>NZ_CP120694.1:910000-5710000 GCF_045571435.1 Bradyrhizobium sp. STM 3562
CGTTTTCCTTGTCCTTCGCCGGCCTGGTGGTTCTAGCGAGGAGCATGAACCCGATCCCATCCCGAACTCGGCCGTTAAACTCCTCAGCGCCAATGGTACTATGGCTTAAGCCCTGGGAGAGTAGGTCGCTGCCAGGCCTGCCAAGGACAAGAAATTCCTCTTTACGTGTCACGTTGTTCGAAGCGCCGCCTCCAATCGGAGGCGGCGCTTTTTTGTGCGTGGTGAGGGCCGACCCGCGCGCTATTTGGCCATCATCGCGGCTCACCCTGAATGCCAAGTTCACGGCGCGTTCATTTCAAAATTCGTACGCAGTTTCGCCTGTACAATCCAACCGGCCCAAGGACACCCCTCAGGAGACTTTCATGCGCGCGTTCGTTCGTCCCGCTCTTGCTGCGTTGAGCTTAGCGTGTTTCGCTGCCGCCTTTGCCGCCGATGGCGCGCTGGCGCAGAGCAAGGAGGCGCCGCCGGCGCAACAGGCGGCGCAGGCGCCGCAGATCAAGCAGATTCCGCTGACCGAAAAACAGATCCAGGGCGTGCTCGCCTCGCAAAAGGACATGGATGCCGTCACCGCGAAGCTGCCCGAGAATGCCAAGCCGGACCAGAAGGTGATGGCGCAGCTCGACGCTGTCGCCAAGAAGAACGGCTTTGCGAGCTACGACGAATACAACACGGTGATGGACAATATCAGCCTGGTGCTTGGCGGCTTCGATCCCGCGACCAAGAAATATGTCGGCAGTGAAGCCATCATCAAGCAGCAGATCGCCCAGGTGGAGGGCGACAAGAAGATGTCCGCCGCCGACAAGAAGCAGGCGCTCGCCGATCTCAACACGGCGCTGAAGTCGCCCGAGCCGCCGATCGAGAACAAGGGCAATATCGATCTCGTCACCAAGTACTATGACAAGCTCGCCGAGCTGATGGGCGACGACCAGAATTGATTCTCAAGGCCGGCTTGGCGAGAGCCGGAACGACCAAGCAACGCAACGAGCCCCGAAGAACACTCCGGGGCTCGTTTTTCTTGGCAGCTCCGCAAGATCACGTCCTCGTCCGCATCCGCATCATGAAGCTGTCGAACGAGAGCTCCGCCACCTGCATCCAGGCGAGCGATTCGCCACGGTAGGCGGTGAGGCTCGCATACATCTTGTTGAAGTGCGGGTTGCTCTTGGACAGATCCGCATAGATCCCGTTCGCCGCGGCGTAGCACGCCTCGAGCACTTCCTGCGGGAAAGCCTTTAGAATTGCGCCGGCCACCAGGAGCCGCTTCAGTGCCGGCGGATTGACGTAATCGTATTTGCCCGTGACCCAGGTGAAGGTGTCGGCGGAGGCCGACTGCAGCGCCGCCCGGTAATGCTTGGGCAGCGCATTCCACTTGTCGAGATTGATTACGTTATGGCCCTGGCCGGTGCCTTCCCACCAGCCCGGATAGTAGTAATACTTCGCGACCTTCACGAAGCCGAGCTTCTCGTCGTCATAGGGGCCGACCCATTCCGCGGCGTCGATGGTGCCCTTTTCCAGCGCGGGATAGATGTCGCCGCCCGCGATCTGTTGCGGCACGCCGCCGACCTTCGCGATGATGTTGCCGGCAAATCCGCCGACGCGGAATTTCAAGCCTTTCAGATCCTCCATTGACCTGATCTCCTTCCGGAACCAGCCGCCCATCTGCGCGCCGGTCGAGCCGGTCGGAATGCCGATGCAATTATGCTCTTTCAAGAGATCGTTGAGCAGATCCTGTCCGCCGCCCCAGAGCAGCCAGGAAATGTGCTGGCGCGTGTTCAGCCCGAACGGCAGCGCGGTGCCGAAGGTGAACGCCGCGTTCTTGCCCCAGTAGTAGTAGAGCGCGGTATTGCCGATCTCGACCGTGCTGTTGGAGACGGCATCGAGCACCTGAAGGCCCGGCACGATTTCGCCCGCGGCAAACGGCTGGATCTGAAAGCGATTGTCGGTGATCTCCGCGACGCGCTTACAAAAATATTCGCAGCCGCCATAAAGCGTGTCGAGCGATTTCGGCCAGCTCGCGGCGTAACGCCAGCGCACCTCCGGCATCGATTGCGCGACTGCCGGAGCGGCCAAGCCGCTTGCGGCAAGCGTGGCGCCGCCGGCCTTCAGGAATTCACGACGTTTCATGCGTTTCCCTCCTGGTGAGCCGACGCATCGGCGAGGGACAACGATCTTGATTGTCGTTTTATGGTTCGCCGTCGACGGCTTTGGTTTGCATTTGTCCGAGGTCCGTGGGACCGCGGTCAGGATGGTCCTTCAATCTGCGCAAATCAAGCGCATCTCGCCTAACGCAATTGCGAGATGCTGAGTGGCGCCGCTTATCGCGTCCTGAGTTTTTGTCTCGGCGCGCGCTCTTCTTTCCAAGACCGCTGCCCAGTCCGCGCTGACGCGCCTTTTCGGTCCGGATCACGCTCTAAAGGCCGCTTCCATGGCTTTGCGCGTCTTGACGGTATCGCTCTCCGCATCGAACGCGACATCACTCCAACGCACCACCGCACCATGGCTGATATCGTTCTTCAACGTGACATTGTGTGCCAGTCCGATCGGCAGCGCGCCCGCCTCCAGGCTCGCTTTCGCCGGCAGCAATTTGCCCCACACGGTGTACCCGCCTTCGCCGTCCAGCATCTCGCCCTTGCGCAAGCTGCGCTTGGCGACTGCGGCGACATCGCCGCGAAAGCCGATCGGTTGGCCGGTGGCCTCCTTGCGCAGCGCGGCCGATAAGACCGAGATGTTCAATTCCAGCCCGATCAGATGATAGGGCTTGTACATCGCGGCATAACGGCCGCTCTCGTCGGTCTTGAGCCCATACTGCTTGAAGCAGTCCGCGGCATAGTCGTTCGGTGCTTCCAGCACGACATAGACGCCCCAGCGCAGATCGCGAAACACCGGACGGCCGTCGCGCTCGAGCGAGGACACCACCTCGACCATTCCCGCTTTCTCCAGTACGCCGCCTTGCGCGCGCGGCCGCAACACATGCGGCAGGTCGTCGACCCCGCAGGGCGGAAACAAGAGACCGTTGCTCGGCACGTCGAGCCCGGTGGCGTTCGCGATCGCCGCCATCTCGATTGCCGATTTGGTGCCGTCGAGAAAGGAGTTGAACATCTGCGGATTCATGCCGGCCGACTGCGCCTCGCTCCGGGTCAAGCCGTAATGCTGCCAGACATCATCAGGCGTCACGCCGTGATAGGTCGGCAGATATTTGGTGCCCTTGCCGGCACAGACCACCCGAAAGCCGGTGGCGCGCGCCCAATCCACCATTTCCGCCGTGAGCGCCGGCTGATCGCCATAGGCGAGCGAATAAACGACGCCGGCTTTGCGCGCTTCGTCCGCCAGCAGCGGACCGGCGAGCACGTCGGCTTCGACATTGACCATGACGATATGCTTTCCGTGCGCGATCGCCGCGCGGGCATGGCGAATGCCGGCGGCGGGATTGCCGGTTGCTTCGACCACCACTTCGATGTCGTCCGCCATGGCCTTTGCGCTGTCGGCCGTGAAGGTCGTGGCCGCAATGCGCGCGCCATCCCAGCCGACGGTGCGGCAGGCCTCACGCGCCCGCTGCGGGTCGAGATCAGCGATCACGGACACCTCCAGGCCCGGCACATGCGGCACCTGCGACAGAAACATCGAGCCGAATTTGCCGGCGCCGATCAGCGCCACACGCACCGGTTGGCCCTTGGCGCGGCGGGCATTGAGGAGAGGGAACAGGTTCATAGGAATTCCATTGTTGACGGTCATTCCGGGGCGACGCGTCAGCGTCGAACCTCGGATGTGCAATTGCGCATCGGGGAATCTCGAGATTCTCAGGTGCGCAATTGCGCACCATAGTTCGGTGCTTTCGCACCGCCCCGGAATGACGGGGGAACGTCTCTACTCCGCCGCCTGCCGCTGCGCGCGTGCCAGCCGCAGCAGCGCGTCGTCGTCGACCGTTGTGATCGGCGTGAAATCGCGGTGCGCGATATAGTCCGGCCGCGTCGGCGTGCGGATGTAATTGGAAACCGCGTTCAGCGTCAGATAGACGATCTTGCGCGGGTAGGGCGTGATGTTGCCGGCGGAGCCGTGCACCAGGTTACCGTGGAACATCAGCATGCCGCCAGGCTTGCCGGTCGGCGCCACGATGCCGCCCTGTTTCACCAGCCGCGTCACCGTTTCCTCGTCCAGCGTCCATAACGGATAGGACGTGGTCTGAAGATCGTGCGCAGCCTCGAGGTCGCCGGCATGCTGGCTCTTCGGCACCAGCATCAACGGGCCGTTGATCGGCATCACCTCGTCGAGAAAGATCGCGATGTTCATCGCGCGCGGCTCCGGCATGCCGTCGTCGCGCTTCCAGGTGCCGTAGTCCTGATGCCACTGCCAGACGTCGCCGGTGAAGGCGGATTTGGCGTTGATCTTGAACTGGTGCATGTAGACCTTCTCGCCGAAGATCTGCTCCACAGGTTCGATCATGCGCGGGTGCGCGGCCAACACGCCGAACGCTTCGTTATAGAGGTGCGCGGCAAAGGCGGTGCGCGGCGCGCCGCTCTTTTCGCGCCAGACTTCCGGGCGGTTGGCGTCGTAAATGCGCTCCGCCTCGTGCGCCAAAAACTCGGTCTCCTCGGGACTGAACAGTTCGGGCAGGAACAGCCAGCCCTCGCGGTTGAAGAATTGCAACTGCTCTGCCGATAGCTTCATGGGACTTCCTCCTTGTTTGTTGTTGTCATTGCTTTGATCGTTGTCATTCCGGGGCAGGGCCACCGGGCCCAGCCTGTGGCCGGTCCGACGATAACTCCGCCCGACCCCGAAACCCCGAGCTTCCGGGTCAGCGCTAACGCACGCCCCGGAATGACGGCTCCTCACGCCGCCTCAAGTGTCGCCTTCAGCCTCTCTTCCGTTTTCTGGCCTGCGTTAACAGCGTGTGCCAAGGCGGCTGCCTCGGCCGCCCTGGCATTGCCGGAAAGGATGTGCGCCGCGATCTCGGCGTGTTCAGTCCAGGCGCTGTCACGATAATCGAGCTCGGACAGCACGGTCGCCATCGAGCGGCGCATATGCGGCCATTGCGGCGCGATCATTTCCTCAATTACCGGATTGCCGGCGAGGCGATAGATCGCACGATGGAAGTCCACATCGAACGCAATCAAACGTGCCAGCGGCGTTTTCTCATCAGCGCTGCGTCCCGCACGCAGCGCCGATTCAAGCCGGTCGCGCCCGGTCGCGTCAGCCTTGCTGCGTCGTGCCGCGAGTTTTGCCGCGAGCGCATCGATGGCGCCGCGGACCTCGTAAAGCTGACGGATGCGCGGCGGATCGAGCTGGGTGACCTCGAAGCCGCGGCGGCCGCTTTCGGCGACGAGGCCCTGCCGGTGCAACAAATGTAATGCATGCGAAACCGGCTGGCGTGAGACGCCGAGCTTTTCCGCAAGCTCGTTCTGCCGCACCCGCTGCCCCGGCGGCAGCGTCCGGTCGATGATCGCTGCGAGAATCCGCTCATAGACCTGGTCGGCCAGATTGGGGAGCGGGTCGAGGGGGATCATGCGCGCGCCGCCTTTTGGAATACGGAATTCCGTATTCGGAAAGCTAATCCGGCCTCAAGCGGCCGTCAAGCCTGGAGCATGATCTGGAACCGGTCCCTCGCGACAGGTGCGAGGCGTTTGCGCGAAGATCATGCTCAAACAAAGGGATGAGATCATGATCCGATTCCCGTCCAATCGGATCATGATCTAGGGCGCGCCGGGAACGGGGCGCCCGTTGCGACCCCGCTTGCGCGCCGTTACTCAGCCAGAAAATCGAGAACGATTTTGCTGTAGGCCTGCGGTGCCTGCTCGAACATCGAGTGGGTTGCGCCTGCAATCATCTCCGTGCGCGATCCCGCCACATGCGCCGCCAGCGTATGCAGCACCTTTGCCAGCAAGCCCCTGGTAGCGCCACCGCCGATGAATAGCGTCGGCGTCCGTATCGATTCGGCATCGGATTTCGCGAATGGAAGGCGCGCGTCGCGCGCATCTCCGATCAGAGTGGTGGCGTTGTCGCGCAAGAGCTGCTTCGCGGCTGCGGGCAGCCGTTTCCAAGGCACGTGCAACGCGCTCAAGAAAATCTCCAGGCCGCCATCGATATCGCCTTCGGCGATTCGCTCGGCGGCTGCCGAGATCGGCTCCGCCATCGCCCACGGGCCAAGCGTATAGTCGGAATCGAGGCTGGCATCGATCTCGCCGCCCGGCTCGGCCAGAATCAGCTTGCGCAGCAAGTCCGGTCGTCGCTGCGCGACGCGAAAGCAGATATGTCCGCCCCGGGAATGTCCCATCAGGTCGACCGGGCCTGCATCAAGCTGCTCGATGAAGGCGATCATGTCGTCGATGTGCTGCGCGAGGGAATAAGTGTTGCCCGAACCATCCCAGTTCTCGGGAAAGAAATGCCGCAGGCTCAGCGCAATCACGCGACCTCGCGCCGTCAGCGGGCCCAGCACCGGCGACCAGACGCGGAAGTCGCAGAGCGAGCCGTGCACGCAGACCAGGGGCCGGCCACGCCCGATATCGAGATAGGCCATGTCATATCCGTTGACGCGAAGACTTTGCATGCGGCGCTCGTGAGGTGATCGTGTGTGACCTCCCTGGCGGGAGGTGGCAGGACGCGGGATGATAGTTGATGGCCTTAAGGTTTCATCGGAATCCGGGTGGATCGCAACATTCTCCAAGCCTAGATTTCGCACTCAAGGGTAGCATATGGGGTGAACAGAGATTGTTGGAGCCGACCATGCCAAGTCAGCATTTTGCTTTGTTCGACACCGCGATCGGCGTTTGCGGCATTGAATGGGGCCCGCGCGGCATCAATGGCGTGCAACTGCCGATGGGTGATGTCGAGAAGACCAAGACCCGCATTCGCCAGCGTCACGGCGAGATCACCGAAGCCGAGCCGACCGAAGAGGTCAAGCACGCGATCGACGAGATCGTCGAACTGCTCTCGGGCAAGCCGAATGATCTTGCCGACATCGCGCTCGATCTCGAGGACGTGCCTGCCTTCAATCGCAGCGTCTACGAGATTGCACGGCAAATTCCGCCGGGCAAGACCATGACCTATGGCGACATTGCCAAGCGGCTCGGTGGCGTGGAGCTGTCGCGCGACGTCGGCCAGGCGCTCGGCCGCAACCCGTGCCCGATCGTCGTGCCCTGCCATCGCGTGCTCGCGGCCGGCAACAAGCCCGGCGGTTTCTCCGCCAATGGCGGCGTTGCCACCAAATTGAAGATGCTGGCGATCGAAGGCGCGCTCGTCAATCACACGCCGAGCCTGTTTGACTGACGGCTCTTATCCCTCTCCCCGCAAAGCGGGGAGATGTAAGACGACTCAGCCCACCGCCTCGCACGTGAACGCATTGCCCCTGCGCCGGATCTTTCCGACCGAGGGGGAGGGGAAATGCGCGGGGCAGCAGAGCGTATCGGTGTCGCAATAGCGCTCCAGGAAATTGCGGCGTGTCAGCGCAGCCTGCGCCGGATCGACGTCGAATTTCGGTGACAGCGCTGGATAGCGTGTCTGCAGCGGCGAATGCATGAGATCGCCGCTGAACACCGCCTCATCCTTGCCCTTGCCGAATGCAAAGGCGACATGGCCCGGCGTATGCCCAGGCGTGGGGAGGATGTGTGCGTGATCGCCGATCGTAAAATCGTTGCTCACCATCTCGGCCCTGTTGGCCTCGACCACCGGCAGCACGCTATCGATGAAGGTCGGGACTGCCGCCTTGGCGTTCTGGGCGGTCCAGTGGTCGAATTCGGTCTTTGCAAACACATAACGAGCGTTCGCAAAAGTCGGTACCCATCGCCCGTTCTCCAGCCGCGTGTTCCAGCCGGCGTGATCGGGATGCAGATGCGTGCACATCACGAAATCGATCTCGTCGACCGAAACGCCCGCGGCGTTTAATGCCTTCATGTAGGTATCATCGGTCTTCATGTGCCAGTTCGGTCGTGTCGGTCGTTGCTTGTCGTTGCCGATGCAGGTGTCGATCAGGATGGTGTGATGCGGCGTTTTGACGACGTAGGACTGGAAGCACAGGATCAGCGCGTCCGCATCGTCCAGCGCCCTGGCTTGCCGCAGCCAGGCCCGGTTTTCCGCCAGCAATTCCGGTGTGAGATCCGGAAACATCTCCAGCGCGGGCAGGAAGGTCGTCTCCTGCTCGATGACGCGATGGATGCTGAGATCGCCGACGTTAAAGCTGAGACTCATAGCGTCCTTAACCTTCGATTTGGGCACGAGCGCAACGCGACGGCCGCCAATGCCGCCATGCTCTGCTCTATGCTGCCGGCGGCAGCGACACCTTTACCGAGGGCCGCTGCAGCATTCTCTCATGAAACGCATCGAGCTTGGGATAGGCCTTGCGCCAGCCGCAATCGGGGAAACGGAAATCGGCATAGCCGAGCACGCACACGAGTGCGATCTGCGCGATATCGAGCGGGCGTGCCTGCATCGCTTCCACCCGCGTCTCGAACCGCGCCATGCCCAGCCAGGCGCGATTCCAGTGATCGTCGGACCACGCCTTCCAGCGCAAGGCTTCCGGCCGCGTGATGTTTTCGTAGCGGCACAGCAGCATGGAATCGAGCATGCCCTGCAACAGCGAATGATCGGTCTTGATCTTCCATTTCAGCGGGCCCGCGGTCGGAACCAGCTTGTTGCCGCCGGCGAGCTCGTCGAGATATTCGACGATCACGTAAGAATCGACGACGGTATCGCCATTGTCGAGGATCAGCACCGGCAGCTTCTTTAAGGGATGGATCTTCGAATATTCCTCGTTGGGCTGACCGGGCGCGATGGTCACGGGCGTCAGTTCGATCTTGTCGATCAGGCCGAGCTCGATCGCGGCAATACGTACCTTGCGGGCGAAAGGCGAGGCGGGGGAAAAGGTGAGCTTCATGCAAATGTCCTCTTGGGAAAGGCGGCTGCTCGTCCTTGCAAGCCAGCCGCTTAGGACCGTCATTCCGGGTCTGGTGCTAACGCACAATCCCGGAATGACAGTGCCGATCGTGGCTCCCCACCATCAATCCGTCGCCGCGATGATCTGCTGGCGCTGTTCGCCCAGACCTTCGATACCGAGGGTGACGACGTCGCCGACATTGAGGAACTGCGGCGGCTTCATGCCGGTGCCGACGCCGGGCGGCGTGCCTGTCGTGATGATGTCGCCGGGCAGCAGCGTGAGGAATTGCGAGAGGTAGGAGACGCACTTCGCGATCGAGAAGATCATGGTCTTGGTCGAGCCGGTCTGCTTGCGCTGGCCGTTGACGTCGAGCCACATCGACAGGTTCTGCACGTTCTCGATCTCGTCCTTGGTGGCAACCCAGGGGCCGAGCGGGCCGAAGGTGTCGTGCGACTTGCCCCTCGTCCATTGCCCCGGACGGTCGATCTGGAAATTGCGTTCGGAGACGTCGTTGCAGACGCAATAGCCGGCGACGTGGTTCATCGCGTCCGCTTCGGAGACGTATTTGGCGCGGGTGCCGATGATCGCGGCGATCTCGACCTCCCAGTCGAGCTTGGTCGAGCCGCGCGGCTTTTCGACCGGATCGTTGGGCCCCGACAGCGAGGTATTGGCCTTCAAGAAAAAGATCGGCTCGGCCGGGATCGGGTTGCCGGTCTCCTTGGCATGATCGCTGTAGTTGAGGCCGATGGCCACGAATTTGGAAATGCCGGTCACCGGCGGGCCCAGGCGCGGATTTCCGCCCACCGTCGGGAGTGAGGCGGGGTCGATTGCCGCCAGTTTTTTCAGCGAGGCCGGCGTATAGGCCTCCCCATCGAGATCCCGGATATGTGCGGAAAGGTCGCGCAACTGCCCGGATTTGTCGATCAGACCCGGCTTTTCCGCACCCTTCGCGCCGTAACGAACAAGCTTCATTGAACTCACTCCCTAGGATGGACCGCTTGGTTAAATAGCTTCATGGAACAGGGCGGCGGGAAATTCAACCGTTCCCGGGCACTTGCATTGCAGCTCCTCACACCATGAAGGCTTTGAAGGCTTTGTAGGGTGGGCAACGGCGCATCGCGCCATGCCCACCATGCTCCCAGGAAACCCGTTGGTGGGCACGCTTCGCTTTGCCCACCCTACAATTCTCACTACCCCAGCGCGATGAACTTGAAGGCATCGCGCTCGCGTCGGATATGGCCGGCGTCGAAATGTCCGCCGATCACCAGCGTCGGCGTATCCGCAAACCGGGCGAACAGTTGCCGCCGCGTTGCGGCAGACTGGGCGGGGTTGGAGTCGGCCGTCGACGACCAGTCCAGATGCGCCATCTGGCAGGGGTGGTGGGCGACGTCGCCGGCCAAGAGCGCCTCTTCGCCATCGGATGTGATCAAGATGCTCAGATGGCCCGGGCTGTGGCCCGCGGTCTGGATCAGGCTGATCTCGTCGGTGATCTCGGCATCGCTTGCGAGCAGCGTGGCTTTGCCGGCCTCCACGATCGGCTGCACCGAGTCCTCAAAGACCGCGCGCTTGTCTGGCGTCTCGCTGTGGTTGCGCCAATGCTCATATTCGGTCCTGCCGAACAGATAGCGCGCATTGGCAAAGGTCGGCACCCACTTGCCCTCGACGAGTCGCGTATTCCAGCCGACGTGATCGACATGCAGATGCGTGCACAGCACGGTATCGATGCTGTCGGGCGGAAAGCCGGCGGCCGCCATGGCTTCCAGAAACGGCCCCTTGCGGTTATTCCAGGTCGGGATGTTGCGGCCTTCCTTGTCGTTGCCGAGCCCGGTATCGACCACGATGCGATGCTTGGGCGTCTCCACCACCAGCGAGTGGATGGACATTTTGAGCCGGCCGTCCTCGGTGGCGAAATGCGGGATCAACCAAGGCAGCTTCTGGATTTCATCCTTCGTCGCCTGCGGCAGGATGAAGCGCGTCGAGCCGACGGTCTCCAATTCCACGATCTTGCTGATCCTGACCTTGCCTACTTTCCACTGCATCGCCCGCTTCCCAAGCTTGTGATGTTGGGCCGAAAGATGCGGTTTTCCGCCGTCTGGCGCAATGGATCATGTTGGGCCATGCTGCGTTATCGGGTTCACGTTAGGAGGAAGGCGCAATGCCTGAGCTGACGATTTCGCCGGAAAAGGTCGCTTTTGTGATCGAGAAGGCGCGGGAATTCGATGTCAAGGAGGAGGCTTCGGATCCAGATTCGGGATCGAACGCCGCCGATGACGATATGGTCGACGTGCTCGGCGACGATGGCCGGGACCCGGTCGTGCGCGAACTCTCCAGCTTCATCCGGGCACTCAACGAGGACGAACAGATCGATCTGGTCGCGCTGATGTGGCTCGGTCGCGGCGACGGCACGATCGACGAATGGGAGGACTTGCGCGCCCGCGCGGTGGACGCGCGCGGCGAATACCGCAACCCGCGCAGCGAGACGGTGCGCTATCTGCTGGGCGAGCCGATGCTGGGCGATTTTCTCGCCGACGGTCTCGACGAGTTCGGCGTCGAATGGGACGACGAGCACACGACGCCGGATTCCTCCAGCCCGAGCGAGCGCGACGAGGACGAGAGTACGAAGCAGTAAACGGATTTCGCAGCGCTGTTTCCGCAGGTTCAGTCCACCTCTCCCGGAGAGAGAGGTGGAGCAAACGTCTACAGCGTCCCAGGATAGGCGCCGCCGTCGAGCAGGATGTTTTGCCCGGTGATGAAGCCGGCCTTGGCGCCGCACAGGAAGGCACAGAACAGACCGAATTCCTCGGGGTCGCCGAAGCGCCCGGCGGGATTGGCCTTGGCACGCTCGGCCAGAAGCTGGTCTGGCGTGATGCCGCGTTTGTCGGCTTCGGCCTTCGCGGTGCCGCGCAGGCGGTCGGTGGTGAACGGCCCCGGCAACAGCGCATTGATTGTGACGTTGTTGATCACGGTCTTGCGCGAGAGCCCTGCGACGAAGCCCGTCAGGCCTGTGCGCGCGCCGTTGGAGAGTCCCAAAATGTCGATCGGGGCTTTCACCGCGGCGGAGGTGATGTTGACGATGCGGCCAAATTTCCGCGCCATCATGCCATCCACCGTCGCCTTGATCAGCTCGATCGGGGTCAGCATGTTGGCATCCAGCGCCTTGATCCAGTCGTCGCGGGTCCAGTTGCGGAAATCGCCAGGCGGCGGGCCGCCGGCATTGTTGATCAGGATGTCCGGATCGGCACAGGCTTTGAGCACGGCTTCGCGCCCGGCGGGCGTGGTGATGTCGCCCACCACTTCGGTGACGGTGACGCCCGGATTGACCTTGCGAATCTCCTCCGCGGTCTTTGCCAGCGCCTCCGCGCCGCGCGCGGTCAGCGTGACATGTACGCCCTCATTGGCCAGCGCGATCGCGCAGGCGCGGCCCAATCCTTTCGAGGATGCGCAGACGATGGCGCGGCGGCCCTTGATTCCGAGATCCACTTTTTCGCTCCCGTTGGCTTAAGGTGAGTTGGAAGCCGCCAATGTAGCCAAGCCCGGCGGCCGTGGTAAGCCATCCGGCGCTTTGCAAGCGCAGCAAATGCTCTGTATCAAGGCGGCTTGCGGCTGTCTTCCGGAGATTTCGTCATGTCTGGTCTGTTCGACGTCAGTCAGGAAACCATTCTGATCACCGGCGCCTCGCAAGGGCTCGGGCGGCAGTTCGCACGCGTACTGGCCGCTCATGGCGCGGCCGTGATCATTGCGGCGCGGCAGACGTCCAAGCTGAAAAATCTCGAGGAGGAGATCAGGGGCAAGGGCGGCCGTGCGGTCGCCGTGCAGATGGACGTGACGGACACGGCATCGATCGCCAACGCCCTCGATGCCGCGGAGGCCGCGCTTGGGCCGATCACGGTGCTGATCAACAATGCCGGGATCGCGACCGAAAAGCTCGCGCTCGAGCAGAGCGAGGCGGATTGGGATGCGGTCATCGGCGCCAATCTCAAGGGCGCCTATTTTGCCGCGACCGAAGCGGCACGGCGGATGATCGCGCGCAAGCAGGGCGGCAATATCGTCAATATCGCTTCCGTGCTCGGTTTCTCCGTGCTGAAAGCCGTCTCACCTTACGCAATCTCCAAGGCCGGCATGATCCAGGCCACCAAGGCGCTCGCGCTCGAGCTTGCGGGCAACAACATCCGCGTCAATGCGCTCGCGCCCGGCTATATCGACACCGAGATGAATCACGATCTCTGGTCGACGCCCGCCGGCGAGCGGCTGATCAAGCGCATCCCGCAGCGCCGCGTCGGCGCCGAATCCGATCTCGACGGCGCAATCCTTTTGCTCGCCTCAAAAGCTTCGCGTTACATGACCGGCAGCGTGGTGACGGTCGATGGCGGCTTTCTGTTGACGTAATTTTTTCGCCGTCATTCCGGGGCGACGGCACCGTGTGTCTACGACATGAACCGCATCAGCTTTTCCAGCCGTGCGATCTTCGCGCCGTAAGGCGGATAGAGATCGGCCAGCCGGTTCAGCGCCGAGCGATAGAACACCGGCTTGAGCTTGCTGAACGTCCTAAAGCCCCATTCGCCGTGATAGACGCCGCTCCCGGAGGCCCCGACGCCGCCCATCGGCTGGTTGATTTGCGTGAAATGGAACAGGCAATCGTTGACGGTGACGCCGCCGGAGATCGTGCGTGCGAGCACCTCGTCGCGCGCGGCGCTGTCCCTGCCGAACCAGTATAGCGCGAGCGGCCGGTCATGCCTGTTGATGTAGTCGATCGGCTCCTTGGCGTCGCGATAGGCAAGCACGGGCAGCGCAGGCCCAAAGATCTCCTCCTGCATGATCGCCATATCCGGCGTGGCGCCGACCACGAGGGTTGGCGGGAATTTGCGCCTCGCTTTCCAGTTCGGATCGTCGGGTTTGGCGGGTTGGAGAATCCTGGCGCCTCTGGCGGCTGCATCCGCCACCAAGCCTTCAAGGCGCGCATAATGCCGGTCGGAGATGATCGAGGTGTAGTCCTTATTCGCGGGCTCGGTGCCGAACATGCGGCGCATATCGGTGCGCACCTTCTCGGCAAAGGCCTGCACGGATTCTTCCGGCACGAACGCATAATCCGGCGCGATGCAGGTCTGCCCGGCGTTGAGCAGCTTGCCATAGGCGATGCGTTCGGCGGCCTCGTCGAGGCTGGCCGAGCGATGGACGATCGCTGGCGACTTGCCGCCGAGTTCGAGCGTCACCGGCGTCAGGTTGCGCCCCGCCGCCTCCGCGACCAGACGGCCGACCCGGGTCGAGCCGGTGAACACGAGGTGGTCGAAGGGCAGGGCCGCGAACGCTCTTGCGATCTCCTCCTCCACCCCGGTCACAATCAGCTCGTCGGCCGCGAACTTTGCTGCGATCAGCTCTTTGAGCAGCGCGGCAAAACGAGGCGTCAGCTCGCTCGGCTTGATCATCACGCGGTTTCCGGCCGCGATCGCGCCGACCGCCGGCGCCAGCGTCAACTGTAGCGGATAGTTCCAGGGCGCGATGATGCCGACCACGCCGAGCGCTTGCGGGATCAGCCGGTTCTTCGCCGGCAGGAATTGCATGGCGGTGGCGACCCGCTGCGGCGCCATCCATTTTTTCAGATGCTTTGCGGCATGCTTGATCTCGGAGAGCAGGAACAGGACTTCGGCGATCAGGGTCTCGGTCGCCGAGCGATGGCCAAAATCGGCCGAGATCGCCTGTTCGAACCGGGCCTCGTTGTCGGAAATCACCGCGCGCAGGCGGGCGAGCCGCTCGAGACGCACCTCGAGCGAGGGCGGCGTCTCGGTGCGCGATTTTTCGAACATGGCATGGAAGGCATCGTCCAGGGCGGCAAGCCGTTGGCTCTTCACCGGCAGGTCCATGGCGCTTTCCTCAGGCTTCATCGACGGAAGGCTGGTCTTTCGCGGAACTTCTGGCAAGAGGCGCGATTTTGGTCCCGTTTGGCGGATTTTGCGTGTCATAAAATCGAAAAAAGAGCGCGCAACACCCTTTCCAAAGCGGTTCCTGGTTGATACATAGCCCCCGCACCCCGATGGCACAGCCCCGGGGTCGCCTTCTCAGGAAGCTCAAGGGATCGATCGGCGCGGCTGCCGCGTTAGCCCGCTTTCGTCCCCGGCTTTTCCTTTCAAGGCACGCAACGGTTTATCGCGGGGTGGAGCAGCCCGGTAGCTCGTCAGGCTCATAACCTGAAGGTCATAGGTTCAAATCCTATCCCCGCAACCAAGACGTCCGAAATCCAGCAATCCTAACGGATTGCTGGATTTTTGGTTTCTGAGGCGAAGTCATCGCACGAGCTTGGTTGAAGGCGCTCCGCGGGCCTGCAACGTCATCGCCGATTCGAGCCAGCCGCGTGCTCGCGCAAGAAGACTGCAACGACAATTCCGGTCTCGGCGCTCTCGCGCATGTCACCAACGCCATGGCGCAGATGGAGGGAGATTTCGAGAAGGGCGAGGCGATGGCGCGAAGCGACCCTGGCTGCCGTCGCCGCCGCGGCTCGCGCCTTGCGCGAATCGCGCGTGAGAAAGCCGGCGGACAAGCCTCAAAACAAGTTGACCCGGTGCGGAATTAGAACGCCTCAAATTGCACCGACCCGAAACCGGCAGTACGACCGTCATCGGGACAACCTTCAATCTGGCATCCCCGTGACTCTGCTATCCGTACCGCCGCGTCTCGCAGTGCTCGCCATGCTGCTCGCTGCCTTATTCTTCGGCACGGCGAGGGCCGAGACCAGCGATGTCGAAACCACCTGGCGACTGCTGGACTACATCGCGGTGGATTACGCCGGCGCGGTGTCGCGCGGCGCGGTCACGAGTCCTTCCGAATATGCCGAGCAGAACGAGTTCGCGGCGACCGTTGCCGCAAAGCTTGCTGCGCTTCCACCCAAGCCGGAACGGCAAGCGCTTGCGAGCCAAGCCGTCCGCCTGCAGCGCGCCATCGCCGACAAGGCTGATGCCGAGCAGGTTGCGGGCATAGCGCGTGGCCTGGCGGCCGCGTTGCTTGTGGCCTACCCAGTGCCGCTGGCGCCGAGCAAGGTTCCGGACGTCGCACGCGGCGCCACGCTGTTTGCTCAGAACTGCGCCGCCTGTCATGGCGAGGCCGGCGACGGTCATGGGCCGAACGCCGACAAGCTGGATACGCCGCCCGTCGCGTTCACGGATGCCGAACGCGCCCGCCAACGCAGCGTGTTCGCGCTTTACCAGGTGATCACCCAGGGCCTCGATGGCACGGCGATGCCGAGCTTCGACAGTCTTCCGACCGATGATCGTTGGGCTTTGGCCTTCTACGCCGGTCAGTTCGCTTTTCCCGATCCCGCCGCGGTGGAAGGCGAACGGTTGTGGAAGCAGGACTCAGCGCTTCACCGGCTCGTTCCCGATCTGAAGACGCTCGTCGGCACGATCCCCGCAGCGCTCGCCAGCAAGATCGGACAGGACAAGGCCGACGCGCTCATGGCTTATTTGCGTTGCCATCCCGATGCGGTCATGCAGCAGCAGGTCGGATCGCTGTCGCTGGTGCGCAGCCGCCTGAGTGAGAGCCTTGCGGCCTATCGTGCAGGCGACCGCAAGCATGCCGGCGAGCTGGCTTTGTCCGCCTATCTCGACGGATTCGAGCCGGTCGAACCGATGCTGAGCGCGCGCGATCGTACGCTCATGGAGCGGATCGAGGGGGCGATGGGCGACTACCGCGCCGCTATTCAGAGCGGAGAAAATGCCGATGCGCTCGCCAAACGGGTGCAGGTCCTCGACGGTCTCTTTGCTGATGCGGAGGCCTCGCTTTCACCCGATGCGGCAAGCAGCCTTTCGACCTTTCTCGGGGCGGCGACGATCCTGCTGCGCGAGGGGCTGGAAGCGCTGCTGATCGTCGTTGCGATGATCGCCTTCCTCCGCAAGGCCGAGCGCACAGAGGTCATGCCTTACGTCCACGGGGGCTGGGTGGGTGCCCTCGTTGCCGGCTTCATCACCTGGGTCGTCGCGACCTGGGTGATCGGGATCAGCGGCGCGAGCCGCGAACTGACCGAGGGGTTCGGCTCGGTCTTCGCTGCGGTCGTCCTGCTCTCGGTCGGCATCTGGATGCACGGCAAGGCGCAAGCCGACCAATGGCAACGCTACATTCGCGAAAAGATGGCGAAGGCGCTATCCAGCGGTTCGGCCTGGCTTCTATTCGGACTCGCCTTCATCGTCGTCTACCGCGAGGTGTTCGAGACGATCCTCTTCTACGCGGCGCTATGGACCCAGGGAAACGGCGGCACCATACTTGCCGGAGCATTGAGCGCGTGCGCCGTGCTCGCGATCATTGCCTGGGCGATGCTGCGCTATAGCCGCCGGCTGCCGATCGGCAAGTTCTTCACCTATAGTTCGTGGCTCATGGCGGTTCTGACGGTCGTGCTGGCCGGCAAGGGTATCGCGGCGCTGCAAGAGGCCGGCATCGTCAGCATCGCCCCGTTGGGCTCGGTGCCGCGGATCTCGTTGGTTGGTCTGTTCCCAACGACGCAAACGATCGCGGCGCAGATCCTCATGATTGCGGCCCTGGCCATCGGCTTCGCTCTCAATCGTCGAAAGGTCGCATAGAGGAACGGATCGAGCCTTGGTCGCTGTCGCCGCCTTTCTTCGCAAAGACAGCGCAGCGAAGAAGGTGAAGCGACCGTGACGCAAACGGGCTGGATGCGACATCGGACCTCGAGCAACTGACGAATAATGCGAAGACTACAACCGGCGTGATGCGCTCTTAGAACCGGCTGCTATTAGGGCCTGCGCCGGCAGGCGCTTGCGACATTGCGCTATCGCCGGTGAATTTGAGGCGCATCACGACGTTGGCCCCGTCTGACAGGCTGCGCTGATGGAACCCCGGGCGCCCGCACTCCGATCATGCGCTCGTTCACCGCTTTTCCAAAAAGATCATGCCCGGCCGGAAACCTCGCGCATGATGGCGAATTAATCGCAATCGCGTTCCACGCTGCGGGGTCATAGCCAGGAAGGGAGACGCATCATGCAGGACAGCGCCCGGACTCACACTGCTTCCCCGGCCATTCCGTTCGATGCCAAAAAGCTCGATGAGCTGATGGAGGAGGCCGGCATCGACGTCCTGCTCGCCACCTCCAAGCACAATGTGCAGTACCTTCTGGATGTCGAGCGGGCGATCTTCTTCGACTACATGGATGCGCTGGGCGTCAGCCGCTATCTGCCGATCGTGATCTACGCCAAGGGCGCGCCCGACAAGGCGGCCTATGTCGGGCATCGGCTGGAGACGCATCAGCGCGAGGTCGCCGGTCCCTGGGTGCCGGAGCTGCGCACGACGGCCCACGGAACCACGGACGCGATTGCGCTGGCGACGCAATTGATCCGCGGCGCTGGCGTGCCGGCGAAAAGGATCGGCGTCGAGTGTGCCTTCATGCCGATGGATGCCGGCAAGGCGCTGCAGGACGCGTTTCCAAACAGCCAGGTCAAGGACGCGCTTTACGTGCTGGAGCGGCTACGCGCGGTGAAGCGGCCCGCCGAGCTGGCGAAGCTGCGCATGGCGTCCGAGCTCGTCATCGAATCGATGCTCGATGTGATCGCCCATCATGAGCGTAGGGCCACCAAGCGCCAGCTCTCCGATGCGCTGCGCGTGGCGGAAACGAGCCGCGGCCTGACCTTCGAATATTGCCTGCTGGCCTGCGGCGCGAGTCACAACCGCGCGCCCTCGGAGCAGCGCTGGGAAGAGGGCGACGTGCTGTCGCTCGATTCCGGCGGCAATTACCACGGCTATATCGGCGACCTCGCGCGCATGGCGGTGCTCGGCGAGCCGGACGCGGAGCTGAAGGATCTGCTGGCCGAAATCGAGCAGGTGCAGCGCGCAGCCTTCGCTGCGATCAAGCCGGGTGTTGCGGGTGGCGAGATTTACAGCGCCGCCGAACGAGCCCTGCAGACGACGAGCCAGCGCGACAATACCGAGTTCCTCGCCCACGGCATGGGGCTGGTCAGCCATGAGGCGCCGCGCCTCACCGCCACTGGGCCGGTCCGCTACGACGCGGCCGACGCCAAGCGGCCGCTTGAGCCCGGCATGGTGGTTTCGGTGGAAACCACGATGAAGCATCCCAGGCGCGGTTTCATCAAGCTCGAGGACACGGTGGCGGTTACACCGGCCGGCCACGAGATCTTCGGTGAAGGCGGCCGCGGCTGGAATCTCGGCGGCACCGCGCTGCGGTAGGAACCAGCTCGCGGAACCGGCCATGAACTGTCACCGTCACCCCTGAGAAGGCCGCGGAAGCGGCCGTCCCGAAGGGCGACGGTGCGGCTCTCGTAGCCGAGCCGTTCATCCTTCGACGCCTCCGCTGCGCTACGGCACCTCAGGACGACGGATTGGGGTCCAGCGGCTCGGCTTCCGTATAGGCGATGCCATATGCTTCACGCACGGCGTCCTCCAGCTTTCGCCCTTCGCGATAGCTTGCGAGATGGGTCGGGCGCGCCACGCCGGGGAGCAGGCGCGTGCAGGCTTCGGGCGTGCCCAGCACCGTGTAGACCGGCAGGCGTTCGGCGTAGATCGGCAGCTCGTAATCTTCATCGTCATCCGCGACGCCCTTGGCACGGATCTTCGCCGAGGCGCGTTCGATCTCCATGGTGACGACGGCTGTCGCCTTGATTTCCTGCTGCGTGCTCTGGCGCAATTGCGCGGTGCGGCCGGGGAAGAGGCGATCCACCATCATCACCAGCGCGCGTTCCTTCTCTTCCGGATCGCTTACCAGCCTGGCGCGGCCGAACGCCATCACGGAACGATAATCGGCCGAGTGGTTGAAGCCGCAGCGGGCCAGCACGAGGCTGTCGAGATGGGTCACGGTCAGGCAGGCCGGCTCGCCTTCCGACAGATTGCGCAGCATCCGGCTCGCGCTGCTGCCGTGCCAGTACAGCCGTGATCCCTCCCGCCAATACAGCGTCGGCGTGCAGTAGGGCTGGCCGTCGATCACGTAGGCGACGTGGCACAGCGCGGCTGAATCGAGCAGCGCATGCACGGTTTCGACATCATAGAAGCCGCGGTCGTGGCGCCGCCTTACGCGGTTGATCTCATCGACGGGATAGCTCGCACAGGTCTTGCTGGTCATTCTCGCACTTTTCCGAAGTTGAGCGTCATCTAGGCCACAGCTAAAGTGGTCGGCGCGAGGTCCAATTTTGAGCTGATTATGCCGACCACTTCCAAACGACGGGGCGCCGTGCTCGATCTGCCGCTGCAGTTGGAGCGCGCTGTGGGCAGCCGGGCGCTGCAGGTCTATGCAGGCCTCCGCGGTGCCATTCTCGACGGGCGGCTCGGTGCGGGCCTGCGGCTGCCCTCGACGCGCGCGCTCGCGGGCCAGCTTCGGGTCAAGCGCAACGCCGTCGTCATTGCCTATGAACATCTGCAAAGCGACGGGCTGGCCGAGGCGCGCACCGGATCAGGGACGTTCGTCGCATCGCTTCCCGCCCCGCCGCGCCGTGCAAAGCCGCCGCAGGCGGGCGTGCCCGCAGAGGTCAAGCGGCTGCCGAGCAGACCCTTCGCATTGGGCAAGACTTACGCCGATCCGCAATTGCTGCGGCGGCTCGCGGCGGCCACGCGCCGCCGCATCATCAAAGCCAGCGATGCCGATTTCGGCTACGGGGATCCGCGCGGCAGCGAGCACCTTCGTGTGCAGATCGCGCGCTATCTCGCCGCAAGCCGTGGCTTTGCGTGCGACCCCGATTGCGTGGTCATCGTCAACGGCATCCAGCAGGGCCTGCGGCTGTGCGCGGAGGCGCTGCTGGCCCCTGGCGATGCCGTGTGGATGGAAGACCCGGGCTATCCGGCCGCGCGCAGGACTTTGACCAGGGCCGGCCTGAAGGTGGTGCCCGTCCTCGTGGACGCCGAAGGGCTCGACGTGCGCGCCGGGCAGCGGAAGACCGGAGGCGCGAAAGCGGCCTATGTCACGCCATCCCACCAGTTTCCGACCGGGGTCACCATGACGATGGCGCGCCGCACGGCCCTGGTCGATTGGGCGCGCGCGTCAAAAGCGTGGCTGCTGGAGGACGATTACGACAGCGAATTTCGCTACAGCGGTCCGCCGCTGACGGCGCTGGCCGGCATCGGCGGCGGCGATCGTGTGATCTATCTCGGTACCTTCTCAAAACTCCTCGGCGCCGCTCTGCGCCTCGCGTACATCGTGCTTCCGCCTGCCGCCGTCGAGGCCGTTGTTGCGGTGCGCGAGGGACACGATCGCTTTCCGCCGACCCTTGCCGCGGGCGCGGTGGCCGATCTGATGGCGGATGGCTTTCTTGCCGATCACACGCGCCGCATGCGCCGGCGCTACCGTGCAGGGCGCGACGCCGTGGTCGCCGCACTCGAGGCTGCGGCGGATGGCGCCCTCGACATCGTGAGCCCGCAGCAAGGATTGCACCTGCTGGCGCTGCTGCCGAAAGGCTTGCCAAGCGATGCAGCGGCCCGGATCCGCACGCAAGCGCGGGTCGAGAGCTGGCTTCTGTCGGAAACGCGCGTGAAGCCTGCGGACCCTGACGGGTTCATCCTGGGATTCGGCGGACACGACGTCGGTGAACTGATCGCCGCGGCAAATGCCCTGGGACGGACGGCCAAGCACTATCTCGCAGCGTTGCGCTGAGCGCGCCTCGATCCCGCGTTGCGCCATCGCGCCGAGCGGCCCGGCCGCCCGCGCGGCCGGGCCGTCCGCATCAGTAGTCCATTCCCGGAGCAGCCGGTGCGTTCGCCTCGGCCTTCTTCGGCTTGTCTGCCACCAGCGCCTCGGTGGTGATCAGGAGCGAAGCGACCGAGGCGGCATCCTGCAGCGCAGCGCGGACAACTTTGGCCGGATCGATCACGCCGGCCTTTACCAGGTCCTGGTAGTCGCCGGTCGCGGCATTGAAGCCCCAATTGAAGTCCGGATGTTCGAGCAGCTTGCCGACGATCAGCGAGCCGTCCTCGCCCGCGTTGATGGCGATCTGCCGCGCCGGCATCTGGATGGCGCGCCGCACGATGTCGACGCCCGCCTTCTGGTCGTCATTGGCGCTCTTGACACGCTTCAGCGCATTGAATGCGCGCAGCAGTGCCACGCCGCCGCCGGGCAGGATGCCTTCCTCGACCGCCGCGCGGGTCGCGTGCAGCGCGTCGTCGACGCGGTCCTTGCGCTCCCTCACCTCGACCTCGGTCGCGCCGCCGACGCGGATCACCGCGACGCCGCCGGCGAGTTTCGCGAGCCGCTCCTGCAGCTTCTCGCGATCGTAGTCGGAGGTCGTCTCCTCGATCTGCGCCTTGATCTGGGCGACGCGCGCCTCGATGTCCTTCTTGGCGCCGGCGCCATTGACGATCGTCGTATTCTCCTTGTCGATCACGATCTTCTTGGCGCGGCCGAGCATGTTTAGCGTGACATTCTCGAGCTTGATGCCGAGATCTTCGGCGATCGCGGTGCCGCCGGTCAGGATCGCGATGTCCTCAAGCATAGCCTTGCGGCGGTCGCCGAACCCCGGCGCCTTGACGGCCGCGACCTTCAGGCCGCCGCGCAGCTTGTTGACGACCAGCGTCGCCAACGCCTCGCCCTCGACGTCCTCGGCCACGATGAGCAGCGGCTTGGCCGATTGCGCGACCGCTTCGAGCAGTGGCAGCATCGATTGCAACGCCGACAGCTTCTTCTCGTGGATCAGCACATAGGCGTCCTCGAGATCGACCCGCATCTTTTCGGCATTGGTGACGAAATAGGGCGAGACGTAGCCGCGGTCGAATTGCATGCCCTCGACGATTTCCAGCTCGGTGTTGAGGCTCTTGGCCTCCTCGACCGTGATCACGCCCTCATTGCCGACCTTCTTCATGGCATCGGCGAGGAATTTGCCGATCTCGGCATCCCCGTTGGCCGAGATGGTGGCGACCTGGGCGATCTCCTCGTTCGCCGTGACCTTCTTGGCATGCGACTTCAGGTCCTCGACGATGGCGTCCACCGCGAGATCGATGCCGCGCTTTAAGTCCATCGGGTTCATGCCGGCGGCGACCGCTTTGGTGCCCTCCTTGACGATGGCTTCCGCCAGCACGGTCGCGGTCGTGGTGCCGTCGCCCGCGCGGTCGGATGTCTTGGAGGCCACCTCGCGCACCATCTGCGCGCCCATGTTCTCGAACTTGTCCTCGAGCTCGATCTCCTTGGCGACGGTGACGCCGTCCTTGGTGATGCGCGGCGCACCAAAACTCTTTTCGATCACCACATTGCGTCCCTTGGGACCGAGCGTGACCTTGACCGCGTTCGCCAATATATCGATGCCGCGCAGCATGCGATCGCGGGCGTCGGTTGAGAATTTCACGTCCTTGGCAGCCATGATGCGAAACCTCCTTATGTTCTGTCAGCTCCTTTAACTCGGCCTTCGAGCATGATCCGGACCCGGGGGCGCTCCGTCATGCGCAACAGCACACGGTGATGCAGCGGACGGAAATGCATGCACCGCGACGTCATGGGGCCTGGCTGGTCCGCAAAGCGGGCCCGGGCGAAAACCGACCTAGGAAAGAAGAGGAACCGTTCAAGAGACTCGCGAAAATTTTTTGGCACTCCCGGGTCCGGACTGCCAGATGTGCCTTGAAGGCGCCGTTTCTGCGCCCCAGCTATTCGCGCGCGAAAAGGCTCAAAAGCTTCGTGGGAAGGAAAATGAAGGTTTTGCAATTATTTAGGCCTGCGGCCGTGTGGCCCGCGCTATTGTGGTTGCTCATGGCGGGTGCGGCCGCCGCCCAGATTCCGGACCTCGGCACCGGCCGCGTGCCGACGTTGGCGCCGCTGGTCAAGGAGGTGACGCCGGCGGTCGTCAACATCTCGGTGCAGGGTCGGATTCGGGAGGACAATCCGCTCTATCAGGATCCGCTGTTTCGCGAATTCTTCGACGTCCCCCGACAGCTTGAAAAGGAATTCAGCGCCACCGGATCGGGCGTGATCGTCGACGCACAGCGGGGCTATGTGCTGACCGCGAACCATGTCGTGGCGCACGCCTCCGTGGTTCAGATCACGACCAAGGACGGACGGAAGTTCGCAGCCAAGCTGATCGGGCGCGACCCGCCGACCGACGTCGCGCTCCTGCAGATCAGGGATCCGAATGGGCTGAAGGCGCTCAAGCTCGGTGACAGCGACGCGCTGCAGGTCGGCGATTTCGTCATCGCGGTCGGCAATCCTTTCGGACTCGGTCAGACCGTCACCTCGGGCCTGGTGAGCGCGCTGGGGCGTACTGGGCTGGTCAAACAGGGCTATGAGGATTTCATCCAGACCGATGCGGCGATCAATCCGGGCAATTCCGGCGGCGGCCTCATCGACCTCAAAGGCGAGCTCGTCGGCATCAACACCGCGATCATCTCGCCGGCCGGCGGCAATGTCGGGATCGGCTTTGCGGTGCCGATCAACATGGCACGCAAGGTCATGGAGCAGCTCGTTGCATCAGGCCATGTCGAACGCGGCCGGATCGGCGTCGGCTTGGCCGATCTCGACGAGCCCGTCTCCGGTCACCTGCAGGGTGCGCGGATCACCGAGGTCAGTCCTGGGTCGCCGGCGGATCGCGCAGGCTTACGCAAGGGCGACATCATTTTAAGGGCCAACGACGTCACCATCCGCAGCGCCACGCAAATGCGTAACCTGATCGGGCTCACGCCGGTTGGCCAGCAGGTGCGGCTGACGATCGAGCGCGACCGGGCAACGGAAAGCGCCACGGTGCAGGTCGAGCCGCTGGCGGAGCGAAACGCAAAAGCGAGGGTGAGGGGGTAATTTCACAAGCGGATCCCATCTACGGACCGGGGCGAATTGCTCACGCGTTGCTCGCCAGCCGCTCCGCGTAGTCGATCGCCTCGATCAGGCTGCGTTCGTTGGCGATGCCCTTGCCGGCGATATCGAATGCGGTGCCGTGAGCTCGGCGGCGGAGTTGACCGCACCGGTCAAATCGTCGGCCAACAGTCTCAGTATCATTCACTCGCCGATCGCCTCGCGCGATTGCGATCCCTCCGCCATGACGGCAGCGTTCATTTCGCGCAAGTCACGACTTTCCGCAGGGACGATGGATCGTAACCTCATGCCACGGCCAGCCGGATCACCAGTGCCAGTCCGCAGGTATAAGTCAACAGCGCGCCGAGAAACCTGGCCGCATTCGACTTGTCGAGCGACGAGCCCCACAATAAACCTGCAGCCAGCAGAAAGCGCGCGATGGTTGCGATCACGATGAGCACGGAAACCCATCCCGGCGCCGGATGCGCTGCGAACCATAGGAACAGGAGGCCAAGGAACGGTGCATATTCGGCCGTGTTGCCATGTGCGCGCACCGCGCGATGCAGCGTATCCGTCGGATCGCTGTCGTGGCCGATGAGGCGGTGCGCGCGCTGGCGTAGGATCGAGATGTAGAGCCCGAGCCCGAACAGGAGAAGTCCGAGCAGGGCCGTGCAGAGGATGCCGACAGTCATGCTTGCCCCCTTGTGTCCGATCAGGAGAGTAGCAGACCCGAAGATGAAAACACCGCTCTCCGCCGGTACGCCGATCGCCCAACTCTCATAATCCCAGAGCACATCCAATGCCTCAGTTTACCTGCTTTCAGTGCGGCGCGCAGTTTCCCGAAAGCGACAAGCCGCCGGCGTCCTGTCGGATTTGCGAGGACGAGCGGCAGTTCGTGCATTGGGGCGGGCAAAAATGGCTCACCCGCGAGGAACTTGCGCAATCGCACCAGCCGGTCTGGCGCGATGATCTTGGCCTTGTCGGCATTGGCCTGGAGCCGAGCTTCGCCATCGGCCAGCGTGCGCTGTTGATTCCCGAGCGTGACGGCTGCGTCATGTGGGACTGCATTCCGCTCGCGACGCCCGCCGCCGTGCAGCATGTCCGTTCGCTCGGCGGGCTGAAGGCGATCGCGATCTCGCATCCGCACTATTATGGCGCGCTGGCCGATTGGAGCGAAGCCTTCGGCAATGCGCCGGTCTATCTGCATGCGGACGACCGCCAATGGGTCACCCGGCCGTACCAGGGCATCGTGTCGTGGTCAGGTGAGACCTGCAGGCTTTCCGATGACATCCTGCTCCTGCGCGCCGGCGGGCATTTCGCTGGCGGCACGGTGCTGCACTGGCGCGCCGGCGCCGCTGGCCGCGGCGCGTTGCTGACCGGCGACATCGCACAGGTCGCGATGGACCGCCGCTTCCTCAGCTTCATGTACAGCTATCCGAACTACATTCCGCTCAACGGCGAGGCGGTGAGGTCGATTGCCGCAAAGATCGCGCCGCTTGCCTTCGATCGCATCTACGGCGCCTGGTGGGGCCGCAACATCGCAAATGGCGCGAAGGCCGCCTTTGATAGCTCGGTGCAGCGCTATCTGTCGGCGATCGCGTGATCGTCCTTGGCGCGCGCGGGGCCAAGGCGCGCGCCGCGATCCTGCTGCCGCGACCACGATACGTAATAGGCGACCGCCGTCATCAGCACGAGCGCGGTAGCGCTGACCAGCACCTGCAGCAGGTAGGAGTTCGGACTGGTGATCAGCACGATGTATCCGGCCAGCGAGAGGAACACGCCGGCGCAGAAGCAGGCCAGCCATTCTTCGCCGCATTTGATGATGGGCTGCATGAGCCGGCTGTGAAACCCCTTCCAATCTGCCGGCACGAGCCAGGTGAACAGCAGGGCGATGCTGAGGATGTGAAGGACGCGGGCAAGTCCCAAATTCTCGCGGTCGATCGGGATGAACGCCTTGCTGAGGATGTCGGGAAGCATGCTACCGATAGCAGGACTTTCCGCGGCGACCATGATCAAAAGTGAAAACACCAGATAGGCCAGCGCCAGGACCCGCAGCGGCCAAAGTTCCTGCAGCGTGCGCACGAATTTGCCGCCGGAAAGCGCAAACCAGGCGCCGAGCACGAACAGGAGCTGCCAGCAGAATGGATTGAGATAGGGGCTGCCTGCCGGGAAGGCCGGCAGGCCCCAGCCGAATTGGCGGGAGACAAAATAAAGCACAATTGATCCGAGCATGGTCAGATTCGGCCAGCGCAAGAGGCCTGCGAGCGCGACTGGAAAAAACAGCAGCAGCACGATCGCCATCTGCAGCACGTCCAGATTGAGCGGCCGCGATTGCAAGAGCAGGCCATGCGTCAGCACCCGCACCGGATCGTTGAGAATGCCGATCACGCGATATTCTTCGATGATGTCGGGCGCGGCATAGCGCTCCGCGGCCCAGCCGATCGCATTGATGTAGATCACGAACAGGACGATGTGAGCCGCGTAGAGCTGCCAGGCTCTCTTGATGATTCGGCTCGCGGCGACGATGAAGCCGCGCTCCAGCGTCATCTTGCCGTAGAGGATCGCCACCGCATAGCCGGAGACAAAGACAAACAGATCGACGGCGCCGCTGAAGCCGAAATTTCGCATCGTGAAAAGGCCGACCACGTCGTGCGGGATGTGGTCGATCAACATGAACCAGTTGGCGATACCGCGCGCGAAATCGATCCGCAAATCGCGGCCATGCGCAGCGAGGCTCGCCTTGATGGTCGGCTGCATAGAAATTGTGCTGGAATCAAAAGTCACTTGTCAGAACCGCCATCTAGGGACTTAAGGGCGGCTGTCCAGCCCTGTTGCAATAGCGTTTTTGTGAAGTCACGCCGCATTCGGCGCAACGGCTCGCGGCTCTGCGATCATATCCCGGGAAAAGTTAACGCGATGCGTTCAGACCGGCGGCCGCCAGGCGTCTCGGAAGGCCGATGCTGTGGAGATCGGCGAGGTCGGCGAGCCCGGCCGAATGCCTGATACGCTCTGGTAGCGCCGCACCGTGGCCGGCATTGGGAAGCCGCTCCTGCGGCAAACGCTTGCCGGAGCGCGCGGCAAGGCTGCCAACATAAAAAACGGGTCGGCCCGCAGCGGGCCGATCGCATCCACGTCCGCAAGGTTGCGCCTCAAGTGAGATGCGCCGCCTCCTCGACCTCCTCGTCGTTCCAATCGGCGTTGGCGATGGACGTATCGATCAGTTCTCCGCGCAGAAGTGCCAGCGGCGATTTGTAGTAGAGCGCGATATTGTGGAACGGGTCGGTCAGAACCTTGAAGATCCACACCAGCCCGGTTGAAACGCCGCGGGTCATGAAGAGTTGCATCATGCGGAACAGCCCGCCGCCGATGCCGATGACCAGCCACACCAGACCGACGTGGCGAACGAAATCGAACCTCCCGACAGGCGGGGCAAAGATGCCGAACAGCGTTGGGAAGAAAAACAAGGCGAATGGGGCCAGGCCCCACACGATGAGGAGCACGATCTTCCGATTCTGGTTGTAGCCGAGCTTGACGGCTTCCTTGTATTCGTTGGTCGCCTGGTTCATGCTGTCATAGCCGTTCGGCTCGAAAAAGAAGTGACCGGTCTGCCGCGTCAGCATCGCGAGCCAGCCGATCAGGCCGGCCGTCGCCGGGTCCTTGAAGAGAAGGGCGTAGCAGGCCAGGAAAATCACGGCGCTGATCAGGTGCAGCGTCTGATTGATCCGGCTTTGATGATAGTAGCGATAATCGTCCCAACGTTGCGTGCGCAGCGTGTCGTTGAAGCGGCTCATGCGAATCCCCAGTGGTTAAGCAGCAGGCGAACGCGTAGGCCGGTTCAGTGAATGGGTCGTGACAAATGAGTGTCGTCATACAATTTCTGCTTTACATGCCAATAAGTTGCAACTGCAACAAACGTCTTGTTTCATTGATGTGCAGTTCTACTGCGGGATTAGTGGACGCATTCGTGCCTCCTCACCATGAGGGTTCACAGACGCGGTAAGACTAGCTTGAAGGGATGGTTCACATGATCGATCAACCCAACAACCGCTATATTCCAGCGCATGCCGGTGCCTTCGAATATCCGCTGATCAACTTTGCCAGGTGCCTTCGCGCGCCCGAGAGAATCAAGATCGTGGCGATCGGCTCGTCCTCGACCGCAGGCGAAGGCGACATCGTGCCTTATCCCTATCGCCTGGAAACGGCGCTGCGGATCAAATATCCCGGCCGCCTCATCGATGTCCTCAACAAAGGAATTGGCGGGGAGGAGGCGCCGGATGAGCTCGGGCGCATGCGGCGCGATGTGATCGTGGAGGCGCCTGCATTGACGATCTGGCAGGTTGGCACCAACGCTGTCTGGCAACAGGGCCATGATCTCGACTTTGTCGCGGCCAAGATCGATGAGGGCTTGAAGCTGCTTGCCGGCGCGGCGACCGACGTCGTCGTCATGGACCTGCAATACGCGCCCGCCGTGCTGACGGACGACAAGATCGATGCGACCCGCCGCATGCTGTCGCTGATCACGAAAATCGCGGCTGCCAACAAGGCGAATGTCTTTCGCCGGTTCGAGCTGATGCGAAGGCTTGTCGAAGTCGAGCGACGTTCGTTCGACACAATCATCGATCCGACCGACCCGGATCGGCTGCACCAAAGCGATTTCAGCGCGCGCCGCATCGGCTATGAGCTTTGCGAGGCGATCGCGGCTGCCGCCGCGAAGGTCGGCGAATCTCCGGCGTGATGATGCCCTGACTGAGAGCGATTTTTTTGCCGCCTGTGTCGGAAACGACCATCCTCCTTCGTCTTGCAGGCACTGACCACAGCAAGAGGAGAGAGGTATGGTGTCGTCCTATCGCTGGGTGATCGTGGCCTGTGGTGCGCTGATGACATGTGTTGCCATCGGCGCGATGTTTTCGCTCGCCGTCTTTCTGCAGCCGATGTCGGCCGCGACCGGGTGGTCGCGCACGGGGATTTCGAGCGCGATGACGCTCGATTTCCTGGTGATGGGGGCGGCCGGCTTCGGCTGGGGCGCGCTCAGCGACCGGATCGGACCGCGTGCGGTGGTTCTGGCGGGGGCCGTCCTGCTCGGTCTCGGACTGGTGCTCGCAAGCGGGGCGACGTCGCTGTTCCAGTTCCAGCTCACTTACGGCCTATTGGTGGGGCTCGCCGTCGGCGCCTTCTTCGCGCCGATGATCGCGGCCGCCACCGACTGGTTTACCGACAATCGCAGCCTTGCGGTGTCGCTGGTCTCAGCCGGCATGGGTGTAGCGCCGATGACCATCTCGCCCTTCGCCCGCTGGCTGATCTCGGCCTACGACTGGCGCACCGCAATGATGGTGATCGGCATGCTCGCCTGGGCATTGCTGATCCCTGCTGGCCTTCTGGTCCGGCGCGCCCATGCCGCGAAGGCTGCTCCCGCGGCGCCGCAGGCCGCGGCTGTCGAGCCTGCGATGTCGGCGATGCAAGCGTTCCGCTCGCCGCAATTCATCGTGCTCGCTCTCACCTTCTTTCTCTGCTGCGCCGCGCATTCCGGGCCAATCTTTCACATGGTGAGCTATGCCATCGGTTGCGGGATCGCGCCGCTCGCCGCGGTCTCGATCTATAGTCTCGAGGGGTTGTCGGGTCTCGGTGGACGGCTTCTGCTCGGGCTTCTCGCCGACCGTTTCGGGGCCAAGCCGGTGTTGATCACAGGCCTCATGGTGCAGGCGGTCGCGATTGCCTGCTATCTCTTCGTCAGCCGCTTAGGCGAATTCTATGTGCTCTCGCTGGTGTTCGGCACGGCCTATGGCGGCACGATGCCGCTCTATGCGGTGCTGGCGCGGGAGTCCTTCGGCCAGCGCGCCATGGGCACGGTGTTCGGCGCCATGACCATGGCGTCCGCCATCGGCATGGCCTTCGGCCCCTGGGCCGGCGGGCGCATCTTCGACGCCTTCAACAGCTATATGTGGCTCTATCTCGGCGCCTCGATGGTCGCGCTGGGCGCGGTCGCCGTAGCCTGTGCTTTCAGCACGCGACCGCAAGGGCGCCGGTTGCAGGTGGCGTGAGGCGAGGGGCGGCGCAATGCGCCGCCCAGGGCCGCAATCGTGAAGGCTTGATCGGAAGATCGGCTTCGCTATATCGACGTCTTGCCATTCATTTCCGGGTAAGACGTATGACCACGAACGACACCATTTCCGCGACCCAGCCGTTCCAGGCCGAAGTCTCCGAGCTCCTCAATCTGATGGTGCATTCGGTCTATTCCGAGACCGATATTTTCCTGCGCGAATTGATTTCGAATGCATCGGATGCCTGCGACAAGCTGCGCTATGAGGCGATCGCCAGACCTGAGCTGATTGGCGACGGCGAGCCGCCGAAAATCCGCATCCTGCCGAACAAGAAGGCCAATACGCTCACGGTCGCCGACACCGGCATCGGCATGGATCGGCAGGAACTGATCGACAATCTGGGCACCATCGCCCGGTCCGGCACCAAGGCCTTTGTCGCCAGGCTCACTGAGGCGAAGGACGGCGCCGGCCTGATCGGCCAGTTCGGCGTCGGCTTCTATTCCGCCTTCATGGTGGCCGAGCGCATCGTCGTCACCAGCCGTCGCGCCGGATCGAGTGAGGTGTGGACCTGGTCATCTTCCGGCGGGGCCGGTTTCGAGGTCGCCCCTGGCTCGAAGGACGACGCCAAGCGCGTCACCCGCGGCACCGAAATCGTGCTGCATCTGAAATCCGAGGCCGCGAAATATCTCGAGACTTACGAGATCGAGCGCATCGTCGGTGCCTACTCCGACAACATCCAGTTTCCGATCGAACTGGTGGCCGAAGAAGGCGAGCCGCGCCAGATCAATTCGGCAAGCGCGCTGTGGCAGCGGTCGAAATCCGAGCTGACGCCAGAGGATTACAAGCAGGCCTACAAGTCGATCGCGAATGCCTTCGACGAGCCGGCGCTGACGCTGCATTACCGCGCCGAGGGCCGCTACTCCTACGCGGTCCTGCTGTTTGCGCCTTCCACGAAGCCGTTCGATCTGTTCGAGCCGGCGCGCAAGGGCAAGGTCAAATTGTATGTCCGCCGCGTCTTCATCACCGACGATGCCGATCTGTTGCCCGCCTACCTGCGCTTCATCCGGGGCGTGATCGACAGCGAGGATCTGCCGCTCAATATTTCGCGCGAGATGCTGCAGAACAATCCGCAGCTCGCGCAGATCCGCAAGGCGGTCACCGGTCGCGTCATCAGCGAACTCGAACAGCTCGCCGAGAAGGACCCGGAGAACTTCAACAAGATCTGGGACGCCTTCGGCGCCGCGATCAAGGAAGGCATTTACGAGGATTTCGAGCGGCGTGACAAATTGCTGGCGCTGTCACGCTTCACCACCACCAGCGGCGAGCGGCGCTCGCTCAAGCAATATGTCGCGGAGTTGAAGCCCAACCAGACCGAAATCTATTTCCTGGTCGGTGACAGCCTCGACCGGCTGAAATCGAATCCGCGCCTGGAGGCAGCGCGCGCGCGAGGGCTCGAGGTGTTGCTCCTGACCGATCCGGTGGACGCCTTCTGGACCTCCATGCCGTTCGAGTATGAGGGCAAGCCGCTGAAATCGCTGAGCCAGGGCGACCTCAATTTCGATCTCATTCCGCTCTTGGACGAACATGCCAAGGTCGAGGAGAAAGGCGAGCCCGCGGCGGACGAGGCGGCCACGATTGCGCTGATCAAGGCGAGCCTCGGCGATCGCGTCACCGACGTCAAAGCCTCGACGCGGCTGACCACCAGTGCGTCATGCCTCGTGGCCGGCAGTGGTGGGCCGGACCGCGCGCTGGAGCGCTTCCTCGCGCTGCAAAATCGCGGCACCAATGCCAAGCCGATCCTGGAGATCAATCTCCGACATCCGCTGGTCACGGCGATCGCCAGGAATACGGCCGAATCGAAGCTGGTCGACGATCTCTCGCTCTTGCTGCTGGAGCAGGCGCAAATCCTCGACGGCGAATTGCCAGAAGATCCGGCCGCGTTCGCCGCGCGGCTGAACCGGCTGGTGCTGCAGGGCGTGGGAGCGGGGTAGAGACGCAGATTAGGAATATGGTTATTCCGGGGTGGTCCACTGAACTCGGGTTTACCCGATTTCAGCAGTATGAATGTCCAAGTCGGCAACAGCCGACTTGGATGGACCAGACCCGGAATCTCGAGATTCCGGGTTCGATGCTGGCGCATCGTCCCGAAGTGACGGAGCGTTGTTACTCCTTCCGCACTCCCGATAGCTCCACCACCTTGCGCCAGCGCTCGGTCTCCGTCGCAAGCATCGCGCCGAATTCAGAAGCATTGCCGGTGATCGGGATCGCACCGAGTTCGTCGATGCGCTGCCTGATCGCCGGATCCACAAGCGCGGCATTGATCTCCTTGTTGAGGAGATCGACGATCTCGCGCGGGGTCTCATGCGGCGCGCCGACGCCGTAGAAGGAGCTGGTCTCATAGCCCGCCAGGGTGTCGGCGATCGGCGGCACATCGGGCAGGATGTTCGAGCGCTCGCGCGTGGTCACGCCTAGCGCGCGGAGCTTGCCGGCCCGCACCAGCTCGAACGACGAGGTGACGTTATCGAACATGCCCTGAATCTGTCCGGACATCACGTCGGTCAGCCCTGGCGCGGAGCCGCGATAGGGTACGTGTGTGAACTGCACGCCTGCCAGCGCCTTGAACAATTCGCCGGACAGATGCAGCGAGGTGCCGATACCGGAGGACGCGATCGAGAGCTTTCCGGGGTTGGCTTTGGCATAAGCGATGAACTCGGCAACATTCTTGGCCGGCAGGTCGTTGTTGACGACCAGCACCAGCGGAATGCGCGCGACGCCCGCGACCGGCGCAATGCCTTTGGCGAAATCGAACGGCAGCGAGGGATCGAACGACGCGTTGATGGCGTTTGCCGTCGAGGTCAATAGCAGCGTGTAGCCGTCTGGTGGCGCGGCAATCACCGCCTGCGTGCCAATGTTGCTTCCCGCACCCGGCTTGTTCTCGACCACGAAGCTCTCGCCGAGGCGGTCGGAGAGCCGCTGACAGATCAGCCGCGACAATACGTCGGTCGCGCCGCCCGCGGTGTAAGGCACCACCCACCGCACCGGGTGCGACGGATAGGCCGCGCTGGCAAGAGCCGAGGCGGCCGGGCGAAAGACAGGCAGCGCGAGGCCGGCGACGGCAACGGCAACGGACTTAAGAAAGCATCGTTTGCTGATCATGATTACCAAATTCGGTTTTGGCGCATCGTCGTGCGGGTGAACGGTGAGCGCATCACCCGTCACCAGGATCGCCGAATGCTTCTGATCTTGCAGGAATTGGGCCAGTGCGCACCAGCTTCCCGGAATCGTGGTAAAATTCACATTGCACGGGAAACGAGCGGTGGGAGCAGGCGCGCCGGAGCTGTGCGCCGTTACTCCGCGGCGTCCTTCAGCTTTTGGCTGTGATCGTTCGGCTCCGCATGCGCGCCCTTGCGCGGCGTGGTCCAGCGCGTCAGCGCGTTGGAGAGAGTGTCGAGGTAAAGGTAAATCACGGGCGTCGTGAACAGCGTCAGCGCCTGGCTGACCACGAGCCCGCCGACCATGGCATAGCCCAGCGGCTGACGAATCTCCGACCCCGTGCCCGTGCCCAGCATCAAGGGCACGCCGCCGAGCAGCGCCGCCATCGTCGTCATCATGATCGGGCGAAAGCGCAGCAGCGCTGCTTTCCGGATCGCATCGCGCGTGGACAGGTGCTCCTCGCGTTCCGCGGCGATCGCGAAGTCGACCATCATGATCCCGTTCTTCTTGACGATGCCGATCAGCAGGATGATGCCGATCAGCGCGATCAGGCTGAAATCGAAGCCGAACCCCATCAGGATCGCGAGCGCGCCGACGCCGGCCGACGGCAAGGTCGAGAGGATGGTGAGCGGGTGAATATAGCTTTCGTAGAGGATGCCGAGGATCAGATAGACCACGACCAGGGCCGCGAGGATGAGCAGCGGCACGGTGCTCAGCGATTGCTGGAACGCCTGCGCGGTGCCCTGGAAGCTGGAATTGAGCGTCGGCGGCGCGCCCATGCTGGCCATAGCCGCCTGGACCGCGTTGGTGGCTTGGCCCAGCGCCACCCCGTCGGCGAGATTGAAGCTGATGGTAACGGCAGGAAATTGGCCCTGGTGCGCGATCGCCAGCGGGCGCACCGGCACGGTGGTCCACTTGCAGAACACCGAAAGCGGAACCTCCTCGCCCGTGGCCGGCGATTTCAGATAGATCCTGTCGAGCGTTTCGACCTTGCCCTGCAGCTCGGGCAGGATTTCCAGCACCACGTGGTAACTGTTGAGCTGCGTGAAATACTGCGCTACCTGACGCTGCCCGAACGCGTCGTAGAGCGTATCGTCGATGAGTTGCGGCTGGATGCCGTAGCGCGATGCGGTGTCGCGGTCGATCTGGAGCTGCAGCGTCGTGCCCTCGGTCTGCTGGTCAGTGGCGACATCGCGCAGCTCCGGCAATTGCTGCATGCGTGCCAGGATCTTCGGAGCCCACTCGTTCAGCTCGTCCAGATTGGCGTCCTGCAGCGTGAATTCGAATTGCGTGCGCGTGGCGCGGCCCCCGAGCCGCACGTCCTGCGACGCCTGCATGTACAGCCTTGCGCCCTCGACCTTCTCCAGCTTCGGGCGCAGCCGCGAGATGATCTGCTGCGCATCGGCGGTGCGCTCCTCGCGTGGCTTCAGCGAGATGTACATGCGGCCCGAATTCAGCGCGGTGCCGCCGCCGCCGATGAACATGGCGATGCTATCGACGGCGGGATCGGCCTGCACGATCGCGTTGAGCTCCTCCTGACGCCGCTTCATTTCGGCAAAGGAGATGTCCTGCGGCATCTCAGAAACTGCGGTCAGCAGGCCGTTGTCCTGCTGCGGGAAGAATCCCTTGGGGATGATCAGGAACAGGTAGACCGACAAGGCCAAGGTCGCAAAGAAGATGCAGAGCGTGACAAAATTCCATCTCAGCGCCAGATCGAGGCCGCGCTCATAGGCGTGCAGCAGGCGCTCGAAGGCCCGTTCGCTCCATTTGTAGAACCGCCCATGCCGCGTCTCGCTCTCCGCGCGCAGAAAGCGCGAGGCCATCATCGGTGTCAGGCTCAGCGATACCGCCATCGACACCAGGATCGCCATCGCCAGGGCCACCGCGAATTCCCGGAACAGGCGGCCGATCACCCCGCCCATCAGCAACAGCGGGATCAGCACCGCGACCAGCGAAATGCTGATGGATACGATGGTGAAGCCGATCTCGCTGGCGCCCTTGAATGCCGCGGCCAGCGGCCGTTCGCCGTGCTCGATATAGCGGCTGATGTTTTCCAGCATCACGATGGCGTCGTCGACCACAAAGCCCACCGCGATCGTCAGTGCCATCAGCGATAGATTGTCGAGCGTATAGCCGAACGCCCACAAAAGCGCGCAGGCGCCCAAAAGCGCCAGCGGCACGGTGACGGCAGGAATGAAAGTGGCCCAGAAGCTGCGCAGAAAGACGAAGATTACCATGATCACGAGGCCGATGGTGATCAACAGCGTGATCTGCACCTCCTGGACCGCGGCGCGGATGGTGACCGTGCGGTCGCTCATGATCCTGATCTTGATCGCCGCCGGGATCGCCGCGATCAGACGCGGCAGCTCCGCCTTGATGCGGTCGACGGTGGCGATGACGTTCGCGCCGGGCTGCTTGAAAATGACCAGGAACACGCCGCGCTGGCCGTCGGCCCAGGCGGCCGTCTTCATGTCCTCGGGCCCGGCAATGGCCTGCCCGACGTCGCGGATACGCAAAGGCGCGCCGTTGCGGTAGGCGATGATGACGTCGTTCCAGTCCTTGGCGTCGAGCAGTTGGTCGTTGGCGTAGATCGTGAAGGCTCGCCTGGTCCCGTCGATATTGCCCTTCGGGCTGTCGACGGTTGTCACCGCGATCTGGCTGCGGACATCCTCAAGCGAGAGGCCCTTGACCACCAGCTTGGCTGGATCGACCTGGACCCGGATCGCCGGCTTCTGTTGTCCGCCGATGAAGACCTGCGCCACCCCCGAGATCTGGCTGATCTGCTGGCCGAGTTGGGCATCGACGGAGTCGCTCACCTTGATCAGCGGCAGCGTGTTCGAGGTCGCCGATAGGATCATGATCGGCGAGTCCGCCGGATTGACCTTGCGATAGGTCGGCGGAGAGGGAAGGTTCTTCGGCAACTGCCCGCTTGCGGCATTGATCGCGCCCTGCACGTCATTGGCGGCGCCATCGATATTGCGGTTGAGCTCGAACTGGATGGTGACCGCGGTCGAGCCCAGCGAACTCGTCGAGGTCATCTGCGCAATGCCGGGAATCTGCGCAAGCTGCCGCTCCAACGGCTGGGCCACGGAAGAAGCCATGGTTTCGGGGCTGCCGCCCGGCAGGCTGGCCGAGACCTGGATGGTCGGGAAATCGACCTGCGGCAGCGGCGCGACCGGCAGCAGGGGATAGGCGACAAGGCCGATGAACAGGATGCCGGCCATCAACAGCGATGTGCCGATCGGGTAGCGGATAAACGGCGCCGAGATGCTTTCGTTCATGCGCAAGGTCAATTGGCTGGCGCATCTTTTCCCGAAAGCCGGGAGCCGCGCCCGAAAGCCTCGGGCACGGACGTGCGTTTCCTCTCCAAAAGTCGGGCGGGTTCAAAGAATCCGCGATTCCTGACCCGCCCGTTGGGGCCAGCTAACCATTCCTCGGGCGCTTGCGCGAACGGAAAGGCGGGGCGGATGCATTCGACCTTCGTCCTATCGTCGGCTGGCTTGCGAGAGCGCCCTTCATCGGGCGCGGGCCAAGCGGCCCTTCAACTGTCCCAGTTAACACCTCCTGAAGCCCCGCCGTCTATAGCTTGGCCGAGGCAAGCAGAACTTGGGCCATGAACGCAGGCGTCATCGATCGATCGACCGAAGGCAGGAACTCGCGAAAGCCCTCAGCCGCGAAGGCCTGGCTCAAGGCGATCGAGTTGACCTCGCGCATCGAAACTGAACCGCACCGCCTGTTTGCCGATGTGGTGGAGGACTGGGCCAAGCGGCAGCCGGAGCGGCCGGCCCTGGTCTCGCCCCGCGAAAGCTTCACCTACCAGCGGCTGGCCGGGCGGATCAGCCAATATGCCCGCTGGGCACGCGGTCAGGGACTTGGGCACCGCAGCACGGTCTGCCTGATCATGCCGACCACGCCCGATTATGTCGCCTGCTGGCTCGGCATCAGCAAGATCGGCGCCGCGGTGGCGCTGATCAACACCAGGTTGGTCGGCCCGTCGCTCGCTCATTGCATCAACGTTGCCGGCGCCGATCACGTCATTCTCGCCGCCGATTATCTCGATATATTCGAGACGGCGCGTCCGCATCTGGCGCGCGCACCAAAGGTCTGGACACTGGGCGCTGCCGCCGACGGCGCAGATCTGGGCGCCGCGCTGGATGCGATGCCAGCGGACCCGCTGTCATCTGCCGAGCGCGGCGAGGTCACGATCGAGGATCGCGCGCTGCTGATCTACACCTCCGGAACCACCGGCCTGCCGAAAGCCGCCAATATCAGCCATCGCCGCATCCTGAACTGGGGCGGCTGGTTCGCCGGCCTGACGGACGCTTCAATCGATGATCGCCTCTACAATTGCCTGCCGGTCTACCACTCGGTCGGCGGCATCGTTGCGCCCTGCAGCATGCTGAGCGCCGGCGGCTCGGTGGTGCTGGCGGAGAAGTTCTCGGCAACGAGCTTCTGGGCCGACATCCTGCGTTTTGATTGCACGCTGTTCCAATATATCGGCGAGCTTTGCCGCTATCTTCTGAAGGCGCCGGTCAGCGAAGCCGAAACAAGGCACCGGCTGCGCCTCGCGATCGGCAATGGGCTGCGCGGCGATATCTGGGAGGCCTTCGCCACGCGCTTTGCGATCCCGCAGATCCTCGAATTCTACGCCGCGACCGAGGGCAATTTCTCGCTGTTCAACGTTGAGGGCAAAGTCGGCGCCATCGGGCGGATTCCGCCGCTGCTGGCACATCGCTTTCCGGCCGCGATCGTGAAGGTCGATGCCGAAAGCGGCGATCCCCTTCGTGGCCAGGATGGGCTCTGCATGGCGTGCCCCCGCGGCGAAGCAGGCGAGGCGATCGGGCGGATCGGCAGCGCCGATCAGGGCGGCGGCCGCTTCGAGGGTTATACCGATGCCGCCGCTTCCGAGAACAAGATCCTGCGTGACGTCTTCGCGATCGGCGACGCCTGGTTTCGCACCGGCGACATGATGCTGCTGGACGAGCAGGGTTACTTCCATTTCGTCGACCGGGTCGGCGATACCTTCCGCTGGAAAGGCGAGAATGTCGCGACCAGCGAGGTCAACGATGCGATCAGGAACTGTCCGGGCGTTCTCGATGCGTCGACCTACGGCGTCAGCGTTCCTGGAGCCGATGGCCGCGCAGGCATGGCCGCGATCGTGCCCGGCGACGGTTTTGATTTCGGAACGTTCGCCGACCATCTGTCGTGCCGGCTGCCGGCTTACGCGCTGCCTGTTTTCGTAAGGTTTTCGAGCGCGCTCGATGCCACCGAGACCTTCAAGCAGAAGAAGCAGCAATTGATCCGCGAGGGATTCGATCCCGCCATCGTGCGCGATCCGCTGTTCGTGAAGGATCCGGCAAGCGGCGATTACCGGGTGATCGACAGCGCGATGTACGCGCGCATCGTGGAAGGTGCGATCAGGCTTTAGGCCGGTTTGGCAATGCACGGCATTTTATGCAATGCGGCAAGCAAGACGTTTACCACTCGATGTGAAAGACGGCGGAAGGGCGGAGTTGGTTCAGATTTCCGCCCTATGATGGAGGGCAGCAAATTTAATAAAAAGACGAGGCAATCGATGTCGGTACGGTTGAAGATCTTCTCGGCGATGCAGCAGATTGCCGAAGAGCAAAAGGTCACGCTCCCGCCGCTCCAAGACGATCTGTCGCTGCACGAGACGGGCTTTGACTCGCTGGCGTTCGCGATCCTGGTGGCGAGGCTCGAGGACGAGCTCGGTGTCGATCCGTTTACCCTGGCCGAGGATGCGGCCTTCCCGCTGACGATCGGCGATTTCGTGCGGGCCTACGAAAATGTCCCCGCGTGAGCTCTTCGCGCTTCGCGACTATCTGAGCCCCGAATTGCCGGGCCGCACGATCTCGGACGCGCGGCACAGCGTGTCCTTGAGCGGCATTCTTCAGCAGACCTGCCTCATCGACCGCTGGCGCGAGCTGTCGGGACGTTCGGTGTTGCTCTCGACATCTAGCCAATTGTTGGCCGCGCTCGCGATGATCGAGCTCGATGGGGTGGCGCGGCGCCTGCTACTGTGTCCGCCCGATCTGAAGGACGATCACATTCAAGCCCTGATCAACGACGCCGGTATCGACGCCATCGTCACCGATCAGCCGCTGCGCTGGTCGGATGCTGGGGTTTACCTGATCGTCGGCGCGTGTCTGCCCGAACGGGCGCAGACAAAGCCAAGGACGGAGCGGGCAACCGAATGGCTGATGCTCACCTCGGGCACCTCGGGCGTGCCGAAGATCGTCGGTCACACGCTGGAGGGATTGACCGGCGCGATCGGCACCGACGCGCCTGCGCGCGGCGACGGTGCGGTGTGGGCGACGTTCTACGACATCCGCCGCTATGGCGGCTTGCAGATCTTCCTGCGCGCCGTGATCGGCGGCGGATCGATGGTGCTGTCCGAGCCGGGCGAACCGCTGGCCGATCATGTGGCGCGGCTTTCCGCGCGCGGCGTCACGCATATTTCGGGCACGCCCTCGCATTGGCGCAAGCTCCTGATGAGCGGGGTGGCATCGAACTTCTCCCCGCGCTATGTCCGCCTGTCCGGCGAGATCGCCGACCAGGCGGTGCTCGATGGCCTGGCCCAGGCTTTTCCGAACGCTTCCATCGGCCACGCCTATGCCTCGACCGAAGCCGGTGTCGGATTTGCCGTGAATGACGGGCGCGCGGGCTTTCCCGCGGGTCTGATCGGGCAGAATCGCGACGGCGTGGAGATGAAGGTCGTCGACGGCTCGCTTCGCATTCGCTCCAAGCGGACCGCGCATGCCTATATCGGCACGAACGCCGCGGCGCTGACCGACGCGGACGGCTTTGTCGACACGGGCGACATGGTGGAGCTGCGCGGCGACCGCTACTATTTTGTCGGCCGGCGTGGCGGCATCATCAATATCGGCGGCTTGAAGGTTCATCCTGAAGAGATCGAAGCCGTGATCAACCGGCACACCGACGTGCGGATGTCGCGCGCGCGCTCACGCAAGAGCCCCATCACCGGTGCCATCGTGGTGGCCGACGTCGTGCTCTCCGAAGGCACCGATGCCAGCCGCAGCGAAGCCATCGCCAAGGAAATTCTCGCCCTCTGCCGGGCTGCGCTGCCCGCGCACAAGGTGCCGGCCATGGTCCGTTTCGTCGAGCAGCTCGACGTTACGCCGGCCGGAAAGCTGGCGCGTGCCGATGCGTAATGTTCTCGTCACCGGCGGCAGCCGCGGCATCGGGCTTGCGATTGCGCGCAGGCTCGCGCCCATCGGCTACAATGTCATCACGGTGGCCCGGCGCGAGGGCGACGAGCTGCGTGCCGCGATCCGCGAGCTCGGCGAAGACCGCCTTCACTTCAGGGCCTTCGACCTCAGCGAGATCAACGCGATCCAGTCCTTCGTCAAGTCGCTGCGCGACGAGTTCGGCCCGGTTTACGGCCTCGTCAACAATGCGGGAGTTGGCACCGAGGGGCTTTTGGCCACCATGCACAATTCCGAAATCGAGGCGCTGATCCGCCTCAACGTCCTCTCGCCGGTCGTTCTCACCAAATACGTCGTCCGGCACATGATGGCCGACGGCGCCGGGCGCATCGTCAACATCTCCTCCATCATCGCATCCACTGGCTACAACGGCCTCTCCGTCTATGGCGCGACCAAAGCGGCGGCCAGCGGCTTCACGCGCTCCCTGGCAAGAGAGGTCGGCAAGCTCGGCATCACCGTGAACGCGATCGCGCCCGGCTTCATCGACACCGAATTGACGCAGACCCTTTCCGATGAGGGCCGCAAGCGGATCGTCGGCCGCAGCGCGCTGCGCCGCTTGCCCGAGGCCGACGACGTCGCGTCCATGGTGGAATATCTGCTCGGCGACGGCGGTCGCAACATCACCGGCACCGTGCTGACGGTGGACGCCGGCAATACCGCGTGACTAGGCGGTCGCCGCGGGAGTCACGGCGACAGGTTGAGAGCGCGGTGTCCGGCAGGCCATCTCCGCTGCGAGCAACACGGCGGCTCTTGTCGCTCCGATCGCGGCGATGCCGCGGCCGGCGATGTCATAGGCCGTGCCGTGGGCGGGCGTGCAGATCGGAAACGGAAAGCCACCGAGTAGCGTTACGCCGCGATCGAAGCCTAGCAGCTTCATCGCGATCTGGCCCTGGTCGTGATACATCGTCAGCACCGCGTCGAACGCGCCGTCGCGTGCACGCAAGAAAACGGTATCGGCCGGAAACGGTCCTTCCGCGGCGATGCCGTCGTGCCGCGCGGTCGAGACCGCGGGCGCGATGATGTCGATCTCCTCGGCCCCGAAATTGCCGCTGTCGCCGGCATGCGGGTTCAGCCCCGCCACCGCAATCCGCGGTCGCGCAAAGCCGGCGCTGCGCATGCATTCATCGGTGAGCTTCAGCGCGCGATGGATGCGTCCGACGCTCAGGCTCGAGGCCACATCCTTGAGCGCAATATGCGAGGTGACGCGCGCGTTCCAAAGCGCCTCCAGCACGTTGAATTCGCTAGCCGGCGAGGTGAGGCCGACGACCTCGGCCGAAAAGGCGATTTCATCGTCATAGACAGGCCGCGCCAGTCGCATCGCGCGCTTGTTGAACGGCGTAAAGCAGACCGCGTCGGCGCGACCGTCGCGGGCGAGCGTGAGCGCATGGCGGTAGTTCTCGAGCGCGAAGGCGCCGCCCGCCTCGCTGGCCACCGCGCGCGTGATGTGTGTAGGGTCAAGATGGGCCAGATCGATGAACAGGTGCTCGTCGTCCGTGGCGTGGACCTCAGTGCCGGGCGCAATCGTCTTGAGCTCAGGCTTGATGCCGGCGATCCGCGCGCCTTCGTCGAATACGCGACGGTCGCCGATCACCACCAGGCGGGCTTGCGAGCGTACCTCGTCGAGCGCCACCAGCTTTGCCGTCAGCTCCGGGCTGATGCCGGCGGGATCGCCCATTGCGAGCGCGATGATGGGACGGTGGCGTGCCTGGCTCATATGACCCTCACTTTTTCGTGCCGCGCCTCGGCGTCGCCGCGCAGCAGGCGCAGCACTTGCAACAGGAGCGGCAGCAGCAACAGCGCGATGCCGGCGATGACAAGGCTCGTCACCAGCCGGTTATCGAAGAAGATCTCAAGCGAGCCCTTCGACATCAGCATGGATTGCCGGAATGCATCCTCGGCCTTGTCGCCGATCACGATCGCGAGCACCAGCGGTGCCAATGGATAAGAGAGCTTCTTGAAGAGATAGCCGACCACGCCGAAGCCGAGCATCAGCACGATGTCGAGATAGGAGTTCGAGACCGAATAGGCGCCGACCGCGCAGATGATCACGATCAGCGGCGCGATGATGACGAAGGGAATCCGCATCAATGCCGCGAAGACGGGCACGGTAAGCAGCACCAGCGCCACCGCGACGATGTTGCCGACATACATCGAGGCGATCAGGCCCCAGACGAAGTCCTTCTGATCGACAAAGAGCATCGGTCCTGGATTGAGGCCCCAGATCATCAAGCCGCCCATCATGACGGCGGCGGTGGCCGAGCCGGGGATGCCGAGCGAGAGCATCGGCAGCAGCGCGCTGGTGCCGGCGGCATGGTCGGCGGTTTCCGGCGCGATGATGCCTTCGACCTCGCCGCTGCCGAAGCGCTGGCCACGGCGCGAGAAGCGTTTGGCAATCCCATAGCTCATGAAGGAGGCGGCGGTCGGGCCGCCCGGGGTGATGCCCATCCAGCAGCCGATCGCGGCGCTGCGCAGCAGCGCGGTGGCATGCTTCGGCAGCCGGGCGACAGCGCGGATCACCTCCAGCCAATCGATTTTCGAGGAAACGGCGCGGGCGTGAATTTCCTCCTCCACCGCGATCAGGAGCTCGCCGATGCCGAACAGGCCCATGACCGCGACCACGAAACTCACGCCCTTCACCAGCTCGTCGACGCCCATGGTGAGCCGCACGCTGCCGGAGACCGTGTCTATGCCGATCGCGGCGATGGCAAAGCCGATCGCGAGCGCCACCACCGTCTTCATCGGCGCCGCGCCGCCCATGCCGACGAAGCTGGCGAAGGCGAGGAAATAGACCGCGAAATATTCCGCCGGTCCAAAGGCGAGCGCGACCTGCGCCACCCAGGAGGCAAGAAAGGTGATCAGGATCACGCCGATCAGCGCGCCGAACGCGGCCGAGCCGAAGGCGGTGGCGAGCGCGGTGGTCGGCCGTCCTTCGCGCGCCATCGGATAGCCGTCGAAGGTGGTGGCGACCGAGGACGGCTCACCGGGAATGTTGAACAGGATCGAGGTCACGGAGCCGCCGAACAGCGCGCCCCAATACATGCTGGAGAGCAGGATGATCGCCGAGACCGGCTGCATGCCGAAGGTCAGCGGCAGCAGCAGCGATACGCCGTTCGGCGCGCCAAGTCCCGGCAGCACGCCGACGAGAATGCCAAGCAGCACGCCGACCACCATCAGCACCAGATGCTGTGCGCTGAGCGCGATGGCAAAGCCGTGCAGCAGCGCCTGAAGGTTTTCCATCGCCTGGCCTCCTAGTAGCCGAGCGCCGCGGCGAGCTCGCCATGCGGCAGACTCACTTGGAACATGCGCTCGAACACGATGTAGAGCGCGACCGGTGTCGCCACCGCGATGATCAGTGAGCGCGCGAGCGATTGGTGTTTTGGCAGCGCCAGCACCCCAAAAATGTAACCGGCCGAGGCGACATACATCCCGGCCAGCGGAATGGCGCCGACGAAGATCGCCGCGGGCACGAACAGTCCCGCGATGCGGCGCAAATCGGCGCGGGACACCGCGATGCCTGCGGCGAGCCAGCCGCGCGCAAGATTGTAGAGGCTGCCGGCGAGGATGATCACGCCGGTGAGGAAGGGAAAGGTGCCGGGATCGACGCCGGCCTCGCCCCAGCCGATGCCGTTGTCGAGGCTGGAGATGATGACCGCAAGCCCGAAGCTTCCGGTCAGCACCGCCGTCAACACTTCAAGCATGCGCCGCGATATCATGATGGTCACCGATGCAGTGTGGGAAAGGGCGCGCGCGAGGCCGCGCGGTTAGGTCACTTGACCAGCCAGCCCTGCTCGGCGGCGACCTGCTTCACGTGTTCGAGATCCTGCTTGATGAAAGCGTCGAAGGCTTCCCCGGTGAGGAACGTGTTCACCTGCGAAGTCTTCTCGATGTAGTCCTTCCATTCCGGCGTCGCCTGCACCTTCTTCATGAGCTCGACATAGTATGTAGCCTGTTCGCTCGTGATCTTGCCGGGCAGCCACACGGTGCGCGGCTGCTCATATTGCGGGATCGCAAGGCCCTGCTCGACGCAGGTCGGCACATCGCTCCAGCCTTCGCTCGCCGTGACCTTCGCTCCCTCCGGCAGCCGTTTCGGACTGAAGGCGCAAAGCGGACGCTGGGTGCCGCCGCGCCATTGGCCGACGCTTTCGCTGGGATTGTTGACATGGGAATCGATATGGCCGCCCGCGAGCTGCACGGCAGCCTCCGCGCCGCTCTTGAAAGGGATGTAGGTGAGCTTGACGTGGCCGACCTTCTCGATCATCCGCGTCAGCACCTCGTCGGTGTCCTTCGACTGCGCGCCGCCCATTTTGAAAGCGCCCGAGGCGGCCGCCTTCAGGTAATCGCCGACGGTCTTGTAGGGCGCGTCCTGCTTCACCCACAGCAGGAACTCATCCTGCGCCATCGCCGCGACCGGCGTGAGATCGGTGTAGTTGAACGCGACCTTTGAGACCAGCGGCTGCTGCCAGGCATTGGATGTGCCGAAGATCACCTTGTAGGGGTCGCCGGCGGAGGCCTTGCCGTAGACATAACCTTCCGCGCCGCTGCCGCCGCCCTTGTTGACGACGACGACCGGCTGATCGGTCAGCTTGTATTTGGTGACGATGCTCTGCACCGCGCGGGCGAGATTGTCGGTGCCGCCACCGGGCCCGGCGGTGGCGACGAACTCGATCGGCTTCTGCGGCTGCCACGCGGCCTGCGCCGGCATCGCGCCGACAAGCACGCACGTACCCGCGGACAGCAAGAATCCTGATGTGATCTTCATGGTTTCCTCCAGCTTTTGTTTTTGTTGGTTGGTCGCCGATCTTACGTCATGCGACCTGTTGACCTGCTTTGGGAACGTCTTCCGCGGCGAACACGGCGCCCTCCCGTTCGAAGGCCTCGATCTGCGCGTGGTCGAAGCCGTATTCGCGCAAGACCTCGCGGGTGTGCTCGCCGTAAACGGGGGCGCCGCTGCGGACCTTGCCTGGTGTCTCCGAGAATTTCACCGGCAGGCCAATGGTTTTGACCGGCCCGAGCGTCGAATGATCGACCTCCACCACCATGTCGCGCGCCAGCGTCTGCGGGTCGGAAAGCGCCTGCAGCATGTCGTTGACGGGGCCGCAGGGCACGCCTTTTTCTTCCAGGGCGGCGAGCCAATGGTCGCGCGTCTGCTTACGAAAACGCCGGCTCAGCTCCGCCTCCAGCTCTTTCAGATTGGCCATGCGGTCGGAGCCGTTGACGAAGCGCGGGTCGGCGGCGAGCTCCGGCGCGCCGAGCGCATCCAGCATCAGCAGCCAGTTCTTCTTGTTGGCGCCGCCGACAACCAGCCAGCCGTCCGAGGCCTCGAATGCCTGGTAGGGCGCATTGAGCGGATGGGCCGAGCCCATCGCGCGCGGCGCGGTATCAGTGGCGAGCGCGATGGTCGATTGCCAATAGGTCTGCACCAGCGCCGCTTCGAACAGGGATGTCTCGACCCATTGTCCCTCGCCGGTCTTCAAGCGATGCGCATAGGCCGCGAGAATGCCCATGGCCGCGAGCAGGCCGGCGGTGATGTCCGACAGCGGCGGACCGCATTTGACCGGCGGGCCGTCCGGCCGTTCGCCGGTAAAGCTCATGATGCCGCTCATCGCCTGCGCGACGAGATCGAAGCCGCGGCGATGCTTGTACGGGCCGGTGCGGCCAAAGCCCGACAGCGAGCAATAGATCAGCGCGGGAAAATCCTTGTGCAAGGCGTCGTAGCCGAAGCCGAGCCGCTCCATGGCGCCGGGCGCGAAATTCTCCACCAGCACGTCGGCGCCGGCGATCAGCCGCCGCAAAATCGTCTTGCCGCCGTCGGTCTTGAGATCGAGCACAATGCCGCGCTTGTTGCGGTTCATCATCAGGAAGGAGGCGGCCTCCTCGCCGATCTTCGGCGGCACGGAATGGCGCGTGTCGTCGCCGTTCGGCCATTTCTCGATCTTGATGACCTCCGCGCCCATGTCGGCGAGCATCAGCGTGCAGGTTGGCCCCGCCATCACATGGGTGAGATCGATCACCTTGAGGCCGGCGAGCGGCCCGGCGGCGCGCGGCTGGGTCTCCGCGGCGGACATCGGCTTGTTCATCTTGCTAAGGCGCCTCTCTTCTTGTTTTGGAAATTTTGAATGCAAAATCGCAATTTATCAAGCCTGAACCCTCGATATTTTGGCTAATGTCAGCTATTTTGAATGCAAAATTGGCTAAAGGCACCATGCTGCACACTGAGGTCGTCGGCGCCATCCGCGCGATGCTGCTCGAGGGAGAGATTCCGCCGGGGGCGCGCATTCCCGAGCGCGAGCTCTGCGAGAGGCTGCAGATCTCGCGCACGCCGCTGCGGGAGGCGCTGAAGGTGCTGGCGGTCGACGGCTTGGTGCAGCTCCTGCCCAACCGCGGCGCGCGCGCGGCAAAGCTCACGGATAAGGACCTGCGCGATTTGTTCGAAGTCTGCCAGGGTCTGGAGGCGCTCGCCGGTGAACTCGCCTGCGAACGCATCGGCGATGTGCAGGTCGCCGCGATCGAAGCCGCCCATATCGAGATGGCGCGACATCATCGCGAGGGCGACCTCGCGGGCTATTATCGCTGCAACCGTTTCATCCACGAAGCGATCGTCGCGGCCGCGGACAATCCGGTGCTATCGGGGCTCTATGAGTCGGTGACCGCGCGCATCCGCCGCGCGCGCTATGTCACGCCGATGACGCCGGAGCGCTGGGCGCTGGCGATGCAGGAGCACGACGCCATTCTCAACACGCTGAAGCGGCGCGATGGATTCGGGCTCGCCCACATCCTGCATACGCATCTTCGTCACAAGCGCGAGGAGGTCATTCGGGCCGGCTTTGCCGAGGACGGCCGGATGAACGGGATTGATCGCTAGTGCTGTGTCTCTGACATCTGATTCACTCGGTGTCATTCCGGGGCTCGCGAACCGAGAAGCCTGAATCTCGCGCCACAACTTCTGGATTCCGGGTTCAGTCCTGCGGGCTGCCCGGCAATGACGGAATGGATTGTCAGAGTCACAACACTAGGGATGCCTTACTCCCGCACATCGCGGTTGGCTCGCGTCGGTTCGCTGCACGCGCGCTGCGCCTGAGAGGATCTTCGGCTGATTGGAATCAATTCATCCCCCGCGCATTTGGTGCTATGGTCAATCACGAGATCGGTTCCAGCCTTACGTCAATCGATCTGCCCTTTCTGACGAAGGGAGCTGACCATGGTCACTTCGCGTTCAGGTTCGTCGTACATGGGCTCGGCGCCCGCCGAACGTCAGCAGAAGAAACCTGCGCTCGCCAATTCCGGACCCCAATGCGGCCCGATGACGCAACAGGGCACCATGGCTGCGCACAGCCATGACATGCATCCGCAAGGGTTCTTGCGGCTGATCGGCGTTCACGAACCGGGGCAGAAGAAGCAAGACGTCGCGCGGCGCTTGCACGCCTGAATGTTACCGAAATTCATGTCCCGTGCTTCGGCAGGTCGACACGTTCGCGGCAAAACTCCGGCGGCCCGTCGATCAGCCTGCGGATGCGTCGCTCGCGTTCCTCCGGCGGCAGCGAGGGATCCAGAAGCTCGGTGATTTGCTTGACCGCAAACGCCTCGATCTCACGGGAGTTGCGGTGTGGACCGTACCCCGCAACCGGCGCCACCTTCAGCCCCAGCTCCACCAATTGACGGATGGCTTCCGAGCGCACGGTCTGGTGGGCCTCCGCCCAGGCGTCGATCGCCGCGGTGAGCCTTTGGGATAATCTGACCGCGCTGGTGGCGTCGCGGCCCGCGCGCACCGCATGACTTGTATCGGTCTTGCTCTTGCTTGATTTGGCCACACCCGACATCCGACGGCGAGGCGCCGGTCTCCCTTCGTGTCCACGGTATGTGCTTTCACGCCCGCCGCATTTGACGCTGATCAAAGGCGGCGCGCGATCTTGTCGTGCCGAGCCAACCATATTATGCGCAAGCGCGCGGGAAGCGGGCCGATCGAGGTGGCGGGTGCAATTCATCAAGACCTTTCAGCTTTACGATTTTTTCGACACCCTGGTGAGCCTGCTGGGCGCCTTCGTATTCGGTACGCTGATCGGCGCCGAGCGCCAGTACCGGCAGAGGAGCGCCGGGCTGCGGACCAACGTGCTTGTCTGCGTCGGCGCCGCCGCCTTTGTCGATCTTGGCAATCGCCTGACCGGCGCCGAGGGCAGCGTGCGGGTGATCGCCTACGTCGTCTCCGGCATCGGATTCCTGGGCGCCGGCGCGATCATGAAGGAAGGCGCCAACATTCGCGGTCTTAACACGGCGGCGACCTTGTGGGCCTGCGCCGCCGTGGGGGCTTTTGCGGGTGCGGACATGCTGGCGCAGTCCGCCGCGCTCACGGTTTTCGTGCTGGCCGGCAACACGCTGCTGCGGCCGCTGGTGAACGCGATCGATCGCATCCCGCTGCATGAAAAGTCGTCGGAAGCCAATTATGAAATCATTGTGACGACCAATGCCGAGCGCGCGGCCGAGATACGGGAAGCACTGGGCGAAAGGCTGGAGGCCGCAAGCTATCCGATCAGGGAAACCAAGGTCGTGTATCGCTCCGATGACAATGTCGAGGTGGCCGCCGAGCTGGCCACCCTCGCGGCCGAGCCGGACGAGCTCGACGCCATCATCGCCGATCTTTCAAGGATAGCGGGCGTCAGCCACGCGACCTGGAATGTGAGCGCGATGGAGTAGGGCGCCTGAGGCCCGTCATTGCGAGCGCAAGCGAAGCAATCCAGAATCTCGCCGCGGCGGCAGTCTGGATTGCTTGGTCGCTTTTGCTTCTCGCAATGACGCGCGCCGGGGCGGTCAATGCCGCGTGTAGATCTCGTAGAACGTGATCAGGATCTCGAACGCAATCAGAAACACGACGATGATTTCCAACCGCAGCGCGCGCTTGGTGTCGATGATGTCGGAGAGCGTGGTCGCGGTATCGGCGATCACCTCGAGCTTGCGATTCATGGTCTCGGCGCGCTCGCTGAGCTCATATTCGTCCTCCAGCCGCGCATAGAGGCGTTCGAGATCAGGACGATCCCACAGCACGTCGGGCTTGTCGCTCACGGCGACGCGGCCGGAGAGCCGGTGCTGGACGAGAAGGGCGTTGCCCAGAAGCTTGAGCAGGGCGGTACGGTTGCGTGACGTGCGTCCCTCCCCCCCGAGCTCGCGGGCAAAGGGCTCGATGGTGTCGAACACGTTGGCGACCTGCCTTTCGTCGCGCGCCAGCACGACGCTCTTGGCCAGCGCATCGGCAACCACCAGCAGCCGCTCCACCGACAATTCCCGCACCAGGATCGGACCGCCGACGGGAATTGGCTCGTCGCCCTCCTTGGCCACCTGAATTTTCGCCCACTCGTCTTCATACGGCGCGATCTTGCCGAAGGTGCGCGTTTCCAGCTTGCCCAGAAACTCCGCTTCCTGATCGGCGGTCAATCCGACGAACACCACGACGCCATAGCGAAACACCACGGCAAAGCCATTCGAGCCGACCCGCACGGCCAAGGGCGCGGTGGACAGAAGTTGTCCCTCGAAACCGGCGGTATTGATGCGATCGCCGATCTGCAGCGCGTGCGCCGAGACCTGGTCCGTGGTGGGAGCGGTGGAAACGGAATCTGCCATGAGCCTCGCCGAAGGGATCGAGAACTGAACAACGTGTCGCCCGCTATCTTCCTTTCAATTATAGCAATGGTAAATGGAGGTGATCGAGAGGGCGGCGCGTCGTTTGATGCGGCGGATTTCGCCCCAAGCCACTGCACTTGACTGAAACCAATTCAGGACCCGCACGTATCTGCCGGCAATCGTGCCCCAGCATTGCGCCAATCCCATGACCCCAGGCGGCAGCGACAGCTTCTATGGCGCTATTCCAGTGTTTCGCGGCTTTGAGCGGCTGATGGAGCCGTCCCTGTATTCGCCGTTGCCTGACGACTGGACGGTTGGCGTTGCCGATATCGTCAATTCGACCCAGGCGATTGCGGCCAAGCGCTACAAGGCGGTGAACATGGCGGGCGCCGCCGTGATCGCGGCGGTGACCAACGCGCTGGAGGGCCGCGAATTCCCCTTCGTGTTCGGCGGCGATGGCGCAAGCTTTGCCGTGGCGCCGGACGATCTGCCGCTCGCGCGGCAGGCGCTGGCTGCGACAGCGACGTGGGTGAAGGAGGACCTTGGCCTTCAGATGCGCATCGCGCTGGTCCCGCTCAGCGCCATCCGCGGCTTGGGACTCGATGTGCGTGTCGCCCGGTTCGGGCCGTCGCCGAATCTGTCCTATGCGATGTTTTCCGGCGGCGGGCTCGCTTTCGCGGAAGCGGCGATGAAGCGTGGCGAGTTTGCCGTGACGCCTGCAGCGCCCGGCAGCCACCCCGACCTGTCGGGCCTGTCATGCCGTTTCGAAGAAATTCCGACCTCGCACGGTCTCATTCTGTCCGTGCTGGTCGTGCCGGCGCGCGCCGCCGATCCGGCCGCCTTCCGCAAGGTGATCGAGGATGTACTTAAGGCCGTTCATCGCAGTCCTCAGGCGGGACGGCCGGTACCGGCGGACGGCCCGGCGCTGCGCTGGCCACCGGCGGGCCTTGAGTACGAGGCACGCGCCTGGCGCGGCGGCTCGCTTGCGAAGCGGCGTGCGCTCGCTCTTGCGCGTACGCTGTTCGTCTACGCCGTGATGCGATTCGGCCTCAAGATCGGCGGCTTCGTGCCGAAGCTCTATCTGCAGCAGGTGGTGGAAAATTCCGACTTCCGCAAATATGACGACGGGCTGCGCATGGTCATCGATTGCACGGAAGAACTGGCAGTCGCTCTGACGCAGAGCCTGGCCGCGGCGGCGGCGGAAGGCATCGTGCGTTACGGCCTGCATCGGCAGGATGCGGCCATGATGACCTGCTTCACGCACAAGGCCGCGCGCAGCGACCATGTGCATTTCATCGATGGCGCGCGTGGCGGCTATGCGTCCGCGGCGACGGCGCTGAAGGCGATGTGAGGCCGAGCCTTTCAACCCAGCCCGTCATTGCGACGCCGGAGGTTGCGCGCGCGTGCTGTCGATTCGGTTGTCTCGAGGATTGGTTTCGTTCAGCGCGCGCGGGTCCAGGTCTCGCCGCCGCAGAGCGCGCCGACGCAGCCTTCGACGCTTAGCGAATCGGGCCCTGTCAGGGAGACATGGCTCGCATACATATTGCCGTCATCGGCATTGTAGATCTGGCCGGCCCAGCGATTGGGACCGGACGGCTCCATTCCGGAGAACAGCGGCAGCCCGATCATCGGACGCTTGGCGAGCGAGGGATTGGGATTCTTGCTGTCGGTGGCAGGTTTTCCGGTCGTGGAATCGACGGGCTCACGCAGCCAGACGATGACGCCGCAGAGTCCTTCGCCGCATTTGCTGACCCGCACCTTGGCGTCGCCTGCCTGCGTCAGCCAGACCCCGCTTGGCTCGAGTGCCTGCGCCTGAGCGGCCTCGGCGGAGAAGAGGCCCGCGAAAACCATGCCGATGACGGCCGCTCTGCAAATCATGGAAACTCCCCCTGAAAAAAGCAGGACTGAATAGCAACAAATTGGATTCGTGCAATGGGTTCGTCTGCGCAGCGATGAGCGTCAGCGCCGTGACGTCAGGCGCTCGTTGCCCTGCGATCTTTTGCCCCAGCATTGCTGGCATGCATTGTGTTCGGTCCGTCTCACCAGGGCAGCCCGCAAAGATCGATCGTGCCCTGCCGAAGCTTGCGGCGGAGATCGTAGACGTACGGCGCGATCGCGGTGAAACGAATCCGCCCGCTTGGCTGCTCGGCAAAGATCTCGCCCTCAAACGGCGTCCAGCCGCGCGCCGCGTAGAACGGCACGTTCTTCGGCTCGCAAAACAGCAGCGCGAAATCTGTGGAGGCTTCGTCCTTCAGGGTACGGATCGCCGCGTTCAGCGCGATCGTCGCATAGCCGCGGCCGCGCTGGTCTTCCCGGGTCAAGACCCCGCCGATACCGCCGGCGCGCAGCTTGCGCCCATTCCAGGTCACGTCGCGACGATGGATGCCGACATGGCAGATGACGTCGTCCAATTCATCTCTGACCAATACCCGAAGCTCGGCATGGGCGAAGGCAATGCCTGCCCAGGGCAGCGTCGCAACGACGTGCGGCGGCCACACTGCTTCGAACAGCGGCTTGGCGTCCTTCCACGAGGCGTCCCCATTCACAATATCGATTTCGATGCTCATATGGCGTGCAAATCCTGGCGAGGAGCGGCCTGCGGGATTGGACCGGCTGCCACTCTTCGTCCGACAGACAATTATCCGACATACCGTCAATTTGTTCGAGGGCGGCGAGCCACGCCCGCCCGCGATTTTCGAATTTGGGATGTTCGAAATTGCGGTGTTTTACCCCGCTGGAACCTTCTATAAGAGGTCCCGTTAGAACCAGTCCCCCACTATGTTGGACATCACCCATGACCTTTACGCTTCCCCCTCTGCCTTATGCCTATGACGCCCTTGGGCCCCACATGTCGAAGGAAACGCTGGAGTACCACCACGACAAGCATCATCAGGCCTATGTCACCAACGGCAACAACGCGATCAAGGGGACCGAATTCGAAGGCAAATCCCTCGAAGAGATCGTGAAAGGCTCGTACGGCAAGAACGCTGCCGTCTTCAACAATGCTGGTCAGCATTTCAACCACATCCATTTCTGGAAATGGATGAAGCCGAGTGGCGGCGGTAGCAAATTGCCCGGTCGCCTCGAAAAGAAGATCAACGAGGACCTCGGCGGGTTCGAGAAGTTCAAGACCGACTTCGCCGCCGCCGGCGTTGCCCAATTCGGCTCCGGCTGGTGCTGGCTGCAGGTCAAGAACGGCAAGCTCGAAATCTCCAAGACACCCAACGGCGAGAATCCGCTGGTGCATGGCGCGACCCCGATCCTCGGCTGCGACGTCTGGGAGCACTCCTACTACATCGACTATCGCAACCGCCGGCCGGACTATCTCAAGGCGTTCCTGGATCACCTCGTGAACTGGGACTACGTCGACGAATTGTTCGGGAAGGCTTGATCATTGGTCTTCGTCATTCCGGGGCGATGCATCTGAGAATCTCGAGATTCCGGGCTCGCCTCGGAGGCTGTCATCGGGCCGCGCGTCGCGCGGACCCGTTGGAGGCGCCCCGGAATGACGGGCTGGGCTCGGCATCAACCGGCCCCGCTTTTATCTGGATGCTCTCGCGGGCCTGCATCGCTCGGCGTTTGCCAAGGCCGTGATTCCTTAACGGAAACGGGATCGTGATGGACAGGGGTGGTGTTATAATATAACATTACCGAATGGTTCCCGCCGACGAGTTCCACAGCCACCGGCATGATCACGGGCATATGCATGCCCACGCCCATGGGCCGGCATTGCCGCATCCTGCGCAGGCGGCGCCCTGGTCGATCCTGCGCATGGCTGTGCCCGCGCGGCTTGCCGCGGCGTTGGTCCTCATTGCCGCCCTGTGGGCGGTGGTCTGGATGGCGATGAGGTGAGCATGCCGGCGCTGCTGACCTTCCGCGACGTCACGCTCGGCTATGACCGCCACCCGGCGGTGCACCATCTCACTGGTGAGGTCGGCTCGGGCGCGCTGCTTGCGGTGGTCGGCCCCAATGGGGCCGGCAAGTCGACGCTGTTTCGTGGGGTTGTCGGCGTCCTCAAGCCGCTGTCGGGTTCGATCTCGCTGTCCGGCCTTCATGCGCGTGACATCGCCTATTTGCCGCAGGTCGCGGAAATCGACCGCAGCTTTCCGATTTCGGTGTTCGATTTCGTGGGCACCGGGCTGTGGCGCGTCACCGGCTTTTTCAGCGGCATCGGCAAGGGCGGGCGCGGGAAAATCGCGCAGGCGCTCGCGGCCGTCGGTCTTAACGGTTTCGAGAACCGCACCATCGGCACGCTCTCCGGCGGGCAGATGCAGCGCATGCTGTTCGCACGTGTGCTGTTGCAGGATTCGGCGCTGATCGTGCTGGACGAGCCCTTCAATGCCGTCGATGCCAGGACCTCGGCCGATCTGCTTGCGCTGTGCAAGCGCTGGCATGGCGAGGGACGCACGGTGATCGCGGCGCTCCACGATATGGATCTGGTGCGGGCGCATTTTCCGCAAACGCTCTTGCTCGCGCGCGAGCCTGTCGCCTGGGGCGCGACCTCAGAGGTGCTGACGGCCGAAAACCTGCTGCAGGCGCGGCACATGTGCGAAGCCTTCGACGAACGCGCGGCCGCCTGCGCCGCCGATTCACAGCCGCGGGCGGCCTGACGTGTCGGTTTATGCCGCGCTGGTCGCGCCGTTTACCGAGTTCGAGTTCATGCGCCGCGCGCTTGCGGCGATCATTGCGCTGTCGCTTGCCGGCGCCCCCATCGGCGTGTTCCTGATGCTGCGGCGGATGAGCCTGGTCGGCGACGCCATGGCGCATGCGATCCTCCCTGGAGCCGCGATCGGCTTTCTGCTGTCCGGCCTCAATCTGTTCGCGATGACCACGGGCGGGCTGATCGCCGGCTTTACGGTCGCGATCCTCGCCGGGCTGGTGTCGCGGACGACCGGGCTCAAGGAGGACGCCTCGCTTGCGACCTTCTATCTCGCTTCGCTCGCGCTCGGCGTCAGCATCGTTTCCATCAAGGGCTCCAATATCGATCTGTTGCACGTGCTGTTCGGCAACATCCTCGCGATGGACGACCAGACGCTGCTGGTGATCGCGGCCAATGCAACGATCACGCTGATCGTGCTCGCGGTGATCTATCGTCCCCTGGTGATCGAGAGCGTCGATCCTCTGTTCCTGCGGACGGTGAGCCGGGCCGGCGCGCCGGCGCATCTGCTGTTTCTGGCGCTGGTGGTCATCAATCTCGTCAACGGCTTCCAGGCGCTCGGCACCCTGCTTGCGGTCGGCCTGATGATTTTGCCCGCGGGCATCGCGCGGTTCTGGGCGCGCGATATTACCGGCCTGATCTGTATCGCGGTTATCAGCGCGCTGATATCAGGCTATGCCGGGCTGGTGCTGTCGTTTCAGACCCGGCTGCCGTCGGGGCCGGCGATCATTCTGGTGGCCGCGGGGCTCTATGTTGCCTCGGTGCTGTTCGGCCCTGTCGGCGGGCTGCTGCGGCAACTGTTTCCCGGCCGTCATTTGGAGGCGTGATGCGGCGTTTATGCATTTGGTTGATGGCGATGGTGGTTGCGCTCAGCGCAGCGCCATTGCGCGCGCAAGACCGCCTCAAGGTCGTGGCGAGCTTCTCGATCCTCGCCGACTTCGTCCGCAATGTCGGCGGCGACCGCGTCGACGTGGCGACACTGGTCGGCGCCAATGGCGATGTCCATGTCTATACGCCGGCGCCGACCGATGCGAGGAAGGTCGCCGATGCGCGGCTCGTCATCGTCAACGGGCTCGGCCTGGAGGGTTGGCTGCCGCGGCTCTTGCAATCGTCCGGCAGCAAGGCGGCTACCGTCACGGCGACCGAGGACATCAGCCCGCTCAAGCTGGGCTCGCAAGTCGATCCGCATGCCTGGCAATCCGTCCAAAACGCCAAGACCTATGTCGAAAACATCCGCGATGCGCTGGTCGAGGCTGACGCCGCGGACGCCGATTATTTTCGCACGCATGCGCAGGCCTATCTGGCCGAGCTCGACGGGCTCGACCGCGAGGTGCGCGCGGCAATCGACAAGATCCCGCCCGAGCGGCGCAAGGTGATCTCCACCCATGACGCCTTCGCCTACTTCTCGAGGGATTACGGCATCGCGTTCATCGCGCCGCTCGGCGTCTCCACTGAATCCGAGCCGAGCGCGCGCGATATCGCCACCATCATCGCCCAGGTTAAAAAGGATCAAATCCCGGCCGTCTTCCTGGAGAATATCAGTGACGACCGGCTGATGCGGCGGATCTCGCAGGAGACCGGGGCCAAGATCGGCGGGACCCTCTATTCCGACAGTTTGACCGATGAAAACGGCCCTGTTCCCACTTACATTGCCCTGGTCAGGCACAATATAAAGGCCCTGACCAGCGCGCTTGCCCCTTGAGGGGCGGGGGCCTCCCTGCCGCCGGCGGCGCCGCAATGCCAGTTCCCTAGGACACTCTGAGGTTTTCGCAAGTATGTCTGAAACGACGTCAGAAAAGATCCCCGTGACCGTGCTGACCGGCTATCTCGGCGCCGGCAAGACCACGCTGCTCAACCGCATCCTGTCGGAAAACCACGGCAAGAAATACGCCGTCATCGTCAACGAATTCGGCGAGATCGGCATCGACAACGACCTCATCATCGGCGCCGATGAGGAAGTGTTCGAGATGAACAATGGCTGCATCTGCTGCACCGTGCGCGGCGATCTCGTGCGCATCATGAGCGGCTTGATGAAGCGCCGCGGCAAGTTCGACGCCATCATCGTCGAGACCACGGGCCTTGCCGATCCGGCGCCGGTGGCGCAGACCTTCTTCGTCGATGAGGACGTGCAGAGCAACGCACGGCTGGACGCGGTGGTTACAGTGGCCGACGCCAAATGGCTGTCCGACCGGTTGAAGGATGCGCCCGAGGCCAAGAACCAGATCGCCTTTGCCGACGTGATCGTGCTCAACAAGACCGACCTCGTGACCAGGCCTGAGCTCGCCGAAGTCGAGGCGCGCATCCGCGGCATCAATCCTTACGCGAAATTGCACCGCACCGAGCGCTGCAAGGTCGCGCTGTCGGATGTGCTGGAGCGCGGTGCCTTCGATCTCGACCGCATCCTCGACATCGAGCCGGATTTCCTGGAGGCCGACGAGCATGATCATGATCACGACCATGATCATCACCACCATGACGGCCATGATCACCATCATCACCACCACGATCACGATCATGGCCTGAAGCACTATCACGACGAGGAGATGCAATCCTTATCGCTTCGCACCGACAAGCCGCTCGATCCGACGGTGTTCATGCCCTGGCTGCAGAACCTGGTTCAGCTCGAGGGGCAGAAGATCCTGCGCTCGAAGGGCATCCTTTCGTTCAAGGGCGATGACGACCGCTACGTCTTCCAGGGCGTGCACATGATGCTGGAAGGCGATCACCAGCGGAAGTGGAACGAGGGCGAGACGCGCGAGAGCCGCCTCGTCTTCATTGGTCGTGAATTGCCGGAAAAGGCCATTCGCGAAGGCTTCGAAGCCTGCATCGCCTCGTGATGAGCGCGGACCAGGCCTCCATCGCGTCGGTCACCGAGCGGGTCCGCCCGGTCGCGATCGGCGCGCCTGTCGCATCGCTCCATTTTCTCGGCGACCGCGCGGCGTTCGTGTGCGGCGAGGAGAATGTCGCGCTGGTGGACCGGCAGGGCGAGATCGCCAAGGTCGCGGTCCATGGCGGCGGCATCCTGAGCGCCGCTTCCGACGGCGAGCGCATCGTCATGGGCGGCGATGACGGCAAGGTGGTTGCTCTCGATGCCAAGGGCGAGGTCGTAACGCTGGCGACCGATCCCAAGCGGCGCTGGATCGACAATGTCGCGCTGCATGCCGACGGCACGATCGCCTGGTCGGCGGGCAAGACGGCGTTCATTCGCAGCCCCAAGGGCGAAGAGAAATCGTTGGAGGTGCCCTCCACCGTCGGCGGGCTCGCCTTCGCGCCGAAGGGGCTTCGGCTCGCGATCGCCCATTACGGCGGCGCGACGCTGTGGTTTCCCAACATGGCGGCGACACCGGAATTCCTGGCCTGGGCGGGATCGCATCTTGCCGTCACCTTCAGTCCGGACAACAAGTTTCTGGTCACCGCGATGCATGAGCCGGCGCTGCATGGCTGGCGCCTGTCGGACAACCGCCACATGCGCATGACCGGCTATCCGGCGCGCGTCAAATCGATGTCGTGGAGCGCGGACGGCAAGCTCCTGGCGACCTCGGGCGCCGACACCGTCATCGTGTGGCCGTTCGCCGGCAAGGACGGCCCGATGGGCAAGGGGCCCGCGATGCTCGCGCCCCTGCAGGCGCGGGTCGCCGCCGTCGCCTGTCATCCAAGGGATGGCGTGCTTGCGGCCGGCTACAGCGACGGCACCATCCTGATGGTGCGGCTGGACGACGGCGCGGAAATCCTGGTGCGCCGGAACGGCGCGCCGGCCGTCTCGGCGCTCGCATGGAACGCAAAGGGCACGTGGCTCGCCTTCGCCGACGAAGAGGGGAATGGCGGCATGCTGGAGCTCTGATCATGATCTGGAAAAGCGTGTAGCGGTTTTCCGAAAAGATCATGCTCGCTCAAAGAGCTAAAGCGCAATGACGCTTCAACCCCATGTCATCGCGCTTTAGGTTCCGTCCAGTTTCAGCGCGGAACATTGGCCTCCACCGGTCGTTGATCTCGCCGGATCCTCTTGCAGGTCGAGCGCGATGCCAACAGACGAGCGGAAACGCGAGATCAACCGACATCTGGCCCTTGCCGCGGCCCTGGTTGCGGCGGGCGTGGTGATGTCGGGCCTCTCGCTTGCTGAAATCGTGGCGCGCGGCCCGCAACAGTTCGCCGAGAGCACGCCGGGCACGCCGCCGCTGCAAGGTACGCCCGCGCCTGAGCAGAGCAGCAAGCCGGCCGAGCCAAAGCCCGGCGGCACACGGCCCACGACACCGGCGCCCGAGCCCGCGCGCCCCGATGCGCAGGCCCAGAAGGAAGGCGCCAAGCCCGTGCTGCCGCCCGCGCCGGCGGAGAAGGTGGCGCCGCCGATCAATCCGTCAGAGAAGGCGAAGTAGGGACATCCCTCTCGCGCGCGACGTCAGAAGACCCGTCACAAGTTCGATGTCATCGCCCGGCTTGACCGGGCGATCCAGTACGCCGTGTTCTCTCGGTTCATTGGTCTCTCTGGAATACTGGATCGTCCGCTTTCGCGGATGATGATGGAGGAGCGTGTGGACGCACCCAGAACAGCGTCACATTTATGACGCGGGTACGACATCCGCGCCAGATTCCGTCGTCGGCTGCCTCCTTTACGACCTCGCCAGTCGTGCGCGACCCATTCATAATCCGCGCATCGCGATTGACAGGGGTAAGCTCATGAAGATCGAGGACATCAGGCGCAGCGCCTATTCCATGCCGCTCACCAACCCGTCGTTTCCGCCGGGGCCCTATCGCTTCTTCAACCGGGAATATTTCGTCATCACCTATCGCACCGACGCGGAAGCGCTCCAAGCGGTGGTGCCGGAGCCGCTCGAGGTCGCAAAGTCGCTGGTCAATTACGAGTTCATCCGCATGCCCGACTCCACCGGTTTCGGCGACTACACCGAGACCGGGCAGGTGATCCCGGTGCGCTTCAAGGGCGAGGAGGGCGTCTATGTCCACTCGATGTATCTGGACGACGAGGGCCCGATCGCCGGCGGACGCGAGCTCTGGGGTTTTCCGAAAAAGCTGGCGCGGCCCAAGATCGAGGTGGAGAGCGACGTGCTGGTCGGCACGCTGCATTACGGCTCGGTGCTCTGCGCCTCAGGCACCATGGGCTACAAGCACCGCCCCGTCGACCACGAGACGGTGCTGAAGGGGATGAGGGTGCCGAACTTCATTTTGAAGATCATTCCCCACGTCGACGGCACTGCGCGGGTCTGCGAACTCGCGCGCTATTATCTCGAGGAGATCACGTTGAAGGAGGCCTGGACCGGTCCCGCCGCGCTCGGCCTGTTTCCGCACGCGCTGGCCGACGTCGCGCGGCTGCCGGTGCGCGAGGTCGTCTCGGCGCTGCATTTCAAGGCGGACCTGACGCTCGGACTTGGGACTGTCGCGTTCGATTATCTCGCGAAGTAGCGCGCGGTCATTCCGGGGCGGTGCGAAAGCGCCGAACCCGGAATCTCGTGCCCCAAACCTCGAGATCCCGGGTCTGCGCGCCTTTGGCGCGCATCCCGGGATGACACCTTCGGGGTCAACGCACCAGCACGTTCCGGAACTGCCAGGGGTCGCTGCCGTCGATGTCCTCCGGGAACAGGCCGGGCCGGTCGGTCAGCGGCGTCCAGTCGGTGTAAAAACCTTTCACCGGGCCGAGATAGGGCCGCTGGATCTGCAGGCAGCGGTGGAAATCCATCTCGTCCGCCTCGACGATGCCGGCGTTCGGGTTTTCGAGCGCCCACACCATGCCGGCGAGCACGGCGGAAGAAACCTGCAGGCCGGTGGCGTTCTGGTAGGGCGCGATGCGGCGCGTCTCCTCGATCGAGAGCTGCGAGCCGTACCAATAGGCGTTCTTGGCATGGCCGTAGAGCAGCACGCCGAGCTCGTCGATGCCGTCCTCGATCTCGTTCTCGTCCAGGATGTGCCACTTCGGCTGCATCTTGCCGGCGGCGCCGAAAATCTCGTGCAGCGACAGCACCGCATCGTTCGCGGGGTGATAGGCGTAGTGGCAGGTCGGCCGGTACACCACCTTCTGTCCGTCGCGCACCGTGAAGTAGTCCGCGATCGAGATCGACTCGTTGTGGGTGACCAGAAAGCCATATTGCGCGCCGGGGGTCGGGCACCAGGAGCGCACGCGGGTGTTGGCGCCGGGCTGCTGCAGGTAGATGGCCGCCCCACAGCCATAGGCATGAGTGGCGCCGTTCTCCGGCATCCACGTCTCATGCGTGCCCCAGCCGAGCTCGGCCGGCTGCAGGCCCTCGGAGACGAAGCCTTCCACCGACCAGGTGTTGACGAACACATTCATCGGCTTCGGCTTCTTGGAACGCTGGGTGTCGCGCTCGGCGATATGGATGCCCTTCACTCCGAGCTTTTGCGCAAGCAGGCCCCAGCCTTCGCGGCTCTTCGGCTCGGTGAGCTCGACGCCGGTGTCGCGCGCGATGTCGAGCAGCGCCTGCTTCACGAACCAGGACACCATGCCGGGATTGGCGCCGCAGGTGGAGACCGCGGTCACACCGCCCGGGCTCTTGCGGCGCGCCTCCAGCAGCGTCTCGCGCAGCGCGTAGTTGGAGCGCTTTTCCACGCCCATGCTCTTGTCGAAATAGAAGCCGGCCCAGGGCTCGACGACGGTGTCGATATAGAGCGCGCCGATCTCCCGGCACAGTGTCATGATATCGACTGAGGACGTGTCGACCGAGAGGTTCACGCAAAAGCCCTGACCGCCGCCTTCGGTGAGCAGCGGCACCAGGAACTCGCGATAATTGTCGCGGGTCACCGCCTGCTTGATGAAGCGCACGCCATGCTTTTTGGCGAGCTCGCCGTCCTCATGCGGATCGATGATGACGAAGCGGGACTTGTCGTAATCGAAATGCCGTTCGATCAGGGGCAGCGTGCCTTTGCCGATCGAGCCGAAGCCGATCATGACGATGGGGCCGGAAATCTTGGCGTGGATCTGCTGGGGTGGGCTCATGGGCTTTCGTTTCTCCGAAAATGTGCTTGCGAAGGGCAGGTCAGTTGGAGCGGCGCTTGGCCGTGACTTCGATCTCGACTTTCATCTCGGGCTTGAGAAGCGCGGCGACCACGAGCAGCGTCGCGGCCGGTCGGATTTCGCCCAAGTACTCGCCGCAGACCGCGAAATGGGCATCGGCGTCCTTGACGTCGGTGAGGTAGTAAGTCGCGCGGACGATGTCGCCCATCGAAAAGCCCGCTTCTTTCAAGGCGGCTTCGATGGTCTTGAAGCAGTTGCGTGACTGGCTTGTGACATCGGCAGGCATGGTCATGGTGGCGTAGTCGTAGCCGGTGGTGCCGGCCACAAAGCAGAAATCGCCGTCGACCACCGCGCGACTGTAGCCGGCGGTCTTTTCAAACGGGGAGCCGGTCGAAATCAGACGGCGTGACATTAAATACCTCCGCTTGCTGGGGTTCCCTGGCGGCCAGCGGGGCCGGCGCGATCCAATAAAAGGCTTGGCTATCTCAGTGCGAACGCTGTGTCACGTCGGACTGGGGGCCTCTTTCGCCGCCCCAGCGGCGGACCAGAATGTCCCTGACGATCATGACCGCCACCATCACCACGACGATCGTGGTGATGATGCTGCGCGCGAACGAGGGTTCGACCCGGCGCGGCGTTGGCCGGTTTGCGAATGCCATGGTCGGGACCTCAGGCCGCGTGCGGGACCAGCCGCGCGGCCTTCTTCGCGCGGGCCGCCCCGGCCTTGATCCTGGCTTTGGCCGCTGCGCCGGTTGGCACGATCATGCCCCAGGCACCGTCCAGCGCACCTTCTCGTAATTCGAGGCCGAGCAGGCGCTCGCGTTCGAAGGCGCCGGGCAGCATGAGTTCGGCGGTCTTCGCGGTCGAGAAGCCGAAGCGGGCGTAATAGGGCTCATCGCCCAGCAGGATGACCGCGCGATGGCCGCGCGCACGAGCCGCCGCAAGCGCGCGGGCCATCAGCGCGGCCCCGACACCAAGCTTGCGGCAATCAGGATCCACCGCAAGCGGGCCGAGAACGAGCGCCGGGACTCCCCCGGCGCTGACGTGCCACAACCGCACGGTCCCCACAAGCTTGCCCTCGCGCACCGCCGAGAGGGCAAGGCCGTCGGCAGGCGCCCGTCCGTCGCGCAGGCGCTGACAGGTGCGCGTATGGCGGTCTTCGCCAAAGCAGGCATCCAGCAGCGCTTCACGCGCAACGATGTCGGAAGCACGCTCCGCACGGATCGCGAACGAAGCGCCTTGCGAGGGGAGGGCAACGGGGGTGTTCCGCAAGTCGGTCATGGCACGTCAGTCCCCGCTTGGTTCGCGTGCGCAAAGCCACGCAGCCCAAGCGTCGTCGGCAAATCTGTTTGTTGGGAGGGAGCCGACGCATCGGCTCCCGCTCTCTCATCTCCTCCGCACCGCGGAGGGTGCTCAGATGTGGTAGGTCTTGAGCGGCGGAATGCCGTTGAAGGCCACCGACGAGTAGGTCGACGTATAGGCCCCGGTCCCCTCGATCAGCACCTTGTCGCCGATCTCGAGCGTCACCGGGAGCGGATACGGGATCTTCTCGTAGAGCACGTCCGCGGAGTCGCAGGTGGGCCCGGCGAGCACGCAGGGCGTCATCTCGGCTCCGTCATGCGGGGTGCGGATGGCGTAGCGGATCGACTCGTCCATGGTCTCGGCCAGCCCGCCGAACTTGCCGATGTCCAGGTACACCCAGCGCACCTCGTCTTCGTCGCTCTTCCTGGAGATGAGCACGACCTCGGACTCGATGACCCCGGCATTGCCGACCATGCCGCGTCCCGGCTCGATGATGGTCTCCGGGATCTGGTTGCCGAAATGCTTGCGCAGCGCGCGGAAGATCGACCGGCCATACTGCACGACCGGCGGCACATCCTTCAGATACTTGGTCGGGAAGCCGCCGCCCATGTTGACCATGGACAGGTTGATGCCGCGCTCGGCGCAGTCGCGGAACACGGTCGCGGCCATCGCCAGCGCGCGGTCCCACGCCTTCACCTTGCGCTGCTGCGAGCCGACATGGAAGGAGATGCCGCAGGGCTCCAGACCCATCCGCTTGGCGAGGTCGAGTACCTCGACCGCCATCTCGGGGTCGCAGCCGAACTTACGCGACAGCGGCCATTCGGCGCCGGCGCAGTCATAGAGGATGCGGCAGAACACCCGCGCGCCGGGAGCGGCCCGCGCGACCTTCTCGACTTCGGCGGCGCAGTCGACCGCGAACAGCCGAATGCCGAGCGCGAAGGCGCGCGCGATGTCGCGCTCCTTCTTGATGGTGTTGCCATAGGAGATGCGGTCGGCCGTCGCACCGGCGGCCAACGCCATCTCGATCTCGGCCACCGTCGCGGTATCGAAGCAGGAGCCCATCGAGGCGAGCAGCGCCAGCACCTCAGGCGCGGGATTGGCCTTCACCGCGTAGAACACGCGGCTGTCCGGCAGCGCCTTGGCAAAGCTCAGATAGTTGTCGCGCACGACCTCGAGGTCGACGACGAGACAGGGCTCGGTGTCGAGACCCTTGTTGCGGCGATCGCGCAGGAATTCCCTGATGCGTTCGGTCATAGCACCCCTCCAAACGGCCTCAAGCGACGAGACCCGTTCAAAACGTTCTCGGACGTGGATGCTTCGGCGCTGCCGACGCGATGGAGGCGCGACAGGGCCTAAAGAACCCAGACCGAATTGTGCTGCCGTGGATTGGTTGGGAATTTTCCCGCCCGCTCACCTGGCAATGAAGGACAAGCCTTTTCAGTAGCCCGCGCCGGCGTTGGACTGCCGGTAGAGACCAAAAAAGCCCGCTCCGTCGTTGCTTTAAGTCGCGTCCCCCGTTGAGAACGAGGTGCGCCGGTTCGCCTCCGGCTGCCAGTCACGGTTGCAAGGGAGGAAGTGACCTTCAACGGCATCCCTTGAGAGAGATGCTGGCCTCTCGAGCGTTCGACCCAACGTTGTCTCGGTTGAGTCTCGGCCTTGAGCGACCCTCGGTTCTTCATCCCTTGGCGGCTGTCCGGCCTCTTGTCCGGATACCTACCGACTGACACACGACCACAGGCACGTGCGAAATTGGGCAAGCGTTGAGATAAGCTCTTTGACTCTGCTTCGCAAGAAAATTTTTAGGCTGAGGACAAGTTTGCCTAACGCGAACTTGCGATCGCGCGCGCGTGAGCATCGAAGATGAACGTGCGTTAAGTCTTTGCGCGCGAGCTACAAGCCTTTGCGAGAGAGCGACGTCGCACTTGTGCCGATGGCACAAGGCTTTCTTGCATCGAACAACTTACGCGCGGCGCGTGAACGGTTCGACGCGCGAGGCGTTGCGGACGAACGCGATCATCACGAACACGCCGAAGGCAAACAAGAGCGCCTGCAGGATGTGCGCGCCGGTGTCGCCGAGATCGAACAGGATGGCGAGCGCCCAGCCGCCGGCGAACGCCGCGCCGAACACTTCGGCGCCGATCAGGATCGCGGCGCTGATCACAGTGACGACGCTCGTCCAGACGATCCGGCGAGAGGTGGAGGTGGTTTCGGGGCTCTGCGAACTCATGGCTTCATCCTGGCTTTTTCGGGGGGCAATCTCCCCGAAAAGTGCTGCTGTATCAAGCGGAAAAGGCCCAAAAAAGCCCCATCGCGTGCTATATCTGGCCCAAGGTTTTAAGCGACAAAACGGATAATTCCGATGGTAGAAATCCTGCAGACGACGATGCTTCCGCAAGCGCGTGACAACCCGCTTTTGAAGGGCTGGGAGACGCCGCATCAGACGCCGCCGTTCGACGAGATCACGCCGGAGCATTTCCTGCCGGCCTTCGAGCAGGCCTTCACCGATCATTCCGCCGAGATCGCCGCCATCACCCACGACCCGACGACCCCGGACTTCGACAATACGATCACGGCGCTGGAACGTTCCGGTAAGTTGCTCAACAAGATCTCGGCCGTGTTCTACGACCTGGTCTCGGCCCATTCCAACCCGGAGATCCTCAAGCTCGACGAGCAGGTCTCGTTGCGGATGGCGCGGCACTGGAATCCGATCATGATGAACGGTGTGCTGTTCGGCCGCATCGCCATGCTGCACGACAACCGCAACGGCCTGAAGCTGACGGGCGAGCAGATGCGGCTCCTCGAGCGCACCTACACCCGCTTCCAGCGCGCCGGCGCGGGCCTTTCCGAGGACGGCAAGAAGCGGATGGCCGAGATCAACGAGCGGCTCGCCCAGCTCGGCACCACCTTCAGCCATCATCTGCTTGCCGATGAGCAGGAATGGTTCCTCGAGCTCGGCGAGGACGATCGCGAAGGGCTCTCCGACACCTTCATTGCCGCCGCCAAGGCCGCCGCCGAGGAGCGGGGCATGCCCGGCAAGGCGATCGTGACGCTGTCGCGCTCCTCGGTCGAGCCGTTCCTGCAGACGTCGGCCAGGCGCGACCTGCGCGAAAAGGTGTTCAAGGCCTTCATCGCCCGCGGCGACAACGGCAACGCCAATGACAACAATGCCGTCATCCTGGAAATCCTCAGCTTGCGCGAGGAGAGCGCGAAGCTGCTCGGCTATCCGACCTTCGCCGCCTACCGCCTCGCGGATTCGATGGCCAAGACGCCCGAGGCCGTGCGCGGCCTCCTGGAGCGGGTCTGGCAGCCGGCGCGGGCCCGCGCCCTTGCCGACCGCGACGAGCTGCAGGACTTGATCCAAAAGGATGGCGGCAATTTCAAGCTCGCGGCCTGGGACTGGCGCTACTATGCCGAGAAGCTCAGGCAGGCCAAGGCCAATTTCGACGACGCGGCGATCAAGCCCTATCTGCCCCTCGACAACATGATCGAGGCCGCCTTCGACTGCGCCACGCGCCTGTTCGGCATCACCTTCACCGAGCGCAAGGACATCCCGGTCTGGCACCCGGATGTGCGGGTCTGGGAGGTCAATGACGCGAGCGGCCGCCACAAGGCGCTGTTCTATGGCGACTACTTTGCAAGGCCGTCAAAACGCTCCGGCGCCTGGATGACCTCGCTGCGCGACCAGCAGAAGCTGGACGGCGAGGTCGCGCCTCTCGTCATCAACGTCTGCAACTTCGCCAAGGGGGCGGAGGGCCAGCCTTCGCTGCTGTCGCCGGACGAGGCGCGGACGCTGTTTCACGAGTTCGGCCATGGGCTGCACGGCATGCTGTCCAACGTGACCTACCCCTCGCTGTCGGGCACCAGCGTCTTTACCGACTTCGTCGAACTGCCCTCGCAGCTTTACGAACACTGGCAGGAGCAGCCGCAGGTGCTGCAGAAGTTCGCCCGGCACTACGAGACCGGCGAGCCGCTGCCGGAGGACCTGCTCCAGCGCTTCCTGGCCGCGCGCAAGTTCAACCAGGGCTTTGCCACCGTGGAGTTCGTCTCCTCCGCGCTGATCGATCTCGAATTCCATACCCAGCCGGCTTCAAACGTGCAGGACGTGCGCGCCTTCGAGCGCGCGGAGCTGGAGAAGATCGGCATGCCCGAGGAGATCGCGATGCGGCACCGGCCGCAGCAATTCGGCCACCTGTTCTCCGGCGGCTACTATGCGGCCGGCTATTACAGCTACATGTGGTCGGAGGTGATGGACGCCGATGCCTTCGGCGCCTTCGAGGAGGCCGGCAACATCTTCGATCCGGCCGTGGCCAAGCGCCTGCACGACGACATCTATTCCTCGGGCGGCTCGGTCGATCCGGAAGCGGCCTATGTCGCCTTCCGCGGCCGGGAGCCGGAGGCCGACGCGCTCTTGCGCCGGCGTGGATTGTTGGACGACGCGAAGGCGGCGTGAGAGCGGGCAGGTCCTAGCGCCGGCGCGATGTTCGTCAGTAGGCTCGGGCTCGATTGCTGTGATCGCGCAAGTCAGGCATCCGCGAACTCGCTCCATCTCCCCGGCGCGGAGAGATGAAGCGAGCGGGACAGTTCAACCCAATGTCCTCATGCCCTAGAGCAATTCATGGCTAGGCTGAATCGGGAGGGATTCCCCTGAGGGTTGGTTTGTGATTCAAGATGCTGGCTGGGCTGGGGGCCAGCATCTGATGAGCCGACCTCTTTCCAATGATCTGCGAGAGCGAGTGGTGGCGGCGGTGGCAGCTGGCGAGAGCTGCCGTACGGTAGCGGCACGGTTTGGTGTTGCAGTGTCGTCGGTGGTGAAGTGGTCGCAGCGCCATCGGGCGACCGGCTCGGTGAGCCCGGGCAAAATGGGCGGGCATCGCAAGCCGGTGCTGGAACCACACCGCGCTTTCATCAAAGAGCGGATCCGACAGACGCCGCATCTGACGCTGCACAAGCTGAAGGACGAACTCGCCGCGCGCGGGGTCAAGGTCTCGCACAATGCGGTCTGGACATTCCTGCGGCGCGAAGGACTGCGATTCAAAAAAACGCTGTTCGCCCTCGAGCAAGGCCGCGCTGACGTTGCGCGTCGGCGGCGACGCTGGCGGTCATGGCAGGCCAGCTTGGATCCCCAGCGCCTGGTTTTCATCGACGAGACCTGGATCAAAACCAGCATGGCCCCGCTGCGCGGATGGGGACCGAAGGGCGAGCGGGTGCGAGGTTTTGCCCCGCACGGCCACTGGCGAACGCTGACTTTTCTCGGCGCTCTGCGCTGCAATGGTCTCACGGCCCCTTGCGTCTTCGACGGGCCGATCAACGGCGAGTGCTTCCGAGCTTATGTCGAACAGCAACTCGTTCCCGTTCTCAAGCCCGGCGACATCGTCATCATGGACAATCTCGGCAGCCATAAGTCGGCCGCTCTGCGCCGCATCATCCGCGGCGCCGGCGCCAGGCTCTGGTACCTGCCGCCTTACTCACCAGATCTCAATCCGATCGAGCAGGCCTTTGCCAAGATCAAGCATTGGATGCGCATCGCCCAGAAGCGCACCATCGAAGACACTTGGCGTTGCATCGGCGACCTCGTCACAACTATCCAGCCCCGCGAATGCAGCAACTATTTCGCCAACGCAGGTTACGCTTCCGCCAAATCGTGAAACGCTCTAGCCGCTCGCGGCGGCACCTGCTTCCGCCGTCTTGACCGCCGCTACGGCCTGCCCATGTGCCTGCGGCCGCACGGCGCGGCCCAGCGCCATCAGCGGGAAGTAGTGCCGGTACATGTCATAGCGCAGCATGAACGCGCGCGAGAGCTCGGGGCCCTGCATCAGGCGGCCGGGCAAGGACGGGTCAGTGAGCTTGATGGTCTGGCCGACGCCATAGCCGGGAAAGCCGGTGCCGGTGAACTGCGGCTCGCGCCAGGTGCCGCCGGACTGATGCTCCACCAGGAACATGCAGCCGCGCTCGATCGCCTCGCGATCCCCAGGCCGATTGGCGGCGAGCAGGGCCATCAGCGCCCATGCCGTCTGCGATGCGGTCGCGGTGCCGCGGCCAACCGCCTTGATATCCATGTAGGACGCGCAGCTCTCGCCCCAGCCGCCATTGTCCTGCTGATGCGCGACCAGCCAGTCGCAGGCCTTGCCGATGAACGGCTGGCTCATGTCCTCGCCGATCGCCGCGAGCGCCGGCAGCACGGCGCCGGTGCCGTAGACATAGTTCACGCCCCAGCGGCCGAACCAGGGGCCATCGGGCTCCTGCTCACGACGGATGAAGTCCAGCGCGCGAACGATCGAGGGATGCTGGCGCGACATGCCGAGCTTGCCGAACGCCTCGATGACATGCGCGGTGACGTCGACCGACGGCGGATCGAGCGCTTCGCCGTAATCGCAGAACGGGATCTTGGTCAGGATCTTCTTGTCGTTGTCCTTGTCGAAAGCGCCCCAGCCGCCGCCTCTGCTCTGCATGCCGACCAGCCAGTCGACGCCGAGCCGGATCGCTTCCTCGATGCCCCTGGCCTTCCATTTCGGATCATGACGCAGCGGTGCCAGCGCGATCAGCGCCACCGCCGTATCATCGACATCGGGATAGTAGTTGTTGGCGTATTCGAAGGCCCAGCCGCCCGGCTTGACGTGAGGAAGCTTCACCGACCAGTCGCCGGGCACGCGCACCTGCCGGTCCAGCACCCACTGCACCGCCTTTTCGACGGCTTGCGGATAATCGCCGATCGCGCCGGCATCGTCGAAGGCGAGCAGCGTCAGGATCGTGTCCCAGACCGGACTGTTGGTGGCCTGGATGTAGGTCGCATCCCCTACGTCGACCCGCCAGCCGGGGTCGTTCAGAGCATCGAGGCCCTTGGCCAGGACCGGATGGTTGACGGGATAGCCCTCCGCATAAAGCGCCATCAGCCCGTAGATCCAGGGCGGCTGGATTCCGCCCCAGGCGCCGTCGTAGTCCTGATGCCGGATCATCCATTCGGTCACGCGGCTGACCGCCGCGTTGCGCCACAGCCCAAGGTTCAGCCGGTTACCGAGGTTCTGCAGGGCGTGAAGCACCTTGTCGGCGCCGCGGAAGAACTTGTCCCAACCGCCCGCGCCGGCCTTGATCGGCAGTTCGTAATCGAACTTGTCGCGTCCTTCGGGGAACAGCGCGTCGAGCCGGTTTTCAGGCGGCAGCGGACGGCTCGGGCGGCGTGCCGAGAGCAGGGCGATCGGCATCAGGGTTGCGCGCGCCCATTGCGCAAAATTGTAGATCGAGAACGGAAACCAGACCGGAAACCAGATGACCTCCGGCGGAATGTTCGGCGTCTTCTCCCACGGCCACTCCCCGAGCAAGGCGAGCCAGTAACGGGTGAAGACGCGGATGTTGCGCAGGCCGCCTTTCGCGGCGATCCATTGGCGGGCGCGAACCAGCGCAGGCTCATCATCACGATAGCCGAGCGAGCGCAGCGCGGCGTAAGCCTCCACCGTGGTGTTGATGTCGCCATTCGGCGCACCGTAATAGACCTGCCAGGCGCCGTCCGGCCGCTGCGTATCGAGCAGCGACTGCCCCAGGCGCTTGCGCAAGGGGTGATTTTCGAGCCCCATGAACCAGAGCGCGAGGCACCACTGCGCTTCCATGCAGGCGTTCGATTCCGCGCGTCCCACCCAGTGTCCATCCGGCTTCTGGTGCTCGATCAGCCACTCCGCCGCGGCCCGCACGCTCGATTGCAAGGCGGTGCGGAAGTTGTGAGGGTCCCTCGTCGTGCTCTCGAACGTCGAGCCGTTCAACGTCATCAGAATCTCCCGGCGGCCTTCGCGAGGCGCCTTCTCGTCGGTCTAAATCCTGCCCGCCGTATAGGTAATTTTTCCGGTGAAGCCAATTCGGCCGGGCCGCGCAGGGATGAGATCAAACGCGGAACGAAAAATCGCGCGGGGGGCGAACTTCAGATCGGCAGGTAGCCGCGGATCAGCGGCAGGAAGAAGATGGCGACATTGATGATGAAGCCGACGCTCCAGAGGATCGAGCGCAGGCTGGGGCGGTTGCCGATATAGGTCAGCACATAGGCCATCCGCACGATCAGGAACAGCACCGCCAATTCGTTGATCAGGCCCTGCGGCGCTCCGCGGAATTCGGCGAGCAGCACGGCGATTGCAAAGAACGGGAACGCCTCGATGCCGTTCTGGTGCGCGCCCAATGCGCGGGCGCGGATCCCGTCTTCATAAAAGGCGGGATCGCGCGGTTTTGAATTGTCATAATCGCGAAATCCCAGCCATTTGATCGGGACGATCGTCAAAAAGTAGAGCGCCACGCTGGCGAAAACGCAGTATTCGGCGATCGTCATTCGTCACCCCGCCAATCCGCGCGGGACACTAGAGCATGATCCGGAAAAGTGGAAACCGGTTTTCCGAAAAGATCATGCTCAAACAAAGAGATGAGATCATGATCCGATTTCGTCCAATCGGATCATGATCCAGCCAACGGCGGCTTGGCTTGACAAGGATGGTGCAAGGCGCCAATCCAGCTCACGCTATGACGGCGGTGCTTCCCAGGGAGAGCGCGAAGGAAAGCGCGATGCAAGGCGTGAAGACGTCGGCCACGCCGAGCCTGCCGCGCGTCGGCGTGCTTCTGGTCAATCTCGGCACGCCTGACACCGCCGACGCCGAGGGCGTGCGCGTTTATCTGAAGGAGTTCCTGTCGGACCGCCGCGTCATCGAAGACCAGGGACTGCTCTGGAAGATCATCCTCAACGGCATCATCCTGCGCAGGCGCCCCAGGATCAAGGCGCGCGACTACCAGAAGATCTGGAATAACGAAAACAACGAATCCCCGCTGAAGACCATTACCCGCTCGCAGGCCGAGAAACTCGCCTCCGCCATTGCCGACCAAAAGCATGTCGCGGTCGAGTGGGCGATGCGCTACGGCAACCCATCGATCCGTTCGGGCATCGAAGCGTTGACGGCGCGAGGCTGCGACCGTCTTCTGCTGGTGCCGCTCTATCCGCAATACTCCGCGGCGACGTCGGCGACCGTCTGCGACGAAGCCTTTCGCGTGCTCGCGTCCTTGCGCGCGCAACCGACGCTGCGCGTGAGCCCGCCTTACTATGACGATCCCAATTACATCGAGGCGCTCGCGGTCTCGGTCAACGCCCATCTTGCGACGCTGCCGTTCGAGCCGGAGCTGATCCTGGCCTCCTATCACGGCATGCCCAAATCCTATGTCGATGCCGGCGATCCGTATCCTGCGCAATGCGCCGCGACCACGGAAGCGCTCCGCGAGCGGCTTGGCCTCGACAATTCGAAGCTCCTGATGACCTTCCAGTCGCGCTTCGGCAATGAAGAATGGCTGCAGCCCTACACCGACAAGACAGTCGAGCGGCTGGCGAAGGAGGGCATCAAGCGCCTTGCGGTGGTGATGCCGGGTTTTTCAGCCGATTGCCTGGAGACGCTGGAAGAGATCGCCGGCGAGAACGCCGAGATCTTCAAGCACCATGGCGGCGAGCAGTTCTCCGCCATCACCTGCCTCAACGACAGCGCGTCCGGCATGGACGTCATCCGCCAATTGGTGCTGCGCGAGCTGCAGGGCTGGATTTAGCGATCGGTTGACGCACTGGTGTGATGGCAACCGCCCGCGCTGCGGGGAGAGAAACGTCAGTCCTCCTCCCGCCTGCTCCAGCGCTCGGCGAATCGATGCAGCGGCAGAAAGGTTTCGCACAGCTCGCGGCCGAGCGGCGTCAGTCCATAGCCTTCCGCCGGCGCGAGTTCAATGAAACCGGCCGCGCGCAACTCGGACAGGCGCGCCTGCAGCACTGTGGGAGAAGCCTCGTCGCAAGCCGCCCGCAAGGCACGCGAGGTCAGCCTGTCGCCGCGCAGCTCCCACAGAATCCGCAAGCTCCAGCGCCGGCCCAACAGCTCGAGCAGGACCATGATTGGCCGGCCCGTGCGTGAGCCGCGCACGCTGCGCGTCTTCAAGGCTCGTTTCGGCAACGCCGCCCTCCCTTGTCGCTCCGCTACGGATATTGTAGCATCGCTACAATAATTGTAGCAACAGGGCCGGCCATGTCGTCAACGATGTCACGCATCACGCCGCTTAGTCCGCCTTACCCGCCCGAGATCCAGGCCCAGTTCGATCGCATCATGCGCGGCGCGCCGCCGTTGATGCTGTTCCGTGTGATGGCGGGCCATGCGCGCGCCTGGGACAAGTTCCGCGCGAGCAGCCTGCTCGATCCGGGCCCGCTGTCATTGCGCGAGCGGGAGATCGTGATCGACCGCACCTGCGCGCTCGCCAGATGCGAGTACGAATGGGGCGTTCATGTCGCGATATTCGCAAAGGCCGCGCAGCTCACCGAAACCGAGGTCCGCGCCACTGTGCAGGATGGCGCTGAGGCGTCGTGCTGGTCGCAAGCCGAAAAGGCGCTGATCGCCGCCGTCGACGCCCTACATCACCGCGCCACCTGGAGCGAGGCGGAATTCGCCGCGCTCCGCGCCCATTACGACGAGGCCAAGATCCTGGAGATCATCCTGCTCTGCGGCTTCTATCGCACGGTCGCGTATCTGGCGAACGGGCTCGCCCTGCCGCTGGAAGAGAACGCGGCGCGGTTTCCGCAACTCTGAACGTCATTGCGAGGAGCGAAGCGACGAAGCAATCCAGAGTCTTTGAGTGGCTCTGGATTGCTTCGCTTCGCTCGCAATGACGGCGATTAAGGAATCACGCTACCCCCGCGCGCAACAGATCATGCAGGTGCAAGATCCCGACCGGCTTGTTTGCTTCCGTCACGATCAGCGTGGTGATCTTGGCCGAATTGAGCAGCTCGATCGCTTCGCTGGCGAGCGATGAGGTGTCGATGGTCTTGGGATTTTTGGTCATGACGTCATCGACCGCGGCGGTGATGAGGTCGGGCCGCATCTGGCGGCGCAGGTCGCCGTCGGTGATGATGCCGGCAATGCAGCCGCGCCCGTCAACGATGGCGACGCAGCCAAAGCCCTTGGCCGACATCTCGACCAGCGCGTCCGCCATCTTCGTGCCCAGCGGCTTGATCGGCACGGCCTCGCCCGTGTGCATGAGATCGCTGATGTGCTTGAGCATGGCGCCGAGCTTGCCGCCGGGATGGAAATTCGCAAATTGCGACGCCGTAAAGCCGCGGCTTTCCAGAAGCGCGATCGCGAGCGCATCGCCGATGGCGGCCTGCATCAGCGTCGAGGTGGTCGGCGCCAGATTGTGCGGGCACGCTTCGCGCACCCTGGGCAATTCCAGCACGGTCCGCGCCGCCGCACCCAGCGACGATTCCGCGTTCGAGGTTACCGCGATCATCGGGATCGCAAAGCGCGCGGAGTAATTGACGAGGTTCTTCAGCTCCGGCTGCTCACCGGACCAGGACAGCGCGACGATGACGTCATCCGTGGTGATCATGCCGAGGTCGCCGTGGCTGGCTTCGGCTGCGTGCACGAAGAAGGCGGGCGTGCCGGTCGAGGCCAGCGTGGCGGCGATCTTGCGCGCGACATGGCCTGACTTGCCGAGCCCGGTGACGATGACGCGCCCGCGCGCCTGGCGGATCAGCTCGACCGCGGCAGCAAAGGCCGCGCCCAGCGGGCCGCGCAAGGCTGCGGCCATCGCGGCAATGCCGCTCGAGCCGACGTCCAGCGTGCGCAGGGCCGATTGAATGGCGTCGGCATGGTCGGGTGATGTCGCCATGAGCGGTTTGGTTTGAGGCATGTCGCTTTCCAGGGAGGAGGCCAGACGGCAGTTACGCAATGCTTAACATGCCCGTTGAGGTGGGGCGACGGCGCCCGTCCCGCCCTCAACGGGTCATTAACCATAATTGTTTTAACTCCATTAACGACATGTTCCGCAAGGCCTGCGTGCCCGGCCGGAAATGTTCAATGAAGTGCATGTTTTCGTTGGGGTTTTTTCATCGTGGGGTGGGGGCCGGAAAGGGGCCGGGAGACTGGCGCGCTCGTCTTGCGCGCGGGCGTGGCTTGCCTGGGGCTTGCCGCCTTCGCCCCGTCCATCGCCGGCGCCCAGACGCTGACCTCCGACCTGTTCAATCCGCAGCGCGGCGCCTTCGTCCCGGCGCAGGAGATGCCGTTCCGCAAGATCGGCGACGATAGCGCCGATGATTCGGCAGGGTCTTCGCCGCCAAATCCCAACCAGGTGAGCTCGCTCGCGCCCGGCACGCCGGCACCGGTCGGGCAGTCTCCGACCTTCGGGCTGCCGGCGGGCGAGAGCATCGGCGATGCCGGCTTCGATTCGCTCAATCGCAAGCGCAAGCCGCCGAAATATTATCCGGGGCAGGCGCGGCCCAAACCGCCGCCCGGTCCCGGCACGCCGCCGCCTCCGCCGCCGCAGGTCAATGCGGTCGGCGATCTGCGCCTCTCGATCCCGCCTTCGGAGATGGCCGCGAGGCCCCCGGTGCCGCCGTCGGTGGCCGGCAGCGTGCCCGGCCAGCCGCCGCGCCGCCGGCTCAAGCTGGACGATGATCCGTTCGGCGCGGTCGGCGATTATGCGGGGTCGTTCCTGGTCAAGACGGCGGTGGAATTGTCCGGCGGCTACGACAGCAATCCCGGCCGCCTCAACGAGCCGCGCGGCCTGCCGTCCTGGGTGGTCGCGCCGGAGTTTCTGGCGGTCTCCAACTGGGACCGTCACGCGCTGGTTGCCGACCTGCGCGGCTCCTTTACCGGCTATGGCGGCAGCCTGCCCACGACCATCGATGGGGCGGCATCGCCGGCGCCGACCAATGTCGACCGTCCGAATTTCATCGGCCATGTCGACGGGCGGCTCGATGTCTCCAGCGACACCGACATCACCGCGCAGCTCCGCTTGAACGTCGCGACCGACAATCCCGGCAGCCCCAACGTGCAGGTGGGGCTCAAGAGCTATCCGATCTACACGACCCTCGGCGGTACGCTCGGCTTCGACCAGCGCTTCAACCGCCTCACGATTTCCGGCGGCGCGACGGTCGACCGCACCTCCTACCAGAACTCGACGCTCGCCGACGGCACCACCTCCTCCAACGACGACCGCAATTTCAACCAGTATGGCGGGGTCGGGCGCATCTCCTATGAGGTGCTGCCGGGCCTCAAGCCGTTCGCGGAAGTCGAGGGCGACACCCGCGTGCATGACCTGCAGTTCGACCGCAACGGCTATCAGCGCGATTCCTCCGGCGGCTATGCCAAGGCCGGCACCTCCTTCGAATTCACGCGCCTCATCACCGGCGAAGTCTCGATCGGCTATGCCGCGCGCAACTATGTCGATCCCCGGCTGAACCGGCTGGACGGCCTGCTCACCTCGGCCTCGCTGATCTGGACCGCGACCCCGCTCACCACGGCCAAATTCTATTCCGACACCCAGATCGCCGAGACCACCGTGCCCGGCACCTCGGGCACGCTGATCCACACCTATACCTTCGAGGTCGATCACGACTTCCGCCGCTGGCTCACCGGCATCGGCAAGTTCACCTACGGCACGCTCGACTACCAGGGCGACAACCGCAACGACACCACCTACTCGATCGAGGGCGATGTCATCTACAAGATGACCCGCTATCTCTGGCTCAAGGGCACGCTGCGCTACGACGCGCTGGATTCCAACGTGGTGAACGCGAGCTCGAAGGCGACGGTGGTGATGCTGGGGGTGCGGCTGCAGAATTAGCGCATGATCCGGACAAAGTGGGCACCGGCGTTCCGAAAAGATCATGCGCAAAACAAGAATCTCAAACGTCGGTGGCCTTTCACGCGGTCGCAGGGCTAGCGCATATCCGGATCGCGCTGCAGGTTCGGTGCGCCTTATCTGGTTGGCCCACAAGCTCGTCATGCCCGGCCTTGTGCCCGGGCATCCACGTCTTGGTTTCGCGTGGCGAAAGACGTGGATGGCCGGGCCTTCGCCTCGCCGAAGGGGCTTCGGCCCGCAGGCGGGACAAGCCCGGCCATGACGATCCGGAAACATCGGCGCAAGAATCCGGCGGCGCCATATGCGATAGCCCTACACCTGACAGGGCGCCGCGGAAGATCGCTGCTCGCTCACATATTGACCTTGCCCCGCCAATCCGCTTGCTTGGGCGTAAAGCAAACCTTCCGGGAAGAACGCCAGGAATCATCTCCAGGAATCACCACCATGTCTTTCGTGCTGGCCATCGATCAGGGCACCACATCCTCGCGCGCCATCGTGTTTCGCGGCGACATTTCCATCGCGGCGGTGGCGCAAGCCGAATTCCCGCAGCACTTTCCGGCCTCGGGCTGGGTCGAGCACGAGCCGGAGGACATCTGGACCTCCACCGTCATGACCTGCCGCCATGCGTTGGAGAAGGCGGGCCTGAAGGCAAAAGACATCGCCGCGATCGGCATCACCAACCAGCGCGAGACCACCGTGGTGTGGGATCGCGCCACAGGACAAGCCGTGCACCGCGCCATCGTCTGGCAGGACCGCCGCACCGCCGACATCTGCGCGCGGCTCAAGGCCGAAGGCCTGGAGCCAGAAATTTCGCGGCGAACCGGCCTGATCATCGACCCCTATTTTTCCGGGACAAAAGTCGCCTGGATCCTCGACCAGGTCCCCGGCGCCCGCGCCCGCGCGGAAGCCGGCGAGCTGCTGTTCGGCACCGTGGATTGTTACCTGCTGTGGCGGCTCACCGGCGGCAAGGTGCACGCGACCGATGCCACCAACGCCTCGCGCACGCTGCTCTTCAACATCCACACCGGCGAGTGGGATGAGGAGCTGCTGAAGATCCTGCGCGTGCCGCGCTCGATGCTGCCGGATGTGAAGGATTCGTCCGCCAGCTTCGGCGAAAGCCTGCCGGAATTGTTCGGCGGCGCGATTCCGATCGCTGGCATCGCGGGCGATCAGCAGGCCGCAACCATCGGCCAGGCCTGCTTCACGCCCGGCATGATCAAATCGACCTACGGCACCGGCTGCTTTGCGCTCCTCAACACCGGCGCCACGCCTGTTGCGTCCAAGAACAAGCTGCTCACCACCATCGCCTATCAGCTCCAGGGCAAGCGGACTTATGCGCTCGAAGGCTCGATCTTCGTCGCGGGCTCGGCGGTGCAGTGGCTGCGCGATGGCTTAGGGATCATCAAGCAGGCCGCCGAAACCGGCCCGCTCGCCGATCAATCCGATTCCATGCAGAGCGTTTACCTGGTGCCGGCCTTTGTCGGCATGGGCGCGCCCTATTGGAATCCGAACGTGCGCGGCGCGCTGTTCGGGCTCACGCGCAACACCGGCCCGGCCGAGCTCGCGCATGCCGCGCTCGAAAGCGTCTGCTACCAGACGTTCGACCTCTGGGAAGCCATGCGCGCCGATTGGCCGGAAGCAAAAGCCGCCAACATCGTGCTGCGCGTCGACGGCGGCATGACGGCGTCGGATTGGACCATGCAGCGCCTCGCCGATCTCTTGAACGCGCCGGTCGACCGCCCGATGATCCAGGAGACCACGGCGTTAGGGGCCGCCTATCTCGCGGGCCTTGCCGCCGGCGTCTATCCCGAACCGTCAAAATTCGCCGACAACTGGCGCTTGGAATATCGCTTCAAACCGAACATGAGCCAGGCCACACGCGAGCGCAAGCTGAAGGGCTGGGCAAGGGCGGTGAGGGGCGTGCTGGCGAGTGATGGGGGGTAGGGGCAGCCGATCGCTGCCGCGATTTCCCCCATCATCCGCGAAAGCGGATGATCCTGTATTCCAGAGACGTCGTAATAACATCGCGACAGCACGGCATGCTGGATACCCGCATGGGCGGAGTATGGCAGAATGGGTGAAGAGAGAAGGTATCGACCATGTTCCTCATCGGCCAATACGACTCCCCTTTCGTCCGCCGCGTCGCGATCGCGATGCGGCTTTATGGATTGAAGTTCGATCACAAGCCGTGGTCGACCTTCGGCGATGCCGACAAGATCGCGCCCTATAATCCGTTGCGGCGGGTGCCGACGCTCGTGCTCGATGACGGCGAGGCGCTGATCGATTCCGCCGCGATCATCGATTATCTCGATGAACTCGTCGGCCCCGACAAGGCGATGATCGCGCCCAACGGAATTGAGCGTCGCAGGCATTTGCGCATGATCGCACTGGCGACTGGTCTTGGCGACAAGTCGGTGAGCCTCGTTTACGAGAGCGTGCTGCGCAAGGAGCAATTAAAACTCTGGGTCGATCGCTGCGAGGCGCAGATTTCAGGCGCGCTCGATGCGCTGGAGCAGGAGCGCGCGACAACGGCGAGCCCCTATCTGTTCGGCGAGCGCATCGGCCATTCCGATATCGCGATTGCCTGCGTGCTGCGCTTCACGAGCGAGGCGCATTCGCATCTGTTCAATACCGATCGCTATCCGGCGCTGGCCGCCCACGCCACGCGTTGCGAGGCGCTGCCGGCGTTCAAGGAAATCGTCCAGCCGCTGGCGCCGCCGAAGGGGTGATCGAAAAGCGTTACCCGTAGGATGGGTTGAACGAACTGAAACCCATCGCGTTTGCGCCGACGGTTGATGGGTTTCGCTTGCGCTCAACCCATCCTACGGACTCCGCTAAGGTGATGGGTTTGCGCTCTGATCACTTCTACTGATCATCCGGCGGCAGCATGGGCGCCGGCGGCCGCGCTCTGGCTTGTTGCGGCAAAGGCGCTGCAACGGGCTTGCGCGCCGGGGCGGCGATCGGCCTCGGTGCCGGCGCTGTTGCCGACGCTGGGGTGGGCGCGCGCGGGGTCTGCTGGGAGACCCTTGGCTCGGAGGCCTTCTGCTCGGAAAGCTTGGCGATCAGGCGTGTCATTTGGTCCTGTCCCGCCTTGAGCTGCTCGACAGCCCTCGCATTGTCGCCGGCAATCTGGGCCTGGTCCGCCTTGAGCTGGGCCTGGTCCGTCTTGAGTTGGTCGATCGCCTGCTGCAGGTTTGTGACATCGCGCGCGATCAACTGCAGGAGCTCCGCCAGTTCGGCGAGCGACGGGGCGGCTGGCGCCGCGATTGCCTGCGGCGCCGCGTCCTGCGGTGCGGTCTGGGCCGCCGGCGTTGCGTCCGCAGCCGCCGGATCCGCCGCGGCCACCTGAACGGGGGGTGGGGCGGACTGCGCGGAAGGTGATGCGTTCTCCGCCTGCGCCGATGGCGTCGAGATCAGTTGCGGTGCCCATCGGGCGATCATCAGCTTGAGCGGCTTGCCATAGGACGACTGCGCAACGAACGCAGCGACAATGATGCCGGCCGCAAGCAGCAGGCCGGTGAGGCCACGCAGCATCGCGCTTCCACGGGATGCCCGCCGGCCGGGCGCGGCGGACGGATTGCGCCCCGTGCTGTGCTCCAGCCTTGAAAGCTGTTCGGTGACACGCGCGAGCTGGTCATCGGCGCGCGCGATCTGTTCATAGGCATGCGCGAGCCGTTCATCCGCACGCGCGGCCAGCATACCGTCGGCTTCAGTGGCGTTCGGTGTGGAATTCATTGGCACTCCCTTTCCCCGTTTCAAAATTACCCGAAGGAGGGCAGTCAGATTTCCACCAGAGCATGATTCGGACCCGAAGCGCCGCGTTGGCGCAAGGCGCCTGCCGGTTTTCCAAAAAGTTCATGCTCAGTCGAGGGGCTGGCGTGGGACGTCAGTCCAACCTGACCCCATCGCTCTTGCCACTCGACGACCTCTCAAGCACTCCGCTCAGTTTTGACCAAAGCATGGCTGTACGAAGGAGAGTCTGCGGCCGGACCGCGAAGTCTTTTGGGGAACCTGGAACGAATGTCTGCATCATCGGTCGCCGGGGGGGCCTGGCTTTCGCCAGGATGGCCAAACAATCTGGCTGCCGCTCGAGAAAATCGTCGCCGCTTCGCTGGCGTGCATTTCAGCGACTAAAAAATTGCATGCGCCAAAAAACTGATTTCGCAAGCCGCATCAAGCTGATTTGGGTGGTCCAGATCCGCGCGCAAAAATATTCCGCTTTGTGATCACCCCAAATCAGTCGCATCCTTCCCGCGTCCCGCCTCGATTGAAGAGGGGCGTGTCGCGAACGTCACGGACGTGGAGGCGGGATGCGGTGGACGCGGATGTATCGAAGACGAACGATACGGAAGCGGACGGCGAAGTCGTGTGGTCCTGGCGCCCCAAGGCTGGCGCCAAGTTTTGCGAAGATGCGTGACCGCATCTCGCTGGCGACGGTGACAACAAAGTCTGGCTCACCGGGGAGAGCGCGGAGTAAGCCGTAAAACCACTGCGCAGGGAATGCCGGACTGCTCCGGCTGAACCTGTCGGTCAACGCGCGCGCGTTGCGCAGTTTTTTGCGCGGTGGCCATGGGTGCAGCCTGCACCCGGCATTCCCTGCGCCCTCTCATTTTCGGAGGGGCCAGTCGATGCAAAGCTCGGGCGCGGATCGCGCGGCGAGAACGAAAAATCGTGTCGCCGTTCTTGTCGGGGCCAGACGCGGCCTGTCACCACTCCCCAGGATGAGGTCGTAACACGTGGGCACGACATCAGACCCTCATGGTGAGGAGCGCGGCAACGCCGCGCGTCTCGAACCATGAGGCCCATAGATGCAATACGTCAGCGCCGCCGCCCGGCCTACACCGGCACGCGCACGGTGGCGCGGAGGCCGCCCATCGGGCTGTCGCCGAGCATGATGTCGCCGCCGTGGGAGCGGGCGATATCGCGGGCGATCGCGAGCCCGAGTCCGGTGCCGCCCTCGTCCTGGTTGCGGGCGCCGTCCAGCCGCAGGAAAGGCTTGAACACCTCTTCGCGCATGTGCGCCGGAATGCCCGGGCCGTCATCGTCGACCATCACGGTGAGATAGCGGTGATCGCGATGCCCGGTGATGGAGATGGTGTTGGCGTGCCGCGCCGCGTTGGAGACGAGGTTGGCGAGGCAGCGCTTGAACGAGGCCGGCTTGACCGTGACCACCGGCAGCCCGCGGAAGGCCACGGTGGCGGAATGGCCGTGGCGCTCGGCATCATTGCGCAGCTCCTCAAGCGCCATCGCCATGTCGGTCGGCTGTGCATTCTCGCCGGAATCGCCGCGGGCGAAGGCGAGATAATCCTCGAGCATCATCGACATTTCGTCGACGTCCTTGCGCATGGCGTCGATCTCGGGACTGTCGCCGAGCAGCGCAAGCTCGAGCTTGAAGCGGGTGAGAATGGTGCGCAAATCGTGACTGACGCCGGCGAGCATGGCGGTGCGCTGCTCGATGGTGCGCTCGATGCGCGCCTTCATTTCCAGGAAGGCATGGGCTGCGCGTCGTACCTCGCGCGCGCCGCGCGGCCGGAACTTCGGTGCCTCTCGGCCCTTTCCGAAGCTCTCGGCGGCATCCGCAAGGCGCAGGATCGGCTTGATCTGGTTGCGCAGGAACAGCACAGAGACGATGAGCAGGATCGAGGAGGTCCCGACCATCCAGAACAGGAAGATCTCCGAGTTGGAGGCATAGGCCGCGCTGCGCAGCGCGAACACCCGCATCACCGCGTCGTCGAGCTGGATGCGGATCTCGACCAGGTTGGACTTCCCGACCGTGTCGATCCAGAAGGGGCGGCCGATCTGGCGGCCAATCTGCGCCGAGAGCGATTGATCGAGCAGCGAGAAGAACGGCTTTGGCCCCGGCGCCGGCATGTCGCCGACGGGGAGGAAATCGACCACCAGTCCCAGCCGCTGCTGGGCTATGCGGCGGATCTGCGCGCGGTCCTTGTCCTGCGGATAGCCCTTGTAGACGTCGATCAGCGCGGCGATGTCCTGCACCACCGCGGCCGAGAGATGCCGCGTCACCGTGTTCCAATGCCGCTCCATGAACACGAAGGCGACCACCGACTGCAGGATCACCATCGGCACGATCATGATCAGCAGCGTGCGCGCGTAGAGCCCGGTCGGCATCCAGCCCTTGAAGGCGCCGCCCAGCCGCCCATTGGCGGCGGAAACGCGCCCCGCGGCACTTCGCAGCAGAGTGAGGCCGGCGTCGATCGTGCTCATGGGGTGCGCACGCGTCTATCACCGTCATCCTGAGGTGCGAGCGTGAGCGAGCCTCGAAGGGTGACGGTCAAAGATGGAAGTTCGCTTCGATCCAACGCCATGGCGGCCCTAAGGCGAAGCGACCAGGCGGTAGCCGACGCCGCGCACCGCCTGCAGGAACAGGGGATTGGCGGGATCGCGCTCGATCTTGCGGCGGAGGCGGTTGATCTGTACGTCCACCGCGCGCTCATTGACCGTGCCGTTGCCGGTCAGCGCGCCGCGCGGCACGGTCTCGCCACGGCTTTCGGCGAGGATTCGCAGCATCTCGCGCTCGCGGTCGGTGAGGTGGATGATCTCCTCGCCCTGGCGCAATTCGCCGCGGCCGAGGTGGTAGATGTAGGGGCCGAAGGCGACCTGCTCCAGCGCCTCCGCGGGCGGGGGCGTGGTGCGCTTGAGGATGTTGCCGATCCGCAGCGCCAGCTCGCGCGGCTCGAAGGGCTTGGCGACATAGTCGTCGGCGCCGATCTGCAGGCCCTCGATGCGGGCCTCCGCTTCGTGCCGCGCGGTCAGCATGATGATCGGCACGGTGGAGGACTGGCGGATGAAGCGCGCCAGATCGAAGCCGGTCTCGCCCGGCATCATCACGTCCAGGATCAGCAGGTCGAAATGCAGGCCGATCAGCTTGGCTCTCGCATCGCTTGCGCTCATCGCGGTGGTGACGCGATAGCCTTCGGCGCAGAGAAACCGCGAGAGCAGATCGCGGATACGGCGGTCGTCGTCGACCAGGAGAATATGCGGTGCGTCGTCGGCCGGTCGCGGGACGGGGCGCGCGGCAATTGAGGCGAGAGGCACGATCATTCCTTTGCGCTGGCGTTTTTGAAAATCGTCTCCAGAACCTTGTCCGGTTCGTCGTGATCGATCATCGCGCGCAGGAAGCGCCGCACCGTTTCGGTACCGGAAGGGTCGATGCCGGCGAGCGCGCGCTCGATCCGCGTGGTCTGCAGCGTCGCGAGTTTGGTAACCAGCGCCTCGCCCTTGGGGGTGGCGAAAAGAAGGCGTTGCCGGCGATCGTTGCTGCCGGTCTTTTGCACGATGTAGCCTTCGTCCAGCAATTGCTTGAGCACCCGCCCCAGCGACTGCTTGGTGATGCGCAGCACGTCCAGGAGATCGGCGACTTTCAGGCCGGGATAGCGGGTGACGAAATGCATCACGCGGTGATGCGCCCGGCCGAAGCCAAAGGCCTCGAGCTCCTGATCGGCGTCGCCGACGAAATCGCGATAGGCGAAGAAAAGGAGCTCGATGATATCCCAGCGCAATTCGCCCCCGCGCGGTGCTGTATCCCGCGGCTCCGTCGCTCGGGAATCGGCGCTCGCCATGGCGCTTGCCTCGGCACTCGAGAAATTTATGTCAGCCATGTTGACGTTTCTAGGGTTCAATGTTACAAAACAATCAGCCGCCACGAAATATTAGATCGTTTCGTGCTGCGACGACGTTTTCAAGGACGTTCCAAGACGGGCAGAAATGCTCATATAAGCGGCATGCGCCGCGCCCCGATGTACCGTGCGATGTTCGAGCGGCATGTCGGCAAACATACTGGAGTTCGGCATGCCGCAAAAGCATGTCGTGAACCGCTCGATGGCGCTAGAAACCGGCCGCGAGGTCGGCGGCCGTGGTGAAGTCCAGTGCCCATAAGCCGGCAGGTCCGGAGAAACAGGCTGGCGGCAGAAATGGCGCCGGTTCCGACAGCGGAAAGCAAGAAAATGAGTTTGAAATTCGAAATCCAGCCTGCGACGAACCCGACCTCCGACAAGGAGCGCGCGGCAAAGCTCGTGGACCCGGGCTTCGGCCGGGTGTTCACCGATCACATGGCTGTGCTCCGCTACACCCACGCCACGGGCTGGCATGACGCCCGTGTCGAAGCCCGCGCGCATTTTCCGCTCGATCCGGCCGCGGCCATCCTGCACTACGCGCAGGAGATTTTCGAAGGCCTCAAGGCCTACAAGCGCGAGGACGGTGGCGTGAACCTGTTCCGCCCCGACGCCAACGCCCGGCGCTTTCGGGATTCGGCTGAGCGCATGGCCATGCCGCCGTTGCCCGATTCCGCATTCATCGATGCGGTCGAGCAACTCGTTCGCATCGACCGCGCCTGGATACCCGGCGGCGAGGGAAGCCTTTACCTGCGGCCCTTCATGATCGCGAGCGAGGTCTTCCTCGGCGTGAAGCCTTCCGCGGAATACATCTTCGCCGTCATTGCCTCGCCGGTCGGCTCCTACTTCAAGGGCGGACCCGCGCCCGTATCGATCTGGGTTTCGGAGAACTACACGCGCGCCGCGATCGGCGGCACCGGCGCCGTCAAATGCGGCGGCAATTACGCCGCGAGCCTGCGTGCGCAGGCAGAGGCGATCGATCACGGCTGCGACCAGGTCGTCTTCCTCGATGCGGTCCAGCGCCGCTATGTCGAGGAACTCGGCGGCATGAACGTCTTCTTCGTGTTCGATGACGGTTCGCTCGCGACCCCGCCGCTTGGCACGATATTGCCGGGCATCACCCGCGATTCGATCATCGCGCTGGCGAAGGATTCCGGCACGCCCGTGCGCGAAGAGCCCTACACGATCGACCAGTGGCGCGCCGATGCCGCCAGCGGAAGACTGAAAGAGGCCTTCGCCTGCGGGACCGCGGCTGTGATCTCGCCGATCGGCAAGGTGCGTTCGGCAAGCGGCGAGTTCCTCATCGGCGGCGGCGCGGCTGGTCCCGTCGCCATGGGGCTGCGCAAGAAGCTCGTTGATATCCAATACGGTCGCGCGCCCGACCCGCACGACTGGATCAGGAAGGTTCTCTAACTGGCGGCGGAATTATTCACTCCTCGCGGCCGGCAACGACGCGATAGCCTAGCCGCGTCCTCGTTTGAGGCACCGTCGTTCCGGGGCGATGCGAAAGCATCGAACCCGCAAATCTCGAGATTCCGGGTTTGGTCGCGGCGCGACCGAACCCGGAATGACGCCGTGCCGTATGACGCACCCGTTGCCGCCTCGCTGCATCGCTGGTAAACGCCGCCGATGGCCGACAAACCCAAAAAACCGCAAAAGCTCAAAGCCCGCTTGCCGCGCGGGCTTGAGGATCGTGGCCCCGCCGCGATCAAAGCCACGCGGCAGATGGTGGAGAAAATCCGCCAAACTTACGAGCGCTATGGCTTCGAGCCGGTGGAGACGCCGGCGATCGAATATACCGACGCGCTCGGCAAATTTCTGCCCGACCAGGATCGTCCCAACGAGGGCGTGTTCTCCTTCCAGGATGACGACGAGCAGTGGCTGTCGCTGCGCTACGACCTCACCGCGCCGCTTGCGCGCTATGTGGCGGAGAATTACGACACGCTGCCGAAACCGTACCGCAGCTATCGGGCCGGGTACGTGTTCCGCAACGAAAAGCCTGGCCCCGGCCGCTTCCGCCAGTTCATGCAGTTCGATGCCGACACCGTCGGCTCGGCTTCACCCGCGGCGGATGCCGAGATGTGCATGATGGCGGCCGACACCATGGAAGCGCTCGGCGTGCCGCGCGGCTCCTATGTGGTGAAGGTGAATAACCGCAAGGTGCTGGATGGGGTTCGTGACGCGCTTGGGATTGCCGACGAAGCGCAGTGGCTGACAGTGATGCGCGCGATCGACAAGCTCGATCGCCTGGGTGTTTCCGGAGTCCGACAATTGCTTGGCGAAGGGCGCAAGGATGAATCCGGCGACTTCACCAAAGGTGCGGGGCTGCAAGAGAACGATATCGCGCTTGTGCTTTCCGCCATCGAGCAGGATCTAGGCGCGCCCATGGATGCGCGTTTGCGCGACAGCAAGATCGGGCAGGAAGGTCGCGACGAGCTTGAGCAGATCAATCGGTTCGTTGCTGCATCCGGCTATGGGCCGGACCGCATCAAGATCGATCCCTCCGTCGTCCGCGGCCTCGAATATTACACCGGCCCGGTCTTCGAGGTTGAGCTCCTGCTCGACACCAAGGACGAGAAGGGTCGGCCCGTGCGCTTCGGTTCGGTCGGTGGCGGCGGGCGCTATGACGGCCTGGTCTCGCGCTTCCGCGGCGAGGTCGTGCCGGCGACAGGATTTTCGATCGGCGTCTCGCGCCTGCAGGCGGCGCTCACGCTGCTCGGCAAGCTCGATACGCGGCCCGAATTCGGCCCCGTGGTGGTCACCGTGTTCGACCGCGACCGCGTCGCGGATTATCAGAAATTCGTCTCCGCGCTGCGCAACGAGAACATCCGCGCCGAGCTCTATCTCGGCAACCCCAAGAACATGGGAAACCAGTTCAAATATGCCGACCGCCGCAATTCGCCTTGCGTGATCATCCAGGGCTCGGACGAAAAGGCGCGCGGCGAAGTGCAGATCAAGGACCTGATCGAAGGCGCCAAGGCGGCCGCCGCCATCGCCTCCAATCAGGAATGGCGCGAGACGCGTCCTGCGCAATTCTCCTGCAAGGAAGAGGAGATCGTCGCCAAGGTGCGCGAGGTGCTCGCGCGCCATGATGTGAAGTGGGGATAGGCCGTTTTCGCCAAGCGCGGACTTGACCCGCGCATCCATCTTTCAAATGATGCATTGCCTGTTCGCATAGCGGGCCCGGCAATGCCGGTCTGGCGACCAACCAAGAACAAGGGGAGTAAGACAATGCCTGAGATTACCGTGAGCATGGCCGCCGGCCGCACCGAGGAGCAGAAGGTCGGCATGATGCGCGACATCACCCAGGCGCTGGTGAAGAATCTCGGTGTCGATGCCGAAGCCGTCGTGATCCAGATCAACGAGGCGCCGCTGATCCATAAGATGAAGGGCGGCAAGACCTTCGTCGAGCGCGCGGCTGAGCAGAAGAAGTAATGGAGCCGTCATTCCGGGGCGCGCGCCAGCGCGAACCCGGAATCTCGCGCCACAACCTCGAGATTCCGGATCGGTCCGCGTGCCGCGGCCCGTCCGGAATGACGGTTTTCCCGAGATGGACGCACGCGACGTCATCAAGATCGGCATGAGCGCCGAGCGCACCCTGGTGGTGCCGCCGGAGCGCACGGTGGGGCATTTCGTGTCCTACATGCCCATGGTCTACGCGACGCCGATGCTGATCCTGGAAATGGAGATGGCATCCGGCGATGCCATCCATCAGTATCTCCCGCCTGGCTGGGTCACGGTCGGCACCGAAGTCGACATCCGCCACATCGCGGCGACGCCGGTCGGCGCCACGGTGCGCACCACCGCGAAAGTGATCGCGGTGGAGCGTCGTGTTATTCGCTTCGAGGTCGAAGCGTTCGATCAGAAGCGCAAGATCGGCGAAGGCCGTCACGCGCGCGGGCTGGTGAGTGTGGCCGCGTTCAAGGAGCGGTTTGGCGTCCCGTAGGCCAATGTCTCACTAACCGCGATGCGAGCGAATTGTAGGGTGGGCAAAGCGCAGCCTGCCCACCACATTCTCGATCCGCGTAGAAGGTGGTGGGCACGGCGCTGACACGCCTTTGCCCACCCTACAACTCTTCACCGCTGACGAGATGCTACTTCGCCAATTCCTTCGACCGCACGGTCGCGGCCGCGATTGCGCGCGTCATCAATTGCCGCAAGCCATCTTCGCCCATCAACACGGACAGCGCCGCCGCGGTGGTGCCGCCGGGTGAGGTCACGTTCTGGCGCAGCGTCGCGGGGGAAAGATCGGAGCGATGCAAGAGTTCGCCGGCGCCGGCGACTGTCTCGCGGGCGAGTTTCGCGGAAAGCTCCTCCGGCAGTCCGGCAGCAACACCGGCGCGGGCGAGTTCTTCCGCGAGCAGGAACACATAGGCCGGGCCCGAACCCGACACGGCGGTCACCGCATCCATCAGGTGTTCGTCAGCGACCCACTCGACCGAGCCGGTCGCGCGCAGCAGCGCATCGGCCGTGGCCCGCTGCGCGGCGCTGACATCTTTTGCCGGGACGGCCACCGTGATGCCGCGGCCGATCGCCGCCGGCGTGTTGGGCATCGCGCGCACCACCGCGCCACCGCAGACGTCCTGCAACGAGGCGATCGTCATGCCGGCCATGATCGAGACGACGAGCGTCGCGGGGCCGACAAACGGCTTCAGCACGACGCCTGCGTCGCGAAAGCTCTGTGGCTTGACCGCAATCACCAGCGTGTCCACCGCCGCTGTCTGTTTCGGATTGAACGCAACGCCCTTGGCGGCGAGCGCGCTGATGTCAGCCGACGGCGCCGGCTCGATCACCGCGACGCGTCGGGGGTCAAGGCCGCCGGCCAACCACCCCGTCAGCATGGCGCCGCCCATCTTGCCCGCGCCAGCGAGCGCGATCGTGCCGGTGATATCCTGTAAGGAAGAGGTGTTACTCACGATCTCACCGCGAATACCGCTGTTGCCCCGGGGAAGGCCGGGACCCGTAACCACAGGCGGTTGTAGTGAAGCACGGCGCCAGCGACAAGCATTAACGCGTTCTTGCCGGGCTCGAAGGCTTGGCGGACGACTACGCCTCGCCCTCGGTGTCGAACATCGCGGCGGCCAGCGCTTCTGTCGTGGATTTGCCGGCCCAGACCACGAATTGGAATGCCGGAAAATAACGTTCGCAGGCGTTGAGGGCGCCGGCCAGCATGCTCTTGCATTGCCGGCTTGTGGCCGTCATGCCGCCCGGCAGCACCAAGGCCTGCCGATGCATGATCATGCCGGTGTGGGTCCAGAGATCGAAATGGCCCACCCACAATTGCTCGTTGATGCCGGCGATCAGTTGCTGCACCTCGGCCTTGCGCGCGCTCGGTATCTTCATGTCGAAGGCGCAGGCCAGATGCAGCGCCTCGATCTCGCTCATCCAGGTGAAGGAGAGCTGATAGTCGGTCCACTCGCCCTTGGAGACGATGGTGACCTCGTCTTCACCGGAGCGTTCGAACGGCCAGTTGTTATCGGCGGCGATATCCTCGACCACCGCGAGCGGGTGCTTTGGGGAATCGACGATGCCTTCGAGCAGGGACATGCCGTCTCGACCTTTTCTTTTTCGATCTGTTGGTACACACGCGGCGACCGGTTTGCGCGCGCCTCCCGCGCGGTGCTGCCGGTTGCAACCCCGGGGTCGGGCCTGCCGGGATCAAGTGATGTGATTTGCGGAATCCGCGCAACGGGGCCCCGAATCCGTCCACAACCAAAGGGGCGGCCGTCCACAGCACAATCGTTAACGGGAGAACAAACCGGAATCGGATTCGGCCTGGCAAGGAATCGTTAACTTTTGGCCCTGGAAGCCGGTATTGATTCGCTCCGTGCTGATCCTGTGTGCACCTCGCCGGGGTCGCCGGGAGAGGTCGACGCGCGACGCGCGGCGCATCACGCCGACCCCCTCATCGCGCGAGCTTCGCTCGTCGCGTCACCCAACGGCGAGAGGGAACAGCAGCAGCGATTCGCGCTCCCGGCATGGGAACCATGAGGATTTTCCATGCCAAAGTCGCTTGCTGGGATCGTCGCATTCGCCATAGTTTCGGACGGCCATCCATTCCGGGTGGCTCTAAGTTCTCAGGGCGGGGTGAAAGTCCCCACCGGCGGTAAAGGCTCTAAGCCCAAGCCCGCGAGCGCCTTCTCATCGAGGGAAGGGTCAGCAGATTCGGTGCGAATCCGAGGCCGACGGTTAAAGTCCGGATGAAAGAGAACGGTCGCGATGACCCGCGCTTTGGCGCGGGAGGTGTCGTTCCGTGTGCCCTGATTCTGGTCCTGAAACGAGGAAAACCATGAATCAGATGTTGCAAGACCCCCAAATCCAAGACCCCCAACTTCAAAATCCTCAAATCCAAGATTCTCAAATCCAGGACTCTCAAATCGAAGAGTCCCAAGTTCTGGAAGCCTCCGCCCAAGGCGCAGGTGTGTCCGCCGGCGATGCGCCGCCACGGCCCCAGCATCCGCGTTTCGCCAAGCCCCAGCGCGTGGCCTTTGTGCAGTCCTCCTGGCATCGCGACGTGGTGATGGAAGCCCGCATCGCCTTTCTTGATGAGATCGAGGCGCGCCACGTCCCGCGCGAGCGGGTGGACATTTTCGAGGTGCCGGGCTCGTTCGAAATCCCGCTGCATGCGCAGATCCTCGCCAAGACGCGGCGCTACACCGCGATCGTGGCGGCCGGACTCGTGGTCGATGGCGGCATCTACCGGCACGAGTTCGTCGCGGACACCGTGATCAAGGCGCTGATGGACGTGCAATTGCGCACCGAGGTGCCGGTGTTCTCCGCAGTGCTGACGCCGCAGCAGTTTCACGAGAGCCAGGCGCATTTCGAGTTCTTCAAGAAGCACTTTGCGACGAAGGGCGTCGAAGTCGCGGAGGCCTGCGCCAACACGCTGCTCAGCCTGGAGCGGCTGCGCGGCCAGGTCGCCGCCGGGATCGTCGCGGGCGGTTAGACCGCCACAATGGATTGATTGTCATCCCCGTCGCCGGGTTGGTAAGCTCGGCGGCGGGAGGAGGCTTGCCCGTGGCGACGGGTAGGCCGAAAAGATCATGTTCGAAGGACACGATCCCTATCTCGTCGCGCTCTCGGTGGCGATCGCGATCCTGGGAGGCTACACCGGTTTTGCGCTGGCAGCCCGCGTCCGCAATGCGGTGGGTGTCAGCCGCCGCGCGCTGTTGGCCGGCGCTGCCGCCTTTCTCGCGCTCGGCATCTGGACCATGCATTTCGTCGGGATGCTTGCGGCACCGATTCCGCCCGAGGCCGTCTATCTCGTCCTGCCCACCGTGATTTCCTTTCTGATCTGCGCCCTGGTGGTCGGTATTTCCCTGTTCTTCGCCTCCATCGGCGAACCGTCACTCTTGCGTGTGGCGTCCTCGGCCGTGCTGCTGGGGCTCGGTATCGTCAGCATGCATTACGTCGGCATCCACGGCCTTGCCGGCGATTTCGCGATTGCACATGACGGCGCCATGGTCGCGCTTTCGGTATTGGTCGCGATCGTGACCGCCTATGGCGGCCTGCGCGCCTTCCTCGCGCGGCATGATGGCGCACGGCTGACCGCGAGCGCGATTGCCTTTGGGCTTGCCGTCTCTGGCATGCACTACACGGCGATGGGCGGTATGCATTTCGTGTCCCTGACGGCCGAGGCGCACCATCGCGCGGCAATGGGGCTTGCCGCCTCACCGCAAATCCTGTCGATCGTCGTGGCCGTGCTGTGCTTTGTCATCGCGGCGGGGTTCTTGCTGTCGCTGGTGCCGGATCCGCGGCGGCAAAATCTGGCGACAGCGGCGGAGCAGGTGAGTGCGGCCGAAGCCGGCCCCGTTGCGCTGCAGGTTGAAGCGACGGCGGTTGCATTGGCCGCGCCGCGGCTGACGGCGGCGCCGCTCGGCGGGCTCGGCCGGCCGCCGCGGCCTGCGCCGGCGCCAAGGCTTCCCGTCGAGGGCGCCGACGGGACCCACTTCATCGACACCGCCGATATCCGCAGCGTGCGCGCGGACGCCCATTACACGCGGGTTCACGACGGCACGCGGGAGCGGATGTGTCCCTGGTCGATCTCGGAAGCCGAGGCGCAACTCGATCCCGGCCTGTTCGTCCGCGTGCACCGCAGCCATATCGTGGCCATTCCGCATGTTACCCTGGTCCGCAAAGAGGGCGACGGTGCGGTCATCGAGCTCGACGGACCCTCGCCGCATCGCGTTCCCGTCAGCCGCGCCAAGATTGCGGAGGTCAAAGCCCGCCTCGGGCTTGTGCGCCGCAACGTGCATGCGCCTCGGTCGTCGCTGTCGCCGTCAAGCTCAACTCCGTAGATGGTTGAGCGCAAGCCTACGGGTTACCAACGCAGTATCACCTCACCCTGACGCGCTCGCGAAAGCGAGGCTCGAAGGGCGAGAGGGCGGCTCTGACAGCGGGCGGGCGGTTCATTCTTCGAGGCTCGCTCGCAGTTCAGGCACGAGGGAGCAACGGCCACGGCCAAATTAGGTCGCTCACTCTGACGCAATTCGTGCGCCGACGGCCGCACCTCGTGCGAATTTCGTGGGTTTGTGCCCGCGCCGTTGCGAACTCGCTTATGCGGAGAGACCGTCTCCGCCCAACGTCTGCGCGAATCCAACGCGTGCAAAAGGACGGAGGGAGGAGACGATGATTCCCGGCGCATTCAGCTATCACCGGCCCGAAAGCCTGGCCGATGCCATCAAGCTTTTGTCCACGCTTGGCGAGGAGGCTCGTCCACTCGCCGGAGGCCACAGCCTCATCCCGATGATGAAGCTGCGGCTCGCGACCCCCGGCCATCTGATAGATCTGCACGGGGTTGCCGGACTGAAGGGCATCCGCCGGGAGGGCGACAAGATTGTCATCGGCGCGATGACCACCCAGCACGAGCTGCTAACCTCGGATGAGATCAGGACGGCGCTGCCGATCCTGCAGGAAGCCGCCGCCCTGATCGCCGATCCCCAGGTGCGCTACCGCGGCACCTTGGGCGGCAATGTCGCCAATGGCGACCCCGGCAATGACATGCCGGCTCTCATGCTGACGCTCGGCGCCATTTACCGGCTCGAGGGCCCGAACGGCGCGCGCGAGGTCGCGGCGTCAGAATTTTACCAGGGCGCCTATTTCACCGCGCTCGAGCCCGGTGAAATTCTCACCTCCATTACCATTCCCGCAGCCGCGGCCGGGCATGGGCATGCCTATGAGAAATTGAAGCGCAAGGTCGGCGACTACGCGACTGCAGCCGCAGCCGTGGTGCTGACGATGGCCGGCGGCAAGGTCGCGAGCTGCGCGATCGGTCTCACCAATCTGCACGAGACGCCATTGCTTGCCACCGACGCAGCCAACGTCGTGATCGGCACCGGCCTGGATGCGGCGACATTGAAGCAGGCAGCAGCCGCGGCGGAGGCGATCATGTCGCCCGCGGCGGACGCACGCGGGCCGGTGGAATACCGCAAGCATGTCGGCGGCGTGATGGTGATGCGGGCGCTGCAGCGCGCGGCCGGGCGCGCGAGATAGAGGAGGGATCAAATGGCAAAAACCCACATCAGCATGAAGGTCAACGGCGTCGAGGTCGAAGGCCTGGTCGAGCCGCGCACGCTGCTCGTGCATTTCATCCGCGAGAACCTGCAGCTCACCGGCACCCATATCGGCTGCGAGACCACCCATTGCGGCGCCTGCACCGTCGACATCGACGGCATGTCGGTGAAGAGCTGCACCATGTTCGCGGTCCAGGCCAATGGTTCCGAGATCACCACCATCGAAGGCGTGGCCAATGCAGATGGCTCGCTGTCGCCGCTGCAGGAAGGTTTCCGCATGATGCATGGCCTGCAATGCGGCTATTGCACACCCGGCATGATTATGCGTGCGCATCGGCTCTTGAAGGAGAATCCGGCTCCGACGGAGGAGGAGATCCGGCAGGGCATTGCCGGCAATATTTGCCGCTGCACCGGCTACCAGAACATCGTCAAGGCGATCCAATACGCCGCCGCCAAGATCAACGGCGTGGAATTCAAGGAGGCCGCGGAATGACCGATATAGCTCCCACGCGGGAACACCGCACCGCCGCGCTCGAGGGCCTGGGCTGCAAGCGCAAGCGCGTCGAGGACATTCGCTTCACCCAGGGCAAGGGCAATTACGTCGACGACGTGAAGCTGCCGGGCATGCTGCACGGCGACTTCGTCCGCTCGCCGCATGCGCATGCGCGCATCACGTCGATCAATTCGGAAGAGGCGTTGAAGGTGCCGGGCGTGCTCGCGGTCATCACCGCGGAGACGCTGAAGACCGTCAATCTCGCCTGGATGCCGACACTGGCCGGCGATGTCCAGATGGTCTTGGCCGACGGCAAGGTGCTATTCCAGAACCAGGAGGTTGCCTTCGTCGTCGCGACCGACCGCTATGCCGCCGACGATGGCGTCAGCAAGGTCGTGGTCGAATACGAGCCATTGCCGCCGCTGATCGATCCCTTCAAGTCCATGGCCCCGGATGCGCCCGTGTTGCGCGAAGACCTCGCCGGAAAGACAAACGGCGCTCATGGCCCGCGCAAGCACCACAACCACATCTTCGAATGGACCGTTGGCGACAAGGAGCTGACGGACGCCGCGTTCAAGAAGGCCGATGTCACCATCAAGGAGCTGATCTCCTATCACCGCACCCATCCCTCGCCGCTGGAGACGTGCCAGTGCGTCTGCTCTTTCGACAAGGTCAAGGGCGAGTTGACCATCTGGGGCACGTTCCAGGCGCCGCATGTCATCCGCACCGTGGTGTCGCTGATCGCAAAGCTGCCGGAGCAGAAGATCCACGTGATCTCACCGGACATCGGCGGCGGTTTCGGCAACAAGGTCGGCGCCTATCCCGGCTATATCTGCGCGGCGGTGGCCTCGATCGTCACCGGCAAGCCGGTGAAATGGGTGGAGGACCGCATCGAGAACCTGACGGCAACTTCGTTCGCGCGCGACTATCACATGACGACCGAGATTGCCGCGACCAGGGACGGCAGGGTTATGGGCCTGCGCGTGCATGTGCTCGCCGACCACGGGGCTTTTGATGCCTGCGCCGACCCCTCGAAATGGCCGGCGGGTTTCTTCAACATCGTCACCGGCTCCTACGATTTCCCGGTCGCGCATCTCACGGTCGACGGCGTCTACACCAACAAGGCGCCGGGCGGGGTCGCCTACCGCTGCTCCTTCAGGGTGACGGAGGCGGCCTATTGCATCGAGCGCGCCATGGACATCCTGGCGCAAAAGCTCGGCATGGATCCGGCCGAATTGCGGTTGAAGAACTTCATCCGGCGTGAGCAGTTCCCGTATCACTCGGCGCTGGGGTGGGAATATGATTCCGGCGACTATCACGCCGCGATGCGCAAGATGATGGAGGTGACGGATTACGCCGCGCTTCGAAGCGAGCAGGCTTTAAGGCGTGCGGCATTCAAGCGCGGGGAGACGCGCGAGATCATGGGGCTTGGCGTCTCCTTCTTCACCGAGATCGTCGGCGCCGGTCCGTCGAAGAATTGCGACATCTTAGGGATCGCGATGTTCGACTCCTGCGAGATCCGCATGCACCCGACCGGCGCCGGTATCGCGCGCATGGGGACCAAGAGCCAGGGCCAGGGACATGAGACCACCTGGGCGCAGATCATTGCGAGCGAGATCGGCATCCCCGCCGACAACATCATGGTGGAGGAGGGCAACACGGATACCGCGCCTTACGGGCTCGGCACCTACGGCTCGCGCTCGACGCCCGTGGCCGGCGCGGCAATCGCGATGGCAGCGCGAAAAATCAAGGCCAAGGCGCAGATGATCGCAGCCTACAAGCTCGAGGTTCACGAGGATGATCTCGAATGGGACATCGACGGCTTCCGCGTCAAAGGCCTGCCGGAGAAATTCATGTCGATGAAGGATATCTGCTGGGCGGCCTACAACTCCGTGCCACCAGGCATGGAGCCTGGGCTGGAGGCGGTGAGCTATTACGATCCGCCCAACATGACCTATCCATTCGGCGCCTATCTCTGCGTGATGGACATTGATGTCGATACCGGCGTCTACAAGGTCAGACGCTTCTATGCGCTCGATGATTGCGGCACGCGCATCAACCCGATGATCATCGAAGGCCAGGTGCATGGCGGCCTGACCGAGGCGTTCGCGATCGCGATGGGCCAGGAAATCCGCTACGATGACGACGGCAATGTCGTCACCGGCTCGTTCATGGACTTCTTCATGCCGACCGCGGTCGAGACGCCGCATTGGGAGACCGATTTTACGGTAACGCCTTCGCCGCATCATCCGATCGGCGCCAAGGGCGTCGGCGAGAGCCCGAATGTGGGTGGTGTGCCGGCATTCTCCAACGCGGTGAACGACGCATTCTCGTTCCTGGGATCGACGCACATCCAGATGCCGCATGACTATTGGCGCAACTGGCAGGCGGCGAAGAATCTGGGCGCGGTCGCGGCGTAGCGACCCGGTGCCGTCATTGCGAGGAGCGAAGCGACGAAGCAATCCAGAGTTTTTACGGGAGGCGCTGGATTGCTTCGCTTCGCTCGCAATGACGAGGAGGAGTCATTACAGGAAATGAAAACACGGGACGAGATCGCCGAAGCTCTAACGGCATGCGGCTACATCGCCGACGCCGAGCTTGCGATCGCGATATCGCTGATGCAGCTCCTGAAACGTCCACTGCTCCTGGAAGGCGAGGCGGGCGTTGGCAAGACTGAGGTGGCAAAAGCACTCGCCCGCGTGCATGCGACCGAGCTGATCCGCCTGCAATGCTATGAAGGGCTGGATCAATCCTCGGCGCTGTATGAATGGAACTATCAGCGGCAGTTGCTGGCGATCCAGGCGCATCATGGTGCCGACGCCGACACGATCGAGGACCAGATCTTCTCGGAGAAATATCTGCTGCAGCGGCCGCTGCTGGCAGCAATCCGCCAGGACAAACCGCCGGTGCTTCTGATCGACGAGATCGACCGCGCCGATGACGAGTTCGAGGCTTTCTTGCTGGAACTGTTGTCCGATTTTCAGGTCTCTATCCCCGAACTCGGCACCGTCACGGCGAATTCGATTCCGCATGTGGTACTGACCTCGAACGGCACGCGCGAGCTCTCCGACGCGCTACGCCGGCGCTGTCTCTATCATTATGTCGATTATCCCGACGTCGATCGCGAGGCGCGCATCATCATGGCGCGGATCGATGGCGCCTCCGCTTCGCTGTCGCTGCAGATCGCGCAGATGGTCCAGAGCGTGCGCAAGGAGGACTTGCGCAAGGTGCCGGGCGTCGCGGAAACGCTGGACTGGGCGGCGGCGCTGGTCGGCCTCGACGTCCGCGGTCTCCATGACCTTCCGGAAGTCGTGCACGAGACCCTGATGTGCCTGCTCAAGACCAAGGAGGATCGCGCCCGGATGACGCGCGAGGTCATCGACCGCTTGTTGGGGAAGGTCGCATGAGCTGCTGCGGCGATACTCCCCATTTCGCGGAGATCGATGAGGTCTCACGCCTCTCCGCGCAAAAGCTCGCCGCCTTTCTGCGGACGCTGCGCGACAATGATTTTGCGGTCGGGCTTGCCGAGGGGCAGGACGCCGCGATGTTGATGGCTTCGGGTTTCGCCGCGAGGCCCGGGCTGTTGCGGTCGGCGCTGAAGCATCTGTTCTCGGCGCGCAAATCCGACTGGGACAGGTTCGACGGGTTGTTCGATGCGTTCTGGCTCGGCAAGCGCGTGCGGTCGCGTTCGAGCACGATGGGCGCGGCAAAGGCGGCGAGCAGTCCGTCGCTGAAGAACTTGCAGGGCAAAGGCGCGCGCGACAGTCCCTCCGTGAGCGACCAGGTGCCCTCGGCCGACGACGCGCCGGAAGGCCGTAGCGGCGAGGGACGCATGGAAGGCGCCTCGCGTGCGGAAAATCTCGGCGAGGCCGATTTCCGCCGTCTGGCCGACCCCGATCAGGTGGAGCAGGCCCATGCTGCCGCGGCGCGGCTTGCAAAGGCCATGCGCACGCGGCTGACGCGGCGCGATCTGGCGCGGCGGCGCGGCTATCGTCTCGATCTCAGGCGGACCATTCACCGCAACATCAGTCACGGCGGCGTGCCGATCTCGCTCGTCAAGCGCCGGCGCAAGATCAAGCCGCTGCGCATGATCGTGTTGCTCGATGCCTCCGGCTCGATGAGCATGTATACGGGCGTGTTTCTGCGCTTCATCCATGGCGTGCTCGACGAATTTCGCGAGGCCGAAGCGTTCCTGTTCCACACCCGGCTTGCCCACGTGTCCGATGCGATGAAGGAAAAAGACGCAGCCCGCGCGCTCGACCGGTTGTCGATTCTGGCGCAGGGCGCGGGTGGCGGCACCAGGATCGGCGAGAGCCTCGCGACCTTCAACCGCCACCATGCGGCGCGCGTCATTCATTCGCGTAGCTGCGTGTTGATCGTCTCCGATGGCTACGAGACCGGCGATGCCAAGCTGCTCGGCCGCGAAATGGCCGCGCTGGCAAAACGCTGCAGCCGCATCGTCTGGCTCAACCCGATGATGGCATGGGAGGGCTACGCGCCCATCGCCGCCGGCATCCAAGCCGCCCTGCCGCATGTCGATCTCTATGCGCCCGCCAACACGCTGAAAGGCCTGGCTGCGCTCGAGCCATATCTGGCCAAGCTCTAGGAGTGCGTCATGACCGCCCATGTCGATGTGATGGATCTGGTCGCGCAAATGAAAGCCGCCGAACAGACCTTTGTACTGGCGACCGTGGTGCGCACGGTCTCGGTGACCGCGGCCAAGGCCGGAGCGAAGGCGATCATTGCGCCCGATGGCAGGGTGGTGGCGGGCTGGATCGGCGGCGGCTGCGCCCGCGGTGCAGTGCTGAAGGCAGCGCGCGAGGCGCTTGCCGACGGCGAGCCGCGCATGGTCTCGGTGCGGCCTGAGAACCTGCTCGCCGAACTCGGCGTGAAAGCGGGCGAGCACCGCGACGGCGTGCGCTTTGCCGCAAATTTTTGCCCCAGCAAAGGCACCATGGACATCTTTGTCGAGCCGGTGCTGCCGCATCCTTCGCTGGTCGTTTTTGGCGCGAGCCCCGTCGCCCTGTCGCTTGCGACCCAGGCGCGGCAGCTCGGCTATCACGTGACGCTGGCGGCTCCTGCGGTGGATCGTCCTTCAGCGATCGATGCCGACACGCTGATCGACGGCTTTGCGCTAGGCGAGTTGCATCCGGCGAGGCGCTTTGTCGTGGTCTCGACGCAAGGCAAAGGCGATGAGGCGGCGTTGCGCGCAGCGCTCGCCACCGAAGGCTGCTATCACGCCTTCGTCGGCAGCCGCCGCAAGATGGCCGCGCTCCGTGACAGGCTGCTAGCGGAAGGCATCGCCAACGAGACGATCGACTGCGTCAAGGCGCCGGCCGGCCTTGATCTCGGCGCCATCACACCGGAGGAGATCGCGATGTCGATCCTGGCCGAGATCACGATCGAGCGGCGACGAGGGCAGCGGCAAATCCGCCCGGCGGATTAGCGATCGCATATATTGGCATTTCGTGGCTCACGCTTCCGCTTCTCGCAACCAGGGCGGCTTCGCTTTCACGAAATCGCACCATGCGTTCCATAGCCGCGGCTCGGAACCGGCCATGGCGTGAGCCTGCCACCCGGCAATTGCGGCGGCTGCCGTGCCGCAATCCGCGCGCTCCGCACCGAGCCCGGCAAGCAATGACGCCGTCGTCGCCATGTCGTTGAAGGAGCCGAGTTGCTCCTGTAGCTCGGCGAGCTTGGCGCCGAAGCGTTTCGTCGCCTTCTTTCGCCCATACAAGGGCAACAGGAAATCGGCGACATAGCGCAATTTCTTCACGGCGAGCCGCAAGCGGTGCCGCTCTTCGGCGTTAAGGGATCTGAAGCGGCGACCGCGCTTGATTACCTTGGCATATTGATCGGACAGAATTCGCCGCGCGAAATTGATCGCGGGCTCCGCCAGTTGCCCGAGATCTTCGGGAGCGATGTCGCCACGCCAGCCTCTCGTTTCGATCCAGCCGCCCAGCCCGATCAGGAAATGCGCGCAGCGGCGGTCAGCCAGCACGAAGCGCACGTTGCGATAGGCGGCCGAGCGGCGCTTCTCGGCAACCTCTTCCAAACTGTCGAAGCCACCGATCGAGGGACAGCCTTTCGCGACATTTGGCAACGTCTCGCTTTGAAAGATGTCCCAATCGCGCGCGGCCGAGAGGCTTTGCGCCAGCCATTTTGCTTCCGACTGCAGCGATTCCAGCTTGTTGTTTGCCCCGACCGATCGCATCAAATGCAGCGCCGACCGGAGCCGGCGCAGCGACACGCGCATCTGATGGATGCCTTCGGGATCGCGGCCATCCTCGGCGGCCGGCAGCGACTGCAGGAGATGGCCGAGACAGGAGCGCAGCGTCGTCGCGAACGCGTCATCCAGCGGGATCGACGGGTCGAAGCGAAGCTTTTGCGGCTTTCGCGCGGCAGGTGGCGTGTCATCCGCCAGATCAAATCCGCGTGCGGCCTTGCTGCGGATCGACGGCCTGACCGGCCCATGCTCGGCGAGCCGGAGCGCGATTTCGTAGATCGCGCTGGCGCTGCCGCGCTTCAACTCCAACTCGATTTCGCTCACGGTGAGCGAGCGATCGTCGGTTTTCAGAACGCCCTGATCGAAAGCAACTTCGATCGTGCCGGATGGTAGCTCGATGATGCGCTGATGTCGCCGGATGTCGGCAATGAAAACCGCCTTGAGCCGGTCGGATTCGACATCGGCGCGAAGCTTGGCCGGAATGAAGGGCATCGCAAGCGCGAGATCGGGCGTCATGGATGGAACGCTCGCCTCCCACTCGCCGCGCCGGAGCGGGTCGTCGCCGCACTCGGCCTTGACGGTCTGCAGGAAGCGCGTGCCGCTCTGGCGAACCCGCAAGCTCAGGCCGTTGCGCCACAGCGTCCGCTCCGGAGTGTCGTAGTATGCGGACTTGAGATGCTTTCGCGTGCCCTTGCCGCGCGCGTTCGTCGCGATAACCGGAGCGTCGTTGAAGTCCGCCAGCCGATCGGAATCGACAAGAAGCTTCAGTTCGAATTCGCTGCCGCGTGGCGCAGCAGCGTTTGGCGATGAAGCGTCCGACGCCGCTTCAGTTCGAGCCGGTGTTTGCGCCGGAGTTGCTTCGCTGGATGTCAGCTCTTCAACGGGAAGCTCGGCTGCGTCTTGCTTCGTGGCAGACGTCGCAGACTTTCTCGTCTGCCTTCTGCTTGCTGGCGGACTGGCATGGTCCTGGAGCCCGGTCACGGCGCGCAGGCCTTCACCGGCGAGCGCCATCGCATCGTTTTCAGGCATTCTGTGATTGTGTGACAGTTTAATGACAACGCACACCATATACCGGATCCGACCCGAAAGAAAGAACGGCGACGCTCCGTCGTAAGCGCGAACCGCGATTGCGAGCGATTCGCGCGCTGACACTTGCGTTACTTTCGGATTCGCCGCGCTCGCGCGGTCGTTGGCAATCGAGATTGCACGCGCGCAAATGTCAGTGTCGCTTCCGCTGCCGATGCGCCGTACCGAGTCGACGAATTCAGAAATACTCAAGTCGATCACTGAGCCGATCGCATCAGTCGTGCTGTGCGCGGAAACGCCTAATGGCCGCAGCGGGTTCGTCCAACTCCGGGCTTCGCCTTCTCCGTAATCGGCCCGACGCAAACTGAACATTCGGCGAGAAGATCGCCGGCGCGATACTCGCGCTGCAGCACGGGAACTTGAAACCGTAGCTCGTTACCGAGACCACGCCCGATGGGAGCATCCATCCTCCAAAGATCGAATTCGCGATTGACAAACGAATTTGATAATAGCTAATTCGCGATATCCAACACCGCCGCAGAGCGGGCGAACATAAGGGGAAGGAAACTCATGAGAAGGCTTCTGGCCTGCGCGATCCTCGCTACCCTCACATCGACTGCGCACGCGCAGATTTCCGACGACGTCGTGCGGATCGGGGTCCTCACCGATCTATCGAGTTGGGGCCGCGACAATTCCGGCCCGGGCTCGGTCGAGGCGGCGAAAATGGCCGTGGAGGAATTCGGCCCCACCGTGCTCGGCAAGCCGATCGAGATCGTCAGCGCCGATCACCAGATGAAGACCGATGTCGGCGTCCAGATCGTGCGCGGCTGGTTCGACAACGGCAAGGTCGATGCCGTCGTCGACATTCCAAATTCCGGGATTGCGATTGCGGTCCACAACATGGTGCGCGAGCGCAACAAGATCGCGCTGTTGTCCGGCCCCGGCGCAAGTTCGCTGACCGACGAGCTGTGCAGCCCCAACACCGTGCATTTCACCTACGACACTTACGCGCTGTCGAAGGTCACCGCCTCGGCCATGATCAAGGAGGGCGGCAAGTCCTGGTTCTTCGTGACGGCCGATTATGCCTTCGGTCATCAACTCGAGGCCGACGCCACGCGCTTCATCAAGGAGATGGGCGGCACCGTGCTGGGCAGCGTGCGTCATCCGACCAATACCGCCGATTTCTCGTCCTTCGCGCTGCAGGCGCAGAGCTCGAGGGCCGACGTGGTCGCTTTTGCCAATGCCGGCCAGGACACTGACAATGCGATCAAGCAGTCCGGTGAATTCGGTCTCGCGCAAGGCGGCCAGAAGCTCGTCGGTCTCCTGATGTTCGACACCGACGTGCATGCGATCGGCCTGAAAGCCGCGCAAGGGACCTACATGACGACGGCGTCATACTGGAACATGGATGAGGCGACCCGTGCCTGGTCGCAAAAATTCTTCCAGCGTGTGCACGTGATGCCGACCATGATCCAGACCGGCGTTTACGGCGCGGTGCTGCATTATCTGAAGGCGATCAAGGCCGCCGGTACCGACGATCCGGCCAAGGTAATGGCCAAGATGCGCGAATTGCCGATCGAGGACACCTTCGTGCACGGCGGACGCTTGCGCGAGGATGGACGCGTGATCCGCGACATGTATCTGGCGAAAGTGAAATCGCCCGAACAGTCCAAGGAGCCCTGGGACTATCTCGACATCGTCAAGACCGTGAAAGGCGAGGACGCCTTCCGCCCGGTCTCCGAGTCGAAATGTCCGCTGCTGAAGAAGTGAAGGTGCGCGATGGGTGCGATCATCGACAACACTGGCGAGACTTACGAATGCGACGTGCTCGTCGCCGGATCGGGATGCGCCGGCATGGCCGCGGCGATCACCGCGCGCCATCGCGGCCTCGACGTGCTCATTGTCGAGAAGGAGCCGCGCTTCGGCGGCACCACCGCGCGCTCCGGCGGCTGGCTGTGGATTCCCGGCACCTCGCTCGCGCGCGCCTACGGCATCAACGAGCCGCAGGATGCCGCGCGCACCTATCTGCGGCACGAGGCCGGCAACAATTTCGATGCGGGGAGGGTCGATGCCTTCCTTGCGGCAGGGCCCGAAGCGGTTGATTTCTTCACGAAAGAGACCGCGCTCCGCTTCGACATGCCGCTGGTGTTTCCGGATTATCACGCGGAAGCCCCGGGCGGAGCCCAGGGTGGCCGCTCCATGGTGACCCGTCCCTTCGACGGACGCGAGCTCGGCGAGCACATCAAGAACTTGGGCGCGCCGCTCCCCGAACTCACCGTGTTCGGCATGATGCTCGGCTCGGGCAAGGAGATCATTCACTTCATGCGCGCGACGCGCTCGCTGACCTCGGCGGTTTACGTCGCAAAGCGGCTGTCGCGGCATCTACTGGATGTGCTGCGCCATGGCCGCGGCATGACTTTGACCAACGGCAATGCGCTCGCGGGGCGGCTGGCGAAATCCGCGCTCGACCTGAAGATTCCGCTCTGGCTATCCTCGCCGGTCCGCGAGCTCATTGTCGAGAACGGCGCGGTGCGCGGCGCAATCGTCACGCGCGAGGGCCGCAGCGTGCGTGTCCGCGCACGGCGCGGCGTCGTGCTCGCCTGCGGCGGCTTCCCCCATGATGTCGCGCGACGCAAGGCGATGTTTCCGCATGCGCCGAGCGGCGCGGAGCATTTTTCGCCGGGCCCCGTCGGCAACACCGGCGACGGATTGCGGCTCGCGGAGGCCGCGGGCGGGCGCATCGAGGATCGCTTGCCGAATGCAGCCGCCTGGGTGCCGGTCTCCCTCACGCGGCGCAAGGATGGCTCGCGCGGGGTGATGCCGCATTTCATCGATCGCGCCAAGCCCGGTGTCATCGCCGTGATGCGCGATGGCAGGCGCTTCGCCAATGAAGGCAATTCCTATCACGATTTCGTCCAGGACTTGATGAAAGCGGCAAGGCCGGGCGAGGAGATCGCGGCGTTCCTGATCTGCGATCACAAGACGCTGCGGAAGTACGGCCTCGGCAGCGTGCCGCCGTTTCCGATGCCGCTGGGCCACCATCTGCGCTCAGGCTATCTGATGCGCGGCTCAACGCTCGCCGAGCTCGCCGGCCAGGCCGGAATTGACGCGAAGGGTCTCGCCGAGACCGTGGCGCAATTCAACGCCACGGCAGGTGAAGGGCGCGATCCTCTGTTTGGCAAAGGCACGCGGGCCTATAATCGCTATCAGGGCGATGCCCTGCACGGGCCCAACCCTTGCGTCGCGCCGATCGCAAGCGGGCCGTTCTATGCCATCAAGCTGGTGATCGGGGATCTCGGCACTTACGCCGGGATCGTCACCGACGCCAACGCGCGCGCGCTCGATGCCGAGGGGCGCGTCATTCCGGGGCTTTACGCCGCCGGCAACGACATGGCGAGCATCATGGGCGGCAATTATCCGGGCGCCGGCATCACCCTCGGGCCTGCCTTGACCTTCGGTTACATCGCCGGTCGGCATCTGGCCGACAGCGCGGCGGAAAGGAGCGCGGCATGAGCATCATCAGCGATCTCCTCGCAGGCAAGCGTGCGTTGATCACCGGGGCGGCCCACGGCAACGGGCGAGCGATCGCGCTCGGGCTCGCGGCGCATGGCGCCGACGTGGTGGTGACCGATATCGATCTCGCAGGCGGCGAGCGCACGGCCACGGACATCCGCGAGCACGGCCGCGCGGCCTGGGCGTTCCCGCTCGATGTGACGGACGCTGAAGCCTGCAACGTGCTGGCGCGCACGGTGGCGCGCGACGTCGGGCCGATTTCGATCCTCATCAACAACGCCGGCATCATCATCCGCGAGGGGATCGATTCCCCCCGCGCGGGCGAAAACTGGCGCCGCGTGCTCGACGTCAACCTCACCGGCGTTTTCAACGTCACCCACGCCTTTCTGCCCGCGCTGCGCCAGACGCGCGGCGCGATCGTCAATCTCGGCTCCATCGCCTCGTTCGTCGGCGTCGGCGGCACCCTCGGCTATGCGCCCTCCAAAGGTGGCGTAAAGCTCCTGACACAGGCGCTGGCACGCGATCTCGCGCCCGACGGTATCCGCGTCAATGCCATCGCGCCCGGCGTCATCGCAACCGCCATGACGCAAGCAACGCGCGATGATCCAGCGCGGCTGGCATCGTTCATGAGCCGCACGCCGCTCGGCCGTGTCGGCGAGCCCGACGAACTGGTCGGGCCCGTGGTGTTTCTCGTCTCCGACATGGCATCTTATGTGAACGGCGCGACACTGCCCGTCGACGGAGGATTTCTGGCGGTGTAACGGCGTATCGGGAGCAGATCAGCCTCGCTGATGGGGCGGATGCTCAGGGCGAACGGGGATACATGGCCACGCAAAGCCGCGGCATCCAATCGATCGAGGTGGGCGGAGAATTGCTCCGCGCCCTGGCGCGCAGCGGCGAGCCGATGATGCTGCGCGATCTCGCGCGCGAAGCCGGCATGTCGCCGGCAAAGGCGCATCCCTATCTCGTGAGCTTTTCCCGGATCGGACTGATCGAGCAGGATGAAACAAGCGGTCGATACGAGATCGGCGCGCTCGCGCTCGAGCTTGGGTTGATCAGCCTGCGCCGGCTCTCGGCCGTGCGGATCGCAACGCCAAAGATCGCGGCACTCGCCGGCGCCATCAAGCACGCCGTCTCGCTCTCGGTCTGGGGCACCCACGGGCCCACCGTGGTCCGGCTTGAGGAGCCGAGCCATCCGGTGCACATCGTGATGCGCGTCGGCTCGGTCATGGCGTTGTTGGAAACAGCGACCGGGCGTGCATTCACCGCGTTTCTGCCGCCTGAAACGGTCACAGCCGCCATTGAAAGCGGCCTCGATCATCTCGGCGTCAGCTACAACCCGAAGCGTGCACCGAGGAGTCCGAAGGTCGCCGAGATGCTGGCCGAGGTCCGCAGCCACGGTCTTGCGCGCGCCATGGGGGATCCGTTACCGGGCGTCAACGCTTTCGCAGCTCCGGTGTTCGACCACGCCGGCCATGTCGCGCTCGTCATCACCGCCATGGGCCCGGAAGGCACCTTCGACGCAAGCTGGGACGGCCCGATCGCGAACGCCCTGCGCACCTGCGCGGAGGATATTTCGAAGCGGCTGGGCTACGGGACGGCGTTGGCGGCGGGGTGACTTCAACAGTCGAGCCTCGCAGCACAGATCGGCGCAGCGCGTCGCGCCAACCGATCGAGTTGCGAAGCCGAATGAGCGCTTTCAACCAGGCTCGTCATTGCTGTGCATGTTCACTAATTCGCTGATCGAATCCAGCCCGCAGGGGGGATTCGATCAGCGAATTAGTGAACATGCACAATTGCAAGGAGCGAGAGCGATGACCCGACGTCGCTCGCTGCGCGAGCTATGGCGAGGCGTGAAGTCCCGCCGAAGCGCCTTTGCGCGGAGGCGGAAGCAATCCAGCCCGCATCTGCGGAAAGAGTCTGGATTGGTTCGCGGAGCCGGTCATCGGGCCGCGCTTCGCGCGGACCCGTTGGCTCGCAGTGACGGCGATGCGGACGGCGGGCCTCAGTCGAACAGGCTCGACACCGACTCTTCCGCCGCGGTGCGGCCGATGGCTTCTGCGATCAGCGAGGCGATGGAGAGGGTGCGGATGTTGGGCGCGTTGCGCACCGCCTCGGTGGGCTGGATCGAATCGGTGATCACCAGTTCCTTCAGCCGCGAGGAGGTCACGCGCGTCACCGCGCCGCCGGACAAGACGCCGTGGGTAATGTAGGCGTAGACCTCCTTGGCGCCGTGGGCGAGCAGCGCGTCGGCCGCGTTCACCAGCGTGCCGCCGGAGTCGATGATGTCGTCGACCAGGATGCAGGTGTAGCCCGCGACATCGCCGATCACGTTCATGACCTCGGATTCGCCGGGCCGCTCGCGGCGCTTGTCGATGATGGCGAGCGGGGTGTTGATGCGCTTGGCGAGGCCGCGCGCGCGCACCACGCCGCCGACATCGGGCGAGACCACCATGACCTTGGCAAGGTCGAAGCGGTCCTTGATGTCGCGCACCATCACCGGCGAGGCAAAGAGATTGTCGGTCGGGATATCGAAGAAGCCCTGGATCTGCATGGCGTGCAGGTCGAGCGTCATCACGCGGTCAGCGCCGGCATGGGTGATCAGGTTCGCAACCAGCTTGGCGGAGATCGGCGTGCGGGAACCGGATTTGCGATCCTGCCTGGCATAACCAAAATACGGCACCACCGCGGTGATACGGCGGGCGGAAGCCCGGCGCAGCGCGTCCGTGATGATCAACAGCTCCATCAGGTGGTCATTGGCCGGATAGGACGTCGATTGCAGGATATAGACATCCGACCCGCGGACGTTTTCCTGGATTTCGACGAAAATCTCCATGTCGGCGAAACGCCGCACCACCGCCTTCGTCAAGGGCAATTCAAGCCATCCGGCGATGGCCTGCGCCAGAGCGGGATTGGAATTGCCGGCAACGAGCTTGATGGCGCCATTCTTGGCCGACATCGAGAGTTCTCCCCGCGGCGTGGAGACAACGTTCAACATATCGGGTTTCCCCGTGGAACCGGCTAAATTCAACGGGGCAGGAAATATCAGGGAGACAACGCAGATGGCAACCCGCCGGTGCGGTTTTCCCGGCCAAAAATCCCTCTGCCGGGCAAGATTTGACTAACGATCGGTGTAACCAAGTGCACTGACGCTGTCGGCGCCCGATACCGGGGAATTGGGTTCCACGCTGGCGATGGCTGGCCCTGATATCGGCGTCGAGGGCGCCGGCGAGGGAGTGTCCTGCGGCGTTCCGTTGAGCATATTGGAGAGCCCGCTCAGGCCCGCTTGGGCGATCTTGCGCAGGACCAGGCCGTCGGCGGTCGCCCAGGGATCGTTGCCGGCCTTGCCCGCCTGCTCTTCGCCCGAGAGCCGTAGCGCGCGCTGCTGATCGCGGTCATAGACGTCCCAGACCCAGGCGATCACGGCGCGGCCGCGCACCACCTGCGCTGCAAGATAGCTACGCACGCGATAGGCGGCCTGTCCTTCGCGGGACACGACGGAGAGGTTGCGCAGCTTGCTCTCGCTGTCGAGCACGCCGACCATGCGGTCGAACACCTGCGGTGGCGGGCCGTCGATCGATTCGAATGCAATCGTCGGCCCTTCGGTCGTTGCCATTGCGTAGGCGCCGCTCGGGCCCGCGCTGCCGGCACAGCCGCCGAGCGCGCCTGCTGTTGCGAGCAGAACCGCAGCCATGCACGCGCGCAGACCGGCACGGCCCGCCCGCTTCGGATGAATTGACGCTTCCCTCATTGAGAGGAGCGATATCGTTAAAATGCATTAACGTCTAGGGCGCTGGCGGGGTACGGATGATGAACGCCCACGGTCACGATTCCAGCGCAATCGCGTGAATATGCCGGCCGTAGTCCAGCTCCTTGCGATGCACGGAGCGGCGATAGCTGAAGAAGCGATCATCCGAATAGGTGTCGACACCGAGATCGTCGATCATCAGCACTCCGGCGTGCTCCAGCCGCATCCGGATGTAGCCCGCGAGGTCGAACATGGCGTGCCCAGCGCGCGCGGAAGCCAGGAAGAACACCGCGTTCTCCGCGTCGGCATCGAGAAAGCGCGTGACGAATTCGTTGCCGACCTCGTAGCTTTGTTGCCGGATCAGGGGACCGATCGCAGCGATCATGCCGCCACGATCGGCGCCGAGCCTTTCCATCGCCGCGATGGTGGATTCCAGGATTCCGGTCAGGGCCCCTTTCCACCCCGCATGCGCTGCGCCGATCACCCGCGCCTTTGGGTCGACCAGCAGGACGGGACCGCAATCGGCCGTGGTCACGCCGATCGCGAGATTTGCGGTTGCGGTGACGATGGCATCGGCCTTCGGCCGCGCGCTCGTCGGCCATGGGCCATTGGCGACCACCGCGTCCGGCGAGTGGATCTGATGCGCGCTGATCAGATGTTCGGTTGCAATGCCCATGCGCTCCGCCATGCGGCGGCGGTTTTCCGCGACCAGGGCCGGATCGTCGCTGGAGCCGAGCCCGGCATTGAGGCTTTGGTAGATGCCGTCGGAGACCCCGCCCTCGCGGGTGAAGAAGGCGTGGCGCAGGCCCGGGATGGCCGAAAGCAGGGGCGAAGACAGCATCATGATGCGGCAGGCTCCTCGTCGCTCAAGCCCGGAAGAGAGGTGAGGTGAGGCGCCGCGACGCCGAGCACCTTGAACATCGATCCCATGCCGCCGCGGCCGCCGCCGATGAGCCGCTGCAGCGCGCCGGCAATGTCTTCCGCCATTTCGGGGCCGGCCTTGGCCATCAAGGTCGCCGCGCGGGTCTCGATCCCGAGCCGCCGCAAGAACTCGCCCTGCGTCACCGGGCCGTGGACGCGGGCGCCGACATCCTCGGCGGCGCGTGAAAGCGCCTCGAAATCGACATGCGCGGTGACATCGGCCCGTCCCGGCGCCTCCAGCGGATCGGCGAAGCTGTGGCGGGCAATGGCCTGCAGCGTGTCGCCGGCATCGCTGTGCAGGTGGCCGTAATCGATGATCAGCGCGGCGCCATCCTGATTGCGTACCCTTGATGCGATCTTCATGATCTCTACGTCGGGCCGCCATTCGAAGACGGCGCCGATGGGCGCCGCGCGGACCGAGCGCGGGACCAGTACGTCGAAATGCGGCATCGGCTCGGCGGCTTCGCCGAAGGCGAGATCATCATTGCTGTCGAGCTCGATGACCCGCTCGTGCCAGCCCGTCTTGCTCTTGATCGCCTGATGGATCGGCAGGACGTCGAAATATTCGTTGGCGAGGATGATCGCCGGGCCTTCCGGCACCTCGTCGAGATGGTTGTGCCAGATGACGCTGCGCGCGCCCGACAGCATCGCACGCTGCTTCTCGCGCAGCACCGGATTAATCTCGACCAGATGGACGCTCAGCGCTTGGTACAGCGGCGGCACCACCCGCAGGGCGCGCAGCGCGTCCGCCATCATGGTGCCGCGGCCGGGGCCGAGCTCGACCAACCGCAGCGTCGGCGGCGAGCCCATCGACTTCCACACCGATGCCGACCACAGTCCGAGCAGCTCGCCGAACATCTGGCTGATCTCCGGGGAGGTCGTGAAGTCGCCCTCACGGCCGAGCGGGTCGCGCGAGACATAATAGCCGTACTGCGGATGCATCAGGCACAGCTCCATGTAGCGCCAGACCGGCATCGGGCCGGAAGACCTGATCAGCTTCTTGATCTCGTTCAGCAGCGGCGAAGACCCGGTCACGCCCTCAGAGCACCCTTGGATTGAGGATTAGCGGCTTGCCGGCGCGGTCTTGGCCGTGCCGTGCCGCCAAGCCAGAACAACGATGAGAATGCCTGCGATCACCATCGGCACCGACAGCAGCATACCCATGGTCAGTCCTCCCCACAAAAATCCGAGCTGCGGGTCGGGCTCGCGAAAATGTTCACCGACGATGCGCGCAATCCCGTAAATCGTGACGAAAGAGCCGAGGATCAATCCGGGTCGTTTCAGCGCCCCGAGCCGAACCATGACGGCCAACACGGTGAACAGAAAAATGCCCTCCATTCCTGCTTCATAGAGCTGGCTCGGATGGCGCGGCACAGGTCCGCCGGTGGGAAAGATCATCGCCCAGGGAAGGCCTGGGTCCGCCGGCCGCCCCCATAATTCGCCGTTGATGAAGTTGGCGATGCGGCCGAGGAACAGGCCGATCGGCCCGACGGCGGTGGTGATATCGCCGAGCGAGAGGATCGGCACGCTGTTCTTGCGCGCAAACCAGATCACCGCGACGACGCAGCCGAGGAAGCCGCCATGGAAGGACATGCCGCCCTTCCATAGCTCGAAGATCTCCGCCGGGTGCTGGATGAAGAAGGGGAGATTGTAGAACAGGACATAGCCGGTGCGGCCGCCGAGGATGATGCCGATGGTCACCCAAAGGATGAAGTCATCAAGCTGGACGAGCGAGATCGGCGCCGGTCCGCCCCACAATCTCTCGTTCTTGAGCATCGCGCGCGCATAGATCCAGCCGATCACGATCCCGCCGATATAGGCGAGCGCATACCAGCGGATGACGATTGGCCCGATCGCAATCGCGACCGGGTTGAAGACCGGGAAGTTGATCAGCAGAAAGGGCATCAATCAGCGATGGCGACGGCGAAGATGTCTCGGCCGTTGCGCTCCGGATGGGTGAAGAGGGGCGTGCTGTGGCCGTCCTCGGTCTCGATCTGCCGGTCGATCATGGCGCTTCTGTGTGTCTTTTTGTGTGGCTTGCGGGGTGTCCTGGGGGCAGCCCGCTCATTACGATGGCAACGAAACCGCGGCATGACAAGGCGGCCTGTCGCAGCCGTGGTCAGCAGGCCTTGAACCCGGTCCCTGGTATCGCCATTCTCTGGCTCGGACAATGCGCACAAGGCGTTAGCCACCGGAGTTGTTTCCATGACCCAGACCACCAATCGTTTTTTTGATGAGATCGGCCGCCTGATGAACGACGCCGCGGGCGCGGCGCAAGGCATGAAAAAGGAGGTGGACGCGCTCTGGCGCAATCAGGCCGAAAAGATCCTGCGCGATCTCGACATCGTCAAGCGCGAGGAGTTCGAGGCGGTCAAGGATATGGCGCGCCTGGCGCGCGAGGAAAACGAGGCGCTCAAGGCGCGGATTGCGGTTCTGGAAGCCAAGCTCGGGATCTCGCCGAATGGCTCCGATCCCGGCGGCACCAGGGCGGACGGCTAGGGCTGCGCGGCACCGTCATTCCGGGGCGATGCGAAGCATCGAACCCGGAATCCCGAGATTCCGGGCCGGGTCCTTCGGGCCATGCCGGAATGGTGGTGTTAGGTGTTGCTGGTGGTCTCGCCCCCAAAGCGGATGTCGGCGGTTCAGCAGAAAAATCCCTTCATTTCCTTGTCATTTCGCCGCTTTGCGGCTAGAACGCCGCCACATCCGCAGCCCCGACACCCCTGGAGGCATGCTTGCGGAGTGAGCAAAACGGGCCGCGTTTGCGGCCTTTAGCTTTTAAACACAAGGACTTAAGACAATGGCGACCGTCAAGGAATTGAAGGCGACCGCACGTCCGTCAGTCGGCAAGGGGGCCGCACGGGCAGAGCGTCGCGCCGGGAAAGTTCCCGGAGTGATCTATGGCAACAACCAGCCCCCGCTGCCGATCTCGGTCGAGGACCGCGAACTGCGCCAGCGTATCCTGGCGGGCCGGTTCCTGACCACGATTTACGACATCGAGCTCGACGGCAAGAAGCACCGCGTGATCCCGCGCGACTTCCACCTCGATCCGGTGCGCGACTTCCCGATCCATGTCGATTTCATGCGGCTCGGCGAAGGCGCGACCATCCGCATCAGCGTGCCGCTGCATGTGCAGCGTGCGGACATCTCGCCCGGCGTCAAGCGCGGCGGCACCGTCAATATCGTGACTCACGCGATCGATATCGAATGCTCGGCCGAAAACATCCCGCAATACCTCGAGGCGGATGTTGGCGCGCTTGAAATCGGTTACTCGCTGCATTTGTCCGACATCAAGCTGCCCGCGGGTGTGAAGGCGTTGGCGCGCGAGGATGCAACGCTCGTGACCATCGTGCCGCCGTCCGGCTATGCCGAAGAGCAGAAGGCGGCGGCTGCTGCTGCGGCTGGCGCCCCTGCGGCGGGTGCTCCGGCCGCCGCGGCTCCGGCGGCCGCCGCGCCTGCAGCGGGTGCGGCAGCGCCTGCAGCGGGTGCCAAAGCCCCTGCCGGGGGCGAGAAGAAGAAGTAAGACGAGAGCCCGGGATGCCGCGTCATGCTGCTCTTCGTCGGACTCGGCAATCCCGGTGCGAAATACGCGCGTAACCGGCACAACATCGGCTTTCTTGCGGTCGAGGAGATTGCGCGGCGTCATGGTTTCGCACCATGGCGCCGTCGTTTTCAGGGCGAGACGTCGGAAGGCAGCCTTGATGGCGAGCGCGTGATCCTGCTCAAGCCCACGACCTACATGAACGAGTCCGGGCGCGCGGTGCAGGAGGCGGCGAACTTCTTCAAGCTGGGCACTTCCGAGATCACCGTGTTCCAGGACGAGCTCGAACTGCCGCCGGCAAAAGTTCGCGTCAAGATCGGCGGTGGTATCGCCGGCCACAACGGCCTGCGTTCCGTCAGCTCGTACATCGGCAACGATTATCGCCGCGTCCGGCTCGGGATCGGTCATCCCGGCGTCAAGGAGCTGGTGCACGGCTACGTGCTGTCCGATTTCGCCAAGGACGAGGTGCCCTGGGTTGGCGCACTTTGCGAGGCGGTCGCCGACAATGCGGCCCTGCTTGCAAGTGGACGCGACTCGACGTTCCAGAACAAGGTGCATCTGGCGATGCAGGCAAAGGGATTTGGTTCGAAGCAAGATAGCGCAGAGAAACAGGAGTGATGTCTCTGCGCCGTCATGGCCGGGCTTGTCCCGGCCATCCACGTCTTGGCTAGAGAAGAGGGACGTGGATGCCGCGACAAGCGCGGGCATGACAAAGGAGATACTGAGGACGCAATGGGATTTAAATGCGGTATCGTCGGCTTGCCCAATGTCGGCAAATCGACGCTGTTCAACGCGCTGACCGAGACGGCGGCGGCGCAGGCGGCGAATTATCCGTTCTGCACGATCGAGCCCAATGTCGGCGAGGTGGCCGTGCCCGATCCGCGGCTGGAGAAGCTCGCCGAAATCGCCAAATCGGGGCAGATCATTCCGACGCGGCTGACCTTTGTGGACATCGCGGGGCTGGTTCGCGGAGCATCGAAGGGCGAGGGGCTGGGCAACCAGTTTCTCGCCAACATCCGCGAGGTCGACGCGATCGCGCATGTGGTGCGCTGCTTCGAGGATTCCGACATCACGCATGTCGAGGGCAAGATCGCCCCGCTCGCAGACATCGAGACCATCGAGACCGAGCTGATGCTCGCCGATCTCGATAGCCTGGAGAAGCGCGTCGACAATCTCGCCAAGAAGGCGAAGGGCAACGACAAGGAAGCCAAGGAGCAACTCGACCTCGTCAACCGCACACTGGAGCTGTTGCGAGCGGGCAAGCCGGCCCGCTTGCTCGAGCGCAAGGCCGAGGAGGAGCGTGCCTTCGAAATGCTCGGTCTGTTGACCTCAAAGCCCGTGCTTTATGTCTGCAATGTCGAGGAGGCCTCGGCCGCCACCGGCAATGCGTTCTCCAAGATGGTCGCCGAACAGGCGGCCAAGGAGGGCGCGGTTTCCGTGGTGATCTCGGCGAAGATCGAATCGGAGATCGCGACGCTTTCGCGCGAGGAACGCGCCGATTTCCTGCAGACGCTGGAACTGGAGGAGGCTGGCCTCGATCGCTTGATCCGTGCCGGCTATCAGCTCCTTGACCTCATCACCTATTTTACAGTCGGACCGAAGGAGGCGCGTGCCTGGACCATTCACCGCGGCACCAAGGCGCCCGCGGCCGCTGGCGTGATCCACACCGATTTTGAGAAGGGCTTTATCCGCGCGGAGACCATCGCCTATGCGGACTACGTTGCGTTCGGCGGCGAAGCCGGCGCGCGTGAGGCCGGGAAGCTGCGGCTGGAAGGCAAGGACTACGTCGTCGCCGACGGCGACGTGATGCATTTCAGGTTCAATACCTAGACCGCTGCACCAGCGTCATTCCGGGTCCACGCTGGCGCGCGCCCAGCAAACGGCGGGACTCACCGCATCCCGCCCTGGTCACGGATGGCGCCGAGGTGCTCGTTGATGCGAAACACGATCAGGATGAACTCGGCGAGAATTCGCGAAAACACGATGCCGACCACGACGCTGGCGATGGAGGAGAGCAGCACCAAGAATCCGCCGAAAGGGCTGATCGCCATGGCGGCCAGTCCCGAGAAAATACCGGACAGGCCGAACAGGCAGATCAGCGCAATCACGAGTCCATAGAACGTCTTGATGATTGTCGGCGTGATGAAACGGTCCCACTGAAACAGGTCCCGAAATTCAAACATCGGTCGGCTCCCCCGGCAAAGCGAAATGTGCTTACGCTTGAACTGATGGCTGATAGCTCCCGCCTAGCCCCGAATGCGCTCTCCGACAAGATCGAGCATCGGCCATGCGGGTAAACAGGATTGAGATTGCCTCAAAGTACGGCCACAATCTGGCTTTCCGCACCGCAATTCCCCGATGACCACACTAACCTTTGAAGATTTTGCGCCCGGCCGTTTCGGCAGCTTCGGACCGCGCCACGTGACGCGCGAGGAAATCCTCGCCTTTGCCGCCGAATTCGATCCGCAGCCGATGCATCTGGATGAGACGGCGGCGAGTCGATCCATGTTGAAGGGCCTGTCGGGCTCGGGCTGGCATCTCTGCTCCCTGATGATGCGAATGCTGTGCGACGGCTTCGTCGATCGCACCGCTTCGCTCGGTTCACCAGGGGTTAACGAGGTGCGTTGGCTCGCGCCGCTGCGCCCCGGCGACGAACTGACGCTCGAGGTCGATGTCATCGAGGCGCGGGTCTCGCGCAGCCGCCCCGAAACCGGCATCGTGACGTTCAAGAGCACCGCCCGCAACGCGGCAGGAGAGGCGCTGTGCGAGATGATCTCGCCGATGATCATCGGCCGGCGGACAGGCGCCGTGGAGGGGATGCGCTGATGCGTTTTTTCGAGGACATGGAGGTCGGTCAGCGGCGCGAAATCGGCTCCTTCACCTTCACAGCCGCCGCGATCAAGAAGTTCGCCGCGCAATTCGATCCCCAGCGCTTTCATCTGGACGAGGAGGAAGGCCGCAAATCGCTGTTCGGCGGGCTCGCCGCTTCCGGCTGGCATGTCGGTTCGGTCTGCATGAGCCTTCTGGTCACTGATGCCCAGCGCCAGATGCGGGAGGCGGCGGCGCGCGGCGACGAGATCGCGCTGTGGGGACCCTCGCCCGGCTTTCGCGAACTGCGCTGGCTCAAGCCGGTGCTGGCGGGGGATACGATCAGTTTCGCGAGCGAGATCGTCTCCAAGCGGATCTCGGCGTCGCGGCCGCAATGGGGAATCCTCGAGGGGCGCAACACCGGCACCAATCAGCGCGGCGAGCTCGTCTATTCGGTGCTCGCAACCGCCTTCGTGCCGCGGCGCGTAAACGAAGATGGTTAACGAGCTGGTGCCGCGTTTCACCGCTTTTCACAATGTTGCGAAACTCAGTCTTTGCTAACGCATTTTGAACACTGTCCTGCCCATAAGAGAGCAACCTAGAAGACGGCAGGGACAAACGATGGCGGACCGCGGCGCTTTGAAATTGGTGGGTTTTATCTTTGCGAGCATCACGATTGCGGTGATGCTGACCACGACCATGGTGGTGAAAGGCTATGCCGATGGCGTCTACTCGCTTGAGACGACGTCCGGCGATGGCCGCTAAGCAGGTCTTTGCTAACCATACTTGCCAACCATACATCGCGTTTTGCGACCGGATATTTCCTCCTGCCGGCCGCGAATCAGAACCGCCGCGCTCCCGTTGACGGGAGGCGGCGGTTTTTTCAGAGGAAGACGAACGAACTTTAGCCGTTGCGCAGGTTCTCGGCAGCGCGCTTCCATTGCGAAACGTTGTCCGAGATCATGCGCGTCGATTTCATCGCCGCCTGGCTAAGCTGGGCATAGCCGGAAATCTCGCGCTGGACGCGCTGGCCTTCGGCATGCAGGAGGTCGCGCAGGCTTTCCAGCTCGGTGATCAGGTTTTCGATCTCCGACAGCGAGGTGCCCGCGACGCGCTGGATCAGCGAGTTGACATTGTTCACGGTAGCCTCCGCGCTTGCATCGAGCGCGGGCTCGGTGCCGCCCTGCGACGCCGGCCGGCGCAGATACGCGATATCGTTACGGACGAAATCGCGAATGCCGGCCTCGACCTCCGAGACCGCGGCGAGATTGTTGTCCACTACCTCAGTTTCGGTCGCTTCAACTTTTTCCGAACGCAGAATGCTCATCGGCTTTAACCCCTGTTTCGCGGTTTGCGCGAGTTGTCCCCCGCACGACGAATGGAAGTACAGGCTCCCATGTGGCGGACTGATTTTGACCGCATCGCGGCCGATCTGCGGCAATGCTCGATCATTCGATGGATTTGCAGTGGCAGGACGGTTTTTTTTGAAGGCTTTTTGAAGAAGAGAGTGGCCTGGCCCTTGCCTCAACGAGAAGAAAGCATGTCAAATCCAAATAAAATTTACCCTATTTCTTAGCGATTACCAGCTCCGCCTGAAGCCTGCGGTGACGCTCTTGTTGGTCACGCCCTGAGCGGTCTCGCCGATCGAGCCCGAAATGGTGACGCCGTCGGTGAGCTTCTGCTCGGCGCCGAATTTGCGCAGCCATCTGTCGTCGGATGAGGAGAGGCTCTGGCCGGCGACGAGGCTCGTGCCGGTGTCGCCGATGTCAAGCTTGGCCGATTGGTCGGTATCAAAACCGCGGCTCGAGCGGGCTCCGATGCCGGGCAGGGGGACGGCGCCCTGTTCGGTCACGTCATAGCCGTTCTGCAGCGTCAGCGAGTATTGCCCGGACAGCGGCACCGACTTGCTGATGGAGGCGCCGATCTTGCTCTGGTCCTGAGACGGATCGACGCGGGCTTCGACCGACGTCTTGTCCCACAGCGCGCCAGCGCCGGGCGCGGTGATCGCCGCCCAGGCCGTGCCTCCCGACTGCGGGACGTTGCCGCCATTGGCCGTCTTCTCCGCAAGCAATTCGGACATCGTGGTGGGCTCCCGCGCCACCGTCATGTCCGCGCCGACGCGGGTGTCCCAGAACGGGGAAAGCGACTGCTTCACCGACACCGCCGACGCGCCGTTCGGGTTGTTCTTGGCCGACCATGTCATGTCCGTGCTCGCGGCCTTTTTCGGCGCGTTCGGCGCGGGACGCGCCATTGCCTCGCCGAGACCGGAGGCATCGACATTGAGCTGGCTCCAGTCGAGCTTGCTCACGTCGATATCCTTCATGTCGGGATCGTCGGCGGCGGGTGCTGCGACCTGCTCGGCCGGCGCGTCCGCATCTTCCGGCCAAGGGCTTTGCGCCGATGCCGGCAGCGCGATGACCACAGTAAAACTGGCCGCCAGCATGAGAGCCTTCAGCCTGCCGCACGATATATTGGACGTCATGAACCCAGCCCGCGAATTTCGCCGCCCAAGATGCGGAGATTCAGGTGCAAAATTGTGACGGGGAACTCACACTTGCGTCAAGCGTGCGAGAGTGTTGCGCCGTCGCCTCACGCGAACGAGGTTATCTTCGGCAGATGGATCGGCCGGCCCAGCGTCTGCTCGACCAGGTCGAAGGTGTCGAGCAGCACGCGGATGCTGCGCAGCCGCCCGCCCTTGAACTGGGCGAAATGCGCAAGCCGCAGGGAAATCGGCTTGTTGGAGTCGAGCGAGGTGAGCGAGAAGCGTAGCATCGAAGCCGCCGTGTCGGCCCCGAGCAGCACCGACTCGCGATCGAAGCGATAGACCCTGACGTAGTTTGCGATCTGCCTGATCACCTCGAGCACCGCGGACTTGCCGCGACGTGCGCCGAGAAAGGGAAACATGTCGATCGGCCCATAGATCGCCCATTCCACGTCGTCGTCGATCAACGGCTCAATGGCTTCCAACTGGCGTTCGTTGATCGCGCGATGCAATGCGCGCGCAAAACGCCAGAGACTATGCTCTGTCATTTACCTGCGATCCTGAAATGAAGTGCAAAAAACAGCAAATGTGCCGACCAGGGGCGCGTCATTCGCGACGCGCGCGGCTCCATTGCTGCACTGTTGTTTGCCCACAAATAATCGAATTTGCCGAAAACGCAATGCGAATTTTTTGCATTACACAGATGCGGGCGGTTCCGAATCAATTGGACGACGGCGCCACCCGCCCGAGCCGCCGCTTTCCCGTTCGATGGCGATCTCCTCATCGCAGCGGGGCTCGGGCGGGTTCGATGCGGGGCGCGTAAATGTCTTATCCCGAGATTCCCGCTTCGCCGTTCGCGGGTAACGGGCGGTAGACTAAGCGTCGCTCGGCTTGTTGCCGAGCAGGGTGGCCGTGAGGTCGCGCTCGAGCACCTGCTGCACGAGATCGAACGAATCCAGGATCTCGCGGATATGGGTGATGCGGCCGTTCTTCAGCGTATAGAACGCCGCCATGTCGAACTGCACGATGCGCCGGTTGGCGCGCTTGCGGTAGTAGGCGCGCATGTCGACCGCGACCTTGTCGTCTTCGGCGACGATGGTCTTGAGTTCGTGGCGGATGCTGGAATAGCTGCCGTGGATGGTCTTCCACATCTGCCGCACCTCGTCCTTGCCGCGGCGATGGCCCATATGCGGCAGGATATCGACAGGGGCGTTGGCGACGACGTCAATGTCGTTGCTGCAGCGTGCCAGCGTGGCTTCGGTATCGCCAGTCTCAAACCTTTTGAGAAAGCTGATCACACGTTGGCGGTTGAGATGGTTGACCATTGCTGTTCCGACCGCAAACTTTTTCATTTGCGTTGCTGTTTGTTTCCGAACTCGGATGCCTCCCGATCGGCGCGCGGATGAATCCGCAAAAGCCTCTGAGAGATCGTTAAGTGATAGGTCGGCAAAACGTTGACGGCGGTTCACCTTTCAACTGAAAGATGCAATGATATCAAATGCACGTTGCGCGGTGCCAGAAATGCCCCGTGCGACCGTTGCTTTCCAGCGATTGTCTCGCAATTGCCGCTCACCCCGCGGCGTCGCCCCCGCATCCTCGGCGATCAAAACAAGCCGTGGGCAAGTGATGGGGACATGGTGATATCGGCCGAGCGGTATCCTCAGCCGCTCGCACGCAAGCGCTCAGCGCCCGGAACCGCCGCGAGCGATCCCCGTTATTGATGCGAATCCTTTTTGGAGCATCGCGTCATGAAAATCCCGTTCGCCATTCTCGCCGCGACGCTTGCGCTTGCCGCGAGCTCACCGGGCCATGCCAAAGGTTGCATCAAGGGCGCCGTCGTCGGCGGGGTCGCCGGCCACTATGCCGGCCATCACGGCATGCTCGGCGCCGCAGCCGGCTGCCTCTACGGCCGCCACCACGCCAAGCAGCAGGAGCGGCAACGCGAGATGCAGCAGAACCAGGCGAACGGGCAGGGGAAGATATAGCGCTGGGCGGGGGCGGTCAGCGACAACTCCGATCCTTTCTCCATGGTCGTCCTGGTGAAGGCCAGGACCATAAGCACAGGCCTTCCTTCTTACGGGACACGTCCACTCGCATAGGCCACGGACCGATTCCGCGGTCTGAGTTCTGGCTTTCGCCAGGACGACGCGCTTGATTTCCGATTCAATTGTCAAACAGCTTACTCCGCATTGCGAGCGGAGCGAAGCAATCCAGAGCCACGCAAGCGACTCTGGATTGCTTCGTCGCTGTCGCTCCTCGCAATGACGGCAGAGAGACACGCCTTCGCCTTCCCGCGACGCATTGCGCGCCCGAGCTTTGCATCATCGTGACCTCCGAAAGAGAGAGGGCGCAGGGAAGAAAGCGTAGACCTCATCCAGTGTGAACTGGCGTTTGCCCGGAGACTCGACGCATTGGATGTTGGTCGCCGCGGGGCGCGAGTCCCGGCCGGGCAGGCCCAGCGCATCTTCGCAACATGCCAGATAAACTGAATGCCATTGTGAGGCTATCGACCAATAGCGTCGTCGAGGCATATCCCGCGATGGTTCGGTGTTTCGCTGCTGCGACGTCTTGCGACAGGTTGGGAACGGCAGGGTATAAGTAGGCAGAGTTTCCGATTGGCATCGCCGGCCGCTTCTCGTTAGTCTTCTTTATCCGCGCAAGCGATCAGAACAGCGGAACGGGTGGGAGGACATTCGACATGCAGCAGATTCGCGTCTGCACCTATGACGGCCCGAGCGCAGAGCCTGTCATTCGCACCGTGCCCTGGCCGAAGATTCCGCGCAAGGCGGCGCTGATCAAGGTCGGCGCCTGCGGCGTGTGCGGCACCGACCTGCACATCCTCAAAGGCCACTGGCCGAAGCCTTTGCCGTGGCCGTTTACGCTCGGACACGAGATCGGTGGCGTGCTGGTCGAGACCGGTTCCGAGTTTACCGCAGATTTCATGGACAGGCCGTTGCAGGTCGGGTCGAAAGTGATGATCCCGCCCCTGATGCCGTGCGGCCGCTGCTATTACTGTATCCACTATCCCGAGCACGCCAACAAATGCCTCACGCCGGTGTATTACGGGCGCTATCTCGGATTCGAGAAGGCGCCGCATCTGTGGGGCGGCTGGGCCGAATATGTCTATGTCGATCTCGAGATGCTGCCGGGCACCAAGATCTACAAGCTTCCGGACGACATGTCGCTGCGGCTTGGCTCTCTGTCGGAGCCTCTGACGTCTTGCATCCGCGCCTTCAACCGCGCCACGCGGGCAGGCGGTTTCTCCTGGGGCGACACGGTGGTGATCCAGGGCTCCGGCCCGATCGGAATTTTGGCGGTGGCCGCGGCGCAGGAGATGGGGGCGGCCAGGGTCATCTGCGTCGGCGCGCCGGAAGAGCCGCGGCTGAAGCTCGCGCGCAAATTCGGCGCCGAAACGACTGTCGACATCGAGCAACTGAAGACGGCCGAGGAGCGCATCGGCGCGGTGCGCGAGATCGTCGGCGGCTTCGGCGCGGATCTCGTGATGGATTGCTCGGGCCATCCGAGCGCGGGGCCGGAAGGAATCGAGATGCTGCGCGACGGCGGCACCTATGTCGAGATGGGCCAGTTCACCGATGCCGGCGCGATTCAAACCTCATGGCACCGCATCTGCACGAAAGACATCACCGTGCTCGGCTCCTGGGGCTTTACCGGCAACGACCTGCCGCTCGGCGTCGACATGCTTTATCGCACCCGCGACAAATATCCTTGGCTCGAGATGCAGACCATCTATCCGTTCTCGCAAGCGGGCATCGCTCAGGCTGTGAAGGACGCGATGGCGATGAAGACCGTCAAATCAACGATCGTGCCCTGGCCAGAGCTGGTGGAATGACAAGGAGGGCGCAAGGGCACGGACTCATCAAGCCCGGGCCCGCAGCCATGGGCAGACAGGTTGTCAACGGTATATGCTAGCTGCACCCTGACCGGCGACAACCGTCTTTCGAGCATCCAATGGTTGGATTTATACGGCCGCCCTGCGACGCCGGGGTCGTCGAGGCGACACCGGCTTTTGACGCGGGCCTGTCACAGAGACGCAAGTGGCTGACGGTGGTGGCGACCATAGTCGGGTCCAGCATGGCCCTCCTCGACAGCTCAGTGGTGAACATCGCGCTACCCGCCATCCAGCAGGCGCTGCATGCGGATGCGGCAGGGACGCAGTGGATCGTCAACGCCTACCTGCTTCTGCTCGGTGCGCTCGTGCTGATCGGCGGCTCGGCGGCGGATCTCTATGGTCGACGTCGGATTTTTGTTCTGGGCGTTGCGGTCTTTGTCGCCGCCTCCATCGCTTGCGGGCTCTCACCGAACGTTGCGGTGCTTATCGTCAGCCGCGCGGTTCAAGGCGTTGGAGCCGCCCTGTTAACGCCGGCCAGCCTGGCAATGTTAGGAGCGACCTTTGGCGAGCAAGAGCGGACTCGGGCAATCGGGATATGGGCGGGCGCAGGTGCGCTGACGATGGCGGCGGGTCCGTCGCTGGGCGGCTGGCTGGTCGATCAGGTCTCATGGCGGGCAATCTTCCTCCTCAATGTCCCACTCGCCATTGCCGCGACCGCACTAGCGCTTCGCTTCGCCTGCGAAAGCAGCGATCCCAACGCGAAGCAACTTGACTGGAGCGGCTCGGCCGCAGTCGCGATTGGCCTTGCTGGGATCACCTGGGGTCTGAGCGCCATTCCGGCGTCAGGAATTCGCGACAACGCAGTGCTGGCCGCTCTTGGAGTGGGAACCGCTTCGCTGATCTCCTTCGTCGTGATCGAAGCCCGCCTCCATGACCGGGCGATGATGCCCCTATCGCTCTATCGATCACGCAATTTTTCAGCGGCGAATGCATTGACGCTGTTGCTCTATTTCGCGCTCGGGGGCGCGCTCTATTATCTGCCGTTCGGCCTCATTCGTCTCGGCGGCTACTCGGCGACGGAAGCCGGCGCAGCATTGCTGCCTTTTGCCCTGATGATGGGATTCGGCGCATCTTTCGCCGCAACCATGGCCGAGCGTTTGGGGCCGCGGTTGCTACTCACAGCCGGGCCCATCGTCGCGGCCTGCGGATTGGCGATGCTTGCTTTTGTCGACCTCAGCCAGGCTTACTGGGTTGGCGTGTTTCCACCGATGTTCCTTCTGGGCGTGGGGATGGCGATTACAGTGCCGCCGCTGACCTCGACGGTGATGGGGGCCGCCGGGAAAGCCCATGCCGGCATTGCCTCGGGCATCAAGAATGCGGTCGCTCGCGTTGCTGGCCTGCTTGCGGTCGCGGCGCTCGGAGCGGCGCTCTTTGCAAGCTTTTCATATCATCTTTCCGCAACCACGCCTGTGCAAGCCAACGAGGCTCTGAACGCCGTGATGTCCGGACAACCCGCCGCCAATGCCGAGGCAATCGCCGCTTTCGAGCGCGCGCTACGCACGATCATGCTGATGCCCGCCAGTTGCGCCGCACTTGCCGGCCTCACGGGCTGGATATGGATCGAGCCGAGTGGCCCGCGCGCAAGTAGCTGAGGCCCTGCCCTCAGCAGCGCATCTGACTTGCACAACGGGCCAGGATCGATATGCAACACCGAAGACGTCCGCCTTGGTCAGGCTCCGACGAACCACTTGACTGACGTGGCCAATGCATGGACGCGGCCGCGTCGGAGCGCGGGTTTATGGATTTTGACCCTGGCTTTACCTCTTCTTCCAGCCACCGCGTCGTCCCGGCGCGCCGCCGGTCGAGCGTGGGCTGGGCGGCTCAAGCCCCACGGCTTCGCGCGAGGACGTCGGTTGCCAGATGCGGCTGCCGCTCTCGCCATCTCCCTCGCGTGTCGGCCTTTTCGGCAGCACGCGGTTGGGGCGATGGGGCAGGGACTCCGGCCCATGCATCTCGTCGAGATGGGGCTTGTGGACTTTGGAGCGATTGCCACGCATCGAGCTTTCGCTTCGTCCTTCTTCCTCGAACGGAGAAAAGGCGAGAGGGTCTTCGTGGGGCTTTATCCCGCCGCGCGAGCTTCGGTCGTCTCGACTCCCTCCAGGGGAGCGCGAGGGGCCACCAAACGGCGTCGTGGTGCGCCGGCCGCCGCCGCTTTGCTTGGCATATTTGCCGGCGCGGCTGACGAGTTCGGGCAGATTTGCGGCTTCGCCGTATTTCTTGGGGCCGGCGTAAGAACCCGCACGGTCCTGCACGGTGCGCTGTTTTGCCGTGGGGTCGTCGACGACCGCAAGTTCGGTGGCGCGCAGGCGCTTGACTTCGTCGCGCAGGCGCGCGGCTTCCTCGAAGTTCAAATCGGCCGCCGCCTCGCGCATGCGCGTCTCGAGATCGGCCAGCACCGCCTCGAAATTGTGGCCGATCGAGATGACGTCGTCCGCCATGCCGCGATCGCCGAGATCGATCATGACATGATCGCGCTCATAGACCGAGTTGAGGATGTCGCCGATCGACTTCTTCACGCTCTCCGGTGTGATGCCGTTGGCCGCGTTGTAGTCCATCTGCTTCTCGCGGCGGCGGTTGGTCTCCGCGATCGCGCGCTCCATCGAGCCGGTCATGGCGTCGGCATAGAGAACCACCTTGCCGTCGACGTTGCGCGCGGCGCGGCCGATGGTCTGGATCAGCGAGGTCTCGCTGCGCAGGAAACCTTCCTTGTCGGCGTCGAGAATGGCGACCAGCGCACATTCGGGAATGTCGAGGCCCTCGCGCAGCAGGTTGATGCCGACCAGCGCGTCGAAGGCGCCCAGCCGCAAGTCCCGGATGATCTCGATGCGCTCGATCGTGTCGATATCAGAGTGCATGTACCGGACACGAATGCCCTGCTCGTGCAGATATTCGGTGAGGTCCTCCGCCATGCGCTTGGTCAGCACCGTGATCAGCGAGCGATAGCCGGCGGCTGCAGTGGCGCGCACCTCGCCGACCAGATCGTCGACCTGCGTGCGCGCGGGGCGGATCTCTACGGGAGGATCAATAAGTCCGGTCGGCCGGATCACCTGCTCGACGAACACGCCGCCCGATTCGTTCAGCTCCCAGCCGCTGGGCGTCGCGGAGACCGCGACCGTCTGCGGCCGCATCATGTCCCACTCTTCAAAACGCAGCGGGCGGTTGTCCATGCAGGAGGGCAGGCGGAAGCCATATTCGGCGAGGGTTGCCTTGCGACGGAAGTCGCCGCGGAACATGGCGCCGATCTGCGGGATGCTGACGTGGCTCTCGTCGCAGAACACCAGCGCGTTGTCTGGCACATATTCGAACAGCGTCGGCGGCGGCTCGCCGGGACGGCGGCCCGTGAGATAGCGCGAATAGTTCTCGATGCCGGCGCAGCTCCCCGTGGCTTCCATCATTTCGAGATCGAAGGTGGTGCGCTGCTCCAGCCGCTGTGCCTCGAGCAGACGCCCTTGCGCGTTGAGCTGGTCCAGCCGCTGCTTCAACTCGACCTTGATCGCCTTGATCGCCTGCACCAGGGTCGGGCGCGGCGTCACATAGTGCGAATTGGCGTAGACCTTGATGAACTCGAGCTCGTCCTGCTTGTGGCCGGTGAGCGGATCGAACTCCTCGATGTTTTCGACCGTGTCGCCGAACAGGTTCACGCGCCAGGCGCGGTCCTCATAGTGCGCCGGGAAAATGTCGATGACATCGCCGCGCACGCGGAAGGTGCCGCGGGTGAAATCGGCCGAAGTGCGCTTGTACTGAAGCGCAACGAGATCCGCGATGAGCTGGCGCTGGTCGATGCGCTCGCCCTTCTTCAGGGCGAAGGTCATCGCGGTATAGGTCTCGACCGAACCGATACCGTAAATGCAGGAGACGGAGGCGACGATGATGACGTCATCACGTTCGAGCAGTGCGCGCGTCGCCGCATGGCGCATGCGGTCGATCTGCTCGTTGATCGAGGAGTCCTTCTCGATATAGGTGTCGGTGCGCGGAACGTAGGCTTCCGGCTGGTAGTAGTCGTAATAACTGACGAAATACTCCACCGCGTTGTCGGGAAAGAAGTTCTTGAACTCGCCGTAGAGCTGGGCGGCCAGCGTCTTGTTCGGCGCGAGGATCAGCGCCGGGCGCTGCGTGGCCTCGATCACCTTGGCCATGGTGTAGGTCTTGCCCGAGCCGGTGACGCCGAGCAGCACTTGCGTGCGGTCGTTGCGGTTGATGCCTTCGACCAGTTCGGCGATCGCGCCCGGCTGGTCGCCCTTGGGCTGATATTCGGACTTGATCTCGAAGCGGACGCCGCCTTCGCTCTTCTCCGGGCGCGGCGGACGGTGCGGCGTCCACACACGCATCGAGCCGTCCTCTTTCCGGAACTCCGGGCGGCCGTCGCGGATCAGGGTCTCCAGCGCTTCGGCGGTGGCCTTGACGCCGAGCGCTTCCATCTTGCTGCGCGGTGGGCGGGCGAGCGCTTCGGCATCGTCCTCCTCGGTCGGCAAGCCGAGCTGCCGCGCGAGTTCGGGATCGAGCGTCGGCACCGTCGCCGCCGTGCCATACCGCGCCTGCGGCGCTTCGCCGACTCCTTCCTGGCTTGCGCCCGCGGACGATGCGTCGCGCCTCGCGACATCCTCGCTCTTGTCGCGGGTGGAGGCGCGCGCGCGATGCGCGGCCGCTTCACCGCCCGAACGGCGATCCCACGAGTTGTCCGGCGGCGGTTGCAATCCTGTCGACGAGCCGATGCCGCTTTCGCCGCGATTGATGGCGGGATTGAGCAGTTCGGCCAAGGCCGGCCCGATCGCTTGAAGCTCGGGGCGGTGGGCCTTGGATTTCGGGGTTCTTGAAGGTTTTTTCGGCCGTTCTGGATTCTTCGCCATGGGGCGAATATGGGACGAGTCCGGCTGACATGAAAGAGCAAACGCGGATATGAGCGTGGGGGGTGGGAACCCTCGCGCAATGCTGTCAGCATCTGGCACGAAATGGTGCGATGCGCATGATTGTGCCCTCGCCCCTTGTGGGAGAGGGCAGCTCAATCGGGAGATGCATCCTCGCTTGGGTGAGAGGTCTGTCTCCGCGCATTCAACGGAAGAGATTCGTCCGTGGAGGCAAACCCCTCACCCGAGTGAGCCCGTGCCTAGCTGCGGAGCAGCCCTCTCCCACAGGGGGGCGAGGGCACAACAACGAGCAGCGCTACGGCGCGCAGTCCGGCGTCGATAATCCATCGCGCTTTTTAGTGTCCTGCCGCCCCGGGCCGCACGATGTCCAGGTGAATCCCGCCGCAGCTCGTGCAGCGTTGGGCCCAGTATTCGGATCCGGCGCGGCCGCCGAAGACGCGCAGGATGCTGAGTTCGCCGTGGCATTCCGGGCATTCGGAACGGACCGGCGGCGACGATAATGGAATCGGGGAGATCGTTTCAGCGCGTTGCATGGCCGGCTCCGCGCTCACAAAAACGGCTGCATTTCGAATTCGGCCGCCTCTGGCTCCGACCAGCGGTCCTCGCTGCGGTCGATATGCTGCTTGGCGTCGGCGACCGCCGCGTCCTGGCTCGGCCAGGCCAAGCCAACCTCGACTTTCGGAAACAAAGCGCCATCGATCAGGAACGGCTGGAGATCGGCGCGCCTGATCCGGGCATGCCAGAGGCCTTTTCCGGCCTCGAAGGACTCGATGTCGTAACCCTTATAAAGAAAAGCCATTTCAGGTCCCCGCGTGATGAGGGGGACAGGCAATCATGAATCCTCGGGATGACTTGTGAAGCCGTTCACAGAATCAACTCTTTTTTGCCATGCTTTCTTCCTGGACGCGATGGCCTGCGCGGCCGGCGCGGTGGCGGCGTGCATGATCCAGCGGTGGAACGCGGCAAAGTCGCGCTGGCCGGCCTGGAAGCTGCGATAGACCAGGTACCAGCGCATGCCCTTCGGCACGGTCAGCGCGAACGGCGCGACCAGCCGGCCGGCGGCGAGGTCGTCGTCGATATAGGGCCGGATGCCCATGGCAACCCCGAGCCCGTCCACTGCCGCCTGCAGCGCCTGGCCGTAATATTCAAATTCGGGGCCGCGCGCGCTCAGGCGCGGCACGCCGGCGGCCTTGAGCCAGAGCGGCCAGTCTTCGCCGGCATGCGCGACGCGGAGGAGACTCGGCCCCTTCAGGTCGGACGGACGTTTCAGGCCCGCCGCCAGCCGCGGCGCGCAGACCGGCACGAGATCGGCCGCGAACAAGGGCTCCGCGACGAGGCCCGGCCAGTTGCCGTCGCCGAGCTTGATGCCGCAGCTCCAGTCGTCGCCGAAGGGCGCCAGCACGCCGCCGGCGGTGATGCGGACCTCGATGTCGGGATGGGCTTTGCGAAAGTCTGAGAGATGCGGAATCAGCCAGCGCATCGCGAAGGTCGGCCCGACGCCGATGGTCAGCACGCGCCGGCTGGAGGGGGCCGTCACCTGCGCGGTCAGGCTCGCCAGCGCATCGAAAATCGGAGTAAGCCCGCTCTGATAGACGCGGCCGGTGGCGGTCAGCACCAGGCGGTTGGCCTTGCGCTCGAACAGCGCAACGCCAAGCCGCTCCTCCAGCAGATGCACCATGCGGCTCACCGCCGCCGCGGAAACATTGAGCTCCTGGCCCGCGGCGGCAAAGCTGCCGCTGCGCGCCGCCGCCTCGAATGCCTTGATGCCGTTGAGAAAGAGCAGCCGCCGCACGTGAGCCTCAGGAAAACTGATGCTGGGCAAGATAACTCGGTTTGTGCGGCAAGGACAAGGAAGGCAGAAGGAGGAGAAGCTTTGCTTCGATTGAATTTGGAGCAGCGGCGCCCCGCCTCGCCCCGCTTGCGGGGAGAGTTCACAACTTCGCCAACTGCCTGATCGCGATGGTTGCAAGCTGCTATATTCTCTATCTCTATGGCGGCTGGCTGTTGCTGCTGCCGTGCTTAGCGAGTTCCTGATCCAACAACGACCACGGAGAACGCCATGAGCGATGCCGACAATCCGCTGGTGCTCGACTTCGTCGAATGGATCGCGCGCGAGCCGCGCGCCTATTCGGAGGTGATCGGAACCTGGAAGACCTCCTGTCCGCGCCTGACCATCTGGGAGGACGCGACCGACCTCGGCTATGTCGCCCGCGAGACGATCGCCGGCTTCGGCATGATCGTCACGGTCACCGAGGCCGGCGAAAAACTCTTGCGCGCCAACGGCCGCATGTGCTGACGCGGCTTCTCATCGGCTTTCCCCCGATCACGTTTCTGCGCCCGCTTGTCGGGCGGCATTGACTTCGCGGTGATCAGGCGCGAAATTCATGCAATCGCATCTTTTTTGCGGTTGTCGTGAAAAGATGCCTTGGAAAACGCCAGCAGGAACGCCGCCATGATCGACCTTCACTATTGGACCACGCCCAACGGCCACAAGATAACGATGTTCCTCGAGGAGACCGGGCTCAAATACAAGATCTTCCCGGTCAACATCGGCAAGGGCGATCAGTTCAAGCCGGAATTTCTGGCGATCGCGCCCAACAACCGCATCCCCGCCATCGTCGATCACGAGCCGAAGGGCGGCACCAAGCCGCTGTCGATCTTCGAGTCCGGCGCCATCCTGCTCTATCTCGCCGAGAAGACCGGCAAGTTCATCCCGACCGATGTCTACGGCCGCTATGACGTGATCCAGTGGACGTTCTGGCAGATGGGCGGGCTCGGGCCGATGGCCGGGCAGAACCATCATTTCCGCAACTACGCGGTCGAGAAGATTCCTTACGCTATCGACCGCTATGTCAACGAGACCAACCGTCTGTACGGCGTGCTCAACAAGCGTCTCGCCGACCGCGAGTTCATCGCCGGCGAGTATTCGATCGCCGACATGGCCTGTTATCCCTGGGTCGTGCCTTTCAAGAACCAGGGCCAGGACATCGAGCAGTTTCCGCATGTGAAGCGCTGGATGGAGACGATCCACGCGCGGCCCGCGACCGAGCGCGCCTATGCGAAGGCCAAGGAGGTCAATCCGAACTTCGGGCAGCCTGCGCTCCGCACCGAAGAGGAGCGCAAGATCCTGTTCGGGCAGACGGCCGCGGTGGTGAGGTAAGCCGCGCGCTGGGCGGTGCCTGTACTCCGTCATTGCGAGGGGCGAAGCGACAAAGCAATCCAGAGCCGTGCGTGAGGCTCTGGATTGCTTCGCTTCGCTCGCGATGACGACTATAGGCTGGGGGCATGAACGCTCAGCATGTGGGGGCATCCATGACTCTAAAGCTCTTCGAACTGGTCGGCACCGACGCGAGCCGTCCGTTCAGTCCGTTCTGCTGGCGCATTCGCATGGCGCTTGCGCATAAGGGGCTCTCCGCCGATTCCATTCCCTGGCGCTTTACCGAGAAAAGCGCGATCGCGCCGCATGGTTCGGACAAGGTGCCGGTGCTCCTGCATCGTGACACGCCGGTGGTCGATTCCTGGGTGATCGCCAATTACCTGGAAGATGCGTTTCCGCAGGCACCATCGCTGTTCGGCGGCGGGGGTGGCCGCGCCTTGATGCGGATGCTGAACTGGTGGGGCGATGTCGTCGTGGTCGGCGGCATGTTCCCATTGATCGTCGCCGACATCCCGGCGCAATTGGCACCAGATGACGCGGCCTATTTCCGCGCATCGCGCGAGGCGCGGTTGGGCAAGCCACTGGAAGAGGTGTGTGCGACCCGCGACAAAGGCGTGATCGCTTTCCGCAAATCGCTCGATCCGCTGCGCCTGACGTTGAAGACGCAACCCTATCTCGGCGGCGCCGCACCGAACTACGCCGACTACATCGTGTTCGGCGGCTTTCAGTGGGCGCGGGTGGTGAGCCCGTTCAAACTGCTGGAGGCTGGCGACCCGGTCTATGCCTGGCGTGAGAAGCTGCTTGACGCGTTCGACGGCATGGCCCGGCAATCGCCTGGCTTTGCCGTATAATCGGCTACGCCGCCGACTTCACGGGCACGGCCGAGCCGCTGTTCTTGCCGCGCGTCTGCCTGAGCCGCCATTCGCGCCGGCCCCAGATCAGCACGCCCGTCGACAGCAGCGTGAGCAGAACGAGCGAGATCAGGAGATTGACCGGGCTCGTGATCATCACCGCGCCGTTGCCCTCGTGCAGCAGCCGCGGCCAATTGCGCGGCAGCGGTGCGAGCCCGTCCGCCTTCACCGCAAACGCACGCAATTCGCCGCCATCGTAGATGCGCGCGATCACGTTATTGCCGCGCGAGACGATTGAGATCATCTGTGCGAGATCATAGGATTTTGCAACCACGCGCACGGCATCAGGCAGGGAAAGCGCGCGGCCGCTGCCCGCCGATGGTGCGCCGTTCTGAAAGGTCAGGCCGAACGCCATGCAAAGTCCGGTCAAGGGACTGAGCAGGATCAAGGGCAAACTGAACCAGGCCGCGCCTTTGTGCCAGCCGCCAAGATTGTTGCGCAGCCGCGGCGGCCCCATGGCGATGCCGAGCAGCATCACCACGAGCATTGCAATGGTCGAAGCGATCACTAGCCACGACTGACCGAGCAGACGCTCATGCGTGAAGCGCGCCCAGACGATGACGTCGGCGAGCGTCGTGCCGCTCGGCGTGACCTTTTCGCCACTGACGAGATCGATCTGCGCCGCGCCGGGGCCTTGGAACCGCAGCCGCTGGGCGGCCGAATTGATGAAGATCCCGCGCGCCTTGCCCTCCGGATCGTAACGCTTGATCAGATCGACGACGCGCGCGGCGTCGATCGATTGCGGTTTGATTCCTGTCAACTGGACCATCGGCTCGAACGACAGGATCACTCCGGTCAGGATGATCGCGAGCAGCGGCAGCGCAAACACAAGGCTCGTCCAGCGATGCAGTCTGAGAAGCAGGCTCTTTGTCACGGCACTCTCCAGCGGACGGGCGAAGCTCGCGCAGCGCAAATGCAAGACAAATGGCGCTTTGTCCATTGCCGCTGCTTTGATTCAGAACAAATCTAAATTGATGCGCCTGCTCGTTTTGCGAGCCGCGAACGAGGCGCGCTTGATGACGAAAAGTTAATCGAGCATGTGGAGTCGTTTTTGCGACTGCGCGAACTGTCGCGACGCTTCGATCTTTTCAGTTGGAAGAGACGTTTGCGGTGCTCGCCGCAGCGAGCTTGCGCAGACAATCCCGGCACAGGCAATCGGCGCCTTCCGGCGGCATCGGCAGGCGGAGCATCTCCTCGGCGCACCAGCATTGGGCTGACAGTTCGCAGGTGAACGGAGTTCCGCAACCTGAACAGAGGAGCTGGCGCGCGGCCGTTTCTTTCCGATTTGTCATGATCGCTTACGCAGAATGGCCGCGTTTTTCATGTCGGGTTCATCTCGAACGGCGCTAGGATGATGCTCGAAAATAGACCAGTGCGGCGCGCCGGGCAAAGCGCCAAAGCGAGCCGAAGCGCCAAAGGTAATGGTGCCAAGAACAGTAGCGCCAAGAACAATGGCCCCGAGGGGTAATCGAGCATGTCCCGCGATCCGCAAGCCGCTCTCATCGCGCTCAACCGTTTCGGTTTCGGTGCCCGCGGGGGCGCCTCCGGCGACTTCGTCAATGCCGCCTCGGATCCGCGTGGCTTCGTCAAGGCCGAGCTCGCGCGCTCCAGCGGTGTGCTCTTGGAGCTCCCCGGCTTGCTGACGACGCCGGCGCTCGCGCAAGCGGCCTTTGCCTATCAGCTCGAGGTGAAGCAGGCGCGAGAAGCCGCGGCCAAGTCAGCGCAAGCCTCCGAAGCCGCGCCGGCGTCCGAGCCAATGCAGGCCAATGCGGCCAACATGCAAGACAAGACGCCAGACAAGCCGCAAGAGAAGCCGCAAACCGAGCCGCCGGCGCAGCCGCTCAATGTCATCCAAAAGACCTACCGCGCCGAAGCCTTGGCGCGGTTGCAGCGCGCCGTGCTTGCCGATTGCGGCTTCACCGAGCGCCTGGTGGCGTTCTGGTCGAACCATTTCTGCATTTCCGCGAGCAAGGGCCAGCTCGCCCGGATCTGGGCCGGCGCGTTCGAGCGCGAGGCGATCCGCCCGCATGTGCTGGGGCGCTTTGCGGATATGGTCAAAGCGGTCGAACAGCATCCGGCCATGCTGTTCTTCCTCGACAATCAGCAGTCACTGGGACCGAACTCCCGCGCCGGGCTGAACCGCAAGCGCGGGCTGAACGAAAATCTAGCGCGCGAAATCATGGAGCTGCATACGCTGGGTGTCGGCGGCGGCTACACCCAGGAAGACGTCACCTCGCTCGCGCGTATCATCACGGGATGGAGTTTTGTCGGGCGCCAGGGAATTCTGGGCACACCCGGCAGTTTCGTCTTCAACGCCAATGCGCATGAGCCGGGGCCGCAGCGCCTGCTTGGCAAGATCTACCCGGCTGGCGGCGTCGAGCAGGGCGAGGCGGCACTCGCCGACATCGCGCGCCATCCGTCCACGGCAAAATTCATCGCGACCAAATTCGCGCGCCATTTTGTCGCCGACGATCCGCCGCCGGCCTTGCTCGCGCGGCTGCAGAACACTTTCGTCAAGACCGATGGCGATCTGAAAGCGCTGAGCTTGGCCCTGGTGGATTCGGACGAGGCCTGGTCCGCGCCGCCGACCAAAATGCGCAGTCCTTATGAGTTCCTGGTCGCGACCGGGCGGCTCTTGGCGCATGTGCCCGAGGACCCCGGCCCCTATCTCAATGGCCTCAACGTGCTCGGCGAGCCCCTGTGGTCGCCGGCGGGACCGAACGGATTTCCGGATACCAGCGCCGCCTGGGCCGCGCCCGAGGGCATGAAGCTGCGGCTCGACATTGCGGCGCAACTGGGCTCGCGCCTCGGCAACACGGTCGATGCGCGCGATCTCCTGGGTTGCGCTTTTGGCGAGACGGCCTCGCCGGAGACGCGCCGCACGATCGAGCGCGCGGAGTCGCGGCAGCAGGCCTTGGCGTTGTTGTTGATGTCGCCGGAATTCCAGAGGAGGTGATCATGGAATGCTGTGAAAGTCGTCTGTTGACCTCGCGGCGTTCGCTTCTGCTCGGCGGCGCTGCGTTCGCGGCCTGGGCGTACGTGCCGAAATTCGCGCGCGCTGGCGACGGCCGCGATCCGCGCCTGATCGCGGTGATCCTGCGGGGCGCGCTCGATGGACTTGCGACGGTGGCGCCGGTCGGCGATCCCGACTACGCCGCGCTGCACGGCTCGATCGCGCTTAGCGCGAGCGGCCCGCACCCCTCTGTCATGCTGGACTCCTTCTTTGCGCTGCATCCGTCGATGCCGGAATTTGCGCGCATGTATAAGGACAAGCAGGCGGCTGTGGTCCACGCGGTGGCGACGCCTTATCGCGACCGCTCGCATTTCGATGGCCAGGACGTGCTGGAAAGCGGCTTTGCGGGACCAGGCCGCGTGCAATCCGGCTGGCTCAATCGCGCGCTGCAGGCGCTGCCGCAAGGCGAGCGCGTTTCGGGCGCGCTTGCAGTCGGTCCGACCACGCCGCTGGTGTTGCGCGGCCCGGCGGCCACTGTCGGCTGGGCGCCGGTGGCGCTGCCGCAGGCCGATGACGACACGGCGATGCGGCTCATCGAACTCTATCGGCATCGCGATCCAACGCTGGCCGAGGCGCTGACGCAAGGCCTCGCGCTGGAGAAGACCGCGCAGGGCGGCGACATGAAGGCCAAGCCCGGCGGCGGCGCGCCGGCGCAGATGCGCAACGTGGCGCGCGGCGCGGCCAAGGTGATGGCGGCCGACGATGGGCCGCGCATCGCCGCGCTCGCCTTCGACGGCTGGGATACCCATGCCAATGAGGGTGGTCCCGTCGGGCGGCTTGCCAATCTGCTCTCCGGCCTCGACGGCGCGCTCGCCGAATTCGAAAGCGGGCTCGGCGCGCATTGGCGCGACACTGTCGTGGTGGTCGCGACCGAATTCGGCCGCACCGCCCGCATCAATGGCACCGAAGGCACCGATCACGGCACCGGCACCATCGCGCTGCTCGCGGGCGGCGCGGTGAAAGGCGGCCGCGTCATCACGGACTGGCCGACGCTGAAGGAGGCAAGCCTCTATGAAGGTCGCGATCTCGCGCCGACCACCGATTTGCGTGCGGTGATCAAGGGCGTGCTCGCCGATCACTTGGGCTTGAGCGCGCGCGTGCTGGCGGATGCGGTGTTCCCTGATAGCGGGATGGTGAAACCGATGCAGGGATTGATCGCGTAAACTTTCGCCGCGCCGCGGCCCGCGAATTCTGCTACTGACGCTGTGGAGAGTATCGATCGACACAGGTCAGGAGGCGGCTCAAATGTTCATCGCCATGAATCGTTTTCGCGTGGCCAAGGGCTCGGAGGCAGCGTTCGAGCAGGTCTGGCTGTCGCGCGACTCTCATCTTGAGAAGGTGCCGGGCTTCATCGAGTTTCACCTGCTCAAGGGGCCCGAGGCGGAGGATCATACGCTCTACGCCTCGCACACGATCTGGGCAAACCACGCAGCCTTCGAGGCTTGGACCAAATCGGAAGCCTTCCGCGCGGCGCATCGCGACGCCGGCAACAACAAGCCGCTCTACCTCGGTCACCCCCAATTCGAGGGCTTCGAGGTGCGCCAGACGGTGGGGCGCGGCGGGAGGAACTGAGGAGGCGACTATTGGGGCGGAGTTCAAACCTCTCCCCGCTCTTCGCGGGGAGAGGTCGGAGCAGCGCGAAGCGGTGCTCCGGGTGAGGGGCAAGGCAATGCGTGGCCCAGATCGCAAGTCCATCCGAATCGCAAGACGATTGCGCGTCAACCAAACGGACGCGGAAACTGTTCTCTGGAATCGCCTCCGCAACAGACAGATCGACGGGCACAAATTTGTGCGGCAACAGCCGATCATGGGCTACATTTGAGATTTTGTTTGCCGCGAGAAGTTGCTCGTCATTGAGGTTGATGGCGGACAGCATAGCGAATCCGCTGAAGATGTGGTTCGCGATCGCCGGTTGGCCGACGAAGGCTACAAGGTGCTTCGATTTTGGAACAACGATGTGCTCGGCAATATCGAGGGCGTTCTTAGCCAAATTCTGAGCGAGCTTCGCGGATAGAGCCCCTCACCCCGACCCTCTCCCCGCGAAGAGCGGGGAGAGAGCGGCGGCGGGAGGGCGAACGCGGCGCGAAAATTCGCGTCGTCCCGGACAAGTGAATTCCCGGCGACGCGCAGCGTTGTGCGGTAGCGAGCGCGATCCGGGTCCCATGATCACAGGCGGCTGCTCTCGTGAAGATTGTCTCCCACCAAGCGTCGCGGAGAGATTCCGCGGTATGGGTCCCGGCTTTCGCCGGGACGACAGCGGTTACTTCGTAATCTGATCGATCTCCGCCATCTCTTGCGCGCTTAAGCTCCATCCGATGGCCTTCACGTTCTGCTCGACCTGTTCGACGCGGGTGGCACCGGCGATGACGCTGGCGACTTGCGGTCGTGCGGCGAGCCAGGAGAAGGCAAGCTCCAGCAGTGTATGGCCTCGCGCTTGCGCGAAGGCCTGCAGCTTCTCGGCGATCTCCTCATTGCGCGACGTGACATACTGGTCGCGCAATCTGGGCGTCGTCGCGAACCGCGTGCCCTCCGGCGCGGCTGCGCCGCGTTTGTATTTGCCGGTCAGAAGTCCGCTCGCGAGCGGGAAATAGGGCAATAGCCCCAGCTTGTATTCCTGCGCCGCGGGCAACAGCTCCTTCTCGATGCCGCGCACCAACAGGCTGTATTCATCCTGGCAGGAGATGAAGCGGTTGAGGTTCGCCGCGCGCGCCGTGAACTCGGCTTCCGCGATGCGCCAGGCCGGAAAGTTGGAATTGCCGATATAGCGGACCTTGCCCTGCCGGATGAGATCGTCGAGCGCACGCAGCGTCTCCTCGATTGGCGTCAGCGGATCGTAATCGTGCTGCTGGTAGAGATCGATATAGTCGGTCTTCAGCCGCTTCAGGCTCGCTTCCACCGCCGACATGATGTAGCGGCGCGAGGCGCCCTGCTTGGTGCCGTCGGTCGCCATCGGCTTGGAGAATTTCGTCGCGAGCACGATCTCCTTGCGGCGATCGCCGAGCACGGTGCCGAGCACCGTTTCCGAGCCGCCCATGCCCGCATAGACGTCTGCGGTGTCGAACAGCGTGATGCCGAGATCGAGCGCCCTGTGGATCACCTTGCGCGAGGTTTCGAGATCAGTGCGCTGGCCGAAATTGTTGCAGCCGAGACCGACCGCGGAAACGCGCAAGCCGGAGCCGCCGAGATTGCGAATTTGCATGGACCTATCCTGTTGCGGAAAAGCAGGGCACGTATTGTGGCGCGCGAGCCCTACTGTCGCAAGCGACGGTCCCGCATGGCTATTGCCCGAAAGATCGGTCACAAAAACGCGGGATCAAAAAAGTGCGGCCCCGGTCAGACGCGGCGACTGACGGGGACCGCTGGCGCTTGATCTGTGACGGGGGGCCTGATCAGACGCGAGCGAGAGCTTAGTCCTGCTTTGTTACGTCGCAGTGACAGGTGGACTTATCCACAGGCGTCGGGAGTCCTCACGCGTCAGAACAACTTGCGATAGACGATGAAGCCGGACCGTTCGGCGATGCGGTCGTAGAGCTGTCGCGCGGTCATATTGGTCTCATGGGTTTGCCAATAGACGCGCTTGGCGCCGGCGAGTTCGGCTTGCCGGTACACGCCCTCGATCAGCGCGCGGCCCACGCCCTTGCCGCGCGCCGCCTGCGCGGCGAACAAATCCTGCAGGTAGCAGACCGGCTCGATCGCGGTGGTGCTGCGATGAAACAGATAATGCGCCAATCCCAGCAACTCGCCGTCGCATTCCGCGACGAGCGCATGAACCGGCTCATAAGTATCGAAGAAGCGCGACCACGTCATGTCAGTGATCTCGCGCGCAAGGGCCGTCGCGCCGGAGCGGCCGTAAAAGGCGTTGTAGCCGTCCCACAAGGGAAGCCATTTGTCGAAGTCACTTCGCTGAGCGAAGCGGATGGAGAGATCGTTGGACATTTCTTCTACCCAGAACCTGCGGCTGTAACAGTCACCGAGCTGCGCAAAATGGGGAAAGGCGGCAACTTCGGTTGTCATTGCGAGCCACCGGGTCGGCGCGAAGCGCCGCCCGATGACAGGCTCCGCGAAGCAATCCAGAGTTTCTCTCCGCGGGTGCAGTCTGGGTTGCTTCCGCCTACGCGCAGAGGCGCTTCGGCGGGACTTCACGCCTCGCCATAGCTCGCGCAGCGAGCGACGGCGGGTCGTCGCTTCGCTCCTCGCAATGACAGTCTTACTGAGGGCATCGTCCGGTTCTGCCACTTGATCCGCCGATGCTCTATTCCTTACCCTATTAAGAACAGAAGCGGCCACGATCAATCTCGAATTCAGGATCATACTGAAAGAGGTCCACGCATCTACTCAGCCGCACGGAGCTGGCGGACAAGTCCAAGTTCACCGCTCACGCGCAGCGAGCGATAATATTCGGCGTTGGCGGGATCGTCGGTGTGGCGGATGAGATCGGTCACCGGCGTGTAGCTTAGCATGCGACCGCCGCCGGCGAGCGCGGTGCAGGAGAAGCGGAGCGCCGTGCCGTCCTTGAGCTTGATGATGATCGGTGTGGAATCGCCGGCGCGCATCATCTCCATGCGTCGCGCGATATAGGTGTTGAGCTGCTCCTGAGGCAGCTCGAACGCGCCGGTGTCGCGGCCGTGATACATCAGCGCGATGAACGGCGGTTTGGAGTCGGCCTTGGCATCGGGCAGCGAGAAATAGAAGCGGAATGCGCGGTTGATGAATTCGGCGCGGGTGTCGGCATCGAGCAGGACAATGCCGATGTCGACCTGGTCGAGCGCGGCGGCGAGGCGCTGCGCGGTGACCTGCTCCATGCGCTCCTTCGCGAAGGTGTCCATCAAGTGTTGCCGCAAGAGGCCGGTGATGGCGGCAGTGCCGCAAGCGGTCACGCCCAGGATGGCCAGGCGGAGCAGCTCGGCGCTGTCAAAGCCGGCATCACGACTGAAGACAAGCAGCGCCGAGCCGATGATGGCGATTGCGGCGCTTGGCATGGCCGAGCGAACGCCGCTGAGCGAGCCCGCCAACGCCACGATGCCGACGTAGAGCGGCGCGGGATTGGGGACGCCGATCAGATAACGATCGACGCTGATCGCGGTCAGCGCTGTCGCCGCCGCCAGGACCGGACCGGAAATTGGGCGCCAGTCGAACTGCATGCCGGTTCTCGCTCGCCCCGAGAGCTTAGACGGCAAGTTTGACCGGTCACCCCGCGCACACGGGATTTTCTTGCGTCGTGATTAAGAGCGGGTTGCGCTCGCGGCGCGAGTTGTTCGTTTCAGCCGATGATCGGCATGGCCATGCTGGCCTTGATTGAGAGCACGGTGATGCCGACGACGAGGCACAGCGAAAACGCGCCGATCGCGAGCGAAGCCGCAACGGCGTCGATCAACCGAGATGAAGCAACAGGCGCGTTGTGGCCGTTGAAGCCGCAGGCGCCGGGCGACCGTGTCATAGGCTTTAATCCTGGCCTTCGATGCTGGGCCCAAAAAGATCCTTGCGCGCACGAGCGAATCAGTTCGTGCACCAGGCGAAATTCGCAGCGCCCGCCGGCAAGATTGCGGCGGCCGATGTGCGAAGGACAGTTAAATTACGGCAAGGATTAACGTTTTCGGTACGACGCGTTAACCGCTCGTTAACCTTTAGAGGCTGGCGGCGATGCTCGCGGGGTTCTCGATCTCGACCGGCTGCCAATCCATCGAGACGAAGCCCGGCGTCTGCTCGACGCGCTTCAGCCAGCCGCGGATCGACGGGAAAGGCTCGAGGTCGAAGTCGCAGCGGTCGGCGAGATGGGTGTAGCCGTAAAGCGCGATGTCGGCGACCGTGAGCTGGTTCGCCGCGAAGAACTCGTGGCCCTTGAGATGATTTTCCATCACCTGGAGCGCGCCATAGCCGCGCTCCATCCAGTCTTCCAGCGCGTGCGTCTGCAGATCGCGGCCACCCTTCACCAGCGCGAGCCAGAAATAGGCGGCGCCGATATTCGGCTCCAGCGCGTGCTGTTCGAAGAACATCCACTGCAGCGCCTCGGCGCGTTCGATCCGCGATTCCGGTGCGAGTGACGTGCCGCCGCAGACATACCAGAGAATGGCGTTGGATTCGGCAATGTAGCGTCCTTCCGCCACTTCGAGCAGCGGCACCTGGCCGCTCGGGTTCTTGGCGAGAAACTCCGGCGTGCGGCTCTCGCCGCGCAGGATGTCGACTTCGATTGCCTGATAGGGCGCGTTCAGGATCGCCAGCGCAAGGCGGACCTTGTAGCTGTTGCCGGAACGCTGCATCGAATAGAGCTTGTACATTCTGCGGTTCGACCGGTGTGACGCGGGGAGGTGAAGCGAGCTTCTTGTCTCGCAACGCGGCTAAACAATGATGCCGTTGCGCATGCACCGCAAGAGCCAATCCTTGGAAAAAGTCGAAAAGCTCTGCCGCACTGCAACGGCAGGCAAGAACCTTCCAACACGCTCAAACAAATCAGATCACAGTTGCGCTATGTGAAAATTGCGAATCGATCGGCGAGAGCGCGCGCAAGCGTGCGGCGAGCAGCCGGCCAGACATTGCGTCGCGATCCGGACGATTCCGATACCCGCGACAGCGCCATGAAAGTCATGCGACTGACAAGAACGCCATCGGCCGAGTTCGCCTCGCTTTGCGCGCGTCGTCCCCGAACATTGCGGCGCCGGATAAGCACAGGGCGGATAGGGCATCTCTAGTGTTGTGACTCTGACAATCCATCATTCCGGGGCAGCCGGCAGGGCTGAACCCGGAATCCAGAGGTTGTGGCGCGAGATTCCGGGTTCTCGCCTCGCGAGCCCCGGAATGACACCGAGTGAATCAACCGAGTGAATCAGATGTCAGAGACACAACACCAGCGGGCCACGCAGGAGAGCCCCGGCTTGCGGCAATTGCCGGAGACGGGCCGAGCGGCGTGCCCGCCGAACGTCTGCCGGGCGAGGTGCGCGGCGTGCGGTGGGGCGCGCCGCGGCAGTCCGCGCCGATCTCGGCCGATCGCCCTGACAGCAGTGTTGCCGGATATGAGCCGTTTCCCCGCGGAACTTTAGGAATGTTGCGCGCGATCGAACGCGCCGGCATTGGCGCGCCCCAAACTTTAATGTTTCTCCAGAAAGCTCCTTGCGGTGCAGCGGAACGCGCCTTAGGGTAGGGTCGTTCCCCCATCATAAAGAGTCGTGGACGGATCGGCCGTTTCACGACGCCTGCAAGGAGGCCATGATGCCCTTTCTGTCCGCTGCGCTCGACCGTGTGAAGCCGTCCGCGACCATCGCGGTCACGGATAAAGCACGCGCGCTCAAAGCGGCGGGGCGCAACGTCATCGGTCTGGGCGCCGGCGAGCCGGATTTCGATACGCCTGCCAACGTCAAGCTGGCGGCGATCCATGCGATCGAGGCGGGCAAGACCAAATACACCGATGTCAGCGGCATCCCCGAGCTGAAGGAGGCGATCATCGCCAAGTTCCAGCGCGAGAACGGGCTGGCCTACAAGCCGAACCAGATCATCGTGTCCACCGGCGGCAAGCAGGTGCTCTATAACGCGCTGATGGCCACCCTCAATCCGGGCGACGAGGTGATCATTCCCGCTCCCTATTGGGTGAGCTACCCGGAAATGGTGGCGCTGGCCGGCGGCGAGTCGGTGCCGGTGGTCTGCCCCGCGGAAAGCGGCTTCAAGCTCAAGGCGGAGGACCTGGAAAAAGCGATCACCCCCAAGACCAAGTGGCTCATCCTCAACTCGCCCTCGAACCCGACCGGCGCCGCCTATACGCGTGCCGAGCTGAAGGCGCTCACCGATGTGCTGGTGAAGCATCCGCATGTCTGGGTGATGACCGACGACATGTATGAGCACCTCGTCTATGACGACTTCCAGTTCACCACGCCGGCGCAGATCGAGCCGAAACTGTACGACCGCACGCTGACGGTGAACGGCGTCTCGAAGGCCTATTGCATGACCGGCTGGCGCATCGGCTACGCCGGCGGACCGGCGCCGCTGATCAAGGCGATGGCGACCATCCAGTCGCAGTCGACCTCGAACCCGTGCTCGATCGCGCAATGGGCGTCCGTGGAAGCCTTGAACGGTCCGCAGGATTTCATCCCCGTCAACAACAAGGCGTTCAAGGAGCGCCGCGATCTCGTGGTGTCCATGCTCAATCAGGCCAAGGGCATCGATTGCCCGCGGCCCGAGGGTGCGTTCTACGTCTATCCGTCCTGCGCCGGCACGATCGGCAAGACCACGCCGTCCGGCAAGGTGATCGGCAATGACGAGGATTTCGTCACCGAGCTGCTGGAGAGCGAGGGCGTTGCGGTCGTGCACGGCTCGGCCTTCGGTCTTGGGCCTGCGTTCCGTATCTCCTACGCGACCAAGACGTCCGATCTCGAAGATGCCTGCAAGCGCATCCAGCGCTTCTGCGGCAATCTGCGGTGACGAAAATCCAGCGACACTCTGAACGGTCGCTGAATGAAAAGGCCCGCTCGCGAGCGGGCCTTTTTTCTTGTTCGCATTGTCGTCGCGTTTTCTTTGGCGCGGAATCGTATGTTGTGGCATAGACGAAGAGGCGCCTGGAGCATGATCCGGACCCGGAGGGCCGCGAAGCGCGAAGCGCAAAGTGGAAACCGGTTTTCCGGAAAGATCATGCTCAAACTTATAGGCGCCGTTCTCGTGTCTGCTCGCATCACATTCTTCAGCCAGGGGTTTTCTTCATGCGCCGCTTTACTGTTGTTGCCGCGCTGGCCGCGGTCACCCTCACTGCGTCTTTCAACGGAGCCGACGCGCAGGATCGCGTGCGGGTCGGCGTGCTCGAATGTCGCGGCGGTGCCAGCGTCGGCTTCATCGTCGGGTCGGTGATCAATCTCGGCTGCGTGCTGCGCGTCGAAGGAATGCCGGAGGACCGCTATATCGCTACCATTCGCAAGGTCGGTCTCGATCTCGGCATCACGCAGGAGACTGCGCTTGGCTGGGCGGTCTATGCGCCGGTCGCACGCCTCGGACAGGGCGACCTCGCCGGCACTTATGCCGGCGCGCAGGGCAGTGCGACGCTCGGCGTCGGCGTCGGCGGCAATGTGCTGGTCGGCGGTTCCAACAACTCCATCGCGCTGCAGCCTTTGAGCTTGCAGGGCCAGGTCGGCATCAACGTCGCCGCCGGATTGGAGAGCCTGGAACTGCGGCCGGGACGGTGAGGGGGCAACCGTCATGCCGCGACCGGAAGTTCAGTGCTCGTCATTCCGGGTCGATGCGTCAGCATCGAACCCGGAATCTCGAGATTCCGGGTTCGCGCTAACGCGCGCCCCGGAATGACTGAGGACTCTTTTGGTTCTCGCTCCCGCTCATCGTTCCCAAGAGCAATTCCAAGAGCATCTCGCCTCCCCGCAGCGCAGCGATCTTTTTTCCCGCTTGCCAAACCGCCTCCGCAGGCAGAGCATCGCCCGCGCCGACCCAATCACGGGCCGAGCTCCACAAGCAGGAGGCGGCGAATGGGACAAGACGTCAGAAGTCCCCGCGGTCCACGGTGCATCGCACTGGTGGGCCCTTTCCAAAGCGGTAAAACCACTCTCTTAGAAGCAATCCTGGCCCGCACCGGCGCGATCGCGCGCGCGGGCAGTGTCGACGCCGGAACCTCGGTCGGCGACGGAAGTCCCGAAGCGCGTCATCACAAGATGAGCGTCGCTTTGACAGCCGCCTCCGCGAGCTTCATGGGCGAGGCCTACACCTTCATCGATTGTCCCGGCTCCGTGGAATTCTCGCATGACATGCGCGCCGCGCTGCCCGCGGTGGATGCCGCCGTCGTGGTGTGCGAGGCCGATGAAAAGAAGCTGCCGCAACTGCAGATCATCCTGCGCGAGCTGGAAGACCTGAAAATTCCGCGCTTCCTGTTCCTCAACAAGATCGACCGCGCCAACAACCGCATCCGCGAGACGCTGGCGATGCTGCAGGCGGCATCGCGCGTCCCCCTGGTGCTGCGCCAGATTCCGATCTGGAACGGCGACCTCATCGAGGGCTTCGTCGATCTCGCACTCGAGCGCGCCTTCGTCTATCGCGAGCACAAGGCCTCCGAAGTCGTCGAGCTCGATGGCGGCAATCTCGACCGCGAGAAGGAAGCGCGCTTCTCCATGCTGGAAAAGCTCGCCGACCATGACGATGCTCTGATGGAGCAGTTGCTGGAGGACATTCAGCCGCCGCGCGATGCGGTGTTCGACGATCTCGCCCGCGAACTGCGTGGAGGGCTGATCTGCCCGGTGCTGCTCGGCTCCGCCTTGCGCGAGAATGGTGTGCTGCGCCTCATGAAGGCGCTACGTCACGAAGCGCCCGGCGTGGCCGAGACCGCCGCAAGGTTAGGGGTGCCCGCGTCCAAGGATGCGCTCGGCTATGTCTTCAAGACCATGCATTTGCAGCACGGCGGGAAATTGTCGCTCGCGCGCCTGCTCGCGGGCCATCTCGACGACGGCGCAACCTTGCAATCCTCCTCCGGCCAGAGCGGCCGCATCTCCGGCATCTTCGCGCCCGGAGCGGCGCAAGACGGCAAGCGCGCTTCGGCTGAGGCGGGGGATACGGTCGCGCTCGGCAAGCTCGATGCCATCAGGACCGGCGATACTTTTTCGAGCGGCAAGACCGCGCCGGCTGCCCTGGTCACGGTCGAAGCGCTGCCGCCGGTGCTGGCGATGTCGATCGCCGCAGCCGACCGCAAGGACGACGTCAAGCTCGGCCAGGCGCTGCTGCGGCTCAACGAGGAAGATCCGTCGCTGACCATGGTGCAAAATCAGCGGACCCACGACATCGTGCTGTGGGGCCAGGGCGAGATGCACCTGCGCGTCGCGCTGGAACGCTTGCGCGAGCGCTACGGCGTCAACGTCAAATCGCATCCGCCCGCGATCGGCTATCAGGAGACCATCCGCAAACCCATCACCCAGCGCGGCCGGCACAAGAAACAGTCCGGCGGCCATGGCCAGTTCGGCGACGTCGTGCTGGATATCAAGCCGCTGCCGCGCGGCGAAGGTTTCCACTTCTCCGAAACGGTGGTCGGCGGCGCAGTGCCGCGCAACTACATCCCCGCGGTGGAGGAGGGCGTCGTCGACGGGCTGGCGCGCGGACCGCTCGGCTTTCCGGTCACCGACGTCGCGGTGACGCTGACCGACGGCTCCTACCATAGCGTCGACTCCTCCGACCTTGCGTTCCGGACCGCGGCGCGGATCGGCATCAGCGAAGGCCTGCCGCATTGCCAGCCGGTGCTGCTCGAGCCGATCCATAGCGTGGAGATCGTCTGCCCGACCGACGCCACCGCCAAGATCAACGCCATCCTGTCGGCACGGCGTGGCCAGATCCTCGGCTTCGATACCCGCGACGGCTGGTCGGGCTGGGATTGCGTGCGCGCGCTGATGCCAGAGGCCGAGATCGGCGAGTTGATCGTCGAACTGCGTTCGGCGACGGCAGGCGCCGGAAGCTTTACCCGGCAGTTCGACCATATGGCCGAAGTCACGGGACGCGCCGCCGACCAGATCATCGCCGCGCATCGCGCCGCCGCGTGATCCTTCTCGATTTCGGGCCGCACGCGAAAAGCGTGCGAGCCCGAAACGCCGGCTCTTTTCAAGTCGGCCGCTTTCATGAACACTCTCGTCTCTCCGCGACGACGACCCGCAGGTTCATGGATTCTCCCCGCAACATCGCGCTCGCCTGCGCGCTGAGCATGCTTGCCGGCTATGTCGACGGCATCGGCTATCTGCATCTCGGCGGGCTTTTCGTCTCGTTCATGAGTGGCAACTCGACGCGGATGGGCGTGAGCCTTGCCGCGGGACAATGGCCTTTGGCGGCACAGGCCTTTGGTCTCATCGTGCTGTTCGTCATCGGCGCGGCCTGCGGCAGCCTCATCGTACTCGGCCGCGGCGCGCGTCAGCAGTCTCGCCTGTTGCTCGCCGAGACGATGCTGCTTGTGCTCGCCGGTAGCTCTCACGCGTTCGGCTTCTCCGCTTACGCCATCGCGGCGATCGTGCTGGCGATGGGACTTGAGAACGCGGTGTTCCAGATCGAGGGCGGCGGCGGCCTCGGCGTGACTTACGTGACCGGCGCGCTGGTGAAGGCGGGCCAGCTCATCGCCGCCGCACTCACAGGCGGCGCGCGCTTGGCGTGGCTGCCGAACCTGTTGTTATGGGTGGCGCTGGTTGCGGGCTCGGTCCTTGGCGCGCTGGCGTATCGCTGGATCAATCTGGCGTCGGTCTGGTTTGCCGCCGGTTTCGCATTGGCGCTGTGTGCGTTTGCGGCGCTGACCGTGCGCCGATGAGCGTCGAGTTGACATTGACTTGAGCACCTGCTTGGTCGATTGAACGAGCATGGCAACCGAGACCCGAGCACCCGCCGCATGTCTGATCGGATGGCCGGCCGCGCATTCGCGCTCGCCGCTGATCCATCATTACTGGCTGCGCACGCTCGGCATTGCCGGCGGCTACTCGATCGAGGCGGTGCCGCCGGAAGGCTTTGCCGATTTCGTACTGCGCCTGAGGGACCACGGCTTCGTCGGCGCCAATGTCACCATCCCGCACAAGGAGCGCGCGCTGGCGCTGTCGAGCCCGGACGCCCGCGCCCGTGCGATCGGTGCCGCCAACACGCTCTGGTATGAGGGCAGCGAGCTGCGCTCGACCAATACCGATGTGGAAGGCTTCATCAATAATCTCGATGCCTCCGCGCCCGGCTGGGACAATGCCGAGGAAGCGCTGGTCGTCGGCGCCGGCGGCTCCTCGCGCGCGGTGGTGTTTGGCCTCATCGAGCGCGGCATTGCCCGCGTGCACCTCGCCAACCGTACCTTTGAGCGCGCGCGAGCGCTGGCGGACCAGTTCGGCGCGAAAGTGCATCCTCTGCCCTGGCAGGACATCGGCGACGTGCTGCCGCGCACGGGTCTTCTGGTCAACACCACCTCGCTCGGCATGCATCGCCAGCCGGCGCTCAAGGTCGATGTCGGGCGGCTGCCGTCGCATGCGGTGGTCAGCGATCTCGTCTATGTGCCGCTCGAAACGCCGCTGCTTGCGGCGGCGCGGGCGCGGGATCTAAGGACCGCGGACGGGCTCGGTATGCTGCTGCATCAGGCCGTGCGCGGTTTCGAATTGTGGTTCCACCGGCGGCCGCAGGTGACGGCCGAGCTGCGTGCCCTGGTCGAGGCCGACCTCACGGGCGGCTGATCAGAGACAAGCCCATCATCACGTTATCGCTCTCGCGGTTGTGAGGCGGAATATCACGAAAGCTTCGGGGTCTGTCGCTAGATCAAACCCGTCCTTCCGGGAGATCTTTCATGCCCCTCCGATATTCCGCCTTCGTCCATCCGCTGCTGGCCGTGACGATGGTCGCGGCCTCCACGCTCTACGCCATCGCCCAGCAGGCGCCCTCGCCCTCGCGCATCCGCGGGACCATCGAGAAGGTCGAGGGCGACATGCTGGAGGTGAAGTCGCGCAGCGGCGATGAGGTCAAGCTGCACATGGCCGGCGACACCAGCATCGCCGGGATCACCAAGACTTCGCTCTCCGACATCAAGGTCGGCTCCTTCATCGGCACCACGACGGTGCCCGGCCCGGATGGGAGCCAGCAGGCCGTGGAGGTTCACGTCTTTCCCGAAAATATGCGCGGCACCGGCGAAGGCTCGCGCGCCTGGGATCTCCGCCCGAACTCCACCATGACCAACGCCACCGTCAGCGAGAGCGTCGTCGGCAATGACGGCCACACGCTTCTGGTCAAATACAAGGGCGGCGAGAAGAAGGTTGTGGTGCCGGATCAGACACCGGTGGTGACCTATGTTCCCGGCGACAAGTCCGATCTGAAGGTGGGCGCCAAGCTGATCGCCTTCGTGAAGCAACTGCCCGACGGCTCGTTCGAGGCCAGCCGCATCAGTGTCGGCCGCGACGGCCTGACCCCGCCGATGTGACACGAGTATGATGTGACACGCGTATGATGCCGGGGCGATGCGTCAGCGATCGAACCCGGAATCTGGAGCTTGCGAGTTCGTGCTGAAGCGCTTTGCCATTGCAACAACGCTTGGGAGGACAAAGCCATGCCAAAATTCTTGACCATTCCGCGCGCTGTCGCTGCCCTGGTCGTGCTTACATCGCTCGCCTCGGCGCAGCAGGCGCCGACCGTGCGGATTCGCGGCACCATCGAGGCCGTCGACGGCCCGGTGCTGAGCATCAAGACGCGCGAGGGCAACGACGTCAAAGTGCGGACGACCGACAATGTCGCCGTGTTCGGCGTGATCAAGACCTCGCTGTCGGAGATCAAGCCGGGCTCCTATATCGGCGTCACCGCGATGCCCGAGCCCGACGGCACCCAGAAGGCGGTCGCCGTTCATATCTTTCCTGAAAACCAGCGCGGCGCTGCTGAAGGTTTTCGCCCTTGGGATCTGCGTGCCAACTCCACCATGACCAACGCGACGGTTGCCGAGACGGTCGCCGGCACTGATGGCCAGCACATCCTGGTCAAATACAAGGATGGCGAAAAGAAAGTGCTGGTGCCGCCGGATACGCCGATCGTGACCTTCGTCGCTGGCGACAAGTCCGAGATGAAGCCGGGCGCCAAGATCATCATCTTCGGTGCGGCGAAGAAGGATGACGGCATGCTGGAAGCCAATCGCGTCAATGTCGGCCGCGATGGGATAACACCGCCGATGTGAAGGCGGGCGGCCGAGACTGTTTTCGCTGGCGTCCTGGCGGAAAGCCAGGGCCAACAACCACAGGAGTGGTCGTTGCGATAACTCCTTGCCCTGGTGTGCTCAACACGGCCGCCTGGGGTTATGAGTCCCGGCTCGCTCCGCTTCGCGTGGCCGGGACGACAACCTTGTTGAATCGCCGGCGCGGCTCACTCCGCCAGCACCTGCTTGCCGATCTCGCCGATGGTGTTGACGCCGCACAGGCCCATGGTGGTGACGAGTTCCTTGCGGATGATGTCGATTGCTTTTTCCACACCGGCCTGTCCGCCGGCCCCCAGGCCATAGGCATAGGCGCGGCCGATCATGCAGGATTTTGCGCCGAGCGCGAGCGCGCGCATCACGTCCTGGCCGGAGCGGATGCCGCCATCGAACATGACTTCCATCTTCGAGCCGACGGCGTCGACGATTTCCGGCAGCACCGCGATCGAGGACCGCGCGCCGTCGAGCTGGCGGCCGCCATGATTGGAGACGACGATCGCCTGTGCGCCGACCTTGGCGGCTTCCAAGGCATCCTCGACGTCGAGGATGCCTTTGAGGATCAGCTTGCCGGGCCAGATGCTGCGGATCCAGTCGAGGTCCTTCCAGCTCAGCGAGGTGTCGAATTGCGAGGCCGTCCATTCCGAAAGCCGGTTGAGATCCTCGGTATTTTTGACGTGGCCCGCGATGTTGCCGAAGGTGCGGCGCTTGCCTTGCAGCACGCCGGCGACCCAGGCGGGTTTGCTCGCGAAATCGATCAGTTTCGACAGCGACCATTCCGGCGGCACCGTCATGCCGTTCTTGATGTCGGCATGGCGCTGGCCGATGACCTGCAGATCGACGGTGAGAACCAGCGCGCTGCATTTGGCCGCGATCGCGCGCTCGATCAGCGCTTTGATGAAGCCCCGATCCTTCATCACGTAGAGCTGAAACCAGAACGGCTTTTGCACATTGGCGGCGATGTCCTCGATCGAGCAGATCGACATCGTGCTCTGGGTGAACGGGATACCGGCCGCCTGCGCCGCGCGGCAGGCGTGAATCTCGCCGTCGCCATGCTGCATGCCCAGCAATCCCACCGGCGCCAGGATCAGGGGCAGGGACGAGGGCTCACCGAGGATGGTGGTGGAGGGATCGCGCCTGGAGACGTCGACCAGGATCCGCTGGCGGAATTTGATCTTCTTGAGGTCGTCGCTGTTGGCGCGCAGCGTCTCCTCGGCATAGGAGCCGCGGTCGGCGTAGTCGAAAAAGGCTTTCGGCACGCGCCGCTTGTGCAACAGGCGAAGATCTTCGATGCAGGTAATGTGCTTCATGGACGTTTCCGGCCCCTTTTAGTCCCGTCTTGTATTTCGCGAACGCGGTGTCATCTAGCACGGTTGAGGGCGTCGCCAAATCTGAAGGCGGAAGCGGCGTCGCAAGGAGGGCGTCATGACCCAATCAGGTTCCAAGCCCAAACAGGCGGAAGAGAGCGAAAAGCGCCGGCTCGAGGAGGCCCTCGAAGAAGGGCTGGAGGAGACCTTTCCGGCCTCCGACCCTGTGAATGTGGCGCAGCCGCCGCCGTCCAAAGCCGATCACCACGTCCGGCGCAAGCAATAGCCGCCCGACATAGCCGCAAATTGTAAGGTTAACAAGGGCTTACCTAGCCGGTCGCGGGGTAGGCCCGTAATGATTCATCATTTTTTTTGAAGCCATTTTAGTGACAAAGGCATTATAAGACCCGGGAAAGTGGGACTAGGGGCCTTTTCGCAAGTTATGCGAGCATCGGGGGCTTTTCTGGGGGATATATGAGCCGCAACTATTTCGGTACGGACGGAATCCGGGGACGTGCCAACGGTCTGATCACGCCGGAGCTCGCGCTCAAGGTCGGCCAGGCCGCGGGCCTGGTGTTTCAGCGCGGCGACCATCGCCATCGCGTCGTCATCGGCAAGGACACCCGCCTGTCCGGCTACATGATCGAATACGCCATGGTGGCCGGCTTCACATCGGTCGGCATGGACGTGCTCCTGGTCGGCCCGATGCCGACGCCCGCGGTGGCGATGCTCACCAAGTCGATGCGCGCCGATCTCGGCGTGATGATTTCCGCCTCCCACAATCTGTTCGAAGACAACGGCATCAAGCTGTTCGGCCCGCAGGGCTTCAAGCTATCGGACGACGTCGAACGGCAGATCGAGCAGTTGCTCGACGAATCGCTCGACAAGCGGCTGGCGCAGAGCGCGAGTCTCGGCCGCGCCCGCCGTATCGACGGCGTTCATGACCGCTACATCGAATTCGCCAAGCGCACGCTGCCGCGCGACCTCTCTCTCGACGGTCTGCGCGTGGTGGTGGATTGCGCCAATGGCGCCGCCTACAAGGTGGTGCCGGAAGCGCTGTGGGAGCTGGGTGCCGACGTGATCTCCATCGGGGTCGAGCCCGACGGCTTCAATATCAACAAGGAATGCGGCTCGACCGCGCCGGAAGCGCTGTGCCGCAAGGTGCGCGAGATGCGCGCCGATATCGGCATCGCGCTCGACGGCGACGCCGACCGCGTCATCCTGGTCGACGAGCGCGGCCATCTGGTCGATGGCGACCAGTTGCTCGCCGTCATCGCGCAAAGCTGGAAGGAAGACGGCCGGCTGGCGCGGCCCGGCATTGTCGCCACCGTGATGTCCAACCTCGGGCTGGAGCGCTTCCTCAAGGGCCAAGGGCTCGAACTCGTGCGCACGCCGGTCGGCGACCGCTACGTGCTCGAGCGGATGCTGAGCGATGGCTACAATCTCGGCGGCGAGCAGTCCGGCCACATCATCCTGTCGGACTATGCCACCACCGGCGACGGCTTTGTCGCCGCGCTGCAGGTGCTTGCCGTCGTGCAGAAGCTCCGCCGCCCGGTCTCGGAAGTCTGTCACCGCTTCGATCCGCTGCCGCAGATCCTGAAGAACGTGCGCTACCGCAGCGGCAAGCCGCTCGACGATGCCGACGTCAAATCGGCGATCGTTGACGGCGAGCAGCGGCTCAACGGCCATGGCCGGCTTTTGGTCCGCTCCTCCGGCACCGAGCCCGTGATCCGCGTGATGGGCGAGGGTGACGATCGCATCCTGGTGGAAGAAGTCGTCGACAACATCGTCTCAGCGCTGGGCCAGGCCGCCGCGTAAAGACGTTCTTCCGACCGAGCCACATTCCCCAACACCTCTCCCCAGCGGGGAGAGGTGAAGACCCTCGTGTGGCCATCTGATATTGCTTCGCTGACGATTGCATCGCAGCTATCGGCTATTGCTAGTGGTGCGCATCAGGTTCGCGCGTTAGTTACAGCGCATCGAGATTCTGCGCTGCCGCGCCTGCCGGGAATGCTGTTTTGAACAAAGCCGTTATTGTCTCCAAGAAAGCACCAACCGAAAAAGTCGTGCTGACGGATGCCAAAGCTTCGTTCGCAACGAAAGCCGCCGGTCCCGCCTACATCGTGCTTGCCGGCATCAGCTTCTCGCATTTCCTCAACGACACCATGCAGTCGTTGATTGCGTCGGTCTATCCGATCCTGAAGGACAATTACGCGCTGGACTTCGCGCAAATCGGCCTGATCACGCTGGCGTTCCAGTTCACCGCCTCGCTGCTGCAGCCGCTGGTGGGACATTTCACCGACAAGAAGGCGCAGCCGTTCTCGCTTTCGATCGGCATGGGCTCGACCTTCTTCGGCCTGCTGCTGCTCAGCATCGCGCACCATTACGCGGTCATCCTGATCGCGGCGGCGATGATCGGGCTGGGCTCGGCGGTGTTCCACCCGGAGTCCGCACGGATCGCGCGGCTTGCTTCCGGCGGCCGCTATGGTTTTGCGCAATCGGTGTTCCAGCTCGGCGGCAGCTTCGGCACCTCGATGGGCCCGGTGCTGGCGGCACTCATTGTGGTGCCGTTCGGGCAGGGCAGCATCGCCTGGTTTTCCTCGATCGCCTTTATCGCGATCGTGCTCTTGTGGCGGATTGGCCTCTGGTACAAACCGCAGATCACCGCGAAAAAGAGCGCGCCGATCGCGCCCGAAGCGCATGGCCAGAGCCGCGGCACCGTGCTGCTCGCACTCGGCGTGCTGGTGCTGCTCTTGTTCTCCAAGCAGCTCTATGTCGCCAGCCTGTCGAGCTACTACATCTTCTATCTGATCGACCGGTTCGGCGTCTCGACGCAGGCGGCGCAAATCTATCTCTTCGTCTTTCTTGCCGCCAATGCGGTCGGCGCCTTTTTCGGCGGACCCTTGGGCGATCGTTTCGGCCGCCGGATCGTGATCTGGCTGTCCATTGTCGGCGCGCTGCCGTTCACGCTGGCACTGCCCTATGCGGGCCTTGCGGCCAGCGCCGTGCTGTCGGTGATCATCGGCCTCATCATCTCCTCGACCACGTCCTCGATCATCGTGTTCGCGCAGGAACTGGTGCCGCATCGCTTCGGCATGATCTCCGGCGTGTTCTTCGGCGTCGCTTTCGGCATCGGCGGTCTTGGCGCGGCGGTGCTCGGCAAGGTCGCCGACTACACCTCCATTGAGTTCGTCTATCAGGTCTGCGCCTTCCTGCCGGCGATCGGGCTGTTCGCGGTGTTCCTGCCGAAATTGCCGCAGCACGCGCGGTGAAGCAGTCGCCTATCAAGTTGCAGAGCCAGGCGAGCGCGTTCAATCAGACCCGTCATTGCGAGGAGCGAAAGCGACGAAGCAATCCAGACTGCGTCCGCGGTGAGATCTGGATTGCTTCGCTTCGCTCGCAATGACGGCGAAGGTTGGCGAGCGTCCTCCGATCCGCTCATCTCGATCAATGCGCTAAAGCAGGCGGGAAGTAGCCAATAGCAGTCGTGCGCTCTTTTTCTTTTCGCTGCTCGCCAGTCGCTGTTTCGCCTTTCACACATTGTTAGGGATTGCCGCTCGCGCGCTCTTGCGGCGGCGTCGTTGCCGACAATCGTCACACAACATCAACCTTAAAAATTAGGGTTAAGTGCGGCTTAAGCTTTTCATGGCATCGTCCAGCCGTGGGTTTTCGACGTGAGGCTTTGGTGTCTGCCTCACCGGCCAAGAGGACGAAGCCAAAATGCGTAGCGTTAAGTTTTTGATTGCCGCCGGGGCGGCCTCACTGTTGTCCACCGCGGCCTTTGCCGCCGACATGCCGATTGCACCGCCGCCGATGTACGCGCCGCCGCCGCCCGCCGATTTCGGCGGCTGGTATCTGCGCGGCGATATCGGATTCAGCAATCAGAGCGTGAAGGACGTCAAGCTGTCGAATCCGGCAGCGTATCAGGGCCTCAGCAGCTTCAATCAGACGACAGATTTTGATACCGCGGGCACCTATCAGATCGGTGTCGGTTATCAATTCAACAATTGGTTTCGCGCTGACATCACCGGCCAGTACCGCGGCAAGTCCAACTTCAAGGGCACCGATCTCGTCACCTTCCCCTGGGGCGTCGGCACCGCAAGCGGCAGCGACTTTTACAACGCCAGCAAATCCGAGTTGCTGTTTCTCGCCAATGTCTATGCGGATCTCGGAACGTGGTGGTGCGTGACCCCGTTCATCGGCGCAGGTATCGGTGCTTCGCGTGTCACGATCTCGAACTTTACCGACAGCGGGCTCACCAATGCGAATTTCACTGCGGCTGGCGTTCCCGTCGTCAGTGGTCCGCCGATTTCGAGTTTTGCGACCGCCGCATCGGGCTCCAAGTGGAATTTCGCGTGGGCGCTTCACGCAGGTCTCGGCTACAAGGTCATGCCCAACGTGACGCTCGAGCTTGCCTACAGCTATGTCAATCTCGGCGATGGCGTCACCGGCGTCGCTTCGACGTTCGACGGCTCGTCCGGGGGACATGTGTTCAACTTCAGGAACATCACCTCGAACGACGTGAAGCTCGGTGTGCGTTGGGATCTCGACACCCCGCCGCCCCCGCCGCCTCCGCCGCTCATTCGCAAGGGCTGAGTTCGCCTTTCGCTCTCTTTAGAACTTGTCGACGGCGCGGGACCAACCCGCGCCGTTTGCTTTTGGCCGTGCCGCAGCGCTCAGGAAAATTCGCGGTCAGCGCGCGCAACAACGCGCAACTACGGGCGCGCAACAACCATTGGTTAAGGTTAACGAGCGATGATCTGCGTGTCCTTTGAGAGTTTTTTTGGGAGCGTTGCGATGCGTGGGCTGTGGGTGGCGGCGGTGATGTGCGGAATGATGACGGGCGCGAGAGCCGCCGATCTCCCGATCCTTCGCGGCGGCTTCGCCGATGGGCTCAGCGCGTCCCATCCGAACTGGGAAGGATTTTATGTCGGTGGCCAGGCCGATTGGGGTTCGATCAGGTCGAGCATTCCTGCCAATATCAATGCCGATCTGCAAGGCGCCTTCGTTCCGCCGCCGAACTACAGTTATGGATGGGCGCCGCTCGGGACGGCGCATAGCACGAACACCGGCTTCGGCGCGTTTGCGGGCTACAACGGTCAATGGGACGACGTCGTCGTCGGTGTCGAGGCGAACTACGTGCATGGCGGGTTTCGCGCCACGTCCAGCGGCACCGGATATACCTACGATTTGAACACCTTCCAGGCGACGACGATGACGCATTCGACTGCAACCGTCGGGGTGTCGGATTTCGGCTCGTTGCGCCTGAGGGGCGGCTACGCCATTGGATGTTTCCTGCCGTACGGTTTTATCGGCGCCGGCTTCGGCGATCAGACGGTCGACCGCAGTGTCTCCGCCACTCCCCCTCCAATGCTGTCGCCTGCGACCTCGGCCAGCAAGGAAAAGCTGGTCTACGGATATTCGGCCGGCGTCGGCTTTGACGTCATGTTGGTCGGCGGACTGTTTGCGCGCGCCGAGTACGAATATCAGCGTGTGACGTCGGATATCGAATCCAACATCAACACCGTGCGCGCCGGCCTCGGCTACAAATTCTGAGCCGACCGTTTCGTTTCGCCCTCGGCCGCGGTTGACAGCTTCGCTGCCGCCTGTTGCTCTGTCCGCCTGAAGACGGAGACGGGCGGCAGGAATATGAAAATCTACGGCGACGGCAATTCCGGCAATTGCCTCAAGGTGAAATGGGTCTGCGATGATCTTGCGCTGCCCTACACCTGGATCGAGGTCGATACGCTCAATCGCGAGACGCGCACGGTCGAATTCCTCGCGCTCAACAGCGCCGGCCAGGTGCCGACGGTTCAGTTCGATGACGGCCGGACCCTCGCGCAATCGAACGCGATCATCCGCTATCTCGCGCGCGGCAGCGATCTCATTCCCGCCGACGACTTTGCCGCCGCCAAAATGGACGAGTGGCTGTTCTGGGAGCAATACAGCCATGAGCCCTATCTGGCGGTGTGCCGCTTCCAGATGCGCTATCTCGGCAAGCCCGCCTCCGATCTCGATCCCGACAAGGTCAGGCGCGGCTATGCGGCGCTGGCGCGGATGGAGCAGGAACTCGCGGTGACGCCCTTCCTCGTCGATGGCGGTTTCTCGCTCGCCGATGTCGCGCTGCTCGCCTATACCAGGCTCGCGCATGAGGGCGGCTTCGAGCTCGACGCGTATCCCGCGATCCGGCGCTGGATTGCCGCATGCGAGCAACGTCTGCGGCTGCCGCCCGCGCCTTGAGACTCGAAAGGACAACGATGACTGCCAGCTCCATCATTCTGCGCCGTGCCCGCCGCGAGGACGTCGACAAGATCGTCGCGATGCTCGCGGATGATCCGCTCGGCCGCGGGCGCGAGCGGATCGAGGCGCCGCTGCCGGACTGCTATTTTCAAGCTTTCGCCAGGCTCGATACCGATCCGAACATCCACCTGATGGTTGCGCAAGAGGAGGGACATGTGGTGGGCTGCCTGCAGCTTTGCATCCTGCCCGGCTTGAGCTCGCAAGGCGCCTCGCGCGGCCTGATCGAAGACGTCCGCGTCGCATCCGATCGCCGCAGCCGCGGCATCGGCGAGCAACTCGTGCGCTGGGCGATCGAAGAGGCGCGCGCGCAAGGCTGCAGGCTGGTCGAGCTGCTCACGCATCATACACGGGGGGACGCGCAACGCTTCTATGAGCGGCTTGGATTTTCGAAGAGCCACGTTGGAATGACGATCAGGTTTTAGAGGACGCCGTGAGAGTCGAAACAAGCACCCAACCATCACCGTCACCCTGAGGCGCCTCCGCGCGGCGGAGGCCTCGAAGAGCGACGGCCCGGCTCTCGCAGCGGGGGCCGTTCATCCTTCGAGGCCGTCGCTTTGCGACGGCGCCTCAGGATGACGGCTCAACAGCCATGGTGAGAGCAGGGAGGCCGTGCAATGTCTTCCATCCATCCTTTGACGGCGCTGGCCGTCGTGATCGCCACCGCGGCGACCGATGCGGTTTACGTGATGTTTACGTCGTCAGTGGTGGCACGAAAACGCGTTCACGCGGCGACCTGGAGCAGCATCTGGTATCTGCTCTCGTCCTTCGCCGTCATCAGCTACACCGAGAACTGGATCTACGTGCTGTTCGCCGCCATCGGCTCCTGGATCGGTGCCTACGCGTCCATGACATTCCTGCACCGGCCCGGCGGCGGCGCGCCGGTGGGGGCTGCGCCGGAATAGCGCGGCGTCTCCGCGGGGGCTTTGTCGTGCACGACCGCTTGCGTGAGCGCTCGGCGCCTCTGGCATCAATCGAACGTGAGGGGTGCGAACTTCCTTGACGTTTGCACCCGATTCCCTTATGCACCGCGGCGGGACACCTCCCCCCAACGGGAGGCTTACTATCTGGAAGGGTAGATTATGACTGTAGCGAAGCCCGCTCAGCGGCCGATCGTGCCGCATTTTTCGTCCGGCCCCTGTGCGAAGCGCCCCGGCTGGAACCCCCAAAATCTCAAGGACGCAGCCCTCGGCCGTTCGCATCGCGCGAAGGTCGGCAAGACCAAGCTCAAGCTTGCGATCGATCTGACGCGCGAAGTGCTGGAAGTGCCGGCCGACTACCGCATCGGCATCGTGCCGGCCTCCGATACCGGCGCCGTCGAAATGGCGCTATGGTCGCTGCTCGGCGCGCGTCCCGTCACCATGCTCGCCTGGGAGTCCTTCGGCGAGGGCTGGGTCACCGACGTCGTCAAGCAGTTGAAGCTCAAGGACGTCACCAATGTGACGGCGCCTTACGGCGACATCCCCGACCTGTCCAAGATCGATTCCGACACCGACATCGTCTTCACCTGGAACGGCACCACCTCCGGCGTTCGCGTGCCGAACGCCGATTGGATCAAGGCGGATCGCAAGGGCCTGACGATTTGCGACGCCACCTCGGCCGCCTTCGCGCAGCCGCTGGATTGGGCCAAGCTCGACGTCGTCACCTTCTCCTGGCAGAAGGCGCTGGGCGGCGAGGCCGCGCACGGCATGCTGGTGCTGAGCCCCCGCGCGGTCGAGCGGCTCGAGACCTACAAGCCCGCCTGGCCGCTGCCGAAGATCTTCCGCATGACCAAGAACGGCAAGCTCAACGAAGGCATCTTCGTCGGCGAGACCATCAACACGCCGTCGATGCTCTGCGTCGAGGATTATCTGGACGCGCTGAACTGGGGCAAATCGATCGGCGGGCTGAAGGCGCTGACCGCGCGTGCCGATGCCAACACCAAGGTGCTCGCCGACTGGGTCGCGCGGACGCCGTGGATCGATTTCCTGGCCAAGGACGCGACGATCCGCTCCAACACCTCGGTGTGCCTGAAGTTCACCGATCCCGCGATCACCTCGCTGACGGCGGACGCGCAAGCAGATTTCGTCAAGAAGCTCGTCGCCATGGTCGAGAAGGAAGCTGCCGGTTACGACTTCGCGCATTACCGCGATGCGCCGGCAGGCCTGCGCATCTGGTGCGGCGCCACGGTGGAAGCTGCCGACGTCACGCTGCTGACGCAGTGGATCGACTGGGCCTTCGTCGAGGCCAAGGCGCTGCTCGCCAAGGCGGCCTGACTCACTCCATCGTCATCCCGGGCCGGCGACTTGTCCGCCGTGGCTCAAAGAGAAGGCGGAAGCCGACCCGGGACCCATAAACGACCATCGGGAGTATGGGTCCCGGCGCTTTGCGCAAGTGGCGCTTCGGCCGGGACGACGGATTCAATCCATTCTTAGGATCACACCCATGTCCAAACCCAAAGTTCTCATTTCTGACGCTCTCTCGCCCGCCGCCGTGCAGATCTTCAAAGACCGCGGCGTCGAGGTCGATTTCCAGCCCAACCTCGGCAAGGACAAGGACAAGCTCGCCGAAATCATCGGCGACTATGACGGCCTCGCCATCCGCTCCGCCACCAAGGCCACCGCCAAGATCATCGACCGCGCCAAGAAGCTCAAGGTGATCGGCCGCGCCGGCATCGGCGTCGACAATGTCGAGATCCCCGCCGCCACGGCAAAAGGCATCATCGTGATGAACACGCCGTTCGGCAATTCGATCACGACCGCCGAGCACGCCATCACGCTGATGCTGGCCTTGGCGCGCGAAATCCCGCAGGCCGACGCCTCCACCCAGGCCGGCAAATGGGAGAAGAACCGCTTTATGGGTGTCGAGATCACCGGCAAGGTGCTGGGCATCATCGGCTGCGGCAATATCGGCTCGATCGTCGCCGACCGCGCCATGGGTCTGCGCATGAAGGTGATCGCCTACGATCCGTTCCTGTCGCCCGAGCGCGCGGTCGATCTCGGCGTCGACAAGGTCGATCTCGACGAATTGTTCAGGCGCGCCGATTTCATCACCCTGCACACTCCGCTCACCGATAAGACCCGGAACATCATCGACGCGGCCGCGATCGCCAAGATGAAGAAGGGCGTGCGCATCATCAACTGCGCACGCGGCGGCCTGGTCGACGAGCAGGCCCTGGCCGATGCGCTCAACTCCAAGCATGTCGCGGGCGCGGCCCTGGACGTGTTCAGCGAGGAGCCGGCGGCCAAGAACGTGCTGTTCGGTCATCCCAACGTGATCTGCACGCCGCATCTCGGCGCCTCCACCACCGAGGCGCAGGAGAATGTCGCGCTGCAGATCGCCGAACAGATGTCGGATTACCTGCTCAGTGGCGCGATCTCCAACGCCATCAACTTCCCGTCGATCACGGCCGAAGAGGCGCCGAAGCTGAAGCCGTTCATCGAGCTTGCCGAAAAGCTCGGCTCTTTCGCGGGCCAGCTCACCGAGACCGGTATCCGTAAGGTCGAGATTACCTATGAGGGGCATGTCGCCGAGATGAAGATCAAGGCTCTGACCTCGGCGGTGCTCGCCGGGCTGCTGCGGCCGATGCTGGGCGAGGTCAACGTCGTCTCCGCGCCTGTCGTTGCCAAGGAGCGCGGCATGATCGTGGACGAGGTCGTGCGCGCCGCGCAAAGCGACTATGAGAGCCTGATCACGGTCACTGTCGCCACCGAGCGGCAGCAGCGCTCGGTGTCGGGCACGGTGTATCACGACGGCAAGCCGCGCCTGGTCGATGTCAAGGGCATCCGGATCGATGCCGAATTCGGCAAGTCGATGATCTATGTCACCAACGAGGACAAGCCGGGCTTCATCGGCAAGTTCGCAAGCCTGCTCGGCGACGCCAAGATCAACATCGCGACCTTCCATCTCGGCCGCACAGCGCCCGGCGGCGATGCCATCGCCCTGGTCGAGGTCGACGGCGCAGTGCCGGCGGAGTTGCTCGGCAAGGTGCAGGCCCTGCCGCAGGTCAAGCAGGCCAAGGCGCTGGCGTTCTAGTCCGGATACTCGCCGGCCATAGCAATCTCCCTCGTCATTCCGGGGCGATGCGAAGCATCGAACCCGGAATCTCGAGATTCCGGGTCTGCGCTGCGCGCATCCCGGAATGACCGGGGATACGTCGATGGCCGGGACAAGCGCGGACATGACCGCGCTCTTGCGCACCGGCTTGCGATCGAGCCTCACTCATTTGCGTTTGATGACCGCCCAGGCGACGTGCTGGGCGGTCTTTTTTATGCCTGGCTGCCCGTTGATCCAGAGCAAATGCCGGGAACCGCAGCCTGCTAGCAAGGTTTATACTTATGGCCCGGTGTGCGGGCTTTAGCAGGCGGAGCACCAGATGAAATCGGACCCCTCCCAGCGCAAGCAGGCCATCGCGATGGGGTACATCTTCGCAGCCGGCATCGGCATGCTGGTGCTGCAATGGTTGTTCACGACATACAACACCGTCGAGACCATTCCCTATAGCCAGTTCGAGCAGCTCGTGGCCGCAGGCAAGGTCGCCGAAGTTGGCGTCGGCCAGGATACCATCACCGGCAAGTTGAAGGAGAACGAGAAGCTCCCGAGCGGCAAGTCGGCCTTCGTCACCGCGCGCGTCAATCCGGCGCTGGCCGAAAAACTCGCGGCCAAGGGCGTCGTCGTCAACGGCGTGCCCTCGGGCGGTCTGCTGCAGACCATCCTGTCCTGGGTGGTGCCCGCGCTGATGTTCTATCTGATCTGGATCTTCCTGTTCCGGCGCGTCGCCGAGCGACAGGGCTTTGGCGGACTGATGTCGATCGGCAAGTCGCGCGCCAAGGTCTATGTCGAGAAGGACACCAAGACCACTTTCGCCGATGTCGCCGGGGTTGAAGAGGCCAAGTTCGAATTGCAGGAAGTGGTATCGTTCCTGAAGGATCCGAAGAGCTACGGCCGGCTCGGCGCGCATGTGCCCAAGGGCATCCTGCTGGTTGGCCCGCCCGGTACGGGCAAGACGCTGCTCGCGAAAGCGGTGGCCGGCGAGGCCGGCGTGCCGTTCTTCTCGATCTCTGGCTCCGAATTCGTGGAGATGTTCGTCGGCGTTGGCGCGGCGCGCGTGCGCGATCTCTTCCAGCAGGCGCGCCAGGCCGCGCCCTGCATCATCTTCATCGACGAGCTCGACGCCCTCGGGCGCAGCCGTTCGTCGGGCGCGCTCGGCGGCTATGACGAGAAGGAGCAGACGCTGAACCAGCTACTCGCCGAACTCGACGGCTTCGATCCCTCGACCGGCGTGATCCTGCTCGCCGCCACCAACCGGCCGGAAATCCTCGATCCCGCCTTGCTGCGCGCCGGCCGCTTCGACCGACAGGTGCTGGTCGACCGTCCCGACAAGAGCGGTCGCATCGCCATTCTGAGAGTGCATATCCGCAAGATCAAAGTCGACAGCGATGTCGATCTCGACAAGATCGCGAGCCTCACCGCGGGCTTCACCGGCGCGGACCTCGCCAACCTGATCAACGAGGCGGCGATCGCGGCGACCCGACGCCGCGCCGACCAGGTCTCGTTCGACGATTTTACCCTGGCCATCGAGCGCATCGTCGCCGGCGTCGAGAAGAAGAGCCGGGTGCTCGGCAAGGAGGAGCGCCGCCGCGTCGCCTATCACGAGATGGGGCATGCGCTGGTGGCCGCGAACCTCCCCGGCGTCGATCCGGTGCAGAAAGTCTCGATCATTCCGCGCGGCGTCGGCGCCCTTGGCTACACCATGCAGCGGCCGACCGAAGACCGCTTCCTGTTGTCGGCGAGCGAATTGAAGAACCGCATCGCGGTGCTGATGGGAGGGCGCGCATCGGAGCAGCTCATCTATGACGGCGACGTCTCGACTGGAGCCGCCGATGATTTGCAGCGCGCGACCGAAATCGCGCTGGAGATGGTCACCAAATATGGCATGGACACCACCATCGGCCAACGCACCTACGCACCGCGACCGCAGACGTTTATCCAGGCCGCGCAGGATCAGCTCGTCAGCGCCGCCGAAGCGACGGGGCGCGAAATCGATCTCGCGGTGCGCGGCTTGATCGAGGACGCGGACAGACGCGCCCGCTCGATCCTGGAGTCGCATCGCAACGATCTCGAAGCCGGCGTCCAGCTCCTGATCGCGAAGGAGACGCTGACGGTCGAGGATTTCCCGCCGCTGCGGGGCATCCCGCCGAAGGAGACCGTCGCCGAGCGCACGGGCGAGGCTTGGCGTCCGCGCGAGCCGGCCCCGGCGCAATGATCGCAGGCTCTGCTGCCGCGTTCTCCATGCCATACTTGTGGCGGGCCGTATCGAGCGAAGCCGTTAGGCGTGGCGGCAGGCCGCTTCCGCCGTGAATTAGGCCAATCGGATTCACCTATGCGAATGCCGGAACCCGGCAAAGGTAAGATGATGATCCTCGGTCCGCTTCGTCCGTGTGGCGGATCACCCCCGAACGGCCTCAGCATCCGCCCCCACACAGAATGCTGAGGTCGTTTTCGTGGCTTTTCGGCCGCCAGGCCGCTGGAGGGTGACCGTTCTGGAGCGTGCCAAGCGGTTCTGCTCACGCGACTCCCGTGCCCGGAGGGGACCGATCAACACAGTTGGCTACAGTCGTGAGCGCATGAAGCGCGAGCGGGCGTGGTCAGGCTCGACGCGTGTCGTCCGGAACCGTCGCGCGTCGAGCCGCTGTTTCGAGAGGTGGGCGGCTTGACCCGAGAGTAACCCCGCTCCACGGCTCGCGCCGCTCAATCGATGCGGCGCCTCATATCAGAGGCTCAGCGTCCGCGGCGTCTGTTTGCAGGTCCTGTAAACTCGGCACGTGCTTTCTCCAGACCGTCCACACGACCGGCGAGCGCGCCAACCTGATCCGATAGCAGCTTTCGTTCGCCTTGTTCGGCCGATAGCTGTCGTTGCAGGTCGGCGATCTGCCCCTCGTCGCGTTGACGGGCAGACTGAAGATCGTTCACGGTTTGTTGGAGCGCAGCCAACGTCTGTTTTGTCTCATCATTCGCTCGCGGCTGCTCGGTGGATTGATTTGCAGCCACCGCCGGAGAATTTTTCTCGGCGCGGTTGTTCGCCCAAAACAATGCGCCGCCAATGACCAGCAAGATGACGACCAAGACCCATGGAAGGACCCGACGCGCGCGGCCCGGTCCGCTTTCGTCCTGATCCGTGTCGAAAAGGTCACTCATCGGCCGAACAAGTCAGGGATAGAAGAATCGTTCCGTCAAATTTTTCTGTTGGCGACGTTGAGGCGCCGCATCGAGGGTGGCACCTCTGCAGGCCACTGAGTCCTAAGGCATGCACGGCCCGTGCAGCCGCCGGGCCGTGTTGCGCGATCGTCTTTGGGGATGATCGGGCTGGTCTCAGGAACCGAAGCGATCTGAACGAGTGTTGTGTCTCTGACATCTGGTTCACTCGGTGTCATTCCGGGGCTCGCGAAGCGAGAACCCGGAAATCTCGCGCCACAACCTCTGGATTCCGGGTTCAGCCCTGCGGGCTGCCCCGGAATGACGGAGGATTGTCAGGGTCACAACACTAACTGTTCGGTCCGCGGTCCATGCTGACGGGCTGCCAGCGCCGGAGTTTCGTGTTCTGCAGCACCGCGGGATTGACGCAGCTCACCGGCCACATGCCCTGCAACACCAGCGACAATTCGTAGCCGACGCGGCGCTTGCGCGCTTCATCGAAGCGCGCGGAGGCGGAAGCGACGTGCGCGGTCAGCGTGACGTTCTCCATCCGCAGCAGCGGATTGTTGTGCGAGGGCGGCTCCTTCTCCAGCACGTCGAGCGCGGCATGCGCGATCCAGCCCTCCTGCAGTGCCTTGATCAGCGCCTCCTCGTTCACGGTGGCGCCGCGGCCGGTATTGATGAAGATCGCGTTTTTCTTCATCTGCCTGAAGTGCTGTTCGTTCAGCATGTGATGCACCTCGGGACGGGCCGGGGCGTGCATCGAGACGAAATCGGATTGCGACAGCACTTCCGACAGCGTCGCCGGCATCACGCCGTGATCGTACATCAACGTTTCCTGGATGAAGGGATCGAAAGCCATCATGCGCAATCCGAACGGCGCGGCACGTTTTGCCACCGCGCGCGCCACCCGCCCGAAAGAGATGAAGCCGAGCGTCTGTCCCATCAGTCGCGGGATCTTGAGCAGCGCCGGCCGGCCCTCGCTCCAGCAGCCTTCGCGTACCATCTTGTCCTGCTCGACGAGGCGGCGGAAGCCGGCGAGCAGCAGCATCATGGCGTGATCGGCAACCTCCTCGATGAACGTATCGGGAATGTTGGTGACGGGAATGCCGCGCGCGGTCGCGGCTTTCACATCGACGCTGTCGACGCCGACGCTGCCGAGCGTGATCACTTTGCAGTTCTGAAGCGCATCGATGATGGCTTTGGTGATCGGCATGCCCTTGGCGTAGATGGCGTCGGCGCTCTTCGCTGCGGCGATGAATTCGGTCTCATTGGCCGGTGCCTCGACGATCTCCGCGCCGATCGGCTCGAGCGCTTCCATCTCGTAACCGTAGCCGCCGCCGGCCACCGTGAAACTCGCGCCCTTCGGCGTCACCACCTTGAACTTTGCCATCGCTTGCTCCCGAATGTCCGCTCCCGGCGGCCCTCTTTCTTATCGCGCCATCAAAGCATGGCCGGACGCGGTTCGACTAGGCTCTGCGGATGCATGGCGTCCCGCAAATTGCGGTAAGCCGCGGTGCCTCGGCGAGAGATCGCAACGGATCGCAATGAGCAGTCGCGATCCCGAGGGGATGCGTGCGCCCGGCACTCGCAACTGGCTTTGTCATCTCACGCTTACCCGCACTTCTACGGAGCGGCGCGTAACTCAGCGCTAAGGGATTTCACTCTATCGTGAGCGAAATCCTTCAATTTCTACTCAATTTTTCCGCGTGCCGAAAATTGCTGGGGGCATATCCGTGAAGCTGAACAATCTGAAGATCGCACCCAAGCTAGGTATTCTGGTGGGGATCACCTTGTTTGGCCTCTGCATCGCCGGCGCACTGGCGCTCTATCTGGTGCAGCAGGAAATGCTGAATGCGCGCGTCGAGCAGATGCACTCGATCGTCGATATGGCGCGCAACATGGCGCTCGGCCTGCAGAAGGACGTCGAGGCCGGCAAGCTCACCAGGGAGCAGGCGATCGCGGAATTTGGCCGTCGCGCGAACACGCTGACCTACAACAATGGTAGCGGTTATCTGTTCGGCACGACCTTCGATGGCATCACGGTGCTCTCGCCGAATCCGAAGGAGATCGGTCAGAACCGTGGCGACGTCGTCGTCAATGGCAGGAACATCGGCAAGGAATGGCGCGACGGCGTCATGGCCAAGGGCGAGCACACGCTCTTTTACGACTATGTGAAGCCGGGTGAGCAGAAGCCGATCCGCAAGATGGGCTATGCGGTCGCCATCCCCGGCTGGAATATGTATGTCGGCACCGGGGCCTATCTCGACGATCTCGATGCCAAGCTGGCGCCGGTCGCCTGGCTGCTCGGCCTGTCCATTCTCGGCATTGCCCTGGTTAGCGGTAGTATCGCCTGGCTGATCGGGCGCAGCATCAGTCGTCCGCTCAATCTGTTGGGCGCGCGGATGCGCGCGCTCGCCGACGGCAAGCTCGATGGCGAGATTCCGGGCGTCGGCCGCGGCGACGAGGTCGGCGCCATGGCCGCGACCGTGCAGATCTTCAAGGACAATGCCGTGCGCGTGCACGAGCTGGAAGAGGCGGAAGCCGACACGCGCTCGCGCGCGGCGGCCGAGCGGCGCGCGGCGATGGAAGAGCTCGCCAATGATTTCGAGCGCAGCGTCAACGGCATCGTCCGTTCGGTCTCGAGCGCCGCAACGGGGATGCAGAGCACCGCGCAGTCGATGACCTCGACCGCAAGCGATGCCAGCGCGCGGGCCGCGACGGTGAGCGCGGCCTCGCAAAATGCCTCCAACAATGTCAGCACCGTGGCCGCGGCGGCGGAGGAGCTGTCGAGCTCGGTGGCCGAGATTTCCCGCCAGGTCACCCGCTCCAGCGAGATCGCCAGCAGGGCGGTGGGCGATGCCGAGCGCACCAATGCCACCGTGCAGGTGCTCTCGACCGGCGCGGAAAAGATCGGCGAGGTGGTCAAGCTGATCCACTCGATCGCCGCGCAGACCAACCTGCTGGCGCTCAACGCCACCATCGAGGCGGCGCGTGCCGGCGAATCCGGCCGCGGCTTTGCGGTGGTTGCCTCGGAGGTCAAGGCGCTGGCCAACCAGACCGCGAAAGCGACCGAAGAGATTTCGGCGCAGGTCGCCGCCATGCAGCAGTCGACCAGCGATGCCGTCGACGCGATCACCGGCATCACCCAGACCATCGCCCAGATGAACGAGATCACGGTCAGCATTTCCGCGGCAATCGAGGAGCAGGGCGCCGCGACGCGGGAGATCGCGCGCAACATCCAGTCGGTCGCGGAGGGATCGAGCGAGATCAGCTCTCATATCGGCGGCGTCACCTCGGCGGCGGCTGCGACCGGCACGGCGGCCTCCGACGTGCTGGCCAACGCCCGCGAGCTCGACAACCAGTCGGGCATGCTGCGCAGCGCGGTCGATGGCTTCCTCGCCAAGATCCGCGCGGCCTAGATAGTCCAAGAACCAGCTTTCGGCTCACCTCTCCCCAATGGGGAGAGGTCGGATCGCGTCGCCAGATGCGATCCGGGTGAGGGGCCTTGCTTTCACGGGGACCGTAACCCCTCACCCGATTTGCTGACGCAAATCGACCTCTCCCGATGGGAGAGGTTGACCGCCCGCGGCCACGGCTTAACTGATCTCATGCTGACTTGTGGCCTGCCTACCCCTGCCGGGATGCGATGATCACGCCGGCGAGCACCAGCGCGTAGCCGACGAGGTGAAACAGGCGCAAGCTTTCGCCGAGCAGCAGGATCGCCATCGCCGAGCCGAACACCGGCATCAGGTGAAAGAACGGCGCGGCCCGGTTCGGCCCGATCAGCGCGATGCCGCGATTGAAGAAGAGATAAGCGAGCGTCGAGGGAAAGATCACGACATAGCCGAGCGTGGCGAGTGTCAGCGCATCGAGCGTGAGGGCTGATCCGGTCCAGGATTCCCAGACCGCGAACGGCAGCAACATGGCGGCGCCGCAGCCCGTGGTGAAAGCGATCAGCGACAATTGGTGAGTCACCGGTCGCTTCGTCATCAGCGCCGAATAGAGGCCGAAGGCGAACAGCGAGCTTGCGAACATCACATCGCCCTTGTTGAGGCGAATGCTTGCGAGCGCCGAAAAATCGCCGCGCAAAATGATGGTGAGCACCCCAAGCAGCGAGATGATGATGCCGGCGAGCTGCGCCCTGGTCAGGCGCACGCCGAACAGGAGCAGCGACCACAGCGCGACGAACAATGGCCCGGCGGACTGGATCAACAAGGCGTTCAACGCCTGCGTATACTGCATGGCCCAGTAGGACACCGCGTTGTTGAAGGCAAAGCCGGTCGCCGACAACAGCAGCATCAAGGGCAGCTTCTTGCGCAGGGCAGGCCAGTCGCGCCGCAAATGCGGCCTGGCGAACGGCAGCAGGATCAGGAAGACGCCGATCCAGCGGATGCAGGACAGCGTCAGCGGCGGAACGTGGCCGGCGACATAGCGCGCTAGCACGATGTTGCCGGCCCAGAACAACGAGGTCAGGCTGAGCAGGAGATAGGGCTGGTTGTTGAGCCAGCCCAGCGGTGAATGTGATTTGGCTTCGGCGGGCAATGTGGCGCTATTTTTGCTGCCTGCGCGAGGCCACGAACACGCCGGCCAAGACCAGCGCAAAGCCCACGACATGGAAGAGCTGCGGGTGTTCGCCGAGGAAAACGATCGCCATCACCGAGCCGAACACCGGTACGACGTGAAAGAAAGGCGCGGCGCGGTTGGCGCCGATCAGCTCAATACCGCGGTTGAAGCAGAGATAGGCAAGCGTCGAGGGAAACACGGCGACATAGAGCACTGACAGCAAATTGGCCATGTTGAGCGCCATCGGCGGGCGCGAGGCCAATTCCCAGATCAACAAGGGGATGAGGCAGACCGCGCCGCAGCCGAAGGTGAAAGCCACGAACGACAGGCCGTGAATCGCGGGACGCTTCAGGGTCAGGACCGAATAGAACCCGAAGATGACCAGCGCGACGATGAAGATCACATCGCCCTTGTTCAATTGGATGTTGGCAATCGCGGTGAGATCGCCGCGCAGCAGGATCACCAGCACGCCGATCATCGAGAGCAGCACGCCCGCGGCCTGCGCCAGCGTCAACCGCACGCCGAGCAGGACGAGCGACCACACCGCGACGATCAGCGGGCCGGCCGATTGCAAGAGCAGCGTGTTCAGCGCCTGGGTGTATTCCAGCGCCCAATATTGCATGGTGTTGAAGGCGCCGATGCCGGTGACGGAGAGAATGATCATCACCGGAAGCTTGGCGCGGATCGCGGGCCAGTCGCGTACCAGGTGCTTCCGGGCAAAAGGAAGGATCAGCAGGAAGGCGAACCACCAGCGCAGGAACGACAACGTCACCGGCGGAATGTGTCCGGCCGCGAGCCGGCCGACAATGGCGTTGCCGGCCCAGCATAGCGCGGTGATGCTGAGCAAGAGGTAAGGCTGGTTGGCGAGCCAGGAATGCGGCGAGGCGGCGCGCGAGGTTCGCTCGGAGACAGACATCGAAGCGGGTGAGCCTTGACTTCCAGACACGTCATGACGCCGCGGCCACCGGCCAAGCATCGGCTGCCCGGCCGGAGCATGACCCGGCTCGTCTTAAAGACACGGATTCTCCAGTGGCGACAATGCCGCCCGTCGCATCGCGACCATGCAGCGAGTTGCGCGGCATGCTTTGTATGCGCTGCGACGGCTCGCGATGGGCCGGCCGCACCGCGCGCGCAAGGACGAATGGAGCGAATCGGAAGGTAGAGCGAAGCGCCCACGCGCGCTGACGCCGGGCGCGATCCTCATGCGGCGGGAGCTGAACAGAACTGTCACATACGCGCCCGCCTCGTCACGCCGGCGAGGTCCGATTGCCCCTGGGACGTCGCGGCTATTGCCATGTTTCGGACACAAATTTTTAGGGGGATATCAAGGGCTTGGGAGCGAGGCCGAGGGCCGCCAGAGCCCGTTCTTGCTTGCGTCGCCTGCCTGCTTCCTTTATCCGGATGTCTGCACCCTTAAGCGAAGCGGCGCCGCAAGCCGCCGATTGGGCAGGGGGCATGATCACGGGCATGATCTGGAAAGATGGGTAGGGACCGGTTTTTCCGAAAAGCGACCGTGCGTGTGTGAGCGATGGTTTTAGAAGGAATAGTCCGCGAATGACCAATGTTGTCGTCGTCGGCGCCCAGTGGGGCGACGAAGGGAAGGGCAAGATCGTCGATTGGTTGTCGGAACAAGCCGACATCGTTGTGCGCTTCCAGGGCGGCCACAATGCCGGACACACGCTGGTCATCAACGGCGAAACCTACAAGCTCGCGCTGTTGCCCTCCGGCGTGCTGCGGCCCCAGAAGCTGGCCGTGATCGGCAATGGCGTGGTGTTCGATCCGCAGGCTTTCCTCGACGAGGTCGAGAAGCTGAGAGGCCAGGGCGTGGCGGTGAGCCCGGATAATCTGCGCATCGCCGAGAACGTGACCCTCATCCTGCCGCTCCACCGCGAGCTCGATGCGCTACGCGAATCCTCCAATGCGGGAACCGCGATCGGCACCACGCGCCGCGGCATCGGCCCGGCCTATGAGGACAAGGTCGGCCGCCGCGCGATCCGGCTGATGGATCTCGCCGACCTCGACACGCTGCCGCACAAGATCGACCGTCTGCTCGCCCATCACAACGCGCTGCGGCGCGGACTGAATTTGCCCGAGTTCGACGGCAAGAACATCCTGCGCGAACTGAGCGCGATGGCGCCCAAGCTCCTGCCCTATGCCGAGACGGTCTGGCGGCTTCTGGATACCGAGCGGCGCGCCGGCAAGCGCATCCTGTTCGAGGGTGCACAGGGCGCCCTGCTCGATGTCGACCACGGCACTTACCCCTATGTCACCTCGTCCAATACGGTGGCGGCGCAGGCCGCCACCGGAACCGGCATGGGCCCGGGCGGGGTCGGCTACGTGCTCGGCATCTGCAAGGCCTACACGACCCGGGTCGGCCAGGGGCCGTTTCCGACCGAGCTCACCAATGAGATCGGCGAAGAGATCGGCCGCAGAGGCCGCGAGTTCGGCGTCAATACCGGTCGCAAGCGGCGCACCGGCTGGTTCGATGCCGTGCTGGTACGCCAGACCGTGCGGACCTGCGGCATCAACGGGCTGGCACTCACAAAGCTCGACATTCTCGACGGCTTCGACACCATCGAGGTCTGTATCGGGTATAAGCTGGACGGCAAGGAGATCGACCACCTGCCGGCCGGCGAGGGCGCGCAGGCCCGTGTGGTGCCGATCTACGAGACCATCGAGGGCTGGAAGCAGCCGACCGCCAAGGCGCGTTCCTGGGCGGATCTGCCGGCACAGGCGATCAAATATGTGCGGCGGGTTGAGGAATTGGTGGGTTGCCCGATCGCCCTGCTTTCCACCAGCCCCGAACGCGAAGATACTATCTTGGTACAGAATCCATTTGAGGCTTAACGAGCTATTACCGGGACGTGCGTATAGTTAACGAAAATGGCTGACTATTACCCGCTGATCGCCCGTGCCGTTGCCGGATTGGACCCCAATGCCCCCGGCGAGAGCCGGCGCGCGCTATACGAGCGGGCGCGCGCCGCGCTGATCGCGCAGCTACGCAGCGTGGAGCCGCCGCTCAGCGAATCCGAGATCACCCGCGAGCGGCTGTCGCTGGAAGAGGCGGTGCGCAAGGTGGAGTCCGAGGCCGCCCAGCGTGCCCGCGATGCGGCGCGCGGCGTCACCTCGCGTCCCGCCGATTCCTCGCGCCGTAACAATGGGCGCCCCTCCGCGGAGCTGCCGCAAGCCGGCGCACCCGCACCAGGTGCGACAAACGGAGCACGGCCGCGTCCGGCCGCGCCGCAGCCGCCGCGCAACGACCGGCCGCCGCTTGGGCTGGACGAGCGCGCCGGGGCGCCAGACCAGCCGCGGCCCCGCGGCGCACGCCCCGAAGCGCCGCCGCCACCGCCGATTCCCGGGCGGTCGCAACCGCCATCGCCGGATGCTCAAGTGCAGCCGCTGCGAGAGCGGGCGGGCGCAGCACCGCGCCGTGGCGCCGACAACGGCGCCAACCAGCCGGGCGTGCGCGGTTTCCGCGATATCACCGCCGACGTCGATGATCTCGGCCGCGCCGCCGCGCAGGCCAGCCGCGCCGCGCGCAAGACCTACGCCAATGTGCCCTCGCCCTCGTCGGAGTTCGACCGCATCGAGCCCAGCATGGACGACCGCGGTGGCGAAGAGGAGCCTCCCTATTCCTATGACGAGTCGGCGGAGGACGCTGATCGCTACGGGTCCGCCCGCGCGCGTGGCGGCGCCGACGCAGAACCGAAGCGCGTCCGCACCGGCTCCATGTTCCCGTTCAAGACGGCGATCGCCATCGGCATCGTGCTGATCCTGGTCGGTGCGGGAATCCTGTGGGGCAAGTCCGCGGTGACCATGGTGAGCGGGCTGCTCAAGCCCTCCTCCACGCAAACCGCCGAAACGGCGAAGGACACCTCCGCCCCGGCGGTCAAGCCGAAGATCACCGATCGCGTCGGTCAGCCTTCGACAGAGCAGCCGGTCGCGCCGGTGGCGCAGCGCGTCGTGCTCTATGACGAGGATCCGTCCGATCCGAAGGGCAAGCAATATGTCGGCACGGTGGTCTGGCGCACCGAGCCGATCAAGGCGTCCGGGAGCCAGCCCGGCGACCTCGCCGTGCGCGCGGACATCGAAGTGCCCGACCGCAAGTTCAAGATGACGATGTCGTTCCGCCGCAACACCGATTCGTCGCTGCCGGCGAGCCACACGGCCGAGCTCACCTTCATCCTGCCGCCGGATTTTTCGGGCGGCGGCGTTTCCAACGTGCCCGGCATTCTCATGAAATCCAATGAGCAGGCGCGCGGCACGCCGCTCGCGGGCCTCGCGGTGAAGGTCACCGACGGCTTCTTCCTGGTCGGCCTGTCCAATGTCGATGCCGACCGCTCGCGCAATGTCCAGCTCTTGAAGGAGCGCTCCTGGTTCGACGTGCCGCTGGTCTACAGCAACCAGCGCCGCGCCATCATCGCGATCGAAAAAGGTCCGCCCGGCGAGCGCGCCTTCAATGATGCCTTTGCGGCATGGGGAGAGTGAGCGCGAGGTCGACGCTTCGCGCCGTCCGGCTATGAGAGGCGCCAGAGGCGAGCATGAAGCGCTATGTGATCTTCGCGTTGGTCGGGCCGTTCTTCGGCGGGTTCTGGCTCTTGCTGACCACCACGCTGATGTCCGGCTACCTGCATCAGGCAGGTTACGCCGAGGTGAGCAAGCTCATCGCGGTGTTCTTCAAGTCGCTGCAATTCAGCTATCTGTTCGGCATCCTGCCGTCGCTGATGCTGGGGGCGGTCGACGACATTCTCTGGCACGTCAAGCGGATCAGACCGGCGCTGCGCGTGCTCCTGGTGGGCTTGATCGGCTTTGTGGCCGCGGAATTGATGTACGGTTCGCGCGGTCCCGACTCCGGCCTGCTGCAGTTCATCATGTATGGCCTGGTCGGGTTCATTCCCGCCACGATCTCGTCCGCGCTGGCCCATAAATTTGCCGATGATCAAGAGGCGGTCGCCTCCGCGTGATGTTGTGTCCGCCGCCTACGCGCTTTCCGGCAGGCAACCCCGGCAGCAGCAATGCGTTACAATTCCATGACCATCCACGACCGTGACATTCATGCCCGCCATGGAACGTCGCAGCGGACCTCGCGCGCAACCTTCACGGAAGCCGAGGCGCGCGGCCCCATCATCGACCAGGAGGGACAGGAGATTCCGCCGGAATCGCTGCGCGACGGGTTTCGCGAGTTCCGGTTCGATTTCTCGACCGCCAATCCGTTCGGCCATTTGTCGCGTGAGCAGCGCCTGGCGCGGCTGGAGGCGATCGCAAAGCTGCTCGACGTCGCCTTCATCCTGCCGGGCACCAAGGTCCGCTACGGCATCGACGGCATCATCGGCCTGATCCCGGTGGTCGGCGATATCATCGCGACCGCGCTATCGCTGTGGCTGGTGCGCGAGGCGCGAGCGCTGGGCGCGCCCTGGCACATCACCGCGCGGATGCTGGGCAATGTCGCCATCCAGGGCGTGGTCGGTACCGTCCCGGTGGCCGGCGATGCCTTCGACGTGCTGTTTCGCGCCAACATGCGCAATGCGCGGCTGCTGCGCCGCTGGCTCGAGCGGCAGCCTCATTGAGGCGTTAGCCCGATTTTGTCCCGTTGCCCGTCGAGCCTCGCTTTCGCGAGCACCTCCAGCGACAAACCGCAAAGCGGTTTGCGCGGGAGTGGCGGTGATGCAGGGATGACAGGGCCCCAAAAGAAAACGCCCCCGGACATCGGTCCGAGGGCGTGGTGCAAACTGGTTGCTCTTACGCGGCGTCCTTGTCGCCGTCGGCCGAGGCGGCAGCGCGCTTGCGGCGCGGCAGCGGGAATGCGTCGCTCTCATAGAGCGAGCGGATGCCGCTCTGGTCGAAGCGCGCTTCCTCGACCTGCAGATAGGCACCGTTCAACGAATCCGCCGGCAATTCCTCCATCGCAAAGCGAACAGCTTCTGCCGCAGTGCCGAAGCGGCGATAGGTGAAGCCAGCCCGTTTCTTCTTGCGGATCGCAGCGGGAAAAAGTTCGGCGGCGGTGTTGAAGTTGAACGGACGCATAGGACGCATGGTCGAGGACCTCTTGATCTTTTTGGCGCTCGGAGCGGTTGGGGATGAATGGCGGTCAAGCCGCGACCAGCGGCGCACCGCGCGTGTCGTTTCGCCCACTAATATAGGCTTTCTTGACAGAATTGCGAATCCAGAAAGCCCAAGAAATGAATCGGGCTCCGATGGCCTGGATCAGAAATGTGTATGAAACATCAGTAGCTTAGCTTGGATTATAGCTTGCCCAGCAACAATAGGATGATGAGCACGATCAAAACAACCGTGCCGAGCCCGATTCCGGAATGACCCATGCCATAGCCATACCCGCCAAACCGGCCGCTGATGCCGCCGACCAGGTAGATGACGACCAGGATGATCAGGATCAATCCAAGGGACATCGTGCCCTCCCGTCCGGCGATCGAATCCGCTCGCCCGCCGCGCGCGCCTTGCGAATTGTGGCAGCAAAGCACATTCCCGCACGCGGTTCCAAGCGGAACCCGCGCAGGCGGGAAGGCTGTCTGAGATTTCGTCTTGCCGCGCGATCCGACTTCAGCTCCCGAGCGGGGAGAGTGAAGGTAAGGATCGTGGCCGCGCGGTTAGCGCGGCTTCAATTTCAGCGCGGCTGAATTGATGCAGTAGCGCAGGCCGGTCGGGCCCGGGCCGTCATTGAAGACATGGCCGAGATGCCCGCTGCATTTCGAGCACAGCACCTCGGTGCGGACCATGCCGTGGCTGTAATCGGTTTCCTCGTCGACATGGCTCTCGACCGCAGGCTGAGTAAAGCTCGGCCAGCCGCAGCCAGAATCGAACTTGGCGTCGGATTCGAACAGCGTCTGGCCGCAGCCGGCGCAGATGTAGGTGCCCGGGCGATGTTCATGCTCATATTCACCGGAAAATGGCCGCTCGGTCGCCTTCTCGCGCAGCACCGCATACTGCATCGGCGTCAGCTCGCGCCGCCATTGCTCTTCGCTCTTGATGATCTTTTCTGAGGTTTTGGTGTCGGACATGGAATCTCCTGATCTAAACAAGTCGAAGCGAGCGCCATCCGCCAAGCCGTCGTCCCGAGGGGGCGCGTGAGCGCCGTCTCGAAGGATGAACACCCCGCTGCAACGACCCGGGCCGTCGCCCTTCGAGGCCGCTAGGCGACGGCACCTCCGGCGACACACGGCAACGCCGTTTGCGCGGGGGTGACGGCGACGGTTGGGAGGCCGTTGCGCGGGAGCTAGTTCGAAACGCTGCGCACCAGCGTGGGCTTCTCCTGATAGTTCTCGGCAAAGATCCTCTTCAGGTTCTCGATCTTCGGCAGGTCGTTATAGGCGATATAGGGCTGGTTCGGGTGCAGTGTCAGGTAGTCCTGGTGATACGCCTCGGCCGGATAGAAACCCTGCAGCGCTCCGATCTTGGTCACGATCGGCTTTGTATAGACCTTCGCGGCATCGAGCTGGGCGATATAGGCCTCGGCCACCTTCTTCTGCGCATCCGTGGTGGCGAAGATCGCCGAGCGATATTGGCTGCCGGTGTCCGGGCCCTGGCGGTTGAGCTGGGTCGGATCGTGCGCGACCGAAAAAAATATCTGCAGGATCTTGCCATACGAGATCTGTCTCGGGTCGTATTTGACCTGGACCGATTCGGCATGCCCCGTCGTGCCGGTCGAGACCAGCTCATACTGGGCATTCGCCTTGCTGCCGCCGGCATAGCCGGAGACCGCGCTGACCACGCCCTTGGTGTGCTGAAACACGCCCTGCACGCCCCAGAAGCAGCCGCCGGACAGCACGACGGTCTGAACGCCCTCGGAGGCCGGCAGGTCGGCCGCGGGCGCGGGAATGACCACCGCGTCTTCAGCGGCAAGCGCAGGAGAGAGGACAAAGGCGGCGATCGCCAGCGCGCCGATGGCGCCGCAAAGCGAAAGACGGGTGAATGAGCTTGTCCGCATGGCGTATCCTCGTTGGGCCAAGGTTTGAGGATCCGTCGGCAGTTTAGCCGAGCCCGCGGCCCTCACAACCGCTGGCGGTTCCCCTATCGCCCAAAATACGCGGCCGGCGGCGGTTCGTTACCGGCGAGCGGACACGACTGCGTGAATGAGCACCTTCCCGGGATGGCCAGCCCCGAAAAATCGCCCCCCGATGTCGGCCGCGCCCCGGCTCGTTCGTCCCTAGTGCAAACCGTCAAGCCGAGGAGTTCTTTAGATGGAAGCGCACGAGGTGGTGAGCCGCGAACAATGGCTGCAGGCGCGTCGGGCCCTGCTCGCGAAGGAAAAGGAGATGACCCGCCTGCAAGATGCGCTCGCGGCCGAGCGGCGGAATTTGCCCTGGGTCAGGGTGGAGAAGGACTATGTGTTCGACGGCCCGGCCGGACAGGTCACGCTGTCGGATCTATTCGGCGGCCGCAGTCAATTGTTCATCAAGCACTTCATGATGGGGCCGGGCGCGCAGCACCAGTGCGTCGGCTGCTCGCTCGAGGTCGACCATGTCGAGGGGCTGCTCGAGCATCTCAACAACCACGATGTCACCTATGCGGCTGTAGCTCGCGCGCCGATCGAGGAGATTGAAGTCGTCCGCAAGCGGATGGGTTGGCGCTTTCCTTTCGTCTCCTCCTATCACAGCGATTTCAACTACGACTTCAACGTCTCATTCGCACCGGAGGCGGTGGCGAGTGGCCGGGCGATCTACAATTTCGCGCCAGCAGGCGAGTGGGCGGCTCGACTTCAGGACCTCTCCGGCGATAGCGTCTTCTATAAAGACGGACAGGGCCGCATCTTCCACACCTATTCGGTCTACAGCCGGGGCGGCGAGCAGTTTCTGGGTATCTACAGATACTTCGATGTCATGCCCAAGGGTCGCAACGAGAATGGTCCTTACCATTCGCTCGGCGACTGGGCTCGTCCTCGGAACACGTATGGTCAGGGCGGCATGGTCGAGTCCAACGGTCGCTACCACGCGCCGGGATGTGGCTGTGGCGCGCATGGATGATGAGCCACCGTCATTCCGGGGCGATGCGTAAGCATCGAACCCGAAATCTGGAGATTCCGGGTTCGCCTTTTTCGAGGCGCCCCGGAATGCCGGCCTCGGGTCACACCACTACGGAGAGCCGCTTGGCCGCGCGCGTGATCCCCGTATAGAGCCAGCGGGCGCGGCTGTCCTGGAAGGCAAAACTCTCGTCGAACAGCACCACGTCGTTCCACTGCGAGCCCTGTGACTTGTGCACGGTGAGCACATAGCCGTAATCGAACTCGTCATAGGGCTTGCGCTGCTCCCATGGGATTGTCTCGATGCCGCCCTCGAAACAATCCTGGCGCACCGAGACTTTCGTCACCTTGTGGCCGAGCTCTTCGTCCGGCATCACCCGCATGGTCAGGATCTTGGAGGTCGCGCGCGGCGTCGTGCGCGACTTCACCCGCCAGAGCCCGCCATTGAACAGTCCCTTCTTGCGGTTGTTGCGCAGGCAGACCAGCTTGTCGCCGGCAACGGGAAACTTGTCTTCGATGTTCTGGCGCTGCCGCATCCGCATATTGTAGGCGCGGCGGGTGTTGTTGCGCCCGACCAGCACCTGGTCGGCTTGCATCACCCGCTCGGGATCGAGCTCCTTGCGTGACACCACCTCGCTGTCGCCAAAGCTGCCGAATTCGAGCGAGCGGCCCTCGCGCACATCCATCGACATCCGCACGATCGGATCGTCCTGTGCCTGGCGATGTACTTCGGTCAACATGGCGTCGGGCTCGGCATCCGTGAAGAAGCCGCCGCCCTGGATCGGCGGCAATTGCGCGGGGTCTCCGAGCACCAGCAGCGGACAATCGAACGACAACAGATCCCGGCCCAGATCGGCGTCGACCATGGAGCATTCGTCAATCACGATCAGCTTTGCTTTCGAGGCCGGCGCGTCGTCCCAGAGCTCGAAACTCGGCTGCTCTTCGCCGCTTTCGCGCGCGCGATAAATCAGCGAGTGAATGGTGGAGGCGCCTTCGCAGCCCTTGTTGCGCATCACCAGCGCAGCCTTGCCGGTAAAGGCCGCGAATTTGACCTCGCCGTCGACGCCTTCCGCGATATGACGGGCCAGCGTGGTCTTGCCGGTTCCGGCATAGCCGAACAGCCGAAACACCTGCGGCGTGCCGGCCCGACCGGGTTTCGCCTTCAGCCAATCGGCGACGGCTTTCAGCGCGGCATCCTGATGCGGGGTGAAGGTCGGCATGGATCTTTTGAACGGGAGCGGGCGAGCGAAGCTGTAATCCAATCGCGAGCCGCAACCTAGTGATTTCGGCTGCCGGCGCAAGCATCTTCCACGATGCGGAATTGGCCGGACGTGGCGTCGGCTGGACTTGTCACCGCCCTCCGCTACACTTCTGCGCATAACAATAAAACGTGCGGGAGAAACCGGTCATGAAGTTCGGCATCTTCTATGAGCTGCAATTACCGCGGCCCTGGGCTGCGGGCGACGAGCTCAAGCTCTACCAGGACGCGCTGACGCAGCTCGAGACGGCCGACCGGCTCGGCTATGACTATGCCTGGGTGGTCGAGCATCATTTCCTGGAGGAATACTCGCACTCACCATCGCCGGAATCCTTTCTCGCTGCCGCAAGCCAGCGCACGCAAAACATCCGGCTCGGCCACGGCATCTTCCAGCTCACCACCAATCATCCGGCGCGCGTTGCCGAGCGCGTCGCCGTGCTCGATCTGTTAAGCCGCGGCCGATGCGAATTCGGCATGGGCGAAAGCGCCTCGATCACCGAGCTCGAACCGTTCGGTCGCGACATGGAGATCAAGCGCGAGGTGTTCGAGGAAGCCGTGAGCGCGATTTTTCCCATGTTCAGGGACGGCGGAAGCGAGCATCACGGCAAGTATTTCGACATCCCCTTGCGCAACGTGGTGCCGAAGCCGGTGCAGAAGCCGCACCCGCCGCTGTGGATGGCCTGCTCGCAACTGCCGACGATCGAGCGCGCCGGGCGATGCGGCTTTGGCGCGCTCGGCTTCCAGTTCGTCAGCGCGGATGCGGCGCACGCCTGGGTCCATGCCTATTACAACGCAATCACGAAGCGGCTGACGAAGCTCGCGGATTACGAGATCAATCCGAACATGGCGCTGGTGTCGTTCTTCATGTGCGCGAAGACCGACGAGGAAGCGCGCCGGCGGGCCGATGGCGCGACCTTCTTCCAGTTCGCGCTGCGTTACTATGGCGCCGCGCAGAACCGCCAGCGTCCCGCGCCGGGTACGGTGAACATGTGGGACGAGTACAACAAATGGAAGCGCGATAATCCGCAGGCGCAGGAGCAGGCGTTGCGCGGCGGTCTGATCGGCTCGCCCGAGACGATTGCGAAGAAGCTGCGCCGCTTTCGCACCTCGCACATCGACCAGGTGATCCTGCTCAACCAGGCCGGAAAGAACACCCATGAGCATATCTGCGAATCGCTGGAGCTGTTCGCCAGGGAGGTGATGCCGGAGTTCAGGAGCGACCCCGAGCACGACGCCTGGAAGCAAGCCGTGCTGAGCGGCGAGCTTCAGCTCGAGGAGATCGACACCGAGGCGTTCACCGACCGCTATGGTAAACTCGCGCTCAACGTCGCGCCGCAACCGCCGAAAGTCGTCGCCACCGGATAGAAAGTTCTCTCCAGACCTCAATTCACATTCGCGTGGGGAAAAATTTCGCTCCACGCGATGCAAATACGAAAAGAAATGCCGTGCTGACGCCCACGCGAGAGTGCGGGCATCGTTATTTTTGCGCGCCGCTCGACAGCTTTTCGCGCCCGCACCATCATTTCCCGACGCGCATGGAACACGTGCATGCGCGCAGGAGATGATGATGAAGCGACGGGACTTTCTTCAGTTCGAATTGGGAACCGCGGCCGCAGCCGCGCTTCCGGCGCGCGCGACGTGATCTCCAGCCGCCAAAGCAATCAAGGGACTCATCATGAAGCGCTTCGTAAAACGTTGGATCACGCGCGCCGTGCTCTCGGTGAGCCTTGTCGCGGCAACCGTCAGCGCGTCCTACGGAGAGGACAAAGTCGTCCGCATCGGCTACCAGAAATATGGCAAGCTGGTGCTTCTGAAGGGGCGCGGCTCTCTGGAAGAGAAGCTCAGGCCGCTCGGCTATCAGGTGTCGTGGACCGAGTTTCCGTCCGGCCCGCCGCTGCTTGAAGCGCTCAATGTCGGCTCGATCGACTTCGGGATCGCCGGCGAGACGCCGCCGATCTTCGCCCAGGCCGCCGGCGCGCCGCTGGTCTACCTCGCTTATGATCCGCCGGCGCCGCGAGGCGAGGCGATCCTGGTCCCGAAGGACTCGAATCTGAAATCGGTGGCGGACCTTCGCGGCAAGAAGGTCGCGCTGAACAAGGGCTCGAACGTTCATTATCTCCTGGTCAAGGCGCTGGAGCATGCTGGCCTGAAATACACCGACATCCAGCCGGTGTTTCTGGCGCCGGCGGATGCGCTGGCCGCGTTCACGCGCGGCTCCGTCGATGCCTGGGTGATCTGGGACCCCTATGAGGCCGCGGCCGAAGCCTCCACCGGTGCGCGCATCCTCACCGATGGCACAGGCCTCGTCGCCAATCATCAGTTTTACTTCTCGTCGAAGAAATTCCTCGCCGAGAACGCCAAGGCCGTCGACGTCGTGCTCGAGGCGCTCAACGAGGCCGACGACTGGACCAAGGACCATATCGACGAGGTCGCGGCGCAGTTGAGCCCGTCAGTCGGTTTGCCAGCACCGGTGCTCGCGACGTCGCTCCGGCGCGAATCCTACGGCATCCGGCCGATCAATGACGAGGTGATCGCAAGCCAGCAGCGCATCGCCGACACTTTTGTCGCGCTCGGCCTGCTGCCCAAGGCCATCACCGTTTCCGATCTTCAGCGTAAGCAAGGTTCCTGATTATGCCTGCCCAAAAGCCGTCCAAGGCGAACATCCTCTGGTTTCTCCCGACCCATGGCGATGGTCGCTATCTCGGCACCACGAGCGGCGGCCGCGAGGTCAACTTCAACTATCTGCGCCAGATCGCGCAGGCGGCGGATCAGCTCGGCTATTACGGCGTTCTGCTGCCGACGGGGCGAAGCTGCGAGGATTCCTGGATCGTCGCCTCCGCGGTCGCGCCATTCACCGAACGCCTGCGTTATCTCGTGGCGGTCCGGCCCGGGCTGCAATCGCCAAGCGTTGCGGCGCGGATGACCGCGACGCTCGACCGCGTCTCCAACGGGCGGCTTCTGATCAACGTCGTCACCGGTGGTGATCCCGTCGAGAACAGGGGCGACGGCATCTATCTCGCGCATGACGAGCGCTACGCGGTCACCCGCGAGTTCTTGAGCGTTTATAATGATCTGCTCGCCGGCAAGACCGTCAATTTCGAAGGCAAGCACATCCGCATCGAGGATGGGCGGCTCTTGTTCCATCCGCTGCAATCGCCGCGCCCGCCGATTTATTTCGGCGGATCGTCCGACGCCGGCATCGATGTCGCGGTCGACACCGTCGACAAATATCTGACCTGGGGCGAGCCGCCGGCGCAGGTTGCGGACAAGATCGCGCGGGTCAAGACGGTGGCGGAAAAGCGCGGACGCAAGCTCTCTTTCGGCATTCGCCTGCATGTGATCGTGCGCGAAACCAATGCGGAAGCCTGGGCGGCCGCGGACGATCTGATCAAATACGTCACCGACGAGACGATCGCATCGGCGCAGAAGATCTTCTCGCGGATGGATTCGGTCGGCCAGCAGCGCATGGCGCAGTTGCACGGCGGCCGGCGCGACAAGCTCGAGATCAGCCCGAACCTGTGGGCTGGCGTCGGGCTCGTGCGCGGCGGAGCCGGCACGGCGCTGGTGGGCGATGCCGAGACGGTCGCGGCGCGGATCAAGGAGTATCAAGACCTCGGCATCGATACTTTTATCCTGTCCGGCTATCCGCATCTGGAGGAGGCCTATCGGTTCGCGGAATTGGTGTTCCCGCGACTCGCGCTCGAGGAGGGCGGCAATGTCACGCCGCTTCGCGTCAACACCGGTCCGTTCGGCGAGACCATCGGCAACGAGTACCGGCCGGCTGTAGGGGCATCGCAGTCATGAGTCTGATCGACAGTCTCCCGCGCGTGCGCGCCGTCAGGCTGCCGCGCGCTGACGGTTTTGTTCAGTGGATCGTGCCGCTGGCGATCCTCGTGATTTGGCAGGCGGCGTGCAGCGCCGGGCTCGTGCCGAGCCGCGTGCTGCCGGCCCCGAGCGATGTGGCCTTGGCGGGATGGAAGCTCGCGCGCTCCAGCGAGCTTGCGACCAACATCTGGGTCAGCTTCTGGCGCGCAGCCATCGGCTTTGTGATCGGCGGCGGCATCGGCTTTGCTTTTGGGCTGGCGAACGGCCTGTCGCAGCTTTCGAGCAAATTGAGCGACACCACCTTGCAGATGGTGCGCAACGTGCCGCATCTGGCGCTGATCCCGCTCGTGATCCTCTGGTTCGGCATCGACGAGACGGCGAAGATCTTCCTGGTCGCGCTCGGCGTCTTCTTCCCGATCTACATCAACACGCTGCACGGCATCCGCACCGTCGACCCGCAGCTCATCGAAATGGGCCGCATCTACGGCATGTCGGATCGCGAATTGTTCACCCGCGTGATCTTTCCGGGCGCACTGCCCTCGATCTTCGTCGGCATCCGCTTCGCACTCGGCATCATGTGGCTGACCTTGATCGTCGCGGAAACCATCGCCGCTTCCTCAGGGCTCGGCTACATGGCGATGCAGGCGCGCGAGTTCATGCAGATCGACGTCGTCGTGCTCAGCATCCTGATCTACGCGGCTCTCGGCAAGATCGCCGACAGCGCCTCGCGCCTGCTCGAGCGCTTGACGTTGTCCTGGCATCCGGCCTTCCAGAAACATTGAGGAAGTCCCCATGCAGGAAGCTCTACAATTTCGCGCCCCCGCCGAAGCCCTGGATCGCACCGATCTGGTCGAGCAGGCGAGAGTCGTGCGGCGGCATACGCATGGCTCGCAGCGCGGTCTGCCCTTGACGATCCGCGGCTTACGAAAGTCGTTCGGCGATCATGAGGTGCTGCGCGGCATCGACGTGCATATTCCCGCCGGGCAGTTCGTCGCCATTGTCGGCCGCAGCGGCTGCGGCAAGAGCACGCTGTTGCGGCTGATCGCGGGGCTGGAAAAAATCGATGCCGGCACCATCAGCTTCGGCGAGGCCGCGCGGCGCGAAGAGATTCGGGTGATGTTCCAGGAGCCGCGGCTGTTGCCCTGGGCACGGGTGCTCGCCAATGTCGAGGTCGGCCTCGGGCGCGAACGCAAAACGGCCGCCGCGCAAGCGCGGGCGGAACAGGCGCTCGCCGAGGTGGGGCTCGCGGAGAAGGGCGGCCAGTGGCCCGCGGTGCTGTCCGGCGGCCAGAAGCAGCGTGTCGCGCTGGCCCGCGCGCTGGTCGGTGATCCGCGCGTGCTCGCCTTCGACGAGCCGCTCGGCGCCTTGGATGCGCTGACGCGCATCTCCATGCAGCGGCTGCTGGAGCGGGTCTGGCGCGACCAGGGCTTTACCGCGATCCTGGTGACGCATGACGTCTCCGAAGCGGTGGCGCTCGCCGACCGCGTGCTGGTGATCGAAGAGGGGCGGATCGCGCACGATATCGACGTGAACATCCATCGGCCGCGGCAGCGCGGCTCCGCCGATCTGGCGCGGCTCGAGGGCTCGATTCTGCGCGAGCTGCTAAAAACCGGCGATGAACAGTCCGCAGAGGACCAATCTGTCTTGTGAGAATGCCATGAGTTCTGCCCAAATCATCAAGCTCGACCGCGATGTCCCCGCGCCTGATTTCCGCACCGCGATGCGCCATCTCGTGGGAGGAGTCAGTGTGATCACGGTGGGACAGGGGGCCGACGTGACCGGCATGACCGTGACCTCGGTCTCTTCGCTGTCGGTCGATCCGCCTTCGCTCATCGTTGCCGTCAACCGCGCGGCTTCCTCATGGCCGCTGCTCAAGCGCTACGGCTTCTTCGGCGTCAATATCCTCGCGGCAGATCAGACCGACATTGCCGAGCGATTTTCCGGCAAGGGCGGCCTGAAGGGCGCGGAACGTTTCGCCGGCGGCCGATGGGTGGCGCGTGCACCGGGCGCGCCCTTGCTGGTTGGCGCGCTGGCGGCGCTCGATTGCGAGGTTGAGGACATCATTGAGCGGCATTCCCACGGGATCGTCATCGGCCGCGTGCGTGACCTGCAGGTCGCCCCGCAAGGCTCGGCGCTCGCTTATTGGCACGGCGATTATGTCGCGATCGATCGCGACGAGGACATCGCCAAGCTTGCCGAGGTGAGCATCCCAGCGCCGCGGGCAGGCAACAGTTAGCGGATGCGTTCGGCTGGCCTCTCCCGTAGCAGGGCGAGGTGAGCCGGCTCTGGCCTTTCGTCAATCCGCCCTCTAAAAGCGCCTCATGAACTCCCGGTGGAGATGATGAAGCGCATTGCGACTTGGGCATTTTACGTCGTCGGCACGCTCGCGATCCTTTATCTCGCGCTCTATGCCTATGCTGCCTTCACCGGGCGTCAGCTTGAGCCCGGCGATCCCATTCACATTTTCCGGAATCCCGACGCGCCAAGCTATTCGTGATTTGGCCGGCGGCATATTCGCCGGATCGTGGTCCGCGCGTGGCTTCCCTCGGCCGCCGCAAGGCTGCTATGCTCTTTAAGACGAGAAGAATAGCTTGGGAGAGCGCCATGAGGCCTCACGGGGCTTTGCCGGAGGCGACAGCCGCCGACATTACACCTGCCGTGCTCGCGATCGGGCGGCCGCATTTCTCGCAGGCCCTGATCGCAACCTTGCGGCGGCTCGCCGATGTCGGTCATTGCATGGTGTTTTCGTTTACGCCACAGGGTTCCGCGCGTTGCCTGCTCGACATCGGCAACATACCGGTCGGCGGTTATCTCGGCGTTGCCTATTCCGAGCATTTTCACGCGGCCGATCCCAACCGGGACGCCATCCTCGCTGGAGAGGACGCCGTAGCGCCGATCGTGCTGCCGACCTTTGCGCCGCGCATGTACAGCGACGCCTATCGCAAGATCTTCTTCGACGATTCCGGCATCGTCGATAAGTTCGCCGCCGCAATCTGGGTGGACCGTGCCTGCTTCTACGTGAATTTCTACCGCACCCGGTCGCAGGGCCGCTTCGGGAGCGGGGAGCTGCGCTGCCTGAAGCAGATCGCGCCGACTGTGAGCGCCGCGGTGGCGCGCCATTTTCAGGAGGACGGCGTCTCGAATCCCGATCCAGGCGACAGGATCGAGGCGATGATCGCGACGGGTGAACCGTTCGCCGCGCTGACCGGCCGCGAAAAGCAGGTATGTCGGCATATCCTGTCGGGCTTGAGCTCCGAGGCGATCTCCGCCGAGCTCGGCATCAGCCTGCACTCGACGCTGACCTATCGCAAGCGCGCCTATGAAAAACTCGGCATCTCCTGCCAGAACGAGTTGTTCGGTATGATGCTGCGCCTGCTCACCGCGACGCCGAAGCTGAACTGAGCAGGGCTGGGCCCGGGGCTAACCATGACCGGCGCCTTGTCCCAATCGCTGGGGACAGACGCGCAGCTCACGAAGACCTAAGGTGAGCGGCGCCATTCATGAGGGCCGACCGTGAGCACCGCTCCCCGCTTCGACATTGATGCTGCCGCATTCTGGAATGATCCCTATCCGGCACTGGCGCAGATGCGCAAGGAGGCGCCGATCGCCTTCGTGCCGCAGCTTGGCAGCACGCTTCTGTGCAGCCGCGACGACATCTTCGTGTCCGAGAAGAAAATCGACGTGTTCAGCTCGGACCAGCCGGGCGGGTTGATGAACCGCCTGATGGGCCAGAACATGATGCGCAAGGACGGGAACGCGCACATGGCTGAGCGAAACATCTTCTTCCCCGCGGTTTCGCCGAGGGCGGTCAGGACAAATTGGATGGCGCAGTTTCAGGCCCATGCCGATCGCATTGTCGACGCGCTCGATCCGGCAGGCCCGATCGACCTCGTTCGTGATTTCGCGCTCCCCTTCTCCGCCGAGTGCCTGAAGTCGATCACGGGCCTCACCAACATGCGCTTTCAGGACATGAATGCATGGTCGCAAGGCATGATCGACGGCATCGCCAACTACATCGGCGATCCCGCGGTGGAGGCGCGCTGCCATGCGGCGACATCGGGCATCGATGCCGCGATCGACGACATGCTGCCCGTGTTGCGCAAAGAGCCCGACCACAGCCTGCTCTCGGTGATGGTTGCCGCGGGCATGCCGATGGGGAGCGTGCGCGCCAACATCAAGCTTGCCATCAGCGGCGGCCAGAACGAACCGCGCGATGCCATCGCCGGCACGGTGTGGGCGCTGCTGACCCATCCGGATCAGCTCGCGCTGATCCGCGACGGCCGCGCGTCGTGGCTGCAGGCATTCGAGGAGTATGCGCGCTGGATCTCGCCGATCGGCATGTCGCCGCGCCGCATCGCCAAACCATGGACCATTCGCGAGGTCGCCTTCGAGCCGGAGGAACGTGTCTTTCTGATGTTCGGCTCGGCCAACCGCGACGAGAAGCACTTTGAACACGCCGACCGGTTCGACCTGCGCCGCGATGCCGGCAAGAGCGTCGCATTCGGCGCAGGCCCGCATTTCTGCGCCGGCGCCTGGGCCTCGCGCGCAATGATCGCCGACGTGGCGCTGCCCACAATCTTCTCCCGCCTGAAAAATCTGCGCATCGTCGATGGTGAGCCGATCAGGATCGGCGGCTGGGCTTTCCGCGGCCTGTTTAATTTGCCGGTGACGTGGGATCGGTGAGCGCGCGTCGGCTGCGCCTTGCGAAGCCTGCGCGCTCGGCCGGCGCCTTCAACCAAGCCCGTCATTGCGAGGAGCAACGCGACGAAGCAATCCAGACTGCACCTGCGGAGAAAGTCTGGATTGCTTCGCTTCGCTCGCAATGACGACGGACGTTGAAGGCGCTCGTCGGGTTCTACAACTTCATCGGCGACTGCCCTAAGCCGCGCGGACGTAGCCGTAGCGCAGGTTCGAGGGTTCGTTGGCCGCGCGCGCGTACTCGTTCTTGAGTGTGGCGAGGCGGTCCTCGGAGAAGGCCGGCATCCTGGTGTTGTCGGCCGCCCTCAGTTTGATGTTGTAGAACCTGGTCGCGTTGCCGGCGAAGATCAGTTGCTTGGTGGCGCTGTTGGCATCGCCGAGCGGCGCAAAACCGTACTTCTTCTGCATATCATCAGGGATTTCGAGCCGGCGCAGCGCCTCGATCTGCCACTGCGGCGAGCCGTACCAAACGGAGTCGGTGCCCCACATGACGTGATCGACGCCCATGCCCTTGATCAGCGTGCCGACGAGCGCGGCGCAGAACTTCGGATGCGCCACCGCCGAGTTGGCAAACGACGTGCCGAGCTCGGCATAGACGTTGGTGACGCCGAACTTTTGCGGGATCTCCGCAAGATCCGTGGCCCACTGGATGCGGCCGGTCTGCTCGAATTCCGCCCATGCCTGGTCTGGCAGCTCCAGGAACGGTCGCAGCGCCGAGTGATAGATCACGAAGTTCATCTGCGGCCAATCCTTGGCGGCCTTGCCGATGTCCCACGCGGTTGCATATTCCCATACCCCGGCGAACGACTTCTCGTAATCGGGCGGCAGCAGTCCCTTGTGGATGCACAGCGTGTTGATGCCGGCCTTCACCGCTTTCTCGTAGAACGGATACATCACCTGCTCGTCATCGAGCCGCCACGGAAATTTCGAAGGCGCCAGCGGATCGCCGATCGTGTAGGACTTCCAGGAATCCGGCTTGTACACCTCGATCGCCTTGTCGACCTCCTCCATCCAGCCGGGCTGCTTTGGCGTAATGACGGTGTGCGCCAGGAGGCGCCGTGAGCCGGCGAAGCCGTTGATCAGTTCGCGCGCCCTGACGATCTGCTCGTTTGACAGGAGCCACCAGCTCGGGTCGTCGAACGGCGCGCCGCTAAGGAGCGCCATGTTGGTATCACTGTCGTAATAGATCTCTTTCACGTAGTTCTGGAACTTGTAGCGGGCGAGGGAGGAGACGCCCTCCTGCTGCATGACCGGGTTCCAGTGCTCGCTCGCGAACTTGGCCAGTCCGAGCAGCTCCTTATGATCGAATTCGTCGCGCACGAAATGGGTCTGCACGTCGAAGATGAACTGGCCCGCGAGGCTTTGCGCCCGGGCCTGCATCAGTTCGGGCTCGTGCGCCTCGGCGGGCGCGACCTGGAAGACATTGCCGTAGATGTCGTTCATGGCGAGGAACGCCGCCGCCATGCCGCAGCTCGTGTGCAGGAACTGCCGACGGCTCAAGCCAAGCCGCCTGCCGTTCACGTCGGCGAGTTCGTTGATCCGCGCCTCGACCTTCTTCTGCGTGGCGCTCTGCGGCGGCGGCAGGTACTCTCCATTGGAGACGATCTGGGTCGGAATCGGCGTTGCCGCCGATGCCGTCTCGGCCCCCGCGACGAGGCGCTGTTCTCGTTCACTCAGCCAGGTGCTCATCGTTTTCCTCCCTTTTGCTGACCTTTTGCTGGTGGTCGACCGGACCCAAGCCCGTCGTTGCGAGGCGCCAACCGGTCCGCGCGAGGCGCGGCCCGATGACAGGCTCCAGCGACGACCCGCCATCGCTCGCTGTGCGAGCCATGGCGGGGCTTGGAGTCTCGCCGAAGCGCCTTTGCGCGTAAGTGGAAGCAATCCAGACTGCGTCCGCGGAGCAAATCCGGATTGCTTCGCTTGCGCTCGCAATGACGAGGCAGTTGGCCGCGCTTACACCCGCTCGCTCAGCTCGCGCCACGCTCCAGCCGTAGCGTCCCGTCCTCAGCTCCGCATGAATCCTTCACATTCGCCTTCCGCCCAGGCGAGCGTGTTCTCCATGGGCTCGCCTTGCGCATGGCGCAACACCATCTTGGTCAGTGTCGCCTGCGTGTAGATTTGCTGCGCGATTTTCGGCGGGGCCGGCGCGGCGGCAATCGACAGCTTCTGATGGTTGTAGGGATTGGGATAGTGATAGAGCGTGCCCTTCGGCGGCTCCGCTTCCGCCCAGACCTTCAACGTCGTGAGCTTGTTGTAGGCCGGCAGGTCATAGCCGCCGCTGCCGATCACCAGCCTCTCGATCGATGACGGCCGCGACAGATGCCTGAGCAGACTCTTGGCGGCGTCTTTGTTCTTCGAGAATGCCCAGATGGTCCAGAAGAAAGGCACGTAGGGCGCGAAGCGGCCGGCGGGACCGGCCGGGAAGCCGTGGGTCCAGCATTGCGCGGCGACTTGCGGTGCATCGCGCTTGGCGACCGCCCAGGCGCTCGGCGGGTTCATGATCAGCGCGCCCTTGCCGGAAATCAGCCACTTGTTGTTGGACGAGTCGTCCCACGCCGCGACATCCGCGGGAAGGAAGGGGATCAGCTTCTTGTAGAAATCGAGTGCCTGCCGAACGGCGTCGGTCTTTACTGTGAGGTCGCCCTTGGCATCGACGAGTTCGGCGCCAAACGATTGGAAGACGGCGCCGGCGGTATCGACGCTGTCGGCAGTCTGGCCGAGACCGATGCCGAACGGGAAACCGCCCTTGTAACAGCCTTCCGCTGCCTTCAGGAACGTTTCGAGTGTCCAATCGGCAGCTTTGGGCGGGCTGCCCGCCGGATACATCGCCTGCACGTCGATATCGGCGTATGTCTTCATCAGATCGATACGCGAGCAGGGCCCCTTGATCTGGCTGCCGAAACAAGCGGGAACGCCGAGCCAGGCACCGCCGGCTTGGCCGAGATATTCGACCGTGCTGTTCACCTGCCCGTTCTCAGCGATGGTCGTCTCCATGATCTCGTTGACCGGTTCGAGCAGTTCGGCGTTGGCATGCGGATTCCATGCCGGCATGGTCAGAACATCGTGGCCGGTTCTTGCTTGCGCTTCGGCGGAGATGGTCAGGAGGAGTTTATTGCCCTGGCTCGTGATGTAGTCGATCTGAGCCTCGACTTTTTCACTTTCGGCCCATTCCTTCACGAGTTCGGTCAGAGTCTTGTTGGCGCCGGGAACCCAGTGATCCCAGAAGCCTATCGACAATCTGCCGCCTGCGTGGGCGCTGCGCACATAAGGCGCGGCGATGAGCGCTGCGGATGTCGCGGCGGTAGCAGCTACGAATTGTCGTCGAGACAGCTTTCGTGACATTTGCTCCCTCCTGCTGATCTATTTGTCGGCTTGTTCTTGTTTCTTGGCCTCCATCAGCACTGCGCTGAAAAGAGCGCGTGGCCATCGAGATCGACTTCATGCAATCGGAAAAAATGATTGCGCGAAAAGCGACATCATACGCTACAGGACCTGCGGTAGTAGTGTTTGAACTCAACGCTCAAAATTGTGATCGCGCAAGCGATGTAATGTGGCAGCCATGCTGTCACGATTCCACGTGGCCTCGCTGCAATTAGCCTTCCGCGTTCGCTCTCCAACGGATGGCGGACAACCCGCCGAACACTCGCAACGTGAGTCGCCCGACGGGCAGGATCAGGCAACTTTTGTCTCTGGTCGCCCGGCGTTCAGGCCTTCGGACGTTTAAAATGCGCTGCGCGAAAAATCGAATTTGCTGAGGCGATTCAAGCTGATTTGGGTCGTCCAGATACGCATGCAAAAATATTCCGCTTCCGTTTTTCCGAAATTGATGGCTCCTTAGTGACGTCCCGCCTCGACATGAGGGGCGGATCGCGATCGTCACGAAACGCGAGGTGGGATGCGGTGGACGCGTTGGTGCCGAAAGACGAACGGCATCGATGCGGACGGCGAAGTCGTGTGGTCCTGGCGCCCCAAGGCTGGCGCTAAGTTTTGCGAAGATGCGTGAGCGCATCTCGCCGACGACGGTGACAACAAGGTCTGGCTCACCGAGGAGAGCGCGAAGTAAGTCGTAAACCACTGCGCAGGGAAGGCCGGGTTGTCTCGGCTGAACCTGTCGGTCAACGCGCGCTTCTCGCGCAGTTTTCCGCGCGGTGACCATGGGTGCAGCCAGCACCCGTCCTTCCCTGCGCCCTCTGATTTTCGGAGAGGGTGGTCGAAACCAAAGCTCGGGCGCATCGCGCCGCGGGAATGTGGAGTCGTGGCCGCAGCGTCACTCGTGGCCCATCCTTCGAGACACGGCCTCACGGCCGCTCCTTTAGGATGAGGTCGTCATGTGCCGCACACCCAACATCCATGAGACCCTCATGGTGAGGAGGCGCGTGAGCGCCGTCTCCAACCATGAGGCCCGGATGCCCGAGGTAGGCTCCCAAAACGCCGATGCCCGGCACGGGGCCGGGCATCGGAGCGTGGAGCGAGACGATCAGTGATCACATCGCGTTCGGCATGCGCGCATACTCGCCCGCGCCGGGCGGCGGGATCGGGAGGCCGCCGTCGGCATATTCGTTGAGCTTGTTGCGCAAAGTGCGGATCGAGATGCCCAGGATGTTGGCCGCGTGGGTGCGGTTGCCGAGGCAATGCTTCAGCGTTTCCAGGATCAGATCGCGCTCGACATCGGCGACCGTACGCCCGACCAGGGCGCGGGTGACCTGCTCGGCGGCGAGCGTTGCGTGCGCAACCGCCGGCGCGGTCTTGGCGATGTCGAGGCGATCGCCGTCCGGTGTCAGAATGGCGTCGGGCCCGATCTCGTCGCCCTGCGCCATCAGCACCGCGCGATGCACGGTGTTTTCCAGCTCGCGGACATTGCCCGGCCAGCGGTTGGTGGTCAGGACCCGCCGCGCCTCCGCCGAGAGCGCGCGCACGGGCACGCCGTTGGCCTGCGCGTATTTCTTGGCGAAATGCTGCGCGAGCTCGAGGATATCGGCCGGCCGCTCCCGCAAGGGCGGGATCTTCAGGTTGACGACATTGAGGCGGAACAGCAGGTCCTCGCGGAACGTGCCCTCGCGCACCGCGTCGGCAAGGTTGCGGTTGGAGGTCGCGATGATGCGGATGTCGACCGGCACCGGCCGCGTGCCGCCGACGCGATCGATCACGCGCTCCTGGATGGCGCGCAACAGCTTCGATTGGAGCCGCACGTCCATCTCGGAAATCTCGTCGAGCAGCAGCGTGCCGCCGCTTGCCTCCTCGAACTTGCCGATGCGCCGCGCCACCGCGCCGGTGAAGGCGCCTTTCTCATGGCCGAACAGCTCCGATTCCAGGAGGTGTTCGGGAATGGCCGCGCAGTTGATGGAGATGAACGGCTTCTTGGCGCGGGAGGAGCGGGAGTGGACATAGCGCGCCAGCACCTCCTTGCCGGTGCCGGATTCGCCGGTGATCATCACCGAGGCCTCGGAGCCCGCGATCTGCTGCGCGAGCTTGATCACCTTGGCCATCGCCTCGTCGCGATAGACCAGATCGCGGGAATCATTGGCGACAGCCGCCAGGATCGCGGCGATCAGCTCGGAATCGGGCGGCAGCGGGATGTATTCCTTGGCGCCGGCATGGATCGCTGCCACCGCGGCGCGGGCATCGTTGGTGATGCCGCAGGCGACGATCGGGACATGGATATGCTCGGCCTCGAGCCGCATGACGAGGTCGCGGATGTCGAGACCGACATCCACCAGGAGCAGGTCGGCGCCCTTGCCGCCCCGCAGCACCCGCATCGCCTGCTCGTTGTCTTCGGCATGGGTCACGGTCGCGCCGTTCTCCATGGCGATCTTGGTGGCTGCGGTGAGCTGGCCTTTCAACGTGCCAACGATAAGAAGCCGCATGTCGATCTCCTTGTGCGTCTGTTTGCGCCGTCCACGGCGCGAGCGTTATCGAAGAAACTTTCTCATTGCAGTCGAGCGCGTCTTTCCCGGAACCCGACTTTCCGGCCCGGGTCAGCCGCGCTCTGCCTTGATGATCTCCGTCATGGTCACCCCGAGCTTGTCTTCCACCAGCACCACTTCGCCGCGTGCGACCAGGCGATTGTTGACGTAGATGTCGATCGCTTCGCCGACCCGGCGGTCGAGTTCGAGCACGGTACCCGGTCCGAGCTTGAGGAGCTCGCCGACCTCCATCTTCGAGCGGCCGAGCACCGCCGAGACCTGCACCGGCACGTCGAAGACGGCTTCGAGATCGGCGGCGATGCGCGCCGCCTGCTCGTCTTCGTTATAGGCCACGTCCCCGGCGGGCGGCACGTCGGCCGCGTTCAGATCAGGCAACGGGACCTGTGTATCGGTGTCACTCATAATCTAATCCCCGCCTCCCTATTTCCTGGACGCGATGTAGCGTCCGACAAGTTCACTGATCTTCGCGTCGATCGCCGCGCGCTCCAGCACCACGCCCCCGTCGGCCCATTCGATCCGGCAATCGCCGCTCGCGATCTCGGGCTCGGCGAGAATGACGAGGCGCCCCTGGAAGCCGCTCTGCTTGGCCATCTTCTCGATGCGCTCATGCGCCGATTCGTAAAGCCCGTCATTGATGCGCACCACGAGATGCGGCGTCGACACCAGATGGGCAAAGCAATCCCGCACCAGGCCTTCGATCTCGCCGAGCGGCTCGGCGGCGACCAGTTCGCCGCAGAGCTTGCGCGCGACCGCGACCGCCACATCGACCGCCTCGGTCTCCATCCGCGCCTCGACGCCGGCAAAGCTAGCCGCGATTCCCTGCAGCGCGATCTTGATTTCCTCCAGTGCGAGGGCGGAGCGGCGGTCGCTCTCGGCCTTGGCCTCGCGCTGGCCTGCGTCGAAGCCGTCGCGATAGGCGCGCGCTTCGGCGGCGGCGATCTTCTGGGCCACCTCGGCGGCGGTGGTGGCGCGCTCGCGCCGGTCGGGCGCGGAGAAATCGGTGTCGAACAGGAATTTTGCGGGCGCAGCCATCAATACACCAATTCGTCGTCGGCTCGGTTCTTGGTCAGCATGATCTCGCCCTTGGCCGCGAGATCCTTGGCGAGATTGACGAGCAGCGCCTGCGCCTCGTCGACGTCGCGCAGGCGGACCGGTCCCATCGCGGCCATGTCGTCGAGGAGCATCTTGCCGGCGCGCGAGGACATGTTGCCCAGGAAGAAGCCGCGGACCTCTTCGTTCGCGCTCTTCAGCGCGACACCGAGCTTCTCCTTGTCGACATGGCGCATCAGTGTCTGCGCCGAGCCGGAGTCGAGCTTGACGAGGTCGTCGAAGGTGAACATCAGCGCCTTGATGCGCTCGGCGGACTCGCGGTTCTCTTCCTCGAGCGCGGTGATGAAGCGGGTTTCGGTCTGGCGATCGAAATTGTTGAAGATTTCCGCCATCACCTCGTGCGCGTCGCGGCGACGGGTCTGCGAGAGGTTGGACATGAACTCGACGCGCAGCGTCTGCTCGACGCGCTCGATCACTTCCTTCTGCACCGCTTCCATCTTCAGCATGCGCCCGACCACGTCGAGCGCCATGTCCTCGGGCAGAATGGCGAGCACGCGGGCGGCATGTTCCGGCTTCAGCTTGGACAGCACGACCGCGATGGTTTGCGGATATTCGTTCTTCAGATAGTTGGCGAGGACTTCTTCTTGAACGTTGGAAAGCTTTTCCCACATGTTGCGGCCCGCGGGACCGCGGATCTCGTCCATGATGCCGGACACCCGGTCGGGCGGCAGGTATTGCTGCAGCAGCCGTTCGGTGGCGTCGAAATTGCCCATCAGCGCCCCGGACGCCGACATGCGCGAGACGAACTCAAGCAGCATGTCCTCCACGGTTTCGGCTTCCACGGTGCCGAGCGTCGACATCACGATCGACAGTTCGCGCACCTCGTCATCGTCGAGCATCTGCCAGATCTTGCCGCCATATTGCTCGCCCAGTGCCAGCATCAGCATGGCCGCCCGCTTCGGCCCCGGGATCTTCTCCCGCTGCCTGCCGGCCTGGCGCTGCGCCAGGCTCGCGATGACGCTCGTGATGTCGTTGTTGTTTGCAGTCTGTGGAACGGCCATGACGGATTATTCAGCGGGTTCGTTCAGCCATTGACGGATAATGGCCACGGTTTCGTTGGGATTGCGGTCGGCCAGCTCACCGACGCGATGCACGGATTGGGCGTGGAGCTGGCCCTGGACCTGGGCGACATCGATGAGCTGGGCGGTGTTGTTGTTGCCGGGAAGCAGCGCTTGTCCCGTGGGGGCCTGCTGAGCTTGGGCCGGGGCGGGTTCGGCCAGCGCCGGGGCGGGCGGAGCGAGCGCCGCGACCTCTTCGGAGGCGATGATGCGCTTGACCAGCGGCCGCACCACCATGAACAGCACGACAAGGCCAAGCAGCATCATGACGCCGAGCTCGATGACGTACATGACGTCATCCTTGGTGAATTGCAGCATCCCGAGCAGACCGGTGGGGCCTTCGATCGGAGCCACCGCGGGCCCCTCCGCGAACTTCAGGTTGACGACCTCGACCTGATCGCCGCGCTTCTGGTCGAAGCCGATCGCCGAGCGCACCAGTGCCGCGATGCGGTCGAGTTCGTCCTTGCTGCGTTCCTTGTAGACCAGCTCGCCCTTTTCGTTCTTGCCGTAGCTGCCGTCGACCAGCACCGCGACCGAGATGCGGTTGACCCGTCCGGCCTCGGTCACCTCGGTCTTGGTGGTGCGGGAAATCTCGTAATTGTTGGTTTCCTCGGTCTTCTTGCTCTGGTCGCGCGCGGTCTGCTGATTGTTGTTCTGCTGCGCGCCCGGAAGCTCGTTGCCGACGCTGACCTGGCCGCTGTTGTCGGCGGTCAGGGAGGATTCCTCCCGTGTCTGGCTCGAGCGCAGCACTCGCCCTTCGGGATCGAACTTGTCGGAGGTCTGGGTGATCTTGTTGTAGTCGAAATCCGCCGAGAGCTGGACGCGGGCGCGACCCGCTCCGACCACCGAGGACACGATGTCCTCGACCTGCTTGCGCATGCGCTTCTCGAAGGCGGCGCGCCGCTCGTCACCGACCTGCTGATCGACATCTGTCGCCGCGCCGTCGGCCAGCAACTGGCCCGACTCGTCGACGATCGAGACCCGCTGCGGCTTCAGCCCGCTGACCGAGGAGGCGACCAGATGGCGGATGGCGCGAATCTGCTGCGGCTCCAGGCTGCCGCGGACCCGCACCACGATGGAGGCGGAGGGTTCGGGCGTCTCGCGCGAGAACAGCGGCCGTTCGGGCAGCACGAGGTGGACGCGCGCGGCCTGGATGCGATCGATGGAGGAGATGGTGCGGGCGAGTTCGCCCTCGAGCGCGCGCAGGTGGTTGATGTTCTGGACGAAGCTGGTGGTGCCGAGCGCGTCGGACTTGTCGAAGATCTCGTAGCCGACGCCGCCGCCCTTGGGCAGGCCGCCTTCGGCGAGCTTCATACGCAGCCGCGTGACCTTGTCCTTCGGCACCAGAATAACGCTGCCCTCGTTGCGCAGCTCGTAGGCGATGCCCTGGCGCTCCAGGTCCTTGATGATGCTGGAGGAGTCCTCCAGGCTGAGATCGGTGAAGAGGGTGGTCATCTGCGGCGTGGTGACCCGCATGATGACAAACGCGAAGAAGCCGATCAGCGCGGCAGTCACCGCAACCATCGCCATCAAACGCGCGGCACCCAGACCTTTAAGGAAGTCTACAAGCCCCTGCACAGCTACCCCAGATTCGCCACCTGTCGAAACTGGGCAATTATTGCCTAGGGTATGGTTTCGATATGGTTAACGACTGTTAAGCGGCTATCGAACTTGTTCGGTCATGAAAAAAATTGGCCTCGCAAAGCGAGGCCGATTTTCATCAAACTGGGTCTGACCCGTTTCAGCTCATTGGCGATATTGCTGGATCCGGGTGGTGCGCAACCCCGCAAGACCGTGCTGGTCGATCGAGAACTGCCAGGAGAGAAATTCGTCGACCGTCAGCGTGTAGCGGCTGCAGGCCTCTTCGAGGGAGAGCAGGCCGCCGCGGACGGCGGCAACGACCTCGGCTTTACGGCGAATGACCCACCGTTTCGTCCCGGGCGCGGGCAGATCCGCTATCGTAAGCGGGCTGCCGTCAGGCCCGATGACGTATTTCACCCTCGGGCGATGGGGTTCTGTCATGGCGTACTCACAAACTCTTAACCACTGAAACTCACCGCAACAAAGCTACGCTCAGCGGCTTAAAATTTGGCTAAGCCCAAGGGTTCAATAAGATTCTCCTTTGACAGGTCTGGAACCCGCCGTTTGCGCATCGCGGCGGGAGGACGTGTAAACCAATTGGTAACTTTCTCTTTTCCTTGCGCGAGGGCGGCGTTAGTTGAGGATGCTCTTGATCTGGCTGACGGTGTAGTTCTGGCCGTTGATCGACAGCAAGGGCGGTGTCTGGGTGAGATCGACCGAGGTCACCACGCCCTGGATCAGCGTGCTGACGCCGACCGAATTGCCCGAGAGGTCGGTGGCGGTCGCCGTCAGCGTGTACTGGCCGTCGGGCATTTGCGAACCGTCGTTGGCCTTGCCGTTCCAGCTAAAGGGCTGGTTGTTGCCGGCGGTCGCCGTATAGGCCCCGCTGAACACGGTTTGCCCGGCCTTGTTGGCGATCGAGATCTGCAGGTTGCAATCGCTGGGAATGTTCAGGGCCCAGGTTGCCTGGGAGTTCGACAGTGCCGTGGTGCTGCCGTTCACGGTCGCGGTCTTGCCCACAAAGGTCAGCGCCTGGGTCGATTGCGCCGTCTGCTGCAAGGTGACCAGGCTGCTCAGCGAATCATTGGTCTTGAGCTGCTGTTCGACGCCGGCGAACTGGACGAGCTGCTGCGTGAACTGGTTGGTGTCCAGCGGATCGAGCGGGTTCTGGTTCTGGAGCTGAGTGGTCAGCAGTGTCAGAAAGGTCTGGAAATTTCCGGCAATGGTCTGGTTCGCGTTCGAACCCAGCGTCGAGCTCGAAGAGGATGAAGATGCCGGAGGCTGGGTCGTTCCTGAAACGACCTTGCTCCCGCTGACCGCCGCGCCTGTTGTTGCCATCTTGCGTCTCCTCAGACTCTGATATCCACGCCACCGCTCAGCCCGAGCATGCGGCCGTAGGATTGGCCCGCAACCGCTGCGGGCAGTGTGTTCTCATCATTGACGACCAACCGCTGCGCATTGCCGGGCATCTGCTGGTTGCCATTGTTCTGGCCGGACGAGGATTGGTCGCGCAGGCTGAACTGCAGCCCGCCATTGCCGGTCTTCAAGCCGGCATCGTTCAGCGCCTGCTGCAATTGCCGCGAGTCCTGTTGCAGCATCGAGAGCGTCTCCGGTTTCTCGACAATCAGATGCGAGGTCACCTGGCCGCCGCGATTGACGTCGATGCGCACGTCGATGCGGCCGAGATCCGCCGGATCGAGCCGCACTTCGAAACGGGTTTTGCCGCTTTGAACGGACGCTGCGATCTCGACCGCGAGCCCGCTCACCGGCACCGGTGCGCCGGTCGCCGCAGTCACGGTCAGCGTGCTGGTCGCGGCTGCCAGCGAGGCGCTGGGCACTTGCGTCGGCAGCGTCGCGGCCTGGATGCTCGGATCGGGCGTGGCGGGTTGAGGCTGAGCGGTGGTGATCGCCTGTCGATCGTGAGATGTCGGCGAGGCCGCGGCCGAGGGCCCGCCGTCGGCCTTATCGCCCTTCACCGCATCGGTGAGCGCGGGAGGCGCATCCTGCTTGGCCGCGACCGCGGCTTGCGATGCGGCATTGCCGTTGGCCGTCGTTGGGGCCGCTGACGGGGTAGTACCTGCCTCTGCTGGATTTAAGCCCGTCGTCGCAGAGGCCTTCGCCGCTGTGCTGGCCGGAGTTTTGAGTGAGCTCGCCTTGACGGAGCCTGGCGCGGATCCGGCGGCGGCTGCGGCAGCCGCCAACGCGTCCGGCGCTGCCGCTTCATCCGACGTTGCATCCTGGCCGGCGGTGGTCAGCGCGGCAATCTGGGTCTGTCCCTTTGCGGCGGGCGTCGTGCCAGCCGTCGCAGCGGTGCCGGCGGCGGTTGCCGGATCAGCTTTGCCTTGGCCGCCGTTCGTGGCGGCGGGGCCAGTCGTGGGAGAGGCGTCGGCAGCAATAGCTGCGGCTGCGATCGCAAGAGAGCCACCCGAATCTCCGGTTGGCGGCGGCGTCGCGGAGCCGTCGGCCGGTGTCGGGCTGGTGATAGCCGTGGCGACCGGGGCTGCTGTGTTGGCCGGGATTCCATTCGAGATTGCCGTCGCGGTGGAATCGCTGCTCGCGGTGCTGTCGGTCGACGACTTATCACTCGACTTGCCGTTCGACTTGGACTTGTCGGTTTTCCCGTCTCCCGGCTTCGCCTCCCCAGCCCCGTTCGCCTTGCTTGCGCCGTTCGCGTTCGCGGAACTGGTGCCGCGATCCGGTGCGGAACCGCTATCGGTGTTGGTGGAAGCGGTGGAGGACGGTGCTCGGCTGCTGCTCGCCGGATCATACGATGCCGCGTCGTTTGTCTGCGTCCGCGCGCTGCTGGGGGAGGGGATATTGGCCGGATCCGGGCCTGCGGATGGCGCGGTGAAATAGCTGGCCGGCGTATTGCCCGCGATCAGCGCCGCAAAGCTCTCGCTCGGCAGCGACGGCTCTTGCCGCATGGATTTTGGGGGCGCGCTTGCATAGGACGCGCTGGCGGCGACATCTGACGTAACGCTTACCACGACCGGCCTCTTGTCATGAAACTCCGTCTTGGGAGCTAGCAAGGAGCGGGCCAGCCAGCGGAGCATAAAATCCGCTGCTTTTTCAGACGTTTACCGGATCGCCTGATCGCAGTGATCCCCGCTTTTTCTGCCCGTCGGCAAGAATTGCCGTGGTCGGCCCCTGGCTGCGATTGCCTCACGGGAATACGGCCTATATTAAAGACAGGCCTTGCCCAGCCGTTTCCGTTCAAACGCTTCGTTCGGAACCGCCCGGGAGGCTCCCCGACCGCAAAACGGGCTTTGTTCGCACTATGGCTTTTTTGATCGTGGTCGGCCGCCGGCTTTATCGCGATCGTTAATGTGACCGCACCGATGCTCAACAGTCTCGATATCGAAGGCCGTCCGCAGGACACGAGGGTCGTTGTCGCCATGTCCGGCGGCGTGGACTCCTCGACGACGGCTGCGTTGTTGAAGGCGGAGGGCTATGACGTCGTCGGCATCACGCTGCAGCTTTACGACCACGGCGCGGCCACGCACCGCAAGGGCGCCTGCTGCGCCGGCCAGGACATCCATGACGCCCGGGACGTGGCCGAGCGGATCGGCATTCCGCATTACGTGCTCGATTATGAAGACCGCTTCCGGGAATCGGTGATCGACAATTTCGCCGCGAGCTACGCCTCGGGCGAGACGCCGGTCCCCTGCATCGAGTGCAACCGCGCGATCAAGTTTCGCGACCTGCTCAAGACCGCGCGCGAGCTTGGCGCGGCGGCGCTGGCGACCGGTCATTATGTTGCCTCGCGGCGGCTCGCCGACGGATCGCGCGCACTGGTCTGTGCCGCCGATGCCGATCGCGACCAGAGCTATTTCCTGTTCGCGACGACGCGCGAGCAGTTGCAATATTTGCGCTTCCCGCTCGGCGAAATGACAAAGCAGCAGACGCGTGAGCTGGCGCGGCGCTTTGGCCTTTCGGTTGCTGACAAGCACGATAGCCAGGACATCTGCTTCGTGCCGACCGGGCGCTATACCGATATCATCAGCCGCTTGCGGCCGAATGCGATGGAGCCCGGCGACATCGTCGACGTCGACGGCCGTGTGCTCGGCCGCCACCAGGGCATTGCGCATTTCACCGTCGGCCAGCGCAAGGGGCTCGGGATCGCGGCCGGAAGTCCGCTTTATGTCGTGCGGCTCGATGCTGCGAGCCGGCGCGTCGTGGTCGGTCCGCGCGAGGCGTTGCGGATGGACGGCATCCAGCTTCGCGACGTGAATTGGATCGGCGACGGCGATCTCGATGCCGCCGTTGCGGGCGGCCTTGAAATTTACGTCCGGGTGCGATCGACGCGCGCGCCGCAGCCGGCTTGGCTGCGGGGCTCAGGCGGTCATTATGAGGTCGAGCTGGTCGCGGGCGAAGAGGGCGTGTCGCCGGGGCAGGCCTGCGTGTTCTATGATGCACCGGCGGGACAGGCGCGCGTGCTCGGCGGCGGATTCATTCAGAGCGCGGCGGCGAAGCGCGCGGCCACCGGTGCCGCACGGCCGTTGGTCGAAGCGATACGCGGGTAAGCGTTCGGGGCGCAGGGGGGATGGTTTCCGATATCGACCGCGCAGGGGTCGAAAAGGCCTACGAGCGCTGGGCACCGGTCTATGATCTGGTGTTCGGCAAGGTCTTCGATCAGGGCCGCCAATCCACCATTGCGGTCGCAGACCGCATCGGCGGACGCATCCTTGATGTCGGCGTTGGCACGGGCCTTTCGCTGTCTGATTATTCGCGCACGACCCGGATCTGCGGCGTCGATATTTCGGAGCCGATGCTGCGCAAGGCGCAAAACCGCGTGCGCGCGCTCGGCCTTGGCAATGTCGAACTGCTCGCGGTGATGGACGCCAAGAACCTGGCGTTCAAGGATGGCTCCTTCGACGCGGTGGTGGCGCAATATGTCATCACCGCGGTCCCCGATCCCGAAGCGACGCTCGATGACTTCGTTCGCGTGCTGAAGCCCGGCGGCGAACTGATTCTGGTCAATCACATCGGCGCGGAGAGCGGCCCGCGCCGCGCCTTCGAGCTTGCATTTGCGCCGCTCGCGCGCCGGCTTGGCTGGCGACCAGAGTTTCCCTGGCAGCGCCTGGTCAACTGGGCACAAAAACACGGCGGCGTCGCTCTGACCGAGCGTCGCCCGATGCCGCCGCTCGGGCATTTTTCCCTGATCCGTTACCGCAAAACGTAATGATCGGGACCCGGAACCTCCGCCTGTGGGGTTCGTTTTCGCTGCATGCAGTTGAAACCGACCCTGATTCTTTCGACAATGATGGCGGCCCTTGCTGCGGCACATGCGCAGGCGCCGCCCGCACCTTCAACCCCGATGGCAGAGACGGCCCCTCCGTCCCAACCGCAGGGGACTGAGTGCGCGCCGACCACCAAAACCACTCCGGATCACGGCCCGAACGCGACGGAGGGGAAAACCGTTGGCCAGGCGAATGAGGCGCTTGGCGACAAGCTCGCCAAATCCAACGGCGTATTGTGCCCGCCGGCCGGCGTCGATCCCCAAATGCGGGCGCCGCCGCCTGAAACCGGCACAACACCCGTGATCCCGCCGCCCGGCAGCCCCGGCGGAAATCCTAACGTGCAGCCAAAATAAGACGGCCTTGCAATAGCTTAAAGAACCGGCGCGGCTTGCTTGACAGGCGTGAGACGTGCTCCTTATATGCGGCGCGTTCGCGCCCGGGATCTTTCGTCTCGCGCGCGCGGTGTGCCGTGGCGGGGTAGCTCAGCTGGTTAGAGCACGGGAATCATAATCCTGGGGTCGGGGGTTCGAGTCCCTCCCCCGCTACCACGCGTGACCCACTATCATATCTGGCTTCCGGAAAAGGCCCCCCACCGACGAGGGCAGCTAACTTGCCGTTCGCCTCGACCTCGAAGCGTTGCCCGGGTCCCCTCGGGTGAACGATGACGCTGTGGACGAGTGCCCGGAAAGCGTCGATCAAAGGTCCGCGGTCGTCCTCGGCGCTGGCGTGGCCCGCCGTCGTTTAGCGGGCGCGCTGATCGTGCTTGCCGAGACAAAAGAAACCGGAAGGAGGGAGCCATGGGCGAAGCGCGGGGCCGCGTTTTTTTCAAAGCCGCGCAGGGCGAACTGCGCCAACAGGCACTCGGGCGCAAGCGGACGGCGCGCAACCGGCATCAAGCCGCAAGGGCGCGACATGACATGCGCACGTGGCAGGTCGAACGCCGGAAGCGCACGCGGCTGCTGATCGAACTCGGCGGCCTCGTCGTCAAGCCTCGCGTCGTGGAGCTTACCGGCGATGATCGCGCCACGATCCTCGGCGCGCTACTCTGGATGGCCGACAAGCTCCAAAGCGATCAGGGCGAACGGGCGCGATCGCTCTGGGCCCCGACGGGGAAGCAGGCGTTCGAGGCAGCCCACAAGGGGACAGGTCGAACTGTTTCAGAAGTTCGTCGTTGATGCACGACAATGGCATTGCCAGCGGAGCGGCGGCGTGCCGGAGCAACGTTCGATCGCGCTATGAGCGCTGGAGAGAGACGTTTTGCCGGTGTCTGGATCGTTCGGGATGAGATGGCGAGCGGGTCGACAGGTGAATAGACCTGTCACTCGCTGTTACTCAAGACCAGCGGCAGCCTGATCCGAAATACCGCGCCCCCTGTTGTCTCGCTCTCGGCTAATATCTGCCCCTGGTGCGCTTCGATGATGGTTCGCGCAATGGACAGCCCCATTCCCATGCCTTGCGGCTTCGTTGTGAAGAATGGTTCAAAGACGTCTTTCGCTTTCTCCGGCGGGATGCCAGGACCAGTATCCGCCATCGAGACCTCGCCGAGATTGTCGGCGCGCCGGGTCGAGATTGTTAACCTGCGCTTTCCTGCCGGCAAATCCGACATGGCGTCCATGGCGTTTGTGACAAGATTGACGATAACTTGCTGAAGCTGGGTTTTGTCGCCTTTGATCGGTAGCGCGATCGGGCTGATTAAGCTGGTTAGAGTCACGCCGCGCGCGGCAGCAAGTGCGGAGAGAAATTCCGTGGCCTCGCGCACAATGTCGTTAAGATTGAGACTGTTGAGTTCGAAGGGGGTCTTCTTCAGGAGGCTCCGTAGCCGGCGAATGACTTCGCTCGCTCGCTCATTGTCCCGTCGAATGTCGGCGACAATCTCCCTGGCTTCGTCCATTTCAGGACCCGAAGAGCGAAGCACTAACTCCAGAGTTTCCGCGTTCGTGAGTATAGCTGCGAGCGGCTGGTTAATTTCGTGTGCAATCAATGTCGTCAGCTCTCCCGCCATCGAAAATCGGTTCGCGCGCGCCAGATCCGCTGTGCGCTGGCGGGCTTGCGATTCGGCGTATTGACGTTGGCGCTGAACGAAGAGGAGCCGGCCGATCAGGGCTGACTGTACAAGTATGATGAGCGACGCTAGTGCAATTTGCCAGCCATATTTTTGCCAGATGGTGGACTCCCGAAAATAGATCTGACTACCTGGCGGGAGGAGCGTCTCGCTGATGCCCCAGCGCTGCAACTGTCGCCAATCATATTTGGGTGGCCCGTACTGCAGAACCGGCGTCTTGATGTCGCCTGGTATCTCTCCTGCCAAAATTCGCAGTGCTACATTCGCAGTCGCGCGCGCCCCGTCAGCAACCGAAGTCATGGGGCCTCCGACAATCTCCCCCCGCAAGAATGAATCATCATAAGAGAAAATCGGAGCATCGGCGACCGCATAAAGTTCTTTCAGCGCCCGCTCGCCATCGTGCACCGCGCCTACCGCGTCCACCTGCGGCTGATTCCACCAAATTGCGCTATGCGGCGGAAGCGACGCCGCTCGCTTCAGGACGTCTTCAAAAGAAAGATCATTCAGAAAAAGAAATTGTACGCGATCGCTCAGCGGTTCAAGCTTACGTTTCATCTCAGCGATCCAGAATCGCTCGTTGGGTGAATTGCCGATCACCACCGCTATCGTTTTTGTTTCCGGCAGCAGCCGCAGGATGTTTCCGAACAGCACCGGAACGTCTTGGCGCACTGCCACCACGGCATCGTTCTTCGTCAGAGCTGCGTCCTGCACACGCCGTTCATCAATGGCCGACAACACCACGGGTGCGTTCGGAAACAACTGAGCCCGCTGCCGCTGGACAAAGGCTCCCGCCGGTGCACCAAATGCGACAATCAGGTCGGGCGCCTGATGAGAAAACAAGGCGCGCAGATAGTTGGAGAACTCGACTTCGGCCCTTTCGTCCTCGGAGCGTGCCGTGATCACTGAAAAATCCTGAACATCCAGGGCCCATTGTGACCTGCCCTCAAGCTCTTGTCGCAACGCCTTGGCATATTCGCCCCAAGGCTTGAAGTTTTGGCCGTATGAATGAAGGACGATCACTCGCTTGGGCTCGGAGGCTCGCGAGATGCTCGAAAAGAGCAGGACAGCGCAGCCAAAGATGAGCAGCCGGGTTACCATCAACAGGCGCGTGGTCCAGCTATCCACGACGTGGTTCCTGATTGATCGAGTGAACGCAATGTCCTGAGTAAAGGCGCTAGGCGGGAATTAGTCAACGCGCCCGCGCGCCGCCTCTGTACGCCGAAGTGATCTCGCCTCGTGTTATTTTTCGCTGGCGGTCTCACGGGCTTGCCTCTAGTTCGCTGGCGTTAGTCGTCTCCCGCTCTTTGCCCGAGATCGTGAGCATTGATCTAGATCAACGTCGGTCCGGCCTCGCCGCCAATTGTCCAGGTAAGGCAGCGGCCCGGATGCCGTCCAATGCCAGAACTCAGGAGTGTGGCGATCATGACGGTCGGTGCGGGCGACGTGCGTGGACGGCAGCGCCGCAAGCGCATGGAGATCTTTGCGTTCCTGTTCCTGACCGCGGTGTTGATGCCCGCGATCGCCGTATCGGCGGTCGGCGGCTACGGGCTTGCCGTCTGGGTTTATCAGATGGCGGCGGGCCCGCCTGGCCCTCCGTCCGCCCACTAAGGAGAGACCTTTTGCTTAGATCCATCGAAACCATCGATCGCCGCGCTCTCCTTACGGGTCGGTTGCGAAGTGGAGATCGCGTCGTCGCGCCGCAGGGCGGTGAGATCGCCAGTATTATCGTTCAGGCCCGCCCCGAGCGCCTCGTTGAGGTCGAGACGGAAATTCTCGCCTTGGCATGTTGCGAGATTTGTGGCCGCGACTCGCGTGGCAAGCTCGTGGTCGTGGTCGATGTACCTGACGCGGGTGCATTGGGGGCAACGCTCAACAGGATTGCGCTGCTGCCGAACGTCTATTCCGCCTCCCTCGTCTTTCACGCCGTTGAGGTCGGCTCGATGCCCGATGGGAGATCGATATGACTGTGCCGAAGCTCGATCGCCGCCAGATGCTGAAGCTGGAAGCCGCAGCGGTTGCAGCCGCTGCTGCCGGTATGCCCGCGCCGTCGCTTGCCGCCAACCTTGTCACCGAGCGGGAGGCCAGCGAGCTCGACTGGAACAAGGCGCCGTGCCGATTCTGCGGCACGGGTTGCAGCGTGATGGTCGCGACCAGGGATAATCGGGTGGTCGCAACCCACGGCGACATCAAGTCGGAGGTCAACCGCGGGCTCAATTGCGTGAAAGGCTATTTTCTCTCCAAGATCATGTACGGTCATGATCGCCTGACGCGACCGATGCTGCGCAAGACGAACGGCAAACATGACAAGAACGGGGAGTTCACGCCCGTCTCCTGGGACGAAGCCTTTGACGTTATGACGGAGCGGTTCAAGGCGGCGCTGAAGAAGCGCGGTCCCTCCGGCGTCGGGATGTTCGGCTCCGGGCAATGGACGATCTGGGAGGGCTACGCCGCGGCAAAGCTGTTCAAGGCGGGGTTCCGCTCAAACAATATCGATCCGAATGCGCGCCACTGCATGGCCTCCGCCGTCGCTGGAATGATGCGCACGTTTGGAATGGATGAGCCGGCGGGGTGCTACGACGACATCGAAGCCACCGACGCCTTCGTGTTGTGGGGATCCAACATGGCGGAGATGCACCCGATCCTGTGGACCCGGGTAACCGACCGCCGCCTGTCCGCGCCGCATGTGCGGGTCGCGGTGCTCTCGACCTTCGAACACCGCTCATTCGACCTCGCCGACATCGGCATTGTCTTCACTCCCCACAGCGATCTCTATATTCTCAACGCGATTGCCAACCACATCATCAAAGCTGGGCGGGTGAATAGGGATTTCGTCGCAGCGCACGCGGTGTTCAAGCGCGGCCAGACCGACATCGGCTACGGCCTGCGTCCCGATCATCCCCTGCAGAAAGAGGCGGCGGGGGCGGCGAAGGCCAACGACGCCGCCGACATGACCTTCGACGAATACGCAAAATTCGTCGCCGACTACACCCTGGAAAAGACAGCCAGGATGTCGGGCGTGCCGCTCAATCGCCTGGAGGCCGTGGCCGAGCTCTATGCCGATCCGAAGATCAAGGTCGTCAGCTTCTGGACCATGGGCTTCAATCAGCACGTCCGCGGTGTCTGGTGCAACAATCTCATCTACAACATTCATCTCCTGACCGGGAAGATCGCTCAGCCCGGCAACAGCCCATTTTCGCTGACGGGCCAGCCCTCGGCTTGCGGCACTGCACGCGAAGTCGGCACCTTCTCGCATCGGCTTCCCGCCGACATGGTGGTGACCAACAAGGAGCATCGTGACAAGGCAGAAGCGATCTGGAAACTCCCGCAGGGCACCATTCCCGAGAAACCCGGTTACCACGCGGTGCTGCAGAGCCGGATGTTGAGGGACGGTCTGCTCAACGCTTACTGGGTTCAGGTCAACAACAATCTGCAGGCCGGTCCGAATATCAATGAGGAGACCTATCCGGGCTTTCGCAATCCAGATAATTTCATCGTGGTCAGCGAAGTCTATCCATCGGTCACAGCGCTTGCGGCCGATCTCATTCTGCCGACGGCGATGTGGGTCGAAAAGGAAGGGGCTTACGGCAACGCCGAGCGGCGCACGCAATTCTGGCACCAGCTCGTTACGGCGCCGGGAGAGTCGCGCTCCGACCTCTGGCAGCTCATCGAATTTTCCAAGCGATTCAAGATCGAGGAAGTATGGCCGGAGGAGCTGATTACCAAGAAGCCGGAATATCGCGGCAAGACGCTGTATGACGTACTCTACAAGAATGGTGAGGTCGATAAGTTCCCGCTGTCCGACATCGAAGCCGGTTACGCCAACGACGAGTCCAAGGCGTTCGGCTTTTATGTGCAGAAAGGCCTATTCGAGGAATACGCCGAGTTCGGTCGAGGGCACGGCCACGACCTCGCGGCGTTCGATACCTATCACCGCGAGCGCGGACTGCGTTGGCCGGTAGTCAACGGGCAGGAGACCAAGTGGCGTTTCCGCGAAGGTTCGGATGCCTACGTCAAAGCGGGTGCCGCCGTTCAGTTCTACGGCTTCGCTGATGGTAAGGCGCGCATCTTTGCGCTCCCCTACGAGCCGCCGGCGGAATCACCTGATGGCGAATATCCTTTCTGGCTTTCGACGGGGCGCGTGCTGGAGCATTGGCATTCCGGCACAATGACGCGGCGCGTGCCGGAATTGTACCGGGCCTTTCCTGAAGCGGTCTGCTTCATGCACCCGGATGATGCGCAGGCAGCGAATCTGCGTCGCGGTGATGAGGTGAAAGTGATCTCTCGCCGCGGATTCATCCGCGCACGCGTTGAGACGCGCGGACGCGACAAGCCGCCGCGTGGACTGGTTTACGTGCCCTGGTTTGACGAATCGAAGCTGATCAACAAGGTGACGCTCGACGCGACGGATCCGATCTCGCTGCAAACCGATTTCAAGAAATGCGCGGTGCGCGTCGAGAGGGCGTAGTTGACATGTTCAGAACGATGCAAGCCGTGCTCCTCGCCGCGGCGGTCGCGACCGCCGTCAGTACGCTAGCCGCGCAGGCCATCAATTCCGAATTGCGCGGTTCGACCCCACTCAACGAGGAGGGCGCGGCAGCGCCGATGACGCCGACGCGCAACACGGCGGAGCGTGAAGCACGCAACTATCCGGAACAGCCGCCGGTCATTCCGCATTCGATTGACGGCTATCAGATCGATCTCCGGAGCAACAAATGTCTGTCCTGTCATGCACGGGCGCGGACGGCAGAGTCCCGGCGCCGATGGTCTCAGTTACCCATTTCATGGATCGCGACGGTCAGTTCCTCGCCTCCATCTCGCCGCGACGATACTTCTGTACCGAATGCCATGTGCCTCAGAACGTAGCCAAGCCGCCGGTGAGCAACGACTTCGTCGATATTGACACGCTACTCAGCCGCTCGGTTCCGGGGGCCCTCCATGAGCACGCCCGATAAGCAAACTGCGCGCCAGGGTCTCTTTACAAGGACATGGCAGTTCGCCGCGGAACTGTGGGACGTGTTGATTCGACCCAGCTCGGTCTTTGGGCTTGGCGTTCTGGTGCTGGCGGGATTCATCGCCGGTGTGATCTTCTGGGGCGGGTTCAACACCGCGCTCGAACTGACCAATACCGAGAAGTTCTGCATTAGCTGCCACGAGATGCGTGACAACGTGTACGCGGAGCTGAAATCGACCGTTCATTTCACCAATCGTTCCGGCGTTCGCGCGACCTGCCCGGATTGCCACGTCCCGCATAACTGGACGAACAAGATTGCCCGCAAGATGCAGGCTTCCAACGAGGTGTGGGGCCATCTGTTCGGCGTCATCGACACCCGCGAAGAGTTCGTCGACAAACGGCTGGAACTGGCGCTGCACGAATGGGCAAGGTTCAAGGCGAACGATTCGCTTGAATGCCGCAACTGCCACAGCGCGGAGTCAATGGACATTACCAAGCAGTCGCCGCGCGCCGCGGGGGCCCATCAACGTTTCCTGTTCACTGGCGAGAAGACATGCATCGACTGTCACAAGGGCATAGCCCACCATCTCCCCGATATGCGCGGCATTCCAGGCTGGCAATAGTGTTGCCTGACCGGCTGGCGTTTATCGGCGAGCACCCAGCTTGGCGGTCCGCGGACGCAACTGCCCGCGCGAGCGTAGCGAAATCCTAGCTGAAAGCGCGGCCCGCACGAGAGTTTGTAGGAGGAGCCTCACGAAAATCGCATAATCAGATTTCTCACCCGAGCATCCTGCGCGGGCGCGGCGTGAAATCCAAAGGCGCTGAGCATACCGAGCATTGCCGTATTTTCCGGTAACACTTCTGCTTTCAGCTCCTCCAGGCCCGCGGCGCGGGCGAGAGCGAGCAGATGTCGGAGCAGCGCACTCCCAACTCCCTTTCCTTGATATGCATCGATTACCATAAAAGCCAGTTCGGCTTTCGTCGGTTGCACCAGAACGTAGCGTCCTCCACCGACGATCACAGGTCGGCCATCTTCCTCAAGCTGCGCAACCAATGCGACGTGGTTCTCAAAATCGATATTCATGAAAAAAGAGACTTCGTTCTCCGAAAATCCCCGTTTTGGAACGAAGAAGCGGCGCTGGAGCGATTGAGCGCTGGTGCGGCCGATTGCCGCGAGCATATCGTCCCGATCGCCCGGCCGGAGGGCGCGGATTTCGAAAGCGCTGCCGTCGCGTAGGCGCTCGACGATCGAATATCGATCGGCTTTGGCCATTGTAGTCGTTCTCGCCGGTGAACTGCCGAAGAACGCCAATTTGTGAGCAAGCGGCAACTGCAGCGGCTTGATCTGGATCAAGCCTGGCTCGGCAAAAACGTCAGTAGGCTTGAGTGTCACGTCAGTATTGCCGGCGAAAAATCCGGGCAGGAGCGCTGTCGCGTCGGCGAGGCACTGGATGTCATCGAGATGCCGCTGCGGGTATTGCGTCAGAGCCGATCGGGCGAGGAGGTGATCCAGCTCGCCATTCGCCTCGGCTTGCTTGCTGGCCTGATCGTCTGGTGTTTTGTCCTGATTCGTCCCTTCATTCCCATCCTGGCGTGGGGCATGGTGCTGACAGTTGCGCTCTACCCGCTATTTGGCTGGCTATCCGACCACTTTGGGGATCGGCCGAAGCTGGCCGCCGGCTTTATCACCATTGTCGCCGTTGCAATCGTGATCGGGCCCGTCGCATGGCTTGGGTTGGGTCTGGTTGACGGTTTGCGAACGATTTTCGAACGACTCGGCTCGGACACGCTTGGCTTACCGTTGCCGCCTGCCGCCCTCAAGGATTGGCCTCTGATCGGGGGCCCGCTGTACGATTTTTGGCATCAGGCATCCACCAATCTCGAAGCAGCCTTTGCACAACTCGCGCCCCATCTAAAGCCACTGGTGGGGCCTGTGCTGGCGGCGGCAGGCAGCGCCGGTTTGGGCACACTCAAGTTTCTGGCCTCGGTGATTTTGGCAGGCTTTCTGTTTCCGGCTGGGCCGAAGCTGCTCCAAGCGGGCAGGAACATCATGGCGCGCCTGTTGCCTGGGCGTGGTGAAGACTTCGTTGCGCTGGCCGGCGCCACGATACGCACCGTATCGCAAGGAGTCATCGGTATCGCGCTTCTGCAATCATTTCTGTTCGGAATCGGGCTGAAATTCGCGGGCATCTCGAGCGCCGGCTTATTGGCGTTCGCAGTTTTGATCCTCGGCATCCTGCAAATCGGCTCGGCAATCGTTCTGATTCCCTGTGTCATCTGGATCTGGACCACGAAGGACTTCAGCACGTCTGTGTTACTGACCGTCTACCTGGTTCTGGTTGGCCTCGCAGACAATGTGCTCAAGCCGTTGCTGATGGGACGCAGTCTCACGACACCGATGCTCGTCATCTTCATTGGGCTTTTGGGTGGAACGTTGGCCCATGGGATCGTCGGTCTTTTCGTCGGGCCGATCGTTCTGGCCGTAGCCTGGGAATTGACGATGGCCTGGATCCGCGACGAGCGGACTGGCGGAGTCCCGACCGTCCCCTCGAGCGCCGCCGCCGAAGTCAGAGGTTCCGAGCCGCAAACAATGTCGCACTTACGTTCTAATTCCGAATAGCATCATACCGGCCGCGACCAGAACCAGCGCAAACGCCGAAGTCGAGCTCGCCTTGACTTATATCAAAGGTCTGCTCTCGCACCGCGCAATCCTGACCATCAGGCTCACAGCGAACCCAAGAGATTTCAAGCATGTCCACTGACAAGCCGATGATCTCAAACGATATGGCGGCTGGCTTCTTTGCGTCGCTCCAGGAATATCTGGTCGATGCGCGACAACGCAGCATTCTCTTTCTGGAGGTAATGCGCCAGCGCGGGAGCCAATATCGCGAGCATCTCGCCGAAACCGCGCCGCACGTCCTCAACTATGGCGTCGAATTGATCGTCGACGGCCGGAACCTCGAGCGGCCCGTCAACTACGGCCTCGTCCGCATCATCCCGCCGAAAGGCGTTGCAATCGATCTCAAGCGACGCCCGTTCGTGGTCGTTGATCCTAGGGCCGGCCATGGCCCGGGCATTGGCGGCTTCAAAGCTGACAGCGAGATCGGCGTTGCGATGAGCGCCGGCCACCCCTGCTATTTCGTGGGCTTCCTGCCCGAGCCCATGCCGGGGCAGACCATCGAGGACATCGCCCGGGCGGAAGCCGTGTTTCTCGAGAAAGTGATCGCCCTGCATCCAGAGGCCGACGGCAAGCCCTGCGTGATCGGAAACTGCCAGGCCGGTTGGGCTGTGATGATTCTCGCGTCGCTCCGGCCGGAGTTGTTCGGGCCGATCATCGTCGCCGGCGCGCCGCTGTCTTACTGGGCAGGCGTCCGCGGCAAGAATCCGATGCGCTACACCGGCGGGCTGCTGGGCGGAAGCTGGCTGACTGCACTCACCAGCGATCTTGGCGCTGGCAAATTCGACGGTGCCTGGCTGGTGCAGAACTTCGAGAACATGAACCCTTCGAACACGTTATGGACCAAGCAATACAATGTGTATTCGAAGGTCGACACCGAGGCGAGCCGGTATCTCGAATTCGAGCGATGGTGGGGAGGGCACGTCAACCTTAACGCCGAAGAGATACAGTTTATCGTCGACGAGCTCTTCATCGGCAACAAGCTCGCGGCGGGCCGCATCAAGACCTCCGACGGGTCGATCGTCGATCTTCGCAATATCCGCTCGCCGATCGTCGTGTTCTGCTCGAAAGGCGACAATATCACCCCGCCGCAGCAGGCGCTCGGGTGGATTCTCGACCTTTACCGCGATGTCGACGAGATCAGGTCGTATGGGCAAACCATTGTCTACACCGTTCATGAAACCGTCGGTCATCTCGGAATCTTCGTGTCCGGGGGCGTCGCCAAGAAGGAGCACAGCGAGTTTTCCAGTAATATCGACCTGATCGATGTGCTGCCGCCTGGGCTTTACGAGGCGACCTTCGAGGCGAAATCCGCCGACGCTCTCAATCCGGATCTGGCGGCCGGAAAATGGATCATGCGCTGCGAGCAGCGCACGCTCGACGACATCCGTGCAATGGGCGGCAATAGCCCCGAGGACGAGCGCCGTTTTGCCACCGCCGCGCGCGTTTCCGAAATCAATCTCTCCAATTACCGACATTTCGTCCAGCCGTGGGTCAAGGCCATGGCGACGCCGCAGTTGGCGGAGTGGATCCGCAAGCTGCATCCGCTGCGCGTCCAATATGACGCCTTGGCAGGCGACAATCCCATAACCAAGGCCATCAGCGGAGCGGCCGAAAAGGTGCGCGAAGACCGAAAACCGGCTGCTTCGGATAATCCATTCCTAGCGATCCAAGAAGCGCTGTCGAAAAACATTGTCACCGCTCTCGATAGTTGGCGGGACACGCAGGAAGCGCTCAGCGAAACGCTCTTCCTGGCGATTTACGGCTCGCCCGCCCTTCAGGCCATGGTCGGAATCGATCCGGAATCGGTACCGTCGCCGAAGCCGGAGATGTCAGCCGAATATCGGAAGCGACTAGACGCGCGGGTCGCGGAGCTCCAATCCCGCATCGGAACGGGCGGCTTGAGAGAGTGCGTCATCCGCGGACTGCTCTATGTGGGCATGGCACGCGGCATGGTCGACGAGCGAAGCCTGGAGGCTCTGCGCCGGGCGCGCCGGAACGACTCTGGCCCGCGGCTCACGCTCGCCCAGTTCAAGACCATGGTGCGCGAGCAGTTCTTCATGCTGCTGCTCGAACCGGAGGCGAGCCTAGCCGCCATTCCGAAACTGCTGCCGCAAAATGCGGAGGCGCGCCGGGCGGGATTTGCGGTCATCCGTGAGGTTCTGTCCGCGAGTGCGCAAATATCCGGCGAATGCGCCGAGCGTTTGAAACGCATAGGCAGTCTCTTTGGGGCGGACCAGGAGGAATTGCCACGAGTTGGCGAGATCTCGCCTCAAGCGAAAGCATCGTGATCCAAGCATTGGAGCCGAAGGATGAGCGCACAACCGAGTGAAGCACCAGAAGCGCGGCCTCATGCGAAATACGAGCGCCTAATCGCGATAGCAAAGAAGATTCCTGCGGCGACAACGATCGTGGTACATCCCTGCGACGAAAGCTCGCTGCGCGGCGTCACCGAAGCCGCAGATGCGGGCCTAATTATCCCGATTCTCGTCGGACCTGTTCCGAAGATCACGGGCGCTGCGGCCAAGTACGGCCTCGATATCAATCGTTTCGAGATTATCGATGCACCCCACAGCGAGGCGGCGGCAGCGAAGGCGGTCGAGCTCATTCACGCCGGACGGGGCGAAATGCTGATGAAGGGCAGCCTTCACACCGACGAACTGATGCGCAGCGTCACGGCAAAAGACAGAGGACTGCGCACGGACCGGCGCATCAGCCATGTGTTCGTGATGGACGTGCCGGCTTATGCCGAGACCATCTTCGTGACGGACGCTGCCATCAATATCTTTCCCGATCTCGACTGCAAGCGCGACATTGTCCAGAACGCAATCGACCTCTTCACCCAAGCCGGCTTTGGCACGCTTCCCAGGGTAGCGATCCTTTCAGCCGTCGAAACCGTCACCTCCAAGATTCCTTCCACGATCGACGCCGCAGCGCTCTGCAAGATGTCCGATCGTGGCCAGATCGCCGGAGGCCTGCTGGACGGCCCGCTCGCGTTCGACAATGCGGTCGACATGGAGGCCGCCAGAATAAAGGGAATAAAGTCGGAGGTCGCCGGACGCGCCCAGATCCTCGTCGTGCCCGATCTCGAAGCCGGTAACATGCTGGCCAAAAATCTTGCCTATTTCGCTAACGCCGATGGGGCCGGGATCGTACTTGGCGCCCGCGTGCCCATCGTGCTGACATCGCGGGCGGACCCGCTAAGGGCGCGCATGGCGTCCTGCGCCGTGGCTACCCTCTATGCCGACGCGCGTCGCCGCCGCGCTGTCAATGCCGCCGCGTGATCGCCATGGATAGCATCCTTGTCGTCAATGCGGGGTCATCGAGCGTCAAGTTCCAGGTGTTCGGCCTTGATAGCGAGGGCAGGCTGAGCCGCCAGCTCAAGGGGCAGATGGATGGTATTGGCAGCCGGCCGCGGCTTCGGGCGAGCGGGGCCAGCGGGGACACGCTGGCCGACCGCGCCTATCCAATAGAAGCCATACCGGACGTTGCCGTCGCAATGACGGTCGCTGGAACTTGGCTGCGCGAAGAGCTGCGGGTCACGCCGCTGGCTGTGGGCCACCGGGTCGTTCATGGTGGCCCGAACTATGACGGGCCTGTCCTGGTTGACCATGGCGTCGTCGCCCGCTTGGAACGTTTGGAGCCGTTGGCGCCGCTTCACCAGCCCCACAATCTCGCGCCGATAAAGTCCATTCTCGCCAACTTTCCTGCGCTTCCGCAGGTCGCCTGCTTTGATACAGCTTTCCACCGGGGCCATGATGCCGTCGCAGATCATTACGCGCTGCCTTACCGGCTCCATGAGGAGGGCATACGCCGCTACGGCTTTCACGGTCTTTCCTACGAATACATTGCGAAAACGCTGCCCAAGGTTGCGCCCGAGATCGCAGACGGTCGCGTGATCGTGGCACATCTTGGCAGCGGCGCCTCGATGTGCGCACTGCATGGCGGTCGCAGCGTTGAGAGTACGTTGGGTTTCACGGCGCTCGATGGACTGCCGATGGGAACGCGACCGGGGCAGCTCGATCCCGGCGTTGTCCTTTATCTGATTTCCGCAAAGGGAATGACGCCTGACCAGCTCCAGGATTTTCTCTATCGCGATTGCGGATTGAAGGGCTTGTCCGGCGTCAGCAATGACATGCGGGAGCTTCAGGCAAGTGGCGATCCTCGCGCGACATTTGCGATCGATTATTTCGTCTACCGGATAGGGCTTTATGCCGGCATGCTCGCCGCCGCATTGCAGGGGCTCGATGCCTTCGTCTTTACCGCCGGCATTGGCGAGAACTCCGCTTCTACCCGCGGGCGCGTGGCCGAGAAGCTTGAATGGCTCGGCGTTGCTCTCGACCCGCTCGAGAACGCCAAACATGCGCTCAAGATATCCAAGCCCGCTAGTCGCATACCCGTTTATGTCGTTCCCACTGACGAAGAGCGGATGATCGCGGAACACACCTTGTCGCTGCTTTGGAAAATGCATCCAGTTGGTTCAACGCACGCGAGAGCATCATGACCATTCCAGTATTTCCTGAGACGAAGGTCGCCCTTAAGGGACGAAGAGGCCTAATCGTAGGCATCGCGAACGATCAATCGATTGCCTGGGGGTGTGCCAAAGCCTTTCGGGCCCTGGGCGCCGATTTGGCCGTGACCTATCTGAACGATCGCGCCAAAAGGTTTGTCGAGCCGCTCGCCCAGGAGCTGGAAGCGTCGATTTTCATGCCACTGGATGTGAATGTCGAAGGACAGACGGAGCAGGTATTCGAGCGGATCGCAAGGGAATGGGGGCAACTCGATTTCCTGCTGCATTCGATCGCCTTCTCGCCGAAGGAAGCGCTGCACGGACGGGTCATTGACGTTCAGCGGGACGGCTTTCTTAGGACCATGGAAGTATCCTGCTGGTCATTCATGCGGATGGCACACCTGGCGGAGCCATTGATGAAGAACGGCGGTACGATGTTCACCATGACCTATTACGGCAGCCAGATGGTCGTGGAGAACTACAATGTCATGGGCGTGGCAAAAGCCGCGCTTGAGGCCGCGGTACGCTATATCGCGGCGGAAGTCGGCCCGAAGGGGATACGGGTGCATGCTATCTCTCCAGGACCGCTGGCGACGCGAGCGGCCTCGGGCATCCCGGAATTCGATGAATTGCTGGACAAGGCTCAGAGCAAAGCGCCGACTCGGAGTCTCGTCTCGATCGATGATGTCGGCGCGGCGACGGCGTTTCTGGCGCTTGACGGCGCTAAGCTCATCACAGGCGACGTTATCTATATCGACGGCGGCTATCACATCATCGATTGAGGCTGTCCCCCGTTCCCAAGCTTCGGCGCGATGATAAGATTCAGCGATAGTGGAGGGCGATGAGCTCGGCAACGCAGGCCGGCCGCTGGCCGCCCTCGATCTCGATGACCATGTGATAGTTCACGCGCAATCCGTCGGGCGGCACGTCCTCCACTTCGGCGATCGTGGTACGACCTCTTATCCGCGATCCCGCCGGAACGGGAGAGAGATAGCGGATGCGATCGGCGCCATAGTTCAGTGTGTTTCGCAATCCTTTGAGGCCCATGACCGATCGGATGAACATCGGCGCGAGGCTGAGCGAGAGCAGGCCGTGCGCGATGGTTCTGCCACCGGGGAGCTCCTCTTTCGCCCTCTCCTGATCAACATGGATCCATTGTTCGTCACAGGTCGCCTCGGCAAATCGATCGATACGATCCTGTGTTATTTCGATCCATTCGCTTGCCCCGATCTCCTTGCCAACGGCCGATTTGATCTCGTCGAAGCTGTCAAATATTTTCATCTCACGCACCGCTAAAGCACTGTGTTGATCCTAAATCCTCATTTCCGGTACATTGTTCGGGATTGAAAGGTCGGCCTCCGTCACCGCCATCACCTCGGCCACGCTCACACCCGGCGCGGTCTCGAGCAGCGTGATCTTTCCGCCCGGGAAGCCGATCACTGCGAGATCGGTCACCACCAGATCGACGGGTCGCGATGACGTGAGCGGAAGAGTGCATTTCTGCACGATCTTTGATTTTCCTTTCGCCGCGTGCTGCATGGCGACGATCACGCGCTTGGCGCCGGTCACGAGATCCATGGCGCCTCCCATGCCAGGCACCATCTTGCCGGGGATCATCCAGTTGGCGAGATGCCCCTCGGCGTCGACCTGCAATCCGCCGAGCACCGTGACGTTGACGTGCCCGCCGCGGATCAATCCAAAGGACATCGCGCTGTCAAATGTGCAGGCGCCGGGCAATGCGCTGATCGGGCGTCCGCCCGCGTCCGTCAGCAATGGATGCGCCATGCCTTGCTCCGGAATCGGGCCCGTGCCGATCAACCCGTTTTCCGATTGAAAGAAGACCTTGAGCTCCGGCGGAACGTAGTTCGCAACCAGGGTCGGAATGCCAATCCCCAGATTGACCAGATCTCCCGATCGAAGTTCGAGCGCAACGCGGCGCGCAATGAGCGTTTGTGCGTCCATGGTTCACCTGTTCGCTACGATGTAGTCGACAAGAGGTGCCGGCGTGACGACGTGGTCCGGCGCGATCACCCCCACCGGAACGATGTGCTCGGCCGTGACAATCACGGTGTCGGCCGCCATCGCCATCACGGGGTTGAAGTTGCGCGCGGTAAGGGCATACGAAAGGTTGCCGAGATAGTCGGCCAGAAAAGCGTGGATCAGGGCGAAGTCCGAACGAAGAGCGGTCTCGAGCAGGAAGGCCTTGCCGTCGATCCGGATTTGCTGTTTGCCTTCCTCGACGATCGTCCCCGTTCCGGTAGGCGTCAGCACGCCGCCAAGGCCGCATCCACCGGCGCGAATGCGTTCCACCAGCGTACCCTGAGGCACCAGATCGACGGCGATCCTCTTCGCCATCATCTGCTCCTGTACCTTCGGGTTCAGGCCGATGTGGCTTGCGGTCAGGGCGGAGACGAGAGCAGCGTCGAACAACTTTCCGATGCCCCTGCCGGGCACCGCGGCGTCGTTGCAGATCAGGGTCAGCTCGCATTTCTTCTGTCGTACCAGCTCGTCGAGCAGGCGCTCCGGCGTGCCGACGCCCATGAAGCCGCCAACCATGATGGTCGCGCCGTTCGGGATCATGGCGATCGCTTCTTCAGCAGAGACGGGCTTCATCTGACGCCTCCTTGGGAGCGCATGGCGCTTTGATGCTCTCACGAAGGGTTGGGACAGCCGAAATCGGGACCTTTGATCTGAATCAATGGAGCGCCCGGCTTTTGCCGGTGCACTCTATGCTGGTTGTTTCAGGGAAATGGCGTTCTGATGTTCGGCTGATCCGCCGCGCCGATGTTAAAGATGCCGTGAAGGACAATAGCCCACCACAGCTACTTCGCACCAGCGCGGGTTGAAGACCTATAGATCCAATTTGGTCAGCTCGAGCCTGTTGAGCAGCACGATCTGCCGCTGCGTCTGCCCGAGGAAGCCGAGGAGTCCCTTCTCGTGAAGGTATGAGAGCGCGCGCGAAACCGTCTCCAGCGTTAATCCTAGATAATCAGCGATGTCGCGACGGCTCATGGGAAGCGCCATCACACCGGCGGCGGTCAGGCGAGTGTCCATCTCGAGCAGGAACGCGGCCACACGTTCCAGCGAGGTCTTGCGACCTAGAAGGAGCATGTGATTCTCGGCGTGTTGCAGATTGCTCGTCGTCATCGTCAGAAGATCGCGCGCAACCAGCGCATCCTTTTCTGCGACATGCTCGAGGCTGACTCGCTTTGCGAGCCGAACGGTCGTCTCGACAATCGCTTCGGCTGTGAAACGATGGGTCGGGCCGTTCTCGAGGCCAAAAATATCGCCGACCAGATGAAATGCGCCAATTTGTCGCCGGCCGTCGGACAGGAGCTTATAGCTTCGCACAGCGCCTTCGACCACTTGATATACATACTCGGCCGGCTCCGCTTCGCCGAAGATTTCGGCGCCGCGATTATATTTGAATTCGCTTAAAACGACCGGTGCGTGAGAGAGGCCGCCCAATTCGCCCGCAAATCTTGATTTATTCGCCGCATTGGCGTTGATGTTGACAAACATGGATTATCTCCCTGTTTGAACGGGCTTTTCGCGTCCGCGAGGGAGCCGCCGCTCCTGCCGCAATGGTTGTACGCCGCGGCAGGTCGGACGGACTATTGGCCTGGAAGCCATTGTCCCAAAGGACAATGTCCGAAAGGTCAGGGCTGCGGGCCTATTCTCGCCTTGAGGTAGCGTCGCCCTGCCGCACCGAACGAGGGTCGCCAGCGTATTCTCATCGATACAAGCGGATGATAGGGTCCAGATGGAAATCGGCCCGGGCAACGGTCGATATAATCAAGCGAATCAGTGGAGTGTTTGTCTGACTCCTTGCCTTGGTAGCATCTGCGCCTCGTGCAAAGAGTTTTCGCACCTGCTCCATCCGTATCTCGACCAGTCGAATGCGTGAGCCTTGGGAGGGGGACTTGTCGGGCACGATCCACATTGTTGATGATGATGCGTCCTTCCGATCCGCGCTCGAACGTCGACTGAAGCGGGCAGGTTACTCAGTCACCACCTATCCCTCCGCTCAGCTTCTTCTTGACCATCTGCCCGATGATAGCGAGCCGGCGTGCATCCTGCTTGATTTGCGAATGCCGGACTTGAGCGGAGTCGAAGTGCACGCGCGGCTCTTAGAACGCGGCTCGACACTGCCAGTGATTTTTCTCACGGGCTACGCCGATGTGCGCACCGGCGTCAGAGCGATCAAGGCCGGTGCCGAGGACTTCTTTGCCAAGCCGGTCAGCTCAGAGCAGTTGCTTGGCGCCATCGAGCGCGCGATGGTGCGGCATGGAGCGCTTCGCGAACTGAGATCTGCGCAGGATGCGGGGCGGGTTCATCTCGCGAGCTTGACGCCCCGCGAGCGGCAGGTGTTCGAGCTCGTGGTGCGCGGCAAGATCAACAAGCAAATCGCCCTGCAGCTTGGGACAACAGAACGTACCATCAAGGCCCATCGACACAAAGTGATGGAGAAAATGGGTGTTCAATCGCTCGCCGAGCTGGTGTCTATGGCCGAGCGATTGGGTGTTCTCGGCCGGGTCTCTGGCGACGGCAAGGGGACGTGAACACTGCTGCTGCGGATGTCCAGAGTTTTGCAGTTCGATCTGTTGTCCCAAGGGACAATAGGAACAAAGGCCCGTCAGACATATTAGCAAGAGGCTGCTTAGCAAGAGACTGCGCGCTTGCCTTGGGAACAAGCGCGAAGGTTCATTTAGCTTACAGTCAGCTTACGGGATGGGCGATCCGCCAACAAACTTATGTTGTTGTCGGATTGCTTGGGCAGGGCGAGTGTCGGACCTTGAAAGGCGGGGACTGCGCTTGTCGAATCGAAAACTCGTTCTCGTCGTTGACGACGACCCTGGCATTCTCAGGGGTCTGAGCCGACTGCTGAACCGGCATGGCTATGACTGCATGCTCTTTCAATCTGCTGAGGCGTTCGAAGACTGCAGTGATGTTTCTACGGCGATCTGCATCGTACTAGACGTTCAGCTCAACGGTCGCTCGGGAATAGAACTTAGATCTCGGCTGAGTTCAGCCGGAATATCTCTGCCCGTCATCTACATCACAGCCAACGACAATGATTTCGTTCGCAGCGCAGCCATAAGGTCGGGCTGTATCGCCTATCTCACAAAGCCCTTTTCCGCAGCCTCCTTGCTCGAACCGGTGGCGCGCGCTGCAGCCGGGCTGGCATAGACCGCACAGGAGCGCGGGGGCGTGCTTCGCGCTATTCATCCACGTCCTGCTGGAAGGTCTGCGTTGGCGCGTTGTCGTGGGCGGTGGCAAACTCCGCAAGTGGCAGAGTTGTCGTGACGGCGAGGACATTGGAGTCCACCAGCTCGAGTGAGAGTTTCTGGCCGGACTCCATTTGCTGGACGAACTTCGGGTCCGCCACCTGGGCCGCGATGCAGGTGTTCGTCAGGCACCAGACATAAGGGATCTGGGATGCTACGCCCTGGTCGACGCTCAGCTTTACGCCGGCCGGGAGATAGAGGCCAACGGGCAGGAAGAGCTGAAGGCGTGCGGCGCCTTCGCCGTCGCGCTCGATCAGGTCCGCGCGCACCGCTGTCTGACCCGTGTCCCATGTGCCGCTGATGCTTGTGCGGCAGACCATGTTTGCTCCTGGCGTTTTGAAACAAACCTTGCGCCATTCGCCGTATTTGATGTCCCGCGCCATGCGCTGACCGCGCGGTGCGACTATCGCTTCCGGAACTTTTTGCGCGGCCGCTGTTCCGTTGGTCTGGTTCACTTCATCTGCCAAAGCGACGCTCCGGAGAGCCAGCACCACAAGCAGCGAAGACAAGGCGAGCGTTAGAAACAATGGCGACTCAATTGGAGAGGAGTTATGGCTGCTCATCCGATCCTCCGTATCATTACTGGTGCCGGTCTAAAAACTCGGTGACCAGAGGAGACCAGAGCGGAATGGCATCGGCGGCATCGACCAAGAAGTGGCCGTCGCTACCGAACGGAGGCAGCATGTGGTATTCCGCGTTGCCGCCACCGGCGGCGTAGGCCTCGTGCATTCGTTTGGTCAAGGCGGGACCGAAAAACGTATCGTTCTCGCTGTAGATCCACAGCATGGGCGTGCGAGCTGTGCGCCCGAAATCGGCGGTCGCTTCCACCAGCTTGTCGGGTGCGCAATTGTTATTCGGCTTGCCGCCGACGCGACCGCCGCGACCAGCCGCAAAGGTGATGATGGCTCGTACGGATGGCAGATTTCGACTCGACAGTGCAATCGCGGCCCAGCCGCCCGCGGATTGGCCAACAACAACGGTCTTGTCCGGCACGATCAACTTCTGATCGGTCAGATACTCGATGATCCACTTGTCGAGTAGGGCAACCGCAAGACCTGCGTCATGAAAGTTGGGGTTATCGCAATTCCCAATTTTGGAATAGAACACGCCGTACAGCCCTTGTTCCGGAACATCGAGGGCAGCGGCGCCGTATCCCGATCCCGTTGGCGCTACCACTGTGTTGCCCCGGCGCGCGAACCACATGGCAGCATCTCTGAATTCGACAAGCGGGAAGAAGCTGCGTTCGCGCGCATTGAGTGACACGCCGTGATTCATGACCACCAGGGGGAAGGGACCCTTGTCGACCGGATGAACGACGTAGGCCAGGGTTGGGATTGTGAGCGGAAGCGCCCAGACCTCTTCCTGGATGCGGCGCAGGCCTCCGTCTTCCGCTGTAGCGCGGACGGTCGGGATCGCGAGCCCGATAAACGTGGAAGCTGCAAAGACGAAACGGAGCCAGCATATCATCGAGACCTCTCCGATCGGCTGATCCCGAGCGATCGAACCTGAGCCTTTCGCGTCAGGCACTTGGTGCGTTGATCTAGATCAATGGTTGCGGCCCGAGATCAAAACCAGCAGGAGTCGTTAGCTGAATCCGCTAAGCAACGCGTCGAGCGTCAGGGCACGGGATACGCCTCCGACCTTTTGATCGATGCCCTCGGCTCTGACCAAATCGCGCACCGCACCATGGGCACCGACGATACGAAACGAAATCCCGCGCGCCGCCAGCCCGTCATGCAGGTTATGCAGCATGCGGGCCCCAGCCAGGTCGAGATAGGGGGATGCCGAGAGGTCGCAGACCACGAGACGGATAGGAGATGGCGCTGACCGAAGATGGTCGAGCACACCTTCCAGGACGGATTCGGCGTTTACATAAATCAGGGAGGCTTCCGGGCGAAAGGCAATGACGCCTGCTAACGGCTCATTTTCAGGATGCCGCGCTACATCGGAGTAAAGATTGGTGCCAGGCTTGCGACCGAGGTATGCCACATGCGGGTACGACACGCGCATAAGCAGCAGCAGGATTGAGGCCGCGGCAGCAAGCAAGATGCCGTCAAGTATTCCGAGAGCCAGGACCGCTCCGAGAGCGATTGCAGCGGCGTAGAAATCCAGCCGGCTGATCCGCCACATGCGCAGCAATGCCGGGAAATCCACGAGACTGTAAATCGCCGTCAACACGACTGCCGCCAGCACCGCTTTTGGAAGGTTCTCGAGCAAGCCGGTCAGGAATAGCAGGCACAAGGCAAGCGTCATCGAGGTAACGACGAGGGCGAGCGGCGTACGCGCGCCGGCCTTGTCATTGACTGCCGATTGCGACAGACCGCCCGCGACCGGATAACCGTGCGCCAGGCCGGCTGCCAGATTGGCTGCGCCGATGCCCAGAAGCTCCTGCCGCGCATCCAATGCGTAACCATGCTTCGCGGCGAATGTGCGGGCAGCGGATACGCCCTCGATGTAGGCGAGCAGCAGGCAGCCGCCGGCCAGGGGAAAGATACCCTCGACATCCCGCAGCCTAAGCGCTGGCCCCGCCAGGCTGGGCAAGCCCGCCGGAATCTTTCCCGTCACGGCAACGCCCATCGCCGGAAGCTGCAATATGGTCGCAAGCAGGATCGACAGTGCAACGACACCTAGCGCGACGGGCTTTCTAGGCAAGGCGCGCTGACCGAGCACGAGCAGTCCAAGCGCCACGATGGATATGAGTACGACGAATCCGTTGAGCTGGCTGATCTGCCCGCCGAACAGCCATGCCCGCTCGAAGAAATTGTGCCCTCCGCCAGGTACCCCGAACAGGGCTGGAAGCTGCGTCATCGCAATTGTCAGGCCGGCACCCGTCTTGAAGCCTACGAGAATGCTGTCGCTGATCAGCTTCACCAGCGCGCTTAGGCGCAATAGCCAGGCAATCACGCAAAGCGCTGCCGTGGTGAACGCGGTCAGGCTTGCGATTTGCGCGTAGCGCTGTGCATCTCCACCAGCCATCGTTTCAACCGTTCCTGCGATCATGAGCGAGATCGCGGAGGTGGGACCGACGGCGAGTTGCCGCGACGACCCGAACAGGGCGTACCCAAGCCCACCCAAGAGATATCCGTACACGCCAACTTGCGGGGGCAGGTCTGCAAGCGTCGAATAGGCGAGCGATACCGGGATGGCATAAGCAGCCAAAGTAACACCCGCGACGATATCGCCCGTCAGGAAGGAGAGGTGGTATTCAGCGAGCCAGCGCGCCGGTGGAAACCACCAGAGCCAGCCTTTTTCAGCTTGCCGGCCTGCGGTGTCGGCGACTGTCTCCATCAGCATACCGCGCCATGATTAAAGAGGGTGGTCAGGGACGCTCTCGCGATCAGGCGCAAAGGCCTTGATCTAAATCAAGCGTGAGGCGCGGCGAAATCCGAAATTGCATCGACCAGTCTTGGATCGGCTGATCCTTGTGAGGGGAGCGATGGCATGAGGAAGCGCTTTAGGTGGATCGTTCAATGGAGCGTCGCAGGATTGCTCGCGTCGGGTCTTGCGACCGCAACGCAGGCCGAGACCGGTGCGGTTCGCGTCGTCTTTACCAAGGGCGGTTTCATCATTGGCGTCGGGGGTGGTGAAGGTGTCCTGATCTTCCGCGGCCACCGTTATCCATTCACGGTATCCGGCATGAGTATCGGTGCCACGATTGGCGCTTCGACTACCCAGTTCACCGGGCGCGCCTTAAACATCCGCAGCCCTGGCGACATCCAGGGCACGTACGTGTGATCGGCGCCGGCGGCGCGCTGGCGGCTGGTGCCGGCGGCGTACAGCTTCAGAACAAGAAAGGCGTCATTCTCCAGTTGCACGGCCCGAAAATCGGCGTGGAGCTGTCAGCCGCAGTCGGCGGTGTCCAGATCGCCCTCCGCTGAAGGGCGGCAGGCGCATCGTTCAATAGCGTTCGGCGACGAATGTCATTCCGCGCAGGGACGCCTTGTCGTCGTAGCGTCCCTTGCTGGATCGTTTGGGCAAACGTACCTGATCGTGCGACAGGCGCTTGAACGGGATCGCCTCTAACAGATGCGCGATGCAATTCAGTCGTGCCCGGCGCTTGTCGTCGGAACGGATGATGTGCCAGGGCGCGTGCTTCGAGCTCGTCGACTTGAACATGAGGTCTCGTGCTCGCGAATAATCATACCAGCGCCGATAGGACTCGGTGTCCATGGGGCTCAGCTTCCATTGCCGCAGCGGGTCATCGATGCGTGCCTTGAAGCGGCGCTCCTGTTCGGCCATGCCCACCTCAAGCCAAAGCTTGATCAGGATAATGCCGCCATCCACGATATATTGCTCGATCTGCGGACACAGGGACAGAAAGCGGTCGTGCTCCTCTGGGCTGCAAAAGCCCATGACATATTCGACGCCGGCTCGGTTGTACCAACTGCGGTCGAAGATCACGATTTCCCCGCCCGCCGGGAAGTGCTGCATGTAGCGTTGCAGAAACATCTGGCTCTTTTCCCGGTCGGAAGGCGCGGGAAGGGCAACGACGCGGAATACCCGCGGGCTGACCTTTTCGGTGATCGCCTTGATCGTGCCGCCCTTCCCGGCGGCATCGCGTCCTTCGAACAGGATGATAATGCGGGCCCTCTTTGCCTTGACCCATTCCTGGAGATGGCAAAGCTGAACCTGAAGCTTCCGGAGCTCCTTCTCGTAGTCCTTCCGCTTCATCTTCGAGACTGTTCGCTCGTCTGGCGACATCTTCAGCATGGATCAACCCCAACTGATTGTGATCGCGATATCTCCGGGCATCCCGCCCGGAAAATCTATGATCTGGTAGCGGATCCGGTATCCGCGCGGCTTCAGGTAGTCGGTCCAGAGCTGGAATATCTCCCTCGGTATCCCGGTCAGGGTTTTCTCCCAGCCCGCCTCCTGCTGATTGATCGCGCGGCCCTTGTCAGTGCAGAGCACATTGGGAAAGCGATAGACCTGAACTTCGGTCAGACCATTCCGAACAGCACGCTGGATCACGTTGGAGGCGAGCTTGACCTTGTCTTCCTCAGATAGGCCGGATGGCTTGCTGAGTTTCTCGATCAGGGCACGCTTCTCCGCTTCGGCCGCGGCGGCAGCCCGCATGACCTGTTCGGCTTTCTCGGCTTCCTTGATAGCCGCCTGCTTCTGAATCTCCTTCGCGCTCGGCAGCAAATCGTCGATTTTCCCTGGCATGGCAGCATCCCTTCTCCGTTGAGTTCGCCATCTCAATCTGCGCGGATGCTAGAGCCGTGCCGGAACCGAACCTTTTGATCCAGATCAAAGCCTGCCTGGAGACAGAGGCGTCGCCTTGGTCCGGAAAGGAAGAGCTTGATGTAGATCAAAGCAGTCGTCGCCAGCCGCACCTCAATCGAGGCTGAGAGGCGGTCTATGAAGATCCGCCCAGTCGGGAAGCACAAGGCGGCTTCGGAGAGACCATGAGAAAGTTTCGCAAAACTGTCGCTGCTGCAACCATCCTGGCCGGCATGGGCTTGGGACAAGCCCGCGCCGTCGATCTCACGGGAGCGTGGGCGACCAACGCCCACGAGTGCAAGAACCTATTCATCCGGAGCGGGAAGGCGAAGGAGATCACGTTCGCTCCAACATCTGAGGTACATGGCGGAGGATTCATCGTCGAGCCAAACCGTCTCGTCGGCAGGTTCGCCAAATGCGCGATCAAGGCCAGGAAGGATGACGGAGAAACGGTCAACATCGTCGCGGGCTGCGCGACCGACATCATGCTCTCCAGCGTCCAATTCGAATTGAAAGTGATTGACGCCAACACGATCACGCGAGTGTTCCCCGGCATGGAGGACATGGCAGTCCACTACTATCGCTGCCAGATCTGAAGGAGGCTCAAATGCACGGAGAGCTGCATCCGCTGACGCCTCACCATTTGCCGTTTTTCATCGCCAGGCCCGGCGAGACGGACTGGCTGATGATCGTCATGGGCATCTTCCTGATCGGCGCCGTGCTGGCCATCGGAAACATCTATTTGCGGCTGCACACTCTGCCAGAACGGCTGGCCCACAAATCGCAAAAGCTGCAGTTCGAGATCGTCGCCGTTCTGGGCCTCCTCGCGCTGTTTACGCATGTCCACCTGTTCTGGATTGCAGGCCTGTTGCTCGCCCTTGTCGATCTGCCTGACTTTGGCACGCCTTTGGGCCGTATCGCGGGCTCGGTCGAGCGAATAGCGGATGCCGCCGACGCCGGTTCTGAGCAAGGCGAACTCAAGGCGGCAGAAAGCGCAACGCAGCCGGGGAAAGTGGAGCCCGGTGTTGCAAAAGAGGCGACTGTCCCCAAGAAGGAGGTCCCAAGCCATGCTTGAGTTGCTCCTCTGCTCACTCTTCACGCTGCTTCCGGATTACCTTTACCGCCGCTATGTGCAGGGAAAGCGGCTCGGCAAGGAGATCACGCTCTATTCCGTCTGGTTCGAGCTGAGATGGGGCATTGTGGGCTGCCTGATGCTCACGATCGCGCTCATCACGATGATCTTCTATTTCCACCCGTCGACGACATCGGCGGCTTTGTTCTTCCGAACCGTCCCGATCGTTCCGGAGATTCCGGGGCGTGTTGCCGAAGTCAATGTCGGCTTCAGCGCGCCCGTTTCCAAGGGCACCGTGCTCTTCAGGCTGGACAGTTCAAAGCAGGAGGCCGCGGTCGAAACAGCGCGGCGCAAGATCGCCGAGGTCGAGGCGCAGTTGGTCGCTGCGAAGGTCGATGTCGCCAAGGCAGAGGCGCAACTGCAGCAAGCAAATAGCGACTATAAGCAGTCCAAGGACGAGCTAGACGTGAAGAGTGAGTTGCAGCGGCGTAATCCAGGCATCGTCCCGCAGCGCGACATCGAGAAGCTTCAGGTTCTGGTCGATGGCAGGCAGGCAGCGATCGATGCGGCGACTGCCGCAAAACGATCCGCTGAAATGCAGGTCTCCACTCTCCTGCCGGCGGAGAAGGCGAGCGCGGAAGCAGCGCTGGCGCAGGCCCAGGTGGAATATGAGAAGACCTTCATTCGCGCCGGCGTCGACGGACGGGTCGAGCAGTTCCTTCTTCGTCCAGGTGACATCGTCAATCCGCTGATGCGGCCCGCTGGCGTTTTGATTCCGGAAGGCGCCGGCCAGACCGCGCTGCAAGCCGGATTCGGGCAGATCGAGGCGCAAGTCTTAAAGCCGGGCATGATCGCTGAGGCGGCCTGCGTGTCGTTGCCGTGGACGATCATCCCGATGGTGATTACCACCGTTCAGGACTACATCTCCACCGGCCAATTCCGGGGCGGCGAGCAGCTTATTGACGCGAGTGCAGCGAAGCCAGGCACCATTCTTGCGGTGCTGGAGCCAATCGAGAAAGGCGGTCTCGATGGCGTGACGGCCGGCAGCACCTGCATCGTCAACGCCTACACCAGCAATCACGAAATCATCGCAGCAAAGGATACTGGCACGCTCAAGGGCATAGGCTTGCATGCCATCGATGCGGTCGGGCTTGTGCACGCCATGTTGCTGCGCATCCAGGCGTTGCTGTTGCCGATCAAGACTCTGGTGTTGAGCGGTCACTAGGCTGCTGTTCGCTGCAAGGCGGCGGCTAGCAAGACGGGAGGACATTCGGATGCGAAGGTATCTGCCAGGCCTGGCGATGCTGCTTGTGCTCGCGCTGACAGCGGCACCGTCCTACGCCAAAACCGGGTCTGTCCGCGTCACCTTTGCGAAGGCCGGGCTGGTCGCCGGAGCTGGCGCAGGGCACGGGGTCCTGGTTTTCGATGGCCGCGAGTATCCGTTCACGGTCTATGGTCTAAGCATGGGCACGACCGTCGGTGCATCCATCACTCGGCTGGTGGGGCGTGCCTCGTATCTGCACCAGTTGAGCGATTTCGAGGGGGCCTATACTGCTGTCGGCACGGGTGGCGCCCTCATCGGCGGTGGGGGTGGCGTCTCCCTGAAGAATGACAAGGGCGTGATCATTTGGCTGCACGGCCCCAAGGTCGGTCTTGAGTTTGCATCAAATCTGAGTGGCGTGAGGATCGAGTTGGAGCAGTAGTCCCAAGATGAATCGTGAGCTGCGGCAAACATCGATCCCAAGCCTGTGATCTGTCAGCAAAAGGAGGAAACCATGTTGCGGTATGCTCTTGTGGCTCTGGCTGCACTCGCCCTGGTGGGCGCAAGCTTGATTCCAGACGAGGCGCTGGCTCGTCGTGGCGGAGGCGGCTTCCGCGGTGGAGGATTTCACGGCGCCCGGGTCGGGGCCGTTCACGGCGGACGTATGCATGTTGCGGGGCGCGGTTATGGATATCGTCCAATCCCTGGCCGCCCGATAGCGCGCACCGCGGTCCGCAGAGGAGCCTACCGCACGGCTGTGCGGCGTGGAGCGTACGGTGCAGCCGCCGTCGGAGCCGCAGCGGCCGGCGCCGCTTATTACGGAGCCTACGGTAGCTACTACAACAATGGATGCTACCGCGACAGCTACGGCAATTTGGTCTGCCCAAATCAATACCATTATTGATGCGCCTTGGGCGCAGAGATCAAGGTCGCACGACCATCTGCCCCGGCCTGGCTGGCCGGGGCAGAGCTCAGCAAGTCTCCAGATTACAAAGTTATTTCAACAACATACGAGTTCGCAGTTTTGTCCTGAATGGCGCGCCCGACACAATTCGAACATGTGGCCTCCACCTTTGCAGGGCTATCGATCGCAAGAATCGGGTGTTGCGAGCCCCGGATTGAACAGTCACGTTCGAAGCATAGCTCGATCGCGCACAAAGGGCGGCCTTTGGCGGACTACCAAGGGGGCACCAGGTCAGTTACCCTGCGCGCCGATAAGAAAACAGGGCCTCCGAAAATAGTGGGTGTCGCGATGTAGCGCTCCCCCGCTACCACGGGCCACAATTTTCCTGCGCCAACTACGATCCTCTAGGGTTTTGTGGTCCTGATGGTAGCGGTTCGGTGCGAATTGCATTGGCCGGTGAGAAGGCCGAAGAGCTGCCGTTCGGGCGGATCCGTCTTTCGGTCCGTCCGTCGTTGCTGCTGTTATGGCTGCGATGCGGCAGCCGGATCGCGAGCTTACCCGAGTCACCGTCCTCTGTAGCGAAGCGTGTCCACCAGGAGCGTGAAAGCCGGGGAGGGCTGCCGCCGGCTCGGGTAGTACAGGTGGTACCCGGAGAACGGCGGGCACCAGTCCGCGAGCACCCGTATAAGGCGGCCTTGCGAGAGGTAAGGCTGAACGTGGCCTTCCATCAGATAGGCTAGACCGAAACCCTTCAGCGCGGCGTCGAGCAGCGCGCCGGCCCCGTTGAAAACCAGTTGCCCATCGACACGGACGTGGAGATCGCGGCCGTTCTTCTCGAATTCCCACACGTACAAACTGCCGCCGTGCGTAGGCAGGCGCAGGTTGATGCAGTTGTGTTCTGTCAGGTCCTGTGGTTTGCGAGGCCTCTTGCGGCCCTCGAAATAGGACGGTGCGCCGACAACAGCCATGCGAAGGTCCGGCCCTACTCTCACCGCAATCATGTCCTTCGCGACCAATTCGCCGGGACGGATCCCCGCATCGTACTGGGCGGCGACGATGTTCGTGAGGCCATAGTCAATCAGCACTTCGACCTTGATGTCCGGGTAGTTCGGAAGAATCTTCGCAAGGGCCGGCATGAGAATGGCTTGAGCCGCGTATTCCGTCGCCGTGATCCGGATGGTGCCGGCGGGCTTCTCCCGCAGTTCGCTCAGGGCCGCCAGCTCGGCGTCCATCTCCTCGATCTTCGGACCGATGTTCAGGAACAGCCGCTCGCCCGCCTGAGTTGGGGTGACGCTACGCGTAGTCCGGTTCAGAAGCCTCACGCCGATGCGCTCTTCGAGGTTGCGGATGATCTGGCTGAGTGCCGACTGCGTCATGCCGAGCTTGGCCGCTGCGCGCGTGAAGCTGCGTTCCCTTGCCACTGCCAGAAAGGCCAGGAGATCGCTCGCGTCTTCCCGATGCATTTGATTAGCATTCCTAATGACTGCATTCGAAATTTATCACCTAGTTGGGCGAGGGCGGAAGTCTTAGGTAGGGGTCAAGTCCGTGGTGGTGACAGGGGCGCCGCAGCGGGTTGGCGAGGCCGCAGGGCGCCCTCTTTCCGCGCGAGCTGCAATCGCCGTAGTCGGGGCGCGGCGCGCGGAACGGCTACGGCATCGGCTCACGCCAATTCGGACAGGCGAAGAGGAGAGATCGATGGCCCGAATCTTCATCACCGGCAGCACCGATGGGCTCGGCCGTGCCGCGGCGCGGTCACTTCTCAATGACGGCCATGAGGTCGTCCTGCATGCACGATCGAGCGAGCGCGCCTCGACGCTGGCCGACCTCGCGCCCCAAGCCGCCGGGGTCGTCATCGGCGATCTGCGCAGCGCTGCGGAGACCCGCGATATCGCGGGCCAGGTCAACGCGATCGGTCGGATGGACGCGGTTATCCACAATGCGGGTATCTACGCGGCAGCTAACCGCGGATCGACGCCCGAAGGGCATGCCTGCATCTTGGCAGTGAACACGCTGGCGCCGTTCATGCTGACCGCTCTGATGGAGCGACCCGACCGTCTGGTCTATCTCAGCAGTGGTCTCCATCGCGGAGGTGAAGGTTCTCTACGCGATCTTGACTGGACCAGGCGCCCCTGGGATCCCGCTCGCGCCTATGCCGAAAGCAAGCTGCACGTTGTTGCTCTCGCTTTCTTCCTTGCCCGGCGCTGGCCGGAGGTCCTCAGCAACGCGGTCGATCCCGGCTGGGTGCGCACCCGCATGGGAGGCGCGAGCGCTCCGGTCGACATCGACACAGGACAGCGCACGCAGAGCTGGCTCGCCGTCAGCACACAGCGAGCAGCCATGGTCAGCGGCCGCTACTGGCATCATCAAAAGGAGGAGGCCCCGGCGGCCGAAGCCGCGGACACGACTTTTCAGAGCGAGTTGATCGCTCGCCTTCAAGAACTGACCGGCGTGGCACTTCCCTGAGGGCTGAACGCAATGTCCGCGGTTCTGGAGAACGAGACGAGATCGACCGTTGCCCCGATGCTGCTGCCGATCATGGGAGTGGTCTTCGTCGCCTTTCTCGTCATTGGCTTCGCCTTGCCCGTTCTTCCGCTTCACGTGCACGATGGCTTGGCATTCGGCACGTTCGTGGTCGGGCTCGTCGCTGGCAGTCAGTTCGCAGCCTCGTTGATCTCGCGACCTTGGGCGGGCCACTACTCGGATAGCCGCGGAGCGAAGCGCGGAGTGATCGTAGGCCTGTTGGCGGCCGCGGCCGCCGGGTTACTTTACCTGCTGTCGCTCAGTTTCAGCGAGGCTCCGCTGACCTCCGTCGCAATACTTTTGCTCGGGCGCGCTTTGCTCGGTGGGGCGGAGAGCTTCATCATCACGGCCGCCGTAAGTTGGGGACTGGCCCTGGTCGATCCTCGAAGCACGGGCAAGGTCATCGCCTGGGTCGGCCTGGCAATGTTCGCAGCCTTCGCGATCGGCGCACCGTCCGGCTCCGCGCTGTATACCGCCTACGGCTTCGCGGCGATCGCATTGGGCACCGCTGCCGCTCCGGTGTTTGCCCTTTTTGTCGTTGCGCCCCTCCCGACGGTCGCTCCGGTGCATCACGCCCGTTTCTCGTTCGCCAAAGTGGTCGGTGTCGTGTGGCTACCGGGGTTGGGCTCGGCACTCGGCAGCGTCGGCTTCGGCGCGGTGACCACGTTTGTCGCGTTGCTGTTCGCAAGCCGAGGTTGGGCCAACGGATGGCTCGCCTACTCGGCGTACGCCGTCGCTTTCATCCTGGCGCGGGTATTCTTCAGTCATTTGCCCGATGCAATCGGCGGGGCAAAGGTCGCGCTGGTCTGCGCGCTGATAGAAGCCATAGGCCAGGCGCTGATCTGGTTGGCCGCCCGGCCCGAAATGGCCTTGGCGGGGGCCGCGCTCACCGGCTTCGGCTTCTCGCTGGTCTACCCCGGCTTCGGCGTCGAAGCGGTGCGCCGCGTGCCGGCGCAGAGCCGGGGCCTCGCCATGGGAGCGTACACTGCGTTTCTCGATCTGGCCCAGGGACTGGCGAGTCCCGCGCTTGGATTGATTGCGAGCGGAGCGAGGCTGAACGTCGTGTTTCTTGCCAGCGCGGTGACCGTGCTCTGCGCTGCGTTCGTCGCGATGTGGCTGATGGTGCAACCGGCGAATGTGGAAGGACAGCCGCGATGAGACTGCCCGTAGCGACCTTGTTTTGGTTCTGCCTGATCGTCGGCGGCGCGGCCGCTGCGGAACGGGCGCCCACCGAAGGAGCAAATCCCATGTCGAAATCGGAAAACATCCGCGCCGTCGCGCCGTCGCTTGAGAAATATGCGCAGGACGTCGTTCTGGGCGATCTCTGGAAGCGAGGCGGTCTTTCGCCTAGAGACCGCAGCATCGTCACCGTCGCGGCTCTCATCGCTCGCGATCAGACCATCGAGCTGCCGTTCTATCTCGGTCTCGCGCTCGACAACGGGGTGAAGCCGGCCGAGATCTCCGAGATCATCACGCACCTCGCGTTCTACACCGGCTGGGCCAACGCGATGGATACGATCCCGGCGGCGAGGGATGTCTTCAAGAGCCGCAACGTCGAGGCCGATCAGCTCCCGCCGGTCACTGGACCGCAGCTTCCGCTCGACGAGGCGGCGGAGAAGCAGCGCGCCGCGCGCGTCGGAGAGCAGTTCGCCCAGATCACGCCAAGCCTCGTCCAATACACGACCGACGTGTTGTTCCGGGACCTCTGGCTGAGACCGGCCCTGGCTCCTCGGGACCGCAGTCTGGTCACTGTGAGCGCTCTCGTCGCGACGGGACAGGTCGCGCAGATCACCTACCACCTGAACAGGGCGATGGACAACGGATTGACGCGGGAAGAGGCTGGCGAGGTGCTCGGCCATCTCGCCTTCTATGCCGGTTGGCCCAACGCCTTCTCGGCCGCACCCATCTTCAAGGAAGTGATCGAAAAACGCCCACGCTAGAGGAGCGAAGCCCATGCCGCACGTCATCGTCAAGCTTTACTCCGGTAAATCCGAGCGACAGAAGCAAATGCTCGCCCAAGCGATCACCGACGCGGTGACGAAGACGCTCAATTACGGCGAGGAGTCCGTCTCCGTCGGTATCGAAGATGTCGAGCCGAAAGACTGGACCGAGCGGGTCTACGGGCCCGACATCATTGGCAAGCCCGACACCATCTATAAGAAGCCGGGATACGACCCGCGCTGAACCGAGGACCCGATGATCACACGCAGAAGCGTGCTCATCGGCGGCGGCGCCGCCGCTTTGATTGCAGTTGATCGGACGCGGGCGCAGACGTTCGAACCAGCGAAGGAGCTTCACATGGACATCGACATCAAGAGGAACGGATCTCGGCCCTCCCAGAAAGGTCCGGAGGACTGGTTCACCGGAACGGTCCGCATCGACCCGCTGTTCCAGGCGTCGGAACCGGCTCGCGTGGGTGCCGCCCAGGTCACCTTCGAGCCGGGTGCCCGCACGGCCTGGCACGCGCATCCGCTCGGGCAGACCCTGATCGTCACCGCCGGCCTCGGATGGGTGCAGCGCGAGGGCGGACCGATCGAGGAGATCCGTCCTGGCGACGTCGTGTGGTTTCCGCCGGGGCTGAAGCATTGGCACGGCGCTTCGCCGACCACGGCCATGACCCACATCGCCATCCAAGAATCGCTAGGGGGCAAGAACGTGGACTGGATGGAGAAGGTCAGCGACGAGCAATACCGGACGTAATCAGGTTGCTCGGTGTGATGGCCGGGCAGCTTGGCCCGAGGCTTTGCTCGGATGCGACCGCCTTCGTTGTCGGCCATGCCATGGTGATCGGTGGCGGCCAGAGAGCGCGGTGACGTACGCGCCTAAGCGGCGGCCAAGAAGCTCGCTTCAACGAGGCAGGGGCTGAAGAGGTCTCGGCTCCTGGTTGAGAAGGTCGGCACGAAGCGATATCGAGTGTAACGGTCCGGCGCAGAGATTCCGAGAAGGAGTTCGCATGAAACCGCATGTCATTTGCCTTATGGCTTGCAGCGTCGACGGTCGGACACTCCCAAGCCGCTGGCGTCCCAAGGGCGCGGCCGGAGATGTATTCGAACGCGTGCACGAAGAGCTCGCCGGCGATGCCTGGCTCATCGGCCGCGTCACCGGCCAGGAGTTCGCGAAGGGCAAGCCTTATCCCGCTTCGGCGAAGGAAAGCTTTCCGCGAGAGTCCTGATTCGCACGGCGCGACGCCAAGGCCTACGGTGTCGTGCTCGACGCGCACGGCAAGATCGCTTGGGGCCGTTCCGATATCGGCGGCGATCCGATCGTGGTCGTCCTTTCCGAGTCGGTGTCGGACGCGCACCTGGCGGCTCTGCGCGGTGAGGGAGTGTCCTATATCTTTGCCGGAAAATCCCAACTCGACCTTTCCCTCACGCTGGACATTCTCAATCGCGAACTCGGCGTGAAGCGCCTGCTCCTGGAAGGCGGAGGCGGAACGAACGGAGCCTTTCTGCGGGCGGGACTGGTCGACGAACTCAATCTGCTCCTCTGTCCCGCCGTGGACGGCGCGAAGGGCGCACCAAGCCTATTCGATTCCACAGAGGAGGAGGCCGATCGGCGGGCTCCAGTTTCTGCCCTGGTGCTGGAGAGCAACCAAGCTCTGGAGGGTGGTGTAGTGCTCCTGAGATACCGGATCGAAAACGCGCCATCCCAAGCGGCCGGTCAATAGGCTCCAGCAGGGGGCCCGCGCTCGTTGGTCGCGCGACAGCCGGTCCGCACTGAGGCGCTTATCGGCACCTCGCTGTTCGGCGGAGTCAAAAGGTCTTGTCGGCGAAACGGCCGCTATCCACTTCGCTCAACCGACAACCCGAACAGCGGACGCAATCGCGTCCCGAGAATGCTGCCGGCGAATGCCGCGGCTAACCACAGCCAGCCGTGCAGGCTTCCGGAGACGATGCCGCTGAAGTAAGCGCCGATATTGCAGCCGTAGGCGAGGCGGGCACCGTAGCCAAGCAGGAGGCCTCCGATGACAGCGGACAGGAGTGAGCGCACCGGGATGCGCCAGCTCGGCGCAAACTTCCCGGCGATGCCAGCCGCCGTGAGTGCGCCCAGGATGATACCGAAGTCCATCACTGATGTCACATCGCGGAATATGCTCTGATGCAGTGCCGCCGCTCGGGCTGGGTTCTGCCAATAACCCCAGGATGCGACATCGGCTCCTGTCAGCGCGAATAGCTTCGAGCCCCATAGCGCGAACGCCGAGGTTACCCCCCACGGCCTTCCAGCAAGATAGAGCGTCGCGAAGTTGCCCAGTGCGAGAGCGACGGCACCTGCGGCGAGCGGCCAGGGCCCACGCAGGGCGCGCCGCCAGCCACGATGGCCTGGTGCGGCACCAGCCAGCAGTGTGCCGTGTCGGCGCTTCTCGACCACCGAGGTGGCGATCGCGATCGCGCCAAAGACCGCCAGACTGATCGCCAGTGCTGGCGCCCAGCCAAGCGTCTCAATGAGCGAAATGGAGCCGATGTTCGGCTGCGCCGACCACCAGGGCAGATGCAATGCGCCAATAGCGGAACCTATGATGAAACAGCCAAGCGTGACGAACATCCGCGTATTGCCGCCACCGGCAGTGTAAAGGGTTCCCGATGCGCAGCCTCCACCGAGCTGCATGCCGATGCCGAATAGGAAAGCACCGACGAGCACCGACGCCCCAACGGCGCCGTACTCGCCGTGGACAGCTTGTCCGAACAGCGATCCGTGCGCGAGCGTTGGAAAGAACAGCACGACCGCGATCGCGAGCATGAGCATCTGTGCGCGCAGCCCTGCGCCGCGCCCATCGGCGATGAAGACCCGCCATGCCGAGGTAAAGCCGAATAGCGCGTGATAAAGGACAAGTCCGAGAAAGCCGCCCAACACGAACAGGGCCCCCAGCCGCCAAGAGTAGGCATCCGCAAGAGCAACAGCACCTGAGGCCAGAGCAGCCAGCCCGACCATCACCACGGCCTTGTTAATCGAATTCGGCTCTGAGATGCGTGGGTGATCGGGCGCGAGCAGTCTTGCGTCGACGGAGAGGTCGGTCATCAAAGTCCCAAGAATTTAAGGGTGGCGACCAAGATCTAGAGACAGTCCTGTCGACCGCAATTGGACGCGACCAGAAAAGAAGTTCATTCCCTTTGGATTGCTCTCTGTGAAACGTGTATCCTTTGATCGGGAGCAAGAATAAAATGGCAAGGAATGGTGCGTATCCACTCTCAGGCTCCAGCGCACCTGTCGACTTCCGAAACGAGTCCGACCGGTCCCGCAGGGCCGTCTTGCCGTAGCCTGGTCTCGCCCAGCAGCAAGGTCTCGGCGGGCCAAGGAAGCGGCGGCGCGCTGTAACGTCGGGTTCTGGAACTTGACATCCGGGGAACACCTCACCCTTCGTGGAAGTTGACGCTGTGATCAGCAGTTGACGCCCAGGTCCGAGTTCGCCCTTTTGACCCTGGGAAGCTTCGACGTGTAGCGGTCAATTTGAGTCATGCCAGCAGCGACCAATCGCACGATTGCCGTGTTCGGGGGAACTGGCTTCCTTGGACGTCGCATCGTTCGACACCTGCGCTCCAGCGAATTTCGCGTTCGGATTGTATCCAGGCATGCAGACCAAGCGCAGCGCTCGTTTGGGTCTGATGACCCCAAGCTCCAATTTGCTCAAGCCGACATCCAGCACGAGCGGTCAGTCGCCGATGCACTTGCTGGCGCTTACGGGACCGTGAATGCGGTCAGCCTTTATGTCGAGCAGGGGCGAATGACTTTCCATTCCATTCATGTCGATTCCGCGCGACGGGTAGCCGCTCAAGCTCGGCTGGCCGGGGTCCAGCGGCTCGTTCATATTTCGGGAATTGGCGCCAATAACCGCTCGTCGTCGCGGTACATCCGAATGCGAGGCGAAGGGGAATTAGCGATTCGGGCTGCATTCGCGGACGCCATTCTTGTCCGTCCGGCGGTCATGTTCGGAGAGGACGACGCGTTCGTCGCGACTATCCTCGAACTCCTCCGCAAGCTTCCGATCTATCCGATGTTCGGCCGCGGCCAGACCAGGTTGCAGCCGGTCGACGCGGAAGATGTCGCGGAAGCGATTACTCAGCTCTTTCTGCGCTCCGAAGTGCATTCGAGGCTATTCGAGCTTGGTGGTCCCCGCGTCTACTCTTACGAGGAATTACTCCGGGCTGTCGCCCGCGAGGCCGGCCTCTCGCCTATGCTTGTTCCGATTCCATTTGCTGCCTGGCACGGTCTGGCTTGGATCTCGGAAATGCTTCCGCGCCCACGTCTCGCTCGCAATCAGGTCGAGCTCATGCAGATCGACACCGTCGCGTCGCCCGAGATCGCTGGATTTGCTGAGCTTGGGATCCCGCCGCATTCGATCGAGGAAACGGTCCAAAAGCTCTTGTTGAAACGAGACGCACGCCCCGGGCAAATTGCTTAGGGAGAGCTTCCGGAAAATCGCCACCATTCGCGTCGAGCATCGGCGTCATCCCGCGACATCGGAGCATCAAGGCCATGCGCACCATCACGCTCGAAGAGCATTTCGCGACGCCAGGCTTCCTCGACGGCCCAGGCCGCGACCTCAAGGAACAGGCGCGCCAGGTCGGCAGCCGTGCCGAGCGGCTGATGCGCGACTTGTGCGACATCGGCGAGGCGCGGATTGCCCAGATGGATGCCGCCGGCATCGACATGCAGGTCATCTCGCTGACCGCGCCGGGTATCGAGCAATTGGAAGCCGCCGAGGCGGTGGCGCTCGCGCGCGAGGCCAACGATGTGCTGGCCGAAGCGATTGCCAAACAACCGACAAGACTGTCCGGCTTCGCTGCGCTGCCGATTGCAGTCCCCGATCAGGCCGCCAAAGAGCTCGAACGCCGTTTCAGCCACCAGGCCTTCGCGGGCGCCGTGATCAACGGTCATCAGCGTGGCCGCTACCTCGACGACAAATTTTTCTGGCCGGTGCTGGAGGCCGCCGAGTCGCTCGGTGCGCCGATCTATCTGCATCCAACCAGGCCGCCGAAGCCGGTGATCGATGCCTCCTTCGGTGGCTTCGCGCCGCTCGTCACCGAGATGCTCGCCGGGCCAGGTTTCGGCTGGCACATCGAAACTGCGGTGCATGTGCTGCGCATGGTTCTGGGCGGCGTATTCGACCGCTTCCCCGAGCTGCAGATCGTGATCGGCCATATGGGCGAGGGCCTGCCGTTCTTCATGCAACGGGTCGATGTGATGCCGGTCGAGCTCACTCGGCTCAAGCGCGCGGTCAGCGAATATCTGCGCGAGAATCTGCACTACACCTTTGCCGGCTTTAACTTTGCGCCGACATTCCTCGATCTGCTGCTCGAGATCGGGGTCAGCCGCATCATGTTCTCAGCCGACTATCCTTATGGCTCGATGGCAAAGGCCCGCGCGTTTCTGGAACAAATTCCAGTTCCGCGGCCGACCGCGCGCGGATCGCGCACGGCAACGCCGAAAAGCTGTTCAGGCTGTGAGCGTGCATACGATCCATCATTTATGTTGCACCCATCGCCGATCCGCCGCCAAATCCGTCCGCACAATCAACCCGGCAGGTTCTGAATTCGACCCCAGGTGCTCTTGGTGCCCCAGATGCCCGAGCGCAGTGCTTCAAGCTGCACAATCTGGCTGTGGTCGATGAACAGGTTGATGTTGTTGCCATAGTTCTTGACGTACCATTCGAATACCGCGGGCTCCGCAGCTTCGAACATGACCTTCTCCAGCCCCAACTGATCGACGATTCGCGCCACCACATCGGTACGCCAGCTCCTGACGTTCTCGGTAATCCCCTCGCTTTCGATCATGATCATATCGGCTCCGGCGTCGATGGTCCGCCTTGCCTGCGTGATCAGCCAGCCCACATCCTTGGTGCCCTCGCTCTCCAGCTCCTCGGCCGCGGTCGCGCCGCCGGCACCGAACTGAATGCCGAGCTCGGGCTTGGCTTTCAGCCCGGCCGCCTTGACCTTCTCGATGAGGCGCAGCAGGGCATCGGTAGGCAAGCTGACGAAGCCGGCCGACAATTCGATCACATCGAACTGCAGCGCCTTTGCCTCGCAGATATAGCGATCGACAGCATCCGCTCCGAAACGCAGCACGTTCTCGATCCAGCCGCCGGTGGAGACGTAGACGTCGTGGTCGTGCGCGATTCTGTTGATGTCCTTGACTGCAGCCGGTGGCATCAGGGCAAAGGATCCGCCGGCAAACTTCAGACCGTCGATCCAGAAGCCGAGGGTTTCCAGCAAGTCTTCCAGATGGCGCGGACCGTAGGCGCTGTAGTAGGGACCACGGATCTCAGTGAGGCCGGTCTTGCGCGGCTTGTCGGGACGCGCAGCGCGGGGAACAAAGGAAAAGGTCGTGTCTGCCATGGCAGTTCTCCTCAGATCTGTTCGCCTCCGACGGCCGGCAGACGGATGGCGCCGAGAAGCGATGCGAGGGCGGCAACCGGACGCTCTTCCAGCGTTGCGATCACCTCGGCCAATGCGTCGCGTTCGGAGGGGTCTGTAAGTGCGGACGTCACGCAATCGAACTTGCGGCGCGCCGTGGCCCAATCGAAGGGTCTGGTATGAAAGCCGTGATAATCGTCCCGCCGCGCACGAAGTACGATTCCGTCCTGCCGCTCCACTTCGAGCTCGGCGGGAAGCCGCTGCGGGAATTGCGCCGATAGGTGCGGATCAGGCGTGACCGTCACCTTGCGCAGCAATCCCTGGACATCGTCGGCAGCAATCCGTTCGGGTGCGAATTGCGCCGGCTGCACTTGCCCGTCGATCAGCGCGACGGCCAGCATGTAGGGCAGGCTGTGATCGGCCTCCTCCTTGGTTCGCACGAGTCGCTTGTCACCCTCTTCCCCGCCGCCAATGATGCGATGAGCTACCGCAAAGATCTTGAGGCGGATTGCGGCGACAGCGGAAGCGTCAAAGCCCGGGCGAGCACGTATGTCGAGCGCCGCGTCGATTGCCGATTGGGCGTGGATCTCGGCATTGTGCTGCTTCACGATGCTTCGGCGCACGCCTTCCAGATTCTCTTCTCGCCAGTCGATCTGGAAAGGGCCGGCGATCACCTCCTTAAATCCACTAACGCCCTCGAACACAGCTTCGGGTCCCGTGATACCGCGGCTCGCGAGCAGCGCGGCGAGTGTCGCCGACATCCCGACATTCGGATAGGCGAGCCCCTTCCAATTGGACAGGGCGCCGGTGCGCGTGACCCGCAGCGCATTGTTGGCAGTACCGCTGATGGCGATCGCGTTCGCGATCGGCGCGCGCGGCAGACCGAGCGCCTTGGCGGCACCCGCAGCGGCCGCGTAGGCCCCTTGCGTGGTATGGTCAAAGCCCTTTTCGCGGACCGGAGCGAGATCGCTCAATCGGATGTGAATCTGGTAGGCGACCGCGAGCGCGGTGAGAAATTCGGCCCCGCTCGCCTCCCGCATCTCGGCCGTCGCCAGGACAGCGCCGAGATTATCGGATGGATGGCACGTCTCACCAGAAGCGATATAGCTGTCCATGAAATCGAGGTAACGGCTAAGAGCGCCATTGTAGAACGCTGCGCGGTCCGGCGCGGTGCGGCCGCCGCCAATGAGCGTCGAATGAGGGCAGCCGCCAAGCTCGTCGACGAGGTTGCGGATCGTTGCGATCGGTAGAGCGTTCAGGGCACCGATGGCCACCCCGACTGTATCAAGAACACGGATCTTCAATTGCTCCAGCGCCTGCTCACTCAAGTCCCCGAGCCGGGCACGTTCCACAAACCTCGCGAGTTCCAATGCTTCGGTCATAAACCAGCGTATCCGGCCAGTCGCAACTGGTGTCGGGCTCTGCAGGTCAACCGCTTTACGACCCGTGGATGCCACCTGCCGCTCAAGTGATGGCTGATCAGAAAATCAGGTCGGAACGCGAGCCAAGGTGGCCGTACCGTATGCGGTACAGGATTTTCGAGCGGGCGACCTACATCCACCAGCGTCAATGTGGGGCATGGCCGAAGGTTTCACGCCCGAGTATGGTTTCCTCTGCCAGCCACACGACCGACCTGCCATCCCCCGGGGAAGTCCGGCGCTGGTGACACTCCGATCCGCAGGGGACGTCGCGGGCGGGCCCACACGATGGCGGCCTTCGCAACCACGGGCCAGTAGTTCGACCTGATCTCGTTGAGGGCTCAGGCCGGAGTGCGAGCGGATGTTGCGGTCTGGGTCGGCGCGACGGCAGCGGGTTTGCCTTTCGCCAATGGCGCAAGGCCCAAGGCTGCCAGCAGATGCAGTCGCGCCAGCACCGCATGAGCCACCAACGGAAGGATGACGCCGGCAGCGGTACCGGCGAACAGGTAAACCCAGGGCTGCGGCGGCACATGCAGCTTGAGCATGACGATGCGCAGGCCCGAGCCCGCAAGGATGTGGAGGACGTAGATCGTCATGGACGTTACGCCGACCACGGCAAGCCAGCGATGACGGCTGTCATCGAGCAATTTGCAGAGGGCCACGGTCCCGCCGATCCCGAGCACACAGGCCGGCAGGGACGCCAGCCCATTGGGATCCATGTCCGACAGATTGCCACCCATCGGCACCGCACCTGCGAAGGCGAGCACGATGAGTGCGAGCACGGACCACCCAGAAGGTCGCCAGGCCGTCGCGGCGCGCGCGCCGCAAAGCCCGGCGACATAAAAAACGAAGTGATGCAATGTGAGCGGCAGACCCGCCTGGACCGGCAAAAGCAGGAACCCTGCAAGGGCGATGAACGCGATCGCGATCATCGCCTTTCGCGAGGGGACAAGGGCCGCCACCACGTGACAGATCATCAGCGCGTAAAGAAACCAGAACTGTGCGATTGGGCGATACCAGATCGCGGCAAGATCGCTCGGGAAGATCGGAATATTGGCATCACGCGACAGCAGCATGGTCGTGCCGCCCTGGACGAGCGACCACAGCACATATGGATAGGCGATCGTCCAAGCCTTGCCCTCCAGGAAAGATCGCGCGCCGCGCCGAAGGCTGTGCTGAACGTTCAATCCCGCAAGGAAGAAGAACAGCGGCATGTGGAAGGTATAGAGCGTGTAGTCCATCCACTGCGCGACAGGCCCGTCAGGAAAAACATTTGCGCGCACCAGTCCGCCCAGGACGTGACCATACACCACCAGGATAATGCCGATGCCGCGCGCGAAATCGATCCATCGCGTCCGCGTGGCATCTGCCGCCGGCCCCGGGTCGCCCGATGCCATGGAACTAAGCCTAGACGGTTGCATGGCGGCTTGATTGCCTCGCACTCAATGTGCCGGGCCTGACCATCTGTGCTGCTCGTTGAGCATTCCTGATTATTCTGCGGCCCGGCCGAGTGGCGCATAAAGCGAGACCCGCACCCGAATAAGCCGTCAGCAATCCGATGGTCAGCGCGATCAACGGATGCAGCGCGAGCCGGTGAACTTGGTACGACGCTCCATAGAGGAGCGCCGTCGACACAATGATGGAGAGACCAATAGGAAACAGCATGTTGAGAAAGTGCGACAATGAAACCGGTCCGTGGCGAGTTGCGCCCCACAGTGTCAAGCCATGTATCGGGATCGAAAAGATCGCGGCCGACACCGCCACCCCTACCGGGCCCCAAAGCAAACCGAGCACAAGGGACAGCACCGACAGGAGCTGTCCGATGAGACCATAACGAAGCATCTGGTCCGTGCGGCCCTGGCTTACAAACAACCACGACGCGGCCGTTCCCGCCGGAGCCAGCAAGCCCGCCACCGAAAACCATCTGACGATGTCCGAAGCGGCGATCCACTCTCTGCCGTACAGCACCTGGACGGCGTAATCAGACATGAACGCGAGGCACACGAGGCCGGGCGTGAGAAAGAGAATGAGCGCCTCCGAAAATTGAAGATGCGCCTGGCGGTACTGGCCAGGGTCGGCGTACAGCCGGGCCAACGATGTCTCCGCAATCCGGGACAGTGGAGTGAGGAACTGGACGGCTGACATGCTGACAAGCTTGTAGCCCCGGTCGAACAGCCCGACTTCCAGCGCTCCGAACAATCGGCCGATGAGCAGCGGACTGAGACTCGTCGCCGCGAACGAGGCGATTGAGAGCCCCGTGAGATGCGCGCCGAACCTCATGAGGGGCAACGCTTTGGCCAGCGCATGCGGCCGCGCCGGACGAAACGGTGACAGAGTCCAAGCGAGCAGGCCGGCAGTAAGCGCATGCACCATTTGTCCGATGACGATCGCCCAGTAACCGAAATTCAGGTGCGCTGCAGAGATCGAGGCGATGGCGTTTGCCAGAACGGGCGCGATGTCGATGAGCAGGATCGGAACCGGTTGCATGCGCCTGTGCATCAACGCCACTTGTTGAAAAGACAGGCTGTTGACAATCATTACCAGTGAGAGTGCAGCCAGCACCTCGGCGACCCTGTGATCGTTGTAAAAGCCGGCAAGAGCCGGAGCAAGCAACAGCAGCACCAAGGCCAGGACGCAGCCGAGCGCGAAATTGATCCAAAAAATGTTGTTGCTGTCATCCGCGCTCAAGGATGGGCTCTGTATCACTGCTTGCGAAAGGCCGAGATCGTTGAATAAGCAGCACAGGCCGAAAATCGGCGCGCACATGGCGACAATGCCAAAGTCGGCAGGGCCAAGCAGGCGAGCAAGGACGACCTGTGATCCCAGGAGCAACAACGACTTTGCGAACTGAACGGCGACGCTGGACACCGCCCAGCGGGAGGCGACTGCCATAACGTCTGTGGGTCTTGCGGCGGCGGTCATCGTCGGTGCTTGTCTTCTTCGCTAGCCGGCGGGACGAAATGCAGCGGCTGTGGCTCTATACGATAGGACCGGATTAGCAGGAAAAGAGCGGCGGCAACGACGATATGGCGGAGATTGGTTAATCCAGATGTTAACTAAAGGGAAAGTATCTGCTTTCGCCGGCGGCGGTATGGCGATAGTCGAATGAGACCCGGTCATCTGGTGAACAACCGGTTCTTTATCGGAGCCCAAAGTGGTTGAGACTATCACTTGCTCGTCGCCTCAAGCTTTGACCGACCAGCATGCCTTCGGGACAGAGCGTGACGAGCCCGAATGTCCGGCGTGCAAGTCGCGGTCGCTGGCGTCGTTGCGAACAGTCTCCGCTCGCGAAGCGGCTCAGTTTTTCGCACCAGAGCGCGCGGATGCCGAAAGCCACGAACGGATCTTTGCGTGCGTGACCTCCCTTTGGGGCGGGCAGACCTGCCATATCATGAGCTGCAAGGATTGCGGCTTTGGGTTTGCTTGGCCTTTCGTGGCTGGAAACGCAGAGTTCTATAACTTCACCGGAGCCGCAGGCGTTTACCCCAGGTCCAAATGGGAATTTGCGCGGACCGCGGCTGAGCTCGAACGTCTGAACAGACCCGGGGCAAAGGTGCTGGAGGTGGGCGCCGGGAATGGATACTTCCTCGATCTGATCTGTCCCAGCCTCGTTCGCGCGGAGGACGTGACGGCGCTTGAGTACAATGAAAAATCGATTCCGATCCTGAGAGGTAAAGGATATCGGGCGCTTTCGGTCGATCTCCGGGACAAGGCCTTGGACGACTGTCGCGCGTCCTTCGATTTCATTTTTCTGTTCCAGATCGTCGAGCATCTTGATGGTCTCGACGAGTTGTTCGGTCGAATCCGCTCATTACTGAAAGCGGGTGGCTCGGCATTTTGCGCCGTGCCGAACTCCGCTCGAATTGAATACCAGGAAGCAAACCGGTCCGTCCCGGACCTTCCGCCCAACCATATCGGCCGATGGACGCCACAGGCTTTCGAGGCGGTTTGCCGACGTAACGGTTTGACGGCCCGATCGGCCGAACTAGAGCCGTTAAGCTGGGGCGAATTCCTGTCGCACGACATTTCCTACAGTCATATCCGGCGCACCCAGCTAGATCCGGACGGCATCATGGCTCGGGTTCGAAGTCTGCCGCGCGGCCGGACACGGCGGCTCATGGAGGCCACGCTCGCCGCGCTGTTCATCCCCACTCGGTTATCGGCCTGGCGCCACGTCTACAGAAATCGCGAAAAACTGGGGGCTTCCCTATGGGTCCGGTTGGACCGATGTGAACGGCCAGACATCGCCGAAATGCAGGACGCGGCGCTGGTCCCGGCCGGAATCCAGGACGTGCGGTTCGAGAAGCGGCATTCCACCGCGGCTGCCTGAGGCGTACCGCCCCAAAAGAGTTTACCTCGCCAACACGCGCTTTGCCGCGTGAAATGCTGTTATACCTGAGGAGCGCTACCGCCCGGCGCTCCAAGACGACTTTTCGCGACCACCTCGGCCCGGCCAATCACAGTATGATCTGTATGATCTGTTCGGCTGGCGCATGACGGCGGCTTATTCGCGCAAGCTGGCGCCGCAGGCTTGCTGGGGACAGGACGCGAATCCCGCAGATGCGCAATGCTCGAGGCGCCAGCCCATTCTGGCGCCCGCATTCCATTGCGGAGGTGCGAACTTCGATGCACGACGTAACGAGCCCAAGTGAAGAGCCCAAGTGAAGGGCCCAAGTGAAGTCCGCCTCAGGCTCGCGCGGGCATGATCGCGGGCAGTTCGTCACCGGCGGTGTCGGAGGCGATGTTCTCCTGATAGGTCTCCGGGCCGATCCAGATCGCCGCCACGGTGCAAGCGGCAAGGAACATTGCGTAGCAGGCGACCGGCCACCACGTTCCGTAGGCCGCCACCAGTGCGGCCGCCACGAACGGCGCCGGGCCGCCCGAAAGCAGCGAGCCGAGTTCGCGCGCAAAGGCGAAGCCGGCGAAGCGACGCTGCGGCGGGAACAATTCGGCGAAGTAGGCCGCCTGTGGTCCGAACATTGCTGCCGTTACCACGGCACGGGCGAGGATGAAGGCGAGCGCGATCATGATCCACTGCTTGGTGCCGACCATCCAGAAGAACGGAAAAGCGAGCGCGACACCCGCGAGCGCGCCGAACATGTAGACCGGCTTTCGCCCGATCCGGTCCGACAAGGCAGCAAAACCGAGGATTGCGAACAGCTCGATCGTGAATGCCAGCATCAACGCGCTCAGCGCATCCGACTTCGGCACGCCCACCGTGCTGATGACATAGCTCAGCCCGAACACGGGGAAGAAGTAGCCGAGCCCGTTCTCGGCCATGCGGGCGCCCAGCACGACCAGGAAGTTGCGCGGGTGTTGACGCAGCGCCTCCATCGCCGGATTGCTCTCCACCTTGCCGCGCGCGACCACGGCCTCGGTATAGATCGGCGTTTCGCTCACGCGCAGGCGGACGAAGATGCCGACGAGAATCAAGAGGAAGCTTGCCAGGAAGGGCAGGCGCCAGCCCCAGTCCATCAGGTCTTGGCGCGGCAGCATCGTCACCAGGGCGAAAGCGCCGGCGGCGAGCAGATTGCCAACCGAGACGCCGAGTGGCGCGAAGCCACCCCAGAAGCCGCGGTGTCTCGGCGGCGCATTCTCGACGAGATAGATGACCGCGCCGCCATATTCGGCGCCGGCGCCGATGCCCTGGATGACGCGCATCGCGACCAGCAGGATCGGTGCCCAGACGCCGATCTTGGCGTAAGTCGGCAGCAAGCCGATCGCGGTGGTGCCGATGCCGATCATCAGAAGGGTTGCGACCAGCACCGGCTTGCGGCCATAGCGGTCGCCAAGAATCCCGAACAGAAGACCGCCGAGCGGCCGGACCACGAAGCCGACGCCGAAGGTGAGAAACGATAGCAAGGTGCCGACGGTTGGATCGCTCTTCGGAAAGAACAGATCGCCGAACACCAGCGCGGCGGCCGTTCCGTAGAGAAAGAAGTCGTACCATTCGAGAGCGGATCCGACGCTCGCAGCAAGGATCACACGCAAGCGCGATTTACCGGCTCCGCCGGTTGCCATCTTGGTCATTCGTTTTCCCCGGAATGTTGTTTGTTATGTTGTCTTGAAAGCAGTGATGCCCGCGGCGTCACCCGCGGGCATCGTCGTTTTGGTTACGCGGCACGCGTAAAGTAGGACTTCTTCGCCGCCGACTGGGTCTCGTAAATCGAGCCTTGTCGCTTCGCTGGAGGAAGCGGCATCCGCACAGGGACGTCGGTGAGCCGCGGCGTGATCACCGAAGGCCCTGCGAGTAGGCGACTGTCGAATTCGGCAAAATCCTTCACGCCCATCAGTGGCCAGGCGTCGCTGGCGGCGACTTCGTAAAGCAGGAGATTGCGCGGCCTGTTCGACGTGTTCGTTGCGGAGCCATGGAGCGCCCGCACGTGGTGGAATGACATGCTGCCCGCCTTGCCCATGCAGGGCACCGCGCGCTTGATCTCGTCCTGGATCAGATCGGGATCGATCAAACCCGCGAAGCAGCCGTCCTCGCCGTGATGGTTCCACACCTCGCGGGTGTGGGTACCCGGCGTCACCAGCATCGGGCCATTCTCGAGATCGCAATCGTCGAGCAGCACGCCGATCGCGAGCACATCGTCATTGGTGTGGGGATAGAAAGCCCAGTCCTGATGCCACTCGACCGGCGAGCCATATTGCGCGGATTTCATGTTCAGCTTCGAGCCGTGCAGGCGCAGCCCGGGGCCGATCAGCTTGGCGAGAATGGAGATCACGGCCGGGCTGCGGACGATCTCATCGAAAATCGGGTGCACCTTATGCGGCGCCTTGATGCGGCGGACCCGCGGGTTCTCCGGCGTGTGACCAGGCTCGAGATCGTAGACATCGGTGTGCTCGGTGACTTCGGCCGCGCCGGCGACGAGCTCGGCGAGCACGGCACGCACCCTTCCGAGCGTGTTCCTGTCAAGCACGTCGGGGACGACGATCACCCCATCGCGCCTATAGGCCTGTACCAAGTCGTCCGAAATCATGCGGCTTCTCCCCTTTTGCATTAGCAGTTTTGAGCAGTTTTGTTGATGTTAGCGCTAACATTTAGCATGTTAGCGCTAACATGGTGGATAGGCAAGCCGGAATCGTGCAAGGCTTTTGCGCATGAGTTCCGAATTACCCAAGGCTGAGACGAGCACGGCGTCCGTCCCTCCGACCCTTTCAGCGGTCGGCAAGCGTGCCGGTGTCTCTTCGATCACCGTCAGCCGCGTGCTGCGGGCGCCGGATTTGGTAGCGCCGGAGACCCGCGCGCGTGTCGAGGAGGCGATGCGGGAGCTCGGCTATGTACCGAACCTGGTCGCGGGCGCGCTCGCGAGTTCGCGCACCAATTCGGTCGGAGTGCTGGTGCCCACAATCGCCAACTCCATCTTTGCCGACACGGTGCAGGGACTCTCCGACGAGCTCGAGCCGCTTGGTTTCTCCGTGATCCTTGCGCAGTCGCGCTACGACGCCGCGCGCGAGGACCGCATGCTGGCGGCGCTGCTGTCGCGGCGGCCGGAGGCGATCATCATGGTCGGCTCGCCCGCGACGGAGGAAGGCAGTCGCCTGCTGCGCCACGCGCGTATTCCGATCGTCGAGACGTGGGATCTGCCGGCAACTCCGATCGACGCCGTTGCCGGTTTCGACAATTACAAGGCCGGCGTTGCCGTCGCGAAGCACCTGGTCGCGCAGGGGCGCAAGCAGCTCGCCTTCATCGGCGGCGACGATCCGCGCGCGACGCGGCGCTGGCTCGGCTTCAGGACCGAGATCGTGGCGAGCGGTCTGCCGGAGCCACGCCGCTTGATCTTGGAGCGCAACGCCTCGGGCAGCGTGGCGGCCCACGCGCATCTGCCTGATGTCGACGCGGTGTTCGCCGCCAACGATGCCCATGCCATCGGCTTCATGGCCGGACTGCGCAAGGCCGGCCTGTTGTGCGACGGTCCGGCGTCGCAGCAGCCGGTTGCGGTCATCGGTCTCGGTGACCTTGAAATGGGCCGGCTGTTCTCGCCGGCGCTAAGCACGATCAGCGTCCATGGCGATGCGATCGGCCGAACGGCGGCGACGCTCACTGTCGAGCGCGGCGGAGAACGGAAAGTCGATCTCGGCTTCGAGCTCGTGCTGCGCGACAGCGGCTGATCCGTAACCTCGAATGCCGCAGCATCGGCCAGCTCTTCCAACTCGGCTGGCGCGCGGGTGCAACTATGCCTCGTTCAACGCCTGCGCGATGTCCGCGATCAGATCGGACGGATGTTCTATGCCGATCGATAGCCGGATCGTTGAGTCGAGGACGCCTATTTTCTGGCGGATGTCCGCGGGAACGCCGGAGTGGGTCATGCTCGCCGGCAGGCTCGCAAGCGACTCGGTGCCGCCCAGGCTCACCGCGAGCTTGAAGATCTGCAGCGCGTTCAGGAATTTGAATGCGGCCGCCTGTCCGCCAACGATGTCGAACGAGAACGTCGAGCCCGCGCCGGTGCATTGCCTCGCGAACAGACGTCCCGCCGGGGAGGCGTCTTCGTGATGACCAAGATAATGCACTTTGGCGACCTTGGCGTGGTCGCGCAGGTAATCTGCGACGATCCGCGCATTTGTGTCGGCTTTTTCCATGCGCAGCCCCAGAGTCTCCAGCGACCGGCTGATCATCCAGCAGGAGTGGGGGTCCAGTTGGGTGCCAATGGCGCCTCGCAATGCCTTGATGGTCTTGATGATCGATTTTGAACCGAGCGCAGCACCGGCGATCAGGTCTGAATGACCGCCCACATATTTGGTCAGCGAGTACAACGAAATGTCGGCGCCGTGTTCAATCGGCTGCTGAAATACGGGCCCAAGCAGCGTGTTGTCGCACGCGACGATCGGAGCGTGTCCCTGGGACTGGCCGATCATATCGGCGACGCGGCGGATCATTGCGATATCGACGAGGCCGTTGGTGGGATTGGCCGGCGTTTCAATGAAGATCATCGCGACCCGCCCTTTGCGCATGGCATCCTCCGCCGCGAGGCTGACCGCGGTTTCGTCGATGCCGTCAGTAAAGCCCACGGCGCCGATGGAGAGGCCGGCAAGCGTGTTCGCAAGCAGAGTTTCTGTTCCGCCATAAAGTGGTTGAGAGTGCAAAATGACGTCGCCGGGACGAACGAATGCGAGGATCGTCGTCGCGATCGCCGACATGCCGGATGAGAACAGCGCACAACTCTCGGCACGCTCGTACACAGAGAGCCTGTCCTCGACGATCTCGCTGTTGGGGTGATTGAACCGCGAATAAACTAGGCCCGCACCCATTCCCTCAGGAGGCTCTCGCCGGCCCGAGACGAAATCGAAAAAGTCCTGACCGTCTTCGGCGGACCTGAAGACGAAGGTCGAGGTCAGGAAAACTGGCGGCTTGATGGCTCCTTCCGATAATTGCGGATCATAACCGTAGCCGAGCATCAGCGTTTCCGGATGCAGCATGTGATTGCCGATGTGGGTCTTCGATGGGAACGGTTTCACCATAGCCTGTCTCGTTGTATGAATTCAAATGCTTGCCCTGCGCGGGGATTCCTCCGCGAGGGCGATGCCGGCCGAGGGCGATAGATGCGACAGCATCGAACGCCCGCCCTCCATATCGACCGCGCCTTGGGGCGATCACCTTAGCAAAGATGGGGAAGAACCCCGAAGACAATGCGGCTCGCACCGCACGGAATGGTGATCCAATGATGATCCGGTCCCGGCAAGCGGCGTCGCTTGGCGTTCGGTTGGGGCCGGCGGCCGGGTTGGGGCTGGGACGGATGCACCGGTCGGCGTCGGGTTTGGACTGGCTGGGGTTGGCGCCTTGTCCCCGTGAACGTGTGCTGGTGAGACATCGCGCCGGAGGAACGGAGGCACAAGCCTGGTTCGGGCTAGGCGGGCTTGCTTCGTTACCGCAAGAAGCTTCTGAATCGTTGGAGCGACAGAAAGAACAGAATCGCGCCGATCACGAGCAGCGCGCCGATCTGCGGCCAGACGACGGCCAGCCCGGCGCCACGGAACAGCACGGCTTGCGCAAGAATGACGAAGTGCGTGTTCGGCGCTGCCAGCATGATGTTCTGGATGATCTCCGGCATGCTCTCCCGTGGTGTCGTGGCCCCCGACAGCATCTGCAGCGGCATCAGGACGAGCATCAGCAGAAGGCCGAACTGCGGCATGGTTCCACCAATCGTCGCCAGGAAAATGCCCATGCTGGTCGTGGCGAAGAGATAGAGTGCCGTACCGAACAGGAACAGCGGGACCGAGCCTCCAATCGGGACCGACAACAGTCCCTGCACGATGAACACCAGCGACACGCTGGCGGCCAGCAGAACCACGAGACCCATCGACCAGATCTTGCTCGCCATGATCTCGAATGGCGTAACCGGCATCACGAGCAGGTGTTCGATGGTGCCATACTCGCGCTCGCGAATGAGCGCGGCTCCGGTCAGAATGATCGACAGCATCGTGATGGAGGAGATCACGTTGTTGATGGAGCCGAACCAGCCCTTATTGAGCTCGGGGTTGAAACGTGCCCGCAGCGCCAGATCGATGGGGAGAGGGGCGGCTGAGCGATAGCGAGCAAGAAATTCGCTGACCTCGTCGCCCACGATCGTCTGGATATAGCCGCTCCCGGTGAAGGCCTGCGACATGCGGGTCGCATCCACGTTGAGCTGGATGGCCGGCGATCTCCTGGCCAGAAGGTCGCGTTGGAAATTCGGCGGAATGTTGAGCGCGAAGGTGTCGAGTCCCGCATCCATGCGGGGGTTCACCTCCGACTGTGAAATCAGGCGCGGTATCGTGAAATAGGGCGGATTGAATGCGGTGATGATGCGCGTCGAGGCCGGCGACTTGTCCTCGTCGACGATGGCGAGCGCGGCCCGATTCAAGGTCTCTGGCTGCGCACGGGACGCCGTATATATCGAGACCGTGAAGGCATAGACGATCAGGATCAGCATCATCGGATTGCGCAAAAGGCCCCACAATTCCTTGATGCCGAGCTGAAGGATGTTGGCGGCGCGCATGGCTACCTCGCCTGTTTCCTCAATAGCGCCACGCCCAGACCAAGTAGCACTGGGACGGTCACGAGCAGCGCAACAAAGGGACCCGTCAGGTCACCGAAGTCGAGCCCTTTCGAGAAGGTGCCGCGCGTGATCGTGACGAAATGAGCGGTCGGGTAGATTCGTCCAATGACGGCACCGGCTCCCTGAAGGGACGACACCGGATCGACCAGCCCCGAATATTGGGTGGCCGGGATCATGGTCAGGAGCGCGGTCGCGAAGATCGCGGCGATCTGACTGGTTATGAACGCCGAAATCACGAGTCCCATCGCGGTGGTAATAATGACATAGAGAAGCGCAGCGGCTGTAAAGGCGAAGAAGCTGCCGGTGAACGGGACGCGGAAGATGAATACGGCGAAGGCGGTCAACAGGAAGAAATTCAGCATGGCCAGCGCCGCATACGGAATCTGCTTGCCGACCAGAAACTCCAGCCGTGTCACGGGCGTCACGTAGAAATTGATGATCGATCCCAATTCTTTCTCCCGCACGACGCTCAGCGTCGCCAATATCGCCGGTATGATCAGCAGGAGAACCGGGATGACGGCGGGAGCCATGGCCACGATGCTCTTGAGATCCGGGTTGTAGCGGAAACGAACCTCGAGCTGGAAATCGCCTGTGGTCGCGGCGTTGCCGTAGAGCTGCCGGGCACGCTGCGCCAGCCAGGTTGCGTGCATCGCCTGCACGTAACTCCTCACGGTTTCCGCGCGCGAGGGCATCGCACCATCGATCCACGCCCCGATCTGAACGTTGCGACCGTGTGCCGCATCGCGCGCGAATCCCGGCGGAACCTCCAGCGCGAGACTGAGTTCGCCGTTGCGCATACGGCGATCGAGATCGTCATAATTTGTAATCGGAGGCAGTTCCGTGAAATAGCGCGATCCGGAGATCTGCAAGATGTAGTCGCGGCTTATCGTCGTGTCGTCGTGATCCATGACGGCGAACGAAAGATTCTCGACATCCATATTGAGGCCGTAGCCCAGCACAAACATCATGATGAGGCTGCCGAGAATGGCCAGCGTGGCCCGGATCGGATCGCGTCGCAGCTCGAGCGCTTCCCTATGGGTATAGGCGAACATGCGCCGCAGGTCGAAGAAGCGCATGAGCCGGCCGTGTGCGGCGCCATCCTTACCGGGCGGCTCAGCCTCGACTGCTGCTGCCGGTGCGGCGCTCGGCGGCTTGGTATCCGTCGCGCCGATAGCGTCTTGCAGATAGGCGACGAAGGCCTCTTCGAGGCTACCGCCGCCGCGCTGTTCGGCAAGTTTCTCCGGTACATCGCTCACAAGCACCTTGCCCGCGTGCATGAGAGAGATACGGTCGCAGCGCTCGGCCTCGTTCATGAAATGTGTCGACACGAAGATCGTGACATTGTCCTTGCGGGAGAGGTCGGACAGGCTCTGCCAAAAGCCGTCGCGTGCCACCGGATCGACGCCGGACGTGGGCTCGTCGAGGATCAAGATGTCGGGCGCATGGATCATCGCTACCGCCAGCGAAAGACGCTGGCGGACGCCAAGCGGCAGCGCATCGGGCAGCATATCCATGGAATCTGCGAGCTCGAACCGCTGCGCCATCTCCTGGACGCGACCTTCGATCGTGTCGGGGGCGAGCCGAAAGAGGCGCGCATGCAGTTCAAGGTTCTGCCGGATTGTCAACTCGGAATAGAGCGAGAAGGCCTGCGACATGTAGCCGACGCGGCGCCGCACATCCATGTCCTTGGGATCGACCTCGTGACCGAACAATCTTGCGGTGCCTTCGCTGGCGGGCAACAGCCCGGTCAGCACCTTCATGGTCGTCGTCTTGCCGCAACCGTTCGAGCCGAGAAAGCCGAAGATCTCTCCGCGGGAAATGCGGAAACTCACATTGTCGACCGCGGTAAAATCGCCGAACCTTACGGTGAGGTGCTCGGCTTCGATGGCGACGTCGTCGGCGCGTCCGCTTGGGCGAGGCGGGATCACCACCTCCCTGTGGCCCCGGCGCTGCTCCTCCGGAAGCAGGCCGATAAAGGCGGCGTCGAGGTTGGTCGTACCCGTCTGCCGCAGCAAGTCCGCGGGCGCGCCCGTCGCGAGCACGTGGCCTTCGTCCATTGCGACCAGCCAGTCGAAGCGAGCTGCCTCCTCCATATAGGCGGTTGCGACGATAACACTCATGCCGGGATGGCTGCCGCGGATCACGTCGATCAGTTCCCAGAACTGGCGGCGCGAGAGCGGGTCGACACCGGTCGTCGGCTCGTCCAGGATCAGCAGGTCGGGATCATGGATCAACGCGCCGCAAAGGCTGAGCTTCTGTTTCATGCCGCCCGAGAGCTTGCCCGCCGGTCGGTCCGCAAAAGGGGCGAGGCCCGTGCTTATGAGAAGCTCGTCGATCCTGTTTTCTCGCTCGTGCTTGTCATGGCCGAAGAGGCGGCCGAAGAAGTCCACATTCTCGAAAACGGAGAGCGTTGGATACAGATTCTTGCCGAGCCCCTGCGGCATATAGGCGATCTGCGGACAGGTCAGCCTGCGGTGCGCGGCGTCGGCCATATCGCCGCCGAGCACATGGACCCGTCCTTCCTGAACCGCACGGGCGCCGGCGATGAGGGACAGCAGGCTGGACTTGCCGACACCGTCGGGTCCGATCAGCCCGACCATGCGTCCGCCTGGCATATCGAGCGTGATGGCATCGAGCGCGCGCGTCTTGCCGTAGGACAGCCCCACCGCTTCAAGGCGCACCACGGGCGCAGGATCCTGCAAATGACCGACGGTCGGCGACCGGTTCATTTGACCAGGGTCTCGGTCAGAAATGCCGGCCATTCGGCGTTCGAATCGATGCGGACAAAGGCCCTGCCCGGAAGGCCAGTTTTGACCTGCTCGGTATATCTCTGCAGCAAGTCTGGCGAGATATGCGCTCTGATTCGGAACATGAGCTTCTGACGCTCCTCTTCCGTTTCCACCGTCTTCGGCGTGAATTGCGCAACGTTGGCGACGAAGCTGGCCTTGGCGGGAATGACCCATTGCGGTGCGGCGTCCAGGATAATCCGGACATCCGCGCCGATGGCGACGCGCCCCGCCTGCGCCGTCGGCAGGAAAAAGGTCATGTAGACGTCACCAAGATCGACCACGTTGAGCACGCGTCCGCCGGCGGCAAGAACTTCTCCGGGTTGGGCCACGCGGAACTGCACACGGCCGTCGCGCGGCGCCGTCAACGTGCTGTCGTTGATGTCGGCCTCGATGCTCTCGATCGTGGCCTTCGCCGCGTCGATGGCTGCCTCGGCGTCGACGACCTGTGCCTGGGCCGAACTGATGGCCGCCTCCGACGCAGCGAGCTGAGCTTCCGCCGCGGACACTGCGGCCTTCGCTCCCTCGGCCGCCGCCCGATCGTCGTCGAAGGTCTGCTGGGAAACCGCGTTGGTCCTTATCAACTGGCTCGAACGCTGGAATTTCCGTTCCGCCGTGTCCAATTCGGCATTGCGCTGCGTGACCACGGCAACGGCGGATTTCTTCTCGGCCTCTCGCTGGGTCACGACGCTCTTGGCCGTATCGACGCTGATGCTGGCGCGGCGCAACTGTGCCTTGGCCTGACGGAGTTGAGCCTGCAACTGTGTCGTGTCCATGCGCGCCAAAACCTGCCCTGTCCTGACGAAGTCACCCTCCCTGACCAGTATGTCCTGGATGCGTCCAGCCGTCTTGCTTGCGATGTCGATTTCGGTTGCTTCGATGCGGCCGTTGCCACTGGCAATTCCCGGCGGGAGATTATCTCTGCCGAATTTCTGCCAGGCGTAGTAACCGCCTGCTGCAAGAACCAGCACGAGGAGAGCGGTCAGCCAGCGTTTTCGCCCGATCGTCATGGTTTAGATTTTCGCTTCCCGAAAGGGTTTTCGCTACAACAAGGCGGCCCTCGCTCGCGCGTAAGGTGCGGGCGAGGGCCGGACGTTTGATCCGCCGGGCTCTTGTTCTCATATGATCTCATCCGGAACGCCTGCTGCCCATCACCGCCACCCGCAACGACGGCGACCGCGATGCCACCAGCATACCCAGCGTCGCCTGCGGCGAACTGGTGGTGGTGGTCGGCCCCAGCCCGGACGCGGCGGTCCCCACTGTGCTTGCGTGGCGAGCGAGGACTGCTCGACTTGCTGCAGATCGGGCGCGACTGGCATTGCGTCTGCACTGTCAATGAGACTGACGCTCAATGCGCCTATAGCTGCGGTCGCAATGGCACCGGGTACGAGACCAAGGAAAGCGCGGCGACTTTGCGCGTTCATGATTTCCTCCTCGTTTGTCACACGACTCCTCGCACCGATTGAAACGCGTACAGCAGCCATGCGAATCCATGAGCAAGCAGATCGGCGCCAAGCAGAAATCCCAGGGCCCAGAGACTGATGTCCGGGAATCCGAACAGAATCAAAAGACCGGCGAGCACGCCGAACGCGCCTGAGATCAGCATCATCCATCCGCCTTGTCGCCAGTAGGCAAAACTGAGGATGCCTCGGATGAGGCCCGACGCCAGCAGCAGCGCCCCGAGCAGATAAGTCAATATCAGTGCGCCTGCGGTCGGCTCGCTCAGCAGCACCAACCCAAAGGCCAGATAGATCGCGCCCTGAAGGATCTGCCAGAGGAACCCGCCCCATCCCTTGGTCCAGAACGCATGGACAATCTCGAAGGCGCCCGCGGCGATGACCGTAAGTCCGATCAGCTTGACGCTGATCATGGTCGCGAACGTCACGTCGCTGAGCGCGAAGATGCCGGCGGCGATCATGACGATGCCAAGAAGGCTACAGATCCAGAGTGGCGGTGGACGCAGGGTCACAAGGCCGGAGCTGGTGCCGTAGACCGTCATGCTGTCCTCCCGAATACGCGCGATAACGATTGCACGGCGCTCGGCGAAAACCCTGGGAGCTTCGAAGGAACTTCCTGGATGGTAGCCTTCGACGTTCAAGGACGACATCGGGCGAAACCCTGAGCGAAAGCGAGGAATGTTCCGATCGGGAGCAGAACGCGGCCGCTTATCTGTCGAGAGGCATGACCGCCACCTTGCATCTGTTCGGGCGGACTGAATACGGCGCGCGTCGGATCATCGCACGATCGCACGGCTGTTTCCCGAAGAAGCGGATTGGTCACTCCTGCCGCCAGATTGATCCCGATCGCGCTCGATCGACAACGGCTGCGTGACTTTTCACCTCACGGTTTACGTACGAACTCGCCGACTGCCATAGTGCGGATGTTTTCCGCCACGAAAACGCCAGTACCGGTGTTTGGGCACGGCCGTATTGGTATTGGGCGTATTGGCGGCAGGAGCGGCGCTCTTCGGCTTGGAGATGTTGGCGTCATTCGTCTGCGCCACGGACTTGGGTGAGAGCGCCGCGACCAGCAACAGTACCGCCGCAATGAGAGCTCCGCCTAAAGCATTGATCCTCATTCTTTCCTCCTTCGGTTAACGACTATTCCCGACGTCAATTCGCAGCTTCCAAATCGCTGTTTCCTTGCGCTGCTGCCCAGCGAATCAAATTGAAATGGCTCCGATCGCGAAAGGCGTAGACTCCGGCACATCCGGCGATCAAGGTCGCGGGTAAACACGCCAGCTTCGATAGGCTTGAATATCCGCTGCTTCCGTTCGCGTTTCGCGAGCAGGAACAGCAATGTTTCCATTCGACATCGGTGCCATCACAGTTCACGATCTTCCCGCAAGCGGTCGGCGGGCCCAGCAAAAGCGCGGACACGGGATTTCCGCGTCCCGATCAAGGCAAAGCTTATCGGCGGCTTTCCTGCTCGGACATCCGGATTTGTGTGTAGGAAGTAGCTGCAGCAAATCGCATGGCGCGGACCGTGCCATGCTCGGAGCACGCGGCGAATGTCCGCAAGGGGGCGGCCGACCGCGTCATCGTCGCTGCCATGCCCAAGCTGCGCGCAGCGATGCATCTCGACACCGTGTTCACATTTGCCGATCGTGATCGTGTTCTGATCTATCCCGATATCGTCAACAACATCACTGCTTTCTCCTATCGGCCGGCCGACAATGCGGCCGGCATAGAGCTGCGAAAGGACGATAAGCCGTTCGTGGACGTGGTTGCGGAGGCTCTTGGTCTGAAGAAGCTGCGGGTCGTCGAGACAGGCGGCAACGCGTATATGCGCGAGCGAACGCAATGGGACAGCGGGGCGAATCTTGTTTGTGCGTCCCCTGGGGTCGCCTTTGCATATGACAGGAACACTTACACAAACACCCTGCTGCGCAAGGAGGGGATTGAGGTGATCACGATCGTCGGCGCCGAACTCGGCCCCGGCCGCGGTGGTGGCCACTGCATGACCTGCCCCATCATTCGCGATCCCGTGGATTACTAGTCGGAGCGAAGAGCGCGCCGTCGGGCCAACAGCCCGCGTCAGGTGCAACGGCAAAGAGCAGGTCCAGCACGAGTGGCGGGAGCAGCCGCTAGCCGCGTTATTCCGCCCGTCGTTCGTTCAGATCGGCGCGTGCCGCACATGGATCCGCACACGACCGCATTTTCGCTGCGCGCGCGAACTTTTCCAAAAATCTGGGAGCTACCCAATCGAGCCTTGCCGCGTGTTCCAGCGGAACGACGAGTGTCCACTGCCAGGAGCTTGCGTTCCGCGCGTCCGACGGAACTGAACGGGAACAGCAATGCCGGCGTCAATGACTTCGGTCGAACTCTGCATGAGACGGTCGCTACGTGCCGGCATGAATCAGTCGCAGGCTCAGGTTGTGACCGCAGAGACGAATTTATGTTGGTGTGGCTCTACCTGAGGGTGTTATAATTCTACCTGCCCCGACACGCGTGCAGAGTCACAGGAGAAAGGGGGCGCGCCGTGAAGCCACGCAACTCTTCCGCTTACGGACTCAATCGGATCAACGCCCAACAATGTGCAGGGATCGGTTTGTACGAAGCGAGTGATCGGCTGTACTGGACGCACGCTGCGGATTGTCTGTTTACCGTGCGCCCGTCATCGCGAGGGCGATTTGTCTACGAAGCCATCAACCCGGCGCTCGAAACTCTCCTCGGAATGTCGTCCGAAGAGATCCGCGAGACGGAAATCCGTGACTGCCTGTGCAGGGAGGATGCGAGGTCCATCAGGGATGTCCTCGACGGCTGTTTGGACAAAGGCACCGAAGTCCGAATCCGGCAGCACCTCTCGTTTGGCCATCAGCTCCGAGACGTCGAAACCGTCGTCAGTCCGATCTACGATCCCACGACAGGCAAGATTGTCAGGTTGATCGGCTGTCACCGGACATTGAGCGAAAGCGACCGTGAGTGTGATTCCGAGCTTTACGCGGACACGGATGCCAAGTTGCTTTCTATTCAGGAGGGCATACAGCAGCGGATCGCATCCGACCTTCATGATTCAACTTGTCAGCATTTGATCGCTGCCAGCCTGAGCGTCATGCGAATTCGAGCCATTCTGCGCGATCCAGCCGGTGCGGACAGGGTTTGCGACGAAATTGACACGTCGATCGATCGGGCGCTCAAGGAAATTCGGGCTTTTGCCTATTTGCTGCATCCCCAGGATCTGACGGTGGATGGGATAAAAGCAACGATCGAACAATATGCCGGCAGCTTCGCGGCGCGCACTTCGTTGAAGGTTGCGACTGAGATCTCATCCGAGATTGATCGGCTGCCTCACGAGAAGCAGCACTCATTGCTGCGAATTGTTCAAGAGGCGCTCACGAACGTCTTTCGACATGCCAAAGCAACGGAGGTCGAGATCAAGATCGACGCGAAGAGCGGTCAGTTCCGGTTGAAAATAAGCGACAACGGGCGCGGAATGCCTGTTAGCCGGGCGCGGCGCGGCGCCAGAGCGACGTACCCCGGCGTCGGCATTCCCGCCATGCAAGTCAGGTTGCGGCAACTGGGAGGCCGGCTTGAGATTCAATCCGCGCCGGAAGCCGGGCGTCCAGGGACCACATTGTGCGCCGTGTTTCCCGATGAATCTGCCAGGAAGCAACGAAGCCGATTCCAAAACCGGGTTCGTCATAACGGAGCACACCAGCACGTCGTGATGCAGGGGAGCTGATCGCCGGTGGCCGCGGTGATACGTGAAAATCCGCACCGCGTCCAAGACAGGACCGCGTAACGAGTAGGAGAGTCCCGAGATGAAACGGATTCTTATCGCCGATGATCATGAAGCCGTGCGGACGGGATTGCGAGCGGTTCTCGAGCAACATGTCGATTGGTCCGTGGTGGCCGAGGCGGACGACGGCAATAAGGCGCTTTCGGCGGCAATCGAGAATCGCCCCGATGTCGCGATCGTCGATTTCTCCATGCCGCGCATGACGGGAGTCGAAGTTGCGCGGCGGATCAGAGAATATCCGCTGCAGACCGAAGTGCTGATTTTCACCGTGCACAGCTCCAGTTTGCTTGCACAGCAGGCGTTTCAGGCGGGCGCCCGGGCCTTCCTGGCGAAGTCGGATGCGAACAGACTGTTGCTGGGAGCGGTTGAGTCCCTGTTGGCGCATAAGCCGTTCTGGACCGACAGGTTCTCGGGCGAGTCGAATGGCGGATCGAGCAGGGCCGGGAATGGCCACCAAGCGCTGTCGCCGCGCGAGCAACTTGTCGTGAAACTGGTGGCTGAGGGTTACAGCAACAAGAGCATCAGCGCGATCCTCAACCTCAGCGTAAAGACGACGGAGGCGCACCGGGCCTCGGCGATGCGCAAGCTGGACCTGAACTCGACGGCCGGCTTGGTCCGATATGCGGTTCGCGCCAAGCTGGTGGAAGCATGACAGCGCCACTGACCGAAGGGGGGCTGGTCGGCTGGCTGGCGCACTGGCGTCGGTACAATCACCACGAATTATAGGGGTTTAACAGGATAAATCTTCGGAAGGCGATCAGCATTAATAGGCCGGTCTTGCTGGCGGTTGTCGCCCCGACCCCAAAGGGGGAAAGCATTCCAGGAACGGCGCTGTGAAACGCATCTTGATTGCGGACGATCATGAAGTCGTGCGTTCCGGGCTTCGCGCGATTGTCGAGTCTCATGCCAACTGGGTTGTTGCCGGAGAAGCCGCCAACGGTGAGCAGACGGTTGCGCTGGTGTTGCAAACCAAGCCCGACATCGCGATCGTCGACTATTCGATGCCGATTATGAACGGCTTGGAGGTCAGTCGTCGCATCAGGTCGCTTCGTCCGCGCACGGAAGTGCTCATTCTAACGATGAACGAGAATGAGGAGATTCTGACCGAAGCCGTTCTGGCCGGGGTCCGTGGATTTCTGTTCAAATCGGATGCCAAGAAGCATCTCATTTCCGCGATCGAGGAATTGCTCGGCCATCGGCCGTACTTTACCAGCGCATTGCTGGAGAAATTGCTCCACGATTATCAGCACAACAAGCAAAACAAGTCCAAGATGCTCCTCACATTGCGAGAGCAGAACGTGGTCCAGCTCATTGCGGAGGGGCATACCAACAAGTCGATCGGCTCAATCTTGAATCTTAGCGTGAAGACGGTGGAAACACATCGCGCATCGGTCATGCGCAAGCTTGGGATGTCGTCGACCGCTGAACTCGTACGCTATGCCATCCGTAAGAAATTGATCGCGCCTTAACGTGCGCGCGAGCGAGTCTGGCCTCAGCCCGACGCCCAAGACAGCCGATCAAGAACAACCCGCGATCATGACAGTTGATCCTGGCCTGTGGCATTCTCCTCCCCTGCGCCGATGGTATTTCTGCCGATCGCAAGGCGCCGCTCGTAATGTCTGGCCAGATCAAGCAGGCGCTTCTTGATGAGGGGATCGGCATTCTCGGCAAGGGCGCGCACGGTCCTCGCCCGTTCCCGGCAAAAATCGTCATCCATCTCGGTTTCCTGGGAGCCAGTCTAGAATGGAGGGACTGTATATCGGCTGCCTCGAATAGCGTGTGATTAGGATCACAAAGTCCTGGAAGACCGAAGATGCATGAGCGTCCCGGCAGATGTCGGGGGAGACAGTGGCTCCGAATTTCGCAAATGGCCCTGATCGCAGGAACACGCAGGCTACGGAGACGAGGTGAGAACGTCAGGCGCATACCCCGCAGGCCTCAGCGTAGACCGACAGCGTTTCTTTGGTCGCCCGTAGACATGTGAGCCATTCAAGATTGCGACTGGCGTTGGCACGCCAGGTCTGCCGCAGATCGGCGTCTTCAATCAGATGGGTCAATGCCTCGGCCAAGCGAGCCGGGGAATGCGCAGGGACCAGAATGCCTGCCGAGCCGCGGTCCAGGACCTCCGGAATGCCTCCCGTTTCGGTCGCGATGATGGCGCAGCCCGCTTGTCGCGCCTCTGCCAGCACCAGGCCAAAACCCTCGCGGTGAGACGCGAGAACGAATATGTCCGCGCTTCGAAGGTGGGATGCTGGATCCGCCAGCGAACCGCAGAAAGTGATGCGGTCCGCACAAGAACTCGCGAGCGCCTGACGCTCGAATTTGGAGCGTTCGGGGCCGGCCCCCACGATGTAAAGATGGGCTTCGCGCGACTTGGCTGCCACCATGGAAAAGGCCGCGATCAAGTCACCTAGACCCTTGAAGGTCACCAATTCTGCAATCGTGATCACTGCCGGACGCTTGAGGGCGACGTCCCTGGACGACGCAGATTCGCGCGGCGACCCCAAAGGTCCGTTGAGCACGACACGGATCTTCCGCGAAGGTATTCCGCGCGCACGCATCTCGGCAGCGAGATAGTTGCTGGCGCAAATCGAGATATCTCCAACCGACATCAGCGGCGTGCCGAAACGTCCTGAACTGTGCACGCTCGTAATGAGCTTGAAGCGGGTGCCGCGTTTGAGAGCATAAGCAAACAGCGCGCCCGGGATCATATGAGCGTGCACGATGTCGGGATCGAACTCGCTGACGACACGGCGCAAGTTGCGGTACGTCGAGAAAAGGTGTCGTTTTGAACTCACCTCGATCGAATGAACGGTCACTCCTTCCCGCGTAAGCAACTCACGGAAGGAACCGCCCGCCCCTACAAAGACGACATCGATCCCGATCCGCGATTGCATGCAGGCGAGATCGACGGCCACGTTCACGACGCCGTTGCCGCAATTATTGAAGTGCGGAGCAATATGAACGACTTTCATCGCGTGGGCTGGAAATAGCTTGATTAATCAAACAGTCCGAAAACTATAATATCTCCACATCCACCATTTTGGTTGAAATTTATGTCGATTGGAAGCCTGCTTCCTCACTTGGCGAAAGCGGTCGGACGATCCGTTTTTCGTCGCATTTTCTACTCTCCACATTGGCGCATCGGCTGGCGTTTTGTTGCAGACGATGATGTCTGGAGCCGCGGAGACCTCGGTGGCACGGCCTGGAGTGTCTTGCGCAACGAGCCGTTTCGCTTTTTTGCCGATCCCTTTCCCGCAACATGGGAAGGCAGGACCTGCCTCTTTTTTGAGGACTTTGATCACCGGCGAGGCAAGGGACAGATCTCGGCGGTGGCATTTGATTCCCGCGGGCCGGTGGGTGACATCATGCCCGTTTTGAGAGAGCCGTGGCACCTCTCGTTTCCCTACCTATTCCAACACCAGAAAGCGCTCTGGATGCTGCCGGAGAGCTTGGAGAACCGCACGATATCGCTGTACAGGGCTGAGGGCTTTCCGTCGCGATGGGTCAAGGAAGCCGACCTCCTAACGGACATCGAGGCCAGCGATAGTATCATCGTACAAGTCGACGACTGGTTCTGGCTGTTCACGACGGTGGCGAGCGGCGGAGGAGCAATTTCTGATGCCCTGCATCTCTTTCGAGCAAAATCTCTCTTCGGCCCCTGGCTACCCCATGTCGGAAATCCGGTGCTGATCGATGGTAAATCCGCCCGCTCGGCGGGGCCGGCGGTACTCCGAAACGGAGTACTGTGGCGAGTGGTCCAGGATTGCGAGCGACGCTACGGCGCCGCGCTCGGGCTTGCCAGGGTCACTCGTATCGATGACGCCGGATTTGAGCAGGTGGTCGAACGGGTGATCAGGCCTGATCGTCACTGGCCAGGGTGGCGGTTGCACACTCTTAGCCGCGCGGGCTCCCTCGAGTGCATCGATGGTTCAGCGATTGCCTTACGCAAACATGCACTTATCGGACAGAGTACGCATTCGGCCGAACATGGGCGGAGCGAGTGAAATACGGAACTGGAGCAGGAAGCCAGTGCGACATCGTCGGTGCCGGGCTAGCCTTTCCCGAGCATGTTAGCTTGCGTCGGCCGCGGATCACAAAGTAGTATTCATCAACTGCTTTTCATCCTACAATTTTTATTCGTTCTCACTTTCGTTGTCCGCCATCTTCGTTTTCGAGCCAAACGATCTCCCTGGGGAGGATGCATCCTAGCGCCATGATCGCTGACAGCGTTGACCTCGATCGCTTCGATGCAATCGTCTTGGGCGCTGGGATCAGCGGTCTTGTTGCGACCTCGATTTTACTTCAGCAGGGAGCTCAGAACGTACTCGTGGTCGACGAGTACTCTCACTGCGGCGGGAATCACATCGACTGCCAAATTGGTGACTATACATTCGATGTTGGCAGCTACATTTTCCAGGATGACTCGCCGTTATTGGCGCACTTTCCCGAACTGCTGCCGCTCTACGTTCCGATAAACCCGTCCTGGGGCCGACTCACTCCATATGGAATCGTTACTCACTATCCCATTTCAATTAGGGATGACCTTTTCCTTGCCGGACCCGTCGAGTGGTTCCGCATCCTGTCTTCCGTCCTTCTTGCCCGATTAATTCCTCGCCAAATGGCCAACGCGAGGGATTTTGCGACCTTTTGGATCGGGGCCAGGTTGTTTGATCGCTCCGGCCTCGAACATTATGTGGACCGCTTCTATGGGGTCCCCGCCGAGAAAGTCGACATCAAATTCGCAGAGAAGCGCATGCTATGGATCAAGGAGCACGCAACCTTGCGTAACCTTGTCCGAAAATTGATGTCTCCTCCCAAGCCTCCGACCAATCGGCAGCTTGCCCGGCCAAGAGAGGGATTTGCTTATCTTTATCAGCGCGCGATGGAGCGGCTGGAGCGGCAGGGCGCGAAATTCCTCCTCGGCACCAAGCTCGATCGCATTCGCAAGGAAGATGACCGTTTCGCCATCGTCGCGGGGAATCGCGAGGTTGCGTGCCGGCGTCTTGTATCCACCATCCCTCTCACCAGTACCCAGAGGCTTTGTGGAATTGCAGCGGAAGATGACCTTCATACGGTGACGCTCATAAGCCTGTTTTTCAGCTTTTCGGGCATACGTGGCTTCGACCAATCGATCTTGTACAATTTTTCAAACCAAGGGGCGTGGAAGCGTCTAACCGTTCATTCGGATTTTTATGGAAGGTGCCGCGGCCGGGAATTCTTTGCCGTGGAGGTCAACGCCGATGGCGTCGGTGGCGATGTGGCCGAAGCCGAGCGCGACTTCAGAGAGCATGTTGCCAGGAACGGCTTGTTTGCGGGGGATCTGCACCTCGAGGGCTCCCACACGCTCGAGAATGCTTATCCGATTTACACGAAGAATGCCGATGAGCGTGCACGAAAAGCTATTGCCGAACTGCGCGCGTTCGGGATCGAGTCAATCGGTCGTCAAGGCGGCTTTGACTATCAGCCGACCGCGCGCGATTCGACGGTAAAGGCCGAAGCAGCACTCCGCAGCGGCAACTATTCGGCCCAGTAGGGTTTGTCGCGCCCGGCCACGGCAGCCAATTTTATTCAGCCTATGCGCGGATGGGCCTTTTGGTGCCAGGCCCAGGCGGAGCGAACGATGGTCCTCAGATCCGAGCGAGCGGGCAAGAAGTCGAGCGTTCTACGCGCGCGCGACGGATCAGCGACGAGTTCGGCCGGATCACCGGGGCGACGTGGCATAATGGTCCGCGGCACCTCGCGGCCGGTCTCTGCGGCAATCGCTGCCAGCACTTGCCGGACCGAGAAGCCGGATCCAGTCCCGAGATTGAAGCTGCCTCCCTTGTGGCCTTTGAGCAGAAGCCGTAGCGCACTCACATGAGCATCGGCGAGATCTGTGACGTGAATGTAGTCACGGATCGCGGTGCCGTCCGGCGTCGGGTAGTCGTCGCCGAATATCGCGAACTCGGCCAGGTGCCCTTGGAGCGCCATCATGGCGCGAGGGATCAAATGAGTCTCCGCCTTTCGGTGTTCTCCTATCGCGCCGGACTCGTCAGCGCCGCATGCGTTGAAATAGCGCAGGCAGAATGCAGTCAGGTCGTAAGCAGACTGGTAATCAGCCAGCAGCCGCTCGACCATCCATTTCGAGGCGCCATAAGGATTGATCGGCTTGCATTCCCGCGCCTCGCTCACCAGGCCGCTCGGGACCTCTCCATACACGGCCCCCGTGCTCGATACGACCAGCCGGTTGCAGCCAGCCTCACGCATCGCCGCCAGCAGCGTCAGCGTACCGGCGAGGTTGTTCTGATAATATTTTTGCGGGTCGGCGACTGATTCGCCGACGAGACTGAAGGCCGCGAAGTGCATCACCGCCACGATTTGGTGATGCCGCAGGGTTTCCGTGACCTTTGCCTGGTCGCGGATGTCGCCGTGTACGAACGGGCCCCAACGCACGAACTCGCGGTGTCCGGTTTCGAGGCTGTCGTAGCAGACAGGGGAAAAGCCAGCCTCTGCGAGCGCTTTACAGGCGTGCGCTCCGATGTATCCGGCTCCTCCGGTTACAAGGACAGCGGGTTGTCCGGACATGCTCTTAGACCTCGAGCTGGATCTGACTGGGCATCAGCTCGTTTCAGCGCCGTGAGCCAACTTGAGCTGTGGGCTGATGAGCCAATCTTCTGATGGCGCCGATCTGCCCGCGCAAGCGACCGCAATTGCCGCAAAAGACAGGAGTATCGTCCAATGCTCCTTCGGCGCAGTCGAACGTCACCGCCACGGTCTTGCAGTTCGAACAAATTGGCTCGAAAGCTGCGCGACCGCTAGATGGAGAATGGACGCTCATCGTTAATTCTCTCCCTTGACGAATGGCTTTCAGCTCAGAAAGCCAGCAGCCGTTTAACCACTACGACAAGGCCCCAGCCTATGAAGCCGAGCCAGCCTGCCATCGCAGACACGATGAGGCCGGCCAGCAGATACATGATGATCTTTTGATCGTTTGGTCTGAACGAAGACTTGGAGTCTCGTGCACTCGGTTGCGCTTGCATATGCGAGTGCGCGAGCACGCGGCTTTGACCAGAGGTGTTCAACCCCGTTCCTCCTTTGACGTAATTGAGCATGACGGAGCCGATCAATAGGCGCCGTCGGAGAATAAGGCGGGGATCGTGACGATCAGGATCTTGGTGTCGAGGGCGAGGGACCAGTTCTCCGCATAGAACGTGTCATACTCGACGCGCTTGGCATACGTGGTCGTGCTGCGGCCGCTCACCTGCCAAAGTCCCGTGATTCCAGGTCGACACGCGAGATAGGCGGGGACCGCGCCCGCATAGCGAGCCAGTTCCTCTTCGGTGACGGGACGGGGACCGATAATGCTCATGTCACCGCGCAGCACATTGAAGAGCTGCGGCAGTTCATCAAGGCTCGATTTCCGCAACAACGCCCCGATCATCGTGACACGCGGATCGCAGCGCAGCTTGTGACTCGCTTCCCACTCGGCAGCGGCGGTTGGATCGGAATCGAGCAGCCGCTGCAGCCGTTCGGCTGCGTCCGGTCGCATTGTCCGGAATTTCAGGCACTCGAAAGTCTTCCCGTTGAAGCCGACACGGCGATGACGAAAGAGCGCGGGCCCCGGAGAAGAGAGGACCGTGGCAGCGAAACAAATCACCAGGAGTGGCGCCAATAAAAAAATTCCTAACAGCGCCAAAAGAATATCAATCAATCTCTTAGGTACTGACCCAATCGGATGTGGCGTATCCGCCGAAATAAAACGCAATATGCCACGAGTATCGACCAAATCGGCCATAGCGGTACTCCACAGGCAAAATTACAAACAAATTTACGCCCCGCCCAGCACGCCAAAAAATTTTAACGTCTTCCTCAATTACAGGTTAGTGCGCGGTGCACAATTTACACAAGTTTAAATTTTTAGCAAGCGACCGCGGTTTTCCGGTCAGTGCAACCGAAAACATCACGTATGTTAACCCTAGCAGAAATTCGACATAATGTTGAATTGGCCGCGTCATGATTCTGTCGTGCCTGCAGCCAATTTGCTTAATTTGAAGGCGTCCGACGCGGGCATAATTGGCGCACTGCCAAAAAGCTCAGTGTGCGGCCGCATAAATATTCCGTGAGGAATTGAGAGGCCACAATTTGCGGTTGAGTGCTGCAATCCAGACCTGATTCTCGCCGCGCAAGGGCCTGCCGATGACCGTGAGAGGCCAGGTCGAAAGCACCAGATTATCGTTAATTGCGGGCAGTGGCGCTTATTTCATCGGCGCCAGTCACCTCTTCCATGTAGTAGGCGTAGCGGCGGTCTGAATGGCCCTCGAAGCGGTGCATGAACGTCTCGTCGGCCTTGTTAAGAACAGCCCCGAGCAGCCGTTCGGAGACAAGCGGAGACGAGCGGACCGCGTTCAATATTTCATTGGTGGACGTGTTGCCCCATTCCACGACCAGAACGAACGCGTCGAAAAGATGCGCGGTTGCCTTGACGTCTACCACGGGCAGGACTGAGGGCAGGTCGCAAATGACATAGTCATAGTAACCGGCAGCCTTCTTCAGCAAGTTCCTCATGGCCGGCGCATTCAGCGTATCGGCGCTGTTGGGAGCCCTGAGCGCGCTGGGAGATGGCAATACGTCAAACTTGAACTTCGGGTCTGCGACCACGACATCCGCGAAGTCCAAGCCATCCCCGATGATGTTGATCAGTCCCGGTCCGTCATTATGGCCGAGCACGCGAGACAGGGACGATCTGCGCAAGTCGGCATCGATGAGCAGAGTGCGCGCGCCGGCCTTTGCCAGGAAAGCCGCGAACGCAGCCGCTATCGTCGTTTTGCCCTCACCGGGAAGCGCCGACGTGATGCCTATCACCTTGGCTCCAGCCGGGTGAAGATCGATTGCGACTTTGATATACCGTAACGCTTCAGCAGTTGCCGAGAATGGCGGGGCCTCGCTGATCTGGGTAAGCGCGTTCGAATTTTTTCCCCACGCTTTGCCGATCGGCTTGCTTATCGCCGGCAACACCGCGAGACAGCTCGTGCCGAGCAGCTTTTCCAGTTGATCACGGGTATGTATCTGGCGGTTGAGCAATTGCTCGCGGGCGATCGCAGACATCACCCCTAGCCCCAGTCCGCAGAGGGCCGCAAACGCGAGAGTTATGGCGATCTTCGGCGAACTCGGGGCGCGCGGAACAGGCGCATCGGTCACGACGCGGGCTTCGGTCGAAGGAAATGACTGCTGCTGCACGGATTGCGTGAATCTCGACAGGAACGTCTCGTAAATTCCGCGGTAGGTATTGGCACCAGTTTCCAGCTCGCGCAGACGAACCTGTGCCTGCCTCGTCGCGCCGGACTTCTGGAAGACCTCAAGCATCCGCTTGTCGATGGCTTCTTCCTGGCTCTTGGCGATTTGGAGCTCGCTCTTGTAGCTCTCCGCTATGCGGGAAATCTCGTCCCAGATCGAGTTCTGTAGCGCGGCCATTTCCGCGCGCAGGTTTTTGACCGCAATGTGAGTGGCGCCATACTTGGCGCTCCATTCCGCCTGTTTGTTCTGGTCATCGAGGAATTGCTGCCGCAGCTTTGTGATGACGGGGCTGCTCAACGCGTCCGTGACGACCGGGTCGGGAATGCTGAAATCATCGGTGTTGTTTGGGCGCTGCTCGAGAACACGCTGGATACGCTCGAGCTTTGCTTTGGCCTGGCTGGTGTCGGCGCGAGCCTTGGCCAGGGCAATCCCAAGCTGGTCCAGCTCGACGTCGCTCGCCAGCTTGCCGTCCACGCCAATGATGATGCTGTTCTCGGCCTTGAAGTCCTGAACCGCCTTGTACGCGTCGCTGGCCTGCTGGCGGAGCTCGCCAATCCGTTTCTCGAGCCATTCACTCGCCCGTCGGGTCTGTTCATACTTCGCTTGCAACTGGTCCTCGATATAGGCCTCGGCAAACGTGTTCGCGATCTTGGCGGCTTTTTCCGGGTCGAGGGATGTGTACGTAATCTGCTCGACGTAACTGCGCCCCAATCGGGTTACGCGCAGATTTTCCTTGATCACGGAAAGTGCGCGCCGCATGAGTTCGTCGTTTGATGGCGTCTGCTCGGGCCCGCGCCTGAATAGGGCGAGAATGCGGGCCTTGATTCCGTGCCCAGACCCGACGAACTCCGGATCTTGGGTCAGATTAAGCTGACGAACGACATTCGTGGCGACTCTTTCAGATCTGGTCGTCTCGAGTTCGGTTTCCACGGTGGCATCATCGACAGTGCGCGTTTCCGCGGACATGTCACTGTGGGTCCAAGTAATCTTCTTGGTGTCGATGATCATGTCCGTTTGCGCGGTGTATTTGCGAGGCGCGGTCGCGACGTAGGCTGCGCCGATAGCCAACGATAAAGCAGTCGCCAGCGCGATGACTCGCCATTCGCGGCTTAGGAAATCGCGCAGATGCACGAGAGATCGTGTTCCGAGATCGGGCGCGTCGGCAGCGGCTGTGAAGGATCGAAACCCACCGGCAATGTTCATGCACGGCCCTCAACTCGAGTTTATAAACAAGTATAAGTCAATAAGCCTAACATACTTTCGGAGACCGTCAGCGGTATCTTACGGTCCAATTTGACGGCAGGATGTCAGACGATAGCGCGAATTCACCCTTTGGTCGATCCGCCAAGATCAATCAGCGAAGAACCTTAGTTTGCTGCAAGAGCTTGTTCAAGACCACGAATTCGGCCCAGACGCGACAAGGCTTGGTGGCCCAGCCTGACTGAGCACATATTTGCGGCGGCTCTGCTCAAGAAGTGCACGCGCGCGTGATCGGAAATCGGGCTCAATTGGTCCTCCCTGCTGTCGTTCGACCGGTCAGATGCTGGCGAGCTTCGGCTCGGCGGCATCGGACCGTTGGGCGAGCAGGGAATCGATGTGGGTGCGCATCTTGCGAAAGAACTGTTCGCGGCCGAATTGTCTGGCGTGGGCTGCTATCCTTTCCGAGTTGATATCCATGTGAGCGAGGCTCCTGACGGCCTTTATGACCGCCTCGACCGTTTGCTTTTCAAAGAACACGCCGGTGTGGCCTTTTGCTACGGTCTCCTTCGCACCCCCGCGTCCGAACGCAACAACAGGACGCCCGCTCGCCATCGCCTCGACCGGCACCATTCCAAAGTCTTCCTCACCGGGAAAAATCAGAGCGCGGCATCGGGCGTAGTGCTCTTTGAGCACGTCAAACGGCTGCGGTCCCAATACCGAAACGGTGGGACCTGCGAGGCGACGCAGCTCTCCCAGCATTTCGCCGCCCCCGATCACGACGAGCTTCATTTTGAGTTCATTGAAGGCCTGCACGGCAAGGTCTGGTCGCTTGTAGGAAACCAGCTCGCCAGCCATGAGATAGTACTCGCCGATTTCGGATGAGGCCGCTGTCGAGAACGCCTCCGTATCGACCGGGGGGTAAATGACGGTCGAGGCTGCGCCATAATAGCGGCGGATGCGGTCCGCGACGGTGGCGGAATTCGCCACGAAGCTGTCGACGCGCGCGGCCGAAGCGACATCCCACATCCGCAGGTAATGCGTGAGAGTGGGCATCATGCATCGTGCCAGGAGGCCAGCGTCTGCTCGATAGTCATGATACATGTTCCAGATGTAGCGCATGGGCGTGTGGCAATAGCAGACATGGACCGCGCTGGACGGGGCAATGATGCCTTTGGCTGGGCCTGATTCGCTGCTGATGATGAGATCGTAGTCCCGGAGATCGAGCTGCTCGAGAGCCAGTGGCATCAGGGGCAGATAGGTCTTGTACATACGCGCAGCGCGCGGCAGCCGATTGATGAAGGTGGGAATGACGCGGTGGCGGCGGATCCGTTCCGAGACCATCTCCGGAACATAGACGTGCGTGTAGATGTCGGCCTGCGGATACATTTCGCAGAGAGCTTCGATCACCTTCTCGCCGCCTCGCATGCCGACGAGCCAGTAATGAACGATGGCGACTTTCATGACATTGCTTTCATGCGTATGGCCTCGGTCCGAAAGGGTCAGGGTTTGTTCGGGACATCCGGCGGCAAAGCAGCAGGCCCCGGAGGACACCCTTCCGGAGGCCCGGCGTCGCGCCCGTAGACATGGACATAGTCGACGAGCAGCGTGGACGGATTGGGTGTCTTATCGATCGGCCAGCCGCTTCCAAGCGCCAGATTTACCACGGGGTACAGCGGCCCATCGAGTTCGGGAGGCGTTGGCTGGCTCCAGACAGGTTTGCGGTCGAGAAAGAACACGATCGCCTGCGGCGAGACATCGACGCCGTATGTGTGAAAGTCTTGCACCAGTGAGCCGTCCGGTACGTTGATCTTCTCGGCATTGCCGCGGTGCTTTTGCGGGTCCTTGTACCAAATGTGCAGGACGGACTGATAAACGGACGTGAACTGGCCATAATATTCGATAACGTCGAGTTCGACGTTGCCGTCAGAGACGTTCGCGGGCTTGAGCGCGGCAAGCCAGAATGCAGGCCACGTGCCTGGACCCGGCGGAATCTTCATCCGCGCTTCGAAATAGCCGTAACGCGTCCCGCTGCCGGCGCCGGATGCATCGGCCGCGGCGATCAGGCCCGACGTCCACCGGCCCTCCCGATCTTTCCGAGCCGTGATTGAGAGCATTCCGTTCTCAACCTTGAACGGCCCTCCCAGTCCCGGATCGGCGAACCTCGCGTCGCCGAAATCGCCACCCCAGGGCGTGTGGGCTGTCCATCGCGCGGGACCGATCCGGCTGGATGCGATGCTGAAGTCGTTGAAATCCTCAAGCAGCACAGGATGAAGCTGGCAGGATTGGGCGGTCTCGGCTTGAGCCGCATGCGCGGCAGAAATGCTCAACGCAACGAGGCACGCGTGTATTCCGGGGATCGAGCTGTTCATCCGACGCTCCTCATGACAACCAGGTATGACATGGCCGGGCGCTGGATCGGCGCGAGTCATCTCTCGCTCGCCTGCTCCTGTCGCCTCGGCACGACCGTTGAGGCGGATCCCAAGATCCGTCCGCGATCCTAGCTAACACCATCGCCTCTGCCTTCCGATGGAGACAGCGCAGTCCGGGCAGATGTCCGTTTCTCTCGAACGACAGGCATGATGGCGGCCGCGCGCTCCGGTTCGATATGCCCCCTCAGCACGTCGGCGAAACCTCGGAGATTTCCTCTGAGCCGACCTCGTCGATCAATGAAGGGCTCGGGCTTGGGCGCGCGCATCAGATTTTTGGCCACATTCCCGAAGATGTGCCTTGCGACCTGTGCGCCGGTCATCGTGCCCTTGCGCAGCAGGTAAATCGGGTTCACGATTTGCGAGTAACCGAGCCGATCGCCTGCGACCCTTCCGCCCTTCACTCCCATGTGGACTCCGCGCGCGCTCGAGCATTTGATGAGCCTTCCGCCGCGCTTTGCGACAGATCCTCCGAAGTCGCGATCCTCCTGCCAGCCGTACAGCACGAGCCGTTCGTCGAATCGCAGGCCGGCAATGGCCGATCGACGGAAAGCCATGTTGCAGCCATACGGGCTGAAGGGCTCGATCCGAGATGGAGAGACCGGATGCTTTTCGGTCGCGAGAATCTCCAGCGCATCTTCAAAGCTTAGACCCGGTCCCAGGATGCCGTCGGCGACAACATGTCCGGTGAAACCGGCCACGTCGGGTTCGTCGCGAAAGGCTCGCGCGGCAGCCTCCAGCCAACCCGCGTCGGCCACGAAATCATCGTCAAAGAAGGCCACGAGGTCCACTGAAGAATCCAGCGCGGCCAATCCCGTGTTTCGTTGAGTCGGAAGCCCCGGTGCCCCCAGCACAACGGTGACGCCGGGCAGGTCGGCGGCGGTGCCCGCATCTTCCGGGACGACGCATGACACGATGACGGCAGCCGGTTTCAGCGTCTGGGTCTTGAGCAGGTGAGCGAGCGTAGCTGTAACGATCTCGCCGCGCCCCCGCGTTGCGATCACCACGGCGATGCTGGGCAAAGGCCGATCTTCAGCGGCCTGTGGTGGACGATAGGTTCTTGGCGCGCGCATGAGGTCGAGATATCCCGCGGCGGTCTTGTTCCAGGAGAACATTTGGACTCGCTCGCGGCCGCGTCCGGCGAGATCGTTCCGCAGCTCTGCCGATGTTGCGAGCCGGCGCACCTGGCGGACCCAGTTGGCGGGATCGTCTGGGGCGGCCAGAAGGGTCGCGTCCCCGCAGACTTCGGCCATGCTTGCACGGTCGGACGAGACGACAGGGCAGCCCCGCGCCATCGCCTCGACGATCGGAAGCCCGAATCCCTCGGTCCAGGAGGGAAACAGCAGACAAAGCGCGTGATCCATCAGATAGGCTATGTCGTGGTCGGTGACATAGCCCAGCATCTTCACACTTGGCGCAGCGGACAGTTTCTCCGCGGCGTAGATCCCGGCGCCTCCGCCCGCGACGATCACGTCAAGCCCCATCGCGGCAAGTTCGGGAGCGATGTCGAGAACCAACTGCAGGTTCTTGTGCCGAGCGCGCGAGCCCAGCGCGAATACGAAGCGGCGTCCCGCTTCTGACACGATCGAGGGCGCCGCGCGTGCAAGCGCGGGATCCCAAGCGAGGGCATGTTCATGGCCGTCGGGAAGAACGACGATGTCCGCGGCGCGGATCGGCAGATGCCGCGCGATCTGGCGAGCGGAATCGGCCGAGACGGTTGTGATCCTCGCCGCTCGCCGCGCAAGCAGCGGCTGCAGCAGACGGTATGTCGTACGAAAGGCCGTGCCGTAGCTTTCGGGTGCGGCAAAGACGTTGGTGTCGTGGATACAGACGACCTGATCCGCCTTGATGGCCGGCGCCGTATTGCAGAGGTTGAGCAGACGTCCCGGCCACCGTGCGGGAAGCACGAGCTGCTCCCAGAGATGCCCGTTCAGCGGTCCTGCGGTGATGAGCGGCATCGCCCGCAGTCCCGGATCGCGAGCCGAAACGGGCGCAATGATTGGCGCTTGCTCGGCAGTATCGGCAAGGGCTTCGTTCATTGCCGCAATCACGTTCATTGCGTAGCGCTGAACGCCCGTCACCGGTTGGGTCAAATAGCGGCCGTTCACGCCGAAGCTTGCCGGGGAGCTCATGCTCTTAATCCTACTGGTCGATGGGCCGCCACTTCGATTTCCTGAAATTCGCGCTCGGGTTCGGCGCAAGCGAGCCCGGCAAGGACATAGAACAGCAGCCCCTGTTCGATACTCGGGGCCGCGAGAGTATCTCCGATGATGAGTGCCAAGCAGGCATTGCGGGCGGCCATGCGAACGTCCGCGGGAAACGAGCCTCGTAGGCCTCGTCGTCGCAGCAGCGCTGATGCTACGAAGAGCAGATAAAAAGCGGTTCCAAGCACGCCAACGCTCGATATGAGCGCGACAGGGAAGCTTGACGTGCGTACCGTGCCGAGCCCGACGCCGATCCCGAGTGAATCAAAAAAATTCTGGATCGCGTAAGCATTCCAGGAGCTGCGCTCGATTCCGGAATCCGACGACGATTTACTGAAGATCAACAGATCGAAATAGTTGCGTATCGTTTCCGCGGCCGCGTCGTTGAGAAGCACGGCAAGCGTCACGGCGGCAATGACAATTGGCGCGCACAGCGCGATGGCCGAGCTGAGCGGGCGGCTTGGGTGAAAGCCGCCACGCAGCATCAACGTCAGGTACAGCATCAGGACGACCACCGGCGTGCCTGCAAGCCCGGTTGACGACGTAGAGAGCACGACGAGGACCAGCGAGGCCATTGCGAGAGGGCCGGTCCATGGCGAATATCGGCCGCAGAGCCATAGCGTGCCGGTGAAGGCAAGCGCGCCGAGCGTTGCGCGGGCAAAGGCGGATGCTTCCGGATAGGAGCCGACAATACGTTTCAAGCCGTACACCTCGTCATCCAAGTGGAGCGTGTACTGGGCGTTGCGAATGAAATCCAACAGGGCCTGTGTCCCTGTCGTGTAGGTGCCGATGTCCAGCACTGCGAGCAGAACGTTCCCCGCGGCAAAGGCCAGTACCGCCGAAGTCACCGTGCGAAAGCCGGCCTGCGTGGATGCGATCGCGACCGTCAGTGCGAAAGAAATGAGATCGGCGATCATGTAGACGGACTGGGTAAAGTTGCTGGACACCGGGCCAAGGGGCACCGTCGTGCCGGTGTTGGCATATTCCGAGGTCCCCAACGGGACGATCTGCGGACCGCCTGCGAGCAGACGCGGGATCACGATCGCACTCGTCACCCCATAGACCACCAGGCACAAAAGCCAGAAGCCGGGTTGGCCGGAGCGAACGGCGGCAACCGCCGCAGCAGTTTCGGACGGCCGCGCGAGCATTGAGGCGAGCGCAAAGCCCAGAAGCAGATGTGCCGGCTGTATGTTTGCTCCGCCGATCAAAATGGCCGCAGCGGCCCCAAACAGAGCAGCGACGATCACACTGGCAAACGCGGCGCGATATCCGAGCCGCATCGCCAGCAGGCCGACCAAGATCGTCAGGAACCCGATCGGCTCTATGCTCATCGGACATGCTCCGCGAGTTCTCGTCTCAAGCCGTGCAATCGTGATCGTCTCATTTGATCATCATGGCCGCGGAATACGGCTTCGCTGTGCTGGCCGTGCTACGAAGAGCAGGGGACATACCGGGTTGAACTTGCTTCCAATTCGCACAAGAGCGCTCCACCTGCGTGCCCGTTAACGCTGGCGAGCGAACATTCCCCGCAGGGAATAAGCAGACTCGAGCATTGGCAGGAGAGCGTATCTCAGCACCGGAAATTCGCGCGCTATGGCGCCCTCGCGCCACAATTGGGTTCGAACCGATGCCAGCCTGCTCAGCCACGGCCTCGGCGATGCCGCCGACAGGACGCGAAGCATATCGGAGCGGCCAAAATCGACGGACCGGCCGCCAACTTCCAGGCATCGCAACTCGTCAGATGTCGGTCGCGTGATCGCCCTTTTCAGGCAGAACCAGGCCGCTTCCGCGTCCCGCAAGGCGATGGCGCCGCCACCGATCGCAAGGCTGTCAACGTAGCTGAGTGCGCCGGAGAGAAGGCTGTTGCCCCGGCTGGGATCTATTGAACCGTATCCGATTTCACCGCAGTTGGCCGTCACCGCGTCCGGTCCGTCCTCCGCGAAGGTGCGAACAGACGGAATTCTCGGCTCGAACAAGCTTTCGATCAGATGCCAATAGCGCAAAACGCAGGAATGCACATTGAAGGGACTGTAATAGTTCTGCTCGACCAGGAGGCCGGCAACCTTCGGGAAGTGCTCTTCGCCGTGGCCTTTGTAATTCGCGCGGGCGAACTGAATGGTCTCGATCCGAAGCGCCGGGAAGGCATGGGCCAGCAGTCGCTGTGTACTGCCGTAGAGACCGGTATCGCAGAACACGATGCGCGCGGCGTCACCACGCAGCTTGGCAAAATGCCGAACGAACAATGCGTTCTGCTGCTCAATGTCGGCCAGTACCTCGCTCCCCGACCTGCCGAACAGCAGCATTGGGAAGCGCTTCGGCGCGAACGGCTGCTGCCATTCCGGCGAAAGTTGATATGTTCTCCCACCCAAGGCCTTTGCGACGTCCGCAAACGAGCCTCCTCGAAATTCGCGTCCCAGTTCTTCAAGTGCCGAGCTGCTCTGGACCAGCAGCGCGGCGCGGGCCGCGATCAGCCGCGAGATCATGATGTTTTCGCGTGCGATCGAGAGAGGCAAACCGAGTCTTGCCAACACGCGTTCGAAGACCTCTCTTATCCCGATCCCGCCTCTCGCACAGAACAGCAAGCTTGCCCGGTCGCACGTCTCGACCTGCGCGGCGTATAGCCAAATACGCAGGCAGAACTGAGTTACGATCGGTCCGAGAACGGACTTCCCGAAATCGAATGCGTTCTCCACTTTGGGAACAGCCGCTCTCGCAACGCGTGCTCGTCGTGCCCCGATGCGCCGGGCTTCGGTCAGGGCCGCATCCGCCATTCGTCGGTAGCGACGATAAGGAGGACGAGGCACGTGAACGACGGAAATCCCGCGGGCCGACGGCGTCCGCACGTCGGCTTGCAGATCATCCCCGATATGCAGGATCCTGTCGAAGCGCGTGTTCTCCATCTCCGCCACGGTGAGGAATAGGTCGCCATCTCGCTTCGTGCGCCCGTGATCGGCGCTGCTGTAGACGCGGTCGACCAGGTCCGGCCCGTGGAAGTGCCGTATGAGTTCCGCGAGCGCCTGGGCGGAAAGCGTGGTGTCACTGACCGCGACGATCTTTGCGCCGGCGTTACGGCGCGCGCGCAAGATCGCAGCCAGTGGCCTATTGGCGACGAGAGAGGCTTTCTCGACCTGCAGCTCAATGCTCAGGCGTTCGTCGAGCAATGAGCTGGGAAGGCCCAGCACATCCAATTGCCGGACAATGATGTCGGTCAGCCGTACCTCGCCCGCTCCGCGAATGTCCAGTGCTCGAAATGCAAGCCGCTGGGCATCCAGTCTGGCGCTCATGAGCAGGTCATGATCAATTCGCCAGCCGCGAGAAGCGAGCAGCTTGCCGAATAGACGCTCACCTCGCGCAATTCGTGAGCGCTCTGAACGAAGCCGGCGTAGCAAAAGTGTGTCAAATACGTCGGTGGAGATCAAATCGGCTCCAACCGCCAAATCAGAAAATATATTGAGTGTCATGGTAGCCGCGGAAGCTCCACTCTCCTATGACTTACAATTCTCCACTCAGATGTGTGCCTGCTTCTCCCTTCCGAACACCCGAGAATTAACCCCAAGCCTATAGAAATCAAAAATGACCGATTGCCTAGTTCCAGTGGTTCTAATAGCATTTTGCGTGCCAGTCGCATAGGTCTTTGCGGCCACTGGAAAATTGCACCAAGCCTATACTTAATTGTCACGTCAGTGTCATGCCGGTCGCTCCCGAGACTGGCTCGACCGGGGAGATTAGGAATGCTTCAGCTCACGAAGCGCGGCATTTCAGCTCTTGCTTATGGAGCGCATAAGGCCGCGGAGAGCACCTCTCTGCGCAGAATGCTTTTCAACTCGATCCGCCTGAAGCGAGTGGAAACGGAGCGCTTCAGTCAGATGGGGGAGTTTCGGTTCCTTGCTTATTGCTTCCTGAACCGGCATCAATCGCGATCGCAAATCCTGCAGGATCTGTGGGTGGCTCATGAACTCGGCGAAAGGCGAGGCGGCTTCTTCGTCGAGTTCGGGGCTACGAACGGATATGTGAACAGCAATACGTGGTTGCTCGAGAAAGAATATGGCTGGCAAGGCATTCTGGCGGAGCCCAATCCGTTTTGGCACTCGGCACTCGCTGAGAACCGCAATTCGGCTATCGATCACCGCTGCGTAAGTTCGGCCTCGGGCAGGAAAGTTCGATTCTTGACGACGGATGCCGTCGACCCCGAGCTAAGTGGAGTAGCGGAATTTGCAGGCGGCGACCATTTTGCGGACGTGCGTTCCGGTGGAGCAGAGATCGACGTCGAGACCGTATCGCTCAATCAGCTCCTCTTGGACCACCATGCCCCCACCAGGATCGACTATATGTCGATCGACACCGAGGGAAGCGAATACGACATTTTGAAGAATTTCGACTTTTCGCGCCATGTCATCGAGCTGATTTCGGTCGAGCAGAATAGGAAAACCGAAGCCGCCATTGCCGCGCTGTTGGCCCGCCAGGGATACCAACGCGTGTTTGAGGAGTTTTCGCAATGGGATGGTTGGTATGTGCGCTCCGAGCGCCGCTTGTCCGATGGAAATATTTGAAGCGAGCCCGATGGCATGGCGGCCCTTCATGAGATTTCAGGCAATGCGCGAGCGCATTTCGATTTGAAGACGAAGTCGGCGGAAGTTCTTTTTCCGAATTAGCTCTCATGGTCGAGGGCTTCCACCAGAGGAAGAGTAGTGCATTCTTTGGCTCGATCGGCGGACGTATCGGCGGATAGCGGAGGAGAATCCCTCAACGTAGCGATGCTGCTGAGTTGCGGCTCGTTCGAGGGCTTCTTCGGCGGGATTCAAGGCCAGACGCGGGCAAGCTATCTGGCGAGCTATCGAAATGATTGGGCGTGGTACTATGCCCGAGGTCTGCTTGAGAACGGCGTTAGGCCGGTCATCTACATTCCCGCGCTGCGCGAAAGCGGAAGGCATGAGACAGACGCCGGAATTGCGGTTCGCTTTCTTCCGCTCCATCCCTCCTACAGGCTGATCGAACAGGTATGGGTGAAGCGGTTGAGCCGGCTCACGCGGTGGTCATTGTACGCGGAAGAGCGCCTCAACACCGTGGCGTTCATGCGACCTCTTCGCGAGGCGATGATCGCGGACAAGATCGATCTGCTCTACATCCAGGAGTATTGGAGCGGAAGGTTTGACCATCTCGTGCATCGCGTCGGAGTGCCTGTGGTCGGCGCCGATCACGGCGGCCTGTCGGATCGCGTTGTGAAGCTCTTCAAACGGAGCGCGTTCAGGAGAGCAGGGCTTTGCTACGGCCAAACCGAGGATGAATGCCGCATCGTCCGTCGCTATGGGGGGCGGCCGAAGCTGCAGCCCAACGGATGCAACGTCTCCGAGTTTTTTCCGGATTCCGCGGCGAAGCGCGGCAAGACCGTCCTCACGGTGGCGCGACTGACGAACAAGCAGAAGCGTACCAGTGACCTGATCCGGGCGATGGCCGAACTGCCGCAGGAGTGGAGCCTGGATATCGTCGGGACCGGACCCGATAAAGACATGTTGCAGCGGCTCGCGAGCGACCTGCATTTGGCAGGCCGCGTGAGATTTCATGGGTTTTTGGGACGCTCCGAGGTGCGCGATCTTCTTCGTCGCTGCGGCGTATACGCGATGCCTTCCTCCAACGAAGCCGTGGCTTTGGCGGTGTTGGAGGCGATGGCGTGCGGCGCAGCGGTGGTGCTCAGCCGCATTCGAGCGTTCGAACAACTCGTCACGGACGGTGCAAATGGCAGGCTTGTTCCGGTCGGCGACGTCAAGTCATTGGCTGCCGGAATCCTGGATGCGTGGGCGCATCGGGAGCGGCTCGGAGAAGCCGCGGTGGAAACTGTGCGAAGCCGCTACGACACGCGAATACTGTACTCGGATTTGGCGGACTCGCTCCGACAATCCGTTCTTGAGCATCACGCTGGCAATTGATCGAGTTGAGTCTCGGCTTACCGAAGAGGACGAGAGATGAAGGAGATGTACGAGGGCGAGGCCTATGCGGAGAAGAATCCGACCTGGCATGAGGAAGACTCGCCCTGGAAAGCCGGTCATATCGAGCGGATGATCAAGCGCAACAACCTTCCGCACGAACGGATCTGCGAGGTGGGCTGTGGCACCGGTGAAATCCTGCTGAACCTTGCAAAGGCGTTCCCCGCCGCTCGTCTCTCAGGTTACGAAATCTCTCCGGTGGCGTTCGATCGGGCAACGCGAAAAGAGACGCCGAATACGAAGTTCTATTTGAAGGATCTCTTGGCCGAGACTGACGTGAATTTCGATCTCCTTCTTGTCATCGACGTGATCGAGCACGTTGAGGACTACATCTCGTTCATCAAGAAGCTGCAGCCGATCGCGACGTTCAAGATATTTCACATTCCCCTTGATCTTTCCGCGCAGTCGATCTTGCGCGCTTGGCCCATTGCTGAACTCAGGCGCAACGTGGGGCACATCCACTATTTCTTCAAGCAATCGGCGTTGGCGACGCTGGAAGATTGCGGGTATACGATCGTCGATCATTGCTATACGGCAAGCCGTCTGGAATTGCCGAACCAGGCTTTTACAAGCCGTCTGATGCGGTTGCCGCGACGCCTGATGTTCGCACTTGAGCCCGATCTGGCCGTGCGGCTGCTCGGTGGTTACTCGCTGATGGTCGTTGCGAAGTGACGGCGAAGCGCCGAGGCGGTGTCATGGAGTGACAGCACGAGCGCCGGGACGGGCATCAATTAGAGTCGGACTCTTTCCGACCACGACCGCGGCAGCTTGCGTTGAGCGAATTTGAAGGCGCGGCGGATCAGCAGTCCGCCGAAATAACAACCCTGCAGGATCGCCTGCGAGATCAGAACTATCAGCAATGTCTCGAGCCAACTGAGGCTACGGGCAAAGGAGAACAGCACGCACGCCAGGAAAAGCAGCATCACGAACGGCAGTAAGACGCGAAACCGGAATCTGAGACCGAGGATCACTCCGAGAACTGCCAATGCACCTGCGGCGTATTCCATTCCCGCTCCTTCGTCGGCACCAAAACGGCGCCCACATCAAGTCTCGAAACGCGAAGAAGAATGAGAATAACATAATACCGACCGGAGATGAACGCCTCCGGCTTAGGGGCAACGCCTGAAGCGGCGCCCTGCCGCAATTTGCCCCAAAAAATGACACGGTCGGCCACAGTGAATCACACCTGCCGACGAGAGGACAGCGCATTTTTTGGGATAGGCGATGTGAAATGGTGGAAATTATCCCTGCCGACCTTCAGCGCTGAATTAATTCGCGCCTGCAGCCCCGATAGCAACGATGCTCCGTCGTCCGAAGGGTGGACGCTCTGACGTCAAATGAGCGAGCTGCCTACTTTCTATGCAGTATGCCGGCTCGCCTGTGGTTTAGATGCAACGGAGCCGCAGAAAGACCATCCACCCGCCTCACTTCGCTTCCGGTCGAGGGCGTGTATCTGTAACTTTATCGCGGAGGGGACTCAGCCTTTAAGGGTTTCGGAAGGGATCAGCTTTGTAATCCCATGGTGAATCTCAGGTTTTTTCTATCTGAGAGTCCGTTGACCCGTGACTTGCGTTGTATTCGGGCGATGGAACCCAGGATGAGTAGTAGTTGTGGCGAGATTTATTTGATGGCCAAAGGACTGAGTGTCCGTTTCTTAGCTATTATTCTCGCGGGCTCGTTGCCCGCCTGCTCGCTGTTGCCGGGAACCGGCCCGCGAAGCGACGATGTTAATGCAAATGCGACCGCTGGGATCAGGTCCACCGCCTCGTTGCCTTACGCCCTAGTCGACGTGAGTGCTGATACGATCGGCTTTCTATCCCAGCCGAACCTCGTGACGTTCAAAGGAACATTTAGCGACAGGCGGCCCAAGCAGCTTCAGGTGGTCGGGGTCGGCGATTTCCTCAATATTTCGATCTTCGAAGCCCAGCCCGGCGGCCTCTTCACTCCCGGGACGGCGTCAGGCGCGCGCCCCGGCAATTTCGTCGACGTGCCCGTCCAAGAGGTCGATCAGGAAGGCAATATTCACGTCCCCTATGCGGGGTCGATTCCGGCGGCGGGACGCACGATACCTGCCATTCAGGACACCATCGTCGAGCGCTTGCGCAACCGCGCGATCGAACCGCAAGTGGTCGTCAGCCTGAACCAGCAGCATTCAAACATCGTCAGCGTTCTGGGCGACGTGAACACGCCGGGCGCACTGCCGCTGAACAGCTCCGGCGAGCGCTTGCTGCAGGTGATTGCGCGTGCAGGCGGCCCGAAGTTCGAAGCGATCGAAAGTTACGTCACGCTGCAGCGGGACGGCAGGCGTGCAAAGGTCCTGTTGAGCCGCGTTGTTCACGATCCGAGCGAGAACATTTTTGTCCGTGCGAGGGACGTGGTCTTCGTTACGCGTGAATCGCCGACCTTCACCGCGCTGGGCGCATTGAATCAGAACGTTTTTGGCTTCAATTCCGAAATCCCGTTCGATGTCGAAACGCTGACGCTTGCCCAGGCGCTGGGTAAGTCGGGCGGACTTAACGATCAGCAGTCCGATCCGAGCGAAGTCTACGTCTACAGGTACGAGGACCGTCCGTTCCTGAACAAGCTCGGCGTCGATACCACGCGTTTCATCTACGACAGAATACCGACGATCTACCGACTCAATTTGCGTGACCCATCCGGCATGCTGCTTGCGTCTGGCTTCCAGATGCGAACGAAAGACGTGATGTATGTCGCCAATGCCCGGGTCGTGGATTACTACAAATTGTTGACGCTCATAAACAATACGACGACGACCGTGCGGAATGTTAACTCCGCGGTGCATGAAATCGCTGCGCCGCTTAACTAGACGTGGCTAAGCTCGAAAGCATCGGGCGAGACTAGGCTTCCGGCCTGACCTTTTTCTGACGGTCGGAAGCCGCTGCCCGGAAATGGCGTTCAGCGTTTGCCAACGGCAAATGCATCGCGCCAAAGATTGGGCTTGCGAAGATGGATAGGACATTCCTATCCTTAGCCATTTCGGTGCGGCGGGCTCGTCATGCGTATTTTGCAGCTCCTCAACCACACGCGACGCCTGAATGGACATGTCCATGCGGCCGTCGATCTGGCATGCGCTCAGTCCAAGCTGGGCCATCAGGTCGCGATCGCGAGCGGCGGAGGCGACTTTGACGAGCTGCTTGCGGCCAACAATGTCGAAACGATGTTGGTGAGCCATGAGCGCCGGCCGGCCGAGCTCGTGAAGTCAGTCGCGACGCTTTACCGGTCGGCGCGCCGCTGGCGTGCAGAGGTCGTGCATGCCCATATGATGACGAGCGCCGTGCTGGCCTGGCCGGTATGCAAGCTGCTCGGCATCCCTCTGGTGACGACAGTTCACAACGAATTCGAGAAGAGCGCGATCCTGATGGGGCTTGGCACGCGGGTGATCACCGTGAGCGCAGCCGTCGGCGAGTCCATGCAAAAGCGCGGGATCGACAAATCCCGCATCCGCGTGGTTCTGAACGGAACCATCGGCGCGGCCCGCTTCGCCGGGAAAGATCGTGCTCCGCGCTCCCTTCAGTCGCCATCGATCATCTTTGTCGGTGGCCAGCATCCGCGGAAGGGGCTGCCGGATCTCTTTGCCGCGTTCGACTTGCTCTACAAGAGCCATCCAGCGGCGCGCTTATATGTTCTGGGCGATGGTCCGCACCGCGAGGAATATATGGCCCAGGTGAACTCGTTAGGTTGCGCTCAGGCCGTGACTTTCATGGGCGCTCAGGACGATCCTTTTCCGTTTCTGCTCGGCGCAGACATTTTCGTGCTGCCGTCTCACGCCGATCCCGCCCCTCTGGTGTTGTCGGAGGCACGCGAAGCCGGCTGCGCGATCGTCGCCACCAATGTCGATGGCATTCCCGAGCTGCTGGAGCACGGCAAAGCTGGCATTCTGGTCCCGTCCCGAAATCCGGCCGCGCTCGCGCAGGCGCTGGGCTCACTGATCGAGAACGCGGAAACGCTCACGGAGTGGAGGAGCAAGAGCCAGTTCAATCTGGACTATCTGACCATCGAGCGCGTTGCCCGTCGGACGCTCGATATTTATGAGGAGGCGTCTCGCCAAATCCATGGACGCGCCTGAAACCAGCGAAGTGACCGGACCAGAGACTGAGATCCGGCAGGGCTGTTCGGAAAGCGCCAGCCGCGACGCTGCGAAGCTCGCCGTGATCATCACCTGCTACAACTATGAGGCTTTTGTCGAGCGGGCGATCAATAGCGTCCTGGATCAGAAGCGCGACGACTGCGAACTTGTTGTCGTCGATGATGGGTCAACCGACGGCTCGTGGCAGGCGATTGGACGCTGCGGCGCCAGAGCGTTCCGGATCGATAATCGAGGCCAGTTGGGCGCCTGCGTCTACGGCCTTGAGCGGACGCAGGCGCCATTCGTGCTGTTCCTCGACGCGGATGATGAGTTGAAGCCCGGTTCGCTCGCTGCGCTGATCGATGAGCTCGACGAGCGGGTCGCGAAGATTCAGTTCGCACTTACGTTGATCGATGCCGATGATCGTCCAATGGGAGCATTTTCCTCGCTGGACGCATTCCGGGATCGCGAGGGCCTGCTGGACGAGGTGCTCAGGCGCGGCGTCTACAAGACCCCTCCAACGTCAGGGAACGTCTTTCGTCGCGATGTCTGCGAATTGTTGCGAGAAGTCGATTATGACAAAGCGGTGGACGGCATTATCCTATTTGCCGCACCGCTGTTCGGAGACGTTGTAAGCCTGTCTGAGGAGCTGGGCTATTATCGCGTCCACGGTCGCAATGATTCGCGCTTCGGTCAGATTCCGACGGCAGGAATAATCGAGCGCGACATCGACCGGTTCGTGGTGCGGACGGAGCATCTGCGGCGCGTTGTGCAGCGGCTTGCGCCGGGGCGCCAGCTCGTACAGTGCCGCGACGCATTCTATTATCGTGAGCGCAAATTCTGCCTCGATATCGTATCCGGTCATCGGCCGCGCCTCACGGCGCTGCCCATGCTGCTCGCCGGGCTTGCGGCCGAACCCTATTCTCTCAAGGTAAAGCTTGCTATGATGGCCTTCTTCGTGCTCGGCTCGGTGCTGCCGAGTGAGGCGGCGAAGACCTTGCTGGCCTATCGATCGAAGAGCGGAGAGCGGTCTGCGCTGGGCTTTGCCAGGGAGTTCTTTCGTTTTCGTGCGCCAGCGAGGCGATAGCTGCGCAACAGCCGTGAGCAAATAAAGGGAAGGGGCATGTCAAAATCTTTTCGGATCGCAGTTGCCGCCGTCGTCGCGGCGGTTGTCCTCAGCGGGGCATCTTCGTCAGCGCTGGCGCGTTCACGGCTGTATCCGCTGACCCCATGCGGTCCGGAGCTCGCCGACCTCTGTCCCATCCATGGCTATTTCGATACAGTGCCGTTCCACTACAATCTCGCGGTTTACCCGGGCTGCTTGCGGTCGGAGCGTGTCGAAACGCCGCGCGGGATTCGGCGCCGGCTCGTTCTGGTTTGCGGTTGATCCGGAATTAGGACTGCCAACGGCTCGAGCAAATGCCGCGCATCCGCCCGGTCGCGAGTTCGACCGAGCGCACGCCAACCCTCCCTGCGGGTGGTCAGGTGCAAATGGAAGCTGGCTTTGATGAGACCGGAGATTTTCGCGCATCGAATCCACGAGGAATCCGGACGCGCGGTCTATGAATCATCGCTGCCAATCAGCGCTTCTACTCGACTTGCAACCTGATCGCCCTCTCGGCACTGGCCAGCAGATTTTCCCGAGCAAGTTTCTCGATCGCCGACCAGTTCTCCTGAAAGATGGTCGCTGCCCCCGCCTTGCTGCTTGCCCGAATGATGACGCTGCAGGCATGCCTTGCACCGCCACTCGTGATCTGGAAGTTGATTCTGAAATCGGCTGCGTCTTGAACAGACGCAAGCGACTGCTGCTCATGGCGCATTGTAACGTCCCCCAATTTTCGGAAAATGAATATACATTTATGATTTAGCTTTTCGTGGGGCGCGATTGTGGCTCAGTCGTTGAATTGCGTTGTCGTCAGATCGTTATATTGGGCAACTCCGGTCTGCCGGCGGCCGGTCAACTCGTCGTGGAGGTTGGAAAGCAGCGTCGCTGCCGACCCCGACGACAGACCTTAGTGTCGTGCGTGGCGAAGACGCCGGAGGGAAGGCGCCAGCGCATCGAGGAGAGGCGGCCGTTGGCCTGGCCACATAAGCGAGAAGAGGGCGGCTCGCTGCCGCGAGCAGAGCATGATCCGGAAAAGCGCGTGCCGGCTTTCCGCAATCATGCTCTGCCAGATGGTGCGCAATGATGATCTCAAGGCAATCCCATCGCGCTCGCGCTCTAATGCGTCAGCTTGACAGGCGCTTTGTCGTATTGATGGAGAAAGGCGATGAGGTCCTTGATCTTCTGCTCGTCCTTGATCCCAGCAAAGGCCATTTTGGTGCCGGGTATCTTGGCCTTGGGATCCTTGATGTAGTCCGTGAATGTTGCTTCATCCCAGGTAATGCCGGACTTCTTGTTGGCTTCGGAATAGCTATAGCCCTCGACCGAACCTGAATTGCGCCCAAACAAGCCATTGAGCACCGGACCGACGGCATTCTTTGCGTTGTCACCGATCTGGTGACAGGCCTTGCAGACCGCAAACACCTTTTCGCCCGCGGCCGCGTCCTGGGCGCAGGCCTGTCCCAAGCCTGCCGCCATGAACAGTGCCGCGAAGACATACTTTCTCATGCAGTTCTCCTTGCTCAAGTTAAGTGGATTGCAGTCGTGCCGAGCCTATTCAGCAGCTCGCTTCACTCACACGACGAGCTGGGAAGTGTTTCCCTTCGTGTCGATGAGATGAACTCGTTCGATCCCTGCTTCCGACAGCATGGGCCGGATTTGCGCCTCGTCCATCACGCTGAAGGCGGTGGAAAGCGCGTCCGCCGCGGTCGCGTTGGTCGCCACGGTCGTGACGCTGCGGTAGCGGCTGGCGCAGCCACCGGTTAGCGGATCGAAGAGATGATTGAACCGGCCCTGGGCGTCGAACTGGAATCCGTAGCCGCCGGACGTCGAGACGGCGCGGTCGGCGATCGGCAGGATCGCCGCGGTCTTGCCCACCACATCGGGATCGGCGATCCCGACTTCCCACGGTCCGCCATCCGGTCGCGTCCCGATGGCGCGCGTCTCGCCCATGTCGATGAGGCTGTGATCGAGTCCTTGTGCGCGCAGCAGCTCGACGATCTTGTCGGTGACATAGCCTTGCGCGATGCCGTTCAGCGTCACCGCCATGCCCCGCGGCATAACGATGCGGTTGCGATCGACGCTGAGCCGGCGATAACCGACTCGATCGAGCGCCGCCTTTACCTCCGCGCGCGGTGGCCCGCCAGGATCGGCGGCGCTTTGCGAAAAATGGTCCGCATAAAGCTGCCACAATGGTTGCACGGTGGGATCGAACAGCCCGCCCGTCAATTCGGCGTAGCGCCGCGATATCGTCAGCAACTCCACGAACTCGGCGGCAGGATCGACAAGAATGCCGGTCCTGTTCAACTCAACCAGCGCCGAGTCGTTGCGATAGAGGCTGAACAGTCGTTCCAGCCGATGGGCTTGCGCGCAGGCCAGTATGATCAACCGTTCTGCCTCGCGCTGATCGAAATGATGGATCTGCATCGTCGCCGTGGCGCCGAGCATTGTGCCGCGCCAGGTGAACAGCTTGGTATTCGCCTTGGCCATCTGGCCGACTGGCACGACCGCGAGACCGGCGGCGGCAGCGCTGATGCGGATAAAACGTCGGCGCGAGATCATACGTGCCATGCCTTATCTCTCCTCGATTTGTCGCCTATTGCGCAGCGGCGCGCTCGTCCGGTCCGGCGCCGGCTCTCTCATCGACCGGTCCCAGCACATAATCGTGCGGTACGTCGGCAAAGCGTACAACGCGTCCGCCATTTTCGGCGACGAACTTCTCCGCGGCGGCGCGATCCGAAAAAGGCACGGCCTCCTCGCCACCCATGCCGCCTTTGGCGCGGCTTTCGATCACAAACAGCGCCTTGCGCGCCTCGACCCAATTGTCGGCGCCTGGCTTGTCCCAGCTCGGCGCCTTGGCCATGTCGGAGACGTAAATGACCTGAATGTCCTTCGGCTCATCCGGCAACATGGTGAAAGCGATGGTGTCACGCACCGATGAGAACCAGACCGGCTCGATCAGGCTGGCGGCGAGGATCTGTCCCTTCGGCCCGCCGTGCTCGAGCAGGTTCATGCCGCAATAATGCCCGATCGCTTCAGCGGTCATCTTGTGCGGGGGCGGAAGCGCTGAGGCCGGCTTCTCGTTGCAGCCCGCGAGCGCGATGGGCGCGAGCAAGGCGCAGGCCAAGGCGAGTCCTTTCATAATTCCCTCCGCGAAAAAGCAAACGCAGCAAAGGCCAGTGGAGCCAGCGTCCAGAACGTGAGCGTCGCGAGCAGGCTTTCGACCGACAAGCTCGTGCTGCCGGCGAGCCCCGCCATGCCCGAGAACAGGCTGACATTGGCAAAGCCGGTCAGATTCAACAGGCGGTAGACATCGGTCGGATTGAGCAGCAGCAGCGCATTCAAAGTCGCGCCGGAAATCCCGCGTCCCTGGTCGAGCACAAGCAGGCCGAGCAGCGCCATATCGTAGATCAGCACCAGCAACAGCCACAGGCCGATCGAGGCGCCTGCAGCCGTGCCGCGGTCGCGCGCCAGTGCGCTCACGAGATAGCCGATCGCGACGAATACTGCGCCGAGCAGCACGGAGGAGCCGATCATGGCGGCAAAGGCGGCAAGGCCCTCGCCGTCAAACTGGGCTCCGGTTACGAGCAGTGCAGCGGCTGCCGCGCCGTAACCGAGGCAGGTCGCAAAGGCAAGCACCGCGAGATGGCCGAGAAATTTGCCGAGCAGCACCTGCCAGCGCGCGACGGGATAGCTCAACAACAGCAGCATGGTGCCACGCTCCATGTCGCCGACGATCGCATCATGAGCGATCAGCAGGGCGATCAGGGGCACCAGAAAGATCGTCAGGCTCGACAGGCTGACGATGATGACGTCCAGCGCGCGCACGCCGACGCTGCCGGTCGGCGCGCTGCCCAGAAATGCCAGCGACAAGGCCAGACCCGCGAGCAGCAAGGTCGCCGCGAAGACCCAGCGATTGCGTACGGCTTGCCGGATTTCCTTGGCCGCAACGATGGTGACGGCGTTCATGGCATTCGCTCCGCCTGCCGCAGAAATTGGGCGTAGAGCTCGTCCAGATTCGGCGGGATGACATCAACATCCTCGAGGGCTGTGCCAGCGGCCGTCGCATGCCGCAGCAGCTCGATCTTCTGCTCGGGGGCCGCATCGATCTCGACGACGTGGCCGTTCAGCCGGCGACAGGGCGCGAAACTTGGCAACCAGTGCGGCAGTTCTCCGGGTGCGAGACCCGAGACCTTGAGCCGGATCTTGGTCGGCAGTTGCGCCAGATTGCGCAGCTTGTCGATCGAGCCGTCCGCGACCTTGAAGCCGCGATTCATGATGATCACGCGCCCCGCGCGCTCCTCGAGCTCGGTCAATGCGTGCGACGACAGCAGGACGGTGGTGCCTTCGGCAGCGAGCCGCTGGACCACATCATAGAAGGTCTGACGCAGTTCGGGATCGAGCCCGGTGGTCGGCTCATCGAGCAGCAGGATGCGCGGCCGGCCAATCAGCGCCTGCGCTAGGCCCAGACGCTGGCGCATGCCTTTTGAATAAGTGCCGACCCGCCGCGCCGCGGCGGCGCCGAGCCCGACCACGTCGAGCAACTCCAGCGCCTTGGCAACCGGCTCGCCCTTCAGCCGTGCATAGAAGGCCTGGGTTTCGCGCGCCGTGAGGGCGGTGTCGAACGAGACATTTTCCGGCAAATAGCCGAGATGGCGGCGTGCCGAAAACTGGCCCGCGGCGGGATTCTCGCCGAGCACTTCGATCGACCCATCGGTCGGCCGGAGCAGGCCCAGCATCAGCTTCATCAGCGTGGTCTTGCCCGCGCCATTGTGGCCGATCAGCGCCACCATCTCGCCCGCATTGAGCGCGAAGCAAACGCCGCTGACGGCCGTGTTCCGGCCGTAGCGTTTGATCACTTCGGTGATGTGAACAGTCGGTATCATGGCGCGGCGCCCTCGATGTTGCGGCGCGCCTTCGGCGCCATCAACGGATGGCTGTCGACGACACCCCCCGGCAACAGCGCGGGGAATTGCGCTTGAGCCCAGCGGATCACCTGAACGGCGGGGCTATTGATCAAGACCTTTGCGCTCGGCGCCGTCCAGAGCACGCGGTCAATCAAGTCGTTCGGCCGGTATGCGGTATCGGCGACTCCGTCGCCGTTGAGATCAAATGCCGGATTGTCGCTCCAATAGTTGCCGCGCCTGTCCTTGGACCAGTCGAGATGGCGGGTGCCGACATATTTGATCTGATTGGCGTTGTTGATAAAGGCGTTGCCGGTAATCGCGTTGCCTTCCGAGCCCGCGGTGAAGTGAACGCCGATCTCACAACCTTCGAACCAGTTGTTCTCGAAGCGGTTGTTGTTGGTGTTGTAGATGAAGACGCATTTTTCCGGACCGACACGCGCCCCTCCCGGCCCGGCCGCGTTTCCGGCGTCAACTTGCGACATGCCTTCGTCCTCGCCACGATTATCCGCCGTTGCCCAGCGCGCCGCCGGCTGCAAACCGCCGATCACGGTGTTGCCCACGATTTGCGAGCCGTCGGTGGAATTGAACAGAAGGCCACGATCGCGATCATGGTCCGAGACGTTATTGCGGACGAGGAGGCGTTTGGAAAACATCAGCGCGTAACCGATGATGTTAGCTTTGGAGAGGTTGTCGGCGATCTCGCCGTCATTGGTGTACATGTAGTGGACGGCGAAGCGCAGGTCGCGGAAGCGATTGCCGCGGAATTCGTTGTTGCGGCTGGTGATGGCGAAGATGCCATCGCGCCCGAAGCGGACATCGTTTTCGATGACCTTTGCACCCGGCGCGTTCCAGACGGACACGCCGTTGCCGGTCTCGCTGGCGTGCGACCGCCGCAATCCGACAATGCTATTGTGGCGCACGACGGCGTCTGCGGAGCCGTGCAGATAGACGCCGAATAGGTTGTCCTCGATCTGATTGTCTTCAATGAGGGCGCCGCGCGCCGACTCCTCCACGAAAATGCCGGAGTCCATTTTTTCCATCGAGCGGCCGGAGTTGCGCACCGCCAGGCCGCGCACCACGACGTCCGGCGCCGAGATCGTGATGACGCTGCCTTCGCCCGCCCCGGCGATCACCGTGCCGGCCGTACCCGCGAGCGTAATACGATGACTGATCCGCAGAGGACCACGATAGGTGCCGGCCGCGAGGCGGACTTCGTCGCCATCGGCGGCGTGGTCGAGGATCGCTTGCAGATCGGAAGCTTGCGGAGCCACCGTTAGCTGTGCTGCTGGCGCGCGCGCGGCGAGGCTGGCGGCAGCAAGCGCCGCCAGCCCGATTTGCGAAAAATGGCAGGTACGCCGCAGCATCAGACGTTTAGCGGCTCAACCAGCATGCGCCCGCGCATTTCCATGTGCATGGCGTGACAGAACCAGGTGCAGAAATACCAATAGACGCCCGGCTTGTCGGCGATGAAGGTCACCGAGGAGGTCTGTTGCGGATCGATCTCCATGTTGACACCGTAATTGACGATGCAGAAGCCGTGGGTGAGGTCTTCGACGTCGTCGATATTGGTGATGTAGACCGTGACCTCGTCGCCTTGCTTGACGGTGAACTTGTCGAGCGCAAACGCCGGTGCGCTGGAATACATGTAGACCCGCACCTTGTTGCCGTCGCGGATGACCTTGGCGTCGCTCTCGAGCTTAACGCCATCGGCGGCGGCCTGCTTGACTGCATCCGCAAAGAACGGATCGTCGCGCTTCCACACGCTACTGACACGGCCGTCCAGCTTGGACCGATGGATGATCACGGCATCATGCGGCTCGGCAAAGCTCGGGCCGTCATGCACAAGCTCCATCTTGTCGCCCGAGATGTCGATGAGCTGATCGTTCTCCGGCTTCAAGGGGCCAACATTAAGGAAGCGATCCTTGGAGAACTTGTTCAGCGACAGGAGCCATTTGCCGTCCGCCTCCTTGGTCTCGCCCATCGAGGCATGGTTGTGGCCGGGCTGGTAGTGTACATCCAGCTTCTGGATGATCGGATTGACCTTCTCGCCCTTGTAGGCGCGTTTGGCGACATCGATGCTCCACTTGCACACCTGGCTGTCGAGGAAGAGTGTCGTATAGGCGTTGCCCCTGCCATCGAAAGCGGTGTGAAGAGGGCCCAAGCCAAGCTCCGGTTCGGCCACCACGACGTCGCGCGGCTTGATCTTGTCGTCGAATAGTTGGTCCATCAACCGCACATCCATCACCGTCACGGTCGGCGCGAGCTTGCCGTTGGCGACGATATGAATGCCGTCGGGTGCGGTGTTCAGGCCGTGCGGGCTGTTGGAGACTGGAACGTAGCGCGTGTAGGGCGATCCCTTGCGGCCATCGATCACAGGCACGCCGTTCATTTCCTTGAAGTCACCTTTTTTGACCGCCTCCTCGATGCGCTTGATATTGAAGACGGTGACCCAGTCCTGCTCGCTCGCGGTCATTTCGGCGAGGGTGACGCCTTTCTCCGAATTGTAACAGGTCGCAAAGGCATATTTGCCCTGGTAATCGGCATCGGTGTTGTCGAGATTGCCGTCGACGATCACCTGCCAGGCGATCTTCATGGTATCGCCGTCGACCGCCGTGAAGATGGACCAATACTTGCTCTTGTCGTCCAGCACCTTGCCGTCGTTCGGCAGCGGCACCTCGTATTCGCCGTTGCAGAACAGATATCCGGTGCGCGGATATTTCTGCGGACGCATGCCGTGGATCGTGTACTGGTTCGGCAGCTCGATGATCTTGTCGCACTTCATGATATCGGTGCGGATACGGGCAAGGCGCGTGTTCGCCTTGTCGTTGATGAAGATGTAGCGGCCGTCATAGGTGCCGTCGGTGAACGACATGTGCGGGTGATGGGTATCGCCGTTCTGCCAAACGCCGTTCCAGCGTCCCTTGGTCCGCTCGCGAGTCTCGGCCGTCAGTCCTTCGGTCAGTACCTTCAGCGACTCGTTGGTGAGACCCCATCCGGTGGCGCTGCAGCGATTGAACACCGGAATGCGCATCAGCTCGCGCATCGAAGGCATGCCGACGATGCGGACCTCTCCGGTCTGGCCACTCGAGAAGAACACGTAGTATTCGTCGAGCTCGCCGGGGGCGACCTCGATCTTCTGAGCGCCGGCTCGCGCCGCCGGGCGAGGCTGGGCGGCCGCGGGTGTCGGCTCGCCGGCTCCGCCAAGCGCGAGGCCTCCCGCGATTCCGGCCGCGCCAATAGCGGCCGTGCCGACAATCTGTCGGCGGCTTATCGTGGTCTTGTCGTCGTCGCGCGCCATCTTTGTCTCCTTTATGATGGACTGCTGTGTGGATCGTCAGCGTTCGCCGGAATGCGAACGGGCTTTCCGGCGTGGGTGATGACTGTCTTCGGACCGGCTCCATCCGATCGCATCGAGGGCGACGACATCGCGGCGAACTTTTCCCGCTTCAGCCGCACTTGGATCATGTGCGGGCAGCGGTGGTCGTCGTAATACAGCTCCTGGCAGTGCATGCAGTAGATGCACTCATTGACGTTGATGTGCCCCTCGGGATGGATCGACTGCACGGGGCATTCCTTGGCGCAGCGCTGACAGGGCGATCCGCACTCCTTCCAGCGTCGCAACCACTCGAAGGTGCGGATGCGGCCGGGGATCGCCAGCGCAGCTCCGAGCGGGCAAATGTAGCGGCAGAAGAAGCGCTCAATGAACAGGCCGATGACGAGCAGTCCGACCGCATAGAGGACAAACGGCCAGCCGCGAGCAAACTTCAGAATGATCGCGGTCTTGAAAGGTTCAACCTCGGCAAAGTGCTCGGCAAGAGAGACGGAGTAGAGCGAGAGGCCGAACAGCGCGAGGAAGATGATGTATTTGATCGGCCACAATCGTTCATGCAGCCCCCAGGGCACCGTGATCTGCGGTATCTTGAACCATTTCGCTATCGCGTTTGTGAGCTCCTGCAGCGCGCCGAATGGGCAGAGCCAGCCGCAGAACGGGCCGCGGCCCCAGAACAGAAGTCCCGCGGCGACCGCTGACCACAGGATGAAGATCAGAGGCGCGGCGAGAAAAAACTCCCAATGGAAACCGGTGACCAGTGCGTTGGTGAAGGTCAACACGTTGACGACCGAGAGCTGAGCGTTGGCGTACCAGCCGAGCCAGACCAGCACGAATAGGAGGTAGGCGCGGCGGACCCAGGTGTAGACGCCGGGGCGTCGGACCAGCACATTCTGGAAGAAGAAGATTGCGGTCAGCGTCAGCAACGCGAAGGCCGTGATGCCGATCGACACGGTCGTCGAACGCCAGATCCGCATCCACAGAGCTTCGTCGTCATCGTCAGGCGGAGCGGCCTGCTGGGCTGTCGGCGCCGAAGCGGGGGCGGCGGTTGCCGGCGTTGCCGCGCGCTGCTCATGCCGCAGGTAGGAATCGGGAAGGGTGTAATCGAGATCGAAGGTCAGAAAGGCCTTGTCGCGGGCGCCGGTGCTTCGCTGCACCAAGAGCTGCAACTGCCAGGGCTGCGTCGGATCGAGCGTGAATTCCGGCGGCGTGACGAATAGGCCGATCTCTTTGAAGTCGGGCGCGCCTTCCGCCGCCAGTGCACCGAGGCGGGTGTGATTCTTGTCGCGGAAGCGCGTGCCAGAGCCTTCCTGCAGGATTTCGATGCGATCGAAGATGCCGCCGCGCACATAGGCCGAACCCTTGAAAGAATAGGCGCCTTCGCCTGCGACGATGATCGCCTGCTGTCCTACCTGCAGCCCCTCCTTGAGGCGCTGATAGCCTTCATCGCCGAGCAGGCTGCGTCCGATGGTCGGTGCGGTGGCAAGCCCAACATAAAGGTCGATGAAGGTGTCGCCGGCATCGCCCTCCGCATTTTGCGCGGCGATGCCGTTACCTGCCTTCGCAAAGGCCTCGTTGACATCACCAATGCTCAAATGAAGCCGGCGTACCGAACCGTCGCCGAGCAGGCTTGTCCAATCGCGTATGGCACTGTGGTCGAGGTCGAGCGTGGTGACGGTGGCCGGCTTTGCCGCTGTGCCGGAAGCAACATCAGCTCCGCCGATACGCCCGGCGCGAATCAACCGCACCGCCGACCGCACGATACTGTCGCTCATGACCAGCACGGTTACGGTCGCGCCGCTGACGATGTCGACCTGCGGCGGATGGCCGGAGCCTTCCGCAATGGGCTTCATGGCCTTGCCAATAAGGCCGTTCACGGCCGCGACGATGCGGGCCTCCGGGATTCCGATTAGAACGATCGGCTCCTTATGATCGACAAGCTTCAGCCCGGTGATGACGCCCTGCGGATCGATGCCGATGAGAATGCGGATCGGTTTTCCCGAATAACCGGTCGCATTGACGATATCCGAATTCAAATAGACAAAGCCTTTGAGCTGATCGCCGCGATAGACAGGCACGATCGGCGGATCGCCTTGCGGTGCGCCAAAGCGATCGGCGCCCGCAAAGAAATCGGCGGGCGCAGCTTTCGGAAGATAGGCCGCAAGATCACTCGCGGCGCAGGCCGTTCGAGTTGACGACAGGACGGCTATAGCGAGGAACGCGGCCAGCACCACGGCGGTGAGGTTACGGCTAAGCACGGCGAAAGGACTCCGGGCCATGGAGCTCCTCAAAAGGGGAGCGCGCGCTCGCTCGGAGCGCGCATTCCAGCAGGTTTTTGGTGTGATGCCGGGACGTCACCGTTGACAGCCCTAGAGGATCTCCGCTTGAGCCAACGCAAGTTGACTTTCAACGAGATGTTCTAATTACCCGGGGCAGGGCGCTTGACTTTGCGCTGGATCAAAATGCAGGTGGAACATGCTGCTGTCGCGAGCATTGCTGCTTAAATCCGAGCCCGCCGGGGATTTGCACTCGCTTGACGAATTATTCGCGCTTGCAAATGCGATGGAGCAGGAGGCCGCGAACCGGTACGCGGAGCTCGCAGACGAAATGGGGCGTCAGAACAAGCCGGAATTGGCGGCCGTCTTCGGCGAGCTTGCGGCGGCCGAGCGTGACCATGTCGAAAGCGTGACAAATTGGTCGCGAGCGCGCCTCGGCAAGGCGCCAGATCCGGCGTTGGTGCGATGGGAGGCGCCCGAGACCTTCGACCGCGAGACGGAGATGGAAATCAGGAGATCGCGCTTAATCACCCCTTATCATGCGTTGTGCATGGCGGTGTGCAATGAGGAGCGCGCTTTTGCCTTCTGGTCCTATCTTGCGGCCTTTGCGGAGGACGCCGAGATCAAGAACGCCGCTGAAGCGATGGCGCGAGAGGAGCTCGGCCACGTCGCGAGCTTGAGACGAGAGCGCCGCCGCGCTTATCACAGGGAATACGACGCGGCGCGTGCCGACGCGCAAGCTGAGGCGGCAGCGGGCCGAATCACCCGGATCGATGCTGGTGCGTTGGAGCGTCGCTTGGCCGCGTACCTCGCCGAACTGGAATCCCGCCTGTCCGGCGCCGCAGCGGGTCGGGCGCGCGAGCTCGCCAAGGAGGCGGTGGATATGTCTCTTGAAGCTATCGGGGTCGGACGATTTCCCGCAAGCCTCGGCGAGCGCGAGGCCCAGGCGATCGCTGAAGCGCTCGCTGACGCCTATCTGGAACGCACCGAGAGAGCTCGCGATCCAGCTCAGCTCGATTCGATGCAGAGTCTCGCCGCGCGCGCGATCGCCCGCCTCGCTTGGCTGCGATCGCTGGATAGGGAAACTCTCTAGCTGATTTATTTGCGAGCTTCGGGTTCCGCCGAGCAGCACGAACAGCAGCCGCCGGCTTTCTCGCGGCGAGCTGCCGTCGGCTCTTCTTCGGCTGCCATTTCCTGTGCCAGTCCGGCAAAAACGGCCTCGAAGAATCTGCGTTCGGTTCTCGTCGTGCGGCGGACTCGTCTGCGCACTTCCTTGAAGAATCCCACCTTGTGCTCCCGCTCTGATGAGAGGCAACACATCTCCTGCGATTTGGCCGCCGTCTTTGTTCCGGAACAAACAGCATGCGAAAGTGAGCGCAGTTTGTGCCCCGACAAAGAGAGGCCTGCGCCGCCCGCTTAGGGTCAAGCGCAACGTAAGGGCAAAGGCCGCCATGGTCGGCAGCAACATCAGCAAATGGACGATCAGCTATTTCGCGGCCGCCGTCGTCTGGCTGCTTGCGGCCGAAGCGTTGATGGCCGCAGGCTTCGGATTTCCCAACGCCGGCTTGCAGGCTGCAGATACGCTCATCGTCGTGCACATGGTCTGCATTGGCTGGCTCAGTATGGCGATGTGCGGCGCGCTGTTCCAATTCGTGCCGGTGCTCGTCGCCAGGCCGCTCTATGCCGAAGGCTGGACGCTGATCGCCTTTCTGCTGCTCACCGTGGGGTTGGTCGTGCTGCTCGCAGGGTTCCTGGCGCTCGGCGGCAGGATTCCGTCCTGGTCCTCGCTGCTTCCGATTGGTGCGGGTCTCCTCGTCGCGGGCTTCCTGCTAGCCGCCGTCGATCTCGGCGCCACCTTATGGCAGGCTCGCCCGTTGCCTGCACCCGCGCGATTTGTCCTGGTCGGTCTCGTCTCGATCTGCATCACGATCCTGTTCGGCGGGATTTTTGCCCTGGTCCTGTCCGGACGCGCAACGGGGGCCGTGCTGTGGCGCCTGCTGGCAGGCGTGCCGATCCATGCCGCGGCGGGGCTTGGCGGCTGGCTGACCCTTACCGCGATGGGCGTGAGCTATCGATTGCTGGCCATGTTCATGTTGGCGCCCGATAACGGTGTGCGATTGGGCCGAGTCGCATGGTTTGCTGGGACAGCGGCACTGACGATCGCCGTGGTCGGGGGCGTGCTCGCGCTTTTGATGGCGGCAGGCCTGAATATCGTGCTTGCACTTGCAGCGGCGCCGGCCCTGATCGCGCTCATGTTCTATGCGTACGACATGCTTGGCCTGTACCGCAGCCGCAAGCGGCGGGCGCTGGAGCTCAACACCCGCATGACCGTATGGTCGTTTGCGAGCCTCGCTGCGGCGGTGCTGCTCGCCGAGGGGCTCCTCGCCACGGGTTCATTCTCTCGCCACGTCGGCGCATTGGTGTTTCTGGCGGTGTTCGGTTGGCTGTCGGGATTGGTGCTGGCCAATCTCTACAAGATCGTGCCGTTCCTGACCTGGCTCGAGGCCTACGGCCCGGTGCTCGGCAGAGTGCCGACGCCGCGGGTACAGGATCTGGTCGCCGAACGCCGCGCGGCGAAATGGTTCGTGCTGTTCTTCCTCGCAAGCTGGGCCGCGACGGCCACGCTGCTCGCAGAGGCACCGTTCGCTTTCCGCCTCACGGTGGCGGTGATGGGCGTGGCGACGCTTGGGATCGTGCAAGAGCTCGTCAGAGCCCGGCAGCTTGCGGATGTCGCAGAACCTTTGCGTTTGCCGGCGGGAACATCATCGCCGCGGCTCCTGGTCGCGCGAAACTGAAAGGAGAAATGCGAGAATGACCGAATTCGTCGATCTTGACGTCCGGCCGCTGTTGCGGGCCGGCGAGGAGCCGTTCTCGACCATCATGGCCACGCTTGATCGGCTTGAGCAGGGCCAGGGCCTGCGGCTCTACGCGCCCTTCAAGCCCTTTCCGCTGTTTGGCGTCATGGAGAGCAAAGGCTTTGCGCATGAGGAGGCCGAGCTCGAAGGCGGCGAGTGGGAGGTGCTGTTCACGCCGGCGACCGTTGCATCGCAAGCGGTCGAGTTGTCGGATATCGCGCCGGCCGATGATTGGCCGGAGCCCATCCTTCAGCTCGACAATCGCGAGCTCGATCCGCCTGAACCGATGGTCAGGATCCTCGCTGCTGCCGAGACATTGGCGCCGGGACAAACGCTTTTCGCCCTGCTGCGGCGCGAGCCGGTCTTCCTGTTTCGGGAGCTCAGCAAACGCGGGCATCGATGGCGTGGCGGTTTCGTGCCTGGAGGAGATACCTACGAACTGACCGTCAGGGTGAGCGCACATGTCGACGAATGATGAGGATCTCGCTGCGCGAGTGAGAGAGGCACTGCGGGTTGTGATCGACCCTGAGCTCGGCCACAATATTGTTGATCTTGGCTTTGTTTACGACGTGTCGGTCGGTCGAGGCGTCGCACGTATCACGATGACGGCAACGACGCGAGGATGCCCGGCGGTCTCGTTCTTGAAGGAGGGCGCGGCGCAGAGCGCGTGTCTGGTGGACGGAATCGACTCGGTCGAAGTAACGATGACGTTCGATCCACCCTGGCGCCCGCAGATGATCTCGCCGGACGTAAAAGCGTCGCTTGGCTTTGCCGAAGTGAACTGAATCGTTGGAGCCCGGTCTGCTCGATCGAAGGCATGGCGGTCGTCACGCGTCATGCATCACCATTTGGAGATATTGTGCCAGCTCGGCGCGGCGGAAGGGCTTTCCGATGATTGTAAACTCGTCCACCGCGCCGTATCGCGTGAGTACATCTGCCGCATTCCCAGAGGTGAGCAGGATCTTGATGCCGGCGCATAATCGCTTCGCTTCCCGTGCAAGTTCAACGCCGTTGATTCCCTGGGGCATGACGACGTCGGTGAACAGGAGATCGAATTTCTTGTCGTCCTTGAGCAGCCGGATGGCGTCGATGCCATTGCGGGCGCAAAGAACCTGATAGCCAAGCTTGCGCAGCATCGCAGATGTGACGTCCAGGACGTCGTCATCATCCTCGACCACGAGCACCCGCCCTGAACCTGCCGGCGCGTTCTGGCTTGGGACAAGCTCTGTCTCCGCGTCGGGCGTTTGGGAGGATCTGGGCAGGTAGAGGCTGACCGTAGTCCCCGCGCCGAGCGCACTCTCGATTGCGACATGGCCACAGGATTGTCGAACAAATCCATAGACCATGCTGAGACCAAGTCCGGTCCCGCTGCCGATGTCCTTTGTGGTGAAGAAGGGCTCAAATACGCGATCCAGGGTTTCAGGAGACATTCCGCTGCCGGTGTCTCTGACCGAGATCCTGACATACGACCCGGACGCAATGCCGGTGATGGCGTTTTCCTCCAGGTGAACGTTTCGCGCTTCGATCTCCAGCGTACCGCCGCTCGGCATGGCATCGCGCCCATTCAAGATCAGATTGAGGAGGGCAGTCTCGAGCTGGGCGGGGTCGACTTGGCACGCCCATAATTGGTCGTCGATCGTCAGCTTGAGCTCGCAACTCTGTCCGAGGGCACGACGGATAAGCTCCTGAAAGTCTCGGACGAGATGTCCCACATAGATCGGCTTCGGATTCAGTTTCTGTCGGCGGGAAAAAGCCAGCAACTGCGTGGTCAGGCTTGCGCCTCGATAAGCGGCATTGCGCGCGGAGGCCGCAAGCTGCCGGATGCTGTCGTTGTCTCCCGCACGTTCCTCGATGAGTTCGAGATTTCCGGTGATCACCATCAGCAGATTGTTGAAGTCGTGGGCCACGCCACCCGTGAGCTGGCCGACAGCTTCCATCTTTTGGCTCTGATGAAGCTGATCCTCCATCTGCCGGCGTGCCTTGATGGCGCGCCTTTGTTCGGTGATGTCGCGGAACTGGACGGCGAGGCCTTCGCCGGAAGGGAACGCATTAACTTCGTACCATTGCGCCCGGTAGTGGCAGAATATTTCAAAGCGGGCCAGGTGCTGCTCCGACATGGCCTCGCGAAGTCGGTCGGAGAGGTCGCCTTCGATGAAATCCGAAAGCGCTTGCCAGAAATCCATGCCGACGAGGTTGCGTTCGTCGGCAAAATGCGCCTTCGCATGCTCGTTGAGATAAGTGATGTGCCAGTCTCGATCGAGGATGAGCACGCAATCCGTCGTGCTCTCAAATATCGTCGTGATCCGGGCCGCGGCTTCTTCGGCGGCCTCCTTGGCGCCGGACAGCTCGCGTTCGCGCTGCTCGAGCGCATCGGCCATGGAATTGAAGGCGTGAGCTACTGCGGCAATTTCCGAGCGGTTGTCGTGGATCTGCACGCGTGGGGTATAATCGCCGAGCCGCCAGCGATCCGCGGCATCGGCCAATAATTGCAGCGGGTGACGAATGAACCTGCGGGCGCCCAGCCATGTCAGCATCAGCGCCAGCGACGTACTCAAGGCGATCAACAGGACGCCGCGGCGGGTACGGCGCTGGATGCTCGCGAATGCTAGGGCCCTGTCGAGGGCGACACTGACGAGAAGCCCTCCCGATTCATCTGGCAAAGCGGCGTGGCCCACGATCCGCTCTACGCCATCGATGTCGCGGGTGTCATCTGTGCTCCAATGCTCGCCCCGGGGGTATCCTTCCAGGGGCATTTTCCGACCAACGAATCGATCGCCATTGGGGTGGCGCGCAAGGTAGGTGCCGTTCCGGTCGGCGATAGCAATCGCCGTGCCCGGTGGGACATCCATCTGGGCGATGAATTGGCCGAGCCAATCGAGGCTAAGGGTCGCTATGATGACGCCCGCCATGCCGCCGTTATCGCCATAGAATGGTAAGGCGAATTGAATGACTTGACGGCCCGTCGACAGTCCGATCGAAAATTCCCCGACTGTGAACTTTCCGGTTCGCGTAGCCTTGGCAAAATAGGCCCGGCTGGCGACATTCACGATCTCGCCATGGGTCGCGCAAAAGGCAACGCCATTCATGTCGACAGCCACAAAGGTGAGAAAGGCTGGAAAGCTCCGCTTGATCGTTGAAAGATATGAACTGCATGCTTCGGGCTGCCTTGTCTTGATCGCGGGCAGCTCCGAAAGCGCAATCAGGACCTGGCGAATTCCCTGGACTATCTCCTGCTGTTGTGCCGCCGCAATCTTGGCGAGACCGGTCGCCTCTTCCTGCACTTCGATTTGATGAGAGCGGGAGAAGTCAAATTCGTTATACAATTGGATAGCGATCATTGGCACCAGCGCGACCGCCACCAACAGGAATAGGCGCGAGAGTAGGGCCAAGACTCGTCTTCCAGGATAAGGCTCGTTTTCCAGGATAAAGATCCACAGGCCGGCAAGTTGAGCCCGTATATTGCTGGGACGGCCGCTACGCGAAGCGGTTCGTTACAAGCACCGGCAAATCATGCGAAAAGATTGGCATCATCTTGCACCTTTCTCCTTCGATCCGAAGAGGAGGCGGTACTGCCAATCGGCGGCTTCGGCGTGACAACTCTCGCAAATCCGTCTTGATCGGTTCTGACGGGAAGCTGCCGGATCCTTTGATGACCAGACTCAACAATCCAGGCAGAAGCGGACAACGTGCTCGATTTGGGAGCGATTGGGAATGCCGAGCCTCCGAAGCGTCTGGTCGTCGAGTTTCTCCAAGCCGGCGACAGCTCTCTTGAGTTTGTGCTCGTCAAGCCATTCATCGCATCGATCTGCGGTCTCGTCCAACGGCTCGCGCCGGCGGCCGGCTTCTTGTGACCTGTCGATCGTAGGTGCGCGCGAGAGGTTCGAACGGAGTCTCGCTCGTGAGCTCAATGGGAACGGCGGAGCGGATGGAAAAGACAGAGGCTTTAGCAAGATCGCAATCCCGGTAAGTTGACGCAAGGGACTCTCCTGCGTCTCGGTTACCGGACGATCACAGTTGCCGGACAATGAGGTTACGATTGTAACCGGCTGGCCTTCAATTCTGTGTGGGGAGGGCCCACACGCGCGGTGCGCTACCAATAGATGCCGCGTCGATAGACAACGGATGTCAACGGGAGCAGGTGCACGCCGACCTAAAGCGAGGCGCCGTTCTCGAGCAATCCGCGCAGACGATGGTGGTTCAATTCCGCGGCCTGCCCCAACCGCCTCCGAATGGACCAAAGCAAAAGCGAGCGATAAGGTAGTTGGGAATGGGTGGGTCGAGAAGAGAGCCGATAGCCAGTTTTCCGTAGGAAGGATGCAGAGAGCGATGTCGCGAACGAGCGCGTGCATGGAGGATGCCCGTGGCGGGTGCCCCAACGGTAAGGTCGGCAGTCGCAAACGAACAGCGTACCGCAATCGATTCATCCTCGCGCTCATCGTCTGCCTGGCGCACCCGCTGGCGTCGGCGGCGGAGCAGGGCGGAGCCGAGATCGAACAGAAGTTCGCCAACTCGTTGACTGTGATTCCGAACGAAAATCTATCGGTATCGGGCGGATTTTACGTGCCGGCCTATTCCAGCGTCTCAATGAGCGAAGGCAAGCTGCGGGTCGACTTCTCCGTCACTTTGAGTGTGCACAACGCGTCCGAAACCAAGCCATTGATCGTCAAGCGCATCGACTATTTCGACACCTCAGGAAACAGGGTTCAGGCCTATTTGAAGGCCCCGGTGGCGCTGAAGCCGCTCGCGACGATCGAGATTTTCGTTCCTACCAATGACGTGCGCGGCGGGACCGGCGCAAACTTCATTGTCGATTGGGCCGCCGCAGGCGAGATCGCCGAGCCAGTGGTCGAGGCCCTGATGGTCGGCGGGGTCGGCAATGCGCATTATGCGTTCATCAGTCAGGGGCGGCCCGCCAGGACCATCGGGAAGAATTAGAAGGGCGAATCGAGTTGAGGGCGATCCTGTCGCCGCTCTTCCCCTGACCGGCCGCGGAAATACAGTCACTGCGTGAGCGGAACCTCGGGCAGATAATTCGATCCCTCCGATCCCATGAAGTCGAACATTGCCTGCGCGGGCGGCAGCAACACCTTGTCGCTGCGGCGGATCACGTACCACTGGCGCACGATCGGAAGCCCTGCGACATCGAGCATGATGAGGCGTCCATCGACCAATTCATTGGCGACCGTGTGCGCGGAAATGAACGCGATGCCAAGCCCGGCCATCACCGCCTGTTTGATGGTTTCGTTGCTGCTCATTTCCATGCCGATCGTCGGCTCGAGATCGGACTTCTGAAATAGACCCTCCATCAGGATCCGCGTGCCCGACCCTTGCTCGCGGGTGAGAAAGGTCTCGTGCACGAGATCGGTCAGGTTGAGGCCGCGGTCCTTCTCCAGCCAGTGTCCCTTGCGTGCGACGATGATGTGCGGGTTCTTGCCGAGCTGCCTGACATCGACGCTGATGTCGGCCGGCGGCCGACCCATCACCGCGAAGTCGAGATCGTAGCCATGCATCGCCGCGCGGATTTCTTCGCGGTTGCCGATTGTCAGCTTGATCTCGATCTTGGGGTAGCGCTTGGAGAAGGCGGCGATCGCGTGCGGCACGAAGTATTTGGCGGTGCTGACGGCGCCGATGGAGACCACGCCGCCGGTCCGCCCCGCGAGCAGGTCGAGCGCGCCCTGGCAGTCCATGATGGCGGCTTCGATCCGCCCGGCGAGCGCCAGCACTTCCCGCCCCGCGGCCGTCAGCAGCATACCGTCGCCGGTCCGTTGCACCAGCGGCAACCCGGCCAGCCCCTGAAGTTGATGAAGTTGCTGGGTTACCGCCGGCTGGGTCAAGCCGAGTTGTTCGGAGGCCGCAGTGACGCTGCCGCGGGCCGAAAGCGCCGCCAGCGCCCGCAATTGCCGGATGGTCAAGTGCCGGAGTCGGCCGGTATTATAAGAAAAATCTCTGGCCTTTATCATAATTAGAAATTTTCCTTATTTCGCACCTTCTGTCAATTTTCCTGTGCAGGCTCTGACCGCGCCGACCCAAATCGGGACCAACGGCAGCGGCGGCGGCGAGGGATGGACGCAAATGACAGGGCAACGCACGCTTGAGGACTATCTTCAGCGCTACTCGGAAACCGGGCCGCTTGCGCTCGCTGTCGCCGGGGCGATCGATGCGGTTGCGTCGGCTGCGGTGGAAATCGCGGACCTGACCGGCAAGGGCCCGTTGTCGGGGACCCAGGGTCTTGCCACCGGCCGCAACAGCGACGGCGATCTGCAGCGGGATCTCGATGTCCGGGCGGATGCCATCATCCGCCGCTGCCTCGGCAGCATTCCGATCGCAGCGTTGGCCTCCGAGGAGGCGCGCGAGGCGGAAATCTGCGATCCCCAGGGAAGGATTTGCGTCGCGATCGACCCGCTCGACGGCTCCTCCAATATCGACATCAACATGACGGTCGGCACGATCTTTTCGATCCTGCCCGCGCCTGACGATCTCGCCGGCTGCTTCCGCCAGCCCGGCACCGCGCAGGTCGCGGCCGGCTTCGTCACCTACGGACCTCAGACGTCGCTGGTTTTGAGCGTCGGCGACGGCGTCGACGTGTTTACGCTGGATCGCGCCGCGGCCTGCTTCCGCCTGGTGCGCGTTGGCCTGCAGATATCAACGCACGCGGAGGAGTTTGCCATCAATGCCTCGAACCGGCGGCATTGGGATGCGCCGGTGCGGACCTTCATCGACGAATGCCTCGCCGGTATCGACGGCCCCGCCAATCGCGACCTCAACATGCGCTGGATCGGATCGCTGGTCGCAGAGACGTTCCGGATCCTGACGCGGGGCGGCGTGTTTCTCTATCCCTCCGACGCGCGGCCAGGCTACGGCGATGGCCGGCTGCGGCTCGTCTACGAAGCGCATCCGATCGCCTTCATCGTCGAGCAGGCGGGTGGCCTGGCTTCGACAGGCTATCAGCGTATCCTCGATCTTTCGGCGCAGAGCCTGCATCAGCGCGTGCCCCTGATGATGGGTGCCTCGCACGACGTGCGCCGGCTCGAGGAGCTGCATTGCGATCCCCTGCTCATTGCGAGCACCACTGCGCCCCTGTTCGCGCGGCGCGGCTTCTTCCGGGTCTAAAGAGGGAGCGCGCGATGTCCAGAAAGCATCCGATCATCTCGATCACAGGCTCCTCGGGCGCGGGCACGACTTCGGTCAAGCGCACCTTCGAGCAGATCTTCCATCGCGAGAAGGTCAACGCCGTCTATATCGAAGGCGATGCCTTTCACCGCTACGACCGCGCCGAGATGCGCGTTCAAATGGCGCAGGAGGCCGAGCGCGGCAATAGGCATTTCAGCCATTTCAGCCCGCAGACCAATCTGTTCGAGGAGCTCGAGCAGGCCTTTCGTGAATACGGCGAAACGGGCACCGCGATCACGCGTCATTATATTCACGACGAGCAGGAGGCCGCTCTTCATGGCGGTCCGCCCGGCACCTTCACGCAGTGGAAGCGGCTGCCTGAGAATTCGGATCTGTTGTTCTATGAAGGGCTGCATGGCGCCGTCGTCACCGACAAGGTCAACGTCGCGCGCTATGCCGACCTGAAGATCGGCGTCGTCCCCGTCATCAATCTGGAATGGATCCAGAAGCTGCATCGCGATCGCAGCGCGCGCGGCTATTCGACCGAGGCGGTCACCGACACGATTCTGCGGCGCATGCCGGACTACATCCACTACATCTGTCCGCAATTCACCGAGACCGACATCAACTTCCAGCGCGTTCCCACCGTGGATACGTCGAACCCCTTCATCGCGCGGTGGATCCCGACGCCCGACGAATCGATGGTGGTGATCCGCTTCAAGAACCCGCGGGGAATCGACTTTCCCTATCTGCTTGCGATGTTGCCGAACAGCTTCATGTCGCGCGCAAACTCGATCGTCTGTCACGGCTCGAAGCTCGACCTGGCGATGCAATTGATCCTGACGCCGCTGATCATGCAGCTCATGGAACGCAAGCGAAGCCTGAAGTGATGGGCCGCTGGTAGTCGGAAAACAAGACACAAAGGGAGGTGTCATGAACATCTCGGTTCATGCCGAAGCTGACCTGAATGCGGTCACCCATCGTGATCTCGCCAATGCGGTGCGCTTTCTTGCGGTCGACGCGGTCGAGAAATCTCAGTCGGGGCATCCCGGCATGCCGATGGGCATGGCTGATGTCGCAACCGTTTTGTTCTCGCGCTTTTTGAAGTTCGATGCCACACATCCGACCTGGCCGGACCGTGACCGTTTCGTCCTCTCTGCCGGCCACGGCTCGATGCTGCTCTACGCGCTGCTGCATCTGACCGGCGGCGATGTCAGCCTGGACGACATCCGCTCGTTCCGCCAGTGGGGCTCGAAGACTCCGGGCCACCCCGAATATGGCCATACGCCGGGTGTGGAGACCACCACAGGCCCGCTCGGGCAGGGAATTGCGACTGCGGTCGGCATGGCGCTCGCCGAGCGTCTGGCGAATGCGCGACACGGCGACGATCTTGTCGATCACTTCACCTATGTGATCGCCGGCGACGGTTGCCTGATGGAAGGGCTCAGCCAGGAAGCGATTTCGCTCGCCGGTCATCTGCAATTGAGCCGGCTGATCGTGCTCTTCGACGACAACGGCATTTCCATCGATGGCCCGACGTCGCTTGCCACCTCGGACGACCAACTCAAGCGCTTTGCCGCGTCGGGCTGGTCGGTGCGCCGGGTCGATGGGCATGACCCGGAAGCGATCGCGCGGGCGATTGCCGAAGAACGCGAGACGGCACAGCCTTCGCTGATCGCCTGCCGCACCATCATCGGCTACGGTGCGCCGGGCCGCCAGGGCACGGAAAAGGTTCATGGTGCTCCGCTCGGGGCCGAGCAGACGGCGGCCGCCCGAAAGCAACTGGGCTGGGATCACCCGCCCTTCATTGTCCCGCAGCCGATCGCGGACGCCTGGCGGATGATTGGCCAACGTGGCCGATCCGCACGGCTTGCCTGGCTCGATCGTTGCGCGCGGATGGATTCCGCGGAGCGCGAGCGCTTCGAGCAGGGGCGGGCGGCGAGCCTGACCTGTGCCTATGAGCGCGAGCTCGTCAAGTTGCGTGACCGGCTGGCGACAGAGCGTCCAAAACTGGCGACGCGCCAGGCATCCCAGCTCGTGCTCGAGAGCATCGCCTCGACGATCCCGGGCCTGATCGGCGGGTCGGCCGATCTGACGCATTCGAATCTCACCCAGAGCAAGACGCAGCATCCGGTGCGTTCCGGCCAGTTCGCCGGCGATTACGTCCACTATGGCATTCGCGAGCACGGCATGGCCGCGGCGATGAACGGGATCGCACTGCACGGTGGCTTCATTCCCTACGGCGGCACGTTCCTCGCCTTCTCCGATTACAGCCGGCCGGCGATCCGCCTCGCGGCCTTGATGCGGATCCGCGTCATCCATGTCATGACCCATGATTCCATCGGGCTTGGCGAGGACGGGCCCACGCATCAGCCGGTCGAGCATCTGGCCGCGCTGCGGGTGATCCCGAACCTTCTTGTCTTCAGGCCCGCCGACGCGGTGGAAACGCTGGAAGCGTGGGACTGCGCTTTGCGGGCGACCGATCGCCCGTCGGTGCTTTGCCTGTCGCGCCAGGCCCTGCCCACCTTCCGCAGCGACGCGCGCGGCAAGAACAGGGTCGCGCGAGGCGCCTATCTCGTTGTCGCGCCCGAGGGCGGCCGTGACGTCACCTTGATCGCGACGGGATCGGAGGTGGCGATCGCGCTTGATGCGGCCCGTCTGCTCGCGACCGAACACATCCGCGCGGCGGTGGTGTCCGCGCCCTGTTTCGCGCTGTTCGATGAGCAGCCGGCCGATTACCGCGCGCTCGTCCTGGGTTCGGCGCCGCGGGTCGGTGTCGAAGCCGCGGTCGCTGGCGACTGGGGGCGCTGGATCGGCACTGATGGCGAATATGTTGGCATGAGCGGCTTCGGAGCATCGGCGCCGGCGCCCGTTCTCTACCGCGAATTCAACATCACCGCCGACGCGATTGCAGAGGCTGCACGACGCACGATCGCGCGACGACAAGCCTGACAGTAAGCGCCGCAACGAAACATCATTGAACGGAGAAACCTGTGGCACGCATTACCCTTCGACAATTGCTCGATCACGCGGCCGATCGTGGCTACGCGGTGCCGGCCTTCAACATCAACAATATGGAGCAGGGGCTCGCGATCATGCAGGCCGCTGCCGCGGTGGATGCGCCGGTCATCATCCAGGCCTCCCGTGGTGCACGCAGCTATGCCGGTGACATCATGCTCTCGCACATGATCGACGCGCTGGAGCGAATGTATCCCGACATCCCGCTTTGCATGCATCAGGACCACGGCAACGACGAAGCGACCTGCGCCAGCGCGATCGCGCACGGCTTCACGTCCGTCATGATGGACGGATCGCTGAAAGCCGATGCGAAGACGGCGGCCGATTACGACTACAACGTCGCGATCACCCAGCGCGTGGTCGATCTCGCCCATTGGGTCGGCGCCTCGGTCGAAGGCGAGCTCGGCGTGCTCGGCTCGCTCGAACATGGCGGCGGCGCGCAGGAGGATGGTCACGGCGTCGAGGGCAAGGTGAGCCACGATCAGCTCCTGACCGATCCCGACCAGGCGGTCGATTTTGTCCGCGCCACCAAGGTCGATGCGTTGGCGATCGCGATGGGCACCTCGCATGGCGCCTACAAGTTCAGCCGCAAGCCGGATGGTGCGATCCTGGCGATGCGGGTGGTCGAGGAAATTCACCGGCGCCTCCCGAATACGCATCTGGTGATGCACGGATCATCGTCAGTGCCGCAGGCGCTGCAGGACATGTTCAACGAATTCGGTGGGCAGATGCCGCAGACCTGGGGCGTGCCCGTCGAAGAGATTGTCCGTGGCATCAAGAGCGGCGTGCGCAAGGTCAATATCGATACTGACTGCCGGTTGGCGATGACGGCCGTATTCCGCAAGGTCGCTGAGCAAAACCGCGCCGAGTTTGATCCCCGCAAATTCCTCAAACCGGCAATGGATGCGATGCGCCAGCTCTGCCGCGAACGGCTTGAGCAGTTCGGCGCCGCGGGCAATGCCGGCAAGATCAAGGTCATCCCCATGAGCGAAATGGCGCGGCGCTATCGGGCCGGCGAGCTGGATCCGCGCGTCGACAGCTTAGCGTCAGCCGCGGCCTGAGCAGCACGTCGAACAGTGATCCGAACCGCGACCCAGAAACCTAGGAGAGCAGCATGAACGCACATACTGGCACGTTACGCGGCAAAGAGCGCTATCGGTCCGGCGTCATGGAATACAAGCGCATGGGCTATTGGGAGCCCGATTATGTCCCCAAGGACACCGACGTCATTGCGCTGTTCCGCGTGACGCCGCAGGAGGGCGTCGACCCGATCGAAGCGGCGGCAGCCGTCGCTGGCGAATCCTCGACCGCGACTTGGACGGTGGTGTGGACCGATCGCCTGACCGCATGCGAAAAGTATCGCGCCAAGTGCTACCGCGTCGATGAGGTGCCGGGCACGCCAGGCCAATATTTCGCCTACATCGCCTACGACCTCGATCTGTTCGAGCCGGGTTCGATCGCCAATCTGTCGGCTTCGATCATCGGTAACGTCTTCGGCTTCAAGCCGCTGAAGGCGCTTCGGCTCGAAGACATGCGGCTGCCGGTCGCCTATGTCAAAACCTTCCAGGGCCCGGCCACCGGCATCGTGGTCGAGCGGGAACGGCTCGACAAATTCGGCAGGCCCTTATTGGGCGCCACCGTCAAGCCGAAGCTCGGGCTTTCGGGCCGCAACTACGGCCGCGTGGTCTATGAAGCGCTGAAAGGCGGACTCGACTTCACCAAGGACGACGAGAACATCAACTCGCAGCCCTTCATGCATTGGCGCGACCGCTTCCTGTATTGCATGGAGGCCGTCAACCGCGCGCAGGCGGCATCCGGCGAGGTCAAGGGCACCTATCTCAACGTGACCGGTGCGACCATGGAGGACATGTACGAGCGCGCCGAATTCGCCAAGGAGCTCGGCTCGGTGGTGATCATGATCGATCTCGTGATCGGTTACACCGCGATCCAGTCGATGGCCAAATGGGCGCGCCGCAACGACATGATCCTGCATCTGCATCGCGCGGGCCACTCGACCTATACGCGGCAGAAATCGCACGGTGTGTCGTTCCGTGTCATCGCGAAGTGGATGCGGCTCGCCGGCGTCGACCACATTCACGCCGGCACCGTGGTCGGCAAGCTGGAAGGCGATCCCAACACCACGCGCGGCTATTACGACGTCTGCCGCGAGGACTTCAATCCGATGAAGCTGGAGCATGGCCTTTTCTTCGACCAGTCCTGGGCGAGCCTGAACAAGCTGATGCCGGTGGCATCGGGCGGCATTCATGCCGGACAGATGCACCAGCTTCTGGACCTGTTGGGCGAAGATGTCGTGCTGCAGTTCGGCGGCGGCACCATCGGCCATCCCATGGGCATCGCAGCAGGCGCGACCGCCAATCGCGTGGCGCTGGAGGCGATGATCCTCGCCCGCAATGAGGGACGCGACTACGTCCACGAAGGCCCCGAGATCCTCGCCAAGGCGGCCGCGAGCTGCACGCCGTTGAAAGCCGCGCTCGAGGTCTGGAAGGACGTGACCTTCAACTATCAATCGACCGACACGCCGGACTTCGTGCCGCAGGTCCTCGCTGCGGTCTAGAGCATGATGCGGACCCGGAGGGCCGCGTTAGCGCAAAGCGTGTGGCGGTTTTCCGCAAAAGCTCATGCGCGGATAAGGAGAGACAAGATGAGATTGACCCAAGGCTGCTTCTCGTTTCTGCCCGATCTGACCGACGATCAGATCTACAAGCAGGTGCAGTATTGCCTGGCGAACGGCTGGGCCGTGAATATCGAGTTCACCGACGATCCGCATCCGCGCAACACCTATTGGGAAATGTGGGGGTTGCCGATGTTTGATCTGGCCGATGCGGCCGGCGTCATGATGGAGCTTGCCGAATGCCGCAAAGTCTATGGCGACCGTTACATCCGCCTCAGCGGCTTTGATGCGAGCCATGGCTGGGAGTCGGTTCGGATCTCCTTCCTGGTCAATCGACCGCCGAAGGAGGCGCAGTTCGAATTGTCGCGGCAAGAGGTTGCTGGACGGGGGCTGCGTTACACCACCAAGCGCCGCCCGGCCCAGCAGGAAGCTCTGTCCTAAGAAATCCTGATTCCGTCGGAACGGAGTTTACTCCCCTTGCTCCTCCGCGGACCAACTGCTTCGCCGCTTGCGGCGGAGCCCTTCTTTTCGAGGTGCCAATGCTTGATCGCCCGCATCAGCCAAGCTCGGACGAGGACCCGGCCAAGGCGCCGTTCCCGTCGAGCTTCGATCTAAGAAAGGAAGCCGAAGCGGCCGGCATCACCGCAACTCTCCGCGAACTCGATCGCGAGTTGATCGGTCTGAAGCCGGTCAAGAGCAGAGTGCGCCAGATCGCATCGCTGCTGCTGATTGAGCGGATCCGGCAGCAGGCGGGTCTGGTCGCCTCGCCGCCCACTCTGCACATGTCGTTCACCGGCAACCCAGGCACCGGCAAGACGACAGTCGCCTTGCGGATGGCCAAGATCCTGCACGGACTCGGCTTTGTGCGGCGTGGGCATGTGATCTCGGTGACCCGCGATGACCTCGTCGGCCAATATATCGGTCATACCGCGCCGAAGACGAAGGAGATTCTCAAGAAGGCGATGGGCGGCGTGCTGTTCATCGACGAGGCCTATTACCTGCATCGCCCCGACAACGAACGCGACTACGGTCAGGAGGCGATCGAGATCCTACTGCAGGTGATGGAGAACCAGCGCGACGATCTTGTCGTCATTCTTGCAGGTTACGGCGAGCGGATGACGAGCTTTTTCGCGAGCAATCCGGGCTTCCGTTCCCGGATCGCGCATCACATCGAGTTTCCCGACTATTCGGAAGCGGAGTTGCTCGCGATTTCGGAGCTGATGTTGCAGGAACGCGGCTATCGCTTCAGCGCTGCGGCGCGCGAGGCCTTTGTCAAGTATATTGCCTTGCGCAGCCAACAGCCGTTCTTCTCGAACGCGCGCTCGATCCGCAACGCCGTCGACCGCATTCGCCTTCGCCAGGCGGATCGGCTGGTATCGGATCTCGACCGAATGCTAAGCGTTGCGGATCTCGAGACGATTGACGCCTCCGATATCCTGGCAAGCCGCGTCTTCGCATTTCCCGATGCCAAAGTGCGGACGGATGGGACGAGCGCCCGCAATGACTGACGACATCTTGATTTCTCCCTCGCTTCTCGCCGCGGACTTTGCCCGACTTGGCGAGGAGGTCGCCTCTGTCGCCGCTGCTGGCGCAGATTGGATCCATTGCGATATCATGGATGGACATTTCGTGCCGAACATCAGCTTCGGCGCCGATGTCATCAAGGCCATTCGTCCCCTGACGGCGAAGCCATTAGACGTTCACCTGATGATCGCGCCCGTCGAGCCATATCTGGAGGTGTTTGCGAAGGCGGGCGCGGACATCATCACGGTGCATGCCGAGGCCGGGCCGCATCTTGACCGCTCGCTGCAGAGAATCCGGACGATGGGGAAGAAAGCCGGTGTAAGCCTGTGCCCCGCGACGCCGGAAACCGCCATTCAATATGTGCTCGATCGCGTCGATCTCATTTTGGTGATGACCGTCAACCCCGGTTTTGGCGGGCAATCCTTCCTCGGCTCGCAAATCGAGAAGATCGCTCGCATCCGGAACATGATCGGCGACAGGCCGATTCATCTTGAGGTCGACGGCGGCATCACTCCGGATAACGCGGCCTCCGCGGTCGCGGCCGGGGCGGACGTCCTGGTCGCCGGATCCGCCGTATTTCGTGGGCATGGCGGTTTGGACTACGCGAACAACATTGCCGCCATCCGAAATGCCGCGAAGGGGGGTCGCGCCCCGGCCGTGCGCCTCCGATCCGCTGCGGGCTGACTCGCCTCGGTTTCCCAGAGAGATTTGACGCCGACCTGCCAGCAGCACCGCGGCTGCGGCTTTTCAAGTCGTGGATCCTAAGCTTTCTATACGTTGAGCCTGTGAGCGCCGCACGGGCGAGCCGTTTGTCGCACATCTGTCATGAGCCGGTTACAACAAATGGTTTGACCGATCCGCTTAATTCATATGCAACGCGTGCCATGGTTCGAATCGTCTACATCTTGGCTGCCTTGGCGGCGTTTGGCGCACCGGCTAAAGCGCAGCTCTGGATGCCGGCGCAAAATCATGAGCGGATGCCGGCCCAGCCGTTGTCGCGTCCGCCGGAGCCGGATGTCGTTCGTCGCGAAAAGAGCGGAACGGCCTTCTTTGTCGATGATTCCGGCACGCTCCTGACGGTGCGACACGCGATCGACGATTGCACGCGCGTCCTCGTCACAAAGGAGGGACGGTGGGTTGCGGCTCGCGTGTTCGCACTTTCCGACCGCGTCGATTTGGGCTTGATCAAAGTGCCCAAGACACTCGGACTTTCTGCCACCTTTCCTCGCACCGTCACGACGGCCGCGAACGAGATGGTGTTCGTATCCGCCTACGACAGGCTGCCGCAGATGCTGAGCCACGGCGGGATGCTCGGCAACGCCACTATCAGCCCGAGTTCCGGGGAAGGTGAGACAGGCTACATCGGAATCGATTCCGACGCCACATTCGGCGCCAGCGGCGCGCCCGTGCTTGATAGCCGCGGCCTGGTCGAGGGCGTGATCAGCCGGCGCACGGGAGTCAACCACGTCCTGGCGGTTGGCGCGGCCGAGGCCAAGGCGTTTCTTGCCAGCAACGGTATCCGTTTCGCGGAGGACGACAGGCCGCAGATGGCCGGCAGTTCGCCGCGCGCCAACCGGGCCGCTTCGATTTCGGCGCGTGTCACTTGCCTGCAAAATTGAGCAGGCAATCTGGCTGATATCCTTGCCGTGAGGCGGTATAGGCCGGAGCCCTTCCTGAGATGTTCGTGTTTGGTTCATTGATGCTGCCGCGAAAACCGGCAGCGGCGCTGAGCGTTTTGCTGTTGTGCCTGTGCGCGCTCGTTTCGGTCAGCGCACTTGGGCAAAGCCTCGACTATCGTGAACCGGGCAAGGCGCCGCCATCCTGGGCGCAATTTGCCAAGCTCGTGCAGTATCGCTTCGAGAGCTGGATCGAGGCCGACGACCCGGCGGCAAATCGCTTCCGCGCTTACATCAAGGAGCACGCCGGGCAGGAAGACGGCCTGCCGCCCTCGATGGTTGTAAAAGCTTGGCTCAATCCGGACGGCACGGTGGAACGGGTTTCGTTCGCGCCGCTGACGGACGCGCAGGCCGACGCCGACCTGCGGACCATTCTCACCCGCCGCAATATCGGCGAAGCACCGCCGCCGGAAATGTTGCAGCCTCTCAACCTGCGCTTCTCGCTCAATCTCAAGAAGTGAGCAGTGTGTGAGCCTCGCTCGATGGTCATCCCTCGCGCGACGATCGCGCCGGTGGGTCGCGGCGCGCGTGCTCTGGAGGTCCCTTCCATCCGGTCTTTCGATCCGATAATGATCGCCGGCCAAGCCATCGACGCGCGATGATGATGACGATCGACACATTCATATCTGGTCCAGGTGGTTGTCTCGGCGGGGATCCCGTCCGAAGCGCCCGGGAGAGCCGCGAGCTGAAGCGGCGACGACTGATCGGCGCCTCTACTGCGTTGGTGATCGCCGGAATATACGCGGCGGCAGCGCAGGAGCGCCAGCCGGCCGAAAGCCCCGCGCCGATCGTGTTCCACATCCCCTCGCAGCCCTTGGCGAACGCGCTGCAAAGCTACGGCGAGCAAGCCGGCGTGCAGGTTCTCTACGAAAGCCGCGCCGCCGCCGGCCAGCGGTCGATTGCGGTGGACGGAAGCTTCACGCGCGAAGAGGCGCTGAACCGGCTGCTGACCGGGACAGATCTCACTGTCCGTTACACGCGGCCGGATGCCATTACGCTTGCCCCCCGGGTTTCCGAGCGGGACATCCCTCCAGCGAGCCCGTTCGCCAGCGCGGATCTGTCGCTGGGTACACTCCACGTGCGTGCGAGCGGTGAGGAAGATGACCGAAGCTCGCTGCGCGATTACAGCGAGAGCATTCAGGCCGATATTCAAAGAGCACTGCAGAAGAACGCCAGGACCCGCGGCGGGACCTATCGTGCCGTTCTCGATCTCTGGATCGATCCCTCCCGGACCATTCAGCGCACCCAGCTCTTCCAATCGACCGGCGATGCGGATCGCGACGCCGCCGTGGCGGCGGCGCTGCACGGCGTTGTCATTAGCCGTCCGGCGCCGGCCAACATGCCGCAGCCGGTGCGCGTGGCCATTGTCGTGAGGTCCGCACAATGAAATCCGGCGAGCCCGGCGGAGAGCAGGCCGTCCGGATGATCTCGACAGCCTCACCTTTTTATCCTGATGATCCCAGCGCCTGGGCCTGGGGCGAGGTGCTTCGCCTGCTGCTCGCGCCGATTATCGTCACCATGCTTTTCGTTGGCGGGATTTATTGGATCAAATGGCAGTTGCCGTCGGGCCGATCGGGGCAGGACCAGGCTTCGACGGTTCAGGTCCGTCTGCTGCCGCGTCCGGGCCCCGAGCCCGTTCCGGTGTCGGAAATCTCGCCGCCCAGCCTCGCGCGCGTTGCCGCGCAAACCGATGATGCGGCGGACCGGCCGGATAAGCCCATCGAGGATGCCGCCGTCACGCCGGTGCCCTCCGCGCCCGCCGCCGCGGAAGCTCCGGCGGTGATCAGTCGCCCGGTCGCCTCCGATGGTCCGCCCAATGTCGCCGCCATCAAGTTCAGGCAGGACCTGCTGCGCCACGTCGCGCGCTATCAGCGTTATCCCAAGGCGGCCCGCCGCGAACGGCTCTATGGATCGGTCGATACGATATTCTCGATGCGAAGGGATGGGACGGTTCTGGGGGTCTGGGTCAGAAGCAGTTCGGGACAGCCGATCTTTGACAAGGAAGCCGTGGATACGATCTGGCGAGCGCAACCGCTGCCAGCCGTTCCCTCCGACCTGCCGGATCCATTGACTGTCGAAACCACGCTGGTGTTCGAACCGTCCTGAGGTCTACCCGATACTGATACGGCTCACCACGGCCCGCGGCATATTTCGCGGTTGCAGCGTACCGTCATAAATGTGTTGTGCACGCTCGTTACGAACAAATCCGTCCGGGGGACGAGGCCTAAGCTTCGCGGGGACGGCGTGTGGGGGTTAGCAAGACGTGGCTGATATCAACCGCGTGCGATTGCGCGGCCAGCTTGTCGAGAACTACGAGAATCTCGTCAGGAAGCTGACCAGGCGCTTAGGGTCGTCGGATTTCGCCTACGAGGCGCTGCACGAGACGTTCCTGCGGCTTGATCGGGTGACGGACGCTGCGCCGGTCCGCAGCCCGGCGGACTACATTTTCCGGATCGCGATCAACATCGCAAAGGACCGCCGGAAGGCGCAGAATCGCCGTGTAAGCCCCGCGGAAGTCGATGCGTTGCTCGACATCTCCGATGAAAAGCCGGACCCGGCCCGGGTTGTCGAGGCGCGCTCGGAGATCGAAGCCTTCAAGCGGGCGCTGGCCGGACTGCCGGCGCGCCCGCGCGAGGTTCTGTACAGCATCTCAGTGGAGGGGCAGTCTGCGCAGCAGGTCGCCGCGCGCCTCGGCGTCAGCCTCCGCACCATCGAGAGCGACCTGAAGCTGGCAGTGACCCATTGTGCGGATTGTCTTGACTACAAGTTGATCCGTCGTCTTGGGGGCCCGCGCCCCCGTTCATAACCAAGTAGGCGACGTGGCGGTGTGGCTTCGCGTCTGCCGGCCTTGCGGCCGACCTCAGGGCCGGGAGCGCGAGGCAGGCTGTTTGGCCGAAGTCGCCGGCTCAAGTCGTGCTGGATTTTTCCACTGGTGTAGGGTTTTTCTGCGGGATCAGCAGCGTTCGATCGTCTATCAGAAGAGGGCCTGCGGTGACTCGGTGGACGTGGAGCCTCTGCAGGCATTTGAATGGAGCGGCAACATAGATTGCGGCGATATCGGGAAGGCAATTGCGATGGGCAGCAAAAGCGCAACCATCAATTTGGTCGTTGAGGTGAATCGCGGCGAACCGAAAGATATCCTGTCGGCGCTGCCCGCTGCGGCTGTTGGGCGGCGGCTGCCTGCAATTGATCTCCCGAATTGACACGATCGTCCGGTCCAATCCTCATGCACTCCTCGGCGCGGGGGCTTTCGTTTGGCTGGTAAGGCAATGAGCATTCAATGATGATCATGCCCCCTACATCGGCGCGTGATCCGCTGATCGAGGAAGCGCTCGACTGGATCGTGCGGCTCAAGACCGGAGCGCCGACGCAGGCTGACCTGGACGCGCTGCAACGCTGGCGCCGGCAAAGCGAGGCGCATGAGGAGGCTTTCAGGGCAGCGGCGCGGCTTTACCATCACGCAGGGATTGCGGCGCAAGAGCTCAATGCCGAGCAGGCCGCCCGCGGCGCGGTGCTGGTCCAGCGTACTCCCCCACTGCTCGCGCGTCGCGCCATCCTGACCGGAGCGGTTGCCGCGGCGGCCGGCTACGTCATCGTGCGGCCTCCGCTTGGGCTGTGGCCTTCGTTCGAGGAGTTGTCGGCCGACTACCGGACTGGGAAGGGCGAGCAGCGCAAGGTCCTGGTGACGCCCGATATCTCGCTGGAATTGAACACGCAGACCAGCATCGCCTTGCGGCCCGTACCGAATGAGACCCGGATCGAGCTGATCTCAGGGGAGGCTTCGGTCGCCGCGAAGACATCTTCGTCGAAGCCGCTGGTGATGCTGGCTGGGACAGGCCAGATGACAGCCTCCCAGGCCAGCTTCAACGCGCGGTGTTTCGATCGGGTCGTCTCGGTGACCTGCATCGACGGCATAGTGTCCGTCGAGCAGGGCGGCAAGTCCGTGCAGCTCGAGGCGAAGCAACAGGTCAGCTATTCGGATGCCGGATTGCAGCCCTCGACCGCCGTCGACGTCGGCCAGGTATCGGCATGGCAGACGGGACTATTGATCTTTCGCGATCGTCCGCTGGCCAGCGTCGTCGACGAGATCAATCGCTACCGGTCTGGAAAAATCATCATCACCAGCTCCGATCTCAAGGGCCGGCTCGTCAACGGCACTTTTCAGCTCGATAAGCTCGATAATTTCGTCGGCCAGGTCGAGCAGCTCTTTGGCGCCAGGATCACCCACCTGCCGGGCGGCGTCGTACTCCTGAGCTGAGCGGCAGAGGCGATGCGCCCGCCTTTCCGCAACTTCCTAAAAGACCATTAAATTTTTCTGCGTCCTGCAAAAAAATTTGCGGGTTAGCACTCTGCCGGTCGTCTTTGGAATAAGGCCACACGAAGGCGGCGTTCCTGCCGTGCTCGCGCGCGCCCTCCGAAAACGAGCGACTGCAAGTGCGAATTCGAACCGGCAATAACAGTAATCCGCGGCGTCAAAGCCGGCCTTCGCTGCATCTGGCTGCGGCGACCATGATGGGCTGTCTCGCGGCGACCGCTCCGGCTGCCGCAAGGCAGGTGGCCGAAGCCGCAACCCCTGCGGCGGATACGGCGGATGCGCAAAAGCCGGCTGCCCCTGCCCAGAAAGGCGGCGCGTCGACACAGAAGGCTGCTCCGGCGCAACATTTCGATATCGACGATTTCGCGGTGCAGGGAGCGGACGCGCTGCCGCAGATCGAGATCGAGAAGGCGATCTATCCATTCCTCGGTCCCAACAGGACCGCTGATGATGTCGAGAAGGCGCGCGCGGCGCTCGAAAAGGCCTATCACGACAAGGGTCTTCAAACGGTCAGCGTCGCGGTGCCGCAACAGAACGTGGCCGGCGGCACGGTGATCCTCAAGGTGACGGAGCTGAAGGTCGGCCGGCTGCGGGTCAAGAACTCGCGCTATTTCGATCTCGACAAGATCAAGCAGGGCGCGCCTTCGCTGAAAGAGGGGACTGTGCCTAATTTTGGCGATGTCACCAAGGACATCGTCTCGCTCAATCAGTGGCCCGACCGCCGGGTGACCCCGGCACTGCGCGCTGGCGTGACCCCGGGGACGGTCGACGTCGATCTCAACGTCGAGGACACCGCGCCCATTCATGGCAGCCTCGAACTCAACAATCGGCAGTCGCCGAGCACCACGGCGGAGCGCATCGTTGGGACGGTGCATTACGACAATCTCTGGCAACTCGGGCACTCCTTCAGCTTCACCTACCAGGTCGCGCCGGAGCGGCGGAAGGATGCCGAGGTCTTCTCGGCCTCTTATCTGGCGCGCGTGCCCGGCGTCGATTGGCTGAGTTTCCTGACCTACGGCGTGAAGTCGGACAGCAGCGTCGCGACCGTCGGCGGCACCAACGTGGTCGGCCCCGGCGAGATCGTCGGCGAGCGTGCGGTCATCACGCTGCCGACGCGCGATCACCTGTTCCACACGCTCTCGATCGGCGCCGATTTCAAGCATTTTGATCAGACGGTCAGCCTGGGGACCGACGGTTTCTCTTCGCCGGTCACCTACTATCCGATGGTCGCGAGCTACAGTGCGACCTTTCAGCTCGACAAATCAACGACGCAGATGAACGCGTCGCTCACCTACAATCTGCGGACGCCGAGCAGCTCGCTCCAGGAATTCGACAACAAGCGCTTCAACGCCTCGCCCAACTTCACGCACTTCAACCTCGACGTTTCACATACCCAGGAACTGCCCGAAGGCGTCCAGCTCTACGGCAAGGTGCAGAGCCAATTGGCCGACGGGCCGCTGGTATCGAGCGAGCAGTTCAGCCTCGGCGGTCTCGACACCGTTCGCGGCTATCTGGAATCCGAGGTGCTCGGCGACAACGGCGTGGCCGGCTCGATCGAGCTGCGCAGCCCCGACGTCGGCGACGTCCTGCAAAAGAATCTCAAGAATGAGACCGGCCAGGGAGCGCCGCGTTTCAACACCTTCAACGAATGGCGCTTCTTCGTGTTCACCGATGCAGGCCAGGCGATGGTGCTTAAGCCGCTTCCCGATCAGGTGTCGCACTTCGAGGAGTGGAGCTACGGGCTCGGCACACGCTTCAAGTTCTTTGATCACATCAACGGCATGGTCGTCGGCTCGATGCCGATGATCAGCCAGGCTTACACCCGCGCCAACAACCCGCGCGTGAATTTCCGGATCTGGGGTGAATTCTGATGACAATGGGCTGGGACATCGTGTTGCGCGCGTGCTGCGCCTCGCTTCGGCGGAAGGCTGCGAGGGCTGTATCTGGCTTGCTGTTGGGCCTTGTGGCCGCGATGACGCTGTCGCCATCGCCGGCAAAGGCCTGGTGGAACGACGAGTGGCAGCTTCGCAAGAAGATCACCATCGATACCAGCGCGGCCGGCGGCAACATCACCGATCAGATCGGCAGCACGGCCGTGCTGGTGCGGCTGCATGCCGGCAATTTTCGCTTCGCTGCGACGAAGGATGACGGCAGCGATCTGCGCTTCGTGTCTGGCGACGACAAGACGCCGTTGAAATTTCACATCGAACGCTACGACCCGCTGCTCGCGGAGGGGCTGGTCTGGGTCGCGGTCCCCAATCTTGCGCCCGGCGCCAAGACAGACATCTGGCTCTACTACGGCAACAAGAAAGCGGTATCCGTCGCTGACGCGAAGGGAACGTATGATCCCGACATGCTGTTGGTCTATCACTTCAACGAGCGGGGCACGCCGGCCCTCGACTCGTCGGTATGGACCAACAATGCGCAAAGTGCGGGACAGCCGGCTGAAGGCGCGCTGATCGGCACCGGGTTGCGTCTGGATGGGACCAAGCCGCTGACGTTGCCCGCCTCGCCATCGCTCGCGCTTGCCGACAATTCCGCCTTCACCTGGTCCGCCTGGATCAAGCCGGCGGCGCTGCAGCCCAGTGCGGCCGTCTACAGCCGCCGTGATGGCGCCAATGCCCTCGTGATCGGGCTCGATAACGGCGCTCCATTCGTCGAGGTCACCAATGCGGGCAGCGTGCAGCGGAGCGGGGCCGGTGCACCGGTCGCGCCGAATGGATGGCATCATCTCGCTGTGCTCGCGAGCAACCGGCAGATCACGGTCTATCTCGACGGCGCGCCCTATGGGTCGCTGAATGCAGCCATACCCGCGCTCAACACTGTCGCATTGGTCGGGGGGGACACGTCGACCTCCAGCGCTGCCCCGACCTCGCCGGCGACGGCGCCTGCCGCGGCCGCCCAACCTGACAGCCCCGGGGCGGCGGCCGCGGACGGGGGCGCCACCGCTGCACCGGCGCCCGATGCGGCGGCTGCGGCCGCTCCGGCTGCAGGGCAGATGGCCGGCTACGTCGGCGATATCGATGAACTGCAGATCAGCAAGGCCGCGCGTCCGGCGGGCTTCGTTAGGTTTGCTGCCCTCGAGCAAGGTCCGGAATCCTCGAAGCTGATGTCCTTCAGCGTCGATGAGGAAACCGCGAGCTGGCTGTCGGGCTATTTCGCGGTGATCCTGAAATCGGTCACTCTCGACGGCTGGGTGGTCATCGGCCTGCTCCTTGTGATGGCCGCGATTAGCTGGGTCGTGATGGTCGACAAGGCCTCTTACCTGAACAAGCAGGCGAAGGCGAACGCGCAATTCATGAAGGGTTTTCGCGAGATCGCGGCCGATCTCACCATGCTTGATCGCGGCGATGCGGACGAGGTTTCAACGCTTGGCGGACGGCTGACCGAGGCAGATGCCAAGATGATGCGGGCCTCCTCGCTCTACCGCATCTATCACATCGGTGCTGCCGAACTTCGCCACCGCTTCGATGGACGCGACGGGCCGCTGGTGCTCTCGGCCGCTTCGATCGCGGCCATCCGCGCCGCGCTCGACAGCGGCGTGGTCAAGGAGATGCAGCGCCTCAACCGCCTCATGGTGGTTCTGACCATCGCGATCTCCGGCGGCCCGTTCCTCGGCCTGCTCGGCACCGTGGTGGGCGTCATGATCACCTTCGCGGCGATCGCGGCCAGCGGCGATGTCAACGTCAACGCCATCGCGCCGGGCATCGCGGCCGCACTGGTCGCCACCGTCGCGGGCCTCGGCGTCGCGATCCCGGCTCTGTTCGGCTACAACTACCTGATCTCCCGCATCAAGGATCTGACTTCCGACATCCAGGTCTTCGTCGACGAGTTCGTGACGAAGATGGCCGAGTACTACTCCGCCGATCGGCCCGATCCGATGCCGCATCAGATGGCGGCGGAGTAGCGCGATGCAGATCCAGAGCGAAGCCAAGCCGTATGACGACATTAACATCACGCCGATGTTGGACCTCGCCTATGTGCTTCTGGTGATCTTCATCATCATGACGACGGCGACGGTGCAGGGCCAGAAGGTCAACCTGCCCAAGGCTTCGGCCGCGCCGAGCCTTGCGACCCAGACCACGAAGGCGATCACGGTTGCCAACGACGGCAAGATCTTCCTGGACACCATTCCAGTCACCTTGCCCGAGCTCGAGCAGCGGCTGATCCAGCAGAAGGCGCTCACGCCGGAATTCCCGGTCGTGCTGCGCGGCGATGCGCAGGCGCAATACCAGAGCGTGATGGATGTGCTGGACCTTCTGGGGCGCATCGGCCTCACCCAGGTCGGGCTTGCGACGAAACCGCTTGTGAAATGACCGAACCGATGCGGACCGCCGAGATCACGCAATTGTCGCTCCACGGTCGCGCGCCCCGCCGGACCCTGTGGTCGCGGCTGCGCGAGATTGTGCTTGCAGTGGGCTCAAGGTGCGTTGGGCGTCGGAATGAAGATACCGCATCCCCTGCGTTCGGTCGTTCCGCTCAGTCTGATGCTTCGGAACAGTGCGGCACCGCGGTGCTACCGTTTCCAATTCGCGGCGAAGCGGTGCTGGTCAGGTTGGCACATACTCTGCGCAGCCGCCTTGGCGATGCGGATCTGGATGGCGATCCGCTGCTGCTCACGATCGCCCGCGGCGCGCAAGCTCGCCTGACGATCGACCAGGCCGCCTATGTGGAATTTTGCCGGGAGTGGCCCGGCTTTCACGTAGCGATCGAGGCGGCGCCGAGCACGACGGTGTCTCTCAGGACCGCCGATTTCGATATCGTCGTTGGTTTCGTGCTGCACTATCTCGGCGAGAAGCTCGGGACGTCCGCAAGGCTTGAGGCCGCATCATGAGCCGCTTGGCCAGGGACCAAGAGCATTTCATGGCGCGCCGCGACGCCGCCTCAACGGCCGTGCCCGACAGTCCGCAGACCGGGCTTGATCCCGGCGTTGCGCCAAATCCGCCGCGGCCAGGGCGCGAGCGACGCTCCTACCTGCGTTACGGCGCCGGGCTGGCGGTGCTCGCCGTTCTATTTGGCAGCGCCGGCTACTTCTTCTTCGGCCATGACGACATGCCGCCACCGCGCCAGGTGCGTGAGCTCACCATCGTCAACATCGTGCCGCCGCCGCCACCTCCGCCACCACCACCGCCGCCCGAGCAGAAGATGATCGAGCAGCCGAAGATGGCGGAGCAGGAGTTCAAGGAAGACAAGCCGCTCGAAAAGCCGAAGGATGAACCAGTCAAGGACGCCAAGAACGAGGAGCCGCCCGGGCCGCTGTCGCTCGATGCCAAGGCTGTTGGCCCAGGCGATCTGTTCAACCTCGGCGGCAAGCCGGGCGGCAGTCCCTATGGAGGCGGAGGCGGCGGCAGCCGCTTCGGCTGGTACGCCTCCATGGTGCAAACGCAAATCGAGGCGGCACTGCGTGCCAATCCAAAGACCCGCAACGCGGTGATGCAGGTGCAGATCCGATTGTGGGCCGACAGTTCGGGGCGCGTCAGCAAAATCCAGTTGGTCTCTTCAACCGGCGATGCCGAACTGGACGCCGTGATCCGCAACGATGTGTTCGCTAGCCTCACGCTGCGCGAGCCGCCGCCGAAGGATATGCCGATGCCGATCAACACCCGCGTCACCGCGCGGCGGCAAGGCTGATCAGGGGCAATCCAACAACAAGAAATGTGTCGTGATAACTGGGGGTTCTATGTTTAGGAAGAAGACAGACGCAGATTGGCGCGCAATTCCGGTCGCGGTCTCGCTCTGTGCGCTCACCTGTGCGTCGCCGGCGTTCGGCCAAAGCGCGAGGGATCCTGACGCGCCGGCGAAACAGGCCGACTCGAAGCGGCCGAAAGTGTCGAGCACCAAGCCGACTTCTCCGAACGCGACCGTCAATCTGGTCAACCTGCTGGTCAAGCAAGGCGTGTTGAAGCAGGACCAGGCCGACGACCTGATCAAGCAGGCCGAGGACGAGGCCTATGTGGCGCGGCAGGCGGCCAAGGACGCCAGTGCCAAAGCCGACGATGCCACGAAAGCGGCGAGTGCCGCGGCCGCTGCGGCGCAGCCACCGGGAACGCGCCATGTCACCTACGTGCCCGAGATCGTCAAGCAGCAGTTGCGCGACGAGATCAAAAAGGAGGTCATGGCCAAGGCCGAGAAGGAAAACTGGGCCTCGCCCGGCGCCTATCCGGAATGGGCGCAGCGCATCCATTTCTATGGCGACGTGCGCATGCGCTATCAGGGCAGCTACTTCCCGGCCGGCAACGACCAGGCGGACGCGATCAACTTCAATGCGATCAACACTGGTTCGCCCTACGATATCAGCGGGGCCAACGGCACCTGGTGGCCCACTTATAATGCGACGCAGAACCGTGACCAATTCAAGCTCCGCGGTCGATTGGGCATGGAGGCGGACTTGACATCCGGCTTTACGGCCGGCTTTCGCATCGCGACCGGCGACAGCAGTTCGCCAGTGTCCACCAACCAAACGTTGGGAAACAGCGGCGGCAACTTCTCCAAGTACTCCTTGTGGCTTGATCGTGCCTATCTGAACTACGCCACATGGGACAAAGACCTCTCGATCTCCGCCGGCCGCTTCGACAATCCGTTTTGGTCGCCGACGGACCTCGTCTGGTATAAGGAGATTGGCTTCGATGGCTTTGCAATCCAGGCGAAGCACGAAGTGGCTGAAGGTTACACGCCGTTTGCGGTCATTGGCGCGGCTCCGGTCTTCAACACCGACTTCAACGCCGGCATCAATCTCGATACGCAGGGGGTCGGCGCGCCGACCAAGCTGCCGAGCCACGACAAGTGGCTGTTTGGCGGTCAGGTCGGCTTCGACGCCAGGTTCAACGCCGACTATTCCTTCCGACTCGCCGCGGCCTATTACGATTTCAGCGGCGTGCAGGGACAGGAATCGAGCGTCTGTACCGTGACGTCGGCATCCGATGTTTGCGACACCGACTACACCCGGCCATCCTTCGCGCAGAAAGGAAACAGCTACTTTCCGCTGCGCAACATCGCATCGATCTCAGCGAACAATTTCGGCCAGGGACCCGGGCTGTATCAATATTTTGGTCTCGCCAGCCAGTTCAGGCCGGCCGTCGTCGGCGCCGAGCTGGACATCGTCGAGTTCAATCCCGTCCACATCATTCTGGACGGCGAATATGTGGTCAATACGGCCTTCAACAAGGCCTACATGCAAAGCCTTGCGGCGCAGGGACTCCTCTGGAACAACTTTGGGCCGAGCCCAAATCCGGCCAATCGCGTACCAGGACCATTCACCGGCGGCAATCAAGGCTGGCTCGGCAAGATCACCGTAGGCAACAAGGAGATCAAGCATCTCTGGGACTGGAACGTCCATGCGGGCTACAAGTATCTGGAGTCCGACGCCATGATCGATGCGTTCGTGGATTCAGATTTCGGGCTCGGCGGCACCAATCTCAAGGGCTACTTCCTCGGCGGCAATCTCGGCCTCAGCGAAAACGTCTGGGCTTCGCTGCGTTGGATGAGCGCCAACAATATCGGCGGCGTTCCCTATGCCGTTGACGTGCTCCTGGTCGACGTCAACGCCCGGTTCTGATCATGCGCATCCGTTTCAACCTGATCGTGTTGGCGGCCGCAACATTGTTCACGACCGGCGCGTTCGCCAACGATGAAGCCGATAAGCTGCGCGAGGCGCTGCGCAGCGCCACCATGCAAACCCGCGCGCTGGAGGATCAGCGCGCGGCCCTGCAGGCGAAGGTCGCGGAAGCGGAGAGGCAGATCGCTGCCGCGAAAGCAGAGGCCGAGGCCGCGAAGGCCCAGGCGAAAAAGATCGAAAAGGAACATCGTGAGGCGGTCGAGGAATTCAATCAGCGCCTCGCCGAACGCGACCAGACTCTGGACAAATGGAAAACAGCTTACGAAGAAGCTGCCACCGTCGCGCGGACCAAGGATGCGGAGCGCGCCAAGTTCGAGAGTGAGGCCAACACCTACAAGGCCAGCACCAAGAGTTGCGTGGCCAAGAACGACACGCTGGTGAAGGCGGGCCGCGATCTCGTGCAGCGTTATAAGGCTGTCACAATCGGCGATGCTATTGTGGCCCATGAGCCAATGCTTCAACTGCGGCGTGTCGAAGTCCAGAACCAGTTGCAGGAAGGCGATGACAAGTTCCTCGATCAGAAGGTGAGCCCATGAGCGATGCATCCATCCTGAAACTGACACGGCCGGCAGGCATCGCCGTCGTCGCGGCGATGGTCTGTTGTTCAACGCTTGCAGCGCCCGCCCAAACACCGGCGCCGCCCGCGCCGCGCGCCGCTCCGGTCCCGGCTAAGCCAAAGCAGGCCGTGGCCGCGCCGGCGCAGAACGCGCCGGCCGCAGCGCCCGCAACCGCGACGCAAGGCCTCGCCGCCGGCAAGATCGCCGACAACGGTGATGTCGTCGCGCGCGTCGGCAACACCAATATCTCGGCGGCGGATGTTCGTTCCTATGTCGCCGCGCTGGCGCCGCGGGAACAGGCCGCGCTGGAGAAAGACCCGGCACTGCTCAGCCAGGCTGTGCGGCTACTGCTGACCAACCGGCTTGTCCTGCAGGAAGCGCAGGAGAAGAAGTGGGACCAGCAGCCGGCGGTCGCAGCACAACTCGACCGGATTCGTGAAGGCGCCCTGGTCGAACTCTATCTGCAGGCCATAACCGTGCCGCCCGCGAACTTCCCGAGCGATGAAGAGGTGCAGAAGGTCTATGATGCCAATCGCGCCGCGATGCTGGTGCCGCGGCAATTTCAGCTCGCGCAGATTTTCGTCGCCGTGCCCAAGGATGCCGACAAGGCGACGGACGACAAAGCCAAGCAGCAAATCGACGAGATCGCGCGCAAGCTGAAGGCGCCAGGCGCCGATTTTGCGGCGATCGCAAGTGCCAGCAATGAGGCGAAGGATAGCGGCGACCTGGGCTGGCTTGCGGAAACGCAGATTCGCCCCGAAATCCGCAACCAGGTGATGGGGCTCGCCAAGAACACAGTGTCCGAGCCGATCAAGCTCGACGATGGTTGGCACATTCTCAAGCTGATCGACACCAAAGCTTCGTACACGCGCACGCTGCCTGAGGTTCGCGACCAGCTCGTGCAGCAAATGCGGGCCGAGCGCGCGGCGATGTTGCGGCGTGCTTATCTGGCCGAGCTGCAAAAGCAGCATCCGCCGGTGCTCAATGAGCTTGCGCTGTCCGGCCTGTTCGACAACTCGAAGAAATAACCAAGCCGAAAGTGATCATCATGTCCGATATCGTTACCAAGCTCACGCTCGACGGCCTGCGCGAGACCTTTCAGAGCGCTGGCTACCGCATCGAGACCCTGACCGATCCGGTTGCCAATGTGCAATATCTGCGGTCCGCCACCTCGGGCCTCGCGTTCGACATTCGGCCCGGCAATCGCTTTGCCGGCGAAGAGCAAAGCTTTGCGGATGTCACGCTGGTTGCACCGTTGCAGGTTCAGGGCGATCTCCCGCTCGATCTGGTCAATCGCTGGAACGCGACGCGCCGGTTTGGCCGGTTGCAGCTCAGTCATCCGTTCCTGGTGTTCTGCCTCGACATCTGTGTCGCCGGCGGCGTGGCTCCAAACAATCTGCGCGCACAGATCGAGATTTGGGACCGCCTGGTGCAGGAGCTGATCGGCTATCTGCGCGAGGAACTGTCCAAGCTCGGCGCCGCCATGGCCGCCGCTGCGCCGACAGCGCAGCCTTCCGGAAACGCCGAGGAGCCGGCGCACCAGCGTGCAAAGTTGGAGGCATCGCCGACCATTCAGTGATTGCGAGGGTGCCGCTGGGCGCGGCCCTTTGGCCGAGACCGGAGGCTGATGGGATTGCCACATGAACGGAAACGGCGTGTTGCGATGGCGGGCTTTGTTCGGCTGGCTCGGTGCGGTGAGCGGTATGCTTACGGTTGCGCCGGGCCCGGCCGGCGCCGCCACCGGCGATGCTCCACAGAGCGCTTACCGGCCTGCGGTCGTCGCTCCGGCGGCGTGGCACGCCTTCGCCAGGCAACTGCAGACCCGTTTCCAGGAAGAGCTCTCGGCTGAAGATGTGGTGCGGCGGTTTCAGGATGAGATGGCAAGACGTGGGCGCAGCGCGGAGACGGCCGTTGACGTCGTGACGGTGCAGGCCTGGATCACGTCGGATGGTCGCATCGAGAGGGTCGAGTTCGGGCAGATCGACCCTGGTCTTGCGATGCGGCTCCGTGCACTCCTGAACCGGGCCAATGTTGGCGCGCCGCCCTCCGACATGCTGCAGCCTGTGCATCTACGCCTTTCCCTTAAGCCGAAGGAACGGCCTGGGCAGGGGCAGTAGGATGACAGGCGCAAGATCTCATCCGCTGCTGATACGCAGGGCGCGTCTGTGCTCCGCGATCGTATTGGCATTAGTGCTCGCGGCGGGTGAGGCCGGGACGACGTTCGCGGAATCGGCGCCGACCGATTCATTTGCGACGCGCTTCGCTGCCGCCGAAACGGCGCCATCCGCGCCCGCCGCGCCGATGGTTTCTTCCCCCGAGCCTCCAAGGAACGTTCTGCGTGGTGCGGTTGCAATTGCGACACCCACCCCAAGCGGGGCCGACGCACGCAGCCACTATCGCAGCCTGATCGAGAAGGAAGCGGCCCAAAGCGGACTTGCACCGGAGATCGCCGAGGCGGTGATGGCGGTGGAGAGCGGCGACAATCCCGCCGCTGTCGGAGGCGCCGGGGAGATCGGATTGATGCAGATCCTGCCGTCCACCGCGCGCATGCTCGGGTTCAGCGGCACGCTTGCCGATCTTGCCGTGCCGGAAACCAACATCCACTATGGCGTGACCTATCTCGCCCAGGCATGGCGTCTTGCGGGCGGCGATCTCTGCACCGCTGTGATGAAATATCGCGCCGGTCACGGCGAAACGCGGTTTTCGTTCCTCTCGGTCAATTACTGTCTTGCGGTGCGTTCCAAACTGATGGCGCGAGGTTTTCCCGTCACAGGCCGCGTGCCGGTCGCCACCTTTGGCGAGCCGGCAAGGGGCGGATGTGGGCGCAAATGCGTCGGCATAGCGAGGGTAGGACAGGTGAACCTCGCCGCGCTGAACAGTCAGTTGAGCGCACTCGTTGTTCAGGTTCGAGCCGGACGATAGCGCAAGATCGCGTGCCCGCTCATGGAGCTGGCGCTGTATTGGCACGTCCTGTTGTTGTTGCCGACGGGCGCAGCAAGGAGCATTGCAATGAGAGACATTGTTGTTCTTGCAATTGCTTTTCTCGCGTTGGCCGTAGCGCCTGTTCAGGCCGAGGAGCGAACGCCGCTGCCTGAGATCATCATCGGCGCGCCGGCGCACGCCGACGACAATGCTAACAAGCAGCCGGCCGCCCGCGGCGCATCGAGTGGCACGGCGACCGAAAAGTTGGAGCGCTGCGTCGATGTCGTGATCGGCGGCGAAAAATCCTTTGGCTGCATGAACGAGAAGCTCAAGCGCGAGGTGGATCGGGTCAATCCGCCCGTCCTCAACGTTCCGCCGATCGATGCCAGATCCTCGGACCTCAAGGTCGGCACCCTCAATGTGCCGGCTGTCCAGCAGCAATATGGCAGGAACTTCGGCGTTTCCGCCTTTCCATACCGCCCGCCGCCGCCGGTCTATGTTGCGCCGGTCGGACCGACGGCGCGGCACTGAGTGCGGCCGTCGCGGTCGCCGGCGTGCGCCTTCAACCAGGTCCGTCATTTGCGAGGAGAGAAAAGCGCCGGAGCTTGGGCGTGCATCACCTCGATTCGCTCAGCTCGGCGACAGCGTCGTGCCGTAAACGACGCCCTTTTCCTTGAGCCAGCGCCGGTAGATGACTGAAGTCGCATCCGCGCGGGTTGGAATTTCCGCGCGCGGTTCGAGTGGCAGGAGTCGCGGGCGCTGGTTCTCCAGGATGATCCGGTCCTGCAGAAAGATCATCTGCTGGAATTGAACGAGGTCCGCGAGCGCGGAGGCGTTGTCGATCAGAAACATCACCGGGTGGGCTCGACATTGCCCCGGATCGAGCGGCTGTACGAACAGGCAGATCACGTCCCAACGATCGGCGGCGTTCGGACAGGTCTTGTACAGCAGCGTCGCGAACGGGGTGGCGACGCGGTACATATATTGGGTAACGATGCCGCCCGTGGCCGACAGCGCCGCCTGCGGCTGGAAGAACTCGCAATCGGTCGCCCAGACCTCATCGACATCCCTGCGGATCTCGGTGGCGTAATGCCTGACCTCGGTGTGCGGCTCGGAGCCGAGAATGTCGGTATGGACGAAAGGAAAATGGGCCATATCGAGAAAATTCTCGACGATGCGCAAGCCGGAGGCGCGCACCGTGACCGCTCCGCAGGCGACGTGGCGACGGTCAGACTCATCGGCCTCGGGGATCGCGAGGATATCGCGCTCCGGCTTGCCGAGCGAGGTCCAGAGACAGCCGTAGCGCTGGCGCGCCGGCAGCGGCTGGTCTCGGCCGGCGGCGGTGATGGCGATCTCGCCGTTAGGCCCACGCCGCGTGGTGAGATCGGTGCCCAGCAGGCGATGGTGCTTGGCCGCAACCGGAATATCGGTCAGCGCATCCAGGACGTACCATTGGTCGAGAGTGCCCGCTTCGATGGTCGTGTTCATCCCACCGCTCCGCTCTTCTTCGGCAATCGGCTTACTGCCGATAGATTCGTTGCATGATCCTGGCGTGATCGGCAAGTGAAGCCTCGATGTCGTGGCTTACGAATTCACCACGCCGGATGATGTTGCGTCCGTTGATGAAGGAATAGTCCACCTTGAACGGTCCGCACATGATCATCGCGGCGAGTGGATCGCGCTGGGTGCCGGAAAGACCAAGCTGGTTGAGGCGGACCGCGATGAAATCGGCACTCATGCCAGGCGCGAGCTGGCCGATATCGTCGCGCCCGAGCAGCCTTGCGCCGCCCAGGGTTGCCATCTCCAATGCCTCACGTGCCGACAGCGCCTTCGGACTGCCGCCGAAGCCGCCGCGCCCACCCGGCGCCTCCGAGAGATAGCGATGAGGTGCGATCCGCTGCAGCATTTGCGCGAGCCGCGCTTCGAGGAAGAGGTTGGAGGTGTCGTTGGAGGCCGAGCCGTCGACACCGAGCCCGCAGGTCACGCCGGCGTCGCGCATTTCCCGGATCTTGGCGATGCCCTGGCCGCAACGCATATTGGCCGAGGGACAGTGCACCATCCCGGTGCCGGTCTCGGCGAACTCTCGGATTTCGTCGCTGTCGAGAAAGATGGCGTGCGCAAACCAGACGTCCGGCCCGAGCCAGCCCACGGAGCTTGCGAATTCCACCGGCCGCATGCCGTAGATGTCGCGACAATAGACTTCCTCGTCCAGGTCTTCGGCGAGATGCGCATGCAGATGCACGCCATCATGGCGGCGCGCCAATTGCGCGGCTTCCTTCATCAGACCGGGCGTGACCGAGAAGGGCGAGCAGGGAGCGAGCACGATTCGGCTCATGGCGTGTCGGCCTGGATCGTGAAAGGTGTGGATCAGCCGTTCGGCGTCCGTGAGAATATCCTCCTCCTTCTCGACGCAATTGTCGGGCGGCAGCCCGCCCTGGCTCTGGCCTCGCGACATTGCCCCGCGCGCCGCGTGAAAGCGCAAGCCGAGTTCTTGGGCGGCCCGGATGGTCGAGTCGAGCCGGACATTGTTGGGCTGGATATACAGATGGTCGGAACTGGTGGTGCAGCCGGAGTGGATCAGCTCCGCCATGGCGATGCGCGCGCTGACGTAGATCGCTTCGTCATCAAGCTCTGCCCAGATCGGGTACAGCGTGGTCAGCCAAACGAACAATTCGTCATCCTGAACCATCACCCTCGTCAGGTTCTGGTACATATGATGATGGGTATTGATCATGCCCGGCATCACCAGATGTCCCGCGAGATCGAGCACCTCATCCGCGGCAAGTCCGGACAGCTCGGCGTTGCTGCCGACCGCCTCGATGACATTGTCGCGGATGAACATGACGCCATCCTTGATCTCGCGCCGTGTCTCGTCAAAAGTCGCGAGATAGTCGATGTTCTTCACGAGCAGCGTGGACATGGATCACCGCAGGTCACGATAATAGGGAATGCCAAGCGCGGCCGGCGCGGCCATAGCCTGCCGCATGCGGTGCCAGGCAACGACCGGGACGACGATGAAGGCAATGGTGCCGAGATAGGGCAGCATCGAGAGAATGGGCGCAGCGACCGGCCAATTGCGCGCCTGCCCGACGAAGCCAAGCGAGGTGATCACGCCGAACAGCAGTGCCGCGAGCACAGCATTGAGCGGGCGGTAGCCGGCGAAGATCACGAGCGCCACCGCGATCCAGCCGCGGCCGGCGACAACACCCTCGGACCACGACGGCACGAAAGCGAGCGTCAGATAGCCGCCGGCACCGGCGGCCAGCGCCGCACCCATCGTCACATACCAGAAGCGAATCTTCTGCACGGCGATGCCGGCGGCATCCGCCGCGGCGGGGTTTTCGCCGACCGCGCGCAGGTTGAGACCATGGCGGGTCCTGAACATCAGGAAATGAATGAGCAAGGGCAGTACGATATAGATCAGGTAAACCAGCACGTTCTGCGTGAACAGCACGGGGCCAAGCAGCGGGATCGAGCTCAGGTAAGGCAGCGGCAGCGGGGTGAAGGTCGCAGGCGCCGGAATACCGGAATAGGCCTTGCCGACAGTGGCTGCAAAGCCCGTGCCCATCAGCGTCAGCGCCAGGCCGCACAGCACCTGGTTGGCACGCAGCAACACCGTGATCGTCGCGAAGACCATCCCGACCAGAAATCCAACGCCGAGCGCCAGCAGAAAACCCGCGGTCGGACTTTTCGTCGTCACCACCACGGCGATCCCCGTGATCGCACCTAGCGCCATCAGTCCCTCGACCCCGAGATTGACCACGCCGACGCGCTCGGCCAGCACCTCGCCAAGCGCCGCAAGCGCGAGCACGCCGCCGGCGAGGAGTGAGGTGTGCAGAATGCCCGTGACCAGGTCCATCGGATGACTGCCTTCAAGCCGGTTGGCTGCGGGTGATCTTGAAGTGCGCGAGTTCATCGCCCATCGCAGTGAAGAACAGGATCAGTCCGGTGATCGCGAGCACGGTCGAGGTATTGACGCCCTGGGTCTGCAGGACGATGCCCGAGTTCAGGATGACGGCCATCAGGGCCGCGCCGGCGAGGACGCCGATGCAGGAGCCGCGCGCGAGCACCGCCACCATGATGCCGAGATAGCCGAAATTGTTGGAGATGCCGCCCTGCAGCCGATGCACGGTGCCGGCGACCTCGAGCATGCCGGCGATGCCGGCAATCGCGCCGGACAGCAGCATCACTACGATGAGATGCCTGCGGAATGGCATGCCGGCATATTTTCCGGCCTGCGCATTGGAGCCGGCGATCCGCACCTCGTAGCCCCAGTGCGTGAAGCTGAATGCGACGGCGAGGGTGAGGGCGAGCAGCACGGCGATCGGGAAGCCCCAATGCACGAGGCCGAAAAACTCGGGCACGTCATGTTTCAACCGCGCCGTGGTCGCAAGCGCGTGGCCGCCAGGGTCGAGCCAGGGGCCGGTCGAGACATAATAAACGAGCAGCGTGGCGACGAAGTTGAGCAGCAGCGTGGTGATGAGCTCGCTGACATCGGCATAGGCGCGGGCAAGCGTCGGCACCACGATCCAGATCAGCCCGCCAAGCGCGCCGGCGACGAACATGGCCGGCAGCATCACCAGGCTGGGGCCGGGAACGAACAGCGCGACGCCGGTCGCGGCGAAAGCGCCGGCGTAAAACTGCCCCTCCGCCCCGATGTTCCAGGCGCCGATCCGTAACGCTACCGCGACTGAAAGGCCGGTGAGGATCAAGGGCGTCACCAGCAGCCCGACATCCTCGATGCCGAAGCCGGAGAAGGTCGATCGCAGCACCTGCTGGCCGAGCTTGATCGGCTGGGCACCAGCCGCGGCCAGCAGAAGTCCGGCGGTCAGAAGTGCCAGAACGATCGCGACGGCACGCGCCGCGATCGCAGCGGCAGGCGATGCTGACGGGAGTCTTTGCACGCGCAGCGCCATCCTCAATGCACCATCGCAGCCGCGCGGGACGGAGCTGCCCCGCCTTGGCCGCCCATCATGAGCCCGATCTGCTCGATATCGGCGCCTGCGGTATTCATGACGCCCATGATCTCGCCATGGAACATCACCGCGATACGGTCCGACAGGTTGAGAAGCTCTTCGAGCTCCTCGGAGATCACCACAATGCCGACGCCGGCATCGCGCAGCTCGACGAAATAGCGCATCATGGTGTTGATCGCCCCGACATCGAGCCCGCGGCTGGGATAGGCCGCGACCAACAGCTTGCTTGCGATCCGCATCTCGCGCCTCGCCACAAACCGCTGTTGGTTGCCGCCGGAGAGGTTGCGAACCGGCATCGCGAAGTTCGGCACCCGCACCGAGGCCGCCTGGGCAATGGTTCGCGCCAGCGCGAGCGCGGCGCGCGGCCGATACCAGGGTCCGATGGAAATGGGCGGACGATCATATTCGCGGATTACGGCGTTGTCGGTGATGCTGAGCGCCGGTGCAAGTCCGCTGCGCAGCCGGTCTTCAGGAATGTGGCCGACACCGAATTTGGCGAAATCGGCCGGGCCCGCCGCGGAAAAATCTTGCCCGCCGAGCATCAATTGCCCCCTGGCGATGCTGCGCATGCCGGTCAGCGTTTCGCTGAGCTCTTTTTGTCCATTGCCCGCGACACCGGCGATGCCGAGGATCTCTCCAGGTGCGACCTCTAGCGAGATCCGTTTCAGCATGGTGTGACCACGATCATCGTGTACGGTCACATCGCGCAGTCTAACGACCGGTTCGCCGGACTGCGCGACCGCCTCCGTTCCGCGTGCGCGAAGATCGTCGAGCACGATTTCATGCCCTACCATCAGCTTTGCGAGCATCTTTTCGTTGCAGGCGCTGGTCTTTTCCGTGGCCACCCGGCGCCCGCTGCGCAGCACCGTGATCCGGTCCGAGATTTCCAGGACCTCGTCCAGCTTGTGGCTGATGAAGATCACGGCGTTGCCGCCGGCGACGAACTGCTTCAGGGCCTTGAACAGCTCGCGCGCTTCCGAGGGCGTCAGTACCGCGGTCGGCTCGTCCAGAATGAGGACCCGTGCATGCCGCGCGAGCACGCGGAGGATCTCGACACGCTGCTGCTCGCCCGTCGACAGTTCGTCCACGCGCGCATCGGGGCGGACGGCAAGATTGAGCGAGGCGGACAACTGCGCCGTGCGCGCCTCCAGCGCCTGAGGACTTATGGTTCGCGGCGTCTCCGACCAGCCGAGATGGATGTTTTCCGCCACCGTGAAGGCGCGCACCAGCTTGAAGTGCTGGTGCACCATGCCGATCCCCACCGCGATCGCCTCGATCGGCGAGGCAAAGGTCTTGAGGTATCCGTCGATAATGATCTCACCGGCGTCAGGCCGATAGATGCCGGTGAGAATGTTCATCAATGTGGATTTCCCGGCGCCATTCTCGCCGAGCAGGGCGTGGATCTCGCCGGGCCTTACTTCGAGGTCCACATCCTGGTTGGCAACGACGCCGGGAAAATATTTGGCGATCCCCTTCAACTGCACGAGCGGCGGCGTGCCAGGGGCAGGCCCGGTGCGTTCGGTGGCATTGGGCATCGCGATCATGTCCGGGACGGCTCGCTTGGCGTCAGAGCCCTGAAATGCCGGCGATCGGCCAGTCCCAGTTATAGAGCTCCTGCTCAGTCATGCTATGGCCGGCGGCGACCTTCACGTTGCCCTTGGCGTCCTTGATCTCGCCGACGAAAGGCGACCAGCCGCCAAGGATCTTCTCGCGCACCGCGTCGGCCTGCTTGCGCACCTCTTCCGGTACGCTCTCGCCCCACGCGTCGCGATCGATACCGCCGCCCATGGGCAGGATGGTGGTCGATGGCGTCCAGGTCCCATCCAGTCGTTTTTTTACCTGGTCGACGTAATAGGCTTTGAAGTCGACGATGATCGAGCTGATATAGGCCTTCGGTCCATAGCGGCGGATATCGGTGTTCCACATCACCGCCTTGGCGCCACGCTTCTCGGCGACCTGCAGATATCCCGCTTCATCCATGATGCCGAACAGGAGATCGCAGCCATTGTCGAGCAGCGCCGTGCCCGCTTGCGTGGCGGCCTGCGGATCGAACCAGGAGTTGATGGTGATCACCTGCATGCTTGCGTTGGGATTGACCGAACGCGCGCCCATCAGGAAGGCGTTCGTGCCGGAAAACACCGAGGGGACAGGGAAGGAGGCGACATAGCCGAGCTTGCCGCTCTTGCTCATCAAGCCAGCCGCAACGCCGGTGACATAAGTCGGGTACCAATGCGCGACATAATAGGTGCCGAGATTGTCGAGCGGATTGCGACCGTCGCATTCGAAGAAGGCGACCTTCGGCGAGCGCTTGGCTACGTCATAGAGAAAATCGCCATAGTTCGACGTCGCAAACACCATGCAGGCGTTTTCGGAAACGAACTGGCGAAACGTTCGGGTCGCATCGGCGGAATAAGGAATGCTCTCGACGAACAGCGTCTTCAGTTTCGGGAACGCCGCTTTCACCGCCTTCATGCCCTGATCGTGGCTCCAGGTCCAGCCTTCGTCCGTGACCGGACCGGTGTGACCGAAAGCAATGACGGCGTCTTGTTCGGCAACCGCGGGCAGGGGTGTTGCGGCGCGCGCTGCACGGATCAAGCCGGACGGCAGCAGAAGCGAGGAGCCGGCGGCAGCGCCGAGATTGAGGAAGCGCCGGCGGGACAGATGGCGAAGATCTGACATGATTGAGCAAAGCCTCGTGTTGGAGCCCACGTTCTGGGTTCGAATGGTTACCGCGGCGAACCCAGCCGAAACGTTTCCGCGCAACACCGCTCGTCGACCCACTGGTCGGCGCCCGGCCGCTGAAATCGTTTAGCAAGGTCCGTGCCGCAGCTCGCACGCCGGCGGCATCTCCGGCCCATCCCGCCCGCACGTGCTTGAGGGAGGAGCCTGTCCGCTGCTCGCTGTTCCGCATAGGCGCTTTTTTTCGATCGCGGTGATCTCTGGAGCGCAACACCGTCTGGCAATGATGCCTTAAAAAACAAGCAGATCGCTGACTAGCTGCTCAAACGGTGAGCATTGGCGATTTTTTCGCTTGCTCCGATCCGGATGCGACCGAATAAATTGAAATCATGAGGGCGCACGCATGCAGGGAGCAACCATCATCGTTTTCCGCGGTCGCTTCAATCCCGAGAGCTTTGTCGACTTTGTCCAGCATCGCGCGCAACGGCTGCAGCTCGATGTGGTGGTGGAGAGAATCGGCGCGGATCTCATCGAGGTCGCGATATCAGGGCCGCGCGATCTGGTGGACGCTCTCGAGATGGCCTGCAGTCTCGGGCCTATCGACTGCTTGGTGCGGGAGGTCCGGCGAAAGAATGCGGCATGAGTCCTGCAGGATTCGGCAACGTCACCTAGTCCGGATGGAGATGAGCTGATGCAATCTGCGTGGTATCCGATCGCGCTTGCCGAGGGGCTGGAACGCGGCACTTCAGTCGGCACGAGATTGTTCGGCCGCGAACTCGTGGTCTGGCGCGACGCGGCCGGCTCATCGCATGTGTGGGAGGATCGCTGTCCGCATCGCGGGATGCGCCTGAGTTTTGGCTTCGTGCGCGACAATCACATCGCCTGCCTCTATCACGGCTGGCAGTACGACGCCTCCGCGCGATGCCGTTACATCCCGGCTCATCCTGACCTGGCTGTGCCGAACTCGATCCGGGTCGCGACCTACGCGTCGGTTGAGCGGCTTGGGTTCGTCTGGGCGTATGGCGAGCTCGATTGCGCCGATCCGGAGCCACTTCAGTTCGCGGAGCGAACCGTGACGCCGGTGCGCAGCCTTTATGTCGAGGCGACGGCTGCAAAGGTCGTCGATGCGCTTGCTTCGGCGGGCGATCCGGCGGCTGATAATGCCGCCAGCGCAACACAACGCTCACGGACGGCTTCGCTGGTCTCGCTTGCGGTCGGCGGCGACGAAATCCTCATCGCGGTGCAGCCCTTGTCGGAGCAGGAGACGGCGGTGCATATGGTGATTGCGGGACCGGCGGATGTACACCGCGGCGCGAGCCAGAAGCGCGTCTCCGCATGGAGCGAGGCGCTGCGGCGCAAACTCGAGAGTCCCGGTATCGGTCGCGCCAGCGAGATTCGTCACGAGGCGAGATCATGAGCGAGATTCGCTTATACGATTTCGAGCTTGACGAGAACTGCTACAAGGTTCGTTTGCTGTTGTCCGTGCTGGCCGTTCCCTATCGCAAGATCGCCGTGAACATGATTCCCGGCGGCGAACATCTCGAGCCGCCTTTGCTGGCTCTCAATCCGCGCGGTAGCCTGCCGATTCTTCTCGACGGCGAGCTTGTGCTCAGCGAGGCCGAGCCGATCATGCTTTATCTCGCCCGCGCCTATGATGCCGTTGACAAATGGTTGCCCTCGGATGCGAGGGGCCTTGCCTTGGTGGCGATGTGGCTCCAATTCGCGTCCCGTGACCTGCACGCGGCCTGGCTTGCGCGGCGTCATGCGATGTTCGACGCATCGGGCGATGAGCAAGCGTTGCATCACGCTGCGCGCCGCGCGTTCCGGCTGATGGACGACCACATGACGGCGCGTGAATTCGACGATGCGGCTTGGTTCGTGGGAACTGCGCCGTCACTGGCCGATCTCGCGCTGTTCCCCGCGATCGCCCTGAGCCGCGATTTCGGCGTCGAGCACGAAGCCTATCCCGCATTGCGGCGCTGGATGCGGCGTATACGCGCCATTCCGGGTTTCATCACCATGCCCGGGATTCCGGACTATTATTGACGTCAATCACGTTGACGCAAGAGGAGGCGCAGCATGGCCAAGCTCACCCGGTTCTCCGTCCAGCCGCTGCATACCATGACGCGGCGTCTCGCGGATGTCGCCTCGGGCCGTGCGGTGCCCGATCTCGTCATTACCGGTGCGCGCGTGTTGTCGACCTACTCCGAACGCATCATGAATAACAGAGAGATCTGGATCGCGGGCGGGCGCATCGCCGCCGTCAAGCCGGCCGGTACCCACAAAGCGGCCGGCGGCGGTGCGGCAGTCAAGGATGTGGCCGGCGGCATCATCGCGCCAGGATTGGTCGATCCGCACATTCACATCGAGTCGTCGATGGTGACGGCCTGCGCTTACGCGGAAGCCGCGCTGCTCAACGGCACCACCACGATCTTCTGCGACAGTCACGAGATCGGAAATGTAATGGACGTCGCCGGCGTCGAGGCGATGCTGGAGGATGCGCGCGAGGCGCCGCTGTCGATCTTCCTCACGGTGCCGAGCACGGTTCCGGCGACATCGCCAGCGTTGGAGACCGCAGGCGGCGACCTCACCGCCGAGAAGATCGCCGGCTTGTTCGACCGGTGGCCCGAGGCAGTAGCGCTTGGCGAAAAGATGGATTTTGTGCCGGTCACGCTGGGAGACGAGCGCAGCCACGCGATCCTTGCTGCCGCTTTGAAGCGTGGCCGGCCGGTATCGGGCCACGTCTACGGTCGCGAATTTGTCGCGGCCTATGCGGCAAGCGGAGTGACCGACACGCACGAGGCGATCGATCGCGACATCGCCGACGATCTGCTCGAGGCCGGCGTGTGGATCTTCCTGCGTGGCGGGCCGCCGACCACGCCCTGGCATTCGCTGCCGCAGGCAATCCGGACCATCACCGAGCTCGGCGCCTCGCACAAGCGCGTCGCCGTCTGTACCGATGATCGCGACGCCGACGATCTTCTGCAGTTCGGGCTCGATTGGGTGGTGCGCGAGGCGGTGAAGGCCGGCCTATCGCCGGAGCAGGCCTGGTCGATGGGCTCGCTGCACGGCGCCACGCGTTTCGGCGCGGACAATGACATCGGCGGCCCTGGCGGCGGCCGCCGTGCCGACCTGGTGCTGCTGGACGACGCGTTGAAGCCGCATGCGACCTGGTATGGCGGCGAGTGCGTGGTGGAAAGCGGCAAGATCACGCCGCTGCTCGATGCCGCTTTGTCGGAGCGTTACCGCTATCCGCAGGCCGCCTATGCGACGGTCAAGTTGCCGGAGAAAGTACGCCTGACGCCTGAGCTTCCGACTGTTTCCTGCACCGTCAACGCGATCCGCACCGCGCTACCCGGCATCACCCTGATCCACGATCGCCTCGCCATCGAACCGGCGAACGATTGGACCACGCTGTTCGAGCGCCATGGTCTTTGCTTCGTCACCATCGTGGAGCGTCACGGAAAGTCGGCCGGCAATGTGGCATACGGCCTGCTCAAAGATTTCGGCTTGACGCGCGGCGCGGTTGCCTCGAGCGTCGGCCACGACAGCCACAACGTCATCATCGCCGGCACCAACGAAGCTGACATGCAGCTTGCGCTGGCAACGATCAGCGCGCATCAGGGCGGCGTCTGCGTCGTCGCCGACGGTAAGGTGAAGGCGCTCGTGCCGTTACCGATTGCGGGCCTGTTGTCGGACAAGCGGGTGACGGAGGTTGCAGAAGAGGTGCAAAAGCTGAAGGCGGAATGGCAGGAGGCGGGCTGCACCATTCCCTATATGGGCTTCAACCTGATCCCGCTCTCGGTGATCCCGGAGATCCGCATCACCGATAAGGGCCTGGTGCTGGTGCCCGAAATGCGCCTCGCTCCATTGTTCGAATAGGCCGATGGATCCGCACCGGCTCGGCCTGATCTCGACGCGCCTGCACTACTTCCAGTTGGTCGCCCAGCTTGGCTCGATCCGCCAGGCCGCGCGCGTGCTCAACGTGGCGCCGTCCTCGATCAGCCGCGTGGTCGGCCAGCTCGAGGACGAGTTGCGCACGCCGCTGTTCGAGCGCATTCGCCAGCGGCTGAAGCTGACCAGCGCCGGCGAAATCCTGCTCTATCGCACGCGCTCCAGCCTTGGCGAGCTGACCCGCGCCTATACCGAGATCAACGATCTCCAGGGGCTGCGCCGCGGCAGCGTCACCGTTGCGGTCGTGGAGAGCATCGCGCGCGGTCTTCTGCTCGATGTGATGTCCGTGTTCTGGGAGAACTATCCGGCGATAACGGTCGATATCAAGGTCATGGGATCGCAGCACGCCTTCGATGCGGTGGCGGACGGTGAATGCGACATCGGCATCGCCTTCGATATCAAGACGCCGCGCAATGCCCAGCGGCTCGCCGGTACCGTGCTGAGTCTCGGGGCGGTGATGCATCCAGGCCACCGTCTGGCCAACCGCGGCGAATTGCGCCTGTTCGATCTCGCCGGCGAGCGGGTGGTGCTGTCGGACGCGAGCCTCTCGCTCGGTGCTTCGCTCGAAGAGGCGCTGAACGGCTCGTCTATCGATTTCGGGCGGCGCGCGCTGACCAATTCAATCGCTGTGATGGCTGATCTCGCCATGCGCAGCAACGGCGTTGCCCTGCAGACCCGGATCGGCGTTCAGCGCGAGATCGCGAGCGGCGCGTTGGTGTTCGTTCCCTTGCACGATCCCAAGCTGCGCCCGCGCAAGCTCGTGCTGCTCTCCCGTGCCAAATCGGGCATGTCGGAAGCCGCCGCAAGCCTTGCCACCATGCTGACGCGCGCCATCGAGGGGCTATCGAGCGGATGAGCGGTGTTGCGTCCAGCGCACCAGCTTGGTGAGAAATCAGGGCCTATACAGAACATCTGTCGGCTGGAAAATTCATCGCAAAAGGAATATCGCTGCATGAAGCCATCCGCCGTCCACGCCGTGATCCGCGGTTTGAAGAAGGCAGGCGTTTCCATCGTCTGCTATTTGCCCGACTCGCTGTTTAGGGAGCTCTATCCGGCGCTCGATGCGGACCCGGATATCCGCACCATTCGCGTCACCAATGAAGGCGAGGGCGCGGCGATCTGCGGCGGCGTGTTCCTGTCGGGCAAGCGGGCTGCGCTGGTGATGGAAAATTCGGGCCTGCGGGCCTCGGTCGAGCCGCTGGCGCGCATGGGTTTGGGTGCAGGCATTCCGGTCGTGATGCTCATGAGCTATCGCGGCGAGCTCGGCGAGAACAATTGGTGGGCTATCCCGCACGGCATCACCATGGAGCCGGTGCTCAACGCGCTCCGCATTCCCTATCGGATCGTGACGGAGGAGGAGAAAATCGAGCGCGCTATCATGGACGCGTTTAGCTGGTCCTATGCTGCCTATTACCATTCCGCGGTCGCGCTTGGCGGGAGCGTCGTGCGGTGAAGCGGTTCGATTGCATGATTGCGCTGGCGCGTCGGCTGTCCGATGAGCTCGTGATCCTTTCGCTCGGTGCGAGCGTCGACGAATGGTACAACGCCGCTCCCCATATGCGCGAGGCCAGCTTGTTTCAGCAGCAGCTCGGCTGCGTGACGCCGCAAGCGTTTGGGCTCGCCGCCGGGCTCCCTCATCGTCGCATCGTCTCGCTGGACACCGACGGCGGCATGATGTTCAACCTCGGCATTCTCGCGACCATCGGCAACGAGCAGCCGAAAAATCTCTTCATCGTGGTCTGGGACAACGAGTGCTACCAGTCGATCGGGGGCCCACCGACCCATACCGCCTCGGGCCGCGTCGATATCGCGGCCATCGCTCGTGGCGCCGGGCTCGCACGGGCCTATACGGCGTGCACCGTCGAGGAATTCGACGCGCATTGCGCCGAAGGACTAGCAGCACAAGAGCCTTATCTGATCGTCGCCAAAGTCGCAGGAACCGTGCAGCCCGACATCAGGCGCAAGCACAGCGACGGCCGGGAGGACAAATATATCTTCGTGCGCCACGTCGAGCGCACCGAAGGCATCGTCATCATGGGACCGAGCGAGCACAATTGATCATGGCGAAGCCGCTTCTCCCCGCCTATGATTACATCGTCGTCGGCGGTGGGTCCGGCGGCGCGGTGGTCGCGCGGCGTCTGGCCGAGCGCAGCGAATTGAACGTGCTGCTGCTCGAGGCGGGGCCATCCGACATTGGCCTCGCGCCAATCGAGGATGCCGCGAACTGGACCGCGCTGCTCGTGGTTCCTATGATTGGGGCTATCACTACGCGCCCTCGCCCGAGCTCAACGGCCGCAGCATCGCGATCCCGCGCGGGCGCGTGCTCGGTGGCTCCTCCAGCATCAATGCGATGCTCTGGTATCGCGGCCATCGGTCCGACTACGACGCCTGGGAAGCGGCAGGCGCGACGGGTTGGAATTTTGCAAGCGTGCTGCCCTATTTCAAGCGCACCGAGGATTGGGAGGGCGGCGCATCCGAATTCCGCGGCGCCGGCGGGCCATTGCGGATCGAGCGGCCGCGCGATCCGCATCCGATTGCTCGCGCCATGCTGGACGCTGCCGCCGAGCTTGGCTTTCCCGTCATCGACGATCCGAACGGCGCCAGCAATGAAGGCGCGAGCCTCCCCAATCTCAATATCGGCGGCGGCAAGCGCTGGAGCGCTGCGCGCGGCTACCTGCATCCGCTCGCCGACCGGCCCAATCTCACCGTTCGCACGCACGCACTCGCGCTCGGTCTCGGTTTCGACGGGCGCCGCTGCCGGACCGTTCGTTTCATCATTGATGGCGTGGTCACGGAGGTGCGCGCGGAGGGGGAGGTCATCCTGGCGCTCGGTGCGATCGACACGCCACGGCTTCTCCTGATGTGCGGGATAGGGCCGGCTGGTGAACTCGAGCGTCTCGGCGTCCCCGTCCTTTGCGATCTCCGCGGCGTTGGCGAAAATCTGCAGGACCATCCGCTGCTGATGGGCATCAACTTCCGCGCGCGCCGGCCGCTCGGCCCGGTGCGCGACAATGGTGGCGGCGCCATCATGAACTGGAAGAGCACGCCCGCGCTGGCGGCACCGGATCTTCATGCCTTCGTCGTGCAAGGCGCGCATGCGGGCGCCGAAGTGGCGTCGGCCTATGATCTCTCAGGCGATATCTTCGCGATGTCGCCCGGATTGATGCGCTCGACCAGTGTTGGACGGCTGCGCCTGCAGAGCGCTGCGCCAGGTGGTGCGCTCGACATTCAGCCGAACTTTCTGGCTGAATCTGGGGATATGGAAGCGCTGATCGCCGGCATGGATGCGATGACAGAGCTGGCGAGCACGAAGGCTTTTGCCGATCTCGTCGCGGGACCGGCAGCGCCCGATCGCCGGCTGTCGCGGAGGGAGAAGATCGCGTACATCCGGATGAGCTGCTCCACTTTCTTTCATCCCTGCGGCACCTGCGCGATGGGCGAGGGCGAGCGGGCCGTGGTCGATCCGCAATTGCGGGTCCGCGGGGTCGACGGCTTGCGCATCGCAGACGCGTCGGTGATTCCGATCATTCCATCCTGCAATACCCATGCACCGGTGGTCATGATCGGCGAGCGCGCCGCTGATTTCATCACCGGTACAAAACTTGCCACGAAAACTGCACAGGTCCTGGCAAGCGCGATGGATCCGGCATGAGCGAAACACGGGACCACATCATCGCGGCCGATTTCGTTCTCACCATGGACGCAAACGATCGCGTGATCACCGACGGGGCGGTGCTGGTGCGCGACGGCCGCATCGCTGCCGTGGGCAAACGCGAAGCATTGTCTGCCTCGGAGCCTGCGGTCGATGTCAGGCGGCTGAAAAGCTGCCTGATTATGCCTGGGCTGGTGAACTGCCACATGCATTCGGGCCTGTTGCGCGGCACCGCCGAGCACCTGCCGGTGTGGGATTGGCTTCGCCTCCACATCAACCCGATGCATCGCGTTCTTGAGCCGGGCGAAGCGGAGGCCGCGTCCTGGTTGTGCTATGCCGAAAGCGTGCTTTCCGGCACCACCACGCTGGTCGATATGTGGCGCTTCATGGATGGCAGCGCACGCGCGGCAAGCGGAATCGGCAACCGCCTGGTGGCGGTGCCCTATGTCGGAGCCCATCCGGACTACGACTATTTCGAAACGCTCGACGACAATGAGCGGATGATTGAGATGTGGCAAGGCAAAGCCGACGGCCGTATCACCGTCTGGGTTGGGCTCGAGCATCCGTTCTACGCGGATGAGGCCGGCCGGCGTCGGGCCGTCGAGATGGCCAGGCGGTTTACCACCGGCTTTCACACCCATTGCAGTGAGGCCTCGATCGAGGTCGCCGAGTTTGAGAAGCGCTATGGCAAGCGCCCGATGTTTGTGCTTGACGATCTCGGCTTCTTCGAGACGCCAAGAGCGATGATCGCCCATGCGGTCTGGCTCGACGAGGCCGAAATCGCGCTGCTGGCTCGTCGCGGCATCTCGGTTGCGCATAATCCGGTCAGCAACATGAAGCTTGCGAGCGGCATTGCGCCGGCGGAAGCCATGCTCAAGGCGGGCATCGCCGTCGGGCTCGGCACCGATGGCGAGAAAGAAAACAACAATCTCGATATGTTCGAGGAGATGAAAGCGGCTTCACTGCTGGGCAAGCTGAAGAGCCTGGATGCGGCCGCGCTCGATTCCTGGACGGCACTCAAGATGGCGACGATTATGGGCGCGCGCGCCCTCGGGCTCGATCGGGAGATCGGATCGGTGGAAGTCGGAAAGAAAGCCGATCTGATCGCGGTACGGACCGACACGCCGCGGATGACGCCGCTGTTCGGCGAGGGACCCTATTTCAACCTGCAGCACAATCTGGTCCATGCGGTGCGCGGCGGCGATGTCGCGCTGACCATGATCGATGGCCGTACCGTCGTCGAGGACGGCAGACTGAAGACCGCGGACGTGCAGGCGCTGATCGAGCATGTGCACGAGGTTGCGCCGGGCCTATTCGCCCGCCGCGCGGCCTGGCTCGCCGAGCATGTCCACGGCTCGGTGCAGTGGACCGGCGCAGCTTGAGAGGGACTGGAGCGAGCCATGGCCAGGACAGATGACCCCGTCGCCTTGAACGAATGGTACGCGGTCGAGACGCTGTCGGATGTAACGGCCTCTCCGCGCCGCACGCGCCTGCTTGGCCAGGACCTTTTGCTCTATCGCGAAGACGGCGCGCTCCGCGTGCAAGAGCTGGATACAGCAGGACGACCGGGCAAGGCCCTGCCGACACGTGAGCGCTATGGCTGTGTTTGGACCAGCCTGGGCATGCCGTCGCGCGAGATCTTTGAAATCCCCGAAGCTTCCGAACCGGACCGACGTTTCGTTATCTGCGGCTGGGTGAAAATGCGCACCTCCGCGCCGCGGATGATCGAGAACTTTCTCGACATGGCCCATTTTCCTTACGTGCATAACGATATTCTCGGAGCCGAGCCGCATACGGAGGTGCCGGGCTATGAGAGCGAGATCCGCCGCGATGTTGACGAGGTCTGGGCGACCAACTGCCGGTTCTTCCAGCCGCGAATTGCGGTTACGGAATCGTCGGGCGATTTCGTGAAGCTCACTTATCGCGTGCCGTCGCCATTTGCGGTGATGCTGTACCGGGTTTGTCCGTCGGTGCCGTCGCGGCTGGATGCGATTGCGATGTTCATCCAACCGATCGAGGAAGAGCTGTGCCGCGCCCAACCGGTGATGTTTCTGGTCGACACCAAATCGGCGCACAATGATCTCCTGAAATTCGAGCAGGTCATCTTTCTGCAGGATCGCATCGTCGTCGAGAACCAGCGGCCGCTGCGGCTACCGCTGGAGCCGCGCGCGGAGATTCCGACCCGGGCGGACAGCTCGTCGGTGGCCTATCGGCGTTGGCTCAAGGAGAAGGGGCTCCGCTACGGCACGATCGCCGGTTCGCTCTGATCGCGGCCCGTCGCGAGGGCGCCCGCCCGGCGGGCTTCACGAACCGGCCTCCCGCATCATGGCCTTGAGCATTTCCGCAAGCACGCTCGCGATGGCGCTGGTCCCGCGCTCGTGACCGATCAGCATCAATGCCTGCGCATCATGGGCGAGCTCACGGACGGTGACGTAGACCAGGCGTCCCGCGCGGCGTTCGAATTCGATATCGAACGGCGTCAGGAAGGTGATGCCGTTGTCGAGGATGGCGGCGTGCCGCATGATTTCGATCGCGTTGGTCTCGATGACGGGCTGCAGGTCGATCGAGGCCCGGGTGAAGGCTGCGTCCAGGTAAGGCCGGATCGCGCTGCTGATGTCGGCGATGACGAGCGGATAATCGATGCAATCGCTGAGGCGGATGCTGCTCCGCTTCGCCAGCGGATGGTTCGGCGCCATCACCGCGCCGAGCCTGCCGACGGTGCGGGCGAGCACCTTGAGATTGCCGTCCTTGGTGAAGTCAAATCCGATGCCGAGGTCGGCTTCGCCATTGGCGACGGCGGATTGGATCTCCGCACCGGTGTTGAACAGCGTCAGGTTGAGCTTCACGCGCGGATTGGCAAGGCGAAATTCCTTGACCGTGCCGGGGACCAGATTTGAGGCAAGCCCACTCATCAGCGCCACCGTGATCTCGCCGCGCCGCAGGCCCTTGAGCTCTTCGATTTTTGCCTGCGCGCGCGTCAGCTCCTTGAGCGTCTGGCGGACATGACCGATCAGGACTTCGCCTGCTGCCGTCAGGATCAGCTTCTTCGGAAGACGCTGAAAGATCGGCGTCCCCAACTGCGTTTCCAATGCCAGGATCTGGCGGCTGATGGCGGATGCCGCGACGTTCAGGTGGTTCGCCGCCTTGCGGATCGAGCCGGTGCGGGCAACCTCGTCGACATAGTTCAATAGGCGACTGTGAAGCATCATCCTGGCTCGCAAAAGGGCTCGCGATCAGGATGGCCGCACGTTGCCTAAAAGGCAACGGGTCTGCCGAATTAAAGCGCTTTCAAGTCATGGCCGGGCGTGCAAGATCGGCACGAAGAGAAGCGGGTCGGCACAGGTTCGGTTCAGGCATGTTTCCCAAGTCGCGCTGGCGGTGGGATCTGACGACACGCGATTTCGCCGAACTCGATAGCGAACGCATGGTGGCGATTCTGCCCGTTGGCGCCATCGAGCAGCACGGGCCGCATCTGCCGGTGCGGGTCGATGCCGCGATCAACGCGGGCATCGTCGCGCGGGCGGTGGAGCTGATGCCGCAAGACTGTCCGGCCCTGGTTTTGCCGATGCTGCCGGTGGGCAAGTCGGACGAGCATCTGGCATTTCCCGGCACGTTGACGCTGTCGCACGAGACGTTGGCGCGGATGTGGTACGAGCTCGGCGAGTGCGTGCATCGCGCCGGCTTGCGCAAGATCCTGTTCCTCAATTCGCATGGCGGCCAGCCGCAATTGCTGGAGATCGTTTGCCGCGATTTGCGCGTCAAGCTTGGCATGTTCGCATTGACGACCATGTGGTCGCGGCTGATCGATATGAGCGACCTGTTCGATGCCGCCGAGATCAGGCATGGCATCCACGGCGGCCAAATTGAAACCAGCGTGATGCTGCACCTGCATCCGGAGCTGGTGGATATGACGCGGGCCGAGAATTTCATGCCGGTTTCGCTACAGATCGAACGCGAGTCAGCAATGCTCGGCCAGGACGCAGCCTATTTCGGCTGGCAGGCGCAGGATCTTCACCCGAAGGGCGCCTGCGGTGATGCCAGCAAGGCGAGGGCGGAGCTCGGCAGGGAGCTGGTAGAGCGCTCGGCAAGGCGGCTCGTGGCCCTGGTCGAGGAGATCGGCCGCTACCCGATGTCGCGGCTGGCCGCACGTCCCGTGTTCGATGCGGGATGAGAGTTTCTGTGCGAGGGAGTCATCGCATGCCGTTCAGTGTTGCCGGGCTCGCGCGGGCGAAGGCTTTCCGGATCTCGCCGAAGGACACCAATTATTTCGTGATGCTGTTCGATCAGGAGACCGATGCGATCGGCAACATCTTCGTCATCGAGATCTTCAAGCCCGGCGGCGCGACGCCGCCCAATGAGCATGCCTCGGCACACGAATTCTTTCATGTGCTGCACGGCGAAGGTCTTGCACGTTGCGACGGCAAGGCCGTGCCGATCAAGAAGGGCGACTCGCTGCTGCTCCATCCCGGCTCCGAGCATGTGATCGAAAACACCGGCCCCGGCAAGCTGTACACGCTCACGGTGATGACCCCGAACGAAGGCTTTGCGGAATTGATCCGCGGCGGTGATCAGGTCGAACTCGATGCGGAAGATCTCCGCATTCTTCAGGGGCTTTAGGTCATGGATGCCGGGCCGAACGGCTCTCCGGGCGGGCAAAGCTTGCGGCCCCTTGGGTCGAGCCGGCGCAATGGCTGGATGGTCTCGGAAAGCCGCGCTCATCTGGTGCGCCAGCCGATCCCGCCGCGGCCGATCACGGTGCAGGCGCAAGGCAAGCTGGTGACGTTCGACCTCGCGCGCAGCGCGATCATTATCGTCGACATGCAGAATGATTTTTGTCATCCCGAGGGGTGGCTGGCGCAGCTTGGCGTCGACATCGCGCCGGCGCGCACGCCGATCGCGCCGCTGCAGCGGTTGTTGCCGGCATTGCGCAAGCACGATGTGCCTGTGATCTGGGTCAATTGGGGCAATCGGCCCGACCGGCTCAATCTCAGCCCGTCGCTGCTCCATGTCTATAAGCCGAGCGGCGCCGGCATTGGTCTCGGCGATGCGCTCCCGGCTTCCGGCGCCAGAGTGCTCGAGCGTGGGAGCTGGTCGGCGGCAATCGTCGATGAACTTGCCGCCGATCCCTCCGACATCCAGGTCGCGAAATACCGCATGTCGGGTTTCCAGGACACCGAGCTCGACAGCATCCTGCGCAATCTCGCCGTGACCACGCTAATGTTTGCCGGCGTCAACGCCGATCAGTGCGTGCTGTGCACGCTGCAGGATGCCAATTTTCGCGGCTATGATTGCCTGCTCTTGGAGGATTGCGCCGCCACGACCTCGCCGGACTATTGCATGGCCGCGACTCTCTACAACGTGCGCCAGTGCTTCGGTTTCGTTATCGGATCGGATGCGGTTCTGAGAGAACTCGAATCGAACCGGAGTGGGCAACCGTGAACGATCTCTCATTCAATGCTCTGGAGAAACTGGTCGCGGATCTCGGCGATATTCCTGTCGTCACCGACCAGAAGGTCGTGCGCCGGCGCTCGCGCGATTTCTTCTGGTACAGCCCGGTCCTGAACGAGCAGCTCGACGGCAAGTCGGCGGATCTGATTGTCGCGCCACGGGACGAGAAGGATATCGTCCGGACTGCCGCGGCCTGCGCGCGCCACCGTGTGCCCATCACCGTACGCGCCGGCGGCACCGGCAATTATGGCCAGGCCGTGCCGCTTAAGGGCGGTGTGCTGCTCGATGTTACCGCGCTCAACGGCATCGAGTGGGTCAAGCCCGGGCTCATTCGTGTCGGTGCCGGCGCGAAGCTGAACGCGATCGACACAGAGCTGCAGCCGCAAGGCTGGGAATTGCGCATGCATCCGTCCACAAAGCGGACCGCCACCATCGGCGGCTTCGTGGCGGGTGGGTCGGGCGGCATCGGCTCGGTCACCTATGGCGGCCTGCGCGAGGGCGGCAATATCCTGGCCGCGCGCATCGTCACGGTCGAGGAAGAGCCGCGCATCATCGAGCTGCGCGGCGATGCGGCGCAGAAGGTCAACCGCGCTTATGGGACCACCGGCATTATCACCGCTCTGGAAATGCCGCTCGCGCCTGCTTGGAGGTGGATCGACGTTCTTGTCGCGTTCGATGATTTCATGGAGGCTGCCGCGTTCGGCTATGAGCTCGCGCTTGCCGACGGGATCGTGAAGAAACTGCTTTCGCCGATCACCTGGCCGCTGCCGTCCTATTTCGGCGCGCTGCGGCCGTCTTGTCCCGAGGGCGCAAGCATTCTGATCGCGATGATTGCCGAGCCGTCGCTCGAAAGTTTCAAATCGCTGCTCGGCGGACGAGGCAAGATCACGCTGGAGATGCCGACCGATGACAGTCGGGGCCAAGTGCCGCTGTATGAATACACCTGGAATCACACCACGCTCCAGGTGCTGAAGTCCGACCGTTCCGTGACCTATCTGCAGTGCCTCTACCCGGACGATCGTCCGATGGAGAAGGTCCGCCAGATGCGGGAGCTATTTGCCGATGAGGTGCTGCAGCATCTCGAATTCATCCGTTTTGGCGGCCGCGTCACCTGCAGTGCCTTGCCGGTGGTGCGCTACAGCAATGCCGACCGGCTGAACGAGATCATCAGCCTGCACGAGGAACGCGGAGTCTACATTGCCAATCCCCATGTCTTCACCGTTGAGGACGGCAGCCGTTACAAGCGCGCCGATGCCGACCAACTCGGCTTCAAGCGTGAGGTCGATCCGCACGGCCTGCTCAATCCCGGCAAGATGCGGAGCTTTGTGACCCCAAGGCCCTGATATGCGCGTGCTCTATGTCTACTGCCATCCGCTGGATGACAGCTTTCACGCCGCGATCCGCAAGGAGGTATTCGCCGGTTTGAAGCAAGCGGGCCACGAGATCGACCTGCTCGATCTCTACGCCGAAGGCTTTGATCCCGTGCTGACCGCGCAGCGCCGGCGCGACTACCACGATCCCGCGCGCAATCGCGCCAACAACGAGGCCCACGCCGACCGGCTGATGGCGGCGGGTGCCATGGTGGTGCAATTTCCGACCTGGTCGTTCGGACCGCCGGCGATGCTGAAGGGCTGGTTCGATCGGATGTTCGGCCCCGGCATCGCGCTCGATCTGTCGGATCCCGCGCAGGCCAGGCCGATGCTGATGCACATCAAGCGCATCACCGGGATCGCGACCTATGGCCGTCCGCGCTGGCAGGCGATCGCGATGGCCGATCCGCCGCGCAAGATCATCAAGCGTTATCTGCCATGGTTCACCGGCGGACATGCGATCGTGCGCTATCACGCGCTCTACCACATGAACATTGCCACGCCGACGCAGCGGAGCCGCTTTCTTGCAAAAGTCCGGCGCGAGATGAGCCGGTTCTAAATTTAATGGTGAAACGCGCGATCAAGTTGAGCCCGTCATCCTGAAGGAGCGCGCTTGCGCGCGTCTCGAAGGGCGACGGCCCGCTCTCGCAGCGGGGCCGTTCATCCTTCGAGGCTCGCTTTCGCGAGCACCTCAGGATGACGGGTTGAGAGCGACGCCCGCTTTGGCTCAAAACGACATCGCCAGAACAAAGATGCCTGGTTACTGCCTCACCCGCGCTCGGCTGCCGCCGCAATCGCCTCGATCTCGACGACGAATTCCGGCCGGGTGAAGCCGGACACGATCACCAGCGTCGAGGACGGCGGCGTTCCTGGAAATTGCCGATCGCGCGAGCGCATGTAGCCGGCCATATGCTCGCGCGCGGTCACGTAAGCGTTCAGGTGAACCACGTCGGCGAGGCTCATGCCATCTTCGGCGAGGATCGCTGCGATATTGGCAAAGCAAAGCTCGGCCTGCGCCTCGCTGCCACCGGGGATTTTTTCGTCGGGGCCAATGCCGAGTTGTCCGGAGGTGAAGACCAGCCGATGGCCGGCCGGCACGGCAATGCCGTGACTGTAGCGCGCAAAGGGAGGCCTGATCGAGGGTGGGGAGAGTGCGCGCAAGATGATCGCTCCGAGGTCAGCGGCGGCCCGATGCGGGCTGATGTTAGGTCAGTCCCGCGCAACCGTCACCCGAGAATTTGCCGATGATGTCAGGCTCGCGTCCGGTACGTTCGCGGCTTGTTGCTCATGAAATTGGCGTTGCCTGGAAGGCAACAGATCGCTCGAATAAAAATGCTTTCAGGCGACAGCTCCTCTGTGCATCCTTCAGTGCAGGCGAGGATGACGGCGCCGGCCGTTGCCGGCTCGACATGAGGGTGCTGCGAATGGGGACGAAATTCCTGCTGCGAACGATGGTGACCGCCGCGATTGCGGCGGAGGCTTTGATAACCGCTTTGGCGCCGGCGCGGGCCGCGGACAAGGTGACGTTTTTAACGAGCTGGTTTGCGCAGGCCGAGCATGGCGGATTCTATCAGGCCAAGGCGACCGGGCTCTACGAGAAGGCGGGACTCGATGTCACGATCAAGATGGGTGGACCGCAGGTGAACGGCTCCCAGCTTCTGCTCGCCGGCGAAACCGACTTCCTGATGGGCTATGACATCCAGGTGCTGAAGGGCCGCGAGCAGAACCTGCCGCTGGTCACGGTGGCATCTTCCTTTCAATTCGATCTGCAGGGCATCATGACCCACGATGATGTGGCGGATCTGGCCGCGCTGAAAGGCCGGCCTATCCTGATCGCCGGATCGTCGCGCGTGACGTTCTGGCCCTGGCTGCGCGCCAAATACGGCTACACCGACGATCAGATCCGCCCATATACATTCAATTTGCAGCCGTTCTTCGCCGACAAGGCCATGGCGCAGCAGGCCTATCCGTCCTCCGAGCCCTATCAGGCCGAGCAGCAGCAAGAGAAGGTCAAATTCTTCCTGCTCGCCGACGGCGGCTATCCGCCCTACGGCTCGACCATCGTCACGACCGAGAAGATGATCGCCGAAAAGCCCGACGTGGTGGCGCGCTTCGTCAAGGCGTCGCTGGAAGGCTGGCGCGACTACATCAAGGACCCCGCACCGGGCAATGCGCTGATCAAGGCCGATAATCCCAAGATGACCGACGGGCAGATCGCCTTCGCCATCGAGAAGCTCAAGGAAATGAAGGCCCTTGATCGTGGCGATGCGGCAAAGCTCGGCATCGGCATCATCACCGCCGATCGTTACAAGCAGATCTACGATTTCCTCGTCGCGGGCGGCCTGCTCGATCCCAAGGTCGATTGGCAGAAGGCTTTTGACGACCGCTTCGTCAAGGATTTGAAGATCGGCGTCGACTAGGTGTGGCCATGAACGCCCTTTCGCCTGGCGAAAGCTTCGAGGACAAGACGGAGCGCGTGACGGCCGGTGGTGATCGTCCACCGGCTGTCGAAGTGCTCTCAGCCGAGAAGATCTTCGCGAACGGCACGCGTGCGCTTTCGCCGATCGATCTTGCCATCGCTGAGGGCGAGTTCCTGACCCTCATCGGCCCATCCGGCTGCGGCAAGAGCACGCTGCTCAAGCTGATCGCCAATCTCATCGCGCCGTCGGACGGCCGGCTGCTATGGTGGCGAGGCGATTTCGCCCAGGTGGGGCAGGAGGGGAGACGCTTCGCCTTCGTGTTCCAGGAGCCGACCTTGATGCCGTGGGCTCGCGTCGATGCCAATGTGCGGCTGCCGCTTGAACTGGCAGATATGCCCAAGGCCAAGGCAAATCCGTTGGTGGCCGATGCAATCGCGCGGGTCGGGCTGTCGGCCTTTTCGCGCCATTATCCACGGCAACTCTCCGGCGGCATGAAGATGCGCGTCTCCATCGCTCGCGCGCTGGTGACAAGCCCGAATCTGCTTCTGATGGACGAGCCATTCGGCGCGCTCGACGAATTTACCCGCAACAAGCTCGATGACGATCTGGTCCGGCTGTGGTGGGAGCGCAAACTGACGACCGTGTTTGTCACGCATTCGATTTATGAAGCGGTGTTTCTCTCGACGCGGATCGTCGTGATGGCGGCAAATCCCGGCCGCATCTTCCGAACCATGACCCTCGATGAGCCGCAGCCGCGCGACCAGGGATTTCGTGATAGCCCGAAATTCGCCGCTTACTGCCGTGAATTGTCGACCTGGCTTGCCGAAGCATCGCTACCGACGGCATCGGAAGGCGCATCGTGAAACCACTGCTGCAATCGGAGGCCTTCGTACGAATTGCAGCCCCCGTCGCGGTGGGCGTTGCGCTGTTCGCGCTCTGGGAAGTCGGCTTTCGCCTCGCCTCGGTCCCCGTCTATTTGTTTCCCAAGCCGAGCGATATCTTCGCGAGCTTGCTGCACAATGGTCCGTCGCTGTTGCGGGCGCTGCTCGTTACCTTGCGCGTGACATTGCAGGCCTTCGCGGCCGCAGTCGTCCTCGGCACGCTGATCGCTTTCATGTTCGTCCAGAGCCGGGCCATCGAGGTCAGCCTGTTTCCCTATGCGGTTCTGTTGCAGGTCACCCCGGTGGTTGCGATCGCGCCGCTCGTCATCATCCTGGTGAGGAACACGCAGGCCTCGCTCACCATCTGCGCAACCTTGGTCGCGCTGTTCCCCATCATCTCGAACACGACGCTCGGCCTGCGCAGCGTCGATCCGGGCCTTGCCAATTATTTCCGGATGAATCGCGCCAGCCGCGTGAAGACGCTCATCAAGCTGAGAATCCCGGGCGCGCTGCCTTATTTCTTTGGCGGCTTGAGGATATCGAGCGGGCTGGCGCTGATCGGCGCCGTGGTGGCCGAATTTGTGGCCGGCACCGGCGGCCGCTCGTCGGGGCTGGCCTATGAGATCCTTGATGCGGGATTTACGCTCGAGATTCCCCGCATGTTCGCGGCGCTGTTTCTGATCACGCTGACCGGCGTCGCGCTGTTTGGGGCGATGGTCGGGCTGTCGCGGCTGGCGCTGTCGAACTGGCATGAGAGCGAGGCAAGAGCAGAGACATGACGACGATGCTGATCGAGAACGCGGCCGGGATCTTCACGGGGCTCGCCGGCTCCGCAATGAGGACTTCGGGGAACATTCGGATTCGCGACGGAGTCATCGTCGAGATCGGTGCGCTCCAGCCAGGGCCGGACGAGCAGAGGCTCGACGCGCGCGGCGGCGTGATCTATCCGGGCCTCATTTCGACGCATCATCATCTGTTCCAGAGCGTGCTGAAGGGCGTGCGATCGGGCATCGACCTGCCGCTCGCTGGTTGGCTGCGCTCTGTGCCTTACCGTTACTGGTCCAGGATCGACGAGGAGGCACTCGCTATTGCCGCCCGGATCGGACTGACGGAAATGCTGCTGTCGGGAACGACGACGGTCGCCGATCACCACTATCTCTTCAGCGACACATTCCGATTCGACCCGGCGCAGGTGATCTTCGAGGTCGCGCGCAGTCTCGGCATCCGCCTGGTGCTCTGCCGCGGCGGCGCCACCATGGCGCGGCACGTTGATGCGACGGAGTCGATGCCGACGCCCGTCGAGACGCTCGATCGCATGCTGCAATCGGCCGAAGCTTGCGCACAGCGGTTTCACGATCCTTCGCCCGCCAGCCTGTCCCGCGTGGCGCTTGCGCCGACCACGCCCACCTGGTCGCTCGATCCCGGCGAATTGAGGGAAGTGATTGCGGCGGCGCGGCGGATGAAGCTGCGGCTGCACAGCCATCTTTCGGAAACGTCAGATTACGTCGATTTCTGCCTCGCGGTTCACGGCAAGCGGCCGGTGCATTGGCTGGCCGATCACGATTGGCTCGGCGAGGACGTGTGGTTCGCACATCTGGTGCATCTCGACGCCGACGAGGTCCGGGTTCTCGCCAGCACGGGAACGGGAATGGCGCATTGTCCGCAATCCAATTGCCGCCTCGGCTCCGGTGTCGCCCCTGCCGATGCAATGGCGCGACTGGGCGGCGCGGTGTCGCTCGGCGTCGACGGTGCGGCGTCCAACGAAGCCGCCGACATGATCTGCGAGATGCACAGCGCCTGGCACACCCATCGTGCCGTGAAGGGGGCCGGCGCAGTGACCGCGGAGGACGTCGTGCATTGGGCCACCGCCGGCGGCGCCCGCGTGCTCGGCATGCCGCATGTCGGCACGCTCGCGCCGGGGCAGCAGGCCGACATCGCCATCTTCGATTTGGATGAGCCGCGTCATTTCGGCATGCACGATCCGATGATTGCGCCGGTGACCTGCGCGGGCTCGGCCAAGCTGCGCTATCTCCTGATCGGCGGACGGATCGTCGTCGAGAACGGCCTCATTCCGGGGCTCGATCTGCAAAAACTCAAATCCGATGCGGCCCGCGTCGTCACGCGCCTGGCTGCCTGACTTCGGAGGGCTACGATGCTGAGCACCAAACAACCCGTCCTTCGCCGCTTCTGGTATGCGGTCATGCCGGTCGATCACCTGAAGGACGGACCGAAGCCCTTTACGCTGCTGGGCGAGCCGATCGTGCTGTTCCTCGATGCGAAGGGAGATCCGGCCGCGCTCGAGGATCGTTGCTGCCATCGCACGGCGAAGCTTTCAAAGGGCTGGTGCAACAACGGCAACATCGTCTGCGGTTATCATGGCTGGGAGTACGATCGCGACGGCAGGCTGGTGATGATCCCGCAGTTTCCATTCGAGCAGCCCATCCCCGATGCCAAGGCACGGTCATTCCGCGTCAGGGCGCGTTATGGGTACGTCTGGGTCGCGCTCGATGAGCCCCTGCGCGAGATTCCCGACATTCCCGAGGAGGGCAATCCGCGCTATCGCCTCATCCACCAGTTCTATGACAAATGGAATACAGCGGCGCTGCGGCTGATGGAAAATTCCTTCGATAACGCCCATTTCGCTTTCGTCCACAAGGGGACCTTTGGCGATATCAAGCAGCCGAAGCCGGAGAAATACGAGATCATCGAAACGGATTACGGCTTCGACGCCGAGACGATCATCACGGTCAAGAACCCGCCGAGCGCCTTCAGGATCACCGGTACGAGCGAGCCGACCACGAAGCGGCACCAGCGCAACAAGTGGTTCATGCCGTTCTGCCGTCGGCTCGACATGGAATATCCCTCGGGTATCCGCCACATCATCTTCAACTGCGCCACGCCGATTGCCGACGGGCAGATCCAGGTGGTTCAGCTTCTCTTCCGCAACGACACCGAGGCGGACTGCTCCGCCCGTGAGCTGATCGACTGGGACGCGGCGATCATCGCCGAGGATCGCGACATGCTGGAATCGACCGATCCCGACGCCATCGTCGATATGAGCCGAAAGATCGAGATGCACATGCCCTCGGATCGGCCGGGCATGATCATGCGCAAGCGCCTGCTCGAATTGCTGCGCGAACACGATGAAGAGGAGAAGCCGAGGGACGAGGTGGCTTGAGGTTGGCTCGGGCGTAGCCAGTGTGTCCACCTCTCCCGCTTGGGAAAGGTGGACCGGGTTCGCGAACACAATGACTCAGCCGAAGCCCATCCCGTCTTAATGGATGGCGCTCGCGTCGACCATTTCGAAGAGCTTATGGTTGTCGCTGTAGTTGACATGGACTCCGACGATGACCGGGCCGGCAATGTCAAACGCCTTTTTCAGGATCGGGGCGATCTCGTCGGGTTTGCCGATCATCAATCCCTTGGCGCCGAAAGCCTCGGCGTACTTGACATAGTCGACGGGACCGAAGTCCACGCCGGATCTGCGGCCGTATTTGATCTGCTCTTGGGTTCCGACCATATCGTAGCTACCGTCGATCCAGACCATGTGCACGATATTGGCCTTGAGACGAACCGCGGTCTCCAGCTCCATTGCCGAGAAAAGAAAGCCGCCGTCGCCGGAAATCGAGAGAATCTTCTCAGCGGGACGGACGATCGAGGCTGCGATTCCCCAGGGAAGCGCGACACCCAGCGTCTGCTGACCATTCGTGATCAAGACCTGCCGCGGCCTGAAGCTATAGAGGTGGCGCGCGATCCACAAATGGAACGAGCCCATGTCCAGGCAAAGCGTGGTGTCGCTGCCGACGAACTGCTGCAGCTCGTACACGAGGCGCAATGGATGGATGGGGGTCCCGGCGCGAGCCTGCGCTTCGGTGGCGAACTGCTGACGCTCGCGACCGATCATATCGAGAATTTCCGACGACAACGCCGATTTGCGTTGCCGTTCAAGGTGCGGCGATAGCGCCTGCAGAGTTTGCGCGATATCGCCGGTCAGTTCGACGTAGGGGCTATAGCAATTGTCGAGATCCGCCGGCTGAACGTCGATGTGGATGATCTTGCGCGGATTCCTGCCGTTCCAGAGCGGGGGCCAATATTCGACAGGGTCGTAGCCCACGGTCATGACGAGATCCGCGGACTCGAGCAGGCGGTCGGCCGGCTGGTTGGCAATCTGGCCGACGCGTCCGCCGAAATTGTCGAACAGCATCGCGCCGACCGCGCCTGCCGCCTGGAAGGTGCCGACCACGGGAAGGTTGTTCTTGCCGATGAATGTCTGCAGGGCTTGCGCATTGGCCGGCTTGCTGGCGAGCATCCCCAGCATGACCACTGGATTCGACGCAGCATTGATGAGCCGTGCCGCCTCCTTGATCGCGGCGGCGTCCGCACTCCCAGGGCCGGCAAAGGCCGGAGCGGCCAAAGGCTCACGGCTACAAGGGGCGGCCATGATATCGATGGGCAAGTTGACATAGGCCGCGCCGGGCCGGCCGGACTCCGCTGCCCGGAAGGCATTGGCGAGCACTTCGCCGAGCTGATCGGGAGCGCCGACCGTCGCGCTGAACTTGGTCACCGGTTTCATAATGGAGACCGAATCCATCGTCTGATGCACCTGCTTGAGCGCATCGGCCGTGGCGACGGCACCGCCTAGCGCCACCACCGGGTCACCTTCGGAGTTCGCGGTGCCGAGAGCCGTGGTCAGATTCGATACGCCTGGCCCTGATGTTGCAATGGTGACGCCTGCATTGCCTGTCATGCGGCCGATGCTGCCGGCGATGAAGCCCGCATTCTGCTCATGTCGGCAGACGACAGTTTGGATCTTCGAGTCAACCAGCGCATTGAACAGCGTGTCGATCTTGGCGCCCGAAACGCCGAAGACATGGGTTACGCCTCGTGATTCCAGCGTGCGAACGACCAAATCCGCACCGATCTGTTGGGTCTGTCTTGAACGCGTGTCCATTGTCGATCTCCTAGTGAGCCTGTTCGGCATAGGCGAGTTCGTCGGCCGTGTTCTTGCTGAGGTCCGCTTTGAGAAAGGCTTCCGATTCGGGCAGCGCCAAGTGGAAGCTGGTCAATGCTTCCATCCGCATGCGGAGAGGGCCTGCTGCGACGTCAAGCAGATGTCCGCCATGCTGCCGGTCCTTCGAGATGAAGTGGAGATGGTAGCCGGCGACGCTGAAAGCACTGGAGAAACCCGGCGACCACAAGCCGACCATGGTCCCGTCGATATCGGTGAGATGGAATTCGCTCTGAGCCTTGGCCGCGTCGGCGAGACCCGTGCCGGGTTGCGGCGGGTTCACGGCGCGGGTGCGAACATGCGCAAAGCGGCCGTCGAGACGGAGTGCATAGAAGATGTTGCCCGAAGACCGGTACTTGTCGCAGCGACCCTCCAGCTCCCTGAAACTTGCGACGGGGCCGATCTCGACATCGGTTTGCGGCGAGAAGCGCGTGACCACCGCAAAAGGCGCCCCGGCATCGAGACCGGCTTCACAGACGCGCCCGCTGCCCAGAACCTGGTAGACGCGCCCGTCGAGCACGACCATCTCACCGTCGAGGTTGGCGAAGGTGCCGAGGCCAAAATCGCCATGCTCCAGGATCGACCTGACGCTGACCTCCCGGTTGTAGACTCCCGCGACCAATGCACCGGAGGTCGAGACTTGAAACAGGGTATGAACCGGTAAGCCGAGATATTCGGACAAAGCCGCTGTGATCACGGATGCGGCCGTTCTCCCGCTTCTTGCGGCTTCCTCATCCAGCGCCGCCCGAAGCGACGCCGGAATGCTCGTCTCCAGATTTGCCATCGCAGACCTCCGATCGGAGAGCGTCGCCTATCCGCTGCTCAAGCAGCAGGCGGCGGCACAAGAGCATTCCACGCATGTCGACGCTTTCCAAAAACGGTCACCTTGTTCTGTATGCACGCACACAGTGTCGTGATTTCGCTCTCCTCCGCCTCATTCAACGGTCTCGTCGGCGCGCACGAGAACGTCGGGCGGCATGATGATGCCGTGCCTCGGGTGGTTTTCAGTTTGGAGATCAGGTCGAACTGGGAGGACGGTTCCGCACGGCGCGGCAAGTGCGTTCAACCAAGCCCCTCGTCGCGAGGAACGAATGCGACGAGGCAATCCAGACTACGTCCCCCGACAAAGTCTGTGCTTCGCCCGCCATGGCGCCGAGCTTGGCGCGTCGTTCAAGATCGGCCGGCGCGCATGTCGCGCGGCGATCGGGTTCGCGGCTCTGTTCGTCCGCTCGCCGCGTGCCGTCAACGTTCGGCTGGGCGCACCCCGCTCAGCCAGAGCGCAAGCAGGGTCCACACCGCACCGGAGAGAAGATAGGCGCCGGCGGACATCAGGCCGAAATGGGCGGCGAGCAGCAGCGCTGCCAGCGGTGCAAATCCGGCACCGAACAGCCAGGCAAGGTCTGAGGTCAGCGCGGAAGCGGTGTAGCGATAGAGCCGCGCAAAGTTCGAGGCGATCGAGCCCGAGGATTGCCCGAAGGAAAGCCCGAGCAAGACGAAGCCGAGCACCATGTAGGTCGTCTCGCCGGCCGGACCGGCATCGAGCAATTGCGGGGCGAAACCGCTATAGGCTGCGATCGCCATGGCGGAAGCCATCAGCAGCGATTTGCGGCCGATCCGGTCGGCGATCAAGCCTGATGCGACAATCGCGACGACGCCGAACACGGCACCGATCATTTCGATCACCAAAAACCGCACGGGGCTCTCGCGGGTGAAGAGAAACACCCAGGACAGCGGGAAGACGGTGACCATGTGGAAGAGGGCAAAGCTCGCGAGCGGCGCAAAGGCGCCGAGCAGGATGTTGCGCCCTTCATGACGAAGCGTCGAGGAGACGCGCGCCGGCTGCAGTTCGCGACTTTCGAACAGGAAATCGTATTCCGACGTCGCCACGATGCGCAGCCGCGCAAACAGCGCCACCACGTTGATCGCGAAGGCGACAAAGAAAGGATAGCGCCAGCCCCAGTCGAAGAAATCATCCGCGGAAAGACTGCTTGCGAAAAAAGCGAACAAGGCGCTGGCCACGATCAGCCCGAGCGGCGCGCCGAGCTGGGGGATCATGGCGTACCAACCGCGATGATGCGGCGGCGTGTTGAGCGCCAGAAGCGAGGCAAGGCCATCCCATGCGCCGCCCCAGGCCAGGCCCTGGGCCAGGCGGGCCAGCGCGAGCAGCCAGATGGCTGCCGCCCCGATCAGTCCATAGCCGGGCAGGAACGCGATCGCGACCGTCGCGGTCCCCAGGAGCACCAACGCGACGACCAGCTTGGCGCTCTTGCCCCATTTGCGGTCGATCGTCGTGAAGATGGCGCTTCCGAACGGCCGCGCGATGAAGGCGAGGGCGAAGATCGCAAAGGAATAGAGTGTGCCGGTCAGCGGGTCGGTGAACGGAAACACCAGGCGCGGGAACACGATCACCGAGGCGATGGCATAGACGAAGAAGTCGAAGAATTCCGACGTCCGGCCGATGATGACGCCGGTTGCAATCTCGCCGGGATTCGCATGGTCGTGGCCGACCTTGACCACACCGGGGTCGCCGAAAAAGACCATGAGGTTCCTCTTAAACGCGCTTCTTGCTGCCGACATAGCACGAATGGGACCGCCTGAGGTTGCCGAAATCCGCGTTGGTAGACTTCAGTGTGCAGTGCGACATTGGACAAATTGTCCAATGTTGCACTGCCGTTGCCGTCGCTAGGCACATGCGACTAAGAGTAATTCCAACTTGCAGGTTCTGCCTTGAATCGTCTCAAGATCCTGGCTTTGCTGCCCTTTGCGGCATTATTGAGCGGATGCGACTTCGTCGTCCTTTCCCCTTCCGGTGATATTGCGGCGCAGCAGCGCGATTTGGTCGTCATCTCGACCGTTCTGATGCTCCTTATCATAGTACCGGTCATGACGCTGACCGCGCTGTTCGCATGGCGCTATCGGAGCTCGAACACGACGGCCCGTTATGAGCCCGAGTGGCACCATTCCACCAAACTCGAACTCGTCATCTGGTCCGCGCCGCTCCTGATCATCATCTGCCTGGGCGCGCTGACCTGGATGGGCACCCATCTGCTTGATCCATTCCGCCCGTTGCAGCGCATCGCCGCGGGGCGGCCCGTCGACCCGAACGTCAAGCCGCTGACGGTGGATGTCGTCGCGCTGGATTGGAAATGGCTCTTCATCTATCCGGAGCAAGGGATCGCAACCGTCAATGAGGTTGCCGCGCCGGTCGATCGGCCGATCGATTTCCATATCACCGCCTCCTCGGTGATGAACTCCTTCTACATCCCCGCGCTCGCCGGCCAGATCTACGCCATGCCCGGCATGGACTCGCAGCTCCATGCCGTGATCAACAAGGCCGGGACCTATAAGGGCTTCTCCGCCAACTACAGTGGCGCCGGCTTCTCCAGCATGCGCTTCACCTTCAAGGGGCTGTCGGACAAGGACTTCGATGGCTGGATCGCCGGAGTGAAGGCGGGTGGGGGCGCTCTCGAGAAGAGCGACTATCTCGCGCTTGAGCGTCCGAGCCTCAACGAGCCCGTGCGTCGCTACGCCTCCGTGGACAAGGACCTTTACCGCGCGATCGTCAACATGTGCGTCGAGCCCGGCAAGATGTGCGTGAGCGACATGATGGCGGTCGATGAGAAGGGCGGACTGGGGCTCGCCGGCATCCGCAACACGTTGCCGCTGGCTTACGACAAGTACGCCCGACGCGGCGCAGTGTTCGGCGCCGAGCCGTCCTATGTGGCTGCACTCTGCTCGCCAGATGCGCCGCGGGGGCAGGAGACCGTCGTGAACCGCCTTTCGCGGAACGTCACGCCGCTTCCCGGTAGCGGCGTCACGCCGCCGCTGTTCACGTCGGCTAACACGTCCTCGACATCCTTCCTCCTCGGCCTGCGCCGCAAGTCCGAGTCCTGAACGAGACTGCCATGTTCGATACCTCAACCCTTGCAAAAGTCGTCTTCGGCCGCCTGACGCTGGAGTCGCTGCCCCTGCACGAGCCGATCATCGTCGGCACCTTCGCCGTGGTCGCTGCCGGCGGCCTCGCTTTATTTGCCGCCGTCACCTATTTCAGGCTGTGGGGCTATTTGTGGCGCGAGTGGTTCACCACGGTCGACCACAAGCGCATCGGCATCATGTATATGATCCTCGGGATCGTGATGCTGCTGCGCGGCTTCGCCGACGCGCTGATGATGCGCGCGCAGCAGGCGATGGCCTTCAACGGCTCCGACGGCTTCCTGCCCGCACACCATTACGACCAGGTCTTCACCGCGCACGGCGTCATCATGATCTTCTTCGTGGCGATGCCGCTGGTCACGGGGCTGATGAACTACATCATGCCGCTGCAGATCGGCGCGCGCGACGTGTCGTTCCCCTTCCTCAACAATTTCAGTTTCTGGATGACCACCGCCGGCGCCGTGCTGGTGATGATGTCGCTGTTCGTCGGCGAATTCGCGCGCACCGGCTGGCTCGCTTATCCGCCGCTCTCCAACATCGGCTACAGTCCCGACGTCGGGGTCGACTACTACATCTGGGCGCTGCAGGTCGCAGGCGTCGGCACGCTGTTGTCGGGCGTCAACCTGATCTGCACCATCGTCAAGCTGCGCGCGCCCGGCATGACGCTGATGAAGATGCCGGTCTTCACCTGGACCACGCTCTGCACCAACATCCTGATCGTCGCATCCTTCCCGGTGCTGACCGCGGTGCTCGCGCTGTTGACGCTTGACCGCTACGTCGGCACCAACTTCTTCACCAACGACTTCGGCGGCAACCCGATGATGTATGTCAACATCATCTGGATCTGGGGCCATCCCGAGGTCTACATCCTGGTCCTGCCGGTGTTCGGCATCTTCTCCGAAGTCACGGCGACCTTCTCGGGCAAGCGGCTGTTCGGCTACACCTCGATGGTCTACGCCACGGTGGTCATCACCGTCCTGTCGTACCTGGTCTGGCTGCACCACTTCTTCACCATGGGGTCGGGCGCATCCGTCAACTCCTTCTTCGGCATCACCACCATGATCATCTCGATCCCGACGGGAGCGAAGATGTTCAATTGGCTGTTCACGATGTATCGCGGCCGTATCCGCTTCGAATTACCGATGATGTGGACGGTCGCATTCATGCTGACTTTCGTCATCGGCGGCATGACCGGCGTTCTGCTCGCGGTGCCCCCGGCGGACTTCGTGCTGCATAACAGCCTGTTCCTGGTCGCGCATTTCCACAACGTGATCATCGGCGGCGTGGTGTTCGGGATCTTCGCCGGCATCGCCTACTGGTTCCCGAAGGCGTTCGGCTTCAGGCTCGATCCGTTCTGGGGCAAGATGTCGTTCTGGTTCTGGGTGGTCGGCTTCTACTTCGCCTTCATGCCGCTTTACGTGCTCGGCCTGATGGGCGTCACCCGCCGCCTGCGCGTGTTCGATGATCCGTCGCTGCAGATCTGGTTCGTCATCGCGGCCATTGGCGCGCTCATGATCTTCTGCGGCATCATGTGCTTCCTGGTGCAGATCGCGGTGAGCGTGCTCAAGCGCGAACAGCTCCGCGATGTCACCGGCGATCCGTGGAACGCGCGGACGCTGGAGTGGGCGACCTCGTCGCCGCCGCCGGCGTTCAACTTTGCCTTCACGCCGGTCGTCCATACGACCGACGCCTGGTGGGACATGAAGAGCCGCGGCTACAAGCGTCCGTTGACCGGATTCAAGCCGATCCACATGCCGAGCAACACCGGCACGGGCATCATCCTCGCCGGCTTGAGCACGGCGATGGCGGTCGGCCTCATCTGGTACATGTGGTGGCTGGCTGCGGCGAGCTTCATCGCGCTCCTCGCGGTCGCCATCGGCCATACCTTCAATTATCACCGCGACTACCACATCCCGGCTGACGAGGTCACCCGGGTCGAGAATGCGCGGACCAAGCTGCTCGCCTCAGGAGCGAAGTGATGAGCATCAACGTAAATCCCGCGCAGGCTTACGAGCCGATCTTCTACGTCGTCGACGAGCACGAGCACCCCGAGGGTGCCTCGACGATGCTCGGCTTTTGGATCTACCTGATGAGCGACTGTCTCATCTTCGCGATCCTGTTCGCCACTTTCGGCGTGCTCGGCGGCAACTATGCCGCCGGCCCGGCGCCCAAGGATCTGTTCGATCTGCCGCTGGTCGCCGTCAATACGTCGATGCTGCTCTTCTCGTCGATCACTTACGGCTTTGCCATGCTGTCGATGCAGAAGTCGCGCGTCGGCGCCACGCAGGCCTGGCTCGCCATCACGGGACTGTTCGGCCTGGCATTCATCGGTATCGAACTGTCTGAATTCGCTCACATGATCCATGAAGGCGCGACGCCGCAGCGCAGCGCCTTCCTGTCGTCCTTCTTCACGCTGGTCGGTACCCACGGATTGCACGTCACGTTCGGCCTGGTCTGGCTGGTGACGCTGATGACGCAGGTCTGGCGCCATGGCCTGATCGAGGCCAATCAGAGGCGGCTGATGTGCCTCAGCATGTTCTGGCACTTCCTCGACGTGGTCTGGATCGGTGTTTTCACCTTCGTTTACCTGATGGGAATGCTGCGATGACCGCACATAGCCACTCCGCTCACCACGCCGCCAGCCATGCTACGGCGCACGGGGACATCACGCTCTCCGGTTATCTGACCGGCTTCGCCTTGTCGGTCGTCCTGACCGCGATTCCGTTCTGGCTCGTCATGACCAACGCGCTTGGCGACAAGAGCCTGACGGCCGTCGCGATCCTCGCGTTCGCCGCCGTGCAGATCGTAGTCCACATGATCTACTTCCTGCACATGAATGCCCGCTCGGAGGGTGGCTGGTCCATGCTGGCGCTCATCTTCACCCTTATCCTGCTGGTGATCACGATGACGGGGTCGCTGTGGATCATGCGCCACCTCAACACCAACATGATGCCGACCCATGAAATGAGCCGGATGCAGTGACCGGGGTGCCGCCCGTCATGAACGAGCCTGCGCCGGGTGGGCCACGGCCGGAGGGGCCAGGGCGGGGCTGGCGGACCGCGCGGTCTTTCGTTCTTGGGATCGCGGCTCTCGTCTGCGTGGCCGTTCTCACGGCGCTTGGCGTGTGGCAACTCGAGCGCCGGGTTTGGAAACTGGCGCTCATCGATCGCGTCGAGCAGCGCATCCATGCCGCACCCTCGCCCATGCCGGTGTCTTCATCATGGCCGGCGATCAATACCGCCGATGACGAATACCGGCGCGTCACCATTGCCGGTCGGTTCCTGCACGATCGTGAAACGCTGGTTCAAGCGGTGACGGAAGCCGGCGGTGGCTTCTGGGTCCTCACGCCGCTGCAAACCGCGGATGGCACTATCGTCCTGGTCAACCGCGGCTTCGTCCCGCCAGACCGGCGCGACCAGGCGAGCCGCCAAGAGGCCAATCCGGCGGGGCCGGTGAAGGTGACCGGCCTGTTGCGGATGACCGAGCCGAAAGGCGCTTTTCTGCGGAAGAACGACCCGCAACAGGACCGCTGGTATTCGCGCGACATTGCCGCGATCGCCGCGGCGCGGGGCTTGCCGCAGACAGCGCCATTCTTTATTGATGCCGACGCGACACCCAATCCGGGCGGCTACCCGCTCGGCGGACTGACGGTGGTCAGATTCCCCAACAACCACCTGATTTATGCGCTGACATGGTTTGGCCTGGCTCTTATGATTGCCGGCAGGCTTGTGTTTGTCGCAAGGGGCGGAATGCATCTCCGCGGCTCGGGTACCCGGGACAGCACCCCGGTAGGCGGAGACTCGATCTCCGCCCGCAGGACCGGAGCAGATGCTGAAACCGCCATCCAATCTGGCTGATCCCCAGGAAAAAACGGCTTCCGGCAGCGAAGCGGCTGCGCCTCCTCCTCAGAGGAATCCCGATCCCAATAGCCCGGTTGAATCGAGTCCGACTGACGACGAGACCAATCGCAAGAACATGGCGTTGCTGATCCAGCTCCGCTGGACAGCCGTGGTCGGTCAGATCGGAACCATCGCGTTCGTTTATTCCTGGCTTGGAATCAAGCTGCCACTCGAGTCGATGGGCGCGGTCATCTGGGCGCTGGTCCTGCTCAATGTCGTGAGCCTGGTCTGGGTGCGCTATCGCGCCCAAATCAACAATCGCGAGTTGCTTCTCGCGCTCATGCTCGACGTTGCGGCGTTGACGGCTCAACTCTACTTGAGTGGGGGAGCTGCCAATCCCTTCACATCCCTATATTTGCTGCAGGTCACGCTCGGAGCGGTATTGCTCGACTCGCGCTCGACCTGGTCGCTCGTCGCCGTCACCTGCATGAGCTTTGCCTGGCTGACGTTCTCGTATCGGCCGCTGGAACTGTCGCATCAGGAATTCAGTGATCCGTTCAGGCTGCACGTCATCGGCATGTTCATCGGTTTCGGCCTGAACGCGGTTCTGCTTGTGGTGTTCATGGCCCGTATCAATCGCAACCTGCGTGAGCGCGATGCGCATCTGGCCGCGCTGCGTCAGCACGCCGCCGAGCAGGATCACATCGTCAGGATGGGGCTGCTCGCGTCCGGCGCGGCACATGAGCTCGGAACGCCGCTCGCATCGCTGTCAGTCATTCTCAGCGACTGGCGCCGTATGCCGGCGCTCACCTCGAATCCCGAGATCGCCGATGATCTGGCCGAAATGGAGAACTCGCTGCAACGCTGCAAGTCGATCGTGACGGGCATTCTCGTGTCAGCGGGCCAGGCGCGTGGCGAGGAATCGGTTCCGACGACGGTGACTGCCTTTCTGACCGACCTCGTCGAGGAATGGCGCAGGGCGCGTTCCGTCACGAGCTTGCATTTTACCAATTCTATCGGCGCCGATGTCGCGATCGTTTCGGACGTCGCGCTGAAGCAGGCCATTTTCAACGTCCTCGACAATGCATTCGAAGTGTCGCGGGATTGGGTGGAGTTCGTGGCGGAACGCGACGGCGACACCCTCGTGCTGTCCGTCAGCGATCGCGGCCCTGGTTTTGCGCCGGAAATGCTCGCGCAGCTAGGCAAGCCCTATCAATCGAGCAAGGGCCGTGCGGGAGGCGGCTTGGGCCTGTTCCTGGTCGTCAACGTCATACGCAAGCTCGGCGGCGTCGTGACGGCGCAGAATCACAGGAAGCGCGGCGCGACCGTCAGGCTCTCGCTGCCCTTGGCGGCGCTTGCGATCGGAGACGATTTTGATGCCTGAACGGACCTTGATGATCGTAGAGGACGATGCCGGCTTTGCCCGCACGCTCAAGCGCTCTTTCGAGCGCCGCGGCTACGAGGTCCTCGTCACCGCCTCGCTCGAGGAAGTGCGCAAGGTCCTGGAAGAGAAATCGCCGGGCTATGCCGTCGTGGATCTGAAGCTCGGAGGGGCGTCGGGGCTCGCCTGCGTGGAGGCATTGCACGCGCACGATCCGGAGATGCTGATCGTGGTGTTGACCGGATTTGCGAGTATCGCCACCGCGGTCGAAGCCATCAAGCTCGGTGCGTGCCACTATCTTGCCAAGCCTTCGAACACCGACGATATCGAAGCGGCATTCCAAAAAGCCGCAGGCAATGCCGAAATTGCCCTGGCCGAGCGGCCGACATCGATCAAGACCCTCGAGTGGGAGCGCATCCACCAGACGCTGATCGAAACCGACTTCAACATATCGGAGACTGCAAGGCGTCTCGGCATGCATCGCCGCACCCTTGCCCGGAAGCTCGAGAAGCGGCAAGTGAGGTGAAGCATCGCTTAGGGTAGTGCGCGGGCGCGCCTACTCGAAGGATGCGTCAAATATCTCGATGTCGATGAGAGCCGGTCTGGCGACAACTGTGCCATCCGGCTGACGCAACAGGGAGCGGCGGAGGGTCGGAATGACGATGCCGCAGAAGCTCTGGTGCGCCCAGCTCAGGTGAGCGACCGAAGTCCCCATGACATGATAGTCGGTGCGCCGCTGAAGACCATCGACATCGAAATAGAAGATCTGCTCGCGGCAATGCGTAACAATGCTCGGAGGAAACGACGCGCGCAAACGTCGCCACACCTGGTTGTTCGCGTTCCAGGGTTCCAGCTCTTCGATTTCGATATCCGGCTGCGCAAGCAGGAAGGGCGTGGTCAGATAATTCCAGATCGAGAAGCCGCAGAAATAGACGAGATGGAGGTCATCCCAGGGCTCATTGTTCTGGACCGGAAATGCTTGTCCTGGATTACCGCATGATTGGAGGACTTCACCGCCCAGGTCTTGAACTGCCACACGATCGGGCTGATACAGCGCACATTTGTCCGGAGCGGTGAATCCCGTCAATTGCAGGGACTGGCTTTGCGTGGATCCCTCTGCGACCATGTCCTTGAAGAGCCCGGCTTTCCCAATGCGCGAGAAGAAGTCGCCATCCATGGAAACATGGATCGTAAATTGGTTCAGTTGGCGCCACCGATTCAGTCCGCCGCAGGCTGCAAGAACGTGGTCAAGCAATGCCATTTTCGCGGGTCCTCGGCGCAGCGCACATGCGGCCATCGAAGATGAACCCGAAGGAGACGCTTGGCCCGTTAGATGTTGTTAGATGCTGAAAGGCGCCTGCATCTCGGCCAGCGGTATCGCCGTATCAACTATCGAGCAGGGCCTTTGCGCTCCTGAGATCGGCGCTGTCGAGGCCCTCTTGATATCGCGCATAGAGCGGAGCGATCAGACCGTGCGCCTTCGCGGCATCACCCTGATCGCGCCAGAGCCGCGCCAAGCTCAGGGCGGTACGCAGTTCCCAGCCTATCGCGCATTGCTTGCGCGCCAATGTCAGCGCTTCCAGCAGACAGCTCTCGGCTTCGGCCGCATGTGCGGTGCAGGCAAGAACATGGCCCCTGACGCGAAGCATCTCCGGGGAGTCGAATGACTGGCCGATCAGCTCACGTTGCGCAACGGCTGCATCGATCGCTGCCAGCGCCTCCTCATATTGCTTCATCTGCACCAGGCCCTCGGCGAGAGCTGCCGCGAACACCGTGCTCAAGATCGCGTGGCGCGTCTCTCTGAGCGTCCCCGCGCCCTGTCGGAGCAGTTCGACGCCCGGCCTGACTTCGCCGCGGCGGATCAGCAGCTCGCCCTTCAGCCCAAGTCCCACGGCCTGGTAAGGGCCGAGGAAATGTCTGGCGGCATGGCCGACGAGCCGGTCGATCAGCTTGTCGGCGCTGTCCCAATCACCCACCCAAAGAAAGACATAGATGGTCCAGATCATGGAAATGCCGAGCGTGAGCGGCTGCTCGGTGCACTCGGCTTCGCTGACCGCGTATCTTGCCACCTCAACCGCTCGGTCCGGACGTCCGGTCAGCCAGAGGCTCCGGGCCAGCGCCACCAGAGCGATGATCCGGTCGTCATACCCGAGACGCAGCATGTTGGTCCGTCGGGAGTCCGGACCACGAAGCATCGCGCTTTCGCAAAGGACGACGGCCTTGTCCTGGGTGCCGATCAGGTGATGGGCAACGCCGAGCATCCACTCGGCCGTGCGCGTTGCGGCGGGATCATTCAAGGGCTTCGCGACCGCCTCCCCGCGCTCGCCGACCCGGAGCGCGCCCTGAAAGTCGCCGATGCGGGTGAGATAGATGTGAAATTCCCGCAGCAGGCACAATTGCCAGTGCGCATCTTCCAGAGCCTGCGCCAGTTCCAGGCTACGGTTGAAAGCGATACGAACCTCTTCGCCATTGCCGCGGGTGAACATCAAGGACGCGCCAAGCGCGGCTTGAAGCACCATCTCGTCGCGACGGGTGACGGATGCGGCGTCGGCTGCCGCGATCGCCTGTTGCGTCCAGCGATGACATTCGGTCAACAACGACAGCTCGAGAAAGAACGGAGCGGCGGCCGCGGCCAGCGCGATGGCGATTGCACGATCACCATGATCCGAAAAACTCCAGTCCAGGGCGGCGCGGATATTGGCGAGATGATCGGCGTAAGGAGCGAAGCTGACCGCAGGCGAAAGACCGTCGGATCCGTTCGAGATGCTTGCAAGGAGATCGCGGAAATAGATCGCGTGATTGCGCGATGCTTTTATCGCCTCCCCGCTTTCGATCAGTTTCTCCGCAGCGAAGGTACGGGTGGTGTCGAGCAGTCGGTAGCGTATGGGCTGAGCCGCAGACGGCAGCGAGATCAGCGACTTTGCGACAAGGTTGGCGATGGCCTCGACCGCCTCGGGTTCGCCGATGCCATCGCCGCGGGCGACGGCCAGGGCGGCTTCCAGCGTGAAGGGACCCGTGAAGACGGACAGTCGGCGCAGCGTCAGACTTTCGGCCGGAGGCAGCAGGTCGTAGCTCCAACTCAGTGCGGCACTGAGCGTCTGATGCCGAGGTATCGCCGTGCGGCGGCCCTGCCACAGCAGCGAGAAGCGGCTGTTGAGCAGGGTGGCGATGCCCTGGATTCCGTAGGCGTTGACGCGACCGGCGGCAAGCTCGATCGCAAGCGCGATGCCATCGAGCTTGCGACAGATTTCCGCAACGAGCGGCGCCTCGGCATCACCGAGTTCGAAACCACCCAGGCTCGCGGCAATCCGTTCGACGAACAACTGTGCCGCAGGGTAGGCCAGGACATCGGATGCCCTCAATGCCGGGCCGTCGGGCGGACAATCAAGCGGGAACAGGCGATGCACCTGTTCGCCTTCGGCGCGCAGCGATTCACGGCTAGTGGCCAGGATGCAAACCTCGGGCGCCTCCTGGATGATGCTCTCCGCCAGCGCTGCCAGGCTCTCCAGGAGATGCTCGCAACTATCAAAGATCAACAGAAGACGTTTCTCGCGCAGAAACGCCAGCAGACTCGGCACCGGGTTTTCCGAACTGACTGTGAGACCTAAGGCCGTGGCAACCGCACTCGGCACCAGGTGTGCATCTCTGAGGGCGCCGAAATCGACGAAGCGGACCATTCCGGCAAAAGCGGTGAGCTGGCGATGGCCGACCGCCAAGGCGACGGTGGTCTTGCCAATGCCGCCCGGCCCCACGATCGTCACCAGACGATGAAGCGCGAGCTCATTGCACAGCCTGTCGATTGTCTCGGCACGTCCAATCATCCTCCCGATCGGGGCGGGAATAGGCGGACGGGCGGCCGGCGCCACCACGCGTGCTGCCGCCTCCGAGCGCGCGATCGGCGCCGCAAAGCAATAGCCTCGTCCCGGAACGTTCACCACATATCGCGCGCCCGATGCGCGATCGCCAAGCACCTTGCGCAAAGCACTGATGTGGAAGCGGAGGCTGCCTTCGTCGACATTGACGTCCGCCCAGACCCGCGTGACCAGCTCCCTCTTGCTGACGACTTCACCGGCGCGCTCTGCCAGGCAGATGAGGATGTCCAGCGCCCGACCTCCGACAGGAAGCGGAAGGCCATCCTTCTCGAGCAGTCGCGCCTTCGGCAACAGTCGGAATCGGTCGAAGATCAGCGCAGACTCGTCGATACCATCGCTGTGCACGCGTTACCTGCCTGCTGGGCCGGCAGCCTTGGTTCGGCATCAATTCGCGCCCGGACCAAGGCAATCTGCAGCCTGTTTCGCTACGGGTAACGTCTCTCGACGAAACCGGCAACCCGGTTTGCAAGGCAAAGCAAGGAAGCAGGCTCGCGTGAGCCGCATCCGGGCCAACTCATGCGGTGTGGAGACGAAAAGGGGGTGGGACGGCCCCGAGGCTCGATTGCGGGGAGGGGCTTCGAGCCTGCAGAGAAAGCTGGTGGCCCTCTGACAGGCTCAACCTATCAACGCGGAGCAGCGCAATCTTTCGCACGCGCATGTCATTTTCGAGCTGGCACGATTTGCCTTGCATCTCCCAGTGGTTCTCATCGCCGGGCTGAAGAAGCAGAAACGCACGCCCGCAAATTCGGCTGTAGCGATGCCAACTGCTCCAGCAACTGGCTGGCTGCCTTGAGATCGCGGCGGCCGAATCCCTCGGAAAATCGAACGTAAACCGGCGCAAGGATCTCGCGCGCTTCGTTATACCGCCCCTGTGTCATCCACAGCTTCGCAAGGCTCGTGGCGGTCCGCAGCTCCCAGGCCAATGCGGACTGATGTCGCGCGAGATCAAGCGATTCCTTCAGGCAGCTTTCCGCCTGCGCACGCCTGGCGCCGTTCGCCGCGATCAGCACTTCGGCCTTTACGCGAAGCATCTCGGGCATGTTGAACAGGTACTTGCCGGGCCTGTCGTGGGCGATCGCTTGATCGATCGTGTCCAGGGCTTCCTGCGTTTTTCCGACCGCGGCCAGGCCCTCCGCGAGCTGGATTCTGAAATCCGTGAGCGGGCCATAGCGATGGTTCCGCATTTTGTCCATCGCGCCTCGCAGCAGATCGATTCCGGCTTCCAGCCGGCCCTGCGCCATCATGGCCATCCCCTTTGCGCCCTCGCCAACCGCCTGGTAGGGCGCAAGAGAGTGCTTGCCGGCTTCCAGCAGGAGCCGGTCGACATAGTCTTCGAAATTTTCCGTGTCCCAATTCCAAACGAAAATGGCGAGGGACCAGAGCAGGGCCCTTGAGAGTTTGACGGGATGGCCCACGCGGATTGCGTCGGCAACCGCTGCTCGTGCGATCTCGACAGCCTGGTCGGAGTATCCCTGCAGCCAAAGGATGCGAGCCAGAGTAATTCTGGCACGACTGGGATAGTCAAAACTCAGTTGACCGTGGATGGCAGGTCTCGCCACCGCCAGCCGTGACAACGCCGCCTCGACGTAGAAGCGGGCCAGGGCAGCGTCGCCTGCAAGATGGTGGGAAATGCCGAGCGCCACCTGCATGTGGGCGAGCCGGACAGGATCGTTTTCCTTGCAGGCGGCAGCTTCGCCTCGCTTGGCTATGTCCAAGGCCTCGCCAAAGTTTCCGGCGGTCATGTGGAACAGGTGGAGCCGCTCGACCAGGCAAAGCTGGTTCGGCACGTCGCCGATGTCTTCGGCGAGCCGAAGCGCCGTCGTGAAGAGAGCGCCGACCTCGCTGGTGGTTCCCTTGGTCAGCATCAGCGCGAGGCCCAAGGCGGCGCGAAGCTTGAGTTCTTGCCCGGCATTTCGGTTGCTGCCGTCGTCGAGCGCTTCGATGGCGCGCGTGGCCCAGAGCTGGCATTCCGTCAAAAGCGACAGCTCGAGAAAGAGGGGCATCGAAGCCACGGCGAGCGCGACGCCGATCGCGCGCTCGCCGCGTTCGGAGAAGCACCACATCAGCGCAGCGCGGATGTTTCCGAACTGGTCGGCAGCTTCGCTCAGCGTCTCGCTCGGCTGGTCGCCGATGCGTTCGAGCAGGCGCAGAAAATAGGATGCGTGACGTTGCGCCGTCGCTTGGGAATCGACGCTCGCCACCAGTTTCTCGAGCGCATAGGCCCGTGTCGTATCGAGCAGCCGGTATCGCGTCGATGAGCTGGTGGCGCTCGCGGTCAACATCGACTTCGCGATCAGGTTGGCCAACGCAGCCATCACCTGGCTGTCATCGGCATCATCTGATCCGGCCACCGAGCAAGCGGCTTCCAAGGTGAAATTGCCGGCGAAAACGGACAGCCGGCGAAGCACCATGCGTTCCAGCTCCGAGAGGAGATTGTAACTCCAATCCATCGTTGCGCGTAGCGTCTGATGCCGCGGCAGCGCGGTGCGTCGTCCTTCCCACAGCAGCTTGAACTTGTCGTTCAGGAGCTCGATCGTGTGCTTGACGCCGTAGGCGCCGACGCGGCAGGCTGCGAGCTCGATTGCAAGGGCGATACCGTCCAGCCTGCGGCACAGTTCACAGACCAGAGGGGCGTCCGCATCGCTCAGTTCGAACTCGCCGCTGCTGGCGCTGGCGCGTTCGACGAAAAGCTGAACCGAAGGGAAGGCGAGCGCCTGCGTCGCGGTCAGACTGGCGTTCTCAGGCGGACTCGGCAGCGGCAACAGGCGGTGAATGTGCTCGCCCTCGACGCGCAGCGATTCCCTGCTGGTGGCCAGGATGTGGAGCCGCGGCGCTTCCCTGTAAAGCCGCTCCGCCAGCGCTGCCGCGTTCTCGATGACATGCTCACAGCAGTCCAGAATGAGCAGCATTCGCTTGTCACGGAGAAATCGGACGAGCCCGTCCGACGGATCTTCGGACTGCCCCATCAGCCCGAGCGTCGAGGCGACGACATCAGGGACGAGAGCGGCGTCGTGGATTGCACCGAGGTCAAGAAAGGACACCGCACCGGCGAACTCGCCGAGGAGGGCGTGACCTGCAGAGATGGCCACGGTCGTCTTGCCGATGCCGCCCGGTCCAACGATGGTGACGAAGCGTTCGCTCCTCAACTTGTCCGCTATGTCGCGAATGGTTTGATCGCGCCCCACCAGCCGCATCGGCAGCGCCGGCAGCTTGTGCTGCGGCTCGCAGCTCGGTCGCGTCGGGGTGCATTTTGGATTATCGGGACGGGACAGTCGCGCCACGAAGCAATAGCCCTGTCCCGAAACCGTGGTCAGATATCTCGCTCCATCCTTGCCATCGCCAAGCGCCTTTCGAAGGGCGGCCACATGCACCCTGAGGCTGCCCTCATCGACCGTGACGTCCGGCCACACCCTGGCCATCAGGTCGTTCTTGCCGACCACTGTCCCCGCTTGCTCGATCAAGGCAATGAGGATGTCGAGTGCACGGCCGCCGAGGTGGACGGCGCTGCCGTCCCTTTCAATTCGTCTTTCCGCGACATGGAGCCGAAAGGGTCCAAAGGACACGACATCTTCGGCGGTCGGGTCCATGTCACTATTGCCGATCATGCTTTGCATGCGGCTGCCCGTTTTGGGAAGCCATGCGACGGACCGATCTTGTGCGCGGCGTCAGCGAAGAGACTTGGTATCCCGTTGGACCGTTGTATCCGCTTGGCGCGTTACGGCCGGCAAGCCTGCGGACATCGGCTGCCAAATCGCCGCGGCGCTGGACTGGCGCAACACATCCCGAGAGTTGGCATGAAAATCCCATGCCCATTTGTAGCGCAGTTGTCCGCGCGGGGTTAGTCATCCGAACGTTTAGTTCTTGGTCCGGTCAAACCGATGATTCTGGATTCTGCCTTTTGAATGCAGCGGACTTGTCGGCGTTCTCATGGGGGGCGCAGTCCGAGGTCCGATGGTTCCACAACGCGTGGGTTTGACGCCATCGTGATTTCGGATAGTGCGATGCGAAGTGTTAATGGGACGCCGCTCTGATGCGCAAGCGTCACGTGGGCGGGTGCGGGAGATGGGGCATCCCGACTGTTGCGGAATGACAGGCAGTGATCCCGGCTCTAGCTGAACCTCGCCGCGTCGGATGTCTCGAGGCCGAACGTGCCGACGTTGGACTTCAACGCAAGCTGTTGGCTGACGGACGACGCCATTCTGTTGCCGCTTCTCCAGCGCGCCGGGGTTTCTCCGGTGATGCGCTTGAACACGGTCGAGAAATGAGCCTGCGTGCAGAAACCGACGGCCAGCGCGACCTCGGCAAGGGGCATCTCGGTGGTTGACAGGATGTGCTTGGCACGTTCGATGCGCCGATGCAGAAGATATTCGCGAGGACGATATCCGGTCGCTGTTCGGAATTGGGCGGCAAAATGCATGCGCGACAGGTTGGCAGCCCTTGCCAGGTCAGGAAGACTGACGCGACGATGGAGGTGGGCGTCGACGTAGTCCTCCACGCGCCTGAGGCGCCACTTGGGCAGCGCGTTCACTCTGGCCCGCGGCAGCTTGAGGCGGGCGAGATGGATTGCAAGGGCTTGGCCGATGCAGCGGGTGAAATCCCGATAGCCCGCATTCCCTTGCTTGATCAGCGTCTTGCCGAGTTGCTCAGCGAAAGAGTCGCGCAATAAAACGAGGTCGTTCAAGCCGGCCTCGGCCAAGTCAGGATCGGTCGCATCGCGATGCCTGCGCAAATAATCGGCCGAGATGTGGAAGTGCAGAAAGTCGCAGGGGGCGTAAAACTCGACACTGAGCTGCTTGGCCGGCGCGGTCACATGCAGCGTACCCGCCGGCATGATGCCGTCGAAGATGATCTGACGTCCGCTGGTCAATTTCAGACGTGTGGTCTTTAAGGCGATCCCGACGACGTAACGGTCGGCCGGTCTTGCTGCGGCCTCCCATCGGGAGGAGCTTCGCACATCGACCCACCGCGACACCACGACATCTTCGCCTGCAGCGTCCGAATCCAGCTCCAGGTGACGCCATTTCGGTTCAAGGCGAAGGCCTTTCGCATCGTGGCCGTCATCCCGAAATTGGGGGTCGGGGTGAACGTTGATGTAGGGGCGGCCGGTTTGAGCGCTGAAGCTCTGCGGAAGCATCGCTGATCCTTTCTGAGTTCCCGCCGGCCCCGGGGGCGACCGCAGAACTCGCGAATGCAACAGTTGCGATGCTCGAGAGCTTAGACGTTTCCCGCCATGATGCGCGTTATAGATGCTTAGCGTCTGTTAGATATCGCAAATCGCCTTGCCGGCGCGCCGGGCAAGGCGCGCAAATATCGTCAGCGTTTGAATGGGTTGACGGGCCTTCACGCTGCTTAACGCGCAATGCCGGCGGACGTCGTGCCGCCCGCTATTCGATGGGCGCCGGCTTGAGGATGTCCTCAAGCCCGATCCGCCGCAGCAGTTCCGCGCGCACGCGATCGGCAACTCCGCAGACGGTAGCCGCGCCATCATGGTCCGGGTCGAAGTGGATCCGCAGGGGGCGTGTACCGAACGGAGTGTCGATGAGTTTCGCTATCGCGCTTGCGATGCCCTGGGCGTCGGGATCGAGTGCAGAGAGCGCGGCCAATCCCTTGAGCGCCGTTTCGCTGATATCGGCAGTCGGCCCATCCGCATACTCCTCCGCCCTGATCGTGTCGCCGGGCCGGCCGGAGCGAACATAATGATTGGGTCCCAAAGCCCCCGGGACGATGATGGTGGTTTCAATGCCCCAGCGCGCGAGCTCGCCGGCATAGCTCAACGCCAGAGCGTCCAGGCCGGCTTTCGATGAGGAATAGGGCCCCAGATAGGGCGATGTGCCGCCTCGCGCGCTGCTTGAGGAAATCCAGACCAGCAGGCCCCGTCCTTGTTTTCGCAACTGGGGCAAGGCGGCGCGATTGACCCTTTGCGTGCTCAAAATGTTCGTATCGTAAATCTGGGCGAGCTGTTCCGGCGTAAACGCCTCGGCCGGTCCATAAACGATCTGGCCTGCATTATGGACCACCACGTCGAGCCGGCCGTTCTCGGAGACGATTGCGTCAATTGCCGCATTGACCGAATCCTGGAACGAGACATCGAGCTCGATGCTGCGCAGATCGACGCCATGCTCGCGTGCAAACGCTTCGATCTCCTCCACGCGATGCGCGTTGCGGCCCTTGGTTTCGCGCATCGAAGCGTACACGGTGTGCCCTGCGAGTGCCAATTCCTTGCATGTCGCTCGTCCAATGCCATTTGAAGCGCCGGTGACGACGATGATTTTGCGCATTCCATTCCCTGACCGCATTCCGATTATATCGTTATCGCGCGATGGACGGGGCGGGTGTACGCCGCTTCGGCGCGCCAGGTCTTTCAGGCCTCACGATCGATTTTCAAAACGAACGAGATTTTCGGAAAGGCCCGTATTTCGACGGAGGGGATCGCTCGCGAACCCGCGTGTCATCGGCGCGTCAAAACTCCGATGATCACGGACAGACGGGCATGAGGTCGAACAATGCATTCGCCAGTTGCATTTTGCGGCAACCGTCTCCGGCCACAACCTCCATTTGCGTGATTCGCACAAGGCCGGGACGAGGCACCGCCGTGCGAGTTAGCAATTTGCCGTGCTCTTATCGAAATCTCGCCGCGTCAAGCCGTTCGCGGTTTGCTGATTTCACCCGCTGCCGATCGCCGTGATATCTTGAGATCCTCGAAACAGCGGAGATCGATGCCAATAGGTATGTCAGCGGCTTTCTCGGGAGAAACAATATGAAAGTGGCGATCATTGGCACGGGGGCGGTCGGGGCTGCCTCACTCATGGCGCTTGTGATGCGCGGCTGTGCAACCGAGATTGTTTTGATCGACAAGAGCCGGGAGAAGGCGCAAGGCCTGGCGACCGATGTTCGCTATGGCGCGACACTCTCACCGTCGGTCACGGTTCGGGCCGGCGACTATGACGATCTGAAGGGCGCCGCATTGGTGATCATTACGGCCGGCGTCAATGAAAAGGCCGGCGGCGCGACCGATCGCAGCGATCCCGCCGGCCGGCTGCGGCTGCTCGATACCAATGTCGCCGTCTATAAAGACATCATCTCGCAGCTTGATGCCGTCGTGCCCGAGGTGCTGACGCTGGTCGTGACCGATCCGCCGGATCCGCTTGCCGATGCCGTCCGCATGATGGGCCACAGCCGCGTCCTCAGCACCGGGACCTATCTCGACAGCCTGCGATTTGGGTTTCATCTGGCGCATCGGTTTGGCGCCAGTCCCGGTTCGGTCAGCGCCCAAGTCTTGGGCGAGCATGGCACGTCGGAAGTGTTCATCTGGTCTTCGGCGCAGGTGAACGGTGTGCCGGTCCACGCCTTGTTGTCGCGCCGACCGAAAGGGAACTTCGAGGAATTTCGGCGCGAGGTCGAGCAAGAGGTGAAATACGCCAATATCTCCATCATCGAAGGTATCGGCGCGAGCCAATACGGCATCGGCATGGTTTGTGCGCGAATTGCCGAAATGATCCTGCGCGATGAGCGCGCGGTGATACCGATCGGCAGCTATCATCCGGAGCACGAGGTCACCCTTTCCTTGCCCGCCATCGTCGGTCGAGCGGGCATCATCGAGACGCTGCAGCCGGAGCTCTCGAAGGGCGAGCAGGACGCGTTGATGCGAAGCGTCGATGCGTTGAAGGCTGCAATCGGCCGAATCAAGATTTGAGCGCGCGGCCTGCTGGCAGCCGAGGGCTAAGTCTTCGGTTGAACGGCTAGGTGCCAAGTCTCTTCGGATCAGGTAGCCACAGCGACAGCACGCTGCCGAGGACCAGGAGGCCGACGTTGCAGCCGAGCGCAACAGCAAAGCTATGTGCATAGGCCGCCAGATCCGGCTCGGTACCAAGCGTGCCGAAGAAGACGCCGCCGACGATTGCAACCCCGAGTGCCGCGCTGATCTGGAAGGTGGAGATGACAACTCCCGATGCCAGGCCGGCATGGCGTGGGTCGATGCCGCCGACCACCGCCTTGATCACCGAGGGCACCACGATGCCGTAGCCGAGGCCCGCCACAACAAGCGCGACCTCGAGATATCCCGGCGTTACGCCCAGGACAGAGAGGATCACCGTGCCGAAGCCGACGACCTGGACAACGAAGCCTAGCGTGAGGGCGCGCGGCCCGAGCCGTTGCATGATGCCCGCCGAGGCAAAGGAGGCGACGAAATAGCCGATGGCAAACGGAAGCGTGCGAAGGCCGGCGTCAAGGGGGGTCAGATGGAGACCGCCCTGCAGATAGACCGAAAAGGTCAGGTAAAAGGACGAGAGCATGTAGAACACGAGCGCCATGGCCACGCCGATCGCAAATCCCGGCTCCCGGAACAGCGAGAGATCGACGAGAGGCGAGCCACCCCGCGAGGTCAGCCGACGTTCGAACTGAATGAAGGCGAACAGCGCGATCGGTGACAGCACCAGCATGATGATCATCGAGAGCGGCCATCCCGTCTCGCGACCCTGGACCAAGGGATAGACGAGAAGCCCGAGAGTCACCGAAAGCAGCACGACGCCGCCGATGTCTAACCGCTGGACGTGATCGGCCCGCGAGTCCCTGAGAACAAGCAGGCTGCCGACGATGGCAACGAAACCGATCGGCACGTTGACGAGAAAGATCGCCTGCCAGGTGAAACCGAAGGGATGTGACGACACCAAAACGCCGCCGAGGATCTGGCCGGCGATGTTGGCGAGCCCGAACGTTGCGCCGTAGAGCGCGAACGCAGTGCCTTGCTCGGCGGCGGGAAACAGGATGCGGATCGAGGCCAGCACCTGCGGCGCCATCACCGTCGCCGTCAGGCCCTGCAGGATACGTCCGGCGATCAGGACGCCCGGCGACCACGCAAGGCCACAAAGTACGGACGCGAGCGTGAAGCCGGCGACGCCAAGCACGAACATGCGCTTGCGCCCCAGCCAGTCGCCGAGTCGCCCGCCCGTGATCAGGAAGACGGCGTAAGTCGCGGCGTAGGCGGAGATGACGAATTGCACGTCGCTCGACGTCGCATCAAGACTCTGACGGATTGCAGGTAGTGCGAGATTGACGACGTTGAAATCGAGCACCGGCAGGAACGCGCCGATCAGGAGGACCGGAAGCGCGAACCAGCGGCGCGGATCGCCTTCCGCTTCCAAAACGCTCGGTTTTGCGAAGGCTGCTGTGTTGAGGCTCATGACTTGCTCCCGCTCATCGGCGCGATCCGCGGTGCGGTCGATCGGCCGGCATGTTGTGAATTGGTGGACATTTCGAATCTCAGGGCAGCGGGTGCTTGCAATGCCAATCGGTCGCCTGCTGATAAGCGTGGCCCGCCCGCACCAAAAGCGCTTCGTCGAGATGCCGGCCGACAAGCTGGAACGAAAGTGGCAGCCCCTTCGCCGTGAAGCCGCCCGGTAGCGTGATGGTCGGGCTGCCGGACATGTCGAACGGCGTGGTGAAACGCAGAAAGCCTGCGAGCCCCTCCGCCGTCGCGAACAATTCCTTTTCCTGCGCGATCGTGAAATCGGCCAGCGGCTGCGTCGGGATCAGCAGCAGATCGATCTCCGAAAACAGCGCGGCCAATGCGCCGGTGAAAGCAAGGCGCTCGTGATGCGCCTTCATGACCTCGACGCCGGAAACGGCGCGCCCTGCGTCAATGAGCTTGGCGAGCCCACCATATTCCGACCACCGGGCCGGATAGGTGGCCTCGTGCGCGATTGCGGTCTCAACCGCGCAATACGATCCCCAGGCGGCCATCACCGCGGCAGGATCCGGCAGCTTAACCTCTCTGACGCTAGCGCCGAGATTCTCCAGCACCCTGCCGGCCTCAAGCACCGTCGCCACGATCGCGGGATCGCTGCCTGTCTCGTTGTAGGCGGCGTCAACGCCGATGCGCAGCCCGCGGACACCTACGTCGAGTTCGGCGAGATAATCCGGAACGGGCGCGGCCAGGGTCGTGGCGTCATTCGGATCACGACCCGCGATCGCGCCGAGCATCACGCCTGCATCCGCGGCCGAGCGGGTCATCGGACCGATGTGGTCGAGGCTTTCGGCGAGAGCAAAGACGCCATGACGGCTGACGCGTCCCCAGGTGGGCTTGAGGCCAGTGATTCCGTTGGCCGAGCAGGGAAACCGGATGGAGCCGCCGGTATCGCTGCCGAGCGATCCAAAACACAGGCCCGCCGCGGTCGCGACGCCCGAGCCGCTCGATGAAGCGCCCGCATAATACTCTGCATTCCAGGGATTCCGAGGTGGCGTGATTTTGGGATGATGACTGACGAATGCCCCCTCGGTGAGCTGGAGCTTGCCCAACAGCACGGCACCGGCATCGAGCAGTCGCTTCACCACGGTCGCGTCATGGTCGGGGACGTTGTCCGCGTGTATCGCCATGCCGGCCGCCGTCACCACGCCGGCGGTGTTGCAGATGTCCTTCACCGCGATGGGGATGCCATGAAGCGGACCGCGATAGCGGCCGGCTGTGATCTCCTTTTCAGCTTGGCTCGCCTGCGCCAACGCAAGCTCCGGCGTCACGGTGGCGTATGAATGAAGCGAGAGGTCGAGCAAATCGATGCGCTCGAGCAATCCGCGGGTGAGTTCAACAGGGGAGACGTTACGCGATCGAACGGCGTCGGCCGCCTCGAGCAGGGTCGCGTAGTACATATCGAGCATCCGTTATTCTCTACTTGGAGCCAGGGATTAAACAGTTGGGCGGCTTTCTTTCGCCACCGAGACAGACAGGGTGCCGCCAAGGATCAGGACCGCAACGACGCAACCAAGCGCGAGCGCGAAGGCGTGGGCATAAGCGGCTGTGCTTTGCTCAAGCCCGAGCGCGCTATAGAAAACGCCACCGATGATCGCGATGCCGAGCGCCGAGCCGATCTGCAGGGCGGAGATGACAACGCCTGATGCAAGCCCGGCGTGACGGGAAGCAACGCCGCCGATGACAGCCTTGATCACGGAAGGCATGATGATGCCAAAGCCCATCCCCGCCGCGACGAGGCCGATAGAACCGCCGCCAGGAAGGATGGATTCGACGGCCAGCATGAGGACGACAAAACCGAGTGCCTGGAGGCCAAAGCCGACGGTCAGCGCATAAGGTCCGAGCCGTTGCATCAGATAGGAGGACGCCAACGAGGCGACGAAACTGCCGCTGACATAGGGCAGCGTCGCAATGCCCGCTGCCATTGGCGTCAGATGCAGTCCGTTCTGCAGGTAGACGGAGAAAGTGAGAAAGAAGGCATTCTGCATGTAAAAGGTGAGCGCCATCACGACGCCTGTGGCGAAGCGCTTGTCACGGAAGAGCGAGAGTTCGACCAGCGGCGATCCTCCGCGCCGGGCCAGTCGGCTCTCGAATGCTCCGAAGAGGGCGAGCGCGGCCGGCGAGGCCGCGAGCATCGTCACGATCCACCACGGCCACCCGATTTCGCGTCCTTCGATCAGTGGATAGACGAGAAGACCAAGTGTCAGGGACAGCAGAACCACCCCGCCGGCATCAAGCCGCTGCGCCTGCTGCGCTCGGGAGTCGCGCAGGAAGAACCACCCGCCGAGCAACGTGGCGAGCCCGATCGGAATATTGACGAAGAAGATCGCCTGCCAGGTCAGGCCGAGGGGATGAGACGAGACCAGGACACCGCCGAGAACCTGACCGCACAGATTGGCTAATCCAAACGTCGCGCCATACAATGCGAGTGCTTTTTCCTGCGCGGCTCCCGCGAACAGAACGCGGATCGAGGCCAGCACCTGCGGCGCCATGACCGTCGCCATGATGCCTTGCAGGATCCGTCCGGCGATGAGGGCCGCGGGCGACCAGGCCGCGCCACAGAGGGCCGAAGCGATGGTGAAGCCTGCGACACCAGTCAGGAAGACCGTCCTGCGCCCATAGAGATCGCCGAGCCGTCCGCCCGTGATGAGGAAAACCGCGTAGGTCGCCGCGTAAGCGGAGATCACGAACTGCACGTCGCTCGAGGTGGCGCCGAGGCTTTGCCGGATGGAGGGAAGCGCCAGGTTGACGATGGTGAAGTCGAGCGGCGGCAGGAATGCGCCGGCAAGCAGGACCGGCAGTGCGATCCATCCCCGAGCATTGGCCTCGACGATGGCGACAGGTCGATCCAGCAGTTCGTCAGTCTCCGCGCTCATCCCGCCTCCTCGCCCCATCCTCTTGTTGCGACCGGAGGGCTACATAGAAGGCGCTTGACCATACAGAAATAGGATGATTGAATATTTCAGAGATAACGTATTGGTATCTTTGTCGTGCTGACGTTGGATGTCGATGCCGTGCAGGCTTTCGTCCTGGTGGCCGATCTTCAGAGCTTCACGCGAGCCGCCGAGGCGCTCGACACCTCGCAGGCCGCAATCAGCGTCAAGCTCAAGCGGCTCGAGGACAGGCTGGGCGAAAAGCTGATCGAGCGGACGCCGCGCCTGGTACGCCTGTCGGCGCGGGGCGCGGCCTTCCTTGGTGTTGCACGCGAATTCATCGCGGCCCATGAGCGCGCTTTGGCGGGACTGTCGTCGACGTCCCGCCGCTTCACGCTTGGTATCGCCGATCAAGTCGCCGGTCCCGAGTTGCCGCTTCTGCTGGCCCGGCTTCATGGCTACGATCCCGCGCTTTTGATCGAGGTTCAGATCGAAGCGTCGCGCAACCTTCTGGATGCGTTCGACCGCGGCGCGCTCGACGCGGCGATCGTTCGCCGCGAGGATGATCGGCGCGATGGCGAGATCCTGGCGCAGGAGCGCTTCGGCTGGTTTGCCGCACCAGGCTTCGAACATCGCCAAGGCCAAGCGCTTCGGCTGGCCTCGTTGGCGGCTTCCTGCGGCGTCCGCAACATCGCGACGCGGGCGCTCGATGCAGCCGGTGTGAGCTGGGTCGAGGTCTTTACTGGAGGCGGGACTGCGGCCGTCATTGCGGCCGTATCCGCCGGCCTTGCCGTGGGCGCCTTGGCGCACCGCGTCGCGCCGGTTGGAGTGGTCGAGATTGGCGAGCGGTTCGCTCTTCCTCCGCTTCCTCCATCCGAGATCGTGCTCCACTCCAGTGTATCGGATGCGCGCTCAAAGGGAGCATTACGCACAGTCGCAGCCGCTTTCAGCGAGCATCGGGCTCCGTCGCCGTGAGGCCTCGTTCGCCAGCAAACGACGTTCATGAAGGCGCTACCAGCCATCCGACCCATGGCACCGTAACAACGCTGACGATCGTCGACAGCACAATCGCAGCCGAAACCTGATCCGCATCGGCGGCGTAACGCTGCGCGAGGACATAGTTGCTGCCGGCGGAGGGCAGTGAGGCGATCAAAACTCCCGTGCCGCTCCAGAACGGCTCGATACGCAGCACATGCGCGAGCACGCACCACACGGTCAGGGGATAGATCACGAGCTTGACCATCGTGACGCCTGCCGCCGCGAAACCGGTCGAACGTTTGATCCGTTGTACGGCGAGTGCGCCGCCCACGGCGAAAAGGGCTGTCGGCGCGGCCGATGCGCCCAGCAGCGCCAGAAAGCGATCCACCGGCACAGGCAGCGCGACCCCGGCCGCGGCGATCGCGGCGCCGGCAACGATCGCCACGATCACGGGATTGTAGATGGTGCTTTTGAGAATGAGCGGACCGGCGCCCACGCGGCCCCTCTCGCTGCCAGCCATGATGGCGGCGCCAACCGACATGAGGATCATGACCTCGGCGACGATCGCCATCGCGAGCGGACCGGCTCCACGCTGGCCGAAGAACGCAAGAACGATGGGAGGACCGAGAAAGCCGAGATTGCTGACAGTCGCCGAGGTCGCGTGCGCGCCGGCCACCGAGGATCTTTGTCGCTGTAGCAGATGCGAAACGCCGAACGTGAGCGCGAACATGAGGCATCCGCTCGCGAAGTAACCTGCGAAAAATGTCGGATTGAACGAGCGACCCAGCGGCTCGCTGGCGATCAGCCGCATCACGAGAGCGGGAAGCGCGAAGCGAAAGGAAAACGCGCCGAGCGCGTCGAGAGCGGCCGGCGGGGTAAGCTCCGCTTTCACCGCGGCCCAGCCGAGCGCGACCAAGCCGAAGATCGGCATGCTGAGCAGGACGAAGCTGATCACGGAATCATGGCCGTGCGTCGTTCGATCGCGCGGATGACCGCGATCATGTCTTCCTCGCCGAATCCCAGTGCTTCGGTCTGTCCATAAAGCGCGAAGCAGACGTCGATGAGCGGCGATGCAATCCCGGCCTCGCGCGCGGCCTCGACCACGAGGCGGTTGTTTTTCAGCACATCGAAGATGGCCGCCTGCCGGGCGAAATCCCCGTGCAACAGCTTCGCAGCCTTGACTCGCGATACATCGCTTGCCATCGGTCCGGCATCGAGCACCGCCACGAACCTTTCAAGGTCCAGCCCATGGCGCTCTGCAAAATGCGTCGCCTCCGCAAGGCCCGTGACCATGGTGATGAGGAAGACGTTCACGGCGAGCTTCATCAGAAGCGCGCCCGGAACGGCGCCGCAATCGAAGCTTTGCCGGCACATCGGTGTGAGGAGGGAGCGGATCGCCGCGATATCCTCGGAGCGCCCGGCCAGCATGGCGACGAGCTGGCCGGCCTCGGCGGGCTTTCTCGAGCCGGAGACCGGTGCCTCGACATAGCGGCCCCCCGCTGCACGGACGTCGGTCTCCAGCGCCTTGGAATAGCCGGGCGGCACCGTCGCCATGTTGATCAGGACACGCCCTTTGACCCGCGTGGCAAATGCAGCATCGCCGCGTCCAAGCACCGCATCGATCGCGGCGCCGTCCGCCAGCATCAGGATCACGACCCCGCAGCGGGCGAAGAGCTCGGCAACATCCTGCGCAACCACCGCGCCGGCATTCGCCAGGGGAGCGGATTTCGCCGCGGAGCGATTCCAGACGATCAGCTTTGTGTCGGCCCTGACCAGATTGAGGGCCATCGCCTCGCCCATGGTGCCAAGGCCGATGAAGCCGAGGGCATCGGATGCGATCGTTGTCATTCTGCCTCCTTCGAAGCCGCACCGGACGCGTCGGGCTTAGCGGACGCTAGCCTTTCGCCACACTTTCGTATAATGGATAGTTTTGAAGCGTGACTTCACCAAATCAGATAGATGAAGCCGACATTCGACATCGATGCGTTGCGTACGATCGTCGCCGGCACGGAGCTCGGAAGCTTTGCGCGCGCATCCGTGCAGTTGGGCCGCTCGCAGTCGGCCGTCAGCATGCAGTTGAAGCGGCTTGAGGAGCAGGCGGGCCGTCCGCTGTTTCAGCGCAACGGCCGCGGCCTGGTGCCGACCGAGGCCGGCGATGCCTTGCTCGCCTATGCGCGTCGCATCATCGAGCTGCACGACGAGGCTGCCGCCACGCTGGGCGCGACGGTCGCGGCCGCCTCGATCAGGATGGGACTTCCGCAGGATTTCTCCGAAGACGTGATGCCCGAGGCAATCTCGCAATTCTCGCGGCAATGGCCGAGCGTTCACGTCGAGGTGCGGGCGGGCCGCAACTACGCGCTCGAGGACGAGGTGAATGCCGGCCGGCTCGATATCGCGCTCGCATTTTTCCGGCCCGGTCGCAACAGGCCCGGCGCGTTGCTTGCCCGCTTGCCGATGTTCTGGTTCGGCGGAAAGAGCTTTGCGAAGACGGCGAACGAGAATCGAATCCCGCTCGTTCTCTTCGATCATCCCTGCCTGTTTCGCCAGACCGCGCTGCAGGTGCTGGACGGCAAGGGCATTCCTTGGAGATTGTCGCTCACGACGCCGAGCCTGCCCGGCGTGTGGGGAGCCCTTCGGTTCGGGCACGGCATAACGATCAGAACGGCGCATCGGACGCCTGCGGGCATACGCGAGGTGGGAGCAGAGCTCGGTCTGCCGCGCCTGCCGACAATCGAATTGCGGATGCTTGCGAGAGGCGATCTTTCGCCCGCCGCCTCACAGCTACGGGCCGTGCTGGAATCCGTGGTCCGAAAGCGGGTGAGGGGCGCGAGATAGAGGCCGGCGGCAGTTCGGCTTCGCTCCAGCTACAGGTTTTGCGAGGGCGTCGCCCGCTAAGCAGCACGTCGCGTTTGGGCTAGATGTGCTATGGCTAATCGCCCTGGTCCCGTTGGACAGTGATACTGACTAATTCCGGAACTCAGTGCTCCCGGCTCGGCGGAGTTCCGCAACGTCGGCCTGTGATCGAACCTCTTGATGGCGCGGCGGCGGCTTCCGTTTTAACCTCCGCGGCATTCGCAGGTGCACGCCGTGCTTCGAGTTCATCCGCGCCGCGACGGTCCTGTCGTGCGTGCCGAGCAAACCGTGTCGCTGCTTTGGAAAATGCGTCGGCCAATTCAACGCGCGAGAGCATCATGACCATTTTAGCATTTCCCGAGACGAAGGTCGGCCTTACGGGACGAAAAGGTCTGATCGTAGGAATCGCTAACGATCAATCCATTGCTTGGGGGTGCGCCAAAGCATTTCGAGCCCTGGGCGCCGAGTTGGCTGTAACCTATCTGAACGATTGCGCGAAGGGGTTTGTCGAGCCGCTCGCCAGGGAGTTGGACGCGCTAATTTTCATGCCATTGGATGTCAGCGTCGAAGGGCAGACGGAGCAGGTATTCGAGCGGATCGAAAAGGAATGGGGACAGCTCGACATCCTCCTGCACTCGATCGCATTTTCTCCGAAGGAAGCGCTGCACGGACGCGTTATTGATGTAGGGCGCGACGGATTTCTCAAGACCTTGGAAATATCCTGCTGGTCCTTCATGCGAATGGCGCATCTGGCGGAGCCGTTGATGAAGAACGGCGGCACAATGTTTACCATGACTTACTACGGCAGCCGGATGGTCGTGGAGAATTACAACGTGATGGGAGTGGCCAAAGCGGCGCTCGAGGCCGCGGTGCGCTATATCGCGGCGGAGGTAGGCCCAAAGGGAATACGGGTGCATGCCATCTCGCCGGGACCGCTGGCAACGCGCGCGGCTTCTGGCATTCCGGAATTCGATGAGCTGCTGGACAAGGCGCAGAGCAAGGCGCCGGCGCGAAGTCTCGTCAGCATCGATGATGTCGGGGCGGCAACGGCGTTTCTCGCGCTTGACGGCGCCAAGCTTATTACCGGTGGTGTCACATATATCGATGGTGGTTATCACATCATCGATTGAAGCTGTCCTGGGGGTTCACGGCTTGGCGGGGCTGCCGTCGACATCGGCGATTGGGTAAGCTCTCCAGGGTTGCAGGCGCCGGAGTAAATGGTCGCATCGATTCAAGGTCGGGCGGTCACTGAAAAGTTTCCCTCGCGGATTGGAACCGAATGCGCCGCTTCGCATTCGTAGGCGGTACAAGCCTCGCGACGTCAAGTTGAACTACAGAAACCTATCGGAGGATGCGGCCATGCCACAGGTGAAGCAAGCAGCGAAAGAGAAGCGCACAACCAAAGCCGCTGCTGTGACGGCGCTGGGGGCCGCCGGCCTCGGGGTTTCGCTGGTGGGGAGCGCATCCGCTACGACCATGCCCGCGGCCAGTGTCCCGCAATCTCACAACGTCTGGCCCAATCAGCGCTTCGTTCTTGATGAAGAAGAGATGGCCGACGTCAGTCTCGCCACATTCCATCTGTTCGACAAGGAAAACATCGGCGGCGAGGTACAGGAAGCCGCCGTTGTTGTTCGTCGTGGCTGCGGCGGTTGCCGCGGCTGCCGCGGCTGCCGCGTTTGGCGTGGCTGCAGGTGTGGCGGCTGCGGGGGTTGCGGCGGCTGCTGCCGCTCCTGGGGGCGGTGCCGCTTGTGCTAAGTCACTCGTGGTGATGCCGGCGCCTGTTTCCGGGAATACCCGGAGGAACATTGCGCATTTTGAGCCTAGACTGGCCTCCGCAACAGGGAGGCCGTTTCAATGGCCAGAAAAGAGATCCTGGATCGCATCCAGAAGTATATTCGGCCGTACTGCGTCAGTATCGGCAAGGACTTCCGGCTGAAGAATTTCGATCCGGCCGACACGAGCGGTCTGGTGCTCGATAAGGGCGAGGCTTCCGAACTCCTCCGGCGCGGCACTGAGTGGCTCGCGGAGGAACAAGACATGCTGTACGCCCAGGATCGCTGGTCGCTACTGCTGGTCTTTCAGGCGATGGATGCAGCCGGCAAGGACGGCACGATCAAGCACGTCATGTCGGGCGTAAATCCTCAAGGATGCCAGGTCTTTTCCTTCAAGCAGCCGTCGTCCGAAGACCTCAGCCACGACTTCCTTTGGCGTTACACAAAGCGCTTGCCCGAGCGTGGACGGATCGGAATCTTCAACCGCTCCTACTACGAAGAGGTCCTCGTCGTACGCGTGCACCAGGAGATTTTAGAGCGGCAGAGGCTGCCCCCATCGTTCGTAAGTAAACGCATCTGGGACGAACGGCTTCTCGACATCGCGCATTTCGAGGATTACCTCACCCGGCAAGGCGTCGTCATTCTCAAGTTTTTCCTGCACGTATCGCGCAAGGAGCAGAAGAAGCGCTTCATGGCGCGCCTCGACAAGCCGGACAAGCACTGGAAATTCTCGCCCTCCGATGTTTACGAGCGCAAGTTCTGGGACGACTACATGCACGCGTTCGAGGAAGCCATCCGGGCGACTGCATCGGAGCATGCTCCGTGGTACGTCGTGCCGGCCGACAACAAATGGTTCACGCGGCTCGTCGTTGCCGCGGCTATTGTGGAGGCGGTGGAGAAACTCGATCTCACTTACCCGACGGTCGACCCGGAGAAGAGAAAGGAGTTGCAAACCATACGCGCGGCCCTTGGCCGCGAGAAATAGGTGACCGCCGCGCAGCGGTTGCCCATTGCGCAGCTTCGGCGGCTGCCCTCGCTCTGCGACTGAGCTATAGTGCAGGAGCCGGCCTGATCGTCATTCAGCTCAGGAGCGCGCATGTCGACGGCAATCTCGGTACTCGGCGGCGTAGGTCTCTTCCTGCTTGGCATGACCGTGATGACGGAGGGCCTGAAGGCGCTGGCCGGGTCCGCCCTTCGAACGGTGCTCAGCAAGGCGGCGGCGACGCCGCTGCTCGGCTCCTTCTGGGGTGCTGTCGTGACGCTCCTGGTGCAGTCCTCCAGTGCAACGACCATGACGACGATCGGCCTCGTCAGCGCGGGCTTGCTGACGTTCCAGCAAGGATTGGGCCTCGTCTTCGGCGCGAATGTCGGCACCACGGGCACCGGCTGGCTGGTCGCGCTCATCGGCGTCCGCGTCTCGCTCACGGCGGCGGCTCTGCCAATGATCTTCGTCGGTGCGTTGACCAGGCTTCTGGCCCGCGGGCGAACATCCGGGGTGGGCGCCGCGCTCGCCGGATTCGGGCTGGTCCTTTTTGGGCTGACAACCCTGCAGCAGGGCATGGGCGGGCTAGCCGAACGATTGCACCCGGCGGACCTGCCCGCCGTTCTCGCAGGTCCCGACGCCCGGTGGTGGTCAGGCCTTCTCGGCGTGCTGGTGCTGATCGTGGTCGGGCTGGTGATGACCGCGCTGATGCAGTCGTCAACGGCCGCCGTCGCGGTGACGTTGTCCGCCCACTACGCCGGTGCGGTCGGGTTGGATCAGGCCTGTGCGCTGATCATCGGGCAGAACATCGGAACGGCGACGAGTTCGTCGCTGGCGGCGATTGGCGCGAGCACCACCGCCAAGCGGCTGGCCATCGCTTATGTCCTGTTCAAGCTGATCGCCGCCTTTATCGCGCTGGCGCTTTTTCCCTTCGTCACCCCTCTTCTCGTGCGCGCCGCCAAGACCGTCGATAGCGTCACGCTTTTGGCCGGTTATCACACGGCGTACAATCTGGTCGGGGTGTTGGTCCTGCTGCCGCTGGTCGACTGGTTCACGCGACTGGTCGAGCGTATTCTGCCCGAGCGTGGCTCGCGGCTCACGCGTTACCTCGATCCCTCCGCGCTTGCGACCCCGATCGTGGCGGTGGAAGCAGTGCGGAAAACCATCGCACAGGCGCTCGCAGCGAGATGCGGCTCGATCGAGGCGGCCCTACTCGGCCGCGCTGAACCAGTCCGTCTGGGGAAGGATGTGGTATCGGTGCAGGAAGTGGCCGACGCCTTGCGGCAGGCACAAATGTTTCTCTCGGACGTCACCGGACCGCCTGACACCGATGACGAGCAACAGCGCCTGACAAGCACGCTCCACGCGCTCGACCACGCCTCTCGACTGGCCGAATTGGCGAATGGGCCGATCAATTTCGGGGCGGTGGACGGCGGGCCGGAGGACATCCGTGCCCGAGAGCTATGCGCAGAAGCGATGCGAGGCGCAGCCGCGATTGCGCGCGGAGTGGCGGAGCCGCTTCGTGATGCGCAGGTCACGGCAATCTCACCGGACGCCGACGCCGTGGCTGGCAAGCGTGCGATCTCGACGAGCGAGGCCATCACCGAACTCGAGCGCTGTACCACGCAACTGGGCGAATTGCAGCGCACCCATCGCAGCGCGACGCTGGGAGCGGTCGCCAATGGAACGCTCACCGCCGACGCGGCGCTCGTCCGCGTCGAAACGGTTCGAAGCTTTGAGGCGCTGTCGCGTCACGCGTGGCGCTCTGCAGCTCATCTTGTCGGCTGCGGCTAGAGCAATCGCCGAGCTGAGCGAATCGGAGGGCGCGCGCTCCGCCGTCATTGCGAGCGAAGCGAAGCAATCCAGACTTTGACCGCAGATACAGTCTAGATTGCTTCGTCGCTTTCGCTCCTTGCAATGACAGGCCTGGTTGAAGGCACTCGTCCGGCTCTGTAACTTGATCGGCAGATGCTCTAGTGTTGTGTCTCTGACATCTGATTCACTCGGTGTCATTCCGGGGCTCGCGAAGCGAGAACCCGGAATCTCGCGCCACAACCTCTGGATTCCGGGTTCAGCCCTGCGGGCTGCCCCGGAATGATGGAATGGATTGTCAGAGTCACAACACTAGTTTGATCCGCCTTCCCACTCGCGCGACGAGCCGCGGCTAGCGGACCCTCGCGGGAAGAAATCCGCCGAGGGTCTTCGCTTCTCAGTTTCGGGTCAGATCAGCCTTGCCATCGCTACGGCAGTGTCCGCCATGCGGCACGAGAAGCCCCACTCGTTATCGTACCACGACATGACGCGGACCAAGGTGCCATCCATAACCTTGGTCTGGTCCATGTGGAAGACGGAGCTGTGCGGATCGTGGTTGAAGTCGACCGAAACATTGGGATCGTTGGTATAGCCAAGAATCCCCTTGAGCTGCTGGTCGGCGGCGCGCTTGATCGCGGCGTTCACCTCGTCCTTCGATGTCGGCCGCTTGGCGACGAATTTGAAGTCGACGGCCGAGACATTCGGCACCGGCGCGCGAATGGCGACGCCATCGAGTTTGCCCTCGAGTTCAGGCAGCACCAGGCCGACGGCTTTCGCCGCGCCGGTTGATGTCGGGATCAACGACATCGCCGCGGCTCGTGCGCGGTACAGGTCCTTGTGCAACGTATCCAGCGTCGGCTGATCGCCGGTATAGGCATGGATCGTCGTCATGAAGCCCTTTTCGATCCCGATCGCGTCGTTGAGCACCTTGGCAACCGGCGCCAGACAGTTGGTTGTGCACGAGGCCGCGGAGACGACCTTGTGCTCCTTCGACAGCCCGTCGTGATTGACGCCGTAAACCACCGTAAGGTCTGCTCCGTCGGCCGGTGCCGAGACCAGGACGGCCTGCGCACCCGCCGTGAGATGAGCGGAAGCCTTGCTTTTCGAATTGAAGACTCCCGTGCATTCGAGCGCGATGTCAACGCCCAGGTCCTTCCACGGCAGGCTCGAGGGATCCCTGATCGCGGTCACCTTGAATTTGCCATTGCCAATGCTGATGGTGTCGCCTTCAACCTTGACCTCGCCGGGGAAGCGGCCGTGCACGGAGTCGTACCGTAGAAGGTGCGCGTTGGTCTCGACGGGGCCGAGGTCATTGACCGCGACCACCTCGATATCCTTGCGGCCGTTTTCAAAGATGGCCCGGAGAATGTTACGGCCGATGCGGCCGAATCCGTTGATGGCGACGCGAACGGTCATTTTTCGGCTCCCTTTGTTGGCAGCAAGGCCAAATCGGATAGGGGCAGCGGGGTGACGCGCGCTTAGCTCTCATTCGTGGAAGCGAGTCTCTGAAAGACGATCGGCTTCGACCCGAAATCATACAACGCGACCGTAGATTGTGATAGATTTAATCGAGCTCGCGATTGATGTTCCCTTTGATCGGAGAGCCATTCGCGGTTGCGATTTGAGTCCAATTCAAGCGCACGGAAAGTTGAATGGCAGCCTTGGTCGCGACTGCTCCGCTCGCCCTGATCGTTCTCCTCATGGCCGCGTTGCGGTGGTCTGCCGCAAATGCGGGACTGGTCGGGCTGGTGGCGGCCACGGTTGGCGCCGTCGGATTCTTCGGCTTTGGAACGAGCATCCACGGTGAGCAGGGCATTGCCGGAGCGCTCATCGGAACCGGTGCGGAGGCCATTTTCTCCGCCCTCGACATCCTGTGGATCATCCTGCCGGCCTTATCGCTCTATGAGCTTCAGCAGCGCTCAGGTGCGATCGACGCCATCCGGACCGGGTTGATAAGCCTGTCCTCGGACAAGACCTTGCTTGCCATCATCATCGCCTGGTTCTTCGCGCCCTTCATGGAGGGCGCGGCGGGCTTCGGCACACCTATCGCTCTGGCCGCACCTCTCCTGGTCAGCCTCGGCTTCACACCCGTGGTGGCGGTCGCTTTGCCGCTCATTGGTCATGTCGCCGGCACTTCTTTTGGCGCGCTCGGCACTCCGATTCTCGCACAGGCCGACGTGTCAGGCATCAGCGGCAACAGCATCGCGCTCCCGACCGCCTTACTGCACACGGGCCTGGCGCCGTTGCTGGTGCTTTCGATCGTGTTCATCGCGAGCACGGGACGTTTCCAGGCGAAATATGCGGCATGGGCCGTCCTCGCCGCGGTCTGTTTCCTGCTGCCTTACCTGGCCTTGGCCACGTGGGTGGGACCAGAGCTGCCGACGATCGGCGGAGCACTTGCCGGCGGATTTGCATTCGCCTTTGTCCTCAGGTGGATGCATGCGGAGCAGGCCGAAGCCCTGGATGCGAGATCGCTCGCCATTGCTGGTCTGCCATATGCCGTGCTGGTCGGCTTGATCCTTGTGACGCGTCTCGTTCCGCAGATCCGCGATACGCTGCGGCAGGTCGTGCTCGAATGGGCGCTGCCCGGACCGTTCGGCGGCCGTATCGAGCCCCTCTATCATCCCGGCACCATGCTGCTCGCAGGATTTCTGTTTGGGGGGCTCCTGCAGGCGTGCAAGCTCGCCGATCTGGCCGGTGCCGTCGCTGCTGCCGTTCGCCGGTTGGTTCCCGTCGCCGTTGCCTTGTTCGCGATGCTCGCCATCGCCCGGCTAATGGTCCATGCGGGCATGATAGAGGCGCTGGCGGCGACAGCCACACGGACTGGTCGCGCCTGGCCGCTGCTTGCTCCCTCAGTTGGGGCCATCGGCTCCTTCATCACGGGCTCCACGACCGTCTCCAACATCCTCCTGACGGATCTTCAGCAGGCTGCGGCCGTCAGGCTCGGCCTGCCAGTGCTTGCGTTGATTGCTGCTCAGGGATTCGGAGCTGCCGTCGGCAATTGTGCGGCTTTGCACAACATCATCACGGGCGCGGCCACGGTCGGTCTGCAGGGACGTGAAGGCGATATTCTGAGGACGACGGGACCGGTTTGTCTTGGGTACCTCGCGCTCGGAGGCATTCTGGCGCTCGGGCTCGCGCGATGGTTCCCCTGAACAAGTTGAAGGGACGATCCGGAGTGCACGTCGTGTGCCCATCGCTGTTCGGGAACAAAGATATTGCAGGACCACTGTCCTATCTGGCAACGCGCGGCTTGGACTGATTTCGGCGATCAATCGTCGGTTGCATGCACCGGTTTACTCAAAGATTGGACCGTGTAAGGTGATTGAGCCCAGAACCCGTGCTCCGATCCCGGGAGGCCGCAATGAACATCGCCATGTTCGAGACCGAGGAATGGGAGCGTCAGGCCTGCGCGCGCCTCGAGCCGCACCATCGCGTGCGATGCGTTGCTGAGCCGCTGGACCAGCGGAACGCGGCTGATTTCTCCGATGCGGAAGTCGCCAGCCCGTTCGTCAATTCACGGCTTGATGCATCGGCACTTTCGCACTTTCCGAGACTGAAGCTGATCGCGACGCGATCCACGGGATACGATCACATTGATCTGCGCTACTGCGCGGCGCATGGCATCATTGTCTCGAACGTGCCTGACTACGGCGACTCGACGGTGGCCGAGCACGTGTTCGCCCTGCTGCTTGCGGTTGCGCGCAAGATCGTGGACTCGGTGGAGCGGACGCGGCGCGGGCGTTTCACGCAAACCGGGCTCCGGGGCTTCGAGCTGCGCGACCAGATGATCGGCGTGGTCGGTACCGGCCGCATCGGGCTCCGTGTCATCGAAATCGCGCGCGGCTTCGGCATGAATGTCGTTGCTTACGATCTCCAGCCGGACGAAGCAGCGGCGAACCGCCTCAAGTTTGCCTACACCAGCCTCGATAGACTGTTGTCCGATTCCGACGTCGTTACGTTGCACGTGCCCGCGACGCCTGGCACCGTCCGCTTGCTCTCAGATCGCGAGTTCTCCCGCATGAAGCCGGGAGCAATCCTGATCAATACGGCACGCGGCCATATCGTTGACGTCGAAGCGCTGGTGCGGGCACTGGCTGACGGCAAGCTCCGCGGCGCCGGCCTCGACGTCCTGCCGCAGGAGCCCTTGATCCGCGAAGAAGCGGCGATCTTCCACCAGGAAGCGGTCCGGGACGCCGAGGATTTCAAGGCGCTCGTTGCGAACCACGTGTTGCTGCGTTTTCCCAACGTGATCGTTACGCCGCACAATGCCTACAACACCGAGGCGGCGTTGGAGCGAATCATCGCGACGACACTTGCGAACATCGAGGCATTTGCCCAGGGGACGCCGCAGAACGTCGTATCCTCGCATTGAAGCTGACGCGGGAGGAATTGCTTGCGGAGCCCCGCGAGCGGCTTCGCAGTACGCGCCCGCGTGATCACGATGGACGGGCAAGCGGCACGCTGGTTCGCTCGCCCGGGCGCAGGACGATGTGCCGGTCGTCGACCGCGATGGAGATCGCGTCCGCGCCACTTGGATCGCTCGCCAGCGTTAGCGCATCCTGGGTTATGTCGACGCTCAGCGAATGCTGGCGATAGCGGAGCCGAAATGCAAGCCGGCGCAGTTCGTTCGGCAGCGCCGGATGGAAATGTAATTCTTCGCCGCGCAGCTCCAGCCCGGTGAAGCAGCGTTGCAACAGGTCGATCGTGCCAGCCATGGCGCCGAGATGGATGCCTTCGCGCGTGGTCCCACCCTGAATATCGCCGATGTCGCTTTGCAGAGCTTCCGTGAATAACGACCAGGAGCGCTGCCGGCAGGAGCGCGCCAAAACCCAGGCATGCGCGATCGCGCTCAAGGTGGAGCCGTGCGAGCTGCGCCGCAGATAGTAGTCGATGGTCCTGGGGATCGTGCCGGGATCGAACGCGTAACCGACGCGGTTGAAGAGTTCCGCTAATTCCTCTGCCGAAAACAGATAGAACAGCATCAGCACGTCAGCCTGCTTGGATAGCTTGTAGCGATTGGGCGTGTCGCGCTCCGCCTCAAGGATGAGATCGAGGCGCATGATGTTTGGGTATTTGCGCCGATAGGCATCCCAGTCGAATTCCTGCAGCGCCTCATAGCCCTCGAACTGACTGAGAATGCCGTCCTCATGGAATGGCAGATAAAGCTTGGCGCTGACATGTTCCCAACGCGCGAGTTCCTCCTGATCGATCCGCAGGCTCTGGCACAGCTCGTGACAGCGTTCCTTCGGGAGCAGTTCAAGCAGGTCGAGCGCGCGAGCGATGCACCAGACGGCCATGACGTTCGTGTACGCATTGTTGTCGAGGCCCGGCGTGTCCCGATCCGGATAGCCGTCATGGAATTCGTCCGGGCCCATCACGCCGCGGATGTCATAACGGCCGCTTGCTTCGTTCCATTGCGCGATACTGGCCCAGAACCGGGCAATCTCGAACATCAACTCGGCGCCGAAGGCGTAGAGGAATTCGGCATCGCCGGTGGCCTGATAGTACTGCCAGACATTGTAGGCGACGGCCGCGCCGACATGGCGCTGAAGATGCGTATCGTCCTTGATCCAATTGCCCGACCGCGGGTTGAAGTACATGAGGTCGGTTTCTTCGCGCCCGTCGCTGCCGCTCTGCCATGGGTACATCGCGCCGCGGAATCCGGCTTGCCGAGCGGCCCAGCGCGCCTCATCGAGACGGCGGTAGCGGTAGAGCAGCAAGGCACGGGCGAGGATCGGCAGGCGCAGGTTCAGCAATGGGAAGATGAACAGCTCGTCCCAGAAGATGTGGCCGCGATAGCCCTCGCCATGCCAGCCGCGGGCGGGGATGCCGGCGTCCAGCTCCATGCTGTGGCTGGAAGCCGTCTGGAGCAGATGGAAGAGGTGCAGGCGCGCGGCCAAATGCGCGTCATCCGACTCCTCGCTCGGGGCATCGAGCAGGTCGAGGTCGCTGCGCTCCCACAAATGCGCCCAGACGCGCTCATGGGCTTGCAGAAGTTCATCAAATCGGTCGGCCCTGGCGATGGCGGTGCGCGCGGCGATTTCCGGGTCGGCGATGGCGCGGTCCCTGGAGGTATAGAGGGCGGCGATCTTCTCGATCTCGATGCTGGCACCCGGCACGACATCAAGGACGATGTCATAGCCGACACGCGCCGCTTGCTCGATCGGGTATTTGTCGACGGCGGCATCCAGTCCTCGCACGCTTACGTCCAACCGTGCGGCCTGTGCGATCCGTAGCTGCGACTGCGTCGTCTCCACTTGGAGCAACATGGAGCAAGGTGCAATCGCCGCCGCTTCGCACACGCGTAGATGCTTGCTTTCGAACGCTTTGTAGCGCGGCACGCCGGCATTGGCGACGTCGCCGTCCAGCATGGCGCGCACCGTGAGCCGACCGGACCAGTTCTGCGAGCTGATGGTGACATGCTGGCCCGCGAGGTGCTTGCTGTCCATGTGCACGAAACGGCGCTCGGCGAGGCTGGTTTCCCGCCCCTGCCGGTCGCGTACCCGCATAGTCCGCAAGTACAGACCACGCCGCAGATCGAGCGCCTGACGATACTCAAGGATTTCGACGCGACGCAGGTCGAACCATTCTCCCTCTTCGATTCGGAAGGTCAGTGGCAGCCAGTTGGGGAGGTTGACGAGGTCCTCGTGCTCGACGGGGCGGCCATCGATCACGGTCGTGAGCCGGTTGTAGCCACCGGCAAGATACGTGCCGGGATAGTAAAGATCATCAGCGTGCGCCTCGGCGGCGGCTCCGCGGGTCACGAAGTACCCGTTGCCAACGGCGAACAGCGTTTCGCGACGGCCCTCTAGGGCCGGGTCAAAACCCTCATGAGCAAACAGCCAAGGATCCGGCCGAGCATGGGCCGCGGGATGGCGCGTCTCCGTCCCCGGCCGCGCGATGAACGGATCAAGCCGATGCACATCCGGCTTGGCGGTGAACCGTCGCTGCGTCATCCCATCATCCAATTCCAAATCGATCTGGTTGAGGTCGGCGACAACGAGATCGGCACCGGCATTCTCCAGCTCCGTCCCGTCGCCTGTCCGGTCGATGCCGATGACGAGGCCGAAACCGCCGGCTCGTCCGGCCGTCACGCCGGCGATCGCGTCCTCAATGACGACGGTGCGCTCGGGCGACGTGCCGAGGCGCCGCGCCGCCGCGAGAAAGGTGTCCGGCGCCGGCTTGCCTGGCAGCCCCAAAGTCGCGGCATCACGTCCATCAATGCGAGCGTCGAACAGATGATCGAGCCGTGCCGTCTGCAGGATCTCCTGGCAATTGCGGCTCGCCGAAACCACTGCCGTCTTAAGACCGAGCGCGCGCAGACGTCGGATCAGAGCCACTGTGGACGGATAAACATCGACGCCTTTGCTGCGCATCTCCTGCAGAAACAGTCCGTCCTTTCGCTCCGCGAGCCCGTGGATGGTGTCGACCTCGGGGCCATCGGTCTCGCTGCCTTCCGTGACGTCCACCCCCCGTGCGGCGAGAAAGGCACGAATGGCCTCTTCGCGCGGACGGCCGTCGATGTACCTGCGATAGTCATCGAGCGTGAATGGCACGAAGGCAATGCCGGTGCGGCGCGCACGCTCGTGGAAAAAAACATCGAAGGTTTGCGTCCACGCCTGGAAATGGATGCCCGCGGTATCCGTGACCACGCCATCGAGATCGAAAGCCGCGGCGTCAAATTGCGACGGGACTAAAGCGTTTTTGCGAGACATCTCTCGGCTCACGGAGTGGTTGCCATCGCGCTTGTTCATTTAAGTTAAACGGAGCGGCGCGGCTCCACATACACTGCTGCGCCGAGGAGGCCTGCATGAGGACGCAAGATCTGGTCGATCGGTATGCCGTCCAGGTACGAGCTGAACCGTCCCTTTGCGATAAAAGCGCGGGTCAGCGCTTCCACATCCCACACTGGCCGCAGCCCGCGGCACAGTCCGCCAGTGATGATAACCCCGCCCCCGGTGAGAAGGGTCAAGGCCAGATTGCCTGCCGTGGAGCCAAGGATGGACGAGAAGATCCTAATCGCCTCAAGGCAAGTGGGGCACTTGCCTGCTGCAGCGCGGGCCGAAACGTCTCTTGGATCCTGCACGTCGATGATCTGCCCGTTCATCTCGGCCAGCGTTTTAGCAATCGCCAACAGCCCTGATCCGGACAGCAAGCGTTCAGTTGAGACATGCGCGTATTGGTCTTGGAGACGCAACAGGATTTCCGCTTGGACGCGGTCCATCGGGGCGAATGTAGCGTGTCCGGCCTCGCTCGGCCGACCCACGAGTGTACCCGCATTATTCACTAGAAAGGCAACGCCGAGTCCGGTTCCTGGGCCGATCACGAGGACAGCTTCTTGTGGATCGCGGGTTCCCGACTTCAGCGAACCGATCTCGTCGGGTGGCAGTGCAGCAACGCACAGCGCCTGGGCGACAAGGTCATTGATGACGACCAGCTTGCGCAGGCCAAGGCGCCGGCGCACATCGCTGATCGAGAAGTGCCAAGCGCTGTTGCTGAACGTTATCTCATCGCCCAACACAGGGCCTGCCACGGCAAGCACCGCCTCGTCCGGCCGGGGAACGCCGGACAGATAGTCCTCCACTGCCTCGAGAAGGCTGGGGTATTGAGCAACGGGCAGCTTGCGTACGTCGTATGGCTGCGTACCAGGCTCCGCAATCGCAAACCTCGCGTTGGTTCCGCCAATGTCTCCGACGAGTCGCATGGCGCTCATCCTCTAAGGATGGTAACCTTTGATCTTCTATTTCCAGGCGAGAAGGCTTGCGACATGATACAGCAGCCGGAGGTAGTCTCAAAGCCGATCGTTACACTGACGCTGAACCCGACCATCGATCTCGCGTTTCAGTCGAATGAGATCAGACCGATCCGTAAGAACCGTGCGGTAGAACAACGCATTGACGCAGGCGGTGGCGGCATAAATGTCGCGCGCGTCCTGAAGGAGCTGGGCGCCGAAGCCTGCGCCATTTACCTGGCTGGCGGCGCAACTGGTCTCGTCCTGAACGAGCTTGTCGCGAAACTGGACGTGCCGGCAAAATGCATCGACATAGCTGGCGGCACACGCATCAGTTTTACGGTCTTCGAAGAGATTTCGGGACTGGAATATCGTTTCGTAAGCGAGGGCTGCACCCTTCTCGAACCCGAGTGGCAATCGGCTCTATCGCACCTCAGGGAATCCGATGCGGACTACGTCGTCGCGAGCGGCAGCCTGCCGCCCGGTGTTCCCATCGATTTTTACGCCCGCCTGGCGGGGATTGTGCGGAGCAATGGAGCACGCTTGATCCTCGATACGTCAGGACCCGCGCTCCAGGCGGCACTATCGGCAGGAGGCATTTATCTCGCCAAGCCCAGCCTTGGGGAGTTCGAGACGCTGACACACCGAAAGTTTGAAAGCGCCGGGGAGCTTGTCGATGCGGCGTCGTCTTTGGTTGCCACTGGCGCTATCGAAAACCTTGCAGTCACCATGGGACGTGATGGCGCATTGCTCGCACATCCATCAGGCACGTTGCGCCTAAAAGGTCCCAAGGTGAAGCCATTGAGCGCCGTGGGGGCGGGCGATAGCTTCGTGGCGGGCATGACTTTCGCGCTCGCACGCCGACAAAATGTTGAGGACGCGTTCATGCTCGGCATGGCCGCGGGAGCCGCTGCCGTCCTGACCCACGGCACCCAATTGTGCCGTCGGGAGGATATCGAGCGTCTCCATGCGGAAGTGATGGCCGAGCGCCTATCCATGCAGGCGACGTAGCGCGCTGCGAGCCCCGTCGCGCGTTTTCGGAATTGTTACTCTACTCGGCGGCGTGAGCTCGACGTCGCAGCCGCTCCGTAACTGAGCCTGGCCCGGATAACCGGGTGAACACAGACCAAACGGGGACAACCAATGGGCGCAGTGGCAGACGCGACCAGGACGACTGGCCTCATAGCTTGGCATGCGATGTCCGCCAACGACGTTGAGAACTCGCTTGCCACCAACTGCGAAAAAGGTCTCGATCCCGCCGAAGCAGCGAGGCGCCTGCAAACGTATGGGCCAAACCGGTTGCCGGAGGGCAAGAAGCGGGGGCCGCTCATGCGGTTCTTGTCTCAGTTCAACAACGTTCTGGTTTACGTTCTGTTGGGTGCCGGCTTCACGAAGCTTATGCTCAATCTGTGGGTCGACGCGTCGATCATCTTCGGCGTCGTCATCCTCAACGCGCTGCTCGGATTCATACAGGAGGGCAAGGCCGAGAAAGCGCTGGATGCGATCCGCAACATGCTGTCCGCTGAAGCTCGAACCGCGCGCGGCGGAGAGACGCGCATGATTCCCGCGGAGCAGCTCGTTCCGGGAGACATTGTGCTCCTTGAGTCGGGCGACAGGATCCCCGCGGACATGCGGCTTGCCGAGGCGAAAAACCTGCGGACCGAGGAGGCAGCCCTCACCGGCGAGTCCGTGCCGGCCGACAAGAGCACAGAAGCTGTTTCCGATAATTCCACGGTCGGGGATCGGGAATGCATGGCGTTCTCTGGAACCATGGTCGTGTCCGGGCGTGCAACCGGCGTCGTCGTCGCGACGGGCAGCGAGACCGAGCTCGGTCGCATCAACGCGCTGCTCACCAGCGTGAGCGCGCTCGAGACGCCACTGCTGCGCCAGATCAAGAAGTTCGGCTACGTCATCACCGCGGTCGTCGGTGCTGTGGGCGTGCTGGTGTTCGCCTACGGCAAGTGGGTGACGCACATGGACTTCGTTGAGCTGTTCCAGGCCGTGGTCGGCATCGCCGTCTCCGTGATTCCCGAGGGGCTGCCAGCCATCATCACAATCACGCTCGCGATCGGCGTTCAACGCATGGCCGAGCGCAATGCCATCATCCGGCGGCTGCCGGCGGTGGAAACGCTGGGGTCGGTATCGCGCATCTGCTCGGACAAGACCGGCACCTTGACGCTCATGGAAATGATGGTGGTGTCCGCCGTCACCGCCGAAGCGGCCTATCATGTCACCGGGAATGGCTATGCCCCGGAGGGTGAGGTCAAGAGGGACGAAAAGCCCGCCGACAAGGAGCCGGTGCTCACGCTGATGGGACGCGCCTCCATGCTGTGCAACGATGCGGAGCTGCTTCAGGAGCAAGGCACCTGGAAGGTGGAGGGCGATCCCACGGAGGGGGCCCTCTATCCGTTCGCAATCAAGCTCGGCTTGGACCGGCGAACCGAGCAGACCGCGTTTCCGCGCATCGACGCCATTCCTTTCGAGTCCGAGCACAAGTTCATGGCGACGCTTCACAGGTCTAGCGACGACGGACGGGAATGTCTTTTCGTCAAGGGCGCGCCCGAGGTCATCCTTGAGCACTGCGATCGACAGCAGACCATCGGCGGTCAGCCGGTGCCGCTCAATGCCGCGCATTTCCTGCAGGCTGCCGACATGCTTGCCGGTCAGGGCGAGCGTGTGCTCGCTCTCGCATGGCGGGAGAACCCAGGCTTGAAGACGGGAAACCTCGCCCCCGCCGACCTGCCGAAGGACCTTGTCCTGCTCGGCTTGATCGGTCTTCTGGATCCGCCACGCAAGGAAGCCATCGAGGCGGTCAGGGAATGCCATGGCGGTGGCATTCGCGTGACGATGATCACGGGCGATCACAAGATCACTGCTGCAGCGATCGCCAAAATGCTGGGTATTGGCGACGGCAGGACGGCAATCAGTGGCGCCGAGATCGAGGAGATGAACGAGGCCACCTTGCGGGAAAAGGTTCGCAACGTCGATGTCTTCGCGCGGGCGAGCCCCGAACACAAGCTTCGCCTGGTGAAGGCTATCCAAGCCAACAAGCAGATCGTGGCAATGACAGGCGACGGCGTGAACGATGCACCCGCGCTCAAGAAGGCCGATATCGGTGTTGCGATGGGGATCAAGGGCACCGAAGTCACCAAAGAGGCTGCGGGAATGATCCTGGCTGACGACAACTTCGCCTCGATCACCGCAGCCGTGAAGGAAGGCCGCACCGTCTACAACAATATTGAAAAGGCCATCCTGTTCATGCTGCCGACCAACGTGGCCCAGGCGCTTGTCATCATGGTCGCGATCTTTTTCCACTTCACAATGCCGATCACGGCTCCGCAAGTCCTTTGGGTCAACATGGTAACGTCGGTCGCGTTAGGACTGGTGATTTCGTTCGAGCCGCACGAGCTCGATGTCATGAACCGGCCGCCTCGCGCGGTGGATCGGCCCATCCTGACCGGCTTTGGCATCTGGCGCGTGCTGTTCGTCGGCTTCGCGTTGCTTGCGGTCACCCTGTGGGCGTTTTTCTGGATGAAAGCGCAAGGGGCCTCGGACGAGCTCGCCCGGACGGCCGCGGTCAACATGATCACGATCGGCCAGGTGTTCTATCTCCTGAACAGCCGCTACCTGCTGGACAGTTCATTGTCCTTCACCGCGCATCTCGGCAATAAATATCTGCCGCTCGGAATTGCCGCAGTCGTGGTTCTCCAACTGATTTTCACCTACGCGCCGCCGCTGCAAGCGATGTTCGGCAACGAAGCCATTCCGATCGGGGCTTGGCCCTGGCTCCTCGCGGCTGGACTGGCATTCTTTCTCGTTGTGGAGGCGGAGAAACTCGTCATCCGCTCGTCGGCTTGGTTGCGCAGGGCGGTGACTGCGGTGGAGGCTGGAGCACGGCTTCGTCAGGTGACTTCCGCGTGAGGAGCGCGACGCATGCAGGTGAGTAAAAACTAGTGAGACAGGAATACGGGAATTGCGATCCTTGCGCCAAAGATATCCCGTGTTGCGCTACCGAGCATCAGCGCGCGCTCGAATCCATGTGCGAATGCGCCCATCACAAGCAGATCGGCCTCTGTTTGGCGCGCGTAGGCTAAAAGGGTCGCACCGACGTTCAGAGTCTCACGATTGATCGTGCTGAATTTGGCATCAACGTGCCAGCGCGCCAGATGGCGGCAAAGCGCGGGTCCAGAATGTGGCGTTGAAAACGCCTTGTCATCAATGACCGACACGACGAGGACCTCACGCGACTTAACGAGAAGGGGCAAGGCGTCGTGCACCGCGCGAACCGCTGAGCGTGTTCCGTCCCAGGCAATCACAATCCGGCCGCCTGCAAGCAAAGGCGTGTTCGGCGGCACCAGAACAATTGGCCGACCACTGCCAAACAGGGCTGCCTCGACCAGTTCTTTGCGAGGCGAATCGAGCGGTCCGCGCACATCGATAATCAGGATATCGTGCACCTGGCTGCAACGGATCATTCGTTCGCGAAGCGAAGCCGGCTCATTCTCGGTCGATAGAATGTCACAGGATACGCCTGCATCCCGCGCCGCCGATTGAACGAGCTCCGCCGTTCGTGCCACCCGTTCACTTGACGACGTTGGCGTAGCGCTGGCTCGCTCGACCTGCCGGATGTCCGGTTCAGGCGCCAAGTCGCGGAGATCGGTTTCGATGTCCGCAATCAATGCGGACAGATGCGAGCCGTACGTGCGAGCCAGGGCGATCGCGTAGTGCCCTCCGCCGGATAGATCATCTCTGCACGCCGAAGGCGAAAGGAAAACGAGTATGTCCTTCATGTTTCACCCCCATGCAAATCAAAAAGTCCAAATTCATTTTCAGTAGCGGGGATTCGTATAAGCCGTGCCAACTCGCTCCCCGACGACCGACAATTGGCCGAACGGAAGCTTGCAAACCAACTTGTAGGATGACCAGACGTTCCAGATCGGGAACGTGCACGCGCGACGCGGCAATCTGACCGTGCTTCAGGCCTAGCAGCACAGAGCACTGTGGGGCGTTTTGGCTGGTGCACCTTGTCACAATCCGCTTGCCGGGATGGCGCTGGCGTACCAGGACTGAGCATCAGCCTGTCAAAGGCGATCCGGCGAGTAGCCCATACAACCATGCGATGTACGAGCCGGCGCAAAAATGCTAATACTGGCCAACAAGACCGACGCGGAAGCGTCGGTGGTTGAGCAGCAAGGAGGGTGTCATGCTCTTCGAGGGAGGCTTCACCTTTTCAAACTTTCTGATCGATGTGCTGACGATATTCGCCTTCGTGGTATGGTTCTGGTTCGTCATTACAATCTTTGCAGATCTCTTTAGACGTCACGATATTTCGGGGTGGGCAAAGGCCATCTGGGTCATTGTCCTGATTTTGACCTCCTATCTCGGCGTGATCGTTTATTTGATCACTCAGGGGCGAGGCATGGCCGAGCGCAATGCGCAACAGGCGCAGGCGGCTCGCGACGAATTGCGGCGCGTGGTTGGATTCAGCGTTGCCGACGAGCTTGGAAAGCTGGATCAGCTCAGGAAAGCAGGGTCTATCACTGAGGGCGAATTCACGCGTCTTCGCGCGAAGCTGGTTCAATAGCGGCGGTCCTTCCTTCGGCGTCGCTGGAGCGACATCGCTGCATCGGAAGAAGCGGCATCCTGGGTGCAATTCCTGCCTGATCGGGCCGGGGCAGAAAGGGTCATATCGCCATGCGTCGTCGACGGGCCAAGATCGTCGCAACCGTTGGACCGGCCAGCGCCTCGCCGGAGATGCTCAAGGGGCTGTTTCTCGCGGGTGTGGACACATTCCGTCTCAACTTCAGCCACGGAACCCAGGATGATCATGCGAAAGTGCATGCCGCGATCCGTGCGCTCGAGCGGGAGATGCAAAGACCGATCGGCATTTTGATGGACCTGCAGGGCCCAAAAATCCGCATCGGTACACTGCGCGACAAGAACATCACGGTTCGGTCCGGGGAGTCCATTCGCTTCGTTCGCTCCGGATCGGAAGGGGACCGTTCAGCGATACCCTTGCCGCATCCGGAAATCTTTGCAGCCCTCGCGCCCGGGGACGATCTTTTGATCGACGATGGCAGAGTGCGCGTTCGCGCGAGGCGCCTCGGCAAAGACGAGATCGAGGCCGAAGTGATTGTCGGTGGGGCGATCTCGAACCACAAGGGCGTCAATCTGCCCGGAACGATGCTCGATCTGTCGCCGCTCACCGCAAAGGACCGTGCCGATCTGGAATTCGGCTTGCGCCTTGGCATGGACTGGGTGGCTCTCTCATTCGTGCAGAAGCCGTCGGACGTGATCGAAGCGCGGGCCCTGATCGGCGAGCGCGCCGGGCTCATGGCGAAGATCGAGAAGCCGGCCGCACTCGAACGGATCGATGACATCATTCAGGCGTCGGATGCGATCATGGTCGCGCGCGGCGATCTCGGGGTCGAGATTCCGCACGAGGAGGTCCCCGGTCGCCAGAAGGAGCTGGTGCGCGCCTGCAGGCTCGCTGTCAAACCGGTGATCGTTGCCACTCAGATGCTCGATTCCATGGTAGCGGTCCCGACGCCTACGCGCGCCGAGGCCTCGGATGTTGCAACCGCGATCTACGACGGCGCGGATGCCGTGATGTTGTCGGCGGAGTCGGCCACGGGCCGGTACCCGCGCGAAGCCGTGGAAATGATGGACCGCATCATCCGCAGCACCGAGCAGCACAAGATGTATCGCTCGATCATCGAAGCGACCCAGCCCGACGAGGAAAAGACGCCGCCACATGCGGTTGCGGCCGCGGCGGCTGACCTGGCCTCGGCGATCCATGCTGCCGCCATCGTCGCCTATACCTCGAGCGGGACGACAGCCGCACGCATTGCGCGCAAGCGGCCGAGAGTGCCGATCCTGGCCACCACACCGAGCGTGGAAGTGGCCCGTCGTCTCTGCCTGTTGTGGGGCGCGCACAGCGCTGTTTCCGCGCACGTGCAAAGCTACGAGGAGATGGTCAGTCATGCCACCGAGCTTGCCAAGCGGGAGAAGTTCGCCGGTGCCGGCGATAATCTGGTGGTCGTTGCCGGCATGCCATTAGGTCAGGCCGGAACGACCAACAATCTGCGTGTCGTTTCGGTCTCCTGATCCCTTAAAAGCAGGTGAGCACGTCCGTAGGGCTGCGCACCCGCCGCGATGACGGCGACCTGACGATAAGCCGGCGGCAGCCGCGTTGGAGATCATCCCCGCAGCGAGGTGGTTGCGAGGAGCGCGATGACTGCGGCTTCAGTTCAAAGGAGCCGATTTCTCGTCTGCGAGGCGGTTTCGATCTCACGCCGTCACCGCTCTACCGTAAGGTGCATTTCCGTGTTAAATGAAGCACCTGGCGGAGGCCCTGTCCGCGGAGAGCCCGCAGCGTGGAAATTGCAATCAGAAAAACACCTAACCCCACGGGAGTCTCGAAAACTAGAGCATGATCCGGAAAAGTGTGAAGCGGTTTTCCGAAAAGATCATGCTCAAACAAGAATCGAAAGCGCGATGGCGATTCGACCTAATCCGATCGCGCTTTAGGGTGCGAAACCTTGCAGGGAGGTTGAGATGTCGCGTTCCAAGTTGGCGCTTATGGCGATGCTTCTCTTAACGGGCTTCGTTCTTTGTCCTCAAGATCCTGCCAATGCTGCCAAATTCTGTGCGCAGTTGAGAGGGGCGACAGCCGCAGGACAGCCTGACTGCTCGTTTTCAACACTGGAGGCATGTCGCGCGCGCGTAAGGCATAGGGGCGGCGGGCACTGCTACAAACTGACCCACTAGCCCGGCGTGCAGATGCATGTCCCGTGTCGGCGTTGCGGACGCATCCTGGTTCGGTGCGGCCGCGCGATCCGCACACGGTTTCAACCGCGCGGCCACTCGTCGTGAGCGACGAAACGTGCGTGTCTGGTGAGCTAGCCCAACGGGCAACTGGCGACGCGAAGGCGTGGTAAGTCATCATCGATTTATGGTGGGCCCGGCAGGACTCGAACCTGCAACCAGACCGTTATGAGCGGCCGGCTCTAACCATTGAGCTACAGGCCCCCGAGGCATTCCGCCTGGCGGTGCGGCCTTCGTTTACAGGGCTGCAGCCCCCGGTGCAATGGTGCGGGCGCGGGGGCGGGAATGGGAGCTGTGCGCGGCCCTTGGGCGCGTTCCAGGCGGCCAGCTTCGAAGGCCGGTTCTCAAACGTCACCCGCCGCCAACACCGGCTCAGGCAGCTTCCGTTACCAGGGTGACTGCATTCCGGCGCCAGGCCTGAGTTTCAGGGCGAGCCGCGCACGATCGCTGCTGTGCCGCGGTCGGCCTGCGTCACCATATGCAAAATGCTGGTCCGATTGCGTCCCGCTTTTTTCGCCGCGTAGAGCGCCGAATCGGCCGTCGACATGAGCCGGTCGAGAACGGCCCCTTGTTGAACCTGGCCGACCGAGATCCCGGCGCTCGCGGTGGCCATGATTTCAACGTCGTCATGCAGGATCGCCGCTTCGGCAAATGCGGCCCGCACGCGATCGACGATGAGCCTTGCTTCGTTGATGGTCGTGTCAGGCAGCAACAGCGCGAATTCCTCCCCGCCGATCCTGCCGAGAATGTCGCCCCGGCGGATCGTGCGCGCGGCGCGCTCCGCGAACTCGGCAATGACCTTGTCTCCGGCAGGATGGCCATAATTGTCGTTGATGGCCTTGAAAAAATCGATGTCGAACAGAGCAATCGCAACTTCGTGCGACTTGCCGGAGAGCCTGGCGAGCTGGGCCGCGCTCGCTTCGAAGAAGCCGCGTCGATTGAGGATGCCGGTCAATTGGTCGTTCATCGCGAGATCGCGGAGGCGGCGTTCGGAGCGTTCGCCGATCATCAGGATCCCGAGAACGACGATCGCGACCATTGCGACGGCGGATTGGAAGGGCGCAAAAGTCAGCCATCCCCGCACCGGCCCCTGGCCGACCTCATCGCGCATGGCAAAGAGGGCGATCGCCTGGCTGTAGCTGACCACCGTCTCAAACAGGCAGATCAGGGCGATGCAGAGGCGGGGCGAGAGCCCCCTGGAAGACGAGCGCCACAGGTCGAGGCCGATCAATAGCGTCGCGGTGCCGATCGCGAGATTGAAGTGCATCTGCCGCAGCGCAAAGCTTTGGTAGACGAAGGGCAGGCCCAGCGCCCAAATGGACGGCGGCAGCAAGGTCAGTCTCGGCAGCGCTCGCTTGTCGAAAACGCGCAGTCCCGACCAGAGCGCGCCGGCGCCAAACAGTGCGAAGAACCCGGGAACGCCGAGGGCAGTGAGATAGGGCAGCGCCTGGCGTTGCGCGGCAAGAACGACGCCCAGCCCGGAGAGCAAAAATCCGAGGATCCACCAAGAATAGGATCTCGTCGAGCGATCCCGTATCCATGTGATCACGATGATCAAGCAGCCGATCGCGCATGCGGCTTCAGCCAACAGCCCGACGGTGAACATATCGAACAAGGACCACACTCCGGGCCTTTTTTCCAAGGGATCACCTAGTCGCCCCACATTAATGGAGCGAGAGCTGATTCACTACAATTCTATCGATTGAAGTTTGTGATAAACGCCTGCATCGGTCCGCATGCGGTGCAGGGAGAAACCACGAGAGATCGGAGTGGGTCGGCGCTTGCGTCGCTCGGTCGGATCGCTGCCTTCAATCCACCGATACGCCCGCGAACTCCACCACCTTGCGCCATTTCTCGGTTTCATCGGCGATCAGCTTGCCAAACTCCGCCGGCGTCATCGGCTTCACGATGCCGCCGGTCTCGGCGAGACGCGCCACCAGTTTCGGATCCTTCAAGGCTTCGTTCACCGCCTTGTTGAGCGCATCGACGATCTCTGGCGGCGTGCCCTTGGGCGCTGAGATGCCATAAAAGCCGACGGACTCGAATCCAGGGACAGTTTCGGCGATCGCGGGAATGTCCGCCACGCCGGGCCAGCGCTGCGGCGAAGTCACCCCGAGCGCGCGGACGGTGCCGCCGCGCGCCTGTTCGAGCGCGGAAGGCAGGTTGTCGAAGATCAACTGCACCTTGTTGGAGATGATGTCGGGCATGGCGACCGCGGAACCACGATAGGGCACATGCACCATCTCGCATTTGGTCATCGCCTTGAACAGCTCCGCGGACATGTGCACCGAGGTGCCGTTGCCGGAGGATGCAAAGGAGATCTTGCCGGGATTGGCCTTGCAGTAATCGATGAACTCCTGAACGGTCTTCACCGGCATCGCATTCGAGACGATCAGCATGTTGGTGAGCTGCATGATGCTCGCGACCGGCACGGTGTCACGCAGGAAATCGAACGGCAGACGCTTGTACAGCGAGGTGCTGATCGCGTTGTTGGGCGCGACGAACAACAGCGTATAGCCGTCCGGCGGCGCATTGATCGCAGCCGCGGCGGCAATGTTGCCGCCCGAGCCTGCGCGATTTTCGACGATGAATTGCTGGCCGAAACGGTCCGAAAGCCATTGTGCCATGATCCGGGCCACTGTGTCGACCGGTCCGCCCGCGGCAAAGCCGATCAGCCAATGCACCGGCCGGCTCGGATAAGTGTCGGCAGCAGACGGCGCGGTCCCACCAGCCAGTGCGACGACACAGGCGAGGCCGGCCAGAGCGCCGCGCAGGCTTGCGAGCATGAATTCCCCCCGATCATTTCTTCTTGATGCCCCATGCTTTCATAAATTTCCGCGCTTGCCTACACGTCGCGCCCGGTCATGATCGGACATCTTGACGCGCGGAAATCGGAACGCCGATGCCAAGAACCACAATGAGCCGGCTTGTTTGCGCTGCGATACTGATGCTGAACGGACCAGCCGTCGCCCAAGAGGGGGGCAAGACCATTCCGAAGACTCCGGTCATTCTGGGAACGGCGACGCCCGGCGGCGGCTTCCCGCTCTATGGCGACGCCTTTGCGCAAGTGATGAACGCGGCAGATCCCACGCTGGCAATCGAGCCGCGCAACACCAAGGGCAGCAACGAGAACATTCCGCTTCTCGAACAGGGCAAGCTCGACATTGGCCTGGTGGCCGGCGAGCCCGCTTACGAAGCCTTTCTGGGGCTTGCCGGGCGACCGAAGACGAATGTCAAAATCCTCACCGCGATGTATTCCTCGCCGGGGATGTTCGTGGTGCGCGCCGACAGTCCCTACCGATCGATCCGCGACCTCGTGGGGCAGCCGGTTGCGTTCGGCGCCAAGGGCTCCGGCCTGCCGATCCTGTCGCGCTATATCCTCGATGGTCTGGGTCTAAAGCAGGACGAAGACTTCAAATCGATCTATCTCGACCGCGCCGGCGATGGCCCCGCGATGGTGCTGGACGGGCGCGCCGCCGCGCTCTGGGGCGCCGGCATCGGCTGGCCGGGCTTTGCGGCGGTGGCATCAAGTCCGCAAGGAGCGCGCTTCATCGCGCCTGGCGCCGACGAGATCGCGCGCATCCGCGCCAAGCACAGTTTCTTAAAGCCGCTCTCCGTGCCGGCCGGCAGCTATCCCGGCCAGACCGCGGCGATCGCGTCCGTCGGCTCCTGGAGTTTTGTGCTCGCGCGACAAGACCTTCCGGATGATGTCGCCTACCATCTCGCCCGCACGCTGCACGGCGTGGAAGGCACGTTATGTCAAAACTTGGCGCAGGCCTGCGAAACAACCGCAGCGAACACGGTCGCCGCAGCGCCCGATGTGGCGCTGATCCATCCCGGCGTGCTCAGATATTTCCGCGAGATTGGAATCGTAAAATAACTCGCCGTCGTCCCGGCCAAGCGACTTGTCCGCCGTAGCTCGAAGAGCGAAGGCGAAAGCGCAGAGCCGGGACGACAGCGGCTTTGCAGCGAGCCCCGCGCCTTTACTTCTTCACCATCGAACACGCCGGATCGGGCGGGCCGAAGGCGTCCTCGCCGGAGATCTTGGCCAGGACCTTGTAATAATCCCAGGGATATTTGCTCTCGTCCGGCTTCTTGACCTGGACCAGCCAGAGGTCATGCACCATCAGATTGTCCTCGCGCAAGCGGCCGTTGCGGGCGAAGAAATCCTCGATCGGCTTCTCGCGCATCTTCGCCGCGACCTTCAGCGGATCGTCGGTGCCGGTCTCCTTGATCGCCTGGAGATAATGCATCACGGACGAGTAGACGCCGGCCTGCCACATCGTCGGCATGCGGTTCATCTTGGCGAAGTAGCGCTTGGACCATTCGCGGGTCTTGTCGTCCATGTCCCAATAGAACGAGGTGGTGAGCAGGAGCCCCTGTGCGGCCTGCAGTCCCAGACCATGGATGTCCGTGATTAGCGCGAGCAACGCCGCCATCTGTTGGCCGCCCTGGAACACGCCGAACTCCGAACCGGTCTTGATCTCGTTCATGTTGTTCGGCGGACCCGCTGCGATACCGATGATCTTGGCTTTCGAAGCCTGCGCCTGCAGCACGAATGAGGAGAGATCAGGCGTCGCGAGCGGCGGCCGCACCGAACCCAGCACCTTGCCGCCATTGGCGGTGACCACGCTCGAGGCGTCGCGCTCCAGTGAATGTCCGAACGCGTAATCGTCGGTGATGAAGAACCACGTGTCGCCGCCGCGCTTGACCACCGCCCGTGCGGTGCCGACCGCGAGCGCGTGCGTATCGAACACCCACTGGATCGCATAGGGCGAGCAGAACTTGCCGTGGAAATCCGCCGTGCCGGTCGAATGGGTGATGAAAAGCTTCTTCTTCTCGTTGGCGATGTTCTGCACCGCGAGGCCAACGGCGGAGACCGGCACGTCGACAATGAGATCGACCTGTTCCGTGTCGTACCAGCGCCGCGCGATCGCGCCGCCGATATCCGGTTTGAGCTGGTGATCGCCGACGATCACGCTGATCGGCTTGCCCAGCACCTTACCACCGAAATCGTCGACGGCCATTTGGGCCGCCGTGACCGAGCCTTGGCCGGTCGGTGTCGAAGCCGGGCCGTTCATGTCGGTCAGCACGCCGATCTTGACCACGTCGTCGGATATTTGTGCGTGCGCAGCCGGCGCGGCCAGCGTCGCGACCGCCAGCGCGGCAAGCACGATTCGTGTTGCGGATGTCACGTCTTGTCCTCCCCGGATGATGACGGCCGTGTTTTTCGTTGTTTTCGGCCATGCTGGCTTTAGCTGCAAATTGGTTGTATTTGCAACTAATTCTTCGTCGGGGTCGAGCTGCTTGCCGGCCGTCAGGCCGCGAAGCGAATTTGCCCCGCAGGCGTGGTGTCATAGCCGGAGAGGTCGGCTGCCCGCTGCTTCATCCGCCTGCTGGAGAGAAAGCCGATCAGCGCCTGCATGCCGGGACGGAAATAGCTGCGCTGGCGCATCAACAGGTCGAAATCTTCCCAGAGCAGGGGTACGAAATCGAGGCCGGCTGACCTGGCCGCGGCGCGGGTGGCAATGCCGCAATCGGCTTGGCCTGTCGCGATCGCCGCGGCAAGATCGGGTCCCGTCAGGCAGGGCGGCTCCAGCCGGCGCAAATCTTTCAGCGAAGCGCCGATGCGCGTGAGCAGCTCTTCGAGCAGCAATTGCGCGCCGGCGCCCGCTTGCCGCACCGCGATTTTGGCTCCGGACGCCAGGACATCGGGAAGACTGTGCAAGCGCTTCGAGTTGCCGGACGCGACCAACAGCCCTTGTTCGCGCCTGGCAACGCCGATCAGCACGGCGTCATGCAGCCCCGGCATCGCGCGCACGGTCGCAACGTTCGGGTCTCCGGCGCGGTTGTCCGAGACTTCATCGCCGTGGAAATGGATCGCGGTGGCCGTCACCTCGCCGCGCAGCAAGCGGTCGACGCCGCGCGTGGTGCCTTCGTTGAGCGAGGCCAATCCGGAACCCGACTCGCGCAGGCTCCATTCCAACAGATCGTCCTGGCTGCCGCCGACGATCGGCGGAGCATCGGCGGCCATCATGCCGGCCGGCCGCGCCAGCCCCGAGAGCACCCAGAGATCGAGCTCGTGACGCGGAAACAGCCATTTGCCGGTCACCTTGCTGCAGGGGATGGCGCCGGAGGTCACGAGCTCATAGAGCTTGCGCTCCCCGAGCCGGAGGTATTCCGCTGCCTCGCTGGTGGTCAAAAATTCCATCCTGCATTTCTATGCATATTTATGCTTAGGCTCAACCAATTGACAAACCGCGGAATCTTTGCCGAACAAGGCCGCGGGAGGAGCCATGCCGGACCACGCAAGCGCCTGGGACCTGATCTTGAGCGGCGATGCGGCGCTGTTTGCCATCGTGCGGCTGTCGCTGGCCGTGAGCCTCTCCGCAGTCGCGTTGGCGGCTCTTATCGGCATGCCGTTGGGAGCGCTGCTGGCGCTGACGCGATTTCCCGGCCGGCCCATTCTCGTGGTCCTGCTCAATGCGGCGATGGGCCTGCCGCCGGTGGTCGTAGGGCTCGCCGTCTATCTCCTGCTGTCGCGATCCGGGCCGCTTGGCGCGATGGGGCTGTTGTTCACGCCGAGCGCGATGGTGATCGCCCAGACCATTTTGATTGCGCCGATCCTGGCAGCGCTGACGCGCCAGACCGTCGAGGATATCTGGGCCGAGTATCGCGATGAACTCGGTGCGATGAATGTGGGTCCGCTCTCCCGCGTGACGACGCTGCTGTGGGATGCGCGCTTCAGTCTGCTCACCGCGCTGCTCGCCGGCTTTGGCCGCGCCGCTGCGGAGGTCGGCGCGGTGATGATTGTCGGCGGCAATATCGACGGCTTCACTCGCACAATGACAACTGCGATCGCGCTGGAAACGTCCAAGGGCAACCTGCCGCTGGCGATGGGGCTCGGGCTGATCCTGGTGGCGATCGTGATCGCAATCAATGCCGCGGTCTGGGGCACGCGTCTCTGGTCCGAACGGCACGTGGGCTGATCATGCGCGCGCCTTCGAGCGATCTGCCGCTGGTTCTGGAGAACGTCTCGCTGCGGGCGGGCGCGACCGCGATCCTCGACGGCCTGAATTTGACGATCACGCAAGGGGCGCCGACGCTCCTCATCGGACCGAACGGCGCGGGGAAGACCAGCCTGCTGCGGCTGTGCATGGGTCTCACGGCGCCGTCCTCCGGCCGCATCACCTGGGGCGGGCGCCTTGATCGCGCGCCGACGCGACGCGCGATCGTGTTTCAGCGCCCGGTGATGCTGCGCCGCTCGGCGTCCGCCAACATCGCCTATGCGCTCGCGCAAGCGGGCGTGCCGCGCAAGGATCGCGCATCGCGCATTGACGATCTCCTGCAGCGCGTCGGGCTCCCCGAGCTGGCGCACCGACCCGCGCGGCGGCTATCGAGCGGGGAGCAGCAGCGGCTGGCGCTCGCACGCGCGCTGGCACGCGATCCCGAGATCTTGCTGCTTGACGAGCCCACCGCCAATCTCGATCCCGCCGCCACGCGCGGCGTCGAAGAGATCATCCAGATGGTGGCGTTGTCGGGCATCAAGGTGGTGATGGCCTCGCACGATCTCGGGCAGGTCCGGCGCCTTGCCGGCGAGGTGATCTTTCTGTTGCGCGGGCGCCAGCACGAGCGCGCCCCGGCACGCGACTTTCTCGACCATCCATCGTCCGCGGAGGCGGCCAGCTTTTTGCGCGGCGATCTCGTGATCTGAACGTGAAGGACCAGGAGATGTCTCGGCTCACATCCTCTCTGCTTGCGGGCCTGTTGCTCGTCATTGCGAGCGCCGCGAGCGCGGCGGACCGCTCGATCGTGGTGGCCTCGACCACCTCGACCCAGGATTCCGGCCTATTCGGCTATCTCTTGCCGATCTTCAAGCAAAAGACCGGCATCGAGGTGAAGGTGATCGCGCAAGGTACGGGGCAGGCGCTCGACACTGCGCGGCGCGGCGATGCCGACGTCGTGTTCGTCCATGCCAAGCCGCAGGAAGAGAAGTTCCTGGCCGAAGGCTATGGCGTGAAGCGTTATGACGTCATGTACAACGATTTCGTCCTGATCGGGCCGAAGAGCGATCCCGCCGGCATCAAGGGCAAGGACATCGAGACCGCGCTGAAGGTGATTGCCGAGAAGCACGCGCCGTTCGTTTCGCGCGGTGACCGCTCTGGGACGCACACGGCCGAGCTGAACCTGTGGAAGCAGTCCGGCATCGACATCGCCGCCGCCAAGGGCCCCTGGTACCGCGAGATTGGGCAAGGCATGGGCGCCGCGCTCAACACCGCAAACGCCATGGGCGCTTACACGCTCTCCGATCGCGGCACCTGGATTTCCTATCAGAACAAGGGCGATCTCGAGATCGTCGTCGAGGGCGACAAGCGGCTGTTCAACCAATACGGCGTGATGCTGGTGAACCCGGAAAAATATCCGCATGTGAAGAAGGAGGACGGCCAGGCTTTTGTCGACTGGCTGATCTCGCCGGAGGGACAGGCGACGATCGCGGGTTACAAGATCAACGGCCAGCAGTTGTTCTTCCCCGACGCTGGGAAGGGGAGTTGAGATCCGTCATTGCGAGGAGCGAAGCGACGAAGCAATCCAGCGTCTCACGGGTGGCTCTGGATTGCTTCGCTTCGCTCGCAATGACGTCCTTGCGGCGGGATAACCCTTCCATTCAACTGCGCAGACCCGGCGCTTCCTGGCCGGTGCGCGCCACATACTCCGTGTAACCGCCGCCGTATTGATGGATGCCCTCCGCCGTCAGCTCCAGCACCCTGTTGGACAGCGCGGCGAGGAAGCGGCGGTCGTGCGAGACGAACAGCATCGTGCCCTCGAAGTTCGACAGTGCCGTGATGAGCATTTCCTTGGTCGCCATGTCCAGATGGTTGGTCGGCTCGTCCAGCACCAGGAAGTTCGGCGGGTCGTAAAGCATTTTTGCCATGACGAGGCGGGCCTTTTCGCCGCCTGAAAGCACCCGGCATCTTTTCTCAACGTCGTCGCCGGAGAAGCCGAAGCTGCCGGCGAGCGCACGCAGCGAGCCTTGCCCGGCCAGCGGGAACGCGTCTTCCAACGACTGGAACACGGTGCGCTCGCCATCCAGGAGGTCCATGGCGTGCTGGGCGAAATAGCCCATCTTCACGCTGCCGCCGAGCGTCACGCTGCCGTCGTCGGGCTCGGCTGAGCCCGCCACCAGTTTGAGCAGCGTGGACTTGCCGGCACCGTTGACGCCCATCACGCACCAGCGCTCGCGTCGGCGAATCTGGAAATCGAGTCCCTCATAGATGCGCCTTTTGCCATAGCTTTTGTGCACGTTCTTGAGGCTCGCCACGTCCTCCCCGGAGCGCGGCGCCGGCGGGAAATCGAAATCGACCGTCTGCCGTCGCCTCGGCGGCTCGACCCGATCGATCTTTTCGAGCTTCTTGACCCGGCTCTGCACCTGCGCCGCGTGCGAGGCGCGCGCCTTGAAGCGCTCGATGAACTTGATCTCCTTGGCCAGCATGGCCTGCTGGCGATCGAACTGGGCCTGCTGCTGCTTCTCGTTCAGCGCGCGTTGCTGCTCGTAGAATTCGTAATTGCCCGAATAGGCGGTGAGCTCGCCGCCATCGATCTCCAGCACCTTGGTGACGATGCGGTTCATGAATTCGCGGTCATGCGAGGTCATCAGCAGCGCGCCGTCATAGGCTTTGAGGAATTGCTCCAGCCAGATCAGGCTCTCGAGGTCGAGGTGGTTGCTCGGCTCGTCCAGCAGCATGACGTCGGGGCGCATCAAGAGGATGCGGGCGAGCGCGACGCGCATCTTCCAGCCGCCCGACAACGCGCCGACGTCGCCGTCCATCATCTCCTGGCTGAAGCTCAAGCCGGCCAGCACTTCGCGGGCGCGGCCCTCGAGCGCATAGCCGTCCAATTCCTCGAACCGCGCCTGCACCTCGCCGTAGCGCGCGATGATGTCGTCCATGTCATCGGCACGTTCCGGATCCGCCATGGCGGCCTCCAGCTCTTTCAGCTCGGCCGCGACGATGCTGACCGGGCCGGCGCCGTCCATCACCTCGGCCACCGCGCTGCGGCCCGACATCTCGCCGACATCCTGGCTGAAGTAACCGATGGTCACGCCGCGATCGACGGAAACCTGGCCCTCGTCGGGGAGGTCCTGGCCCGTGATCATCCGGAACAGCGTCGTCTTGCCGGACCCGTTCGGGCCGACGAGTCCGATCTTTTCGCCCCTCTGGAGCGCCGCGGAGGCTTCGATGAAGAGGATCTGATGGCCGTTCTGTTTGCTGATGCTGTCGAGACGAATCATGGGCTACGCGGGCGGGAGGAGAATTTGGCTCGCGCCGCCCTTAGCGCATGTGGCGTATCAGCGGAAGGGCAATGCGGCGGCGGCGATCTATTCTCCGTCCAGCGCCGCAAGCTGCTCGGCTTGTGCGATATCCTCGACCGTGTTGGCATTGAAAAACGGATCGACCGGTATCGTCGGCCAGGTGACGGTGGCGAGCTTGTAGCGCGCGGTCCAGCGGTCGATCTTGCGGATGTCTTGCTTGACCAGCGCGTGACGGAGCTCGTCGCGCAAGGCGACGCTCCATAGCCCGATCACGGGATGGGTTTGGCCGCCGGAGGCGGCGACCGCAAGCTCGGCCTTCTGTTCCTCGCGCGCGGCCGCGAGCCGCGTCACCAAGTCGCGCGGCAGGAACGGGCAATCCGCGGCCGCGCTCAGCATGAACTTTACATCCGGCCGGTTGGCCGCGGCCCAATCGAGCGCGGCCAGGATGCCGGCCAGCGGCCCTGGAAAATCGGGAACGCCATCGGCGATCACCGGAAGGGCGAATGCGGCGAAGCGCGCGGGATCGCCGTTGGCATTGAGGATCAGGCCATCGCATTGCGGCTGCAGCCGCGCGATCACACGCTCCAGGATGGTGCGTCCGCCGATCCTGCGCATCGGCTTGTCGCCGCCGCCCATCCGCCGCGCCAGGCCGCCGGCGAGCAGGACGCCCGGAATGTCATTCATCGCCGCGGGCGCCCTTGCGCCGGTGGCGCGCGGACTCCTCTTCGACGTAATCGAGGTTCTGGTCGTAGACGATGCGCTCCTCGCCCGACAGCGCGATGAAGCGCTTGCCGCGCGTGCGGCCGATCAGCGTCAGCCCGACCTGCCGCGCCAGTTCCACGCCCCAGGCCGTGAAGCCGGAGCGCGAGACCAGGATCGGAATCCCCATCCGCACCGTCTTGATCACCATTTCCGAGGTCAGGCGTCCCGTGGTGTAGAGGATCTTGTCGCCGGCGTCGACGCCATGGCGGAACATCCAACCTGCGATCTTGTCCACTGCATTGTGCCGGCCGACATCCTCGGTGTAGCAAATGGGCGTGCCCTCCTCGCACAGCACGCAGCCATGGATCGCGCCGGCCTCGAGGTAGAGCGAGGGCATGGTATTGATGGTCTGCGTCATCTGATAAAGCCAGGAGGTGCGCAGCTCCGCTTTCGGCAGCGCCACGCTCTCCACCGCCTCCAGGAGATCGCCGAACGCGGTGCCCTGCGCGCAGCCGGAGGTCTGGGTGCGCTTCTTCAGCTTCTGTTCGAAATTGGTGTGATGCGCGGTGCGCACCACCACGACCTGGAGATCGTCGTCATATTCAACCTCGGTGACGACGTCGTCGTATTTCAGCATGTTCTGATTGAGCAGATAGCCCAGCGCCAGATATTCGGGGTAATCGCCGATCGTCATCATGGTGACGATCTCCTGGGCATTGAGGTAGAGCGTCAGCGGCCGTTCCATCGGCACTTTGGTTTCGATCCTGGCCCCGGTCTGGTCGATGCCTTCGACGGCTTGCGTCAGCCGCGGATCGTCCGGATTGGGCAGGATAAGAGGAACGGGCTGCTTTTTGTCGATCTTCATCATGGCCATCAGCTTAGCATGACAAGGCCTGCATACCGATATAATGCTGGTTGGAGAGGAGCAAAATGCGTCTCAATCGTCGTTGCTGTGCATGTTCACTAATTCGCTGATCGAATGGTTTGAGTCTGGGCGGCGGCGAAGTCCTTTGGGGTCTTGCCGCCGAGGGCCTGATGAGGTCTGAAGTTGTTGTAGTAGATCAGGTACTCGAACAGTTCATTGGCGAAGTGCTCAAGGTTATCGAAGGTGGCGCCCTCGATGACGTCATCGTCCAGGGTTCGCCAGAACCGCTCGACCTTGCCATTGGTCTGCGGCCGGTAGGGCCTGGTGTAGCGGTGCTTGATGCCGAGCTCGATCAGCATGGCTTCGAAGGGGTGCTCCTCCGGTTTATTGCGGGAGGCGAACTCGGCCCCGTTATCAGAGAGGATCTCGGCGAACTGGACCCCATAGGTGACGCTCAGGGTGTTGATCATCTTCAGGGCCTTGAACATGACCGGCAGCGCCTTTTTCGAGGTCAGGACTTCGGCCCAGGCCAGGCGTGAGCAACTGTCGAGCAGGCTGATGATGAAGGCAGGGCTTGGCGGCGGCACCAGGAACATGTCGCGCGGCAGTTGGTGCAGGTCAATATGGCCGAGTTCCCCGATCTTGTCCTTGATAATGCGGCGTTTCTCCTCACGCATCGCCGGGGTGCGGCGGTTCAGCTCGTGGCGCTTTAGGACGCGATAGATGGTCGATGGCGAGGGTACCGTATCGCGCTGTTCACGCAAGGCGGCATGGATCTCGTAGCGGTTCATGCCGCGCTTGCGGCAGGCGACGATCTCCGCCTCAATGCCTTCCGGCTGGCGGCGTTCGCGCCATTTCGGCCCGCGGCGCTGCGGCAGCAGGTCGGCCTCCGCGCCGCTGCGCAGGTAGCGGTTATAGTACTTCCGGAACGTCTGCGAGCACGTGCCGTGGTGGCGGTAGAAATCCCCGACCCGCCGGAATGTCGCCGATCGCCCCGCTTTCACTTCCTCATACTCTGCGATCAAGAACCGCCACTTCTGAATGTAATTCCGTTCAATCGTCCGGTCGAAGCTGTTGTCGCGCATCGAATCCCCCCTGCGGGCTGGATTCGATCAGCGAATTAGTGAACATGCACAGTTGCGAGCCAACGGATCCTCGCGAAGCGCGGCCCCGGTGAGGCGCCCCGGAATGACGGAGCATGATGGAGAGCGTTGGTTCCCGAAGGCGGAATGGGATTGAAGGTAACATGAAAGTCATCGGACTCGCGGGCTGGAGCGGCGCCGGCAAGACGACCTTGCTGACGCGCGTGATTCCGCTGTTCCGCCAGCAGGGCCTGCGCGTCTCCGTGATCAAGCACGCCCATCACAAGTTCGATGTCGACGTGCCGGGCAAGGATTCCTGGCGCCACCGCGAGGCCGGCGCCGAGGAGGTGCTGGTATCGTCGGGCAACCGTTGGGCCTTGATGCATGAGCTGCGCGGAGCGCCCGAGCCGCGACTGCCGGAGCTCTTGAAGAAGATGAGCCGCGTCGATCTCGTCGTCATCGAGGGCTACAAGGCCGAGCCGCATCGCAAGATTGAGGTGCATCGCGCCGCCAACGGCAAGCCGTTTCTGTTCCCTGACGATCCCGGCATCGTCGGTATCGCCAGCGACGTCGCCGTTGAAACCCGGCTGCCGGTGGCGCATCTCGACGATATCCCCGCGATCGCCGCGCTGATACGGCGGTCGGCTGTTACGATCGAAGAGCTGCTGGCGATGAGCACGGTGGCGGGGTAAACGCATGATCGTGCTAGACCGAAATGGGCTCCTATCTTTGCCCGTCATCCTGAGGCGCGAGCGGAGCGAGCCTCGAAGGATGACGGTCGGACAGGGGCATCCGCTTCAGTCCAAAGCCATAACAATCTAGAGGCAGCATGGCGCAATTGTCCGACGATTGCTTTGCCTTCGGCGGACCGATGATGTCGGTCGACGAAGCGGTTGCCATCATCGCCGCGCGGGTCGCGGCGGTGCGCGATGTCGAGACCGTTGCGCTTGCTCAGGCCGATGGCCGCATTCTCGCGCACGATCTCGCCGCGCCCTTGCCCCTGCCGCCCTTCACCAATTCCGCCGTCGACGGCTATGCCGTGCGGAGCGGCGAGCTGCCGCGCGAGCAAGCGCTCGCATTTCCGCTCGCCGGGCGGGTTCAGGCCGGCAGCACGGCGCAGCCGGCAAAAGCCGGGCACGCGGTGCGGATCTTCACCGGCGCGCCGATGCCCGAAGGCACCGACACGGTGTTCATGCAGGAAGACGTGCGAATTGACGAAGCCGGACGTGTGGTGCTGCCGCCAGGCTTAAAGCCCGGCGCCAATGTGCGCCCCTCCGGCGAAGACATTCCGCGAGGTCACGTCGCGTTGAAGGCCGGCCGGCGCTTGCGCCCGCAGGATGTCGCGCTCGCCGCCGCCTTCGGGCTGACCCGGCTGGAGGTGGTCCGGCCGCTTCGCGTCGCGGTGTTCTCCACCGGCGACGAACTCGCCTCGCCTGGCGAGCCGCGCGCCGCGGCGCAGCTCTTCGACTCCAACCGCTTCATGCTGATGGCGATGCTCAAGCGCCTCGGCTGCGCGGTCAGCGATCTTGGCATCCTGCGCGACGAGCGCATCTCGCTCGCAAACGGCCTTAAGCAGGTGGCCGCCAGCCACGATCTCCTCCTCACCACCGGCGGCGTCTCGACCGGCGAAGAGGATCACGTCAAGGCGGCCGTCGAGAGCGTGGGCAAGCTGGTGCTGTGGCGCATGGCGATCAAGCCCGGGCGCCCGGTGGCGATGGGCATCATCGACGGCACGCCGTTGATCGGCCTGCCTGGCAATCCCGTGGCAAGCTTTGTCACCTTCGTTCACGTGGTGCGGCCGACGGTGCTCGCGCTGATGGGCGCGCCCGCGGCGCCACCGGTCCCGATGCCGGTGCGCGCCGCCTTCACCTACAAGAAGAAGATCGGCCGCCGCGAATATGTCCGCGGTTTCCTGCGCAGGGGCGGGGATGGCGCGCTCGAGGCGATCAAGTTTCCACGCGAGGGTGCGGGCCTGCTGTCGTCGCTGGTGGAGACCGACGGCCTGATCGAACTCGGCGAGACCGTGACAAAGGTCGAGCCCGGCGACGTCGTCGGCTTTCTCGGCTACGCGGATCTGATCGGCTAGATCATGATCTGAAGCGTTGACCGCCACCGATCGCCTCGCCATCTTGCACGCATGACCACGACAAAGCTCGACCTGTCCGGCCTGAAATGCCCGTTGCCTGCGCTGAAGACGCGCAAGGCGCTGAAATCCGTGAAGGCGGGCGATTGCCTCGAAGTCCACTGCACCGATCCGCTCGCGGTGATCGACATCCCGAACCTGATCCGCGAAACCGGCGACAAGGTCGAGATCACCGAACGCACGCAGGAGCGGATCGTGTTTCTGATCGAGAAGTTGGACGGCGGCGCAAAGCCGGATCCGACCGCGCCTGCGGGTTAAGACGCGATCGCTTTGCATCAGGCTTTCAGTTGTTCCGTCATCCCTGAGGTGCTCGCGAAAGCGAGCCTCGAAGGATGAACGGCCCCGCTGCTGGATCCGGGCTGTCGCCCTTCGAGGCCGCCGCGGAGCCTGTCATCGGGCCGTGCTTCGCGCGGACCCGTTGGCGCCGGCACCTTGAGGGTGACGGTTGACATATGCGCCAGCTTCAAGGTCGTTCTCGGGTTAAGCCCGCGCTGCCTTGTGCTCCTCATGCGCCGCCTGCCAGACCTCGCGCGCGGCGTCGGCGTTCATGATGGCGATGCCGCAGCCGACGATGAGATCGGGCCAGGCCGAGCGCCAGAGACAGGCGGTGATCGCGCCGGCGGCGATGATCGCGATATTGGCGATCGCATCGTTGCGCGCCGAGAGAAACGCGGCTTTGGTCAGGCTGCCGCTGTGATGACGGAATTTCGCGAGCATCAGCGCGCAGGAGAGGTTCACCGCGAGCGCCCCAAGCCCGGCGAGCGTCAGCGGAATGGGCGCCGGGGCTACCGGCGACGTCAATTTCTGCCACGCGGTCCAGAGCCCGGCCAGTGCCGGCGCCAGCAGGATGAGCGCGAGCAGCATCGCGAGGCGTGCCCGCGCCGCCGGGCTCCAGCCCAGCGCGAACGCGATCAGGAAATTCACGGAGGCGTCCTCGAGAAAGTCGACACTATCGGCAAACAGCGAGACCGAACCGATGGCAAGCCCGACGGCGAACTCGATGCCGAAATAGGCGCAGTTGAGCAGCGCGACTATGATCACTGTTCGGCGCAATGCCTGATCATCTCGCGCCATCGCGGGCTCTTGCATCGTTCATTCCCATTCTCTGTAACGTCTCGTCCTGCTTGCAAGCCTCATGCAACGGAAGCTATTGCGCGATTGTGCCGATTCCACTAACGTTTTCGGCAACATGAAGGGGATGGGGTTCCCCCGACAACCGCCGCAAGGCTGATGACTCCTACCAGGCGCTGTCCGCGTCGGTAGGAGCGTGTCCAAAACTCCTCCACGGTCGGCAACTGGTGAATAGGACGCGCCGCAGGGCTCCGGTTCTGGGCGAAAGGCTTCGTGCGTGCAGGCCGGCAATGGAAGGCGTGAGAGATGATATGCGTTGTAGGGTGGGTTGAGCGAAGCGAAACCCACCGCATCCACATCGGCAAGAACGGTAGGTTTCGCTTGCGCTCAACCCACCCTACGGGATTGATGCGTCGTGAAGCAGCGTGGGCAAAGCAGTTTGCGCGCCGTAGCTCGAAGAGCGGAGGCGGAAGCGTGCCCACCATTCGCAACGGCAATTGTCGTGACGGGCACGGCTGCACCTTTGCCGGCCCTACAGAATTGATGCGTAGAATCGCGACTGGCTTGGGAATTGCCGAGTGGCTTATGTTTGCTCAGAGCACCGCCGTCGAACACCGAGCCACGCTTGCTCGGCCTGAAAGGACCATTTCCATATCATGAGCGGATTGATCAGCGTCGCCTTGGGGAGCGTGCTCGGCGCGATGGCGCGCTATTTCGTGTCGGGCTTCGTCGCAAGGCGCATCGGCGAAACGTTTCCCTGGGGCACTCTGCTGATCAATGTCAGCGGCGCCTTTGTGATCGGCATCTTCGGTGGGCTCGCGCGCGACCCGGCGTCGGCGCTTGCCATGCCCAATCCATGGCTGTTCGCGGTGACGGGCTTTCTCGGGGCCTACACGACCGTGTCTTCCTTCAGCCTGCAGACGCTGGCGCTCGCACGCGACGGGGAGCAAGCCCGCGCGGCGGGTTATGTGATCGTCTCATTGGCACTGGGACTTTCGGCCGCGGCGCTCGGTTTTGCTCTGGTGGATGCATTGAAATGAAGCGGAAACCGGACGCGATGACCGGCAGCAAGGCGCCCTCGACCGCGCGGAACACGGCGATGTTGTATGCATATGTCGCGGCCGGTGGCGTGCTGGGCAGCCTCGCGCGCTATCTTGCATCGCTTGTCATCCCGCTGACGTCGGGATTTCCCTGGCCGACGCTGTTCGTGAACATCACAGGCTCGTTCATCATCGGCTTCTACAGCACGCTGACCGGACCGGACGGCCGGCTGTTCGTGAGCGCCCGCCAGCGGCAGTTTGTGATGACCGGGTTTTGCGGTGGCTACACCACGTTCTCATCCTTCAGCCTGGAAACCGTCAGGCTGCTGCAGGCTGGCGCGGAACGGACGGCCTTGATCTATATCGCGGTGTCCGTCGTGACCTGGCTTGTCGCCGTCTGGCTCGGATCCATGCTGGCGGGCCGCCTCAATCGTTTGAAAGGGAGTTGACAATGCAGATGCCAAAACAGGCGGTGTTGCTTCGGATCTTTATCGGCGAAAACGACCGGTTTGGCGGCTCGCCGCTTTACGAGGCGATCGTGCTGAAAGCGCGCGAGATGCATCTCGCGGGCGCGACGGTCCTGCGGGGACCAATGGGCTTTGGCGCCTCCAGCCGCCTGCACACCACGAAGATCCTGCGCCTCTCGGAAGACCTGCCGCTGGTGATCGAGATCGTCGATGCCGAGGACAAGATCAACGCCTTCCTGCCGACGCTCGACGGTATGATGTCGAGCGGCCTCGTTACGCTGGAGAAGGTGCAGGTGCTGCAATACGGGACGAAGGCCGCGAGTTGATCGCCTCACAGCGATAGTCATTTCCGCGTTCGCGCTGATAGCTCCGCCCGGAATGACGGCGGAGCTCGTTGATTTGCCCGACGGGTGCGCGCCCTAGGATCCTGTCAATCCGGACGCACAAAAATATTTCTGTTTTTCAGAAACTAGAATCAGTCGTATCGTTCACCCATCCCGCCTCGATTGCAGAGGGGCGTTTCGCGATCGTCACGAACGCGAGGCGGGGATGCGATGGCCGCGAATGTAGCGAAGGCGAACGATGCAAACGCGGACGGCGAAGTCGTGTGGTCCTGGCGCCCCAAGGCTGGCGCTAAGTTTCGCGAGGATGCGCAAGCGCATCGCGCGGGCAACGGTGACAACAAAGTCTGGCTCACCGGGGAGAGCGCGGAGTAAGCCGTAAAACCACTCGCGCAGGGAAGGCCGGTGTGATTCCGCCTTACCTGTGGTTACTCCCGTGTGCATTTCTTTGCGCATTATCGCACACGGGGCCGCGGGTGCGGCGGGCACTCGGTCTTCCCTGCGCCCTCTGCTAGCAAGAGGGACAAGGCTTTGGCACAACTCGGGCGCATCGCGCGGCGAGAATGCATGATGATGCCCTCGATTGGAAAATCAAATCGCCCGATTGAAAAGCTTGATTGTTTTCGGCGCATGTTGCAACTGCGGAATCTGCCCGGTCAAATCGCAATGCCCGGTATATGCAGCGCAAGCGCCGAGCTGTGGCTGGGCGGCTCGCTACCTTTTATCTAGCGACAGCGAGGTGAGCCTTGCTCCAATCGAATTGACACCGCGCGGCAGGGAAGGTTGATTCGCGCCTTCGATACCCGCGATCCTGCGTCTATCCAAACGCGAAGGTCGCGCGGGCCAAACGGCGGGCAAATGGGCGCGCCGGCATAAGGCGATTGAACAGGTGTTAGGCTCTGGAGTGCGCTTTCTGATCCCGGCGCATCTCAAGGATCGTGCGAAGCAGCAAGCGCAGGCTCGCATCCGCGCAGGAGCTGAGGACGGGGATCGTGGGCAGACACCCTTCTGGGGGCACTGTTAGGGGAGGAATGAATGGCAACTGCTGAAACTGCCGGCACCGTGTCCGGCGCCGGCGCGGGAATCCTTGATCGCGAGCACACGATCGCCAAGGCGGGCTTCAACCGCTGGCTGGTGCCGCCCGCGGCGCTGTGCATCCATCTTTGCATCGGCATGGCCTACGGCTTTTCGGTGTTCTGGCTGCCGCTGTCGCGCGCGATCGGCATCACCCAGAGCAAGGCCTGTGCCGACATGTCGCTGTGGCAGGAGCTGTTCACCACCACCTGCGACTGGCGCGTCGCCAGCATGGGCTGGATGTTCACGCTGTTCTTCGTGCTGCTCGGCGTCTCCGCCGCGATCTGGGGCGGCTGGCTCGAGCGCGTCGGCCCGCGCAAGGCGGGCGTCGTCGCCGCGCTGTGCTGGGGCGGCGGCCTCATCATCGCGGCGCTCGGCGTCTATGTGCATCAGCTCTGGATCATGTGGCTGGGCGCCGGCGTGATCGGCGGCGTCGGCCTCGGGCTCGGCTACATCTCGCCGGTGTCGACCCTGATCAAGTGGTTTCCGGATCGCCGCGGCATGGCGACCGGCATGGCGATCATGGGGTTCGGCGGCGGCGCCATGATCGGCGCGCCGCTGGCGGACTTGCTGATGAACTATTTCAAGACCCCGACCTCGGTCGGCGTCTGGGAGACCTTCGTCACCATGGGCGTGATCTATTTCGTGTTCATGATGATCGGCGCCTTCGCCTATCGCGTGACGCCGTCGGGCTGGCAGCCGGACGGCTGGACGCCGCCGAGCGAAAAGAAGTCGATGATCACCGAGCACCACGTGCATCTCGACAACGCGCACAAGACGCCGCAGTTCTGGCTGATCTGGTGGGTGCTGTGCTTGAACGTCTCCGCCGGCATCGGCGTGATCGGCATGGCCTCGCCGATGCTGCAGGAGATCTTCGCCGGCAAGCTGATCGGGCACCCCGAGCTCGCCTTCGGCCAGCTCTCGGTCGAGCAGAAGACGATGATCGCGGGAATCGCCGCCGGCTTTGCCGGGCTATTGTCGCTGTTCAACATCGGCGGCCGCTTCTTCTGGGCCTCGCTGTCGGACTATATCGGCCGCAAGAACACCTACTACACCTTCTTCATTCTCGGCATCGTGCTCTATGCCTCGGCGCCGACCTTCGCGACCATGGGCTCGAAACTTCTGTTCGTGCTCGCCTTCTGCATCATCCTGTCGATGTATGGCGGCGGCTTCTCCACCGTGCCGGCCTATCTCGCCGACATGTTCGGCACCCAGTTCGTGGGCGCCATCCACGGCCGGCTGCTGACGGCGTGGTCCACGGCCGGCATCATCGGCCCGGTGGTGGTGAACTATATCCGCGAGTTCCAGCTCGCCGCCGGCGTGCCGCGCGACCAGCTCTATAACTCGACGATGTATGTCCTCTGCGCGATGCTGGTCGCGGGCCTCATCTGCAACTATCTCGTCAAGCCGGTGAACCCGAAATGGTACATGCGCGCCGACGAGGTGGCGAAGCTGCAGGCGGCCAGCGCGCAAAAGGAGGCCGCGGTCCAGCACGGCTCGTTCGGCATCGGCAAGGGCGGCCTCGACGTCAAGGCCGCGCTGTTCTGGGCCTTCGTCGGCATCCCGCTGGCCTGGGGCGTTTACCGGACACTGCTGAGCGCGGCCAAGATCTTCTGACCGCCATTCTGATCAGTGGCTTTGCCTGACGGAGGGACGCGCGGGAAGCGCGCGTCCCTCCGATCTAAAGATCAAAAAATCATTTCAGGAGGGAATTCATGCTTCGCATCATCGGTTGCGTCGTGGCGATCCTGATCTTGACCGTTCATCTTCAAACCACGTCCGCCCAGACCGCCACGCCACCAGCGGCCAGCAGCGAGGCCAAGCCCTCGAAGATGAAGCTGACGGTCCAAAAGCTGAGGGCGATGAAGGCCAAATGGAACACCAACAAGCCCAAGCTCGCCGCCTGCCGCAAGGAGGTGAAGGCCAAGGGACTTGCCGGCGACGACCGTTGGTTCTACATCGCCGACTGCATGGAAAAGACTTGAAGGGCCCGGCGCGGGCCCTCGTCCAAAAGGGGCATGGCAGGGACCCTCTCCGCCCCTTAAATCATTATTTGGACATCGTAATTTCCTCTTGGCATCTGGCATGCCAGAGGTTAGAGTCGTTCTAAACAGACGTGAGGGAACGAGACACATTCATGAGTCATGACGTCCATCAGGTTCGCTCGTTCGAGCATCCGGGTCAGGGGCGGAAACGCGCGAAGGCGACGCCGAAGGGACGCCAGGTCGATCCGGTTGCCGCCCATGAAATCGAGCAATTACTCGGCGATCGCCCGCGGCGGCGCGATCTTCTGATCGAGCACCTGCACCTGATCCAGGACACCTACAAGCAGATTTCCGCGGCCCATCTCGCGGCGCTCGCGGAAGCGATGCGGCTATCCTTTGCCGAAGTGTTCGAGACCGCGACCTTCTACGCGCATTTCGACGTGGTGAAGGAGGGGGAACCAAACATTCCGCCGCTGACCATCCGCGTCTGCGACTCCCTGACCTGCGCCATGCTGGGCGGCGAACAATTGCTGCAGGACCTGCAGAGCAAATCAGGGCCGGGCATCCGCGTGGTGCGTGCGCCGTGCGTCGGCCGCTGCGATACGGCCCCTGCGGCCGAGGTCGGCCACAACTTCGTCGATCATGCCAGCGTCGAAGGCGTCCTCGCGGCCGCGAAAGCCGGCGAGACCCATGCGCATCTGCCGAAATACATCGGCTACGAGGCCTATGTCGCGGATGGCGGCTACAAGCTGCTGCAGCGGCTGCGCGCGGGCGAATTGTCCAAGGAAGATGTGCTGAAGCACCTCGATGATGCGAGCCTGCGCGGCCTTGGCGGCGCGGGGTTCCCCACCGGACGCAAATGGCGCGCCGTGCTCGGCGAGCCGGGACCGCGACTCATGGCGATCAACGGCGATGAGGGCGAGCCCGGAACGTTCAAGGACCGCTACTATCTCGAGCGCGATCCGCACCGCTTCCTCGAGGGCACCCTGATCGGCGCACATATCGTCGAGGCCAGCGACGTCTACATCTACATCCGTGACGAATATCCGGCCTGTCGCGACATCCTCGACCGCGAGATCGCGAAGCTGCCGCCGGGCGGACCGGTCCTGCATTTGCGGCGCGGCGCCGGAGCCTACATCTGCGGCGAGGAATCCTCCCTGCTCGAGAGCATCGAGGGCAAGCGCGGCTTGCCGCGGCACAAGCCGCCCTATCCGTTCCAGGTCGGCCTGTTCGGTCTGCCGACATTGATCAACAATGTCGAGACGCTGTGGTGGGTGCGCGACATCGTCGAGAAAGGCGCCGACTGGTGGAAGAGCCACGGCCGCAACGGCCGACAAGGCCTGCGCAGCTATTCGGTTTCCGGCCGGGTCAAAAATCCCGGCGTGAAGCTCGCACCATCAGGCATTACGGTACGTGAACTGATCGACGAGTTCTGCGGCGGCATGGCCGACGGCCATACGTTTTACGCTTATCTGCCGGGCGGGGCCTCCGGCGGCATCCTTCCCGCGTCGATGGACGACATCCCGCTCGATTTCGGCACGCTGGAGAAATACGGCTGCTTCATCGGTTCGGCGGCAATCGTCATCCTCTCGCAGCACGACAGCGTGAGGACGGCCGCGCTCAACCTGATGCGCTTCTTCGAGGATGAGAGTTGCGGCCAGTGTACGCCCTGCCGCGTCGGAACCCAGAAAGCGGCGCAGCTCATGGAGCGGCCGGTCTGGAACCGGCAATTGCTCGAAGAATTGAGCCAGGCGATGCGGGATGCATCGATTTGCGGGCTGGGCCAAGCGGCCTCCAATCCGCTTACTTCGGTCATCAAATACTTCGCGGACGAGTTCAAGGACGCAGCGGAATGACGAAAATCCAGTTCGAGCTCGACGGCAAACAGGTCGAAGCGAAGCCCGGCGAGACCATCTGGCAGGTTGCCAAGCGCGAGGGCCAGGAAATCCCGCACCTCTGCTATTCGCCGGCACCGGACTATCGTCCCGACGGCAATTGCCGCGCCTGCATGGTCGAGATCGAAGGCGAGCGCGTGCTCGCCGCCTCCTGCAAGCGCACGCCGACGGTCGGCATGAAGGTGAAGACCGCGAGCTCCCGCGCGGTTGCGGCGCAGAAGATGGTGATGGAGCTCCTGGTCGCGGACCAGCCCGCGCGCGAGACCTCGCACGATCCGGATTCAAAATTCTGGCACTGGGCCGAGAAGGTCGGCGTCACCGAAAGCCGCTTTCCCGGGGCCGAGCGCTGGCAGCCCGATGCCAGCCATTCGGCAATGCGCGTCAATCTTGACGCCTGCATCCAGTGCGGCCTGTGCGTGCGCGCCTGCCGCGAGGTTCAGGTCAACGACGTCATCGGCATGGCCTATCGCAACCACGGCGCCAAGGTCGTGTTCGACTTCGACGATCCGATGGGCGAATCCACCTGCGTTGCTTGCGGCGAATGCGTGCAGGCCTGCCCGACCGGCGCTTTGATGCCGGCGGTGATGCTGGATGAAAAACAGACCCGCGTCGTCTATCCCGATCGCAAGGTCGATTCGCTCTGTCCCTATTGCGGCGTCGGCTGTCAGGTGACCTACAACGTCAAGGACGACAAGGTGATTTATGCCGAGGGCCGCGACGGCCCGGCCAATCACAATCGCCTTTGCGTCAAGGGGCGCTTCGGCTTCGACTACATCCATCACCCGCATCGCCTGACCAAGCCGCTCGTGCGGATGCCGAATGCGAAAAAGGATGCCAACGACCAGGTCGATCCCGCCAATCCCTTCACCCATTTCCGTGAAGCGAGCTGGGAGGAGGCGCTCGACATCGCCGCGAAAGGCCTGGTCAAGATCCGAGACGAGAGGGGGCCGAAGGCGCTTGCCGGCTTCGGCTCGGCCAAGGGCTCGAATGAAGAGGCCTATCTTTTCCAGAAGCTGGTGCGCACTGGCTTTGGCTCCAACAACGTCGACCACTGCACGCGTCTGTGCCACGCCTCTTCGGTGGCTGCACTCACCGAGGGCTTGAACTCGGGCGCGGTCTCGGCGCCGTTCTCCGCGGCGCTCGAAGCCGAAGTGATCATCGTCATCGGCGCCAATCCGACGGTGAACCACCCGGTCGCGGCGACCTTCATCAAGAACGCCGCCAAACGCGGCGCCAAGCTGATCGTGATGGATCCTCGCCGGCAAACGTTGTCGCGGCATGCCTACAAGCATCTCGCCTTCAAGCCGGGCAGCGACGTCGCGCTTCTGAACGCGATGATCAACACCATCATCACCGAGGGCCTGACCGACGAGCAATATATCGCGGGCTATACCGAAGGCTTTGAGGAGCTGAAGGCCAAGATCAAGGATTTCACGCCGGAGAAGATGGCGCCGATCTGTGGCATTCCGGCCGAGACCCTGCGGGAGGTGGCGCGGCTGTATGCGCGCTCGCGTGCGTCCATCATCTTCTGGGGCATGGGTATCAGCCAACATGTGCACGGCACCGACAATGCGCGCTGCCTGATTGCGCTTGCGCTGATCACCGGTCAGGTCGGTCGTCCCGGTACCGGCCTGCATCCGCTGCGCGGCCAGAACAACGTGCAGGGCGCGTCCGACGCCGGTCTCATTCCGATGTTCCTGCCTGACTATCAGCCGGTCGGCCGCGCCGATCTGCGCGGCGCGTTCGAGAAGCTGTGGCAGCAGGATCTCGATCCGGTGCGCGGGCTCACCGTGGTCGAGATCATGAACGCGATCCACGCCGGTGAAATCCGGGGCATGTATATCGAGGGCGAGAATCCCGCGATGTCCGACCCCGACCTGCAGCATGCGCGCGAGGCATTGGCAAAGCTGGAGCATCTGGTGGTGCAGGATCTCTTCGTGACCGAGACGGCATTTCATGCCGACGTTATCCTGCCGGCCTCGGCCTTTGCGGAGAAAGCGGGCACCTTCACCAACACCGACCGCCGCGTGCAGCTCGCGCGCGAGGTGATCAAGCCGCCGGGCGATGCGCGGCAGGATCTCTGGATCATCCAGGAGATCGCGCGGCGCATGGGACTGCCCTGGAATTACAATGGCCCGGCCGATGTCTACGCGGAGATGGCGCAGTTGATGCCCTCGCTCGACAACATTAGCTGGGAGCGCTTGGTGCGCGAAGGCGCGGTGACCTATCCGGCCGACGATCCGCAGAAGCCCGGCAACGAGATCATCTTCACGACCGGTTTCCCCACCGAAAGCGGGCGCGGCAAGATCGTGCCGGCGCATGTGCGGCCGCCGGACGAATTGCCCGACGACGAATATCCGATGGTGCTGTCGACGGGCCGTGTGCTCGAACATTGGCACACCGGCGCCATGACGCGGCGGGCCAGCGTGCTCGATGAGATCGAGCCCGAGGCGGTCGCGTTCATGTCGCCGAAGGACATGCGGCGGATGCAGCTCTCGCCCGGTGACTTCATTCGGCTGGAAACGCGCCGCGGCGCAGTGGAAGTGAAAGTGCGTGCCGACAACGACGTGCCGCAGAACATGGTGTTCATGCCATTCTGTTACGCCGAGGCGGCGGCCAACCTGCTGACCAACCCGGCGCTGGATCCGTTCGGAAAAATTCCCGAGTTCAAGTTCTGCGCGGTGCGGGTCGAACCGGTCGAGATACGCACTGCGGCGGAGTAGGGCGCGCCGAACCCGCCCGGTTACAGACCGGGTGGTCGGCTTGCGGTGTCGCCGACATCGCGATCCCGCTTTGGACGGCTCCGGCGCGCCGCGATCGGGGCGGGCCCCTCGGCGACCTGGCCGGGATCGAGGGTCCTGGCGGTCGTCAACAGGAGCAGAAACAGGGCACGTTCGCCCTGATATTTAGCCTCGGGGCGGCTGATCTCCGAGGCGCCCATGATGGTCTTGCCGGACGAGTCGCAGACCCGCCATTCCCATCGCGCCCGCCCGCGCTTTGTAAGGAGCACTTCCAACATCACTCATTGAGTATCATCTCGGGTCATTTGGTTTCGCGTTACGTCGGTAAAATTTTTTTAAATAATTCGGGAATAAGTCGCCCCTCCCACCCAAACGCGGAGCGCGTGACCGCGGCGCGGCAGCGCGAATTTGCAAGCGGTGGTCGGCGCCTAAAGTGCACCAAAACCAAAGCGCGAAAAATAGATCGCCGTCTTCAGCGCGATGATTCCGCCAAGCGCCGCTGACGCAAATAGCAAGGCCGGCACGCAACTGCAGAAGCGCTTGACAATGGGCAGGTGCGCGATCGCGATGCGCATCAGCGAGGCCAAATCCGTGGCCAACGGATTGCCGCGATTCTCGAATCGAGTTCGCCGGGATGATCGTTCACGCGGCGTGCTGCACTTGTGCATGGCCGATCGGGCAGGCGTGTTGCGGACCCGGAGAGAGAATGTCGATTTCAACATCGCGCGGCAGCTCCACGATCGCTTCCGGATGATGGCCGTTCTCGAACAGCGCATATTTGATGGCTTGCGCGCGGTTGATGAACAGGCCGCCGAAGAGGCCGTGCTGTTCACAAGCGACCCATTCGCCGCGGCGATTCCTGCCGATGAGGACGAGCGTAGATGCAGCAGAGCTGCAGGAGGGAGGTTCGAAGAGCTTCACGTTGTTAGTCCTTCCAAATGTCATGATGACCATGCCCCACTGCAGCCGGCCGCCTGGCACATCATCAATTTCCCCCGATGTTCGAAGGCGCTCGGCCGCAGTCACGCTTGACTCGCGCATGCCCAATATCTCTCCCGCAAGGTATGAATTCGAGAGAGGCGGAACGCCGATCGCATAAGCGTTGCATAAGAGCCCGGCGTCGGACCGAGGCTGAATCTTTATAAGATTCCTATAACGTGGCCGATGCTCCCGTCTCGAAAACATATGCGCGGAATGGCACCTCACGGGCCGGCGACACCGGTAGGCGCGTCGTCACGACACGGGCCGCTGTCAGATCTCAGCCCAGAGCTGATTCATCTAAGCTGTGCGTCCCGGGGAAGAGCAGATCATTGCGCACCGAGTTGCGCAACAAGGAGCAAGCCATGATGGATGTCCTGATGTTGGCGCTGGCGCTGTTATTCTTCGCCGCCGCGATTGGCTACACCTATGCCTGCGAGCGGCTGTAACGGAGCAAGCCATGATACTCGACTATTCGCTCGCCGGCCTCGTCTCGCTCGGCCTGTTGATCTACCTGACCTACGCCCTACTGCGGCCCGAGCGGTTCTGATCCGCCGGTCCTGAAAGCGCGTCTCCTCAAAGGCTCACTCCTATGACCGTCATCGGTTGGCTTCAAATTATCCTTTATTGCGTCATCGTCGTCGCGCTCGTCAAACCACTCGGCTGGTACATGGCGCGGGTCTTCAACGGCGAGCGCACCCTCCTGTCGCCGGTCTTGCGTCCCGTGGAGGCAGGTATCTACTGGATCGGCGGCGTCGATGAGAGGCGCGAGCAGCATTGGCTGAACTATACGGCCGCCATGCTGCTCTTTCATGTCGGCGGCTTCCTCATCATTTATGGGCTGATGCGGCTGCAGGCATTGCTGCCGTTCAATCCGGCCGGTCAGTCCGCTGTTGCCGAGGACCTGTCGTTCAATACGGCGATCAGCTTCGTCACCAACACCAACTGGCAGAACTATGGTGGAGAAAGCACGCTTTCCTACCTGACGCAGATGGTCGGCCTGACGCATCAGAACTTCCTGTCCGCGGCTACCGGCATCGTGCTCGCGGTCGCGTTGATCCGCGGCTTTGCACGTGCCTCGATGCGCACGGTCGGCAATTTCTGGGTCGACGTCACCCGCTGCACGCTCTATGTGCTGTTGCCGATCTGCATCGTCTACACGCTCTTCCTGGTCTGGCAGGGCATGCCGCAGACACTCGGCGATTACGTCGAAGCCACCACATTGGAAGGCGCGAAGCAGACCATTGCGGTCGGCCCGGTTGCCTCGCAGGTCGCGATCAAGATGCTGGGCACCAATGGTGGCGGCTTCTTCAATGCCAATGCCGCGCATCCTTTCGAAAATCCCACGGCGCTCTCCAACTTCGTGCAGATGATTTCGATCTTTGCGATCGGCGCCGCGCTGACGAACGTGTTCGGGCGCATGGTCGGCAACCAGCGCCAGGGCTGGGCGATTTTGATCGTGATGGGCGTGCTGTTCCTGGCCGGTGTGATCGTCACCTACTGGGCGGAAGCCAACGGCACCACCATGCTTTCGTCGCTGGGGCTCACCGGCGGCAACATGGAAGGAAAGGAAGTCCGCTTCGGCATCGTCGCGTCTTCGCTGTTTGCAGTGGTCACCACCGCTGCCTCCTGCGGTGCGGTTAACGCCATGCATGATAGCTTCACTGCGCTCGGCGGCATGATCCCGCTGATCAACATTCAGCTTGGTGAGATCGTCGTCGGCGGCGTCGGCGCGGGCATGTACGGCATGCTGCTGTTCGTCGTGCTCGCGATCTTCGTCGCCGGCCTCATGGTCGGCCGCACGCCTGAATATGTCGGCAAGAAGATCGAGGCGCGTGAGGTCAAGATGGCAATGCTCGCCATTTTGGTGCTGCCCTTGATGATCCTGGGCTGGACCGCTGTGGCCGTGGTGCTGCCGGGACCGGTGGCCGCAATGACCAATGCGGGCCCACACGGCTTCTCCGAAGCGCTCTATGCCTATACCTCGCAGACCGGCAACAACGGCTCGGCCTTCGCCGGGCTTGGCGGCAACACCCCATTCTACAACCTCACCGGCGCTGTTGCGATGTTCGTCGGCCGTTTCTTCATGATCATCCCCGCGATGGCGATCGCGGGCTCATTGGCCGGCAAGAAATCGATTCCGCCGTCGATGGGGACCTTCCCAACCACTGGCGGCCTGTTCGTGGGTCTCGTCGTCGGCGTGATCCTGATCATGGGCGGCCTCACCTTCTTCCCGGCGCTCGCGCTCGGGCCAATCGTCGAACACCTCGCGATGACCGCGGGCGCGCTGTTCTGAGCGAGCGCATTTGGAGCTACATCCATGGAACCTGTTGTTAAGATGAATAAGCGGATGCCGGTCGCTACGATGCTGGATCCAAAGATCGTGATGCCCGCGATCAGAGCCTCGTTCGGCAAGCTCGATCCACGGCTGATGATGAAGAATCCAGTGATGTTCGTGGTCGAGATCGTGGCGGCGTTGACCAGCATCATCTTCCTGCGTGATCTCGCCACCGGCGGGGCCGACCTCTTCTTCACCTTCCAGATCATTCTCTGGCTGTGGTTCACGGTGTTGTTCGCCAACTTCGCCGAAGCAGTCGCCGAAGGTCGCGGCAAGGCGCAGGCCGAATCGCTGCGCAAGACACGGACGGAAAGCCAGGCCAAACTGCTGAACGGCTCCGATGGGACCTATCGTCTGGTGCCCGGCACCAGCCTCAAGATGGGCGACATCGTTCTGGTCGAGGCCGGCGACACCATTCCGTCCGACGGCGAAGTCATCGAAGGTGTTGCGTCGGTCAACGAGGCGGCGATCACCGGGGAATCCGCGCCCGTGATCCGCGAATCCGGCGGTGACCGTTCGGCCGTCACCGGCGGCACGCAGGTGCTGTCGGACTGGATCCGCGTCCGCATCACGGCCGAGCAGGGCTCGACCTTCATCGACCGTATGATCAAGCTGGTCGAAGGTGCGGAGCGGCAGAAGACGCCGAACGAGATCGCGCTCAACATCCTGCTCGCGGGGCTCACGATCATCTTCGTCTTCGCGACCGTCACCATCCCCAGCTACGCATCCTATGCCGGCGGACAGATTTCGGTCGTGATCCTGGTCGCGCTGTTCGTGACCCTGATCCCGACCACCATCGGCGCTCTCTTGTCGGCGATCGGGATCGCGGGCATGGATCGCCTGGTGCGCTTCAACGTGCTGGCGATGTCCGGCCGCGCGGTCGAAGCCGCCGGCGACGTCGATACCCTACTGCTCGACAAGACCGGCACCATCACGCTTGGCAATCGTCAGGCCACCGCCTTCCGCCCCGTGCGCGGCGTGACCGAACAGGAGCTCGCGGATGCGGCGCAGCTTGCGTCGCTCGCCGACGAGACCCCGGAGGGTCGCTCCATTGTCGTGCTCGCGAAGGAGAAGTACGGCATCCGTGGCCGCGATATGGGCGAACTTGGCGCCACGTTCGTTCCGTTCACGGCGCAGACCCGCATGAGCGGCGTCGATGCGGGCGGCTCGTCGGTGCGCAAGGGCGCGGTCGACGCCATCCTCAATTATGTCACTGGCGGCACCCAGCTCGTGGCTTCCGGCAACGTTGCGCGGATGGTGCAGCCGGCGGCGCTATCGGACGTGGGGCGCGAGGTCCAGTCGATTGCAGACGAGATCGCCAAGTCGGGCGGAACGCCGCTTGCGGTGGCGAAGGACGGCCGGCTGCTCGGCGTCGTGCAACTGAAGGACATCGTCAAGGGAGGCATCCGCGAGCGCTTTGCCGAACTACGTCGCATGGGCATCCGCACCATCATGATCACAGGTGATAATCCGATGACGGCGGCCGCCATCGCCGCCGAAGCCGGAGTGGACGACTTCCTTGCCCAGGCGACGCCGGAGGACAAGCTGAAGCTGATCCGCGACGAACAGGCCAAGGGCAAGCTGGTGGCGATGTGCGGCGACGGCACCAACGACGCGCCTGCGCTGGCGCAAGCCGATGTCGGCGTTGCCATGAACACGGGCACGCAAGCCGCCCGCGAGGCGGGAAACATGGTCGATCTCGACTCCAACCCAACCAAGCTGATCGAGGTGGTCGAGATCGGCAAGCAGCTCTTGATGACGCGCGGTGCGCTGACGACGTTCTCGATCGCCAATGACGTCGCGAAATATTTCGCCATCATCCCCGCGATGTTCCTTGCCTTTTATCCGCAACTCAACGTGCTCAACATCATGGATTTGGCGAGCCCGCAGAGCGCGATCCTCTCGGCGATCATCTTCAACGCGTTGATCATCATCGCGCTGATCCCGCTCGCTTTGAAAGGTGTGGCCTATCGAGCAATCGGCGCCGGCGCGCTCCTGCGGCGCAACCTGCTGATCTACGGTCTAGGTGGCATCATCATTCCCTTCATCGGCATCAAGGCCATCGACCTCGCGATCGCGGCCCTGCATCTGGCTTAGCTGTCGTTGCGAGCGCAGCGATGAGGCAGATTTGGAATCTTGCGGACGTCATTCCGGGGCGATGCTTCGAGGCGCCCCGGAATGACGAAGGAAATTAGGAGACAAACATGCTCAGAGAAATTCGTCCTGCGATATTTGTGCTTCTGGCACTCACGCTAATCACGGGCGTGGCCTATCCCCTCGTCATGACCGGCGTCGCCGGCGCGATCTTCCCGAGGCAGGCACAAGGCAGCCTGATCGAAAGAGACGGCAAGGTCGTCGGTTCCGTGCTGATCGGCCAGGAGTTCAAGAGCGACAGATATTTCCATGGCCGGCCGTCGGCGACCACCGCGCCGGACCCGAACGATTCGACCAAGACCGTTGCGGCACCCTATAATGCGGCCAATTCGGGTGGCTCCAATCTCGGTCCGACCAGCAAGGCGCTGAACGACCGCATCAAGGACGACGTCGAGAAGCTGAAGGCCGAAAATCCTGCGAGCTCGATCCCGGTCGATCTCGTCACAACGTCCGCCAGCGGTCTCGACCCTGACATTTCGCCTGAGGCTGCGCTATTCCAGGTGCCTCGCGTCGCCAAGGCGCGCAGGATGCCAGAGGAGCGCGTCCGCGACCTGGTCAGCCAGAACACGCAGGGCCGCCTGCTCGGGCTGCTTGGCGAGCCACGGGTTAACGTGCTGGCGCTGAACCTCGCGCTCGATGCGGCGGCCAAATGAGGCATGCGAGGCTCGCGCAGCCACCTTGCCTGTGTCTATAATGGTCCATGGCAAATCAGCGTCGCGATCCCGAACAACGGCCCCTGCCGGAAGCCCTGCTGGAGGCAGCAAAGCGCGAGCATGGCGGCGTCGGACGGCTGAAGATTTTCGTCGGCGCTGCGCCCGGGGTCGGTAAGACCTACGAGATGCTGCAGAGTGCGCATGCCCGGTTAAAGGGCGGAGCCGATATCGTGATCGGCTTCGTCGAGACCCACGGCCGCGCGGAGACAGAGGCGTTGCTGCGTGGGCTCGAAATCACTCCGCGCAAGCGGCTCGAATATAAAGGCCAAATCATCGAGGAGATGGACCTTGATGCGGTGATCGCACGCCACCCGCGGATCGCGGTCGTCGACGAGCTTGCCCACACCAACGCGCCGGGCAGCCGCCATCCCAAGCGCTACCTGGACGTCGAGGAGTTGCTGTCGCGCGGCATCGACGTCTATACGGCAGTCAACATCCAGCACATTGAAAGTCTCAACGATGTGGTCGCCCAGATCACGCATGTGCGGGTGCGCGAGACCGTGCCGGATTCGGTGTTCGACCGCGCGGATGAGATCGAGCTGATCGATCTCACGCCGGACGATCTGATCCAGCGGCTGAAGGAGGGCAAGGTCTATGTCCCCAAACAGGCCGAGCGCGCGCTGGAGCATTATTTCTCGCCGGGAAACCTGACTGCCCTGCGCGAGCTGGCGCTCCGCCGCACTGCCGAGCGGGTCGACGAGCAGCTACTCACCCATATGCAGGCCAATGCGATCGCCGGGCCCTGGGCCGCCGGCGAGCGCATCCTGGTGTGCGTCAGTGAGGATTCGCGCGCGGCGGGGCTCGTGCGCTACACCAAGCGGCTGGCCGATCGGGTGCACGCGCCCTGGACCGCGATCAGCATCGAGACCCGGCGCAGCCTGCAACTGACCGATGAGGAGCGTGATCGGCTGGCGGATACCCTGCGGCTGGCCGAGGCGCTGGGCGGCGAGGCCCTCACCATTCCCGGTGTGGAGCGGCGCATTGCCGACGACATCATCAAGTTCGCGCAGGCCAATAACGTCACGCAGATCATCATCGGCAAATCCACGCGTTCGCGACTGTTCGAGATCATGCGCGGCTCGGTGGTGCATGACCTGGTGCGCCGCGCCGGCAATATCACCATCAACGTGATTGCCGGCGAGGAATTGCCGGCGGCGCCGGTTCTGAAGAATGCGGTACAGACGGCCGCGCGCAGTGAACCCTTTAATGCGCGGCCCTATCTGATGGCGCTTGCGATCTCGGCAGTTGGTCTTGCCGTCGCTGAATTGATCCAGCCATGGTTCGGGGTCGAGAACGTCGATTTGGTATTCCTGACCGCCGTCGTGGTGGTCGCCGTGCGCTATGGCTTGTGGCCATCGCTCTTGGCGAGCGTCGCGGCCTCGTTGTGTTACAATTTCTTTTTCCTGCCGCCGGTCTATACCTTCACGATCACAGATCCGACCAACATCGCGGCCTTCTTCTTTTTCATGCTGATCGCGATCCTGGTGTCGAATGTCGCAGGCCGCGTGCGCACCCAAGCCGACACGGCGATCGGCCGCGTCAGGATGACCGAACAGCTTTATGCATTCAGCCGCAAGCTTGCGGGTACGGCGACGTTGGATGACGTGTTGTGGGCGACGGCGTATCAGACCGCGCTGATGCTGAAGGTCCGGGTCGTGCTGTTGTTGCCCGAACAGGGCGTGCTGACGGTGAAGGCCGGCTATCCGCCCGAGGATCAGCTCGACCAGGCCGATCTTGCCGCCGCGAACTGGGCCTGGAGCAACGACCGGCCCGCGGGTCGCGGTTCGGACACGCTGCCCGGCGCCAAGCGCTTGTTCCTGCCGATGCGCACCGGCCGCGGCTCGATCGGCGTGATCGGCATCGATAACGACCGAACCGGACCGTTGCTGACGCCGGACCAGCGCCGGCTGCTCGACGCGCTGGTCGACCAGGGGGCGCTTGCGATCGAACGGGTCTTGCTGGTGGAGGACATGGATCAGGTCAAGCGCACGATTGAATCGGAGCGACTGCGCTCGGCGCTGTTGACCTCGATCTCCCATGATCTGAAGACGCCGCTCGCCTCCGTGCTCGGCGCCGCGTCCACGATGCGCGATCTCGAGAGCGGTCTTTCCGACCAGCAGAAGCGCGACCTGCTGGCCACGGTGATCGACGAATCCGAACGGCTCAACCGTTTCATCGCCAATCTCCTCGACATGACCAAGCTGGAATCCGGTGCCATCGTCCCGAACACCGCGCTTCACGATGTCGGCGAGATCGTGGGCAGCGCGCTTCGGCGCGCCGGCAAGATCCTGGCGCGGCACAAGATCTCGCTGGAGTTGGACGCGAATCTGCCGATGCTGGAGCTTGACGCCGTGTTGTTCGAGCAGGTGCTGTTCAATCTCTTGGACAATGCCGCCAAATATTCGCCGCCGGAGACCACGATCTCGATCCGGAGCTTGCGCGACAAGGATTCGGTGTCGCTGCAGGTCGCCGATGAAGGCGAGGGCATTCCGCCGGGAGAGCTGGAGAGCGTGTTCGACAAGTTTTATCGGGTACAGAAGACCGACCATGTGCGTCCCGGCACCGGTCTGGGCCTTGCCATCTCGCGCGGCTTCATCGAGGCGATGCACGGCAAGATCTTTGCCGCTAACCGCAGCGACCGCCGCGGCGCCGTGCTGACCATCCGCTTGCCGATTCCGGCGCAAGTCAAGACTCTGGACACCGCTGCATGAGTGCGCGCCCGATCAAGGTGCTTGTCATTGACGACGAGCCGCCGATCCGCAAATTGCTGCGGATGGGCCTGACCACTCAGGGCTATGAGATTCTCGAAGCGCCGAACGGCAAGGCGGCGCTCGAATTGCTCGCGCAGCGCCCCGCGCTGGTCATTCTGGACCTGGGTCTGCCGGATATCCAGGGTCATGAACTGTTGCGGGTGATCCGGGCACGCGACGACAGCGTGCCGATCGTGGTATTGTCGAGCCGCGGCGATGAGGCCGGCAAGGTGCAGGCGCTCGATCTCGGCGCCGATGACTACCTGACGAAGCCTTTCGGTATGGACGAGCTGCTGGCGCGCCTGCGCGCGGCGCTGCGGCATCAGTTGCAAGCCCAAGGCGAGCGGCCGGTGTTTCGCACAGGCGACCTCTCGGTCGATCTGGTGCGTCGCATCGTCAAGGTCGGCGACCGCGATATAAAGCTGTCACCAAAGGAGTACGAGCTCTTGCGCGTGCTGGTGCAGCACGCCGGCAAGGTCCTAACTCACCGCTTTCTCTTGAAGGAGCTTTGGGACGAACTGACCGACGCGCAATATCTTCGCGTCTATGTGCGTCAGCTCCGGCAGAAGATCGAAGCCGACCCCGAACGTCCGCAATTCGTGCTGACCGAGACCGGCATCGGCTATCGCCTGCGCGCGCCCGACTAGCGCCGTCCTTGTTGCAAATGTGGAACCAACGCCTGCGGCAATGATTTACACCATCGCCACCGGGAGGATCACCATGGCACGGAAATACTCCAGAAAAGCATCGGCGAAGGTCGGTCGCGCGATGAAGAAACGCAAAACCGGCACATTGAGAAGCGGACGTTCGGGCCGCAAGGTCAAGAGCCGCAAACAGGCGATTGCGATCGGGCTGTCGGAAGCACGCCGGGAAGGCAAGAAAGTGCCGCCCAAGAAGTCTTCAAAAAAGCGAAAGAGCTCAAAGAAGCGGAAGACGTCGAAGAAGCGGAAGTCGAAGAGGTAGGCTCCGTTATTGGCAGGAGCGAAGCGACGAAGCAATCCAAAATCGCGGCTCTGGATGCTTCGCGGAGGCGAAGCTTTGCGCCCACCCATTGGCTTGCAATCGCGATTTAGCCGGCCTTGCGGTGCCTTGCCGGCGAGCGCTGTGCCTTTCTGGCCGCGCGGCGATGCGAGGTGCGACGGCGTTCTGCCGCATGGCTTGGCCGTTTTGCGGCGGCTCTGCCCTTTAGGCTCTGCTTCAACGCATCCATCAGATTGATGACATTGCTTGGCCGCTCCTCCGGCTCGGGCAGCTTGATCGGTTTGCCGGCGGCCTTGCGCCGCACCAGCGTCTTCAATGCGTTTTCATACTCGTCCTTGAACTGCGAGGGATCGAAATGTGCCGCCTTGCTGCGCAGGATATGCCCCGCAAGCTCGACCATGTCCTTCGTGATCCTTGGATTCCTGATGTCCTCGAAATAGTCGTCGGCGTCGCGCATTTCATAGGGAAAGCGCAGCGTCGTGCCGAGCAGGCCCTTGCCGCAGGGTTCGATCGCGATCACATGCTCGCGGTTGGTGAGCACGATATGGGCAAGCGCCACCCGGTCCTGGTCTTTCATGGCGTCGCGAATGACGGCAAAGGCATCGACGCCGGCCGCTCCGTCCGGCGCGATGTAGTAGGGATGGTTGAGGTAGCGTTCGTCGATCTCGTCCTTGGGGACAAAACTGTCGATGTCGATCGTATGCGTACTTTCGATCTGGATAGCGTCCAGCTCCTCCTTGTCGATCTCGACGTAGTTGCCCTTGCTGATTTCATAGCCGCGCGCCTTCTGTTCGCCCTCGACGACGTCGCCGGTCTCGGAATCCACCATCTGCTGCTTCAGCCGGTTGCCCGTCTCTTTGTTGATGAGATGAAAGCGGGTCTTTGCCACCGCAGTTGTTGCCGGATAGAGGACGACCGGACAGGTCACCAGCGAAAGCTTGAGCGAGCCTTTCCAATAGGCGCGGGGGGCCATTCACGATCTCCGAACGTTTCCAGTACGTTACAGGAACCCCAACGGGGGTTGCGGGTTTTGGTTCCGGATAGGTGCGTGATAGGGTTTCGCGCCATCCGAACCAGCGAGATCGATCGTGCTGCTGAGAGAGCTCTCTACCTATCGGAAGAAGCGGGATTTCGGGAAGACCTCGGAGCCGTCGGGCGAGACGCCAGTCTCGCCGTCCAAGCGGTTGCGTTTCGTGATCCAGAAGCATGCCGCGACGCGGCTGCATTATGATCTGCGGCTCGAGCTCGATGGCGTCTTCAAATCCTGGGCGGTGACCCGCGGCCCCTCGCTCGATCCGCATGACAAGCGGCTGGCGGTCGAGGTGGAGGATCATCCGCTCGACTATGGCGATTTCGAAGGCACTATCCCAAAAGGCGAATATGGCGGCGGCACCGTGATGATCTGGGACCGCGGCTATTGGGAGGGCGAGGATCCCGCACGCGGCTTCAAGAAAGGCGACCTCAAGTTCACGCTCGATGGCGGTAAGCTGCATGGGAGCTGGGTGCTCGTGCGCATGCGCCATGACCGCACCGGCGGCAAGCGCACCAACTGGCTCCTCATCAAGCATCTGGACGAGTTTGTCCGCGAAGGTGAAGCCAACGATATCCTTGAGGAAGATCGCTCCGTCGCCTCAGGCCGGACCATGGAAGAGATCGCGGAAGGAAGGGGCAGGTCGCCCAAACCGTTCATGACGGCAAAGAACGGCCGCGGCAAGCCCGATGCCGTCTGGCATTCCAATCGCGGCGATGGTGCCGCTGCGCGTCCCGCAACCAAGGCGTCCGCGAAGGCCAGGAAGGTCTCGTTAATGGCAGACTTCGTGGCACCAGAGCTGTGCACTTCGGTGGAGCATCCGCCCAGCGGAGAAGGATGGGGCCACGAGATCAAGTTCGACGGTTACCGGGTGCAGTTGCGGGTCGAGAACGGCGAAGCCACGCTGAAGACGCGCAAGGGACTGGACTGGACGGACAAGTTTGCCTCGATCGCCGACGAGGCGAGCGCGCTGCCCGACGTGATGATCGACGGCGAGATCGTCGCCCTCGATGCCAAGGGCGTGCCGAATTTCTCCGCGTTGCAAGCCGCGATCGCGGACGGCAAGACCGACAAGCTGATCTTCTTTGCCTTCGATCTGCTGTTCGCGGAAGGCATGGACTTGCGGCGCCTGCCGCTCTCCGAGCGCAAGGCGCAGCTCAAGCGGATCCTCGATGCGCAGCGGGGCAAGGCGAAATGCATCCACTATGTCGAGCATTTCGAGGCCGACGGCGAGGCGGTGATGGAGTCGGCGCGAAAGCTTTCGATGGAGGGGATCATCTCCAAGAAGCTCAGCGCGCCCTATCGTTCCGGCCGCTCGGAAAGCTGGACCAAGACGAAGACGCGGCCGGGGCATGAGGTCGTCCTCGGCGGCTACAAGACAACCAACGGCAAATTCCGCTCGCTGCTCGCCGGCGTCTATCGCGACGGCCATCTTGCCTATGTCGGAACGGTCGGCACCGGCTTTGGACAGGACACGGTGCGGCGGATCATGCCGGCACTCAAGAAGGCGCAGTCGGACGAGAATCCGTTCGGCGGCAAGAACGCGCCGCGTAAAACGCGCGAGGTGCATTGGCTGGCGCCCGAACTCGTTGCCGAAATCGAATTCGCCGGCTGGACCGGCGACGGCAATATCCGGCAGGCGTCGTTCAAGGGCTTGCGGCAGGACAAGCCGGCGAGCGAGGTCAAGGCGGAAGAGCCGGTGATGACCAAGGTGGCCAGGCCGGTCGCGCGCGCAAGGACTGCGCTGCAGCGCTCCGCGAGGCCGGAGCGCAACGGCTCCGAAGTGATGGGCGTTGTGATCTCGAAGCCCGACAAGGAGTTCTGGCCCGATGGCGGCGACGGCGAGCCCATCACCAAGCTTGATCTGGCCCGCTATTTCGAAGCGGTGGGCGACTGGCTGATGCCTCACATCAAGGGCCGGCCCTGCTCGATCATCCGCGGTCCCGACGGCATCACCGGCGAATGCTTCTTCCAGCGGCACGCCATGCAGGGGACGCCGAAATATCTGGAGCTCGCCAAAGTCTCGGGGGACCGCAAGCCATATTTGCAGATCGACCGGATCGAAGGACTTGCCGCTGTGGCGCAGATTGGCGGTCTCGAACTGCATCCCTGGAATTGCGCGCCTTATGCCTACGATACGCCCGGGCGCCTGGTATTCGATTTGGATCCGGCACCTGACGTTGACTTCACTGAGGTGGTTGCGGCCGCCAGGGAGATGCGGCAGCGCCTGGCCGATGTCGGCATGGAGAGCTTCTGTAAAACAACCGGCGGCAAGGGCCTGCACGTCGTGGTGCCGCTGCTCCACGGCGCCAAGGACAAGGTGAGCTGGAAAGAAGCAAAGTCCTTCGCACAAGGCATCTGCCAGTGGATGGCGGGCGACGCGCCGGAGCGCTACCTGCTCAACATGTCGAAGCGGCTGCGCAAGGGAAAGATTTTCTTGGATTACCTGCGCAACGACCGCATGTCGACCGCGGTTGCGCCGCTATCGCCGCGGGCGCGTGTGGGCGCCACCGTCTCGATGCCGCTCACGTGGACGCAGGTGAAGGCCGACCTCGATCCGAAGCGCTTCACCATGCGCACTGTGCCGACGCTGCTTGCGAAAAGCAAAGCGTGGCAGGGCTACGATGATGCAGCGTACGCGATCAAGGCGGCGATCGCGAAGCTTGCAAAAAAGAAGGCTGGCTGATTGCGGCGCACTCGCCCATCATCCTCCACAGGACGCCGCGGCTCCGCCTCTGGAATACTGGACCGCCCGCTTTCGCGGGTGATGACAGCCTTATCAAAGGGAAAGAGGAGTGCGCTCTAAATCCTGCCCAACAAAATCAGGATCAGCAGGATGATAATGACGAGCCCGAGCCCGCCGCCGCCGTAATAGCCGGTGCCATAGAACGGCCCGCCGCCGAGGCCGGAAAATCCGCCGAGCAGGGCGATGATGAGAATAATCAGGACAATCGTTGCAATCGACATAAACATCTCCTCCAGCCGCCATTGAGCGAGCGCCTCGGGCGGAAAACCGATTCCAAAGTTGAAGGTTCCGGTGTTGCGATGCGATAATTCGCGCCGTGATCTTTATTTCCAGCCGTGGGCAACTACATCGATCGGCATTGTAAGGACTTCACCGAGATGTCCGCACCGCTCGTCGTCTCGATTCCGCATCAGCTCGGCCGCGAGGAGGCAACGCGCCGTCTCAAAGGCGGACTGACGCGTGCGGCCGCGAGCGTGCCTGTTCTGAAGGTCGATGAAGAACGCTGGGAGGAGAACCGGATGTTCTTCCGCGTTCGCGCGCTCGGGCAAGCCGCTTCAGGCCAGATCGATGTCACCGACGATCAAGTTCGGCTGGAAGTGACGTTGCCCTGGCTGCTGCAGCGATTTGCCGAGGTCGCGCAGACTGCGATTCGCAATCGCGGACAATTGCTTCTCGGCAAGAAGAGCTGAGATTGTTTGCGCGCGAGCGCTTCGCTTCGAAACACGCCTTCATCTCGCCGCGTTGCAGCAATGAAGTCTGTGCAAATCGTCGCTCCTCGCCGGCATTAACTTGTCGTTAACCAACTCTCAAAATACTGAAGTACGCGCGGAGGGAGGGAACCGACCTGGAGTCGGCACGAGATCCGCCGGGCCGTCCGGCCATTCGATCCCGGACGGCCTTTCGCTTTTCAGGCACTCGCGCGCTGCCGGATTCGTTTAGCCGGCGCTTCGCTTCGCGCTCTCAGGACGGCGGCAGGAAAATGCACAAACAGCGAGGAGAGGCTGATCTCGCCGCCGCGCGCGTGCGCGCCTTCGAGCGTCAACCCCCGCAGATCGATGCTGCCCTCAAACTGCTCGGCGCGCGGCCAGGTACGGCCGCCTTGCGTGAATGGCGCAAAGGATTTTGCGGCCACGGCGATTGCCGCATCGCGGCCGCGGCGCCGTGCGAAGGCAATGACGTGATCGCGATCACGGCCTGTGACGTCGAGCGGCTGATAGTCACCCTGCGTGAAAACGTCGGCGAGCTCGTTGCGCAATTTCAAGAGATGCCGCGTCCAGGCGAATTTGATCTCGCCGCTTCGCCACGTTTCGGCGAGGCGCTCCCAGTCAGGCCTTTCGATGATGGCCAGGAGCTTCTCGCGCGCGGCAAAGTCGACGGGCCTGCGGTTGTCGGGATCGACCAGGGAGAAGTCCCAGAGCTCGGTGCCCTGGTAGAAATCGGGTACGCCCGGCAGCGTCGCTTTCAGCGAAAGCTGGCTCAAGGAATTGAGTGCCCCGAGCAGCGCAAGCCGCTGGGCCACCGCGTCCAGCGCGCTCAAGAATTCGCCTGAGATGGAGAGATCGAGAATGCGGGCGATGAAGTCTCGCAATCCCGCCTCGTAGGCCGCGTTGGGATTAAGCCAGCTCGTCTCCTGCTTGCCCTCGCGCGCCGCCTTCAATGCATAGACCTGGAAGCGCTCCAGGAAGGTCGGATCGTGGCCACTCACCGGCCAGGCGCCGAGAAGGGACTGGTAGAGCATGTATTCCGCGGTGACCGAAGGCGCGCGCATCTCCCCCGTGATGACGAGGTGCGGCGCGTTCAAAACCTTCCATCGGGCCACGATCGCCGCCCATTCATCGGCGATTTCGGTGAGTGCGACCAATCGCGCTCGCGCATCCTCGCCGCGCTTGGTGTCGTGCGTGGCCGTGGCCGTCATGCCATGCGGCCATTGGTCGTTGCGCGCCGACATCATCGCGTGAAATGCCGGGATCGAGAGTCCGTTTGAGGCAGGATTGCCCCCGACCTCATTGAGTGCCAGCAGGCGATGGTAGCGATAAAAGCCCGTGTCTTCGAGCGACTTCGCCATCACCGGACCGGTGAACTGTTGCAGCTTCAAGGCAAAGCGGCGCACGCGCAGCGCGCTGTGCGCCGGCCGCCCGGGCTTGAGCAGGTCCATGGTGATGGTATCGCGCAGAAAATCGAAGATGCCGTCATCGGCGGCGAACCAGTCCGCGCGCGCCAGCTCGATCGTCTGCTCGATCAGCGCTCGGTCATGTGCGGTCGGGCCCGGCACCGTGATGTAGGTGCGGTAGACCGGGAAATGCAGGATGTAGAGCTCCAGCGCCTGCCGCAGGCTGTCCGCAGAATAGTCGCGGGTCGAATAATGACCGTTGGCAATCCTGGCAAGCAGGCGCGACAGCACGATAAATTCGCTGGTCAACAAGGTTTCGAGCACGCGCCGCTTGGCTTGCTTCAACACCGGATCGAGCCTCGGCGGCGTGTTGCTGATCTGGCGCCAGATCTCGTCGAGCGATCGCAATCCCTTGACCTCGATCAGCACCTGCGTGATGGCGTTCATCCACTCATAGCCGGTCGTGCCATGCACGCCGGAGAAGGCGGGCAACTGCTCACCCCCGCCAAGGATCTTTTCGATCACGACATAGAAGGGGGCAGTGTGCTGTCCCTGCGCCTCGCGGATCAGGCGACGCAGCCTCTGGCAATATTGTGCGGGATCGCGCAGGCCGTCGATATGGTCGAGCCGAATGCCCTGCAGCTTGCCCTCGGCGATCAGGCGCTTGACCAGACGGTGGATGGCCTCAAACGTGCCGGCATCTTCGACACGCAGGCCGGCGAGCGTGTTGATATCGAAGAACCGTCGGTAGTTGATGTCGCTCGAAGCGAGCCGCCAATGGCCGAGCTTGTAATGCTGGCGTTCGAGCAGATGATGCAGCGCGAGCGTTTGTGCTGTGCGGCCGGGACCTGCACCATAGGCGGAAAGGCCGCGGGCGATGATCTCGGCGGAGCCTTCGATCTCTCTCAGCTCCGCCTTGAAGGCGGGCGCTTCCTTGCGGTTGGGATGACGGAGGCCTCGGTAACGCGAGCCAAGCTCGAGCATGCGCCTGCCCGTTTCGCTGTTCTCTGCCTCCGCGTGCTTGACGATCACGCGCAAGATTTCGCCATAGCGTTCCGGCGCAATCGGCAGGCGGTGTTCGAAATACCAGCAGGAAAAGCTGCCTTCATCGGGATCATAGCGCAGCTCGATCTCGCCGGCTTCCAGCGCCTCCCCATAAGCGGAGCCGAGGATCGGAATGAGGACGCCGCCGCGTGCGCGATAGGGCAGTTGCTCCCAATCGATATCGAACGAGACCGCATAGGGCGAGGTCTCGCCCCATTCCAACACATCAAGCCACCGGGGATTGTCGGCAAAATGCACCCCGACATGATTGGGCACGAAATCCAGAATCAGGCCGAGATCGTGCGCTCTTAGCGCCCGGCTCAGCCGTTCAAAGCCTTTCTCGCCGCCAAGCTCCGGATTGAGCCTGGTGTGATCGACAATGTCATAGCCGTGTGTCGAACCGTGGCGCGCCTTCATGAAGGGCGAGGCATAGAGATGCGTGATGCCGAGCGCTTGCAGATAGGGGATGATGTCGGCCGCTTTGGCGAAATCGAAATCGGCGGAGAGCTGCAAGCGGTAGGTCGCCCGCGGGATAGCGGGAGGCATGTCACCCTCCGAGACGCCAGAACACCGACCAGGGCGGCAGACGGTCGCCGGGTTCGCCGCCCCAGATCGGCGAGCCCTGGCTTTGTGTTGCGTGGTGGGTGATCTCGGCGGAGGACAGGTTGGCCAGAAGATGCAGGCGCGCACCATCGCCCATGCGCCAGCTCGCCGTCAACAGGCCGTCCTCGCGCGCCTGAGCCTCGCCAAGGGTCGCGCCCGACAGCCGCGGTGCGATCTCGCGTTGGCGCACCTTGAGCAGCCGCTGCACCAGCGCCAGCCGCGTCTGTCCTGCCGGCGTGTGGCGCGATTGCCAGTCGAGCACGGCGGATTGGAAGGTGGTGATGTCGAGCGGATCGGGGACCTCTTCGCCATAGCGCGCATAGGCCCAGGCATATTCGCGGCGACGTCCCTTGCGGACCGCCTCGGCGAGTTCGCCGTGAAAGTCGCAGAAAAAGGGAAATGGCGCCTTCGAGCCCCATTCCTCGCCCATGAACAGCATCGGCGTCATCGGCGCGAGCAGGGTTACCGTCAGCGCCGCCTCGATGCCCTTTGCGCCAGCCAGTGACTCGAGCCGATCGCCCAGCGGCCGGTTACCGATCTGATCATGATTCTGCAGGAAATTCACGAAGGCCGTGGGCGCGAGATGGCCGCTCGGCTCGCCGCGTGGCCTGCCACCCCAAAACTCCGAGACTTCACCCTGATAGACAAAGCCGGAAGCAAGCGAGCGCGCCATGTCGGTGAGCGGCGAACGCTGATAGTCGCCGTAATAGCCGTGGGATTCGCCGGTCAAGAGCACGTGCCAGACATGGTGGTAGTCGTCGTTCCATTGAGCGCGGTACTTGCCGCGCGGCGGCTCCTCGGCGGTGTCGAGCAGGCTTGCGATATTGTCGCCATTCTCCAGCACAAGATGGATGTGCCGGCCGGTTTCGGCGGCGAGTTCGCCGGCCGCCCGGCTCAAGTCATGCAGCATCGGGACCTCGCCCGGCTCGGTGAGGATCTGGTTGATCGCATCCAGCCGCAAGCCGTCGAAGCGATAGTCGCGCAGCCAATGCAGCGCGTTCTCGATGGCAAAGGCGCGCACCTCCGGCACGCGATAGTCGATCGCGCTGCCCCAAGGCGTATGCGCGTCGGTGAAGAAGCCGGGCGCGTAACGCCCGAGATAATTTCCCTCGGGTCCGAAATGGTTATAGACCACGTCAAGAAACATCATCAGTCCGCGCTGATGTGCGGCATCGATCAGCGCCTTGAGATCGTCGGGATGGCCATAGGCGCTGTCGGGGGCGTACCACAGCACGCCGTCATAGCCCCAGTTGCGCTGCCCCGCGAAATCGGCGAGCGGCATCAGCTCGAGCGCGGTGATGCCGGTCTCGACGAGATGGTCGAGCTTGCCGATCATGGCGCGGTAGCCGCCTTCGCGTGTGAAGGTGCCGACATGGCTTTCCAGTAGCACAACCTCGTGCCAGGGACGTCCGCGCCAGTCGCTTGCGTGCCATTGGAAGCGGTTGTGGTCGATCACTTCGCTCGGCCCGTTGACGTCTTCCGGCTGGAAGTCGGAGGCCGGATCGGGCACATCGATCTCGTCATCGATGCGAAATTTATAACGCGTGCCGGCCTTGAGTCCGGCAACGTCGGCGGAAAACCAGCCGTCCCCGCCGCGCTGCATTAGCTGCGGTTGGTCCAGGATCAGGTCCACGCGGCTTGCGGCCGGCGCCCAGAGGCGAAACATGGCCCCAGCGTCGGTCAGGCTGGCGCCGAATTGCCGCGTTCTCATGCCGAACCCGCAAAGGCCAGCACCGAGCGGGGTGGCGCCTTGTGATCGGCGCCCGCGGTAAAGTCGGCCGGGGCTTGTTTGGCCTCGGTCGTGTTGAGGACCTGTCGCCAGCTCTTGTATTCGGTCATCGTCGGCAGCTTGAAGGCGATCTCTTCGAGGGCGGCATTTAGGACGATAAAGATCGGCGGCCGTCCTTGTTCCAAAGGAGCGAGCACATAGGCGAGAAAACGCCCTTCGGGAAATTTCCAGTCTTCCTCCTTCATTTCTTCGGCGTCCGGCCGCAGCCACAACACGCCGAACGAGCCATCGGAGCGCCGCCCGTCGAGCCAGCGCCGGTTGCGCAACTGCGGAAAGCGGCGGCGCAACTCGGTCATGTGGCCGATAAAATCTATGAGATCGTCACCTTCGCGGCCGAGCCCATCCCACAATACCCAGCCAACCTCATTGTCCTGGCAATAAGCATTGTTGTTGCCGAATTGAGTGTTGCCGACCTCGTCGCCTGCCAGGATGAGAGGCACACCTTGCGCCATAAAAAGGCAGGCTAGCTGGTTCTTCCGAAGCTGACGCCGCAGCGCGAGGATGTCGGGATCGTCGGTCGGCCCTTCGACGCCGCAATTGTTGCTGAGGTTGTCGTTGGAGCCGTCGCGATTGTCCTCGCCATTGGCCTCATTGTGCTTCTGGTTGTAGCTGAACAAATCGGCCAAGGTGAAACCGTCGTGGACGGTGATGTGATTGATGCTTGCGCGCGGCACGCGGCCATCGTGGTTGAACAGGTCGGAGGAGCCGGTCATTCGTCCCGAGATCTCCCCGATCAGGCTGCCTTCGCCGCTCCAGTAACGCCGCATCGCGCTGCGATAGCGGTCGTTCCACTCCGACCATTGCGAGGGAAATGCGCCCACCTGGTAGCCGCCGAGCCCAAGGTCCCACGGCTCGGCAACGAGTTTCACGCTTGCCAGCACCGGGTCCTGGCGCACTGCAGTCAGAAAGGAAGAGCGGCGATCGAAGCCGTTCGGGCCGCGGCACAGCGTGGTGGCAAGATCGAAGCGAAAGCCGTCGACATGGCAAACCTCGACCCAGTATCGCAGCGAATCCATCACCATTTGCAGTACGCGCGGATGACTGAGGTTGACCGACGAGCCGCAGCCGGTGAAGTCGTCATAATAGCGCGGGTTGTCCGGCATCAGCCAGTAATAGGAGGCATTGTCGATGCCGCGGAAGCAGAGTGTGGGGCCGAGATGATTGCCCTCGGCGGTGTGATTATAGACGACGTCGAGCATCACCTCGATGCCGGCATCGTGCAGGCGCGCCACGGTGGTGCGAAAGGCATCGAGCGCATTGTCCTGCGCATAGCGCGGCTCCGGCGCGAAGAAGGCGAGCGTGTTGTAGCCCCAGTAATTGGCAAGCTTCCGCTCCACCAGCGCCCGATCGTCGATGAAGCCGTGCATCGGCAACAGCTCGATCGTGGTGACGCCGAGCCGCTTCAGATGCGCAATCATGGCTGGCGATGACAGGCCGCCATAGGTGCCGCGCAGATTGGGCGCCACGTCTTCGCGCTTCTGCGTCAGTCCCTTGACGTGCGCCTCATAGATGATGGTCTCGTCGAAGGGAATGCTCGGGCGGATTTCGCGGCGGCCCCAGTTGAAGGTCTCGTCCACCACGACGGCCTTCGGCATCCCGCGCGCATTGTCACGACGATCGAAGGAGAGGTCCTCGCGCGGGCTCCCGGTGCGGTAGCCGAAATGCGCGTCACTCCACACCAGCCTGCCCGCGAGGCGCTTGGCGTAGGGATCGAGCAGGAGCTTGTTGGGATTGAAGCGATGCCCATGCTCCGGCTCATAGGGGCCGTGGACGCGATAGCCGTAAAGCTGTCCCGGCGAGACGTCGTTGAGATAGCAGTGCCAGACGTCCTCGCTGCGTTCGGGCAATTCGATACGTTCGAGCTCGCGACGACCCTGGCTGTCGAACAGGCATAGTTCGACCTTGGTGGCGTTGGCGGAGAACAAGGCAAAATTGGTGCCCCGGCCGTCCCAGCTTGCACCGAGGCGGGCATGGGTTCCGGCGCTCAATCGCATGTTTTAGTTTTCCGGTACCAGGAATATCGCTGCCAGCGGCGGGATCGTGAGGCTGAGCTCCGGCACCAGCTCCTCTGACGCGAGAACCTCACCGATATTTCCGACATTGCTGCCGCCGTAATGCGCCGAGTCCGAATTGAAAACCTCGTACCACTTGCCGGCAAACGGCACGCGGACGCGGTAATTATAGTACACGTTTGGCGAGAAATTCACCACGACCAGGCAACGCGCCCGCGCCTCATTGCCCTTGCGCATCCAGGCAAACACGTTGTTGTCGGCGTCATCCGTGATCAGCCATTCGAAGCCAGCGGGATCGCAATCCAGCTCGTGCAGCGCGGGCAGTGCGCGATAGAGCCGGTTGAGATCGCGGACCAGCGACTGGATGCCGGCGTATTTCTTTTGCTCGAGCAGGTGCCAGTCGAGCGAATGTTCATGCGCCCATTCGCGCTCCTGGCCGAATTCGCAGCCCATGAACATCAGCTTCTTGCCGGGATGGCCGAACATGAAGCTGTAATAGGCGCGCAGGTTGGCAAAGCGCCGCCACTCGTCGCCGGGCATGCGTCCCAGGATCGAGCGTTTGCCGTGGACGACCTCGTCGTGCGACAGCGGCAGGATGAAATTTTCCGAGAAGGCGTAGTGCAGGCCGAACAGGATGTCGCCATGGTGATGTCTGCGATAGATCGGATCCTTGCCGATGTAGCGCAACGTGTCGTGCATCCAGCCCATGTTCCACTTGTAGCCGAAGCCCAGGCCGCCGAATTCGACCGGGCGCGACACCTGCGGCCAGGCGGTGGATTCTTCGGCCGCCGTGGTGGCCTGCGGAAAACGGGCGAACACTTCGGTATTGAAGCGGCGCAAGAACTCGATGGCCTCGAGATTTTCTCTGCCGCCATATTTGTTCGGAATCCAGGCCCCGGCCGGGCGGCTGTAGTCGAGATAAAGCATGGAGGCTACGGCGTCGACGCGAAGCCCGTCGACGCCGTAGCGCTCGAGCCAGAACAGCGCATTCGACACCAGAAAATTGACCACTTCGGTGCGGCCATAATTATAGATCAACGTGCCCCAGTCGAGGTGCCGGCCCTGCAGCGGGTTGGCGTGCTCGTAAAGCGCGGTGCCGTCGAAATGTCCGAGCCCGTGCGGGTCGTCCGGAAAATGTCCGGGCACCCAGTCGATCAAGACGCCAAGCCCCTCGCGATGGCAGGCATCGACCAAAGCGGCAAAGTCCTCCGGCTGGCCGAAGCGGCTGGTCGGTGCGAACAGCCCCGTCGGCTGATAGCCCCAGGAGCCGTCGAAGGGATGCTCGCTGACGGGCAGAAACTCGACATGCGTGAAGCCGAGATCGCGGGCATAGGCGGGTAGCTGCTCGGCCAGCTCGCGATAGGTCAGCCACTCATTGTTGCCCTTGCGGCGCCAGGAGCCCAGATGCACCTCATAGATCGAGATCGGTGCGCCCAGCGCGTTGATTCCCGCGGGCAGCGGACGCGGATGCCGAATCTTGGTCTCGTCAAAAACGATCGATGCGGTCTTGGGGCGCACCTCCGTCGCAAAGGCCAGCGGGTCGGCTTTCAGCGGCAGCGGCTGACCCTGCGGGCCGACAATGTCGAACTTGTAGTGATCGCCGACCTTGGCGTGCGGGATGAACAGCTCCCAGTAGCCGACGCCGCGCACGCGCATCGGATGCCGCCGCGCGTCCCAGAAATTGAAATCGCCGACCACGCTGACCCGCCGCGCGTTCGGCGCCAGTACCACGAAGGCGATGCCCTCGACGCCGTCGACTACGAGTGGGTGGGCTCCGAGCTTGTCATAGAGCCGTTGATGCGTGCCTTCGCCGAGCAGATAGAGATCGAAGTCGCTCAAGACGGGAGGAAAGCGGTAGGGATCTTCGAGATCGACGACGTCGTCGCCGAACTGGGCGCGCAATTGATAGCGCTCGGGGCCGTTCGGCAGCGCGCCGGCAAACAGGCCGGCATCATGAATGCGGGCAAGCGATGCGACGTCGCCGCGCTCGCCGATCGCCTCGACCTTGGAGGCTTCGGGCAGGAATGCGCGCACCACGGTCTTGTCGCCTTCCTTGTGCAGGCCGAGGTAGCGGAAGGGATCGGAGTGGCGGCCTTCGATGATCGCGTAGGCCTCCGCGGAGAGCTTGTTCATGAGGCCTCGTGGACGGGTTCGGGGGTCAAGATGCGAATGGCTCCGGTGAGCGGGACGCGCAGCCATTCCGGCCGGTGCGACAGCTCATATTCGATCTCGTAGAATGCTTTTTCCAGCAGGAAGAAGTTCAACAGGTCTTGCGCGGCGCGCGGATCGGCGGGCCACAGCCGCTGGTTGGTCATGATCTCGCGGTAACCGGCTATGAAGGCGGCGGTCGAGCGGTCGCGCCAGTCGGCCAGCGCTGCGGCCAGCTTACCCTGTTCGTCCGCCGCCACCTTCAGCGCGCGCTCGAGCGCGGCCGTCACGGAATAGTCGATGGAGCGGATCAGGCCCGCGACGTCGCGCGCGGCCGGGGCCTTGCGCCGCCGTTCGATCAGCGACCGGCGCGGCTCTCCTTCGAAATCGATGATGAAGATATCGTCCTTGACGATCAGCATTTGGCCCAGATGAAAATCGCCGTGATGGCGGATGTTGAGCCCGTCGATATCGGGCGGCAACAGGGCGCGGAGCTGGTCTTCCAGGCTGGGGTGCTGCGCGAGCAGTTGATCGACCAGCGGACGATCGGCCTCCTTGAGGCTATCGCGGCGCTGCTTCAGCGTGTCGAATACGCGCTCGACCCGCGTCATGACGTCGGCGATCCAGCGCTCGGTATCCTCCGGGCGGGTCGGCTCCGGCGCGAAGTCGGCGAGCTCGGAATTGCTCGCAAGCGCCAGGTGCATCTCGGCGACCCGCCGCCCGGTTTGCGCGATCAGGCGCAGATAGGGCGGCAGTTGTTCGCTTTCGCTCGGATGCTCGCTCGCGGCCAGCACCCGCTGCTCGTCGACGAAGCGATCGAGATAGGCCGACGTCACGGTCCAGCCGTCACCCTGGTTCTGCACGAAGGCATGCACCACGCCGATCGCGCTGTGCTGATCGCCTTCGATGAATTCGCAGCTCCCGAGCAGCGCCGGGGTGTTGGCAAAGCCCGCGACTTCGGTGAGAAAGCGGCCGACCTCGATCTCGGGATTAATGCCAGGCTCCAGCTTGCGATAAATCTTCACGACATAGTCGTTGTCGACCAGGGCGGTGGAGTTGGACTGTTCGGTCTCGACCGCGCGAACGCTGTGGGGCTGATGGATCGGGCGGTCCGAAAATTTAGTGGTCGGCCGGAATTCCAATCTCAGGCCGTTCTCGTCGACTGCAAGGTGCTGCCGCAAATTGCGCAGGAACAGGGCGATGAAGATATGATCGCTCGCAACATCGAGCAGCGTGCCTTCGCGCGCGCCCTGGCGCACGGCCGCCAATGCCTTGGGATTATAGCGCTCGCGATCGAAGCGCACCCATTCGATCTGCATCGGCAGTACGTAGCGGCTGGTGACACCGTGCAGCGTGGTCTCGAAGAATGCGAGCCACGGGCGATTGTCGCCGATGTCGCAGAACGGCACGGCGGACGTCACGTGAGGATGGATTTCCTTCGGGTCGCGCTCGGGGAACCAGCGCGTCCGCGCCAAATGCCCCGGCAGCACGTCGCGCTCGAACACGCCGCGCGTGCGGGCGAGCGACACCCAGGTCGAATTGACCGGCACCACCAACGTCTCGAATTCGGGCAACGCGCGCGGCGGCGGCGGCTCCGATTTATCGCGCTCCTGGAGCTGGAACCAATAGAAGCCGTAGGGCGCGAGCGTGACCATGTAAGGCAGTTCGCCGATCGCCGGAAAGCGCGTGCGGCCGAGCATTTCCAGCGGAATGCGCTCCTTCCAGGGCGACAGGTCGAGCTCGGTCGCCTGCGCGGCGCGCGACAGGTTGGCGACGCAGAGAATGACCTCGTCCTTGTACTGCCTGACATAGGCCAGCACCGCGCGGTTGGTCGGGCGGATGAAGGTCATGCTACCGCGGCCGAAGGCCAGCGTCGATTTGCGCACCGAGATCAATCGCTTGGTGGCGGATAGCAGCGAGGACAGGCTGCGCGACTGCGCCTCCACATTGACCGCCTCATAGCCGTAGACCGGGTCCATGATCAGGGGAGCATAAAGCCGCGCGGGGTCGCAACGCGAGAAGCCGCCATTGCGGTCGGGACTCCACTGCATCGGCGTGCGCACGCCGTTGCGGTCGCCGAGATAGATGTTGTCGCCCATTCCGATCTCGTCGCCGTAGTAGATGATCGGCGTGCCCGGAAACGAGAACAGAAGCGAGTTCATCAGCTCGATCTTGCGCCGGTCATTGTCCATCAGCGGCGCAAGCCGCCGGCGGATGCCGAGATTGATGCGCGCGCGGGGGTCATGCGCGTAGGTCGACCACAGATAGTCGCGCTCGACGTCCGTGACCATTTCCAGCGTCAGTTCGTCGTGGTTACGCAGGAACAGCGCCCATTGGCAGTTCGGCGGGATATCCGGCGTCTGCCGCAGGATGTCGGTGATGGGAAAGCGGTCTTCCTGCGCGATCGCCATGTAGATGCGCGGCATCAGCGGGAAGTGATAGGCCATATGGCACTCGTCGCCCTGGCCGAAATACTCCTGGACGTCCTCCGGCCATTGATTGGCCTCCGCCAGGAACACCTTGTTCTTGGAATATGCGTCGAGCTCGACCCTCAGGCGTTTGATGATGGCGTGGGTCTCGGGCAGGTTCTCGTTGTTGGTGCCCTCGCGCTCGCACAGATAAGGAATAGCGTCGAGCCGGAATCCGTCAACGCCCGCATCGAGCCAGCGCTTCATCACCTGCATTATGGCGCTGACCACGCGCGGATTGTCGAAATTGAGATCGGGCTGGTGCGAGAAGAAACGATGCCAGTAAAACTGTCCGGCTTCCGGATCCCAGGTCCAGTTCGACTTCTCGGTATCGGTGAAGATGATGCGCGTGCCCGCATATTTCTGGTCGGTGTCGCTCCACACATACCAGTTGCGTGCGCTCGAATTGGGATGGCTGCGCCGGGCGCGCTTGAACCATTGATGCTGGTCGGAAGTATGGTTGATCACGAGCTCGGTGATCACCCGAAGGCCCCGCTTCTTCGCCTCCTGGATGAAGCGCTTGAAGTCCTTCATCGTCCCGAAATCGGGATTGACGGAGCCATAATCGGAAATGTCATAGCCGTCGTCGCGGCCGGGCGAGGGGTAGAACGGCAGCAGCCACAGTGTGGTGACGCCGAGATCCTGCAAATAGCCGAGCTTTTCCGTCAGGCCGGCGAAATCGCCGATGCCGTCATTGTTGCTGTCGGCAAAGGCCTTGACGTGCAATTGATAGATGATCGCGTCCTTGTACCAGAGCTCGTCGCCGTCAAGAGCGGTGACGGGTAGCTCTTCGGTATCGATGGCTGACAGCACGTTCATGACGCCACTCATGCAAGGCAGCGGAAGAACAGCGCGGGGTCGCGATCAGGATCGATCCGCAAGCGGATGCCGCCCCAATCCAGCGCGGATCGTTCGCCGGTGACAAGGTTCTCCACTGCGGCCGCGTGCCGGCGCTCGCCGTTCACGGTGACCATCGTATCGCCAAGCGGCAGCCAGAATTCGTGGACGCCGCGCGACAGCGCGACCGCCACCGCCACCGTATTGGTCTGGTCGACCGACTGCTTCACGAACCCCGTGACGTTGCCGTCTTCGATCCCGACGAAGCGCAGGTTGGAGGTCTGCTGCAGCGCCGAGTTCTCGCGCCGGATGCGGTTGAGCTCGCTGATATAAGACTTCATGTTGCCGGGCTTATTCCAGTCGCGCACCTTGATTTCGTATTTCTCGGAATCGAGATACTCCTCGCGGCCCGGGATCGGCTCGTATTCCAGCAGTTCGAAGCCGTTATAGATGCCGTAGGTCGACGAGAGCGTGCCCGCGAGCGCAACGCGCGATTTGAACATCCAGGGCTCGCCGCCCTGCAGATGGTAGGGCAGGATGTCCGGCGTGTTGGTGAAGAAGTTCGGGCGGTAGAAATCCCGCTCTGGGTAGCCAGTGAGCTCGTTCAGATATTGCTCGATTTCCCACTTCTGCGTGCGCCAGGTGAAATAGGTGTAGGACTGGGTGAAGCCGAGCTTCGCGAGGCCCTTCATCAGTTTCGGGCGGGTAAAGGCTTCGGCCAGGAAGATGACGTCGGGATGGCGACGCTGCACCTCCTTGATCAGCCATTCCCAGAACCGCAACGGTTTCGTGTGCGGATTATCGACCCGGAAGATCTTGACCCCCTGATCGACCCAGAACAGCACGACATCGCGCAGCGCGTTCCACAGACTTCCGGCGTCCTCCGATGCAAAATCGGGGTTGACGATATCCTCATATTTCTTCGGCGGATTTTCCGCATAGCGCATCGAGCCGTCGGGCCGCCGCTTGAACCATTGCGGGTGCTCTTTCAGCCAGGGATGATCGGGTGAGCATTGCACCGCAAAATCAAGCGCGACTTCCATGCCGAGCGCGGTGCAGGCTGCAACGAACTCGCGAAAATCCTGCAGGGTGCCCAATTCCGGATGCACGGCATCATGGCCGCCCTCGGCGGCACCGATGGCATAGGGGCTACCGGGATCGCCGTCCGCAGCGGTCACCGAATTGTTACGACCCTTGCGGTTGATCCGGCCGATCGGATGGATCGGGGTGAAGTAGATCACGTCAAAGCCCATCGCCCCGACATCCGGAAGGCGCGCGATGCAGTCCTTGAAGGTGCCGTGTCGGCCCGCGACGGTGCTCTGGCTGCGCGGGATCATCTCGTACCAGGTGCCGTAGCGCGCCCGCGGGCGGTCGATGACGAGGGGAAAGAGCTGCGACCGCGTCAGGTCTGGCCGCGCCTGGCTTGCAGCCATGGCATCCTGCAACTCTGCCGTGAGCAGCGCGGAGGTATCGCCATTCTGCAGGAACAGCTCGCATTGCCGGACGATGAGGGCAGCCGTCTCCGGGTCCGGAGCCTCCGCCTTCGTCAGCATGCCCGCGCCTTCGATGGCATCGACGCTGACGTCGACCCCCGCCTTCTGCTTCAACTCGAAACCGTGGCGCCAGGTCGCGAATTCATCGGTCCAGGCTTCGATGGCATAGACATGGCGACCAAGCGTGTCGGGCACGAAAGCGGCGAACCAGCGATCGTTGCTGTGCAGAGTCATCGGCGTGCGGCGCCACTCGCGCTCATTCTCGGGCCGCCAGATCAGCGCCGCCGCAGTGACGTCGTGTCCGTCACGGTAGATATCGGCCCACACCTCGATCCGCTCGCCGACGATCCGTTTCACCGGAAAGCGGCCGCCGTCGATCAATGGATAGACGTCTTCAATATGGAAGGCGCCGCTGGTCGTGGCGCCCTCGACAATTTGAGCAGTTTTGTTCACGGTGATGCCATAGACATGGAATTGAGGTCCCGTTTCGTCAGACAGACAAGGAGACGCTCGCAACCCATATAAAAAGCCTATTCCCGGCCATTGGTTCCCCGGGGAACGTCGAGGATATCTGAGAGTTAAACACGGCTATCCTCTTCCGGTATTTGGAGAAATTTGCGACGGCCCGCGAGGGCCTCGCGTGCAAAGCGCGTGCCGAATGGACATCTACGCTACAGCCAGAAATCTCGGAATCCAGAGCGAATATATCGACGGTCAAGGTCGCGCCCGTGTGACGGATCAGGCCGCGCTCCAGCTTATTGTCGACGCCATGCCGGCGTCGGCGCCGTGTCGCGTCTTGCCGGGCCCGGTGGTGATCCGACAGGGTCATCCCTCGCAAAGCGAGTTCAGCCGGGAGGCTGCCTTCCCCTTGCGCTGGAAAATTGTCGCGGGCGGGCAAACTGTCGCAGAGGGGCAGGCGGCGGAGCCGGCCGTGCACTGGCCCAATGATCTCGCAATCGGCGTCTACCGCCTGCATCTGGCCGATGCTGCGGGGAGCAGGGAAGAGCTGCCGCTGATCGTAACGCCGCGCCGGGCGTTCGAGGGTGATTTCGACCGCTGCTGGCTGCTCGCGGTCCAACTCTACGGCGTTCGTTCCCAGCGCAACTGGGGCATTGGCGATTTCACCGATCTCGAAGCGCTTCTGAACCTCGCCTGCCACCTCGGCGCGGATGGCGTCGGCCTCAATCCGCTGCATGCGTTGTTCGATGATCGCCCCGCGGATTGCAGTCCTTATGCGCCGAACAGCCGGCTGTTTCTCAATCCGCTCTATGTCGATGTGGAGAGAATCCCCGAATTGCCGCGTGATACGGCTTCGCGCAACGGCGAGACGCTGACGCGGCTGCGCGCGCTCGACGTTGTCGATTATGTTGCGGTTGCCGACCTGAAGTGGTCGGCGCTGCGGCTTGCTTTCGAACATTTCACGTCTAGTCCTGCGCTCGAACGTCGGCGTGATTTTGACCAATTCCGCAAAGAACGTGGCGCGCTCTTGCAGCGCTTCGCCTGCTTCGAAGTGCTGCGGCACCGTTTCGGTATCCCATGGTGGGAATGGCCGGAGCAGTGGCGGCGCCCCAGCGAGGCCCAATGCGCCGACATGCGCGCGGGTGCCGATGGGCGGGAAATCGAATTCATCGAATTCGCGCAATGGACGGCCGATCGGCAGCTCCAAGCCTGCAAGGATTTTGCCGGCCGGCTCGGAATGAAGGTCGGGCTCTATCTCGATGTTGCCGTCGGCGTGCAATCAGATGGGTTTGATGCCTGGAACGAGCAGGACGCGATCTCGCGACAACTCGCCGTTGGCGCGCCGCCCGATGCCCTTAATACCCAGGGCCAGGACTGGGGCTTGGCGGGTTTCAATGCGGCGGGCCTGGAGCTCCACGCGTTCCAGCCGTTCCGCGACATGCTCCGCGCCTCAATGCGCTATGCCGGCGCAATCAGGCTCGACCACGTGCTCGGGTTGAAGCGGCTTTATCTGGTGCCGCACGGCTTCAGGCCCGACAATGGCGCCTATGTGCAAATGCCCTTCGAGGCGCTGCTCGCCGTCACCGCGCTGGAGAGTGTCGCGCACGCCTGCGTCGTCATTGGCGAGGACCTCGGCACGGTGCCGGCGGGCTTTCGCGAGCAGATTGCCGATTGGGGCGTCTGGTCGTACCAGGTGATGATGTTCGAGCGCGACGAGCAGGGACGCTTTCGCGGTATTGATCATTATTCGCCCAATGCGCTCATCACCTTCAACACCCACGATCTCGCAAGCTACGCCGGCTGGCGCTCGTTCAGCGATCTCAAGCTGAAGCGTTCGCTCGGGATCGATCCGGGCGAAAGCGATGAGGCGCGCTGGCACGCGCTCGGCATGCTGGACGAGGCGCTGCGCAGTTGCGGCATCGGAAGGCATGACCTCTATTCGGTCGTGAGCTTGCTGGCGCGGACCAGATCGCGCCTGCTTGCGATCTCGTTGGAGGATTTGTTGGGCGTCATCGACCAGCCCAACATTCCCGGCACCATCAATGAACACCCAAACTGGCGGCAGCGGGTGCCCGTTGCGGTCGATCAGATCGCCTCGGCCGTTGACGTCGCGGCGCTGAAGGCGGCAACGGGGGAACGCACGCACATCAAGGACTAAATCGGGACGGCATCGGTGAACGACATTGTCCTCGAGAATTGAAGATTATGGCCTGATCGGCGATTGCGAAACCGCGGCTCTCGTGGGCCGCGACGGATCGATCGACTGGTTATGCTGGCCTGCTTTCGATTCCGACGCCTGCTTTGCCGCGCTGCTCGGCGACAGGAGAAACGGCCGCTGGAGGATCGCACCAGCCGATCAGATCACGAGATCTTCGCGCCGCTATTGGGACGACACGCTGATTCTGGAGACTCAGTTCGAGACCGCCGATGGCGCCGTCGCGTTGATTGATTTCATGCCGCCACGCGGGAAGGCCTCCGACATCGTTCGTCTGGTGCGGGGCTTGCGCGGAAAGGTCAAAATGCGGATGGAATTGATCATCCGCTTCGGCTTCGGCAACGACATTCCTTGGGTCAAGCGCAGCGAGGACCGCTCCGCGCTGCTTGCGATCTGCGGGCAAGATATGACGGTGTTGCGTACGCCCGTGGAGACGCGGGGCGAGGACCTGACCACGGTCGCCGATTTCGATATCGGCGCGGACGAGACCATTCCCTTCGTGCTCTCCTACGGTCCGTCGCATCTGCCGCCGCCCGACCCGATCGATCCCGCAACTGCGTTGCAGGAAACCGAAGATTTCTGGACCGACTGGTGCGGCCGTTCCACTTACCGGGGCGAGCACCGCAAGCTCGTCATGCGGTCGCTGATCACGCTGAAAGCGCTGACCTACGATCCGACGGGCGGCATCGTCGCCGCACCCACGACCTCATTGCCTGAAAAGCTCGGCGGCGCCAGGAATTGGGATTACCGCTTCTGCTGGCTGCGTGATGCCACTTTCACGCTGCTGGCCGCGATGAATTCGGGCTACACCGAAGAGGCCATGGCCTGGCACAATTGGCTGTTGCGTGCCGCCGCGGGCAGCCCGGCGAACATGCAGATCATGTACGGCATCAAGGGCCAGCGCCGGCTCTGGGAGTGGGAGGCGGATTGGCTGCCCGGCTACCAAGGCGCCCAGCCGGTGCGGATCGGCAATGCCGCGCATGCGCAGCTTCAGTTGGACGTGTATGGCGAGCTGATCGACGTGTTTCACCAGTCGCGCATGACCAAGCTGCAGCTCGGCGAGGAAAGCTGGGGCCTGGAATGCGCGGTGCTCGACCATCTCGCTGATGTCTGGGACAAGCCGGATCACGGTATTTGGGAGCGGCGCGGCGATCCCAAGCACTACGTGTTTTCCAAGATCATGACCTGGGTCGCGTTCGACCGCGGCATCAAGAGTGCCGAGACTTTCGGATTCAAGGCGCCGCTCGAGAAGTGGCGGTCGCTGCGCGAGACCATCCATCGCGACGTTTGTGCGAAGGGCTTCGACAGTGCGCAGAACACGTTCGTCGAATCCTACGGCTCGCGCCTGCTCGATGCCAGCATCCTGCTGTTGCCCTCGGTTGGTTTCCTGCCGCCGTCGGACCCGCGGGTGCGCGGCACGATCGCCGCGATCGAGCAGCACATGATGCGCAATGGCTTCGTCCTGCGCCACGATCCGCGCGAAGCCAGCGACGAGCGACAGCCGATCGAGGGCGCCTTTCTCGCCTGCACGCTATGGCTTGCCGACGCCCATGTGCTGGCAGGAAATATCGAAAAGGCGCAGGTGTTGTTCGATCGGATCGTGAAGATCGCCAACGATCTCGGGCTGCTCGCGGAGGAGTTCGATTCGGACGTCGGCCGTCAGCTCGGCAATTTCCCGCAGGCGCTCACGCACATCGCGCTGATCAACACCGCCCACAATCTGGACGAAGCGCGCATTTCCAGCGAAAAACCCGCGATGCAGCGCTCGCAATAGCTGCCGTATCAGGCTATTTGCGCTCCATGTGCCAGGAGCCGTCCCAGTCGGCCGGCGGCGGCTTGCTCTGGAAATCGTCGATCCGCTTCAAAAGTGCCAGTGAAGGTCCGTCGTTGTCGACCGCCTTGAGCGCGGCCGTGACGGCGCTGCGTGCCTGCGCCCACTTCTGAGCTCTGTAGGCGGCAAGTCCTTCGGCATAACTGTCGCGCAAAGCCAATTGGTCTGGCGTAAGCGCCCCCTTCCTGCCCATGATCTCGAACACCGGCTGCGCATGGGTTTGTCCGACCACGGCCAGGCGGTCGATTTCCCTTACCTCGACCATCGAGCCCGCCGCGGTGATCGTGGCCTCCGAGACCAGCGCGCGGGTGCCGTATTCCTTGTTCACCGCCTCGAGCCGGGATGCGAGATTCACCGCATCGCCCATCACGGTGTAACTCATCATGAATTCCGAACCGATGCTGCCGGCAAGCACCTCGCCCGTGGCAATGCCGATCCGGATATCGCATTGCAGGGAGATCGAGCGCACGTCGAGCAGATCAGGCAGTCGCTTGTGCAAGGTCTCGAGGCTGTCGATCATGTCGATCGCGGCGAGGCAGGCCAGGCCGGCCTGGTCCTTCTCGTCGACGAATGGCGGGCCCCAATAGGCCATGATCGCGTCGCCGATATATTTGTCGATAATTCCCCGGTGCTTCCGGATCGGACCGGACATGGTCGACAGATAGCAGTTTATGATCTTGACGAGGCCTTGCGGCGTGACGCCCTCGCTCAGCGGCGTGAAGCCCTTCATGTCGCAGAACAGCACCGTCATGACGCGGCGCTGCCCCTTGGTGGCGCTCAGCTCGCTGTCACCAGTCATTCCCTCGGCGATCTTGGGATCGAAATATCTGCCGAAAGTTTCCCTGATCTTTTCGTTGCGACGGAGCCGTTCGACCATACGATTGAACGCGGCGGAGAGCTGGCCGATTTCGTCTGTCGTCGAGATGCTGATCGGCCGATCGAGATGACCGGCCTCGACCTCGCGCGCGCCTTGCAGCAGACGGAGCACCGGGCGAGTGATGCCGCTGCTAACCAGCAGGGCAAAGCCCAATCCGATGGTTGCCGCCAGCGCGGTGACCGCCGTGGAGATCAATATGGCTTGTTGCTGCTTGCCGATGATGGTCGACGTGCTGGCATAGACCTGCTTCAGCATGTCGGCGCGTATTTCATCGATCTTCTGCGTGTATTCATCGCGAAGCGAATCGGCTCGTGCAAGCGAGTTTCTGACCTCCGTATAGTTCTTCGCCTCGAGTTGCCGCATCAATGCCGCATCCTCGTCATTCAAGTGACGACGGAAATCGTTGGTGACGTCTTCAATTCGGGTCTCGATGCGGCCCAACGCAGCGTTGTCGGAAGGCGTGCTGGGGTCTTCGATAATGGAGATGATGAGCTTGCGCGCCGCTTCCGCCTCTTGCTCGACCTCCGCATTCTTGCTCTGAAACATACGCAGCCGCGCCGTATAGGCCTGCTCGTCCGGCGGGTTCTGCATCCGGGCGATCATCATCTGGCGCAACGCGAGCGCGCGCTCGAGCGAGCGGATATCGACCCGGGCCAGATGGCCATAGGCGGGTATGTATTTTGCGAGCAGTTCGTCCAGCAGATGGCCGACCGTGTTCGCCATGAACACGGAAAGAACGGACGTAAATATCATCAGGGCGATCAGCCCGATCGCGATTCCGACGATCTTCCTCCTGATCGACGGGCGAAATATCCAGTTCATTGGGCGCCCTGAGGAGCTATCTTGGTAAAAGGCTGGCGCCCGTGACAATGCCTGAATTCCGCTCGCCGGCCAATGAATAGAAGCCCATCCCCAGGGGGCGTGGCGCGCCCGGGCGGCTGATTTTGTGCGATGCAAGGAATGCGAAAGGCGACAGCTACCGCTTCGAATTTTCTTCCAGGATCATCTCCATCGCCATCGCAAATCCCTCCTCGTCGTTGGAGGCGGTGATGCGATCGGCGTGTTTCTTGACCTCGTCGGTGGCATTGCCCATTGCGATGGAAAAGCCGCTGACGTCGAACATCGCCAAATCGTTCTGCATGTCGCCGATGGTGGCAACGGCGTTGGTCGCAATGCCGAGCCGCCTTGCGATGGCCTGGACGAAGGTGCCCTTGTCGTGGCCGGGCGGAGTGACGTCGAGATAGTAGCTCTGGGAGCGGGCGGCGGTCGCCTGGCCGCCCAGGGTTTCTTGCATGATCTGCTCACAGCGGATCAAGAGGTCGGGGTCCGAGCTCGAGCCGACCACCTTGCAGGCGCGCGTGACGTAGGGCGTGAAATCGTCGATCACGGTCGGATCGGCCTTGATCGCGCGTTTCTCGTGCGGAACGTATTCGCCATGGCCGTTGCGTGTGAGCCACTGCTCGTTCGTGAATAGCCAGATGTCGATGCCGTACTGAGCGAACAGATCGAGGCTGCTCTGCGTGGCGGAGGCCGGCAGCAGGTGCTGCTCGATGGGCTTCATCTGTGGGTCGACGATCGAGCTGCCGTTGAACGGGCCGATCGGCAAACTGATTGCCAGCGGTGCGACGAGAAAATGCATGCCGATGGTCGGCCGGCTGGAGGTGATGGTGAAGCCGATGCCGCGCTGGTGCAATTGATACACGGCGGCCTTTGCGCGGTCGGTCAGGGTCTTGTCTCTGGTCAACAGCGTGCCGTCGACATCGGAGACCACGAGTTCGATGCGGTTCATGTGCGGCTCCGGCGCGGCAGGATGGTCTCGGGATGGCCAAAACCGAGCTGGTCCAGGATAGCGTCGACGATGTCCTCCACCGGCGGCTCGATCGAGACCGTCACCGGGCGCTCGTCCCCGCCTGGCGGCTCCAGGGTGGCGAATTGGCTCGCCAGCAGGCCGGCTGGCATGAAGTGCCCCTTGCGGCGCCCGAGCCGCCTCGCGATCACGGGTTCCGTGCCGTTGAGATAAACGATCCGGACGTCAGTTCGACCGTGCACGAGGGTGTCGCGATAGGCCCGCCGTAGCGCGGAGCAGGCGATAACGACGCGCTCGCCGGCGGCGGAGGCACGGTCGATCTCGGCGGCGATGGCGCGCAGCCAGGGCCAGCGGTCCTCGTCCGTGAGCGGCTGTCCCGCGCTCATTTTGGCGACGTTGCTCGGCGGGTGAAAGGCGTCGCCATCCTCGAAACGCCAGCCCAGGCGCGCCGCCAAGGCCTGGCCGATCGTGCTCTTGCCCGATCCCGACACACCCATGACCACCAGCGCGCAGGGTATTTCCTCGCCCTCATTCACCGCCAAAGCTCTCCGGGAGCGCGCCCTTGTCGACCAGCCAGACCGTCTCGCCGATCGATTGCGCGCGATTCGCCGGCAGGTTCTCCCCGGCGAGCAGGCGCGTCAAGATCGCACGCTTCTCTCCGCCTGCCACTTCGAACAGCATTTCGCGGCAGGCGTCGAGTGCCGGGAAGGTCAGGGTGACCCTCGGCACGTGCGGTTCGACCGGCGCGGTCGGCACGCCCACCACCCAGCGCGCGCGCTCGTCAAGCGCGGCATAGCCCGGAAACAGCGAGGCGGTATGGCCGTCGGGCCCGGCGCCCATCAGCACGACATCGAAGAGCGGTTTTGCGCCCTCCAGGTGCTCGGCACCATAGAAGGATTTCAGCTCGCGCTCATAGCGGCGGGCGCACTCATCCGGGCTCGGATGGTCGGTCGGAATGGGATGGATGTTATCCGCCGGCGCGCACCGATCGAGCAGGATCCCTCGCGCCATGCTCATGTTGTGCAGGGGATCGCCGGGCGCGACAAGCCGTTCATCGCCGATGAACCAGTGTACGCGCTCCCAGGGGATCCGCCGGCGATACGGGTCCTTCGCCAAAAGACCATAGAGCCGCTTCGGGCTCGAGCCGCCGGTCAGACAAATCGCGATCCGTCCGGGATTGCTGGCAGTTCTTGTGAGCAGCCGCTCGGCGGCGGTTTGCGCAAGCGCGTCCGGATCCGAAACTGTAATCAGCCGCCGCTGGTCGCCCAAGCCCATTTCAGAGCTTCCGCCAGCTACGGCCGTCGCGCTTCAACAGGTCGACTGCGCCCTGCGGGCCCTCGCTGCCGGCCGCGTAGGATTCCAGCCCCTTCGCACCGGCTTTCTTCCAGGCGTCCAGGAAGGGCTGCACAGCCTGCCAGCCGGCTTCGACGCTGTCGGCGCGTTGGAAGAGAATATTGTCGCCGATCATGCAGTCATAGATCAGCGTCTCGTAACCCGTTGCTGGCTCGGCTTTGAAATAGTCCTTGTAGTGGAACTTCATCTGCACGCCGTCGATCCGGACCGTCGGCCCCGGCACCTTGGTGTTGAATTGCAGAGTAATGCCTTCGGTGGGTTCGATGCCGATCACGAGATAATTTTCGGTGAGCTGCTCGACCGGCGTGCATTGGAACATCGCGAACGGCGCCTCGCGGAATTTGATCGCGACTTCCGTCCGCTTGGCGCTGAGCGACTTGCCGGTGCGAAGATAGAAGGGCACGCCGGCCCAGCGCCAATTATCGATATTCAGTTTCAGCGCGACATAGGTCTCCGTCGTGCTGTCGGGTTTGACATCCTTGATCTTGCGATAGTCCGGGACCTCGGTGTCGCCGATCTTGCCGGCGGTGTACTGGGCACGCACTGAATTTTTCAGCGCGTCTTGTTGGCTCTCGGTCTGGATCGCGGCCAGCACCTCGCCCTTTTCCGTACGGACCGTGTGCGCGTCGAAGCGCGCCGGCGGCTCCATCGCGATCAGGGCCAGGAGCTGAAACAGGTGGTTCGGCACCATGTCGCGCAGCGCGCCGGTCGAGTCATAGAAGGTGCCGCGGTGGGGAACGACCGGAAGCTTCTCCTCGACGGTGATCTGCACGTGATCGATGTGATGCCGATTCCAGATCGGCTCGAACATGCCGTTGGCGAAGCGCAGGACCAGGATGTTCTGGACCGTCTCCTTGCCGAGATAATGATCGATCCGGTAGATCTGGTGCTCGTCCAGGATACGGAGCAGCTCGGCATTGAGGGCGCGCGCCGAGGCGAGATCGGTCCCGAACGGCTTCTCGACGACCAGCCTGCGCCAGGCGCCGTGATCTTCCTTGAGCAGGCCGACGCGGCCAAGCTGTTGGGCAATCGGCGCGAACGCATTGGGCGGCGTCGCGAGGTAAAACAGGCGGTTGCCGCCGGTGTTGCGGTTGGCCTCCAGCTTTTCGATCCGCTCCTTGAGGCGGTCGATCGAGGGTGGATCGCCGGGATCGGCCTCGACCGAGGTCACGCATTCAAGCAGGCGGTTCGCAATCTTGTCGTCCACGGGGCGGGTGGCGAACTGGCGCAGGCCCTTCATGAGGCTGTCGCGCAACGCATCATGCGACATGCCGCGGCGGGCGACGCCGACGACGCAGAATGGATCCGGCAAAAGCCCGCCGGCCGCGAGATTGTAGAGGGCGGGGATCACCAGGCGGTGCGTCAGGTCACCGGTGACGCCGAAGATGACGAAAGCGCAGGGCGGTGGCTTCTGGTTGGGCTGGAAGTCTGTCACGAACGGCCGGCCTTCGGTTTGACGATATCGGGTGCGTTCTGCCGCGCCGGATCGGCGTGCTGTTGCGGCTCCTTATGGCCGCCAAATCCGGCGCGCATTGCCGAGAGAATTTTTTCCGCAAAAGTGTGTTCCTTGCGGGAGCGAAAACGCGCAAACAGCGCCGCGGTGAGGACTTCGGCCGGCACCGCCTCGTCGATGGCCGCGTTCACGGTCCAGCGGCCTTCGCCGGAATCCTCGACATAGCCGGAATAGCCGCTCAGGCTGGGGCTCTCGGCCAAGGCCGTCGCGGTCAGGTCGAGCAGCCAGGAGGGAATGACGCTGCCGCGCCGCCAGACCTCGGCGATGTCGGCGACGTCCAAGTCGAAACGGTGGTCCGGCGGCAGCGCCTCGCTGTTGGCGTTCTTGAGGATGTCGAAGCCTTCCGCATAGGCCTGCATCAGGCCGTATTCGATGCCGTTGTGGATCATCTTGACGAAGTGACCGGCGCCGATCGGACCGGCATGGATGTAGCCCTGCTCGACACGGGGGTCGCGGCCGTCCCGCCCGGGCGTACGCGGAACGTCGCCGGCGCCCGGCGCGAGCTTGGCGAAGATCGGATCGAGCCGGTCGACGACGGCCTTGTCGCCGCCGATCATCATGCAATAGCCGCGTTCGATGCCCCAGATGCCGCCGGAGGTGCCGACATCGAGATAATGGATACCGCGCTCCTTCAGTGCCTTGCCGCGGCGGACATCATCCTGCCAAAAGGTGTTGCCGCCGTCGATGACGACGTCGCCGCTTTCCATCAGCTTCGACAGCGCGTCGATGGTGGCTTCGGTGATGGCGCCCGCCGGTAACATCACCCAGGCGGTGCGCGGCTTCTCGAGCTTTGCGACGAAGTCTTCCAGCGTGGCGGCGCCGGTTGCGCCGTCTTCCGCAAGGCTCGCGACCGCCTTGGCATCCTTGTCATAGACGACGGCCGTATGTCCGTTCCGCATCAGCCGGCGGACGATATTGCCCCCCATACGTCCCAAGCCGATCATACCAAGCTGCATGTGCACACCCCTAAGCCAGCGCCTGCTCGATAGCCGCATCGAGCATTTTCAGGCCCTTTTCGAGATCGCCCTTGAGGTGCACGCGCAGCGCGCGCCGGCCGCGCTCGGTCAGCACGTCGAAATCGCCGCGCGCCTGCGCCGCCTTGATCACGCCGAAGCTGGCCTTCTGGCCCGGGATTTTCAGGTCCTTCGCGTCATCGGCGGTGATCTGCAGGAATACACCGCTGTCCGGACCGCCTTTATAGGCCTGTCCCGTCGAATGCAGGAAACGCGGGCCGAACTCGGCGCAGGTCGCGACATGGCGGTTGTCGCGCAGCCTCAGCCGCATACGCTGGAGCGCATCGATATGTTCGGCGTCGCGCTCGACATAGGCGAGCAGCGCCACATAGTCGCCGCTCTGCACGCGCGACAGGTGCGCTTTCAGCCATGAGCCGAGCTCGCCATTGGCGCCGGCCTTGCGCAGCTCCGCCGCATTGCCGTCGTCGGTGAAGATATCGGCCGCCTTGGAGGCCACCACCGGTTTTTCCGCCGGCAGCTTGCCGGTTTTCTCAAACGCCCCGGTCAATTCGCGGGTCTTGATCTTGGCGCTTTCGACGTCCGGCTGATTGAAAGGATTGATGCCGAGGACGGCGCCGGCGACGGCGGTCGCCATTTCAAAGCGGAAGAATTCCTGGCCGAGGTGCTCGATCGACTTCATGACGATGCGCGCCACCGGGTGCCCCGCCTTCTCCAGCGCCGTGAGCTTGTCGTCGTGGGCGGGATCGTCTTCGCTCTCGGTGCGGATATCGATGAAGAAGCGGTCGTCGCCATAAAGGTGAGGTTCGCCGAGCGGCTCGCCGTCGATCGGGATCAGCCCCTTGCCTTCCTTGCCCGTGGACTCCGCGATCAACTGCTCCGCCCAGGCGCCGAAATCGGCGACCTTCTTGGACGAGATGATCGTCACCTTGTCGCGGCCTTCAAGGCCGGCCTGTCCCAGCGCCAGCCCGAGCTGCACGCCGGGATTTTCATGGGGCGGTACGTCGGCGGCGCAGGAGCGCACCATTGAGAGCGCGTGCGCAATCAGGCTGCGGACGTCGATGCCGGCGGCCGCCGCCGGCACGAGGCCAAAGGGCGAGAGCACGGAATACCGCCCGCCGATGGAAGGGTCGCCGTGAAAAACACGCGCAAAGCCCTGCCTGATCGCCGTCTTCTCCAGCGAGGAGCCGGGGTCGGTGACCGCGATGAAGCGGTGGCCGGCCTTCTTGGCGCCGATCGTCTTGGCGACGCGATCGAAGAAGTAGTCCTTCATCGCATTGGGCTCGGTGGTCGAGCCGGATTTGCTGGAGACGATGAACAGGGTCTTTCCGATATCGACCCGCGCCTCCATGGCGCGCACCTCGGCGGGATCGGTCGAATCCAGGATGTGCAGTTTCGGGAAGCCCGGCTTTTTCGGGAAGGTCATCGCGAGGACCTCCGGCCCGAGGCTCGAACCGCCCATCCCCAGGACGACAGCGTCGGAAAAATTTTGCCCCTTCACGCGCTGGGCAAAGTCCTCGTAATCGGCGACGTCGGCCTTGGCGGGACTGGTCAGCCAGCCCAGCCATTTGTCCTCGTCGGTGCCGGTCCACACTGTCTCGTCGTGGTGCCAAAGCCTGCGGACCTTCGCAGAGGCACGCCATTCCTCGGTGTCCTTGGCGACCGCCTTGCCAAGCTCGCTCGTCAGCGCAAGGTGCTGCGGATCGAGGGCGCCGCCCAATACGGTGGCCCGCTTGTGCGCGACCGCGCCATAGAGCTTGTCGGCGGAGTCGGCGAACAGCCTGACGCCATCCTTCACCAACTCGGCCGTGATGGCGTCAAGCGAGATGCCGGATTTCTCCAGCTCGCTGAGAACCTGCCTCGCCTCCTCGATGTTCTCTTCCAGGCTGTCGCGCAGCTTGCCGTGGTCGCGGAAGGCGTCGAGCGTCACCGGCGGCATGGTGTTGACGGTGTCGGGGCCGATCAGCTCTTCGATATAGAGGACGTCGCTGTAATCCTTGTTCTTGGTGCCGGTCGAGGCCCACAGCAGCCGCTGCGGCCTGGCGCCCTTGGCGGCGAGCTTCTCCCAGCGGGCATCCGCGACGAGCTTCTTGTATTCCTGATAGGCGAGCTTTGCGTTCGCGATCGCGACCTTGCCCTTGAGCGCGGCAAGCCGCTCCTTCTCGGTCGGATCGTTGGCCTTGGCGATCTTCTCGTCAAGCTGCTTGTCGACCATCGTGTCGATACGGCTGACGAAAAAGCTGGCGACGCTGGCGACATGGGAGGGATCGCCGCCGCCTTCGGTGTACTTCTCCAGTCCGGCCAGATAGGCCTCCGCCACCTGCAGATAGACCTTCTGCGAGAACAGAAGCGTGATGTTGACGCTGATGCCTTCGCTGGTCAGTTGCTCGATGGCGGGCAGGCCCTCGGGCGTGGCCGGCACCTTGATCATCAGGTTCTTTCGGTGAACGTCTTTCCAGAGCCGGCGTGCTTCCGCGATTGTGGCTTTGGTGTCGGTGGCGAGATAGGGTGAGACCTCCAGGCTGACAAAGCCGTCCTTGCCGTCCATCGCGTCATAGACCGGGCGCAGCACGTCGGCGGCGTGCTGGATATCCGCCACCGCGAGCTCCTCGAATAACTCAGTCACCGGCCGGTCGGCGCGCTTCAGCGCCTTGCCGATCGAGCCGTCATATTCGTCGGAGGAGCCGATCGCCTTCTCGAAGATCGACGGATTGGAGGTGATGCCTTTGACGCCATCCTCGTCAATCAGTTTTTTTAGGTCGCCCTTGGCGACGAAGCCGCGGGCCAAGAAATCCAACCAGACCGACTGGCCGTGCTTTTCGAGTGCTTTGACGGGATTCATGATGCCTTTTTCCGTTCGAGCTGGTTCTATTTCCGGAACTCCGCCAGCTTTCTGGCGCGACAATGGATTGTCAACCGGCCGACCGCCGCGGACGGAAAATAGTGCCCGAGGGAAGGTAACGCTGGTCGCGCCGCTTCGATCCAGAAAATCTGCCCCGACTTAGCGGCAATTGCGGAACAATTTCGTGACAATGGCGGCCTGCGGCTCTCTCGGCTGCAATCCGATTTCCAAGGCGGTAAGGCGGCCGGCCGCTGCAACTCAGCGATGCGCATCGCGCTGCCCATATCGGCGCGGACGGGATCGCGGGGCTCCCCGCGAGCGAAACGAATGTCGTCATTGTTTTGACGAACGCACAATTGCGGCCGTTGCCGGTATATGATGCCAAGCCGGAACGAATGGCCGGGATTTCGATGCTCTCCGGAGCGTCGCCGCGGCAACTTCCTGCTTGGGAGGTTGATGCCGGCGACCTGCGTCATAGCGGCGCATAAATGCGCGCACAGACCTTGCGGTTCTGTGCCGCGCCAACATTTGTTTATCGAACGCCTCGGCTTTGGTCGTCGCAATCATGTCCTAAGCGTGGCCCGTGCGTGCAGGCCGGCAAACGCCGGCTCCGCGAGAACAAAAACAAGCGCGACACTCCGCAGACATCTTATGCTAATCTTCCAGTATTGCTTCTCTTCCGCTCACCCATTTCAAAACTGGATTGGCGGTGACGAGCGATTGCGTAGGAAATTCGTCGTGCCGCGGGGCGCCGCGTTCGGCTGCCTGCCGCCGACGCTCAAAAGCGTTCATTTCGTGTTCATTTTGGTCGGGCGGAGGCGCCTTCACGCGTCTTCACAAACCGTTGTGCGGCGCAGGGAAAAGCCTCGGAAAAGCATATCTCCGGATTCGTACGGATGTTGCGAACCCGCTACAATAGGCCAAAACTAATGCGTTGGAAGGGTTTTTGCCGAACTATTGAGCGAACTGCTTGTTGATATGGCAATCACTGCATGCGGTTCGCATTGCGAAGAGGAGCTCGGCGAGCGTTCAATAGAGGCAGCGTGCTCAGTTTGATTCGTCGTTGAGCAGGAACGCACCCCTACTCAGCCCGTTTCAAAGTGCAGCGGGACATATCGCGGAGAGAGAGGGATCATGTACAACGATTCTCTATTCAATGCTTTCGCTCGATCGTTCGAGGCGCGAAGCCAGACCGACATGTCGATGGCGGAATATCTGGAATCGTGTCGAACAGATCCGATGCGATATGCAAATTCGGCCGAACGACTACTAGCGGCGATCGGTGAGCCCCAGATGATCGACACGGCCAAGGACCCACGCCTTGGCCGTATCTTTTTAAACCGCACGATACGCAGCTATCCGGCCTTCGCCGGCTTCCACGGCATGGAAGATACGATCGAGCGTATCGTCGGATTCTTCCGCCACGCCGCGCAGGGGCTCGAAGAGCGCAAGCAGATTCTTTATCTGCTTGGGCCGGTCGGCGGCGGCAAGTCCTCTCTCGCCGAGCGGTTGAAGCAATTGATGGAAGTGCATCCGATCTATGTGCTGAAGGCCGGCGATGAGCTGAGCCCGGTGTTCGAGTCTCCGCTCGGTCTGTTCGATCCCGATACGCTCGGGCCGATGCTCGAGGAGAAATATGGCATTCCGCGCCGCCGTCTCACCGGCCTGATGAGTCCGTGGTGCTATAAGCGGCTGGAATCCTTCGGCGGCGACATCTCGCAATTCCGGGTCGCCAAGATTCAGCCCTCGCGCCTGCGCCAGATCGCGATCTCCAAGACCGAGCCAGGTGACGAGAACAACCAGGATATCTCCTCCCTCGTCGGCAAGGTCGACATCCGCAAGCTCGAGACTTTCGCCCAGAACGATCCCGACGCCTACAGCTATTCGGGCGGCCTCAATCGCGCCAACCAGGGCATTCTCGAATTCGTCGAGATGTTCAAGGCGCCGATAAAGATGCTGCATCCGCTGCTGACGGCGACGCAGGAGGGCAATTACATCGGCACCGAAAACATCGGCGCCATTCCTTTCAGCGGCATCATCCTCGCGCACTCCAACGAGGCCGAATGGCAGAGCTTCAAGGCCAACAAGAACAACGAGGCCTTTATCGACCGTATCTGTGTGATCAAGGTCCCGTACGTCCTGCGTGTCACCGAGGAGCGCAAGATCTACGAGAAGCTGATCCAGAGTTCGGAGCTTGCGAATGCGCCTTGCGCGCCGGCGACACTCGATACGATGGCTCGCTTCTCGGTGATGTCGCGCCTGCGCAGGCACGAGAACTCGACGCTCTTTTCCAAGATGCGTGTCTATGACGGCGAGAGTCTGAAGGAGTCCGATCCGAAGGCCCGCAGCGTCCAGGAATACAGGGACGCGGCCGGCGTCGACGAGGGCATGGATGGGGTTTCCACCCGCTTTGCCTTCAAGGTTCTCGCGGCGACCTTCAACCACGATACCCAGGAGGTCGGCGCCGACGCCGTCCATCTGATGTATGTGCTGGAGCACGCGATCCGTCGCGAGCAGCTCCCCGAGGAACTCGAGAAGCGCTATCTGGAATTCATCAAGGCGGAGCTGGCGCCGCGCTACGCCGAATTCATCGGCAACGAGATCCAGAAGGCCTATCTGGAATCCTACTCCGATTACGGCCAGAACCTGTTCGACCGCTACGTCGACTATGCCGACGCCTGGATCGAGGATCAGGACTTCAAGGATCCCGACACTGGCCAGCTTCTGGATCGTGAACTGCTCAATCAGGAGCTGACCAAGATCGAAAAGCCCGCCGGAATCGCCAATCCCAAGGACTTCCGCAACGAGGTGGTCAAGTTCTCGCTGCGGTCGCGGGCCCAGAACGGCGGGAAGAATCCGAAGTGGACCTCCTACGAGAAGATTCGCGAGGTGATCGAAAAACGGATATTCTCGCAAGTGGAGGACCTGCTTCCCGTGATCTCGTTCGGGTCCAAGAAGGACGGCGAGACCGAGAAGAAGCACGCGGATTTCGTCGCGCGGATGATCGAACGCGGTTACACCGAGCGGCAGGTCCGGCGGCTGGTCGAGTGGTACATGCGCGTGAAGCAGGCCGGATAGGCGGAGGCGGATGTCACAGTGGCCTTTCATATCATCGATCGGCGCCTGAACCCGGGAGGCAAGAGCCTCGAGAACCGCCAGCGTTTTTTGCGGCGGGCCAAGGCTCAGGTTCAAAGCGCGGTCAAGAAGTCCTCGCAGGACCGCGACATCAAGGATGTCCTGGAGGGCGGCGAGGTCAGTATCGCGCTCGACGGCATGGACGAGCCGCGCTTTCGCCGCGAGGGCGGCACGCGCGATATGGTGCTCCCCGGCAACAAGAAGTTCGTGGAGGGTGACATCCTGCCGCGTTCGAACGAAGGCGGCGGGAGGAAATCCCAGCCGGGGCAGGGCGACAGCGAAGATGCCTTCCGCTTCGTGCTGAGCCGGGAAGAGTTCGTCAACCTGTTCCTCGACGATCTGGAGCTGCCGGATCTCGCCAAGCGCAAGCTTGCCGATACGGAAAGCGAGGGTCTGCAGCGCGCCGGCTATGCCACTTCGGGCTCGCCCGCCAACATCTCGATCAGCCGCACGGTGAGCCGTGCGCTGATGCGCCGCGTGGCGCTACGCCGGCCGCGGCCCCAAGAGATAGCCGCGCTTGAGGCGGAACTCGCTGAATGCGAGGATGAAGCGCGCCGCGCCGAGCTGATTGCCGAGATCGAGGCGCTGAGGGCTAAAGCCAAACGAATCCCCTTCATCGATCCGATCGACATCCGCTACCGCCGGTTCGAGACCATTCCAAAGCCGGTGGCGCAGGCGGTGATGTTCTGCCTGATGGACGTTTCGGGCTCGATGTCCGAGCACATGAAGGATCTTGCCAAGCGGTTCTACATGCTGCTCTACGTGTTCCTGAAGCGGCGCTACCGTCATGTCGAGATCGTCTTCATCCGCCATACCGACCGCGCCGAGGAAGTCGACGAGCAGACCTTCTTCTACGGTCCGGCCTCGGGTGGCACCCTGGTCTCGAGCGCCTTGCAGGCGATGCATGAGATCGTCCGCTCGCGCTTCCGTCCCTCGGATTGGAACATCTACGCCGCGCAGGCATCCGACGGCGACAACTCGATCTCCGACAGTGAACCCGTGTCCCGCATCCTGACTGAGCACATCCTGCCGGTTTGTCAGTTCTTCGCCTATCTCGAGGTCGGCGAGGCCGGCGGCTATTCGTTCGAAATGCCGGATTCCTCGCTGTGGTCGCTCTACGAGCGGCTGCGCGGGAACGGCGCGGAGCTCTCGATGCGCAAGGTGCGGGACCGCAGCGAGATCTTCCCGGTCTTCCATGATCTGTTTCAGCGCCGCGCCAAGCAGGAGAAGGCCGCTTCATGACAGGGCAACGTCTCTTCGAGGGTGCGGATTGGGACTTTGCCACGCTGCAGCGTATCCACGATGCATGCGAGGAGATCGCGCGCTCCGAGCTCGGCCTCGACACCTATATCAACCAGATCGAGGTCATTACCGCCGAGCAGATGCTGGACGCCTATTCGTCCGTCGGCATGCCGCTGTTCTACAAGCATTGGTCGTTCGGCAAGCATTTTGCCTTCCACGAAGCCTCCTACCGCAAGGGGCTGATGGGGCTTGCCTACGAGATCGTCATCAACTCGTCGCCCTGTATTTCCTACCTGATGGAGGAAAACACCGCGACGATGCAGGCGCTGGTGATCGCGCATGCCGCGTTCGGCCACAATCATTTCTTCAAGAACAACTATCTGTTCAAGCAATGGACCGACGCCGACGGCATTCTCGACTATCTGGAGTTCGCCAAGCGCTATGTGACCCAGTGCGAGGAGCGCCACGGCCATGTCGCGGTCGAGCAGACGCTTGATGCCGCGCACGCCTTGATGTCGCACGGGGTCGATCGCTATCCCGGCAAGAAGAAGCTCGACCTGCGTGATGAAGAAAAGCGCGCGGGCAAGCGCCGCCTGCATGAGGAACGTGCCTTCAACGACCTGTGGCGCACGGTTCCGACCGGACCTGCCAAGAGCAGGCAGGTGCTCAACATCGAGCGCCGCCGCAAGCTGCTCGGCCTGCCTCAGGAAAATCTCCTTTACTTCCTGGAAAAGAGCGCTCCGCGTCTCGCCCCCTGGCAGCGCGAACTCCTGCGTATCGTGCGCCACATCGCGCAATATTTCTATCCGCAGAGCCAGACCAAGGTCATGAACGAGGGCACCGCGACCTATGTTCATTACCGCATCATGAGCCGGCTGCACCAGCAGGAGCGCATCTCCGACGGCAACTTCCTCGAATTCCTGCAATCGCACACCAACGTGGTGTTCCAGCCGGAGTTCGATGATCCTCGCTTCTCCGGCTTCAACCCCTACGCGCTCGGCTTTGCGATGATGCAGGACATCGAGCGCATCGTGACCAATCCGGAGCACGAGGACCGCGAGTGGTTCCCGGAGATCGCCGGCTGCGGCGATGTCGAGGACGTGCTGCGCGGCATCTGGGCCAATTATCGGGACGAGAGCTTCATCGGCCAATTCCTGAGCCCCAATCTGATCCGTCAGCTACGGCTGTTCCACCTGCATGACGATCCGGAAGAGCGCGCCGGCATCAAGGTCGACGCCATCCACAATGAACGCGGCTATCGCCGGATCCGCCGCGAATTGTCGCGCCAGTACGACATCGGCTACATCGACCCCAACATCGAGGTGGTCGACGTCGATCTCGCCGGCGACCGCAGACTGATGCTGCGCCACACGGTCGTGAAAGGCTCTCAGCTCAACGAGCTGGATGCCAAGCGCGTGCTGCAGCATCTGGCGGACCTCTGGAGCTACGACGTGTCCCTGGTCGAAGTCGATGCCAGCACCGACAAGGTTCTGAAGGAGTACGTTCTCAATCCGCGGATACAACCGGCGGCCGCCTGAGTGGGCGGCCGCCTGACCGAAGCGGAAAGCCGGTCACGTAGTCGCCTTCCTGATCGGTCGGGCAGACGGCTCTGTTCACCTCGCCGAGCTTGCGGGGCGATGAGGTGGGCTCTCGAGATCGCGGAGAGTCCTCGTCATCCCAACCTTCTCCCGCAAGCGGGGAGCAGAGGAACGACGTTCTCCGCGTCAATTGAGGGCTGCACTACCGCAAGCTTGCGTTGATCTTGTCCAGCACCGTTGAGCCTGGACACAGCTCCTGCGCTTCGAGCGAGTTGAGCGGCGTATCCACCGTGTTGAGGTGGCTGTGCAGGTCTTCCGCCTCCGGATCGACATAGAGCAGCCCGGTGACGATTTGTCCCTTCGCGGCGTGTTTCTGCAGGAAAGCCTGTGCGGCAACACGGTCGTGCACGTCGTAATCGGCGTCGATCTTGCGCAATGCGAGCTTCGAGCCGTCGTGCTGCTCGACGATCTGCACGGTGCCCGGCGCATAGTCGACTGTGATCGGATCGCGACCGGTGATGACATCGAGCCGGTTCACCGCGTCATTGTGTTCGCGGACATAATCGAAGCTTTTGGTCGAGCCGGCGTGATTGTTGAAGGCGACGCACGGGCTGATCACGTCGATGAAGGCCGCGCCCTTGTGTTGCAACGCGCCTGCGATCACGGGCACGAGCTGACTTTTGTCGCCGGAGAAGCTGCGCGCCACGTAAGTCGCTCCCAATTGCAGCGCGATCGCCACGAGATCGATGGCGTTGTCCGTGTTCATGACGCCTTTCTTGGATTTCGACCCGCGGTCGGCCGTGGCCGAGAACTGTCCCTTGGTCAGGCCGTAGACGCCGTTGTTCTCGACGATATAGGTCATGTTGACGCCGCGCCGGATCGAATGCGCGAACTGGCCGAAGCCGATCGAGGCGGAATCGCCATCGCCGGAGACGCCGAGATAAATCAGGTCGCGGTTGGCGAGATTGGCGCCGGTGAGGACCGAGGGCATGCGGCCGTGCACGGAGTTGAAGCCGTGCGAATTGCCAAGGAAATAGTCGGGCGTCTTCGACGAACAGCCGATACCCGAGATCTTCGCCACGCGATGCGGCTCGATCGAGAGCTCGAAGCAGGCTTCGATGATCGAGGCGGTGATCGAGTCGTGCCCGCAGCCGGCACACAGCGTCGAGATCTTGCCCTCGTAATCGCGGTGGGTGAAGCCGAGCGCGTTCTTCTTCAGGCCCGGGTGATGAAATTTTGGTTTTGCAATGTAGGTCATGACACGGCCTTGCGGAGGGGCGTCACCTTGAGGTGATCCTGGTGATCGCCGATGGCGTTGGCAATGAAGCGCGCGGTGATCGGCGTGCCGTCGTAGTGCACGATTGCCACCAGCCGCACCGGGTCGATACCGTTCTCGTTGATGATCAGCGTGCGCAACTGCCCGTCCCGATTCTGCTCGACCACGTAAACGAAATCATGGTCGGCGATGAAGCTCGCAACGCTGGAATGGAACGGGAAGGCGCGGATGCGCAGGCGATCGAGGTAATGGCCCCGCGCCTCCAATAGTCCGATCGCCTCGTCCATCGCGGGCGCGGTGGAGCCGAAATAGATCACGCCATATTTGGTCGGCTTGCCGGCGTTGGCCTGCAGCGGCCGCGGCACCAGGTCCTGCGCGGTCTCGAACTTGCGCACGAGCCGCTGCATGTTGTCGGCATAAACCGGGCCTTCCTCGGAATAGCGCGCATAGCGATCGCGCGACGTGCCGCGGGTGAAGTAGGAGCCTTTGGTCGGATGCGTGCCGGGCAGGGTGCGGTAGGGGATGCCGTCGCCGTCGACGTCGAGATAGCGGCCGAAGTCGCGGCCCTCCTCGAGCATTTCCGCGGTCATGAGCTTGCCGCGGTCATATTGCCGCGCATCGTCCCATTTCAGCGGACGGCACAGGCGATGGTTCATGCCGATGTCGAGATCGAGCATCAGGAAGATCACGGTCTGCAGCCGCTCGGCGAGATCGAAGGCGGTGGCCGCGAACTCGAACGCTTCCGCCGGATCCTCCGGAAACAGCAGCACATGCTTGGTATCGCCATGCGAGGCATAGGCGCAGGCGATGATGTCGCATTGCTGCGTGCGGGTCGGCATGCCCGTGGAGGGACCGGCGCGCTGCACATCCATGATGACCGCCGGGATCTCGGCGAAATAGGACAGGCCGATGAACTCGGTCATCAGCGAAATGCCGGGGCCGGAGGTCGCGGTGAAGGCGCGGGCGCCGTTCCAGGAGGCGCCGATCACGATGCCGATCGAGGCCAATTCGTCCTCCCCCTGGACGATGGCGTATTTCGCTTTGCCCGTTTCCGGATCGTGGCGATATTTCCTGCAATGCGCGGCGAAGGCATCGGCCAATGACGACGACGGCGTGATCGGATACCAGGCGCATACCGTGGCGCCGCCGTAGACGGCCCCCAACGCAGCCGCGCTGTTGCCCTCGATGAAGATGCGGTCGCCGACCTTGTCCGCTTTCTTCACCCGCAGGCCGATCGGGCATTTCAGGTTCTGCAGCGCCCAGTCGCGGCCGAGATGCAGGGCATGGACGTTGGAGGACAAGAGCTTCTCCTTGCCCTTGTACTGCTCGCCGATCAATTGCTCGACCAGCTTCGGATCCATGTCGAGCAACGCACAGAGCGCGCCGAGATAGATGATGTTCTTGAACAACTGGCGCTGGCGCGGATCGGTATAGGTGGAATTGGTGATCGCGGTCAGCGGCACGCCGATCACCGTAATGTCGTCGCGGAATTTCGACGACGGCATCGGCTTGGTCGAGTCGTAGAACAGATAGCCGCCGGGCTCGATTCCGGCGACGTCCTTGTCCCAGGTCTGCGGGTTCATCGCCACCATCATGTCGACGCCGCCGCGCGCGCCGAGATGGCCGGCTTCGGTTACCCGCACCTCGTACCAGGTCGGCAGGCCCTGGATGTTGGAAGGGAAGATGTTGCGCGGGCTGACCGGCACGCCGTGGCGCAGGATGGCGCGGGCGAACAGCTCATTGGCTGACGCCGAGCCCGAGCCGTTGACATTGGCGAAGCGGACGACGAAATCGTTTACGCTGCTGATCGGCGCTTGCTCGGGCATGATGTACCTGCGTGGACCATATCGATGAGATATTTCTGCATGTCCCATGCTCCGGTGGGACAGCGTTCGGCGCACAGGCCGCAATGCAGGCAGACGTCCTCGTCCTTCACCATGACGCGACCGGTCTTCAGCTCCGTGGAAACGTAAAGGTCCTGGTCGGGGTGCGGCGTGGGTGCTTTCAGCCGGCCCCGCAACTCCGCTTCCTCGCCGTTCTCCGTGAACGTGATGCAGTCCATCGGACAGATGTCGCCGCAGGCATCGCATTCGATGCAGAGCGGTGCCGAAAACACCGTCTGCACGTCGCAGTTCAGGCAGCGATGCGCTTCGCCGAGGGCGAGCTTCACGTCATAGCCAAGCTCCACCTCGGCGCGGATGTCCTTGAGCGCAATCACCTTGTCGCGATGCGGTACCTTGAAGCGCTTCTCCGGCGAGATGTCGTTGTCGTAGCTCCACTCGTGAATGCCCATCTTCTGCGAGGTGACATGCACCTCGGGCAGCGGCCGCTCGTTGACATCCTCGCCGGACAAGAGCCGATGGATCGATAGCGCGGCATCGTGGCCGTGCGCCACCGCCCAGATGATGTTCTTCGGACCGAACGCGGCATCGCCGCCGAAGAACACTTTTGGATGCGTCGAAGCCATGGTCTTCGGATCGACCTTGGGCATATCCCATTTGTCGAACGCGATGCCGCAATCGCGCTCGATCCAGGGGAAGGCGTTCTCCTGGCCGACTGCGACCAGCACGTCGTCGCAGGCGACGGTCACGTCAGGCTCGCCCGAGGGAACGAGGCTGCGCTTGCCCTTGGTATCGTACTCGGCGCGCACCTTCTGGAAGGTGACGCCGGTGAGCTTGCCGTTGTCGTGGGTAAACGCGATCGGCACCATGTAATTGAGGATCGGAATGTCCTCATGCATGGCGTCTTCTTTTTCCCAGGGCGAGGCCTTCATCTCCTCGAAGCCTGAGCGCACGATCACCTTGACATCCACGCCGCCCAGGCGCCGCGCGGTGCGGCAGCAGTCCATCGCGGTGTTGCCGCCGCCAAGCACGATCACGCGCTTGCCGATCTTGTCGGTATGACCAAACGAGACGCTGGAGAGCCAGTCGATGCCGATGTGGATGTTGCTTGCTGCTTCTTTGCGGCCTGGAACGTTGAGCTCGCGGCCGCGCGGCGCGCCGGAGCCGACGAAAACCGCATCAAAGCCGTCGGCGAGCAACTGCTTCATGCTGTCGATGCGCTGCCCGCCCTTGAACTCGATGCCGAGACTGAGGATGTAATCGGTCTCCTCGTCGATCACGGAGTCGGGCAGGCGGAATTTGGGGATCTGCGTCCGCATCATGCCGCCGGCCTTCGGATCGGCATCGAACACGGTGCAGTGATAGCCGAGCGGCGCGAGATCGCGCGCGACGGTCAGCGAGGCCGGACCGCCGCCGACGAGCGCGATCCGCTTGCCGTTCCTGGGCGCGGGTCGCGGCAAATGCTGTTTGATGTCGTCCTTGAAATCGGCGGCTACGCGCTTCAAGCGGCAGATCGCCACCGGATTCTCTTCGACTCGTCCGCGGCGGCAGGCGGGCTCGCAGGGGCGGTCGCAGGTGCGTCCCAGAATTCCGGGAAACACGTTCGACTTCCAATTGATCATATAGGCGTCGCTATAGCGGCCTTCGGCGATCAAGCGGATGTACTCAGGAACAGGTGTATGTGCGGGACAGGCCCATTGGCAATCGACCACTTTGTGAAAATAGTCGGGGGCCGAAATATCAGTCGGTTTCATTCCTACCCGTCCGCGCCACTAGCAACAACCGCGCGGCCTTTATTTCCGTCAGGACGCCGACATGACGTCCATTCGGTTCTCGAATTGCATCATGGACTTACCTTATTGAGATTAGAGCCATTCAACTTCATGCACAAAGGCAAATTTGGCTGATCGTTCGCTTTTGCGTGTGCAGCGCCATAACGTCGCCGTGTATGTGGCGCTGCAGCATGCGGCACAGGTGCGAATTCGCGTTGAATCAGGTCGATGCAATGTCGCTTTTGGCGAGGTCCCACATCAGGTCATAGATGCCCGACGATATCTGCGTCGCAGGCATGGGAGCTGCATTGCCGGTGAAGCGCGCGGCTTGCAGCGAGGCTATCGCGCTGACACTTGTGCCGTCGATCAGCACGAACCAATCGGCAGCGCCTGCTGCGGCCGCCAGTTCGGCCATCGGCCCCGACAACCTCCCATCGCTCTCGAGGAGGTGCATGGAGATGATGCCGTCGAGGTCCTTCGGGTCGAGCCGCGATTGCAAGCTTGCGCGCAGCTCGTCGGTGCGACCTTCTTGCGGGCGCAGCCGCACGATGCCGAGCACGGCGCCCCGGCCGGTACCGTTGCTGATGGTGATGCGCGCCACCGCGCGGATCATGTTCTTGAATCGCGCCATGGTTTTGGCCGACCACGCGGTTGGGTGCGCGAGCTTGTCGCGATAGGCCGGGCTGTCCAGCACCTCGATCGCTTGCGTCGAATAAAGGCAGAGATATTTCGGGCTGCCGATATGCGCGACATAGCGCCTGGCCTCGATGAAACCTTCGATCGCCACGCGCTCTTCCAGATGTTCGCGGTCGTACCAACGGTTGAAGTCGGCCTCGTCGGCGGGATCGATATCCATCGACGTCAGCAGCATGCCTTTTCCGGCGAGCGGCATCTTGTTCTCCTTTGATCTGCTTATCTTGCTGCGCTCTCAATTCCTCGTGGTGAGGAGGCGCGCAGCGCCGTCTCGAACCAATGGGGGCCCCCAGTCTTCGAGACGGCCGTTTCGCGGCCTTCCAGGTGAGGGGAAGCGCCTGATTACGACGTAACAGACGCGCGCTCAATCTTTGCCGCCAGATCCGCGATCGAGCGCATCACGGCGTTGCGGACGCCGGGATCGTATAGCGTATGCCCGGCGCCCTCGACGATGCGAATTTCAGCATCCGGCCATGCCCGCGCGAGCGCATGCGATGTTGCAGGCGGACAGAGCAGGTCGTAGCGCCCCTGCACGATGATGCCGGGAATGCCTCCGAGCCTCGCCGCTTCCTCGAGCAACTGATCCGGTCGCATGAAGCAGTCGTTGTCGAAGTAATGCGCTTCCATGAAGGGCGTCGCGGGCAAATTGCCGTTCGCAGTCAGCGAGGCGGGGTCGAGGCGGGTCCGCGCTGCCATATGCTCGGATAGGATGCGTTCGGTATCGTGCCAGGCGCGCGCGGCCGGTCCGTGAATGGCGGGATCCGGATCGAGAATGCGGCGCCAATAGGCTTGCAGCGGCTGGCGGCGCTCTTCGTCTGGAAGCAGGTCGAGGAAGTCTGCGGACAGCTCGGGATAGAAGCGCGGCAGCGTCTGGCAGAACGCCGTCTCGATCTCGCGATAAGTGCCGAGAAAGGTCGCGCGCAAGGCGATCCCCGAGACCCGCTCGGGATGCGCCTGTGCATAAGCCAGCGCCAGGGTCGCGCCCCAGGAACCGCCGATCACCATCCAGCGTTCAAATCCGAACTTCTCGCGGATCAGCTCCATATCCGCGATCAGATGCGACAGCGTATTGGCCTCGCAGTTGCCCTTGGGCCGGCTGCGGCCCGAGCCCCGCTGGTCGAACAGCACGGTATGAAAACGCTCGGGATCGAGCAACCGGCGGTGATCCGGCTGGCAGCCGCTGCCGGGCCCGCCATGCAGGTAGACCGCGGGCAAGCCGCGTTCGCAGCCGACGCTTTCGACATAGATTTCGTGGCCGTCGCCGACGCCCAGCCATTCCGATGTCAGCGGCGCAAAGGGATCGGCGCGCCTCAGCTTGCCGGCATCGGCGTCAGGCGCCATCGTCGCTCGGCTCCAGCGTGCCGCCGGCGAAATTGCGGTAAAGGAAGCGGTTGCCTCCCGACGCCGCTTCCTGCTCCGCCTGCTTGAAGATCTGCTGGTGCAGCGGCGACAGCGTGCAGGCGGGATCGGTGTTGCCGGCGTCCCCCGTCAACGCAAAGGCCTGGCAGCGGCAGCCGCCGAAGTCGACCTCCTTGAATTCACAGGAACGGCAGGGCTCGGGCATCCATCCCGTGCCCCGATAGCGGTTGAAGGCTTCCGAGTTCTGCCAGATCCAGGCGATGGAATGATTGGAGCGCACGGATTCGAATTGCAGGCCGGTGATGCTTTCCGCAGCGTGACATGGCAGCACCTTGCCCGCCGGCGAGATGTTGAAGAACTGCCGGCCCCAGCCGCCCATGCATTTCTTCGGCCGCAACGCGTAATAATCGGGAATGACGTAGTCGATGGTGAGCACGCCCTTCAGCCGTTCCCGCGCCTCCTCGACGATGCGCGTGGTCTCCTCGAGCTGCGCAAAGGTCGGCATCAAGGCGGCACGGTTTTTCAGCGCCCAGCCGTAATATTGCACATTGGCGACCTCGAGCCGGTCGGCATCGAGATCGACCGCCATCTGGATGATGTCGGGCAACTGGTGCAGGTTCTGGCGGTGCATCACCGCGTTCACCGTGAGGGGCAGCTCCAATTCGCGGGTCCATTTCGCGACCTGGATCTTTTTCTGATGCGCATCCCTGTACCCGGCCACGCGGTCCGCGCTTGTGGCCTCGCTGCCCTGGAAACTGATCTGCACATGGCACAGCCCGGCATCCGCAAGCGCTGCGATCTTGTCGCGCGTCAGCAGCACGGCCGAGGTGATCAGGTTTGTGTAAAGCCCGACGTCGCTCGCATGCCGCACCAGTTCGACCAGATCCTTGCGTGCGGTCGGCTCGCCGCCGGAGAAATGCACCTGCAGCACGCCGATTTCGGCGAGCTCGGAGAGCACCTTCTTCCATTCCGCTGTCGTGAGCTCGGTGCTTGCGCGGTCGAGCTCGACCGGATTTGAGCAATAGGGGCATTGCAGCGGGCAGCGGTGGGTCAATTCCGCCAGCACGGCGAGCGGAATGCCGAAAGCCTCCGCGGTCGTGCTTTGTTTCTCCAGCACCGCGAGCCCGTCATTTGGATCGCGCGCCGTCATTTTGGTTTCAACCAGCTCATCGCTCATGGCGTCTTCTCGCGCGCTTCGGTCAAGAATCCCTTGTCCGCAAGGTCCTGCAGCATGGCGACGACATCGCCCGAAATATCCGCGCGCGGCGCGGCATATTTGGCCGCTAGGCCATCGACGATCGCTGCGACGCTGCGCATCCCGTCGCAGAGTTGCAGCACTTCGACCGCGATCTCGTCCGGCGCCAGCACGCGTTCCGGCGCCAAAATCACCCAGACCTTGCGGGTCTCGTCGAATTTCAGTTTCGCATGCCGCGGCAGCACCGGCCGGCTTGCCTCGCTGATTGTGATGTGCCGCGGTCCCGCCATAGCTTGCCTCGCTAACCCGCCTTGGGCACGAATGCGCCTGGCGGAATGTGGCCGTCAACGTAAGCGTGGTACAGCGCATCGAGCTGCACCCAGAGCACGTTGGTCTTGAAGATCAGCGCATTGCAGACCGCCTCGCGTTGCTCCGGCGTCCTGGCATGTTCTTTGACATATTGCAGAGCAAAGTTGGCATCGCGCGGCGCCTGCTGCAGGCGGCGTCTGAAATAGGCCATGATATCAGGATTGACGAAATCGTAGTGCTGGAGCATGCCGCTGATGCGCTCTTCATGCAGGTTCGGCGCGAACAATTCGGTCAGTGACGAGGCGATCGCCTCGAGCGGCGTCCGGTCGCGGCAGAAATGCACGTAGGCCTCCACCGCAAAACGCGTTGCGGGGAGGATGCCTTCGGTCGATTCCACATAGGCTCGGTCGAGACCTAGGCCATCGGTCAGCTTCAGCCAGCGCTCGATGCCCCCTTCGCTGCCGATGTCGCCGTCATGGTCCTCGATGCGGTGCCGCCATTCCACGCGGATGGCGCGGTCGCGAAAGCGCGAGATCACCACGGCATCCTTGATCGGGATGGTGCTCTGGTAATAGTAGCGGTTGAGCGCCCAGGCCTGCACCTGGCCCTTGTTCAATTTGCCGCCGTGCAACAGCTTATGGAACGGGTGCAGATTGTGATACCGCGCGGCGCCGATCTGGCGCAGTGCATCTTCGAGCTCGCCCGCATTGTTGAGCGAGATGCCTTTGCCGATCGAAAGCGCGGTCATCGTGGTCGCAACATTGGCGTTCACAGCACAATCTCCGTTCCGTCCCTAGGTATTTGCCAGCCCGCGCGCTCTGCGATGGCGCGCTCTTGCGACGTCGAAAGTAACGCCGGGTTGGAGTTATTGATATGCAGAAATATCTTTCTGCCGATACCCAGGCCGGCCAGGCTTTCGATCGCGCCGTCTTTTCCGGACATCGCGATGTGGCCCATGCTTTGGCCCGTCTTGCTGCCGAGGCCGGATGCGATCAATTCGTCGTCGCGCCACACCGTGCCATCGAAGAACACCAGCGGCGCACCGGCGAGCCGCGTTTTCAGTTCGTCGCCGACGTCGGCGACGGCCGCCAGGAAATAGAAATATTTGTCCGTCGCCTTGTCGCTGACGCGAAGTCCGAGCGTGTCGCCGACCTCGTCGCTGCGGCCGCCGGGCAGAGTCTTGTCGCGCAGATACCACGCGACCTTGCCTCGCACGGCGAAGGGCAGGATCTCGATCCCGCTCCCCGTACCGTCGGGCAGTTGAGGCTCGAAGGCGCGATCGATCCCGATCGGCTGTCGCTTGACGTTCGCCTCGCTCAGCACATTGAAGATAGTGTTGGCTTTGAGGATCGCCAATACGTTGGGATGGCCGTAGATGGTGAAAGGCGAGCCTTCGCGCATCGACAACAGGCCCGCCACCGCGTCAACCTCGCCATTGGTCAGGATCACACCTGAGATCGGCGAATGGCGCAGACGGCCTTTCTTCGGGTGAAGCTGCGGAGTTGCGATCACCTGTTGACGCAGATCGGGAGAGGCGTTGATCAGAAACCAGTGCTCGCCATCGGCGCTGATCGCGATGGACGACTGGGTGCTCCTTAGCTCTGGATGGGCGTCCCTGGCCGCCCGGCATACCGGGCATCCGCAGTTCCACTGCGGAACTCCGCCGCCCGCCGCGGCGCCCAGGATGACGACGCGAAGCATGAACCGTCTCCTGGTGATCTATTTCTCTGCGATTCCCTCGGCGCTTGCTCTGCCGATCCAAACGTGACGAAGGTGGACACCGGCTCACGCACGCTTCCTGCAGTCAGGAACGTGCCGCGTCCGGAGGTCCACCTGCATCAAAATTCGAAGTTTTTGCCGGCTGCCCTATTTGCGGGCGGCGCATGCATACATGTTGATTTCCATGCCCACCGGCACTTCGACAATCTTTGGTGCTTTCCAGGCCATTTTGGCGCTCCTTGGTTAGTTGACCGGACCGATTTCCCCCGCCAGTAGTTGGTGAATTTAGCGCTCCAGGAAAGGTTCGCCAATTAAATCTTTGATCAAGAAATCCCCGCGTGCTCTTATTGCATCGCGAAAACACGGAGTGGCCGCTGCAGTGCGTCATAGCCGATGGTTCGCGGGCAGCGTGGCTGTCCCGCAGCCAAGCGCCAAATGTGCGAGGAACTCCGCAATAAAGAAGTTGTGACAGCAGCGAACCTTTCAATTCCATCGCCCGAGCCCCACTGGATTCCCATGCCGAGATATTTTTTCAACACGCGCATCGGCGATGAGCTGATTGAGGATCCCGAAGGGGAGGAGCTGCGGAACGCCGATCGCGCGTGGGAAGTCGCGCGCGCCATGATCCGCGAGCTGTTGCGAAGCGAGGGCGCCGTCGGCCCGCTGTTGAGCGCGGTGATCGAGGTGACGGACGAGGCCGGTGAGGTCGTGCTCGAATTTCCGTTCTCGGAAGCGTTCTTCGACCTGCCGGATCAGTCGGTGACGCGCCACTGACGGGGTATGGCATCGCGCGCCCTTGCGCGAGACCTGAAAAATATCAGAGACTGTTGTTCCGGAAAGGCGACCCGCGCCGGCCCTTGAGTGGCCGGCGTCGAGGATAAGCGCCGCCACACATGGGGAGGACGAGATGAGCGCTCATTCGTCGCCGCGCAGCATCATGCTTGCCGGCGTTTTTGTTGCGGGCTTCGCTGGTATCGCCGTCGCGCAGCAGACTGCGCCGCCGGCAGCGCCGACACAAGCGACGGTCCAGCCGCTGCCGCCGGGCTCACCGCTGATCGGACGACCCGACAATGAGGCGGCCCAGAAGCTTGCCCCCGTAGCGCCGCCGCCGCTTCCTGCCGCACCCGACAAGCTGCCGGTCGCGAAGCTGAAGGCTGCACCCGGCTTCAACATCGAAGTCTATGCCGCCGGCATGGCCAATGCGCGTTCGCTGGCGCTGGGCGACAAGGGGACCGTGTTCGTCGGCAGTCGCCTGGTCGACAAGGTCTATGCCATCGTCAACAATGATGGCAAACGCACGGTGAAGGTGCTGGCCTCCGGGCTGTACCGGCCGAATGGCGTCGCTTTCCACAACGGCACGCTCTACATCGCCGAGCTGTCCAAGATTTCCAAGATCGACCACGTCGAGGATGTCCTCGACAATCCGCCCAAGCCGACCGTCATCTACGACAACCTGCCCAAGGATGAGGCCCATGGCTGGAAGTTCATCGCGGTCGGCCCGGACAACAAGCTCTATGTGCCGGTCGGACAGCCCGGCAACAACGTCCTGCACGACGATGCGCACGGGCAGATCCGGCGGATCAATCTGGACGGCTCGGGCGCGGAGGTGGTCGCGCTCGGCGTTCGCAACACCGTCGGCTTCGATTGGAATCCGGAGACGAAGCAACTCTACTTCACCGACAACGGCCGCGACTGGCTGTCGGAAGACGTGCCCGAGGACGAGCTTAATCGCCTCACCAAGGTGGGCGAGGATTTCGGCGCACCCTATTGCTACCAGGGCAACATCCCCGATCCCGAATTCGGTTGGGGTCATTCCTGCAGCGAATTCACGCCGCCGGTCGGCCTGATGGGCCCGCACGCCGCCGCGCTCGGCATGCGCTTCTACACCGGCAACATGTTCCCGAAAGCCTACAAGAACGCGATCGTCGTGGCGCGCCACGGCTCCTGGAACAGGAGCAAGAAGTTCGGCGGCGACGTCGTCGCGGTGAAGCTCGACAAGGACGGCAAGGTCAAATCGATCGAGCCGCTGATCACAGGCTTTTTGGAGAACAACAGCTATATCGGCCGCCCCGTGGACGTGCTGCAGCTCAAGGACGGCTCGATGCTGGTGTCGGACGATTACAACGGCGCCGTCTATCGCATTACCTACGGCAAGCCCAAGCTCGCGACGCAATAGCCGAGCGGACAGTCATTCCGGGACGCCTCGAAGAGGCGAGCCCGGAATCTCGAGATTCCGGGTTCGGTGCTTCCGCACCTCCTGGAATGACGGAGTGAAATAACTGCGGATGCCAGGACCGGCTGAATGCGAAAAACACTCACAGCGATTGCGTTTGCCTTCATCGCCTCGTCCGCCAGCTCCGAAACCATCAAAGAGCGTGCCGCGCCATGCTTTGCCTGTCATGGCGAGCACGGCCAGTCCGAGACCGAGAACACGCCATCGCTCGGCGGCCAGCAGGCGCCGTACGCGCTGATCCAGCTCTTCATGTTTCGCGAGAAGCTGCGTGTGTTCGAGCCGATGAACGAGATGGCCAAGTCGCTCAGCGATGATGATTTGCGCAGCTTTTCCGATTTCATCGCCAAACTGCCAAGGCCCAAGCCGCCGGCCGATGCGCCCGATGCGGCGCGCATGCAGCGCGCCGAGGCGCTGGTGACAAAATATCATTGCAATTCCTGCCATCATCAGGACTTTTCCGGCGCCGACAACGTCCCGCGCATCGCCAATCAGCGCGAGGATTACCTGGCCAAGACCTTGCGCGAGTACAAGGACAACAGCCGCCATGGCTATGACGGCACGATGGCCGATGTGATGGGCGCGGTGCCGGCCGAGCAGATCTCCGATCTGGCTTATTTCATCGCCCACCTGCGCTAGGACCGGGCACGATCTCGGACCGCCATCCCCGCACAAACGGCTTCGCCGTCGTCGCTGAAGATACCCGGTGGCGAGCGCCTCCAGAGTGACGGTGATCGTTCGAGAGGCGTTGTGGGAGAAGGGCCATCTGGCCAGACCCTCCGCTGGGCGCTACAAGTCAGCCACAACAACGGAGTTGCCTATGACTGACCTCTGGCGCCTGTCGGCTGCCGAACTCGCCGCGCTCATCAAATCGAAGCAGGTCTCCGCAAAGGAGGCGGCAGCGGCCGCGCTTGCGCGGTTGGACGCAGTGAACCCTGAGATCAATGCGGTGATCGATCACCGGCCGGAGGACGTGCTGAAGCAGGCGGGGGATGTCGATGCAAGGATAGCGCGCGGCGAGGAGGTCGGCGCGCTGGCCGGCGTTCCGGTGACCGTCAAGGTCAATATCGATCAGGAAGGCTTTGCCACCACCAACGGGGTGAAACTGCAGCGCGACGCGATCGCGAACAGCAACAGCCCGGTGGTCGACAATCTGCGCAAAGCGGGCGCAGTCATTCTCGGCCGCACCAACTGCCCGGCTTTTTCCTATCGCTGGTTCACCACCAATCTTATCCATGGCGACACCAAAAATCCGCGGGATGCCTCGCTGACGCCGGGCGGCTCGTCCGGCGGTGCAGGTGCGGCCGTTGCCGCCGGCATCGGGCACATCGCACACGGCACCGATATCGCGGGCTCGATCCGCTATCCGGCCTATGCCTGCGGCGTGCACGGTTTGCGGCCGACCATGGGACGCATCGCCGCCTTCAACGCGGCGCTGCCGGAGCGTACCATCGGCCCGCAGATCAGCGCGGTCTCGGGGCCGCTGGCGCGGACCATCCAGGACATCCGGATTTCGCTGGCCGCGATGGCGCAAAAGGACGTGCGCGATCCCTGGTGGGTCCCGGCGCCGCTGGAAGGTCCGCCCATGCCAAAGCGCGCCGCGTTGTGCCTGACGCCTGATGGCCTTGCGACGGTCGCGGAAGTGAAGGCGGCCCTGGTGGATGCCGGCAAGAGGCTGGAGCGTGCAGGCTGGACGGTCGAGGAGATCGCCGATATGCCGCCGATGCGTGAGGCTGCGGAATGGCAGACCAAGCTTTGGCTCGGCGATGGCTACGAGGCACAGCTCGCGGCCGCGGAACGCGAGGGCGACCCCGGTGCCCTGGCCTGCCTGCGCGGCAACCGCGCCAAGGTGGTTCCGTTCGATGCGCCCGACTATTCGAAGGCGTTGACGCGGCGCGCCACCTTGACGCGCGAATGGCTGCAGTTCTTCGAAAAATACGCCGTGCTGCTGATCCCGGTCTCGGCCGAACTGCCGTTTGCCGACAATCTCGACCTCAAGGACGAGGCCTCCTTCGCCCGGGTCTGGCGTGCCCAATTGACAGAGATCGCTATTCCGTTCATGGGCTTGCCTGGGCTGACCGTGTCCACAGGTCTCGTGGGACGGGCTCCCGTCGGCGTCCAGGTCGTCTCCGGCCGCTACCGCGAGGATCTTTGCATCGCCGCGGGCGAAGCAATCGAGGCCGGCGGCGTGCCGCCGATGCCGATCGATCCCGTGAGCTGACAGCACGACGATCATGCCAAGCGTCTATCAGTTTTCGGCCAAGTCGCTCGCGGGCGACGAGATCGCTTTGAAGCAATTCGAGGGCAAGGTGCTCTTGATCGTGAACACAGCGAGCAAATGCGGCTTCACCCCGCAATACGAAGGGCTCGAGGCGATATACCGGGAGTTCTTGCCACGCGGCTTTGCCGTGCTCGGTTTCCCCCGCAACCAGTTCGGCGCCCAGGAGCCGGGCAATGCGAAGGACATCGGCGAGTTCTGTGCAAGCAAGTACGATGTGACCTTTCCCATGTTCGACAAGATCGAGGTCAACGGCCCGCGCGCGCATCCCTTGTACAATTACCTGAAGAATGAGAAATCGGGCCTGCTCGGCTCCTCCATCAAATGGAATTTCACCAAGTTCCTGGTGGACCGTGCAGGCAAGGTGGCGGCGCGCCACGCGCCGACCACAAGACCCGAAAGCCTGAGGAAAGACATCGAGGCGCTGCTGTGAACGAGAAGAACGAGACCACGCCCGCTCAAGCGAGCGAGCAGTTGCCGGACCGCCTATCGGTCGATCCGAACAGCCCGTATTACAATGCGGACATTCTGGCGCGCGACATCGGTGTTCGCTTCAAGGGCGTCGAGAAGACCAACGTCGAGGAATATTGCGTCAGCGAGGGCTGGGTGCGCGTCACCGCCGGCAATGCCAAGGACCGCTACGGCAACCCGCTGACCATCAAGGTGCATGGAACGGTCGAGCCGTACTTCCGCGACAAGAAGTGATCGGACTAAGAACTAAGCAGTATAGCGGCGTCCGGGCGCAGCTTGTAAGACCCGCCGTCATTCCGGGACGCGCGTCAGCGCGAGCCCGGAATCTCGAGATTCCTGGTTCGGCCGCTGCGCGACCGCCCCGGAATGACGGTGCAAAGAAATAACGAAGAACCAACAACCTTTCGAAAGCCTGCCCCCATGTCCGTCCGCATCATCGACGTCCGCGAAGTGACAAAGCCGATCTCTTCGCCGATCCGTAACGCCTATATCGATTTCACCAAGATGACGACGAGCCTCGTCGCCGTCGTCACCGACGCGGTGCGCGATGGCAAGCGCGTGGTCGGCTACGGCTTCAATTCCAATGGCCGCTACGGGCAGGGCGGCCTGATCCGCGAGCGCTTTGCGCCGCGGCTTCTGGAGGCCAATCCGAAGACTCTGCTCAATGAGGCCGGCGACAATCTCGACCCAGATAAGGTCTGGGCGACGATGATGACCAACGAAAAGCCGGGCGGCCATGGCGAGCGCTCGGTTGCGGTCGGTACCATCGACATGGCGGTTTGGGATGCGATGGCGAAGATCGCGGGCAAGCCGCTGTTCCGCCTGCTCGCCGAGCAACACAGGCTCAAGGCCAATCCGCGCGTCTTCGTCTATGCTGCCGGCGGCTATTACTATCCCGGCAAGGGCCTTTCCATGCTGCGCGGCGAGATGCGTGGCTATCTCGATCGCGGCTACAATGTGGTGAAGATGAAGATCGGAGGCGCGCCGATCGATGAGGACCGCAAGCGCATTGAGGCGGTGCTGGAGGAGATCGGCAATGACGCGCAGCTCGCCGTCGACGCCAATGGCCGCTTCGACCTGGAGACGGCGATTGCCTACGCAAAAATGCTGCGGGACTATCCGTTGTTCTGGTACGAGGAAGCGGGCGATCCGCTGGACTTTGCATTGCAGGCGGCGCTCGCCGAATTTTATCCCGCGCCGATGGCGACCGGCGAAAACCTGTTCAGCCATCAGGACGCGCGCAATCTGATCCGCTATGGCGGGATGCGCCCCGACCGCGACTGGCTGCAATTCGATTGCGCGTTGTCCTATGGCCTGTGCGAATATCAGCGCACCCTCGAGGTGCTGAGGACGCACGGCTGGTCGCCGAGCCGCTGCATTCCGCATGGCGGCCACCAGATGTCGCTCAATATCGCCGCCGGCCTGGGCCTCGGCGGCAATGAGAGCTATCCCGACCTGTTCCAGCCTTATGGCGGCTTCCCCGACGGTGTCCGTGTCGAAAACGGCCACATCACCATGCCGGAGGTTCCAGGTATCGGCTTCGAGGGCAAATCGGATCTCTATGCCGAGATGAAGGCGCTGGCGGAGTAGGGCGCTGTCATTCCGGGGCGATGCGAAGCATCGAACCCGGAATGTCGAGCCGGGTTCGGTCCTGCGGACCGCCCCGGAATGACGGTCATCCCTACGAATTTTTTTGAACAATGTTCATATTTATGTTGAACATTGTTCATTTCTCCCTATACTCCAGCTTGCCGCGATTGTGACCGGCCGAATGCGCGCAGCGAAGCGCTGCGCCGGCTGGCATACGCGTCGCGCGACATGGAGAGCGACGGCAATGTCGTATTCGGAAGCCGATCTTCGGGCCGCAGCAAAGGCTGGCGTGATCAGCGCCGCGGATCTGCAGCGGCTGCTCGCGTATCTCGCCACGGGCTCGCCGGCCAGTCTCGCGGCAGCGCCTGTCAAATTCGACGCCGCGCATCTGCTTTGGTACGCGGGCGCACTGATCGTGATTGGGGCCATGGGCCTGTTCTCGACCGTGGCCTTCTCGCAAATGGGCGGTCGCGCGCTCATCGCGTGCGCTGTCGTCTATGCGGCCGGTTTCACCCTGGCCGGCCACCATCTCTGGTACCGCAAGACTCTGCGCGTCCCCGGCGGGCTACTGATCGCGATTGCGGTGTCGATGGCGCCGCTGGCGGTCTATGGCGTGCAGGCCGAGCTTGGCTGGTGGGGCAAGTTCGGCGCGCCCGGGAGCTATCGCGACTTCTACGTCTGGATCAAGGGAAGCTGGATTCTCATGGAAGTCGCCACGGTTATCGCTGGTGTCGTTGCGCTCCGCTTCTTCCGCTTCCCCTTCATCGTCGCGATTATCGCCTTCGCGCTGTGGTTCATGTCGATGGATCTGACGCCCTGGATGTTCGGGGTCGATCATTTCGACTTCGAGATGCGGCGCAAAGTCTCCGTGTGGTTCGGGCTCGTCATTCTCGCCACTGCGTGGGCGGTCGATTATCGCAGCCGCGGCGGCGACTTTGCGTTCTGGCTGCACCTGTTTGGCCTCTTTGCTTTTTGGGGCGGCATCACCGCTACAGAAGGTGCGACCGAACTGGGAAAGGCGGTCTATTGCCTGCTCAATGTCGGCCTTCTGTTCGTCGCGGTGGTCATCATGCGGCGCGCCTATGCCGTGTTCGGCGCGCTCGGCATCGCGCTCTATCTCGGCCATCTCGCCGACGTGGTCTTCAAAGATTCCCTGCTGTTTCCCTTCGCGCTATCGCTGATCGGGATTGCCGTCGTCGCGAGCGGCTTGCTCTATCATCGCACGCAGGATGCGATTGCCGCCTGGGTTTCGGCAAACCTGCCGCAAGCCGTGTTGCGATTGCGGCCCGGTGCGGACCTCCGATGACGAGGTCGTCGGGAGAAGACGGGACGCTCCATGCGCCCAAAAACAGAAAACGCCCGTGGGGAGCGGGCGTTTTCGTGTAGTCGACTTGGGGGTAGTTGGGTCTTCTACATATCCACGTAGCGACTTTGGGGGGCTGGTAAAGAGCTACGTGAATTCCTTTAAACTCCTCTTCAGCGAACCATCGAGGTGTTTGAACTCGTGACCGCTATCGGCTTGCCGGCCTTGATGACACGCGCGGTCTGCGTGTAGCCGTCATCTGCCGCGTTGACGCGAGCGGAGATACCGATGCCCGCGACCACAACGCCGGCCACCAGCGCCACGACCACGATCTTCAGGTGGGTCGTACGATCCGCACTGTAGATCGAGTGGTTCATGGAAGTCTCCTGCCCTTCCTGCCGTGTTGAATAAGTCCGTCCTCTCAGCCGACAGGTTCAACGTCTTGCATGCGGGAAACGTAGGAATAGAGGTTTGAGTTCCCTAGGGGCGATCACAAGGCGGTGAAAAGACGTGAAGGCTCGCGATTGCCTGAAAGCTCAATCCGTAAATAATAAAACAATCTCAATGAGTTGAATGGATGTCGCCGCCTTCTCGCGAGGAATGCAGCGGAATCGCGAGAGGGTAAAAATCAGTTGCCTGTGACGAAAAAGCACAGGCCGTAACTGCTTCGTTTTAAACGCTTCCCACCGTTTTCAGCCGGGCGCGGGGGTGGATTTCGGCCTGCGACAGCACCGTGGTCTGGGCGCGGAACCGCTCGACCAGCGAGCGCACGAAGGGTCGGATCGCGGCGGAGGTGACCAGCACCGGCGCCTCGCCATCGCGCGCGGCGCGCTCGAAGGCATCCCGCACAGCGCCCATGAAATCCGACAACTTCGAGGGCTGCATTGCCAGCGTCCGCTCGTCGCCCTGGCCGACCAGGGATTCCGCAAAGGCCTGTTCCCATTTGGCGGACAGTGCGATCAGCGGCAAATAGCCGTTCGGCGAGGTGTTTTGCGCGCAGATTTGGCGGGCGAGGCGAGCCCGGACATGCTCCACGATCGTCGTCGGGTTGCGCGAGAAGGCCAGAGCGTCGGCGATGCCTTCGAGGATGGTGGAGAGATCGCGGATCGAGATGCGCTCGGCAAGGAGAAGCTGCAGCACGCGCTGGATGCCCGAGATCGTGACCTGGCCCGGCACGATATCCTTGATGAGCTCGCTCTGTTCCTTCGGCAATTCCTTCAAGAGTTTCTGCACCTCACCGTAGGAGAGCAGGTCCGACATGTTGTTCTTCAGGAGTTCGGTGAGGTGGGTCGACAGCACGGTCGCGGCATCGACCACGGTGTAGCCCTTGAGCGAGGCTTCTTCCTTCAGGCTCGCGTCCACCCAAGTGGCCGGCAGTCCGAAGGTCGGCTCGGTGGTGTGGATGCCGGGGATGGAGACCTGGTTGCCGGCGGGATCCATCACCATGAACTGGTTCGGCCAGATCTTGCCGCTGCCGGCGTCCACTTCCTTGATCTTGATGACGTAGGTATTGGCCTCGAGCTGCACATTGTCGAGGATGCGCACCGATGGCATCACGAAGCCCATCTCGATCGCGAGCGACCGGCGCAGCGCCTTGATCTGCTCGGTCAGGCGGTCGGTGCCGTCGGGGCCGTTCACCAGCGGCAGTAGCGCATAGCCGAGCTCGATCTTGAGATCGTCGATCTTGAGTGCGCTCGAGATCGGCTCTTCCGCCGCTGCACCCGCCGTGCCGGCCTTGACGGTCGCCGCGGCCGCCGCCTGCGCTTCCGCCGTCGCCTTGGCCTGCTTCTGCTTGCGCGCGTTCCAGGCCAGCGCGCCGGTGCCGCTGGCAAGCGCGAGGAAGGGAATGGTCGGAAGGCCCGGCAGCAACGCCAGCACGAACATGACGCCGGCGACCATGCCGAGCGCCTGCGGATAGCCGGAGAATTGCCGGATCAGCGCCTTGTCGGCGGCGCCCGACACGCCGGCCTTGGAGACGAGCAGGCCGGCCGCGGTGGAGACGATCAGCGCAGGCACCTGCGTCACCAGGCCGTCGCCGACCGTGAGCAGCGTATAGGTCTGTGCGGCCTCGCCGAAGGAGAGGCCCTGCTGGGCAACGCCGATGATGATGCCGCCGATGATGTTGATGAAGACGACGAGCAGTCCGGCTACCGCGTCGCCGCGGACAAATTTGGAGGCACCATCCATCGCGCCGAAGAAGCCGCTTTCGTCCTCCAGCGCCTTGCGCCGCTCCTTGGCGACTTTCTCGTCGATCAGGCCGGCCGAGAGGTCGGCGTCGATCGCCATCTGCTTGCCGGGCATGCCGTCAAGATGGAAGCGCGCGGCGACTTCGGCGATGCGGCCCGAACCCTTGGTGATGACGACGAAGTTCACGGTGACCAGGATCGCAAAGACGATGATGCCGATGACGAAATTGCCGCCCATCACGAAATTGCCGAACGCCTGGATGACGTGGCCCGCGGCGTCTGTCCCCTCATGCCCGTGCGAGAGGATCAGCCGCGTCGAGGCGAGGCTGAGCGACAGGCGCAGCATGGTCGAGATCAACAGGACGGTCGGGAAGGACGAGAACTCCAATGGCGTCTGGATGAACAGCGACGTCATCAGGATCAGGATCGAGAACGTGATCGAGATCGCCAGGAACATGTCGAGCACGATCGAGGGCAGGGGCAGGATCAGCACCACCAGAATGGTCATGATGCCGAGTGCCAGCGCGATATCGCCGCGCTTTAAGATGCCGCCGATGTCGCTGAGCTTGGGAAACCTGCCGAGCCCCTCCGCGCCCTGGCCTGCCGTGACATCGACCATGCTTGCCGTCTCCCCACGCGAATGCCGTTCGCGCGCCCCAAACGTCTGCGCGGCGGCCGATGGGCCACCGTTCCAAAGGTGAGGCACCGCACTTGCGTCCACGGAGATCTCCGTTTTACGCGGTCGACGACACTCAACTTCACCCGGCAATTTTTGCCTGGTGTATGGTTAGGAAAGGGTTAACGGGAACTTGTTACGCGCCGGATACTGCAGGCGTGTGCCCTGTTGGGGTGCCGCCCCACCGCCCCACGGTCATTCCGGGGCGCCGCGGAGCGGCGAACCCGGAATCTGGAGCTTGCGGCGCAAGATTGAGCGTCCGGTCCGCGCCGCCCAGAGCTTGCGCGCGCAATGACGCCATCGTGAGCCCGACATCGCAAGGTCGCGCCTGTCCGGCGCGCTGTCAGTCTCACTCAGCAGGTTCAGGCACCGCGATCCGCTTCGTTACGGCATCTCGCTGAATCGGAGGCGCAGAAGGACCAATATCCCCAAGTCCGAGACCCTTGATCAGCCCAAAGATCGCGGGGATTACGATCAGCGTCAGCAACGTCGAGGAGATCATGCCGCCGATCATGGGCACGGCGATGCGTTGCATGATTTCCGATCCGGTCCCCGTGCTCCACATGATCGGCAGGAGACCGGCCATGATCGCGGTGACCGTCATCATCTTCGGGCGCACGCGCTCGACCGCGCCTTCCATGATGGCTTGGTGCAGATCGGCGCGGGTCAAGGGCCGTCCGCTCCGCTCGCGCCTCGCCTTGATCCCGGCGAGCGCCTGATTGAGATAGATCAGCATGACGACGCCAGTCTCAGCGGCAACACCTGCGAGCGCAATGAACCCGACGGCGACAGCAACCGAGAGGTTGAAACCGAGCCACCACATCATCCACAGGCCGCCGACGAGTGCGAACGGCAGCGACAGCATGACGATGGCCGTTTCGGTGATCGAGCGGAAATTGAGATAGAGCAACAGGAAGATGATGGTGAGCGTCACCGGCACGACGATTTTCAGCCGCGCGGCCGCCCGCTCCAGATACTCATATTGGCCGCTCCAGACCACATAGTATCCCGGCGGAAAGCGGATGCTCGCGGCAACGGCCTTTTGCGCGTTGGCAACGTAGCCACCGAGATCGCGGTCGCGGATGTCGACATAGATGTAGGTCGCAAGCTGCCCGTTCTCGGTGCGGATCGAGGTCGGGCCGCGCGCGGGATCGACGGCCGCGACCTCGCCGAGCGGCACGGTCCCTCCGCCCGGCAAGGGGACCAGCACATCGTTCGCGATCGCCTTGGGATTGTCCCTGAGGTCGCGCGGATAGCGCATATTGACCGTGAAACGCTGACGGCCTTCGACCGTCGTGGTCACCGTCTGGCCGCCGAGCGCCGTCGCAATCGTGTCCTGCACGTCCTGGACCGTCAGGCCGTAGCGCGACAGCGCTGGCCGGTCCGGCGTGATCTCCAGGTAATAGCCGCCGATGCTGCGTTCGGCATAGGCCGACGAGGTGCCGGGTACGGCCTTCAAGACCTGCTCGATCTGCTTGGCCAGCCTGTCGATCTCGACGAGATCGGTGCCCATCACCTTTACGCCGACGGGGGTGCGGATGCCTGTCGAGAGCATATCGATGCGCGCCTTGATCGGCATGGTCCAGGCGTTTGAGACGCCGGGAAATTGCAAGGCCTTGTCCATCTCGGCAATCAAGCGGTCGACGGTCACGCCGGGTCGCCACTGCTCTTTGGGCTTGAGGTTGACGATGGTCTCGAACATCTCGGTGGGCGCCGGATCCGTTGCGGTCGAGGCCCGCCCGGCCTTGCCGTAGACCGAGGCAACTTCGGGAAACGATTTGATGATGCGGTCCTGCATCTGCATCAGTTCGGCGGCTTTGGTCACGGAAATGCCGGGCAATGTCGTCGGCATGTAGAGCAGGGTGCCTTCGTTCAGCGTCGGCATGAATTCCGTACCGAGCTGTCGCGCCGGCCAGATCGTCAGGGCGAGCATTGCGAGTGCCAGCAGGACCACCAGGATCTTGCCGCGAAGCACGGTCTTGATGACTGGCCGATACAGCCAAATCAGGAGGCGGTTGATGATGTTCTTGTGCTCGGGCACGATCCTGCCGCGCACGAAGATCACCATCAGCGCCGGCACCAGCGTCACCGACAATAGCGCGGCGGCCACCATCGAAAAGGTCTTGGTATAGGCGAGCGGACTGAACAGCCGCCCTTCCTGCGCTTCCAGCGTAAAGATCGGCATGAACGACACAGTGATGATCAGAAGGCTGAAGAACAGCGCCGGTCCCACCTCCGAGGCCGCCTCGATCAGGATCGCGACGCGGGAGCGGCCGGGCTCGGCGCGTTCGAGATGCTTGTGCGCGTTCTCGATCATGACGATGGCGGCGTCGACCATGGCGCCGATCGCAATCGCGATACCGCCGAGACTCATGATGTTTGAGCCCAGGCCGAGCAGCTTCATCGCGCCAAACGCCATCAGCACACCGACCGGCAGCATGACGATCGCGACCAGGGAGCTGCGGACATGCAGCAGGAACACGACACAGACCAGCGCGACGACGATGCTTTCCTCGACCAGCGTGTGTTTGAGCGTATCGATCGCGGCATAGATCAGGTTGGAGCGGTCGTAGACCGGTACGATCTCCAGCGATTTCGGCAGGCTGGTCGCGATCTCCGCGAACCGCTTCTTGACGTTATCGATCACGTCCAGCGCATTGGCCCCGAAGCGCTGCAGCACGATGCCGCTCGCGACCTCGCCCTCGCCGTTGAGCTCGGTGAGTCCCCGCCTTTCGTCGGGGCCGAGCTCGACGCGGGCCACATCGCGCAACAGCACCGGAGTGCCGTTGCTGGTCTTGAGCACGATGTTGCCGAGATCGTTGATGTCCCTGAGATAGCCTTTGCCGCGGATGACGTATTCGAATTCCGAAAGCTCGACGGTACGGCCGCCGACGTCGGTGTTGCTGGCGCGGATGGCCTCGCGCATCCTCTGCATGCTGATGCCGCGATCGCGCATGCGCTGCGGGTCGAGGATCACGTTATATTGCTTGACGAAGCCGCCGACGCTCGCGACTTCGGCCACGCCTTCGGCCTTGGCCAGCGCGAATTTCAGATTCCAGTCCTGGATCGTCCGCGTGTCCGCCAGGTTCAATTCCTTGGACATCACGGCATATTGATAGACCCACCCGACGCCGGTGGCGTCAGGACCGATGGTCGGGGTCACGCCGACCGGCAGTCGCGCAGCGGCGCTGTTCAGGAACTCCAGCACCCGCGATCGCGCCCAGTAGATGTCGGTGCCATCCTCGAAGATGACGTAGACGAAGGAGACGCCGAAGAACGAGAAGCCGCGCACGACCTTGGATTTCGGCACGGTCAGCATCGCGGTGGTCAGGGGATAGGTGACCTGGTCCTCGATCACCTGCGGCGCCTGTCCCGGATATTCGGTGTAAACGATCACCTGCGTGTCCGAGAGATCGGGAATTGCATCCAGCGGCAGATGCATGAGCGCATAGAGGCCTGCGGCGGCCGCAAAGCCGGTCCCAAACAGGACCAACAGCAGGTTGCGGGCCGACCACGCGATGAGGCGGGAGATCATTGCTGCTCTCCCATGTTTTTCGTATCGCCCGAGGGTGAAACGACCTGCGGCGCGGCTTCCGCAAAGCTCTTCAGCGCCGCCTTCAGGTTGCTCTCGGCGTCGATCAGGAAGTTGGCGGAGGTGACGACTGCCTCGCCCGCGCTGAGGCCTTCCGTCACCTCGACATAACCGTCGCCACGGCGGCCAAGCTGGACGGCGCGTGGCTCGAAGCGGCCCTCGCCCTTGTCGACCAGCACGGCCTGCCGGCTGCCGGTATCGAGCACCGAACTCTCAGGTACGGCGATCACCGGCGTCCGATCGCCGGTGCCGATGTCCGCATCGACATACATGTCCGGGAGCAGGTCGAGGCCCTTGTTGACGAGCTCGATGCGGATTCGCGCCGTCCGCGTCTCGCGGTTCACTTGCGGATAGATCATGCTGATCGAGCCCGAGAATGTGCGGCCGGGAAAGCTGCGCGCGCGCACGGTCACGGGTTGGCCGAGGGCGATGCTGCCGAGATCGCGTTCCGCCACGTCCACCAGCGCCCATACGACCGAGGTGTCCGCAATCCGAAACAGCACATCGCCGGGCTGCGCGCGCATGCCCTCGATGGCGTTACGCTCAAGCACGATGCCGTCGCGGGGCGCCGGCCATTGAATGGCGATCGGCGCGACATGGGTCTTCTGCATGGTCGCGATGATTGCCTCCGGGACGTCGAGATTGAGCAGCCGTTGCTTTGAGCCACGGCCGTAGAGTTCGACCCCTCCGGTCGTCTTGGAATCGATGGTTGCGAGATATTCGGCTGCGGCCGAGGCGATCGCCGGGCTGTAAATTTCCATCAGCGGCTGACCTGCGGAGACGCGCGCGCCGGTGGTGACGTCGGCGACCTTTTGCACGTAGCTTTCGGCGCGCATCGCGATGACGGAGATGCGGCGCTCGTCGAGCTGAATCGTACCGGGTGCCCGGACCCGTGTCCGGATGATGCGGCGTTCGGCGGGTTCGGAGGTCACGCCGGTGCGCTGAATCTTACCCGGGGAAAGCTTGATCGTGCCGTCATCGACGTCATCGCCCTCATGGACGGGAATGTAGTCCATTCCCATCGGATCCTTCTTCGGTACCGGCGAGGTGTCCGGCAGGCCCATCGGATTGCGGTAGTAAAGAATCTTGCGCGACGCCTCCGCAGCTTTTGGTTCCGGCGCGGGCTGATCCGAGGATGGCTCCTCGTCATCATAGACCGGCAGGTAGTCGCGGCCACCGCTGTCCTTCTTGGGATCGGCCGACCAGAACGGCGCGCCGGTCGGATCGCGATAGTAGAGGATCTTGCGCTCGGCGGCCGCCGCCGGCGTCGTGAGATGCGACTGGATCGGCCATAATGGCCGCTGTGCCGCCCAGTAGCTGCCTGCGCCGAGGCCGATGCCGAGCGTCAAAGCCGTGAAGAATCGGAGCGTGGTCATGACGTGTGCCTGCAGATCGTGAGTGATGGCTGCGTTCGAAGCTCGGAGCGCCCGCAAGGGAGCGCTCCCGCGTCTCACTTGGCGGCCTTGATCACGACGCTGCCGGTTACCGTCTCGGGCTCGCCCTGCACCTTGGCGGAGAGACTGAGCTGGTAGCGTCCTGCCATCGGCAGATCCGTCTTGAAGGCGTAGACGCCGGGCTCTTTCGCGGGCAGCGGAGTCACCCTGGATTGCATCTCGGCCATTCCGTCCGGCGCCATGTCGACGCGCGTGCGGATGATCACCGCGTCCGGTACCGGCTTTCCAGACCGCTTGTTGATCAGGCGGACGGCGACGGTGACATCGTCGCCTTTCTTCATGTCCGCATTGACCGCCTCAAAGACGTAGTCGCCAGCGGCCGCAGAGGCCGCGGAAGCAGCAAGGCTCATGACGGCGGCAAGCGCCGCAATGCGCGTGAACTTCAACATTATTCTTCTCCTCAAGAGGTCTGGTCTCAGCCGCGGCGTTGAGACGGCGCGCGGCAAGCGTCATCGCGCGCGAGCGCAGGCGCTCACGCATTCGGCGTTTCAAGAGACGGTCAGACTCGAGGAGGTCGGAACGGCGGACTGCTGCTGTGCAAAGCAGCGACCTGGTCCACAGGGATCGGCAGCGGCCGTCCCGCCACCATTGGCAGATCCAGAAGGGTCATGGGGGCGTTGGCAAGACCTGTCGGTGGGGCCGTGCAGCAGGCGACCGGACACTGATGCGCAGGCTGGTCGCACGGCTTGGCTTTCATGGGGTCCGGACAGCACTCGTCCATCGCGCCCATCGTACCCGACATGTCGGTCACCATGGCCATCTCCATCGTGTCCGCTGCGCCTGACATTTGGTCAGGGACGTCTTGTGTCGGATTGACGATAGGAGCGGCGAATCCCGCAACCGGCAGCATGGCCACCGAGAGGGCGATCATTACGGCGATGATCGTTCGAATGAGGCGCATGCCCGCTTGTCCACCTGCCAGCCTATATCGAACGCGCGATCGAGAGCGTCAAGCTCGAAGGCCGCAGCATCGGGGAACAGACACGGAACTGCCGTTGCGTTGGATGCGCATGCCTAATATCGCGTCATGTTGCTTGACCGATAGGCTCCGGACAGGGAAGTTGCGGGTCGTGCACGCCCCTAACACCAACAAAGTGCAGGAAACGCCCGCCTCTGCGCCCGACTCGCGTCAGGCTTGGCTGCGGCTTGCGCTTGCGCTTCTCATCGCCTCCATCGGCAGCGTCGGCCTGTGGACGGTCGTCGTCGTGCTGCCCGTGGTGCAGACGGAGTTCTCAGCGAGCCGTGGCGCGGTCTCGCTGGCCTTCACGCTCACCATGCTCGGCTTCGGGCTCGGCGGCGTCGTCGTCGGCAGAATGACCGACCGCTTCGGCATTGTCGTTGCGATGGGGGCAAGCATCGTCGTTCTCGGATGCGCCTATGTCCTGGCCGGGCTGTCGGGGACCCTGTGGCAGTTCATCGCCGTGCACTTCCTGATCGGACTGGGCACGTCCGCAAATTTCGCGCCGCTGATGGCGGAAGTGTCGCATTGGTTCGAGCGCTATCGCGGTCTCGCGGTGACCATCGTCGCCAGCGGAAATTATGTCGCGGGCGCGGCCTGGCCGCCGCTCACCACGTGGGGTATTGGGAGCGCCGGGTGGCGCGCAACCTACATCGCGATCGGCGTGTTCTGCGCGGTGACGATGGCGCTGCTGCTTCTGGTGCTGCGTGCGCAGATCGGACATGCCGCGGTTCGCGATCACGCCGGCGAGGCGCCGCCGCGTCTTGATCTCAACCTCTCGACCAATGCGCTGACCGCGCTGCTCTCGATTGCGAGCATCGCCTGCTGCGTGGCGATGGCGATGCCGCAGGTCCATATCGTCGCCTATTGCGGCGATCTCGGTTACGGTGTGGCGCGTGGCGCCGAAATGCTGTCATTGATGATGGCGCTCGGCATCGTCAGCCGCATCGGCTCGGGAGTCCTGGCCGACAAGATCGGCGGCATCCGCACGCTTTTGATCGGATCGGTCGCGCAAGGTTTTGCGCTCTTGTTCTACCTGTTCTTCGACAGCCTGACCTCGCTCTATCTCATCTCCGGAATGTTCGGCCTGTTCCAGGGTGGTATCGTGCCGAGCTATGCCATCATCGTGCGCGAGGCGATGCCGGCGCGGGAGGCCGCCACACGCGTCGGCCTGGTGATCTTCGCCTCCGTGATCGGCATGTCCTTCGGTGGCTGGATCTCCGGCGTGATCTTCGACGCGACCGGCTCCTATGCGGCGGCCTTCGCCAACGGCCTTGCCTGGAACGCGCTCAACATGGCGATCGTGCTCGCGCTGCTCCTGCGCGCACGGGCGCGCCTGGCGGTGGCGTAGGCCGCCCTAGGGCCTCGCCTTGCGGGAAATGACAGGGCGTTTTTAAGGCTTTGCAGCCTGAGAAATCCATTCGGGCGTAAGAATCTCATTAATTCGCTGAATGATTTCCGTGACCGCGTTTTCCGCTCGCCAGAAAGGCAGCAAGTCATCTCCTCTCAGAGCTGCTCCATCTGCACGCAATGCCTCCGCCGCACGCATCGCGGCGTAAGGCAGCTCTTCATAAAGACTCCGCAACTCGATCGCTTCTTCGGATCGAATGACAAATCGGCGCTTCGGAAGAGCTGGGAATGGCTGCTGTCGAAGAGGTTTGGCCACTGCGATCTCCCTTCTGTTTTCGCGTTTGATAATAGCACGGCTTACGGGGCGAGAGTGATCGGCAAGATCCCGTGAAACTTCAAAATCAAGGCATTGCCCTGCAGGGACTTGAACCGCTTGATCACGCATCAAGATCGATGATGCGCATGGAAACGTTCTAAACTTGATGCCGATTTTTGACCGCTTCCAAAGTTGAGAGCTTCTAGAGAGAAATCGCGTCCAATTTCTTTTCACGATCGTTTCGTGGCGTTAGGGGGTGCCTCATTAGGGGTTCCGATGGGGCGCAACTTTGAAGACTTCAGCACCGGCAGGGGTGAGCGCGGCTTTCCTCATTATCGCAATAGCGGCGACGGCGGGCAGGGCGCAGGCACCTTCGACATCCGAGCAGCAGGATACGGCGGCACCACTTCCTCCCGTCACGATCGATGCACCGAGACGGCGTGCGCAATCCGGGAGCACAAATCGGACCGTGAGCGTGGCGCGCTCAGCGCGTTCGGTGCATTCGACAACAGTACCCGAACGCGGCGTTGAAACTGTGCGCACCGAAACCGCGGCGAGGAAGGGTACATTCCAGCAAGGCAATGGTCCGATCCAGGGTTACGTCGCTCATCGTAGCCTCGTCGGCACCAAGACCAATACGCCGCTGCTGGAGGTGCCGCAGGCGATCTCGGTCGTCGGCCGCGAGCAGATGACGGACCAGAATGCGCAGACGGTGGTCCAGGCGTTGGGATACACGGCCGGTGTCGCCACCAACAACAGCCCGAACGACACGCGCTTCGAGTCGCTCCGCATCCGCGGTTTTCAGCCGGTGCTCTACCTTGATGGTATGGAGCTTCCCTACGGCGCCAGCAGTTTTGCCCAGCCGAAGATCGATCTGAATTTGCTCGAACGGGTCGAGGTGCTCAAAGGTCCTTCTTCGTCGCTGTATGGGCAAATCGCGCCAGGTGGCATGGTCAATCTGGTCAGCCGTTTGCCTTCGGCGACGCCGGTCAATTCGGTTGAGTTTCTGGCCGATAGCTGGGGCCGGGCGCAGACCAACTTTGATATCGGCGGCGGCGACCCAAAGGGCGATGTGATGTATCGTATCGCCGGCACGCTGCATGGCGGTGGAACGCAGGTCGATTTCGTCGATGATTTTCGTGGTGCGATCGCGCCGTCCTTGACCTGGAGACCCGACCTCGACACGACATTCACGTTCCTGAGCGGCTATCAGCGTGATGTCACCGGGCTTGCGCTGCAGTTCTTCCCCGCCGTGGGCACGCTGTATCCGAATCCGAACGGCCGGATTCCGCTCACCAAGTTCGTTGGCGAGCCCGGCTTCGATCATTTCGATCGCACGCAATATTGGGTCGGTTATCAGTTGGAGCATTCGTTCAATGAAGTCTGGACCGTGCGCCAGAGCCTTCGTTACACTGGCGTCGAGACCAACACCTATGCGGTCGCGGGCGCCGGCGCGCTGGGCTCCACGGCGCTGCGGCCCGATCTTGAGACCTTGAACCGCGGCGTTTTCTCCTTCCCCGAAGATGCCACGGCGCTCACGATGGATAACGAGGCGGAAGCGCGGTTCTCGACCGGGCCGCTCGCGCATGTCGCGCTGCTTGGCTTGGATTACCGGCATGCGACCAGTGAACTGAACGAGGGTTTTGGGTCCGCGCCTGCCGTCAACCTGTACAACACGGTCTATGGCGCGCCGATCACGTTCCCCGTAACCACGATTCATAGCGGCCAGACACAGGATCAAACAGGTCTCTACCTCCAGGACCAGATCGCGCTTGGCCGCTGGCGCCTGACACTGAGCGGTCGCCATGATTGGCTGAACACGGAAACGCTCAATTTCATCAAGGGTACGCAGCAGAACCAGGATGATGAGGCTTTTTCCGGCCGCGCCGGCTTGAACTATGTGTTCGATTTCGGCCTTTCGCCCTATGTCGCCTATGCGCGCTCGTTCCAGCCGATGCTCGGCCTGACGCAAGCAGGGACGCCCTTCAAACCAACAACGGCCGAGCAGGTAGAGGTCGGCGCCAAGTATCAGCCGGTCGGCACCAATCTGCTGCTGACGGCAGCGCTCTTCAATATCGTCCAGCAGAACGTGACGACACCCGATCCGACCAATCCGCTGTTTAGCGTGCAGACCGGCGAAGGCCGCTCGCGCGGCGCGGAGTTGGAAGCCACGGCAAGCCTGACCGAGGGATTAAAGCTGATCGGCTCCTACACATACACCGATACGGAAGTGACGAAGACGAACACCCTCAGTCAGCTTGGCAGGCAATTCACGGTCACGCCGCGCAATCAGGCCGCGCTATGGGCCGACTATACCTTGCAGCAAGGGCAGTTTGCCGGTTTCGGATGGGGCGGCGGCATCCGGTACATCGGCGAGTCCTACGGCGATGCGGCAAATACGATCCTGATCCCCGGCTACACGCTGGTCGACGCGGCCCTCCACTACGATCTGTCCTATCTGGATCCCAGGTTGCGCGGCGTCAAACTCGCCATGAACGCGACCAACCTGTTCGACAAATACTATGTCGCGACATGCACGAGCCTGAATGCCTGCTATCTCGGCTCCGGCCGCACGATCACGGGCAGCGTGCGCTACACCTGGTGAGGCCGCCATCATGACGCCGCGCGTGGTCGGCATCTGGAAGGACGTCCACAAATGGACGAGCCTGGTCTGCACGCTCTTCCTGTTCATGCTCTGCCTGACCGGATTGCCGCTGATCTTTCACGAAGAGATCGATCAATCGCTGGGCGTCAAGGCCAAGCCCGATGCTGTCGCCGCTTCGACGCCGCTCCTCAGTCTCGATCGCATCCTTGAGATCGGCCGCGCGTGGCGGCCGGGCGAGGTCATAACCTTTGCGGTCCCGGACGATGATGAGCCGATGTGGCATCTGTTCATGGCTCCCGAGCTCAACGCCCGCAGACCGACCGCGATTGTCACGATCGACGGTCACACCGGACGGGTGTTGCGCGAGGGCGGCAGCACCAGGAGCCCGATCATCAAGTTCATCAAGGACCTCCATACCGATCTGCTGCTTGAAGAAAGGGGCATGTTGTTTCTCGGGGCGATCGCGCTGTGCTTCGTCGTCGCAATCATATCCGGCGTCGTGGTGTATGGCCCGTTCATGCGGCGGCTCGATTTCGGAGCGGTCCGTCGTCGCACGCGGCGGCTCTATTGGCTCGACCTGCACAATCTTGCCGGAATCGTTCTCACCGCGTGGATGCTGGTGGTCGGCATCACCGGCATGATCAATACGCTGTCGCAACAGGTGGCGCGGCACTGGCAAGCGACCGAACTCGCCCAAATGATCGCGCCTTGGCGCGACGCTCCGGTGCCGGCGAGGCTATCGTCGCCGCAGGCGGCGATCGATGCCGCCGTGGCGGCCGCGCCTGGAATGAAGGTCGAGTCGGTCGCGATGCCGGGCACGCCCTTCGCAGGCGGTCATCACTATGCCGTGTTCCTCAGCGGCGACCAGCCCTTGACCTCACGGCTGATCAAGCCGTTTCTGATCAACGCCGCCGACGGAACGCTCTCGGATACGCGAGATCTGCCCTGGTATGCGAAGGCACTGTTCGTTTCGAAACCACTGCATTTTGGCGATTATGGCGGCATGCCGCTCAAAGTGATCTGGGCGTTGCTGGATGTTGCGACGCTGATCGTGCTCGGAAGCGGCCTCTATCTTTGGATGGCGCGCTTCCGCGCGGCTGGTTCGCGACAGGTCGAGCATGTTGCTACAGGCGTTGCTTCGACGGTTTCGGAGTCCCGCTGATGGCGGTCTCGCGACGCTCGATTGCGCGGATATTCCGGTTTCCACTCATCATCGCCCTGATTGCCGTGTTCGGCCTGGTATCGGCGCTCCTTGGCGATGGCGTTTGGGACGCCGCATCGTGGATCGCGCTGACAATCCCTTTGCTCATCATGACATTCTTTCTGCTTCGGCCGTAAGCCAATGGGCCAGGACGCAGCGGGGAGCGAGTCGTTCTAAGCCGGAAGAATGAGATTCTAGCCGCGTAGCTGCGCGAGGGTAGACAGTTCGATGGACCCGGCTCGAGGCAAAGCCGGCCCTCACTTGCTCCGCGCGGATCGCGCGCGTGGCCGGCCTCCACTTTGGTTCGAAGCAGTCGATCCTTGCCGCGTGAGCCGCATGGAATAGCCATAGCGGTCGGCCGGATGGACGCTGATCGAGATTTCCGCCAGCGAATTCGGGCTCAGCACGTATTGGCGCCGGATCTCAAGCGCATGCGATCCGGCCTCGGCGCGAAGTTTGGAGGCGATCCGCGGCGGCACGCCGATCGCGCGGATGTCCTGGCGGATCTCGGCGATCTGCCGGCCGGTGATCGCCTCGAGCAGCGTGCCGAAGATGCCCGCATGGTTCTTCATCCGGGCGCGCACCTCACCGGCATAGGCGGCATCGATGTAGATATCCGTCCAGCAGATCGGCAGCCTCGTTTTATCTCCAGGAACGAGGCGCACGCTCGAGATGCGTAACCAGCGGCGGCCGGCGCGGCAGCCGAGCCAGGCGGCGAGTTCGTCATCGGCGACCTCTTCCGCGACCTCCTGGATGTCGCGCACTGTCTCGATGCCGAATTGCTGGACGGCCTCGATGGTGCCGAGGGTCTGGATGAATCCGTGCCCCCCAAGGGAAGGGGAGGATGCCTCCACCCGCGTGCCGGCGCTTTTTTTCCGGCTCACCAGGCCTGAGGCCTGCAATTCCTGCATGGCCGCGCGAACGGTCGAACGGCTCACGCCAAATTGGGCCGCGAGTTCGATCTCGTTCGGGAGCACCGAGCCCACGGGATAACGCCCCGTGGCGATCGCCTCCGTGAGGCTGCGAGCAACATAGGCGTAGCGCGTTTCCAATCTTCACCGTCTCCATTCGGCCCAAAGGACATCGGCAAGCCGGCACGGCCGTGTCAAGGCCGGGTCTTGACAAGCCGGAATATGTACGATCAAAATATTATGTTCGTACATAGTTCAGACGTACATAGCTCAGACATAGGGAAGCGCCTTGGCCAGCACCGTCTTCGATTCCGTCATGTTCCGCGACATGTTCGGCACGCCCGCGATGCGCGCGATCTTCTCCGACGAGGCGCTTGTCGGCCGCTATCTCGAGGCGGAAGCGGCGCTCGCCCGGGCTGAGGCTCGCGCCGGCGTCATCCCGGCGGCAGCCGCAGAGGCGATCGACCGGGCCAGCCGCACGATCACCATCGATTTCGACAGGCTGCGGCAGGAGACGGAGATCGTCGGCTATCCCATTCTGCCGCTGGTGCATCAGCTCTCGGCCGCGGCGGGTGAGGCGGGACGCTACGTGCACTGGGGCGCGACGACCCAGGACATCATGGATACGGCCACCGTCCTCCAGCTTCGTGCCGCGCTCGACATCATCGCCGCGGATCTGGTCGAACTCGGCGGCATCCTGGCGAAACTCGCCACGAAATATCGCGACACGCCGATGGCCGGCCGTACCCATCTGCAGCAGGCGCTGCCCGTCACCTTCGGCTACAAGGCCGCGGTGTGGCTGTCCTCGATCGAGCGGCATCGCGAGCGCGTGGCTCAGGCCCGCCCTCGTGTCCTCATGGGGCAATTTGCCGGCGCGGCCGGCACGCTCGCCTCGGTCGGCGAGCAGGGCTTGGAAATTCAACGCCTGTTCTGCGAAGAGCTTGGCCTCGCGCAGCCCACCGCCACCTGGCACGTGGCCCGCGACGGCATTGCCGAAGCCGTGGCGCTGCTTGGGCTGATCACCGGAACGCTCGGCAAGATCGCGACCGACGTCATGATGATGTCGGCGACGGAATTCGGCGAGGTGTCGGAGCCTTTCGTGCCCGGCCGCGGCGCCTCCTCCACCATGCCGCAAAAGCGCAACCCGATCTCCAGCGAGCTCATGCTGGCCTCCGCCAAGGCCGTGCGTCAGCACGTCGCCACCATGCTCGACGGCATGATCCATGATTTCGAGCGCGCAACCGGTCCCTGGCATCTCGAATGGGTATCCGTGCCCGAGGCCTTCCTGCTCACCGCGGCTTCGCTCGCCAGCGCCAAGTTCATGCTCGCGGGTCTCGTGGTTCACGAACGGCGCATGCGCGAAAACCTCGACCTGACGCATGGCCTGATCGTCGCCGAGGCCGTGATGATGGCGGCCGCGCCGAAGCTCGGGCGGCAGCGTGCGCATGACGTGGTGTACGAGGCCTGCCGCAAAGCAATCCAAAGCGGCGGTCAGCTCGCCGACATTCTCGCAGCCGAGTCGGAAATCGTCACCGCGCTCGGCAGCATCGACATGATCCGCGCGCACTGCGATCCCACCCGCTATCTTGGGCTTTCCGGCGAGATGGTCGATCGGGCGATCGCGCTCGCCAAATCGGCGCAGGCAAAGCGGGGCTGACCGAACTCGCAAGAAACCCTTCAAGGCGCCCTCAAGAGCGCGCTTGCGACATCCCACAATTGTTTCAGGAGGAGACCGTGCCATGACGGCGATGGCGGACATCGGCGGAGCGGACGCGAAGTGTGGAAAGGAGCGCTCGCTCCTCGGCAATCTCGGCTTTCAGGTCGCCGTGAGCATGGCGCTGGGCATCGTGGTCGGGCTGGTCTGGCCGGACTTCGCGACTTCGCTGAAGATCCTCGGCGACATCTTCCTGCGGCTGATCAAGACCGCGGTCGCCCCGCTGGTCTTCCTGACGGTGGCCGTCGGCGTGGTCGCCGCCGGCGACATCAAGCGCGTCGGCAAGGTCGGCCTGACCGCCATGATCTACTTCGAGATCGTGTCGACGCTTGCGCTTGCGCTCGGCCTGGTGTTCGGCAACCTGTCCGGCGTCGGCCGCAATCTCGGCCACATCAGCGCATCGGCGGATGCGGCCAAGGGCGCTGCAGCGGCGGCAAAGGCGGCGGAGGCCTCGCACACGACGTTCGCGCAATTTCTGCTGAACGTCTTTCCCGACAATTTCGTCGGCGCCTTTGCGCGGGGCGAACTCTTGCAGGTGCTCGTCATCGCGCTCATCTTCGGCTTCGGGTTGATGGCGCTCGCGCCTGCGAAGCGCGCGCCGATCGAGAACGGGCTCAACATCATCTCGACGGCGCTCTTCGAGTTCATCCACATCATCATGCGGCTCGCCCCGATCGGCACTTTCGGGGCCATCGCCTATGCCGTGGGCTCCAATGGGACGGCCGTTCTGTTGTCGCTCATCTATTTTGTAGCGGCCTTTTACGTCCTCATCATCCTGTTCATCGCCGTCGTGCTCGGGACGATCTGCGCGGCCTTTCGTTTTAGCCTCTTCGACCTGCTGCGCTATCTGCGTGATGAGATCATGATCATGCTCGGCACCGCCTCCTCGGAGAGCGTGCTGCCACGCTTGCTTGAAAAGCTCCCAGCCTATGGCGCCTCGAAACAGACCGTCGGCCTGGTGCTGCCGACCGGCTATGCCTTCAACCTCGACGGCACCTCCCTGTTCATGTCGATGGGCGTCATCTTCCTCGCCAATGCCTATGGCGTGTCGCTGAGCTGGCAGCAGGAGCTTGGTATCCTCGCCATCATGTTGTTGACCTCCAAGGGCGCCGCGACCGTCTCAGGCGGATCCTTCGTCGTGTTCGCGGCCACGGTGACCACGACAGGCATCCTGCCTGTCGAGGGCCTCGCCTTGATCTTCGGCGTCTACCGCTTCCTGTCGATCGCGCTCGCCACCTGCAACGTCATCGGCAATGCGGTGGCTACGATCGTGGTGGCAAAACTCACCGGCGAGTTCGATGACGGGGCGCGCGCCAGGACGGCCATCGAGCCAAATCCGATTCCGAAGGACGATCGGTCATGACGCGCACGACACGAACGGAGCACGACGCCTTCGGCGCCGTCGAAATCCTGGTAGATCGCTACTGGGGTGCTCAGACCGAGCGGGCCCGCGCGGTCTTTGCTGTCGGCGAGGAGCATTTTCCACTCTGTCTCATCCATGCCTTCGGCCTGCAAAAGATCGCAGCCGCCCGCGCCAACCGCAGGCTCGGCGCGCTTGATCCCGCGCTTGCCGATGTGATTGAGCGCGCCGCGGCCGAACTGCGCGAGGGCAGGTTCGATACGCATTTCCCACTCACGATTTGGCAGACCGGATCCGGCACCCAGACCAACATGAACGTCAATGAGGTCATCGCCAACCGGGCCAACGAACTGCTCGGCCAGCCTCTTGGGACCAAGTTGCCGGTGCATCCCAACGATCATGTCAACCGCTCGCAATCCTCCAACGACAGTTTCCCGACGGTGATGCACATCGCGACCGCGCTGGAGCTGCGCGACCGTCTCTGTCCCGCGCTCGCCGTGCTGGAGACTGAGTTCGCCGCCAAGGCGAACGCCTTTGCCGACGTGCTCAAGGTCGGCCGCACCCACCTGATGGACGCCGTGCCCATGACGGTCGGCCAGTCATTCGATGCCTTCGCTCGGCAGGTCGGAAACGGCATCGTGCGCTTGCGCGATGTACTGCCGCGGCTTTGCGTATTGCCGCAAGGCGGCACGGCGGTCGGGACCGGCCTCAACGCACCGCGCGGTTTCGACACCGCCTTCTGCGAGGAGGCGAGCGCACTCGCCGGAATAGACTTCACGCCGAACGCGAGCAAATTCGAAGGCATGGCCGCACACGACGCCCTGGTCGAGGTGTCGGGGGCGCTGAATGTTATCGCCGTGTCGCTCCTGAAGATCGCCAACGACATCCGCCTGCTCGGCTCGGGACCTCGCTGCGGCCTTGGCGAATTGATCATCCCGCATGACGGCCTTACCTCGTCGATCATGCCGGGCAAGCGCAATCCGACGGTGGCGGAGGTGGTGGCGCAGGCCGCCTTCCAGGTCATTGGCAACCACGCCACGGTCTCGGCGGCCGGCGCGTCGGGGAGCTTCGAGCTCAACGTCGCAAAGCCGGTCCTGATCTATAATGTGCTGCAGTCCATCCGCATCCTGGCCGACAGCGCGACGATGTTTGCCCAGCGATTGGTGCGCGACCTCGAGGTCGATCGCGCGCGGCTCTCGCGCAATGTCTCCGACGCCTTACTGCTCGCGACGGCCCTCAACCCGGTTCTCGGTTACGACAAAGTCGCGGAAATCACCGCGAAAGCCCTGCGGGACGGAATCACGCCGCGGGAGGCCGCCGTCGCACTGGGCTTTATCTCGGCCGATGAGTATGACCGCTATGTCGATCCGCGGCGCATGGTCGGACCGCACTGACCGTCGTGCGTCTCCGAACAGATATAAGCGAAAGCTTTATCCCTTATTAGAATTTCCAAGTCGCCGCGGCGCGGCGCTTGAGCCAAATTTGCCTGAGGAAGCCTGTGGGACAATGCACGCGAGGGCAGCTTGGATCGCTTCGGAGCCATCATGTTCGACGTCGATGGGACGATGGCGGAGACCGAGGAGTTTCATCGGCGCGCATTCAACGACGCGTTCGGCCATTTCGGCTTGCCGTGGAGCTGGGATATTGCGACGTATGGCAGGCTGCTGCGGGTTGCCGGCGGGCGGGAGCGGATTCGACACTTCCTGAACTCCCTGCCCGAGCGGACCTTCGTTTTGTCGGACAAGGACATCGACGCGCTGCATCGCTTCAAGACGCGGAGATATGCGGAGCTCGTTTGCAGCGGCGCCTGCGAGCTGCGACCAGGAGTGGCTGCGCTGATCCATCAAGCCCGCGATCGGGGCGTGCCCTTGGCGATCGTGACCACCACGTCGCGTGACAACATCGTCGCGCTGCTAAGCAGAAATCTGGGACCGGATTGGAAGCGGAATTTCGACGTTATCGTCGCAGGAGAGGACGTGTCCAAGAAAAAGCCGGAACCGGACGCCTATATCGTGGCTCTCGGCGCCCTTGGCCTGCCCGCCGCGACCTGCCTGGCCATCGAGGATTCCCGCAACGGTCTCGTTGCGGCGGCCGCTGCCGGCGTGCCGGTCCTGATTACGCGCAGCCTCTACTTTCGCGACGAGGACTTCACCGGCGCAGCTACGGTCGTCGACCATCTGGTCGAGCTGCACCCTCAATTCTGGTTCGATCAAGATCATTGATTGGCAAAATCAAGCGGATCGCGACGTGACGACAAATTGGCGTCGGCGACTTTCATCCAACTCGCGGTCGCATCCCTGATTGCGGAGTTGTTCCGACCGGTCCGCCGACACGATCCTGCGCGTGCAGATCGGCGCACCGGGTGCAATTGGGCAAGCGACGGCGGAACCGCCATCCGCGCTGCAACCTCCGATCGCATTGGTCGTTACTCGGTGTCATGACCTTTCGGAACCGGGGAGAGTCCCATGCCGAGATGTTGCAAACTCTTGGTGACGTTCGTAGTCGTCAGTCTCTGCTTCGTTCGTGCCTCGGCGGAGGAATTGAAGCCGCGGTCCGATGACGGGGATCTCGGTCTGGGCTTCAGGAGCCACTATGCCGAGGTCAATGGCGTGAAGCTGCACTATGTGGCTGGCGGCACGGGTGAACGAACCGTGCTGCTCATCCCTGGCTGGCCCCAGACCTGGTACATCTGGCGAAAGGTCATGCCGGAGCTTGCGAAGGACTACCGCGTGATTGCCGTGGACACGCGCGGCATGGGTGACTCCAGCCGCCCCGACAGCGGCTACGACACCGAAACCACAGCGAACGATCTGAGCGAACTGATGCACAAGCTCGGCGCGGACCACTATGCGGTGATCGGCCACGACGTCGGCATGTGGATCGCCTACCCGTTGGCAGCGCGGCACGGCGGGGCGATCGACAAGCTCGTCGTCAGTGAAGCCCTGATTCCCGGAGTCAGCCCAACGCCGCCCATGTTGCTGCCGCCTGACGCGAATGCAGGGCTGACGCAATTCATGTTCAACCAGCTACGGGATTTGCCCGAGTTCCTCGTGGCGGGGCGGGAAGGTCCCTATCTGCGCTGGGTTGTCCAACATCTCGCCTATCGGCCGGATCGCGTTGCCATCGAGGAGTATGTCCGCGCCTATTCCGTGCCGGGCGCGATGAAGGCAGGCTTCGCCTACTATCGCGCCATCCCGCAAACGCAACGACAGAACCAGGAACTCATGAAGGCCAAGCTTTCGATGCCCGTGCTCGCTATCGGCGGGACGATCGGAGCCGGCCAAACCACCATCGACACGATGCGGCGCGTATCGGATCACGTGGACGGCGCAATTCTCAAAGACTGCGGCCACTACACGCCGGAGGAATGCCCCGACCAGTTCCTCAGGCTTGTGAAGCCGTTTCTGGCACGATGAGGCGCCGCCAATCTCTGCCAATCTCTGTTGCCTCAGCGAAAATTCGCTTACCTGAGAGGTAATGGAAAACATCTGCCGACTCGCTAGATATGGGACTTCTGTTCGTCGAGTGGCAGGTGAGCGGCGTAGTAGCGGGCATTCGGTTCGAATGCGGGGCTTGCGATCGCTTCGCGCTTGAGTGTGAGCGGACAGCGGAGGCAGTGAGCTACTTCGACACTTTGGCGTTGCCTGCTACGGGCCAGCCAATGGGCAAATGAACAACTCCCGAAACGACAACAAGGGCGGATGAAGCATGCGCTGCTATGCATTCTCCAAGATCATCTCATTGGACGATCTCGTCCTGACCGAACGGCCGGATCCGGTGCCGGGTCCGCGCGACATCTTGCTGCGCATGCGCGCCGCGGCGCTTAATTTCCGCGATCTGGCCATTGTTCGCGGGCACTATCACGTGGACGTTTCGCCGCCGCTGGTGCCGGTTTCCGACGGCGCCGGTGAAGTCATCCAGATCGGCAGCGAGGTCACGCGGTTTCGGATCGGCGATTTGGTCTGCCCGACCTATCTGCCGGAGTGGATCGATGGCCCGATTCGGCCGTGGAACGTCCGGCGGCGGCTGGGCGGGCCGAGCGACGGCGTCTTGTCGGAGCTCATGTGCCTGCACGAAGACGAGGCGGTGCGTGCCCCGCGCCATCTCGATGCCGCCGAGGCCGCGCAGTTGCCGGTGGCGGCGGCGACGGCCTGGCATTCGCTGTTTCAACTTGGCTCGGTGCGCCCGGGCGAAACCGTGCTGATCCAGGGAAGCGGCGGGATCTCGACAATTGCGCTACAACTCGCGCATGCCGCCGGCGCGCGAACGATCATGGTGACGCGCAACGATCGCCACACGGACGCCTTGCGTGCATTGGGCGCCGATGATGTGCTCAGCAACGGTGCTGCCGAGAATTGGCCGCACGATTTGCTCAACTTGACCGGTCAGAGGGGCGCGGAGATCTCGGTCAACGTTGCGGGTGGCAGCACGCTGACCCGCTCGATCGCCGCAACCCGAATGGGCGGCCTGGTTCATCTGGTGGGCTATGCCGCAGGCACCATCGCCGATCTCGACATCTTCACCGCAATCAGGCACGCAACCACCATCCACGTGGCGACAGCCGGCAATCGGGAGAATCTCGAAGACTTGGTGCGTGCGGCGGAGCGGCACAAGATCCGGCCGGTCATTGCCAACCTTTTTCGGCTGAAGCAGATTCGTGATGCTTTCGCTTTCCTCGCAAAGGGAGGTCACCTCGGCAAGGTCGGTCTGATCCTGGATTTCTAGTCGCGCTCGAGCAGCCAATCCGAAGCCGCTTAGTCCGCGCTAGCGCTTTCTCTTTCGCGCCGCTGGTTTTCGGCCGCCGGCGCGCTGCTTCGGCGCGGCCTTGCGTGGAGGCTCCGGCTGCACCCGCAAGCCGTCGACGAACACGTCCATCAGCCGCAGCACGGTCGCTTGCCAGCCGGGTTGGTCGTGCAAATAGCACATGCCGACCAGCGCGCGCAGCAGATCCTCCGGGCTGACATCGGGGCGGATCTCGCCGGCGTTAATGCCGCGGTCGAGCAATATGCCGATCGCCTTGGTCAGGCGCTCGAACGAAAAGCTGTGCAGCTCCGGCGAGCCGTGCGCCGCCAGCGCCAGCGCGGCGGCCATGCCCTTCTTGGTCGCGACGAACTCGATGTTGGAGGCGAGCCAGCGGCGCAGCGCATCGACCGGCTTGGCTTCGCTCTTCAGGTTTTCCGCGAGTTCGCCGAGCTGCTCCACTTCGCGCCGGTAGACCGCCTCGTACAAGGCCTCGCGGGTCGGGAAGTGGCGATAGAGCGTGCCGATGCCGACGCCGGCCTGCCGCGCCACGGCTTCCAGGCTCGCCTCCGCGCCGCCCGCGCTGAACACGGCCTTGGCGGCCTCGAGCACGCGCTCGCGGTTACGGATCGCATCGGCGCGGGGTTTCCGAACGAGTGCCGCGGATGGCTCAGTCATCTCACTTCTTCGTGCCTACACGCGATCTTTTTTTGCATCGTCATACCCGGGCTATCTTTTTGTTCGAGCATGACCTTTTTCGCAAGAACCGGTAGCCGCTTTCGCTTCCCATGCCTAGGGTCCCTTGCAAAGCGGAGGGTGCCTCCGTATATGCCTCGCCGCAAACAGACGGCAGTTGGGGTGACCACCGCGAGTGGCCGCCGGCTTCAGCCGTTCGACCATAGCACTGATCGGAGCCTTGCATGATTAACTCCATCAGCCTCACCGTGAATGGGGTCCGGCGCGACATCGCGTTGCCAGACCCGCGGGTGACGCTGCTCGATCTCTTGCGTGAGCAGTTGGATCTGACCGGCACCAAGAAGGGATGCGACCGCGGCCAATGCGGCGCCTGCACCATTCTGGTCAACGGCCGGCGCATCAATTCGTGCCTCGCCCTGGCGATCAGCCATGACGGCGCGGACATCACCACAATCGAAGGCCTGGCGCAGGGCGACAAGCTGCATCCGCTGCAAGCGGCCTTTATCGAACATGACGGTTTCCAATGCGGCTTCTGCACCCCCGGGCAGATCATGAGCGCGCTGGGCCTGATCAATGAAGGGCAGGCGGGCTGCGACCCCGAGCGCATCCGTGAAGGCATGAGCGGCAATCTGTGCCGTTGCAGCGCCTATGCAGGGATCACCGAAGCGGTGCTGGAGGTGCAGCAGAGCCTCGCCGCCGAGAAGGAAAGGCGCGTCGCATGAAAAGTTTCGACTATGTCAGGCCGGCAAGCATTCCCGAAGCGGTATCTGCGGCGAGCGCGCCGGGCGCAGCCTATCTTGCCGCCGGCACCAATCTGCTCGACCTCATGAAGGGCGGCGTGAGCCGGCCGGACCGGCTCGTCGATGTGACGCATCTGCCGGGGCTCGACCGCATCGAGCCGCTGGCGGATGGCGGCGTGCGTATCGGCGCGCTGGTGCGTAACGCCGATCTCGCCCATGACGCGGCCTTTGCGAAGGCCTATCCGGCTGTGGCCGAAGCCCTGCTGTCCGGCGCATCGGCGCAATTGCGCAATGCCGCCACGGTCGGCGGCAACCTGCTGCAGCGGACGCGTTGCGCTTATTTCTACGACGTCGCGAGCGCCTGCAACCGGCGCGCACCCGGGACCGGCTGCGACGCACGACAGGGCGAGAACCGGTTGCATGCCGTGCTCGGCTGGAGCGATGCCTGCATCGCCACCCACCCGTCGGACTTCTGCGTGCCGCTGGTCGCACTCGATGCCGTCGTGGAAATCGAAGGCAAGGGCGGCCGGCGCAATGTGAAGCTGGAGGATTTGTATCGCCTTCCGGCTGACGCGCCGGAATGGGAGACAGTGCTCGAGCCCGGCGATCTGATCGTGGCGCTCAAGTTGCCCGGCGATGCCAGCGACTTCGCCGCGCACGCGCGTTATCTGAAGGTGCGCGAGCGCACCTCCTATGCCTTCGCGGTGGTCTCGGCCGCGGCTTGTCTGCGGCTGGAGCGCGGCAACATCGCGGAGGCGCGCATCGCGCTCGGCGGCGTCGCCGCAAAGCCCTGGCGCGCGCATGAGGCCGAGAAGGTCTTGGCCGGTGGCGCGCCAAACGGCGAGACCTTCCGCCGCGCCGCGGAGGCTGCGCTCGCGGGCGCAAAACCTTCCGGCGACAATCAATTCAAGATCGAGCTCGCGCGGCGTATTGTCGTGCGGGCACTGAGCCTCGCCGCGAGCGGCACGCCAGAGCGCATTCCCGCTTTGCCGGCTTCCCCCTTCTCATCTGTCCCCGGAGCGTTGCATGACGCCTGAGATCCGCCTCACCGAATCCCCGGTCCATCTGCGGCATGGCGCGAATATCGGCCAGCCGTTGACCCGCCGCGACGGCATTTTGAAAGTCACCGGCAAGGCGCCTTACGCCGCTGACCGCCATCCCAAGGGAATGCTCTATGCCGTGCTGGCTGTGAGCAGCATCGCGCGCGGCCGAGTCACGTTCCTCGATGTCGCCGCGGCCAAAAGCCATCCCGGCGTTGTTGACGTCATGACGCCCACGCACAAGCCGCCGCTCGCGGAAGATCCGGATGCGAAGACCAATCCGTTCATGTTCCGGATGGAGCTGCTGCAGAGCGATGCCGTGCGCTATGCGAACCAGCCGATCGCGGTGGTGATCGCGCAAACGCTGGAAGCCGCGACCGAAGGCGCGGCCTTGCTGGCGCCGACATATGAAACGCTGCCGGCGCGCGTCGGCCTCGACGCCGATGAAAGCTTCGTGCCGCCCGCTGTCGGACCCGGCCATCCCCCGATCGTCGAGCACGGCGACGTCGAGGCGGGACTTGCCGCCTCCGCCAAGGCGATCGATGCGAGCTATGAAACGCCGGCGCAGTATCACAATGCGATGGAGCCGCACGCGATCGTCGCAAGCTGGGATGGCGACAAGCTTTCCATCGACACGCCGAGCCAGGGGCTTGCCTGGGCGCAGGGACGCATCGCGGGCCTGTTCGGCATTCCCGTGGAGAACATCCACATTCGCAGTCCATTCCTCGGTGGCGGTTTCGGATCCAAGGGCCTGATCTCTGGACCGCAGATCCTCGGCATCATGGCGGCACGCCTGGTCGGCAGGCCTGTGAAACTGGTGCTCCGCCGCGAACAGATGTACGGCCCCGTCGGCCATCGCGCGCCGACCCGGCAACGCCTTCGCCTCGGCGCCGACGGCAACGGCCTCCTGACCGCGCTGGAACATCAGGCCAAGACGGTCACGAGCTCGTTCGACGATTTCTACGAGTCGGCTGCCGATGCCTCGCACACGCTCTATGCGAGCCGTGCGATCCGGACCGCGCATGAGGCGGTGCGTGCCGATACCGGCACACCACTGTTCATGCGTGCGCCTGGCGAGGCAACGGGCTCGATTGCGCTGGAGAGCGCAATCGACGAGATGGCGTGGGCCTGCGGCATCGACCCGCTGCAATTCCGCATCAGGAACGATGCGGAGGTCGAACCGATCTCCGGCAAGCCGTTTTCGTCAAAAGCCCTGCGCGAATGCTACACCAAGGGCGCCGAGCGCTTCGGCTGGTGGGAACGTCCGCTGAGCCCAAGGCAGATGCGCGATGACAATGGCTTCCTGGTCGGCTGGGGCATGGGCACCGCGACCTTTCCGGCGCTCATGTTCCAGGCCAATGCGCGCGCCGTGCTGCGCGCCGACGGCAGTGGCGTCATGGAGACGGGCGCGCATGACATGGGGCAGGGCGCCTGGACGGCGCTCGCGCAAATCGCGGCCGATGGCCTTGGTCTCGATATCGACCGCGTCGAGTTCAGGGCCGGCACCTCGGATCTGCCCGATGCCGGCATCGCCGGCGGCTCGGCGCACACCGCGACCGCGGGTGTGGCCATTCACAATGCCGGCGCGGCCGTGATCGCAAAGCTGGCTGATCTCGCCACGCGCGACCAGCGCTCGCCTTTGTTCGGCGCCGGCAATGCCGGCGTGATCGCGCGCAACGGGCACCTGCATCGCCGCGACGACGAGACGCGCAGCGAATCCTATGCCGATATCCTGCGGCGCGCCGGTCTCGCCGAAATCGAAGCCACGGGCGGGGGCGCGGCCGATCCGGCTGCGCAGGCGGACTACGCGATGCACGCACATGGCGCAGTGTTTGCGGAAGTGAAGGTCGATCCCGATCTCGGCCAGATCCGCGTCACCCGCATGGTCGGTGCGTTCGCGGCGGGGCGCATCATCAACCCCAAGCTGGTGCGTAGCCAGCTCTTCGGCGGCATGATCTGGGGCCTGTCCTTTGCGCTGCACGAGGAAGCCGTGATGGACCGCCGCTCGGGCCGCATCATGAATCCGAATCTCGCGGAGTATCATGTGCCTGTGAATGCCGACGTGCCGTCGCTGGATGTGCTGACCGTCGATGAGCATGATCCTCACGTGAACCCGCTCGGCATCAAGGGTGTCGGCGAGATCGGCATCACCGGCAGCGCCGGCGCGGTCGCCAATGCGGTCTGGCACGCCACCGGCGTCCGCCTGCGCCGCTTCCCGATCCGGATCAGCGATCTCTTGGTCGCGAGTTGACGAAGAGGCAGATGGCCGCCTTGCGATTTGCTGTGACCTTGCTCCACAAGCGGGGAGAGGTCGCATCGCATCGGTAGATGCGATGCGACCTTTTCCCCCAAGCAGAGAGGAAACATTGCCGATCAGCTTGACGTGACTGTGCTCGAGCGACGGGCGTGGCACACAGAGGTGAGTTGGAGCCATCGCCGCTGCGCGAGCTTTCGCGCTTGAAGTGTATACGGCAGCGCCAATCCTCCTTGGATTGAAAATGCGCTTTAATTGCAATGTGTTAGCCACCTCATACTGTTCGTCGCGCCGCCAGGCCTAGCCTTTGCGCGAACAACCGCTCGGGAGGCAACGATGCCCGAATGGCTTACCGTCCCCGCGACGATCACTTGCGTTGTTCTTTTGACCATTATCGTTCTCATTGCCGTTGGCGCTTGGTAGGTAGCAGAGACTGCTTTCAAGCCGCTCGGGAGGTAACGATGTTCCGACCCGAATGGTATATTCCGATGATCGCTTGCGTCTCGTCCCTGAGCATTTTCGTTTTGATGATTGCCGGCGCTTGGTAGCGCCCGCGCCCGACCTCCGGCGCGAGCGCGAGCGAAGTATCCAATCCGCGGATGCAGTCTGGATTGCTTGGTCGCTTCGTTCCCAGGAATGACGGCCTGAGTGAAAGCCTTCGTACGGCTGTGCAAAGAGATCGGAGGGGCGCTAGCTCTCCGCGACCGTCTCGCCCCAGGCGTGGAAGACCTCGGTCGCGCCGCTGTTGGTATCGCCCGCGCGCAGCACAACGCTGGGGAAGGCGAATTTTCCGGGCCAGCTCTGCACCCGCGCCTCTTCATAATCAAAGTGCCGGCGCATGAACTCGCGCACATCCTCTGGAAGACGTGTATCGCCGATCACGATCTTGCCTTCGCTGGCATCGATGCGTGGCTGGTGAATGGCCGCGTCCAAGTCCATGCCGAAATCCATCACAAAGGACAGGATCTGTGTCACGGCGGGTAGGATGCGGCGGCCGCCGGACGCGCCGAGCGCGAGCCGCCTGCCATCGGCGGTCTGCGCCACTACGGGCGTATAATTGGTCAGGCAGCGTTTGCCCGGCGCCAGCGAATTGGCGACGCGCGGCGTCGGATCAAACCACATGATGCCGTTGTTGAAGGTGATCCCGCTTTGCGGGGTGACGAATTTGGAGCCGAAGGTCGAGAGCAGCGTTTGCGTCACCGCTGCCATGTTGCCGTCGCGATCGACCACCGCGTAATGCGTGGTGCAGCTCGGCGCCAGATATTCGGCACCGAGCGCGCGCCGCCCCTCCGCGTCGCCCATATCCTTGAGCCGCTCACGATAGGCCGATTGCAGCGCAAGCGCGTAGTCCGCGTAGACCGCCGCATTCGGCGCAGTGCCGGCCTGCGCCCGCAAATCGTCTTTCGATAACAGCCGCAGCGTTTGCGCGAGCGTCGGTCCGGCCGTGAGCTCCGGTGTCGCGTAGACGCTGCCGCCGCGATAGGGAATCTTCAGCGGCTCGCGCAGATGGGCCTGGAAGGAGGCGAGATCCTCCACCGACAGCGAGCCGCCGGCCGCTTGAATATCGGCCGCGATGCTGCGCGCGAGGTCGCCTTGGTAAAAGTCGCGCGCGCCAGCTTCGGCAAGCTGCGAGAGCGTCGCCTTGAGACGATCCTGCGGCAGGCGGACAACCGACCGGATGCCCCATTGCGGCTGCGGCGGCAGGCCGTCCTTCAGGTAGGCGGCAGCGCTCGCAGGATAGCGCCGCAAATCCGCCGCCGAGCTGCCGATGGCGAGCGCGGTCCACCAGTCCACGAGAAGACCGTCGTCGGCGAGCGCGACGCTCGGCGCGATCAGCTCACGCCACGGCAGCTTGGCGTAACGCCGGTGCGCTTCCGCGTGTCCGGCGACGACCCCGGGTACCGCGATCGAGGAGGGGCCGTGCAAGTTGCGGTCATCCTTCACCCGCGGCCAGGGAAAGATGTCGGATGCCGCAGCCCCGTCGCCGGTGAGCGGATAGTCCTCGACGCGCAGGCTTTGCGGCGCGCGCATGCCGTAGTCGATCACCTCGTAGCGATCTTCCTTGACACGGTAGAGCACCATCGCGCCGCCGCCGCCAATGCCACTCATCCAGGGCTCCAGCACCCCGAGCGCAAAGCCGGTTGCGATCACCGCATCGACGCAATCGCCGCCTGCGCGCAACACCTCCGCGCCGACCTCGGCTGCTCGCCGGGATTGTGAAGCAACGATGCCGCCCTTGGAGGTCACGGCAGGTTTTCGGATTTGCTGGAGGTTCGAGAAATGGTCGGACATTGGCTTCTTTCGCGCTGACGTTCCGGCAGTAAGTGTGCGTAACAGCCGTACCAAGTCCTTGTCCAGATCGCCGCTGCCGGTCAGCGTTGCGAAGATAGACATCTTCTAGGACTGCGCGACATTGCGTGAGGTGCGGCAGATGCCAGGGAGTGAAGGTACGGTGAGCAGGAGATGTCGCTACGTAAGGCGCGAGCGATATCAGCGCTCCCATAAGCACAGGCGCTGTTTATGCGAAGGCAATTGGCCCCTGCGGACACGGCGGTGGAGTGACGGCGTTCGTCGACGCAGCGACTTACAGCGTTGCAGACTGCCGGGCCGCCGCTTCGCGGCCGCTTTGTGCCGGGGCATAGACCAACGGCAGCTCCGTCGTGGACTTGATCTGCTCCATCGCGAACATCGAGGAGACGTCGTAGAGATCGATCTTCTCGATCAGGCGCCGATAGAGTTCATCATAGGCGCGGATGTCGGGCACCACGGCCCGGATCAGATAATCGACGTCGCCGCTCAGGCGGAAGAAGTCGACGACCTCCGGGAAGCCGATCACGATCCTTCTGAAACGATCCACCCATTCCGCGTTGTGCTGATTGGTCTTCACCGCGATGAAGACGCTGACGCCGAGGTTCAGCTTCTCCGGATCGAGCAGCGCGACGCGTCGGCGGATATAGCCCGCGTTCTCCAGTTTCTGGATCCGCCGCCAGCACGGGGTGGCGCTCAGTCCGACCTTGTCGCCGATGTCCTGTACCGAGATCGTGCTGTCCACCTGGAGGATGGCCAGGATTTTGCGATCGAGTTCATCGAGCATATGGGACATATGTGCTATCTATTCGTCTTTATGAATAGTATTATTCTACGATACGGTCTCCATCTAGCAAAAACTTGTGCCAAGCTGCCCGCAAAGGCGGCAGCCGTCTGAGCAAAAAAAGCGCGCCGCGAGCCGCGGCGGGCGAGCACCGATCACCGGCCTACATTGGTTGCCGCAACCGATGAAGGCGATGCGACCTGTTTACCTAATGCCAGATAGACCGCGCCCGACACGAGGATGCCGGCGAGCCAGCTCAAATCGGCGCCGCCCAAAAGATTGATCGAAATCGGTCCCTGCAGCGCGCCGACCAGGCCGTCCTCCAAGGACCATCCGGCCACGAGCCCCGCAAGGAAAGCGATGATGCCACCCCCATTGATGTCGCCATAGGCGCTCGTTTCCGGCGATCGGTAGAGCTGGGGAACCTCGATATGGCCTTTGCGCCTGATGAAGAAATCGGCCAGCACCACCCCCGCCCACGGGCTCATCCAAAGCAACAGGCTGACCATCCAGTTGTCGAACGCCTTCGCGAACGAAGGCGCGAAGATGAAATAGATCGTCACGAGATAACCGGCCACGCCGACGATGATCGTCAATGTGAACCGTGAGAAGTTAAGTCCCGCGCTCAGCGCGGCCAGCGCCGCCGAATACACGTTGAGAATGTTGGTGGCGATCGGGCCGTGCAGCACCAATAGCAGAATCAGGATGCTGGTGGGACCGCCGAACACGGCGCTCACCATCTTGGCGGGATCGGTGTCCAGCGTGGTGCTGGCGATCGTGGCGCCGACAATGGCGAGCCATACGGTGGGTACGAACATGCCGACATAGCTGTACCAGAAGACCGAGCTCGAAGGGACGCTGCGCGGCACGAATCTCGAATAGTCGGAGGCCCACGTCACCCAGGAAATGCCCCAGCCGACGCCGATCGCCGTCATCAAGAGCGTGAGCATCGCCATGTGTGCACCGGGCGGCAGCGAACTGGTCAGGCCCCAATTGACGACGCCGGGGCGCGTCCACGCCAGAATGCTCATCAGCACCATGATCGCGATGGTGACCGGCACGGTGTATTTCTCGAAGGTGCGGATCGCGTAGAAGCCGTAGACGCCGATCCCCACCTGCAGCGCCATCACCAGCGTGATGACGATGATCTCGATCACCCAGCTATCGGGAATGCCGAATTGCCCGAGAATGGCGACCGCGATCCTGACCGGAAAATAGGTGTTCACCCCGATCCAGCACAGCGTCATCAGAAACATGAGGATGCTGGGCAGGTAAGCGCCGCGGACGCCGAAGGCGGAGCGGCTCAGTACCATCTGATTGACGCCGGTCTTGTGCCCCATCACGGTGAACGCGGCGAAGATCGCGCAGCCGACGATGTTGCCAATCACGATCACCGCGATCGTTTCCAGCAATCCGAGCTTCAAGACGATGCCAAGCGCCCCCAGCGCCCAGTTCACCGGCGCAATGTTGGCGCCGGCCCAGATCCACATCTGCTGCGGTCCGGTCGAGTCCCGGTCAGCATCCGGAATAGGCTCGATGCTATGGATATCGGCACGAAGCTCGGAATTTTTCATGGCCACCCCCCAACACGAAGCACGCTTCGCATCTGCGGCAGCAACAATCATGCCATGGGCAATCCTTGTCCCGCTTCCCCATGCGGCCATGGGATCGAGAGCCTGCCTAAATGTGCGTCACCGAAAATTGGCGTTGTCTCTTCAAAGGCAAGACCAGGCCTGCGATCAGGCGATTCCCCGCAAAGCGAGGCTGCCGCATCGTCGCGAATGGAGTTGGTGGTGCTCAAGGCGGGCGATTAGAAACTGGGCAGCCCAAGCCAAAACGGCAGCAGGTTGATGCCGACGGCGTTCAATCGAACAGGGCGGCAGCGCTGTCACGATTGGCGTTGCCCGCCACAATGCGCTGCATCATATCGATGAACAAGGCCTGTTCCGGTTCGCTCAGATTGGCGAGTGTGGCGCGATGCGCTGCCCGCGCGGAAGCTTCGATCTTGTTGAGGAGGGCGGTCCCCGCAGCAGTCAGTTCGCACAACCGCGCACGGCGGTCGCTCTGATCGATGGCCCTCTCGACGAGGTGGCGAGCGGCCAATCGTTTGAGTGCGCCGGTCGTTGTGGTCCGATCGAGCGCGATATCGGCCGCTAACGTAGTCTGATCGGCGGTTCCGCGTACCGCCAGTGCGGAAAGCAGGCTGTATTGCAGCGGCGTGATTTCGAACCTGCCGCAGGCCTCCTGGAACAGCGCAACGTGGATTTGGTGCAGGCGGCGGATCAGAAATCCAGGCCGCTGCGACAATGGCCATGGGCGATGCTTCGCCTCACCGCGACGTCTTTTCGCTTGCCGCAACGCACAGTCTCCCAGCCTTGGTGAACCTCGCGCGAATAGCTCGATTCGGACGCCTTTGCCATCGGCAGATCATGGCACGAAGCTTGCTTGGAAGAATGCGAAGTATACTTCGTATTTCCGGAGAGCGGGAGCGAACCCGCCAGCGAGTCAAAAGGAGAAGTGTTCATGTCGATCAGTGCCGGCTTCGATCTGCTTTTACGTGGCGGACGCGTGATCTGCCCGGCGTCAGGCATCGACGGCGTCAGGGATGTCGCTGTTCGCAACGGCAAGATCGCGGCCGTGCAGTCGGACATCCTGCCGACCAGCGCGAGGGAGGTGATTGATGTGAGCGGCAAGCTGGTCTTGCCGGGGTTGATCGATACGCATGCGCATGTCTATCAATATGTCAGCGGCCGCTTCGGCATGAATGCCGATATGGTCGGCGTTCAATCGGGCGTGACGACGCTGGTCGATCAGGGCGGACCCTCGTGCATGACGTTACCGGGCTTCCGGCATTTCATTGCCGAACCCGCGAAGTCGCGCGTCTATGCCTTCATTTCGGCCTATCTCGTTGGCGGTCTCGAAGGACATTATTATCCGCAGCTCTATAGTCCCGATGGCGTCGATATCGACGCCACAGTGAAGGCGGCGAAAGCCAATCTCGACATCGTTCGCGGCATCAAGGCGCATGCCGAGATCGGCGGTTTCGCGCGCTGGGGCATTCGCGTCATTGAGATGGCGGCTGAGATCGGTCGCCGCGCCGATCTGCCGGTCTATGTGCATTTCGGCCAACTCTGGGGCCTGCCGGCGAGCGGCGCCAATGGTGAAGATGCCGACACCATTCTCTCGCGCGTGATCCCGCTGCTGCGCGAAGGCGATATCCTGGCGCACCCCTTTACGCGTCATCCCGGCGGCTTCGTCAACCGCGAGGGCGAGGTGCATCCGGTGATCGCGGCGGCGCTCGATCGCGGATTGAAGGTCGATGTCGGGCACGGCAGCCACTTTTCCTACCGCTTGGCCAAGAAGGCCATCGCAGCCGGTATCGTTCCAACAACGCTTGGCGCGGATATCCATGGTTACAATACGCATGTGCCCGCGCCGGCGGGCACGCCGGACCAGCACGAGGACGATGAAAATCATCCTTTCGCCGGACAAGCCAAGTTCAGCCTGGTCCAGGCGATGAGCTCGATGATTGCGCTTGGTCTCTCGCTCGAGCAGGTGGTGCCGATGGTCACCTCGAATCCGGCGAAGATGCTCGGCCGCGAGGACGAAATCGGCGCGCTGAAGGTCGGACGGGACGCGGACGTGTCCGTGCTCAACGAGCTCTCAGGCCGCTTTGCGTTGCGCGACAATGAGCACAACGAAGTCATCGCCGAACGTTTGCTTCAGCCTGCCTTCTGCCTGCGCGGCGGCGCGCGATACGATGCCGTCGCATCGATCCTGCCGCAGGCTGTTGCGGCTTGAGCAGCAACCGTCTCGCCTTCAGATCAGGAGCGTCGACCGTGCGCAATGAGCGCGATTTTCCGCACCACGACGGGGCCGGCGCCAGGCAGGGCGTCGGTGCGCGCCTGCCGCGCAAGGAGGACGACCGGCTAATGCGCGGCCGCGGCCAGTTCGTGGCCGACATTCGCTTGGCCGGCCTGCAGGATGTCGCCTTCGTGCGCAGCCCGCTGGCCCATGCGCTGATCCGCGGCATACAGGTGCCGGAGCGCTATCGCGCCAATGTCTTCACGGCTGCGGATTTGATCGGCGTCAATCCGATCCGCGCGGTGTCGGGATTGCCGGGGTTCAAGATCTCCGAGCAGCCGGTGCTCGCGGTCGGAAAGGTGCGCCAGGTCGGCGAATTGATCGCGATGTGCGTGGCGCCAACGCGGGCCGAGGCCGAGGACATCGCGGCGGCCGTGACGCTCGATCTCGAGGAACTTCCCGCCGTCCATGACATGCTCAAGGCGCGCGAAGTCGGTTCGGCGCTCGTGCACGAGCATTGGGGCGATAACGTCTTCCTGGAAACCAATTTCGAAGTCGACATTTCGTCGGCGCTCGATGCTCCGATCAAGGTGACGCGCGAGATCTCGACCGCGCGGCAATGCATGTCACCGCTCGAAGGGCGTGGCGTCGTTGCGACCTTCGACCACCGCCTCGATCAGCTCACGCTCTACTCCGCGGCCCAGATGCCGCACGTCACGCGCAGCGGTCTCGCCGAATGCCTCGGCATGGAGCAGGGTCGCATCCGCATCATCTCGCCCGATGTCGGCGGCGGGTTCGGCCATAAGGGCATCCTGTTGCCCGAAGAGGTCTGTCTCTCGTGGCTGACGATGCGGCGCGGCCACCCCGTGCGCTGGACGGAGGATCGACGCGAACACTTGACCGCGAGCGCTAACTGCCGCGAGCACCATTACAAGATCACCGTGTATGCCGATCGCGACGGTAGGCTGCGCGGCATCGATTGCGAAGCGACCGTCGATTCCGGCGCTTACTCCTCCTACCCCTTCTCGGCGTGCCTGGAGGCGGCGCAGGTCGCGAGCATCCTGCCTGGGCCCTACCTGATGCCGGCCTATCGGTGCCGGACGTTTTCGGTCGCGACCAACAAGTGCCCGATCCTGCCCTATCGCGGTGTTGCGCGCACCGGCGTGTGCTTCGCGCTGGAATTGATGCTGGACCTGGTCGCCGCCGAGGCGGGATTGGAGCCGGGCGAAGTGCGTCTGCGTAACCTCATACGACCCGAGCAGATGCCGTTCGACAACATCACCAACAAGCATTTTGACAGCGGGGACTATCCGGAGGCGATGCGTCGTGCCCTTGCGGCGGTCGACGTCGAAGCGGTGCGCGCACGACAGCGCAGAGGCGAACCGGATGGCCGGCGGATCGGCCTTGGCGTCTCGATCTATTGCGAACAGGCCGCGCATGGCACCTCCGTCTATTCCGGCTGGGGCATCCCGATGGTGCCGGGACATGAGCAGGCGACCGCGCGCTTGACGCCGGATGGCGGGCTAGAGCTGCGCGTCGGCGTACATTCCCATGGGCAGAGCATGGAAACCACGCTTGCCCAGGTTGCGCATGAGATTTTGGGCATCAATGTCGCTCAGGTGCACGTGATCCATGGCGACACCGCGATGACGCCGTATTCGACGGGCACGTGGGGGTCGCGCTCGATGGTGATGGCCGGCGGCGCGGTCGGTGCCGCATGCCGCGAGCTTGCCGAACGCGCCAAGCGCATCGGCGCAAAACTCCTGCAGCACGATCCGGCTTCGGTGGTGCTGCAGAAGGGCGAGGTGCGCGGAGTCAATGGCAGCGTCGGCTTGAAGGAGATCGCGCACACCTGGTACCGGCGTCCGCAGGACCTTCCGATCGATGTCGATCCGCACGGCCTGGACGTGACGGCGGGCTACAAGCCGCAGCGCGATAGCGGCACGTTCAGCTATGCGGCCCATGCGGCGGTCGTCGCGGTCGATCCGGAGCTCGGAGAAGTCGAGATCCTCGACTATGTCATCGTCGAGGACGGCGGCGTTCTCGTCAATCCGATGGTCGTGGACGGCCAGATCTACGGTGGTCTCGCCCAGGGCATCGGCACTGCGCTCTACGAGGAAATGCCGTTTGACGCAGCCGGGCAGCCGCTCGCGACGACACTTGCCGACTATCTGCTGCCGGGGCCGACCGAAGTGCCGGCCCCACGGCTTGATCACATGGAGACCCCGTCGCCCTATACCCAGTTTGGCGTGAAGGGCATCGGAGAGGGTGGAGCGATTGCTCCGCCGGCCGCAATCGCCAATGCGGTCAACGATGCTCTGCGCCCGCTGGGCGTGGAGCTCCTGCAATCGCCGATTACGCCCCACCGGATCGTCGAGGCGATCCTGGCCAGGCGCGAGATGCAAAGGGGGGCGGCATGAAGCCCGCGCCCTTCGCTTACGAACGTCCACGCGATCTCACGGCCGCGCTATCGCTTCTCGGCGAGACCGCGGCTTCGGCCAAGGTCATCGCCGGCGGGCAGTCGCTTGGTCCCATGCTCAATCTGCGGCTGACGGCGCCCGAGTTGATCGTCGATATCACCGCGCTTGCCGAGCTCAAGCAGGCGGAGCGTCATGGTGACGAACTCGTTCTCGGCGCATGTGTGACGCATGCGGACATCGAGGACGAGCGCGTCCCCGACCTCACGCGCGGTGCCATGCAGCGCATCGCCGCCAACATTGCCTATCGTGCTGTACGCAATCGCGGCACGGTTGGTGGATCGCTGAGCCACGCCGATCCCGCCGCGGATTGGGTCTCGGCGCTCACCGCCCTGGGTGCGAGGTTAACGCTCCGAAGCCGTGGCGGCACGCGCATGGTCAATGTGGAGGATTTCATTGTCGGAGCGCTGGAATCGGTGCTGCGCCTCGGCGAAATCGTCGAAACCATCCTCATTCCCGCACGATCGCCGTCTGCGCATTGGGGCTACGTCAAAAGCTGCCGCAAGACCGGCGAATTTTCCCACGCCATCGGCGCCGTGCTGATCGACCCGAGCGCAGGGAGCGCCCGCGTCGTGATCGGCGCGATCGAGGCGGCTCCGATCGTGCTCAAGGATCCGCTGGAGCTGTTCGGAGGGCACATCGGGAGCGATTATAAGGACCGCTTTGATGCGCGCGTCGCCGATGCGATCCTGGTGAAAGCCGGCGTCTCAAACGCGGCTCAGCGCCATATTCATGTCAGCGTGCTCAAGCGCGCCATTCGCGAGGCCGCCGCATGAGCATGGTTGCGCTCACCGTGAATGAGCGGCCGGTCGAAGCGCTCGCGGAGCCGCGGACCAGCCTTGCCGATTTCGTGCGCGACAAGCTTGATCTGACCGGCACGCATCTTGGCTGCGAGCATGGCGTCTGCGGTGCGTGTACGGTGCTGGTCGATGGCGTTCCGGCGCGCTCATGCATTACCTATGCGGTAGCCTGCGAAGGCGCCGATGTCACCACGATTGAAGGTCTCGACCAGGATGAGATCACGGCCGAACTGCGCGCGGCCTTCACCTGCGAGCACGCGTTGCAATGCGGTTATTGCACGCCGGGGATGCTCGTCTCCGCGCGCGATCTCGTGTTGCGCTTGCCGGAGGCGGACGAGAAGCAGATCCGCATCGGCTTGAGCGGCAATCTGTGCCGTTGCACCGGCTACGTTGGTATCGTGCGTGCTGTCGGTTCGGTCATCGAGCAGCGTCGCGGGCGAGGCATAGGCCCTGAACGCGACGGCGGTCGCAAGATGCTCGGGCCTGTCGGCTCGGGCCACGGCAGCCAGACCGGCACCCAACCAGCCGCGCAACTGCGGCCGCCGATCGCGCAAGTCGCGCGCGAAACGGCCGGGTCCGTCACCTCAATTCCGGACTTCACGCCGGCCAACGTCTTCGAGCAGAATTTTGAAGTCGCGCATCCGGCCGAGCGGGTGTTTGCCATGCTCGATGACATCGCGATTGTCGCGGCCTGCCTTCCTGGCGTCTCGCTTCTCGGATCACCGCGCCCCGACCGGGTCGAGGGCGAAATCCGCGTCAGGATCGGGCCGATTGCCGCGGTCTTCCGTGGTGCGGCGCGCATCGAGCGTGAGGTTGCCGAGATGTCGGGCCGTATCGTGGGAGTGGGCACCGATCAACGCAGCCGGTCTTCAACGCAGGGCGAAATTCGATTCCGCCTGGAGTCGTTGGAAGGCGGCGCGACGCGCGTCAACCTTTCCATCGGCTATACGCTGAAGGGGATGCTGGCCCAGGTCGGCAGGACGGGGCTCGTCCGCGATCTCGCCGGCCGGCTGATCGCGGAATTCGCCGGCAATCTCGATCGTCGCTTGTCGGGCGAGGCGTTGGCCGTCACGCCTGCAGCGCCAACCGAGCTGAATGGCTTGTCTCTGTTTTTTGGCCTTTTGCGCGCCCGGATGGGGCGGTGGCTCGCGCGCGCTTCGCGTCACGATCGCGGAGCTGCAGGATGATGAATGCTTTCGTCAAGCCAAGTGCGAAATCTGGACTGCATATGAACCAGCAGCGTGAGAGTGGAGAACCACAATGAGACGAACGATCAAATATGTTCTGGCGGCTGCTCTTCTGAGCGGGACGGCAAGTGCGGAAACCATCAAGATCGGCGTGAACGAACCTCTGACCGGCGCCTTCGCCGCTTCGGGTACTTACGTCGTCAACGGCGCGAAGATCGCTGCCGACGAAATCAACGCCAAAGGCGGAATCCTTGGCAAGAAGATCGAGCTCGTGATCGAGGACAACAAGAGCAATCCGACCGAGGCCGCCGCGGTGGCCGAAAAGCTGATCACCAGCGACAAGACGCCTGTGTTGATGGGAGCGTGGGGCTCGAGCCTGACGCTTGCCGTGATGCCGAAATTGATCGAATACGAAACGCCGATGCTGGTCGAGACCTCGTCGTCAGGCAAGATCACCACCAGCGGAAATCCCTACATTTTCCGGATCTCGCCGCCATCCTCCGTCGAGGCCGCAGCCTTCAAGAACATCGTCGACAAGCTGAACCTCAAGAAGGTCGACTTTCTCGTGATCAATAATGATTGGGGGCGCGGGACGGCCGACGACTTCGGCAAGATGTTCAAGGAGAAGGGCATCGGCGTCGGCCTGGTCGAAACCATGGATCAGGGCGCACAGGACATGAGCGCGCAACTCTCCAAGTTCAAGAGCTCCGATTCCGAGACCATCATCGTGACTACCTCGGTGGACCAGCTCACGCTGATATTCAAACAGGCGGCAGCGCTCGGCCTGAAGAAGCGCATCATCACGACGGGCGGTTCGCAAAATCCGGATCAGATCATTGCGCAAGCCGGGGCCGCGGCCAACGGCACCATGCACCTGACGACGTTCCTGCCGTGGTTGCCGGACCAGACGCCGAACCCGGAAGCCACCAGCTATTTCATTTCGGAATGGAAGAAGCGTGGCTTCGATTTTGCCGGCTGCACCGAGAGCTTCCGCGGCTATGACGGCATCCGCACGGTGGCGGCAGCAATCGAAAAGGCGGGCAAAGCGGAGCCTGCAGCGATCAAGGCCGCCTTTTGGGACATCAAAGTGAAGGGGCTGAATGGCGATATTGTCTTCCGCAAGTCCGGCCCTGAGGGCAAGGAGAGCGGTCAGAGCCAGCCGAACGTGTATCTGATCGAAATCGAGGACGGCAAGGTCGGATTGAAAAACCTCTAAGCGCGTCTGGTCGACCGGCGAGGGACGCGGCGTCGCTCGCTGACCTGGCCGGTATCGTGGCATTTGGGAGCCGTCTTGAGCGAGTTTCTGCAACATCTGGTCAACACGCTGGTTCTCGGCGGCACCTACGCCCTGCTGGGTATCGGGCTCACGTTGATCTTCGGCATCATGAACGTGGTGAACTTCACGCACGGCGTGTTGTACACGTTCGGTGCCTACGTCATGTTCATCGTGGTGCATCAGCTCGGACTGAATTTCTTTGTGGCGTTGCCTGTCGCGGTCGTCGCCGGCTGGGTTTTGGGCGCGGTGATCGAGCTGACATTACTGCGGCCGCTGCGCGGCTCCGACATCGACACCACGATGCTGGTGATGATCGGAGCCTGGATAGCGATGCAATCCGGCGCTCTATGGATTTGGGGTGGGGTGGCGAAATCGGTTGCGACACCCTTCCCCGAGGCGCCGCTGGTCCTTGGTCCGGTCTCGGTGTCCTGGCTGCGGCTGTTCGTGCTCGCGGCGGCCGGGCTCCTGATCGTGGTGACGTACCTGCTGATCAATCGAACAAAACTCGGCTATGCAATGCGGGCGACGTTCCAGGACGAGGACACGGCCTCGCTGATGGGGGTGAATGTCGATCTCATCTACACCTCGACTTTCGCCATCGGCTCGAGCCTTGCGGCCGCGGCCGGCGCGCTGCTCGGTCCCGTTTACGTGATCTCCCCGCAAATGGGCGATCTCGCCGCGGTCAAGGCCTTCGCGATCGTGATCCTCGGCGGGCTGGGCAACATCACCGGCGCGGTGATCGGTGGGTTCATTCTGGCATTGGCTGAAGAGCTCGGTGCCGGCTACGTGTCCTCCGGTTACCGGGATGCGATGGGGTTTTTGATCATCATCGCCGTTCTGATCTTCAAACCGACCGGACTGTTCGCACGCTCGGAGCGCGTCGGATGAGGTCAGTTGTCACGATTCTCACCATCGCCGCGTTCGCTTCGGTGCCGCTGTGGCTGCGCGACCCGTATCTGATGAACGCGCTGATCACGACCGGTATTTTCATCGTCGCGGCGATGAGCCTGAATTTGCTGCTCGGGTTTACCGGCCAGCTCAGCCTGGGCCACGTCGCCTTCTTCGGGATCGGCGCCTATGTCAGCGCGCTCACAACGCTCGGCTTCGATGTCGGCCTGCCGGGCGGATTCCATGTCGTGCATGACCCGTGGCCGCCGATCGCGGGCTTCGTGCTGGCGATCATCATTTCCGGCTTGTGCGGATATTTCGTCGGACGGCTCTCGTTTCGTGTTCGCGGGGCCTACTTCGTGATCGTTACGATCTCCTTTGCCGAAGTCGTCCGGCTGGTCGCGCTTAACTGGGTCGAATTGACCCAGGGACCATTGGCGCTCACCAACATCCCATCCATGGCGCTTTCCTTGCCGGGATTCGGCGAATTGGCGCTGCACACCAAGCTACAGAACTACTATCTGGTGCTGGCCGTGGCGGTCGCTGCCTATGTTCTGATCATGCGCCTGGTTCGTTCCCATTTCGGCCGGGCGATGCGTGGCTTGATGGAAAATGAGACGCTTGCCGTATCGGTCGGCATCGACGTGACGAAGACGCTGACGCTGGCGGCGGTGATTTCGGCGGGCATCGCGGGCGCGGCCGGCAGCCTCTATGCGCATTACATCCGGATCATCGATCCCGAAGTGTTCGCCTTCATCAACACGGTAACCATGGTGATCATGGTCATCGCGGGCGGCAAGGGTTCGCTCGCCGGCACCATCGTCGGCGGCCTGATCTTCGGACTGATGCCCGTGGTCCTGCGTCCCATCATGGCCCCGGAGGCGCAATGGATCGCCTATGGCGGCGTGCTGATCGCGATCCTTTTTGTCTTGCCGCGCGGCATCGTGCCCTCGCTCACGCAACGGCTTTCGCGGCAGCACGGCAAGACCGCAGCCGTGGGGCGGGTTGCCTTCACCGAGCATAGCGCAAAGGAACACGCGTGATGGGCAGCCTCGCGACCGCATTGAAGGTCGAGCAAGTCGCCGTACGCTTCGGCGGGCTTGTTGCCCTTTCGGATCTGAATTTCTCGGTCGGCGAAGGAGAGATCGTCAGCCTGATCGGACCGAACGGCGCCGGCAAGACGACCGCTTTCAACATCATGACCGGCTTCCTGCAGCCAACCCATGGCACGGTGAGCTATCGCGGGACGACGTTGAACGGATTGAAGCCGCCCCAGGTCGCGAACCTCGGTTTGATCCGGACCTTCCAGCGCACCAGCGTCTTCCCAAACGACACAGTGTTCGACAATCTGCTGATCGGGTTGCATCGCCAGGGCAGGACAGGGCTTCTCGAAGCAATACTGGGGCTGCCTCGCGCGCGCCAATCCGATCGCAGGCTGCGCCAACGCGCCGGTGAGCTCATCGAGTGGGTAGGCCTGCAACGCCGCGCTTACGATCCTGCGGGCTCGCTCTCCTATGGCGAGCAGCGCCTCGTCGGCGTAGCACTGGCGCTGGCCGCGGAACCGTCGATGCTGCTGCTCGACGAGCCCGTCTCCGGCATGAATGCCTCGGAGACCCACACGTTCGTCCAGCTCATCCGCAACATTCGCGACCGCGGCGTCAGTATCCTATTGGTCGAGCACGACATGCCGATGGTGATGAGCGTATCGGACCGCATCGTTGTGCTAAACTACGGGCGGATCATTGCGGAGGGAACGCCCGATATCATCAGGAATGATCCGGCCGTGATTGAGGCCTATCTCGGGCAGGGGGCGGTGCATGCTTGAGATCAGAGACCTCGTATGCGGTTACGGCGGGGTCACCGCGCTGCGCGGCATCTCGCTCGACGTGAAGCCGGGGCAGTTGGTCGCGCTGATCGGCGCGAACGGCGCGGGTAAGAGCACGACCCTTCGCGCCATTTCCGGGCTCGTGCCGCCGCGCTCTGGATCGCTGTTCTTCGACGGCAAGGATATGACCGGCGCAAGGCCGCCGCGCGTGCTGGCTTGTGGTATCGCGCATTGCCCCGAGGGCCGACGCGTGTTTCCGCATATGACGGTCGAGGAAAATCTCGTCATGGGCGCCTATCTGCGTACCGACACCAGCGAGATCTTAGCGGATCGCGACCGCATCTACGCCGAGTTTCCGCGCCTCGCCGAACGGCGCCGGCAGGCCGCGGGGACCTTGTCGGGCGGCGAGCAGCAGATGCTTGCGATCGGCCGTGCGCTGATGTCGCGGCCGCGCTTGATCATGTTCGACGAGCCTTCCCTTGGGCTGGCGCCGAATATCGTCGAGCGAACATTCGCCATCATTCGCCGCATACGCGATGCCGGAACGACGGTTCTGCTGGTCGAGCAAAACGCGTTCGCCGCGCTCGAAATGTGTGACCACGCTTACCTGCTTGAGGGTGGCCGCATCGTGCTCTCAGGCCGAGGGCCGGAGCTGATCGAGAACGCCCATGTGCGCAAGGCCTATCTCGGTGGATAATCGGCGGAGCGGGCCTTGCCGCGCTCAGCAGTGGATAGCCGCCTGCGGGTTACGCCAACTGATCGACCAAACCATCGTCCGCGCCCGTGTCGAGGGCGTCGATGTCGTCGTGATCTGGAGCGATGGCCGCGCGGTGGCTTGCGAACGAGCCTGCCCGCACGAGCAAGCCGATCTCAGCCTCGGCGAGGTATCGATGGGGCACCTGTTCTGTCCGCGTCACGCGGCGTCATTTGATCTCAGGGATGGCCGGATTTGCGAGGGCTGGCCAAGCCGGCCGTTGCGGCTGTATCCGGTGCGTATCGCAAACGACAAGGTATGGATCGATGCGGAGGCGCTCAAGTCATTCGTCGCGTAAAACAGCTATTCCGCCAATTGCCGTGCGATCTCGACGAGATGTCCGCCGGGACGCCGCAATTCGTTGAGGATGGTGAAGTGGTCGGCGCCTGCAATGGCAAAGAGTTCGCCGGGCGCGTTGGCGCTCCTGCGCCTCTCATGGAGGTGCATCGAATCAAGAACCAGCGCGGGCAGCTCGCTGCTGCCATAGGCGATGTCGAGCCGCTTATCGACCACGGCGAGGCGCAGCGGTGATAGCGTGGCGATCTCGTCGTCGGTCAGCTTCAGTGCGTTGTTGAGCGCGGTATCGCGGATCGGTGCAAGATCGAACACGCCCGAAATCGCAAGTCCCGCAGCGACGCGCGGGTGACCGAGCGCCATGGCAGCGAGATGAGCGCCGGCCGACCATCCCGAAAGCACGACGGGGCCGGCAATTCCATATGACCCGCCATTGGCGGCCAGCCAGTCCAATGCCTGGAATATCTCGGCGACGATCCGGGTCAGGGATGCCTCCGGCGCCAGCGAATAGCCGGGAATGGCAACCGACCAGCCATGCGCCGCGACGCCTTCGACCAGCATGGCAAACAGGTCGCGCGAATTGCGCTGCCAATAGCCGCCGTGCAGGAACACCAGACAGGGCTTGCCCGCATCGGAGCCAGGATAGATATCGATCTTCGTCCGTTCACGATCGCCATAGGGTAGATCCAGATAGGATTTCAGGCTGGATCGCAGCTTCTCGGACGCCGCGTTGCGCTCGGCGATCAGCGCTGGACTGTCCTTCACCGCGGCATTGTTGTCATAGGCGGCATCGCGTTCGGCTTGCGACAGTTGAGCCCAGTTCGATCGGGGATCTACAGGCTTTGTCGCTGAGGCATCAGTCACGTGCAATACTCCGACGCGCGCTTAGGTTTTCAGGATATCCGGATCGGAAAACATCTGCTCCGGCGAGAACTCGGTCGCGATCAAGCCATCTTCCAGCATGTAGCGGGTAATCACCTTGAGCATGGCGCGATTCTTCGCAAGGCCGACCGGCCAGTAATCATAGCCAAGATGCCGCTCTGTCAACAGCAGGCTTTCGAGCTGCCAGGGCAACATGGTGGTCAGGGCAGCGGAATCGAACAGCCGGTCTCTGGCGATCTTCTGCGCCTGGGCAAAGGCATTGAAGATGGCGCGCAATAGCCCGGGATTGGCTTCCGCCAGCGTGCGCTTGACCGCGATGAGATGCATGGGCGGGAAGATGCCGGTCCTGATGAAGTAGTCGAGTTCGATCCGCATAGGCTCCTCGAACAGCCGTCCGACGTTCGCAGAAGGCCAGGTGCTGGGCGCCCGCGCCGTATAGAGGGCGTCGATCTCACCTTCCGCCAGCAGCACGGCGAGACTCTTGTCATTGCGGTGCTCGTGCTTGAATCGCTCGGGATAGAGCTGCGGGTGCTCGTCGCCGGCGCGCGCGGTCTCGAGCCCTCCCGCGACATAGATTGGCACCGTGCGTTCGAGGCCGAAATGATCCTGGAAAATGCCGCGAAGCCAAACCGCGGCGGCCATGTCGAACACGGGCACGCCGATGCGTTTGCCGGCGAGATCGGCCGGCGTCCTTATTCCTTTCGCGGTATTTACGAAGACGTTGGAGAGCCGGAAATGCCGCGACGGAAAGACCGGCACGGCGGCGTAACGTCGCTCCGCCTGCTCCAGGCTTCTCAGATAGGACGAGATCGGAAATTCGCAGCAGTCGAAGGTGTGCTCGGTGAGCTGCTGGTTGAACAGCGCCTGCACGCCCATCAGCGTCACCTCGGCCGCAACGCCGGCGATCGAGACCTCGCCGCTTGCGATCGGCCTGGTCCGGTCGGAATCGCTAACCCCGATTTTCAGCGGTAGTGCCGTCATGAGCCTTCCTTCTTTCGCTGACGTAATCGCCGACCAGACGTTTGACCAACACGTCGAGCAACTCAGGCAGCGCGAGCGGAGTGGCGTTGCTGCCGCCGCGCGCGTAGATCGCCGTCGCCTTTGGAATATCGATCCGTAACCGGCGCGACAGCCGCTTGATGGCGTGCTTGCAGTGGTCGGGTCGCGGAAGACACTCAATATGGTGCTCGGCGGGCAGGTGGTCATTGGCGCCGACCAGTTCGAGGCGCTTGGCTTCCACCATGCGAGATGTTGCGACGTTGTGAGCCGCCCGCTCGCTCCGCGCCAGGACGAAGCTCCGATGGGTGAGCCCCGGCGCGACCCAGGAAATGACATCGGTGTAGTGGCGACCGATGCGGGCGACGACATTTGCCAATATGCGCGCCATCTCGTTGTGCATGACGACGTAGTGGCGGCGTTCTTCGTCACCCCATTTCCAGCGCATGGCTGACGTTCGCGTCGCGGTCGAGTCGGCTCGCCACGGAGACACGGCGTTGCCTCGGTTTTCGAACAGGCCGGGATCATCGTAGGCGACGGCCGGCGACGGCTTGCCGGCAAACGTGACGATGTGCTCATAGGGAACGACCGCCATCGGCTCCGAAATGACCATCCGATGCACAACCGTTCCGCGACCGTCGGCCAGCGGCGAGAGGTTCAACACCTCCGGCGAAAATTGCGGATCGAGGCGTGCCTGCAGCTCCTGCGGCAGATAGGTGCGGTGGAGCGGGCGAAATCCTTCGTCCAGCAGACGCTGATTGATCGCGATGTGTTCGGAGGAGAAAGGATAGGGCTTGGTCTTGGTGCAGGGCATGAACAGCAGGATGCGATGTTCCGCCTCGGTAAGCTCGGGCTCGTAGTCGTTCTGGATGTAATCCAGCCACTCACTGATCCGCGGGTGCTTAAGTGCCTCCACATTGTCCTGCGGACTGTACAGACAGAGCGTCTCATCAAGCTCGAACGGACTCTCGATCTTGAGCCTGGATTCCAGGACACGCTTGGATCGATCCTCAACGGTCACCATGGCCGATCATTTCCTGACGCATCTTTGAGTGGACATTACGATCTCTTTCATGTGGTTCGGGATAGTGCTGCGCCCTGCTCAAGGCCGATATTGAGCTCTGGTTCGTTATAGTCGCGCAGCGATTGCAGATGAAGATCGGCATCCTCGATGAACAATGAGCGGGTAATTCCGTATGCGATCCGATCAACGCCGAACTTGAGCGCGGAAATGCCGGCCGAGCACGCAAGGCTCGGCATTGCCGCGAAGGTGTAGCTGAAGATGTGAGCGAGGAAGGGGGCTGCCCCCTCGACCTTCTCTGTGAACTGGAAGTTGGGGGACAGATAGGGGTAGGAACCCAGCAGCGGGTGTTCTTCACCCGCCGCCGGATGATAACGGTCAGACCAGCATGCGATCTGGTCGTGAAATCTCGCGAGCTCGGGTCGCGACGCGAGATCGACGACGAAGCCCGTGCCGGCGATGAGAAAATCGAAAGCCTGCGTGCCTTTAGAGTGACCCAGCAGGATCTTGTCGCTCTCGAAACGAACGTGGTCGATCGGGCAGCCGAGCCGTATCGAGAAATTCTCGTGCAGCGCGCACCTGTCGAAAGTGTCCTGCGGGGGAGGCTGGTTCATATCGAAGATGATCTTCATGAACCGCCATTTCCGCGCATCGTCGAGATCGCCGAAATGGCGCAGAAAGCCCGCGAACTCCATCCACCGGTTCGGGTTGACGCTCGGCAGGTGCCTCCTGCGGACCAACAGCTCGACCGACCTGGCGCCGGCCTCCAGTGCCGTCGCGGCATTGTCGAACGCCGAGGCGCCGGCGCCGATCACGGCGACCATCTTGCCCGCAAGCGCGCGGAAGTCGATCCGCTCGGCCGTGTGAGCGTAGCATTTTCTTGGCAATGCTGCGGCGATCACGGCGGGCACTGCCCATCGGCCGCAGCCCTCGATGCCGGTTGCCAGCACGACCTTGCGAGCGAGTAGCCGCTGCGCGGCGCCGCCGATGTTGGCATGCACGGCGAGCAGGCTATCGCTCAGCGGCTCGATGTCTGTCACTTCGGCGTCATTGCTGACCTCGATTCCGACGGTCTTGCGGACCCACAGCAGGTAGGCCTGCCACAGCTCGCGCGGAATTTTGTTCAAGCCTTGCCATGACTGCTCGCCGAAGCGCGCCTCCCACCAAGCTCGGGGAGAGAGGCTGGGAATGCCGAGGTCGGGCCCCGTCACCATCTTCGGTGTGCGGAGCGTGTGCATGCGGGCGAAGGTCACCCATGGACCTTCGCGCCCCGCGGGGTTCCTGTCGAGCACGCGGACATTGCTGACGCGCTCGCGTAAAAGCCGGAAGGCAATCGAGACGCCGCTCTGGCCGCCGCCGACGATGACCACGTCGTGCACAGGGATGCCGTTCCGGTTGCGGTCGACCGTCCATTGCCGGGCCGGATAGCCGAGGCACTCCATTTCAAAGCGGACGCGCCGCTCCAGCTCGGTCAGATCGGCTGTCGAATGATCCGCGTGCATCAGGATCAACCTTGCCTCGGCACGATACGCCGCTCGATTGAAAGCGACTCGCTCGAGATGGACTCGGCAAAGGCGACCACGTGCGGCTCCAGCCGTTCGGCAAGGACGCGCGCCGAACGCGTGCTTGCCGCGAGGGTCCTTGCGCTTTCGCGAACGCGGTCGCGCAGATCGCTGGTGTCGACCGAAACGAGCTTGCGGTCGTGTAGTCTGAACACGCCGCCGACCATGACGTCGGTAATCGAGGCCGAATCGGCGCATGTCACGAGCTGATTGACGGGATCAGTGTCGGGAATGAAATCGATGTGAGAGAGGTCGAACAGGACAAGGTCGGCGCAGGCGCCTTGCTCCAACCGGCCGCATCGCTCGAGCCCAAGAATCTTTGCACCGCCGAGCGTTGCAAGCCTGACGACTTCTCTCGAGGTCAGCCAGTCGGTGCGGGAACCGGCGAAGCTGCGTGCGCCAAAGGAAGCAAGCCGCATCGCCTGGAGCATGCTGAGCGAGTCGGAGGAATTGGCGCCATCGGTCGCGAGGCCGACGTTGATGCCACGCGCGAGCATCGGCCTGACATGCGCAATTCCCGAACCGAGCCGATAGTTGCTGGCGGGGATGTGGGCGACCGAGCAGCCGTGGGCGGCGAGCAGGTCGAGATCCTCATCGTCGAGCCACACGCCATGCGCGGCGGTGAAGCTTGGCCGCAACATGCCGAGATCGGCAAGATGCCGGACGGCCGATCGGCCGTAGAGCTTGCGGGCGACCACCGCCTGCAGCCGGGATTCTGCGATATGCATGTGGATTGGAAGCCGGTGACGATCCGCAACGTCCATGCAATCCCGCAGAAAGCGCTCGGAGCAGTGATGCGGGATGGTCGGAGCGATGGCGACGCTCACGCCGCCGGGTAGCTCCCCTTGTGCTGCCAGGATCGTTTCGACGGAGGCAACGATCTCTTCACCGCTCGCGAGATCAAATTTGCGGACGGTCTCGCGCAAATCCTGCGGCAGCGCGTCCGGCAATCCCGGAATCGACTGGAAGAGACTTTGATCGGCTATCATCGGCGCCAGCACCGCGCGCATGCCGGCATCGGCGTAAGCCGCCGCCACCGCCGCTAAGCCTTCCTTGGTCGGGCGCGGAAATTCATAGACGAGGTCAAAGCAGGCGGTGCAACCCTTCGACAACATGTCGAGGGCCCCGAGCAGCGTCGACAAGTACATCGCTTCGGGATCGCGCGCGCCGGCAAGCCAGGGTCCGTTCGTCAGCGATGCTTCGAGAGTCCATGCCTCGGCGACGCCCTTCACCAGATTGGCATGACCATGGGTGTGAGCGTTGACAAGGCCCGGCAGGACCAGGCGATCACGGCCATCGTAGCGCGCGGCGTCGGTGATATTCAGGGTCCCGGGCGCGCCGATCCGCACGACTGTGCCGCCCTCAATCAGGAGATCCTTGCGATCGGCCGTGCCCGATTGAGGATCGACCACAAGGCCGCCAGCGATGAGCAGGGATTCGCTCGTCGTCATGCGCACGGCTCCGGAGGATGAGTTTCGATCCAGTGCCGGGCGACGTCGAAGCGGCTCGCGAACCAAATCCCCTGGTGCTGCGTGGCAAAGTCGAGAAATCGTGCAACAGCCTCCGATCGCGCGGGCTGGCCGGAGATGCGGCTGTGCAGGCTGATCGTCATCATGCGCGGATGACGCGCGCCCTCCGCGTAAAGCACGCGCAGCGCCGAGGCGAGGTGATCATAGAAATCGCTGGCCGTACCGAGCTTGGCGGTGGCCAGGCGATTGTCGTTGTTGGTGAAGCTATGCGGAACGATGAGATGGGGCCGTTCGCCAACGCTGACCCAATAGGGCCAATCATCGGCATAGCTGTCTGAATCGTACAGGAAGCCGCCAAGTTCGACGAGCAGCGCACGCGTGTTTCGGCTGGGCGAGTAGCGGCTCTGCCAGCCGAGTGGGCGACGGCCGGTCGCGCGTTCGATGCTGGCCACGGCGCGTGCGATGACGTCGCGCTCCTCGCTTTCGTTCAGCAGAAAATGCCGGACGAAGCGGTCGCCGTGACAGCACAGGTCGAAATTGAACTCGCGGATCGCCTCGGCGATCTGGGGATTGCGCGCAAGTGCCTGGGCGCAGGCGTTGATGGTGACCGGTATGCCGCGTTCCCTCAGCAGGTCGATGATCCGCCAAAAGCCGACGCGTGAACCGTATTCGAACAGGGACTCCGCAACGAAGTCGCGGCTACCGGCGGGCACCTCGCCCTGGATCGCGTCGGTCAGGGCCGTTTCGGTCATGGGATCGCCATCGCCGATCGATGGCTCTGCGCCTTCCTCGACGTTGAGCACGACCATGATCGTAAGGCGCGCATCGTTCGGCCAGCGTGCAACCGGCGGGGTCCTGCCGTAGCCGATGAAATCTCGCTCATGATCGGCCTTCATGTCGCGAGCGGCACCCGTTCGAATGCATGTCCGATCTTTTCCGCGCAATCCAGCAGCCGCTGGTCGCCGCGCGGCCCGGCGACGAGAGAAAGGCCGACGGGGCAGCCCTGAACGGTAACAGCGGGGATGTTGACCTGCGGCAAGCGGCACAGGCTCGCCACGCAGGTGAGCGCAAGGGTTTTCTCGCGGAACTCGACCTGTGCCGATACCGGTGCTTCCCGAAGCGGTGGAAGATCGTGTGCCGTTGGAAGGATGAAGACACCATCGTTGCCGAGCATATCCGTCAGCCGATCGGTCAGAGCCTCCCGCCTCACGAGGGCGGCAGCGAATTTGGCGGGATCGACGCGCGACGACAGTTCGATCCGTTCCGCAACCGCCTGGCTGAGCCGCCGTCCCGGCGCTTTGCCCCAGGCTCCCAGTGTCGACCACAGATCGTAAAGCTGCAAAGGTCTGAAGGTGTCGAGCCAGACGTCCACGCCTTCCGCAAACAGCGTGACCTCGGTCACGCCTCCAAGCGCTCGCGCGGCCGGCAGCAGCGCCTTGCCGATATGCGGGGCCGGGATGTCAAAGGCATCGCGCGCAAGTAGAAGTCGCGCAGACGCAACCTCGCGGATCGGGCCAAAATAGACTTCGCCGACACGCTTCAGTGTCGTAGCGTCGCGCGCGAGCCAGCCGACCGTGTCGAAGCTCGGCGCCATCGCCATGATGCCTGCGACCGATAGCCGGCCAAAAGTGGTGCGCAAGCCATACAGTCCGCAAAAGCTGGCTGGCACTCGCACCGAACCGCCGGTGTCGGTTCCAAGGGCGAAATCGCAAAGGCCCGCCGCAACCACGGAGGCCGAGCCGCTCGAGGATCCTCCGGGCACCCGCGCCGGCGCTCTTGGATTGATGGGCGTGCCGAAATGCGGATTGATTCCGAACATCCCGCACGCGACCTCGTCGGTGTGGGTCTTGCCGATCAGACGCGCGCCGGCCATGAGCGGCGCGAGCACACTCGGCGCCGTCGCCAGGGCAGGATCGGCGTCGCGCAAACGATCCGGATTGCCCCAGCCGGATTTGAATCCGGCGACATCCATGAGGTCCTTCGCCGCAAAAGATAAATCCGAAAGTGGCCCGTCCTCCTTCAGCTTCAAAGCGGAGGGGCCATGCTCCACGAAGCCAAGTTGCCGGATGTCTTCGAGATCGGACATGGCGGCTCTACTCGGCGGCGTCGGGAAGATTCACGTGACCGTCAGGCAAACCATAGCTGCCCATGAACTGGTCGACCGGTCGCTTCACCCCATCCCAATCGAAAAACCGAAAGGAGTTTCCGCGCGTGACGAAGGGCGCGCCGGAATAGAACATTTCATATTGCAGATGACGCGAGCCGAATTCGGAGCCAACGGCATCCCACGCAAGCTTCATCAGCTTGACGCGCTGCTCCGATGTCGCAACCGGAGACCGTTGTGTCTTGTGGATCATCACATTGGTTTCCGGCGTGGCGAAATCGGCATAGGAGGAGGGGACCATGATCATGCCGCCGCCGGAAAGCGAGCGGATCGCCTCGACCACCTCGGGATAGGTCGTCTGGGCGGTGACCTGCGCGGTGCAAAGCATGCTCCGATCCGGCACGTAGAATTCGTGAAAGCTCTCGCCTTTCAGCTCCATCGCGATGACAAGCGCTTCGATGTTGCTGACCTTGGCGGCAAGCAGTCCCAGCGTCTCGCGGACCTGTGGATAGTTGATGATGTTGTTGGTCTCGGCGATCTTGCGCGCGAGCCCAAGCAAGAAGCGAAGCTTCACCATCAGGCGGACGATGCACTGATAGTTCTGAAAGACGTGAGCGCGGGTGTCATGCCATTGCGCCTGCGCCATCTTCAGGTCCTTGAAAACGAACACCCGGTCCCAGGATATCTTGACGTCGTCGAAGTAGACCACGGCATCGTTCTCGTCGAACCGTGACGACAGCGGGTAATCGAACATTGACGTCGCGCTCTGTTCATAGCTGCGGCGCGACATCAGGCTGAGGCCCTTGGTGCCAAGCGGTACCACCGCCGTGAAGGCATAGGCTTCATCGCCGGCCTGCAACGCTTGAAAGCCGGAGACCAGTAATTCGTTCGCCATGATGCCGCTGGTGGCAAGCATCTTGGCGCCGCGAATGGTGATACCCTCGCTGTCCTCATCGACAACGGATGCGACGAGGTGCGGGTCGGGCTGGCCGCCGGCGGATTTCGCCTTGTCGGATTGCGGGTTGATGATGACGTAAGAGAGAAAGAGATCGTTGTCTCTGGCGTACTGAAAATAGGATTCCAGAGCGGCCGCGCGCGCGGGATCGTAATCCTGGAACGCCGCAAGGCCCATCCGAAGGCCCGCCAGGGTCGAGGCGACGTGATCCGGCGAGCGGCCGATCATGCCGCAGGAAAGCGCCGACCATCTCTCAATCGCATGGCGTCGCCGAACCAGGTCTCCAAAGGTCTTTGGAAGCTGCCAAGCCAGGTTGACGCGCTCGCCGCTGGTCGGCGAAACGAATGTCATCTGTTCGAGATTTTCGGGCGCGGCCTGATAGTCGTAGAGGCGCGCGGCGCTGGCGATGGCGCCGCGAAAATTGCTGTCGATCGTAACGTCGGTGATTTTGCGCCCGTCGATGTAGATCGTACGGTTATCGCGCAGGCTTGAAAGATAGGCTTTTCCGTCTTTGGCCATGGAGGACTCCGCGAAGCGTGTCGGAATCCGACGCCAGGCATTTACCCATTGCAGCCGGAAGCAGGCTTGAGATTAGGATTGGAGGAGAAATTCGGTCAAGCCGATCGATTGGGCAGCAGCAATATCGATATCGTCGGGAGTTTCCGCGCATTAGAGGCCGCGTGATTACCGATTGAGCAAACGGGAGGCCAAACTTGTGCAATTTGGTGTCGTGGAGCGGTTGCCGCGGAGCTACAGATCCGCCAGAAACGCGGCGGCGGCTCGGCCGTGCTCGTAACGCAGCCGCGCCAGATCAATTCCGACGGGCACGCCGTCGGTGACGCGCCATTGGCCGGCGATCATCACCCGGTCGGCGCGGTGCGCGCCACAAAGCACGAGTGCCGCGATCGGATCACCAGCGCCGGAAAATCTCAACTCGTCCAGCGTAAAGAACGCAAGATCCGCCTGCCGGCCTGGTTCAATTCTGCCGATATCGTCGCGCCCGAGGCAGGCGGCCGAACCTTCCGTCGCCCAGCGCAAGGCATCGAGATGAGTAACGGCGGATGCATCGTAAGCGAGACGTCCCAGCAGAAAGGCGTGGCGGACCGACTCCATGAGATTGGAGCTGTCATTTGAAGCCGAGCCGTCCACGCCAAGACCGACAGTGACGCCTGCCGCTTCCAGATCTTTCGTCCTGCACAGGCCTGACGACAGCACCATGTTCGAGGTTGGACAATGGCATACCCCTACGCCGTGCTTGCCGAGGCGCGCGATCTCCGCATCGTCGAAGTGGATGCCGTGGGCGAGCCAAACGCGCTCATTCAGCCAGCCCACCTGTTCGAGATAGTCGAGCGGCCGGCAGCCGAAATGATGCAGGCAGTAGGCGTCCTCGTCATGCGTTTCGCCCAAATGCGTGTGGAGCCGGCAGTCATGTTTTTCGGCCAGGGCGGCGGTATCGCTCATCAATCGGCGGGTCACGTTGAAGGGCGCGCATGGCGCCAGAGCCACGCGGAGGAATGCTCCCTCGCGCCTGTCGTGATATTTGCCGAGAACCCGCTCGCAATCCGTGAGGATCGTGTCGTAATCCTGCATCAGCCGCTCGTCGGCGATGCCGCCATTGGCAAAGCCGAGATTGATCGCGCCGCGCGTCAGGGTCATGCGCATCCCGAGCCTTGATGCTTCCTCGGCCTCGATGTCGACGGCGTCGGCGAGATCGTCCGGAAAGACAAACAGATGATCCGCCGCGGTAGAGCAGCCGGAGATCAGAAGCTCGGTCAAGGCGACCCGGACAGCAAGGCGGAAGCACTCGCGGTCAAGATGGGCGCCCCAGATCGGGTAAAGCTGCTTCAGCCAGGGAAACAGCTCCTTGTTGATCGCCCTGGGATGTGCGCGCGTCAGCGTCTGGAAGAAGTGATGGTGCGTGTTGATCAGGCCCGGGATGATGACGTGCCGCCGGGCGTCGAAAATGTCGTCGCAAGGTACGGTGGGTCCGTTCTGTTCGACGAGCTCGGCGATTTTACCGTCCTCGACGACAAGCCCGCGCTTGCCGCCGTTTGCGAGCACGGCGATCGGATCGCGAATCCAGGTTCTCATGGCTGCTGCTTCCGCTAAACCGGCTTATGCGCAAGCCAGCGGCCGGCTTCCGCCGCGAAGAACAGCTCGGAAAGCGCCGCATTGAACGCAGCAGGCTCTTCGCTGGTGATGTTATGGCCGGCGCGGGGAACGACGAGGAGGGCGGCCGTCGGCGCTGTTCGCTTCAGGAAAAAGCTGCCTTCAAGGCAGGGTTCATCCTCATCACCGACGACCACGAGCAGCGGCGGTACGAAGCGCTTCAGCTCGGCTTCCATTTCCCACAGCGTCGGGCGCTTGGCTTGTACGCCGAACATGGTGAGCGAATGGCCAAGGGCTGAATGCTCGGCAAGCATCCGGGTGAACTCGGACCAACCACGCGGATCCTTGTTCTTAAAGGCCTGGCGGTTTGGTCCGTCGGCATATGTCGCCGCGGAAATGCTCATATCTTGCTCGGCGAACATCTTGCCGGTTTCGACCGCCTGCAGTCGCTGCTGTCGACATCGCTCTGGTTCGGGCAAGGAGCCGGCGCCACATCCGGCCGCGACGACCGAGAGGCAGCGTTCGGGATGACGGATGCCAAGATGCAGCGCCGTGTACCCGCCCATGGAATGTCCGACGATGTGAGCTCGCTGAAGTCCCAAGCCGTCGAGAATGGCGAGGACATCGTCGACGGCGATGTCCTGGCTATAGCGTGCGGGCTCTATCGGGATGTCCGATGGCGGATAGCCGCGCTGGCTGAAGGTGATGCAGCGGTGCGAGCGCGCGAAATGGCGCATCTGCGGCTCCCATGTCCGGTAGTCGCCTGCGAATTCGTGAATGAAAAGGACGGCGCTTCCGCTCCCAACGTCTTCATAATAGAGCTTGGTGCCGGCGGAAGCCTGGATATGAGGCATTCAGTCCCCGTAAGTGCGGAAGGGTTTCGCGCGCATCCTGCAACAATTGCGCCAGGGCTCGCGCGGACGCGCGGACCTCATGCGCGTTCGGCAGCGACGACTGTAGGCATGGCGCCGATCGCACCCCAGAGCGATCAGGAGCCCGCGCTCCGTGGTATCCCAGCACGCCTTCTTAGCGGCGACACGGCGGATGAACTGCTGCCATCTGCCGTTCTCCGCCGCTCGCCGCGGGGCCAAAAATCGCTGAATCAGATGGAGCCCGCCGAGTTGGCGCGCGGATTGCTTGTGCCTTCTGGAGCCATTGCTCGCTGCCAAAACCCCTTGGCCGGAGGCTGCTTGAATTGAACACATGGATCAGTCGGGATTTGAAAACCTAAAGCCACGGTTGGTGCTGACCGGGATTACCAAGCGTTACCCGAGCGTGGTGGCGAACGAGGACGTCTCCTTGAGCGTCCGCCCGGGTGAGATTCACGCGGTTCTCGGCGAGAATGGCGCCGGCAAGAGCACGCTGATGAAGATCATCTACGGCGTCGCCAAGCCCGATGCCGGCACCATCCTCTGGAACGACCGTTACGAGACGATCACCGCCCCGGCACAGGCGCGCCGGCTGGGCATTGGCATGGTTTTCCAGCATTTCTCGCTGTTCGAGACCCTGACAGTCTGGGAAAACATCGCGCTGGCGCTGGATGAGCGTGTCCCGACCGCACAGCTCGCGGCGCGGATTACCGAGGTCTCGGAGAGATACGGCCTTCCGATCGATCCCTATCGGCTCGTTCACAGCATGTCGGTCGGCGAGCGGCAGCGCGTCGAGATCGTGCGCTGCCTGTTGCAGGAGCCCAAGCTTCTCATCATGGATGAGCCCACCTCGGTGCTCACGCCGCAGGCGGTCCTGACGTTGTTCAATACGCTCCGCCGCCTGGCGTCCGAAGGATGCAGCATTCTCTATATCAGCCACAAGCTCGACGAAATACGCGCGCTCTGCGACACCGCCACCGTGCTGCGCAGCGGGCGCGTGAGCGGCACCGCGATTCCGCGGAACGAAACCAACGAAAGTCTCGCCCGCTTGATGATTGGTGGCGAACTCGCGGAATGCCACCTGACGCCACGCGAGCCTCAGGAGGCACGACTCGAAGTCGATCATTTGTCGCTGATCTCGTCCGACGCCTTCGGTACCTCGCTTAACGACATTTGCCTTGAGGTCCGAAGCGGCGAAATCCTGGGGATCGCCGGCGTCTCCGGCAACGGCCAGAAGGAATTGATGGCGGCGCTCTCGGGCGAGCGGCTCAGTCCCGATGCATCGATGATCAAGCTGATGGGACGGCCGGTGGGGACGCTTAATCCGGCAAAGCGTCGCGCGCACGGTCTCACCTTCGTTCCCGAGGAGCGGCTCGGCCGCGGCGCGGTACCGCCGATGAGTCTGGCCTACAATGCGCTGCTGACGGGCGCGCAAAGCGGCATGGTGCGGAGGGGGATGATCCTGCCCGGCGTCATGCGACGATTTTCCAAGTCGGTCATCGAACGGTTCAACGTCAAGTGCGGCAGCGAACAATCCGTCGCCTCGAGTCTCTCGGGTGGCAATCTGCAGAAATACATCGTTGGGCGGGAGACCATGCTGCAGCCGAAAATGATGATCGTGGCGCAGCCGACCTGGGGCGTCGACGTCGGTGCGGCGCAACTCATCCGGCAGGCGCTGATCGATCTGCGCGACCAAGGCGTCGGGCTGCTGGTGATCTCGGAGGAGCTCGACGAGCTCTTCAACATCAGCGATCGAATCGCGGTGCTGGCGGGTGGGCGTCTTTCGCCGTCGGTGAAGCCCGCGGAGACGTCGATCGAGCAGATCGGCATCTGGATGAGCGGCAGGTTTGCCGATGCGATGCCCGGCGCGTCCGCTTGCCCGCCTTCGCGACTGGAGACGGCCGATGCTTAGGCTGGAACGGCGTCCGACACCTTCTTCCCTGATGCGCTTTGCCTCGCCGCTACTGGCGGCGCTCTGCATGCTGGTGACGGGATTTCTCCTGTTCAGCGCGCTGGGCAAGGATCCGGTGGAGGCCTTCTATCTCTTCTTCGTGAAACCCGTTTCGAGCACCTATGGCATCGGTGAGTTGCTGCTGAAGACGACGCCGCTTCTGCTCTGCGGCGTCGGACTCGCCTTGGGCTTTCGCGCGAACGTCTGGAACATCGGCGCCGAGGGACAACTCACGATGGGCGCGATCGCGGGCGGCGGCGTCGCACTCTGGTTCGGCGACAGCGACTCCAGCCTCGCAATGCCGCTGATGCTGCTCGCAGGCATTCTCGGTGGAATGGCCTGGGCCGCCATCCCGGCGTTCCTGCGGACGCGGTTCAACACCAACGAAATCCTTGTCACGCTGATGCTGGTGTACATCTCCCAGTTGGCGCTGTCCTGGCTCGTTCACGGTCCATGGCGCGATCCCGAAGGGCAGAACTACCCGCAATCGCAAGGATTCGGCGACGCCGAAACCATGGCGGTGCTGATCTCGGGCACGCGCGTGACCTGGGGCATCGTTTACGCGCTTGCGCTTGCACTCCTGGCCTGGATCTTTTCGCAGAAGACCTTTGCAGGATTCAGGATGCAGGTCGCGGGGCTTGCGCCGGCCGCGGCGGCCTATGCCGGCTTTTCGGAGAAGCGCAATATCTGGATCGCGCTGTTGCTGTGCGGCGGCATGGCTGGCCTTGCCGGCATCTGCGAGGTTGCGGGCCCGATCGGACGCCTGCAGCAGCAGATCTCGCCCGGTTATGGCTTCGCCGCCATCATCGTCGCCTGGATCGGGCGGTTACATCCGATCGGCATCATCTTCGGCGCGCTGCTGATGTCGCTGCTCTACCTCGGCGGCGAGGCGGCGCAGATGGGCATGGGGCTGCCGTCGGCGATCACGGGACTGTTTCAGGGCCTGCTGCTGTTCTACCTGCTGGCGATGGACCTCTTCATCAACTTTCGATTGAAGCGTGTCGAGAGCGCCGAGACCAAGCCCGCGGCCCCGGCGGAGAGCCTCGCATGATTGCCATTGTCCCGATGATTGCCAGCACGGTCGTCGCGGCAACGCCGCTGATCTATGCCGCGCTCGGCGAGACCGTGGTCGAAAGATCGGGCGTGCTCAATCTCGGCATCGAGGGCATGATGCTGATCGGTGCCGTGGCAGGGTTCGCGGCGGCGCGCGCCACCGGCAGCGATGGGGTCGGTTTTGTCGCCGCGGCCGCGGCAGGTATCGCCTTGTCCCTGATCTTCGGTTTTCTCACGCTCAACCTGCAGACCAATCAGGTGGCGACCGGCCTTGCGCTGACTTTGTTTGGCGTGGGTCTGTCGGCTTTCGTCGGCCACAATCTGGCGGGCCTGCCGGTGGAGCGGCTGGCGCCGGTTACGATTCCGGGCCTCACCGCCATCCCCGTGCTCGGCGATCTCCTCTTCCACTACGACATCATGGTTTATCTGTCGGTGGTTCTGTTCGTCGGCGTGCAATGGTTCCTGACGAAATCGCGCATAGGGCTCACTCTGCGTGCGATCGGAGAATCGCCGGCCGTCGCTCATGCGATCGGCAAGCCTGTGTTGGCGACGCGCTATCTCGCGGTGATCTTCGGCGGGGCGACCGCGGGCATTGCCGGCGCCTATCTCTCGCTGGTGCAAACGCCGATGTGGGTCGAGGGAATGTCGGCCGGCAAGGGCTGGATTGCGCTGGCGCTCGTCGTGTTCGGCACGTGGAAGCCAACCCGTGTCGTCGTCGGCGCCTATCTGTTCGGCGGCGTCACGCAGTTTCAGCTCTTCGCGCAAGGCTTCGCGCTGCCGATTCCGACCGAGTTCCTGTCGATGCTGCCCTACGCAGCGACCATCATCGTGCTCGTCATCATCTGCCGCGATCCGAGGACGATCCTGCTCAATCAACCGGCCTCCCTCGGCCACAGTTTTCATCCCACCGCGTGAGAGAGCCGCGCTCGCGGTTTATTCTGCTCTAGCAAGAAGGAAAGTATGATGGAGTTGAGAAAAATCTGGAACGCTCTGCGGGTGTGCGTGGCGGCGGGGCTGACGGCGACCTTGCCGGCGGCGGCGTTCGCTGCCGAACCGCTCAAGGTCGCGTTTGTCTATCTCGGGCCGGTCAGCGACGGCGGCTGGACACAACAGCACGACGTCGCGCGAAAGAAGCTGGAAGCGGCGCTGGGCTCCGCAATCAAGACGACCTATGTCGAGAATGTGCCGGAAACCGCGGATTCCGAACGCGTGTTTCGTCAGCTTGCCGCTGACGGCAACAAATTAATTTTCGCCACTTCATTTGGTTATATGGAGCCGCTGCAGAAGGTTGCGAAACTGTTTCCTGACGTGAAATTCGAGCATGTCAACGGCTTCAAGACCGCTGCGAACATCTCGGTCTACGAGCCTCGCTTCGAGGAGGGCTTTTACCTGATCGGGGTCATCGCCGGCCAGATGACAAAGACCAATACACTTGGCTTCATCGGCTCGTTCCCAATTCCCAGCGTCATGCGCAATATCGATTCGATGACCTTGGGCGCGCAGTCGGTCAATCCGAAGATCAAGATGAAGCCGATCTGGGTCAACACGTGGTACGATCCGGGCAAGGAGCGCCAGGCCGCCGACACCCTGATCGCGCAGGGAGCCGACGCGGTGGCCCAGAACACGGATTCGCCGGCGTCGATCCAGGCGGCTCAGGAGAAGGGCACCTACGCCTTCAGCATCGACGCGGATATGTCGAGCTTCGGCAAGAAGGCGCAGTTGACGGGTACGACCGAGGACTGGAGCGGCTACTATATCGCCGAAACCAAGAAGGTGCTCGACGGCACCTGGACCGGCAACCGGCATACGCGTTGGGGCTTGAAGGAGGGATTGGTGGTGATGGCGCCGCTCAATCCCGATATTCCGCCGGAAGCGGTCAAGGTGTTTGAGGACAAGAAGGCCAAGCTGATTTCGGGCGAGCTGAATCCCTTCGCCGGCCCGATCAAGGACAACGGCGGCAAGGTAATGGTTGCCGCCGGCAGCACCATGCCGGCCACCACCTTCAACTCCCTGAACTGGTATGTCGAGGGCATCGAGGGCAGCGTGCCCAAGTAAGCAAATCAGCAGCCTATCTGTTCTGCCGTGCCGGCGTTTCCTCACCGAGACGCCGGCATGTTGCTATTGAGAGCCATGTTGGTGTGCCTCACATCCAGTCGGGGCACGGGCTCCAGAATCCCGTGGTCTCCGAGGCTGGAGGAGATGCGCACTCGGTCGCTCGACGTGCGATTCGGATAGCGTTTCGTCGTGTTCGAAAGACCAGGGCCGCGGGCAGGGAGAAAGAGGGCCATCCGCCCGAACAGTGAGCCCTTGCATGTCCCCGCTGCACAATTCTCCCTTACGCCTGCTCGGATCTCTCGTGGTGATCTCGGCGATCGTCGGTGGTGGTGCTGCCGCACTCGCTTACACCGCGGGGTGGCTCTCGCCGCAGCGCCTGACGCCGGACAAGATGCTGGCCGCGCTGGCGCCCCCAGGCGGTCCGGCGCTCGGCCATCGCCGGAACCACGCAAAGGGCATCTGCTTCACGGGTGTCTTCGAGTCGAATGGAAACGGAGCGGGGCTCTCGAGCGCACAGGTTTTCACTCGCGGCCAATATCCGGCCCTGGGCCGCTTCAACCTGGGAACGGCCGATCCGAACGCCGCTGATGCGATGGTGCGAGTGCGCGGCATGGGGCTGCGCGTCGCCACCCCGGATGGCCGGGAATGGCGCAGTGCCATGATCGATCCCCCGTTCTTCCCGGTGTCGACGCCGCGAGCCTTTCGTGACCTGCTGCTGGCGTCCGCCAGCAAGGATCCGAATGCAATGAAAACATTCACCGCGGCGAATCCCGAATTCGCGGCGTTCGCCGCCTGGGCTTCGAGCGCGCCCTGGACCGGCAGCTATGCCGAAGAACGCTACAACAGCCTCAACAGCTTTACCCTGACGGATGCGGCTCGCGTGGAGCATACGGCACGCTGGTCGCTCGTCCCGACGGCGCAGATCGTTCCTGTCACGCATGATGATCTCGCCAAGCGCGGTCCGGACTTCCTGGAGCGGGAGATCACTGAGCGCGTGCGCAGTGGGCCGGTGCGTTGGACCATGGTCGTGACGGTCGCGAATCCCGGTGACCCGACCGCGGACCCGAGCAAGGTCTGGCCCGATGACCGCCGTACGGTGGAGGTCGGCACACTCATCGTGCAACGGATCGAGGCCGAGGCTGACGGCCCCTGCCGCGACATCAATTTCGATCCGACCGTTCTGCCCCCCGGCATACGGACGTCGGATGATCCGTTTCCCGCCGCGCGGTCATCGGTTTACCGGGAATCTTATGACCTACGCACCGCGGAAGCCAAGGACTACCCGCGAACCGAAGCCGGAGCCAAGCCATGATCCATATCCGCCACCGCTTCAGTCCGCTCCAGCGCCTGCTGCACTGGTTAATGGCGGCCTGCCTTCTTGCGATGTTTTTCATCGGCGTCGGCATGGTGTCCACGATCATGCCGAAGTATTTGCCGCTCGTTGCGACCCACGAATCGCTCGGTATCGCCATTCTTGTGCTTGCCCTGATCCGCCTTGTCGTGCGGCTGTATCAGGGGGCGCCGGCCCTGCCGGCCGATCTGCCCGAGCCGATGAAGCTCGCGGCGCATTTGTCGCATTATGCGCTCTATGCGCTCATGATCGCGATGCCGCTGCTCGGCTGGGGGATGCTGTCCGCTGCGGCCTATCCGGTCGTGCTGTACGGGGGGATTCGCCTTCCATCGCTCATGCCGCAGAGCGACAGCCTGCACGCCCTGCTGTGGGATGCACATTTCTATCTTGCTTTCGCATTCTTCGCGCTGGTGCTGTTGCACATCGCCGCGGCGCTATTCCATGCCTTGGTCCGGCGCGACGGCGTGTTCGAGACGATCGCTCCGGTGCCGGTTGGTGACGAGCTTGCCCCAGCCAAAGTAATCCCGGCTGAATAGATGCCGGCAGCGAGCGACGCCATGGATTTGTTGGGTGTCCGTCCATCGCAGCAACGTGCGATTCGGAAAAGGCATGAAGACCTCCGAAAGACCGGCGTGCTGCAGCGAGCTATGGTTGAACGCGCCCTCAACCAGCCTCTTGCCGCACCAGGCACCCGCCTCGTCGCAGCCCTCTCGTGAGCAAAATTCATGTCGCATCACCTGGATTCACCGATCGCCCGGCAAGATATCCGGCTGGACATCACCGACCTTTACCTTTTTCGCGGTGAGCAAGGCACGGTCTTCGTCATCAATGTGGGCCACTCGATCGCGGGACCCGTTCCGAGCCCCGGATTTCATCCGGAGGGGATGTATGAATTTAAAGTCGACCTCAATGGCGATGCCGTGGAGGAGATAACGTACCGCATCAAATTCGCTGAACGGGATGCCGCCGGGCGGCAGCGCATGATGCTTCATCGCGTGGATGGGGGGCAGGCGAGCGATCCACATGCTCCGGGCGTGCTGCTGCTCAGCGGCACGACCGGTGAGACGGTCTCCGACCCCGCCGGATTTCGTCTCTGGGCGGGAAAGGCCGGAGACCCCTTCTGGATCGAGCCCGATGTGCTGCACGCGGTGGGCCACGCGCTTCAGGACGGGACGATCGTCGACCTGAAGGATTGGGATCCGCTGCGGGCGAAGAACTTGTTTGCGGGCCACTCGGTCTATTCGCTGGTGCTCGAAGTGCCCGATACCGAGTTGATCGGGAACGGTGGAAAAATTGGCGTCTGGGCCGTCGCATCCTTGGCGACCGATGCCGGCGGATGGCGATCGATCAACCGCGTGGGACTCCCGATGATCCATCCGCTGTTCACCCAATACAACGAAGATCTGGGTAACCGTCTCAACGCGGGACGACCGGCCGATGACTTCGCGACCTTCGGTGACGCTGCGATCAAGGCGATCGCGGGGGCAGTGCGAGCGAGCGGGACTGCCGAAGATCCTGAAGGCTACGCGACGAGAATCGCTCATCGGCTCTTTCCGAACCTGTTGCCGTATGTCGTAGGCACGCCCGCGGTCTTTGGCTTCGGTGACTGGAACGGCCGATCCCTGACGGACAACGCGCCGGATGTCATGTTTTCGATCGCGACAAACGGCCCTGTGCGGCTCGGCATTGGCAAGGAGTCCGTGACGTCGAAACCGTCCGGATCATTCCCCTATGTTCCTGCGGTGCCCGCCTGAGCAATGCCCCGTCCGGCCCCACACTCCCTGAGGACCCTTCGTGCGAAATTGAAAACGGCGCGGGTGTCCTGGAAAGACCCGCGATGGCCACATGGCTAGTAACGACGGGCATTAAGGCAATGCGTCTGCCGCTCAACTCAAAAGGATAGAACGATGGTGGCCTCTCGCGCCCGCGAAGAACTGGAAACGCCGACCGATCTCGGGAGGGACGCGGTACGGGATATTCCCGCCGCCCTTGGCGCCCTGCTGGCGGATGTCTTTGCTCTCTACGTCAAGACAAAGAACTTCCACTGGCACATGTCCGGTACGCATTTTCGCGACTATCACCTGCTGCTCGATGAGCAGTCCGATCAGATCTTTGCGATGACCGATCCGATCGCCGAGCGCGCGCGCAAGATCGGCGGCACGACCATCCGCTCGATCGGTCATATCGCGCGCCAGCAGCGCATTCTCGACGACGACGCGGAATACGTCGATCCACAGGACATGTTGGCCGAGCTGCGCGGCGACAACCAACAACTAACAAAGGAAATGCGGCAGGTACACCAGCTCTGCGATGAATATGGTGATGTCGCGACGGCAAGTCTCCTGGAAAACTGGATTGACGAAACCGAACGGAGGACCTGGTTCCTGTACGAGACCTCGCGCAGGCGCTCAAATTCCGAGTGAGCAAGGATTCTTCATTACGCCCTCTGCGCCGCGCGAGCCTTTCAGGCAGCCGAATGCCGGTCCTCTCGGCGCCGGCATTACTGTGGCGCTTCGCGGGTGCCGCGCCGAGGGGCTCTGCCGATTTAGCTCGGCCTCAAGCGAGGATGGCAAGGATGAGGGAGCACTAAGACCATCGCTGAAACCAAGCGTGCAATTGTAAAACGCGGCTGGCGCGCTCGAAAGATGAGCGCACATTCCCCGGATATGTTGAGCCGCTGATCGGCTCATTTGTGTAACCAGGAGCGAGCGTTCAGGGCGCTCGCTCCTGGATGGTATCCGGGATTGCGAGATGAATAGTCACGTACAGGCTTCTTCCGAACCGGTGGTTCACTCGGAGCGACTGCTGCTGCGGGAGTTATCGCACCGGATCAACACTGAATTTGCGTTTGCAATCAGCTCGCTGTCACTGGCGGCGGACCGTTGCAAGAGCAGTGAGGCCAAGCTGGCGCTCGGCGCGGTTCAGGATCGCCTGCAGAGCTTCGCTCGTGTGCATCGATCCCTGCAGATGCCAGACTACAGCACGACGATCGACGCGAGCGCCTATCTTCACAAGCTGTGTCAAGCCATCAGCCACTCGAAGCTCGAGAGCAAGGGCATCGAGCTGACCCTGTCCCTCTGTCCGCTCAGGATGAGCTCGGAGCGCTGTTGGTATCTCGGGATGATCGTGTTCGAGTTGATTACGAATGCGGTGCGCCACGCGTTTCGACAGGGCTCTGGAAATATTGAGCTTGAGCTTCTGCCGTCCGGAGCGTCGGTCGAATGCCGTATCACCGATAACGGAACATCCAATCCCACCATTTCTCCAGGAATGGGCTTGAGAATCGTCGAAGCGCTCGCAAGCAATCTGGATGGGACGATCGACACACAGTTCGGGCCACGTGGAACGAGGTCGATCCTGATCTTCCCCCTGGACTAGGCGTGTTGGCGTGATCCACAACGAACTGCTCTGCCGTGCGAACCGGGAACGGGCGAGAGCTGGTCGAAAGACTGTGCATGGTGGGCCCGGCCAAGCTCCGATCCGTGGCGACGTGACGCGCCGCCACTGAAGATCCACAGGAGGCCTTAAGGTCATGACGAATGCTCTCAATACGCTCGAGGTCAAACCGGCGCTCGGCAGCGCCATACGCGCGATCAGCGGCAAGTGGGGTTGGTTCGTCGTGCTTGGCGTTGGCGATCTCATCCTTGGCGGCATCGCATCCACAAATCTGATGTTGGCCAACCTGGCTTCGGTGTTGTTTATCGGAGCGGCGGTGCTGGTGAGCGGCCTGTTCCAGATCGTGCACGCGTTTACAGCGCGAGGCCTTGGTAGCTTTTTGTTCTGGCTGTTGAGCGGCCTGGTTTACGCGGCGGCGGGCGCCATCATTCTCTATGATCCTGTCCTGGCCTCCGTCGAATTATCGCTCCTGGCGGGTGTGTTCATGGTGGTTGCGGGCGTCATGCGGGCCTGGGCGGGATTGCGTTCGCGACCCGCGGCGGGCTGGCGCTGGATCGTGGCGGCAGGCGTTCTCACCTTGTGCGTGGGCGCCATCTTGATCGCGGCATGGCCAAGCATCGGCCTCTGGTTTCTTGGTGCCATGCTTGTCGTCGATCTGATCTTCCAGGGATGGGGTTTCCTTGCCTTCGGTATCGCGCTCAAGGTGCGCGCGTCGCGGCATTCGAGCGAGTACGCGCATACGTAGGCCTCCCGGATGCTGCACGCCGCCATTTGGGGGCTGTCATTCAAGCGACGCGCCAGGAGATGTTGCGATGCGCCCTCTCGGATTTACGGAATTTGCCAATTTGCAGTGGAGGGGAGCCGTGCCGACGCGTTCCTTGCGGCCGGTCGCCGAAGAAAGCGCCATCGCGCTGACCTATAACGGCTCGACCTATGCGGTCATGATGGCGACGCCGGCGGATCTCGGCGACTTTGCCGTCGGTTTTTCGGTCACCGAAGGCATCATCGATGGCATCGACGAGATTGAGACCATCGACATCATCGAAACCGGGCTTGGAATTGAGGTGCAGATGTGGCTCGTCGAGACTCGCGCGGAGCGTCTCGTCGCGCGGCGGCGGGCGACTGTCGGTCCGGTCGGTTGTGGGCTGTGTGGAATTGAGAGCCTGGAACAGACACAGCGGGCGCCGCGCCCAGTCAGGTCGGGTGCGAAGTTCGGCGCGCGCGAGCTCCTGGACGCAATGTGCGCGCTCGGGCCGCAGCAGCAGCTCAATCGCCGGACTCGGTCGGTTCATGCGGCGGCGTTCTGGCGGCCAACTTCCAGCATCGGTCCGGTTCGGGAGGATGTCGGTCGCCACAATGCGCTCGACAAGCTCGCGGGCGCGATCCTGGCCGGGAATGTATCTGCCTGCGACGGGGCGGTCCTTCTCACAAGCCGCGTGTCCGTTGAGATGGTGCAGAAGACTGCGATGATGGGGGTTCCGCTGCTTATGGCGATGTCAGCCCCCACGTCGCTTGCAATACGAACGGCAGATGCCGCCGGGATCACGCTGATTGCGGTCGCACGTCATGATGGCTACGAGGTGTTTACGCAGCCGCACCGCATCACCTTCCCAGTAGGCGCAGCGCATTGCGCACTTCAAGACGATTGTGGGCTCCCGGTCGCATGAGGGCATCGGCGCCCATGCAAATCGGCAAAACCTATTCGTTTGCGGAAAGCCAGCCGCGGCTGGTGTCGCTAGCCTGTAGCTGCGTCTCACGGTCGGGACGCCCGCGATGGGAATGAGCATGAGCGATTTCCGTACCGAAACAGATAGCCTTGGCGAGGTGAGGGTACCCGCCGACAAGCTCTGGGGTGCCCAGACGCAACGATCTCTCGAGCACTTCAGCATCGGCAAGGATCTGATGCCACGCGAGATGATCACCGCCTATGCGGTCCTCAAGAAAGCGGCCGCCAATGCAAATCACAGAGGCCATCGACTAAGCGATGAGGTGCACAGGCTCATCGTTCTGGTCTGCGATGAGATCCTTGCTGGCCGGCACCACGACATGTTCCCGTTGCATGTCTGGATGACCGGAAGCGGTACGCAGTTCAACATGAATGTGAACGAGGTCATCTCCAACCGCTGCTGCGAGCTGGCGGGAACACCGCTTGGGAGCAAGAAACCCGTTCATCCCAATGACCATGTCAACATGGCGCAATCCTCGAACGACAGCTTTCCATCCGCGATGTACGTCGCGGCGGCAGTCAACGTGAAAAAGCGCCTGCTGCCCGCGCTGAAGGCGCTCCATGACGCCATCGCGGCAAAGGCGGCGGAATGGGACCATGTGGTCAAGATCGGGCGGACCCACATGCAGGACGCGACGCCGCTTACGTTGGGCCAGGAATGGTCAGGCTATGTGGGCATGCTGGCGGACAATATCGAACGTATCGAGGACGGCTTGAAAGGCGTTTACCGGCTGGCGCTCGGCGGCACCGCTGTCGGCACCGGGATCAATGCGGCGCCGGATTTCGCCGAGGCCGCAGCGGTCGAGATCGCCGCGTTGACCAGCCTGCCATTCGTGAGCGCGCCCAACAAATTCACGGTGCAGGGTGCGCATGATGCGCTGGTCCAGCTCTCCGGCACGTTCCGCACTCTTGCGGCTTCGCTGTACAAGATCGGCAATGATATTCGCCTGATGTCCTGCGGTCCGCGCGCGGGTTTTGCCGAGCTTTTGATTCCGGAAAACGAGCCGGGTTCCTCGATCATGCCGGGGAAGGTCAATCCGACGCAGGCGGAGGCGCTCACCATGATCGCCGTTCAGGTCATGGCCAATGACGTCGCCGTCGGCATTGGCGGCGCTGGCGGCTACCTCGAGATGAACGTCTATAAGCCGTTGATGATCTACAACATCACGCATTCGATCACGATCATGACCGACGGCTGCGTCAATTTCCGCAAATTCCTTATCGAGGGGACGCGCCCCAATCTGAAGAAGATCAAGGAATATGTCGAGCGTTCGCTGATGCTTGTGACCGCGCTTTCGCCTGTTATCGGCTACGACAAGGCGTCCAAGATCGCGCATTACGCAATGGACAACGACCTGACCCTCAAGCAGGCCGCGCTCAAGCTCGGGTTCGTCGACGAGCAGGAGTTCGATCGTATCGTCGATCCGATGAAGATGGTGCGGCCCTATGTGGCCACGGAGAGCGATCTCGCCGCTCAACGGCGTTGAGCAGATCGGAGCGATCGTCATGATCAGATGCGTGCGGTTATGGACCGGACCGGATCGCAACTCCTATTTCGAGGAGGGGACGATTGATCTGGCGCCGGGTGTGCGCGGCGACTGGTTGAGCGAGAAGATCAGGGTGGCCAGCATCTCGTTCCAGGAGACGGCATCTGGTGGTGCGTTCACTTGGCACACCGCCCCGGTCCGCCAGCTCGTCATAACGTTAAGCGGCACGCTGGATTTCCAGACACGTGAAGGCAAGCACTTTGTCCTCCACCCCGGAGACGTGCTGCTCGCCGAGGATACAGCCGGTACCGGACATAGCTGGCGGCTGGTCGACGCTTCGTCCTGGCGCCGGGCCTACGTCGTGCTTGAAGCCGGAGCGGAGGTACCGTTCAGGGCCGAGCGGCGGCAAGCCACGAGCTGACTGACAAGCGAAACAGGACTCCGGAAGAACTTAAGGAAAGCCATTATGCAGACCGACCTGCCGACCGAATGCGATGTCGTCCTGATCGGTGCGGGCATCATGAGCTCGACCGTCGGGGTGTTCCTCAAGGAGCTCGAGCCGTCTTTCTCCATTGCCATGCTCGAGACGCTGGAGGATTGCGGGCTGGAAAGCTCGGAGGCCTGGAATAATGCGGGCACCGGTCACGCCGCCAATTGCGAAATGAACTACACGCCGGAACGGCCGGACGGCACGATCGATATCTCCAGGGCCTTGCAGGTTAACGTCGAGTTCGACCTGTCGCGGCAGTTCTGGTCATACCTCGTGCGAAGGGGCGCGATCAAGGAACCGCGCAGCTTCATCCATCCCGTGCCGCATATGAGCTTCGTCCATGGGGCCGCCAACGTTGCCTTTCTCAGGAAGAGATTTGCGGCGATGTCGGCCCACCACTGCTATGAGGGCATGGAGTACAGTGAGGATCGCAACCGGATCGCCGATTGGGTGCCCCTGGTGATGGAGGGACGGGGCGGTGACGAACCCGTCGCGGCGACGCGGATCATCACGGGCACTGATGTCGACTATGGCGCGCTCACTCACCACCTAGTGCAGCATCTCCTCGATCAGCCGGGAGTCACGGTCCATTACAAACACCGGGTCACCCATCTTCTCCGCGCGGAAGATGGCCGCTGGCGGGTCGAGGTACAGGATCTCGAAAGCGGTGATGTCCGTCCGGTGACCGCCAAATTCGTGTTCATCGGCGCGGGCGGCGGTGCGCTGCCGCTGCTGCAGAAGTCCGGCATTCCGGAAGGAAGGGGCTATGCCGGATTTCCCGTCAGCGGCATCTGGCTGCGCTGCGACGACCCCGAGATCAACAAGCGCCATCATGCCAAGGTCTACGGCAAGGCCGCGGTCGGTTCGCCACCGATGTCGGTGCCGCATCTCGACACACGCGTGATCGGCGGAAAGCACGAACTGCTGTTCGGGCCCTATGCCGGCTTCTCCAGCAAATTCCTTAAGCACGGCTCATTGCTCGACCTCGTCGAGTCGATCAGGCCGGCCAATGTCAAGCCGATGCTGTCGGTCGCCCGCGACAATTTGGATCTGACCGAATATCTGATCGAACAGGTGCTGCAGTCCGAAAGCCATCGCTTGGCGACGCTTGACGAATATTACCCGAAGGCCGACCCCGGGGATTGGAGGCTGCAGGTGGCCGGTCAGCGGGTTCAGATCATCAAGCCAGACGTCAGGCGCGGCGGCGTCCTGGAGTTTGGCACCGAGCTCGTGGGCGCGGCAGACCGCTCGATCGTCGCGCTGCTTGGTGCGTCGCCGGGGGCGTCAACCGCGGCATTCATCGCAATCAGTGTCCTGCAGAAGTGTTTTGCCGATGAGCTGACGGCGAGCGCGTGGTTGCCGAAGCTGAAGGAGATGATTCCGTCCTACGGCATCTCGCTGATCGATGATGCCGCGCTCTGTCGAAACATCCGCGCGGAAACCGCGCGTGTTCTTCAGATCGAGAATATAGCGCCGCCCGCGACCGGCCGTGCCTCAGTGCAATGAAGCGCGCACCGAGGGTCTGGTCCGAAGTCGTTTGAGTTGAGCTGGAAGGAAATTTCCGATGGACATGACGGCGCTCCTCCTGTCGCGGATACAGTTCGGCTTCACCATCTCCTTCCACATCATTTTCCCGTCGTTCACGATCGGTCTTGCCGCCTGGCTCGCCGTACTCGAATCGATGCGTCTTGTGACGGGAAGGCCTGTCTATCAGACCCTGTTTGAGTTCTGGCTCAGGATATTCGGCGTTGCCTTCGGCCTCGGGGTCGTTTCCGGCGTGGTCATGGCGTTTCAATTCGGGACGAATTGGAGCGTGCTGTCGCGGATGTCCGGACCGATCCAGGGGCCACTGCTGTCCTACGAGACGTTCACCGCTTTTATGCTGGAGGCCGGCTTCTTTGGCGTCCTGATCTTTGGACGAAAGCGGGTTGCGCCGGGGTTCTACCTGTTCTCGACGGCCATGGTCGCGCTGGGGACGACGCTTTCGGCATTCTGGATCATGACCAACAATAGCTGGATGCAGTTTCCGGCCGGTTATGCCTTACGCGACGGCGCCTTCGTGCCCGATGATTGGACGAAGATCATCTTCAACTCCGTCGTCTGGGTGCGCTTCCCGCACATGCTGCTGGCGTCCTACCTGACCGGCGCATTCTGCGTCGCGGCGACAGGTGCATGGTATCTCCTGAGGCGAACCTACCGGGCCGAAGCGCGGATCATGCTTCGCATGGGACTATTCCTCGCCGCCGTCCTGATCCCGCTGCAGCTCGTGTTCGGGCATCTGGTCGGCGACTATGTTCATCAGCATCAGCCGGCAAAGTTCGCGGCGATCGAGGCGCGCTGGCACGACGAGCAGCCGGCGTCAGAAGTGCTGATCGCGATTCCCGATTCGATGACGGAGACCAACAGGTTCGAGATCAAGATCCCGGTACTCGGGAGCATCATCGGCAGCATGAGCCTGACGTCAAAGGAAATCGGATTGACGGACTTTCCGCCACAAGACCGGCCACCCGTGCTCGTTCCATTCATGACGTTCCGAATCATGGTCGGCTGCGGATTGATCATGCTGGCACTCGCCTGGCTCGGATCGTACTTGATCGTGAAAGGCCGGATCGAACGCAGCCGCCTGCTGCTCTGGCTCATCTTTCTAAGCTTCCCCTTGCCGTTCATTGCGATCCTCACCGGCTGGTACACCGCTGAGATCGGTCGCCAACCGTGGGCCGTCTACGGCGTGTTGCGCACGGCCGACGCGGTGACGCCTTTCCTGACCGCGCCCGCCGCGATGACGTCGCTGATCCTCTTCGGCGCGGTCTACGCCTTCATCTTCTCGTTCGGGACCTATTACATCTACCGTCTCTTGCGCGCTGGTCCGGTCGCCGCCGCTCCCAAGATCTGGGAAACCGCGGTGCCCAGCCGGCCCATGTCACTGGCGGACAGCGGGCCCGTCGCTACTCGTGGCTATATCGGTGCAGGAGAATAGCCATGGTGATGTTCTGGGTTGCTCTCCTCGCCATCAGTATTCTGATCTACCTGCTGTTGGATGGGTTCGATCTTGGAATCGGGATGCTCTTCGGTTTGACAAGGAGCGAGGCGAACCGAAGCGCGATGCTGAGCACCGTGGCACCGGTCTGGGATGGCAACGAGACCTGGCTGGTGGTTTCCGGCGTGATCCTCTGGGGAGCTTTTCCGGTGGCTTATTCCGTTCTGCTGTCGGCCTTCTATGTGCCTGTTATCGTCATGTTGCTCGGCCTGATCCTGCGCGGGGTGGCCTTCGAATTCCGCAACAAGGCGCTGCGCACCCGCTGGATATGGGAGGCAGGCTTCGCCGGCGGCTCGCTTGCGGCGAGCTTCATGCAGGGCGCGATGGTTGGCGCCCTGGTGAGGGGATTGGCATTTGCCGACGGCGAGTACACAGGAGGCGCGCTCGGCTGGCTGTCGCCATTTTCGGTGCTGTGTGGTGTCGGACTGTGCCTGGGTTACATGCTTCTCGGCGCTTGCTGGCTTGTCAGGAAGTGCGATGGCGTCGTGCGCGCGACGGCACGCCGTCAGATACCGATCCTCGCAATCGGCGTGTTGGGATTCCTGGTCCTTGTTTTCGTCTATGCGCTTGCAGAACATCTGCTTATTCTGCACCGGTGGATCGACAGGCCATATCTGTTCGTATTCCCGGCGATCGGCGCCGCTGCCGCGACGGTGCTTGCAACCAGCATTCTGCGTCATAACGACTATTGGCCATTCCACATGGTAGCGCTGATCTTCGCCTCCGCGTTCGGAACGTTGGCGCTGTCGTTCTGGCCTTATATGATCCCATTCGTCATTACGATCGATGAGGCGGCGGCGCCCCATTCCAGCCTCGCGTTCATGTTCTGGGGCGAGGGCCTGTTCGTGTTTCCGCTCCTCCTTGTCTACACCGCGGTCGGTTATCGCGTCTTTCGCGGCAAGGTCGGACCAATGGTCGATCATTATTGACGCAGCAAAGGCCGCTCGCGAGCTGGTTCAGGAGCAACTGAACGGATACGCTCAGGCAAAGCAGTCATGCCGCGGCATCGATATTCGGCTGCGGCCGATCGACGCGTTTTCACCCGTTCCCGCAAAGCTTCTTTCGCGTTCCATTGATTGCGCGAGCATGTGTGGATCGGGACGCGGCTTTGCCGCGATCCTCGGTGGACAGGGGATGACGATCGAAAACGAAGCAGGATGAACAGGTTAGTTCCGGCATCGCGAGCACCCTTGAGAAATCCAGGATGTTTCACGGCAGCCGCGGCGCGCCAGATTTGCCGGAACCCTGGCCAACCGCCCCTTTCACAACGGGCCATTGTGACCAGGGGAGACATGCCGAAAGCTCGGCTTGCTATGACCGGAACGAGGGGCTGGCAGCCGTGCTGCAATTGCGAATGCTCCCAGAGTTGTTCTAGTTTCTGAGACCAAGTCTTGGGAACAACATGATTATTGTGAGAAGTTCGCCTCCGAAAGCCCGGTCGTTGTTTTTGGCGATTGCTGCCTGAGCCCGCCTATGTCGAAGCCATCTCCTGCGTCCACCCAGCCTGCAGGCTACGCGAGCGGCCTGGATACGATGGTATTCATCGTCGACGATGACGAGAGCGTCAGAATTGCACTGTCCAATCTGCTGCACTCGGTCGGCCTCGAGGTCCAGGAATTTGCCTCGGCTGCCGAACTGTTGCGGAGCAAGCTTCCGGAGGTGGCAAGCTGCCTCGTGCTCGACATTCGGCTGCCGGGATTGAGCGGGCTCGATCTTCAGCTCGAACTGGCGAAGGCGAACATTCGCGTCCCGATTATCTTCATGACCGGCCACGGCGATATCCCGATGAGCGTCAGGGCCATGAAAGGTGGTGCGGTCGATTTCCTGACCAAGCCGTTCCGCGATCAGGATATGCTCGATGCCGTTGCGACGGCGATAGAGCGCGACCGGAGGAGACGCGAGGCTGAACGCTCCCTGCTCGGGTTGCGAGCCCTTTATGAATCGTTGACGGATCGCGAGCGCGAGATTTTCAGCCTGGTGGTGGCCGGGCTCATGAACAAGCAGATCGCGGCGGAGATCGGCGTCGCGGAGATTACGGTGAAAATCCATCGCGGACGTGTCATGAAGAAGATGGGCGCAAGATCGCTGGCCGATCTGGTCAGGATGGCCGAGGCGATCGGAATAAGCCCGATGAAGATCTAAGGGGTTGCGAAACCTAAGTATAATTTCCCGATCCTCTGGCTGTACGCAGATTGTTCGCGGGCCACCTTCCGAAGGATCGCTAACTTGCCGCAGCCTCCGATGATTTCCATCATCGATGACGATGCGTCTGTTCGTGCCGCCGTTGAAAACCTTTTGAGTTCGCTGGGATACCTTGCCTACAGTTTCGGTTCGGCCGAAGAATTTCTTCAATCGGAGCGCCTGCACGATACCGAATGCGTGATCGCCGACATCAATATGCCTGTGGTAAACGGCTTCGAGCTTTTGGTTCGATTTCGCGAGCTTGGAAAAGGCGTGCCATTCATCTTCATCACGGCGTTTCCGGACGAGGCCATATCGGAAAAGATTCTGAGCGCCGAAGCCACCTGGCTTTTGACCAAGCCTTTTGAAAAGGACAGCCTGATTCAGAAACTCGAAAGTGCCTTGCTTCACGCCCAAGATGGCAGGTCCGGCGATTAGCCGATGGGGTGGTCTCGCTCAAAAACTGCAAGGGGATTGAAACGTCTATACCGCTCGTGGTGCCTTCCGAGACCGCATCATGAGCTGACGAGAGGAAGCGTCGAATGAACGAGGGCCGAGGTAGCGGTGGTGCGAGTCCTTCGGGTCCATTTATCGAACTGTCGGGCATGACGCTTCGCTTGGGATACGAACCGTCGCTTTCAAAGCACAACGCCGCAAGCATCGCGCGGATTTCGTCAACGCTCCTGCGCTACGTCGTGGCGGTCCTCTCGATCGGCGCTGCGGTCCTGGCCGCGAAGGCTTCTGTTTCCTTCCTGAACACGGAGCCATTCGTATCCCTGTTTCTCTGCTCAATCCTGTTTTCCGCATGGTTTGGCGGGCTCGGTCCAGGGCTGTTGGCCATCGCGCTGGCTGGGCTTGCTTTTGATTACTATCTGTTGCCGCCGATCGGTTCCTTCGTCATGGGGTCGAAAGATGCGGTGCGCCTGATTGTCTTTTTCGTGCCAGCTTTGTTCGTGGTGGGGCTGACCGCCGCCCAGAGAAACGTGGCGATAACCCTGCAACGATCCCGGCGCCAACTGACCGTCGCCCTTGAAGAGCAAAGAAAGACAGAGGCAAGGTTGGCGCGCAGCGAGATGTCGCTGGCCGAGGCGCAGCGACTGAGCCAAACGGGCAGCTTTGGCTGGAAGGTCGCCACCGGCGAACTCATCTGGTCCGCGGAAACTTTCCGCATCTTCGGATACAGTCCATCGGTCACTCCGACCTTGGATCTTGTCGTCGATCGGGTTCACCCGGCCGACCGTGCCTTGGTGCAGCAGAACATCGAGCGCGCCTCCAGCGAGCAAAGGGACTTCGATTACGAATTCCGACTGTTGATGCCGGACCGAACAGAGAAGCGTGTGCGCGCCTTGGCTCATGCGGCGAAGGACGCGCAGGGCGAGTTCGAATTTATCGGCGCGGTGATGGACATCACGGCCGCAAAGCAGACCGAACTCGAGTTGCGGCAAAGCGAGCAGCGCTTCCGTGACTTCGCGGAAACCGCGTCCGACTGGTTCTGGGAGACCGATCGGGATCATCGCCTGATCAGGGTGTCGCGGGAGTCCAGAATAGTGCGCGAAGGAATCGGCGTGGCGCCTTGGGAGTTCGCCGCTGATCGCGAGGAGGAGCCGGAAAAATGGCGCGATCACTTCGCCGATCTCGCGGCGCGAAAGCCGTTTCGAGAATTCAGGTTTCGGAGCGTTCGTGACGGTGGCCCCACAGTTCATCTTTCGGTGAGCGGAAAACCCGTCTTCGATTCGACGGGCGAGTTCCTGGGTTATCGCGGCGTAGCCAGCGACATAACGGCGCGCATGCGTGGAGAACAGGCCGAAGCGGCGCTGCGGAGCGCCCAGACCGATCTCGCCCACGCCGCGCGCGTGATTGCGCTTGGCGAGTTGACCACCTCGATTGCTCATGAAGTGAACCAGCCGCTCGCGGCGATTCTGTCCAATGCCGAGGCGTGCCTGCGTTGGCTCGATCGGGGGCCGGACCACGTGGGTTCCGCGCGCCGCTCCATCGAGTGGATCGTCAAGGATGTCAATCGCGCGGCCGAGGTCATCGGGCGCGTTCGGTCGCTTGCGAGAAAAACTGACACCGAGCGAAAAGTTTTCGACATAAACGAGGTGATCAAGGAAGTCAGCCTGTTGCTCAGACGAGAGCTGGCGGAAAACAGGATCCTGTTCGGCCTGCAGCTTTCACCGGAGCAACTCACCGTGCGGGCCGATCGGGTTCAATTGCAGCAGGTCATCATGAACCTGCTGATGAATGGAATCGAGGCCATGCAGTCGGTCAGCGATCGTCCACGTGAAATGGAAATACGATCGCAACGCAATGAGGCCGGCGACATTCTCGTCGTCGTTGAGGATCGTGGCATCGGCTTCTCCAACGAAAATTCAGAGCGGATCTTCAACGCGTTCTTTACGACCAAGCCAAGGGGGCTCGGCCTAGGTCTTTCGATCTGCCGCTCGATTCTCGAGTCTCACGGCGGCCATCTATCGGCGTTCCGCAGGTCGGGGCCTGGGTCAGCCTTTCAATTCACTCTGCCGCTCCATCAAGCCGAGTGAGGGCTCGCGAAGCGAGCGTGCTTTGCATCCTTCGGGCAATCCAAGTCATAGCCCAGCCGGTCCGCGCGTCGCGTCGTCGGGTCCGCGGTCCCTATGCGATCTTCGGCATCACGCCGGGGCTGTTGTCGGGCCACTTCGCAATGCTCGCTTCGTCGACATTGAGATGCTGGGCAACCAACTTGGGAGGCGTATGCGTGAGCCAGTTGGACAGCGAAATTTCCTCGTAACGTGGCGCGCGAAACACGCCGAGGAATTGGAGGTCGGTGTCGCCGACGTTTTCGACATAATGTCCGTAGTTGCGCTTCACATAGCCGATGTCGCCGGCCGCAAAGTCCATTGTCAGCGCGTTCGGCCCCGTGTTGAAGACCGTCATGCGCGCCTTGCCCTTGATGTAGTATTGCCATTCATCCGCGTTCGGATGCCAATGCATCTCGCGCACACCGCCAGGTTTGACGGTGACAAGCGCCGCCGCGACCGTCTGGGCCACGTTGAAGTTGGTGCTATCGGCAACATGGATCGTGCCCGCGTCGGACTGCCTGACCGGGCGCGAGCCTTCGAGCGAAAAAACGAACGGGTGGGGCGGGGCGAGGGCATTCCTGCTGATCGCGGCGCGATCCGCCGCGAGGTCGCCGGGGACCGTACCTTGAAAAATCCAGAGGTTATGAAGCGGGATCTTTGCGAAAGTGTCTGCCGGAACGCCGAAGTTCTTCGCCAGCACCTCGGGCGGCGTGTGCGCGAACCAGTCGGTCAGCAGCAGGGTGTTGAACTCGTTGGCGTGGCCGTCGTCGAAGCAGATCACGAACTCGCAACCATCAGGACCAAGGCCCTGCAGCGAATGCGGCGTGCCCGCCGGGAAATACCAGAGATCGCCTGTCTTCACGTCGGCGACATAGGGGCGTCCCTGTGCATCGAGCACGGTCACGCGGCAATTGCCATAGGTCATGATGGCCCACTCGGCGGCCTGGTGCCAGTGCAACTCGCGAATGCCGCCGGCGGTCAGACGCATGTTGACGCCGGATATCTCTTTCGAGATGGCGAAATCCTCGACCGTAACCTGCCGCGCCCAGCCGCCGTTCTGAATCCGTTTCGGCGCATTGTTGAAGGAGGCCCAGGTCATGGGCATGCCGCCTACATCGGTTGCCGGCGGAAATTGCGCTGACGGGAATTCCTTGGCAATTGCCGGGTTCTGGGGGCCGGGATCGGCAAGCGTTCCCGGCGCCTTGGCGTTGATCGCGCCCTGGGGAGGCTCATCCGGATTGCCGAACGTGGCAGCCCGCGCGGACGCGGTCATTGCCGCTCCAAGGGCTGATGCAGCCAGCATGTCTCGTCGTGAAAGCATAGGCGCCACTCCAAATGGGGATGGATGAAACCAGGCAGGGCTGTGCTTGCCCTCGCGCTCAAAAACTAAGTGCCCCCGCCACGCTTTGCTTTCCCAAACAGCGGGTTTTTCCTGGAAAGCACTGCCGGATTGTCGACCTGACGCATCGCGAACGTGTTGGAAGGGAAGGCTGTGCAAGCCGCGGAAGATGCAATCAGAGAAGACACAGGTCTTTTTGGTAAGACATCGATCCGGAGCGGGCGCTTAAATCTGTCAGCGATCATCATCTTTAAAGGCAGCTCCGATGGCAGATCGAAAGGCTATTCGTCCCTATCGCCAGCCGGCCGGCGGATGGGGAGCGCTCAAGGCCCTTGGCGAGCACCTCGTCGAGCAGGACATCGCCTTGAAAGGGGCGGCGACCTTGATGCGCATGAACCAGCCCGAGGGATTCGATTGTCCCGGCTGTGCCTGGCCGGATCCGAAGCACACATCTTCCTTCGAGTTCTGCGAGAACGGTGCCAAGGCTGTCGCGTGGGAAGCAACCGCGAAGCGCTGCACGCCGGAGTTTTTCGCCGAGCACAGCGTGTCCCAGCTTTCCTGCTGGAGCGACTACGAGCTCGAGATGGTGGGACGGCTGACACATCCGATGGCCTATGATGCGGCGTCCGATCGTTACGTTCCCGTCAGTTGGGAGGAAGCTTTTGCGACAATCGGGTATCATCTCAATGCGCTGCCCGATCCGAACATGGCGGCGTTCTATACGTCCGGTCGCACCTCGAACGAGGCCGCATTCCTGTATCAGCTCTTCGTGCGCGAGTACGGCACCAACAATTTTCCCGACTGCTCGAATATGTGCCACGAGGCGACCAGCGTCGGCCTGCCGGCGTCACTGGGCGTCGGCAAGGGAACGGTCCTGCTCGATGATTTCGACAAGACCGACTGCATTTTCATCTTCGGCCAAAACCCCGGCACCAACAGCCCGCGCATGATGACGAGCCTGCGCAACGCATCCCGCCGCGGCGCGCCAATCATTTCTTTCAACCCATTTCGGGAGCGGGCGCTCGAGCGCTTCCAGGCGCCGCAGAGTCCGGTCGAAATGGTGACGCTGACCTCGACGCAGATCAGCTCGCGGCTGTATCAGCTACGCGTCGGCGGGGATATTGCGGTCCTCAAGGGCATCATGAAGATCATGGTCGAGGCTGATGAGGCGGCGCGCGCGAAGGAGCAGCCGGAGATTTTGGATTGGGATTTCATCCGCGGTCACACCGTCGGCATCGACGCGCTCGTCGAAGATCTGAAAGCGACGCCATGGGCGGACATCGAGCGCATTTCCGGGATCGCGCGCGAAGATATTGAATATGCGGCCAAGGTTTACATGAAGGCCGAACGCGCGATCATCGTGTACGGCATGGGCATCACCCAGCACCGGCAGGGCGCACACAATGTCCAGCAGCTCGCCAATCTGGCCTTGCTGCGCGGCCATATCGGACGCGAGGGCGCAGGGCTCTGTCCGGTTCGTGGCCACTCGAACGTGCAGGGCGACCGCACGGTCGGCATCACCGAGGTCCCCTCGACGGAGTTTCTCGACCGCCTGGAGAAGCGCTTTGGCTTCAAGCCGCCGGCGGCGCCCGGTCACAACGTCGTCACCGCGCTCGAGGCGATGATCCGCGGCGAGGTGAAAGCGTTCATCGCAATGGGCGGCAACTTTGCCGCGGCCATTCCGGATTGGCAAACGACGCGAGCGGCGCTGACAAGTCTCGACCTCTCAGTTCACGTCTCCACAAAGCTCAACCGCAGCCATCTCATCCACGGCCGGGAGGCGCTGATCCTGCCGTGCCTCGGACGTACCGAGATCGACATCCAGCCTGATGGTCCACAGTCCATAACCGTGGAAGACTCGATGTCGATGGTGCATGCGTCGGCGGGTCGAAATCAGCCGGCATCGGAGCATCTGAAGAGTGAACCGGCGATCATTGCGGCGATGGCCCGCGCGACGCTCGGGAATAGATCCGTCGTCGATTGGGAGGGATTCGTTGCCGATTACGATCGCATTCGCGATGCGATCGAAGACGTCTTCCCGATTTTCCAGGGCTATAACGCCCGGATCCGCATCCCCAGCGGTTTCCATCTCACCTCGACTGCGCGAGAGCGCATTTGGATGACGCCGTCCGGAAAAGCCAATTTCCTTGTCTTCGACGGGCTAGGCGAGGATCTGCAAGAAAACGATCCCGACGCTCTCTGGCTCAGCACGGTGCGAAGCCATGATCAGTACAACACGACCGTCTATTCCATGTCGGATCGCTACCGCGGCATCTACGGGCAACGTGACGTGGTCTTTCTGAACGCCTATGAAATGGAGAAACGGGGTCTCGCAGACGGCGACCGCGTCGACCTGGTCACGCTGTCGACAGACGGCGTGGAAAGGAGAGTGCGGAATTTCCGGGCGGTCGCCTATTCGTTTCCGGACGGATGCTGCGCAGCATATTATCCCGAGACCAATCCGCTCGTTCCGCTGTATGCGCACGATCCCTTGAGCTTCACCCCGTCATACAAGGGTATCCCGGTCAAAGTCGTACGCTCGGATGCGGCCGCTGCGTGAAGCTTCCGGAGCCTTTTGGAGGGAGCGGCTAGCGTCGGATGCGAGTGTCTCACCCGCGCTTTCTAGAGCGGGTTGGGATCGAATTGAATCGTAGGGGATTCCCAAATCAGGCGAACCATGATTCATCCTCAAGGCCGGGAGGAGGCTGGCAGGGATGGCGCATGGGGAGGCTCTTCGGATCGGGTGATCAAGGCCGTGGTTGAGGACGGCCTTTCGCGGAACGAGGCGGCGCGGATTTTCCGGGTCGGGATCGCGAGCGCGATCCGTTGGGTGAAGGAGTTCGAGGAGACGCGCCGCGCGGCGGCTTTGCCCACCGGCGGGGACCGACGTTCCGTGCTGAAGCCGCACCGGGATTGGTTGCTGGAACTGCGTCGTAGGGAGAACGATCTGACGCTCGATGCGATCGCCGAGCGTCTGCTTGGCACGCACGGCGTGGAAGCCGACAAGTCGATGCTGTCGCGCTTTTTCGCCGCGGAGGGGATCAGCTTCAAAAAAAACCGTGCGCGCCAGCGAACAGGATCGTCCCGACGTCGCTGAGCGCCGGGAAGCGTGGCGGCGCGCGCAGAAGGACCTTGGTGGCCGGTTGATTTTCCTCGATGAGACTTGGACGACGACCGCGATGACACGTCGTTACGCCTGGGCCGACGTCGGCGCACGCGCCATCGGCGATGCCCCGAACGGCCATTGGAAGACAACGACGTTTCTTGCGGGCCTCACCTGCGAGGGGTTGATTGCACCTTTTGTGCTCGACCGGCCGATCAACGCCGAGTGTTTCCTGGCCTATGTCGAGCAGATCCTCGTCCCCGTGCTGCGCCAGGGCGACACCGTGATCCTCGACAATCTGTCGAGCCACAAGAACGAAGAGGCCGCTCGCCTCATCGCAGGCGCCGGTGCGCGCCTACTATTCCTGCCGCCCTACAGCCCCGATCTCAATCCGATCGAGATGGCATTCGCCAAACTCAAGGAACTGTTGCGGCAAGCCCAGGCCAGAACCGTCGACGCCCTCTGGGATTTCATCGGACGCACCCTGAACCTGTTCACCCCTGAAGAATGCGCCAACTACGTCCGTCATTGCGGATACAATCCGCTTTGATCGCAACAGGCTCTAACGCTGATCTCGATCAGGCGCGACCGGACCGCCGCCAGATGGCCATTCCCTCTCTCACCGCGAACCGCCGCTCGAACTCCTCAAGCTTGACGATGCCGCGCCGGTGAGTGCCCTCGCCGATCTTCCGCTCGTCGTTCCAGGCCTCCACTGCGAACAGCACGCGCTTGCCCTCCATATCGATGACACGCGCGATCGTGCGAACCGTGCGGCCGATGGGCGTGGCAGCCAGGTGGCGAACGTTCACTTCCATGCCGACGCTGACGTAACCCGCAGGCAAGCAGTCGGCAATTGCCGATCCGGCAGCCATCTCCATGTGCAGGATCATCATCGGCGTTGCATAAACCTGCGGCATTCCCGCAACGAAATGACCGATGGTCATGTCGGGCGTGACGGTGACGGTCTTTTCGGCCGTCATTCCCAGCATCACTGTTTCGAATGTGTCCATAGCCCTCATTCCTTATTCGGCGGCGACAGGGACGGGCTTTTCGACGCGCGACTGCTTGCGCCTCGCGAACCAGGAGCCGAGCCCATCGAGATAGAGGTAGACGACTGGCGTGGTGTACAGCGTCAAGACTTGGGACAGCAGCAGACCGCCGACGATCGTATAGCCGAGCGGCTGCCGCAGTTCCGATCCCGTGCCGGTGCCGACCATCAGGGGCACGCCGCCGAGCAGCGCTGCCATCGTCGTCATCAGAATCGGCCGGAAGCGCAAGGTACAGGCTTTGTACACAGCCTTTTCCGGGGACGCGCCTTCGTTGCGCTGCACTTCGAGTGCGAAATCGACCAGCATGATGCCGTTCTTCTTGACAATGCCGATCAGGAGAATGATGCCGATGATCGCGATCACGCTAAGGTCCATGCGCACCGCCATCAGCATCAAAAGAGCGCCGATGCCGGCGGAGGGGAGCGTCGAGAGGATCGTGAGCGGATGGATGAAGCTTTCGTAGAGGACGCCAAGGATGATGTAGATAACGATCAGGGCGACGCCGATCAGCAGCGGCGTGCCTGACAGCGAGGACTGGAAAGCCTGGGCGTTGCCCTGAAACGACGTGGCGAGCGATTCCGGCTTTCCCGCTTGCCTCTCGATTTGTTCGATGCCTGCCACCGCATCACCGAGCGCAACGCCCGGCTTCAGGTTGAAGGATATGGTGACGGACGGAAACATGCTCTGGTGATTGATGAGAATCGGAGCGGGCTTGATCTCGCTGTTGACCAGGGTGCTGAGCGGCACCTGCTGTCCGGTCGAGGAGTTCAGGTAAATCTCGCTCAGAGCTTCCGGGCCGTATTGGAAGCGCGGGAGCACTTCGAGCACGACGTGGTACTGGTTCAGCGCGGTAAACATGGTCGAGACGATGCGTTGTCCGAATGCATCGTCCAGCGTGTTGTCGATCGTCGAGGGAAGAATTCCATGGCTGGAGGCGACTTCGCGATTGACGGTCACATTCAGCAACGGGCCCGCATTGGCCTGGTCACTTGCGACGTCCGTCACGAAAGGCAGGCTCCTGATCTTTTCCAGGAAAATGGCGGACCAGTGTGCGAGTTCGTTGGAATCCGCATCCGTCAAGGTGTACTGGTATTGCGTCTTAGATAAACGCGCGCCGATAGTAATGTCCTGGGCGGCCTGCATGTAAAGCGTGATGCCTTGGATGCGGGCAAGCTGCGGCCGCAGGCGATTGATGATTGCATCCGCGCTCGCCTTGCGCTGAGGCTTTGCCTTCAACATGATGAAGATGCGCCCCTGATTGAGCGTCGCGGTCGGCCCGCCCGGCCCGATATAGCTGGCAACCGAGTCGATATCCGGATCTTTCAGCAAGGTGTCGACAAGTGCCTGCTGGCGTTCGGCCATCGCCGGAAAGGAGATATCCTGCGAGGCTTCCGTGATGCCTACGATCTGACCAGTGTCTTCCTGCGGGAAGAAGCCCTTGGGGATGATCATGTAGAGATAGCCGGTCAGCATGACCGTGCAGAGCATCAGCGTCAACGTGACGAAGCGGTGCCGCAGCACCACCTGAAGACCGCGCGCGTACAGGCCGAGAAGTGCATCAAAGCCGTGCTCGAAGGCGAGGTAAATCCTCCCATGCTGCTTCTGGCTATCATCCCGCAGCAGGCGCGAGCACATCATTGGCGTCAATGTCAGCGAGATCACCAGCGACAGCAGCAGCGAAGCCGTGATCGTGATCGCAAATTCCTGAAACAGCTTGCCGACGTAACCTCCCATCAGAAACAACGGGATGAAGACGGCAATCAAGGAAAGCGTGATGGAAACGATGGTGAAGCCGATCTCGCCTGCCCCCTTGAGGGCCGCCTGCATGGGGCTGAGGCCCTGTTCGAGATAGCGCACGATGTTCTCGATCACGACCACTGCGTCGTCGACAACGAAGCCGACCGCGATCGAGAGCGCCATCAGGGAGAGATTGTCCAGGCTGTAGCCGAGTGCATAGAGAACTGCGAAAGTGCCGACCAGTGAGAGGGGGACGGTGACGGCCGGAATGACGGTCGCCCACAGGTTTCTCAGGAAGAGGAAGATCACCATTACCACCAGCGCGACCGTCAGCATGAGGGTGAACTGCACGTCCGCGACCGCTGCGCGGATGGTGGTCGTGCGGTCGGCCGCGATCGAGACTTTGATGGCCGGCGGAATTGAGGCCTGGATCTTGGGCAGCAAGCTCTTGATGTGGTCCACGGTCTCGATGACATTGGCGCCGGGAACGCGTTGCACGGCAAGGATGATGGCCGGTTGCTTGCCGTACCATCCAGCCAAGAGGTCGTTCTCCGGCGCTTCGATCGCCTTGCCGATATCGCGGATTCGTACGGGGGAGCCGTTGCGATAGGCGATGATCAGCTCGTCATAAGCCTCGGGCTTCAACAATTGGTCGTTGGTGTTCAGCGTGTAGGTGACGCGCGGACTGTTGAGCGTCCCTTTTGCCTGGTCGACGTTGGCTTCGGCAATGACACCGCGCACGTCCTCCAGCCCAATTCCCCGTGCCGCCAGCGCCTGCGGATTGACCTGAATTCGGATCGCCGGTTTTTGCTGGCCGCCGATGCCGACCAGGCCGACGCCGGGGATCTGCGCGATCTTGGGCAGGAGGATATTTTCGGCGCAGGCGTCGATGGTCGTCAGTGGCAGGGAATCGGATGTGAGCGCGATCAGCATGATCGGCGTTTCCGCCGGGTTCACTTTCCGGATTGTCGGAGGGTATGGAATATTCTGGGGGAGGTAGGGACTGGCCGCATTGATCGCGGAGAGCACATCGACGGCGGCACTGTCCACCGTGCGTGAAAGTTCGAATTGTACGATGATCTGTGCGACGCCCAAGGCGCTTGACGAGGTCAGTTGCGTGACGCCCGGAATCTGGCTTAGCTGCTGCTCGAGCGGCGTTGCCACCGAGGAGGCGATCGTCTGCGGGTCAGCGCCGGGCAGTTGCGCCGAGATCTGGATGGTCGGGTAATTGACGTTCGGCAGCGCGCCAACTGGCAGCAGTGGATACGCTGCAAGGCCGCACAACAGCAGACCGGCCATCAGCAGAACGGTCGCGATCGGCCGGGAAATGAACGGGGCTGACAGGTTCATGGAATCGCTTCCTGCACCGCGCTCTGCATGTCGGCTTCCGTTGCAGCCTTGCCATGCAATTCCTTGACGCGGCTGCCTTGCTGCAGCCTGTATTGTCCATCGACAACGACCGTCTCGTTCGCCTTGAGGCCATCATCAATGAGCGCCTGCCCCTGGCTGATCTGGGCGACTTTCACCGGCCGCACCTGCGCCGTCTTGTCCGGCGTCACCACGTAGACGTATGACCCATTTTGACCCTGCTGGACTGCTGAGGCGGCGATCGTCAGTCCATTTTTTCTGATGTCGATGAGCAGGGCGACGTTGACGAGCTGGCCCGGCCAGAGCCGGTGCGCGGTGTTCGGAAACTCCGCCTTGAGCTGGATGCTCCCGGTCGCCTGCACGATCTCGTTGTTGACGAGCAGCAGTTTGCCCTCGTCCAGCTTGACCTTGTTGTCCTGGCTATAGGCAATCACTTTCAGCGGACCGTTGGCCATCTGATCCTGGATTTGCGGCAGATCGGTTTCCGGCAGTGTGAAAATCAGCGAAATCGGCTCGACCTGGGTAACGACGACCAGTCCGTTCGGATCGGTCGGGTGAATGATGTTGCCGATATCGATCTGCCTGACACCGGTGATGCCCGGAATCGGTGAGGTCAGTCGCGTATAGCTGAGCTGGACCTTCGCCTCATCGATCTGTGCCTGGTCCGCCTTGACGGCGCTTTCCAGCTCCGCGACCTGCGCCTTCTGAGTCTCGATGAGCTGCGGCGTGGCGTAGCCCTTGTCGCCGAGCTGGGTGTAGCGCGACAGGTTGGCTTGCGCGTTCATGAGATGAGCATTGTCGCGGGCGAGGTTTGCGTTGAATTGCTCGATCTGCGCCTCATAGGGGCGGGGATCGATCTGGGCGAGTAGATCGCCAGCTTTCACGCTCTGTCCCTCGACGAAGGTGATCTGCGTGATCTGGCCCTGGATCTGGCTGCGTACGACATCGGTATTGTAGGCGATCACGGTACCGACACCGCGCAGATAGATCGGCACGTCTTTGCTGCGGACCGCTGCGGCGACGACCGGGATTTCCGGCTGTGGCGCTGGCTCGGCCGCGTGCGTTGGCTCGGCCTGGCGATCGAAGTACCAAACGGCGCTCGCCGCCGCGGCGACAATGAAGAAGGCTGCAGGAAGGGCGATCTTGTACTTCACGGCCGTTTGTCTCGCATCAAGGATCGTTCAATATTTGCTCGGAGAGGAAATCACCGCAGGCGGTCCCTGAAGCAGCCAACGAGGCATTGCATGGTTCGGCAGATTCAAACCCGACGGCACCGGGCGGCAGCGGGATCGTCGGCACCATGCTCAGGACCTGGCTCAATGGGCTGGCGGGCTGGTGGAATGCCCATACGCCGCGACGGCTGCCGATGCTTCAGGTGCCGACGACAAGCGAAGTGCCTCTAACCTGATCGGGTCTCGCAATGCGGGGCTCCTCGGTCGCCTGATCGGAGGTAGGTTAGTTTGCGAGCACAGGCGGGTATTTCAAGAAAGCACGCCACCGCAGGCGTCTCGGGCGCATACCGAAGTATGACTTGCTTAGCCGACGATATACTTATTCGAGACGCCGGTAGAATAGTGAGCGCAGCGCTGCTCGATATCTTCAAGCTGTAACGGTCGGAATGCCTCGAGGAGAAGCGCGATTGCGATAGCTGGATTGGCGGGCTGGCCCAATCCAAGGTTCTATCGGCGACGCAGCTCCGGTGCTTTCGGCTCACGGTCAATACAGTCAAGAGAGATTGATCCATGCTGCTGCACTCGCACTTGCTACAAGGAGTTCAAGCCGATATCGCCGGACGCGCGACGACCGGCGCAATGACGGGATCTTCCTCAGGTTTTCTCCGCGGCGAATCTGTCGCACTTTTGTTGAACGATCGGGCTGGTGCAGCACTCGTCTCGCGTGAGGGCCTGGCTGCGGAGAATGGGATCGTTCTCGCCTTTCAACGGCTTCAAATCGTCCTCGCGGGCGCACAAGCGGAATCGGACGAAAGACCGGATTCCAATACGTCATCCGGGACGCCCGACATTCACTCGCAAATTGCAGCGCGCCTAGTCGGGTCGGCTCTGCAAAGCCTGCCAGCTCGCTCCGCGGTCAAGGAGATGACAGACCCTGTGATCAGGCGTCTATCCGATGCGCTGGCCGCCGCAGAGGATGCCGCTGACCAGCATTCCACCATCTATGCGGACGCCGTGCGGCTCGCTATCGCCATCAGATTGCTTGGGCGGCAGTGCGAAACTCGACCGTCTGCGCCCGACATTGGGCCGGTTGAGCCGGAGTGTGGCGCGCGACAGGTGCGAGCCTTGCAAAAATGGCGGCTGAAGCGGGTTATCGAATATGTCGACAATCATCTGTCGAGCAAAATAGGACTGGGTGATTTGGCTGCGGTTGCCGGGCTGAGCCGAATGCACTTTGCCTCTCAGTTCCGCGCCGCAACTGGGCTGCGTCCGCATGAGTACCTGTTGAGGCGACGAATTGATCGTGCCGAGGAGTTGCTGCTTCGCTCGGCAATGCCGATCGTCGAGATCGCGCTGACCGTCGGCTTCCAGACGCAGGCTCACTTCACGACGGTGTTCAAGCGGTTTGTCGGGCATACACCCTATCAGTGGCGCAACGCCAATCGAGCCGACGGCCTTGCCGCGATGTAGCTCCCCCGGCGTAGCCTGTACTGGCCCGTGCTCCGCGAACTAGCGCGACGCAAGTGCCCGTCTGGCCTTGTCGAGTTCGAGCCTGCACAGGGCAGGGTTTCCATGGCGGTCGGCCGCTCGGGCGCGTGCGAGCCGATTGAGCGCGCGCTCCAAGCCGCGGCCGGCCGGCCCCTCGGCTGCAGCGATCGATCCCGGCGTCGGTTGATATCCGCGAAGGGCATCGACGCTTTCGGGCTTCCACGGACCTGCACCCGCATTCCTGTCGATGGCTGCATCGACCTGTGCCTGAACCCGGTCGATGGCGGTCTTGCAGGGCCCCGCGACAGCGGGCAGTGCCGGAGCCAGCAACATAATCAAGGCAATGCCGAATGACGAGGATCTTGTCACAGCGTGGGTCTCCTTCAGAAGCGAAACCTGATCGCATTTGAGGCAAATGCCAGCAGCGACACCGGTCGTCTTTCGGAAATGACCGTTTTGAGCATCGGGTCGAACTGCGCCATTGTAACCGCGGCCTGCTGTACGACTTCAGTGCTTCGTCCCTGCTTAAGGGCCGCCCAGACCAGTTTTCAATGTCGGTGAGCGATCGAGGCTGTGCAGGACTTCGCTGGCCGCACGTAATCCCGTTTCATACGCACCGTGGGCCGTGGAGAAGAATCGTGGCGAAGTGGCTTCGCCGGCGAAAAACAGGCGATTGTCGATCGGTGAGGCCAGAGCCGAGCGCAAAGCGGTGCAGCCGGGCAGGGCATGCGAATAGGATCCGCGAGAGAAACGGTCATTCGCCCAACCTGATGCGGCCAGCGGCCTGATCTTGCCACGAATATCAGAACCCAGCAGCTTGGTGAGCTCCTCGACGGCGTACGCAGCCATTGCGTTGCCGTCAACGAGCGCGCGGGCAAGCGCGCCGCCGAAGAACGCTTCGATGCATGGCCGGCCCAGCGGCCTCAAATCGTAGCTGCCGGTCTGCGTGCGGTCGGTCGCACCGAACAGATGGCCGTCGAGCGGCAGCATCTCAGGCTGTTCGACAAAGAGCATGACCTTCTCGGCATAGCCGAGCGGCAGGCCGGCGGCCGCGTTCACCTTATCCGGGAGAGGCGGCGAAAATCGCACGGTCTCCTGCGCGATCAAGTCGGTCGGCAGGGTGAAGATCAGCGCGCTAGCCCGGATGGTGCCCTGTGATGTCTCGACCATGATCTCGCGGCCGGAGTGGTCAATGCTTAGTACCTGCGTGTTCAGTGCCACGTTGCACGATGACCCGAACATTGCAATGAGCGCTCCGTATCCGGCGCTTGCGCGCCAGTTCGTGTCGGTATCGCAATAACCGGTCGTGTCACGGACCGACACTTTCGACAGCTCTGCCCCGTTTACATAAGTGCTGATGGCATCGATCAGAGCATTCCATCGATTGCCCGGTTGCAGCCAATCGGCCGCCGCCGTGTCCTGCGGAAGATGCGCTGCGGCCTCGAGACGGTTCTCGAACGCGCTGAACGCGGCCTGAAACTCGCGTTGTTCGCGAACCGGGAAATTGATGTCGAAACTTCGCTCGCCCCACTGCGGTTCGCCTTGGACCAGTTCGAACCCCAGGCTTCGGGCGATTGGCACAAAGCTGTTCCGATCCGCCGAATGAAGCCACTCGCAGCCGACATCAAACGCGATGCCGTCGGCGAACCGCCACGTCAGCGCGCGCCCGCCGATGCGATCCCTGGCCTCCAGGATCAGGACCGAAAGCCCATAAGTAGAGAGCGCCGTGGCCGCAGCGATGCCGGCCGCTCCGGCGCCCACAATGGCTACGTCGACCGACGAACTGCGCCGCATTTCCCACCATTCCTGCGCTGCGCCATCATAGCTGCCGCTGCTGCCGTTCGGTTAGGGGTCTGGCCGTTGTCCTTGTTTTTTTCAATTTTGAGCGAGCCGTGACAGGCTGCCTCTGGTGTTCGAAGCGAAGCGGCTGTCAGCGCCATCCTCGTATGTCCCTATATATGCTCTGCTTGCGACGAACTTCTGACGACGCGTTGGCCCCGCGAGCGCGATGGCGCTTCGCGCGGTCGCCTTAGTCCACCGCTTTCGCACGGGCCTGAAGATCAGCGAGAAACCCAACCAGCGAGCCGGCGGCATCTTCACCGTTTTCAGCAGTGACCATCTTTATTCCCCAGCGCGCAAGCAGCGCCTCCTGTACCGGGTTTGGCGACGGCATGAAGATGAAGGAGGGCGGGCGGTTTTTCTCGTAGCCGGACTGCCGCCAAGTACCCCAGATCCGGTGCAGCAGCAGGCGAATGTTTGGGTCCGACATGCTGTAGCCGATGAACAGGATCATTCGGCCGAGTGCGTCCGCCCGAAATAGAATATCGAGTGGCGAGTCGAAGGAGAGTCGGTCGAGAAAATCGTTTTCAGTCAGCACCAGCGAGGCGTCGTCGTCGAAGTCGCCATGGTATTTGACGATGCGGGTGACCCCGTCGGGGGCCTCCGCGATTTCCTTCGCATTTGCGATTTTCGCGTAAGGCCGACCGTGGGCTTCAAACGCCATCTCGAGATTCCGGTCGTAATTCGTGGTGTAAATGACCGGAAAATCCAGTTCCACGATCAGCCTGTGCAGATCGGATTTCGTCACCCGGTCCTCGGCGACTTTCCAATTCCGATCAAGCCAACTCCGCAGCGGACCGATGCTGCCGCGCTTGATACGATAATATTCCGCCAGCATCTGATGGGTTTCGCTCAGACCCTCGACGGTTCTGTGTTCAAGTCCGAGCTCATCAAGCAGATACGCGACGAGCCTGTCCCACGAGGGGAGGCCGACCGCCATGGATACGCCCGCGCCGGCGAAGAGGATCGTGCGCCGTTGCTTGATCGCCTTGGCCAGAACGTCCCTGTAATCTGACATTCCGTTCACTGCGCCGATCAACGCCTCCGCAGCGACGGCGCTCCTGCTTTGCTTGCCTCAGCCCCAAAAAGCCGAAGCCCCGCTACCGGCGGGACTCTCTTCAGTGATTGTTTCCTTGGCTCGAGCTTGCGCCAGTTCCGCCGCTGCCAGTCACGCCTGACGAGCCGCGGCGATTTCCTTGCGTGGTTCCCATGGAGCCGGTCCCTCCGCTCACTGAATTGTCTGGGCTCATTCCGGTCGTCCCGGACCGGCTCGACGCGCCGCCCGTCTGGCCTGCGGTACCGGAGCCCATTGCACCGCCGCTGGTACCACCAGTCGCGCCGGGTCCAGTTCCTGAAGCGCCTGCCGATGCACCTGCGCCGGCCCCGCCCGCTCCGCCGGCTCCTCCGCCTCCGCCGCCGCCACCCCCGCCTCCTCCGCCGCCCTGGGCCAGAGCAATCGTGCTGGCGGAGGCGAACGCAGCGGCGAAGATCAGTGTAAGCAAATTCATGCAACATCTCCTTGTTTGGACGATGGGCAATGACTGCTGCTGTCGTTCGTTCCTAAATTGATCCGCCACTAGGCCGCCTGAGAAGCGCAATGTGATCCATTGCGCACCGCGGCACTTTCAATGGAGAATGAGCTCTTCCGGAAACGGGTGTCCGCTTTTTCCGGATTGGGCTTTAACGTTCGATCAGGCTGGAAACGACGTTCAGGAGAACAAGTCATGGCAGTCAGACGACCCACCCTCGATCAGTTGCGCTCCGTCGCCGAAGATCTCGGCATGACCATGAGCGATGCCGAGCTGAAATCCTACGACGCTTTGATGCAGGCGAATTACGCCGCTTACGATGCGGTCGATGCGATGGCCGATTACGTGCCGCCGGTGAAATATCCACGCACGCCCGGCTATCGTCCCGAAGGTGAGGAAAACAAGTACAACGCCTGGTACGTCAAGACGGAGATCAAGGGCGCGCCCGGCGGCAAGCTGGCCGGCAAGAAGATCGCGCTGAAAGACAACATCTGCCTCGCCGGCGTGCCGATGATGAACGGCGCCTCGACGCTGGAAGGCTATACGCCCGATACCGATGCCACCATCGTGACCCGTATGCTGGACGCCGGCGGCACGATCATCGGCAAGGTGCACTGCGAATATTTCTGTTTCTCCGGCGGCAGCCACACCTGCGCGGCAGGCCCGGTCCACAATCCGCACAGGATGGGCTATTCGGCCGGCGGCTCGTCCTCGGGCAGCGCGGTGGTGGTCGCGACAGGCGAAGCCGACATGGCGATCGGCGGTGACCAGGGCGGATCAATCCGCATTCCCTCTTCCTTCAGCGGCATCTATGGGATGAAGCCGACGTATGGCCTCGTCCCCTATACCGGCGTGATGCCGATCGAGCTGACGCTCGATCACACAGGTCCCATGACGCGGACAGTGCGCGACAATGCGCTGCTGCTCGAGGTGTTGGCGGGTGCGGACGGGCTGGACCCGCGGCAGGGCGCGCCGAAGGTGTCGAGCTATACCGAGGCGCTCGGCGCCGGCGCGCGGGGTTTGCGCATCGGCGTGGTGCGGGAAGGCTTTGCCCACGCAAGCTCCGAGCCAGATGTCGATGCAAAGGTCAAGGCGGGCGCGGATCTCTTCGCCAAGCTCGGTGCGACCGTCGAGGAAATCTCCGTGCCGCTGCATCTCGCGGCTCCCGCGATCTGGTTGCCGATCGCGGCCGAGGGCGCCACCGAGTTCATGATGAAGGGCAACGGCATGGGCACCAATTGGCGCGGCCTTTACAACACCACGCTACTCGATGCCCATTCCGCCTGGCGGCATCGCGCCGACGAACTCTCCGACAGCCTCAAGATCACGATGCTGCTCGGGCAGTATTTCACCAAACATTATCGCGGGCATTTCTATGCCAAGGCGCAGAACCTGAACCGGAAGCTGCGCGCGGCCTATGATGAGGCATTGGCCAAATACGATCTCTTGCTGATGCCGACGCTGCCGATGAAGGCGACTCCGCTGCCGCCGCCGGACGCGCCGCGCGAGCTCTATATCCAGCGCGCGTTCGAGATGGTGCCGAACACGGCACCTTTCAATGCCAGCGGGCATCCCGCGATGAGTCTGCCATGCGGGATGAGCGACGGCCTGCCCGTCGGCCTGATGCTGATCGGAAAATATTACGACGAGCCGACCATCTACCGTGCCGCCGCGGCCTTCGAAGGCGCCGGCGACTGGACCAAGATGTAGTTCACGACGCGGCCGGCTTTGCCGAGCCGGCCGCATTCCCATTCCATAGCAGCTACGATGAATCTCTGGGTCATTGCGAGCGCAAGCACAGTGCAGGACGTCGCCATGGCTCAGTCTTTCCAGGGACTGAAACTTTTCGTATCGCCTGGCCTGAGGCCACCGAGATGGCGGAGCACGTTGTCGTAGCCGCGGTCTGTCGACTTGTAAATGAGCGTATCGTTGATTTCCTTGCCGTCGCCGGTCAGGCGCAAATGCAGGACGAGGGATCGATCGTCCTGCATGGTCGCGGTACCGGTGAAAGGCATCGATGGCCTGGCATCCGAGGGCGACGGCTTGACGTCATCGGCGACGGCGGCGCTGCTTGCGCCGAGGAGCGCCACGACAAGAAGTCCGTCGAGAAGCCGCATCGACAGAGCCTATACGATGTCGTTTCGCCGCCACACGCCAATGACGCGTCCGGTCTTGGGATCATCGTCCTCGCGCAGCATTTCGAACGGCGGTGGAAGCTTGAACGGCGGCGCGCAAAGGTTGAGGTGCCTCACCTGGCCGAATTTGATGTCGGTATTGCTCCGCGCGTTAGGGTAGGTGGTCGCCAGAAGATAGCGAATGCTGGACTTCCGGAATTGCGTGAGGGCAGCCTGGACCGCCTCGTCGGGGAAATGGATCATCAGGTCGCGCGCGAGCCAACTCTCCACTGGCGGAAGTGGATCGGAAAGCACGTTGAGCTCCATGAACTCCGTATATGGGTATTTCTTGCGATTTTCGACGATGAGATCGTGCACGATATCCGCGCCGACGTAGCGAAATCCCGGCGGCCATTTGACATGCCGCATCCAGTGAAAATCGCCGCACGGCGCATCGAGCAGCGAGCGGATGGAATGACGCTGCACGAATTCGAGAAGCTCGGCCCTGATCGATACGGTTCGCCGAAGCTCGGCGCCCCATCCGCTGCGGCTCTCGCCGTTGTTCCACCAGTTCTTCCGGAAAATGTTGGTGAAGACGAGCTTCGGGTCGTCAGTCCCGAGGCTCTCCACCGTCATCCGCTCGTTGATGATCGAACGCAGCCCGGAGGGCGCGTTGTTGCGGATCGACGAGTAAAGCCGCGGCGTGTGCCGCTTCAGCAGCAGCGCGGTTCCGGTTACAGCCTTGGAAAGCATGCGGTGGCTCCTGGCTCTTACGTGTTCAGCGCGCTCGGCCATTGGTGGACAGCGCCGGGCGACGGGCATTCTCGAATGACTGCGCGATCACGTTCCACAACGGCTTTGGCTGCAGGTGGTCGTCATAGGGCAGGGGTCGGGCAGGCCGCGTGCTCCTGTACTTGCTCATTCCGCGATAGAAGGAATAATTATCGGCAAGCTCCCAGCAGATGAGGGCCTTTACCGCGGGATGACGCAGCGTCGGCTGCAGAAACTCCTGCGCCGTCTTGGCGACCGCGGCGTCGCGTGCGGCGACATCGTCGGGAAAGGTGCCGTCGTAGACGTCGAATTCGGTGATGTAGATGTCGACGCCAAGGTCCGCCAATTGATGCAGGAATTCGTCGAAGCGGCCGGGATCGTGCGGATACTGCGGCTGCAAATGGCCCTGCAGGCCGACCACGTCCAGCTTGATGCCTGCGTGCTTGAGGTCGGCCACCAACTTCAGGAGGCCGCTGCGCACGGCAAGTCCGACCGCGTCGTCGCGCTCGGTCTGTGCCTCGTTCAGCACCAGTTTGGTCTTGGGATCGACCTGCGCGGCGCGTTTGAAGGCGCGGGCGATATAGTCGGTGCCGAAGGCGTCGTACCAGGGGCCGACGCGGAAGCCGCCGGGCGCGCGGTGCCCCGGCCAGAACGGCTCGTTGACGACGTCCCAGGACTGCAGTCTGCCCACATACCGCGCGACGACCTCGTCGATGTAGGAATCGAAAAACGAGCGCCGCTCCTCGACGCTCATGCTCTTGATCCAGGGCGGCACCCATTCGTTCCAGATCAGACAATGGCCCCGCATGGCGATCTTGTTCTGGTCGCAGAATGCGAGCATCCGGTCCGCCCACTCAAAATGCTTTGGGCCGGGCTGCGGCGCCACCCGGGCCATCTTCAAGGCGACGTCGGTGGTGATAAGCCTGGTCTGCGTGGCAAAGAGCTGACGATACGCTGGGTCCTTGTCGATCACCTCGGCCGCAGCCGCGCCGAACAGGTAGCCATTATTCGTGGCGATCGCGCCGAGATTCTCGCTCGGCGTTGCGGCGGCCTTCCGTCCGCCACCGGCGGCGGCAAGGCCGGCAACCGTCATTTGCAGAACATCGCGGCGCGAAAGCGAGCTCATTCGACAAGACCTTTGATCTGCTGGCACGGGGTCGACGAGGTGGACGACGTCCTGACGATGTCGGCGAGAGAGCGCGCCTGAGCCAGCTCCCGCTTGGTGAGAAAGTGCAGTGTCGCGCGCGGATAGGCCTCGCAGAATTGCGAGAGCGTTGCCGCGGTCGCCGCGATCGTGTCCCGCTTGGGAACCACGGCGATCCCGCCATCCTTCAGAATGTAGGCGTCCTTCACATTGGTCATCGCCGCAGTCGCCAGGCATCGCTTGAACAAATCGTCAAAATCATTCGGCTTAAGCGTCAGGTCGCCACCAAGGCCATTGAGTAGATACTCCCGGCTCTTCTCGCAATTGTCGGCGCGTGCTGCGCTCGCGGCGGATGCGAGCAGGATCGCAGCGATAGCGAGCCGCTTCATGTGGTCCTCAAGCCGGATAGGCCGGGCGCGCGGAATCGAGTCGGCGCGGCAGAACTCCGTCCATCGGCGACGCAGCTCCAGCGACATTCTCTGTCGCGAATTGGGTCAGCCCATAAGTCTCGGCGGCACAGCGCTTCCATGACAGGTTGTGGGCATGCGCAAGAGCACCTGCGGCAAGCGTCGACCGCGTTGCGCTGTCCGTCGCGAGCGTGGTGATGGCCCGCGCGATCTCATCCGCCGCGGGCGGCACGAGAAGCCCGGATTGCCCAGCGACGACTGCGTCGGGAACGCCGCCGATATCGGTTGCGACGCTCGGCAGCCCGGCGGCGCCGGCCTCGAGATAAACCAAGCCAAACCCTTCCACGCGGCCGGACGATTCAGGCAGTCCCGTGAGGCAGAAGAAATCGCTGGCGCCATAGATGTCGCGGATCTGCTCGTTCGATAACGTGCCGAGAAAACGCAGGTCGCAATCGGCGGCCGCCGCCGAGTTCCGCAACTCCGCGACATAGTCGGTTTCGCCGTCGGGTCCGATCAACAGCCAGGTCAGCCGCCTGCGCAACTCCGGCGACAAATGCCGAAGCGCCTCGAGCGTCAACAGGTGCCCCTTGCGCCGCGTCAGCCGCGCGACGGTCACCATCACCATGCGGTCGGCGCCAATCCCATGCGCCGTCCGCGTCGCCGCGCGTGTCTGTCGGCCGCCGAACCAGAAATCGGCTACGCCGAGCGGTATCGCGTGAATGCGTTGGCTATCGACCGTGAATCGCTGGCGGAAGAGGTCGCGCGTGTAGCGGCTGTTCGCAGCGATGATCGTCCGGGAGCCGAAAACACCGGCGGTGCGAATGGCGAGGCGCTTGAGTGGCGTCTGGGTCTCGTTGATTTCGGTCCCGTGCACGGTCATCAGGATGCGTGCCTGTGTCAGTCCGCGCGCGAGCGCGAGTGGGATGAAGAAGGGCCAATCGGCGGCGTGGACCACGTCGAAGTAGCCCGACACGACCTGCCGGCGCGCCAGCGCGATCTTGGACGGCAGATCCCGCATCGAGTGCAGGCCGCCGCTAAAGCGGCGGATCTCAAAGGGCAAGCGGCGATCATCCGCCGACCTGTCCTTCCCATAGTCAGGTGCAACCACGGTCACGTTGGCGCCGAGCTCCGTCGCGGCGACCGCGATCTCCCGCGCATAGGTTCCGATCCCGCCATTCGCAGGCGAAAACTCGCTCGTGAGCAGGAGAATGTTCACGGCGCCACCTCAGTAGGCCGACGAGGCGACCGTCATGCCTCGTGCGTTCTGGATGTCCTGATGGTAGCGAAAGACGCGTGCAAGCTGCTTGTTCGGTGTGAAATCGGAGATGGCACCTGCAACGCGCACGTGATCCATCTCTCCGTTGCTGATGGCGTCGCGCAGAGTGACGAAGCGCTGCGCCACCGCTTCCGCCATGTCGTCGACCGAACCGGCCCGCTGGACCAGAAAGCCGCTCTCGCCGTCGTGAATCACGGATTCAAGCTGTGGCAGATGCACGGCGACCACAGGCCGGCCGACCGCGAGCATTTCAAGCACGCAGCGCGGCATGCCCTCGAATTCGGACGTCAAGATTCCGGCATGCGCGTGGGCGAGCGTCGCCGCCATTCCGGCGGCATCCTTGAAGCCGTGGCGAATGGTGATGTCCTCGATCAACGCGTAATCGGTAAAGCGATGCGGATCGCTGGTCCCGATATAGTGGAATTCGACCCCCTCATCGAAGCGCTTGCGAAGGCGGTCGATGGCGCGGAACATCAGCGCCGGGTTTTTGAAGTCGTCGAGCCTTCCCGCATAGACGATCCGGAAGGGATCGATATCGCGGTCCAGCGGCTTGGGCTGAAAGATCTCGGTGTTGACCCAGGTCCACAACGTGTCGATCTTGTCCTTCTGACGCGGATAGGTCTTCTGCAGCCGCTCGGTAATGAACGGGTTGACGCAAAGGAATTTCGCACTGTTTGCCACCGCAAACCGTTCGCCGGCGCTGTGCACGAACCAGTATTTGCGCAGCAGCGAATCCATCTGCAGCTTCGGCACGCCTTCGCCATGCAGCATCTGGACGAAGGGCAGCCGCAGCACGACCGGCAGCCAGGAATATTCGACGCGACGCAAATCGATCGTGCAGCGTCGTGAACGGATAATACGCGATATCGGGCCAAAGAAGCGCAGCAGCGCCAGGAAGAACTGGCCGGTCAGCGATCTTCTCAGGCTGCGGGCAGCTTCCCGCGCCTGCAGATCCGAATAGTGCAGGATAGGTAGGAAGTCGAAGGTTCGGCCGCGAAATGTGAGCCTGTGAATCTCACCCAGCTTGAGATCACCCTTGGCGTCGACACCGATGAACAGTAGATCAGTATCCGCGGGATGAAAGGTGATGAAGTCCCGAATATAGGTCTCGAGCCCGCCGACTTTCTCGCCGCGGGGATCGAACGGGTGAATGAGGCAGATCTGGTAGCGGGGCTGGCCGTAGCTCGCGTTGCGCGCGCGCAATGCCAATGTCACCGAAGATGTCATGCGGCCTTCCTCATCCGTGCGGTGAGAATTTGCGGGATCGTGCGCGCGACCAGCCGTGGGACGACGGCCATGCAGCGCGCATAGCGAGGGCCTAACCGGCGCGGGTCGTGCAACATCCGCCACGCCCATTCGAGCCCAATTTTCTGCGTGATCGAAGGCGCCCGCGTTTGTGTGCCGGCGATGAAGTCGAGCGCAGCACCGATGCAGAGCATCCCGGTGCCCTTGAGCTCGTCGAGGCAACGCGCGGCAAAGAGTTCCTGGCGAGGCGCGCCAAGCGCAAGGAAACAAAGCTTGGCGCCGGAGGCGCGAATGCGTTCGACGGCGGAATCCGCTTCGCTCGAATAGGGATCGAAATTTCGACCCGGCGCGTAATAGCCGGCGATCTCAAGACCCCTGAACTTTTCACTCAGTCGTTTGGCGGTCAGCGCGAGTGTCGGCTCGTTCGAACCCAACAGGAATACCGAGAGTCCTTTCTTCTGCGCCTCCTGGCACACCGGTTCGACCAGATCGGCGCCGGTGGTGCGGCTGACTGGAGTCCCGAGCAAGCGGCTGAGTACGACGATCGGAAAGCCGTCGGCCGTGACAAAGCGAGCGCGACGATACGCCGCCCGAAATTCCGGCCGTTGCTCCAACTGCACGACATGATCGAGGTTGAGCGTACAGACGCTGAAACTATCGCCGTTTTGCGCGGCGGACACGATCGATGAAACAGCTTCTGGAAGTGATGGCACGTTGATCGTGATCCCGTCGACCATGAGGTTGCGTCGTTGTTGCGTCTGTGCGTGCAACATGTCGATCCCTTGATGACAGTTGTAATAACAAACGCATGATCAAAGTACCGTCTGCTTGCCCGCTGCCAGCGCAACGGGAACAATTGAAAATGAATCGTCGTCAACGAACGCCGCGTAAGTAATCGAACTATTGCGACGCAACGATGGCGGTGTTGACTCTCGAGATGCTGAAGTTGTCGGCAACACATTCTTCGCGAGAAGAGCTGCCATGCGGCGAACAAGCGTGAATGTTCGTGAGTAACATTGCGGCGAACGCGACATCGAATGTTTCATGTTTCCGATTGCTGCTGGCGCAAGCGAAACATCTTGAGCAATGCGGGCGCATAGAACACCGCAAGCGCGGCGGCATAGATCGCGGCGCCGAGCACGACATGACTGGCCAGAACAATCAGCGACGACGCTTCCGGCAGCATGTTCAGCGCAGCCGCCATGATTGCGGTGGCGACGGCGAGCGGCGCGAGATGTTCCAGCGGAAGCGTCAGGCCGAATCTCAGAAAGGCGATGGCAAAGCTCGTGCTCGCGGCAACGAGCGCGGCGACCACGGTGGCGCCCGCCGCGCCAGTCAAGCCCCAGCGACTGACGAAGACGAAGCTGAGCGCAAGGGTTACGGCTGCATCGATGGTTGTAACGATCGCCAGCAATCCGGTGCGATGATGCAGCAGGAACGTCTGGTCGACAAAATGTGCGCGGAGACTCCTGATCGAACCGGCGAGCACGGAGAGCGGGAGAATGGCGAGCGTGACCTGTCGGAAGGCAGGGGCAATCAGGAGATGCACGATCTCCAGGCGCAGCATGAAAATGCCGGTGATGCAGGGGGCAAGAATTGCGATCAACAACGCGCTGTTGTCGGCAAGCTGGCGCATGGCAACCTTGGCGCCGTGGCGTTCCATGCTTTTGACGGCGATGGGATAAGCGGCAGCCGTCACCAGCATGGCGGCGAAGGTCGCCGCCCGCTGGCCGAGGCCGTAGCCGACGGCGAACAAGCCCGCAGCCGCCACGCCCAGCATATCGTTCACGACAAAGCGCGACGCGTTGAGCCCGACCCAGCCGAGCGCGCCCCCAATGATCAGGGGAACGCCATATCGCGCTGCGTGGTTGATGATATCGCGATCGAGCGGCCAAAGGCCGCGGCCGCAGCCGATTTTGGGTAACACGATGAGCGCCGCGGCCAGTTGGGCAATGGCATAGCCAACGAGCGGCCATTCCGCGGACCGATCGATCAATTTGATCAGGATCATCCCGATCACGAATCCGAGCGCAGGACCGACCGTCACCTGGATCGAGTAGAGGGCGATCTGGTGTTGAACCCGCGCGCGGTCGGCAAGGTAGAGATTGAGCGTGCGGCTGGCAACATAGGCAACGGTTGCCCCGACGAGCCTGCCATTGGCCTCGGGCGCGATCACCATGAAGAGAATGGCGACGACGATCAGGCTCTGCAGGACGACGGAGCCGAGCAGCACCGCATTCTCGGTGCGATAAAATCGCGCCGTGTCGCCTTCGTCCTGATAGCGGCCGAGAAAGCGTAGGGCGTATTGCGACCACCAGGCAAGAAACACGATCTGCAGGAGCTCGTGGGTTGCGGTGACCAGCGTGATCACGCCGAGCGTCGGCTCGTCGACCACGTGGGTCCAGACGATCATCGCAACCAGTTGGGCCAGCGGACCGACGATCTGCGCGGGCATATAGAGCAGGGTGTTTTTCAGCAGCATGGGTCAGGCTCCCAGCCATCGGCAGACGCGGCGAGGGACGAATTCCCTGACGATCAGCAAGGCGGCAATGCTGCCTGCCGCCGCAACGGCAAAGGTGATCAACGAGGCGGCCGCCGGACCAAGTTCGCGCAGCGGCGCGTGGTCACGCATTAGCATCACGAAGAAAATATGCCAGAGATAGATGAAGTAGCTGCCGGAGCCTAGCGAGGCGACGAACGGCGCCTCCACATCGAAGGAAAATAACAGGAAGCAGAACAGGGCGGCATAGCCGAAAAACGCCATTGAATCGTAATAGCCGGCATCACCCAACTGAAACAGCCGCACACCCGCGTAGATGCCATAAGTGACAATCGTAGCGGCGGCGAGCAACGCGCGTGCGTCAGGGAGCGCGGATTTGATGGCGAATAGGCCGGCCAGCGTTCCGAGCGCCATGAAGGCGAACCAGAACGGAATATCGCGCATGCGGGCTTCATCGATCATGCTCTCGGTGAAACCAAGGTGCGACAGCAGCGGATCGAGATAGCTGCCAATGAGCAGTCCAAACAGAATGGCAAGAAGCAGTAGAACGACCAGACGGGTCTGGAATTTCGGGCTCGACGAGGCGGCCGCGAACACCAGCCACAGCACGATCGTGCAGCCGATATAAACGAACACATAATAATAGACGAACACGTAAGCGAGAGCGAAGCGGGCCAGCGTCGTGGTCGGACGGTGGTCCATGGCCGGATTATGCAGCGCCATGTAGATATAGGCGGCGGCGAAGGCGATCGCATAAGGAATGACGGCCGCCTTCAGGCGCTTCATGAGCGGGACCTTGCCGGAGAGCGCGGTGAGATAGCCCGAGACGAACAGGAAGATCGGCACGCACGGCCGTAACACCGAGTCGATCGCAAGTTGCCCCGCGCTCAGCGGCTGCTGCAGGGAATGAATGCCGATCACCATCAGGATCGCGAGACCTCGCATGGTATCGATGGCGGTATCCCGGCTGGCGGCGCCTGTCCGCACGCGCGGATTGGGGATGGACGGAAGTGAATCTTGCGCCGCCAGGGACGTCATCTGATGCAATCCGGACCTGGCCTTAATGCTCGACGACATGGCCGCCGCCATGCTGCAAGGACACAGGCGCCTCGCTTCTCGCGAGGCTGGCGATCAGGCCAATGACGGTGTCGCGGTCGGCGCTTGCCAGGGCGTTCCAGCGTCGGAGGTTCTGCGTATCCAGCGCGACATAGCGCGATCGCCACTCGTGATCCGACAACAGCCCGGCGATCCTGGCGGCGGCCGCTGCGGGGTCGGCCGGATCGACGAAGATGCCCGAGGCATCCAGCACTTCGCGAAAAATGGCGGCGTCGGGCGCGACGATCGGCAGCCCGCCATATTGGGCTTCCAGCAGGGGCAAGCCCAGACCCTCCTCGTGAGAGGTGCAGATGAAGATGTCGGCGGCGTCAAGCAATTCCCGCACGCGATCTTCAGGCTGATAGCCGTGGAGCGTCACGCCGGGACAACGGTCGAGCGCCTGCCAGTCGTCGCCCCAACCCTGCCGTCCGACGATGTCGAGCGTCGCATCGGCAAGGCCCTGCGCGCGTAGCGCTCGTACAATTCGCGCTGCTGCGATAAAGTTCTTTCTCGGCTCGACCGTTCCCAGCGCGACCAGCCGCAAGCCATGACCCTGGCGTTCGGCGCGGCCCGCGGCGTTGAGTCCGAAGACATTGCGGACCGGCGGTCGGTAGAGCGTGATTGCCGCATCGGGGCGGCAATGCGCCGCCAGCTTCTGCCGGGTGTCGCAGGAATTGGCGAGGAAGCGGGGATAGCTGCGCAGCGCAAGGCGGAACGGGGCGGCCATATAGAGGCGTGCCCGCAGGTTGAGATCGGCCGGTCGCGACAGCAGGAAAATGTCATGAATGTAGGGCAGCACGCGGGACGCGAATGGCCGCAGCAGAGGGCTCGGCGGAAAGCCGGGACAGAGCAACACCGACGAGGGCGCTGCGAGCCGCAGCGCCAATCCAAAGGTCTGGCGCATCACCATTTGACGCGTGCCGTGGGCCGTGACCGGAACGACATCCAGAGGTGCCAGAGCCTTGCGGGAGAACAGTTCGAGCGTGATGCGTTCGAGGCCGGTGACGTGGCGCCCAAGGTGGGTGTGATCGACATAGATCGTCATGGAGTGGCCTCATGCGTATGCCGGAACCGGCCGCGGTCGGCTCTGGGGACTGACAAGCGGCGCCACCTTGCGCTCACGCGGCAACAGTAACGTGATCAAGGCCGCAAACTGGGCAAGCTGGATGTTCTTCGACGAGAAGCTGACTGAACTCGCCGCGATGATCGTGATCAGCAGCAGGATCAGCCACGCCGCGCCCGTCGCGCGCTTCAGGATTTCCGTGAACAATCCGGCCAGTCCGAACGTCAGCAGCACGGTGGAGACGATGCCGAACTGAACGATCGAGGATATCCAGAAATCCTCGATGCCGAATTTGAGGCCATAGGCCGTCTGCAGCGCGGATGCGCGGACCGGATCGGGACCCAGAATGAGTTCCTGCCACTGAAAATGGGACAGCAGGCTGAACGTGGCGTAACGCGCCGAGGTGCTGCCTTTGTCGGACGAAAACCGCAGCAGCATCTTGTCAAAGATGCCGTGATCGAGCGCGATGAAGATGAGCGCAGCCCCGACGAACACGAGGCAGATTGCCCCAACCACGGCCAGGACCGAGGTTCGGCCGCCGCACAAGACACGGAGGACCCGTAAACCCGCGGCGATGCCCATAATAATGAGTACGGTGACGAGCGAGGTCCGGCCGCCGAATGCCATCAACGAGGCGAGAGAGAGGGCGATGAGCGGCAACCGCACGATGGCCGGCGGGCAAATCGCCGGACGGAAGACGAGCGCAATGATATAGCCGGCGATCACGCCGGACGCCGTCAGCGGGTGACCGAGCAGCGCCGAGGCGCGCCACTCGCCGGTGACGACCACGTTGCCGAGTGTCAGCGGAATCAGCCGATGCCCGGTGTGATATTCATAAAAGCCGATCACGATGTTGATCAGAATGGTGAGGTGGAGCACCCAGATGATCGGCCGCCGCTGCCAGGAGGAGAGTTGCCAGATGACCAGACACAGCAGAAGCGGGAGCAGAAAGGTGTCGATGATCACCGTAAACGGCCGTTCCGTCAGCACCATCTGAACCAGCAGACAGACCCAGCAGAGCAAATAGAACAAGAGGAGCTTTGCCCCGGAAAACATCCGGATGATGTCTCCGACCGGATCTCCTTGGCGGATCGCAAGCAGGATGAAAGCGAGCACGGCGAAATAAGTCGCCGGATGCAGCTTTTCATAGAAATTCCCGCCCGAGGTCATGTAGTGGATTTTCCAATGTGTCAGCATCCCCGCCGACATCGTGAAGATGCTGGCCACGGCGAGCAGCACCAGTCCCGTGATCGCCGCATCGATGAGCTGGATCAATGCGGCTGGCCTTGCGACGATGCTTGACGGCTGGCGGCCGGGCGCCGCGGCCCGAGCCGCCGCGCGCGGCGCTCTCGGCCCGGCAAGGCTCGCCGGCGGCACTCGGGGAGCGAACGACATTATCGTGCGGCCTCGACGGTGAGGCCGGAGGTGGCGTAAGGCTTGAGATAGGCCGAGCTCTGATAGTAGTCGTAAAAGCGCAAGCGGCTCAGATCGACGCGTGTCAGCACCGTGCCGAGAATCCGGTCGTGCACCGGTGCGAGCAGGTCCATGGTGTGAGAGAGGACCTCGCCCGGGGTCTGGTCCCACGCTAAGGCCAGCACGATACGGTCGGCAAGCTCGGCCAGGGCGCGGCCGTCAACCAATGGCACCAGCGGCGGGGAATCGATGACGACCAGCTCGTAGCGATGGCGGCAGTGGTCGAGGACATCGACCATCTGCTCGGAAAACATCAGCTCCGTGATGAATTCGGCCCGCTTGATGGTGGTCGACGGCAGAATCGACAGGCCGGTGCTCGGATCCACCAGGATCGCCCGCTCCACGGGGGCGCGACCCGTCGCGATCTCGAGCAGCCCGGTCTCGGCATGCGGGCAGAGCGAGCGCGTCAACTGCGGATTGCGAAGATCGCCGTCGATCAGCAGGGTCTTGATGCCCAGCGTTGCCAGCGACTGCGCAAGATTGGCGGCGAGCGTGGTTTTTCCCTCGTTTTCGAGGGCCGAGGTCACCAGCACGACCTTGACCGGTTGGACCCGCATCGTTCGTTGCAGCGCCAGTCGAATGGAGCGCACGGCTTCCGCGAAGAACGTGCCGGGCGCCTCGATCGCGTAGCGCATCAACGGCGGCTGCAATGGCGCCGGCAACAATGTCGTCGTCTTGGGGTCATAGCGGTCGAGCTCACTTCGGCCTCGTTTGGCCCGCCCGGCGAGTTCGCCGGCGCTGATGAGCGGAACCGCGGCCAGCGCCGGAACGCCGGAGATCTCCTCGGCCTGATCGAGCGTCTTCACCCGTTCATCCAAGTAATCCGCGATGAACGCGAGCACGCTCCCGATGCCAAGCCCCAGCGTCAGCGCAAGACCGAGGATCAGAAACTTCTTGGGCCAGGACGGCGAGATCGGAATGCTCGCCTTCGTGACCACGTGGGAATCCGGCAACTGCAGCGCCTGCTGGGCCGTGCTCTCCTTGTAGCGGGCAAGATATGATTCATAGAGTGTACGGTTGGCTTCGGCCTCGCGCTGTAATTCGCGCAAGCGCACCTGAGCCTGGCCTGAGGAGGTCGCTACGCCCTGCAACTGGTCGAAGTTCTGCTGCAGTGAAGCCTCGCGGGAGCGCGCAACGTCGTAATCATGCTGCGTACTCTGCAGGATACGCTTGATCTCATCATCGATCAGGCGCTGGGTGTCGCGGAGCTGGGCATGGACGGCAGCTACCGAAGGATGGCGCGGCCCGTATTTGCTCAAGAGATCGGCTTCGTTCTTGGCGATATCTGCATATTGCGTGCGCAGCCGGGCGATGACGTCCGAGGAGATCGCCGCGTTGATCCCGCCGGGATCGCCGCCGTTCTTGGATAATTGACGGGCCTGCTCGTATTTGGCGCGGGCTTCCGCGGTCTGCACCCGCGCGGCGATGAGTTGGTTGTTGAGGTCGGTCAGTTGCTGATCGTTGACCGTCACGCCCTGTGACACCGTGAGGTTATTGGCGGCCCGATAGTCCTCGACCGCCTTTTCCGACGCCACGACCCGCGACTTCAGCTCGTCGATCTGCCCGTTGAGCCAGGTCGCCGCGATTTTGGTCGCGTCGTTCTTGGCGCGTACCTGTTCCTCGAAATAGGCGTCGGAGACGGCATTTGCGATCATCGCGGCCTTGCGCGGCGATTGAGAGCTCACATTGATGTCAACCAGGAATGTGGTGCCCTGGCGCGCGACCTTCATTCGCCGCTGCAGGATGTCGACGGCCCTTGCAATCGCTGCATCTTGCGGGCTCGCGCCGCCCTCAGGACCCGCCGTCTTGAAGAACGACTTTATATAGTCGAGCACGTTGGGCGGCGGATTAAATTCCTCGTCGCTCGTGAGTTTGAGTTTCTCCACCACCCGTTGCAGGATGGCGATCGACTGGATCAGCATCGCCTCGCTGTCGATGGTGGCGTCGTCGGTGCCATAATTCGAGGTCTCGACCGACGATTGGTTCGATTCGATCGCGGTGGTGCGCCGCGGATCGACGAAAACCGTCGAGGTCGCGGTGTAGAGCGTCGTTGCCAGGATGAAAATATAGATCAGCGCGAGTGCGGCCAGCGCGGCCGAGCTTGTTGCCACGAGCTTCCAGCGCCGGCGCAGGATTCGCGCCATTTCACGTAAATCCACCGTCGGCTGCGGCCATTTTGTGGTTGCCGGCGGGGCTTGTTCCTCCGGCACCGGAGGCTGGTCAAAACTGCGCTGTAACATTTATCCCAACCAGGTGTTTGTCGAAGTTGAAGACCGGCACGTCGCTGTTGCGGTTGGCGTACTGGTGATAGAGAGAAATGTAGCCGTACCGATTGAGCATGTATTTGATGCGCGCCTCGGTGCTGACGACATGGTCCTTGCGGACCATCCCGAAGAACCGATCCATCTCGTAGGCGCCGCTCAGTGACAGGATGACGTTACGGCGCAGCTCGTAGTCGGCGCCGAGCTGCAAGGCGTTGCCGAGCACGCCCGTGGAACTGGTCTGCGAGGTTTCCGTGACGAGCTGCTCGGCCTTGAAATGGAGGTCGAGCAGGCGTGTCGGTCGCCAGGTCACCATGGCACGATAGGAGGGACCTGCAATGGTGCCGATGGTCGGGTCAACGAACTGCTGCTGCACGTAGCCGGCGCCGATTTCACCCGTGATGAGGTTGTTCAATCCAAGGGTGATGCCCGAAAGCGCCCGGTATCCTTGCGAATCCAGCGGCTGCCCCGGGTTCCCCCGAACGTTGCGTTCATTGCCTTCGGCGGCCGCGAACCAGCCGAACATTTCCGAGATGGCGTAATCGGCCCGGCCGTGAAGCGAATAGACCTGGCCGTCGAGGCTGTCCTGGTTGATGACCGCGCCGTTCTGCGCGCGGGTCGATCCATAATCATAAGAGTCGGTCCGAAAACCGACTGACGTTGTCAGACGATTGAATTCCTTGCGGACACTGACATCGCCGGAGAAGAGATTGTAGGGCGTCGGCTGAACGGCGCCGGCCGGCGAGGCCAGCGTGCCGACGCCGACATTCAGATGTGCGACCTCGAAATTGGTCAGCACCGCGAGATCGCGGGAGATATCGTACCAGGCATTGCCCTTGAGGCTGGCGTTGGTCTGATCAAGTCCAGGATTGGCCTTGTAGGCTGTTTCTTGTGCATCAAACGTCAGGTCGATGCCATGCCGCTCCCAAAGCGTATGCGCGCGCAAGCTGGGCTCGATCACCGCGGCGATATCCGAGCGCTTCATGATGTTGGACGAGAAAATATTGCTGTCGTAGAACGCGCCGGCCATGAAGGATGGCAGGAACATCCACGAGCCGTCGCGAATTCCGACCTGCTCATATCCCGGTTGTTGTCGAGTCTTCACCGGCGTGTCCTCCGGAGCCACCTCCTCACGGCTGTCCCGATCCGTCAGCAGCGGCAGCGGCGTCGGATCGAATATCCGTTGGGCGTTCCATGGCGGAGCAACTTCTTCGGTCGTCATAGGGACTACCTGCGCTTTCGCCGGTGATGCGAGGCTAAGCGCAATCGCCGCAGCGGGTACCGGTGCAAACTTCAGACCACGACCGCGCAGTGATCTCACGGAACGAGCGATATCTTCACTCACGTTCACGTGTGAGATTGCAAACGCACACATTTCACCATCTGTCCTTTGTGGGAAGCGACGAACGCCGCTACTCAACTACGTTCGATCGTTGCCCAAAAAAACATCGTGAAGTTCGTTTGCGGTCCACGTATCCATCTGCGTCGCACGGCGTTGAGTGATGAGCTTCAAGGGTGTCCTTCACTGCAACGAGAATGAAGAAGAAAAGTTTTCCGCGCCGCAAAAAGAATTTGCATTCCAAAGAGACGAGACTATGGCGAGCCAGTAAGACGAACGTGAGAGCCGCGCGAACGCACACTGTGAATCGAAACAGGGTGAATCGCGTGCGCTGACATGTGTGGATGCACGCTGCGCAGGAAATGCTGAGCAAAGCTGTCGCGATGTTGAGCAACGCAGCGGTTCCAATGTTACTTGGGAACACTCTTCGCAGCATATCGGCAACCGTTCAACGTTAACGTCCCGTATCGTCCGGCTTCGCCGGCAAAGGAACGAGCAATCGGTCGGCGAGAACTTTCTTGAACAGTCGACGCGGTCGCTCGAAGAGCGCGCTGAAGCCTGAGGCAACAATGATGCACGCTGCGCACAGGCAAGCGAATTCCAGCACCACCAACAAGGTAATCGCCGTATGGCGCGTTGGACGATGAGTGGCGTCGAGAAAGTGCATGTAGAGCCTGATCAGCGGATAGTGAGTGACGTAGAGCGAGAAGGAGAGGTCGGCAAAGCGTCGACTCCAATCCGTCAAATGCTCTGCCAGCACCGAACGGATGCCCGATTGCGGCATGGCCCGGTTAAAAAACGTGATCAGCACATAAGAGAAAGACACTGCCAGAAGCAGGTCCCGGAGCCAAAAATGCTCCTTGCCGAACTCGAGGCGGCCGAAGACCAGCGCGCCAGCCAGCATCACGGGCGCCGGCCAGCGCTGGCGCGGAAAGCCGGCCGGGACGAACCAGAGCGCCGCGCCGATCAGCCAGAACGGGAAGTCGAGGACAACATTGGTGTCGTCAAGGGCCGCGAACTTGAAGGACAATGCGACAATCAGCGCGACGCCGGCGCATGCAACGACGAGCCAGGCTGAAAACACCCGGGCGAAGATGGCGACCATCACGGGGAACGCGAAATAGTACACCACTTCGTTCGAGATGCTCCACAGCGGCAGATTGTTACAGAGCGGCCTGACCAGGAAGTTTTGAAATCCCAGCGCATTCCCGAGTACGGTCTGCGGCGTGTCGTCGCATCCCAAGTTCGGCGCGAACTGTTGCAGCGTGGCCGACAGAGCCGTCGCCGCGATCAGGACCGGCCCAATTCGGATGCTGCGGTCCAGCCAATACTCGCAGATGTCGCGCGGCGATCGCATGTCGATGCGAAGGACGGCTCCGCCGACCAGGTAACCACTGAGAACGAAAAACACGATCACCGCGTCGTGTCCGAACGTCGTGATCATAAAGAAGGCACTGCTGAGCCAGTTGCGTGCAATCAGAGAGTCATAGGGAACGACAAGCGTCGAGCGGACGTGAAAGAACAGGACGAGCAGAGCGGCAATGGCGCGAGCGAAGTTCAGCACATGCGAAAGTGCCATCGTTGGCGCCAGCGGATTGACAGTAGATCTGTGCATCATGGCATGCCGCAATCCGTTCCTTCGTTGTGAAGCCGAAAGCGCGGGTCAGACGAGGATATCGCCCCGGATGCGCGGCACGTGGGCGGCCGCGCTGGCGCAACGTCCTTCGATGCGCGTTAGAACCAGCGTTCGGGGATGCGAATATTGTCGCCGGGAAAGACCGGGATCGGCGCGTCCAGCGAGTAGACTTCCTCGGTCCCCGCTCCCGCGCGCCGCAGATAGACCTTGTTTTCGTTGGCGCGGTAGGTGAAGCCGCCGGCGCTCGCCACGGCATCCAATACGGTCAAACCGAGGCGATAGGGATATTCGCCGCCCTTCTTCACCTCGCCGAGAATGTAATAGGGCCGATAAAGCGCGACCTCGACGTTCACGCGAGGATCGCGGACGATGCCCTTGGCCAAGGCCGAGGTGATCGCGCTCTCAAGCTGTCGCGTTGTGAGACCTTCGGCGCGGATGCGGCCGGCCAGCGGAACCGAGATGTGCCCGGTGCTGTCGATCTCGTACTCTCCGGTGATGTCGGGCTCCCCGTAGACCTTCACGCGAACGCGATCATTCGGCCCAAGTACATAGGTGGACGCGGTCGGCGCCGGCAGTGAGGCATGTTGCGCCCAGGCCACGGAGCGAGAGGCGAGGCCTGACGCGGCAAACATGCTCAGAGCAAGGAGTAAAGAGAATCCGACGGCGCGCGTCGATCGTCGCTGCATGAGTGTATCCCCAAGAGACAGGCAAGAGACAGAAATCAGCGGCGAATGATTGTTGATCAAAGAAGGCAAAAAAATGTGAGCGAGACGTCTGTTGTCTGCTCATGCAAAGACATCACTCATAGAAACTGGATCGAAGTGTCCTCGAGAATAACACATGTTAAAATTCCGGAGCGCCATGCGCCGGTGTCGATGTTGATCCGATTGGAGCGCACGTCCGGATGCGGAACCGGTGTGTGTCCATGAACGATGAGCTTGCCGTGATCGCGAGGAGAATCCAGAAACTCACTTCGGATCCAGAGAAGGTCCCGCATCGTCTGTCGATCCAGGGGAACGTTCGGCTTGATGCCAGCATGCACGAACAAATAGTCGCCGCAACAAATCCAGGGCTTTAGGCATTTGAGAAACAGCGCGTGTGCTCTTGGAAACGCACGACAAAAGCGCTGATGCAGATCATAGTGGCTCTCCGCGCCGTCGTGACGCAGGGACACGCCGTAGGAGGCGAGCGTTTGCATGGCGCCGAGCTTGAGCCACGGGGAGAGAATGGCCGGATCGTACAGGAAACGCTCCAACAGTTCCTCGTGATTGCCGCGTAGGCAGACTGCGTTGTTTCGGACCAGGCGGGTCGCGAGCAGATCTATGACTTCTTTGGAGTCCGGACCGCGATCGACGTAATCGCCGAGATAGATTTCGACTGCGTAAGAGACGGGCCTGCGCCACAGGTCCTCATCGATACGCTCCATGGTTTCGCTCAGCAAATCGGCGCGGCCATGAACATCGCCGACGGCGTAAATGCGCGTTTCTGCTGGAGTCGAATGAGCGATGGGTGGAGAATCGGTAGCGGATCGCCGTGGCATGATCCGCAATAGCCATCATGGAACCGCTTCCCGGTCAAACAAAAGCGGAGTTGTCCGGATCGGCGCCCGCGCTTAACAGAAAATAAACCGGACGAACGCGATGATCGCGACCCAGGCCATCATATTGGCAAGCAGGATCCGGTTCCGGAGCTTGCGATCGGGTGGATCGCGCGGCTCGAGATGCGGGTCGACCGGATACGGCTCGGCACGTTCAGCGCACATCGATGCCTCCCCGCGCGGTCGAGAGACAGGGAAAACGTCAACTGGAGTTGTAACGTCCTTTCGCAGCGGCGCTATCATAGGAGAATTTTGACACTTCCGTATCGACTGGTGCAAGCCGGGTAAGTACGGGAGCAACGCTTATTTTTCCATGAAGCCTGTCGCGTAAAAGCAAATCCAGGCGTCCGGCGGACGCGGGGCTTTCGTCGCTTTCGAGGAAACATGCGCAAGTTTTCACCGTTCGCTCGCGCGCAAAAGGTTCCTAATTTTTTAATTCTGCATGGCTGCGTCGAGATGTGCGCAGCGTATTTTTTGCGCAGGTCACACTAACTGCTTTTCGCAGCAGAGATTTTCTGCGACGCACAAGCAAGTCGACGCCGCGTTGCGAAATGGAAGCGCAACATTTTCGTTTCGCTGCCCAATTTCGTTCAAGAACTTCGGAAAAATTTTAGACAAAGGCGGATCATCGCGTGGTTTGTGCTTGCTAGAGTTCGCATCTGCGAAAGTCACGGTGGCGGCTGGGCGCCGTTGCCGAATGCACCGCTGCGCTGTCTTCCGCCGGTTGGAGTGACCAACTTTTCAGCAGAGGCAAAAGCCATGGCGGCCACCATCGCAGCGCGTTTGCAACAGGACAATGTCGCGCCGTTTCGCAGCGAGCGAGGATTCATCGCGGTCAGACCGGTCGAATGCGGCAGCGGCGCCTACGGATATGGAAGACACAGATACGGTCGCCGGCACGCGCGCAACGCATCGCGCATCGAGCCGGCAAGTTCGCTTAGAAAGCGCCTGTTCGATATCGTTGCGGCAGGTACGGCTCTGCTGTTTTTTGCACCGTTGTTGATCGCGATTGCGATCGCCATCAAGCTGACCTCGCGAGGGCCGGTGCTGTTCTTTCAGTATCGCTACGGCTATCGCAATCGTCGTTTCAAGATCTACAAATTCCGCTCGATGCGCGTCGACGCCTGCGATGTGGCCGGCGTGAAGCAGACGGTGCAGGGCGACTCGAGGGTCACCTGGATCGGCAGGGTCTTGCGGAAAACCAGCCTTGATGAAATCCCGCAGCTCTTCAACGTGATCAAGGGCGATATGTCGCTGGTCGGGCCCCGTCCGCACGTGCCGGGAATGCTGGCGGCGGATCGTCTTTATGAAGACCTGGTGCCGTATTATTTCCAGCGCCATACGACGCGGCCCGGGATCACGGGCTTGGCTCAGGTGAGCGGTTACAGGGGCTCCACCGCGCAAGCCGATCCTGCGATCTCGCGGATCGATTACGACCTCTCTTACATCGAGAATTGGTCACTCCGCCTGGACATCATGATCATCCTGCGAACGATCCGCAGGGAGTTTCTGTCGGGCAGCGGCTTCTAGTTCCGTTGAATTGTTTGATCAGCATGGGTGATGGCATGGCGACGCAGGCGGGCGGCCGCATAACTCCCGTTCTCTTGTCAGGCGGAGAGGGGTCGCGGCTGTGGCCGCTGTCTCGCGAAACCTATCCGAAACAGTTGCTGTCCGTCCTGGGCGAACGAACGCTGCTGCAGGAGGCCGCGCTGCGCGTCGCCGATCGGTCGCTGTTCGTCGAACCGATCGTGATCGCGGATGTGCAACATCGTTTCATGATCGGTGAACAACTGCGCGGCGTCGGACTGTCCGCAGCCACGATCGTGCTAGAGCCGTTCGCGAAGGGAACGGCACCGGCCGTTGCGACCGCCGCGCTGCTTGCGGTTCGCTCGGATCCCGATGCCATGCTTCTTGTCATGCCGGTCGATCATTGGGTTAGGGACCGCGCCGCGTTTCATGCCGCACTTTCCGATGGCCTAGCCGCCGCGCACAAAGGACGCTTCGTCCTGTTCGGCGGCAGCCGGACAGGAGAAAAGCAGGCCGGAGGCGTTCAGGCCGGTTCGGCGGTGGAAGCGATTCCGGCCGTGCGCTATGCCGCGAGCGGTACAGATAACGCCGACTTGACGGCGATCGGGACGTGGTCTGGCGACGGTCACGGAATCTTTCTGCTGCCGGCATCGCAGCTCATCGATGAACTCGAAGCACGCGCGCCGGACCTGCTGAGCGCGTGTCGTGCCGCGCTTGCGGGCGCGACCCGCGATCTCGATTTTCTGCGCCTGGAGGAAGCGGCTTTCGAAGCCTGCCCGGCCGCGTCCGTCGAGAAGGTCATGGCGGAAACCGGCAAGGCCGTGGTCGTCGAGGCGTCGTTCGACTGGAATCACGTCGGGAGCTGGTCCGAACTGTGGGGCTTGGGCGACAAGGACAGCGCCGGCAACGTAGCGGTCGGCGACGTGGTGCTGGAAGACTCCTCCGGGTGCTATGTGCGGGCCGAAGGTCAGTTGGTGGTTGCGCTCGGCGTGGATGATCTGGTCGTAACCGCGACACCGGACGCGGTGCTCGTGACCAGGCGGGACCGCGACCAGGACGTCGCCAGGATCGTCGAGCGCCTGAAGACGAACGGCCACCGCTCGGCGACCGAGAGGCTCAGCGTGCATCGCCCATGGGGCTATTATCAATCGATCCATGCCGGCGAGCGCTTTCAGGTGAAGCGGATCACCGTCAATCCCGGCGCCAAGCTGTCATTGCAGAAACATTATCACCGCGCCGAACACTGGGTGGTCGTCAATGGGACCGCGATCGTCACGCGAGATGACGAGGAAATCATGGTGCGTGAAAACGAATCGGTGTTCGTGCCGCTGGGCTGCACGCACCGGATCGAGAATCCGGGCAAGGTGCCGCTCAACCTGATCGAGGTGCAGTCCGGATCCTATCTCGGCGAGGACGACATCGTTCGGATCCAGGATATCTATCATCGGGTCTAATTCCCGATGATCGGCAACAGGAGAGATCAGTCGCAGATGAGTGCCAGGCAGCGAACCAAAGAGCTACTGAAGGAAGCATTCCCGTCAATCTGGCTGCAATGGCATTTCATGCACCGGCCCAAAACGGCGGAGCAGGAGCTCAATTTTCTCGACAGGATCGTTCCGGAAGGGGCCGTCACCGTCGATGTCGGTGCAAACTGCGGCCTCTACACCCGCAAGCTGTCGCGGCTGTCCAGAAAGGTCCATGCCTTCGAGCCGTCGCCCAAGATGGCGGAGCTGCTGCGGCGAACCGCGGCGTCGAACGTGAACGTTCACGAGATCGCCTTGTCGGATCAGGTCGGCGATGCCGAGCTGTTCATCCCCCAGGACAACAACCAGCCGGTCTATGGCCTGGCTTCGCTGGAGCCGCGGCTTGTGGGCTCGAACCAGGCGGTTGTCGCCACGAAGGTGCCGACGGCACGGCTCGATGCGATCGTCCACGAGGACGTCGCCTTCGTCAAAGTCGATGTCGAAGGGCACGAGCTGAATGTCCTCAATGGCGCGGTCGAATTGCTCGAGAATAGTCAGCCGGTGTTCCTGGTCGAGGCGGAGGACCGGCATCGCGAGCAGGCGACTCGGCTGCTCTTCGATTTCTTCGCGCGGAGGGCCTACCGGGGCTACTTCCTCAAGGACGGCAGCGCCTTCCCGGTTCATCAGTTCCAGGTCGAGGAATTGCAGGACGAGACCGTCCTTCTTCCCGACGGCGGACGGAAAAGCGGAACGTCCTACGTCAACAACTTCTTCTTCTTTCCGCGACACATGGATGGAGCGTCGATCCTGAATGGCTAGCGCGCGATGTCGTTTGGTTGAGTCGGCACCTGCTGCGGATTGGGTTCACCTTTCCCCGCTGGGGCGAGGTGAGCCATCGAAGCAGCAACTGAACCTAGTCTCATCTCGCGCTCGCTCGGGGCTTCCCGACAATTCGATCGACAACCTCGAAATACAGATCATCAGGTAGGACCCTCGATGCGCATTGCCATGATAGGCGCCGGCTATGTCGGCCTGGTGTCCGGAGCGTGCTTTTCCGATTTCGGACATCATGTGACCTGCATCGACAACGACGACGGCAAGATCGCCGCCCTCAAAGCCGGGCAGATTCCGATCCACGAGCCGGGGCTCGCGGAACTGGTCGCGAACAATGTGAGCCAGGGGCGCCTCGCCTTCGATATCGACTTGAAGCCCGCGGTCGCCAATGCAGATGTGGTCTTTGTTGCGGTCGGCACGCCATCGCGGCGCGGTGACGGACACGCCGATCTCTCTTACGTCTACGCGGCAGCGCGCGAGATCGCGCGATCGCTCTCGAAATTCACCGTCGTGGTGACGAAATCGACGGTGCCGGTCGGCACCGGTGACGAGGTCGAGCGGATCATCCGCGAGGAAAATCCGGACGCGGAATTTGCCGTCGTGTCGAACCCGGAATTCCTCAGGGAGGGCGCCGCGATCCGCGACTTCAAGCATCCCGACCGGATCGTGATCGGGGCCAATGAAGCGCGCGCCCGCAGCGTCATCACCGAAGTCTATCGGCCGCTTCATCTCAACGCGCCGCCCATCCTCTACACCGACCGCCGCACCGCCGAGCTGACGAAATATGCGGCCAACTCCTTTCTCGCGACCAAGATTGCGTTCATCAATGAAATCGCCGACCTGGCGGAGAAGGTCGGCGCCAACGTTCAGGAGGTCGCGCGAGGCATCGGGCTCGACAACCGCATCGGCATGAAGTTCCTGCATGCCGGCCCCGGCTTCGGCGGATCGTGCTTTCCGAAGGATACGATGGCCCTGATCAAGACCGGTCAGGACAACGAGACGCCGCTGCGGATCGTCGAAACCGTCGTTGCCGTGAACGATCAGCGCAAGCGCGCGATGGCGCGGAAAGTAGCCCATGCCTTCGGCGGCAACGGCAATTTGCGCGGGAAATGCATTGCCGTCCTGGGCCTGACGTTCAAGCCCAACACCGATGACATGCGCGATGCTCCCTCGATCCCGTTGATCACGGCGCTGCAGGACATGGGCGCGGAGATCCGGGCCTTCGATCCGGTCGGCATGCCGCAGGCCGAGAAGGTGCTGGAGAACGTGACCTTCTGCAAGAGCGCCTATGATTGCGCCAAGGGCGCGCACGCCGTCGTCATCGTCACCGAGTGGGAGCAGTTTCGGGCGCTCGATCTCAAGGAGCTTTCCGCCGTCATGGCAAGCTCGGTCATCGTGGATCTGCGCAACATCTATTCACCGGAAGAGGTGATGCGAAACGGCTTCCATTATTGTGGCGTCGGACAGCCGAAGCCGCTGGCCTACTGAGCCGACGCGATCATGGTGTCCGGGACGAATGAAAGCGCGGACGCAAGCGTCCTGGTGACGGGCGCCGCCGGCTTCATCGGCTTCCACGTCGCCCAGCGCTTGCTGCAGGCCGGCCGGCGGGTCGTGGGGATCGACAACCTCAATTCCTATTATGACCCCGCGCTGAAGCAGGCCCGGCTTGATATCCTGGGCAACCACCCTTCGTTCAGCTTCCAGAAATTGGATCTCGCCGATCGCCCCGCCATCAGCGAGCTGTTCGCACGCCATCGCTTTGCTGTCGTGATTCACCTGGCGGCGCAGGCCGGCGTCAGATACTCGCTGCAAAATCCGCACGCCTATGTCGACGCCAATCTCGCAGGCTTCATGAACGTCCTGGAGGGCTGTCGGCATACCGGCTGTCATCACCTGCTGTTCGCCTCGTCCTCATCGGTCTATGGCGCCAATACCAAGTTGCCGTTCTCGGTGCACGACAACGTCGATCACCCCGTCAGTCTTTATGCCGCCAGCAAGAAGGCGAACGAGCTGATGGCGCATGCATACAGCCACCTCTACAGGATTCCCACGACCGGCCTGCGGTTCTTCACGGTGTATGGCCCATGGGGGCGGCCGGATATGGCCATGTTCATCTTCGCCAAGGCCATCATCGAGGGTCAGCCGATCAAGCTGTTCAACAATGGGCAGATGCGGCGCGACTTCACCTATGTCGATGACGTCACCGACGCGCTGGTCCGGCTGATCGATCGCGCGCCGCAGGGCAAGGCGACATGGTCGGGCGCGGCGCCGGATCCGGCGTCCAGCGCCGCGCCGTGGCGCATCTACAATATCGGCAACAACAAGCCGGAAGAGCTGACCCGGGTGGTGGCGATCCTCGAAGAGGAACTGGGACGCAAGGCCGTCAAGGAATTCCTGCCCATGCAGCCGGGAGACGTCCCGGCGACTTACGCCGATATCGACGATCTTGCCCGCGACGTCGGCTTCCGCCCCGCGACCTCCGTCGAGGAGGGTATCCGCCGGTTCGTGGCCTGGTACCGCAGCTATCGGGACTTCTGAGCGCACCCGCGCCGCGCGTGCAATTGCCGGCCTTTCGGAACGGCCGGTTTCGTGCTCATCTTGCGGCTTGCAAATCCATGCGATTGGCGGCGTCGCCGGCTCAGCCAGGCGAGGCGCAGTCATCGAGAAGGCGGGAGCATGACATTATCCGGAAAAGTTGCCGCCATCACCGGCGCGGCGCGCGGCATCGGCAGGGCCTGCGCCGAACGATTCCTGCAGGACGGCGTGAAGGTCGTCATCTCGGATGTCGATGGCGAGGCCCTTGCCAAGACTGCCAGCGAGCTCGGCCGCCCGAATGAGCTGCGCGCCGTCGTGGCCGATGTCGCCAGGCGCGCCGACGTCGACCATCTGGTCGCCTCCGCTGCCAGGGAGTTCGGTCGGCTGGACATCATGGTCAACAATGCGGGCGTTGCTCGCAACCGGGATTTTCTCGAGATCTCCGAGCAGGAGTTCGACGAGATCATCGGGATCAACCTGAAGGGCGCGTTTTTCGGCGTGCAGGCCGCGGCCAGGCAGATGATCGCGCAAGGGGGCGGCGGCGTCATCATCAACATGTCCTCGGTCAATGCGCTGCTCGCGATTCCCTCGCTTGCGACCTATGCCATGTCCAAGGGCGGCATGAAGCAGCTCACTTCGGTTGCGGCCGTGGCGCTCGCGCCGCACGGCATCCGCGTTGTGGCAGTGGGACCTGGAACGATTTTGACGGAGATGGTCGCCTCGGCGATCTTCTCCTCCGAGGATGCGCGGCGCAGCGTGCTGTCGCGAACGCCGGCCCGACGCTGCGGCGAGCGGAGCGAGGTCGCCTCCGTCGTGGCGTTTCTTGCCAGCGAGGATGCATCCTACATCACTGGGCAGACCATCTATCCGGACGGCGGCCGTCTCGTTCTCAACTACACGGTGCCGGTGAACGAGCAAGGTTGAGCAGCGCGTCATTGCGATCCGCCGTCGCTCACGCTCGCAATGACGGCGGATGTTGCGCGCGTACTCTCGACCGCCGCAATGGCGTCGCTGCGGGGCCCTATTCGCTACGCGCCTCCAGCAGCGGGCGCTTGAGAAGCGATCTGCTGTATTTGCCGCTTCGTTTCAATTTGGCGCCGAGCGACGCGTCGGCCAGGCGGAATATCTGCGTCGAGTACGCGGCGGCGGTGGCGGAGTAGATAGGGTGCGCGGCTGCTCCAATCCTGTCCTCGGAAATCGGGAGCTTGCTGAAGGCGTTCAACTGCAGCCGCTCGGAGGGATCGGTCAGCAACACCCAGCTATCGTCGGCAATCTGCATGACGGAATCGACGTCTTCGTCCCAGGCGCACAGCACCACTTCCATCCTGGAGAATCCGCCCGGGTCGGTCGCAAAGGCTCGCGCCGCGGCTTCGATCGCGCCGCTGACGCTCTCGGCATCGCCGGCCAAGACGTCCCGGATCAGCACCGTGATCGCCCCGCCCGTCTGCGATGATCCCTGCATGATCAAATGCGACTCCGGCGCCTGATGCCTGCCGTATCGCCGCGCGCGCTGGAAACGCGACGCGATCAATGGATCCGGCGCGACCGAGGGCTCGGCACGGTCGTATTGAATGACGGCGGGCCGGCCTTTTGCGTTGTCGGCCGCCCGCCAGTAGTCGTCCGGCAGCCAGGCGGTCTCGATCTGGCGCTGCGAGGATAGCAGCGTCCAGGCCTGATCGAGCAGGAAGGCTTCCGGCACGTCGGGATAATCGCGGCTCAGGCGTTGCCAGGTATCGAGCAGCGAGCGCGCCGGCTCGGTCTGATGAAAGAACAGGACCCCCGTTTCCATCTGGCCGGTGCGCGACTTGTAAACCGCGAAGTCGCATCCGATGGCTTGCGGCAGCACGGGGTGCCGGCAGACGGTTGCGTTGGGGGCGATCCAGAAGATGGGACGGTTTGCGCGCTCCCACTGCCGAATGATGAAGTCGATCTTGAATGTCGCGCTCGATGGCGCAGCGACATCGACACCCTCGATGACGCTCTGCAGTCCAAGGCGCGTGAAGTCGGCGGCCAGCCGCTGCGGGCTGTCCTCGAAGGGGAAGGTGCGCAGGAACGATGAAAGGAATAACGTATCTTGCCTGGGATAAAGCCCAGTGGGCACCGAGACGGGTTTGACGCCGCCCCACCAGACGTGATGCGGCGCCGTCGTGCCTTGCGAGCCGATCGAGCCATAGGGATGAAGCTTCGATTTGAGAAAGTCGAATGCGGGATTCTCGCCGAACGGAATGATGATGATCGAGTTCTCGTGCAGCGAGCCGATAAGCATTTCGATCCGGGCCGGATTTTCCGCATTCAAGACGACCACGGCGAGGTCGGGCGCCTCTATGGCGCTGCTGCCGTCCCACACAACGGTGCCGCGATGGCGTCGGACAAGCTGGCGCAGGCGGTAGCGCTGGATCTCGCCGAGGCAAAGCCCATCCAGTTCGCTTTGCGGGGGACACTTTTCGTTTGCATCATTCATGCTTGATCGACCGGGTCATGAGGGCACATGACTGATACGGTCGGCACGCCGAATTCAGGCGAAATTGCGCTGGAGCAGTCGCCGGGCTGAGCGAAATCGGAGGGCGCGCGCTCCGCCGTCATTGCGAGCCAACGGGTCCGCGCGAAGCGCGGCCCGATGACAGGCTCCGCGAAGCAATCCAGACTTTGTCCGCCGATACAGTCTGGATTGCTCAGGCGCGCATTTCGAATGCTGCAAGCGATGGCGCATCGACATGCGGCGGCGGCTCGGCCTGGCGCCCCATCACGCCGTTCAGGTGAAAACGCAGGCCATGCAGGGTGATGGTGAGGGGAATGCCGCGAAAATCATCATCGAAAGCACGAATGCGGCGCTTGAGCTCGGCGGCGCCGATGTTTGCGGGAAGCTCGCAATAGTCGCGATACATCTGCCGGGTGCTCTTGGTTCCGCTCCAGCCAATGGGCAGCGTCGGCAGCGGTCCGGGCTCGCAGGCGATCTCGCGCGCTTTCCGCCAAAACAGGTGGCCAAGGCGCACGTAAGCGATCTGTTCGAGTTCACGCACGCTGATATTGTCTGGAACGACAAACGATTCGACACTGACGATCGGGCCGGAATCCACCTTTGCGGCCATCACGTGCATGGTTGCGCCGAAACGTGGGGCGCCGTCGTAGATCGCGAAATTGGCCGGCGCCCATCCCGGATAATCGGGCGGCCCGGGATGGAAATTATAGGCGCCGTGACCCAACGCCTCCAGCATCGCTTGCGGAACAATGACACCGGTCGTGAAGGCCACCAGCCGCGCGTTGCGCCACACCGCGGGCTCGATCGCGGCAAGATCCTCGAGCCTCAACGCCTTGCGGAACGACAGCGCGGGATTGTGGGCCATCAGGAGAACGCTGAGCGCATGCTGCTGGTGCGGTGTGGCTGTGAGAAGGATGATGGTCTTGAGCATGTGGCTCCTGAACTCGTCGTCTTGCGAAGGCCGAAGCACCCCATCGCCCTTCCGGGGAGGCCGGCCTTCCGCCGTCACGAACGCAAAGCGTTTGCGCGGAGCTCACGCTTGAACAAGAACCGAAGCGGGCGGGCGAGCTTAAGAGACGCCATCACGCCATTTGCTGTTTGAGCATCATGCTCCGCTCGCCCTCTCCGACGGCAACGATGCGGTCGCAGTCGAGCGAGGCCAGAGAGATGGTGTAGATCGCTACCTTGCTGCCCGGCGGGTCGACCCGGACCAGCAGGCAGCCGCGCTCGTCGTCGGCGCGGTAGTGGCGGCCGTTGCGCGCGACGCCGGCAAAGATCAGCCTGTCGTCGGCGACCCGCACGACGTCCGGATTATCGGCGGCCTGAGCTGTGTCCTTGCCCGACTGCACGACAACGCCGTGGATGATGCCGTCGCGCGCGAGCTTGCCGAGCGGAACGGCGATGGTCGCCACAGCCATGTCTCGCGCGATCGGAATGCGCAGCCGCAACTCGCCGAGCCCGCTCTGAAAGACGGTGATCGTCTCGATCGTGGCCCGTCCGTTCGATCCAAACAGTCCGATGCCAAGCGAACCGCACGCCGTCTCGCCGAACACGTTGGGCGGCAGCCGGTTGGTGCCGAACAGCACATAGAGATAGGCATGAGATGAAGAGATGCTCGCAAGACTGCCGGCGAGCCACATCGGCGGCTCGGGGGCCGTGCAGGCGATCGGCAGCCCGCGCGCAATCACCTGATCCTTGACTGTATTGCTGTCGAGCATCGGCACCATCTTGCGCGTGCCGAGATTGATGTCGTGACTGAAATTGCTGAACAGAACGAGCTCATCGTCGTCAGGCAGCAGCAACAGGCGTCCCAATATCGCCGCCGACCAACGCGCCATGACATCGGAGGCTGCGTAGGGACGCAGGCCGTAGCGCGGAGCGAGCCCGCGCGCCTGCGCCGCAAAGGTGCGCGCCCCCGTCTGAATCTCGGCCGCCAAGGCGAGTTGGTCCGCCGGGCAGAGATTGTCCTCGCGAAGGACCTCTCCGTCGCGATAATCGCGCACCGATCCCTCGGCCGCGCAGCAGATCTGTTCCAGCAGCGCGACGTTGCGCAGCATCATGCGCTTGGCATGGGGTGTCACGACGAGGTCGGAGACCAGGCCCTCGGCGGTGTCGCATTCGGCGACATCGTAGAAGGCGTCATCCAGCGACAACAGATAAGTGCCGTGGAGGCGGGTGGTGATGCCTTCGCGATCGAAGATGCGCCGCAATCCCTTCTGTACGCTGCCGGAATAGCCGAGATCGATGAGCATCAAATCGGTGCAGGAGTCAAAATCGGGAATCGTGTTGCGCAGATAATCGAGCAGCCGCTTGCGGATGCCTGCGGCGATCTGGGCGACGTGGCCAGCATCGACGAGGCGGGGCAGGGCGCGGCTGATGTCGCGGCCGGTGGCGACCCCATCCGGGCATTTCGCAAAAAATGCCTTCACCGCCGGCGGCAGGATAGTGAACATCTGTGCAAAGCTCGGCTCGTCGATCTTGCCGAGCTTTTCAAGCAGATCGCACAACGGCTCGAGTGTATCGGCCGAGCCGAGCAGGCTGACGCGGCGATTGATTTCGAGATAGGCCGCCTCTCCGTGCGCATCCTGCCAGATGCGATGTGGCAGGAAACCGTCGCGCCCGAGGAAGCCGATGGCGACGCGTCGGCCCGCCTGGGCGAGCTGCGCGCGGCGCGCCTCGATATAAGCGTCGAAGGCTGTCATTAACGGACCAAGCACGGTCAAGCCGAGATGAAAGCCCGGACGCTTATCGCTGCTGGTTGCGGCGACCACGCGGCGCAAGGTCCGCCCGCCATGATCGAGCCGCGACGGCCGTTCCGGACACAGCAATTCGAACATGGCCGTTTCGCGCTGCAGCTTGGAGGCGAATGCTGCGCTGGCTTGCGGATAATATTGCGGCCGGATTCCGTAGCGCCGAGCGCCCGCGATATCGGCTTTTTCGTTGTCGCCGAAATGGATCGAGCTTGCCGGGTCTATTCCCTGCTCCGCCAGATATTTGGCGAATAGCTTCTCGCCCTTGCCGCTGTCGTGATCGCAGGACGCATAGAGGAAATCCCAGCTCAATTCCGGACTGCAGGCACGCAAGAGGCGCGCGAGTTGTTGCGAGTTCCAATAGGTGTCGGAGATGAAGCCGACGCGGTAGCCGGCGCGCTTCATTTCCGAATATTTCTGAACCATGTCTGGATTGGCGCGGCACAGTTCGAGCTCGGCGGCAAACTCCGCCTCGGCGAGATCATCAAGCGCGCTGCGATCAAGCCCGAACAGCTTGAATGGAAAATAGGAATAGATGTCGGAGATGTGCACTTCCACGGAGTCGCGGCGCTGCCTTGCCTTCTTGCGCGCATGCGCTTCCGCTTGAATGCGATGCTGAACGAAACTCGCGGAAACATTCGGACACATTTCGGAAACGCGTGCAAGCTCGTACACCCGTTCAAACACGCCATCCGGCGTCGTGCATACGCGCAATAGAAATGTATCGAAAACATCGAACGAGCACGCAGAAACATTTCGCGCGCGAGTTCTCGCGTCGACGATCGCGACATTCATGCTGAAATCCCCGCCCGTTCGCGATCATTAAACGTGCAAGCGTGCGAGATCAGGCGCACGCTCATGAAAAAATTCATCGCGCGATTCAAAATCGCGCGCATCGCGACTGACAGATTCAAAAAATCGGATAACGTCAACGCGATGATTCGGAAAAAATTTCCCAGCGCGATTTCATCGAAGACGGCTCCGCTGTGCGCATCGACAAAGCCAGCGGTTGATGCCTGCTCGCGGCCGCTGCCGTCGGGCAATCGCGTGTGGCGACTGCATTTTCCGGCGCGATCATCCTTTTCGCATCCATGCAAAGCGATGCAGGTCGCGGGCGCGGCGACGCCTTGGGCTGCGCCGGGCGATTGGCCAGGTCGGCAGGTTTTGCCGCGCGGGCGGCAAAAAACTCCAGATAAGCCACTGAAAAACAACGAAAAATATTCGCCTGGATTTTCGGGCGAGCCCGTTCAACGCATCGGAAGCCGCGCGGAATGTGCACGATCGGCATTGCGGGTTGGAGAATGGGGATGAACTGGGCGCTTGAGATGAAGGCACCGGCCGAGATCGAGATCACCAAGGCGCCGCTTGCGCCGATCGATCCCGCGCCGCCGTGGAGTGACGGCGTCGCCATCCCTGCGACGGTTCAGGTCGAAGCCACCGATGTTCGCGACGAGGACGCCGAACTGCTGGACCGGCTCGCCACCGGCGATGAGGCTGCGTTCCGCCTTCTGGTCGAGCGCCACATCGATCGTGCCTATGCGATCGCGCTGCGCATCATCGGCAACGCGGCCGACGCCGAGGACGTGGTGCAGGACACCATGCTCAAGATCTGGACGCATCGCGGGCGCTGGCAGCACGGCCGCGCGAAATTTTCGACCTGGCTCTATCGTGTCGTCAGCAATCGCTGCATCGATCTGCGGCGCAAGCCTCGCACCGAGAACGTCGATGTCGTGCCCGAGGTGGCCGATGCGAGGCCCGATGCGTCCAGCGTCATCGAGCGCAACGAGGCGCGGGATCTCCTCGACGCGGCGATGCAGCGGCTGCCCGAGCAGCAGCGCGTTGCCGTGATCCTGTCCTATCATGAGAACATGAGCAACGGCGAGATCGCCGATGTCATGGATACGACGGTCGCCGCGGTGGAGTCGCTCTTGAAGCGCGGCCGGCAGCAGCTTCGCGAGTTGCTGCGCCGGCACGAACGCGACATCCGTCACGCGTTTACGGATCTCTAACCATAAATCACGCTAGCGGCGGAGTTTCCGCCTGATCTTCCGCTGCCGTTCCGTTTGAAGGATGCACGGCGCCGGAACTCGCGTCGTTCGTTATCATCCCGGATGCGGCATGTCATGCCCATCACCACAGGAGCTTTTACATGCCCGTAATTTCCACCAATCTCGCTGCCAACGCCGCAGTGAGCTACCTCAACATCAACTCGCAGCAGGAGACCAGCGCGCTCTCCAAGCTGTCGAGCGGTTCGCGGATCACCTCGGCTTCCGACGACGCTGCGGGCCTTGCGATTTCGACCCGCATCTCCTCCGACGTCACCGTGTTGCAGCAGGCCGCGACCAATGCCTCGCAGGCCACCGCGATCCTGCAGACCGCCGATGGCGGCGCCTCCAACATCAGCGACATCCTTGCCCGTATGGAATCGCTGGCTTCGGAATCGTCCTCCGGCACCACGGTCCAATCCAGCCGCGCCTATATCAACTCGGAATTCTCGCAGCTCATCAGCGAAATCGATTCGATCGCCTCCGGCACGCGTTACAGCGGGCAGAGCTTGCTCGACGGCACCAGCTCCTTCGCGTCAGGCGTTTCGGTCATGGTCGGCTCTTCGGGCAGCGACACCATCACCATCACCTTGTCGAACCTGACCTCGTCATCGCTCGGCGTCAGCTCGCTCAGCGTCAGCACGCAGTCGAGTGCCGTCTCGGCGCTAGACGCGCTCAGCAGCGCTGTTGATACGGTCTCCAATGCCCGCGCCCAGATCGGCGCCCAGGAGTCGCGGTTCAACTTCGCCTCCAGCTCGATCTCGACCCAGACGCAGAACCTGCAGGCAGCGAACTCCGCCATCAAGGATGTCGATATCGCCTCCGAGCAGGCGACGCTGTCTTCGGCCGAGGTGAAGACCCAGGCTGCGGTGTCGGCGGAAACCGCCGCGAACCAGATGCCGCAATATCTGCTCAAGCTGCTCGGCTAACGGGCAAGAAGCCGGGCCGGCATGACGCCGGCCCGGTCTCTCTCATGACGGACCCAGGGCCATGACGGTAAGCAGCGCCACGTCGAGCACCACCGGGACGACCTCCTCGACGTCGAGTTCGACCGGCTCGTCGAGCACGGTGACGACGACCGGAACGACCAACTCGACCAGCGTCGATTGGAGCGCGCTGATCCAGGCCGAAGTCGCTGCCAAGCTGGAGCAGGCAACCACGATCGAGACCAAGATCACCGCCAACCAAGCCAAGATCTCGGCCTATCAGACCTTGCAGACCGATCTGAGCAACCTGGCGAGCAGCCTGCAATCGCTGGCCACCTCGGTCATCAATTCGTATGCGACCAACGTCTTTGCGACGCGCGCGGCGACCATTTCCGCCACCGGCGATGTCAGCGCCTCCTCCGCGCTGTCCATGACCGTCAACAACGGTGCCGCAACCGGCGATCACACCCTCACCATTTCCCAGATCGCCACCGCCGAGAAAGTGATCGGCGCATCGCAATCGGACGAGACCACGGCGCTCGGCTATTCCGGCACCTTCTCGCTCGGCCTGTCCGGCGGCTCCAGCGCCAGCATCACGGTCAACAGCTCGATGTCGCTGCAGGACATCGTCGATGCCGTCAACGCGCAGACCTCGACCACAAACGTAGAAGCCTCGATCGTCCAGGTATCCAGCGGCTCCTACGAAATGGTGCTGACAGCCACCAACGACAATGCCGACATCAGCTATTCCAGCACCTCGGGCGACGACATCCTCAACAAGCTCGGTGTCACCGACGGCTCAGGATCGTTCACCGACGTGCTGCAGCAGGCGCAGCCGGCGAAGGTTTCGCTCGACGGCATTTCGATGACGCGCGATACCAACACCATTTCGGACGTGCTCAGCGGAGTCACTTTTGATCTGCTGCAGGCGACGCCCAGCGGCACCACGCTCAACATTTCGATCGGCACCGATGCCAGCCAGATCCAGTCCGCGCTGCAGACATTCGTGACCGACTACAACACGTTCCGCGATGCCGTGATCGCCCAGCAGGCGCAGAATTCGGATGGCACTGCCGCATCGAGCGCGGTGCTGTTCGGCGACAGCACCATGCGCGACATCATGACCCAGATCGAGCAGGTATTGGGAACGTCGATCGGCGGATTGTCGATGAGCGATCTCGGACTGTCCTTCAACGAGAACAACGAGCTCGAGCTCGACACCAGTGCACTGTCGACGATCCTGGACACCAATCTCAGCGGCGTGACGACGCTGCTCTCGGCGCAGACCACGACGTCCTCGAGCCAGCTCGCCGTGGTCAATACCGGAACCTCGCCGCAATCGTTCACGCTCGACCTGACGGTGGACTCCTCCGGCAATCTCAGCTCCGCTTCCGTCGACGGCGACAGCTCGATGTTCACCGTCAGCGGAAACACCATCGTCGGCAATGCCGGAACCGCCTATGCCGGCATGGCCTTCACCTACACCGGATCGACGTCCCAGTCGATCACCGTGACCTCGACATCGGGTCTCGCGACGCAGATCTACCAGCTCGCCAAGACCTATTCGGATACGAGCACGGGAGCGCTGCAGACGCTGATCAGCAATCTGCAGACGCAGGATGACGATTACCAGAACCAGGTCGATACAATCGAGAGCAACGCGTCGGCCTATCAGACGCAGTTGCAGAACCAATACGCCAACTATCAGGCGGCTATCGAAAGCGCCAATAACACCCTCACCTATCTCAAAGCATTGTTGAACTCATCGAGTAGCGGCTGATGACACAGAACCCGTTTGCCTATCGAGCCAACCAGGCCTATCGCGGCGCGGCGGTCGCCGTGCCGCCGCTGAAGGCGGTGGTGATGTTGTTCGACGGCGCCATCACGTCGTTGCAGAAGTCGGTGGAAGCGCAGGAAGCGCGCCGGTTCGAGGAAGGTCATGGTCACCTGATGCGCGCCACCGCCATCCTGCGCGGCTTGAGCCACCATCTCGATTTCAACCGCGGCGGCGCCTTGGCCGAGCGGCTTTACCAGACCTATAGCGCGTTGATCATGGCCTGCTTGCGTGCCTACGGCCGACCTCGCGCGCGGGAGAATTTTGGCCGCATCGTGGCAAGCCTCGGCGAACTGCGCGAGGCCTGGCAATTCGTGGATGCGACCAGAGGCCCGAAGGCGCCCGGGCAGGGATAGGCTCGCCGAATCGCTTCGGCGCCGCGGCGCTGGATAGAGGCGCTGCGGCATGCAGACGCAGCCTCCCGCCCCGCGCAAATCCCCGGGGATGGGCGGGGCAATCCTATGGATTTCCGGTTGAAATCCGTTTCCGCCGGGGCGCGAATGCTCTATGACAGCTCTGTCAAAGGAGCTGGATCCGCCGACGATGGACGTCACGATGTTCGAGGACTTGATCGACCGGTTGGGGGAGGATCTCTCCCATTGGCCCGACGATCAACGGCGGGCCGCCGAAGAACTCCTCGCGTCATCTTCCGCGGCGCGCGCGCTGCACGAGGAGGCCCGCGCCGTGCGCAAGGCGCTGGCGGGACCGCCGATCAGCGCCCCGGCCGGTCTCGCCGACCGCATTGTCGCCGCCGCCCGGGCCTCCGCGAAATCGGCGCCCTCGCAAAACGACCAAAAGACCGCGGAAGAGCCGGTTCGTCCCGCGCAGCCCGGCAAGGTCTTGCCGGTGCTGTTGCTGGCACTTTGCCTCTTGCCCTCGCTTGCCGCGCCGGCTTTGCTGGATCTGACGCGAGGCTGCATCTAGCGCATCCGCCGATCAAGTTGCAGAGCCGGACGAGTGCCTTCAACCAGGCCCGTCATTGCGAGGAGCGAAAGCGACGAAGCAATCCAGACTGTATCCGCGGACAAAGCCTGGATTGCTTCGCTTCGCTCGCAATGACGGCGGAGCGTGCGCCCTCCGATTCGCTCAGATCGGCGACTGCTCTGGCGTTTCCCTCCAAACCGCTCGCCCGGTCGGTTCCGTCTCTTTCCGGGCTCATTCTCAACTGCAACCTCAACTGTAACGCTGTCGCGCGCTGACCTGGTCTTGCGCGCTCATGTCCTGCCGCGCCGATCGCGCGCGGCCGCGCTTACGTCCTTGCGATGCGCATCGGCAAATTCTGCCGAGCAATCAATCGTTTCCGCGCAATTTATTCGCGCCTGAATTGGCCGCGCCATCCGTTTCATCTGCGAACGACCTTCACGAATGCAACCTGCAAACGAGCCTCCGTCGCGCGCTCCGCGCAACGACGAGAGCCGGAGCTTGCCATGACTGTTACCTCGACGTCTTCCACGTCGAACACGACGACGAGCAGCACGACATCCTCGTCGAGCTCGTCGGCTTCGACGATCAGCTCCAGCGATTTCCTCCAGCTCCTGCTCAGCGAAATGCAGAACCAGGATCCGCTGAATGCGACGAGCACGACCGACTTCATGAACCAGCTCACGTCGTATGCGAATTTCACCGAGCAGTCGCAAATCAACAGCAGCATGTCGTCGCTCGCGAGCTCCTTCTCGAGCCTCGTCACGCTGAACTCGGTCAACTACATCGGCCACACCGTCGAGGCGAAAACCGACACCGCGACGCTGTCCAACGGCTCGGCGACGTTCGGCTACTCGCTGTCGGCGGCATCCTCGAACGTGACACTCACGCTCAAGGATTCCTCGGGCAACACGGTGTGGACAGGCAGCGGCACCGGCAATGCCGGCGCCAACACCTTCACCTGGAACGGCCAGGACTCGAGCGGCAATCAACTCAGCGACGGCGGACAATACACGCTCTCGGTCACCGCGACCGACTCGGCCGGCAACTCGGTTTTCAATTACTCGACCATCACCGGCACCGTGACCGGCATCGATACGTCGACCTCCACGCCATCGCTGACGGTCAACGGAGTTTCCGTCAGCGCCGCCAACATTATCGCGGTCACTTCCTGACACACTATCTGGAGTTCTATTCATGGGTCTCTCGGGCGCACTTTCCTCGGCGATCTCGGCGCTTGCCTCGCAAAGCACGGCGCTGTCGATGATCTCCGACAACATCTCCAACTCGGACACGACGGGCTACAAAACCACATCCGCGATGTTCGACGACCTGGTGACGGCGTCGAGCTCGTCGACGTCCTATGCCGCGGGCGGCGTCACGGTGTCGGGCCGCGCCAACATCACCCAGCAGGGCCTGCTCGCGGCCACCACCAACGCCACCGACGTGGCGATCCAGGGCAGCGGCTTCTTCGTGGTGACGGATGGGCTGTCGGGCGGCAACACCTTCTATACACGCAACGGTGCCTTCACCACCGACAACCAGGGTTATCTCGTCAACAACGGCTATTATCTGGAGGGCTGGCCGACCGACAGCACCGGCGCCGCCGACGAGACCGCCGCCCCGGTGCCCATCAATACGCAGGCCGCGGGCAGCATTGCGAGCGCCACCGCAAATGTGGCGTTCGATGCGAACTTGCCGTCCGACGCCGCCACGGGCGCCACTTTCACCAGCTCGATGTCTGTCTACGATTCGCTCGGCGATCCCGCCACAATCTCGGTCACCTGGACCAAGACTGGCAGCAACGCCTGGACGGCGCAGTTCGGCGATCCGACCACGTCGTCAGGTACGTCGCTCGGCACCACCAGCATCGTCAGCTCGAGCGGTACCCCAACCTCGGTCACGCTCAATTTCAACAGCGACGGATCACTGTCCTCAACCAGTCCAACTCCGCCACAAATCAGCGTCGCCTGGACCAACGGCGCCAGCAGCAGCACCATCAACCTCAATCTGAGCAAACTGACGCAAAACGCATCCGGCGAGACCACGCCGGCGGTCGACGTCACCAGCATCACGCCGGATGGTTATGCGCGCGGCACGCTGAGCAGCATTTCCGTCAGCAAGAACACCGGCCTGGTCGATGCGACCTATTCCAATGGCGAGACCATCCCGATCTACAAGATCGCGGTCGCGACCTTCACCGATCCGAACGGGCTCTCGGCGGGCAGCGACGGCATGTATTCGGCGACGGCAACCTCGGGCAACGCAACCCTGCACGGGTCCGGCGAGAATGGGGCGGGCACCATCTACGGCAGCGAGCTGGAGTCGAGCACGACCGACACCAGCGGCCAGTTCAGCAACATGATCTCGGCGCAGCAGGCCTATTCGGCGGCTTCGCAGGTGGTGACCACCGTCAACAAGATGTACGACACGCTGATCTCGGCGATGAGGTAGTCATGGCCGGCGCAGGTAAATTGAAGAGGGGCGGCGAGGGCGAGGCGCTGCTGCGCAAGCTGCGGCGACTGACGGCTCGTGCCGGCGCGCTGAAGGCAGGCGATCGCGCGCAGCTTCTCGCGCTGATGGACGACATCCAGACCGCACAGCGCAAACTGGCAAGCGAATGCGCGCGCCTCGACGAGGATATGAGGCGCGCGACGGTCAGGCTCACGGCGATCAAGGCGTATGCATGGGGCACGAGCGCAGTTCGCGCGCCGCGCCAGGGTCGGCACTGAAAGAATGGGAGCGACAGCATGATTCCGGTACAGAACATCACCGCCAAGCGTGCATCGGGAAACGACATGCACGTCAGGTCCCTCATTGCGCTGATCGACGAGTTGCTCTCGATCGTGACAGAGGAGAACGCGGAGCTTTCCAAGGGCTTGCCGGCCTCGCGCCTCAAGCAGGTCGACGAGAAGAACCGGCTCGCCGATTTGTTCCAGGAGTGCGTGGCCGAATGCGCGGCGAAGACCGCGAAGCTGCATGTGCAGGACCGGGTGCTGCGCGAGCAGCTCATGGAGCGGATCCTGAAGCTGCGCGAGGCCATGGATGAAAACCTGGTGCGGCTGCGCGCGGCGATCGATGCCAGCAACCGCAGGATCGAAGCCGTGATGCAGGCGATCCGGGAGCAGATCGCCAATGTCTCACCCTATGGCGCCGGCGGCCGCCGCACCGCGCGCTCGGCATCCTACAGTACCAACGTTCGGGCCTGACCGGTCCTTGATGACGGGAGGTTGCATTGTCCTCGCTTGATATCGCTCGGCTCATCGCCTTTAGCGGCCTCTCGGCAACGCAGGTTCAGATCAGCGTCGCGTCGTCGAACATCTCGAACGCGGACACCGCCGGCTACACCGAGGAGACCGCCAATCAGGCGAGCCTGGTCACCGCGGGTGTCGGCACCGCCGTCACCATCACCGGCATCAGCACCACCATCGACAAGCTGCTGTTGAAGTCGCTGATCGGCGCCACCTCGGATCTCGGCTCCGCCAACACGACCAACAATTATCTCACCCAGCTCGAGCAGCTCTATGGCACGGTGGATGGCTCCACGACCTCCGACAGCACGACGACCGGCACGTCGCTAGCCAACACGCTGGCATCGTTCGAATCGGCGCTGTCGTCGCTGGAGGGCACGCCCTCGAGCCCGTCGCTGCAGTCGAATGTGATCAGCGCGCTCGATGCCGTCACGACCCAATTGCAGGACACGTCGAGCGGCATCCAGAATTTGCGTTCCAATGCCGACCAGGACATCGCCTCGTCGGTGCAAAGCATCAACAGTGATCTCAAGCAGATCGCGGACCTCAACAAGGAAATCAAGCAGGAGGCCGCCGCCGGGCAGTCGACCGCCGATCTCGAAGACCAGCGCAATTCGGCGCTGCAGGACCTCGCCTCGATGATGAACGTGAACTACTATACGACCTCCAGCGGCGATCTACAGGTCTACACCACCTCGGGCCAGCCGCTGGTCGACAGCACCGCGCATACGCTGAGCTATACCACGGCCTCCAACGTGACGGCGGCGACCACTTACGCCTCGGGCGGGTTCAGCGGCATCACCGTGAACGGGGTCGACATCACCGCCCAGATCACGTCGGGCAAGGTGGGGGCGCTCATCACGCTGCGCGATAAGACCCTGCCGGCCGCGCAATCCCAGCTTGACGAGCTCGCTCAAAATCTCATCTCGACGGTCAATGCCGTCTCCAACCAGGGCACGTCGGTCCCGCCTCCGACCAGCCTGACCGGGACCACGACGGTGAGCAGCACGGACGCTTTTTCCGGCACCGGCACCGTCCGCATTGCGGAGACGGACGCTAGCGGCAACCTGACAGGCTACTATGACTTCGATCTCTCTTCTTACAGCACGGTCGGGGACGTTGTTAATGCAATCAACAATGAATCTAGTACCTCGCATGTGACGGCATCGATCGATTCTTCCGGCCATCTGGTGCTCACGGCTGCGGACTCGGGCGACGGCGTCTCCATCAACGAGATGACCAGCTCGGTCGGCAGTAGCGATCAGGGCTTTTCGGATTATTTCGGCCTCAACGATCTGCTTACCGGTTCGAACGCCTCCGATATCGCCGTGCGCAGCGATTTGCTCAGTGGTTCCGCGGCACTGCCGACCGCAACGCTGGACTCCTCGACGAGCCTGAGTGCCGGAAGCCAGGTGCTGTCGTCGGGGTCTGCGACCATCGTCGATGCGCTCGACAACGCAATGACGGGATCGACCAGTTTTGCCGCCGCCGGCGGGCTTGCCGCGACGACCGGCTCCTTCACCGACTATGCCGCCGCCATCGTCTCCAATATCGCGACGCAGGCATCGCAGGCGTCTTCGAACTACACGCTGAAGGAGACGGCGCAATCGACCTATGCCAATTCGATGTCCTCGGAGTCGGGGGTCAACATCGACGAGGAGACGGCGCGGCTCAGCGCGCTGCAGAACAAATATTCGGCGGCCTCGGAGCTGATCCAGGTCATCAATTCCATGTTCTCGTCGCTGATCAGCGCGATCCAGGCGGGCTAGAAGCGCTTTTCACCTCTGCCCGCTCGCGGGGAGAGGTGAACGAATAGATTGCTCGAAGTAGGAGAAGTCCCATGACGATGCGCGTGGCCACCTTTGCGCTTTCCGACCAGATGATCGCGGCGGCGCTGCGGACGCAATCGATCATGGCCAATGAGCAGATCCAGGAATCCTCGGGCGTCAAGTCGCAGGACTTTGCCGGCTATGGCGCCGATACCCAGAGCGTCGTCAATCTGCAGGTATCGGTGACGCGTGCGCAATCCTATATCGATGCCTCGACGCTCGCCGACAGCAAGGTTCAGGCGATGTACTCGGCGGTGGGATCGATGACCACCCTCATCACCAATTTGCGTTCACAGCTTTCCGCCGCCACCACCGGCAGCAGCTCGTCGACGGCCTCGCTGATCAGCTCGGCCAAAGACATGCTGCAGGAGATGGGATCGCTGCTGAACACGCAGTATGACGGCGAATATGTCTTCGGCGGCGCCGATGTCACGACGGCGCCGGTCGATCTTTCGAGCTTCTCATCGGGCAGCGGATCGCTGACGACCGCCGACACCAGCTATTACCAGGGCGATAGCGAGATCGCCTCGGTCAAGGTCGCCGACAATCAGACGGTGGATTACGGCGTCACCGCCGACAATTCTGCGTTCGAGCAGACCATGCGCCTGCTGAAATTCATCGCCAACAGCACGTCGCTGTCCTCGTCCGACGTCAGCCAGGCGCTCGATCTCGCCAGCAGCGCACTGGATGCCACCTCGACGGTGCAGGCCCAGCTTTCCAGTGCATCATCGCAGATCGAGGCCGCGAGCTCGCGCCAGACCGACTACAAGAACTACGCCTCGACGCTCGCGAGCGACCTCACCAGCGTCGATGTCGCCGCCGTCACCGCGCAGCTCTCGACCTATCAGGCGCAGTTGACGGCATCCTATTCCGCGATCTCGAAGATTCAGAGCCTCAATCTCGCCGACTATCTGAGGTGATCGGTCGCGAGCCGAGCCGGAGACTTACGCCTTCGGCGCCTCCCATTTTCGCGCCGGCGGCACGTAGGCCGCAAAGCGCTTGAGGATTGCATCGACATCGCTGGCAACGACCAGCATGTCGGCATAGCGTTTGGCGACGAAACCCTCCGCCACCGCCTTCTCGATCATCGCAATGAGCGGCTGGAAATAATCCTTCACGTTGAGAAGGCCGCAGGGCTTGCCATGGATGCCGAGCTGCGCCCAGGTCCATTGCTCGAAAAACTCTTCCAATGTGCCGGCGCCGCCGGGCAGGGCGATAAAGCCGTCGGAGAGATCGGCCATTTTGGTCTTGCGTTCGTGCATCGTCTCGACGACGTGAAGCTCGCTGAGGCCGGCATGAGCAATCTCACGCTCAAGCAGCGCCCGTGGGATCACGCCGATGGCGCGCCCGCCTGCCGCGACCACCGCATCGGCAATCGCGCCCATCAGCCCGACCTTGCCGCCGCCATAGACGAGGGACAGTCCGGCCCTCGCCAGGGCTTCGCCGGCGGAAATGGCGGCGTTGCGATAGACCGGATCGCGGCCGACGCTCGAGCCGCAAAAGACGCAAACTGCCTTCATGCCAGTGCCTCCTGCCATCCTTCTATCCGACTCGCTTGAGGATGGCCTAGCACATTCGCCCAGGCCGAAGGATGAAGCCGAGTCGCCCCTCGCCGATGATGCATTGGCGCAGGCTGGCGCGCCGGCCGGGCGCCACCGCCGTCGTATTCACACCGTGCGGATTGAAATGGCAGGCAAACGTCGGCGCGATCGGGCTGCTTGCCCGAATTCGGCCGCAACGCCGCGCTCACCTCCGCCCGCCGACCTCGTCGATATGGTTCAACAGATCCGCCGGATCCTCATAGACGCGGATGGCGCCGGCCTGGCGCAATTCGTCGGGGCCATAGCCGCCGCTGAGCAGCCCGACTCCGAGCGCACGGCAGCGGGTGGCAGCAAGCATATCCCAAATGCTGTCGCCGACGACGATCGCGCGGTCGATTCCGACATCGAGACGCTGCGCCGCGGCCAGGAACAGGTCGGGATCGGGCTTGGCATATTTGACCTGGTCGCGGGTAACGACGGGAGTCCTGCTCGGATCGACGCCAAGCGCTTCCAGGTTGACGGCCGCCGTCTCCATCCGGCCGCTGGTCGCGATCGCCCAGGCGATGCCGGCGTCCGTCAGCCACGCGAGCAGTTCGCGCGCGCCGGGCAGCGGACGGATGTCGCGCCCGTAGCGATTATAGGCCTCCGCATGCGCGCGCCGCAGCCGGTCGATGCGCTCTGGATCGATATCGCAGCCGGTTTCGCGCAAGAGCTGATTGGTGAACAGCCCGCCGCTCATGCCGATCTTGCGATGGATGCGCCAGACCGACAGCTCGATTCCTTCGGCATCGAGCGCGGACTTCCAGGCCAGCACATGCTGATAGACGCTGTCGACCAGCGTGCCGTCGAGGTCGAAGAGAAAAGCCGTTTCGATGCGCATGGTCGAGATCTCCTCTGTTCCGCGCCGGTCCGCTGTTAACGCGGGCCCGCCACCGAAGGTCTCAAGGAGACTAGCAGATGTGATTGACGTAGGTGTTGCAGTCTATTCGCCCCGGCTGCCCTTTTACGTCAAGGCACCGTCATTCCGGGGCGGTGCGGCAGCACCGAACCCGGAATCTCGAGATGTCCGGGTTCGCGCTTTCGCCGTCCGGAATGACGATGCCTTGACGAACGCGGGGCGGGGCGAGGACGGATCACTCCGCCGCCTGTACCATCCCCTGTCCGGCCGCCTCGATCGCGACCGCGACCGACTGAACGATGGCGGCGAAGCGCACGGCGGTCTGGATCACCGCCGAGCTGACGCCGGCTTCCTGCAGCACTTTCTCATGGGAGTCCATGCAGGCGCCGCAGCCGTTGATGGCGGAGACCGCCAGCGACCACAGTTCGAAATCGGCCTTGTCCACGCCGGGATTGCCGATCACGTTCATGCGCAGCCGCGCCGGCATCGTCCGGTATTCCTGGTTCGACGTGAGGTGGATGAAGCGGTAGTACACGTTGTTCATCGCCATCACGGAGGCGGCCGCTTTCGCCGCCGCAATCGCGGCCGGCGTCAGCACCTCGGCCGCAGCCGATTCCATCGCGGCGATGACGACCGGATTGCGCGTCGCGATCGCCGTCGCCAGGAACAGCCCATATTTGGTCTGCGGCGACAGCGTCTCGTCGGACGCCATGGACGTCAGGTTGAGCCTGACGTCCTTGGCGAAGTCCGGGATCTGGTCCTTCAGTTGCTCGATCGACATGACGCGTCAGGCAACTTTGAGCGTTGCGCCACCGACCTCGCGGTTGCAGGGGCAGAGCTCGTCGGTCTGCAGCGCGTCGAGCACGCGGAGCGTGTCCTTCGGAGCGCGGCCGACATTGAGGTTGGTCGCGTAGACGTGCTGGATGGTGTTATCGGGATCGACAATGAAAGTGTAGCGATAGGCGACGCCGTCGGGCGAACGCACGCCCAGGCCGTCGACCAGCGCGCCCTTGGTGTCGGCGAACTGCCAGATCGGCAAATGATGCAGGTCCTTGTGCTCGCGCCGCCAGGCCAGCTTGCAGAACTCATTGTCGGTCGAACCGCCCAGCACGACGGCGTCGCGGTCGGCAAAATCCTTGGACAGCCGTGCGAACTCGGCAATCTCGGTCGGACAGACGAAGGTGAAATCCTTGGGATAGAAGAAGATGATCTTCCATTTGCCGGGGAAGCTCTTTTCGGTCAGCGTCTCGAACGCGCTCTGCCCCTTCTCCTCCTGGCTGTGAAAGCCCGGCTTCACGCCGACGATCTCAAACGACGGCAATTTACTTCCAATTCCAAGCATATTGTCCTCACAAGATTGCTTCGCCGAAGCGACAATGTCCGGCGATAGCGAAGCAAGCGATATGCCATCCCATGTCGCGCTGTTCAATTGTCGCAAATGCAACAATCGAATGCTCGTACCGCAGGCATCAGAACGCGATCGTTTCGTTCGACTTGGATGTCTGATTGAGCGTATTGTTTGAGCAGGATTTCCGCGCCGATGCGGCGTTTTGCGTGCTTGCCACGATGAGCATGCGGCGCTTGTTCGGCATAAGGTGCATGCTGCCAGAATCGAGGATGAAGCCATGAAGCTCAGCGCTCGCAATGTTCTGCCCGGCCGGGTGATCGCCGTCACCAAGGGAAGCACGACCGCCCATGTCAAGGTCGAGTTGGCGCCGGGATTGACGGTTTTCTCCTCGATCACCAACGAGGCGGTCGACGATCTCGGGCTGAAAGTCGGCGACAGCGTCTCGGCTGTGATCAAGTCGTCCGACGTGATGATCGGGAAATAGCCGTCTGACGCTGACTGCGTCAGATCGAGAATCTGCGGCAATGCAATGCGGTGCGCGTGGACTTATACTGCCGTAGCCGGGCCCGCGCGCAAAAACTAATTTCACGAGCTGAATCAAGCTGATTTGGCTTGTCCAGACCCTTCGCAACAAATATTTCTGTTTTTCAGAAGCCGGAATCAATCGTATCGTCTGCGTGTTCCGCGCCGGCATGAGGGACGTACGCGTCGTCACGAACGTGGAGCGGAATGCGGTGACCGCGTTGATGCCGGTGGACGAGCGGTATCGACGCGGACGGCGAAGTCGTGTGGTCCTGGCGCGCCCATGGAGGCGCCAAGTTGGCGATGATGTGTTCGCATCGAGCTGACGACGGTGGCAAACGCTGGTTCACCGAGGAGAGCGCGAAGTAAGCCGTAAACCACTCGCGCAGGGAAGGCCGGTGTGAAGCCGCCTGTACCTGTGGTCACGCGCCCTTTGCGCACCTTTTCTGGCGCGAGGGCCCCGGGTGCAGCGGTCACCCGGTCTTCCCTGCCCCTCTGTATTTTAAGAGGGCTGTAGTTGAGCAAAACTCGAGCGCGGATCGCGCCGCGAGAATATGAACGCACGCCCCTCAGCCGTTCGAACTTTGGATCGGAACGTGCTTAACGCGCGGAGGCCATTGAATCTTGCTCGTCAAGCCCGGCCATGACGAAGCACCTGTTGAAAGACTCTGCGGATCGGTCACGTCACCGGCGCGGGATTGAACAGCGTGAGGTCGTTGTGAATGCCCCAGCGATCCGACCAGACCTTGGTCCGGCCGCTGGCGACATCGAGGATCAGGCGGAACAATTCCCAGCCGGCGTCCTCGATGGTCATTTGGCCCGTCGCAATTCGCCCCGCGTCGAAATCGATCAGGTCCTTCCAGCGCCGCGCCAGCTCGCTGCGGGTGGCCACCTTGATGACGGGCGCCGCTTGCAATCCGTAGGGCGTCCCGCGGCCGGTCGTGAACACCTGCAGCGTCATGCCCGAGGCGAGCTGCAGCGTGCCGCAGATGAAGTCGGAGGCAGGCGTGGCCGCAAACAGCATGCCCTTCTGCCGCGCCTTCTCGCCGGGCGCCAGCACGCCGGCGATCGGGCTCGAGCCCGACTTGACGATCGAGCCGAGCGATTTCTCAACGATGTTGGCGAGCCCGCCCTTCTTGTTGCCGGGCGTGGTGTTGGCGCTGCGGTCGCTGCCGCCGCGGGCGAGATACGCATCGTACCAGGCCATCTCGCGCACCAGCGCGCGGCCGACCTCTTCGTTGGCGGCGCGGCGCGTCAGAAGCTGGATGGCATCGCGCACTTCCGTGACTTCGGAGAACATCACGGTGGCGCCGGCACGCACCAGCAGATCGGCGGCGAAGCCGACGGCTGGATTGGCGGTCACGCCGGAAAAGGCATCACTGCCGCCGCATTGCAGGCCGATCACGAGATCGGAGGCCGGGCAGGTCTCGCGTCGGCGCTGGTTGAGCACGGCAAGCCGCGCATCGGCCATTTTCATGATGCCGTCGACGATGGCGCCGAAGCCGTCAAAGGCTTCGTCCTGCATGCGCACGATGGAGTTGTCGACGCCCTCGGGCAGGAGGCGTTCGGGCGCGAGTTTTTCGCAACCGAGTCCGACCACCATCACCTCGCCGCCGAAGTTCGGGTTGAGCGCGAGGTTTTGCAACGTGCGGATCGGCACCACGGCATCGGGCGCGGTGATGGCGACGCCGCAGCCATAGGCATGCGTCAGCGCGACAACGTCGTCGACATTGGGATATTTGGGCAGGAGCTCGGCGCGGATGCGCTTGACCGCATATTCCAGCGTGCCGGCCACGCATTGCACCGAGGTCGAGATGCCCAGAATGTTCTTGGTGCCGACCGAGCCATCCGGGTTGCGATAGCCCTCGAAGGTATAGCCTTCGAGCGGCGGCAGCGGTTCCGGCACGGCGGTCGCGATCTCGAGATTGTCGAGCGAGGGCGCTTCCGGCATGCGGATGCGCGCCTCATCGACCCATTCGCCTGCTTGAATCGGCGAGGCGGCATGGCCGATGATCTCGCCATAGCGCAGGATGGGCGCATCTTGCGCGATATCGACCAGCGCGGTCTTGTGGCCCTGCGGCACGAAGCTCTTCAGCGTGAGCCCGCAGGGGAAGCGCGATCCCGCGGGCAGGCCGAAATCGTTGACGACGATCGCGACATTGTCGCGCGCGTTGAGCTTGATGTAGCGGGGCTGTTCGGCCGTGATGGGCGAATGTTTCATGCGCACTCCCTTTCGAAGGACGCCCGTTCAGACCGGATAGGTGTAGGCGGTCTTGACCGTGGTGTAGAACTCCTTGGCATAGGCGCCCTGTTCGCGCGCGCCGTAGCTCGAGCCTTTGCGGCCGCCGAAGGGCACGTGATAATCGACGCCGGCGGTCGGCAGATTGACCATCACCATGCCGGCCTCGCTGTTGCGCTTGAAGTGGGAAGCATATTTCAGGCTGCTGGTGCAGATGCCGGACGCAAGCCCGAAATCGGTATCGTTGGCGATCGCGAGCGCCTCGTCATAATTCTTGGCGCGAATGACGGCGGCGACGGGGCCAAAAATCTCCTCGCGCGCGATGCGCATGGAGTTCTTGACCTCGGTGAACAGCGCGGGCTGCAGATAGAAGCCGGGCGTCTCCCGGTTCAACAGCTCGCCGCCCCAATAGAGCTTGGCGCCCTCGTCCTTGCCGATCTTGAGGTAGCGCAGATCCTGGTCGAGCTGGTTCTGATCGACCACCGGGCCGACATGGACGCCGGGCTTCAGCGCATCGTCCACCTGCAGGCCCTTCAACCGCTCGGTCATCGCCTCGACAAAGCGGTCGTGAATGCCCTCGGTCACGATCAGGCGCGAGGAGGCGGTGCAGCGCTGGCCGGTGGAGAAATAGGCGCCATTGGTGGCGGCTTCGACGGCGACCTTCAGATCGGCGTCGTCGAGCACGACCAGCGGATTCTTGCCGCCCATCTCGAGCTGGAACTTCTTCATATTGGAGGAGGCGACGCAGGCCTTCGCGATGTTACGGCCCGTCGCGACCGAGCCGGTGAACGAGATCGCCGCGACATCGGGATGTTCCAGCATCGTCTGGCCGACGACGGAGCCGGAGCCGACCACGAGGTTGAACACGCCGGCCGGCAGGCCCGAGCGCGCGATGATCTCGGACAGCGCATGCGCCGAGCCGGGGACCAGTTCCGCCGGCTTGAACACCACGGTGTTACCGTAGCAGAGCGCGGGCGCGATCTTCCAGGCCGGGATCGCGATCGGGAAATTCCAGGGCGTGATCAGGCCGACCACGCCGAGCGGCTCGCGCGTCATCTCGACCTCGAGATTGGGGCGCACGGAGGGGCCCTTCTCACCGAACAGCCGCAGCGCCTCGCCGGCAAAGAACGCGAAGATTTGCCCGGCACGTGCGGCCTCGCCGATGCCTTCGGGCAGCGTCTTGCCCTCTTCGCGGGAGAGCAGGCGGCCAAGCTCTTCCTTGCGGGCGAGGATTTCGGTCGAAATCTTGTTCAGCGCGTCATAGCGCTCCTGCGGCGTCGAGCGCGACCAGGCGGGGAAGGCGGCCTTCGCCGCTGCGATCGCCTTTTCGGTCTGCGCCCGGTCGGCGCGGGCATATTCGCCGACGAGATCGTTGGTGTTCGAGGGATTGATGTTCTTGGTGATGCCGGTGCCATCCACCCAATCACCACCGACAAAATTCTTCAGGACTGCTGACATGTGTTCCTCCGGAGTCTGTTTCTCATCGTACGAGGCAGGGACGCTTGTCGTCAAAGGTCCAGCCCGGGACGAGGAATTGCATGGCGATCGCATCGTCGCGCGCGCCAAGCCCATGCTTCTTATACAGCGCATTGGCGGCTTCGATCGCGCTACGGTCGATCTCGACGCCGAGACCAGGCCGGTCGGGAACGGCAATCTTGCCGCCCTCGATCTTGAGCGGCTCCTTGGTGAGCGCCTGGCCGTCCTGCCAGATCCAGTGCGTATCGATCGCCGTCACCTTGCCCGGCGCCGCCGCGCCAACATGCGTGAACATCGCCAACGAAATATCGAAATGATTGTTCGAATGCGAGCCCCAGGTCAGGCCGTTGTCGCGGCAGGTCTGCGCCACGCGCACCGAACCTTGCATGGTCCAGAAATGGGGATCGGCCAGCGGGATGTCCACAGCGCCAAGCCGCACGGCGTGCGACAATTGCCGCCAGTCGGTGGCGATCATGTTGGTCGCGGTCGGCAGGCCGGTGGCGCGGCGGAACTCCGCCATGATCTCGCGGCCCGAAAAGCCGGCCTCGGCGCCGCAGGGGTCTTCCGCGTAAGCCAGGATGCCGTGCATGTCCTTGCACAGCCGGATCGCCTCATCCAGCGACCAGGCGCCGTTCGGATCGAGCGTCACGCGCGCCTTGGGAAAGCGCGTGGCGATCGCCGTGACCGCCTCGATCTCCTGCTCGCCGCGCAGCACGCCGCCCTTCAGTTTGAAATCAGCAAAACCGTAATGATCATGCGTCGCCTCGGCGAGCCGGACGATAGCCTCTGGCGTCATCGCCTCCTGGTGGCGCAGCCGGAACCAATCGATCCCCTCGTCTTCGCCCGCGACATAGGGAAGATTGGTTTTGCGGCGATCGCCGACAAAAAAGAGGTAGCCCAGCGTCTCGACGCTGGCGCGCTGCTGGCCTTCGCCGAGCAGGGCCGCGACCGGAAGCCCAAGATGCTGGCCGAGCAGATCGAGCAGCGCGGATTCCACCGCCGTCACCGCATGAATCGTCACGCGCAAGTCGAAGGTCTGCTTGCCGCGGCCGCCCGCATCGCGGTCGGCGAATGTGGTGCGGATCGAAGCCAGGATGTTGTTGCAGGCGCCGATCGTCTCGCCGATGACGAGATTGCGGGCATCTTCCAGCGTCTGCCGGATCTTCTCGCCGCCCGGCACCTCGCCGACACCGGTATGGCCGGCATTGTCGGTGAGCATGACGATGTTGCGGGTGAAGAACGGCGCATGCGCGCCGCTCAAATTGAGGAGCATGCTGTCGCGTCCCGCGACCGGAATCACCTGCATCTCCGTGACGACCGGTGCGCCCGAAAGCCCGGCGCTCATCGCTTGCGCCACCATCTGCTCCTCCCGTTGGCCGCAGCTCGCGGCGGTTTATTCTGCAGCCTGCATCGCCGATTTGGTCGCGGGCAGCCTCTCCACCAGCGCTGCCAGTTCGGCCAGTTCCTGCTCCGTCAGATCGGTCAGCGGCGGACGGACAGGTCCGGAATAGCGGCCGATCACCTTCATTCCGGCCTTGATGATCGAGACGGCGTAGCCCTTCTTGCGGTTACGTATCGCGACCAGCGGCAGAATGAAATCCTTCAATCCTGCATGGATGGTCCGATGGTCGCGCCGCCGCACGGCGGCGTAGAAGTTGATGGCGAATTCCGGCACGAAATTGAAGACGGCCGAGGAGTAGGTGGTGACGCCCATGTCGAGATAGGGCAGGGCAAAGGTCTCGGCGGTCGGCAAGCCTCCGATATAGGTGAGGCGGTCGCCGAGTTTGGTGTAGACCCGCGTCATCAATTCGATGTCGCCGATACCATCCTTGTAGCCGACGAGGTTGGGGCAGCGCTCGCACAGCCGCGCCAGCGTGTCGGGCTGCAGGATGGCATTGTCGCGGTTATAGACGATGACGCCGAGCTTCGTCGCCGCGCAGACCGCCTCGACATGGGCGGCGAGGCCCTCCTGCTCGGAGTGGGTGAGATAGGGCGGCAGCAAGAGCAGGCCGTCGGCACCCGCCGTCTCGACGCCGATCGCGATCTCGCGTGCGGTCGCGGTGCCATAACCGGCGCCGGCAAGCACGGGCACGCGGCCCTTGGTCTCGTCGACGGCGACCGCGACCACTTGCGGCACTTCGGCCGGGGTGAGCGAAAAGAACTCCCCCGTGCCGCCTGCCGCGAACAGGCCGGCGACATCGTAACCGCAGAGCCAGTCCATGTTCGCGCGATAGGTCGCCTCGTCAAAGGAAAAATCCGCCTTGAACGGGGTCACGGGGAAAGACAGGAGGCCGCCGCCGATTCTCGCGGCCATCTCCTGCGGGGTCATCTTGCTCATCGCGCCACTCCTGGTTCGGGGAACGACGCGGGCGGTGCAGACGGCCTCGCGTCCCGCCGGATTTCTAGGAAACGGTTCAATGCGCGTCCAAGCCAATGACGATATCGAACGATGCGCGATCAGCATCGATCCCCAGCGTCAGTCCTTCGGCGTGCCCGAGACCGCGATACCGCTTGCGATCTCGACCAGCGCGGGCAGCAGCGGATTTTCGTGCGCGCGCGGCCAGACCAGGAACAGTTCGACCGGATTGGGCGTACGCAGCTTGAGCGGGCGCAGCTTGACGTCGGCGATCTTCAGGCTCGCCGCGGCGGCCGGAACGATAGCAACGCCGAGCCCTGCCCGCACCATGGCAAGAATGGAATGGATTTGGCTGAGATGCTGGACGTAACGCGGCAGGATTTCCGCGCGCGAAAACTGCGACACCAGGAGATCGTGGAAGTAGCGCGCCTCATAGGGCGAGTACATGATGAAGGGCTGGCTGTCGAAATCCTTGATCGAGAGCGCCCCGGCCGCTGCCAGCGGATGCTTTTTCGGAATCGCCGCGAGCAGCGGCTCCGCCAGCACGCGGCGGCTTGCGAGCTCGGGGCGCGCGATCGGCGGCCGCAACAGCCCGGCATCGATCTGCCCGGAGGCGAGCGCCTCGAACTGATCGCCGGAAACCATTTCCTTCAGCGAGAAGTCGATCTCCGGCAGTTTTGCCCGGCACGCGGCAATCAATTCGGGCAGAAAGCCGTAAGCCGCGGCGGCCGTGAAGCCGATCTTGAGCGAGCCTGTCTTGCCCATGGCGATGCGATGGGCGACCTGGGATGCGCTCTCGGCAAGCTTCAATATCCGCCGCGCCTCGGGCAGGAAGCTGCGCCCTGCAGGCGTCAGCCGCACCGAGCGGCTGGTGCGCTCGAGCAGCGGCGCGTCGATGATATGTTCGAGCACCTGGATCTGCCGGCTGAGCGGCGGCTGGGTCATGTTGAGCCGCGCCGCCGCCCGACCGAAATGCAGTTCTTCCGCCACCGTGACAAAGCAACGGAGCTGGTTGAGGTCGAACATCGATGCGCGTCCGGAATAGACGGGGCGTTGAAATGCCGCTTCTAGCATCGATGTCCGCCCAAAACAAAGACGGCGGCCGAAGCCGCCGCCGTCGATTCTTGCGCGGGGAGGAGACAACGCCCTCAGGACCGCCGCAAATGCACCCGTTCGATCTTGCCGACGATGAAGAGGTACGCCGCCGCCGCGACCAGCGCATTCAACCCGACGAAGACGAGCGCGCCGTTGAAGGAGCCGGTTCCCGCCACGATGTAGCCGATCACGATTGGCGTGGTGATGCCGGCCATGTTGCCGAAGGTATTGAAGAGCCCGCCCGACAAGCCGCCGGCTTCCTTGGGCGAGGTGTCGGAAACCACCGCCCAGCCGAGCGCGCCGATGCCCTTGCCGAAAAAGGCGAGCGCCATCAGGCCGACCACCAGCGCCTGGCCGTCGACATAGTTGCAGGCGATGATCGACATCGACAGCAGCATTCCGCCGACGATCGGGACCTTGCGCGCCAGCGTCAGCGACTGTGTCCTGCGCAGCAGCGCGTCGGAAATGATCCCGCCGAGCACGCCGCCGATGAAGCCGCTCAGCGCCGGCAGCGTGGCGACAAAGCCCGCCTGCAGGATCGAAAGCCCGCGCTCCTTGACGAGATAGACCGGAAACCAGGTCAGGAAGAAATAGGTCAGCGTGGTGATGCAATATTGGCCGATATAGACGCCGAGCAGCATGCGGTTGGAAAGCAACTGCCGCAAATGATCCCATTTCGGTCCGCTCTCCGCTGCGCGCGCATCGTTCGGGCCGTCCAGATCAACGAGAGCGCCACCCTCCTTGATGTAGTCGAACTCGGCCTCGTTGATCGCCGGGTGGTCCTTCGGGCCGTACATCGTCTTGACCCAGATGAGGCCCATGAGGAGACCGAGCGCGCCCATGACGTCGAACACGTAGCGCCAGCCGAACTCATGCGCGATCCAGCCCATCAGAGGCGCGAACAGAACGGTCGCGAAATACTGGCCGGAGTTGAAGAAGGCGGACGCCGTGCCGCGCTCATTGCCGGGAAACCACGCCGCGACGATGCGCGCATTGGCCGGAAAGTGCGCGCATTGGCCGGAAAGGATGGCGCTTCGGCGAAGCCCACCAGGAAGCGCAAGGCAAACAGTGCAACGATCGCGGTTCCCGCGCTCAGAAAGCCAACCCAGCCCTGCAGCATCGTCACCAGCGACCAGGCAATGATGCTGATAGCATAAACCCAGCGCGAGCCGAAGCGGTCGAGCAGCCAGCCGCCCGGCACCTGCGCAATCACATAGGACCAGCCGAACGCCGAGAACACGTACCCCATGGCGACGGGATCGAGATGCAGTTCCTTGGAAAGCGCAGGTCCCGCGATCGACAGCGTCGCACGGTCGGCGTAATTGACCGTGGTGACCAGGAACAACATGGTCACGATAAACAGCCTGACGCGAGACCGTCTGGCCTCGGTCACGGCGGACACGATTGCGCTCATGCGCACCTCCTCGAAAACCTTCCTCCGGATGCTTTCCTAGAGAGATGCGTAAGGAGGGTCCAAGCCGAAGCGGGTATTGATCGATACCGTTTTTGGATTGATCGTGGCCCAGGGCACGGCCCTCCGACGGGCTGGGAAAGTGGCAGAAGCCGGGCCTTGCTAGCGCTATGCGCTACCGATCTGTCAGGAATTGAGAGCCGCCAATCTTGCGGGCTCGTTGGCTTCCGCTGGTGTGCAGTGAATCTCGGACCTCAGCAAAACGGGTCGCGGGTCAGCACGGATGGCGCAGACCGTCCTTGCCGAGATAGCTGCGGGAGACGGGATCATAGGAGCGGTAGTGTCGGGCGCAATAAGACTGGCCGGTCGCGGGGCCGAAATAGACCTGCGACGGATAGGGGCGGGGAGAGCGGTAAGGATTGCTCTCCAGAAAGCCGGCGGCGCCGATCGAGGCGAGCGGCGGACTGGCGGCAAAATTGCCGGGAAAGCCGCCGTTGGTCGGAAAGTCGCGGTTGTCATTGCGGGCGTCAAACGTCCACCACGGGCTGGTCACGCCGTAGCGGAGCGGGCGCGGGCCGTAATAGTCGCCGGCAAGAGCCGGCGTGCCAAAGACAAAACTCGCGAGCAGTAGAAGTGCCGCCCCCCTCAGGCCAGTCATCGTCGCCGCGCGCTTGTGCTTCATGGCCGGATCGTCCCCCAATCGCCTTTCCATCCCGTGAGCCGCCACTTGCGAAACTGCAGGTAAAGGCCGTCGCTGCGGATCGACAACGCGCTGCCTTTGATGTTGGGGATCGCGAGCAACAGCTCGTTGCCCGGGCGACCGCGAACGTAGTTCAGCGGCACGCCGAGCGCTTGCGATACCTCCTCCGCCGTCATGCCGAAGTGGAGCGGTGCTCCGTTCGTCGGCACAACGAAGGTGGTCTGGCCAAAGACGGGCGCGAGGGTGAGGCCCAGCGCAAGCGGGATCGAAACGGAATAGCGTGCGCGCATCGCTTACTCCACCGCGGCCGAGGCCAGCGTGCCTTGCGGCGTCCACCCACCGCCGAGCGCCTGGAACAGACTGCTTGCCGCCAGAAGCTTGTTCAGGCGGATTTGAACGAGGTTATTTTGCGCGGTGAACAGCGTCTGCTCCGCCTGCAGCACGGTGATGAGGTTCACGGTGCCTCCGCGCAACTGCGTTTCCGCGACCTCAAAGGCCTTCTGCGAAGCCGCCACCACGTCGTTCTGCAACCGCTCCTGCAGCGTGAACTTCTGCAATCCGATCAGCGCTTTCTCAACGTCGGAGAAGGCCGAAAGCACGGTTTTGCGATAGGTCTGCAGATCCTGAAGCTGCACGCCCTTCGCCTGCTTCAACTGGCTCTCCAGCAAGAAGCCGTCGAACAGCGGCTGCGTCAGGCTCGCGGTCATCGTGTAGAACCACGCGCCCGGCGTGAACAGCGAGGCGAGCGCGGCGCTCTGCAATCCGGTCGTGCCGGTCAACTGGATCTGCGGAAAGAACGCGGCGCGCGCGGCTTCGACACTGAAATTGGAGGCCGCAAGCGTCGCCTCGGCCTGGCGGATATCCGGCCGCTGATACAACAGTTCCGACGGCAGCCCAGGCGTGACCCGCGGGACCGCGATCCGGCTGGTGGAGCCGCCGCGCACCGTGAAGTTCGCCGCCGCGCGGCCGACCAGGAGCGCAAGCGCGGCGATGTTCTGGTCGCGCGTGACCTCGAGCGGCGGGATGGCCGCGCGCTCGGTTGCGACCAGCGCTTCCTGTTGCGAGACGTCGAGCTGCGAGGCCGTGCCGCCGGCAAACTGGGTCTTGACGAGGTTCAGAATCCGCTCGGCTGCAGCCAAATTCTGGCGGGTGACGCGCAATTGGTCCTGCGCGGCGAGAACCGCGAAATAGGTGTTGGCGACGCTCGCCATGGTGGTGAGCGTGACGACTTCGCGGTTGTAGCGCGACGCGGTCGCGGTTTCCTCGGACGCGGCGAGTGTCGCGCGGTTCTTGCCCCAGAAGTCGAGAATGTAGCTCGCCGTCAGGCTGGTCGAGAAGGTGGAGAATGTCGAGGAGCCGCTGCCGGTGAAAGTGCCGCTGCTCAAGCTGGACGCGGAGCGGCTGGTCGAACCGAAATGCTGGCGCTCGGCGCTTGCGCTGCCGCTCACGGTCGGCAGCAGCGCTGCGCCGGAAACGCCGACCTGGGCGTCGGCCTGGACGATCTGCGCGATCGCGACCGCGATATCGAGATTGTGGAGCTGCGCTTCATCCATCAACGACGTCAGCTCGGCCGAGCGAAATCCGCGCCACCAGTCGAGCGCCGGCACCGAGGCATCGGCATCGGCCTTGGGCGCCGCGCGATAGTTTGCGGGGACTTCGAGATTGAGCTCGGGCCGCTCGAGGCCAAGAATGCAGCCCGACAAGCCCGGGCTGATCGCCAGCGCAAACAGCGCAGCCGCCGGACGCAGCTTGCGGCCGCCGTCCGCAGGCGTATGCCGGACAAGCTTGCTGATGCGGTGAACGGCTCGAATTGGCAGGGGTCTTGGCATTTACTCGCCTGGCTGCAGTGAAGGCCCGGGCGTGTAGGGTGCCGCGTTGCCCCGGCGACGTTGGCTCCAGAGGCGGAACCTGTCCAGATACAAATAGATCACAGGCGTGGAATAAAGTGTGAGTATCTGGCTCAGCGCGAGACCGCCGACAATCGAGATGCCCAGCGGCTGGCGCAACTCGCCGCCGTCGCCGACGCCGAGCGCGAGCGGCACCGCGCCGAGCATGGCGGCCATGGTCGTCATCATGATCGGGCGGAAGCGAAGCAGGCAGGCCTCGCGAATCGCCTCGAGCGGTGCAAGGCCGCGTCGGCGTTCGGCGTCCAGCGCAAAGTCGATCATCATGATCGCATTCTTCTTGACGATGCCGATCAGCAGGATGACGCCGATCAGCGCCATGATGCTGAACTCGGTGTTGAAAGCTATCAGCGCCAGGAGCGCGCCGACGCCGGCCGAGGGCAGAGTCGAAAGGATGGTCAACGGATGCACGTAGCTCTCGTAGAGGACGCCGAGCACGATGTAGATCGTCACCAACGCCGCGAGGATCAGGTAGGGTTGATTGCTGATGGAATCCTGGAAGGCCTTGGCAGTACCCTGGAACGTGCCGTGGACTGTGGCAGGCACGCCGATGCGGTTCATGGTGGCTTCGATCGTCGCGATCGCCGTGCTCAGCGAAACGTTCGCCGGCAAATTGAACGAAATGGTGTTGGCGACGAGAAGCCCCTGATGGTTGACGGAGAGCGGCGTTGCGCCATTCGTGAAATGCGCGACGGCCGAGAGCGGGATCATGGTCTCCTGGCTGGTGCTCACGGCGGAGCCTGTGGAGGTGACGCCCTTGCCGGTCGCGCCGATCGAGTTGGTCGCCTGGTTGCGCGCGGCCTGAGCGTTGGCGGAATTTGCGGAAAAGGTCTTGCCTCCGGAGACAACCGTCCCGGCGACGGCATTGGTCGCCTGCGAACCGCCGACCGAGCCGCCGGACGTGCTGATATAGACGTCCTTCAGCGTCTCCGGATTTTGCCAATAGCGCGGCGCGACCTCCATGATGACGTGGTACTGATTGCGCGCGACATAGATGGTGGAGACCTGACGCTGGCCGAAGGCGTCGTAGAGCGTATTGTCGATCTGGCTCACGGTAACCCCGAGCCGCGCCGCGGCGTCGCGATCGATCACGACGTCCGATTCGAGACCCTTGTTCTGCTGATCGCTGTTGACGTCGGCGAGATTGGGCTCGTGCTGCAGGGCGGCCACGATCTTCGGTGTCCACTCGTTCAGCTCTTCCAGTGTGGGGCTCTGCAGCGTGTATTGGAATTGCGCATTGCTGGCCCGGCCGCCGACGCGAATATCCTGCACCGATTGCAGGAACAGCGTTGCGCCCGGTACGGCAGCGAGCTGATGCCGCAGCCGCGCGATCACCCCGTCGGCGGAAATCTTGCGCTGATCGCTTGGATAGAGCGAGACGAACATGAAGCCGGAATTGGTCGACCCGCCGCCCGTGAAACCGACGGCGGTTTCAACCGCCGGATCCTTCTTGATGATGTCGACGAATTGCGTCAGCTTCTGCTGCATGAGCTGAAATGAAATGCTCTGATCGGCCTGGATGAAGCCGACGATTCGTCCGGTGTCCTGCTGCGGGAAGAAGCCTTTCGGAATGACGCCGTAAAGGTAGAAGTTCAGTCCGAACACCGCGAGCAGGATCAGAATCATCGAACGCGGATGCTCCAGCGCGGAGGTCAGCGTGCGCCGATAAAAGCCGAGCATCGCCTCGAAGAAGCGTTCGCTCGTGCGGTATAACCAGCCGCGTCGTTCGGCTGAGAGCGGTCGAAGCAGCACCGAGCACATCATCGGCGTGGTCGAGAGCGAGATCGCCAGCGAAATCAGGATCGAGATCGAAATGACCATCGCGAATTCGCGGAACAGGCGGCCGACGATGCCTCCCATCAACAGGATCGGGATGAACACGGCAATCAGCGATATGCTCATCGAGAGCACGGTGAAGCCGACCTCATTGGCGCCCTTCAGCGCGGCCTCTAGCGGCGACAGCCCGTCCTCGATGTAGCGGGTGACGTTTTCGAGCACGACGATGGCGTCGTCGACGACAAACCCGGTCGCAACCGTCAGCGCCATCAGCGACAAATTGTCCAGGCTGTAGCCCATCAGGTACATGACCGCGAAGGTGGCGACCAGCGACACCGACACGGCGACCACGGGAATAAAGGTGGCACGCATGTTGCGCAGGAACGCGAACACCACGATGATCACCAGCATGACGGCAAGGATCAGGGTCCGCTCCACATCATGCAGCGAGGTCCGGATCGTGGTCGAACGGTCGACCCCCAGCGTCATGTCGATGGCGGGTGAAACCGAGGCGCGCAGCGTCGGCATCAGCGCCTTCACCGCGTCGACGGTGGAAATGATGTTGGCGCCTGGCTGCCGATACAGGATAATCAGCACCGCCGGCTTGCCGTTCGCGAGGCCGGCATTGCGGAGGTTTTCGACGCCATCGGTGACCTCGCCGACGTCGGACAGATGCACCGGCGCGCCGTTGCGGTAGGCGACGATCAGCGACTGGTAGTCCTTGGCCTTGTTGGCCTGGTCATTGGCGTAGATCTGATAGCGTTGATCGCCGACATCGATGCCGCCCTTGGGGCTGTGCGCGTTGGCGCTGCCGAGCGCCGCACGGACATCCTCAAGCCCGATCCCATACTTGTAGAGGGCCTGCGGGATCAGATCGACCCTGACCGCCGGCAGCGAGCCGCCGCCGACCAGCACCTCGCCGATGCCTTCGACCTGCGACAGCTTTTGCGCCAGCACCGTGGAGGCGGCGTCGTAGATCTCGCCGCGGGTCAGGGTATCCGAGGTCAGCGTCATGACCAGGATCGGCGCGTCGGCGGGATTGACCTTGCGGTAGGTCGGATTGCTTCGCAGGCTGGTCGGCAGGTCGGCGCGGGCGGCGTTGATCGCGGCCTGGACGTCGCGAGCGGCGCCGTTGATGTCGCGGTTGAGGCCGAACTGCAGGGTAATGCGCGTCGTGCCGACCGAGCTCATCGACGTCATCTCGGTGACGTCGGCGATCTGCCCGAGATGACGCTCGAGCGGACTTGCCACCGTGGTGGCGACGTCCTGAGGGCTCGCGCCCGGCAGCGTCGCCTGGACCGAGATGGTCGGAAAATCGACCTGCGGCAGCGGCGAGACCGGCAGCTTGAAGAACGCGATGGCGCCCGCGGCGGCAAGCCCGAAGGTCAGCAAGGTCGTTGCGACCGGTCGGCGAATGAAGGGTGTGGAGGGGCCCATGGCTCAGCGCGCCCCGCCGACCTGGCCGAGGCTGTGCGGCCGCCCGGTGAACCGCAGCGCCAGCCGATCGAACCAGAGATAGATGACGGGCGTGGTGAAGAGGGTCAGGAGCTGACTCAGCAGCAGGCCACCGACAATCGAAATCCCGAGCGGATGCCGCAGCTCCGATCCCGCGCCGGTGCCGAGCATCAGGGGCAGCGCGCCCAGCACCGCGGCCATCGTGGTCATCAGGATCGGCCTGAACCGCAACAAGCAGGCCTGGTGGATGGCGTCACGCGGTGACAGCCCCTCATTACGCTCGGCGTCGAGCGCGAAGTCGATCATCATGATCGCGTTCTTCTTGACGATACCGATCAACAGAATGATGCCGATGATGGCGACGATGGTCAGATCGTGGCCGCCCAGCATCAGCGCCAAGAGCGCACCGATACCGGCCGAGGGCAGTGTGGAGAGAATGGTGATCGGATGGATGAAGCTCTCATAGAGCACGCCCAACACGATATAGACAGTGACGATCGCCGCCAGGATCAGGAATAGCTGATTGGACAGCGAGGCCTGAAACGCCAGAGCCGCACCCTGGAAGCTCGTGATCACGCCCAGCGGCTGGCCAATGTCGAGTTGCGCCTGCTTGATGGCTGTCACCGCTTCGCCCAGCGACGCGCCCGGCGACAGGTTGAATGACACCGTGGCGGATGGGAACTGGCCAAGATGCGAGATCTGCAGCGGCGCGGTCGTCTCGCGGACCTTGGCCATCGTCATCAGGGGAACCGGCGTGCTGCTCACGGAAGATGGCAGGTAGATATCGCCTAGCGAGTGCAGCGAGTTCTGCAGGCTCGGATCCGCTTCGAGGATCACGCGATACTGGTTCGAGTTGGTGAAGATGGTCGAGACGATACGCTGGCCATAGGAATCATAGAGCGCATTGTCGATGGTCGCAGGGGTTATGCCGAAGCGCGCCGCCTGGTCGCGATCGATGTCGACGTAGACCGCAAGTCCTTGCTGGGCGCTGTCGGTCGTGACTTCGGCGAACTGCGGTAACGTTCGCAGCTTATCGACGAGCTTCGGCGTCCATTCGGCAAGTTCCGCGGGATCGGCGTCCTGCAGGATGAACTGGTATTGCGTGCGACTGACGGTGCCCTCGATGGTCAGGTCCTGCACCGGCTGCATATAGAGCGTGATGCCGGTCAGGTGCGACGTCGCTTCCTTGATACGCTGCATGATCGTGGCAATATCGGACTTGCGCTGATCGTGCGGCTTCAGGTTGATCAGGATGCGGCCGCTATTGAGCGTGGCGTTGGTGCCATCGACGCCGATGAACGAGGACAGGCTGTCGACCTCGGGGTCCTTCAGGATGATGCTGGCGAGCTGCTGCTGCCGCTCGGCCATAGCGGCGTAAGATACCGACTGCGGCGCTTCCGAAATCGCCTGGATGACGCCCGAGTCCTGCAGCGGAAAGAAGCCCTTGGGGATGACGATATAAAGAAAGGCGGTGAGGGCGAAAGTCGCAAGTGCGATCAACAGCACAAAGGTCTGACGGTCGAGCACCCAGTTCAGCATGTGCCCGTAAAGCGCAATGACGCGGTCAAACGCCTCGCGGTTGAAACGCTGGAACGCGTTCTCGCGAGTCTCGCTTTCCGGCTTCAACAGCTTGGCGCAGGCCATCGGCACCAGCGTCAGCGAGACAACCGCGGAGATGAGGATCGTCACCGAGAGCGTGATGGCGAATTCGCGGAACAGCCGGCCGACCACGTCGCCCATGAACAGGAGGGGAATCAACACGGCGATCAGCGACACCGTCAGCGAGATGATGGTGAAGCCGATCTGCTCAGAGCCGCGCAGCGCCGCCTGCAATGGCGGCTCGCCCTCTTCGATGTAGCGGGAGATGTTTTCGATCACCACGATCGCGTCGTCGACCACGAAGCCGGTCGCGATCGTCAGCGCCATCAGCGAGAGGTTATTGAGGCTGAAGCCGCACAGGTACATGATGCCCAGTGTGCCGACTAGGGACAGCGGCACCGACAGGCTCGGGATCAGCGTTGCTCGCGTCGAGCGCAGGAACACGAAGATCACCAGCACGACCAGGATCACTGCGAGCGAGAGCTCGTATTCGACGTCCTTGACGGAAGCGCGAATGGTGATTGTGCGGTCGGTCAGGACATTGAGGTCGATGGCAGCAGGGAGCGTCGCCTGGAGCTGCGGCAGCAGTGCCTTGATGCCATCGACCACCGAAATCACGTTGGCGCCCGGCTGGCGCTGAATGTTCAGGATGACGGCCGGCGTTTCGTTCATCCAGGCGCCGAGCTTGTCGTTCTGCGCGGCGTCGATGACGTCGCCCACATCGCTTAAGCGAACCGGCGAGCCGTTCTTGTAGGCGACGATCAGGGATTTGTAGTCGGCGGCGTTGCGGATCTGGTCGTTGGCGTTGATCGTATAGGCTCGCATCGAGCCGTCGAAATTGCCCTTGGGCGTATTGACGTTGGCGTTGCCGAGCGTGGTGCGCAGGTCGTCGATGTTGAGGCCGTAGGCCGCGAGCTTGCGGATGTCGGCACGAATCCGCACCGCTGGGCGCTGGCCGCCGCTGATGCTGACGAGACCGACGCCGGGAAGCTGGGAGATTTTTTGCGCGAGCCGCGTATCGGCGAAGTCCTCGACCTGCGTCAGCGGCATCGTCTTCGACGTCAACCCGAGTGTCAGGATCGGCGCGTCAGCGGGGTTCACCTTGGCGTAGATCGGGGGCGCGGGCAGGTCGGAGGGGAGCAGATTGCCCGCGGCATTGATCGCGGCCTGCACCTCCTGTTCGGCGATGTCGAGCGAAATGCTCAAGCCGAATTGCAGCGTAATGACCGACGCGCCGGCGGAACTGACCGAACTCATCTGGTTGAGATTCGGCATCTGCCCGAATTGCACTTCCAGCGGTGCCGTGATGGAGGAGGTCATCACATCCGGACTGGCGCCCGGATAAAAGGTCTGCACCTGGATCGTCGGGTAGTCCACTTCGGGCAGCGCAGCCACAGGCAGGAATTTGAACGCCAGCATGCCCGAGAGCATGATGGCGATCATCAGCAGCGTCGTCGCTACCGGCCGTAAGATAAATGGCTGCGACGGGTTCATTGCTTCGGTGCACCCTCCGAACGCCGTTTCTTCGCAGGATTGGGGCTGTTCTGGCTGGGCGCCGCGGCGCCTGGTGGATTGCTGGTCTCTGAGGACTGGCGCAATACGATCTTGGCGCCGTCGCGCAGCTTGTCGGCACCGTCGATCACGACGCGATCGCCTGGATTGAGGCCCGAGAGCACTTCCACGCGGTCGCCGTCGGTGACGCCGAGCTGCACCTGACGCACCGAGACGGTGCTGTCGGGATTGATCAGATAGACGAATGTGCCGGGCACGCCACGCTGGACGCCCGCGGTGGACATGGTGGTCACGTCCTTATGCGTGTCCAGCAGCAGGCGGACATTGACAAACTGGTTGGGATAAAGCGTGCGCTGGTCGTTCGGAAACTGCGCGCGCAGCTTGATCGTGCCGGTGGTCTGATCGATCTGGCTGTCGAAGGTCTGCAGCGTGCCGTCCGCCAGCTTGTTGGCGCCGCCGCGGTCGAGTGCGGATACCGGCAGAACCGCGCCGCTCTGCAGGCGTTTTGCAATCGCCTGCAAATTGTCCTCGGGCACGGTGAACAGCACGCTGATCGGCGCAAGTTGCGTCACCACGACGATGCCGTTGGTATCGCCTGGGGTGACGTAGTTGCCCTGATCCACCTGACGCAAGCCGACGCGGCCGTCGACTGGCGAGACGATCCTGGTGTAGTTCAGATTGACTTCCGCCGATTTCACCGCCGCGCGATCGGCTTCGACCGTGCCCTGGTCCTGGGCCACCAAGGCGATTTGCGTGTCCAGCGTCTGATGCGGCACCGCGTTCTGCGCGGCGAGCCCCTGGTAGCGCTGCAAATCGACCTGCGCTCCCTTCAACAGCGCTTCATCGCGCGCAAGCTGGCCCTTGGCTTGCGCAAGCGCCGCCTCGTAGGGGCGCGAATCGATTTCCGCGAGCAGGTCGCCTTTCTTGACCTCGTCGCCTTCCTTGAAATCGATTTTCATCAGATAGCCGCTGATCTGGCTCCTGATGGTGACGGTCGCGAGCGAGGTGACCGTGCCCAGCGCGTTGAGGGTAAGTTTGATGTCGCCCTTGCCGATGACCTCATCAGCGACGGACATCGGCGGCGCATTCCGGCCGAAGCCGGCGCGGCCTTGCGGCTCGGGCGCCGTTCCGTGCCTGGTCCACCAGACGATGCCGGCGACGACCAGCAGCACGATGATCACCGTGAGGGTGAATCTCCAGCGGGACCGCGGCTTCGGAGGCGACGCTTCGGTCGGAGGGGCTTTGATCGGCGGCTTGAGCGGCTTGTCCATGAACCTGCGTCACACGGGGCTAAGGAGATCGGGTGGCGTCCCTATAGCTTATCCGTTCCGCTACCGCTGGGACATTCCGAACCACCATATTTTGAACGGTTCCGTTCCGAATTGTCCCATTAACTTTCTGAAAGAATTGGGCTTTTGTCACGGAATCTGCACCATTGCGGCAAATCCGCCACGACTTGAAGCCGAGAAACGCGCCGTGCCGTCAGGGTGGGCGTGAGGAGGAGGCGTGCGCCTTCTTCCCCAATTTCTCCTTGCGCATCGCGTTCCAAAAAGTCTCCGCGGCATTCGTCATGCGAGCCCGCGCGCGGAACAGGCTAATGCTGATCGCGATATCCCAATCTTCCGCCCCGGCACGCAAGAGCCGTCCTTCGGCAAGATCGTTCTGCACCAGAGAGCGCGGCGCCCACGTGACGCCTCTTCCCTCGCGGGCCATGTCGATCAGCAGCATGACAGGCGCGGCAAAGCTCGGCACCAGCCAAGCGGCTGGATCCTTTGCGGCGAGCACCGCGCTGACGATACGGCCGATGCCGGAGCCAGGATGGTAGGCAAGATAGGGCAGCGGCGCGGTTTGCGTACCGGGCAGCGCATGGCGTGGCCTTGCTTTTCTCCGCCGTGTGCCGCGCAGCGCCGAGACCGCCGCAGGCGCAGTCACGGGCACAAGCACGTCGCTGCCCAATTCGAGGCGCTGAAAACGATCGGTGTCGAGCCGGCTCGCCAGCGCCGGATGGTGATGGGCAAGCAGGAAATGCACCCGCGCATCCAGCAGCAGCTTCTCGCAAGCGGCGAAATTGGCGGCCACCAGTTGTACGCCCGCGCCGGCCCTTGCGCTGTCCGCCCGGCGAATCCAGTCCGGAAAGAAAGTCTGCGACAGCGCGTGGGTTGCCGCGAAATGAATGGTTTCGGCCCTGAGGCGGGCGACTTCCAGTGCTTCTTCGCGGCCGGCCACGAGCCGGCGCAACACGTCCTCCGCCACCGAGCGGAACGTCTTGCCCGCCGGCGTCAGCGTGAGCGTATGCGAGGTTCGCTCGAACAGCGGCGCCCCCAGCCAGTCTTCCAATGCCCGGATGCGGCGACTCAGCGCCGGCTGGGTGACATGGCGGCGCTCGGCGGCGCGGGAGAACCCGCCATCCTCGGCGATCGCCAGGAAATCCTCCAGCCAGACCAGGTCCATGATGATTTTTTGTCCTTAATTCATGCCGATACGGCATTAGCGCCCGCCGCCTTGCTGGTTCAATGTAAATCCGCCGAAAAGCCAAAAGAACAACAGATGCCCCGCTCGGGCGCGTCGCTCCGGGAGGATATGCATTGCAGATTGCCGCGACTTCGCTCTCTCCATCCATTGCCGCCGCGGCCGCAGCGCCGCGCCGCAAGCCGTTCTGGCGTGAGCAATACGTCCTTGTCGCGGCAGGCGCTGCGTTTGGTGCGCTCGCTGGCGCCCTGTTTCCCTCGATCGCTGTTGATTTCAAGCCGCTTGGCGACACCTTCATTTCACTGATCAAGATGACCATCACGCCGCTGATCTTTCTGGTGGTGGTCACGGGCATTGCGCAGGTCGGCGACATGCGCGCCGTGGGGCGCATCGGGCTCAAGGCCTTCGTCTATTTCGAAGCCGTCACTACGCTGTGCCTGCTGTTCAGCCTTCTGGTCGTGCACTGGGTGCGGCCCGGTGCGGGCGTCGCGCCGGCGAGCGCCCAACAAGCCGAGACGGTGTCGCGTTATGCGCAGGCGCATGTCGGGTCAGTGTCGGCTTATCTCCAGCACATGGTGCCGGACAGTTTTGTCGGCGCCTTCGCCAATGGCGACGTGCTGCAGGTTCTGGTGCTGGCGCTGTTGTGCGGAATCGGACTGCTGCTGCTCGGTGAGCGCGGCACGGCGCTGCGCGGCGGCATGGAGCGGGTGACCGAGCTCGTGTTCAGCGTGGTGCATGTCGTCGTCGCGTTGGCGCCGATCGGCGCTTTCGGCGCCATGGCCTTTACGGTGGCGAAATTCGGCGTCGCCACGCTCTATGCGCTGGCGCTCCTGGTCGGCGCCGCCTGGGCGATGATGGCGTTCTTCATCTTTGTCGTGCTCGGGGCGATCTGCCGGTTTGCCGGCATCCGCCTGATGGATCTGCTTCGCATGCTGCGCACCGAACTCCTGGTCGTGCTGGGTACGTCCTCGTCGGAGACCGCCATTCCCAGTATGATGGAGAAATTGCCGGCCGCGGGGGTCGGCCGGGCCGTCGTAGGTCTGGTCATTCCCTCCGGTTATTCCTTCAATCTCGATGGCGTGGCGCTGACGCTGCCGCTCAGCACTATCTTCGTGGCGCAGGTCTACGGCATCGAGATGACCACGGCGCAGCAGCTCAGCCTGTTCGTCGTGATGCTCTTCACCAGCAAGGGCGCGGCCGGGGTGACCGGCGGCGCATTCGCCGCGCTCGCCGCGACCGTGATTGCGGCCGGCCTTCCGGCGGAGGGGCTGGCGCTGCTGCTCGGCATAGACCGCTTCATGTCCTTGGCGCGGGCCATCACCAACACCATCGGTAACGCCGTGGCCGCGATCGTCGTCGCCAAATGGGACGGCGAGTTCGATTCGCACGCCTGGACCTCATCCATCACCCAAACCCTGACCGCAAAGTGAAGTTCAATGGACACAAGTCAAGACGCTCTCCCGATCGTCGCGCTGGTACCTGGCGATTGCACCGGCATCGGGCCTGAGCAAACCGCGCGCATCCTCGCCGATGGCAATCTCGCCAATGTCGCTCGCCTGGTCGTGGTCGGCGACGCCCGCGTGCTGGAGATGGGCATGGCGCAGGCCGGCGTGAAGCTGAAGGTCGAGCACATCGCTTCGCCGGCAAGAGCCTCCTGGCACGAGGGCGTGGTGCCGTTGGTTGATCTCGGCAATACCGATCCGTCGCTGTTTCCGCTCGGCAAGGCCAACGCCGATTCCGGCCGGCTCACCGGCGAGACGCTGTCGCGCGCGATCGACTTCGCGAGGGAAGGCGAGGTCGACGCCATCACCTTTGCGCCGCTGAACAAGCGCGCGATGTTCGACGGCGGCTGGAAGTTCCCGGACGAGCACAAGATGTTCGCGAGCCTGCTCGGCCATCAGGGCTATTTCTCCGAGATGAACGTGCTCGACGGGCAATGGATGTCGCGGGTCACCGGCCATCAATCGCTGCGCGAGGCCTTGGACTGCATCACTCCGGAGAGTATCACCGACGCGATCGAGCTTGCCGACCGCATGATGCGCAAGTCGGGCATCGAAAGACCCCGCATCGCGGTGGCGGCGCTCAATCCCCACGCGGGCGAGGGCGGCCTGTTCGGCCGCGACGAGATCGAGATGATCCGTCCCACCGTCGACGCCGTGGCCAAGCGCGGCATCGCCTGCAGTGGGCCTTATCCCGCCGACACTGTCTACATTCGCGCTTTTGCCGGCGAGTTCGACAGTGTAGTGGCGATGTATCACGACCAGGGCCAGATCGCGACCAAGCTGCGCGGTTTCAATCGGGGCGTCACGGTGACGGCAGGGCTCGACACCGTCTTCACGACGCCATCGCACGGCACCGCCTTCGATATCGTCGGCAAGGGCGTGGCCAAGACCGGCGCGCTCGAAAGCGCGGTCCGGCTTGCTGCCCAGCTTGCCAATGTAAAAACAAGAACCCGGGAGATTACCCATGCCCATCACTGATCGCCGAACCCTGCTGCAGACGGCTGTCGCACTTCCGCTCGCCACTGCCGGCGCTACCGGCATGGCTTTCGCGGATGCTTCCGCCGTCGCGCCTGCCGCGCCAGCAAAATCCGCACCCACCAAGGGCGTGACGCGGGCGCTTGCACATTATCTCGTCAGCGCCAGTTACGATGATCTTCCCGCCAATGTACGAAAGGAAGGCGTGCGGACCTTGTTGAACTGGGTGGGCGTTGCGATCGGCGGCTCGCGCCACCAGACCGTGGATATCGCTGTTGCCGCGCTCACGCCGTTCTCGGGCCCGCAGCAGGCCTCGCTGTTCGGGCGGCGCGAGCGGTTCGACATCATGAACGCGGCCTTCATCAACGGCGTGTCGAGCCACATCTTCGATTATGACGACACGCATCTGAAGACCATTATTCATCCGGCGGGTCCGGTGGCGTCGGCCATTCTTGCGCTGTCGGAAATGCAGCCGGTCTCCGGCAAGGACTTTCTCAACGCGCTCGTGCTCGGCGTCGAGACCGAGTGCCGGATCGGCAACTCCGTCTATCCGAACCATTACGACGTCGGCTGGCACATCACCGGAACGGCCGGCGTGTTCGGGTCTGCGGCGGCTGTTGGCAAATTGCTCAAGCTCAACGAGCAGCAGATGGTGTGGGCGCTCGGCCTTGCCGCCTCGCAGCCGGTCGGCTTGCGCGAATCCTTCGGATCGATGAACAAGAGCTTCAATCCCGGTCGCGCCGCCTCCAACGGCATCTTCGCGGCGATGCTGGCCTCGAAGAATTTTACTTCCTCCGACGAGATGATCGAGGCCAAGCGCGGCTGGGCCAATACGATCAGCACCAAGCAGGACTACAACGAGATCCTCGGCGATCTCGGCAAGCGCTACGAGGCGGCGCTGAACACCTATAAGCCGTTCGCCTGCGGCATCGTCATGCATCCGGCGATCGACGCGGCGATCCAGTTGCGCAATGAGAACAAACTCACTGCGGATCAGATCGATCACGTCGATCTCAAGGTGCATCCGCTGGTGCTGGAGCTCACCGGCAAGAAAACCCCGCATGAGGGCCTGGAGGGTAAGTTCAGCATCTATCATGCGGTCGCTGTCGCGCTGGTTGAGGGGGCCGGGGGCGAAAAACAGTTCAGCGACCGCGCGGTGAACGATCCGACCATCGTCGCGCTGCGCGGCAAAGTCAATCCGGTGATCACGCCGGGCATCAAGCCCGAGCAGGTCGACATGACCGTCGTGCTGAAGGACGGGCGACAGTTGCACCGCTACATAGAACACGCGGTCGGCAGCGTGGAGGTGCCAATGACAGACCAGCAGCTCGAGGCGAAGTTCACCGATCTCGCCGACGGCATCATTGCCCCGCCGACGATCCGCCGGGTGATGGACGCTTGCTGGAATGTCGAAAACCTGCCGAACGCTGCCGAAATCGCCAAGATGTCGGTCTCGGCGTAAGGTGAGGGGCTACATGCACCAAGCACTATCGCGTCGCCGCCTGCTGCTGTCCGCTGGTGCGCTCGCAACGCTAGCGGCATCGCCGTTCAGATGCGCGCCGGCCGCGGACGGGGCTGCCGGCGTCACCGCGCGCCTTGCCAGCTACATGGCTGCGGCACGCCGCCAGGAATTGCCTGACGCGGTGATACTGGCGTGCAAGCATCGCATTCTCGACACCTTTGGGGCGATGGTCTCGGGTTCGCGAATGAAACCGGGCATGATGGCGACGAAATATGTGCGCACACTCGGCGGCGAGCCGCAGGCCTCGGTGGTCGGTTCGGACTTCCATACCACCACCATCAATGCCGCGCTCGCAAACGCCATGTGCGCCCATTCCGACGAGACCGACGATTTCGAGCCCGTCACCAAGGCGCACCCCGGCAGCTCGGTGGTGCCGGCCGCATTGGCGATGTCGGAAAAGGAGGGCCGCAGCGGCGCGGATCTCATTCGCGCGGTCACTCTTGGCTACGATCTCGCCTGTCGGCTGTTGATGGCGCTGGGACCCGACCTCGTGCGCGGCACGCATCGCAGTGCCGAGGGAATGGCCTCGACCTTCGGCGCGTTGGGCGCGGCCGCCTCGCTCGCCCAACTCGACGAACAGGGCATGCGTTTTGCGATTTCGTATTCCGCGCAGCAGGTCTCGGGCCTGTGGAGCTGGGTCAAGGACAAGGACCATATCGAAAAGGCCTTCGACTTCGCCGGCATGGGCGCGCGTAATGGCGTGATGGCGGTCACCATGGTGCAGGCAGGCCTCACCGGCGTGGACGATGTGTTGGACGGCACGCACGACCTCTTCATCGCGCTGTCGACCGAGCCGAAGCCGGAGCAGATGCTGGATGGGCTCGGCCATCGCTTCTACATCACGGAGACGGCGATCAAGACCTACTCCGTCGGCTATCCGATCCAGTCGCCGCTGGATGCGCTCTTGAGCCTGCGCAAACAACATGATCTCACCCCCGAGAACGTCCGAAGCATTCTGGTGAAACTTCCGACCGACGCGATGGGCATTGTCGGTGAAAGCGCCATGCCCGACGTCAATTGCCAGCATCTGGTGGCGCTTGCGCTGATGAAGGGGGCCGTTTCGTTCGCCGACAGCCACGACACCGCGCTTATGCACGATCCAAAGATCCTCGAACAGCGTGCCAAGATCACTCTGGCGGGTGATAAGGCGCTGATGGACCCGGCTGCGCCGCGCGGTGCCATCGTCGAGGTGACGCTGGTCGATGGGCGCAAGCTCGACCATTTCACCAAATTTCCGCCAGGCACCAAGGAAAATCCGCTCAGCACCGAGGCCGTGAGCGCCAAGGCGCGCGATCTCATGGCGCCCGTGCTAGGAGCGGAAAAGACCGACAAGCTGATCGCGCAAATCAATGCGCTGGAACACGTGGACGATGTGCGGACGCTGCGGCCGCTTTTCACGACGTGAGAGGCGGGGCGCGGCCGATGAAGGGCAGCCATTCGCCAAAGCGCTCGACAAGGAGGGCCTGTTGCGCAGAATCTAAGGCCACTATCTAAGGCGATTGTGAAACGCACGAAGACAAGTGCGGCGGTAAAAACATCGGTGCAGGACACAGGCACAGTAAGGGGAGAAACATGAAGCTGAAGCAATGGATCGCCGGCTGTGCCGGCGCGGCCGCGCTGTTACAGGCGAGCGCCGTCATCGCGGCGAATGTCGATATTTCCGCACATGACGTCGGTGGTCAGGTGAGCGGCGAGAAGGGCCCCGAGGCGGGCGTGTGGGTGATCGCCGAGACCAAGGACCTTCCGACCAAATATGCCAAGATCGTCGTTACCGATGATCAAGGCCGCTATGTCATTCCCGACTTGCCGGACGCGAGCTACAAGGTCTGGGTTCGGGGCTACGGCCTGATCGACAGCGCACAGGTCGATGCGCGTCCTGGCAAGCTTGTCGATTTCACCGTGAAGGGGGTCGCCTCGGCCGGCGCTGCGGCGCAGCTCTATCCCGGCATGTACTGGTATTCCATGCTCGACATTCCGGCGCCGAGTGAATTCCCTGGCACCGGCGACAAGGGCAACAAGATGCCGGACACCATGAAGAGCCAGGCACAGTGGGTGGATACGGTGAAGAATGGCTGCCAGTCCTGCCACGCGCTGGGCTCTCGCGGTATCCGCGAGGTGCCCAAGATGTTCAGCGAGGGTCACGATTCGCAGGAGGCCTGGGCGATGCGCACGCAGGCGGGCCAGGCCATGGAATATATGGCGGTGGTGCTGGGCAGCATGGGACCCGAAAAGGCCTATTCGCTGTTTGCGAAATGGACCGACCGCATTGCGGAGGGCGAATTGCCCTTCGACAAGCCCGAACGCCCGAAGGGAGTCGAACGCAATGTCGTCTACACCGAGTGGGATTGGGCCTCACCCACGCACTACCAGCACGATGCGATTTCGACCGACAAGCGCAACCCGACGGTGAATGCCAACGGCTTGATCTACGGGTCTCCGGAGGAAAGCACGGATCTCATTCCGACGCTCGATCCCGTCAAGAACGTCGCCGCCACGATCAAGGAGCCTTACCTCGATCCGAACACGCCATCGTCGGCGGACGCGCCGCGCGGTACATCGGCCTATTGGGGCGACGAGGCGATCTGGGACGGTCACACCAGCATCCATAACGTCATCATGGACGAGCAGGGCAAGGTCTGGTTCACCGCGCGTCTGCGGCCGCCGGAAAATCCGGATTACTGCAAGCAGGGCTCCAGCCATCCGTCCGCAAAGGTTGATCCGCAGGCCACCTCGGTGCGCCAACTCTCGCGGTTCGATCCTGTCACCGGCAAATGGGACATGATCAACACCTGCTTTTCCACGCATCACCTCTATTTCGCGCATGATGCCAACGACACGCTGTGGATGAGCGCGGGCGGCCCGACCCTCGGCGGCGGCATCGTCGGCTGGCTGAACGTCAAGCAATTCCGCGAAACGCATGACGGCGTGGCCGCGCAAGGTTGGACGCCGCTCGTGATCGACACCAACGGGAACGGCAAGCGCGATGCCTATGTGGGCCCGAAGGACCCGCTCGATCCGGCCAAGGACAAGCGCGTCATGGCCTCCTTCTACGGCGTGATGCCGAGCCCGGTCGACGATTCCATCTGGGGCCAGTCGATGGACCGCGGCTTCTCGCGGATCGATCAGCCCGGCTACATCATCCGCGTCGTGCCGGGGCCCGATCCCGCCAACACGGCGCTCGCGGAAATCTATCAGCCGCCGGAGGGCACGTTCGGTCCGCGCGGCATCGATATCGGATTTGACGGCGTGGTCTGGACAGCCCTGTCGAGCGGCCATCTCGCGAGCTTCGACCGCAGGCTGTGCAAGGGGCCGCTCAACGGCCCGAGCACGGCCGAAGGCAAGCAGTGCCCCGAAGGCTGGAAGGTCTACCGGATGCCCGGCCCGCAGTTCAGGGGGCTGGACCCGAAGGGCAGCGCCAATCACGCGTATTATCTCTGGGTCGATCGCTACAATATCCTCGGCCTCGGCGCCAATGTGCCGATCGCGTCGGCCAATGGTGGCGAATCGCTCCTTGCTCTGGTGAATGGCGAGTTCGTCACGCTGCGGGTGCCTTATCCGCTCGGCTTCTTCACCAAGAATGTCGATGGGCGTATCGATGATGCGTCCGCCGGTTGGAAGGGACGCGGCATCTGGACTACTTCGGGCACACGCGCGAATTTCCATGGCGAGGGCGGCAAGGATGCCTATCCCAAGGTCTTCAAGGTGCAGATGCGGCCCGATCCGCTGGCGCACTGATTTGTTCAACTCGCCGGTTCCGCGCGTTGCGGGGCCGGCTCCAACGGAGCATCACATGCAAAGAACTTCTCGACGCGATCTGCTGACCGTGGCAACGGGGGCTGTGGCGGCGGCCGCCATCTCCGACGCGGCTCCGGCCGCGGCGCAAGCCGGTCCCAAGCCGATCTTCGAGGTGCCGATCACGACCATTCCCATCGTCGGCGAGAACGGCGTGTTTCAGGTCCGCCGCATCTATTGCATCGGCCGCAACTATGCCGCCCACGCGATCGAGCGCGGCTCGGATCCAAACCGCGAGCCGCCGTTCTTCTTCCAGAAGCCGACGGACGCCATCCAGAACGTGCCGATCGGCGTCGTCGCCGACCACCCCTATCCCTCGCTGACCAAGAACTACCACCACGAGGTCGAGCTGGTGGCGGCGCTGAAGTCCGGAGGCACCAACATCTCGCCCGAGAAGGCGCTCGATCATGTCTACGGCTACGCGCTCGGCCTCGACATGACCCGGCGCGACCTGCAGAACGGCATGTCCGCGGAAAAGAAGCCCTGGGAGATCGGCAAGAGCTTTGATCATGCAGCGGTGCTTGGACCGATCCACCCGGTCTCCAAGGTCGGCCATCTCACCAAGGGTGCGATCTCGCTCGCGGTCAACGGCGTGGTGCGGCAAAGCTCCGATCTCGACAAGATGATCTGGAGCGTTGCGGAGCAGATCGCAAAACTTTCCGAGGCATTCGAGCTGAAGGCCGGCGACATCATCTACTCGGGCACGCCGGAAAATGTCGGGCCGGTGGTGAAGGGCGACGTGCTGCTGTGCAAGCTCCAGGGCCTGCCGGACATGTCGATCAAGATCGTCTAATTCTGTCGGCCGTCGCGCGAAGTGTTTGGCGCGACGGCCATTGCAGATCGTCGCGGCCCTTTTCGAACTGCCGGCACGCATTTGGCAGTCCGGTGGTATTCTCCATCCTCGTTCGGGAACTTTTCGCGGCTCGAACCGTCTAAGCTGACGGGTCGAAGCGCAGGCGCTTGCTTGTCTAACCCCCGCCACCTCGTAAGCCGCGCCGGCCAGCGGAGGCACATCATGAGCGAGGACAACAAGCCGAGCGGACCGGATCTCACGCAAGGTGTATCGCCTGCCGATTTCGCCGATGGTAAGCTGCTCGGCCATGTTGGCGAGGAGCAGGTGCTTCTCGTCCAGCTCGGCTCCGAGATCCTCGCGATAGACGCTTTTTGCAGCCATTATCACGGCCCGCTCGCGGAAGGGCTGGTTGTCGGCGACACGATTCGGTGCCCCTGGCACCACGCCTGCTTCGCGTTGCGCAGCGGCGAAGCGGTGCGCCCGCCTGCGCTGACCGCGCTCTCGGTCTGGCAGGTTGAACGCGAAGGGGACAGGATCTTTGTCCGGCGTAAGCGCGAGGCAGCCAAGGAGGCGCCGCCGGCTACAGCGCGCCGGGCGGGCGCTTTGCCAGACCGAATCGTCATCATCGGCGGTGGGGCCGCCGGATTTGCTGCAGCCGAGATGCTGCGGCGCGAGGGCTTTGCCAGTCTGATCACCGTGATCAGCGATGATGGCGCGCCGCCGGTCGATCGGCCCAATTTGTCCAAGGACTATCTGGCGGGCCAGGCGCCGGAAGACTGGGTGCCGCTCCGCCCGGACGAGTTTTACGCCGACGTCGGTATCGAACTCAGGCTCAATACATCAGCCGCCTCGATCGATCTGAAAGACCGCAAGGTTGCTCTCGGCAATGGCGGGTCGGTGCCGTTCGATCGCCTGCTGCTTGCAACGGGCGCGGAGCCGGTGCGCCTGCAGATCCCGGGGGCCGATCAGCCGCACGTGCACACGCTGCGCACACTCGCCGACAGCCGCGCGATCATTGCAGCCGCGGGTAACGCAAAGCGCGCGCTGGTCATCGGCGCGAGCTTTATCGGGCTGGAGGTCGCGGCATCGCTGCGCACCCGCAATCTCGAAGTGCACGTCGTGGCGCCGGAGCAGCGGCCGATGGAGCGCATTCTTGGCGCCGAGATGGGCGACTTCGTGCGCTCACTGCACGAAGAGCACGGCGTCATTTTCCACCTGCAGGATACGGTGGCACGGCTCGATGGCAAACGCGCCACGCTGAAGAGCGGTGCCGCGATCGAAGCCGATCTGGTCGTGGTCGGAATAGGCGTCCGCCCGCGCGTCGCGCTTGCCGAACAGGCGGGACTTGCGACCGCCCGCGGCGTCACCGTCGACGCCTATCTCGAAACCAGCGTCCCCGGCATCTTCGCTGCCGGCGACATCGCACGCTGGCCGGATGCGCATTCAAAGGCCAATATCAGGGTCGAGCATTGGGTCGTCGCCGAGCGGCAGGGCCAGACCGCCGCGCGCAACATGCTGGGGCAACGCGAAAGGTACGATGCCGTGCCGTTCTTCTGGAGCCAGCACTACGACGTGCCGATCAACTATGTCGGTCACGCGGAAAGCTGGGACCAGATCAAGGTCGACGGCAGCATCGCCGGCAAGGATTGTCTCGTGCGGTACAAGCAGCAGGGCCGCGTGCTCGCGGTGGCTTCGATCTATCGCGACCTCGCCAATCTTGAGGCCGAGCTCGCGATGGAGCGCGGGAGCTGACGCTGAACGAAAATACTCCGGCCGCATCAAAACGTCGGCGGCGTGCAGGCGCTGATCACTTCGCAGGGTTTGTTGCCGACGCAGCGGAAGCGGTGCGGCCGGCGGCTCTCGAAATAATAGGCATCGCCCGGTCCCAGGATGCGCCGCTCGCCATCGACCGTCACTTCCAGGCGGCCGCTGATCACGATGCCGCCTTCCTCGCCGTCGTGCACCAGCGGCACGCGCCCGGTGTCGCCGCCCGGACCGTAATGCTCTCTTAATATCTGCAGCGCGCGGCCGAACAGATTGTCGCCGACCTGGCGGTAGGAGATCGGCTTCTTGCCGATCTCGGTCAATTCGTCGGCGCGGTAAAAGGCCTTGCGCGGGCGTTCCGGCTCGATCGCGAAGAACTCGGCCAGCCCCATCGGAATTCCGTCGAGGATGCGCTTGAGGGCGCCGACGGACGGGTTCATCTGGTTGGACTCGATCAGGGAAATGGTCGAGTTGGTGACGCCGGATCGCTTTGCCAGCTCCCGTTGGGACAACTTGTGATGCTGGCGAACGAAGCGGAGTCGCCCGCCGATATCGACGCTCATCGGAAATCCCGTGTTTGAACTGTTGCGGATCGCACAAACGTGCCTTTGGCGATCTAACAAAATCAAGAGGTTGCCTGCAATCAGAAAAGGACTTGTTGCCCATTCCTGAGCATGGTCAGGCTGTTTGAACAGCCACGCAAAGGAGCGCCGCCGTGACCGTTCACCAGATTCCGAACACCTTGCAGCTCGATTCCTTCTGGATGCCGTTCACGGCCAACCGACAGTTCAAGGCCGCGCCCCGCCTCGTCGCTTCCGCGGAAGGGATGCATTACACGACCGTCGATGGCCGCAAGGTGATCGACGGCTCGGCGGGGCTGTGGTGCGTGAACGCCGGCCACGCCCGGCCGCAGATCGCAGCCGCGGTCGAGCGACAACTGATGACGCTGGACTATGCGCCGTCATTCCAGATGGGCCATCCGATCGCTTTCGATTTCGCCGAGAAGCTCGCCGCGATTGCGCCTGATGGACTCGATCGCATCTTCTTCACCAATTCGGGTTCGGAATCGGTCGACACCGCGCTGAAGATCGCGCTGGCCTATCAGCGCGCCGCGGGGCAGCCGACGCGGACGCGCCTGATCGGTCGCGAGCGCGGCTATCACGGCGTCGGCTTCGGCGGCATGTCGGTGGGCGGCATCGTGAACAACCGCCGCGCCTTCGCCACCCATCTGCCCGGCGTCGACCATATCCGCCACACCCACGACCTCGCACGCAACGCCTTCTCCAGAGAGCAGCCGGCATATGGCGCCGAATTCGCCGATGATCTCGAGCGCCTGGTCGCCTTGCATGGCGCGGAGACCATCGCGGCCGTCATCGTCGAACCCGTCGCGGGCTCCACCGGCGTGCTGGTGCCGCCGCAAGGCTATCTGAAGCGGCTGCGCGAGATCTGCGACAGGCATGGCATCCTGCTCATCTTCGACGAGGTCATCACCGGCTTCGGCCGGCTCGGCACGCCGTTCGCGGCCAATTATTTCGGCGTCACCCCCGATATCATGACCACCGCCAAAGGCATCACCAACGGCGTGATCCCGATGGGGGCGGTGTTCGCCAGCCGCAAGGTGCATGACGCGCTGATGGCCGGGCCGGAGGCCCAGATCGAGCTGTTCCACGGCTACACCTATTCCGCTCATCCGGTGGCCTGTGCCGCGGGTCTGGCGACGCTCGAGATTTACCGAAGCGAGGGCCTGTTGACGCGCGGCGCGACGTTGGCGCCGCACTGGCAGGAGACGATGCATGGCTTGCGCGACCTGCCCAATGTGATCGACATCCGCACCATCGGCCTCGTCGCCGGCATCGAATTGTCGCCGCGACCGGGTGCCGCCGGCGCGCGCGCCTACGAGGTGATGGTGGACTGCTTCAACAACGGACTGATGCTTCGCATCACCGGCGACACGATCGCGCTGTCGCCGCCGCTGATCGTCAAGCAAGAGCAGATCGACGAGATGGCGGCGATCCTGGCTGCCGCGATCAAACGCGTGGCCTGATCCTTGCTCTGCGCGGTCGCAGTTAACATCTCTAATGGCGCGGCGATCGCGCGGGAGTCTTGATCGGTGAAAGTGCTAATCCTCGGCGCCGGCGTCATTGGCGTGACGTCGGCCTATTATCTTGCGAAGGCCGGCCACGCGGTCACAGTCGTTGACCGCCAGGCGGGTGCGGCGCTGGAAACCAGCTTTGCCAATGCCGGCGAGGTTTCGCCGGGCTATGCCTCGCCCTGGGCGGGGCCCGGCGTGCCGGTCAAAGCCATCAAGTGGCTCTTGATGAAGCACGGCCCCCTGGTGATTCGTCCCAAGCCGGACCTCGCGATGTGGGTGTTCATGGCGAAGATGCTGCGCAACTGCACCAGCGCGCGCTACGCCGTCAACAAGAGCCGGATGATTCCGATCGCCGAATATAGCCGCGACTGCCTGCGCAGCCTTCGCGGTGAAATCGCCATTCATTACGACGAAGAGAGCCGCGGCACCTTGCAACTCTTCCGCAAGCAGGCGCAACTCGATGGCACGGGCGAGGACATCGCCGTGCTCAAACAATATGGCGTGCCCTACGAGGTGCTCGACCGCACCGGCTGCATCGCGGCCGAGCCCGCGCTCGCCGCCGTGAAGGACAAATTCGTCGGCGGCCTGCGTCTGCCGCAGGACGAGACCGGCGACTGCCACATGTTCACGCAGGCGCTCGCCGCGAAGGCGGCGGAGCTTGGCGTGCAGTTTTCCTTCGGCACTTCGATCGAGCGGATCGTCGCGGACGGTCGGCGCGTCGCCGGCGTCGCGACCTCTGCAGGGCTCCTGCAGGCCGACGCTTATGTCGTCGCGCTCGGAAGCTGGTCGCCGCGCGTGCTCGGGCCACTCGGCATCTCGCTTCCCGTCTATCCGGTGAAGGGCTATTCGATCACTGTGCCGGTGAAGGACCCCGCAGGCGCACCTGTTTCGACTGTGATGGACGAGAGCTATAAGGTCGCGATCACGCGGCTGGGCTCTCGCATCCGCGTCGGCGGCACCGCGGAGATATCAGGCTATTCCAATGTCCTGCATCCGTCGCGTCGCGCCACGCTCGATCATTCCCTGACCGATCTTTTCCCGCGCGGCGGCGATCTCACGGACGTGAAGTTCTGGTGCGGCCTGCGCCCGATGACCCCCGACGGCCCGCCGCTGATCGGGCCGACGCTTTACCCCAACCTGCACCTGAACACCGGCCACGGCACGCTCGGCTGGACCATGGCCTGCGGCTCGGGCCGCGTGCTCGCCGATCTCCTGAGCGGCCGCAAGCCCGACGTCGATATCGGCGAGCTGGCGATGAGCAGGTATGAGCATCGCTTCGGCTGAGAAGGCGCCACGCAACCGGGCCTCGGTCGTAGCGGAAAGCCGAATGCCGTGGGATCGAGCTTGGCGCGGCGCTCCTCAAGATAATTCGCAAGCGGGTTCGCGCCGTCATCCTGTTAGCGATTATACCAGTAGGCTTTCACTACTTTACCCGAACGAACAACGCGCCAATATCCCTGCGTTCTGAACAGGGAGCGTTTTCATGCGCGTATTCGTCACCGGCGCCGCAGGATTTATCGGCACCGAAACTACAAAGGAACTTATCGCAAACGGGCATCATGTCGTCGGCCTCGCGCGCTCTGAAGACAACGTCAGGACGCTGGAGAATCTGGGCGCGGAGGTTCATCGCGGCTCGCTGCAGGATCTCGAAAGCCTGAAGAGCGGCGCAAGGGACGCCGACGGCGTGATCCATCTGGCCTTCATCCATGATTTCGCGAAATTCGCGGAGAATGGCGCGATCGACAAGGCCGCCATCGAAGCGATGGGTGATGTGCTGGCCGGCACGAACAAGCCTTTTATCGTCACATCGGGAACGGGCCTCATTGCGCCCGGTGTGGTGATCACCGAAGATATGCGGCGCGATTCCAGCCCGCATGTTCCGCGCGTATCCGAGCAGGCAGGTCTGGCCTATGCCTCGCGTGGCGTGCGCGCGATGGCGATACGTTTGCCGCAGGTGCATGGCGCCCCTGGAAAAGCTGGGTTGATCAGTTATCTGGTCGAGTTCGCGCGCCAAAAAGGCGCCGCGGCCTATGTCGGCGAGGGCGCCGAACGCTGGGCTGCGGCGCATAAGCTGGATGTCGCCCGCCTTTACCGGCTTGCGTTGGAGAGGGGCGCGGCAGACGGGATTTATCACGCTGTTGGCGAGGAGGGCGTCCGCATGCGCCAGGTCATCGAAGTGATCGGCCGCGCCCTGAATGTGCCGGTCGTTTCGATCAAGAAGGAGGAGGCGGGCGATTATTACGGGCCATTGGCGATGTTCGCCGGTCTGGACATGCCGGCCTCCAGTACGTTGACGCAGCATCGGTTGGGCTGGACGCCCACCGGGATCGAGTTGATCGCCGACATCGGCCAGCCGGGCTACTTCAAGAGGTGAGCCCCAGCCTGGACGGCCGTCAAACAGCGCTTCAAAATGATCGCGCGTCTATTTCGTCCCGAACATCCGGTCGCCCGCATCGCCTAAGCCCGGCAGGATGTAACCGTGGTCGTTGAGCCGCTCGTCGATGGCGGCGGTCCAGATCGGAATATCAGGGTGTTCTTTCTGGAATTGCGCGATGCCTTCGGGGGCCGCGAGCAGGCAGACGAAGCGGATGTCGCGGGCGCCGCGCGCCTTGAGCAGTTCGGCGCCGGCGCAGGCGGAATTGCCGGTCGCCAGCATCGGATCCATCAGCACCACTAGGCGGTCCGACAGATCGTTGGGCGCCTTGAAGAAGTATTCCACCGCCTGCAGCGTTTCGGGATCGCGATAAAGTCCGATATGCGCCACCCGTGCCGAGGGGATCAGTGCCAGCATGCCGTCGAGAAAGCCGACACCGGCGCGCAGGATTGGCGCCAGAGTGAGTTTCTTGCCGGCGATCATCGGTGCCTTCATCGGCGCGAGCGGGGTCTCGATATCGACCAGCTCCAGCGGCAGGTCGCGCGTGACCTCGTAACAGAGCAGCATGCCGATCTCGTTCAGGAGTTCCCGAAAACCTTTGATCGAGCGGTCGCGCTCGCGCATCAGCGAGAGCTTGTGCTGGACCAGAGGGTGGGCGACGACGTTGACGCTGGCTGCCATGTCACGAGATGTACATGCTTAAGGCGGCCTTCGCCAGACGGAAACCGGCGGTTTTCCCGGCGCAGACCAGGGTTTGAAGCGCCGGTCGGCTCAAGTAACATCCGGGCAAAAGGAGGCCAGCATGAACGGTTCGCAAAAAGGTGCGACAGCCCGGTCGATCCAGGAAATCGCAAGCTTCCACGCCCACGTCTATTACGATCCCGCGACAAGCCGGACAGAGGCCGAGCGGTTGCGTGACTGGATCGGCGAGCGCTTTGCGGTCACGCTCGGCCGCTGGCATGACGAGAAGGTCGGCCCGCATGACCAGGCGATGTTTCAGGTGGCCTTTGCTTCGGAGCTTTTCGCCGAGCTGGTGCCGTGGCTGATGCTCAATCATGGCTCCCTGAGCATTCTGGTGCATCCGAACACGGCCGACCCGCGCCGGGATCACTTGGCCGATGCGTTGTGGATCGGACCGCCACTTGCCTTGCATGGAGACAAGCTGCCGGGGCAGGGCGAGGCGCAACCTGCACCCGCGCCGAACACGGAGCCGACGTTGCGGCCTTAGAGCATGATCCGGAAAAGTGGGAACCGGCTTTGCGGAAAGATCAGGCTCAAACAGAGAGATCAGATCGTGATCGGATTTCCGTCTCATCGGATCATGTTCTAAGCGCTCGCGGTGGCGCGGATGGTCGCGGCGAGAGCTTTGAGCGATGACCTGCTCTGGCGGTCGCTGAGATTGGAATGCAGCACCACATCGCGCGACGGCAGCGCCGGCAGGCCCAGCCGCGGCCCGACATCGATCGTGCCGGGCGGCGCCACGCGCCGACCGAGCGCGGCAACCGCAAGGCCGGCGGAGACGGCCGCTCCGATCGTCGTGACGCCGCCGCCGACAAAGACTTCGGTCCAGGCTATGCCGGCCGCCTTCAGCGCGGCGATCGCCATGCTGCGAACGCTGCAGGGCTCGGCTTGGGTTGCGAGCGGCAAAGGCTCGCCCGGATGATGCTCGAAATCCGGAGCGGCCATCCAGGCGAAGGCCTCCTCCAAGATGGTCTCGCCGTCGCGCCTGCGGTTGTCATGGCGCAGCACGATGGCGGCATCGATGGTCCCCTGCTCGAAATCCGCAAGCACCTCGCGTGAGGTCGACACCCGCATCTCCAGCACGAGGCCAGGCTCGGCACGGCTCATCCGCCTGAGCAGTAGCGGCAGCTCGGCGCCGACAATGTGATGGCTGATGCCCACCACTAGCCGACGCTGTTCGACACCGAAAGCTGACACCGCGCCGTGATGCGCGGCCACCAGGTTTCGCGCTGCTTGCAGAAAGGCGTTGCCATCCGCCGACAGCCGCACCACCCGCGGCGTTCGTTCCAGCAGCCTGCGGCCGAGGCCGTCCTCGAGCCGCTTGATCTTCAGACTCACGGCCGACTGCGTGGTGTCCAGCGCTTCGGCGGCGCGGGTGAAGCTTTTCAAATCCGCGGTCAGGACGACAAAGGCCTGCACGGCTTCGATATCGAGGGCCTTCATGGTTCAACCATTTAAAATCGAAATCATTGATATAGAAATTGATGTCGTTTCGCAATGGTCGTCTCAACGCTATGTCTGGCTCATGTCCGGTTTGACTGCAGGAAGAGAAAGGAATCCCACCATGATCATCGTCCATTACGGCCACAGGCTGCCGGCCAATTACGATATTGGGCTCATTCGCAAGCGCGCCGCCGAGCGCGGGCACCTCTTCGACGCCGTCCCGGAGCTGCACTTCAAGGCTTTCTTACTGCGCGAGCGCGGCCAGTTCGGCGCGATATCGAGCGAATATTCCTCGCTCTATCTCTGGCGCCAGGACGAAGGCTTCCGCAATTTCCTGGTCGAGGGCCGCTACAGGTCGGTGACCGACAGTTTTGGCCGGGCTGTGATCGAGACCAGGGTGGCGTTGGATGCGCGCAAGGGGAGCGGCCGCGCCGCGCGCTTCCTTTATAAGCAGGAGCAGGACATTCCGCTCGATGCCGATCTGACCTCCGCCTTCGCCGCCGAGATCGAGCGCAACCATGCGGTCGCGCAGGAGCCGGGCACGGTTGCCGCCGCCGTGGGCGTCGACGTGCAGACCTGGAAGCTCACGCGCGTGCTGTTGTCGGAGCGCGAGCCCGATGCTGGCAAGGGCGGCGTTGCATATCAGGTGCTCTATCTCGCAAAGCCACTGCTCGAGACGCTGCCTGGGTAAGGTTTCGCAGGGTGTGCTGAGCGAAAGCGAAACCCACCGCTTCTCGCGCGCCGCGGCATGGTGGGTTACGCCTTCGGCTAACCCACCCTACGGTTCTGAAGCGGTCGCCATGTTGGACCCTCATCCCGGGGGTCTCGCGAAAGCGAGCCTCGAGGGATGAACGGCCCCGCTACAAGGGCTTTCGAGACGGCCGCTTGCGGCCTTCTCACGGGTGACGGGGATAGTTGGACGCCGTTTGACGTGAGACGCTTTCTAGCCGATCTCCCGCCGCACCAGCGCCGCTGCATCCGCCATCGCCTTCAGCTTGCCGAATGCCCTGGCGCGCGGCATGTATTTCATGCCGCAATCGGGCGCGACGACGAGGCGATCAGCCGCCACGTATTTCAGGCCGTTGCGGATGCGATCGGCGATGACGTCCACCGTTTCAATTTCGGGATCGCCGAGGTCGAGCACGCCCAGCATGATCTTCTTGGCTGCGAGATCCTTGAGCACGCCGAGGTCGAGCCTGGGTTGCGCCGCCTCGATCGAAATCTGCTCGGCGATGGTGTCGGCGAGCTCGGAGAGGAAGGAATAGCCCGCCGGCTTGGTCGAGCCCGGCACGACCGCGGCATAGCCGAAGCAGAGATGCACGACCGTCGGCACCTTGATGCCTTCCAGCGCACGGTTGATCGCCTTGACCGCGTAACGGCGGGCAAGGTCGGGATTGTTGCGCACCCAGGGTTCATCGAGCTGGATGATGTTGGCGCCGGCTTTTTCCAGATCCCGCGCCTCCGCATTGACAGCTTCGGCAAACGCGAGCGCGAGCTCTTCGTCGTCCTTGTAAAATTCGTTCTTGGCCTGCTGGCTCATGGTGAATGGGCCGGGCAGGGTGATCTTGGCCGGGCGATCGGTATTGCGACGAAGGAACTCCATGTCGCGCACCTCCACCGCGCGGGTGCGCCGCACCTTGCCGACCACCCGCGGCACCGGCGTCTCGTGGCCGGCGCGCGAGATGATCATTGCCGGATTCTCGGCGTCGACGCCTTCGAGCGCGGTGGCAAAGCGGTTGGAATAGCTCTCACGGCGGATTTCGCCGTCGGTGACGATGTCGATGCCGGCGCGCTCCATGTCGCGGATCGCGACGATGGTCGCATCATCCTGGGCTTCCTCCAGATGCTCTTCCGGTAGCCGCCACATGTCGCGCATGCGGGTGCGCGGCACGGATTTCGACAGCATCGCGCGATCGACCAGCCAGTCCGGCTGTGGGTAGCTGCCGACCACGGTGGTCGGCAACAGATGCTTCGGCAGGTTCATCCTGGTCTCCTTGCTTCTTATTTGCGGCGCGGCTTTTAGGCCGCGCGCGTTGCCGTGGCCGTAACTTCGTCCTTGACGGGATTGCGCAAGATGCCGATGCCGGAAATCTCGACCTCGACCACGTCGCCGTCCTTCATCCAGAGCGGCGGCGTACGGTAGGCGCCGACGCCGCCGGTCGTCCCGGTGACGATGACGTCGCCGGGCACGAGCTCGGTGAATGTCGAGCAATAGGCGATCAGCGCTGGCACATCGAACACCAGGTCCGAGATCGGCGCGGCCTGCACCTCGACGCCGTTCAGTCGGGTCGCGATATTGAGCTTGCTGACGTCGGGAATCTCGTCGGTCGTGACCATCCACGGGCCGAAGGCGCCGGTGCCGACGAAATTCTTGCCCGGGGCGAATTGCGAGGTGTGGCGCTGCCAGTCGCGGATGCTGCCGTCATTGTAGCAGGCGTAGCCCGCGACGTGGCGCAGTGCGCTTTCCCGCGCGATGCGGCGGCCGCCTTTGCCGATGATCACGGCCAACTCGCCCTCATAGTCGAAGCGCTCCGATTCCAGGGGGCGGATCATCGGCTGCCCGCCGCCCACCTGGCTGTTGGCGAAGCGCGTGAAGATCATCGGATGGACCGGCTTGGGATGGCCGCTTTCGGCAAGGTGCGTCGCATAGTTCACGCCGATGCAGAAGATCTTGTCGGGATCGGGAAGGGTCGGCAGCAGCTCGATCTCGGACAGCGCGTGATCGGGGCGCTCGCTCCTGAGCGCGGCAAGCTCGTCGAGCGATCCCTTGCTCAGCAGCGTCTTGAGCGTGGGATAGGCCGCAAGGCGCTTGCCGGCGTCGATGACGCCCGCGTCGGTGATGATGCCGTAGCTTGCCGTTGCGCCTTTCCTGAAACTTGCAATCTTCATTATCGGATACTTTCCTCGATGGTTGAAACATAGGCGTCGATGGGCCGCACGATTGTGCCTGCACTGATCGGCACGCAAGCTGGCGGAAAATCCTGGCGGAAGCGGGCGCCGCCCTTATCGGCGGCGTCGAGAAACTCCTCGAGATGGTTCATCGCGCCGGTCGGCAGGTCGTGCAGCACCATCAACGTCCACTCTTGCGCGCGGCATTGATCCAGCGCGCGATTCGCCCAGCCATGCGGATCGTCCCAGTCGCGCGGGATCGCGTTCCACAGCACGCAGGAATATTGCTCGCGCGCGAGATAGCTGACGATGGAAGGCTTCAGCAGCCGGTCGTCGAGATTGCCGCCGCCGCCAAATGGCCGGAACCAGCGCTCTTCGTGCGCGAGGTCGCCGATCAGGGCTTGCGTCCGGCCGATCTCGTGCTCGGCGCTGGCGGGGTCGTGCTGCTGCCCGAGCGGCAGCGAGTGGGTGTAGGTGTGATTGCCGATCCAGTGACCTTCGTCATGAGCGCGCGAGGCGAGCCGCCGGCGCGCGGGATCCTCCAGCTTCCGTCCGATCACGAAGAAGGTCGTCTTGATGCCGCGCTCGCGCAAGATATCGAGCACGCGCGGGGTGACGTCCGGTTCCGGGCCATTGTCGAAAGTGAGGGTGAGATCGAACACGTCCTGCGCTCCGTCATGTCGCCGGCTGCATCGCGCCGGTCGCGACATCGTCGGCGGTGGCTTGCGCGCCGCGCGTGCCGGTCTGCCAGATCGCGCATTTGCGCTCGATCCATTTGATGGCGGCGTTGAACGCAACCGCCAAGGCGAGCACCAGGAGCACGCCGGCAAAGACATGCGGGCTGTCGAGAATGGTGCGGTAGCGCGAGATCAGGTAGCCGATCCCGGCGGACGAGATCAGCATTTCCGAGACGACCACGCCGACGATGACCAGCGCGCCGCCGATGCGTAGGCCCGACAGCACGGTCGGGATTGCCGCCGGCAGCACTACGCGCGCTAGGCGCTGACCGACCGTCGCGCCCATGCTGCGCGCAGCGAGGAGGAGCTGCGGATCGATGGTCTGGATGCCGGCGGCGGTCGCGAGCATGGTCGGCAGAAAACCGTAGATGGAGGCGAACGCGATCTTGGATTCCGAGCCGATGCCGAGCCACACGGTAAAGACGGGATAGAGGATGACCAGCGGCACGGCGTAGAGGCTCGACACCATCGGCATGATCAGCACGCGCGGGCGCGGCAGGCTGCCGACGAGGGCGCCGAGCAGGATGCCGCCGCCGCAGGCGAAGGCCATGGAGACGCCGACCTCGTACAGGGTCACCAGCAGCGCCTGGCCATATTCGCCGGCTTCCGTGAAGCCCGCCTTCAGTGTCGATGATAGCGAGGGCAGGAACAGTTCCGGCACGAGGCCGGTGCGGGGAAGGATCTCCCAGAACGCGATCAGGGCGATGACGATCAGCCGGCGCAGCGTGCTTGCCTTCATGCGCGCCTCACGCCGATTTCCGGATATGCCGCCAGATGCGGTCGCGAAGGGTGCTGAAGGCGTCGCCGCTCAGCATTTCATAGGTACGCGGCCGCGGCAGCGGAATCTGCAACTGATCGACGATGCGCCCCGGGCGCGCCGACATCACCACCACCTCATCGGCGAGGTAAACGGCTTCGGTGAGGCTGTGCGTGACGAACACGACGGTCTTGCCCGTAGCGGCCCAGATCCGCAGCAGCTCGTCGCCCATGGTCATGCGCGTCTGCTCGTCCAGTGCCGCGAACGGCTCGTCCATCAACAGCACGGGAGGATCTTGCACCAGGCCGCGCGCAATCGAGACGCGCTGCTTCATGCCGCCCGACAGTTCATGAGGATGACGCTTGCCGAAGCCCTCGAGGCCGACCAGCTTGAGCGCTTCCTCCGCCCTGGCGCGCCGCTCGGCCTTGGGCACGCCGCGCAGCGCCAGCGGAAACTCCACATTGTCTTCGGCCGTGAGCCAGGGGAACAGGCTCGCTTCCTGGAACACCACGCCGACGCGGTCGGGATCGGGCTGCGTGATGGGGGTGCCGTTGATCAGGATGGTGCCGGAGGTCGGCTGCCGTAGGCCGGCAAGCATCATTAGCAGTGTCGACTTGCCGCAGCCGCTCGGTCCGACAAGCACGACAAAGCGCCCCGGCTTGATGTCTAGCGAAACCTCCGACAGTGCGACGACGTCCTGGCCACGCGCCTTGTAGACCTGGCCGACGTCGTTGATCTGGATCGCGCCGGCGCGTGGCGCGGGTTTCAGCGGCGTTACGTTCGCCAATGGCTGCATCGCGTTTCCACCCATCTGATCATTTCGTTGAAGGCAATGGCAATGGCCGCGATCATCACTACGCCGGCCAGGAGCTGCTTCATCTGGAAGTTTTCGCCCCAGGTGGCGATCTGATGCCCGATGCCGTCGCGTGAGGCGTACATCTCCGCCAGGATGACACCGGTGAGATTGAAAATCATTGAGATCCGCAGCGCCTCGAGCAGCACCGGCAGCATGCTCGGCAGATACACGCGCCATGCGGTCTGTGTCGCCGTCGCGCCGTAGGAGCGGGCGACGGTGAGATATTCGACCTTCACGGATTCCACCGCCGTCGTCGTCGACATGACGACGATGAAAATGGTGGAGAAAAACCCGAAGCCGACCTTCTGCGAAAAGCCGACGCCGAACACCAGGATGAACATCGGCAGGAATATCGATTTGGGAATCGAGAAGGCGAAGAACAAAAGCGGCTTTGTCACCTCCGCGAAATAGCGGTTTTCCGCGATCAGAAATCCCATCAGGGCGCCCACGGGCACCGCGAGCGCGAATGCCGCCAGCACCTCGGTCGCGGTGACCAGGAGATCGTTGCGGACGCTCGCCCGCTGCAGGAGATCACCGAGCGTTGCCAGCGTGTCGGAGGCCGAGGGCAGGAGCCGCGGATTGACAATGCCCGTCCGCGACAGCACTTCCCACAGTGCAAACAGCGCAACGACGATTGCGATCCGCGCCAGGGTGTTGGTCATGCGCTCCATCGCGTGCATCGTCTCACGGTTTGGTCGGAACCGGCTTGAACTGCGTGGAGATGATGTCCTCCGTCGGCATGATGTCCTTCAGCCCGCCGAACTTGGCGAGATCGAGCGAAAGCTGTACGGCCTCGACTACGTTGGGTGCCGCCATGTTGCTGTCGGTCTCGAGATTCATGATGGTGTTGTCGTATTCCATCGCGGCGATCTCGGCGGGCATCTCATAGAGCTCGGCAATCAGCTTGACCGTGACGTCGCGGTTGTTGCGCATGAACGCGACTGCGCCGTAAAGCGCATTCAGCGCCTTCTGCACCACCTCGGGCTTTGCCTGCGCGTATTTGTCGAGCACGATCCAGCCCGCGGTGAGGTTCGGGGGCACTTCCTTGGCATAGTCGAGGATGGTCTTGGCATCGCCGGATTTCAGGACCTGGAAGCTGAGCGGCGAATAGACCACCGCCGCATCGACATTGCCCGCCATCAGGTTCGGCACCAATCCGCCGCCGCCGACCGGCACGCGGGTGAAGTCGATCTTCTTGTCCTGGATGGTCCAGAGCGCGAGCAGGTCAGAGCCCGATCCGGCCGAGGTGATCCCGACCTTCTTGCCGTTGAGATCCTTCACGCCCAATGTCGATTTGGCCGGTACCATCAATTGCCAGCCGAAATTGCCCATCGCGGCGTTGGCCACGAGCTTCGACATCACGCCTTTCTTGCGCCCGGCGGAGACCAGTGAGGGCGGATCGAGGATGATGTCGGCTGCGCCCGCCGCCATCGCCTCGAACGTCTCGGCCCCGCCCCGGTAGATCGTGAGTTCCGCGCTGATGCCTTCCTTCTCGAACAGTTTTTGCCGCACCGCCGTCTCCGCGATCGTCGTCGGCCAATAGGTCTTCGTCGGCAGGCCGACCCGGATGGTCTCGGAAGAAGCGGGGGCCGGAAGCACAAGCAGGGCCAAGGCGAAAACAGAGGCGAGGCCGTGACGGCGGGTGAGATGCATTCGATGTTCCTCCCGATGATTGGTTTTGTTGTTCTGCTGCTGGAATCGTGCGCGGTGCGTCAGGTCTTGCCGCTCACCTCCGCGATCCGGGGCGCGCCGAGTTCGACGAATTCCATGGTGACGGAAAAGTGCCGTGCGAGCGCGGCGACCGCGGCGTCCGCATCGCGCTTGCGCACGGCATCCACGATGGCGGCATGCTCGGCTTCGACGTCGCGCGGCTTGTCGGTCTGACGGCGCAGCGCCAGGCGGCGATAGCGCTCGCTCTGTTCGTGCAGCACGTCGCGAAAACCGAGCAGCCACTGCGAGCCGCAAGCATTGACCAGCGCGCGGTGAAAGATGCGGTGGCGGACGACCCATTCCTCATAGTGAACGCCGGGGTCGTCGGGATAGCGATAGGGGACAGCTTGCAGGGCTTCCCAGGCGGCTTCCACCGCGTCGAGCCAGCCGGCGTCGCCGCGCTCGATCGAGCGGCGCAAGGCCAGGCCTTCGATGTCGATCCGGGTCTGTGTGACGTCGGCGAGGTCGGCCAGCGACACCGGGCTCACACGAAAGCCGCGCTGGTCCGAGGCCTGCACCAGCCCATCCGCCACCAGCCGCGACAGCGCCTCGCGCACGGCGGCGAGACTGACGGAGAATTGCTTGGCAAGGCCCGCGATATGCAGCTTTTGGCCTGGCAACAGGCGCGTGGCGAGAATGTCCGCCCGCAGCCGTTCCTGAACGGCCGAGGTCAGGCTGCGCGGGCGTTCCTCCGTGCCGCTCCCTCCAAAACTCAGTCCGACGCTCTCCATGGCGCGACAATGACAACACGACTGGCAATCGTCAATCGAAAATCGATTTTTCTATCGGAAAGCCACGGCCACCGGTTTGCAGCTACCAAACGTCCCGGGGCTTGGGCTAAACCGCTGACAGCGCGCGACCTGCGCGCCATCAAGCCGGGTTGATAAGAAACATGAATAGTGAAGCACGATCCCGCGGGAGCGAAACCGCCTCTGAATTCGACTACATCATCGTTGGCGCGGGCTCAGCCGGTTGCGTGCTCGCCAATCGGCTCTCGGCCGATGGCAAGCACACGGTGCTCCTGCTGGAGGCCGGGCCGAAGGACAAGAACATCTGGATCCACGTGCCGCTCGGTTACGGCAAGCTGTTCAAGGAAAAGACCGTCAACTGGATGTACCAGACCGAGCCCGAGCCGGGGCTCGGCGGCCGCCAGGTGTTCCAGCCGCGCGGCAAGGTGTTGGGCGGCTCAAGCTCGATCAACGGCCTGCTCTATGTGCGAGGCCAGCACGAGGATTACGATCGCTGGCGCCAGCTCGGCAACACCGGCTGGGGCTTCGACGACGTGCTGCCCTACTTCAAGAAGGCGGAAAACCAGTGCCGTGGCGGTGATCAGTATCACGGCGCGGCCGGGCTGCTGCCGGTCTCGGACTGGCGCCATTCCGATCCGCTCTCCGAGGCGTTTGTCAAAGCGGCCGTCGAAGCCGGTATTCCCTACAACCCCGATTTCAACGGCGCGACCCAGGAAGGCGCGGGATTCTTCCAGACCACCACACGGAAGGGCCGGCGCGCCAGCACGGCGGTCGCGTACTTACGCCCCGCGCTGCACCGAGGCAATCTGCGCGTCGAGACCTCGGCGCTGGGCCAGCGCGTGCTGTTCGATGGCCGCCGCGCGGTGGGCGTCGAATACCGGCAAGAGGGTGTTGTGCGCACGGCGCGCGCGCGCAAGGAGGTCGTGCTCTCCGGCGGCGCCTATAATTCACCGCAGCTCTTGCAGCTCTCGGGCGTCGGACCTGCGGAGCTACTGAAGCAGCACGGCATCGACGTCGTGCTCGACGCGCCCGGGGTCGGCAACGATCTGCAGGACCATCTGCAAGTGCGGCTGGTGACGCGCTGCGCGCAGCGGGTCACGCTCAATGACATCGTCAACCATCCGCTGCGCCGCGTCTGGGCCGGCGTGCATTATGGGCTCTTGCGCAAGGGCGCGCTGACGATTGCCGCAGGCACTTCCGGTGCGTTCTTCAAGACCAGTCCGCGCCTTGAGACGCCGGATATTCAGATCCACTTCATTCCATTCTCGACCGACAAGATGGGCGAGAAGCTGCATTCCTTCTCCGGCTTCACTGCCTCGGTGTGCCAGTTGCGCCCCGAGAGCCGCGGCTCGCTCCGCATCAAGAGCGCCGACCCGACGGTGGCGCCGGAAATCCGCATCAATTACCTGGCAACCGAGACCGATCGCCGCGCGTTCATCGATGGCCTGAGGATTTTGCGAAAAATCCTGGCGGCGCCCGCGCTAAAGTCGTACTGCGCGGGTGAAGTGTATCCGGGATCGAATGTCACGAGCGACGAGGATCTGCTGGAGTTTTGCCGGCAGACGGGCTCGACGGTCTATCATCCGACCTCGACCTGCCGGATGGGCAATGATCCGCTCGCGGTGGTCGACCAGCGCCTGCGTCTGCGCGGCATCGAGGGCTTGCGGGTGGTCGATGCCTCGATCATGCCGGATCTGGTGTCCGGCAACACCAATGCGCCGGTGATCATGATTGCGGAGAAGGCCTCCGATATGATCTTGCAGGATGGGCGATGACACGGGAGCGCTTGTAGTGGATGGTCGTTTGCGGATCGGGACGCGAAAGAGCGCGATGGCGCTGGCCCAGACGGAGGAGATCGCGCGCCGGCTGACCGCATCCATGTCGGGTCTCGAGGTCGAAGTGGTCAAGTTCGACACCACTGGAGATATCGACCAGACCAGCAAGCTGCTGCCGCATGGCGGCAAGGGTGGCGCCTTCGTGCAGCAGATTCGCGCGGCCGTGCTGAAGGGCGAACTGCAGGCGGCGATGCACTCGCTCAAGGACATGCCGGGCAACGAGGACACGCCGGGGCTGGTGATCGGCGCGACCTTGTCGCGCGATCCGCCGGGTGACGTGCTGGTGCTGCGTCCTGGCCTGTCGGTCGAGAAGCTGCAGCGCTCGCGCGGCAAAGGGCTTAAACTCGGCACCAACGCGGTGCGGCGCGCGGCTTACGCGCGGCGGCTATTTCCTGATGTCGAGGTGATTCATTTTCGCGGCGCGGCCGATACCCGCATACGCAAGCTGGATCAGGGCGAGAGGCAGCGTCTGCCCGATGGCGGCACGGTGGGGCCTGCGGATGCCCTGATCATGGCGCGTTCCGGGCTGGAGCGCGTCGGTCTCGCCGATCGCATCGCATACGAATTTTCCGCCGCCGAGATGCTGCCCGCAGTTGGGCAAGGGATTGTCGCCGTGGAGTGCGCGGCGGCGGACTGGCGGACGCGCGAACTGCTCTCGAGCATCGATGATGCCGACGCGCGCGCCTGCGCCGAGGCGGAGCGCGAGGTGCTGTGGGTGCTCAACGGTCACTGCAATTCGCCGATCGCAGGATTTGCAGAGATCAAGGCTGCGGAGATGCTGCTGCGCGCGTCGGTGCTGGATTTGGGCGGCGGTGTCATTATTGAAGCATCGCGCACCGGTCCCGCCGGCCGACCGCGCGAATTGGGACGCGCGGTGGCCTTCGATCTCCTGGCGAAAGGTGCTGCCGAGATCATCGAGCGCAGCCGGCCGAGGTGACGTCACCTTCCCCCGCAAGGGGACAGGGTAGGGGCTCCTGCTGGGATCAGCCGTTATGCCCCCGCACCCGCCGCACCATTTGCTCGACATGCGCGATCGGGGTCTCCGGCAAGATGCCGTGGCCGAGATTGAAGATCAGCCGGCCCGCCGCATAATTTGCCAGCACATCGTCGACCGCGGCATCGAGCGCGGCGCCGCCCGCGATCAGCGCCAGCGGATCGAGATTGCCTTGCACGGCGACCTTGCTCTGCACCTGCGTGCGGATCATGGCGGGCTCCGCCGCCCAATCGATGCTGACGGCATCGACGCCGGTTGCCGCGACATAGGCCGGCAGCAGCGCGCCGGCGCCGCGGGGAAAGCCGATGATCTTCGCCTCGGGTCTTTGTTTGCGCACGCCTTCGACGATGCGGCGGGTCGGCTCGATCGACCAGCGTTCGAATTCGCGCGACGGCAGCACGCCGGCCCAGGTGTCGAAAATCTGCAAGGCGTCGGCGCCGGCCTCGAGTTGGCCGAGCAGATAGTGCACCGAGTTCTCGACCAACGTGTCGATGATCTTGGAAAACGCGTCGGGATGGCGATAGGCGAGGAGGCGCGCCGGCGCCTGGTCCGGCGTGCCGTGGCCAGCGACCATGTAGGTCGCGACCGTCCACGGCGCACCGCAGAAGCCGATCAGCGTGACGTCCGAGGCGAGCGCTCCGCGCACGCGTCGCAGCGCCTCGAACACCGGTTCGAGCTTCCTCAGATCGGCCTCGCGCGCGAGCTGGCCGATTTTGTCCGGCGTGTCCAGCGGATCGAGCCGCGGTCCCTCGCCGGCTTCAAAGGCTACGTTGCGCCCGAGCGCGTAGGGAATGACCAGGATGTCGGAGAAGATGATCGCCGCATCGAAATTGAACCGGCGGATCGGCTGCAGCGTGACCTCGGCTGCGAGTTCAGGCGTGAAGCAGAGATCGAGGAAGCCGCCAGCCTTGGCGCGCACTTCCCGATACTCTGGCAAATAACGTCCGGCCTGCCGCATCATCCAGAGCGGCGGCACCTTCTGCCTGCGCCCCGCGAGCACATCGAGAAGGGGCTTGGGTGAGGACATGGAATTCAAGCGCAGGCTCCGCAGGCGAGGGATCGTGGTTCCCTGATACACCGCCGATCCGGCTTGGCCAACCCGGGCCTTGTCGGCGCGGTCGCGTGGGAACCGACCACATCCGATTCGCCGGAACGCGCCTCCAGCGCGCGCGTTGGTTAGGCATTGGATTGAGGAGCTCCGGAGGCTCACCATGGCCGACAAGTTCAATCCTGCGCCACGCGACAAGCTCGCCGCCGATCCCCGAGAGGCCCAGCGGCTGGACCAAGAACTGCACGCGAAACTCGAAACCGGCCTGGTCGACACCTTTCCCGCGTCGGACCCCGTGAGCGCTGCGCAGCCGGCATCGACCAGGCATGACCGCCATCCCGAGCGGAAACACGACAACCACGACCGTTAGCCCTTGAGGGCGGCAAGCAATCAATAATGCGGCGGCGGCTCGTTGGTTGGTCGTGGCAGGCCGGCTTCCGCCTCCAGCAAGCGCTCGTTCAAATGCGCGATCTTGCGCTTGAGCGCGTCGATTTCCCGCCACTGGGTCGTGACCGTTTCGTTCAGCGTCTCGATCGTGGCGTCCTGGAACATCAGGCGCGCCTCGAGCGCATCGATGCGGTTTTCCAATGCGAGTTCACTCATCGATACCTCGTTCGCGTGAACGTTCCCTCAGGCCATGGCCAAGCGCAACGCGCTCGTCGAACACAAAACACTCGCCACGCCAGCGGCTTTCGGCCTCACTCACGTCCTCCAGATATTTGAGGATGCCGCCCTTGAGATGATAGACCTCGCGAAAGCCGCGCGCCAAGAGATGACTGCTCGCCTTTTCGCAACGGATGCCGCCGGTGCAGAACATCGCGATCTTGCGATGCTTTTCGGGATCGAGCCTTTGGGCGACAAATTCCTTGAACTCCCCGAAGCTCGCGATTTGGGGATCGACCGCGCCTTCGAAGGTGCCCATTGCGACCTCGAACGTATTGCGCGTGTCGATCACGAGCGTGTCTTCGCTTGCGATCAGCGCATTCCATTCGGACGGCTCGACATAGACCCCGACCTGGCGGTTCGGATCGGCCGCCGCATCGCCGAGCGTGACGATCTCCTTCTTCAGCCGGATCTTGAGGCGTCCGAACGGCATCGCCCGCGCCCTGGAGAATTTCAGCTCGATACGGTCGAGGCGGCTTCCGAACAGCGCACCGCCTTTTAGTTCAGTCACGAGTGCGTCAATGCCATGGTCGGGACCCGCGAGCGTGCCGTTGATGCCTTCTTCCGCCAGCAGCACGCTGCCTTTCAGTGCAAGTCCTGCGCAGATCGTGCGCAGCGGTTCACGCAACGCGCGAAAATCGCGCAGCGACGTGAACTGATAGAAGGCGGCGACCTTGTAAGACATCTCGTGAGCACGGGCGTAGATATGGGGCAGAGGCGGGCGCGGTTTAGCAGGAGCCAAAGGCCGGCTCAATGAACCAGGTTCCGCGACCGACATGGCATCCATTCGCTGGCATACCAGCCATTGCAGAAGGCTATATGGATGTGTCATGAAAGCGCGGTTCCGCCGCCAAGTCGCGGGAAAACAACGCTAAAGTGAGCCCTGTTTATGAGGAATTTCCAACTCGCCGGCCGCTCCACGGTCCATGCCCAAAACGCGATGGTGGCGACGTCGCATCCGCAAGCAGCGCTGGCGGCGATCGAGGTGCTCAAGGATGGCGGCACCGCAGTGGACGCGGCGGTTGCGGCCTGCGCGCTCCTGGGCGTGATCGAGCCGCAATCGACCGGCATCGGCGGCGATTGCTTTGCGCTGATCCAACCTCGCGGCGAGGGCAAGATCACGGCCTATAATGGCTCGGGCCGCGCGCCAAAGGCGGCGAACGCCGATTGGTATCTGGAGCGCGGCATCCGCGCGGTGCCGCTGACTTCGGCGCATGCGGTGAGCATCCCCGGCGCGATCGATGCCTGGGAAACCATTTTGCGCGATCACGGCAAGCTCGGCCTCGACCGCCTGCTGCAGCCGGCGATCAAGGCGGCGGAGGAGGGCTATGTCGTCGCGCCGCGCGTCGCCTTCGACTGGAAGACCCAATTCGAGAAACTGAAAAAGGGCACCAACACCGAGCGCTATCTCCTGCCGCAGGGCAAGCCCGCGGTCGCCGGCGACGTCATCCGGCAACCCGAACTCGGCAAGACCCTGCGTGCGATTGCCGCCAGGGGCCGCGACGCCTTCTACACCGGCGAGATCGCCGAAGACATGGTGGAGACGCTGCGCAGCATCGGCGGCCTGCACACGCTGGAGGACTTCGCGGCCCACACCACCGAAGTGACCTCGCCGATCGGTACCCTCTATAAGGGCCTCGACGTCTGGCAGTGCCCGCCCAATGGGCCCGGTATCACCATGCTGGTGATGCTCAACATCCTCTCGCGCTTCGATCTTACGAAATTTGCGCCTGTTAGCGTCGAGCGCTTCCATCTCGAGGCGGAAGCCGCGCGTATCGCTTACATGATCCGCGAGGAAAACATCGCGGATCCCGCCCATATGAAGGTGGATGTGGCGAGGATCCTGGCGAAAGAATTCGCCGAGGAATACATCAGCCGCATCCGGATGGATGGCGTGCTCGAGTTGCCGAATGTGGCGCCGCCAATGAACCCGTCGACCATTTACGTCACAGTGGTGGACAAGGATCGCAACGCCTGCTCCTTCATCAATTCCATCGCGCATGCCTTCGGCTCCGCCATCGTCTCCAACAAGACCGGCGTGCTGCTGCAGAACCGCGCCGGCGGTTTCCGCATCCAGCCCGGCCATCCCAACTGCATCGCCGGAGGCAAGCGGCCGCTGCACACGATCATTCCGAGCCTCGTGACGAAGAATGGCCGTGCCCTGATGCCGTTCGGAGTGATGGGCGGCCAGTACCAGCCGGTCGGTCAGGTTCATGTGCTCACCAACATGCTCGACTATGGCTGCGACGTGCAGGAGGCGATCGATATGCCGCGCGGCCTGCATTACGAAGGCATCTACCAGCTCGAGGATGGCGTGCCGCCTGAGGTCGTCGAAGGCCTCAAGAAGCTCGGGCACAAGACCACCAGCGTGGTCTCGCCGCTCGGCGGTGGACAGGCGATCTGGATCGATTGGGAGAAGGGCACGCTCACGGGCGGTTCCGATCCACGTAAAGACGGCTGCGCACTCGGCTACTAAAGCGGGTTCGCTTTTCACCTCTCCCGGCCGGGAGAGGTGAACGAGATTGCCGTAGCGGCTCAACTTGGGCTCATCATTATTGTGTGGGGCCGCACGGTCGCGCCGGAACCTTCGTTCCATCAGCGAAAGTTGAAAAACTCGGCCGCTCAATTCGTCGCGGCGCAGGCGCGTCTGCGGAACGGGGCTTGTTATCCCTAGTTAGGTCGGGCAGGCGCGCAGGCGTGCGCGCCGCTTCTACTTTCAGCGGCGGAGGCCGTCCATGTCCGACAAATCCTCTTCCTCGAACGCGTCGGCTTTCAATCGCCGCGCCTTCATGGCCGCAGTCGCGGGAACGGCGGTGGCGGCGCCGCTCACTGCGCGTGCCGAGGGACCGGCGGCGACGCCGAGCGTGGCGCAAGGTCCGCAGCTTCCCGTCGACCTCACGCTGAGGGTCAACGGCCAGAACAGGCAACTTAGTCTCGACGCGCGCACCACGGTGCTGGATGCGCTGCGCGAGCGGCTCGGTCTCACCGGCAGCAAGAAGGGCTGCGACCACGGCCAGTGCGGCGCCTGTACGGTGTTGATCGACGGCCGCCGGGTGCTGTCCTGCCTCACGCTCGCGCTTGTCGCGCAAGGTCACGAGATCACGACCATCGAAGGTCTCGCCGATGGCGACAAGCTGCATCCGATGCAGCAGGCTTTCATCGATCAGGATGCTTTCCAGTGCGGCTATTGCACGCCGGGACAGATCATGTCGGCAGTCGCTTGCGTGAAGGAAGGACACGCCAAAAGTGACGACGACATCCGCGAATATATGAGCGGAAACATCTGCCGCTGCGCCGCCTATCCGAACATCGTTGCGGCCATCAAGCAGGCCGCGCCCGAAATCCTGAAAGGCTAGCCCGATGCAACCGTTCGTCTTTCAAAGTGCCAATGATCCGTCAGCCGCCATGCAGGCCTTGATGCAGGCCTTGGCCGCGAGCGGTGGCAACAATGTCACGGAAGCGCCGGTGCAGGCGCTCGCGGGCGGCACCACGCTGATCGATCTGATGAAGCTCGACGTCATGCGGCCAAGCACCGTGATCGACATCAATCCGCTGTCGGCTGCGTGGTCGCAGATCAATCTCGAGGGCGGCAATTTGCGCGTGGGCGCCATGGCCCGAATGGCGGATGTCGCTGCCCATCCTGAAATCCAGAACAACTATCCCGTTGTTGCGGATTCGCTCAAACTTGCCGCGAGCGCGCAATTGCGCAACATGGCGACGCTCGGCGGAAATGTCCTGCAGCGCACGCGTTGCACCTATTTCCGCGACATCAGCTATGGCAATTGCAACAAGCGCAATCCCGGCTCGGGCTGTGCAGCGATGGAGGGCATCAACCGCATGCACGCGGTGCTCGGCACATCAGACCAATGCATCGCGACGTATGCGGGCGATTTCGCGCAGAGCCTGATTGCGCTGGACGGCAGCGTGGAGATCACCGGCAAATCGGGAACGCGCAGCATTGGGTTCGCGCAATTGCATAGGCAGCCAGGTAACTCACCGCACATCGAGACGACGCTTGCACCGGGCGAGCTGATCTCGGGCTTCACGATTCCCGGCCGTTGGCCGCGCTCGGCCTATCTCAAAGTGCGCGACCGGCAGTCCTATGAGTTCGCATTGGCCTCGGCAGCGGTCGCGCTCGACATGCAAGACGGCGTCGTGCGCGATGCACGCCTGGCGCTCGGCGGTGTCGCCACCGTGCCGTGGCGGGCGCGTGAGGCGGAAGCGCTGCTGAAGGGGCAGAAATTCGATGACGCGCTGGCCGAGCGCGTCGCGGACGCTGCCTTTGCTGGCGCAACGCCGCGCCGTCATAACGCCTTCAAGATCGCGCTCGGCAAGCGCGTGGTGGCGCGGGCGCTGCACCAGGCCGCAACGATGGAGGTGTGATCATGTCGACCGCCGCTCCTGCGCCGAAAGCGAATATGGGCCAGCCGGTGCCGCGCTATGACGGCGTCGCCAAGGTGACCGGACACGCGCAATATGCCGCGGACGTCCCGCTCGCCAATCCGGCTTACGCCTATCTCGTCACCAGCAGCATCGCTAAGGGCCGCATTGATGGCTTTGACCTTGCCGAAGCCAAGACCATGCGCGGGGTGATCGATATCTTCACGCATGAGAATGCGGAGAAACTGAAGGAGATAAAATTCTTCAGCAATGGCGGCTATGCCTCCACGACCATCGTTCCGCTCAATTCGCCTGACGTTGCGCATGAAGGCGAGATCGTCGCGGTGGTGGTCGCCGACACCTTTGAGGCGGCGCGCGGTGCAGCGCATCGCGTCAAGGTGAAATACACGGCGGAGACCCCGACCACGACGTTCGATTCGCCCGGCACCACGTCGGCGCGCGCCAAGGGTCAGAACGCCGTGTTCAAGGAGGATCCGAAGGTCGGCGACTTCGCCAATGCCTTCGATCAGGCCGAGGTGAAGTTCACCGCGAGTTACGAGACGCCGACGCAGCACCACAATCCGATGGAACTGTTTGCCACGAGCTGCGTGTGGAATGGCGATCAGCTCACGATCTACGAACCGAGCCAGTTCGTCTACGGCCTGAAGAACGGCGTCGCCCAGCAGCTCGGCATCGATGCCGACAAGGTGCGGGTGATCAATGCCTATGTCGGTGGCGCTTTCGGGTCCAAGGGCTCGACCACGCCGCGCACCGCGATCATCGCCTCCATCGCCCGGCGGCTGAACCGGCCGGTGAAGCTGGTCGCAAGCCGCGATCAGGGGTTCACCATTGCGACCTATCGCGCCGAGACGCGGCATGACATCCAGATCGGCGCAAGTCGGGACGGCAGACTGGTCGCGCTGCGCCATGAGGGCGGGGAGATCTCCTCGCGCGCCGACGCCTATTGCGTCGGCGGCACCAAGACCACGACGCGCCTCTATGCTTGTCCGAATGTCGACAGCCTGGTGTCCATCGTGCGCGCTGACCGTAACACGCCGGGATTCATGCGCTCGCCGCCCGAAGTGCCCTATGTGTTCGCGCTGGAAAGCGCGATGGACGAGCTTGCGGCGGAGCTGCAGATGGATCCGATCGAGCTGCGCCGCGTCAACGATACCACCAATGAGCCGATTTCCGGCAAGCCCTACACTTCGCGTTCGCTGATGGCCTGTTTCGACGAGGGCGCGAAGGCCTTCGGCTGGGACAAGCGCGCGGCGACGCCGAAATCAATGAGCGACGGCGATTGGCTGATCGGCTATGGCTGCGCGACCGCCTGTTACCCGACGCAAATGGGTGCGGCGGCGGCGCGGGTGCGGCTGCAGCGCGACGGTCGCGCGCGGGTCGAGATCGCGGGCCACGACCTCGGCACCGGAGCGTACACCGTGATCGCGCAGGCCGCCGCGGAGCGGCTGGGAATTCCGTATGAGAAGGTGTCGGTCTCGCTTGGCGACAGCCGCCTGCCGCCGGCGCCCGTTGCGGGCGGCTCGAACTCGACCGCGAGCACCTGCTCGGCCGTGATCATGGTGTGCGACCAGATCCGGCACCGCCTGTTCCAGGCCTTGATGCCGAAAGAGACGCTGGCGGACAAGGCCAAGGAGACGGTTGGCGTCGGTCAGACGCCGGCGAGCAAGGCGGAGCAGAGCGGCCAGCCGCTCGACCGAGACAAAGCGTTCGATGCGCTCGGCGTCAGCGCGGTCGAGGAATATGGCGAGTGGAAGCCGGAAGGCGCGCCGAAGGACGCATTGCAAGCGCTGCACAATGGCATCGTGCGCATGGTCGGCGGGCCTGATCTGGGCGGCAAGATCGCTTATGCCTTCGGCGCCGAATTCGTCGAGGTGAGGGTGAACAGGTTCACCCACGAAATTCGCACACCGCGCCTCGTCGGCGCGTTTGCGGCGGGCCGCATCATGAATCCGCGTACGGCGCGCAGCCAGCTCATGGGCGGGTTGATCTGGGGCATGTCATCGGCGCTGTTCGAGGCGACCGAGCTCGATGAGCGCTATGCGCGCTATGTCAATGATAATCTCGCCGACTACCTCGTCCCGGTGAATGCGGACACGCCGAGCGTCGACGTGATCCTGCTCTCCGAGACCGACGAACATATCGATCCCGCGGGCGTGAAGGGACTCGGCGAACTCGGTAATGTCGGCACCGCGGCCGCGGTTTGCAACGCGATCTACAACGCCACTGGCCAGCGCATCCGCAAGCTGCCGGTGCGGCTGGAGAAGATCGAGGTGTAGATATCGCTCCAGAGGGTGGTCACGCTGGCATTGTTGCGCTAAACACCTGCCGCGTTTTCGAACAAGGAAGGTGGTAAGCGATGTTGCGTGCAAGAATTCTGGTCGCATCGGTGATGGTCTTCATCGCGATGCTGTTTGTGCCGACCCTCGCGTCCGCCCAGAGCATAGGAAAAGCCGTGACCACACCATCAGGCCTGCAGATCATCGACACCAAGGTCGGCACCGGAGCCTCGCCCAAGCCGGGCCAGATTTGCGTGATGCATTATACCGGCTGGCTCTACGAGAATGGGCAGAAGGGCAAGAAGTTCGATTCTTCAGTCGACCGCAACGAGCCGTTCGAGTTTCCGATCGGGCAGCACAAGGTGATCGCGGGGTGGGACGAGGGCGTCGCCACCATGAAAGTCGGCGGCAAGCGCACGCTGATCATTCCGCCATCGCTCGGCTACGGCGCGCGCGGCGCCGGCGGCGTCATCCCGCCGAACGCGACCTTGATGTTCGACGTCGAACTGCTGGCGGTGAAGTAGCTGGCATTGCGGACTCCGTGATATTCCCTCGCCCCCGCTCTTGTCTGCCGAAGCTTTAGCCAAGGCGGGCGCGGGCGAGACGTGATGGCCGGTGCGAGGTCAAAAAGAAGCCGGCCTTTCGGCCGGTCTTGTTCAGATAAACCAATTTGTCACGCTAGTCCGCGCCGCGCTTTGCGGCCGCTGCCGCGCGGTCGATCGTCTCCTTGGTGGCTTCCTTGGCCTCGCCCACGGTCTTCTGGCCTTTGCCCTTCACTTCCTGCATGGCGCCTTCGCCCTTGAGCTTCTCGGAATCGGTGGCTTCGCCGACGCCCTGCTTTGCCTTGCCCATTGCTTCGTTGGCAGTGCCTTTCACCTTGTCAGCGGTGCTTCCCATAAAATTCTCCTCCTGATTGGTCCGCCAAATCAACGTTTTGCCTGCAAAAAAGTTCTTCCCATCCGCTGGCTTGAAACGTTGGATTTCTGTACGGTGCTCGCGGAACTCCCTCGAAAGCAGCGCCATCGAAAGCAGCGCAATGACTTCTGATCATCACGACCACGGCCACCCGCACTCGCACGACCACGATATGGAACGCTGGAAGCATGACGGCGTCCGCGTTATTCCCGGCAACCAGCTCGATCCCAACGTGCCCTCGACACAGGGCATGGACCGCAAGGCCGCGATCAACTTCGCGCGCGTCGGCGCGCAGAAATTGTGGGCGGGCACGGTCAGCATCAAGCCAGATGCCAAAACCGGCGCGCATCATCACGGCCATCTCGAGAGCATCATCTACGTGGTGAAGGGCAAGGCGCGGATGCGCTGGGGCGAAAAGCTGCAATTCACCGCGGAAGCCGGCCCCGGCGACTTCATCTTCGTGCCGCCTTACGTGCCGCATCAGGAGATCAATGCCAGCCGCGACGAGGTGCTGGAGTGCGTGCTGGTGCGCAGCGACGGCGAGGCGGTCGCGATCAATCTCGACATTGAACCGGTCGAGAAGCCGGAGACGGTCTTGTGGGTCGACCCCGTGCACCGCGACCCCGCGGAGAAGAAGTGAGGCGCTGACCGTCGTTCCGGGGCGCGAAGACGCGAAACCGGAATCTCTTGCGCGCCACGTCACAATTGCGAGCCAACAGGTCCGCGCGAAGCGCGGCCCCATGACAGGCTCCGCGAAGCAATCCAGGGCCCGGCGTGAAACTCTGGATTGCTTCGTCGCTTCGCTCCTCGCAATGACGGGTTAAAGCGTTCACGCAAACACGCTGTGATCGATCGGGCCGTTCGGCACGACATAGCCATAACGCGTGTTGGACGGTTCGGGGCCGCGCTTCTCATACTCCGCCTTCATCAGCGCGAAGCGGTCGCCCTTGATTTCGTTCATCGTGCGCTTGGGCTGGATATCGTAGAGCCTCGCATTGTTGTCGCCGAAGATCGCGCTCTTCACGGGCCCATCGGCCGGGCCGAGCGGGGCAAAGCCGAACTGCTTCTGCATCACTTCCGGAATTTCCAGCCGCCGCAATCCCTCGATCTGCCATTGCGGCGCGCCGGTCCACAGCGCGTCCGTGCCCCAGCAGACGTGATCGACACCGAGTCCCTTGATGAGAATGCCCATCAGCGCCGCGCAGACATTCGGCTCGGCGACGAGCGTCGTCGCGAACAATTGACCGACATCGCCATAGACGTTGCTGACGCCATATTGCGCCGGAATGTCGGCAAGATCGCTGGTCCAGGCGATGCGCCCGGTGCGCTCGAATTCGGCGAGCGCCACCTTCGGATCGCCACCGACATGGCGATAGGCGGAGTGATAGATGATGAAGTTGAGCTGCGGCCAGTCCTTGGCCGCCTGTCCGACATCGGCGACATCGGCAAAGCCGCGCAAATTCGGAAACTGCTTTTCGACGCCGGGCGGGAACAGCCCCTTGTGTACGCAGACGTTCTTGATGCCCGCTTGCACCATTTTTTCATAACCCTTGTAGGCGACCTTCTCATCGTCCATGCGCCAGGGATAGCGGCTGATGTCCTTGTGCGTGTTGTCGCCGATGGTGTAGCCCTTGCAGGACTCCGGCTTGAGCGCGAGTGCCGCATCGAGTTTGTCGAGCCAGCCCGGCTGTCCGGGCGTGAAGATGGCATGACAGAACAGGCGCCGCGAGCCGACCTCCTCGTTGATCTTCTTGCGGGCGTCCGCCATCTGCTCGTTGGTCAAGAACCAGTCCCGCTCGATATCGGAGGGGGCGGAGGAGATCAGCGCGATCTTGGTATCGGAATCGAGAAAGATCTCCTTTTTGTAGTTGTTGAATTTCAGATCATCGATGGTCTGCTCGTGCTCGGTGAGTTCCTTGTTCCAGCCCGCCTTGCCGACCGCTTTCCGCATTTCCAGAAAAGGTGGTGATGCGGGTGTCGTCGCGCAGGAAATGCGTGTGCATGTCCAGGATGAACTGGTCCTTCAAGGCGTTCGCGCGCTCATCGGCCATCGCGGGCGTTGCCGCTTCCGCGCGTGTCACATCGAACAAGGGGCCATAGACCTCGTTCATCGCGACGAAAGAGGCGGCCATGCCGGCCGCGGTCTGGAAGAAGCGGCGGCGGCTTAGGCCCTGCTTGCCGCCGAGTTCGTCGGCCATGGCGAGCAGCCGTGCCTCGACCTCGCGCTGCCGCTCGTTCTGCGGATCGGGATAGAATTCATCGCTGGACACGATCTGCGTCGGGATCGGCGTCCGGTGCTGGCAGAATTCCGATGGCATCAGCGCCGCAAGTTCTTCTTCGGTTAATTGGCTGCTCATGGCTTTACTCCCTTGCATCCGCCGGATTTTTCCGGTCGGGCATCGCGTGCGAGACTAAGCTGAGGTTGCGCGTTCCGTCCGCGCTGTCTTTGGCCGTCAATGTCACAAGCGCGTGTGCCGCCATGGCGGATTGTGGATCGCTCGTTCCGCAACCGCGTAATGCCCGATGGCTTCGCAGCTCTCAAAGCCTGTGCTATCGTCGCTCGCAAGAGATCGGACGAAGAAACCGAACCCGCTGGGAGAACAGTGATGACGCAGTCTGAACTCACCCTGGCGCGCCGTGCCGTCATCAAAAGCATCGGCGCGGGTGTGGCGGCGAGCGCAATCGGCGCGATGCCGGCGGTTGCAGCGAAGGCAGACGCAGCGGATGGCGGCGAGATCTGGAGCAGCGAATATTGGGCCAAAAAGGGCGACGTGCCGTTGTGGATGTTTCGCAAGCGGCTAGGCGTGCCCAAAGCCGGCGAACCGGCGCGGCCGGTGGTGTTCTTCGTTCACGGCTCCTCCGTCACCTCGCGCGTGTTCGATCTTTCGGTGCCCGGCAAGGGCGAATATTCGGTCATGAACGAGTTCGCCCGCCATGGCTTCGACTGCTGGACCATGGACCACGAGAATTACGGCAAGTCGGGGCGCACTTCCGGCAATTCGGACATTGCGAGCGGCGTCGAGGACCTCAAGGCCGCCGCCGAGGTCGTCACCCGTGAGACCGGGCAGAAGCAATTCCACTTTGTCGGCGAGTCCTCCGGCGCGTTGCGCGCCGGCGCTTATGCCATGGCCGCACCCGATCGCGTCGATCGGCTGGTGTTCGCCGCCTTCACCTACAGGGGCGAAGGTTCGCCGACGCTGAAGAAGCGTGCCGAGCAATTGGACTACTATCGCTCGCACAACATGCGCAAGCGCGACCGCGACATGATCCGCTCGATCGCGACCCGCGACAGGCCGGGCACCAGCGATCCCGCCGTGATCGAGGCGCTTGCCGACGTGGAATTGCAGTTCGGCGATCAGATTCCGACCGGCACTTATCTCGACATGACGGCGAACCTCCCCGTGGTGCTGCCGGAGAAAGTGTTGGCGCCGGTGCTCTTGCTGCGCGGCGAATATGATGGAATCGCAGCCGTCACTGATCTCGAAGAGTTTTTCAACAAGCTGCCGAATGGCGACCGCCAATTCGTGATCCTGCCGGGCACGGCGCATTCGGTGGTGCTCGCCATCAACCGCCAATTGTTCTGGCACGCCAGCCGCGCATTTCTGACCATGCCGACGCCGATTGCGACATAAGCGGACGCCAGCTCTATCCGCTCTCGCGAGCGCAAGCGAAGCAATTCAGACCTTCTCCGCGGATGCAGTCTGGATTGCTTCCGCCTATGCGCAAAGGCGTTTCGGCGGGACTTCACGCCTCGCCATAGTTCGCGCAGCGAGCGACGGCGGATCGTCGCTGTCGCTTCTTGCAATGACGGGGACAGGAGGCGCACACGGCCATAAAAAACTTTGTCCCCTGTCGGGATCAGGGCTGGCGATCCGTCCTTAGGCCGTGCGCAACCCCACGGAGACCATGACGACCAAGCTGATTTTCGTCAATCTGCTGGTGAGCGATCTTGCCCGCGCCACTGCCTTCTATCAGGCGATCGGCGCGACCAAGAATCCGCAGTTCAGCGATGACACCGCGGCCTGCATGGTGTTCTCCGACACTATCCATGCGATGCTGCTGACCCACGACAAATTCCGGCAGTTCACGCCGAAGAAGATCGCCGACGCCAAGGCTTCGAGCGAGGTGCTGATTTGCCTCTCCGCCGACAGTCGCGAGGCGGTGGACGACATCGTCGGCAAGGGACAGCGCGTGGGCGGCACGGCCGATCGTGCGCCGAAGCAGGATTTCGGCTTCATGTACGGCCGGAGCCTTGAGGATCCCGATGGCCATATCTGGGAAGTGATGTGGATGGATGTCGAGGCCGCGCGGAAGGCTCAGGCGAGTCAGGCGACCGCCTGACCTGTTCTCGGCCGCAAGGAGATTTTCAATATCGAAGATTTCGCCCTGCGTGGGATTGAGCAAAGCGAAACCCATCGTGCCTGCGGGTGGTTCGATGGGTTTCGCATCCGGTCAACCCATCCTGCAGCGCCTCGTGCGCGTTAATCCCGCGCGGGCGGCCACACCCCGCGCGAGAGCATGATCAGGGAGCAGATCGCGGCATAGGCAATCAGCGATGCCGCGACCATGCTCGCCAATCCCGTCATGCCCGCCCCGAGCGCCGTCACCACCCACCAGCCGCAGCCCGCCGCGATCAGGATGCGCAGGCTGGAGGCGACAAAGGGCCAGAGCACATGGCCGGCGCCTTGCGCGGCAAAGCCGAGCACGAAGCCGAAGCCGAGCGCTGCGTAGCTGGGCGCGACGATGCGCAGATAGGTGGTGCCCATGCGCAGCACCTCGCCGTCATGACTGAACAGTGTGAGCCAGAGCGGCGGATAGGCGGCGACGATGAGACCGATGGTGCCTGTCAGCGTCACACCCGCCGCGCTCGCGACCCAGGCGATGCGCCTGGCGCGCGCGATGTCACCGGCGCCGACGGCGATGCCGACCATCGTCAGAGTCGCCGTGCACAACCCGAACAGGATCGGGATCAGGATGTAATCCAGCCGCGAGGCGATGCCGTAGGCCGCGAGCGCGGTGGTGCCGAACAGTCCGACCGCGCCGGTGACCAGAATGACGGTGAGATTGGTGAGCACGGAATTGACGGCGGTCGGCACGCCAACGTGCAGAATGTCGGCGAATAGGCGGCGCTGCAGCGGAACGATCCTGAGCCTCAGGCCGGCGCGGCCGCTCGCCATATAACGCAGCAGGAACAGCATCGCCCCGCAATAGTAAACGGCAAAGGCGATGCCCGCGCCCGCAATGCCGAGGCGCGGCAGTCCGCCAAGGCCAAAGATCAGGATGGGCGACAGCGGAATCAAGACCAAGGCACCGACCAGTGTGACCAGGGCGGGAACACGTACATTGCCCGACCCGCGCAGCGCGCCGGCCTGGAAATTCACGATCCAAACCGGGATCGCCCCGGCAAAGAGATAGTTGGAATATCGCAGCGCGGCCTGCAGCGCCTCGCCGCGGCCGCCCAGAGCGCGGTAGAGATGCGGGCCGCCCCACATCGTCGCAAGCGAGAACAGCGCGCCGACCACGATTGCAAGAACAATGGCGTGGAACAGCAGCGCATCGGCATCCTCCTTTCGGCCCGCGCCGACGGCGCGCGCCACCGCCGAGGATACGCCGCTGCCGAGCCCGCCGTTCGACATCATGGTCATCAGCATGAACACGGGAAAGACCAGCGCCACGCCCGCGAGCGCATCGGTGCCGAGAAAGCCGACATAATAGGCCTCAGCGATATTGACCGCGGTCTGCGCCACCAGCACCACGACCGTGGGCAACGCCAGTTTCAAGAGCGTCGGCAGCACGGGGCCGGTCAGCAGCGCCGCGCGCCGCCCCTCGTTGCGGGCGTGCAGGGGCGATGGCTGGGACGGCGCTTTGGGGACAGGGGAGCTGGAGTCGGTTCCCTTGCCGGACACCGCATCCCGCTCGATCATGCGTGGCAGCGCCTCAGTCGCATCGGTCATTTCGGTTCAGCTTCGTTCAGGTCGGCGGGCTCTCGCGACTTTTATATGATAGTCACAATGCATTATGATGACCATAATGCAATATGCCATCGCTCACGATTGCGTAGGCCCGCGGAGGCGCCGCCTGCTTCCTTCCGCACGGGAGCAGGGGTCCATTGCTCTGATGTTGTAAATTTATCACAGGCACGACTCGCGCGCTGATCCCTCGCCGGCGGCAAGCGCAAAACCCGTTCAAGACAATCGACAGATAAATCGCGCTCGTTCACAGTCGATGCCGTTGCGATACCCTCGGCTTTGTGACCAGTCCCGTGAACATTGCGCGCGAGTCCTCTGCTTCGAACCTCTCCGTCGTGGTATGCGGCCTCGTCTCGGCCTTCATTTTCCTGATCGCGCATGCCGCCTTTGTTGTACGATTGAGCACGCCGGAAAAATTCGTCTTCGACGAAGTGCATTACGTGCCGGCGGCGCGGCAGATGCTTGAGCCGGTCATGCGCGAGCCGATGCTCAATCCGATGCATCCGCCGCTCGGCAAGCAAATCATCGCGTTGTCGATCCGTATCTTCGGCGATAATGCGTTCGCCTGGCGCTATCCGGCTGCCCTGTTCGGCGCGATCTGCCTGGTCGCGATCTATCTCGGCGCGCTCGCACTATTTTCCGGGCAGGCGCCGGCCATTGCCGCAAGCCTGATCGCTTTCTTCAATCAGATGCTGTTCGTGCAATCGCGCATCGCGATGCTCGACATCTTTGCGCTTGGCTTTTCCTTGTGCGGCATCGCGGCTTTCATGCATGGTTACCGCAAGGTCCGCCCCCACATCTATTTCGCGGCCTCGGGCCTCGCCTTCGGATTCGCGGCTGCCTGTAAATGGAGCGGATTGTTCCCCCTTGCGACCGCCATCGTCATTATCGCGGCCGTCAGGCTGATGCAGGGCTGGCGTACCGCGTTTGCGGACGGAAATTCCAGCGACTGGTATCGGCCGGACCTTTGGCCGGACTTCAGGGTCTTTCATTTCGCCGCGTGCTTCGTCGGCCTTCCCGCGCTCGCTTATCTCTTGAGCTTCGTCGTGCTTTACGGTCCGTCCCCATCCGACATTCTCGAAGCCCAGCAGCGCATCTTCACCGACAACACCACCAGCGCGATCGCCGGCCACACCTATATGAGTTCGTGGCCATCCTGGCCGTTTCTGATTCGTCCGGTCTGGTACCTGTTCGATAAGGTCGAGGACGACACCGTCGCGGCGATCGTGCTGCTCGGTAATCCCGTGGTGCTATGGCCGGCGCTGATTGCGCTGCTCGTTTGCCTGCGCGACTGGACCGTGATGCGTCGGGCAGATGCGTTCCTGATCCTCGCGTTCTATTTCGGGCCGTATCTGGCCTGGGCCCTGCTGCCGCGCACGCTCGGCTTTCTCTATTATTATCTGCCGTCGGCGACGACGGCCTCGCTCGCGCTGGTTTACGCATTAACGCGGCAGGGAATGCCGCGCTGGGCGCTATGGGCCTATGTGGCGCTGGCAGGCGCTGGCTTTGCGGCGATGCTGCCGATTTCGGCGGCGTTCGTCGGCACGTCGATGGCGACCTTCAACCGGCTGATGCTGTTCCAGAGCTGGATTTAGGATGTTCGCGTTTCCCCGCGAAGAGCGGAGAGAGGGAGCACAGCCGCATCTTTCGGTGTGCGGTCTTAAAAGCGGCCGTCTTGCGACAACAAATCACCCAGATGCGCCCCTAACAGCGGCGGTCCCAAGACCAATAAGAACTGACGCAAGTAGAGGCCGTGTTTTCTCCCAAGCGACCGAGTGACTATCAGGGCTATCGCGCCGGCACCACCGAGCGGGCGGGATCCATCACCTCAATGTCGGTCCTGATCGGCGCCGCCATGATCGCGGTGGCGATCCTGCTGTCCACCCTGATCACCGCCGTGGGCGCCCGTTATGTCGGGATCGAAGGCCCGACCGAAGACAGCGCCTGGCTGGTCGACCGTCTCACCGGCAAGATCTACAAATGCGAGGCGCCGGGGCGCGGCAGGGCGTCCTGCGAGCCGGACGTCGCAACGGGGAGCATCGGCGCCAAGCCGAACCCATAAGGCGCGTCCGCAGCCTCGCGTCGTTCATCTCTTCGATGGTACGATCCGAGCTGCCTGTTCGGCAATGAATCGCCAGAGCCGGGTAGCGACGGGGCCGTGGGGCGCATGACGCAACCGCGCCGCGACAAGCTCGGCCTCGCCCCCACGGAAATGGGTTCCCGTGATCGGCAGGAGCCGCTTCTCCCGCAGGTCGCGCGCGACCAGGTAATGCGGCATGTGACCCCAGCCCATGCCCTGCAAAATGAGTTCGCGTTTCATCAACTGGTCGCTGACGGTCCAGCTTCGCGCGCCTTCGACCAGAAAATAGTCTCGCGGCGGGGAATGGCGGGCGCTGTCGCGGATCACGCATTGCACGTAGTCGCGCATTTGCTCCGGTGTGATCGATTTACTGATCGGAAAGCGTAGGAAATTCGGCGCGACCACCGGCACGATCTTCACCGTGAAGAGGTCGACGAATTCAAGCCGTGGGTTGGCCTTGTCGATGTGATGCAGGATGAGATCGGCCTCGCCTTCTAGCAGGCGCTCGACCGGGCCCGAGATCGATTCGAAATAGAGGTTGAGCCTGGTCGAAGGACAACGGTCGAAAAAGCTGCGCAACAATGCCAGCGTCTCCGGCAGCGGGCTGACGTCCCCGATCACCACGCGCAACTCGCTCTCTTCGCCCATCGCAAGCTGGGCGGCATGGCTGGCTAATCGTTCCGCATCTTTCAGGAACAACCGGGTGCGCTCGTAGAACGAGCGTCCCGCCTCGGTCAGCTTCACCCGGTAGCCGCCGCGGTCGAGCAGGCTGAGCTTGAGCTGCGCTTCCAGGTTCTTCACCGATGCCGAGACGCTCGGCTGCGAGCGCCTGAGCTTTTCGGCCGCGGCCTGAAAGCTGCCGGTGCTGACCACGGCCTCGAAACATTGCAATTGGTGCAGCGTGACGCCGTCGAGCATTATTCAATTATCCTATGAAGAATATCGAAATTATATTCTTTTTTCTAATGACGCAATTCGCAAAGCTCACGCGCCACAACACAGGGAAATCCTCATGCGCGCGATCGTCATCAAGGAATACGGCGGGCCGGACGTGCTCGCGATCGAACAGCGTCCAGATCCCGAGCCGAAACCCGGCCACGTCCTGATCGAGGTGAAGGCCTTCGGCGTCAACCGCGCGGAGCTGTACTTCCGCTCAGGCGCGTGGGGCGAGGTCGCCGAGATCAGCGGCATCGAATGCGTCGGCGTGGTGAGGGCCGATCCCGACGGACGCTTCAAGCCGGGAGAGAAGGTGCTCGCCATCGTCGGTGGCATGGGTCGCAGCATCAGCGGCAGCTATGCCGAGCTCGTCAACGCGCCGGCCACCAATGTCACCGCGATCGAGACGGATCTCGCCTGGGAAGATCTCGCCGCCATCCCGGAATCCTACGCAACCGCATGGACCGCGCTATGCGGAATCCTCGCGATCAAGCCCGGCCAGACGGTGCTCATTCGCGGCGCTACCTCGGCGCTGGGGCAGGCAGCGATCAATATCGCGGCGCATGCCGGTGTGCGCGTGATCGCTACCACGCGTAACGCGGCGCGCACCGCGTTGCTTGAGTCCTTGGGGGCCGACGCGGTCCTGCTGGAGCAGAGCGGGCTGTCGCAGCATTTGCGCCAACTGCACGGACGGGGGATCGAGGCGGTGCTTGATATCGTCGGCAATAGCACAGTCCTCGATTCGCTTCGGATGGTGAGGCGCGGCGGCGAGGTATGCCTGGTCGGCTTTCTCGGTGGCGGCGGGCCGCTGACGGTCGAGCCGGTCTTTCAAGTTCCGAGTGGAGTGCGACTTAGCACCTTAGCCAGCGCGCTGGTGACCGGATCCGGCGAATTTCCGCTCTCGGAAATTCCATTCCAGGCCATCGTCGATCGCGTCGCCTCCGGCGTCTATCGGGCCAAGCCCGCGCAGGTGTTCAAGTTCAAGTTCGAGGACATTTCAGCCGCCCACCGCGTCCTGGAGGAAAACACGGCGGGCGGCAAAGTCGTCGTCCGGCTCTGACGTCGGGAGGGCAGGGCGATGAGGGCCGCCGCTGCCTGCAGCATGGACGGCGTCTCAGAAGTTGGGCATGGCAAAGCAAGGCAAGAGTTTTTCATTTGATGCTTGCCGCGCAGCCGATGAAGGCCGCGCGGCTTTCTTTGTCTCTCGCGCGCCTGGGCCGAATCCGGCTAGATTACCTCGTTGTGTCCGGCGGCAAGAAACTCCATCCCTTAAGCCAGCGTGAGGCGAGGCGCATCTGGTTGCGCGCGCAGCGGCTCGATACGGCCGCGCCGTTCGGCGCCGGCGCGCGGGCCGTGGCGGATGCGGTCGCCCATCTCGGCTATGTGCAGATCGACACCATCAACGTCATCGAGCGCTGCCATCACCACATCCTCTGGACCCGCATTCCCGAATACAGGCGCGCCGATCTGCGTCAGGCCCAGAGCGTCGACAAGAGCGTGTTCGAATACTGGACCCACGCGCTGTCCTACATTCCGAGCCGCGACCTGCGGTTTTTCATTCCACTGATGCGGCTGCACAAGCGCGAGCGGGAACGCTGGTTCGAGCAGGTCACGCCGCAGGACCTGCGCAAGGTGATGCGCCTGATCCGGCAGGGACCGCTGACCATTCGCGACATCGACGACGACGTGCTGGTCGAGAAGGAACATCTCTGGGCCAGCCGCAAGCCCTCGAAGCGGGCGCTGCAGTTTGCCTTCTATACCGGCGCGCTCGCCATCAGCGAGCGCAATGGCATGCTGAAGACCTATGAGCTGATCGGGCGGCATTTCGGCTGGGACAAGCCGCCGAAGGCCGCGTCTGCGCCCGAGGTTGCCGCCTATCTGCTCGACCGAGCCTTGCGCTCGCAGGGCTTGGTCTCGCTCGATTCGATCTGCCATCTCGACGCGCCGAGCAAGCCGGGAGTTCGCCGTGTGATCGAGGCGTGCGTGCGCCGCGGCGAACTGGTCCCGGTCATGCTGGAAGGTGCCGGCAAGCAGGAGCACTGGGCACGCCCGGAGTTACTGGAGGAGAAAGGTGAGGGCGGGCCTGAGCTGGTGCACATCCTCTCGCCCTTCGATCCGCTCATCATCCAGCGCAAGCGCACGCGTCTGTTCTTCGGCTATGAGCACCGTTTTGAGGCCTATGTGCCGAAGCACAAGCGCCAGTTCGGCTATTTCGCGCTGCCGGTGCTGGTGGACGATGACATCGTCGCCGCTATCGACCTCAAGACCGACCGGCAGAACCGCGAGCTGCTGCTGCAGAAATGGAGCTGGGTGGGCGTTGGGGCCAAGCGCGGCGCGCGCGGGGAGCTGAAGCGGAGAATCGAGGAGGCGCTCGGCCGCTTCGAGCGCTTTCAACTCGGCGATTGAGTTCTCCGTCATTCCCGGGGGCACTCGCGGAGCGAGTGAACCCGGAAGTTCGAGATTCCGGGTTCACGCTTCGCGTGCCCCGGAATGACAGAGCGAGGTGGAGCAAGATAGGGCCGACGCATGCCTCCTCCCGCCCCAGCGAATGTGCATCCCTGACGAATCCGATTGACACCACCGGTGCAATGCTAAAAACCTTTGTCAGAACATCAAAAAGAACGACCCAGGGGAGCAAACATGAGCCAATCCGCGAGTCTTGCCGCGTCGAGCGTCGGCGTTCGGGGCGACATCGAAGTCTCGACCATCCGGGCCATCTCCTGGCGGCTCATCCCCTTTCTGGTGCTGGCTTACTTCTTCTCCTATCTCGATCGCGTCAATCTCAGCTTCGCCGCGCTCGGCATGAACGCGGAATTGAAATTCACGCCGCTGATCTACGCCTGGGGCGCCGGCATTTTCTTCATCGGCTATTTCATCTTCGAGGTGCCGAGCAATCTCGCGCTGGAGAAGTTCGGCGCCAGCCGCTGGATCGCGCGCATCATGGTGACGTGGGGGGTGATCTCGGCGCTGATGGCAACCGTCAACAGCGAGTGGAGTTTTTACCTGCTGCGCTTCCTGCTCGGCGTGGCCGAGGCCGGCTTCTTCCCCGGCATCATCCTCTATCTCACCTATTGGTACCCGGCCGAATATCGTGCGCGCTTTCTCGCGGCATTCGCCATCGCCGTACCTGTTTCCACCGTGATCGGCGCGCCGATCTCGGGACTGTTGCTTGGCCTCGACGGCGTCTGGGGCCTGAGAGGCTGGCAATGGCTGTTCATTATCGAAGGCATCCCCTCGGTGCTGCTCGGGCTGGTCACCTGGTTCTATCTGACCGACAAGCCTGAGCACGCCAACTGGCTGACGGCCGAGCAGAAGGCCTGGCTGTCGGCGCGGCTCAACGCCGAGCTTGCCGCCAAGCAGGCGGCCAAGTCCATGACGCTGGGTGAAGCGCTGTCTTCGCCCAAGGTGATCATGCTGAGCCTGATCTATTTCTGCTTCGTCGCGGCCCTCTACGGCATGCAGTTCTGGCTGCCGCAGATCGTCAAGGCCTTCGGCCTCACCAATGCGCAGACCGGTTTCGTCACCGCGATCCCGTATCTGTTCGGTACCGGCGCAATGATCCTGTGGGCACGGCGCTCGGATGCGACGCGCGAGCGCGTCTTCCATGTCGGCGCGCCGTTCTTCGTCACCGCGCTCGCGCTCGGCGTCTCCAGCAACATCACCGACCCGACCATGACCATGGTGGTGCTGACCCTGGCCGCCATCGGCATCTTCTGCATCTTCGGCGTGTTCTGGACGCTACCGACCGCCTGGCTCTCCGGCACCGCGGCGGCCGGTGCGATCGCGCTGATCAACTCGATCGGCAATCTTGCCGGCTTCGGCGGGCCGTATCTGATCGGCTGGGTCAAGGAAGCCACAGGCAGCACCTCAACCGGCCTGCTCTTTCTCGCGGTCTTGCCACTGATCGGCGGCCTGCTCGTTTTCCTCGGCGGCCACGAGAGCAAGGTGGAATTCGCTGGCACCGAACCGGGGAAGTGACGGAGCTCTCGCCCGTCATTCCGGGGCGCTCGCGACAGCGAGCGAACGCGGAATCTCGATGATCAAGGGACATGACAGATAAGCTCGAGATTCCGGATCGACGCGCCTTGCGCGTCGTCCGGAATGACGCGACCTGATTGCGTAGGGTGGGTTGAGCGGAGCGAAACCCACCATTTTCTCGCGCGGCGGATTTCGCTCCGCTCACCCCACCCAACGGTTCTTCGTAAGACATCTCCCTGTGGTTAGGCGCCCCGGCTTTTTGCCGGGTGAGGGACAATAACTAATTAACGTTCACGAAATCATGATTACTGACGATTATTGACTTTCGTCATAAGACATTCGACACTTCAGGCAGGTCGAGTCCAGGGAGTGTCCGATGCTGGCCCGGTTAATTTTCTTGAATTATTCCAGGTTGTTAGCTGGCGTGATGCTCGCCGGCATGGCCGTGGCGCTGGCTGGCTGCAACGATAGCGTCGCCGAGAAGGCCGAGCCGACCCGCCCTGTGCTGGTCGCGACCGCCCATTACGAGGCCGAAACCCCCGAGCGCAGCTTTGTCGGCACCATCCGGCCTCGGATCGAGAGCGACCTCGGCTTTCGCGTCGCCGGCAAGGTTTCCAAGCGTCTGGTCGAGGTCGGCCAGCGCGTCGACGTCGGCACCCCGCTCGCGACCCTGGACGAGGTGGACCTAAAGCTGCAGGCCGAGCAGGCGGAGGCCGAGCTCAGGGCCGCGACGGGCGTGTTGGCACAGGCCGCCGCTGCGGAACAACGCGCCAAGAACCTCCGCGTCAACGGCTGGACCACCGACGCCCAGCTCGATTCCGCCAAGGCCTCGGCCGACGAGGCCCGCGCGCGCCTCAACCGCGCCGAACGTTCGGTCGAACTCACCAAGAATTCGCTCTCCTACGCGACGCTGGAGGCGGACGCCCGTGGCGTCGTCACCGCGACGCTGGTCGAGCCCGGCCAGGTCGTGGCCGCCGGCCAGACCGCCATTCGCGTCGCGCGGCTGGCGGAGAAGGAGGCGGTGGTCGCGATCCCCGAAACGCTGGTCGAGCGCGCCAAGAAAGGTACGGCGACCGTGACGCTGTGGTCCGATCCGAACCGGAAATACGCCGCGCGCCTGCGCGAGATTTCGCCGAGCGCGGATCCGGTCACGCGCACTTATCTGGCCAAATTCTCGCTGCCTGAGGCCGGCGACAATGTCGAGCTGGGCATGACCGCAACGCTGACGCTCGCCGATCCCGCGACCGAGCGTGTCGCGCGCCTGCCGCTGTCGGCGCTGTTTCGCCAGGGCGGCGATCCCTCGCTCTATGTCGTCGACGACAAGGGTGAGGTGACGCTGAAGCCGGTCAAGGTGAAGTCTTACGAAAGCAACGACGTCGTGATTTCCGGCGGAGTCGACGAGGGCGCGAAGATCGTCGCACTCGGCGTGCAAAAGATTGATCCGAGCCAGAAGGTGCGCGTGGTCTCGTCGCTGTCGTTCTGAATTCCCTTCCGTCATTGCGGGGTGCGAGGCGAGGAAGTGGTCCAGTATCCAAGCCCCAGCCCCCTGGATTGCTTCGCTTCCCCCCGCAATGACGGTCCCGGGGCGTGATCCGGAAAAGTGCGTAGCGGTTTTCCGAAAAGATCATGCTCAAAGTAGAGCGCGATGACGATTCAATCTGATCTCGTCGCGCAGTTGCGCTCCGTCATTCCGGGGCGGTGCGAAAGCACCGAACCCGGAATCTCGAGGTTCCGGGTTCGCACTTCGCGCGCTCGGGAACGACGAAGTTGAAGCAGGTCGCAAGAAAATTGGAGACTGACATGAAGCGCTTCAATCTTTCCGCCTGGGCGGTCAGCCATCCGGCGCTCGTGCTGTTCCTGATGGTGGCGCTGGGCATCGCCGGCCTGTTCTCGTATCAGCGGCTCGGGCGCGGGGAGGACCCGTATTTCACGGTGAAGGTCGTCAACGTCTCCGTGATGTGGCCGGGCGCGACCGCCAAGGAGATGCAAACCCAGGTCGCCGATCCCATCGAGAAGAAGCTGCAGGAGCTGCCCTATTTCGAGAAGGTGCAGACCTATTCGAAGCCCGGCTTCTCCGCGATGCAGGTGACCTTCCGCGATTCCACGCCGCCGAAGGACGTGCCCTATCTATTTTATCTTCTGCGCAAGAAGCTGGTCGACGTGCAGGGCGAACTGCCGAGCGGCATTCTCGGCCCCGTCGTGAACGATGAATTCTCCGACGTCGATTCCATCCTCTTCATGCTGACCGGCGACGGTGCCGACTACAAGCAGCTCAAGACGGTTGCCGAGGCCTTTCGCCAGCGCCTGCTCAAGGTGAACGGCGTCACCAAGGTCGACATGTATGGCAACCAGGACGAGCGCATCTTTGTCGAGTTCTCTCACGCCAAGCTCGCAACGCTCGGGATCACGCCGCAGGCGCTGTTCGACTCGCTTGCCAAGCAGAACAATGTCGTGCCGGCGGGCACCGTGGAAACCTCCTCGCAGCGCGTGCCGCTGCGCGTCACCGGTGCGCTCGACGGCGCCAAAGCGGTGGCGGAAACGCCGGTCGAGAGCAATGGGCGCGTCTTCCGACTGGGCGACATCGCCACCATCACCCACGGCTACGTCGACCCGCCGAGCTTCATCGTGCGCCAGGAAGGCAAGCCCGCGATCGGCATCGGCGTCGTCACCGCCAAGGGCGCCAATATTCTTGAACTCGGCAAGGACGTGAACGCCGCCACCGCTGATTTCATGAAGGCGGTGCCGCAAGGCATCAATGTCGATCAGATTGCCGATCAGCCCAAGGTCGTCGAGCACGCGGTCGGCGAGTTTGTGCACTCCTTCGTCGAGGCGCTCGCGATCGTGCTGTTCGTCTCTTTCCTGGCGCTGGGCTGGCGCACGGGCATTGTGGTCGCTCTGTCCGTGCCGCTGGTGCTTGGAATTGTCTTCATCGTGATGAATGCGATGTCGCTCGACCTGCACCGCATCACGCTCGGCGCGCTGATCATCGCGCTCGGCTTGCTCGTCGACGACGCGATCATCGCGGTAGAGATGATGGTGGTGAAGATGGAGCAGGGCTGGGACCGCGTTCGCGCGGCGTCCTTTGCCTGGGAATCCACGGCATTCCCTATGCTCACGGGCACACTGGTCACCGCGGCCGGTTTTCTGCCCATCGGCTTTGCCAATTCGGCGGTCGGCGAATATGCCGGAGGCATTTTCTGGATCGTGGCGATCTCGCTGATCGCGTCCTGGTTCGTGGCGGTGATCTTCACGCCCTATATCGGCGTGAAGCTGTTGCCGGATATCAAGGTCCACCACAACCACGACCCGCACGCGATCTATGAGACGCGGCTCTATCGCGGCTTACGCGCCGTCATCCAATGGTGCGTCAATCACCGCATCACCACGGTCGCGGCGACAGTGGGTATTTTCGTCGCCTCGATCGTCGCCTTCGGCCATGTGCAGCAGCAGTTCTTCCCGCTTTCGGAGCGGCCCGAACTGTTCCTGCAGTTGCGTCTGCCGGAAGGCACCGCCTTCAATGTCACGGAAAAGTCAGTTGAGAAGGCGGAGACCCTGCTCAAGGGCGACAAGGATATTTCGACCTACACCGCCTATGTCGGGCAAGGCTCGCCGCGCTTCTGGCTCGGGCTCAACCCGCAGCTTCCCAACGAGGCCTTTGCTGAAATCGTGATCGTGGCGAAGGACGTCGAAGCGCGCGAGCGCATCAAGGCCAAAATCGAGAACGCGGTGGCTGACGGTGCGCTCAACGAGGCGCGTGTCCGCGTCGATCGCTTCAATTTCGGTCCGCCGGTCGGTTTCCCCGTGCAATTCCGCGTGATCGGGCCTGACACCAACAAGGTGCGCGAGATCGCCTACCAGGTCCGCGATATCATGAAGCAAAACCCGAACGTGAAGGACGTGCAGCTCGACTGGAACGAGCAATCACCTTACTTGAAACTCGTCGTCGACCAGGACCGCGCCCGTGCGCTGGGCCTGACGCCACAAGACGTCTCCCAGTCGCTCGCCATGCTGATCTCGGGCGCCCAGGTGACGACCGTGCGCGACGGCATCGAAAAGGTCGGCGTGGTCGCCCGCGCCGTTCCCTCCGAGCGGCTCGATCTCGCCCATGTCGGCGACCTCACCATTACTTCCAAGAACGGCATCGCCGTGCCGCTGCAGCAGATCGCGAAGATCGAATATTCACACGAGGAGCCGATCCTGTGGCGGCGCAACCGCGATATGGCGATTACGGTGCGGTCTGACGTCAACGATGGTGTGCAGGCGCCCGATGTCACCAACCAGATCTGGCCGAAATTGCAGGAGATTCGCGATCATCTCGAGCCGGCCTACCGGATCGAGGCGGGCGGCGCGTTCGAGGAATCCGCGAAGGGCAATGCCTCGATCTTCGTCCTCTTCCCGATGATGGCAATCGTGATGCTGACGCTCCTGATGATTCAGCTCCAGAACTTCTCGCGCCTGTTCCTGGTGTTTCTCACCGCACCGCTCGGCATCATCGGCGCCTCTTTGGGCTTGAACGTTGCCAACGCCCCGTTCGGCTTCGTCGCGCTGCTCGGCCTGATCGCGCTCGCCGGCATGATCATGCGCAACACCGTGATCCTGGTCGATCAGATCGAGACCGACGTCGCCCATGGGCTCACGCGCAAGGAGGCGATCGTGGAGGCGACGGTGCGCCGTGCCCGACCGGTGGTGCTCACCGCGCTTGCCGCCATCCTCGCCATGATTCCGCTGTCACGCTCGGCGTTCTGGGGTCCGATGGCGATCACGATCATGGGCGGTTTGTTTGTTGCAACCTTCCTGACCTTGCTGTACCTGCCCGGTCTCTATGCCCTCTGGTTCCGCAAGAGCCTTGAAGAAAGCGGTGCAAACACCGATCTTGCGTCGCAGCAACGGCAGCCCGCTTTTCCGCTTGCTGAGGCTGCGGAATAGTTGAACATTGAGATCGTCATGACGCTGATTTCCGAACATGTCGAGCCGGACACCCGCGAGCGGATCCTCGTGGTGGCGGAGCGGCTGTTCCGGCAGCTCGGCTACCAGAAGACCACGGTCGCCGACATCGCCAAAGAGCTGCGTATGAGCCCGGCCAACGTGTATCGCTTCTTCGATTCGAAGAAGGCGATCCACGAAGGCGTGGCGCGCACGCTGATGGGCGAGGTCGAGACCGAAGCCAAGCGGATCGCGGATGCTCCGGGGCCGGCTACGCCCCGCCTGCGCGAGCTCATCAAGACCATCAACCGCATGAACACCGAGCGCTATGTCGGCGACTCCAAGATGCACGAGATGGTCGAGATCGCCATGGAGGAGAGCTGGGACGTCTGCGTGGCGCACATGGAGCTCATTACCCGCATCATCGGCGAGGTGATCGGGCAGGGCGCGGCCTCGGGCGAATTCCGCGTCGCCGATGTGCCGCTGGCGGCGATGTGCGCCTGTACCGCAATGGTGAAATTCTTCCATCCGCAGATGATCGCGCAGGCCGCTGATAAGCCCGGACCGGATATCGAACAAATGATCGATTTTGTTCTCGCCGGGCTTGGTTCGCGCAAAGCTGCAGGCTAAGTTCCGCTTCATCCGTCATTCCGGGGCGCACGCGCAACATGCGCGGGCGAACCCGGAATCTCGAGATTCCGGGTCTCGTGCGTGCGCACGATCCCGGAATGACGGCGATAATTGGGTTATTCCGTCATTGCGAGCCAACGGGTCCGCGCGAAGCGCGGCCCGATGACAGGCTCCGCGAAGCAATCCAGGCTTGCTCCGCGGCGAGACTCTGGATTGCTTCATCGCTTTCGCTGCTCGCAATGACGGACAACAATAGGGAAAGAGGCGTGGCAGAGAAGGAATTGCACTATTACGAACCGGCCAAGGGCCATGGGCTGAAGCACGATCCCTTCAATGCCATTGTCGCGCCGCGGCCGATCGGCTGGATTTCCTCGCGCGACGCCAACGGCAACGTCAATCTCGCGCCTTACAGCTTCTTCAATGCCTTCTGTTACAAGCCGCCGATCGTCGGTTTTTCGTCCACGTCCTGGAAGGACAGCGTCGCCAATATCCAGGAGACGAAAGAGTTCGTCTGGAATCTCGCGACCATGGACCTCGCCAGGCAGATGAACGCGACCGCCGCCCATGTCGCCCGTGATGTCGACGAATTCGGCATCGCCGGGCTGACGGCTGCGCCCTGCAGGCTCGTCAACGTGCCGCGCGTCGCCGAGAGCCCCGTCGCCTTCGAGTGCAAGCTGTCGCAGATCATTCAACTCCAGGGCGCCGACGGCAGCAAGGCCGAGGCCTGGCTGACGCTCGGCGAAGTCGTCGCCGTCCATATCGATAAAGCCTTGATCAAGGACGGCGTGTACCAGACCGCGCTGGCGCACCCGATCGTGCGCGCCGGCCGCCGCGGCGACTATTTCGAGATCCGCCCAGACGCGATGTTCGAAATGCCCCGGCCGGATTGATCTTCGCTGGAAGAGCCAGGCCTCATTCTTCGAGACGGCCGCGCTGCGGCCTCCTCGGGATGGGGGGAAATGGGCTGGCTACGAGGCTGCACCATGCGGCCGCATCCGAGCTATTGATCCTCATGGTGAGGAGGTCCGCAAGCGCCGTCTCGAACCAAGAGGCCCAAAGTGCGGGACGGCGCTCGGAACCGGGGCCAGAATGCCCCGTTATTGGTCGATCAATTTCAGTTTATTTTCAGTGCGAACGGCCGCCTGATTTTTTACCCTTTTCGTTACAGAGGGTTCTGCCGAACATCGACTGACATCGCGCCGTTGCTCGCAACCGTTAGGGACATCGCCATGAGCTCCTTTCGCCGCGACTTCATGACCAAGCCGATCTTTTCCCTCGCGCGCAAGGCGCTGCCATCGATGTCCGAGACGGAGCGCGAAGCACTGGAGGCGGGCGACGTCTGGTGGGACGCCGAGCTCTTCACCGGCGAGCCCGACTGGCAGAAGCTGTTGAACTATCCCCAGGCCAAGCTCGCGGACGAAGAGAAGGCTTTCCTCGACGGCCCGGTCGACGAGCTCTGTGCCATGCTCGACGAGTGGAAGATCAATTGGGAATGGCGCGACCTGCCGAAGGAAGCCTGGGACTTCATCAAGGAGAAGAAATTCTTCGGCATGATCATCCCCAAGGAGTATGGCGGGCTCGGCTTTTCGCCCTATGCGCATTCGGAAGTGGTGCGCAAGCTCTCCTCGCGCTCGCTCACCGCCGCTGTCACGGTGATGGTGCCCAATTCGCTTGGGCCCGGCGAACTCTTGCTGCGCTTCGGTACCAAGGAGCAGCGGGAAAAATGGTTGCCGCGGCTGGCCGATGGCCGCGACATTCCTTGCTTTGGCCTGACCAGTCCGGAGGCCGGCTCCGATGCCGCCGCGATGGTTGATACGGGCATCATCTGCAAGGGTGATTTTGAAGGCCGCGAGGTGCTGGGCTTAAGGCTCAACTGGCACAAGCGCTACATCACGCTGGGGCCGGTGGCGACGCTTCTGGGCCTCGCCTTCAAGGCCTACGACCCCGATCGTCTCCTAGGTGCGAAGGAAGAGCTCGGCATCACCGTCGCGCTGATCCCGACCCATCTTCCCGGCGTCGAGATCGGCCGCCGCCATCTGCCGGCGATGCAGGTCTTTCAGAACGGCCCGAACCGGGGCCGCGATGTGTTCATTCCGCTCGACTACGTCATCGGCGGCAAGGACCGGTTGGGCCAGGGGTGGAAGATGCTGATGACGGCGCTCGCCGCCGGCCGCGGCATCTCGCTGCCCTCGCTCTCGGCCGCCGGCGCCGCCTACGCCGCGCGTACCACCGGCGCCTATGCGCGCATCCGCGAGCAGTTCGGGATCGCCATCGGCAGGTTCGAAGGCATCGAGGAGTCGCTCGCCCGCATCGCCGGCACCGCCTACCTGCTCGATGCCGCGCGGCGGCTCACCTGCGCCGCCCTCAATGAGGGACATCATCCCGCAGTCATCTCCGGCATCATGAAGCTGCAGGCGACCGAGCGGATGCGGATCGTGATCGACGACGCCATGGACATCCATGGCGGCAAGGCCATCATCGATGGCCCTCAGAACTATCTCGGCAATCTCTATCGATCGGTGCCGGTCGGCATCACCGTGGAAGGCGCCAATATCCTCACGCGCAATCTGATCGTGTTCGGGCAGGGCGCGATCCGCGCGCATCCCTATCTCCTTGAGGAGATGAATGCGTTGAGTGAGGAGGATCGGGATCGCGGGCTCGATGCGTTCGATTACGTGCTCTGGAAGCATGTCGGCCACAGCTTCATGACGCTGCTCCGCGCCTGGGGACGGAGCTGGACGTTCGGCTTGTTTGCGCCCGCGCCGGATGCTGGCGACGCGACCGGCTTCTATCGCCAGCTCTCGCGCTATGCATCGGCTTTCGCGCTCTGCGCGGACGTGGCGCTGCTCACGCTCGGCGGCGCCTTGAAACGCAAGGAGATGCTGTCGGCGCGTTTCGGTGACATTCTCTCCGAGCTTTACCTGCTCTCCGCCGCGTTAAAGCGCTGGCACGACGAGGGCCGGCAGCAAGAGGATTTCCCGCTGCTGCAATGGTGCATGGCGACCGGCTTCAAAACCATCGAGAACCGCTTTGCGGAGATTCTCGCCAACCTGCCCAACCGGCTCGTGGGCGCCGTGTTGAAATTCCTGATCCAGCCTTTCGGCGCGCGCGTGCTTGGCCCCTCCGACCGCATCATTCATCAATGCGCGCAGATCATTCTCACGCCGTCGGCGGCGCGCGACCGGCTTACGCCTGACCTCTCGCATGTCGAGGATGGCAGCGGGCAGGCGCGGCTGGAAAAGGCATTCCTGCTGGTTGTCGCCGCCGAGGATGCATCCAGGAAGATGCGTGCCGCCCGGCTGCATGACTGGCACGAAGCGGTGACGCGCGGCGTCATCACGCAACCAGAGGCCGACAAGCTCGCGGCTGCGCATGAGGCGGTGGCGAAGGTCATCGAGGTCGATGATTTCGCGCCCGAGGCATTGTCGCCGATTTACAAAAAGGGCGCCGACGTGCATCAGTTCTTCCAGGAGCTGGGTGAGCAGAGGGCGGCGAGCTAATGGCGCGGCCAGTCTTTATCATCGACGGCAGCCGGACGCCGTTTCTGAAAGCGCGCATGGGTCCGGGGCCGTTCACGCCGGTCGATCTTGCCGTGCAAGCGGGGCGGCCGCTGCTGGCGCGCCAACCCTTCGCGCCATCCGCTTTCGACCAGGTCATTCTCGGCTGCGTCAACGTCATTGCGGACGAGATGAATCCGGCCCGCGTCGCGGCGCTCCGGCTCGGCATGGGCGAGGCCATGGTCGCCTTCACGCTGCAGATCAATTGCGGCTCCGGCATGCAGTCGATCGACACTGGCTATCGCTATATCCGCGAGGGCAAGGCAAATTTGATCCTCGCGGGCGGTACCGAAGCGCTGAGCTATGCACCGCTGGTCTGGCCGCAACAGGGGGTGCGGTGGTTCGCAGGCCTTGCGACCGCGAAGAGCCTGGGTGCCAAGATCGCGGCCGCGCTCAAGCTGCGGCCGAACTATTTCAAGCCGATCATCGGGCTGGAGCGCGGCCTCACCGATCCGATCACCGAACTCAACATGGGGCAGACGGCGGAAGTCGTCGGCCATCTTTTTGGCATCACGCGTGCGCAAGCGGATAGTTATGCCGCCGAGAGCCATCAGCGCCTCGCCAAGGCGCAGGCGGAAGGTTTCTTGAAGGGCGAGGTCGAGACCGCCTTCGCGCGCAACGGCAAGTTTTACGACCATGACGACGGCGTGCGGCCGGACTCGACGGCGGAGACCCTTTCGAAACTGCGGCCGGTTTTCGAGCGGCCCTGGGGTCAGGTCACCGCCGGCAATTCCTCGCAGATCACCGACGGCGCCTCCTGGGTGATCCTCGCCTCCGAGGATGCGGTTGCAAAATATGGGCTGACGCCGAAGGCCGTGATCCTCGACAGCCAGTGGTCGGCACTCGATCCGTCGATCATGGGTTTGGGCCCGGTTTTGTCGGCCACCGAACTGCTCAAGCGCAATGATTTAACGCTGCAGGATATCGAGACCTGGGAGTTGAACGAGGCTTTTGCCACGCAGGTGCTCGGTTGTCTTGCCGCCTGGAACGACGACAAATTCTGCCGCGAGGTACTGGGCCTCGATAGTGCGGCCGGCCAGATCGACCGCGCCAGGCTGAATGTCGATGGCGGGGCCATCAGCCTCGGGCATCCCGTGGGCACCTCGGGCAATCGCATTGTGCTGCACCTCGTCAATGCGATGAAGCGGCTGGGTACGCGCCGCGGCATCGCCACCGAATGCATCGGCGGCGGGCTGGGCGGCGCGATGCTGATCGAGACGGTGTGATCATGGACTCGAGGGTGATGGACGTTCTCGCCGACCGCGTGCTCGCGCTGGGCCCAGCGCCCGCGGCCGGTCCCTACCGCCATTTCAAGCTGACGCGCGATAGCGACGGTATCGCCTGGCTGTTGTTCGACCGCGAGGGCGCCAGCGCCAACACGCTTTCCAGCGAGGTGATGGCGGAGTTCGAACAGGTGCTCGCGGCTTTGGAGAGCGAACGCCCGGCGGGGCTCGTCATTCGCTCGGCGAAAAAGTCCGGCTTCGTTGCGGGCGCGGATGTCAACGAATTTCGCGGGGCGAGCAATGCCGGTCTGGTTGAAGCGGCGATCGTGCGGGCTCATGCGGTGATCGACGATCTGGAGGCGCTGCGCGTGCCGAGCGTTGCCGTGATTCACGGCTTCTGCCTCGGCGGCGGCCTCGAGGTCGCGCTCGCCTGTGAGTCGCGGATTGCGATCGACAATGCGCGTTTCGGCTTTCCCGAGGTGATGCTCGGCTTGCATCCGGGATTGGGCGGCACCGCGCGCTTCACGCGCCTCGTCAATCCGATGCAGGCGATGACGTTGATGCTGACGGGCCGGACCATCGATGCGCGGCGCGCGAAGGCGCTCGGGCTCGTCGATGCGGTGACGCAGGAACGCCATGCCGCTGCCGCGGCGAGGGACGCCGTCTTCGGTCGGTTGAAACGCGCGCGGCCGGGCGTCTTGAACAAAGTGCTCAACTCCGCGCCTGCGCGCGGCCTTCTCGCCTCGCGCATGCGCAAGGAGGCAGCCAAGGCAGCCTCGCCGGAGCATTACCCGGCGCCTTACGCCTTGATCGATCTCTGGGAGAAGCATGGCGGCAACAAGGCAGCGATGCTTCAGGCCGAGAAGATTTCGTTCGCGCGTTTGATGGTGACGCCTTCAGCGCAAAATCTGATCCGTGTCTTCTTTCTGCGCGAGCAGATGAAGAAGCTCGCCGGCGCTGGCAACAAAATCCGCCATGTCCACGTCATCGGTGCCGGCGCCATGGGTGGCGATATCGCGGCCTGGTGCGCGCATCAAGGCCTGCGCGTCTCGCTGGCCGACATGAAGCCGGAGCCGATCGCTTCCGCGATCAAACGCGCGAGCGTTCTCTTTACAAAGATCATCCGCAAGCCGATCGAGGTCCGCGATGCATTGGACCGGCTGGTGCCGGATCTCGACGGCGAGGGGGTGCGCAACGCGGACCTCATTATAGAGGCGGTCCCGGAAAAGCTTGAGCTGAAGCAGAAGGTCTACGCCGCGCTGGAGCCGCGGATGAAGCCGAGCGCGATTCTCGCCACCAACACCTCCAGCATTCCGCTGCAGGATCTGCGCACGAGCCTGCAAAGGCCAGAGCGCTTGCTGGGCCTGCATTTCTTCAATCCCGTCTCGAGGCTGCAACTGGTCGAAGTGGTGAGCCATGACGGCACCGACAGCGAGCTGTTGAAACAAGCGCTTGCCTTTGTCAGCGTCATCGATCGCCTCCCGCTACCGGTGAAGAGCTCACCCGGCTTTCTCGTCAATCGCGCGCTGACGTCCTACATGCTGGAAGCGATGGTGATGCTGGACGAGGGCATCGACAAGCGCGTCATCGACAGGGCCGCAGAAAGATTCGGCATGCCGATGGGGCCGATCGAGCTCGCCGACCAGGTCGGACTCGATATCTGCCTCGATGTCGGCGACATGCTGCGCTCGAAATTCGGCGACCTGCTGCCGGACACGCCCGCTTGGCTGCGCGAAAAGGTCATCAAGGGCGAGTTAGGGCGCAAGACCGGCAAGGGCTTTTATGTCTGGAAGGAGGGCAAGGCCGACAAGTCGCAGGTTGCGCCGAATACGCCGCAGCCGACGGACGAGATGATCGACCGCCTCATCCTGCCGATGTCGAATGTGTGCGTCGCCTGCTTGCACGAAGGTATCGTGGACAACGCCGATGCGGTCGATGGGGCCATGATTTTTGGCACGGGCTATGCACCGTTTCGCGGCGGGCCGTTGAACTACGCGCGCGCGCGCGGAGTCGAGAATGTGGTCGCCGCGCTTCGCGCGCTGTCGCAAAAGTTCGGCGGTCGGTTCTTGCCCGACGCGGGCTGGGAGAGCTTTAAATGACGGATACGCAAGTGCGGGACCCGCTGAATGCCGCTGCCGAGCCGGGCGGCGATCTCTGCATCCGCACGCTGGCGATGCCCGCGGACACCAACGCCAATGGCGACATTTTCGGCGGCTGGCTGCTCAGCCAGATGGATGTTGGCGGGGGCGTGTTTGCGTCCAAGGTCGCGAAATCGCGTACGGTGACGGTCGCGGTCGAGGCGATGAACTTTCGCAAGCCGGTCTATGTCGGCGATCTCGTGTCCGTGCATGCGACGCTTGTGCGCGCGGGGCGTACCTCGATCACGGTGCATCTCGAGGCCTGGGTGCTCAGGCGCGAGGAGTCGCGCTCCATTCTCGTCACCGACGGTAATTTCACCTATGTCGCGATCGACGACCATGGCCGCCCGCAACCGGTGCAACGCGATCAGGCGATCACGACATAAGTGTCGGCGTGATGGCAGCCGGACGACGCTTTTGAGAATTTCAAAACCGGTAGATCGCTGGTGCCGGCTTTTGTTTTGCAGGAACGAAACCGCCTCGAATCTGTTATATGCCCTCACAGGGGATTTGAGAGCGGGCAATGTCCGATCGCTACATTATCGAGGTCGGATCGCAGCAGGCGGGAATCGTCGTGCGCGGTCCGGACGGTTATCGTTTCTTTGCGGCATCGCCGCGCTTCCAACAACTCGAAGGTCGAATCTTCCGTACCCCACGCGATGCCGAGCGCGCTGCAGCGCGCCTGCTCGAGGCGGCGTAGGCGCGGCGGCTGCTTGCGCGTCCGTTGCTGCGACGCCACTCCATAATTTGGATACCGTCATTCCGGGGCGCGCGGCAGCGCGAACCCGGAATCTCGAGATTCTCAGAGTGCTATTGCACATCAGGGTTCGATGCTTTGCATCGCCCCGGAATGACGGTGCGTAGTTGACCCGGCTCTCAAACCGCCGCTACCTTAAGCCGCGCAACCGCGACAAGGTGACGCCGTGACCGGCCTGACCCACCGCCAATCCGAAATCCTCAACCTCGCGCGTGCCTCGGGCCGGGTGATGGTGGAGGAGCTCGCGCGCCGCTTCGAGGTCTCGGCGCAGACCATTCGCAAGGACCTCAACGATCTCTGTGAACAGCGTTCGCTGACGCGCATTCACGGCGGCGCCATCATCGCTTCCGGTGTGGAAAACCTCGCCTACGAAGCGCGCCGCTTTGTCGCGGCCGAGGAGAAGAAGGCGATCGGGGCGGCCGCCGCGGCGCTGATCCCGAATGGCTGCTCGCTCTTCATCAATATCGGCACCACCACGGAAGAAGTCGCCAGCGCGCTTACCTCGCATGAGGGCCTGCTCGTGATCACCAACAACCTCAATGTCGCGATGCTGCTCTACCGCCATCCGCGCATTGAGGTGATCGTCGCGGGTGGTGCGGTGCGTCGCGCCGACGGCGCCGTCGTCGGCTCGACTGCGACGCAACTGATCGGCCAGTTCAAGGTCGACTATGCCATCATCGGCGCATCGGCGATCGACGAGGAGGGCGCGCTGCTCGACTTCGACTATCGCGAGGTGCAGGTGGCGCAAGCCATCATCGCCAATGCGCGCAGCGTGATCCTGGTCGCCGACTCCACCAAATTCACCCGCAGCGCGCCGGTGCGCATCGCCCATATCAGCCAGATCCAGACTTTCGTCACCGACCAGCCGTTGCCAGCGGGACTGGCCAATATCTGCCATTCCCGCGGTATCCAGGTGATCGAAGCGATGCCAAAACGCGCGGCGGATGTCGAGGAGGCGGCCGAAACGAGCGAAGCAGGCGAAGGCGCCGAGCCGCCATCGCCGGTGGTGCGGTTGCGATAGTGGCAAAGTAGGCAAAGCAGACTGTCAAGGTCGATCGCGAACGCTCAAGCTGGTCCGTAACCCTTAAGGTGCTCGCGAAAGCGAGCCTCGAAAGGCGACGGCCCCGCTGCAGCAGCCGGGCCGTTCATCCTACGAGGCTCGCGGAGCCTGTCATCGGGCCGCGCTTCGCGCGGACCCGGTGGCTCGCACCTTCAGGATGACGGGGTGAGCGCGCCGCGACGGCAAATGGGGGACGCGGTCAACTATGATCCGGCGTCTTGGCCGCAGTGCCCACGGCCGCGGCGGCGTCTTTCGCGATCTCGGTGTCGGTTTCCTTGCTCATGCCCGCGATGCCGACCGCGCCGACGACCTCGCCATTGACGCGCACCGGCATGCCGCCACGCAGCGACAGGATGCCGGCGGTGACGAAGGCCGTCCGGCCTTTATTGATATTGTCCTCGATCTCCGCCGTCGGCCGTTGCAGCCGCGCCGCGGTGCGCGCTTTCTCGATCGCAAGCTCGGCGCTGGCCGGGCGAACGCCGTCCATGCGCGTAAACGCCAGCAGGTCGCCGGCGGGGTCGACGACGGCGATGGCCGAAGGCGCCTTGCGCTGCTCGGCGAGTGCCTTGGCTGCCTGCAGCACCTTTTCGGCGCCGGCCTGCTCGAGGGTCCTGACCTGGATGGTCTGTGCAGCCGCCGAGAAGGCAAGAATGGCGGCCAATAGTCCGACGCTGGTGGCAAGTTTCGTCATGGCGATCTGATTTTCGAGAGTTGGAGTTCGGCGGGCGGGCGTGGGCTGCCGCCGGCACGCAGTTTGGTGCTGCATTGCAGCAAGTAACAAGCAAACCACCAAGGCGCTCATCACGCTTGAGTGTGCGAGCGCGTTACTTGGCCCCATTCTCCCGGCTCCTATTTTCGACCTAATCCAGCCCCCTTTCGCATCTGCAGCATTTTGTTTTCGCTTGCTTTCGTTTCAGTTGTGATTTACCGAAAAGCGAAAGTGAAATCGCCAAAGCGAACGGCGAGCGCCGGGGGAAGCGTCTTTTGGATCGAATTTTTGACCTCGCGATCATTGGCGGCGGGATCAACGGCTGCGGCATCGCCCGCGATGCGGCGGGCCGCGGAAATACTGTCTTCCTCTGCGAAATGAACGATCTGGCGAGCGGGACGTCGTCCTGGTCGACCAAGCTGGTCCATGGCGGCCTACGCTATCTCGAATATTATGAGTTTCGCTTGGTCCGCGAGGCGCTGATCGAGCGCGAAATCCTGTGGCAGATCGCTCCGCACATCATCCGCCCATTGCGATTCGTGCTGCCGCACCACGCCGGCCTGCGTCCGGCCTGGCTGCTCCGGCTCGGCCTCTTCCTTTACGATCATATCGGCGGGCGCGTGCTGCTGCCGCCGACGCGCTCGGTCGATCTCACCAAGGATGCGGTCGGCCGCCCCCTGATTCCCGGGCGCTATAGCCGCGGCTTCGAATATTCCGATTGCTTTGTCGACGACGCGCGATTGGTGGCGCTCTCGGCGCGCGATGCCGCCGACCGCGGCGCCGAGATCCGCACGCGCACGCGCGCGACCGACATCCGTCAGCAGGACGGCATCTGGCAGGTCACGGTCGAAAGCACGCGCGACGGCGCACGTTCGACCATTCGCGCCCGCGCGCTGGTCAATGCCGGAGGTCCGTGGGTGGAGGAGGTGCTGGCGCGAGGGGCCGGTGTCAATGCGCGCGCCAAGGTGCGGCTGGTGCAGGGCTCGCATATCGTGGTCAAGAAGCTCTACGAGCACGACCGCGCCTACATCTTCCAGAACGCCGACGGCCGCATCGTCTTCACCATCCCCTATCAGGACGATTTCACCTTGATCGGCACCACCGATCGCGACTATGAGGGCGATCCTGCCAAGGTGAAGGCGACTGCCGAGGAGATCAAATATCTTTGCGACGCCGTCAGCGAATATCTGGCAAAGCCGGTGGCGCCGGCGGACGTCGTCTGGAGTTATGCCGGCGTGCGTCCGCTCTATGACGACGGCGCGAGCGAAGCCAAGGCCGCGACCCGCGACTATGTGTTCGAGCTCGACACGCCCGGCGGCGCGCCGCTGCTCTCCATCTACGGCGGCAAGATCACGACCTATCGGCGGCTTGCCGAGGAAGCGCTGGAGCGGCTCGATCCTTACCTGCGCAGCGCCAAGGCGCGCGAAGGCTGGACTGCCAAATCGCCGCTGCCCGGCGGCGACATGGATGTCTCCGCGGTGCCGGCGCTGACCGCGGAGCTCATGCGCAACTATCCCTTCCTCACCCGCGACCACGCGAGCCGGCTCGCTCACGCCTATGGCACGCGCGCGGCGCGCTTGCTCGGCGATGCCAAGTCGGCCGATGATCTCGGCGTCTCCTTCGGCGCCACGCTCACCGAAAGCGAGGTCCGATACCTGATGGCCGCCGAATGGGCGATGACCGCCGAGGACATCGTGTGGCGGAGGTCCAAGCTGGGCCTGCGGATGTCCGCCGATCAAATCGCCGCGCTTGATAACTGGATCGTAGCCAACGGCGCGCGTGAGGCAACGCCCCTGCTCGAAGCGGGAGGGCGGTCATGAGCGTCACGCTCGAACATGTGACGCGCGTCGTCGATGGGTTGCCGACCATTCGCGATGTCTCGCTGACGTTAGAGAAAGGGACGCTCGCCGTCCTGCTCGGCCCGACGCTGTCGGGGAAGACCTCGATCATGCGGCTGCTGGCAGGACTGGACAAGCCGACGACCGGCCGCGTGCTGGTCAATGGCGAGGACGTCACCGGCATTGATGTGCGCAGGCGCTCGGTCGCCATGGTCTATCAGCAGTTCATCAATTATCCCTCGCTGACCGTCTATGAAAACATCGCCTCGCCGCTGCGCGTGCAGGGCAAGCCGCGCGAGGAAATCGACAAACGCGTGCGCGAGGCCGCAAGACTGCTGCGGCTCGAGCCTTTCCTCAACCGCACGCCGCTGCAGCTCTCGGGAGGTCAGCAGCAGCGCACCGCGATTGCGCGCGCTTTGGTGAAGGGCGCCGATCTTGTGCTGCTTGACGAGCCGCTCGCCAATCTCGACTACAAGCTGCGCGAAGAGCTGCGCGCGGAACTGCCGCGCATCTTCGAGGCATCGGGCGCGATCTTCGTCTATGCGACCACCGAGCCGTCGGAAGCGCTGCTGCTCGGCGGGCGCACGGTCTGCATGTGGGAAGGCAAGGCGCTACAGGTCGGCGAAACGCCGAAAGTATACCGCCATCCCGAAACGTTGCGCGTTGCGCAGGTGTTTTCCGATCCGCCGCTCAACGTGGTCGGCATCGAAAAGAGGAACGGCTCGGTGCGCTATGCCGGTGGGATCGAGGCGCCGGCCTCCGGGCTTTATACGAGGCTTTCCGACGGCACTTACCGCGTCGGTTTTCGCGCCCATCAATTGGAAATCGGCAAGGGCGTTCCAGGCCGTCACGCTTTTCCGGCGACCGTCTCGGTGACGGAAATCACCGGGTCAGAGAGCTTTGTGCACCTCACCCGCGATTCCGTGAACTGGGTCGCGGTGCTGCACGGTGTGCACGAGTTCGAGCCTGGGCAGACGCTCGATGCGGTGCTCGATCCCGACAACATCTTCGTCTTCGACGGCGCCGATCGCCTGGTCGCATCTCCCGCCTCCAGATGGGGAGATGCCTGATGGCCCGCATCGACCTCGTCGATCTCGCGCATTCCTACCATGGCAACGGCGCCGATACCGAAAGCTATGCACTGAAGCCGATTTCGATGACCTGGCGACAGGGCGGCGCCTACGCGCTGCTCGGCCCCTCCGGCTGCGGCAAGACCACGCTGCTCAACCTGATCTCCGGAATCATCACACCCTCGCGCGGCAAGATCCTGTTCGACGGCAAGGATGTGACGCTGCTCTCGACGCAGAAACGCAACATCGCGCAGGTGTTCCAGTTTCCCGTCATCTACGACACCATGACGGTCGGGCAGAACCTCGCCTTTCCGCTGAAAAACCGCGGCGTGCAAAGGCGCGAGATCGACGCGCGGGTCTCCGAGATCGCGCATCTGCTCGATCTCACGCCGGACCTGCATCGCAAGGCGACGCGGCTCACGGCGGATGCCAAGCAGAAGATCTCGCTCGGGCGCGGCCTGGTGCGCTCCGACGTCGCCGCGGTGCTGTTTGACGAGCCGCTCACGGTGATCGATCCAGAGCTGAAATGGCAGCTCCGCTCCAAGCTGAAGAAGCTGCACCGCGAGCTCGATCTCACCATGATCTATGTCACCCACGACCAGACGGAGGCGTTGACCTTCGCCGACACCGTGGTGGTGATGCATGACGGACGAGTGGTGCAGAGCGGAACGCCGGCGGAATTGTTCGAGAAGCCGGCGCACACATTCGTCGGCTATTTCATCGGCTCGCCCGGCATGAACATCATGTCGGCCGAGGTGAGGGGACGCGAGGCGCGGATCGACGGGCATGTGATTTCCCTCAAGCGCAACTACGACGGCCTGCCGTCAGGAGCGAAGATCGAGATCGGCGTGCGTCCGGAATTCGTCGACATCGCAGCGCCGTCGCCCGGCCTGCTCTCAGCCCAGATCGAGCGCATCGACGATCTCGGCCGCATGCGCTTCGCCCGCGTGCGGGTCGGCGACGTGAAATTCGCTGCGCGCGTGCGCGAAAGCTTTTCCAGCTCCGACGGCCGGTGCGGCCTGATCTTCGATGCCGCGCATGTGCATGTCTATGCCGACAGCCGCCTGGTCGAGGGAGCGCCGTAATGGAGAAGACGGTCAACCAAAAGGCCTGGTTCCTGGTGCTGCCGGTGTTTCTGGTCGTGGCGTTCTCCGCGATCATCCCGCTGATGACGGTGGTGAACTATTCGCTGCAGGACACTTTCGGCAACAACCAGTTCTTCTGGAACGGCGTCGGCTGGTTCAAGGAGCTGCTGGATCCCTCGACCGATCTGGGCGGCCGCTTCTTCGCTTCCCTCTGGCGCAACCTGTTTTTCTCTTTCGTGATCCTGGCGATCGAGGTGCCGCTCGGCATCGTCATTGCGCTGTCGATGCCGCGCCAGGGCTGGCAGGTCGCTGCGTGCCTGGTCATCCTGGCGCTGCCGCTTTTGATTCCATGGAACGTGGTCGGCACCATCTGGCAGATCTTTGGACGGCCCGACATCGGCCTGCTCGGCTATACGCTCAACAGCATCGGCATCAACTACAATTATGTCTCCAATGAGTTCGATGCCTGGGTCACCGTCATCGTCATGGACGTCTGGCACTGGACGAGCCTGGTCGCGCTACTCTGCTATGCCGGGCTGAAATCGATCCCCGACGCCTACTACCAGGCTGCCCAGATCGACGGCGCCTCGCGCTGGGCGGTGTTCACCGCGATCCAGTTGCCGAAGATGAACCGTGTGCTCCTGATCGCGGTGCTGCTGCGCTTCATGGACAGCTTCATGATCTACACCGAGCCGTTCGTGGTGACCGGCGGCGGCCCCGGCAACTCGACGACCTTCATCTCGATCGAGCTCGTGAAGATCGCGCTCGGCCAGTTCGATCTCGGCAAGGCGGCTGCGATGTCGCTGGTCTACAACCTGATCATCCTGATCGTGTGCTGGGTATTCTATACCGTCATGACCAACGCCGGCGCCGGGCGCCGCGTCAAGGAGGGAGCGAAGTGATGCATTCGATTCCCGGCCGCCGCATGATCATCTCGGTGTTCCTGGTCTTCCTGCTGTTGCCGATCTACTGGCTCGTCAACATGAGCTTCAAGACCAACAACGAGATCGTCTCGACCATGACGCTGTGGCCGCAGCATCCGACGATCCAGCATTACGTGCGCATCTTCAGCGACGAAAGCTGGTACTCCGGCTACATCAACTCGCTGAAATACGTCATCATCAACACCATCATCTCGATCTCGGTCGCGCTGCCGGCGGCCTATGCCTTCTCGCGCTACCGTTTCCTCGGCGACAAGCACCTGTTCTTCTGGCTGCTCTCGAACCGCATGGCGCCGGCCGCGGTCTATGCACTGCCGTTCTTCAACCTCTATTCGGCGATCGGCCTGTTCGATACGCCCTGGGCGGTGGCGCTGGCGCATTGCATCTTCAATGTGCCGCTCGCGGTGTGGATTCTCGAAGGTTTCGTGTCCGGCGTGCCGCGCGAGATCGACGAGACCGCGTTCCTCGATGGTTATTCGTTCCCGCGCTTCTTCGTGAAGATCCTGATGCCCCTGATCGCCAGCGGCATCGGGGTGGCCGCGTTCTTCTGCTTCATGTTCTCCTGGGTCGAGCTCTTGCTCGCGCGCACGCTGACGTCGGTGGATGCAAAACCGATCTCGGCGGTGATGACGCGCACCGTGTCGGCAGCCGGCATGGATTGGGGGCTGCTCTCGGCGGCGGGCGTTCTGACCATCATCCCCGGCGCGTTGGTGATCTGGTTCGTGCGCAACTACATCGCGCGCGGCTTCGCGCTCGGGCGGGTCTAGGAGGGCGCATGATCAAGTCGATTATCAGGGACGTGCGCGCCGTCATTGCGAGGAGCGGAGCGACGAAGCAATCCAGAGTCCCACGCGCCGCTCTGGATTACTTCGCTTCGCTCGCAATGACGGGGCGGCGAAGAGGATAGCATCATGGACAGCATCGCATGGATGGCCTGGACGCTGCCGACCGCGATCTTCTTCACGATGATCGCGCTAATGCTCGCCATCATGACCTGGCTCGCCATCGCCTATCCGGAAGTCGAGCGCGTTGGAGTGTTGCGCATTCCGACCACGCGCGGCGACCGTCTGTTTGTTTCATTGATTGTCACCGCGGTCGTGCACCTGTTGTGGATCGGCCTCATCGGCACCGACACCATCGCGACGCTGCCGATCGGCGAAGAAGGTTTTGAAATCTCGAGCCTGTGGCTCGCGCCCGTGATTTCGTTGGGTTTGGCCGTGGTCATTTTTCGCACGGTCTGAGCCTTTCGAGATAAGAGCAGATCCGGGGATCAACTCGGGCCTGATTTAAGTCTGTCGCTGCAACGGAGGAACAACATGCGACACCTAGAACGAAGCAAGGGGCCTTTGTCGAGGTCCCGGATGTTGATGATGACGAGCGCGTTCGCGCTGATGGCCGCCTCGGCTGCGATCACCGCCCCCGCTTACGCCGACGAAGCTGCGGCCAAGAAGTGGATCGACAGCGAATTCCAGCCTTCGACGCTGTCGAAGGACGACCAGATGAAGGAGATGGAGTGGTTCATCAAGGCCGCTGCACCCTTCAAGGGAATGGAGATCAACGTCGTCTCCGAAACGCTGACGGTGCACGAATATGAATCGCGCACGCTGGCGAAGGCGTTCGAGGAAATCACGGGCATCAAGGTCAAGCACGACATCATCCAGGAAGGTGACGTCGTCGAGAAGATCCAGACCCAGATGCAGTCCGGCAAGAACGTCTATGACGGCTGGATCAACGACTCCGATTTCATTGGTACCCATTTCCGCTACGGCCAGGCCGTCGACCTCACCGACTGGATGAAGGGCGATGGCAAGGACGTCACCGATCCGATGCTTGATGTCGATGACTTCATCGGCAAGTCGTTCACCACGGCGCCGAACGGCCATCTCTATCAGCTCCCCGACCAGCAGTTCGCGAACCTCTATTGGTTCCGCTACGACTGGTTCACCAACCCGGAGTACAAGGCCAAGTTCAAGGCCAAGTATGGCTATGACCTCGGCGTGCCCGTGAACTGGTCGGCCTATGAGGACATCGCTGATTTCTTCACCAACGACATCAAGGAAATCAACGGCGTCAAGGTCTATGGCCACATGGACTACGGCAAGAAGGACCCATCGCTCGGCTGGCGCTTCACCGACGCGTGGCTGTCGATGGCCGGCAACGGCGACAAGGGCCTGCCAAACGGCCTGCCGGTCGACGAATGGGGCATCCGCATGGAAGGCTGCCGTCCCGTCGGCTCCTCGGTCGAGCGCGGCGGCGACGTCAACGGTCCCGCGGCGGTCTATTCGATCGTCAAATATCTCGACTGGCTGAAGAAGTATGCCCCGCCGCAGGCGCAAGGCATGACCTTCTCTGAGTCCGGACCGGTGCCCTCACAGGGCAACATCGCCCAGCAGATCTTCTGGTATACCGCCTTCACCGCCGACATGGTGAAGCCGGGTCTTGCGGTCATGAACGCTGACGGCACGCCGAAGTGGCGCATGGCCCCATCGCCGCATGGTGCGTACTGGCGGGAGGGCATGAAGCTCGGCTACCAGGACGTGGGCTCGGCGACGCTGCTCAAGTCCACCCCGGTCGATCGCCGCAAGGCGGCCTGGCTCTATCTGCAGTTCATCGTCTCCAAGACGGTGTCTCTGAAGAAAAGCCATGTCGGTCTCACCTTCATCCGTGAATCCGACATCTGGGATAAGTCCTTTACGGAACGTGCGCCGAAGCTCGGCGGCCTGATCGAGTTCTACCGCTCGCCCGCGCGAGTACAGTGGACCCCGACCGGGAACAACGTGCCCGACTATCCGAAGCTCGCGCAATTGTGGTGGCAGAACATCGGCGATGCCGCGTCCGGTGCGAAGACGCCGCAACAGGCGATGGATTCGCTTGCGGCCGCGCAGGACTCGGTGCTCGAGCGTCTGGAGAAGTCGGGCGTGCAGGGCGCCTGCGGACCGAAGCTCAACAAGAAGGAGACGGCCGAGTACTGGTTCAACAAGTCGGCCAAGGACGGCAACATCGCGCCGCAGCGCAAGCTTGCCAACGAGAAGCCGAAGGGCGAGACCGTCGACTACGACACCCTGATCAAGTCGTGGCCGGCCTCTCCCCCGAAGCGCGCTTCGGCGAACTGACGCACTGTCACCGTCATGGCCGGGCTTGACCCGGCCATCCACGAGAAAGCAAGGCCGGGAGCAATCCCGGCCTTTTGCTTTTTGACGATTGACTCAGCCCGCCGCCGCGGGTTCGGATCAAGCGCGCCCCGCGAAGAGCGGGGAGAGGGAGTTGGCTCATGCGCATGATTTTCCGCTGCGATCCGAACCTTGCGGATCATCTGCCGCGGCCGGTGCCGGCGCGCAGTGCGTTGCCCGATTGGCTGCGCGACATGCCTGCCAACGCCCATTCGGAGATCCACGGGCGCGGCATCCGCACGGTCAAGCAATGCCCGCCCTTCGTCGACGCCATGGCCTATGGCGTGATGATTCTCTTGCCTTGCGACGTCGCGGTCGAGCGCGGCGCGTTTTCGTGGGATTGGAAGATTCCGGAGCCGGCGACGGAAGGGCATCCGCGCGCGCCGCTGAGTTTCCATGTCGCGGCTCAGTTCGCGGGTGCGCCGTTCGCGAACGGCGGGCGGGCTGCGCTGAAATTCAACAGTTTCTGGACCATCGAGCTCGAGGAAGGCTGGTCGCTGTTCGCGACCCACCCGGTCAATCGCGATGATTTGCCGTTCCGTCTGGTCTCGGGCTTGGTGGATGCCGACCGCTTTCACGACGGCGGCATCAATTTCCCCGCCGTCTGGACGAGACCCGACTTTTCCGGTGTGCTGCCGAAGGGCACGCCTGTTGCGCAGTGCTTCGCGGTGCCGCGCGACAATCTTCAGCTCGTGTTCGAGAGTTTGGATGAGGCCCATCAAAAGGCCTACGCGCAAACGGTCGCCGAGGTGCTGGCCAAACCCGGCGTCTACCGCAAGCGCTTTCGCGCCCGACGCGGCCGCCTAACGGTTTAGGACGCGCCGCAGCTCGCTCTCGTCCAGCCACAGCCGTCCATGCGAGGCCGAGGTCAGCGCCATCGCGATCGCGCCGAACATCTCGGGGCGCAGGCGATAGGCTTGCGCATAGGCGGTCATCGCGCCATCTGGATCGCCGGACTCCTGCAGCACGATGCCGAGATTGAGCGCAGCCTCGGCATGATCGGGCTTGATGGCGAGCGCCTTGCGGTAGGCGGCTTCCGCCGCGTGATACTCGCGCCGGTCCTGGCGGACGAGGCCGAGATCGAACCACACCGAAGCTGGCGCCTCGCCCGTCACTGCGCGCTCGAGATAGGATGCGGCCGCCGCGAGGTCGCCGTCCTCGAAGGCGAACCGCCCGAGCCGCGCCGCGGCTTCCTGGTGCTGCGGAATGATCTTCAGGATCGCGCTCCACGCCTCGCGCGCCTGTGGGTGAAAGCCGGCCTGCTCGAGCGTGCGTGCCTTCTCCACGAAAGTCTCGCGCTCCGGCCGAAGCGCGATCGCGCGATCGAGATGCGTCAGCGCGGCAGCGAAATCGCCCGCGCCGCGTGCGATGCGGCCGGCAAGCAGCCGCGCCGCGGCATTATCGGGTCGCTTGGCAAGGCTCGCCTCGATGTGCCGGCGCGCCGCGGTAACGTCGTTCTGCGCGAACAGCACCGCAGCCAGCAAATGACTGAGCATGGGCTCGCCGGGCTGACGAGAGAGGCCTTCTTCGCAAAGCTTGCGAGCTTCATCCGCGCGGCCCGCGTTGAACGCGGCGGCGGCACGGCGAACGATGTCCTCGGCGGTACTCTTCATGCCGGGGACATTAGAACAGATGGTAGTACGCTGTCATTCCGGGGCGCGTCGAAGACGCGAACTCAGGTGTGCACTTGCACATCTGAGAATCTCGAGATTCTCAGGTGCGCAATTGCGCACCAGTTCGGTGCTGTCGCACCGCCCCGGAATGACGATCTGGCGAGAGCTATTCCGCCGCTTCCGTCTCCAGTGTCGGATAGTCCGTATACCCCTTGGCGCCGCCGCCATAGAACGTCGATTTGTCCCAATCGTTGAGCGGCGCGCCGCGCTTCAAGCGTTCCACCAGATCGGGGTTGGAGATGAACGGCTTTCCGAACGCGATCAGGTCGGCCGCGCCTTCCGCCAGAACCTTGGTCGCAAGCTCGAAGTCGTAGGCGTTGTTGGCGACATAGGCACCGCTAAAACGCTTGCGCAAGCTTGCATAGTCGAACGGCGCGATGTCGCGCGGCCCGCCGGTCGCGCCCTCGATCACATGGATGTAGACCAGCTTCAGCGCATTGAGCTGATCCACGATGTAGTCGAACAGGGGTTGCGGGTTGGAGTCGGAGATGTCATTGGCCGGCGTCACCGGCGAGATGCGAATGCCGGTGCGCTCGGCGCCGATCTCGGCGCTGACGACCTTGGAGACCTCCAGCATCAGTCGCGCGCGGTTCTCGATTCCTCCGCCGTAAGCATCCGTGCGCTTGTTGGCGCCGTCCTTTGCGAACTGGTCGAGCAGGTAGCCATTGGCGCCATGAATTTCGACGCCGTCAAACCCCGCTTCGCGGGCATTGGCCGCGGCACGCTTGAAATCGTCGATGATGCCGGGGATTTCGGAAAGCTCGAGCGCGCGCGGTTCGGAGACGTCGGCGAAACTGCCGCCCACGAAAGTCTTGGTCTTGGCGCGGATCGCGGACGGCGCAACCGGCTTGCCGCCGCCTGGCTGCAGCGATGTGTGGGAGATGCGTCCGACATGCCAGAGCTGGATGAAGATGCGCCCGCCAAGCTCATGCACGCGGTCGGTGACCTTGCGCCAGCCCGCAACCTGCTCCTTTGAATAGATGCCCGGCGTGTCCTGATAGCCCTGGCCTTGCTGCGAGACCTGGCTCGCTTCGGTGATCAAAAGGCCCGTGGAGGCACGCTGGCCATAATATTCGGCCGCAAGCGGGCCCGGCATCATGCCAGGGGGGACCGCACGGTTGCGGGTCAAGGGTGCCATCACCAGGCGGTTGGGCAGCGTGATCGGGCCAAGCTTGTACGGCTCAAACAATTTGGTCGGTGTGCTCATCGGGATGTCTGGGTGGAAGGTTTCAGGTCAGGGACAAGTGGGCATTGCAGCAGTCTGTGCAATGCCGCAAGTCATTCCTCCCACGCAGACGAGCCGCGCGAAGCGCTGTTCAAAAAGATTCATTCGGATTTCAGATCGGTACGAAAGAAAGGTGCTAACGACTGCCTTTGGTTTGGAGTGTTTCTTCTCGTCATTCCGGGGCGATGCGATAGCATCGAACCCGGAATCTCGAGATTCCGGGTTCGGCTCTATCGAGCCGCCCCGGAATGACGCAGGCCGGAATCTCGCGCTGCGATCTCTAGACTCCGGCCTCGCGCTTGCGCGGCCCGGAATGACTGCCCGGACTTACCGCATTGGCGGCAGCGCGGCTGCGGCGGGCTGGGCGCGCGGGATGCCACGCATCCGCGCCAGCAATTCTGCCGTCGGCCAGGAATCCGCGGGCAGGCCGTACTTGATTTGCATCGCCTTCACGGCCGTGCGGCTTTGCTGGCCGAGTACGCCGTCGACCTTGCCGACATCAAAACCCGCGCGGACCAGAAGCTGTTGCAATTCCTTGATCTCGTTGAACGGGAGTTGCGCGACCGGTCCTGCGGGCCTTCGCATCGGCGGCGCGCCCGCAATACGCGTAGCCAGGTAGGCGGCTGTGGTGGAGTAGATCAGCGAATTATTCCATTCTGTGTAAGCCGCGAAATTCGGATAGGCGAGAAATGCGGGACCCATCCGCCCCATCGGCAACAGCACCGATGCCGGCAGATTGTCGCTCGGCAGTGCGCGTCCGTCCGGATAGGTCACGCCCAGCGTTATCCACTTCGAGCGCGGCAACTGGATGGTGAGGTCGGCCTGCGCGTAAGGGAAATTCTGCGGCAGGCGGATTTCCTCGAGCCACGGCTCGCCGCGCCGCCACTTCAGGCCGTTGGCAATATAGTTTGCGGTCGAACCGATCACGTCCGGTCCGCTGCGCAGCAGGTTGCGCCGGCCGTCGCCGTCATAGTCGACGGCATAGGTGAAATAATGCGTCGGCAGAAATTGCGTCTGGCCCAACTCGCCGGCCCAGGAGCCGATCATCTCGGAAGGCGAGAGATCGCCGCGATCGATGATCTTCAGCGCCGCGATGGTTTCATTCTGGAAACGCTCGGAGCGGCGGCAGTCGTAAGCGAGCGACACCAGCGAAGGCAGCACCTGCAGGTTACCCATGTTGGCGCCGAAATCGCTTTCCAGTCCCCAGAATGCGGCGATCACCGCGGGCGGCACCCCATACTCCTTCTCCGCGCGCGCAAAAGCTGCGGCATAGGTTCGGATGTGTGCCTGGCCGTTCTGCATCCGATAGTTCGCGGCCATGCGCCCGGCGAACTCGGTGAAGAGCTGGCCGAAGACGCGCTGCCCGCGGTCGCGGTTGACGATACCCTGGTTGTAGGTGAGGTAAGGCGAGGCCTCGGCAATCGCCTGTTGTGACACGCCTTCCGCGATCGCTCGCTGCTTCAGTTCGCTCAGGAATTTCTCGAAGCTTGCGCCATTATGGCAGGACGCGGCCCGCAGCGAGGGCGCACCGGCGGGTCTCGCGGGCACCGCCGCGGGCCTTATCGGTGCAGGAAATGATTGCTGAGCGGATGCCGGCGGCGATAGCGCCAATAACGCTGCAACGATCGCAATCGCAGTTCGGATTCCAGGCAAAAGGATCGGCATCGATCTGACGGCCTCGCGCAAACCAGGATCCTTCCGGAATACCCGAACGCCGGGAAAAAGGAAATCTCTCCGGGTTCACGCGAGAACGGATGTGCACTACAGTGAGACCGGGGCGCTTCACGCGCTCATCGATTTCTGCAGGCTGCGCCAGGGTGACCGTAGCGACAAATTTTAATTCGTTCTTGTCCAGTCATTAACCACCGCGCAATCGCCGCGTGGCGGTCCACAGTTTCGCCCTCTAGTGGAATGAAACATTAGCTCTCTTTAGGGCAATGTTTTAACATGTTGAGAAATGGTGAATACGCGGCATGGTTCCGCACTTCGCGCGGCGAAGGCACGGGGATCGTGCATCTTGCGGACGGCAGGATTTCAGGCCGCGACAGCTTTTTCAGCTACAGCGGGTCCTACGAAATCGAGGACGATCGCTTCACCGCCACCTTAACAACGCGCCGCTATGCCGATGGTCCGACGACGTTGTTCGGCGTCGACGAGGTCGAGGTGAAGCTGACCGGCACCATCAACGGCACCATCGCGTGCTGCTCCGGCATCTCCGAGCAGGCGCCGGGCGTGCATTTTGAAGCCACGTTGTTCCTGAACCAGGAGCCCCCGGAGCCGGAGGTCAAGCACCCAATGTCCGCCAACGTGGCGAAATTGCCGAAGAAGATCGGGGCAGGCTATCGCGCGCGGCACCCATTCCTTTCGGGACGCTGATCGACCCCATTCGCGCCACGGCAGCGCGACGCACGGCGCCGGCATCGCACAACTCCAGGGGAGTCAGGAACCTGACCCTCGGTTGGGGTGTTGGGGTTGCAGATCGGCGCCTGCGCCCGACCTCTACTCTCGTCTTGATCAAGGCAGGAGAGCGCGATGGAACGCATCCTTCTTGCGATCATGCTTCTCGGCGTAACGACCGCTCACGCCCAGGCCCCCGTACAAACCAACGCGGCGGAAACTGGCGGGATCACCTCGCCGTGCACGACCTCAGGCTTGTCGAGCGGGGCCGCCCAGTCAAACGCCTCAATCGGTGCGTCCACGACCGCGACCGGATGCGCGGGCAGCTCGACCAGCGCACCGATCACTTCCGGGCTGTCTCAGCCGGGACCAACATTCAGCGTTGGAACCACGACAGGATCAGCAACAAGCGCGACAACGGGCTCGACCGGCCAGGCGGGCGCATCGGGATCGATCAGCTCGCCCGCAGGCACCAATCCGCAAGCAGCGCTGCAACTGCCGGGCGAAGCGCCCAACAGCGCCACGCAATCCCCGCGCAGCACGGCCGGTTCTAACGGCGGCGGTGCAACGGCCGCAGGCGGCATCTCGTCGACGACGCTCTGCGCGCCGATGATCAGCTCAAGCGGCGGCGTCTCCAGTCCGGGCGAGCTGCTTGGCGGATGCTGAAGCAAGCCTGGTTTACGGCGCGGACGCGCCGTCCGCTGCCGGCATGTCGGCTTCCGTGAGGGCCACCGGCGTGCCGTTCGGATTTTCGGGATCAAACCCGAACATTCCGACCAGATATTTGTAATAGTCCGGCAGCTTTTCCTTCAGGGCCGCGCGCGTGAAGGGCTCGTGCGCCGCGTCCTTGCCGGCCAGGAAAATGCTCGCGGTGACCGCAAAAAACTCCTTGTGATTGAACAGCGCGTAGGCCTTCTTCGGCAGCAGGTTCTTCGCCTTGGCGTGGGCGTAGAATCCCTTGATGCCAATATTCTCGAAGCCCATCGGCAACAGCCGCGCATGGTAGGCGTGCAGGAACTCGTGCAGCAGCACCGGGTCTTGCGCGTAGGTCATCATGTACGGACGCACCATGATGACGCCGAGTCCAGAGTCGGCAGCGAGTTCGACCGGGTCCGGGTTGCTCCACTGCCGCTTCTGGGGATCCCAGACGGTGACGTTGAACGTGCCGTGGCGTTCCCGGTCCGGCACGGCCAGGCCATAGCAGGCCCAGGCGGCACCCAGTCCGAGGCAATCGGTCTCGCTCGCCACGATCGGAATCGAATGGAAAAACTTCAGGACCCTGGGGCTGAGGCCGGCGTTCTCGACCATGTCGAGCTGGCGCTTGAGATTGTCGAGGATCGCAGTGCTGTCCTTGCGCTCCGCATCCTGCGACAGGTCGAAGGAGTAGCCGCGATAGGTCTCGAACTTCTGCGGCGGCGCTGATGACGCCGCAGCGTTATCGCCGGCGTCGACGTGGAGCACCTGCGGGTCGGCAACGGCCGCCGTTGCGCCGAGCGCGAGGGCGAAGATGACTGGAAAGGCCACTGCAGCGCGCATGATTTTCCCCCTGCTGTCGAACGCGTCGGCCGCTCAAGTTGAGGCGCGGATCAATTGGAGATTGAGCGGGGAGGAGGCTACGCGATCGACATTGCGGTCACGTTAATCGGCCTCTGCCAAGCCTTTTTGTGCCGTTATGCCTCAGTTAACCAAGCGGCGCGCGGTGGCTGCGCCCGAATAGGCATGGGCCCATTCGCCGACCACGCGATGCAGGTCGGAAAGATGCTCGCGGAGCTGTTCGAGCGCGAAGCCGAGCGCGAAAAAGCGCTCCACGGCTTCGCTCGCCATCTTGCGCGTCAGGCCGTCGCGCCGTACCGCGCCGAAGGCGTCCGCATAGGCCTTGAAGGCGGCGTCGACGGCATCGATCGGCGGCGGCGGCTTGAGCTCACGCAGCGCCGTGCTGCTGTTGCGCAGGAAGTCGGTCGCTGCCAAGGCAGTTGCGTGCATCGATGGCGTGAGCCGCTGCACCACCTCCGCGGGCAGCTCGCAGCCCACGGCCCGCCCGAGCATCACGACGTCATGGCGCAGCCGTAACAGCGTTCGCAGCAACGGCCCCGTATCGGGCGCGGAGGTCAGGCGTGCCATGCGCTCATGCTCGGCCTCGGCGCCGATGGCGTTGAGCCGCGTCAGTGCCGCTCCGATCCCGTCCTGGATGCGGCGCAGACGCCGGTCATCGGGCGGGCGTGCCATCCCCTTGAGCAATTCCGCCAGCGCGTCCGCGATCAGGCGGAGCATGGTGGCAGCGGCCTCGGTCGTGAGCTGATGGCCGCGAGACGGCCAGACCAGGACCGAGACCAGGAAGCCGACGGCGCCGCCGACCACGACCTCGAGCACGCGATCGAGCGCGGACACCTCCGGGCTGACATGCTGCATGGTCGGGACGAGCAGCACGATCACCGCCGTGACCGGCAGGACATTGAAATTGGTCCTGAACGAGGCGATCAGGGCAAGCGGCGCGACCGCAAGCGCGAGCACGCCGAGCAGGGCCCACTCGTTTTCGTGTGGAATCAGGATCGCGAGCGCGCCGCCCCAGGCAACGCCGATGAAAGTTCCCAACAGATAGTCGGTCGCCGCCTTCAGCGAGCGACCGAGGCTCATCTGCGTGACGATCAAGGATGTCAGCACGGCCCAGAGCGGCAGCCGCAAGTGCAGCGCCTGCGCCAGTGCAAACGCCACCAGCGCGCCCAGCGCCACGCGCAACGCCAGGATCAGTTGCAGGCGGTAGCGATGGGCCAGCGCGCGGCCGTGTCGTAAAAACTTTGCAATGCGCTTTGCGTCGAGCGGCATCAATCGGCGTCTTCGGTTCGAACAAAGCCGATTTAACCCGCCCCTTCCGGAAAGACAATTTGGACGATTAGAATGATACACCGTCCGCGCGCGCCAGGGGCGGCTCCTTCAGGGAAAACGCATGACCGAAGCAACATCAATCGGCACGCGGCGGGACCTCATGCGAGGCGCCGCGGCGGGTCTGGCGACCAGAGTTTGCCTGCGGATGCGGCAGGCGCGGGCGGCGGAAAAGATGAGCCAAGCGCAGGCCGAGTATCGCGACACGCCGAACGGCCTCTATAGCTGTGCGATGTGCTCGCTGTTCGAGCCGCCCGCGGCCTGCAAGGTGGTCGAAGGCGAGATCAGCAAGGACGGCTGGTGCAAGGCCTTCGCGCTCGCAGATTAGCGCACCGCCGTCCCCGGCTTTCGGCGGGAAGGCGAGCGATATCACGCGCTTTCAAATGAGTTCACGATGAATCGGTTCACGATGCGCCCATGGGCGCTCCTTGCGGGAGCTGGCGCGCGAGGCCTTTCGACGCCTCCAGCCCTTTCGGGAAGCCGCTGCGATTGTTGTAAAGGCGCAACTTGCCGCGGCCTCGTCTCTGCTGCGCGGCGGCATCCTGCGCGCCGATATAGTCGAGCACCATGATGCCGCCGACCGTCAACAGCGCCAATGCGACATTGCCCTTGCGCGGGTTGCCAATCCGCAGTTCGGGCAGCAGCGTCGCGATATCCATCCCGTCGCCGGCGACGCGGCTCCACAGCCCCGCCTTTTTATCGACCGAGAGCGACATGACGCCGCTCGAAATCTCGCGCAGGCCATAGACGCGCACCAAGCCTTCCCTGCCGCGCATGCCGAGCGCGCGGGTGACGCGGTGCGGAGCGAGCAATTCGATCGCGCCAACACCAATGCTAAACCAGCCGAGCGCTCGCGCGAGCCGGTCGGTCGAGGTGAGCGACCCGGGGCCCGAGCGAATGATCGTTGGGTCGCCTTTCGGCCTGACGAAATTGGAAAGCGCGTACATCGCCGTGCCCATCCTGTTTTCTCGCGTTACGGCCTAAGCATCACTTTGATGCAACTGTCCTGCTTGTCGCGGAACACCCGGTACATTTCGGGGCCTTGCTCCAGCGGCACCGTGTGCGTGATCACGAAGGAGGGATCGATCTGGCCCGCCTCGATGCGCCGCACCAGCTCGTCCGCCCAGCGATGCACATGGGTCTGTCCGGTGCGCATGGTCAGGCCCTTGTTCATGAAGGCGCCCATCGGGACATGATCGGAAAAGCCGCTATAGACGCCGGGGACCGAGATGATGCCGCCGGGCCGGCAGACATAGATGATCTCGCGCAACACGTGCGGCCGGTCGCTCTCCAGCATCAGCATCTGCTTGGCGCGGTCGAGCAGCGTATCCGGCTGGCCGACATTGATATGCGCCTCCATGCCTGTCGCGTCGATGCATTTCTCCGGACCCCTGTCGTCGGTGAGCTCGTTGAGTCGCTCCACCACGCTCTCTTCCTCGAAATTGATCGTAATGGCGCCGGCGGCTTCCGCCATCGTCAGCCGTTCGGGAATGCAGTCGATCGCGACCACCTCCTTGGCGCCGAGCAGAAGCGCGCTGCGGATCGCCATCTGGCCGACCGGTCCACAGCCCCATACCGCGACCGTATCGGTGGGCTCGATATCGCAATGCACCGCAGCCTGCCAGCCGGTCGGGAAGATGTCGCCGAGCATCACCGCCTGCTCGTCGGAAATGCTGTCCGGAATCTTGATGTTGGTGGTGTCCGCAAACGGCACGCGCAGATACTCCGCCTGTCCACCCGGATAACCGCCCGTGATGTGGGTGTAACCAAACAGGCCGGCGGTGGTGTGGCCGAAGACCTTGTTGGCGATCTGCTTGTTGCGGTTGGTGGTCTCGCAGACAGAATAGTTCCCGCGCTTGCACTGCTCGCATTCGCCGCAAATGATGGTGAATGGGACTACGACGCGGTCGCCCTTCTTCAGCTTGCCGTTGACGCCGGAACCGATCTCGACGACCTCGCCCATCATCTCATGGCCCATGATATCGCCGGGCATCATGGCCGGGATGTAATTGTGGAACAGGTGCAGGTCCGAGCCGCAGATGGCGCATCCCTTCACCCGGACGATGGCATCCCGCTCATGCTCGATCTCGGGATCGGTGACAATATCGCAGCGGATATCCTCCTTCCCGTGCCAAACCAGCGCTCTCATGCGAACCTCCCGCACAACCTTCTTGCAGGAAAGTCCGAGAGTTGTGGAAGGTTGCTAGCGCGCTGCGGGATTTTTCTCGTTCGTCGGGCGGCCGATGTGCGGCGATTGGGGCGAGGCACAAGGCAAGTCGCAAAGTACGCGACCAAGCCGAGTCCGCCGGGAAACTAGCCGCAAGCATCGGGCGTTAGCCCATTCCACGCCAAGCGAGGAGAAAGGCCATGCATATTCGCGAGATGATCTCGGCGCACCCGGATGTCAAAGGCAACTTCAGCGAGCCGCTGATCGGCTGTATCGAGGCGTGCGCCGACTGCGCGGTGACCTGCACGTCATGCGCCGATGCCTGCATCGCCGAGGCAAGCGTCGCGGATCTCAAGCAATGCATTCGTCTCAATCTGGATTGCGCCGACGTCTGCGCCATGACCGCGGCGCTGGCCTCGCGCCGGGCCGGATCGGACCAGGAGGTGCTGCGCAGCGCGATCGAACTGTGCGCGCTGGCCTGCCGGCTTTGCGCGGAAGAATGCGCAAGGCACGCGCAGCACCACGAGCACTGCAAGCTCTGCGCCGAGGAATGCCGGCGCTGCGAGGAGGCCTGCGTCAGCGCTATTCGCAGCGTTCATTAACGGCGCAAGGGATCAAGGGATACGAGCCGATGAGCTTCGATTTTCCGATCGCCCCGCCGATCCTCATCAAGGACAGTCCGAAGCCGCGCCGGCTGCAGACGCTGCAGGAGGCGCGGCAGTTCGCCAAGGATGCCCTCGCGCTTGGGCGCAGCCCGCCCTGGCGCGACATCCACCGGCGTCTTGCGGAGGCAAACTCCGAGGAAGACGCAGTCGAGGCGATCGGCGCGCTGCGCGAACTTTTGATGGATGAAGGACTGCTGGTATCCTCGGATAGCAGCCTGGACTAAGTCCTACTGCGTCGGTAGACCCTCATGGCGAGGAGGCGCAAATGCGCTGTCTCCGGACGATGCTGCGCATCGCCGGGAGAGCCCATGAGGCCCCGATGCCGGCCTCATCCTTCGGGACGCTTGGCTCGCGCAAGCCCGTAAGCATGAGGGGGATAGAGCCGCTCACGACATGGTAGGACGAGCCGGCTGCTAAGCCGCCCTCAGTTTTTCCGGGTGATTGCGCGCGAGCCGGGACCGGCGCGCCTTCTGCCGCGTTTTCTCGCGGCGCTGCCTCGCCGGATCACGCCCGGCAAGCGTCTTGACGCTTTTCGGCGTGCGCCGCGCTGCGGGATGCATCTTCTTCACCTTGGGGTTTGCGATTGGACCGCGTGCCATGGACTCTCTGAGTTCAACGTTGGTTCCAGAACGAGCCGAGCCGTAACGGATCGGCCTCCGCTCTCTAACGCCAAGGCGCGCGTCAGGTTGCGCGTGCGATCTCCGCTTTCGACACCACGATCTCCGTGATCGCGCCCTCGCGGCTGAACCGCTGCATACGCTGCTCGACATCGGCCAGCATCGCGCCTGCTCTATCGCCGAGCACCGCAGGCGAAGAGGTCGAGAAGGTGAGCACGCGCTGCGCCAGATCGCGCGGGGTGATTTCATGGTTGCTCTCGACCTTTATGGTCTCGGCGAGACCAAACCTCGTCCCGCCGAGAAGGGCCGCAAGATCCTGACGGCGATGCGCGCTGCCGTCCGTGCCCGACCAGAACTGGCGTGCCGCGTTGTACTCGTCCAGCCATGGGTTGCGGCCATCGGCCGCGGATCGCGCCGAGCACACGACGATCACGCCATGGGGCGCCACCAAGCGCTCAAACACCGCGGCGATGACGGTGCGATCCATCCAGTGCAGGGCGCGGCCGATCGTGACGACCTCGAATGTGCCGACATCGTGAGGCAACTGCTCAGCTTTGCCTTCGATCAACGCGAACGCTTGCCCGGCACGTGCCGGCGCTTCTCTGGCTGCTGCGATCATCGCCGGTTCCGGATCGACGCCGACGATGCGCCCGACGTAAGCGGCAAAGCCGAGTGCCAGCAGGCCCGGTCCCGTGCCGAGATCGATCAGCGCGTGCTGCTTCGAGAAGCCAAGCCTTTCCGCCACGGTGCGGAAAAATGCCGCCGGGTAGGGCGGGCGGAATTGCGCGTAGAGCGGAACGGTGCTGGCGAAGCGGCCGATCATGCGCTGAGTATCGTCTTCCTGCAGGCCGTGGCCAGTTACCGCGGATCAATTTTCCGTTCGGCCCGATCACGCCATGCGGCGCGTTGCTCGGCCCATTCGCTTGATTTGCGGGAACAAGGCAACATAAAGTCTCGTGATCGGCGCTCGCTCTCGACGGAGGATCGATCGATGCGCGTTGCTTTCGCCTTGGCCGGTCTCGGCGGGTTCAATGCCCATGGCGCGGGATTCCTTGCCGCGGCCACGAAGTGGGGCATCAAGCCGGAGCTGGTGACCGCGACCAGCGGGCAAATTCTCGTGCTTGCGGACTGGCTGAGCGCGAAGGATTTGCGGGCGAGCCTGATCATGCGCGAACGCGAAAGCAATCCCCTGGCGCAGCTACAGACTGCCTTTTTCGGCTATCCGGGCGTGTTCAGGCCGGCCTACCCGGAAGCGCTGGCGCGTCTGATCTCGTGGCCGAGCGCCAGGGAAGGCGTGCTGAAATCGGTCGCCGATCGTTTGCTGCCGGCGCAAGAATACGTGCCCGACCGGCCCGAGACCTATTTTCAGAATGTCGCGGACATCTTGAACGCGAGCCCGGTAGGTATTCTCTTCAACAGTTACGAACCGGCAACCGGGCTGGGCTTCCTCTACGGCAACAAAATCGCTGCAGACTTGATGCCGTCTGAGAAGGCCATCCCGAAAGCGCGTCCGACGATCGCAAATCCCAGGCGCGACCTGCGCTACGTCGCCGACGCGACCGCGGAGCGCGCCATTCTGCCGATCACGGCGGAGGCGATCAAATCCGCGCTTTGGCTCTCGCTCTATGGATTCCACAACATTCCCGGCGGAAGGATGGATGGCGCCTATCACCGCTCCTGCATCCTCTCGGAGCTCCACGTCTTCGACCGCATCTTCGTCGCCCGTCCGCTCGCCAATGGCTGGTTTGGCAAGGAGCCGTCCAACTGGTTCGACGTACAGGACTGGATTTATGAGATGTGGTTTTCGGTCGGCTACAAGGCCGAGGTCGATGCGCTGAAACGCATCAACGATCTCATCGAGGCCGGCACGATCAGCGACCCCAAGTTCAAGAAGGTCGAACTGATCGAAATCGAGCCGGAAACGCCGGCCGGCTATTTCCATTATTTCGTCGAACGCGACGAGGTCTACGACCGAGCCTTCAGACGCTCGGAAGAGATGTTCAGAGAATTAAGACTTGCCGAGCCGTCGGCCGGGGCGCGCGAGGCCGCCGGCGCGCTCGAGGTTTGATGAGTTTTGAGCAAGCGCTCGGCGGGTCAAACATTCTCCGCCGTCATTCCGGGTTCGCACATTGCGGCCTGCCGGCGTTGCAAGATTGATCTTCGATGGACGAGCATAGCGAATACCATGTTCGGCGGACGACCAACACCATCAGTGCCATTATCGCGACTGGCGCCAGTGGCACCCCGTTCGAACTCGCTGGTATCGTGATAAATGGACTCACGTAAAGTGCGGCGAGCGCTGCGCGCTCATATGGCAGCCAGCCCTTGCCAATCGCCTCCGAGATCAGCCAGGCGCCGGGTACTGCAAGGATCACCATGTCGTAGTTGCCCAAAAATGGCACGCACAGGGCCGTTGTCGACACAAGCAGGGCCATCTCGGCGGCTCCGCCCGGCCGCCTCGATACAGTGAAGACGAGTGCCGCTGCCGCGGCGGCGGCAGTCACACATTGAACGAGCCAAGCCAACTCAGGTGATCCGCCGGCCAGCCGTATCGCGGCATAGGGACTGGCGAACTTATCAAAGCCCGGAGCGCCACCTCCATTCCAAGCAGCCGCCGCAGGGAGCGAGCCGATGAATCCGCTCCATGAGTCAACTCCGAAAACAATGGTGGCGGCGGCGATCAGCAAAAGAGCCGTGGCCGATGCCGCTGCAAAGGCACGCCATCGTCTGGCTGCTATCAAGACGAGCGGTGCGAGAAGGGCGAGCTGCGGCTTGTACACAAAAGTGCCAATGAGCACGCCTGCGACAACGGGGTAACGATCCAAAGTCAGCGCAGAGCCTCCCAGGAGCGCTGCCGAGAAGAGCGAATTCTGTCCGAAGAGGGCGCACACCGCCACCGCGGGGAACGCGATCGCGGGAACAATTGATCTCCCCTTGAGAACAGCTCGAATTACGGTCGCATAGGCGGCGCCGCTCGCGGCGATCCAAAGTGCTGCAGCCGTCGCAAAGGGGACGGGCGCAAACGGCAGGCAGAGGAATAGAGCAGGTGGAGGATAAAAGAACGGCGGGTACTGCCCCGGGCCGAACAGAGACACTAGTGCAGCACGTTCCGCTTCACCATAAGCATCTCCGGGCCGGCCATGAATCGCGAACCTGGCCGAGGTCCAGAACGCGGCGAAGTCGTGGCCTACGTTCATGGTCGGTACAGTCCATGGAATCGTCGCGATGAACCCGATCGACACGACCAGAAGCACGCGGGCAAATGCGGTAGCACGGTCCTGTGTGAGCCAATGGGCCTCGCGAAAGATGCCCATGCAGCGGGACGTCAACGTCGTTGCAGGCAAGTTCTCCGCACTCATCAGTCCGCCATCCTGCCTTGGACAATCTCTGGATGCCAAAACGCTAGTTGTAGCGGCTTAAAACTTCGTTTGAGACTTCGGGCCTGGACAGCCCCACGAGAACGGGAGGGCGCGTGTCTTCGACAGTCGAAATCGAAGCGAGCTATTCAAAGACGTCGTCCTGGCGATAGCCGCGGCCCGTAACAAAGGCGTTGTGATGGTCGTCTGCCGTTCGAGCCTGAAGACGGATTCGGCGGATGCCAGGATAGGCGGATGCTCTTAGCTGGAGACGACACCGATGGCGCGCTGCAGGTCACCGATGGCGCGCAGAAAGCTGTCGGCCGGCGTGGTTTCGGGATCGATCAGGCGATGCAGCCGAAAACCGTCTTCCAGCGCGAGCAGGATCGCGGCGGCCCAGGCCGGGTTGCGCGGGCTCCGTCCGCTGTTCTTCATGGTGGTCTCCACGATCTCGGCGACCAGCTTGCGCCGCGCGCGCAGCCTTTTGGCGAGCTCCGGCCGTCGCTTCTCGGCGCGCGCAACGTAAAGGATCATCTCCATGTGCAGCAGGGGCGAGCGGCCGAGCGGGTCCTGCTGGCTGCGGTCCATGCTCCTCAGGGCCTCGATGAAATCAGCCGGGTCCTTGTGCTTGTCGAGCAGATCGAGATTGCGCCGAATGGATTGCGCCACGTGCTCCTCGAGCATGGCGATGATGAGCTCGTCCTTGCTCCTGAAGTTGGAATAGAAGGCACCGCGCGTGAAGCCGGCCGCCGCGGCGATCGCCTCGATGCTGGCCGAGCCTATGCCTTGTTCCTCGAACACCCGCGCCGCCGCCTCGAACAGCTTTTCACAGGTATCGTCGCGTGTCGGTCTGGTGCGAAGCCTTGACATCGGCCCAATTTAGGCGACAATGCAACTTAATACAATAGTGTATCGAGTTGCATCCGGCCGGCGCAAGCCCGACGCCAGAGGAAACGCCCAAGCGAACCGAATGTGTGAACGCACATTCGGCGCGGCAAACAGAACGAGGTCACCATGAATGAACATGTGCAGACCACGGCGCCGGACCCGCTGTTCAATCCGCTGTCGCCGGATTTCATCAGGGATCCTTATCCCTCCTATGAACGGCTGCGTACCACCGCTCCGATGCATCTCACCGTGCATGGCGCGTTCCTCGCGAGCCGTCATGCCGAGGTGAGCCAGGTCCTGCGCGACAAGCGCTTCGGCAAAGATTTCGTCGAGCGCAGCAAGCGCCGCTACGGTCCTCACATCATGCAAGAGCCGATCTTTCGCGCCATGAGCCACTGGATGCTGCAGCAGGATCCGCCCGATCATACGCGGCTGCGCGGCCTTGTGGTAAAGGCGTTCACCGCGCGTCGCGTCGAGGACATGCGGCCGCGCATCCAGCAGGTGGTTGATCAGACCATAAACGCCGTCATCGAGCACGGGCGGATGGACCTGATCGAGGATTTTGCCTTCCGCCTGCCGGTAACCATCATCTGCGACATGCTCGGCATCCCCGAGGAGCATCGCGAGGTGTTTTACAAGAGCTCGCGCGATGGCGGTCGCATCCTCGAGCCAGTGCCGCTGACGCCGGAAGAGATCGCGCAAGCCAACGCCGCCAATGCGATGGCAAAAATGTATTTCGAGCAGCTTTTCGAGCTGCGTCGGAAGAACCCGGGCGACGATCTGACCACGCAACTGGTGCAGGCGGAGGAGGACGGTCACAAGCTGACCAATGAGGAACTGACCGCCAATATCATTCTGTTGTTCGGCGCGGGCCATGAGACGACGGTCAATCTGATCGGCAACGGGCTCCTGGCGCTGCACCGGAACCCGGACCAGCTTGCCCGCTTGAGGGCCGATCCGTCGCTGATCACTGGCGCGATCGAGGAACTCTTACGCTACGATTCGTCGGTGCAGATGACCGGGCGGGTGGCGCTGGAAGACATCGAGGATCTCGGCGGCAAGCGGATCCCGAAAGGCGAAAGCGTTCTCTGCTTGCTGGGCTCGGCCAACCGCGATCCGGCCGTCTATCCTGACAACCCCGACCGGCTCGACATCAGGCGGCCCAACGTGCGGCCGCTGTCCTTCGGCGGCGGCATCCACCGTTGTTTGGGCGCGCAATTGGCGCGTATCGAGGCGGAAGTCGCGATTGCGACCCTGCTCCGCCGCATCCCAGAGCTGCGGCTGGATGACGCAGAGCATCCGGAATGGCGACCGACATTCGTGCTGCGCGGCCTGAAGCGGCTCCCGGCGAGTTGGTAGGGTTTTCGGCGTCGGGCCGGGAAGTGTGCCACAACGGGGCTGGTCCTATCCCGCGCAGGTGGGGTCTTTAGTCCACTGCGGCGCCTCAGTCCAACGACTAAAGTCTGTTGGAATATTGGATCATCCCGCTTTCGCGGCCGACGACAGATGGTGTGGATGACTGTGACATCGCCACAGTTGTCTCTATATAAGGTATTGCTCTGGCGCTGAGCGGTCCCCGAGGGCCGCCGGGGGATTGTCGCCGGTGCTTGCCAAAAGGAGACCCCGTGCAGACGACGCTGCTCGGCTTCGCGATCGCCTTGATCTTGGCGCTGATCGCCGCATTGATCGGGCCGTATTTCATCGACTGGAACCAATTCCGGCCGCAATTCGAGGCCGAGGCGACGCAGATCATCGGCGCGCCGGTCAAGGTTTCGGGCGAGTTGCAGGCGCGGCTGTTGCCGACGCCGACCTTGCGGCTGGGCTCCGTTGCGGTGGGTGGCCCCAATGATCTCGGCAAGGTTCGCGCCGACAGGCTCGAAGTCGAGTTCAGTCTCGGTGACCTCATGCGCGGGCAATGGCGGGCCAATGAGCTCAGCATCGGCGGCATGTCGCTCGATCTCGGGCTCGACCGTGACGGCCGGATCGACTGGCCGGCCTCGAACGGCAGGTTCAATTGGGCCTCGCTCTCGATCGATCGTTTGAACGTGACCGGCCGCGCGGCGCTGCATGATGCACTCAGCCGGTCTACGCTGGAGCTGAGCGATATCGGCTTTTCCGGCGATGTCCGCTCGCTCTCCGGCGCAATCCGCGGCGACGGCAAGGTCACCGTGGCGGGTACGCGCTATCCGTTTCGCGTCTCCTCCGGACAGACCAATGACGGCAACGGCACCCGTCTTCACCTCAACATCGATCCGGGCGAGCGGCCCGTTTCTGCCGAGCTCGACGGTGTGCTGAATTTCGAGGCACGAGCGCCGCGTTTCGAAGGCGCGCTCACGCTGGCCGTTCCGCCCGCGCCGAAAGCCAAGGCGAATGAAGCCCGTACGCCCTGGAAGGTGACCACCAAGCTCAAGGCCGATCATAACGGCGCGCAACTCGAGCAGATCGAGGCGAGCTACGGCAGCGAGGAACGCGCGCTGAAGTTTTCCGGCGCCGGCGACATGCGCTTCGGCGCTTCGCCGCTTCTGCATATGGCTCTCTCCGCGCGCCAGCTCGATATCGACCGCTTGCTGGCGACGGACAATGCGGCCGACAGCGGCGTCCAGCCAGTGCTGATATGGCCGGCCTTGCGCGCCCTGACGGCGGACGTGCCGCATCCGCCGCTGCCGGTCCGCATCGAAGCAAGCGGCGAGCAGATCATGCTGGGAAGCCGCCCGCTGCAGAATCCGTCGATCGAACTGCATGGCGATGCGACGTCGTGGGCGATCGATCGGCTCGACCTCCGCGCACCGGGCAACACCCATGTCGGCTTCAACGGCTCGCCTTCCTCCCGCACTCTTGCCGGCGCGCTTGATATCGATTCTGCCGATCCGGATGTGCTGATGGCTTGGCTCCAGGGACGCAGCGATCTTTCCAGCCGCGGCCAGAAGTCGTTGCGCCTGCGCGGTAACGTCGCCGTTAATCCCGACGGCGTGGTCCTCGACCGGTTGAAGGCGGAGACCGACAGCGGGACCCTCGAAGGGCGGGTTGCCTTCTCGCCTGCGGCCGGGAACGGCGGCCCCCGGCTGGATGCGGCGTTGCGGGCGGATCAGCTCGATCTCGATGCAGCGGCGGCATTGGTGCGTTCGTTGGCGGGCCCACAAGGACAATGGCCGGACGAAGCGAAGCTTTCGCTCGATGTGGGCCGTGCCATCTCGGCTGGTCAGGAGTTTCGTCCGCTTCTCGCGAGCTTGACCTACACGCCAAAGAGCATCCTGCTCGATCGGTTGAAGATCGGCCAGCCAGGTGGCGTCACGCTGGATGGCGGCGGCCATTTCGATCGCGACACCTTGCTCGGAAGCCTGACGGTCGACTCGACCGCCGCGTCGATGGGCCAAATCAGCGGGATCGTTGCCCCGTTCGCGCCGTCAATTGCCGCTCGGCTCAATGCGATGGGAACGGGCACGGATCCGATACGGGCGAAACTGACGCTCAATCTGTCCCGAAGCAAGGCAGCGCCGGCCGAGATCTCCGCGCTGGCTCAGCTCAACATCGACGCACCGCAGCTCATCAAAGGCGACGCCACGGCGAGCGCCAGCCTGCCTGCCCAGGCGGTCCGCAACCTTGACTTCGACGCGCTGAGCCGCAGCGACGTCAATATCGCGACCAAGCTGTCGGCGCAGCGGAGCGATACGCTGCTGACGCTGCTTGGCATCGGTCATGTGATCGCGGCAGGCGAGGGGCCGACTCAGTTCGAAGCGTCCATCAGCGGCAAATGGCGCATGCCGCTGCACGTGTCGACGAAGCTGACGGGGACGGCGATTGACGCCGATGCGCAAGGCAGCGCCGAGCCGTGGGCACAGGATGCCAAGACCGACGTGAATTTGCGGGTGCGCAAGGCGAACCTTGCGCCGCTGTTCGGTCTCAAGCCGTCGGATGCGTCTGCGCAAAATATCAGCCTGTCCTCGCACGTCTCGCTTGAGGGCAACAAGCTGACATTCGACGATCTCGACAGCACAAGTGCGACGGCGCGGCTCCGCGGGCATTTGGCCGTCAGCCTTGGCGAGCAGAGGGAGGTGCAAGGTGAGGTGGGGCTGGATGCACTCCAGCTTGCGCCGGCCTTTGCTGTTGCGATTGGCGCTGCCGGTCATGATCCGGCCGCGCCGCTGGTTGCGGGCCTCTCCAAGGGCTGGCGCGGCCGCATCACCTTTCAGGCGCTGCGCGGCGAACTGTGGGATGGCATCGAACTGCGCCCGGTGAGCGGCGTCATCAGGAGCGATGGTCAGTCGATCACGTTTGATGGGCTGAAAGGAGCGATCGGCGGCGGCGAAGCGAGTGCCACGATCGATGCAAGGGACGGCGCCAACGGGCTCGTGCTCAATGCCAGCGTCGAGCTCAGGAATGTTGACGGCGCGGCGCTGCATTATCGCAACCTGAAAATGCCCGCGAGCCGCACCTCCCTGCAAATGGCGTTGACGACCCAGGGGCGGAGCGTCTCCGCGCTGACCGGCGCGCTGTCAGGCAACGGCACGGTGACGCTGCAGGGCGCCAGCATCATGGGCCTCGATCCGCGCGCCTTCGAACTCGCGATCCGCGCCGGCGACAGTGGCCTGTCGATCGACGATGCAAAACTGCGGCAGATCGTCGAGCCGGCGCTCGCGTCGGGGGCGCTGCTGGTTGCCTCCGCGCAAATCCCCTTCACTGTGAGGGACGGACGGCTGCGCGTCGGCGCGACCGCGCTGGAAGGCGATGGCGTCCGCGCCATCATTTCCGGCGGCTACGACATCCCGGCCGACCAGGCCGATATAAGGGCCACGCTCGCGTCCACTGCGATCGGTTCGGGCAGCAGCCATCCGGAGATCCAGTTGTTCATGGCCGGCCCGCCGGGCGCGCTGACCCGCAGCGTCGATGTGACGAGCCTGTCGTCCTGGCTGGCCGTGCGCGCAATCGATCGTGAGACGCGCCGGCTGGATTCGATCGAGCGTGGCGAGCCGCAACCGCAGGAGCCTGCGACCCTTCCGCCATCGACAGCCGCGTTGCCGCTGCCGGGGCGGCCGGAGCCCATGCCGTCTCACCAATCATTGTCGGATGCGCCGCTGTCCGGCCATGAGCCGCCGCGCCGCATCCCGGGAATGCCGAAGACGGCTCCGCCGCGCCTGCCGAGCCCGCCGGCCGTCTCAAATCCTGCACCGGCCGTGAGTCAGCAGGTTGCGCCCCTGCCACCGCCGATCGACGTCCGGCCGCCGCCCGGACCGCCGCCGCTCCCGGTCAAGCCCAAACCGCGGCCGCCGCTGGTGCTGACCCCGCCGGCGATAACGAACCCCTAGATGTGAACTTTGATCCGGAAAAGTGTGCAGCGATTTTCCGGACAGATCATGCTCAAATAAAACTTAGATCGCGAGCTTCGGCGCCGGCACGCCGCGATGAAACAGGAGCAGGTCAAGCGAGGGGGGCTCGCTTCCGGTGACGATCGAACAGCAGGCGTGCGCCTGGCCGCGGTGATGGGTCTGGTGATTGAACAGGTGCAACAGGATGTCCTGTAGCGGCTGCTGTTGCGGCTTGCCCGCCATGGTCTGGTACGACACCGTTTTGCCGAGGTCGTCCGCGCCGTAGCCGGCGATCACGCGCTCGAGCCGCGCATCTTCCGCCATGCGCGCCCGCGCAAGCTCGTACCGGTCCTCGAACAGGATCGCATCGAGCTGGCTGGGATGCTCGCCTTCGCCGGTCAGGCGCTTCAGCCAGACGCGATCGGTAAGCAGCAAATGGTTCAGTGTGCCGTGCAGGCTGCCGAAGAACACGCCGGTGGGCCGGCGGTACTGCTCCTCGCTCATCGCAAGCGCGACCTCGTAGAGGCGGCAATTGGCCCAGTGGTTGTAATCGGCAAGCTGCCTGAAGTTCTCGATGCTCATCGTGGTCCTTGATGCAAGCGAAGCCCGCCGATCTTATCTTGCGGAAGGCACGACATTGGTGAGATTATCTCACCGATTGTCACCGGAGACCCGCCCTTGCCAAGGCCGGCCCCGCCCTCGGCACGCGCATTGTTGGCGCTGTCGCAACTCCACAGCCTCGGCAGCCTCACCGAGGCCGCCGAGCGGCTCGGCGTGACGCGCTCGGCGCTGTCGCATCGGATTGCCGAACTCGAAAAGAGCTTGGCGATCGCGCTCACGCGCAAGGTGGGGCGCAAGCTCGTTCTGACCGAGGACAGGGAAAGGCTGCTTGCCAGCATGGGCGATGCGCTGGAGCGCACAGAAGCGGCCGTCGAACCGTTCCAGCGCCATCGCGGCCAGGTCCGGCTGTCGACGGTTTCGACCTTCGCCTCGCTCTGGCTGATCCCGCGCCTTCCCGATTTTCAGGCGCGCAGGCCCGGTGTTGAAGTCGCGATCTCGACCACTACGCGGGCGGTCGATCTGTCCAGCGAGGACGTTGATTGTGCGATCCGGCACGGCCGGGGCGAATGGAAGGACGTTATCTCGACCTTGTTGTTTGCGGAGACCTTGATGCCGGTCGCCGCGCCCGCGGTGGCCGGCCGCGTGCGCGCGAACATGGGCCGGGGCTGGCGCGGCACTCCGCTGATCCGGGCACGCTCGCGCTTCATGGACTGGACGCGCTGGCAGAAGGCGGCTCCCTTCTCCGCCAACGGCTCGCCCAAATGGCTCACGGTGGAAACGCGCGCTCAGGCGCTCGATGCGGCGATTGCGGGCGCGGGGATCGCGCTGATGGACATGGCCTATATCGGACCGCCCGTGGCATCAGGCAGGTTGACGATGCTGGCCGATCATCCGTTGCGGCTTCCGACTGGTTACTATTTCGTTTATCGGCCGGGGGTACGGAACCTGCGACTTCTGACCGATTTCCGCGATTTCGTCGTCGAGGCCGCCGAACCGTTCCGCGCGGCGGCAGCAGTTGCGAAGTCGTAAACCCATTTGCGCGAAATTAAGCGAAATCTGAGCGGCAATCCTTAGTTGCCGATTTTACGGAATAATTGCGTTTCCCGCCTAGATTCAAAACCATCTGAATCCATGCGGCCTCTGTTGCGAGTTGAGGTTTTCTGACAATGAGTGAGGCGAAATCGTTTCTGCGCGATCTTGATCACGCGATCTCGCGAGGAACGGCTGAAAGCCGCGAGCGCGCCTTGTGGTATGCGACCAACCTGCTGATCACGGGCGGTTACAGCGAAGACGAGATCCGGACCTTCGGCGAAGTGATCGGGCGGCTCGCCGAGGAGATCGAGGTCGCCGCGCGCGCGCAGCTCGCCCAGCGGCTCGCCTCTTTCGACAAGGCGCCGACCAACGTCATCCACAAGCTGGCCTTTGACGATGCGATCGAGGTTGCCGGACCCGTGCTGACCAATTCGGAACGGCTCGACAGCGACATCCTGGTCGCCAACGCCGAGACCAAGGGCCAGCCGCATCTGCTCGCGATCTCCAAGCGCAAATCGCTCGATGCGGTGGTCACCGACGTCCTGGTGACGCGAGGCGATCGCGAAGTCGTCACGTCGGTGGCGAGTAACCAGGGGGCGCGCTTTTCCGGCTTCGGCTTCCTGCACATGATCAAGCGCGCCGAGGGCGATTCCATCCTGGCCGAACAGCTTGGCCTGCGCACCGACATCCCGCGGCACTTGTTTCAGCAGCTCATCGCCAAGGCATCGGAGGACGTGAAGAAGCGCCTGGCGCGCGAGCGTCCCGAGATGGTCGCGCAAATTCAGAGCTCGGTCAGCGAGCTTGCCGGCGCGCTGCAATCCAAGCTCGGTCCTTCCTCGCGCAGCCATTTCGTCGCCAAGCGCGTGGTCGCGACACAGCACCGCCTCGGCAATTTGAACGAGGCGAGCATCGCGGGCTACGCCTGCTCGCATCGCTTCGACGAAGTGACGATCGGGCTGTCTTTGCTGAGCGGCGTACCCGGCGACGTGATCGAACGCGTGCTGATGGACCGCAACCGGGAAATGCTGCTGGTGCTCGCCAAGGCACTCGACTTCTCCTGGGAGACCACGATGTCGCTGTTGTTCCTGGGCGCCAAGGATCACCGCATCTCGGCGAAGGACTTGAGCGACTTCAAGGACGAGTATCGCGGCCTGAACGTCGAGTCCTCGCGTAGCATTCTGAAGTTCTATGAATCCCGCATCTCGGGAGTTCCGATCCCGGCCTGATTACCGCCGCTGTCCACAAGTCCATCAGGAAGCAACCTTGAGCATCGATGTGAGCGAGTTGCGCATCCGTCCCGCCGACCGCAATGGGCCGAAGGGCGAGGGCTCTGTGGCCGATGCGGCCTGGCTCGTTCTCGATGCTGCGAGCGATCTCGGCGATGAGGTCGCGGTGGCGGCGTGCCGGCGCGTCATCGATGCCGGCCTGACCGGCAGGCCGGCCGCGTCATGCGATCTGCAGCTCGTGCAGGATTATTTCAGATAATCAACCCGCGCCGAGCGCGAGTGCGATGTTGTAGGTCGCAAAGCTCGCGGCATAGGCAAGCGCGAGCATGTAGGCGAAGGTGAGCGCCATCCATTTCCAGCTTCCGGTCTCGCGGCGGATCACTGCGAGCGTGGATGCGCATTGCGGCGCGAAGATATACCAGACCAGGAGCGACAGCGCGGTCGCAAGGCTCCATTTGGTGGTGAGCACCTGTCCGATCTGTTCGGCCGCTTCCTTGCCGCCCTCGATCGCATAGACCGTTCCGAGCGCCGCCACCGCGACTTCCCGCGCAGCCATGCCCGGGATCAGCGCAACCGCGATCTGCCAGTTGAAGCCGACCGGCGCCAGCACAGGCGCGATCGCTTTCCCAATGATCGCGGCGAGGCTGTAGTTGATTGCCGGCTCCTCGGCGCCTGTCGGCGGCTGCGGGAATGAGGCCAGAAACCAGATCAGCACCATCATCGCAAAGATCGTGGTGCCAGCGCGCTGCAGGAACATTTTGGCGCGGGTGTAGATGCCGATGGCGATGCCGCGCAGGCGTGGCATCTTGTAATCGGGCAATTCCAGCATGAAGGGCGCGGGCTGGTAGTCGCGCCACATGAAGAATTTCACCAGGAAGGACATGCCGAGCGCGCTGGTGATGCCCGTCGCATAGAGGCCGAACATCACGAGCCCCTGCAGGTTGACCCAGCCCCAGATGTCCTTGGGCGGAATGAACGCCGAGATGATCAGCGTGTAAACCGGGATACGCGCCGAGCAGGTCATCAGCGGCGCGATCAGAATGGTGGTGAGGCGGTCGCGCCGGTTGTCGATCACGCGCGTCGCCATGATGCCGGGGATGGCGCAGGCAAAGCTCGAGAGCAGCGGAATGAAGGCGCGTCCGTGCAGCCCGGCGCCGCCCATGATCCGGTCCATCAGGAAGGCCGCGCGCGCCATGTAGCCGAAATCTTCGAGCAGCAGGATGAACAGGAAGATGATGATGATCTGCGGCAGGAACACGATCACGCTGCCGACGCCGGAGATCACGCCGTTCTGCAAGAAGCTCTGCAACAGGCCGGAAGGCAGCGTGTCGTGAACGAATTGGCCTGCCGCGTCGAAACCTGATGACAACAGCTCCATCAAGGGCTGCGCCCAGGCGAACACCGCCTGAAACATCACGAACAGGATGGCGAGCAGGATCACAAGTCCTGCGACCGGGTGCAGCACGACCGAGTCGATCCGCGCGGTCCAGGTGTCGGGGCGTTTGGGCAGGCTGACGCTCGATGCGATGATGCGATCGGCTTCGCGCTGGGTGGCGCGAAGCTCCGAGGCCGAGAGCGCGCGCCAGAGATTTGGCCGGGACTCGGCTTGCGCTTGTGCCGCGATCTCGTCGGTGAGCCGCAGGAGTTCGGCGGTGCCGCCCTTGCGCACCGCGATGGACGTGACCACGGGCACGCCGAGCGCGGCCGACAGCTTCGGCACGTCGACGGTGACCCCGCGCCGCTTGGCGATGTCGAACATGTTCAGCACCAGCGCCAGCGGCCGGCCGGTTGCCTTGAGCTCGAGCAAGAGCCGGATCGTCAGCCGCAGATTGGTGGAATCGGCGACGCACAGCACGAGATCTGGGAGGATCTCGCCTTTCGCTTTGCCCAGGACGAAGTCGCGCGTGATCTCCTCGTCCGGGCTGCGGCCACGCAGCGAATAGGTGCCGGGCAGGTCGACCACCGAGACCTGGCGGCCCGCCGGCGTGACGAAGAAGCCTTCCTTGCGCTCGACCGTGACGCCGGGATAGTTCGCGACCTTCTGCCGGCTGCCCGTGAGCGCATTGAACAGCGACGTCTTGCCGCTATTCGGTGTGCCCACCAGGGCAAGATGCATCAGGGGAGCTTCCATCGTTTTGAGGCCCGGTCGCGTCAGGCGACGATGATCGCCATCGCTTCGCGCCGCCGGATTGCGACGGTCACATTGTCCACGCGCACGGCGATCGGGTCGCGTGCCACGATGCCCTCGTGCAGGATCTCCACTCTTGCGCCCTCGACAAAGCCGAGCTCGATCAGCCGGCTTTCGAGCTCGTCGCTCGGCAGCGTGGATTTGGCCTGGCCGGCGGCCAGCCGATGGATCGTGCCGCTATAGCCGCGGGGCGCAAGGCCTAGCGGCACTTGCTGCCTGAGGTCCGGGAGGTCGGTCATGAGCTGTATTTTCAATCGGCGCGGGCGAGGTCAAGCGCAAGCTTGCGAATGCTTCGCACCTTAGAGCGATTTTAAAGAGGCCAACTTTGCGCAGGGTCAAACTCGGCTTCCGCGCGTGCCGATTCCGCCGAAAAATGTCTTCGCGCGTGATCGAGGCTTCGTGATCCGCCCGTCGGGAATAGCGCGCTCGGCCGGCGGCCCAGCCGCAAGGACCGCAGGTGTCCCCGCCGCCATCTGAGCGGCTACCAAAAGGCGCTTGGCGGCGGGCGCAACCGAGGCGCCCGCCCCGATCTCTACGAACCCGATGCCGCCGAGGAGGCGTGCGGATGGCCTTTGGGATCGCCTGCCACCGCGCCGGAGCCCGCCGCTGCGCGGCTCTTGAAGTAGTCGAGCACGAACAGGCGGATCGCCGAGGACAGATTGCCCTGCTGGCGTTTGCTGTCGATTTCGCCGACCAGCTCCGAGAGCGTCATGTTGCGCTCTCCGGAGATCTCCTTCATGCCGTTCCAGAACGCCTCTTCGAGGCTGACGCTGGTCTTGTGACCGGCGACCACGATCGAACGCTTGACGACGGGTGACTTCATGATGCGTTCTCGCCCCCGAGCTGATGCTGGTCCAACAACTCGCTGGCGCGCTGCTTGCGCTTTTGCTCGGCCGTCCGTTCCGATTTGCTGCGGCCGAATCGCGCGCGATTCGCTTCGGCCTCTTTGGCCGCCTGCTCGCGCTCGATGCGCTTCTTGAAACGCTTCAGATTGACGATATCCCCCATGCACACCTCCCGCTATTTATGAAATCGGGAAAAGGCGAGGATATCGGGAAGACGCGCGTGGCTCGTAAAATTAAAACCAGTATCCGTATGCGCCGTAAAGGCGAGGGTTAACTCGGTCATGGAAACAATCCCTGCTAATCGCTGCCTAACACAATCAAAAAATACGTGCCGCACTGCGAAAGGCTTTGCCTCTCTGGCGGCCGGCCAACGACAAAGCCCCCTCAGCCTCATCGCCGCCCGTTATGGTTTATAATTATATCGTCCAACGGTAAATCGTATCGCGCTCCGTAGTTTTCCGGTGGACGCGTTTTCGTGTTGCCCCTCAATCGTCAGCCTGGACGTGTCATCTTGTCCGGCTGCACCAACTGATCGAATTCGCTTTCGGAGACGAAGCCGAGGCGTAACGCCTCCTCCTTGAGCGTGGTGCCCCGCGCATGTGCGGATTTGGCCACCTTCGCGGCATTGTCGTAGCCGATCTTGGGAGCAAGCGCGGTCACCAGCATCAGCGAACGCTCCATCAATTCCTGGATGCGCTTTTCATCGGCGCGGATTCCGACGACGCAGTGCTCGGTGAATGAACGCGCGGCGTCGGCCAGCAATTGGGTCGACTGCATCATACAATAAGCGAGCACAGGCTTGTAGACATTCAATTCAAAATGGCCCTGGCTGCCGGCCACGGTGATGGCCGTTTGATTTCCGAACACCTGGCAGCAGACCATGGTCATCGCCTCGCACTGGGTCGGATTGACCTTGCCGGGCATGATCGAGGAGCCGGGCTCGTTTTCCGGCAGGATCAATTCGCCCAGGCCCGAGCGCGGGCCCGATCCGAGGAGGCGGATGTCGTTGGCGATCTTGAACAGTCCGGTGGCGGCCGAATTGATGGCGCCATGCCCAAAGACATAGGCATCGTTGGAGGCCAGCGCCTCGAATTTGTTGGGGGCGCTGACGAAGGGCAGCTTGGTGATCTTCGCGACCTCTTGCGCGAACAGCTTGGCGAACCGCGGCTTGGAGTTAAGGCCCGTGCCGACCGCGGTGCCGCCTTGCGCCAGCGGATAGAGTTCTTTCAAGGCGAGGCGCAGCCGCGCGATGCCGCTCTCGACCTGCGCGGCATAGCCGGAGAATTCCTGTCCCAGCGTCAGCGGCGTTGCGTCCTGGGTATGGGTGCGGCCGATCTTGACGATCTTGGCAAAGGCCTTTTCCTTCGCCCGCAGCGCGGCGAGCAGTTCGCCCAAGGCGGGGATCAGATTGCCGGCAATGGCGGTCGCCGCCGCGATGTGCATCGCTGTCGGGAAGGAGTCGTTGGACGACTGGCTCATGTTGACGTGATCGTTCGGATGCACCGGCTTTTTCGCGCCGAGCTCCCCACCCAGCAGTTCGTTGGCGCGGTTGGCGATCACCTCGTTGAGGTTCATGTTGCTTTGCGTGCCGGACCCGGTCTGCCAGACCACCAGCGGAAAATGTTCGTCCAGCTTGCCGTCGATCACCTCGCGCGCGGCGCGAGCGATTGCGCGGGCGCGGCGCTGATCGAGCAGGCCAAGCCCGCGATTGGTTTCGGCCGCGGCAAGCTTGACGATGCCGAGCGCGTGCACGATCTCGATCGGCATGCGGTCCTTGCCGATACGGAAATTCTGCCTGGACCGCTCGGTCTGCGCACCCCAATAGCGATCGGCAGGCACCTCGATGGGACCGAAACTGTCGGTTTCGATGCGTGTTGCGCCGCTTCGCGATGATCTCGTCGGCTGGTCCATTGAACTGGCCCGTCACTCTCGTCGAACGCGCCGAAAGTTGCACGCGAGCTACGGTCTTTCGAACATCGCGCGTGCGCTATTTCTTGCGGAAGCGATCCAGCCGCACCACCTCGGCGCCCTCGCTCGGCTTTGCCGGCTCTTCCGCGGGTTCAGCCGGCGCCGCCGGAGCGGCGAGGGGAGAAGCCGGGGCCGCAGGCGCTGCGGGGAGGTTTTGGGCCGCGGGCTCGGGCGCGGTCTCCGACTGCTCGAATTTCAGGCCGAACTGCACGGAAGGATCGAAGAAGCTCGTAATGGCGCTAAAAGGAACCGCGAGCCGTTCCGGGATGCCGCCAAACGACAGGCCGACCTCGAAGCGGTCTTCATACACCACCAGGTCCCAGAACTGATGCTGCAGGATGATGGTCATCTCGTCAGGATATTGCGCAAGTAGCCGCGGCGAGAGCTTCACGCCCTCCGCGCTGGAGATGAAAGTAATGAAAAAATGATGTTCGCCGGGCAATCCGTGCGCGGCGGCATCGCTCAAAACCTTGCGCAACACCCCGCGCAGCGCGTCCCGCGCCAGCACATCGTATCTGATATGGTCGGTCGCCATGGTCGGGTCCCTGTCAGGTTCGTCTTACGCCGGCAAAACCGGTAGGCCGGTCATTCCCAACTCCGGTCATCCGACTCGCCCTTCTCACTGCTTATGCTACTCCGGCGGTATTCGAAGGTCAGCAGCCACCGCGGACAGAAATTGCGGCAGGTCTAGCCCGGGGGATAAGCAGGTGAAAGTGGAGGCTTCTGTTGCCAGGTGCCTCCGAACCCCGCCTAGCGGAGCTTAACCCGCTAGGGCTTTAAAGTGGTCTTTCAAACTGCGTTACGCAGCCTGAGCAACCGGAGCATAGTTGTCGTTGGCAACTATTGCAGTAGCCCGATAACGGCGGAACAATACCGGGAAAAAGCTCGCCCTTTACGCCCTCGTCGATCCTGTTTCGCCCCCGCCGAAACCCACCTTTATCCGGTGGGCTTGGGTGGAGGCGCCGGGTACTGCCCCCGGGTCCGATAGGTTTATTGCGACGGCCGTTTATTTCCATAGCCGGCGAACCGGCACTCCCAATATAAGGGCAAACTTCAAGAAAAACAGTGCCGTAATGCCACGCTTGCCGGGAACACGCCAAATTGGCTTGGCGTCGGCGCGACTGCCGTCTACCCTGCCGGAATGTCGTTGGATTCGCCGCCGGCCGCTGTCTCTCGGCCGGATCTCCCCTTGAGCACCGCCCAAGCTCCGCCCGGCCTCGTCGCGCTGTCTTTCGCCTTTGCCAAGATGTCGCTGGCCGGATTCGGCGGGGTTCTGCCGTTCGCCCGCCGCGCAATTGTGGAAGAACACCGCTGGATGACGGCGGACGAGTTCAACGAGACGTTCGCGCTCTGCCATTTTCTGCCCGGTCCAAACATCGTGAACCTGTCGTTCGTGTTCGGTTCGCGCTTCCGGGGCTTCGTCGGCGGGCTTGCGGCCTTTGCCGGGCTGGTCGCCCCGCCGATGGTCCTGGTCATGGCGCTTGCGGCCCTTTACGCCCATTACGGGGATATCCCGGCGCTGCGCCGGGTCCTGGCGGGTATCTCCTGCGCGGCGATCGGGCTTTTGGTGGCGACCGTATTTCGCATGCTGATGCCGCTGATCAAGAGGCGTGATCTCGCGGCGGTCCTGCTCATGGTCGCGGTCTTCGTCGCGATCGGGCTGGGACGGCTACCGCTCCAGTTCGTGCTCCTGGTCGCCGTGCCAATCAGCCTCGCCATCACCCTTTACATGCGACAACGGGCCGTGACGTGACGTCCGAGACGAATCCGATTTGGGCGCTGGTTTGGACCTTCGGTCTGATGTCGCTGTTTGCCGTCGGCGGCGCCAATGCCGCTATTCCGGAAATGCACCGCATCGCCGTCGATGTCCGGCATTGGCTGACCGACAAGCAATTCGCCGACGTGTTTGCGATCTCGCAGCTCTCGCCGGGGCCCAACGTGCTGATCGTGACCCTGATCGGCTATGAGGTCGCCGGCTTCTACGGTGCATTTGCGGCGACGGTTGCGATGTGCCTGCCCACCGCGCTGCTTGCCTATGGCGTGAGCCGGCTGCTGCGGGGCACCAAGGGCGCGCGCTGGCCCGCGCTTATCCAGGTCTCATTGGTGCCGCTGTCGATCGGCTTGATGGGCGCGAGCGCGCTGGTCGTGGCGCAGGCCTCCGATCGGACCTGGCCTGCGGTCCTGCTGACCCTCGCTGCCGCCGTGCTTGCCTTTGCAACCCGGCTGAACCCGCTCTGGATCTTGCTCGCCGGCGGTGTTTTGGGTTTTGCTGGCATCGTCTAGCGAAAGCCGCTAGGCAGGAGGGACCGAGCGGCGACGCGAAGGTCCGAACAAATCCGAAATAAACCGGGCGCCAAGCCCGAATTCGGGGGGAGATATCGATGAGTGACACGCCGGGCGGGCCGCTGCGCCAATCCGTCACACCGAAATGGATTCGGGGCCCGCAGGATTTCGTCGGCGGCATCGTCTTGATGGGCGTTGCGCTGTTCGCGCTCTGGGCTTCCAGCGATCTGCAGGGCATGCATGGCTTCACTTTCGGGCCCGGGACCGCGCCGCGCATGTTCGCCGTCCTGCTGCTTGGGCTGGGCGCTGCGGTGATGATCACCGGCCTCGTCAGCGAGGGGCAGACACTCGCCCACTATTCCTGGCGCGGCCCGCTGTTCGTTTCGCTCGCCATCATCTTCTTCGCCGTAGCGATCCGGCCGCTCGGGCTCGTGGTGTCGGGCTTCGCGGCCTTCCTGATCTCCGCGCTCGGCACGCCCGAGACCCGCTGGGTCGAGACCATCATCGTCGGCATTTGCCTCACCGTCGGCTGCGCGCTGCTCTTTCCTTACGTGCTGGGACTGCCGATGCCGTTGTTCCCGCAATTCCTGGTGCGGTGAGGGCGCAATGGCCGATCTTTTTCACAACCTCATCCTCGGCTTTGGCGTCGCCGTCACCCCGGTGAACCTGATGCTCTGCCTGATCGGCGCGCTGGTCGGCACGCTGGTCGGTGTGTTGCCCGGCATCGGCACCATCGCAACCGTCGCGATGTTGCTGCCGATCACCTTCGGCCTGCCGCCGGTCGGCGCGCTGATCATGCTGGCCGGCATCTATTACGGCGCCCAATATGGCGGCTCGACTACCTCGATCCTCGTCAACATCCCCGGCGAGGCGACCTCGGTGGTCACTACGCTCGATGGCTTTCAAATGGCGAAGCAGGGCCGGGCGGGTCCGGCGCTCGCGATTGCCGCGATCGGCTCGTTCATCGCGGGCTGCGCGGCGACCGTGCTGATCGCGCTGCTCGGCGCGCCGCTCACGAAATTTGCCCTGGCCTTTGGTCCGGCCGAATATTTTTCCCTGATGGTGCTCGGCCTCATCTTCGCGGTGGTGCTGGCCAAGGGCAGCGTGTTGAAGGCGATCGCGATGATCGTGTTCGGCTTGCTGCTCTCGATGGTCGGCTCCGACATCGAAACCGGCGCCTCGCGCATGGCCTTCAACATTCCCGAGCTCGCCGACGGGCTTGGCTTTGCCACCGTCGCCATGGGTGTGTTCGGCTTCGCCGAGATCATCCGCAATCTCGACACCGGCGCGGAGATGGACCGGGAGCTGGTGCAGCAGAAGATCACCGGCCTGATGCCGACCAAGAAGGACATGATGGAGTCGCTGCCCGCGATCTTCCGCGGCACGGTACTGGGCTCGATCCTCGGCATCCTGCCCGGCGGCGGCGCCGTGATCGCGTCCTTTGCGGCCTATACTTTCGAGAAGAAGATTTCGCGCGAGCCGCAAAAATTCGGCCGCGGTGCCATCTCGGGCGTGGCGGCGCCGGAAAGCGCCAACAACGCGGCGGCGCAAACCTCGTTCATTCCGTTGCTCACGCTGGGCATTCCGCCCAATGCGGTGATGGCACTGATGGTCGGCGCCATGACCATTCACGGCATCGTGCCGGGACCGCAGGTGATGCAGAAGCAGCCGGATCTCGTCTGGGGCATGATTGCCTCGATGTGGATCGGCAATCTGATGCTGATCATCATCAACCTGCCGCTGGTCGGCATCTGGGTGCGGCTGCTACGCGTACCCTACCGCTTGATGTTCCCGTCGATCGTCGTGTTCTGCGCCATCGGCATTTATTCGGTGAACAACGCGCCGGTCGACGTCATCCTCGCGGGCGCCTTTGGCCTCGTCGGCTATTGGTTGATCAAGCACGAGTTCGAGCCGGCGCCGCTCCTGCTCGGCATGGTCCTGGGGCCGCTGATGGAAGAAAACCTGCGCCGCGCGCTTCTGATCTCGCGCGGCGACTGGAGCGTCTTCATCACCCGGCCGCTGTCGGCGGTGCTGATCGCCGCAGCCGCCGGGCTGCTGGTGCTGGCGGTATTGCCGACCCTGCGCCGCAAGCGCGACGAGGTGTTCGTGGAAGGGTAGCGCGTCGCGCGCCTTCCCGTTCCGCGAGCCGTCCCCGTGGAAGCGGTCTTCTCCCTCTCAGCGCGAGCTTGGCTCGTTGCGCCCCGTAAGAACGGGGGAGGGAGAAGACAACGCAGGTTCCGCCCCCTTGTTCGTTTTGGGCCGGATGCTCATTTTTTCGGGGTATAATTGCGAAAGACGGCCGAGTCGCGCTGTTGACGGCCGCGCCGGGCCGGTAAATTCGCCCTCTTTCCCAGGCAACGCGACCCCATGAACCAGTACCACGACCTGCTCGAGCGCATTCTGTCTGGCGGTGTGGAGAAGCACGACCGCACCGGCACCGGCACGCTGTCGATTTTTGGTCACCAGATGCGCTTCAACCTGCAGGCCGGTTTCCCGATGCTGACGACAAAGCGCCTGCCGCTGAAGGCGATCGTGCATGAGTTGCTGTGGTTCCTCAAAGGCGACACCAACATCAAATATCTTCACGAGCATGGCGTCACCATTTGGGACGAATGGGCCGACGCCAATGGAGATCTCGGCCCGGTCTACGGCTCGCAATGGCGCTCGTGGCCGGCGCCGGATGGACGCCAGATCGACCAGATCAGCAATGTCGTCGAGATGATCAGGAAGAACCCGGACTCGCGGCGGCTGATCGTCACTGCCTGGAATCCGGCCGAGGTCGACAAGATGGCGCTGCCACCTTGCCATTGCCTGTTCCAGTTCTATGTCGCAAGCGGCAAACTGTCCTGCCAGCTCTACCAGCGCTCCGCGGACGTGTTCCTGGGCGTGCCCTTCAACATCGCCTCCTATGCACTGCTGACGATGATGGTCGCGCAGGTCACCGGGCTCAAACCCGGCGATTTCGTTCATTCACTGGGGGACGCGCATCTCTATTCCAACCATCTCGATCAGGCCCGGCTGCAGCTCACCCGGCCGACGCGCCCCTTGCCGACCATGAAGATCAATCCCGAGGTGAAGGACATTTTCAGCTTCCGCTACGAGGACTTTAAGCTCGAGGGCTACGACCCGCACCCGCATATCAAGGCCGAAGTCGCGGTGTGAGCGATTGAATGTCTCTGACCATTTCTCGCGCCCGCCCCGACGACGTCCCGCTCGTGCTGGCGTTGGTGCGCGAACTCGCCGAGTATGAAAAGCTCTCGCACGAAGTCGAAGCGACCGAGGTGCTGATCGAGGCGGCGCTGTTTGCGGAACAGCCGCGATTGTTCTGCGAGATCGCGCGCTGGAACGGCGAGCCGGCCGGTTTTGCCGTGTGGTTTCTCAATTACTCCACCTTTGCGGGGCGCTTCGGCATCTATCTCGAGGATCTGTTCGTCCGGCCCCAATATCGCCGCAACGGCATCGGCAAGGCGCTGCTCGCCCATCTTGCCAAGACATGCGTCGAGAACGGCTGGTCGCGGCTGCAATGGGCGGTGCTTGACTGGAACGCACCTTCGATCGAGTTCTACAAGTCGCTCGGCGCCGGCCTGATGGATGAGTGGACGCTGTGTCGCGTCACCGGGCCCGCGCTGCAAGCGCTGGCGGCGAAGGCTTGAAAGCGATGGAAATCGTCCTTATCGCCGCGGTCGCCGACAATGGGGTGATCGGCGCGAACAACACGATTCCCTGGCGGCTGAAAAGCGATCTGCAGCGCTTCAAGGCGATGACGATCGGCCGGCCCGTGATCATGGGCCGCAAGACCTTCGTCTCGCTGAAGCGGCCGTTGCCCCGACGTACCAACATCGTCGTCACCCGTGACGCCGGCTTTCGCGCACATGGTGCCATCGTGACGACGTCACTGGAGGACGCGAAAGCGGTGGCGCGCGGCGACGCGCTGCGGCGTTCGGTCGGCGAGATCGCGGTGATCGGCGGCGCGGACATCTACGCGCAGTGGATGCAGGACGCCGATCGCCTCGAAATCACCGAAGTGCATCTCCATCCCGAAGGCGATACCACCTTTCCGGTGATCGACGCGGCTTTGTGGGAAGAGATGGCCCGCACGCGCCATCCCCCCGGCCCGGAGGACAGCGCGGCATTCTCCTATGTGACCTATCGGCGCAGGGCTAAGGGTTACAAGGGTTAACTGCGTTCGGTAATGTTTAATTTGACAAATATCGCCCCAAGCATAGCTGCTTGCGCTAAATGCCGAAGCGGGGGCGTTGCGAAGCTTGCGTTGTAAGGGAAGGGGGCGTCCCTTATAAGGCCTGACGGTATTGCGGGACCGAGCGATCAAGCCGTCGCTCCCGCGGAGGAGAGTATCGAATGCCGTGGAAGAATCAGAGCGGAGGCCCCTGGGGCTCGGGTCCCAAGGGACCATGGGGCTCGGGCCCGCAACCGGTCGGGCCGCGGCCGCCCGATCTGGAAGAGCTTCTGCGCCGCGGCCAGGATCGTCTGCAGCAGCTCCTGCCGGGCGGCTATTTCAGCGGCCTCGGTATCGCGCTGATCGCGCTCATCATCGTCGCGATCTGGCTGTTCTCCGGTATTTTCCGCGTGCAGTCCGAAGAGCTCGGCATCGTGCTTCGCTTCGGCAAATATGTGCGCGATGCGCAGCCGGGATTGAATTACCATCTGCCTTATCCGATCGAGACCGTGCTCCTGCCGAAGGCGCTGCGCGTCAACACCATCTCCATCGGCATGACGCTGATCGACGATCCGGCCCGGCGTGGCCGCTCGATCCGCGACGTGCCCGAGGAGAGCCTGATGCTGACCGGCGACGAGAACATCGTCGATGTCGACTTCACGGTGCTGTGGCGGATCAAGCCGAATGGCGCCGCCGACTTTCTCTTCAACATCCAGAATCCCGAAGGCACGGTGAAGGCGGTCGCGGAAAGCGCGATGCGCGAGGTGATCGGGCGCTCCAACATCCAACCGATCCTGACCGGCGCCCGCACCACCACCGAGCAGGCCGTGCAGCAGTTGATGCAGCGGACGCTCGACAGCTACGGCTCGGGAATCCAGATCACCCAAGTGCAGATGCAGAAGGTCGATCCGCCGGCGCAGGTCATCGATTCCTTCCGCGACGTGCAGGCCGCGCGCGCCGACCTCGAACGGCTGCAGAACGAGGCGCAGACCTATGCCAATCGCGTCGTGCCCGATGCCAGAGGCCGCGCCGCCAAGATCCTTCAGGACGCCGAAGGCTATAAGCAGCAGGCGATCGCCGAAGCCAAGGGCCAGAGCGCGCGCTTCCTGAAGGTCTATGAGGAGTATGCCAAGGCGAAGGACGTGACGCGGGAGCGCATCTATCTCGAAACCATGGAGCGCATCCTCGGCGGCTCCGAGAAGCTGGTCTTCGACGGTGCGGCCGGCCACGGCATCGTTCCCTATCTGCCTTTGAACGAGCTGACGCCGCGGCGCCAGCCTCCGGCGACCACCGGCTCGGCGCAGCAGTCCAGTGGAGTTACGAAATGAAGTCTCCTGTTACAGGCATCATTGCGCTGGTGTTGCTGCTGCTCGTCGCCATCGTCGCCTACAGCTCGGTCTTTGCCGTGCAGCAGACGGAACAGGCGCTGGTGGTGCGGTTCGGCCGGCCGGTTGCCAGCGTGACCGACCCCGGCCTGCATTTCAAGGCGCCGTTCATCGATACCGTGATCCCGGTCGACCGGCGCATCCTTGATCTCGAAAACCCCTCGCAGGAAGTGATCGCCTCCGACCAGAAGCGGCTCGTGGTCGACGCCTTCGCCCGTTACCGCATCAAGAATGCGCTGCGGTTCTATCAGAGCGTCGGCACGGTGCAGGCGGCGAACCTGCAATTGACCACGCTGCTCAACGCCGCGCTGCGGCGCGTGCTCGGCGAGGTCACCTTCATCGAGGTGGTGCGCGACGAGCGCGAAGCCTTGATGCAGCGCATCCGCGACCAACTCGATCACGAGGCCGACGGCTACGGCATCCAGGTGGTCGACGTCCGTATCCGCCGTGCCGATCTGCCCGAGCAGAACAGCCAGGCGGTCTATCAGCGGATGCAGACGGAGCGTCAGCGCGAAGCGGCCGAGTTCCGCGCCCAGGGCGGCCAGAAGGCCCAGGAAATCCGCGCCAATGCCGACCGCGAGGCCACCGTCATCGAAGCGGAGGCGAGATCCCAGGCCGAACGCACCCGCGGCGAGGGCGATGCCGAGCGCAACCGGCTGTTCGCCGAGGCCTACAGCAAGGATCCCGATTTCTTCGCCTTCTATCGCTCGATGGGGGCTTACGAGGCCGGGCTGAAGAGCAGCGACACCCGCTTCCTGCTGCGGCCGGACTCCGACTTTTTCCGCTACTTCAACAACCCCTCGGGTAAGACGGCGGAAGGGTCGGCAGCGCCTGCTACCAGCGGGGCCACCCCGGCGCCCAGCGCAGCCGCGACCAGCCCCTCCCCGAAGCCCTGAACGGCCTCAGGTGATCGACAATTGACAGCGGCGGCGCGAAGCTTTTCGTTCGCGCCCGCCCAAGAGCAACATGGAAAATACACATGAAGCGGGAGGTTCCATTCCGATGAGATCCCTAGCGATCGCCGACTTCCTCATCGGTCTGGGCGTCCTGTTCGTGATCGAAGGCCTGCTGTTCGCGGCAAGTCCGGCCTGGATGCGCAAGGCGATGAAAAGCGCGTTGGCGACTCCGGACAATGTCCTGCGTGCGGTCGGCATCGGCTCGGCGGTGATCGGCCTGATCGTAATCTGGGCAGTGCGGCGCCCGATCTAGTCTCCGTCGTTTCGGGGCGCGCCGGCACGTGGTGCTGACGGGCCATCGGGATGACGTCCCGCAAAAAGAACGCGATCTTGAGGGCTGGCGTCGGCTTTTTGCCGCATTAGCTAACCCTTATGGCGACGAAATCCGCAACAATCTGAATGCTTGCGCCGTACCCCCGTTCGGGCGCAGTGTGGACGTAAATCCCAATTCCGATCTCTGGAGAGAATTTATATGTTCGCTGCCACATCCGCCTTGAGCGATCGCCTGCGCCCGCTTCTGGCTGCAGTCTGCCTGGGCGCGGCGGCGGTGCTGATCTCAAAACCCGCCTTCGCGCGAGGACCCGAGGGCATCGCCGACGTCGCCGAAAAAGTGATCGACGCTGTTGTCAACATCTCGACTTCGCAGACCGTCGAGGTCAAGAACGATGGTCACGGCGCGATGCCGCAACTTCCGCCGGGCTCGCCATTCGAGGAATTCTTCGACGACTTCTTCAAGAACCGAAGGGGCGGCAAGGGCGGCGGCGACCTGATGCCTCATAAGACGAATTCGCTCGGCTCCGGCTTTATCGTCGATCCCGCCGGCGTTGTCGTCACCAACAATCACGTCATCGCGGACGCCGACGAGATCAACGTGATCCTGAACGATGGCACCAAGATCAAGGCAGAGATCGTCGGCATCGACAAGAAGACCGACCTTGCCGTGCTGAAGTTCAAGCCGCCGCATCCGCTGACCGCGGTGAAGTTCGGCGATTCCGACAAGCTGCGGCTCGGCGACTGGGTGATCGCGATCGGCAACCCCTTCAGCCTGGGCGGCACGGTGACCGCGGGCATCGTCTCGGCGAAAAACCGCGACATCTCCTCCGGTCCCTATGACAGCTACATCCAGACGGACGCGGCCATCAATCGCGGCAATTCCGGCGGCCCGCTGTTCAACCTCGATGGCGAGGTCATTGGCGTGAACACCCTCATCATCTCGCCCTCCGGCGGCTCGATCGGCATCGGTTTTGCCGTGCCGTCGAAGACGGTCGCTGCCGTCGTCGATCAGCTCCGCCAATACGGCGAGCTGCGCCGCGGCTGGCTCGGCGTGCGCATCCAGTCGGTGACCGACGAGATCGCCGACAGCCTGAACATCCATCCGGCACGCGGTGCGCTGGTCGCGGGCGTCGACGACAAGGGCCCCGCGAAGCCGGCCGGCATCGAGCCCGGCGATGTCGTCGTCAAGTTCGACGGCAAGGACATCAAGGAGCCGAAGGATCTCTCCCGCGTGGTGGCTGACACCGCGGTCGGCAAGGAGGTCGATGTCGTCATCATCCGCAAGGGCCAGGAGGAGACCCATCACGTCACCTTGGGCAAGCTGGAAGACACCGACAAGGTGCAGGCCGCGCTCAAGCCCAAGGACGAGCCTGCCGACAGGCCTGTGACGCAAAAGGCGCTCGGCCTCGATCTTGCGGCCCTGAGCAAGGACCTGCGCAGCAAGTTCAAGATCAAGGACAGCGTCAAGGGCGTGCTGATCACCGGCGTCGACGGCGCCTCGGATGCCGCCGACAAGCGGCTGTCGGCAGGCGACGTCATCGTCGAGGTCGCGCAGGAGGCGGTATCGAGCGCCGCCGACATCAAGAAGCGCGTCGACCAGTTGAAGAAGGACGGCAAGAAGTCGGTTCTGCTGCTGGTGTCCAATGCGGATGGCGAACTGCGGTTCGTGGCCCTGAGCGTGCAGTAGCCGGTCGCAGCCGCTCTCCCTCCACGTCGTCATGGCCGGGCCTCGTCCCGGCCATCTACGTTTTGTGCACCGTCATTCCGGGGCGCCTCGAAGAGACGAGCCCCGAATCTCGAGATTCCGGGTTCGGTCCTGCGGACCGCCCCGGAATGACGGTGCCCACATTTGGCAGTGAGTTAGGACACAAACTCCTCCCGCCGATAGCCCTGCGCATAGAGCAGCGCGCTGAGATCGCCGTGATCGATTCGCGCGGCGGCCGCGATCGCGACCGCGGGCTTGGCATGATAGGCGACGCCCAGCCCGGCCTTCTGGATCATGCCGAGATCGTTGGCGCCGTCGCCGACCACGAGCGTATCGATCTCATCGAGGTCGAAGGACTGGGTGAGCTCGATCAGCGTCGCGAGCTTGGTGGCGCGGCCCAGGATCGGCTCGCGCACTTCGCCGGTGAACTTGCCATCGCGTACGACGAGCTCGTTGGCGCGATTTTCCTGAAAGCCGATTTTAGCCGCGATCGCATTCGTGAACAGTGTGAAGCCGCCCGAGATCAGGCAGGTGTAGGCGCCGTGGGCGCGCATGGTCATGACCAGCTCGCGGCCGCCCGGGGTGAGCGTGATGCGCTTTGTCAGCACCTCGTCGACCACACTGATCGGCAGGTCCTTGAGCAGGCCGACGCGCTCGCGCAGCGCAGGCTCAAAGGCGATTTCGCCGCGCATGGCGCGCTCGGTAATTTTGGCGACATGCTCCTTGAGCCCGGCGAAGTCGGCGAGCTCGTCGATGCATTCCTGGCCGATCATGGTGGAATCCATGTCCGCCAGAAAAAGCTTCTTGCGCCGGGTCGCGATAGGCTGCACGACAATGTCGATCGGCAGGTCGCCGCGGACCTCGCGCAGCCGGCCCTCGATCGCGTGGACCTCCTCCTCGCTCTGGAAGGGGATGTCGACCGCGACTTCGTCGAACAGCCATTGCACGTGTCCGGGCGAGGGCAGCACGGCAAGCGCGCCGTCCACGATCGTGGACTCGAGTGCGGGATTGGCGGGATTGCAGATCAGGGTCGCGACGAGAGACATCGGGTGATTTCGCTTCGGAAGAACAAGGCGGTGCTTATCGCAGGGCCGACCGCCAGCGGCAAGTCGGCGCTCGCACTGGATCTTGCGGAAAAAACCGGTGGAATCATCATCAATGCCGATTCCATGCAGGTCTATCGGGACCTGCGCGTGCTGACCGCACGTCCTTCGCCCGAGGAAGAGGCGGCCGTCGCCCACCGGCTTTACGGCTATGTCGATGCGGCGATCAACTTCTCGGCCGGCGCGTGGGTCGCTGACGCCGCTTCGGCGCTCACTGATGCGCGTGCCCAAAATCGCGTGCCGATCTTTGTCGGCGGCACCGGGCTCTATTTCAAGGCGCTGACGCGCGGGCTCTCCGCGGTGCCGCCCGTGCCGGCCGAGATACGCGAGGCCGTGCGCGCGCGGCTTGAGCGTGACGGCGTGGAAGCCATGCATGCGGAACTCGTGCGCCGCGATCCCGCCGCTGCGGAACGCTTGAACCCGCGCGATCGCACCCGCATTGCGCGGGCGCTGGAGGTCGTCGAGGCGACCGGGCGCTCGCTGCTCGACTGGCACCGCGAAGGCCTGCCGCCGGTGCTGCCGCCGGGGCAATTTTCCGCCTTGTTTCTCGCGCCCGAACGCGACGCGCTCTACGCCCGGATCGACGCCCGGTTCGAGGCCATGCTCAAGGCCGGCGCCTTGGAGGAGGTCGAGCGGCTGGCGGCGCGACAGCTCGATCCGCTGTTGCCGGCGATGAAGGCCCATGGCGTGCCGCCGCTGCTTCGGTATCTCAAGGGCGAGATCACGCTGGAGCAGGCTTCCGACATTGGCCGCGCCGATACGCGACACTATGCCAAGCGGCAGTTCACCTGGTTTCGGCACCAGCTACCGGAGTTTGCTTGGGTGAAACCGGGGGAGGTGAGGGCGTGGCTCAAGCAGGAGCTGTAGTTATCGGTCCCCGTCATTCCGGGTTCGGTGCTCTCGCACCGTCCCGGAATGCCGGCGCCGGCCATTGCCTTCAGTGCTGTCGCCGCAAATTCGCCCTCGCGGAAATCTTGGAACGCGGTTACACTCCCAAAGCGCACCAAATCGGCCGGTATGCCTTGACTTTGGGCCGTCGGCCGCTATGTTGCGCGCAACCTTTGGGAAGTCCGGCCCGAGCCATGCGTAACTTTATTTCCAACCTCCTTATTATCGTGGTCGTACCCAGGCGCACCGCCGGGGATGGCTGACGTCCATCCAAATCCAGGCGGTGTGCATGGGGCCTCTTGGGCCCTTTTTTATTTCCCGAAACAGAAGACGAAGCGGCCGTGCGAAAGCGGCAAATGCGGAGCCAGCCATGAACGAGACAAGCCATAATCCCAACCAGATGACGGGAGCCGCCATGATCGTGCGGGCGCTGATCGATCATGGTGTGCAGCACCTCTTCGGCTATCCCGGCGGCGCGGTGCTCCCGATCTATGACGAGATTTTTCAGCAAGACGCGATCGAGCATATCCTGGTGCGGCACGAGCAGGGCGCGGGCCACGCCGCGGAGGGCTATGCGCGTTCGACCGGCAAACCGGGCGTCGTGCTGGTGACCTCCGGCCCCGGCGCCACCAACATGGTGACGCCGCTGACCGATGCGCTGATGGACTCGATTCCGCTGGTCTGCATCACCGGCCAGGTGCCGACGCACCTGATCGGCAACGACGCCTTCCAGGAGTGTGACACCGTCGGCATCACGCGTCCCTGCACCAAGCACAACTGGCTGGTGCGCGACGTCAACGATCTCGCCAAGGTGCTGCATGAGGCCTTTTATGTCGCAACCTCGGGCCGGCCGGGACCGGTCGTGGTCGACGTGCCGAAGGACGTGCAGTTCGCCGTCGGCACCTATCATCCGCCGCGCAAGTCCGACGTGCACATCTCCTACGCGCCGCGGGTGAAGGGCGATGCGACGCAGATCCGCAAGGCCGTGGCGCTGCTCGCCTCGGCCAAGCGGCCCGTGATCTATTCCGGCGGCGGCGTCATCAATTCCGGCCCTGACGCAGCAAAGCTGCTGCGTGAGCTGGTCGAGGTCACCGGTTTTCCCATCACTTCGACCCTGATGGGGCTCGGCGCCTATCCCGCATCGGGGAAGAACTGGCTCGGCATGCTCGGCATGCACGGCACTTTCGAGGCCAACATGACCATGCATGATTGCGACGTCATGCTGTGCGTCGGCGCGCGCTTCGACGACCGCATCACGGGGCGGACGGACGCGTTCTCGCCGGGCTCGAAGAAGATCCACATCGATATCGATCCCTCCTCGATCAACAAGAACATCCGCGTCGACGTGCCGATCATCGGCGATGCCGGCAACGTGCTCGGCGATCTGTTGCAGGTGTTCAAGGCGGAAGCCAAGAAGCCGGACATCAAGGCCTGGTGGCAGCAGATCGCGACCTGGCGCGCGCGCAATTCGCTGCATTACAAGAAGAGCAGCGACATCATCATGCCGCAATACGCGATCCAGCGGCTGTTCGAGGCGACGCGCGGCAAGGACGTCTACATCACCACCGAAGTCGGCCAGCACCAGATGTGGGCGGCGCAGTTCTTCGGCTTCGAGGAGCCGCACCGCTGGATGACCTCGGGCGGGCTCGGCACCATGGGCTATGGCCTGCCGGCGGCGATCGGCGTGCAGGTCGCGCATCGCGACAGTCTCGTCATCGATATCGGTGGCGACGCCTCGGTGCAGATGACGATCCAGGAGATGTCGACGGCCGTGCAGCACGAACTGCCGATCAAGATCTTCATCCTCAACAACCAGTACATGGGCATGGTGCGGCAGTGGCAGCAGCTCCTGCACGGCAACCGGCTGTCGCATTCCTATACCGAGGCGATGCCGGATTTCGTCAAGCTGGCGGAAGCCTATGGCTGCGTCGGCATCCGGGCGATCAAGCCGGGAGACCTCGACGGCGCGATCAAGGAAATGATCTCGGTGAAGCGCCCGGTGCTGTTCGACTGCCGCGTCGCCGCGCTGGAAAATTGCTTCCCGATGATCCCCTCCGGCAAGGCGCACAATGAGATGCTGTTGCCGGCGGAGGCCGAAGATGAAGCCACCGCCGCGGCGTTTGCCGGCGGCAAGGCGCTGGTGTGAGCCATGGCGAACGCCACGACGCGTCGCTCTCCACACCTCGCTCCGCTTGCGGGAAGAGGTCGGATCGCATCGAAAGATGCGGTCCGGGTGAGGGGGATTCTCCAAGAACTCGGTGCGTGGATGGAGCCCCTGACCCCAGCCCTCTTAGCGCGAGCTTTGCTCGTCGCGCCCCCGCGAAGAGCGGGAGGCAGCGGGACGGCGCTCGCGTTCGCAGCACCCGCATCCGCGGGGCAATGCAATGTTTGACCTCGCCGAGCTCGAGCGCGCGCATGAGGTGGTCCGCGACGCGGTGCCGCCGACGCCGGCCTATGCCTGGCCGCTGCTTGCAGAGCGGCTGGGAACGGCGGTCATCGTCAAGCACGAGAACCACACGCCGACCGGCGCTTTCAAGGTCCGCGGCGGGCTGACCTACGTCGACCGTTTGAAGCACGAAAAGCCCGAGACGCGCGGCCTGATCTCGGCCACGCGCGGCAATCACGGCCAGAGTCTGGCTTTTGCCGGACGGCGTCACGGCCTGCCGGTGACGATCTACGTGCCGCGCGGCAATTCGGTCGAGAAGAACCGGGCAATGGCCGCATTCGGCGCGAGGCTCGTCGAGCATGGCGAGGATTTTCAGGCCGCGCGCGAAGAGGCCTATCGCCAGGCGGGGCGCGAAGGCCTGCACATCGTGCCCGCCTTTCATCCGAAGCTCGTGCTCGGCGTTGCCACTTACGCGCTGGAATTGTTGCGCACCGCGCCCGATATCGACGTGCTCTATGTGCCGATCGGGCAAGGCTCCGGCATCTGCGGCTGCATCCTGGTGCGCGACCTGCTTGGCCTGAAGACCGAGATCGTCGGCGTGCAATCGTCGCTGGCGCCATCCTACGCGCTCTCTTTCGCGGCCGGCACGGTCGTCACCACCGAGAGCTCCAACACGCGCGCCGACGGCATGGCGACGCGCATTCCGGATGCCGATGCGCTGGCAATCATCCGCAAGGGCGCGTCCCGCATCGTGCAGGTCACTGACGAGGAGATCGCCGCCGCGATCCGCGCCTATTGGACCGATACGCATAACCTTGCCGAGGGCGCCGGCGCCGCCGCGCTCGCTGCCGCGCTGCAGGAGAAGCACAGGCTTAGGGGCCGTCGCGTCGGGCTGATCCTGAGCGGCGGCAATATCGATTTCGATCTGTTTCGCAAATGGGTGATGGCGGAGAGCGCCAGCGCCGAGAGGATACCGGTGTGATGAGGATCATCGCGCCGCGAATGCAGTCGTCATGCCCGGGCTTGCCCGACTTCGATGCTGCCTTCGTCATTCCGGGCCGATGCGAAGCATCGAACCCGGAGTCTCGAGATTCCGGGGTCGTTTCTTTGGGCCGCCCCGGAATGGCGGAACAGAGAGAGTGTGCTCGACATGGCGACACAGAGATGAGCAGGGGACAACAAGCATGAGCCAGCCCGCATCGGCCTATTTCATGGAAGACCGCCAGGATCCCAGCGAGACCCATACGCTCGCGGTGCTGGTGCAGAACGAGCCCGGCGTGCTCGCGCGCGTCATCGGCCTGTTCTCGGGGCGCGGCTACAACATCGAAAGCCTCACCGTCTCCGAGACCGAGAACCAGAAACATCTCTCGCGCATTACCATCGTCACCACGGGCACGCCGATGGTGATCGAGCAGATCAAGCATCAGCTCGACCGCATGATCCCGGTCTATCGGGTTGTCGACATGACGCAGACGGGCCGCGCCATCGAGCGCGAGCTTGCCATGGTGAAGGTGCGAGGGCAGGGCGAGCATCGGGTCGAGGCGCTCAGACTTGCGGACGCCTTCCGCGCCCGCGTCATTGATGCCACCACCGAGAGCTTTGTGTTCGAGATCACGGGCAACACCGCCAAGATCAACCAGTTCATCGACCTGATGCGTCCGCTCGGCCTGGTCGAGGTGTCGCGCACAGGCGTTGCCGCCATCGGCCGCGGGCCTGAAGGGATGTAAGAGCCATGCTGGCGCGCGACTGGTTCTACAATCAGAGACGGCGGATCGGGCTCGACACCGCGGTGGCCTCGATCTACGGCCAAGACCACGATGCCGACCTGCGCGCCCGCGCGGCGCTGAGCATGCTCGGCGTCGAGCCGGGCTGGCGCGTTGCCGATATCGGCTGCGGCAACGGCGTGCTCGCGACCGAGGCGGCGTTGATGGGCGCCGAGGTCGACGCGATCGATATTTCGCCGGCGATGCTGGCGCTCGCCGAAGTCTACGCAACCGATCGCAGGGCCCGCATCCGCACCCGGTCGGCCGGGCTGCTCAGCTTCGCCTATGAGCCCGACTCCTATGACCTGATCGTCAGCGAGTTCACGCTGCACCATCTGCCGGACTTCTGGAAAGCGGTGGCGGCCGCGCGCATCTTCGCCGCGTTGAAGCCCGGCGCAAATTTCTATCTGCGCGACATCGTCTTCGTCAGCATGCCAGACGGGGGCGAGCGCAGCGTCGGAGAATGGGCCGATTTCAATATCAAGAATCACGATTTCGAGCGCGACAGCGTTGTGACGCATATGCGCGACGAATATTCCACCTTCGGCTGGGTGATGGAGCGCATGCTGACCGAGGTTGGCTTCACGCTCATTTCCGCCGATTATCATGCCCCACTGCACGGCACCTATCTGCTGAGGAAACCAAAGCCAGGCGAACAAGGCTAACAAGAGCCAGGAACAATGAAACCGGCCGACGTCTTTATCGCCGTCCTGGTGGCGGTCATCTGGGGACTTGCCTTTGTCGCAAGCCGTATCGCGCTCGACGAATTATCGCCGGCGCTGATGACGGCGCTGCGCTTCGGCATTGCGGCCGTCCCTTGCCTGTTCGTGGCCAAGCCGAAAGTCTCATGGTCGCTGCTGGCCGCGATCAGCTTCACGCTGTTTCTCGGTCAGTTCCTGGCGCAGGCGTATGGCATCGCGCACGGCGTGCCGGTCGGCTTGACCTCCGTGCTCGTGCAGAGCCAGGCGCTCTTCACCATCGCCTTTGCCGTGATCGCATTTGGCGAATGGCCGACGCCGGTGCAGATGCTCGGCATTGCGATTGCCGCAATTGGTCTGCTGATGATCTGCGCCACTGTCGGCTATGATTTCAGCGTTGGCGCCTTCGCCGTGCTGATGGTTTCGCCGATCAGCTTTGCCATTGGCAACCTGTTGCTGCGCCGTGCCCGGGGCGTACCGATGTTCGACCTGTTCGCCTGGCTGTGCCTGACCGCGGCGATCCCGCTCTTCGCGCTGGCCTTGGCCAGCGACGGCCCGGCGCCGACCCTGCATGCGCTGACCCATATGTCGCTCACCGGCCTCGCCTGCATGCTGGCGCTGGGCGCCATCTCCACCTCCATCGCCTATTGGCTATGGGGGCGGCTGCTGCGCGATTATCCGGCTGCCCAAGTTGTGCCCTTTGCGCTCTTGGTGCCGTTCGTGGGCTCGGCGGCCTCCAGCGTCGTTTTCTCCGAGAAATTCGGGGCGTTACGGCTGGCGGGCATGGTTACGGTGGTCGGCGGCATCGCCGTAATGCTGCTGTCGAAACGGTCGCGCGCCGTGCCTGTGATCGTGGAGTGAGCCATGTCGCAGTCGCTTTTCTTCGCCTTCATCGTCTTTGCCATCGTCATGTTCTTCACGCCCGGGCCGAACAACATCATGGTGTTGTCCTCGGGGCTGACTTACGGCTTTCGTCGCACACTGCCGCATATCGCCGGCATCACCGTCGGATTTGCCTTCATGGTCGGTGCCGTGGGCCTCGGCTTCGGCACCATCTTCATCGCCTATCCGGTGCTGCAGACGATCCTCAAATATGCGGGCGCGGCCTATTTGGTCTATCTCGCCGTCGTGATCGCGATGTCCGGCCCGCCGACGCCCGGTGAGGAAGACGGCGGCGGCCCGATGACGTTCTGGGGCGCCGCCGTGTTTCAATGGGTCAATGTGAAGGGCTGGGTCATGGTGATCGGCACCATCACCGCCTATGCCGCGATCGCGCGCTTCCCCCTCAACATCGCGATCCAGACGCTGCTTTGCCTAGTCTTGGGCGTGCTCTCCACCGCGACCTGGACGCTGTTCGGCAGCGCCCTGCGGCCGGTGCTCAAATCGGAACGGGCGGTACGGGCCTTCAACGTGGCGATGGCGCTCTTGCTGCTGGCGTCGCTCTATCCGGTCTTCATGGACGCATAAGGCCGCGATCCGCCATGCAGAATCGAGTTTCCAATGGACGATAAAATGCTCTAGACAACCCGCGAAATCTAAAAACTCACCCGACAAATCCTGATCTGACCCGGCCGATGGCGGCCACTCGAAGAGGAAACCACTGATGCGTGTTTATTACGATCGCGATGCTGACCTGAACCTGATCAAGGGCAAGAAGGTCGCCATCGTCGGCTATGGCAGCCAGGGCCACGCCCATGCGCTGAACCTGAAGGATTCCGGTGTCAAGGAGGTGGCGATTGCGCTGCGCAAGACCTCCGGCTCGGTGAAGAAGGCCGAGGCCGCCGGCTTCAAGGTGCTCGATGTCGCCGAGGCCGCCAAATGGGCCGACCTCGTGATGATGCTCACCCCCGACGAATTGCAGGGCGACATCTACCGCGAGCACCTGCACGACAACATGAAGAAGGGCGCGGCGCTGGTGTTCGCGCACGGCCTGAACGTCCACTTCAACCTGCTCGAGCCGCGCGCCGATCTCGACGTGCTGATGATCGCGCCGAAAGGGCCCGGCCACACCGTGCGCTCGGAATATCAGCGCGGCGGCGGCGTGCCCTGCCTGATCGCGATCGCCCGCGACGTCTCGGGCAACGCCCATGATCTCGGCCTCAGCTACGCCTCCGCCATCGGCGGCGGCCGCGCCGGCATCATCGAAACCACCTTCAAGGAAGAGTGCGAGACCGACCTGTTCGGCGAGCAGGTGGTGCTGTGCGGCGGCCTGGTCGAGCTGATCAAGGGCGGCTACGAGACGCTGGTCGAGGCCGGCTACGCGCCGGAGATGGCCTATTTCGAATGCCTGCACGAGGTGAAGCTGATCGTCGACCTGATCTACGAAGGCGGCATCGCCAACATGAACTACTCGATCTCCAACACCGCCGAATACGGCGAATACGTCACCGGTCCGCGCATCATCACCGATGAGACCAAGAAGGAGATGAGGCGGGTGCTGGCCGACATCCAGTCCGGCCGCTTCGCGCGCGACTGGATGCTGGAGAACAAGGTCAACCAGACCTCGTTCAAGGCGACCCGCGCCAAGCTCGCCGCGCATCCGATCGAGGAGATCGGCGCCAAGCTGCGCGACATGATGCCGTGGATCAAGAAGGGCGCGTTGGTCGATAAGACCAAGAACTAGCCTTTGATCCACGTTCTTGTTTGCGAGATCGCGCAGGGCGCGATCTCGACAGCAGGAACTCAAAACCTTCTGGAACGAAGTTCTCTCTCCCCGAGTGCGGGGAGAGAGCCAGGATAAGGGGACTCTCCGCGGACCGAACTCGTGGAGAGTCCTCCAATGCCCCGCCCGCTTCTCCCCGTGATCGCGACGAGGGACTGGCTCCGCGCATAAGCCGCTCAGCCGCCCAGCCGACAGCGCTTGCTTTCGAGGCTGATGACGTCGTGCACGGTTTCGAATTACCGCAAACGAATTTTTAAGGCTTGCCCGGCATGGTGCCCGCGAGATCCGGGCAAGCGATCTCGCCGCTGTGCAGCCAGAGTTCTTGGACTTCATCCATCCGCTCCGGCTCTTGTCAAACCGCTTCGGCTTCTTCAAGCGCGGCAATGGCGATCAAGAAGTGAGAGTTAAATCACATCCTTGATCTGTGTGCTCTCTGGGCGGATCCTCGTGGTCCAAAAGCCTTGTCGCTTCAAAGACGAAGACTTAATATTTCATCTTCTCTCTCATCGCGAGCTGTGCTCACCTCTCGGCTGAACGAAGCGCCCGCGCTGCAAGCATTGAGAGCTCGTGCATATTCTTGCTGATCGGTGGCATCTTGCCGCGCTCCTGGCGACCGCTTTTGCTTGAGAACATGAAATCGCTCGCGGCATTGTAAGCTGGGCAAAGGCCTGCCCGCGCCGTGCCCGTCACTCCAGGTTCACGGCGGTGGGCACGCGCTGCTTTGCCCACCCTACAACTCTCAAGGAGGTTCGCATGGCTCTCACCGTCAAGCAGATGTTGGAGGCGGCCAATGCCGCCGTGCCGAAGATCTCGCCGCGTGAGGCGCAGGATCTGATCGCGAAGGGCAACACGCTCGTGGTCGACGTGCGCGACGCGCCGGAGGTCGAGAAGAGCGGCAAGGTCAAGGGCGCCGTGCATGTCTCGCGGGGTATGCTGGAGTTTCGCGCCGATCCGGAGTCGCCCTATCACGACAAGAACTTTGTCAAGGACAAGAACGTCATCCTCTATTGCGCATCCGGCGGACGGGCCGCGCTCGCTGGCAAGCTGCTCAAGGATATGGGCTACGACCATGTCTACAATATCGGCGGCTTCAAGGATTGGGCCGACAGCGGCGGCGCGGTTGAACCGGGCGCGTGAGGCTGCGGCAGACCGGGCCCTGGCGGATCAGCGCTCGCAGAGCTGGCGCTGCCCCCCATAGGGCTTGTAGCTGCAGTCCGAAGCCCGGAACGAATGATAATAGCGTTCGCAAGCTTCGACATTGCATCGCGGGCCCTGCTGGGGCGTCGGCGCGGTGTCGCCCTGATCCGACGATCGCAAACCGGCGTTGGACTGTCCGACCGTGGTCGGCTCGGCCGGCGCGGTTTGGGCGAGCGTTGGTGCGCCGGCTTGCTGCATGAAGTCTTTCCAGATCCTGGCCGGGAGTGAGCCGCCGACGACGCCCTTCATCGGAGTGTGATCGTCATTGCCGACCCAAACGCCGACCACGAGAGCGTTGTTGAAGCCGATGAACCAGGCATCGCGATAGTCCTGGCTCGTGCCGGTCTTGCCGGCGGCAAACTCCTCGAGCTGCGCGGCGCGACCGGTGCCGTGCTCGACCACGCCGCGCAAGAGATCGATCAGTTCGCCCTGATATCGGCCAAGGCCGTGCTGGCCTTGCTCGGGTCCGTTGATCTGCACGTAATCCTTGTCGCTCGCGGTCTTGATGGCGGCAATGCCATGGGCATTGACGGGCGCCTTGCCGGCGCGCACGGCCGCATAGGCGGAGGTGAGGTCGAGCAGCGTCACCTCGGACGTTCCGAGCGCGAGGCTGGGATTGTTCTGCAGCGGGGAATGCAGGCCGAGGTCGCGCGCCGCCGCGATCACCTGGGCGATGCCGACCTGCTGGGAGAGACGCACGGTGGCATCGTTGAGCGAATTGGCGAACGCGTCTGCGAGCGTGACCTTGCCATGATGATGGCGCCCGTAGTTCTCCGGTTCCCAGCCCCGAATGTCGACGGGGGCGTCGAGGATTTCGTCATCCGGCGTGAAACCCTGGCGCAACGCCGCATAATAGTCGAACAGCTTGAATGCCGAGCCCGGCTGTCGCTGGGCCTGGACCGCGCGATTGTATTGGCTGTCGGCATAGCTGCGTCCGCCGACCATCGCCACCACTGCGCCATCAGGCCGCATGGCGACCAGCGCCGCCTGCGTTGCGTGTTTCTCGGCTCCGTACCTGGCAAGCATCGACCTGACCGCGTCCGTGGCAAGCTGCTGCAGGCGCAGGTCGAGCGTGGTCCTGATACGAACGGTGCCGCCGAAGGCGGGCGTCACTGCCGCCGCCTTCTTGTACACCCAGTCGGCGAACCAGTCGCTTGAGGCCGGCGCGAGGTCCGCCGGACTGGGCCTTGCCGGACTAAGCTTGGCCGCCAATGCATCGGCCTGGCTCAACTTGCGGTTATCGACCATCGCATCGAGCACCGTCGCCGCGCGCTTGCGCGCCGCGTCAGGATCGCGGAAGGGGTCGTCTTGCGAGGGGGCGTTGATCATGCCGGCAAGCATGGCGGCTTCGGGCAGCGTGAGGTCGCCGACGCCCTTGCCGAAATAGAGCTTGGCCGCGGCAGGAAAGCCGGTGGCGCCCGAGCCCAGATAGACATTGTTGAGATAGCTTGTGAGAATGGCGTCCTTGCTCAGATGATGCTCAATCCAGATCGAGATCGCCGCCTCCTGAATCTTGCGCCTGTAGGTGCGCTCCGGGCTGAGGAACAGGTTTTTCACGAGCTGCTGGGTGATGGTGCTGCCGCCGGCGACCGTCTTGCCGGCCGCCAGATTGTCCTTCATGGCCCGCAACACCGACGGCCAATCGATCGCGGCATGCTCGTAAAAATGCCGGTCCTCGATGCTGAGGACGGCATTGATGAGATTCGCGGGCATCGCATTGGCATCGACCGGCGGCAATTGTAGCTGCCCCTTTCGGGACAGGTCGTGCCCGTCCGCGGAGGTCAGCGCGATCACGCGTCGCCCTGTCACTTCCGCGGCAGAAGGAAAATGCACGTCGCGCAGCGTCCACAGCAGCGCGCCCGCCAGCATCGCCACGACGAAGATCATGCTGACCGCACCCGCAGCCGCGTAGAACAGCGACGATCTCCGGGATGATTGCGAAGTGGAGCCATCATCCGGAGCGCCAGGAGGATGCCCGATCACGGAACCCATGCCTCATTATGGCAACCGCGCTGCCTGACCGGCGGGTACGTCTTGCGCGGTGCGGAAAACCTGGCGAGAAACGCCGGTTCATACACTGCGGTTCCCAACACGCGATCGCTCAACGGTTGGATCTGAGCGCAGGAACAACCGCCTGGATCAGCGGTAGTTTCAGCTTCTACTCCCACGTGAGCTATCGGTTCGCGATTGGGGCACCGACGGCCGCAGGCGGCACGGTGTCAGCGGAGACCTCGCCCTCCACTACACTTGATGAGGCAAGTAATCTTCCAGACGGAACTCGAGCCAGGAGACAAATAATGAGAACTATCTCGATACTCTTCGCCTGCGCCTTGACCTCGTCTCTGCTGGCCGGGCCCGCATTTTCCGCGGTCAAATTCAAGCGCTTCCCCCATTGTCCTGAGGGGCTCGTTACGAAGAGGACCTGCGAATGCCACGCGGGCGCCTCCGGCCGTTACCGTTTTTGTCACGCTGGAGATTATTGCGATACCGCGAGAGGTCACTGCGATAAGTAGCTATTGGCGCTCAAGCGCGGTTCTCCAAATACGGACACATGGCCGCCGCGCGGGGGACAATCCGAAACCGCGATTTCAGCGTAAAGATGGACAAAGCTTACAGCTTGATTCGATATTTTTAAGCGACGGAGTCAGGGGCAATGTTGAACGCGGATGAGAACAAGCCGGCTGCAAAATCCGGCCAGCGGAACCGGAAGTCGGCGGAGCAGGGCGGCAAGGTCCGAGGGCGGAACCGCAAGTCCGATCAAGTGCGGGATGCCAAGCCCGATGAAGCGCAGGAGGCTGCTCATGCGCAGGTGAGCGAGCCGATCGCGGCGATTGAAACCGCACCGGCTGAAACCGCGCCGGCTGAAAGCGCGGCGAGTGAGCCGGCGGCAACCGGCAGCGAGCCAATTGAAAGCGAGCAGAGCGCCGCCGTCCACACCGACGTCCCGCCCGTCGTCTTGAACCCACCGGCAGAAACCGTTCCGGTCAACATCCAGACGATCGCGAATGCCTACGGCGACTACACGAAGAAGTCGCTCGAACAGACCAGGTCCTTTTTCGAAAGGCTTGCGGAAGTGCGCTCGCTCGACAAGGCCTTCGAGCTGCAGACGGCATTCGTCAAGCAGGCATATGAAACCTACGTTGCCGACTCCCGGAAGATTCGCGAGCTGCATAGGGAACTGGCCAGGCAAAGATTGGCGGGTTTCGAGGGCTTCATGACCAGGATGAGCCAAACCCCGTTCGGCCTGCAGTCGGGGACGAGCGGCGGGATCGCGAGCTCTTAACCGGGAGCGCTCTTGCGCAACTCGGTGACGAAAACGCGCATGTTCTCGGAATAGTCGACCGGCGTCGTCACCAGGTGAACGCCTCCTTCTCTGAAGGCGGCTTCGAGGGTCGGCGCCAGGTCGTCCGGGCCGTCTACGCGGCTGCCCGTGATGCCATACGCCCTCGCATAGGCGACGAAGTCCGGATTGCCGAAGCTCATGCCGAAATCGGCATAGCCGTCGACGGCCTGCTTCCAGCGGATCATGCCATAGGCATTATCCTGCAGGATCAGCACGACGAGATTGAGCTTGAGGCGAACCGCCGTCTCCAGCTCCTGCGAGTTCATCATGAAACCGCCGTCGCCGCAGACCGCGAGCACGCGACGCTCCGGATAGAGCGTCGCTGCCATGATCGCCGATGGCAGGCCTGCGCCCATCGTGGCGAGCGCATTGTCCAGCAACAGCGTGTTCGCGACCCGGGTCCGATAGTTCCGCGCAAACCAGATCTTGAACATGCCGTTGTCCAGGCACACGATGCCGTCCTCGGGCATGACTTGGCGCACGTCATGAACGATCCGCTGCGGGGTCAACGGATAGCGGCTTTCCTCAGCCCTCTCGGCGATGTGGCCAAGGATCTCCTGCCGCAGCTCCAGGAGCGCGCCTGCATTTGGTAGCTGGCCCTCGAGGCGGTCGGCCAGCAATCCGAGGCTTGGACCGACATCGCCGACCAGTTCGGCTTGGGGCCAGAACACTTCCTCGACCACGGCCGGCAGGTAGCCGACATGCAGGACGGTCGGGCCATTCGGCCCCATCAGGAACGGCGGCTTCTCCACCGTGTCGTGGCCGATCGAAATAATGAGGTCCGCGCGGTCGATCGCCCGGTGCACATAATCGCGCTCGGTCAAGGCGGCCGTGCCCATATAAAGCCCGGACCCGCCCGATACCGCGCCCTTGCCCATCTGGGTGTTGAAGAAGGGAATCTGCAGCCGCCTCACGAAAGCGGAGAGCGCCTCCGCAAGCCGCGGACGACTCGCCGCGGCTCCCAACATCACCAGGGGCCGCTCGGCGCGGCGGATCAACGCGGCGGCCCGGTCCAGCGCTTCTTTCGGCGCAATCGGCGGATCGACCGGGTGCGGCGGCACCAATGCGACGTCGGCGACGGCGTCGGCCGCGATGTCTTCGGGAAGCTCGAGATGGACGGGTCCGGGCCGCTCCTGCTGGGCGACGCGGAACGCGTCCCGCACCAGCGTCGGGATCGTCCGGGCGCTGACGATCTGGTGGGCCATCTTGGTGAGCGGCGTCATGGTCGCGACCATGTCCACGACCTGAAAGCCCGCCTGCTTGCGGCTCAGGATTCCCTTCTGGCCGGAGAGCATGACCATCGGCATCGCGCCGAGCAGCGCATAGGCGGCGCCGGTCGTCAGGTTCAGCGCACCGGGCCCGAGCGTCGACAGGCAGACGCCCGGCCTGCCGGTCAGCCGTCCATGCGTGGCTGCCATGAACGCGGCCGCCTGTTCGTGCCGCGTCAGCACCAGCTCGATCGAAGATCGCCGCAGCGCATCGACAAAGGCGAGGTTTTCCTCGCCCGGCACGCCGAAGATCCGCTGGACGCCCTCGTTTTCCAATGCAGCTACGAGCAGTTCGGCGCCGTTCATGGATGTGCTCCTTGTTCGAGGCTCTTGCTGAAACTGGACCTATCGGATCAGCTTTTAGTCCCGGATCATTTCAATGTTAACGCCACGGCGCCGTGAAACTGGCCAACGGGAAATGTCTCGGCTCGCGAAGCTGTGATCGCCGGCATCGACTGAACCCTTGCTCCTGTCATCGCCACAGGATGCGTCTTCGTGGCGATGGCAATCAAGCGCGAAGAGCCTCCACGGCACAGCCGCCGTCGCCTGCGACGACGGCAAAGCCGGCGTGGAAAGTGTCACCGATGCGACGGCCGACGCCGGCTATCCGTCCGCGACAAGGAGCCAAACGGTCATGATCCTTCAATCGGTCATCACCTGTCCCAAATGCGGCACGGCTAAGATGGAAACGATGCCGATCGACGCTTGCCAGTATTTCTATGAATGTACTGGCTGCGGCGCCAAGTTGCGGCCTATGGACGGCGATTGCTGCGTGTTCTGCTCTTTCGGATCTGTGCCCTGTCCGCCGAAGCAAACCGAGCGCGCCGGCAGTTGCTGCACGAAATGAGCTGCATGCTTCGCGCCACGGTCGAACCCTCTCGTCGCTGGTTCGCAAACACGTCAGGCAGTTTGCCGGCAGGTCGATAGCTGCGCCCTGCATTGGCGAGAGATCGACCTTGCCTTTGTGGCCCAGCGTCGAAAGCCAGCAATCCAGTGTTGTGCCTCTGACATCTGATTCACTCGGTGTCATTCCGGGGCTCGCGAAGCGAGACCCCGGAATCTCGCGCCGCAACCTCTGGATTCCGGGTTCAGCCCTGCAGGCTGCCCGGAATGACGGAATGGATTGTCAGAGTCACAACGCTAGTACAGCATCCACCACCGCCATCGGTAGTCCGGTTCACGCGTCCGCAGCACCGGCCCGTAGTGGCGAACCCGATGAAAAAAATATGACCAGTTCGCCGCCGGGAAGATGCAGGTTCGCGGCGATTGCACGCTTCTGCCGGTCGGGTCGAAATATGCGGTGTAGCCGTCGCTGCACCAGTTTCCATACCCTTGAGCTTTCGCCGAACCGGGCATGCCGAGCACGCCTATGCTCAGCGCCGCAACTGAGGCCGCAACGATCGTTCGTCTTCTCATTTCGTCCTCCAGAAGGAATTGAATAAGCAAGCGTTCGCCGGGTGGTCCTTTGGTCTTCGCTCACGCAAACCGCGGGACGTGCTGCGTTTTCCACGATGCGCAAAACGGAAACTAAAGTCTAAAAACTAAAGTCTGATCCGAAAAGGCCTGACATTACTGACTTGTAATTGGGGCGCCAAAATTTTTCAAAACTTTGGCAAGATTCTGCGGCCCCCGCGCGCCGCCGCCGCGGTCCGTGACCGGCGGCGCGCCACACATGCCTGACAGGTTCACTTTCCAGGAGTGTTGTCATGCGAGCGTTCGCTCTCGCCCCCATTGCCCTCGCCATCTCGCTGATCGCGCCGGCGGCCCAGGCCGCCGACTCCCACGATGCGAATATCAAAGGCCTTTACCTGATGACCGATTATCCGGCGGTCACGGTCAGGCCGGGCACGACGTCCAACATCCCGCTACGGTTACAGAATTATGGCCTCAGCCCCGAGCGTTATCAGCTCTCGGTGTCAGGCGTGCCGAGCGGCTGGACTGCGACCATCCTCGGCGGCGGCCAGCCGGTAGCCGCCGCGATGCCGGCACCCGACAAGGACGTGCCGCTGCAGTTGCGGCTCGATGTACCCGCGAACGCCAAGCTCGATGAGCAGACGCTGACGGTGAAAGCGGAAGGGCAGGGCAACCAGGCAAACCTGCCGATCCAGGTCGCGCTCGCCAAGGAATTGCCGGCCAAGCTCACCGTGAAGGCACAACTGCCGTCGCTGCGCGGCAGCCCCAAGTCGAACTTCGAATACACGCTGACGATCAAGAACGATTCCGGCCGTAACCTCAACGTCAGCTTCGCGGCGCAGGCGCCGGAAAATTTCGATACCTCTTTCACCGAAGCCTACGGCACGCAGGAGCTGTCTTCCATCCCGGTCGACGCCGGACAGTCCAAGGACATCAAGCTGAAGGTGCGGCCGCCGAGCACGATCGATGCCGGTCACTTTCCGGTTGCCGTGACCGTGAAGGCGGAGGACGCCTCCGCCAAGGTCGATCTCGCGCTCGACGTCGTCGGCGAGCCGCGGCTCCAGGTGGCAGGGCGCGAGGGCTTGTTGAGCGCGCGCGCCGTGGCCGCGCAGCAGACCTCGATTCCCATCGTCGTGACCAACAGCGGCAGCGCACCGGCGGAGAACGTCAAGCTGTCGGCGAGCTCGCCCTCGGGCTGGAAGGTCACCTTCAATCCCGAAACGATCGATCGCCTGGTGCCGGGCAAGGATGCCGAGGTGCAGGCGCTGGTGACGCCGAGCGACAAGTCGCTCGCCGGCGACTACATGGTCAGCGTGAACGCCAACTCGCGCGGTGAAAGCGCCTCCAGCCAGTTCCGCATCACCGTCAGCACCTCGACGGTGTGGGGCATGGTCGGCGCGGGCGTGATCGGCGTTGCGCTGCTTCTGATGCTGGGTGCCGTTGCGAGGTTCGGACGGCGATGAGCGATCCTCGGAACGAAGCGCCTCCGCCCGATGCTGTCATCGTCGCGGATGGCCTGACCAAGCGCTACGGCCAAGCCAGCGCCGTCGATCAGATCAGCTTCAACATCAAGAAGGGCGAGGTGTTCGGCCTGCTTGGCCCCAACGGCGCCGGCAAGACCACGACCATTCTCATGATGCTTGGCCTGACGGAAATCTCCGGCGGCAAGATCAGCGTGCTGGGTTACGACCCCGCGCGGCAGCCCCTGCAGGTGAAGCGGCGCGTTGGCTATCTGCCTGATTCCGTCGGCTTCTACGATCATCTCACGGCGATGGAGAATCTCGCCTACACCGCCAAGCTGATGGGACTGTCCTTGAGGGAGCGGACGGAGCGCATTGCCGACGCGCTCAAGCGCGTGCGGCTCGACGACGTCGCGCACAAGCGGGTCTCGACCTTCTCGCGCGGCATGCGCCAGCGGCTTGGCCTCGCCGAGATCATTGTCAAGAGAGCCGAGATCGCCATTCTGGACGAGCCGACCTCCGGTCTCGATCCGCAGGCGACCTTGGAGTTTCTGGACCTGATCCGCCAGCTCAAGGCCGAGGGCACCACGGTGCTCCTGTCGTCGCATCTGCTCGACCAGGTGCAGCGCATCTGCGACCGCGTCGCGCTGTTCCAGTCTGGCCATATCGTGCTGATGGGCTCGGTGGCCGAACTGTCGGTGCAGGTGCTTGGCGCAGGCTTCGTGGTCGAGGTCGAGGCCGAGGGCACCGGTATCGCCAGGCGGCTTGCGACAATCCCGGGCGTCTCCAATGTCGAGACGCTGGCGGAGGACCGCTTCCGCATGACGGCCGAACGCGACGTCCGCGCCGATGCGGCGCGTGCGGTGGTAGCGGTCGACGGCGCGCTGAAGCGGCTGTCGGTCGACGAGCCCAGCCTGGAGGCGATCTACGCCCGCTACTTCCAGGGCAAGCAATCGGGAGACATGCGTCATGCGGCGTGAGGGTTCACCCTTCCAGGGCCTTGGCACCGTGTTCGCCAAGGAGCTCACCGACAACATCTCCAGCGTGCGCATGCTGGTGCTGGAACTCTTGATCGTGCTCACGGCGCTCGCCGCGCTCTATGGCGCGATCGACAATCTGCGCACCAACACGGCCGAGGATCCGTTCCTCCTGCTGAGGCTGTTCACGCTGTCGAACTCGCCGTTGCCATCCTTCGTCGCCATCCTGGGATTTTTGATTCCGCTGATGGCGATCGGGCTCGGCTTCGATTCCGTCAACAGCGAGTTCAACCGGCGCACGCTGTCGCGGATCCTGGCGCAGCCGATCTACCGCGACGCGCTGTTGATGGGGAAATTCCTCGCCGGCCTTGCGACGCTCGCGGTCAGCCTGACCGCGCTGTGGCTGATGGTGATCGGGCTTGGACTGCTCTTCCTCGGCGTGCCGCCCGGCACCGAGGAGATCGGCCGCTCGCTGGTGTTCCTGGTGATCGCGATCTTCTATGCCGGCGTGTGGCTCGCGCTCGCCATGCTGCTGTCGATCGTGTTTCGCTCGCCGGCAACCGCCGCGCTGGTCGCGCTCGGCATCTGGCTGTTCCTGACCGTGCTGTGGCCCATGTTGGCGCCGGCCTTTGCGCAAGTGATTGCGCCGCCCGATCCGCGCTATGCCGCGCTCGGGTTGGAGACGCCGGAGACAGGCCTGTGGTCGCAATTCCTGCTGCGCATCTCTCCGAATGATCTGTTCGGCGAGGCGATGCTGGCGATCCTCTCGCCCACCACGCGCACCTTGGGCGCGGTGTTCCTGGACCAGCTTCGCGGCGCGGTCATGGGCGCGCCGCTGCCGCTGTCCGAAAGCATCATGATCGCCTGGCCGCAAACCGTCGGCCTCATCGCCGCGACGATCGTGCTGTTCGTCGTGGGCTATATCCTGTTCCAGCGGCAGGAGGTGAGGGCCTGACGATGTAGGTGGGCAAAGGCGGTGCTCGCGCCGTGCCCACCGCGCCCATCGGCAAAGCATGGTGGGGCCGCCTCGCTTAGCGCATCCGCCGATCAAGTTGCAGAGCCGGACGAGTGCGTTCAATCAGGCGCGTCATTGCGAGGAGCGAAAGCGACGACCCGCCGTCGCTCGCTGCGCGAGCTATGGCGAGGCGTGAAGTCCCGCCGAAGCGCCTTTGCGCGTAGGTGGAAGCAATCCAGGCTGTCTCCGCGGACAAAGTCTGGATTGCTTCGCCTCGCTCGCAATGACGGCGGAGCGCGCGCCCCCTCCGATTCGCTCAGCTCGGCGACTGCTCTAATGCGTTCCGATCCGCTGCGCGAGCCAGCGCGCAACGGATGCGGGGGAGGAGTCCGCGTCGTTGCCGCTGGCGCGCAGGTTGGCTTCACGCATCATGGTGATGTCGATCTTGCCGAGCAGCGGCTGCAAGGCCGCTTGCAACGCGCTGTCATGCGCGCGGCTGGGTGCGAGCAGCAGGATCGCATCATAGGGCGGGATTGCGTGTTTGGGGTCGTCCAGCACGACGAGATCATATTTGGCGATCAGTCCGTCGCTGGTGTAGCCCGCGATCACATCGACATCGCCGCTCGCGACCGCCGCATACATGAAATTCGGCTGCATTTGCCGCTGCGAGCGGAAATCGAGGCCATAGGTCTCGCGCAAGCTCGCCCATTCCGGGCGCGAGAAGAACTCGTAATCGCCCGCGATCGAAAAACCTCCTGCGTGCGCCGCGAGATCGGCGATGGAATGAATGCCAAGCGCTTCGGCACGTTTTCTCGGCATCACCAGCGCATAGGCATTTTCAAAACCGAGCGTGCCGAACAACGTGATGTTGCGTTTCGCCAGCAACCCGCTCAACTCGGAAAGCAACTGTTCGCGCGGCAGGATCTGCGTGCGGTGAAACTGGTTCGCCCACAACGTGCCGGAATAATCGACGTAGACGTCGACGTCGTCGGCGGCCAGCGCCTCGAAGATCACGCTCGAGCCGAGCCCCTCGCGCGTGCTCGCTGTCAATCCGGCGCCCTGCAAGCGCTGTGCGATGAGCTGGGACAGCACATATTGCTCGGCAAAGGTCTTGGCGCCGACGATGTAGCTCGAGGACGATCGCGCCAGCATCGGCGTCAGCGTGAGGGCGACCAGGGCGGCAATGCCCGCGCCTCCGAGCGCGCTGCGCGGCCACTTGCGCGAGGCAAAGCCGTTTTCGATCAGCGCCAGCAATTGATCGACCGCGAGCGCCAGCACCGCGGAGGCAACGCAGCCGAACAGCACGAACACCCAGTTCTGGGTCTGCAGCCCGGCAAAGATGTAGTTGCCGAGCGAAGTTTGCCCGATCGGCGTCGACAGCGTCGCGGTCCCGATCACCCACACCGCCGAGGTGCGGATCCCCGCCATGATCACGGGCAGTGCAAGCGGCAGTTCCACCATGAACAGCGATTGCCGCGCCGTCATGCCGACGCCCTGCGCGGCTTCAAGCAGGGCAGGGTCCAACCCGTTCAATCCGGTGATGGTGTTGCGCAGCACCGGCAGCATCGAATAGAGCGCGAGCGCCAGCATCGCCGGCAGGAAGCCGAATGCCGAAAAGTCGAAGCCGAACCAGCCGAAGGTCAATGACGCCAACGCAAGCAGCAGCGGATAGAACAGCGCAAGCAGCGCCAGCCCCGGCACCGTCTGCACGATGCTTGCGACCGCCAGCATCAGCCCTCGCAGCACCGGGCGGTGACGGGCGAGGATCGCGAGCGGCAGGCTGACCACGAGCCCGAGCGCGAGCGCGGCGATGCTGACGCGCAAATGGCTGCCGAGATAGTCGGGCAAATGGCCCGCGGCTTCGCTCCAGCGCGGATCGGAAAAAAGGCTCATGCGACGCCCGCCCCGGGCAGCAGCGTGTTGATGCGCTCGGCCTGTCGCCGCGGCGTGCGCAGGAGCTGAAGGACATAGGCGTCGCGGCTTTCGGAGAGCTCGGCAGGCGTGCCCAGCGCCAGCAGCCTACCGCCGCGCATCACCGCGATGCGATCGGCGAGCAGGAGCGCCTCGGTCATGTCATGGGTAATCATCACCGTGGTCAGCCCAAGCTGGCGGTGCAGGGCGCGATAATCCTCGCCGAGCGCGTCGCGGGTGAGCGGATCGAGCGCCCCGAACGGCTCGTCCATCAGCACGATGCGCGGCCGCGCGGCCAGCGCGCGTGCAACGCCCACGCGCTGGCGCTGGCCGCCGGAGAGCTCGTGCGGCATCCGGGCGCCATGACCGTCGCCGTCCAACTGCACCAGCGCAAGCAGCTCGGCGACGCGCGCGGCGATCTGGTCCGCCGGCCAGCCGAGCAGCCTTGGGGTGATCGCGATATTTTCGGCAACGCTCATATGCGGAAACAAGCCGCCGCTCTGAAACACATAGCCGATGCGTCGGCGCAGTTGCACCGGATCGGCGTTGCGCACGTCCTCGCCCTCGACCGTGACGGTGCCGCTGTCAGCATCGGTCAGGCGGTTGGCGAGCCGCAGCAGCGTGGTTTTGCCCGAGCCCGAGCCGCCGACGACAGCCAGAAACTCGCACGCGGCGACGTCGAGCGAGACGTCCTCAACCGCGACGACGCGCGCAGCCGTGCCGTTGGCAAAGCTCTTGCCGGCATGGGCGAAGGAGATCGGCGGTGCGGTCGGCATCGTCATCGGAGCCCAAGGTCCATCGCAGCTTTCAACCTCTCGGGAGGGGCGGCCGAAGGCTTGGTAGCACGTTGCGCCCCTTCATTGAACTTGCCGGCGCAAGACGCTAAGGCATCTTTCGGATCCGGGAGGAAACGTGGTGAACGAGAAGATGCCGACGGCGGTCGCGCTCGAGGACGCGACGGTGGCTTTTCGCCTTGGCGAGGCGCGTGTCTACACGGCGGTCGAAAAGGCCAATCTTGCGGTCGGCGCGGGCGAGTTCGTGGCGATTGTTGGGCCGACGGGATGCGGAAAATCGACGCTGCTCAACGTCGCCGCCGGCCTGCTAAAGCCGGCGAGCGGCAGCGTGCGCATTTTCGACCGCCCGCTTCCTGGGCTGAACCGCGAGGCGGGATATCTCTTCCAGGCCGATGCCCTGTTTCCCTGGAAGACGGCGCTCGACAATGTGGCCATCGGCCTTGAGATCGCAGGCCTCCCGCGTGGCGAGGCGCTTGCGCGCGCCAACGACTGGCTGGCGTCGGTGGGGCTGGCGCATTTCGGCAATCGCTATCCGCACATGCTGTCCGGCGGCCAGCGCAAGCGCGTCGGCTTGGCGCAGGTGCTGATCCGCGATCCCAAAATCCTCCTGATGGACGAGCCGTTCGGCCCGCTCGATGCGCAGACGCGACAGGTCATGGGCAATCTCCTGCTCGATCTCTGGAACAGGGATCGCAAGGCGGTGCTGTTCGTCACCCATGATCTGGAGGAGGCGATCGCGCTCGCCGATCGCGTGGTGATCATGTCCGCCGGTCCCAGCGCGCGGATCATTGGCGACTGGCAGGTGACGCTGCCGCGCCCGCGCGACATTTTCGAGACCCGGCTGAACAAGGATTTTCATGCGCTGCACCGGGAGATCTGGAGCGTGCTCAAGGGTGAGGTGATGAAAGGCTACGTTCAATCGGCAGAGGCGGAGGCCGGCTGATGTCGAGAATCACACTGCTTGCGCTGCAGCTTCTCGTCGCCGTCGTCGTGATCGTGCTGTGGCAGCTCTTTGCGACAGTGCCGGTGTTCGGGCGAATCTGGCTGCCGCCGTTCTTCTTTTCCAATCCGGTCGATGTCTTCGGCCAGATCGTCAAATGGTTTGCTTCGGGTGTGATCTGGAAGCACCTTGCGATCACGCTGTGGGAATCGATTCTCGCGTTTGTGATCGGATCTGCGGCTGGCGTGGCGGTCGGCTTCTGGTTCGCGCGGCAGCCGCTGATCGCGGCGGTGTTCGACCCCTACGTAAAGATGGTCAACGCGCTGCCGCGCGTGGTGCTGGCGCCGATCTTCACGCTCTGGCTGGGTCTCGGCATCTGGTCGAAGGTCGCGCTCGGGGTGACGCTGGTGTTCTTCATCGTCTTCTTCAACGTCTATCAGGGCGTGAAGGAAGTCAGCCACACGGTGCTCGCCAACGGCCGCATGCTCGGCATGAGCGAGCAGCAATTGATGCGTCACGTCTATTGGCCCTCGGCCTTGTCCTGGATGTTTTCGTCGCTGCACACTTCGGTCGGTTTTGCCGTGGTGGGGGCAGTGGTCGGCGAATATCTCGGCTCCGCCGCCGGGCTCGGCTATCTGATCCAGCAGGCGGAGGGCGTGTTCGACGTCGCCGGCGTGTTCGCGGGCATGTTCGTGCTGTCGATCTTCGTCGTCCTGATCGACATGGGCGTGACGCTGGTCGAGCGCAGGCTGTTGGTGTGGCGGCCGGCGCCGGCGGATGGAAGAGGATAGGTTGTCTCCCCGTCATTGCGAGGAGCGAAGCGACGAAGCAATCTAGACTGCATCCGCGGAGAAAGTCTGGATTGCTTCGCTTCGCTCGCAATGACGGAAGCGGCCTTCTCAATCCTCTTGGGCTGCTCTATCTTGCAGCCAGGCGAATGGAGGAAACAATGAAGAAGCTATTTGGCCGGTTTGCAGCGATGTTGTTCGCGCTGGCTCTCGCCTCGCCGCTCGCAGCCGCGGAAAGCAAGATCACCATCGCGGTCGGCGGCGGGGCCTGCCTGTGCTATCTGCCGACGGTGCTGGCGAAACAGCTCGGCGAGTTCGACAAGGCCGGCGTCAACGTCGATCTGGTCGATCTCAAGGGTGGCTCGGACGCATTGAAAGCCGTGCTCGGCGGCAGCGCCGACGTGGTATCAGGCTATTTCGACCATTGCGTCAATCTCGCCGCTAGGAAACAGGAGCTGCAGGCCTTCGTCGTCTATGACCGCTATCCCGGCTTGGTTCTGGTGGTCTCTCCCGCGCACACCAAGGAGATCAATTCGATCAAGGATCTCGCCGGCAAGAAAGTCGGCGTATCCGCGCCGGGCTCCTCGACCGATTTCTTCCTCAAATATGTCCTGAAGAAGAATGGCCTCGATCCCACCAGCGCCGCCGTGATCGGAGTCGGCCTGGGTGCAACCGCCGTGGCCGCGATGGAGCAGGGGCAGATCGATGCCGCCGTGATGCTGGACCCTTCCGTCACCGTGCTGCAGGGCGCGCATGCGGACTTGAAGATTCTCGCCGACACCCGCACGCAGAAGGACACGCTCGCCATGTTCGGCGGCGAATATCCCGGCGGCGCGCTCTATTCGACCGCGGCGTGGGTCGCATCGCATGAGAAGGAGGCGCAGGCGCTCACCAACGCGATCCTCTCCACGCTCGCCTGGATTCATTCCCATTCCGCGGAAGACATCATGGCCAAGATGCCGGAGGAGATGGTCGGCAAGGACAAGGCGCTCTATCTCGCGGCGCTGAAGAACACCATCCCGATGTATTCGGAGACGGGCAGGATGGACCCCAAGGGCGCCGATGCGGTGCTCGCGGTGTTCAGCGAAGGTTCGCCGGAAGTGGCGAGCGCTCATGTCGACGTCGCCAAGACCTTCACCAACAAGTTCGTCGATCAGGCCAGGAAGACGACCGGGATGGGCGCGAAATAGCGGCATGACGGTTCCGCTGATCCATCGCGTCACGGCGATCGACCTCAAGGTCGAGCCCTGGACTTGGCCGTTTTCGATCGTGCGCCGCGGCGAGATCGATGCGCATTTCGCCGCAACCAAGCGCGACAAGCCAAGGCTCTGGAACGGCCGGGTGCTGCTCGGACGCCGGCCCGCCTTCGACGGCGGGCGGTTTTCGGCCAATTATTTCGAGATCGACTTCGCGAGCCTGCTCGCCTGGCGGGATTGGGGCTTTCCGGACCGCGAGGCCTTCAACGGCTTCGGCATGGGCGCGCTGCGCTGCTCGGACGGCGCCTTCGTGCTCGGCGAGATGGGCGGGCATACGGCCAATGCCGGCCGCATCTATTTTCCTGCGGGCACGCCTGACCTCGAGGACGTCAAGGGCGACGCGCTTGATCTCGCCGGCAATGTGGCGCGCGAGATCGAGGAAGAGACCGGCCTCCGGCCATCCGACTATCGCGCCGCGCCGTATTGGGACTGCGTGGTGATCGGCGCCACCATCGCCCTGATGAGGACGTTGCAGCTCGATTTGCCGGGCGAGGCGGTCCGCGCGCGGATCGAGGCCAACCTCGCGCGGCAAACCCACCCCGAGCTCACCGCCGTGCACCTGGTGCGCAGCCGGAGCGATCTCAACGGCAACATGCCGCGGTTCGTCACCGCGTTTCTCGAACGGCAGTTTGGTGGTTAGTTGTTATTGTCGTTCTGGCGAAAGCCAGGACCCATGCCGGGGACTCTATCCGTGGCCTCATGCGGCAGACGACCTTTTGTAACAAACGAAAGCCTGTGGTTATGGGTCCGGCTTTCGCCGGGACGACAAAAAGCAAGTGGATGCGGATTCGGTCATATGAACAAAAAGCCTTCGCGATCTCTTTCCGAGCTCGACCGCTTCATCACGCCGTTCCGCGTCGACGGTTCGGCACGGTTTCACCTCAAGTCGTTCAAGACCAATGAGAAGGGCGGGCTCGATAAGCAGGAAGCGGAAAAGATCGTGGCGGCCAACCAGGTGCGCTTGCGTGACTTCCAGGAAAAACTTTACGCCCAGGACCGTTGGTCGGTGCTGGTCGTGCTGCAGGGAATGGACGCGGCCGGCAAGGACTCGACGATCAAGCACATCTTCGAAGATGTCAATCCGCAGGGCTGCGAGGTCACGTCATTCAAACAGCCGACCTCCCACGAGCTCAAGCATGGTTATCTCTGGCGCAGCATGATCGCGACGCCGAAGCGCGGCAGCATCGGCATCTTCAACCGATCCTATTACGAGGACTGCCTGATAACGCGGGTGCATCCGGAACTCCTCGAGAACGAAAGACTCCCGTCAAAGCTGATCACCAAGAACATCTGGCGCGAGCGCTTCGAGGACATCGTCGCCTTCGAGCGTTATCTCGCGCGCAACGGCACCGTGATCCTGAAATTCTTCCTCAACATCTCAAGAGAGGAGCAGCGTCAGCGCTTTCTCGATCGGCTGGACCAGCCGGCCAAAATATGGAAGTTCTCCATGGACGACGTTACCGAGCGCGCGTGGTGGAACCGGTATCAGGCCGTTTATCAGGATATCGTTCGTGACACCTCGACGCCGCTGGCGCCCTGGTACGTCGTGCCGTCCGATCACAAATGGTTCGCGCGCGTCGTGATCGGCTCCGTGATCGTCAGGACGCTCGAGGGGCTCGACCTGAAATTCCCGCGCGCGGACAAGACGTCGATCGAGGAGTTCAAGCGCGTGCGCAAGGCGCTGGAGGACGAGAGCACGCGCGGGCTGAAGCGTGAGACGCAGAAGGCGGCCAAAAAGTTAGGTCGTCATGCCCGGGCTTGACCCACGGCTGTCCGGTTTAGAATTTGTGGACAAGGCGCATGGCGTTGATTCTAGTCTGTTCTGGACGTCTGCAAGCGTTCCGGGACACGACAGGAGATCAGCGCCATGCCGCATCACAATACAGTATTCCGCGAGGTTCTGAAGCTCGTGCCGTGGCATCGGTTTGAAGCGCTTGTGGAAGGACATGATGCGGATGCGCGCGTGCGGCGGCTGCCGACCAAGGTGCAGTTCCTGGCATTGCTGTACGGCCAACTTTCGGGGGCGGCGGGGCTGCGCGAGATTGTGACGGCTCTTTCGAGCCATGAGGCGCGGCTCTACCACCTTGGCGCAGCGCCGGTCCGGCGATCAACTTTGTCCGACGCCAACGCCAACCGGCCTTTCACGGTGTTTACCGGGCTGCTGGAGTTGATGATGAAGCAGGCCCACCGTGGCTTGCGCCGCAATATGGCCGAGGCGGTCTATCTGATCGATGCCACCAGCGTGCGGCTGAACAGATATAGTGCCGACTGGGCGCAGTTTTCGGCCGGCGTCTGCGGCGCCAAGGTGCATGTGATCTACGACGCCGACGCCGATCAGCCGATCTATGCGGCGGTCACCGCGGCCAATGTCAACGATATCACGGCAGCCCATCAGATGCCGGTCGAGCCGGGTGCGACCTATGTCTTCGATCTCGGCTATTACGACTATCTTTGGTGGGCCGCGCTTGATGCCGCCGGATGCCGGATCGTCACCCGCTTCAAATCCAATACGCCGCTGGACGTCATCGAGGAGCTTGCGGTCGTTCCCACCAGCAACATCCTCTCCGACCGTATCGGCTTCTTGCCCGCGCGCCAGGCCAAGAGCCGCCGCAATCCGATGCAGGATGCCGTGCGCGAGGTGCGGGTCAGGACCGACACCGGCAAGGTCCTGCGCATCCTGTCGAACGATCTCGATGCCCCCGCCGAGGAAATCGCCGAGCTCTATCGCCGGCGCTGGGCCATCGAGCTGTTCTTCCGCTGGGTCAAGCAAACCTTGAAGATCACCCGCTTCGTCGGCACCTCCGAGAATGCGGTGCGCATCCAGATCGCCGTCGCTCTGATCGCCTTCCTGCTGCTACGTCTGGCTCAAGCTGCCCAAAAAGCCGTCCGAAGCCCGCTCGTCTTCGCCAGGTTGGTCCGCGCCAACCTCTTGCACCGCAGATCAATCCACAATCTGCTCGATCCGCCACCGCTCCTTCAAGATCAGCAACAGATGAGCCTTGCTCTATGCTAACTCTCAACCGGACAGCCGTGGGCTTGACCCGGGCATCCACGCCTTTCCTTTTGGAGCCCAAGACGTGCATGGCCGGGGACAAGCCCGGGCATGACGGCGTGAGCGCCTACACGGCGTGATGATGCGGCTTGAAGAGCCTGCCCTTTTCCGTGATGGCGACGACCGCAAGCGTCGCCAGCGTGCAGAGCAGAAAGCCGGTGGCAAACGGCAGCAACGTGCCGTCATAGTCCTGGCCAATGACGACGCCGATGCTGATGCCCAGCAAGGTTGTGATCGATCCGTAGAGCGAGGAGGCGGTGCCCGCGATATGGCCTTGCGGCTCCATCGCCAGCGCGGTGAAATTCGCGATCATCAGCCCGAACGCGAACATCAGGAGCGCCGACAGGATCATGAACAGCGGCAGGGGCAGGGCGCCGAGCTTCGCCGCCACGAACATGATGACCGCGACGCAGAGAAAGCCGATCAGCGCGCTGTGCGACATCACGCGCATGCCGATGCGCCCCACCAGGCGCGCATTGAGAAAGCCGGCAACGGCCACGCCGCTTGCTGCGGCGGCAAAGGCGAGCGGAAAATAGTGGCCGAGCTTGTAGACGCCGGTGAACACCTGCTGCGCGGAGAAGACGTAGGCGAACAGGGCGCCCTGGATGCCGCCGGCCGCCAGCGCGTAGCCCAGCGTCTGCCGGTTGGTTACGGTCTGCCGGTAGGCATCGATCACCTCGGAAATCGAAAATACCTTGCGCTCGGTGACCGGCAGCGTCTCGGGCAATCGGAGCCAGCTCCAGCACAGCGCCACCAGGCCGTAGGCCATCAGCACCACGAAGATGCCGCGCCAATGCGTCGTCAGCATCACCGCCTGCCCGAAGGAGGGCGCGATCACGGGCACGGCGATGAACACCATCATCGCCAGCGACACCACGCTCGCCATGCGGCGGCCGGCATAGCAGTCGCGGACGACGGACGTGGCGATCACACGGGTTGCCGATGTGCCGAGCCCCTCCAGCGCCCGCGCCAGCAGCAAGGTCTCGAACGAGGGCGCCGCGACCGCCAGCACGCTGGCGATGGCGTAGACGACCATGCCGCCCAGCAGTACCGGCCGGCGGCCAAAACTGTCGGAGAGGGGGCCGATGATGAATTGGCCGAGCCCGAAGCCGATCAGAAACGCCGACAGCACCATCTGCAGGCGGTTCGCAACCGCGATACCGAAGGTCGAACCGATGTTCGGCAGGGCCGGCAGCATCATGTCCATGGCCAGCGGGTTCAGCGCCATGATCGCAGCGATCACGACGACGAACTCGGTGAAACCCATGGGATGGTGTTTAGATACCTCAGAGGAGATCTGAATTGAGGCGTCAGCATTGACATCGGCCACGCGGCAAGTTCCGTATTCCAGCGTTACGTTTGAAACATTCTTACCGTCCGTGCTGCAGTGCACAACCCTCGTTTCGGGATGGCAGATCGGCAGCCCCGGTCTCGGGTGCCGTCGTTTTGACTGCGGTGCCCTCGTTTCGCCCCGAACATGGCGAAGAGCAAAGAACGTCGGTCTGATCGAGGGCAACCAGCCTATCCGTCACCGCTGAGGTGCTCGCCACCGGGTCCGCGCAAAGCGCGGCCCGATGACCGGCTCCGCGAGCCTCGAAGGCGACGGCCCGGCTCTCGCAGCGGGGCCGTTCATCCTTCGAGACGGCCGCGTTGCGGCCTCCTCTGGATGACGGTTCGATACCGGCGCCGAATTGGGTTTGACGAGCACGCGTCAGCGCTAGCTGGCGGAAAAGATGGGGATGGGGGTATCAATGGCAGCGCAATTTGCGCGAGCGCTGATCGCAGCGTCAGTGTTGACCTTATCAGCGCATTCGGCCTCCGCCGCCGAGCCATCACCCGCCGAGCAGATCTCGAACTTTCGCCTCAAGCATGGCGAGGTGAGCGTCACCACGGACGCCACCCTCAACCGCATCGCGCTCGAGCAGGCGAAAGCGATGGCGGCCAAGGACCAACTCAGCCACGAGGTGCTCGGCTCGTTCTCCTCGCGCATCGCGCCGTCGCGTGCGGGACGCGCCGCCGAGAACATCGCCTATGGCTATCCGACCTTCGACAAAACGCTGGAGCAGTGGATCAACTCCAGCGAGCATCGCAAGAACCTTCTGCTGCACAACGCCTCCCGTGTCGGCATCGCCAGCGCCAAGGATGCCAGCGGCAAGCGCACCTATTGGGCAATGGAGATCGCCGGCGACTACGAGCCGAAGCAGCCCAAGCTGCCCAAGGGCAAGATCAAGAAGGAAAGGCCCGTGGTGGCGCACGCCACGGCGCCGGCCGCCGAGTGCCACGTCAAGCTGCTGGGTCTGTGCATCTGAGAGATCCAATTTTTGCGAGAGCGCCATGCGGATGAGCCAAAGGTTCGCAAAAACCTGTTGCGCGGAGCCTGCATGCCAAGCTCAACGCCTCCTCGCCCGCCGGACATCTAACGAACAGAACGGTCGAATCGAAAGAAAGTAATTGTCAGGCGGTGACACGACAGCCAAAAGATGGCGGTCGCTCGTGCGTCGTGAAGCGCGCGACGATGCCGCGTTGCGTGGTCGCCGAGACCGCGTGCGGCAGGCGCATCCAAATTTTCGGATCGAACTGTGAAGCTTTCCTACAAGGTGATCGGACTGACGGCGCTCGCTCTGCCCTCGCTGGTGCACGCCGCAAAATCGAACGACGAACAAATGCTCTCATTGGCGCCCGAGACGCGGATAGAGCAGCGTTGCAATGCGCGCGCGATGGGGGCGCTTGGCCGCGAGCACCCGAATTTCAAACCCGATGAGTTGGTCGCCTACGCCTTCGCGGATCCGGTCATCCGCGGCCACAGCATCGCTGCTGCGGGTGCGGCGGTGCGCAGTCGCGGCGCCTGGTATCACTTTGCCTATCGCTGCGAAACCAGCGACGATGGATTGAAGATCAAGACATTCGAGTACACGCTCGGTACCTTTGTGCCGCGGCAGGAATGGGACAAGCACTACCTGGTTCCTTGAGCGCGTGCCGGCGGGATAGGCCGGCTTACGCTGCGGCACTTTGTCGTGATCACGTGAACCGCGCCTGACGTGGCCAGACACATCGGTAGGCGGCAATGCCGTCAGTATCGGTAGAGCCCTGCCGGTGAACGGCAATTCAAGCCACAGGCCGAACAACGGCCGCGCCGATCGACACGTGGGAGGACGCCGTGCGTGGGATTGCCCACCGTGGCTGTCTTCGTCCTCTGCAGGGTCGTTCGTGACAATCGAACTGTTTTGCCAAACGGGCGAGACAATGCGGTAGCGGCCCTGCGCAACCTGGCGCACCTGCCGGCGTCAATGATGGTCCCGTGCCGTGCCGACGACGTGTCCGCAACGGAGCACCGCTCGCATCCATATGCATCAGGAGGGAACCATGCCTGAGATTGCCCAAACCGTCGATCCGGAAAAGCTCAATGTCTTTGTCGGCCGCATGCTCGGCGACCTGGCGGCAGTGACCAACTCCGTCCTGGTCCATGTCGGGGACCAACTCGGCTTGTACAAGGAGCTTGCAACGTCTGGACCGATCACGTCGGCCGCGCTCGCGAAGCAGACCGGCACCTCCGAGCGGCTGATCCGCGAATGGCTCTCCGCGCAGGCGGCCCAGGGCTATGTCAGCTATGACAAGGAGAGCGGCGCATTCTCACTGTCGCCCGAACAGGCGATGGTCTTCGCCGACGAAGACAGCCCGGTGTTTCTGGCTGGCTTCTTTGATGTCGCACGCGGCCTGTTCGACGATACGCCGAAAATCGTCAACGCCTTCCGAGCCGACGGCAAGCTGGCCTGGCATGAGCACAATGGCTGCCTGTTCTGCGGGACGCAGCGCGTGTTCCGGCCCGCCTATAATCATCATTTGATCAACGAATGGCTGCCCGCGCTGGACGGCGTCGTCGCCCAGCTCGAGCGCGGTGCCCGCGTCGCGGATGTCGGCTGCGGCCATGGCGCCTCGACCATTCTGATGGCGAAGGCGTTTCCGAATGCAAGGTTCTTCGGCTATGACTATCACCCGGCCTCGATCGAGGCGGCGCGGCAGGCTGCGGCGAGGGAAGGCGTGGCAGACCGCATCAGTTTCGAGGTCGGCACCGCCAAGACATACCCCGCCAAGGAGTTCGACCTCGTTTGCTTCTTCGATTGCCTGCACGACATGGGCGATCCCGTCGGCGCGGCGCGCCACGTCAGCGAGACTCTGAAGCCCGATGGAACGTGGATGGTCGTCGAACCCTTCGCGCACGACAGGCTTGAAGAGAACTTTAATCCCGTCGGCGCCGTCTTCTATGCGGCATCGACCGTGGTCTGCACCCCGGCTTCTCTCGCCCAGGAAGTCGGCCTTGCGCTCGGCGCGCAAGCCGGCGAGGCACGCCTGAACAAGGTCATCACGGAAGGCGGCTTTACGCACGTTCGCCGCGCCGCCGAAACGCCGTTCAACATGGTGCTGGAAGCGCGCCTGTAAGCTGCTTCGACAGCCCGGTGCGCGCAGCGCAGCGGGCTTGAAGCGCTCCGCCGCCATTCTCGGGCGCCCGTGCACCGGAATGGCGGCCGATTTTGCCTCGCGTGTTCGAACCAACATTCCAGTCAAAGGCGTTTTCGCCTCGTTCGATCAAAATCAGCAGCAAGGTTGCCCTGTTCCGGGTCGCGGACACATTCGCCGCCGGGAGAAAATGGGAGGTCGCTCCAGAATAAGTGTTGTCGGCAGTATCACTGCTTCGCTATCTTAGCGTGTCTCGGGGCTGGCTGGTGTCGGATAGGTTTTTCTTAGGGAGGACCGTCGTGACCAATGCTTCAGACACTCTGCAAAATGCTCAAGGTTCGGATACGGCGCCGCTGCGCGCGGGGTCGGCTTGGATCATTGCGTTGGGCATCGTTTACGTCGTTGCCGGGTTCTTTGCGCTCGGCAGCATGATGCTGGCAACGGTGGCGAGCGTCTTCGTCGTCGGCGTGATGATGATCATCGCCGGCATTGCCGAAGTCTTCAACGCCTTCCAGATCAAGACCTGGGGCAAGTTCCTGCTATGGGCGCTGCTAGGGGTGCTCTACATCATTGCCGGCTTCATCACCTTCGAAAATCCGATCTTCGCCGCGGTTGTGCTGACGCTGCTGCTCGGGGCTTCGCTGGTCGCCTCCGGCGTGGTGCGGCTTTATCTCGCGTTCAACATGAAGCGGGAGGCACCGTGGGTCCTGGTGGCGATCTCCGGCGTCATCACCCTGCTGCTCGGACTGTTGATCCTGGCCCGCTGGCCCGTCAACAGCGTCTACATCCTCGGCCTGTTCCTCGGCATCGATCTGATCGTGGCGGGCATAAGCTGGATCGGGCTCGGCTTCGGCCTGCGCGGCCACGCTCCCTCACGAATGCGTCCGGCAACGTGAGGCGCGTCCGCGGGACTGTGTCGGTCAGGATATTCCGGCCGACGCGCTGCTGAGAGAGCCACCGCCTGGTCATGGGCCCCGGCCTTCGCCGGGACGGCGATTTGATTCGCCCGTCGCGTTAATGTGCCGCATCCCGTCGGCTTGCCGCGTCGGGCGAATCGGTCTCACCTTTTGCGCGTTCCGCACCGGCAAGGGGCGTACGCGTCGTCACGAACGTGGAGCGGAATGCGGTGGACGCGAAGGTGCCGACAGACGAGCGGCGCTCTTTGCGGACGGCGAAGCCGTGTGGTCCTGGCGCCCCAAGGCTGGCGCTAAGTTGGCGACGATGCTTCTCGCATCGCGCTGATGACGGTGACAACAAAGTCTGGCTCACCGAGGAGAGCGCGGAGTAAGCCGTAAACCACTGCGCGGGGAAGGCCGGAGTGTTTCCGCCTGTACCTGTGGTCAACGCGCGCTTCGCGCAATGTTTTTGCGCGGAGGCCCCGGGTGCAGCGGCCACCCGGCCTTCCCTGCGCCCTTGTATTTCTGGAGGGACAAGGAGATGTAAGACTCGGGTGCAGGGCGCCGCGAGAATGCGAAGGCATGTTTGATGACAGCGGCGCTTGCGAGCGTTGCCGCTTGGAATCGAGACGCCGCCTCCCTATCTGGCGGCTGAGAGCGCCGCCCATTGAAAGCGTGGGGAGGGGAAGAATGCTCAGGGTGCTTGTCGCCAACGATGACGTTACTCCGATGGAATTCGTCGTAACGATCTTGGAAGAAGTCTTCGAAAAATCGCATGACGACGCCGTGAAAATCATGCTGGAAGCTCATCGAGATGGGCAAGCCACTTGCGGCGTATATGCGGAAGCGCGGGCCCGCGACTTGGCGGGCCAAGCAACAATCCTTGCTCAAAGGGCTGCATTTCCATTGCGCTTCTCACTCGCCGATGCCGGGCCGTCCGATTGATTGGCATCACAAAGAGGGCGCTGCCTTAACTGGCGGCGGTGCATAATGGCCGCCCGGGCCGCGGTTTCGTTGACTGTGGCGGCCTGTCGGGAGGCCTGGTCCATCCCAATCGGGTCAGTGACACTGACCCTTCTTTGGCGTTGCGGCTCGGCCCTTTTCTCGTTTAGAAAAGCAGCACGGAGCGGGCGCGGCAACCAAGCGTCAACGGTTTTGACCGACGATTCCTCCCGCTCCAAGGGTCTGGCAATGCTGATTCGCAGCGAAATCGATGGAATTGCAGGGGAAACGGTGCTGGCCGTTCGTCCCGGAGCAATTGCCGCTGCGTCCCTGCCCACCCTCCTTATTGGCGGGCTGCTTCTTATCTGCCCCTGAGGGCCGGCTGGGCGGCATGCGCCTGGGCACTCAGGGGTTTTGGAGATCAAAGACCCTTCAGCGCTCAGGACAGGGCGCACCACCCAAAAGGAATTTCGACATGACTAAGGTGAACAAGTCCGAAAAGGACCGCGTCATTATTTTCGATACCACGCTGCGCGATGGCGAGCAGTGCCCCGGCGCCACGATGACCTTCGAGGAGAAGCTCGAAGTGGCCGAAATGCTGGACGACATGGGCGTCGACGTCATCGAGGCCGGCTTTCCCATCACCTCCGAAGGCGACTTCCAGGCCGTGAGCGAGATCGCCCGCCGCTCCAAGAACGCCGTCATCGCCGGCCTGTCGCGCGCGCACCCCAAGGACATCGACCGTTGCGCGGAAGCTGTGAAGTTCGCGAGGCGCGGCCGCGTGCACACGGTGATCGCGACCTCGCCGCTGCACATGAAGGTCAAGCTCAACATGACCCCGGAGCAGCTGATCGAGACATCGATCGCCAATGTCAGCCGCGCGCGCAACCAGATCGACGATGTCGAGTGGTCGGCCGAGGACGGCACCCGCAGCGAGATGGATTTCCTCTGCCGCATCGTCGAGGCCGTGATCAAGGCCGGCGCCACCACGGTCAATATTCCTGATACCGTCGGCTATACGGTGCCGGAGGAATATACCCACTTCATGCGCACCCTGATCGAGCGCGTGCCCAATTCGGACAAGGCGATTTTCTCCGTCCATTGCCACAACGACCTCGGCATGGCGGTGGCCAATTCGCTGGCCGGCATCATGGGCGGCGCGCGGCAGATCGAGTGCACCGTGAACGGCATCGGCGAGCGGGCCGGCAACGCCGCGCTCGAGGAAATCGTGATGGCGATCAACGTCCGTAACGACAAGTTCCCGTTCTGGAACAAGATCGACACCACCAAGCTGACCGGCGCTTCGAAACTGGTCTCGGCCGCAACCTCGTTCCCGGTGCAATACAACAAGGCGATCGTCGGCCGGAACGCGTTCGCACATGAGAGCGGCATCCATCAGGACGGCGTGCTGAAGGATGCTTCCACCTACGAGATCATGCGGCCCGAGATGGTGGGTTTGAAGCAGTCCTCGCTGGTGCTGGGCAAGCATTCCGGCCGCCACGCCTTCGTTCATAAGCTGGAGGAGATGGGCTACAAGTTAGGCGCCAACCAGATCGAGGATGCCTTTGTGCGGATGAAGGCGCTCGCCGACCGCAAGAAGGACATCTACGACGAGGACATCGAGGCGCTGCTCGACGAAGAGATTGCGGCCGCCCATGACCGCATCAAGCTGACCTCGCTGACGGTGATCGCCGGCACCCACGGGCCGCAGCGCGCCACGATGAAGCTCGACGTCGATGGCCAGACCCGCATCGAGGAGGCCGAGGGCAACGGGCCGGTCGATGCGGTGTTCAACTGCATCAAGGCCCTTGTGCCGCACGAGGCCAAGCTCGAACTGTATCAGGTGCATGCGGTGACGGAGGGCACCGACGCGCAAGCCGAGGTCTCGGTACGGCTGTCCCATGACGGCAGATCGATGACGGCCCGCGCCGCCGATCCGGACACGCTGGTCGCTTCGGCGAAAGCCTATCTGGGCGCGCTCAACAAGATCGTGATGAAGCGCCAGCGCGATTTGCCGACCGCTGCGGCCGCGGCAAGCTGATTTGTGGTGCCGTCATTCCGGGGCGATGCGCCAGCATCGAGCCCGGAATCTCGAGATTCCGGGTCTGGTCTTCGAGCAGCCCCGGCATGACAATCGGGAAAAACGCGACGCCCGGCGTCGCGTTTTGCGTTGCAGCAAAGGTTTCCACGCATCCTTCTAACGGGCAATGGTATTCCAGACTGCTTCTCTGTATTGGTGCCGCTGACTTGAAAGCAGGGGGCGGGCGCAATGGCGCGCGTCCCGCAAGGTTGCGGGAGGAAATATGCGTAAGTTGGTTTTGGCGGCCGTATCGATTGCGGCGCTCGTCTCGGTCGGCCCGGCGGTTGCCGCGGATTCGCCGATCGTGATCAAGTTCAGCCACGTGGTGGCGTCCGACACGCCGAAGGGCAAGGCGGCGGACAAGTTCAAGGAACTCGCCGAGAAGTACACCAATGGCAAGGTGAAGGTCGAAGTCTACCCGAACTCGACGCTCTACAAGGACAAGGAAGAACTCGAGGCGTTGCAGTTAGGGGCCGTGCAAATGCTGGCGCCGTCCAACTCCAAGTTCGGTCCGATCGGCACCAAGGAGTTCGAGGTTTTCGACCTGCCTTACATCCTGCCGGATCTGCAGAGCCTGCGCAAAGTTACCGACGGCCCGCTCGGCGCCAAGCTGCTGAAGCTTCTGGACAGCAAGGGCATGACCGGTCTCGCCTATTGGGACAACGGCTTCAAGCAGATGAGCGCCAACAAGAAGCTGGTCGCGCCGTCCGACTACAAGGGCCTGAAATTCCGCATCCAGTCGTCGAAGGTGCTGGAAGCGCAGTTCCGGGCGCTCGGCGCGATCCCGCAGGTGATGGCGTTCTCCGACGTCTATCAGGCGCTGCAGACCGGCGTTGTCGACGGGCAGGAGAACACCTGGTCCAACATCTACACCCAGAAGATGCATGAGGTGCAGAAATACGCCACGGTCACCAACCACGGCTATATCGGTTACGTCGTGGTCGTGAACAAGAAGTTCTGGGACGGCTTGCCGGGCGACATTCGCGACGAGCTGTCGAAGGCGATGAAGGAAGCGACCGATTACGGCAACAGCCAGTCGGCCAAGGAAAACGACGACGCGCTGGAAGCGATCAAGAAATCCGGCAAGACCGAGATCGTCACGCTGACGCCTGAGCAGAACGAGGCGATGCGCAAGGCGATGCTGCCGGTCTACAAGGAGGTCGCATCCCGCGTCGGCCAGCCCCTGATCGACGAGTTTTTGAAGGAGACCGGCCGCAGTCCGATGAACTGAGGGGCCCGCAATTCGCGGCCTGGCGCGGCCGCCACAGATACTGATCGGGCGGGTCTCGACCCGCCCGATTGTCTAGAGGGGACACTGATGCTGTTACGCATTCTCGACAGGTTAGAGGAGATCATCATCGCAAGCCTGATGGGCGCGGCGACGGTGATCACCTTCATCGCCGTGGCGCATCGCTTTCTGGTCGATGTGCCCTTGCTCTATCCCTATCTGTTCGGGATCAATCTCGCCTGGTCGCAAGAACTCTGCATTTACATGTTCATTTGGATGGCGAAGTTCGGCGCGGCCTATGGCGTGCGCACCGGCATCCATGTCGGCGTCGATGTGCTGATCAATCGGCTTAACGACCGCTGGCGGAAATGGGTGATCCTGTTCGGCCTGTTCGGCGGTGCGCTGTTCACCGCGATCGTCGGCACCATGGGCGCCAAATTCGTCATCGAATTGATGCACACCGACCAGGTCTCGCCGGACCTCGAGCTGCCGAGCTGGCTGGTCTATGCCTGCATCCCGCTCGGATCGTATCTGATGTGCTTCCGCTTCCTGCAGGTGATGTGGGCCTACTACCGCACCGGCGACCTGCCGCATCATGACGCTGCCCATGTCGATGACATCGAGGTCAGCCCGAAAGCGCCGATCGCGCTCGGAGAAGCCTGATGAGCGCGGCCCTTATTTTCGGACTTCTGTTTGCCCTGATGCTGACGGGCATGCCGATCTCGATTGCGCTCGGCCTGACCGTGCTCACCTTCCTGTTCACCATGACGGAAGTGCCGATCGAGAGCGTCGGCCTGAAATTATTCTCCGGTCTCGACAATTTCGGCATCATGGCGATCCCGTTCTTCATCCTCGCCGGCACGTTCCTGACGCGCGGCGGCGTGGCGCGACGGATGATCGCCTTTACCACGTCGCTGGTCGGTCATCTGCCGGGCGGGCTCGGGCTTGCCGGCGTCGCAGCCTGCGCGATGTTTGCCGCGATCTCCGGCTCCAGCGTCGCCACCGTGGTCGCGATCGGGTCGATCATGATGCCGGCGATGGTGGACTATGGGTACCCGAAGCGGTTCGGCGTCGGCGTGATCTCGACCTCGGGCGCGCTCGGCATCCTGGTGCCGCCCTCGATCATCCTCGTGCTCTACGGCGTCTCCACCAACACCTCGATCGGCGCGCTGTTCATGGCGGGCATCGTGCCCGGCATCATACTGGCGATGATGCTCGCCGCGGTGACCTGGTTCGTTGCCTATCGCAACGGCTATCCCAGGATGAAGCGAGCGACCATCGGCCAGCAGTTCACGGCCTTCCGCGAGAGCCTCTGGGGCCTGCTGCTGATCGGCATCGTGCTGGGCGGCATCTATGGCGGCGTCTTCACGCCGACCGAAGCCGCCGCCGTCGCCGCGGTCTATGCCTTCTTCATCACGGTGTTCGTCTACAAGGAGCTGAAGCTCACGGAAGTGCCCAAGGTGCTGCTGCAGGCGGCGAGCATGAGCTCGATGCTGCTCTACATCATCACCAACGCGGTGCTGTTCTCCTTCCTGATGACGCACGAGCAGATTCCGCAGGCGATGGCGGCCTGGATCATCGACAAGAATTTCTCGGTGTGGATGTTCCTGCTGGTCGTCAACGTTATCCTGCTCCTGGCCGGGAATGTCATGGATCCGTCGTCGATCCTCCTGATCATGGCCCCGATCCTGTATCCGCTCGCGACCAAGCTCGGCGTCAATCCCGTGCATCTCGGCATATTGATGATCGTCAATACCGAGGTCGGGCTGTGTCATCCGCCGGTCGGGCTCAACCTCTATATTGCGTCGAGTATTGCCAAGATGGGGATCAGCGAGATCACCATCGCGGTGTTGCCGTGGCTGTGCGCGATGCTGGCGTTCCTCGGCCTGATTACCTACGTGCCGGAGATTTCGCTGTGGCTGCCCAAGCTGCTTGGCATGATCTAGGCGGCGATGCTTTGATCTGTCTCGGTTACATCATGGTAAGAGGGCGCAGTCTGTCCAAACTGTAAGTTGATTGCACCTCTTGCTGCGCCCATCCTTGAAGGGAACTCTTCCAAGGAGGTTCTTATGAGGAAGTTTGCTGTAGCCGGTATGGCCGCGCTCGCCATCGCGGCGTCGACCGCGGTGTACGCCCATCAGGGCTGGTTCCGTGAGCATATGCAGCACATGCGGCTGAGCCCGGAGGACCGGGCGGCGCTGGTCGATGCGCGGATTGCCGCGGTGCACGCCGGATTGAAGCTGACGCCCGATCAGGAAAAGCTGTGGCCGCCGGTCGAGGCCGCGGTCCGGGATTTCGCCAAGATGCGGATTGATCGGGCGAACGCGCGGATGACGGCGCGCGAGGAGGCGCAGGATCAGCAGCAGACGCCACCCGATCCGGTCGCGCGGCTGCGCCAGCGCGCTGACGACTTGGCGGCGACCTCCGCGGCCTTGAAGAAGATCGCGGACGCGGCCGATCCGCTCTACAAGACGCTCGACGATGGCCAGAAGCGGCGTCTTGCCCTGCTGACCCGTCACGGCCACCGGTTCGGCGAGGGCTGGCGGCACCGTTGGATGGAGCATGACGGCCATGACGGCGGCCCGGGCCCGGATCGCGACCATGGTGGGCCGGAGCGGCTCTGACCGCCGGCTGGTTCGGGATTGTCGGTCGATTGAGGGGGAGGCCGCCGAATTCTGGCGGCCTCTCCGCGATTTAGGCCCCAAAACGGATTGGGAAAACTTCGTCACCTTTGCTGGACATCGGGGGGACGCTTTGCTAAACGACGCCCGCTTGCGAAGGCTTTCCGGACAAGCTCCGGGCGCATAGCTCAGTTGGTAGAGCAGCTGACTCTTAATCAGCGGGTCCCAGGTTCGAGCCCTGGTGCGCCCACCATCGCAATATCAAATGCTTGCAGTTGACTGCAGAAACGCCAGTCCGAGGGGCTGCGCAGGCCTCGCTCATGAAGCGAGGCCAAATCCGACCATCATCAGCCCGATCGCGGCGATCCAGCCGCCGAACGCGCGGAGGGCGATCTTCTGCCAGGTGATCGAGGGGCTGCTATCCGGTCCGCGGAACGCAAGCGCCAAGGCCATGGCGAGCGTGATTGCAGCATAGCCCGCGCACGCGAGGCCCGCCGCGAACAGCAGTCGATCGGTCTCAGGCCCGAGGTCGCTCGCGTTCGCCGCACCTCGGATCATCGCCAATGCGAAAGCGAGCGCGCAAAGCAGGCCCGTCGGAATCCGCGTGGCCGCGGCCAGAAGCGCCCCGAGCACGAGGATCATGGCCGCATCAACCGTCGCCCACACAGAAGCGACACCGAAAGATTGTCCGAGCACCAGTCCAGCCAATAGCCCGAGCGGAAACGCCAGCACGAGCCATCGTCCTTTCGCGGCGCCAAGCGAACCCGCCAGTACGCCCGTCGCGCCCCAAAGAATGATGTCCTGGAGGTCCGTCAACGGATGCAACGCACCGGCATAGAAGTCGCCAAGACGCGAGGCCACGATGTGTGCCTCCGCCGCATTGACCTCTGCGAGCAACATCGCTGCGGCAACAACACCGCCCCGGAATCTCATATTCATGCGACGGCTCCGAGGCTCTGCGCGAGAAAGTACCCGCCAAGCAAGGCGATCACCGCGCCGAGCCCCTGGATCAATCTCTCGCCGGCAGGCCAACGCGTCAGCGTACCGATGATGATGCCGCAAAGGTGGAGCAGGCCGGTTGCGACGACGAAGCCGACGCCATAGGCCAGCGGATTTGCCGAATTCGGAAGCTCCGCCCCGTGCGCGTGACCGTGAAAGACCGCAAACACCGCAACGACCACGGCAGCGGCGGCAAACGGCAGTCGCAGGCGCATCGCAACCGCGGCGCCGAGCACGAGCGCCGACAGCGCGATCACGATCTCGGGCATCGGCAGCGGGATTCGCAGGACGCCCAACACGCCGCCGACCGCCATCACCAGCGGAAAGGTGATGGGCAGCACCCAGATGGCGGGCGCTCCGAGCTGCGCGCCCCAGATTCCCACCGCGACCATCGCAATCAGATGGTCCAGTCCCGTCAGCGGATGCAGGAGGCCGCTGACGAGCCCGCCGCCGACGCCGACCTGCTCATGCGCGAACGCAGGCTCTGCGAGGACGAGACCTGCGATTGCCACCGGCAGAGCTCGCATAACACGCAAAGACATGGCTTTCCCGTTCTGTTTCATGGTCACATTGCGGCGAACACGCTCAGGAGACGGCCGAAAAACCAGAACATGGATACCGAGCCGATCGTGTAGGCCGGAAGAGCATCGCCCCAGCGCGGCAAGACGGCATCGAGGCGCCGATGGGCCCAGATCAAGGCCAGCACAAGGAGCACGAAGGCAAGCTGTCCGATCTCAACGCCGAGGTTGAAGAAGAGCAGCGCCGCCGGCAGCAAGCGCCGCTCGAGCCCCAGTCCGGCCAAGGCGCCCGCAAAGCCGATACCGTGAACCAGTCCGAAGGTGAACGCGATCGCCCAGGGATAGCGCGCCGTCAGCCCGGCCTCACCGCGCTGCTGCTTGATGATCTCGACGCCGACGAAGACGATGCTCAGCGCAATGCAGGCGTTGAGCGGACGCTCGGGCACGCCGATAAGGCCGAACGCCGCGGCGGCGAGCGAAACGCTGTGTCCGACGGTAAACGCCGTAATCGTCTTGGCCAGACGCCATCCGCCGTACACGATCCAGATCAATCCCAGCACGAACAACAGATGGTCGGCCCCGAGCAGAATGTGGTCGATCCCGTAGTTGACATAGGTCCTGGCCAGCTCGATCCAGGTCTGAAGGGTCGGCGCACCGGCAGCGAGTACCGAGACCACCGGATTTGCGCTCGAGATCGTATAGCTGCGCGCCTCGCCGGTGAGCGGAATGATGCGGATCAGCACAGCCGACATGTTGGCACCGAGATTGGTGATGGTGACCGGCCCAACCAATCCCTTCTCGCCGCAATTCAATTCTGGCAGCCGCAGGAAGCAATGCGGCGGCATGCGCAAGTCGACATGGTCGGCGCCCATCGTGGGCTCCATGGTCCAATGCCCGATGAAGGCACCGGGGCGCACCTCGCGCAACTCGAGGACACCGAGCGAGGCTTCGTGCGCGCGGGTCTGAGACGGCAGGATGAGTGCGGCGAGAACGAGCAATGCCGCTGCGAGATAGCGCATCGCGCTCACTGTTCGTATCGCACAGTGTAGTTGGCCCTCAACCGATTGACGGCCTCCCAGGCCTGCTTGCGCGTCTCTTCGGTGTGCCAGATCTTCGCGGCCTCATCCTGCACATCCTCGAACTTGGCGAGTCCGCCCGGCCGACGGGAATCGAGGCGAACGACGTGCCAGCCCTCCTTCGACTGCAGGACGTGCCACTCTCCCTGCGGCAGCGTGAGCAGAGCGTTGCGGAAGCCTTCGCCGAAGGAGGCTGCGAGACTGTCGACTGGCCGTCCGAGGATCGCGCGGGTCTGATTGCGGAGCTCTTCGGATTCGCGCTGTGCCCGAATGTCCTCGAGCTGTCGTTGCGCGGTGGCTTGGTCGGTCGGAGGCGTCAGATAGAAGCCGACCTGTTCGGGCTGATCGAAGCGCGCATGATTGCTCGCAAACCAGGCGCGGAGCTGATCTTCGGTCGGCTGTGGCACATGCACCTGGTCGAAGATCAGCAGTTGCAGCTTGAAGGCAACCCGATCGCGGATCATCTCGTCGCCGCGATCGACGCCAAGTGCCTTGCCTTCGCGATAGAGAATCTCGCTCGCGACCCAGGCGTCGATCATCTTCTGGATGTCGGCATCGGTCGGCGTGCGCGCCTTGTCCTCGTCGAAGTTGTCGATGAAGGACTGCCGCATCGCTTTGGTGACGGTAATGACCTTCTCGTCCTTCGCCAGCGGATGCAGCACGGCATTGATGCCGAAGATGATCGCGCCAAGCAGAACGAAATGCACGAGCGGTTCGCGCCGAAGAAAATGCAGTGCCGTCAACACGGTCGGTTGAGAAATCTTAGCTGCTATATTCGATGAATTTTCGGTCGCGCGATCCGTGCGCTTCGCCGACAGATCGAGGGCCTCCGTCACGTTCTGGATCATTGGCGTTGACATAAATCTTTTACATTTGTCCCGAGCACAGCGTGCAGACAAGCTTATGCAACGAGCCGCGCGTACTTGTCACCGGGCAATCGTGCAGTCGATGAAAAAAACTGCGTCGAGAAGCCGCAGTATCGATTCCGGACGCGACGGTGATTCAAAATAAAACCTTCACCAAACTGTCTCCGACATTTGATCTTGTCCGCCCGCGCTGAGATCGCCGCATGGCGCATGCAGCGTCGACGACGTTTTCGATTCATATCAATTCCTGTAGGGGCGACTACATGGTTTCATCTTCCAAGAAGATCTTGCTGACGGCGGCTTCGGTCTCGTTGGCGTTGACGCAGGGGGCCTCCGGCAACGACCGCTGGGAGTGGGGCGAGAAGCGCCACAGGGGCAATCCCTATGTTGCCGGCGATATGCACAACCACAACACCTGCACGGATGGCTCCGTTGCTGCCGGCTACTCCATTGATCGCTCGGTTGGTACCGGCGTCGCCGCTGCGGGCGGCAACAATTTCGGTCTCGACTGGTTCACACTCGGCAACCATGGCGGCTCGGGCAATCGCGACTGCCGCTTCAGCGATGCAAGCGCCAATATCACGGGCGACAATACGACGACCTATTGGAGCCAGACGCTCGGCAAGACCATCGACGGCATCACCATCACGAGCCTGAAGGGCACGCCGAACGGCTCGGGCACCAATGCGACCATGTGGCGCTGGCAGTCGATCGAGGAGGTCGAATATCCGATCATCGTCAACCGCACGCATATGTACAACAAGGTGCTGGTCGAAGGTCTGGAATGGATCGTCCCCGGCCACGAGCACACCGACGTCGCCGTCGTCACCGGACAGAATCCGCGCGGTTACGGCAATGCCAACAGGATGGCCGAGTTCGAGTATCGCTTCGACCGCGCCGACACCGACGCGATCGGGCCGGTTGACGGGCGCAACAATCAAGTCTGGTCAGGCAAGGACAACGTCAACAATAACGGCACCGCAGGTCACCAGAAGGCGCTTGCCGGCATTGCATGGCTGCAGGCGAACCATCCCTTGAAGTCCTACGCCATTCCGACCCACACCGAGCGTCAGGGGCCGTTCAGTGCCACCAGCAGCAAGGGCTACAACATCGAGCACTTCCGCGATTTCAACAATGCCGGTCCGACGGTAGCGTTCGGCATCGAATCTCCCGGCCACATGGCGCAGGGCACGATCTCGGGCGGCTCCGGCTCCTACGAATCCGGCGCGGTCGGCGGCGGCACCTACGGCATGGCCGGCATCTATACCGCGAAGGTCGGCGGCCTCTGGGACGGCCTGCTCGGCGAGGGCCGCAACTTCTTCCTGTTCGTCAGCTCCGACTGGCACAATCGCGGTGCATTCGGCGCGCGCGACGCGGCGACGACGTCGGACTTCATTCCCGGCGAGTACACCAAGCTCTACATTCCGAACTCCCGGCGCTTCACTGAGCAGTCGATCATCGACGGCATGCGCTCGGGAAATTCCTACTCGGTCAATGCCGACATCATCGGGCCGGACCTGCTGTACCGTGCACGCGGTCAGCACGACGACGACTGGAAGACGATGGGCGAGACGCTGGTCGTGCGGCCGGGCGAGAGAATAACGGTCGAGATGGAGATGAGCATCCCGGCCAAGAACAACAGCCCGTACAGCTTCAACAATCCGCTCCTCGCGCAGGTCGGCATCAAACAGCCGCTGAACAAGCCGTCGCTCGACCACGTCGACCTCATCACCGGCGATATCACCGGTGTGATCCAGCCGGGGGCCCCGGGTTATGCGGTGGCGAATGCAGCCGGAACGGCCGGTGCGGCGATCGTGTACAACTCTTCGGCCAAGATCGCTCAGCAGATCCCGGTCACGAAGATGCAGAGCTGGAAGCGGCATGATGGCTCGACCAAGCTGCGCTTCACGACGACGTTCACGGCCGGCAATACGCCGTTCTATATCCGTGCCCGCGGCACCAACATCCCCGTTGCGACGCCAAACGTCACGGATAGCGCCGGCAACCCGCTGATCGACCTCACCAACGCCAATGTGAGCTGCACCGATCCCGCATGCCCCTCGCATCTGCAGACCGATGGCAGCGGCGCGAAAAAGGTCACCTACGACGTTCAGGCCTACTCGAACGTCTGGTTCTATGCGAACCCGATCTTCATTCGTCCGCATAATTCGCCGAAGCTCCTGGTCGAAAAGAATGCGGAGCTCGCGCGCGCCCTCGGCGGCCACGCCGAGAACGATCGGGACCACGACTGGGACGACTGGCGCTGGGATCGCGACTAAAACCAAAGCGTGACCAGGACCCGCGGTGTCGGTTCTGCGTAACGTGGGTCCCGGTGAAACGCCATTGTCGCGCGCAATGGTGACTGACACTGTCGCGCGCTGAAATTGCGCCTCTCTGGCGGGGATATCAAACCGGTAGACCCCGCCAGCACCTTTTGTTTCGAGGCTGGTCGCGCCCGCCGATCAGCACGATCGCTGTCTCGTTGCAAGTGGATTTCTCTTGCGCGGAACCTGTTTTCTCCTTCTGATCCTGATCTCGCTTATGAGCGCTGCGGCCGCGCCTGGAGGCGCTGCCGAAGGCGCGGAGGAAGCCACCCGGGAGTCCTGCGAGGCGGCGGTCGCTGAGGCGCGCCAGCTCGCCGCGGCTTTGGCGGAGGATGACCCTTCGCGGTATTTCGCCGAGCGCGATCTGCACCAGGCCCTGGTCGAGGCCGGTAATGGGGAATTCGACGACTGCCTCGACGCCACAGCGCGCGCCACCGAGGAGCTGCGGGAGCGGCGTCACAGGCTCAAGCCTGGTGAGCGTCTGCAGGTGCTGCAGCCGAGCGAATTGCCGTCGCACTGAGCCTGGTCGAACGCGTCAGCGGCGCTGCGAGGATTGCCGGCGACTGTCATTGCCGTGTCATGCTCATGCGCGCATTGTCCGGCGGACGAGACGTCTGGACGTTGTGGCATGGATCAGATCGAACCGCTTTTCCCGATTCCGCTGATGCGTTCGCCCGGCCTGTTGAGTCCGGAGCTCAAAGATGCCGCGGTGGCGGCGATCCGCAACGCCCGGATCGAAAGCAATCTGCGATCGGATCAGCTTTTCCACACTGAGGTTGCCGACCCTCGCAGCAACAAGCTGTTTCAGGAAATAGCCGAGCTCACCATCCCGAAACTTGTCGATTTCGGCGTGCTGCTCTTCGGCGAGACCTTGCGGTGGACCGTCAAGGAGATGTGGACCAATATGCTGGAGACGGGCGGAAACCAGACGCTGCATGCGCATGCGAACAGTTTCGTCTCCGGCATTTTGTATCTGACGCCGTCGCATCCCGCCAGCAATACGGTCTTCGTGCGGCCGCCGGGTGGTTTTGACTTCTCGTTTCGCCACCACACCCGAAGCGCCGCAGTCGGACCGTACAACGCCGGCAAGTACATGCTGCCCGAGGCAGAACCGGGTGATCTCGTGCTGTTTCCCAGCTATCTCTATCATGAGGTGCCGAGAAACCAGGGCGGGCAGCGCATTACGATCGCCTTCAACGCTATTCCCGACCATCTGGATTGCTGGGGCTATCGGGTGACCTTCGCACCTTGATCGAGGCGCAAGCGGTCCCGCTTCTCACTGGCCGAACTCGCGCGCGAGCAACTCTCTCGCTTCCTCGCGCGAGGGCGCAGCCTCGTTGATCTCGCGCAACAGCCGCGCGGCCGCTGTGCGGTCTGACGCCATCAGCGATTTCGCCATGCCCATCAACGGCCCATAGGCGGGATCGAATTCGGGACTGAGGCGAAGCGCGTCGAGCAGCCCGGGGGACGCGGCCTCGATCAGCGTCCTGCCGCGCGGATCCCCGGGGAGCGCAGCACCCGCTTCAAGAAACCGATTGCGCGCGCGCCAATAGGCCGTCAGCCGCTCGCCGAGGTGATCGCGCTGCGGCGGCGCCAGAAGCTCGGCCGGGTCCGGTTGTATCGCTCGAGTGATGGCGAGCAAGAGTGACCAGGGTGGCGCCGTCAGCGCCCGGACGTTGCGGTGCGCATCGAAGGCGACGAAGGGATAGTCGTCGGTGTTGCGGGCACCTGCGCCGGCAAACGCGGATAGGGCGCGAGGGCCTGCGACGTATTGTCCAAGCAAATCGATCGGCGTCTCGAACCCCAGCGGGCCTGCGACAGGCCTGACCAGAGGATCGCGCAGTCGTGCGGCCAATCTGTCGAGATCGAAATGCTCCCCATCCCGAGGACCGATCAGGGCGAGCATGGGGGTGCGAACGCTATAGTGGTTGAGCCAGGCTGAGCCGCCGGGATAGACCTCGAGAAAGGCGCGGATGATCGCCCGCAAGGACGGTAGATCGAGCTGATACAACGGCAGCCACTGACAAAACACGCCCTGGGGCGCGAGCCGTTTTTTGACGGCCTCGAAATGCTCGATCGTGTAGAGCGAGCCGCTGCCGTCGAGCGCCGGATGAAAGAGATCGGCAACGATCACGTCATGGCTGTCGGTGTCTGCGGCGACGTAGCGCCGCGCGTCCGCCACGGTGACGCGAGGCTTCGCCCTGCCTGCTGCGGGGGTAGCAAACCACGGCAGCAGGTCGACCACCTCGCGCGACAGTTCGACCGCTTGCACCGTGACTCCCGGCATCTGCGAGCCGCCGATCACGGTGGCGCCGGTGCCGATGCCGAGAAACAGGGCGCGGTGCGGTTCCGGATGGAGCAACAGCGGCAGCATCGCCTGCCGATAGTCGGATCGCACCGAACTCGTGCCGCCCATGCGGAAGTGGCCGTTGACGTCGAGATACCTTGTGCCCGACGCGTCATCGACGACGCTTGCAGTCACCATCGGCCCTTCACGGACGGCAAGCAGCGCGCCGCCTGGTGGCACCTTCGTCAGTGAGGGGGCGGGACGTACCCACAGGATGAGCGCGACGATTGCCGGGGCGACAGACCAGGCGAACGCGGCCCGGCCGGGCGGAAGCAGGAGCAGATAGCCGAGCGCGATGGGAATGAGCGCTGTCCATGCGCCGAAGGTCGGGATCAGAAGTTGCGCCGCCAGCAGCGGGGCGATCGAGGCACCGATGCTGTTGATCCCGACCGCCCATCCCAGCGATCCGCGCTGGTCTCGCACCCGTTGTGCCAGGAGCCCGAACAGCGCCCCCATCGCAGTCGACGGTGCCAGAAACAGCACCGTGACCACGGCCAATTCACCGATGATGCCGGCCTCGACGGCGCTCTCGGCGATACGGGCGATGTGAGGTGCAAGAACAGCCGTCGTCAGGCAGGCGAGAGCTGTGCCGGCCAGCAAGCATCGCAGACCTCCATCGCCGGCGTGGCGTCCCGCGCGCTGCCAGACGAGGCCACCGGCTGCGGTGCCCAGCAAATATGCAGCGAGCAGTCCGGCGAAAGTGTACACCGTGTCCTGCATCACCTGCGCCGCAAGCCGGACGACGAGGACCTCGAACGCCACTCCGAGCAGGCCGGTGGCAAACAGCGTGATTGTGAGCCGCAGCTCGCCGATCGCATGTTGCTCCCGTTCCTCGGCTTCAGGCGTGATCTGATTGGAGGAGGCTCCGATCACGAGCGTGCCCAGGGCGCATGCGGCGTTTACGGCGACGAGGCAAAACAACGTCCCGGAAAATCCAAACGCAGGGATCAGCACGAATGTGGAGACGAGGGTACCGGCCACGGCACCCGCGGTGTTTGCGCCATAGACGCCGGCGCTGATGTAAGTGTCGCCGAGGGCTTCCCTCGTCATCCGTTCAAGCGCAGCCAGGGTCCCGCCCATCGCCATGGTCGCGGGAAGCAGGACGAGTGTCGGGAGCATAAAGCTCGCGGCCCAAAGCAGGGCCGGCGCAGGCTCGGTCCCGAGCAGAGGCGACAGAACTCGACCAGCAGTAGGCAGCAGCCACACATTCACCAGGCCCCAGAGCCCGATCACGGCCTCAAGCGCCGCATAGATGGTTCGCGGTGATTTCGCGCGCCGGATCGGGCCGTCGAGAGCAAAGGCACCCAGCGCCAGCCCGGCGAAAAATCCGGCGATCGCACCCAGCACCGCCATCATTTCGGTCCCGAGCGCGAGGCTCAACTGGCGCGTCCAAGCGATCTCGTAGCCGAGGCCGGCGAAGCCGGACGCAGCGACGATCGGGATTAGCGTCCAGCCACCATGGATACGCCGGTGATGCCGCGCCGGCGCTGCGTCGGCGTGAGGCCTAGTCGCGACGTCATCTGCCGATGCGATCGCTTCGCCGGCCGGATCGGATTGCATGAGGACCAAAATATCAACTCTGTGACAGCTCGCGATCAGAGTCGCCAGGCCGCGAAGATCCGTTTGCCGGCGGACAAACGAACCAGCCACCCGCTCCGCGTCAGATATTCTCGGGATTGATGACGGCCATTTGACAGTGCGGTGGAATTGTTCGCATCGGGAGCGAGGACGTGCGACGCAAAGACGCGCAGCGGCAATCACGCCATTCGTTCTCTTGCGCAATAGATCAGATCATCAAGGGGCCCATGGTATGATGATTTTTGCTTGACATCATACTGTCGCCTTGGATCGATAAGGGGCCATGTGGGGGCGATCCGCGTATCCTGATCTTGCGTCGGCTGGCAGCTATTTCCCGGATGCGTTGCGGTCTCTTGCGGTGATGTGGGGTTGGGGGCGTGTCGTCTCGTTTGCGTAGATGGGTGATCGCGAGCATGCTCGTGCTGCCGGCGATCGAGAAAACGGCGCAGGCGCAGCCTGGCTCACTCTCCACCAGTGCTGATTCCGCTGCCTCCGCCAACACGGCTGTCTTGCCGGCAATCACGGTTCGGTCGACGGCGCAATCTCGCAGATTGCATCAATCGCCTGGGCACAACGCCCGGAGCGCAGCACGACCTTCTCAGCACCGGCCGGAATCCTCCCCGACGGCCGGGGCGCCCGCAACGGTGTCGGGTGCGCCCAACGTGGCCTCGGGGCCCGCCGGCCAACCGAACATGGCCAGCCAGATCACCATTGCCGGCGACGCACTGAATGCACGTCCGGTGGCGCGCCCGGGTGAAGTTCTCGAAGCCGTGCCGGGGCTGATCGTGACGCAGCACAGCGGGGAAGGCAAAGCGAACCAGTATTTTCTGCGTGGCTACAATCTCGATCACGGCACCGATCTGGCGATCTGGGTCGACGATGTCCCCGTGAACATGCGCACCCATGCGCACGGCCAGGGCTATGCGGACCTCAACTGGCTGATGCCGGAGACGATCAATGCGCTGGAGGTGCGCAAGGGGCCCTATTTCGCGGATGAGGGCGATTTCAGCTCGGCTGGCAATCTTCACATCGGTCTTGTCGACCGCATCGACAAGAGCATTGCCCAAGTGACTGCCGGGAGCTTCGGCTACAAACGGCTTTTCGGTATGGGGTCGACCAATGTCGGCGACGGGACGCTGCTCGTCGCCGGCGAGGCCGGGACCTACGACGGCCCCTGGGACAATCCCGACGACATGCGCAAGCTGAATACCTTGGTGCGCTACACTCAGGGAACGGCACTGGACGGTCTCTCCATCACCGGCATGGCTTATTCCAACCGATGGAGCTCGACTGATCAGGTCCCGGAGCGCGCCTTCTTGTCGGGCCAGCTTGGCCGCTACGGCGCGGAAGACTCGACCGACGGAGGCAACACCGATCGTTTCGCACTATCGGCGCGGATCGCGGGCACCGATGATGCGGGATCATGGAAAGCCAATGCCTTTGTGGTCAAGAGTTCGCTCGATCTCTTCAACAACTTCACCTACTTTCTCTCCGATCCGACGCTCGGCGATCAGTTTCACCAGCACGACGACCGCGTCATGGCTGGAGCCAATGCATCGCGCACTCTCAACGGATCATTGGCCGGGCGGGCGATGGAGACCACCTTCGGCATCCAGACCCGCTACGATGCCATCGGCCTTGCGCTGACGGATACTTACCAGCGAAGCTTTCTGTCGAATGTGCGCAGCGACCGGGTGGGAGAGGGCAGCGTCGGTGTCTACGTACAGAATACGGTGCACTGGACCGATTGGTTGAGGACCACGCTCGGCTGGCGCGGCGACTACTACGACGCCAACGTCACGTCGTGGTTCGATGCCAACAATTCCGGCAAGGTCAGCGCCGGGATAGGCAGCCCAAAATTCACCATGGTGGTCGGTCCGTTCAACAAGACTGAATTTTTCGTCGGCGCGGGCATGGGCATGCACAGCAACGATGCCCGAGGCGCGACGATTACCGAGATGCCGAACGACCCTTCCACCAAAGTGGACGCCTCGCCCTTGTTGGTGCGAACGAAGGGAGCGGAGGTTGGGATCCGCAGCAAATTCGTGCCAGGCCTCGACTCCTCGCTCAGCCTGTTCATGCTCGACCAAGCCTCCGAGATTGTTTTCAGCGGCGATTCCGGCGACACCTCGGCGAGCCGGGCGAGCCGTCGTTACGGGCTGGAATGGACCAACACCTATCGCCCGGTGCCGTGGCTCGAGTTCGATGCGGATCTTGCGCTGACCCATGCCCGTTTCGTCGGATATGACAGCGATCAGGCCGCAATCTACGATTCGCTGGCGGGATATCCGCAGGCGCAGATCGGCAACGCGCCCGGAAACTACATTCCGAACGCGCCCCCGATGGTAGCGTCAGCGGGCATCACGCTCGGCGAAAAGACCGGCTGGTTCGGCACGCTGCGCTGGCGCTATTTGGCGTCGAGCCCGCTCACCGAGGACAATGCGTTCCGCTCGACGCCGATCAGCCTGTTCAATGGGCGCGTGGGCTACCGGACCGACGACGGCTGGCGAATCCAGCTCGACGTCCTCAACATCTTCAACAGCAAGACCAACCAGATCTCTTACGCCTACGGCTCGATGATCAAGACCGACAGTCTGTACAATCTCTGTTACCCCGTGCAGATCGCGCCGGCCGCCGTGTGCCAGAACGGGGTGATGGATTACGTCGTGCATCCGGCCGAACCCCTGGCGGCCAGACTCACGGTCGCCCGAAGCTTCTAGCGTAGCCGAGCGAGCGCCTTACCAGACCCTTTCCCAGGATCCGCTCAGCTATTCCTCATCGTATTTCGCCGAGAGCTCGGCCGGACGCGTCCTTCGCGCCGGCGACAGATATCAGTGGGTCTTCGCGGAGTGACGTCTATCGAACGCCCGCCTCGATCGGCTCGGGCGGATCGAAAGCGCGGATCGGAGGCGGCGATCCCACATATTTCTCGCATTCGACGACCGTGACTTGGCCGCAGCAGCCTTGCGCCAGCCTTGACGTGCCGATGTCGCGCGTGAGCACGTTCGGATTGCCGTGAACGCACGTCGGCTGCGCGGCCGCACCTGGCTCCGGATCGTACCAGGCGCCGGTCGATAGCTGCACCACGCCGGGCATCACCTCCTCGGAGACGATCGCCGCGGCGAGGCAGGCCCCGCGATCGTTGAACAGGCGGACGATGTCGCCGTGCGCGATGCCGCGGCGCTCGGCATCGATCGGGTTGAGACGCACCGGCTCACGGCCGGCGATCTTGCGGGACTGGCTGTAGGCGCCGAAATCGAGCTGGCTGTGCAAGCGCGTTGAAGGCTGGTTGGCGATCAGCGTCAGCGGATGCCGCGCGGTGGTCGGCTCGGTCGACGGCAGCCAGGTTGGATGCGGCGGGCAGTCGGCATAGGCGAATCCGGCAATCGTCTGCGAGAAGATCTCGATCTTGCCGCTCGGCGTCGGCAGCTTGTTCTTGATGGGATCGTCGCGAAAGGCGCGCAGGAAGCCGCCATCATCGGCCTCGGACGGCAGCGCGAGCTCGCCCCGTCGCCAGAACTCGTCGAAATCGGGCGCCTCCCAGCCGAATTCCGCGAGCGCCCGCCGCGTCGGCTCGTAGAGATGAACCAGCCATTGCCGGCTGTCGCGTCCTTCCGTGAATGCCTGCTCGACCGCGAGCTTGCGCGCCAGATCAGCGAAGATGGCAAAATCGTCGCGCGCCTCGCCGATCGGCTCAAGCACCTTGCGCATGGCGACCAGCCTGGGGTCGGTCGCGGCGGCGCCGATGTCGTCGCGCTCCAGCGTCATCGTTGCCGGCAACACGATGTCGGCGAACCTCGCCATCGGCGTCCAGGCGCTGTCATGCACCACGATCGTATCGGGCACGTTGAAGGCATGCCGTAGGCGATTGATGTCCTGATGGTGATGGAACGGATTGCCGCCGGCCCAATACACCAGCTTGATAGCGGGATAGCGCAGCGATTTTCCGTTGTAGTCGAACGGCTGTCCAGGATTGAGCAGCATGTCGCTGATCCGCGCGACCGGGATGAATTCGGTGACGTTGTTGTTGCCCTGCGGCATCGTCGGGATCGGAGCGGCGTTGACGCGGCGTCCGGTGTGGCCCATGGCACCGAGCGCGTAATTATAGCCGCCGCCGGGCAGGCCGATCTGGCCGAGCATCGCCGCCAGCACCGCACCCATCCAGACCGGCTGTTCGCCGAATTGCGCCCGCTGCAGCGAATGCGAGATCGCGACCAGGGTGCGGCCGCGCGGCAGGCGGCGCGCGAGGTCGACGATGGTGCCTGCGGACAGGCCGGTGATCTCCGCCGCCCATGCCGCATCTTTCGGCGTGCCGTCGTCTTGACCGAGCAGGTAGGTTTTGAATTTCTCAAAGCCGGCGCAATAGCGTGCCACGAAGGCCTTGTCCCAGAGGTCCTCGACCAGGAGCGTGTGCGCGAGCGCCAGCATCAAGGCGACATCGGTGCCGACCTTGATCGGCAGCCATTTCGCGCTCGCTTCCTCGGGCATATCGTCGCGCAGCGGGCTGATACAGAAGAACGTCGCACCACGGCGCGCGGCCTGCTTCATCGCGTCCCGTTCGATATGGGCGCTGATCCCGCCGCTGGCGACGGTAGAGTTCTTCAGTGGCATGCCACCAAACGCCAGCACCGTGTCGGTGTGTTCGGCGACCTGCTGCCAGGTCACGTTGCGGCGCGAAATGCCTTCGAACGGTCCCATCACATGCGGCAGGATCACCGCGGAGGCGCCGGCACTATAGCTGTTGACCGAACGCACATAGCCGCCGAAGGCAAGGTTCAGAAACCGGTGGATCTGGCTCTGCGCGTGGTGGAAGCGTCCGGCGCTGGCCCAGCCATAGGAGCCGCCATAGACGGCGCTCGCGCCATACTCGCTTCGCACGCGTACGAGCTCGGCGGCGAGAAGATCGATCACCTCCTCCCACGACCGTTCGACGAAGCCTGCGTTGAAGTCGCGCTCGCCCCGCGCATTGCCGTCGAGCCAGGATTTTCGCACCATGGGACGCAGGATGCGGGCCTTGTGGCGCAACGCGGTGGTGAAATTGCCGAGCATCGGCGAGGGAGCGGGGTCGCGCTCGTAAGGTGCAACCTCGATCGTCGTACCGTTCCAGCGCGCTGAGAACGCGCCCCAGTGCGCGCTGTGCGGATTCCAGATCGCTGCGGCCTTGTTCATCGTTCGCTCCGAATTTTTCGGCCTCGCCGCTTCTTCGCAAACCGCAAAAGGTTAACGAACGGGGATGCCTTGCCGATCCCTCTTCCAACGCTGGCATTGCGTCGCCGTAGGCGCTAAGAGCGACGTCAACGCGCGCATTGTTATGACGCGATCAGGGCTACGCGGACAAGGTGACTGCCGTCCGATATGCACCGAACACATATGGCCATGACGAGCAACGATGCCGCCTCATGTGCTGGAATGAAAGGGGCAGGAAGGACATTGCGGGGGATGATACGACGTAAGACGGTGGGGCCATGAGCAGGCCGCGACTGCCATCGCTCATCGCGCTGCGCGCATTCGAAGCTGTCGGGCGCACGGGGAGCGTGCGGGCGGCCGGAGAGGAACTCGCGGTCAGCCACACCGTCGTCTCCCGCCACCTGCAAAATCTGCAGCGAAGCCTTGGTGTGGCGCTGCTGCGCAACGAGGGGCGCGGTGTCGCGCTCACCAGCGCCGGACAGCAATATCACGCGCAGGTCTCCCAGGCCTTCGACATCATCGCGCGCGCCACCACCATGGTCCGGCCGGCGTCCCGTCCGACGTTGAACATCTGGTGCATCCCGGGCATTGCGAACCGGCGCCTGCTGTCGCGCCTGCCCGAACTGACTGGACCGCCGCGGAACTGGGACATCAACCTGCAGCCGACACTCTCGCATCCCGATCTGTCGCGCGCCGAAGCCGATGCCGAGATCGTCTATGCCGACGCCGTCGATACCCGCGGCGCGCTCATGGCCGAAGCCTTGGTGCGGCCGCGCGTCTTCCCGGTGGCGAGTCCGGCCTATCTGGCGCGTTACCCGGGGATCACCACGCTGGCGGATCTCGCCAACGTTGCGCTGATTCACGAAGAATCGACCGAGCAATGGCAGCGCTGGTTCGCGCTCGCCGGCATCGAGGATACGCCGCCTCTGCGCGGTCCGCGCTTATGGCACGCGCATCTCGCCATCGAGGCGGCACGCTTCGGCCAGGGCGTCGCGCTTGCGAACGACGTGCTGGTCGAGGAGGAGTTGCGCTCCGGCGCGCTGATCGAGGTGCTGCCGTCCCGGATCTATATGGAGTCCTATCAGCTCGTGGCGCTGAAGGAGCGTTGGGACGATCCACCGATCGTTGCGCTGCGCCGCTGGCTGAAGCAGGTGTTGGCCGGCTAGGTGCGTGAGATAGCGACCTGCACCGGGTTGGCGTGGCTGATCGCATTTTGACCAGCGCCGCCCAACGTCTGTCCACTCCGCGCCCAAGCGTTGAGCGTCCGAGGTTCATTGGTGCATCAGAGTCACCTGATCCGCACCAGAAGCTGATGGATCATGGCTTGCCGCGCCATAGGCTGTCATCCAAGCTTCAGGAGATTTCTCGATGGCAGTGAGCGCGGAGTTGTTGGCACGAAGACAGGCGGCGGTGGTGCGTGGCGTCAGTAATGCCACGCCGGTCTTCGCCGAACGGGCGCTCAACAGCGAGGTATGGGATGTCGACGGCAAGCGCTATGTGGATTTCGCCGGCGGTATCGCCGTGCTCAACACCGGCCATTGCCATCCGCATGTGATCGGCGCCGTCCGCGAGCAGCTCGATCGCTTCACCCATACCTGCTTCCAGGTGCTGCCGTACGAGCCCTATGTCGAGCTCGCCGAGCGCCTAAACGCGCTGGCGCCGATCCATGGCCCGCTCAAATCCATCTTTCTGACCACGGGGGCCGAGGCCACCGAAAACGCCATCAAGATCGCACGCGCCGCCACCGGCCGCAGCGGTGTGATCGCGTTCACCGGTGGTTTCCACGGCCGCACCGCGCTTGCGAGCGCGATGACCGGCAAGGTGGTGCCGTATAAGCAGAACTTCGGCCTGCCGATGCCAGGCATCTTGCACGCGCCCTTTCCCGTGGCCGGCGGGCGCGTCACGGTGGAAGATACGCTGCACTACATCAACCTGATCTTCAAGGCCGACATCGACGCCTCGCATGTCGCGGCGATCGTCATCGAGCCGGTGCAGGGCGAGGGCGGCTTCCACCAGGCCCCGCCGGAGCTCATGCGCGGTCTGCGGCGCCTCTGCGATGAGAACGGCATCGTCCTGATCGCCGACGAGGTGCAGACCGGTTTTGGCCGCACCGGCAAGATGTTCGCAATGGAACATTACGACGTGCAGGCGGATGTGATCTGCGTCGCCAAGAGTCTCGCGGGCGGCATGCCGCTCTCGGGTGTGGTCGGCCGCGCCGCCATCATGGATGCCGCCGAGCCCGGCGGCCTTGGCGGCACCTATGCCGGTCATCCGCTCGCCTGCGCCGCAGCGCTTGCCGTGCTCGATGTTTTCGAGCGCGAGGATCTCCTGAAGCGCGCCAATGTACTAGGACAGCGCCTGCGCACCGCGATCGATCGGTTCGCGCGCGCCAATGCGCTGGTGCCGATTTCCGCGGCGCGCGGTCCTGGCGCGATGATTGCATTCGACGTCTACAAGCAGCGCGGCAGTGATGAGCCGGATCCTGAGATGACCAAGCTGATCACCCGGCGTGCCCACGAAAACGGCCTGATTCTCCTATCCTGCGGCACCACTGCGAGCACCATCCGCATTCTGGTGCCGCTGACGGCATCGGATGCGATCATCGACGAAGGACTGGGGATTCTGGAGAGGTGCCTTGCGGCGTGACCCCAAGACGAGCGCCAGCAATCATCGAACGATCAAGATGTGCAACGGGAGGCAGTAGATGGCAAACAACGCGCTGGATGACGTGACGGAGCGCCTGCGCGCGGCTGTCGATCGTAATTTCGAGGACCAGGTCGCGTTCCTGGCGCGCATGGTTCAATTTCCCAGTCTGCGCGGCAAGGAAGAGCCGCTGCAGCAGTGGCTCGCCAAGCAGTTTGGTGAGCGCGGCTATGCGGTCGATGTCTTCAGCCTCGCTGATATCGATCTCATGAGCCATCCGAAGGCCGCACCGATGGATGACATTTCATTGGCCGGGTCCAAACAGGTCGTGGCCAGCTATGATCCGAAGGGCAACGGCCGCAGCCTGATCCTGCAGGGCCATATCGACGTGGTGCCGGAAGGTCCCGCCGATCTCTGGAGCGATCCGCCTTTCGCAGCCACCGTGCGCGATGGCTGGATGATCGGCCGCGGCGCGCAGGACATGAAGGCGGGCGTCTCCGCCATGATCTATGCGCTCGATGCGATCCGCAGCGCGGGCTATGCGCCGGGCGGCCGCATTCATCTGCAAACCGTGACCGAAGAGGAGAGCACCGGCAACGGCGCGCTGGCGACGATGATGCGGGGATATCGGGCAGACGCCTGCCTGATCCCCGAGCCGACGGCGCACACGTTGACCCGCGCACAGGTCGGCGCCATCTGGTTTCGCTTGCGGGTGCGCGGCACGCCGGTGCACGTCGCCTATTCCGAGACCGGCACCAGCGCGATCCTGTCCGCGATGCATCTGGTGCGTGCTTTTCAGGATTACACCAAGGCGCTCAATGCCAAGGCCGCGGACAATCGCTGGTTCGGCAAGGTCAAGAATCCCATCAAGTTCAACGTCGGCATCATCAAGGGCGGCGACTGGGCGAGTTCGACGCCGGCATGGTGCGATCTCGATTGCCGGATCGGCCTCTTGCCCGGCGAGACGCCGCAGCAGGCGATGCGCGGCATCGAGCAATGCCTGGCCGAGGCGCAGAAGAGCGATAGCTTCCTATCGGAGAATCCGGCTGAGCTCGTCTGGAGCGGATTCCAGGCGGATCCGGCCGTATGCGAGCCCGGCAGCGCCGCGGAAGCGGTGCTTGCGGCCGCCCATGAAACGGCGTTCGGCACAGCGCTCGAAGACCGCCTGTCCACGGCCGTGAACGACACGCGCTACTACACCGGCATGCCCGCGCTCTGCTACGGGCCGAGCGGCATCGGGCCGCACGCCTTTGACGAGCGGGTCGAGCTCGAAAGCCTGCGCAAGACCACCTTGAGCATCGCGCTGTTCGTCGCCGAATGGTGCGGGCTGAAGAAGCTTTGACCCCGATGTCGCGGCCCGCGTGCGCTGCGGCACCGACCGAGTGATTTGAGTTCTCGCGATACCAATTGAGTGATACGGAAAACGAGGGACGGAATGAATAGACGAGAGTTCGCCAAGCTGAGTCTGGCGGCAGGAGCCATGGGCATCACCGGGTTTCCGCTCGGCATCACGCGGTCCGCGGGCCAGACCGGCGGCACGCTGAACACCATCATTCAGCCGGAGCCACCGATTCTCGTCACCGCCTTGAACCAGCAACAGCCGACCCTGACGCTCGGCGGTAAGATCTATGAGAGCCTGCTGCGTTACGATTTTGACTTGAAGCCTCTGCCTGGGCTCGCCCAATCCTGGGAAGTCTCCGAGGATCGCAAGACCTATACCTTCAAGCTGTTTCCCAACATCACCTTTCATGACGGCACGCCGCTGACGGCCGACGATGTCATCTTCTCCGTGACAAAACTCCTGCCCGAAACGCACGCGCGCGCCCGCGGCATCTTTGTGCGGGTCGAGAGCGCTGAAGCGCCGGATCCGCTCACGGTGGTGTTCAAGCTGAAGACGCCGTTTGCGCCGTTTCTCAGCGCCTTCGACTGCACAACCGCGCCGATCGTGCCCAAGCACATCTACGAAGGCACCGACTACCGGAAGAACCCGGCCAACCAAAAGGCGATCGGCTGCGGTCCGTTCAAGCTGAAGGAATGGGTGCGGGGATCGCACGTGCACCTGGTCAAGCATGAGGGATATTACCGCCCCGGCGAACCGCATCTGGACGAGATCATCTACCGCGTGATTCCGGATGCCGCCTCGCGCTCGGTCGCGCTCGAGCAGGGCACCGTCCAGCTCACCCAGTGGTCCGATGTCGAAGCTTTTGACGTGCAGCGGCTCGCGCAGCTACCGAACGTCACCATGACCACCAAGGGCTATGAGCTATTCGCGCCGCATCAATGGCTGGAGCTGAACAACCGGATCGCGCCGATGAACGACAAGCGCTTCCGCCAGGCCGTGATGTACGCGATCGACCGCAAGGCGCTGCTGCAGCGCGTCTATTTCGGTCTCGGCAAGGTCGCAACCGGTCCGGTGTCGTCGAAGACCCGCTTCTACGAGAAGGACGTCAAGCAGTACGAATACTCCCTCGACAAAGCCAAGGCGCTGCTCGACGACATGGGCCTGAAGCCCGGACCGGACGGCAAGCGTGTCTCGATCCCCTATCTGGTGCCGCCTTATGGCGAGATCTACCAGCGGGCCGCGGAGTTCATCCGCCAGTCGCTCGGCCGCGTCGGCATCGATGTCCAGTTGCAGGGCACCGATATCGCCGGCTGGGCGGAGAAGTGCGGCAACTGGGACTTCTCGATGACGATGAACCTCGTCTACCAGCTTGGCGATCCCGCGATCGGCGTGTCGCGCACCTATATCAGCTCGAACATCCGGAAAGGCGTGCTGTTCTCCAACACGGCGGGCTATTCCAATCCGGAGGTCGATCGCCTGTTCGAGGAGGCGGCGGTCGCGACCAGCGACGACAAGCGCCAGGAGCTCTACAGCGCGGTGCAGAAGATCCTGGTCGAGGACGTCCCGATCGTCTGGCTGATCGAGCAGGACTACCCGAATTTCATGGACAAGCGGCTGAAGAATGTGATCACGACCGCGATCGGCGTCCACGAGACCTTCGGGGCGGTGTCGTTCGGATGAGCATGTCGGTGTCGGCTGTATCAGGTGGCCGCGGTGCCGCGATCGTGCTTCCGATCGTCGGCTGGGTGGCCAAGTTCGTTGGCGTGGTGCTGGTCATCGCTACGTTCAACTTCATCCTGGTGCACGCCGCGCCGGGCGACCCGGCCCAGGTCATCGCCAGCCAAAGCGGGGCAGCCGACGCCAAACTGCTGGCGCAGCTTCGCGCCGAATATGGCCTCGACAAGCCCTATCCGGTGCAGCTCGCCATTTATCTCAAGCGCGTCGTAACGCTCGATCTCGGCTACTCCTACCGGCAGCAGCGCCCGGTCCGCGCGCTGATCGCCGAGCGCTTGCCGGCGACCCTGCTCTTGACCGCGACCGCGTTCCTCATCGCGCTGACTGCCGGAGTCGTGCTCGGCGTGCTCGCCGGCGTCCGCGCCGGACGATGGTCCGACACGCTGCTGACGATCGTCTCTCTCTTGCTCTATGCCATGCCGGTGTTCTGGCTTGGCCTGATGCTGGTGTTGTTGTTCTCGGTCAAGCTCGATTGGCTGCCGCCCTTCGGCTACGTCACTATCGGCGTCGAGATGAGCCCGTTGCAGCGCCTGGGCGACATCGCCGCGCATCTGGTGCTGCCGGCCACCTCGCTCGCCGCGGTTTATCTTGCGATCTACGCGCGATTGACGCGCTCCTCGGTGATCGAGGTCATGCATCAGGACTTCATCAAGACGGCGCGCAGCAAAGGGCTGACGCAGGGCAACATCATCGCCCGCCACATCCTGCGCAACGCCATCCTGCCTGTCGTGACGGTTGCCGGCATGCAGGCGGGCGCGCTGGTCGGTGGCGCGGTGGTGATCGAGACCGTGTTCGCCTGGCCGGGTCTGGGCCGGCTGATCTATGACGCGGTGCTGCAGCGCGACTACCCGGTGATGCTCGGTATCTTTCTGGTGATGTCGGTGATTGTCATTGTGCTCAATCTGATCACCGATGCGATCTACCGGCTGATCGACCCCCGCGTCGCCCTGCGTGCGGCGTCCTGAGCGGGGTAGATCATGGATACGCTCAAAGCCTTCCTTCGCCATCCGACCGGCATGATCGGTCTTGTCATCCTGGTCGCGGTGCTCGCGCTGGCCGCGGCGGCGCCGGTGCTGTTTCCGGATAGTCCCTGGGACATGGTCGGGGCGCCGTTCCAGCCGCCGCTCAGCGAAGGCCTGCTGCTCGGCAGCGACATGCTCGGCCGGGACGTTGCCGCCGGCATCGCCTATGGCGCGCGGGTGTCGCTGATGATCGGGATCGCGGCAACGCTGGCCGCGGTTTTGATCGGCGTCGCGATCGGGGCGGTCGCCGGCTATTTCGGCGACAAGGTCGATGACGCGATGATGCGGCTGACGGAACTGTTCCAGACCATCCCCGGCTTCATCCTCGCCATCCTTCTGGTTGCCACGCTCGGGCCGACCCTGACGCACGTGGTGGTCGCGATCGGCGCCGTGAGCTGGCCGCCGGTGGCGCGGCTGACGCGGGCCGAGTTCTTGCGGCTTCGCGGCCGCGAATTCGTGCAGGCCGCGGTCTGCCAGGGCCAGCCGCCCTTGGTGGTCGTGCTGCGCCATATCCTTCCCAATGCGCTGTCGCCCATCATCGTCACCGGCTCGCTGACGATCGCGACCTCGATCCTGGTCGAGAGCGCGTTGAGCTTCATGGGCCTCGGCGATCCCAACCTGATGTCATGGGGATTCATGATCGGCGCGTCACGCACTGTGATCCGGCAAGCGTGGTGGATGAGCGTGTTTCCGGGCATTGCGATCCTGCTGACGGTGCTCGCGATCAACCTGGTCGGCGAAGGTCTCAACGACACATTGAACCCGCGCGTGGCGCGAAAGGTGCGCGCGGCATGAGCGAGGTGCTGCTGTCGATCGAGAAGCTGTCGGTCGCGTTGCCGAAGGGGGGTGACCGCGGCCTCGCCGTCGAGAATGTCTCGATCTCCGTGGCGCGCAACGAGATCGTGTGCCTCGTCGGCGAATCCGGTTCGGGCAAGTCGATCACCGCGCATGCGGTGCTGGGCTTGCTTCCGCCCAACGTGACCGTTGCCGGCGGCGCTATCCGCTATGGCGGAAGCGATCTTGCGCACGCCGATGATGCCGCCATGCGGCGGCTGCGGGGCGGCGCCATTTCGATGATCTTCCAGGAGCCGCTCAGCGCGCTCAATCCGCTGGCGCGCGTCGGCGACCAGATCGCCGAGATGATCATTACCCATGCCAGACCAAGGCCCATGCGCGCCGCGCTCGACGCGCGAGTGCTGGAGCTGATCGCTGCGGTCGGCTTGCCGGAGCCTGCGACGCTCGCGCGCAGCTATCCCTTCCAGCTCTCCGGCGGGCAACGTCAGCGCATCATGATCGCCATGGCGATGGCGAATAATCCGTCGCTCCTGCTCGCGGATGAGCCGACCACGGCGCTCGACGTAACCACCCAAAAACAGATCCTGCTGCTGATCCGTCGCCTGCAGGCCGAGCGCGGCATGGGCGTGCTGTTCATCACCCATGATTTCGGCGTGGTCGCGGACATCGCCGATCGCGTGGTGGTGATGCGCGGCGGGCGCGTGGTGGAGCAGGGCAGCGTCGACGAGATCCTGCGGGCGCCGAAAGATCCCTACACCAAGGCGCTGATCGCGGCAGTTCCCGGCAAACGTCCGCCTTCGGCTGCGGTGAGGGAGATCGGCGGTGAGCCGCTGTTCGAGGCGCTTGGTCTCAACAAGACATTCGTCACGCGGCAAGGCCTGTTTCGTCCGCCGCGGCGTGTGCCGGCGGTTCGTGACGTCGCCTTGGCGCTGCGCCCGCGCGAGACTGTCGCCGTCGTCGGCGAGTCAGGCTCGGGGAAATCGACGCTCGGCCGCATCATCATGCGGCTGATCGAGCCTGACGCCGGCACACTCGATTTCGCCGGGGAGAATTTCCTGAAACTGCGTGGCGCGCAATTGCGTGCAGTGCGGCGCAAGGTGCAGATCGTATTCCAGGATCCGTTTGCGGCGCTCGATCCGCGCCAGAAGATCGGCGCGGCCATTGCCAGCGGCCCGATCGCCTATGGCGTTTCCGCAGAGGAGGCGATGGCCGAGGCCAAGAAGCTCGTGGCTCGGGTCGGCCTGAGTGAAAGCGCGGTCGACCGCTATCCGCACGAGTTTTCCGGCGGTCAGCGCCAGCGCATCTGCATTGCGCGTGCGCTGGCGCTAAAGCCGCTGGTGCTGGTCGCGGACGAGGCGGTCTCGGCGCTCGACGTCTCGGTGCAGGCCAACATCCTGGCGCTGCTCGCCGAGCTTCGCGAGGAGATGAACCTCGCCATGCTCTTCATCACGCACGATCTGCGGGTTGCAGCGGAAATCGCTGACAGGATCGTGGTGATGCAGCGCGGGGCGATCGTCGAACAGGGCGAAACCCGAGAGGTGTTTCGCGCCCCGCAGCATCCTTACACCCGCGCGCTGCTGGATGCCGTTCCCGGCCGCAGGCTGTTCGCGGGTCCCGGCGAAGTTCCGGCCGCTGCCATGTCGGCCTGACAACGAGCAGGGCTCAGCGCTGTACGTCCGCGATGAAATCGCCGATCTGCGCGATCGCGCGGTTCGCTTCGGGCAGGAAGGGGACGAAGAGTTGCCAGACGTGTGGCATGCGCGGCCAGACCTCCAGGCGGCTGAGCGGATTTTGCGATTGCAGCTTCTCTGCCATCCGCACGGCATCGTCCCGCAAAATCTCATCGCCGCCGACCTGGACCAGCACCGGCGGCAGCCCGGCCGGATCGCCGTAAAGCGGTGAGGCATAGGGCGCGCGCGGATCGGCACCGGCCAGGTAATAATCGACGAAGATAGGCAGATGGTGGGCATTCAACATGGGATCGGATGCGGCGTTCTCTCGCAGCGATCGGCCGGTCAGCGCAAGGTCGGTCCACGGCGACAAGGCCACACCGGCGGACGGAAGCGGCCTGCCTTCGTCGCGCAGCCGCAGCAGCAAGCCGAGGGTCAATCCGCCGCCTGCGGAATCCCCCATCACAAACAGGCGGCGGGCATCCGGCGTGTTGTGAAGCAGCCAGGTATAGGCCGCCACCGCATCATCGAGCGCCGCCGGAAAGGGATGTTCAGGCGCAAGTCGATATTCCAGGGCCCAGACGCAGGCCTTGAACGTGTCCGCGAGCCGCCAGGTGAAGTGCCTGTAATGGGCGGGCGCGCCGGAAATGTAGGCGCCGCCGTGAAGGTAAAGCAGGTGACGCGCGCCGTGGGAGCGATCGGTCTCGATCCGGTAAAGCGTTCGCCGGTCGACCAGGACCTTCGTCGTGTGGCAGCGCGACGGAGGATGCGGCACCAGATGCTTGGTGGCGCGCATGCCGGTGCGCCAGGCGTCGAGATCGAATCGTCGGCTGCGCCATTTGAGAAAAGCGCGAGTGCCGAGGCGCACGAATTCGCCGCGCAGGCTCATCGATCGCTCTGCTAGCCGGCTGCTTTTGGCAGGCGCAAGCGCTCGACCTCGCCGGCGGGCTGGTCGACCAGCAACCCATCCTCGATGTGGATGATGCGGTCGGCGAAGGGGACGACGCGCGGATCATGGGTGACGACAAGCACCGCGCGCTCGCGCTGATGCGCGATATCGGCCAGGGTGCGCATGATCGTGCGTCCGTTCTCGCCGTCAAGTGCGGCGGTCGGCTCGTCGGCGAGGACGACCGAGGGATTGGCGACGATGGCGCGCGCGATCGCCACGCGCTGCTGCTCGCCGCCCGACAGCGCGTTCGGCAGGCTGCGGATCTTGGACCCAAGTCCGACCATCGCGAGCGCCTCGCGCGATCGCTTCACGGCCGCGCCGCGATGATCGCCGCGGATATCGAGCGCAAGCTGCACATTCTGCGCCGCCGTCAATGTCGGAAACAGATGATAGGACTGGAACACGAAGCCGATATGATCGCGCCGGAGCTTTGCAAGGGCCTCCTTGTCGAGGTTGGTGGTCGATGTTCCGCATACGGTAACGGTGCCGGACGTCGGCGTCAGCATGCATCCGAGCACAAGCAGCAGGGTGGTCTTGCCGCTGCCCGAGGGGCCCATCAACAGCGTGAGCTCGCCGCGGCTTAGCGACAGGTCGATGCCGCGTAGCGCCCGCACCTCGCGGGCGCCGCTTCCCAGCTTTCGTGTGACGGACTTGGCTTCAATGATGCAGTCGCTCATGCCATGAACACCGTCGCTGGATCGATCCGCACCACGCGGAAGATGGCGCCGATCGCCGAAATCACGCACATCAGGATCGTGAGCGCCAGCAAGCCGGCGACCAACCAGGGCGTGATCACGATCGGCAGCGCGCTCTTCGCGGTCATCTGAACCACCACGGCGCCGATCGCGGCCGCAAAGGCGAACCCGATGACCGCGTTGAGCAGCGCCTGATAAATGATGACGTTATAGATATAGCCGTTGGAAGAGCCCATGGCGCGCAAGGTCGCAAATTCACTTAAGTGATCCTTGGTGCTGGAATAAAGCGTCTGGGCTACGATCACCGTGCCGACGATCACGCCGAGCAGGGCGCCGGCGAACAGCGCGGCGCCGGCACCGGTCCCGAACAGCCAGAAGTCGCGGCTGCGCTTTCGGAACTGGCTGGCCGAAAGCACCTCGGCATCGCCGACCTGGGCCTTGATGGCCTCGATTGCCTTGTCGCGATCGGTGCCTGGATCAAGCCGCACCAAAAGATCGCTGGCGCGGTCCGGTGGCGTACCGGTGTAGGTGCGCGCATTCTTGACGTCGACAAAGATGTAGGGCGTCGTCGTGAAAGAGCGAATTCCATCGGTGATCGCGGCAACCTTGACGCGGCGGCCGCGGATCTCCGCGGTCCCGCCGACGCCGTCGACGCCGAGCCGTTCGAAATAGGAGCGGTCGACCGCGACATTGGGGCCTTGCCCCAGAGCCTGCACGTCGCCCTCAACCACATTCCATGGATGCAAGCCGCCATCGTGCAGATCGAGCCCGACGATAAAAACAGGCGTCACCTCGCCGCTGTCCAGCCGCCAGTCCGAAAAGCCGATCACCACCGGAATGACGCTTGCGACGCCGGCAACGCCTGCCACGCGATTGCGCAGCTTGAGGTCGAGCAGGGAAGGGTCTTCAAAGGACTTCGCTCCTTTCGGCACCACCCAAATATCGCCGGAGGCATGATCGATCATCATCGTGACCATGTGGCCGAAACCGAGAAACAGGCCCATTTGAACCATCACGAGGACGACCGAGAACATGATCCCGATCAGGGTGGCGACGAAGCGGAGTCGGTCGTGGAATAGATTGCGGGAGGCCAGTGTGAACGTCAGGGACATCTGCCTATTCCGTTAGCGCGGTTGATCCGCCATCGCGCGCCCGCCGGGCGTGCCGAAGTGGCGCGGGTTGAATGCGGTCAATCCGCTACTTGCGCCCCAGCTTAGCGCCAGCGCGCCACACAAGACAATTGCAGCCTTGGCAAGTGCGTCAAAAGGAATCGTGAGCAGCGCATACTGCAGCCACACGACGAAAACATAATGCAGAAGATAAATGCCATAGGCGTTGCGCGAGAGGCTGTCGAGCACGCGATGTTGTGTTCGCATCAGCTTGAGACAGATCGCCAGCATGCACAGTACGCCGCTCGCGCAGGCGAGCGGATATGCGAATGCGGCCGCCAGGCGATAGGCGAGCGGACTGTTGTCCCAGCCTTTTAGGGTCAGCGACGTGAGGACGCCCCACAGCGCGAAGCTTGCAACGGCAGCGACGAGCCAGGCACACCAATGCTTTGCGAGCTGGCCGTCGCCACGGAGCAGGCCGTGCTGCGTGCCGGCCGCGCCGATGGCATAGCCGACGAAGAAATAGAGGAGATAGAGCAAGGGACGGCTGAGCTGGAACGAAAATGGACCCCACGAGGTCCAGTCCCAAGGGTTGAAGGCCATCACCAGCGGTACATAGGCCAGGATAGAGAGCGCCGTCAGCCCCATGAAGAACGCAAGCGGCCGGTCTTTCAAGCTCCCCGCAAGGCGACCCAAGCGCGTCAGGCTTTGCGGCGCGAGGGCGCGAAGCGCCGCCGCGAGCGTGCTGAGCAGGAAGAGCTGCCATAAGAACCACGCCGGTCCGGCCGGCCACATCGGCAGCGCCCGCCAATGCTCCCAAAAGGCCGACAGCGACGGCGCGGCGGCGGTCAGGCGATAGGATGCGTAATAAGCCAGCGGACTGAGCACCCCGGCCGCAAGCAGGAACGGCAATCCAATCCGCCACCAGCGCTCGCGCAAATAGACGCGACTTCCCTTGCGATCCAGGCTCGCGGGGGCGAATAGGCCGGCCAGGAAGAACATCAGCGACATCAGGCTGACGTCCTGCCAGGCGCAGAACAGGTCGAAACCGAACCAGCGTTCATGATCGATGATCGGAAACGCCACCCAGCGGTAGGGCGGCACATCGAAGGCGAAGGGCTGAGGCGGTTGAGAGGCGAGGTACGGCAGCACCGAATGAAACGCGACGACGATCACGATCACGACTGCACGCAGGTTACTGAGTGGAACGTTGACACGATGGGGCACGTGCGCCTGTCCGAGCCGGGAGAAAACCGCCTAACAAATCCAATGGAACCAACGTGGAACCAGCGGCGCAGTTCCGGCGGCCGGCCGTTGTGACGCAGGCGCCCGCCGCCGGCCGATGGGTGGGTTAACTTATTGATAGAATACAGCTTCCTTCCTTGAATTCGCGGCCACGCGCATCATCTGTTCACTCGGAACCAGGTTTTGAGCCAGTCAGGCCGCATCACCCGTGATGGGCCCGATAGACATTCACCATGAGCACTCCAATCAAGCGTCACGGTCGGTTTTGGACCGAAGAGGACGACAACCTGCTGCGCACGATGGCCTCGGCCGGGAAGAGCATTACGCTGATGACCGTGAAGCTCGGCCGCCCGATCAGAACGATCAAGGCGCGCGCGCAGGAATTGCACATCGCGCTGCCCGGCGAGGACAAGAACACCAAGCGCTGGGTCGGCTAGGCGCTGGCCTGTGCGCGGAAGGCTGCCACACGCGCCCGCTCTTCGCGGGCCTGCATGCATTTGCGCGATCGTGAATGGTCGCGCTCGTCACAGATGAATGCGGCGCGACAGCTCTTCATAAGCCGCGGCTTCCGCCATCGGCAGCTTCTCGAGCCGGACGGCGACATGCTTGTGATAGGGCGTGCCGGCGATCGGATCGCAATTCCGGCTGTCGGTCAGCACGTTGACGCGCGGGCCGTTGCTTAGGCGCTCGCCGTCCCTCGTCGGATAGGACTGGCCATAACCGTGCGGCAGCGCCAACTGTCCCTCGCGTACGCTGTCGTCGGCCTTGCAGCGGGCGACGATGCGTCCGGCCCGCGATGTCACCGCGATCCATTCGCCGTCGCTGGCGCCCAACGAGGCCATGTCCTTGGCGTTGATCAAGAGCGCCCCGTCGGGATCGTCGCGCCGCCAGGCGGGATCGCGAAAGATCTGGTTGGCATTGAACATCCGCCGCTGTCCGGCCGCGAGAATGAAGGGATAGTCGCTCGGCGCGCCTGTGACCGCGGGATCGAGCCTGTTCAGCCATTCGAGCAGGGTGGGAATCGCAAGATGCACCTTGTGGTCGGGGTGGCCGATCAGCGACCACACCTCTTCGTACATATGCGTCGTGATTGCGGCGCCGCTGCGCGCGTTGACGATCGCGTCGAACAGCGCATCACCGAGCTGCGCATCCGCCACCTCCTCGCCGAGCCTGAGTGCGCGTCGCACCGCCTCCGGCGCGCGTTTCGCGCAGGCGAGCGCGGCTCCCCACAGCGGCGCAGCCGCGGCCGTTCCGTCGGGGAGCGAGGGGCCGAGCGTGTTGTAGAGCACAAGCGCGCCGAGCGGCACGGCGGCGGGGTTTTCCGCCATGAAGGCGCGGAACGCCGCGGCGAAAGCGGGGCGCGAGCGGAGCGCCGCCTCGCGCAAGGGCGCCAGCACATTATCGCCCGGCAAAAGCCCCAGCGCACGCGAGAGCCGCGTGTAGATTTCAGGCTCGGGCAGGGTGCCTTGGAGCGGCGGCACCACGCCTGGCCGCACATGGAAGTAGTTCGTCGGAAATTCGAAATTGAACAGCGTGAATTCGCATTTCTCGTATTGGGAGGAGGCGGGCAGCACGTAATGCGCCAGCCGCGCCGTTTCGGTCATGGCGACGTCGACGACGACGCAGAGTTCGAGCGCCCGCAACGCCTTCTCCACCTCGCTCGTGTTCGCTGCGGTATTCGCGGGGTTCGAACTGTCGATCCATACGCCGCGCAAGCGGTCCGGATGATCGGTCAGCACCGCCTGCGGGAACAGATTGGGCGGCAGAAGGCCGGCGATGACTTCGGTGTCCGTCGGCGCAAATTTCTGATTGGGCGTGTTGCCCCACAGCGGTTGCAGCCAGCTATGGAGCTGGTTGGTGCCCTTGCGGCCGAAACTGCCGGTCAGCATGATCAGCAGCTTTTCCAGATAGGAATTGAGCGTCGAATTGACGCCTTGCTGGATGCCAAGCTCGACGCGTACGGTCATCGCCCTGGCGGCAACGATCATGTCTGCGCAGCGCTCGACCTCGCCGAGCGGAATGTCCGCGGCGCGCGCCCAATCCTCGACAGGGATGCGCAGCAGCGTCTCTTTCACTTCGGCAAAGCCGGTCGTGTGCTGGGCGAGAAATTCGTGATCCACCGCATCCCGCCGCAACAGCGTCGCGAGGATCGCCCCGAGCAGGAACGCATCCGCCCCGGGCCGCACGGCCAGATGCAGATCGGCCATCTCGGCGGTCTCGGTGCGGCGCGGATCGATGACGATCAGCTTGCGGGCCGGATCCTTGCGGATCTGGTTGAGCTGGTCGCGCGCGTTCGGAAAGCCGTGTGCGACCCAAGGGTTGGCGCCGATCACGAACAGGAGGTCGCAGTGGTGCACGTCCTCCGCGGTATGGCAGGTCTGGCTGCCGAACAAATGGCCGTTGACCCAGAAGTCGCCGGTCTTCTCCTGCGACAGTGCATTGAAGACGTGGCGTGAGCCCAGGGCCCGCAGCATCGCATTGACATAGGCGCCGCCGGCGTGGTTGCCCTGGCCGCCGCCACCATAGAGCGCGATGCTCTTGCCGCCGTGACGATTGACCAGCGCGCGCAGGCGTGACGCGATCTCCGCGATCGCGGTGTCCCAGTCGATCGCCTCGAACTCGCCGTCGGCGCGGCGGCGCAAGGGCGTGGTCAGCCGGTCCGCGTGATGGGCATAGAAGGGAATGCGGCCTGCCTTGTTACAGAGGTAACCTTGCGACTTCGGATTGTCACGATCGCCGCGCACCTTGGCGATGCGGCCATCCTCGACCAGCACCTCGATGCCGCAATTGATGTAGCAGAGATTGCACGCCGTCTTTCGCCACGCTTGGCCTGACATGACGAGCCTCCATACTGTCGATCCCTTCATATTAAAGTACGATCATCATATAAACAATCGAAAAAGAGCGGCCGTTCATCCTTCGAGGCTCGGTGGCGCGAGCCCCTCAGGGATGACGGGTTGAGCAATTCAGTTGAAGAGTTCCGCGGGCAGGCGGCTGTAGACGCGCCGGGCATTCCCGGCGAAGATCGCGCGCTTCTGCTCAGGCGTCAGGCTCGTTGATCCCTCGATATAGCGTCTTGTGTCGTCGTAATTGAACCCGGTCTCGGGATCGACGCCCCTGACCGCGCCGACCATCTCGGACGCAAACAGGATATTCTCGGCGGGGATCACGCGCGTCAAAAGATCGATGCCCGGCTGGTGATAGACGCAGGTGTCGAAGAACACGTTCTTCAGGATGCTTTCGGATAAAGGCGGCCGCTTCTGGTCCTGGGCGATGCCGCGATAGCGGCCCCAATGATAGGGAATGGCGCCGCCGCCATGCGGGATGATGAACCTTAGCGTCGGAAAATCCTTGAACAGGTCCGACATGAGGAATTGCACGAAGGCGGTGGTGTCGCCGTTGATGTAGTGGCTCGCGGTGGTGTGAAAGACGGGGTTGGCCGCAGCGCTGACATGGATCATCGCGGGCACGTCGAGCTCGACCATTTTTTCGTACAGCGGATACCACCAGCGGTCGGTCAGCGGCGGATCGGTCCAATAGCCGCCGCTGGGATCCGGATTGAGATTGCAGCCGACAAAGCCGAGCTCTTCGACGCAGCGCGTCAATTCCGCGATGCAGTTTTTCGGCTCGACCCCGGGGGATTGCGGGAGCTGGCAGACGCCGGCGAAGTTCTTCGGATAAAGCTGCGTCAGGCGATAGATGATGCCGTTGGACAGGCGCGACCACGCCGCGCTGACGCCGGCATCACCGATGTGGTGGCTCATGCCGGAGGCGCGCGGCGAGAACAGCGTGAGCGACGTGCCGCGCTCGCGCTGCAGCTTGAGCTGGGCGCCCTCGACCGATTCGCGCAGCTCGTCATCGCTGATCTCGAGGGAGTCGACGCTCGGCATCTGCGAGGGATCATTGATCGCAGCGATCTGGCGCTTGCGCCAGTCCAGCATGGCGGTCGGCTCAGTGGTGTAATGCCCGTGACAGTCGACGATCATGCCGCCCGCGCCGGCCGCGCGCGAGCGTCCCTCGATGGCTTCGATGTTCGTCGCCGGCGGAAGCGATGAGCCGCCGGAGGCCACCCGCCACGGATTGAGGCGCGGGCCGCAGCAGGCGCACCCCATGGGATGCGTCATCCCGAAATCATTGAGCACGATGTCCTCCCTCAGATGTCCGCAAACGTCAGCTCTGGATCGTGCAGCCGAGCCTTGCGAGCGTCGCATCGACCCAGGCGCGGTCGCTGCGGCCGTCCTTGATCGCGGCGAGCTGCTTGATCTCGGCCTGGTGCTTGGCTTCGGCTGCCTTCAAAACTTCCGCCGTGACATCGTAGGGCACGCAGACGATGCCGTCACCGTCACCGACGATGAGGTCGCCGGGCGCGATCACCATGCCCTCAATCGCGATCGGCACGTTGATCTCGCCAGGACCATCCTTGTAGGGCCCGCGATGGGTGACCCCCGCCGCGAACACCGGAAAGTCGCCGGCATGCAGCGTGTCGTAGTCGCGGATCGCGCCATGGATGACGATGCCGCCGATGCCGCGGGCCTGCGCATGCGCCACCATCATTTCCCCGATCAGGGAGTTGGTGAGGTCGCCGCCGCCGTCCACGACGATGACATCGCCGGGCTCGGCGAGATCGAGCGCCTTGTGCACCATGAGGTTATCGCCGGGCCTTGTCTTCACCGTGAAGGCCGGACCTGCGAGCACGCCGCCGCGGTGTATCGGGCGCAGGCCGGCGCCGCCCGCCGTCATCCGTGACATCGAATCACTGATGTTGGCGACCGGCAGTTCGCGGAATCGCGCGACGAGTGCCGCATCCACCTTGCGCTCGCGCTTGCGGATCTGGAATCCAATCACGATTTGCTCCTTAGTGTTTTATCCGTTCATTGTTGCTTCAAGCCTCGCATAGGATCGCCCGCGAGCATCGCGGCCAGTCAACCGTAGCCTGCCGTCGAGATCAAGGTGAGGCGCAGCGGTGCTGTCGCTTGTCGCAACTGCCCGATCAACTTGCCGCGGTCGGGTTGTCCCGCCTCCGGTTTTCGAGCAGATTGGCGGTCGTCGACCCGTGATTTGGGCTTGCGACGGCGCGAGCCGGCCAGCCAGTCCGACGGGATTTGTGTAGGGGATTTGAAGGTGCTGGACAATTTTTCGCGCCGGACGTTTGCGAAGCTTGCGGGTCTTGCGCTCGGCATCGCCGCGACGCCCGCGAAAGCGGACGAGAGGCCAGCGGAGCCCGCAGCCGGCCGATTGGCGTCCGGCAGCTTCCCGAGCGGATTCATCTGGGGCACGGCCACGTCGGCCTATCAGATCGAGGGCGCCGTCAATGAGGATGGGCGCGGGCGCTCGATCTGGGACACCTTTTCGCATCAAGCCGGCCATATCGCCGACGGGACGAATGCCGATCGGGCCAATGATCACTATCACCGCTACAAGGAAGATGTCGGCCTGATCAAGGAGCTTGGCGCGAAGGCCTATCGCTTCTCCATCGCCTGGCCGCGGGTGTTTCCGGAAGGGGCCGGCGCGCCCAATCCCAAGGGCCTCGATTTTTACAACCGCGTCGTGGACGAGCTGCTGGCGAACGGCATCGAGCCCTACGCAACGCTTTATCATTGGGATCTGCCGCAGGCGCTGCAGGACCGCGTCGGCGGCTGGCAGTCCACCGAGACCTCAAAAGCCTTCGCCGACTATGCGGCCTATGTGGCGGAGCGCCTGACCGATCGCGTGAAGACCATCTTCACCATCAACGAAGTCGGGCGCTTCGTGAATTTCGGCTACGGCCTCGGTATCGATGCGCCGGGGCTCAAGCTTCCCCAGAAACAGCTCAATCAGGTTCGCCACAATGTTGCCCTGGCCCACGGACTTTCGTTGCAGGCCATTCGCGCTCATGGGCACGCCGGAACGAAGGTCGGCCCGGCCGAGAACATCGCCGCCTGCGTGCCTGCGATCGACACGCCGGAGAATGTCCGTGCCGCGGAGATCGCCACGCGCGAACTCAACGCCGGCTTTCTCAACGTGATCCTCGAGGGCAAATACACCGAGCACTTCCTTGCCTATGCCGGCGCGAATGCACCGACCTTTACCGAGGACGAGCTGAAGATCATCGGCTCAAGGAACGATTTCATCGGCCTGAACATCTACGCGCCACAGTTTTATATAGTCGCCGCCGAGCACGCTCCCGGCTTTTCGGTGCTGCCTTTCCCGAGTTCTTTCCCGCATATGAGCTCGGAATGGCTCAGGATAGGTCCGGAGACCGCCTATTGGGTGCCGCGGCTGGCGGCGAAGATCTGGGCCGTCGAGACCATCTATATCAGCGAAAACGGCACGTCGTCCTCTGACGAGATCAGGCCGGACGGCAAGATCTACGACCTCGACCGCATCATGTATCTGCGCAACTATCTCACGCAGTTGCAGCGCGCCATCGCGGAGGGCGCGCCGGTTCGCGGCTATTTTCTCTGGAGCCTGATGGACAATTTCGAATGGATTTTCGGCCTGGAGAAGCGCTTCGGGATCTACCATGTCGATTTCGAAACGTTGGTTCGCAGGCCGAAGCTCAGCGCATCCTTTTACCGCAATGTCGTCGCGCGCAACGCGGTTCACGTTTAGGCCGGGAGGGCTAGCGCTCGGCCTTTTGCGGAGCACCATCAGTCCCCATGGCCGGCTGCGCCTCAGCCGTGCCGGCGCAGGCCGAGCGAGCGCACCTTGCCTTCAAATTCGTCCTCGATGTCTTCAAGGGTCGGAAGGTGCAGCCGGCGCAACTGCGCGTGCACCTTCTTGGCGGGCTCGGACCTCAAATCCCGCTTGAAATTGGTGATCAACTCCGCCGCCGAACGGTAGCCGCGGTAGCGCTCGATTTCGGCCCGGGTTGCGTCCTGCAGATGCTGCAGCGTCCGTCGGTCGGAATCCGACTTGCCGTCCGGCCTTGCCCGCATCACCGGCTCAAACGCTTTGTCGATCACGAACTCGGCAAGCTGGCGTTTGCTGTTGGCGACCATCGCTCTCTCCTCCATCCGGTTCTTGAATCAAACCAGAGGAGGGCGGCAAGGTTCGGCTCTGCAGGACGCGGACGGTCGTGGGAGGCGCCCAACGACCGGGCATTCCTGTGACATAGGAACGAAACTCGCCCATGGGAATTGAAGGAACATCAACAAACACTGAATGCGTGCGGGACGCGTCAGGTCATGAGCTATCTCGGGAAGTTGACGTTCGCCACCACGGCCATTTTACTCATTGGCGGCGGGATTTGGGCTAATCTGGTGAAAACGCCGCTGCCCGAAATGCGCGGCGTCTGGGTCACTCAGGCCATGCGCGGCATGGCATATTGAAGCCGCAAAGTTACGCTTTCATCGTAGACCTGCCACGCGTTTAGGTCATGCTGATGAGACAGGGACGCTTTGTGCTGGTGCTCACCAGCGTGCTTGCAGCGCTGCCGGTCAAGTCCGTAACGGCGCGGGACGATGGTCGTTACGCCAATTCCCCGCTCAAACCCTGGTTTGACAGTCTCAAAAGCAGCAAGGGGCTGTGTTGTTCCGTGGCCGACGGCTATGCGGTCGCCGATCCGGATTGGGAGTCTAAGGACGGCCATTACCGCGTCCGCATCGATGGCGAGTGGATCACCGTGCCCGACGATGCCGTGATCACGGAACCCAATCGGGCCGGACGCACCATGGTGTGGCCGATCAAGGGCTCCCTGGGCACCACGATCCGCTGTTTCCTGCCGGGCACCATGAGCTGAAACTCACGCTGGCTGCTTCCCTGCCGCCGAACGAATGGACAATCAAGATGACCGATCCGGATCAGCAGAAGTCGCTGAGCCCGCGCGCGGCGACGCGGCATCGGCATCGTGTGCCTGAGCGCGATCATGGTAGCCATCGCCGTCCTGGCCCGCCTTACGCCTACACGCCTTGGAAGAATCAAGCCGCCGGCGATAGCGCCAACAGCAACGGCGCGCCCGATCAGCCAGGGCGCGGGTGGCTCGACCGGCCGGCGCCGACCATGCCGGGTCAGGCTGCGCTAGGCTCCAATTCACCTTCGCGTTGATGCCGGGCGGCGTAGGAACGGCCGCTCGTAGATTTCGTTGCCGACACAGCCGTACCGAAGAATGGCAGTTCGGAGACGTCGATTTGACCTCGGATAACATCCTCCGCCCGACCTTGCAGATCGCCGGGCATCCGATCCACCCAATGCTGGTGCCGTTTCCGATCGTCTGCTTCATCGGAGCCTTGCTCACCGACATCGCCTACGCGCTGACCGCTGAAATCATGTGGGCGGATTTCTCGGCCTGGCTGCTCTTGGCCGGCCTGATCATGGGCGTACTGGCAGGGATTGCCGGTCTCACCGATTTTCTCGGCAACCGGATGATCCGGGCGCAGAAGCCGGCGTGGCCGCACATGCTCGGCAATCTGCTCGTGCTCATCATCGCTTTCTTCAACACCCTCGTGCATACCCGCGACGCCTGGACCTCGGTCGTCCCCACCGGCCTGATCCTGTCGGCGATTACCGTTCTCATTCTGCCGATCACCGGCTGGCTGGGCTGGTCCATGGTGTATCGTCACGGCGTCGGAGCGGTGCGATGATGGCATCGAAAGCGGCGATGGTACGCGCGAGGCGTGTCGGCGCCCTCGTGCTGTTGTGCGGGGCGGTGCTTTCGTTGGCCGGCTGCGACGACGGCGGCGACCCCAAGGCGCAGATCGGGCCGCACCCGAATCTTCCTGCTCTCAGTCAATTTCTTCTGCCGCCGGTGCACATTGCCCATGTGATCGGGTGGAAACAGGGCGAGACGCCGACGGTCCCGCAAGGGCTGAAGATCCAGCCGCTCGCAACGGGGCTGGAGCATCCGCGCTCGCTCTATGTGCTGCCCAATGGCGATATCCTGGTGGTGGAATCCAAGGCGCCGCCAGCCCCGTCCATCAAGCGGCCCAAGGATATCGCCATGGGGCTCGTTGAATCCTGGGCGACCTCCGGCGGGTCGACCGGGCCGAGCAATCGCATCACGTTGTTGCGCGATGCCAATGGCGATGGCGTGCCGGAACAGCGCAGCGTTTTCCTCGACCATCTCAATTCGCCCTTCGGCGTGGCGCTCGTCGGCAATGATCTCTACGTCGCCAACACCGATGCCATCGTTCGATATCCCTACAAAGAGGGCGAGACCAAGATGACGGAGGCCGGCAGCAAGCTTGCCGATCTGCCGGGCGGCCCGATCGATCATCATTGGACCAAGAGCATGGTCGCGAGCGACGACGGCTCGCTGCTCTATGTCGGGGTCGGCTCCAACAGCAACATCACCGAGAATGGCATGGAGGCGGAGAAGAACCGCGCCGCGATCCTGGAAGTCGAGCGCGACACCGGACGCTGGCGCGTCTATGCGGAAGGATTGCGCAATCCGGCCGGCTTGAGCTTCGAACCGCAGAGCCATGCGCTGTGGGCGATCGTCAACGAGCGCGACGAGCTGGGGCCTGACCTCGTGCCCGATTACATGACCTCGGTCAAAGAGGGCGGTTTCTATGGCTGGCCCTACAGCTATTTCGGCCAGAACGTCGATCCGCGCGTCGAGCCGCAGCGGCCGGACCTGGTCGCGAAAGCCATCGTGCCGGATTACGCGCTGAGCTCGCACGTGGCGCCGCTTGGGCTTGCATTCTATACGGGCAGCAGCCTTCCACAGAATTATCGCGGCGGCGCCTTTGTCGGCGAGCACGGCAGTTGGAACCGGCCAAATCTGAACGGCTATAAGGTCATCTTCGTGCCCTTCAGCAATGGACAGCCGAACGGCCCGGCCCAGGACGTTGTGACGGGATTTCTCAACGACCAGGGACAGGCGCGCGGCCGCCCCGTGGGCGTGGCGTTCGACAAGACCGGCGCGCTGTTGATTGCGGACGACGTCGGCAACACCGTCTGGCGCGTTTCAGCCGCGGGCGGCTGAAACGGCGGCGCGAAGCGCCATGGCCATCGTCTTCGTCGATGCTCGGCTTATGAGCGGGCGCTGAACAGTCCAGCGTGCTCGAGCATAGCGACAGCCTCTAAGGCGGACTGTTCTTCGGACAGCCGCGTCTCGAGATATATCCTTTCAACCTCGGTCAGCTTGGTTGTGAGCAGGCGGCGATACCTCTCAATGTTGCTCTTGTGGGCACGCAAGCGGGCAATCGTCTGGTCCATTGTGATGCGTCTCGTAAATATAAAAATATGAAAATGCCGTTAGAGGCCAGAATTTAAATAAAAATGCGGCGTGTGAAAAGCCGAAATTTTAATTCATGAGCTTGAGGGGCGAACCTGAACCTTGGTCGCGCCGAGCCGTACATGCGAGGAATACCAGAAAATCCGGAAATTTCGCGGCGCTGTCGAAGTTCAAGCGGGAGGTCCGGAGGATGCGGGCCGACGATCGGTATATTTAAATGGTTTTAAGTTAATAAATATATTCACATTTAAATGGAAATGGTTTTATATTGTTCTCGTTTTTAATTATGGAGGAGGTATTTATGAAGCTTGTAGTTTTGCTCGCTATTGCTGCGTTGCTTGGCCTGACCCTCGCATCAACGACCGTACCGTCATATGCGGCGGCCCCGGGGGCGATGAGTGGCAAGGGAGACTGGGCGACGAGGGGATACAATCAGGCCGCCAAAGAGAAGCAGATGAAATCCACGAAAGCGAAGAAGCAGCAGTAAGGCCTCTTCCATACAGTCATTGAAGCCTCGGCAAGCCGAGGCTTCTTCTTTTTACGAAACTCAGATGCAGGACAATAAGGTTGCGTACCGCGATGTCGGATCGGCACGTCGATGAGTGCGACGAGGTTCTTGATGCTCTGGCGTCATCTTCTCCGCAACGCTCACGCCGTGTGGCCGGGATCGACGTTCTTGGGCTGCTTCTTCTCACGCTGCGGCGTCATCTTGGCGGGATCCGGCTCACCGGGAACGCCGCGCGGGCCGAACTGCCGGCGCTGGATGTCTTCTTCGGAATGCTCGGGTTCAATGCCGTTTGGCTCGCGAGGTTTGGCCACGAAACACTCCTTCCGGTGCTGACGACATCTGTTGATGGCTAATGCGCAACGCAAGTGCGCGTTCCCAGCGAGTGAATGTGTTCATGAAATCGCTGGAAGGCCGGGAACGGGAGGCAGCGTCGCCGGTTGGTGGCCAAACTTGAGCGGAGGACGTCATGAGAGTCTCTGAAGTAATGACGGCGGATGTTCAGCTTTGCACGCCCGAGGACACGGTGAGAGATGCAGCGGAAGCCATGTGGGAGCTTGACGTCGGGCTGCTGCCGGTCGCGGAGGATGATCATCTCGTCGGAATGATTTCGGATCGGGACATCGCCGTCCGCGCGATCGGAAAAGGGCGTGGTCCCGACACCAGGATCAGAGCGGTGATGACGCCGGATGTGAAATATTGCTTCGACGATCAGGATGTCGAGGAGGTTTCCTGGAACATGGGTGACATCCAGGTAAGGCGCCTGCCGGTGCTCGATCGTGGGAAGCGGCTGGTCGGAATCGTCTCGCTTGGCGACATCGCACGAAGCCAGGCGGGTGATGTCACCGCAGCCTCGCTGCACCAGATCTGCCAGCCGGGCGGCCAGCATACGCAGGTCGGTTGAGGCGGCAAACGTCGGACTATCAAAACAAGAGAGGCGGTCCAAAAGGCCGCCTCTTCCGTTTGCTTCGTGGTTGCTTCGTACCGGATCGTTACTGGCAGAGATGCCGCAAACCATCCGCGCCTATGAAGGCCGTTCCGGGCTCACAGGCAAAGCCGTTGTAGGGATTGTAGTAGCCGTTATAGGCGTAGGCATTGTAGGCGAAAGGTGCGGTCGCAATCGCGCCTGCCGTTCCGATCGCGCCGCCGATGACGTCCGCAGCGACGTCGCCGGGCCAGAAACCGCGATTGTAGGAGCCGTAGTAGCCGGGCTCGTAGTAGCCGCCGCCGTAATAGCTATGCCGATAGTAGGCGCGCTCCTGCTGGAGCCTGTTCTGTACCGGCACGGACCGGGCATGAGGATCTGCGAGTGCCGGCGAGGCCACCGCGGCTGTCATAACGGCGGTTGCGGTCAAGAGCTTCAAGTTCATTGGTTGTCTCCGTCCTCGTGAGGCAAGCCAACGCATGCCGGCGATTGGCGTTTCCGGAACCAAAAGCTTTCGCCTCAAACGGATGTGAGGCTTCTAATCAGGAGTTCCGTAACCAACGCGCTCAAGCGCGCACCTCTCAGTCCTGCCAGAGGAACATCGACCTGCTTCGCAGATTGAGCATTCATCTTGCCGCAGGAGTTCATGATGCAACGCGAATTTCCGCAACCGCCCTATCCGAACCAAAAGCAGCCGATGCCCGGATTGACATCGAAAATGAATCCGCGGCCCGATCATGGCGAGACCAGCTACAAGGGATCGGGCAAGCTTGCGGGCATGAAGGCCGTCATCACCGGCGGTGACAGCGGGATCGGTCGCGCGGTCGCGATTGCTTATGCCCGAGAGGGTGCCGACGTGTTGATCGCCTATCTCGATGAGAGCGAGGACGCGCAGGAGGTCAAAGCGCGGATCGAGCAGGAGGGGCGGAAGGCGGTGCTTATCCCCGGCGACCTCAGCGATCCACGCCACTGCCGGTCCGTCATTCAACGCGCCGTCGACCAACTTGGCGGCATCGACATCCTCGTCAACAATGCGGCCCATCAGGCGACATTCAGTGAGATCACCGAGATCAGCGACGAGGAATGGGAGGTCACCTTCAAGACCAACATTCACGCGATGTTCTATCTGACCAAGGCCGCCGTGCCGCATATGAAGCCTGGCAGCGCAATCATCAACACGGCATCCGTCAACTCGGACATGCCAAATCCGATCCTGCTCGCCTACGCCACCACCAAGGGCGCGATCCAGAACTTCACTGGTGGGCTCGCACAGATGCTGGCGGAGAAGGGCATCCGGGTCAACGCGGTCGCGCCGGGACCGATCTGGACGCCGCTGATCCCGTCGACCATGCCGGAGGAGGCGGTGAAGAATTTCGGCAAGCAAGTTCCGATGAAGCGGGCCGGACAACCGGCGGAGCTTGCGACCACCTATGTCATGCTGGCCGATCCGCTCTCGAGCTACACCTCGGGAACGACGATCGCGGTCACCGGGGGCAAGCCGTTCATTTGAGAATCACCCGCCGCGCGCCCGCTGCTCATCGCGTCGGCAAATCGGCCCCATCACAATGAGTTGCGTCCCGGACGCGGGTGCGAACTTTTCGCCGTGGGTTGAATTTTCAGCCAAACCGAAGGGACGCACATGGGTCTCGTCAAATACGCGCTGAAATTTCGCGTATCTTTCTTCGTGTTATCGATATTGATGTTGCTGGGCGGCGCGGGCGCGGCGGTCGTGATGCCGAAGGACGTGCTGCCCACCGTCGATATTCCCGTCGTCGTGGTGGTGTGGACATATACCGGCCTCGATACGACGGACATGTCTCAGCGGATCACCACCTACAGCGAGTATTCGCTGTCCAACAACGTCAACAACATCAGGCGAATGGAGAGTACGACGCTGCAGGGCGTGGCGATCGAGCGGATCTATTTCCAGCCGAACGTCTCGATCGATCTGGCGATCACGCAGGTGGTGTCGGCCATGAACTCGATCCGCGCCGTGATGCCGCCGGGGATTCAACCGCCCGTGGTCATGCGGTTTGCGGCATCTGCGGTGCCGGTGGTCCAGCTTGCGCTGTCCTCCGACCAGCAGAGCCAGACGCAACTGTATGACTACGCCCTGTATCGCGTTCGCCAGACGCTTACCGAGGTGCCGGGCAGCACGCTGCCGACGCCCTACGGCGGGTCGCCGCGGCAGGTCATGGTCGACCTCGACATGCATGCGCTGCAGGGCTATGGGCTCACACCGCTGGACGTGACCAACGCGATCACCAGCCAGAACCTGGTCGTTCCGTCCGGCCAGTCCAAGATCGGGGAACGGCAATATCCGATCCGGCTGAACGCGGCGCCGGAGACGATTGCGGCGCTCAACGCGATCCCGGTCAAGGTGGTTGATGGCACGCCGATCCTGGTTCGCGATGTCGCCTATGTCCGCGATGGCTCGCCGCCACAACAGAACATCGTGCGGGCGGACGGCCGCCACTCCGTGCTGCAGCCCATCTTGAAGAACGGCGATGCCTCGACGCTGTCGGTCGTCAACAACGTTAAGAGCTATCTGTCGCAGATCCGGCAAGCCGCGCCAAAGGGCACCAAGATCGACATGTTGTTCGATCAGTCCGTGTTCGTCACGGGCGCGATCATGGACGTGTTGAGGGAGGCGGTCATCGCGGCCGGCCTCACCGGTCTCATGATCCTGCTGTTTATCGGTTCCTGGCGCTCGACGCTGGTGGTGCTGATCTCAATTCCGCTGTCGATCCTCACCTCGCTCGCGGTTTTGGCCCTGCTCGGCCACACGGTGAACCTCATGACGCTCGGCGGACTGGCGCTTGCGGTCGGCATCCTGGTCGACGATGCGACGGTAGCGATCGAGAATACCTATCGGCTGATGGAGGAGGGACGCCCGTTCCGCCAATCGGTCGCCGAGGGCGCGGCCGGCATCGCCAAGCCGGCCCTGATCTCGACGCTTGCCATCTGCGCCGCGTTCGTCTCCGTGTTGTTCCTGAAGGACACACCGAAATTCCTGTTCACGCCCCAGGCGCTCGCCGTCGTCTTCGCGATGCTCGCGTCCTATTTGCTGTCGCGAACGGTGGTGCCGATCTTCATCGATGTCCTGGTGCGCCGCGAGCACGAACAGCGCTTCGGCTCGCGTGAGCCCCCAGCCGAGGCTGATCGCGGCAGCGACGCCGCGCACACCTCCACTGCCGCGAACCGCGGCTTCTTCTCGCGCTTTCACGGGGGCTTCGAGCGGGCCTTCGCCCGCTTTCACGAGCGCTATGTCGGGCTTCTCCACGTCATTCTCGAACACCGCCTCGCCGCTTTTGCCGTTGCCGGCTCCGTCATTGTCGTTGCCGGTGTGCTGTTCGTTTTTGTCGGCCAGGATTATTTCCCGCAGATCGATGCCGGCGAGCTCACCCTGCACGTTCGCACCCGGCCCGGGCAGCGGATCGAGACGGCCGAGCAGACCTTCGCGGCGATCGAGGACAAGATCCGCCAGACCATCCCGGAGAAGGATCTCGGGCTCTTGCTCGATAACATCGGACTACCCGCGATCAACTACAATTTCGCCTTCGGCGACGGATCCTTCGTCGCCAACAATGACGGCCAGATCCTGATCTCGCTCAAGGAAGGCCACGCCTCCACCAACGCCTATCGCGCGACGTTGCGGCGGGTGCTGCGCGACGCCTTCCCGGATGTCATCTTCTATTTTCAGCCCGCCGACATCATCACCCAGATTCTCGATTTCGGAACTATCACGCCGATCGACGTCCAGGTCACGGGCCGCAATTCTGCCAAGGACCTTGAGGTCGCCAAGCACATCGAGGCGCGGCTGCGCGCGGTCCGCGGGGCGGTGGACGTGCACATCCAGCAGATCACCGACGCGCCGGAATTCTTTGCCGACGTCGACCGTCAGATGGCTCAGGAGATCGGCCTGAGCGAGCAGCAGGTCGCCAATGCGCTGAACGTGTCGCTCGCGGGCAGCTTCCAGGTCAATCCGAATTTCTGGGCCGACCCGAACACCGGGATCCCGTACCAGCTCTGGGTGCAGACGCCGGAATATCGCAACAATTCGCTGACCGACGTCGGCAACACTCCGCTGTTCGTATCGACCACGACCGGTCAGGGGCCGGGTCAAGGCGCAGGCGTGGTGACGCTGTTCAACAACATCGCCAAGCTGCGCCGGCAATCCGAGCAGACTGTCGTCAACCACGTCAACACCCAGCCCAAATTCGACGTGTTCGCAGACGTGCAGAATCGCGACCTGGGTTCGGTCAGCAACGAGATCACGAAGATCATGCAGGATGAACAGAAGAACCTGCCGGTGCCGGACAAGATTTCGGTGCTCGGGCAGATCTCCGACATGCACAGTGCGTTTCGCAACCTGGAGCTTGGCATCGCCATCGCGATGATCGCGGTGTATCTGCTGATGGCAGTGAATTTCCAGAGCTGGGGCGATCCCTTCGTGGTGCTGGCGGCACTGCCTCTCGCCTTTTGCGGCATCGTGATGAGCCTGTTCGTCACGCAGACCAGTTTCTCGATTCCATCGCTGTTCGGCGCGATCATGAGCGTCGGTGTGGCCAGTGCCAACTCGATCCTGCTCGTGACCTTTGCCCGCGAGCATCGTGAGCGGACCGGCTGTAGCGCCGCGGAGGCGGCCATCAGGGCCGGCGAGACCAGACTGCGCCCGGTCTTGATGACCGCCGGCGCGATGTTTGTGGGGCTACTTCCGATGGCGCTGGGACTGGGGCAAGGTAGCGAGCAAAACGCCGCGCTGGCGCGCGCCGTGCTTGGCGGCGTTCTCGTCGGGACGTGCTCGACCTTGCTGTTCGTGCCTTTGCTTTATTCGGTGCTGCGGCGGGGCAGGGTGACACCCGTGAAGGACTACATATGAGAGAAGACGGGCGACACCAGGGGGCGACTGCAGAGCGGCCATCGGAGGAGCGGCGGCCGAATCCTCCTTCCGCGAGGTGGTCGTGGCTGGTTGCGGCCGCCATGGTTGCCGTGCTCGCAATCGGGGCCCTCGGCCATTGGCGAACCAGCACTGCGGCGAAACAGACTCAAGAGGAGACCAATAGCGAGGAGCCGCAGGTGCGCACCGCGGCTGCCAAGCAGCTCTCAGATCCGATCAAAACGAGCCTGCCGGGGCAGACGCTGGCCTTTGATCAGGCCAGTATCTTTGCGCGTGCCACGGGTTACGTAGCCGAACGGAAGGTCGATATCGGCAGCCAGGTGAAGCAGGGAGATTTGCTGGCGAAAATCGCCTCTCCAGATCTCGATCGCCAGCTCGATCAGGCGGAAGCACAACTGGCGCAGCTCAAAGCGGCGGTTGCGCAGGCCACCGCCCAGGTGAGCGTGGCGGAGGCGAACCTGAAGCTTGGGAACGTCACCTATGCACGAATCGGCTCCCTGGCTTCAAAGGGGTACGAGACGATGCAGAATCGGGACAATCAGCAGGCCAACGTCTCGAGCCAACAGGCCAATCTCGATGCTGCCAATGCCGGGGTGAAGGTCGCGCAAGCCAACGTGGAAGCGCAACAGGCAACCGTCAACCGGCTGAGAACGCTGACGGGCTTCGAAGAGGTGCGCGCACCTTTTGACGGCGTGGTGAGCTTCCGCAACGTCGATGTCGGCGATCTTGTCAATGCCGATACCGGCACCGGTACGTCGATGTTCGGGGTGGTCAAAGACGACGTGCTGCGGGTCGCGGTGAATGTGCCGCAGACTCTGGCCGTGGGGATCAGGGACGGCTTGCCGGCCACGGTCCACGTCTTCGAGTTGCCTGACCGCACCTTCATCGGCACGCTCGCGCGCAATGCAGGCGCGCTGCAGTCGGTGAGCCGCACGCTTCCGGTTCAGGTCGATGTGAAAAACCCGGACCACGCGCTCAAGGCCGGAATATACGTCAATGTCGAGATAGACGTGCCGCGGGAACACCCGAACGTCCAGGTTCCCGCCGAGGCGTTGATCTTCGACGCGCAGGGACTGAGGGTCGCGACCGTCAAGGACGATGAGATCCATTTGCAGCCCGTGGTAATCTATCGCGATCTGGGGCAGACCGTCGAATTGACGAGCGGGCTTAACGGCGACGAACAAGTGGTGTTGAACCCACCCACCACGATCCACGACGGACAGAAGATACGCACCGCTCCGCAAGGTGGCGATCACGGCAACCAGAAGAACCAAAAGGAAGCGTCAGCCGAGAACGGCGGCCGGCAAAGATGATTGCCTGCTGCTAGAGCATCCGCCGAGCTGAGCGAATCGGAGGGCGCGCGCGCTCCACCGTCATTGCGAGCGAAGCGAAGCAATCCAGACTTTCTCCGCGGATGCAGTTCTGGATTGCTTCGTCGCTTTCGCTCCTCGCAATGACGGGCCTGGTTCAAGGCACTCGTCCGGCTCTGCAACTTGATCGGCGGATGCTCTCGCGCATGACCCGGAAAATGTGCAGCGGCTTTCCGAACAGATCATGCTCAAGCAAAAACTTTTGGAAGCGCTATGACGGTTCAACCTGATCGCATCGCGCTCAGGTTCGGTGCGCCTCAAGGCCATTCGATCGGCTTGAACGATAACTGCCGGCGGCTCATCTCCCGCTGCAGTTGGTCGGCATATGCTCTCACGCTCGCGCCTATCAGGCGGTAACGTCCCCCCAGCCGATTATCGGCGGCAACCTGCCGCCGAACGCTTTCATAGTAGGCCAACAAACTCTCATCGGTCGAATCGCCAAACTTCATGACTGAACGCCCCGAAACGGATGCTTGCACCGCCAAAATTGTTCCACAGGTGTTCCAGTCAGGCGTTTTCATATGTTAATTCCCGCGGGCGCCGGTGACCGACTCCCGCAAAAAGCGAGTAAAGTGTGACTAAAAACCCACGGTTCTATTGCTTTGGAAGCGACAGTCGGAGTCGTCGCAGCACATGATTGCAGGTTCCATGGGCTATTGCTGGCTGGCGAGGGTCAGGCGGCCGCGAGACGGCTTCGCCGGACCTCGCCTCGAAAGCGCGACCGTGGTGTTGCCGCTCGCGAGCTGCAGGGCGAAGTAGGCGACCGTGGCTTCGATGCCCTTCCTGAGCGGCACGCGCGGACGCCAGCCGAGCACCTGCTCGGCCGCGTCGATGATCGGTCGGCGCCGCTTGGGATCGTCCTGCGGCAACGGGCGGAATTGAAGCGGAGAGGTCGAGTTGGTGCAGGCCAGCACCTCGCGGGCGACTTCCTCGATCGTCATTTCCTGCGGGTTGCCCAGGTTGAACGGCCCGGTCACGGAGGTCGGGCTCTCCATCAACATCTCCAGGCCGCGGACGAGATCGTCGACAAAGCAGAAGCTTCTGGTTTGGCTTCCGCTTCCATAGACGGTGATCGGCTCGCCATGCAGCGCCTGCACGATGAAATTGGAGACCACGCGACCGTCGTTTTCGAGCATGCGCGGGCCATAGGTGTTGAAGATGCGCGCGACCTTGACTTCAAGCCCGTGAAGCCGGTGGTAGTCGAACATCAGCGTCTCGGCCGCGCGCTTCCCCTCGTCGTAGCAGGCCCGCGGCCCGGTCGGATTGACGTGGCCTTGATAGCTTTCCGGCTGCGGGTGCACTTCCGGATCCCCGTAGACTTCGCTGGTGGACGCCTGCAGAACACGGGCGGATTTCTTCCGCGCAAGTTCGAGCACGTTGATGGTGCCGATGACGCAGGTCTTCATCGTTCCGATCGGGTCTCTCTGATAATGCCGCGGCGAGGCCGGGCAAGCGAGATTGAAGATACGGTCGACGTCCCCCTCCACGGAAAGCGGATTGCGCACATCGTGCTCGATGAAGTGGAAGTTCGGGTGGTTCAGCAGCGGCCGGATATTGCGGAGCGAGCCCGTGAAAAAGTTGTCGACGCAGATCACGGTGTCGCCGCGTTGCAGAAGCGAATCGCACAAGTGTGATCCTATGAAGCCGGCGCCTCCGGTGATGAGCGTGTGGCGAGCGCTGCGATCATAGTTTCGGGTGGTGATGGGCGTATGTATCGTCATCATCTCCTCAAGTTACATTTCAGCGACATGCATGGTTCGTCCGGCGACATTTCGACGCGGTACTTTCAGCCGTCGGTTCGCCGCTTCCAGATAATAGTCTTCCAGTTGCTGGGCCCGATGGTCGGGCGTGTGGTCGCGCAGGATGCGCTGACGCGCGCGCTCGGCAACGGACAGGCGCCTGTCCTCGGGCATTTCATTGATGATCTCGATGACCTCGCGCGGGCTGCTGGCAAGCAGAATTTCCGATGAAGGGGCGAAGATTGTCTCGAGACCGGGCCAGCGGTCCGAAATGATCGGTGCGCCGCAGGCCGCCGCCTCGAACAGGCGCACGCTGGGCGAAAAGCCGAGCGAGCGCATATCGGCCCGGGTCACGTTCAGCGTGAAGCGCTGCTGCGCATAGAAGGTCGGATGCTCCTGCGGCGCGATGTGCTCGACGCGATCGACATTTGCCGGCCAGGCGAGATGGTCAGGGTATTTTGAACCCGCGACAACGAAGCGCTGCTCCGGATGCTCCAGCGCGGGCGCCAGCAGCAGCTTTTCAAGCTGCAACTGGCGGTCATCACTGTAGGTGCCGAGATAGCCGAGCGACCATTTGGGTTTTGCCTTGTGCGGTCGATACAATTCGATGTCCGCGCTGCAATACAAGGTGCGCGCCATCGGGCTGCCATAGACGTCCTCGATCATGCCCGGGACGGGTCCGCCCGTGAACGATAGATAGAGATCAAAGCGCGGGATCATCGCCGCCGAAATATACTGAAGGCCTTCATCGAGGCCGGCGAGCGTGACCGGCGTATCGATGTCGTAGAACGCCGTGAGGCCTTGCGTGTGTGCCGTGACCCATTCGGCGATCGCGATTCCATCGGGCACATAGGAGCCGATGATGATGAGATTGGCGTCGCGAATGAGCGAGCCGAACAGCCGCGGCACATCCTGCAGGTGCTGGTAAAGCCGGACGTTCCAGCTCGATGGCTTGGTCAAATCGCGGTTGTTGCGATACCAGGGCATGTCGCGCTCGAGAAAGGTGACCCGGTGGCCGCGCTGGGCCAGCGCTTCGAGCAGGGCGCGGTAGGTGGTCGCGTGACCATTGCCCCACGACGAGGTTACCGAAAGTCCGATGACGACGATTTTGAGGTTCATTCCGCGGCCTCTGTCCTGGTGTTCATGCCTTCGAGCAGTTGTTGAAATTGGCGGGCCCGATGCCTGTATGTGTGATGGGCCAGGATGTGTGCTCGCGCGCGTCGCGCGATGGCGCTCGCGCGCGCGGGTTCGAGCGCATCGAGATGCCCGGCCACCTCATCGCCGTTCGCGGCCACCAGCACTTCCGTGCCGGGCTCGAGAAAATGATCGATGCCGTCCCAGGCATCGGTGATCAGGCAGGCGCCCGCGCCGACCGCCTCGAAGACGCGGGTTGGCGGCGAAAAGCCGTATCTGGCCATGCTGTCCCGGTTGACGTTGAGGGTGGCGAGCGCTGATGCGAAGAATGCATTGTGCTGACCGGTGCCGACATGGCCGGATTTGCGAATGTTCTGCGGCATCGGTTTGGAATCCCAGCCCGCTCCGCCCAGCACAAAGCTCCTTGCCGGGAGACGGTCGGCCACCTCGATGAAGAACTGCTCGACGCGCCGTTCGCGATCCGGCAGGCGGTTGGCGAGCAGGCTGAGGTCGCAGGCAAACTCCGGTATCGGCGGCGCCGGATGATGCGTCGTCGGATCGAGCGCGTTGTAGATCGGGACGCAGTCACGCGCTCCCGCTGCGCGATACGCCTGCGCGACGGGCTCACCGCCGCCATAAGTGAGTACGAGATCGTAACAAGGAATGGCGCTCCGGAGATGATGGCCCGGATCGGCGGCAATCGCCTCCAGCGTCGCCGGCGCATCGACGTCCCAATAGAGGCGCAGCGCCCTTGACTGAATTTCGGCGACCGCGGTTTCCAATTCGACATCGAATACCCCCACGCCGCTGGCCTTCACCAGGATGTCGGCCGATCGCGCGGCAGCGGCGAGCGAGCGCTGCCATCCGTCTGGCGTCGCGGGATAGACCACAACCGTAGCCCAGGACGGATCGTCGATGTCGCGATGAGCCTGACGGGCGAATGCATCCGGCTCGAAGAAGGTGATGTCGTGCCCGAGCGCGGCGATCTCTTTCAGGATGCCGCGATAATAGGTCGCGGCACCGTTCCAGTAGGACGAGACCAGGCTTGAACCGAAGAAGCAGATCTTCATGCGACAGCTCCCTCGTATTCCCTCCGCGTCACCAAGGGCCGCGAGGTGCGGATCTGGTCGACAATGTCGAGGAGCTCGCGCACGCGATGCCGGCAGGTGTGACGTCCCCTCACGAGGTGGAGGCCGGCACTGGCAGTTGCGGCCGCAAACTCCGCATCCTGCGAGAGCGCCCGCAGCGCGTTGCGCATGTGCGCCCCATCGGCTGCCCTGACGTAGGACTCCGGCGTGAAAAGGCGCTCTGCATCCTCCCACGGCGCCGAGACAATCGGAATTCCGCAGGCCATGGCCTCGAACATCCGGATGGTCGGAATGCCCGGCAACGCACGAACATACGGACCGCGTGGCACGTGAACGGTCATCTGCGCATCGGCGAAGGCAAGCGGAGCCCGATGTGCCGGAAGCCAGCCGCCGAATTCGATCCCGGCGGTTTCGATTTCGTCGAGCGCCTCCTCGGGATAGCGGACCCCGAAAATCGTTGCGCGGAGCTTGAGCGTTGCCACGGGCTCGATCAGATATTTCCGCAGCGCCGCGCTGCGCTCGTCATCCCCCCAATTGCCGATCCAGACAAGGTCCCGAGTCTTCGTGATGTGCGGTAGCGGGCGATAAAGCTCTGTGTCGGCGCCCTCGTGCCAGGTGAAAGCCCTGTTCGCCCAGCCAAGGCCAAGATAGATCTGGCGCAGCACTTCGCCGAAGGCGAGAACCCCGTCAAAGCCGTCGAGGTGGAAGCGTGCGAGTTCCTCGCGCGCGGTGACGGCGCGATGGTGCGTGTCGTGGAACAGCAGCGTGAACGGCGCGCCCTGGGCGCGACGCCGGCCGATGCGTTCGATCAGATCAGGCGAATTCCACTCATGCACGATGACTAGGTCGGCCGCATCGAGCGCCTCGTCCAGGTCGAACGATTGATCGTAGAGCCGGACCGATATGCCCGGGAACATCTGCGGCACCTCGTGAAGCGTTTGGTGCCCCCCGTCACGGATCGCATTCAAACGGCTCCATCCATCTGCCGGCTCGTAAACGACGACGTCATGGCCGAGCCTGTGCAGCTCGCGCGCTATGCCGCGCAGGAAGTGCGCATTGCCGTTGTTCCAGCACGAGGAGAACGCGTGGTAAAAGAGAACGCAGTTCATAGGGAAGCCTCGAGTGCCGGGGTGAGGGTCGGCTTCGGCCCGGGCGCAAGCAGCCCCTGATAGAGCACGACGTAACAATCGATCATTCGCCGCAGCGAATAGTTTCGTGAGCGCGCCGCCGCGGCCTGCTGCTGCCGCACGCGCCTGCCGGCATCGCTTGTCAGTTCGGCCAAGGCCCGGTGAAGCATGGTCGCATCGGCTGGATCGACGAAGAGCGCCGCCTCATCCCAGAGCTCGCGAAAGCTTGGAATGTCTGAAAGGACGAGCGCGCATCCCGCCGAAGCAGCTTCCAGAACCGAGAGACCAAACGGCTCGTAAAGAGCGGGACTTGCGAAAATCGCGGCCCGTCGCATCAACCGGATCAGTTCGGCGTGGGAGACCTGACCGAGCAACCGAATTGCAGGGGGAGCATTTTGGGAGCTATCCGCCGGTCCCGCGACCAGGACCGGCCAATCGAGCCCGCCGGCCGCGTGCACCAGTGCCGAAATATTCTTGGCTGCGTCCCACATCCGCCCCGCGGCGAGGATGAAATCGTCCCTATCATCCCGTGGCGCCTCGGCCGACGCAATGCCGTTCCAGATCACAAAGCCGGGCGAGCGCGGCCGGTATAGACCGACGATTGCATCGTGATAGGCCCGGCTCGGACAAACCCAGGCTTGCGCATGATTCAGCCCGGCAGCGATCGCCCTCGCATAGTTCCGCCATCGCGCGTCGGCCAGCCACGCGGTGTCCCTGCAGGCGGCCGCCCACGAATTGACGCAGGAATGCGCGCCAATGACTGTGGGGCAGTTCCACTCGAACGCCGCTTCGCGGAAACTGTTGAGATGAACGATGTCAGGCCGCAGCCGCGCTTCGAGCTCGCCGAGGACGCGGCGGGCGGCCGTCGCGTCGCGCCCCTCCGGATCCTGCCATTCAAGGGCAAGCGACGTCTCGATCAGATGCACCGATGACGCCGAGAGCATCGCGCGCTGATCCTCGCGTGGCGGCGGACCCATCGTGACGAGATGGACGTCGGCGCCACGGCTCGCGAGCGCCGAGGCGAGCCCGCTTGCGTAGGTCCAGACGCCGCCGACGGCGTCGCTCGTCAGCATGATTCGGAGATCCGACAAGCGATTCATCAGACCACCTGCGCTTCCAGTGCGCTCAGCGGCATGGGGCGTTCCTCCTGAACGTCGCTGAACTGGTTGAACATCGCGAGATAGTGCGCATGGGCGCGCTCCCATGCGAAATCGTCAGGCTCGCCCCAAAGCTTCCGGTAGTCCGGCGAGCCGGGATAGGGATAAAGCGGCACGGGATCGTTGGCCCAGACGCCATTGTCCTGCATTTTTCTGCGCCAGCGCTGCACGACCGGATCGTCGTCCTGCGGCATCTCGATGAGATTGGCCTGGACAAACGGCACGTGCTTTCGCGCGTGGATCAGCCGATCCGCGAGTTGGTCCGTGGTCATCTTGCAGTTCTTGGCAAGTGCCGCGCGCCCCTCTGCGGAAAGACTCTCGACACCCGCTTCGATCGAGACGCAGCCGGCTCTGCCGAGAAGTTCGAGCATCTCCGGCTTCCAGAGATCGATGCGGGTCTGTACACCGAATTTGAGGCCGCGCCCGACCAGGCCCTTCAAGAGCTCGGCATTTGGCAGAAAGATTTCATCGACGAAGTAGATGTATTTAGCGCCGCGGCGATGCAGGTTCTCGACTTCCGCGAGGATGATTTCGGGCGGACGCTTGCGATAGGCGTTGCGGAAGTTCTCCTTGGCGCAGAACGTGCAGTTATAGGGACAGCCGCGCGAGGCCTCCACTTCGGCGCCGGGACCGACCGGCTCTGCTTCGAAGCGATGGTGATGATGATGGTGTCGTTGCACCATTTCAGCCGGCCAGTCGAGCGGCGGTTGATCGGAGAACGCCACGGCCTGCGGTCCACCATTGACGCGGATGCGAGCACCATCCTGATGGCAGAGCCCCGCGAAATCGCGCTCGCCGTTTGCCAGCCGCAACAGAGTGTGCTCGCATTCACCCATCACGATGATGTCGGCCGCAAGCTTCTTCAGCGCGGCGCGTGGCGTCGTCGAGCCGTGCGGGCCGACCGCGACAAGCGTCGGCGCGAGATCGCGAAGCGCGAATGTCAGCTCTTGGGGCACGCGCAGCTCCGGCGGGGCGCAGCGCCAGAACAGGTAAGTAGGCGCCGTCGTGACGACGATCATGTCGGGGCGGAAGGCGCGCAGTTCAGCCTCGATCTGACCGAGCGAGAGGCTGAACATATGCGCGTCCAGCAACAGAGTGGCATGCCCGGCCTCGCGGAGATAATGCTGCGCAATTCCGAACTCGAGCGGCAGGTGCGGGGAGCGGCAGCCGAAATAGATGCTGCCCTCGAAATGCCAGTTCGGGTTGATCAGGGCGACGCGCGTCATGCGAGCGCTCCACGGTGTCCCAAGGTGCCCCCGAAGCGGCTCCCGAGCCAAGCTTGCAGCGAGGACAGGCCGTCGACGAGGGACGTGGTCGGCTGCCATCCGACCGCGGCGGAGAGCGCGCTGACATCGCTGACGTACCAGGGCTGGTCGCCCGGCCGCCAATCGGCGAAGCCGAATCTGATGTCCTGATTCGTGAGCTGTCTGAGCAGCTCGATCAGCTCCAGCAGGCTGACGGAGCGCGCGACACCGCCACCCAGATTGAAAATCTGTCCGCGCGTGCGCTCGATCTGGTCTAGCACCGCGATCCAGGCCTCGGCGGCATCCGCGACAAAGAGCGCATCGCGCACCTGCAAGCCGTCGCCATAGATCGTGAGCGGATCGCCGCGCAGGGCAGACAGCACGAAATGCGCGATCCATCCCTGATCCTCGGTGCCGAATTGGCGCGGCCCATAGATGCAGCTCATTCGCATCACGACCGTGCGCAGGCCGAAGACCCTGGCGTAATCGTGTACGTACTGATCCGCGGTCCCTTTGGAGCAGCCGTAAGGGCTGTAAAAATCGAGAGGCGCGTTTTCGGCCACGCCGCGTGCCAGAGCGGGATCCGCGGGGACATAGCGAGGGCCGCTCCTTACGATCTGGGTGTCATCAACGAGCCGGCCATAGACCTTGTTGGTGGAGGCAAAGATGACGGGCGCAGATGGATTGTGGAGCCGCACCGCCTCAAGCACGTTGATGGTGCCGCGGGCGTTGGTCTCGAAATCTTCGAGCGGACGCTCCAGGCTGCTGGTGACCGCGACTTGAGCCGCGAGATGCAGCACGGCGCCCGCTTCGCGCACTGCGTCGATCACGGGAATCGGATCGCGCACGTCCGCGACCGCGATATTTACGCGATCGGGATGACGGGATCGCAGCCATTGGGCGTTCTCGCGAACGCCGGACCGCGCGAGATTGTCCAGGATCATCACCTGATCGCCGCGCGCGGCAAGCCGATCCGCCAGATTGCAGCCGATGAAGCCGCATCCGCCGGTGATGAGAATGGGCTTGTCGCGACCCTTGCTGTTGATCATGCCACCAGTCCCCGCCGCAGGAGTTCCTCGGTCGCCCGTTCCGCCTGATCGTCGGCGACTTGATCGGCCAGATAGCCCGCGAGTTCGTCCAGCCCTTCCTCGAAGGCGACGCGCGGCTCGAAGCCCAATATGGCGCGGCTCTTTTCGATGTCGGCGAAGCAATGGCGGATATCGCCGGCGCGGTATTTTCCGGTGACGTGCGGTGCCAGCGCCGGACGGCCCATCACCCGCGCGAGGTCCTGGGCGACCGACAGAATGCTGCGGCTCCGGCCGGACCCGACGTTGAAGACGTCGTTGACGTGGTCCGTTTCCAGCGCAAGCCGGCAGGCGCGGGCGACATCGCGCACATGGACGAAATCGCGACGCTGCAGCCCATCTTCGAACACGAGCGGCGGGCGGTCATTGAGCAGGCGTGCGGCAAAGATCGCGAGCACGCCGGTGTAGGGGTTGGAGAGTGCCTGGTTGGGACCGAAGACGTTGAAAAAACGCAGCGCGATCGTGGCAATGCCGTAGGCGTTTCCGGCGATCAGGCACATCCGCTCCTGCGCGTATTTGTTCAGGGCATAGATCGAGCTGAGCGAGGGCTGCTTGGTCTCAGGGGTTGGCAGAGGGACCAGGCGGTGGCCCTGCGCATCCTTCAGGTCCCATTCGCCCTGTTTGAGCTGATCGATCGAACGCTCTTCCGGGGAGACGATGAGGCCGTCCCCCGTGCGGCCCAGCCCTTCGCCATAAATACTCATCGACGAAGCAACGAGCAGACGTTCGACCGGACGCTTGGTCAATGTCTGCAGCAGGATCGCGGTCCCGAGCTCATTGGCCCTGACGTAGCTCTCGATGTCGTACATGCTCTGTCCGACGCCGACGCTGGAAGCCAGATGGACGACTATGTCCACGCCGCGCAACGCACGATCGACGGAAAATGCGTCGGTCAGGTCACCAACGATCAGCTCGGCATCCTTGTTGAGATAGGCCGGGCGTTGGCGAAGAGGGCCGTGAACCTGGGGCGAGAGGTTGTCGAGCAGCCGGACTTCGTAGCCGGCGCGGAGCAACACATCGGCGACATGCGATCCGATGAAGCCCGCGCCTCCGGTGATCAGAACTCGTCTCATTCGTCGGCTCTCCTTCCAGACTGAGCGGATTGCGACCGTCCGTGCTTGGAGTGGAAAGCGCGCTTCAACCGTAGAGCGGATTGAACTTGCATCACGTGCTCATCACTCCGCTGGTTAGAAGCGAAGCAACGAATGATGGTTCCTCAGCAACGTACAAACGAAAATTTCTCTAACATACATCAATAACGCAGGTGAAACTCGTAAAGACGCAGCCACGCCGATCAGAACGACCATCCATGCCGAAGTGCCGGCAGGTCCAGATGCCGGGCAACGCTCGCGCCGATATCTGCGAAGCCGCTACGTTTGCCGATCGGCTCGCGCGGATGGCCGCTGCAGAGCAGGATCGGGACCTGCTCGCGCGTATGGTCTGTTCCTTGCCAGGTCGGATCGCAGCCGTGATCGGCCGTGATGACGAGCAAGTCGTCGGATTTCAATCGCGACAGGAGCTCGGGCAGGCGTCGATCGAAGGCTTCCAGGGCGGCAGCGTATCCCGCGACATCGCGACGATGGCCATAAACGCTGTCGAAGTCGATGAAGTTGGCAAACAGCAGTCCGCCGTCGCGGAGCTCGTCCCAGCCCTGGACGCTACAATCGAATAGGGCGTTGTTGCCGTCGCCTCTGTTGTTACGGCCGGTTCCGCGATGAGCGAAAATGTCGTCGATCTTGCCGATCGAAATGATGTCGCGGCCGTTCGCCGTCGCAACGTCGAGGATAGTGTCTTCGGGCGGCGGCACCGAAAAATCGCGCCGGTTGGAAGTTCGCTTGAAAGTCTGCGGCGATGCACCGCGGAAGGGCCGGGCAATCACGCGGCCAATGTTGAGCGGGTCGACGAGGCGGCGTGCAATCGCGCAGACCTCACACAGGCGCTCGAGCCCGAAGGTCTCCTCATGGGCCGCGATCTGAAACACGCTGTCGGCGGAGGTGTAGCAGATCGGCTGACCGGTCTTCATATGCGCCGAACCAAGTGCGGCGATGATATCGGTTCCGGATGCGTGGCAGTTGCCGAGTACGCCGGGCAGATCGGCTTGCGCGCATAAGCTGTCGATCAGCGCTTGTGGGAAGCAGGGCGTCGTCCGCGGAAAATAGCCCCAATCGAATGCCACGGGTACGCCGGCGATTTCCCAATGGCCCGACGGCGTATCCTTGCCTTTCGATTGCTCGCTGGCGCAGCCGAAATGGCCCATTAACGCGCCGCGTTGTTCCAAGCCAGGGGGATGACGTCCTGTAGCGAGACGGCAGGCTTCGCCGAGGCCAAGCGCGATGAGGTTGGGCACGCGTAGCGGCCCGGCCCTCTGCCTGTTGTCGGCTTTTCCAAGCGCGCAGACGTCGGCGATATGACCGATCGTATCGGCGCCTTCATCGCCGTAACGCGCTGCGTCCGGCGCGGCGCCGATCCCGACCGAGTCCATGACGAGGATCATGGCGCGCATAGCGGAGCCCCTTGCAAATCGGTCGATCGGGATGGTGCGCGGCCAGCACGATCACAATAGCGCTCGATCATGCGCGCGCAAAACTCCGCGAACTCCTCCGGCTCGAGTGGGGGGCTGGTGTGATGCGGCGCAATACCCCGATGTTCGGGTGTGAAGCAGAAGGTCAGGGTCACGTCGAACTCCGACAGCGCATCCATCTGCCGGTCGAACCAGTCCAAAGCGTTGGGCCTGAAGCTGTCAGCCCAAGACAGTCCGGTCCTCAGGTGGCGCACGCCAAGCCGCCGCATCCAGCGTACGGCGTCGTCGAGCCGGTGGTCTTCAAAATGAAACCACTGACACAAGCCCATCATGGGCGCATGTTGCGCGAAAGCGTCGAGCGCCGGCTTCGGCGTGCCATCTTCGCGCAAGAGGCCCATGTGAAAATGCCGGTAGTAGGCGGAGCCTTCGGCTTCCTTGTGCCGCGTCGTCGCCTCCCAGGTGGCGGGTAGATCGTACAGGCTGTACCAGTGAATTCGCTGCGCGCGCCCAACGAGCAGCTCGGCGGTGCGCCGCACGCCCCACGCCTGCACCTCATCGGCGCCAAAGGACGAGACGCCGACCTCCGTCACCCACACCGGGACGGACACCACTGCCTGAATCTCGGCCAGCTTGTCCGGCCACTCGTCGATCTTCCACAAATTCCAATCCAGCGGAAATCCGTGCACGGCGACCGCCTCGACATGATCGAGCACGCCACGCGATTTCATATTCTCGATGAAGCGCGGATCGATCGGAGAGATGCCGCCGAGCACACGCGGCAGGGTCGGGTGCACGGCGCGTATGGCCTTTGCCGCCGCGATGGCGGTGACGGCAAACTTCTGCCAATCGGGATCGATCAGGATGTCCCAATGGGATTTGTTGTTCGGCTCGTTCCAGATCTTGGCCGCTTCGATCATCGCGTGGGACCTCGCGACGGGTACACGGGACCGTCGGCTTGCGGCCGATCGACTTTTCTGCAGAGATACACCTCGTCCTCCGGATGTGCCAAGATCGCGAAGCCGGCGCTGCGCAGCATGGCTTCCACGCAGGCCCGGTTCGGCGCCCACCAATTGGTGGGATCGTCGGCGTATTTGTGTTCGATGAAATGCAGTTTCGGATAGCCGGGGCCGTCGAACTGCTCGGCGGTCCAGAAGTCGTAATTGTTTTCGATGACATCCACGCGGCTAGCGCCGCGCAGCATCGACTGGAACAGGAGCAGGTCGCGCGCGACGTGCTCCTGGATAAGATCAAGCGCGAGCAGGGGATGACGAAGGTGATAGAGCAGGCCCATGAAGATCACGAGATCGAAGCGCTCGCCCAGCGAACCGACGTCGTAAGCCGACAGCTTGCGAAATTCGATCTTGAGCCCCTTCACCTCGGCCGCGAACCGCGCCTGCGCCAGATACTCCTCATCCGTATCAAGGCCCAGCACGCGAGCGGCGCCGCGGCGCTTCATCTCCATGGCGTAGAATCCGGCGTTGCAGCCGATGTCGAGGACCGACTTTCCCTCCAGATTTTCCGGGATGACGGTGGAAAACCGCCGCCACTTCACCATCGGATAGTCGCCAAGGAAATGCGAGGGCGCCGTGGCGACGCCATTGAGGTCGAGATTGTGAAACCAGGGTCCGAGCGCATCGATGCGTTGTCGGATTTCTTCTTTCGAGAGCGCGGCGCTGCTCACGACACGCCTCCGCCGAAAGCGCGTGTCGACGCGGCCATCGTATCGGTGACCGAAGCGGCGCGGAGCTTTGAGCGCTGCTGATCGACGTCCTCGTTGGATGCCAAGAGGGCCATCGCCGTGCGATAGCCGTGAATGGTTCCGACATCGACATAGGATTCGCCTGCCTTCACCCCGATGCCGCTGCCGCCGGATGCAAGATAGCTGTTCACCAGCGTGCCGAAATATTCGTCCTGGCAGTCCCGGTCGCGCCAGAGCAGATGCAGGTCGCGGAAGCCCGAAGCCGACATCTTGAAGGCGCCCCAAATCCAATTCGATGCAGCGTCGAGTTTCTTGACCTGAATCTCCTTGACGCGATCGCCGTCGAGCACGACGGCATCGAAGAATTCAGGATGCTCGACGGGAAACAACAGGAAGGACAGGTCGGCATCGGGTAACGCACCAAGCGCGGTCTTGGGAAACCAGACCGTGTCCGGCAGGCCGACGACGACGTCCTCGTGGTCGCCGACCACCGTGCCGGCCCTGAATACGGCATCGCACAGGCCCGATGCCTGGGGTTGCACCACGTAAGCGAGCTGCGCGCTGCCGTAGTGATCGCCGAAATATTCCAGGATGTCGGATTTGCCGGGGGCGATCACGAAGCAGATCTTGTCGGCGCCACCGAGGATGAGCCGTTCGACCAGATATTCCGACACCGCGCAGGGGCGATCGGCTCCTCCGTCGCTTCGGCTGCCCACCGGAAGCAGCTCTTTCGAAAATGCCAGCGGCTGGATACGGCTGCCGCGGCCGGCCGCGGGTACCACGCCCCACATCTCAAGCCTCCTCTACGAGCTGGCGGGCGCAGCCGCGTTCCGGACGTTCAAGGAACTGAACCAGGTCGGCTGCTCGCCGCGCCGAGCTGTGCTGATCGAGCGTTCGTTCGCGGGCCCGCCGGGCGACGCGCTGCAGGGTGACGTCATCGTTCTCGAACGCGGCGAGCGTGTCATGTTCATCGCGAACCAGGATGATCTCCTCAAAAGGTTCGAAGAAGTCGCCGATTCCGTCCCACGCATCGCTCAGGAGCGGCACGCCGCATGCCGCGGCCTCGAACAGGCGGCCCGAGGGACACCAGCCCATCTCCGCCATGGCGTGACGGGTGACGTTCAACGTCATGCGCGAGGACGCGAAGAAGGCGGCATGCTCCGATGGCGGCAGGTGCCGCACGAAGTAGATATTCTTCGACCAGGGAAAATCCTGCGGATATTGCGCCCCGCCGATCAGAAAACGTAGATCCTGGCGTCGGCGCGCCGGATCGACGAACAGCGCCTCAAGCGCGCGTTGCCGGTCTTCCGAATAGGTTCCGAGATAGGATAAATCGGCCCTGTAGTGCGGTTGGGGAGCAACGGGCCGATGCACTTCGGGATCGACATGTCCGTAGAGCGCTGCGATCCGCCGTGCGCCCAGCCGCCGCTGAAATTCCTCGAACACGCGCGGTCCGCCGGTGAAGCTGAGCACGAGATCGAAGTCCTGCAGGCCGCGCGGGCCGATATAAGGCACGGCTTCGCCGGCGCGCAGCTTTGCGAGCGTGACCGGCGTATCGAGATCGTAGAAGATGCGAAGGGCCCGGGCCTGCTCCGTGACGAGTTCGGTGGCGGCAAGTCCGTCAGGGCAATAGGAGGTGACGATCGCAGCGTCCGCTTCGTTCACATCGGCGCTCGCGTGGGAGCGGATGGCGTCCCAGGCGGGATAAAGTTCGAGGCGTCCGCCGGCAAGTTCAAAAACATCTCTCGTGCCGGCGTAGTAGGGCACATCGTGCTCATAGAAGACGACATCGTGGCCCATGCGCACGAGAGTCTTGCACAATCCACGCCAGAGCGTGGCATGACCATTGCCCCACGATGAGGAGATCGTAAGACCGAAAATAACGATCTTCACGCAGGCACCCTCTGGTTAATTCCGGTGATGTGAATGCCGCCGCCGTCTGCCGAGAGCGTGCTGATGCTTGCAGGCGCGACCTCGATGGCCGGGAAATCGTCGAGCGATAGTCCCGAATAATGCAGCAGCGCGGCCCTGATCGGCTCGGCATGGCTGACGATCACGAGCGTGCCGTGAGCGTTGCCATTGCGGAGCTGTTCCAGATGTTCGACGACTCGTTGTTGCAGGGACCGCATGGTCTCGCCGTTTGGAGGCTGACTGTCCCCGCGCCGGCTGTTCCAGCGCGCCCAGCCGGGATCATCGTTCAGCTCGTCGAACGTGCGTCCGGTCCAGTCGCCGAGATCAATCTCGTCCATGGCTGGGGCGATCTCGACGGCGAGACCGAAGCGCGAGGCGAGGATGTCCGCCGATTGACGTGCGCGCCGTTGCGGACTGCATTGGATCGCCGTCGGCGGGGGCGCCAGCAACTCGGCGCAGCGCGCGATCTCTCGGCAGCCTTTTTCGTCAAGGCCGATGCCGGGCATGCGCCCGCACAGGACCCGGTGCAGCAGCGCATGATGGCCATGGCGGACGAGATGAATCGTTTGCACCATGACGGCACTACGCCTTGTTGTCGATGAAGGCGCGCGTGCGGCGCCGCGCCTCTTCATCGGTGAATTGCTGCGGCGGCGATTTCATGAAGTAGCTGGACGGGCCCGTCAGCGCACCGGCGATGCCGCGATCCATCGCGAGCTTGGCACAGCGGACGGCATCGATCACCACCCCGGCCGAGTTCGGGGAATCCCAGACTTCCAGTCTGACCTCGGCGGTCAGCGGCGCGCCGCCGAAGGTGGTGCCTTCGAGCCGGATATAGGCGAGCTTGCGATCGGTGAGCCAGGGAACGTGATCGCTCGGCCCGACGTGAATGTTTTCGGCCCCGATCGGAATATCGAACTGGCTCGTCACCGCTTGCGTCTTCGAGATCTTCTTCGACGTGAGCCGCTCGCGTTCGAGCATGTTCTTGAAATCGGTGTTGCCGCCGAAATTGAGTTGATAGGTGCGGTCGAGCCGCACGCCGCGTTCGCGGAACAGGTTGGCGAGAATCCGGTGCAGAATGGTGGCCCCGACCTGGCTTTTGATATCGTCGCCTATCAGCGGAAGACCGGCCTCTTCGAATCGCACCCGCCATGCCGGATCGGATGCGATAAAGACGGGAATGCAGTTGACGAAGGCGCAGCCGGACTCCAGGGCGCGCCCGGCGTACCATTCCGTCGCCTTTTGCGAACCCACCGGAAGATAGGAGACGAGCACGTCAGTGCGCGATTTTCTCAGCACGTCGGTGACGTCGGCCTCGACCGTCGAGGCAATGGGCACGTCCTCCTCGAGATAGTGGCCGATGCCGTCGAGCACGGGCCCGCGCTGAACGATCACGCCGGTCTCCGCGACCGGCGCGAAGCGACGCGTATTGTTCGGCTCCGCCAAAATGGCTTCGGCGACGTCGCGGCCCACTTTCCTTGCGTTGACGTCAAAGGCGGAGGTTATCTCGATGTCGCTGACGTGATAGCCACCGACATCCGCGTTCATCAGTCCGGGAACGGGCTCGTTGGATTTGGCATTGCGATAGTAGGTTAGTCCCTGAACGAACGAACTGGCGCAGTTGCCGACGCCGACGATGCCGACGCGAACGCGACGGCTGTCTTGAAGACGAGAATGCATCGATCAGTATCCTCCGGCACACGCGCCAAACGTAAGTACGTTCGCGAACGTGCCAGGCTTGCGTTCGTTCCTGAGTCCAACAGGGACAGGGCGAGCGGTCGCGGAATCGGCAGGACAAAATCGAAAAAGCTTAACCTAGTATAGATTTCCGGCGGAGAGCCGGGGAACGAATGGCAACTTGGAAGATGAAGAAGATGATGATGGCATGATGGCTGCGCGTCGATCGCTTCGGAAGAAGATCAATCGACGAACGAATTTCCGTCTGGTGCGTTTTTCGCCAAACGGTGCCAGCCAGTCGAGCAATGTTTGTTGATGAAGCTGGCGGGACGAGTCAAGGTGGGAAGTTACGATGAGCGCGACCAAAACAACCGCGGATTACGAGTCGAGGACCACGACCGACCACAGGACCATCCAGAAATGGGCGGAAGAACGGGGCGGCAAACCGGCGACAGTTCGGGCGACCGAAGAGGACGGCCATGCCGGGGTTCTTCGGATCGATTTCGATCCGAAGGAGAAATCCCTCGACCCGATCGGCTGGGACGAGTTCTTCCGGAAGTTCGACGAGTCCAAGTTGGCGTTCCTGTATCAGGACCATACCAAGGATGGCGGACTAAGCCGCTTCCATAAATTCGTCCATCGTACATCGGCACATTGAAACTGAACGATGGCGGCAGCGCGCGCCGGGGATGGCGAGGAGTCTTGTGCATTCGACGGCTGGGTCGCCGCCATGCGCAGAGGCGATTTCGAGCGCGCCTGGGAGATGACCGACCGCGACCTCGCCGCGCTGCGTCGCTCCGGTCGTGGCAAGCACGAAGGCCCCCGCCACGAACAGCGCATCTGGCGGGGCGAGAATTTGTGCGGCAAGCGGGTGCTCGTCCGCTGTTATCACGGGCTCGGCGACACCATTCAATTCATACGCTTTGCCCGGCCGCTGCGCGAGATAGCGCGCGAGGTCATCGTCTGGTGTCAGCCCGAGTTGGTCGCGCTCGTTTCGCGCGTCGATGGAGTCGATCGCACCTTGCCGCTCCACGATGGAGCTCCGGACGTCGATTTCGACGTCGATATCGAGATCATGGAAATTCCCCACGCAATCAGGGCGAAGCCGGAGCAGGTGCGGCTGCGCCGGCCTTATCTGAGGCCTTCGCGGCCGGTCCGGCGGATTCACAAGCGTGCCGATGATCTCGCCGTCGGCCTGGTGTGGAACGTCGGGGATTGGGATAAGCGGCGCGCGCTTCCCTCTGCCGAAGTCCGGCGGCTGGATGTTCCGGGCATTCGTCTCTTCTCGCTGCAACGGGGCGCGGCGGCAAAGGCGGCCATCGAGATCGGGGCACTTGATATCAGCACCCCTGATCTCGAGACCCTGGCTCGGCGGCTTCTCGCGCTTGATCTTGTGATCTGTCCCGACACAATGGTTGCCCATTTGTCTGCGGCGCTCGGCTGCGAAACCTGGATCCTCCTGCATTGCGATTGCGACTGGCGTTGGCCAAGTTCCGGAAGCTCGACCTTCTGGTATCCGAGCGCCCGCCTGTTCCGCCAGGCTACGGCAGGCGATTGGCGCCCCGTCATTGATGAAGTCAGGTGCGCCATGATCTCCCGCCTCCAGGAGCGAGGGCGAGGGTTGTCTCGCGGAATCAATGTTGGGCGGACGCCGCTGCCTCCTCCGGAGCGGCCGGCTTGAGCAGCTCAAGCTCGGAAGGCTTCGGTTCGCGCAAGTGCAGATAGTCCGGATTGAATCCGGCCAGGTGGACGAGCGCCCGCCAATCCACGATCGTGATCATTTTCGATTGCCAATGCAGGAGGCGCTTGCGGCGCAGTTCCTGGATGATCCGGTTCGCGTGAACGGCCGAAATGCCGCAGGCGGCGGCCAGATCGGATTGGGTGAAGGGCGAGGGGAACCGGTAGTCTCGCGCTTGCCCGACCGCGCGCAGCCGCAACGCAATCTCGCAAATCAGATAGGCCACACGGGTCAGGGAGTCGCGGCTGCCGAGATTGATGATCCAGTTTCGCAGCGATGCGGCATCGGCGAGGCTCAGGAGCGAGAGCGCACGCGACAGGTTTGGCGAAACGGATGCGACCTCATGAAAGAAAGCATGGGGAACGAACGCGACGACGGCAGGCCCGAGCGTGCTCAGATTGGCCTCGGCCCTCGGCCACTTCAGCATCTGAATGTCCGGCACATCTCCCGCCACGTAGATCGAGGTGATCTGCCCGCCGACATTGTCGGCATCCTTCCAGCAGAGATAGCCCTGCAGGAGCAGGCAGCAGCAACTCGCCTGGTCTCCCTTTCGCCAGATGTTTTCGTGAGACGCAAAATGCCGGATCGAGAACGGCATTTTTGCCAGCAGATCGAGATCACTGGCCGATAATTCGGCGATGCTGGCGAGGCGGTCGGCAAATTTGGTGTAGGCAAATCCTGTTTGCATCCTTTCAAGCCCGTCGACCGTTGGGCGGTTGCTCGCGCCCGGTCAATGTTGGCCGAGCGGGAACGTTCCTACTCACAAAGGCCGCGGCGGGTTATTGCCAACGGCGCGAGCGTCGAGCCGCTCCGGAACCGGAGCGGGAACCCATGCGTTTGCCGATCATCCGGCTCCGACATGGGCGATCGATGCGCATTCGTCTCTGGCTGATTCCGGCGGTCGCGATCGGCGCCGCGGGCGTGCTCGCCGCGTGGTTGATCACCGCGCCGCGACCCGCGGCATCGAGCATTCCCGCCGCGGCATTCGAGAAAACGGGCGATCCGGCGAGAGGCCGTCTGATCTTCGCGGCCGGCGATTGTGCGTCCTGCCATGCCTCGCCGGGACAACCCGATCGGCTGCGGCTGGGGGGCGGTATCGCGCTGGCTTCACCTTTTGGGACGTTTCGACCTCCCAACATCTCCATGGATCCGGTCGACGGCATCGGAGCCTGGCAGGCCAAGGACCTTGCCAACGCGCTGCTCAGCGGCGTGTCACCGGATGGCCGGCATTACTATCCGCTGTTTCCCTATCCGAGCTTCGCGCATATGACGGTCGGCGACGTCATCGATCTGATGGCCTATTTGCGCACGCTGCCGGCGGTGCAGGGCCGGGCGCCGCCCCACGAAATCAGTCCTCTGTTCCGGATTCGCCGCATGATCGGTTTCTGGAAGCTGATCTTCTTCGATCGCACGCAGATCAAGCCGGATGTGCGACGCGATCCGGAATGGAACCGCGGCCGCTATCTGGTGGAAAGCATCGGCCATTGCGCCGAATGTCACTCGGCGCGCAACGTGTTCGGCGCCATTGAGGAGAGTACGCGGATGGCGGGCGGATTGGATCCGACGGGCACGGGCTTCGTTCCGAACATCACGCCGCAGCATATCGGCAACTGGTCGAAGCAGGACATCGCGGAGATGCTGAAGACGGGTATCACGCCGCTTCATATGCGCGTGGGATCGTCGATGAGCGAGGTCGTGACCGACACGGCGATGCTGCCGGACAGCGACCGGCAGGCGATCGCCACTTACTTGAAATCCCTGCCATCGCGGCCGACGCCAGAACCTTAGCCTGGCGCATGATCCGGAAAGCTGTGCAGCGGTTTTTCCGAAAGCATGCCCTCGGGCTCGACCCGGGATCATGTTCAGACAAAACTTAGAGCGTCCGCCGATCAAGTTGCAGAGCTGGACGAGTGCCTCCAACGAGGCCCGTCATTGCGAGGAGCGAAAGCGACGCAGCAATCCAGACTGTATCCGCGGACGAAGTCTGGATTGCTTCGCTTCGCTCGCAATGACGGCGGAGCGGGCGCGCTCCGATTCGCCCAACTCGGCGGCTGCCCTAGCGCGATGACGATTCAACCTGGTCTCATCGCGTGAGTCAATGCGAATAGAGGTAGGCCGCGACGTCGCGTGCTTCGGCTTCCGAGATGCCGGACGCAGGCATCACCGAGTTTGGGGAAAGACTTTGCGGGGCCACGATCCATCGCACCAGATGGTCCGGCGTGTTGGTGGCGACGCCCCCGATATAGACGCGGTGGATGAGGCCCGATAAAGGCGGGCCGACCTGGCCATCGGCGCCGGGAATGCCTGAGATGGTGTGGCAGCCGGCGCAGCCGTAACGACGCAGGACATCCGGCGCACGCGACGGCTCGCCGCCGGTCATGGCGCGGGCGATGCTTTCCGCCTGCTGCTGCGACGACCAGGCCATCGCGGCCGCGACCGCAACGGCTGCCACGCCCAGGGCGGCGATTCCAAGGCTTGCCCAGTGGCGACTAGATCGCGCGCGCGGCATGGCTGTCCCTTGCCTTCTCGCCGGCGCGGCTGATCCAGGTCGCCATCAACGCGAGCGCGGCACCGGCATAGACCGTGCCGGCGGGGACCCACATGATGAGCCCCGCGAGCTGCTGGTCTTCCAGCGGTGTCAGGCCGAAACTAAGAGCTGCGGCGGTCTGGGCCTGGTAGAGCACCCGCGGCGCCAGCGCCATCAGTGCGCCGAGGGCGGTGGTATGCAGCATCGTCACGAACAGATGCCAGGCGCCGGCGCCGATTTCGTTGCGACGGAACACCGACCACCAGAACAGCACGGCGGTGACAAGGAAGCTCAGATGTTGCAAGCGGTGCAGCGCGACATTGGTGACCGCGGCGTCGAACAGTGGCGGCGCGTGCCAGGCCCAGATGGCGATGCCATGCAGGATCGTCGCGTTGCGACCATGGCTCAGCGAGCTCCAGGCGGCGCGGAGGGGACCGGATCGTATCAGCGTCGCGGTGCCGATCCGCAATCGTCGCGGCAGCGACCACAACAGCGCCCCCAACGGTCGGGCCACCACGATCAGCGGCGCCGAGACCGCCATCACGATCTCATGCTCGATCATGTGAAAGGTGAAGAGGTGCTCGCCCAGCCAATGCATCGGCGATACCAGTGCGCCCGCCAGGCTCAGCCAGCCGCAACCATAGGCGAGGTTGCGCCAGGCTCTCACGGCATTGCCGCCGCGGCTGCGCCGATGCAACGCAATGGCTCCGACCGCGTAGAGAATGCCAAGCGTGAGCAGCGGAACGACCACCCAGGGATCGAATGTCCAGGCCGCATGCGCGCGATCGGCATCGAGGCCGTGCGCGAAGGCGCGGGCGGTCCCGGAAGCCACGAGCATGAGTCCAACCGCTATCGCTCGCATCCCGTCAACACCACAGAGGCTATCGTCTGCAAGATCAGCGCAAAGCCGAAGACCAATGATGACAGCGCGCTCAACGCGCCGATGAAGCGGAATGTGCGAGGCGAGCTGAAACCGGTGATGTCGGCCCGAGCCGACCGCCAGGACAGGGCGCCTGCAAGACAGGTCACGATCAAGGCTGCCAACGAGATCATCGCCGAAGCATGGATTTGCTTTACGCAATCGGCATAGGAAAGGTTGAGGCCGAGCATCGCATTGATGGCCCACAGCAGTGCGGCGACCCAAAGGCCGGCCCATGCCCATAGCCTGGCGAGAATTCTGTAAGCCCTCATAGCCGCACGATCCAGTAGATGCAGCCATAGATCGGAAGCCAGGCCGCAACGACAAAATTCCAGTACATGCAGTTGTCCTGCACGTCCCCGAAGCGGCGCGGATTGCGGCCGTGGCGCGTGAACACCAGCGCGGCCAGCACCAGCGTATCGACGAGGTCCGTAATGATATGCGTCGTGTGCAGGCCGAGCAGGGTCCAGATCACCGAGCCGTAGGCGTTGGTGTCCCACTTCACGTTCAGCGCGGCGAATTCAAAGGCGCGCGGAATGAGCGGGGCAACTCCCAGGGCGGACATCACGACCATGCCGATGCGGACCTTGCGTAGGTCCTGCTGTTCCGCCCAGCTTGAAACCAGATAATTGGGTATGAGGCTGATGACGAGGATCAGCGTCACCAATGTGCCGGGCAGGAGGTCCGGCGGCGGTGCGTTGAGCGGCCAGATCGGGGCGAGGCTCATCAAGTAGAAATAGATGGCGATGACGAGCGCAAAGCCGGTCCCCTCGATCAGCATGAAGGCCAGAGTGCCCCACCAGGTCACGCTGGCGCTGCGCAGACCATGCAGCGGCAACCTCGAGAGGTCGGCGACGACACGTTCTCTCATGCCTCATCCTCCGGTACGCGCTTGGGCCAGAACCAGCCGATCAAGGCGATCGCGACCGGGATCGACCCCCACACCACCGCCCAGGGCGAGAAGATCGACCAGATCAGCATCACAGCCGTGGTGATCGCAGCCCAGAGCGGCCAGATCGAGTTTCGCGGCGATGACTCCCGCGCCTCGGGTTCGGCAGCGACCAGCGAGGTGACGACGAGTTCGCGCCGATCCACCCGAAGGCCGTCGGCAACCGAAAGCGCGTCGCGCTGCTCCCACAGCGGATAAGCGCCGTACACGACGGGAATCCTGGCAAAGTTGTAACTCGGCGGCGGCGAAGAGGTTGCCCATTCCAGGGTCGGGGCATCCCAGGGATTCGCGCCTGCGGGCAGGCCCGCACGCGCGCTGCGCAGCGCGTCGATGAAGAACAGCAGAAATCCTGCGGCGAGAACCGCGGCGCTTGCGCTCACGAACAGATTGAGGCCATGCCAGGGCATATCGGGCTGATAGGTGTAGATCCGCCGTGGCATGCCCTGCAGTCCCAGGATGTGCATCGGGAAGAAGGTGAGGTTGAAACCGATGAAGATCAGCCCAAACACCCAGTGGCCGACACGTTCGCTCATCATCCGGCCGGTGATCTTGGGAAACCAGTAATAGATGCCGCCGATCAGCGGAAACACCGAGCCGCCGATCAGGACATAATGAAAATGCGCGACGACGAAATAGGTGTCGTGAACCTGCGTGTCGAACGGGACCGAGGCGACCATCACGCCGCTCAAGCCGCCGATCACAAAGGTGAAGATGAAGCCGATGACGAAAAGAAGCGGCGTCTTCCACACCGGCTTGCCGTCCCAGAGCGTCGCGATCCAACAGAAGATCTGAACGCCCGCCGGTATGGCGATCGCCATGCTGGAGGCGGTGAAAAAGCTCTCGCCAAGCCGCGGCAGCCCTGTCACGAACATGTGGTGGACCCAAAGTCCGAACGACAGGATGCCGGTGGCGATCAGCGCCATCACCAGTGCCAGATAGCCGAATATGGGGCGGCGCGCGAATGGGACGATCAGGGTCGAGACCATGCCGACCGCCGGCAGGAAGATGATGTAGACCTCGGGATGGCCGAAGAACCAGAACAGATGCTGCCAGAGCAGGACGTCGCCGCCTTCGGCCGGATTGAAGAAATGCGTACCGACCAGGCGATCGAGAATGAGGCTCGTGCTTGCCACCATGATCGACGGCATCGCCATGATGACCAGAAACGCGGTGACCAGCATCGACCATACGAAGAGCGGAATTCGGTCGAGCGTCATGCCCGGGGCGCGCTGTTTGAACACGGTCACGACGATCTCCACGGCGACCGCCAGCGCCGACAATTCGGTGAAGGTGATCATCTGCGCCCAGATGTCGGAGCGCTTGCCGGCGCCATATTGCGGGCCGGACAGCGGCACATAGGCGAACCAGCCGACGTCGGGACCCATGTCGAGAACGAACGAAATCCAGAGCAAGAGGCCGCCGGCCAGATAGATCCAGTAGGAAAACGCGTTCAGTCTGGGAAACGCGATGTTGCGCGTCCCGACCATCAACGGCACCAGATAGACCGCCATCGCCTCCATCACGGGCACGGCGAACAGGAACATCATGTTGGCGCCGTGCATGGTGAAGATCTGGTTGTAGCGATCGGGGCCGATCAGCCGCGCTTCCGGCCGCGCCAGTTGAAGCCGCATCAGAATGGCGAGCACGCCGCCGAGCGCAAGGAATGCGAAGGCGGTGAAGATGTAGCGGCGCCCGATGATCTTGTGATCGACGGTGGCCAGCGCGCCCGGGAATCCTGCGGCCGTACCCCAGGTGTCCTCGAGCGCCGCGTCGACCAGCGGCCGCTCAAGCTCGGCATCGCGCGTATCGGGCCCGATGACGCTCTCGCTCATTTGAGGCTCGCGAGATACGCCGAGACCGAGAGCAGCTCTTCGCGCGACAGCGACACCAGCGGCATGTTGTTGCCGGGCTTGAGCGTCTGCGGATCGGCGATCCAAGCCGCGAGCGAGCCTCGCGTCATCTCAAACAGGCCGGCGCCAATGTATTTGCGGCTGCCGACATGCGTGAGGTCCGGCGCGCTCGTGCCGGTCGCCTTGGTGCCGCGCACGGTGTGACAGGCTGCGCAGGGCTTCGACAGAAAGATCTGCTGGCCGGTAGCCGCTTCGGCATTCGTGGGCTGAGTGGCCGGCCGCCGCTGCGCGTCGGCCCATTTGTCAAAATCGCCCTGCGGTTCGGCGATGACGAAGAAGGCCATGTGCGCGTGTTGGAGGCCGCAGAACTCGGCGCATTGGCCGCGATACACACCTGGGCGCTCGGCACGAACACTGAGCTCGTTCGGACGGCCCGGGATCAGATCCTGTTTGCCGGCGAGACTCGGTACCCAAAAGGAGTGGATGACGTCGTCGCCCTCAAGCTGGAAGCGCACGGTGCGCCCGACCGGAATGTGGATTTCATTGGCGGTCACGAAGTTCTGGTCGGGCCTCGCGCCGAAATACTGCACGTTCCACCACCATTGCAGTCCGCTCACCTTGATGGTGAGGTCGTCGGGACCCGCGGCGCTGAGCGCGCGCGTGGAAAAGAAACTGCCGACGGTAAAGCCGGTGATCACCATGACGGTGGCCGCGACCGCCAAGATAACGGCAATCCCCATCCGGCGCGCCATGCCGCGATCAACTTCGGTCGGCGTCAGCCGCGATGCGTGGCTACGGGTGAGCGCGCGGATCAGCGCAATCATCACCAGCATCCACACCACCGAGCATGTTGCGACAATCAGGATGATGAGCTGTTTGAGGCTGATCGCCGACGTTCCGTGCACATCCATTGCCGACTGCAACCCGCCACAGCCGGCGAGCGGCAACAGTGCGGGCAGGAATGACAGCCGTTTGACCGTCGCAATCACGGTGTCGGTCCCTGATCGGGATGAATGGGCGTCGGCCCCTGGTCGAACAGGATTGCGGCCGGCGCGCGGTTCTCGGCGGGACGCGACTGCTTGTCGTCGTTGCGGCTTGGCGCGGCCGTTTTGGCCGAGTAGGCGCCGAGCGTCTGGATGTAACCTGCCAACTGCCAGATCTGGTCGGTGGTCATTTTGTCGCGAAACGCCGGCATGCCGTGCGGTCGCCCGTCGCGGATCGACGCGAAGATCGAGACCATCTCCGGGCCGTAGTACCACCAGCCATCCAGAAAGGACGGCCCGATGCCGCCCTGTCCGTCAGCATGGCAAGTGCTGCAGCCGAACCAGGAATAGAGCCGCTTGCCCTGGCTGAGATTGTACGCGTTCGTCTCGTACGGCCTGTTGAGCGCGAAATAGACCTCCGGGGGCGCGCCGGAGATGCGGTTCGGCATCAGCTTGACCTCGTCAAGCGCGCTCGCAATCGGAGGGTCCAGCCGCAATTGCCGTTCTTCTCTTTCGCAACCGCCGAGCATCACGATGCAGATGAGCAGGACGATGAGCCGCATGGTGAAATCGTCTGCATGGACGAAACCGACAACAGCGGAGGGAACGGTAAGTTCCTGGTCCAAAGCTCTAAGGAACCGGATCATGCGCAGCGCTTTAAAGATCCGAGGGCAGCTCACGTTCGGAAAAACGCGTCATGGCCAGAACACGCAGGCTCAGCTCCGATCTCGAAATCAAAGGCTACACGGGGCCCTCCGGCGGCTGGGGTTCGGTGCGCTCGCTGGCAAGAAGCCTGACCCATAATCTCGTTCCGATTCGCGGTCCGGCCGTTCTGCTCAACCAGAACAAGACGGGCGGATTCATGTGCGTCAGTTGCGCCTGGGCCAAGCCGGCCGACCCGCGTGTGTTCGAGTTCTGTGAGAACGGCGCCAAGGCGACGACCTGGGAAATCACGCAAAAGCGCGTGACGCCCGAATTCTTCGCACGGCACACGGTGACAGCGCTGGAGCGCTGGGACGACCATCAGCTCGAGGATGCCGGCCGCTTGACCCACCCCATGCGCTGGGACGCGGCTTCCGACAAATATGTTCCGGTCGATTGGGCGGATGCGTTCCAGGAGATCGGGCGCGAATTGCAGGCGCTCGAGCCCGACAGCGCCGTGTTCTATACCTCCGGCCGCGCCTCGCTCGAAGCCTCCTTCATGTACGGCCTGTTGGCGCGCGCTTTCGGCACCAACAATCTGCCTGACAGCTCCAACATGTGCCATGAGACCACCTCGGCGGCGCTGCCCGAGAGCATCGGCGTGCCCGTCGGCACCTGCACGCTGGATGATTTCGCCAAGACGGATTGCATCTTGTTCTTCGGCCAGAACGTCGGAACCTCAAGCCCGCGGATGCTGCATCAGCTCCAGGAGGCGGTGAAGCGTGGTGTTCCCATCGTAACCTTCAATCCTCTGCGCGAACGGGGACTGGAGGAGTTCACCAATCCGCAGTCTCCGCTGGAGATGCTGAGCGGCTCTTCGACGCGGATCACCTCGCAATATCACCAGGTCAGAACCGGCGGCGATACCGCGGCGATGATGGGAATCGCCAAGGCGCTTTTCGCGCTGGAAGCGAAGGCCGATGGCGCCGGAACCATCATCGATCGCGACTTCATTCGCGAGCATACCCACGGCTTCGATGAGTTCGCCGCTGCGGTGAAGGACTGCGCGTGGTCCCAGATCGAGCAGCGCTCGGGGCTGAGCCGCGGTGCGCTGGAGGCTGCGGCGTTCGTCTATGCTCATGCCAAAAGCGTGATGTTCATCTACGGCATGGGGCTGACGCAGCATGAGAGGGGCGCCGAGACCGTGCAGATGATAGTCAATCTGGCGCTGCTGCGCGGCAATATCGGACGGCCGGGCGCCGGCATCTGTCCGGTGCGCGGTCATTCCAACGTGCAGGGCCAGCGCACGGTCGGCATCACCGAAAAACCCGAATTGGTTCCCGTCGAGAAGATCAGGACGTTGTTCGGCATCGAGGTGCCCGAAAAGAAGGGAGTTCGGATTGTCGAGGCCTGCGAGAAGATCATCGACGGCTCGGTTCGGGCCATGGTGCTGCTCGGCGGCAATCTGGTGCGCTCCGTGCCCGAGCATCGCCTGGTCGAACCGGCCTGGCGCAAGCTGCGCCTCACCGTGAACATCCTGACCAAGCTCAATCGCAGCGCGCTCGTGCACGGCGAGATTTCCTACATCCTGCCCTGCCTTGGCCGCATTGAGGTCGATGTGCAGGCGAGTGGACCTCAGGCTGTCTCCATGGAGGATTCCACCGGCTGCATGCACGGCTCCCGGGGCCAGATGCCGCCGGCTAGCGAGCACTTGCTCTCAGAACCGAAAATCATCGCCGAGCTTGCCAAGGCCACGGTGCCGTCGCGCTCGACCATTCCATGGGACGAGTGGGTCGCCGACTACAGCAAGATACGCGACGCCATCGCGGCGAGCTATCCGGACATCTTTCACGACTTCAATGCACGGATGTGGAAGCCTGGCGGCTTCCATCGTCCGCTGGGTGCGCGCGAGCGGAAATGGAATACGAAGACCGGCAAGGCAAACTTTATCGTGCCGAAATCGCTCGCCACGGACATCGATACGCCGCCGGAGAACCGCGACATCGTGCAGCTCATCACGTTGCGCAGCAACGGCCAGTTCAACACCACGATCTACAACTATGACGATCGCTTGCGAGGCATCTTTGGTTCGCGTTACATCGTCATGATGCATCGCAACGACATCGACCGGCTCGGATTGCGGGAGGGCGACATGATCATGCTCGCCACGGCCGTGAATGATGGGGTGGACCGCCGGGTCGGCGGCCTGCGCGTGGTGGCTTACGACATTCCGGAGGGCTGCATCGCCGGCTATTATCCGGAATGCAATCCGCTGCTTCCGCTCTGGCATCACGAGGAAAAAAGCAAAACGCCGGCGGCAAAATCGATTCCGGTGCGGGTGATGGCCTCGCCGGTCCGGACTTGATTCCGCTGAGCATGCGCCCATGAATTGCGGAGCTGGACGAGCGCCCGGGTCTGCGTCATTGCGAGGAGCGAAAGCGACGACCCGCCGTCGCCCGCTGCTAGGGCGAGGCTTCGCTTGCGCTCGCAATGACACGGCTTTGCGACGAAGCTTCAGGTCAACTGGTTGAGACGACGCAGCGGATTGACCTCGCTCGGTTCTTCCTTTTGCTTCTTGCCTTCCTTTTCCTGTCTCTTGCCTTCGTCGTGCAGGCCTTGGTCGCCGAGAACCTCCCCGACGGCCTGCTTCGTCTTTCCTGCGATTTCGTTCTTCGCCCCTTTGACTTTGGTCATGATCACCATCCGTCTCGGGTATTGCGTCGTTGCATCAACGTCCTGGTTCTCGCACTGTTCCCATCACGCCAAACTCGGTGGGAATCGCGATCGCTCATTCCAGCAGTTGCTTCAGTCGCGACGCATCGGCGGGCGCTGCGCTCTTCTGGTCGTTGTCGAAATAGACATAGACGTCGCACCCCTGGCGTTTCCAGGACTTGATGCGACGCGCCCATTCCGCCAGCGTGTCGGGGCGGTAGTGCCCCTTGTAGCTGCCCTGCGGTCCATGTCCGCGAACGTAGACGAAATCCGCCGTCCGCCTCCAGGGCGCCGGCGCGTGATGATGATCGGACAGGCAGAGCGAGATGTTCTGATCGGACAGCAGTTTTAGAATGCGCGGCTCGTACCAGCTCTTGTCGCGAAACTCGAAGCTGTAGCGGCGCTTCTTGGGCAGCAATTTGCAGAACGACGCGAGCCGCTCCGGATTTGCCGTGAAGTTCGGCGGCAGTTGAAACAGGATGGGGCCGGCCTTTCTGCCCAGCAGCGACAGCCGGCTCTCCAACAGCTCCAGGCTATTCACCGAGTTCTGCGACAGCCGCTTCCAATGCGTGATGAACTTCGAGGCCTTCCAGGCAAAGACGAAATCCTCGCGGGTCTGGTCGCGCCAGGATTCCACCGCTTCCTCCGTGGGCGTGCGATAGAACACCCCGTTGAGCTCGGTGGTCGAGAATTGGCTGGCGTAATAGTGCAATTGATCCTTGAGCGGCAGTCCTTTCGGAAAAAATGGACCGCGCCAGGAATCGTAATGCCATCCCGATGTGCCGATAAAAATCCTTGCCATCGCCCGTGCACCTCGCGCGACAAGCGATAAAGCGGCACCCGGTTCCAAGCTGGGACTGTCGCCCCGGATAGGAACGATATCGGATGCGTCCAATTGGACATCCAAGACGGGAGATTGGCATGGCGGCGAACGGTCAATTTGCGATTGTCACTGGCGCTTCCACCGGGATCGGCCTCGAACTGGCGAGATGCTGCGGCGAGAACGGTTTTGACCTGTTGATCGCGGCCGACGAGGCGGAAATCGAGAATGCCGCCGCTTCGCTGCGGAGCACGGGCCGGCAGATCGAGGCCGTGCAGGCCGATCTGGCGACCACGCACCGCGTCGATAGGCTCTATGAGGCGACGCGAGGACGCCCGGTGGATGCGCTTCTCGCAAATGCGGGGCGCGGCCTGGGGCATGCCTTTCTCGATCAGGATTTCCCGGCCATCCGCCATGTCATCGACACCAACATCACCGGCGAGCTCTATCTGATCCACAGGGTCGGGAACGACATGCGTCAGCGCAACTCCGGGCGCATACTGATCACCGGTTCGATCGCCGGCTTTACGCCGGGCAGTTTCCAGGCTGTCTACAATGGTACCAAGGCTTTCCTCAATTCGTTCTCCTACGCCGTTCGCGAGGAACTCAGGGGCACCAATGTCACTGTGACCTGCCTCATGCCTGGCGTAACCGAGACCGAGTTCTTCAAGCGTGCCGGGATGATGGACACGTCAGTCGGAACAACGAGCAAGGACGATCTGGCCGATGTCGCAAGACAAGGCTTCCGTGCGATGATGAGCGGTGATCCCGATATCGTAACGGGATTGAAGAACAAGATCCAGTCCGCGGTGGCAAATGTCACGCCAGCCGAAGCGCTTGCAAAACAGCACCGGCAGATCGCGGAGCCGGGCACGGCGAAGTCGTGAGCTTAAGAAGCGCATGCGGGTGCAGGCCGTTCTCCGGCCGGCGATGCGGTCTTGAAGACACTTTCGCGGTTTGTTGAATTGACGATGCAACCGACAGTGACATTCTGCGCGCGGTCAATTTTGGACCGGCAGTATGTTCGGCTATCGAATTAGCTGCATTTTCATAGCGGCATTGATACCTTTCGCGGCTGCGGCAGAGCTCGAGCCGGCGAGCATCAATGCGGCCGGTTATGCCGAGCTTGGCCCCGGCGACCAGATTCAGCCGGCGATCGTCAAGGCGCAAATCCTGCTTGATCGCGCCGAGTTTTCTCCAGGCGAAATCGATGGGCGCCATTCGGCGCGGCTCGATCAGGCGATTGCAGCTTTCGCGGAACGCCATGGACTGCCGGTGGATACGGGATGGAGCCGATCCTTCTGGCTGGCGCTGACCTCCAGCGTCACGGGTCCGGTGATCGCCGAATATTCACTCACGAGAGAGGACCTCAAGGGACCCTTCATGCAGTTGCCGGCGAAGATGGAGGATATGCGCTCATTCAGGACTCTCGGCTTCTCCAGTGCACGCGAGGCGCTGGCCGAAAAATTCCATGTCGGCGAGGAGTTGCTCGCAGTGCTCAATTCCGGTGCCTCGTTCTCCGATGTGGGCGAGAGAATTCTGGTTCCCAATGTTCTACCGGATCGGTCGCCCGGCATCGCCGCACGGATCGATGTCGATAAGGATCGGCAAACGGTCAAGGTCTATTCGGCGCAGAACGAATTGATTGCGTTCTTCCCGGCGTCGGTCGGCAGCGACGATAAGCCATCGCCCTCGGGAGCGTTGAAGGTGAAGCTGATCGAAAGCGATCCCTCCTATCACTACAATCCAAAGTACCAATTCAAGGAAATCGGGATACAGAAGCCGTTCGATCTTAAGCCGGGTCCGAACAATCCGCTCGGCACCACCTGGATCGCGCTATCGAAGCCGGGCTATGGCATTCACGGGACGTCCGAACCATCCTTGGTGGGAAAGTCCGCCTCGCACGGCTGCGTGCGCTTGACCAATTGGGATGCGCGGCGTCTCGCGGGAATGCTGACCAAGGGCATTCCGGTCAATTTCAAACAGCGCAGTGAAGCTCACGCCGCGTTCGACGCTCATTGAACTCCGCCGCATTCAAACCGCGTGAACGCTCTTTTCGCGTTGCCAAAAGCGAACGTCGCCGCACATGGTGACGAAGCGTTGGGCGTCCGCGGGCGCTGCGAGGGCGAGGCAGCCGCCGTCGTCACCGGCCGCTCGAACTCGGTTGGTCAAGGCGATCCGCTCGATGCCCTCGCGCTGTGCCAGAAAGGCGCGCGCCGGTGCATTCAGGTCTGTTGCGGCGAGCACACCCAGCAATTCGATGTAATCGGGGTCGAGCATGATGGTATGGTTTCCCGATCCCATATGCGCGCTGTGGGTGCCGCGCGGCGAGACGGTGAAGCCCAGCCGCTTCCACATTTCCGCGGCCAGGTCGAGATCCCTGACCATGACGACGGCATGTCAACGTTCTTGAGCGCCACCTGCGTTATTTCCCGGGGCGAACTTCGCATCTAAATTAACCGGGCCGGGCGTCGCCCGGCAAGGCAGCGAGAGTGGCGTTTCTGACCTCAATCGGGAACATTGGCATCAACAGCCAGGAAACGGCGATAGCGGCAGATGTGCTGTCAACTGTCGGCTGCGTCACAATTGCTGCGACGCACGGCACTGCAAGCGCTTTTCGCATTGGGCCCGGGCGCCATTGTGCTAATAGGCGTTTCTATCGGGGTGCCGGGAGAATATGACGATCGAAAGCAAGGAAGAGCCGCCGCGGTTTGATGCGGCGTTCAAGGCGCAGTTCGCTGAACTCGTGCGCTGGCGGCGCGATGTGCGCCGCTTTCGATCCGATCGGGTCGATCCAGATCTCATCGAGCGGTTGTTGGCGATTGCGTGCTGTGCGCCGTCCGTGGGCTTAAGCCAGCCCTGGCGCTTCGTGCTTGTCGAGTCGCCCGCGCGAAGACAGGCTGTGCGCGAGGATTTTTCGAAGGCGAACAAGGCTGCGCTTGCGGGATATGCCTCCGAGCGGCAGGCGTGCTACGCGCGGCTCAAGCTCGAAGGCCTTGCGCAGGCGCCCGTGCACCTTGCCGTCTGCGCGGATGAGACCACCGCGCAAGGCCACGGCCTCGGCCGTCAGACCATGCCCGAAACGGTCCGCTACTCTGTCGTGGCGGCGATCCAGACGCTCTGGCTCGCCGCGCGCGCCGAAGGGCTTGGCCTCGGCTGGGTCTCCATCCTCGATCCGGAGGCGATCAGATTGATCCTAGACCTCCCGCCGGAGTGGACCTTCATTGCCTATCTTTGTCTGGGCTGGCCGGAAGAGGAGCACGACGATCCCGAGTTGGAGCGCCATGGCTGGCAGGAGCGGTGCCGGGGAACGGTGAACCTGCTGAAGCGGTGAGGGCAGCCGCTTGCGCCTGCGCGCAAAATCAAATTCTAACCGGCTGAAACAACAACATCGCTTCGCGGCAACCCGCCTGATGTTAGGAGCGGGCGGTTTTTCTGTGCGGAGCGATTTGCCAAGGCGCAGGTCTATTGCCGCAATCAACGCTGCCGCTTGAAGCTGCCGGAGCGGCGGCACAATCCGCATGCGCAATTCTGCTGCCCTGGCCGTTTCGAGCTGTCACCGGCTTCGTGCTCCTGGTCTATCCGATTGGCGCGGCCAAAGGCTATGCAATTTCATCTCCAACGGCACTGACCGGCGCGACATCTAGTGAGCCGGTCCTTGGATCATTCCCGTTCCAGAGGCAAAGTGAACTGAAACACGGCGCCCCGTGGTTCATTCACGCCGGCCCAAAACCGTCCTCCGTGCGCTTCGATAATTGAGCTGCAGATGGGTAGGCCCATGCCTATACCCTGCGGCTTGGTGGTGTAGAATGGCTCGAACAGGCGGTTGACTATTGCCGGATCAAGGCCTGGACCGCTGTCTCGCACCGCAACAAGAATCCCGCCTGAGGCATTCCGCATCGTGCTGATTCGAAGCTCCCGCGGCGGCTCGTCGCCGCAGCTCATCGCCTCGACCGCATTGAGGATCAGGTTGAGAACGACCTGTTGCAGCTGGACGCGATAGCCTTCGATGAATGGCAAGCCCGTGGCGAGATCCGTCTGCAGCGAAACACCATGTTTGAGCAGTTCGCTTCGGGCCAAAGTGACGACATCCAAGATGGCATTATTGACGTCAATGCTCTCTTTCCGTGCCGGCGTCTTCTTAATCAGAGCACGGATCCAATTAATGACCTCGCCGGCTCGATTGGCATCCGTGACAATGGTTGCGAGCGCCCGCCGCACCTCTGCGACATTCGAAGGTTGACAGTCCAACCAACTTAGTGCCGCCTCTGCGTTGCAGAGCATCGCTGTGATCGGCTGGCTTACTTCATGGGCGACCGAAGCGGTGATCTGTCCCATTGCTGCCGCGCGATTGGCATGTGTCAGTTCAGCTTGCATCTCGCGGAGAGCCTCAGCGGCTCTCTTACGTTCGGTGATGTCGCGGCTCAGAGAAATGATTTTTCGCTGCCCGCCTTGACAGAACTCTCGCATGCGGACCTCAACTGGAAACACTGTGCCGTCCTTTCGGCGATAACGACTCTCCAGCGTTGCGACGCCCCCCGCCTTGAGGTGCTCGCGGTTACGCTCCCAAGTCGCTGCATTCAACTCCAGATCGAAGAAGAACGGAGTCATCCCAATCATTTCGTCTCGGCCGTAGCCCAAGCTTTCGCAAGCATTTCGGTTCACGTCGAGAACTTCACCGTCTTCATTGTGGAGCATGAACGTGTCTGTCGCGTGGTCGACGAAGGTGCGGAAACGGGCCTCGCTCTCCCGCAGCGCCTCTTCGACGCGCTTCCGCTCCGTGATGTGGCGCCCGACCCCGCGGTAACCCAGGAAGCGTCCCGTCTGGTCAAAAACAGGCAGCCCCGAGACGGACACGTAGCGCTTACCACCGCCGGGCGTAGGCCGCGCGAGCTCAAAATCGCGAAACGGCAGGTGGGCGTCGAGCGTCTCCCGGTGCTTACGCCATTCCTCTGGCTCAGGCTCGAGGTAGGGCACCTCCCAGCGCGTCTTGCCGATCTCAGAGACCGGAGGGTCGGTCAGCGTGTTAGCAAACTCCTGCCGGATGAACCGATGCTGAGCGTCAGTTTCCCAGTAGACGTCGAAGGAGAATTGCACCAGAGTTCGAAACCGCTCCTCGCTCTCGCGTAACGCCTCTACGATCTCGGAGGGAGTTTGAACCGGATATCGCATAGTCGCCCTTTGTTGCTCACGAGCAATGGACACAATCGACTCATTTCTTGCGGCAGGCTTCGGGCTGTGGCGCCACGAAGCGGCAAGTAGTCCCAGCGATAGTGATAGGGGACGGTGGGTCGACGAGCCTCACTGCGCATCATCGATCAGGCGCATGTTGTGAACGACCTATACTTACGTATGTAAGAGCTTCTGGACCTGAGAGGTGGCGTCCGGAACCCGTCGCACGAGTTATGCGCAAAGCCGGCCGCGAACCGCGCGCCCTAATGTGGGCCGGGCGGCCGCATCTGCTTGAGCTTGAGCGCGATGTGCTCCAGTGGGCTCATGACCTCGCTTCGTCTTGGTGGCGACGCGGCTATAGAGCGCGGTGGTATCGAGCTTAGCGTGACCGAGCAGTCGCGAGTCATCATGCAGCTCAGCTTCCCTCACTGAAAGTCAAAGACCCGCTGCGTGGCATCCGGTGTTAGCGGAGGCTTCTGCCGCTGCCGCGGGTGAAGCCTGCCAGGGTCCTCAGCTTTGATCGCCCGAGGCGCGCCTGCGCAAGCTTGTCGGCGTTATGTCGCCGCGGCGGAGCATAGGCAGGGCTGTCATGTTGCAGACGCCGATGAGTTTTGCTGCCGTTTTAAGCGTAATCTCACCTCGCTCCACGCGCGCGCCGTCGCGGAAGATGGCGATGTCGTGCTGATTGCGAAAGCCGCGCGCGCTCTTGCGTCCAGGCCTTGCCGTGCCAGTTCTCAAGTGCGATTGAGCAGGCGGCGATCTGCCGATCGGGCATCAGCCGCGCCAGCTCACGCACGAGCGCGATCGTGTCGTCGGGAATGCGCGGATTGTGCCGGCCGGCCGCATTCAGTTGCTGTTCGACCTGTAGTTGGGTGTGGTCGCCGCCTTGCCAGTGCAGGACCGCATCGATGATTGCGCCGTCCTTGCGCACGACGATCTCCCTGAGTGCCGCGCGAAGGATACGATGATCAGCCGGTTGGCCAGGTCGATGGCGTCGTACGGGCGGTGCGCATGCGCAGCTTCATAGCGCGCCTTCTACAGCGACAGCTCCAATCTGGCGCTCGGCCGCGTCCTCGCGCTCGATTGTGGCTCGATGGCTTTGAGCGCTGCGTTGATGCCGAGCGGCTTGAGGACGCGCAGGACTTGGTTGCTGATCACCGCATCGATGCTCAAGCCGCTGATGGAAATGCAGCACGCGGCGCCGTGGTTCGTACGCGCACCGTAAGCAGTACGCGCACCGTAAGCAATTGTAGCGGCCGAGCTTGCCGCTGTAGTGCACATGGAGCTTGCGGCGCAGTGACCGCGCCGCAGCAATCCAGACAGGAGCGCCTTTACGGGCTGCTCCGCGAGCGGGAGCCGCTGCTCAGTCTGAATGGTTGCTCTCGGTATTACACGCGCCTCATCTTCGTTCGCCGCACGGGCTTCGAGGGACGTTCGTCCGCCGACACGCAAGCGCATCGGCGGAGCGGCACAGAGTTTTGTGCGTGTTTGCGGCCTAGTGGCCGGCCGGCGCGGAAATAACGCCGCCTTCGAGACGGGATTGCCAATAGGAATAATCGGGATAGGACCAGCCGTAGGCGTCGCGGACGCCGTAAGCGTAGGGCGGACTCCATGGCTCGCTGACAACAGGTGCGGGCCGGTAGATTTTCCTGACGTGGTGACGTTCGCCGGCCGTGGCCGCCCCGATCATCGATCCCGCCAGCAAGGCGGTGACGAAAATTGTTTGGACTGTCTTTTGCATCTTCGGTCTCCCTTGTTTTCCCGGCACTGCCGCAGCGCCGGCAGCGCCGCGGATCAGGAGCCTCTGGGGAGATAGCGATGAGGCCTGCCGATTATCACGATAGCCTGCATCACGAAGCGGCGAGCAAAATTCTTGGTCAGCGCCCGCTTTCGGCTAAATATTCGGCAACTGCGACCGTCCCGCTGATGGACTTCCGTAGGATGATCCGGTTCAATGCTGTGCCGGTATCATGACGAGTTGAAATGATGAAGAAACTTCTGGTGCCAATCCTTCTGTTGTCCTCCTCCAGCATCGCCGCGCCTGCTTGGGCGCAGACCAAATTGACGGCGAAGCCGACAGGCGGGCGCGCCGACAATTGTACGCCGATCGGTCGCACCGCGAATGGCGAACTGGTCTATTCCATGAAGTGCGACAACATTCCCGCGCCGCCCGCGCCACCACCGCAGGCGGAGGCCAAGCAGGCACCGCCGCCGGAGCGGGAAGAGCGGGGAACCGGGTTCTTTGGCATGTCGTTCGATCGGCGACAGGACCAATAGAGGCCTCGTCTCAAGCGAGCGCCACGTTGCCGGCTGGAATGGTCCTTGCTTCCGGCATCTGTCGCTGCAATGGGATGCGGCGCACACAATTGACCATGAGAGCGAGCAATGAGCCAACTGATTATCCGGGCCGGTGATTTTACCTTCGAGGCCCGTTTCGAAGAAGCGCTTGCGCCGAAGACCTGCGCCGCCTTCAAAAAGGCGATGCCGTTCGAGAGCCAGGTGATCCACGTGCGCTGGAGCGGCGAGGGCGTCTGGATGCCGCTTGGGGATCTGGATTTCGGAGTCACTTACGAAAACCACACCAGCTATCCGGCGCCAGGCCAGATCATTCTTTATCCCGGCGGCATCAGCGAGACCGAGATCCTTCTCGCCTATGGCGGCGTGCACTTTGCCAGCAAAGTCGGGCAGCTCGCCGGCAACCATTTTATCACCTTGACGTCGGGCCTTGAGAACCTGCCCATTCTCGGCAAGACCGTGCTGTGGCAGGGCGCGCAGAAAATCCGGTTCGAGATGGCGTGATGGCGGAGCAGCCCTATCCTCGCGACCTGCGCGGCTACGGCCGCAACCCGCCCCATCCGCACTGGCCTGGGGAGGCGCGGGTCGCGGTGCAGTTCGTGGTGAATTTCGAGGAGGGCGGCGAGAACAACATCCTGCACGGGGACGCGGCGTCGGAGGCCTTTCTCTCCGACGTGCTCGGCGCGCAGCCATGGCCGGGACAACGCCACGCCAATATCGAATCGATGTTCGAATATGGCTCGCGCGCCGGCTTCTGGCGGCTGTGGCGGATCTTCACCGAACGCAAGCTGCCCACCACGGTCTTTGGGGTCGCAACCGCCTTGAAGCGCAATCCCGACGTGGTGGCCGCCATGAAGGAGGCGGGCTGGGATATCGCGAGCCACGGCCTGAAATGGATCGAGCACAAGGATATGTCGGAGGCGCGCGAGCGCGCGGAGATCGCCGAGGCCATCCGCGTGCATACCGAGGCCACTGGGATGCGCCCCCGCGGCTGGTACACCGGACGTTCCTCGATCAATACGATCAGGCTTTTGATGGAAGCTGGCGGCTTTCTCTATTTGTGCGATTCCTACGCCGATGATCTGCCGTACTGGATCAAGGGGGCGGGTGGACCACAGCTCATCATTCCCTATACGCTCGATGCCAACGACATGCGCTTCATCAACGCGCAAGGGTTCGGCGGCGGTGATGAGTTCTTCACCTATCTGAAGGACAGCTTCGACGTGCTCTACGCCGAAGGCGCTGACGCGCCGAAGATGATGTCGGTTGGGCTGCATTGCCGCATTGTCGGCCGCCCCGGGCGTGCCGCAGCCTTGATGCGGTTTCTCGATTATGTCCTCGGGCACGAGCGTGTCTGGGTTCCGACGCGGTTGCAGATCGCGCTGCATTGGCACGCGAAGCTGGCGCATCTCGCCGAACATGCGCCAACGATCGGCTAGGTACGGTAATGTCGCAAGTCTCGCTTTCGGATTTGAATAGCTGCAGTAAGAGCGACTTCGTCGCGGCACTTGCCAATATCTTCGAGCATTCGCCGTGGATCGCCGAGCAGGCCGCGTCCTTCCGTCCTTTCGCCGGCCTTGTGCAATTGTTCGATGCGATGAAAGCGGCGGTCGATCACGCCTCGCCGGAACTCCGGCTTGCGTTGATCAAGGCGCATCCCGATCTCGCCGACAAGACGCAGCGCGCCGCCGGGTTGACGATGGAATCGGACGCCGAGCAGAACAGTGCCGGGCTTGATCGCTTGTCGGATGCCGAGTACGAGGCGTTCGAGCGCGTCAACAATGCCTATCGCGCCAAGTTCGGTTTTCCCTATATCGTCTGCGTCCGCCGCCAGACCAAGGATTCCATCCTGCGCGATTTCGCGCGCCGCCTGCCGAACGACGCGATGGCCGAAACGCAGCGGTCGATCGAGGAAATCTGCCGGATCGCGGCGCTGCGGCTCGACCTCCTGGTGACCTCGGCTGATCGGCTCAAGGTGCACGGCCGGCTCTCGACTCATGTGCTCGACAACTATAGCGGCAAGCCCGCCGCCGGTGTCGAGATTGAACTGGTCGAGCTGTCGGAACTTGGCGCAAACCGCGTGGTGACGCGCGCGACCACCAATTCGGACGGCCGCACCGATGCGCCGCTGATCGGGGGACGGCCGGTGCCGATCGGTCGCTACGAGCTGAGGTTTTCGGTCGGCAAATATTTCGCCGCGCGCGGCGTGCCGCTGTCGGATCCGCCTTTCCTGGAGAAAATCCCGCTGCGCTTTTCGGTGAGCGAACCCGAAGGCCATTATCACGTGCCGCTCCTGGTCACGCCGTGGAGCTATACGACGTATCGGGGGAGCTGATCGGTGCTGCTTCCTTGCGCCCGTCATTCCGGATGGTCCGAAGGACCAGACCCGGAATGACGGAGCAAGCAACGTGCGTGACGAGGCGAGGCTTGGGAAGATTTGTAGGGTCGCCAAAGCGCAAGCGTGCCCACCATTCGCAACGGGATTGCAGGGGTGGGCACGCTGTCGCCTTGCCCACCCTACAACCCCTCCCCAAATTTCTCTTTCAGCAGCGGGTACAGCCGGTCCGGCTTGAACGGCAGGCAGGTGAAGCGGATGCCGGTGGCGTCGGCCAGCGCATTGCCGAGGGCGGCGGCGACGGGGTTGTAAGGGCTTTCGCTCATCGACTTGGCGCCCATCGGCCCCAGCGCGTCGTGGGTATCGGCAAAGAGGACCTCGGTGCGGGGGACGTCGGCAAGCGATGGCAGATGATAATCGCGAAAGCGCGGATTGATCACGCGCCCGCTCTCATCGATGACCACCTCCTCATACAGCGCGGCGCCGAGCGCCTGTGCGACGCCGCCTTCGACCTGTCCGCGGCATTGCATCGGATTGGCGACGCGTCCGGCATCGGCCGCCTGCACGCTCCTGAGAATTTTGATTTGCCCCGTGCCCTTGTTCACTGCGATGCGAAATCCCTGCACGTTGAAGGCGACCGAACGCGGCGTGCCGGCGGAATTGCCGCTCGCCGCGAGCATCTTTCCGGCCTCGCGCGCCGATGTCGCCAGCTCTGCATAGGACAGGCGTTTGCCGTCGCAAACGATGGTATCGTTGTCGAGCTTGCAGGCGTTCGCGTCGACCTGCATCGCGCGCGATGCAAAGGCCTTGAGCTCACCAGCCAGCTTCTCGGCCGCCACTTGCGTTGCGCGGCCGGCCACGAAGGTGCCGGTCGAGGCATAGGCGCCGGTGTCATGTCCGCCATGAGCGGTGTCGGACTGCCGGAGGTGGATGCGATCAACGGTCGTCGCCAGCGCCGTTGCGGCGATTTGGCGATGCACCGTGCTGGTGCCGTTACCGAACTCCGCCGTGCCGACGGTCAGCTCGAATCCGCCGTCCTCGCGCAGCGAGACCGCGGCATCGGCAATGTGTCCATCCGGCGGAACGGTGTCGATCATCGTCAGCGCCATGCCTTCGCCGACCAACCAATCCGGCGAGAGATCGATATCGGGATGCTCCGCCTGCATTGCGCGCTCGACCAGGTCGAGACACTGGTCGAGCCCATAGGAGGCGATTTGGACGTCGTGAGGTCCCGAGGGCGGCGGCGACAGCATGGCATCACCAGGCTTGATGATGTTGCGGCGGCGCATCTCGAAAGGACTGATACCGAGCCGCCTGGCGAGCTCGTCCATCGCGGCCTCGACGGCGAACAGGGTTTGCGGCAAGCCGTAGCCGCGGAAGGCACCTGCGGGCACGGTGTTGGTGTAGGCGACGGCGGCATCGACCTTTTTGTTCGGACAGTTGTAGACGCTGATGCTCTCGGCGCAGCCGTGAAACAACACGGGACCGGCATGATTGCCGTAAGCGCCGGTGTTGGAAAGCACGTCGAGCTGAAGGGCCGTCAGTCTGCCGCTCGCATCGGCACCGGCCTTTACGGTGACGCGCATCGGGTGGCGCGTCGAGGTCGCGATGAACTGCTCCTCGCGGGTGAGCTCGAGCTTCACCGGACGTCCCGTCTTCAATGCGGCGAGCGCCAGAATATCCTCGACGAACATTTCCTGCTTGCCGCCAAACCCGCCGCCGACACGCTCGCAAAACACACGCACCTTTTCGAGTGGCAGATCGAAGATTTCGGTCAAGCTGCGCCGCGTCAGGAACGGCACCTGCGTACTCGATCGAATATTGAGAATTCCATCCGCGTCGAGCCAGGCAAGGCCGCCATGGGTCTCCAGCGCTGCGTGCTGCACGCGTTGGGTCGTGAATGTGCCTTCGTAGGTGACGGCGGCGTTTGCCAGGGCCGTGGCGACATCGCCGTATTCGCCGTGCGTTTCCGCGACGATGTTGCGCTGGGCATTCGCAATGCGATGCTCCGTCGTCTTATCCGGGTGTACCAGGGGAGCGCCCGGCATGATCGCGGAAGTCACCTCGACGACGGCGGGCAGGATCTGGTAGTCGACCTTGAGCGCGCGACAGCCTTCTTCGGCCGCGGCCTCGGTGTCCGCGATGACCGCCGCAACCTTTTGCCCGACAAAGCGCACCACGCTGTCCAGCACCAGCGTGTCTTCCGGGTCCATCCAGGTCTTTTCATGCTGCGCAGTGGAGAACAGGCGCGAGGGCGCGTCCTCGTGCGTCAACACTGCTGCGACGCCCGGAACGGCAAGCGCCGCGGCCTTGGCGATCGAGATGATCCGGGCGTGCGGATGTGGCGAGCGTGCGAGCTTGATGTGCAGTACGCCGTCGATCGCTGTGTCGAACGTGTAGCGCGCCGTGCCCCGTACCACCTCCGGCCCTGCCGGCGCCGGAAGACTACGGCCGAAGGCGGTACCGGCACCGGCGTCCTCGATATTACGCTTGCCGTCGAGCGCGTCCTCGATCGCGCGGTAACCGGTGCAGCGGCACAGATTTCCCTTCAGCGCGTCCCCGAGATCCTGGCGCTGTGCCTGGTTGAGCGATGCGCAGGTCAAGATCATGCCGGCGGTGCAGAAGCCGCATTGGAACGCCTGGGCCTCGAGGAACGCCTGTTGCATCGGATGCGGTCCACTATCGGAAGCCAGGCCTTCGATGGTGGTCACAGCGCGCCCTTCGGCACGAAACGCTGGAATGAGGCAGCTATGCACAGGCTCGCCGTCGATCAGCACGGTGCAGGCCCCGCAGTCGCCGGCATCGCAGCCTTTCTTGACGCCGAAATGCCCGAGCTCGCGCAGGAAAGTGCGCAGGCACTGGCCGGCGCGCGGCGTTTGCGAAAACGTCTTGCCGTTGATCTCGAAGCTCATGGCCGCGCCCCGTCAGCGAGTTCGCTGCGGATTTCTTCCGCAAGTCGGAGCGTCATGTGCTTGCGCCAGAATGGCTTGCCATGCAGATCGTTATGATAGAGATCTTCGGTGATGGTTTGTCGGATCGCGTCGCGCAGTTCGCCGGTTTTCGGCATCGTGCCGAAGCAAAGGCGGACGGGCCGTTTGGTGGATGCCGTAACCGTCAGCAACAGCCCGCCTTCGCTGGTGATGCTTCCGATCAACAGCGCTCCCGAGCGGCCGACCGGCGCGAGCGAGATCTGGCGGAAGGCGGAACGCCGCCTCAAGGCCGCGAGCGGAATATCGATCTGGCGGAGCAGCTCGCCCGGCGCCAGCACGTTGCGCTGGTTGGAGATGACGAAATCGATCGCGGCCACCTTGCGCTCCGCACCGTCGGCCTGCCAGATGGTGCAGATGCCATCGAGCGCCGAAGTCAGGGCGATCATGGGACCGGCCGGCAGCGACATGCAGAGATTGCCGCCGACGGTCGCGGTCTTCCAGATCTTGAACGAGGCCAGGAAGGCGCGGCAGCATTGGTCGATCAGGGGCGCGGCAAGCCAGTCCGGCGGAGAGGCGAGCGCGTCGAGCTGCGCGATCGTGCAGGTCGCCGCGATCGAAAGTCCCGACGGGGTGATCGTAAGCGACGGCCATTTCAGCGCGGTGAGGTCGATCAAGCGCCGCAACTGCATCTGCGGCTCCGAAAACAGCCAGGTGCCGCCTGCAAGCCACGCGTCGCCTGCCGTCCAAACGGGCAGCTCCGCCCGTGTCCGCGGCCGCGCGACCTCCCTAATCGTGTTCAAGTCCATGGATACGTCAACGCTTCCAAGGTGATGCCTATGCCTGTAACAGTCTTGCAAGACCGACGCCAATTGGGCTGGTCCTTGAATTGCAGGGCTAGCCCGCATTCGCCTTGCTGCTTGATCAAAATGGGGTGACGCCGGCTATGGAGCAAACGCAAGCGATCTGGATCAGGGACCCTGTGAGTATTCTCGCGGAGGGGGCCGAGCGCGGCATTGTCGTTCACCAAGGCAAGATCGTTGAGCTGGTACCCGCCGGCAGTCGCCCGGCGACCGCGCATGTGGCGGTGTTCGATGCCAGCGAACACGTGGTGCTGCCTGGGTTGATCAACACCCATCACCATTTCTACCAGACCCTGACGCGGGCATTGCCGGCGGCCATGGACCGTGAGCTGTTTCCCTGGCTGCAGGCGCTCTATCCGGTGTGGGCACGGCTGACGCCGGAGGCGCTCGAGCTTGGCGTTACCGTGGCGATGTCCGAATTGCTGTTGTCCGGCTGCACCACCACGACCGACCATCATTATGTATTTCCGGCCGGGCTTGAGCAAGCCGTGGACATCGAGGTTGCGGTGGCCAAGCGGCTGGGCATGCGGGCGCTCCTCACTCGCGGCTCGATGAACCTGTCGCAGCGCGACGGCGGGTTGCCGCCGGACAGCGTGGTCCAGGACGAAGACCAGATCCTGGCCGATAGCGAACGCGTGGTGGCCAGGCATCACCAGCGCGGGGAGGACGCGATGGTGCAGATCGCGCTCGCACCGTGCTCGCCGTTTTCTGTGACGACCTCGCTCATGCGCAAGACCGCAGAGCTCGCGCAGAGGCTCGACGTCCGCCTGCATACGCACCTTGCCGAGACCGAGGACGAGAACAGCTTCTGCAAGCAGACTTATGGCTGCCGTCCGCTCGATTATCTCGAACAATGCGGCTGGCTCAATTCCCGCACCTGGCTCGCCCACGGCATTTTCTTCAATGCGGAGGAGATCAAGCGGCTCGCGCAGGCAAAGACGACAATCAGCCATTGCGCCTGCAGCAACCAGCTCCTGGCCTCCGGCTGCTGCCCGGTGTGCGAGATGGAAGAAGCGGGCGTGGGCATTGGTCTTGGCGTCGATGGCTCCGCCTCAAACGATGCCTCCAATCTCATGCAGGAGGTGCGTGCCGCGTTCCTGCTGCAGCGGGCGCGCTACGGCGTCCTCAAGGTGAGTCACAAGGATGCCTTGCGCTGGGCGACCCAGGGATCCGCCGCCTGCGTCGGCCGGCCCGAGCTCGGCGAGATCGCCGTCGGCAAGGCGGCCGACCTTGCACTGTTCAAGCTCGACGAATTGCGCTTCGCCGGCCATGGCGATCCGCTTGCGGCTCTGGTGCTGTGCGGCGCGCATCGCGCCGACCGCGTGATGGTTGGGGGGAAGTGGGTCGTGACGGACGGCGCCATTCCCGGGCTTGATGTCGCTGATCTGATCCGGCGCCACGGTGCGGCTGCGCGCGCGATGCACGCGGGATAGAGACAACGTGCACTGTAAGTAACGAAAAAGCGCCAGCATCTGCCTAGTTCTTTAGCAGGCGGCCGTGATTGATTCCCTGTCGCTGCTGTCTTCGGAGAAAAGGTATTGTGTTGCGGCAACCGCCATCGAGCCTGATGTGTTCGACAAGCGGTGCGCTGTTGCAAATTTGTGACTGTCGTTGCAAATCAAGTAATGCTCATCAGCCCTGCTGAATGTATGAGCAGGATCATTCAATTCATCGCGACCACAGCCAAATGTGATTTGCGTCCTCGGTTGAGCGCACGCGCAGAACTCGCCGCGCGAAAAAGTCCCCGAAAATAAGAACGAATCCAAAAATCACCGTGAACTCGCGGTGGTTGCGTCGTCGACGTTGCGCGCTTCTGCTCTCCGCGCGCATCGGCATTGGCGCGCGGGTCCTTGATGAAACTCGCAGCACGCGGTGGAGAAAGTTGAGGCTTCTCGGATGCGGGGAACGTTGCAAGTGTCGCAGCAGGGCCAAGATCGTCCGCTCGTCAACTTGGGGGTACTTGAGAATGTCGTTCGTTAAAACAGCCATTGCAGCCGTGGCGCTGTCATTGGCGGCGTCTGCTTCTACTGGGGTCGCGATGGCCGCGGATCTTCCGGTCAAGGCCTTGATCAAGAAGGCGGCGCCGGATCTACCGTGGTTCATCCTGGTCGATGACCGCGTCACCTTCTCCTGGATGCCGAAGGGCACTGATCCAGGCGTGTACTCGATCCGTCCGAATGGTAGCATCGACGGCACCACGGCGAAGCAGGTCTACTCCTTCACGCACTTCGATATCTGGCAGTACGGCACCAACTTCTTCACCATCTCGATGTTCAAGTCGGATCACAACGACCCGGCCAACCCCTGCACCAACGCCGGCGTGATCACCTCTCCGCTGGCCGGCTTCGCCACGGTCTCCGCCTCATGCGAAGGCGCAACCGAAATCTACGGACTGTTTCGCTCGACCTTCGGCTGGAACGAGTTGTTCGGCACCAACGCCTTTAGCTGGGGCCCGCTGCACAACATCTCGTTCGAGGTCGGCATGGATGCCAACACCGAGAACAACTACTTCGCGCCTGCCAAGCGCGACGTGGTGGCCGGTCTGCAGTTCCAGTTCGATCTGCCCTACAAGGGCTTCTTCAACGTCGCGCCGCTGCTGTACTATGAATTCTACAACCGCAACGCCTTCGCGCAGTGCGGTGCCGGCTGGCAATTGCCGGCCCCGGCCATCCCTGGCGTGAACTGCCTTGTCGACGGCAACCGCAGCTTCGACCCGACCTGGGCAGTGGAAACCAACTACTACATGGATCTCGGCTTCCTGCCGGAGAACATGCAGTTCTGGTCGATCAGCGGCCGCGCCGCCTGGTACGGCAAGAAGGGATCCGAGAATGATCCGCTTCCCGGCATGTCCACCGCGGTGGAATTCAACTCCGAGCCGATCCGTCTGACCTTCGATGCCTCGAAGGCGATCTGGGGTCCGAAATTCACCCACTTCGTCGACGTCTGGGTTGCCTACCGCTACTGGCAGAACAAGTTCGGCCTGGACCACAAGAACAGCACTGCCTGTAACGTCTCACCCGGGGTCAGCAACAATAGCTGCACCGAGTCGACAGTCTACACCGGCATCACCGTCAAGTTCTGATTGGCCGATTCCTCCAAGTCAGAACGGTGGCGCTGCGAGCAATCGCGGCGTCATCCATTTGTGTGGATAACGTGCTGTCGCCTGATCCAAGGGCGGCTCATGTTCTCCTTTTTGGCTGTCGGATCGTGTCGTGCATTGCAGAAAACTGTACCGGAACTGGAAAGAGAAGGGCCGGCCTCTGAAGCAGACTTGCCCCGATACGGCGCCCGAAATCGGAGCCGGGATCAGCAAGGGGAGTTCCCATGGGTTACGTTACGACCGCGGATGGCGTTCAGATCTTCTACAAGGACTGGGGTCCAAAGGAGGCGCAGCCAATTGTCTTCCATCACGGCTGGCCGTTGTCGTCGGATGATTGGGATGCCCAGATGCTGTTCCTCGTCAACAAGGGCTACCGCGTCGTCGCCCACGACCGGCGCGGCCACGGCAGGTCCAGTCAGGTCAGCGACGGCCATGACATGGATCATTATGCGGCTGATGCTGCGGCCGTCGCGGAGCACCTGAATTTGCGGAACGCAGTTCATATCGGCCACTCGACCGGAGGTGGCGAGGCCGCGCGCTATGTCGCCCGTCATGGCAAGGGTCGCGTCGCCAAGGCGGTGCTCATGAGCGCCGTTCCGCCGATCATGGTGAGGAGCGCGACCAATCCGGGTGGCACGCCGATCGAGGTATTCGACGGCCTTCGCGCCGCGCTCGCGGCCAATCGCTCCCAGTTCTTTCTCGATGTGGCCTCCGGACCGTTTTACGGCTTTAACCGCCCGGGCGCGAAAGTGTCGCAGGGCATGATCCAGAATTGGTGGCGTCAGGGTATGATGGGCAGCGCCAAGGCGCACTACGAAGGCATTAAGGCGTTCTCGGAGACCGACCAGACCGAGGATCTCAAGCTGATCGATGTGCCGACGCTTGTCATGCACGGCGACGACGACCAGGTCGTGCCGATCGACGCTGCCGCCCGCTTGAGCATCAAGCTTCTCAAGAATGGCAAGCTGAAGCTCTATCCGGGGTTCCCTCACGGGATGCTGACGGCCCACGCGGACGTCATCAACGCCGACCTGCTTGCGTTCATAAAGGAGTGAGCCTGGTGAGAATTTGGACAGTCGCTGCGTCGTGCGCAGTGGACAAAGCGAATTGGCCGCCGAGTTCGAAGAGCGGAGGCGTAAGCGTGCCCAGCAACGAAGACGTGGCGATGTGATCCTGTCGGCACGGCGCAAGCGCGCCCTTGCCCACCTACGGATCAACTCCTGGATCGAGCCTTTAGCGGCCGGCCGCTACGTCTTCCACACCCCCTCGTGCAGCCCCTCCGCCTCGTCTTCGAGCAGGGGCCCGACCACTTCGGTCGGGCGCTGGCCGCTTCTGAAGACTTCGCGGCAGGGGAGATCGAGCGTCGGATTCTCCGGATGATTGCCTGTCACGCCGCGCAGGCGGCGCTCACTCAAGGCGTAAACCACGCGGCCGATGCCCGCCCAATAGATCGCGCCGGCGCACATCGCGCAGGGCTCGGCGGAGGAATAGAGCGTGGCGTTCGCAAGGATCTCCTTACTCAACGTCCGGCAGGCTTGCGTCGCCAGCAGTCGCTCGGCATGGGCGGTGCCGTCATGCGCGGGCATGTAGCCGTTCTCGCTCTCGATCAGCACCTTGCCGGCACTGTCGACGAGAACGGCTCCGAACGGATGATTGCCGTGGGTGTGCGACCGGCGCGCGATCTCGAAGGATCGGCGCAGAACTTCGTCGCGCGCGCTTGGCTCGAGATTGGACTTATCTTGCATCATCAAAGGCCCGCCATGAGACGGCCGAGTTCCGTCTGGTCGGCTTCGCTGGCGCGCGCCTCGTAGACGAACTGGCCGTGGAATATCACGACCAAACGATCCGACAATTCCAACGGTTCGTCCAGATCCTCGCTGACCAAAAACGCAGCAGCGCCAGCACCTGTTTGCAGCCGCGGATCGCTTCAGGTGATCAATATTGAAGCTGTATCGATTGTATGCGAGGAAGTTAAGCGAAGCCTCAAAGCTGGCTTGACGCGACAAGCTGGTTGCCGTTCTGCGCGTTAGATCCGTTGTTGGGAAAGATGAGCGAGATAAACGGGCAAACCCCCGGGCGTGACGACCTTGGTCGCGAGATCGTCGCGCGGATCAATGAGCTTGCAGGGATTTCCGAGAGCCCGGACAAGCTCACGCGCATCTTTCTCAGCAACGAACATCGGACGGCGGCCGAACTCATCCTGGGCTGGATGCGCGAAGCGGGCATGCGCGCACATCTGGATGCGATCGGCAATGTCTGCGGCCGCTACGAGGGGATATCTACCGGCTTGCCGTGCCTGATGCTCGGCTCGCACTACGACACCGTACGCGACGCCGGCAAATGGGACGGTCCGCTCGGGCTGGTCACGGCGATTTCCTGTGTTGCCGATCTCAACAAGCGAGGCCGCCGGCTGCCGTTCGCGATCGAGGTCATCGGCTTTGCCGATGAGGAGGGCGTTCGCTTCGCTTCGACCCTGCTCGGCAGCCGCGCGGTTGCGGGGACGTTCGATGAAAGCGTGCTGGCTTTGCGCGACAAGGCGGGAATCGCGATGCGCGAGGCGCTGATCGAATTCGGCCTCGACCCTGATCATATCGGGCGAGCCGCGCGCGTCCGCGGCGAATTGCTGGCCTATGTCGAATTGCACATCGAGCAGGGGCCGGTGCTGGAGCGGGAGGATCTGCCGGTCGGCGTGGTCACCGCGATTGCCGGCGCGACGCGGCTGGCGGCGCGGTTGACCGGAATGGCGGGGCATGCCGGGACGGTGCCGATGGCATTGCGGCGCGATGCGCTCGCCGGTGCGGCCGAATGCATCAGCGCGATCGAGGAATTTTGCAGCACGGATCGGGGCGAGCTGGTCGGTACCGTCGGCTATATCCACGCCTCGCCCGGTGCAACCAATGTCATTCCGGGCGAAGTGTCCTTCACCATCGACATGCGTGCGCCGACCGATATGCATCGCCGGCGAGCGGTCACCGATGTCGTTCGCCGCATCGAGGAGATCGCGAAACGGCGTGAGCTCGGCTTGCAGATCGATGTCACTCATGAGAACCGGACCGCGCCTTGCGCGCCTTGGCTGCGAGCGCAAATTGCGGACGCCGTCTCAGGCGAGGGCGTTCGGGTGTTCGAGCTGCCGAGCGGCGCGGGACATGATGGCATGGCCATGATCGAGATCGCCGATGTCGGCATGCTCTTCGTGCGCTGTCGCGGCGGCATCAGCCATCATCCGGACGAGCATGTGGAACTTGCCGATGCCGATGCCGGCGCGCGGGTGCTGTTACGGTTCGTTGAAAACTTCCGCGCGCAGGCCGCGAAATGACGACTGGGATCGCGCTTGCGCGAAACAGATGCCCAACTATCACCGTCACCCTGAGGAGCCGCGCATAGCGCGGCGTCTCGAAGCGCGACGGCCCGACTGCTCCGGCGGGCCGTTCATCCTTCGAGGCTCGCTTCGCGAGCGCCTCAGGATGACGGGGTGAGAGGAGCGCTCCGTTTAGCCGCACTCTAACCCGTACTCACATCGACCAGCTCCGCACCGTCGAGCACTTGCGCGGCCTTGCTGCTGTCGAGATCGCCTTCCCACGCCGCGACCACGACGGTGGCGACGCAATTGCCGATGAGATTACCGAGCGCGCGGGCCATGCCGATGAACCAGTCGACCGAGAGCACCAGCACGAGGCCAATTGCAGGAATGCTCGGTACTGCGTTCAAGGTCGCGGCCAGGATCACGATGGCGGAGCCGGGCACGCCGTGCGCGCCCTTCGAGGTGATCAGGGAGACGCCGAGGACCAGCAGCAGGTCCCCCAGCGACAGCGGCGTGTTGGTCGCCTGCGCGATAAATACGACCGCCAGCGTCAGATAGATCGAGAACGCGTCGAGATTGAAGGAATAGCCCGTCGGGATCACGAGACCGACCACGGAATCCTTCACCCCCATGCGCTCGAGCTTGCGCATGACCTGCGGCAGCACGGCATCAGAGGACGCGGTCGCCAGGACGATCATCAATTCCTCGCGCAAATAGGCGAGGAACTTGAGAATATTCAATCCAGCCAGCGCCATCACGGAGCCGAGCACGCCCAGCACGAAGATCGCGACCGAGACGTAGAACAGCACGACCAGCGAGACCAATTGCTTGAGCGAGCCGACACCATATTTGCCGACAGTATAGGCCACCGCGCCGAGCACGCCGAGCGGCGCTACGCGGACAATCAGGCCCATCGCCCGGAACAGCACCGTCGAGACGGCCTCGATCATTGAGGAGACCTTCTCGCCTTTCTCGCCGCCGACCAGCGACAGGCTGACGCCGAACAGGATGGCGAAAAACAGCACTTGCAGCACGTCGTTGCGGGCCAGCGCGTCGAATGAGGTGCTGGGGATGATGTTCAACAGGAACGCGCCGATGCCCTCGCCCTTCAGCTTCTGCGCATTGCCGGCATAGGTCGAGAGCGCCTTGGCATCGAGCGTCGACGGATCGACGTTCATGCCGTGGCCGGGGCCAAACAGGAAGGCGAGCAGGATGCCAACCACTAGTGCGATCGTCGTCATCACCTCAAAATAGATCAACGCCTTGACGCCGACCCTGCCGACCTTCTTGAGATCGCCGGCACCGGCGATGCCGTGGACCACCACGCAGAACACGATCGGCGCCACGATCATCGAGATCAGCTTGAGGAAGGCGTCGCTGAGAATTTTCATGCTGACGGCAAACTCGGGAGCGGCGACGCCGAGCGCGATGCCCAAGAGAAGTGCCGCAAGCACCTGAACGAATAGGGAGGTGTAGAGCGGCTTTCGCGCAGCCGGCGCGGTGGCGGTAATGGTCGACATGGCGTTGCCCCTCGGTTGGCGCGTATTTCCCACCTTGACGAGGCAACTAGCGTGCCAGCTTATGGCCGTTTACACCACCATAAGGAAGCGGACCATTCGGCCTTTGCCGTCCTCCGGAATATCGCGCGTCGAAGCAGAAAGACCATCCGCGCCCTTGATCTGGCCCACCAGGGCGGGGGCTACGGCATCCGAGGGGGTATTGCATCTGAGAAACATCTGCACTGCGTCCTCCGCTGAATAAGCGAGCCCGAACAAGCCGGACGCTTCGACGTTATAGGCCGAGTCGGCTGAAGCGGGAACGGAGCATGGGCAAGGCGGAAGCGCTGTTACAGCAAACGCTCGGATATGTGCCGCCGTGGTTTCCACAGTGGTTCGTCGGATTGGCGCTGGTCGTCCTTGCGATCGTCTGCGCACTGTTCATGCACAGGATTGCCCTGACGTTGGCCAAGCGGGCCATAGGCGCCCGGCGCTCGGTCGCCATCTTGATTCTCGACGCCACGGCGGGGCCGACGCGGCTCGCGCTCTGCCTTGCCGCGGTGGCCTTCGTGATGCCGCTCGCTCCGCTGAGTGGCGAGCTGCGCGATGCACTGGTTCACGTGTTCGCGATCGCGACGATCGCTCTGATCGGCTGGATCTCGATCCGCGCGGTCGATTTGGGAGCAACCCGGTATTTGCAGCGCTTTCGCGTCCAGATCGAGGAGAACTTTCTTGCCCGCAAACACGTGACGCAGGTCCGGGTGTTCAAGCGCGTCATCGACACGCTCATCATCGTCGTCGCGGTCTCGACGGCCTTGATGACGTTCAACTCGGTGAGGCAATACGGGGTGAGCCTGTTCGCATCGGCCGGCGCGGCCGGCGTTATCGTCGGCCTTGCGGCGCGGCCGCTGCTGAGCAACCTCGTCGCAGGTGTGCAGATCGCGGTGACGCAACCGATCCGTATCGAGGATGCCGTCATCATCGAGAATGAATGGGGATGGATCGAGGATATCGGCTCCACCTATGTGGTGATTCGCCTATGGGATTGGCGCCGCATGGTCGTGCCGCTGTCGTACTTCATCGAGCGCCCTTTTCAGAATTGGACGCGTGATGCCGCCTCGCTGATCGGCTCGGTCATATTTTATGTCGACTATGCGGCCGACGTGGCGCGGATTCGCGAGCGCCTCGAGGAGGTGGTGCGCGGATCCGAGCTTTGGGATCGCGCGGTGGTCAATTTGCAGGTGGTGGATACCGATGCGAGGACCATGCAGCTCAGGGCGCTGGTCAGTGCGAGAAATGCGTCCCAGACCTGGGACCTTCGCTGCGAGGTCAGGGAAAAGCTGATCGCATTTTTGCGCGAGGAGATGCCCGAAGCCTTGCCGCGACAACGGGCCGAGATTTCGCCGCCGCTCGCCCCCGGCGATGAGCGGCCACGCTCTGGCTCTGCGAGGTTCGCTGGGGGCCATTGGGCCCCAGCGCCCAGCGGGCACTGATCGGTTTGTCAGGCCGCGGCGAGTTGCCACGCCTGCATGATGCGGAACCGGGAATTCGGCTCATCTTGTCGGAACAGCGCAATCCGATCGATCGCGAGCGCCTCGATCCGCAGAGTTGAAAAACAGTTGCGCAGCATGTCCAACACGGCATCGCGGCGTGGCGCTTCCAGCCGCCCTGTCAACGTCATGTGGAAGCGAAACTCGTCCATCACGTAAGGATAGCCCCAACGATCGAGATAGTCGCACTGCCGGGGTGTCAACGTCTCCGGATTGCGTCGCGCGCGATCTTGCGCTGTCAGGGGCGCGCGGAAGCCGTCAAAGGCGGTGACGCAATCCTGGGCCAGTCGCTGCAGTTCGCTCGCGTGCCCCGCCGGAATGACGGCGATGAAGCCGCTGATGGAATCGACCACCGGGCGGATCGTCGGGACCGGCCGCGGCGTTTCGGCAAATGCGGCACAAGCTGAGACAAGTTCGTTCTCGGTCTTTCCCTCTGCCAGCGCGAACGGCGCCTTCAACGTGGCGTGAAAACCATATTTGCGGGGATCTGTCGTGAGTTCGCGCCAATCCGGCGTGATCTGCGTGACGTGCTCCGGAAAGCGCAGGTCTGCGCCGGTAAAGGCATCGTAACCCAGCAGCTGGGCGCCGAAACGCTCGAGCGGGCTTTTCTGCTCGGGCGCATAGTAGATCGCGTAGCGGGAAAATGGACTCATTGCGGGAACAATAGAGTGGTCTTATTCGGCCGCAACCGCCTCGCGCGCCGCGACTGGCGATGTGCTGAGGCGGGCGGCGTCGGCCAGGTAAGCCAGGCGGCCGCCGGCGATCACGGCAACGATCTGTGGACGGAGCGGTTGCGCGTTGTCTACAAGCAGAATATCGGCGCGATGTTGTTCTGCGATCACGCCGCGATCGGTGAGACCTGCGGCGCGAGCGGGGCCGGCGGAAATCAAGTCCCAAGCGCGCGGCAGCGGCAGCACGCGATCGGCTGCAAGACGGAAGGCTGCGAGCAGCGGCGCCGGATAATAATAGTCGGAGGCTAGTACCGAGCACAGGCTCTTCTCGATCATATCAGAAGCCTTGGTCCATCCGGTGTGGCTGCCGCCGCGCACAACGTTGGGCGCACCGAACACGATGGCGTCGCCGCCGGCGGCGGCCTCGCGGGCCGTCTCCTCATTGACCGGGAACTCGGCGATCCTGACGCCTTGGGCCCGAAACGCTCTTCGCATTGCCGGACTGTCGTCGTCATGGGAAAGCATCCGGACGGCGCTGTTTTCCGCGATTTCGGCAAGCCGTGCGATCGAGCCGGGCACGGCGTCGGCGCGGGAGAGCACACGCTCGACCAAGCGATCGAAGGCCTCACTCGACAGGCCAGTGCGTTCGACCATGCGGTTGCGCTTTCGCGGGTTCTCGAGGCTTGCGACCGTGAAGGCCATGTGGTCGTTGAACGCGAACAGATCGATGCGCCCGGCGGCCAGCCAGCGGCCGATTTCGTCCTCGGCGTCGAGATTGTAGGTCTCATGACGCAGATGGAAGCGGGTATCCGCCTTCAGTTGCGGCCGCAAGCTTTCGATGGCTTCGAGCAGTAGGCGCGCGTTATCACCGCTGCGCAGGCCCGGCTCCCAGGACCAGGTGATGGCGTGAAACACGGTGGTGATGCCGTTGCTGACGGCCTGCCGGTCGCTGTCGAGCAGCGCCACGTCGATCGGGAAATCGACGCCCGGGCGCGGCATCATCTGTCGCTCGAAGGCATCGCCATGCAGATCGACAATGCCGGGCAGCACCAGCAGGCCGCGGCCATCAACGTTCAACGCCGCGCGTCCATGGCCCGCGTCTACATCGCGGATTTTGCCGTCGGCGATTCGGAGCGAGGTCTCGATGATTGCATCGCCGAGCAGGGCACGGCCACCTTGGATGAGGATGTCAGTCACGATGCGGCACTTCGTCGCGAGAGGGGTGAGCCGGTCGCAGACTGCCCCTCGTATTTATCGAGGAAGTCTTCGACCGAGAGTTTTCTGAAATCGGGCAGCGCTGCGCGCAAGGCATCGTGATCCCAGTCCCACCACGACAGTCGCGCGAGCCGGTCGGCGATACTTTCCGAGAAACGTCGCCGTATCGGCCGCGCCGGATTGCCGGCGACGATCGTATAGGCCGGGACGTCCTTGGTGACGATCGCGCCTGCCGCGACGACTGCGCCGGTGCCGATACTGCGGCCCGGCAGCACGACTGCGCCATGGCCGATCCAGACGTCATGGCCGATCTGCACGCGATGACTCTTCCGCCAGTCGAAGAACTCGGCTTCATCGGCTTCGCCGGGAAAATAGGCGCTGGCGCGGTAGGTGAAGTGGGCCTGAGTCGCCCGGTGCATGGGGTGATTGCCTGGATTGATCCGCGTCATTGCCGCGATCGAGCAGAATTTTCCGATCGTGGTGTAGGTCATTTGGGCATCGTTGACGACATAGGAGTAGTCACCCATCACCACGTCGAGCAGGATCGTGCGCGCCCCGACCTCGCAATAGGCCCCAAGCCTGGTCTCCTGCACCTTTGCCGTGGGATCGATGGTAGGTTCAATTGAGAGCGCTTTGCCGGCCATTCGAAGTTCCACGAGCAACAAGTCGAGGGCCCGTCTTTAACATGCTTCGTGACAAGGCGATGACATTTAAGTGACGCATGTAAGCGATGCATGTGGATGCATGAGTAAAGTGATGCATGAGCAGCTGTGCACGATTGCCGCAGCGCGGCGCGCTTGTCACATAACTGTAGAATCCCGGCGCTAGCGATGGCCCTGAGCTAGCCGCTGGAGCCTTGAATGCTGGTTGTGGAAGGGTTGACGTGCCGTTTCGGCAAAAAAGCGGCGGTCGACAACGCCTCCTTCGCTGTCGCTCCTGGCGCATTCGTCGGCGTGATCGGCCGCTCCGGCGCCGGCAAGTCGACGCTGCTGCGGACCATTAACCGCCTCGCGCCGGCGACCGAGGGCCGCGTCCTCTTTAAAGGCGTCGACGTCACCGCCCTTCGCGGCAAGCAACTGCGGCAGTGGCGCGCCCGCTCGGCGATGATCTTCCAGCAGTTCAATCTGGTTGGCCGTCTCGATGTCTTGACCAACGTGCTGATGGGCCGGCTTTCCGAGATCTCATCGTGGCGCTCGCTTGCCCAGCTTTGGCCAGAGCAGGACGTGGCGGTCGCAATGTCGGCCCTCGAGCAGTTCGATATGGCTTCACTGGCGGCCCAACGTGCCGACCAGCTTTCAGGCGGTCAGCAGCAGCGCGTGGCGATCGCGCGTGCGCTGGTGCAGGAGCCGGAGATCATTCTGGCCGACGAGCCGATCGCATCGCTCGATCCCCGCAACACCAAGATCGTGATGGACGCGCTGCTGCGCATCAATAAGCATTTCGGCATCACGGTCCTTTGCAATTTGCATTCCCTCGATCTGGCGCGCAGCTATTGCGACCGCCTCATCGGCATGGCCTCGGGTAGGGTCGTCTTCGACGGGGTACCCGCTGCATTGACCGAGACGATCGCGCGCGCGCTCTACGATCTCGAGGCGAACGAAGTCATGGGCGTCGCCTCCGTCGACGTGCCGGCTTCAACCGTTCCGGCCGTCGGCGAAGCCGCCGCGGCTTGATCATCCTGCGTCGCTGCAAGGCGCGCGTCTTTACGAAGTTAGGACCACCAACAACGAAGGTGCATCATGATCAACCGTAGACTGGTTCTGGCCGGCGTCGCCGCGTTTGCATTTGCAACGTCTGCCTCCGCCGAGGACTGGAAGCAGAAATATCCCGAGATCACGTTCGCCGTGATCCCGGCTGAGAACGGCTCCGGCGTTGTCGAGCGCTTCACGCCTTTCGTGAACTATCTTTCCAAAGAACTCGGCATCAAGGTGAATCTGCGCGTCGCCAACGACTACGCCGCCGTCATCGAAGGCCAGCGCGCGGGCAACATCCACATCGGCTATTACGGTCCGGCTTCGTTCGCCCGCGCCCGTCTGACCGGTGTGAAGACCGACGCCTTCGTGATCGACGTCAACTCCGATGGTTCCAAGGGCTATTATTCGGTGTTCTATGTGCTCGCCAAGAGCCCGTACCAGAAGCTCGATGACCTGAAGGGCAAGAATCTGGGTCTGGTCGATCCGAACTCGACCTCCGGCAACAACATGCCGCGCTTCAAGATGAACCAGATGGGCATCGATCCCGACCATTTCTTCTCCCAGGTCATCTTCACGGGCAGCCACGAAAATGCCGTGCTGGCCCTGGCGCAGGGCACCGTGGATGTCGCCGCCAATTGGTGGAACGCCGAGGACGATTCCAATCTGACCCGCATGCTCGCCAAGAACATGCTGAAGAATGCCGACGGCACGCCGATGAAGAAGGAGGACTTCCGTGTCATCGTGAAGTCGGACCTGATCATCAACTCGCCTTACGCCTATCTCAGCGACCTGCCGGACGATATGAAGGCCGCGATCAAGCAAGCCTTCCTCGCTGCGCCGGAGAAGGATCCCGAAGCCTTCAAGAAGCTCTCGGACGGTAAGAACCGTCCGTGGCAAACGATCACCAATGAGGACTACAACAAGACGATCGATCTGATCAAATTCGTCGACGGCCTGCGCAAGAAGGCGTCCTGATCGTCGCCGATCAATGAGGCCGGGTCCTGCGCGACCCGGCCTTTTTTCGTCTTGCTCCCGCACCGACAGTCCGCGATGACGACAGCGGTTTCCACTCTCCCGACCCAGCAACTCGCCGAGCTCAATCGCGCCTATCGCAGTGCGGTGGCCCGCAGGCGCCTGCGTCTTGCGTTCGCGGCGGCGCTGTTCCTTGCGGCGCTCGTCATTGCCGCGATCGGCGCGGAAGTGAACTTGAGGACGCTCTTCACCTATTTTGGCAATTTCGTCAGCTATTTCGATCGGATCCTGAAGCTCGACAGCGGCGCCAGGGTATGGACTGATTTCGGCGAATGGTTCTGGGGCTGGCGCAAATGGCTGCGCCTGCTCGGTGAAACCTTGCTGATCAGCTATGTCGGAACGCTGATCGGGGCGGTGTTCGCTTTTGTGCTCAACTTCCTTGCCGCCGAAAACACCTCGCCGAACCCGTGGCTGCGCTTTGCGATTCGGCGGCTCCTGGAATTTGCCCGTACCGTTCCGGCCATCGTGTTCGCGCTGATCTTCGTCATCGCCTTCGGCCTCGGACCAATGGCGGGCGTGCTGGCGATCGCCATCCATTCGAGCGGCGCGTTGGCCAAACTGTTTTCTGAAATCGTCGAGAATGCCGACATGAAGCCGGTCGAAGGCATCCGTTCGACCGGCGCGAGCTGGATCTCCTGCATGCGCTTTGCGGTGCTGCCGCAGGTGATCGGCGGTTATGCGAGCTATGCTCTGCTGCGCTTCGAGATCAATGTCCGCGAGGCGTCCGTGATGGGATTCGTCGGCGCGGGCGGCATCGGACAGGAACTCGTCGTTGCCATCAGAAAATTCTATTATTCCGACGTCAGCGCGATCCTGGTGATGATCATCCTGACGGTTTTCGTGATCGATATCGCAACCGGCTGGCTGCGGGTGCGCTTGTTCGGCAAGGAGGCGCGGACATGACCCCGACGGGCGCACCGGATCCGGAACAATTGCGGGCGCGCTATCCCGGCATCTTCCGTCGTCCGGCCTCGGCGCGCCTAGCGACCCCGGCGATGCTGCTGCTGGCCATCGCGGTCCTTGCGTTCGGGCTGGTGGACCTCGATTTTTCGCCGACACGGCTCCTCGGCGGGCTGCATCAGCTTGGCTGGATCACCCTGATGATGTTGCCGCCTGATCCCGGCTCGTCGCTGCCGCTCTATCTGAAGGCGCTAGGCGAGACGTTGTCGATCGCGCTGCTCGGCACGTCGTTGGCGGCGGTGATCGCCTTGCCCGTCAGCCTGCTTGCCGCGCGCAACGTCGTGCCGTCGAACATCGTGCGCTTTCCGGTGCGCCGCTTCCTGGATTCCATCCGCGGCATCGATACCCTGATCTGGGCGCTGGTCTGGATCAATGTCGTCGGCCTTGGCCCGTTTGCGGGCGTGCTCGCCATCGCCATCTCGGATTTTGGCGCGCTGGGTAAGTTATTTTCGGAAGCGATCGAGGCAGCCGACCGCAAGCAGGTCGAGGGCATCCGCGCTTCCGGCGGCAGCAGCTTACACGAAATCCGCTTTGGCCTGTTGCCGCAGGTGATACCCGTAATCGCGGGCCAGGTGCTCTATTTCATCGAGTCCAACACCCGTTCGGCCACCATCATCGGCATCGTGGGCGCGGGCGGCATCGGCCTACAATTGGCGGAGCAGATCAGGGTGCTGGAATGGCAGCACGTGTCGTTCCTGATCCTGATGATCCTGGTGGCGGTGGCCGCGATCGACTGGATCTCGGGCAAACTGCGCTTTGCGATTATTGGGCGCCGCGCGGTGGCGTGAACTAGGCGATCAACCGCCTTCCACGACGAATTCCACCCGCTCGGCAGCAAAACGCGATCGCTTGGTCACCAGCGGCTTGCCCTCCGCATCGACGTCGGTGCTGTCGACGACAAGCACGGGTCGGCCAAGCGCGAGATCAAGCCGCGCGGCATCGGTAGCCTCGGCAATCGCCGCAGTGATCCGGCTCGATCCGCGGCGATAGTCGCGCACGCCATAGTGGGCGAGCAACGCAGTCATCGAGCGCACGGTCGCGAACACCGTGCCCGCATCGGGAAAGCGCGCGGCTGAAAGCCAGGTCGTGCTGACGCAGATCGGTGCACGGTCGGCCGATCGCAACGCCTCGATCCGGACCAGCGGAGCGCCGGTCTTCAAGCCCAGCAGCCGGGCCAATTCACGTGTGGCCGGCTCCTCGCTCGCCGCGATCAACTGTCCGCGCGGCTCGCGGCCTTCTCCGCCGACGATTTCGGAAAACCGCGTCCGTGAGCGCAAGGGGTAAGCAAGGCGTGGGGCTTCCACATAGGTGCCGCTGCCGCGTTCGGCGCGCACCAGGCCGCGCTCGGCGAGCACGGCCAGCGCGCGCCGCACGGTATGGCGATTGACGCGATAGATCTCGGCAATCTCGGTCTCGCTGGGCAGGCGCTCGCCCCGGGCATAGCGGCCCTCGGCGATGCCGCGCTCGATGCCGTCGGCGACCTGCCGCCACAGCGCAACGCCCGAGGCGAGATCCTGCATGCTCATTCTGTGACACCCTGAAGCCGACTGGCGAAAATCACCTGTCTGTCATGAAACGGTCATGGCGTTTCATTATCAAGTTGTCTAGTATCATAGACAACTTAATAGCGGCAAGACGAGAGTGGGACCGAGCATGGACGCCCGGGACAAAACCAAAGAAGGCGGGGCCCAAAGGGCTGCCAGCGAAATGATCGTGAGGCGAAAGGCGGCGATGGCCGTGCTTGCGCATGCCAAGACTGCGGAGATCTCGGCGCATCTCGAGGCGGTCGCCTTGCCTCCTTACGAACAGCTTCGTGAGGCGGAAAACGGGCTTGTCATGTTGCGCGGCCGCATCGGCGGTGACGGCGCGCCGTTCAATCTCGGTGAAGCGACGGTGTCGCGTGCGGCGGTGCGGCTTGGCAGCGGCGAGATCGGTTTCGGTTATACGCTCGGCCGCGACCGGGAAAAGGCGCGGATGATCGCATTGTGCGATGCGCTGGTGCAGTCGGATGAATTTGCAGGGAGCGTCGAGATGAAGGTGATCGCGCCGTTGCGCGCCGGCTTGCTTGCACGCCGCCAGCAAAGGGCCGCGGAGATGGCGGCCACCAAAGTCGATTTCTATACCATGGTCCGCGGTGAGGGGTGAGTGATGACGACGATCGCCGAACTGCCGGCAGGTTTCTCGGACAAAGTGCTGTCGGCGCAGATGACTTTCCGCTCGGTGATGGACGCGATGGCGCGGCCCGGCACCGTGCAGCGCGTCACCGCATCCGTCGGCACGCCGCGGCATCTCATGCCCGGCACGGCCGCCATTGCACTCACATTGTTCGATCATGACACGCCGATCTGGCTCGATCCGCTGCTGTCGGAAACCGCCGAGGTCAAGAATTGGCTGAAATTCCACAGCGGGGCGCCGGTGACTATCGATCCGCAGGTCGCGAGCTTTGCGTTCGTCAGCGAGCCGGGCGCGCTTCCAGCCCTCGATCGCTTCTGCTTCGGCAGCAATGAATATCCCGACCGTTCGACGACGCTGATCTTGCAGGTCGAGAGCCTGGCGCGCGGCGTGCAGTACGAATTGCGCGGGCCCGGTATCGACGGCGGCACGATCCTGCACGCCAATATCAGGCCTGTGAATCTGTTCGAACGGCTCGCCATCAATGCCGCGTTGTTTCCACGCGGCATCGATGTCGTGCTGGTCGCGGACGACGCAGTCGTCGCGATCCCGCGCACGACACGCTGTGTCGGTTACGGAGGTTAGAGAATGTATGTCGCCGTCAAAGGAGGCGAACGCGCGATCGAAAACGCTCATCGTCTGCTGGCGCGTGAGCGGCGGGGCGAAGCCGATGTGCCGGAAGTCACGCTGGCGCAGATCTCCGGGCAACTCGCGCTTGCGGTGGATCGGGTGATGAGCGAGGGCTCGCTCTATGACCGCGAGCTTGCGGCGCTCGCGATCAAGCAGGCGCGCGGTGATATGATCGAGGCGATCTTCCTGGTGCGCGCGTTCCGCGCCACGCTGCCGCGTTTCGGCGCGACCGAGCCCGTCGATACCGGTAAGATGCAGGTGCGGCGGCGGATTTCGGCCACCTTCAAGGATATCCCCGGCGGCCAGATCCTCGGGCCGACCTTCGACTACACCCATCGTCTGTTGGACCCGCAGCTTACCGAAGGATTTGTTCCGGACGAGCCGGCGGTGGCGGAAGCCAGCAGCGCTCCGACCCCGCGCGTCACCGACATTCTTGGCCGTGATGGGCTAATCGAGTCGTCTCCGGCCGCGGGTGCAGACCAGGCGGTCGGCGATCTGACGCGCGAGCCGCTCAGCTTTCCGGCCGATCGCGATCTGCGCCTGCAAAATCTCGCACGCGGCGATGAAGGGTTTTTGCTCGCGCTCGGTTATTCCTCACAGCGCGGCTATGGCCGCAACCATCCGTTCGCGGGCGAGATCCGCTTCGGCGAGGTCGAGGTCGAATTCTCAGCCGAAGAGGTCGGTTTTGCCGTGCCTTTGGGCTCGATCGAGCTGACGGAGTGCCAGATGATCAATCAGTTCAAGGGCTCGGCGACCGAAGCGCCGTGCTTCACCCGCGGATATGGCCTCGCATTCGGCCAGAGCGAACGAAAGACCATGTCGATGGCACTGGTCGACCGCGCGCTTCGGGCCCGCGAGTTAGGTGAAGAGGTGCTCGCGCCGGCGCAGGACGAAGAGTTCGTGATGTCGCATTCCGACAATGTGCAGGCGACCGGCTTTGTCGAGCATTTGAAGCTGCCGCATTATGTGGATTTCCAGTCCGAGCTGGGGTTGCTGCGCAAGTTGCGGGACGAGTTCTTCCAGTTCGGGGCGCGGCCGGAGTTGAAGGAGGCTGCGGAATGAATGCGCCTACCTACAACTTCGCCTATCTCGACGAGCAGACCAAGCGGATGATCCGTCGCGCCATCCTGAAGGCGATTGCCATTCCAGGCTATCAGGTGCCGTTTGCCAGCCGCGAGATGCCGATGCCCTATGGCTGGGGCACCGGCGGCGTGCAGGTGACCGCGGCCATCCTCGGGCCCGACGATGTGCTGAAGGTGATCGATCAAGGTTCTGATGACACCACCAACGCCATCTCGATCCGAAAATTCTTCGCCAAGACCGCCGGCGTGAAAACCACGACGTCGACAGCGGAAGCCACCGTCATCCAGACCCGCCACCGGATTCCGGAAATGCCGCTGCGTGCCGGGCAGGTCCTGGTCTATCAGGTGCCGATCCCGGAGCCGCTGCGCTTCCTCGAGCCGCGCGAAACCGAAACGCGCCGCATGCATGCGCTCGCCGAATACGGGCTGATGCACGTGAAGCTCTACGAGGACATCGCCCGCTTCGGGCACATCGCGACGTCCTATGCCTATCCGGTGAGGGTGAACGCGCGCTATGTCATGGATCCCTCGCCAACGCCGAAATTCGACAATCCGAAGATGGACAATTGCGCCGCGCTGCAGCTCTTCGGGGCAGGGCGCGAGAAACGGATCTACGCGGTGCCACCGCATACGTCGGTGGTCTCGCTCGATTTCGAGGACCATCCGTTCAGCCGCTACCGCTTCGATGCACCCTGCGCGTTGTGCGGAGCGGAGGATACCTATCTCGACGAAATCGTAACCGACGATCAGGGCGGGCGAATGTTCGTCTGCTCCGACACCGATTATTGCGAGGATCGTCAAAAGAAGGGGCATCGCGGCACCCAAAGCGCCGCTCCGCACAAGGAGGCGACGCATGGTTGATGCAAACGGGGCGCGGGTGGATGATCAGCCTCTCCTGGTCGCCGACAGCCTCTGCAAGAATTACGGGCGGCTCGCTGCCTGCCGCGATATCTCCTTTACGCTGTATCCCGGGGAGGTGCTGGCGATCGTCGGCGAGTCCGGCTCCGGCAAATCGACGCTGCTGCAGCTCCTCTCGGCCCAGATGGCGCCGACGTCGGGGCGGGTGTGCTACCGTATGCGGGACGGAGTGACGCGCGATCTGGCCTCGCTCGGCGAAGCGGAGCGGCGCTTCCTGTTTCGCACCGACTGGGGCTTTGTGCACCAGGACCCGGCGCAGGGTCTGCGCATGGCGGTTTCGGCCGGCGCCAATGTCGGCGAGCGGCTGATGGCGGTCGGCTGGAACCACTATGGCCGCATCCGCCAGACCGCAACGTCCTGGCTGGAGCGCGTCGAGATCGATACCGCGCGCATCGACGACACGCCGCGGACGTATTCAGGGGGCATGCGTCAGCGCCTGCAGATCGCACGCAACCTGGTCACCGAGCCGCGCCTGGTGTTCATGGACGAGCCGACCGGCGGGCTCGACGTCTCCGTGCAGGCGCGCCTGCTTGATCTCCTGCGCACGCTGGTCACCGAGCTTGGACTGGCCGTGATCGTGGTGACCCATGATCTTGCCGTGGCACGGCTGCTTTCGCATCGGGTGATGGTGATGAAGGCTGGGCGCGTCATCGAGACCGGGCTCACCGATCAAGTGCTCGATGATCCGCGCGAGCCCTATACGCAACTGCTTGTTTCCTCGATTCTGCCTCCATGAGCATGCCGATGACTGCGATGATCGAGATCACGAACGCGGAAAAGACCTTCATCATGCATCTGCAGGGTGGGGTGAGGTTGCCCGTGGTGCGTGGCGTGTCCTTTGACGTCAATGCAGGCGAATGCGTCGTGCTGGCGGGACCCTCAGGCGCGGGCAAGTCCTCGATCCTGAAAATGATCTTTGGCAACTACCGCTGCGACGACGGACGGATCGGAATCCGGCATGAAGGTGCGTGGCTCGATCTCGCCAAGGCGGAGCCGCGCGAAGTCCTGAGTGTACGCCGCTCGACCATCGGCTATGTCAGCCAGTTCCTGCGTGCGGTGCCGCGAGTGCCAACCATCGACGTCGTTGCCGAGCCGCTGATCGCGACCGGCCTGCAGCGCGAAGAGGCGCACGCGCAGGCCGCGCGGCTCCTGCGCCGCCTGAACATCTCCGAACGGCTTTGGTCGTTGCCGCCGTCGACTTTCTCCGGGGGCGAGCAGCAGCGCGTCAATATTGCGCGAGGCTTCATCTCGGACCACCCGATCCTGCTGCTCGATGAGCCCACGGCATCGCTCGACGCGGCCAATCGGCAGATCGTCGTCAACCTGATCGACGAGAAAAAGCGGGCTGGTGTCGCGATAGTCGCGATCGTGCACGACGATGAGGTGCGTGGTGCCATTGCCGATCGTATCGTTGACGTCACCAGCTTCGCCGCCGCCGCATGAGGAAGGGAATGATGGCGAGTTCCGATACCGTCATTGGCAATGCCAGGATTGTCCTGGCGGAAGATGTGATCGAGCAGGGCTGGATCGCCGTCGCGGACGGCCGCATCGCCGAAGTCGGTGAAGGCCGGGCTCCCGACGGCGGCCAGGACGCCGGCGGCGATCTGATCATGCCCGGCTTGATCGAGCTGCACACCGATCATCTTGAAGCGCACTACGTACCGAGGCCGAAAGTGTTTTGGGATCCGACGGCGGCCGTGGTGTCCTATGACGGTCAGTTGGCGACGTCGGGCATCACGACGGTGCTGGATTCCTTGCGGGTGTGGCGCGAGGAAGGGGCTGAGGAGGTCGATGGCCGCGCCGGCGTTCTCGCGGAAGCGATCGCCGCGGCGCGCGATGCCAATCTGCTGCGCGCAGATCACTTCCTGCATCTGCGCTGCGAGATTCCGATGCCGAGCGTGGTGGAGGAGGCCAAGGAACTGGTTGGCCGTCCTGACGTCCGCTTGATGTCGCTGATGGACCATACGCCGGGCCAGCGGCAGTTTCGCGACGAAGGCAAGCTGCGCGACTATTATCGCGGCAAGGGCGGCGGCAGGACCGATGCCGAGCTCAATGTGCTGTTCGAGAAGCGCTTCGCCTATCAGAAGGCCTATGCGGCGGACAACCTGCGAGCGATCGTGGCGTTGGCGCAGCAATATGGGGTTCCGCTCGCCAGCCACGACGACACCACGGAAGAGAACGTCGCAGACGCCGTGCACCACCGGGTGTCTGTCGCGGAGTTTCCGACCACCATGGAGGCCGCGCGCGGCCTGCACCAGGTCGGCATCGCCATTCTGATGGGGGCACCGAACGTGGTGCGTGGTGGCTCGCATTCCGGCAATATCGCCGCGGTTGATCTCGCGCGAGAGGGGTTACTGAACATTCTCTCGTCCGACTACATTCCTTCCAGCCTGCTGATGGGAGCTTTGCAATTGCCGCAGCATGTGCCGGCGATCGATCTCCCATCCGCCGTCCGCACGGTGACCAAGGCCCCGGCGGAAGCGGTCGGTTTATCCGATCGCGGCGAGATCGCGGTCGGGAAACGGGCCGATCTCATTCGCGTCCACATGGCGCGCGATCTTCCGGTGGTGCGCAGCGTTTGGCGCGAGGGGCAGCGGGTCGCATGAGCGAGGCTCCGACGATATCGGCCGCCGCTGCCGGAGCAATCGGCCCGGGCCGGCTCGTTCTGGTCGTCGGTCCGAGCGGGGCAGGCAAGGATACTTTGCTGGGTCTTGCCCGCATGGCGTGCGCAGACGAGCCCGGCATCGTGTTTGCGCGCCGCGTGGTGACGCGAGAGGCCTCGGCATTCGAGGATAACGAGCAGTTGTCCGCCGACGCGTTCCGAGAGGCCTTGGCGCGCGGCGAGTTTGCGATGCATTGGGAGGCGCACGGTCACAATTATGGCCTGCCGCGTGCCATTGACGACGATATCCGCGCCGGCCGCACCGTGGTGGCCAACGTGTCCCGCACCGTGATCGAGCCGATGCGACGCGCCTATTCCAATGTCGTTGTTGTTGCGATTACCGCGCCTTCGGACGTTCTCGCCGAGCGCCTGGCGATGCGGGCGCGAACGAGCGACGGTGTGCTCGAGCACCGCCTTCACCGCGCGCTGGCTCAGAGTGCCGAACCGGACAAAACCATCGTGAATATCGGCAGCGCGGAATTCCACGCGCGTCAGTTGGTGCAGATCATCAGAGGAGCGCGGCTTGACGAATAGCCGCAGCGCAGAAGGGAATGGCAATGGCGGTGATTACGTCGGTCGAGCAGCTCGAGGTGATCTATGGTCATCCCGGCGAAACCTCGACCGTGAAGGTCGCCGATCGGGTGACGCCGTCCTATCGCGTGCTGATCGAGACATCGCCATTCGCCGCGCTCGCGACCTCAGGACCCGAGGGGTTGGACTGTTCGCCACGCGGCGATGTGCCCGGCTTCGTGCGGGTACATGATGAGAAGACCCTGATGATGCCGGATCGCCGCGGCAACAACCGCATCGATTCGCTGCGCAATATCGTCCGCGATCCCAGGGTCGCGCTGCTGTTCCTGATCCCGGGCTGCGGCAACACGCTACGCGTCAATGGACGTGCATATGTGTCCGACGATCCGGAACTGCTGACGTCCTTCAGGATGGAGGGCAAGGCGCCGCGCACAGTCATCGTGCTCACGGTTGAAGAGATCTACTTTCAGTGCGCCCGCGCGATCGTTCGTTCCGATCTCTGGAACCCCGACAGGCGAGTGGATCCCAAGAGTCTGCCCACGCCAGGACAGATCCTCGCCGAAATGAGCGAGAACCGGATCGGCGGCGAAGAGTACGACCGCGCCTGGCCGGAACGGGCGCGGCAGTCGATGTGGTGAATACGATCGGAGGAGTCGATGCCGGCTCTCTGAAGGTGATGCTTAACGATTGGTTAAGCATCGTCGCAATCGAAGAGGATCCTGCTCCGGTTCAGGCTGCAAGGTCCAGCAACTTCGATGACCCTCTGACCAGCACCTTGCGCCCTCTCGGGGTGATCACGGGCGATTCGCCTTGCAGCGTCGCGAGATCCAGCGCCGCTAGCTGCGCCAAAATGGAGCGGGTGATGACACGCCGCTCATGTGGTGGCAACCGCAGTGCCTTCAGCGTTTCCCACTGATCCGGGGTAAGATCATAGTCGAATTCTGCGTCCATGCCTGCCTCGGGGCGTCGTTGGTCTCGCGCGCCTCTTACAAACCCTGCGTGAAAAGCATGCGACTACAATGCGTCCTGATTCCGACCCCTGAACAAGCTTTGTTGAAAATCGTAAACGGCACGAAATGATGGGACAGGTTACGCGACTGTCACATCGGCGTGGCAAATGGGCTTATTGATCATTTCGAATCGGCGGCCGCGTCAATTTGACGCTCTGCTCACATGGACGCACCGCCCTGAATCCCGATTGGCTGCAAAAGAGGTTCACGCGTGCTCGCAGGTTTAAGCGCCTGGGCGGCACGATCCTCAGCATTGCGATCGGCGGCCTCGCGGTGTTTGCGCTGACCCATGCGCTTCGAAACATTCGATACGAAGAAGTATTCGCCATCATTCGCGGTACTGACGTCAGTGTGATTGCCCTCTCATTGATTTTGGTAACGGCTTCCTACGGCAGCATCACGCTTTACGACTTGTTGGCGCTGCACACGATGGGACGCAAGGACGTGCCTTACCGTATCGCGGCACTGGCCAGCTTCACCAGCTATCCGATCGCCCACGGGCTTGGAGCCGTGGCGCTGATCTCTCCGGTGATTCGCTATCGGATCTATTCCGCCAAGGGCCTTTCCGCCTTTGGGGTCGCCAATATCTGCTTTCTCACCGGGCTCACATTCTGGCTTGGCAATATGACGGCGCTGGGGTTCAGCCTGCTGTACGAGCCTGTGGCAATTGGCGTCATCGATCATCTTTCGCCGACGGCCAATCGCGTGCTGGCGCTGCTGTTGTTGGGCGCCGTGGGCGGCTTTGTGATCTGGAGCTGGCTGAATCCGCGCCATCTCGGAAAGAGCCGCTGGCTAGTGCGGCTTCCCTCCGGCCCGCTGGTGTTGCTGCAGATCGTGGTCGGATTGCTGGATCTCACGACGGCAGCCGTGGCGATGTATGTGCTGATACCCGAGGGCCTCGATATCAGGCTGTTTCGGCTGCTCGCGGTGTTCATTGCGGCAACCTTGCTCGGCTTCGTCAGCCATGCGCCTGCCGGATTGGGCGTGTTCGACGCGACCATCCTGATCGGACTTGGCGGTGAAAGTCGCGAGCCCTTGCTCGCTGCGCTTTTGATGTTCCGCTTTCTTTATCACTTTATACCGCTCGTGATCGCGGTGGTGCTATTCGGCGGCGCCGAGACATGGCGAAGCCTCCGCACGAAGAGGAAAGCTGTGGAACAGCAGTGGATATCAGACGGGCGAATTGAGCTTGAGCCCGACCATGCCGGCGACGATCAGCGTCAGGCAGATGAGACGAACCGGATCGGTCGGCTCGCTGTAGAGGATCATGCCAACGAGAATGCTGCCGACCGCACCGATCCCGGTCCACACCGCATACGCCGTGCCGAACGGTAGGGAACGGAGCGCCAGGGCCATCAAGGCGAAGCTGAGCACGATCGCAACCGCTGTTGCAGCGGTCGGCCAGAACCTGGTCAAGCCATCGGAATATTTGAGACCCAGCGCCCAAGCGATCTCGAGGAGCCCAGCGCCAAGCAGGGCGAGCCATGCGCTCATGGCGTTCTCCGCCCGGCGGAAAGTGTGAACACGGCATCCTTCATGGGCAGCATGGTCTCGATCGGAAGGCGTCCATCTCCTCATTGCGTGGTTCGCGCAACAGGGATGTGACAGCGCCGTTCACAACGGCGCCTTGCCCCTCTGCCTTGTCGCAAAACTGCAGCGCAGACGCTGTAGCGTGAGCGAATCGCTGACTTGAGGTTCGGATGAACACGCGGCTGATCGCGGACGCAGCGCGGAACAGCAGCGCGCATGACGGAACGACCGTTTGGGACAGAGCTTTTGCGTTCTGGCTCCGCCGTCTGGTGTACACTCAGAGTTGGGAGGATCCCGAGGCCGACCTCGCAGCCCTGCAGTTGCCGTTGGGATCGACCATTGTCACCATCTCATCAGGTGGCTGCAACGCGCTGTCCTATCTGACCGCGCAGCCGGCCCAGGTTTACGCCGTCGACCTCAACGAAGCCCATCTCGCGCTGCTCAAGCTCAAGCTTGCGGGCATCCGCGCCTTCTCCAGCTATTCGGAATTCTGGCAGTTCTTTGGTGAAGCGGCATCGCCGGCTAACGCGCAACTCTATCGGAAGCGCCTGCGGCCGGTGCTCGATGATGCGGCGCGCGCCTATTGGGACAAGCGCAACGTCATCGGCCGGCCGCGTTATGCCTATTTCACGAATGGATTTTACCGGCACGGCATGCTCGGCCGCTTCATCGGGCTCGCCCATTTTGTGGCGAAGCTCGCGCGGATCGATCTCGAGGCCTTGTTGACTAAAGACATCAATTCATCGGAGCGGATCGAGGCGCTCGCGCGGCTCGATCGTCTTTTCCATTCCCAAGCAGCGCGCCTGTTGACGAGAACGCCGGCGCTTTTGTTCGGCCTCGGCATTCCGCCGCAGCAGCGGGCCTGGCTCGGAGGCGGCGCGCCGCTCAACGAGGTGCTGTATCATCGGCTGTTGCGCCTGATTACCGGGCAGCCCAGCGATGACAATTATTTTGCCTGGCAGGCGCTGCGTCGCCGCTATCCGGGCCCCGGCGATCGTTGCCTGCCACCTTACCTGCAGAGGCGGCAGTTTGCGCGGATGCGCAATGGTGCAGGTGTCATCATTCCGGTGCATGCCGGTCTTCGGCAGTTCCTGGAAAGTCTTCCCGCGCGGGAAGTCGATGCGGTGGTGCTGCTCGATTCGCAAGATTGGATGAGCGCGGACGAGATCCGAGCCCTGTGGGACACTATCGATCGCGCCGGCAGTGACGACGTCCGCGTTATCTTCCGCACGGCAAGCACGAAGTCGCCGCTCGAAGGCGAAACCTTCGCGTCCTTGCGCGAACTCTGGCGACGTAACGAAGAGCGCAGCGAGATCGGCTATGAATTGGATCGGTCGGGGATCTACGGCGCGTTCCATTGTTACGTGCGGCGCTGATTACGGGCGCTCCGCAGGCGCGGCTGGTCTTAGACTTCTCGTCAACTTGCTGCGCTGCGAGTGGTGCGGTGCTGGCCTGCCATGAGATTCCGCATTGCACGCAGGGGACAGTGCTATCCCGCTCTGCTACAGTTGTCTCTGCGGACGAGCTTCACACGACGGAGTGGGAGGCATGAACAGGCTCGCGGAGATGCGCAGTCAGGAATATATCTGCCGAGAGCGCGCGGCGCTGGATTCCGCGCGCCGATCCTTCTGGCTGGCCCAGGCGGAAGAATGGGAGCAGCGTGCGCTTGCCGAGATCGCGTATCATTTCCGAGAATGCAATCTTGGCGCGGTGGAAGAGCCGTCGCCCACGCGCTAGGGCATGAACACGAGGAGGCTTCTCCGGTTTACAGGCCTCGTCGGGCGAACCTCACCGACAGACGTCTGACTCGATGCGAGCTCCCGCGCAGCTATGGCTATAACGCGCAACGCGCTCAATGCGCCAGTTGAAGGCGTCTGACGGTCTGGCGCACTTCGGCGCCGCAATCAGCGCATTCGTAGACGAGATCGATCTTCTCTTTGCTCCAATGTGGCTCGACCTCACGGACGTACATGGGCAACGGCCCGACGCAGCCGGGGCAAAGGACGGGAGCCATCTCGATGTCATGATAATGAATGTAGGCTGGCATTTCGGCTCTCCCTCGCAAGCGAAAGCGTGGCGAACCCCAGCCCGGGCGAAATCTAGCTGCGGTGGTCGGATAGGGCTCATCAACTCTTTCGAACAGAGCCGGAACAGAGCGACATTGTCGCTAGCTGTGATATTCTTGTAACATCGGCGAGATGTTCTAACGTCGCCACAACTCGCTAGAATCGAAGGCGAAATCGAGGCATCGCGTAGCGCGACACGAATGCGGCTGAAGGCCTTCGCCGACGCGGCGCGCTTTGAGGGCGGGAATTTATTGATCCGCAGAGCCCTCGTGCTTGTCCATCTGGGTCAGCACAAAGCCGGTCAAGGTTGCACCAACGGCGAACACCAGCGTGAATATGCCGGCAAAGACGACGGCGGTCCATTGCGGATCGACGCTGTGGGCGATGAGCGGCTTGAGGCCGAACCTGTCGAAGAACATCAAAGTCAACGCAAAGGTGAGGCCGAGCGCAGCGCCCATCGCGGCATGGCCACCTATTTCCAGCAGAGCGGAGACATTCATCAATGCTGATCGTTTGCGGCTGCGCATCTGCGTCGTTCCTCAGCGAAGGAAGCTGAGCACGAGGACCAGCACCACCGCGCCGGCGAGCCCGGCGATAAAGATCCAACGCCGGGCCGGCGTATTCAGGATGATCTCGCCGCCACGCGCCTTCTCGGCCGGATAGACGTCCTGTTTTGGCGGCGGTGCGGATTCGGCCGGGCTCTCTCTGACCATTGTGTGGTCTCTCGGCTGTGTACTCGAAGGAACGCCAGAGGCTAATGCGGGTTCCTCTGACGCGAGGAAGGATCAGCGAGCCGGCAAAAATCAACAGGCGGTGAGCGGGGCAGGCGCTCGTCGGCAAGCGGCGGGCGGTTGTGCTAGGAACCTTGAAAAAGCCCGCTGGGACAAATGAGAACATCAGGCATCATTGGGGGCGTTATCGCGGCGCTGGTTATTGGCGGTGCAGCATTCGCTTTTGCGATCGCGTGGCGACCGGCGATTGCTGCGATCGACCCGGCCGCACGCCAATCCTTCGATCCGGAGATCGTCAAGCGCGGCCGCGAGCTCGCGGCGCTCGGCAATTGCAATGATTGTCACACCATCCGCGGGGCTAAGGATTTTGCCGGCGGCCTTGCGGTGCCGACGCCGTTCGGCACGATCTTTTCGACCAACATCACTCCCGATCCGGAGACTGGCATTGGCCGCTGGTCGGAGGAGGCATTCCGTCGTGCGATGCGCACAGGCGTCGACCGCGAGGGGCATCATCTTTATCCGACCTTTCCCTATGATCACTTCACCAACGTTACGGACGACGACGACCGCGCGCTCTACGCTTTTCTGATGACGCGCGAGCCGGTGGTCGCGCCGGCGCGGGCCAATGAGCTGCCATTTCCGCTCAATCAGCGTGTGGTCGTGGCGGGGTGGAAGCTTCTGTTCCTGCGCCAGGAGACCTATCAGCCGGACAGCACCAAGAGCGCGGAGTGGAATCGCGGCACCTATCTGGTCGAGGGGCTCGCGCATTGCGGCGCCTGTCATACGCCGCGCAACGCCCTCGGCGCCGAACGCGCCAGCGCGTCCTTTGCCGGGGGCGAGTCGGACTATTGGAGCGCGTATGCCATCAACGCGCAATCTCCGGCGCCGGTGCCGTGGGATGCCGAGGCGCTCTATTTCTATTTGCGCAACGGCTGGCACCCTGACCATGGCACTGCGCGTGGGCCGATGGCGCAGGTCGTGAGCAATCTGTCATCCGTACCGGCCAGCGACGTCCACGCGATCGCGACCTACATGGCCGGCGTGTTTGGCCCGCCGGCGCCGGAGCGCAGTCGCGAAGCCGTGGTTGCCCGTGCCAAGCCGGATGAAGGCAAGATCTCGCAGGCCAATCCCGAAGGCGCGGCGATCTACGCGGCGGCTTGCGCATCGTGTCACGAAAGCAGAAGGCAACCGCCCTATGGCGGGGTCAATCTCGCGCTCAGCACGGCCGTCAACGCTCCCGATCCGCGCAATCTCGCCAATATCGTGCTGGCGGGGGTGCGGCCTGTCGAAGGCGAACGCAGCCCGATCATGCCCGGCTTTGCCGCGAGCATGAATGACAGGCAGGCGGCAGCACTGCTGAAGTATCTGCGGTCGCGCTTCACCAGTCAGCCGCCCTGGCACGACCTCGAGAAGACCATTGAAGAAGCCAGGCGGACACAGACTGCTTTTCTGCAGACATCTGCCGGTGCCCACAGCGCGCCTGCAGATCCAACGCAGCGAGACGAGCCATGATGACATTGAAGGTCAATGGTCAGGATCACCAGATCGACGCCGATCCCGATACACCACTGCTCTATGTGCTTCGGGACGATTTGAAGCTGAATGCTGCCAAATTCGGCTGCGGTCTCGGGCAGTGTGGAGCCTGCACCGTGATCGTCGATGGCAAGGCGGTGTTTTCCTGCGTCACGCCGCTGGTGCTGCTGGAAGGAAAGCAGGTGACCACCCTGGAAGGGCTCGGCAGCGTTGCGGCGCCGGCGCCGATCCAGCGCGCGTTCATGGAAGAGCAGGCGGCGCAATGCGGCTATTGCATCGCCGGCATGATGATGCGGGCCCAAGCGCTGTTGCAGCGGAATTCCAAGCCAACGGATAACGAGATCCGGGCCGAACTCGCACCGCATCTGTGCCGCTGCGGCACGCATATGCGAATCCTGCGCGCGGTGCATCGCGCCGCCCGTCTGATGGATACGGCCGAATTGACCCCTGAGAAAAAAGGGAGCGCGCAATGAACAGCCCGGTCATGCTCGATCGTCGCAGCGTGCTCGTCGGTGGCGGCGCCTTGATCGTCAGTTTCTCGCTGACCCCAAGCTTTGCTCAGCATCAGGACGTTCCGTCCCCGACGCCCCCCGCGGGTCCGCCCGGCAGTCTGAAGATCTCGCCCTATCTGGATTCCTGGATTCGGATCGACGCCGACGGTTCGATCACCGTCTTCACCGGCAAGGCCGAACTGGGACAAGGCTTCAAGACAGCGTTCCAGCAGATCGCCGCCGAAGAGCTTGACGTTGCCTTCGCTTCGCTGAAGGTCGTTACGGCCGACACCGGCCGGACCGCCAATGAAGGCTACACCGCCGGCAGCCATTCCATGCAGGACAGCGGCACGGCGATTCAAAATGCCGCCGCGCAGGCGCGCGCGCTCCTGCTCGGCGAAGCAGCGAAGCGGTTCGATCTGCCGGCGGAAAGTCTGCGCACCGAAAAAGGCGCGGTGATCGCGCCGGACGGACGGCAGGTCGGCTATGGCGAACTCGTTGCCGGTGATCTGCTGCATGTACAGGCGCAGCCGAAATCGCAGCTTAAGGACCCCGCAACCTTCAAGGTGATGGACCGATCGATCCCGCGCGTCGATATCCCCGGCAAGGTGACCGGCGGGGAGGCTTATGTGCAGGACATGCGGCTACCCGGCATGGTGCATGCGCGGGTGGTGCGACCGCCAAGCTACGGCGCGCAGCTTATCGATTGCGACACCTCCGACGTCGAAAAAATGCCGGGCGTGGTCAAAGTCGTGCGCGACGGCAATTTCCTCGCGGTGGTCGCGGCCAAGGAGTTTCAGTCGATCAAGGCCATGAATGCACTTTCGGCGGCGGCGAAATGGCAGGAGAACGCGCGCCTTCCGAAACAAGATGATCTTGCCTCCGTTCTGACTTCATTGCCGTCGCAGGACTCCGTCATTTTTCAGCGCAGCGATCCGTCGGCCGTGGCCCAGAAGACGCTGCAAGCCACTTATACGCGTCCCTATCAATCGCACGGTTCGATCGGTCCCTCCTGCGCGGTCGCGCATCTGGTCGACGGCAAGATGACGGTGTGGACGCATACGCAAGGCGTCTATCCCGATCGCCAGGCGATTGCCCAAATGCTGCGGATGCCGCCGGACACCGTACGCCTCATTCACACTGAGGGCTCCGGGTGTTACGGCCACAATGGCGCAGACGACGCCGCGGCGGATGCCGCGCTGATCGCGCGTGCAATGCCCGGCACGCCGGTCCGGGTGCAATGGATGCGCGAGCAGGAGCACGCGTGGGAGCCGTATGGGCCGGCCATGGTGACCAAGCTGAAGGCCTCGCTCGACGCTGCCGGCAAGATCGCCGACTGGAATTTCGAAGTGTGGAGCAACACGCATTCGATGCGCCCAGGCGGCGCCGGCTGCCTTTTGGCCGCGCAGCATATGGCGCAAGCCTTTGCGGTGCCGCCGGCCAAGCCGCTTCCGCTGCCGGAGGGAGGCGGCGATCGCAACGCGATTCCCCTCTACACCTTCCCCAATGCGCATGTCGTGCACCACTTCATCCCGGACATGCCGTTGCGGATTTCCGCGATGCGCTCGCTCGGCGCCTATCACAACGTGTTCTCGATCGAGAGTTTCATGGACGAGCTTGCGGATCTTGCCGGCGCCGATCCGGTCGAGTTCAGGCTGAAACATCTCGATGATCAGCGCGGCCGCGACGTCATCGCGAAAGCCGCGGAAGGCTTCGGCTGGCGCGCCGGCAAGAGGCCGCCGCCGGGGCGCGGCTTCGGCTTTGCCTTCGCCCGCTACAAGAACCTTGCGGCCTATTGCGCGGTTGCCAGCGAAGTCGAGATCAACCGCGAAACCGGCCGTGCCCGCCTGGTGCGCGCGGTCGCCGCCGTCGACAGTGGTCAGGTGGTGAATCCCGACGGGCTGACCAATCAGGTCGAGGGCGCGATCGTGCAATCGATGAGCTGGACGCTTTACGAGAGCGTGAGCTTCGACGATAAGCGGATCACCAGCATCGACTGGCAGACTTATCCGATCCTGCGCTTTGATGCGGTGCCCGATCGTATCGACGTGCATATCATCAACCGGCCGAGCCAGCCATTCCTCGGCAGCGGGGAGACGGGGCAGGGGCCCGCGGCCGCTTCGCTCGCCAATGCGATTGCGCATGCGACGGGCAGGCGGCTGCGCGACTTGCCTCTGACGCGAAAGCGGATCAAGGATGCCATCGATGCGTGATGCCGCGGCGCTTGCGAGCACCAGCGGCGAATAGTTCTGTCAACGCGATTTAAGGGAGTAACGTCATGGTTCATGCCATCCGCTTTCACAAGACCGGCGGGCCGGAGGTTCTGGTCTGGGAGGAGGTCAATCTTGCCAAGCCTGGCCCCGGGGAAGCCCGGATTCGTCACACGGCGGTCGGACTGAACTTCATCGACATCTATCACCGTTCCGGCGTTTATCCCCTGCAATTGCCGAGCGGCCTTGGCGGCGAGGGGGCGGGCGTGGTCGAGGAAGTGGGCCCGGGCGTCACCGATCTGAAGCCCGGCGACCGCATCGCCTACGGCGCGGCCCCGCTCGGTGCCTATGCCGAAGCGCGGCTGATCCCCGCCGATCGCCTGCTCAAATTGCCTGATGGCATCGACGATAGGACCGCGGCGGCCATGATGCTGAAGGGCCTGACAACGCAATATCTGATCCGCCAGACCTATCGCGTCAAAGCGGGCGATACCATCCTGCTGCACGCCGCGGCCGGCGGTGTCGGGCTCATCCTGTCGCAATGGGCGAAGCACCTCGGCGCGACCGTGATCGGCACCGTGGGCAGCGAGGAGAAGGCAAAGCTTGCCAAGGAGCACGGCTGCGCCCACACCATCATCTATACGCGCGAGGATTTCGTGAAGCGTGTCGACGAGATCACGGGCGGCAAGAAGGTGCCGGTGGTCTATGACTCCGTCGGCAAGGACACGTTTCTGAAGTCGCTCGATTGCCTCGCGCCGCTTGGTTTTGCGGTGTTGTTCGGCCAATCCTCCGGCAGCGTCGAGCCGCTCAACCTTGGTCTCTTGGCGCAGAAGGGATCGCTCTACGTGACCCGGCCGACGCTCAATACCTATGGCGCAAAACGTGAAAACCTGGTGGCCATGGCCAAGGAACTGTTCGACGTGGTTCAGTCCGGCGCCGTCAAGATCGAGGTGAACCAGACCTATCCGCTGAAGGATGCCGCGAAGGCGCATGCTGATCTTGCCGCGCGCAAGACCACGGGATCCACGGTTTTCCTGGTCTGAGCCGCCTATTCGGGCAGGGGCTTAGGCACGCGTTCCACGGTTTCGTCGTGGCTCAATGTCAGCACGATTCCCGTGGCGATGATGCCGAGCCCCGCCAGCAGCAGTAAGCCGCCGGTGTAGCTGCCGGTGTGATCTCTGATCCAGCCCATCGCGAAGGGGCCGGCAAAGCCCGCGAGGTTGCCGATCGAATTGACCACGGCAATCCCCGCGGCCGCGGCTGCGCCGGACAGAAAAGCGGTGGGCAGGGTCCAGAACACCGGCAGGCACGCGAAAATGCCGAAGCCGGCGATGCAAAACGCGACCATCTTGAGCGTCGGATCATCGAGCACGGTGGAGATCGCAATCCCGGCTGCGGCAATGAACAGGGGAATGGCGGTATGGAAGCGCCGCTCTCCTACGTGATCGGAGCGGCGGCCCCACCAGACCATGCCGAGGACGCCGACAAGATAGGGCGCGGCCGAGACCAGGGTCGTCAGGAATGTGTTGAGGCCGAACGCCTTCACGATCTGCGGCAGGAAAAAGCTCAAGCCGTAATTGGTCGCGACCGCGCCGAAATAAACCAGGCTCAAGCCGATGACTTTCGGATTGAACAGCGCCTCCACCACCGTGTATTGGCGCACCGCGTCGCGCTGACGCCGCTCCGCGAGCAGTTTCTCGGCGAGCCAGCTTCGCTCATCGCTGGTGAGCCAGGTGGCGTCGGTCGGCCGGTCGGTGAGATAGAAAAAGACGACGCCGGCAAGGATGATTGCAGGGACGGCTTCGATGATGAACAGCCATTGCCAGCCGGCCAAGCCCAGCCCGCCGTGCAGATAGAGCAGCAGGCCCGAAATGGGCGCGCCGATCACGGTGGAGAGCGGGATGGCGGCCATGAAGTAACCGACGATGCGCGCGCGATATTCGGTCGGGAACCAAAGCGTCAGATAGAAGATGATGCCGGGGAAGAAGCCGGCTTCCGCCGCACCCAGCAGGACGCGCAGCAGATAGAAGGTGGTTTCGTTGCCGAGCCCGGTGGCGCGGGCAATGTTCGGAATGAACGCCATCAGGCCCGAGAGAATGCCCCAACTCAGCATGATGCGCGCGATCCATTTGCGCGCGCCGAAGCGCTCGAGCAGCAGGTTGGAGGGCACTTCGAAAATGAAATAGGCGATAAAGAAGATTCCGGCGCCAAATCCGAACGCGGTCTGCGACAGGCCGAGGTCCTGGTTCATCGTGAGGGCGGCAAAGCCCACATTGACGCGGTCGAGATAGGCGACGAAATAACAGACGATCAGGAACGGAACGAGCCGTTTCGTAACCTTGGCGAGCGCAGTGGCTGCGAATGTGGTGGTTTCTTCGGCGTGCATTTCCTTGCAAAACACGCCTGCACAACCGGAGTTCCAATGTGGTGAGTGTTTAATGCTGATGTGCGCAATGCCGCCCGCGGCCTGACCTTGCGGCGCAACAACATTTTTGCCCCTTCACGGTGCAGAACTCGTCAGACCGCCTCGTGCTTGCGCAGATCGCGCGCGTGGTCAAAGCAGCCGGCCTGCAGGTCGGCTTCCGCGCTCGCCACCTCCGGGAGCGCGGCCTCGGCGAGAATTTCCTCGGTGACGTCCTCGACCGCGCGATCCGCGATCTCGTGAATGAAGCTGATATTCTCGTATTCGCCGGAGGCGATGCGCGCGATGACCTCGTGCCCTGTGATCTCGGGGTCGACAACGGCCTCAGGGCCACGACGGCCATAGTCGATCATCACGACGAAATATTGCATGCGGGCTATTAGTGCCTTCTGCGGAATCAAGCTTGCGGCCATTATTTCTGAAAATCAGAAATTATCAAGCAGAAAATTCTGAAAGCCGTAATCCGGTCATTGCGGGCTCGGTTTCGGTCGAGCCTGCCGGGCGAATCAGCCTGTCTTTTCCCCCTGGCGCAGGCTTACCTCTCCGCCGCGCGCACGCTTTGCGCCCTCGTCGCCTTGCGGGTACGGGCGGCGGCGCGCGAACGCATTCGCTCGATCTGCGCCCGCGGCAGGGTCACGCAGATCTCGCCGATCCATTCGAGCTTGACGCCGTTGATCGGCTTGGCATTGAAGCTCGTCAGATTGACGAGAGTGGGGGATTTGCCGCGCTCGATCGTCTTCAAATATCGCTCGCCGGTCTTCAGGCGTACCGCGGCCTCTTGGCCATAGAAGCTCGTCAGCGGATGACACTGCTCGCGATAGACCACGATGACGTCGCCGCTTTCGTATTTCGGCAGCATGGAGTCGCCGGCGACTTCGAAGGCGATGGTTTCCTCCGAGATCGGGAAGGGCAGTTCGACCTCGCCCAGCCCCTCCGGCGGAACCTGCTCGTTTTCCGGCTCGATCACGGCCCCGGCGCCGATCCGGCCCATGATGGGCACCGAATTCAGCTCCAGATATTCCATAATCGGGCCGATCTCGGAGGCCTTGATCAGGCGCTGACCGCCCAGGATTTCCGATACGGCGCCGGGGCGGACGCCCATGGCGCGCGCAAGCCCGCCCTTGGTCTTGCCCGGCTTCTGCAGTCCCCGCTCAATCATTGCAACGTCCAGCATGGCACGACTCCTTCCCGAATTTCCGAAAATATAGCAATTACGATTATCAGAAATCAAGCTTGACTTATAATTCGGAATATCAGAAATTTACCTGCCTGGGCGCGATTCCACCCGGGCGGGTCGGAGCGCCAAGAAAGGCAAGAAAATGCAAGCAGACAATTGGGCGCCGGAACATTGCAAGGCGCTGCGTGACTACCTGGCTCTCGGCATGTCCTTTGCGGAGATCGCCCGAGAGCTCAATGCGAAATTCGGAACCGCCTATACCCGCAACGCGACGATCGGCCGTAGCAAGCGCATGGGACTGGCCGCTCCCAAGCGGCCCAAACGGGCGGCAAACCCCGATCTCCACAAAGCCCGCAAGCCGCGCCGGCCCAAGATGACGGAGCCGCCGCAGGGAGTGACGACGACTGCAACGGTGCAGGGGCGGGCGGCGCCCGCGAAGCTTCGCTGTGTGGGCATCAGCCCGCGGCTTATATCGCTGGTCGATCTCGATGCGTCCGAGTGCCGTTACCCCTATGGTGGCGACAAGGACAACGAGCCGATCACCTTCTGCGGCCATCCTACGCTTGCCGGATCATGCTATTGCGCGCCGCATTTTCACCTGACGCGCGCGACCGAGGCGCAGCCCGAGCGGGTCATCGGACCGGTCGTGCTGCGGCTCGTGCAGGCGGCGTAACGGCTTTCGTCGGTCCCATCATCCATTCTCGGAACAAACAGGAGGCAGTGGTGGCGAGAGCCAAGCGTAGCAGATCCTATCGGCTCGCGAAAATGTACGATCGACGGGCTCGCGACCTGCCGCTCAACGCGGAGGTCGCAAGTGTCGAAGTGGATGATCCCTTTGCGCTGCGTCCGGGCGAGAAGATCGTCGCCTTGCGCTCGATCCGCAACGATCCGCTGGGCCGGCTGCAGTCGCATCGCCAGATCGACGAGGCGCAGTATCAGGGCGGCCGCGCATTCCAGAATGATTGGGAACGAGCGGAGCGCGGGCCGCAGGCGGTCGATCCGAGTCGCGAATATGTCGATGGCGCCCAGATGCGCGAGCCGATCACGGAAAGCCAGCGCAAGGCCGTGCTGCGGCTCAACCGTTGCGAACGCGAGCTCGGCGCCGACGGCTCAGCGCTGGTCCATGATGTCCTGATCCAGGGCATGACCATGGAGCAGGTCGGACAGCGCCGCGGTGTGAAGAGCCAGCGCTGGAACGACTATTTCGCGCGGCGCTTCAAGGAATGCCTCGATAGGCTGGCGCTGATCTACGGTTTTGCGACGGAAAAGAGCAGTCGCGGTCGGCGCGTCCTGGAAAAAATCCAAGGGACGTCGCCGACCGACTCCTGATCTCCTAAGCCTCGTTATCCACAGCGTTCGCCGTGCCGCGACGGCACGGCGGACGTTGCCCCGTCAATGCTGGCTCGAAGTCTGGTCCGGATGCGATGGGCTGAAGTGCGCGGCATCATAGTGCAGCCAAAGATCGAGTATTGCCAGAAAGGCCACAATGACGCCGATGCCGATGCTGAAGTGCATCGCACGGGTATGCGCAAATCCCAATAGCCACGGCGACACGATCAGCCAAAGGCCGAGCAGGAAGTTGGCCCATTCTTCCCAATCTTTATAGGCGATGATGGCCGCCAGCGAAACCACTGCGATAACCGCGCCGCTCGCCCACAAGTCGAACTTCCCCGGCGCATTGGTCATTTTGAAAAGCCAGGGCGAAACGATCAACACTGCCGCGAGCAGCAGATTGTACATATCCAAGACGGATTCGCGCTGCCATTTCCTCATGACATGATCTCCTCCGTGTGGGTGGAGTGAAGAAAACGGACCGGTGTCCGGCGAGTTCCCGTGAGCAACCTGCGTTCAGATAGACTTTCGTTGAGATCGGATTTGGATGCGTTGCACCTAAAAGGAGGGTCCGGCGGTAAAGTTGAACGGTTGCACCACGTCATAAGCGGCCTTGCTGAGCGGCGCCGCGTAACTCGCCGTCAGTGCGCCGAAGGGCGAGGCCCAGGTCAGGCCGACACCAACCGACGAGCGGATGGTATTGGCATTGGCGATCTGCGCGGTCTGGCCGGAGAAGGTGGTCGGCCCCTTGTAGCCGAAGACGCTGCCGGCATCGACAAAGGCCGAAGCTCTCAAACCGTATTCATCGGGCACGCCGGGAATGCCGCTCTGCAATTCGGCGGTGGTGGCCCAGTACATGCTGCCCCCGACATTGTCCATGGTCGAGCCGGGCGTCAGGTCGCGGGGACCGAAGCCATTGGGGGCAAAGCCGCGCACCATGCTGGGGCCTCCGAAGAAGCTGTTCATCAGCGGCACCTGCTGCCCGCCCCAGCCCGTGATGTAGCCGCCTTGGCCGCGCACCATCGCCACGAGGTCGCTGCCAAGCGACTGGTAGTAGCGAACGTCCTCCGAGGTTCGCAGGAACTTGACGTCCCCGCCCAGTCCCGCGAGATCCTGGCGTAGCTGCGAGTTGAAGCCGCTGGTCGGCATCTTGTTATTGTCGAGCGAGTTGTAGGTCACGGTATCGCCGACCGCCGAGACGAGCTGCGGCCCGGCTGCCGCAGCCTGCCGGATCGGCAGGGACACGGTCGCGGCCGAGGTGCCCGGCGCGAGCGTGACGTTCTGGTCGTAAAGCGAATAGCGCCACAGCGCGCTGGTCTGTTCGGTGATCGGCGTGCCCAGCGAAAGGTTCATGCCGTAAGTATTGCTGCCGTAGGACTGATAGGGGCTGGAAAAGGCCTGACGGTAGAATAGCTCGCCTCCTCCGGAGACATGATTGCCGAAGAGGTCCGGATCGGTGGCCGAGAGGTTGGCGCCTTGCGCATATTGGCCGTAGCTCACCGAGGCCTGAACGATGTCGCCCATGCCATAGAAATTGCGATCGCCGATTTTGACCTCGCCCAGCCAGCCATCGGTCGTGGAGTAGCCGCCCGAAACGGAAAAGTCGCCGGTCGCCTGATCGTCGGCTTCGACGTCGAGCACCACACGGTCGGACGTCGAGCCAGGCCTCGTCGTGATCTTGACCGTCTTAAAGTAGTTCAGGTTCTTCAGCCGCCGCTCGGCGCGGTCGATCAGGGCCTTGTTGTAGGCGTCGCCCTCGGCGATGTCGAACTCGCGCCGGATGACATAGTCGCGGGTGCGCGTATTGCCGTGAATTTCGATGCGCTCGAGATAGGCTCGCTCTCCCTCATCGATGACGAACGCCACATCGATTTTGCGTGCTTCCGCATTCCGCATCATGCGAGGCGCCGCATGCGCGAAGGGGTAGCCGAGCTTTGCCATTTCGACGGAGAGCGCCTCGCTGGTCTTATCCAGAGCGCTGCCGTCGAAGACCACCCCGCTGCGCGCTACCAAGAGACGCTTGAGCTTGTCGCTGTTCAGCCCCGCTACGTTCGAGGCGATGCTGATGTCGCCGAAACGGTAGAGCTGTCCTTCATCGATGGCAAAGGTGACGATGAAACCCTTTATCGTCGGATCGTATTCCGCGTGCGCATCCGTCACGCTCGCATCCGCGTATCCGTGATTGCGGTAGTAGTTTCGTAGCTTCTCGCGGTCGTCATTGATGCGGTCAGGATCATACACGTCGGCGCCGGTCAGAAGCGTAATCAGAGACGAGGCCGACGTGTTGATGACGGCCTTGAGCTGCCGGTCGCCGAAGGCGTGATTGCCGACGAAGATGATCCGCTTCACCGGGGTCTTCTTGCCTTCATTGATCGTGTAGACGAGATCGACCCGGTCGTTGCCGCGGTCGATGACCTCCGGTACGACCGTGACATCATCGCGTCCTTTGTGCCGGTAGGCATCGAGGATCCGTCCGACATCCGCCTGCACCGTCGCCCGCTGCAGTGAGCCGCGTGCCTTGGACTGGACGAGCCCGGAGAGCTCCTCGTCCTTGATCTTCTTATTGCCCTCGAAGGCGACACGTTCGAGCACCTTCGCTTCGACGAGATGAACGACGAGCCGGTTGCCCGCCCGTTCGATCTTGACATCGTCGAACAGGCCGGTGGCGATCAGCGCCTTCAGCGCCGCGTCGCGCGCCATCTCGTCGTACCGCCCTTCGGCGTTGGGATGGAAATAAGAGCGGACGGTATCCGCGTCGATCCGGCGATTGCCTTCGACGGTAATGGCCTCTGGCGCAGCCGTGCCGTTCTCGGCCGCGGTGGCCGTGACCGGCAAAAGGCTCGCGGCCAGCGCTACGCCGATAACCACTGCCGCGGCCAGCGAAGATCGATATCGCCGGCCGGCAGCTTTACCTCTACCCGTCACGTCCCGCCTGTCCCATAACTGACGAGCCGGATCGAATTGCGCGCACCGGGCGAAAGAATGTCGGAGGCGGGGAGAGTTGCGGGCAATGTAGCCGCCGCCACAATTTCGACGCAACGCCGGACCGTCCGCTCCCCAAAACATTCGCATAGCTGCTCCAAATGCCCCTTAGCCAAACCACAGGCGGGTTCGCGGTTTTCGACCCTCTTTTCACGGCCGCGAATGCGTCGTGGAGCGTCACATGCGTATCGTAGCCCTCGCAGCCATCCTGTTAACCCTGAGCCAGTCGGTCTCTGCCGCCGTCGCGCCGAACATCGATCCGCGCGCTTCGCTCGGCGTGGTCCAGCAATGGATCTACAACTATCGCGCCAAGCCGGATTACGCCCATGTGCCGGCGGCGGTACGCGTGCTGTTCCATTCGCAGACCTTCAGGGAGCCGGAGAACGCCGGCATCTATCTTGGCTTCATCGCAGGCGCGATCGGATCGAATCCGGCCAAAGCCGAACAGCTCGTCAACAGCTTCTTCCCTGTGCCGCCCGAGGACGAATGGGTGATCGTCCGCGCCATCGCTTATTCGGGATTGCCGGACTGGCGCAATCTCTTGCGCAAGGTCGAGCCGAAAATGCCGGGGCGGCGCGTGATGGTCGACGCTTATCTTTCGGCCAAGTTGCCCACGCTGTCCGAGATACCGCTCGAAGAGAAGAAGCCCGGCGCGCTCGACAAGCTGCGCGCCGTCTTCACGAAAAATCCCTTCAAGAAGGAAGAAAAGAAGATAGACATGACGCTCAGCTATGCCGGCAACCAGGATTTGCTGGACACGCTGTGGGGCTACTACTTTGCGACCGGCTCGCATCAGCCGATCCTGCGCATCATGCAGATGCTGCCCTGGTCCAAGAGCCGCGACACCGTCGACAAGCTGACGGTCGGCAGCATGGCGCGGTATACATTGGCAAGCTATGCGGTTCGCGACGCAGATCTGCGCGATTTTCTGCGCAGCGAATTGCCCAACCAGCCGGCGCCGATCAAGGAGCCGCTCGCCGAAGTCATCGAAGCGGCCGATACCGTGCAACTCGCCGCCGTGCGCAAGGACGCGCTCGCAGCCGTGGAAGAGCTCAAGACCAAGGGATCGGACGCGCGGCGCAACGTCAATTTCTGGGGCCAGGTCGGCGTCGGCGCGGTGGCGCTCGGCTGTGTGTCGGCGGCGGCCTTGGGTGCAGTGGCGGTCGGCATTCCCTGCGTGATTGGCGGTTCCGCTTCGCAGGGGCTGTTGTCATTCTGGGAAAAGCAGCAGTGATGCCGGCACAGATCTACTAGGAGCAGCAGCCGCCCTTCACATGTTATTGTGGTGGTATGGCTTCACTGCACAAGAGAGCGTCCGCCGGCCTTGCGATCCTCTTCGTGGTATTGGCCTTCCTGCTCTTCGGCGCTGCGGGCACGCCGCGTTACTGGCAGGGATGGGCCTTCCTGGCCTGCTATTTCGCGGCGTCAATCGCGATCACGTTCTATCTGGTGAGGAAGGATCCGGCGCTCTTGGCGCGGCGGATGCGTGGAGGGCCCTTTGCGGAAGAGGAGCCGGCACAGAGGGTCATCATGTCTCTTGCCTCGCTCGGATTCATTGCTCTGATCGTTTTGCCAGGGCTCGATCATCGTTTGGGGTGGTCCCACGTGCCGCCTGCCGCGGTCGTTGCCGGCGACTTGCTCGTTCTGCTCGGCTGGCTCGGCATTTTCGTCGTATTCAGGGAAAACAGCTTTACCTCTGCAAGAATCGAACTTGCCGCCGACCAGCGGGTGATATCGACGGGTCCATACGCGTGGGTTCGGCATCCGATGTATGCGACGGCCTTGCTCATGCTGCTCGGCATACCGATCGCGCTCGGTTCGTGGTGGGGCGTTCTCGTCGTCGTTGCGATTGTGCCGGCGCTGGTGTGGCGGCTCATCGACGAGGAGCGATTTCTGGCCCGAAATCTGCCCGGCTATTCAGAATATCGGGACAGAGTTCGTTGCCGCCTGCTGCCCGGGATCTGGTAGGCCCCCAAAAAGTGCAGCGGCAAAGCCTCGCGCGGATCATTCGCAATAGCCGGGCGCGTGCCGGTGAGGCGTGTAGTGCAGGCCTTGCAACCTCCAGCCCGCCGCGGACATCGTTTCCTGCCCCTATTCCGATGATCAGCGAAGGTTTGGGGGCAAGCGCCGGCCTGAACCGCTATAACTTGGGTATTGCGCGAAGCTGTAAGGGTCGATGAAATGGGGCATGGGTGGCCGTAGCCGACTTCGCATCTTTGGCAATCGTATCCGGGGCGCGCGGATCGGCTTGCAACGTGCGCGTGAGCGAGCCACGGAGGCGGCGCGCGAGGCGGATGCCGCCGAATGCCAGCTCTGGTCGGCGCAGATGGAAGGGTTTGGCGGACCGGCGCAGCCTTCTCCGACCATCGGGCAATGCCTTAACGCCGGCTACGGCTGGCTGGAGGTCATGTGCCATCGCTGCGAAACCCGCGCCAGTCTGCCGCTGGACACCATCCGCCGCCCGCCGGATACACCGATCTGGAAATTGGAAGCCGCGCTCAAGTGCCGATCCTGCCGGACGGCCCATTATGCCCCGCGGGTCCACATGATCAGGCTGACGAAAGAACAGAAGATCGCCCCTTACCCCTGGGTTCACCCCGATGATGACCGCTAGCTCGAGCTGACCGCCCAGGTGTGGGCTCGATGTGGAGATGAATTCCTGGGCCAACGTGATACGGATTACTCGAAGATTGGAGGAGGCGACCATGGCTGAATCAAAATTGGAAGTACCTGCCGAATTGCGTGAATTGGCCGAGAAGACGATCGACCAGGCGGAAAGAGCCTTCGAGCTGTTTTTCGACGCGGCGAGCAAATCGATATCCTCGATTCCCGGCGCGGGCACCGAGGTTTCCAAGCAGGCCCTGTCCTTCACCGAACAGAACATGAAATCCGCGTTCGACCACGCAAGAAAGCTCGTCTACGCGACCGACCTTCAGGAGGCTATGCGCATTCAGTCGGAATTCTTGCGGACCCAGTTCACCAATGCGGGCGAGCACATGCGCGAGATCACGGGCAAGGTCATGTCCGCAGGCAAAGGAAAATCATAGGCCGCTGCTCCCCCTCGCTGCGCAGACCCTAAGACTTCGTTGGCCGAACCGATTGATCCGCATCAGCACGCCAAACGGCTGGGGCGCACGAGATCTTCGACTGGCGTGGCGAAGGAGTGACCGTGGAACGCCGACCGCGACCGGGCCGGCTGCTGGATCATCCGCAGCATGAACCCGGAAAATGCGTGAGATCGACCATGGCCGCGATCGATTTCAGCAGCTTCAGGGAGCGGCGCCAGATCCGACGCATGACCAATCGATAAGTCAATATTGGATCAACCGGCAGGTTCTCGACGGCGAGCGCCATGTATGTCTCCTTGTCGCCTGGCATCTTGCCGTGTCGGGCAGGCGACGCCTGGACGCCGATCCCCGCCTGCTTGCATCGAAAGACCGGACTTTGCGCACCCTCGCGCAGAGCCAGTCCACTCGCCTTGATCTGTCTCAAGTGAATGAAGGCGCGTCAGCTCAATAGTCGCCGGGATTGGCGATCATCGGCTCGGCGACGTTGGTGGCGGTCAACTCGCTGGACGCAGTTTCGCTGAGAAACTTGTCGAGCGAAGCCTGGATTTTTCCCTTCACCGAATCTGGCCCGCGATCGCTCAAGTCCGTGTGCAGCGCACCGGTGTTGATGATGTCGATCTTGTCGGCCTCGGCTTGCGCCCGCGTCGGCAGCACGCCCGGGTCGGTCTTGAAGTGCGGGTCCTTGGAGCGGAACGAAAGGATCTTCAGCCTGTTGCTGAGCACAAAAGGCACTCGCAAATTGTCGAGCGTGATCACCTTGGAGACCAGCTCGGGATGCTGCTTGGCCACGTACATTGAGACGTCACCGCCATTGGAGTGCCCCACCAATGTCAGGTGGCCATAGTCGGCGTTCGGCTGCAGCTTCTGCAGTTCGCCAAGCACGAACAGGATGTTGGCCTCGCAGCGCAGGTAAACTCCGCGGCGGCCGACATAGGGCAGGCCGACCTTGGTCATCAGCGGCGGATCGCTCGGGAGGTCTTGCTGGATGCTGGCGACCAGATAGCCTCGGGCTGCAAAGACGTTGGCCAGGAAGGAGTACTCGGTGTTCTTGACGGTGTTGCCGTTGCTGATGACCGCGACCGGCAGCTTCCACAAGCCGTTGTCCGCCTTCATCTCGTAATCACGGCGCACCGCGAGGTCGACCGAAACGGGTCGCTGCCGCGTCGGATCGAACAGGTTCAACGTCTCATGCTTGATCGCCCACTTGCTGACAGCCACATACTCGCCGCCGGCGAGCAGGCAAAGGCAAGCCAGAATGGCAATCGCCCTCTTCATCGTTTCCACCCCGATCACATTCGATTCAAGAGATAGTGAGGGAACGCATGTGGAGCCGCGATCGGCAAGGATGTCGAATATTAAATTTACGCAACCGTTGAGAGGTTTGGAAGGACTGACGGAACCGCGCCCGCCAGGGAAGGGACCCCTGAGCGAGCAGTTCAAGTCGCTGGAATGGTTTCATCCCCGAGCAAGTCGCGAAGATGATCTACCCGATCGACAAGAGCCATTTGGCGCCGTTCCGGCTTTTGCATTTCTTGTCGATTGGTCTTGTCTCGCGCCTGACGCCGCCGCGATGCAGCTTGTCGTGAGCCTCGATCAACCCGCGCGGCCCAAGCTATTTTGAGGTCTTCCTCAGCACCGAATTGCAGGGCATTCAATGCCGGCGCGCTAGCATGGCGCCAAGCAGAAACGCGGCGAACAGGCTGGTCAACGGAGCCTTGCGGGTGGCCAGGCGAAGCGCCGGAAGCACTCGCCCCGATTGCGCCTCCGAAAGCGCCATGCGCAGCCGCTCGAGCGCAGCTTTCAACCCGGTGGTGGCCTCACCGATCGAGCGGGACACGTCGGTAGCGGCATCCATGGCGCATTCGGCCATACCGGGTTGTTGCGCTGGATGCGACGTCTCGATATCCACTTGCTTGCATCCTCGCAATTGTAGTCGAGAGGCAGCCAACTTTTGGCTATCCGCGCGAGCGCTTACTTTGAACAGCGGGTCCAACGACCTTTGGCTATCCGCGATGGGCGCCGTGGTGAACGGCGGGTCGGCGGCCTCCCTGTAGAAAATGCGGATCGTCCAGATTTGTTCCCGCAATGACGGGAGGGCGAACAGACCAATGGAATCTCTGTTACCGTGGGCCACTACCAATATCCCGCCGACCGATTGCAAAGGATGATCCGTGACCGACGCGACCAAATCGGAACCGACGCAACGCATCGCGTTGTTAGGGGCGCCTATCGACATGGGCGCCTCGCAACGCGGCACATTGATGGGCCCGGCTGCGCTCCGCACGGCCGGCTTGTCGACCCTCCTGGAGGCCCTCGGATTCGATGTAACCGATTACGGTGATCTGTCCGTCTCCGGCATGGCCGATTTGGCCGACCCGCCCCCGGAAAAGGCCAGGCACTACCGCGACATTCAGCGCTGGACGCGACTGCTCAGCGTGCGCGGCTACGAGGTCGCCCAAACGGGGGCAATCCCCATCTTTCTCGGCGGCGATCATTCGCTGTCGATGGGCTCGGCCAACGCGATGTCGCGTTACTGGCAGGACGCGGGTCGGCCCATGTTCGTGCTCTGGCTGGATGCCCATGCGGATTACAACACGCCTGCCACGACGATCACGGCCAACATGCACGGAATGGCGGCTGCTTTCCTGTGTGGCGAAGAGGGCCTCAACGGGCTCCTTGGCGACGAGGTGCGCGCCTCGATCGATCCGGATCGCCTGGAGCTGTTCGGTACGCGCTCGATCGACAAGCTGGAAAGGGATTTGCTGCGCGATCGCCGCGTCTCCATCGCCGATATGCGCCAGATCGACGAATTTGGGGTCGGGGTGCTCATCCGCCGCGTCATCGAGAAGGTGCATGCTGCGAATGGCGTGCTGCATGTCAGCTTCGATGTCGATTTTCTCGATCCGGCCGTCGCACCCGGCGTCGGCACCACGGTGCCCGGAGGGGCGACCTACCGTGAGGCACACCTGATCATGGAAATGCTGCACGATTGCGGACTGGTCCGATCGGTCGATATCGTTGAGCTCAATCCGTTCCTCGACGAGCGTGGCCGCACCGCACGTACGGCGGTCGAACTGATCGGCAGCCTGTTCGGCCAGCAGATCACCGATCGGCCGACACCCAGCAACGCGATCGCGCCGGATAGTTAGGCGATCACGCCGCCCGGTTCGACAACGATCCGGGTTGGATGCGCTGATCGACAAAGTAGCGGTCGAGCACGGCCGCGCTCGCCTGCGGATCAGCCAGCGCCACGTAGCTGTCGGGCCTGACGAGATACAAGCCGTCGCGGGCAAGGCCGGCCGCCTGATATTCCTCCCGCCAGTTGAATACGTGAAGTGGCAGGCCTTGCGTACCGCACCAAGCGGAGAGCTGGTTGCCGACCGAGCCATAGACGTGAACCTGCCACTCCATCCGTGCAAGTGGCTTGAAGTTGTCGAGGCCATCGTACGCCACCCAAGGCAAGCGATCGCCGCCATGCACGTGACCGGCGACGCCGCGGCTCAACGGTCCCTCTCGGTAGTTCAGCATGACTTGGGATACGGTGCGGAACAGAAATTCGCGCACGACTTCAAAATTGACCGCGAGCGGAAACACCACGGGGGCGATGCGCGTACGCAAGATGTCCGCGACGCGGCCCTCAGCGGTGGCAAAGCTGAACACGCGATCGGTGGTCGCAACCAGCCGCCGCGCAAAGCCGATGCGTTCCAGCTCATAGCTGTCGAGCAGCGCCTCCGGTGCGCGGCCCGCAATCACGGCCGCCAGCTTCCAGGCCAGATTGATGGCATCACCGATGCCGGTATTCATGCCTTGGCCGCCGGCCGGGCTGTGGATGTGCGCGGCATCGCCGACCAGGAAGGCGCGTCCCTTTCTGAAATGCTCCGTGACCCGGTGATGCACATGGTAGGTCGAGAACCAGTTGACCTTGTCTACATGCACCTTGAGATGCTTGATCGCGCGGTCGCTGACGTCTTCGAATTTGAGGCTCTCGGCGCGCTCGGCGCGTTCGTCGCGCACGGTGCCGATCAGCCGCGCACGGCCCTGTCCAGCTAGCGGAAAGACTGCGAGAAAATCAGCCTCGTCCAGATCGACATGTAATTCGCCGTTCACTGCGGGACCTGAGGCTTCGACATCGGCGACATAGAAGACTTGCCGATAGGTGCCGCCCGGGAAGCCGGTGCCCAGACTCTCGCGCACCAGGGAGCGCGCGCCATCGCATCCGGCGATATAGCTCGCCTCGCAGTCCTGCTCTTGGCCGTCGCTCCCGCGCAATCGGGCGGCGACGCCCCTGCCATCGTCGGTGAAACGCAGCAATTCGGTGCGCCGCTCGACTGTGACGCCGAAGGCCTCCAGTCGTTCGATCAGCAGCCGCTCGTGCTGGTCCTGCGGAAAGATGTGCAGGAACGGGTAGGGCGTGAGCCCCGCGCCGACATTCTCGAACGGCAGCCGAGTTGCCGCTTCGCCCCTCACCCACAAATTGACCGCGGGCACCTTGTGGCCGCGCGCAATCACCGCATCGGCGAGGTCGAGTTGCTGATATAGTTCGAGCGTGCGCGCCTGGACCGCGAGCGCGCGGGAGGTCGTCCCCGGTTCGGCAGTCTTGTCGATGATGCGGAGCTTGACGCCGAGCTTGGCGAGCCACAGGGCTAGCACCAGGCCTGTGGGGCCGGCACCGACGATCAGAACTTCGGTTTGCGCCATCTGCGCCTCCTTGGAATCGCCTGACGATGTGGAAGGAAACGCGGCAGTTTCCGTTCCGGTCCGCCGGGCCATCGCGGAAAGCATGGAATTGCCTCGGCTGGCCGTCAAATCGATGGATGGGCTTGCGTTCCGGACGCTCGCGCCTCCTCGGAATCGGCGTTCTGCTCGCATCTGCGGTGGTGGCGTTGCCGTTAAGGGTGGCGGTGGCGGAGGGAACTTCCACAACTCGATCGCTATTGAAATGGACTTCCTCAAAATCATGCTGTTTTGAGAAGTTTATGCGTGATTTGCCAATTGCCGATTTCATATGTTTGATCCAGCCATTTCGCATGGAGAGCGCCGCATGAGCGAACCGACCGATGCCGACAACGATCTCGCCCAGACATCGCGCCGCCGTTTTCTGCGTGGGGGCGCTGCGATCGGAGGGGCGGCGCTCGCAGGCGGGCTTCTCGGCAGCGGTGATGCATTGGCTGCCGAAGGCGACAATCTACCGCCCAATGTGCCGGAATGGATGAAGGTGCCTGGCGATCCCATGGGAAGCCAGCCCTATGGGACGCCATCGCCGTTCGAAAAGAACGTGGTGAAGAACATCTCGAAAAACCTGCCGCAATATCTGTCGGCTTCGGGCCGCACGCCGCTGCAGGATCTTGAAGGCATCATCACCCCGAATGGGCTGTTCTACGAGCGCCACCACGGCGGCGTTCCCACTATCGATCCCGCGCAGCATCGCTTGATGCTGCACGGCCTCGTCGATCGTCCCGTGGTTTTCACTATGGAGGACATCAGGCGCTTCCCGTCGCAGTCGCGCATCCATTTCCTCGAATGCTCCGGCAATCCCGTGTACAAGAAGCCCTATGGCAAGACCGCGTCCGACCTTGTCGGCTTGTTGAGCTGCGCGGAATGGACCGGCGTCAGCTTAAAGCTCGTGCTGCAGGAAGCGGGATTGCAGCCGGGCGCAAAATGGGTCGTTGCGGAAGGCGCCGATGCGGCCGCGCTGACGCGCAGCATTCCGATCGAAAAATGCCTCGACGATGCCATGCTGGTCTACAGTCAGAATGGCGAGCGGTTGCGCCCGCAGCAAGGCTATCCACTGCGGCTGCTGCTGCCCGGTTTCGAAGGCAATATGAATGTGAAGTGGTTGCGGCGCCTGCACGTCACGACGGAGCCGGCCTATTCGCGCGAGGAGACGTCGAAATATACCGACCTGATGCCGGACGGCTCGGCGCGTGAATTCACCTTCTACATGGAGGCGAAATCCATCATCACGCGTCCGTCCGGCGGCCAGCGGCTTGCGGCCAAGGGCTTCCACGAGATCACCGGCATCGCGTGGAGCGGACATGGCAAGATCAGGCAGGTCGATGTCTCCGTCGATGGCGGTGAGAACTGGCAGCAAGCCCAACTGCAGAAACCGATCCTGACGCGGGCGCTCACGCGCTTTCGCCTGCCCTGGCGCTGGGACGGCTCGCCTGCCGTGATTCAGAGCCGCGCCATCGACGAAACGGGTTATGTGCAGCCGACATTGGCCGAGCTGCTTGCTGTCCGGGGCGACAACTCTTTCTACCATAACAACGCGATCTGGCCCTGGCATGTCGCTGCGGATGGCGAGGTGACCAATGCTGCCAACGCTTAGGTTTCGTGTCGCGTCGCTCCTGGCGCTCATGCTTGCGTGCGTGGCGCGCGCGGAGGCGCAGGATCACTACGGGATCGGCCGCACGGCGACGCCCGCGGAAATTGCCGGTTGGAGCATCGACATCGGAGCGCGCGATGGCAGCGGGCTGCCGCCGGGCAGTGGCAGCGTGAGCCATGGACGCGAGGTGTTCGAGCAGCAATGCGCGGCTTGCCACGGCGACAAGGGCCAGGGCGGTGTCGGCGACAAGTTGGTTGGCGGGCAGGGGACGCTCGGCACGTCCAATCCGGTCCGCACGGTCGGCAGCTATTGGCCCTACGCGCCGACCCTGTTCGACTATATCCGCCGCGCCATGCCCCAGAACGCGCCGCAATCGCTGAGCAATGACGAGGTCTATGCGGTTTCCGCCTATATCCTCAATCTCAACGGTCTGCTCCCGGCCGATGCGACGCTCGACGCCAAAACGTTGGCCGCGATCAAAATGCCGAACCACGACCATTTCGTTGCGGATCCCAGGCCTGACGTGAAAAAACCCGACTGCATGAGCAATTGCAAATGATGAGCGCCACTCGTCTGAAATTTTAAGTTCCGCCAGAGCATCTCGCGCAGGTCTTTAACGCCGACCTGCTTAGGAAGCCGTGCTCCCCTTTGCCGAATCCTTGAGCAGCAGGAAGCGGCCCGCTCTCATTTTTTCTTGCCGGATGTGACGAATTTCACACCTCGTCCGTGGGACCAAGGAGTATTCTGTCGGAGGGTGAGACATCCGGTGTATTGGTGTATGCGGGCCGACGCCAAGATCATTTCGATGGAGATTTGAGATGGAGCTTGCTCGGCACGTCCGATTGAATAGTGCCTAACGTGACGCTCGCAGCCACGATCTGCCGATTTTGCTCGGCTATTCGGCCGCAGCCATTCTGTTTTGACTGCAATTTATCTCGTCGCAGGCTCGTCCGGAGCGATGCCGGTCGATTTCGCCCCCATGGTCGCATTTCCATAAGACGCGTCGTTCTCGAACGAGCCGAACAAAGCCGAACCGAATACGGTTGCGGGGCCGATCGCCGCAAGTGGTGAGACCTCGAAAGCAGCCTTTCTCTCGAAGAAGAGGATGGACAGCCATGCTTCGTGAAGGTGATGACGCCGGTCACTGTTCCAGTGTATTCAACGTGAAGAAAATTGGCGAGGCGACCAGCGAGGAGCGGGCGACATATCGAAAATGGCGCCGCGGTGTGGTCGCCTTCTATTGCGTGCTGCTGCTTGCGGTTTGTGCCATAGCATTTGCGACTTCGGATACAGGTCGGACGACGCAACGCGGTGATGCGATGGAGCACCACGCAAGCGTCAAGAGCGGACCAGAACGCCTCGTCGCCATCCCATCGGCCCAGCCGCCGCCAATGAGCGGCTATGCCTTCCGGCCATAATTCAATAACCCGCCGCCGATCTTCGGCGGATGCGCGCGCAGCGCCTCTTCGTTCGGCTCGGTGCCCCAGCCGGGCCGGTTCGGGATGACAAGGTGACCATCGAGGATCTCGGGAACGTGCGTGAAAAGCTCGTCATCCCAAGTTAATCGATCGATGTCGATTTCCATGATGCGAAGGTTCGGCACCGCCGCGCAGAAATGCGCGTTCATCATGGAGCAGAGATGGCCGTAGAAATTATGCGGAGCGACATTGACCTCATGCGCCTCGGCGCTGGCGGCAATCTTCATCGATTGCCACACGCCGTTCCATGGCGTGTCGATGATCGCGACATCCATCGCCTGTTCGCGGAAATAGGGCAGGAATTCGCGCAGGCCCAACAGCGTCTCGCAGGATGAGATCGGGTGTGGGCTTTGTCGCCGGATGTATGCGAGCGCCTCGGGGCTGAAACTATCGATTTCGATCCAGAACATGTCGAGATCGGCGATCTCGCGCAGGATTTTTAAGTAGCCTTCGGTCTTGGCGTTGAAATTGAGGTCGAGCAGGATATCGACATCAGGCCCGGCGCCGTCGCGGATGGCTTCCAGATGCGTGCGCAAATCCCGCAGCACGTTGCGCTCGACATTGATTGCGGGCTGAAATGGCGTGCCGAAACCGGGACGCCAGCCGGTGGGCTTGCCGCCGTCGTAGGTGAAGATGTTGGTCTTCAGCGCGGTGAACTTGTTCTCGCGGACCTCGCGCCCGATCGCCTTGACGCCGTCGAGAGTTTCGATCGCGGGCTTGTACCAGGCCGGATGATTGATCCGCCAGGTCGCGCAGTGTGACCAGTAGACACGAATGCGATCGCGGATCTTGCCGCCGAGCAATTCGTAGCAGGGCACGCCTAACAGCTTTGCCTTGGCGTCGAGCATTGCGTTTTCGAGCGCGCCGAGCGCCTGGGCGACCACGCCGCCCGCGGCGGGACGCGTCGCCGCAAACAGTTCGGAGTAAATCCGCTCATGCTGAAAGGCATTCTGGCCCACCACTCGCCCTGAGAGCCGCTGGACCGCCGCGCTCACGCCGGGGGAGCCAAAACCCTCATCATATTCGCTCCAGCCGACCACGCCATCCTCAGTTGTGAGCTTGACGAAATGGTAGTTCCGCCAGCCTGCATCGCAGGCCAGAAGCTCGATATTTGTGATTTTGGAAGTCTTAGTCATGGCGTTTCCTTTGGAGTTTTTTTCATTATGCCGAGGCTTGCGTCCGTAATCGATACTCGCGCCTGCAAACCAGACCACCGAGCTTGGGATCGGGAGTCCCGCCGCAGCGGTCCCGATACCACGCCGTCAATGAACGGGTAACCCGGGCTCGCCATCATTTGTAGATTTTTCGTTCAGAAGTTGTTCAGGCCTGTCCCGCCAAACTCGTCGAACTTAGGTAGCGATTGTCGCAACGCAGCCGTAATCGCCGATTGGCCGCTCCATGAGTATCAAAGCTGCTTCGAAAGCCTGTCGCGGACGACGGCGCCGGTGGACAAGTCTGGCCGGCATTGTATCGGTGTTTGGCACTGTGCCCGCCAATGCCGGCGGCCTCAACGCGCACGATCTGGCGCTGCTCGATCGGCTGACCTGGGGCGTCAACGTTTCGAGCGCTGCGCATTTGGACGCGATCGGCACGGAGCGCTGGCTACAGGAGCAGTTGCATCCGACTGCGAACGTGGCGTTGCCCGCCGCCGCGAAGGCGCAGATCGAGGCCATGCCGGATGTCCACAAGTTTCCGTTCGATGTGATGGTCGCATTCGACCAGCAAGCCAAGAGCGCCAACCAGGTCATCGATCCCGATCAGAAGAACGCGGCGCAGCAGGTTTTCCAACAGGCCATGAGCGATCGCGCCAAGCAGGCCGCGGCGCGCACCATCCTGCGCGCACTTTATGCGCCGGACCAGTTGCGCGAACGCATGACCTGGTTCTGGTTCAACCATTTCAACGTGCATCAATACAAGGGCAACATCCGTATCCTCGTCGGCGATTATGTCGACAACGCCATCAGGCCCCATGCGCTCGGCAGGTTCCGCAATCTGTTGTCTGCGACGCTGCGCCATCCGGCGATGCTGCGTTATCTCGACAATGCCGATAATGCCGTCGGTCATCTGAACGAGAACTATGCGCGCGAGGTCATGGAACTGCACACAATGGGCGTAGGCCCGGGCTATACGCAAGCAGACGTCGAAGCGCTGGCGCGAATTTTGACAGGTCTCGGCATCGACGCGAAGCCCGAAGATCCCAAGCTCAAACCGGAGCTGCAGTCGCAATTGGTGCGCGAAGGAGCCTTCGAATTCAATCCGGCGCGGCACGATTATGGCGACAAGACGCTGCTGGGTCATTTGATCAAGGGACGAGGGCTCGCCGAGGTCGACGAAGCGCTCGACATTCTCGTCCATCATCCGGCGACCGCGGTGCATCTGTCGAGGCAGATCGCAACCTATTTCGTCTCGGACAATCCGCCCGATTCGCTGGTTCAGAAGATGGCGCAAGCTTTCAGAGCCAGCGACGGGGATATTGCCACTGTGCTCAGCACCATGATCGAGGCGCCAGAATTTGCGGTCTCGTTGAAGCCCGGCGCCAGATTCAAGGACCCGATCCACTATGTGCTGTCGGCAGTTCGCCTGGCCTATGACGATAAGGTCATCCTGAACACCTCGCCCATCCAGGGCTGGCTCAATCGGCTGGGGGAGGGTCTGTTCAACCACGAGACGCCAGACGGTTATGCCATGACATCGGCGTCCTGGAATGGGCCCGGGCAGATGATGGTGCGGTTCGAGATCGCGCGGCAGATCGGCTCAGGCTCCGCCGGCCTGTTCAAGCCCGAGGTGCCGAATGCAGTCGATCAGCCGGCATTTCCGCTCATTCAGAATGCGCTCTACTTCAATGGACTGCGGCAGACCCTGGGGCCCGCGACGCTGGCCGCGCTGGACAAGGCGGTCTCGCCGCAGGACTGGAATACGCTGTTTTTGTCGTCACCGGAATTCATGCAGTGAGTAGAGGCGAGGGCCGGCCCATGGACCGTCGTGAACTGATCAAGGCTTTCACTGCACTCGTTCCCCTCACCGTAGCAGGCCGCGTATGGGCGGCGCCCGCAACAAACGCGCGCCTGCTCGTGGTGTTCTTGCGCGGCGCTTACGATGCCGCCAATGTGGTCATCCCCGTTTCCAGTGAATTCTATCACGCTTCGCGCCCGACGCTCGGCATCGCGCGCCCTGACGTCAGCAACCCGAACTCGGCGCTGTCGCTGACCACAGATTGGGGCCTCCACCCGGCATTGCGAGAGACCATCTTTCCGCTTTGGGGCAAACGGGAGATTGCGTTCGTCCCCTTCGCCGGCACCAGCGACGACCTGACGCGCAGTCATTTCGAAACACAGGACACGATCGAGCTGGGACAGTCGGCGCAGGGCACGCGCGACTATCGTTCAGGCTTCATGAGCCGGCTTGCCGCCGAGCTCACGCGCGTGCGGCCGATCTCGTTCACCGAGCAACTGCCACTGATCTTCCGCGGCAAGAGCCAGATCCCCAACTCCGGAATCACTTATGTAGGCAAGCCGAGCGTCGATGATCGCCAGGTCGACCTGATCAAGCAGATGTATGCGCAGAGCAGCCTTGGCGCCTCGGTCTCCGAAGGCTTTCGCGTTCGTGACGATGTCTATCGTTCCATCTCGCAGGAGATGAACGCGGCCAATCGCGGCGCCGTATCGCCGCGCGGCTTCGAGCTTTCGGCGCGCCGGATCGGGCGCTTGATGCGCGAGCAGTTCAACCTCGGATTTGTCGATGTCGGCGGCTGGGACACCCACGTCAACCAGGGGGCGGCGAACGGGTACCTTGCCGACCGCCTCGGCGAGCTCGGCCGCGCGCTGGCCGGTTTCTCAGAGGAGATCGGGCCCGAGGCGTGGCGCGATACGGTGGTCGTCGTGATCTCCGAATTCGGGCGCACATTTCGGGAGAACGGTGACCATGGCACCGATCATGGCCACGGCAGCGTCTATTGGATCATGGGCGGCGGCATCAATGGCGGCCTCATCCATGGCGAACAGGTTAAGGTCGAGCAGGCAACCCTGTTCCAGAATCGCGATTACCCGGTCCTGACCGACTATCGCGCGCTGTTCGCGGGCCTGTTTCAGCGCATGTATGGTCTGAATACCGCGAGCCTCCAGCGCGTCTTTGCCGGGGTCAAGCCGGCGGAACTAGGTTTGGTTTAAACCCAGTCGCTTGGCTGTCGCAATCCGAACCCATAGTTTATAGGGCGAGTGAAGGGGATGCGGGCCTTGAGCGAGCAGCAAGCATTGGCAGGTAACGAGAGCGTACGGCGGGGGCCGCAAGGCAAGGCGAGCCTGCTCGCGCTTTCCGCGCTCGGCGTCGTCTTCGGCGACATCGGCACGAGCCCGCTCTACACTTTCAAAACCATCCTGGGCACGGCTGAGAAGTCGCCGGATGCCGTTGCCGTGCTCGGAGCCCTCTCGCTGGTGCTCTGGACACTCTTCATCATCACCACGGTGAAATACGTGCTGTTTGCCATGCGCGTCGACAACGACGGCGAAGGCGGCATCCTCGCGCTTATGGCGTTGTTGGGCGTCAAGAAGCAGCGCCGGCCGACCATCGTCGCGGTCGGCTTGTTCGGGGCGGCGCTGATCTATGGTGACGGCGCGATCACGCCGGCGATCTCAGTGCTCTCGGCGCTGGAAGGGTTGAACATGGCAACCCCCGTGCTGCAGCCCTATGTCGTCCCGACCGCGGTCGTCATCCTGTTCGCGCTGTTTGCGATCCAATCTCAGGGCACATCGACGATCGGGCATTTGTTCGGTCCGGTGATGCTCGCCTGGTTTGCGATCATGGCCGTGATGGGAATCTTCGGCGTCGCCAAGCATCCGTCTGTGTTTGCCGCGCTCAATCCGATCTATGGCCTGTCCTATCTGTTCTCGAACGGACTCACCGGCTTTCTGGTGCTGGGCGCCGTATTTCTCTGCGTGACCGGTGCCGAAGCACTTTATGCCGATATGGGTCATTTCGGCGCTGGGCCGATCAAGCTCGCGTGGTTTGCCATCGTCTTTCCAAGCCTAATCCTGAACTATGCCGGGCAGGCGGCGCTGGTGATCGACGGCGCACCGACGGACGGGAATATCTTCTTCAGGCTCTGCCCAGATGCGCTGCTGCTGCCGCTGATCGTGCTGGCGACCGTCGCCACCATCATCGCCAGCCAGTCCATCATCACCGGTGCCTTTTCGATGACGCGCCAGGCAATTCAGCTAGGCTGGCTGCCGAGGCTGCAGATCAAACAGACCTCGTCGGAGGGGTACGGCCAGATCTATGTCGGCGTCGTCAACTGGCTGTTGATGGTGGTGACGCTCGGGCTGACGATCGGATTCGGGAAATCCGATAATCTGGCATCTGCCTATGGCATCGCGGTTTCGCTGACCATGCTGATGACCTCGGCGCTGCTCTTCATTGCCATGCGCGAGATCTGGCGCTGGAGCGTATTGGCGGCCGCGGTCGTCGCCGCGTGCTTCCTGATCGTCGACGGCGCGTTCTTCCTCGCCAATCTCACCAAGGTCGCCGAGGGCGGCTATGTGCCGTTGATCCTGGCCGTCTCCGTCTATGGCACCATGTGGATCTGGCACCGCGGGAGGGCTGCAGTTTCACAGCGCTTGCGCGAGACGCTCATTCCAGTCCCCGACTTCCTGGCGCGCATCGCGGAGAAGAAGCTGCCCCGTGTGCCGGGCACGGCCGTGTTTTTCACCCGGACCGAAAAGGGTACGCCGCCGGTGATGGTCTGGCATGTCAAACACAATCGCGCCCTGCATGAACACGTGGTCGCGCTGCGCGTCGAAACCATGTCAGTGCCGTGGGTCTCATCCGCCGAGCGCATCAAGCTCGAACAGGTCGCGCCGAATTTCTGGCGCATCGACGCGCATTACGGCTTCATGGAGCGTCCGCACATTCCCGAGCTGCTTGCCAGAAGCAAGGCACTGGGCTGCGGCATCGAGCTCTCGGACGTAACCTACTATGTCGGGCATGAGACGGTGATCTCCCGCGAGGACGGCAAAGGCTTGCCGGCCTGGCAGGAGCGGTTGTTCGCGCTGATGGAGCGAAACGCGCAGCATGTCAGCGATTTCTTCAGCCTGCCCAACGATCAGGTGGTCGAGATCGGCCGACAAGTCGCGATCTAGGACCGCGCTGGAGCTTCGCTAGCTCGTAACAAGTGCGTCACCTGCCGTTTCCAGCAGCGGTGACGATTGACCGAAATTGGGCAAAATGTCACTGCAGGTGCACGAACAACAGCACACGCGTGATAGAGGGAGGGTGAGCAACAGGATGCGATCGCGGCGCTGGTTTCTGAAGGGCTCGGCGCGCGCGGCAACGGCCGCGGGCCTATTGCCGGTCGTCGCCTCGGCGCAAAATTCACCCTCCACTCCCGGGCGCGTTATGACTTCGCTCAGCGATTACATGAGTGCGGCGCCAAGCAAAGCCTTGCCTGGCGAGGTCGCCGAGCAGGCAAAATTTCATTTGCTCGATACGATTTCCGCGATGATCTCGGGCTCGGAACTGCCGCCTGGGCAGGCCGCGCAGCGCTATATCCGGGAGCGTGGTGGCAATGGCACCGTCAGCGTGGTCGGCTCAGCGCTGACCGCCGCGCCGATCGATGCCGCGCTTGCCAACGGCGTTATGGCGCATGCGGACGAGACCGACGACTCGCACAATGAATCCCGCTCCCACCCCGGCTGTGCCGTGGTGCCCGCGGCGCTTGCGGCGGGCGAGACATACGGGGTCGACGGTGCGGGGCTGCTCAGAGCCGTAACGCTCGGCTATGACATCGGCACCCGCGTGGTGATGGCGATGGGAGGCGCCGGTTTCAGCTATGAAAGCAGCCTCTCGACACACAGCATCGCCGGGACCTTCGGCGCTGCTGCTGCGGCCGCCTGCGCTGCGCGCCTCGATGCGCGCCAGATGCGCTGGGTACTGGACTATGCCGCGCAACAATCTTCTGGCTTTATCGCCTGGCGGCGAGATACCGATCATATCGAGAAGGCCTTCGTGTTCGCCGGCATGCCGGCCCGTAATGGAGTCACGGCGGCGCTCCTCGTCCAGTCGGGCTGGAACGGCGTCGACGACGTATTTTCAGGTCCGGACAATTTCTTTGCGGCCTACGCCCCGAAAGCGGAACCGGACCGGCTGATCGAGAAACTCGGCGAGCGTTTTGAGATTACGCAAACCGACATCAAGAAATGGAGTGTTGGTTCGCCCATCCAGGGCCCGCTGGATGGGCTCGAGGCGATCCGCGCCAAGAAGCCCTTCGAGCTCGATCAGGTGAGGCAGGTGAGCGTGCGGCTCGCGCCTTCCGTTGCCGCGGTCGTGGATAATCGCGACATTCCCGACATCTGCCTGCAGCACATGATCGCGGTCATGCTGGTCGACAAGACCGTCTCTTTCCATGCGGCCCACGATAAGCCGCGCATGCAGGATCCCGTGGTGCTGAAGCAGCGTGCCAAGGTCAATCTGGCGCGTGACGAGGAACTCGCCACATCGTTGCCGGCACGCGAGACCATCGTTGAGGTGGAGTTTGCGGACGGCAGCCGGCTTTCGGAGCGGGTAGTGGCCGTACGCGGCACGCCCCGCAACCCGATGACGCGAGCCGAGGTGATCGAGAAGGCACGCGATCTGATGACTCCGGTGCTGAGGCGTGAGATGTCGGTGCGCCTGATTGATTCGATGCTCGATATCGAGACAATAGCCGACGTCCGCAACCTGCGGCGGCACCTGCAACGCGGCGGCTGAGGAGGGGCAAGCTCCTGTCGCCTCAATAATGCGGATCGTACATCTGCGCCTGAACGAAGCTGATGAGGTCGTTGGGTGTCGGGCCATGGGCAAGGCCCCGCTGATAGGCGACGCCAGCGACGGCTGCCGCGATTTGGGCGGAGACTTCACGGATGCGCGGCAGAGCCGGATAAAGGCTGCCCTGCTTGAGATCGGCCTCGCTCACCGAATTGGCGAGTGAATGCGCCGCCGCCATGAACATCTCATCCGTTACCAGCCGGCTGCCGCTTGCGATAACGCCCAGGCCGACACCGGGGAAGATGTAGGAGTTGTTGCCTTGACGCGGGACGAAGGTCTGACCGTTGAATTTCACCGGATCGTAGGGGCTGCCACAGGCAAATAGCGCGCGGCCGCCGGTGTGGCGGTAAGCATCTTCGGCCGAACACTCGGCTTTCGAGGTCGGGTTGGAGAGCGCAAACACGATCGGCCGCTCATTGAGCTCTGCCATGGTTTGCAGGACCTCCGGCGTGAACGCGCCTCCAACTGCAGCGACGCCGATGATCGCGGTTGGCTTCAGCGTCTTGATGGCGGTCAGGAAGTCATTGATGGGCGCCTGGTCCTGCGCATAGCGCAGCTTATGCCCGCTGAGATTGGCGCGACCTTTGACGACAAGACCACGGGAGTCCACCAGCCAGTTGCGCCGCAGCGCTTCGGCTTCGGACAGGCCTTCCGCCATCATGGCGGACACCACGAGATCGGCAATGCCGGTCGCGGCTTCACCGGCGCCAAGAAACAGGATGCGCTGCTCGGTGAGCTTACAGCGCGTCGCGCGCAAGGCCGAGAACAGTCCGGCCAGCGCGACGGCTGCCGTGCCCTGAATGTCGTCGTTGAAGACGCAGGCGTCGTCGCGATATTTGTGCAGCAGACGGAAGGCCGAATGATTGGCGAAATCCTCGAACTGAATCAGAACGCCGGGGAAGGCTTCGCGCGCGGCGTTTATGAACTCCTCGACGAGTTCGTCATAGGCCGCGCCGGTCGTGCGCTTCTGGCGGAGCCCGATGTAATAGGGGTCGTTGAGAAACTCCTCGTTGTTGGTCCCTACATCCAACATAACTGGCAAGCAAAGCTCCGGGTGAATGCCGGCGCAGGCGGAATAGAGGGATAACTTGCCAACCGGAATGCCCATGCCGTTGGCGCCGAGATCGCCGAGGCCCAGAATGCGCTCGCCATCAGTGACGACGATCAGCTTGGTGCGATAGGGCCAGTTGGAGAGGATTTCGGCGATCCGCCCGCGGTCGTTGGCCGAGATGAAAAGCCCGCGCGGCCGCTGGAAGATCAGTCCGTAGCGCTGGCACGCCAGGCCGACCGTGGGCGTATAGATCAGCGGCTGGATTTCATCGATGTGGTCGCAGACCACCCGGAAAAATAGTGCTTCGTTTCGATCATGCAGCGAGTTCAGCGCAACGTATTTTTCGAGATCGCTCGGAAGAGAACGCAGATTCGTCAGCACACGTTCGACCTGCGCCTGCATTGAAAGGACGCCGGCCGGAAGGAAGCCGCGCAAGCCGAGCGCATCGCGCTCCTGTTCGGTAAAAGCCGTGCCCTTGTTGAGCAGCGGATCGCGCAGCAAGGCGAGGCCGTGCGGCGAATAAGAGGGCATTGAGCGTGCGCTCATCCGGTTCGGTTTGGTCAAGGCATTTCCCCTGGTCGGCTTCTGCTGTATTCCGCGCCCGTGAGCAGGTCGGTCAGCATTAAGAACTCCGCGCGATGTGCCTCACGTTACGCGTACGTGCAAGTAGCGGCCCTCGCGACCGCGCGACTAATAGCACAAATCTCATATTGCAACGCACCAATGCTGATGCCGTCTCGACACGGCTGCAGCCGCAGCTATGCGAAGAATGACCAGAACAGGGCGATGACGGCGATCGCCATCAATCCGGTCCCGAGCCAGCCCAGGATCACCAGCCATGATCTCGCCTTGAACCGCCCCATTAACCTCTTATTCGAGACGATCGCCATCATCATGGCCATGATCGGGACAGCGACGATGCCGTTGAGCACCGCACTCCAGACCAGCATGTGGATGGCGTCGATCCCTGTGAAGCCGAGACCGAAGCCGATGACGGTCGCTGCGGCGATGATGGTGTAAAAGCCGATCGCGTCTGGCGCCTTGGCTTCCAGCGTGGCTTGCCAGCCGAAGGCTTCGGCCACGCCGTAGGCGGCAGACCCGGCGAGCACCGGAATAGCCAATAACCCGGTGCCGATGATGCCGAGCGCAAACAGCAGGAAGGTGAAGTTGCCCGCCAGCGGCCTCAACGCTTCCGCCGCCTGGGTTGCGGAGTTGATATTGGTGACGCCATTGGCGTTGAGCACCGCCGCGGTGGTGAGAATGATGAAGAAGGCGATTGCGTTGGAGAAGATCATCCCCACGGTGGTATCGATCCTAATGCGGTAAAGCTCGAGTTTGCCGCCTTTGGCAATCTCGCGAAGGGGGCGGCGAGCCGGGCTGCGCCTCATTTCCTCCACTTCCTGCGAAGCCTGCCAGAAAAACAAATACGGGCTGATGGTCGTGCCAAGCACGGCGACGACCATCAGGAAGTAATTCGCGCCGATGGTCGGTCTTGGCCAGACTGCCGCCCAGAGAGCCGTGCTCCAGGGGATTTTCACGGTCAGCGCCGTTATCACATAGGCGAACAGCGTCAGGGTCAGCACCTTGAGCACCGGTGCGTAGCGGTGATAGGGCACGAAAACCTGGAGCAGGATTGAAACGGATGCGAAGATCAGCGCATGTTCGTGCGTGAGACCGCCTATGACAAGCGCGAGCGATTCGCCCATCGCCGCGATATCGGCAGCGATGTTGAAAGTATTGGCTGCGACCACGAGAAAAATCAGCGCAAGCACCAGCCAGCGCGGCGCCAATTCGACGACGTTGGCGGCAAGGCCCTTGCCGGTGACGCGGCCGATCCGCGCGCTGACGAGCTGGATCGCGATCATGAACGGTGTCGTCAAGAAGACCGTCCAGAGCAGATCATATCCAAACTGTGCGCCGGCTTGCGAATAGGTCGCAATGCCAGATGGGTCGTCATCGGCCGCGCCGGTCACCAGCCCCGGACCGAGCAACCGCTGCGCCATCTTGCTGGAGGGCTTTGGCGTTGAGCGGCTGGTCTGAAGCATGGAGGGCTGCTTGACTATCGACGCAGCGCAGAATTTGAGCTGCTCTACTGGAAGATCAACGTCGTCTTGCGAGAAAAAGTTCCGTCGTCGTCTACTTGGCTGCACTGCGGCTCGCCAACTTCGCGGCATTATCGCACCCTGACCGGCATGATCTCGGCGGAGAGCTGCACCTCGTTGCCCAGATGATAAGTGTAGTAGGTCGGGCGCGACACTCGGCGCAAGAACAGAAACAGCCGGAAGCGCAGCCGTCCTAGAATGTTCATATGCCGTGCGGGCAGCAGGTTCTCGTGCGCGACGTGGACAATCCATTGCTTGGGATGGGCTGGAAGATCGATTTCGCGATGCTGCGCCAGGCTTTCGAGATAGCGCTCGACATTCGGCTCTTCCATGAAACCGAAACGGAGTTCGACCCCGATAACGCTGCCGCGGTGCTTGTCCCGTTTGAATACCGTGATGTGGTAGCGGTCGTTGTGCACATAGGGGATCTTGGGATGGGTCACCTGGACCAGGATGAGGTTGCGCGGGAGGATGCCGTAGCGTTCCAGAAGCAGGCTCACAAGCGCGGGCGCGGGGTCATCGGGATGGCGCAGCGGGTTCGCTGCCATGATCAGCGCGTTGCGCTCGATGAAGGTCGTGCTCGCGCGATGAAGCTGGACCAGTTCCGCCATGGTCAGGCTTGACCGGGCGGCATAGGCTGCGAAGGTCGCCTTACGGCCCCAGCGCCATGTCGCCATCACCAGGAAGGTCGTGGCGGCGACGGACAGGGGCACGATGCCGCCCTCCAGAAGCTTGACGATGCCGCCCAGAAGGAAGGTGCCGCTGAGAGCAGTGAGCGGTCCCCATACCAGTGCCGTCCGTGCCGAACTCCACTTCCAGTAGTATCGTGCGATCGCGAACATGGTGAGCGAGGTGATCAGCATGACGCCTGCGACCGCAAGCGCCAACGCCGAGGCCAGCGCCGAGGAGGAGCCGAACGTCACCACCAGGGCGATGCAGCCGGCATAGAGGCCCCAATTGATGACGGGAATGTAGATCTGCCCGGCGTGGGCCCGATGAGTGTGCAGGATGTCGAGACGAGGAACCAGCCCCAGCCCGATGGCCTGGGACACCAGCGAGAAGGCGCCCGATATCAGCGCTTGCGATGCGACTATGGTTGCGAGCGTCGCCAGCGCCACCATGGGCAGCAGCAGGGGCGATGGCACGAGGCTGTAGAAGAGCTTGCCGCCGGCTATCTCCACACCGGAGAGAAGCTGGGCGCCTTGGCCGAGATAGTTCAGCACCAGAGCCGGAAATGTCACCGCGAACCAGCCGATCCGGATTGGGCGGGCGCCGAAATGTCCGAGATCGGCGTACATGGCTTCGCTGCCGGTCACGACCAGGACCAGGATGCCGACGATCACCATCGTCTCGCGCAACCCCGCCTGCGCCAGGAAGCGGATGCCATAGCCCGGATTGAACGCCGCGAGGATCGCGGGCTGCTTTGCGATCGCAACGGCGCCGAGTGCGGCGATGACCGCGAACCACACCAGCATCAGCGGTCCAAAAATGACGGCTATGCCGGAAGCCCCCTTGAACTGAATTGCGAACAGTCCCGTCAGCAGCACGGCCGTGATCGGGATGATGTAGAGCGAAAGCGCCGGCGTTGCGATCTCCAATCCCTCGACGGCAGATAATACGCTGATCGCAGGCGTGATCATCGCGTCAGCCAATAGCAGACCGGCCCCGAGCATCAGCGACCACAGCAACACGCCCGTGCCCTGCCGCTTGTACTTGTGGAGCAGGCCGTAAAGCGCGAACAGGCCGCCTTCACCATCGTTCTCGGCGCGCAGTACCAGCAGCGCGTATTTGAACGCTACGATCAGGATGATCGTCCAGAGTGCGAGCGAGATCGCACCAAGCACGTTGTCCTGAGTTGGCGCCACGGCGGCGGCACCGAAGAAAATCTGGTCGATCGCATAAAGTGGCGAGGTCCCGATGTCGCCATAGACAACCCCGATGGCGCCGATGGTGAGCGCAGCAAGATCTCTGCGCGGAATACGCGCAGCCGACTCTCTCTCGGGTGCAACCGCGGAGCGAACTCCTTGCCTGATTCCGGGACTGTTCATCGCTCCGTATTCGATTGAATCTCGCCACCGATCGTATGATGCCATTGGAGGAGTACAATGTTGAGCTAGATCAAGTCGGACTGAAGGATTTTGGCCGCTTGCTTGCAATTTGACACGTCGGGCAAATCACTCGCATAGTGTCAGCATCGGCAACGATCTAAGCCCGCGGCCAAGGTTGATCGCGGGCATTTTTCACCCCGGGCTTTCGCAATGAAAGCTGCTTGATCAGCGGACGCTGACGAACCTGCCCCAGGCTGCCGCCAAGCCTCCAGCGACCAGCATGTAATGCGGGTTGTCGCAGAACGAGCCGCCATAACGGCACACGTCTGCGCCAAGCGAGCCGATCTCGTGATTGCCCGCGGCATAAAACAGTCCAGACAAGACGACCAACGCGGCGGCGACGAAATACATCGACGGTCTCCTCAGGTTGCTCCTTCCTCGATGCGCTTCGGCTGTTGATCGCGCCGTTGACACGTCAGGCAAATCAGGCGCACTTTGACAGCATTGCAGAGATCATCTGGCCCGCGCCGCAAACACCGGCCGCGGGCCTTTCCATTGGATGCTATGGGCCGACCGATTTCAAAGTGGCGAATGGCATTGCTCTATTTTCATTAAAGTTTGACATGTCGGGCAAATCAGCGCGACATTGGCATCATCGAGATGGAAAGAGGCCCGTAGCGGAGCTCCCGCTGCGGGCCTCAGTAAGGCAAGAGCGTTCTACGCACGTCGCATCTGGCGTCCCAGATTGCGTTAATTGTTCGAACTCGCTGGCGCTCCCTGTCCCCAACGCCCGGCGCCGTGCTTCACACGGGATGATTTCGGTTGATAGGCATAGGAATTGCGATGGCCCTTGGTGGTGGCGTTACTCGCAGTCTTGGCGGGCAGCCACGGATCCCGGAAACAATCACCACCGATGCCGGCTGATGTGGCCTTACACTGTTCCATTGTGTCGAAGCCGCAACTCGTCATGTGGCCGGTGACGTCCTGGCGGCAATACTCGCCAGCACTTGCCTCAGTCGGTGCAAGCAGCGCCCCAAACGCAATCGCCGCGACGAGAGCCGCGGCAGGCGCGGCGGTTGCTCTCAAAAACTCTTTCATCATTTAGCCCGTTTTCTTGTTGTGCCTCCAGCCTCGCACGCGCAGATGGGATGGACGCCATAACCGCGCCAGATCGATCAATCGTTTTTGAAGCATGACAATCATATGAAGAGCCTTGACGCGTACGGTTCGGCGACAGGTGCCAATGCATTCACGCATGAGCGGTTTGCAATCAATGCTGTGTGATCACCCGCCGCGCTTGCTCGCCATTCAATCGATGCTCGATGCTCGAATGTGCTGACGCCCGTCGAGCGAGAGATGCCCCGCAGTGAGCGCGGCATAGAAGAAAAAGGTTTGACGCATCGGCCAAATCACCGGGACACTGGGATCATCGAGAGAATTTGCAACAAGGCCCGCAGCGAAGGCATCCACTGCGGGGTTTTGTGCGTAGACTTCCCGTTTCGACAAGGTTCTTGGGCTCGGGACGACCGAACCCCCCTCGCAGGCTTTGCATCGGCCACATCGAAGCTCGTTGTCTCGTTCTACTGCGCCAAGCGTGGTTTTGAAAATGCAGACGGGGATCGTCCAGCGATGACTGAAGTGCGCGACGAGGATATCAGGGCCATTGTCGCCGCGACACTCGCAGAGCAGCAGCGGTTGCAGCGCAAGGAGATTGACCCGCTGGTGCTGAAGGCAATCACCACGACCTTGAGCTCCTTCGGAATCGAGGAAGACCGCAGCGCGATGAGGGCTGATTTTCAGCACCTGCGTCGCTGGCGCAAGGGCGTCGAGCAGGCTCTTGGCTCGCCAAAGGCGGCTATCCTACATGCCGCGCGCTCCCCGGGGCTGGCTGGACACGTTGTATCGGCGAAAACTCGCCAATGAGGAGCGCTAGAGCTAGAGCGCGATGCAGCGATTTGGCATCGCCAGGAGCCCGGTGGCCAAGCGCCACCGGGCTCTTTTGTTTTGGGCGCCGCTTCCGAGCGTTGCGGCAACAGATGGGCCCTCACCGGGAGGGACAGATCTCCTATGGGCCACGGGCCTTGCCGCCCAGCGGACATAAACCTTAAAGTTCATCCCATAACGACAAATCGGGAAACGCCAAGAATGACAAAACCGCAGCTACCCGACCGTCCAGCGCGGCCTATGGGCGCGCCCACAGCGCTGGCAGATCATCTTGTCGTCGATTTCACCCGGGTCGTGGCGGGGCCAGCGTGTACGCAGATCCTGGCCGACTTTGGGGCTGAGGTCATCAAGATCGAAAATCCGGATGGCGGTGATGATACACGGGCCTATGAGCATGCGGAAATCGGAGGCGAGAGTGCCGCCTATCTCAGCTTGAACCGCAACAAGCGCGGCATCGCTCTTGATCTTGCAGTCTCGGAAGCGCGCGAGATTGCCAGAGACCTGATGTCCCGCGCGGATGTGGTCGTGGAGAACTTCTCCGCAAGTGTAATGGAGAAGTTTGGTCTCGACTATGCGTCGGTTGCGCCGATCAATCCGCGTCTTGTGTATTGTTCGATCTCAGCCTATGGCCGCAAGGGACCGTTTGCCTCGCGCCCCGGGTTCGATCCGATCACACAGGCGGAGAGTGGATTCATGTCGCTGAACGGCTTCCCGGATGGACCGCCGGTTCGCACCGGTCCACCAATCATCGACATGGCGACGGGCATATCGGCATGCAACGCCATTCTGCTTGCGCTGATCGCCCGTGACCGCCTCGGCCGCGGCCAGCAGGTGGAGGTCGCGCTGTACGACATTGCAATGTCCATGACCGGCTTTTACGGAATGGCCTACCTCATCAGCGGAGCCAATCCGGGCCGCTTTGGCAACTCGCCGAATGGTTCTCCGACGGTCGGAGTCTACGAGGCGGCGGACGGTCCGCTCTATATGGCGTGCGCCAACGATCGGCTATATCGCCGCCTCGTTACCGAGGTACTCGAGCGCCCGGATCTGCTCACCAATCCGGAGTTCGCGACGCGAAAGGCGCGAAGCGCAAACAAGGAGAAGCTGCGTTCGGTCATCTCAGGAATTTTCGCCGCCGACCGGCTGGAGAACTGGATGGCGAAGTTGAAGAAAGCCAACATCCCCGTTGGCTACCTTCGCACGGTCGAGCAAGGATTCAACGCGGCTGAAACACGTGAACGTCATCGTCTCAGTCGGATCCCTCATCCGACCGCGGGCTTCATCCCAAACATCGAGACCCCCCTCAACCTGGAACTGACACCCGCCTGCAATCCCGTCGCCGCGCCCTTACTTGGCGAACATACAGATGAGGTGCTGCGAACAATACTCGGCTATAACGATGCTCGCATCAGTGCGCTCGCTGCCGCGGGCGCGTTTGGAAAGCTGCAAAGAGCAGCGAAGGCGGGCGTTTCGTAAGGCATGTCGCTCGCAACAAAGAGGCGGATTGTGCCGACTGCTTTGCATGCGGGCGCAATCTCAATTCGTGTCGAAGTAGCGGCGGAACTCAGCGCATCCAGCATCTGGCATGTGCGCCTTCTGACCTGGACGGTCTTCAAGATGGTCCACGCCCAAGACGCGAGCGCCTGGCGAGGTCATGCAGCTTCCGCCGTTCGAGGAAATCGGATGGTCGCAGGTGTTCCACGAATTCGAGCCAAGAAGGTGCGCTATTGCGACCGTCGGCGCTTCGCCGAGCGTATTGCCGTCGCGCCTGATCGGGCCAGCTGCGAGCGCTCCCGAAATCACAGCTGGTCAAGTCTCAAGCCGATCGCGTCCAACAGCGCTCTTTCCACCGAAGCGCCGCGAGCAGATTAGATAGCACCAAGAAGGGGTTACTTCCGGGAGCCCGGAGCTGCCCCGATCACGCGGCATCGTTAAGCAGACGACGGATGGAGGCCTGGCGGAGGAGTTCGCGGCGACGATGCGGTTCTGCCCGGCAGTCCCGGATACTGAGCCCCCGAAGGCGCGGCATCGCGCGTCAGGTTGCGCTCGAGCCGAACGACGGAATGGATTTGCGAGGTCATCATGCGCGATCGCATGAACGCGTAGTTTCCTTCGAAGATGGAGCTGTTCGGAGCAAGTGATCCCGATCCTGCCCCGAGCTGAGATCATATGATCGATCTGCTTACGCACAGACGTGCCGAGACCGCGCTCTTACTGCGGCGCTTCCGCAAGGTGGTCGTACCGCCGTTGTGTGGCCTCGCGCAATCTTGCGACCGAGCCTCTGACAACCAGCTCGGGCTGCAGGACCACCCGTCGGCTCTCGATCGGCGTTCCGTTGATCATGGCGATCAGGATCGCTGCGGCCCGGTCCCCGAGATCGGCGGTGGGCGTGCGGATCGTTGTGAGAGCCGGTGCGATCGAATCCATGAACGGCATGTCGTTCATGCCGACAATCGAAATGTCGTTGGGACAATGGATGTCGCAGGATTTGAGATACCGCAGTGCCCCTACCGCGAGCATGTCGTTAGCTGCCGCGATTGCCGTGATGTCGGGGTGGTCCCGCAACAGCATCCGGCAGGCGATTTCACCGTCCTCGACGGTGAATTGGGTGCCGTACACAACCGACGGCACCACGCCGAGCTTTACCAGCGCCCGGCAGGCTCGACGGAAGCCGCGGTGGCGATAATAGCCGGTTGAGACGTTCTGGGGACCGGCGATGTGAGCGATGCGGCGGTGACCGTGCGCGGCGAGGTGCTGGACTGCGAGCTCCACCGCCTTTGCATCGTCCACTCGCACGCTCGGTACGTCATCGCATTCCGGATCGCGGAACACGGCAACCGTCGGAATATTCGCCTCGACACAGCTGCCGATGATTGGGTCGTTCCTAGCAAAGGTTGCAACGATGAGGCCATCGACACCCTGGGCGATGAAGCGGTCGATCAGCGCAGCCTGACGCTCGGGATAATTGTCGGTGTTGCCGACGAGCGTGACATAGCCGATCTCGGCGAAGCGGTCCTCGATCGCGCGCACGATCGGCGGATGCGCCGGGTCGCCCAAATTGGAGACGATGACACCGATCGTGCGCGAGCGCTGCGTGCGCAGTCCGGACGCGAGCGCGTTGGGCCGGTAGCCGAGCTCGCGGACGCATGCTTCCACGCGCTCAATCATGTCAGGCGAGATCAGGTGTCGCTTTTGCGGATTGAGCGCGCGCGATACCGTCGACCAGTGCACGCCGGCGCGCTTCGCAACGTCGACGATCGTCACGCGCGCGCTACGGTCGGCCGTGGACGCTTTCGGGGTTTTCCTGCGTGGCATCCAACCATCCACTTGAATCGTGCGCGTAAGCTTAGCCGAACCTTCATGCAATGACACGAGGTGATCGAATTGGCCAGTCGAAAAGGGCAAACGACGATTGCCGTTCGGTCTTGGGAATTGATGATTCCAGCAAACGTGTGCAGCTCGTTGACAAACGTGTGCATAAAAGCTAACGCTCTATGCCGGAGGAAACGCTGGCCGTATTCGCCGAATCCGTTCGGCGAGCACGGATAAGACGGCCTGTGCCCGCGCTGCCGCGCGACCAAGGAGCTGTCCATGGATGCCTTTGTCTACCAGTCGGCCCCCGTCCGCGTGGTGTTCGGCGCGGGAACGATTGCGCAATTGCCCGCCGAACTTGAGCGGCTGTCGATCTCACGCGCCCTGGTCCTGACCACGCCTCCGCAGGAGCGGCAGGGACGGGAGATGTTGGACCTGCTCGGCGCGCGCGGGGCGGGGTTATTTCCCGGTGCGGTGATGCATACGCCTGTCGAGGTCACCGAAGGCGCGATGAAACAGGTGATCGCGCTCGGTGCAGACGGGCTCGTTGCCGTCGGCGGCGGCTCGACCACGGGGCTCGCAAAGGCGCTCGCGCTGCGCACCGATCTGCCGCAAGTCGTGGTGCCGACAACCTATGCAGGCTCGGAGATGACGCCGATTCTCGGCGAGACCCGCGATGGCTTAAAGACCACGCAATCCAGCCCCGGGATCCGGCCCGAGACGGTGGTCTATGATGTTGATCTTACCATGACGCTGCCGCTGGCGCTCGCGGCAACATCCGGAATGAATGCAATCGCGCATGCGGTCGAGGCGCTTTACGCGCGTGACAAGAATCCGATCATTTCGCTGATGGCTGAAGAGGGCATTCGCGTCCTCGCGCGCGGATTGCCGGCCATGCAGCGTCGGGGAAACGACCGCGACGCGCGCGCTGATGCGCTCTATGGCGCCTGGCTGTGCGGGACTTGCCTCGGCGCAGTCGGGATGGCCTTGCATCACAAGCTCTGTCACACGCTCGGCGGCACCTTCGACCTGCCGCATGCGGAGACTCACAGCATCATACTGCCGCATGTGATGGCCTACAACGCTCCCGCGGTGCCCGATGCAGCGGCACGCGTTGCGCGGGCGCTGGGTGCAGCAGACGCGGCCGATGGGCTCTATCAACTCGCCCGCAGCCTCGGCGCCAAGCTTGGGCTCAAGGACATCGGCATGCCGCGCGAGGGGATCGAGAAGGCAGCCTATATCGCCCTGACCACCCCCTATTGGAATCCGCGCCAACTCGATCGCAGCGCAATCCGCGAGCTGATCGCGCGCGCCTGGGCCGGCGAGCCCCCGCAAGAAACGCCTGGTGCGTGAGAACGTGACCATGGCCCGTATCCTGATCCGCGCGGCGACGATCCTCACCATGGACGATGGTCTCGGCGATCTTGCTGGCGCCGACCTGCTGGTCGATGGCTATCGTATTGCCGCGATCGGCCGCGACATCACCGCAAACGACGCCGAGATCGTCGATGGCCGTGGCCGCATCGTCATCCCGGGCCTGATCAACGCCCACATGCACACCTGGCAGACGGCGTTGCGCGGCTTTGCCGCAAACTGGACGTTGCTCGAATATTTCCGTCGCATGCATGCCGGGCTTGCCACACTGTTCCGGCCGGACGACATCCATATCGCGACGCTGCTCGGCGCGCTCAATCAAATCAACCACGGTGTCACGACACTGGTGGATTGGTGTCACAACAATCCGACTCCTGCGCACACCGATGCCGCGGTGCGTGCGCTGTTCGAGAGCGGTATTCGCGCCGCCTTCCTTCATGGCTCCCCGAAGCCGAACTCGAAACCGGGTCAGCCGCATTTTTCGGAAGTGCCGCATCCGCGCAGCGAGGTTGAGCGGCTGCTCGCAGGTCCGTTGGCGAATCGGGATGGTCTGGTGACTCTCGGCCTAGCCATCCTGGGTCCGCATTACTCGACGCTCGAGGTCGCCCTGCACGATTTTCGTCTCGCCCGCGAATTTGGGCTGATTGCCTCGATGCACCAGGGCGGCGGCCCCGCCAAAACGCCCGGCGGCTGGGAGCTGTTGATCAAGGCAGGCCTGGTTGGGCGCGGCATCAATGTGGTGCACGGCAACGACCTGTCCGACGACCTGCTCAAACGCCTGGTCGATCTTGGCGTGTCGTTCTCGGTCACCCCTGAGAACGAAATGATCCAGGGCCACGGTTTTCCGATCACCGGGCGTCTGTTGAACCTCGACGCGCGGCCTTCGATCGGCGTCGACCTGGAATCGGTGCTCGCAGGCGATCTCCTCGGCGCGGCGCGCACGGCACTTTCGGCCCAGCGCGCGCTGGACAATGCAGAATCGCGCCGCGCGACCGGCGCCATCCCCGAAACGACCACGATTCCGGTCCGGGAGGCGCTCCGCTGGATCACTCTTGAAGGCGCGCGCATGCTTGGGCGCGAGGACCAAATCGGCTCGCTCGCGCCGGGCAAGTTTGCCGATCTCGTCGTTATCGACGCGCAAGCGCTTAACCTCTCGCCCGTACATGATCCGGTCGCAAGCGTCCTCATGCAGGTGAGCCTTGCCAACATCGAGGCTGTGATGATCGGCGGCGTCTGGAGGAAGCGGGATGGGCGGCTGCTGTTCGATAGCCTCGCGCAGCGGCAGCGCGAGCTGGCGCAATCGGGCGAGCGGCTGGTCCGCGAGATCGAACGGCAGGGAAGGGCACCATGAGCACGGCAGCGCAGACGGACAGCATTGCCTGGATCGGCATCGGGAAGATGGGATTGCCGATCGCAGGCCGCCTCGCAGAGGCGGGAAAGCGGGTGGCGGCATTTGACACGAGCGCTGAGCGGCTTGCGATGGCGCGCCAGAGCGGTCTGTGCCCGGCCGCTTCGGCGGCGGAAGCCGTCGCCGGACAAGCTGTCGTGTTCACCTCGTTGCCCGACGATGTCGTCTTGCGCAGTGCGGTGTTGGGACCGCAGGGACTGCTCCGCGGGATGGCGGCGGGCTCAGTCCTGATCGAGACCTCGACGGTTAGCCCGGAGATCTCCGCTGAGCTCGCCGAGGCCGCGCGTGCGCGACAAGTTGATTACCTGCGCGCGCCGGTCTCAGGCAATGCCGCCATCGCTCACACCGGCGCACTGACCTGTTTTGTATCGGGGCCCAAGTCCGCCTTCGAGCGCGTGAGCCCGCTGCTTGCAACCTTCACCCGCGCGCAGACCTATCTCGGCGAGGCTGAGCAGGCGCGTTACGCCAAGCTTGCGGTCAACCTGATGATCGCGGTCACCGCTGGAATGATGGCCGAGAGCCTGGCGCTCGGGCGCAAAGGGGGCATCTCCTGGCGCGACATGCTGCAGGTGCTCGAGGAGAGCGCGGTTGCCTCGCCGATGGTGAAATACAAGACGCCGCCGCTTGCCACGCGCAATTTCGAATCGACGTTCTCCTGCCGCCAGATGGCCAAGGACTTGGACCTCATTCTCGGCGCTGGCCACGCGGTCGGCGTGCCGCTTCAGCTCGCGGCACAGTTGCGCGAGAGCTACGGCTCGCTTATCGCGCAGGGCGAGGGGGAGACCGATTTCATCGCGACGGTGGCTCAGCTTGAACGCTTATCCGGTCTCGGCGAGCCTGAACTCTGATCGTCGGAGGTTTTCATGCGCAATTTCGATGAAACCAACATCACGGAAGCCGTGCTCGACCGCGTCAAGAATGCGCCAAACCCGCGCGTGCGAGAGATCAGCGAGGCTCTGGTCCGGCATCTGCATGCCTTCGTGCGCGAGGTCAGGCCGACCCAGACGGAGTGGGAGTGGGGAATCGATTTTCTTACCCGCACCGGTCACATGTGCGACGACAAGCGCCAGGAGTTCATCCTTCTGTCTGACACGCTTGGCGTCTCGATGCTGGTCGATGCCATCAACCATCCAGTGCCGGAAGGCGCCACGGAAACCACCGTGCTTGGACCATTCTACGTGACGGCCGCTCCCGAGAAGGCGATCGGCGACGACATCTCCGGTGGCATGGAAGGTGATCCGCTGCTGGTCACCGGCACGGTCTCCTCATCCGATGGCAAGCCGATTGCCGGCGCCACCATCGAGGTCTGGCATTCGGATAATGAGGGCTATTACGACGTGCAGCAGCTCGGTGAGATCGGACATCTGGCGATGCGCGCCCGCTTTCATGCCGATGCCGACGGAGGCTTTCGCTTCTGGTCGATCAAGCCGGCGGCCTATCCGGTCCCGCATGATGGGCCCGTCGGCCAGATGCTGAACGCCCAGGGGCGGCATCCGTGGCGTCCCGCACATGTGCACTTCATGATCTCGGCGCCGGGCTACGAACAGCTCGTGACTCACGTTTTCGTAGCCGGCGACCAGTACCTCGATTCCGACGTCGTGTTCGGAGTTAAAGACAGCCTGATCCGCGACTATGTCCGGCGTTCGCCAGGCCGTGCACCGGACGGGCGGATGCTGGACCTGCCTTATTATCATCTGAACTATGATTTCGGCCTGAAGCCGGCCGCAAAGCGATAGCCGGCTGGAACAACAACGCGGCAAACCGACCGTTAGAGTGCGGACCGCAAAAGAACTTTCCGGGGAGGACATTGATGGGACCGCCGGTCAGCGCATCGACGCTCGTCGAGCGGCTTGCGGGCATGATGGGATCACGCGTCACGCTGGCGCGCGCCGTGCTGAACCAGCATGGCCAGAGCGAAGCCTATCACGCGTGCCTACCGCCTGATGTGGTGGTGTTTCCGGAGAGCACGCAGGAGGTAGTCGAAACCGTCAAGCTCTGTGCGAGCCTGCATATCCCGATCATCCCGTTCGGCGCTGGCACCTCGCTGGAAGGCAATACTTCAGCCGTCGCGGGTGGCGTCTCGATCGATTTCGCGCGGATGAACAGGGTGCTGGCCGTCGATGCGAGCGACATGGATGTGGTGGTGCAGCCCGGCATCACCCGAAAGCAGCTCAATGCGCAATTACGCGGTACCGGCCTGTTCTTTCCGATTGATCCCGGGGCCGACGCGTCGATCGGCGGCATGACCTCGACCCGCGCCTCGGGGACCATGGCGGTGCGCTACGGCACCATGAAGGACAATGTGATGGCGCTCGAGGTCGTCCTCGCGGATGGCCGCCTGATCCGCACCGGCAAGCGCGCGCGTAAATCGGCCGCGGGCTATGACCTCACGCGGCTCTTCGTCGGTGCGGAGGGCACGCTCGGCGTCATTACCGAAGTCACGCTGAAGCTGCATCCCGTGCCGCAGGCGATCTCCGCTGCGGTTTGCAGCTTCGACCACCTGCACGATGCGGTCGATACTGCGATCGCCGTGATCCAGTCGGCGATTCCGGTCGCGCGCGTGGAGCTCCTCGACGACGTCATGATGCGCGGTATCAACGCCTACGCCAAGCTCGCCTATCGCGAGGCGCCGACCTTGTTCTTCGAGTTTCACGGCTCGGACGCAGGCGTTGTCGAACAGGCGGAAGCCGCGCAGGCAATCGCCGCCGATCATGGCGGAGGCGGTTTCGAATGGGCGCGGGCGCCTGAAGACCGCAGCCGGCTCTGGCGGGCGCGCGACGATACGCTCTATGCCGGCCTCGGCCTGCGGCCCGGTTCGCGCGCGCTCATTACGGATGTGTGCGTCCCGATTTCACGGCTTGCCGAATGCTTGACCGCCACGCGCCGCGATGCCGATGAGAGCGGGATGATCGCGCCCATTGTCGGCCATGTCGGCGACGGCAATTTCCACATGTTGATCCTCATCGACCCGTCGCAGCCCGCGGAGATCGCGCGTGCCAAGGCGCTGCATGGCCGCATGGTGGCTCGGGCGATCGCCATGGACGGCACATCGACCGGCGAGCACGGCATCGGGCTCGGCAAGATCGGCTATCTCGTCGACGAGCTCGGCGAGGCGGTCGAGGTGATGCGCGGCATCAAATCCGTGCTCGATCCACACGGCCTGATGAATCCCGGCAAGATTTTCGGTGGAGGGCAGGTATGAGTTTCGCCTCCTTGATCGACGAGCCACCACCCCGGGGAGAGGCAATCCCGCCGCTGCTGGAGCTCAAGGGCATCTCCAAGGCGTTTCCCGGCGTGAAGGCGCTGGAGGACGTGTCCTTCGAAGTCTGGCCGGGCGAGGTTCACATGCTTCTTGGCGAGAATGGTGCAGGCAAGTCGACGCTCATGAAGGTGCTGTGTGGCGCCTATCGTTCGGATGCAGGCGAGTTCTTTTACCGCGGCGAGAGGGTCTCGATCAATTCCAGCGCGGATGCGCAGCGCCTCGGCATCGCCGTCATCTTCCAGGAATTCTCGCTCGTTCCCTATCTTGATATCGCGCAGAACATTTTTCTCGGTCGCGAGCCGAAGAGGGCCGTGCCCGGCACAATCGATCGCCACAGGCTGCTTCGCGATGCCGAGCGCGTGCTTAGGAGCATTGGCTTCGACATCGATCCGACCACGATCGTCGCCAAGCTTGGGGTGGCGCAGCAGCAGATGGTCGAGATAGCCAAGGCGGTGAGCCAGAACGCCCGCATCCTGGTGATGGATGAGCCCACTGCGGCGCTGTCCGATCGCGAAACCGAACTCTTGTTCGCGCTGATCCGCCGCCTCAAGGCCGATGGCGTAGCCATAATTTACATCTCCCATCGCATGGCGGAAGTGTTTGCGCTCGGCGATCGCATCACCGTGCTGCGCGATGGCAGACGCATCGGTGAGGTCAATCCCGCCGCCACCACGCCAGACGCGCTCGTGCGCATGATGGTTGGTCGGCCGATCGACATGTCCTACGTCAGGCATTTTGCCGAACGGCCCGGCAAAGTGCTGCTGGAGGTCAGTGGGCTGTCGGCGCCGAGCGGCATCTGCGATATCGATCTCGTGGTGCGCCAAGGCGAGATCGTCGGCCTCTGCGGCCTGGTTGGCTCGGGCCGGAGCGAGGTGGTGCGCGCGATCTTCGGCGCCGATCCGGCAAGTGCGGGGCGGATCGTGGTTGACGGCCGCGAGAAAGCCGGAGGGCCGGACGAGGCGGCGCGGCTCGGTCTTGCGCTGATCCCCGAGAGCCGTAAGAGCGAAGGGCTGGCGTTGCTGCGCTCGGTAGCCGATAATCTCGTGGTGTCCGCGCTGCGCAAATTATTCCCGAGCGGCCTGTTCGAGCCGCGTCGGGCCTTGCGCGTATCCGACGAACTCATCCTAAAGCTCCGCATCGCGACGCCGAGCGCGCGTCAATGCGTAGCGCTGCTCTCCGGCGGCAATCAGCAGAAGGTCGTGATCGGCAAATGGCTTGCGGCCGGCGCGAGGCTATTCATCTTCGACGAGCCGACGCGGGGCGTCGATGTGGGTGCCAAGGCCGAGATCTTCGCCTTGATCGACCGTCTGGTCGCGGATGGCGCGGCCGCGCTGATGATCTCCTCGGAGCAGGCGGAAATCTGCCATGTCTGCGACCGCGCCTATGTGATGCGCGGGGGGCGCATCGCCGGCGAGCTGTCTCGCGCCGAGCTCACGGAAGAGAACATCGTGCGATTGGGGATGCACCATGAGTGAGGCCGTTCTCGCCATCTCGGCCAACGCGCTTCAACGCATCCCCGGCGTCGCGATCATGCTGGTGCTGCTGCTCGCCTTGTTCGGGGTCGCTGCTCCGGGCTTCCTGTCGGGCGGGAACATCGCAAACGTCTTGGTGCAGTCGACCCTGCTGTTGATGTTGTCACTGCCGATGACGCTTATCATCATGACCGAAGGGCTCGACCTCTCGATGGGCGCCGTGCTGACTCTGACCTCGCTGGCGGTTGCCATCGTCTCGGTCGCCACCGGCTCGATGCTGCTCGGCCTCGCAGCTGCGGTTGCGGTGGGGCTCGCCTTTGGGATCGCCAATGGCTGGCTTGTCGCCGTCCTCGGCATTCCACCTTTCGTGGCCACGCTCGGGACGCTCGGCATGGCGCAGGGTCTTGCGCTTATTGTCAGCGATGGCCAGAGTGTGGTCGGTGTTCCTCGCGCCGTGAGCGAGATCTATTCGGCAGCGGTCTTGGGCCTTCCAGTACCGGTTCTGCTGGGCCTATTCGCCTATCTCGCCTTTCACGGCCTGCTCTACCACACGCGTTTCGGCACCTACATCTTCGCGCTGGGTGGCAACCGCGAGGCGTTAAGCTAAGCCGGACTCTCACCGACAAAACTCTTGATCGCGGTTTACGCGGTCGGCGGGGCAATGGCGGGCGTTGCCGGGCTTCTGATGACCGCGCGCATGAACGCCGGCCACCCGACCGCGGGGCTCGGCCTCGAATTCGATGCCATTGCAGCAGTTGCCGTCGGCGGCACCTCATTCGAGCGCGGCGATGGCTGGCTGCTTGGTACCGCATTTGGCGTTCTAGCCGTTGGCGTGCTGCGCAACGGCCTCAATCTGCTGGCGCTGCCATCCTCGATTCAGGTTGCAAGCGTTGGTGTGCTGGTGATCCTGGCGCTGTTCCTCGACGGATTGCGGAGCCGCCCATGACGGAGCTGTCCAAGCCGGGCTTCGCCCCGCCACGCCCATTCATCTCGGCGGACCTGCTGCAAGTCTTCTATCGCCTGCTCGCCGTCTTCCTGATCTGCCTTGCGCTCGCGCTGCTAAGCGAGTCGTTCCTCACTCTCGGCAACATCCTCAATGTGCTGCGGCAGGCTAGCTTGCTGTTCTTCATTGCCTCAGGCCTGACGCTGGTGGTGCTGACGGCAGGTCTTGATCTTTCAGTCGGGGCCAATGTCGCATTGTCCGCGTGTCTCGCCGGCACGGTCATCCAAGGGACCGGCTCGGCGGCGCTCGGCGTGCTGGCGGCACTCGCAACCGGCGGCGTCATCGGTCTCCTCAATGGTCTCATGGTGACGGCGCTCCGGATTCCTTCCTTCATCGCGACCTACGGCATGCTCTGGGTCCTCAACGGTGTGACCTATTGGTACATGGCGGGGGAGATCATTCACGGATTTCCGCCCGGTTTTCGACAGGTCGGCAGCGGCTACCTGTTCGGACTGCCGACGCCCATCTATTTGCTGCTGATCTTTCTCGCCATAGGTACGGCTTTTGCGCAGCGCACGATCTGGGGCCAGGAGATTTACGCCATCGGCGCCAATCCCGCCGCGGCAAGGCTGTCGGGCATTCCGCTCACCCGACGCCTGCTCTTGGTTTATACGGTGTCGGGCACGATGGCCGGACTTGCCTCGATCATCTTTCTGGCGCGGCTCAATTCGGCGGAAGCGGACATCGGCGAAAGCCTGACGCTGCCCGCAATTGCCGCGGTGCTGATCGGCGGCACGTCGCTGTTCGGCGGCGTCGGCACCATGTTCGGCACCTTCGTCGGCGCATTGATCCTGACGCTGGTTCTCAACGGCATGAACCTGTTGTCGGTGAATGCGAGCTGGCAGCCGCTGGTGACCGGCGTCATCGTCATCCTCGCGGTGTGGCTCGATATGAAGACGCGTCGCCGCAAGCAATGATCTCTCAAAAGTACACGAACAGAAAGGGGACGGAAGCATGAGCGTGAGAAACAGGATCTGTACGGGTCTGACGGTGCTGGCTGCGACTGCAATGAGCACGGCGGCATATGCCGACGGCGAGACCATCGCGGTCTTCACCAAGAACCAAACCAACCCGTATTTTCAAGCCGTGCGGGTCGGCGCCGATGCTGCGGCAAAGGCGCTGAATGCAAAGACGCTGCATTACATCCCAACCAAATCTGACAGCATCCCCGAACAGCTCAGCCAGATCGAGGATGTCGTGGTGAAGAAGCCGGACGCGATCGTCTTTATCCCTGTCGATTACAAGGCGATGGTGCCGGGGGTCGAGAAGATCAACGCGGCCAATATCCCTGTTGTCAACATCACCGATCGCTCCGCCGCGGGCAAGTTCATCTCCTTCGTCGGCGCGGACGATTATAGCCTTGGACTCGAGACCGCGCGCTATCTTCTCAAGGCGCTTGGCGGCAAGGGCAACATCGTCATCATCGAGGGCGTCAAGGGCTCGCTGACCAATGTCGACCGCGTGCGCGGTTTCAACGATGCGCTCAAGGAAGCACCCGGCGCCAAGCTGCTCGCCTCCCAGCCGGGCAACTATCAGCGCCTGCAGGCGCTGCAGGTGATGGAGAACCTGATCGAGTCGCACCCGCAAATCGATGGCGTACTCGCGGCCAACGACGCCATGGCCATGGGCGTGATCGAAGCGCTTGAGGGCGCGAATCGCACCGCCCAGGTGATCGGAATCAACGGCACCAAGGAGGCGGTCGACGCAATCAAGGCGGGCAAGCTGCTGGCGAGCGGCGACTATAATGGCTTTCTGCAGGGCTGCATCGGCACGACGATTGCGATCCGCTCGCTGCGCAAGCAGCCCGTGGTGTCGGAAATCGTGCTGAAACCGACGGTCGTGACCAAAGCGAATTATCGGCCCTATGAGACGCCGGTCGAGGCCCGCACCTGTCCGAGCTGGGATGAGGCGGCGAAGCTGGCCGGAAAATGAGCGAGGCCGTATACGGTTGCACGCGGGGGCGCTGATTGCGAATGTGCAGCGTCCACACGTTCGCTCATTGCCCGATATCCGGCGGGATCGGCGTCCAAAGCCGTCGGAAGGCGGTCCGACCGGAGGAATATCTGCGGAGACGAAGATGCTGTTTGCGATCCATGCTGTCGACCGTGCTGGCGCGCTGCCAACGCGGCTTGCCAACTATGATGCCCACAAGGCCTTCCTGTTCGATACCAGCCGTTTCGGCGTCAGAATCGTGATGTCCGGGCCGCTCACTGCCGATGACGGTCAGACCATGATCGGAAGCCTGTTTCTGATCGAGGCGCCAGGACGGCGCGAGGTCGAGAACTTCCACCACGCCGATCCGTTTTTCGCTGCAGGTATCTGGGAGAGGGTGACGATCAGCGGGTTTCTACGGCGACAGGGTTAGAGAAATAGGGGAGCGTCTCACGAGCCGGGCTGGCCATCGTATGAGGGCGGCGGCAAATTTGCGCTGCTCTTTAAGTTTCTGCGACATCGCTGGTTTTGCCCTGATTCGGGATCCGCCCGATCAAGCCGCCCCGCCGCTGCTCATCGGGATCGAGCTGCCCCGCCATGCGCAGACCGAACCGCACGTTCGAGATCGCCCGGTCCGTGTAACTGTCGACGACAGTCCAACCTTGCTTCTCGGCGTGCAGGCGGCAAAGCCGCAACTGGTCCTCGATCGAAGCGTCACGCTGGTTTTCGGAAGAATAGCGGGCCTAGAGCGCAACCTTCATGACGCCTCCTTAGTCCGGGAGACAGTCACGCTTTCGGCTATCCGTCTCGGCTTGGACGAAATCCCGCGCGGCTTGCCGAGCCAGTAGCCGTACCAGATTGATAAGGCGCGGATCAGGCCCCGACGTGACGGATGCAACCAAGGCTCCCGGTGCGGCAATCAGCGACCAAGCGAAGCTTTTCTGCCGTTGTTGCTCTCGCTCGCGCCACCGCGGCTTCCTTGCTGCTGCGGATCGTTCCGCGTCGTGACAAAGATGGCGAGTTGGGGCCGCGGCGCAAGAAAAATATCCAGTCTGGCGAGCCACCGAAGCCTGGTGGGATCCTAACCGCGTTGCGTCGCTCGCCGCTCGTTGGCGCTGATCTCGACCTGACCCGCTCGCGTGAAGAAGGGCGCAAGGTCGACCTGTGACACGCTATCTTCTCGACACCAACATCATCAGCCATGTCGTCAAGCCGCAGCCATCGGAATCGCTCCTCGCTTGGATGGCGGCACAGCGCGACGAGCATTTGTTCATCACGTCGCTTACCCTCGCAGAAATCCGTCGCGGTATCCTAGAGAAGCCAAATGGTAAAAGACGGGCAGCGCTTGATGCCTGGTTCTCAGGTCCGGAGGGCCCTCAGGCCTTGTTTGCGGGCCGCATCCTGCCGTTCGACGACAAGGCGGGCCTTGTCTGGGCGGAGTTGATGGCGAAAGGGAGAGCCGCCGGTCGGCCACGTAGCGGGCTCGACATGATCATTGCTGCCGTCGCGAGTGCGAACGAGTGTGTCGTGGTGACGGACAACCAGAGAGATTTAGTCGGCGTCCAGATCATCAACCCGATCCGCGGATCGATGTAATGGCGGGGTAGACTGGAGAGTAGGCCGGCGCGGCTCTTTTCTTCAACCTCAATCGCTGCACCGCGAAGCTTGGACGTTTTGACGAACCGGTCGGGAGGCTCAGCAAGGTCTCTTGGATATCCGTCGCTGGAGCGCAGCCTCCGGGTGCCAATTGGTCCATGATAATCGTTCAGGGGCGATAGTCGGAGTCAAAGCTCTCCCACCTCGGTGCGTTCAACGTCGCCGTCGCCCGGCACGACGCCTGCCCAAGACGGGGTGAGGCCTCCTTTCGATGGAATGCTTCCGAATTGAAAGGACAGTTCGTCGGCGCGCGATGCGGGAAGATCGCGATCCTGTCATTCTATAGTCCCCCGACACCCGCGGCGCGCGGCACCGAACGGGCTCACGCGCGCGAAAAAATTGCTCGCGTTGGAGAAGTTGGAGGCTGTGAAGACATGTAATTGTCGCCCCCACGCACAGAATGGCGATCCAAGGCACGGCTTTCATGTGGCCGTCGTCCTTTCCGCAGTCTTTCTCGCGGCAGCGGCTGCTGCCACGCTCCGATCGAGTAGATCTCAGAAGCGAATCTCAAGCGGATGACATCCAGTCAAGCTGGTGAGAATCGTGGACGAGGCGGAGACGGTGGACGCCGCGGCGAGTTCGACTGTGGAGGGCCGGACGTCTGAAAGATTGCGCGATAGCGCACCAGCCTCGTGCCCAGCCTCTTTCTGAAATGATGCCTGAGTGCATCAGCCGATCCAAAGCCGGTCGCGCTCGCGACGTCTTCGGTTGCCATCTTTGTTGCCTCCAATAATTGCCAGGCGCGCAACACGCGCGCCTGCACCACCATTCGCCGGGCGCCAGGCCGGTTGCCTGTTCGAAACCATCGGATGAAGGTGCGCCGGGTCATCTTGGCTCTCGAGGCGAGACCGGCGATCGTCAGTTGCATTGCGGGCCATGTCATAGCTGCGCAGTTTCGCAAGCTGGAGCTGACCGCTTGTCCGGCCGTCGCGCGCCTCGCGGAACGCTGCTTCGCGTTGCCGGCATTCGCGACCTCCCACCCTTTCGAGCAGCCGGGATACAAGACGCATGCGCTCCGTTAAGCCCGCTAGACGTGTGGCTCAATTTGCCTCGGCACTGGCGGCCACTCGGAGCTCGATCTTGAGAAATGCCGCGGATTGAACCGCTCTGGTGAGCTCCGGCGGCGTCGGTGCCGAACGCGGTTCTCCCAATCGTGGGCCAGCCAACAATTTGGCAATACAGCGCCGCATCCCTGAATTTGATTGACGCACAACTCGGACCGCGCCTTAATTGGGGAGCAGCGCGATCAACAATCACCAGAGGACCTCGAAGGGTCAGCGGCTCACGGTTTCCGCCGAGGAAAGTGATCCCACCTGGTGATTCTGGAGGACCATCCATAGCTTACGATCGCATACAGCTGTGGATGTAGCGAGGACGCCAGATGGCGGATGTTGGTCGAAAATCGACGTTGGATTACTCAGTGGGACAGGAGGTGGACGATCGCGCCTACGCAGCCATGCTGGCGCGGACGAGAGCTCTGATCCCCCAGTTGCGTGACCGTGCGGCGCGGACCGAAGAAATTCGGCGTCTGCCGCCAGAGACGGAGCGCGATCTGCATGAGGCGGGGCTCTTCAGGGTTGTCCAGCCCAAGCGGGTCGGGGGCTCGGAATTCGACTATGTCGCTCTGGTTGATTGCGCCGAGCTGCTCGGTAAAGGGGACGCGTCGGTAGCCTGGAATTTCGCCAATCTTGCCAGCCACCACTGGATGCTGGCGATGTTCGACAAACGCGCCCAGGATCTGGTTTGGGACAAAGATCCCAACACCCTGGTTGCGTCCTCCTTCATTTTTCCCGCGGGGCGTGCCCGGAAGGTCGAGGGCGGTTTTAGATTGCACGGCAGTTGGCCGTTCTCTTCTGGGGTGGCGTCGAGCGAATGGAATATGCTTGGAAGCGTGGTCGATTCCGATGATGAAGCTGACGGGATCGAGTATCGAATCTTTCTGGTCCCCAAGAAGGATTATCGGATTTTGGATACATGGAATGCCGCCGGACTGCGCGGAACTGGTTCCAACGATGTCGAGGTGAGGGATGCCTTCGTCGCAGAATCGCTGACGGTTTCGGTCAGTGATCTCGCTGGCGGTCCGACACCCGGCAGCGCGATCAACCCGAATCCGCTCTATACGCTTCCCGTGTTCTCACTATTCCCCTACGTGCTTTCCGGGGTCGCCCTTGGCAATGCGCAGGCCTGCCTCGATGACTATGTTGAAATTGCCCACCATCGAGCGTCGACCTACAATCGCGCCAAGCTGGGTGATCTGCAGAGCACGCAAATCAAGATTGCGGAGGCCTCTGCCAAGATCGACGCGGCGCGCCTGATCATGCGCTCGAACTGTATCGAGGCGATGGCTGCTGCAAGGCGCGGGCAAATTCCGGATATGGCGGTCAAGACCAGATTGCGGCGCGACGGGGCGTATTCGGTCAACCTCTGCACCGAGGCGGTGTCTCTGCTGTTTGCGGCGAGTGGGGCACGTGGGCTGTTTACATCGGGCGCTTTGCAGCGCCAATTCCGCGATGCCCATGCGATCAATTCGCACATCGCGTTCAATTTCGATGCGGCTGGTACCAACTATGGCCGGGTGGCGCTCGGCCTTCCGTCCGAAAACGTCACACTTTGAGGCCGCGGATGAACGACGCGCCTAAGCATCCGATCGGTCTGGATCCGGCAAACGAGTTAGCCAGCGATCATTCGCCGATCGACCCGCGGGATTTTCGCAATGCGCTTGGGACCTATGCGACGGGCGTAACGATCATCACGGCGGCCGGGGCCGACAAAAAGCCGTATGGGCTGACCTGCAATTCCTTCACGTCGGTGTCGCTGAACCCGCCGCTGGTGCTTTGGAGTCTTGTGCTTTACTCCTCGAGCCTGAGCATTTTCCAGAATGCCAGCCATTTCGCCGTCAACGTTCTGGGCGCATCGCAGCAGGCGCTGGCCAACAAGTTTGCGAAATCCTCTGATGATAAGTTTGCCGGGGTCGAATGGACTCCGGGGCTTGGCGATGCACCTGTGCTTACCGAGAGCGTCGCCAATTTCCAGTGCCGTTCCGTCAATCGGTATTACGGTGGCGATCATGTCATCTTCCTCGGTGCGGTTGAAGCCTATTCCTACAACCATAAGGAGCCTCTGCTGTTCGCGCGGGGTAGCTATGGACGGTTTCTTGCAGAGGATGATCGCCCGACCAATAAAGCCCGTTGAGCAGCAAAGGCGGCAAGAGCGACACCCGAGAGGGGCTAGGGCGAGGAGCCAAGGCTCAGGAAAGCCCCGAACGGGGCGGCGAGACGGCCGTGCTCAGCGAAGTGCCGGTGTGCTTAGCTTCGCCATTTCTGCCCGATACCAGTCGCCGATTTCGGTTGCTGTCATCAGTGCAACGCCTTCGTGCCCGATGACGTAATCGAGTAGCGCCTCGACATATTTGATGCGATGGGGAACGCCCGTGATATAGGGGTGGATCGAGATCGCCATAACGCGCGCGTTGTCGGCGCCCTCCAGGTACAGGCGATCGAATTGATCAGTGCAGCGCCTCAAGAACTGGTCGGACGGAAGATGCTGCAGCGCATGGATCACGATGTCGTTGGTTTCGACAGAGTAGGGAATCGTCGTGATCGTGCCGTGCGGCGTCGTGACATCCTGCGGCAGGTCGTCAATGACCCAATCCGCCACATACTGGATGCCATTGAGGCGTAGCAGGTCGAGCGTCTGTTCGGTCTCTGTCAGGCCCGGGCTCTCCCAGGACCGGGGCGGCTTTCCCGTGAACTTCGCGATCGTTTCGACGGAGCGCTTGATGGCTTCAGCTTGGTCGTCAAGCTTGTGCATCGGCCCTTGCACGAAACCGTGCCCCATGAACTCGAAGCCGGCCTCGAGCGCGGCGGAAGCGACGCGCGGATAAGAGCTGCAGACGTTCGCGTTCAGCGCGAGCGTGACCGGTATCCTGCGGTCTGTGAGTGCTCTGAACTGACGCCAGAAGCCGACGCGCATGCCGTATTCGTGCCAGGACCAATTTGGCACATCAGGCAGCAACGGCTGTCCCATTGGCGGGCTCAACACAGTTCGAGGCATGGCGTTCTCTATCCGCCATTCCTCGACATTGAGGATGACCCATACGGCGAGCCGCTTGCCGTCCGGCAGCGTCAGTTTGGGGCGATCGACTTGGGCCTGATAGGGAATACGATCGGTAAAGGCCACAGCACTTCCTCGTCGAGTTGATGGATATTATTCGGCGGCAGTCGATCGTCTTGCAGTGCCGGCGCTGACACGCGGCATGACCTTTTCCGCCATCAGGATCATCGATCGTCGCGCAAGCTCGCGGTCTCTCCAGTCCTTACCCGCATAGAGCAGCGTACCAAACCTGCCAACCCCGTCCTGAAAGGACAGGAGCTGATCCGCGACGCTTTCGGGTGTGCCCCAGATGATCAGGTTGTTGCAGATTGTCTCCAAGGTCACCTCCTCATCTGGCTGATCGCGCCTCGTCTTGAAGAGCTCGACACGGCCATTCTTCTTCAGCTTGGTGAACAGCGAGCGATAGTAGTAGACGTAAGGACCGTCTGGATCGGTGGCATACGCTTTCGCCGTGGCGGCGTCGTTAGCGACAAAGATGCTCTTTGCCACTCGCCAGTTCGCTGGATCCGCCGCGCGGCCGGCGCGCTCGCAACCCTCGACATATCTGGGCCAGTGGCTCTTAACCCAAGCCGGCATCAGAAAGTTGGCCGATATCGGGTCCCAACCCCGCGCCGCCGCCTCGGTGACTCCCTTCGAAAAAGGCGCGACTGCGGTCACGACGATTGGCGGATGTGGCTGCTGCAGGGGCCGTCCAATGAACCCCTGACCGACCTCCTTCATCAGGGTCTTTTGCGTCGAAATCGTCCAGAACCGTCCCTTAATGTTATAAGGCGGCTCGCTCGCCCAGATCGCCAACACCTGATTGATGGCCTCAACAAACATTGCACTGCGATCGGCTTCAAGATTGCCGAACAGCTCGGCATCGGAAAGCAATCCTCCCGGGCTGATGCCGAAGATCAGACGCCCCTCCAACATATGGTCGAGCATCGCGATCGAAGCTGCGACCGCCGCGGGATGTGTGTTCGGCATATTGATCGTGCCGGTGCCGAGCCTGATCTGCCTGGTCGCGGCGGCAATCCAGGCGAGGAACGCGATGCAAGATGTAATATTCTCGGCTTTGTCCGTGATATGTTCGCCCACATAGGCTTCGCTGAAACCGAGTTCATCGGCCAATAGAAAAGCCTCACGGTCTTCCTTCAACGAAAGCCGCCAGTCCTTCTCGAGGGGGTGGATCGGCATCGTGAAGAAACCCAATTTCATGGCGTGCTCCTCGGAAGGGCTATTCACCTGGCGAACGGACCGTGCGTCCTCCGCGAGCTCAAGACAAGTCCAAAACTCGAGTCCGTCCGGAGATAGCTCGCTAAACAAACTTGACCTTTGGCGGCCAGCACCTTCTAATCAGGCAAAAAATACGCCAGCTCTGGCGGGGGAAGGTCGCGCCCATGAAAGCCTCGGCTTTCGATTACGCACGCGTAACCAGCATTCATCATGCGCTGGAGATGCTTTCCCTGCATGGGGAACAGGCAAAAGTATTGTCTGGCGGCCAGAGCCTGCTTCCGGCGATGAACCTTCGTCTGGTCTCGCCCCAAATGCTCATCGATATCGGCGAGCTCGCTGAGCTACGAGGAATTGCCGTTGACGGCAATGTTCTCCGCATCGGCGCATTGACCCGCCATGTTGAACTTCTAACCTCGCCCTCGGTTGCCGCTCACGCACCGCTTTTAAGCGACGCGGTCAAGCATATCGCCCACCCTGCGATCCGCAACCGGGGTACCCTCGGCGGGAGCCTTGCTCATGCCGATCCGGCCGCCGAGCTGCCTGCATGCATGCTGGCGCTCGACGCGACCATTATCGCCTGCGGGCGATACGGTGAACGGCGCATCGCAGCCGCTGAGTTTTTTCAAGGCCTTTATGCGACCGCGCTACGTCCGGATGAGCTGCTGGCCGCTGTCGAATTGCCGATCGCGCGGCAGAATTCGGTCGATTTCTTCCAGGAGTTCGCCCGGCGCCACGGCGATTACGCGCTGGCCGGCGTGGCCGCGAGGGCCAGTGTCGTCAATCGCGGGTTTTCCAATCTTCGCATGGCATTCTTTGCCATAGCTGATCGACCGGTGTTGGCCAATGCCGCGGCCAAGTTGCTGAACGTCGCGATCACACCGGAGTTGATTGCCGATGCGGCAGTCGCATTTGGCAACGAACTCGACCCTCCCGAGGATCAGCAGGTCTCTTCGTCCATGCGCCGGCATCTGGCAAGGGTGCTGTTTAGGCGCTGCGTCGAGGCGCTCCTTACTCGCGGTGCACTATGTGGAGCAGCTGGGTGACGGCTCCGATGCCAATCTCGCTTGAGGTCAACGGTGAGCGCGTGGACATGCATGTGCTCCCGCGCGTCAATCTGGCGGACTTCCTTCGTGAACATCTGCATCTGACGGGCACACATGTCGGCTGCGAGCATGGCGTGTGCGGTGCATGCACCGTTCGGGTAAATGGCGAAATCGTGCGCGCCTGCCTGATGCTCGCTGTTCAGGTGCATGGCAAAACGGTACAAACGATCGAGGGTTTGTCCGACAGCGGTGAAGTCGCCGATCTACAATCGGCGTTTCGAGAGCGCAATGCGCTGCAATGCGGCTATTGCACGCCGGGAATGCTGATGGCCGCTCAGGATCTCCTAAAACAGCAAAGTGAACCATCGCGGGAGCTCATCCGGGAGCATCTTTCCGGCAATTACTGCCGCTGCACCGGTTATCAGGCCATCGTCGACGCGATCGAAGCCACGGCCCACAGCCGAAGGGGGCGACCGCGATGATCGTGGCAAGAGGACAAGCTGAGCGGCTTTCGGTGCTCGACCGGCCAAACTCCTATATCGGAAAGACCGTGCCGCGGCCCAATCTCGATCGGCTCATGCAGGGGCGAGGGCTCTATGTCAGCGATATGGAGCTGCCGCGGATAGCGCATGTCGTGTTCCTGCGCTCACCTCATGCCCACGCAAAAATCATGGCGATTGATGCGAGCGCCGCAAAGCGGATGCCGGGTGTCATAGCCGTCATCACCGGCCGGGAGCTCGCGGCCGTCATCACGCCCTGGGTAGGCGTTCTCTCGCACCTGAAGGGGCTGAAGTCCGCTCCCCAGTACGCCATCGCCATCGACCGCGTGTGCTGGCAGGGTGAAGCGGTGGCAGCGGTTGTGGCGACAAGTCGCGCGCTTGCGGAGGATGCCGCCGAGCAGGTCTCGGTCGACTATGAAGAGCTTGAGGCGGTAACCGACATGCGGGTCGCGCTCGATCCAAAGACGCCGGTCATTCATCCCGCCCTTGGCGATAATCTTGCGTTCGAACGCGTACACGACACAGGCAATGTGGACCAAGCCTTTGCGGCGGCGGACGAGGTCGTTGAAGCTGAATTCGTCTTCGGCCGCCACACTGGTGTGACGTTGGAGCCGCGTGCCGTCGTTGCTGATTGGAACAGCGCGGAAGGCAGGCTTACGATCTATCAAGGCACCCAGGCGCCGCACATGGTGCAGAACATCGCGGCGCTTCACCTCGGGCTGCGGGAGCAGCAGGTCCGCGTCGTCTGCAAGGACGTCGGAGGCTCCTTCGGCATAAAGGTGCACATCTATGCCGATGAGATGGCGACCTATGCCCTCTCTAAGCTGCTCAGACGGCCGATAAAATTCGTCGCGGATCGGGTCGAAAGCTTCAATACCGACATTCATGCGCGCGATCATCGCTGCAAGGGTCGGATCGGTGTGAGACGTGACGGTGCAATCACCGCGTTTGAAATCGACGACCTCACCGGAATCGGTCCCTATTCGATGTATCCGCGCACCAGCGCGATCGAGGCGAACCAGGTCGTCAATCTGGTCGGCGGACCCTACACGACCAAGAGCTATCGCGCACGAGCGCGTGTCGTGTTCCAGAACAAGAACGTGATGTGCCAGTATCGTGCGGTCGGGCATCCCATCGCGTGTGCGGTTACAGAGGGGCTGGTGGACCTGGCGGCGATACGGATCGGGTTGGATGCGGTCGAAATTCGAAGGCGTAATCTTATTGCCGACGACGCGTATCCCTGCGCGTCCCCGACCGGACTGAGATTCGAGCAGTTGTCTCACCAGGCTTGCCTTACCAAGCTGGCGGAGATGATGGACTATGCGGGTTTGCGCGCCGAGCAGGCGAGCCTGCGCAGAAAAAACATCTATCGAGGCATTGGTCTTGCCAGCTTCATCGAGGTGACAAACCCGAGCGCGGCATTTTATGGGGTTGGCGGAGCCCGCATCTCGTCCCAGGATGGCGTGGCTGCGAGGCTGGACGCTCAGGGTTCGGTGATCTGCCACACCAGCATCACCGAGCAGGGGCAGGGCTCAGAAGCCGCGGCCGCGCAAATCGTAGCGACTGTGCTCGGGGTCTCTATGGAGCGCGTTCGAGTCATTTTGGGCGATACCGAGAATACACCCTATGGCGGGGGAACCTGGGCGTCGCGCGGCGCCGGAATCGGCGGGGAGGCCGCGCTCCAGGCCGCCAAAGTCCTACGCAAGAACATCCTGGATGTCGCGGCGGCCATCCTGCAATCGAACCCCGCGGAGCTCGACATCGCCGACAACGCCGTTGTGAACGCCGGTGATCGCGAGCCGCGCATCGAGCTGAGCGAACTGGCGCGAATTGTTTATTTCCGCCCCGATACGTTGCCGCCCGGCATTCAGCCCGAACTCATGGCGACGCGCCATTTCGTGCCGCGGGAGTTTCCTTTTGCCTTTACCAACGGCGTTCAAGCCTCCTGGCTCGAGGTTGACCCCGAGACAGGCTTTATCCGCTTGCTTAAACATTGGGTGGTCGAGGATTGCGGCACCATCATCAATCCGCAGCTCGTTGATGAGCAGATTCGGGGTGGGGTGGTTCAGGGGCTTGGCGCCGCACTCTTCGAAAAGTGCGTTTATGATGAGCGCGGTCAGCTCACGAACGCCAATATGGCTGATTACCTGGTGCCGATGGCCGGGGAAATGCCGGATATCGATGTCGGCCATGCGGTTTCGCCAACGCGAGAGAGCGAACTGGGCGCCAAGGGCGCGGGCGAGGCAGGGACGGCGGGCGCCGCAGCGGCCGTCATTAACGCGGTAAATGACGCGCTCAGGCCGTTCGGTACTTTAGTTACAGAGATTCCGCTCACGCCGCAGGTTATCCTGGCGGCCCTAGGGCGCCTATAAGAACGATAAGCCTTGTAGCAAAAAAAGACATCAGGGGAGGAAAGTCATGAGGAGCGAGGTCTCCAAATCGAGATCGATATCCCGTCGCCGGGTGTTGGCGACGGCCGGTGCCGGCGCGGTGATCGCCGCCTCGCCCTTCCGCATCAATCTGGTCAAGGCGGAGGAGGCGAGCATCAAAATCGGCTTTCCGGTCCCATTGACGGGCCCCTACGGCACGGAAGCGCAGGACCAGGTTCGTGCGGCCCAGCTCGCTATAGCTCAATTTAATGAGGCCGGCGGCCTCAACGGGCGAAAAGCGGAATTGTTGGTTCGCGACGACAAGCTCAATCCGGGCGAGGCTGCGACGCGAACGCTTGAACTGGTCGAGAAGGAAAAGGTGAATTTCGTCGTCGGCAGCCTTTCCGCTGCGGTGCAGCTCGCGATCAACAATGTGACCAAGGAACGGGGCATCATCTTCAACTCAATCAGCCAGTCCGATGCCATCAATGAAGCCTCTGACTTCAGCCGCTTTACTTTTCACGAGGCACTGAACCCGCATATGACATCGGGCGCAGTCGGCCGGTACGCATTCTCGAAATTCGGCAAAAGGGTTGCTTTCCTGACTGCGGACTATGCCTATGGCCATGAAATGGTCCGAGGATTCCTCGAGGTCGGCAAGGCCTTCAATATTGAAAATCTCGGTGACATCAGGCACCCGCTTGGTACCACCGACTTTTCGACCCTGTTGCCTCGCATCCAGGCGCTAAAGCCGGACATCCTCTGCATCAGCAATTTCGGCCGCGATCAGCAAATCGCGCTGCGGCAGGCGACCGATTTCGGGATCAAGAAAACCACCCAGATCATCTCTCCATTGCTCTCGCATGCAAGTCGCGTCGCGGCAGGACCCCAGGCCTTCGAGGGCGTGATCGGCGGGTGTTCGTTTTATTGGGGCATTGAGGACAAATTCGCCTCGACCAAGGCCTTCAACGATGCTTTCCGCAAAATGTACGACGGCAAGCTGCCAACCGATTACGGCGCGCTCGGTTACGGCGGCGTCCGAACGGTGCTAAGCGCGGTGAAAAATGCCGGAAGTGTCGATACCGACAAGGTCATCGCCGCGCTGGAGGCCTTGAAGTACGACTACTACAAGGGCCCGCAATATTATCGCAAATGCGACCATCAATCGGTGCAATCGGTCTTGGTTATCCGGTCGAAGTCCAAGGATCTACGGAATGACTCTGATGTCTTCGAGGTGATCAGCACCGAAGAGCCCGATGCGGCGCACCTGCGGAGCTGCGCAGAACTCGGTCACAAGGCGTGATAGCGGATTGGGGCGTCCTAGTCGTTGCTCCATCGTAGGTGATGCGGATGGCTGGTCTCAGTCTCGATCTCATTGCATTGCAGCTATTTGCCGGACTGGCGCTCGGCGCAATTTATGTGCTGTTTGCAATCGGCCTTTCTCTGATCTTCGGCATGCTCACTGTGGTGAATTTCGCGCACGGTGCCTTCTACATGGTCGGCGCCTATGCCGGGCTCTACATCCTGATGCTCGGCGGCAATTTTTGGATCTGCCTCGTCGCTGTTCCGCTGGCGGTCGGGCTGTTCGGGATGCTGGTCGAACGTCTTCTCATCCGGCGGCTCTACGGCCGTGGCATCGATTACCCGCTGCTCCTGACGTTCGGATTGAGCTATGTGATGGTCGAGTTGGTTCGCATTGCCTTTGGCAAGACAGGCTACCCCTTCGACACTCCAGATCTGTTGCAAGGCGCCGTCAATATCGGCGTCGGCTATTTTCCGTTGTACCGGCTGTTTGTGATCGGCGCGACCGCCGCGGTGCTTCTGGGCCTTTGGCTCTTCCTGGAAAAGACCAGCTTCGGCCTGATCATTCGCGCAGGCGCACGTGACCCGCAGATTGTTCGCGTGCTTGGCGTCGACATTTCCAAGGTCTGGCTCATCGTATTCGGGATCGGGACCGCTATTGCCGGCTTCGCCGGCCTGCTGGCAGCGCCATTGCAGGGGGTTATCCCGGAAATGGGAAGCACCATCCTCGCCGAAGCGTTCGTGGTGACGGTGGTCGGCGGCATGGGGTCAATTGGCGGCGCGGTCCTTGCGGGACTGTTGGTCGGCATCGTCGTCAGCATGAGCTCACTATTTGCGCCCGAAATGGCGAAGGTCTCGATCTTTGCATTGATGGCAATCGTGCTCATTGTTCGGCCACAGGGGTTCTTTGGTCGCGCCGGACTAATGAGTTGATGGTGAAAGTCGGCCATGAATGAGATGAGCCAGTCCCTGCTGCGGACACAGGCTGCGCGCGTAAGCTGGTTTGATGTTGCAACGCGCCATCGCGTCGCCCTGGCGACCCTTGTGGTTCTTGTATTTCCTCTCGTGATGCCGTTTACCGCGCTCGCGGTGAATATCTTGATCTATGGCCTCTACGCGCTCGGGTTCAATCTAGTCTACGGCTATCTCGGCCTGTTGTCCTTTGGTCACGCGGCTTTGTTCGGAACGGGAGCTTATCTTTGCGGCATAGCGATCGTGCATTTCGGCTTGCCCTGGTACGCAGCGATTGCAATCGGCGTCGTTGCGGGCCTGGCAATGGCTGCTTTGATCGGCGTGTTGGCGATCCGAACCCGCGGCATCTATTTCGCCATGGTCACGATGGCACTGTCGCAGTGCGTCTATTACCTTTTCTATCAGGCGGTCGACTGGACCGGCGGGGAAAACGGCCTTCGCGGAATCAATGTACGCAGCATCGATCTGTTCGGCATGCGGCTTGATTTCCTCGATCCGATGACCCGCTATTACGTGATTGCCGCCTTCGTAATCGCGGCCTTCTTCGTACTATCACGGATTCTCGCCTCGCCCTTCGGTGCGGTCATTGAGGCGGTACGCGAAAATGCGACGCGCGCCCGCGCGTCCGGTTACGATGTGACGCTGACGCGCCTGATCACGTTCGTACTTTCCGGCGGCTTTTGCGGCCTTGCCGGCGCCCTTCAGGCGCTGCATCTGTCCATCGTACCGATCGAGATCCTGCACTATGACACCTCCGGCATCGTGGTCATGATTGCCCTGCTCGGCGGAATGGGGACATTTTTCGGGCCGATGATCGGCGCGGCGGTCTTTCTGCTGCTTGAGAATCTGGTCTCGCTTTGGACCGTGCATTGGCAGCTCATCGTCGGCGCTATCTTCGTGAGTTGCGTGCTGTTCTTCCCGGCCGGAATCTGGGGCACGCTGACATCCCGCGGCAAACCATGACCTCGCTAGATTCAAATCAGCTTATTTTGCGCACCCAACGCTTAGGCAAGGTGTTTGGAAAATTTGTCGCGCTGAAGGACATATCGGCCGAGTTCAGGCGCGGCGCGATCACCTCGATCATCGGCCCTAACGGTGCCGGCAAGAGCACATACTTCAATCTGTTGTCGGGGGTCCTCGCGCCATCCAGCGGCAGCATCGAGTTCGAGGGCAGGGATGTTACCTGCCTGCCGCAGCATCGATTTGCTCATCTCGGGATCGCAAAGTCTTTCCAGATCACCAGCGTGTTTCCGCAATTGTCTACGCGCGAGAACATTCGGATCGGGCTCCAGGCGCTGGTGTCACGCTATGATTTATGGCGTCCGCGCAGTCGGCTTCGCGAATTGGCCGAGCAGGCCGATGAACTGCTTGCACTGGTCGGATTGTGGCAAGCGCGCGAGCGCCCGGCAAGATCGCTCGCGCACGGCGAGCAGCGGGCGCTAGAGGTCGGAATGGCCCTGGCGAGCCGTCCCCGTCTGCTACTTCTGGACGAGCCGACCGCAGGGATGAGCCCCGAAGAAACCCGCGTCATGATGGATCTCATCGTCAAGTTGGCCAGCGAGCGAACGGTCATCCTTGTCGAGCACAAGATGAAACTGGTGCTTGGCATCAGTGATCGGATCCTGGTGTTACATCATGGGGAGCTGTTGGCGGAAGGAACCCCGCAGGAGGTTCGCCAAAACGAAGCGGTCAAGCGGGTCTACTTGGGCCAGCGGGAGCATTAACGCGTGATGTTGCAGGTCGCCAATCTGAATGCCTGGTACGGCGCAAGCCACGTCCTGCAGGACGTCAGTATTGAGGTGGCCAAGGGCGAAATCGTGTGCCTGATCGGACGCAATGGTGCCGGCAAGACCACAACACTGAAGTCTATCATGGGAATGATGGACCGAACCCGCGGCTCAGTCACATTCAAGGGCAAAGAGCTGCTGAACTTGCCTGCCCACCTACGATTTGCGCTCGGGCTCGCCTATGTGCCGGAGGAGCGCCGCATCGTGCAGGGGCTTTCGGTACGGGAAAATCTCAGGCTTGGCCTAGTGGCGTCGCCGGAAAAGAGGCATGAGCTGCAACTGATCGAGGACATCGCCAAAATTTTCCCACGCCTTGCCGAACGGCTGGACCAGGAGGCAGTAACCATGTCGGGCGGCGAGCAGCAGATGCTGGCAATTGCCCGCGCCGTGATTGCCAAGCCTGATCTGATCATGCTGGACGAGCCCTCCGAAGGGATCATGCCTGTGCTCGTCGATGAAATGTTCGAATTGTTTCTTGCCATGAAGGCCCAGGGCACGACGGTGCTGCTGGTCGAGCAGAACGTCGAACTGGCGCTTGAGATCGCAGACCGCGCCTACGTCATGGACCAGGGCGCGGTCGTGCACCAGTCCTCGGCCCGAGAATTGCTCGCCGATGATGAGGTCAAGGAGCGCTACTGCTCGGTTTGAAACCTATTCCGCGGCGCTGGCTATGGCATTTGCGGGCCGGTTGGCTACCACGACCTTGATGGCGTCCTCGACCCGCTCCCGGGCATAGCGCAGTGCTGTCGGGAGCTCGGCGAGCGAAAAGGTGTGGGTGTGGATCTTGGTGGCATCAAACCGCTTTTCGGCCATCAGCTCCATCGCACGATGCGTGGCGCTACGGCCTTCGCCGCGAATGCCGAACACGTAGATGTTGTTCCGGACCAAATGGGCGATATCCGTCATGACAGCTTGATGGGGGAATGCTGCCAGGCAGATTCGCCCGCCGCGATTGGTCATGTGAATGGCCTGATTGACTGTCGCCTCCGTGCCGGCGCATTCGAGGACATAGTCGGCGCCAATTCCACCGGTAAGCCGTCTCACGATCTCAACCGGGTCCTCCTCAGTGATGTTGATGACGCGATCGGCGCCTAGCTCTTTGCCGATCGCAAGCCGTCGCTCTCGCGTTCCGGTCAGGATAACAGGATTTGCGCCGAGCGCCTTGGCCACCGCCACCCCAAGTAATCCGATCGGCCCGGGGCCGATTATGACGACGCTTTCACCAGCAACCAGACCGCCGAGTTCGGTCAAGCCGTACATCGATGTGCCTGCGGTGACGACCAGCGTCGCCTCGGCGTCGCTCATGTTATCGGGTACGTGCACCAGCGTATTGATGTGATTGACCGCGTATTCGGCAAAGCCGCCATCGGTGGTAAAACCGTTGGCGCGATGGCCCTTCTCCGGCCTCCCATAGTTAAGGCATGAGGTGTACATGCCCTGGCGGCATCGCTTGCACTGACCGCAACCAGCGTGGATCTCCACGGTGACACGCTGGCCGATCTCAAATTCGTCGACATCGGGACCCAGCGCTGCAACGGTGCCCATATATTCATGGCCTGGAGTAAAGTTCTTGTTGAAGGGCAGCCCGCCCTGGATGCGCGCTGGTGATCCCGAGTGGATGATTTCAAGGTCGGTGGCGCAGATCGCGACAGCGTCGATGCGGACCAATACTTCGGCTCTATTCGGAACTGGCGTCGCCTTCTCGCGCAGGAAAAGCTCGTCGGGGCCGCCGAGAGTCCAGGCGCGCATTTGCGCCGGAATGGGAGAGTCGGACGAGGTTTTGACGTCGGCGGGTTTATACATTTGACGTTTCCTAGTTTTATTTTGGCTTAAGCAGAGAGGCTCAATCAGGAGATGCAGACAATTTGTAGATTTCGAGGGCATCGGCATCTGCGCCGCGCGAAAGTTTGACCAGTCTGAAGAGCTGCGCGGCGAGCGAGGCCATTGGAACCGGGGTCGACGTGTCGCGGGCGACATCGATGATCGTATCGAGATCCTTCAACATAGTGGCAATGTGGCCAAGCGGTGGTGAATGGATGCCCTGGACCATGCGTGGTACGAACAATTGAAGAGGAATTGAGTCTGCAAAGCCGCCGGCGAGCGCCTCCGGCAGGCGCGCCGCGTCGATACCGGCATTTGCGGCGAGCCGTGTTGCTTCCGCAAGCACCGCCATTGCGCAGCCGACGATGACCTGATTGCACAGCTTCGTTGACTGGCCGGCGCCGGTCGGGCCCATATGCGTGAACCGTCGTGCCATCGCCAACACATAGGGCCGTACTCGCTCAATATCAGCGGAGTCGCCACCTGCCATGACCGCCAGCGTGCCTTCCTCCGCTCCCTTCGTGCCGCCTGAGACCGGCGCATCGATCCATCCCATGCCATTGGCCTGGCGCAGACGCGCTGCGATATCGCGCGCGGCGTCGGGATGGATGGAGGAGAAGTCGACGACCAACTTGCCTTGGCCGGCCATCTTACTAAGGCCGCTGGTGCCCAATGCCACCTCTTCCACAGCCGCCGCATCGGTCACGCAGGTGAAGATAATGCTGGCGCTGGCGGCGACGTCACGCGGATGGCTCGCGAGCTTTGCTCCGGCCTCTGCCAGCGCCGCGGCCTTCCCAGCGGACCGGTTCCAGACGAAAACTTCGTGGCCGGCGCTGAGCAGGCGTCGCGCCATGGGTGTCCCCATCAATCCCAGCCCTATATAGCCGAGCTTTTCGGCGCTCGCGCCCGCCTTTCCAATCCCGCTCATTCTGATCTCCGGCTGCGATGAAGCATAGCACAATCCAGGGGCCAGCGAATATGACCGACGCTCCAATGGCTTGCCTGATTGTTTGAACCATGAAAGATTTGGGGTCCAAGTCGGGCTTGCTTGCCTTTCGGGGCCGAGAGAGTGGAGCGGGGCGTATGCGAACTTTTTCGACGTGGATCCTGGCCGCCGGGGCGGCGCTGTCAATCTTCGCCGGCGTGAGTGCGTCGCGGGCGCAACAGACCATTCGCGTCGGTTGGACCATTCCGGCAGAGGAATCGAAATATTGGATGATGCGTCGGCCGGCCGAATTTCCCGACATCGGCAAGACTTACAAAATCGAATGGACCCAATTCCAAGGCACCGCGCCGATGACGCAAGCACTGGCGGCCGGTGCCCTCGACTGCGCAACCCAGGCGCCGCTCTCGCTCGCCAATGGCGTCCTCGGCGGCAATCTGAAGGCTTACATCGTCGCCCAGCACGTGTTTGAGAAACCCGGCGGCTTCTCTGTGTATTGGGCCGTCATGGATAACTCCCCCATCAGGACCATTGCGGATTTGAAGGGCAAGACCGTCGGGATTTCGGTGATCGGCGGTGGCACCCAAGGTCCTTTCAACATGCTGCTCAAGCAGAACGGGGTTGACCCGGCCAAGGACATCAAATTGGTCGAAGTCGGCTTCGCGGTGTCCGAGGATGCGTTGCGTCAGGGCCGGGTCGATGCCGTCAACATGAACCAGCCTTTCGCCGCACGCGCGGAGGCCAAAGGCGGTACCCGCAAACTGTTCTCGCTGTCTCAGGCGATGCCCAACATCGTGCACATTCTTGAAGCCTGTCGCGCCGATTTCGTGGACAAGAATCCCGATCTGGTAAAAGCCTATGTGCGCGACATCACCCTTGGCATGAAGAAGGCACTCGCCAATCGCGAAGAGACCTTGAAGGTCGTCTCCGAGGTGCTGAAGGCGCCGATCCCGGTGCTCGACACCTATCTCCTGAAGGACAACGATTTCGGCAGGGATCCGGGCGCCGCGCCGAACTTTCCGGCGATCCAGAAGATGCTCGATATCTATGCGGAAACGGGAATGTTGCCCAAGATGGATGTCGCGCAATTCAAGCACCCGAGCATCGTAGCGCCATTGGAGTGACGATCGCGGCGTCAGTGAGCCTGCTGGGCCGTGTTGCGGAGAATGTTGAAATGAAGAAGTGGCGATCACGGGTGACGACCGATGGTCTGGACCGTGCACCGCATCGCGCCTTCATGCGTGCCATGGGCTTGGACGACGCAACGATTGCAAAGCCGATGGTCGGGGTCGTCAGCATGAAGGGCGAACAGACGCCCTGCAACATGACCCACGATTTCCAGGTCGCGGCCGCCAAAGAAGGCATCGCGCAGGCTGGCGGCTGCCCCCGCGAGTTCACGACCGTCTCCGTCTCGGACGGTATCAGCATGAACCATGAGGGCATGAAGTTCTCGTTGTTCTCCCGGGAATTGATTGCTGACTCGATCGAGGCTGTCGTTCATGGGCTCGCTTACGACGCCCTGATCGGATTTGGCGGCTGCGATAAGACGCTACCCGGCGTGATCATGGGAATGATCCGCTGCAACGTGCCATCGATCTTTATCTATGGCGGCAGCGCATTGCCGGGCCGGTTCAACGGCAAGACACTCACGGTCCTCGATTCCTACGAGGCAGTCGGCGGCTTCATGACCGGCGAGATCGATCAAACGACGCTTGCGGGCATCGAACGGAACTGTCTGCCGACGATCGGAGCCTGCGCCGGACAGTTCACCGCAAATACAATGGCGATGGTTTCCGAGGCGCTGGGACTGACCATGCCCAACGTTTCCATGATCCCCGGCGTGTATCCCGAGCGCGCGCAGGTCGCGCGTCAGGCCGGGCGGCTGGTGATGCAGATGTTGGACCGGGGCGGGCCGTTGCCGCGCGATGTCGTGAGTCGGAAATCCCTGGAGAACGCCGCAGCCATAGTGGCGGCAACAGGGGGATCGACCAACGCCGCACTGCATCTGCCGGCGATCGCCAACGAGGCGGGTATCCGTTTTACGATCGACGATGTCGGCGAGGTGTTCGCGCGGACCCCGCTGATCGGCAATTTACGCCCAGGCGGGAAGTACACTGCGAAAGACGTCTACGATGTCGGCGGTACGGCCGTGGTGATCCGCGCTCTCGTCGAGAGCGGCCATGTCGACGGTAGCTGTTTGAGCATTACCGGCAGAACGATTGCGGAAGAATATGGCGGGGCGAACGCGCCGGACGGAGATATCATACACTTCACGCAGACACCGATCATGCCGGATGGCGGTGTGGCCGTACTAAAGGGCAATCTTTGTCCCGATGGAGCCGTGATCAAGGTAGCGGGCCTGAAGAGCCTGGTTTTCGAAGGCGCGGCGCGGGTGTTCGAGGACGAAGAGTCCTGCGTCGATGCCGTCCGGAATCGCCGATACGCGGCAGGCGAGGTTCTGATCATCCGGAATGAAGGCCCAGTCGGGGGCCCCGGCATGCGCGAGATGCTGGGCGTGACCGCACTGATCTACGGGCAAGGGATGGGCGAGAAGGTGGCCTTGATTACCGACGGGCGTTTCTCAGGCGCGACACGCGGGATGTGCATCGGCTATGTCTCACCGGAAGCCTTCGTCGGTGGACCCTTGGCGCTGGTGCGCGATGGCGACCGCATCCGGATCGATGCGGGTGCGCGTCGAATGGATCTGCTGGTTGAGGAACGTGAACTGGCGGTACGGCGCCAGGCCTGGAAACCTCGGCCGCCGCGCCATCGCGCCGGTGCGTTGGCAAAGTATGCACGGCTGGTCGGACAGGCGCCGGGCGGCGCGGTGACGCATGCGGGGCCTGCGGAATGGCCGTGGTTCAGCTAGCAAAATCCGACGCTTTTGGCATGAAACCCGCATCGCCGGCGGACGCGGTTTTCCGCTATGCTGATAGCCAACATCAAGAGAGCGGCGAGAATGAACCTTATGCCATCGCGATCGGACCTTCAGGTCGAGTCCGCGCCCGCAGCAAGGCCTTTACAGCCGATGATCGAGATTGATCATGTCTCGCAGTTGTTTCAGACTTCGGCGCGTCAAGATCATCTGGCGTTGTCGGACGTTTCGCTCGCAATCGAGGATGGCGCCTTCGTCTCCATTCTTGGTCCTTCGGGCTGTGGCAAGTCGACCCTGCTCTACATCGTTGGCGGCTTCGTAAGTCCGACACGGGGTACCGCGAAAATGCGGGGGCAGGACATCAGGGGCCCCGGACCTGATCGTGGCCCGGTGTTTCAGGAATTTGCATTGTTCCCGTGGAAGACCGTGCTTGGCAACGTCATGTACGGCCTGCGTCAGCAGGGGATCAAGGCCGCGGAAGCCGAGGCGCAAAGCCGCGCGTTGATCGAGATGGTCGGGCTAAAAGGCTTTGAGGATTTCTATCCGAAAGAGCTTTCCGGTGGCATGAAGCAACGCGTGGCGCTGGCCCGGACGCTGGCCTATCATCCGGCGGTGCTGTTGATGGACGAGCCGTTCGGCGCGCTCGACGCGCATACGCGCACGCGGCTGCAAAACGATCTGCTCAACATCTGGGAGCGCGATCGCAAGACGGTGTTGTTCGTCACCCATTCGGTGGATGAAGCGGTGTTTCTTTCGGACAAGGTCGTAATGATGACCCGCTCGCCGGGACGCATCAAACAGGTCATCGATATCGATCTGCCGCGCCCACGCCGCCGTACCGAGCTGCTGCTCGATCCACGCTATCAAAAATATGTGGTCGACATCGAACGCATGTTCGACGAATCTGGCGAAGGTGGATTACGGCCATGAGCGGTCGTGCTCTTCTAGCACGTTTGGCGCCCGTGCTCGCATGCGTGGGATTGCTAGCCGTATGGCAGATCGCTGCACTCGGCCTGAACAGCGATAGCTTTCCGACGGCAACCGATGCGATCCGAGCGATACCGTCGATCCTCGGCGACGAGGAAGCTTTGATCAACATCCTGGCCTCATTGCGCCGAATGACGATCGGCTTCGGGGCGGCCGTCCTCGTTTCCATTCCGGTTGGATTGTCGATGGGCCGCAGCCGAACCGTTGCGTCGTTTTTCAATCCGCTGCTGATGGTGACCTATCCGGTGCCGAAAGCCGCCCTGATGCCGATCATCATGCTCTGGATCGGCGTAGGCGACCTCGCCAAGATCCTGGTGATCTTTCTCGGCGTGAGCCTGCCCGTGATCTATCACAGTTTTGAGGGCGCCAAAGCAGTCGAAGAAAAGATGTTGTGGTCTGGTGCCGCTATGGGCCTGTCGGGGACAGAGCGCATGATCCGCATTGTGCTACCCGCGGCATTGCCCGAAATCCTCACCGGTTGCCGCACAGGGCTCGTGCTGGCATTGATCACGATGGTCATGAGCGAGATGATCGCGCGGCAGTCCGGCGCCGGAAACATCCTGTTTAACGCGTTGGATATGGGACAATACGACACAGTCTTTGCGATGATCATCATCATCGGTGCAATGGGCATTGGTCTTGATGCCGCCTTTGAAAGGATACGGGCGCGCCTGATCCGATGGTCCGAGCCGCAATTCGACATTCCCTTGAGCTTCACATGAAGAGCCGGGTCCTGGCGACGGAACTCTTGCTCGGCGTGATCCCGATCGCGCTATTGCTCGCAATCTGGCAGGCCTTGGTCTCATTCGGCTTGGCGCCGCTGGCGCTGCTGCCCTCGCCCGGCCAAGTATTTACGCATTTGATGCAGCAGCTCGGGAGCGCGAGCTTCGAGCAAGAGATCCTGACCACGCTGTTTCGGCTTTTCGCCGGATTCTCCATCGCCGTGATCCTCGGCGTATCGCTCGGGCTCGCGGCCGCCGCGAGCCCGTCAATCAATGCCGTGGTGCGGCCGATGGTGCGCGTCTTGGCCCCGCTGCCGAAGGTCGCGCTCTATCCCGCGCTCCTGCTGCTGCTCGGCTTCGGTCATGAATCGAAGATCACGCTTGTCGCCGCCGATGCGGTGTTTCCGATCCTGCTCTCGACCTATCACGGCGCCTCGACGGTCGAGCAGAAATTGCTCTGGTCGGCGATGGCGGCGGGAACGCCGCCGCGCGAGATTCTTTTCAAGGTGGTGCTGCCGGCGGCCGCACCGTCGATCCTGACAGGTTGCCGCATCGGCCTTGTCATTTCCTGCATCGTGGTATTTCTGGCCGAGATGATAACTTCGACGGATGGCCTCGGACACGTTCTCGTCACGGCTGCGCGGACCTTTCAGGCCGTAGACATGTTCGTGCCGCTGATCACGATCTCGCTGCTTGGATTGATCCTCAATGGCTTGCTGCAGGCAGCGCGATCGTATTTGTTGCGAGGATTCCCTGAAGTCTGACGTGATACTCTAGGAAGTGGAGGAGAGAGCATGCTGGCAGATCGCATCGAAGCGAAGTGGATCGACGCGTTCTGCGAGATTTTTGAACGCTGCGCCGTCAAATCGGGCGATATCGCCGCCATCCTATCCGAAACCCAATCCCGAGCCCTTAATGTGCACCTGGCCGAGCTTGCGCTGCTGCGAATGGGAGCAAGGCCGTTCCACCTCATTGTGCCGATGCCGCGCAACAGGCATGCGGTTCCAGTTCGTTCGACGGGCGCGAGCGAGGCGATCCAGCGACTTGGTCCAGTCGTAACGGCCTTGCAGCAGGCAGGCTTCGTGGTGGATTGCACCATCGAAGGCTTGATGCACGCGCCAGAGACCCCGGAAATCCTCAAAGCAGGCTCCCGCATCCTGGTGATTTCCAACGAACACCCCGAAGCACTTGAACGCATGGTTCCGGATCCAGCATTGGAAAAGCGAGTACGTGCGGCGGCGAAGATGCTGCGTGCGACGAAGCGCATGCGTGTCAGCTCCAAGGCGGGGACCGAGCTCGACGTCGATATGACCGGCGCCTCAACGGTCGGCGTGTGGGGGTGGACCGACAAGCCGGGTACGTTGGCACACTGGCCGGGCGGTATTGTCGTGAGTTTCCCAAAGAGCGGGACTGTCAACGGCACGCTGGTGATGGCGGCTGGCGACATCAATCTGACCTTCAAGCGCTATCTGACCTCGCCGGTCAAAATGACGCTAGAAAATGACTATGTCACCGATCTCGAAGGCGAGGGGGCTGATGCGGCGATGATGCGGGCCTATCTGGCGGCTTGGGGAGACCGCGAAGCTTACGCAGTGTCGCATGTCGGCTTTGGCATGAATCCCGGTGCGCGCTACGAGGCACTATCGATGTATGATCAGCGTGACACCAACGGCACGGAGCTGCGCGCCGTTTCCGGTAATTTCCTGTTCTCCACGGGCGCCAACGAATTCGCCGGTCGATACACGGCAGGACATTTCGACCTGCCCATGATGGGTACCACGATCGAACTCGACGGTGTGGCCGTGGTCCGCGAAGGTGTGCTGCAGGACGTGTTTGGCTGATCCTGGCCATTTGGTTCTGAGCCCTTGGGATCACTGATCGTGGCAAGAAGTTTCAATGACGGAGCCCAGATTGTTTATTCAGCTCTGGGATGTGCCTGAAAAATGCCTGTGGCCGGGAAACGCACCCAGTCTCTTCGCCCATTTCGCAGCTTGTTGAGATTGCGGAACTCTTCTCCGCTCTCCGAGCGCACCACGCTCAAGCGTCTGCAGCCCAACGGCTTGCTTGGCGGATTTAAGCAGAAGCTTCCTCTGTGCCAGAACGAGCTCTCCTGCACGCCGGTGCAGACCTACTGGGTACGCCGCTCGGCAAGGACGATTGCCGGAAGGAGCGATCGGCCAAACATTTGTGATCTCGCCTGACGCGCTGTCGATTTCGACGAGCGCACCGTCGTCTCAGGCAGCATAAAGCCGCCTAGGCGAATGATCGATGTCGAGGCCATGGGCGCCACCCGAGGGAAGTTTCCACTGGGCGATCGGTCTTAGTTCAGGGAGACTTGCGACCAGCACCATCGAGGGCTCTCGGATGCAAAGAAATATCCGATCGGCAGCCATATCGGTGACACACCAGCGCGGGCGGCCCGGCAGTTCGAGTTTGGCCAACCTGCCATTTTTCAGATGAAAGCTTTGAAGCGTCGGTATCTCGACCTCATTCCCGATGCAAGCGGCGATCCCAAGCGCCAAACGCCTGACGATGACCGCGCCGTTTGGTCGGGAGGCAGTCTCGAAAACGGCGGCGGTCTTGTAGGTCACAGCATCAATCCAGGCGACAGAAGCGGAGCCGCGGTTGGTAAGCAGGACTTCGCCATCGTCAACCACTGCTCCGGCTACGCCTGGGAATCCGGGCAACGTTGCGACGTGCCGCTGCTTGTCCTGATCAATGACCTCGACGCAATCGCGTTGCGTATGCGCAATAAAGACACGTCGTGTTTTCGGATCGAAAGCCCCATGATCGAAAGAGCTGCCTTCGGCGTTCGGAATTTTGATAGTCCCAATCGGCTTTAACGGCATGGTGACCTCATGCGTCCGCACTTGGCAACGGAATAACTGGCATCGAAATGTGGGTGAGAGGACGGTCCATGTGCAATGTCCTCGAAACATCGAGCGTTGCAAGATCTCGGACGGTTCCATCTAGAGGGGAGCCTGCGTTTCCCTGCATCGTAGGCTAGACGCGCCAGATATGCAGGGCAAGATCCGGCCTTCCGATCACCCCAATGTCAATATTTCGGGCGGCGCGAATTTGCCCACTCCCGCGCGTGCGGGATCGGTTCGCGTGGCGGCAGGCTTGCGCGCAGTTTGCGTGTCGTCGGCAGGTCCTCCATCCGCGCGCGCCAGCGGCCGAACGCTGGTAATTTCCGGTACATAGACTGACCTTCGTCGGTCAAACCGAATGCGAACGTGCTGGGCAGCATTTAGAAGTCGGCGAGCGAGAGCTCCGACCCGAGCAGATAGGGCTCGCCATGGGCGAGCTCCCGCTCAATTACGGCGAGCCCGAGCTCCACCTTAGGCACCGCGTGAGCCACGACCATTTCGTCGGAGGCGATCCCGAGCTCCGGGAAGACTAGGCGCTCGTGGGTAACGTGGTCGATCATGTACGGATGGAAGTAGGAGTTGATAGCGCTGATCCACTGGTTCATGCGCGCGCAGCCTCTCGGATCCCGCGGGGTCAGGCCTTCTCCCCCAAATGCCTCGTCGATGTGGGCGACGATGACGCTTGTTTCATAAAGGATGAAGTCGCCATGCCGCAGGATAGGGAGGAGATTGAACGGGTACAGCGCGAGATGCTCGGGCTTGCCCATCGCGGGCTCGGGGTCCTGGAACGTGTAGGGCACGTCCCTTGTGCGTCAGGACGAGGCGCACGATGTTGACAAATGTGCTGCGTGGGAAGCCGTAAACAGTGGTCTCAGACATCTCGTTGTCCTCGGCATTGCTTGATCAGAGGCGATCGTGTCGGGTCACGGCCAGAATGGCGCATTACCCTGCTCCAGGGCCTCGTCCCTGGTGATCCCGAGGTCCGCGAGCAGATGCGGGTCGTCGGCGATGGCGCGCAGGTCGGCGCGCTGGTGCATTCGCTCGCTGCAGGAGAGCCACTTGGCGAGCCGCAGCCGCCATGAATTCCGTTGATGACCCTGGCTGTTCTCTAATTCCGGGCCTGCGGTCAAGACTCTCCAAAGACGTCCTTGCCGGGTTCATGGTTCTCTCCGCGGTAGGGGCATGCCCTCCGCATGATGGCGTAGGATGACGCTGGCGGATCAATGTGTGAAGCGCGCTTGCCTTTTGAGCATCGCAAAGCCAGGGGCGATCGCACCAACGCCAGCGTCCCGGCAGGGACATTCCGCCGGTGGTCGGCGGGAATTCGCTGGTTTGCTATATTGTTTGCATGGCGGTCTCCTTTGACGACCATCTAAATTCGGTACCATCGATCCACATCCGATGCAGAATGACCGCGAGCTTTCGCGCGACCGCAACCTTGGCTTTGCGCAGCCCGCTTCGCTTTGCCAGCCGAATGCCCCAGGCTTTGAGCGCTGACCATTTTGCCACGCGTGTGAGCAGCACATTGGCTGCCTCGAAGAGATAACTTCGCAACATTTTGTCGCCGCACTTCGAGATTCGACCCGTCCAGTCGATCTCGCCGGAGGAGTATCGTCGGGTCGTTAGTCCGACATAGGCCCCGACGCTTCTTGACTTTTTGAAGCGCATAGGGTCGTCGATCGTTGCAAGAAAGCAAAGAGCCGTGACAGGTCCGATGCCAGGTGCCGTCATAAACTGTCGCACTTGAGCATTGCTGCGTGCGAGCTTCATAACCTTACGGTCGAGATCCGCAATCTGCTGCTCGATGGCAACTCGCGCGGTGAGTAGCGGCGTTACCGCCACGGCGAGTTCCGGCCTATCTTTGGTGAGCTCCGCAGCACGCAATGCGAACACGTTCATCTTTGCTTGGCCAATAACCAGCCCGAGGTTCTTTAGAAGCCCGCGGATTTCGTTCTCGAGATCCCGCTTGATCTTGACGAGCAGAGCCCGGCTGACCAACAGAGCCTTCACCGCATGACTGTCGAGGTCTTTGACGCGCACCTCTTTATACCATCCGCATTGCATGATGCGGGCGATGCCTGCGGCATCGTTGCGGTCGCTCTTGTTGACCTGCATTTTCAACACCGCCTTGGCGTGCCTGGCATCGATGCAGATGACGGGCAGCCCCAGCTTATTCAACTCGGTCCACAGCCATGTCGACGTTGCCCCTGTTTCGAGCCCGATCCGCGCGACATACGGCGCGTTTGACTGGATGAATGCCGCGATCACCTCCGGGTCGGAATCAACAACTCCCTCACGTTGAATCTTCCCCGCCCGATCAACGATGCAGATCGTTGTTAGCTTCAGCGAAACGTCCAGTCCAACATAATGCTCCATTGCAGTTCTCCTTCATTGCAGGCCCGAGGGGTGAGCCTCATCGATTGGCTTGGAGAGCTGATTCGCAGAGCCTCAGTATGGCTCTGACCGGAATTACCCCATGTGTGAAAACGCTGGGCTGCTGTTATGATTCTCCTGTGATTCTGGGGGGAATTGATGAGGCGCTTCGTTGAGGAGGCTGATCGTGGGCAATGGACGCTATTGCCCGAATGCCTCGATGATTTCATTGACGAGAGCAATCCTGTTCGCGCGATCGATGCGTTTGGCGATGCGCTTAATTTGGCCGAGATGAGCTTCGAAGGCGTTGAACCGGCCGCGACCGGCCGGCCATCTTACCATCCCTCGGCGCTCCTGAAGCTTTACATCTACGGTTACCTGAACCGAGTGCAGTCGAGTCGGCGGCTCGAACGAGAAGCCGGACGCAATGTCGAGGTCATGTGGCTGCTGGGTCGGCTTGCTCCCGATCACAAAACGATTGCGGACTTCAGCAAGGACAACGGTCTGGCGCTTCGCAAGGTCTGTGCGCGCTTTGTCGAACTCTGCCGCGAGATGGGCCTCCTTGTGACAGCGAGCGTCGCCATCGATGGGAGCAAGTTCAAGGCCGTGAACAACCGGGACAAGAACTTCACACGCGAAGATGGAACGGCGGCGTGCTCAGCTGGAGGAGAGCGTCGCCCGCTATCTGAGCCAGCTGGACACGGCCGACCGGCAAGAGCCGACTGAAGCGCTGGCCTCGAAGGTAACGAGGCTCACCGAGAAGCTGACGAAGCTGAAGGAGGAAATGGGCAAGCTTGCCGTGTACGAGAAGCAGATGCTGGCGTCGCCCGATCAGCAAATCTCTTTGACCGATCCCGACAGCCGTTCGATGGCCACGAGCGGGCGCGGGTCCGGCGTCGTCGGCTACAACGTGCAGGTCGCCGTCGATACCGAGCACCATCTGATCGTGACGCATGAGGTGACGAACAGCGGCTCGGATCGGGCACAACTCGCTAATATGGCCAAGCAGGCGAAGGCCGTCCTCAAGACCGAGACGCTCGAGGCTGTAGCCGATCGCGGCTACTTCAACAGCCCGGAGATCCTCGCGTGCCACGAGGCCGGCATCACAGTGACGCTGCCCAAGCCGCAGACGTCGAATGCCAAGTCGGAGGGACGCTTCGGCAAACAGGACTTCGTCTATTTGCCGGAGGAGGACGCCTATCGCTGTCCAGGCTGGGGAGCGATTACCGTATCGCTATACAAACGAGGAAGACGGCAAGGTGCTGCGGCGCTACTGGACCACGGCCTGTCAAACCTGCTCGCTCAAATCCCAATGCACGCCAGGGCCGGAGCGGCGGATTACGCGGTGGGAGCACGAGCATCTGCTCGAAGCTGTGCAGCAGCGCCTTGACGCAAACCCGGAGGCGATGCGCCAGCGTCGCGAGACAGTCGAGCATCCCTTCGGTACGATGAAGGCCCGCATGGGCGCGACGCACTTCCTGACCAAAACGCTGCCAAAAGTAGCCGCCGTCCCCTGAATAGGACCGGCGCGTGAAGCCCGCAAAGCATGGTTTCTCGGGCTTGACCTAATTTTTCTCAGGACCTGTCCGGGAAGCTTGCGATGCGACCGCGACTGCCGGCATTGAACGCGTTGAAGGCTTTCGAGGCCGCCGGCCGGCATGAAAGCTTTACGCGCGCGGCACAGGAGCTCTGCGTCACGCAGGGAGCCGTGAGCCATCAGGTCAAAGCACTGGAAACCGAGCTCGCAATCAAACTGTTCAATCGTGAACGGCAGCGCTTGATCATGGCCGAGGCAGGTCGGGACTACCTTGCGGTCGTGCGCGATGCGCTCGATCGGATTGCGGCGGGACGGAGCGCCTGCTGCAGCGGCAGAATGCAGGCGTTCTCACTGTCAGCACCTTGCCTGATTTTGCTGCAAAATGGCTGGTGCACCGGCTCGATCATTTCGCCGAAGCGCATTCCGGCATCGATCTTCGGGTTTTCCGCAGCGATGCATCACGTCGATTTTGCCCGGGAGGAGGTCGACCTTGCCGTTCGTCATGGCGACGACAACTGGCCGGGGGCTAGACGGAGTGCGGCTCTGCGCGGAGCGCCTCTTTGCCGTTTGCAGTCCAAAGCTGGTGTTTGGCCGCCGCCGCATCGCAGGGGTAGCGGACGTGCTCAAGTTTCCCCTGATCCACCTCGATAGCCGGTCTGATTGGGCCAACTGGCTTCGCGGCGTCGGCATCGACGATGCCGGTGTTATTCATGGCCCGGTGCTGAACCGCGCGAGCATGGTGATAGATGCGGCGATCAACGGACAGGGGATCGCGCTTGCGCGCACAACGCTTGCAGCATGGGATCTGATCAATGGCCGGCTGGTGCTTCCATTTCCAGAATCCCTGCCGGTATCAAAGACCTATTGGATTGTTTGCCCGAAGGCGACTGCGGCTCTGCCGAAGATCGCGACTTTCCGCGATTGGCTTCTGGCGGAGGCGGCGAGGGACCAGCGGCAGCTCAAAAGGCTGGCGCCTCAGCCAAATGGTAGGAGGACGGGCGCGCCGATCGCTCAGACGCTCTGAAACGTCGCCGGCGCAGGTCGGAAACCGTCGCCAATGGCTGACGAAAACGCCGAATACCTGCAATGCCGCTGGTGTTCTCAGAGCCTCACCTCGAGCTCACAGCTGGATGCCCCCGAAACGCGCCAAAATCCCGGCCGTGATTAGGTACAAGAGAAAGGTGAGGACGCAGCCAGCGCTCAAGGCAAGCCAAAAGCCGAACCCGCGGCGCAGCAGAGCCGGTACGAGCATAAACATCGGGAGGGACGGCAGGACGTACCAGAAGGTCGTTTCCAACTGAAAGGCAATACGTGCCTCATCCCCTGTGTCCTGCCACAACCAAATCACGGCCATGATCGAGATTAGAGGAAGCGATGCCACCAAGGCCCCGAACGCGGGGCTGCGTTTGGCGATGTCGGACACCAGGGCTGCAATCAATCCAGATAATGCCGCTTTCATCACGAAATAGAACATCGGTGCCTCTCCGACAGTTTAAGCCCGTAATGGATGGTAGCTCGCGCGTTGCGGGCGCCTTCCGTTCCATATTAGATGAGCAAAGGCTAGATCGTGATCTGGACGCAACGTGCAGTCACTGCGACATACATTCTTCATGTTAGCGCTGTCCATCGGCGCCACATCCGCACATGCCCATGGCATCGCAGGCAATCGCTTCTTCGTCGGCACGGTCACGTTTGACGACCCTGCCGTCGCGGATGAGGCCATTTTGCCGTCCATCTCGACGCTGGAGCGCCCAGTCGAAGGAAGCGACGGTCTCGAAAGCAGGATCAACTGGTCCTTCGTTCGCCTACTGACACCAACGATCGCTGTTTCGATCGACCAGGGCTGGATCCATCGAAGCTTTAGTGCCGGCGCGCTGTCGGGCTTTGACACCACCAACATCGGGATTAAGGGCGAAATCTTTCGGGATAATCGACATGAGGCGCTGATTTCGGCAGGTCTCGCCTGGGGCATCGGGCAATCCGGTGCAAGAAGCATCGGCGCCAGCGCGCCCGATACGCTTCAACCTGGTCTGTTCTTCGGCAAGGGCTTTGGCGACCTTCCTGACAACCTGTCCTGGCTGCGGCCGCTTGCCGTGACAGGTGCGATTGTCGATGAAATTCCGCTTGGTAATGTCGGCGCGACGGTTGTCCCCGATACCTCGGCTGACCGATTCGCCGTGCTTCCGTCGATCAAGCCCGAGACCCTACACTGGGGCTTTACCATTCAGTACAGCACTCATTACCTGACCGGCCGGTTCACAGGCGGGGAGCCCAGGGAAGAGCCGCTGAACCAACTCGTCCCGCTGGTCGAGTTAAATTTCGATTCTCCGCGCGGTCAGAAGACGGCGGCGGCAATAAATCCAGGCTTTGCCTATGTGGCGGTGACCTGGCAAATCGCCGCGGAGGCTATCGTGCCGCTCAACCGTGACGCCGGAAGCAGACCCGGATTCCGGGCTCAGCTTCTCTTCTTCCTTGATGACTTGATCCCGTCGGTTTTCGGCAAGCCGTTGTTGACCGATCAGCCCGACCGAAGCCTGATCAAATGGAATTAGCGGCTCGTCCGCGGTTGCGCGTCGTCGGCCCGCGCAGCCCGCTTTCCGATTGACAGTGCCAATCCCTTTGGCAGTATTCCTCGCATGGGGACCTGCGATCTCCCCACGAGGCGACATGCCAAAGCATCGCGTCCGGTTTTTCACCAAGGACGTTGGATGTCTGCCATTAGCTTCACACCGACCGCTGGCGGCTTGACCGGTACGCGCCGGCCAAGATGCTGCGTAGGCGCTCCAACGTACTTTCACTGCAGGAGCGAGCAATGGACGGGATGACTCTGGAGATCCCACTCTTCCTTTTCGCGACGTTTGCCGGTTTGTTGCCGGTCTTTTAGGATTTGCTTTTGGTCTGGTTACGGCCTCGCTATGGCTCTACATCTTAACGCCATTGCAGAGTGCCAGCGTGATCGTTGCTTTCGGGCTTCTGGTGCAAGGCTACTCGGTCTGGAAGTTGCGTGCAGCACTCGACTGGTACAGGCTTTGGCCTTTCGTGATTGGTGCCGCAGTCGGCGTTCCAGCCGGGGTTATGCTCCTGACCTGGTGGCAGCCACGCAGCGTGCGCATTGCGGTTGGCGTCTTTCTCGTTCTCTATGCTTTCTGTGCAGACTTTCATCCGAATCTGAAGCCGATCAGCGCCGCCGGGCGCGTCTTCGACACCATGGTCGGTTCGTCAACGGAGCTCTTGGCGGGCTCACCGGTCTCGCCGGTATCATCGTGACAGTTTGGTGCGGATGCGCGGCTGGCCAAAAGACGTTCAGCGGGCGGTCTTCCAGCCTGCCGCCGTCACCATTTTTTTGATGAGCGCACTTTGGCCAGGAGTGACGGGAGCTTGGACGACAGAGAGGCTGAAATTCTTCGTGATGGGTTTGCCTTGCGTTCTCGCAGGAACCTGGCTCGGACTTGAATCGTTCGGGCGCATCGACGAGGCGGCCTTTCGAAAGGTCGTCCTTGCACTTCTGTTCATTTCCGGAGCAACGCTGATTTCTGACAGAGCCCGGACAAGGTACAAAATCCAGCGGCAACCGTCGTGACTTCTGCCTGCCATTCATGGTCGATCTGCAGACTGTGCACCCTTACCCTTCAAGGCAAGAGTCGCAGTCGGATCAAGATTGCAATGCTGACTTGGTAGTGTTTTGTCTCAAGGCCCTCGCGGCTTTCATCCTCAAAGATCGGAATACGCACGGTGTGCTCCTGTTCGAGAGTTCCTCCGGCATTTAGATGCTGTTCGTTGCGACAGCAGCTTCCTGACAGGATTTTCAGAAACTCTTCAGTAGTGGAGCGCTGAGAAACGCGCAAAATTAACATGTCTAGCCGCGCCGCGTGGCCGGGAGCGCCGCGAAGATATCTCGAAGCGATCGGTTCGAAGAATGGCCAAACGACGAAGGTTGCAGTCGACTCGCAGACCGGCCGGTTGCGAGCGACCGATGACGACGACGATGATTGAGTAGACAAGGCTCCTTGGGCATTGTCTAGCGCGATCGCCAAGACAGCCGGCGAGGTCATGGGCGTAACACTGCCTGCACCGGCGAATGTTCAGCGCCAGCGATCATGTTTGGGCTGGCCAAGCATCCGCGGCATTGCAAGCTTTGGAACCATTGACAAGTCCGCCCGGCGCGCTTTATTTGCGCGCACGGGGAAGCGATCTCCCCGCGAGGCGACATGCCCAAGAATCGCGTCCGGTTTTTCGAGAAGGACGCCGCATGTCTGTCGTTTACTCCCTCTTCTCCCAAAAATTCAGCCGTTCCTTGATGACGCCACACGCATGTGGCCCGCGTTCTTCGTGGCTCACCAAGGCGAGCTTCGGCAGGCAGCGCGGCACCATGCGGCTTTATCCGGTACTCTCCAGCGATCTGAGGGAGGATGGTCATGAACTATGCCGTGAAGCCATTGTCGTGTGACCCCGACCGCATCCGCGGCATGTCAGAGCGGATGATCATCAGCCACTACGAGAACAATTACGGCGGTGCGGTGAAGCGGTTGAACCTCATCGAGGAGAAGCTTGCCGAGCTCGACTATGCAAGCGCGCCGGGTTTCCTGGTCAACGGGTTGAAGCGCGAACAACTCATCGCGACAAATTCGATGATCCTTCATGAAGTGTTCTTCGACAGTCTCGGCGACGAGAGCGAGCCGGGCGCAGCTCTGAGGGAGGTGTTAGCACGCGACTTCCGCTCATACGACCGTTGGCAGGATGAGTTTATCGCAATGGGGAAGGCACTCGCAGGCGGCTCCGGGTGGGTGCTGCTGACCTGGTCACCGCGGGATCGCAAGCTCACCAACCAATGGGCGTCCGATCACTGCCACACCATGGCTGGCGCCACACCAATTCTGGCGCTCGATATGTACGAGCATTCCTATCATATCGATTATGGCGCCAAGGCTGCGAACTACGTCGGCGCCTTCATGGCGGTAATCAACTGGCATGCGGTGCAACGGGCGTATGATCAGCTGCAGAAATGAGACGGCGAGGTCATCGTGAGGCAAACGAAAATGAGACAAAATGCGAGCGGGGCCAAACCCGAGTTGAGCAAGGAGGTTACCATGCGGTTTAGACTCACACTGCCCGTTTCGATTTTCGCCGCATTGTTGGCGACGGCTGCCGGCGCCGATTATGCGGATCGGACGATCTTCAGCGAGCGGTTCATCTCCAGCGCGCACGCGCAATCAATCGACTGGCAAAAGGTGGATGATACTCTTGGTCGCAAGCCGGCGGTGGCAGGCGATGTCCGCCGGTACGGATTTCCGCGGAGCGATCTGACCGTCACGGTGGATGGCGTCACGATTAAGCCGGCGCTGGCGCTGGGCGGTTGGATCGCGTTCAAGCCGATGCATGGCGGCGCCATGGCGATGGGCGACCTCGTACTGCTGGATACCGAGATTCGTCCAGTAATGGAGAAGTTGACTGAGGGCGGCCTGGAAATCACGGCCGTACACAACCACCTGCTGCGCGCAAACCCCGCAACCTTCTACTTGCATGTGGGCGGGCAGGGCGACCCACTCAAGATCGCGACCGTCCTTCATGACGCGCTCGCCGTCAGCAAGACGCCGCTGACCGCAAGTCCCGCCTCCCAGCCGCCGGCGATCGATCTCGATACCGCGCAGCTCGATCAGATCATCGGGGTCAAGGGAAAGGACAACGCTGGTGTCTACGCCTTTGCCGTGCCGCGCCGCGATCCCGTCAACGAAGGCGGAATGGAGCTCGGCCCGGCTGGCCCGATGGGCGTCGCGCAGGGCATCAATTTCCAGCCCACCGGCGGCGGCAAGGCGGCGATCACAGGTGACTTTGCGCTGACGGGTGACGAGGTCAATCCCGTGATCAAAGCGCTGCTGTCGAACGGAATCGAGGTGACGGCGGTGCACAGCCACATGCTCGACGAGCAGCCACGGCTGTTCTTCCTGCACTTCTGGGCCAACGACGATGCGGCGAAGCTCGCAAAAGGCATTCGCGCCGCGCTCGACAAGACGGCCAGCGGCAAGAGCTGAGCTATCATATTGATCGTGCTCCGGACACCCGCCCGGGGCCCGATCAGGCTTCAGGAGAAAAATCAGGATGAAGAAGATCGTTCTCACCTTATCAGTGCTGGCGGGTCTCTCTGCTGTCGATCGCGTGGCCTGGGCGCAGACGTGCAAGGTCTGCGCCGAGCAGCGGGCTGCGTGTATGAAGAACTACGCTGGGCCAACCTGCAAGAGCGAGTATCAGATGTGTCTGAAGTCCTGCAAAAAGTAAGGGCGACAGCATTGAGAGAACTCCCTGTGAGGTGCCTGATCGCGGCACTCACTTCCGGCATCGCGGGCTTGGTTGCCTTCGATGCCGGCTTTGTCGCCGCGGAAACTCTGCGCAAATTGTCGGGCGCGCAAATCCGGGCAAAATTCACGGGGATGCAACTCACTGACGAGGTCCATTATCGCTTTGCCTACGAGCGTGATGGGACGCTGAGAAGTTTTGCGATGGGAGTGAAGAAGCGCGGCAAGTGGGTGATCGATAAGGATCAGCTTTGTCTCTACCTCCAGGAGTCAGACGACGGATGCTATGACGTGACGCTGTCTGGCAACACTTTCACCCTGACACCAGCCGGACTGGGATCACCGCTGGACGGCATTCTCCAACCAATCTCCGATCCCCAGTGAGGATGCAGATGTCATCGCAAATCGCGGAAAAGATCTCGCGAGATAAGGCCGATTTTTCGAATCCGCTCATTCGTTGGATCGACTACCGACTTCCCATTTTCACATTCTTAGATCATGAGCTGAACACATATCCGACGCCGCGAAACCTGAACTACCTTTGGAATTTCGGTTCGCTGGCAGGCATCGTGCTGCTGATCATGATCGCCAGCGGAATCGTGCTCGCCATGCACTATGTTCCGACAGGCGATGGCGCATTCAAGTCTGTCGAGCACATCATGCGCGACGTGAATTACGGGTGGCTCATCCGATACATTCACACCACGGGTGCATCGATGTTCTTCGCCGTGGTCTATATCCACATCTTTCGTGGCCTCTATTACGGGTCCTATAAGGCGCCCCGAGAGCTGCTTTGGTGGCTAGGGGTGATCATACTGCTGCTGATGATGGCTACCGCGTTCTTTGGCTACACCTTGCCGTGGGGGCAGATGAGCTTTTGGGGCGCTACCGTTATCACCAACTTGTTTTCCGCCATTCCGGTCGTCGGAAACAGCATCGTGACTTGGCTGTGGGGCGGATTCACGGTGGGAGATCCCACGCTCAATCGCTTCTACGCGTTGCATTATCTTTTGCCGTTCTTAATCGTCGCAGTTGCAGGCCTACATCTGGTCGCACTGCACCGCTTCGGCTCTAACAATCCGACCGGCATCGATACGAAGTATGAGGGCGACACGATCCCATTCCATCCCTACTACACCGTGAAGGATTTGCTCGGTTTCGTCGTCCTCCTTCTTGTCTTCAGCTGGTTCGCTTTTTACGAGCCAGGAACTTTGCTCAATCCTGACAATTACATTCCGGCTAATCCTGGAGCTACGCCGGCTCATATTGTGCCTGAGTGGTATCTCCTCCCCTACTACGCGATCCTCCGATCGATCCCGAACAAGCTTGTCGGCGTCGTCGCCATGCTGACCTCGATCCTTGTTCTGTTCGCATTACCATGGCTGGACACCAGCCCGGTTCGCTCAGGGCGGTTCAGGCCTATGTTCAAGGTGTTCTTTTGGGTCCTGGTCGCGGATTGCGTGTTGCTGACCTATGCCGGCGGACAACCACCTGAAGGCACATGGCTGATCATGAGCCGGATCGGAGCCGCATACTATTTCGCCCACTTTTTCCTGGTTCTGCCTTTTGTGGCGAGGGTCGAACGCCCACTTCCGCTCCCCAGCAGCATCAGTCAAGCCGTTCTGCCAGTGGCCGGTTCAGCTAAGCCTTGAAGGAGCTCGACATGGCCACGACGACAGAGCCCAAGCACAACAGCATGACAGAGCTTGCGCTCTATTTCCTGCGCCTCGGCTTTCTCGGCTTCGGCGGCCCGGTCGCGCTCGTAGGGCAGATGGAGCGGGAGCTGGTCAACGAGAAAAAGTGGCTCAGCAAGGAGCAGATGCGCGAATCCATCGCCATCTGCCAATCCCTTCCCGGGCCGCTCGCGATCCAGGTCGGCGTCTACGTCGCCTGGCTGCGCTGCGGGTTTTGGGGCGCGTGGCTTGGCGGCTGGTGCTTCATCCTGCCCAACTTCGTCATCGTGGCAGCGCTTGGTGCACTCTACGTCTATCTCGGCGATCTTCAACCGGTGACGGCGATCTTCTACGGCGTCAGCCCAGCCGTGATCGCACTCATCCTGCACTCCTGCTATCGCTTGGCGAAGCTCGGCATGGAAGACTGGCTGCAATGGGCGATTGCGGCGGTCTGCCTTGCGGTCACGGTCATTCTTCAGGCCGAGGTCGCGCTGTTGTTTATCGGCGCCGGGATTGTCGGGATTCTCTACTATGGTAGCATCTTCAAACGGACGCCCGCGACCTTGCCGGGAATAGTGGTCATACCGGCGGCAACGGCGCCGATCGCGCCGGTCGCAACGGCCTCGACGTTAGGTAAGCTTCTACTGTTCTTCCTCAAAGCTGGCTCGCTCACCTTCGGCAGCGGACTTGTCATCGTGCCGTTTCTCGAGCAGGGGCTGGTGCAGCAATATAACTGGCTCGATCAGCGGCAATTCCTGATCGCAGTTGCGATCGGGATGATCAGTCCGGGACCTGTCGTGATCACCGCCACCTTCGTGGGTTATCTGGTGGCGGGATTCTGGGGTGCGCTGGTTTCGACGATCGGCATCTTTCTCCCGTCGTTTCTGCTCGTGCTGATCGTAGCGCCTCTGCTGGCTCGCCACCGCGATAACGCGAACGTCCAAGGTTTCGTTAAGGGCGCCTATGCCGCGGCGATCGGCACGATTTTGGGCGCCTGTATCCTGCTTGGAAAGATTGCGATCGGTGATTGGCTGACGGCGGCGATCGGTATCGTGTCTCTTGCAGTGCTGTTCCGCTGGAAGATTAGCAATCCGGTTTTGATCGCGGCAACGGCAGTCGTGGGCCTCATCGGCTATCCTCTGCTGCAACCGGCGTGGGTGATGGTGAAATAACAATTACGATAGGGCAGGAGGGTACCTCGTCGAAATGGAGTTAGGGATCATGAAATTGAACTATGGCGTTATGAGTTTGGTCCCCACGGTCCTGGCCGCCTCACTGGGATGCGCAACGCCGGCTCATGCGCAGTCTGCGGCCGCCGCGCCGGACAATGCACCACTCGATGTCCACCAGTTGTTCGCAACGACGTGCGGGTGGTGTCATTCCGACGGCGGGCGCGCTGCCGGTAAGGGGCCGCAGCTCATGGATACAAAGCGAGATGACGAGTTCATTCGCAACCGGATCAAGAATGGCAAGCCGGGGGCGATGCCCGCGTTCGGCACGATGTTCAGCGACGCGCAGATCGACACAATCATCAGGTATATCCGGGAATTGAAGCCGCACGAGGGATGACCAGCGAAGTCTGAGCCCATCCGCAACCGATTTGTCCGTAAGTCCAGGAGCGTTTTATGGCGACCCAAATTGTAATGGATCACACCGGCCACTCCCGCTACGAATTCGATGGTGATGATAGTGAAGCGCTGGTGAAGGCGGAGAGGCGCTTCAGAGACTTGACCAGCAAAGGGTTTACAGCCGCAGTGCGGACTGCGGCAGGTGAATCGGTACGGGTTCTCTCGTTTGATCCCAAGGCAACGGAAACGCTTTTCTTCCGGCGGCTTAAGGGTGGCTAGAAGGGCGGTCACCGTGTCTCTCTTCCGCAGATGTGCAGCTCAAATTTCAAGACTTCGTGCGCTGCGGCAACTCTATCACGCCTTTGTCAGCGAGAGTTCACCCGAAGCGAAAGGGCGGACGCTTCTGCGCCAATGGCTAACGCCAGCTCAGAGGACACAGTTTGAAGAGCAGGGCTACTTTGACGTCGTCGGCTGCGCGACGCGGAGGCGGTACCGAGTCCAGTACGGGTCTGTTGCCAACGTGCGGGAAATCGATCTCGAAGGGCGTTTCGGACCATTCTTGTGCTTCGCTCCCGAGGGTTATCTGGTCCCAGGCGACGTCATGCTTGCCCAGAAGATTGCCTTGGAGACAGATGAGGTTGCGACACTGGCCGTCGCGAATCGAGTGGCCGCAGTCGTCAGGCGCGCGGACCGGCGCAGTTGAAGGTATTTGATTGCGTGACTGCAGGCGCAGGCCACCGCGGCCCAGCTTCACGATGATCCGACTTCTTGCCTTCGCCCTCGTGGCTCATATACCTGTCGATGCCCGCCGGCCGCTGATGAATCATGCGGAGCCGGTAGAATGAGCCGAAACGAGCTTCCGTCGGTTCCACCGCTTGCGAGTTCGAGTTGGCCGCCGTTCGCCTCAACTGCCCAGCGAGCGATAGCGAGCCCCAGTCCGACCCCGCCTTCTTCCCTGGAGCGGCTCGTGTCGACGCGATAGAAGCGATCAAAAATGCGATCCCGGTGCGCGGCAGGAATCCCCGGTCCCGTGTCTCGTACCTCGATCATGGCCCGGCCGCCGGTCACGTTCACTTCGACGCTGATGATGCCGCCATTTGGGGTGTATTTTATCGCATTGTGTATCAGATTCATCAGCGCATGCCGGATGAGCGCGGCGTCTCCGATAGCGTTGACACGGATCGGAGCTCGCAGCGTGAGCTCTTGGTGCTTTTCATCGGCGAGCACGCGTAGCTGATCGATGACATGTCCCACCAGCCGTCCGAGATCCAGGGCCTCTGGGGCCAGCTGGAGTTTTCCCGAGTCCGCGCGCGTGAGCATCAGAAGGCCCTCGACGAGGTGCGTGAGCCTGTCTACCTCCTCCAGCATGCTGCCAATAGCATCGCGATACGCAACCGGATCAAGGGTGCTCTGCAGCGCCACTTCTCCCACGCTGCGCATCGCGGTGAGAGGGGTGCGCAGTTCGTGGGAAGCATCGGCGGTGAAACGGCGCAATCGTTCGAACGCATCTTGCAGGCGGGATAGCGTGTCGTTGAATACTGTGGCGAGCCGCCCGAACTCATCCTGGGCGTTATCGACCGGGAGCCGTTTGGCGAGTGATTCCGCTGTGATTTCCCGAGCCTTTTGCGCCATGGCGCCAACTGGAGAGAGTACGCGGCCGGCAAGGAAGTAGCCACCCGCGATCGCCAGGCCGGCAGCGAAGGGAATACCCGCCGCGAGAATGACTGCGAGCGTCCACACCGTGTTCCGCAGGGAGGTTTCGTCAAGTGCGGCGGCCACACGATAGGAAGATTCAGAGATGCTGTCGACGCGATAGTGATGCCCCTCCGGCGTCGTCCAGGACACTGGCGATGCAGCGCCGCCCGTTTGCAGCGCGCGTGACAGTCCTTCTCGTTCCCATGCCTCGCTCTGCCGGTGGACGCCGCCGCCGTCCAGCTGAAACAATGTGATGCCCCACTCGGGGGCTAAATCGTTTAATTCGTCCGGTTCCTCGCGATAGACCTTACCGATAGTGGCGATCTCTTGGCCGAGCTGCGCGTCCAACGCGGCGTAGAGGCGAGCCTCGACGAAAAGCAGAATGCCTGCGGAAAAGATACACACGATAAGCGTCAGCACGCCAGCGTGCCAGAGCGTAAGCCGCGCGCGCACGCTTGGCGGTCGGAATCTCATCCTTGCCTCCCGCTCAGAAGGTATCCAAGGCCGCGGACCGTGTGCAGCAGCTTTGTTTCGTAGCGTTCGTCGATCTTGCGACGCAGCCGCGCGATCGTCACGTCGATGACGTTGTCGAGTGGTGTAGCCCTGGCCGTCGCGTGCCATACGTCGTGTGCCAGCATCTCCCGCGATACAACGCGGCCGCTGTGGCGCAACAGGTATTCGAGTAGGTCGAATTCCTTCGTGGTGAGGTCAAGAGACTGGGCTCCCCTGGAGACCTTGTGCGTGATGAGATCCATCTCAAGATCCTCGTGCTGTAGCTTCAGGATCTGGTCCATGCGCCCGCGGCGGAGCAGTGCCCGGATGCGCGCAAGCAGCTCGGAGAATGCAAATGGCTTGGTCAGGTAGTCGTCCGCGCCTTGATCGAGGCCAATCACCCGGTCCTCCACCGCGTCCTTCGCCGTAACGACTAATATCGGGGTCTGATTGCCGCACTTGCGCAACGTCGCAAGCACATCGATACCATCACGGCGCGGCAGCATAAGATCGAGCAACAGAAGATCGAAAGAACGCTGGCTCGCGAGGAAAAAGCCTTCTTCTCCGGTCCCCGCGACCGTGACGTCGTAGTGCTCTTTTTCAAGACCTTCGCGGAGGGCGTTCGCGACCTTAATTTCGTCCTCAATGATCAGGATGCGCACGATGTGCTCCGCCTCAAGAGCTGCTCCAGCATGCGCATTATAGACCGGTTCCTTGCTGCCGCAGCCTCCCTGACAGGGATTTCAGGAAGTCTTCAGTGGTGGCGGTGCTGAAACACGACCAAGATCGAATCGCGGATCGAAGCATCGGGCCGTTTCTGGAGCGATCTCAAGCCGTCGAATCGGCGGGAACCCATCGCGGCACCTGGAACGGCGTGGGATTGCGCCACCAGACCGCTCGACCAGACCGCGCTGCGCGCGGCAGTCTGACCGGGTCTCGATCAGCGGAGGAGGTTCATCATGACTAGGCGACAAATACTACGGGCGTCCGCCTGTGGCTTCGTCATCGTTGCTTTTGCAACATCATTTGCCGGCCATCGATCGGCTCTTGCGATTGGCCCGGACCAGGAACAGGCCGAGCTAGCAAACGCATTGAGTGGCGCAAAGGTAAGCTTGCAGCAGGGGTTCACCGCAAGCGAACGGGAGGGGCAACCGATTTCCGGCAAATACGAGATGGACGAGGGCAAGCTCCAGCTCTCCATCTATACCGCGAAAGAAGGAAAGTATTTCGAAGTCATTGTCGATCATATGACCGGGACTATCGCCAAGGTCGAGCCGATTACCGAGGGCGAGGATCTTGCCCACGCTAAATCGCAGAAGGCTGCAATGGATCGGGCAAAGGTCAAGCTAGCGGATGCTGCGACTAAGGCGAAAGGAAAGGCCAAAGGGGAAGCTACGGAGGTGCTCGTTGTCAGTGCGGCGCCCGAGCTGAAGGACGGGCGTCCGGAGGCCACGGTCGTTCTCTTGCAGGGAAAAAAGTTTTCGACTGTTTCGCAGCGGCTTGACGAATGAAAGATGCGGGCTGGAGCACTCTGTACAGACCGGTATCTTACAGGAGGATGCGATGAGAACTGCCCCAAAATGGATTAGCTTAATGTTGGCGGCCGGCGTGGTGACGATCGGCCTCGGAATTGACAGTGCTGGCTGGAGCGGCGCCGCAGTCGCTCAGAAGAGGTCCCACGGTGCGGGATCGGTGGATCGGATCGTGAGCTCGTTGCGCGCGGTCGATACGGCCTACGCGTCAGGCAACTCGGCTGAAGCTCAGACCCGCTTTAGGGAAGCCCGTGCGGAGTGGAATGGCGTGGCGCCGAGGATTTCAGCACGTGAGGCTCGCGAGCAGCAGTTGCTGTTCGATTCGCTGGACAAACAGCTCAAGAGCGGCGCGCCTGCCGCCAAGGTGAAGTCAACCGTTTCCGGCATGATCGGCGAGCTCCACGAAGATATCGAGCGCGAACTGAGGTAGGCGTGATCGTGTATCGCGGGCTGATTTGGCTCGCCTTTGTCGATCTGAAAAGAGCGTGGTTGCGGTCACTGGTGACCGCGCTGGCGATCGCACTCGCACTGATCGCAGTCACGTTCTTTGTGGGACAGATAGGTCTTCGACGGGCTGAGCTCCTGACCGGCTATGAGGCTTCCGGAGCGGCGACGTTTGTTATTGAGCTCGGCAGCGGAGCCACGGGCGAAGTCGCGAATCTTGTTCAGCCGCTACGTTCGATTGCCGGCGTGCAGTCAGTCGATGCTCCCTATAATGGGACGCAACTCGGCCTCGTGGCCGACACCTCTTTTGTGGTCTTCGAAAACGAGAAACAGCAGGAGTCTCTCGGTGCCCGGACAACTGTGCTGGGCGTCGATCGGTCATTCGATCCCGTGCGGGACTATTATGTAAATTTCCATGATCTCAATCCGAAGGCGCCCACGGCAGTTCTCGGAGCGCCCCTGCTTTTGACATCTGGCGCGGTGCGCCCGCCTGATCGCAACGAGGTCGTAATCCCCTCCGACGTCACTGACTACGTCGGAATTCGACCTGGCGCCGACGCGACCGTGGATCTGACGTATGTGAATGCAAATCCACCAATTGTTCGACGCTACGAGAAGCTACGCGTGGTCGGGACTTTCGAGCTCTTGGGGCCAGATCAAGGTCGATTTGAGCCATTTTGGCGCCTTGCTGCGCGCGGCAGCGAAGTCCTCACAGTCCGCCGGCCGGATGCGCCGGAGGGCGTGGCAACCACGTTGCCCATCCTTTTGAACGAACAGCTCGTCAAGGAATTTCTCGGATTCGTTGGCGAGCAATTGGCTGCTCGCGGCATATCACCCAAGGAGGCCGTACCCAAGGAACTGGTCGTGCGGGCGAACTCAATTCGGGCAGTGCCCGCGGTCGAAGGCGAAGCGATATCCTTGCTCGATCAGCGCGGTCTCAAGCATGACTGCGGCGCTGCTAGTGAAGCCTCCTTCTGCCTAAGAGTGCCGGAGCGAAACAATTTCAAAGCGGCACTGCAAGAGCAGAAGAAGTTGGAAACAGGGGGGTCGTTCTTCATCCTACTCCTGCTTGTACTCGTGGCGGCCGGAGCAGCCGGTCTGCAGATCCAGTTGGTGCTGGCACGTTGGCGCGAACTTGGGATCTTGCAGGCCGTTGGCTTTTCGCCCCCAAAAGTCCTGCTCTATTTCGCTATACGACTGTACACTGTACTTGCCGCAGGCATACTGATCGCCGCAGCGGCGGTGAGCATTCTGCCATTCGCTCGAAGCGCTTCAGCGTTCGTTTTTGCCGCCGGGGTTGCGCTTGTGGTTGCGAGTATTGCAGCCCTTCCCGTGCTGCTTTGGCCACTCGCACAAGCGCCCGCCCAGCTCCTTCGGGTGTCCGCATGATATGGGTGAAGCTCACCTTCGGAGGCTTCGGCCGCCGCTTCGTCGAAGCGCTTGCTGCGGCCATCGTTCTCGCTGCTACCAGCGCGACGGTCGCTGCGTCGCTGATGGTGGTCGAGGGGGCCCGAAACACATTGGCTAGGGCTATCCGCCAGGATCGGCCCGACGTCGTTGAGGTGAAGAGTCGCTTCAACCGGGCTCTGTTTGAAACCCCGCGTAGCGGGCATTTGCCGCCGCTCACAATCCCCGTCTATGAACCCCTCATCGATCCCGCCGAGCTAGAAATGGCAGCGGCTGGCAACGAGGTCGTTAAACGCCAGTCCCTGTTTCGTAATGTCGTCTCCGGCGACAGCTTTCTCAATATTTACATTTTCGGTATAGATCCTGACGTCGAGCGCGGTTTGAGCAGCTTTTCACTCGTGCGCGGTCGATTCCTGCGGACGGACGATCGCGCTGTTGCGGTGCTCGATCAAGCATCAGCTCGCGCGCTCGGCGTAGATGTCGGCGGGACCTTCCCGGTTCGGAAGGCGGACGGTAACGATCTGCAGCTCACTGTCGTTGGCATTCTCGACCAACTGGAGCTGCGGGGCGCCCCGCCAAGGTCGGCCGAAGCGCCCTCATTGAGGCCGGAGTCAACCTTCGTCTCGAGCGGTGCCTTCGTCAACATCCAGACGAGCGAAGACATTTTCGGTCGCGAGAGCCTGACCGATGCACTTATCGTTGCAAGGAGCGCTTCTGACGTACCGGCTCTCGTTGCCAAGCTCCAGGAAGCCTTTCGGCTGGAGCCGGGCATTTTCGTCACGGAACGATACAGCCAATACCAGCGTAAGGTGCGCGATTTCGTCCTGACGCTCGCATTGTTCTCCGCAATGAGTATCGCGACCGTGTTATTGGCCGGATCCTTCGCAGCGAACCTTCTGCACGACATTTATGTCGAGCGTCGGCGGCAGTATGCCACGGTCGTAGCGCTCGGGTTTCGGCCTCAGATTGGTATCGCTCCCGCTATCATCTTTGGACTGGTCCTTGGATTGACAGCCGTAGCCATTGGTGGGCTCGCTGCCCGTGCATTGCTGCCGCGAACGTTCGCGATCCCTTCGCTTATGGCCGATCTTGGCCCGACGGAGCCGACAATCGATTGGGTGGTGGTCTGCGTCATGATAGCGATCGCTATCGCCGCCGTCGGCGCCGGTTTGGTCTCGACGGTGCTCCGGCTTGCGCGGCAGCCCCTCGCAATAACGCTATCGGAGGAAACATCGTGAGCCAGCCGCTTGTCTTGGTGCGCTCGGTTTCGAAGACATATCGCCGTGAGCGCGCCGTCGTTGGCGCGCTGCGTGACGTGTCACTTGAAATTGGACACGGCGAGCTCGTGCGGCTCAGCGGTCCGTCGGGTTCGGGCAAAACCACGCTCCTCAACCTCATCGCGGCACTTGATCGTCCCGACCAGGGCCAAGTCGTTGTGGCCGGAAGCGATCTCGCCCGCTTGTCGGCGGGCCGGGCCTCAAAGTACCGGGCGGAGCAGGTCGGTATGGTCTTTCAGGCCTATAACCTGATCCCGCAGCTGACCGCGCTGGAGAATGTCCTCCTTCCGATGGTGGCGTTGGGGCGAGCGAACCAAAGCCGCGCCCGCGGACTTCTCGATCTCGTCGGCTTGGCCGATCGGAGTGACCACAGTCCGGCCCAGCTTAGCGGGGGAGAGCAACAAAGGGTGGCTATTGCCAGAGCATTGGCGAACGATCCTGCGCTCGTCCTGGCTGACGAGCCGACTGGGAATCTTGACGACGAAAGCGCAAAACGTGTCATGGGGTTGCTGACGAGCGCGGTTCGTGAGCGCGGTAGAACGCTGTTGCTTGTCACCCATGAGCGTGACGGGACGCGTGCCGCCGATAGATGTTTCGAAATGCGAGGCGGGGTGCTCACCTCGGCCGGAGCGAAGAAGACCTCTGACGATCTGTCCACTTTGAGTGCCGATCAACTCTAACGGTCAGGAAGACGACATTGAGAGCAGTAGAAGTTGTTCTTGCAGTAGCGACGGTGATGGCCGCGATCAGCTCTCAGGCATTAGCGGAACGAATCGTTATAGGAGTAGTCGTAAAGGTGGACGGGGTAGCCGGCACTATTTCGGTCCGCGAAATGCATCTAGGTGCCGCCGGCGCGATCTCTTACGGCAAGGTCGAAGAGTTCAAAGCGCAGGATGGGCTGCTGTTTGATGCCGTGCGATCGGGAGACGAAGTCGTCTTTTCCGCTTCCGAGATGAACGGAGCTATGACGATTACAAAGCTTAGCGAGCAGTGACGGAAAGCAGCCGAATTTCAGTTACGTTTAGCGCGAATTGCAAGAAGCAGCCGCGCGGCACCCCCAGGAGATCTCCAGTGAGAAGCACCGAGGAAGAAAGTCGATACATCTCTAACTTGGTCGATGATTGTGGCCAACGCGCGTTGCTGTGCAAAACAAAAAACCTCTCGGGCAGCGAAACAGGAGCAGGTGGTGATCAACGCTCGGTCGTCGATGCCTTCCGTTCTGCCTGTTGGCGGCGCTCAACTTCTTCATCCATGCTCACATTCGATACGGAGCTGACGACATGCATAGTCATAACCGAGAGCGACGTTCGCTTCTTCTCACTGCCCTCGCAACGGGCGCGTGCTTGGCAACAAAATCCGTTCTCGCGGAGGAACAGCCGGGCAGCGATGAGCGACCACAAAAAGGTGACCGGCTCGTTGTGTCCGAAGGAGAACATGAGGGTGAGGTTATCAAGTCGAGCGACCTTCAGCTTGGCGGACCGCCGTTACGTGCTTGGCCGAAGGATCCGAAGACGTCAGTTGTCCGGAACGGCTCCCGGCTCAACGAGATCCTGGTTCTTAAACTCGAGCCGAGCGAACTTGATGAAGCGACCCAATCGCATGCTGTCGAGGGGATCGTTGCCTATTCAGCGATTTGCTCCCACGCCGCATGTCCCGTCTCGGAGTGGGTAAAGGCTGAACAAGGTGACAAGACGGTACTAAAATGTCCTTGCCACAACTCCGAGTACGACCCTCGGCAAAATGCGCAGGTCGTGTTTGGGCCAGCGCCTAGGCGCTTGGCCGCGCTTCCACTCACGGTCGCTGATGGCACACTTGTCGTGGCCGGGTCATTCGTCGGAAAGGTTGGCGCGCAGTCCGGAGGGTGACTAGCGCTCTCAGAACGGCGACGCGCGTGGGAGCCCAAGCCCGAGTTGTGTGGGACAGACTCCTTGCGGCGCGTCCGGCATGGGCTGTACGCGGTATCAGGCGTTGTTGATTTCAGGCCGACCTGCGGTCGGATCATTGCAATCACGACCGCCGTTCAGGCTGGCGCAACAATTTGCGAGTAGCGAGCTCGTCTTAGCGACCGTAAACCGCAGGGGCACTCCAGGAGACCTCCAATGCGAAGCGCAGAGGATCGGAAGAAAGTCGATGAAATCTGGAATTTGGTGAAACATGAACATACTGCGGTGCTAGTCAGCATCAGAAAAGACGGGTCGCTTGATTCAATCCCCATGGGGTGCGTCCAGCGCGATTTCGACGGAAGGCTCTGGTTTTTAACGTTCAAGGATAACCCGCGATTGCATGAAATCGAAGAGAATGGTCACGTGCTGGTTTCCTACGTCCGGCCGTCACGCTACGAGTTCGTTTCGATGAGTGGATGCGCCCGACTCGTGGACGACCGCGCCAGGATTCACGAGCTTTGGCGCGAAGGGTTCAGCGTCTGGTTTCCTGATGGTCCAGAGTCGCCGAGCATTGCACTTATCGAAATCGACGTGAACACGGTCAAGTGTTGGAGCAAACCGGCGTCAATCGTGACGTACGCATACCACTATGCGAAGGCGAAACTGACCGGAAGATCTCCGTCTCCCGAGCAGATCGCTAAAGAAGTCCTCGTACACTTTTGAATGCCGAAGTTCGCGTCCTCTCCGACTCGGTCAGCCGGGTGTTCCGTAAGATCGACGGCCGGGGCGAGGACGAGAACGGATCATGCCGAGGGAGACCAAGGATGCAGCCACAGAGGGATATGGCACGTACGCAGTGCAGCGGCAGGCCCGCTCGCACCACGGCAGCGGCTACGCAAATGGTGTATGAGGAAGTTGACCGAAATTCCATCGGCTATCGAGCGTGGCACAGAGCTTCGATGGATCGGCGTCTAGTGCACGCGAACGAATTGCTGCAACTATCCCGCGTGGCGGAGCGCTCGTGTAATCACGGTGTATCTCATTAGTGGCCCATCCTCGGGATCATTCCCGCAGAAGTGGACTGCGGCTCCGGGTGGCGGTTTCCGTGGCTTTCCAAAATGTTTCACGGAGTTCGCGTCGACAACTCGCAACGAAGAATCCGCGGCGAACGCGGTCAGTGCAGCGAGTTCGGCGGTACTTGCACCACCCGACCGCCACGAGGCCTCAAACACCCCTGATCGCCATTGCCCGTGCGCGTCGACGCCCTGGCCGACATCATAGTTTCTGCATGAGGCCAAGAAGCCAGGATATTCGTTGGCATTGCGGTCATAGGTTCTAGCCTGCGTTACGGCAAGGCGCGCCTCGGCATCCATCGGCAGGCGTTCCAGTTCTGTCCAGGCGCCGCGCACGCAGATCAAATGCGAACCACCATAGACCGAAACTCCGTGATTATTGATAACCGACCGTTGCGTGCCGTGATAAGCGATCGACCGATCGCCAATCATTGTGTAACCGACGGTTCGCGTCGTCGCGCGACGTAAGTTCGCTTCGAGAACGAGACCATGGCGCGTGATCTTTTCGGTTGGCAGATTCTCGAGGAAGACATCTAATTCAGTAATCGTGTTGATAACCGCTTGTCCGTGGCCGCCGTCCCCGAGGGGCTCCTTTGCGCGGAGAGCTCCCAGGGGCAGCAGCCGCATGGCGGCTGCCCTTGCGTCATCAATGTTGAAGGCGGTGTAGCCTGGAAGGACCACGTTGCTCACATTTTGGGCGAATACTGTCGACCAACCATGCGGCCGCGTCGCATGCGTGTTGATCAGTTGATGCGTGATGGCTTTCGTTTTGGCGAAAGGATAGGGCACAACCGCGCCATAAAGCTGGCAGGGAGAGTGAATACCGAGCTCCCGCGCCTCACCGAGCATGAGCGTGTCGTCCGGAACGAAGAAGACATGTCCAGGCGAGGGTTCGTTGGCGTCGAAGACACCGGCGTTTCGATAGCCGGTCAGCCGAGCGATGCTTTCGGCGACCGCGAACAGCGTAACTCTCTCGTGGACATACATCGGCGCGCCCAGCCGAGAGAAGTAGAGAGCGAGCGCAGTGGTCGCCCGCGGATTGGGCGCGGTTTGACCGGCGGTGGCCGGCTGCGATCCTTGAGCGTGATCAGTAAGAGGTGAAAATCTGGTACCGTCCATGCAACCACTCCGACAAAAAGGGACTGGCCAGTGCTTGGACGGAACACCGTCTAACGGGGAGACTGCATTTCCCCGTGTGGATAGGATAGGGAGCAGCCTCCTCTTGTGCAAGGCGTCGTCTGAAAGGTCATGAACGGTTATGCTTACGGTCAGCGCGCTGACGCGCTTGCACATCTCTGTTTCCTTTGAATTGAAGGATGGCGAATGTATTGCCCTGCAGGGGCCTTCCGGAGTCGGGAAAAGCCTGCTGCTCCGCGCCATCGCCGATCTCGACCCGAACGAGGGAGCGGTCAAACTGGACGGAACGCTCAGGGAGGCGGTGCCGGCCCCGCTCTGGCGGAAGCAAGTGACCTATCTCGCCGCCGAGCCGGGCTGGTGGGCCGATACGGTGCAAGAACATTTTACCGCATGGGATGCTGCCGTGCCGCTGGTCGCGCGATTGGGATTACCGCCCGATTGCGGAAACTGGCCCATCCGAAGACTTTCCACTGGAGAGAAGCAGCGGCTGGGACTTGCCCGGGCGCTGATGCTGCGTTCGCGGGTGCTTCTGCTGGATGAGCCAACCTCGACGCTCGACGCGACGTCGACCACGACCGTGGAATCGATCATTGCTGAGCGCGTCTTGAGCGGAACGGGCGCTATCTGGAGCACTCACGATAGCGCTCAGGCTCGTCGCGTCGGATCGCGGTTGTTTGTGATGGGCGGCGGTCGGCTCGAGGAGCATCAGCTTTGACCTATATCCAACTCGCTTATAGCGATCTCATCCTGCCTGCGCTGCTCGTCGTCATGGACGGCATTCTCTCGCTTGTGCTTCACCTCAAGCTAGAACGACAACTCGCCATCGCGACGATACGGATGGTGGTTCAGCTGGTGCTCGTCGGATATGTGCTCACGTTCCTCTTTGCCGTCGTCTCGCCGTTCTGGACTGCGCTAGCGGCCTTCATAATGGTGATCTTCGCATCGCGCGAAATCGCCGTGCGGCAGAAGCGGCGACTGCTGGGTTTTTGGACCTACGGCTTGGGCGCGGGATGCACGTTGCTCGCTGCCGCTACCGTCACGATGTTTTCGCTTCTGACCCAGTTGCACCCCGAGCCCTGGTATCATCCGCGCTATGCGCTGCCGCTGTTGGGGATGATCCTGGGCAACACCATGACCGGGGTAAGCCTGGGCTTGGACGTGCTCACGAACGGGCTGGTGCGTGAGCGGGCGGCCGTGGAAACCTGTCTCGCGCTGGGAGCTACGCGGTATCAGGCGCTGCTGCCGGTGATTCGCGACGCCTTGCGAAGCGGCTTCATGCCGACGATCAACGGAATGGCGGCGATCGGTCTTGTGTCCCTGCCGGGAATGATGACCGGCCAGATCCTTGCTGGCGTCGAACCGGTCGATGCCGTGAAATACCAACTCCTGATCATGTTCCTGATCGCCGGCGGCACGGGCCTGGGGACACTTGCGGCGGTTATCGGAGGCGCACGTCTGCTCACGGATCATCGACACCGATTGCGCTTGGACCGGATCGCAAGCGAAACGCCGGGGTAGGGCTGTCTCGATTTCATCGCGGCCAGCCATGTGCTGACTATCCGCTCGAAGTAATTCTGGCGCGTGTGGTCTGGATCACCAGCGGCAGCAACGATTCCGCGTGATCACAGCGACCGATCGAGTCTCGAGGGTCTCACAGCACGCTCAAGTAGTCTGGAACGTCGCCAAACCTGTGGCTTGCCTTGGCGTTCCCGAACCTCGCGAAGCGCACCCAGCGCGTCGAGATATCGACCGCGTCGCCGCAGGGGCAGCCGATTGCGCCTGCGCTTGCGCTCGACTGCAAGAGCAAGATGCACGGCTGCTTGCTCGGGAGGGCTAGTCGTGAGCGGCAGCTGTCGATCGGCTGCCGCACCGCGAATATCAATCGCGGAGCCACCGGATGCTGGCGCCCAGAGCTCCGCAATCAAATATTTGCTTTCAAGGAACTCGGCCCATTGCATGCAGTTCTCGGACGTGGCACCTCGAAGGAAGAAGCACCGCAAGGGGCCCGTTGGGCGGCTGTTCGCGCTGCAGGAGGGCGGGTGCATCATCGTTCATAGATCGGGGGCGGAGGAGGAGACGAAATGAGGAACATGATAGTAGCCGCTGCCTTGGCTAGCGCCGTGTTCGTTCCGGCCGCCATCGCTCAACACAGGGAGTCGGATGTCTCGACCGCTCCAAGTGCGCAAAACTCAGGGGCCGGAATAGCTGGCCAGCCCGGAAGCAAGAGTGGTCCTGCCACCAAGCCTGGAACGGTAGGCTCAAATTCAAGTAACCAAGGCAACCCCGCAGTGCAACAACAGGATCCTGCGAAGATTCCGGGTGTGCCAGGAAACAAGAGCGGACCTCCAGCGAAGCAACCTTCCCGTCAGTGAGCGATGCGTGGGGACAGTCGCCAGCGACGGCGGAGGTGTACTGAAATCTCAGGGCGCAGCTGGCCGAGGGAGCGAATTGAAACCGGTTGCCGTCTGTCGGTGAGCGAACCTCTCTTTGGTCAAGCAATTGCTCGCCGGCGGTCCTCTCTTCACTCTTGAGTCTGGCCGACAGAGGCCAACTTGGGCGACCTTAGTTGTGCGTGTTGCGTTCTTTACCAATCCGGAGAATCGTCGATCTCGCCTTCTTCGGTGCAATCGCTCGCACCCAGGTGGGCAGCATTTCTTGCGCGAACTCGTCCGCCTGACTGACTCCTTTGGACGGGAGTTCGATGCCCTCCATCCGCGCTCGGGCGCGCCGGCACCAGCGGAGCAGGCGCGGCACGCGCTGGTTTATGGAAGCCGGCCGCTCTGAACGTTCGTGGTGCAGCGAGAGGCGTGTGAGGCGCGCGTCGGCCGCACAGCTATGTGCGACTATAACGTAGTGGGCGACGTACAGCGGTGCATAGGGTGGTCGGCTTGCGGCGGTCCCGCAATTCTTCGAGCGTCCGCGTCCTCCCGTCGGGCAGAATCATCGGCTTGTCGCGCACAGGCAGATTCGTGCATACAACTTTTTAACCATTCGTTAACCATAGGTTTTCATGATGCCGCTCGCCGGTGTGTGTTCGTGACAGGGCGTAAATTACATGGCTCAGCGTAGTTCCAGAGCGTCAGTGCGGAAAGACGAGAACGTCCTAAACTTTGTCCCAGCGTCGGCACCCGAGGACGGAGCAACAGCCCTGGATTTGGTAGATCAAGCGGCCGAGGTCTTCCGCAGGATGGAGGAGCACGCCCGGGAGGCCGAAGCCCGCGCGCAGTCGCTTTGCACGAGCGCCTTGGAAAGATTACGGGCTGCTGAAATGCGAGCCGAGGCCGCCGAGCGGGCGCAACGTGAATTCGTTATCTCCACCGAAGATAAATTGAAAGAGGCTTGCAGAGCCCTTGAACAAGCGCAGACTTGTATCGAAGCCCAAAAGAATAAGGTGACGGCTGCAGAGCTTCGCGCCGAAATTGCTGAAGCCGAAGTGCGACAAGCCAATGAAGCGCTCGCGCTTGTTGAAGAGGCCATCCGCAAGCGTCTGCTTTGCGCAAACCCGCATACCCACAGCAGTTCGACTGCGGTAGGTTGATGATCGCGAGCGCCATGGCGGCCGATGCTGCCCAACCGCGGCGAGGCCTGCGCTCTCGACATCCAGCGCGCCATTCCGGTGCGTCATGCTCGGGCGCCGGCAGCTTGGTGATGTAGGGTCCGGGTTCGCGCACCTCGTCAACTCACCTCGCTCTATGGAACGCAAAGTACCAGCCGGATACGGCCCAATAAGGCAGCCAGTCTGCCAAGCGAATATCGCTCGACGATGATCCATCCATGAAATCGGAATTTTGCTGATCGAACAACTCGAACCCGGCAGCCTTAGCCATCTTCAAGACTCGTTGACGGGTGTACCACTGCTGGCGCTCGCCGTCCGCGCGGACATAAGGATCGTATCCAAGCAACCGACGCAGCGTGTTGTTGCGGCGGAGATATGCTCTTGGATTGAGTCGTTGCTGGGTCAGCTCGAACCATCCATAGCCGTTGGATGTCGAAGCCAGCAGCAATCCACCGAGCCGCAGATTGGCGGCAGCATTTGCAAGCAGGCTTTCTGGTGGTGTCACGACTTCGGTTAAAACGTCAGCCATGATCACGGCGTCATAGGGAGCGCCTTCCCGGAAGGTTGCGGCATCGCCGACCTGCGCATCGACGCCGTGAGAGCGAGCAACTTCGACGCACTCTGCCGAGACGTCGATTCCTTTGACTTGCCAGTTCTTGGCGACCAGCGACATTGCAATAGGCCCAGTGCCGCAGCCCAACTCCAACACCCTGCGCACGCCCGCTTCGGCAAGATGGCGATGGATGAAATCGAGCTTCTTGATGTCGACGGGGCGGGTATAGGTTGTGGTGTACGATTCAATATTCATGCAGAAGTTCCGCCTTTTCCACTCGCTAGTGCTCACGCTCAATCTTGAGCTGGCGACAAAGATTCGGAACGCTGGGCAGGGGATGGTATCCCACTCGATGAAATAGCCATAGATGTGATCGAACCCGATCGAGCCCGTCATCAGGCCTTTGGTGCCGACGGGATTGGTATCATAAATTGCCTACCAGCTTGACGACGCGACTGCCGCGCGAGATCCCGCTGGACTCATCCTGGCCGACCGACAGAGCGCGCCTGATGCTTTTCGATTTGACCCTCCGGGTTGGTCTCCATGAGTTCTTCGCCGACCGTGAGCTTGACCCCTTGGTCTCTCGGTTAGCCAGACGAGCAACACGGATAACGGGGATCAGGTATTCAGGCGAGGCATTCGTTCTTGGTGAAGAGATCGATGATGCGTCCGTATCCGCCGCGGTCAACGGCGGGATCGCCGTCGTGCTCTAGCCGGAGGCCTTAACTATCGTGTTGATGGAGCCAGTCTGGGCCGGATGGGACAGTGGTGGTGCTGGTGGGGAGCCAGAAACCCAAAGACCCAAACATCCGGCGAAGATGGCAGTCGGGCAGTTTTGCGCGATGCGCGTCAGAGAATCGGCCAACGTGCGCGCGTTGGGTCGGTTCGAAACGACGCCGGTCGGCGGAAAGCAACGCTGCGGACAAAGGAGCTCCAGGAACATCCCGGGTTCCGGAGGTTTGTACGCGGGTTCGTGCCATTCACAGCAGGACTTTTGAGGTTACTGCAGTTGCTCAAAGGGATTGTTGGGCACCCGGGATAGGGCGTGTACTCATCTGTGGACGCCCCGCGAGATGCAAGCGATTTTTGAAGAAGATCGGCACGTAGTCGGATGCTGCCATCTGTCCGGCCTCTGATGGTATCCAGACCGATTGTGCTAACCTGCAACACGGACGCCTCCCTTAAGTGGTGCTAAACACCTCCACTTTGGCACATCGATGCCGTTGCCGAGGCGATCTGCGAAGCTGCGCAGCGGCCGAGCATGCGGTTCGTTGCCGTGATCGGTCAGACTTTCTAGTTCAAATCCGGAGACTAGCACCTTATCGCCTTCAATCGCGTCGGCCTGGCCGGGGCAAGCCGCTTCCGGTCTACCCTGACCCTGCAGACCTTCTCAGAGGTGCGCCATACTTCGCATTCGGGCAATAGCGGTAGTCAGCGGCCATCCTTTAAAAACCGCTGTTGAAGACTTCTGCGCGCATCGCGGAGAAGGATTATGAAATAAAGGCCTGTCGTGCCCTTTCCAAGTCGGAACGATCTAGAAAGTCTAACCCGAAAGGGGTAGGCCAGGATCGTCCTCGCGAGGAATAGACTGCGCCTGCCGCCGAAGGGTATGATGACCAATCGGGATGGGGCATGTCAGCATGCGGCAGGTGATTGCTGATGCGTTAGGCGGCTCGGACGAGGCGCCCATTCCTCGAAAGCCCACGAAGCACTCCTCCGCGGGCCGGCGATCCGCGGTCCTGTGGATCACTGCGGCTTGCCTCTCAGCGGCCTGGGCGTCGGAGACGCAGGGTTTACCTGACGCGCGGCACGCGCGAGCAAACCAGGGCGGCGCCAGACCGGTGCAGGTTGCGCAATCAACAACGAGCAATTCGCGGGAGCTGCAGCCGGTTCTGGAACAAGAACACCGCAAACCCGAGATGCTGGGTCGGGAGCTCGCCTACCCACGGCGCGATGTTGAGACGCAGTCGGGGCTGGCGGCGAAGGAGACCGCCGAGGCCTGCCAGCTGAACCGGTCGGACGACAGTGACACCGTCGAGCTGCGAAACTTCCTGCAACGGGAACGCAAACGAAGGGAGCAGATCGAGCGGTATCTTGCGGCGGTCCAGCAAGCTGTCGAGATGCAGACGGCGGCCAAGGCGAGCGCCGAAGCGAGCCAGCTTAAGCAGGCCGCGGACAGCACCCCGGTGGAGCAGGGAAAGTCCTTGCAACAGGAGCGGGAGCGGGCAGATCGGCTGGAGCAGGATCTTGCGACGGCCCGGCGCGATCTCGCGACACAGACGGCGTTGGCGGCGAAGGCGAACGACGATGCGGCTGAGCTCAAGCAGGCGGCGGAAAGCGACGCGGCGAAGCTGAAAAAGTCCCTGCAAGAGGAGCAGGAGCACGCAGCTCGGCTGGAGCAGGATCTTGCGACGGCCCGGCGCGAAATCGAGACACAAACGGCGTTGGCGGCGAAGGCGAACGACGATGCGGCTGAGCTCAAGCAGGCGGCGGAAAGCGACGCGGCGAAGCTGAAACAGTCCCTGCAGCAGGAGCACGCAGCTCGGCTGGAGCAGGATCTTGCGACGGCCCGGCGCGAAATCGAGACACAAACCGCGTTGGCGGCGAAGGCGAACGACGCTGCGGCTGAGCTCAAGCAGGCAGCGGAAAGCGACGCGGCGAAGCTGAAAAAGTCCCTGCAAGAGGAGCAGGAGCACGCAGCTCGGCTGGAGCAGGATCTTGCGACGGCCCGGCGCGAAATCGAGACACAAAGCGCGTTGGCGGCGAAGGCGAACGACGCTGCGGCTGAGCTCAAGCAGGCAGCGGAAAGCGAGGCAGCGAAGCTGAAACAGTCCCTGCAAGAGGAGCAGGAGCACGCAGCTCGGCTGGAGCAGGATCTTGCGACGGCCCGGCGCGAAATCGAGACACAAACGGCGTTGGCGGCCAAGGCGAACGACGCTGCGGCTGAGCTCAAGCAGGCAGCGGAAAGCGAGGCAGCGAAGCTGAAAAAGTCCCTGCAAGAGGAGCAGGAGCACGCAGCTCGGCTGGAGCAGGATCTTGCGACGGCCCGGCGCGAAATCGAGACACAAACGGCGTTGGCGGCGAAGGCGAACGACGCTGCGGCTGAGCTCAAGCAGGCAGCGGAAAGCGACGCAGCAAAGCTGAAAAAATCCCTGAAACAGGAGCAGGAGCGGGCAATGCGGCTGGAGCAGGATCTTGCCGCAGCCCGGCGTGGCATCGAGACACAGGCGAAGCTGGCCACCAAAGCGAACGAGGAGGCCAGCCAACTGAAGCAGGCCGCGGAAATTGGCCCAGCTGAGTTGAGATCATTGCTGCAGAAGGAGCACGACAAGGCCGAGGCGCTGGCGCAGCACCTCTCGATGGCGCGTACACAAATATATGCGTGCGAGGCTCAGAGCCGTAAGGTTAGCGAGCAGCCGGCCGAGTTCAAGCAAGTGGCCGATAACGAGGCTGCGGAGCTGCGCAAATCCTTGCAGCAGGAGCGCGACAGGGCAGCGCGGCTGGAGCAGGACCTTGCGGGGTCGCGGCGCGATATCGAAACGCAGACGGCGCGAGCGGCCGAGGCGCACGAGGACGCCACCCGGTTGAAGCAGGTCGCGGAGAATGATTCCGCGGAGTTGAAACAGTCGCTGCAGAAGGAGCACAACAGGGCCGAGGCACTGGTGCAGGACCTCTCGATGGTGCACACCGCGATCTACGCGTACGAGGCTCAAGCGCGTAAGGCCGGCGATCAGGTGACAGGCTTCAAGCAGTCCAGCGCGGCAGAGCTGCGAAAGTCCCTCGTGCAGGAGTGGGAGCGCGAAGCGCGGCTGCAGCAGGCTCTCGCGGCTGCGCGGCGCGATGTCGAGAGGCAGTCGAGGCTGGCGGCCAAGGCAAACGACGACGCTATCCAGGCCAAGCAGGTCGCGGAAAGCGACGCGGCGAAGTTGAAAAAGTCCCTGCAAGAGGAAGGAAAGCGGGCAGTTCGGCTGGAGCAGGATCTTGCGGCGGCCCGCCGCAATGTCGAAAGGCAGGCGGCGCTCGCGGCCAGGGCGAGTGCCGAAGCTGCCCAGCTGAAGCAGGCGGCCGAGAGCGGGGCGATGGAGCTGGGCAAATCGTTGCAGAAGGCGCGCGACAGGGCAGCGCAGCTCGAGCGGGAGCTTGCGTCCGAGCGTAGGACGAAAGATGGCCCCACGACATCTAGGATCGCAACCGCCCGTCAGGCTGCGCAAGGTGGGCCGGAGGCGGCCAAGCCAGCTGCTGCGAACGACACAACCGTCTCAGCGGCTCGCGGCAATGCCCAGCCCAAGCCTGAGCGTGCTGCGGAGGCTGCAAGACTGGTGGCGCGGGCGAGCGTGCTGCTCGGTCAGGGCGATATCGGCTCGGCGCGACTTGTGCTCGAGCGCGCCGCCGAGACGGGCAGTGCTCACGCGAGCTTTACGCTCGCGGAGACGTATGATCCGCTCGTTCTTCGCAAATGGGGCGCGTATGGGACGCTCGGCGACGCAGCCAAGGCACGGGATCTCTACGCAAAAGCTCAAGCCGGCGGAATCACGGAGGCGCAAGAACGGCTCGACGCGCTGCCTCGGTAGGTGCCAGGCCAGATAGCCGCAGCGCGGGATCGCGAAGAAAAGTCCCCCGATTGGAGTTGATGATGAACGGATTTCTTAGATTACGGCCGCCGCTCTTGCTCCCGGCATTCGCTTTGTTGCTGCTCCTCGTTCATCCGTCCTGGGTGGAGGCGAAGACCAAAAAGCTCTGGACGCAGCACGTCCACCTGATGCGGCATCAAGCGCCGCCGCCGACGCCGCAAGTGGCGATGAACGCCTGGACGGTCGGTCTTGCCGGAGGCCTCATCGAGGGCGCGCCCATCCGTCTTGCCGCAGAGATGTCCCGCGTGGTCGATGACGGAGACAATCTGCATGTGCTGCCGATCGTGACACGTGGCCCTACTGAAAACGTGAATTCACTGCTCTATCTGCGCGGCATTGACGCGGCGATCATCAACGCCGACGTACTCGACGAATACAAGAGCCAGGTGCCAGATATCCAGCGCCGGCTGGCCTACGTGCTCAATCTGTTTCCCTCTGAGCTGCATGTCTTTGTCCGGCCGGAGATCCGGAGTTTGAACGATCTCACCGGCAAGAAGGTGAATTTCAACACGCAAGGCACCGCTGCAGCCTATTCGGGGCCGTTGATCTTCAGCCGGCTCGGCCTTGATGTGCAGCAGACCTTCATCCCGCACCAGGTCGCGCTGGAGCAGATGCGCAAGGGCGAGATGGCAGCGGTCGTGTTCGTTACGTCGAAGCCGGTCGATGCGTTCGTGCGCAGGCATTGGGACCCGGGCTTCAAGTTTTTGGCCGTCCCCTACGAGAGCAGGCTTGAGGATTACTATCTTCCTGCGTCGCTCGACGCGAACGATTACCCCGCTCTGATCAAGCAGGGCGAGCGCGTGGCGACGATTGCCGTACCGACCGCGCTGGTTGCCTTCAATTGGCCGGCGAATACGAATCGGTTCGAGCGCGTCGCGCGTTTTATTGACCATCTTTTCTCGCGGATCGATGAGCTGCAGGCGCCGGGTTTCGATCCGAAATGGAAATCCATCAATCTTGCTGCGAGGGTTCCAGGGCTTGCGCGCTTCCCCGCCGCGCAGGCCTGGCTCGATGCCCACGCGCGGGCAACACAGGCCTCGCAGTGAAACGCGCGGTCGTCTCCGTCTCGGCTGCATTCGCAGCGGTGAGCAGAATTGCGCTGCCGCGGGAGGCTGACGATCCGATGGCACGGCTTCGCGCCTGCTCGCTGACGGAAGGCGCCGACCGGCTGGAATACCTGGACAGGCTGTCGCGTGCCCTCGCCCTTGCGGCCGCTCCGGCAGCCAAGGAAAACCGCTGGATCATCAGCCAGACAATGTCGCCCGAGGCTTTCACGCCGATCGCCACCGCGACAATACCATGGCGCGAGGTTCCAGGCGGCAGTGCGATGCAGCGGTCAATTCGTTGCCGTAGAGGGCGCACTGAACTTGCGGTCGCAGGGCCTGCCATCTCGGGCCACGGCGATGATTTCGGGGTTTCCTATCGCACCAATGGTGGTCCGCCTTTGCAGATCGCCGCTGCCGTGCCGGCATTTGGTGCCGGCGTCTCGCTCAAGGTCGATGCGGTTGCAATGATACAATCGCTTCTGGGGGACGGTGGAGTGGCTTTGCACCTCTTGCGCCTCGTGGGAGCCGCTCAGGACGTAATTTCCCTCTGTTTGGGCTGGAGACGGTGCGCGCCAAGAGTACCGCGCCATGCAAATGGCCGCACGCCATCGCGAAGCCGAATAACTGACGCTGAGTGGAGCGTTCTTCGACGGGAACGGATCATGAGCATGTTCGGGCATATTGGGAAAGCAACGACGATCGGCGCCTCCGCGCTCCTGCTGGCGGTGTCGCCATCACTGGCGCAGTACCATTATTGGACGCCGGCAATCAGCCCATCAACCGTCACGGATAAGCCGCACATATCTAAGAGGCCGCACACGACCGCGCACAGGCGGAACCGATTGGCGTTTGCGCGCCTGGACAAGGCTCGAGAAGAGAAACCCAAGCTGCACCGTCTGATCTTGCAGGTGAATATCAACGATGCCGCGGCAATGAACCTCGCGCTTAATAACGCGATCAACGTGACGCAACACTACAGAGATCTCGGCGAGAAGGTGAAAATCGAGGTGATCACGTTTGGGCCGGGCCTGCACATGCTGCGCGACGACACCTCGCCGGTTAAGGCTCGGATCGAGACGATGGCGCTCAGCACGCCCGAGGTCTCGTTCAAAGCCTGTGGCAACACCCAGGAGAACATGCACAAGGCAGAGAACAAAGACATACCGATCATTCCGCAGGCGCAAGTTGTCAAATCCGGCGTCGTCCGCGTCATCGAGCTGGAAGAGCAGGGCTGGACTTACGTTAAACCATGAGCGAGGCTACGTTCGCCGCGATGATCCCTGGCACCATCGCTTTGACGGGCAAGACGATCAAACTCACGGTGCAATCATCTCGACGAGCGCGATCAATCCACTGGCAAAAATCGCCCCATGAGCCCGCGAATGATATTTTTGAAGCGCTGCTCACCCGCATGCTCAAAGATGACGTCAAGCTTTCCTTGGATATCCTCAAATACTCGGCCAGCGATGCAGATATCGCCAGCCTCGGCAATCCGTTCGAGCCGCACGGCCACATTGACACCGGTACCGAAAAGGTCGCCGTCATCGCGCATGACACAGCCGAAATTGATGCCAATGCGGAACTCAATTCGTCTCTCCTGCGGCACATCGGCATTGCGCTCCGCCATGCCCCACGCAGCGAACTTCTTGACCCTCTGCACATGGTCGGTCTTCGGCGCGAACTTGCGTCGTCATGTCATCGGTCGCGGGATGCGGCGAGCTTCGAGGTCGTGCGCCGGTACCAGCTGCATCTGGCCGCGAGCGGCGTCGGCGCGCCGAGGGTCAGTCAGACGATCTCGACGCTGCGGTTCTTCTTGGTTCACACTCAGGCGCCATGAGATCGTCGAACATACGCATGTCATTCACGAGCGGCGCAAGGTGCCGGTGGTGCTGAGCGTGGAGCAAGTGGCGCGGCTGCTCGATGCCGCGCCGGTGCTGAAGTACAGGCCGGCGTGCCACCTGGTCGAACAGAACCACGACGCTACGCACCAAGCCGGCAGCCTGAGCTTCGTTGGCGATCACGCCCATCTCGCCGAGGCGCAATCCTCCGCTGTTTATCTCGCACCCGCTGCGCAAGGCCGAATGGGTCGTCTACCCAAAGCGCCCGTTCGGTGGACCGGAGGCGGTGCTGACCGATCTGTCGCGTTACACCTACCGCGTCGCCACTGATCGCCTTGACGAGCGAGGCGTCACCTTCAAGTGGAAGAACCACCGCATCGATAGAAGCAGATGAGGACTGCCACAGACGAGTTCATCCGCGCTTCCTCATCCACGCGCTGCCAAAAGGCCTCAATCGCGTCCGCCACTACGGCCTGTTCGCCAAGGGCGCTTGCGCCGGCAATATTGCACGCGCGCGCGAGCTGCTCGCCATTGCGAAATCTGCAGCCCACCAGTGCTGCGCGGACCCCAGCAAGTCGAGTTCTCCGTGCTGCGCCGGTGGCATGAACATTATCGAGGTGTTCGCGCGCTTGCACGCCACGGCATCAGCCGACAGCTCCAACGAACCGTATCAGGATCGACACATCATGACCGCGTGGAAGTCCTGCAAATCCGTTCGTCACGGTCAGGCTCTCGACCAGCCTCGGCAGAGCCGATCCAAATCAGCTAGCTCGCCCGCGACGCTCAAACCGCCATAGCGCCTGCGGCACCGTCTTACGTCCCTTAAGCACGTTTCCTCCCTTGCAGGGTTTCAGACGCTGGCCGCCGAATACGCGGAGCCGTCGCCCAAGCGGCCGGCATGCGAAACCCTTCACAGCAGCCGACGTCAGTGGGCCCCCAAGCGACCTCGCCGGGAGTTACGAAGGTGACGTCCTCGGATATCGAACCGGTCGGGTTTGAAATCATCTCGAACGAGGGTGTCTCTCGGTCGAAATAGGCCTTTGTGTCCCTTACTGCTGGCCGGCCCCTTTCAGCACCTGCGTACGCCGAATTGCCCCGGCGCGATTGCTCAATGATCCGCTGAGGCTCGCTGCTCACGGTTGAGGCCCGCGGCACAGCAGCTCACATTAGGGGGACCGCCATAGTGAAGGTCTTCTCGCGATTCAGCCAGCAATGGCAGGACAATACCGGTCGAACCATGTCGCAAATGGGATGGTGGTCAGATCGAGCCGTGCCCGTTTTATGAGGCCACGCTAGACAACCGGGAACCGCGCCAGGCCGAAATGCCGCAGCATGTCAACCAGCTCGGACAGTCGCTGTTCGCGGTAGGCATCGATATCGAGGTCGGAATAGTTGAGAAAGCCGGCGCCGGTGCGCAGGCCGATGCGTCCCTCCCGCATGTTGCGGGAGATGACGTCTGGCGCGCGATAACGGTCGCTGCCGAGCGCCTCCTCGAGATAGCGGCTGGCGTAATAGAGAATATCGCCGCCGCCCCAGTCGATGAATTCCAACAGGCCGAGAACGGCATAGCGAAATCCAAAGCCGAACCGGATTGCCTTATCAATGTCTTCGGCGCTAGCGACACCTTCTTCGACCATCCGCGCGGCCTCGTTCATCGCCAGCGCCTGGATACGCGGTACGATAAAGCCGGGCTTCGCTGCGCAGACCACCGGTACTTTGCCGATGCTTTCGAGCAAGCTCTTCATCCGTGCGGTAACGGCAGGATCGGTAGCTGCTCCGGGCGAGATTTCGACCAGCGGAATCAGATAGGCTGGGTTGAGCCAGTGCACGTTGAGAAAGCGGCTGGGGTGAGCGACTGCCCCTGAGAGGTCATCGACCAAGATGGTGGAGGTCGTGGAAGCGATAACGACGTCGGGGCCGACCGCCTTTGACGCAAGGGCCAGCACGTCGCGTTTGAGATCGACAACCTCCGGGACGCCTTCGAACACGATCCCCGCTTCGGCAACTGCCGGGACGCTATGATCGGCAGGAGCTACTGTCACGCGCGCCAGCACCGCGGCGGCTTCGGCAACGGTCAGCAGTCCAAATCGTGTCAGACTCGTGAGTGTTTTTCGAACTTCACCAAGCGCCTCCGTTTCAAGTCTTGTAAATTGTTCCGGCGAGCGTGGCTTGATGTCGATCATCGTGACGGGATAGCCCGCATAGGCGAATGCCACCGCGATACCACGGCCCATGCGACCTGCTCCCAGACAGGCGATTGAAGAGCGCGTTGCGGTCATCTGGTGAAACCTTCACGCAACAGGCGTTGCAGGCTGCCTCGATCCATATCGCCCAGACCAAGGCTGTCGAGTGTGCGTCCGGTGCTCACGAAGTCTTCACCGCAAATCGCACCACCGATAGCGAGAAATGATCGAGCGAGTGGCGTCGAGATGCCTGCCAGTTCGGCTACCGATGCCAGAAACGAGAGGCCGATCTGCAAATCCTCACGCATGTAGCGGTGTTCAGTCAGAACGATTCGCTCTCGCCAATCCCCTGAATCGGTTAAACGCTCGTGCGTGCCGCGGCCATACATCCAGATCTCGCCCTCCTTGGCATAATGATGCGCCAGAGGAAAATGCGGCGCACCGTAGCCGAGCGCTTCCCGCACCGCAATTCGTTCGGCGTCCAGCGCGTCGGTAACGCGGCGGATTGCGGCTTGCGTGCCTTCCTTGTGGATGTCCCAGCTTTCGAAGTGCTCGATCGGGCCCGCGTTCATGATGATGAGCGGTGGGTGAATAATTGGGCCGGCGTTCATCAACGCGCCGGAGAGTGCATCGCCGCAGGGTTCGATCACTCCTGGAAAGGCCCGTCCAATCACCGAGAGCGCATGATCGGCAGTGCGAAGCGGGAAGACCCCGACGGGAAGCCGTTTGGCACGAACAGTGATGGCAACCTCGAATGGGCCATGCTTGCGCGTAAGCCAAGGTAACGTGCCCGTCTCCGCAACGCTTATGCTCGCGGGATTGCCCGCGTCGCGCAAAGCGCTCGCAAAGATCATGGTGCCGAAAGTTCCCGGTGGTAAGAATACGACCTGGCCATCGCGGAGACGCGGCGCGAGTTGCTTGGCGATCTCAGCCTGAGCGAATGCGGGAACAGGACAGACGATAAGCTCGGCCTGGTCCACCGCATCGCCGATCTCGGTGGTCACCAGCGCGAGCCGCACATCGTGCCGCCCGTTTGAATCCTTCACGATGATGCGAGAGCCCTCGGTGCGATGTGCCAACGCTTGCTCTATATCGCGCCGCCACAGCCGCACATCGTGGCCCTGGAGCGCAAAATCACCTGCAGCGGCAAAGGAACCGTTGCCGCCTCCCAAGACCGCTATTTTCAACTTCCGTCTCCTCGCTCGCGGGATCGCGCATCCAGCTCTTTCAGCATGAAATGCTGGACCTTGCCCAACGCCGTTCGAGGCAGTTCCTCCACGAAAATGATCTCCCGTGGCACCTTGAAGCGGGCGAGTTGCGATTGAACATGGGCCTTCAGGCCTTCCGCCTCGATCTGAGCCCCCGATCGGCGGATCACATAGGCGACCGGCACTTCGTCCCAGCGCAAGTCCGGCCGGCCGATAACCGCGCATTCGGCAACGTCGGGATGCTCCATCAGCACACGCTCGACTTCCGCCGGATAGATGTTTTCACCGCCGGAAATGATCAGGTTTCTTTTGCGGTCATGGACCCAAAAATAGCCGTCGCTATCACGCCGGCCGATATCGCCGCTTCGGTACCAGCCGTCATGCAGCGCCTCGCGCGTTGCGTGCTCGTTTCCCCAATATTCGTGGAAGACGCTGGGCCCGCGCACCGCGATTTCGCCTGGGGTGCCCGGCGGCAGTTCGTTGCCGGCATCATTGATGATTGCCGCTTCGCAGGATAAGCCGGGCAGGCCGGTCGAGCCCTCCCGTGAAAGGTCGCCGCCAAGCCTCGTATAGATGGCGATGGGGCAAGTTTCCGTCGAGCCATAGACCTGCAGCACCGGCACGCCGCGTGCGACCAAGCGTTCGATCAAGTGCTGCGGCACGATGGTCGAGCCGGTCGTAATAGCCTTCAGCGAGGACAGATCGACCATCGGCCATACAGGGTGGTCGGTCACAGCTTGAATGGTCGCGGGCACCAGAACGGTCAACGTTGGCCGATCACGCTGCAGCGCGGCAAGCGTCGTATCTGGTGAAAACCGCGAATGAAGGGTGACCGTCGCGCCCTGATGCAGCGCCGGCGTGGTCTGGATGTTCAGGCCGCCGACGTGGAAGAGCGGCAGGACAGTCAGCACATGATCGTCCGAGGTGAGGCCATGCATGTGCTGGCTCATGATCCCGTTCCACAGCAAGGCCTCCTGGCGTAGCACGGCGCCCTTCGGCCGGCCGGTGGTGCCCGAGGTGTAGACGATCAGAAGCGGGCACGACAGGTCTGTGTGCGGGTAGCGACGATCCCCCCAGTCTTGGTCCAGCAAGCTGTTCCATGTGCTGCCGCGGGCAGGCGCAAAGTCGAAGCCGACAACGGCAGTGCCAGGCAATTTCTCGGCCAGATCCGGGAGAAGTGCAGCAAAGGCATTTTCAAGCACCAGCACCTTGGCAGCGGCGTCGGACAGGATGAAGAGCTGCTCGGCGACGGCGAGCCGCCAGTTCAATGGCACCAGCATCGCGCCGAGCCGGGCGCAGGCATAGAGCAGTACCAGATAATCGGGCCGGTTGAGGCTGAGGATCGCGACGCGATCGCCTCTGTTGACGCCGAATCCCGCTTTCAAGGCGCGTGCGGCCTGCTCGATCCGTGCATTCAAAGCCGCGTAGCTGAGGGTCTCGCCCTCGAAACGGATCGCGGGCTTGTTGGGAGCGAACGCCGCGTTGCGCTCAATCAGCGTACAGAGATCCACCGTCAGTCGTCCGTTTCGCCGGCCTCATAGAGCGCCTCTCTCCCGATACGATCAAGGCAAAGCTCTGCGGTCCATGGCAGCATCAGCGAGCCGCAGCGGCTATCGCGGTAGATTCGCTCCAGTGACAGCGATTTCAGCATGGCCTGACCCCCGCAGGTGCGGATCGCCAGCGTCGCGATCTCGTTGGCACCTTCCATGCACGAATATTGCGCGGCATAGGCACGCAAGACCTGCTCCTTGCTCGGATTGGCGCGCGCCTCGCTGACCGCCTGAAACCAAATCGCCTTGATCTGCTCGAGTTTGATTTGCATCTGCGCGACCGCGATCTGCTTGGTCGGATACATTCGCCGTTTGACGGGCGGCGTGCCCGGAACTTCCCCGCGCAGATAACGGACCGTGAAATCATAAGCCGCTTGGGCGAGGCCCATATAGGTCGGCGAAAGCGTGAGGAACATATGCGGCCAGCGCAGCGCCGCCTGGAAGTAGACGCCACGCGGCATCAGGGCCGCATCGTCCTCCACGAACACGTCCTTGAACAGGAGCGTGCGCGATACCGTCCCGCGCATGCCGAGCGGATCCCAGTCGCCAACGACAGAGACGCCGCCTGCGTTGGCTGGAATGGCAAGATAGAGCGTGTTGCGACGCGACGCTTTTTCGCCTTCAGCGATCTCGGTGCAAAGCACCCCGTAATAGTCGGCATGTCCGGAGAGCGAGGCGAAGATCTTTTTCCCGTTCACGATCCAGCCGCCCGTGACCGGCTTCGCCTCCGTGCCGAAAGCAACTCCACCGGCTGCAGCCGCGCCACCTTCTGAAAATGGTTGCGAGTAGATGGCGCCCTTCTCGACGATGAGTTTGTAGTGAATGGCGCGCCGGCGCTCATGCTCTGCCCGCGTTTGCGAATCCATGTCGAGATCATCGGCCAATGGCCCCGACCAGAGCGTTGAGCAGACGTGCATGTTCCAGGTCAGGGCGGTCGCGCCGCAGTAGCGGCCGATTTCCGCGGCCGCAAGGGCATAGGTCTGATAGTCGGCTCCGAGACCGCCATGCTTTTTCGGGATGGAAATCCCGAGCAATCCCGCACGATGCAAATCGGCATAATTCTCGGTCGGAAACCTTGCGTCACGGTCATAGACCGCAGCGCGCTCCGCGAACACGGTCTGGCCGAGCTCACGTGCGCGCGCGATGATCTCAGCCTGCTGCCCGGAGAGGCGGAATGCCGCCGGATCGAAGATCGGCGCGTCGAGACCGGCCTTGCCGACCCCGGTTGCATCTGTGCTGGCGTGTCGCATCATTATGTCGTTGCTTCCGTTTGGTTGACCTTCGCCTCGAGGAATTGGTCGAGCGCAGCGTTGAAGGCCTCCGGACGTTCCAAATTGACGAGATGGCCTGCGCCCGCGAGTTCAACATAGCTCGCCGATGGAATGAAGCTTGCCATCTTGGCCATCATCGGCGCCGGAGCATTGTTGTCCTTTGTGCCCGACAGCACCAGCGTGGGCTGCCTGATATGCTTCAGCGCCTGGCGCAGGTCGAACCCCAGGAGCGCCAGCATGCAGGCGCGATAACTCGCTTCCGGAACGCTCGCCATACACTCGCGAGCAATTTGCATTCCGGCGGGGTCAGGATCATCGCCGACCAGTTCCGCAACCAGTGCCGGCGCTAACGAGGCCATGCTCTCGCCGCGATCAAGCGGGCCAAGCCGTGCCGCGATGAACGACTTTTGCCAATTACCGTCGGGTTTGCCGAAGGCCGGGCTGGTTTGCGCAAGCACGACCGCGCGGGCACTATGGGGATGGTCGACGAGCCATTGTTGGACGATCATGCCGCCGATCGAGTGGCCGACCAGCACAGGTCTCCTGGCGCCGACCTGTTGCAGGAAATCCTGCAATGCGCCGGCGAGCGTCGCGATACTTACGCTCGCAAGCGGGGCCGAGCCGCCATAACCAGGCATGTCCCACGCGAGAGCATGATACCGGCTACTGAACGCCTCGAGCTGGCGTCGCCAGGCCCGTGCCGCGCCCCCGATCCCATGCAAGAATATCAGCGGCGGCAGAGCGGGGTCGCCGGCCGCTTCGTAGCAGAAGCGACCATCGTCGGTCTTGATGGGTGCAAACGCAGGCACACCAGATCTCCGATTTTCCGAGCGTGCCAATGCTAACAGGCTGCCGAAGGATGGGAAGCCATAATTTTATATCTAAAGCATTTTGGCGCTCCTGACCGGCCAGAGCCTTCCTTGCAAAACTTTGAGGCTTAAAATATACGCGAAGCACCGAGGCTGAACTCCACACGGGGAGGTTTGCGCATGTCCGGACTGCCGCATTCCTCGCATGCGCTGGTGACGGGTGGCGGCCGTGGCATAGGTCGCGAGGTCGCCGCAGCGCTGGTCCGTGCTGGTGCGACAGTCACAGTCGTTGGCCGTCATCGTCCGGCTCTCGATGCGGTCGTAGCTGCGGGTGCGGCGCATTTCGCGGAAGTGGCCGATGTCGTGGAGCAGTCGGCAGTCCATTCGGCAATTGCCGCCGCCGCGGTTCGGCAGCCGATTGATATTCTGATCGCAAATGCGGGTACCGCCGGATCCGCCCCCTTTGAAAAATCCGATGACGCGCTGTTCAGGCGCATGATGGATGTCAATTTCATGGGCGTCGTGCATGCGATCCAGGCGGTGTTGCCTGGCATGAAGGATCGGCCTTACGGGCGAATTGTCGCCGTCGCGTCGACGGCGGGTCTGAAAGGGTATTCCTATGTGAGCGCCTATAGCGCCGCGAAACATGCAGTCGTAGGCCTCGTGCGCTCACTCGCGCTCGAGCTAGCGAGCACGCGCGTGACCGTGAATGCGGTCTGCCCGGGCTTCACTGATACTGATCTCGTTGCGACCAGCATCGACAATATCATGAAGAAGACTGGGCGCAGCCGCGAGCAGGCGTTGGCCGATCTCTCCCGCCACAACCCGCAGGGGCGCCTGGTCACCCCGGCGGAGGTGGCCGACACCGTGCTTTGGCTCTGTGGTGAGGGCGCGAGCGCGATCACGGGGCAGGCCATCGCGGTTGCCGGCGGAGAGGTTTAGGATCGCTGTGCGATCCCAGGAGATAACCGAGAAGTAGGACATATCATGAGCCGTCCAGCCAATCCCGTCACCATACCCTTGGCAGATTATTCTCCTCGGCACTTTCTGCTCACCGTCGTTGAGGGCGTAGCCACGGTGACCTTAAATCGTCCTGAACGAAAGAATCCATTGACGTTCGAGAGCTACCGCGAGCTGACCGATTTCTTTCGAGCCTGCGCCTTTGATGACGCGGTCAACGCGGTCGTTGTCACCGGTGCCGGTGGAAACTTCTCTTCCGGTGGCGATGTGTTCGAGATTATCGGTCCCCTGGTGAAAATGGATACAAAGGGTTTGACCGCGTTCACGCGCATGACCGGTGACCTTGTCAAAGCCATGCGGGCATGCCCGCAGCCGATTGTCGCTGCGGTCGGTGGCATCTGTGCCGGCGCCGGAGCGATCATCGCCATGGCATCCGATATGCGACTCGCCGCCGTCGGCGCCAAGGTCGCCTTTCTGTTCAACAAGGTGGGCCTTGCCGGTTGCGATATGGGAGCCTGCGCGATCCTGCCGCGCATCATTGGGCAATCGCGGGCTTCCGAATTGCTCTATACCGGTCGTTTCATGACCGCCGAGGAGGGCGAGCGCTGGGGCTTTTTCAGCCGTATAGTCCCGGCCAGCCAGGTGCTTTCGGATGCGCAATCGCTTGCGCGTGAGATCGCCCATGGCCCAACCTTCGCCAACACCATGACGAAACGGATGCTCGCCATGGAGTGGGCGATGTCGGTGGAAGAAGCGATAGAGGCGGAGGCCGTGGCGCAGGCACTTTGCATGACGACCGCCGATTTCACCCGCGCCTTCGAGGCTTTTGCGAACAAGACGAAACCGCTATTTCAGGGTAACTGACGCCTGCTCGACGCCCGATGCGGGGACTTGCGCTAGAATATTTTAGGTTTAAAATAATTTGGCGTTGCGATAGCCGGAGGCTCCTATGAAGGTCGCGATTATCGGCGGTGGACCGGCCGGTCTCTACGCCGCGATCCTCTTGCGCAAGCAGCGGCCAGAGGCAGAAATCACGGTCTACGAGCGCAATCGCGCGGATGATACCTTCGGTTTCGGCGTTGTATTCTCGGATGCAACGCTGGACAATTTCGAAAAATATGATCTGCCGAGCTATCGCCGCATCACCGAGGAATTTGCCTACTGGGACGACATTGCCGTCCATTTTCGCGGCACCGTGCATCGGGTCGGCGGAAACGGCTTCTGCGGCTGCTCGCGACGCAAGCTGCTCTTGATCCTGCAGGAGCGGGCGCGCGAACTCGGCGTCACGCTTCGGTTCGAGACCGAAATCGAGGATGAGGCCCGGCTCGCCGATGCCGATCTCGTCATCCTGGCTGACGGCATCAACAGTCGCTTTCGCGAGAAATATGTCGACCATTTCCAGCCCGAGATCGACGTGCGCGCGAATATGTTCGCCTGGATGGGATCGACCCGGCCGCTCGACGCCTTCACCTTCATCTTCCAGGAGACCGAGTGGGGACCTTTCATTGCCCACGCCTATCAATATGAGGCAGGGCGCTCCACCTGGATCTTCGAGACCGATCCCCAGACATTCGTGCGTGCAGGACTTAGAGGGCTCAGCGAAAGGGAGTCGGCCGATCGGATGGCAGAGATTTTTGGCTGGTTCCTAGGTGGTCACCAGATTTTGACCAACCGCTCGATGTGGCGCAACTTCCCGATGATCCGAAGCAAGCGCTGGGTTAAGGAGAACATGGTCCTGCTCGGCGATGCCAAAGCAAGCGCGCATTTCTCGATCGGGTCGGGGACCAAGCTTGCGATGGAGGATGCGATCGCGCTGGCAGACGCTCTGCGCGATACTCCGAGTGTGGCTTCCGCCTTGCAGAAATACGAGCAGGGGCGCCGCGAGGAGGTTGAGAAGACGCAGCACGCAGCCGACGTATCGCTGGTCTGGTTCGAACATGTCGATCGCTTCTGGGATTTCGATCCCGTGCAGTTTGCCTTTGGCGTGATGACGCGTTCGAAGGCCATCACTTACGACAACCTGAGTTTGCGGGCGCCGGATTTCGTCGCCGAGGTCGACAAGGCTTTTGCCAGGCAGGTTCGCGCGAAGGGGTTTGATGTCGATATCAAAAGGCCGGTCGCGCCAATGTTCCAGCCGTTCCGCTTGCGGGAGATGGAGATCGTCAATCGCGCCGTGGTATCGCCGATGTGCATGTATTCGGCCAAAGACGGGATGCCCGGCGATTTTCATCTCGTGCATTACGGCTCGCGCGCCATCGGCGGCGCCGGCCTGATCTTCACCGAAATGACCTGCGTCAGCCGCGACGCCCGTATCACGCAGGGCTGTGCCGGCCTTTGGAATGACGAGCAGGAAGCCGCCTGGCGGCGGATCGTCGATTTCGTGCACGCCAATTCGGCGGCGAAATTCGCGCTGCAGCTCGGACATGCCGGGCGCAAGGGGGCGACGAAGCTGATGTGGGAGGGTATCGATCGCCCGTTGGAAGAAGGCGGTTGGGACGTGGTGTCGGCCTCACCTATTCCCTACTTTCCTGACAGCCAGGTACCGCGCGAGTTGGATCGCGCCGCAATGGATGCGATCAAGGCGGCCTTCGTTGCCGCGGCCGAGCGCGGCGAGCGCTGCGGCTTCGATATGTTGGAGCTGCATTGCGCACACGGCTATCTGCTTGCGAGCTTCATCTCGCCGCTTACCAATAAGCGTACCGACGTTTATGGCGGCTCGCTGCAAAATCGCTTGCGCTTTCCGCTCGAAGTGTTCGAGGCGATGCGATCGGTCTGGCCTAAACACAAGCCGATGTCGGTGCGCATTTCCGCAACCGACTGGGCAGAGGGTGGCATCACCGGCGATGATGCCGTGCAAATCGCACGCGCCTTTGCCGAGGCTGGTGTCGACCTGGTGGATGTTTCGACAGGACAGACCGTGCGTGATGCCCAGCCGGTCTATGGCCGCATGTTCCAGACACCGTTCTCCGATCAGGTCCGAAACGAAGCCCGGGTTGCCACGATGTGCGTCGGCAACATCACGACGGCCGATCAGGTGAATACGATCCTGGCCGCCGGCCGCGCGGATCTGGTGGCCCTTGCGCGCCCGCACCTGGTCGATCCCGCCTTCACCCTGAAAGCCGCGGCTTGGTATGGTGTGGAGGGCGTGTTCTGTCCGCCACAATATCTGCCGGGCAAAGAGCAAATCTTCCGCAACAGCGTACGAGATAGGCAAGATTTCGAGGACCTGAAAATCAAGGCCAAGCCGAAGACACGGGCGGAGCTGAAAGCCGAGGCGACAAAGCCGCTTGCGGCGGAGTGATTGGGCGTGCGACGCTAGTGCCGTTCTGTAGCTCGTCCTCGGGTGCACGGAGTTGGCGCGATGAAGGCAATTGTCGTCGGCGGCGGTATCGGTGGTCTGACCACCGCACTGATGTTGCGGGCCCGCGGCGTTGATTGCGAGGTATTCGAGCAAGCTGACGCGATCCGCGAACTCGGCGTCGGCATCAATACGCTGCCGCACGCGATCCGTGAGCTTGCGGGAATTGGTCTATTGGATCGTCTCGACGAGGTTGCGATCCGCACCGCCGAGCTGTTTTATCTGACGCGTCACGGTCAGCAGGTCTGGCACGAGAAGCGCGGGCTCGACGCCGGGCACGACGTGCCGCAGTTCTCGATCCATCGCGGTCGCTTGCAGGCGGTGATCTATCGGGCGGTGCTCGACCGTCTCGGGCCCGACGCTATCAGGACCGGCTGTCGGCTCGGTTCGTTCTCCCAGGACGAAGGCGGAGTGACCGCCTATTTCTTCGACCGTAACGGCGCCCACGTTCACACCGCGCGCGGTGACATTCTGATCGGGGCGGACGGCATCCATTCCAACGTCCGGCAGGCGCTGTTTCCCGACGAGGGACCGCCGTGCTGGAACGGACTGATGCTCTGGCGCGGCGCAATCGACTGGCCGGCCTTTCTGACCGGGCGATCAATGATCATTGCCGGCGGCTTGAATGCGAAAGCGGTGGTCTATCCCATCGCCGAAGGTTCGAGCCCGGCAAGCCGGCTGACCAATTGGGCCGTGCTGGTGCGGATCGGCGACGGCATGGCGCCGCCACCGCGCCAGGAGGATTGGTCAAGGCTCGGCAAGCCGGAAGAGCTGATGCCGCATGTTGCAGGTTTCTTCATTCCCCAGGTTGACTTTGCCGCTTTGGTGCGCGCAACGCCGGAGTTTTGGGAGTATCCCTGCTGCGATCGCGATCCGCTACCTTATTGGTCCAGCGGCCGGGTGACGTTGCTCGGCGACGCCGCGCATCCGATGTATCCGGTGGGCTCAAATGGGGCGTCTCAAGCGATCCTCGACGCCCGGTGCCTCGCTGATGCGCTGGCGCGGTCCGAGCACCCGCGGCAAGCGCTGGTGGCCTATGAGAGTCAGCGCCTGCCGATGACTGCGGAGATCGTTGCGTCAAATCGCAAGGGCGGCCCGGAAGGGGTGATCGATGCAGTGGAGCAACTCGCGCCCCAAGGCTTCACTGATCTCGATAGCGTGTTGAACTACGAGGCGCGCGAAGCGATCGTGCGGGGATACGCGGCGAGAGCGGGATTTGCCGCACGCGTGGTATCCCGCCAGGAAGACCGTCAGGCCAGTTAGGCCGGAGGCGGCGGCAAGAAGTGAATGTTGTATTCGGCCGCGAGCTTGACCACGTCCTCTGGGTTTTGCTGCTTCATGTTGTGAATGGCCCAGAACAGGTCATAGAGCCTGCGGGTGGGCGACACCCAGAACAGCGTTTTTGCCGGCTGCTGCGATTTGTTGAAGATGCCGTGCGGCTTGCCCATGGGTAGCCGCACCGTATCTCCCGGCGTTGCGATTTCCTCGGCGCCATCGAGCATGAAGTCGAGCCGGCCCTCCAGGATATAGAGATACTCGTCCTGATCAGGATGGACGTGCGGCGGGACAAATGTGCCGGACGGGAACGTCGCATGCCACGAAAAACAGTTGTCCGTGCGGTTTTTCGGCACATAGGTCTGGCCGAGGATGTTCCACGTGATGCCCTGAATGCCCTCGTTGGCCCGGGTGATCCCGGCGATCTCGGTTTTCATACGTTGTCCTCCCTCGTCTTAGTTGCCCGGCGCGCAATCCTTTGCGTAGCGATCGCCGTAATTCTCGAAGACCTTCTGCACGATTTCAGTCTGAAACTTTCCATCGGGGCGCTTGGCCACTTTGGTCAGGTAAAAGTCCTGGATCGGATAGCCATTGCTGTTGAATTTGAAGCTGCCGCGCAGCGAGGTGAAATCGGCTTTCTTCAGCGCCGATGCGACGGCATCCTTGTTGCCCAGATCGCCGTTGGTGGCCTTCACGGCGCTGTCAATCAGCAGCGCAGCGTCATAAGCCTGCATGGCATAGGTGCCGGGCACGCCGTTATAGGTTGCCTCATAGCTGCTAACGAATTTCCTGTTCTGGGGATTGTCGAGATTGGGCGCCCAGTTGGCGCCGCCGAACATGCCGACCGCGGCATCCTGCTGTGCCGGCAGCGTCGATTCATCGACGGTGAAGGCGGACAGCACCGGGATGGTATCGGCGAGCCCGGCCTGACGGTATTGCTTGACGAGGTTCACGCCCATGCCGCCGGGCATGAAGGTGAATACCGCGTCCGGCTTGAGCGAAGCGATCTTGGAAAGCTCCGGCTGGAAATCCAGCGTGCCGAGCGGCATGTAGGATTCCTCGACAATGTCGCCCTTGTAGTCGAGCTTGAAGCCGGCGACGGAATCCCGTCCCGCCTGATAATTCGGCACCAGCAAGTAGACCCGCTTGTAGCCGCGATCCTGGGCGACCTTGCCGAGAATCTCGTGCACCTGGTCGTTCTGGTACGAGGTGACATAGAAAAACGGGTTGCATCCCTTGCCGGCATAGCTAGACGGACCAGCGTTGGAACTGATCAGGAAGGTCTTGTTGTCGACGACCGGCCGATGAATCGCGAGCAGAATGTTCGAAAAGATCGGACCAACGACAAAATCGACCTTCTCGCGCTCGAGCAGGCCTTTCACTTTGGTCACGGCTGCATCAGGCTTGAGCTCGTCGTCGACGACGATGACCTCGACGTTCTTGCCGCCCATCTTGCCACCGAGATCTTTCACCGCGAGCGCAAACCCGTCGCGCGTCTGCTGGCCAAGCACCGCCGCTGGCCCTGACAAGGTGGCGATGACGCCAATCTTGATCTTGTCCTGCGCGAGGGCCGCGCTTGACACAGCGCTCAACAGGATCGCCAGTCCGGCCCAATTCGACTGTTTGCTCATTACAACTCCCCTGATCAATGGCCTCGATCTGAGCGGAAAGAGCCGGGATCCGAGCTCTCAACCTTATTCCGGCTGCGGCTCACCGCGCAAGCAAACCGGCAATGAGCTTACGCCGCCGCGACAGGATGCATGCAAGCGTCGCGCCAGTTATTTGAAATCTAAAGAATCTCCCGCTCGAGATCGGGAACGTTCAATTTTGACTTGTGCCGCGACGCAAGATATTTGAAGGTCAAAATGATTGGCCCGGCCGGCAATTTTAAGATCAGACGCCGCTCACGGCTCCTGGCAGGTTGATTTCGTCATGATGCTCGATTCAGAGACCAAGGCCGTTGAACTGCCCGAAGATCACGGCAACGAACTGCGGTTGTGGCTGCGGCTTCTGACCTGCACGACCTTGATCGAGGGTGAGGTGCGCAGTCGTCTGCGCGAGCGCTTCGACGTGACGCTGCCGCGGTTCGACTTGATGGCGCAGCTCGATAAGGCGCCTGACGGCATGACCCTGTCGGATGTCTCCAAACGCATGATGGTGTCGAACGGCAACGTGACCGGACTGGTCGAACGTCTGGTCGAATCCGGCCATCTCGACCGGCGCACGTCGGATACCGATCGCCGCGTTCAGGTGATCCGCCTGACAAAAATCGGTCGTGCGGAATTTCGCAAGATGGCGGCTGAGCATGAGCGCTGGATCGCCGACATCTTTTCGGACTTGTCGCCCAAGGATGTGCGCGAGTTGATGCGGCTATTGGCGAAGACAAAAGCGTCAGCGCAGAAGGCCGCGAACCGACGGGCACCGTGAGCCAAATGGCGGACATCGACTACGAGCTCGAATACAACAATCGGGCCCGAGTTCCGGAAAATCCAGTTCTGATGGCCGGATGGGCCCGAGATGCCGCTGCGTATCGCGAGCAGAACCCGGCGCGCACCATCGCCTATGGGCCAGAGGCCCGTCACAGGATTGATCTCTTTGCTGGCGGTCGAGACGGCCCGATCGTCGTCTTCATTCACGGTGGCTATTGGCAGGCTCTGGACGGTTCGTCCTTCAGCCATTGCGCACGCGGACTGAACGCCCATGGGATCAGCGTCGCCATTCCGAGTTACGACCTTTGCCCATCCGTCACGGTGGGTGCAATCATTGAGCAAATGCGCGCGGCAATCCGCGAGCTGGCGCGGCATGGCCGGTCACTTGTGATCAGCGGGCATTCCGCGGGCGGACATCTCGCGGCGTGCCTGCTTGCGACGGATTGGCCCGCCATCGATGCCGAGCTGCCGAGGGATATTGTCAGCGCGGCCTACGCCATTTCCGGATTGTTCGATCTCCTCCCGCTGGTTGCAACGTCGATCAACAAGGCGCTGTGCCTGAATGAGGCCTCGGCGCGAGCCGCAAGTCCATTGTTCTGGCCGCCACGAGAGGGGACGATCCTCGACGCGGTGGTTGGCGAAAGGGAAAGCGCGGAATATCTCCGCCAGAGCCGCACAATCGTCGAGCAATGGGGCCGGGCGGGCGTTGCAACCAGGTTTGGCACGATCGCCGATGCCAACCATTTTACCGCGATCGCACCCTTGGCCGATCCGGACTCGGCAATGGTTGCGCGGCTGAAGGAATTGGCCGGTCGCTGAACGGTCCGCCGCCGCCCACATCGAGGGCGTCGAATGCCCAACTTTCCGCTATTGCGTCGAATTATTTTAAGTATAAAATGTTTTGAGGATGAAACGCTGCCGGGCGTCCTGAATCTTGGTCCCGAAACAAGAGGGGCGATGCAAATGTCAGGTCAAATTCCGAGCCTTGGCCCATCTGGCCACGTCGATGATTTCACGCGGCGAAACCTTCCGCCATTCCAGCAATGGCCGGCCTTGCTGCTTGAGCGGCCGGAGTTTCAATATCCGGAATATCTCAACGCCGCGGTCGAGTTGACCGACCGCATTGTCGAGAAGGGGATGGGCGATCGCATCGCGCTGATCGGCAATGGACGGCAGCGCACCTATAAGGAGCTTGCGGATTGGTCGAACCGTCTTGCGCATGCGCTGGTGGAGAACTACGGCGTCAAGCCCGGCAATCGAATCCTGATCCGCTCCGGCAACAATCCGGCGCTGGTCGCGGCATGGCTTGCGGCAACAAAGGCCGGTGCCGTCGTCGTCAACACCATGCCGATGTTGCGCGCGGGAGAACTGACCAAGATCGTCGACAAGGCTGAGGTCGCGCTTGCATTGACCGACAGCCGCATCTCCGACGAACTGGTGGCCTGCGCGAAGACCAGCCGCTTCCTCAAGCAGGTCGTGAATTTCGATGGAACGTCGAACCATGACGCGGAGCTCGATCGCGTGGCGTTGAACAAGCCGGTTCGGTTCGAGGCGGTCAAGACGGGACGGGACGACGTCGCATTGCTGGGCTTTACGTCAGGCACGACAGGTGAGCCGAAGGCGACGATGCATTTCCATCGCGATCTCCTGATTATTGCGGATGGCTATGCAAAAGAGGTTCTCAAGGTCACGCCCGATGACGTGTTCGTGGGCTCGCCGCCGCTCGCATTTACCTTCGGACTCGGCGGTCTCGCCATCTTTCCGCTGCGCTTCGGTGCCACGGCCACGCTCTTGGAGAACGCATCACCTCCCGAGATGGTCAAGATTATCGAAACCTACGGGGCCACGATTTGCTTCACCTCGCCGACCGCCTATCGCGTGATGATGGCGGCAATGGACAAGGGCGCAGACCTGTCATCGCTGCGCCTGGCGGTCTCTGCCGGCGAGACCTTGCCGGCACCGGTTTTCGAAAGCTGGACACGGAAGACGGGCAAGCCGATCCTGGATGGGATCGGCAGCACCGAGATGCTGCACATCTTCATCACAAATCGTGTGGAAGACGCCGCCGCCGCAACGACCGGGCGGCCGGTTTCCGGGTACGAAGCAAAGGTCGTCGATGAAGACATGAACGAGCAGCCGGCGGGCACGGTCGGCAAGCTGGCGGTGCGAGGACCCACTGGATGCCGCTATCTCGCCGACAGCAGGCAAACGAACTATGTGCGCGATGGCTGGAATCTGACAGGCGACGCCTTCGTTCGTGACGAAATGGGACGCTTTTGCTTCGTCGCCCGCGCGGATGACATGATCATCTCCTCCGGATACAACATCGCCGGGCCGGAGGTGGAAGCCGCACTGTTGTCGCATCCCGCCGTGGCCGAGTGTGGGGTCGTCGGTGCGCCAGACGAGGCGCGCGGCACGATCGTCAAAGCCTATGTCGTTCTCACTTCGGGTCTCGTCGGCGACGACGCGCTCGTTGCGGCCTTGCAGGATCACGTCAAGCGCGAGATCGCACCCTACAAATATCCGCGGGCGATTGAATTCGTCGCGCAGCTACCGAAGACCGAAACCGGCAAATTGAAGCGGTTCGCCCTCAGACAGATGGCGCAGGCCGGCGCGGCCTCGCCCGGCATGGCCGCGGAATGAATCCACTCGCATGATGGAAGATTGTTCGTGAGCACGCCGAAATCACCTCACCTCGCGGTTCTGCAGACCGCAAAGGACGGACGCGTCGACGGGGCGCGGATCCTGCAGCCCAGCGGCTGGCCGATGCCAAAGGGCTATGCCAATGGTGTGGCTGCCGATGGCCGCATCGTGGTGACAGGCGGCGTGATTGGCTGGGACGACCAGGGTCGGTTGCCGACCGGTTTTGTCGCGCAGGTGCGCCAGACCTTGAGCAATATTGCGGCCATCCTGGCTGAGGGCGGGGCGCGGCCGGAGCACCTGGTCCGGCTCACGTGGTACGTCGTCGATATGGACGAGTACCTTTCAAGCCTGAAAGAACTCGGGCAGGTCTATCGAGAGATGATCGGCTCGCATTATCCGGCGATGGCGCTGGTGCAGGTTGTGCGCCTGGTCGAGAAGGAAGCCCGGGTCGAAATCGAGGCCACGGCAGTGGTCCCGCGATGAGCCGCGGGTAAACCAGCTTTGTTGCAAAGCAAAAAGGTATCCGTCGCAAAACCTTCATGCGCGGCCTATACTTGGGGGCCATTTCCCTCAGGTCCTTGCCGATACATCGGAGCCTACGCATGAAGCCTGTCCGTTTTGCCCTGATGTTGATGGTGCTGGCCGTGCTGGCGCCGTGCCAGTCGGCGAAGGCGGCCGATGTCATCTGCTATAACTGCCCGCCGGAATGGGCGGACTGGGCCTCCATGCTCAAGGCGATCAAGGCCGATCTTCACTACGATATCCCGCACGACAACAAGAACTCCGGGCAGGCGCTGGCGCAGATCCTGGCGGAGAAGAACAATCCGGTCGCCGATATCGGCTATTTCGGCGTCAACTTCGGAATGAAGGCCAAAGCGCAGGATGCGTTGGAGCCCTACAAGCCCGTCAACTGGGACCAGGTGCCTGCGGGCCTCAAGGACCCCGACGGTTACTGGACCACGATCCATTCGGGCACGCTCGGGCTGTTCGTGAACAAGGATGCGCTTGGCGGCAAGCCGGTGCCGGCCTGCTGGAAGGATCTCTTGAAGCCTGACTACAAGGGCATGGTCGGCTATCTCGATCCAAGCTCGGCTGCGGTCGGCTACGTCGGGGCGGTCGCGGTCAATCTCGCGCTCGGTGGCTCCGCCGGCAACTTCGACCCCGCGATCAACTTCTTCAAGGAACTGCGCAAGAACGAGCCGATCGTTCCAAAGCAGACGTCCTACGCCCGCGTCGTCTCAGGCGAGATGCCGATCCTTTTCGACTATGACTTCAACGCCTATCGCGCGAAGTATTCTGAGAAGGGCAATTTTGAGTTCGTGATCCCCTGCGAGGGCTCCGTGGTATTCCCCTACGTGGTCGGCCTGGTCAAGAATGCGCCCGACAAGGAAAAGGCCAAGAAAGTGCTGGACTATCTTCTGTCGGACAAGGGGCAGGCGATCTGGACCAATGCTTATCTTCGCCCGGCCCGTCCCATCGAACTGCCTGAGGCAGTCAAGAACAAATTCCTGCCCGACAGCGATTATGCGCGCGCCAAGAGCGTTGATTGGGGCGAGATGGAAAACGCGCAAAAAGGCTTTGTTGACCGCTATCTCGCCGAGGTCCGTTGATGCAATATGGTGCCTCGGCTTGAGAGGCAGGGGCACCATTTCCCGATGTCGCATCGATCCTTTCTCGGGCTGTGCCTGTTGCCGCTTGCGGTGGTCACGGCCGCGTTCTTTTTGCTGCCGATGGCGCGGCTGATCGTCACCGGCGCGGAAGGGCCGCAGGGTTTGGCGGGATACCTCGCGATCCTGGCCGAGCCTCGCTACCGCGCGACGCTGATCAACACCGTGCTGCTGGCGACCGCCACCACCGTGGTCACACTGATCGTGGCTACGATCGCCGGCATGTTCCTGCAGCGCCATCGCTTCCCCGGGCGATCAATTCTGATCGCGATGCTGACCTTTCCTCTGGCCTTTCCCGGCGTCGTGGTCGGCTTCATGATTATCCTGCTCGCCGGCCGGCAAGGCGTCATCGGCGATCTCTCGAGCCATCTGACCGGGCAGAAGCTGGTTTTTGCCTATTCGATCTATGGGCTGTTTCTCGGCTATCTCTACTTCTCGATTCCACGCGTCATCCTCACCATCATGGCCGCGGTGCAGAAGCTCGACCCAGGTCTTGAGGAGGCGGCGCGTTCGCTCGGTGCGGGCCCATGGGTGGTGCAGCGGGATGTGGTGTTGCCGGCGCTGGCGCCGGCCTTCGTCGCATCTGGCGCCATCGCTTTTGCCACCGCCATGGGGGCGTTCGGCACCGCCTTTACGCTGGCGACGAATATCGACGTGCTGCCGATGCTGATCTACACCGAGTTTACATTGGCCGCGAACTTTGCGACCTCGGCTGCACTCTCGGTCGGGCTCGGCGTCATCACCTGGTTCATTCTGGCGCTCGCCCGTTCCTTCAGCGGCAGCGCGGTGGCGGCCGCGGGATAGTCCATGCGCGATCGCCTGCTTTTCACCGCACAGCTCCTTTTCACGTTGCTCGTCGCCGCGTTCCTGGTCGTCCCTGCCGGACTCTCCATCGCCGCCGGCGTCACCGTGAATTACTTCCGCGGGATTGCGTCAGGGGTGACGCTGGAATGGATCGCGCAGGTCTGGGAGCTCTATGCCGGCACAATCCTGCTTTCTTACGTGATCGCCCTTGCGACGCTCGTGGTAACGCTGCTCGTCGGGGTGCCGGCGGCCTACGCGCTGCATGTCCGGAGCGGCAAGATTTCACGGATGATCGAGGAGGTGATCACCCTCCCGGTCGCGATTCCAGGCCTCGCCCTCGCGCTGGCCCTGTTGCTGACTTATGGGGGTGCCAGCGAATTTCGGCGATCCTGGCTGTTCATTCTCGTCGGTCACGTCATCTTCACCATGCCATTCATGGTGCGTTCGGTCATGGCCGTGTTTGCCACTGTCGACGTCAAGACCCTCGATGAAGGCGCGGCCTCGCTTGGTGCCTCGCCCTGGCGGCGCTTCCGCGATGTGATTGTCCCCAATGCCGTGCCGGGCATTCTTGCCGGCAGCCTGATGGTGGTGACACTATCGCTCGGCGAATTCAACCTGACCTGGATGCTGCACACACCCTTGACCAAGACATTGCCGATCGGCCTTGCCGACAGTTACGCCTCGATGCGGCTGGAAGTGGCCTCCGCCTATACGCTCATCTTCTTCATCATGATCATTCCGCTTTTGGTGGCGATGCAGCTCTTCGCGGACGGGAAGCAGACGAGATGAGCGCGGTTGGCGGACACGGCGCGGCCGTGGACATCAAAAATTGCGGCAAGACCTTCGCCGACGGTACGCTTGCGCTCGAGCCCGCGACGCTTGAGATCGCACGCGGCGAAACACTGGTCCTGCTGGGACCCTCCGGGTGCGGCAAAACCACCATGCTGCGGATCATCGCCGGGCTCGAACACCCAGATCCCGGCGGAACGGTGCTGTTCGACGGCAAGAATATGACCTCGTTGCCGATCGAGCGCCGCAACGTCGGCATGGTGTTTCAATCCTACGCGCTGTTCCCCAATATGACGGTCGCGGAAAACATCGCCTACGGCCTGAAGATCCGCGGCATGCCCAAAGCGGAGCGTGCGGCGCGGGTCGCCGAACTGATCGCTCTGACCAACATCGCAGGCTTGGAAAATCGGCGCATCGACCAGCTCTCCGGCGGTCAGCGCCAGCGCGTTGCCTTGGCGCGGGCGGTCGCAATCCGGCCCGGCATTCTGCTGCTGGACGAGCCACTGACGGCGCTTGATGCGGCGCTTCGCGAGCGGCTTCGCGGCGAGCTCAACCGCCTGTTGCGGGCGCTCGGCATAACGGCGATCTATGTCACGCATGACCAGGCGGAAGCCATGGAACTCGGCGACCGCATCGTCGTCATGCGCAAAGGCGCCATCGCCCAGATCGGCTCGCCGCGCGAGATCTATTTCGCGCCGCAGAACCGCTTTGTCGCCGAATTCATCGGTGCCGCGAACATCGTCGAGACTACAGTCGAAAATGGCCGGCTCGTGCTGCCGGGCGGACGCTTGCCAATCCATTGCGCGCACAACCTGCCGGAAGCCGTCGTGATGATCCGCCCCGAAACGATCGGGATCATTTCAGCGGACAGCTCCTCCTTGTCAGGTACAATCGATAGCGTCAGTTTTGTCGGCGACCGGCAGCGCCTGGTCGTCAGCGGAGCCGCCCACAAGCCCCTCACGATCGACGCGCCGAATACGATTCAAGCCAAGGCGGGGGAACGGGTCGGGCTGTCGATCGCGCCCGACGCCATTCGCCTGTTGCCGCCGGAGACCTGACGAACCCATGCCCTCGAAACCCGTTCTCATCGCGCAGATTTCGGACCTGCACATCAAGGCGCCGGGCGCGCTCGCCTATGGCCGCGTCGACACCGCAAAGGCACTTGAGCGATGCGTCGCTACTCTCAATGCGCTCGAGCCCGCGCCTGATTTCCTGGTGATTTCGGGCGATCTCGCGGACACGTCGAGCCCGGAGGAATATGAGCATCTGCGGCGCTTGCTGCAGGCCTTGAAGCTGCCGTTTGCGGCCATTCCAGGCAACCATGATTCTCGCGAACTGATGCGCGGGGCGTTCCCGCAAGCCGGCTACGCGCACAGCTCCGGCCCGCTCGACCAAAGGATCGAGCTCGGCGGGATCGATCTCTTGCTAGCCGATTCAAGTGTGCCAGGCGCGCCGCATGGCGAGCTTGCCCCGCCGAGCCTGCAGTGGCTTGAGGCAGCGCTGGCCGCTTCAGCGGATCGTCCGGCGCTAGTCTTTCTGCATCATCCGCCATTCGTTGCAGGGATCTGGCATATGGATCGCCAGAACCTGCGCAATGCGGACGAGTTGGCCGCAATCGTCATGCGCCATCCGCGGATCAGGCACATCGGCTGCGGCCATGTGCATCGCGCGACCTTGACCATGTTTGCAGGCCGTCCTTGCACGATCTGCCCCGCGCCCAATCATGCGGTCGATCTCGATCTTGCGCATCTGCGCGGTCCGTCGTTCAAGGTCGAACCGCCTGCCTTGCATCTCCACGCCTGGTTTCCGGGCGAGCAGTTCGGCAACCTGGTGACCCACCAGGTGCCGATCGGCGAATTCGACGGGCCACACCCGTTTTTTGGGCCGGACGGGAAGCTGCTGTAAAGCATCCGCGAACGGCAAAGCCGGACAAGCGTCTTCGACTGAGCCTGTCATTGCGAGGAGCCAAAGCGACGAAGCAATCCAGCCTGCATCCGCGGAGCAAGTCTGGATTGCCTCGCTTGCGCCCGCAGTGATGCCGGAGGTTGGGCGCGGGTGGCCTCGCTTCGCTCAGGCCGGTTTGCTCTGATCGCTCAGCTCGCCTTCGCCAGGTCCTCGTCTTCCGGCGAGTTCAGATACATGCCGGACATGGTGTCGACCCAGCACAGATGGTCGTGCACCTTCTTCACGCCCTCGATATTCTCCGCCGCGACGATCGCGGCCTGGCGCGCGCGTTCCTCGGTGATGACGCCGCTGAGGTGAACGACGCCGTCTTTCACGATCACGCTGAGGCCAAACGGGCACCATTCGGTCTCTTCCATCGTGGCGATGATGCGATCGCGCATGTGATCGTCGTCCGCCGTCGGGTCGGGGACTTCGCGGGCGAGGCTCGCGACAGCCTGCAGCAGATTGGCGCGCGACACGATGCCGACCAGCTTGCCGTCGCACAGGACGGGCAGCCGCTTGACGTTGTTTCTCTCCATCAGATCGACGATCTCGGCCAGCGCCGTGTCTTCGCTAATGGTCAGCGGCGTCTTGGTCATCACCTCCGAGACTTTGCGGCCGTGCTCGTGAACGAAATCGGAGGCCGATGTGCCCGGGCCTAGAATGAAACGCAGCCAGCGGCCGCGTTTGCGCTGCGTGCCGATTTCACTGCGGCGGATGAAATCGCCCTCCGACACGATCCCGACGAGCTTGCCGCTGGCGTCCACCACCGGAAGACCGCTGACATGCTTCTGCAGCATGAGATTGGCAGCATCGACGATGGTCGCGTCGGGAGCGACTGTGATGACGGGCTTGGTCATGATCTGGTGGGCGCGCATGGGGGACTCCGCGAGTTCAAGATTGCTCTGATGTCGGAACGATATTCCGGCGGTGCCGGCGTCATTTGATCGAACTCAAGTGCGGCCGGCGGCTGCGAGTTGATGCAGCTCAACATGGGCCTTGTGCGATGCCATATGGTGTTTGCCGAATGGAATTGACAGGAGGCCCCCATGGCTGAGATGTCCGAAGCGCGTGTCGCGACGGCCGAACGACCGGTCGTCGAGAAGACAGGGCCAGGCGGACAGGCGCACACGCGGTTGATCAATGTCCTGTTCGGCGCCCAGCGGGTCCTGGTTGAGGAGGCGATCTTCGCCACGGAGGAGTGGTTCGACCGGGCGCGAACGGAGACGCACTTGCTTGCCGAACTCCTGTCGAAGATGGCGGGAGCCCATTCCGTCAATAACATCCAGACGATGTGCCGGGAATGCGGCCAACATCAGATCGATTTCATTCGACGCGACTGCGACCGGCTCTTTAAGCATGGGCAGCGGATGGTCGAAGCGGCATCGAAGCTGGTCGGCACGGCCTAAAGAGACTCCTCCTCTCGGAGGCCCGGGGCTTCACGGCCTTTCCAAAGCAGGAGCTTCCTGTGCAGCAGATATCGACCAGCATCGAGAAGGCGCAAACACCATTGCTGCCCTGTCCTGCCCATAAGCAGAGCGAAGGGCAAGACCTCCACCTGCCTGGCAAAGCCGGAGCTTCGCCAGCGCCGAACCCGATTTCCGCATCCGAAGACCACGTCGCCGATCGTGCTTTCCATGCGATGCTGGCGCGACTGACCGGCGGCATCTCGCCTGCTGCACTGTCACTCGCTTACATGGATTGGGCCTGGAATTTGGCGACGGCCCCGCAACGCCAAATGGAAATCGTTCAAGAGGCCGTACGGGGCGCTGGACGTCTGCTCGGGGCGGGGCTTGGCGTCACCGCGCCGGATCAGGCCCCGTGGTCATTGATCAAGCCGCAGCCGCAGGACCGACGCTTCGCACACGCGGAATGGGAGAGCCCACCATTCAATCTCCTCGCGCAAGCGTTCCTGCTGAGCGAACGATGGTGGCACAACGCCACCACCGGGACACGCGGAGTCGCACCGGCCAATGAAGCGGTGGTGGAGTTTTCGGTTCGACAAATCCTGGATACGCTGGCGCCGTCCAACTTCGCCGCGACCAATCCCGAAGTGCTACAGAAGGCATTCCGGAGCGGTGGCGAGAACTTCGTCCTCGGTTTCCGGAATTGGTACGCAGACCTGGTGCGGCTGCTGTCACGGGGCAAGCGTTCGATCGAAGATCAGCAGTTCGTCGTCGGCAAAACCGTCGCGACTGCGCGAGGCAAAGTGGTCTTTCGCAACCACCTGATCGAACTAATCCAATACTATCCGACAACTGAAAAAGTCCGCTCCGAACCGGTCCTGATCGTCCCGGCGTGGATCATGAAGTACTACATCTTCGACCTGTCAGCTCACAATTCGCTGGTGAAATATCTGACCGACGAGGGCTTTATCGTTTTCATGATTTCCTGGCGAAACCCGACGGAGGAAGATCGCGACATCGCGTTCGATGATTATCGCGTGCTCGGGATCGAAGCCGCGCTTGCAATGATCAACTTGATCGTCCCCGGCCCGCGGATCCATGCGCTGGGATATTGTCTCGGCGGAACACTGCTGTCGATCGCCGGCGCAGCGATGGCTCGCGATGGCGATAACCGGCTGAAGTCGATTACGCTGCTTGCTGCGCAGACCGACTTCACCGAGGCTGGCGAGCTGACGTTATTCATCAATGAGAGCGAGGTCACGTTTCTGGAGGACATGATGTGGCAGCGTGGTTTTCTCGATACCACGCAGATGGCCGGTGCCTTCCAGTTGCTGCGTTCCAACGACCTGATCTGGTCGCGGGTCGCGCGCGGCTATTTGATGGGTGAGCGAGCACCGCCGAGCGATCTGATGGCCTGGAACGCCGATGCCACCCGTCTGCCCTACCGCATGCACTCCGAATATCTGCGCAAGCTCTTCCTGCGCAACGATCTGGCCGAAGGCCGTTATCTGGTGAAAGGCAAGTCTATCGCGCTTTCGGATATCCATACCCCAATGTTCGTGGTCGGCACCGTTAGGGACCACGTCGCGCCCTGGAAATCGGTTTACAAGATCCATTACCAGGTGGACGCGGACGTCACCTTTCTCTTGACCGGCGGCGGTCACAACGCCGGCATCGTCGCGCCACCGCAGAGCCGGGGCACACTTACCAGGTCATGACCAAAGGCGCGGACGCTCCCTATGTCGGTGCGGATGAATGGCTGAAACTCGCGCCGGGATATGAGGGATCCTGGTGGCCGGAGTGGAGCGCATGGCTGTCCGCACGATCAGGCGGCTTGTGCGAACCGCCGCACGTCGGCGTCGCCAGCAGCCAGGCTCTGCCGGATGCCCCGGGCGATTACGTGCATCTCTGATATGGCGGCGGAATCGGCACCCGCTACGACAAGCTGGCGCGGCACTAGGCCTCGGCGGTCGCGCTAACCACCGCGATTACCTTCTGGTGCTCCGCGCACCGCCGTTCCACGGCATCAAAGTCTGCAACATGGAGGCGGTCAGTTTCCAGGCGAGAGCTTGCCGAGGGGTTGTCGGCTGACAGCGATAGTTAGTTAGCCGGGATGACGCGGAGTGTGCCTGCTCGACGCGTTGGCCTGCCAGTGTCGTTCGTGTGATTGACGCCATCCATGACAGGCACCTCAGAGAAATCGAATGGGCTTAGCCCGTCCAGGCAAGCCACGTTTACTGCATATAGATTCTGATTAGATCGTCGTGAATGATGAAAGCGGTAGCTTTTTAACGCATCCTCGCCCTGCAGGATCTTGATCCCACCCATTTCGGCCATGACAACGATGGGGGGATGCAATGCGGACATTCGGCCTGATCCGCACGTTTGAGACGGCCCAACGCGAGACCCTTGTCGGCCGGCCGCCTTGTCAGTGAAGCTCGCCAAGCAAGGCCTTGGCCTTTCGCAAGTCGCTTGTATCAAAACCTTCGGTGAACCAGGCGTAGATGGGGGCGAGAAGGTCACATGCCGTTTGCTGCCTGCCTTGCTCATTCAAGAGCCGCGCCATGCTCATGGCCGCACGCAATTCCCACGATTTTGCCTGCTGTGCTCGCGCAACGGCCAGGGAATGCTCAAAATACGCTCGCGCTTTCGCCACGTCCCGCTGTGGCGACTTGAGCGCGATTTCACCCGCCACGCGGTTAGCCTCAGCTTCGCACCATTGTTCCCCGGTTGCCTGCATCGCCGCCATTGCTTTGCCGATGCAGGCCCATGCTTCATCGAACTGGCTCGAATCTGCATGGGCGATTGCCAACATGAACTCCTGTTCCGGCGTAAATATCGTCGACCCGGCCGATCGCCACAAAGCGATACCGGTCGCGACCATCTCAACTGCCGTCGCGGCTTTCCCTGTAAGGGTTAGAACATAACCACGCCGTAGCACACCCTCCGCCTTTCGGAACGGGGCACCTTTCTCCTCGGCTAAAGCAACAAGTTCGTTGATATGGTCGTTTGCCGCCTCGTAATTCCCGCAATACGTGTTAATGAGAATCGGGAAATTCAGCGTGAACATTAAAGTGGCAGCATGTTCAATCTGGCGCGCTTCCATCAGTGCGCAGTCTGCATCCTTGAGCGCAGCTTCAGGATAGCCGAGCAACCACAAGGCCATTGAACGAAAGGCCAGGCAGGTCACCCGCAGGTCCTGGCCAAATCGCGTCATCAACCGCCGGTGCTCGGCCGGGCGGTAAAGGGCGAGCGCTTCATTGTAGTGCGCTCGAGCCTCGACGAGATCCCCCATCAACGCGAGCGTACTTGCCATCGTTCGGTGCCCCACAATAAGCGGGACCGCGTTCCCGTCCTTCTCGCCCAGCGCCAGAAAGCGTGCCGCGAGTTCCCGCGCGACGTCACCGTTAAACCTGATGAAATTGACGATCCACTGGCCAAACAGAGCCGAGAGCAGCAACGAGGTGTCACCGAGAGATTCTCCGAGCCGCTCCGCTTGCTCGATCAGCATCCTGACCCGATCGACGGCAGCCTTGGTTTCGGGCGAGCCATACCCTTTGACATGCATGAGCGTGTTCACGAGCGCAACCTGCAATATGATCTGTTCGCGCCGCAGGTCGGGCGTGCTGGGCAAGCTTTGGATTTGCGCCAGAGCCTGGCCGAGCTGTTCGGCGGCTTCGACGAGAGCCGAGTGCTCCTGCGACCGTTGCCCTGCCTTGCCCCACAGGTGCGCCGACTTCTCTCTCAGGTCTGCCTTTGTGTAATGGCGCGCCAGCAGCTCGGGCTGGTTCTCGGCGAGATCTGCGAACTGATTTTCGAGGATTTTGGCGATACGTGCATGCAATACGCGCCTCGGCTCCCGTAGCAGCGTATTGTAGGCTGCGTCCTGCACCAGGGCATGCTTGAACAGGTAGGTCGCGTGCGGTGGAGTGCCCTGCCGGAACAACAAGCCGGCACCGACAAGTCGATCCAGGTCAGAGTTCAGCTCTGGCTCCGGCTTTCCCGCGACGGCGGCCAGCAACATGTGTGGAAATTCCCGGCCGATTGCCGCGCCGATCTGGGCCAGGTCCTTCGCTCGGCCGAGTCGGTCCAGCCGCGACAGCAGCGACGCCTGAAGGCTTGCCGGAACCGCAGCGGAGGTTGGTTCGCTGGGGGCGGTCCGTTGCGTTTCACCGTCACCCTCGGCATCCAACACCGCCTTGGTCATCTCCTCGACAAACAGTGGAATCCCGTCGGCACGCTCGATGATGTCCTCGCGGATCCCCGCCGGGAACGATCGGCCGCCGATCAGTCCCTCGATGAGGGAATCGACCTCGCGCCGCGCCAGCCGATTGAGGGTCAGCACGGTCACGTGCGACCGTCCGATCCAAGGCGGGCTGAATTCCGGCCTGTAAGTAACAATGATCAAGACCCGGTCTCTCACGGCCAGATCAACCACCCGACCAAACAATTCGAGGCTGGTGGGATCGGTCCAATGCGCATCTTCGAAGATGATCAGCACGGGATTGATCCGGGCAAGCGACTTGAGCTGGGAGCAAAGAGCTTGCAGCGTCTTCTGACGACGGAGCTGCGGCTCGATTTCAGCGATGGGATAGCGTCCGTCGTTCGGAAGTAACAGCAATTCGGCAAGCAGCGACGCATCCTCGTGCGAGGTCGAGGTTTGCGCCAGCAACTTGTCCAGCTTGTCCAATCTGGCTTGCGGGCTGTCATCATCTTCCAAACCGGCGGCACGCATCAACTGGCAAATGATCGGGTAGAGCGCACTGTCGGTATGTTGCGGGGAGCAGACGTAACGCAGTCGCATGTGCGGCTCACGCGCAAGCTGTTGCAGCAGGGCGAAAGTAAGTCGAGATTTGCCGATGCCAGGCTCACCGGAGAGCAGCACCACCTGGCCTTCGCCGTTCTTGGCGCGTGACCACCGTCGAATCAGCAGCTGGAGTTCTTCTTCACGCCCTACCAGCGGCGTCAGTGCGCTCGTGTGCAAAGCCTCAAAGCGACTGGCCACTGAGCTGGGTCGCACGGCCGCCCACGCCCTTACCTCGCCCTGGATGCCTTTCAGATCTTTGGTTCCGAGGTCCTGCAGTTCGAAGAGATTTCCGAGAAGCTTTCGGGTGCCGTCAGCAATGACCACCATGTTGGGAGCGGCGATCGCTTGCAACCGCGCAGCGAGGTTGGGGGTTTCGCCCACGACGTCGCGCTCCTGATGGTCGCCTGACCCAATCAAATCTCCCACGATCACCACTCCGGTGGCGATGCCAACGCGGACCTGCAAGAGAACCGGGGCGGCAAGCAGAGACACCGCAGCGATCACCTCCAGTCCGGCCCGTACGGCGCGGTCAGGATCATCCTCGTGCGCCTCGGGGTAACCAAAATAGATGAGGACACCGTCGCCCATATATCTAGCTACGAAGCCGCCGAAACGACGTACTGTCGCCGCGACACACGTCTGGTAGCTTGAGATAATGTCCCGCAAATCCTCGGGATCCATGCGGACCGAAAGTTCGGTCGAGCCGACCAGGTCGGCGAACATCACCGTGATCTGACGGCGCTCCGCAGCCTCCGAGATCTTCGGAGCCTCTGACGCAGCAAAGGATTGCGATACCGCCTGCCCATCGCGGATCGCTGCAAGGATTTTCCGCCGATGCCCGAGCGGAATTCCGATATCCCTGAGGTCGTGGTCAGTCAAATGGGGAAGTACGGAGACGTCAATTTCATTTTCGGCAAAACGCTGCGCGTATTGCCCGAGACCAAGTTGGCTCAGCCAGGCGGCAATCTCTTGCACGTCGCCTCCCGCTTTGCAGGCCCTACCCAGCAGGATACACAGTTTAGTCTTTTCCGAGGCAAATGTGGCCGATTTCGCGCGCCTTACCGCAGGATTGTGAAGGGTCGGTCGCGTCATTTCGGCGCGCCTTCGTGAGCTGCTCCTGGCCTTGCAGCGGGCGCGGGGAAAGGTGATCGGAAAAAGGTGGTCGGTATGGGTCGCGAGCAACGGTCGAGCCCATGAGAACAGCTGAGGCCCAAAGGCCTCGCCAGACCGAAAACAAGCTTGTAGCGGCGCCGCGTTTCACCAACTCACATGGTCACCAGCGTTGCCGGCAGACCTCCCGGATTTGGGAACATCAGTCATGACAAACCCGTTGTGGAAGAGGAGCGGAGCCGGCCTTTGGGGGCGGGAGCGCTGGGCTGGCGCGATATGGTAACGCAGTCCTATCGGCCATGAGGGCGAACGGGGCAACGAGAGTAGCACGGCTTCGGGTTTGCATCTGGCCCGGCGGCACTCAGGCCCTTTCCATTCGCGATCTTCGCAGGGTGCTTGGGTCATCAAAGCATCACGGCAGCGCGGCGGCGAGTTTGGGCGTCTTGGGGCGCTAACCAGACCGGACGATCGTTCGCTGTTTTGCGACATTCACTTTGCCGATGCGGGCCAAAGCTGAAAGCCGGGCGAATGGTTTGCCGTCAAACTCAACCAAACTTGAAGCCGATACTTGGCCCGTCCGATTAGTTTGGAACCCTCGCTCATATGGTCAGGTCGTGCAACGCCGTCGGCTATCGGAATGGGGCCGCTCGCCGCAATCCAGTTGTTCTCATCATCTCATGCGCTGCTTGGTGGCGCACCCGTACTGCTGCACCGGAAGGTCAACTGAGAGCCGCGGCTGAATGCCGCAAACCAAGGCATGCTATCCTCGGCAAGATCGGAATAACGTTTCGTCCAGAATTCGACGAGCCGCCAACCTGGCAGTCGGAGCACCAATGCAGCAGATTGCGGACTGGCTCGAGAAGCTTGGGCTTAGGCAATACGCGCAGTGTTTTGCCGAGAATGGGATCGATATTGGCGTCCTTCCCGATCTGAAGGACGAGGACTTCGACAAGCTCGGCGTCCTGCTCGGCCATCGCCGCAAAATGCTGCGCGCGATAGCCGAACTCGATCAGACCGAATTGATGGCTGGGCCGTCTCTTCGCGACGCGGAGCGACGTCACCTCACTGTTTTGTTTTGCGATCTAGTAGACTCGACCGCGCTCTCCACGCGCCTCGATCCCGAGGACATGTGGGAGGTGATCCGTGTTTATCGGGGCGCCTGCGCGAGGGTCATTGCCGTTTATGACGGTATTGTCGCCAGGTTTGTGGGCGACGGAATACTCGCCTATTTCGGCTATCCGCGCGCACACGAAGATGACGCGGAGCGCGCGGTGCGAGCGGGCCTCGACATGGTCGTAGCGATACAAAAGCTCGACACCCGTGTGGACGCACGCGTCGATGTGCGGATCGCTATTGCGACGGGGGTTGTGGTGGTCGGCGACCTCATCAGCGAAGGCGCATCAGAGGAGCAGGCAATGGTTGGTGATACGCCAAACATCGCTGCCCGTCTGCAGAGTCTGGCTGAGCCGGGAGCAGTTGTCGTTGCTGCTTCGACGCGCCGGCTGCTCGGTGACCTATTTACTTTTCGCAACCTCGGCCGCCGCGAGGTCAAGGGTATTTCCGAACCGATCGCGGTCTGGGCGGTCGAAGGTGCAGCCGCCTCGGAGAGCCGCTTCGAAGCAGTGCGCACGGCCCGCTCAATCGGCTTTGTCGGTCGCAAGGTAGAGATCGAATTCGTACTCGCGCGCCAGCAGCTGAGTTGGCAGAGCCAAGGACAAGTGGTTTTGATTTCCGGCGAGGCTGGGATCGGCAAATCGCGGATACTAGCAAGGTTATCCGAGAGCCACGAGTTGGGGACGTACCTTAAGGTGCGATATCAGTGTTCGCCATATCATGCCAACAGCGCGCTCCATCCCTTTATCGCTCAGCTCGAGCGCGCTGCGGGCATCAGGTCACAGGACACGCCTGATCAGAAGCTCGACAAGCTTGAGGCGATGCTTGCGCTTGGAACGCGGGACGTGGCCAAGGCGGCGCCACTTATTGCCGCTCTCCTTTCGATACCAACCGGTGACCGCTATCCGCCGCTTGGGTTGAGTCCGGTGCAGCAGCGGCGACGGACCTTCGCCACGCTTCTCGATCAGCTCGAAGGCCTGGCGCGCGAGCAGCCTGTAGTGATTCTGTGCGAGGACTTGCATTGGGCTGATGCCACGACGCTGGAGCTGTTCGACCTCGCGGTTGATCGAATTCGGGGCCTTCCGATACTCGCACTGATGACATTCCGGCCTGATTTCGAGCCGCCTTGGGCAGGTCTTGCCAACGTCAGTCTGCTGCGGCTCGATCGGCTTGATCGGTCGGATACGCGTGCTCTGGTCAACCAGGTGACCGTCGGCCGAGAGCTGCCAGCCGAAATGATATCGCAGATCATCGAGAAGACGGATGGTGTTCCCTTGTTCGTCGAGGAACTGACCAAAATGGTGCTGGAGTCTGGACTGCTCGTTCAGGATGCCGGGCGTTATCGGCTGGATAATCCGCTCCCGCCGCTCGCCATTCCAGCCACACTGCAGGACTCCCTGATGGCGCGGCTCGACCGGCTGGCGCCGGTCAAGGAGATTGCACAGATCGGCGCTGCGATCGGCCGCGACTTCTCCTACACACTGCTGCAATCTGTGGCAGGCCGGGATGATTTGACACTGACGGCTGCGCTGGCGCAGCTCGAAGAAGCAGAACTGGTGTTGCGCCGCGGGACGCCGCCAGAGGCGAGTTACAGCTTCAAGCATGCACTCGTTCAAGAAGCAGCTTATGAGAGCCTGCTCAAGAGCCGCCGGCAGTTGCTTCATAAGCACATCGGCGATGTCCTACGGGACAAATTTCCAGTCATTGCTGAGAAGGAGCCGGAGCTCGTAGCATACCACTACATGGAAGCCGGGCTGAAAGGGGTAGCCGTCGAATGGTGGAGCAAAGCGGGCCAGCAAGCGCTGAAGCGCTCAGCATATTGTGAGGCGATCGCACATCTGCGCAAGGCTGTCGCCATCGCCGATGGACTACCTGATGGGGCGTACCGAACCATGGACCGGCTTCGTCTCCAAATCGCATATGGTCGAGCGCTGCGCGGCAGCCTCGGGCACAGCGCCCCGGAAACGGTGGCGGCATGGAAGCGGGCCAGGCAGTTCGCAGCTGATACGAATGATCCAGTTGAACTCGCGCCCATTCATTCGGGCCTGTTCAACGCCTGCCTGACTCACGGCGAGATCGCGCCCATGCGGGAGCTGGCAGACGCAATCATGAGTGCGGCGGAGCGGCGACCGGAATCGCCAGTGGCCGCAGTCCTCGCTCATTGGACAAACGGAGTGACTTGCTGGTTCGGGGGCGATTACCCGGCGGCGAGAGAGCACCTTGAGCAAGCACTTGCGATCTTTGAGGTCGAGCCAAATCCCGCCATCTTCAGGGCTTCGGCGCTCGACCTGCCGTTCGTCATCATGAGGTTTCTTGCGCTGGTGCTTTGGCCTATGGGCAGCATTGATCGGTCACGCCAGCTCGCCACCGAAGCGGTACATCTCTCGGGAGAAAAGCGGGCGCTCTCTCAAGTCAATGCGCTGGTGCACAAGGCCGTCTTCGACGGTCTTTGCGGGGGTATGTTAAAAGAAACAGAGACCATCCTAGCCCTCGCCCGCGAGCATACGATGCCGTTATATGTGGCCGCCGGTACGTACCTGAACGGCTTGGCAAGGTGGCGTTCGGGCGACCGTACGGGTGGGCTGGGGGACATGCGGCGGGGCTGGACATTACTTCACGAAAATGACTGCTATCTCTGTGAACCCTTATGGGGGATGCATGTCGCCGTGGCGAATGCAGAAGCAGGGCAACTCGAGACTGGGTTGGACGTTTTGACGGAGCTGGTCCTCTGGGCAGAACAATCCGGCCAGCATTGGCTCGATGCCGAACTACATCGCGTCCAGGGTGATCTTTTGATGCGCGATGGTCCGACTAATTTTCCCGCTGCACAAGACGCCTTTAACCGAGCTCTAGAGGTCGCCCGAAGTCAAAAGGCCAAGACTTTCGAGCTGCGCAGCGCGCTCCGGCTTGCCCACCTGTATAGCGCAAGTGACCGAGCCGATGCGGTGCACGAGGTGTTGGCGCCGGTCCTCCTCAACTTCGACGTGTGCCAAGATCTGCCCGAGATCGAAGCAGCGCAAAGGCTGCTTAGACATGAGTGATAGCCAAGCTGCCCTAAGCGGCCCTCGACGGACGTGCTTGCGGAGGTCCTGGGCACCCTCGTCGAGGTCGCTTATGCGCATCCTCGCATAAACGCACTGATCGCGGCATAAGTCGCGCGTTACTCTTTCCAGATCGCAGCAGCATTTGCTGCGCCCCGGAAATTGGAACTCCCTATGGTGTTACCCATACGCATTTTGCAATTGTCTCGAGTGGCGCATTTGCATCTAAAGTCCCCAATGATGCTGCCAGGCAAACATTCGCCTCGCAGTCGCGAGTGTTGGAGATTTGTTTTTGAGATTGAGAGCTTCTGCAGCTGAATCGGATGCGCACAGCGCAGGCAGGTTTAAACAAAGTTCGAGGCTGCCGTTCTACGCAAGTCGGAGTGGACGAGGCGGCGGATCGCTCACGGCGGGTCACCTGCGGTGATCCGTCCCGGCGGAATTGGTAATCGCCTTCTGGCAGCGCTGCCGCGAGCTGACTTGGATCTGCTCGCGCCCGGGCTGGAGATGTTCGCGCTCGCCCAGGATGAGGTTCTCTTGCGAGCGGGTGACCCGATCGAACATCTCGTCTTCCCTCATAGCGGCGCCATCTCGCTGATGATCGACATGGGGAATGGGCAGACGGTTGCCACCGCAATCGTCGGGCGCGAAGGGGCAGTCGGCAGCCTCTCACTGCTGGGGCCGTCACCTTCGGCCATAACCGCCGTCGTTCGTGCGGCGGGGACTGCCTCGCGGATCAACGCCTCCCGATTTCTTGCCGCTTTCAATCGCAGCCGCTCGATCCGGCATGCGATCCAAATTCACGCCAGCGCGATGCTGACACAGTTTCAGCTCAGCGCGGCCTGCAATGCGCTGCATCCGGTCCAAGCCCGCATGGCCCGCTGGCTGCTGCATCTTCGCGACCATATCGACGTCGACGTTCTCCCGCTCACCCAGGAGGCGCTGTCGCAGATGCTCGGCGTCCGACGGACGACCGTGAACGGCCTAATGCGCAATCTGCGCGCGTTCGGAGCGATCAGATCCGAGCGACGTGGCCAGATCGAGATCGACCAATCGCGGCTCACTGCGGCTGCGTGCGATTGCCACGGCGCCATACGTCTCCAAATTGAAGAGATATTTTCGATGAATACGGCGCCGATCCCGCTTTCAGGATGTTCCGGATGATGGCGCATCTTCGCGCGTTCGTCAGCCACGCCCTGTGAGCCGCTTCCGTGCGGCCGCCTGCGCGAAAAGATCTTTTTCCGTCGCCATGGGTTAAATCACATTCATGGATGCTGCTTCAAATTCGTCGGTGCAGTGTTTGCTCGGTTCACGGAAGAACACTGTGATCGGGCGCCCGACCGGCATTGAGAATTGGCTTCTAGCGGCATTGCCACCGGCGGACTTGAGCCTGCTCACGCCTCACTTGCAGAGAGTCTCGTTCGAACCCGACACCGTCTTGGTGCGGTCGGGCGATGAGCTCGATAAGGTCTATTTTCCCCATAGCGGGGCCATCGCCTTCGTTGTCGATATGCCTGACGGGCAAGCGGTCGCGACCACGTTGATGGGGCGGGAAGGCGCATTGGCGTCGCTCTCCGCGCTTGGCCCCTCGCGTTCGTCCGTTACCGCGGTTGCTCGTGTGGCCGGCACCGCATCGCTGATTTCCGCCGCAACATTCCGGGTCGCCTACGCGCGAAGCGCAGCCATCAGGTACGTCGTGCAGGTCCACGCTCGCGCGCTGTTGCTGCAGCTCCAGCACGTGGCCGCCTGCAACGCACTGCATCGGGTGGATCGCCGCATGGCGCGGTGGCTCCTGCAGCTCCACGACCGGATTCCCGACGACGTGCTTCCGCTCACGCAGGAGACGCTTGCCCAATTGCTCGGGGTACGGCGGCCGACGGTGACGTTGATAGTGAGCAAGCTTCGCGCGGCGCGCGCGATCTCGTCCGACCGGCGCGGCTTCGTCGAGATCGACCGGGCGCGGCTCGAGAGCGCGGCATGCGAATGCTATGCGTTGATGCAGGGCAGGATCGATCGCATGTACTGCCAGGAATTGTCTACGCCGCAACCTGACCTTGCGCCGTTCCGGGAAAGCTCCGCCGGCGCCTCCGATGAAGCCGGCAAAGCCGGTGCTCAATTTAAAGGCGCTTTCCCGGAAGGGGAATAGCACTCGTGGCGGTGCTGAGCATAATTGAGTGATCGCAGCTAATCGGTTCGCTCTTTCGGTAGTCCGCACGATCGCGGTAAGCTGCTACAGAGGAGAGGCTGCCGAATACCTGATTTCCGCTCCGAGTCGCCCGCTTTTTCGCGGGATCCTTCCGAGGCTCATGCAGGGCACGAGCCGTGCCACGAGGACGCGGGCGTTGGTTCAACCAAGCGGCATTCGCGCGGAACATCAGGTACGGCTTGAAGGTTCTCACAAAGTACAAGCAAGGGAGAACAAGCAATGGATTGGAACAGAGTGGAGGGTAACTGGAAGGAGATGAAGGGCAAGGTCAAAGAGAAGTGGGGCAAATTGACCGACGATGATCTCAGCGCGATCAACGGCAGGCGAGATCAGCTCGAAGGTGCGCTCCAAAGGCGATATGGCTATGCCAAGGATCAGGCTCGGCAGGACGTTGATACCTGGTTCTCTACGCTGCATTGAGGGCGGTTAGCAAGCGGACCGCTGCCGAGCCAGAAGGCCGCTAGGACAACGCGGCTGCCGATTTGTCTGCCTACATAGGTTTGGGCTTCATTTTGCGTCGGGGGGAGGGCGCAGGGGGCGGACATCGGCGACGTACGGATCAGGCAGGCGCACGAACTCGCCCGTGGTGGCATTTGCTCTGCTCCGTCACAAGCCACATCGTCCCCACGGCAAATGTCATCTTTGTCGGCATAGCCGTGAACGCGGCTGAGCATACGGCGTTCGACTACATAGCCGAAACTGGAACAGAGCTGCAGGACGTCAATTCGATCGGGCCGTTTTGCATTCGATCATTGTGATGAACGCTGCCGGCGCGCTAGGTTCAGTCAACGAAAGTGTCGGAAACCATGGGCCACCAGATAGCTATCGTACGAGCAGGCGCCGTTGCAAGGTATTCCGGCGCACATTTGGTGTGGGCGGGCATGGACGTGACATGCATTGACCCGTGGCCCGAGCATGTCGAACGAATGAGAAAGCATGCTCTGTGGGTTAGTCGCGCCACGGATGTTGCGGAATTCTCGGCTACCGTGCGGGCGCTGCACGTTACGGATGTCCAGCAATCGGTCAAGCAGACAGCGGTCGATATCGCCCTCGTGTGCATGAAGTCCTACGACACGACGTCGGCGACCACGATGATCCAACAGGGTCTTGCGTTGGAGGGCGACGTCGTGTTGCTCCAGAACTGTATGAATGAAGGGACGATCGCCAGCATTGTTGGCTGCGGCAAGACCGTGGGGTGCACCGTGAGCAGTATCTCTGTAAACTTGCCTGAGCCTGGCCGCATGCACCGCGGCGAATCAACGCTATGCGTCTCAAGAGGGAGCTGCGGGTAAACATGCATGCGATGAAAGCGATCGCCATCACAATGATCCTGCTCGTGGTCGTGGTGAATGCTCTGGAATTGCTGCCGGCAGCGAGCGCATTCCAAATGTATCTGTCGGGTGGGGCCGTGGCGCTGAGCCTTATCGCGCTGATAGCGATTCTGGTCGGGCGCGGCCCGTCACGGGATGATCGAAGCGTTGGCGCTGAGGCGGCCCGACCGAGGCCTGTTCCGACCGGTGCAAAGCGGGCGGACGCCGAGATCGTCAGCTTTTTGGCGATGCTGCAGGCAAGGGGCCGGCTGGTCGATTTCCTGATGGACGACATCAACGCGCATGATGACGCACAGGTTGGGGCAGCCGCGCGCGTGGTCCATGCCGGATGCAGGACCGCCCTGCTGGAGCACTTCCGAATCTCCCCCGTGCGCGCAGAGAGCGAGGGGTCGACAGTGCAGGTCGCCGCTGGCTATTCACCGGACGAGTACCGACTGCTGGGCAAGATCAGCGGCCCGGCGCCGTTCTCGGGAGTGCTTGTCCACCACGGCTGGAAAACGGATGCGGTGAATCTACCACGCGTCTTGCGGAGCTCGACCGATCGACTGCCAACAATCGCTCCGGCGGAGGTGGAACTGAGATAAGCGGCTCCCATTGGCTGGCTGCCGCCGGAACGCCCGAGTCGGATCACGTGTAACCGGTGCTTTCCATCACGCGCGGCTATTGACGCGAATCGACAGCACGACAACCAGGACAACCCTCCCTCATGAGCGCTCGTTTCAGTCTTGCTATCGACCTCGGCACCAGCAACAGCGCAATCGCGATCGCCGATCTGGAGAGTGGTGAGACCAGGATTATCGAAATCCCGCAGATAATAGGACCAAATCAGATCGGCGAGATGCCGACACTGCCGTCCGCCATGTATATTCCGCACTCCGAGGAGTTCCCGGAGAGTTCGTTTCCTCTGCCCTGGAACGATGCGGGGGAGCGCGCAATCATTGGCCAGTTCGCGCGCGAGCGGGGGGCGCTCGTGCCTGATCGCCTCGCGACCTCCGCCAAATCCTGGCTGTCCAACCCGCACATCGACCCGAAGCAGCGGATCCTGCCCTGGCGATCCGAGATCGCGGAAGAGAAGGTCTCGCCATTCGAATGCTCACGCCTTTACCTCCAACACCTCAGGGACGCGTTCCTGCACACCGAGCGCGTGCAGGGCCGGGATTGGGACCTCTCGGACGGCGAGATCGTTGTAACCGTTCCTGCTTCGTTCGATGAGGTCGCAAGAAGCCTCACCGCCGAGGCCGCCAAGGATGCGGAGCTTGGGGACGTCACATTGCTGGAGGAGCCGCAGGCTGCATTCTACGCCTGGATGGCGCAGACGCGCAGAGAATGGCGAAACCTGATTGCTGATGGCGACATCGTGCTGGTCTGCGATGTCGGTGGCGGGACAGCCGATTTCAGCTTGATCGCGGTCACCGACGTCGAAGGCCGCCTGGAACTTGAGCGTGTCAGCGTCGGCGAGCACATTCTGCTGGGTGGCGACAATATGGATTTGGCGCTCGCATATGCGCTGAACGCCAAACTTGAGGCCGCGGGCAAACGGCTGGACTCCTGGCAATTCCTGGCGCTCGTGCATGCCGCCTCGAAAGCCAAGATGGTGCTGTTTGATGATGGCGCGCTGGCGCAGGCGCCAATCGCGGTACCCTCGCGCGGCTCCAGCCTGCTTGCCAAGACCGTCTCAACGACTCTCGATCGCGAGATGCTGGAGCAAGTTGTTGTCGATGGTTTTTTCGCCCCAACCAGCCTTGACGACCTGCCGCGCGAGAGCCGTGTGGCAGGGCTGCAGGAATTCGGCCTGCCCTATGCCTCCGACCCGGTTGTCAGCAAGCATATCGCCCGGTTTCTCGCCCAGAGCCTGCAGAACGTGAAGGCAAGCGAAAAGCTTGCCGCTCTGGTGGGAGCATCGGCTGGCGCGCAGGTGCTGATGCCGACCGCGGTCTTGTTTAATGGGGGCGTTTTCAAAGCCGCCCCAATCCGTACCCGAGTGCTTGATCTGCTGGCGTCCTGGAATGGAGGCCAGCCAGTGCGCGAATTGCAGGGTTTCGAACCAGACCTCGCCGTCGCACGCGGCGGCGCGATCTACGGCCGTCTCCGCGCCACTGGCAAGGGCATGCGCATCAAGGCCGGCGCGGCGCGCTCCTATTACATCGGCCTGGAAACGTCGATGCCCGCCATTCCGGGCTACAAGCCGCCGCTGAAGGCATTGTGTGTTGTGCCGCAGGGGATGCAGGAAGGCACGGAACTGGTGATCGAAGGACGCGAGTTCGGGCTTGTGACCGGCCAAACGGCGGAGTTTCGGTTTTTCTCCTCCTCGGTACGAAGCGGCGATACGCCGGGACAGATACTGCCTGACGCCGAGCGTGAGCTTGATGACGCTGGCCTGCTCGAAGTCGCGATCCCGGCACTGGACGTCCAGGTGGGGGAGGTGGTGCCGGTTCGCGTCAGCCCCGTCGTCACCGAACTTGGCATCCTTGAGCTTTGGATGAGGCACACGAACTCCGATCGCCGATGGAAGGTTGAGTTCCAGGTCCGCACGGAATAAGGCGCGGACCGCCTCTGGAGGCAATTCTTGAGCAAAGACCGCGCCCGCTTCGCCATTGGTATTGATCTCGGCACGACCAACTCCGCACTCGCATTCGCGTCACTGCTTGGCCAGGGGACGCCAGAGGTTCTTCTCGTCCCGCAATGGGAAGGTCTTGCTAGTCTGACCGAGAAGCCAACGCTGCCTTCTTTCCTGTACCTGCCAGAGGAAGCGGTCGCAGCGCATTTGCAAGGTGAGGAGGTCGGCGCCGGGCAATGGATCGTCGGCCTCTTTGGACGCATGAAGGCAAGCGAAGCGCCCGGACGGGTGGTCCATTCCGCGAAGTCATGGCTTTGCCATCACGCCGCCGACCGGTCGGCACCCTTTCTGCCATGGGGATCGACGGTTCTGACACGTGAGCAGAAAATCTCACCGGTACGCGCCTCGGCACTGATTCTGAATTATCTGCGGGGGATCTGGAACAGGCGGTTTGCCGAGGCCGGGTTTGCGTTCGATGATCAGGACATCACCGTTACCGTCCCAGCTTCCTTCGATGTGGCCGCGCAGCGGCTGACGATGACCGCCGCCGAGCTAGCGGGCTTCCCCGGCGATGTGCGACTGCTCGAAGAGCCGCAGGCTGCGTTCTATTGCTGGCTGGAAAGCCACGACCCAGCGTGCGAATTATGGCAGGGGCCCGACAACGGCGATGCCGGGCTGCGACACGTGTTGGTCATCGATATCGGCGGCGGCACCTCGGATTTCAGCATTTTTGAAGTTCGCCTGAACGAGCAAACGCCCGACCCCGACATCAGGCGTGTGGCGGTGAGCGAGCATACGCTGCTCGGCGGCGACAATATCGACCTTGCCGTCGCCCATTTCCTGGAGCCGCGGCTTGCCGAAGCGGCCGGCCAGCTTTCCGGCCCGCAATGGGATCAGCTCGTCGCCGCCTGCCGTCATCTCAAAGAGCACGCGCTGGCGACTACGGGGCCGCCGGATGAGCGGTTCGTTGTTGCGCTGGCCGGCCGCGGGTCGGGGATGGTCGGCGGCTCGCAGACGGCGACGGTGATGCGGGCGGAAATCGAGAGCCTATTGCTGGACGGATTTTTTCCGTTCTGCGACGCGGCGGCGCGGCCGTACCGGACGCACACGGCGCTGAGGGAATGGGGGCTTCCTTATCCTCCCGACAGCGCGATAACCCGACACCTTGCCGAATTCCTCAATGATCGGCCGCGCATTGATGCCGTCCTGTTCAACGGCGGATCCGTCCGACCGCCGCTCCTGCGCCAAAGACTCCGCGAGCAGATCGGGTTGTGGCAGGACGGCTTGGTACCGCAGGTTCTGGAGAACGAGGAGCCGGATCTGGCGGTGGCGCGCGGAGCCGCGCGATTTAGTGCCCTTCTCCACCACCGTTCGGGTCGCATCGCCGCGGGGGCAGCCGCCGCGATCTTTCTCGAAGTGGAGGCGATACAGACAGCGGATCGCGAGACTGTGCGTGCGCCCCTCGTGTGCGTTCTTCCTGAAGGTGCAGCGCCGTCGCAGCTTTTTGAGATCGCTGATCTTGGGCTTAAGCTCCGCACCGATCAGCTGGTGCGCTTCCAGGCTTATTCCTCAACCCGGAAGAGCGCCAGCCGGGCCGGAGACATCGTTTCCTGGTCCGAAGGCGAATTTCATCCGTTGCCCCCGCTCCAGACCACCGTCAGGACGGCTGAGCTATCCGGTCCGGAAGAAGCGGGCGGGATGTTGCCGGTCGGTCTGACGGCGCGGATGAACGCATTGGGGCTGCTCCACATCTCCTGCGTCAGCGCCGACCCCGCCGTCCAGCAGTCCTGGCCGCTGGAATTCAACATGCGCGAGCACGTCCAAGGCGTCGCGGGTACGCCCGGTGCGGGGCGGGCGCGGGAGGCAAACGCTCCAATTGAACCGAACGCCTCGGCGGACGCGCTGGAAACGGCACGAAGGCAGATCGGGATCGTGTTCACCCAGCCTGCTAATAACAGCAAAAAGAACAAGATTACTGCAGCCACGATCCTCAAGGGTATGGAGCGCGTCCTCGCGTCCGCCAGAAGTGAATGGAACGGGGCCCTGCTGCGCGCCCTTTGGCCAGCGCTCTACGAGCGGCGGGACGACAGACGACGTTCGCCGGATCACGAAGAGGCATGGCTCATCATGGCTGGATTTCTGCTGCGCCCGGGCTTCGGTGTTGTCCGCGACGACCTTCGTATCGATGCCCTGTGGCGGGTGCACGATGATGGCTCGTGTTTTCCCGGTCGGCGCATCAAAAGCCAGGAATACATCCTCTGGCGCCGGGTGGCGGGCGGGCTCACACGCGAACGTCAGACCAGGCTTATGGCCGGAGCGATCGACAGGATCCGCAGCGGCAGGGCGCCCGACGAACTCGTGCGCCTGGCTGGATCCCTGGAACTGATCGACCACGACACCAAGGCGGAACTGGTGCGTTGCTTCTGCGAGATCGCAGTGACGCTTGCACGGGCCAAGCGGCACTGCGCTCCTTATCTTGCTGCGCTCGGGCTGCTGCTCAACCGAACTCCGCTCTACGCAGGACCGGAGACTGTCGTCTCGCCCGATCTCGTCGAGCACGCGTTTCAGATTTTCCAGGACTTCGATTGGACTACGCCGGAGTTGCTCGACCTGCAGATTCTGTTCCTCCGGGCCGCGCGCGTCGTCGACGATCGGAGGCTGGATCTACCCGTGCCTTTGCGCGGCCTGATTGCCAGCAAGCTGGAGAAATCCGGCGTCTCTTCGCTGCAGACCGCAAAAATCAAAGGGTTCGTTCCGATCGGACGATCCGACCGGGCCAGTCTATACGACGATTCACTGCCTCCCGGTCTGCTCCTGATCGAATAGACAGGCGCGAGGCCCGCGCCGCCATCGGCCATGCCGCCGCCGCGCCGCGCGATGTTTCACCTTGTTAGCTTGTTCCGCTTGCGCGATGGATGTTCGTTATTTCGGACTCCGCCTCAATGTGGCGGCACGTCCGCGGCGGGCAACGGGCGAGAAGCGACGCTCAGGGGGCTTCGTCGCGACATTCACCCCCTTGAGGCCCTTCGGGTCGATCGCTTTCTGCGGCGATCCGTTTTGCTTCATCGACGAATGTCGCGAGTACAGCCTGCGCCTCTTCGGAGCGGCCCTTCGGAAGCGCGGCCGCCACGCGAAGCATCGCCAGCGCGCCGGGTACGATCTTTGCGCCCAGCAAGGCGTCGGCAGCAGGATATCGACGCCCGAGCCGCCCCAAAGACGTCTGCCTGCCGGAGCGCAGCAGTTCGGCCACGTCACTCGCGATGGGCTCAGCGGGATACGAATGATCTCAGCGGTCTTAATCTGCCGCATCAGCACTCGCTCAGCGGGAGCATCGGAATTTGTGCCGATCTTTACACCCGCCTTATCGACGAGCCGATAGCGGGAAATTCCTTTCCGGGCGCGGCGACATAGATATGTCTGATGACCCAGAGGCCAGCCGTCGAATCGGGGCCTCATCCGCAGGAGCAAGAACGCGCGGTCCGATAGCGATGCCCCATTCACCCTTTCCGAAGCTTTGCAGATAAGCATCCGGATTCGGATCCATCGTAGGTTCGATGGCCGCGCCGAGCTTCTGTCCAATGGACCTCGCGACAGGCTCAGCTAGGCCGCCGAGCACCGCGATGGAAATCGTGGCCAACGGCGCAGCTTTCCGTTTCGACGCGATTTCCGATGCGGGCGCTACCTGCCCAAATGTCACGCCGGATAAGGTTGCGAGAGAAAGCGAGTCATTTGTGCGCCCCTGTCTGAAAGGACTGTGGACGAGTTGACGGATCAAACCCGGCAAGCCGTTGACGACTTCTTGAAGGCGGCAACAGGCCAGGTGAGTATTCGTTCACTGGAAGCCGTTGGCGCGATCAGGCAATGACGAACCGCCAATATGCTCGCCTGCTTGCCGACTGGGTGGCAAGCATCGGACTTGACCCGAGGGTGTTTGGCACCCACTCCCCGCGCCGGACCAAGGCAACGCTGATCTACCGGCGCACGGGCAACCTGCCGTGCAGTCTGTTGCTCGGCCACACCAAGATTGAAAGCACGGGGCGCTATCTGGGCATCGAGGTGGACGACGCGCTCGCGATTGCCGAAGAAGTTGATGTCTGAATCACCGGGGCAGAGCAGACATGCTCTGCCCATCGGCCATCAGCAGCTTCGGGCCACCACCGGACATTCACTATGTTCGGGCTTTCGCGATGAGCCGATTGCTTTCCGATCGCTTAAGATGGACCAAATCAGTATCGTTGGTCTGAGGGTTACATCACAACTGGCAGGCAGAAATACGATGAGCCTCAAACCAGCTATCATGCGCGACGTTCCGGCTGATGCTTCTTCGATCAAGAAGGCGCTCGGTCAAAGGCTCGCCAAGCAATGCCGCAAATCCTAATGTGGCGAAATACTCGTTCGTTTTTAAATTCCCAGACGGGGTCGTCACGGAACGTGCGGTGTCCCATGCGTTAGGGAAACTTCCAACGCCGCATGGCCCGACCTTGCTCGTTACAGTCGAAGCAATGAGCGCCGCTAAGGCGGACGGATGTGATGTGATCGCCGTTCACGAGTACTTTTGGACCGATGCAAGCTACGCAGCTATTCGCCAGAGCATCTAACGCCAGTCTGAAGCGGTTTTACTTTTTTGGTAGCATCCCCAAGACGAACCATTGAGCCGGAAAGAGGGGAAAGAACAGCGCTCCCCAGAGGAACCAAGTGCGCTTTGACCGGCCTCTCTCGGCCGCGAAGTTCGCGGTTACGCGGCCGCACCAAAACATCAACCCGATAACGACTAAGCAAAACACAATCGAAGCGAGCATGGGTGGCTCCTGCCGATAACGCTTTTGACCATACAGGATTGACTTCGCGGCTGCGATAGGACGGTCTGTGACGATTTCGTGTTCGGGCGTCGGACATCCGCGCGACCGTCCTTGCCCGATCAGCCATGTCGGAGTTGGGGTCAATCGCGACTGGTCCCGCGATCTCATCTGCCGCCTGATGTCCGGTTTGCCCCGAAAGCGATGGACTTGCTGCGCAGCAACGAAATGTAGCGATCGGCCAAACTGCGACCCTGGGTAGGGATCGTGATCTTCGTATTTCCCGTGCATGGCGAACCTGCCGCCGACGCTCCACAGAGTTGAGGACTCAATCTCGATAGAGCCGGAAACAACGATGTAAGCGCGCGCAGCACGCCGTTGGTCCAGCCGAAACCGACCTGGACTGCATATTCTCCACCGCCGCCGGCGCGCCCACTCATCAGATTGTATTTCTCTACCACGACACGTGACCTTTGATAGACGTTTATGATTTCGCAGCTCCAGCGCTTCGCGATTGCTTCCGCCAATTGCGCTTCGTTGGAGTTTTTAAGCCCGACGACTGCGATCCACTGCAGCGGGGCCCAACCATTTGGCTGATCCCATTGTTGGCCGGTCACCACCAGTGTTGTGGCTATGCCACCAGGCATCAGCAGCTTTCGCCGCACGGTTTGAGCTTCCATCTCTGCTTGACGCTGGTTCGCAACGTGGAGGAATAGCGGGAATAGCCCCGCCGCAGTAACCGGCAAAGCTTCGTGCCTCCGCCAGGCGTAATCCGTAAATGCGTGGAACCGCTCGTTCCACATTAGCTTCCGAATGGCGGCTTCGCGACGACCCGCCAACGCGACGAAGTGAGACGACCGATCGCCATCTCCCTCGATCCGATATGCTTTGGCAAGTGTTTGCTCCAGGTGAACCATGAGACTGTTGAGATCCACCGGCAATATGGACGTGGTCCTGATCGTGCTGAGGGTATGGCCATCGGTAAGCCATCGGGAGCCGAAATCCCATCCCGATTCGGCTGCCGCTCGAAGGTCGCGGTAGACATCTCCCGGGTCTCGGCGACCCTCGCGGGCCGTCGCGACGTCTTCGCGATAGGATTCGTCGCGCGGCTCAGCTCGGTCGTCCCAATAACGATTGAGAATCGTCCCATCACTAAGCCGGACCACGCGGCGGTAGCTCTGACCTCTGCGCAGGATCGCGGAACCATCCATCCAATACTCATATTCCGCTTCCAGCTCTGGAAGATAAGTCACGTAGGACCCTTCACCCACTCGCTCGGCGATCACGTCCACCATTAACGAAAAAAACGGTGGCTGAGAGCGGCTCAGATAGTAGGTCCGGTTCCCGTTGGGCACGTGTCCGTAGCAGTCGATCTCGAAGGCGAAGTTCTTAAGCATGTTGAGCGCGAGGTCATGGCGGCCGTCCGCTTCGAGGCCCAACATGGTGAAATAGGAATCCCAATAGTAGAGCTCACGGAACGGCCACCTGGCACGACATAGGGGTAGGGTAGTGGTATGAGGGACGAATGGCTCGATATCTCCTCGCTTTGGTGGCTCAGGACATCCCAGAGCCGTTCAAATGTATGTGTCGATCGGCTCGCCTGGCGACGCGGGGGGAACAGTTGGGCCCTCCGGCGGCAGCGAGAAATGTTGGTGTACGAATGCAGCAAGATCAAAGCCGGCTTCGACCTTGCGAGCCTGATAATCAGAAAGAATTGCGTTGGATGATTCGCCAAAGTGCAAGTCAGCAAAGGTTTTGCTATCCGGGAATATGCGCTTCAGCTGCACATTTCGGAACAGATCGCCGAATTGTTCCGACGGAGGTACCTCCGATGCACAGCTCGCGATTTGCGCGCCCGCAGAGTGGGTATGGATGGCGCAGCACAGAACAGCGATCAAAGTGATCAAGCGCGAACTCGCCCGCTTGAGCAACGGCAAAAGACCGCGAGCAATGAGGTCTGTATTTGCTGAAGACGTAACCATTGCGATCTGGAGTCCTTGAAACAGGTAAAGGTTATTGCCGTCTGGGTCGTTAAGTCCCACCATGCGGGTGCCCCAGGATATCAAGGCTTCGGGTAATGAGAGACGCTGTTACCTAGCGCTAAGGCAGTCCAGTGCAAACTGCATCACGGCCGGCGTGAGACGTTACATATTCGGCAAGCACGACACCCTATGACCGCTGTGAGGCATGGGCGTCGATTTGGCCGTGCCGCGGCCATGTCCGCTCTACCCCTTCACAGCCGACATGTAGACGATAGCCGGATTTCGCCGTAACGGGCCATAAGCAGGCGACAGATTAGTCGAGTGCGAAGGCGGCTGCAAATTCCCGCTCGTTCATGGCCGCAAAATCATAACGGGGATATACGTCCCTTGCTCGGTTGAAGAAGAACTCGTCGAATGCCTTGGTGGCATTTGAACGCAGTGGATTATTGACGCGAGCGAACGCGATCCGAGTGAAGAACGGCTCCGCGCCCGGGACGTCGACAAACTCGAACTGATTTGGAAATATCCGCGTCCAGTACGAAACGAGGTGATACCATGTGCAGCCTACATCAGCATATTCGCGGGCGATCATCTCTGGGAGATCGCGATGCATGATGCCGAGCCGACCCGGGAAGCTCACCTCGGCCGCAACGAGAGCATCGACTGCAGACGTTCCAAGCAGTTTCTCTGTGGCAGCAAGGCACTTCGCGCGGACGTCGCCCGTATCCGGTAGCGCGACCCGTATGCCCGGGCGTATTACGTCAGCCAGGCCGTGAATGCCGACTGGATTGCCTTTCCGGATAAGTAGCGCAACACCTCGATTCTTGCAGAAGAAACGCGCTTCAGGCTCGACGACGCCCAACTGATGCAACTGCCGCAGGGGCTCCGGGTAGCCCATGAAAATGTCAGGATAGAAACCGGAGCTGCGACTGACATCGAGTGAGAGATTGCCAAGTGCAATGGCTCCAGTGCGCACCATTTGGACGAGGATGGGCTGAGGCAAGGTGACCAAGATAATGTTGGTCAGATCTAGATTGGCGTATTGCGGTTGCGATTTGGCCCACGACGGAAACGCGCCGACAATATCGTCGCTCGACAATACCATCAGGTGATTGCCTTCGGTGAAGATAACCAGGTCTGCCGGCCCTCCGATTCGCCCGATCACGTCAAGCACGGTGTCTGTGTGGCCGACGAAAGATCGAATGCCGCCGGGCAGCTTCGTTACAAGTGGCCAGACGAGTGGTTCAGACCGCTCGCTCACGCGCGTAGTTTGCGCAATTCCCGTTGCCTCCTGCGCGTTACAGCTCGACAAAGCGGCAGCGCTCAAAGTGCAACCCAGGAAAGCCCGGCGTCTGATCATGTCGGTTCTCCGCACGAGCCTCAAGTCCGGCGGAATTTAACACATCCGGCTCCTATCCACATTAGGTCCGCCTCGGCTCATCAGCGTCCTTTGCGCCACCTTGCCGGCATTTCCGCTCTAGCCCCGAAAGGCGACATTCGGATGATCGCTGGAGTTTGTCGGTGTGGGCCACTTCCGGACTCATGTGCCGCAGCAATCAGAATTGTTATTCGCTCGCCCTGTCAGCGCGAGCGAGCACTGAAGGCCCTAGTAAGCCCGCGCAATGGCGGTCTTGATATCTGGGAACGAGCTCAAATCGTGTTGGCTGCATAAAAGGCATTTCAGCGGGATTTGAACCTTTGAGAATTGGCCGACGTGTTCACCAGCTTGGCTGGGTGCATTCCTGCTCGTGCATCGCATTAGAGAGCGGCGATCGCGGAAACGATCTCCTCCGAGCTTACAACGGCATTGGCGTAGTTTGGGATATTGATGTCGAGGGCGACATGCATCATCTCGTCTGAGTAATCCGCCGTCGCATCCTTAACGACGGTGACGTCATATCCGAGCTCGGCGGCATAGCGCACAGTCGCTTCAATGCAGGTATGCGCGATGAGCCCGACGACGATGAGCTTATGGATGCCATGCTTCTTGAGCTGCAAATCCAAGTCGGTGTTGGCGAAACCGCTGGAACACCAGTGTTCTTGCGCGACAATCTCACCTGGCGCCGGCACGAATTCGGCACGGAACTCGCCACCCCACGTGCCGTATTCGAAGGTCTTGTGCTCCCACGTGGCTCGTTGAATCGGCGCAATGTAGGTCCACGTCTCGTAGTCGTCCGCACGATATCGATGATGCATGGCATAGAAGACGCGAAGCTTCGCCGCGCGCGCGGCATGCAGGACCTTCAGCATGTTGGGAACGCAGCCGTTTGCTTCAGCGACAGCCTTGATTCGAGGCCAGCTCTTGCCGCCCTCAGAAATGAAGTCGTTGTAGGGATCGACTAGCAAAAGGGCGCTGATGCTCTTGTCGTATGTCGGAGTATTCACAGCGGTCACTCCTTCGGTAGTTGGATTGTGGCGACCTGGTAATGGTGTTGGCGCGCGTTAGTGATAGATTAGTCCACGACTGTGCACCGCACCCCCTGGAGTTTCACCACCGTTCCGGCAGTCTCTTTTTTCCATTGCGCAAGGGACGGCCCGTTCAGATGCACCTCGAATGCGGCTGCGTCCCGGTACATTTCGTAGACGCGAACTCTTGTATCGTCGTCTTTCGGCAGCAGGACTTCGAATTGCAGGGTCCCGGGTTCATCCTTCAGGCGGGCCTTGTGCGCCAATAACAAGGCAACGACCTCATCTTTCCGCCCTGGGGCAACCTCGATCGTAACAACGTTTGCAAACCTTGACATGACGCTTCTCCTTCAATGATGGCCGTTGACGTGGATATCTATCGTCCGGTGACTGCGATCACGGCTTCCTTGACCTTCGCGATGGCATAGTGGGCCGCAAGGTCGAGCTCGATATGGGGAATGTTGGGCAGCTCGTCGGCCGCGACGACGCAATCGACGATCGCGGGCCCGTCGACTGCGAAAGCATCGGCGATCGCGCCATGCAGCTCGTCTGGATGCCTTGCCTTGAATCCATGGCCTCCGCAGGCACGGGCCAAGGCGACAAAATCCGGATTCGGAAATTCGATCGCCTCCCGAAAAGCCGGGAGACCTACACCCTCCGCCTCCAAAAAAATGAGACCAACGCTGGAATTATTGTAGACGATGACTTTTACCGGCAGCTTGTGGTGCACTGCGGTCAGGAGCTCGCACATCAGCATGTTGAAACCACCATCGCCGCAAAGAGCAATGATTTGGCGCGAGCGGTCGAGCACCTGGATGCCGTTGGCCTGACCAAGCGCAGTTCCGACACCGCAATTGTTGAAGGAGCCGAGGATCCGCTGTGATCCACTCTGCCGAATCCAATTGCCAGACCAGAGCGTGTTGAGGCCCGTATCGATAATGAACACCGCATCGCGTTTGGCGGCATCGCTGACGGCCCGCGCCACCGCTTGCGGGTGGATACGGTCGCGGCTACGCTTTGGGTCCGCTTGCTTGTCCAGCAACGCGTCCCACTTGCGACGCTCGCTCGTCACTCGCTCGAAAAACTCTCTGTCGCTCTTGGCGGCGATTTGGTCGAGCAGCAGCCTCACGGTCGGTCGCACCGATCCAACGACGCCTAAGGCGGTCGGAGCCCGGCGTCCGAGTGCGCCCGCCCTCTCATCGACTTGAATGACAGAGCCCTTGTGCGGCAAAAAGTCCGAATAGGGGTAGTCCGTACCAAGCATCAGCAGCAAGTCACACTGCATGATCGCGTGGTAGACCGCTTTCGTGCCAATCATGCCGATGCCGCCCATCCAGCGGGGGTCGTCAAACGGCATAACGTCTTTGCCTTTGACTGAATGGATCAAAGGCGCTTTGAGCCGATCCGAGAGTGCCCGCAGCTCGTCAGCGGCGCCGTAGCATCCGCTGCCGCACATAATGACAATATTGTCGGCCGCATCAATTTGGCGCGCCATCGTAGTGACGTCTGTTGCACTTGCAGCAAACTCAGGGGGCGGTCTCAACGTCGCGACGCTCGAAACGGCGCCATCAGCTTTGACTGCAATCACGTCTTGTGGAAGCGTCGGATGTGCGACGCCGCGGCCAGCATAGGCAGCCGAGATCGCCTGATGGATCACTGCCGGCGCCTGCGCCGGGGAGGAAACGGTTTCGGTATAGAGGCAGACATCGCGGAAAAGCAAATTCGGCTCAGTCATCTGGACATAGTCGGTTCCGCGCAGCTTGCTCGGCATGTCGCCGGAAAGCGCAAGGACCGGCGCATGGTCGCGGGCTGCTTCATAAAGGCCGGCGACGAGATGAGTGCTGCCGGGTCCGGTCGTGCCCGCACACACGCCCAGCCGGCCGGTCAACTTGGCTTGCCCTGCAGCCGCAAGTGCCGCTCCCTCCTCATGCCGGACGCCGATCCACTCTATCTTGCTGCGGCGAACCGCGTCGCCCAGCGGATTCAGAGAGTCGCCGATCAGGCCGAAGATCTGCCGAACCCCGATCTGTTCGAGCACGCCGACTAGGACGTCTGCTACCATTTGGGCCATCTGCCACTCCTTCGCTGCTGCCACAGCCGCCATCGTTGTGGCGTCCAAGAAATTGATTCCGTCCCGAAATTCGGGGCGCAGACTTCATTTCAGGGCGTAGGTGCGTAGTGAGTGAAAGCGTAGTCGCGATCTATTGCGGGCTGGTAGCAGGGGAAGCATGCTTTGTGCAGCCGGACTCATCGCTAGGCTTGCCGGTCGTGACGTGGGCGAAACCGCAAGTCGGTGAGGCAAAATGCCTAAGACCAGGGAGAGCCCGCACACTGGCGCAAAGGGTCACGAGTTCCTCCCTTGCCAATGCCGCAACGCGGTGGCCAACGTAAATTCCCGTGAGGCCAGCGTCAACCTAAACTCTGCACCTTACGTCGGGTTCGGGTCAATCGTGACGGTTTTGCCCGATCCCGATTAGGTCCGGTCTACGCCCTCAGAGCCGACATGCAGGCGACAGGCGGATTTCGTAGCGAAGGGCCACTGCACAAAGTCGCTGCGCTCCAGCCCGCTGCGCGGGGGCAAGAGCCGAGGGGGCCCGGTAGCCAGTTGAGAGGATAGTGGTAGCACTAAAGAGCCCCGTCCTGAGAATCGAGGTGTTGCAACCCTCACTCAGGAAGGAGCTCTCCATGAGCGATACCAACACAGTCAGTCCGCTGCGTCAGCGTATGATCGAAGACATGGCTGCGCGCAAGCTCAACCCGCACACGCAGCGCGGCCACATTTACAGTTGCAAGCGGTTCGCCGCCTGGCTCAAACGCTCGCCGGATACAGCGACCGCCGACGAGGTGCGGCTATTTCAGCTGCACCTGATCGAGAGCGGGATGAGCATCTGCAACCGCAATCGGATCATGACCGGGGTGCGGTTCCTGTTCCGCGTCACGCTACGTCGTCACGATCTGGCGGCCGAGGTCTGGCACATCAAGGAGCCCGAGAGGCTGCCGCCGGTGCTGAGCCCTGAGGAGGTCAAGCGTGTCCTCACCATGGCGACGAGCCTGAAGGCGCGAGCGATGCTAACGCTGGCCTATGGTTGCGGATTGCGCGCCGGGGAGGTGGTGCGGCTGCGGGCGAGCGACATCGACAGCGCGCAGAAGATCATCCGCATCGTGCAGTCGAAGGGCCGCAAGGACCGGCACGTGATGCTGCCGCCGGAGGTCCTGAGGCTGTTGCGGCAATGGTGGAAGGCGGGGCCGACCGCATCCAACAACGGCGTCGCGCCCGAACAGCGCTGGCTGTTTCCCGGTCGCAGTCAACGTCAGCCACTGACCACGCGTCAGTTCAGCCGGTTGTTCAAGGAGGCCGCCAAAGCCGCGGGGCTGCGCAAGACGGTCCCGCTGCATTCGCTTCGCCACAGCTTCGCGACCCACCTGCTCGAGCGCGGCAGGGACATTCGCGTGATCCAGGCGTTGCTCGGACATTCCAAGCTTGAGACGACAGCCCGCTACAGTCGCGTGGCGATCGGACTGATTGCCAAGATCGAGAGCCCGCTCGAGGGCCTAAGCGCGCCGCGCCGCCGCCGTGCGAAGCGAGGCAGTGAGGAGCCGCCAGCGCCGTAGCGCCGCCGGCCGTGGCTCGGCCAGTTCTGGAGGTCGCGGATATCCTCCGCGACCACGGCCCTGCTTGGCGTGACGCCAATCAGGGGCATGTGAGCCTCGGGCAACTGAAGGTGATGAGTGCGATCGAGCGCTGTCGTACGGCAGCGCTCGGCGGCCACGTCGCGCGCTGCGAGAACACAGCGTGCGGCCACACCGAGATCGCCTACAACTCCTGCCGCAACCGGCATTGCCCGAAGTGCCAGGCTGCGGCGTCACGCCAATGGCTGGCCGACCGCGAAGCGGAGCTGCTGCCGGTGCCGTATTTTCATGTCGTCTACACGCTGCCGAGCGAGCTGCGTGACATCGCCTACCAGAACAAGCGTGTGATCTACAACCTGCTGATGAAGACGGCGGCCGAGACGACGCTCGCCATCGCAAGCGATCCCAAGCGCCTCGGCGCACGGATCGGTATCACGGCCGTGCTGCACACCTGGGGCTCGGCGCTCACCCATCATCCGCACGTGCACATGATCGTGCCGGGTGGCGGGCTCTCGCTCGATAACAGGCGATGGATCGCCGCGCGCTCCGACTTCCTCGTCCATGTCAACGTGCTGGCGCGCCTGTTCCGCGGCAAGATGCTGGCGATGCTCATGCAGGCGCACGCCGCCGGCGCGCTGAAGTTCTTCAACACCCATGCCGGGCTCGCCGACAAGACAACGTTCAAGCGCTTCATCGCGCCGCTGCGGCGCATCAGATGGGTGGTCTATTGCAAGGCCCCGTTCGCGGGGCCCGCGCAGGTGCTGCGCTATCTCTCCCGTTACACCCATCGTGTCGCCATCTCCAACCGCCGCCTCGTTGCAGCCGACGACGAGGCGATTGCGTTCCGCTGGAAGGACTATCGCGTCAGCGGCCCCGACCGCTGGAAGACGATGCGGCTTCACCCGCACGAGTTCATCAGGCGCTTCCTGCTGCACGTGCTGCCCACGGGTTTCCACCGCATCCGCCACTACGGGCTCTTTGCCTCCACCAACCGCGCCGAGAGCATCGCAACCGCCCGCGCACTCCTCAATGTCGCCCCGTCTGCCGCCGATCCCCAACAAGAGCCGGATGTTGCGCCGGATACGCCGCATGTGCTGCCGTGCCCTTGTCCCCGCTGTGGCGCACGCATGATCGTCATCGAGACCTTCGCACGCGGCTGCGCGCCGAGCTGGCGACCAACACCGATCAGGATCGACACGTCATGACCAACACCGCGTGTAAGCCCTGCAGTTTTCCCGGGCCGATCCGCTGGCTCCACGCCGGCAGCGATCTCGCTCAACCCAATGGCATCTATCAGTGCGCGGATCGTGCGTCGATGCGCTCCGAACAGCCACCAAAAAGCCTATTGCGCCCTGCCGATCTCCTGTCCGTGCAGACACCCTGGTCGAATCCTGCCGGCATCACCTCGACCATCGAGATCGGCGCCAACATCAAATCCCCATAGCACTCGCTGCCCGGCCAGTGCCCAACTTCCCGCGACTTCGTGCCTTGGCGCTTTTTGGACGCCGGTCAGTTGAGCGTGCGGAGCCTCCTCGTTGCCGGCGTCCAAAAACCTGCACACAACAGGACATCACGGCCGCCAGGTCAATCGATCACAATTTGCCCAAGCAGCGACTCCGGCCCGATCTCAAACCCGCCGGCGGAAAACGGCCGGTCGTTGACCAGCAACAGCACAAGGCAAACGGCGAGAGCCGTCGAAAGGATGAACAAGTTCACGGCCATCGCGGGTGGCCGATCGATGTGCACGATGGCGACGGTCACAAGCATGAGCATCCCAAGAACGACAATGACAATCCACTGCATGGGCAGCACAGAAGCCTCGCTGAGCAAAATGCGATGCCGTCTTGCGTCGATAGCTTGCTCGATCGCGACCAACGTGCGTTGCTGTGCGATCTGCTGACCAGGATTTTGCGGCACAAAGGACAATAGCGTCGCCATCGCGTCGGTGAGTCCCGGTATGGAGGTCCGCATTTGGGCGCTGCTGGCCAGCATGGCGGACCATTCGTGTTCTCTGGTGAATTGCAGGTACCGGCCGATGGCGTGGCGAATCTCGGTCTGCACATTCTGCGGGAGTCTGTCCGCCAGCGTCACGACTTCCTCGATGTTGCGGACCTCGTCCCTGACGACAGCACTGGCGTGATCGAAATTGGTCCATGTCCGGGACGCGACGAATGCGATCACCAGGCCGGTAAGAACTGACAAGGGCGTCAACATAACAGGTGTTGTCGCCTTCAACTCGTCCGCGATGCGTTTTGAAACCGATACTCGAGCGATTAGGAAGACTATCGTCGCGCAGAGATAACACGCTCCGAAAGTAACGAGAGCAATGACGATCGATGGTTGCGATTCAATCCATAACAGCAGGCGATGGAATTCCATGTCGCTTCCCAAACAGCTGTCTTTCACAACCGATCAACCGCACGAGCCATTACTGACGTAACCCGCGCGCTTCACCTCGCTCCATATCCGCCAAATTCAGCGGGCAGCCAACCGGCGCGCGCGATGTCACGCCTGCAAAATCCTTTGGCAACCGACCCGAAGCGCTTCTGCCTAAACCCAATCAATCACATCTTGCGACCATACACCTTAGGCACCCATGATCAAAAGAAGAACCGTGAAACTTGCATGGGCTCAACCGGAGATCATCGAGTTCCGCTCTGGGTCACCAGCGCCGCTCGCTGCAATAGGACCTTGGCCTTTCGATTTCCGCTGTATCCGGCTAGCCACCCGCCGTGCGCGGCGGTGCAATAAGTCGCGACGGCCAACAGGCGACATCGGAGGATCAGCCTGATAGAAAGGATGCCGCCAACTGAGCCGACCGAAATGATGTGGACGCATGCAAAAAGCATCAAGGTTATTGACCGAGCCGATGGAAAGGCAAAGGTCTATATCCTTGCTCGCCATGATGGGCTTTACGAGTACAGAGGCGAGGCTGAGATTGAAGGGGATGAGTACGAAGGAGTCTATTGGTCGCCTACTGAAAGGTCCGGTCTCTTCGCATCAGCCCAAGAGGCCGAGCACGCCGCGTGCGATGAGGTACTGTGGCTCCGTCAACAAATTAGGAAAGAAGAACCCGGCCGCTAGGCTCTTGGAATCCGTTGCGGGTCATCAGCTCCAGTTGCACAGCCTTACCGGCATCTCCGCTCCACCCCCGAAAGCCGACATTCGGATGATCGCCGGAGTTCGTCGGTGTGGCACAACAGCGGACGTTCGCGATTTGGAACAGGCCGCCAACTGATTGCGTAACCTTGCTCATTTGATGAGGAGTTTCCGTGCATCTTCCGCCGCTCGGTCCAAGCGCATACGGTTCTTCCCTTGGCCTAGTTCGTCACGATATTGACTAAGAGAGAAAACATTGAGTTCTTTGACGGTCAGCGACCCAGCAGTGCGCGGAATCTCAAAAGTAACAACCGACCGGTCATCGATAAGCACGGTGTATATGTCTTCGTATTGTTCTGGAATGTTGTTTAGCACGTGAAAAACCGTGCCGCGTAGGCCATTGGCCGCCATGAGGCTTATCAAGTCCGCGTCTTGACTACTTTCATGTGGCTGCAAGATGCGAGACTTGTATTTGTCGTGGAGCCGTTGCGGTGACATCCGTCTAATCCTTCCCATCCCTTCGAGCGAAAATGACAGCCGAGACCGACGTCTGCAACGGGTCCAATCGTGACGGTTTTGCCCGATCCCGATTAGGTCCGGTCTACGCCCTCAGAGCCGACATGCAGGCGAGAGGCGGATTTCGTAGCGAAGGGCCACTGCACAAAGTCGCTGCGCTCCAGCCCGCTGCGCGGGGGCAAGAGCCGAGGGGGCCCGGTAGCCAGTTGAGAGGATAGTGGTAGCACTAAAGAGCCCCGTCCTGAGAATCGAGGTGTTGCAACCCTCACTCAGGAAGGAGCTCTCCATGAGCGATACCAACACAGTCAGTCCGCTGCGTCAGCGTATGATCGAAGACATGGCTGCGCGCAAGCTCAACCCGCACACGCAGCGCGGCCACATTTACAGTTGCAAGCGGTTCGCCGCCTGGCTCAAACGCTCGCCGGATACAGCGACCGCCGACGAGGTGCGGCTATTTCAGCTGCACCTGATCGAGAGCGGGATGAGCATCTGCAACCGCAATCGGATCATGACCGGGGTGCGGTTCCTGTTCCGCGTCACGCTACGTCGTCACGATCTGGCGGCCGAGGTCTGGCACATCAAGGAGCCCGAGAGGCTGCCGCCGGTGCTGAGCCCTGAGGAGGTCAAGCGTGTCCTCACCATGGCGACGAGCCTGAAGGCGCGAGCGATGCTAACGCTGGCCTATGGTTGCGGATTGCGCGCCGGGGAGGTGGTGCGGCTGCGGGCGAGCGACATCGACAGCGCGCAGAAGATCATCCGCATCGTGCAGTCGAAGGGCCGCAAGGACCGGCACGTGATGCTGCCGCCGGAGGTCCTGAGGCTGTTGCGGCAATGGTGGAAGGCGGGGCCGACCGCATCCAACAACGGCGTCGCGCCCGAACAGCGCTGGCTGTTTCCCGGTCGCAGTCAACGTCAGCCACTGACCACGCGTCAGTTCAGCCGGTTGTTCAAGGAGGCCGCCAAAGCCGCGGGGCTGCGCAAGACGGTCCCGCTGCATTCGCTTCGCCACAGCTTCGCGACCCACCTGCTCGAGCGCGGCAGGGACATTCGCGTGATCCAGGCGTTGCTCGGACATTCCAAGCTTGAGACGACAGCCCGCTACAGTCGCGTGGCGATCGGACTGATTGCCAAGATCGAGAGCCCGCTCGAGGGCCTAAGCGCGCCGCGCCGCCGCCGTGCGAAGCGAGGCAGTGAGGAGCCGCCAGCGCCGTAGCGCCGCCGGCCGTGGCTCGGCCAGTTCTGGAGGTCGCGGATATCCTCCGCGACCACGGCCCTGCTTGGCGTGACGCCAATCAGGGGCATGTGAGCCTCGGGCAACTGAAGGTGATGAGTGCGATCGAGCGCTGTCGTACGGCAGCGCTCGGCGGCCACGTCGCGCGCTGCGAGAACACAGCGTGCGGCCACACCGAGATCGCCTACAACTCCTGCCGCAACCGGCATTGCCCGAAGTGCCAGGCTGCGGCGTCACGCCAATGGCTGGCCGACCGCGAAGCGGAGCTGCTGCCGGTGCCGTATTTTCATGTCGTCTACACGCTGCCGAGCGAGCTGCGTGACATCGCCTACCAGAACAAGCGTGTGATCTACAACCTGCTGATGAAGACGGCGGCCGAGACGACGCTCGCCATCGCAAGCGATCCCAAGCGCCTCGGCGCACGGATCGGTATCACGGCCGTGCTGCACACCTGGGGCTCGGCGCTCACCCATCATCCGCACGTGCACATGATCGTGCCGGGTGGCGGGCTCTCGCTCGATAACAGGCGATGGATCGCCGCGCGCTCCGACTTCCTCGTCCATGTCAACGTGCTGGCGCGCCTGTTCCGCGGCAAGATGCTGGCGATGCTCATGCAGGCGCACGCCGCCGGCGCGCTGAAGTTCTTCAACACCCATGCCGGGCTCGCCGACAAGACAACGTTCAAGCGCTTCATCGCGCCGCTGCGGCGCATCAGATGGGTGGTCTATTGCAAGGCCCCGTTCGCGGGGCCCGCGCAGGTGCTGCGCTATCTCTCCCGTTACACCCATCGTGTCGCCATCTCCAACCGCCGCCTCGTTGCAGCCGACGACGAGGCGATTGCGTTCCGCTGGAAGGACTATCGCGTCAGCGGCCCCGACCGCTGGAAGACGATGCGGCTTCACCCGCACGAGTTCATCAGGCGCTTCCTGCTGCACGTGCTGCCCACGGGTTTCCACCGCATCCGCCACTACGGGCTCTTTGCCTCCACCAACCGCGCCGAGAGCATCGCAACCGCCCGCGCACTCCTCAATGTCGCCCCGTCTGCCGCCGATCCCCAACAAGAGCCGGATGTTGCGCCGGATACGCCGCATGTGCTGCCGTGCCCTTGTCCCCGCTGTGGCGCACGCATGATCGTCATCGAGACCTTCGCACGCGGCTGCGCGCCGAGCTGGCGACCAACACCGATCAGGATCGACACGTCATGACCAACACCGCGTGTAAGCCCTGCAGTTTTCCCGGGCCGATCCGCTGGCTCCACGCCGGCAGCGATCTCGCTCAACCCAATGGCATCTATCAGTGCGCGGATCGTGCGTCGATGCGCTCCGAACAGCCACCAAAAAGCCTATTGCGCCCTGCCGATCTCCTGTCCGTGCAGACACCCTGGTCGATCCTGCCGGCATCACCTCGACCATCGAGATCGGCGCCAACATCAAATCCCCATAGCACTCGCTGCCCGGCCAGTGCCCAACTTCCCGCGACTTCGTGCCTTGGCGCTTTTTGGACGCCGGTCAGTTGAGCGTGCGGAGCCTCCTCGTTGCCGGCGTCCAAAAACCTGCACAAAAGCAGTCATGCCGCTTCCGCCGACCGCGTAGTTGATGTAGGCTCGCCATCGAGCTGCCCGACAGGGATATGCCGAAGCCCCTATTTTGAGCGGCAGCGCTAGTGCCGTCGGCAGGCTCGCACTCCAATAATCGAATTGACCTGTTTCTTGCGGAGGACCATCACCAGGCATCCGCAGCTAAACGCGTTCTCGGGTGCCGGATAAAGGGAGGAACAGATGAACACTGATCGGTCCATATCGCCTTTGTTCCCGATGTCGCTCCCCGCGGCCGTCCTGGGCGCTCTGCTTGTCAGCATGCCGTGCCCGGCCTACGCGCAGATGCGTATCGAAATACGGCCTGTCGAGACCGTCACGCTCAGCACTCAGCAATTCCTGACGGGCGACAAGAATGGCAAGCCTGCTATCTTGGCTGGGGAATTGCGCATTCCGAAGCCGGGAAGCGACAAGCTGCCCGCCGTGATCCTTGTGCACGGTTCAGGGGGAGCCAGCGCGCTTCATGACCGATGGGTGCAAGAACTCAATGGCATTGGGATCGCAACATTCCTTCTCGACAGTTTCTCCGGTCGCGGCATCGTCAACACCATCAACGATCAGTCCCAGCTAGACAGTTTGGCCATGATGGTCGATGCGTATCGCGCCCTCGGCAGTTTGGCGCAGCACCCGCGAATTGACCCAAACCGCATCGCTGTGATGGGCTTCTCGAAGGGTGCCGTAGCCGCCGTGTATTCGAGCAATGAACGGTTCCGGAAGATGTATGGTCCACCAAATGCAGAGTTTGCTGCACACATCGGCCTCTACACTCCGTGTAATGTCACCTATCGCGACGACGGTAAAGTGACGGGAAAGCCGATACGCTTATTCCATGGCATAGACGATGACTGGGTCTCAATCGAGCCGTGTCGCGCCTATGTTGCTCGGTTGAAGAACTCAGGAGCAGATGCAGTATTGACCGAATTTCCGGGTGCCTACCATGCTTTCGATGCGTTTTACTTCAAGGACGCAATGAAGTTTCCGCAGGCACAGACTACCCGCCACTGCCTGCTGGTAGAAGGCAATTCCGGTGAGATTTTGAACAGCAAGAGCGGCGCGCATTACGATCTGAATGATCCTTGCGTAGAGAGGGGAACGACGGTCGTGTATAACGAGGATGCGACCGCAGCTTCGACCAAGACCGTGAAAGAGTTGTTTGCAGCGATGCCATCAAGCGTCAACAACTGAGGGCATCTCTGCGGCAGATTGGCAGTGAGACCTTGGCGTCGCGCAGGTCTGGTCAGGGTCACGTGCCGCCTTCCCGAATGCGTCAGCGCCACGGCCGCAGTACCCCGGATAGCTGCCGACTTGCTGCAGCACGAAGTCCGGCGGCCCTGGGCCCAGAAGCTGTCGTGGCTGGTGCCCGACGAAAAGTGTACGCGCCGCATCGATGCTGACTGCTGCTGACAGGGCGCTGTCAGCAGCACGGTGATACGAGGCGACTGTCGCAAGAGAGCTATCCGGAACCTGCAGGAGATCGCATGAAATTTGCTTCGACCCGTCTGATTGCTGCTGACGTCAAGGCGCTTGTCAGATTTTACGAGAATGTGACAGGCAAAACGGCGGAGTGGCTGGCGCCTGTGTTCGCCGAAATAGTGACCCCTTCGGCAACGCTCGCCTTCGGTAGCGTCGAGACGGTAGCGCTATTTAAGGAGGGGAGCGCAGAGCCTGCTGCCAATCGAACCGCTATTATCGAGTTCCAAGTCGATGACGTGGAGGCCGAGTTTGCGAGATTGAAAGATCAAGTGGAGGTGGTGCACGAGCCAAAGCTGATGCCTTGGGGAAACTGCGCTGCTCAATTTCGCGATCCCGAAGGAACGCTCGTGGGACTTTACACGCCTGTCAGCGAAGCCGCCAAAAAACGGTTTGGGTCGCGATGAATTGGGAAAGAGGATTTCGTCTTCCTCCCTCGGTTAGGCCGGTCCTCTGTGGGCAGGCCCCTCATCGGCTGAAGTCGGTCGAGACGGTTTTGCACGAGTTCCATTAGGTCCGGTCTACCCCTCAGAGCCGACACGGAGGCGACAGGCTGATTTCGCGAAGGGCATCTTCAAATCTCTCTCTCTCAATAGGGTCACCAAACAATGTTAGCTAAACTCAGTTGTCGATGCGGGTTGCGTCATCGGCAAACTCGATCCCGTGCTGCGTTACCCGTCGGAAGCCATCGCCTGCATGGTCAATAAAGTCGCTCAAACGCAACTCTTGGCCATGCGCGCGCGTGACGAACAAGTTCGCTCCGAGCTTGCGGCCAACGGCTCACTATTCGAGGGCTATCATCCCCGAATGGAAGAAGTCCACCGAGCTAACGCCCAGGAGCTTCGATCGATAATCCAGGAGCACGGATGGCCGCACGACGCGCTTGTCGGGCCCGAGGGCGCGGAGGCAGCCTGGCTCATTGCCCAGCACTCCATTGGCGAACCGGACTTCATGCGCTGCTGCCGGGCGCTCCTTGATGAAGCGAGTTCTCTCGGGCGCGTGCCCAGGTGGCAGTTGGCCTACATCGATGACAGGATTCGTGTCTTCGAGGGAAAGCCGCAGCGCTTTGGAACGCAGATCGACCTTCGGCCGGAGGGGCCGCAAGCCCACGAACTGGAAGACGCGTCTCAAGTCGATGCCTGGCGAAAAGAGGCAGGCTTGCTAGCAATCGCTGTCGTTCTCGCCAGGGCACAGGCCGATCCGCTCCCTACGCCGCTGGAGCACGAGGTTAGGCGGGCCGCAGAACTCCTGTGGCGTCAGAAGGTCGGCTGGGTATCGTGAGGCGAGGCTAATAGCCCCACGCGGCGAGGTTCGGCCGCAATGCTCGCGTTGTGGTGGCTCACACCGACCCGCGAGGAGATGCATCGGTCAGCCGGACAGCGGGCCGATTTCCGGTTCGGGTCAACAGCGGCGCTCGCGGCCCGTCCGCCAGATATCTGCTTACCCCCTGACAGCAGCGTGAGAGCGGACATCGCTTAGGCGCCGCTTGGGGCCATGTGTGGACGGCTCCGGGTTGGCAAGGAGAATCTTCACGTCGCAGGATTGGTCGGAGCAGCCATGTGTTCGGCCTGTTTGCGCGGTACACATGACCGCTGGCCATAATGCTCTCCGCGGATCAGGTCCCGGTCAAAAGCACGCATTCGAGATGCCATGGCCCAAGTGGGTTGTCCTGATCGCCGGATCGACCGGCACTGCATTACGTGCTGTTCGCCCTCCCAACCGTTACGTCACGCCGGCGATGTCGGCGCGATCTCGTTTAGGCCGCCAGCGCGGCCGGCTCCTGGTAGCGTTCGTTCCTCGCCATCATCGCCCAGGCCATCCTGGCGAGCTTGTTGGCAAGCGCGATGGCCGCGAGCTTGGTGGGCCGCCGCGCCAACAATCGCGTGAGCCATGGCCGATGATCGGTGCCATGGATCTTTGCGTAGCGGATTACGGCGAGCGCGCCAGCCGTGAACAGGCTACGCAAATAGCGATCGCCCTGCTTGCTGATGCTGCCAAGCTTGTCTTTGCCCCCGCTCGAGCTCTGCTTTGGCACGAGGCCAACCCAGGCCGAGAAGTCCCGCCCGGATCGGAAGGCTTTGGGATCGGCAATGCTGGCGACCAGCGCTGTTGCCAGCGCCGGACCGACGCCAGGGATCGCGTCCAGCCGCTTGCTCGTCGTGTTTGATCGGTGCCAGGCGATGATGCGGCGGTCAAACTCCAGGATCTGGGCCTTCAGCGCGCGCAATTGACCGCCAAGAGCAGCAAGGCACATCCGGGCGACCTCCGGGACTCGGTCTTCGGCTTTATCGGCGCCGACTTCCAGCAATTGCTCGACGCCTCGCCGCCCAACAGGTGCGACAATCCCGAACTCGGCAAGATAGGCGCGGATCGAGTTGATGACCGCGGTCTGCTGGCGGATGAAGAGGTGGCGCGCTTGGTGAAGCATCAGACAGCTCTGTTGCTCGACTGTCTTGGTCGGCACGAACCGCATGTTGGGCCTCGTCACCGCTTCACAGATCGCCTCCGCATCCGTAGCGTCGTTCTTCTGCCGCTTGACGTAGGGCTTCACATAGGCCGGAGGCATCAATCGCACCATATGTCCCAACGCCTGCAGTTCACGGGACCAATGGTGCGATGATGCGCAAGCTTCGATCCCCACCAGGCATGGCGGCAACTTCTGGAAAAACGCCAAGACGTGGCGGCGCCTCAACTGACGGTGTACGACCACCTGGCCGGCTGCATCAACGCCGTGCACTTGGAAGACCGACTTCGCAATATCAAGGCCAATCGTCGAAATTGACTGCATAGGCTGCTCCTCCGAATCGTGGGAGCCTCAAAACGGCACCCACTCCTTGGCACTCTCGTGCCGGTGGAGGAGCCGTCCACATGGGGTAATCGCGGGAGCGAGTCGCCCCTGAATCCGGGTCAACCGACAATGGAAGCTGGTGGCTGTTCTCCGATAGCATGGAAATACGGGCTCACGACTGGACGCCGGGCCCAAGCATCGAATGGAGAACAGCCATGGAAGAATATATTGGTCTCGACGTGTCGATGAAAGAGACAGCAGTCTCGATCCGCCGAGCCGGTGAACGGATCTGGCGCGGCAAGTGCGCATCTGATCCGAGTATCGTCGCCGAGCTCATCCGCAAGCGGGCGCCGGCCGTAAAGCGAGTGGTGTTCGAGACCGGACCGCTGTCGGTATGGTTTTATCATTCTCTCCGCACCGAAGGATTGCCGGCGATCTGCATCGATGCGCGACATGCTAAAGCGGCGCTTGACATGGCGGCGAACAAGACGGACGCGAATGACGCCGATGGTCTGGCGCAGCTCGCGGAAGTCGGTTTCTTTCGTGAGGTGCGCGTGAAGGGATTTGACAGTATGCTGACACGCACGCTTGTCGCGGCGCGCACTCGGCTGGTCCGGATCACTACCGAGCTCTCCAATCAGATCCGCGGTGTCATGAAAACCTTCGGTCTGCTGGTTCCCGCCGGAAAGCGAAGCACCTTCGAGAAGCACGTCCGGAGCCTTCTTGCCGATCAGGAAGCACTTGCATCCATCGTGCTTCCGATGCTGGAAGCCTGACGCGGCATCCGCGTCCGCGCCGCCGAACTCGGACGCCAATTGGTGCGGGACGCGCGCCAGAGTCGGGCTTGCCGCATCCTCATGTCAATTCCTGGCATCGGTGCGATAACCCAACCTCCTTTACCACCGCTATTGAGGAGCCTGACAACTTCAGGAAATCCCGATCTGTTGGCGCGCGGATCGGCCTAACAACGCGCCGCTACCAATCCGGAGAAGTCGATTATGACGGCCATATATCCCGACGTGGCGACTGCCATTTGCGAGGGCTTCTCCATGAAGCGGCGGCGGTCATTCTGACGCGCAGCTCAACCCACAGCACTCTGCGCACGTGGGGTTTGCAGCTCCGGCAGAGGATCGGCTTCAAAAGAGCTGCCGTGGCTGTGGCGCGCAAACTGGCGGTAATAATGCATACGATGCTTAAAACCGGCGAGCTGTTTAACCGAATGCCGGAGCTGCCGCATAAGTCCAGATAGCGTTCCGAACCCGAACGCCTAAGGCGTCCCTGCCGGGACGTGAGCCGAGCCATTCCGCTGATGCTGTTGCACTGCTGACTCAGCAAAGTGCGTCGTCCACATTGAAGGCTCGTCCCGCGAAGCTCCATCATGCGGCGGCTGATGCCGACCGCGAAGACAACCATGCACCCGGCAGTGTCTCCTCAGCGATTAGATGCTTGACGCTCCGGCAGCGATTAGACAACAGCATCAGTAGCGGATTATGCCGCTTCCAGCCGCTGATCGATGACTGCGCGTAACAAGCCCGACACCGCCATTTGCGACCATTGCCGCCATAGGCTGGTTGTTCTCGTAAGTGAAGGAAGCTGCGGTCTTGTTGGCCACAACAATCTGGGCGCGGTGCGTGCCAACTCGTCGCGTGCAGCGCACAACGCTTCGTCATCTCACGCAGCCTATCGCCTCTATGTAATCCATTTCACAAATGCAGCGAAGCGCGGTCCGATATGATCTCTTGAGGGGCCCCAAAACGGGAGGCCGAGATGCCAACGTTATCTCACCTTTTGCGATGGTCGACCGAGATGCTGCCGGAGCGCGCGGTTCTCCACGTTCCGTGAGGAGTTTGCGCGGCTGAACCTCGCCTTGGACGTGATAGATCACAGCGGCGGCCGCCCGCGTATCGACGTCACCTACTTACCGCTCGGCGCGGTTGGCGTTTGTAACATTGTCACCACGCCGGTGGAGTTTATCCGTCACAAACACCACCTCAAGGATAGCCGTGACCAATTCGGACTGAACATCGTCGAGGCTGGACCAGTCCAATTCGCAAATGCTGACCAGGAACATGTCTATGATGCCGGCTCCGCTTGTTTGGTTGACCGGGGAAGGCCGCTGCGAGTATTTGGGCCGCGTGGCGGCAGGGTCAGATTCGTGACCGTGCAGGCTGCCGCCCTTAAGTCTCTGGTTGAGCAGCCGGAAGATCTATCAGGTCGGCTGGTGCGTCCCGGACCGGCGCTTACACTCCTCGACCGCTACCTGCGGTCGCTCGCATCCTTCAAAGAACCTCCGTCATCAAAACTGGCCTCCACTATAGGCGTACACTTCCTCGATCTCGTGGCCGCGACGCTCGGGCCGACCGCGGAAGCTTCAAACATCGTTGCTGAGCGTGGTGTGAAGGCAGCCAGGCTGCAGGCGATCCTGGCGGAGGTCGCGCGACGCTTCATCGATCCCAATTTCGATCTGGACAATGTCGCGAGGGCGCTCGGTATGTCGCGGCGATACGTGCAAAAATTGCTCGAGGGAACCGGAAAGTCGTTCACCGAGCACCTTGCGGGATGCCGGCTTGAGCGTGCCTTCGCGATGTTGACTGACCCGCAACATCTGCATTTGGCGATCATCGATATCGCGTTTGCGGTCGGCTTTGGTGATGTTTCTCATTTCAATCGCACGTTCCGCCGGCACTTCGGCGAGACGCCATCAGGCGTGCGCGCCGCATCGACCACGCGGGAGCAGAAGTGATTCTGCGAGTCCTCACAGGCGCCGACGGCAGAACCGTAGGCGACGGTGTTTGAGTGGACGGTCTTTGAGTATTGGCGTCGAGGCACAACGCCGAATTTTCGCGAGCCACTCAAATGAACGAGGCCACAACCGAGGCGGCCTTAGTATCGGTGACGCCTCCCCAACGTTTTCTGCAGCCTCACCGAGCGGCGGCGCACCTGGGAGCTTTCGGCCAGTATGAGGTAACGGCACTCAAGGGTCGCAAGATGGCTCCGAGATACCCTAGCTCGTGCCTCATCTAGCTCTCTGCATCGTTTAGCTAGCTTGAGAAATCCTCGGGGTCTCATCCCCGGCTAACGAAAGGCCGAAAGCAGCGTTCGCAAGCAGCGTTCCTGCGCAACAGGCTGAGCGGCCGTGCTGGATGCCGATTGATCCGATCTCGAACTCGCCGTCCTCGCCCTTCAGGGATGACGCGTAGTTGTCGGGGCCTGTGGGTGATAACTCTGCGCAGATATAGATCGCTGGTGGCCCCGCCGGGCTGGCCAATAGAAATCTAGCACTCCGCGGTCGGAAGCTTCGCCGCATAGTTCACAAGACCGTCGAGGAGACCATCGCTGAGCTCTAGGAAATTGTGTGACTTCCAGTAGCTATAAGCGCCCAGCGTGGGCAGCGGGTCGAACGCGGTCTGCCATGCCATGAAGGGCTACATGCCGAGCGCGATAGCGTGTTCATATGCGGCCGCGGCGACGCCGGTCGCTATGCTGCGACAATCGCCACAAGCCGCGAACCCAAGGTCATTGCACTGGCCGATTAGCTCATCGCGTTACCAGTTATTAGGATCAGATATATTGCCGGACGGACCAATGTCATTCTTTGGATTGTACCCGGAATCATGTAGATTCCGCATATGCATCTCGTGCTCACTGAGGTCGCCATTGAAACTGGCATTGGCATTGAGTAGAGCGGGGCGGATCGTAGCGCCAATCACTGCGGCGCGATGATGATGGGTCCGGTGTTGTTGGGCTGCTGCCCCTGCATCAGACATTGTAAAAAGAGAAGCAGTTGCGATCACAATAGGAATGACTTTTTTCATGATTGTGCTCCTGTGAAATACCAGCCCGTTAGAAAAACGACGGGAGGTTAGCGGGCGGCCGCCATGATTTCTTGGACTTTGGCGCATCGCGTAACAAAAAGTCCGTACGCAAATTGCAACGTTAGCTAGTGTTCCGTCACTGACAGACGATTCACAAATCGGCGCGAACCTGCAAGTCTGCGCCGATGAGGAAGATCGAACAGATTGCGGTCGGCGCGACCGATCGTGAGCGACTGGAGCGGCTGGTCCGGGGCCGGAACACGCCGCAGAAGGTGGTTTGGAGAGCACGGATCGTGTTGCTGGCAAGCGATGGACTGACGGCGGAGGCGATTGCGGCGGCGGTTGGCAAGAGCCTGCTGACCGTGCGCCGCTGGCGTCAGCGCTACTTGGCGAAAGGCGTGGACGGGCTGCTGAAGGACGCGACCCGGCCATCGCGCGTCAAACCGTTGTCGCCCGAAAAGATCAAGCAGGTTGTGCACATGACGCTGCACGAGAAGCCGCCAAATGCGACCCATTGGAGCGTGCGCAGCATGGCGAAGGCGGTGGGCCTCTCCTACAGCAGCGTCCAGCGTATCTGGCATGCGCACGAACTGAAACCGCATCTCGTCGACACCTTCAAAGTCTCGCGCGACAGGAACTTCGCTGCCAAGGTGGAAGACGTGGTCGGGCTCTATCTCAATCCGCCGGACAAGGCGCTGGTCCTCTGCGTCGATGAAAAGAGCCAAATCCAGGCTCTCGATCGTACCCAGCCCGGTCTGCCCATGAAGAAGGGCCGCGCCGGCACCATGACCCACGACTACAAGCGCAACGGCACTACGACCTTGTTCGCGGCACTCAGCATGGTGGACGGCAAGGTGATCGGGACGTGCATGCCACGCCATCGGCATCGTGAGTTCCTTCGCTTTCTCAGGCTGATCGACCAGCAGACCCCGCCCGGCCTCGACCTGCATCTGGTTGTTGACAACTATGCGACCCACAAAACGCCGGCCGTAAAGCGTTGGCTCAAGGCGCATCCACGCTTCCATTTGCACTTCACTCCGACCTCGGCCTCTTGGCTCAACATGGTGGAGCGCTTCTTTGCCGAGATCACTCGAAACCGCATCCGCCGCGGCACCTTCGAGAATGTCGCCGAACTGAAAAGCGCGATCATGGAATACCTGGAAAACCACAATGCCGATCCAAAGCCCTTCATCTGGACCAAGTCCGCAGGCGAAATCCTCGAAAAAGTCGCCCGTGCGAAACAAGCGTTAGAGTCACAACACTAGATTGAGGCACCGCGCAGGCATCGAGATGGTGGAGCCTCCGACGCCGACGTCGCACAGTCGCCGGCATATGGACCAGCCTCGGCTAGTAGTCGCAGCTATCGGTCGTATTTAGTCAACTCCGGTAACGCTCCCTTGCTGCCGAAACCCGGCGTACGCCGCGATCGAGCTGTGCCATGCGCGGCTTGGTAGCGAGTGCCTGTACTCTTGCACCATTTTGGCAAAGATCGAGGGCCAGCCGCGGCCGAATGCCGCAAACTAAAACATGCTATGGTGAAAAGGTCGGGATAACGTTTCTTGGCTGTAGTCCAAAATTCGGCTGGCCATCAATCAGACAGTCGAGGGAGCCAATGCAGCAGATTGCGGACTGGCTCAACACTCTTGGCCTAGGGCAATACGCGCAGTGCTTTGCCGAGAACGATATTGACCCAAGCGTTCTGCGCGATCTGACCGAATCTGATCTCGAAAAAATCGGCGTCTCGCTCGGCCACCGCAAGAAGATCTTGCGGGCGATCGCGGAGCTCGCTGAGACCGGACCGCGACCCGTGACCGTTCCTCGGACCGAGGCCGAGAGACGTCAGCTCACGGTGATGTTCGCTGACCTTGCTGGCTCGACAGCACTCTCGACGAAGCTCGACCCTGAGGACTTGCGCGATATCATCGGCGCGTACCACCGCTGTTGTGCCGAGCAAATCGAGAAATCTGGCGGGTTCGTTGCCAGATACATGGGCGACGGCGTGCTCGCATATTTCGGCTATCCGCGGGCGGATGAAGACGATGCTGAGCGCGCGGTATGCGCAGGGTTGGCATTGATCACAGCCGTCGCAGGACTCGATACCGGCCCGGAGGCAAGATTGCGAGTGCGGGTTGGCATTGCCACTGGTTTGGTGATCGTCGGCGATCTCATCGGGAAAGGCGCGTCGCAGGAACATGAGGTGGTCGGTGAGACCCCCAATCTGGCCTCACGGCTTCAGGCATTGGCCGAGCCGGATACGGTGATCATCGACAGCAGCACCCGCCGGCTCGTCGGAGGTCTCTTCGAGTATCTCGCTCTCGGGAGCGTGTCCATTACAGGCTACTTCGACCCGGTTCCGGTCTGGCGAGTCATTGGTGCGAGCGCGGTCGATAGCCGCTTCGAGGCCTTGCGCGTATCCAGAACACCACTGCTCGGCCGCGATGAGGAGATCGAGCTGCTGATGCGGCGCTGGCAGCAGATAAAACGCAGCGATGGTTCGGTCGTTCTGATATCGGGTGAGCCCGGCATCGGCAAATCGCGCCTCGCAGAAATCGCGCTGGAACGGCTGAGCGATGATCCACACATCCCCTTGCGCCGCTTCTGCTCGCCGCATCACCAGGACAGCGCACTTTATCCGACCATCTCACAGCTAGAGCGGGCAGCGGGATTCCGGCGTGACGATACGGACCAGCAACGGCTGTCCAAGCTCGAGGCGCTGCTCGCGGAGGCAAACACTGACCTCAGCGAGGCCGTTCCTCTGATCGCGGACCTGCTGTCGGTGCCAATCGGCAATGGCTATCCACCTCTCAACCTCACATCGCAGAAGCGCAAGGAGAAGACGCTTCAGGTCCTCCTGGCCCAGCTCGAGGGGCTGGCGGCGCGCCGGCCCGTGCTGATGGTGTTCGAGGATGTGCATTGGATCGACCCCAGCTCGCTCGACCTGTTGGACCTCATTGTCGACCGGGTCGCCACCCTCCGGGTCTTGCTGATTATCACTTTCCGACCAGAGTTCGCGCCGGCCTGGATCGGGCGCTCGCACGTGACATCGATCAACCTCGGTCGTCTGCCGCGTCCCCAGCGCGCCGAGATGATCATGCGGGTGACCGGCGGCAAGGCGTTGCCCCAGGAGATCGCCGCACAGATCATCGATCGGACCGATGGCGTACCGTTGTTCGTCGAGGAATTGACCAAGGCGGTGATCGAGAGCGGCATGCTGACCGACGCTGGCGACCGCTTCGATGCGAGGGGGCCCGTGCCTCGGCTTGCCATCCCTACCTCGCTCCACGCCTCGCTCCTGGCACGGCTCGATCGCTTGGCACCCGTGCGCGAGATGGCGCAGATCGGAGCCGCCCTCGGGCGGTCGTTCTCGCACGAGCTGATCAGCGCTGTCGCGGCCATGCCGCAGCAACAGGTAGACGGGGCCTTGGCGCAGCTCGTACGCGCCGAATTGGTCTTCCAGCGGGGCAGCCCGCCCGATGCAGAGTACACCTTCAAGCACGCGCTGGTGCAGGACGCAGCCTACAGCACCCTGCTGCGCGGTCGACGCCAGCAGATCCATGCTCGGGTTGCGACGACGCTCGAGAACCAGTTCCCGGAAATCGTGGCCGCTCAACCGCAACTCATGGCCCAGCATTGTGCCGAGGCCGGTTTCAACGAGAAGGCGGTCGGCTACCGACTCAAGGCCGGCCAGCAGGCTGTCGCGCGGTCGGCGATGACGGAAGCAGTGGCGCAGTTGCAGAGGGGGCTCGAATTGCTGGCGAACATGCCCGAGGAGTCGCGGCCCGTGCAGCACGAGCTCGACCTGCAGATTGCCCTCGGGCGGGCCCTGATGGCAGCCAGGGGGTATTCGGCGCCGGCGGTGGCCGATACCCTCGTCAAAGCGCGAGCGCTCGCTGAACGGTTCGATCGACCGGATCGTCTTGCTCCGCTGCTCTATTTCCAATGGGGCTTCCATTCGGTTCGTGCCGAGCACCAGCTGGCGGTGTCGCTTGCCGAGCAGATGGAGAAATTGGGTGAGACAACAAAAGATCAAGCCACTCTGCTGCTGGGTCACTATATCCATGGCGCCAGTTGCCACTATCGCGGGGAGTTTGTGACCGCGCGCGGTCTTCTCGAGCTGTGTGATGGCTTGAGAGATCCGGCCGCTCACGCGATTTGCGCGGCCATAACGGTGGCCGACCCGCACGCGGCGAGCCTAGGTCACTTGGCGCTGACATTGGCGCTTCTGGGCCACATCGATCAGGGCCGCGTACGCGTGGACGAGGCGTTGTCAAAAGCCCGTTCGCTCCACCATCCGTTCACGGTGGCTTTTGTGCTGAGCAAGGTGTGTGCGGTGGAGGCGGCGGCCGGCTTGCCGCATGAGGCAGGACGGCACGCGGAGGAATTGGTGGCTCTCTCGAACGAGCATGGTTTTCCGCTCTGGTTGGGCCTCGGACTTCTCCAACATGGTCGCTCATTGACAGCACTTGGACAGGTGCAGGACGGCCTCGCGTTGCTCGCGAGGGGGCTCTCGGTGCTTCGTGGTGCCGGAGCTGTCGTGCACACGCCGCGTGCGCTCTGCTTTCTCGCCGATGCTCACGCCAAGGTCGGGCATCTGCAGGAGGGACAGAATTGCCTCGTCGAGGCTGGGCAACTGATCGAGACGACCCAGGAGCGGTCCGGTGAAGTCGAGCTGTATCGAGTTCGAGCCGACATAGCGAATGCGCGAGGCGACCAGGCAGCTGCGGAGCAGAATTATCATCGAGCATTTGCTGTGGCGGAGCGTCAGAGCGCGAAGACGTTTGGGCTGCGCGCTGCGACAAGCCTCGCCTGCTTGTGGCGCGACCAGGGTAAGTGCACGCAAGCTCACGACCTCCTCGCGCCGGTGTATGGCTCGTTCACCGAAGGCTTCGACACGCCGGTCCTGCGGGACGCCAGGGCGCTGCTCGACCAGCTGGCCTGATGCAGGTCACGTCTTTGGTGGCGGGATAGCTGCTACTTGCCTGCACTCCAAGGCTTGCCGGACTCTGGTCTATGATCTCATGAAGCGTGATCTGCGATGCGTCGACGGCGCGGAGTGCATGCGCTCGATGCCGTCAGAATGACCGCTTCGGGTGTGCGCCGTGCAAAGGCGGCGCTTTCCAGTGGGGCAAGCCCCACCCGGCAACCGCTCCAGCCGGAAGCAACCGGAGCAGCTATGGAGGTGACGAAATAGCTGAAGCCTTCGGAATGCGTGTCACGAATTGGTGACAGCGCGAGTGTGCAGGCCGTAACGCGAGTGAACGCCGAGCAAGCCTCGAAAAGGACGATGCGTACGCCGACCCGATGACCCTTTCGGGGAAGGCTGACATGGCTGGAGGAATGAACGAAACGATGCGCTCAGCCGCTGCGCCGGGGTAGTGGCGACGGCGTGTACACAAGGAAAGCGTACGCAACATGGGAGGCCCCACGACGTGGTCAGGGATGATCAACCGGACGCCGCGAGGGACAGGCCGGGCGCCGTGGGGATGCGGAGAGGTTCGTAGTACCGCTGAAGCCGGGTAACGCCGGCGGAGGGAAGGGACCTCAGTTCAAGACGAACGCAAGACGTAGTGAGGGACCTGGGGATTGGGCAATCTATCAACTCCGAGAGTGTTCAGAAACTGCAGACGGCGTTGCACGCGAAAGCGAAGGCAGAAGCCGGCTACCGCTTCCATGCCCTGTACGACAAGATCAGCCGGGAAGACATCTTGGCCCATGCCTATGCCCAATGCCGCTCCAACAATGGCGCACCGGGTGTGGACGGTCAGGACTTTGCGGATATCGAAGCGTACGGGGTGCAGCGATGGCTGGGCGAACTGGCGCTTGCGCTCAGGCAGGAGACGTATCGACCGGACCCTGCTAGAAGAGTGTACATACCGAAGGCCAATGGCAAGCTCAGGCCATTGGGCATCTCGACCTTGTGTGATCGGGTCTGCATGACGTCAGCGATGCTGGTGCTAGAACCGATGTTCGAGGCCGACCTTCCACCCGAACAGTGCGCGTACCGTCCCGGGCGAAATGCCCAACAGGCGGTGGTCGAGGTGGAAGCGCAGCTGTACCGCGGTCACCCGGAAGTCGTGGATGCCGACCTCGCGGACTACTTCGGGAGCATTCCGCATGCCGAGCTACTCAAGTCGGTAGCGCGCCGGATCGTGGATCGGCGCGTGCTGCATCTGATCAAGATGTGGCTGGAATCTCCCGTGGAAGAAACCGACGATCGAGGACGGAAGACACGCACGAGGCCCGGGACAAGCGGCGTGGCATCCCGCAAGGCTCACCGATCTCACCATTGCTGGCGAATCTCTAGATGCGCCGGTTTGTGCTGGGAAGATGCCCGGGCTGGATAGAAGCCTAGGCTCTCGCATCGTGAGCTATGCCGACGATCTCGTGATCCTATGCAGGCGGGCAAAGCCGAAGAGGCCTTGTCGCGATTGCGTGAGATCATGGGAAAGCTGAAGCTGACGGTCAACGAGGACAAGACACGAATCTGCAAGGTGCCGGAAGGAGAGTTCGACTTCCTGGGATCGTTCGGACGGATGTACTCAGCGAGAACCGGCCAGGCGCGCCTGGGATACCGGCCATCGAAGAAAAGCATCAAGCGCATGGTGGAAACATACATGCACTGACGGCTCGAACCGGGTTAGGGCAAGACACCACAGAGCTGGTGGCCAAGTTGAATCGCACGCTGCGCGGATGGGTGAACTACTTCAATGTAAGCACTGTCAGCAAGGCGTACCGCGCGATCGACAACTACACCGCTGTGCGGTTGCGGCGGTGGTTGCCCTCCAAGACATCAGGCGACGCAAGGACGGGACTTATCCACTCTCGCACCTCTACGGGCACTTCGGGCTCGTACGCCTAGCTGCGCGCGGACACGGCGTGCCGTGGGTGAAGGCGTGAGGTCTTGTCCGAGAGCTGGATGCGGGAGATCTGCCTGTCCGGTTCGATGAGCGGGATGTGGAAACGGAGTCACGGTCGAACCACTAGGGCACCGCCAGACGAAAGAGGCGGGAACAGATATGTTCGATCCTAAAGCCACCGCGTCACATCTCGACTCCACCAAACGCCACTCGTCCTGCCGGCAATACCTGCCGCTTGATGTCCGGTTTGCCCCGAAAGCGATCGAATAGCTGCACGCAACCAAACGGCGCGAAGGGCCACTGCACAAAGTCGCTGCGCTCCAGCCCGCTGCGCGGGGGCAAGAGCCGAGGGGGCCCGGTAGCCAGTTGAGAGGATAGTGGTAGCACTAAAGAGCCCCGTCCTGAGAATCGAGGTGTTGCAACCCTCACTCAGGAAGGAGCTCTCCATGAGCGATACCAACACAGTCAGTCCGCTGCGTCAGCGTATGATCGAAGACATGGCTGCGCGCAAGCTCAACCCGCACACGCAGCGCGGCCACATTTACAGTTGCAAGCGGTTCGCCGCCTGGCTCAAACGCTCGCCGGATACAGCGACCGCCGACGAGGTGCGGCTATTTCAGCTGCACCTGATCGAGAGCGGGATGAGCATCTGCAACCGCAATCGGATCATGACCGGGGTGCGGTTCCTGTTCCGCGTCACGCTACGTCGTCACGATCTGGCGGCCGAGGTCTGGCACATCAAGGAGCCCGAGAGGCTGCCGCCGGTGCTGAGCCCTGAGGAGGTCAAGCGTGTCCTCACCATGGCGACGAGCCTGAAGGCGCGAGCGATGCTAACGCTGGCCTATGGTTGCGGATTGCGCGCCGGGGAGGTGGTGCGGCTGCGGGCGAGCGACATCGACAGCGCGCAGAAGATCATCCGCATCGTGCAGTCGAAGGGCCGCAAGGACCGGCACGTGATGCTGCCGCCGGAGGTCCTGAGGCTGTTGCGGCAATGGTGGAAGGCGGGGCCGACCGCATCCAACAACGGCGTCGCGCCCGAACAGCGCTGGCTGTTTCCCGGTCGCAGTCAACGTCAGCCACTGACCACGCGTCAGTTCAGCCGGTTGTTCAAGGAGGCCGCCAAAGCCGCGGGGCTGCGCAAGACGGTCCCGCTGCATTCGCTTCGCCACAGCTTCGCGACCCACCTGCTCGAGCGCGGCAGGGACATTCGCGTGATCCAGGCGTTGCTCGGACATTCCAAGCTTGAGACGACAGCCCGCTACAGTCGCGTGGCGATCGGACTGATTGCCAAGATCGAGAGCCCGCTCGAGGGCCTAAGCGCGCCGCGCCGCCGCCGTGCGAAGCGAGGCAGTGAGGAGCCGCCAGCGCCGTAGCGCCGCCGGCCGTGGCTCGGCCAGTTCTGGAGGTCGCGGATATCCTCCGCGACCACGGCCCTGCTTGGCGTGACGCCAATCAGGGGCATGTGAGCCTCGGGCAACTGAAGGTGATGAGTGCGATCGAGCGCTGTCGTACGGCAGCGCTCGGCGGCCACGTCGCGCGCTGCGAGAACACAGCGTGCGGCCACACCGAGATCGCCTACAACTCCTGCCGCAACCGGCATTGCCCGAAGTGCCAGGCTGCGGCGTCACGCCAATGGCTGGCCGACCGCGAAGCGGAGCTGCTGCCGGTGCCGTATTTTCATGTCGTCTACACGCTGCCGAGCGAGCTGCGTGACATCGCCTACCAGAACAAGCGTGTGATCTACAACCTGCTGATGAAGACGGCGGCCGAGACGACGCTCGCCATCGCAAGCGATCCCAAGCGCCTCGGCGCACGGATCGGTATCACGGCCGTGCTGCACACCTGGGGCTCGGCGCTCACCCATCATCCGCACGTGCACATGATCGTGCCGGGTGGCGGGCTCTCGCTCGATAACAGGCGATGGATCGCCGCGCGCTCCGACTTCCTCGTCCATGTCAACGTGCTGGCGCGCCTGTTCCGCGGCAAGATGCTGGCGATGCTCATGCAGGCGCACGCCGCCGGCGCTGAAGTTCTTCAACACCCATGCCGGGCTCGCCGACAAGACAACGTTCAAGCGCTTCATCGCGCCGCTGCGGCGCATCAGATGGGTGGTCTATTGCAAGGCCCCGTTCGCGGGGCCCGCGCAGGTGCTGCGCTATCTCTCCCGTTACACCCATCGTGTCGCCATCTCCAACCGCCGCCTCGTTGCAGCCGACGACGAGGCGATTGCGTTCCGCTGGAAGGACTATCGCGTCAGCGGCCCCGACCGCTGGAAGACGATGCGGCTTCACCCGCACGAGTTCATCAGGCGCTTCCTGCTGCACGTGCTGCCCACGGGTTTCCACCGCATCCGCCACTACGGGCTCTTTGCCTCCACCAACCGCGCCGAGAGCATCGCAACCGCCCGCGCACTCCTCAATGTCGCCCCGTCTGCCGCCGATCCCCAACAAGAGCCGGATGTTGCGCCGGATACGCCGCATGTGCTGCCGTGCCCTTGTCCCCGCTGTGGCGCACGCATGATCGTCATCGAGACCTTCGCACGCGGCTGCGCGCCGAGCTGGCGACCAACACCGATCAGGATCGACACGTCATGACCAACACCGCGTGTAAGCCCTGCAGTTTTCCCGGGCCGATCCGCTGGCTCCACGCCGGCAGCGATCTCGCTCAACCCAATGGCATCTATCAGTGCGCGGATCGTGCGTCGATGCGCTCCGAACAGCCACCAAAAAGCCTATTGCGCCCTGCCGATCTCCTGTCCGTGCAGACACCCTGGTCGAATCCTGCCGGCATCACCTCGACCATCGAGATCGGCGCCAACATCAAATCCCCATAGCACTCGCTGCCCGGCCAGTGCCCAACTTCCCGCGACTTCGTGCCTTGGCGCTTTTTGGACGCCGGTCAGTTGAGCGTGCGGAGCCTCCTCGTTGCCGGCGTCCAAAAACCTGCACAGACAAGACGAACGCAAGACGTAGTGAGGGACCTGGGGATTGGGCAATCTATCAACTCCGAGAGTGTTCAGAAACTGCAGACGGCGTTGCACGCGAAAGCGAAGGCAGAAGCCGGCTACCGCTTCCATGCCCTGTACGACAAGATCAGCCGGGAAGACATCTTGGCCCATGCCTATGCCCAATGCCGCTCCAACAATGGCGCACCGGGTGTGGACGGTCAGGACTTTGCGGATATCGAAGCGTACGGGGTGCAGCGATGGCTGGGCGAACTGGCGCTTGCGCTCAGGCAGGAGACGTATCGACCGGACCCTGCTAGAAGAGTGTACATACCGAAGGCCAATGGCAAGCTCAGGCCATTGGGCATCTCGACCTTGTGTGATCGGGTCTGCATGACGTCAGCGATGCTGGTGCTAGAACCGATGTTCGAGGCCGACCTTCCACCCGAACAGTGCGCGTACCGTCCCGGGCGAAATGCCCAACAGGCGGTGGTCGAGGTGGAAGCGCAGCTGTACCGCGGTCACCCGGAAGTCGTGGATGCCGACCTCGCGGACTACTTCGGGAGCATTCCGCATGCCGAGCTACTCAAGTCGGTAGCGCGCCGGATCGTGGATCGGCGCGTGCTGCATCTGATCAAGATGTGGCTGGAATCTCCCGTGGAAGAAACCGACGATCGAGGACGGAAGACACGCACGAGGCCCGGGACAAGCGGCGTGGCATCCCGCAAGGCTCACCGATCTCACCATTGCTGGCGAATCTCTAGATGCGCCGGTTTGTGCTGGGAAGATGCCCGGGCTGGATAGAAGCCTAGGCTCTCGCATCGTGAGCTATGCCGACGATCTCGTGATCCTATGCAGGCGGGCAAAGCCGAAGAGGCCTTGTCGCGATTGCGTGAGATCATGGGAAAGCTGAAGCTGACGGTCAACGAGGACAAGACACGAATCTGCAAGGTGCCGGAAGGAGAGTTCGACTTCCTGGGATCGTTCGGACGGATGTACTCAGCGAGAACCGGCCAGGCGCGCCTGGGATACCGGCCATCGAAGAAAAGCATCAAGCGCATGGTGGAAACATACATGCACTGACGGCTCGAACCGGGTTAGGGCAAGACACCACAGAGCTGGTGGCCAAGTTGAATCGCACGCTGCGCGGATGGGTGAACTACTTCAATGTAAGCACTGTCAGCAAGGCGTACCGCGCGATCGACAACTACACCGCTGTGCGGTTGCGGCGGTGGTTGCCCTCCAAGCACATCAGGCGACGCAAGGACGGGACTTATCCACTCTCGCACCTCTACGGGCACTTCGGGCTCGTACGCCTAGCTGCGCGCGGACACGGCGTGCCGTGGGTGAAGGCGTGAGGTCTTGTCCGAGAGCTGGATGCGGGAGATCTGCCTGTCCGGTTCGATGAGCGGGATGTGGAAACGGAGTCACGGTCGAACCACTAGGGCACCGCCAGACGAAAGAGGCGGGAACAGATATGTTCGATCCTAAAGCCACCGCGTCACATCTCGACTCCACCAAACGCCACTCGTCCTGCCGGCAATACCTGCCGCTTGATGTCCGGTTTGCCCCGAAAGCGATCGAATAGCTGCACGCAACCAAACGGCGCGAAGGGCCACTGCACAAAGTCGCTGCGCTCCAGCCCGCTGCGCGGGGGCAAGAGCCGAGGGGGCCCGGTAGCCAGTTGAGAGGATAGTGGTAGCACTAAAGAGCCCCGTCCTGAGAATCGAGGTGTTGCAACCCTCACTCAGGAAGGAGCTCTCCATGAGCGATACCAACACAGTCAGTCCGCTGCGTCAGCGTATGATCGAAGACATGGCTGCGCGCAAGCTCAACCCGCACACGCAGCGCGGCCACATTTACAGTTGCAAGCGGTTCGCCGCCTGGCTCAAACGCTCGCCGGATACAGCGACCGCCGACGAGGTGCGGCTATTTCAGCTGCACCTGATCGAGAGCGGGATGAGCATCTGCAACCGCAATCGGATCATGACCGGGGTGCGGTTCCTGTTCCGCGTCACGCTACGTCGTCACGATCTGGCGGCCGAGGTCTGGCACATCAAGGAGCCCGAGAGGCTGCCGCCGGTGCTGAGCCCTGAGGAGGTCAAGCGTGTCCTCACCATGGCGACGAGCCTGAAGGCGCGAGCGATGCTAACGCTGGCCTATGGTTGCGGATTGCGCGCCGGGGAGGTGGTGCGGCTGCGGGCGAGCGACATCGACAGCGCGCAGAAGATCATCCGCATCGTGCAGTCGAAGGGCCGCAAGGACCGGCACGTGATGCTGCCGCCGGAGGTCCTGAGGCTGTTGCGGCAATGGTGGAAGGCGGGGCCGACCGCATCCAACAACGGCGTCGCGCCCGAACAGCGCTGGCTGTTTCCCGGTCGCAGTCAACGTCAGCCACTGACCACGCGTCAGTTCAGCCGGTTGTTCAAGGAGGCCGCCAAAGCCGCGGGGCTGCGCAAGACGGTCCCGCTGCATTCGCTTCGCCACAGCTTCGCGACCCACCTGCTCGAGCGCGGCAGGGACATTCGCGTGATCCAGGCGTTGCTCGGACATTCCAAGCTTGAGACGACAGCCCGCTACAGTCGCGTGGCGATCGGACTGATTGCCAAGATCGAGAGCCCGCTCGAGGGCCTAAGCGCGCCGCGCCGCCGCCGTGCGAAGCGAGGCAGTGAGGAGCCGCCAGCGCCGTAGCGCCGCCGGCCGTGGCTCGGCCAGTTCTGGAGGTCGCGGATATCCTCCGCGACCACGGCCCTGCTTGGCGTGACGCCAATCAGGGGCATGTGAGCCTCGGGCAACTGAAGGTGATGAGTGCGATCGAGCGCTGTCGTACGGCAGCGCTCGGCGGCCACGTCGCGCGCTGCGAGAACACAGCGTGCGGCCACACCGAGATCGCCTACAACTCCTGCCGCAACCGGCATTGCCCGAAGTGCCAGGCTGCGGCGTCACGCCAATGGCTGGCCGACCGCGAAGCGGAGCTGCTGCCGGTGCCGTATTTTCATGTCGTCTACACGCTGCCGAGCGAGCTGCGTGACATCGCCTACCAGAACAAGCGTGTGATCTACAACCTGCTGATGAAGACGGCGGCCGAGACGACGCTCGCCATCGCAAGCGATCCCAAGCGCCTCGGCGCACGGATCGGTATCACGGCCGTGCTGCACACCTGGGGCTCGGCGCTCACCCATCATCCGCACGTGCACATGATCGTGCCGGGTGGCGGGCTCTCGCTCGATAACAGGCGATGGATCGCCGCGCGCTCCGACTTCCTCGTCCATGTCAACGTGCTGGCGCGCCTGTTCCGCGGCAAGATGCTGGCGATGCTCATGCAGGCGCACGCCGCCGGCGCGCTGAAGTTCTTCAACACCCATGCCGGGCTCGCCGACAAGACAACGTTCAAGCGCTTCATCGCGCCGCTGCGGCGCATCAGATGGGTGGTCTATTGCAAGGCCCCGTTCGCGGGGCCCGCGCAGGTGCTGCGCTATCTCTCCCGTTACACCCATCGTGTCGCCATCTCCAACCGCCGCCTCGTTGCAGCCGACGACGAGGCGATTGCGTTCCGCTGGAAGGACTATCGCGTCAGCGGCCCCGACCGCTGGAAGACGATGCGGCTTCACCCGCACGAGTTCATCAGGCGCTTCCTGCTGCACGTGCTGCCCACGGGTTTCCACCGCATCCGCCACTACGGGCTCTTTGCCTCCACCAACCGCGCCGAGAGCATCGCAACCGCCCGCGCACTCCTCAATGTCGCCCCGTCTGCCGCCGATCCCCAACAAGAGCCGGATGTTGCGCCGGATACGCCGCATGTGCTGCCGTGCCCTTGTCCCCGCTGTGGCGCACGCATGATCGTCATCGAGACCTTCGCACGCGGCTGCGCGCCGAGCTGGCGACCAACACCGATCAGGATCGACACGTCATGACCAACACCGCGTGTAAGCCCTGCAGTTTTCCCGGGCCGATCCGCTGGCTCCACGCCGGCAGCGATCTCGCTCAACCCAATGGCATCTATCAGTGCGCGGATCGTGCGTCGATGCGCTCCGAACAGCCACCAAAAAGCCTATTGCGCCCTGCCGATCTCCTGTCCGTGCAGACACCCTGGTCGAATCCTGCCGGCATCACCTCGACCATCGAGATCGGCGCCAACATCAAATCCCCATAGCACTCGCTGCCCGGCCAGTGCCCAACTTCCCGCGACTTCGTGCCTTGGCGCTTTTTGGACGCCGGTCAGTTGAGCGTGCGGAGCCTCCTCGTTGCCGGCGTCCAAAAACCTGCACAGAAGCAGGCCTACGCCCCACACTGCCCTAGGGTTGTCCGATCACCTCGTCGGTGCGCGCGAGCCATCCTTCAAAAGCAGGGGCTCACCTTTCCTTGAAGAGGCTCCAAATGCGTTGCGCCTGATGGAAAAGGGCGCGAGACTCCCAAGTCGAGTTCACCAACGGCGTGTTATGACGCGAAAGCAACAGTGGCCTGAACTGAGGCGTTTTTCTTATGGCCAGCACTCAGTCGCTTTCATCCGATACCGCACTGCGTGACCTGGATGGTATGCTTCCTGATCTGGAGGCCCTCTACAAAGACATTCACTCGCATCCAGAGCTGTCAATGCAGGAGACCCGTACGGCGGGCTTGGCGGCCGACCAACTGCGTGCCGCCGGCTACGAGGTCACGACCTCGATCGGCAAGACCGGTGTCGTCGGCCTGCTCCGGAACGGCGAGGGACCGACCGTTATGCTGCGCGCCGACATGGACGCGCTGCCGATTCAGGAAGTGACCGGCCTTGCCTATGCCAGCAAGGCGACGGCGACGGACAAGGAGGGCAAGACGGTGCCCGTTTCGCACATGTGCGGCCACGACATGCACGTCACCTGGCTCGCGGGCGCTACCAAGCTGATGGCGGAAGCCACGACTTCTTGGCGAGGCACGCTCATGGCGGTCTTTCAGCCCGCGGAAGAAACCGGCGAAGGCGCACAGGCCATGATTGACGACGGTCTGTTCAAGCGCTTTCCGAAACCGGACGTGATCCTGGGCCAGCATGTCATGGTTGGCCCTTCCGGGACGGTCGCCGGGCGCGCCGGCGCGATCACGTCGGCGGCGGACAGCCTGCAGATCCGCCTGTTCGGGCGCGGCGCGCACGGGTCGATGCCCCAGGCCAGCATCGATCCCGTCGTGATGGCCGCCTCGACCGTGCTGCGGCTGCAGACCATCGTATCCCGCGAATTGGCCGCCGCCGACGCCGCCGTGCTGACAGTGGGCGTCCTGCAGGCAGGCACCAAGGAAAACGTTATCCCGGACGAGGCCATCATCAAGCTCAACGTCCGGACCTTCGATGCCGGAGTGCGCTCACGGATGCTGGCTGCGATCGAGCGGATCGCCAATGCCGAAGCGGCCGCTTCGGGGGCGCCGCGGCCGCCGGAGATCACCACCATCGATCGGTACCCCCTGAACGTAAACAATCAGGAAGCCACCAGCCGGGTGGTGGACGCATTCCGAGCACATTTCGGCGCCGAGCGTGTTCGGGCGACGGGACCGGCCCCCGCCAGTGAGGACTTCGGATCGTTCGGGTCCGAATGGCACGTGCCTTCGGTCTTCTGGTTCGTCGGCGGTACCGATCCGGAAGTTTACGCGAAGGCCAAGGAGGCGAACGAAATCAACGAACTTCCGGTGAACCACAGTCCCAAATTCGCGCCCGTTCTCCATCCGACACTGCAGACCGGCGTCGAAGCGCTGGTCGTCGCGGCCCGCGCCTGGCTGCCGGCATAGCGGATGCGAAACCGCCCGATCGGCCAGCGCGCTCGAGGTTTGAGGCAAGGAAAGCCGCGTCATGGACAAGCTGCCTATCGTGCTCGATCTGACGGGGACTTTCGTCTTCGCGCTTAGCGGGGCGTTGGCGGGGACCAAGCGCGGGCTGGACCTGTTCGGCGTTATGGTCTTGTCATTCGCGGCGGGGAATTCGGGAGGCATCACCCGAGACCTCCTGATCGGCGCGGTGCCTCCCGGGGCGGTCGGCGACTGGCGCTATCTCGGCGTGTCGCTCCTGGCCGGCTTCGTCACCTTCTACTTCTCGCGCCTCATCGTGCGGATGTCGAATGCGGTGCTGCTGTTTGACGCGGCGGGACTTGCGCTCTTCGCCGTCGCAGGCTCATCGAAGGCGCTGTCGTTCGGGCTCAATCCGGTGATGGCGATGGTGCTTGGCACGGTTACCGGGATCGGCGGCGGCATGGTGCGGGACGTGCTGCTCGCCGAGATCCCAACTGTGCTGCGCGCGGATCTCTACGCGGTCGCGGCGCTGGCGGCGGCCGCCGTCGTGGTGATCGGTCATGTGCTGTTGTTGCCGGTCGTACCTGTGACGGCGGTGGCGCTGATTTCATGCTTCATGCTTCGCGTCATGGCCATCAGACGCGGTTGGCGGCTCCCGGTTGCGAAAATCGAGAAGCGAGACGATCGGAATACTGCGAAGGAAAATTCGAAAGACAGCGACCGATCTTAGACCGGTTCGTTACGGACTCAGGACGGCTTTGGGTCAAGCGCGTCGGTTCCGCCGCCTTTACCGGCATTTCCGCTCGCCCCCTGAAAGCCGACAATCGGATGATCGCCGGAGTTCGGCGGTGTCATTAACGGAAGTCAGGGATTTCCATGGCATCCCTTAAGAGAACCTCAACTACTGGTTACGTAGCGTGAGGACATATGCGCTGCGTTGCGCATTGAAAGAGCAGGCGCAACTTCAATGAAGCCTAGGAACGCGTTCATTGCCGGATGCTTTATCCTGGCTGGTGTGGGTATCGTTATGGCGGCGATGTCCGGTTCGCTAATCATCAGCAAATTCCCATCATCTGACTTGGCCGAACCCTTCCGTCACCGAGCGACGCACTACAATCAGCAAGGCGCGAATTTCGTCGTATTTTCTTCCTTTGTCTTTTACTTGACGCTGCAAGTGGCGGGCTTTGTCGTCGGCATTTCTCTGATTGGATTTTCAGCCCTTACCGCATGGAAGCATCTGATAAGGCCACGCCCCGTCCCAAAAATTTGATCGGCAGCGATGTCGCCGAGGGTCAATCGTGACGGTTTTGCCCGATCCCGATTAGGTCCGGTCTACGCCCTCAGAGCCGACATGCAGATTTCGTAGCGAAGGGCCAATTTCGGACACCCGCACCGCCACAAACTCGTGCGAAGGACCTGAAAACGCTGGTGCTCTAAAAGCCCTTCATTGGTATTGTGACCTCCTGCTCTGAAGAACGACGCACGGGAGTGGATCACGCGCGCGCTCTGTTCGTCCCGGCGCTTGTCCGCAAAAAGTTCACGCTCAAGGCGGCCACAGCTACTACAAAACGGCGCATGTGGTCCTAATTGCTTTTCTTGTGCTTAATTGCTCTTGGTCGCCGCGCGTACGAAGGCGGCAAGCTCCGAGTTGAAGCGCGGCGCATCCTCGTAGAACGGGAAGTGACCGATCCCGTCATAGATCGAGAGTTTCGCGCCGGGGACGATGGATGCGGTGTATTTCGAGACACCCACCTTGACGTTGCGGTCTTCGGCGCCGTGTGTGACCAGCACCGGTATGGTCAGCTTGGACATGACTTCGGTCGCATCAAGCGGACGACCGGAGAGTCCGGCGCGCACTTTGGGCGGCACCATCATATTGGAAGGCGAGCATGGTCTCGTAGTCGTCGACACTCGGTTGTTTGGAGAAGCAACCGTGCACAAAGACGCGGGTCGCCGAGATGTTGGTCGCCATGTCTTCGGATGCCATCAGTGGCAGGTTCTTGAGGTTGTCGCCGACCAGCTCTGGATCGAACTTGATCGAGGCGTCGACGAAGTTTATGCCGGCGAGTTTGCTCGTGCCGTGGGTCGTCACGTAGTCGGAGATGACGCGCCCGGCATAGGACGAGCCGACCAGCACCGGGTGCTCGAGGCCGGCCGCTTCCATGACGGCTTGCACCTCGTCGCCCCACGCTTTCGAGTCGCGATAGTACTTGGGATCGAGCGGCTTATCGGAATTGCCATGGCCGCGCAAATCGTAAGTCACGATGTGAAATTCTTTGGCGAGATCGCTGTTGAATTGGCGCATCCACGACATGTAACTTTGTGAAAAGCCATGAATGAACAGGATTTCGGGGCCGGTCGGGTTGCCCCATTCTTGGGCGGATATGGTCAGTCCGTCTGGGGTGTTCACCCTGATCGGTTTATATTTGGGTTCATCTGTGAGAGCAGGCGACGTTATGGCGACCAACAATACGGCAGCAGTTATTACCGTGAAACGGCGACCGGATGACGCGAACGGATTCATGAGTATCCTCCCTCGCCTGGTTTTAAATGTTTGTGATGTGTGAAGGCTAACATGTGTCGCGCGGCCGGGCCATTGATTTGAAACCCAACTTCGCGACTGCCCATGGCTATCTCGGCGAAAGGCTCGTCCTTCCCGGGCGGTGGAATCTCCCAGCCGCGATACTCACCGATGGAGTCTCAAAGCTGGCGTCTGCCCAGAGCGTTGGCGGATGAAGTTTGCCGCGGTGCGTGAGTCTGCAATGGGCCAATAAGCGACCTTAGCCGTGTGGCCCGGTCACCCAATCCGTCGTACAATATCTCATCGGTTGGGTTGCGAGCCATGGAGCAGGAGCTACCAGTCCGCGTGGAGCGCAGGCTGTCGGCGATACTGGCCGCCGACGTTGCTGGCTATTCGCGGCTAATGCACAATGACGAAGAGGCTACGCATGGCAAAATGACGGCGCTCCTTAAGGATGCTGTTCCCTCAGCAATTACAGAACACGGCGGCCGCATTGTGAAGAATACCGGGGACGGTTTCCTGGCAGAGTTTGCGAGTGCGGTCGAGGCGGTTCGGGCTGCTATACAGTTTCAGGGCCGTATCAAGGAGCTTACAGTCAGCGACGCGGAAGATAAGCGCATTGCCTTCCGCGTCGGGATCAATATCGGCGACGTAATCGTCGAGGCGCATGACATATTCGGGGACGGCGTTAATATTGCGGCGCGGCTCCAATCGGCGGCAGAGCCCGGAGGGGTCTGCATCTCTGGTAGCGTTCACGATCAGATCCGCAACAAGCTTTCGCTTTCCTTCGAATTCCTGGGTGAACAGAAATACAAGAATATTCCTCAGCCGGTCCGAACCTATTCCATCAATGCGCTCAACGGTCCTTTGCCTACTTCCACCAAGAAGTGGCGCAACGGAAAATGGTTGGGAGCCGCTTCTGTATTCATCCTACTGCTAACAATCGGATCTTGGGCTTATACAGTTCGTCAACAGCAGCAGACGGCAAAGGCGCAGGACGGTCAGTATGCCGGACAAGTTTGCCTCGGGCCGGATCGCGAAGAGGCAGCTCGCTGCTACATGGTGAATGTCGCTACCGTCCACAACGGTAAGATTTCGGCAAGATATCCAGCGCGGGCGCCAAACAGAGACGTTGTTATCGCCGGCGACGTTTCACCGTCGGGAGACGTCAAGATGGAGCTGAACGTTGAAAACAACAACGGCCTTCGAGTGAGCACCGCCCATCTATCTGGAACGCTAAAGAACGGTCAACTCAACGCGACTGGCGGAACTGCGGTTCGAACCATCGACATTGAGTGGCATCGCCAGTAGCTCGAAGCTACTGCCATTCATACGGAAGCGCAGCACCGTCGGTTTTGGGTCAATCGTGACGGTTTTGCCCGATCCCGATTAGGTCCGGTCTACGCCCTCAGAGCCGACATGCAGGCGAGAGGCGGATTTCGTAGCGAAGGGCCACAGCACAAAGTCGCTGCGCTCCAGCCCGCTGCGCGGGGGCAAGAGCCGAGGGGGCCCGGTAGCCAGTTGAGAGGATAGTGGTAGCACTAAAGAGCCCCGTCCTGAGAATCGAGGTGTTGCAACCCTCACTCAGGAAGGAGCTCTCCATGAGCGATACCAACACAGTCAGTCCGCTGCGTCAGCGTATGATCGAAGACATGGCTGCGCGCAAGCTCAACCCGCACACGCAGCGCGGCCACATTTACAGTTGCAAGCGGTTCGCCGCCTGGCTCAAACGCTCGCCGGATACAGCGACCGCCGACGAGGTGCGGCTATTTCAGCTGCACCTGATCGAGAGCGGGATGAGCATCTGCAACCGCAATCGGATCATGACCGGGGTGCGGTTCCTGTTCCGCGTCACGCTACGTCGTCACGATCTGGCGGCCGAGGTCTGGCACATCAAGGAGCCCGAGAGGCTGCCGCCGGTGCTGAGCCCTGAGGAGGTCAAGCGTGTCCTCACCATGGCGACGAGCCTGAAGGCGCGAGCGATGCTAACGCTGGCCTATGGTTGCGGATTGCGCGCCGGGGAGGTGGTGCGGCTGCGGGCGAGCGACATCGACAGCGCGCAGAAGATCATCCGCATCGTGCAGTCGAAGGGCCGCAAGGACCGGCACGTGATGCTGCCGCCGGAGGTCCTGAGGCTGTTGCGGCAATGGTGGAAGGCGGGGCCGACCGCATCCAACAACGGCGTCGCGCCCGAACAGCGCTGGCTGTTTCCCGGTCGCAGTCAACGTCAGCCACTGACCACGCGTCAGTTCAGCCGGTTGTTCAAGGAGGCCGCCAAAGCCGCGGGGCTGCGCAAGACGGTCCCGCTGCATTCGCTTCGCCACAGCTTCGCGACCCACCTGCTCGAGCGCGGCAGGGACATTCGCGTGATCCAGGCGTTGCTCGGACATTCCAAGCTTGAGACGACAGCCCGCTACAGTCGCGTGGCGATCGGACTGATTGCCAAGATCGAGAGCCCGCTCGAGGGCCTAAGCGCGCCGCGCCGCCGCCGTGCGAAGCGAGGCAGTGAGGAGCCGCCAGCGCCGTAGCGCCGCCGGCCGTGGCTCGGCCAGTTCTGGAGGTCGCGGATATCCTCCGCGACCACGGCCCTGCTTGGCGTGACGCCAATCAGGGGCATGTGAGCCTCGGGCAACTGAAGGTGATGAGTGCGATCGAGCGCTGTCGTACGGCAGCGCTCGGCGGCCACGTCGCGCGCTGCGAGAACACAGCGTGCGGCCACACCGAGATCGCCTACAACTCCTGCCGCAACCGGCATTGCCCGAAGTGCCAGGCTGCGGCGTCACGCCAATGGCTGGCCGACCGCGAAGCGGAGCTGCTGCCGGTGCCGTATTTTCATGTCGTCTACACGCTGCCGAGCGAGCTGCGTGACATCGCCTACCAGAACAAGCGTGTGATCTACAACCTGCTGATGAAGACGGCGGCCGAGACGACGCTCGCCATCGCAAGCGATCCCAAGCGCCTCGGCGCACGGATCGGTATCACGGCCGTGCTGCACACCTGGGGCTCGGCGCTCACCCATCATCCGCACGTGCACATGATCGTGCCGGGTGGCGGGCTCTCGCTCGATAACAGGCGATGGATCGCCGCGCGCTCCGACTTCCTCGTCCATGTCAACGTGCTGGCGCGCCTGTTCCGCGGCAAGATGCTGGCGATGCTCATGCAGGCGCACGCCGCCGGCGCGCGCTGAAGTTCTTCAACACCCATGCCGGGCTCGCCGACAAGACAACGTTCAAGCGCTTCATCGCGCCGCTGCGGCGCATCAGATGGGTGGTCTATTGCAAGGCCCCGTTCGCGGGGCCGCGCAGGTGCTGCGCTATCTCTCCCGTTACACCCATCGTGTCGCCATCTCCAACCGCCGCCTCGTTGCAGCCGACGACGAGGCGATTGCGTTCCGCTGGAAGGACTATCGCGTCAGCGGCCCCGACCGCTGGAAGACGATGCGGCTTCACCCGCACGAGTTCATCAGGCGCTTCCTGCTGCACGTGCTGCCCACGGGTTTCCACCGCATCCGCCACTACGGGCTCTTTGCCTCCACCAACCGCGCCGAGAGCATCGCAACCGCCCGCGCACTCCTCAATGTCGCCCCGTCTGCCGCCGATCCCCAACAAGAGCCGGATGTTGCGCCGGATACGCCGCATGTGCTGCCGTGCCCTTGTCCCCGCTGTGGCGCACGCATGATCGTCATCGAGACCTTCGCACGCGGCTGCGCGCCGAGCTGGCGACCAACACCGATCAGGATCGACACGTCATGACCAACACCGCGTGTAAGCCCTGCAGTTTTCCCGGGCCGATCCGCTGGCTCCACGCCGGCAGCGATCTCGCTCAACCCAATGGCATCTATCAGTGCGCGGATCGTGCGTCGATGCGCTCCGAACAGCCACCAAAAAGCCTATTGCGCCCTGCCGATCTCCTGTCCGTGCAGACACCCTGGTCGAATCCTGCCGGCATCACCTCGACCATCGAGATCGGCGCCAACATCAAATCCCCATAGCACTCGCTGCCCGGCCAGTGCCCAACTTCCCGCGACTTCGTGCCTTGGCGCTTTTTGGACGCCGGTCAGTTGAGCGTGCGGAGCCTCCTCGTTGCCGGCGTCCAAAAACCTGCACAACAGCAGACGCGCTATGCGACGCAGATGCCGGGGGGAACGGTGAAGTAGAAGAACCGGCGTGAGGGATGGGTCGCATTCCGTGTGATGCCGGTCCATCTTCTCCTTCAGCTCTTCTGCGTCACCACCTTGAAAGCAAACGCGATACCGGTAGCGACGATCAAGATCACGGCCATTCCGATCATGCCGGCGTCGAAGGAACCGGTCGCGTCCTTCAGGAAGCCGACCATATACGGGCCGACGAAGCCACCGAACGCGCCGACCGAGTTGATGAATGCGATTCCGCCGGCGCCTGCGGCGCCGGTCAGGAAGCCCTGCGGGATGGTGTAGAACACCGTCCGCGCGGAGATCGTACCGATCAGGGCCAAGGTCAGGCAGGCCAGCGCCGGGATCAGCGATGTGAAAACGACCGACAGCGCGAGCCCCAACGCGCCGAGGATCAGGGCCGCCATCAGGTTATAGATCTTTTGGCCGTTGCGATCGACAAGCCGCGCCCAGAACAGCATGCCAATAGTGGCGAACAGATACGGCACCGCGGTCAGCCATCCGACTTCCATGTTCGTCAGGCCATGGTTCTTTAGGATTAGCGGCAGCCAGATTCCGATGCCGTAGGAGCCGATGGTGAAGGCGAAGGTGATGGCGGTCAGCATCAGCACGCGCGTGTCCTTCATCGCCGCCCACAGGTCTTTCTTGGGCTTGTAGTGCTTGTCGTTGGCGAGTTCGTCGAGCAGAGCCTGACGCTCTTTAGTGGTCAGCCACTTGGCCTGATCCGGCGTGTCGGCCAGCAGGACGAGGCAGAGGACGCCGAGCACGCAGGCCGGCAGGCCCTCGACCAGGAACATCCATTGCCAACCAGCAAGGCCCCACAGTCCGTCCATGCCGAGGAGCGCCGCCGAAATCGGGCTGCCGAGCAGCGAGGACAGCGGCGTCGATGCCATGAACAGGGCGAGCACGCTGGTGCGGTACTTTGCCGGAAACCAGATCGAAATGTACCAGATCACGCCAGGGAAGAAGCCGGCTTCGAACACGCCGAGCAGGAAGCGGATCAGATAGAAGCTGTAAGGGCCGACGGCAAAGGCGGTGGCGGCTGCCGCCAGTCCCCAGGTGATCATGATGCGCGCGAGCCAGCGTCGAGCGCCGAACCGGTACATCATCATGTTGCTGGGAACTTCGAGCAGGCAGTAGCTGAAAAACAGGATGCCAGCGCCCCAGCCGAATTGAGTGGCGCTGAGGCCGATCGCCTTGTTCATCTGCAGCGCAGCAAAACCGACGCTGGTGCGGTCGAGATAGTTGAACAGGTAGGCGAGACCGAGCAGCGGCACCAGGCGCCAGGTGTTCTTCGAAACGGCGCTGGCTAACAGCCCTGAACTGGCGCCGTCAACTGCATTGGCCATGACATCGGTCATCTCCTCTTCCTCCCGGTCATGGGCTGTGTCTCCAGCCTCGATTTCCGAGCCGGGCCAGCCGTGTTAGGCTCAAGATGCCAGACGGTGCCGACAAGGGTCCAATTGCTAATTTTCAAGGACCGATAACCGGGAGGAAGTAATGGACCTACGCGACCTCGCTTATTTCGAGGTGATCGCCGATCTGGGTCACATGGGCCGGGCTGCTGACAAACTGGGCCGCACCCAACCCGCACTCACAAAATGCATCCAGCGGCTCGAGGAGACCGTCGGCGCCGACCTGTTCGAGCGGACCGGACGCGGCATCACGCTGACGCGGGTGGGCGAGGTCCTGCTCTCCCGTGCCCGGCGCATGCGCGAGGCGATGGAGGAGTCGCTGCGAGAAGTGACGGATTTCGCCGCCGGGGCCGCCGGCCACGTCGCCATCGGCTGCGGCGCGACCATGGGCGAATATCTGCTGCCGCAGATCTGCAGGGCTATCATCGGCGACGCTCCGGGGTTGACTATCGAAATCCAGATCGGAATGAGCGGTGTGCTGCGGGCGGCGCTGCGCGAGCGGGCGCTCGATCTGGCTATCGGACCGGTGCTTCCCTCTGATGAGCAGGAATTCCGGCACGAAGCCTTCGGCATCGACGAAGTCGTGGTCGTGGCGGCAAAAAATCATCCACTGTGCGGCAAGCCGCTCACAATCAACGATCTTGCCAGCTCGAAATGGGTGCTCCCGGCGCGCAGCGTCGCGATGCGCCAATGGATCGACAATGTATTCGAGGCCCACGGGCTGCCGTTGCCTGTGGTCCAGATTGAAACCAACTCGATCACGACATTACCGAAACTGATCGCCGACACAGCGCTGCTAAGCTTCACCTCGACCCGAAACCTGCACCCGCTGCGGCTCGGCAGCCAGCTCGATCGGCTGATGATCGACACTACCACGATGCGACGGCCGCTCGGCTTCGTCACCCGCCGCGACGGCTATCTCTCGCCGGCGGCGCAGCGCGTCGTCGCCCTGCTCAAGGCGAAGGGCCGCGACTTCCTCGATCAGATCACGCTGCCGGGCATGACCGAAGCCCCGATGCCTGGGGTCATCGTCAGCCGTGCGGAGCGAGCCCATAAACGCGTGCGGCAGTCGCACTGAACAGACTGGTTAGGTCGCTGTCGCCGGCGTTTCGGGTCAGGCGCTTGAACGCGTTCCAGATGGTTCCGTAAGAATAGGACCCCTTGTCGACCGGAAAATTGCTCTCGAACATGCATCGCTGCGGCCCGAACGCCTCGATGCAGGTTTCGATATAGGGCCGCCACGTTTCAGCGAGAACTTCGGAACTCGGCGGCGCGTCTTTTTCGAAACCGAAGCCGTTGATGCGCATGCCAAGCCCGCCAAGCTTGACGCAAACATTGCCGCAGGTGGCGAGCTCGCGGATCGAACGCGACCAGCCGGCGAAAATTTCGTCGCGGCGATCCTTGTAGGCGCCGATCCGGACGATGCCGCCGAGATGATCGAGCACGATTGTGGTTTGCGGAAACGCCCGGGCGAGTTCGGTCAGCTCGGGAATTTGCGGATGAAACAGCCAGGCATCGAAGAGAAGGCCGAGCGGCGCGAGTCGCGCAAACCCCTTGCGGAATGTTTCATCGCTCAGCACGCCGGGCGGTCCGGCACTGAGCGGATTCATCAGGCTCCGGTCCGCATCCCAGACAGTGATATGCCGGATGCCGCGGAAACGATTGGGCGCAGCGGCAAGATGTGCCTCCAGCACTGGTGCGACGCCGTCACCAAGCCGAGGATCGGCATGACCGATGATGCCCGCACAGAGGCGCCGCGGGCCGTAGTTGCCGCTCGCGCTCATCGCCGCAACGCCGTTGACGAACTCGGTCTCCCCGACCACCCGCATTTCGGCCGGGCCGTCGCTGCGGTACATCGCCTGGCACTGCATGAAGACGCTGGCGGTTATGTTGTGTCCGCTGGCGGCAATGTCTGCGTTGTATTCGTCGAACAGGTATCGCCAGTTCGGCCGGTCCCAGAGATGATGGTGGGCGTCAATGATCGGAAGATCGGGCCTCAGCGCTTGCTCGACGCCGCGCGCGAGCCAGTCCGGCCGCACCGGCAGATAGTTGCTTGCGCCCGACGGCTGCGGCGCGATCATTTTACAAAATCCCGCGGCGCGTTACCGGTGTAATGGTAGGGAATGGCTGGCGGCATCGGTCCCTTGATCCGGCCACCCTGCTGCGACTGTTCCCAGGCATGCGCGAGGATGCCGACCGAACGCGACAGAATGAACAGGCCGCGCCCCAGCGCCGGCGAGAAGCCGAGCTCGGAGTAGATGACGGCAGTGGCGCCGTCGATGTTCATCGGGATCTTGCGGCCCTTGCGCCGCTGCATCAGGTCCTCGACGCCGCGGCCGATGTCAGCGAAGCGTCCGGATACGACCTTGTTCTTTCGCGCACCGTCGACCAGTTCGAGCAACCGCGGCGATCGTGGATCGATGGGATGAAAGCGGTGACCAAAGCCGGGCACGATCTTGCCGTTCGCCGCGATGAAGGCGTCGAGGCCCTGCTCGACGGCGGCGTCAAGCGTTGCGCCCGCATCCTGACGGGTCGCGATGTCGGCATAGAGGTCCATGCACTGTTCGCCGGCGCCGCCGTGGACGTCGTCGAGCACGTTGATGGCGGAAGCCATCGCGCCGTTGAGCGGCAGGCCGCAGGTCACGGCCATGCGTCCGATCGCAATCGACGGCGCTTGCGGGCCGTGATCGACGGCGGAGACCAGCGCGGCCTCCAGCAGCGCCCCTTGTTCGGCGGATGGCAGATCGCCCTTCAGCATCAGCCAGATCATTTGCGGAAACGACACCCGGCCGATCAGTTGTTCGATCGGAAAACCGCGAAACCGGATCACGCCCGGTTTCATGTCGATGATGTCGGTCGACCACCATTGGGTGGCTTTTTGCAGCGTATCGGCGGCGGTTTGGTCGGTCACGGTTGCTCTCCTCTCTCAGGTGCTCGAGGTTTCGGCGCGCGCCTTCAGGTCGGGCATCTTTGCGGTTTCCTTGACCGTCGGCTGATTGTCGAAGGCGATGACGCCGCGTTGGCCGAACGTTTCGATCTCGGCGTCCTTGAAGCCGATCTGCCGGAGCCATTTCACGGTGTCCTGCCCGAGACTCGGCGGCGGCGATGGTTCGGGGTAATCGCTCTCGAGCCGGAAGCCCGGCCGTGTGACGCGCATGGTCTGGCCGCCCGTTACTTTTGCCTTCAGGCTTTCGACGAACTTGCGGCCGGTGACCTGTTGCTCTCTCAGCACCTCCGGCACGCTGAGTACGCAGCCGGCCGGAACGCCCTTGGCGTTGAACAGCGCCTCCCACTCGACCGCCGGCTTGGCGGCCAGCGCAACTTCGAGTTCCCGCTTCAACGCCGCGCGGTGATCCTTGCGCGACTGGCGCTCGCGAAAGCGCGGATCGGATTTCAGTTCGGGCTTGCCGACGATGTCGCACAGCGCCTCATACTGCTTCTGCTCGTTGGCTGCGATGTTGAGCGGCCCGGAGCCGGTCGCGAAGGTGCCTGACGGCGCCGCGGTGAAATTCTCGTTGCCGATCGGCTGCGGATCGACATTGGCGTTGAGATGATTCGAGACCACCCAGCCCATCGCCGCCAGCGTCGCTTCGAGTAGCGACACATCGATACGCCGGCCCCGGCCGGTCTGTCGTTGTTCCACTAGGGCTGCGGCGACGGCAAATGACGCGGTGAGGCCGGCGATGGTGTCGGCGATCGGAAATCCGGTGCGTAGCGGCGCGGTCTCGGCATCGCCAGTCACGCTCATGACACCGGACAATCCCTGCACGATCTGGTCGTAAGCCGGCCGACCCGCCCACGGGCCGTCCTGTCCGAACCCAGAGATCGCGCAATAGACGATCCGCGGATTGCGCTTCGCCAGCACCTCATAGCCGAGCCCGAGCCGTTCCATGACCTTGGGACGAAAATTCTCCAGCACGACGTCGGCCTTCTCGACCAGGCGGAGAAATATCTCCTTGCCGTCATTGGCCTTGAGATCGATCGCGACCGATTGCTTGTCGGCATTCACGGCGACGAACGACAGGCCCATCAGGTTCTTCGCCATCGCGGGATCGGCGCCGAGCCGGCGCGCCAGGTCGCCGCCCTTGGGATTTTCGACCTTGATCACTTCAGCGCCGAGACGCGCGAGATGATAGCCGCAGAACGGACCGGCGAGGACGTTGGACAGATCGAGGACGCGAATGCCGGCTAGGGGCAGTGCCATGGTGTTTCTCCGGAATTTGATATCAGACGAGGCCGAGCCAGTGCCACCAGGTCGCGGCGCACAGGGCGTAAATCAGACAGGCGACAAGGCAAGCAATGATGCCGACCTTGGGAAAATCACCGACGCGCAGCCGGCCGGTTCCGTAGACGAGGATACTCGGCAGCGTGTTGTAGAACATCAGGAGCGGATAGCCGCCGATGATCATGCCAGCCGGCAGCGCCAGCGCGACCGGATTGACGCCGGCGGTGCCGGCCATCGCCAGGATGATCGGCAACAGGCTCGTCGCCATCGCCGTGGTGCCGACGAAGATCACGTGCATGAACTGCACGATCAGGATCACCACCCCGATCACGACCAGCGCCGATGCGCCGGCGAGACCGAGCGCATGGAAGATCGAATTGGCGAGCCAGTTGGCCGCGCCGGTCTTGAGCAGGATGTCGCCGAGCGAAACGCCGCCGCCCGCGATCAGGAGCACTTGCCAGGAAACGCCCTTGTTGGCGTCGCTCCAGTCCATCACGCCGAAGCGCGGCAGGAACAGTAGGCAGGCGCCCATCAGGCAGACCACCGTGGTGTCGAGCCCGGTCAGGCCCTGCGTCGCCCACAGACACGTCACCAGCACGAACAGGATTAGCGCCCGCCATTCGGCGGATGACATCCGGCCCATCGAGGCAAGATTTTTTGAAATCCGCGCCTCGACCTGCTCATGGCCGGAAGTGAACTCCGGCGGAAGCACACGCTGAATCAGCCACCAGGTGAAGAAGGTCATCGCAAGCGCCGGCGGAAAACCATAGAGCAGCCATTCGGCATAGGTGATGGTGTGTCCGCTGGCTTTGGCGATGAACTCGACTGTCACGGGATTGGGCACCGTCGCCGTCAGGACGCCGGCGCCGATAGTGGCGTTGGTCATCGTCAGCGTCAGCAGCAGGTTGATCGCGAACGGCGAACGCGCGGCGACACCGAAGATGGTCAGGATGCTGAGGCATTCCGGCAGCAGGATCGCAGTGCGCGCGGTCGAGGATGGAACGAGAAAGGCGAGCGCAATGTTGATCAGCGTGATGCCGAGAGTGATCCGTGCCGGCGCGCTGCCGAACTTTGCCAGAATGATGTAGGTGATTCGCTCCGCAAGCCGGGTTTTCACCATCGCGGTCGCGAGGATGAAGGCGCCGATGATCAGATAAACTGGCGAGGCCGAAAAGCCGTCGAGGGCGGTGCGTAGGTTGGCGGTGCCAGACAGCACCGCGAGCGGGATCACCATCAAGCTCGCAATCGCGAGCGGGATCGCTTCGGTCAGGTACAGCACGAAGATGCCGCCGAACAGCGCCATTGCCTTGTGGCCCTGCAACGACAGATCGGCGGGTGTCGGCGCAAACCAGATCGCGGCTGCGACGATGACGGCGAGAGGAACGCCGATGGCCTTCAGGATGGCCTCCAGCGACCCGGACGCGTGCGCGCTGCTCTCCACCTGGGCGTGAGATGACACGTGTTTCCTCCCATAGGAAGCATGCGGCGATGGATCGATGCCATCAGGTTTTGCAGCCGTGCTTCACGATCGGGGATAGCTCGCGCACTGAACCAGCGTCCAATCGCAAGTTTTCAGGAAATCATAACCAGCAGGAATGTCGTGAAGGCTGGCGTCCCTGTCTGCAAAGGGTCTTGGTCGTGTAAAAACGGCCTTGCAGGGCCGTCAGTCTTGAAGCCAAAACCAGGCCGGCCTCAGGCTGCGATCGCGGCGATCAGCGGCCTGATCCCGAGGATATTCATTGCTCGGGTCAGATCATAGGCCAGAACCGAGAGGGCCATCTCGGCGGCTAGCTTTGGGAGAGTTGTGGTCAGGAAGTGCGTCGCTCCCATGCGTGCCTTCATCGTGCCGAACGGATGCTCGACTGTCTCGCGACGAAGGCGCATAGCGAGCGGGTTCGCATCGAGCCGCTGCTGCACGGCGTCGAGCAGATCCTCGTGCTCCCATCGTGTGATCCGCCGCTCTGACCCGGGCGTGCACTGGGGTTTGATCGAACAATTCTTACAGGCGTTGGTCCAGTAGCGCCGCAGCATCTTGTCGGCTTCTTCGTTTGTATAGCGATACGGCAATCGCTCCCCGGCCGGACAACGATAGGCGTCTTCCTCCGGCAAATAGACAAAGTCCTGCTTACCGAAGCGTCCGTCCGACTTGGCGCCCGAAGTCATCGGCTTGGGCAGAGTTACCGTGATGCCGGCCTCGTGACAGGCGAGGATCTCCGGGCTGCTGAAGTAGCCGCGATCGGCAACGGCCTCGAGCGTCTCTGTCTTCAGAACAGCCTTCGCCTGCCTGGCCATATTGGCAAGTTGTGCCCGATCTGAGCCGCTGTTCGTCACCTCATGCGCGATGATCAGGTGATGGTCGGTATCGACGGCGACTTGGACATTATAGCCGACAACGCCGGATCCGCGGCCACTGGTTGCCATCGAACGGCTATCCGGATCAGTCAGGGAGATTTGCTGATCCGGCGAAGCAAGCATCTGCTTCTCGTAGGCAGCAAGCTTGCCCATCTCCCCCTTCAGCTTCGTCAGCTTCTCGGTAAGCCTCGTCACCTTCGCCGCCAGCGCCTCGCTCGGCTCCTGTCGGTCGGCCGTGTCAAGTTGGCTCAGATAGCGCGCGACGCTCTCATCCAACTGAGCACGCCGCCGCTCCACCTTCGCGCGTGTGAAGTTCCTGTCCCGGTTGTTCACGGCCTTGAACTTGCTCCCATCGATGGCGACGCTCGCCGTCGTGAGAAGACCCATCTCGCGGCAGAGCTCGACAAAGCGCGCACAGACCTTACCCAGCCCCAGGCTGTTGTCCTTGCGGAAGTCCGCGATCGTCTTGTGATCGGGAGCAAGCCGACCCAGCAGCCACATCACCTCGATGTTGCGTCCGGCCTCTCGTTCCAGCCGCCGGCTTGACTGCACCCGGTTCAGATAGCCGTAAATGTAAAGCTTCAGGAGCACCGAGGGGTGATACGACGGCCGGCCAGTCGCCGCCGGCGTAACTCCACCGAAGCACATCTCGGCCAGATCAAGCGCATCGACAAACTCGTCGATCGCGCGAACAGCGTTGTTCTCGTCAATGAAATCATCGAGGCATTCAGGCAGCAGCGTCCGCTGCCCACGATCCGCCTCTTCAACGAAGCGCCTCATCAATTCCCCCAAAGAATCACAGGAGAATCATAACAGCAGCCCAGCGTTTTCACACATGGGGTAATTCCGGTCAGAGCCATACTGAGGCTCTGCGAATCAGCTCTCCAAGCCAATCGATGAGGCTCACCCCTCGGGCCTGCAATGAAGGAGAACTGCAATGGAGCATTATGTTGGACTGGACGTTTCGCTGAAGCTAACAACGATCTGCATCGTTGATCGGGCGGGGAAGATTCAACGTGAGGGAGTTGTTGATTCCGACCCGGAGGTGATCGCGGCATTCATCCAGTCAAACGCGCCGTATGTCGCGCGGATCGGGCTCGAAACAGGGGCAACGTCGACATGGCTGTGGACCGAGTTGAATAAGCTGGGGCTGCCCGTCATCTGCATCGATGCCAGGCACGCCAAGGCGGTGTTGAAAATGCAGGTCAACAAGAGCGACCGCAACGATGCCGCAGGCATCGCCCGCATCATGCAATGCGGATGGTATAAAGAGGTGCGCGTCAAAGACCTCGACAGTCATGCGGTGAAGGCTCTGTTGGTCAGCCGGGCTCTGCTCGTCAAGATCAAGCGGGATCTCGAGAACGAAATCCGCGGGCTTCTAAAGAACCTCGGGCTGGTTATTGGCCAAGCAAAGATGAACGTGTTCGCATTGCGTGCTGCGGAGCTCACCAAAGATAGGCCGGAACTCGCCGTGGCGGTAACGCCGCTACTCACCGCGCGAGTTGCCATCGAGCAGCAGATTGCGGATCTCGACCGTAAGGTTATGAAGCTCGCACGCAGCAATGCTCAAGTGCGACAGTTTATGACGGCACCTGGCATCGGACCTGTCACGGCTCTTTGCTTTCTTGCAACGATCGACGACCCTATGCGCTTCAAAAAGTCAAGAAGCGTCGGGGCCTATGTCGGACTAACGACCCGACGATACTCCTCCGGCGAGATCGACTGGACGGGTCGAATCTCGAAGTGCGGCGACAAAATGTTGCGAAGTTATCTCTTCGAGGCAGCCAATGTGCTGCTCACACGCGTGGCAAAATGGTCAGCGCTCAAAGCCTGGGGCATTCGGCTGGCAAAGCGAAGCGGGCTGCGCAAAGCCAAGGTTGCGGTCGCGCGAAAGCTCGCGGTCATTCTGCATCGGATGTGGATCGATGGTACCGAATTTAGATGGTCGTCAAAGGAGACCGCCATGCAAACAATATAGCAAACCAGCGAATTCCCGCCGACCACCGGCGGAATCCAAGGTCCCTGCCGGGACGCTGGCGTTGGTGCGATCGCCCCTGGCTTTGCGATGCTCAAAAGGCAAGCGCGCTTCACACATTGATCCGCCAGCGTCATCCTACGCCATCATGCGGAGGGCATGCCCCTACCGCGGAGAGAACCATGAACCCGGCAAGGACGTCTTTGGAGAGTCTTGACCGCAGGCCCGGAATTAGAGAACAGCCAGGGTCAAAATGCGAAGAACTCAACGTGAGCAAATCGAGTCCGTTGTACCCCTCTGTCCGCACCTCGGCGGGCGGGGCAAGCTGGTACTTCGCAGAAGGGCCAAGTACGGAAGTCTTCCTGCTCTTTTAGGGACGTGGGATGTGGAGTAGCCTTTTTAAGATGAGCTGCCACCGGGTCGTGCCGCCCTCCCGCAAATAAGTCAACGGCAGCGACAGTGCCTTCGGCGGGCAAATTATAAATCTCGTTTGATCTTGATCTGCGGGCGCGATTTGGGGCGCCCGGGACTGTGTTCGTCGGCGCCTTTTGCAGGACAACCGGACAACAGGAATCTCGAAAGCATGGCGGTCGTGCAAGCTCGCGCGCCGTCGCTTGTAAGCTGGAGAGGAGGCTTACAATGGGCACTCAGTCGGTACGAACACTGTTTGCGACCGGCCTAATCACCGCCGCGTTGGTAAGCGGCGCAATCGCCCAGCAAGACCAACCGCTCGGCAAAGTGAGCTTTCCTACATCTTGCGACCCCAATGTGCAGGCCGAGTTCGACCGCGGCGTCGCCATGCTGCATTCGTACTGGTTTCTGATCGCCAGACGGAAGTTTGAAGCGATTCTGCAGCAGGATCCCACCTGCGCCATGGCATATTGGGGGGTGGCGATGGACCTCCTTGGCAACACGCTGGCAACCACGCCGACGCGAGCGGAGGCGCAGGCAGCCTGGGACGCGTTGGAGAAGGCGCGGGCTACTGGGGTCAAGACGCAGCGTGAGCGCGACTGGATCGAGGCCCTGAGCGCCTATTTCCGCGATTATGATAGAGTCGCGGTGGATGCCCGCCTGGCGGCCTACAGCGCCGCGATGGAGCGGATGGCGCAAACCTATCCTGACGACTACGAGGTGCAGGCGTACTATGCGCTAACGCTGCAAGCCTCGGCGCCGAAAAACGACCTCACCTATGTCAACCAGCTCAAATCCGCAGCGGTTCTGGAAAGATTGTTCGAGCGGAACCCGCAACATCCAGGCGTGACCCACTATCTCATTCACGCCTACGACTTTGCGCCGCTTGCCGAGAGAGGTGTTGCGTCGGCCCGTCGCTACGCCGGCATTGCTCCGGCCGTGCCGCATGCGCGGCACATGCCGTCGCACATCTATTCCATGGTCGGACTTTGGGAAGAATCCATCGCCTCAAACGCTTCGGCGCTTGAAATCCAGCCCGACTACTATCACGCGTCAGACTTTACCGTCTATGCGCATCTGCAGCTCGCGCAGGACGCCAAGGCGGACGCGATGATCAAGAAGTCACTGGCCACCGCCGATCGCGGCGATCGACCGATCAACTTCGTCAATTTCACGGCCAAGGCCGTCATGCCGGCGCGCTATGTCCTGGAGAGGGCGGACTGGGCCGGCGCGGCCGCGATGTCGATGACACCCACCAAATATCCCATGGCTGATTCACTACTCCGCTTCACACGCGGTCTCGGCATGGCGCGTACCGGCGATCTTGCCGGCGCCAAGGGAGAAATCGAAGCGATGAAGGTGTTGCGCACGACGCTGCAGGGGGCCGACCAGTCCTACTGGGCCGACCGCACCGAAGAGCAAATGCTTGCCATTTCCGCCTGGGTGGCACTGAAAGAAGGCGACCGCGATCGGGCCCTGAAATTCATGCGGGCGGCCGCCGACAGCGAAGATGGCAGCCTCAAACACGTGGCGATGGAGAACCGCTTGTTTCCGTTCCGCGAGCTGCTGGGGGAATTGCTTCTTGAGGTCGGGCAGCCCGCAGCCGCGCTGAGCGAATTCGAGACCGCACTCAAGCAAACTCCCAATCGCTTCCGCGCGTTCTGGGGAGCTGCCCGCGCTGCCGAAGGTGCCGGCGACCGCCTGAAGGCAACCGAGTACTTTGGCAAACTGGTGGAGCTAACCAAGAACGCCGATACGGAGCGGCAGGAAATTCGTGAGGCCAAGGCATACTTGCGGAATGATACTGTAGGGAGTGCACGACAATGACCGTTCGGTTGTCTGGCTCGACGCCCGGCAGCCGTCAACACCGAGATGACAACGATGATCCGCGCGATCGCATTGGCGACAGTGCCGGGTGCACTGGTCGCCGGTATCGCCGTCTATGCGATGAGCATGCCGGAGTGGAGAACCAAACCGCTAGTCGGCGGGCTCGACCGTAGAATTGAGGCCGCGATCACGCCCGAAGCCTGGCCGATCTGCACCACCATGGCGTCAGTCGCATCGGATGCCGAGTGGGCGCAGCTCGATCCCGATTTCAAGGTCGGCAAAAGGGCGCTCGCGGCAGAGGATTGGAATGGCGCTATCGCCGCGTTCGAACTCGCCGCACTGCGGGACCCCCTTAATGCCGATATCCAGAACTATATCGGCTATGCCTATCGACGGCTCCGTCAGCTCGGTCCGGCTATTGGTCATTATCAGCAGGCGTTGATGCTGAATCCCCGCCACCGCAGCGCGCATGAGCATCTTGGCGAGGCCTATCTAGTGCTTGGCGAGCCCACCAAAGCGGAGCAACGGCTTATGGCACTCGAAAATCTCTGCCTCATTCCTTGTGCGGAGTATGATGACCTCAAGCGGGCCCTTGCGGCCTACAAGAGGTTAGCAGCGCGTTGAGATCAGATTGGGCCCCGGGGGGCGAACCGCTGCGTAGAGTTAGCCCGAGTTGTTGGTACAGAAATGAGGCGCGATCCAGCGGACCGATTATCGTGCGGGATCATCCAGCCACACTCCACGTCTTTCGCCAATGCCGCCATTTCCGCTGTCTGACGACGACGGCTTGGGTTTCCAACGCGAGTCTGCTTCGGGTCCATTGGCTGCGGACCTAGAGCGGCCCCACGACATCCCCACGGCCGCAAGCCTCTGAAAGCAGACACGATCTGCGCGTCGCAACGCACGCTCGGTGCCCTCACAAACCGAGGAGTACGATCATGCCTGACGAAGACAGCCTCTCCACCAGCTCGCCGCGGCCGCTTGCCGTGTCGGCAGCCGTTGCAAACAACGACCATGATAGTGAGCAAGCTCACACTTGCTCGGCTCCGGGTCTGCTAATTCTAACAGCGTTTGGGGATTTCAGGGGCCCAGTAGCAGGTCCCGCCGGGACACAATAATTTCGAGCCCGAGGCGTTTTTTTGACGGTCGGGCCCGAGCCGAACGCCGCGCTTACTTTGAGCGGCGGTTCTCGGCCGTCACTTTTCCACATTCGCAGCGAAATATGCAAAGGGTTCGGCCGTCCTTCGGGCTGGTGATGCTGAACATTAGCTCAGCCTTCCTATCGCAGTGGACGCAGCGAGTTACGTCCGCTTCAAACGCGACACTTTGAAGGGTCATGGGATAGGCAATCAGCCGATGCGCAGATTTTCGGCAGCCGTCTTGCCATTCCGCGTCGTGACAAGCTCATAGCTGACCTTGGCGCCCTCAGCGAGACCAGTATATCCAGCCCTTTCAACAGCCGAGATATGGACGAATACGTCCGGCCCGCCTTCGTCTGGCTTGATGAAGCCATACCCCTTCGTCGCGTTGAACCACTTCACCGTCCCAATAGCCACTTCAAAATCTCCTCAGACAAAAAGAACGATTGAACGAACGTGATTCCTCAGTCGATCTAGCGGCAAGCCCGCGGCAAAAAGCCGTCGCTGAATGGTCACGGCGACGGCTGTCCGCCATAATTGTTAATAATTTATTACCGCCTAAGCCGCCTTGCTTGTCTCGCCAGCCGCTGCCGGTTCTTATGCGATCGGCGCTCGCGGTTCATGCTGCATCGCGCTCAATGGCTGCCAGCGCCTTCCGCGTGATCTTCGAGATCCGCGCGCCGCCTGCTCGTGACACAGGCGCTCCCAAGCCCGATACTCTTGGCTAGGCGGCACATGGGACGATCAGGATCAACTTTTGCGGGAAGATCAGGACCGATGAGCAGCGAGAGGGCGAACATGACGGACGATCAGGTCAATCGGATTGTCGAGCACCTTTGCCACCACTTGCACGTGGCGATCCAGTTGAAGGGCACACAGCCCGAGGTACGCCCGCCAAATCTCAAGGATCTTGATCTTAATCCTGTGTCTGTAAAAGCCGTATTGTTGACAGGCTTACATTGGGCGGGCGTCACAGTTGCCGAGAAGACAGAGGCTAGCGAGGAGCCACCTTGGTCGTGACGAAAAGCGCGGGACCGAAGCCCGAAAGCGCCGTTCCGGATCCTTCGGGCCCAACGCGCGTTGAGGAGCCTGGAGCAGGAGGATCGGAGGTGGGTCGTGTGTACCGTCCCTCTCGACCTTCAAAGAAGGTCCGAAAAGCGTTGGGCCGCGCGGCCTCAGCGGCGGGCGGAACCGGCTGCAACTCTAGACATCGGCTTAAAGAACAGGATCGCCAGCCCGCCGCGTCCAGCCACCAAGAAAACTCGGCCGGCTAAACTGGCGGGTTTGAGGTCTGCGCCCGCGGTGTGAGCGCACAATGAGCCGCGCGCCCTTGCTCGTCACCGCCTTACCGGAGCAAATCCGGCCGTGATCCAGCGAACGTTGCAGACAATCGAATGGAACGCGTATCCACTTCGAACGCCACCGGCGAAGGAGCGCCTGCTGTTGATCGTGTCCGCAGCCGGCCAACCGCCAAGTCTCAAGCTCATAGGCAAGAGTGAGGTTGCGATCGGATATTGGACGGGCGACGCCTTTCGGGTGATCTCCGGCTATTCGCGACCGCGACTGATGTCCCTCGATTGGCAGCCGACAGTTACCCATTGGGCGAGGATTGCGTCATGTTTGCCCGAGGCCATCGATCTCGTTCGCGACAGAAGATTCGACCCTGACGTTAAGGATTGAGCGCGGCATCCCGCGCCCGAAACAAAAACCCGCCGACGTTTGTGGTCGCCGGCGGGCAGGTCTGTGATCATGCGCAGCATCACGGCCAGGTTAAACCGTGATGCGGCCAGCTCGATTAAGCCTTCCCTACCGCGTGTGTCGCCAACCGCTGACGGTTACGCTTACCGCAACCAGATGGTGTCACCCGTCTCTATGGCATGAGATTGAGACTGGCTCCTTCGGGTCGGAAGCGGAACCCCGTCCTGAGGCTGGTTGAGTTCAGACCCTAGTCTAGTCTCGCAACATCTGGTGGCATGGTGGGCTGGTTGTGAGTTACGTCGAGGAAAGAATGCGAGCGCGGCACGCTCTAGCGGTCGCCTCAGGCGTTCCCGAGGCATCGATGATCGTCCAGTCGATATTGCCGAGCTCATATTGCTCCTGAAGGCGGGCGACTTCCGCCGTCGCATCCGAGGCATCGGCCTCGCGCTGCGAAACTCTTGCCTGGCGGGTTTGAAGATCGGCCACCAAAAAGATGCCGATGAAGCGAACGTTGGAACTGTGGGCGACATCGGCGATGGCCGTCCGCTCGGCCCCGCGGGCAAACACCGCGTCCGCGATCGCGGAATGGCCTTGGGAAATGACGCGACCGGCGCGCTCGGCGAGAATGTCGTAAACGTCGTGGCTGACGTCCGCGCGATAGGCGCTGCCGGGCAGTGCTTCCTTCTCGCCGATTCCGAAGAGATGCTTGCGCAGCACGTCGCTGCGCAAGACCACAGCGCCGGGTTCCGGAAGAATGCCGGGCGCAAGCGCTCGCGCCAGCACCGATTTGCCGGTTCCGGACAATCCGCCGACGGCGATCAGCGTCGGCGGGCACGGATCGATCAATCGTCTCGCCAGATCAAAATACGCGCGGGCATGCTCGGTGATGGCCGCTGCCTTGCCGGGCTTGGCCGGATCGATCCGCACCGCGAGCACATGCGCGCGAATGGCAGCGCGGATCGACATCAGAAGCGGAAGCGCCGACAGCGCGTCGAGGTTCTCGGCGGGCGTGAGCGCGAGATAACGGTTGAGAAGCGCATTTGCGGCTTCCCGCCTGCCATAACGAAGCAGGTCCATTAGCGGGAATGCCAGATCGTAAAGCACGTCAGTGGAAGCGATCTGTTCATCAAATTCAATCGCGTCAAAAAGAATCGGTCTTCCTGCGATCACGACGATGTTCGCCAAATGCAGATCGCCGTGGCAGCGCCTGACATATCCCGCTTTGCCGCGTTGCTGCAGCAAGTCGCGTACGCTGGAGAATGCAGCCTGCGAGGCCTTGCCAAGCTGCTCGACATCGCCAGCGGAGAATAGCGACGCCGCTCGCAGCGCGGCCGTATTATCTTCAATAATTTTTGGAATCGATCGCAGCCAGGATTCGGCTGCTAGCTGGCGGGCGGTCAGATGGGAGGCCGCAATGGTGTCGGCAACCGCATCGACGAGATCGCGGTTGAGCGCGCCGGCTCGTGCGAGATGATCGATCGTCTGGCGTTCGTCGAACCGTGTCATTTCGAGGGCGTACTCGACCGGTGTACCATTTCCATCGATGCTCAGTGATCCATCCGGCGTTTGGGTGATTGGCACGACGCGGCGGTAGAGTTGTGGCGCAAACTGCCGATTGACCTTCAGCTCCTCGTCGCAGGCGGCCTTTCGTTTTTCGAGCGTGGAATAGTCCAGAAACGGAAAGCGGACGGCCCGTTTGATCTTGAGCGCGCGATTGCCTTCGAGGAAAACCGACGCGGCGTGCGTGTCGATCCGCTCTACGTTCGGGTGAACGGCAGGATCGGTCAGAAAAGCAAAAACGCGCTGTTGCAGATGAGAGTCGCTCGTCGCTGAAACCATCATACCTCACCTGCCGCGGTTAAGGTCGGAGTACGGCCGCGCCCAGGATCTGTCCTGTTCGCAATCTCGTCAGAACGTCGTCGGCCTGCTCGAGCGGGAAAGCGGTCGTTTGGGTTTTGACCCCGGCTTGCGGCGCGATCTTCAGGAAATCCAATCCATCCTGGCGCGTCAGATTGGCCACGGATACGAGCTGCCGTTCTTCCCAAAGTATTGCGTAGGGAAAGCTGGGTATATCGCTCATGTGAATGCCGGCGCAGACGACGCGACCGCCCTTGCGCACAGCTCGCAGCGCCGCCGGAACCAGTTCACCGGCCGGGGCGTAGATGATCGCGGCATCGAGCGCTTGCTCGGGCCTCGTATCCGATCCGCCGGCCCACACCGCGCCGAGCTGCCGAGCGAATTCCTGCGCAGCCAGGTCACCTTGTCGCGTAAATGCGTAAACGGAGCGGCCTTGCCAAACTGCAATTTGGCAAATGATGTGGCCTGCCGCACCGAAGCCATAAATGCCCAGCCGCTCGGCGCTTCCCGCAATCACCAGCGAGCGCCATCCGATCAACCCGGCGCAGAGCAAAGGGGCAATCGAAATATCATCGCCGTCTTCGCCGAGCGGGAAGGCGTAGCGCGCATCGGCGATGGTGTGGCTCGCAAAACCGCCGTCCCGGGTGTAACCGGTGAAGAGCGGACGCTCGCAGAGGTTTTCCATGCCTTCTTTGCAGAACCGGCAAACGCCGCAGGTATGTCCCAGCCAGGGTATGCCGACTCGATCGCCGATGCGGTGAGTCGTGACATCAGAGCCGACCAGATCGACGCGGCCAACGATCTCATGGCCGGGGATGATGGGGTATTTGATGTCGGGAAGCTCTCCATCGACGACATGGAGATCGGTTCGGCAGACCCCGCATGCACTCACCGCCACGCGGATTTCTCCCTCACCCGGTTGCGGGTCGGGCCGCTGTTGCAATTGAAGGTCGGACCCCCGTTCGGGCAGTACCATCGCGCGCATCCCTGAACTCTCCTCCGCAAGGGCCGTCCGGATCAGAGAACGCAGTATACCGGCCCGGATCGGCTATCTTGACTTCTGTCAAAGCCGCTGACGCAAGAAGGGTTGCATATTTGGGAGCGCATCCAAGGTCCTGCGCGTTGGAAGCAATAATATGCTAAGCCGGTACAAACTCACCGATACCACTGATGTCGACCTACCGTTTGAAGGAGCTGCTGTCGCCCCGCTCGGTCGCGCTGGTTGGCGCGAGCCCGCGCCGGAACTCGATTGGCCGGGCTATTCTCGGGAATGTTTTAAAGGCAAAGTTCGCCGGCCAATTTGGGCTGGTAAATCGCAGCTACGCGGAAATTGATGGCATCTCCGCGGTCCGCAGGCTCGACCAGCTATCGTTCGCGCCCGAACTCGTCGTCCTTACGGCCCCGCCGGGCGCGATCCCCGAAATCATCGACCAGGCGGGAAAGCTCGGCAGCGCCGGCGCCCTGATCATAACCGCCGGCCTTGGCAGCGGGCGAGGCTCGCTCGCGGATTTGGCGGAGCGCGCGGCCCGGCGATACGGCATGCGTCTGGTCGGGCCGAATTGCCTGGGCGTGATGATGCCGGGCGCAAAGCTGAATATAAGCTTTGCTGCGCACGTGCCCTGTGCGGGCTCACTCGCCCTGATCTCACAGTCCGGTGCCATAGCTGCCGGGATGGTCGATTGGGCGGCCCAGCGCGGGGTAGGCTTTTCCGGCATCGTCTCGATCGGCGATCAGCTCGACGTCGACATTGCCGACCTGCTCGATCACTTCGCGATGGACGGCCAGACCCGCGCGATTTTGCTTTACATCGAGGCAATCAAGGACGCCCGCAAATTCATGTCGGCGGCGCGCGCCGCGGCAAGAATCAAGCCCGTGGTCGTGGTGAAGTCCAGCCGGATGGGGCAGGGCGCCAGGGCGGCTGCGACCCACACCGGAGCGCTCGCCGGCGCCGATGCCGTCTATGATGCTGCATTCCGCCGCGCCGGCATTCTGCGCGTCCCGCACCTTCGCGAATTGTTCGACTGTGCGGAGACGGTGGGACGCCTGGAATCGCCGCCAGGAAAGCGCCTGGCTGTCCTGACCAATGGCGGCGGCATCGGCGTGCTTGCGATTGATCGGCTCGTCGAGCTTGGCGGTGTTCCGGCGGCCATTGCGCCGCATACTTTCGAAAAACTCAATGCCGTGTTGCCGCGGACCTGGTCCGGCTGCAATCCGGTCGATATCATCGGGGATGCCGATGCCGCACGTTACGCGGCGGCTCTCGAACTGCTGCTCGCCGATCCCGGCAATGATGCTGTGCTGGTCATGAATGTCCAGACCGCGCTGGCGTCGACCGAGGAGAGCGCCGCCACGATCACCAGACTGGTGAGTGACTATCGAAAGCAGCAGAAGCGCTGGGCCAAGCCGATCCTTGCGGTGTGGGTCGGCGCGCGACCTGACATCATCGACACGCTGAGCAGCGCAGGAATTCCCAATTACCCGACCGAAGATGATGCGGTGCGCGGTTTCATGCATCTGCTGCGCCATCGTGAGGTCGTGGACGCACTGATGCAGGTGCCGCCCGCCATGCCGACCACCTTCGCGCCCGATGTCGAGGCAGCCAGGCGGATTGTCGATACGGCGCTCGCCGACGGCCGGCAATGGCTGGATCCGGTCGAGATCAAGCGGCTGCTCGAAGCCTACGATATCGCGATGGTGCCGACCTTTGCCGCCGCCGACCCCGATCAGGCGGTCGGTTACGCCTCGGAGCTGTTTGCACGCGGCGCAACCGTCGTTTTGAAGATCAGCTCACGCGATATCGTGCACAAATCCGATGTCGGCGGCGTCGTGCTCAATCTCACCAATCCCGACGCGGTGCGCGCCGCCGCACTCGATGTCATGGCGCGCGCAAAGGCTCTTCGCCCGGAAGCGCGGATTTCTGGTGTCATCGTTCAGGCGATGATGGTTCGAGCCAAGGCGCGGGAGCTGATCCTCGGCTTCACCGACGATCCGACTTTCGGCACCGTCGTCGTATTCGGTCGCGGCGGCACCGCTGCCGAAATCATCAATGACAAGGCTCTGGCACTGCCGCCGCTCGATCTGCAATTGGCGCGAGACCTGATCGAGCAGACCCGCGTCTCCCGATTGTTGCGCGCCTATCGCGACGTGCCCGCGGTCAAGCAGGATGCGGTGGCGATGGCGCTGGTCAAGCTTTCGCAGATGGCCGCCGATATTCCCGAGATCCGCGAGCTCGACATCAATCCGCTGTTGGCGGACGAAAACGGAGTCATGGCAGTCGACGCGCGCGTTGCCGTCGGGCGCGTGGCGCCGAAGTTCAGTGGCGCAGGTCCGGCCAATTTTGCGGTGCGTCCCTATCCGTCGCGATGGGAGCGGCACATTCAGATCAGGGATAGCTGGCGGGTCTTTGTGCGGCCGATCCGCCCCGACGATGAGCCGCTGATCCACGAGCTGCTGCGCCACGTCACGCCCAACGACCTGCGTCTGCGTTTTTTCGCGCCGATGAAGGAGTTCACCCATCAGTTCATTGCCCGTCTGACCCAACTCGACTACGCGCGCGCGATGGCCTTCGTCGCCTTCGACGAGGCGAGCCACGAGCTGGTCGGCGTGGTGCGCATCCACTCCGATTCGATTTACGAGAGCGGCGAATACGCGATCCTGCTGAGGTCGGATCTCAAGGGCAAGGGATTGGGCTGGGCGCTGATGCAGCTCATCATCGAATATGCGAGATCCGAAGGGCTCAAGGCGATCTCGGGCGATGTGCTGCGGGAGAACACCGTGATGCTCGACATGTGCAGGGATCTTGGCTTCGAGGTGAAGTCGGATCTCGGCGAGGCTGATCTCTGCAAGGTGCGGCTGACGCTGTAAATCACGCGGCTCAGCGACCTACTCGGTCACAGCGGGGGTCGGCCGGCGCAGCCGTTGCCGGTTTCCTGATTCTCACGATGATCGTGATCAATGGGATAATCAGCGACGGCAGAATCCCGTTCAACGGATGATGAACTGGGCCGGAAATTCCGCCTGCAACGTGCGTGCCTCAAGCTGTAGCGCCTCCAGAGAGGTCGCGTGAATTTCGGTCGCAAGCTCCAAGTCGCGTCCAAGTAATTTGAGCCAAGTCAATTGCGCCGCTGCGCGAAGGCTTAGTAGCTGCGGGAGCTTCGCAATTGCGCGCAAGCGACGGCCGCACTGAAGGAAGGTCAAGCCTTGGCATCCGAACCCGTTTTGACGGCCACGCCGTCACGCAATTTGCTTGAGCTGCGCCCGGAAGGAGCCTGGATTGCGACGAATGTCGCGCGCCTGGAGCATCTCACCGGAGCGGTTGTATCCGAACTCGATCGGTCGGAGACCGTACGCGTGAACATGGCCGGGGTGGGCGAACTGGATACGCTTGGGGCTTGGCTCCTGGAAAAGCTGTCTCGGCGCGCCGCTTCCGCCGGGCATTCGTCGGAAATCATCGGTGTTGCCGACAATTATTCCGGCCTGATGGAAGAGGTTGGTCAGGTCAACCGTCACAACCCGGCGCCGACCCCTGCGCCTAATCCGGCCTTGGCCAAACTGGGTGATCTTGGCCGCGCCACGGTAGGGGTGCGCGCGGACGTCGCCGTTTTCATGGAGATGCTGGGCGCATTGTTCATGGCCCTCGTCAGCGTGGTGCGCAGGCCTCGAACCCTGCGCTTCACATCCGTGGTCTATCAGTTCTACCGGGTCGGATGGCAGGCAATCCCGATCATGGTGCTGATCACCTTTATGATCGGCGCGATCGTCGCGCAACAGGGATTCTTTCACTTCCGCAAATTCGGCGCCGAGTCCTATACGATCGATATGGTCGGCATTCTGGTGCTGCGCGAGCTCGGCGTTTTGATCGTCGCGATCATGGTGGCCGGCCGCTCGGGGAGCTCCTGTACGGCCGAGCTCGGCTCGATGAAAATGCGCGAGGAGATCGACGCCCTCTCGACGATGGGGCTCGACCCGATCGCCGTGTTGGTTCTGCCCCGCGTCGCCGCGCTGGTGTGCGCGCTGCCTATTCTAACCTTCATCGGCTCGATCGCCGCGCTCTACGGCGGCGGTTTGGTGGCGCAGCTCTATGGCGACATGTCGCCGGCGATCTATATCGCGCGCCTGCATGAGGCCGTGTCCGTCACCTCCTTCAAGGTCGGCATTCTCAAAGCGCCCTTCATGGCGCTGGTGATCGGGATTGTCGCGTGCAGCGAGGCCTGCGCGTCCAGGGCAGCGCCGAATCGCTCGGCCGCCAAACCACGACCTCGGTGGTGAAATCGATCTTCCTGGTGATCGTGCTGGACGGCTTTTTCGCGATCTTCTTCGCGTCGATTGGAATGTAGCCGATGCAGCGGACAGCAGAGCCTTTCGCGATCCGCGTCCGCGACCTGGTGGTCGGTTTCGGCCGCCAGGTGGTGATCGACCATTTGTCGCTGGACGTGCGCGGAGGGGAGATTCTCGGGCTGGTCGGCGCATCGGGCGGCGGCAAGTCGGTGCTGATGCGAACGATTATCGGGCTGATTCCCCGGTGGGGCGGCGAAATCGAGGTCATGGGCAAGCCAATCGGAGATGCGCTGGATCGCGCTACACGGAACGTCGCCGGCCGATGGGGAATTCTGTTCCAGCAAGGTGCGCTGTTCTCCTCGCTCACGGTGCGGCAGAACATTCAGTTTCCGCTGCGCGAAAACCTGGTGATGTCGCAGGCATTGATGGACGAGATCGCCACCGCAAAGCTCGAGATGGTCGGGCTCGCGCCGGAAGATGGCGACAAGTTTCCCTCTGAACTGTCCGGCGGCATGACCAAGCGCGTCGCGCTGGCACGCGCGCTCGCGCTCGATCCTGCGATCGTGTTTCTCGATGAGCCAACATCCGGCCTTGACCCGATCTCGGCGGGCGATTTCGACGCGCTGATCAAGACATTGCAGAAGACGCTTGGGCTGACGGTGTTCATGGTGACCCATGATCTTGCGAGCCTGAACACGGTCTGCGATCGCGTGGCGGCGCTGGCCGACGGCAAGATCGTTGCGATCGGGCCGATGCGCGAACTGCTTCAATCCGAGCATCCTTGGGTGCGAGCCTATTTCCACGGCAAGCGCTCCCAGATGCTGCAACCTCGAGCGAGCTGAATATGGAAACCCGCGCTCCCTTCGTCCTGATCGGCGCCTTCGTTCTTGCGGCGATCATCGCCGTCTTCGGCTTCGTCTACTGGCTGAACAATACCGGCGGGCTGGGGCCGCGCACGACCTACCATGTGCAATTCGACGGCTCGGTGCCCGGGCTTTTGGTGGGCGCCGCGGTGCTGTTCAACGGCATCCGCGTCGGTGAGGTGACGGAGCTTGCGCTTTCGCCGGACCATCCGCGGCGCGTCAACGCCACAATCGCAGTGGCCACCGGGACGCCGGTCCGGCCCGATAACAAGGTCGGGCTCGAGTTCCAGGGCCTGACGGGCGTTCCCGTGATTGCGCTGGAGGGCGGTTCGCTGCCGCCCTCGGGCCAAATGTCCACGCTGATCGCCGAGCCCGGCGCTGGCCAGAGCATGACTCAGGCGGCGCGTGACGCACTGCGCAAGGTCGATGCGGTGCTGTCGGAGAACGCCGAGCCGTTGAAAGACACTATCGCCAATTTCAAGGTCTTCTCGGAAGGCTTGTCGCGCAACTCCGGAAAGCTCGATGGCATCGTCGCAGGGCTGGAAAAGATGACCGGCGGCGGCAACCCCGCCCAGAAGATCACCTACGACCTCCGCGCACCACAAGATTTCGGAGTTCCGGCCAAGGCGCTGAAGGGCCTGCTGGCAATCCCCGAGCCGACCGCCGTGGCCATGCTTGAGACGCAACGCATGCTGTTTTCCCAGGCGAAGGACTACCCTGGTTTCGCCGATTTCCTCTGGGCCGACAGCATCCCCAAACTGCTGCAGGCAAGATTGCTCGATAGTTTCGAAAACTACGACATCGCGCATGCGCCGTTGCGCGGCGTCGACGTCGGGCAGACGGACTTCCAGCTCCTGATCGATCTCAGGCGGTTTCGGATCGCGACAGATGAGGGGCCCGCGGCGGAGATCGCGCTGTCGGCAAGGCTTCTGGACAAGAGCGGCAAGGTGATCGCCTCGCGCCTGTTCGAGCAGCGCCAAAAGCTGGATCAGATCGAGCCGGCAGCGGCGGTCGCGGCTTTCAATGACGCCTTCGGCCGGATCGCCAAAGACGTGATCGACTGGACTGCGCGCGCGCTGTAGCGGTGGTGTCGTCCAAAGTGGGAGCTGCCGATCTCATTGATTTTGCCGCCAAATTGGGACGGGAACCGTCGCTGGATTTGATCTGCATCAATCGCAAATTGGGCATTCGACTAAGATGTCCCGGATCGACGGAATCGGCGAGCTCGGATGCGGCCGCCTGACAGCTCGGAGCTATGGATGAAGGCTTCCCTGGCCGCAATCGAGCCCAATGGGCAACCCTGTGCCGATTGCGCGGTACGCCAGTTCAGTGTCTGCGCCGCACTCGACAAGGCGGAGATGCAGGAGTTCGAACACCTCGGCCGGCATGTCCAGTTCGCGGCCTGCGAAACGGTATTCGCCGAAGAGGAGATGACCACGTGGTTTTACAGCCTGCTTGCCGGCGTCATGCGTCTTTACAAGCTGCTGCCCGACGGACGTCGGCAGATTGTTGGCTTTTCCTTGCCCGGCGATTTCCTGGGAATGACAACCTCGGGGCGCAATAACTTCTCGGCCGATGCGATCGGATCCGTCGAAGTGTGCCGTTTCTCGAAAGCCCCCTTTCTCCGTTTTGCCGAGGACAGGCCGCATTTGCTGCGCCGTATCAATGAGTTGGCCATCCGCGAATTGAGCCAGGCAAGGGAACACATGGTGCTGCTCGGCCGTCGCTCCGCCGAGGAGAAGGTCGCGATCTTCCTGATCAACTGGCGCGACCGACTGGCACGGCATGCCGGCCCTTCCGCTACCCTGCCGCTGCCGATGAGCCGCCAGGATATCGCGGACTACCTAGGCCTGACGATCGAAACGGTCAGCCGAACCTTCACCAAGCTGGAGCGTGACGGTGTGATCGAGATCATTCAAGGCGGCATCCGCCTTTTGGATCCGGCCCGCGCGGAGGCGCTGACGGCCGCGTAGGAAATCCTGCCGGGCGTGCCCGCGGCTTGATCCGCATCAACGACCACCGCTCCCCACAGGCAATATGTCTTCAGGTTGATAAGGGGAGATCATGATGCCGTTTGATGCATTGGTCGTGAGCGTAGCCGTCACCGTCGTGTTTGTTGGATTTGCAATCGTGCTGGCCTGGGCCGATCGTCGCACCCGACCGGCTCAGGCGCGGCCGTCGCCGGCACCAAGGCGACGCAGCTTCTAAGCGCGGGCCAGCTCGCTTGAAAGACGCGAACATGCCAGCGATTGAGCCGGCTTCCGCCACGCGAGCGTATACGCTGACGTTGTAAGGACGTTGAAGAGCACGAGGAGATTGTGACCTCCGTGCGTTGACAGCCTTCGAATTCGGCGTGTTCTGCGCCGCCGCCGGGCGCTTTACGGTTGAAAATGACGCGCTCCTTGACTAGGGAAGGGACTGCGTGCCCAGCAGTTCCTCCAGGAGTTCGGCGTGCCCCAGGAAAAGGCAGGAGATGCTCGCCGCCCCTCGAGCAGCAAATTATCGGTTCTGCGCGAGCATCCGATCTTCCGCGATCTCGAGCCCGAGGCGCTCGACCAACTCTGCCGCTATGCCAAGCACACCGCCTTGAAACGGGGCGCTTCGATCTTTGCCAAGGACGATCCCGGCAACAGCCTTTACGCCGTCATCAGCGGCACGGTGAAGATCAGTATCTCATCGCCCGACGGTCGTAACGCGATCCTCAACCTGGTCGGGCCCGGCGAGGTATTCGGCGAGATGTCGGTCCTGGACGGCCAGCCGCGCTCCGCCGACGCCATCGCAAACACCAATTGCGAGATTTTCGTCATCGATCGCCGCGACTTTCTTCCCTTCGTCCGCAGCCAGCCGACGCTGGCGATGAAGTTCATCGAACTCTTGTGCGCGCGCCTGCGGTGGACGAGCGAGCAGGTCGAGCAGGTCATTCTTCAGGATTTGCCGGGTCGGCTCGCGAGCGCGTTGCTGGGTCTGATCGAAAAGCGCAAGCCGGATCCCGAGAGCCACACCATCGCCATTACCCAGCAGGAAATCAGTGAAATGGTCGGCATGACCCGCGAGAGCATCAACAAGCAGCTCCGCGCGTGGGCCGCGCGCAGCTGGGTTCGGCTGGAGCACGGTGCCATCATCGTGCTCGATGCGTCGGCGTTGCGCGATCTCGCTGAAGCAGGCGCAGGCGGCGAGGGCTGAAAGTGCCCTCTCGACTTCGTTCGGATTTGCGCGGGCTATCTCAAAGATAACCTTCGCCGGCTTCCGCGGCGAAGCGGCCGGGATCTCCCTCCCAGACGATGCGCGCATGCTCAAGAACATAGACACGGTCGGCGTGGGGCAGCGCGAAAGTCACATTCTGCTCGCCCAGCAGCACCGTGATGGACGTGGTCTGCCGAAGCTTTTCCAACGCCTTGGACAATTGCTCGAGAATGACGGGCGCAAGCCCCAGCGTCGGCTCGTCGAGAATGAGGATCTTCGGCTGCATCATCAGCGCACGGCCGATCGCCAGCATTTGTTGCTCGCCGCCAGACAAGGTCTGCGCTAGCTGGTCTTGGCGTGCTTTGAGGATGGGAAACAGCTCGAACAGCCAGGTGAGCTGCCGCTCCCTTTCGGCTTCGGACAAATGTTGCCCGCCGAGATCGAGATTTTCCCGCACCGTCATCTCGCCGAACAACTCGCGCGATTCAGGACATTGCACGATGCCGGAGCGCGCGATCTTGGCCGCGCTGATGCCACGCAGCTTCTCGCCGTCGCGCACGATGTCGCCGCTATAGGGCAGGAAGCCGGAGATGGCATTGAACAGGGTGGTCTTGCCGGCTCCGTTCAGCCCGACAATCGAAACGAATTCGCCGTGATGGATGTGAATGGAGACGTTCTCCAGCGCCTGCGCCTTGCCGTAGCGGACGTCGAGGTTCTTGACCTCGAGCGCCGGCACCGCGTCCTTGAAGCTGGTTTCTGGGCGAGCGTGGGTTTCAAGGGCGCCCCCGAGATAGACGCGCCGCACCGTCTCGTTGCGCATCACCTCGTCGGCGCGCCCGGTGACGATTTCCTCGCCGAGATACATTGCAAGCACGCGATCGACCAGTGCGGCCACGCTCTTGACGTTGTGGTCCACCAGAAGCACGGCGCGCCCCTCGTCGCGGAAGCTGCGGATCAGTTCGGAGAAGGTGCCGACTTCGGCCAAGGTCAGGCCGGCGAAGGGCTCATCCACCAACACCACTTTGGGGTCGCGCGCGATCGCCTTCGCAAGCTCAAGCCGGCGCAGATCGGCGAACGGCAAGGTCGGCGGCTTGCGATCGATGACCGGGCCGAGGCCGACGCGTTCCGCGATCCACTTGGCGCGTTCGGTCAGCGCCTTGTCGGGAAACAGCATGAAGAGGCTGTCGGGAAGCAGCGCGACCATGATGTTCTCCAGCACGGTCTGCCGGTTCAGCGGCCGCGAGTGCTGAAACACCATGCCAAAACCCTTGCGCGCGATCTTGTGCGCGGGCAGGCCCGCAAGGTTTTCGCCCTCGAAAGTGACTTCGCCCGCAGTTGGCCGCTCGATGCCCATGATGGACTTCATGGCGGTCGACTTGCCCGAACCGTTGGGGCCGATCAGGCCGAGGATCTCGCCGTCGTGCAGGTCGAGACTGAGGTTCTTCACCGCGGTAAGGCCGCCAAAGCGCTTGACTAGGCCGCGGACCTGAAGCGTGGGGCGGGAGTTGATGCGGGCATCCATCACGAACGAGCCTCGCGCGACAGGGCGGCTCCGAGGAAGCCGCCGGGAAAGAACAGCACGACCAGGAGCGCCACGAAGGAGACGATGAAGGTCGCAAGCTCGCCGGTTGGTCGCAGGAATTCGCCTGCTACGATCAGGAAGATCGCGCCGAGCGCCGCGCCCAACACGGTGCGGCGGCCGCCAAGCACCGCGGCGACGATGACGTTGACGCCGACAGCGACGTCGACCACCGTCCCGACCGACGCGGTACCGAAATAGAACACCAGCAAAGCGCCTGACAGCCCCGAGAAGAACGCGCTGACGATAAAGGCGAACAGCTTGTGCTTGACGATGTTGAAGCCGAGCGCGCCGGCCTGCACCGGGTCCTGGCCGCTCGCCTGCAGCACGAGACCGATCGGGGATTGCGACAGGCCGTAAAGGATGGCCGCGCTGATCGTCATGAAGCCGAGCGCGATCCAGTAATTGATGTTCGCGCTGATGGTGATGACGTCAGGGATAGTCAGGCCGATCTCCCCGCCGGTGAGATCGGCGAACACCACGACAAAATTCTGCAGCATCAGCACGGCGACGAGCGTGGTCAGGCCGAAATAGGGGCCGCGGACGCGCAGTGCGGGAAGCGCCAGCACGAAGCCGGCAATCACGGCCGCCATCGCGCCGAGAAAGATGCAGAGATAAACGGACCATCCATACTGATTGTTGAGGATGCCCGCCGTATAGGCGCCGACCCCGATCAGGAAGGTCGGCCCGAAATTGACCTCGCCGGCGAAGCCGAACAAGAGATCCCAGGCCATCGCGAACACGCCGAAATAATAGGCTACCGTGAGCAGCCCGAGCACATAGCCGGAGACGTAGTACGGCAAGGTCGCTGCGATGGCGATCACGATGATCGAAACCAGGAACAGCCGCGATTTGAAGAAATCGGTCATGCTCATCGCCTCCCCAGCAGGCCTTGCGGCCGGATATACATGACGAAGACCAGGAGCAGCAGGGCCGGGATGGTCCGGTAGGCGGGCGAGATCAGATACGCCGTGACGGTCTCGAGGTAGCCGACCACAAAGGCCGCGATCAGCGAGCCTGACACGCTGCCGAGGCCGCCGAGCACCACGATCGAGAACGCGCTCGCCGTGAGCGGGCCGACGCTGTAGGAGCTGACCCCTAAGAACATGCCGAGCAGGACGCCGGCGATGCCGGCAAGCACGCCGTAGATCGCCCAGACCACCAGGTAGATGTTGTTGAGTTCAAGCCCGAGCAGGGTCACGCCACGCGGGTTCATCGAAGCGGCCAGCACGGCCTTGCCGGTGCGGGTGCGGTTCACCATGAACCACAACAGCCCGATGACCAGCCAGCAGACGATCGCGGTGAAGATTTCATTTCTCGGCGTGCGCACGCCGAAGATGTCGACGACGCCTTCCACGATCGGGAGCACCGTCTTCGCGTTGTTGGTGAAGAAATACGCGATCAGCTCCTGAATCATGATCCCCCAGAGCAGCGTTCCCGTGAGGACGAAGATCTCCTTCTCCTCGTTGGGGATGCGCTTCGATCTCTGGATCGGCTGCACCACCGCGAAATAAGTCGCAAACGCCGCAATCAGCGCGACTGCGACCCCGATCAGCGCGCCGGTATAGGTGTCGGTGTGCAGCATGCTTGCGGCAGCCCAGGCCGCCACCGCACCCAGCACCATAATGGCGCCGTGCGACAGATTGAGCACGCCCGAAACGCCGAAGATGAGGGTGAAGCCCGTCGCGCCCAGCGCATACAAGGCACTGACGGCGAAGCCGTCGATCAGGATCTGTAAAGCAAGCATCTAAATTCGGCCGCGGCAACGCCGCTACCTTCACTCCACCAAATAGCAGACAGGATGATGCTCCCGGGCTGAACCCGGGAGCGCGCTCGCTTTCGCCGTCACTTGGAGGTGACCTTGATGAAGCTTGGGAACTTCAATTCGGCCTTGGCCACTTCCTTCGGCCAGACGGCCACTTGCTGGCCGTCCTGCCACTGCAGCATCAATCCCGTGATCAGCCCCTTGCCGTATTTGATCGAATGGGTGAACGGATCGTCCTTGCCGTAGAACTGTACCCGTCCGATGGTGCCTTCCCAATCCGTCTTCTCCAGCGCGTCGATCAGCTTGTCGGCATCGCTCGAGCCTGCCCGCTTCACCGCATCGGCGATGTAATAGACCTCATCGTAAGCAGTGTAGCCGGCATAGGATGGATAATTGCCGAACCGCTTGTTGAAGCCTTCCGCGAAGGGGACCGACTTCGGTGTGACCGCCACGCCGGTGCCGGAGACACCCTGATAGATCACGCCATTGGCCGCCTCGTTGGTATCCTTGCCGAAGGTCGAATTGGTTGCCTGCGAGCTGATCCCGAACATCGGGATCGGAACCTGCTGGTTCTTCCACTGTACCGTCGGCTGCACGCCGACATGCGAGATGCCGGTGATGATCACGTCGGGCTTGGCGGCCTCGATCTTGTTGAAGATCGGGGTGAAGTCGGTGGTATCGGGCGAGAAGCGGATGTGATCGAGCACCTTCAGGCCGACTTTCGGCAGGCATTCCTCGTATCCGACATCGAGCGGCTTGGTCCAGGCGGCGTCCTCGCTCATGATCACCGCGCTCGACATGTGCTTCTGATCGACGAGCAGCTCCTTGGCGGCGTCGCAGACCGATTGCGCCAATGCGGCCGACGTCAGATAGCCATGGAAGGTATATTTGTTCTTCTCATAGTCGGCATGCACGCTCTTGCTGATCTCATTGGAAGCCGCGCCCGGCGTGATGAAGGGCGTTTTCAGGCGTGAGGCCCACGGTTCCAGGGCCAGCACGACCTCGCTGATATAGCTGGCGATGACGATGTTGACCTTGTCCTCGTTGACCGCGCGCTGGAACGCACGAACCGAATCCGCCGACGAGGAGTGATTGTCATAGGTGACGATTTCGATCTTGCGGCCGTCGACCCCGCCCTTGGCGTTGATCTCGTCGGCGGCCATTTGCGCGGCTTGCGGGATGGATGCGCCGGCGATGGCCTGGGCCTCGGCAATGACACCGATCTTGATCGGGTCTGCGGCGCGCGCCTGTGGGGAAGCCATTGTGACCAGGCCCAGGGCGGTCGCTGCCAAGAGCCCGCGCAATGACCAAAAAACAGGCGATTGGGGTATCGTTTTCATATGTGTTTCGCTCCACTTGTTATTCTTTTCGTATGTTGGAACTATTGTAACGGCGCAGCCGATCTCATCAAGCAAAACTGCGTCTCATCCCGGCCTAACAGGCCGGAACTAAAGTCGCAAGCATAGGGGAAAGATCAGGCCTCGATGATCGCGACCGCCCGGGTCCAGCCCGCGGAGGCGCGCTCGATCTTCACCGGGAAACACGAGACGGTGAATCCGGTGGATGGTAGAAGCTCAAGGTTGTGCAGCTTCTCCAGATGACAATAACCGATATGGCGGCCCGCCTTGTGACCTTCCCAGATCAGGCTGGCATCTTTGGTTTCGGCGTATTTCTTTGCCGTGTACACAAAAGGCGCGTCCCAGCTCCAGCCGTCGGTGCCGGTGAGGCGCACGCCGCGTTCGAGCAGATACATCGTCGCTTCATAGCCCATGCCGCAGCCGGAATTGACGTAGTCGGGCCGGCCGAATTTGGCGCCGGCGCTGGTGTTGACCACCACGATCTCGAGCGGGACGAGCGTGTGACGGATGCGCTTGAGCTCGTCCTCAACGTCTTTTGCGGTTGCGACATAGCCATCCGGCAGGTGACGGAAGTCGAGCTTCACACCCGGCTGCAGGCACCATTCGAGCGGCACTTCGTCGATGGTCCATGACCGTTCGCCCCGGTTCATGGTCGGGTGAAAGTGCCAGGGCGCATCGAGATGCGTGCCGTTGTGCGTCGAGAGATTGATCTGCTCGACCGCCCAGCCTTGGCCGTCGGGCAAGTCGTCCGCCTTCAACCCTGCGAAGAACTGCAGCATGCGCGGCAGCCCCTGCTGGTGATCGAGGTACTGAATGGTCGGATGATTGCCCGGCGGGTCGGCCGGTACGTCGTTCTGCAATGGCACGGAGATGTCGATCAGCTTTCGCGCCATCGCGCGTCCTCCACTCTGGTTTCGCAAACAGTCTAGGCGGCGACATTGAACAGCTTTGCGGCGGTGCGCCCGAGAATATCAGCCTTCTCGTCATCGCTCAGCGAGTTGCAGGCGAAAATGTGATCCACGGGATGCAATTGCCAGGGATAGGGGTAATCGCTGCCGAGCACGACCTGGCTCGCGCCGACCTGTGCCACCAGATGCCTGATGGCTTCGGGCGAGAAGATCAGCGAATCGAAATAGATCTGCTTGAGATACTCGGTCGGCTGCTTCTTCAGTTTGATGTCCGGATTGCAGCCCCTGGGCCCGACCAGGCAGGCGTGGTCGGAACGGTCGGCATAAGAGGGCAGATAGCCGCCGCCATGCGCCGCGATGATCTTGAGACCCGGGAAACGATCGAACGTGCCTTCATAGATCAGATGCGACAGGGCCAGGGTCGTGCCCAGCGGATTGGCAATGGTATTGGCGAGCCAGCCATTGCCGGCAAGGCGCTTGCTCAATTCCGGAATGCCCTGCGGATGAATGAACAGGGGCACGCCCAGCTCCTCCGCCTTGGCCCAGACCGGATGGAATTTCGGATCGGAAAATTCGACGCCGTTGACGACGTCGCCGATGGCTGCGCCTTTCAACCCCTGCTTCTTCACCGCCGTCTCGAGCTCCTGCACGGCAAGATCAGGCGCCTGCAGCGTGAGCGAAGCAAAGGCGGCGAACCGGTCCGGCTTCGACGCGCACAGCTCGGCCAGCTTCTCGTTCTGGATCTTGACGATTTGCGCGGCAAGGTCGCGATCGCGGTCATACCAGAAGGGATTGATGGAGAGCACTTCGAGATCGACGGCCTGTGCGTCCATCGCGGCGATCCGCTTGTCGACCTCGATGAAGGCTTCCTCCGCGCCGTTGACCGGCGGGACCTGTAATTTGGGACCATCGGCGCCGAGCAATGCGCCGGCTTCATGGAAATGGCAGTGGGCGTGAACGTCGATTGTCTTGATGCGCTTGCCGCCGACCGTAACCGGCAGCGTCTGACGTGCGCCCTGGGCGTGGGCTCTCTGCAGAAGACCGCAGCTACAGAAAACGATGCCTGCGGCAGCACCAGCTTTGAGAAAATCGCGGCGCGTGGTCATGACGGCTTCCTCCATCGCTGTTGTTCTTCTTAAAAGCCAGCCTAGGCAGGCGGGAGTTCGGCAGCAAGATGCAGAATAGGATGTGCCGTACACAATCCGGTCAGACAGGCTCGCCAGCCGGCACTATAGCATGTCGAACACCGCCACCGCGCGGATCGGCGAGGCCGTGCCCTCGCGCATCTTCAGCGGCAATCCGACGAAGGTGAATGGCCCCTGGCCAAGCAGGGCCTCCAGATTACACAGGCTCTCGATGTGAGTGATGCCAAGCTCGAGGCAGGCCTTGTGAACCATCAGGTTCACGTCGCCCATCGGGCCCGGCCGCATGGAATCGATGCCGAAATGCACGACGCCCTGTCGGACGAGCCATTCGGTTGCGGCGACGTTCACGCCGGAATTGTCCGTCGCATATTCCTTGTGCGGGAAGGTGCGGGCGTGATGACCGGTGCAGAGCAGAACCGTGCCGTCCCTCGGCACGGACGCGCCGGATTGTTGCACCGCGGCTTGCAGATCGGCCGGCGTGATTTCGGCGCGCGGCGCGATATGGCGCAGATCGATGCAGATGCCCGGGACGATGCAGTTCTCCAGCGGATATTCGTTGATGGGAATACCGTGCTTTCCGAAATGCCTGGGTGCATCGATATGCGTGCCGGCATGGTCAGGCATCGAGATGAACATCGATGCCAGCCCGTACACATTGCCGGACTCGACGAAGGCATCGTCGTGGTTCTTCCAGATGCCGTGGATGATGGGCGGATGGCCGGGATAGGTCGGTGCGCGATGGTAGAGCTCGCGGCTGAGGTCGACGATCTTCATGCGGCATACCTTTGCAGGACGGCACAAGAGCTCCTCTCTATCGCAAAACGTGGCTCTATCGCAAAATGTGGCCTGGCAGCCAGAGCGAGATTGAGGGGATGTAGGTCACGAACATCAAGACCAGGAACATCACGGCATAGAACGGCCAGATCTTGCGCATCACCTGTTCGATCGTGACCTTGCCGACGGCGCAGCCGACAAACAGGATCGATCCAACCGGCGGATGACACAAGCCGATGCCGAGGTTGAGCAGCATGATCATGCCGAAATGCACGGGATCTACACCGAAATTCTGCATCACCGGCAACAGGATCGGCGTGGCGATCAGGATCGAGGGCGCCATATCCACCAGCGTGCCCAGGAGCAGCAGCAGCACGTTGATCAGGAACAGGATGACGTATTTGTTGCTGGAGATTGACAGGAAGAACGCCGTCATCTTCGCCGGCATCTGCGTCAGCGCCATGATGTAGCCGACGCTGGAGGCGCAGGCGATCAGGGTCATCACCATGGCAACCGTGCGCAGCGTCCGATGCAGCAGCACGGGGAGGTCACGCCAGCGATAGTCGCGATAGATGAACATGGTCACGAAGAACGCCCAGAGACAGGCCACGGCGCCGGCCTCGATCGCGGTGAAGATGCCGCCCAAAATGCCGCCGAGAATGATCACGAGCGTAATCAGCCCCCAGGCGGCATCGATGGTGATGCGCAGCGCATCCTTCATCGGCACAGTCTGTCCCTGCGGATGGCCTTCGCGATAGGCAATCACAAGGCAAAGTACGATCAGCGAGAGACCGAGCAGCAGGCCCGGGAAAACGCCGGCCATGAACAGCGCGCTGATCGAAATCGTCCCGCCGGTGGCGAGCGAATACAGCACCGCGTTATGACTTGGCGGCACCAGCAGCGCCTGCACCGATGAGGTGATGGTGAGATTGGTCGCGAACACCCGCGGATAGCCGGAGCGCTCCATTTGCGGGATCATCACCGAGCCGATCGCCGAGGTGTCGGCGACGGCCGAGCCGGAAATTCCGCTCAAGAATGTGGTCGCCAGCACGTTGACGATCGACAAGCCCCCGCGAAGCCGCGTGAGGCCGACCAGCACGTCGGCAAACGCAACGAGACGCCGCGCCATGCCGCCTTCCGCCATGATTGCGCCGGCGAGCACGAAGAACGGGATGGTCAGCATCGCGACCTTGCTGACGCCGTCCGAGATTTTCAGCATCAAGGCTTCGAGCGGGATCCCGATCGACCACGCGCCGGCAATCGCCGCCAGCGCAAGCGAATAGGCGATGGGCATGCCGATCACGAAGCAGAATGCCATCGTCGCGAGCAGGATGAAGATGTCCATGTGTCTCTCTCGTGCCGATCAGTCGAAGGGCGTGGCTTCCGGTCCGTGGGCGATCGGGTCGGGTGGAAGCCCGAGGAAAATCCGCTCGATGATGAAAAGCAGCAGGCAGACGCCGCCGAGGGGTATCGGCAAATAAGTGAGACCGACCGAGAGGAACGGAAAATCGGCGATGGTATTGTGCCAGGTCACCTCGACCAGCCGCTCGCCCCAGATGATCATGAAGAGTGCAATCAGCGCCATCAGGAGCTGCACGAGCAGATCGAGCAGCCGCCGCCCCAGGGGCGGCAGCTTGCTCGCGAAATAGGCGACGTTCATGTGCAGGTTGAGCCGGTAGGCCGCGGCGGCTCCGATGAAGGTCAGCACGATGGTCAGAAGGATCGCGAGGGGCTCGGGCCATGATGCCGCGCTGTTGAGCACATAACGCGTGAACACCGCATAGGGGATCACGGCCGAGATCAGCACCAGCGCGGTGGCGCCGACCAGGACGCAGACGAAATAGAGGTAGTCCATCGCTCGGCGAAACAACCCGGCCATTTTTAAGGCACTCCCGATGCAAGATAAGCAATTCGCGCGCGCCGTCGCCTCAGATGGCCTGGATGCGCTTGATCATGTCCTGGTATTTCGGGCCATACTTGTCCCACACCGGCTTCACCGCGTTCTGGAACGGCGTCTTGTCGGCGATCTCGATGATCTCGCAACCGGCCGCCTTGGCTTTCTCCATCGCCTCCTGCTCATATTCCTTCCAGCGCTCGCGCTCTTCGAACTGCGCCTCGCGGGCAAATTTCTTGATCAGGTTCTGGTCGTCAGGTGAAAGCGTGTTCCAGGCCCTCTTGGAGAACAGCAGCACCTCCGGGATGATCAGGTGCTCGGTGAGCGAATAGTGCTTGGCCGCCGTGTAGTGATTGCTGAAGACATAGCTCGGCGGATTGTTCTCGGCGCCGTCGATCACCCCGGTCTGAAGTGCGCTGAACACCTGATCATAGCCCATGGCGACGCCGTTGCCGCCGAGCGCGTTCATCATATCGATGAAGATCGGATTGCCGATGACGCGGATCTTCAGGCCCTTGAGATCCTCGATCGTGTGGATCGGCTTCTTGGTGTCGTAGATGCTGCGCGCGCCGGAGTTCATCCAGCACAGCCCGACCATGCCGGCCGACGGGCTTGCGGTGATGCGGTCGAGCAGCTGCTGGCCGATCGGACCATCCATCATTTGTTCCGAATGCGCGATGCTCTTGAACAGAAAGGGCATGTTGACGACGTTGATGTCGTCGACGATCGGGCCGAGCGCGCCGGCGGAAACGCGCAGGAGCTGGATGGCGCCGATCTGGGTCTGCTCGATGGTTTCCTTCTCGCCGCCGAGTTGCGCGGATGGATACATCTGCAGCGACAGCCGCCCGTTGGTGGCGGCTTCGAGCTTCTTGCCAAGACTCTCGGTCGCCGCGACCGTCGGATAGCCGGCCGGCTGGACGTCGGATGCCTTGAAAACGGCCTTGGACTGCGCCGATGCGATGGAGGGCGGCGTTGCGATGGCGGCAGCGGTTGCGAATCCTGCGCTCAACCTGATGAAGTCACGGCGTTTCATGATGTCCTCCCGGGTGGTTATTGTTGGCTTTGATGTTGTGACCTGCGCGACTTCTCTGGTCGTGTGCAGGATCGATCAGTCTGGTTCGTCGAAGAACTCCGGATTGATATCGTGAGTGACCGAGATGTCGCGCAGCAGGTGCTCCAGATGGCTCTCCATCGCATCCCGTGCGGCGGATGCGTCATGTGCCTCGATGGCGGCGAGGATCGGCACATGTTCGGCGATCACCTGCGCCATGCGCCCGGCCTGCGGCAGGGTCAGGCGGCGGTAGCGATCGACGTGAACCTTCACCTGCTGGATCAGCGACCAGATTCCCGGATGCCCGGCGACTTCAGCGATGGTGGCGTGAAACGCTTCGTCGGCCTGATGAAAGCCGTCGCGATCGCCGGCCGCATCGCATTCGCGCTGGCGCTCGAGAATGGAACGCAATTTCAGGACCTGGCTGGAGGTAGAGCGCTCCGCGGCCAGCCGCGCCGTCGTTTCCTCCAGCGCCTTGCGAATGATGATGGCTTCCGGCAGCGCGCCAAGGGGAATGCGCGAGACGAAAATGCCCGACTGCGGAAAGATATCGACTAGGCCCTCGTCGGCGAGTTTCAGGATCGCTTCACGAACCGGCGTGCGACTGAGGCCATAGGACAGCGCGATCTGCGCTTCGGAGATCGGCTCACCGGGGCGCCTTTGCAGCGATACCAGCTCCTCGCGCAACTCGGCATAGATTCGCGACGAAGCGGTGGTCCGACGCGGCCGGCCATTGCGGCGAACCGCGGGGCTTGAGGGGCGGGGCGCCGCCTCGGCTTTCTTGCTGGTTGCTCGTGGGCGCATGACTCTGCTTCGACTAATATATTAGTATATGATATGGGGCGGATTGGCAAATGAAGAAGCGCTGCCAGGATCACGGGGCTGCATAGGGAGGGTTTGACGTGACGGACTATCGCAAGCTGTTCGATCTCACCGGCAGGACGGCGGTCGTGCTCGGCGCCGCGTCCGGCATTGGCAAGTCGTCGGCCGAGGCGTTGGCCTCGCTCGGGGCAAGCGTGTTGTGCGCGGACAGGTCGGAGGAGGGCGCGCAAGCGACCGTGGCCGCCATTCGCGAACGCGGCGGCTCGGCTGAAGGAGCGGCTTGCGATGCCGCGAACGCAGCCGAGGTCGCGGCGCTGGCGCAAACCGCGATGCAGAAGTTTCCGCGCCTCGAGATCGCGGTGACAACGCCGGGGCTGAATATCCGCAAGACCATCCTCGACTATACGGAGGAGGATCTCGACCGCGTCATCAACCTCAATATCAAAGGCACGGTTTGGTTCTTCCAGGCTTTCGGCCGCCTCATGGTCGAGCAGAAGGGCGGCAGCCTGATTGCCTGCTCATCCGTCCGCGCGGTCACGATCGAGCCGGGCCTTGCGGTCTACGGCTCGACCAAGGCGGCGATCGGGCTCTTGGTGCAGGGATTTGCCTCCGAGGTCGGCCGCTTCGGCGTCCGTGTTAACGCGATCGCGCCGAGCATCGTCGAGACCGCGCTGACGGCTCCATTCAAGCAGCGGCCGGACATCTACAATCTCTATGCCGGGCACACCGTGTTCAACCGCTGGAGCAGCGCCGACGAGGTCGCGACCGCGGTGGCATATCTGGCGTCGGATGCAGCGAGCTATGTGAGCGGCAGTACGCTGTTCGTCGACGGCGGCTGGACCGCGGTCGACGGCCCGCCAACCGGATTGACGCAGCTCAGCAAATAGCATCGAGCGGGGGCAGACCTTCGCGTGAAAGAGGCTGCGAACTGAGGCGCGCCTTACATAATGTCCCATACTCCTCCGCGCAGAGCGCCGAAATATATCAGCACTAAAGTCACGACCAGGGCTGGCCAAAGGGCGGCAGTTGCTAGGTGAATGGTGCCAATAATCAGCAGGTCACGGGCAGTGTGCTCGCGCCAGAATCCGCCATTTTCATATGCGCCATAGAGCAGGGCGATTTCGGTGGCGAGCGCACCAATCGGATAGATGAAGCTGGCGTATCGCCCTTTCCTAGCCATGCTCATGATCGAGGTGATCCCACCGAGGCGGGGCTTCCCATCTGCGTTGTATGAGATCTTCGATGGTTCGGTATCCATGGCAGCTTCGGTTTACGTCGATACGACGGCGACCAGTTGCCGCGGGCTCAGCCCCTTCGAAGCTGATTTCCGCCGATCGAGCACATCGGCAAACGCATCGATCACGCGAACGGGGGTTGCTCTCGTTGATGAAATCATCGAGGCATTCGGACAATAGCGGTCTATTGCACTCGATCCGCTGCATCAGCGGGGCGCCTCATCAATTCCATCGCAGGATCACGCGAGAATCATAGCAGCGGTTTGCCGGTCCGGTTCTCTGATTCGTCAACGTTACTGACGGTAATCCACCGGAATTGCTGTTCCAGGAATGCTTTGATGGAGTCTGCGCGAACCAGCGAAGGCGCTCAACGTTGCAAGCCGTGATACTCGGGCGAGGTCTCGGCGGATCAGAAATATCGTTTCAAAGCAGTCGATATCACTCGGCCACGGAGGAGAGCGCATGCACCGAAAGGTCTTGAATGCTCTGACGGTCGGTAGATCCGTCGCCAAGCGGATGACAATGAGCCTGGCTTTGGCCACTGCGCTTTCATTTGCGCTCCCATCACAATCTATGTTGTCCGCCGACAGCGCCGATGAGCCGGCGTGGGCGTACCCGATCACTCCTCCGGATTTCAAGCTTCCGCCGGACGACGGCAAGGTCCATCATCTGCCGGACAGTTCGGCCGCCTTCACAACAACTCAACTGCGGGATCGTTTTTTCGCCAAGGACTGGCATCCTGACGATCATCCCCCGATGCCGGACATCGTCGCTTTTGGCAGGAAGCCCGATGTACTGGCGTGTGGTCACTGCCATCGCGTGGATGGATCGGGCGGCCCCGAAAACTCGAGCCTCGCCGGGCTTCCTGCGGCTTACATCGCGCAGCAGGTGGCCGACTTCAGGGATGGAGTGCGAAAGAGCTCCGTTCCCCAGCGGATCCCGGTGGCGTTGATGCTTTCGGTTTCCCGCGCCGTAACCGACGCCGAGGTGGCGCAGGCGGCGAAATATTTCTCCTCTTTGAAGCTCAAAAAGCGCATCAAGGTCATCGAGACTGACAGCGTCCCCAAAACATACGTGGCGTGGCTGATTTATGCTGTTTCGAAAGGCCAAGGGCGGGAGCCGATCGGCGGACGTATTGTCGAGGTGCCCAATGATCTCGATCAGTTCGAGGCCTATGATAATCGCGCCGAATTTACGGCGTACGTGCCAGTCGGCAGCGTTGCAAAAGGAGAGGCGCTGGTCACGAGGGGTGGTGCCGGCAAGACTGTCCAGTGCGGAATATGCCACGGTCATGATCTCAGGGGCCTTGGCCCCATACCGGCCATCGCCGGCCGCTCCCCAAGCTACATCGCTCGGCAACTTTATGATTTCAAACATGGCGCGCGCGCCGGGCCCTGGAGCGCCCTGATGGCCGGGGTCATCGCTAATTTGGACGAGGAGGACCGCGTGTCGGTCGCCGCCTATCTCGCTTCTCTAGAGCCGTAGGAAGTCGCATGAGGTAAGCCAGCAAACCTCGAGGTGGTTCACGATGCTTCACGTGGCGCTCCTATCGCAGGGACTCTTGGTTGGAAACCTCAGAGATGAGACGACGTGAGTTCACCACTAGCTCAAAAAGCCCGCGCGGTTTCGCAGGGCCTGCTGATCGCGGCTGGTCAATAGCTCGATCAGCATCTCTGCCTGCGCCGGATTTGCCGCCTGCGTCGCGATCGCTGCCGTATAGGTCGTGGCGAGATCGCAGCCCGGTGGCAGCGAACCGGAGAGTTCGACGCCCTGCGTGCTGATGATCTCGGTCGCTTGCGTGCAGCCGATCGGCCTTGCGGCCTCGGACGCTGCAAGATGTCGCATCGCAGTCGCGCCATTCGGATAAATGTTCAGCCGCGCGGCCACGGCGTCCGCGATGCCGAGTTGCTGCAGCACTTTGGCGACGTGAATCCCTGCCGTCGAGGCCTTGGTGTCGGGTACGAAGATCGCATCCGCAGCCAGGAATGCCGCGCGCAGATCGGCGGCGCCGCTGACCGGCACTTTTGGATCACCACCGCGCACCGCGAGCGCCGTTTCGACCTTGCCGATATCCGCAATGGAAGAGGCCAGCAGCAGCTTTTCCTCGACCAGGCTTGCCACAAGCGTCGCGGTGAGGATGACGAGATCGGTCGGCGTGCCCTCACGCAATCTGCCGGCCATGACGCCGACGGCGCCAAACTCGCCGGCGATCTCCAGGCCGGTTCGTGCCTTGAAGGCGGATGCAAGGCTCGCGACGAGGCCCTGCGCCGCGCCGCCGCTTAGGATGTGCAGAGTGCTCATTTGGAAAGGTCCATTGTTGCGATCAGAAATAGCCTCTGCACTCACCAAAACCGCTGGGCACGGTGGCCGCATCGTATCGCCCGCTCGGCGCTAAGATGACGCGAAAGCGGATGCGGGGCATGGGACGTCGCCTCTTTACTGCTTGTCGAATCTCCTGACGACGTCAGCCCATTTCACAATGTCGTCGCGCAGGAATTTGTCGAATTCGTCCGGCGACATCGACATTGGAACGGCGCCCTGTTCGGTCCACAATCTGATGATGTCGGGGCGCTTCACGATCGCATTGACGGCAGTGTTGAGCTTCTCGATGATCGGCTTTGGCGTGCCCGCCGGCGCCACCACGCCGAGCCAGATGGTTGCCTCATAGCCGGGAACGCCGGCTTCGCTTGCCGTCGGCACGTCGGGCAGGACGCTCGAGCGCGTTTTGCCGGTGGTTGCGAGTGCGCGCACCTGCTTCTCCGCAACATTGGGCGCCATCGCCGGAACCGCGTCGATCATCATCTGCTCCTGTCCGCCGATCACGCCGCTGCGCGCCTCGCCGCTGTTGCGGTAAGGCACATGCACGACGTCGATGCCGGCCATCGTTTTGAACAGCTCGCCGGCCATATGGTAGGGCGTGCCCTGGCCCGAGGACGCGTAGTTCAGCTTGCCCGGCTGCGATCTCGCAAGCGCGATGAATTCCTGCAGCGTTCTGGCGGGGACGGAAGGGTGCACGACAATGACGAGGTCGGAATAATTCACCGGTGCGATCGGCGCGAGGTCGCGCATCAGGTCATATTTGCGCTGCGCCAATGGGATCAGCGATTCATTCGCGGTCTGGGTGTTGGACATCATGAGCAGCGTATAGCCGTCGGGTGTGGCCTTAGCGGCCTCCTGCGTCCCGATCACGCCGCCGGCGCCGGTCCGGTTTTCAATGACAAACGGCTGGCCAAGACTTTGCTGCAGGATGTTACCGAGGAGGCGCGCGGCGACATCAGCAGGCCCGCCGGGGCCGAAGGGGACGATGATCTTGACGGGCCGGCTCGGATAATCGTCGGCGTAGGATGACGCACTCGTCACGGGTGCTGCAAACAGCAATGCGAGCAGCGCCAGCACAACCCGCGGGCCGGTCATTTCGGCCTCCCCACAATCGTTTGTTCGTTACCCAGCAATCTAGCTGCAATGCAAACAGGCTGTCGACGATAGACTGGCTGGACCGCGCAGGAATAAGGACTAATTTGCGGTGTCGCGGAGATCGCCAATCACTTAAAGGAAACGCCCCATGAAGACCCCTAAGGTCTCGCGTCGTGATCTGCTCAAGGGCGCGGGCGCCGCGCTGATCGGGACGACCTTCTCGACCCGCGTGCTGGCAAACGCGCCGCCACCGGAGGCCGTCACGCCGGCGCTGATCGATGCGGCGAAGAAGGAAGGCCAGGTGGTCTACTATACCTCGACTGACCTGCCGGTCGCGGAAAAGGTCGCCAAAGCTTTCGAGGCAAAATATTCAGGGATTTCGGTGCGCGTCGAGCGCACCGGCGCGGAGCGCGTGTTTCAGCGCATCGGTCAGGAATATTCCAGCAACATTCATGCGGTTGACGTGGTCAATTCATCGGATGCGGCGCATTTTATCGTCTGGAAGCGGGACGGCATCCTGTTGCCTTACGTACCCGAGGATGTCGCGAGATTTCCGGCCGAGCATCGCGACGTCGATGGTCAATATGCGAGCTTCCGCGTCTGGCTCTCGATTATCGCTTACAACACCAATCTGGTGAAGCCGGAGGAGGCGCCGAGGAGCTTCGCCGATCTGCTCGATCCCAAATGGAAGGGCAAGATCGTGAAGGCGCATCCCGGCTATAGCGGCACCATCATGACCGCCACGTACCAGATGCAGCGCGATCTCGGCTGGGGCTACTTCGAGCGGCTTGCGAAGCAGAACGTCATGCAGGTGCAATCCTCCGCCGATCCGCCAAAGAAGCTCGATCTCGGCGAGCGCGCCGTGATGGCCGACGGCAACGAGTACAACAGCTTCGAGCTGAAGGAGAGGGGCCGCGCGGTCGAGCCGGTCTATGCAACCGAGGGCTCGCCGCTGATCGTGGGTCCTAACGCCGTCTTCAAATCCTCGCCCAACCCGAATGCGGCCAAGCTGTTTCAGTCCTTCTGCCTCGGCCGCGAGGCGCAGCAGCTCATCGTCGATGTCGGCGGGCTACGCTCGGTGCATCCGGATACACAGGATAAGCCCGGCCGCAAGCCGCTGAAGAGATCAAGACCATGAAGGACGACCCGGAGGCGGTCGTGAGGGAGGGCGAGGCGATCAAGGCGCACTATACGAAGATCTTCCACGTCTGATCGGTTGGGGACAGGAGAAAGCGAAGGGGCACGTTTGAAAAGCTACTGCAACACGAGCTCAAGCACCGCAACGTAATGGCAGGCCGCACCAAGAAGCACAAAAAAATGCCAGATCGCGTTCTGGAACCGCAATTGCTGCCAGAGATGGAACACCAGGCCAAATGTGTAAAGCGCGCCGCCGATGATGACGAGCCTCAGCTCCCCTGGCGGAAATAATCCCTTCGCTCCCTCATACAGCAGGATCCCGCTCCAACCCATCAGAAGACAGAAGCCGATTGAGGTGCGCTCGAAGCGACCGGGGCAGAGGAGCTTTATCATGATCCCGAGGACGGCAGCGCTCCACAGGCCGATCAAGAATAGGCCGGCAAGAGAACTGTTCTTCAGATCGACGATGAATGGCGTGTAGGTCGCAGCGATGAGGAGAAAAATCGCCGAATGATCAAACCGCCGCAGCAGCCATTTGGTGCGGGACACCGGCCACAAATTAAAGGCGGCTGAGAAAGAGAGCATCGACAACAGACCCCAGACATATATCACGACGGCGATAATGCTCAGCAGGGTCGCTGAAACCAGGCTGAGGACAATAAGCATGGGGCCGGCGATTAATCCGAGGCACACGCCGGTGAGATGGACGATACCATCAGCGATTACCTCGAGCGGATCGTAGTCCCAATCGATTGCACCAGGCTCTGCCGCGATATGGCGGCGGCCCGGGGCGGTGAAATCACTGCTCATATGCTAGAAAGGCGAATGAGCCTTGAACGTTCCACGTTCCGGAAGCAGCAATCGCGCGGGAATAAACAACGTTAAGATTCGATGCTCGTCAGCGTCGAACTGCCGATGCCGTAGGATTTCGTTGAGGGCGAGGCCATCAAGGCGCGCTATGCGAATATCTTCCACGTCTGATCGTTGTGGGTGTCCTCCCGGCAGGCGCCACGGCTCGTTACCTCGTTCGCGGCGCGTCCGCCTCGTCATAGGCGAGCAGTGCCGCCTCGATGAGGCTCGCCGACAGCGCGCATGCATGGATGGCGAGACCCAAGATGACCATGGTTGCGGGGATCATGATTTCGAGCAGTGGAAAGCCCGACAGGGGCCGGCGCCGGTAACACTCGTGACCGCAATACCGCCTTCGCGTGGCAACGTCTCGCAAGTAGGTTGTTTGCAGCGGATGACCGCACCTGTCGCAGGTGCAATTCGCGTTGGGCGCGCTGTGGTTGACGAGCACGTATTTCACGACGTCAACTGCACGGCTCGGCGCGCTTTTCAAGAGCTCGCGCGGGCAGGATCGGGCCGTCCGGCAGGAGGGCCGCGCTGCTCTGGCGCAGCAGCGCGTAGCAGCGCTGATCACAGAAGGGGATTCGCGTTCTGATGTCCCGCAGATAGCTCGTTCCGATCGGCGAAAGGCACAGCATGCAGAACGTTCGCGGGTGAGGCGTCCTGCCGTTCACGCAGATGAAGTTCATGTCGCGCCTCCCAGGGCAAAGCAGTAAACGGTGTCGGGTTGCCCGTATGCGCTCGGCGGCGGAGCGCAGAGGTGATTTCGCCCGTCGGGGTTATCCCTGTTCCGCTCGACCTTCTGCGCGGGGATGAGAATGTATTTACCGTCCTCCCTGCGCTTTGCGTAGATTTTGCCGTCCACATATCTGATCTCGGTCGGATAGCAGTCCGCGTCGTTGCAGCAGCTCAGCGCTGGGTTATCCGGCATGTGCCAGTTCGAATAAAACTTTTCGTGCAGGGCCTGGTCCTCGGGCGGATGATGGCGATGCGCCGCCTCCGCGCCGGTTTCCCCTCGGATCTCCTGCGCCTGGACCGGGACGACCAGGGAACCGCAGAGCCCGCCGCACATCAGCAAGGTGTAGAGCAGCCTCATGCGGTCCCCCGCCTTCAGCCCATTGACGCGGCAAACTCGCTGCGAAGATTGCGGCCGTCCTCCCCGTACGCCTGAAACCGGAACAGCCAGCGGCGATCGCGCTCGCGGCGGGCCCTGAACTGGTCGAGGCATCGGCCGGAGCAGAGCGCCGTGCGCCAGGAATAATGGCGGATCAGACCAAACTTACCGCCGCAGATGGCGCAGCGCTTCGATCCGTTGTGGTGAGGACATTCCGAGCTGCTATGCATGTTGGCTCCTGTTGACCTCGCAGGGACGGAAGCTCGGGACCGGCTGATCGCCGTCGCATGGCGCGCGCAGAAGAAGCGTTAGCTCCGGTTCGTGGCGGGATGTCACGTCTTCCGGCGCGCATGGCGGCAGCGAATAGAGAGCGTCACCCTCTGGGCCGCTTGTCTACCCGGGCCCGATTGGTGATCACACTAGCGGGCGCCAAGCCATCTGCTCAATCCTACGGAGGTTGGCGCCTGCCATCAAAAGGCATAGAGGGGCTATACGAAGGTTTGGCGGGCATCAGGCGGGCCTTAAGGAGGTATTCCTAGACGCATCGGTTGGGAATGCGGTGCAGTGCCAACCTGACGTAAGTAGGGGTTGCGGCGCGCCGACCCGAGCGTTTCGTTTACCGGAAACGAATTGTCGCGTCTTTCGCAAAGTGCTCTACTTCCTACACCGGATAGCGCCGGATGGTCTGCCATGAAGCTCAGTCAGGCCACAAGTGTCGGGAATTCGGCCGCGCAATTGCTCTTGGGCAGCGCTGCGCTGGCGCTGGTGACGCTAGGCGTGTTTTCGCTTGGCCTTGCTCCGAGCGCCTTGGCCTACCTGCTCGTGATCGTGGCCGTCTCCGCCATCGCCAGCTTTGCGGTGTGTTCCATCCTGTCTCTCCTGGCCACTCTGGCGCTGATATGGCTTTTCACTCCGGACATCCTTCGCTTGCGGATCGACGATCCACGACAGATCGCAGCAGTGGCCGCTTTCTTCCTCGCCGCCCTGATGGCGAGCGGCGTAATCGCTCATCTGCGTAACGAGAAGAACAGCGCGCTCGAGTACGCAGCCAAACGGAGCGACGGCGAGGTCGATTTGCGCCATGCGGTCAAGCAATGGCAGGAGGTCTTCGAGCACAATCCAGTGATGTATTTCATGGTGGACGCCTCGGGAACGGTCCTGAATGTGAATAGCTTCGGCGCGGCGCAACTCGGCTATTCGGTCGCGGAACTCACCGGTCAATCGGTGCTGAACGTCTTTCTTGCCGAAGATCGCGACTTCATCCGCAAACAGATGGGCGTCTGCCTCGAGTCGGTCGGTCGGTCCCATACCTGGGAGGTTCGCAAGATCAGGAAGGATGGCTCGGTGCTTTGGGTCCGGGAAAATGCCAAGGCGATGACGCGACCGGGCGGCGAGCCGATCGTGCTGGTGGCCTGCGAAGACATCACCGAGCGCAAGCAGGCCGAACAGAAACTTCGCGAGAGCGAGCAACGCTTCCGCGATTATGCGGAGACCGCTTCCGACTGGTTCTGGGAGACCGGCCCCGATCACCGGATCACCCGTATCTCCGAGCATCCGGAGACGGCAGGCATGGCGCCTTCCGGCGTCATCGGGCTGATGCGCTGGGACATCGCGCCTGACCTCTCGCTCGAGCCGGAAAAGTGGCGGGAACATCGCGCAATCCTCGATGCTCACCTTCCGTTCCGCGACTTCGTGTACCGGACCAAGGATCGCAATGCAGTCTCGCTTTACGTTCGGACCAGCGGCAAGCCGTTCTTCGACGCGGACGGCAAATTCCAGGGCTATCGCGGCGTCTCGACGGATATCACCGCGGCCATGCGCGCCGAGCAGGCCGAGCAGGCATTGCGCAAAGCGCAGGCCGAGCTGGCCCATGTCACGCGGGTGACCACGCTCGGCGAGCTGACGGCTTCGATCGCCCACGAGATCAACCAACCGCTCGCGGCGGTGATCGCCAATGCCGATGCCTGTATAAGCTGGCTGGAACGCGATCCTCCGGATCTCGCCGCCGCCCGCACATCAGTGGAATGGATCATCGAGGACAGCAACCGGGCCGGTGAAGTGATCCGGCAGGTCAGAGCGCTGGCCAGGAAGACGGAGATCGAGAAGGTGTCGCTCGATCTCAATCAGGTCATTGGCGAAGTAATGCCGCTGGTTCAACGCGAGTTCGTGAGCCACGCGGTCGTGGCGCGAACCGAGCTTTCCCCGGCTCTTCCCAGAATTATCGGCGATCGCATTCAGCTCCAGCAGGTGATCATCAATCTCGTGATGAATGCAATCGAGGCCATGGACAGCGTAACGGATCGGCCGCGTGAGCTCGTCATCCACTCGAGCGGGGACGAACGCGGCGTGCTGGTCAGCATCGCGGATTGCGGCGTCGGCATTGATCCCGACGTTGCCGAGTCCATGTTCAACCCGTTTTTCACGACCAAGCCTGGCGGCATGGGCATGGGCCTGTCGATCTGCCGCTCGATCGTCGAAGCTCATGGCGGCAAGCTGTCCGCTCGCGGCAATGGGCGCGGCGGCGCCACTTTCGACGTCACGCTCCCGCTGCGCCAAGAGGATGCGCCGTGAGCGAGCGCGCTAAGCCATCAAGTGATCCGGCTACAGGCGATGATCCCGTCGTGTTCATCGTGGACGATGACCCCTCGATGCGTCGTTCGCTCACCAATCTCCTGCGAACGGTGGGATTGCAGGTGGAAGCGCTCGGCTCGGCTCAGGAGATGTTGCGGTGCAAGCTTCCGGACCAGCCGAGCTGCATGGTGCTGGATATCCGCCTGCCGGGACTGAGCGGGCTCGATCTGCAGGTCGATCTTGCAAAAGCCAAGGTCAACATTCCCATCATCTTCATTACCGGCCACGGCGACATTCCCATGACCGTCCGTGCGATGAAGGGCGGCGCCGTCGATTTCCTCACCAAACCGTTTCGCGATCAGGATCTGCTCGATGCGGTCGCCGCCGCGATCGAGCGCGATCGCAAGCGCCGCGAGTCCGAGAAATCGCTCGCCGATCTGCGCGCGCTGTTCGAGACCCTGACCCCGCGCGAGCGCGAGGTTTTGGCCCTGGTCGCCTCCGGGCTGATGAACAAGCAAGTGGCGGCCGAGCTTGGTCTCGCGGAGATCACGGTCAAACTCTATCGCGGGCAGATCATGAGGAAGATGCGTGCGAGGTCGCTTGCCGATCTCGTCAGAATGGCCGAGACGCTTGGCGTTCGTCCGGCCAAGCCCGACGTACAAACCTAAGTATGGTTTTACAATTGCTCGCGGCGGGCTCAGTTTCCTTGCTGGGTTGCGGCGCTTGGCGCATGGGCTTCCCATCTGAGGAGCAGTCGGTTTGTCAGCGCCTTCGGTGATCGCGGTGATCGACGACGATGCCGCCGTGCGTGCCGCGACCAGGAATCTGCTGATCGCACGTGGCTATGTTGTCCATGCCTTTGCCTCTGGCGAGGACTTCCTGCGCTCGCCCGAGCTGCAGGACATTTCCTGCGTGATTGCCGATGTCCACATGCCCGGCATGAGCGGGCTCGACCTGCTGGCCCACATGCGCGGAAACGGCATCCGCACTCCCTTCATCTTCATGACCGCCTTTCCCGATGACCAGGTGCGCGCCCGCGCCCTGAAGCAGGGCGCGATCGGATTTCTCGCCAAGCCGTTTGCGCCGCCGGCCTTGGTGAGCTGCCTTGATCAAGCACTGAAGCGCGAAAGCGGAGAGACGTGAGCGGGTAGGCTCAGCTCCGTGACTGCTCAGGCGTATCTGCTTCACCAGCGTCGCTTCCATTCATGACTTTGCGCGGGGCAAGTAGCGGTGTGTGCTGGCGCACTTCGCGTGGGGCCGCCCGGACGGGCGTGGCGCGCCCGATCCTTGGTTTCAAATCGGCGAGATCGATGAAAGCGTCGGCCTGTCGCCGCAATTCGTCCGCGACCATCGGCGGCTGGCTGGTGATCGTGGAGACAACCGTGACGCGGACGCCGCGGCGCTGCAGGGCTTCGACCAGGGAGCGGAAGTCCCCGTCGCCCGAGAACAGCACGATTTCGTCGACGAGCCCGGCGAGCTCCATCGCATTGACGGCGAGCTCAATTCCCATGCTGCCTTTCAGCTTGCGCCGGCCGGTCGCGTCGACGAACTCCTTCGCCGCCTTGGTGACGACGGTGTAACCGTTGTAATCGAGCCAGTCGATCAGAGGGCGAATCGATGAAAATTCCTGATCCTCGATTATCGTCGTGTAAAAGAAGGCGCGCAGCATCGCGCCGCGGTTCTGGAATTCGTTGAGCAGCCGCTTGAAATCGACGTCAAACCCAAGCGCCCGAGAGGTCGCATGGAGATTGGTGCCGTCGATAAAGAGCGCGATCCGGTTGAACGCTGACATCGCGGCGCTGATCTCCAACTCGGGATGCGCTAGCAAAATGGTCTCTCTGCTCACGTCGTACTTGCCGGTCGGAAGACGCCGAGCTGGAGAGAAGCTGAAAAAGGCCGCATCGACGACCCCAGGAGGAGGAGGAGGGTCGCCGATGCGACGGTACATCGACCAAGTCCCAACTTCGCCAACGCACCGAATGCCCAAGCCGTAAGCCGGGCCGCCGGCGCGCTCAACTGTACGAACGTAAATGGCCGCCATCGAAACGGATGGATGGACTATACGAAGGTTTGACGGCCGCTCCGTCCTGCGGCAGGGCCGAGGCCAATTGCCGCCATTATCCCCTGGCACTAACTCATGAACTGACGGGCTTGGCATTAGGCTGTCATCGCGAGCGCGAGGGCCGATCATGGAAGACTTGAAAGTCACGGCCACAGGATACGACTTTCGGCCTGCGCACGTCGCCATGCAGCGGTACGTTGACGGCAATCTTCTTTCTGGAGTCTCTTCCGCGGTACTCGTCGGCAGAGAGCTGGTCGATGTGACATGCATCGGATGGGCCGACAAGGAAGCGCAGATACCATTGCGGGTCGACCACATCTTCCGCGTCTTTTCATACACTAAGCTGGTGACATCCTGTGCCGCGCTTCTCCTGTTCGAGGAAGGTTGCTTCCAACTGGATGATCCGATTGACGCGTTTATTCCGCAGCTAGCGAACCGCCGTGTGCTGCGCCGCGGAGCGACGTCGCTGGACCAGACCGAACGGGCCGTGAGGCCGATCACCATTCGCCACCTGATGAGTCACAGTTCGGGGCTGAGCTACGGTCTTTTCGACCCCGGCACGTTGATTTTCAACGCCTACACCGAGCGAAAGGTGACCAATCCCGCCACCACGCTTGCAGAGATGGTGGATGCGCTGGCCGACCTGCCGCTGCTCTATCATCCCGGAACATCCTGGGAGTACTCGGTGGCGACCGACGTCTTGGCGCGTCTTGTCGAAGTGATAAGCGGCCAGCGCTTCGATGCGTTCATTCAGTCGCGAATTCTTGGACCGCTTGACATGGCGGACACCGGGTTTGTGGCGTCGGATCCCGATCGCCTCGTCGCCTACTACAAGGGCGCCGACCTGCTCGATCCCATGAAGCCGGGACTGAGGCGCGCGGACGACGCGCCATATCCGGGGGCCTATTTGCGTCCCTTCCCGAGGCAAAGCGGCGGTAGCGGACTGGTCTCAACCTTGCCGGACATGGTCGCGCTCATCCGAAGCCTGCTTCCGGGCGGTCCGACCTTGCTTAAGCCGGACACCATCAAGCTGATGACGACCAACCAGCTACCGGAGGGGGTGTGGATGCGCTTTCCTCCTTACGGCGAACTGCAAGGCAAGGGGCACGGCCTCGCGGGCGCGGTGATCGCAGAGCCTGCTGCATATGACCATCGGGACGCGAGAGGTGAGCTGTTCTGGGGGGGACGTGGAGGCACCCAATGGTGGATTTCACTCAACGCGAACACCGCGGGCGTGATCATGGCGCAGCGTGATATGGGGCATCCATTCGTGGTCGAGTTCAAGCGGCTCGCCTACGAAGCGGTCGAGCGCAAGAGCTGACAAGAATGGCCTCGCATGATGATGGCAAGGCTGGACGACTTGGAGCGCTGTGGCGGATTGGCCATCCACCGCTAACGGGCTATGATCAAGCTGGATCTGAACGAGTCCTTCTGCCTGAACTTCAAAGAGTCGAATGGAGGAATGGTCATGTCGGTCCCTTGCAAATTCGAACGCAGCCTCCTCAGCCACGAAGAATATGAGACGATCCGCCTGACGCACCATCCCGCCATCTATGACGTCGAGGTGGTTGAGCTTGAGGCCATGCGGCAGAGGTTGCGCAAGATGCGTGATAAGGAGCGAACGCTCACCCGGCAAAAGCGGCGAGAGGGACGCGGAAAAGCCGAGGCTCGTGGAACGAGCTTTCCAGGAAACACCGAGCATGCATCAGAACGAAAGCAAGTCTTCGCCGCCGCGCTGAAGCGGGTGAACACGGAGCTCAGGCGCCTTCACAATCTCGCAGCCCGGACCGCACATGTCGAAGCGGCGCGAAAGGCTCTCGTGCTGCATCGAGCCGCGAACTTCGCGACTTATCCTCCTGCCGGAGCCACCGCGGACGAAGGCATGGTGCCGAAGGCGAGCAAACGCCGAAGAAAGATCATTACAGGCGCAACAATTGGACGAGTGTCGCAGGCGACCAAAGTCGCTCAGGCGGTGCGAGACGCGCGAGGTGTATGAGCCTCGACCGACGCACCCTGACAAGCGACCGCCATCGCGACACCGCCCTCGCTTGTTCTGGACGGCCGCCGCCATCATCACCGTGCAAAGCGCGTGAATACCAGATCGTGATCTCTAACATGCGCCTCGTGGCAGGGAAGGCAGGTGCGATGTTGCATCTCATCGACGGGCATGCCGTCGACGAAGCGGCCAAATCCCCAGCCGCCGGTCGCTGCGTATTTGGTGGCATCCTTGACCATGACCTGCACCGTCGTCGCGGCGCCGGTAACGAAGGCACCGTCCAGCCCCTCCAGCGGCACATGCTTCCAGGCGAGTTTCACCAGGATCGTGCCATCGGGAAACGGCAGCGTTCCCTGCTGATAGGCCTTCACGGCAACATCATTGCCGAGAACGCCTCTCAGCTCGTCCAGCCCCTCTTCATGGGCGACGGCGATCATTTTCCAGTCGCGGTATCTATCCGGAATGGTGACGCCGAAGATCGGCGAGGCCGCGCGAGCGGTTTGCCCTCGCACCAGCGAGGGACCGAATTGCGCGATCATGAGCAGCAGTACGACGATGAGCACGCCGATGACGGTGATCCTGCGCATGGCAATCCTCGTCAAGCAAGCGCAGCGGCGTCGATGACGGCTTCTGCGAAGGCTTGCGGGGCCTCCTGCGGTAGATTGTGACCGATGCCGCCCTTGATCTCGCGGTGCTCATACTTGCCTGTGAACTTCTTGGCATAGGCCGCCGGCGGCGGATGCGGCGCGCCATTTGCATCGCCTTCCAGCGTGATCGTCGGCACGGCGATGACGGGAGTTGCCGCAATGATCTTGTCGAGATCGGCATAGCGCGCCTCGCCTTCGGCAAGCGCCAGCCGCCAGCGGTAGTTGTGGATCACGATCGCGACATGGTCGGGGTTCTCGAAGGATTTGGCGCTGCGGTCGAAGGTCGCGTTATCGAACTTCCACTGCGGCGAGGCGAGCTGCCAGATCAGTTTTGAGAAGTCGCGGCGGTATTTCTCATAGCCTTGCCGGCCTCGCTCGGTAGCGAAATAGAACTGGTACCACCATTGCAGCTCGGCGGATGGCGGCAAGGGGAGCTTGCCGGACTCCTGGCTCGAGATCAGATAACCGCTGACCGAGACCATCGCCTTGCAGCGCTCAGGGTAAGCCGCGGCGATGATATTGGCCGTCCGCGCGCCCCAGTCGAAGCCGGCAAGCGTCGCGCTTTCGATTTTGAGTGCGTCCATCAGCGCGATAATGTCTGCGGCGATCGCTGCGGGCTGGCCGTTCCGGAACGCATCGTTCGAGAGGAAGCGCGTCGTGCCGTAGCCGCGCAGATAAGGCACAATGACGCGATAGCCGGCCTGTGCGAGCATCGGCGTGACATCGAAGAAGCTGTAGATGTCATAGGGCCAACCGTGCAGCAGAATGACAGCGGACCCATTGGCCGGACCAGCCTCGGCGTAGCCAACGTTCAACAGCCCGGCGTCAATCTGCTTGAGCGGAGCGAAGGAGGTATTGGTTCCCGGCTTCCCCGGGTGCAGCGCCGGCTTCGCCTTGGTTTGCGCGCTCGCGGCGCCGATCGCACCAAGCTGAGCGGCGGCGAATGTTGCCGCGGCGACGCCAAGAAAATCCCGGCGGCGATGATTGATGTCCTCGGACATGTCGATCTCCCTCTTTGACTGTCCCGGCGCGCTCATGCACGTCACTGCAGCCGGGACTGGGAAACCATAACTTCATGCCGTGTCTCGCGCTTTCAGAATGCATGGATTTGTACTTCGGAACACTATGATTTCTGCGGCAGAGGGGCTGTGCTAGATTGCGAACTCGCTTGGAATGAGCCCGCAGGATTGACGATTTGCTCTATGTTTTCAGTGACTTCGTTCTTGATTCCAGCCGACGCGAGCTGCGTCGCGGCCAGGATCAGGTTCCCCTCGAGCCGCAGGTCTTCGATCTCCTGGAGTTTCTCATTCGCGCGCGTGAGCGCGTGGTCAGCCGCGACGAACTTCTGGAAGCCATCTGGCACGGGCGCACGGTCTCGGACGCCACCCTCTCCAGTCGCGTCAACGCGGCACGCACGGCGGTCGGCGACAATGGCGAGGCGCAGCGGCTGATCCGCACGCTGCCCCGCAAGGGCATCCGCTTCGTCGGTGAGGTGCACGAAGCTCCGGACTCGCCCTCTGCGGCCCCACTCGGAGAACCAGCCGGCCCGGCTAAACCGGAGGAGCCGTCGATCGCGGTCCTGCCTTTCACCAACATGAGCGGCGATCCCGAGCAGGACTTCTTCGCCGACGGAATGGCCGAAGACATCATCACCGCACTATCCCGCTGCAGCGGGCTGTTCGTCATCGCGCGCAATTCCTCTTTCCTCTACAGGGGCAAACCCGTCGACATTCGAGAGGTCGGACGCGAGCTCGGCGTCGCCTATGTGCTGGAAGGGAGCGTCCGCCGCGGGGGCAGCCGCTTGCGGATTACGGGACAACTGATCGATGCCGGGTCGGGCCGGCACCTGTGGGCCGACCGTTTCGAAGGCGATCTGAGCGACGTCTTCGACCTGCAAGACCGCATCACCGAACGCGTGGTCGCCGCGATCGAGCCGACCGTGCAATCCGCCGAGGTCGAGCGTCAGAAGTCGAGCAAGCCGAGCCGGCCTGACGCCTATGATCTTCTGCTGCGCGCCTACGGGCTCGAGCACGCCTTCACCGCCGAGAGCACGGCGGCTGCGCTTGCCTGCCTCGACCAAGCGATTGCGATCGATCCATCCTACGCGCCGGCGATCGCGATGGCGGCCTATTGTCATGCGCTGCGCCATTTTCAGGGCTGGATCACGCCCGATGGTGCGCACAGCGCCCAAGGCGTCAGGCTGGCCTGGCGCGCGGTCGAGCTTGCGCCGAACGACGCCCAGGTGCTGTGGATGGCGGCGTTCGCGATCTGGAACATGTCGCACGAGAAGCGCGACGCGGCGGTCGAATGGTTCGCCCGCTCACTGCTGATCAATCCAAACTCGGTGATGGCACTTTCGCTCGGCGGCTGGATCGAGATCATGCGCGGCAACCAGAAAGCCGGCCGCACCATGATCGAACGCGCCCGACGCCTCAACCCGCGAGACCCGCGTGGCTGGTTCATTTCGGGTGCTATGGCGATCGCCGCGATCGCCGACGAGGATTATCCAGAGGCCATTCGTTGGGCCGAAAAGGCGCTGACGCAGAACCGGCGTTTTGCCGTGGCCTTGCGGGTGCTCATCGTCGCGCTCGTCAAGCTCGGTCAGAAGGATCGCGCAGGCGCAATCGCGCGAGAGTTGCTCGACGTCGAACCGGAGTTGACGATCTCCAGTTTCTTCCAACGCATCCCTTTCCCGCGCGATGCGATGGCGACAACCTATGCCGAGGCTCTTAGAGCCGCCGGCGTGCCGGAGTGATCAGGCGGCGAGTGTATAGAGATTCTTCTGGATTTTCAGCGCAAGCTGTGAAGCAGCAGAAGCAAAATAGCCTAATAAGCTACCAGCAAAGAAAGTTCCATGCATTGTTGCATGCCCTGGGGGGCAATCAGGAGGAACGCTGCCCCGAATGCAGGCGTTTGTACCCTGCAAAGGAGGGACGACTATGCAACATTATCGGGCGTTCATGTTGGACACTGCAACTCTGCGCGAAGATCTTGCCCTTATGGAAAAGCAGATTCAGTTCAATCCGAACGACAACGATCTTGTCAACAGATACCTGACATATGCTCGCAAGATTCGTGAAATTGAATATCGCGAGAACGGTTATGTCACTGCACGGAACGAGTCATCTAGCAATGCTAGCTTGGAAAGGATGAGACGATTGCCGGAGGATTTGGCCATGCTGTTAGCTTATTTGCCCGCCCTGATATTCGAAGCGGTTTTGGAGATGCTGAGTGAGCCTCCTCGACGTGCAGATGCTCAGAGCAAATGTGATGATCCGGAAGGCGACCATCGCCAGGGCGGCTGAAGATGGTCATCATGATCAGTTCGTCTCGCGGGCGAATCACGTTGGCTCAAGGACGTTTTACCCTCGCGTAAGCCGGGTGTGTCCAATCCGTTGCTGCGATGATGGCCGCCTCAATTGGCGGCCTTTTTAAGTTTCGAGTGTCGCTTATTTGCGCCCTGAGCTGAACAATGCACGGCCGTCGGGAGCTGGCGGGGTCTTGGCTCTGAGTGGCGACGACTTCCGAGTCTGACACATCAACGAAGTGCCGGCACGCCTGGTTAAGGTCCGCTCAAATGGGCATGGCGGGCTAGCTTTGCTCGCCCTGAGCTTTTCGCATTCTGACACCCGTTGCGGAAGTCGGGCGCGCCCTCTAATCTCGACGACATGACGAGCGAAGGCGCATCAGTTCTTGCCTCTAAGCTGTCGGCGTTCCCGCGCTTGGGGCTCGCCAGCCTGCCCACGCCTCTCGAACCAATGAGTCGGCTTACGGCGCATTTGGGCGGGCCACGCTTATGGGTGAAGCGTGAAGACGCGACTGGTCTTGGCTTTGGCGGCAACAAGCTGCGTAAGCTCGACTATGTACTTTACGACGCCGTTTCATCCAAGGCTGACGTGCTGGTGTCCGGCGGCGTCGTCCAGTCCAACAGCCAGCGCCAAGTTGGTGCCGCAGCGGCCAAGCTCGGCATTGAGTGCCATCTGGCTGTCTACCACGGTCGTTTGGCTCCGCCGACGCCCGAGTACGCGTGTTCGGGAAATGCGCTGCTCAATCGGCTCTTCGGAGCGCATCTTCATGACGTGCCGTGGACAGGAAATCGCAACCTGGCGATTGAGGAGCTAGGAAGTCGGCTTAGAGAAAAAGGTCGTCGGCCTTATTTCGTCCCATACGGGGTGTCCAGTCCACTCGGCGCGGTCGCCTACGCATCAACGATCGTGGAGATCGCGGAGCAGTCGCGGGCACTCGGCGTTCGGCCCGCCGCGATCGTACATTGCACCGGCAGCGCCGGAACACAGGCCGGTCTTGTTGTCGGCGGATCGGTTGCGATGCCTGAGACGCGGATCGTCGGCATAGATATCGATGCCGAACCAGAGCGCGTACGTTCAGACGTTATCGCTTGCGCAAGAGCGGCAGCCGATTTGATCGGCACCCATTTCGATGAGAACGATGTCGAGGTCGTCGCCGGGCACGCTGGTCCCGCCTATGGCGTGCCGCACGCGGCGACCATCGAGGCCATCAAACTTGCGGGAGCGCTCGAGGCCTTGCCCGTTGACCCAGTCTACTCTGGCAAGGGATTGGCGGGCCTGATCGCGCTTGTTCGGGAGAGACGATGGCCACCCGACACGGACGTTATTTTCATCCATACCGGCGGAGCACCAGCTCTGTTCGCCTACCACAGTGTGCTCGGCATCTGATCGGCCATTCGCTTGTTCGTTGTTGGCAAATCAACGAAGTGCCGGCCCGCCTCGTTGAGGCCGCTCACGTGGGGCATGGTGAACTAGTGTCCTGAACCAGAAGTTCGCAACATCTCGTCCTGTTGTGCCGGGGTATTGTAACGGCAGAAGCGCTCGATGGAAGCAAGGATGTCATCGGCGGATTTAGTCCACCGGAACGGCTTGGGATTGGCGTTGTGTCGGTCGATGAACGAAGTGATGTCGGCCCTGAGGGCGGCGACGCTGCGATAGACGCCGCGCCTGATCTTTTTGTCGGTAAGGAGCGCAAAGAAGCGCTCGACCTGATTGAGCCATGACGAACTGGTCGGGGTGAGGTGCACATGCCAACGCGGCCTTTTGCGAGCCATTTCCGGATCAGCGGGGTCTTGTGCGTGGCGTAGTTATCCATGAGGAGATGGACGTCGAGGTCGCGCGGCACAGCGGCCTCGATCTCGTCCAAGAACTTGCGAAACTCGGCGGCACGATGGCGTCCGTAGCACTTGCCGATGACCCGTCCGGTCGCAATGTCGAGGGCGGCCAACAGCGATGTGGTGCCGTGCCTTTTGTAGTCATGGCTCCTTCGGGCTGGCTGGCCGAGGCGCATCGGCAGCATCGGCTGGCTGCGGTCCAGTGCCTGGATTTGGGACTTCTCATCCACACACAGAACGATAGCGTGCTCTGGCGGCGAGACGTAAAGACCCACGACGTCGCGCACCTTGGCCACGAAGTTCGGATCGCTCGATAGCTTGAACGTCTCCAGCCGGTGCGGCTGGAGCCCGAAGGCCCGCCAGATGCGTTGTACCGTCGACACCGACAGGCCGCTGGCCTTCGCCATGCCGCGGGAACTCCAATGGGTGGCGTTCTCGGGGCAGTTCTCCAGCGTCCGCACGATCACGGCTTCGATGCGGGCATCATCAATCGTACGCGGCGCTCCGGAGCGCGGCTCGTCATGCAACCCGGCCACCTGCGCCGTCTTCCGCCGCATCGTCAGCGACTGCAGTTCGGCACGCTCGTCATCGCTCAATATCATGGGTGCTAGTTGCTGGGCTGCCATCAGATCCTCCGTCGCTGTTGCAGCCGCCATCTCTGGCACAGCGACGCGAATCTACGGCGAATCTACGATTGCGAACTTGTGACTCGGGACACTAGATTTGCTTGGTCTGAGCTTTTCGCGTTTTGACTTCAAGCGCACCTCGGCCATTGGTTCTGCTGTTCATTTGTTCATTTCGGGAATTGGGCCCTTGATCGGCGGCTTCTGCTCGCATGACAAGCGCCTCGACGACGCCGGAGCGTCAATCCTCCTTTCGCCCATCGTGGTGGTGTTGTTTCTGGCAGGACGCGGTCGGCTTCTTTTGCTGCCGTTTTGTTGGTTGACCGTTGTTCTGATCAGCGGTCGGGGGTTTCATCTCCGCACGCAACATGCTTGGCCTACCTGTGAGCACTGCCGTCACGGGGGCTCTCTTCATTGCCCTCCTGGCAATCTAGAGGGAGCAGTCGAGATAGGGAGAGAGCCATCGCTTCCTGATGAGGCCTGCCTTGCGCCATAGCGCGCCACGCCGCTATGCTGCCGCGCGCGGCGCTGTACCGCGCGGTCGAGTCACTACCGGTGATGGCGGCGGGCATGGTGACGCCCGAGTGCGTCGGGCGCAAAATCATAAGAGCGGTAGCGCTCGCCGCTTAGAGATGCCGCCGCCGGCCGACGCACACGCGCCCGGCTGATACCGGCGCGACAGGACGTCGTGGCGAAAATCATGCCGCGTGAACACGGGGTTGACCCGACTCTTGAAGGGTCCTCGATCCCTCGCGGACTGGTTATCTGACTCCCGTCGATTACCGTGTAGTCGCGCGGGTAGCGCTGCCCGGTTCAACCAGTCCGACATCGTTTCATTTTCCCGATGCGGTTGGAATCGATGAAAACCTTTGCAAGTGTCTGGTTAGTGGCTAATGCGGGGCTCGTCTGTGAGCTGTCCCACTCCTCGTATTTTCGTGATGTTTTCTTTCGTAATGTTTGCTTTTTGCCGTGCCGCGGCCAATTCCGTCCTGACGCGTCAGCTGGCAACAATAGCGCTTACTGCGGTGGATGAGTCTGCTGTTGGCCGCATGCGAAGTACGGCGTCATTCTGAAAAGGTCTGCTTGTCGGGCTGGTGCGGAAGGTGACGGGTGCAGTTCCAAATTCGCGGTTTTGACCTTAGCGGACCATCGGGGGGTTAAACTTACGCGGACGTTGCGCTAATTGTCTTCGATTATGAGCAGACCACGTTTTTTGTCGCCGTCGAGGGTGTCCATCGCAGAGAACAGTAGCTGGCGCTGGATCAGCCAAGGCTTGTAACGTTCATTCACATCAAGAACGAACACCAAATCCTCGGCCTCCAAATACCCTCCGATCGGTGAAAAGTGGCCGACGCCGGCGCCAAAAATTGTCTCTCGGGCAAAATTGATAATGTAACGGCGGCCGGGGTCGTTGCTGCGCTTCATATGCTCGCGGAATTCCTCGCCCGTCAGATTCCGAAGTACGGTGATCCTCCGACGGGTTTTGGCTCGCGCGACGTCCGCAAGCTCATCAAGCGTAAGCCCCATAAAGCAAATGCCTGTCCAACACTTACCTGTTCCTTCGAGCACCTGGGTCTCGGTTGTCTTCTGCTCGCCCAGCGAACGAAGCGTGTTCGCGACACTCGCTGGGCCACAGCGCGAGCTATTCGATTGCCACGTGATTTCCGTCTTAAACGTAGTCGCGACCGGAAGTCGCCATGCGCGCTCGATCAGTTCTGGTCTGTGAATGACCGAAGATTGGATCGCCTCTGGCGGCACGCCCGGCCGACTAACGGCGAAATAGCCAGAGCCGCTAAGCAGAACGAAACCGACTGCTACACCGAAACGTCCGACGGGCTTCATGGAGGGGACCCTTAGAAGCGGCTGGAGGCCATAACGCGATCACACCCAGATGCATCCGCCAGGAATGAGAACGTCCGCTTTCGGATTCCTGTCTGCATAGAGTTTTAACAGTTACCCGGTTCGGGCGCATGTTCGGCAGCTCACATCACGCAAGAGAATCCTGAGTTCCCGAACGCAATATCGACAGGTTGTGACCGAGACCGGTCAGGCAGCCTAGACAAGCTATCTCCCCTGGGGAATTATACGAGGCAAGCGAACTGGGGCGCCATCATGGACCTCGGAGGTTGGCTACGGAGGCTTGGCCTCGAACAGTATGAGGCAGCATTCCGAGAGAATAAGATCGACGACACGGTCCTGCCGAGCTTGACGTCGGAGGATTTAAAGGAGCTCGGTGTCGTATTCGTCGGGCATCGTCGTAAGCTGCTAGATGCCATCAGCGCCTTGCGCGCTGAAGCGAGCGCACCAGCGCCCTTATCTAAGACACCTCTGAGAACCGACAAAGTCCCCACCGACACCGCTGAGCGGCGCCAAGTCACGGTGATGTTCGCCGATCTTGTCGGTTCGACAGCGCTCTCAACACGTATGGACCCTGAGGACCTGCGCGAGATCATTTCAGCCTATCACACGTGCGTCGCCGATACTGTGTGCCGTTTCGGGGGCTTCGTAGCCAAATACATGGGCGATGGAGTTCTCATCTATTTCGGTTATCCGGCAGCCCATGAGGATGACGCCGAGCGTTCAGTTCGGGCCGGCGTCGCGCTGATCGATGCGGTTGCAGCCCTCCCGGCTCCCGAGCCGCTGCAGGTGCGGGTTGGGGTCGCCACGGGCCTGGTTGTCGTGGGCGATTTGATTGGGTCCGGAGAAGCGCAGGAGCGCGGCATCGTCGGCGAGACGCCCAACCTCGCGGCACGCCTGCAGGCCGTTGCCGCGCCAAATACCGTTGTCATTGCTGAGAGCACGCGCAGGCTCGTCGGCAATCTCTTTGAACTGCAGGACCTCGGGCCAAAGGATCTTAAGGGGATTGGAGGACCGGTGAGAGCTTTCGCTGCGGTGCACGCAAGTTCCATCGCAAGCCGCTTCGAAGCGATGCATCCCGGCGGACTGACCGCACTGATCGGACGAGAAGAAGAGCTTGAGCTGCTTTTGCGACGCTGGAGTAGAGTGAAAGCCGGAGAAGGCCAGGTGGTGTTGCTATCCGGTGAAGCCGGCATCGGCAAATCGCGACTCGCCGTGGCGCTACTGGAGCACCTCGCTGGCGAGCCACACACGCGCTTGCGGTATTTCTGCTCAGCGCAGCGTACCGACAGCGCCCTTCATCCATTCATCGCACAAATGGAGCATGCCGCCCGACTCGCGCGCGACGACACACCCGCAAGCAGGCTCGATAAGCTCGAAGCGGTACTCGCGCACGCGGCGGCGTCGATCGAAGATGCTGCGCTCTTTGCCGCGATGTTATCGCTTCCAAATGATGGCCGCTATCCCGCGCTCGAGCTGACGCCGCAGCAGCGACGTGAGAGAACCCTGGAGGCCCTCGTTTCGCAGCTGGAACCACTGACACGTCAAAGTCCGGTGCTAATGATCTTCGAGGATGCTCACTGGGCCGACCCGACGAGTTTGGAAGTGCTCCGTCGGGTCGTAGACCGAATTCGCGCACTTCCCGTTCTGCTGGTTGTGACGTTCCGGCCGGAATTTGAGCCGGAGTGGTTCGCTGAGCCCCACGTAACGGCTCTCATCATTAATCGACTGGCAGAGTGCGAAGCCAGCTCCATGATCGACCATATCGTCGCCAGCAAGCTGCTGCCGGAAAGCATTCGGCAGGACATCATCGAGCGCACAGACGGTGTTCCCCTGTTCGTGGAAGAAATGACTAAGGCGGTCCTGGAGGCCGGAGGCGAGAACGCAGAGCAGCGGACCATCCTCGCATCGCCGTTGCCGGTCCTCGCGGTGCCCGCAAGCTTACATGCGTCCCTGATGGCACGGCTTGACCGGCTCGGTGCCGCCAAGGAGGTTGCGCAGATCGGAGCGGTGATCGGGCGGGAGTTCTCATATGAGCTTCTGGCTGCTGTCTCAGAAAACGGAGATGAAGCACTTCAAGCGGCCCTGGAACGGCTTCTCCATTCTGGACTGATACTCCGTCGTGGAACAACTTCGCGACCGACTTTCCTGTTCAAGCACGCTCTGGTTCAAGACGCGGCGTACAGTAGCTTACTGCGCAGCAAGCGCTCCATGTTGCATGGCCAAGTTGCTCGCGTTTTGCAGCATCATTTTCCTGATCGTGCGGAAGCGGAGCCGGAGCTTGTAGCTCGTCACTTCACGGAAGCCGGACAAGCAGAGCCCGGCATTTTGTACTGGTTGAAAGCTGGCCGACGTGCCGCGGAGCGCTCGGCGAACGCGGAGGCATTGCGACACCTCAACCGCGGCTTGGCTTTACTGCTAAAGCTGCCCGGCTCGATTTGGCGGGATCAGAGCGAGCTCGAATTCCAGGTCGCTTTAGGAACGCCTTTGGTAGCCTCGCACGGTTGGGCCAGCCCAGAGGTGGCGACTGCCCGTGCGAGGGCGGCTGAGCTATGTGAGAAACTGGGTGATCCAGAGCACCTTCTGCCTGTCCTGTTTGGACAGGCCATCTACTGCCTCAACCGCGGGAAGACCCTGGATGGACTGGCGATCGCTAATCGCTGTTGGTCGGTGGCCGAGAACAGGGGGGATCGGGTTGCGCTACTAGTAGCGCACCGCGCAATGGGCAGTGCACTCCTTCAGATGGGAAGATTTGCGGACGCCAAAGCGCACCTTGAGCCGATTCTTTCGCTTCACGACGCGGAGCGGGATGGCGCCCTAGCTTCCCAGTACGTAGTCGATCCGGGTGTTTCGGGAGGCTCGTTTTTCGCGTTGACGCTTTGGATTTTGGGATACCCAGAGCAAGCATTAGCAGTTCGTAATAAAGTATTCAGTTTGGCGCCGAGACTGAACCACGCAAACAGCAGTGCGTTTGCTTATTTCTTTGCGGGGGCCCAATTGAGCGAGTTGATTGGCGACCTTGATAGCCTGAACAATTTCGCCGGAAGCGCCATCGAGCTCTCGCAGCGATATCAACTACCAACTTGGAACGCGCATGCATCTGTCTTGGTGGGATGGGCGCTGGCTCAGACTGGTCAACTCGAACGAGGAACCATGCTTTGTGAGGAGGGAATAGCCAAGCTGCGAAAGACCGGGACCGAATATCATTTATCGCATTATTTTTGCCTATTAGCGGTGATGTACGCAAAGATGGGCAATCGTCAAGCAAGCTTGCGGGCTTTGCGCGAATCAAAGGATAGCGTCACAGCGACCGAAGAACATTTCTGGGGAGCGGAGCTACATAGGACGGAGGGAGAAATAGGTCTGTCACTAAGCGAGCATAGGAGCAGGTGCGAGGAGTGCTTCTTGCAAGCAATGAACTTGGCCCGTAAGCAACGGGCAAAATCCTTTGAACTCCGAGCTGCCCTCAGTCTTGCTCGGCTCTGGAAAAGTCAGAATCGGATTCAGGAGGGCCGCGAGCTTCTCAACCCGCTCTACGGCTGGTTCACCGAAGGCTGCAATACGCGCGATCTGAAGGAAGCTAAGGCGCTGCTTGACGAGCTTGCGTGAAGAGGTAATCCGTCGTGTCCCTTGAGATGGTGTAGCTCGGTTTAGCGCAGCCGCTCGCGACGCGCGCGCCCACATAGCGCCGTAGCGAGCGAGCGGTTTCGCGGGGCGGTCATCGATGATTCGTCGGTAAGGTTTGGGTTGCGACGCCAACCTGATTTCGAGGAACCACCGATGAGTGACGACATGATGAACCTGCGCGCGCTCGTGGAGAACCCCTGATGCCGATCTGTTGCGCGAGATGATCGGCTTTGCCGCCCACCGGCTGATGGAGCTCAAGGTCGAGCGCCTGACCGGGGCCGCTTACGGCGAGAAGAGCCAGGGGCGCCTGGTCCAACGCAACGGTTACGGCGATCGGAGCTGGGAGCGCCGGCACCGTCGAGCTGCGCATCCTCAAGCTGCGCGAGGGCTCTCGCCGAAAATCTGACTGATGAACTCAAGGCAGTCTGGGCGGAGCGAAAGGCGGGTCATCAGCCGATCGTTGCGGATCGACCTACCTCTCTGAGGTTTTGGAAGCCTGCACCGCGGCGCCGCTTGACTCAATGCAGACCACCTCGAAGCCGTTCGGCCCTACAGGGCTGGGTCCTCAACCATAGTTTCGATCGCGCCGTACCGGCCGCCGCTTTTACCGCCATGTGCAATCTCTATAGCATCACCACCAACCAAGCGGCCATTATTGCCCTGTTCCGGGTCGTCAATCGCTACGTTGGCAACCTGCCGCCGATACCCGGCGTGTTTGCCGATTACCCCGCACCCATCATCCGCAACACCGATACCGGCCGCGAGTTCACCCTGATGCGCTGGGGCATGCCGCCACCGCCGCGCACGGGTGGGCTTCCGGTCACGAACATCCGCAACACCTCGTCACCGCACTGGCGGGGTTGGCTCAAACCTGAAAACCGCTGCCTGGTGCCGGCGAACAGCTTCGCCGAGTACGCGCCGGAGCCGAACCCGGAGACGAAAAAGAAAGACGTCGTGTGGTTCGCGCTCAATGAGGACCGGTCGCTGTTCGCGTTCGTCGGTCTCTGGACCACGTTCAACGGCGATCGCGGCCCCAAGTCGAAGCCGATCCCGGGACCGCACCAGGTCTACGGCTTCCTGAGTACCGAGGCGAATGCAGTCGTGAAGCCGATCCATCCGAAGGCAATGCCTGTGATCCTGACCACAGAGGAAGAACGCGACGTATGGATGCGCGCGCCTTGGGATGAGGCGAAGGCGCTCCAGCGGCCGTTGTCGGATGATGCGCTCAAGATCGTGATGCGTGGGGCGGAGAAGGAAGATCAGCTCGTAATCACCGCCTCGAGATAGCTGCCAGGGACAACGAGGCTGTCGCAGCCACCCCAATTCGATTTCTCGAGCAGATCGAGAATGTCGGCTTCCAGTGCAGCCGCGCTCTCGGTATCAAGCGCGGCGAACGCGCGGTTGGTGGGACCATAGAACGAGCGAAAGACGTGAAGCCAATGCTCCGGCGACTCGTAACGGAAGGTGAAGGTCTGCTCCGAGACGTTGATTTGATGCCCCGGAAACAGCTCGCCAAGACCTGCCGCGGTGCCCCACAGGGTAGGCGACTGGATGCCGGGTGGAGGCGCCGCATACCTTCCGACAAGCTTCAGGAGCTGACCGATGAATCCGTCCGGCGTCCAGTTGGCGAGCCCGATCTTTCCGCCTCTGCGCACCACACGGACGAGCTCGGCGGCCGCCTTCTCCTGGTTCGGGGTGAACATGACACCGAACGTGGACAAGGCCACGTCAAAGCTGCCATCAGCAAACGGCAACGCTTCGGCGTCAGCTTCCTGAAAACTGACGGAAAGGCGCTCTGCGGCGGCGCGCTCCTTGCCCCGCTCAAGAAGCGCACCGACATAATCCGTGGACGTAACGCGTGCGAAGCGGTGGGCTGCCGCCAGCGTCGCATTCCCGTTGCCGGCAGCAACGTCGAGAACGGCGGTTCCGGCGCGCATATCGACAGCCTCGCACAGTCGCTCGCCGACAATCTGAAGTGTCGTTCCGATCATCGCATAGTCACCCGCCGACCAGACAGCGTGCTGGCGTTGCTTGATGGCCGTATAATCGAGGGGTGGCGTCATCACTGACATTGGTCATCTCCCTTTGCCCGGATAATCCGCCCGAAAGCGGCCTCGCGTCTCGCGAATGCGCACAGGACATCTCATGGCCCCCCGAATGCATCCAGTTCAGGATCTGAACGTCACTGGTACAGATTCTGAACTGGTCAAGCGGTGGGGCAACTCGTAGCCTGCCGGGCTCCGGAGGTAATGGCCGAAGGGAGGCGCTCGCATGTCCGATGGCGGTTACAATCAGTTCTGCCCGGTTTCTATGGCAGCGGAGATCATCTGCTCCCGCTGGACGCTGCTCGTCTTGCGCGAGCTCGTGATAGGATCGACCCGTTTCAACGAATTGCGGCGAGGGGTGCCGAGCATGTCGCCTGCCCTTCTTTCCAAGCGGTTGAAAGAGCTCGAAGCCGCCGGGATCGTCATGCGCGTCGCCGCTGAGCGCGAGCCTGGCGTCCACGAATATCGTCTCACTGAAGCGGGAACGGAACTGCGTCCTATTATCGAAGCGATCGGGGTCTGGGGACATCGATGGGTTACAACGCAAGCCACGTTGAAGAACCTCGATGCCAGTCTACTGATGTGGGACATCAGGCGAAATATAAATACCGACCCAATGCCGCCACGCCGCAATACCATTCAGTTCATCTTCAGGGACAGGCCGGTCTCGGAGCGCAATTATTGGCTCATAGTGGAGCCTAGCAAAGAGGTTGATCTGTGCCTAGTCGATCCGGGGTTTGATGTTGATCTTTACGTATCGACTGATCTGCAATCGATGACCGAAATTTGGCTCGGATATAGGACCATCGACCAAATGTCTGATGATGGTCGACTTGTCTTGACGGGAAGCACTACGTTGACCGCCGGTCTACGCGCGTGGTTGAAGCTCAGTGTGTTCGCCAATCTCGAGAAGAAGGTCGCTTAGGCGACGTGGCCGTTGATCCGGGACTGGCGTCTGCCTGGGTTTGGCGCAGCGACCAACGCTTGCGGCGATCCCGAGTGGAGGGACTGCTGAGAATGCGGTCCGGAATGTCGCTTGTGGGCCATCTCGGAAGTATGGCTCATGTCTGAGCTTTCGCATTCAGCGGACCGAGACGGTGCAGCTGTTGGCGTGTTGCGCGTCGTGAGCGAAGCAGCTAACTCCGAACCATGAAGTTCGTCAGCGACCGCTCCTTCGCCGATCCCGAAGCCGCCGCGCGCAAGCTCCTCGAAATCGCCCACAGCATTGAGGCGGTCCAGGACGGCCGGATCCACATCGAAAGTATCCCTGCGGCGGCGGCCACCTTGTGCAATTCCGCGGCCTTTCTGAGGATGTGACCTTAAGTCTAGCCTTAAGGTCATGTAGCGAATGCAGGTCAAGGTCTTAGGTGCTGAACGTCGGCGCCGATGGAGTTACGACGAGAAGGTCCGCCTAGTTGAGGAGACCTTGCAACCTGGCGAGACGGTCTGCGGCGTCGCCCGCCGACATGGAATGGCTCAAAGCCTGCTGTTCACGTGGCGCCGACAGGCACGCCAGGGCTGCTTAGGCGGCGAGACCGTTCCGGCGCTCGTTCCGGTGGAGATCACTTCTACGCCGGCTTCAGCATCGACGTGCGCGCCGCAACCGTCGTGTTCGCCTCCTGCGCAGCGTGCAAGGGCTGGAATCATCGAGATCGAGCTTGGCGGCTGTCGGGTGCGGGTTGACCGTGACGTAGACAGCGAGGCGCTGCAGCGGGTTCTTGAGCTATTGAGGCGGCGATGATCCCGATCCCGAGCGGCGTCAGGGTCTGGATCGCCACGGGTCACACGGACATGCGCCGCGGCATGCAAAGCTTGGCTCTTACGGTTCAGGAGAGCTTGAAGCGCGATCCTCATGCCGGTGATCTCTACATCTTCCGGGGCCGCCGCGGCGATCTGGTCAAGATTTTATGGCATGACGGGCTAGGCATGTCGCTCTATGCCAAGCGTCTTGACCGCGGCAAGTTCATCTGGCCCTCGGCATCGGGCGGTGCGGTGTCGATCTCGGCGGCGCAGATGGCCTATATGCTCGAGGGCATCGACTGGAGAAATCCACAACTAAGTTGGCGGCCGCAGAGCGCGGGCTGAGCGAAGAAATCTGCGAGCGTTTCCATTTTAGGGAGTCCCAACGCGTCCAATCTGTGATTCATTGCGTCGCATGGATGGTGGTCGCGACGGGATTCCGGATGAGGTCGCCGCCTTGAAAGAGGCGCTGGCGATCGAGCGCGCGAACGGCTTGGTGATCGCGGCCGAACTTGCGGTCGCCCGCGCCAAAGCGTCAGAAGACGAGGCGCTGATCGCCCAGCAGAAGCTGCAGATCGCCAAGCTAAGGCATCAGATCTACGGCCAACGGTCAGAGCGATCGTCCCGCCTGATGGATCAGTTAGCGCTGACGTTCGAAGAGCTGGAAAGTAACGCCACTGAAGACGAATTGGCAGCCGAACGTGCCGTGGCCAAGACGACGACGGTGCGCGGATTTACGCGCAAGCGCGCCGAGCGCCAGACCTTCCCCGAGCATCTTCCACGCGAACGGGTGGTGATCGATCCACCGACGGCTTGCGAGTGCTGCGGCAGCAAGCGCCTGCGCAAGCTCGGCGAGGACGTGACCTGGACGCTGGAATCCGTGCCGCGCCAGTGGAAAGTGATCGAGACGGTGCGGGAGAAGTTTAGCTGCCGCGACTGTGAGAAGATCAGCCAGGCTCCAGCGCCGTTCCATGCTGTCGCACGAGGCTGGGCCGGTCCGAGCCTGCTGGCCATGATCATGTTCGAGAAGTTCGGCCAGCATCAGCCGTTGAACCGCCAGGCCGAGCGCTACGCCCTGGAGGGCGTGCCGATCGCGCTCTCGACCATGGCCGACGCCGTGGGATCGGTCTGCACGGTACTGGATCCTCTGCTGCGCCTCATCGAAGCCCATGTCATGGCGGCCGAGCGTCTTCATGCCGATGATACGACGGTGCCGGTGCTGGCCAAGGGAAAGACCGACACGGGACGGTGCTGGATTTACGTCCGGGACGACCGACCCTTTGGTGGCGCGGGTCCGCTTACGGCCATGTTCTACTACTCACGCGACCGCAAGGGCGAGCATCCTCAGGCGCATTTGGCCCGTTATGCCGGCATCCTGCAGGCCGATGCCTTTGACGGGTACAACCAGCTCTATCTGGCTGGGCGCCAGCCCGGACCGATCCGGGAGGCTGCTTGCTGGGCGCATGCGCGACGTCCATTCTTCGCCATGGCCGACATCGAAGAGAATGCGCGGCGCAAGGCCGCTGGCAAAAAGGAAATCCCGATCTCGCCGATCGCGATCGAGGTCGTGCGCCGGATCGATGCGCTGTTCGAGATCGAGCGCTCGATCAATGGCAAGAGCACACAAGAGCGCCTGGAGGTTCGGCAGACGCTGAGCCGGCCCATTGTCGAGGATCTTCAAATCTACATGCGGGAGCAGCTTGCCAAGCTCTCTCGCGGGCACGACCTGGCGAAGGCGTTCACCTACGTCCTGAAGCGCTGGCCGAGCTTCACCTTCTTCCTCGAGGACGGGCGTATCTGTCTCTCCAACAACGCTGCCGAGAGAGGCCTAAGAGGCATAGCTCTTGGGCGAAAATCCTGGCTGTTCTGCGGCTCTGACCGCGGCGGACGGCGTGCCGCAGCCATGTATACCTTGATCATCTCCTGCAAGATGAACAGTGTCGACCCGCAGGCCTGGCTGGCGGACGTCCTCGCCCGCATCGCCTCCCATCCGGCTCATCGGCTGGACGAGCTGCTGCCCTGGAATTGGAAGCCAGCGACAGCAACGATCTCCGCTCGAGCGGCATGACCACGCACGTCAACAAGTCCATCACGTCACCACCATCAGTCAGGTCGCCAAGGACCTCGGCGAAGACGAAGAATGGTTGCGGGATATCGCCATCGAAATGGAAATCGAGGACGGTGTGATCTGGGTCTATGGCGTCGGCGAAGACGGCATCCAGGCGTTCACCGACTTCGGATCGAAAACCTGATCGAGCTCATCCGGATGTACAAAGAAAATCCGGAATGGCTCAAGCGCTGGCAATCAGAATAATCTAGTTGGCCAGCGGCCCACGCCGCATGCTTACCATCGAAAAGATTAACTGGCCTTTCTTAACAGACCCTGCAATCAGGGGCACACCGTCCGAATACAAGGCCGGCCTTGAGTTTGCCGTCGCCAAGGGCTGGTTCTGGATGCACGAGAGCGGGGCTTACGTGAAGATCACTGAGGTTGGCGCTGCGGTGTTCGCATAAGAACGGCCCCGTCGCGAACGCCGTAACCGCGAGCGGGGCCGCCAACTCCTCGGCGCCAGGGGACGTTTGCCGAGGAGCCGACCACAGGCTACCGAGCAAGCCGGCGCTCAACCTTCCTACGGCTGCTGCCGACCTTCTTAACGACCCGCTTCACTGCGGCTGGCGATCGACGCGTCTTTTTCGCCTCGTAGCGCACCTCGTAGTCCTGGCCGCCGGCAACGCGGGCGCGATCCTGCTTGCGGCCGCGGGCGGTTTTCTTTTTGGTCTTTTTCGCCATTGCTGATCCTCCAGCTTGGCGGATAATGGAGATTGCGCGTCAAAGTTCCCGAACTCGGAACGAATGACTTCGGTCCGAGTTCGGCGCTCATTGTGTGGCGGAGTTGCGTATGGACTGTGACGACTCGCAAGGTCTTTGAAATTTGACCAGCCGATTCGGCTCGCCAACAGAAAACTCCTGCGCACACTGCGCGACGCCGGCGAATACGCTGCCGTGTTGCCGACGAAGGAAGCCGCGCTCGAGCGCTGGCAGCTCCCGGCGCGATGCCTGTTAGCGGCCGCTGAGGGGAAAGGCCTGGTGATGATGGCGCGGATCGCAATGTTGCAGGCACTGACTGCCGAACAGGCCGAGACCGCGCTGACGCCGCGGAAGAAGCCGGCCAAGAAATACAGGATCATCCGATGACAACCGTCCGGATCTACCGCAATGGCTGCAGGGCGAGGCAGGCCCAGTGCTGCGGGTCAGCGATGTCGATTGCGTGAGGATGTTCGGACATGCCAACCGCTGGCTTGAGGTGAACGATCCGGAAGGCGCCGCGTTTGAATACCATACGCGGTGGAGCAAGCGCCGCCGAACGCGAGCGTTGCTGTTCCAATGACGGACCAGGAACAGAAGCAGCCACCCAAGCCGCAGACGCAGGACCCTCGCCCGCGCTGTCCGACTTGTGCCACCTTTCCCCGACTTATTGGCGCGTTCCTCGATTCAGCTCGCGGCAGGAGCATGCGCTTGTACGAGTGCGAGATCTGCGGCGAACGCATCTGGAATGAGTAGCCCCCTTTGAACCAAAGTGGAGTGTGGTAGTCTAGCTGCATCACCGGCCAAGGCCATGTCCGTAGGCGTCGGTGGCTGAGAGACCAATCGCGCTCCCGCCTGCAAAGAAGGGAGCGCCGCGTGCCGGACCCATTGAACATCGCCAAGCAGATCGATTTTCGTAGGCGGCTGGCGGCCAACGATGCCGAGTTCATTGCACAGGCTCAGGACGTGGTGGCGCGATGCAAGACGCTCCTTGAAGAGGACCCGCCCAACACGTTTCTGGGGGAGCGCCATCATTGGCCGCTGCCCAAAGAGTAAGGCGGCCTGTTTATTGGGTTTCTGGAGGCCGCCTAGTGGCCCGAGGCGATGCGCTCCCCATAAGAGAGCGCGACAAAGATGCGCATACCCCGAGGCAAATACCCCGGAAACGCGTCAGGAGGACAAGTCCGAGCATTTGATAAAGTGCCCCGCCTGCGGCGCCGGGCATGCGCGATCTCGGAACGGTGCTGGACCATGAAGGGCCGCTCCCGCATCCGACAGAGGACCAACCTCAATGAAGGAGGGCCATGATGGATCAAACAACCAGAATCGACTTCAGGTTGAACCGATTCTAGGTCGTGAGAACACAGTTAGATAAAGGGGATAAGATCGCACTCAACATCTTGGCAAGACAATGAGCAAGCGGGCGGCCTATGAAAAAGCACAGTTCAAGTTGGCATTCGTGGCAGCTTGGGATTGTCTTTCTCGTGATCGTAGCAGGGACTCCGATGGCCGTCCGAGCTGCCGACAGTTGTCCTGGCGAACCCAATTATTATCCGCAATGTAATAAGGGCGGACGTGTCTGCTGCTGGGCCGGTAGCCGCGCATTCGCCGGTTTGTTCCGGCAGCTGCTGCGCTGACGGCACATCTCCCGCAAGCGGTCAAAATTGCCCCACGAACGAAGTTTGTACCAACGGAAAGTGCGTTTGTCCTTCGGACATGGAGATCTGTAGTGGCGCCTGCGTCGACACAGACACGGACGTGGCCAACTGAGGTGGCTGCGGCAACAAATGCGATACCAAAGGCGGGCAGGTCTGCAACGAGGGCAACTGCGAGTGTCCGCCAGGACAGCCAACCAATTGCTCTGGATTTTGCGTTAACACCGACATCGATCCGAAGCATTGTGGCTCATGCGCCTATGCCTGCGGGCCGAGCGACAAGTGAGTTGCCGGACAGTGCCTACCAGGGCCAGTGCCCGTCCCCGGACCCAATAACTCTCCAAACGGCCCCCTAAGCCGATGCCATTGCCGAACGGCGGGCGCCAACTCTTCTGTCAACTCGAAAACAAATCAAACTGGGACCACTGCCCTCAACGAAGTGGCGGTCCGCTTCCTTGAGGTCCGCTCAGATGGGGCATAGCGGACTAGATTTGCTCGCCCTGAGCCTTTCGCATTCTGACCGAAAGCAGGCACGGGCAGCGCATCGTCTAGGCAGGAATGTATGCGGTGCAGCGGGCCGGTCGGCAGCGGATAGCTCGCGACGAGCCGGTGAAGCTGATAGATTGTTATCGTCAGGAGCTGATCGATGACATCCATTAACGAACGGCTTCTCGAAAACAAGATGACACAGATCGAGCAGGCCCGCACTTGGAGCCCGCGCGTCATCTCCAAATTCGAAACGCTGATCCGCGGCGGCGACGAGGTCAGCCTCTACCGTGCCAATCCGCTGGCGTTCGCCCGCGATCGCGGTGTGGCTGAGCCGGAGTCGATCGATCTATTCCTCCACGCCGCTCGCGCCGGGCTGGTCGACATGCATTGGGACATTCTCTGCCCCCACTCGGGCCTGGTGTTGGAAAGTTTCGGGAGGCTCCGTGCGCTTCGGAGTCATTTCGTCTGCGGGCTATGCGATATCGAGGGTCAGACCGAGCTCGACGACTTCATCGAGGTTTCCTTTTCCGTCTCGCCGCAGGTCCGGCGCCTCGCTTTGCATGACATCGACAATCTCTCGATCGAAGATCTGCACTGGAAGCTCAAATTCGCCAGCAGCGGACGGCTGCCCGGCGGACAAACCCGATTTGTCGATTTCCTGCGCAGCCTGGTCCGCGGAATGACTTATCTGCCATCCGGTCTGACTACGACACTGCAGGCCGAGATTGGGCCCGGCTCACTCTCAGGCGTCAACGTCCAGACGCAGGCGGGCTTCACACTTCAGGTCGTGCTCGCTCCCACTACCGTGCAGATGCCGAACACTCCGACGATCATTCGCATCACCTATGACGGGCAGCGTTTCACGCCTGCCGTTTCGGCCGTGCCGTCGGGAGCTGCGGTCTTCGAGATCAGCAACACCGGTGCCACGCGCGGTTCGCTGCTCGTAATCAATTGGCCTCCCGAAATCGTGTCCATGCCAGAGAAGCCGACGCTCGAATTCGACCCCTACGTCTCGGGCGGCATGCTGCTGACGCGTCAGACCTTCCGCAAACTCTTCCGCTCCGAGCGAGTGGATGAGGAGGAGGGCCTCGGTGTCCGGCAGGTGACGTTCCTGTTCACGGACTTGAAGGGTTCGACCGCGCTCTACGAGCGTCTCGGGGATCTCAACGCTTATGCGCTGGTCCGGGAACATTTCGCGCTACTCGACGCAATTGCCCATCGGCATGGCGGTGCCATCGTTAAGACCATCGGCGACGCCGTCATGGCAGCGTTCTTTCGACCGGTCGATGCCGTGGCGGCAGCGCTCAACATCTTGCAGGAAATCGGTCGGTTCAACCACGAGCACGGCCCGCCCACTATCATTCTCAAGATGGGCGCCCACTGCGGGCCTTCGATCGCTGTGACCCTCAATGAGAATCTCGACTATTTCGGCCAGACCGTGAACATTGCTGCGCGGGTGCAATCATTCGCCGACGCTGGCGAAATCTGCCTCACGGAAGCGCTTTATACGGCCCCCGGTGTTCGCAAACTGCTGGTGGGCCACGATGTCGAGGAGTTCGGCGCCCCGCTGCGCGGCGTCGAGGGCGAGGCGCGAGTCTATCGGGTCACCGGCTGATCGTAGCGTTCGCCGCGTCAATCCGCTCAGGCGAAGCGTACTGATCGAAACGTGCTTCGGACGTCTGACCGACAACGGCCCCCCGCCACTACCGGCCATCCCTGAAAGCGGGCCTGGGCTAGAAGAAAGTTCAGGGACGGGTGATGGTGAACTGCGTGAAAGAGGACTGCCGTCCTCCGTCGTGAATGTCGCGTCGTGGCCCATCAGCAAGTGGATACCTGCCTTGAGGGTCCGCTTAACGTAGCATGGCAGATTAGATTTGCTCACCCCGAGTTCTTCGCATTCGACCGAGAACGGACCTAACGCCGGCTGACGGGAATATGCTAAGCTCCCACCCAATGCCGCCCGGGGATGCTGACATGATGAAACGCCGCGCCTTCCTGGGTAGCACATTGAGTGCTGTCGCGTTGGGCACTTGCAATGCAGAAGCGGCAACAACGATAGCGCAAAGTGCGAGCGCAAACGCGCCGGTTGAGCCGCTTGTGTGGCCAATTGTAACGAAGCTACCTGCGGGCGTTACATCTTTCGTCGGCCACGCAGATACCGTGCTTGACGTCATCGGTCGGATCGGAGCGCCGGCAGACTTGGTTATCTTTACCGAAGGCAATCACCTGATGGTGTTGTCGAGTGACGACATTCTCGGCACATTTCCGTCATGGGCCAAATCCCAGTCGCAATACGCCAATCTCGATCTAACCAACATCATCCTGGTCACCCTGCCTCAGCCCATCCTCGTGAAGATGATAGGTGCTGGAGGGGTTGCGCTTGGTAACCTCTCGCTCGAGGTCAGCCGTACGTCTGGCTTCTATCCTGATATCTTCATGGGCTACCCGCAGCCCTTGCGGCAGCTGCATCGGCTGGGCGTCATCGAGCGTCAGGCGCGTTTCTTCTGTAAGAATCGCGGAGTTGCGCTGCTTGTCCGAAAAGGTAATCCACTCGGCATTCATAACCTGGTTGACGTGACACGTACAGGTACGCGGGTCGCGCTGTCGGACACCGGCGATGTTCGAGCGAAGTGTCTCGCTGCCACAGCGGAGTTGCTTGGAAAACCCGCGGCCGATGCTCTCGTCGCAGCTGAGGTGAACTTTCCAGGTCGCCTTGGTATCATGCATCGCGATCTTCCCGAGATGGTCGCCCGCGGTTACGCCGACGTGGCCTTCACGTGGTATCATCTTGTTTCGTATTGGGCGCGGATATTCCCGAATCACTTTGAGTTTGTTGCCGTTCCGGGCGCAGAGCCCTTCTCCACCCAGATCGCGCTGGCTCGGGTCAACAATCCACTGCGGTCAGATGCCATGAAAGCGTTCGACGAATTCTTCTTCAGCCGGGCAAGGGACGTCTATCCCCGCTATGATTTTGCGCCCATGAATGAGGATGAGTTTGGACTGACCTTGGCGCTCGATTGATCTGTCACAAGTGAGGATGTCGGCATTTGGCCGATTTTGTTGAAAAAGGCATCAGAAACGACCTCACCTCGTCCCGGACAAGCGACTCCCGGCAACGCCAACGGGTCGCGCGAACGCGCGCCCGATGACAGGCTCCGCGTTGTCCGGGGCTGAGCGGGATCCGCGACCCATAACCACAGGCCGTGTTGTCGCGATGATTGTCTAGCGCCGAACACCGCAGATAAACTCCGCGGATTGCCAGCCTGCGCCGCTGGTGCGAAACTCACCAAGGAAGCAGCATGAGCAAAGAACTGGCCGGCAAGATTGCCATCGTCACCGGCGCGGGGCGCAACATTGGCCGCGCCATTGCCTTGGCGCTGGCCGAGGCCGGTGCCGCAATTCTCGTGGGTGCGCGCAGCAATCGTAATGAAGCTGACGCAGTCGCCCGCGAAATCGAGGCATCCGGCGGCAAGGCGCTGGTCCATATCGGCGATGTCGCCGACGCCAAATCTGTGCAGGCGATGGTGGAAGCGGGCCTCAATGCTTTCGGCCGCATCGACATCCTCGTCAACAATGCGGCGCTGCGGCGGGAAAAGCCCTTTGCGGAGATGGACTATGTCGAGTGGCGCGCGATCCTCGATGTGACGCTCGACGGTGCCTTTCACTGCACCAAGGCCTGCCTTGCGGCGCTGCGGCAAAGCGGTGCGGGACGCATCGTCAACATCGGCGGCTTGAGCGCGCATACCGGAGCCCGCAACCGCGCCCATGTGGTCACGGCCAAGGCCGGTATCGTCGGCTTCACCCGCGCGCTCGCAACCGAACTTGCCACCGACGGTATCACCGTCAATTGCGTGGTTCCGGGGTTGATCGGCACAGCGCGGCCGAAAGATCAGCCGGAACCGGCGCATCGTCTGACGCATCAAAGGCGGACGGGCCAGCGTGGCAAGCCGGAAGATGTCGCCGCGGCCGTCCGTTTCCTGTGCGGTCCGGGCGCGCGATACATCACGGGTCAGGCTATCCATGCCAATGGCGGCGCCTATTTCTCCGGTTAACGCATGGCTTGCGTGCGAATTTTGCGCGGGGACTGCCGGACAATTGCGCTCGGCTGCTCCGATTTTTGATGCTACTAATTCGCATCATGAATAAGCACGCCAGCATCGACATTCGCCACTCCACGTGTCCGCATGATTGCCCATCGGCCTGTGCGCTCGATGTCGAGGTGATCGATGGGCGAAGCATTGGGCGGGTTCGCGGGTCCAAGCGGCAGACCTACACGGCGGGTGTCGTTTGCGCGAAGGTCGCGCGCTACGCCGAGCGCATCCATCACCCCGAGCGGCTGATGTATCCGCTGCGCAGGACAGGCCCGAAGGGTTCCGGCCAATTCGCGCGGATCTCCTGGGATGAGGCGCTGGACGAAATCGCCGATCGTTTCAACGCGGCCGAGCGCGAATTCGGCTCAGAGTCCGTCTGGCCCTACTACTACGCGGGCACGATGGGCATCGTGATGAAAAACGGCATCAACCGCCTCACCCATGTGAAGAAGTATTCCCGCTTCTATGCGACGATCTGCTCCAACATCGCGCGCATCGGCTTTGCCATGGGAACCGGAAAGATCGCCGGCGTCGATCCGCGCGAGATGGGCGTGTCGGATCTGATCGTGATCTGGGGCACCAATCCGGTAAACACCCAGGTCAACGTGATGACGCATGCCGCCCGCGCGAAGAAGGAGCGCGGCGCCAGAATCGCGGCGGTCGACATCTACGAGAACGAGACCATGAAGCAGGCTGACATCAAGATCATCCTGCGACCGGGCACCGATGCCGCGTTTGCTTGTGGCGTCATGCACGTGCTGTTCCGTGAGGGTCTTGCCGATCGCGACTATCTTGCGCGCTACACCGATTGTCCCGCCGAGCTCGAGGCGCATTTGCGGACGCGGACGCCTGAATGGGCCTCGTCGATTTGCGGTGTGCCGGTTGAGGAGATCGAGGCGTTCGCACGCGCCGTCGGCCAAACCAAGCGCACCTTCTTCCGCCTCGGCTACGGCTTTACCCGCAGTCGAAACGGCGCGACGCAAATGCATGCCGCGCTATGCATCCCGGCGGTCACCGGCGCCTGGCAGCATGAAGGCGGCGGCGCCTTCTTCAACAATGCGGCGCTCTGGCGCTTCAATGAGGCGATCGTCGAGGGACACGATGCGATCGACCCGAACATTCGCCTGCTCGATCAATCCAAGGTCGGGCGCATCCTGACCGGAGACGCGCAGGCGCTGCGCGGCAAAGGCCCGGTCAAGGCGATGCTGATCCAGAACACCAATCCGGTGACGGTCGCGCCCGAGCAGACGCTGGTCCGCCGAGGCTTTGCGCGCGAGGATCTGTTCGTCGCCGTGCACGAGCAGTTCATGACCGAGACGGCGCAAATGGCCGATATTGTGTTGCCGGCGACGATGTTCATGGAGCATGACGACCTCTATTACGGCGGTGGGCATCAGTATATTTCGGTCGGCCCGAAACTGGTCGATCCGCCCGGCGAATGCCGCAGCAATCACGAGGTGCTTCAAGGCTTGTCCCGGCGGGTCGGCGCAGTTCATCCCGGCTTCGAGATGACGCCGCGGCAATTGATCGATGCCACGCTGAAACTGAGCGGGCACGGCGCTATCGAAAATCTGCAAGCGGATATGTGGCGAGACTTGCAGCCGGATTTCCGCACCTCGCACTATCTCGACGGCTTCGCGCATGCCGACAAGAAATTCCATTTTAGGGTTGATTGGGCGCATCCGCTGTTCGGCCAGGTCATGGGCGAGGTGGACAAGATGCCGTCCTTGCCGGATCACTGGACAGCCATCGAGGAAGCGGACGAGGCGCACCCGTTCCGCCTCGCCACCAGCCCCTCGCGCAGTTTCCTCAACACGACATTCAACGAGACCCCCTCATCGCAGGCACGCGAGGGCAGGGCTTCCGTGATGATTCACCCGCGCGACGCCGCGGCCCTCGGGATCGCCGACGGCGATGCCGTGACGCTCGGCAACACGCGCGGCGAGACCACGCTGATCGCAAAGCTGTTCGAGGGTGTGCGTCGCGGCGTTTTGATCGCGGAATCCATTCATCCGAATCATGACCATATTGGCGGTCGCGGCATCAACACATTGACGGGAGCCGAGGCGGTCGCGCCGATCGGTGGCGCGGCCTTCCACGATAACAAGGTTTGGGTGAGGAAGGCGGCGCTTGCCGCGACCGCCGGGAATTGAGCAAAGGCGGCGGCTGGAGTGGGTGTGGCATTGTTTCAGCGGGCAATAGGCCGCATCATGATGCGGCGAAGATGCGCATGGCCCATGCGCCACACTTTCGGTCCATAAGCGTCAAAATGGCCGCCTTAATTGCCCACACACTCTCGCTCGTCCGATTCGCTAAACTGTTGCAAAGAGGCCTGTTTCACGGCCTTTGTCTGAGGGGTACGCCGATTGTTCTTGTCGACGGTCTGGACTAGGTTGCACTTTTGTTTCTTGCTTGCCTTTTTCTCAGGATCGCATAACCACCCATTTTGACATCGGCGGGAGGAGTAGCTTAAGTAGCAGGGCTTTCTCGCCGGAGACCCGTGAAGATGCTGAAATGTGCTGTCGTTGTGGCCAATCGCCCGACCGCATCTTCGCGTCTCTAACCGAAAGAGGGGTTCGCATGACCGCCTATTTCCGGCATCAGCTTGCCGATTACGTTGAATATCACCGTGATCCCAGGAACTGCGCGGCTCATGTGTTTGGTATCATCTTCCTTTTCCTTGCCGCGGTCCTTCCGCTGACGATGGTGCCCATTCCGGGGTTCGATGGCCATATCACGCTGGCCACGCTGCTGGCGCTGCCCGTCCTGATTTACTGGTTGGCACTTGATCCTCCGCTTGGACTGGCGATCGTCGCGGCGGCCGTTCTGTTATTGTCGACCGCCTCGGCCATTGTGGCCAATGTGGGCGTCGCCGGCGTGTGGACGCTTGCGGTGGTCTTGGCGGTGTGCGGCGTCACAGCTCAAGTCGTCGGCCATAAGGTCTTCGAGCGGCGGAAGCCGTCGATGGGCGATCATCCCGTGCATTTTTTGCTCGGCCCGATGTTTGTTATGGCCAAATTGTTCATCGCGTTCGGTTTCCGACACGATCTCGCAGCCATCATCGGACCGGTGCCTGAGCCGGCTCAGGCCAATCGCTGAGACGCGCCGAATTCTGCTTCATGACACGCATTCTCGTCACTGGCGGTAGCGGCTTTATTGGCCAGCATTTGGTCTCCGAACTTGTCGGTGCTGGCCACAGCGTGCGCGTGCTCGATGTCCGCCTGCCCACCCGCCCGATGCCGGGCGTGGACTATGTCGAGGGCTCGGTGCTCGATCAGGGCCTCGTTCGGGAGGTCATGAGGGACGTCGGCGAGGTCTATCATCTGGCCGGACACCCGGGGATGTGGAAGCGCGATCGGGACGAATTCTACGCCATCAATTTCAAGGGGACCGAAAACGTGCTCACCGCCGCGCGGAAGCGCGACGTCGCCCGCTTTCTGCACTGCTCGACCGAATCGATCCTGTTCCGTAGCTCCAAACCGGGGCAGCCCGCAGCGGAGAATGCCGAGCTTTCGGTCGACGAAATGCCGGGCCCTTACACGCGCTCCAAGATGCTCGCGGACAGGTTGGCGCTGCAGGCGGCGGCGTCGGGCTTTCCGGTTGTCGTCGGTTGCCCCACCATGCCGATCGGCACGCACGATCATAACCACACGCCGCCAACGGCGATGCTGCGGCATTTCCTCGGCGGCGGGCCGGTGCGAATCTATCTGGATTTCATCGTGAACCTGGTGGATGTGCGCGACGTCGCGCACGGCCTTATTCTCGCGATGGACAAGGGGCGGGTGGGGAACCGCTACGTCCTCGGTGGCGATTCCATTCCACTCGGGCAGGTCTTGGCTCTGATGGCATCCGTCAGCGGCCGTCGTAAGCTGTTTATTCCTATACCGGGCCGACTCGCGGAGTTGGCGGCATCCGTGATAGAGTTCAATGCGAATTATCTGACCCGCCGTACCCCTGCGGCGACCGTCGAAGGGGTCCGCATCGCGCGGCGGGCGAGCGCGCTGTCGATCGAGAAGGCGCGGCGTGAACTCGGTTATGCACCCCGTCCGGTCGAGCCGGTCCTGCATGAGACGATCGCTCGCATGATGGCTGCACCCGTTAGCGAGGTCTTGAAGCATGCTTAGCAGTTTGGGCGATATCAGCGATGCGCTGTTGAGCGGCTGGATCGTCACTTGGCCTACCAAATTGCTGGCGCTGATTTGGCTTGCTTGGGTCGTGAGCTGGGTGGTTGCCTCGTTCTGGTCGGGCCGGACCAAGACACATGTGCGGACCTGGGATTCCTGGGTCTATCGGCTGCCGATCCTGCTCGGCGCGATTTTGCTGATGCCTTTGACTGCGCAGGTCCTCGGAGCGAAGCCGCTCTACAATCCAGGCACCTTTGGCACCTACGTGCTTGCGCTGGTGACCTTGTTCGGCATCTCCTTCACCTGGTGGGCGCGGATCCATCTTGGCCGCTTCTGGTCCAATGCCATCACCCATAAGGAAGGGCATCGGATCATCGATACCGGTCCTTACGGAATGGTGCGCCATCCGATCTACACCGGGCTCATCGTCGGCATGCTCGCGACGGGCCTTGCGGTCGCGACGTGGCCCGCGCTGCTCGGCGCGCTGTTCGTCTGTTTTGGAGAATGGCAGAAGGCGCGGATGGAAGAAGGCTTTTTGTCCATCGAACTGGGCCAAGAGGCGTACCGAAACTACAGTCGCCGCGTCCCGATGATCGTGCCGTTCCTGCGCCGCTCGTAAGCACCCGCTGGCCAGCTCGGCACCGTCAGTAACATCAGTTACCGGCCCGAGGATATCGGTGCGGCAGCGGTAGTGACCGGCGGTTCGAGATGGCGCGGCACCGTGACGCGCTGGCCGGGAACGAGCGGCAGATCAGCCGCCATCGGGTTGACCTGGGTGAGGGCCCACAGCGGCAGGTGATACTGGACGGCTAGCGCCTGCAGCGTATCGCCCGGACGTGCCGCGACCGCCATGCCGCTGTCCCACAGCTCGATCTCCTGCTTGGGCGGAACGGCATAGCGAAGCGGCAAGATCTCATCGCCCGTTTTTGCTGGCGTTGCCGTGAGTTGCAGGATCTTGGTCACAAGCTGCTGATGGATCGCATCAACCTTGTCGATCGTGATGTGCGAGATCTCGTCGTGCTGTTCGACGTCGTAGCTCGCATAATGTCCCGGAAAACCCGCAACCGGTTTGATGTCGCCGCCGCCGAGCACGTTCTTGGACAAGTAGATATTGATGAAGCGCTCGACATTGGCGGGCACGTCCGGGCTCAAATGGGCCGGGTCGATGGTGACGACCAGGCTGACCGGAATGCCCTCCTCCTGGAGCTTTTCAGAGAACTGTAGCGCGCAGCGTCCGCCCATGGAATGGCCGATCAGGATGATCGGCGCAGGATCCTGTCGGTAGCTCTCGATCGCCTTTGAGGCGATCAGCGGGCACAGCGTGAACTCATAGGTCGTGGCCGGGATGCCGGCGCGCTCGATCTTCTCGGTCAAGCGGTCCATGCCGGTCGAGAAGATCGGCCCCAAGGCGCCGCGAAACACGTAGGCGCGTCCGCGCGGGACGACCGGCAAGGACCCGCTCGCGGACGGCGCAACCGCTGCCGCCGAAACCGCGCCTTTCGCCTGCGGCTGTGATCGACCTTCGGTCCCTTGCGTGACGGCCTGCTTGATCGGGCGGGCCATCACCTGTTGCGCGTGCGTGCCCAACAAACAGGCAAGCACCGTTACGCCCGCCAGGAGGCTTGCGACCCGCTTTGGGCTTCTCGGTTCAGCTCTCACGGCCCCCCACATTCGCGGCTCTTGGCGCCGGCGACGCCGAGGCGCCTCATCGGGCGCATTTTCAATGCATCGCAAACGAATGGGCGGAATTTGAGGCACCTTCCAAGGCCGGGTCGGCGCGCCGGCAACCTCAATCAGTTGGCCGCAGCCGCGCGCCTGGGTCCAGATGCTTGTGGGGCGACGCCGGGCGCCAGTTTCCGCACCGCAGGCCTCGTTGTCGGTGTCACGCTCGGGCCGCTCGCCACCGCCGCGTCGATGGCCGCGATCACCTTCTGCTGAATCAGCTCGTTCTTGTCGATCGTCAGATGGCCGACACCAGGCACGCTCTCGACGTCCACATTCTCAAGCGTCCCCTGGAAATTCTGAGCTCTGTCCACACGGGTGCCGGCGCCATTGGCGACGTAGAAGTTGATGTATTTTCCCACACGCCCGGACAGGCTGGTGTGGAAGACCGAATCGAGCCCGATCGCGAGCTTCACCGGCACGCCCTGCGCACTCAGCCGCGCGACCATGTCCGGCAGGCAGGTCGCGCCAGAGGAATGGCCGACCAGGATGATCACCTTCGCGCGCCCACTGCGATATTCGGCGGCGGCGTCATCGGCGACCGAGGCCCAGAGCATATGATTGTGGACGCTGGCGGGGATGCCCTGCTGCTGCAGGCGGCTGGCGATCTGGTCCATGCCCAGTGAGAAAATGTTGAGGACCCCGCGCATCAGATAGACGTGCGCGCTGGGCGGCGCCGCCGGCGCGGCATGGACGACCCGAGCCGACGCCATCGGCATCGTCACCAGGAGAAGCGCAAGCAGCGCGGCCTTGAACCGGCCGACCCCCAGCGCAGCCAGCGACGGAAATCCGCCGAAACGCGCCACATTGCCGCTATTCGATGTCATGGATGCCTCTGCCGATACGCACTGTTTGTACAGGGTATAGGATTCCCGCATTCGCATCCGCAATAGAGGACGGTCCGGCCGGCTCACTTTCTGGCCAGGCGCGGCTCTCCTGCAACACGCCGGCAGGTTCCAGGGCTGGCCTTTCAGCATCCCGAGCTCACTGGCCAACCCATTGATGAGGCTGCGAATGTTCGTTTGCCGGGCAGGGCGTCCGCGGCTCTGACGCAAGACTGTGCCCTTGCGATTGGCTACGCTGCCGGCGCAAATGGTTGCGCGAGGAAAAAGAAAGCAGGCCGTTCGATGAGCGAAAATAGCAGCGTCATCCTGGAAAAGCGCGGACAAGCGTTCTGGATCACGATCAACCGACCGGAGAAGCGCAACGCGCTTAACGCAGATGTGATCGCGGGCATCGCGAAGGGCTATCGCGATGCCCATGAGGACAAGAGCGTGCGCGTCATCGTGTTGACCGGCGCCGGAGAAAAGGCCTTTTGCGCCGGCGCCGATCTGCAGAACTCCGGTGCCGCGTTCTCGATGGATTTTTCCAGGCCGAATGTCGATTACGCCGACCTGCTCAGGCTGTCGCAGAACGCGACGAAACCCGCGATCGCGCGTGTCGGCGGCGTGTGCATGGCCGGCGGCATGGGGCTGCTCTGCATGACCGATATGGCAATCGCGGCCGATCATGCGATCTTCGGCTTGCCCGAGGTCAAGGTCGGCGTGTTTCCGATGCAGGTGATGAGTCTGCTGCAGTCGATGGCGCCGCCGCGGCTTGTGAACGAGTGGGCGCTGACGGGTGAGCCGTTCGACGCAAACGCGGCGCAAGCCGCGGGCCTGCTCAACTATGTGGTACCGGCGGCCGAGCTCGATGCCAAGGTCGAATGGCTGATCGGCCGCATCGTCGACAAGTCGCCGACGGCGATCCGCCGCGGCAAGTATGCGATGCGCGCGATTGCCGCGATGTCGTTCGATGAGAGCATCGCCTACACCGAAAGCCAGATCGCGCTGCTTGCGATGACCGAAGACGCCAGGGAAGGGCTGAAAGCCTTCGCGGAAAAGCGCAAGCCGGTGTGGACGGGGAAGTAGTTTTGAGCGAGAGGCATCGTTGCGGGCGCTCGCGAAGCAATCCACTGTTAGGCAAGGGCCCTGGACTGTCTCGTCGCTTCTGCTCCTTGCAGTGACGTCCATCGCGCATGAACCCGCATTCTCGCTGCGCCCGAGCTTTGCGAAGAAACCAACGTCACTCGAGAGCAAAGGGCGCAGGGAAGGCTGGCTGCACCCATGGCCCTGCCGCGAAACTAGCAGGTCGTATACGGGCCGAAGGTGTCGGGCAAGTCGGGCCGCCCCGGATCGCAAGACCCGGAAGATGCCACTGAGGACACGACGATCATTCACCCGTGGTACGCCGCGCGGCTTATTCGGCAGCATTGGGTTGATGGCGCCCACCCTTCGTCAGTGAGTTCGTAGCGCATGATTCGCCCCCTCGATTTCGGGGGCTTAAGTCAGGGCTTGGCGTCCGGGCTCAACTTGGCTCGCTAAGGAGAGGTCTGGTCGCTATCAAATATATGGTCCGGCCGTGCGTTGCAAAACGTTTGATCGATCCGGCAGATTCGGTGTTGCATCAATGTATCCGGCCTGCGGTTTGCAGCGCGTTGTGCTCCGGGCCATCATCGATATCAGCGCGCGTGCGACGTCATTAGCGGACAGGCGTCAACGAGCCGTTCGGGTCGCCGGTATTCGCGTGCGCGGGAAGACCGATCTCCATCCTTGTCTCATCCTCTTCGCAGACCTCGGCAGGCAGACTGAGCTACATCATCGATAGCTCCTCCTGTTCGAGCACGGCTGCATGTCAGCTCAGGGTCGCGCCATAGATGGGGTGTTGCCATTCGGGCCAAGCTTCGCTATCTTACTTTTGTCTTACCGATGAAGGCACCATGCCGGCCAAACAGAAACTGACCACCACCATCTCGACCAAGGGCCAGGTGATCCTGCCCAAGGCGATCCGGGAACAGCGGCACTGGCCTGCTGGAACGGAACTGGTGGTGGAGGATACTCCCGAGGGCGTATTGCTGAAGGCGAAGCCCGCCTTTGCACCCACCCGACCGAAAGACGTATTCGGCTCCCTGCAATATAAGGGGCCGGCAAAGTCGATCGCGGATATGGAGGCGGGGATCGCCGCCGAGGCGAAACGGCGGCATGCTCGCAATCGATACTAATCTCATCGTGCGCTATCTGGTGGGCGACGATCCCGGACAGGCTGCCCGGGCACGCAGGCTGATCGACAACAATGACGTCTTCGTCTGCACCACAGTCCTGCTAGAGACCGAGTGGGTGCTGCGGAGCGTCTATGGGTTTTCTGCTGTCCAGTGTGCCAAGGCCCTCTCCGATTTCGCGGGGCTGCCGCGCGCGAATCTGGAAGATGCGACCGCCGCGGCAAAGGCGTTGGGCTGGATGCGGCAGGGCGTGGACTTTGCGGATGGCCTGCATCTGGCCAAGGCGGAAAGCTGTGAGGCCTTCATCAGCTTTGACCAGGACTTCACCAGAGCCGCCAACGCCCTCGGCGGCATCAAGGTGCGAGCGCCCTGACAACGCGCAGGCGCACAGCTGATATAGGGCGTACCTGACTGAGATCAGAATGCCAGTCGCCGAGGACACCCAGCGCGCACGCTACAATGTCAACCGGCGGTTTGGCTGACGCCCGATGTTTCGACACGAAATTCCGAATGGCCCTTGTACCTGAATGGCCGAGGTTCGCTCCTGGGCCCTTCGCGACCTCCAGCGAGATCCGCTATTGCCCGCTGTCGGCGGACAAGCAGACATCAGGCGTGCCACGGGACACAACCAACCACCTTATGATTGGGATGGACGCCCCGCCGACGGCATCGATGTGCAAAAGTGGAGGTGTTTAGCACCACTAAGGGAGGCGTCCGTGTCAGAGGTTATGACAATCGGTCTGCATATCGCCAAGCATGTTTTTCACGTTCACGGGGCGGATGAGCGTGGTCGAGCGGTGTTCAGCAAGAAGATTAGCCGAGCAAAGCTGCTACATTTCTTCGCAGCGCAGCCGAGTTGCAAGGTAGCACTGGAGGCATGTGGCGGAGCCCATCACTGGGCTCGTCAGCTCACGCAGCTTGGCCATGAAGTTCGGCTAATCCCGCCCACCTATGTAAAGCCGTTCGGTGCGCCACGACGGCGCGCATCACCAGTGGAGGAAGGATCCACCCAGAGAGTTGTCGATTGATCTGGTAGCTGACGAGCGGTTTGGACGAGCAATCGGACGGATCGAAGCCTCGTGACAAAGGCCGCTTTTGGCGGCCGAGCAATCCAGCGGGCCGTAACGTGAGTGAAGCCTGAGCACGCCTCGAAAATTACGATGCCATCGTACCAAGGTGTTTGCTGACGGCACGATACGGAAGATTCATGCGTGACCCCAGGAGACCTGCCTGTGTCCCGGCCAGCAACCGGGCAAGCAACCCTATAAGCGGAAGCGAAATGGGAAGTGATGCACAGGCAGGAGTCGGAGAACGTAATAGTACCTGAAGCGCGAGACGAACAACTCGCGTGACCAGCAATGGCGGATCGAGAGTGGTCCGGGGAAGGACGTTCGTGAAAGGATCGAGGCAGGATACGTCGAGATAGATGAGCAAGAAGCGTGAAGATGGAAAATTCCCTTTGTGAAAAACCCGAACGTCACGCTTCGAGGAGACTATCCGATCATCTGGTCCTCGAAGGTCAGAAGCAGAAGGTCCACTCTTTGGTGGACAAGGTATACTCACGCAAGAATCTGAAGCTTGCGTGGGAGCGTGGCCGACGAGCTGCACCTCTCCGGTCTGGCGCGAATGTGCGATGGAGGAGGCTACACCGGCTGGCTCCGATCAGCCCGAGCCCAGCGGCAAGCCGCTCTGAAAACTCCTGTTCGGGCTTGCCCGGCTACGACGCAACCACGGCGCAGAGAATTGCCATCGGCAGTAGAATGGATCCGAGATTGAGATAGCCCTGCACGTCGCCGACCGGAAAACGGGATCCGATCTGCGGGCCGATGCCTGCCGGCTGGGATTGGAAGCAGCCGACGCGGTCGCCTGAGCCGCTGGTCGCGGCCAATCTCTTTTTAGACGTAGCCTACCAGCCCGACTTGAACCTGCTTCCTCAGGAGTTGCGAAACGCCCAAGTCGAAGTGCATGTCGACGCCGCTCTGATGCTGCGTATCAGGTTTCTTGAAATTCTAGGTGAAGCCGAGCACACCGGAGAATTCCTGTCCGGTCTCCGGATTGAAATAGGTGCAGCCGCCGACGGCATCGATCGCTCCGTGTCCGATCCGGAATATTGGCAAGGCGCCTCGAGCTGGAAGCAGCGCTCAATGACGAGTGGATGGCATCACCGGCTGGTTTGATCCGCAGCGGCATGGCTGTCAGACTTATGCCGGCTTGTTCCGGGCAACGTGCGGCGTGCTGTGCGCCGCAACAATTTCTGTTGATTATGACCTCTGTATGTATTGACAGTTTTAAAAAAATTTTTCTGCGAGAGTCGCAAACCGAACGGACGACAACCGCCGTCTCGGACATAGTTGCACTCGGGGTTGGCTAAAACTCACCCAAAACTGATCAACGGGAAGGCGGGACAACCCTCCGCCTCCAGGAACTCTCGCGGCGCAGCTCGCGTCCGGGAATAATCACGCTTGAGAAGGAATAGAGTGCTGTGAGTGAAAGTGACCGCAAAATCGAAACGAACGGAACGAATGGTTCGGCCATGCCGCTATTCGGATTGTCGAAAATCGCGTTCTCGGGTCCGTTTGGCGAGCTTGCCGAACGGGGCGTCGCCCGTGCACAGGAAGGCTGTGAGAAGATGAAGACCGCGTCCGAAGAAATGGCGGAAGCGATGCGTGAAATCTATTCGAGCAATGCCAAGACCGCGACGGATTACGGACTCAAGGTCATGGAGATTTCCAGGGTCAATACCACCTCCACGCTCGATTTCTTTTCCCAATTGCTCGGCAGCAAGTCGATGTCGGACGTCGCGGCGCTGTCCGCGACGCAAGCCCGCAAGGCATTCGACGCCACATCCGCCCAGAACAAGGAATTGTGGGAGCTTGCCCAGAAACTTGCGACTGATACGGGCGAGCCGATCAGGAAGCACTTCGGCAATATATTTCAGCAGGCGAGCTGACGCAGCCGCTAGTCCGCGCTCGAGCTTCGCTCAAGAGGGCGTCTGGCCGGCTGGAATAAGCCACCGAGCATCCCACACTGCTCGATAAACAATAACAGGTGCGACCCCCCAATCACCGCACCGAGATAACAGGCGCGTTCCAGCCGGCCAGATCTTTTTGCTTCAGGAAATTCCCAAGGAGGGTGGAATGGGTATGGTTATGATCGAGTGCCCGGAGACCGGGCGTGCAATCCCCACCGGCATCAAAACCGATCGCGACAGCTTTTTACGCAGCCCGGTGTTTTTTGCGCGCACGCGCTGCGCCATCTGCAACGCCGATCATACCTGGTTCGCGACGGAGGCCTGGGTCCACGAGCCGGTTGCCGCGGCACAGCTTCGCGACCGGGCCGTCTGGCCCGTTCATCGACGCAGCTCACAATAATCCCAGCGGAGGGACATCATGGCGCAAATGCAAAGACGCAGCGAAGCCTCCCCCTTGCTGCTTCAGGCCATGGACTTTCTTCGCCAAGCACGGCGGCTCAAGCCAGGCCCCGAACGCAACGAGCTACGGGAGGTCGCCAGGGAGCTGCGCGATCTCGCCAGGTCGGAAGCGCGATTCGGATTGATGCTCGATCAGGCTCTGGACATCCCGCTCGGGGCGGCCGAATCCGCTATGGTCTCTCGGCCCGAGCCGCTCTGATTTCCGGGCGAATTTCCTCGATGGGAGCCACCCAGCGCGGCGGCCTGGACAACTCGTCGTCGTATGCCGGGCCGATCCTGCTGCGCATCGCAGTATAGCACTCGCAGGCGATGTGCTCCAATTGTGCCCGGTCGATCTCCACCAGGCCGCGCCGGTCGTTTTTCAAGGCGCCCGCCACCCGAAGCTTGCTCATCGCCAGCGTCACGGTCGTGCGCCGCACCCCCAGCAACTGAGCAAGCGCCTCCTGCGTCACGGGAAGGACATCATCGGCGACGTGGTCGTGAAGTTCCAGCAGCCACCGTGCCATACGTTGCTCCACCGGATGCAGCGCATTGCACGCGGCAACTTGCTGGAGCTGCAGGATCTGGGTGCGGATATGGACATGAACGACGTGTCTGATCGCGGCGCTGCGGCGATAAGCAGAGTGCAATTTTGCGACCGAGATTTGCGACGCGGTGCCGGCGACACGGGCGATCGCGGTAATAGGGGAATGCGAGGGGCCCAGCACCGTGAGCGAGCCGATCGCGCCTTCCGGTCCCATGAGCGTGGTCGCGACCGTTTGTCCGTTGGGCATCTCCGCCATGAAGGCTATGGCGCCGCTCTGGGGAAAATAGACCTGATCGAGTTCGTCTCCCGACTGCACCAGCGCAGCGTCGACTTCGAACGCGATGTTCTGAAGGTGCGGGGAGAGCAAATGAAAGTCTGCGGGTGGCAACGCCGCCAAGAGCTTATTCCCAACGTTGGTCGGGCGCCCCGTCACGGACCTTATCCTTGGGCAACGACACGCAACTTCCTCACGGAACGTGCGGTCATGGAACAGGTTCCTAATTTACCAAAAAGCCGGCCGGCTGACGAATCGCAATCGTCCAATTCACTTGCGGATGTATGCAGGTACCGGCTCGGATAGAGACGTTCTCGCTGCGAGTGGCGCTCCGTCTGGCGGCGTCTGAGGTGCTTGGGAAACAAGAAATCCAAGCGGCATGACGGTGATCATTTTTTGCCGCGCTCGCGCTCCACGCGCTCGGTCACGTCGCGCGCGATCGCGGCCGACCCCAGCACCTCGCCCTGGAAGTCCTTCACCAGTGCAAAGGTCATCTCGATGTAGAGCTTGCGGCCGCTCTTGTGCTGCGCCCGGGTGAGGGTGGGCCGACCCTGGAGCTTCATGGCGCCGCTGGCGATCGCCGCGTCAAAACCCTTCCAGTGTGCAGCGCGCAAATGCTCGGGAATGATCAGATCGACGGTGCGGCCGATCGCCTCCTCCGCGGAATAGCCGAACAAGGCGCTGGCGGCGCGATTCCAGCGCACGATGCTGCCGGAGCGATCGGCAAAAATGAGAGCGTCGGCGATGTCGTCGAGAATTCGCGCATTCAGGTCGGTTGGGGTTGTCATCTGTGTACGTTCGGCAGGTTCGACGGGGAAAAGAATGAGACCAACCAGCGAGGCGGTGTGCTCAGCGAACTTCGCGGAACTGCTCAGGCGGTCTTCTGGCCGGAACGAAGGCTCCCGAGGATGCCAAGATACAGTATCCCGCTTGACCCATGTTAGCGAGGGTCGCTAGTCCGATCGTCGAATATCGGAACCGGGCGAGAAACGGTGCGTTGCACCTTGGGCGCGCACGAACGACGATGTACGGGTGGGCGCCAGAAGGCAGCTACCCGCCACGGATCACCGGGAGTAGCTCCCCCTGCCGTCCACGAAAATCGACCGACATCGGCGCGCCTCGTAAAGGAGGTTTCCATGTCGACTATGACAACTTCGGAGAGTGGTTTCCAGGAAGCTGCGACTTATGGCGGGTTTGTTGATGCTATTGGCGGGGTGGCGACAATTGTCCTGGCGATCGTCGCCCTATCAGGAATCAACCAGCCTACCTTGGCAGCCATCGCGACCATCGTGTTCGGTGCCGCGCTGCTGATCCAGGGTGGGACGATGCTGACCGAGTACACCAAGCTGATGTTTCCGGCCGGCGCAGTCCAGCCAGCCCAGGAAGGCATGGGCGGCGGTGGTCTTCCGATCCTGTTTCTCGTGGGAGCATCAGGGATCGTGCTTGGCGTGCTTGCGCTGCTTGGCATCGCTGCGGGAACTCTCGTGTCCTGCGCGGTCATTGCGTTCGGGGTGGCGCTGCTCGTAAGCAGCAATTCGGTCTGGCATCTCTACCGGACGAGGCAGGCCTCACAGCAGATGATCAGCAACCGCATGCTCTCGGGCGGCGAGATTCTTGCCGGTGAAATGGCCTCCGGCTCGGCGGCGGTCCAGTGCGTCTCGGGTGTTGCCGCGATCGTTCTGGGCATTCTCGCGGTGAGCGGCGTCTATGAGGCCGTTCTCTCGCTGGTCGCCCTGCTGGTGATGGGTGCCACCGTGCTCCTGACCGGCAGCACACTAAGCGGCGCGGCTATGAGCTTTATGGAGCCTGCCGCAGTGCGCAGAGGCGGAACCTGGGCGCAGTCACCAGGCGTCGGCGAGTAAACCGAAGCCCTTCCGCGCAAGTGAGCAGCGGCTCGCGCCGCTGCTTCCCTGACTTCTACCCCGCATTCGCCTTCAGCCCCGCGGCCTCGATCCCCGCGATCGCGCAGATTTCGTCATTGTCCGAGGTGTCGCCGGAGACACCGACGGCGCCAAGCAGCGTGGTGCCGTCCTGGATCAAGACGCCGCCGGGTACCGGCACGAGGCGCCCTTGCGCCAGCGTGTTCACCGCGTCGATGAAATAGGCCTGCTCCTGGGCGCGCTGATAGAGCGCGCGCGAGCCCATGCCCATGGCGAGCGCGCCGTAGGCCTTGCCGTGTGCGACCTCGGCACGCATCAGGCTGGTGCCGTCCTGCGCCGCGGTCATCTTGACCGCACCGCGCGCGTCCAAAATGGTGATGACCAGCGGCTTGAACTTTTTCTCGATCGCCGTGGCGAGCGCGGCATCGAGGATCTTGCGGGCGATATCGAGCGTCAGTTCAGCCATTGAGCACGTCCTTTGCGAGCGGGAAGGGGAGTTTGATCGGATTGGGCGCGATCGAGGCTCATCGCCAGCACTTGCGCCGCGTGCAGCGCGCTACGCTGCGCGCCGTCTGCGATCTGGTGGCGGCAGGAGGTGCCGTCGGCCACAATCAGCGTTGTGCCATCGGCGCGCCGCACGGCCGGTAAAAGCGACAGCTCAGCCATTTCCATCGAGGCCTCGTAGGTCTCCGCGCCGTATCCGAACGCGCCCGCCATGCCGCAGCAGCTCGATTGGATGATCTCGACCTTCAGTTCGGGCACCAGCCTCAGCAGCTCTTCGACCGGCTTGAACGCATCAAAGGATTTCTGATGGCAATGGCCGTGCAGCAGCACTGTGCCTGCGATCGGGCCGAGCGGCAGGCTCAAGCGGCCGGCCTTGGCCTCGCGAGAGAGGAATTCCTCGAACAGCATCGCATGCGCGCTGACGGTTTTTGCCGTGTCGTCCTTGCGCAGGGACAGCAGCTCGTCGCGCAGCGTCAAGAGGCAGCTCGGTTCGAGCCCGATGATGGGTACGCCGCGCGCGGCGAACGGCGCATAGGTTGCGACCAGGCGATCGAGCTCGGCTCGCGCCTCCTCGACTAGACCGGCCGACAGGAACGTCCGCCCGCAGCACAGCGGCCGGCTTCCGCTCGCCGGCCTCGGCATGTGGACGCGGTAGCCGCCGGCGACCAGCACGCGCAAGGCTGCGTCGAGATTCTCTCGCTCGTAGATGCGGTTGAAAGTGTCGGTGAACAGCACGACCTCGCGGCCATCCTGCGGACCCATCGCATCACTCTCCGGCCGGAATACGTCGCGCCGGAACGCAGGCAGAGCGCGCTTGGCGCTGATGCCGGCAAATCTCTCAAACAGCCGACGCAGTATCGGGCTGCTGTTGCGCCAGTTGGCCAGCGGCGCGAAGCGCGCGGCGAGATCGGCGTAACGCGGGAGATAGCCGACCAGGCGGTCGCGCAGCGTAAGCCCGTGTTTTGTGGCGCGCGCGGCCAGGACCTCGATCTTCATCTTGGCCATATCAACGCCGACAGGGCATTCGCGCCGGCAAGCCTTGCAGGAGACGCAGAGTTTTAAGGTTTCCATCATCTCGTCGGAGCAAAGCGCGTCGGGGCCGAGCTGGCCGGAGATGGCAAGCCGCAGGGTGTTGGCGCGGCCGCGCGTCACATGCATCTCGTCGCGCGTGGCGCGATAGGACGGACACATCACGCCGCCCTCGAGCTTGCGGCAGGTGCCGTTGTTGTTGCACATCTCCACCGCGCCCTGGAAGCCGCCGCCGGCACCGGGATAGCCGGACCAGTCGAGCACGGTTTTCAACTCGGCCACGCGATAATCCGGCGGATAGCGGAACAGCGAGCGATCGTCCATCTTCGGCGCGTCGACGATCTTGCCCGGATTGAGCACGCCTTCGGGATCGAAGCGTTGCTTGACTTCCTTGAAATCGGCCACGATGCGCGCGCCGAACATCGGCTCGTGGAATTCGGAGCGCACGATGCCGTCGCCATGCTCGCCGGAATGCGAGCCCTTGTACTCGCGCACCATGGCAAAGGCTTCCTCGGCGATCGCGCGCATCGCGTGCACGTCTTTCTCGAGCTTGAGGTTCAACACCGGGCGCACGTGCAGGCAGCCTTCGGAAGCGTGTGCATACATCGTGCCGCTGGTGCCGTGCTTTCTGAACACGGCGTTGAGGCGGTCGGTGTAGTCGGCGAGATGCCGCAGCGGCACCGCGCAATCCTCGACGAAGGAGACGGGCTTGCCGGCCTCCTTCATCGACATCATGACGTTGAGGCCGGCGGCGCGGAAATCGGCAATGCCGGTCTGAAGTGCGGGATCGGTGATCTCGACCACGCCGCCCCATTTGCGCGTCGGATTATTCCAACCGAAGCCGAGATCGCCCATCAGTTCGGAAAGCTGCTTCAGCCGGCGCAGATTCTCGTCCTGGTCTTCTTCGGCAAATTCCACCAGCAAGAGCGCGTCCGGATCGCCGCGGACGGCAGCGCCAATGACCGGGACGAACATCGCGATCTCGCGCCCGAGCGCGATCATGGTGCGGTCGACCAGCTCCACCGCGATCGGCTTCAACTTGACGAGATGCTGGGTCGCATCCATCGCCTCGTAAAAGCTGCCGAAATGGCAGACGCCGAGCACCTTGTTGCGGATCACCGGCCACAGTTTCAGCTCCACCTTGGTGGTGAAGGCGAGCGTGCCTTCGGCGCCGACCAGGAGATGCGCCATGTTGTTGGGCGTATTGCGGGGCGTCAGCGCATCGAGATTGTAGCCGCCGACGCGGCGCTGCACCTTGGGGAAGCGCTCGGCGATTTCTTGCGCCTCGCGTTCGCCAAGCGCGAGCATGTCGCGGAAGAGTTGAATTCCTTGCTCCGGCGCTTCCACGCCCGAGAGATCGCGCGGCACCTCGCCGAAACGCATCGAGGTGCCGTCGGCGAGCGCCGCCTGCATCGATAGCGTGTTGTCGCGCATGGTGCCGTAGCGCAAGCTACGCCCGCCGCAGGAATTGTTGCCGGCCATGCCGCCGATGGTGGCGCGCGAGGCGGTGGAGACGTCGACCGGAAACCACAGCCCATGTTTTTTGAGCTGGCGGTTGAGATCATCGAGCACGATGCCGGGCTCGACCACGCAAGTGTGGCGCTCGAGGTCGAGCGAAATGATGCGATTGAGATATTTGGAGAAATCGATGACGATGCCGTCATTGATGGTCTGGCCGCATTGCGAGGTGCCGCCGCCGCGCGGCGTGACCTTGCGTCCCGCATCGCGCGCGACCGAAAGCGCCCGCAGCGCCTCGTCCATGGTGCGGGGGACGACCACGCCGGCCGGCATGATCTGGTAGAAGGACGCGTCGGTGGCGTAGCGGCCGCGGCTGAAGCGGTCGAACAGGACCTCGCCTGATATTTCCGACCGCAGGCGGCGTTCGAGTTGGGACTTGGTTCTCATTTCCATTTCCGGATGCACCGAGGCCCGCTCGGTTCACCTCTCCCCAGCGGGGAGAGGTCGGATTGCGAAGCAATCCGGGTGAGGGGCCGCTGCTCTCACGAGGGACCGTAACCCCTCACCCGATTTGCTGCGCAAATCGACCTCTCGCTATGGGAGAGGTGAACCATTGCAGCGGCTGCTTGATCTCATCTCGCACAATTTCAAGAATAGATGCAATCCGTTCCTGGCCACCGCCAATTATGTATTCACGGCGGGCGAGGATGCGCCGTCTACTGAGGCCATAGCTGTCCCATTCTCCGCCTCGGCCAGATGCTCGACGGCGGCCGTTCGCTTGTTGCGCAGGTGGTGAAACAGGATGTCGGAAAGCTCGCTGCCGGCGCGGCGGCGCAGCGCGTCCAGGATCGCCTCATGCTCGCGCATGGCCTCCGCCCACCGCTGCCGCTTGCGCGCGAAATTGGCGGAATAACGCACCCGGCGAATGCGCCCGGCGAAATTGGCATAGGTTGCGCGCAGGGTCTCGTTGCGCGAGGCCGCAACGATCTTTTCATGAATGCGCTGGTTGACCAGGAAATAATTGTGCATGTCGCGGTGCAGGTAATAGCCGTACATCTCGTAATGCAGCCGCTCGATGTCGGCGATTTCCTCGTCGGTGATGCTTTCGCAGGCGAGCCGTCCGGCAAGGCTTTCCAGGCCGCCCATCACCTCGAACAACTCTTCAAGGTCGCGGCGGCTGAGTTGTCGCACCCGTGCGCCGCGATTGGGCAGCAGCTCGATCAGCCCCTCGGCGGCGAGCACCTTGAGCGCCTCGCGGAGCGGCGTGCGGGAAATGCCAAACATTTCGCAGAGCTGGCGCTCCGGAACGCGCCCGCCTTCGGGGATGCTGCCCTCGACCACGTAGTCGCGCAGCCGTGACAGGATCTCACCATGCAGCGAGTTCTCCGCACGCTCGGCGCCGCCGGGGCCCGGGGTCTTGGTCAGCGGCACGCCGTCTTCGGGAATCGTCGATTTCATGCGCGCAACGATAGTTTATGGAACCGTTAACGTCGATGGGATCAGTTTTGAATGTAAAAACAGGATTGCACAGTTCGAAAATGAATGCAAAATTTGGGATTGGCCATTCGATAGCGCCAAGTTGGGAGATCATCATGGGTCAAGGACGGCACTTCTTGCAGATTCCGGGGCCAAGCCCGGTCCCCGACCGCGTCCTCCGCGCCATGGACATGCCGGTCATCGATCACCGCAGCGCCGAATTCGCCGAACTCGGACGCACGGTGCTGGAGGGCGCCAAGAAGATCTTCCAGACCTCCGGGCCAGTGGTGATCTTCCCGTCCTCCGGAACGGGCGCGTGGGAAGCGGCGATCGTCAACACGCTCTCGCCCGGGGACAAGGTGCTGATGGTGGAGACCGGCCATTTTGCCACGCTGTGGCACAACATGGCCAAGCGCTGGGGCATCGAGGTCGATTTCCTCGCCGGCGACTGGCGCCGCGGCGCCGATCCGGCGGCTGTCGAGCAAAAACTTGCGGCCGACACATCGCATGCAATCAAGGCGGTGATGATCGTGCACAACGAGACCTCGACCGGCGCCACCAGCCGGATTGGCGAGATTCGCGCGGCGATGGACCGCGTCGGCCATCCCGCGCTCCTGATGGTCGACACCATTTCCTCGCTCGGCTCGGTCGACTACCGGCACGAGGAATGGAAGGTCGATGTCAGCGTGAGCTGCTCGCAAAAGGGATTCATGCTGCCGCCGGGCCTCGGCTTCAACGCGATCTCGCAAAAGGCGCTCGCCGCCTCCAAGACCAACAAGATGCCGCGCTCCTACTGGGATTGGGAGGAGATGCTCAAGCCGAACGCGAAGGGCTTCTTCCCCTACACGCCCGCGACCAATCTGCTTTACGGCCTGCGCGAAGCGATTGCGATGCTGCTTGAGGAGGGGCTACCTAATGTGTTCGCCCGGCATCAGCGCCTGGCCGCGGCGACGCGCGCCGCCGTCAATCATTGGGGACTGGAAGTGCTTTGCCAGGAGCCGAAGGATTTCTCGCCGGTGCTGACTGCGGTACTGATGCCGCCGGGCTATGATGCGGATGAATTCCGCAAGGTGGTGCTCGACAATTTCAACATGTCGCTCGGCAGCGGCCTCTCCAAGGTCGCCGGCAAGGTGTTCCGTATCGGCCATCTCGGCGAGTGCAACGAGCTGACCTTGCTGGCCGCGCTTACCGGGGTGGAGATGGGGCTGGCGGTCGCCGGGGTCCCGCATCGCGCCGGCGGCGTCGATGCTGCGATGAAATTGTTGGAAGAGCGTCCGCAAGGCAATGCACCCGCGCGTCTCAAGGTCGTCGGCAGCTAGCGCGCGTGGTGTTCAGGTGAATCCTCGGCCCGTAAATTCGGTACACCTCTCCCGAAGGGAGCACCCGGATCGCATCGAAAGATGCGATCCGGGTGAGGGGTTACGGCCCCTCATGAGAGCCGCGGCCCCTCACCCGATTTGCTGCGCAAATCGACCTCTCCCCGACGGGGAGAGGTGAACTGCGCCACCAAGCACCAATCAAACAAGAGAGAACACAAGGTCGGGAGTAAACATGGGATTTCGGTTCAAGGCCACGCATGTCGTCTTGGCGATGCTGTGCGTGATGTATTTCATCACCTACATCGACCGCGTGAACATCGGCACCGCCGCGAGCGAAATCCAGAAAGAGCTGCATCTTTCCAATACGCAGCTTGGCTTGGTGTTCTCGGCCTTCGCGTATCCCTACCTCCTGTTCCAGGTGATCGGCGGCTGGGTCGGCGATCGCTTCGGGCCGCGCCACACCCTGTTCTGGTGCGGCATGCTGTGGGCCGCCGCGACCATCATGACCGGCTTCGTCTATAGCCTGCCGGCGCTGTTTGCCGCGCGCTTTGCGCTTGGCTTTGGCGAGGGCGCGACTTTCCCCACCGCGACCCGCGCCATGCAATACTGGACGCCCGCGACCAGCCGCGGCTTTGCGCAGGGGCTCACGCATGCCTTCGCGCGGCTCGGCAACGCGATCACCCCGCCCATGGTGGCGCTGCTGATTGTCTGGTTCACCTGGCGCGGCTCTTTTGTTGCGCTGGGTCTCGTCAGCCTGCTGTGGGGCATCGCCTGGGTCTGGTACTTCCGCAACGAGCCGCGCGACCATTCCGCCATCACCGACGCGGAGCTCGCGACCCTGCCGCCGCGCCCAACCGGGACGCGCCCGCGCGTGCCCTGGGGGCCTTTGCTGAAGCGGATGTGGCCGGTGACGCTGACCTATTTCTGCTATGGCTGGAGCCTGTGGCTCTATCTCAACTGGCTGCCGCTCTTCTTCAAGAACGGCTTCAATCTGGACTTGAAGAATTCGGCGCTGTTCGCCTCCGGCGTTTTTTTTGCCGGCGTGATCGGCGACAGTATCGGCGGGGTCATTTCCGATCGGCTTTTCAAACGCACCGGCAGTGTGCGCTTTGCGCGACTAACCGTCGTGGTGACGGGATTTGCTGGCGCGCTGGCGTCATTGCTGCCGATCCTGTTCGTCCATGACATGACCGTGGTCGCGCTCTGCCTGTCCTCGGGCTTCTTCTTCGCCGAAATCACCATCGGCCCGATGTGGTCGGTGCCGATGGACATCGCGCCGAAATACTCAGGCACGGCCTCCGGCATCATGAACACCGGGTCGGCCTTGGCCGCGATCGTCTCGCCGCTGGTCGCCGGTTTCGTCATCGACGCGACCGGGAATTGGTACCTGCCGTTCCTGATGTCCATGGGACTTCTGCTGCTGGGCCTGTGCACGGCCTTCCTGATGCGCCCCGAGCGGCCGTTCGAGGAGGACGATCGTCCGCTGGCGCTGGGAAAGGCGGTCGCCGCGGAGTGAGAGGGGGCATTCCGGGCAACATCCTCCGTCTTGGGCATTGACGGCGGTCCCCGGGGAGGGGACAAGCCGGCCGAATAATGTTATTCGGGCCGCCCAAAGTGGGCCAAGACCGGGAAGGACGCCGATGACTCTGCATACTGGAAGGCATTTTCTGCAAATTCCGGGACCGACCAACATCCCCGACCGGGTGCTGCGGGCGATGGACATGCCGGGCCTCGATCATCGTGGTCCGGAGTTTGCCGAGATCGGCTTTGCGGTATTGACCGGCATGCAGCGGATGTTCCGCACCAAGCAGCCGGTGATCATTTATCCGTCCTCCGGCACCGGCGCCTGGGAGGCCGCGATCGTCAACACCCTGCAGCCTGGCGACAAGGTGGTGATGGCCGAGACCGGGCAATTCGCCGTGCTGTGGCGCGGCATTGCCGACAAATTCAAGCTGGACGTCGATTTCGTCCCCGGCGATTGGCGCCACGGCGCCGACATCGCCGCGATCGAGCAGCGGCTCGCCGCCGACAAGGCGCACAAGATCAAGGCCGTCATGGTCGTGCATAACGAGACCTCGACCGGCTGCGTGACGCCGCCGCTCGAGGTCCGCAAAGCCATGGACCGCGCCAGACATCCGGCGCTCTTGATGGTGGACACCATTTCCGGCCTCGGCTCGCTGGAATATGAGCACGACGCCTGGGGCATCGACATCTCGGTCGCCGGCTCGCAGAAGGGACTGATGCTGCCGCCGGGACTCGGTTTCAATGCCGTCTCGGAAAAAGCGCTGGCGGTGGCCAAGGCCAATCCCGGTATGCGCTCCTATTGGGAGTGGCAGGACGTGATCGCCTTCAACAAGGCCGGCACCTTCCCCTATACGCCCGCGATCAACCTTTTGATGGGCCTGCGCGAGGCCATCAGCATGCTCGAGGAAGAGGGGCTCGCGAACGTCTTCGCCCGGCACAAGCGCCACAGCGCCGCGACCCGCGCGGCCATGAAGGTGTGGGGCCTGGAGACCCAGTGCCAAGATCCGCAGGCGCATTCGCCGGCCCTGACCGGCGTGGTCATGCCCGAGGGCCATGACGCCGATCATTTCCGGAAAATCGTGCTGGACAATTTCGACATGTCGCTCGGCACCGGGCTGAACAAGATCAAGGGCAAGGTGTTCCGCATCGGCCACATCGGTCATTTCAACGATCTGATGCTGATGGGCACGCTCTCCGGCGTCGAGATGGGCCTCGAACTCGCCAAGGTGCCGCACCGCAAGGGCGGCGTGCTGGCGGCGATGGAGGTGCTCACCGCCCGCGAGGCGGCGCCGCTCCGTGAGGCGGCGGTGGCCTGAGCGAATTGTTATTTGATCAAACAAGAAGGACGAGCGCGATGAACGCACCGGTGGCTGCCAACGAAGACCTGATCTATTCCGTCCAGGACGGCATCGCGCGCGTGACGTTCAATCGCCCGCAGGCGCGCAACGCCCTGACCTTTGCGATGTACGAGCAGCTTGCCTCGATCTGCGAGAGCATCAATGCCGATCCTTCGATCAAGGCGTTGATCCTCACCGGCGCCGGCGACAAGGCTTTTGCGTCGGGGACCGACATCTCGCAATTCCGCGCCTTCAAGACGGCACAGGATGCGCTGGATTATGAAGCGCGGATCGACCGGGTGCTGGGCAAGCTCGAACAATGCCGGGTGCCTGTCATCGCCGCGATCGCCGGCGCCTGCACCGGCGGCGGCGCCGGAATTGCCGCCTGCTGCGACATCCGGATCGGCACCGAGAGCACGCGGATCGGCTTTCCGATCGCGCGCACGCTTGGCAACTGCCTGTCGATGTCCAACATCTCGCGCCTCGTCTCGCTGATCGGGCCGGCACGCACCAAGGACCTGATCTTTAAGGCGCGCCTGGTCGAGGCGCCGGAGGCCTTGGCGCTGGGGCTGCTCAACGAGGTGGTGCCCGACATCGAGACATTGCAGCGCCGCGCCGATGAGACCGCAAAGCTCGTGGCCTCCCATGCCCCGATCACGCTCGAGGTCACCAAGGAGGCGGTGCGCCGTATCCGGCGGACGCTGTCGCGCGACGAAGGCGAGGATTTGATCCTGCGTGCCTATATGAGCGAGGATTTTCGCGAAGGGATGGATGCCTTCCTCAACAAGCGCACCCCGAACTGGAAGGGGAAGTGAAGCGCAGAGCGGGATGACGAACCCTCATCCCGCTCCATTTTTTTGTTTAAGCATGATCGCTCGGATCAAGTCCGGCGGAATGGCTTTCGAAACGTCGGTATCCCATTTTTCCAGATCATGCTCCGGCCTTTCGCCTCATGCGAAAGTCATACGCGCCGCTGGCGGGAGCCTGCTTGAACTGACTGTCATTCCTTCGCACAATGGCGGCCCTATTCTCTTCGGCCATGCCACCCTTACAAAGAACGTATAAGCATTCAGGGATTAAGCACGTGCGAAAGATCATTAAAGCCACCGCTGCGCTGGCGGCCGCGTTGACGGCGATGCCGGCGCTTGCCGCCTGGGAGCCCACAAAACCGGTCGAGATCGTGGTTGCAGCGGGCGCCGGCGGTGCCTCCGACCAGATGGCGCGGATGATGCAGGCGGCGATCCAGAAAAACAATCTGATGAAGCAGCCGATGGTGGTGTCGCTGAAAGGCGGAGCCTCCGGCGCGGAAGCCTTGATGTATATGAAATCCAGCGAAGGCGATCCCAACAAGGTGCTGATCGCCTATTCGCTGATCTACATGCTGCCGCTCTCGGCCAAGATTCCCTTCAACTGGCGCGAGCTGACGCCGGTGTCCGTGATCGCGCTGGACCAATTCGCGCTGTGGGACAATGCGAAGGGGCCGAAGACGGTGAAGGAGTTCATTGACGCAGCCAAGGCCGCAACCTGGCCGTTCAAGATGGGCGGCACCGGGTCAAAGCGCGAAGACCACGTGCTGACCGTCTTCATCGAACAGAAGACCGGCGCGAAATTCTCCTATCTGCCCTACAAGTCCGGCGGCGAGGCGGCCACCCAGCTTGTCGGTGGTCACATCGAGTCCAACGTCAATAATCCTTCCGAAAATCTCGAGGTCTGGCGCGCCGGGCAGGTGCGTCCGCTTTGCGTATTCGACAAGGAGCGGATCTCCTACACGGCCAAAGTGACTGACACTCAATCCTGGCACGATATCCCGACCTGCAAGGAAGAAGGGCTGGACATCCAATATCTGATGCTGCGTGCCATGTTCCTGCCAGGTAAGGTGACCCAGGAGCAGCAGGAGTTCTATGTCGATCTGTTCCGGAAGGTGGTCCAGACGCCCGAGTACAAGGACTACATGGAAAAGCAGGCGCTAAAGCCGATCTTTCTCACCGGCAAGGACATGCTGCAGTTCCTGGAAGATGACGACGCGCTGAACAAGTCACTGATGACGGAAGCTGGGTTTGTTGCGAAATAGACTCTCGTCATGCGCCGCGAAGGCGGCGCATCCAGTCTTCCGGAATGTTGCTGAAAACAACGAACTGCGCGGACTAGTAAATCATCCGCTGGAGCCTGCCATCGGGCAGCGCTTCGCGCTGACCCGTTGGCAGATGATGACGACTGCGCAATGAAAGAGCCATGTCTGACACCGATATCGAAATCATCGTCGACGACCCGACTGCACCGGAGGATGATTCTCCGGCGGTGACCAGCGGCCGCGCGGTCGACGCCATCGTGTCGCTGCTGCTGCTCGCGCTCGCGGCGACGCTCGGCTACGACAATTGGCGCACGGGCATCGCGTGGGATGCGGCGGGGCCGCAGCCCGGCTATTTTCCCTTCTATCTCTCGGTGGTCCTCGCCGGCGCGAGCCTGTATGGCCTGCTCGCCGCCTTTCTGTCGCGAAAGGCGGCGGAGCCGTTCGTCACCCGCGGGCAGATCCGGCGGGTGATGGCGGTGTTCGTGCCGACCCTCCTGTTCTGCCTGGTGACGCAGTTTCTCGGGCTGTATGTGGCGAGCTTTCTCCTGATCGGCGGCTTCATGCGCCTGGTCGGCAAGATCGCGCTGTGGAAGTCGCTGCTGACCGCATTCGTGTTCACCGCGATCATGTTCGTCACCTTCGACATCGTGTTCGACGTCATCATGCCGAAGGGGCCGCTTGAAGCGGTCCTCGGTTACTAGCAGGCCGACATGGCTCTGTCGGTCATTGCCAGGAGCGAAGCGACGAAGCAATCCAGAGCCGGACGCGCGGCTCCTGGATTGCTTCGCTTCGCTCGCAATGACGAGAACCCCGGGGTGAATTGATGGAAGCTTTCGGTCTTTTGCTGCACGGCTTTGCCGTTCTTCTGACCTGGAAGACGCTCGCGCTGATGATGCTCGGGCTTGTGCTCGGCATTTTCGTCGGCGTGCTGCCGGGGCTCGGGGGACCGAACGGGGTCGCGATCCTGTTGCCGCTCACCTTCACCATGGACCCGACCTCGGCCATCGTGATGCTGTCGTGCATCTATTGGGGCGCATTGTTCGGCGGGGCCATCACTTCGATCCTGTTCAATATCCCCGGCGAAGCCTGGTCGGTGGCGACCACGTTCGACGGCTATCCGATGGCTCAGCAGGGCAGGGCGGCCGAGGCGCTCACCGCGGCGTTCACGTCCTCCTTCATCGGCTCGCTGGCCGCTGTGCTCCTGATCACCTTCCTGGCGCCGCTGATCTCGTCCTTTGCACTCAAATTCGGGCCGCCGGAGTTCTTCGCGGTCTACCTGCTCACCTTCTGCTCCTTCGTCGGACTCGGGCGCGAGGCCAAGCACAAGACGGTGATCTCGATGACGCTCGGGCTGCTTCTTGCCGGTATCGGTATGGATACTGTCTCGGGGCAGTTGCGCATGACCTTCGGCTCCAGCGAGCTGCTCCGCGGCATCAACTTCCTGGTCGCGGTGATCGGGCTGTTCGGCATCAGCGAGATCCTGCTCACGATGGAAGAGCGCCTTGCGCTGCGCGGCCATGCCGCGGCGATCAGCCTGCGCGTCGTGCTCTCGGTGTGGAAGGATTTGCCGAAATACTGGATGACGCTGTTGCGCTCATCGGTCATCGGTTGCTGGCTCGGGATTACGCCGGGCGGCGCGATCGCCGCCTCGTTCATGGGCTATAACCTCGCCAAGCGCTTTGCCAAGGACCAGGACAGCTTCGGTAAGGGTCGCATCGAGGGCGTGTTCGCGCCGGAAACGGCAGCGCATGCCTCCGGCACTTCGGCGCTGTTGCCGATGCTTGCGCTGGGGATTCCCGGGTCCGGCACCGCGGCGATCCTGCTGGGCGGGTTGATGGTCTGGGGCCTCAATCCCGGGCCGCTTCTGTTCGTCGAGCACAAGGATTTTGTCTGGGGCCTGATCGCCTCGATGTATCTGGGCAACGTCGTCGGTCTGGTGCTGGTGCTCACCACCGTGCCGGTGTTCGCCTCCGTGCTGCGGGTGCCGTTTGCGGCGGTGGCGCCGATGATCGTGGTGTCCTGCGCAATCGGCGCCTATGCGATCCAGAATGCCATGTTCGACATCTGGCTGATGCTGGGCTTTGGCGTGGTCGGCTATGTCTTCAAGAAGATCGGCATTCCGCTGGCGCCGCTGACGCTCGCGCTGGTGCTCGGCAGCCGCGCCGAGGACGCATTCCGGCTGTCGATGATCGGCTCCGGCGGCGAGATCAAAGTGTTCTGGTCGAACTATCTCGTCGGTTCGATCACGACGCTTGCAATCGTGCTGTTGTTCTGGCCGCTGATCGACAAGGCCTTGGGCGGCGTGCGGCGGCTGTGGCGGCCAGAGAAAGTGTAATAGCCGTCATCCCCGCGCAAACGGCGTCCGCCGTTTGTCGCTGAAGGTGCCGTAGCGCAGCGGAGGCTTCGAAGGATGACCGGGCCCCGGTGCGAAAGCCGGGCCGTCGCCCTTCGAGACGGCCGCGTCGCGGCCTCTTCAGGGTGACGGTTTGAGATGGGTGATCGGGTGGATACAAGGACCTCGCTCTCGAAGTTAGAGAAGTTGGCGGCGCCTACACCACCTTTCGCTGCTTCAACTCGGCGATCTCGTCCGCGCCGAAGCCGAACTCGGTGAGCACCTCTTCGGTCTGCTCGCCGAATTCCGGCGGCCGTGCCACCAGCTTGCTGGGTGTGCGCGAGAGCGTGACCGGCTGGCTGACGAGGCGAATGTGCCGGCCTTCTTCGTTCGGCACGTCCTGCGCCATGCCGAGATGCTCGACTTGCGCATCTGCAAACACCTGGTCGATGGAATAGATCGGACCGCAGGGCACGCCGGCCGCGTTGAGCTCCTTGACCCAGTACTCGGTGGATTTCGTCTGTGTGCGCTTTTCGATCTCGGCGTTCAGCGCATCGCGGTTCTTCGAGCGCGCAGGTGCGGTCGCGTAATCGGCATGGCTCACGAGTTCGGGCGCGCCGATCGCCTGTGCGCAGCGCTCCCAGGTGCGGCCGCCGGCGGTCGCGATGTTGATATAGCCGTCGGAGGTCTTGAACACGCCGGTGGGGATGGAGGTCGGATGGTTGTTGCCGGCCTGTTTTGCTATCTCCTTTTCCATCAGCCAGCGCGCGGCCTGGAAATCCAGCATAAAGATTTGTGCCTGCAACAACGAGGTCTGCACCCACTGGCCTTCGCCCGACACTTCGCGCTCCAACAGCGCGGTGAGGATGCCCATGGCGCAGAACAGGCCGGCCGTGAGGTCGGCGACGGGAATGCCGACCCGCATCGGCCCGCCGCCCGGCGCGCCGGTAATCGACATCAGCCCCCCCATGCCTTGTGCGATCTGATCGAAGCCGGGACGCTTGTGATAGGGGCCGTCCTGGCCGAAGCCGGAGATGCTGCCATAGACGATGCGCGGATTGACCTTGCGCACGCTTTCGTAATCGACGCCGAGCTTGTTCTTCACGCCAGGGCGGTAGTTCTCGACCACCACGTCGGCCTTCGCGACGAGCCGCATGAAGACTTCGACGCCCTTGGGGTCCTTGAGGTTGAGCGCCATCGCCCGCTTGTTGCGGTGCAAATTCTGGAAATCCGCGCCGTGGCGCGGGCCGCCCAGGGCTTCACCGCTATCCTCCAGCAGCGCGTCGATCTTGATCACATTGGCGCCCCAATCGGCAAGCTGCCGCACGCAGGTCGGACCGGCACGGACGCGGGTCAGATCGAGCACGGTGAAGCGGGACAAGGCTCGCGAGGCGTGCGGAACGGCCATTGCGGGGGGACTCCAGGGACGGGAATTGCGAACCGGTATAGGGGACCTCCCCACTATCGACAATCCCGGGATTGACTGCTAGCCGCTGTGAAAGCAGTGAAGGTTTGCAAATTTGGCACATTCTGTTCAGGCCGCGGCAGGACCGACGCGGAGGCTCTCATGAGCGGCCGCGCGCTTCCTCGCGTGCAAAGACTGCTCAGTGGCTGGTCGGCCAATCTCGTGCAGCTCGGACTCGCCGTCACACAACAGGTCGTGCTTGTTCCCATCTTTCTTCGCTTCCAGTCGAGCGAGGTGCTGGCGGCCTGGCTCGCGATTTATGCGGCCGGCAACCTCGCACTCGTCGCGGACTTCGGTCTGCATTCGCGCGCCATCAACCGTTTTCTGGCGTTCAAATCATGCCGCGATGCGGACGGCCGGACGGCCCGCTATTACGCGGCGATGCAGCGGGTTTATTGCGGACTAGCGGGCCTGTTGATTGTGTCCGTTCTAATAGGGGCGTTTTTGCTGCGCCCCTCTGCCGTGTTCGGATTTGCCGGGGTTTCCGAATTCGATGTCTCCTTCCTTGTCGCCATTATATGCATGCTTCTGATCCTGCCCTCTACATTGGCGGCAGCTCTTTATCGCGCGCGTGGTCACTACGCGCGCGGGGTGTGGATGGCGTGTGCGGCGAGCCTCGTTGGGCAGATCGGCCAGATTATTGCGCTAGCAAAGACGGGAAGCTTGACCGCGGTCACTCTGGCCTACGCGCTGCCGCAGCTTGCGGTTGCGACCTACATCATGTTGGTCGATGTGCGCCGCTTGTTTCCATTCGTGAGGGGGGTGTCCATAGGCGACCACAAATCGTGGCACTGGATTGCGGGACAGTTTCGGCGTGCCTTTCCCTTTGCGATCGCGAGCAGCACCGAAATGGCGCTGCAGAACCTGCCGGTGTTGCTGGTCAGTGCGTTTGTGGCCGATCGCATCGCAGTTGCGCAATGGGGACTGACTCGCGTAGTGGCGGGCTTGATCCGGGGCCTGAGCATGCAGGCAACAATACCGCTCGCAGCCGAGCTCGGCCACGACCATGCGGTTGGGGCCAAGCTGCAGCTGCGGCGGCTCTACGCGCGCGGATCGGCCCTTATTACGGTGCTCGCCAGCCTCGTGGTGTCAGGGATTTTGGCCTTCTGGCCGGATTTTTTTGCACTCTGGACCCACGGCCTCGTCCCCTACGATCCGTTCCTCGCTGTGGCCCTCCTGGTCGGCTCTGCTATGATAGCGCCTGCGATGCTGGCACTTGGCTATGCCTATCACAGCAACCGGGGAGAACTTCTCGCGCGAGCCAAAGGACTGCAACTTGTGGCATTCGTAATTCTGGCGCTCCTGCTGACGCCGTGGCTAGGACCGTTGGGAGCCGCAATTGCCCTGGTTGCGACCGATCTCCTGGCTCAATTTGGTGTGCTGGCACTCAGTATCATCTGGCAGACCCTCAGGCGGCCGCTGCGTCACCTCGCATTCCTGGTACTGCTCATTCTATTCGTCACGACCACGGGCTGGGCTCTGGGGCTCGCTATTCGTTCCCTCCTGCCGGGGAACGGAGTTGCGCATTTTATTGCCGAGTGCGCCCTGTGGCTGGCGTTAGTCGCCCTGGCAGCGGGACCGCTACTCCACCGACGCTTGCGCGTCTGCTTGATGGATATGGTTCCAGACTGACGATACGGATTGACTTGACCTCCCTAGGCGCTGAAGGCAACTACCCAACCGACAAGAGAAGGGGAACACCGTGATGTGCCGATCGGCAAAGAAAAGGGCGCCATAGCCGTGTGCGGCATCGCTGGCATTCTTAATCTCCGCGGCGAGCCCGTCGAACCGTCAGAGATCTCACGGTTGACCGGGCAGCTGGCGCATCGCGGACCCTTTGGGGAGGGCCTTTGGTTCAGCGACGATCGTAGCGTGGCCTTCGGCCATCGGCGTCTGGCGATCATCGATCCGACGGACGGCGGCTACCAGCCGATGCGCTCCGAGGACGGCCGTTACATCATCGTGTTCAACGGTGAAATATACAACTTCCTCGAGCTGCGGCGAGAGCTCGAGGCGCAGGGCGCGATCTTTCGCTCTCAGTCGGACACGGAAGTCATCCTTGCGGCCTGGCGCCGCTGGCGGGAAGACATGCTGCCGCGCTTCAACGGGATGTGGGCGCTCGCGATCTATGACACCGTTGCCGGGGATCTATTTCTGGCGCGCGACCGCTTCGGGATCAAGCCGCTGCTTTATTTCAGTTCGCCCAGGCGGTTTGTTTTCGCCTCGGAACAGCGCGCGCTGGTGCGCAGCCGACTATTCGATTCATCCCTCGATCCCCTTGTCGCGCGAAGGATGATCGTCGATGCGTTTGGGATCGAAGCTAGCGAACGGACGCTCTTTAAGGAAATTCGGCGCCTGCAAAGCGGACATTACATGTGGATGAGGCAGGGCCGAACCGAAATTACGCGCTGGTGGCGTACGCTCGACCATTTGCCGGCGGTTCCTAACACGGAGCCCGAACGCATAGAGCGCTTTCGCGAACTCTTCATGGATGCCGTCGCGCTGCGAATGCGCAGCGACGTTCCCATCGGCACCTGCCTTTCCGGAGGATTTGATTCCTCAGCCGTCGTTTGCGCGATGGCCGAACATGAGAAAGCCGGCCTCGGCCCGCGCGACAGCGCATCGTGGCGTCACGCCTTCGTCGCGACATTTCCTGGCGCGCGCAATGACGAGCGCCCCCAGGCCGAGCAGGCGGCGGCGTGGGCGAAGGTTGTCCCCACCATCGTTGAGATCGATGAGACCTGCGCGTTGAACGAGATCGACCGCATTCTGGAGGATAATGACGATCTCTACATCATGCTGCCGACTGCGGTTTGGCTGACCTATCGAGAGCTGCGGCGGCACAATGTGACGGTCTCGCTGGATGGACATGGCGCGGACGAACTGATGGGAGCCTATCTGCAGGAGGGGGCGGGGGCCGCCTTTCGGATCCGAAATTCGTTGGCCGCGCTCACGTCTCGCTCGCGACTGGCCGGACGCTGCCTCGACCTTCTGCGTGCTACGGTACTGAACTGTCGCGGACACTTCTTCTTGCGCGAGGGGCTTGCGCGCCTGCCGCAACCGCTCGATCTGGTCGCCGCCGAGGATCATCTCCCTCCCGATTGGGGCCCTCTAAATCGGCGTCTTTATAAAATGTTTCACAGTACCGTACTGCCTACGATCCTGCGCAACTTCGATCGTCTGTCGATGGCTCACGGTATCGAAGTGAGGATGCCCTTCATGGATTGGCGCCTCGTGACATACACGATGGCACTTCCCGCAGCGGACAAGTCATCTGCCGGCTATACGAAACTGATTGCGCGACGGGCCATGAAGGACCGGATGCCCGAAGCCATCCGTATGAGCCGGCGGAAGGTGGGATTCAATTCGCCCATGCCAGAGTGGTTGAACGGGCCGCTTTCGGGCTGGACGATGTCGCTTCTCGATAGGAAGGTCCCTGCGTTTGCCGAGCTGGTCGATGAGGCAAGGCTGCGTCGGGAGGTCCAGCGCCTCAATCTATCGAAGGCGTGGAATTGGGAAACGGCTGGACGAATCTGGCCTTATCTCAATTTGAAATGGGCCATGTCGAGGATGTCCTAGCATGCGCTTGCTTCAGAACTGTGGGCTGATGCCGTCCTATCTATTGCGTCTGCACGACCTCGCAGCCACGGCGCGGTCCTTCGAAGAGAGGCGCGGAATCTTTGTCGACGATCGCTTCGGAGCGATTCATATCCTCAAGCCCTTGCTGGACAATGAGCCGGATGGCTTTCTCGCCTGCGGCAATGATGAAACGATGCAGCGACAATGGGCGAAAGAGAACGGCCTATCCGCCAAAACATCTCTGGCCGACATTCTCCTGGCTCAGATCGAGCAGCATCGAACGGAGATTTTCTATAATCTCGATCCCGTCCGATTTCCGAGTTCGTTCGTCCGCCGCCTGCCCGGATGTGTCCGAAAGACACTGTGCTGGCGAGCCGCGCCGTCCGGGCAGGCCGACCTCACGGCCTACGGTGCGGTTCTGGGCAATTTCCCGTCGATCCTCGAGGGTTGGCGCCGCAAAGGCTGCAGGGCCGAGTGGTTTGCGCCGGCAATCGATCCTGTGATGGCGGCCTATGGGCATGGCGAACGAGCTGTCGATCTGTTGTTTGTCGGCGGATATTCGCGGCACCATTCGGCACGCGCGAAAATTCTCGAACACGTCGCTCGCCTAGCCGGCAGTCCGAATGTCGTTTATTGCCTGGATTCATCCCGGCTGACGCGCCTTGCGGAGAGCGCCCTCGGGCGCCTGCTGCCGCCGCTAAAGAAGCACCGCCGTCCGCAGGCGATTTCAAAAATCGCCCGATCGCCGGTGTTTGGACGCCAGCTTTACGACCTGATCGGGCAATCAAAAATCGTCCTGAACGGGGCGATCGATATGGCGGGCGCCGATCGCGGCAATATGCGTTGTTTTGAAGCCTTTGGGTGCGGCGCGTTGCTGCTGTCCGACGAGGGCAACTATCCCAACGGAATGCGAAACGAAGAGACCATGCTGACCTACTCGGATGCGGAGAGCTGTATTCGGCAAATTCAGCGGTCTTTGCACGACTGGGACCGTGTCCAGTGGATCGCCGACAATGGGCGAAGGCAGATCGGCAAGACCTATAGCAAAGCGCGCCAATGGTCTGCGTTCGAAGCCCTCGTGGCGCGTCTTTAAGCAATGTCGATAGGCTTTGCGGGTAAACCGGTTATGCTAGACAGTCGGCTGATAGGTTCTCGCGGCCGATCTGATAGAGCGATGGGAGGTTTATATTGGGCGCAAGCGATTTGACATCGGCGGGTGGAGGGCACTCGACGGGCCGGATTGCTACATTGAAGCGTTATTGCGCGCACGCGCTTGACGGCGTGAACCTGCATTTCATCATTCAGCGGCTGATTGGGCGAGCAACGTGCCGCCTGGAAGACGGCGCCTTCATAAGCCATACCGCGCGCATCAGGAATGCATCGGGCGATAGCAGCCAAATCGTCATCGGTGCCCACTCACATGTCCGAGGCGAGTTGATGATCTACGCTCACGGGGGACGAATCTCCATCGGCGAATGGTGCTATGTGGGCGTCGGCACGCGCATCTGGTCGGGGGCATCCATCGACATTGGAAACCGCGTCCTGATTTCTCATTCCGTCAATATGTTCGACAATCTGACCCATCCCATTCCGGCATCGGAGCGCCACGCGCACCATAGGCGGATCTCCACGACGGGTCATCCCAAGGACGTTTTCCTCGACGACAAACCGATCAGGATCGGTGATGACGCCTGGATCGGGGCGTGCGCAATCATCACGCGCGGAATTACCATTGCCGAGGGAGGGATCGTCGCCGCAGGTGCGGTGGTGACGAAGGATGTGCCACCCTATTCGATCGTCGCCGGCAACCCGGCTGTTGTCGTGAGGGAGCTCGCGCCCGATGAGCGGTGATCGAATTTCACGGTGTGGGAGCAAGCTGTGGTCTGGCTGCGCGAGCAGCCGCAGCAGCGGCAATTTGCCAGCAACGCCTTCTACCATGATCCCCCAAAGGCTTGAGCCATGAGCGTTTGGATTACCGGCGCGAACGGGTTTATCGGCCGTTATCTGATAAGCGAATTGGCCAGGGCTGGCGATGCGGTTCACGGCCTCGGTCATGGCGCGTTCGACGAGTCTGATCGGCGCCGTCTTGGTCTAAAAACCTGGATCAATGGCGAGATCGAGGCCGCCAATCTGAACGCGCTCGCCGCCATGCATGGCTTGCCGTCCAAGATTTTCCATCTCGCGGGCGGCTCTTCGGTTGGGCTATCTATCGAACTGCCTCTCGAAGACTTCTCGCGGACGGTGGCGAGCACCGCAAGGCTTCTCGAATGGCTGCGCAATTCCGCGCCGCATTGTCTTTTGGTGGTGGCCTCAAGTGCGGCGGTCTATGGCGCCAACCATGACGGGCCGATTTCCGAACATGCGGCATTGGCGCCGATGGCGCCTTACGGCCATCACAAGCTGATGATGGAGCAATTGTGCAAGAGCTACGCGCTGAGCTACGGGATATCCAGCGTGGTCGTGCGACTATTTTCGGTCTATGGCGCCAATCTTCGTAAGCAATTGCTCTGGGATGTCTGTTCCCGGCTCAGCCAGGGTGGCCCAAGCCTGAACCTGGGTGGCACTGGCAGTGAAATGCGGGATTGGACTGACGTGAGAGATGTGGCGCGGCTGCTTGCGACACTGGGTGCGCTGCCCTGCGATGAGCGCTATCGCGTGATCAATGGCGGATCGGGTAGCGGGACGCGTGTGGCCGATATCGCCGACATGATGGTGCGGCATTTTGGCGGAGAGACGACTGTCAGCTATTCCGGTCGCGCGCGTCCCGGAGACCCGTACAGCCTGGTCGCCGATGACAGCACGTTGCGCCGCATCGGGTTCGAATGGCGGATTCCCCTGGAGCGTGGGATTATGGACTATGTGACCTGGTTCAAGGGGCAGGCGCGTGGATGAGAAAAGTCATGTTCGCGTCGCGTTCACCCACATTTCTCGCCAGCTTTGGGCAGGCGGCTACAACTATCAAAGCAATCTGTTTGCGGCGCTCAATCGATATTGCCCAGGCCAAATTTCGCCGGTTCTCTTTGCCGGAGCTTACGCACCTCCCGATGAACTCGATGCTCTCGCGACCATTCCTGGCGTCGAAATTTTAAGATCGGCGGCCTTCGATCGACGGCATGCGGGCCTGATAAGCGCAGTTGCGCTCGGGCTTGACGGTCAGGCAGCCGAGGCGTTTCGAGCCGCCAAAATCGACGTGGTGTTCGAATCGGCGCGCTTCTTCGGACGGCGCCTGCCGTTGCCTGCGATCGCATGGTTTCCTGATTTTCAGCATCGCAAGCTACCACATCTGTTTGCGCCGATGGCGCGGTGGCGACGTGATCTCGGCTTTCGCGCGCAAATCGCAGGTCAGCGGACGATCCTCTTAAGCAGCAACAGCGCTCTGGCCGACTTGCGGAGCCTTTACCCTAGGCTGACGAACAATATCGCGGTGGTGCAATTTGCGAGCGAGCCTGCGTCCCATTTGCTGGCGGTGGATGCTTTGCAGGTTCTGGCGCAGTATGCGGTGCCGCCGAAGTTCTTCTTCCTGCCCAATCACCTTTGGGTCCACAAGAATCACCGTCTCGTCATCCGGGCGCTCGCGCTTCTGAAACAGCGCGGCGTTGACGTCTTGGTCGTTGCGTCCGGGAGCCTCGAGGAGCCGCGCGAGCCCGGCTACTTCGAAAGCATCACGCGCGACATCAAGGCCCAAGGTTTGGAGACGAATTTCCGTCATCTCGGAATGATTCCGCTTCCCCACGTCTTTGCGTTTTTGCGCACGGCGATAGCACTGATCAATCCCTCAAGATTTGAAGGCTGGAGTACCACAGTCGAAGAGGCCAAGTCCTTCGGCGTGCCGATGGTTTTGTCCAACATCGAGGTCCATGTGGAGCAGACGAACGGAACGGCGCGCTATTTCGGGGTCGATGATGCCGAAACCCTGGCGGACCACCTCGCTGATACCTGGGCCGCGAGCGGATCCCCGGTGGTTCGAACCTTGCTGCCGAATGTCGAGGTACGAGTTGCGGCGTTCGCAGAAAATTTTGCTCGGCTGATCCGAAGCGCCCGCGAATGGCATGCGGCAAGGCGCTAGAAGCGTTTCACGATTTGGCGGAAGCGTAACCTGCGTTGGCGAAATAGTTGCTGCATTCGCGGGGCTGGATAGTTGTGACGAGGTCGCCGATGCAACGCCAAGTGTCTTCGATGGTGCGCTTCTGGGCGATGCGCATCCAATGCTTGATCTTGGCAAAGGCCTGCTCGATCGGATTGAGATCTGGTGAGTAAGGCGGCAGGTACCAGAGCCTGGCGCCGGCGCCGCGGATGATGCGGCGCAGAGCGGCCGACTTATGGCTGCCGAGATTGTCCATGATGACGATGTCGCCGGGCTTGAGAACGGGAACGAGTTGCTGTTCGACATAAGCTCGGAAGCAAGCACTCGCCGTTGATCGGCCCGTCGAAGACGCAAGGGGCCGTGAGACCATTGCAGCGCAGAGCGCCGAGAAAAGTCAGCGTTCGCCAGTGGCCGTGCGGGGCAAAACCTCGCACCCGCTCGCCCTTCGGTCCCCATCCGCGCAGCGGGGCCATGCTGGTTTTGATCCAGGTCTCGTCGATGAAAACCAGGCGCTGGGGATCCAAGCTGGCCTGCCATGACCGCCAGCGTCGCCGCCGACGCGCAACGTCAGCGCGGCCTTGCTCGAGGGCGAACAGCGTTTTTTTGAATCGCAGTCCTTCGCGCCGCAGGAATGTCCAGACCGCATTGTGCGAGACCTTGACCCCGCGCGCGGCGAGTTCGTCCTTCAGCTTGTGCAGCGTCAGATGCGGCGTCTGTCGGATCCGCTCTTTGATGAAAGCGCGGTGTGGTTCCAGCACCGGCTTGCGATGCCCGCCCATTTTGCCCGGGCTCACCGAGCCGGTCGCCCGATGGCGCTGCGACCACTTCACCACCGACGACACTGCAACACCAAACCGTGCCGCTACCGTACGGCAGCTCTCGCCAGCTGCCACCGCCGCCACCACTCGCTCTCGCAGATCATTGGAAAGAGGTCGGCTCATCAGATGCTGGCCCCCAGCCCAGCCAGCATCTTGAATCACAAACCAACCCTTAGGGGAATCTCTCCCGATTCAGCCTAGCCATGAATTGCTCTAGAGCGGCCCATTCCGATCTCACTTGCGCTGGGAGAACTCGGGAACGAGAGCCGGTCCAAGCAGGGAAGCTTGCTCCGGCAGCATGCCGCGCGGCGTGATATACCAGAGTAGGAACAGCAACGCAGCGCCGTGGGAAAGCAAGGTCGTTGTCAGCGGAACATTCAAAAGAAGCTGTCCGAGAACCGAACTCGAGATCAAGACAAGGCGCAGGGGCAGGCCCGCGGACAGGCGATTGGCGAACCCGATCACCAGTCCGCACAGCAAGACTGACAGCGGCGCGAACAGAGGCCCGACCGAGGCAATGCCTTCGGTCGAAAATAGTGAGGCGTTGAAGTTACCGAAGCCAGGATAGGCCTGGTTCATCACGACCCCTAATTGATCCTGATAGGGGCAGGAGACGATCATCTTGAGAAGGTTGATTTGACAAAAATAGGTGTAGGGATGGTGGAAAAAGAAATCGTTGTAGACGTCCATCGCATTCGACGGCGTCGCGACCATTCGTAAGTTGATCAGTTCGAAGAAAAACCTGGCTGATTGACCGAGCGTCGTATACGCAATCGTCCCAGCTGTGAGCGGCAGCAACAGCGAGATGACGGTTGTTATGCGGCAGCCGAACAGACGCGAGAGGATCGCTATGATCAAGAGCCACACAGGCGTGAAGAGGGCTACCTTATTGAGAGTAATCGGATAAAAGAACACCAGAACGGCGAGCGTGAGGACCGCGCGCCAATAGTTTCGACGCACGGCAAAGCAGGCGAAAGCGAAAGGCAGCAGCGCGTTCGATACGATCCCGATTGCGTAGTTCAGCATGCCAGGCATACTGAGCTTGCTGCGGAATTCATACATCTGCGCCAGTGAAACGAGTTTAAAGTTGTAGCCTGCACCAACGAGGACGGTCAGGACGCCCGCAACCAAAATGGCAGTCAGGAGGCGATCGAATGTCGCGGCTCCGATGATGCTGCTGCCATGAATCGGCCTTGAGATGAATAGTGCGGGGATGAGGAAGGTGACCATCGCGGCAGCCGCAGAGGCGCCACTCAACGAGTGATTATAGTTGAAATCCGAGAAGCAGTTGAGCCAGAGATAACCGGTCACCATCGTGTAGAAATAGAAACCGACGAGATAGCCGAAGCTGAAAGGAAATCGCACAAACAGAAGCGAGAGGATCGAAAAAGCAGCAACAACTGCAATCGCGCCGCTACGCAGAGCCGGATCAAAATAGATATGGTAGCCGGAGTAGTTGCGACTGAGATAGACCAGCGAAACGCAGCAGAGGACGATGTGAACGGCGATCAAGAGGACCAGAGCAGCGCGCTCGGAAAGCGAGCCTGTAACGGGCGAATCCTTGTTAACGATCATGCGGATGGTCCTGTTGCGGGACGGTCGGGCTGGTGCCGTTCACTTGCCTGCCAGTCCGAGCCTTGAGAACTCGACCGGCTTCCAGCCGAGCGCCAGCAGCTTGTTGGGCCGCGCCACCAGCGGGCAGCCGATCCGCTGCCAGATCGGCGTCTGCCCAGCAATTTTCAGGGCCAGCTCGAACAGCACTTTCGGCGCGGGGAAAAGCCAGGCGGGCCGGCCGAAACCTGCACGGTAGCGCGCGATGAGATCGGCGACAGTGACCGGCGTCGGGTCCGAGACGATGAAGGTCTGTCGCCGTGCGCGCGGATCGGTCAAGGCGGTCGTGATCGCCGAACTCAGATTCTGCACCGACAGGACCGAGCGCCGTGCGGTCAGGCCGCCGAACGGCAATGGAAGGGGCAGCCGCGCGATTTTCCGGATCGTTGCGAGATTGCCTTTTTCGCCCTGGCCGTAAATCACGACCGGGCGCAGGATGGTGAACGAGCCGCCGGCCCTCCGAATGGCCTCTTCGGCGGCGAGCTTCGATCGACCGTAGGCGTTGGTCGGTTGCGGCAGGTCGTCCTCGGTCAGTTCCTGGTCGGAGAAAGAGCCCGATTGTGCGGCGATCGAGGAGATGAAGACGAGATGCTTGCCAAGCCCCGCGGCCGTACGGGCGAGTGCCTGGGTGGCGCGGTGATTAACGAGGTCATAGAGGTCCTCGTCGGCATAGGTGTGGGCGATGCCCGCCAAATGCACGACCGCGTCGCATTGCTCCAACAGCGGTGTCCAATCGAACGGCGTGGAGAGATCCGGTAGGCCGACGGCGGTGATATTGTCGCCAGCTGCGGCCGCCGAGCGCGAGGCCGCGATCACATGAAAACCATGCGAAGCAAGATAGGGAACGAGATGGCGGCCGATAAAGCCGTCCGAGCCGGTGACGAGCACCGTGGTGTTGTCGGTCATTAGAACGCACCAAACCGCCAAACGCCGCGGCTGCGGCCTGAATGACATCGGAAGAGGCCGCAGAAGCTAGTGCATCGGGCTGCGGCTTGCAAAGGGGCATTTTGCGTTCCAGCCTCGCCGCACCGCCTGTGCGGGAAGCGTCGCCTGCGGCCGGGCCGCACAGCGGCGCCGGCCGGACAGGGCAGCCCCAATCGCCTTGATTTACCCGGTCTTTTTTGAATATACGGGGCGGGCCGACCTTGTGCCGCGCACTCCTGCCAAGTGCCATCATAAGGGTTTGCCTGCCGCTCGAGAGGCCGTCCGCAAAGGAAGTCTTGATGATCAGATTTGGCCTGCTCGGATGCGGGCGCATTGCCAAGCGCCATTCCGATCTCTTGGGTGGCAATCACATCGAGGGCGCAAAGCTCGTCGCTGTCTGCGATCCGGTGCGCGCACGGGCAGATGGCATCGCGGCCAAATTCGGCGTGCCCGCGAGTTACGACATCGAGGAATTCCTCGCGCGCAAGGACATCGACGTGGTGTCGGTGCTGACCCCGAGCGGGCTGCATCCCGTCCATGTCATCGCCTGCGCCAGGGCCGGCAAGCATGTGGTGGTCGAGAAGCCGATGGCGCTGCGGCTGCAGGATGCCGATGAGATGATCCGCGCCTGCGACGTGGCCGGGGTCAAGCTGTTTGTCGTCAAGCAGAACCGCTTCAACGTGCCGGTGGTGAAAGCGCGCGAGGCGCTCGATGCGGGCCGGTTCGGAAAGCTCGTGCTGGGCACGGTACGTGTGCGCTGGTGCCGCGACCAGGCCTATTACGATCAGGACGCCTGGCGCGGAACCTGGGCCTATGACGGCGGCGTGCTCTGCAACCAGGCCAGCCACCACATCGACATGCTGGAGTGGTTCTTCGGCGACGTCGTCAGCGTGCATGCCCGCGCCGTCTCCGCGCTGGTGAAAATCGAGACGGAGGACACCGCGGTCGCCACGCTGAAATTCCGCAACGGCGCGCTCGGGATCATCGAGGCGACCACCGCGACGCGCCCGGCCGACCTCGAGGGCTCGCTTTCCATCCTGGGCGAGAAAGGCACGGTCGAAATCGCGGGCTTTGCGGTGAACCAGATCAGGCATTGGCGTTTCGTCGGCGAACTGCCGTCGGACAAGGAGGTGATCGACAAATTCTCAGTCAATCCGCCGAATGTCTACGGTTTCGGCCATCAGGCCTATTATCAGCATGTCGTGGAGTGCCTGGTCAGCCAGCGCGCGGCGCTGGTGGATGGGCTGGAGGGGCGCAAGAGCCTCGAGCTGATCTCGGCGCTTTACGAGTCGATCGAAACCGGCCACGAGGTGGCGCTGCGCTTCGAGCCGCGCTTGAGCCGGCTGGGCATGGTGTCGTGAGAGCGCCGCAAATGCATCAGGCGGGCGTGCGCGATGTCGATTTCGGCGCGCGGGTCAGCATCGTCGAGCCCTGCAATCTCTACGGCTGCAGAATAGGCGACGACTGCTTTGTCGGGCCGTTTGTCGAGATCCAGAAGGATGTGAGCATCGGCGCGCGCACGCGCGTGCAGTCGCATGCCTTCATCTGCGAGCTGGTGACCATCGGCGAGGATTGCTTCATCGGCCACGGCGTGATGTTCATCAACGACACGTTTTCGACCGGAGCCCCCGCGCGTGGCCGCAAGGAACTGTGGCGTGAGACCGTGATCGGCAATCGCGTCTCCATCGGCTCCAACGCGACCATCCTGCCGGTGCACATCGTGGACGATGTGGTAATCGGGGCGGGGGCGGTGGTGACCAAGGACATCACCACACCCGGTACCTATGCCGGCAATCCGGCGCGCTTGTTGCGGGTGCGGAAGTGAGAATGGGATGAAGGTACCTTTCGCCGACCTGCAGTTGCAGTATCAGACGATCAAGGCCGAGATCGACGGCGCGATCGCGAGCGTCATCCGCGACAACGCCTTCATTCGCGGGCCCTATGTCGATGCGTTCGAGCGTGAGTTCGCGCGCGCTGCGGAGGCCAGGCACTGCATCTCCTGCGCCAACGGCACTGATGCGCTTTACCTGGCGATGGCTGCGCTGAAGGTTGAGCCGGGCGATGAGGTGATCACGACGGCGCATTCCTGGATCTCGACCTCGGCGATGATTACTCACGCCGGCGGAACGGTCGTGTTTTGCGACACGGACGGGGCGACGTTCACGATTGATCCGAAGGCGATCGAAGCCGCGATCACGCCGCGCACCGTCGGCATCATCCCGGTGCATCTCTATGGCCAGGCGGCGGACATGGACGCCATCATGGCGATTGCGCAGAAGCATAAGCTCTGGGTGATCGAGGATTGCGCGCAGGCGCATCTGGCGCGCTATAAGGGCAGGCCGGTCGGCAGCTTCGGTGCGGCTGCGACCTATTCGTTCTATCCCGGCAAGAATCTCGGCGCGATGGGTGATGCGGGCGCGGTGATCACCAATGACGACAAGCTCGCCGAGCGGATCGCGATGCTGGCGCGCCATGGCGGCCTGATCAAGCACAAGCACGAGATCGAGGGCATCAACAGCCGGCTGGACGGCATTCAGGCCGCAATCCTGTCGGCGAAGCTGCCGCATCTCGCCGCCTGGACAAGGGCGCGGCAGGAGGCCGCCAGGATTTACGATGCCGGGCTAAATCAAATCGAGACTGTCGAGGTGCCGCAGGTCGCGCCCGGCCGCGAGCACGTCTACCACCTCTATACCATCAAGCATCCGCGTCGCGACGCGCTGGCAGCGCATCTCAATGCGAGCGGCGTGCAGACCGCGGTGAATTATCCGACCGCATTGCCGTTTCTGCCCGCCTATGCGCGCTTCGCGCATCGGCCGGAGCAGTTTCCCAATGCCTTTGGGGATCAGGGCAAAATCCTCTCCTTGCCGATGTTCGCCGAGATCACCCCCGCCCAGCAGCAGCATGTGATCGAGCTGGTGAAGGAGTTCGGTTGATCCGCGCCGACGGACCGGTCACGAGGCGAATTTACGGACGTTCATTCCAGGATCTTGCGTTGGAGGTTTCGACCAGGGTTGGGCCGGGATCGAGCAAGAGGGCCGTTGGGGCTCCGAAGCCGCTGACGGCGGTCCTTTCGATCTGTTCGGGCAAGAGCGGCGCGGTGTTGCCGACAACGATGCTGGCGGTGCTGGAGGCCGTTGTGTCGGCGAGCGTGTAATTGCCGGCATCGGCGCCGGCGAGTGTTAAGCCCGTGATGGTGACGGGCTTGCGGTATCCCGGCGTGGCGCTGTCGAAGACGGCAGCGGCGGACCCGATGCTGAGCTCGTCGCCGGGCATCATGCCGTTGAAGCGTGCGGTCAATGTGTTCAGGGTTGCCGCCGTCGAGCCGTCAAAGATCTTGTCGTTGGCCGTGATTCCCCAAATCGCCGTGATCGTCGCCTTGGCGATATCGGCCGTGGTCGCGGCCGTTCCGGCGAATGTGTAATTGCCGGCATCGGCGCCGCCGAACGTCAGGCCCGAGATCGTCACCGTCTTGCCAACGCCAGCATTCTTATCGCTGAACGCGCCGGTAGCACCCACAAGCGTCAAGCTGTCCCCCAAGATCGTGCCGGTGAAACTCGCACCCGAGGTATCGAGCGCGACATTTGTCGTGCCGTCATAGATCTTGTTCGCGGCCGTGATTCCCGCGACCGCGGTGATCGGCGCCTTGGCGATGTCGGCCGTGGTGGTCGCGGTCGTGGCGGCGAGGGTGTAGTTGCCGGCGTCCGCGCCGCCAAGCGTCAAGCCCCAGACGTTGACGGTTTTGCCTACGCCGGCGTTCTTGTCACCGAAAGCACCAGTAGCGCTCGCCAACGTCAAGCTGTCGCCGGAGATCAGGCCGTTGAAGCCCGCACCCGAGGTGTCGAGCGTGGCGCTTGTCGTGCCGTCATAAGTCTTGTTCGCGGCCGTGATCCCCGTGACTGCGGTGATCGCGGCCTTGGCGATGTCGGCCATGGTGGTCGCGGTCGTGGCGGCGAGGGCGTAGTTGCCGGCGTCCGCGCCGCCGAGCGTCAGGCCCGAGATGGTGACGATCTTGCCGACGCCGGCATTCTTGTCGGCAAAAGCACCGGTGGCACCCGCAACGGTCAGGCTGTCGCCCGCGATCATGCCGGTGAAACCCGCACCCGAGGTATTCAGCGCGGCAAAGGTCGTGCCGTCATAGGTCTTGTTCGCGGCCGTGATCCCCGTGACTGCACTGATCGCGGCCTTGGCGATGTCGGCGGTGGTGGTCGCGCTCGTTGCGGCGAGCGTGTAGTTGCCGGCATCCATGCCGCCGAGCGTCAGGCCGGATATGGTGACGGTCTTGCCCGTCGCGGCGTTCTTGTCGGCAAAAGCGCCAGTGGCGCTCGCAACAGTCAGGCTGTCGCCGGAGATCATGCCGGTGAAGCTCGCACCGGAGGTGTTCAACGCGGCGCTGGTCGTGCCGTCATAGGTCTTGTTGGCCGCGGTGATGCCGGTGATCGAGGTGATCACGGCTTTGGCGATGTCAGCGGTGGTCGTTGCGGTTCCGCCAATCGTGTAATTGCCGGCGTCCGGGCCGCCGAACGTCAGGCCCGAGATGCTGACGGTCTTGCCCACGCCGGCATTCTTGTCAGCGAAGGTGCCGGTGGCGCCCACAATCGTCAGCCGGTCCCCGGAGATGATGCCGGTGAAAGTCGCACCCGACGTATCCAGCGTGGCGCTTGTGGTGCCGTCATAGATCTTGTTCGCGGCCGTGATGCCGGTGATGCCCGAGATCGCCGCTTTCTGGATGTCCACCGTATCCGTGCCGCCCACGAGCGTGTAGTTCGACGCAAGGCCGGTGCCGTCTCCGAGCGTAAGCGTGCCGAGCGTCAGCGATTTGCTCGTTCCGGCACTCTTGTTCGCCATCGAGCCGCTGCCGGAGAGCGTCAACGTCTCGCCATTGGCGAGATTGTTCAGGGTGAAGATCGAGGCGGCGAGATCGGTGGTGCCGTCATAGGTGCGGCTGCCGGCAAGACCCAGCACCCGCTTCTTGATGGAGAGGCTGCCCGAGCCGTAATCAACGTAATACTGGTTTGCCGAGCCCATGGAATATGACAGCGACAGGACGTTCGACCCGGACCACGCATAGGTGCCGGCATTCGTCGACGAGGTGATGGCGCTGCCCCAGTTCAGGGAGACATTGCCGGCCCCCACGCCGTCAAGCGTGATGCCTGCCAGGGAGGGATTGCTGTCGCCGTAGACCATCGAGAGGCTGCCGGAGAGGCGCACGTAATAATCATAGAGTGCGGCCGTCGTCAGCGATCGCAACAGCGGCGCGCCGCCCGCCGTCGGCGTGCCCCAGACGGAAGCGAAATCCCATCCCGCATCGATGAAGGTGAAAGGATTGTTCATCTGGGCTGTGGTCAGCCCCGTCGCCGAACATGTGCCGCTATTGCCGCCGCAGCCGACGCTCCGACCGGTTGTTTCGGCGTTATAGAAGCTGGCCGTGACCGTACCGCCATTAGACCCTACCAGTCCGCCGACACTCGTAAAACCCATGGACGAACCAGTGGCGTAAGAATTGTTGATGGTGTCAGCATTAAATCCCACCAGCCCGCCGACGTTCGTAGCGCCACCTACCGGACCAGTGGCATACGAATTACTGACGATGCCGGATGAGATAAGGCCAACGAGCCCGCCAACCTGGTCGGTCCCCGTCACTGTACCGGAGGCATAGGAATTGCTGATCGTGCCGCCGGCGGCGATCACTCCTGCCAGCCCGCCGGCGTCGTCATTGCCGACCACACGGCCGGACGCGTAGGAATTGCTGATCGCGCCCTCGTTAACCCCCACCAGCCCGCCAGTCGCCTGGTTGGTTCCTGCCGTCACGCCTGAAGCGTGGGAATTGCCGATCGTGCCCTGGAAGTTAAGCCCCACCAGCCCGCCGACATTGTCGCTGCCGTTCACCGCGGCGATTGTGTAGGACCCGGTGATCGTGCCGAGGTCGGTCGCCCCGACCAGGCCACCGACGTTGCCGTTTCCGGCTACCGAGCCGGAGACAGAGGAATTGCTGATTGTGGTGCTATTGCTGGAACCAACCAATCCGCCGACGCTATTGAGGCCGGTTATTGCCGCGCCGACAAGGCCCACATTGCGGATCGTCGCGAAGTTCGTATTGCCGAACAGGCCGACGCCTTGCTGCGTGGACCGATTGATTGTCAGGTTGGAGATCGTGTGGCCGAGGCCGTCGAGAGTGCCGGTAAAGCCGACAAGGCTCGGGCCGATGGGATTGAACCCCGCACCGGAATTCCAGCCCGATGTGGCGCTGGCATCGATGTCGGCCCCCAGCACGTAATGGCCGGACAGATTGCCCCGCATGCCTTGCAGGTCGGCGGCCGTGGCGCTGTCTTGGCTGCCCAGGCTGGTGATGATCGTATAGTCGGTGGTGGGTCCATCGGAGCCGAGCTTGGTGGTGAAGACGCTTGAGGGCGAGAGGTTGACGGGCGCGTTCACCGTGTAGGTCGCCGTATTGCCGGAGGCGACCGCGCCCTGGCCGTATTCGAGCGCGAGGCCGGCAGTGCCCGAGGCATACATCGCGCTGTTGATCACGATGTTGCGGGCGGCGCTGAGCGTCAGCGTGTTGGCCGACCAGCTCACGTTGTCGTTGACGAAGATGTCGCCGTTTCCCGGCTGCGTGCCGAAGCTGCTCTTGATCGTGATATCTGTGCTGGCGAGGTAGCTGGAGAGCACCGCGCCGCTGATGTCGCCGCCGGAGGCGGCGATGGTGTAGTCGTTGGGATCGATCAGCCAGGTCCCGGTCGCACCGCTCGCGGCCTTGGTGGTGACGGATCCATTGTCGGCGACCTTGACCTTCCTGGCGGAGGTCTCGATGAAGCCGCCGTCGCCGCCGTTCGGCGCTGAGGCGTCGAGTTTGCCCGAGACATTGACCTCCCCATGATCCATGTCGCCGAGCAGGTAGATGCGGCCCTTCTTCTTGCCGATCGTCTGCGCCTGCACCGTGCCGGAATTGTTGACGACGCCCTTCATGGCGTCGGAGGCGCCCTTGGCGGTGAGGATCGCCGAGCCGCCGTCGGCCTTGATCAGCCCCTTGTTCTGGACCAGCGTCGCCATAGTCGAGGCCTTGACCTCGACCGAGATCAGCCCGTCGCCGTTGAAATCGAGCAGCACGTCAGTGCCGGCAGCCAGCGCGGTCGAGCCCTTGATCGTTCCCTCGTTGGTCACGGAGGGAGAGATCAGCGCGACGACGTTGCCGTTGATGTTGCCCTGGTTGACGATGGACCCGCCGGTCCCCGTGAAGCGATAATTGCCGGCAAGAAAATTCTCATCGGTGATGCCGAGTGTCGAGGCTACGAAGCTGCCGGTCTGGACACTCGCGCCTTTCCCGACGGCGATGCCGTTGGGATTGACCAGGAAGACCTGTCCATTGGCGGTGAGCGAGCCGAGGATCTGCGACGGATCCTGTCCGACGACACGGTTGAGGGCGACCGAGGAGGCGCTCGGCTGATTGAAGGTGACGGAGTTGCCGGCGCCAATCGAGAAGCTCTGCCAGTTGGCGATGATCCGGTCCGTGGACTGATTGATCGTCATGGCGTTGCCGCTGGTCGCGATCGTCGCAGCGCCCGAGACCACCTGACCGCCGCTCGGCAGGGCACTTTGCGCGACGGCCGGACCCGCGAAGGAGAGGGCGGTGGTGGACGCCAGCAAAGCGCCGATCCTGCGCCGCCCGGCTTTTCGGCCTTGCCCGCCCTTCACGCATTCGGGGACCACGATCAGGCGGCCGAGGGTCTTCGACCAGATGTGCTTGTAGATCCTGTTCATCTGCGGCCCTCCGGATCAAAACCTGATCGTGCCCTGAAGCCAGACCTGCTGACTGCTGGTCTTGCCGTCGACATTCGCATCGGTGAAAACAGAGCGGCCTGGATTGTCGCCGAGCGTATGCGCCCATGTAACGGACAAGCTCACATTCTCCCGCGTCCAGCGCGCGGAGAGGCCCGTGCTCGCGAGGCCGTATGCGTTGCAGCCGCATTCATTCAGCGTCGGCACGCCGTTCTGGAAGCGGTTGATGCGAACCTGGCCGGCATCGAGGAATGTTGCGAGTTGCACCTGTCCCCATGCCGGGGGGATCGGCGCGTCGTAGCGCAGCTCGATGGTCTCCAGGAGACCCATGTCGCCGCGCCCTTCGCCTACCGGATAGCCGCGCACGCCATACGGACCGCCGAGGGCGAAATCCTCCGACGAATCGAGATTCTTGCTGGCCCACTGCCCATAGAGGCGCGCGAACAGTGAAAAATCGCCCGGCAGCTTCTGCAGCCGCGCGAAGCTCGCATTGAGACGATGGAAACCGCCTTGCGTCTGCAACCCCAGTTGATCGACGGCCAACGCGCTCTCCACGCGCGAGAGGTCGAGATTGCCGAACGTCCATCCCAGCGACCAGCTCGTGAGCCCGCCGCCGAAAAGGCCATCGCGCATGTCGCCGGAGACCGCGAATGTTTCGGAAATCGAGCGCTTGTTCTGAAGCCGACCCACTACGGAGTCGTCGACCAGCGCCTTCCAGTTCAATGTTTCGGACAGGCGGACATTGAGGTCGCGTGAGCGGATGAGGCTGTAGTCGAGCCCGAACCCTACAAAATGCGCGTGGCCTTCGAGCCCGAGGGCTTTGCCGAGATCATCCCTGTCGCGGTAGGTCAGATATTGGTAATTGGCATTGGCCGTGAAGCCGCTCGCCCACAAGGGCATGCTGACATTGGCCTGCCCGAATTGCTGGCCTTCCGAAAACGTTCCGCCGAGGCGCGTCTGGTCGCCATAGCCCGTCAGGTCGGTCAGCGTGAGCTGCGCACTGCTCTCCGCCTCGCCGGTGGACGCATTGCCGTAGTTGTCGCCCCAGGCGGCCGCGGAGACGATCGGCTGCTGCTCGACATCGATGACAAGCCTGCTGCTCTGCGGTGTCGCGCCCGGCACGAGCTTCGCCCGCGCGCTCACCCCGGGCAGGTCGTTCATGCGGAGCAGCGCGTCCTCCAGGTCCTGCTTCTCGAGGCCGTCAGGCTGTACGCGGGAGGAGGCGATCCCGCTCAGCAGCTCCTCCCGGATCCGCACGCCTGACTTCCGCTCGAACTCGATCCTCTCCAGTTTCCCCTCGAGGATATGAATGGTGACGACACCTTCCGTGATGTCCTGGGGCGGCAGCACGGCGTAGCCGAGCATCCGCCCTCGCGCCTGGATCGCGATGGTGACCTCGTCGGCAATGGCTTTGATTCCTGATATGCCGAGGCGCTTGCCCTTGTCGGCTGCGATGATGCTGGCCCGCTTCGCCGCGGGCAAGAGCTCGACCTTGCCGGTGAAGCGCAGGTCGCGGACCACAATGGTCTCGCCGTTCTCGGGGCCGACGGCAGGCACCGGTCGCGGCCGGCTTTCCTCCGGCTGCGGCAGGCGCTCCAGCCGCTGCAGGTCCTGCTGCCGCTGCTGCTCCCGCAGCAGAGATCCGGCATCCTGCGCGTAACTTGGGAGGGATGCGCTGCCAACAAGCAACCCGATAAAAAATGCCCGCCGTCTCGCCAACTCAAACCGCCCGGAAACATGCCAAAATCGGCAAGTCGCAACAACGGGTTGGCAAAATCAATGGTTGCCGATGGCCGGTGGCCGGAAGAAGCCCTATGCGCAGATACCGGTCAAAAACGTATCCTTACGCGCAAGACGAGATGCTATCGGCTGATGTCAGCGCGACGTAGCGGCTTTCCGTATCATGCTCCAGGCTCCCTGATCCACTCGTGCCAGGAGGAAGAGAGGGCATCCTGTCTCGCGGTTTTCTTGGCCAGCGCCAATGCACGGACCTGCCGGGGGCTCATGCCGTGAACCCGCTCGAAAGCACGGGTGAAACTGGGCCGGTGAGAAAAGCCGAATCTCTCGGCAAGATCGGCAATCGTCGTGTCCCGCTGCGCCGGATCGGCCAGCACCCGCCGCGCAAGATGCAGGCGCTGCGACTGGATATAGGCTGAGATCCCACCCATCTCCTCGAAGAGATAAGATAATTTGCGCGGGGATATGCCGAAATGCGCGGCGATCTTTTCCGGCGAAAGATCGCCATCCATCATGTGCAGCCGGACATGGCGGCAAATGGCGTCGACCAGGCATGTCGTCACGCCGGACGCGCGCTCCTCCGCGACTGCGCCGTTGATGGCCGCCGCCACCAGATCCAGAGTGGGGGCCGTCAGGGCGGACACGTCGTCTCCGTTCATGCGGGGCGCATGACGGAACAAGGACCAAAGATGATCTTGCAGCAATTTGATCAGAACATTCTCGCCGCGCACGACGCGCAGGTCCTGCGCATCGGGCTCTCTCAGCAAAGGGGCAAGCATGGCGCGGGGAATGATAAGGGACAGCGCCTCGAGATCCGAAATCGCCGTCCGCATCACGGCGCTCAGATCGTTGATGAAGAGGTCCTGGGGGCGCAACTTGTAGTCTGTGTCTCGCGTGCGGCAAAATGCATTGCCGCGGCTGAGAAAACGCAAGACATAGTGGTCCACCCCGTCCTGGGCGATGCGAAAACGGGAGCGATCGAAGGTCTGTGCCGCCGAGCGCGATGTGCACAGGACCATATTGCCGAGCAGGAACGCCTCGACATGGGCCTCAAACCCGTCGTCGAGAGAACGGGAGAGGCGAATGTCCCCCAGCGCGCCCATCTGTTCCTGCCATAGCGCATAAGCCCGCCGGGCCGGCATGCCCGTGGTATCCAGTACGGAGTGCGGAATGCTGTTCGCTTTGCGGGTCTGCTCGAACGCGTCCGTCATGTCTTCGCCTCCTGGACTGCTTCTTCCCCGCTGTGCTCCCAAGCGGCGACACCGGAGTGGCAATCGCACCGTCCTCGAGCACGGCAATGCCCTTGGCATCGGCGCGCCTGGTATTCGAGCGCGATGTGACTTCACCGCCTGGGACCAAGTCTCGTGAGGCTTATACCAGCGTGGGAGTCTTCCGCTAGACGGGTGGGGGCGATAGCAACAGACGGAGGCGGCAACGCGCGCGGCTGAAGCCTAGCGACAAATCACCGCAGGAGCTGTAGACGGCGGTGTATCGATAGGTGCCAACTTCTGGTTGCAGATAAAAACGCTTCGCGCAGGTTAGTTGCATGAAGCCCGGCGGTCTGCGAGCACGGTTGCGGGTCGAACCGCCGTCTCCGCTCAGCCAAGGAGCCTGCTTCCGCGGAACCAGAAACCGTTTGGAAGGAATCGTCTGGCCACCGCGAGGGCGCTGCTCTCCGAGCTTTCCAGCGCGATCTTTTGGGCAAGCATCACGTCTCCGATCGGCAGCTCGCCGAGCGTTCGGAAGCACAGGCCGAGCTTTGGGCGGCCTTTTTCGTCGATCTCGCACACGTTCGAGATGGCGCCCGGATAGATCCGGTACCGCTTGCCGGTTTCGCCGCCGATCACCTCGAAATATCCCTTTTTCCCAAACTGCGCCCGCTGGGCTGGCGACAGCCACTCCCGCAGAAGCAGCAGGGATCGGCCTTCCGGGGTCCTTTCGGCGCCGTGTTTGATGAAGAGAGCCCTTGTGGCTCTCACCCGCGAACGTTCTCCTGTGCGAGGCGGCGTGGAGCGCGGCATGGCGCAGGGCCGTTATCCGCCGACCAGCCGGGGGAGGAAGACAGTTTCTTGCGCGTGTGGATCAAAGGACCGGATCTGCGAGATCTCGCCCGCACCGGTCCGCACAGCGGCGGTGAAGCCGACCTTCGTCAGCTCGTAGAAGCGCTGCTCCGCCTTGGCCAGTTCCTGCGCGTCATTGCGGTCGAAGCGGTGGCGGGTGTCGCCCGAGCGGTCCATCACGATCTGGATTGCCATGATTGTCCTCCTGGGTTGCTGCCAAGAACAATCCCGCCGAAGTCGGGGGGTTTCAAAAAAAGACAAAACTACCGGTCTTGTGTTCGGTCCAGGGCGGCTTGGCCGCAATCACTTTTGCGAGCGCCACCTCGGCATGAGATTTCGCTCCGCGCGTGCGAAGCGTGTCTTCGTCGCTCATGGATTGGTCTATCTCTCGTCCGCGATCAGCTTGCCGTCATTGGGCAATGAGCCGACGGCGACCAGCTCCACCACACCGCCGAGCTTCGTCAGGGCGCGCAAGGTGGCCGAAAGCTCGCTCTGCAAGCTTTCGCTCGGCGACTCGCATTCCGCCCTCAAGGTCATCACGTCGGTCTCACCGGAGCGTGTGACGACCAGGCGCACGCGGCCGAGCGCCGAATGGCGTTTTGCGATCTCGGCGATCTGTTCGGGCCGCACGAACATACCCTTGACCTTCGTGGTCTGGTCGGCGCGGCCCATCCAGCCCTTGATGCGCATGTTGGTGCGGCCGCACGGGCTGATGCCGGGCAGGCTGGCGGTGAGGTCGCCGAGCGCAAGCCTGATCCAGGGATGATCCGGAGCGAGCGAGGTGACGACGATCTCGCCGACATCACCAGGCGCAACCGGCTCGCCGGTGCCGGGCTTCACGATCTCCAGGATGATATCCTCGTTGACCACCATGCCCTCTCGCGCCGGCGTCTCGAAGGCGATCATGCCGAGATCGGCGGTGCCGAAAGCCTGATAGGCGTCGATGCAGTGCGACTTGATCTCCTTCTGCAGCGAGGGCGGAAAGGCTGCGCCCGAGACCAGCGCGCGCTTGATTGAGGAGACGTCGCGGCCGGCGGCGATCGCCGCATCGATCAGGATCTTTAAGAAATCCGGCGTGCCGCTATAGCCGGTCGGGCAATAGGCCTCGATCAGCTCGAATTGCGCCTCGGTATTGCCGGGGCCGGCCGGAATGACCGCACAACCAAGCGCCCGCGCGCTGGCATCGAAGATAAAGCCGCCGGGCGTCAGATGATAGCTGAAGGTGTTGAGCACGACATCGCCCGGCCGGAAGCCGGCCGCGAACAGCGCCCGCGCGCCGCGCCAGGGGTCGGTATGCGCGGTCTCGGGTTCGAAGATTGGGCCCGGCGAGGTGAAGAGGCGCGCGAAGGAGCCAGGCGGCGTCGCAACGAAGCCGCCGAAGGGCGGGGCGGCCTTATGCAGGGCGGGCAGCTCGGATTTGCGCAGCACAGGCAGTTGCGCCAGGGCAGCGCGGCTGGTGATCGCGGCAGGATCGATGCCGCGCAGGCGCTCCGCATAGGCCGGCGCTTCCATCGCCTTGCGCAGAATGGAAGGCAGCCGCGTAAACAACTCAGCCTCGCGCTCGGCGGGATCGCGCGTTTCACGGGAGTCGTAGTAGTCGCTCATGTGCTATGCCCCACGCACGTCATTCCGGGGCGGCCTGGATGGCCGAACCCGGAATCTCGAGGTCCCCCGATGCGCATTGTGGATCAGAGGTTCGCGCTTCGCACGGGCCAGAACGACGGCCCGACTTGTACTCACAGCCACCGCTTGCGCCTTTTGAAGCTCTTCAGGTTCTTGAAACTCTTGCGCTGGTCGCCGGCGCCGCCGAGATAGAACTCCTTGACGTCTTCATTATTCCGCAGCGCGTCGGCGGTGCCATCGAGCACGACCTTGCCCTGCTCCATGATGTAACCGTGGCTTGCGACCGACAGTGCGGCGCGCGCATTCTGCTCGACGAGCAAAATAGTGACGCCAAGATCCCGGTTGATCTGCTTGATGATGGCAAACACCTCCTTCACCAGCAGCGGCGACAGGCCCATCGAGGGCTCGTCCATCAAGATCATCTTCGGCCGCGCCATCAGCGCACGGCCGATCGCGAGCATTTGCTGCTCGCCGCCGGAGAGATAGCCGGCCAGTCCCGTTCTCTCCTTCAGGCGCGGAAAATATTTGAAGACCATCTCGAGATCGGCATCGACCTCGCGGTCATTGCGTGTAAAGGCGCCGAGTTTCAGGTTTTCCAGCGACGTCATGTCGGCGACGATGCGGCGACCCTCCATCACCTGAAAGATGCCGCGGCGGACGATCTTGTCGGGATCGATGCCGTCGATGCGCTCGCCGTCGAAGACGATCTCGCCGCGCGTCACTTCGCCGTCCTCGGTCTTGAGCAGGCCAGAGATCGCTTTCAGCGTGGTCGATTTGCCGGCGCCATTCGCCCCAAGCAGCGCCACGATCGCGCCCCTCGGCACCTCGAGGCTGAGGCCGCGCAGCACCAGGATGACGTCGTCATAGACAACCTCGATGTTGCGCACGGCGAGGAGGGGGGAAAGGGTGGTGGATGTCGCGGTCGGGCGAGCGATATCGAGGGTTTCGATCATGGCGAGTGCCTCCTGCTGTGGTTGCCCGCGACTGCGGACAACCCAGTATTCCAGAGACGCCAGTGCTTCGCTGAGGAGCCGCGGCGTACTTCATCCCCCGCTTTCGCGGGGGATGACCATTGGGTGCTTGGGATTCTCGGGCGCAAACCCGAGCTCACCACCCGAACCATTCCGGCTTGCGCGGCAGCTCCACGGTTTTCACCTTCTCGAGCTTGATCGTGCCCTTGGCCATGAGGTTGTTGAGATCGCCATCGGTCGAACCCGACACTTTGGCGCGATACAGATCCACCTTCATCGTGCCGCGGTGGTCCTTCTCGGTCCAGGTCGAGGGATTGCAGACGCCTTCCATCCCGGCGGGGACCCAATCCTTCTTCTGGTAAAAACCTTTGGCGACGTTCTCGCCGGTGGGCCCGCCATTCTTGGCGGCCCAATCCAGCGCTTCCTTCATGTACATCGCCGAGCAGACGGCGGCGATGTAATGCACAGGCCGATAGACCTTGCCTGATGGATCGGACATTTTTGAAATTTCCATCACCGTCTTCATGCCGGGCGCATCGCCGCCCCAGGCCACCGCCGTGCGCAATGGAAAGACGATGCCGTCGGCGGCATCGCCCGCCGTCTTGGCGCCGTTCTCATCCATACCCCAGACATTGCCTAGGAATTGCACGTCGACGCCGGCGGCCTTGCAGGCCTTCATGACGGAGATGTTGGAGGCTGCGGTGTTGCCGAGATAGGCGTAGTTGGCGCCGGAGCTCTTCAGGCTGAGGCATTGCGCGCTGTAATCGCCGGGCGCCAGCGCGAACACCAGCGGCGGCAGCACGTCAAAGCCGAGCTCGGTTGCAAGCGCCTCGCCGGCGGCTTTCGGTGCGTTGGGATAGGGATGGTTCGCACCCATATGCACGAATTTCGGTTTGCCCGGCTTTCCCTTGGCCTTCCAATCCTCGGCCGCCCACATCAGCATCGCGCGAAGCGCGTCGGAGTAGGTCGGGCCGTAGAAGAAATTGTAAGGCGCAGGCTTGGCCTTCCCACTGCTGCCCTCGGGGTCGGTCAGCGCGGCGGCGTAGGAACCGGACATATCGGGGATCTTGTCCTGCGCGAGAAAGCCGGTCAGCGCCTCGGTATCCGCCGTACCCCAGCCCATGATCGCCGCGACCTTGTTGTCCGGTGCCGACCATTTCTTGTACAGCGCAATCGCGCGCGGCACCTGATAGCCGTAATCATTGCTGTCGACACTGACCTGCTTGCCGCCGATGCCCCCGTTCTTGTTGATCCAGGCAAACGTGTCGGCGACGGCTTGGCCGTACGGCGTGCCGACATCGGACGTGCCGCCCGACAGATCCTCCAGATGCCCGATCGAAATCTGCTGCGCGCCGGCCGAAGCCGTGCCGAGCAAAAGCGCCAGCGAAACCGTGCTCAAAAGAGATTTGATCGTCATGGGTGTTTTCCTCCTGTTTTTTGTTGAGCCTGTTGAAATATTTGGGTTCGGCCTCAGTGCGAAAACGGGTAGAGCTTCCAATATATCTTGATCTGCCGCCAGCGATGCGCGAGCCCGTCCGGCTCGAACATCAGGAAGGCGATAATGATCAGCCCGATCGCGATCTCGCGCAGGAAGGTGATGTTGTTGTTGAGCGCGAGCGCATGGTCGATCGCGCTGCCTTTCAAATGCAGGCTGAGCCATTCCATGGATTCCGGCAGCAGCACCACGAAGGCGGTGCCCATCAGCGTGCCCATGATCGAGCCGGTGCCGCCGATGATGATCATGGCGAGAAACAGGATGGAACGCTCGATGCCGAAGCCTTCCTGGGAGATGACGAGCTGGTAGTGCGCATAGAGCGCACCCGCTATGCCGGCGAAGAAGGCGGCGAGCCCGAACGAGAGCGTACGGTATTTGGTTAAGTTGATGCCCATGATCTCCGCGGAGAGATAATGGTCGCGGATCGCCACCAGCGCGCGGCCATCGCGCGTGCGCATCAAATTGGTGACGAGCACGTAGCTTAAGAGCAGATAGGCGAGCACGACATAGAAATATTGCCGGTCGCCCTGCATTGTGTAACCGAAGATCGAGAAGGGATTGGCGCTGGCCGGCACCGAGCCGCCGGAGAACCATTCCGCACGCGAGAAGAAATCGAGCAGGATGTATTGGGCGGCGAGCGTCGCGATCACGAGATAGAGACCCTTCAGCCGCGCGGCGGGAATGCCGAAGATGAGGCCGACCAGCGCGGTCACGAGACCCGCGAGCGGAATCGCGAAGAACACCGGGATCGGCGAATTGTTGGAGATGTAGGCCGAGGTGAAGGCTCCAAGGAGAAAGAACGCTGCGTGTCCGATCGAGATCTGCCCCGTGAAGCCGACCAGGATATTGAGCCCCAACGCGGCAATGCCAAAGATCCCGATCTGGATGCAGATGGAGAGCCAATAGGCGCTGAAGAGCTGCGGCCCGAAACAGAGCAGCACGACACCGGCGATCGCAAAATTGCGGCTCGCTTTGGTCGGGAAGATCGTAGTATCGGCCGCGTAGGAGGTGCGGAAATCGCCGGCAGGGATGAGGGTGGAGCTCGCCATGATCAGATGCGCTCAATGTCCTTGGTGCCAAACAGTCCGTACGGCTTGATCATGAGAATGATGATCAAGACGTAGAACGGCGCGATCTCATAGAGATTGCCCCAGTGCAGATACTGGCTATCGACATATTGGGCGATGTTTTCCAACAGGCCGATGATGATGCCGCCGAGCACGGCGCCGCCGATGGAGTCGAGGCCGCCGAGGATTGCCGCCGGAAACACTTTGATGCCGTAGGCGGACAGGCCGGACGAGACGCCGTTGACGACTGCAACCACCACGCCTGCGACCGCCGACACCGTCGCCGAGATCGCCCAGGCCATGGCAAAGACGCTTTTCACGGAAATGCCGAGCGACTGCGCCACCTGCTGATTGAACGCCGTCGCGCGCATCGCCAGCCCGTATTTCGAGGCACGGAAGAACCAGGCCATGCCGACCATCATCAGCAGCGAAACAACGAGGCTCATCAGGTAGACGGTCTGGATTTGCAAGCCCCATAAATCGATCGACTGGCTTTGGAACACACGCGGGAAGGGCTGAGGGTTGACGCCAAAGATCCATTTCAGCGCGGCCTGAAACACGGTCGAAAGACCGATCGTGACCATGATTACCGAAATGATCGGCTCGCCGATCATCGGCCGCAAGATCACGACCTGAACGGCGATGCCGAAGACGAACATGAAGACGAGCGTCAGCGGCATGCCGAACCAGAACGGCACCTGGAATCTGGTTAGCAGGGCCCAGCACACCCAGGCGCCGATCAGGAGCAGTTCGCCTTGCGCGAAGTTGACGACTTGGGTGGCCTTGTAGATCAGCACGAACGACATCGCGACCACGCCGTAGAGCGTGCCGACGACGAGGCCGTTGACGAGGAGCTGGATGAGGAAGGCGGTGTTCATGCGGGTCGTGTGATGCTAACCTCTCCCCGGATGCGGGGAGAGGTCGGATTGCGAAGCAATCCGGGTGAGGGGAGCTTCCGAGCAGCAGGAACGCGATTCTCTCTCCACCGCCATGCCGGGGCTTGCCTCGGGCATCCATGTTTCGGCACGTGAGCGGATCGAAGGCGCGGATGGCGGCGACAAGCCCAGCCATGGCGCCTTTTGCTGGAGTTGGTGCTGAAGACTCACTCCGCGGCCTCCGCGATATGCGGCTGCGCCGCCAGATCGACCACGCGAAGCGTGGTGCGGATAGGTTGAGTGGTGCCGTCCTGAAAGCGGATGATCGTGTCGACGGGGATGTGGCTATCTCCGCGGTAGATGGCGTCGATGATGTCGGCGTATTTCTCGTTGATCACGCCGCGGCGCACCTTTCGGGTGCGGGTCAGTTCGCCGTCGTCCGCGTCCAGCTCTTTATAGAGCAGCAGGAATTTTGCGATGCGTTGCGCCGGCGGCAGGGTTGCGTTGACCGCTTCCACCTCCTTCTCCAAGAGCGCATAGACCTCTGGGCGGGAGGAAAGGTCAGTGTAGGTCGTGAAGGAAATTCGGTTCTTCTCCGCCCATTTCGAGATGATGGAATAGCGGATGCAGATCATGGCCGCGAGATAGTCGCGCCCGGCGCCCAACACCACGGCTTCGGCGATGTAGGTCGAGAATTTCAACTTGTTCTCGATATATTGCGGCGAAAAGCGCTCGCCGCGCGAGGTTTCGGCGAGATCCTTGATGCGGTCGATGACGACGAGCTGCTTGTTGTCGTTGAAATAGCCGGCATCGCCGGAATGCAGCCAGCCGTCCCGCATGTCGGCAACAGAGGCTTGCGGATTCTTGTAGTAGCCTAAGAACATGTTTGGGTGTCGCACCACGATCTCGCCGACACCATGCATGTCCGGCTGCTCGATGCGGATTTCAATGTCGTCGGCCATGGCGATGCCGGTGGTATCAGGATCGACCTGGCCACTTCGGTGCAGCGTGTAGGCGCCTAGCAGCTCGGTCTGGCCGTAGAGCGTGCGCAAGGGGACGCCCATGGCCTGAAAGAACTTGAATGTGTCGGGCCCTAGCGCGGCGCCGCCGGTTGCCGCCGAGCGCAGCCGCGTGAAGCCGAGGCGGTCGCGCAGCGCACGAAACAGCAGCATGTCGGCGAAGGCGGAGCGCTTGCCTTGCTCGGTTGCCGCAAGTCCGGCTTTCATGCCGAGGTCATAGAGGCGCTGCTTGAGCGGCGAGGCGTCCATGACGCGGGCGCGTACGTCGGCGGCGATGGATTCCCAGACGCGCGGCGCGAACAGCACGAAGGTCGGCGCGATCTCGCGGAAATCGTTCATCATGGTGTCGGGCTCTTCGACGAAGTTGACCTTCATCCGGCACAACAGGCCTTTGCCGAGCACATAGACCTGCTCCATGATCCAGGGCAGCGGCAGCACCGAAACATATTCGTCCTCTGGTCCCTTGGGATCGAAGGCGAGATAAGTCGCGCAATGCCGCAGCACGCGTCCCGCCGCGAGCATGGCGAGCTTGGGATGCGAAGTGGTCCCCGACGTGGTGCAGAGGATCGCGACATCTTCGCCCTTGGTTGCGTCGACCAGGCGGTCGTAAAGGCCCGGCTCGCGCGCCGCGCGCTCGCGGCCCATGGCGGCAAGCCTGTCGGCCTGCATCAGACGCCGGTCGTCATATTTGCGCATGCCGCGCGGGTCGGAATAGACGATGTGCTTCAATTTCGGCACGCGGTCGGCGAGACCGAGCAGCTTGTCGACCTGCTCCTCATCCTCGGCGAAGACAAGCTTTGCTTCGCCATAGTTGAGGAGGTAGGCCGCCTCTTCGTCCAGCACGTCGCGATAAAGCCCAAGGCTGAAGGCGCCAAGCGCATGGGTAGCGATTTCGGCAGCAACCCAATCGGGACGGTTGTCGCCGATGATGCCGATGACATCGCCGCGCTTGATGCCGACCTCCAGCAGGCCGAGCGCAAAATCATGGACCCGCGCCTGATAGTCATTCCAGGTCAACAGGCGCCACAGGCCAAAATCTTTTTCGCGCAGCGCGATCTCGTTGCCATGCTCGCGCGCGTTGAGGCGCAACAGTTTAGGATAGGTGTCGCCCTGCGTGACGCGTCCTGCATAGTCCATCATGCCACATTCTCCGCAGGCATCGGCGCAGGTTGTTCGTCGGGATCGACCAGCACTTCGTCCTCTTCGCCGAGATAGGCGCGCTTGACGTGGGGGTCGGCGAGTACGGCCGCCGGATCGCCTTCGGCGATCTTGCGGCCGAAATCCAGCACCATGACGCGATGGGAGATGTCCATCACGACGCCCATGTCGTGCTCGATCATCACCACCGTCATGCCGAACTCCTCGTTGAGATCGACGATGTAGCGCGCCATGTCCTCCTTTTCCTCGAAGTTCATGCCGGCCATCGGCTCATCGAGCAGGATCAGCTTGGGCTCCAGGGCCATGGCGCGAGCGAGCTCGACGCGCTTGCGCAGACCGTAGGAGAGGGTGCCGGCCGTCGCCCTGCGCACCGGTTGCAGGTCGAGGAAGTCGACGATCTCCTCGACCTTGCGGCGGTGCTCCAGCTCCTCGCCCCGCGCGCCGGTGAACCAGTACAGCGAGCCCGTCAGAAAATTGTTCTTCAGCAGGTGATGGCGCCCGACCATGATGTTGTCGAGCACGCTCATGTGGTGGAACAGCGCCAGATTCTGGAAAGTGCGGCCGATGCCGAGCGAGGCACGGGCGTTGGGATTGAGCGAGGTGATCTCGCGCCCGCGATAGACGAGGCTGCCTTCGCTCGGCCGGTAGCGACCGGAGATGCAGTTGACCATCGAGGTCTTGCCGGCGCCGTTGGGGCCGATGATGGAGAACAGCTCGCCGTCCTTGACGCCGAAGTTGACGTCGGTCAACGCGCGGACGCCGCCGAATCGCAAGGATACGCCACGCGCTTGCAGAATATAGTCCACCAAAAACTCCTCCCGGACTTGGCGCCTAGGCAGCGCTCTTTATCCTTGGTTTCGATCCCTCAGGGGGTGATCCTATATCGGCCACCCAACCCAAGCCATGCGACTATTGAGGCTTTGGCGCTTTCTGCCCCAGGCAGTTTACGCGCAAATCTCGGGCGCCGCAGGGGCGCGTACCGCGATCGCTCTCAATAGGGTAAAGCGGTATTTTGAAATGTCTTATGTCCGACAATTGGCAGGCAAATTTCGCAACGACTCGGGTGGAATGCGACCAATGCCAGGGGCCAAAGCACCGGTGTTGCTGCGATGCAACATGGCCGGCGCAAGGTCGGAAATCCGGTCGAGTGAGGCATGATCGTTGAGGAACATTTGCGGCGGGTCGCGGTCTGGTCCCGCGAGCTCAACGTGCGGGAGATCGAGGTCGCCCGCACTGGCATTGTCGAGAAGTCCTATCGCGCAGGTGAATCGATCTTCGTCCGCGGCGACCAATTCGATTACTGGACCGGCGTCGTGTTTGGCCTGGTCAAGATGGGCATGGTGTCGCGCGGCGGCAAGGCGATATCGCTGGCTGGTCTGACGGCAGGAGCCTGGTTCGGCGAAGGGAGCGTGCTCAAGAAGGAGGCGCGGCGCTATGACGTCGTGGCGCTGCGCGAGACCCGCCTGGCGCTGATGGACCGCAGCACCTTTTTCTGGCTCTACGAGAACAGCGCCGCGTTCAACCGGTTTCTGGTCACCCAGCTCAACGAACGGCTTGGGCAGTTCATCGGTCTCGTGGAATACGGCCGGACACTGGACGCCACCGCACGGCTTGCCCGCGCGATCGCCTCGCTGTTCAACCCGATCCTCTACCCGGATCTGAACCGGCACCTGGAGATCACCCAGGAGGAAATCGGTGCGCTGTCAGGCATCTCCCGGCAAAACGCCAATCAGTGCTTGAAGCGGCTGGAGCGGGAAGGGCTGCTGCGGCTCGAATATGGCGGGGTCACCATTGTCGATCTGGAACGGCTGCGCAGCTATGGTGATTAGAGCGAGTTGGTCGAATCGTCATCGCGTTGCGCCATGTCATCCGAGCCTGATCCGTACGCAAATCCCTGGCGTTCGGCGCGATCGGGCTCTTGCTCGAAACTGGAGCAAATTCCACAGCTTAGCCGCAGATTTGAATCGACTTGGCGTTAGACACCGCGCCAGGCTGGTGCTAAGGGCGGCACGGCCGTGGCTCAACTGGAGAAAAGGATGCAGGCCCGCGAATTGAACACGCGCTTCGAGCTGAAAGGCAAGACGGTTTTCGTGGCGGGCCACCGCGGGATGGCCGGTTCGGCGTTGCTGCGGCGCCTTTCGGCGGAGGATGTCGAACTCCTGACCATCGATCGCGGCGAGCTTGACCTGCGCGACCAAGCCGCCGTGTTCGATTGGTTCGCGAGAAAAACGCCGCAGGTGGTGTTTCTGGCCGCTGCAAAGGTCGGCGGCATCGTCGCCAACAACACGCTGCGCGCCGAATTCCTCTATGACAATCTCGCCATCGCGGCGAATGTCATCCATGCGGCCTATGTGAACAGGGCCGAGAAGCTGATGTTTCTAGGCTCGTCCTGCATCTATCCCAAACTCGCGCCGCAGCCGCTGCGCGAGGACTACATGCTCACCGGCCCGCTCGAAGTGACCAACGAGCCCTATGCCATCGCCAAGATTGCAGGGATCAAGATGGCGGAAGCCTATCGCAGCCAGTATGGCTGCGACTTCATTAGCGTGATGCCGACCAATCTCTACGGTCCCGGCGACAATTATCACCCCGAATACAGCCACGTCGTTGCCGCGCTGATACGCCGCTTCCATGAAGCCAAGCTGTCCGGCGCCACGAATGTCGTGGTCTGGGGCACCGGCACGCCGCGGCGCGAATTCCTCTATGTCGACGACATGGCGGACGCTTGCGTGCACCTGATGAAAGTCTATTCCGAGAACGGAATGGTCAATATCGGAACCGGCGAGGACATCTCGATCGCGGAGTTCGCCCGGGTGGTTGCCGGCGTCGTCGGCTACACCGGCGCGATCAGCTATGACACCTCGCGCCCCGACGGCACGCCGCGCAAGCTGCTCGACGTCAGCCGCCTGGCCGCGCTCGGCTGGCGCGCCAGCACCCCGTTGGAACAGGGGATTGCGCTCGCCTATCGCGCGTATTTGAGCGAGAGCAAGCAGGCGGCGGGGTAGTCCATCGAGGACACGGTCGTTCCGGGGCGATGCCGCGGGGTCCGCGCGAAGCTCCGCCCCGTAACAGGCTCCGTATCGAACTATGACGCGCCACTGCGCACCTGAGAATCTCGAGAGTCCGGGTTCGGCTGTTCGAGCCGCCCCGGAATGTCATGACTTACTTGCATCTGCCCGCGGCGGCTTCTTCGCGAGTGCCGCTGCCATCGCCGAGATCAGGGGCTTCATGAAATAGGCCTCGTTGGCCGGCATGATAGCGGCCGAGAGCCCGTGGGCGCGTAATTCGTCCGATACCGCCGGTCCAACCGAGGCGATCGGCGTGCGCTTAAATCCTTCGCGCAAGCGATCCTCCCAGCCATGCGCCCGGGCAGCTTCGATGAGGCGGCGCACCTGCCCGAGATTGGTCAGCGCAATCGCATCGATCCGGCCCTCAGCCATCTCGTCGATTGCCTTGACGATGTTCGCATCCGCGGCCTTGGGGTCATAGACGTAAGGCAGCACGATATCGACCTGCGCGCCCCCCGCTTTGATCGCGTCGATAAGGGCCGCATGATCCTTGTCCGGATAAAGCTGCAGCGCCACGCGATGCCCCTTGAGGTCAACACGCGACAGCATCTCGGCGACTCCTTCGGAGGTCGGCTTTTCCGTGGTCTGTTGCGGCTCCAGCCCGATCTCGCGCAGCGCCTTACCCGGCTTGGGGCCGCGCGCGAATTTGCGTGCCTTGGCAAGCGCGGTCACAAAGTCCTGATCGATGCCGAGCCGCCGCGCCAGCTTCATCAGCCGACGCAGGCCCTCGCCGGTCAACAGCACCAGATCGTCGAAGGGGCGTTCGATGAAGCGCCGTATCCAGGCTTCGATCGGCGCCGGATCGGGTGCATCATGGATGGCGAACATCGGGCATTGCAGGACGTCGGCGCCTTGCTCGGTGAGCAGGCGGGAAAACTGCGCCTCCTCGCGCGTCTCCAGAATCAGGATCCGGTAACCATTTAGTCTGTCGGCCATCGCTGCGTCTCAATGAAAATCGGCCATCTTTTGTTCATCCTGACTCGCAAGGTGCAGTTGGCGCAAGGGCGCCGGCTCTGATACAGCAGGGCCGCCAATCTGCTCACTGCCTAAGATTCTACCATGCCTGATCACCAATATGTGCTGACGCTGTCCTGTCCGGATCGCCCCGGCATCGTTTCCGCGGTCTCGACCTTCCTTGCCAACAGCGGACAGAACATTCTGGATGCCCAGCAATTCGACGACGTCGAGACCAACAAGTTCTTCATGCGCGTGGTATTCACCGCGGCCGACCTCGCGGTGGAACTGTCCGCGCTCCAGACGGGTTTTGCCGCCATCGCCGAGCGCTTTGCCATGGATTGGCAGATGCGCGACCGCGCCGAGCGCCGCAGGGTGATGCTGCTGGTGTCGAAATCCGATCATTGCCTGGTCGATATTCTCTACCGCTGGCGGATCGGCGAGCTCGAGATGATCCCGACCGCGATCGTCTCCAATCACCCGCGCGAGACCTATGCCGGGCTCGATTTCGGCACCATTGCCTTCCACCATCTGCCGGTCACGAAGGAGACCAAGCGCGAGCAGGAAAGCGCGATCTGGGACCTCGTGATGCAGACCAAGACGGATCTCGTGGTACTGGCGCGTTACATGCAGATTCTCTCCGACGAGATGTCGGCGAAAGTTTCGGGACGCTGCATCAACATCCACCATTCCTTCCTGCCCGGATTTAAAGGCGCAAAGCCCTATCACCAGGCGCATGCGCGCGGGGTCAAGCTGATCGGCGCCACCGCGCATTACGTGACCAGCGATCTCGACGAAGGCCCCATCATCGACCAGGACGTCGAGCGCATCAGCCATCGCGACACCCCTGCGGATCTCGTCCGCAAGGGTCGCGACATCGAGCGGCGGGTATTGTCGCGCGCGATCCGCTACCACCTGGAGAACCGCGTCATCCTCAACGGCCGCAAGACCGTGGTGTTCACGGATTGAGCAGGCAGGCTTAGTGCACCGGGTCTGACGCGGTGGACGAGGTCGAACCGGTCGTGGCCGGCGCCGACTTGCCCGAGGATGGCGTTGTCGCGGCGTTGTTCTTGTCGCGCTGGTCGGCGGGCAACAGACGCTGCTGCTCCCGCTGCTTCATCCACTCATCGTATTTCGCCGTTCCGGGCCGCGGCGGGGCGTCGGCCGGCAGGCCGCCCGCCCATTGCGGGATGTAGTCGCCCATCGTGGCCGCGGCCTTTTCGTTCAGGCTGGCGCAACCGGCAAGGCCGCCCGCCAGCAGCGCTGCGGCGGCAAGAAGCACGAGCTGGCGGAAGCGAAAGATCATCTTGGCAAGTGTCGAGCCCGTGTGAACCGATTCTGCAGGCCTAAGCCAGCCGGCTCGACCCGGAGCCTAGCTGTTGACGGGTAATTTGGCTTATCCTGTTGCGCAGCCATTAAGGTATTTTGGTGTCGCCGAAAAGGCGGATGCCGAGCGAACGGCCCATCAAAATGGCAGGCCGACGTGGATGTTGGCCCAGGCGGCGGTCGCTCAACTTACAGATCCAGCCTTGCCAACTGGATCGCCATATCGCTGAGAATCCTGACTTTGCCTTCTGGTGTTACCTTTCACCCGATGCAGGGCCGTGCAATCGCCTTAGGCGGACGTTCTAGCCATCGATCAGGGCGGCATGGTCCGCCAGGACGGGTTTTGATGGCGCCTGCCGAGGGCCTATCCGCGGATTCAAGTAAAATCAGCGAGCAAGCAACTAACTCCTCGAGCCGCCGCTTACCTTGGCATCGCCATGGAGGACTTCAGTCGAAGCTCCCGAGTTGTCGCCTGAGCAGGACCGCATCAATCGAGCATCCGAAAATATCCCCGCGATGGCCGGCGAAATCAAGGAAGAGCTAAAACCAGCCACGCGAGGGCTCGAACCACAGCCTCGGCGCGCGATAAGCGACTGTAGCGGCGCTTCAATCGTCATTCGTCGCAGGTTTTCCGAAGGTCTATACGCGGCTGTCGATGAGGGCTACACCTGTTGATGGGGCGCGTCGTCCCATCTCACGCCCGTTCGTCCGATTAGCATCGGCTCAGAACGGCGTATTCGCATAGTCGGCCATTTGGATCGTTTTTCTTGATCCACGTCTCGCCGTTCTCTCTAGAGGCAAACACCTTGACGCTGTCTGGATCGGCCGCGCTGCCGCGGGCGTTCTCCGGCGCATAAATCCAAACTGATCTGTTGGTCTTCTGTGCGCCTGTGCTCGCCGCCTTGTGCTCGACTTTGTACTCCCAAGCCACCCCTTCGGGGTCGTTTTGTTCAAGCCACTTGTCCGCAAGCTTCGCCGACGCAAAGACCTTTGCCCACTCGGAGTCGCAGAGCTGCCGCTGTTTTGCTCCAGGCGAATTGAAATAGATCCACACTGTCTTTCCGGCGTTGCGTGCTTCGGCGTCCTTGCGAACGGCCTCATTGACCTTTCGCCGGTCAACTTGGTCCTTCTCGGGCAGCGACATCACCGAATGATACACGTGGGCAGGGATAGTCAGGCGGCTGCCCGGTGGCTTCTCTCGCCAGTCCCAGTACTGATCGAATGCATCCTTAGTCACGGCAAATCTCTCTCGAACTAACGCATAGCCGCATCAGCGCCCGACGCGAAAAGGGGCGGCTATCGTGAACGCATCCGGTTTGATTCCTTTTTCGATGCGTGCCCATGTCGTAGGCGCGGCGATTGGAAAGCCTGGCCGCGCTCGCGGGGAGTACGGGCCGATTGCAGTCGTGCCGCGCCCGTTTCGCAAGTAGTCGAGAAAGATGCGCCCACCCCGCTTTTCCTGTGCCGAGAGGATGTATCGGTCCGCGTTGCGAGCGGCGAACGCCGAAACGAGTTGCCGTGCTGTCCGGTGGGCCTGATCATGCACTATCGGGATGTCCAGCGGAGCCATCAGGTGAATACCCTTCCCGCCGGTCAGCTTAGGCCATGTCTCCAATCCTTGCTCGTGCATGAAGTCCCGCAGGTTCAGCGCCGTTTCAACCACCGCGTCCCACTCCACCCCTTGGCCTGGGTCGAGATCGATTACGATTCGGTCGGCATGTTCGATGTGGTCCACCGTCGCATTCCATGGATGCAGTTCGACAGCCCCAATCTCGACCAGCCCGAGAAACCCTTCGAGGCTATCCACCCACAGTCGCGTGCCTTGCCCGCCTTCGCGCTTTTCGATGTGCAGTTGATGCACGGTCTCGGGTATGTCCTTCGGCAGCTTGCCTTTGTGGTAGAACGTCGTCCCATGAACATGCCGGACCAGCTTGAGCGGGCGGCGGCCGAGATGGGGCAGCGCCTTGTTCCAAACCCGCCTCCAGTATTCGGCAAGCTGCTCCTTTGACGGCACCACCGCCTCGGGCAAGAGCTGCAGAATGTTCTCTTTCGGCACTCCAACGTGTGCGCGCCGCACGTTTAACGGTGCGATGCGGGGAGCTTTGACGGTCGCGACCTTTAGATCGTCGCGGATGCCCTTGAATACCGCCTCTCGCAACAGCCCGTCGTCCGTCAAGGCGCCATATTCGACTTCCGCATCCAGCTCCGGGCGAACCCAAGTCGCCTTGGGCTTCTTGACGTGAGCGTTCAAGGGAGATGTTCTCCTGATCAGCGGATCGAGTCGCTCGCGGAGCTCCCGTGCGCTCGCCTCAGTGTAGCCGGTGCGAACCTTGCCGGCATAAATGAGCTTGCCGCCTTCACGGCGCCCGACGTAAAGGGAAGCTACCTTGCGCGGATGCGCACCAAGCTTTTCGACGAAGGCCACGATGGGAAACGTCTCACTATTCTTGCACTTGAGCTTGATCCAGCTCTCGACACGTCCTGATCGATAGGGCGCATCGGGCTGCTTCCCGACCAGGCCCTCCAAGCCCATGGTGCAAGCGTTCGCAAATATCTCATTTCCATCAGCCCCGATATCCTCGACATAGACGAAGGTCTCCGGCGCCCCCTCCAGAAGCCGCCTCAGCAATTCCTTCCGGCTCACATAGGGCGCATCCCGCAGCTCGTAGCCGTCGAGGTAAAGCAGATCGAAAGCGAGATACCGGACTCGCTCGCTCTTGCGGGCTCCAAGCTCGCGCCGAAGCTGCTGGAAATCGGGCAGGCCGTCCTTGCCATAGACTACCGCCTCGCCGTCTATTACGGCCGTTTTGGCAGGCAGTTTGCGAGCTGCCGCCGCAATTGAGGAGAACTGTTCCGTCCAATCAAGACCGGTACGAGAAAAGACGGTTATTTTACCTTCACCTAAATGAAGCTGACCACGGTACCCGTCGGCTTTGATCTCCCAGCGCCACTTTCCGGCTGTTGGCGGTTGCTCGCGCAATGTTGGATCGCAAAACTTGATGAAGTTCGGAAAGGGTGCTTTCCGCGCACCTGGTACTCGTGAGGGCGAGAGCGCCACAGAGGAACGCAACCGAACAGCACACATAGGAAGTCAACGGGCAACGGAGAAATCGTTTCCCTGCTGGCTTGAATTTGGGTCGGCGTTCGCGCATTCCGAAAATCAGCAATGAGGCGATAGCGAAGAATGTTACGCTTGCGCAAAACGACCGAGGAACGCGCGGTCTATTGAGACACCAACGGAAGCCGGATCCCACTCGCCCCGAAGATGAAGCAGCGCAAACGGTGATCCGTGCAGATCGAGGTGCTCACGCCGGCCACGGACCAAGCGCACAAACCAGTCGCGCCGTGCACGCCCAATCGATCGACCAACGCCGGATCAAACGGAAAAGACGGTGACCGCTGCGCCTGCCGCTTCCGCCCACAGCGTGCCAATAACCGACGTGTCAATGCAAGCATCGCTCAATCGCGGCAGAGGCGTCGTGCATTGCGTCACTCCCGTAAACGAGGGCAGAAACAGAAATGATGCTCCGGTAGCGCTTTATCGTGAGAAGCCCATGTAGAGCCGGACGAGATCGGTCGAGGGTCTGAGTTGTGATGGAGCGTTTGCGCTGGGAGCAATGCCGGCGCGCCGCCCCACGGTGAGCAGCATCACATTCATCCAGATGATCGGCTTGAGATTGTCACGACTGATAAGGTGTCCAGCGATCACCAGCACTGCTGCAAAGGCTGCCGATGCTAAGCCGCGTATCCAGCCGTACTCGATAGGCTTGCCCGCGGGCTGAGGCTCGGCGCCGTTTACGAAGAGGGCATAGGCAACAAGTGCCGCTTGAACCGACGCTGTCAACAGCAGTCGCCAAAAGGGTACCTGCTTAGCGAAAGCGGCATGGCCGTCGACACGGCATCGCCGATGCGCGACTCGGCGAGAGCCCCCGTGTCAATGTGCATCGCTGCACGGCAGCTCGCAAATGCTCAACTCGGGCGGTTACCGCGTTTTTCCTGACGCTCGGAGGCGAGCATCAGAGTATTGGCGCTCGGAAGCTATGCGCCGCCGTCAGGGAGATGTTGAGGTCGGGCTCGCACGGGTTTGGCTCTCAAGGTGGAACAACGGTAGGCTATCGTTGCTCTCAGATGGGCAACGTGGTCGTGCGCGGCCCTCCTCAATGACTGGAACGTTTGCCACGCCTGCGTAGCTTCCAACCACGCTTTGCCTTGCCTGAACTTGCCATAAGCCCAAGCGAATGCCGGAATCCGCATCAGCTTGTCTCTTGTGAGACTGAACAGACGCTCCACGAGCACGAGCTTCAGAAGCTCGCATGCGATCAATGTCAGGGCGCTTCCCAGCATCTGGCCGGTTGCGGCGAGGTAGGCTGCTAGGGCCTTCGCCGGTTCCAGAATGATCACGGGCACAGAAAACAGCGCCAGCGAAGGATAGGGAGGCAAGGACCTGATCCAGGCGCGCAATCTTCTTAGGACCAGGTGGTTTGCGATCCACTCGGAGATCGGCCTGGCGAGGCTCATGAAGATCGCATCCACCACGAAGTAGGCGGCGGCCAACACGTACGTGCTGGATTTTAGGATCCGCTTCACGAACGTCCCTCCTCAGGGGCAAATCCCGAACATCCAAAATTGTTTCACGGGCCGCGGTCGTCTCGGGCGGATTTGACCGAGGCAAGACCTTACCTCGGCCTGGCGAGTGGAGGAGTTCGCCGCGGTGCTTAGTCTTCGTCCGGTTCTCGCACGACCGGCGGTTCGTCGGCGTGATCCTCCTGTTCGTCCTCCTCCTCGTCCTCTTCCTCGTCCTCTTCATCTTCATCGGGATCTCGGGGCGGCGTCGCGTCCTGCCTGATCGCGAAGAGGCTCCTATCGGTCGTGCTGGAGAGTTCCTCGGGTATGTGTGGGCTCATTTTGCTGCTCCTTCGATGTAAGCCGAGCTGGGCCATCGCCGTCGCGAGGACCTCTGCTCGAAACGTTCACGAGCCTTTGGACGATCCAGCTACCTATCTGTTCAATCGCGCGGAACGCTTGTTCCTGATCGTCCAGGACAACCCCCGTTGGCCCATCCTCAATGACTTCCGCTATCAGCGATCGTGATGCAACGACTGGCGTGTGGATTCCGTTCGATGTCCCCCCACGTTGGCGTCGTATCATCTGCGGTATTGTTTGCCGCCGTTGAAATTCCACAGCATCTCCGCGAACAAGCCGCCGAGCCGTACGTCGCGCTTCCACTAGCGGCAGGACGTGAAACGGTGCACATTAGACGGGGGCGGATCGCACTAATATGGCTCACACTTGTGGTGCGATATCCCTGTTTTTGGGGAGATGGCCATGAACAAACAGTTCCTGATCGCCGCAGTGGAAGTACCATTGGCAATCTCACTGCAACAGCTGGGGCGCGTTCCACCTGCTTTGGCCAACTGGCCCCGACCCGGATTGCCGCGCTCTGAGGGTTAGCTCTCAAAGCAAGCCGACGAAAGCTCATTTGCGTCAGCAATCAGATCGGGTGCGACATGGATTGCCCGAGCTGCGGCAGTGTCAACCCAGAGCATCAGAAAGTCTGCTGCCACTGCGGCGTGCTACTGTTCTTGCGGTGCCGATCGTGCGGAGCCGACAACCCGCCGAGCAAAAGGTTCTGCGGCGACTGCGGTGCTGCGCTGGCGCCGACGGGAGGCGCGCAAGGAGCATCAGCACCGGCTGGCGTGTCGACGCCCACCGTCGCGCGGGTCGCCGAGCCTGCGACCTTGACAGCCGTACCCAGTTCTTCCGCCGAGCGCCGTCAGCTCACCGTGATGTTCTGCGACCTCGTCGGCTCGACGGCGCTTGCAGCAAAGCTCGACCCGGAGGATCTACGGGACATTATCGCCGAGTACCGCGATGGTGTGGCGGCGATCGTCCGCAAATACGGCGGGACCATCAGCCGCTACATCGGTGATGGCATGCTGATCCTGTTCGGCCATCCCTTGGCGCACGAGGATGATGCCGAACGCGCTGTGCGCGCCGCGCTTGAGATCGTCGCCGCCGGGCATGCGCCAGGCGCCCCACCAGAGCTAAGGCTGGGGGTTCGCCTGGGGCTCGCGACTGGTCTCGTCATCGTGGGCGACCTGATCGGCAGCGAGGCGGCAGAAGCGCAGGCGGTGTTCGGGGAGACGCCGAATCTTGCCGCCCGGCTGCAAGCGCTCGCCGAGCCGGATGGAGTGGTGATCGCCGAGGACACGCGCCGGCTTATCGGCGGGCTCTTTGACTACCAGGATCTCGGCGCGGTGACGCTGAAGGGCTTTGCCGCGCCAGTGCGCGCCTGGCGGGTGCTGCGCGAGGGGACGGCGGAGAGCCGCTTCGAGGCACTGCACGCCGCGACGCTTACCCCGCTGGTCGGGCGCGAGCAGGAACTCGAGCTGCTGCGGCGGTGCTGGCGGCGGGCGCGGAACGGCACGGGTCAGGTGGTGCTGCTTGCCGGCGAGCCGGGGATCGGCAAGTCGCGCCTTGTCGCGGCTCTCCAGCAGAGTATCGAGCAGGATCCGCATACCCGCTTGCGCTATTTCTGCTCGCCACATCATCAGGACAGCGCGCTGTATCCCTTCATAGCGCAGCTCCAGCGAGCCGCTGGTTTCGGGCGCGAGGACACTTCACGGGCCAAGCTCGACAAACTACGAGCGCTGTTGTCCCCGGCATCCGCGCCCGACGAGGACCTGGCAATCATCGCCGAGCTGCTGTCGATCTCAACCGGTGATCGCTACCCACCGATTGCCCTCACGCCCCAGCAAAAGAAGGAGAAGTGTTTCGAGGCCCTGGTTCGCCAGTTTGAAGCTCTGGCGCGAAGACATCCAATCTTGGCCGTGTTCGAGGACACGCAATGGATCGATCCGAGCTCGCGCGAGTTGCTCGACCGGACCGTCGATCGCGTAACGAGCCTGCCAGTGCTGGTGCTGGTCACCTACCGACCTGAGTTTCAGACCCTATGGACCGGGAAGACGCACGTCAGACTAATCGTGCTGAACCGACTTGACCAGAGCGCTGGCGTCGAGCTGATCCGGAGCGTGGCCGGCGCCCCGATGCTGCCGAGCGAAATCGTCAACGAGATTGCTGGACGAACGGACGGCGTGCCGCTGTTCGTCGAAGAGTTGACCAAGGCCGTGCTCGAAGCGAGCCCTGACGGGCTGGCGCGAGCCGCTTCCGCTGCGCCGCTGCCGGCGCTCGCGGTGCCGCCCACCTTACACGCTTCACTTATGGCGCGGCTCGACCGGATCGGCCCGGTCGCGAAGGAGGTGGCGCAAGTCGGCGCGGCCATCGGCCGGGAATTTTCGTACGATCTGCTCACCACCGCCGCAAAGCGGAGCGAGGGTGAGCTGCGATCGGCGCTCAAGCGGCTGATCGGCGCCGGACTGGTGTTTCGGCGCGGCGAACCTCCTGATGCCAAATTCCTTTTCAAACATGCACTAGTGCAGGACGCAGCTTACGGCACACTACTGCGCGGCCAACGCCGCGAGATGCATGCCCGGATCGCTCGCGTTCTCGAGGAGCGGCTCGCCTCCGCCGAGGAGACGCAACCGGAACTCATCGCTCACCATCTTGTTCATGCGGGCCTGCCAGAGCAAGCGGTCAAGTTTTTCCGAACAGCCGGGCAGCGCGCTATTCAACATTCAGCCAATGCCGAGGCCATTGGACACTTGACGCGCGCGCTGGAATCGCTCCGATCCCTGCCCGGGAGCACAGCGCGCCAACAATCAGCGCTCGAACTGCAAGCATTGCGCGCTCAAGCGATGATCGCAATGCGTGGATACGCTGCGCCGCAGACGAAGCAGGCTCTTCTGCAGGCGAAAGCGCTCATCGAGGGACGGGCGTACAGCCCGGCAAAGTTCGCCATTCTCTACGGCATATGGGCGGCCTCTTATGTCGGCGGCGTTTCCTCGGAGCAAAGGTTAGCGGCAAACGAGTTCCGTGCGCAGGCAGAACGGGACGGCGACGCGGCGGCGCTCTGCATCGCGCATCGGGCGCTAGGGAGCACCTTTTTTACTAACGGGGATTTTAAGGCTGCTCTGGAGCATCTGGAGCGAGCGCAAGCCCTGTTTGATCCAAAGCGTCATTCCGATGCTCGACATCAATATGGTCACGATATTTGTGCGGCGGCACTTTGCTATCGATGCTGGGCTCTTTGGCATCTCGGCTATATCGATCAGGCCACGAAGATCGCGGATGCGGCGGTCTGTCGCGCCGAGGAAGTGGCTCATCCTCACACATTGGTTTACACGATCTGCCATGCTCGAGGTTTTATGGACATCTTCGGGCGCCGCTCCGACGATCTGCGATATTGGGCGGATCAGGTCGTCTCGTTGTGCGCGGAGCATGGTTTTTCTCACTGGATGAACTGTGGTCGCATCTTTCAGGGCTGGGCCGCCATCTGCCGCGGCGAGATCGATCGCGGGATTAAGGTGCTGGCGACGGGTATTGCTGACTGGCGCGGAACGGGCGCGCAGCTATGGCTCCCGACCTTCCTGGCGTTGGAAGCCGAGGCTCACGCCAAGCTCGGCCGAAACGAAGCTGCTCTGCGATGCATAGAGCGAGCGCTTGCCGTGTCACGGGAAACTGGTGAAAAATGGGGCAGGGCCGAGCTGCTTCGCATCAAGGCTCGCTTATTGTTTGAATCCGGTAAAGCTGCGGGCGATCAAATCGTGGGCTTGCTTGTCCGCAGCCTAAGCACCGCGCGACGACAACATGCACGTTGTTATGAATTGCGTGCCGCGCGCGATCTCGTCCGTATGCAACAAGGCCAAAATGGGAGCGACGAAGCCGTCTCGCGACTTCGAACCATATATAACGAATTCAGTGAGGGCCTCGACACTATGGACCTGCAGGAGGTCAAAGCGCTCATCCAGAACCAGAGTGAGCTTGGTTCTTGATCAGATTGACTGCAGGCGCTGAAAACCTTCGCCAGGCCAGGCCAGCCGCGCCTGCGGAGCGAATCGGGCGGCTGCCGTCGTGATCACCTGCGCCCCGCCGCAGCGCATCGAAGTTGATGCGAAAGAAGATCGCACCAGCCTCGAAAGGCGTACTCCTGCGCACGCTTGGCGCCGCCTCATTCACAAAAGCGGCGGGTTTGGACCGCCCAGTTTTGTACCGAACAGGCGCGCCATGCTTCGCGATGGCGCTATGACGCAGCAGCGGTTCAGACGATCCGGCCGGATAACGAGCGACGGACTACAATCTTGCGCTACCGGATAATGGGCGGCTGTCTTCCCGATTTCGCTGGTAGTCCGGTTACCCATCGATAGCGGCCCTTTCGACCAGTTGCGGGATCGACGCGATGGGCACACAAGGCGACGTTTTGGGCTTTCTTAGTCGAGGACCAAAGGCGCTCGAACTCAGCTAGCCGACCGGCGGAGGCGGAGGTGGCGCCCGGAAACCGCCACCGAGATTGCCGTCTCCGGCGACTTGATCGAGTTGCTCGGCATCGAGTTCGCGGTTGGTAAATCGCGAATGCTGTGCCAGATCAAGGACTTTGCTGTCGGGCGACGAAGAATTGACCTCTCTCGCATAACCGCGCAAGCAATGGCGGCGTGTGGATTTTCAAAATGAGACTTCGCACCGCGAGCGACAAAATGCGAGAGGGGTTGTCAGTTGCGCTAGATCGCACGCATGGCCCCAGTTGCCGCCGGGCTTCTCGTCAGCACCAGAGCCGTCGCGGCGAAACGGGAGAAGGGCTGCCTCAATCGCGATGCGACGATCTCGGCTTAGGCAGTCATCCAGTCAGGCTGGCCGCGCGCCAGGAGAAAGTCCAAAAGTGCGCGAGTTTCCTCACGCCGTGGCCGGGGACCGCGAGGTGTCAGGTAGGGAATTGACCGGTGGAGTTGCGAGGTCGGCCGCTGCGGCGTCACGCCGCGCCGATAGAGCCTGCGGCATAGCGGCTCATTGTCTCGCCGCCTCCGTTTCATATCTGGCGACCTGTCGCGGCAGCCACCAGGAAGGCTGCCGATCATTGGAAGTTGTGGAAGAGGATCGTGAGTACGTTCGACCGGCGCAAGCAAGCTTTCGAGAAGAAATTCGCTCTCGATGAAGAGCAGAGGTTTAGGGCCGAAGTCCGCCGCAACCGGCTTCTCGGGTTGTGGGTGGCCGAACGTTTGGGGCTCACCGGCGGTGGCGCCGCAGCCTATGCGAACGAACTGGTCGCGGCCGATTTCGAGGAAGCCGGCGACGCCGACGTCGTCGGCAAGATCATGGGCGACCTTGCTGTAAAGGGTGCTGCCGTCACCGAAGAGGCGATTCGCACCAAGATGAACGAGTTCACCGCCCAAGCGCTGGCGGAGGTGAAAACGGGAAAATGAGTGAATGACGAGGTGACGTACCGATGCAAGGTATCCGGAGAGCCTGAGTGACTTCGCTTTCGAACAACCGCTCGCAGGAAACTGCGACCGGCCACCCGCCTCAGAACGATTGGCGCCTGGAGCGGCTTATCGACCGCCTGCCACCTCGTGCGGGTGCGGCAGTGCGCTTCCTACGGCAGCCATCCAGCCGCTGGCTGCGCATTCCCGCAGGCTTGCTGCTGATCCTTGGAGGTGTCCTTTCTTTCCTGCCGATCCTGGGCATCTGGATGCTTGCGTTCGGCTTCGCGCTGCTCGCTGAGGATTTGCCCCTGCTAAAATCGTGGCGCTTACGAATACTGGATTGGGTCGAGTGTCGTCATCCGGGGTGGCTGAACTCCGGATCGCACCCGCATAACCGGACCTGATCTTTATGATGGGTATACGGGTGACTGCGCCTTGGGCGTTGGGCCGCCCTCCGCATGCCTTAGCGCCACCACCGCTGTACCCCAGATAACTACCGACCTGCTGGACTGCGACAGTCGGCAGCCTAGGGCGAATTGCAGACTAGAAGGCGACTAAAGTCACATAAGCAAAATACTCAACCATTAACGTGATCGAATGCTCAATTTTGAATGAAGCGGCGCAAGTCCGCTTCGGCTCAATCGCGACTGGTCCCGCGATCTCATCTGCCGCCTGATGTCCGGTTTGCCCCGAAAGCGATGGACTTGCTGCGCAGCAACGAAATGTAGCGATCGGCCAAACTGCGACCCTGGGTAGGGATCGTGATCTTCGTACTTCCGGTGGCGCCAATCATGGCGAACCTGCCGCCGACGCTCCACAGAGTTGAGGACTCAATCTCGATAGAGCCGGATACAACGATGTAAGCGCGCGCAGCACGCCGTTGGTCCAGCCGAAACCGACCTGGACTGCATATTCTCCACCGCCGCCGGCGCGCCCACTCATCAGATTGTATTTCTCTACCAAGACACGTGACCTTTGATAGACGTTTATAATTTCGCAGCTCCAGCGCTTCGCGATTGCTTCCGCCAATTGCGCTTCGTTGTAGTTTTTAAGCCCGACGACTGCGATCCACTGCAGCGGGGCCCAACCATTTGGCTGATCCCATTGTTGGCCGGTCACCACCAGTGTTGTGGCTATGCCACCAGGCATCAGCAGCTTTCGCCGCACGGTTTGAGCTTCCATCTCTGCTTGACGCTGGTTCGCAACGTGGAGGAATAGCGGGAATAGCCCCGCGGCAGTAACCGGCAAAGCTTCGTGCCTCCGCCAGGCGTAATCGGTAAATGCGTGGAACCGCTCGTTCCACATTAGCTTCCGAATGGCGGCTTCGCGACGACCCGCCAACGCGACGAAGTGAGACGACCGATCGCCATCTCCCTCGATCCGATATGCTTTGGCAAGTGTTTGCTCCAGGTGAACCATGAGACTGTTGAGATCCACCGGCAATATGGACGTGGTCCTGATCGTGCTGAGGGTATGGCCATCGGTAAGCCATCGGGAGCCGAAATCCCATCCCGATCGGCTGCCGCTCGAAGATCGCGGTAGACATCTCCCGGGTCTCGGCGACCCTCGCGGGCCGTCGCGACGTCTTCGCGATAGGATTCGTCGCGCGGCTCAGCTCGGTCGTCCCAATAACGATTGAGAATCGTCCCATCACTAAGCCGGACCACGCGGCGGTAGCTCTGACCTCTGCGCAGGATCGCGGAACCATCCATCCAATACTCATATTCCGCTTCCAGCTCTGGAAGATAAGTCACGTAGGACCCTTCACCCACTCGCTCGGCGATCACGTCCACCATTAACGAAAAAAACGGTGGCTGAGAGCGGCTCAGATAGTAGGTCCGGTTCCCGTTGGGCACGTGTCCGTAGCAGTCGATCTCGAAGGCGAAGTTCTTAAGCATGTTGAGCGCGAGGTCATGGCGGCCGTCCGCTTCGAGGCCCAACATGGTGAAATAGGAATCCCAATAGTAGAGCTCACGGAATCGGCCACCTGGCACGACATAGGGGTAGGGTAGTGGTATGAGGGACGAATGGCTCGATATCTCCTCGCTTTGGTGGCTCAGGACATCCCAGAGCCGTTCAATGTATGTGTCGATCGGCTCGCCTGGCGACGCGGGGGGAACAGTTGGGCCCTCCGGCGGCAGCGAGAAATGTTGGTGTACGAATGCAGCAAGATCAAAGCCGGCTTCGACCTTGCGAGCCTGATAATCAGAAAGAATTGCGTTGGATGATTCGTCAAAGTGCAAATCAGCAAAGGTTTTGCTATCCGGGAATATGCGCTTCAGCTGCACATTTCGGAACAGATCGCCGAATTGTTCCGACGGAGGTACCTCCGATGCACAGCTCGCGATTTGCGCGCCCGCAGAGTGGGTATGGATGGCGCAGCACAGAACAGCGATCAAAGTGATCAAGCGCGAACTCGCCCGCTTGAGCAACGGCAAAAGACCGCGAGCAATGAGGTCTGTATTTGCTGAAGACGTAACCATTGCGATCTGGAGTCCTTGAAACAGGTAAAGGTTATTGCCGTCTGGGTCGTTAAGTCCCACCATGCGGGTGCCCCAGGATATCAAGGCTTCGGGTAATGAGAGACGCTGTTACCTAGCGCTAAGGCAGTCCAGTGCAAACTGCATCACGGCCGGCGTGAGACGTTACATATTCGGCAAGCACGACACCCTATGACCGCTGTGGGGCAAAAGCCCACGTCGTTGCGGCGTCGCCAGTGCGGCGTGCAACAACTCGCCAATCGTCCAAACGCGATCCGCAACGCCAAGCGCCATTGTTGGCGTCCCAAGCCAGCTCGAACAAGCTTGAGCCGATCCGTGCAACGCGATGGCAATCCGGCAATCTTGCTTATCCGAGTTTCCGATAATGCAAACGCGCCAACTCCTGCGGCGACTTATCGGTCTTGATGGCGCCCGACTCGATCCGAGTGCGAAACGCACGCTCCAGCGCTTGAACAACATCGAGCTGAGTGTCGAAGCTCAGGCAGCATTCCACCGCTTTGACTGACCCTTCGACAGGGACCGTCGGGCCATAGTAGCCGGCAGCTTGCGCGGCGAGCACCGCCTGACGCGGATGCTGCCCGGCCCATTCCCTCGCGCTTCTAAACGCCCGGGCAATATTGGCCGCAGTCTCGGGTTCGTTCTCGACGATCGCGCGCTTGATGACAGTTAGGCAGCAATATTCCTTGTTGTGCGTGGTTTCGTCCTGAGTGACGAGCCGACGCGCGAGTTGCTTGTCCTCCATGATCAACGCCCGGGGCTCCGCGACCGCGACCGCCGCGAACTTGCCGGTCTTGAAACCCTCCGCCACATAGTCATTCAGATTGGCGAGCGCCTCCCAGGGGTAGGTCCTCAAGGTCACGTCTCTAGGGGCATCGAGCCCTGGCGCTTTCAGCCAGTGGTGGAGCCACATGTGACCGTGCAACAAGAATGGTTCCACGGCATATGCACCGATCTCAATCGTCTTCCCCTTGAGGTCAGCGACGGACTGGACCGGGCCGTCGGGTGGAACCATGACGGACCAGCAGCCGAAGTGGTTGCCATCAACGATGTAGTAGTCGACCTTTCCGGCCACCATGTTGTGCAGTTGGTCCGTGTCGAAGTAGCCCACGTCAGCCTCGGAGACCCCGGCGTCGGTCTTGATCCAGAGCCGGTGGGATCTGCCCTGGGCAACGGCCGTTCGGTTGTCTAGCGCGGCGACTCCTTGGACACGCAGACCTTGCTCCGCGAAGAAACCTTTCACGAGGGCCGCATACTGCCCGAGATGGCAGGTTGGCCCCGTTGGGTCGTAGCCCATGATAAATGTTTTTTGGTTGGCGGCGCGTCCGGTGCGGATGTTGATTAAAGGCATCGCGGCTACGCCAGCACTGAGTTTAAGCACTGCACGACGTGAAACGAGATGCGAATGTATCATTGTGCCCTCCTTCGTGGCTCGTCGCATGACGGCTCGCGCGACAGCGGAGAGGAGCGCGTGCATGCAACGGGCGATGGACGTCGGCGGTCTCTCCAAGGGACAAGTCCCAGAGCGCGATGTCCGCGGCAGGTACGACGACCGGCGGGTTACACCCGGGCACGGTTTCAGTAAAGAACGTTACTCCTCTCAGAACCGGATTGCGAGCGTCTCGCGCCGGATGCCCATGGACGAACGGAGGAGTCTGCTAGGGGGTCATCAGCGTCGGTTGCGCCGCTTTACCAGCATTTCCGTTCTACCCCCTCAAAGCCGACATTCGGATGATCGCCGGAGTTCGTCGGTGTGGCGGCAGCCGATGCTAATTAGGAGTCGATCAATTCTCTCTACTCGCCGGGGTTAGTTGCGACCTCAGAGCGGGACCATAATTTCGCAGACAAGTCCGTCTTTGCGCCAATCAAAGCGAACCTTCCCCTTTAAGTGGCTGATCATTCCTTCAATCATACCGACGCCAGCGCCGTTCTGGGTCGGTTGCTGCACGGCTGGACCATCTATCTCTGTCCAGCATAGGCATAATTTACCGTCAGCCCCTTGCGACCATTGCAGGTTTAACTGGCCCTTGGGCTGGGACAAAGCGCCGTATTTTGCGGCGTTGGTGGCGAGCTCGTGCAACGCCATGGCAATTGCCTGAGCGATGCCGGGTTCTAGTAGAATTTGCGTTCCGTCTATGAGCACTCGCTCCCCGTTTTGGGAATATGGAGCCAGTTCCTGAGTCGCGATCGCCGATAACTCGGCACCTATCCAGCGGGTCGCGACAAAAAGTGAGTAAACTTTCTCAAGCGCTTCGATGCGTCCAATAATTGTTCCTTTGAGATCTTCCGGCGAGCCTGATTGAGAACGATTAACCACCGCCCTAATGGTCGCAAGCAGGTTTTTGCTGCGGTGCTCGGCCTCCCGCGCCAATGTCGTGATCAGCTCCTGATTCCTCTTCTGCTCCGTAATATCTCTCGCGATCTTTGACGCACCGACAATTTTGCCATGGGCATCTTTAACAGGAGAAACGGTCAACGAAATTACGATCAAGCTGCCATTCTTGCGTTGCCGAACCGTCTCAAAATGGTCGATGCGCTCACCTCGTCTGATGCGCGTGAGAATTTCGCGCTCTTCGCTCTGCCGGTCCTGAGGGATTACAATTGTAATGGGTTGGCCGACCGCCTCGCCGGCCGAGAAGCCAAATATACGCTCGGCACCTTTATTCCAGCTCGTAATAATGCCATCGAGATTCTTGCTTACAATCGCGTCGTCACTGGACTCGACTATCGAGGCCAGGAAGCGCAACCGCTGCTCACTTTCGCGAAGCGCAGTTTCGACTTCTCTCGTCTCCTTGCTGGGAGACTTGCGTTCAATTTGCCCGCCCACAGGGCACCTCCAGCCAGCTACGCTATCTCTGGCGGCAAGATTATAGCACCGAAGTTCCTTCGCGGACCCCTGATGTCGCGTCCGGGTCTTGGTCGTGTAAAAACGATCTCAAGGGAGGCTGGTCCTGAGAGCTTGGAGTCGAGCCTGCATCAGGCTGCGATCGCAGCAATCAGCGGCTTGATCCCGACGATGTTCATGACCCGTGTCAGATTGTAGGCCAAGACGGAGAGTGCCATCTCGGCGGCTACTTTTGGCAGCGTTTTGGTCAGGAAGTGCGTCGCGCCCATGCGGGCCTTCATCGTACCGAAGGGATGCTCGACTGTCTCGCGACGCTGGCGCATCACTTGCGGGTTTGCGTGAAGGCGCTGCTGCACAGCTTCGAGCAGATGCTCGTGCTCCCACCGCGTAATCCGCCGCTCCGGCCCTGGCGTGCATTGGGATTTGAGCGAGCAGGTTTGACAGGCCGTGGTCCAGTAGCGCCGCAGCACCTTGCCGTCTTCCTCGTTTGTATAGCGATACGATAATCGCTCCCCAGCTGGACAGCGATAGGCGTCCTCCTCCGGCAAATAGACGAAGTCCTGTTTGCCGAAGCGTCCCTCCGACTTGGCATTCGACGTCTGCGGCTTGGGCAGCGTCACTGTGATGCCGGCCTCGTGGCACGCGAGGATCTCCGGGCTGTTGAAGTAGCCGCGATCGGCTACAGCCTCGAGCGTCTCGGTCTTGAGGACGGCCTTCGCCTGCTTGGCCATATTAGCGAGTTGTGCCCGATCCGAGCCGCTGTTCGTCACCTCATGCGTCACGATCAGACGGTGCTCGGTATCGACGGCGACCTGCACGTTGTAGCCGACGACGCCGGACCCGCGCCCGCTCGTAGCCATCGAACGGCTGTCGGGATCGGTCAAAGAGATTTGCTGATCGGGCGACGCAAGCATCTGCTTCTCGTACACGGCAAGCTTGCCCATTTCCTCCTTCAGCTTCGTCAGCTTCTCGGTGAGCCTTGTTACCTTCGAGGCCAGCGCTTCAGTCGGCTCTTGCCGGTCGGCCGTGTCCAGCCTGGCTCAGATAGCGGGCGACGCTCTCCTCCAGCTGAGCACGCCGCCGTTCCATCTTCGCGCGTGTGAAGTTCTTGTCCCGGTTGTTCACGGCCTTGAACTTGCTCCCATCGATGGCGACGCTCGCTGTCGCAAGGAGGCCCATCTCACGGCAGAGTTCGACAAAACGCGCACAGACCTTGCGAAGCGCCAGGCCGTTGTCCTTGCGGAAGTCCGCAATCGTCTTGTGATCAGGAGCGAGCCGACCCAGCAGCCACATGACCTCTACATTTACGTCCGGCTTCTCGTTCGAGCCGCCGGCTCGACTGCACCCGGTTCAGATAACCATAGATGTAAAGCTTCAGGAGCACCGAAGGGTGATACGAGGGCCGACCCGTTGCCGCCGGCTCAACCCCTTCGAAGCTCATTTCGGCCAGATCGAGCGCATCGACAAACGCGTCGATCACCCGAACAGGATTGCTCTCGTCAATGAAATCATCGAGGCATTCGGGCAATAGCGTCCATTGCCCACGATCAGCCTCCTCAACGAAGCGCCTCATCAATTCCCCCCAGAATCACGGGGAGAATCATAACAGCAGCACCGCGTTTTCACACATGGGGTAATTCCGGTCAGAGCCATACTGAGGCTCTGCGAATCAGCTCTCCAAGCCAATCGATGAGGCTCACCCCTCGGGCCTGCAATGAAGGAGAACTGCAATGGAGCATTATGTTGGACTGGACGTTTCGCTGAAGCTAACAACGATCTGCATCGTTGATCGGGCGGGGAAGATTCAACGTGAGGGAGTTGTTGATTCCGACCCGGAGGTGATCGCGGCATTCATCCAGTCAAACGCGCCGTATGTCGCGCGGATCGGGCTCGAAACAGGGGCAACGTCGACATGGCTGTGGACCGAGTTGAATAAGCTGGGGCTGCCCGTCATCTGCATCGATGCCAGGCACGCCAAGGCGGTGTTGAAAATGCAGGTCAACAAGAGCGACCGCAACGATGCCGCAGGCATCGCCCGCATCATGCAATGCGGATGGTATAAAGAGGTGCGCGTCAAAGACCTCGACAGTCATGCGGTGAAGGCTCTGTTGGTCAGCCGGGCTCTGCTCGTCAAGATCAAGCGGGATCTCGAGAACGAAATCCGCGGGCTTCTAAAGAACCTCGGGCTGGTTATTGGCCAAGCAAAGATGAACGTGTTCGCATTGCGTGCTGCGGAGCTCACCAAAGATAGGCCGGAACTCGCCGTGGCGGTAACGCCGCTACTCACCGCGCGAGTTGCCATCGAGCAGCAGATTGCGGATCTCGACCGTAAGGTTATGAAGCTCGCACGCAGCAATGCTCAAGTGCGACAGTTTATGACGGCACCTGGCATCGGACCTGTCACGGCTCTTTGCTTTCTTGCAACGATCGACGACCCTATGCGCTTCAAAAAGTCAAGAAGCGTCGGGGCCTATGTCGGACTAACGACCCGACGATACTCCTCCGGCGAGATCGACTGGACGGGTCGAATCTCGAAGTGCGGCGACAAAATGTTGCGAAGTTATCTCTTCGAGGCAGCCAATGTGCTGCTCACACGCGTGGCAAAATGGTCAGCGCTCAAAGCCTGGGGCATTCGGCTGGCAAAGCGAAGCGGGCTGCGCAAAGCCAAGGTTGCGGTCGCGCGAAAGCTCGCGGTCATTCTGCATCGGATGTGGATCGATGGTACCGAATTTAGATGGTCGTCAAAGGAGACCGCCATGCAAACAATATAGCAAACCAGCGAATTCCCGCCGACCACCGGCGGAATCCAAGGTCCCTGCCGGGACGCTGGCGTTGGTGCGATCGCCCCTGGCTTTGCGATGCTCAAAAGGCAAGCGCGCTTCACACATTGATCCGCCAGCGTCATCCTACGCCATCATGCGGAGGGCATGCCCCTACCGCGGAGAGAACCATGAACCCGGCAAGGACGTCTTTGGAGAGTCTTGACCGCAGGCCCGGAATTAGAGAACAGCCAGGGTCATCAGCGTCGGTTGCGCCGTCTTACCGGCATTTCCGTTCTGCCCCCTCAAAGCCGACATTCGGATGATCGCTGGAGTTCGTCGGTGTGGGCCAACGCACAAAGTCGCTGCGCTCCAGCCCGCTGCGCGGGGGCAAGAGCCGAGGGGGCCCGGTAGCCAGTTGAGAGGATAGTGGTAGCACTAAAGAGCCCCGTCCTGAGAATCGAGGTGTTGCAACCCTCACTCAGGAAGGAGCTCTCCATGAGCGATACCAACACAGTCAGTCCGCTGCGTCAGCGTATGATCGAAGACATGGCTGCGCGCAAGCTCAACCCGCACACGCAGCGCGGCCACATTTACAGTTGCAAGCGGTTCGCCGCCTGGCTCAAACGCTCGCCGGATACAGCGACCGCCGACGAGGTGCGGCTATTTCAGCTGCACCTGATCGAGAGCGGGATGAGCATCTGCAACCGCAATCGGATCATGACCGGGGTGCGGTTCCTGTTCCGCGTCACGCTACGTCGTCACGATCTGGCGGCCGAGGTCTGGCACATCAAGGAGCCCGAGAGGCTGCCGCCGGTGCTGAGCCCTGAGGAGGTCAAGCGTGTCCTCACCATGGCGACGAGCCTGAAGGCGCGAGCGATGCTAACGCTGGCCTATGGTTGCGGATTGCGCGCCGGGGAGGTGGTGCGGCTGCGGGCGAGCGACATCGACAGCGCGCAGAAGATCATCCGCATCGTGCAGTCGAAGGGCCGCAAGGACCGGCACGTGATGCTGCCGCCGGAGGTCCTGAGGCTGTTGCGGCAATGGTGGAAGGCGGGGCCGACCGCATCCAACAACGGCGTCGCGCCCGAACAGCGCTGGCTGTTTCCCGGTCGCAGTCAACGTCAGCCACTGACCACGCGTCAGTTCAGCCGGTTGTTCAAGGAGGCCGCCAAAGCCGCGGGGCTGCGCAAGACGGTCCCGCTGCATTCGCTTCGCCACAGCTTCGCGACCCACCTGCTCGAGCGCGGCAGGGACATTCGCGTGATCCAGGCGTTGCTCGGACATTCCAAGCTTGAGACGACAGCCCGCTACAGTCGCGTGGCGATCGGACTGATTGCCAAGATCGAGAGCCCGCTCGAGGGCCTAAGCGCGCCGCGCCGCCGCCGTGCGAAGCGAGGCAGTGAGGAGCCGCCAGCGCCGTAGCGCCGCCGGCCGTGGCTCGGCCAGTTCTGGAGGTCGCGGATATCCTCCGCGACCACGGCCCTGCTTGGCGTGACGCCAATCAGGGGCATGTGAGCCTCGGGCAACTGAAGGTGATGAGTGCGATCGAGCGCTGTCGTACGGCAGCGCTCGGCGGCCACGTCGCGCGCTGCGAGAACACAGCGTGCGGCCACACCGAGATCGCCTACAACTCCTGCCGCAACCGGCATTGCCCGAAGTGCCAGGCTGCGGCGTCACGCCAATGGCTGGCCGACCGCGAAGCGGAGCTGCTGCCGGTGCCGTATTTTCATGTCGTCTACACGCTGCCGAGCGAGCTGCGTGACATCGCCTACCAGAACAAGCGTGTGATCTACAACCTGCTGATGAAGACGGCGGCCGAGACGACGCTCGCCATCGCAAGCGATCCCAAGCGCCTCGGCGCACGGATCGGTATCACGGCCGTGCTGCACACCTGGGGCTCGGCGCTCACCCATCATCCGCACGTGCACATGATCGTGCCGGGTGGCGGGCTCTCGCTCGATAACAGGCGATGGATCGCCGCGCGCTCCGACTTCCTCGTCCATGTCAACGTGCTGGCGCGCCTGTTCCGCGGCAAGATGCTGGCGATGCTCATGCAGGCGCACGCCGCCGGCGCGCTGAAGTTCTTCAACACCCATGCCGGGCTCGCCGACAAGACAACGTTCAAGCGCTTCATCGCGCCGCTGCGGCGCATCAGATGGGTGGTCTATTGCAAGGCCCCGTTCGCGGGGCCCGCGCAGGTGCTGCGCTATCTCTCCCGTTACACCCATCGTGTCGCCATCTCCAACCGCCGCCTCGTTGCAGCCGACGACGAGGCGATTGCGTTCCGCTGGAAGGACTATCGCGTCAGCGGCCCCGACCGCTGGAAGACGATGCGGCTTCACCCGCACGAGTTCATCAGGCGCTTCCTGCTGCACGTGCTGCCCACGGGTTTCCACCGCATCCGCCACTACGGGCTCTTTGCCTCCACCAACCGCGCCGAGAGCATCGCAACCGCCCGCGCACTCCTCAATGTCGCCCCGTCTGCCGCCGATCCCCAACAAGAGCCGGATGTTGCGCCGGATACGCCGCATGTGCTGCCGTGCCCTTGTCCCCGCTGTGGCGCACGCATGATCGTCATCGAGACCTTCGCACGCGGCTGCGCGCCGAGCTGGCGACCAACACCGATCAGGATCGACACGTCATGACCAACACCGCGTGTAAGCCCTGCAGTTTTCCCGGGCCGATCCGCTGGCTCCACGCCGGCAGCGATCTCGCTCAACCCAATGGCATCTATCAGTGCGCGGATCGTGCGTCGATGCGCTCCGAACAGCCACCAAAAAGCCTATTGCGCCCTGCCGATCTCCTGTCCGTGCAGACACCCTGGTCGAATCCTGCCGGCATCACCTCGACCATCGAGATCGGCGCCAACATCAAATCCCCATAGCACTCGCTGCCCGGCCAGTGCCCAACTTCCCGCGACTTCGTGCCTTGGCGCTTTTTGGACGCCGGTCAGTTGAGCGTGCGGAGCCTCCTCGTTGCCGGCGTCCAAAAACCTGCACAGAACCGGACTCATGCGTCGTGACCAAGGGTGCGGCGGCGGACGTCCGAGGGCGTCTTCCTGAAAGTGCGAAGGTGGTTTGTGCGACGACATGTCGCCGATAAGGCCGAAGAGCCTCCACGTTCAAGTGATCTATCTCATACTTGCAGACGCGGAACGCGATCTATCGCTACACCTAGCGACCCGGTCAGCCGCAGGAACGCACCAGACCACATTCGTTTTAGGTGTTAGGAGGAGGGATTGCAATGCAGCTTCGCTCCCTGATCGTCGCCTCCGCTTTGATGATTCCGACTTTGAGCATCGCCTCCGCGGACACTTACGAGATGAACACGAACAGGCCCGGCGGCGACTACCAAAATTTCGAGATCAGAAGTCCGGGTGAATGCCAATCAAGCTGTCTCCATGACGCGCGCTGTAAGGCTTGGACGTGGGTCAAGAGAGGCATTCAGGGACCCGGCGCGCATTGCTGGCTAAAAGACAGTGTGCCGGGGCCCGTGCCCGACAAGAACTGTGTTTCTGGCAGAAAGGGAGGGGCCACGCTTTAAAGCGCGAGCTAGTCCGTTCATCGTATTCTAGAACGATATTGCTGGCCTGACGCGTGCTCACAATGTGCAGCTTAAGACGCAAGCTCACCAGTATCGCGTGCGCATTCTTCGTATTTGCTATAATCTCGCATGGTACGGTTGCCCGCGCTGCTACCTGCAACGATGAGATATGGCTCCAGACTTCGTTTTCATCGGTGAATTATCCGGATCGATTCATTCGGCATTCCCAATTTTTGGGCTTTCTTTCGGACCCAGCACGGCCCTTTCCCGATCCTAAGGTAGAACTCGCCGACGCCACATTCGATGTTTTTCCCGGAATGAGGTGTCGACAAGGAATCAAGAGTGTGTCCTTGCGATCGAGGAACTATCCTCGCCGATGGATGCGCCATCAGAATTTTAGAATAAAATTCGACGAGTACGATCAAGGAGCGCAGCCCTCTGATCTGTTCGCGAACGACGCATCGTTTGAAAGTCCCCTCCACAAAATGAGGCGACTCACCCTCGATGTTGCGACGAGGGTTGCCTGGATGGACCGGGCAGAGCCTCAAACAAGGAGGGCGAGTCGTGGGTCATCATACCGAGATCTTTGTCGGAATCGATACGTCAAAATCGCGCAATGCAATAGCCATTGCCGATGGCGGCCGTGGCGGCGAGGTCCGATATCTCGGGGAGTTTTCTGCCACGGAGGCAGCGATCCGAAAGCTGGTGGCAAAGCTTGCAGCGAAATGCTGTCATTTGACGTTTTGCTACGAAGCAGGGCCGACAGGATATGGCCTCTACAGACTGCTCAAGAGCCTCGGCCATGACTGCCTGGTGGTGGCCCCCTCGCTCGTTCCGAAGAAGGCCGGCGATCGAGTGAAGACGAACCGGCGCGATGCGGTAAGCCTCGCCAAGCTGTTGCGCGCGGGCGAGCTCACCGCGGTGTGGGTGCCGGACGAGCGCCATGAGGCTATGCGCGATCTCTCGCGCGCCCGTCAGGCAGTGAAGAAGGACCTCCAGGGCAAGCGTCAACAGATCTCGTCATTGATGCTGCGGCTGGGACGCATCTATCCGGGCAAGACAACGTGGGGACCAGCCCACATGAGATGGCTGATGTCGCAGAAGCTCGAGCATCGCGAGCAGCGCATCGCATTCGAAGAGTTACTTGAGGGGATACGCCAGGAAAGTGAGCGGATGGAGCGTTTGGAAGATGCCATCCGCGAGGTGGTACCCGAGTGGTCGCTTGCCGAGGTTGTCGCGGCCCTGCAGGCGATGCGGGGGATTGATCTCATTGCGGCTGTGGGGGTGCTGGCCGAGATCGGTGATCTCTCCCGCTTTCAAAATCCGCGCGAGCTGATGGGCTATCTGGGTCTGGTGCCCACGGAAAACTCGACTGGCGACAAGGTCAAGCGCGGCGGCATCACCAAAGCCGGTAATGGGCGGGCGCGACGTATTCTTGTGGAGGCGGCCTGGAGCTATCGATATCCGCCGCGCGTGAGCCGAGACAAGCAGCCTAAGGTGGAGGCCGCGCCGAGAGGCGCGCGAGAGATTGCATGGAAAGCGCAAACCAGATTGTGCGGACGCTTCCGCTTGCTCGAGCAGAAGGGCAAGCGGCGAACCGTAATCGCCACGGCGATTGCCCGCGAGCTATCCGCCTTCATTTGGGCAATCAATCGCGAGCTCATGCCGCCTCGACAGGCGTAACGTCGTTGGGGGCTGTGGACCGCTCGAGCCGTGAGGTGCGCTCGACCGGCCCACAGCCCCTTTGTTGCAATCAGGATCAGGGGTAGTCGCAGACATCAATCGTGCAGAGGTGAAGGTGGGACCACGGCAGGGGAAATCCTGAAACCCATTATGTGGCCGATCATCCGATCGACGCGCGACGCTAGACCAGGGACAGCCCCAGACGAAAAAACGGAAATGCGGTATCCAACCCGCGCATCAGAGCCTGTTCACCGACGTCTTTGGGTCCCGCCTTCTCCTCTGCACGATCCATCGGCGCAAGAACTTCACGATGAGTCCTCGTGGAGATAGGAAACCGTGCGCTGTGTGCTTGACTGGGGACATCAGAATGGGATGGTCCGGCCGTGCTCCGGCCCTACCAGCACGAGAAGCTGGCGAGGGGCGCTCATGACAAGGAGCACGCCATGTCTCAGAAACTCAACGCGGCGATCGCCGTGATTGGCATCGATATCGGCAAAAACTCTTGCACATCGTGGGTCATGATCACCGCGGTGCCATCGTGCTGCGGCAGAAGTGGTCACGCGGCCAGGTGGAAACGCGGCTCGCCAACCTGCGGCCGTGCTTGATCGGTATGGCGGCCTGCGTCGGCGCCCATCATCTCAGCCGCACACTCCAAAGTTTGGCCACGGCGCCCGTCTGATGCCGGCGAAATACGTGCGCCCGTATTCGAAGGGACAGAAGAATGACTTCCGAGATGCGGAAGCCATCGCCGAGGCTGTCCAGCGCCCGACCATGAAGTTCGTCGCGACCAAGACGGCCGATCAGCTCGACCTTCAGGCACTGCACCGCGTCCGCGATCGATTGGTCGGTCAGCGTACCGGCGTCATCAATCGGATCCGAGCGTTCCTGCTGGAACGGGGCATCGCCGTGCGGCAAGGCCCGCATTCCCTGCGGTCCGAGTTGCCGGGCATCCTGGCAACACGCAGCGACGTGCTCTCGCCTCGCATGTTGCGCATCATCGAGGGGCTGGCGGACGACTGGCGCCGACTAGATGCGCGGATCGAGGGGCTGTCGAGCGAGATCGAAACACTCGCCCGCCAAGATGAGGCCTGCCAGCGATTGATGACGGTGCCTGGCATTGGCCCGATCATCTCGAGCGCAATGGTGGCCGCGATCGGCACTGGAGACGTGTTCTCGAAAGGCCGCGACTTCGGCGCCTGGCTTGGACTGGTGCCGAAGCAGATATCGACCGGCGACCGCACGATCCTCGGCAGCATATCACGGCGCGGCAATCGCTACCTGCGCGCGCTGTTCGTGCAAGCCGCGTGGGTTGTGCTGGTCAAGGTCAGGTGTTGGGAGCGCTATGGCCTCAACTTGTGGATCGAAGCCGCCAAGAAACGATTGCACCACAACGTGCTGGCGATTGCGCTCGCCAACAAGCTCGCCCGGATCGCCTGGGCGGTCCTCCACAACGGACGCGCCTTCGCGTGCGTCAAGACGGAGGAAACGGTGTCCCGACCTGCTTGATCCTCGCGCCATGCGCGGCGCCGTCAAGGCGCAGCCTGGCAGCAGGAGAGCAAGACGTCAGGACAGCACGGCGGCCGGCCTTGACGGCCCCTTGCGCGCGGCGCGTCTGCGCGCGCAGGCCGGGACGAAGGAACGACCGCCAGGCACGAACAAAGGAACAGCGCGAAGTGAGGAGCTATCGATGACCTAACAACACCGCTACCCGCCGAGGTCTGCGAGAGGATGAGACGACGATGGAGGATCGGTCTTCCCGGCGCATGCGAACACTGGTGACCCAAATGGCCCGGTCGAGGCCTGTCCGCTAACCAGATCGCATGCGCGCTGATATCCATGATGGCCCGGAGCACCGCGCTCCAAGCAGAGGCCGGATACATTGATGCAAGACCGCCCACCGCTAGGTCGTCGAAATCTTCTTGCAACGCACGGCCGGACCATACAACGGGGTCAATCGTGACGGTTTTGCCCGATCCCGATTAGGTTCGGTCTACGCCCTCAGAGCCGACATGCAGGCGACAGGCGGATTTCGTTGCGAAGGGCCATTAACGGAAGTCAGGGATTTCCATGGCATCCCTTAAGAGAACCTCAACTACTGGCGCATTGAAAGAGCAGGCGCAACTTCAATGAAGCCTAGGAACGCGTTCATTGCCGGATGCTTTATCCTGGCTGGTGTGGGTATCGTTATGGCGGCGATATCCGGTTCGCTAATCATCAGCAAACTCCCATCATCTGACTTGGCCGAACCCTTCCGTCACCGAGCGACGCACTACAATCAGCAAGGCGCGAATTTCGTCGTATTTTCTTCCTTTGTCTTTTACTTGACGCTGCAAGTGGCGGGCTTTGTCGTCGGCATTTCTCTGATTGGATTTTCAGCCCTTACCGCATGGAAGCATCTGATAAGGCCACGCCCCGTCCCAAAAATTTGATCGGCAGCGATGTCGCCGATGGCTCAATGGTGACGGTTTTGCCCGATCCCGATTAGGTCTAGTCTACGCCCTCAGAGCCGACATGCAGGCGACAGGCGGATTTCGTAGCGAAGGGCCAACAGCAGACTAGATCGGGGGCCGTCAGCCTCCAGCAGATCCGCCACAACGAAGCTGTGGGAGCGGGTGGCGGCTTATGCGTTCCACCAAGGGTGGCGCTTGAGAAGCATCGCTCTTTTCACTATAGTCGTTCTCCTCGCCACTTGGAGGAGATATCGGATGTTTTTGACTTCCTGTTCTTCCCTTGGTTGCGTGGCATTGGCATCGTCGTTGATCACGTTCAGCGATCAAGTCATGCCGTCCTCGTTTCACCACTCGAAGCTCGCGTCACCGGACCTGATGCTGGTCGCCGCGGCGTGCGGCGTCCCCGAATGAGGCTGTGGACCTTGCCGTGCACCTCGGCATCCTTGGCATGGATGAAATGCATCCCGGCCCGGATCATATAGGCGCGTCGGAAAGCTGAATTTTCAGACACCCTGCGGTTGAGCGCAATATAGGTCAGCGCTACTGGCTTGTGCTTGGATGGCAACAGCGGCCGAGATAATGCGTTGCGGCCTTGGTTGCCATAGTTGTGTCGATTCGACCTAAGATTGTTGCACTCGTTACGGCCGAGTCAATGGGAGTGCGACGTGGCCCTTGAGTGTTACGTACGATGCGCGGCCCTGCCGCAACGTTGGCGCCGTCATCCGCTTGGAAGCACGCGAGCCGTTGTCCTGCTTTGCGGAGCTCTCATCTCGGCCCCGCAAGCGGCACGCGCACAAGCATGCAGCACAAACCCCGGCAATGGTGGCGTCCTTCAGAGCGGCGGCACCTGTGTCGATAATAACGCTGTATCCACCGGCTTCGGAAATGCCGTCGACGCGTCGAACAGCGCTAACGTCACCGAAAATGGGACCATCACAGCGAACGGCGGCGGAAACGGCATTGTTGCCGCTACGCGCGCCGTGGTCACCGCCAACGGTAACGTGAACGCCGCCAATGACGACCTGATTGCGACCAGCGGTGCCACCATCACTGTCAACAAGGTCGCGCTGGGGAATACCGGCGGCGGCGCGCAGGCCGCGCTCTCAAACAATGCGTCAATCTTCCTGAACAACGTCACGATGACCTGGCCCAACGGCTTTGGCCAACCGCTGCTCCAGGCGACGAACGGCGGGCTTATCCAACTCAGCAATTCGTCGATCAACATTCCAAGCGGCACTGTGCCCAGCGTGCTGAATGCCGACGGCGCCGGAAGTCGGATCATCGCCAGAGATTTTCTGACCATCCAGATCGGAGCCGCGAGTCCCATCGGGGGGGTGGGACTGGGCCTGGGTAACGGAAACAGCGCAGTCAGGGCACAGGGTGGCGGAACCATCGAGATACCCGACGGTGGCAGCATCACGATGCTTCAGGGGGGCGGGAATACGGGTTTGCTGGCGACGGGCACAGGCAGCTCAATCACAGCGAACAATTTGGTTCTGATGGACGGCACCGGCGGCGGTGACGCCGGCGCACTCGCCACCGCCGGCGGGCAGGTGACGTTGACAGGCGGCGCCATTACCATTCCGGGTGCCGGCGGCGGCGAGGCGGGACTGGCGGCGGTCGGGGCTGGCAGCTCCGCCACCGCAACCAATGTGACGATCAACGTCTCAGGAGCCGCCGGGGACGCCGGCGTGAATGCCCAGACGGGCGGCACGGTCACAACGAGCGGCGGCTCGGTCTCCGTCGTCAACGGTGCGGGCGGGCTGCTGCAGGGCGGTGGCACCGCGACAATGGCCGGCACCGATGTGACGGCTGCGGGAAGCGGCGGCATCGGCTTTCTGTTCAACGAAGGCCTCGCGTTGGGCGCCCCCGTCAACACGTTGACCTACAGCAACGGTACCATTACGGCCAGCGGCGCGTCCTTCTCGGTGCAAGGCACTACGGCAAGCATCAACCTCACCAATACGACTGCGGTTACAAACAACAATACCCTGCTTGAGACGCTTTCGTCGGGCAACACCACGTTCAACGCGGCGGCATCGACGCTGCAGGGGGTGATCACGACAGATCCCAGCATCGCTACGGTCAATCTCACGCAAGGGACCGTGTGGACAATGACCGGTAATTCGAATGCAACCAACGTCACCAACAACAACAGCCAGATCATCTACACACCGCCAACCGGCGATCCGACACAACTGTCGAACTACAAGACGCTGACCGTGACCAACTACGGCGGCACAGGCGGCACGATCACCCTCAACACCTTTCTGGGCAACGACAGCGCTCCGTCCGACAGGCTGGTCATCATTAACGGCGGAACCGCGACAGGGTCGACGTTCCTCAGAATTTTGAACACGACAGGTCCGGGCGATGAGACGACTGCCAACGGCATACTGGTGGTGCAGACCCTCAACAACTCCACCACGGTGCCTGGCGCCTTCTCGCTTCTGCCGGGCACGGAAGTGCGCGCCGGCGCTTACGATTATTTCCTGTTCCGGGGCGGCATCAATGGCAGCGCTCCGCAGGATTGGTTCCTGCGTTCGACCTTCACGGTGCCACCAGTGACGCCCGTGCCGCCGATCGGTACGGTTCCTCCATCTCCTCCACCGCCGCCGCTGGTAGTTCCACCACCAGTCCTGCCGGCCGAACCGCCCCCGTCGCTCCTGCCACCCGGCACCCTTTTTCCGATCATTGGGCCGGAGCTTGCGACCTATGGCGTGGTGCAGCCGATCGCGCGGCAGATGGGACTCACCACGCTCCTCACGTTGCATGAGCGCGTCGGCGATGCGGCGGCCGACGCCGCATGTTTGAATGTCACGCCCGAAGACGGCGCCCTCATCACCAAAGCTCCACCTGTCCCGTACGGGAACTGCCAGCAGGCGGTCTGGGGCCGGTTGTTCGGCCAGCAGATCGACAACCACTACCAGGCCTTTGCGGACCCACGTGCGACCGGCCAGGTGGCCGGCATCCAGACCGGCATCGATGTCTGGCGTGGCAGCCTGATCCCAGGCCACACCGATGCCGCCGGGCTCTACTTCGCCTACGGCAATGGCAATGTGAGCGTGGACGGCCTCGTCACCAACGCGGCCGCAACCGCCTATATCCTGGAGCACACCGGTTCTTTGAACCTCAATGCCTATTCGGTCGGCGGCTATTGGACCCATTATGGTCCTGGCGGCTGGTACGTGGACGCGGTGCTGCAGGGATCGTTCTACAACGGCAATGCGACAACGCAGTTTGCCAACCTGCCGACCAACGGCACCGGCTTCACCTCCTCGCTGGAGGCAGGCTATCCAATCCCGCTGCCATGGCTTGGGCCGCGCTTCGTGCTGGAGCCGGAGGGCCAGATCATCTGGCAGCGGGTTTCCTTCGATGACGCGAATGACGGCTTGGGGCTGGTCGGGCTCGGCACCACGTCCGGCGCCAGCGGGCGGCTCGGTCTGCGCGGCAAGTGGACCATCGACGATCCCGCCGGGCGGGTGTGGCAGCCTTACGTGCTCGCCAATGTCTGGCGCGACTGGGGCGCCAACGCGACGACGATGTTCGGCGTCGACTCGGTGCTCTTGGCCGAGCAGGCGACGCGGCTGGAGTTCGCCGGCGGCCTCAGCGCGAAGATCCTTCCCGGCCTCAGCCTCTACGCTCAGGCCGGCTACCAGTTCGCCGTGAGCAGCACCGACGGCGGCCGGCGCGATGGCGTCAAGGGCGACTTCGGCGCGCATTACACCTGGTAGGGCTGCGCTCCGAGCCTTTTCCGAGATCGATTGGAGGTCCGATGTGGGTCATCAGCGTCGGTTGCGCCGCCTTACCGGCATTTCCGTTCTACCCCCTCAAAGCCGACATTCGGATGATCGCCGGAGTTCGTCGGTGTGGGCCAACAGGAGACATTTGCAGCCTTGTTCTCCCGCCTTCGACAGCAGGTCGATACGAAGGCGCAGGCATCACTTACGGCAACTCCAGCAAAACTATGCTGCGCTAAGGCACCTGCTTGACGCGCTCGAACGTCAGAATCCCGACCCCCTCGCGCCCGTCAATCGGACTCTTATTCGGTTCGGTCTTAATCACGAGCCTGTCGCCCTCAAGTCTATAATAGCGGACCTGATCAGTTCCAAGTCGGCGTCCGTCCCATTCGATATCGACGTGATGAACAACCTTCCCGGCAGACAGTTTGTATGTGCCACCATATGCAAGCATCGACTTGTGCAGTTTAATCCGCTCCTCGTCGGTCGGCTCAGCGCGCGGATGCGGTTGATCGTCCGCGACGAAAAGGCCGAGCATTCGTCCATCGGCAGCGTAGCTGAGATATCCGTCTGGATGCTCGCCCATTTGATTGTAGCGTTCGCCGGTACCCGCGACTTCCCGGACAAACGACTTCAACTTCCAAGTTCCAATTAGGGGATTGTCCTCAGATGCCCCGGACATGGGTCCGAGCACGCCCAGCAGCAACAAAATCAATAGCGACTTGCGTATCATGTGTCCCCCTTTTTCAGAGCGCACGACCGTCTTAGAGCTACCAACGCGGAGCGAACATATCACTTCATTGGTCGATGTCTCTTGTAGGGTCATTCGCGTCGGTTGCTCCGCCTTGCCAGCATTTCCGCTCTACCCCCCCCCGAAAGCCGACATTCGGATGATCGCCGGAGTTCGTCGGTCTGGGCCATGGACGCCGTTCTACAGCATCCGTCACGCAAGGGATCTTTTCGAGCGACTCTGGAGGGGCGCTCAGCGCTGAGTGACCCGACCAAAGTCGTCGGTCGTGGTTGCACGCCAGCGTTCTCGATTTACTGCAGGACGGCTTCCCACACGGAGCGAGTCCCGTCCTTAATTTCTTGACGGCCGCCGTTCTCTCCCCTGCCTTGTACAAAGAACGTCGCGCAAATTTCGAGATTGTTGTTCGGCGGGTCAGTCGTCATGGTGTATCCGCCGTACTTGATGAGCCAATATTGCGGGTGCGCTGTCGCGTACCCTGTAGCATCGAGGATGCCTATGATGCCGAGACGAGTGCCGGTCTTCACGCTGATCGCGATGGTCGCGCTGGGCGTTCGGGCTGAAGCGCAAGCGCCATGCGAGGAATTGGTGCGACTGCACAACGCAGCCAATGCGGCCTGGAAAGAAGCGATGAGAGCACCGCAATCGGAACGCTGCGGAGCGCTTTATCGTGCCTCCTCAGCGACGGAGGCGACGCTCCACTACACAAAGAACAATCGCGAGTCATGCAACGTTTCTGTCTCACTGCTGAACCAAGTGGAAGGATACCACCGCGAGGCGGTACAGGCTCGCGACAATGTTTGTGCTCGACGCCCTCTTCGACCATATCCACCGGATATCATCCAACATTGAAATCGTTGAATGCTTGGTCGCCTGGTGTTCGCGGCCTCGTTTCCGGCAATTGACTTCCGACTTGGGTTCATTCGCGTCGGCATTGCCACGTCGGCCTTCTGGTCCGCTATCGACAACACCCGACATTGCCGGCCGGGAGTTGGGGCGTAGCGCGTGGGCAGGATTAGCGAAACCGTAATCCGCTGATCGAAAGACATGAGGCCTCGGCAAGCGCTGAAAGCGATCGCCTTAGCTGGGTCGGCAAGGCGAGCGCGGTGCCAGCATTCCGGCGGTGCGCCCCGATCGTCTCGCGTCAGCCGGTACGAAATCGTGTTCGCCGATGCCTGCAGAACGAGAAACACAGCCGAAGTGTCGCCGGCATTCGTGACGAGGTGAGGGCGCCCCGGCGGCACGGAACAAGCGTGCCCGCGCGCAATGTGAACGTCCTCCTTGGGTTCTGCAGGAAAATCTGCGGCGCTCCCTCGATCACGTAGAACGTGTCCTGGACGTTGTTGTGATAATGCCACGGCACTTTCTGCGTCGGGCTGATCTGCAATTCCGTGATCCGGAAACTGGGGACGGGCTCCATATTGCGCGCGGCGCTCGAGCTGCATCGGCCTTGGTGCTACTCCATGAACGTCAAGACGAACAGTGGCGCGCGATAATATCAATGGTTAGGTAGCCGTAAAATAAGCATGGTAGATTGTCAGCGCCAGACAAGGTGCTGGCCCGATTGAGGGCAGTAAGCAGCGGCAGCGGCCTCGCGCTGCGGTTGTAGGAATTCAACGAAGAGAAATTATGGATCTCAACCACAGAAGAGTTCGCAGTTTTGTTGTGCGGGGCGGGCCACTCAGAACAAAACTGCGAACCGGATCGAGTAAGACGAGGGAGCTGCAAGCCATCCCTTCCTATCGGATCGAGCACGTCATGGAGACGCCGGAGCTCGCGGACGAGTAGCGCGCCCGCATCCTGGGCAAGACCGCGGCCAAGCCGCTCAAGATCAGCCCCAGCTGACTGTGCGTCCGCGTGACGATGCTGGTGCCCGGTAGCTCCGGCGTCGCACCCTCCGATGACCACCGCCTTACCGTGCTGCACCCGCGAGAGTGTGGACCATGCTCTATTTCGCAGCCGCCAAGCAGCCTGCGTCCCCGTGGCCTGCGCCGAGCGGAACAAGTTCGGCATCGGGGGCGTTTTTTCGCACTGAAGAATGCCCTTGGACGAGACGCATGTGCGCATGCGCAACGACCGACCTGCGGTTACTTTGAAGTGCCCCGCGTGCAGTCAAGCGACGCCGCATCGGCTTCTCTACGTCAAGAACGGTTGCGACATCCTCCAATGTCGTGACTGCGGACTGGGGCGCACCGAGGCACCGCGCTTCGATCCCCTCGCCTATTACGACGAGGGCTACTTTTCCGGCGGTCAGAGTGACGGTTATGCCGACTATCGCGGTGCCGAAGCCGTGCTAAGGCACGAATTCGGCCGCACGGTCAAGTTCATCCAGTGCCGCAAGCCACAAGGCTGTCTGCTCGAGATCGGTTGCGCCTATGGATTCTTTCTGGATGAAGCGCGCCGCGCCGGATTTGAGGTGAGCGGCATCGAGCCGGCGGAGGCGGCTGCCGCGCATGCTGGCGATCTCGGCTTGAACGTCGTCTGCGGCCTGGTGAGCGAAGCGGCTCTCAAGTCGCTTGGCACGGCGGACGTCATCGTCCTCCTCGACGTCATCGAGCATCTGCCCGACCCGCAGGAAGCCCTTGCGCTGCTCGCGGACCATCTCCGGCCGGACGGAATCATCGTGCTGACGACCGGAGACTTCGGCTCGTTGGCGGCGCGGTCGACCGGCGCGCACTGGCGCCTGATGACGCCTCCGCAGCACCTCTGGTTCTTCAACCGCAACAGCATCGCGCTTCTCGCCCATTCGGTCGGCCTTCGCATCGACAGTTCCGATCATCCTTGGAAATTCGTGCCGTTCTCGCTCATCGCTTTCCAGGTCGGTCGCATGCTCGGCCGCAAGATCGTGGCAAGCCCGACCGGCAACCGGTTCGCCATTCCGGTGAACCTGTTCGACGCGATGCGCGTGGTCTTGAGCAAGGCGCCCCTATGATACCAGCTTCAGATGGGCCGTTTTCGTTACAGATGGATGAGACATGACCGGCCGGATTCGCAACGCCTGGGTCGTTGTCGCGGCATACAATGAAGCGCCGATGGTCGGCAGCGTCGTGTCCGGCCTTCGCCGGGCCGGATACGCGGTCGTCGTGGTCGATGACGGCTCCGGCGACCGCACCGGCGACGTCGCGTTGCTCGCAGGCGCGGTCGTCGTCCGGCACCCGATCAACCTCGGACAAGGCGCCGCGCTGCAGACCGGCATCGACTACGCCCTCGAGCAGCGTGCGGATGCGCTCGTCACGTTCGACGCAGATGGCCAGCATTCCCCCGCGGCCATCCCGGCGCTGCTCGCAGCGATCGAGCAGCCCGGCATCGATTTCGCGCTCGGCAGCCGCTTTCTCACCGGCGCGACCGCAAATCTGCCGATGTCGCGCCGCATCCTGCTCAGCGCCGCCCTCTGGTTCACGCGCGCGAGCACCGGCCTGCCGGTCACCGATACCCACAATGGCCTACGGGCGATGACCGCGCGCGGCGCCCGCGCGATCTCCTTGCGACAGAACCGAATGGCGCACGCGTCCGAGATCCTGCACCAGATCGCGCAGAGCCGCCTGCGCTTTGTCGAAGTGCCGGTGAATATCGAGTACAGCGCCTATTCGCTGGGCAAGGGTCAACGCGTCACCGATGCGCTGACCATCCTGATCGATCTGTTTGCGCGGAGGCTCTACCGATGATCGCACAGTTGTTGCTGACAGCCCTTCTGACGTTGGTTCTAGTCTACGCCTGGTCGGCGCATCGGACCGTGCCGATCATCGGCCTGCTCGCGAGCGGCGCTGCGCTCGCTGGCCTCTACTTCGTCTGGGTGCAGGAGCACGCCACAGCGCTTGCGGCCCTCGTGGGAATTGGCCGCGGCTCTGACCTCGTCGTCTATATCTGGGTCGTCATCAGCCTGCTCATCGTGCTCAACTTGCATCTCAAGCTGCGGCTCCAACTCGACATGATCACGCGGCTGGCGCGCGCCGTGGCGATCGATCGCGCAAATCAAAGCCGGCGTGAGGCGGGCGCCCCTCGAAAACGTCGCCCCGTCCCGAATCGAAAGGCCGAGGCGATCCCGACCGAATTGCAGGCGAAGAAGTAGATGCGATTGCCAAATCGGGGCGGGATATGACGTCACTTGCCGAGCCGGCGACGATTGGCATAGATCTCGGCGAACGGGCGGCCAAACCGCGTGACTTCATCAACCCGCACGGCCGTCGTGCCGACGGCACAAGGCCAGCGCTCAGTGGCGATCAGGTAATCGGCCTTCTGCAGATCGGTTTCGGCAATCCAGTTGCGACGGAACATCACGCCCGCAAATTGCTCGCGCCAGGCCAGGCACACCAGCACGCGCGGCGGATCGCCGGCGAACCGGCCTTCGGCGTCAATTCGATGTTCGAGACGGCGCAGCGCCTCGGGAGCCGCCATGCTCCAATAGTCGAGGTCGAAGCGGCCGTAGGCGCCGGCGACGCCACCTGCCAGACCGTTCATCGCGGCATATTCGAGGGGATGCAGGATGCCGAGCGTCACGACGATGGCGACGGTGTGCGCGACTCCGACGGCCACCGGCACAATCGGGATGCGTCGCAAGATGGGCAAAAGGCTCGCGAGCCCACACGCGGCCACGATCGCGAGCATTGGGATCACGAACAATACGTGGCGAACTCCGTCGTAGAGCGTCGAGCCCTGCAGGATGAGCGCTCCGATTGGCCCGAAAGCCGCCACGCTGATGACCAGAACCGCGCGCGATTTTGCGAGTTCGGCCGCAACCGGTCGCAGTCCCATAAGGCCGGACCGATGCAGGGTGCCGAGGGTGGCGCGGGTCCACGAACCTGCGGCACCGATCCAGACCGATATGCCGAGCAACAGCAACGCCAAAAAGCCTTCAGGCAAGCGCGCCAGGAGCTGGCCGGGGATATACCAGGCGGGCACGTTATCGGTGAAGGTGCGCCGGCCCCAATTCTGGAATTCGAACGATGTATCGAGCTTGGCAAAATGCCTGTAGGCTTCGAGAAATTGTGTGAATGGATTTCCTATCTGCAACCATGGCCAGAGTGCAATCGCCGTCAGCCAGGCGATGAGGATGACGAGCAGTGTATGCAAGGCGATCTGGCGCAATTGGCCATAGCCCGCGCGGCCATGGCGCAGCAGCGCCTCCAGCGCGCACAGGCTCATGCCGCCGACGAGGTAGGCGTGCGTGATCACTCCGCCGGTGCGGGTCGCGATGGCGAGGCCGGTCGCAAGGCCCGTCGCCAGGGTTACACGCCAGCTCGGCACCTCCTGCCGCACCATCAGGACGATCGCGAGCGTCGACCAGCTCATGACGAACAGGAACGGCACGTCGATCGGGGCGAAGAACAGGCTGCCGTACAGGAAACCGGTCAGCAGGCACAAGGCGAGCGCCGTCAACCCAGCCCAGTACCCGACCGTAAGTCGTGCGATCGGCACGACGGCGGCAAGCCCAGCGAGGCCCAACAGGAAGGTCACGGCATGCCGGACCGTGATCGGGTTCGCGAGCTCAAGCCGTTGCACGGCTGCGACGAGCATTTGAAACCACGGTCCATACATCCACAGATAGTCTTCGACTGTCTCGAACTGAGACCGGTCCGCAAAGCTGCTCGTGTACCAGGCAAGCGCCTTGGGGCCGTAATCGTCGGTGTTGAATTCGTCGGTCGACACACCGTAATCGGCGGCGGTCACAAGCCCGACAAGCAAGGCCAAGCCGAGCACAAGGACCACGAGAAGCGTCTCGGCATGGCGAGCAGCAAATGCGACGCCGAAGTTCGGCCTCGCAAAGCCAGAGCCGTCGTCCTCCACCCGTTCAAGCGCCATGCGCAGACGATTTTGCCATCGGCCGACACCACCGCCTGCATCACATCAGGCGAACCCCCAGCGCACCTCAGGTGTTGTCCTCGGCATGGGCTTCGATAACACGCCTGAAGGGAACTTTGTTCCGAAGTTTCAAATCGGGTCGCGGGCCATTTCCACGGTGGCAGCAGCCCGTCACTTAGCCTGGCAAAGAGAGTTCATTCTCTTAAGGCGATAACAATGGCGATCCTTATCACCGGAGGTGCCGGATACATTGGGAGCCACATGGCGTACGAACTCGCTGATCGTGGCGAACAGCCCGTCGTGATCGACGATTTTTCGTCGGGCTTCGAATGGGCCATACCATCCGGAGTTCCGGTTTTCGGCGAGGACATCGGGAATCAGCGGCGAGTTGCGCCGCTGATCGCGAAGTATGGGATTTCGGAGATCATTCATTTTGCGGCTTCAGTCGTCGTTCCGGAGTCGGTTGCTGAACCGCTTCGATATTATCGCAATAACACCGCAAATTCCCGAAACCTATTCGAGGTCGCAATCAGGAGCGGAGTGCAGCGTTTCATCTTCTCGTCGACAGCCGCGGTGTACGGGAATCCGCCGGCAAATCCTGTCACGGAAGAGACCCCCGTTGCGCCTGTGTCACCTTACGGCTCGTCCAAATTCATGGCCGAAACAATGCTGCGTGATGCTGCGCGCGCTCATGGCGTACGCTACGTCATCTTGAGGTATTTCAACGTAGCAGGCGCCGATCCTGCTCTGCGGACCGGACAGGCAACGCGAGGGGCAACGCATCTTATAAAGGTTGCAGCGGAAACTGCCGTGGGTCTGCGAGAGAAGATGCAGGTTTTCGGCACCGATTATCCCACGCCTGACGGGACCTGCATCCGCGACTATATCCACGTGAGCGACCTCGTAAACGCCCATTGGCAAGCGCTTTCATACCTGCGCGGTGGTGGAGAGTCCCTGACGCTAAATTGCGGCTATGGCCGTGGTTTTTCGGTCTTGCAGGTGATCGAGGCCATGCGGCACGAATCCGGAAACGACTTTCCCGTCGAATTTGTCGCCCGCCGGCCTGGCGATCCGGCGGAGATCGTGGCGTCGCCAGAGCGGCTGCGCAATCTGCTAGGCTGGCGGCCCCAATGGGATGATCTTTCCCTGATTGTCCGCCATGCGCTCGCTTGGGAACGCAAACTATCGGCACAAGGTAACGCAAGGCTTCCCTCCAGCGTGTCTCAGCTAAGTCCCAATCCGTCGGCAAGGCGAGACGGGACAAGGGTCTGCGGCGCAGAGTTGAACGTTCATCCCGAGAACAGGGGACGCGCCGGCGATGAGCCTGATGAGGCGGCGGCATCGTAGAACGTCGTAGAATATCGCGAAGCATCGCAGCATGGCGCTCCGTAGGGGGGAATCGAAGCCCTATTGAAGCCCTATTTCGGCGTTGATAGGGCCGCGTTCTGACGGTTAGACGAACGGAGCGAGGTCCGCGAATGCGGGCCTTTCATCTGCCCGCAGAGGTACGAAAATCGGTTCGTTTTGCTCCCGCTTGGTATGTCGCCGTGGCCAACCCCTTTGAAACGTACATGCTAGGGTCGGAAGAGGTATTTACGTCCTCAACGGCTGTTTGAACCCGGAACGAATGGTGCAGTCTGGGACTGTCCGTCCGCAGCTACCCGCCGCAAAGGACACGACCCTTACTCAGCGTCGGCGACCCGTCGCTGAGGCTTTTTCGCGTATTCAGTTTTCGCGCAACCCGGGGATTTAGGGAGACAGAATGCGGCGGCGAGTTTTATGGCCGAAGACGATCCTGACATTCAGGCTTTCCTGAAGCACGCTCGCGTCGCGTTGGCCGAAGGAGCTGCTACCCTGTTTCGCGGCGATCGGATCGAGTACCGGGCGCTGGTGATCGATATTGACCTTAAAGGGCGGATGGATGATTGGCAGTCGCGCAGAAAAGCCGGCGGACTGCTCCGAGTCTTGCCGCCGTTTACCTGAGCGCTGGGCTAGGCCGCCAACGACCTTCGCCGGGGATGGGCAATTCTGCTGCAAGCCCTTGACCTCGGCGCAGGTGGTAAGCGCGATTTCCAAGCTTCTTCGCGATCGCCTTAGCTGGGTCGGCCGTAGGAACGCAACCAAGGACCTTTGAGAATTTAGAAAATGCAATCGCAGCCAGGAAACGATCGGGTGTTCGCGCGTTACCGGACCGGAGCAGCGCATTGGAGGACAGGCATGCGAACCTCTGTTCTCGCGACGATTGTCGTTGCCGCAAGCGCGATCGCCTTCCAGGCAACGGCGCAACAGCAACAGGCCGCACCTAGTGAGCAAACCAAGGAGCAGATGCATGGTGATGTAGATAAAGGGCTCAAGACTAGCGAGCCCAATGAGCAAATGCAGCGTGATGCAGACAAAGGGGTCAAGACTCGGAACTCCGGAGAGTCCGGATACGTTGCCGACCAAGACAAGCCCGGTGCTTCTGCCCATCCTCCGGGCCGACCGGAAACTGAGCAGACTACCGGCTCGACTGGGCAAACTGGCGCTCCGAAATAGAGTCGCCGGCGACTCGCCCGCGTAGCCAACGCGTCTTTTTCCCGGAAGCGGGACTCGCGCGCAAGGGCGGCCCGCGTGTCAGTAGCGAGTGTGCCCACGACCGGGTAAGGGGCTCAAACCTCGCGATCGTTCGCGACCCAAGGCCGCTCGCTCGGTACGGCGCTATTTGGGAGCGCGCTCGCTCGCGGCTTGCTCCATTGAACCCGACCAACGACCCGTTGTGACCCGCTACCGACTGCAGGGGTGCATTGACGTGATGGCGAACCGGTTGAGCCGGGGACTAGTACCTCTGCACAGAGATTATGACTCTTTGGAAGTGTCTGGGTAGGCTCGCCCCATTTTTGCGCGGGCCTTTTCCGTCGTGAACATCCATTTGATGCGGGAGCGGGCAGCATTTCTTTGCCGTTCCCAAGCGGTGATTTCGCGACGCAGTCGCTTTGGGTCGTCGATCCTGCGAGCGAGGCACTGACCGCGCAGGACGCCGATCTCGATCTCAACCATGTTGAGCCAGCTTGCGTGCTTTGGGGTGTAGTGGAACTCGATCCGCCGCAAGATCCGTCTGGCTTCGGTGGGCGGGAACGTTTGATACAGGGCGCCGGCGGAGTGGGTCGATAAGTTATCCTGCACAACGCGGATGGTCTCGGCATCGGGATAATGGATGTCGACGAGGTCGCGGATGCATTGGGCGTAATCTTCTGCCGCTCGCCGCTCAGTGACTTTGACCTTGCGCCAGGGACGATGCACGTCGAGGAGAACGAAGAGATTGATCGTACCATTGCGACGATACTCGTAATCGTAACGTTCGAGCTGACCCGGCCTGGCCGGGATGGACTGACGGACCTCGCCGATGAGTTGCACCGGGCTTTCGTCGAAGCACACGACCGGCCGCTTGGGATCGGGCGCTTCGGCATAGAGATCAAGCACGTCCTCCATCCTGGCGACGTATTCGCCATCGACCTGCGGAATGCACCACATGTCTTTGCGCCAGGGTTTGAGGTCATTTTCGGCCAAGCGCCGCCGAACCGTCTCCTGCGACAGGCTCTTGTGTTCGGTGAGTTTGACCATCGCGCCTGCCAGCAGCTTGAGCGTCCAGCGGGCACGGCCCTTTGGGGGGCTGGCACAGGCGGTCGCCACCAGCAAGGCTTCTTCCTTGCCAGTGAGTTTGCGCTCCGCTCCGGGACGCGGCTCTTCGCTCAGCGCCCGCTCCAGATTGCCTTCCACGAAGCGTCGCTTGGTCCGATACACGGTCGAGCCGCTCACGCCAACGCTCCTGGCGATCTCTTCGTCGCCGGCCCCGGCATCTGCAGCCAGCAAAATCTGCGCTCGCTTGAGCTTGCGGGACGCATGCTTGCCGCCGCTGAGTAGCGCCCTCAGTTCGGTGCGCTCGATTTGGCTGAGTTCGACCCGATAGCGTACATTCATGGCGTGCCTCCTCGTTCGAGGCACGCACGAACAACTGAATCGGATGGCCGGCGTGAGTCCTTCGACAAAACCCTTCACGCCCACGCAGGGGCAGTATCTGGCTTTTATCCACCTCTATACCCGGCTGCATCGCAGGCCCCCGGCCGAAACCGACATGCAAGAATATTTCCGCGTCAGCCCGCCTTCGGTCCACCAGATGGTGCTGACGCTCGAACGCGCCGGCCTCATCAGACGGCAGCCAAGGACCCCTCGCAGCATCGAGGTCCTCGTTGATCCGAAAGACCTGCCGGAGCTAATTTGACCGCCGCACCCAACCCGTCAAAATCACTGTGCTGAGCCACTAGGAAACCCGAATAGTGCCCAGCACTTCGAGTGCGGGAAGATGATTGGGACCTGGTCCGTGAACTTCCATCAAGGCCAGCGGTCATGTGCACCGCGCAAACAGGCCGGACATATGAGCGCACTCGACCAGCTTGCCGAAACGTCAAAAAACCTCTTGCACCGCAGCGGCCGTCCACACCTGGGCACTTCACCATACCGGTATGGCGCCGCGCCCGACCACGCGCTCCAATTGGCAAAACTGCGATACCCTGCGCCTTTGCACTCGCCCGCGCGAGCTTCGCAGCTTCGATCGCGGTCTCGGTAACCCTCACGCTAGCGCGGCTTGCCTGGACGGGCTCCGCGGGCCGTTACCCCCATCTACAAACTACTTCTCTTGGTGGCTGATTGACATGACATAGGCGGTGGCCTTCCAGATTTCTTCATCGGTCATTACACCGCGCCACGCCGGCATGCGAAGTCCGCGTTTCTCTCGGCCATCGGCGATCGATTGGAACACTCCTTTGGGGTCAAGATCGCGATGGGCGAGATTGACGCCGCCTCTACCGTCCTCACCATGACAATGTGCACACTGCTTCTCCAAAAACAGGTCATGGCCCGCCGCAATCATTTTCGGATCTTTGAGGTTCGGGATGTCTTCTTGCGGATAGGCGGCGTCGCCAATAAAAATCCACGCAATCGCCACCAGCACCAGTCTGTACATCATGGGAACTCGTCCGACGCTGAAGCGTGATAGGGGCGGCCGCGCCCGGCCACCCCTAGGCTAGTTCGCCTATTTAGGGAGCTTAAAGGCAATGAGAGTCGAAGCCGCCGGGATCTTTTCGAGTTGGGGGAGCAAGGCCGGCATCAAGATTGCAGCGTAGGAGCCCCATCCGCTCGGCACCAAGATATATTGCTCGCCATCGACAGCGTAACTGATGATGCCGCCGCGCATTCCCGAGCCGGTATTGAAGCTCCACAGCACATTTCCCGTGTCGGCATCGAGGGCCCGCAAGATCCCCATCGGATCGCCGTTGAAGACCAGCCCGCCGCCGGTGGTCAGCACGGTAGCGAAGCCGGGGACATCCATCTCATGCGACCATTTGAGCTTGCCGGTGATTGGATCGTTTGCATTGAGCCGGCCGGGTTTGCGCCCATCGGGGGCCATCACCAGCCGCCCGAAATCATTGGCGCCGATATGACCGGTGCCATAGTCCTTGGGATCGTCCTTCTGGGCAACGGGCTTGAGGTATCCGCAGAAATCCAGCACGTTGTTGTACCAGAGTCCGGTGTTGGGATTGTAGGCGCCGGAATTCCAGCTGCGTCCACCGAAGGTGGATGGACAGATGAGCGTCTCCTGATTCATCGGCAATTCGACACGGCCGATCAACTCGCCGGTTTTCTTGTCGATGTCTTTCACAAAGTTCTTGAGGTCGCTGATCGGCCAAATATTTTCGATGCTGCCATCATTCTTGTCCAGCACGAAAGCGTAGCCGCTCTTGTTCATGTGGACGATCAGGTCCTTGCCATCCTTCTTGAACAGCAGCGTCTCATACGTCGAATCGTAATCCCATACGTCCTGCTTGATCTCCTGGCGATACCATTTCAGATGCCCGGTCTCGGGATCGAGTGCGACGATCGAATCGGTGTAGAGGTTGTCACCAGGCCGCTCCTCATTGATGAAATCCTTTCCGGGATTGCCGGTGCCGTAGAAGACGGTGTTCGTCTCAGCGTCGTAAGTGCCCGGCATCCAGGCTCCGCCACCGCCGTATTTGCCGCTCGTGCCAGGCCAACTCTTCGGGTCGTCCTTAATGGTGTTGAACTCCCACACCTTCTTGCCGCTTTTGGCTTCGACACCATAAATTTTCCCTTGCGTCGCCAATTCGCCGGCAGTCGAGCCGAAAGTCAGCATGTCGCCGGCAACGACGGGCGGCGAGGTGAAGTTGCAACCGTGGCAGTTCTGAAAATCTGTCAACTGGACCTGCCATATCTCCTTGCCGGTTTTCTGATCGAGCGCAATGCCGCGCCCATCCACCGTGCCGATGAAGACCTTTCCGTCGCCAACGGCGACGCCACGGCTATAGGGTGAGAACAACACCTTCTTGGTGAGCGGATCGAGCTTCGGCTGATAGGTCCAGAGCTCCTGTCCGGTTTTTGCATCCAGCGCTGCCACCCGATCACCAGACGTGATCGAATAGATCACGCCGTCTATTGCCAAGGGCGTCTCTTGAATCCCCATGGTGATATCGCCGCCCTGAGCGATCCATGCCACCGAAAGCTTGCTGACGTTGTCCTTGTTGATTTGATCGAGCGGGCTGTAACGCCACGCGTTGCTGGTCCGATTGTATTGTGGCCAATTATTAGGGTCTTCGGTGCCCGGGCCCGCAGCAAGCCCGAGCGTTGCAGTGCTGAGCAAGCAAGTCAGAGCCAAGCTTGTCGACAAAGTCATTTTACGCATTGTCATTCCTCCCTTTGATAGCTCTGATAGTTTCGTTGTTCTTCTCAAGCCACAGCGTCAACGCCCGCACAAAACGAAGCCGGCCCGTTTCTGATACAGCGCTTTTCTCCAACGCGGCGGACGCTACGGACTATCCAAGCGCAAGGCCAGGTCGCCATCGGCCATCTCTCGCCGATGTTGACCTCGGTGCTCGTCACACCTGGCAGCTGTGTATCAGCTACGGTAGGCGCGACCCCTGCCTTGCAGGGGGCGTTTCCTATTAGCGCTGCCTAACGCGCATTCAGCAAAGTGGGAACCGATTTGCGTCCGAACGCGCTGTGATTTTATGAGTCGGCCGTTTTCCGGGCGGCCGACCGGTGCCACTCAGCCTGAAAGCGCGCTAGCTCGGCAGTTGGCATCTGCTCTCATCCGCCATTTGCCGATCCAAAAAGATTGCGTCCGGTGGTGAGCGATGTCAACTGCCGGCACGAGTTGAGATCGATTGTGCGCGCGTGGGCTTGACGGCCAGCTCTTGGCAATGAGCCATCAACGGATGGAGCTGGGCAATCCGCAGCAGAACGGCTGCCATGAGCGCATGCATCTGACCTTGAAGCTGGAGCCCACCAAGCCGGCGCCCGCAACTTTCTGCAGCAGTAGGCGAAGGTGGATGACTTTATCGACCGCTACTGCAACGAGCCACCGCACCGAGCAAGAAGGCTACTCTGAACGAAGAGAAGCGCTGCCCAGTCGACCTGCATCAACCACTCGACAAACGCCGTAAAGTGCGATCCAATACCTTACCGGGCTGGAAATGCATCCTGCCCCCATGCTCTCAGCTTCTCCCGCAGCTATTTTGACCTGCGCCCGATGCTGCGAGTTTTCATTCAAGAGCAAGGTGGGCTGGCGCTCGTCGGTCCGGGCCGCGCGCCGGCGGCGGCCGATGAGGCCAAGGAGCCATTCTCGACGGATGGCGCACGCACACGCGCTCAGGTGCAGGTTCGGTCAGCGTGTTGTCCGTTCGAGCTGAGTGACCACAGTGGCACCGGCCGGAGGGCGCCGATGTTCGTGGAACCAACAGGGAGGATTCTCATGAGCCAGTATGCTGATCCTGAAGTGCTGGTTGACACCGGCTGGGTGGCGGCGCACCGGGAGGACCCGAAGGTGCGGCTTGCCGAGGTCGATGTCGACACGGGTGGATACGACCAGGGGCACATTCCGGGGGCGATCGCCTGGAATTGGACGACGCAACTCTGCGACACGCTGCAGCGTGATATCATCCCGCCCGACGGCTTCCGACGCCTGATGGAGGAGTCGGGGATCGCCAACGACACGACCGTGATCCTGTACGGCGACAACAACAACTGGTTCGCCGCCTGGGCGCTATGGCAGATGAAGATCTACGGGCACTCGGACGTCCGCCTGATGAACGGGGGCCGCCGCAAATGGCTCGAGGAAGGGCGCGAGCTGACGATGGATGTGCCACAGATCGCGCGCAGCAATTACAGCTTGCCCGGTGAGCCCAATTTCTCGATCCGGGCCTATCTCTCCGACGCGCGGGCGGCGACGGCGCAAAACAGCGCCGTGCTGGTGGACGTGCGTAGCCCCGACGAGTTCACAGGTCGGATCCTGGCGCCGCCTGGCCTTCCCGAAACCTGCCAACGCGGCGGGCACATCCCGGGCGCGCGGAATATCCCTTGGGCCAAGGTCTGCAACGAGGACGGCACGTTCAAGTCGGCGGATGAACTGCGTGCTATCTATGAAGGCGAGGGAGTAACCCGAGATCGTCCCACGATCGCCTATTGCCGTATCGGCGAGCGCTCAAGCCACACTTGGTTCGTGCTCAAATACCTCCTGGGCTACCCGGACGTGAGGAACTACGATGGTTCCTGGACCGAGTGGGGCAACCTCGTGCGGGCGTCGATCGAGCGCGCCGCGGCCTGACTCTCGAAAGGAGGTGAGCGCCATGCCAAGCGAAACGGTGTTACGCGCCGAAAGCTATCGGCGCAGGCGAGATCGCCTCGAAGGTTGGGAGGTCGACGTCGCCTCGTACAAGCTTGGTGGCCGGTACTGCTGCGAAGTGGACAATGTCAGCGCGGGGGTCAGATTGGCTCGAGGCGAAGGGACTACCCGCGAGGACGCAGAAGCTGCAGCGGTCAGGCGGGCAAGCGAATTGCTGGCGAGGACGCGGGTGTATCCACCGCGCTAACTCGTTCTTGCGCAAGGAAAGGCATCTGGCCGCGCCCAATTCGGGCGCGGCTTTTCCTTGGCAAAGGTCCGCACCCGGCTCACCCTCGTTCTGGGAGCCACCGACCTAATTTTACGTTCGGATTGAGCGCCAGACGCGGCCGCTGATGCAAGGCAGGGCTCCTTGTGCTAGGGTTTAAAAAGCTGACCGGGCCAGGGAGTGGCGCATGGAATGTCCGAGCTGCCGGGCCGACATTCCGGAGGAGAGCAAGTTTTGCGCGGAGTGCGGCGCGGCGCTTCCGGGCCGGTGTCCATCCTGTGGCGCAGCGATTCGGTCAGGTGCGAAGTTCTGTTCCGCGTGCGGTAAGAGGCTGACCGCCAGCAACCGTGATCCAACCGCCGCGATGCCGGCGGTTCCGGTTTCGCACATTGTGTCGGCTGGAGGATCCGCCGAGCGCCGACAGCTCGTCGTCATGTTCTGCGATCTCGTCAACTCAACGGCACTCTCGGCGAGGCTTGACCCCGAAGACGTGCGTGAGGTGATGCGTGTCTACCACGATCGCTGTGCCAGTGTTGTCAAAAGGTTCGATGGCTTCGTCGCCAAATACATGGGCGACGGCGTCCTCGTCTATTTTGGTTACCCGCACGCCCATGAGGACGATGCAGAGCGCGCGGTCCACGCTGGCCTGGCTCTGGTGGAGACCATCGGCGGAATCGAGCTTGCACTCCCCGGCGAGCCGAAGCTGGAAATCCGAGTCGGGATCGCCACCGGCCTGGTGGTGGTCGGTGATCTCATCGGAAGCGGCGCGGCTCAGGAGCAAGCGGTCGTTGGCGAAACACCAAATCTGGCTGCGCGGCTGCAGGGCTTGGCAGCCCCGAACAGCGTCGTGATCGGCGCCGACACCCGGCGCCTGACGGGCGGGCTATTCGAATATCGCGACCTCGGAGCCGCGACGCTAAAGGGCTTCGCCGACCCGGTGCATGCATGGCAGGTGGTCGGCCCGAGCGCTATCGAGAGCCGCTTCGAGGCGCTTCGCGCCACGAGCTCCGGCACCCCGCTGATCGGCCGCGACGAAGAGCTCGATCTTTTAATGCGCCGTTGGCAGCAGGCGAAGGAGGGCGATGGCCGGGTCGTGCTCCTGTGTGGTGAGCCGGGCATCGGCAAGTCGCGTCTCACCGAGGCGATCGAAGAACGGCTGAGCGGCGAGCCGCACAGCCGGCTGCGGTTTTTCTGCTCGCCTCATCATGGAGACGCCGCGCTTCACCCCATCGTCAGCCAATTGGAGCACGCTGCGGGATTTGAGCGGGACGACAATGCCGAGTGTCGACTCGGGAAGCTCGAGGCGATCCTCGCCCCGTCAACAAAGGACATGAAGCATGCTACCGCTCGGTTGGCGGAACTGCTGTCGATTGCTGGCGATCGCTCCCTAGCGCGCGAGCTTAATCCGCAGCGGCGCAAAGAGGAAACCCTCGAGGCACTACTGACCCAGCTCACTGGATTGGCCGCGCAACGGCCGGTGCTGATGGTATTCGAGGACGTGCACTGGATCGATCCGATTTCGCTCGAACTCCTTGAGCTGACGGTGGAGCGGGTCCAATGCTTGCGAGTGTTGCTGGTCATTACCAGCCGGCCGGAATTTCCGTCCCCGTGGACCGGCGACGCACACGTCACGACGTTGACACTCAGCCGTCTGGGTCGCCGACATGGTGCCGAATTGGTGAGCCGCCTTACCGGCAACAAGGAGTTGCCTTCGGCAATCCGCGATCAGATCACCGCTCATGCCGATGGCGTGCCGCTGTTTGTCGAGGAACTCACCAAGGCGGTGTTGGAAAGCGGTCTGTTGAAGGACGCGGGTGACCAATACGTCTTGACCGGCCCCGTGCCGCCGCTCGCGATTCCAACGACGCTGCATGCCTCGTTAATGGCACGGCTAGACCGGTTAGCGCCGATCCGGGAGGTCGCGCAAATCGGCGCGGCGATCGGGCGCGAATTTTCATACGAGTTGTTGGCCGCTCTGGTCCCGTTGCCGGAAGCCACGCTGCAAGAAGCGGTAGAGCGCCTCGTCCATTCCGAGTTGGTCTTCAGTCGCGGCACGCCGCCAGGCGCCACCTACACGTTCAAGCATGCCCTGATCCGGGATGCGGCGTATGCAACCTTGCTGCGGAGCCGACGTCAGGAGCTGCACGCACGGATTGCGAAAGTGCTGGAAGACCGGTTTCCGGAGACGGTGGAGATGCATCCTGAGATCCTCGCCCATCATTGGTCGGAAGCGGGCCTGGTCGAGAAAGCGGCCTTCTATGCAGGAAGAACTTGGCTGCATGCCGACGGCTATCAGCGACGGAAGCAGCGCCTCGGCGGTTGGGAGATCGGGGTGACTTCGTACAAGCTTGGCAACCGGTATCGCTGCGAGGTGGACAATGTCAGCCCCGGAACACGCCTCGCACGCGGTGAGGGTCCCACCCGCGTGGAGGCGGAAGCGCAGGCCCTGAATGAGGCGCGCAAGATGTTGGCCGGGACGCGGGTGCGCTCTTAGCCAACTGGCGGCGCTCACCGCTTTGCGTTTATCAAAGATGGGCCTCGGGTGCTTGATCCCCGGCGTCGGCACTGGCTCAACGCATAGGTGGACGCGAAAGAGCTTTGCATCATGGGATCGAAAAGTGTGCTCCTGCTAACGTTGATCTGACGTCCAGCCGAAGAACCGCAGGCTTTCAGTACACGATTCGAGCGTGTGGCCTCCTTTGGCGGCCGGGCGCATTCGTTTGGGCGAGTGTGTCGAAAGGCCCTGCAAATCAATGAATCCAACTTCCCCAAACAATTTCTTAGCGGGTTGATTTGGCTGGGTTCCCCGGCTTCCCAGAATTGTCAAAAGTGATCTCAGGGAGCGCACTGTGCGAGTGGCCCCCCGCTCGTGACCACAGCAAGGTGTCGGATGATATCGAAACTGCCGCCGTATTGCCTCGGCTGAGAACGTTGCCGAAGCGGTATCGCGGTTTCTTCCTGACCAGGCTTGCCGCGAGTCGGAGCAAACGGCTCGAACCGCGCATTTCAGCGTTCCTAGGCAGCGTGCGTGCGGCCGCCGCATTCTAGCTCATCGACAATCTCGATTCGCCTCGCGAAGTGCGTGCATCCCAATGCGACGTGGCGCTCGGCTTGGGTGAGGTATTCTCGAATGCGCAGCACGTCCATGCAGGGAACTGTACACCTAGTTGGGGCACGCTCGAAGTCGGACAGTAACGCGCATGCTTCGCGGGCCGACGGACGATCTTGAGCGCCTCTCCTGCAGGCGGCCTATGGGATGGGCCACAGTGATATCTTCCATCATTCACACGAGCCCGGGCTTGCTCTGGTTGGTCGGGCCTGAAACTGTTTGCCAGCGGAGCCAGGATTTTCGCCACGCGTCGGCTTTGCTCACAGGAGGGCAGTATTGTGCCTCGTGTTGAGCGCTTTCTCGCTGCGTTGGCGATGACCAGCTTGATTGATTGACATGGCGCCTAAATCTAGACCGCCTTTCTTCCTTATCTGCGGCGCGCGCATCACGATCTTAGGCGGATCTAACGGTCGCTGTGGCACTTCCGCCTCATCTTAAGGAGCGCGCCTCCACATGTCGCGCTCCGTCAGGATCACGATGAGTTTCGCAAATTGGAAGCATACGCTTGCTCGATCAAGTAATGTTTCGCGCAAATTCGCCCGGCGCTGCAGGGTGAGATGCTCTTGCGATCCGCTCGATGTGGCAAAGTTGCCACGGATGGGTGATTTCTGCGCGGAGCGTCTGTAACCGAACATTCCGGCGCTTGATCTGCCGCTAGCATTCGCAAACCGGGCTAGGCGGGCGCGCAGGATGAATTTTTCGAACTCGAAAGATGAAAGCTTATGGTCTCTTTGGGAAAGTGTCCGGCGGCAAGTGTTCGCAGATCGCGCGAACGGTGGACGCTCCCGCTTTGTTGGCGCCAACTTGCGCGCATATGCCGAATTGCTTCGCTCGGAAATGGACCGGCGGCAGACTGAAATACACGCCGATCAACTGGTCTATATAGGGCAGGCCGCGGCCAGCGAATAAAGATATGCGGGGGCATCTGGAAAAGTTGTTGTCGCGTCGGTGCAACGATAGGACCCTTTCTGCTCGTGAATTGCCGCAGGAGACTGGAATAGCAATGACGCGCCGCTAAGAACTGGCGCGTTCCGGGACCTGCCACTACCGCGCTGGATGTTGACGAACAATGTATGCGTGGGAAACGGGGTCTTTTATGGCGTCAGCGCATCGCGGAAATGCCAGGGCGCGATAGAGCGTTTTCACCGTAATCTTTCGCGAAGATGAATGATCCGAAGGAGATGATTGGGAAGAACTGCGAGCGCGTTCGTATCCATCGCTGCCTTCGTGGCTGAAAACCATCGACTCGTCGCGCGCCTCGGGCGATGTTGCTGCCTCGCCGCTACGACGAAGCGCGCGCACGATCACGATCCGCGCCACCATCAGCAACTGGCATTTCTCAGCACAGCCGAGCGCAAGCATCCGATCGCAAGCTGCCAGTGCGGCGCGCTGCCTGGTTGCTGGGGAGCTCCATTACGCATTTGGCCGGCGGGCAGCTCCCTGCCATCCGGCAGAATAACTGCTGTCGCAGCGATTGCATCAGTTTCAAGGTGCACCCTGTTGCCTCTCAGTGACATCCTCAATGGAGATCTCGGAGGCACCGTTATGCTCGCTTGGAGCGGCATAGTAGGTGGCATAGCTAGATCGAGTGCTTGCCGGCCTCCGCTGGGGGCTGGCGGCTGTAGATAGCGGTGGAGCGGAGCCTGGGACCAGTGCGATCACTGGCAGCTCTGAAATGCCACCGCGATTCGGGCGCATTGTCGGTTACCGAAAGACGCCGAGTGCTGCGCCGTCGTCGAACCAACGAAATAGTTCAAAACTGTTGCGGCGACGCAATTCGCAAACGGCCGCATTGTTGTCATGATTAATTCTGGCCGGTCTCGACTCGACCAGCACACCGGCTAGGCCCGGCACACCTTCGGCGGGGGCTGTGTGCCGGGCCGCCAGCGCCTAACGCGCTACGCCCAGGCTTCGTCGCTGATCTGCTGCAGTGAGGATGAGATCAAATTAGACGGCCGCAAGCTGAAGCGACCTGAATCGAGGGCATCTGGTCCATCGGGCGAGATTCGATGAGACCGCCAATCGGCTTCGGTAGGTGGTGGATAGCGACCGCGACGACGCTGCAATTTGCGAGACCAGCCTTCTCACCGATCACGACCATCAAGACGTCCGGGAGCGCGAAACTGCGGGTCAGCGCATCAGGTTAAACGCCTGTCGCCTGGGTCTGCGGTCTGGGGAGCAGTGAGCCCGGGAGCGGCCGCAGCTTTTTCAATTGCTATCCCGTTGGGTGGTGATGCAACCCTGGCCGCTTGCGAAATCCTCAACTCCCGGCAGTCGCATCGTTCATCCCAAACAGTAGAACAAGATCGACGTTACTGAGGCGCAGCGCCTCGCCACGCTTGAACCGGCTCACTCATCCTAAGGCTCGACTGGTCAATAGTTCGCGCGTATTGGAAGCTATGCTGAGGTGCCCTTAGCGCTTTGAGCAAGGTCAAACATCGCTTTCTCTGTTTTGAGAGGGACATCGGGGATCGGCGAGTTGGCCCTTGCCCACGTCCGCGAGCTTAAACGCGACGACGATGGGCACCCGCATGAGTTTTTGCAAAAGGTGCCGGAGAAAATCAGGAATACCATGCCTCTCCTCGGTTTAGCCCGCGAGAGCAGAGGATGACGGGAATGAGCGATCACGACCTGCCTGGGCAGCCGGAGCACTGGCGGCCGATAGGTCTCGCGATCGCACGCAGCATGCAGGAGCAACACGTCAGAGATCGCTCATTCTGTTGAATGTGATCACTATGCCTGATCCTTCGGATAGACATCTCGCGGCTGGAGTGCGCCTTCGGAGTTGATCGCGCCCGCCATTGATCACTGCGATCATCGGAGCCGCTGTCGGGGTCTTGACCAGCTCCCATGGTTGGCACCATCAAACGGGCGACCGTCTCTTCAGATGGAGGTAAGCCGGATCGAAGTCGCCCAGCCGCTGCAACTCTCTCCATTTCAGAACAATCAGCTCACCATCGCGCAAGTCCGCAGTGCCTGATCTCCGCAACTCCTGAAGTGTTCGATTGACGGTAGCAATCGCCATCCCCAATGCCTCACCCAGCTGAAGCAGGCTTATCGGAAACGGGTATTTGGTCCCTTCGCTAAGCCCTGCAGCGCGCGCTTTGTAAAAGAGCTCGCAAAAGAGATGCGCCATTCTCGTCCGCATCGGTCTCGCGCTGTTGTTGGTGATAGCTTCTCGAAAGATTGCGGCGTCCAGCAAGGTCTCCCGCCAGATCGCAAAGCCAACCGAGGGTCGGCGTTTGAATGCGAGGAACAACTCCTTATGCGGTAGGAACGCCACGGTCGCCGGTCCTATTGTGCACAATGCATGATCCATTTTTTCGATGAACAGACCCTGGGCGTCCGGGAGGTCGCCAGACATATGGAACGACAGATACTGCCGACGGCCGGTTTGGAGGAGGTGGTAGCGGGCGACCACCCCCGATACCACAAGCGCCGCGGCTTCTGGGTCATCCCCCTGGCGGATGAAGTCCTTGTTCGCTTCGAAATTGCGGGCCGTACATGTCAACCGGCCGATCTCGGCGATGTCGTTTTCCGTGAGGTCGGAGTGCTCTGCCAGATTTCGAACCAGAACCGCGTGCGCCTTCTCCATGGAGAGCTCCAAAAAAAAACGGGCTTGTATCAGTTGATACGTTGCGCCCCAGCCAACCGTCTACATTGGCGTCGTGCCACATGGTTTCAAAGCTCGGTGCGGCAAACGGGTCGATTAAGTCGACGGTCGCGAGCGTCGTTCCATGAGCTTCACCCGGCGAGGAAAACATGAGCGAAATTTCATCCCCGAGCGCGTTCAGCACCCTGTTTGCTTCTGAGAAGCGAAAATCGAATGCTTCGCGAGGCTTTGTCGAGGGGCAAGCCCTCCGTCCCTGGGACTGCGCCCCCACCGGGTTTGCGCCGCGATACGACAGGTCCAGTCCACACCGGGGCGACTACATCGGGCACACCCAGCCGCTGGTCTCAGCGACGGACCCGCCGCGCCGCCAACTCGGGAACAAGCGCAACCAAGAAACGTTTAGGTTCCCCGGACGAGCGGTACGAGCCCGGTCCTTCTTGCGACACTCGCAACAGAGGGGGACAGGAAACAACAGGGGACACCATGTCTACTACCGTCAGTCTTAGCGTTAACTGCTCGCCTCTCTGGGGATCTAATCCGGAGCAGAGCGCTCTGCACCCAGAGGAAAGCCGCGTGCCCGGTGGCGAGGCCTGGTGTCGGGATCTGATCGCCTCGCTGCCGGCCGCCATCTACACGACGGATGCTGCGGGACGCATCACCTACTACAACGAGGCGGCTGCCGAGCTTTGGGGGTGTCGGCCGGAACTGGGCAACTCCGAGTTCTGTGGCTCATGGAAGCTCTACCGGGCCGATGGTAGCGCCATGCGGCATGATGAGTGCCCTATGGCGGTTTGCCTTAAGCTCGGACGTCCGATCAGGGGCATAGAGGCAGTGGCAGAGCGGCCCGACGGTACGCGCATATCCTTTCTGCCATACCCAACGCCCATTTTCGATACGAGGGGTAAACTCATCGGCGCTGTCAACATGCTCATGGACATCAGTCAGCGAAAACAGGCGGAAATGGCGGCACAGCGCCTCGCAGCTATTGTCGAATCTTCCGAAGACGCCATCGTCAGCAAAGATCTGAATGGAATCATCCAAACCTGGAATCATGGTGCTGAGCGCCTCTTCGGCTACGAGGCGGCCGAAGCGATTGGCAAATCCATCTTGATCGTCATCCCGCCAGATCGCCACGACGAGGAGCACCGTATACTCGAATCCATCAGGCGTGGCGAGCGCATTGAGCATTATGAAACCGTGCGTCGGCGTAAAGACGGGTCTCTCGTCGATATTTCTCTTACGGTCTCTCCAGTCAAGGATGTCGCCGGCAGGATACTCGGCGCCTCCAAGATTGCGCGCGATATCACCGAACGCAAGCGAGCCCAGGCCCGCAACGAGCTGCTCTCCCGCGAAATTCAGCATCGCACCAAAAATCTGTTCGCAGTCGTGCAGTCGGTCGTGGCCCGGAGCTTTGTGGGCAAGCGGAGTGTGGAGGAGGCCGAAGCAGCAGTTCGGAGTCGCCTGTCATCCCTCGCTCAGACGCATGTCATGCTACTCGATAAGCCCTGGGAGGGGGCGGAATTAGCTCAGGTGATCGCCGCGGAGATGAGACCTTACGGCAGCCGAGTGAAGATCGGCGGTCCCAGGGTCATGCTCAATCCGACAGCCGCTCAGAACTTCGGGCTGGCGATCCATGAGCTAGCGACCAACGCAGCGAAGTACGGGTCGTTGTCAAACGAAGCTGGATGGGTCGACGTTAGTTGGGCCGTCACCGGTTCGAATGGCTCGAAGGCGCTCTCCTTGACATGGCAAGAGTGCGCCGGTCCACCGGTGAACATTCCGGGGGGCAGGGGGTTCGGGAGCACTGTTCTCGAGGTCGTGATGAGCGATTACGGCCAATCTCAGATCAACTACGCAAGCGAGGGTCTTGTTTACCATCTTACCGCTCCGCTCAGCGCTATCACACTGTCGCCAGCGGCTTGCAGCCCATCCCGTAAGCACGATTAGGGCTCGGTGCGTGAAGCCGATTTGGAGTCATAACGGGGGCGCGCTCGGGGCGGGCAATCCTTTGAGCCTGTGAGAGGGCCGCTCCAACAAGGGCCAGTGTTTTCACATCCGCCTTAAGCTTGGCTTTGCAAGTTCACCGGCGCTGTCAAGAGCTGCGCGATCGCTGCTCCTTCACACCACACCGCCAGTCGCGGGTAGCACGCTCGCGGCCTCGCCGGAGACGGGCCGCGAAGCGTTAGCCGGTCTCGCCAGTTCCGCAGGGGGCTCCGTCACGGCCCGTGCAGCATCCAACATGTCCTCCAAGGAGGAAGCGTAGTCGTCGGCGCCCATCTTTGATAGTTTCTCCTGGAATCCCAGGGCGGATTTCTGGACCAAGCCGAACACGATCTTGGCGTCCGGACTGCGTTGCCTCAGGCGTCGCACCAAAAAGCGCGCATTCGCGGGCACGGCCCGCGTATCCAGATAGACTACGCAGATCAGGGCAACATCCTTCATTTCCAAGGACGACAGTTTCTCCCGAGAGGAGGCGTCAACGATGCTTGTGGTCGCCCCTATACCTTCGCGCTCGATCAGCTGCGATAGTATCGTCGCCGCGAGGCCATCGAACGGACCGCGGCCGTACAGGCACAAGATGTGGGCGCCGCTCGCGAGAGCGGAGGGCGCGCTCCCCGCTCCGCGCTTGGTGTCCTCTTTCTCGCCGAGCTCCTGTGCGAACTCAATGAGCTCCTCAAAATTCAATCGAAACCGTTCAGCATCAGAATGCGACAGCTTGCCGGCGCGAAAATCTGAGGAGGCAAATTGCAGAGCCTCAACTGCCACGTTGTTGTAGTAGTTCATGAGGCTGTGCTCTCCAGCCAACTCCTCCAACTGCTCTTCCGCCTCGCCGGCATTATCGGCGAGCAGTCGCTGGTACAAACTTTCAGATGGACGCAAAGCTGGGCGGCTGCCAAGGAGAATGTCGATGAAGGAGAGCTGCTCAATGTGGCGGCCGAGGACGACTGCGCAAAGCGTGAGCGGGGTTGAAATGATCAGGCCAATCGGGCCCCAGAGCCATGTCCAGAAAATCGCGGCGATAACGACGGCAATCGGCGAAAGCCCAGTGCTATGTCCGTAGAGCAGGGGCTCGAGAACCTGGCCAGCGAAGAATTCTGTGATGGCGTAAAGCCCGATCGTCAGCAGCGCCATCGACCAGCCCGGTTCGATTGCAGCGGCAACGAGGGTCGGAAGCGCCGCCGCTAGCCACGCGCCGATATACGGGACAAACCGCAAGACACCGCCCATGACGCCCCACAGAATCGGATGCGGCAGTCCTATGAAGTACGTTCCAACGGATGCCACCACACCAAAGGCCGCGTTGATTGCTAGCTGTGCGATGAAATATCGGCTCAGCCCTTCGCCTGCATCGTCCATCGCCGACGTCGTACGGCTCAAGTCGTGCGATCCGAACACTCGAATCGCACGGTCTCGGATGTCTTCCCGATAGAGAAGGGCGAAGATGGTGACCACGATCATGATAACAACCGTGGCAACTGGGTGAAGGATTGGCCCAAGGACCTTTGCTCCGACCTGAACGGGCGATGGCGGAGGCTGTTGAACTATTACCGGCAGCGGCTTGCGGGAGTTGGAAGAAGTGGTACTGCTCTCAGGCGAACTCTGCGGCTGCTGTTCTCGGTGCGACTCAAAGCGCATGATAGCACCCGACAGAGGGGCGAGTGTAGTATCCCGCAGCTTCGTAATCTTGCTTTCCAGTGTGTTCTGGTATTGAGGAAGCTGCGCGAACAAGTCAGCCACCTGGGTGCCAATAACGGCGCCAAGCCCGACGATGATCCCGAGCGCAAGGAGCACGGTAGCTACGATCGCCGGTACTCGAGGGATTCCGACGCGGCGCAGCAGATTGACGAGGGGAGCGAGAATGAACGTGAGCAGTGCAGCAAGCGTAATCGGTATCAGCACTTCGCTGGCCACATAGAGGGCCCCGACGATGATAGCCCCGGTTATCATGCCAGCCGCTCGGGTGATCTGCTTGCGATCGCGCTGCCAATCAACCAGGTTGTCCGACGGGCCTTGAGGCTGAGCTTCTGAAGACATCTGTCCCTCACGAGCGACCGAGTCCCAGGTGACTGAGACGCATGGTGCTAAGCTCGGCGGCTACGATCTAACGGTGTTCGCGCGCGCCTGTTCCCTTCCCCTAAGATGATCAATGATGCAGCCCTCCGAGCCTTGATCGCGGCTGCGCCTGCCACAATTGCGCTAAGGCTTCCGCCATCGGCGAGCCGGACAAGGTCAGACAGGGGGACGAACGGACAAATAGTATGGTCCGGCAGCCCGGCTCCCTCGTCGGACGAGCGGCATCCTTTGGCGAACGGGAGCGCGAACCGGAAGCAAGACTCTACCCCACGGTCCATTCCAGTTCGAGACGGCGCCCTAGCATTTCTCTGCTGCGCGGGGTCCAAAAGGCGCTGTTCGCGACAGAACGAGGATCTTGCGCGCCCGGTGCGCGACCGGCATCCGCGCACACTGCACCCAGCGAGCCGAGTTGGCTTTGTAGGAACTTGACTCGTTGACTGAAGTTTATCGAGGCCGCCGTTCGTTGGCGGCCTATTCAAGATTCACAGTAATGGCCGAAGAAACAATAACGAGTACCGGCATCGCCTCCCACGGTGCCTCCCGTCTTCCCTCCGTTGAGGTCGACAGCTTCAATATCGAGCTAAAGGACGAGGATGGGTTTGTCGGAGACCGCGCCCGCAAGGCCGCCTTTAGGGACATCCTCGAGAGGTGGCGGAAGCCGCTGCGCAGGGCCGGCGAGGATCCCTTCGGAAAGGAGCGATCCGAAGACATCGGCAAGAAGGTGCTCGACTCCATCCTGGTCGGCGACGACACCGAGGCCTCGGCGGTCGTGCACAGTGCGATCGAGGAGTTCGCGCAGGAGCTCGCCTACGTCACGCGCCGCCTCCTGAAGTCCAAAGCCTGGGAGAAGACCGAACGGATCGTCGTCGGCGGCGGCTTTCGCCATAGCCGGTTGGGCGAGCTCGCCATCGCCCGGACCGGCATCATACTTAAGGCTGACGACTTCAACGTCGAGATGCTGCCGATCCGCCACCACCCGGACGACGCCGGCCTGATCGGTGCGCTTCATCTCGCTCCGTCCTGGATCTTCGAAGGTCATGATACCATCCTCGCGGTCGACATCGGCGGGACCAACGTTCGCTGTGGCGTAGTCGAGACGGGCCGCAAGAAGTCGCCCGACCTGTCCAAGGCCTGCGTCTGGAAATCCGAGCTCTGGCGCCACGCTGATGACGAGCCGAGCCGCGAGCAGACAGTGAAGCGGCTCGTCAAACTGCTGAAGGACCTGATCGCGAAAGCGGACAAGGAAGGGTTCAAGCTGGCGCCCTTCGTGGGCATCGCATGTCCCGGGGTGGTCGAGAGCGACGGCTCGATTGGGAGGGGCGCACAGAACTTGCCCGGCAACTGGGAAAGCAGCAAGTTCAACTTGCCGGCAAGCGTGGTCGAAGCGATCCCGCAGATCGGAGACCACGATACCGCGATCGTCATGCACAACGATGCCGTGGTGCAGGGACTATCAGAAGTTCCTTTCATGCAGGATGTAAAGCATTGGGGTGTACTGACCATCGGAACCGGTCTGGGCAACGCCCGATTCACAAACCGCAGCAGCAAAGGCGACCGCTAGATTAGTATCGGCTCGTTGGCGGTCAAACCATGCCAAGCGCGCTTGTGGGGCCGGGCCCTGCAGCCACTGGCTCAAGGTGAAGAAGAGAAAGCATTACGGTTGCAGCCGCGTGCAAGAGTGCGCATAGGTGATCGCACCATGATCGACCGCATCCATAACTTGCCACCTATGTGCCCCTTCCGCATCAGTTCATCGATGTATTCGCGCGAACATGGTTATTTAGGTGTCCAACAACGGGTTTGAGATCAAAGTAGTCGTTGCAACCCAGCGTCGAGACTAGATCGCGAACGGTCTTGATCCTTTGTCCGGCGATGATGCCGTCGCGCTCTATCTTCGACGAGATGCCTCCCAAGACCATTGACGTGGAGCGGCGAGGACTCTTTTGCCGCGTCTAGAGGAATGATCGTCTTCCGACCCAGCGTTCACCCAATCAGGTACCGCTGCCGGATGCCGGCGGTTCCCGTCGAAAGTGCTTCAGCCAGCGCCAAGCCCGCTTTCACTCGCGCTGAGGATAGGTCATTGCGACTGAAAGACGGCCCGATGGTCAGGTGGTCAAACAGCCGCTGCGCTGCGAGCTACAGTCCTGATGTCTAGCGCATACGATGTCGAACGAAGCGATCGCTCGCGTCCGCTGCGAGAAAGGAAGCGGCAGCGATAAGGACCAAAACCCAATAGATGAGGCCAGTATACCACAAGAATGCGTCGATCATCCGCGCCTCCCACTGACTTCTTGCGCCAAAGCTAGTGTCGATGATGGACAAAAATGGGACGGATCAGAACGGACCAGGGGGCAGCCTGTGCCGACGATCTTCCTCCTTTGCCGTGCAAAAGAAAGCGCCCCGACGGCACTCCTCCGAGTATTAAACTTCAGCTTGAAATATTGGGTAAGCGAATTTGATTTTGCGCAACCGGCGGTTCTGTCGCGGTCGTGTTAGAGTGGAGTCGGAATAGCCTCGATCACGCGCTGACCCACAGCGCGAAAGGCAAGCTGCGGCGTCCAGATACCTTCGACGGGCAGCTCGGACAGGTAAGCAAATGGAAGTCGGTTGCGGTCTTCTAAGTTGTTGTAGGTCCGGTGTTGGAGGAGTGATGGCTAATCTGGGTGGGCAAGACCAATGTCCGTTCTGTCATGGACCATTGCAGATCATCTGTCTGAAGTTTCGGCTTCGGGGCGTCGCATCAATTTCGACCTGCCCCAATTGCGCTTGCGCTGCAATCACAGAGCCGCAACGACCAAAATGGCGCGAAAGATCTGGCCGGGGTCGCCCGATGCGACTGATCCGCACGGGTCGAACAAAGGGGCTCATACCAATCTCGGCTTATGAACGCTAACCAAACGCGCTCAATACGGCACAGGTAGAATTATTCCTCATGCTCGGGTCCAGCCGATGGGCTCGCCTTTGCCTCGGATCACAGGTCCTCTTTTAGCCTCTGAACACCGGATGTCGCCGCTTGCGGTCGGCCGATTGCGCCCAGTAGCCAATCGCGCAAGCAGCCCCGGCTCAATCAAATATCCCGATGAGAGATCATATTTCCTCTAGGGCGACGTCTTGCAGATTACGACGTGAACCGCGCGCGGCGCTCTCGTCGTCAAATCGGTGGTCCACTCTTTCGGGATAGATGCGATCGTTGCCAGCTCCCGCCCCAGGCAAATACGGTCCCATTCGTTGCCGCCGAAAGCGAAGCCCGCCATCAGCAGTGTCTCGCGCTGGCCGCAAGTCACGCATCGTTCTGCAACTGCTGCGGTAGGTGCCGTCGCGGAGCTTGGAAACCACGCCCTCAAGTCCGACGTTGCAGGCGCGCTTGAACAGATCCAGCCCGTCGATGTCAAAGCTAGCGCTGAATTGGACAGCCTCTCGTCGAGAATCGGGCTCGCAGCTTTCGCAAGTCTCGAGATTTAGGTGGAGCAGATCGAAAGCGACGAGTACGATCTTCTTAGATCGACCTGACCTGCGCACATCGCACGAGGCCGTTTGGAAGCATGATCTCGCTCTCTTATGGCGGGCGCTCAATTCGCTGTCGGGTTACTGATAGAGACCCCTTCATTCGTGGGCGGGTTAATTGATCTTTCAGTGAGTGCTGCGCGCGCTCTCCGTATGATGCGGGGCGGCGTTGTTGCCGTCTCGCTTGAGTAGGACCAAGGACGGCCAGACAAATTGCGTCGCACCGCCCTTTGCCGACCAGCCTCTTGGAGCTCTCGGCGACAACGGTCTTTGCGTAATCTCAGCGACGATGGAGTGACGCTTCCTGCGGCACGCCATGGCCTTTAGGAAAGCAGGCACGTGAGGCGCAACGACAGCAGATGATCCCAACTTTGCGCTCTCCTCGTGAGCCCGCAACTGTGCAATGGATTAGACTGGAGGGTGAGGCCACTAGCTCACGATTGAACAATTTGCGCATTCTCTACCGCTTGCGCTTGGCAATTCGCTGGCCGTCGAACTCTGCGCTTTTCTTTCGCTTCGTTGCCGCCATGACCTGGTTCACCTCGCTCGCTAGCGTCCGCGATGTCCAGCACAGCCGACGCCGATGGCTGATAGGCGTCAGGATCGAGCATATTGAGTGCTGCGAGATGAGATGAACGCCTTGAGGGACTGCCGCGATTGGCAAAACGAGGCCGCAGAGTCGCGCGCTTGGGCTGAGCCGAGCTCGCAGCGGTTTGGGTGACGCACCGCATCATGGAAGTTTCCTATATCGGCATCGTTTCTTCACATTGCATATCAATACTGGTTAGCAGTAGTTTCGCAGGCGCGCTCAAAGAACGCTCCAAACACACCCATCTCGTCCGCGAGTTGCAGAGGGAGGGAGGTCTTGAATCCGTCTCGAGCCCTGTCGCTCGCGGCAGACCCGAAACGACAATCTGCCGTCCTAGATCAGATCGTGCTCGCTCGTTCCGCCAAGTAAGGTGTGAGTGACCGATTATAGCTCGGAAGAAGGCGCATCAATCAGGGAGGAAAGAAAATGCAGAGAAAATGCGTCACGCGTGCCTCGCGTCTAATGGCGGGAGCCGCAGTTGCGTTGATAACGTCACAATTGTTTATCCACTCTGCGCGCGCAGAGAGTGGGAAGGAGTGGACGACCTACGGAGGTGATCAGGCGAACACACGCTACAGTACGCTCGATCTGATTAATACGAACAACGTCAAAAACCTCAAGGTCGCATGGGCATTTCCGCTTGGCGTACTTGAGGGGCAAGAGACCACCCCGCTGGTCGTCGGAGGAACGATATACGTCACGTCTCCAAGGGGACCGAAATATGTCTTCGCGCTCGATGCGAAGACGGGTGCCGTCAAATGGCGCTATGCGCCGGAAATGCCGGCCGACATTGCGGCGGCCGTGTGCTGCGGACTGGTCAACCGAGGGGTCGCTTACGCAAGCGGAAAAGTATTTGTAGGCCGGCTCGACGGCATGCTTGTGGCGCTCGATGCCGGCAGCGGGAAGGAGCTCTGGAAGGCAAAAGTCGCAGACTATAAGGCCGGAGACGACATCACCTCGCCGCCGACGATCGTAAAGAATCTGGTGGTCATCGGCTACGCCGGTGGCGAATACGCGACGCGCGGCGCCATCACCGCTTTCGACCAGGAAAGCGGTAAGGAAGTCTGGCGCACGTATACAATTCCCGGTGCCGGCGAACCCGGCAACGACTCCTGGCCATCCTCGGACGTCGCGATGCGTGGCGGAGCCGATGCCTGGCTCGTAGGTTCTTATGACCCACAGCTGAACCTGATCTATTACGGGACCAGCAATCCGGCGCCTTGGGCCGCTCACGCACGCGGCACCGATAGCAGCGACTACGGCAAATACACCAACTTGCACTCCTCCTCCACGCTTGCGCTCGATGCCGACACAGGCAAGATCGTTTGGACCTTTCAGCAGACCCCGTACGATGCCTGGGATTATGATGGCGTCAACGAGAAGGTTTTGACGGACCTCACCATCGGCGGCAATACTGTGCCGGTGCTGATGAGCGCTGATCGGAACGGATTTTTCTACGTGCTTAACCGCAGGACTGGAAAGCTGCTCTCTGCGGCGCCGTTCGTCTACGTTAACTGGGCTAAAGGCATCGATGCCGACGGTCGACCGGTCGAGGATCCCGAAAAGCGGCCGCGAAAGGATATCTGGGCGCGGGACGTATGCCCAAGCTTTTACGGGGGCAAGAACTTTCCGCCAGTGTCGTACAGCTCGCAAACGCATCTGGTCTACATTCCCACCTTCAACATCTGCATGGATGAAGTTGGCCGCGAGACGGGCGAACCCAAGAAGGGCATCTTCTTTCTCGGAACGGAATTTGACGCCGGCAAGTATGGCCCTGGCGGAAACGGCGGGGAATTTGTGGCCTGGGATCCCCTAGAGAAAAAGAAGGTTTGGGGCGTGAAAGAGCCAAAGCCGTTCGTAGGCGGGGCGTTGTCGACGGCCGGCGGTCTTGTCTTCTACGGCAACATGGATGGCGAGGTGAAGGCACTGGATGCAAAGAATGGGGAAGTGCTGTGGCGCTTCCAGACTGGGTCGGGTGTCAATCAGGGACCTGTGACCTATGAAGTGGACGGCAAGCAATATATTGCCGTTGCCTCGGGACGCCTGGTCGGTCCTCCAGGGTTCATGGGAGAGACAGGCAAGAAGCTGCTTTCCTCCACTATGGAAGGCGCGACGCTTTTCGTCTTCGAACTGCCCAACTAGACGGATAGACCGATGAGACGGGCTTCGTCCATCGGTCTCTTCTCGCGATGGAATCAAGACAACATGCTCCTGCGCGCCTTCAAGACCCAGGTTTTGATGTTCCCTCTCGTTTTCTTGGTCGGAGCCTTCGCAGTAAATTCAGAGGAAGCTCCGACCTCAGCTAACGGAGCGTCAAGTGGAGTCGCCAAGACCGAGAACCAAGCGATGATCAAGGAGGGGCATTCGCTGTTCAATCAAACATGCGCTCATTGTCATGGCCCGGATGCCTCAACAGGTCTCCCAGAGCGCAACCTCAGGCACCTGCGTGCCCGATATGGAGACGATATGCATAGTGTATTCGAAACCACTGTCATGAACGGGCGTCCGGATAAAGGCATGCCGGTCTGGGGTGGCGTGCTCGACGCCAAGAGCATCAACAGCATCTACAGCTATCTCGAAACGGTTCAAGAGAACGGAGACTGAGCCAATCACGGTACGGACGCTCTCATTCATTAAGAGACCAGCACTGGAGTCCGAACGGTCTTTATCTTCGAACTAGCTGTCGTAATCAGTTCTGACCGGGGATCCCAAACCTTCACCCTTGAGCAGCGCATGCACAACGTGCGCGCGATTTTGGATGAAGTCGGTTTCAGAACGCGCGGCCTTGTTCGGCGTTTTCGAGGGGGGCCCGATGTCCTTGCTTTATGCCGCGACGTACCCCGAACGCACGTCGGCGCTGATCATGTACGGGTCCGATGCTAGGGCTTGTGGGGCACCCGACTATTCCCCTATTCCCTCCGTTGGGACAAGGAGCAGAGGCAGCGCTTGACGAAGAATATCTTGCGCAATCCTCACCGCAACGAACTGTATCTAAATATCGGCGCCAAGCTTGGCCAGCGATCCGAGTGCCGCCGAACGCGCCGCTTCCAGTTTCCGCACACCGGCAAGCCACGAGCGGCCGCCGTGATCATGACGATGAACAGCGAAATTGATGTGCGACACGTTGTACCCGCGATCCACGCTCCGACGTTCATTTTACATCGCACCGGAGACAGATGGCTCGAAATCGAGCACGCGCGCAGACTGGCTCAACGAATTCCGGGAGCCCAGCTGGTCGAGCCTGGGATCGATCACCTCTTTTGGGTGGGAGATGCCGGTTCGCTGCTGGACCATATCGAGCAGTTTTTGACGGGCAAGCACAACATGCAGGACCGTGACCGAGTGCTCGCCACTGTTTTCGTTGCTGACGCTTGTTCGCGCTCAATGAGGATCGGCCGCTGTTCGCGTTCGCCGGGATATGGACCACGTTCAACTGCGGTCGCGGCACCAAGTCCAAGCCGATTCCCGGCCCCCACCTCGTTTACGGCTTCCTGACGACCGAGGCGAATGCCGTGGTGAAGCCGATCCACCCGAAAGCGATGCCTGTGATCTTGCAGCGGCCTCTGCCGGATGACGCGCTCCAAGTCGTGGTGCGTGGGATAGAGAAGATAAAGCCGCAGCTTAAACGAGGCTTGCCGCTAATGGCCCTTCGCCAATCTGGGAGCCACTGCCTATGCGTCGAGATCGCGGGAGTGGCTAATTGATCCCGTGATATCGCGCCTCGTTCGGACTTGATCCACTCCTAACGCCAGAACAGCGCAAGCAGCACGATAACGGGGAGAGGGATACCTAGCAGCCATAGCAGGACGCCTCTACCAAATGTCATGGTCCGGTCCTCAATAGGTTGTCCTGAAAAATAAGCTGAGAACTCGTTAGGAGTTCCTTCGGGAGGAACGGAAGTTTGAACCGCGCGTTGCAACCAAAATGTAAGTTCCGGATGGAGTTCGCCATGGCTTCGCGCGCAATACCCACGGCCCTATTTGGCTGGACTTGGTCGGCCGTACTGGCCGGCGTGTTTACTTCGTTGGTCGTCCAAATCTTGCTGACCATGTTGGGCTGGGGCGTCGGTCTGCTGGCGATCGATATACCCACGGCGAGCTCGGCGCCGGCCGGCGCCAGCTGGGCCGCATTCGTGTGGTGGGCCGTGTCCGGGATCATCGCCGCGTTCGTTGGCGGCGCCGTCGCGGCAGCAAATTCGCCGGATCAGACCGGCCTCGGTCGGGTCGGGCATGCATTGGCCGCTTGGTCGGTCACGACCGTCGTCGTGGTGGCTGCGGCGGCGATGTTGCCAGTATCCGCCACCAGCATTGCTGGCAACTTGATTGGCCCGTCATATGCAGCGAGCGCGCGCGTTGCGTACTTCTCCAACAATGCGGGACGTGAAACCGTCGGCTCGACGGCCCGATCTGCAAGTCCAGCTCAAATCGACGAAGCTCGCAAACACTTTGCATATGTGATGTTTGCTAGCTTCTGTGCGCTTCTCCTTGGTGCAGGAGCCGCCTACGCCGCCGGAATGGCTACGACGGGCCAAGCTGTCAGGGGAGCGGCACGGCCGGTGACGTGACCGTCGGTCTGAAAAGAAAGCAATTTGCTCACGTTGGGCCCGGCTCAGCGCGGCGCTAGGTCAAACGCCTACGTTAAACAAAGGCGAGAGGCTGAAGTGGAAGGGCTGCCGACCGTTCTGGTGCTGGAAGACGACCCTGATATTCAGGGCTTGGTCGAAGACGCGCTAACGCAAGGCGGCTTTCAATGCATTGTGGTCGCGTCCGCCGAAGAGGCTCTTGCCTTGCTCCAGGGTAACCAGAAGCGTCAGGCGCTCGTGGTCGACATCAACCTTCGAGGTCGGATGACCGGCTGGACGGCGACCCGAAGGGCAAGGGAAATAGAGCCCGGTCTTCCGATCGTCTATATGACCGCTGGTGCAGGCGATCAATGGCCCTCGCAAGGCGTTCCCAAAAGCATTCTGCTGCAGAAGCCCTTCGCCCCCGCTCAACTGGTAACGGCTGTGTCCCAGCTCCTCAACACCTCTGGTTTGCCACCCGGATGACCAGATTGAATGCCTCGGAAGGCAAAACAGAAAGCTGACATAACGCCTAGCGCTCCCTTGTCTGGCCAGCCGCTGCGGCCGTGCCCATTCTGCGGTAGCTCGGACCTTTGGGTCAACAGTGACCTAGAACCGAAGTTCGTCGCATGCGAGAAATGCTGCGCGTTCGGTCCTACCGCGCCGACTGTTGCCGAGGCCACCGAGCGCTGGAATAAGCGCCTGTAAATGGAGCAAAAGCTCGTATCGGCGCGCCAGCGGGAAGCCGGCAGTTCGCGACTAATCCCGCCGTTCGAGTTTGTTCGAGCCGTCCGCTTCTCGTTTTCGGATCACATCCTCATCCCGCTCGGCCGTCTTTGGGCGTGGAGGCGATTTGGGCATGCCCGCCTGGCCACCGTGCTTGCCACCCTGATCTTGCACGCCCTCTAAGTCGTTTTCCTTTGGCAAGGTGCTTTTCCTTCCGTTCCGGCGTTGTATTCGAGGTGAGAGCCGTCGTTCCACGTTCCTTCGCCTACTGCCGACCTTCTTGACGGCCTTCCTTACCGCCCGTTTGGACGGCCGGCCTTTTTCGCCTCATAGCGCACCTCTTAGTCCTGGCCGCCGGCAACGGGGGCGCGATCCTGGTTGCGGTCGCGGGCTTGGCGGATAAGGGAGATTGCGCGTCAAAGTTCCAGAACTCGGAACGAATGACTTCGGCCAGATTTCAGCGCTTATTGTGTTGCGGAGTGGTTATGGCCTGGTGGTGACTCGCAATTTTGGGGGCGGAATGCCCATTTTGAGGCGATCCGAGAAACTCACCCATGTCCTGGTCTTTGAAACTTGAGAGCCGATTCCGCTCGCCAACTGAAAACTCCTGCGCACACTGCCCGATGCCGGCCAATACTCTGCCGACGAGGGAAGCCGCGCTCGGTCGCTGGCAGCTCGCGGGGCGATGTACAGGATCATCCGCCGAAAACGCTGTGGATCGACTGCAACGCGTAGCAGAGCGAGGAAGGCGGATGCTTCGGGTCAGCGTGTTCGCTACCCGCGACAATCCAACCGCCGGCTCGAGGCGAACGATCCGGAAGGCGTCGTTTGAGGACCCGGTCGAAGAGGTACCGGCACCGGAGCCCAGCCAGGCATCGAGCCGAGCGAAAGCCCAACTCGCCTCGGCCCCGCCGCCCCGGACCTGCGTATGCCCGTTTCGCGGCGCGGAATCACGGCATCGCCGTGGGCCCCGGCTGTCGTGTGGCAGCATCGCTCGTGCATTCGAAAGGAAAGACGAAAGCCCCCGCACAGCTATGCTGACCGATATATTCGCTGATCTTGGAGGCCAAATCGAGGCACCTTTCTGGGAACTGGTTTCGGCGCCCAAGTGGAAAAACGTCGATACCGATATGAAGGAGGCATTTGACCGCCGCGATAACGATGAACGCGATCCGGCCGTTTACGCGGCTCACGCGCTTGAAAGCGCATCAGGATTATTTCCGATCACAAGGGGTGGACCCACGGTAAGGAGAACGGGGCGCACAACCACATTGATAATTTGTCGAGCACGGATTCGTTGCCGGCTGGGAAGCGACTGCGCTCAAGCACATTTTTGACACCATTCGAAATCCGCTGAGTCATGGCCCCGGTTGAGCGGAGATGGCGTCTGTTTCGAGAGCGCAGACCGAGTGGGTGATCGACAACAGTCTGAGTTGGATAAAACGGTTGGTTCGTGCGGCTTAGACGGTGGGACCTGAACGATGTCGGACCAAAAGTGCATCGCGAAAACGGATAGCTCGTCGCCAACTTGCAACGCCGCTCTGTGGATTGGCGCCTTCCCCCGATCGACCGCAGCAATCAAAGACGCCTTAAAAAAAGAACCTCCGCGTTCGGGAGGTTCAGTACGTCGTGCAGCCGTCCACAACACGAAGAGCAGCCACAATGCCGCATAAGCAGACGGCGTTGGGGTCTGCTCCTGGTCGGCCGATACGCCGCCGACCACCACAGCTTCAAGAACGCCCCAAACGCAGCCGCGTTCCGCGGAACAGCTGGTCGAATTTCCTGGCCTTGAGCCTCACTGGTTTGCCGATCGCCGCCGCAGTCGGGCTGAAGGTGCCCATTCTGCCGCTCGGTGTTGTGCGGCGGCGTTGTTCTGAGCGTCCAGAACGAGGCCATGATCGCGGCGACTGTTGAGACCGGCCAGCGAAATATGGCCGTACTGGAGCAATCGGTGATTAAGGACAACACCTTGATGCCAGGCGAATGGTATGGCGGCCAGTTGCATCTCGCTCCCCGATTGAACACGCCGGTGGTCAAAATAGTTACACCATCGTGATCACCGTAGGGACTGACCGACACGTGATCGAAGTCAGCCAGGGGCCCGTCGGGACGTGAGCAATCGGGCGCTTGCCATTCTGATGTTTTGTGCGATCTCGGGTGCTTTGTCTTCGGAACTCGGATGAGGCTGCCGCGGAATGTGAAGAAGCTGCCTCAGAATACAATTCCGCAATATCCGACATCTTTGCGGCGCTTGCGCCGCTATCCAAGCTGTCTTTGAACAATAACGGACAAGACGATTGCTCGAGTGAATTTCGACGGTCGCGCTCGGCCCAAGGTGACTTCGAAAGTGCCGTCTCAAGGTACGGCTTGGAGTGCAACTGAAGCTGGCTCGGAGCGGCATGGAATGATTCGATCGATCGTAGTCGCCATCGCTGTTGTTCTCGCCGCGCCAGCGAGCTCGGAGACAGTTGAAGTCAAATACGTGGCGTTGTCGACCTGGCGCCATTCGCTTGCACCGACACACCACGGAGCAGCTTCATTCAGCGCGTCTGTTACGATAAAACGCAGAGCTACATGCTGATCAATTTGCGAGGCACGTACTATCATTACGGCGAACTGCCGGCGGCCGCGTTTGATGCGTTCATGGCAGCTCCGTCGATGGGCCACTTCTACAACCGGAACATCAAGGGCACTGGGGCAGATGGGCCGTTCGATTCTCGAACGCACCGGGTGCCGGAGTATTAAAGCCGCGCTCCAGTCGAATGAACACGGTGGGAGGAGATGCTTGTTTTCATTTCGTGGATTATCTTGACCGGCTGGGTAGCTGCGGCGGCCGAAGCAAGGGGCCGCAGCTCGATTGCGTGGTTTATCGTGGCGCTCTTCCTTTCGCCGGTGCTCGGGATCCTGCTGTGTTCCCGAAACTCAAGCACGAGCCCCTTCTAGCGCGATCGCGCAGCGGTAGCGTCCCCCACCGCCAAAGGCCAGCTTTCTAGGCCGATCCGATCGAGTGACCATCGACCGTACGGCGCGGCCTTTCGAGCCCGATGGTGTTTATGCGGGCGTCCCGTACAAAGTGAAGACAGATGGGTCAATCGAGGCGATCATGCGGAGAATATCTCGCAATGGGACATCAAAATCACCAGGATTCGCTGTTTCTCTCCAAGCGTGAACATTGAATCGACCGACTCAGCGTAGGCTATTGTAACTGCGGCAATCGGCGCTTCTTTTTGGGCTGTGCTGAAGCCGGATGAGGAGCGGGAGTTTCCCATCGTTTTCAGGCGCGAGAGTTGTTCACGGATGACAACAACGAGCGGGCCCCCCGCATCTTGGTGTTGTGGAGAAAAGACAGTTCGCCTTGGCTGCCACAGATCCCCGAGATGATACTGTCGTCGATACGCACATTACGCTTGCTCGGGACTGCAAATAGGCAGCATGCCGGATCGGCAAGAGTGATCCGCATTGCCGCGTCCGCTGGTCGAGTCCGGCTGGAGTGAACAAGTGAGCTGAAGCGAGCGCAGCGCGGCTCGGTGCCGAAGCCCGCCCAAGCGGCCCGGCCGCTCCAATGATCCAGTGGCGCTTCGTTAAGCCGGGGGTGTTTTAATGAGCCCGGCCGCACCGCCGCGCGGCCGGGCAGCCGGGCGCCGCGCCTGTGTCATTTTACCCCAGGGCACGAGTGCTCGGCTGCCTCCCTAAGCACCTACCGATCGGCAGCACCAGCCATTGCGTTCCGATCATCCCACGAATCTGCCTGACTGTTGCAGGCGAGCGACTGCCGCGGAGTGCCCCCGGCAACACCTCGGAATGGAGCGGCGGCGCAATCGGCTTACCGGTACACACCGATTGGGACGCGCCTCTAGGCCAGCCGGTGGGCTGATGATGTCCGGTTAGATTATCGAGCCAAGGTTCGTCAGCGCCTCCTGCGGCCGCGATGGAGCCGAACGTGAGGCCAGATTGGCGGAGGGCTCAGCCCACGCCGTTTCTGGCTGGTAACTAAAAAAAGCCCCGCCGCGGTAGTGGGGGCGCAGGCGGGGTCAAAGTTGCGTCGCTCTGGGATATCACCGGTCCCAGGGCGGCTCTTTGGTAGCAGCAGAATCGCAGACCGTTCTGTCTGAAACCCGACACAAGGCCTGGATCATCCGACTCGAAATTTTCGCGCCGAACGCCTTCCATCTTTGGTGTTCCGAATATTTGCCCCGATGTCCTCGTCGCTAACATTCGAACGAACCGATTGAGTTCGCCAAAGGTAAACTGTTGCGCCAGCTTGAGCATTGCCAGACCGCAATTGCCTGTCTCATCGCCGCGGTCGAGAAGCGGGGATTCGTGATGATGGCGCGGATGACCATGGTGCAGGCGCTGGCTGCCGGCCAGCCGGAGACCGCGCCGACGCCGCGGAACCCCGCGAAGAAATATCGCATTATAAGCTAATGGGCGACGACACTGGGATATTCAAAGAGCCGGGTTTCTGGGCTGCAGTTGCGGTCGGCTTGGCGCCTGTCCTTATCGGCGCCGCCGTGCTGATCTGGATCCAGTCATAAAACACGAAGAAAGCCCCGGCGCGCCGAAGCGCAGCCGGGCTTTTGAGTGCTGCAGAGATTTTGGATGTTCGCCTATCCGCCGAGCTTTACCTTCAAGATCGCGCCGATCAGCCAGCCCACCGCCCATTTGACGGCGGCTTCGACCGTCCAGCCCACGACCAGCATCACGGCAGTGCCGAGGATGGCCAGGCGGCAAGCGGCTTCTTACCAAAGAAGGTTCGGTCCGGGGTCGCGATGGCAAGGCGGTCGTCCAGAGTCTTCTTGAGCGCCGCGATCGCATCGTTGTTGGCGTTCAGAAGAGCGACGTTCTCTTCACGTCGGCGGTCGTCGTCCCGGCAGTGCTGCTCGAAGAGCTTGGCGAGATCTTCCAAGCCCTTCGCGTTCCGGCCGAGCTCGTAGGAGAGTCGCCGCATGTGCGTCACCGCTGAACGCGAAAAGCGATATCACGATGATCGCCAACACAATCGTCTGTTTCACGACCGGCGGCAACATCGGCACAGCGCCGGAAGGCACCCGGCCCCAAGCGCCGGCCGCGACGATGATCCCGCCAACAGTTGCAAGATTACCCATCCATTCCTGGATCACCCGGCATCCATTCGGGCGGGAACGAATGCTTGATCGACATAGTGCCATTGCCGACCTGGGTTTCGACGCGATCAGGACGCCGAGAATCGAAACCCAATCAGACCTTCGGAAGCTTAATCAGGCTGCTCACGCTACTTTCTCCTGCGATTGAATGACCCCAAGCGCGGTCTGGTAGAGCTCGATTTGATGCCAGGCGAAGATGCCGAGATCGGCGAATTCGCCGTTATCCGGCCGGCAGCACACGAGAATGACCGGTGTTGGGCGTACGTACTGGCGGCATCATTCTCCCGAACCATGCACCTTACGCCATCTCCGAGCAGTTGAGGACGTTAGCGTAATGCCGGAACGTCGCACGCAGCTATGTGCGGGATGGTACGACCACGCTATTTGCTGCACTCGATGTCGCCTCGGCATTTATCATTGGCAAATGCTACAAGCGTCACCGGCGGACGAGTTCTTGAAGTTCCTCAAAAAAGATCGCCCCTCAAATTCCCGAAGGGCTCGATCTCCATATCGTCATGGACAACTATGCACAGCCACTAGGCTAGACACCCCAGATCAAAACGTGGCTCGCCCGATGGCCGCACTACGATGTCTACTTCACGCCAACTTCCGCCTCATGGATCAATCCGGTTGAGCGCTGGTTCGCCGAACTCATCAGAAAGCAGATCCAGCGAGGTGTTCATACCTCGGTTACGCAGCTCGAGGCCGACATCCGCACTTCGTCGAACTCGGCGAACTTTAGATTCGCGTGACTAGCTCAACCGGACGTGCCGCGGCCAGAACCACTGACGGCGCGGATTTGGCGGGCGGGTGCATTAACGATTGGACTTGAAATGATCGGGCGCGGGGACTCTCTTGCTTTTTCCGCGAATGCAAAAATGATCCCAGAATACCTTGGCGACGCAGCGGGAACACTGCGGAACCATTGAGATCCCCGGAACAAACAGCCTTCTTCACCGTTTGCCGGTGACTGAGAGGAGGTTCAAGATGAAGCGATATTTTCTCGCACTTGCCGCACTGGCAACGCTAGCCACTGGAGCTGCAACCACGGCGAAGGCGGTGGAGTTCGACGTCGGCCCGGGCGGTGTTTACGTCGGTCCACACCGGCATCCCTACTACGAGGGATATAACTCATACAACGAGTACAGGGGCGGGTGCCGGGTGGTCATCACCCATCGCACCAATCGCTTTGGTGAGGACGTGACGGTCCGCAGGCGTATCTGCGACTAAGCGCTCGGAAGGTCAGACTTAAGGATTGCCGCCACGCATGTGATCACCCTTGATGCATATGCTTGCGGTCTAGATGAATCTCAGCCCGCCTGATGACGCATCAGGCGGGTGTCTTGATGCCTGGTGCCGAACCGGACTTGCTTCAGCGGCCAATTGGCCTGAGTTCACACGTCGAAGAAGACTGTCTCTTCTGGGCCCTGCAGGTTGATCGTAAAACTGTAGACCACTTTGCCGCCGCGCTCGTCGCGTTTAGCGATCAACGTCGATCGCCGCGCCGGCTGCTCGATCAGATTGAGCACGGGGTCAGCGGCGTTCGCGGCTTCTTCGTCGGAGAAATAGAGCCGGGTGTTCAAGCCGACATTGATGCCCCGTGCCACGATCCAGACACTGATATGCGGCGCGCAGCGGCGGCCCGCTTTGTCGGTGGTGGCGCCCGGCTTGATCGTCTCGAATGTAATCAGTCCGCTCTCGAAATCGGATCCCGAGCGGCCCCAGCCGCGGAAGTCTTCATCAAGCGCGCCGGCCGAGCGATCGGCCGGATGGTTGTAGCGGCCGGCCGCATTGGCCTGCCAGATCTCGAGCAGCACATCGCGCAGCGGCGTGCCGCTGCCGTCGAGCACGCGGCCTTCGAGCGCGATGCGCTCGCCCTTGGTGTTCGCGCCCAGCAGCACGTTTGTGAAGTTCTTCTCGAAAATATTAAAGCCGGCCATGGCTGGCATGAGGCCAATATGCACATACGGCCCGGCAGTCTGGGAGGCAGTTTCCTTCAAATAGGACAGCGGCTGCACCATTGCTCAGTTTCCCTCGCGCCGGTTGTCGAAATAGGTGGAGCGGGCGCCGCGCAGCACGATATCGAAGCGGTATGCAAGCGAGTCGAACGGCGTCGCCGCGTTGAGATCGAGCGGCGCGATGAGGCGGCTCAGTGCCTGCTGATCGGGCACCGTCGCCAGGATCGGACAGACCGGGATCAGCGGATCGCCTTCGAAATACATCTGCGTGATCAGCCGCTGCGCGAAGCCGGAGCCGAACACCGAGAAATGGATATGCGCCGGGCGCCAGCTGTTGACATAGTTGCGCCAGGGATAGGGGCCGGGCTTCACCGTGCGGAAATAGTAATAGCCGGTCTCGTCCGTCAGCGTGCGACCGCAGCCGCCGAAATTCGGATCAATCGGCGCGAGATAGGTATCCTTCTTGTGGCGGTAGCGGCCGCCGGCATTCGCCTGCCAGAACTCGACCAGCGTATTCGGCACGCCACGGCCGGTCTCGTCGAGCACGCGGCCGTGCACCACGATGCGCTCGCCGATGGGATCGCCGTCCTTCGCATAGTTGCGGATGAGGTCGTTATCAAGCGGGCTGATATCGTGATGGCCAAACACCGGCCCGGTGATTTCCGAGATCGAGTTCTCCAGTGACAGCAGCGCTTGACGGGGCGAGCGCAGCACCGATGACTTGTACCCCGGCGCATGGGCCGGCGGGTGGATTGAGCGGTCGCGCTGGAAAAAGCCGCCATCGCCCAAAGGCGGGGTCAGCGGGGCAGGGCGGTTGATGCCGGTGGCATGCTGCCGCGAATCGGTGCGGACGCTGTGGATGTTCAATGGACGGCTCACATGGGCGCTCATGAAGCGTTGTCTCCGCTTTCGCGCCCCGAACGGGCGCTGCTTGCCGGAAAGATGCGCTGCCCCATTCTCAAGATAAATAGATGGATTATAATCAATCGCATGAAAGAAATTAATCATTTGGCCTTGGATGGCCATGCGCTGGCGCTGTTCCTCGCCGTGCTGGAGGAGGGCTCGGTAACGGCGGCCGCGACGCGCCTGGGGCTGACCCAATCCGCCGTCAGCCACGGCCTTAAGAAGTTGCGGCGCATTGTCGGCGATCCCCTGTTTGCCAAATCCGGGCGCGGCATCATTGCCACCGCCCATGCGCAGACCTTGGCCCTCAAGGCGCGGGCGCTGATCGATGAGATGCGGGCCTTCGCGGGCGGCGCGAGCTTCGATCCCGCTCAGGCCCGCCTCTCGCTCACGGTCGCTGCGAACGATTTCCAGCGCGATCTACTGCTGCCGGATTTCTATCGGCAGGTCGCGGCCAGGGTACGAAGCTTCGATCTGCGCATCATTCCCTCGCAATCGCCGACGCCGGCGATGCTGCGCGAAGACCGCTGCGATCTTCTGATCACGCCGCGGCCGCCTTCCGGCATCGACATCGTGCAGAAGCGCCTGCTGCAGGATCACTATATTTGCTACTTCGATCCCAAGGCGCGTGCCGCGCCCACACAGGCCGATTATCTTGCGGCGCGGCACATCACGGTGGTCTATCCCGACAACGAGCGGCTGGACTTTGACCGCCGTTTGGAGGCGTCCGGAATCCGCCGCGAGATCGTCATTTCCGTGCCGAGCTTTTCCGGGGTCCCCGTTTTCCTGCGCGGCTCCGACATGCTGGCGAGTATGCCGAGCCTGTTGGCGTCAGGCCTGATGCACGATCTCGCCAGCGTGCGCATTCCGCTGCCTGCGCGTGCCGGCGCGCTGGCCAAGCTGCCGATGTTCATGGTCTGGCACCGGCGCTACCAGAAAGATCCCGCGCATCTATGGCTACGCGATGAGCTGGAGAAGGTCTGCCGCGCGGCCGAGGTCGAAAAGAAGGCTGCCCGGTGAGCGTTGGTCTATCGGCGCGCCGACGCGCTCGGCACGTCGCAGGTTGAACGCTGCAAAAGAATGGCTGGATCATCCGCTGCAGGTAACTGTTTTGCGAGATCCGGAGCTGGAGCGACGGCAGCAAGGGGACAGCGCTCTTGCTTTAATTGTACAAATGTACAAAAGACTCTTCGCTGCAGCGATGGCTCGCGGTGGATTTCGAGGATGCTTATCGATCATGTCATGAGGTATTTTTATACCACGCATTCGAAGATCGCGCTTGGTGGCGCATGGAAAATCGGGCGTGGCCGGGCCGTCTATTGTCGTGATTGACAATGCCGAGCAGACCAGACGACTTGCGCGGCCAGAACGCCTGAGACATGCAAGCTGGTAAGCGCGGACTCGGGATTTAACAGAGAGTCGGGGCCGCAAAGAAGAAAGGGAGGAGCGTCGATGTTCGTTCAGGCTAGGAAATTGTCGCGGTGGATGCTCGGCGCCGTAGCTGTCGGCACGTTGGCGCTTGCGCCGGCGCGCGCGGAGGACAGCTTCAAGATCGGCCTGATCCTGCCGATGACCGGTGGTCAGGCCTCGACCGGCAAGCAGATCGACAACGCGATCAAGCTTTACATGCAGCAGCACGGCGACACCGTCGCGGGCGAGAAGATCGAGATTATCCTCAAGGACGATGGCGCGCTGCCCGACAAGACCAAGATCGCCGCACAGGAACTGATCGTCAACGAGAAGGTCAATGCCATCGCCGGGTTCGGCGTCACGCCGGCGGCGCTGGCCGCAGCACCGCTCGCCACCCAAGGCAAGATTCCGGAAGTCGTGATGGCGGCGGGCACCTCCATTATCACGGAAAAATCCCCCTATATCGTCCGCACCTCGTTTACGCTGCCGCAATCCTCCACCATCATCGGCGATTGGGCGGTGAAGAACGGCATCAAGAAGGTCGCCACGCTCACCTCCGACTACGCGCCTGGCAACGACGCGCTGAGCTCGTTCAAAGAGCATTTCACCGCCGGTGGTGGCGAGATCGTCGAGGAGGTGAAGGTGCCGCTGGCCAATCCCGATTTCGCGCCGTTCCTGCAGCGGATGAAGGACGCGAAGCCCGATGCGATGTTCGTGTTCGTGCCGGCAGGGCAGGGCGGCAACTTCATGAAGCAATATGCCGAGCGCGGCCTCGACAAGGCCGGTATCAAGGTGATCGGGCCTGGCGACGTCATGGACGACGACCTCTTGAACGGCATGGGCGATGCGGCGCTCGGAGCCGTGACCGCGCACATCTATTCCGCCGCGCATCCCTCGCAAGCGAACAAGGATTTCGTCGCAGCCTATAAGAAGGCGTTCGGTAACCGCCCCGGCTTCATGGCGGTCGGCGGTTACGACGGCATTCACCTGATCTACCAGGCGCTGAAGAAAACTGGGGGCAAGACCGACGGTGATGCGCTGGTCGCGGCAATGAAGGGAATGAAATGGGAAAGCCCGCGCGGCCCGATTTCTATCGATCCCGACACCCGCGACATCGTGCAAAACGTCTACATCCGCAAAGTCGAGAAGGTCGATGGCGAGCTCTACAATGTCGAGTTTGAAACCTTCGAGGCCGTGAAGGATCCGGGCAAGGTCAAGAAGTGACGTCCCTTGCGACCTCATCCCGAGGCGCGAGCAAAGCTCGTGAACCCGGGATCTCGAAGCTATTGCGTGAGATTTCCGGGTTCAGCGCTCGGCGCCGCCCCAGAATGACGAACTCCAAGGCTCGCATCCCAACGAAATGACTGCCGTTCTCACCAACCTCTTCGATGGCGTCGCCTACGGCATGCTGCTGTTCGTGCTCGCCTGCGGGCTAGCGGTCACGCTCGGATTGATGAATTTCATCAATCTCGCGCACGGCGCCTTTGCCATGACCGGCGGCTATGTGTGCGCGGTGCTGGTCAATCAATTCGGTTGGCCGTTCTTTGCGGCCCTGCCGCTCGCCTTCATCTCCAGCGCCGTGGTGGGGGTCGTGCTGGAGCGCTTGCTCTACCGCCATTTATACACGCGCAGCCATCTGGACCAGGTCCTGTTCTCGATCGGCCTCGTCTTCATGTCGGTTGCTGCCGTCGACTACATCACGGGTTCGCAGCGGGTGTTCATCAAGCTGCCGTCGGTGCTCGAAGGGCAGTTCGATGTCTTCGGCGTCGGTGTCGGGCGCTACCGGCTGATGATCGTCGTGATCTGCGGTCTCCTCACGGCGGCGCTGCAGCTTGTGCTCGCGCGTACGCGCTTCGGCAGCCGCCTGCGTGCGGCGGTGGACGATCCGCGTGCGGCCAGTGGGCTCGGTATCAACGTGCCGCAGGTCTTTGCCTTCACCTTTGCCTTCGGTTGCGGGCTCGCAGGGCTCGGCGGCGCGCTCAGTGCGGAGGTCCTGGGGCTCGATCCCTACTTCCCGCTCAAATTCATGATCTACTTCCTGATCGTGGTCACGGTCGGCGGCTCTTCGTCGATTACCGGCCCGTTCCTGGCCTCGCTCCTGCTCGGCATCGGCGATGTCGCCGGCAAATATTACGTGCCGAAAATGGGTCCCTTCGTGATCTATACCCTCATGATCGTGATCCTGATCTGGCGACCGAACGGACTGTTCGGCCGCACGGCGACGCGGTGAGGACAGAATGACCGCCCAGGCCGATGTCGGATTTCACGCAAGACGACATGCGCGCTGGCACGCCGGCGAAATCGCTTTCTGGCTGCTCGCGCTTGCCTGCGCCTTTGCGTTTCCCTCGCGCTATCTGATCATGACCGACATCGTGCGGCTTGGCCTGTTCGCGCTCTCGATCGACCTGATCCTCGGCTATGCGGGTATCGTGTCGTTGGGGCACGCCGCCTTCTTTGGCGTCGGCGCCTATTCGGCCGGGCTGCTGGCGTTGCATGGCATCATCAACGAGCCGTTGCTTGCACTGATCGTGGCGGGTCTTGCGGCGACCGTACTCGGTTTTGCGACGAGCTTTCTTGTGATCCGCGGCGTCGACTTGACGCGGCTGATGGTCACACTCGGGATCGCATTGCTGCTGGAGGCGCTGGCCGAGCGCTATTCCGATATCACCGGCGGCACCGATGGCCTGCAGGGAATCGAGATGCAACCGATCCTCGGGCTCTTTGCATTCGACATTTTCGGCAGGACCGGATTCTTCTATTCGCTCGCCGTGCTGTTCCTATTGTTCCTGCTGGCGCGGCGGGTCGTGCATTCGCCGTTCGGATTGTCACTTCGCGCAATCAAGAACAACCCGCTGCGCGCGGCGGCGATCGGCATTCCCGTGCATAAGCGGCTGATAGCGATCTACACGCTGGCCGCATTCTACGCTGGCATTGCGGGGGCGCTGTTCACCCAGACCACGGCGCTGGCTTCACTCGACGTGTTTGCATTCGAGCGCTCCGCCGACCTCCTGCTCGTCTTGATCATCGGGGGCACAGGTTATCTCTATGGCGGCCTGATCGGTGCCGTGGTGTTTCGGATGCTGCAGGAATTGTTCTCGATCATCACGCCGCAATACTGGCAGTTCTGGATCGGGCTGGTGCTGGTTGTCATCGTCATGGTCGGCCGTGCGCGCCTGCATCGTTGGGTGCTATGGGCGCCGAACTGGCTGATCGCCCAGTTGGGTGGACGTAAGGCCGCTGTCGCCGTGCCCGAAACCGAGGGGCCGTAGGATCATGACGACGGCACTGGAGACCATCGGGCTGGAAAAGCATTTTGGCGGCTTGCGGGTCACCCGCGAGCTCTCGCTGAAGGTCGCGCGCGGCGCCCGCCATGCGCTGATCGGCCCCAATGGCGCCGGCAAGACCACGGTGATCAACCTGCTCACTGGCGTGCTGCGCCCCAATGCGGGGCGCATCCTGCTCGAAGGTCACGAGATCACCAATCTGCCGGTGCACAAGCGGGTGTTGCGCGGCCTGTCGCGCACCTTCCAGATTAACCAGCTCTATGCCGATCTGACGCCGCTCGAAACGATCGGGCTCGCGGTTTCGGAGCGCCTCGGCCGCGGCGGCGACTGGTGGCGGGCGATGGGGAGTCGCGACGAGGTCAATGCCGAAGTCACCGAGACGCTGTCGCGCTTTCATCTTCTCGATGTCATGAACGAGCCGACCGCGACCCTTCCTTACGGCAAGCAGCGCCTGCTCGAGATCGCGGTCGCGATCGCCGCCAAGCCGCGCGTGCTGCTGCTGGATGAGCCCGCCGCCGGCGTGCCGGAAAGCGAGCGTCATGACATTCTCGCCGTCGTCGCGGCGCTGCCGCGCGATGTCACCGTGCTCCTGATCGAGCACGATATGGATCTGGTATTCTCCTTTGCCGATCGCATTTCCGTGCTGGTCAACGGTGCGCTCTTGACCGAAGGCCCGCCCGAACAGGTGGCCAAGGATCCGCAAGTAAAAGCCGTCTATCTCGGCGAGGCCGCCAATGCCTGACCTGCTTGCGATAAAGTCCCTGCGTGCGGGTTATGGCGAAGCGATCGTCCTGCCTGACATGTCGCTGCGCCTGCCGGAGGGGCAGGTGCTGGCGGTGCTGGGCCGCAACGGCACCGGCAAGACCACGCTGATCAACTCCATCGTGGGCGTCACCCGGCGTTTGGGTGGCAGTATCGTGCTGAACGGACGCGACATCACCGCGATGCGTCCCGACGAGCGGGCGCGCGCCGGCATCGGCTGGGTGCCGCAGGAGCGCAATATTTTTCGTTCGCTGACCGTGGAAGAGAACATGACCGCGGTGGCGCAGCCCGGCCCTTGGACGGTCGAGAAAGTCTACCGGATGTTTCCGCGCCTGCAGGAGCGCCGCAGGAATTTCGGTAACCAGCTCTCCGGCGGCGAGCAGCAAATGCTGGCGATCGGGCGCGCGCTCACGCTCAATCCGAAGGTGCTGCTGTTGGACGAGCCGACCGAGGGGCTCGCCCCGATCATTGTCGAGGAACTCTTGAAGGCGATCGGCGCCATCACACGCGGCAGTGGCATCTGCTCCATCATTGTCGAGCAGAATGCGCAAAAGATTCTGGGGCTGGCGGACCGCGTTGTGATATTGGAACGCGGTAGCATCGTGCACGATGCGCCCAGCGCGGCGCTGAAGGCTGACCCCGCGGTGCTGGAACGCCATCTCGGCGTCGCCGGCGCCACGGCACATTGAATATTCGGGAGCGAGACCATGCAACGTACAAGACCCCCTTTCCGGGCCGACGAAGTCGGCAGCCTGCTGCGCCCGCAGCGCATCAAGGAAGCGCGCGCCAAGCGCGAGAAGGGCGAGATCTCGGCCGAGGAATTGCGCAAGGTCGAGGACATGGAGATCGAGAAGGTCGTGCACAAGCAGGCCTCGATCGGGCTGAAGCTCGCGACCGACGGCGAGTTCCGCCGCTCTTGGTGGCATTTCGATTTCCTGGCCAAGCTCACCGGCTGCGAGTTGTTTCACCCGCAGACCGGCATTCAGTTCGCGGGCGTCGAGACGCGGCATGACGCGGTGCGCGTGATCGGCAAGCTCGACTTCCCGGCCGATCATCCGATGCTGGAGCACTTCAAGTTTTTGAAGAAGCATGCCGACGTTGCGCATGTGGTGCCGAAGATGACGATCCCGTCGCCGGCCGTGCTGCATTTCCGTGGCGGCCGCAAGTCGATCTCCAAGGACATCTATCCCGATCTCGACGCCTTCTTCGAGGATCTCGGCAAGACCTACCGCAAGGCGGTGAAGGCGTTCTATGAGGCCGGCTGTCGCTATCTGCAGTTCGACGACACGGTCTGGGCGTATCTCTGCTCGCAGGAGGAATTGCAGAAGTCGCGCGAGCGCGGCGACAATCCGGATGGCCTGCAGAAGATCTATGCCCGCGTGATCAATTACGCGATCGCCGAGCGGCCCGCCGACATGGTGATCACCACGCATGTCTGCCGTGGCAATTTCCGTTCGACCTGGATCTCCTCCGGCGGCTATGAGCCGGTGGCCGAAACCATGCTGGCGGGCACCAATTACGACGGCTATTTCCTCGAATATGACTCCGACCGCGCCGGCGGCTTCGAGCCGCTGCGTTTCCTACCCAAGGGCAACAAGGTCGTGGTGGCCGGTCTCATCACCTCCAAGTTCGGCGAGCTGGAAAAGCGCGACGACATCAAGCGGCGCCTGGAAGAAGCTTCCAAATTCGCGCCGCTGGAGCAGCTCGCGCTGTCGCCGCAATGCGGCTTTGCCTCGACCGAAGAGGGCAACATCCTCTCGGAAGAGGAGCAGTGGGCGAAGCTCAGGCTCGCGGTCGAACTCGCTGACGAGATCTGGGGCAGGTGATCGGACGCGCTCTGCGCCGTTACGCGGCAGCGGAGCGTTCCGCCCGGTTTATACAGTTAGATCAGAGCGGGGCCGGACTTGTCCGCCCCGCTCGTTGTTTGCGCAGCAGCGCGCTGCGGATCAGCCGCTGCGCGGGCGCCTCGAAATAGCGGTAGGTCACGTGTGAGGCAAGCAGGGTCGGCAACACGAAAGCCGCCCAGAACAGGTGACTGTAGTAAGGGATCGGCTGCTGCGCGAGAGCGAAGCAAAGCGCAATCGCGAGCTGGATCGGAAAGTGCAGCAGGTAACAGGAATAGGTCATGTTGCCGGCTGTCTCAAACAGCCGCTCGAGACGAACCGGCAACGTCATCGGCGCGGAGAGCCAAAACAGCAGGACCGGCGTGTAGGCGAGCAGTAGCACCCAGTCGACGATCTCGATCGAGAGGCTGAGGATCGCCGTCGCAATCGGAACAGCGATCATGGCGACGAGCGCGGTCAACTCGATCGCCCGCTTGTAAGACGCATGTGCGACAAAACGCCGGCCGATCGCGGCGAGGCCGCCGGCATAGAAAAAGGCAAGACAGGCAGCGACCTGCGTGCCGCCGTTCAAGCAGGCGAGGACGACGACCAGGTTGAACAGCGGCGACTTGGTCACGAAGCGCAGCGTCAGGAAGAAGGCGGCATAAATCAGCACCTCGACCGATACCGACCAGATCGGCGCGTTGAAGCTGTCGCTGCGCTGCGGCGTCCAGTCGCTTGCCAAGAAAAGCTGCGCGATGAAGTGCGGCAGGTCATTGTTCTGGGCGACGAAGAAGACGCCGGTCAGGCGATGATAGAGCGGCTGCAGCAATGCGACCAGAAGCAGGGTGGCGAAATGGAGCGGGTAAAGCCGCGACACGCGAAAGACGAAGAACGCCCAGCCGCCGATGCTGCGATCGGAGATCGCCTCGCGATACTTCCAGAAGAAAATGAAGCCGCTGATGCACCAGAACATCCAGACGCCGTATCTGCCCGCCTCATAGAGCGGAAAGAACACGCCGTAGAACGGCAGCGCGCTCCTGACGAAGCCGACCGGGTTGCTGCCAACGAACGCAAAGTGCTGGTAGTGCCAGAGCAGAACCCCGAATGTGGCGAGGAAGCGCAGGCCCTCCAGCCCCAGAAGCTTGTCCGTGCCCGGCCTGTCCGTGCCCGGCAATGTCGACGTTTTGACCATTGTTTTCCAGTGCCGGTTAACCGTGTCCATGCGGCCGCGCAGCCAGCCTAATTGCCCGGGATGAACAATTCTCTTAAAGCTCCCGCTGCGGCTCCCATCATCAGCCGCAGGCGGCGGCCACGCCCTGCATCACCGCCTGCTCCCACACCCCATAGCCTTCGGCGTTGAAATGGACGCCGTCGATCGTGAATGGCGCAGACATCTCGGAGAGCGGCAGGAAGCTCGCACCGGTTCGCGTGGCTACGTCCGGCAAGGTGGAGCGAAAGCTGCGGATTGTGGCCATGATCTGCTTTTCCATCTCCGACGTCAGCCGCTGCCGGGCCTCGACCGACGGAATTTCGACGACGAAGAGGCGGCCCGTGTGCTGCGAGAGCTCGCGGAGCAGGGCTTCGTAGCGGCTCGCAAACACTTGCTTGTCCACCGGCGCCTCTGTCAGCGCGTCATTGGTGCCGAGCGACACGACGATGGCAAAGGCCCGTTTGCCGGCCAGCGCGGCGGCGAGCCAGCCGCCGAGATCGCTCGTTGTCGAGGCGCCGTTGAGGCCGGCGTTGACGATGGCATGACCGCATGCGCTTCGCGGCAGTGTCGATGCCTCCACGTTGCTGTCGCCGAGCACGATGATGGGATCGTCGAGCCGGCTCAACGCGAAATGGAGGATGAGCTGGCGCGCCGTGCGATGGTCGCTGCCCGGAACAGGCGCGTAATGGGCGCGCGCCAGCAGGAAGGCCGTGATGGCCAGCGCGGCTATTGCGAAAAGCCCCAAGCCGAGGCGCGTCTGTCTCAACATTTATCCTGATCAGTTGTGCGCCAAGCTAACGCAGGCGCGTTGTATCGAGCTGGCAGAAAATTCTTTCCAGGACGTTGCCGACGCGCTTCACCTCTGTGCTTACTACGTGACACTTTGTTTCTACTTCTGCCGATAGAAGAGCGCCCGTCCTGCAGGCAATCGAAGACAGCGACGTTGGCTGTCGGCACCATCAAACCCATCAGCAGCAGCGCGGAAAATGCCTCAATCGGAAAGGCGCTATCTGCGTAGGCGCAACACGGCCCCGCGGAGCGCGGCCTGGATGATGCATTGAATTTTTGCAACAAGCGTATCAACGCGCATTCAGTTCTCGGAACGGAGGCATAGTCTTTGTCCTGCCGGCCCCGGCGCGTGCGATCTGAATCGAGCTGGTCTTGGAGCCGGGCCAGTGTCCCGATTGGCAATGCCGTCGTGATCTAAAGTGCTGAACTTGGATCCCGCCCGTCAAAAGCTGGCGGATCTTGGCTGCGTAAGAAACGTACCCTTTAAGCGCGCTAGAGGCGCCGATCTCGATCAAGCGGATCGCCTTCGCCTACGAGAACGGCTGCGACTGCTTCTGGATGCTGCGCTCGATGCGCGCTGCTGAGATCGGCGCCGAGGCGGTACTTCCGTTGAGGGAGACGGTTCTAATTTTTGTATCCGACTTTCCAAATCGGCCAATCGGCGTCCAACCTCCGGGACTCCGATCGTGGGTGTTTCTCCGATAATGACTCTCAGCCCATTATCATCCAGTTGTTTATCCCACTCGCGCAGATAGTTTTGATATGCCTCTTTCGCTGTTCGCTCGCCGTGCTTCCAGCCCTTCCTTAGGTTCTCATGAGACCAATCGAAGTTTATCTTGCTGTCCACCCTTATCTCGACAATCGTACCATTCCACTTCTCGCGACCAGGCGTACGGTTATCCTCGGCGACGTGATATTTGAATAATCTGACATCATCTTCGCCGACTGTCGCCGCGAACAACTGGCACAGGTTCGCCAAGCTATCGTGCAAATCTTTTGGCTCGCGAATTTGTTGAGCATCCACGATCCTGCTGATCCAGATTTCGTCCAAATCTCTATGATCAGCTAACAAGTTCTCAAAATTCACCGTGTCGACCAGGGCACCTTCACAGTAGGTGTCCCCGTCGATAGCTACGGTTTGCTCGACGAAAGGCAGCGCCGAACAAGCGCACAGACTTGCGGCATCGATGTCTTTATATTGGTCCAACTTATTCGAAAATAGTTGAAGTCCCCTTTCTCCGGTGAGCCTCCAGGCGTTGTGGTAGATATATGGCTGTCGATCATCGTATAGTTTTTCAAAATTGATGGCTTTCAGGAAATTACTGTTTGGATAGTAAATTTTGGAAAGTCCGCTGACGTCCGATCGATACATGAGTGATGTCAAAAGGCGAACGAACGGATTCACAGCCAGAACGTGATTGAGGACCCACTGATTAACATCTCCCGGATCCGTCCAGTTCTTCGGGTCGCGGAAGAACGATATGGTATGCCGAACGGATTCCATGATGGCCGCCGGCAACACAAGATTCTCGTAACTCGCCCGTTCGGTCAAAAAGCTCCACATAGCTTTGCTGTTGCCGAACCAATCCGGGCCGAAAACGGTATTGATTGGGAAACGCGAATAGGATGCATCGTCACGAAATACGCTGTTGCGAAAGAATTCGTAGCTTCTGTCAGCGCGGGAGCGACCATCTTCTTTGTCGAACTGATTGTAGACAATGCCAACCCACGCTCCGATGCATGACAGTGCCCATACGTCGAACTCTATTTCGTTGCCGTTAGCGTCCTTCTTTCCTTCCAGGAATTTTAGGACACCTAGATGTAAACCTGCCGCCGGGCCGCCTCCAGCAAGCGCAATTGCTCTTTTCGGTCTACGCTGGTCTGTCTGTGCGCCCTGCGCGCTCCTTCCGTTGGTCATATGAACCTCCACGCATTAGAGGGGAGACGGACCCCTCTTTAAGGGAGCCGAGTATGCATGTGACCCAGTTGGCGGCCGTTACCGCAGCTTGTGACAAGTTACTCTTGCATGGTCCACAACTCAACCAGGTGGCGCGGTCGTTTGGTCCCTTCTCTGCTGATTTGGTATGGGCGCGTTTTTGGACTGCCGGAGGCGATGCAGTAGAAGAGGAAAATCGAGTACAGCCATCCGATCTCCAGCAAAGTCCGCATAATGATCTTCCGTCCGAAAATGCGCGGATCACCGGATGCATCAAGGGCGCGGTATCGTGCTCGCGTGCGTGTGGCGAGATGAAGCGCGATTCCCAGCGCGGCAGTTCTGGGCCGGATACGTCGTCTCGTCTTGGTCGAGACGACGGGAATACATTAGAAAGCGGCGACTTGCCCGGATCGGCCAATTGAACATGTCGCATTATGGCCGGCCTTAGGTTCGCCAGCAGAACAGGGGCGGGAGGGGTGTCGTGGCGGGAGCAATGTGAATGGCATGTCGCATTCCGCGGCCGCGGCGCTCGGCTGCTACGTGCACCACGGCTCCTCGATCGCGGCCGAGGCAGTGGGAAAGGGTGGGAGCCATGGCCGGCCACCGTTAGCCAGCTCGCTTTGCACAGTTGGGCAGAATGTGTTAGCGATTGATGAAGTCGTGCGGCTGCCCACTCTTGTGTCCCAACTCACCAATGCGAAACGACGAGATTCTGGTCCAGATTTCGGACTTCTGCCGCCAGGCCGACATGGCTGAATCGACGTTCGGGCGCCGGGCCGTCAATGACGGCAAGCTGGTGCATCGGCTGCGCGAGGGCAAACGCATCACCATCGACACGCTGGAGCGGATCCAGTCCTATATCGCGGCTTCCACCGGCGGCCCGCCGCCCCCGCGCGGACTGAAGGTCCCGCCGGAGAAGCGGGATCCACGCAGCAATTTCCGCTTTTTCGAGAACCGGCAGAAATACCTGCTGTTCGTTCACACCTGCAGCGAAAAGCGGGTGATTGCCGACCGGATCGCGCTGGAGCTTTCCGCCATCCATCCGCGCCCGCCGGCGCTGCGGGTGTTCGATGCCGGCATGGGCGACGGCACCGTTCTGGCGCGGGTGCTCCGCGCGATGCACAGCCGTTTCCCCCACATGCCTTTTTATGTGGCAGGTAAGGAACTTAGTCTTGAGGATGTCCGGCTGACCCTCGACAAAGTGCCGGACCGGCTGTTCGAGCATCCGGCGAGCATCTTCGTGTTCACCAACATGAACTACGCCGAGGCGCCTTGGCTCACTCCGGCCTCCCCGTCGCTCGCGGCCGGCATGATCTGGCACGAAGTGCCTCTGCGGGGCGCCTCTTCCGGTGAATTTGAGGCCCAGATCGCCGATTTGCGCAGCTTTCTGGACTTGAACTGGCGTGCGAGTGTCAGTCCCCGCACCGGCATGCCGGTCTATGAGCGGCCTGTCGCGCTTGCGCTCTATCGCGAGGACCACCGGTTTCTGCTCGATTCCGTCATCCCGCGGGCCGGCCGCACCGAAGCCAATTTTGACCTCGTCATCGCCTCTCAGCCCTACCGGGCCAAATCTTCTGTGAATTTCCGCGCCAAGCGGATCATCGCGCCGCTTGCGCGGGCATTGCGGCCGGGCGGCCGATTGATTGGGATCCATTCCCACGGACAGGATCCCGGCATGGAAATCATCCAGGCGGTCTGGCCGGGAGAAAATCCTTTCTCCGTGAGCCGGCATGAGCTGCTCAGGGCGGTCAAATATGAGCTGGGCTCGGTGGGACGCGACCTTAATTTTAACGCTTATGCCGACAATCGTTCGATCTTCAGATATGATATGGAGGCTCTGCCCAATGAGATCACCGGTCCGATTGGGACCTCGACGGCCTTTGCAGCCTGGAATGCCGCAGTGTATGTCGCTCAGATCGAAGAGGACCGGCTGACTGAAATGGACCAAAGCGGCCTTGCACTCGATGCCGCCAGAGAGGTTTTGCGCAAGTACAACGGGCTCTGGTTCTACGACGAATCCTACGTCATCTCGCGCCGGCGGGACTGACACTCCAACACAGTTTCGAAACCACCGCCGTGTCAGGCGGAAAAATGGGGAAGCTTGATGCGTGCGTCTTATCTGTTCACCAGCGAGTCGGTTTCCGAGGGGCATCCGGACAAGGTATGCGACCGGATTTCCGATGAAATCGTGGATCTCTTCTACCGCGAGGGCCCAAAAGCGGGCATCGACCCCTGGGCCATCCGCGCCGCCTGCGAAACGCTTGCCACCACCAACAAGGTGGTGATCGCGGGCGAGACGCGCGGTCCGAAATCCGTCACCAACGAGCAGATCGAAAGCGTGGTGCGTAGCGCGATCAAGGATATCGGTTACGAGCAGGATGGCTTTCACTGGCAGAAATGCGACGTCGAGATCCTGTTGCATCCGCAATCGGCCGACATCGCCCAAGGCGTCGATGCCAATCAGCCCGGCGCCGCCAAGGAGGAGGGGGCAGGCGATCAGGGCATCATGTTCGGTTATGCCTGCAACGAGACGCCGGATCTGATGCCAGCGCCGATTTTCTATGCCCACAAGATCCTGCGCCTCATCTCGGAGGCCCGTCACTCCGGTCGCGAGAAGGTGCTGGGACCGGACTCCAAGAGCCAGGTCACCGTGGAATATGAGAACGGCAAGCCGGTGCGGGTGCGCGAGATTGTGGTCTCTCACCAGCATCTCGATGAGGGCATGACCTCTGCTCAGGTGCGTGAGCGCGTCGAACCTTATGTGCGTGAGGCGCTGCCGAAGGAGTGGATCAACGGCAAGACCATCTGGCACATCAATCCGACCGGCAAGTTCTTTATCGGCGGTCCCGATGGCGACACCGGCCTCACCGGCCGCAAGATCATCGTCGATACCTACGGAGGCGCGGCTCCGCATGGCGGCGGCGCGTTCTCCGGCAAGGATCCGACCAAGGTGGACCGCTCCGCTGCCTATGCGGCGCGCTATCTCGCCAAGAACATCGTCGCCGCAGGCCTCGCCGATCGCTGCACGCTGCAGCTCGCCTACGCGATCGGCGTGGCGCGGCCGCTGTCGATTTATATCGACACGCATGGCACCGGAAAGGTGCCGGAGGACAAGCTCGAGAAGGCGGCGGCGCAAGTGATGGATCTGACGCCGCGGGGCATCCGCAGCCATCTCGACCTCAACCGGCCGATCTATGCGCGCACTTCCGCTTACGGCCATTTCGGCCGCACGCCGGACAACGAGGGCGGCTTCTCCTGGGAGAAGACCGATCTCGTGGAGCCGTTCAAGCGCGCGGTGTAATTCTCTCACCTCTCCCCGCTTTGCGGGGAGGGTCGCTCGCCACCGGGTCCGCGCAAAGCGCGGCCCGATGACAGGGTCGGCGAGCGCGTGAGGGGGAGCTTGCGCAATATGAATTAAGACAGCCCCTCACGCCACCCTCTTCCCGCGGTCGCGGAGGAGAGGCAGACACTGCCACGAAGGCTTCCGCTTGCTTTGCTACTAACACGCTAGATTCACCCATCAGGAACAACACATGACCGTCGCCGCCAAGAAGCCCGACTTCAACGACTACATCGTCAAGGACATTTCGCTCGCCGAATTCGGCCGCAAGGAGATCTCGCTGGCCGAGACCGAGATGCCCGGCCTGATGGCGACGCGCGAGGAGTTCGGCCCCAAGCAGCCGCTGAAAGGTGCGCGCATCGCCGGCTCGCTGCACATGACGATCCAGACCGCGGTGCTGATCGAGACGCTGGCTGCGTTAGGGGCCGATATCCGCTGGGTCTCCTGCAACATCTATTCGACCCAGGACCATGCGGCGGCTGCGATTGCCGCGCGCGGCATTCCGGTGTTCGCGGTGAAGGGCGAAACGCTCACCGAATATTGGGACTACACCGCAAAGCTGTTCGACTGGCACGGCGGCGGCACGCCGAACATGATTCTCGATGACGGCGGCGATGCCACCATGCTGGTGCATGCCGGCTATCGCGCCGAGCAGGGCGATACTGCTTTCCTCGACAAGCCCGCTTCCGAAGAGGAGGAAATCTTCTACGCGCTGATCAAGCGTCTGCTCAAAGAGAAGCCGAAGGGCTGGTTCGCCGAGATCGCCAGGAACATCAAGGGCGTGTCCGAGGAGACGACCACTGGCGTGCATCGTCTCTACGAGATGGAGAAGAAGGGCACGCTCTTGTTCCCCGCGATTAACGTCAACGATAGCGTGACCAAGTCGAAGTTCGACAATCTCTACGGCTGCCGCGAGTCGCTGGTGGACGGCATTCGCCGCGGCACTGACGTGATGATGTCGGGCAAGGTCGCGATGGTCGCAGGCTTCGGCGACGTCGGCAAGGGCTCGGCGGCCTCACTGCGCCAGGCCGGCTGCCGCGTCATGGTCTCCGAGATCGACCCGATCTGCGCGCTGCAGGCGGCGATGGAGGGTTACGAGGTCGTCACCATGGAAGATGCTGCGCCGCGCGCCGACATCTTTGTCACCGCGACCGGCAACAAGGACATCATCACCATCGAGCACATGCGCGCGATGAAGGACCGCGCCATCGTCTGCAATATTGGCCACTTCGATAACGAGATCCAGGTGGCAAGCTTGCGCAACATGAAGTGGACCAACATCAAACCGCAGGTCGACGAGATTACCTTCCCCGATGGCAAGCGCATGATCCTGTTGTCCGAGGGCCGGCTGGTCAATCTCGGCAACGCCATGGGCCATCCGTCCTTCGTGATGTCTGCTTCATTTACCAACCAGACGCTGGCGCAAATTGAACTGTTCGCGAACCAAGGCAAGTACGAGAAGAAAGTCTATGTACTGCCGAAGACGCTGGACGAAAAGGTTGCGCGCCTGCACCTTGCCAAGATCGGCGTCAAGCTGACGGAGCTGCGCAAGGACCAGGCGGACTATATCGGCGTCAAGCCGGAAGGCCCGTACAAGTCGGATCATTACCGGTACTGAGCAGCGCGCCTTGTCGTTTCCTTCATGGTGGCCGGGTTCGTCCCGGCCATCTGCGTTTGGAGGCGAGTTGAGCGGCGATCGTGGCCAGAATAGCGAAACCCGGAGCCGATAAGGACAGGCGGTCGTGCTGCAATCGCTGTTTGTTCGCGCTAACAGCTTCCTGTGGTGAGGTATCCCCGGCGCCTTCTCTTTCACGCTCGCTGTTGGAGGTTCGGCGGACAGGTCGCTGGTCGCGACCAGGCAATACCTCCCGATCCAAAGTTTCGACGCGTAGGCTGAGGTCGCGTCTTGACTAGGCGGGCAAAAAGGTCGTGGATGAGCGGCACAAGGCCGCAAAGGCCGGTGCAAGACGGGCAAGGGGACGGGCGATGGAAGCGACCGAGAGCGAGCATTTCGACGTCCTCGTCGTCGGCGCAGGCCTGTCTGGCATCGCCGCAGGCTATCACATACAACACAAATGCTCTACCAAGAGCTTTGCGATTCTCGAAGGCCGTGACAGTATCGGCGGCACCTGGGACCTGTTCCGCTATCCCGGCGTTCGCTCCGATAGTGACATGTTCACGCTCGGCTATTCGTTTAAACCATGGATCGAGCCGAAGGCGATCGCGGACGGACCGCGGATTCTCAACTACATCAGGCAGACCGCAGCCGAGAACGGCATCGACAAGAAAATCCGCTTTCGCCATCGCGTGAAGCGCGCGTCGTGGTCGAGGAGGGATGGGCGCTGGACGGTGGAAGCGGAGCGCCGGAGCAGCGAAGGCGCCCCCGATATTGTACGCTTTACCTGCAATTTCCTTTTCATGTGCTCGGGCTATTACAAATATGAGGAGGGTTACACGCCTGAGTTCGCTGGCATCAAAGATTTTTCCGGCCTCATCGTGCATCCGCAGAAATGGCCCGACAATTTCGACTATGCGGGCAAGCGGGTCGTTGTGATCGGCTCGGGAGCGACCGCGGTGACGCTGGTGCCGGAGATGGCGAAAACCGCAGGGCATGTCACTATGCTGCAGCGCTCGCCGACTTACGTGGTGTCGCGGCCGGCGCAGGATCCGCTCGCCAACAAGCTGCGCAGGAACTTGCCCGCAAGCCTCGCTTATCATCTGATCCGTTGGCGCAACGTGCTGCTCGGCATGTATTTCTTCCAGCTCAGCCGGCGCAAGCCGGAGCGGGTCAAGGCGCTGATCCTGTCAGGTGTGCGCTTGGCGCTCGGGCCAGACTACGACGTCGCGAAGCACTTTACACCGCGCTATAACCCCTGGGATCAGCGGCTGTGCCTGGTGCCCGATGGCGACCTCTTCAAGGCGATCCGCGAGAAGCGCGCCTCCGTGGTGACCAGCGAGATCGATACCTTCACTAAACACGGCATCCGGCTGAAGGACGGCAGCGAACTCGAGGCTGACATCATCGTCACCGCGACCGGTCTCGTGCTGCAGGTCGCGGGAGGCGTCGAGATGGCCGTCGATGGCCGCGCGATCGATTTCGCGACGAAGCTGAACTACAAGGGCATGATGTATTCGGACGTGCCCAACCTCGCATCCGCGCTCGGCTACACCAATGCGTCGTGGACGCTGAAATGCGACCTTACCTGTGAGTATGTCTGCCGCCTCATCAACTACATGGACCGGCACGGCTACAGGCAATGCGTGCCGCATAACGACGATCCGACCATCAAGGCGCTGCCTTCGCTCGACTTCACCTCCGGCTATGTGCAGCGCGCGATCGCCAAGCTGCCCAAGCAAGGTTCGCGGCGGCCATGGCGACTGTACCAGAACTATGCGCTCGATATCGTCTCCTTGCGGTTTGGCAGGGTGGACGATGGCGTGATGCAGTATTCGTAAAGTTTGCACGGGTGTAATCGGGCGAGCCGCGCGCGCGGTGCAGCGTTCGTCTTTGATGGCATGGCAAAGATGTGTTGCGGGTGAGGGGCTTGCCTCCGCGAGTGAACATCCGACAATTGTTCTGATGGAGAGTGCCCCTCCGGCCGGACTGACGTTCGCACGCAAAAAGGGGAAGACATTGCGCCGGGCGGTGATGCCGCCGAAATTTGGTGCGCGCATGATCGGCCGCCGGCGCATGCACGACAACACTCCTGCTAATTGAACTACCGCTTCCCGCGCGGCATGCGACACTCTGGCGCGTATGAGCCGGCAGCTGAGGCACGATGGCGTCGCGAGCTGTCGGCTGACAGCTTTCAGGCGGCTGTGGGACGATCAATGGCGCCCCACCCCGCAAATATCGGCGTAATTCCCCGCCCGGATGTTGCCCCGACGGCAAAATGTCCCCGGAGCAACGGCTCCGGGGTGCTTATCGCTAATCGAAGTCCAGATAATGCAAACCGTAGCTGTGAAGCACTAAGCTGCGCGCTGCTGTTGCCACCGATCTTCGACAGCCGAGCTAAATGTGTCTAACCCTTTTTCGTAATTCTCTGCGAGTGCCTCGATGTTATCGGCCCAGAGTCTCAGCAAAGAGACCTGGAACTGTATCATCGGCTTAACCGCATTGAGCCCAATGGCTGTTGAGGCGGCGATACGGCTTTCTTGGTTTCTGGCCATGCGGCCCACGTCGAAACTTTGGTCAGCCATGCTATCGCTTCCTTTGCTGGTAAGAGAACCCCCAGCGTCAGGCCAACGTGACCAAGAACTCGTAGTTTCCGGGAACCGCAGATTTAAATTCCCTGTCGCGAGGTTGTCCAAAGCGCGCCCCGCTGAATTGAACGGGCGGCTGGCTCGTGGCTGGTCAGATAGAGCGACAGCGCAAGAGTCCCAATTCTTGATGTTGCGCCGCTTTTCGATGACAAATCCTCCGGCAGCTCGGGCGCGGTCACTTCACCCACTCTGTCACGCGCACCGGGCAAGGACCGCCTGGCGCACGACAGCGGCGCGTATGCACATCCCAAGCCTTCTAAATATGGATCTCGCATGAATATGGATCTCGCACGCCCATCTACAATAATCGGAGCGGGCGCAAAATCTCATTAACGGCGCCCAGTGGGATTGCCGAAAATCCATTTAAGAGCCTCCGGACGGCCGAAAGAATCACGCGGCTGAACGTCTTCGCGATACAGTTCCAGAAGCTGGCCATTGTTCGTGGCATCTAGAACGATTGCTCCTTCCTTGAGGCGGATGACAATTTGCACGTCGCCGCCATCCGCCTGCAGACAGGCACGATAGGTTTCAAGGCGCTGCTGATCCATGTGCAGCCTTGCCCCGTCTAGCCATGGCCCTATCGCATCAATCAGGTTTTCGGTGGGGGTCATCTACGTTCCTCTCCCATGGGCGCGCGGCGTTCGGGGCCGCGCATGTGAACGACCAACTCAAGCCTTGGAAGCGTAGCTTCGTTCCAAGCTCCGAAGCCCCGACGTCGGGCCGAGGGACCCGCCCGTCATGCGAACAGCGCCGCGCCCGCTTCGGTGAGCCGAGACGCAAGTGCCCGACCGGTGCAGGTCGAGCCAGCGCTTGATAGAGGCGAGATCAAGCCCAAGCTAATGTTCCGCTGGCGCGCGCTTGAGCTCTTAGATGGACGGCCCGTCGATGTTCTCGATGGAATGCTGCCGTCCCTGCACCGCCTCGACGGTCTTGGCCAGCTCATCAGCTTTACGCGCGGCGGCGTCGGGATCGCCGAACAGGTAATTAGCAACGAACCTGTTCACACGGCCATCCGATCTTCCCTGCGCGCCGCCATTTCTAGGAGCGAAAGAGTCCGTAGTAGATCACATAAAGCCAACCGAAAATCCCGTGGATGATCGCCCACAGTATCGGCTGGTTGGCAGTATGGGATATGCCAATAGCAAGAGCGCTACCAAGGCTCACGCCGTATTTTGCTCTCTTGACTTGAACACCGTACTACCGATTTTCGTTCGTGCTCGCCATCTCAGTTAGGCCGGCGGGCCCCTCGTATCACGATCTTGAGCGCATCACCTGGCAACCGCAGCTGTAACGCCTTCGCCTCTTCTCAGGACGCTCGCATCCAGAGATCCGCGCTCCTCATCGCTGGTGAGGATCACCACTATTGCTTTTGAGTGGATCGGCTTCACCATCGCAGTCACCCCCTCATCAGGAAGCCGTAGACCTGATGAGGGCCGCGACCAGTTTCGATTCGGTCCGCGCTCGAGCCTTGAACCTCGTGCAGATGCCTGAGAACGCGAACGACGCCGATCCTCATTGAGGGCGAAGCACACCACGTCTTTCTTCGTCGGCGCCGGGTTCGGCTCGGGCGCTATTCGGCAAAGCACCAGACATAGGCTCTCAGTGTTGAGCCACGTGCACGAGTTGCGGAGACGAGGTCTCTCGGATGGTCGAAAGCGCTTGCATGCGACAACAGCGAGCCCGGGATGATGCCCGTTTCGGTCAGGTCCGGCGGAATCATCGAAACGAGCACATCGCGAAATCTCCGCGTCGCTGGTTGAAAGCAAAGAGGAGCAATAGACCGCGGACAGCTTGGGGTTCGCATGCACTAAAGGCTGCCGCTAACGTCCCGCCCAGCGAGTGGCCGATCAGGAAGGTCATTGTCGGTTTCGGCTCGGTTGGGATCCTCACCACACGATTAGATATGGTTCTCGCGCATTCGTCGAGCCCGACATGTCCTCCTGACGGGATCGGTGCAATCTATTCAAGGAAGTATAAGCGGACGCCACGGCTCGGACAGCAGCGGACGGCGCTGACCTTTGGCCCAAGATCCCGGATGTACGGCCGCCTGACCGGAACGGCGATGATGAGCAGCGATGGGCCGGGGCCGCCGTAATCGCCAACCCGTCAATGATCTCCACGGGCAAGTCTCCGATGCGTCAGTTCGGCGGGATCAAATCCGATAGCACCGAGTGCTTGGCCCTGTGCGCGGCGCAGGAGATCACTGGTCGCAAATTGGGCCCAGCGTGGCAGCGGAGCTGGTGGATCAGTTCTTCAAGCAGTCGGCTGGCGCTCGCGATCAGGAACTTTCAGATGCGCTGGCTTGCGTCACAGGCCGCCTCGCCCCTCCCACTCCCAGTACATAGGCGTCCCATAGTACCGGTGGGTGCGCGTTTCCCAGTCTCGATCCTGCCACGAGTCATCACTGAACTCAGGCGCGTCCCTCAGCTGTTGTTCGGTGATATTGGTTCGAAAACCACCAAGCGACGTATCATATGTCAGAGCACCCCAAGGAATGGGATAATGGCTGTGGCCCAATCCCACAAATCCCCCAAAGCTCATGACGGCATAAGCTACGCGACCTGACACCTTGTCGATAATGAGGTGATCAATCTCACCGATGTTCTTTCCGTCTGCTCCATAAACCTCGGTTCCATGAATGTCTTCGCTCGAGATGCATTGATGATCCGGATGGGCTGTCGCGCGGGCCATGGCTTCGGCTCCCTCACAAGTGGGTTTCGTCGACTAAACTCGGCCGCTGTAGGGGTCGTTCCTGGTTTCGGAGAGCATTTCAGCGCTAATCATCAATCATCGTCGCCGACATCGATTCTAGCAGCTGTGGCGAAAACCTGCGTTAAGGTCCCGGTGTCCATGACACGGCGCTGGTTTCAGACTCTGACGATCAAAGAACTGCATCCGGTCGGCCGCGGCAGCTCTCGTTCTCTTCGTGTCGCCCGTTGGTCCATCCCGGCAGTGACATTTTGTCCGATGTCGGTGTGCAGGAGACGTCGCGTGCGAAAACCAACCGAATGTGCGCCCATAGCGTGCGGCGGACCAAGCAGATAACGCCAGCATAAAGCTTGTCTTCAGGCCCGCCGCAAAGGCCCGCCATTTGCGGCGGGCGCAAGTCTGGGAGGAAAACAAGGTCGCAAGCGTCTGGCAGATTTGCCTCCGCTGCCTTTTCTGTCCGCTATTGGTCCACGTCGAGTAGACCGCGCAGGCCGCATCCGACAGGGCGGCAGCGCGAGTGCAGCAGTCACAGCGGCTCGTTATTGTTGATCGCCGAATACGTCGATAAAGAGACCGGCGATTTCATCTGGATCGATCTTGACCCACGGTCGGCCACGAACAAAGCGGTCGACGACCGGCCATTGTATTATCACCGCACACCTACAATGCCGCAGCCGGCCTCTGCGTGTCCAATCACCAGCCGCGTACGCGGATATCCTCTCGAGGCCAAACTCGGCGACGGTACCTCGATCCGCGGCGTTGTGCGGGCCGATCAGCCCCGCAGCATCTCTTGGGAGAAGCGTCCGATCCAGCATGCCGGACGAGTACCTGACATCGTACTCACCGAGGTGCGCGAACGCTTGGCTGCGTTGCTCGGAATCGACTGAACTCCTCGTTCATCCGCGACGGCATAGTAGAAGAACGGCTTTGGCGATTCAGCTTTGCCGATTTTTCGTCAGCTACGGTGCCAAAGCTTCGCAAAAAAAAACAGCCATAGAACCACACGAACCAGGGCTACCCGCCATGGCGGTTCAACACGATAATTCGGATAGCCGATAGAGACTAACCAGGAGACGTAGACGAACGCTAACAAAATCCCGAGTCGTTCGAGCGTTCGCCCGCCGTGTACACCGTCTCAACCTGTCAGCCCCATTTGCTGAGACTATGTTGCGGAACATCAATGTTGCCGAGGCTTTTAGGTCAGAGGGGCTGCGGTGTCCGCTTAAGACTCGCCTGAGGCAGGGTGCTGCGCACTCCCCAAAATCAGACATCAACGAGCGCGTAGGGGCACGCGCTTCGCGCTTCGTGGGAACGCATCCAAATCCTCCGCATTCTCTCGCGTAAGGAGTTTGGAGGAGAGCATGAGGAACTATCTTTTTGCTGCGGCCTTGATCGGCGCGATGTCCATGCCGGCATTTGCCGATGAAGTTGGGGTCCATGTTGGGCCCGCAGGAGCCGGCGTAACGACTGGCGAGTCGCATGACCAAGATCGCGATCGAACTGTGGTTAAGGAGCGGGAACCCCGCGACAGCAAGACGGTGATTAAGAAGGAAGATGAGTACGGGAACCGCGAAAAGAAGGTTATCGAACACGACAGGGATTAGCCGGAGAAAGCTCCGATCTCTCGTCGGAGCTTTTTTGCGGTAACTGGAAAGAAATGAAGGGCAAGGTCAAACAGACCTGGGGCAAACTGACGGACGATGATCTCACCGGGATCAACGGCAAACGAGATCAACTCGAAGGCGCGCTGCTGCAAAGACGATATGGCTATGCCAAGGATCAGGCGAAGTAGGACGTTGATACTTGGTGTTCGACGCTGCACCGAGCGCGGTACGGAATATGCGAGTATCAATCAGGCGCGAAGTTAAGACCGCGATCGCGTTTTCGCTGATTTTTGCGGTCGCGGCGTTCGGCGCGACGGTCGCCATCGTTAAGCTGATCGCGCACTATGCCGTGGGTTGGTTGTGACCTTCTCTGGAAGGCTGCTTGCTGTCAGCGCACAGCAACGGAGCTCGTCTTTTGCTTCGGTCATGCGACCAAAAGACCGACACCGCCAGCAACGTTGACGAACCGGAGAGCGACGTTGCCAGGATGGCCTCCAAGGCGCAGCAATGCGTCGTTGCGCGCCATTGCCGTGAACACGTCCGTGCCGATCCGGGCCTGCGCTGGACCGCGTGACGGCATGGCGGATCATGACCGGAACCTCAATGGACGCATCGAGCACCTGACCCCCCATCCGGCCACGGCTTGAGAGTGTTGCGCCGCAGGTAAAGCTTCTGCGCCGCAGGTAAAGCTTCTGCGCCGTGCGGTTGATGTGGACCAAGACCGCCTCGAGCGCGAGTTTCGCCTCGCGCCGCCTTGGCGGTATCGGCCTTCCTGGCCTGCGCCGCTTAGGTTGCGGTTAATGCAGTCTGACTTCACGCGAGGGGAGGGAATGGCCGGCGGCCCTCACGCCGCCGGCCATCGCTCGCGCTGCCCGGGGCAGGGGGGCTAGTCGGGCAGCGCTGCGTTCCACTGGCGAGAAGTCTGCCCCTCAGTTCTTAACGAGACGTCAACCAATTTGGGCGCGCTCTGGGCCTTTCTGCGGCCTTGGTTGCGGCTTGTGCACGAAATGTTGGCTCCGCTTGAGAGTGCGCAGGCGGCGCCACAGCCGGACCGCTACTGGCAACGCGAGCAAGCCTTAGTCGAGCGACGAGAGTTACCGATCGAGATTTCGATCCCGATTGGGCGATACAACGGCTGATCGAGTAATCAAGCCCCCGGGGGGCGTTCGAATGGTCTTGGATGAGCAGCTAACTATTCTCGGCTGGCGATCGACGCTCCTGAAAATCGCGGACAAGCTTTCCACAGGTGTCGCGTCCAATCTGCCGCCATTCGATGGATCACTTTCGTGCAGTGTTCGGCACTGGCCGCAGGACCGACGCGACAAATCAGAAGCTGAAGGTCGCCAATGTTTTTGAAGAATTTCTTCAGGATCGCTAGACGCCGTTCGACCACGCTACTCATCGAAACCGCAATTGATACGAGGCGGGCGAATGACTGGACCGCGGTTTACCGGCACGCGCAAATTCGTGCCGGGCGATCTTTCCATGATGGCAGCTTCCCGCTCCACCGCTGGGGCTGGGGGCCGTGAGTAGCGGTGGAGCGGTTAGCCAGAGACCAGCGCGGCATCTGACGGTCCCCAGTTGGGACTCTGATTCGGGCGCATTGCTGACGGATGCGAGGCGGCAAAGAGTCAGCGGCGGAGCCGAGGTGTTCGTGATCAGCTGACGATCCGGTATTTTTGCGCGGGCTTCTTCGGCGTGCCGGCGCTGCTTGGGGCCTCCCAGGTTGCAGCGCCTGCACCACGGCTACGGGCGCCATCATCACGATTCCGCGCTTCTCAGCCGCGGCAATAAAGCAGGCGATTGCAGTTTGCCATGCCCGAGCTTTGCAACACGCCGCCGCAGCGCGGTGATATAGCAGGCAGCATCACGAGGCCTGGGCAGCGGCTTACCGTTGCCGCCTCGATCGGCTCGTCGAAGTCGATCAACCAGGACAGGGACAGGAATGCTCATCAACTTTGGTTGAGATACAGGAGCCAGCGGCGAAAATGCTAATCCGATCAAGCGCCATATCTTTGTACCTTTGAACCAATGCGCTGTGGACCGAGTTGATGATGGACCAGTTGCCATGGATGGAATTGTGTCATGACGCGGCACCGGCTCATTCAAAAAGCTTCGCTAAAGGCTCGGCTAGACCTGAAAGCACAGCAGTTGCGCGATGAAGCCAAGTCCTTTCCACCGGGGCACAAGCGAGACAGTCTGCTGAGCAAGAGCCGGCATAACGAAATTACCAATTTAGCCGAGTGGCTGATATCACCCGGTATCCCGCACAACGAGTAAGGCCGCCTTAGTTGGCGGCCTTTTTCTTGCGGGGGTTGCGTACCTGCCAATCCGGCCTGACGCCGGCGTGGCGGCGGCCACATGGGTCGCAGACACTGCGGCTCGATATCTGATAGCCGAACATCATCGGCCACCGATTGGCGCTGCGCGTCCAATGACTGCAGCGGTTATCTGTGAGAGGCAAATCAGGGACACGCAGCCCGCCTGCCGCTACTCAGGAGCGGGCTCCTCGCGCGCAATTTCGCGCCTGATGGAGAGGAATGATGTCGAAGAACTCAGCAGAGCTATCAGATGCGAAGGGCACCTCGCATCTTGGAATGCTTCCGAACTCGGAGCACAATGAGGCCGTTCAATACGAAGCTATCAACCTTGCGACCGCGATGCCTTAATCCGCAAGCGCAACGCAGCACGCCGGCTGGCGGCGCGTCGGAAAACCACTCACGGGGCGCTTGTGGGCGGACAGCGCGAGTAGGTCCGAAAGCATCCGCCGCCGGCTGCGTTGGCCGGTATCGGAGTTGCCCGAGATCAAGCTGTCTCGCACCGAAGAGCTCGCCACCTGCGCGATAAATGCCGCGTCAACTTTGATCGGCTGATCGGTGGACCGATACGGGAAGTGCCGGCGCCGATCACATCGAAAGAGCAATTGGCAGCGGCTGGCGAGCCATCGCCGGTTAGGCCGCTGAGAATCCCAAAAAAAATACGCCGCCGGGCTCGAAATGTCCTGTCCCGGCGGCGCCTGTTTCAAACTGGGACGCTGAAATCCCCAGCAACCGAATTGGAGCAACGGCCGTGCCAATCGCTCAGGTGTCCGACGGCTGGAGTGGTGACGGAGCAGGGTGCTTCGGTCCCGTGCTCTCGTTTCTAGCCGCGGACATGAAAAATCGCTCGCAAAACGGATCAATCCGCCGGACGATCTGGTCGGGCCGTGTCCGGTGCAAGAGCAGGGGGCACGTGGGCTATGTCGCTTGCACCGGACGCGCGTTCAGCTTGGGAGCGTGTCCTTTCGGGCCCGTTTGATCCAAGCACGGCCGCAGATTGCCAGCCACACCGGCCTTGACCCTGCGCGGCGACCGCCTGGTTGAAATTGGTCGCGTCGAGATTTTCAACCGCATACCGATCGGTCAGACCTTCCACCGGCGCATCAATCCGCAGCGTGTGGTCTCGGCCGAAGCGGTGGCGGTACATGGCCTTACCCAACGAGTTCTTGGCGGACAAGCCGCTGTTTGCCGAGGTGGTGGAGGAGTTCCTGGCGTTCATCGGTGATGCGCCGCTGGTCATCCACAACGCTTCCTTCGATATCGGCTTGCGGCCTCAACACTGCACGTCATGGCGACGAGCGCGGGCCTTGGTCCCGCGCCTCCTTCATCATCGCCTCTGAGGTGCGTATCAAGCTTCCCGCCGTTGCCGAGGCGGCTCGATCCAGGCAGGGGCCAGCGCACTATCACCACGATCTCCACGTGCACGAACGGCAGCAGAATGGCTGGCCGGAGCCAGCTCAGCCAGGCCCATCGCCATCGGCTCGTCATGTGCAAGGCTTTTCTCGGCCATCACAACTCCCTTACGCGGTTGTCCGCAGCGGAATGACGTTCGAGGTGAGCAACTAATTCGCCTACTCATTCATGAGCGCGCGTGCTTGTCGAGCTTCTGGCCGCGTTGACAGGCGGCTGTCGTTTCGCTCTTGTATTTGTGAGCAAGCGCTGCTTCGCGGACGCGATCCGGATAATCAGTATAGTCCTCGGCCCACGTGGCGAAGGGTCGCGCGGAAGCCGTGCACGGCGACATGGCCATAGCCGAGGCGATCGAGAACCGCCAGCATCGCATTTTTTGAAAATGCGCCGCGTTGGGAGCTGGGGAAGATCAACTCTCTCATCGCCGTCCCGCTGTCCCGCACGCTGTTATCGGAGCTGAACCGGCGGGCGCGCGGACCGTGGCCAATCAAACGGCCCGTTCCCCGAGCGGCAGGTGGAGCCGAGTTTGGGGAGCTGTTTAACTCTGCATCAGAATTCGAGATGCGGCCGTTATGTTTCCAAGCGCGTAGGCGAGCCCAAGCCAGAGAGCCCAGCGCTGGGCTGTCTCGGGCGCCGCAAGAGGCGGGATGTATGAAGCCGACCAGCAATACTGGGCCGCGCTGCTCTCCGGAAAGTTCGCAAATGTGAACTAGCCGACAAACAACCTTAACTCGCTCCGGTAGATTAGCGTTGTTTTCGATCTCCAAGTCATATTAGCGATCGTCCGGCGGCCCTTTGGGGCGCCGGACTTTCGCGTGTCCTAATCGCCCGGGTGCGGCTGCCAATTCGGCCAGCGCCATCATCGGACTAAACTATCGCGAGCAGCACAATCCCGACTACCAGCATAACAAAACTCATCGCCGCCGCAGCGGCGAATGATCGCTCTACGTTATCCACCATGCCACCCCTTATCGGCGAGCTGAGTCCCCAATCGCTCACCGAGCGCGGACGTTGTCGCGAATCGATGTCTGCTAGATTATCCGAGCGAGTGTCCTAATTAGGACAGCACCCTCCCTTTACCTGCGAACCGGAGGATTAGTGTTGCTCCGGGTGGGCTTGTGTAAGCAGAGGTGCTCCCGCAGGTTCTAACTCCCCGCCCGGGTATGTGGCCGAGCCCCGAGTTCCTACGAGGAGCGACGATCATCGCCTTCGCGCTACCAGCACGCCCAGCAAGAACGCGAGTGCTAGCGACTGGAGCGGAGCTTCAATCGTCATTTGGCGCAAGCGGTCGGAGAAGCGCTGCGCGGCCCGCTCAGAGTGCGGCGGGAGCGAGTTGTCCTTGATTTCGTGAGTCATATCCCTGATCGCTTCCGAGGCGTGCTCGATGCGTGCCGTGTCGTTCGTGAGACCCGAGGCTTCTGTCACGTCAGCGGCATTCGTCATTGTCATCGAATCCTCCCGTTGCTGTCCCTGCACCAATCCTGCGCCTGGAATGCTAGTTCCTGTCCTGATCAGGTCGTCCGCTCTGCGCTTGATGCGCCAACTGATCCCACTCCTTGGCGAGCCTTATCCAACTCTCCCGATCAATGGGACTGGTCGCCTTCTGTGCCTGGCCGCGGCATTCCTCTGCTTCGCGACGGCACTGCGCTGCGTCAATCTTGCCCATCGCAATTGGAAACGAAGGGGCCCCGGCATCGGATGCCGGGGCCGCTGGATCTTACGCCAATGGAACTCCGTAGTAGTCATTGACGGCGCGTGCTCTTGCGGGATCTGACCAATTCCAATCATTGTCGTTGCTATACTTGGGAGCTCCCTGAAGTTGGCTCTCAGTCAGCCCGGTAATGTAGCCGCCGAGATTGGTGTCGTACTTTAGAGATTGCCAAGGCAACGGATAGTGATCTCCTCCGAGGCCAAAGAAGCCGCCGAAGTTCAATACCGCATAAGAGACCTTGCCGCTGATCTTGTCGATCATCACTCGCTCAATGGAGCCGATCTTTTGATTGTCGGCGCCGTACACGGCAGTCCCTTCGACCTTGTCGCTGCCGATTAGGTTTACTGTTTCCCGCTCTTCCATTGCCATCAGAACCTCCTCTAAATTGAACTACTCCATTCAATTCGATCTGGCCTGTCGGCGTTCCGCAGCAGCGATGGCTTTAATGTCGCGTCCCTGAGTTACAAAGTGCTCACAGCCGTTCGGTAAAAACCGACGATTAGAGGGGGCTGGTTGTTTCGGCTGCTTATCTTGGATTGGCCAGCCCCACAGCTCCGCCCCCGGCATTCTCATTCAACGCCCCTCCTTGAGAGTCATCCGAAATGACCGAGCTCGAAGGACGACGATAGCTGCCTATTTGAGGGCGGTATTGATAGCGAGCGATCGCCCGGCAGCTTCGATCGAATGACCGATCCGGAAAAATCCTGCTTCCAGCAGATCAGCCGGGAGTGGGTCCGCCACGACTTTGGAGCGGATGACTGCAATCGTGAGGACGACAACGGCCAAGAGCTGGACGACGCCGGCATTGGCGATATGGAGGGCCTGCCTGAGCAGGTCGGCAGGCTGAATCGGCAGGCCGGCGGCATGGGCGAGCGGCCAGTCATGGCATGCTTATTTGAACGCACGTTTGGCGGGAGCCAAACGTTCTTGATCATCATCTGTGGTCAGGCGAGTAAGGTTGGCAGCACCCACGAGGACGTCATGGAAGTAAAGGCGCAGGTGCAAAGACCATTGCGCGTGGGCGTCTATCTGTGCTGTTCCATTCCCCGGATGATCAGGCGGTCACTTCAGCTGAGGCCATTGCATTCATCCACTTGGATCCCGCTGCCGTCGAATTTTGGTCCGCCCACGCCTTACAGCCTCGGGTCAGCTCCGGCACTGTGGTGCGCGAGCTAGGTGAGTCTCGCTTCCAACAGCGGACATGCCGCAGAATTGCGATGCTCTGGGCGATGACCTTGCCTTCCTTTGCCGCGATCTTCGGCACCTGATAAGGGCCCTGAAGCGCCTCATCCCATGGTGCGCGCGCATCCAAACACAGCGTTCTTCATCAGTCTTACGATCACCGGGCAAGCTAGCGGCTTCATAGGTGAATTTCGCATCCGTTGGTGGGAAGCCATAGACGAGATCCGGCGCACGGCACGTCTTTGCACCGCAGCAAGATTGCTCGCCGCCTTGGCCTGACGCTGAATGGTTGAGGATCTCGCTGGACCTCCGACACTTCTTCTGTCGTTGTTGCGCCCCATGGGCGGCAGCCGGCATCAGGGCCGATGCGCATCTGGGTCCTGTTCGCCGCCGTGCGCGACCACCAACGTCAGGGGCCGGATCACCGCGCCATGCGAAGGTCGCAGTTCGGCAGCTAGGCGATCCGGTTTGGGCGTCGCGCCGGATCGCGGAGCTCGTGGCCGACAGGCGATCGGAGTCGCCAGCCGCTATGGCCTATCGAGCCGCCGAAGAGCGTTCCAGATTTAACCTTTGGCGCAGGTATCAAGCTTAACGCGCGACTTTTCTTGCGCCATTGCGGCGAGCGGATAGCTTGCTTGACATTTTAGTCAAGTTCGCAACGACAACAGCGTCGTTTAGCATTCTTTGGCCGCTGTGGTCCTTGCCTCAAAGCAGGCGTTGTTCTCATGACTGGCGACCCGGCCCCTTGTGGCACTAATCCTCGAACGCCAAGCGCGCAGACTTATCCGGACCCGCTTGAAGCAGAATATCGCGAACTATTGGTATTGCGCGAGTGCGTCAGAAAGGCTGAAGCCGCCGCGCAGCGCAAGAGGCGTAACAGAGCGAAGCTGCGACATTCTCGTCGCACTTAGAAGGGATTCCCTCCATGAAGAAGAAAAGGCGCGTTGCTCTTGAACTAAGATGTCCCGCCTGCAATGGCACTGGATTTCCACCCGTGATACAGCCGGCCCGGCCTGGTCGCAGAATCTATCCGCCCCCGTGCAAAGTCTGTGGCGGGAAGGGACGGGTCAGGAGTCCAGTAGCCAAACACAACGAGCCTCGCCGCGATTAAGCGGGCGCATTAGAAGCCGCAGCTCTTCCTTGCCGTCGGCGTTTCTGACCAGCTTTCGTTCGCAGCACGATGGTTAGCATCGATTCGCAGCCCAACAAAAAGATTATGGCATTCATTTTCTACAGAAGGCCTTCTCCTTGGAACGCTCTTTGTTGCTGCCTCTCTGACGCCTACGCTGTTGCCGCGGACGTTTTTGAGAAGGGACCACGCGGCTGAACAAACACCTCGAAGCCGCAGCCCGCGACCGCTGGTCCGACAGCCATCCACGGCTGAGACGTTTGAGTAGCAACACTATCGCACTTTGGCTTTGAGAACGATCAACCGAGGCACGTAGCGTTGGGACCGCCCGAGTGTCGGATCGCATCGCTTGCGCCCATGCAAGGTCGAGCATTGAATCGCGCAGCTCGGGAGAAGTCGCCGCGCCGAACGCATGGGGCCCCTTGCGGGCTGGGCAGCAATGCGATGGTATCGGCGCAGCGAGCACCGCAGGGATCAATTGATCCTGCATCTAGCATGTCAGGGACGCCGGAGGCACGGTACAGGACGTCGCTCGACGAGACGAAGAGAAAATCCTGCGCAACGCCCGCCGTGCGGCAGGCGCGCCGGCCGGCGCAGCGGCCGCACCGCCAGGCTGACGAGGACCGCCTCTAGCGTCATCCGCCCATCAGCCGCAGCATCATCAAGTACAGGTTTAGGAAGTTGAGATAGAGTGACAACGCCCCAATGATCGCCAAAACAGCCACCGCGCTGTGATCACTGCCAGAGTATTTATGCGTGCACTAACAATAAATACCAGGACCAGGGGTGCGAAGACAAACACCCACATCAGGGATTCTGCAACAACGCGGGATCAGTCACCTGATACGTCAGCCACGCGATAAGCGCGGTCAGACCGACGCCCGCACCTATGTAGTTGTGGATGAGGAGCATGTATTCGCGTTTATCGCGATAGCGCGGCCATCCACGACTTCAGAAGATGTTGAGTCATAGGTTGACATCATCACTCTCCTATCAGCGCGAGCTCGACACTCCGAAGATTGGAGTTGCATCTATCTTGAGCGACGTACTGACTTCCCGCCAGGCCGACGATCCCAGAGGCGTACACTTATGACTTTTATGACCCCCGCCGGATATCGGATGATCACCGGACTAACCGGGGCGGAATCACCTTATCCTTGCGCGGTCGTGCACGCGCTCTGAAGACGTCCGCTTTACGCATCCCTGCGGGGAATCCGCGGTTGTCTTCAATGAACTGCGCCGAACCTGTGGGATCGGGGCAACGTCGGATCCTCTCGCGTCAGTCTGAGGCGCGTTCGGGTCCTGTTCGCCGCCGTGTCCGACGACCAACGTCAGTGGCCGGATCAGCGTGCCATGCGAAAGCTAGGCAGTTCGGCAGCTAGATCTGGCTGGCGGCTTCGCGTCTCGGATGCGGAGCTCGTGGCCGGCAGGGCATCGGACCGGTCGGCCCTGATCGTCTTATCGAGCTGCCGAAGAGCGTCCCGAAGGTCGCGCTAAAGTGTTCGAGCAGCGGAACGGACCATCTCCGAAGCGAATTGACTTGCCGACATTCTGCTGGAGATCGGTCATGAAATGGATAATCGCGTCCGTCTGCGTTGCGACAATCGCGCTCGCCTCATGCGGCGCAGCGCAAGCCAAGGGATGCATCAAAGGCGCGGTCGTCGGCGGGGCTGCCGGGCATATGGCCGGCCACGGCAAGCTCGGTGCTGCGGCGGGCTGCGTGATCGGCCATCACGAAGCGAACAGGGCCGAAGCCAACAAGAACTCGGGGCAGCAGCCTTCTGGCGGCCAAAAATAACGCCACCCCTATACCGTCGCGAAGCGTAGCGCGAATCCGTGGAGACTGAGAGTGATCGAAACCGAGAACTTGCTCGAGAAGTGTCCCCGCTGCGGCGCCTGGCCCATGGCGGCAAAACTGCCGAAGGCGACCGCGCTGCAAGTCGAGATCCGATTGAGGTGTCCGCAGTGCGGCTATCAGGAGGGCGGCCGCTTACGGCGCGCGGAGAGCGCTCGAAATTTTGCTGAACAGCGCCGGCAGACCGGCACGTAATGTTGAAGGCGATGATGGACGAGATCGAACGGACCGTAGCCCCGTCCGCTGTTGAGCGGGCTATGGCGGTGTACGAAATCTTCAAGGAGCGCGACCACGCCCAGCTCATTCAGGCACGCAAGGCACTGACCGAGCACATCTTCGGTCAGCTCGCCGCAGGCGAGACTGACGAGCAAAGACTGGTGGTGGCGGGACTGGCTCACCTGAAATCGCGCGAGAGGATGGCCGAAAGCGCCGCAGTCCAACCAAGCGCGGCCGCGAGGGAAGCCTGATCGCCCCCTTGAAAGTCCGAGTCAAAAAATGTGCAGCATTTTCAGGCCCCGCCGACGCGGCGAGTTGAGTGAGGCGCCTGAGATACGCGACGAGAGGCCAGCCGATCTCGGTGGCAGGGAGCCCTCAAAGTCTCTCGCGAGGCGTCGGCGTCTGTCGACCCTTGCAAGGGTGGGCTGGATCAATGTCTCGGTCCCAGCGGCCGGCGCGCCGCTAGGCAATCCAGTGCCCGCTCTGCATCCGTCGGATCGCGTGCATCGCGCAGTTCGGTGCCCGCACGCATCGCCTCGAAGATCCTCGAAGCGGCAGCCAAAGACGGGATCTCGGTCGAGAACCGTCGAGCAAGTCGGTATGCCGTGCCCTGATCGGGATCCCCAGCACGTGGCCTCGACGAGCGTTCTCCGCGAGCACAAGTCCCAACCTGGGCGTCTGCGCCTTAGAGCGTTCTCATCCTGGTATCCCCGAACGGCCAAGGATGTCATGGTCAATGATGTCGCAGCGTCAGCTTTCCTGACCAATGTTCATGCGGCATCGCTCACGGCCGGCGATGTGCGGTGATGTAGTCCTTCGTGCCAGGAACCACACTCTCGCTGGCAAGTTGAACGATCGCAAGGGTCAGTTTGAGGAAATTCACTATGAAACGCTTACTCATCGCGCTGGGCTGCGTCCTTTTTGCGGCACCTGCGTTGGCGCAGTCGGTCGGCGAGAAGACGGGTGTCAATTCTACGCTCGGCATTGCCCCGAGCACGGCGGATTTCGTCAGGGAAGCGGCGATAAGTGATATGTTCGAACTGCAATCGAGCAAGCTCGCCCAAGAGAGGGGCACCGCACAGGAGAAGAGCTTCGCCGAGCAGATGATCGCGGACCACACAAAGACGACCAATGAGATCAAGCGTCTGGTCGACAGCGGGAAAGTTAATGCCGAGATTCCGGCAACGCTCGACGCCTCGCACCAGAGTAAGCTGGACAAGCTAAAGAGTGCGAACGGCAAGGACTTCAGCTCGGATTTCGACGCCGATCAGGTGAGCGCGCATAAGGATGCGGTATCGCTATTCGAACGGTATGCCAAAAGCGGGGACAATCCGGAACTTAAGGACTTTGCCGGCAAGACCTTGCCTACGCTGCGGCATCACCTCGCCATGGCGCAGGACCTAGGGAAGGCGCCGAATGTGGGCCAGTCGAGGTAGGCTTGTGCAAGCTGAAGCCGCCGTCACGCTGACAAATCTCAGTTTCTAGCGCGCTATCGGTCGAACTCGAAAGCTCTTTTTCGGGTAGGCGCACTTCGAGCTGGTTCCTGATCAACATCAGCAGGCCCGAATTGATCGACGCCGTGTCAGCGCCGATCGTGAGCATTCGATGAGGCGTTTTCGGGAGCGACCGGCAATTTATGGAGTCTTCCTGTTTGGTTCTTCCTGAACGGCTGTGGCGTGACGCAGCCTGAGTGCGACTAGGTGGATACGCGCAATTCAGTTCTTAAGATCATTTCTGACAACAGCAACAATGCGCTTCTGAATTACGCCGTCAAGAGTTCGAACTCGGTTGAGGCGAGAGTCAACAAAGCGAGCAGTGAAGCTGAAAACTCAGCAATATGGGAAACGGCGAGACAGGGAGCGTTATATAGGTTGAGTGACGAAATAAGCACAAACTCAGAAAGCAAAGACAAGCGAGTTGTCACGTGCAGTGGGGAATTGTCTACAACGCTAGAGGACGCGACAGCGCAAAAGCAAGGTGGATTTTACGGTAGAAAAACGCCGGCCGGGAGGATGTCACTTTCGGTTAGCCCTTTCGATTTTGACCCTTTGCGCGACGCAGCTTTTATAGGTTGCGATCCGAAGCGGGATCATGAGCCTGTATCGAATCACGACGAGCGACGACAACAGCCTTGTAAGCCAATGCAGCTCGAGGCTCGGCTTGACGATCCTGAAAAGCCGTTTTACCAGTAGCAGACTTGCGCCGCAGCGATGATGACGGCCTTACCAGTGGACCGATGGCCCTCCAGCAATGGTAACCGCAAGAGGTTGAAGGCGGCGTGGCGTAAGCCGCGGGGTATGAGGCTGACGCCGACCTCGCGATGGACACGAGTGCGGTTTTCGGTGCGGCGGCTACGCCGGCATTCGCCACGTTCGGGCGGCGCGTTTAAGCCAACCCGACCGACCTGCTATGTCAACGTCCGACGATGCGCGCGGAGCACTGCGACCCTGCGATCTCGCTGCCACAGTTCGATGTCCCGTTCATCCAAAAGGCTTTCGATTTGCTTCTTTGCGTCGTCATCGTCGCTGCAACATAGGTCGAAGGCCGTCCAAACGTGTCCGTTCTCAATCAGATACGCGCGATAGAGCGGCATATCTCTTGGCTCCCGGCTACCGAAAGTGACGCCCCTTCTTGACCAGAGGCACGGCCCCGCTCCCAACGCTGCCTTCCGAAAGTGGGGCCGTACCGGACCACGGTGCTGGGCAAGATGGGATGTGGCCCGCCAAAACAATCGCTAACGTATGTAGATGGTTCCACCTCCGGAACTCGTTTAAACGAGCGGCGGTAAAATGAGCTTCTAAAGTCAGCGGTGCACTACCTGCCAGCACGTCGATCGGGCTTGACCAGGCGTCGTGGCCGTCCGCGGTAGCGACGCAGGCGTGGAGCGGATTACGGGGCGATGAAGAAGTTCCTGGTCGAAGAGTTCGGCCCGGATGTCAATGTCGCCAGCCTTGCGCCCGACACCCTGATCGACTTCGAAGCGACCTGCCGCGGCCTCGGCGGGCCCGCTCAACTCCAGGGCAGGTGAGGGCGCCAAGCTCGTCGATCTATTTGAGACCGCGCAACGCGGCGACGCCTCCTTTCGCATGCTCGGATCTCAAGCTGAGTCCACCAGGCGGGCGCACGGTTAACGTAAGATTAACCGACAGGCTCTAATGCTTCGGGAGCCGGTGGCTGCTCGAGCGATGAGGAAGCCCATGGAGGCACAGAGAATTGCGGTGGACGCCGTGGTGGTGTTGACCGATTGCGACCGTGACGCCGCGATCGCCTTTATTCGCCGGCTTTACCTGTCAGGCGTGAAGGACCCCAAACGGCTGACCTTCAAAGGTCTTCAGGCGCTCGCGCGTACCTGAGGATCCGAATCAGTACGAAATCTGGCCGGATTCGGCGCAGGACAGCGCAGTTATGCGCGCCTGTCTGGTTCAAGCCATCCTGATCTCAGTCTCTGGAAATCGGTCTCCCGCCTGTGGTATTGGGGCGTTCTCGCCGGTAAGCCGCTCCGCACTGATCGGCTTTCACGCGAAGAGATGATCGGGCAATTGGGGAATTGGGGCCGATCGCAGGGACGGACCATGCTGAAACAGCTTCTCGCGCCACAGCTCATTGGCCTTTACATTCTCGCGGCCTCAACAATTTACGTGCATTTTCGGGGCAAGGAGCGGCTGCGCTTTGCCCGGCAGTTAGGCGATCACTCGACCTATCTCGCCCCCTACAATGTGCTGATGTACGCCGGCTCGGCCGTGCCGAACGAGCCGGTGATCCCGGTCGATAAGTTTCCCGAGCTCTCAAAGCTGACGGACAATTGGGAGACGATCCGCGAGGAGGCGGTGCGGCTGTTCGATGAGGGGTTCATCCGGGCCGCGGCTAAGAACAACGACTGGGGCTTCTATTCGTTCTTCAAGAGCGGCTGGAAACGCTTTTATCTCAAATGGTATGACGACTTTCTTCCCTCGGCGCGTCAGCTCTGTCCGAAGACGGTCGAGCTGCTTAATTCGATTCCGAGCGTGCACGGCGCCATGTTTGCCATGCTGCCGCCCGGCGGCAAGCTGGGTGCGCATCGCGATCCCTTCGCAGGGTCCTTGCGCTATCACCTGGGCCTGGTCACTCCGAATTCGGACAAGTGCCGGATTCTCGTCGACGGCGTACCCTGCGTTTGGCGCGACGGCGAGGCCTTCATGTTCGACGAGACCTTCATCCACCACGCCGAGAATGCGACCGACCAGAATCGCATCATTCTGTTCTGCGATGTCGAGCGTCCGATGAAGTATGGCTTCCTGACCTCGATCAATCGCTGGGTCAGCCACCACATCGTCAAGGCTTCCGCCACCCAGAACGTGGAGGGCGAGCAGGTCGGCGTGCTCAACAAGGTGTTCGGTGGGCTCTACGAGATCCATCTCTGGAGCCGCCGCATCAAACAGTGGAACCGCAAGGTTTATTACGTGGGAAAGTGGACGCTGACGGTTGCAGTGGTCGGGCTGATCGTGGTGTCGGCGTTCAGGTGAGGGGGAGGGCGGGTCTCTCCGCGGATTCCACGCCCGCGCCCTCTGCTACGTCTTTTTCGAAAAGCTCATCCGCCCTGGATCATGATCCGATTAGGCGGAATCGGACCATGATCTCATCTCTTTGTTTGAGCATCATCTTCTCGGAAAACCGGTTTCCACTTTTCCGGATCATGCTCTAAAGACTGGTTTGGCCTTCAAGCCCGATCTCCTCGCGGAGATATGGGATCGGATCGGCGAGTGTGAATTTCAGGGCTTTCCAGCTTTCCGCCTCGATTCGCCATGCAGCCCAAAGCGTACACAGGAGAGCTTTGGGGAAGCGGACCGTTCGATCGCGAAGGATGATGGCTCCGTCGGACGCGGCGCTGTCATCGAGACCGAGGGCCACGAAATTGATTCCGGCGAGCATCGACATTGCGATCTTGAAGAAGAAGCGCGGATTACACTCAAGGTAATGAACCTGTCCGTCGGCGTCGCGGCGCATATCGAAATTGAAGACACCGTCGACCTCAAGCGTCCGCAAGAGCTTCTCGATCTGGCCGCGAATGCCATCATCTGCGAACGTTCGGTAGGTGTCGCGCCGGTATTCGTGCGCAACGAATGCCTTGACGACGCCGCGCTTGCAAAAAACGCTCGCGCCTATGTCGTTGCCGTCGATGAACTGCTGGACAAGGACCGGCGCATAATCGATTTGGCCCAATTTTGCTTTCGGGTTCGCCGCTTCCAACACGACACAGCCCTCGCCGCCGCTCTGGCTGAGAGGTTTGGCGATGAGCTTCCCCTTCAGAGTACCGTCCTCAAGTGCGCTCTTGAGTTCAGTCGCGTTATGGAAAAGCCAGGTATCCGGCGCCCGAACCCCGGCGGCTCCGCAGAGATGATAAAACTGCCACTTGTCGTTGAGCAGATCGAAGCTCTGAAGGTCGGGCATGGGGAAACAGGGGACGCCGATCCGGTGGCGCAGCGCAATCAGGGTGCGGCTCGCGGGTCCATCTCCAGCCAACACAAGGTCGATGCCCCACGCCGCCACGCACTGGTTGATGCCTTGAGCCAATTGCTCGCAAGCGGTACCGTCGATCGGGACGTCGGCAGACCTAAACTGTTGACAAAAGCGGGAGTGTCTGAGGCTGCTCGATACCGAGGCGCCAAAAACATAGACTTCGGCGCCCGTTGCAGCGGCGCAGCGCATCACGCGATAGGGCAGCTTATAAAGCGTGCTGAGCATCAGGATGTGCGGGACGGCTGAAGTTGGCCGACCCGTCTCGGCAGTTACTTCATCTGGCCGAACGGACGAGGCGATGCATAGTCGCTGGCGCCGGGCATCGTCGGCATCTCTGAAGGTGATGCTCATTGAGCGATGCTCAAGCGCTGCGGGCGAACCGTTTTCCAGCGCGTGCTGTTCAGGACGCGGGACAGGGTCCGGGCCGGATGGACCGCGCCGAAAACGAAACGGCACACCGGGCCAAAGCTGAAGGCTGAGGCGGGCCCCACAATATGGAGGCCCGGCACCGAGGTCTCGTAATCCAGCGACAGCACCGGTTTGCTGTCCTCCAGTCGGATCTGCGACAACAGCCCTGGATCGATGAATGGCAAACGTGTGAGGTCAATCCGATAGCCGGTCGCCGCAATTGCATGGTCGGCGGCAATTCTCTCGCTTGAGCCATCGGACGTACGCAAGTGCAGCTCGATTCTTCCTCCCTGATCCCGCGCCGCTTCAAGGCTTCGGCCGAGACGGATCGGGAGTTTACCTTCTACCCGCTCCCTCATCTCGGTGGTGCCAAGGGGACCCAAGGTCGTTTCGACGATTGAGTGTCGGCGGCGCGCAGGCAGCGCATGGAAGAGCGTCGGTGCGTCGGCGTAAAGTCTCAGCGCCCATCCCTGGCCGATCCCTGATCCTGGACTCAGCAGGTTTCGAACCGGCCGCGCGAGCCGACGGATGAATGATTTCGGGATTCGCGCAGACCTCGCGAAGCGCAGTTCGCGGGACCGGGCGACGAGCGATACCGCGGCGCCCTTTTCAGTCAACAGCGCGGCCAGGTCCGTTGCAGAAGCGCCGGATCCCAAAACGATGACCTCTTTTCCGCCGAACGCGTCAAGTGGGCCATGGTCGCCGCTGTGCGTGAGCAGTTCAGACGGCAGACCCGCGAATTGCTCGGGCACCTGCTTGAATGGATGGACGCCAATGGCAAGCACGACACGACGCGCGAAGACCTCGCTTCCATCGTCGAACAGCGCGCGAAAGGAGGGCGAGCTATGCTCAAGCAGCAACAGCGTCTTTCGCTCCACACCGGGAGCGAGGTGCCGCTGGAAATCTTCACCATACGCGCTGAAGATTTCGACCGGCACCGGCCACAGCGAGTCATGATAGGGGGTGCCGCGCTCCTCGCAGTATCGCTTCAGAGTAAACCGCGCCTCGGGATCATACAGGTTGGACGACCAGGCGTGGGATTTCAGCAGCATTCCCGGTGGCATCTGATTTCGCCACGAACTCATCGGATGGCCGAAAATGCGGTGCTCGACCCCGACGGAGCGAAGGTATGCGGCAATCGAAAGCCCGTAGGGTCCGGCCCCGATGATGGCAACATCGATAGTGTCACTCATGCCCAATCGACCTCCCCGAGCCCAACCCCTTTAGCGCGCTTCTCGCGTGACTTTTTGGAGCGCCAGGAACAATTGAGCCTGTGTCAATCTGTCTATGACAGGCGTTACAAGGTTCAAAGATGGGCGTGAAATCGCAAGCTTGCGTTGGTCTGCCGCGGTCGCCGGTGGCCTCATCCGACCTGGCATCCGCCTGATTTCCGGCTGCGCATCGATCTTAAAAGGGCGCTGCGACCTCGTCCGATCCAGCGCCGTTGTCCCCAAATTCGATAAGCTGATTGCGCTCACCAAAGGCAAGCCGCTTACGCACCCTTGCGAGGTGCGGGCCAGTATGAAAGGGCAGGAGACTGCGCGCCGGAAATCCGCAGGAGAGGCGGTTAGTTTAGCAGCTACCGGAGCATGATCCGGAAAAAGCGGAGACCGGTATCCGGACCAATCATGCGCAATCAAAACCAAAGAAGCGCGATGGCAATTCAACCAATCCGAACGCGCTTCTCAATATCAATCAAACGGGCTCGCCGATCGACACCTTCAGCGTGCCAACGCCGTCGACGCCGCATTCGATCTTATCGCCAGGCTGAAGCGCGGCGACGCCGGCCGGAGTGCCGGTCATGATGATGTCGCCGGCCCCGATCTCCACCTGCTGTGACAGCTTCCAGATGATTTCCGGCACGCTCCAGATCAGCTCGGAGAGGTCGCCCTTCTGCCGCTCGGTGCCGTTGACCGAGAGCCAGATCTTGCCCTTGGAGGGATGACCGATCTTGGTAGCCGGCTGAAGCGCTGAGCAGGGCGCGGAGTGGTCGAAGGACTTGCCGACTTCCCAGGGCCGCTCCTTTTTGCGCGCGGCGAGCTGCAGGTCGCGGCGGGTCAGGTCGATGCCGACCGCATAGCCATAGACGTGGTCCAGCGCCTTATCGGTCGGGATGTTCAGGCCGCCGCTCTTCATGGCCACGATCAGTTCGACCTCGTGATGCAGGTCCTTGGTCAGCGGCGGATAGGGGATGGTGGCGCCATCGCCCTCCAGCATGTCGGCATGCTTGGCGAAGAAGAACGGCGGATCGCGCTCGTCATTGCCCATCTCGCGGATGTGCTCGACATAGTTGCGCCCGACGCACCAGATGCGGCGGACGGGAAAGGATTTTCCCTCGCCCAGGACGGGCAGCGAGGCTCGCGGCGGGGCCGGGATGACGAAGGCGCTCTCGTTCATGATGGGTCTCGGCGGGTTTGGGAGGAAAGCTTGTGATTTACGCGGTGCCGCTGAGCGGTGCCAGAGTGGCTGTATCACGTTGCTGCAAGCGGAAGAAGGAGGCGTAGCGGCCACCGCGACGCAACAAATCGTCATGGCGGCCGCGCTCGACGATCTCGCCGGCCTCGACCACCAGAATGGTGTCGGCGTGCATGATCGTGTGCAGGCGGTGGGCGATGACGATGGTGGTGCGGTTCCGGCAGAGATGCTCGATCGCCTCCTGCACCTGCTTTTCGGACTCGGAGTCGAGCGCCGCGGTCGCTTCGTCCAGCAGGATTATGGGTGCGTTCTTCAGTAGCGCGCGCGCCACCGCGATGCGCTGGCGCTGGCCGCCGGAGAGCTGGGTGCCGTGCTCGCCGACCGGGGTGTCGTAGCCGAGCGGGAAGCTCATGATGAAATCATGCGCGCAGGCCGCCTTCGCCGCCTCGATGATCTCGGTCTCCGTCGCGCCTTCCTTGCCGAAGGCGATATTGGCGCGAATGGTGTCGCGGAAGAGATAGACGTCCTGGCCGACATAGGCGGTCTGCTGCCGCAGCGAGCGCCGCGAGACCTTCGAGATCGACTGCCCGTCGATCAGGACGTCGCCCGTGTTCGGCTCATAGAAGCGCAACAAAAGTGCCAGCACCGTCGACTTGCCGCCGCCGGAAGGGCCGACCAGGGCGGTCATCTTGCCAGGTTCGGCGACGAAGCTCATGCGGTCGAGCACGAGTTCGCTCGCGCGATAGGCAAAGCTGACGTCGCGCAATTCGATGCGGGCGTTCGTGAGCTTGAGAGCCGGCTTGTCGTCATCGGCAAGCTCGCTCGCGGGGCTGTCAACGACTTCGAGCAGCATCCGCGCGCCGACAAGCTGACTGTTCAGATCGATGTTGAGCCGCGCCAGGCGCTTGGCGGGCTCGGTCGCCATCAGAAAGGCGGTCATGAAGGAGAAGAACTGCCCAGGGGTGGCGCCAAGCGCGACCACGCTGTAGCCGCCATAGAGCAGACAGCCGGCCACCGCGAAGCCGCCGAGCATCTCCATCAGCGGGTTGGAGCGGTTGGAAACCCGCGCCATTTTGTTGGCGTTGCGCTCGACGATCGCGATGTTCTCGTCGATGCGCCGCTGCATGGTTTCTTCCAGCGTGAACGCCTTAACTGTGCGGATGCCCTGCAGCGATTCCTGCATGGTCTCCAGAATGTCGGCGGTGCCGGTGAACTGGCTGTGGGCGAGGCCCTTGATCCGCTTCACCAGCTTGCGCAGCATCAGCATTGCCGGCGGCACCGCCACAAGGCCGATCAAGGACAGCAGCGGATCCTGCATCACCATCACGGCGACCATGGAGATCAAGAGCAGGAAATCGCGTCCGACCGAATTGATCAGCATGTTGAGGACGTCGGCGATGGATCTGGCGCCGGCGGTCAGGCGCGCCAGGAACTCCGACGAATGGCGCTCGGAGAAGAAGGCGATACTCTCGCTCATCAGCTTGGCAAACAGCCGCCGTTGGTTGTTGGCGAGGATCGCGTTTGAGATCTTGGACAGGATTACGGTGTGGCCGTAGGTCGCCACGCCCTTGACGAACAGCAACAGGACCGTCACGCCGGAGAGAATGGCAATCCCCGGCACGTTCTTGTCCACATAGGCCTTGTTGATCACCTGGCCGAGGACATAGGTCGCAGCGGCGGTGGCGCCGGCCGCGATCGCCATCAGCGTAAATGCGATCAGATAGCGCCGCCAATAGGTCAGCCCCTGTTCCATGACGAGGCGGCGAATCAGAATCGCCGCGCCATAGGGATCGTCAGTGATTTTCTTCGGAAATTCGGCCATCCACGTCCCAATCGGCCGCGCCAGGGCATGCTCTGCCCACGGGGGCTTAGCGGCAAGGCTTCCTTGCCCGCTGGACGCGCCTTTTTCAAGCCCAATTAAGGGCTTGCACAGGCCGTGATATTACGCCGAGACCGCCTCTTGGATGTTGCCGCTGCCCTCGCGCAACAGCTTTTCCTCCCAGGCGAGCGCGTGCGCCGCGATGGTTTCGATGTTGTCGTATTGCGGCGTCCAATCGAGCGTCGCGCGGATGCGGCTGGCATCGGCGACCATGGTCATGATGTCGCCCTCGCGCCGCGGCGCATAGGACACCGCAAAATTGCGTCCCGAGACGCGCCGCACCGCCTCGATGGTCTCCAGCACGGAATAGCCGCGGCCATAGCCGCAATTGAGGGTCACCGAGGCGCCGCCGGTGCGCAGATAAGAGAGTGCCGCGCGATGCGCCTGCGCGAGATCGCTGACATGGACGAAATCGCGGATGCAGCTTCCATCCTCAGTCGGATAATCGGTGCCGAACACGTCGATCTTGGCGCGCTGTCCAGTTGCCGCCTCTACCGCGATCTTGAGCAGATGCGTGGCGCCGATGGTTGCGAGCCCGATGCGGGCCAGCGGATCGGCGCCTGCGACATTGAAATAACGCAGCACGACATAGTTCATGCCGTAAGCGGAGGCGACGTCATGCAGGATGATCTCGGTCATCAGCTTCGAGGAGCCGTAAGGCGACAAGGGTCGCGTCCGCGCGTGCTCGGGCACGGGCACCTGCTCCGGATCGCCATAGACAGCTGCGGTGGATGAGAAGATGAAGCGCTCAATGCCGCGCTTGACCGCGGCATTGAGCAGGCTGCGCGTGGTCATGGTGTTGTTGCGATAATACAGCAGCGGATCGCGCATCGATTCCGGTACCACGATGGATCCCGCGAAATGCATAATGGTGTCGACGTCGTGCTGGGCGATCACGCCATCGACCAGGTTTTCGTCGCCGGCATCTCCAATGAAAAGCGGAACGCCCTCCGGCAGATGCGCGGAAAACCCGGTGGAGAGATTGTCGATCACGACCACCTTTTCGTTCGCCTCATACAGCGCGCGAACGGTGTGACTTCCGACATAGCCGGCCCCGCCGGTAACAAGCACGCTCATTAGCTCAATCCGTAAACCCATCGTCCAAAAGCGCGCGGATGCTAGCCGGATCGCGGTGAAAGCGGGGTTTCGGGGAGGGGCGAACTGGTCTCTATGCTTAATGTTGCGTATAGGAGACCGAGCCGAAAACGGAGTGTTGTGTGCCGAGTAAGAACGATCTGGCCGATCTCGAACTCATCGTGCCGAACCTGCATAGGCGCTATTCCGGCGTGACGGCCACCAACCGCATGGTGGCGCCGAAATTGGCCAAGCGCCTGCGCGCGGCATGGTTCGGTTCCAATCGTCCTGACGGCATCGCGCCGCTCGGCGGGCTTGATCTTCTCAAGCTCTGGGGCCGCGAGCGGCCGCTCATCTGGCATGCGCGGCGCAACAACGAGATGATCGCAGGCGTCTTGCTGCGCGCGCTCGGCTGGCGCGTAAAGCTCGTGTTCACCTCGGCCGCGCAGCGCCATCACACCTGGATCACGCGCTGGCTGATCTCGCGGATGGACGCGATCATTGCGACCAGCGATCTCTCGGCGTCCTACCTGAAGCGCAAGGTGACCGTCATTCCCCATGGTGTCGACACCGACGTCTATGCACCGCCGCAGGATCGCGCCGCGGCGTTTGCGGAGAGCGGACTGGCCGGACGTTATGCGATCGGCTGCTTCGGCCGGGTGCGGGCGCAGAAGGGCAGTGACGTCTTTGTCGAGGCGATGTGCCGGCTGTTGCCCCGCTATCCCGATTTCACCGCCGTGCTGGTCGGCGCGATCACGCCGGAGCAGACGGTGTTCGCCAATGACCTGAAACGGCGCATCGAGGCGGCGGGGCTGCAATCGCGCATCCTCATCTTAGGCGAATTGCCGATCGCGCAGGTGCAACGCTGGTATCAGCGCCTCACGATCTACGCCTTCACTTCGCGCAACGAAGGTTTTGGATTGACGCTGATCGAGGCGATGGCGGCGGGCGCGGCGCTGGTCGCCTCGCGCGCCGGTGCGGCGGAGCTCGTGGTCGAGGACGGGGTGACCGGCGTGCTGACGCCACCGGGTGATGTGGACGCGCTGTTGGCGGCGCTGGAGCCCTTGATGCGCGATCCTGTATCCGCGACCTCGATGGGGGTGCGCGCGCGGCAGCGCGTCTTAGAAAAATTCAGTCTCGACGTCGAGGCGGACAGTATCGCCAGCGTCTATCGGACGCTCGTTTGAGCGATGACGTCGATGACGAACGCATCGAGATCGCCGCCTGCGAACAAGAAGCCGGGCAGGCCCGCCGCCTGCGCCGCCTCGATGTCCGTCGGCCTATCGCCGATGACAAAACTGCCCTCGTGCCGCACTGGCCAGTGCTCCATCAGATCATGGATCATGCCGGGCGCGGGCTTGCGCCAGGGGTGCGCCTCGAGATAGCCGGCGACAGTTCCTTCAGGGTGATGCGGGCAATAGCGGATATCGTCGATTTGCGCGCCCTGCGCGGCCAGTTCGCTACACATCCAGGCGTGCAGGACTTTTACGTCCTCTTCGGTGAAAAAGCCGCGCGCCACGCCCGACTGGTTGGTGAAGAAGAACACGAAATAGCCGGCCTCATTGAGGCGCCGGATCGCTTTGGCCGCGTTCGGCATCCAGCGGATCCGCTCCTTCGTGCCCATATAGCCGTCGTCGTGATTGATCACGCCATCGCGGTCGAGGAAGGCTGCGGGCCTCAACCTCGCCTGGCCGATGCCGGTCAGATCTTTCGCTGGTTCGTTCAAGGCGCACCCATAACTCGCGTTACGCCTTGCTACCGGTGGCGTGGCGAGAGCGCAAGCAGGAGAGATCTCAACGCGCGTGCTTGGCCACAGCCTCGGCTAGAACCTGCTCCGCAATCGCCGCAACATCCTCGGCAGGAATATCCCGCATGCAGCGATGATGTTTCAGCCGGCAGACCGGCCGGTGACAGGGCTGGCAGGGTACGACAGTCTTGGTCTGGATGGTGGCCGCGAGCCCGTTCAGCGGCCCCCAGAGATAGGGATCGGTCGGGCCGAAAATGCCCATGGTCGGTGTACCCAAGGCCGCGGCCACATGCATCAGGCCGGAATCGTTGGAAATCGCGACGCTCGCCGCCGCCAGGGCCAAGATGCCGTTACGCAAATCTGTACCGGTCAGATCGCGAACCCTTGCTCCGCCGGCGGCCACAATCTCGGCCGCGACAGCCTTCTCGCCGGGGCCGCCGACCACCCAGACGTCGAGCCTGCGCGCGGCGAGGAGCCGCGCGGCTTCCGGGTAATAGGACCAGCGCTTTCCCGAGCCCACGGAGCCGGGGGCGAGTGCGATGGCCGGTCGGTCACTCAGAGCGTGCATCTGTCGCCACCGCACGACCTCGTCGGCCGGAACCTCAAGCTGTGGAAGCGGCCATTCCGAGGGCTGCGGCGCGCCCTCGGGCAGCGCGAGCACAGCTTGCTGGTCGATCATGCGGGGCAGGGCCCTTTCGCCCCAGCGCCAGCGGTTGAGCACGCCAAAGCGCGCCTCCCCGACAAAGCCGACCCGCTCCGGAATACCCGCCAGCGCGGGCGCCAGGGCCGATTTCCAGGTGCGGGGCATGACAAGTGCGGTCCGATAGCCCCGCGCCTTCAGAAGGCGCGCCAGGGCCCATTGCTGGGCCATTGCGAGCCGGCCGCGAGGCAGGTTCCAGATGACACCTTGCCGCACGCCGGGCATATAATCGAGCAGCGGTGCGCAAAGTGAGGTGGTCAGCATGTCCACTGGCCGATTCGGCCAGCGCTCCTTAAGCACGCGCACCACCGTGTGGCCGCGGACGAAGTCGCCGATCCACATGTAGGGGATAATCAAGATCGGGCTGGCATCCTCCCGGTCCATCCGCAATTCCGGATCTGGTGAATAAAAATTCATTGTTTAAGCGCCATGAGTTCGGCCTCCGTAGCCGCTCGGCGGCGCCAGGTAAAGCCGAAGCTCGGCAGGCCTATCGCGATCATCAGGTTCCCAAGTACGGATGCGCTTTCCACGATCGTTGCAGAACACAGTTCGTCAAGTTTTCGGTTTATGCGTTGACTGGTCAAGTTGCTTGCGGGACGAGACTGGGGCAAAGCTGGCGGCACCCAAGTCAAGGCAGGGAATGGAATGTTGCTGGTGACCGGCGGCGCCGGTTTTATCGGATCGAATGTGGTGGCGGCGCTCAACGATGCCGGCCGCACGGACATCGCCGTTTGCGACCTGCTCGGCCAGGAAGGGAAATGGCGTAACCTCGCTAAGCGTCAGCTTGCTTACTTCGTGCCGCCGTCCGAATTGGACGCGTGGCTGAAGGGCCGGCGGCTCGACGCGGTGATCCATCTCGGCGCGATTTCCGAGACCACCGCCGTCGATGGTGATGTCGTGATCCAGACCAATTTCAATCTCTCGATGCGGCTCTTGGACTGCTGCACCGCGAGCGCGACGCCGTTCATCTATGCCTCCTCCGCCGCGACCTATGGCGACGGCGCGCAAGGCTTTCGCGACGACCCCTCGCTCGCGGCGCTGAAGCGGCTGCGTCCGATGAACCTTTATGGCTGGAGCAAGCATCTGTTCGACATGGCGGTGGTGGCGCGCGCCGAAAAAGGCGAGAAGCTGCCGCCGCAATGGGTGGGCCTGAAATTCTTCAACGTCTTCGGCCCCAACGAATATCACAAAGGGGCGATGGCAAGTGTGCTGGCGCGCCGTTTTGAGGACATCAAGGCCGGGCGGCCGGTGCAGCTGTTCAAATCGCATCGCGAGGGGATCGGTGACGGCGATCAGAGGCGTGATTTCATCTATGTCGATGACGTGGTGCGGGTGGTGATATGGCTGCTCGCCACCCCTTCCGTTTCCGGCCTATTCAACGTCGGTACCGGGCGCGCGCGCAGCTTCAAGGATCTGATGCTGTCGGCCTATGCCGCGCTCGGGCTTGAGCCCAACATCCAGTATATCGACATGCCCGAGCAGATCCGCGGCAGTTACCAATACTTCACGCAGAGCGAGGTCGATCGGCTGCGTGCCACCGGCTACAACGGCGGCTTCACGGCGCTGGAGGAGGCGGTTGGACTTTACGTGAGGGGCTATCTCGATGCCACCGACCGTTTCCGCTGAAATATAAGACATGACGGAGCCCGATGTTCGACTTTGACGCCTTGTCGCACGCGATCGCGCGCCAGACGGTGCTCTGCATCGGCGACCTCATGCTCGACGAATTCGTCTATGGCGAGGTATCGCGCATCTCTCCGGAAGCGCCGGCGCCTGTGATTGCGGTCCAGCGCAGTGAGATCAATATCGGCGGCGCGGGCAATGTCGCGCGCAACATCGCAAGCCTGGGCGCGTCTTGCATCTTCGTCGGCCTGATCGGCGAGGATGAGACGGGGACGCAATTGAAGGCGGCGCTTGAGCGGGAGGAGCGCATCGAAAGCGTCTTGATCGCGGATCCGGCGCGGCCGACCACGCGGAAGGCGCGCTTCGTCTCCGAGCACTTTTCCACCCACATGCTGCGTGCCGACTGGGAACTGGCGGCACCCGCCGGCGGTGCAACCGAGCAGAAACTGATCGATGCGGTGCTGCCGCTCGTTGCGCGCGCCGATATCGTCCTGCTCTCTGACTATGCCAAGGGCGTCCTCACCGCACGGGTGATCCGCAACATCATCGATGCGGCGCGCAAGTTGAGCAAGCGCGTGATCGTCGATCCCAAGAGCGCCAATTTCGCCATCTACCGGGGCGCGACGCTGCTCACGCCCAATCGCAAGGAGTTTGCGGAAGCCACCCGCAGCCGGGCGGACAGCGCGGAAAGCATCGCGCAGGCCGCCAGGGACGCGATGCAGCTCGCCGATTGCGAAGCGATCCTGGTGACGCAGAGCGAGCACGGCATGACGCTGGTGCCGCGCAAGGGCGAGGCCATCCACGTGCCGGCGCATCCGGTCAGGGTGCGCGACGTCTCCGGCGCCGGCGATACGGTGGCCGCGGTGCTCGCGGCCGTGCTGGCGACGGGCGCGGATTGGGAGACCGCGCTGCGGATGGCCAATGCCGCCGCGGCAGTCGCGGTCAGCAAGCAGGGAACGGCGAGCGTGACCGCGACCGAGTTGCGGCGGAAGATCCTGCCGCACGCCTTTCTCGCGGCGGAGGAGAAGCTTATCGCCTCGGAGGCTGAGCTCGACGCGCAGCTCATGGAATGGCGCAAGCAGGGGTTGCGGATCGGCTTTACCAACGGCTGTTTCGATATACTGCATCCCGGCCATGTCAGGGTGCTGACGGAAGCGCGCGCCGCCTGTGACCGGCTGATTGTGGGGCTCAACAGCGACGCCTCGGTGCGCCGCCTGAAGGGGGAGGGGCGTCCGCTGCAGAATGAACAGGCGCGCGCGGAAGTGCTGGCCGCGCTCGAGGCCGTTGATCTCGTTGCCATCTTTACCGAGGATACGCCACTTCGGCTGATCAGCCAGGTCAAACCAAACGTGCTGGTGAAGGGGGGCGACTATACCCGCGAGCAGGTGGTCGGGCACGAGATCGTCGAAGCGGGCGGCGGCACGGTGATGCTGGTCGATATCGTGCCGGGTTTTTCCACGACATCGCTGGTCAATCGCGCGAAGGGAGAGCTGGCGTGACGGTGATTGCCGAGACTCCGAAATTGTCGCTGCAAGGCAAGCTGCGCGATCCGGCGGCCTGGATCAGGACCGTCGACATCCTCGTGATCCTGCTGGCGCTATCGCTGCCCTGGTCGACCTCGCTGGTCGGAATATTCGGCGCTCTGATCGTCATTGCGATGTTGCCGTTCTTCGAGGTCCGCGCGTTCGTGCGCACGGTGCAGCGGCCGATCAGCTGGGTCCCGATCACCCTGTTCCTGCTGGCGCTGGTGGGAACGTTGTGGTCGGACGCCGCTTGGGGGGCGCGGCTTTACGCCGTCGGCCCGACGGCAAAGCTCCTCGTGCTTCCCTTCCTGCTCTATCATTTCGAGCGCTCAGAGCGCGGCTTGTGGGTTTTCATCGCCTTCCTGGTGTCCTGCACCGTCATGGTGGTGGCGTCCTGGACGGTTACCTTCTTTCCCGACCTGACGCTCAAGGCCAAGGACGTCGCCTCGCGCGGAATTTTCGTTAAAAACTATATCGACCAGAGCCAGGAGTTTGCGCTTTGCGCGGTGGCCCTGGCCTATCCAGTCGTTATGTTGTTGCGCGCGAAGAAGACCGTGCCGGCGCTGCTGCTCTGCGTTCTCGCATTGAGCTTCATCGCGAATATGGCTTTCGTCATTGTCTCGCGCACGGCGCTAGTCACGATGCCGATCATGCTTGCGGTATTTGGCGTCCTGCACTTGCGCTGGCGCACCACGCTGATGATCCTGTGTGCGGCGGCCGCCGTCGGTGTGGTCGCCTGGTTTGTCTCGCCGCAACTGGAGGCGACCGTCAACAGCTTCAAACGCGACTACCAGCTCTACATGGAGCACGGCACGCCCACTTCGATGGGCGAGCGGCTTGAATACTATCGCAAGTCGCTCAAGTTCTTCGCTGAGGCGCCGATCGTCGGCCATGGCACCGGATCGACCCGCGGCCTTTTCGAGGCGGCGGCGACGGGGCCTGCGGGTCTCGCGGCCGCGCAGGTCGTCAGCAATCCACATAACCAGACCTTGAACGTTGCCGTGCAATGGGGCGTGACCGGCATCGTCGTCCTCTACGCGATGTGGCTCTTGCACCTGCTCCTGTTCCGCGGCGAGGGCGTGGCGAACTGGATCGGGCTTCTTGTCGTGGTGCAGAACATCTTCACGTCACTGTTCAACTCTCATGTATTCGATTTCCACGAAGGGTGGATGTACGTGGTGGGTGTTGGCGTCGCCGGCGGCATGGTGTTGAAGGCGCGCGCGCCTGAAAAGGCCGGTACAAGCAACGCTTGTTGAGGCCCCGCGCGGCTTTCCAGCGCGCACGGGATGGGCTATCAGCAGCACGGGAGCGCCGTCGCAGAACTCTTTCGCTTTCCCGCCAACTGGTCCTTGAATGACGCGTCTGTCGCATCTCACCTTGCGCAATCTCTGGATCGCCCTCCATGATGTGGGGGCAACGGCGCTCGCGCTCTTTGGCGCGTTCTATCTGCGCTTCGAAGGCGGCGAGCTGTTTTTCGAGCGCCTGCCGCTGCTGCTGCGCATCCTGCCGTATTTTTTGGCACTCAGCCTCGTCGTCTGTTATCTCTTCAACCTGACGACCACGAAGTGGCGCTTCATCTCGCTGCCGGATGCGCTCAACATTCTGCGCGTCGCCACGGTACTGGCCATCGCTCTCCTGGTGATGGACTACGTCCTGGTCGCGCCAAACATGCATGGCACCTTCTTCCTCGGCAAGGTGACCATCATCCTCTATTGGTTCCTCGAGGTCTCATTCCTGAGCGCGTTGCGCTTTGCCTACCGCTACTTCCGCTACACGCGGGTGCGCCATCACGCCATGACCGAGGACGCTTCGCCGACGCTGCTGGTCGGCCGCGCGGCCGATGCCGAAATCGTCCTGCGCGCCATCGAAAGCGGCGCCGTCAAACGGATCTGGCCGATCGGCATCCTCTCACCCTCGATTGCCGATCGCGGCCAGTTGATCCGCACCGTGCCGGTGCTCGGCGGCATGGACGATATCGAGGAGGTCGTGGCCGACTTCGCCCGGCGCAACAAGCCGATTGCACGCGCTGTGATGATGCCCTCGGCCCTGGAGGCTGAAGCCCGCCCCGAGACCTTCCTGATGCGCGCCAAGCGGCTGCGCCTGATCGTGAGCCGTCTGCCCTCGCTGGAGAGCGGCGACGCGCCGCGGCTCGCGCCGGTGGCGGTCGAGGACCTCTTGTTGCGGCCGAGCTCGGCCATCGACTATGCCCGGCTCGAGGCGCTGGTGAAGGGCAAGGCGGTGATCGTCACCGGTGGCGGCGGTTCGATCGGCTCGGAAATCTGTCATCGCGTGGTGACTTTCGGGGCGTCGCGTTTGCTGGTGCTGGAAAACTCGGAGCCTGCGCTTTACGGCATCACCGAGGCGCTTGCCGCGCAGCAGACCGAGGCGGTCGTGGATGGGCGGATTGCGGACATTCGCGATCGCGAGCGCGTGCGCCAGTTGATGGTCGAGTTCAAGCCGGACCTGGTGTTCCATGCGGCGGCGCTGAAACACGTGCCGATCCTGGAGCGGGACTGGAGCGAGGGCGTCAAGACCAACATTTTCGGATCGATCAACGTTGCGGATGCGGCGCTCGCCGCCGGCGCGGAAGCGATGGTGATGATCTCGACCGACAAGGCGATCGAGCCGGTCTCGATGCTGGGACTGACGAAACGCTTTGCCGAGATGTATTGCCAGGCGCTGGATCACGATCTAGCGCAGAGCGCAGGTTCGCGGCCGATGCGGCTGATCTCGGTGCGCTTCGGCAATGTGCTCGCCTCCAATGGCTCGGTGGTGCCGAAATTCAAGGCGCAGATCGAGGCGGGCGGGCCGGTGACCGTGACCCATCCCGAGATGGTCAGGTATTTCATGACCATTCGCGAGGCCTGCGATCTCGTGATCACGGCGGCCACCCACGCGCTCGCCGCGCACCGGCCGACCGTTTCAGTGTATGTGCTCAACATGGGCCAGCCGGTGAAGATCGTTGATCTCGCCGAGCGGATGATCCGCTTGTCCGGCCTGCAACCGGGCCATGACATCGAGATCGTTTTCACCGGGATGCGTCCCGGTGAGCGGCTGAACGAGATCCTGTTCGCCAGCGAAGAGCCGCCGGTCGATATCGGCGTCGCCGGCGTGATGGCGGCCAAACCGAACGAGCCGCCGATGCAGGCGCTCAAGAAATGGATCGCAGCACTCGAGCAGGCGATCGAGCGGCACGATCCTGCCACCATCCAGACCGTGCTGAAGGACGCCGTGCCGGAATTCGGCTCAAACGCCGCGTGAGCTCGGAGTAGTCGCGAGAATCTGTTGGGTTCGTAGGTTGTTCACCTGCCCAGATGCATTGGTCGTACACGCTGGCGGCCGATCGGGAAACGATTTATGTGCGCGATGTATTCAGAATAGTAGAGCTGCTGGAAAGGCTGGCGCGCGGGGCATGCGTGCACACGGGTGTCGGATGGCCATCCCTGGCCAATGTTTTTGAAACGGTCCTACAGCATTTACATCACCCACTTCTTTTACATTCTGGCGAATGTTCCTGAGATCGGGCGCTTCAGCAAAGCTGGATCCCGGGACAGATCTACGCGCATTTCCGGACGATACCCGCTACGCCTTGGCGCTGCGCGACCTTCCTTTTCTTGCCGGGAGTTGCTTGTAGAGCGGCCGGGTATTGGCTCCGGAAAATGGATCGTCGACAAGCCAAATCGGCGGTTGTTCAAACTTGCGACGACCAGTTCGCCGCAGTCTGCTGAATGATGTCAAGCAAATCAGGCCGCATGACCGTTGGCCAGCGCGGAGCCGCAGCGATCGGCACCTGTCACTGGTGCCTACGTCGGCGGATTTCTCATTGAACTCGCGTCACATTCTGAGTTGTCGCTGCGGCGCACGGTGTGCTTTTCTGGATTCTGGGCTTGCCTGCTGCGCTCCAGATTAGCCGGCCAAGCTCACGGAGGATCGGATGAGCCGCATCAATCCAGCCGCACCTGCAGCATCCGCAGTGCTTATTGCGCAGATGCTCTCTGCTTGCTCCGGTTCACCTCAGTCCGGTCCCGCACCAGCAACTCGCTCTGCTGCACCGTATGTGCAGAACCTGAATGAGCCGCCGCCAAACCGAGATTCCGCGGCTGAGCAAGCAGCGCGGACCAAGGCCGAGCTGAACGCGATTCGCGAAAGCCAGGAGCGCGCCGCCGCCCGGTAGCGGGTCCCTCACCTACTTGTTTTCGCCGGTATCGGCGCGTAGCCGGCGGAGCGAGCGTTGGTACAATACGACGCCCGTTATTGCCTTCGCATCTCTTCGCACCAGATCGGAATATTGGCGACCTGACGCGCCAATCCCAGAACGACCGCTGCGCCAGTATCTAGGCGGGCGAAGCGCCAACCAGGGCACTAGTGTTCCGTCACTGACAGACGATTCACAAATCGGCGCGAACCTGCAAGTCTGCGCCGATGAGGAAGATCGAACAGATTGCGGTCGGCGCGACCGATCGTGAGCGACTGGAGCGGCTGGTCCGGGGCCGGAACACGCCGCAGAAGGTGGTTTGGAGAGCACGGATCGTGTTGCTGGCAAGCGATGGACTGACGGCGGAGGCGATTGCGGCGGCGGTTGGCAAGAGCCTGCTGACCGTGCGCCGCTGGCGTCAGCGCTACTTGGCGAAAGGCGTGGACGGGCTGCTGAAGGACGCGACCCGGCCATCGCGCGTCAAACCGTTGTCGCCCGAAAAGATCAAGCAGGTTGTGCACATGACGCTGCACGAGAAGCCGCCAAATGCGACCCATTGGAGCGTGCGCAGCATGGCGAAGGCGGTGGGCCTCTCCTACAGCAGCGTCCAGCGTATCTGGCATGCGCACGAACTGAAACCGCATCTCGTCGACACCTTCAAAGTCTCGCGCGACAGGAACTTCGCTGCCAAGGTGGAAGACGTGGTCGGGCTCTATCTCAATCCGCCGGACAAGGCGCTGGTCCTCTGCGTCGATGAAAAGAGCCAAATCCAGGCTCTCGATCGTACCCAGCCCGGTCTGCCCATGAAGAAGGGCCGCGCCGGCACCATGACCCACGACTACAAGCGCAACGGCACTACGACCTTGTTCGCGGCACTCAGCATGCTGGACGGCAAGGTGATCGGGACGTGCATGCCACGCCATCGGCATCGTGAGTTCCTTCGCTTTCTCAGGCTGATCGACCAGCAGACCCCGCCCGGCCTCGACCTGCATCTGGTCGTTGACAACTATGCGACCCACAAAACGCCGGCCGTAAAGCGTTGGCTCAAGGCGCATCCACGCTTCCATTTGCACTTCACTCCGACCTCGGCCTCTTGGCTCAACATGGTGGAGCGCTTCTTTGCCGAGATCACTCGAAACCGCATCCGCCGCGGCACCTTCGAGAATGTCGCCGAACTGAAAAGCGCGATCATGGAATACCTGGAAAACCACAATGCCGATCCAAAGCCCTTCATCTGGACCAAGTCCGCAGGCGAAATCCTCGAAAAAGTCGCCCGTGCGAAACAAGCGTTAGAGTCACAACACTAGGAGCACTCACGCGGGCGTAATTATTGGCACTCTATCCGAAACATCCCTCACTCCGATTCCCTCGAAGCGAGCAAGGAAAGGGAGATTCTCCGTTGCGAGAACCGGTAGAGCACGAGCGCGACCGCGATCGCGCCGGCCACAAGCAGCACAATGTCGGCAAGCGCCGAATTCAGCCTGACCGAGGCCAGCGCCAGCGCCGCAAGCACGACGTTGAGCGCGAAGACCTCCGCGACCACGCGCGAGATCGTAAAACCGTTATCGGTCGCGCGCTGATAGAAATGCGTGCGATGGGCGGCCCAGAACGGCTCGCGTCGTGCGATGCGCCTCAAGAGCGTGAGTGTCGCGTCGGCAAGGTAATAGAGCGGCAGCAGGAGCGCCGCCGCGACATGCTGATGCCATGCAAGCTGCAGCAGGCACCAGCCGAGCAAAAGACCGATCGGCAGGCTGCCGACATCTCCTAAGAAAACCTTGGCCACGGGACGATTGAAGGGCGCAAAGCCGAGCATGGCGCCGCCGAGCGTCGCGGCGATGATGGTCGCAAGCAGAGGGACATCGCCAAGCCACCCGAACAGGACGATGGCGCCGGTCGTGGGGACGAGCTCGGCCACCGTCATCAAGTCCAGCCCGTCCATGAAGTTAACGAGATTGACGAACCAAAGCCCGGCCACCAGCAGCAGCGCGCGTTCGAGGCCGAAGGGGACCACCGGGACAATCCGCAGCTCCGAAGGTGCCGCGAATACGATTGCCGCGACAGCGGCCGCCTGCAGCAGAAAGCGCGGCAGTACGGGGATGGTCCTGATGTCATCGACAAAGCCCACCAGCGCGATGAACACGGTGGCGCCGAACAGCACGAAAGGGATGGCCTGGCCGATCGCGACCACATAGCCGCAAGCGACGAGAATGGTCGCGGCGATCACGGCGATGCCCCCGCCCTGCGGGGTGGGGATCACATGGGAGGAGCGCGCATTGGGGCGGGCAAGCGCGTAGCGCTGCAACAGCGGCCGCAATAGCACGATCAATGCGGCGCAGATCAGGGCCGAAGCAAGTGCGGCAAGGAGGAGCAGCGGGCGAGGATGATCGAGGCTGGTCATGACGGCGATCGCAACAACCTCTCAAGAGCCAGGCGGACGCAGCGCGATCTGTTCCAGGCCGTGCCGGTTGCGCGCGCGCTGGTGCGCCAGAAGCCTCTCCATGAGATCGCGATATGCGCCCAAACAGGTTTTCGCGGTATAGCGGCTGGCGACCTCTGCGGCGCGGCGGCCCTTCTTCGTGGTCTCGCCCGCATCCGACGCGGCCAGCAGAATCGCGTCCGCCAGCGCCCTGGGATTCTCGGGCGGGGTCACCCAGCCGATGTCTTCCTCCTCCAGCAGCAGCGCGGCCTCGGCATCTTTCTCCGAACAGACGATGGCGGGACGCCCGACCGCGAAGATGTTGTAGATGCGGCTCGGCACCGAGACGCCCGTATTGTTGCTGCGATAGGGCACGAGCCAGACGTCGCCGGCGGCGAGAAAATCCTCCAGTTCGGTCTCGGCGACCCGTTCGATCAAGGTCACGTTGGGGCTGGGCGATGCCGCCTGTATTTCCTTGATCCTGCTCCAGCCCACGCCATGCCCGGATAACAGGAAGCGAATGTCCTGACGATCCTGGAGCAGGCGTGCGGCTTCAAGCACCGAGAGCGGATCATGGGTGTACCCGGCATTGCCTGACATCGCGACGATGAATTGCCCGCCGGCGCGCCGGCGGAACGGATTGTCGTCGCTGATCTCGCGATAGCCGGCCGCCATGCTGGCCCAGTTCGGAATCAGGCTGAGTTTTGCGGCGCTCACCTTGGGATAGGCGAGCAGTTTCGGCGCCATGTCGCGGCCGATGATGATGATGCCAGCAAGGTGGGCGAACATCAGCCTGTTGAGCGCCCGTAAGCTCCGCGCGAGCAGCGAGCTTGCGCGGATGAGGCCCGCCATGATGAGCGAATCCGGATAAAGGTCATGCATGATCAGAACGGCTGCGCTCTTGCGCAGGCGCGCTGCAAGGGCGACCGCATAGGGCAGGGTGAAGGGCGCGGTGACGGTGAGCAGCACGTCCTCGCTCCGGGCATGCCTCAGCACGGCAAGCAGGGCCTGAATCGAGAACAAAATGTCGGCAAAGGAGCGCGAGACGAGCGCGCCCTTGCCGGGCCACCAGCTCTTGATCTCGATGATTTCGGGTTTGCCTGGACCAGGCGGTGATACATTGGCCGAACCGGGCGCGCCCGAGATCACCATGACCTTGCTGTTTCTCGCAAGCTCCTCGGCGATATCGGTCATGTAATGCGAAGTCGTGCTGGGGAACGGCACGTAATATTGGCTCACGATTACGATCTTGCCGCTTGATACGGGCGATCCCGCCCCGGATGATCTCGGCTTCAGCGATGCGCGCGCGAGCTTCCTGTAAAGCTGGATGATAGACTTGACGATGGGCGACGCCAAACGCGTATCCTCAAAAAAGCTCAACTTTCAGCGAAGATAGGTGACGTCTGCAACTCTTTTGGCCGTTCGAATAGAGAACGGCCGACGTGTTCCCGTGGGGAGGTCATGGGCTGCCGCCACCTTGAACGTGCAAGTGTGCAATCTCGATCGGGGCTGTGGATCTTGCCGCTTTTTCGGCACTGAAGATCCAGACCAATCCGCCCAGCGCGCCCACGATGAAAGAGATCGCTCCAAACAGGATCGAGACCACCGTGCCGTCGGTTTGCGCCAGCCCTGCATAGCCGAACGCCACCGTCATCGTCGCCTCGCGTACGCCCCAACCAGCGATCGAGATTGGCAGCATGGTGATGAGCATGATCGGCGGTATCAGCATGAAAAGCTGCTCGAAATCGGCGGGCGCTGCTATCGAACGCACGCAGCACCATGCGATCACGACCGCCAGCCCATGAATGGACAGCGAGAGCACCGCGACTTTCGGTCCGCTGCGTCGGCTGAAAATGATTTGATTAGCGATGACCGAGCAGGCGTGAATGTGCCTGGTCGGCCACCACCTCTTGAGCCAGACCCAGGGCAGACGCCCGAGCAACAAAAAGCCCAAGCCGCCGAGTAGGGCCGCAAAATCGACGAAAACGAGCGCGAGCCGACCGTTTGCGTCGCTAATCAGGCCGTAGCTCCAGGGCAGGCTCGCCACAATGATGAGCGCGAGTGCAATGAGTCCCACCGCGCGATCGGTCAATATCGAATAGGTTGCCGCGCGCCATCCGGCGCCATTGCGGCTGACCAGCCAAAGCCGCACCGCGTCGCCTCCGATCGAGGAGGGTAGCGTTTGGTTGAAGAAGGAGCCGATCATGTTGTAGCGAAACGCCTGCATGTCGGTCAGCGGCGCATGACAGAGGTCGGAGATCTCTCGCCAGCGCAGTGCACCAAGGAAGATCTGGAAGAGAGTGACCAGCACACCAAAGCCGATCCACAAAAGGTTGATCTGACTTAGGCGCGCCTGGATAGCGGCGAAATTGATGCCGCGAAGCGCAAGGTAAAGCAGCGCCAGCGACACCAGGACCCGCGTCGTCAAAATCAGAAATCCGCGCATTCAGAAAAACCGCGTTCACTCACAGTTTCGAACAACCCAAAACGAGCCCGCTTTGCGCCCATTCCGGCTTGGATCATGTCCCTGAAGACCTTGCGGAAGTAACCCTAATACGCGGCAGGCTTCCACCCCTTGCGATCTTCACGATAGGCTGGCTAAACAGTCGGCGGAGCGGCGTCAATGGCGTCTCGAAAGCCTGGAATATTATTTTATGTCACACGGCCGGAAGATCGCCGTCATCGGGCTGGGTTACGTCGGGCTGCCGGTCGCCGCGGCATTTGCGCGTGGCGGGAGCCCGGTCGTCGGTTTTGATATCGATGCCTCGCGGGTCAGGGAGCTGCAGGCGGGACAGGACCGCACGCTGGAGGTTGATCCATCGGATCTGAAGCTCGCTTGCCTCAGTTTTACCGCCGACGCCGATACGCTGCGGTCTGCCGATTTTTTCATCATCACGGTTCCAACCCCGATTGATGACGCCAACAGGCCAGATTTGACCGCCATGCTCGAGGCCTCGCGCCTGGTTGGCGCGGCGCTGAAACAAGGCGATATTGTGGTCTACGAATCGACGGTCTACCCCGGCGCGGTCGAAGAGGAATGTGTTCCAATTCTCGAGCAAGTTTCCGGGCTCAGGGTTGGTTCGGCTTTTGACGTGGGCTATTCGCCCGAACGCATCAATCCCGGCGACCGCAAGCATCGCTTTGACACCATCACCAAGGTCGTCTCGGCCCAGAACGGGAAAACGCTCGACATCGTCGCGGAGGTCTATGGATCGGTGGTTCGTGCCGGCATTCATCGGGCACCCTCGATCAAGGTCGCGGAGGCCGCCAAGGTGATCGAGAACACCCAGCGCGACCTCAACATCGCCTTCATGAACGAGCTGTCGCTGATCTTTCAGGCGCTCGATATCGACACCGGCGACGTGCTTGCGGCCGCAAGCACCAAATGGAATTTCCTGCAGTTTCAGCCCGGCCTTGTCGGCGGCCACTGCATCGGTGTCGACCCGTATTACCTGACCTATCGCGCCGAGAAGGCCGGCTACCACCCCGAAGTCATCCTTGCAGGTCGCCGCATCAATGACGAAATGGGACGGCGGATTGCGCGCGAATGCATTCGCGGGCTGTTGCGCCGGAAGTGCGGGAGCTCGGTGGTGACGGTCCTCGGCATGTCCTTCAAGGAGAACGTGCCTGATATCCGCAATTCCCGCGTGATCGACGTGGTGCGCGAATTGCAGTCGTTTGGCGTCACCGTTCAGATCGCCGATCCGCTCGCGGATCCGCGCAGCGTCGCCGAGGAATATGGGGTTGCGTTGCGCGACATCGAAGAGCTCGATCCCTGCGATGCCGTCATTCTGGCGGTCGCGCACGACGCCTATATCGAGGGCGGCTGGCGTCTGGTGCAACGATTGCTGCGCGGCGGCACGGGCCTCGTTTTCGACGTAAAGATGAAGCTCGATCGACAGCGCAAGCCATCGGGCATCGAGCTGTGGCGACTTTGAGCATCGGAGCAAACATGCCGCAGCAATCCATCCTGGTCACCGGCGCTGCCGGGTTCATCGGATTTCATGTCGCGCAACAGCTTCTGTCGCAGGGCCGCGACGTCGTCGGCGTCGACAGCGTCAACGACTATTACGATCCGACCCTGAAGGAGGCGCGGCTCGAACTACTCAAGCGCGATGCGAAATTCACTTTCGTGAAGCTCGATCTCGCTGACCGCGCGGCGACGGCAGCGCTGTTCGCGCAACACGCTTTCTCTCAAGTTGTGCATCTGGCCGCGCAAGCAGGGGTCCGCTACTCGCTACAGCACCCGCACGCCTATATCGATGCCAACATCCAGGGCTTTCTGAACGTGCTGGAAGGCTGCCGTCATAACGGCTGCAGGCACCTGTTGTTTGCCTCCTCGTCCTCCGTCTACGGCGCGAACACCAAATTGCCGTTCTCGGTGCACGACAATGTCGATCACCCGGTGAGCCTTTACGCGGCCTCGAAGAAGGCCAACGAGCTGATGGCGCATGCCTATAGTCATCTTTACGGGATCCCGACCACGGGCTTGCGCTTCTTCACCGTCTATGGGCCTTGGGGCCGGCCTGATATGGCGATGTTCATTTTCGCCAAGGCGATCCTGGCCGGAGAGCCGATCAAGCTGTTCAACCACGGCAAGATGCGCCGCGACTTCACCTATATCGACGACATCGCCGAGGCGATCGTGCGCCTGATCGGCAGGGCGCCACAGGGCGAGCCGGCTTGGGACGGCAGCCAACCCGATCCCGCGAGCAGCAAGGCGCCCTGGAAAATCTACAATATCGGCAACAGCCATCCCGAGGAGCTGACCCATGTCGTCTCGCTCCTGGAGAAGGAATTGGGTAAAACGGCGAGGAAGGAATTGCTTCCGATGCAGCCGGGCGATGTCGAGGCAACCTATGCCGATGTTGCCGCGCTCGAACGGGAGATCGGCTTTCGGCCTTCGACTCCGATCGAGGTCGGCATCGCACGTTTCGCGAAGTGGTATGGCGAGTTTCACCGGAAATAGGGGTAGGACCCGATGAGCAGACGAATCATTCCCCTGATCATGTGCGGCGGCGCGGGAACGCGGCTGTGGCCGGCCTCGCGCGAGGGGCGTCCCAAGCAATTTCTCCCTCTGTTCGGGGCCCGCTCGACCTTCCAGGACACGCTGACGCGGTTGTCGGACAGCGCGCTGTTCGAGCGCCCGATCGTCATCACCAATGCCGCCTACCGCTTCATGGTCCAGGAGCAGCTCGCCGAGATCGGCAGCGAGGCGGACGTGCTGCTGGAGCCGGCGCGGCGGGATTCGGGCCCGGCGATTGCGGCTGGCGCGACGTTCGCACAGACGCGCGACGGCGAGGCGATCGTGCTGGCGCTCGCCGCCGACCACGTCGTGCGCGACACTGCCGCCTTTCTCGCCGCGTGCCGCCAGGGCCTCGTCGCCGCCGAAAGCGGACGGATCGTGACCTTCGGCGTGGAGCCCGAGCGCGCGGCGACGGAATATGGATACATCAGTCCGGGCGAGACGGTCTCGGGCGAGGTGCGCAGCGTCGCGAAATTTGTCGAAAAGCCGGACCAGGCCACTGCTGAGCAGTACATCAAGTCAGGCTATCTCTGGAACAGCGGCAACTTCATGTTCCGCGCCGCCATGCTGCTCGACGAATATCGCAAGCTGGATGCGCAAAGCGTGGAGGCCGTCGTCGGGTCCGTGACGAAGGCAGGACGCGATCTCGGCTTTGTCACGCTGAACGCCGACGCTTTCGGCAGCGCCAAGGCGATCTCGATCGACTATGCGGTGATGGAGAAGACCGCGCGGGCCGCCGTGGTGCCGGTCTCATGCGGCTGGTCCGATGTCGGCTCCTGGCACGCGGTATGGGAGCTGTCGCAGAAGGACGCTCAAGGAAACGCCGCCCAGGGCGCCGCGGTGTTCGAGGATTCCCGCAACTGCAATGTCGCGACCGACAAGGCCTTAGTGGCCCTAGAAGGCGTTGACGACCTCGTCGTGGTGGCGACGCAGGACGCCGTGCTGGTCTCCCGTCAGAAGGACGCCAACGGGCTGAAGCGGCTGGTGGCAAAGCTGAAGACCGCGGCACCGCAGGTCACCGTGGATCACCTCAAGGTGCATCGTCCCTGGGGCAGCTACCAGTCGGTCGACAATGGCGAGCGCCACCAGGTCAAGCGCATCATCGTCAAGCCGGGCCAGCGCCTGTCATTGCAGAAGCACTATCACCGCTCCGAACATTGGATCGTGGTGCGCGGCGCGGCCCGGGTGACCGTCAACGACCTGGTCAAGACCGTGCACGAGAACGAATCGATCTACATCCCCATGGGCGCGGTGCACAGGCTGGAAAATCCCGGCAAGATCATGCTCGAGCTAATCGAGGTGCAGACCGGCAGCTATCTCGGCGAGGACGATATTATCCGCATCGAGGATGACTACCGGCGGGAATGACGGCAGCTGGGCTGTCCACAGACACCAGCTGACCTTGCCCCAAGTTTTATCGAGTCCTGAGTTCGTCCGATCGTTGGACTGCCTGCTTGGGCGATGGGGCGCGACGGCAGACTGACGCGGAGCGTTCGGCATAGCGCAGCCCCAGATCCCCTCCCGATTGGCAGGGAATGGGTCAGGGCTCTCCCCCGTCAATGTCCGGCTAGTGGCCTGCTGACCCTAGGCGAACAAGGGGCCTAGGGTTCCATCTTGCCTGAAGCGAGGCGGCTGAGCCATACGCCTTCTGATCGAGTTCGGGCTCAAGATAAAAAGGAGATGAGTCTGGGAAGACAGGAAAGCAGAGCGCGCTTCTCGCCGACCTTCTCGACTGGAGGCGTATTCTGACGAAGCAGTGACCTGAATTTGGTCAGTGCAGGATCCGCGGTTCGCGAGCGATCAGCGGATATTTTCCGTGCGGACGAAAATTGCTCGCGGTGTGAAATACCACATTAGACAAAGGAGCACAGCGCCGTGCGTCACAGTAGCCACAGTAATCGGGACGTTTAGCAAAACTTGAACTAGTACACCGGCTGAAACCAAGACGAAGCTGGGTGGCAAGCCAGCCGAAACCCGATTTCCAACAGAAACAACAATGCCACAAAGCAATGCGGACAGGGGAGCGAGCCACGCGCCGACTGATGCGATGCCTTCCGTTGCGAACAGAGACGCATTGAAATAGCCGAGGTGATATTGGTTCTGCATAATGATCGAGAGCTGATCATGATAGGGGCAAGCTAATAGCGGCTTTAGGATTGAAATCTGACAAAAAAGAGTAAGCTGATTACGCGAAAAGAAATCGTTGTAGATGTCTAAAGCGAGCGCCGGAATTGCGACCATTCTAAAATTTAGAGTTGAAAATAGCAGATCCGCGACAGGCCCAAAGGGCAGCAGAAGAAGAACGAACGACATAGGCAGGAGCAGGGATAGGATGACGGCGCTTCTTGCCGTTGTTAATCTCGACAGCAGATGCAGAAAAGCGAGCCAAAACGGAGCAAACAAAGCCGTCTTGGTAACGGTAACAGGAAAGAGCAAGAGCTGAAGCACCACCACGACGATCAAACGTCGGTACCATCGCCGGGCAAGGCAGTACGCAAAGGCAAATGGCAGAAGCGCGCTAGAGCTGGTCCAGACCAGATAGCGGATTGGGGCCGGCATCACAACTCCCTCACGCGCACTGGCGAGGTCGCCCACAGGAAAGGCGAAACTGTAATAAGTGCCCGATAGAACGACTACCGCTACCAAACAGATGATCAGAGATATGATTCGATCAAAGTTCGCGATCGAAAGCTCCGGCGAGTATTTGAGCGGCGCGCTCAGGAGCAGCGCAGGAAGTAAGAATATTATAAAAGAGATCGCCGCTGAGCACCCAGCCAACAGATGGTTGTAAGGAAGATCGCTGAAGCAGGTGAGCCAGAGGAAGCTCAAAATCATGCTGAAAAAATAGAACCCAACAAAATAGCCGAACGAGAATCTGCAAAAGACGAATAGGATGCCGCCAGTGGTAGAGAACGCAGCGACTGCCAGAAATGCAATCCATAGAGCATCAAGACGGAACTGAATGTGAAAGAGGTAATGGTCAATACTTCGCAGCACGCCCGCGGCGACTATGACGAGTGAAATGCAGCAAACCCCAATCTGAAGGCCGATCAGGATGCTGAGGCGCTTTTCAGTCTTGCTAAGCTGGGACATGTTACGGCGAAATACGAGCGGGTATCGGAGCATCAACCGGAAAGGGGCTCAGCCAGAGTGTATAATGCACCTTGCAAGCTTTTCCACCGGTATATGAGATTGCGGTTGGACATGGGAGCTCAGGGCCAGAAGATCGTCGTCTTGATGGCGACATACAACGGAGCGAAGCACATCGAGGAGCAGCTTCAGTCGTTGGCCTCACAAACGCACGCAAACTGGGAACTGATTGTTTCCGACGACGGTTCTACGGACCGAACAATCCAGATCGTCCACCAATTCTCACAAGCTATATCGCAGCGGGTCACCGTAATCAAAGGACCTCAACAGGGGTTCTGGCGAAACTTTCTGTGGCTCGCGAAACAGGTGGATCAAGCAGAAGGCGCCCTATTTGCATTCTGCGATCAGGATGACATTTGGTTACCTGACAAGTTGGAAAGAGCGGCCAAATGGCTGAGCAATGTTGGGCAACGAGAACCGGGTCTTTATTTTTCGCGAACGGAGCTTGTGGACGAAAGCGGTAAGCAAATTGGTTTATCCCCCTTGTTCCGCCGGTCGCCCACGTTTCAAAATGCTCTGGTGCAGAATATCGGGGGCGGAAACACCATGGTCGCGAATAGGCCGGCGATGGCGTTGCTTGCAGAAACACCCAAATCCATAAAGCTGATAGCGCACGATTGGTGGACGTATCAGCTCGTAACCGGGGCTGGAGGGCGTGCTTTCTACGATCCGGTGCCATCGCTGAAATACCGTCAGCACCGGCGTAATCTCATTGGCTCGAATAGAGGCGTGCGTGCCCGGGTGAAACGCACATTCGCTTTTGCAAGTGGCCGCTGGAAGCATTGGAATGACGTGAACTTTCGCGCGCTTTGCACGGTCAAGGACTTGTTGTCTCCTTCCGCCCGCTCGACGTTCGACGATTTTTCGCTGGCACGACGGAGCAGATTGATCCGACGGCTGTATCTGCTAAGCAGATCTGGAGTGTACCGTCAGAATGCTTCTGAGACGGCAGCCATGTACCTTGGGGCTATCTTTGGACGAATCTAGAGCGTTTCACGTTTTGATAGAAGCGTATCCGGCGTTTTCGAAGTAGTTGCTGCATTCGTTGGGCTGGATGGTTGTGACGAGGCTGCCGATATGGCGGCAAATCTCGTCGATGGTGCGCTTTTGGGCGGTGCGCATCCAATGCTTGATCTTGGCGAAGGTCTGTTCGATCGGATTGAGGTCCGGCGAGTATGGCGGCAGATACCAGAGCCTTGCGCCGGCGGCTTTGATCAGGCGGCGCAGGGCCGCCGACTTGTGGCTGCCGAGATTGTCCATGATGACGATGTCGCCTGGCCGGAGCTGGGGGACGAGAAGCTGCTGAACATAGGCACGGAAACATTCGCCGTTGATTGGGCCGTCGAACAAGCAAGGTGCGGTGAGGCGGTCGCAGCGCAAGGCGCCGACAAAAGTCAGGGTGCGCCAGTGGCCATGTGGCGTGAAGCTCCGCACCCGCGCGCCTTTTGGCCCCCATCCGCGCAATGGGGCCATGTTGGTCTTGATCCAGGTCTCGTCGATAAAGACCAGGCGCCGAGGGTCGAGCTTGGCCTGCCATGAGCGCCAGCGCTGGCGTCTACGTGCGACGTCGGAGCGAGCCCGCTCGAGGGCGAGCAGCGTTTTTTTTGAACCGCAGCCCTTCGCGGCGCAGAAACAGCCAAACTGCATTGTGGGAGACCTTAACCCCTCGCGCGGCGAGTTCGTCCTTCAAGGCATGCAGCGTCAAATGCGGCGTCTGGCTAATCCGTTCCCTGATGAAGGCGCGATGCGGTTCAAGCACCGGCTTACGGTGGCCGCCTATCTTGCCAGGCGCTACCGAGCCGGTCTGGCGATGACGCTGCGACCACTTCACCACGGACGACACCGCAACGCCAAACCTCGCTGCGACCGAACGACAGCTCTCACCCTTCGCAACCGCCGCAACAACACGCTTACGCAGGTCATTGGAAATTGGTCGAACCATCGGATGCTGGCCTCCAGTCCCAGCCAGCATCTTGAATCACATTCGCCCCAAAACCGGAATCCCTCCCGATTCAATTAAGCTGTGAACCGCTCTAGTGCTTACGCATACTGACAGAGATGAGCCGCAAAATGGCTTCCACAGCCTCATTGTCAAAAGCGGCGCCCTCTGCCGCGCATTTGTTGAGGCCGGTATTGCTCGGTAAAGTCGCCGCGCCTGGGTGGGCAGTTATATCGGGGCTATTTTTCGGGCGAATGTAGCCGTTACGCGGCTGCGTTGACGTTTTCGGAGTAAGCGGCCAGCACGGCTTCGATGTCGCCAACCGCTCGTATCTGGCCACGCTCCATCCATATGGCCTTGGTGCACCACTGTCGGCAAATTTCGGCGCTGTGGGAGGCGAGAACCAAAATGCTTGCGCGTTCTACGAAGCGCTCAACCCGGTGCTGTGCTTTGGCCAGGAAGCTCGCATCCCCTGCCATGATCCACTCATCCATCAGCAGGATCTCGGGCGAAAAGCACGTCGCAACGGCAAAGGTAAGCCGGGTCATCATGCCACTGGAGTAAGTGCGTACTGGAATATTGAGGTAATCACCGAGTTCGGTGAATTCGACAATATCAGGCAGATAGGTGTCGATCTCTCGGCGGCTCAGCCCAAGGAACATGCCGCGCAATCGGATATTGTCATAGCCGCTCAATTCAGCATCGATACCGAGGGAGATATCAAACAAAGGAGAGATTCGGCCGTACGTAAGGACCTCTCCCGCGGAGGGCTGGTAGACTCCGGCCATTACGCGTAGCAACGTCGTCTTACCCGCGCCATTGTTTCCAATCAATGCCACGCGATCTCCGGCCCTGATGTTCAACGAAACGCTTCTGAGCGCTTCCACCACGATGCGGTGATTGGCGTCTGTTGCTATTTGGCCACCCGTGCCGCGGAATAGGAGGTGTTTCTTTAACGAGCGGGATCCCGTTTGATAGATTGGAAACGAGACGCTCACATTTTCCAACCTGAGCAGCGGGTCTTGGATTAGCTGGATGCTCACGTTCAAATCCAATATGCGATGCGTCCACGGAAGCGGCTGAACAGATAAAGCGCTAGCGCAGCATTCAGGATTGTGATGACAACAACTGCCATGTAGTTCGCCGCCGTCGGTAGTTCTCCAAGCAGGGGCGCTCGTACGATCTGTAGCAGATGAAAGAAGGGATTATAGTTGGTGATATACGCATGCCCCCTTAACGAGGCGGGCTTCCAAAATACGGGTGTTAGAAAGAAGAGAATTTGAACAACCGAATTGATGAGTTGCGGGATATCCCGAAACCGCGCAGAAATCATTCCAATGGTCAGAGTTGCAAACGCGCCATTCAGTACAACCAAGAGCAGGCCAGGGACGGCGAGAAGCGCAACCGATCCTGGCCATATCCTGAAATAGACGAGAACACCGAAGTAAATTACAAAATTGTGGGCAAAGATGATCAACTTGGCCCATCCGGAGCGAAATACGTAGACGGAAAAGGGTAGGCTGATCTGTTTGATGTAAGATTCCGATCCGGTGAAGAGGGTTCCGCTTTCCGTCAGATAACTGGAAATCAAAGTCCAGACCAAGATTCCCACGCAAAAGAACGGAATGAAGTCGTCGATCTTCTGCTGAAACAACTCAGCATATACAACGCCCAACGCTATCACCATGATAGCCATGCTGGTCGTCAACCAGAACGGCCCAAGTATCGATCGCCGGTAACGTTGAAGAATTTCGTTCCAACCAAGAGTGCCCCAAAGCGGCCAAAGCTTCACGCCTTCGATCACATCCGCCCAAGCGCTCTTGAACCCGTAAGTAAGGCTGGTGGTGCCCCGAGTACGTCGCAAGGTGGCGGGCGGATGCAGCGAAAGCTGTGATTGCATAGAGGAACTCGACTGGTGCGAGGCACCTTTAGTCCGATCTGCCTGCAATTGCAAAGGGGTTGACAACCTCTTTCTTGGGACAAAAGCTAGGTCAAGGCTCCATTGTTCCGTCGGAAAGGAGCGATCGTATCGGTTGAACAGCCAATATTCATTCGCGAAGCGAGCTAGCTTTGTCTTACCCGTCAAGTTGCCACGTGGCCATACTTCTTGCGGTCAAGGACGGGGAACGTTTCCTTGCTGATCAACTCCGATCGTTCGCAAATCAGACTCATCAGAATTGGTCGCTAAACGTGTCCGATGACGGTTCCGCAGACGGAACGGTTGATATCGTCCGGCAATTTGCGGACCAGATTTCAAACACCGTAACATTGCGACCCGGACCGCAGCGAGGATTCTGCAAGAACTTTATGTCGTTAGTCCGAGAGGACACGATTGCCGGTGATTATTTCGCTTTTAGTGATCAAGACGATATTTGGTACGCTGACAAAATGGAGCGAGCCATAAGGCTGCTTCGAACAGTACCAGACGGTTGCGCCGGACTCTACTGTTCGCGAACTGAGCTTGTCGGGAGCGACGCGCGGCATCGGGGCTACTCTCCACGCTTCACCAAGCGTCCAAGCTTCCAAAATGCACTCGTGCAAAGTATCGCCGGCGGCAATACAATGGTTTTCAACAAGCGCGCGCGCGAGCTTCTCAAAAAAACCGGAGACACGGATGCGCTTCTTCATGACTGGCTCGCCTATCAAGTGGTCGCGGCGACCGGCGGTGTCATATTTTACGACAGCAGCCCTTCACTAAAGTACCGCCAGCACAGCGACAACTTGGTCGGATCGAATTTGGGACTTCGGGCTCGCATAAAGCGAGTAAAAATGCTCACCCAGGGACAGTGGGAGCAGTGGAACGACTTCAATTTGAGGGCGCTAGAAGCCTTGGGAGCTGAAATTACGGGTGAGAACAGGAAGATCCTAGAAAATTTCAGCAAAATGCGTCTTGCCAAATGGCTTCCTCAGCGCCTTTGGTATTTCATTCAGTCCGGAGTATATCGACAGACCCTTATGGGCAATATTAGCCTCCTGGTCGCGGTAGCCGCGGGAAAAATGTGATATCGGCAATAAGATACTTACTTCGTCGTCCGTGAAAATGAGCCGAGGCCGTTGAGCGGGAATCGGTTTTTGGCGCCGGTTGCGGTTTTGAGATTGCAAGCTTTCGAGGGTTGAGGCCTCGAAAGCTTGCAATTTCGTTTTCGAGATTCCCTCGAATCGCCGGGCATGATTCTGTGGTCGCAGCGGAGGGGACCGATGCGACCGAAAAAGTCGGAACCGACAGCGGAAGGCGATCTGTTTCGCGCCAGGCTGGATCAGATCATCAATCTGAAGCACGAGCTGGTGCAGCTCGGCGCCAAGATCGACTGGGATTGGATCGATCGCGAGATCGCACCGCTCTACAGCGACAAGGGCCGGCCGGGCGTGGCGAGCCGCTTCCTGATCGGGCTGCTGCTGCTCAAGCACATCTACGGCTTGTCCGACGAAGGCGTCTGCGAGCGCTGGGTCTACGACCCGTATTTCCAGCACTTCACCGGCTTTGGATTTTTCCAGCATGAGTTCCCGCACGAGCGTTCCGGCCTCAGCCATTGGCGCAAGCGGCTTGGTAGCAAACTGGAGCTGTTGCTGGCCGAGAGCCTGAGGGTAGCGCATGAGACTGGCGCGTTGCGGACGCGCGATCTGAAGCGGGTGACGGTGGACACCACCGTTCAGCCCAAGGCCATCACCTTCCCGACCGACGCCAAGCTCGTCCATGCGGCGATCAAGGGCCTCAATCGGCTGGCACGCGCGCACGGCGTGCGGCTGCGGCAGTCCTATCTGCGTATCGCCAAGCGGGCGGCGATGATGGCCGGGCGCTATGCCCACGCCAAGCAGTTCAAGCGCCATCGTCGGCAGTTGCGCAGCTTGCGAACCTGGCTCGGCCGGCTTATCCGCGACATCCGCCGTAAGATCGGAGGTCAGTCGGAGCTTGAGGCTGCCTTCGAGCAGGCGCTTTTGCGCGCCGCGCAAATCCGCTCCCAGGAGCAGCGCCAGCGTGGCTGGAAGCTCTATTCCTTCCACGCGCCCGAGGTCGAATGCATCGGCAAGGGCAAGGCCTCGGCGCCTTATGAGTTCGGCGTCAAAGCCTCGATCGTGACCACTAACGCCCGCGCTCCGGGCGGCCAGTTTGTGCTGCACGCCCAGGCGCTGCCGGGCAACCCATATGACGGCCACACGCTCGGTGACGTCATCGAGGCCACCGAGAAGCTCACCGGTTGCGCGATCGAGCGCGGCTATGTCGACAAGGGCTATCGCGGCCACAAAACCGAAAACCCGCGCCGCGTCTTCATCTCCGGCCAGAAGCGGGGCGTCTTCGGCGCAATCAAACGCGAGCTCAAGCGCCGCTCAGCCATCGAGCCCGTGATCGGACACATGAAGACCGACGGTCAACTCGGCCGCTGCTATCTCAAGGGCCGCGAGGGCGATGCGGCCAACGTCATCCTCTCTGCCGTCGGCCACAATCTCCGCCTCGTCCTCGCCTGGCTTAGCCTTCTGCTACGCTTGATCTTGAACGCCTTGATGCGACTGCTCGCCGCCCCAACCGCGCTCAAATGGGCTTCTTAACGGACGACTACTTCTTGGAGCGATCGCTCGTGAGCGTGAGCGCGTGAGCAGCAGCGGCCCGACGAGAAAGAGGCTGCGGCGGCAGGTCAACCTATGTCGCTATCATATCAAGCGCAACGATCTTGCGATGGAGCCAGTCTCAGTCGATCTTCTCCACAACGCAACCTACAGAACAGGCACGCGGTTAGACTGTGTGTTTGTATCGTGAATTTCCTTGCCTTCCAGCCACACAGTGGTGGTTCGATAACCGATCTTTCTTGCAATTAGACAAAAGACGCGTTCGAGCGCGTGCGCAAGGGTACCATCTTGCAACCCCTGTTCTGCCTCGAAATGAAGGTGCCCCTCTGGCATGGACCTGAGAGGTGCAAGGGCGGCCGGCTTGAACCAAAACATTGATCCAGCAAAAAAGCCGAGTTCGGATTCTCCTTGTTCCTCTAGCGCCGATTGTATCAAGTGGTTTACCTTGCTGCGGTTCGCGCCCCAGAATTGATCGTGGGTTAGGTAACTGCCGTGGGGACCGACGATGCCGACATCATCTCGATCAAGGAGCTTTAGAATTTTCTTCACAACAAAAGAATCGCCAACCAGAGATGAGAACAGCTGGTTGCGCCAGGAAGAGCCCTGCGCACTGTACTTGCTTTTCTTCGAATGGATTTTTAGCACGGCGTCATATTGATCAAACGCGCCGCTCCGGTAGAGGGAGAGGAACGGGCCAATATCCCTTCCGCGATTCTCGCACAGCGCTATCGTGACGCTCTGTGCAACTGCTCCAAAAACATCGAATATCGCCGGAATATCACCTTCGAATGGTGTCGTAACATAGATATCGAATGGGTCGAGAATATTCTGAAGATACGAGCAGATCTGACCAGCAAGGTCTGCATAATAAAGATGTACGACAACCGCTAAGCGAGCGCGAGAGGCTCCAGGATTCCACACTGCATATCTTATATGAGGCAAGGGGGTAGATGCCCAGCCCTTGTCACCGCCACTGTCGTAATGCGGCCTTGAGCGGGCCAGCATGTTTTCGATATCTTTTCTCCTCTTTCCTTCAAGCTTTGAAAGAAAGTCCAGATTTATTTGGTGGGGGTTGTGTCTTAAAACTTCCGTCTTGGCGAAACCGAACTTACAAGCAATCGGTTCTGCTGCGAAGTGCGACAAGTTTATCTGCTTCACGCAGTTGACGATTCCCGTCCTCAGAACCACACTTAACCCATCCGTTAGGACGAGCCTCTTGAGCCATGCCATTTGGGCTCGCCACAACTCCTGAGCAGAGGGTTGAAACAACAGCGTTGTCGTTGCCTTGTGCTCGGTAAATGCTTTTGACAGGCCAACTTCGTATGCAATTATTATTTCTTCCTTCCTGTTTAAGGGACGCACTTTGTCAAAGAAGTCCTTAAACCAATCTGACAAAAACACTTTGCGATCGATAAGCAAGAAATAGGATTGAATATGCCAATCCGACTGTCGCGAAGATGTTAATCCTACAACGTTGTACTTCTCGCGAAGCCGCAGAGCATCGCGCAGCGTCTGTTCAAAGCGTTCCGGGTCAAGGATGCAAAAACTCGAATTAACTAGCAATACGCAGCCAATATCAGCATGCTGTCGAGCGCAATGTAGTCCGACCTTATAACTGTAAAAATCATATCCTACATTGGGCCTTGTTATTAGCCTTAGCTTGCTAAAGCCTGAGAAATCGTCTTCTGTAAGGTTGCTTGTAGTAACCAAAATTAATTCGTCAAAAAATATTTCGAGACAGACAAGTAATTCTCGAAAATTGTCTTCGACAATATTATTCGGATCAAAGTGAGCTACAATCGCGATACGTTTCATTTGATCGCCCAGAGACGATAGGTTTTCTTGAAAATAAACTTCGCGATTCTGTGGACGGTTCGCCATCCCACCAGCACGGCCGCGACTCTCCATACGAAGGGATGAGGCGTCCGATAGTCCGACAGCTCCTTTTGAATAGCATCTGCGGCGCGATCTGAAGGGGACAAGGCGTTAGTGGCCAATATTTCTGAAATCCTTTTGACAAGCGCTCCGCGAGAGAATTCGAGTTCGTCAGTCGCGCCGCTGCTGCCTTCGTAGAATGCGGACCGATAAGTCTCCTCCAAATAGGCCAGCCCCCAGCGCAAATCGGGTTCTACATAACACCCTTCGCCCCACTCATTCCAAGCGTTGATGAAAATAAAGCGATTTTCCTGGTCAGGGTGGACTATTCGGCTATATGCCCTCAAATACGCAAGCCATGCGCCATAGAGATCCGGTCGCGAGTTAATGATAATGGTTGACGTATCTTGGCGCCGCGGGGTGTTGTCCCACGCCGGTATAATCCCTCGAAAGAGTTTGTAGTTGGGCGGCTTCCGGTTCACGCTCTGCAAGATTACCTTTATGTAGTCCAGCACTCCCCCGGAGAACTTCGGATTCGTGAAAGCGGGAATTGTGTCCGGCCTATTTTGAGGAAAATTGAACTTGTGAGGAGGAAACTCCACAAGAGAATCCGCGCCGACCTCGTCCGGCGTGGTGATATCGTAGAAATCGACGACCGCAATATGCAGCCCCGGAAATCCTTCTTTTCGAGCCCGGTCGCGCCAAATCCTGAACCAACGAGTTGGCTCAGGTATATCCTTGGCCCGGTAGACAAGCAGGAGAGGACACCCACCGATCTTGATGTAACGATCGTTGCGAAGGCTCCCTATGATCGACGATATGAAGGCTTCAGCGTCATTATCGTCGTATTTTTGCTCGAGCAGGATGCTCTTCGTGTCACCGTCCCAGGCGCGTGTCCAATTTTCATTGGCCCAACAGAAGCAGTAGTCGAGATCAAAATCTCCCTTCTCGAATATCTCAATTGGCCTCTCCAAGACTCGTCGACCGCTAAACCAATAGTAATAGAAACACAGCCCATGCAGCCCATACGCTTTAGCGAGTTCTACCTGCTTCCGCATGGTGTCTGGATGAGTAAGATCGTAGAACCCAAGCTCCCTCGGGATGTTGGGCTGATGGTGGTCGGAAAAATTTGGCTTGGCCCGAGCCACGTTAGTCCATTCCGTAAAACCGGGGCCCCACCACTCCGAGTTTTCAGGAATTTGGTGGTACTGTGGAAGATAAAAAGCGATAAGCCGAGAGTCATCCTTCAACACAATCTTCTTTTTTTGTGTTTTGGGTAGCCCGGACAAAGCAAGAAAGGTTGGATCCATTTCTGGCTCTTCGTTCCGCGCTTGTTCCTGTTCCTGCCGAAGGTAGGCTTGTTTCATTGTGACACTAGCTCCCCAACAATCATTTCGTCGTGGCACAAGTCCGGCGACGCGTTTGCAAAGTCGTTTAAAATTTCAAAAATTGTCGAAGCGTGAATTCGCTGGCTGGAAAAGGGCTCAGCGGCCCAGCGTCCATGGACCTCTGCTAGGACCAAGTCTGCAGAGGCGGGTCAAGCACATTTCTCCCAAGAGGTCAGGCTATATCTGCCTCCCCTCAGTTTTGTCCTTCGGCAATGCTACTAACATAACGCGCGTAATCGCTCTTCCCGAGGGCCCCACCTAAACGAGCAAGCTGTTCTCTGTTGATAAAGCCCTGTCCAAACGCGATCTCCTCTGGACACGCTATCTTGAGCCCTTGTCGCCTCTCCAAGGTTGCCACGAATTCCGCGGCAGTCAACAGGCTGTCTGGTGTCCCTGTGTCAAGCCACGTATAACCGCGGCCCATACGCTCCACCGCAAGTTGGCCGCGCTCAAGGTAAGCTCTATTAAGATCCGTGATCTCTAGTTCGCCTCTTGCCGAAGGCCGGATTTGGGATGCCAAATCCACAACCTGCGTATCATAGAAGTACAGCCCCGTGACGGCAAAGTTTGATTTAGGATGTCTCGGCTTCTCCTCAATGGATTCAGCTTTTCCGCTCTCATCGAACGCCACCACGCCGTACCGCTCTGGGTCGAAGACTCGATATGCGAACACAGTGGCGCCGCTGGTCCGAGCGCGCGCGCTTGCGAGAAGGGATGGAAGGCCGTGGCCAAAGAAAATATTGTCCCCCAGGATCAAGGCGGATTGGCTACCATGAACGAATTTGGCGCCGATGATGAAGGCCTGTGCCAGCCCCTCCGGTTTTGGTTGCGGAGCGTACGACAAGGATATTCCCCATTGCGCTCCGTCCCCGAGCAAGGCTTGAAATAGCGGCAGGTCGTGCGGCGTCGAGATGATCAAGATCTCGCGGATCCCCGCAAGCATGAGAGTCGTCAAGGGATAGTAGATCATCGGCTTATCATACACCGGCAAGAGCTGCTTCGACGTGACCAGGGTCATAGGATATAGCCGGGTGCCGCTCCCTCCAGCCAGAATAATGCCCTTCATCAGTTACCTCGTTCTGCAAAAAGACGGTCTAGGCAATGAGCCAATGACGTATTGGTCGGTGGCAAATCGATCCCGAACACATTTTTTAATCGGTCCGTTGACAAGCGGGAGTTTGCAGGTCGAACGGCAGCGGTTGGGTAGGCGGAGGTGAGGATCGGCTCGACGATGGGGGAGGGGCCACCACGTTGCTTGGACCACTCAAAGATATGGCAAGCAAACTCATACCACGTCATAGCTTCCGTACCGGCGATGTGGGTCACACCCACGAAATCCTGACGCCACTCCTGCATCTTTTGCGCAATCTCTAGGATCGCAGTTGCAAGGTCCAGAGCGTAGGTTGGGCAGCCCATTTGGTCATTGACGACCCGAACGTGGTCTCGCTCCGCTCCGATCCGCAGCATCGTACGCACGAAATTCTGCCCGAATGGAGCGTAGACCCAGGAGGTTCGAAGGATCACATGGCGGGGATTTGCTGTTGCCACTGCCTCTTCGCCCTCTAGCTTGGAGCGCCCGTATACACCTTGTGGATTTACGGCATCGGCTTCCGAATAGGGCGAATCCTTTTTTCCATCGAATACATAGTCGGTTGAGAGGTGGATTATGGGAACATTGAGCTCGTGTGCTGCAGCAGCAGCTGCGCGAGCTCCGTCCCGGTTGATGGCAAAAGCGACTTGAGGTTCAGCCTCCGCTTTGTCGACAGCGGTATAAGCAGCAGGGTTTATGACCACATCCGGTCTGAAGCACCTAATCGCGTTGGCTATCGATTCTGGATGCAACAGATCGACATCTGGTCGGAAGCCGAATCCAAGTGTGATCCGGCTCCGCGTACTAGCTTCGCGCAGCGATCGCGCAACCTGGCCTTCCGTACCGAGGACGAATAGCCTCATAGCGCGTCAAGCCCTCATTAGACCAAGCCGCTCGCCACCATAAACCTTTTCCCGGAGCGGTTGCCACCAATCCTTGTTCGCCAGATACCAACGAACCGTCTTCTCGATCCCGGTTTCAAACGTCTCCTTTGCTCGCCATCCGAGCTCCTGCTCGAGCTTGGAGGCGTCGATGGCGTATCGCTGATCATGACCGGGGCGGTCCGGTACAAACTGGATGAGCTCGTGATGAGAATGAGCCAGCGGCCTCAGCCTATCCATCCAACTACAAACTTGATGCACTACCTCGATGTTCTTGCGCTCGTTTCTGCCGCCGATGTTGTATGTCTCACCAGGGCGGCCTTTCGCGAGGATCAACCCGAGTGCCCGGGCGTGGTCTTCCACATAGAGCCAATCGCGAATATTCGAGCCGTTCCCATACACAGGGAGTGGCTTTTGCTCCAGCGCGTTGAGGATCATCAGCGGGATCAGCTTTTCGGGGAAATGATAGGGGCCATAATTGTTCGAGCAATTGGAAACGATAACGGGCAACCCATAGGTTCGATGCCAAGACTTTGCGAGGTGGTCGGAGGCGGCTTTGGTTGCTGAATAAGGAGAGCTCGGATCGTAAGGTGTGGTCTCCGTGAAGAGCCCGGCATCACCGAGCGACCCATAGACCTCGTCAGTCGAAACATGAATGAAGCGAAAATCTTTGACTCCGTTCGAGGCTACGTAGCGCCGCGCAGCCTCAAGGAGTGTAAAAGTACCAAACACGTTGGTTTTGACGAAGATGTCGGAGCCGGAGATCGAACGATCCACATGGCTCTCCGCCGCCAAATGAACCACTGCATCAGGCCTATATTTGGCGAAGATGCCGTTTACCGCATCCGCGTCGCAGATGTCGTGCTTCTCAAAGGTATACCGTTCATGTGAGGCCGCAGCCTTCAAAGAATCCAAGTTGCCTGCGTAGGTGAGCTTGTCGAGGATGACGACGTCGTATCCCAGCTCCAGGATGAAATGACGGCAAACCGCAGAACCGATGAAGCCGGCGCCTCCTGTAACGACTACACGCATTTACCCCCTCAACTATAATGAAACGCCGGACTGATTTCTGCCAAGCGTGGCTGCTTCCTGTCCTTCTCAGACAGGGTGATTTCGGCGAAAGGAAGCCGCCAATCGATCTTCAGCGCTGGGTCGTCCCAAGCGAGGCCGCGATCGCATTCGGGTGCGTAATAGTCGGTGACCTTGTATATAACCTCGCAGTGGTCCTCGAGCGTAATATAGCCGTGAGCAAATCCGGCCGGTATCCACAACTGCTTCCAGTTTTGTTCGGAAAGTTCCACAGCTACGTGCTGGCCGAAGCTGGGTGATCCTAAGCGGATATCGACCGCAACGTCGAGAATCCGGCCGCGTATGCATCGGACCAACTTTCCTTGCGCATGCGGCGGTAGCTGGAAATGCAACCCGCGCAGCACACCTTTTTGTGCGGAATAGACGTGATTGTCCTGAACGAAAGATGGGAGGCTTTTCACCTGGTCGGCGAACAGGTCGTTCCGAAATGTTTCCGAAAAAAAACCGCGAGGGTCGCCGTGCTTTTTCGGGGTCAATAGTAATAGCCCGGATATAGGTAGCTTTTCGGTATGCACGACCAACCGTTCGCCTCTTGATCAAGCCGAACCTTTAAGCCGCTCCCGCCCTTTCCGTCAATGCCGCGCTACGCGGGCCCTTGTTATAAGCCGCTATACCCCATTGAGTGATCGGCGGAAAAGGCCTTGACGTCGCCTCCAGCCTTCCGGTTAGGTTCCTTGGGGTGGAGCGCGGCGAGAGGCGCTCTACGGCAACTTTTCCGCCTCGTAATCGAAAATGCGCGGGTATCGTTCCCTTGCTTCATATCCGCCTGATGCCGCTGTGGCGACAACCCTCTTCCGGAGTCTTCGGGATTGTCCGCCTCGCGCTTGCTAGGCCGCATTAGACCTTTCGGACTAGGTGCGGGAATTGACGAGATCGTGGCCCGTGGCGTGGTGTAACTGACGGCGGGTCACCGCCGATACTCCGGCGGGTCGGAAGGCATCAGCCTGCCACAGCGGGCAAGCCGACGATGGGATCATCGCTCAATGGCGCGATGGTTTCCAGTGTCATGTAGCGGGCGCGCTGGACGGCCCATTCATCATTCTGTTCGAGCAGGATCGCGCCGACGAGGCGAACGATGGCGTCTTCATTGGGGAAGATGCCGACGACCTGGGTCCGCCGCTTGATCTCGCCGTTGAGGCGCTCGATCGGATTGGTCGAGCGCAGCTTGGCGCGGTGCTGAGCCGGGAAGCTCATAGGCGAGCACATCGGGTTCGGCTTCATCCATGAAGGCGGCGAGCTTGGGCAGTTTGGGACGGAGCTGGTCGGCGACCTTGCGCCACTGCGTCCTCGCCGCTTCGGCATCGTCCTGGGCGAAGGCGGTGGCGATGAAGGCGGAGACGACGCGCCGCCCGCTCTTGCCGGCATGCGCCAGGGCGTTGCGCATGAAGTGCACACGGCAGCGCTGCCAGGTGGCGTTGAGCACGTTGGCGACAGCGGCCTTGATACCTTTGTGGGCATCCGAGATTACCAGTTTCACGCCGCGCAACCCGCGGCGGGCGAGCTTGCGCAAGAACGCGGTCCAGAACGTCTCGGCCTCGGACGGGCCGATGTCCATGCCGAGAATCTCGCGCCGGCCGTCACTGTTGACGCCCACCGCGACGATCACCGCGACCGAGACAATGCGGCCATTCTGGCGCACCTTCAGGTAGGTGGCGTCGATCCACAAATAGGGCCAGTCGCCCTCGATCGGGCGGGCAAGGAAGGCCTTCACCTTGTCGTCGATCTCACCGCAGAGCCGGCTCACTCTTGGCGATGCCGCTCATGCCCATGGCCTGCACGAGGTCGTCCACCGAACGGGTCGAGACGCCCTGCACGTAGGCTTCCTGGATCACGGCGGTCAGCGCCTTCTCGGCCATGCGGCGCGGCTCCAGGAAGCCCGGGAAGTAGCTTCCCTTGCGCAGCTTGGGGATGCGCAGCTCAACCGCGCCGGCGCGCGTCTCGCAGGTCCGGTCCCGGTAGCCATTGCGCTGCGCCAGGCGCTCAGCGCTCTTCTCGCCGTAGGCCGCGCCGGTCAGTCCGGCGACCTCCAACTCCATCAACCGCTGGGCGGCAAAGCCAATCATCTCGCGCAGCAGGTCGGCATCAGGGGCCTTCTCCACGAGCGCGCGAAGGTTCATCATCTCGTCGGTCATAGGTGGTTCCTCGAATCAGGTCGGTGTCAGCAACCCGACCCTACCGGCGAATTACCGGTGACCACCGCAAAGCCGTCCGCCCGCTACGGCGCTATTTGAGGGCGCGCGTGCGGACGGCTTTGCTCTACCGAGCTACACCATCACAGGGGAGTACGTCATGCCAAGCTGATGATTGCTTGTGGGTGGAAGTCCCATCCGGCCAAAGCCGAAGCGGGCAAGCCGGGACCGAGTCTTGCGGGCGTCGCGGCAACGTGAGGTCTGAAGTGTAGACAGGAGCCATGCGGGGTGCGGGAATGAGCCTCGAAAGGTGGATGTTCGCGGAGGCCGAGCGTGTTCCCTAGTCACGAAGGCAACACGAGCATCGTCGCTATGCGAGACGATGCCGCTCCATCGGGTCGATGGCCGGATCACGCATGGAAGGTAATCATCGGAACATGAGAGGCCCGACCGGGTCCATTGGATTGGTCTCCAATGGGGGACAGCGGCAAGGCACTGCCAGAGCTGCGGTCCGAGCTGAGGTCGGGAGTCGGACTGGTCCATAGTACCTGTGAAGTCGTCGAAGGAAACGAGACGTATGGAGGGAACGGGCCGGCCCGAGAGGAGCCCGCGCGAGAAGGCCAGGGCCGGACACAGAGCCGGGTTGCCTTGCCGCCGAACCTCGAGCGGGTGAACGCGGCGGCCAAGCAGGCTGCCCAAATCCGGTTCACAGCCTTGCTGCACCACATCGACGAGGACGCTCTGCTTCGGGCGTTTCGACGACAAAAGCGGCGGCCAGCGCGGGGGTCGATGGGATAACGGTGGTGAAGTACGAAGAAGAGCTCACGGATAATATCCGCGATCTCTGCGCACGGGTCCACACTGGTCGCTACCGGCCACAGCCGGTGCGGCGGGTCTACATCCCCAAAGCCGATGGCGGTAAGCGGCCTCTCGGGGTGCCGATGTCGTGCGCATAGTGCACCTTATGCAGTTTGCGTTCGGGATGATGGAATGAGGCGGACCGAGTTGGCGACCCAGTCTCGTAGGCGTCGATCTGACTCGTCGTCGATTGTGATCGCATAGGGGGTATTCGGCCTGCGCCGCCGTGCGGTAACGACGCCGCGACTGACCCAGTAATAGACGACCGACGGACTGACGGCATATCTCTTGCTGACCTGACGAACGGTGAGACCTTCTGGCGGTCGTGGAGCCGGGATGCGGTGTTTGTAACGTATCCATTTTATCGTCTCCAGGGAGTGCGGCCTCCCCGTTGAGCTCATCTGCCCCTTGGCGCGCAGCAAGGCGACGATTTCATCATCATAATGGTTGACGGCCAATTCCCTGATGCGCGCCACAAAGGCCTCGGGATAGCGAACCATGTCGGCCCGGCTTCGGGATTGTCGTCCCATGTGTTCATCGTCTGTTGTGGCACCTTGCCCTCTGCCGGCCTGCGCCGGTCAGATCTCTTGAGCGGTCACTGCATTCATCGGACGACGACCGCGGTAACGGCTAGTGGGTCGGGACGCCGGTACGTCCCGCCCTTGTTCAGAAGCGCCCAGATGATCCGCGCGGTTTTGTTGGCCTGCGCGACCGCTGCAACCTTGAAGGGCCGTCTGGCGAGTAACGCCTTCAGCCACGGCCGTCTCAGCGCGTCGTTTCGGGCAACCCGCAAGACGGCTGTTGCCAGGAGAGAGCGAAGTTCCGGATTCCCCATCTTTGATATCCGCCCCAGCCGCTCTTTGCCTCCGCTTGAATGAGACCGTCAATCCAGCCAGGCGGCGAAGTGGCGAGCCGACTTGAACCCGCCTGGATAGGGCACAAGCGCCTTGATGGCCGCCGCTGTAATAGCGCCGACGCCGGGGACCGTGGTCAATCGACGCATGTCCTCGTCGCGCTTGGCTTCCACGATGATTGCGCGCTCGAGCCTGTCGATCTGGTCGGCTGAGGCTTCGATCTCATCGGCAATAGCCATCAAAGCGAAGCGCGCTGCCGCGGGCAGGCGAGCATCCGTTGCGTCCCGCACGATCGCGATCAGCGCCTCGACCTTTGCGCGGCCGGCGGTGGTGATGATGCCCAATTCGGCCAGATGCGCGCGCAGGGCATTGACCGCTTGTGTCCGCTGCCGGACTAGAAGCGCGCGGGTCTTCAGCACCATTGCGGCAGCCGCTGCTCGGCCGTCTTGATCGGCACGAAACGCATGGTCTTGCGGGTCACCGCTTCGGTGATGGCCTCCGCGTCCGCCGCATCCGTTTTACTCCGTTTGACGAACGGCTTGACATAAGCCGGCAGAATGAGCCGCACCTCGTGACCGAGAGCTGCGATCTCGCGCGCCCAATAGTGGGCGCTACCGCAGGCTTCCATCCCGACCAGGCATCGCGGCAGCTTCTCGAAAAACGCAGAACTTCGCGGCGTCGCAGCTTCCGGTTGAACACCGGCGAGCCCTCGGCATCCGCGCCGTGGGCCTGGAAAACGTGCTTGGCCAAATCCAGCCCGATGGTGCTAACCTGTTTCACTGGAACGGTCCCTCCTTTGTGGCGTTCGAACAACGACCACGTTCTAGCACTTCGATGCTGTTGGAGCGGGCCGTTCCACCACATCAAGTTTTATCCAGTCCTGAGTTCGCCCTGGCTGTTGGATTTACCCGGTTGGGCGGTGGGAGCGACGGGAGCTGGCGCGGAGCCCTCGGCAAAGCGCAGCGCCAGATCCCGGCGCGGGTGGCAGATCAAGGCAAACTCAGGTGGTGTCCTCCATCCAAGCTGCGAGTGTGGTCGTGCCTCGTTGTAATCGGCCTGCCAGCATTTGAGCGCGATGCGGGCGTGGGCCAGCGACGTGAACAGTGTCTCGTTCAACAGTTCGTCCCGCAGCCGGCCATTGATGGGGAAGACGGCCCCGCTCCCTCGGAGCCGGCGATATCCTGCCGATGTACGGAACCGCTAACAGGAGCCATTGACCAATGGAAGTCGCGACAATGGGGTTGGACATTTCGAAGCACGTATTTCACGTCCATGCAGTTGACGGCAAAGGCCAAATCACCAGTCGCCAACGCCTCCGGCGAGGCGAGATCGGGTCGTTCTTCTCCTCGATCGAGCCGTGTCTGGTCGGCATCGAAGCCTGCGCCACCGCTCACCACTGGGCACGCGAGATTCAGCGGTTTGGACACGAGGTGAGATTGATTCCGCCTGCCTATGTAAAACCTTACGTGCGGCGAGGAGCTAAGAACGACGCCGCCGATGCGGCCGCGATCTGCGAAGCAGTGACCCGCCCCAATATGAGGTTCGTTCCGATCAAGAGCGTCGAGAACCAAGGCTTCCTGATGCTTCATCGCGCAAGAGGCCTGCTGGTCCGCCAAAGAACCATGACGGCTTGTGCCATTCGAGCTCACTTCGCTGAGTTCGGAATCATTGTCGGGCAAGGCCGGCAACGGGTGGATGGTCTGGTGGACTTATTGGATGACGAGGCCCTGGCGGCACCAGCCAATGCTCGTCTGGCACTCGCCATTCTCGTGAACCAACTGAAGGAATTGGACCAGCAGGTCGAGGCCATCGAGCGTGAGCTGGCTCTCATCCAGAGAACTAATCCGATGGCGAAGTTGTTGTCCTCCATTCCCGGTATTGGTCCCATAACGGCCACGGCTCTCGCTGCGACCGTGCCGGACCCGACAATGTTTCGCTCCGGGCGAGAGTTCGCGGCCTGGCTTGGCTTGACACCTAAGCAGAACTCAACTGGCGGGAAGGATCGGCTGGGCCGGATAACAAAACAGGGCGATTCCTATCTCAGGCACTTGCTTGTGATCGGAGCACGTAACGTCGTTCGGTACCCAAAGGCACGCTCCAGGGTCGGAGGCGGCTGGATCGAAGCCCTGCTTGAACGGCGTCGGCCCATGGTGGTCGCCATCGCCGTTGCCAACAAATTGGCCCGGATCATCTGGGCAATGATGACCACCGGGGAATTCTATCGGCCTAAGCTCGCGGCTTAACTTTCCGCGTATCCTGGCCACCTTATGGTGTGAGGGCAAATGACAGCATGATGGAAACCGGCGGAGCTGGGGATCGAGCAAGCCCGAAGAGCTTTAAGCGCACAAGCGCGACCCGTTGATGAGGCCTCGATCCGCGATCTCCATCAGGGCCAGCGGCCATGGCATCGGTCGCACTAACAGGCCGTATACATGAACGCACCCGACCGGTATCCAAAGTGCCGCCAAAAATCCCTTGCATCCGCGGGGCCGTCTATACATGAAGCTCTCGATGAAGGCGTTCTGCATGGGCTTGCCCGGCGCGATGTAGTGCCATGCGATGCGGCTCTGATCGGCCCATGCCAGGATGGCGTTGCTGGTGAGTTCGCTGCCATTGTCGCTGACCACCATCTTCGGCTTGCTTGCCGCGCTCAATCACCAGCCGGTCCAGTTCCCGCGCCACCCGCGTGCCGGAGAGCGAGGTATCGGCCACCAGCGCCGGGCACTCGCGGCTGCAGTCGTCGACCAGTGTCAGGATGCGGAAGCGGCGGCCGCCGGTGAGTTGATCCGACACGAAGTCAAGAGACCAGCGGTCGTTCGGCGCCATTGGCACCATCACTGGCGCCCGGGTCCCGATCGCCCGCTTGCGACCGCCACGGCGACGCACCGCAAGCTTCTCTCCCCGGTAGAGCCGGAACAGCTTCTTGTGGTTGATCACATAGCCCTCTCGCTTGAGCAGAACGTGCAGGCGCCGATAGCCGAAGTGGCGGCGCTCCTGGGCGATCGCCCTCATGCGCTGGCGAAGGCCGGCTTCGTCCGCCCGGGTCGTCTGGTATCTCATGGTCATGCGGCAGCAGCCGATGGCTTTACACGCCCGCCGTTCGCTCATCCCGAATGCGCCTCGCAGATGGGCGACAGCTTTCCGCTTGGCCGCGGGCGTCACCATTTCTCTCCCAAGAGATCCTTCAAGGCCGTGTTGTCCAGCATGGCGTCGGCCAACAGCCGTTTTAGCCGCGTGTTCTCGTCCTCCAGCGTCTTCAGCCGCTTGGCCTCCGAGATCTCCATCCCACCGAACTTGGCCTTCCATTTTTAGATGCTGGCGTCGCCGCCGCCATGCTTGCGACACAGGTCGGCGACCGAGACGCCGGCCTCGTTCTCCTTCAAAATCCCGATGATTTGCTCTTCCGACAAGCGGCTGCGTTTCATGCTCTGGTCCTTGTCGTGGGCCAGAACGAACTTCAAACTGGATTAAGCCCGTGGGGCAAGGTCACGAGGGGCATACGTTTGCAGGCGGGCACACAGGTCCCCTTCTGGCGACGGCGAACGGTCGGTCTCGGTAGCGCGGGGAGGGCCAGAAGCTTGGTGCTGAGTATTCGTTGCCGCAGACTCTAACCGCCGCTGGATCAAAGCTCGGTGGAAGGTGAAGTCTCCGCGGACCATTCCTGCAGCAGCGAAAGGAATTGGCTCTGGACACTCCAAGTCCTGAGGCTTATATCGCTCCGATGTTTTGGACTTCCGAGTTCAGTTCCGGGACGGCATTATGCGGATGTGAAGCTTTTCGTATTCGCATTATACGCGCTTCCGCAATTCCGAATTCGTTCTGTGCGTCGGTGAGCTGGGGGCTCACGCATCGCCGAGTAGATTCTGAGGTAGAGCATAAGCCTCGGACGTTGTGCCTCAAGGCGCATCTCTGGACTGTAATCGCGGGCTAAAGGGATAATTGCAAAGGTACGCATGAGCGTATTGGTGACGGGAGGCGCTGGCTACATTGGAAGCCATATGGTTCATACCCTCGTGGAAGCCGGGGAGCGGGTGGTTGTACTCGACAACCTTTCCACCGGACGCACAGCTTTTTTGCCGAGGGATGTGCCGGTCATCGTGGGGGACGTTGGCGATGCGATACTAGTAGCCTCACTAATCAAAAGTCATCGCGTAGAGGCCATATTGCATTTCGCTGCATCAATTGTGGTTTCCGAATCAATTGGTCATCCCTTGGATTACTATCGCAATAATACCGCAAACTCACGGACGCTATTGGAGACCGCGATTGCCGGCGGAGTTCGCCATTTTATCTTCTCCTCGACCGCGGCCGTGTACGGAAATCCGCTACAAGTGCCGGTCTCCGAGGACGCAGTGCCAGTCCCATTGTCCCCCTACGGGTGGTCAAAACTGATGACCGAGGTGATGCTGCAGGATGCTGCGACAGCGCATGGCCTCAGCTACGTGATCCTAAGGTACTTCAACGTAGCCGGCGCGGATCCTCGAATGCGTACGGGGCATTCCGCGCCCGACGCGACGCATCTGATCAAAGTTGCAATTCAGGCCGCGCTGGGCTTGCGCGATCATCTCGATGTATTCGGCACTGATTATCCTACGCCGGACGGCACCTGCATACGCGACTATATCCATGTCTGCGATCTTGCACGCGCACATCTTTCCGCGTTAGATTATTTGCGGAGCAAAGGTCCAAATGCCACGTTTAACTGCGGCTACGGACGCGGCTATTCGGTGCTCCAAGTTATTGACAGCGTCCGCCGCGCCGTCGGGCATGACATTCCGGTTCGGATCGCTTCCCGCCGCGAAGGTGATCCAGTGGCTATCATCGCGCAAGCGTCGAAAATCCGTTCACGACTGAGTTGGTCTCCGCAGTTTGACGACCTGGATACGATTATTGATCATGCACTTGCCTGGGAGCGGACATTGATGCGAAATCGCCGTACAGTTGAGCAGTAGACCATCGCCTCTGTTGCGCATCTCGCCACCCGCAGCTGTTATGCTCTCCGGCGGGGTGGTGACGCCAGCGATCTCCGTCCGCAATCATCTGATTGGGCCAAGAGTGTGGCCAGGGTTTGCGCAACCTGAGGCCGGGAAGCTAATCGACAACGGCGAAAATTACGTTGTTGGCGAAGCCTTGCTTGAACCAGAGATAGTTGGGTCGATGCAGTGCTTGGCCTTGAGATGGCCGATCCGCGGCGGATCGTGCATTTGATCGATGGCGTGACGCCTTGCTTTTCGCTGCCCAGCGCGATGTCGGTGAGGCGTGACAGCCCGTGCTACATGACTGTATTGCCGGGCGGCGGATCTCTGGCGCGGGCGAGATAACCGCCGAGCGGGGGCGACATGAGCAACATCGCATCGGCAAGGAAGTCGGGGGGAGGAAGTCGTGAAGGTGGTCGTTCTCGGTGGCGGTGGCTTTATTGGAACTCACTTATGTCGACAGTTAGTGAAAGCTGGGTTTGAGGTCTCCGCCTTCGGCCGAAGTTTCTTAAATCTACGCGCACTGAAGGGCGTAAATGTCATCACCGGCGATTTCTCGGACGAAACCATTCTCGCAACTGCTATTCACGGCGCCGAAATTGTCTATCATCTGATCCACGCTACATTGCCGAACATAGCAAACATCGAAATGGTGGCTGACATTCAAAAAAGCGTAGTTGGCACCGTCAGAATGCTTGAAGCTGCCGTAAGCAACGGCGTTTCGCGGGTGGTCTTCGTATCTTCCGGCGGTACCATATATGGTCCTACCAACAACGTGCCAATCACTGAAGATCATCCCACCAATCCCATCGGGGCCTATGGCATCAACAAACTTGCAATTGAGAAATATGTGCAGCTTTTTGAGCGCTTGCACGGTCTGCGCGGTTTTTCCGTTCGGCTCGCAAACCCGTTTGGGCCTCTGCAGACAGGCATTAGGCATCAAGGGCTAATTCCAACCGTCGTCCGACAAATGATTCGCGACAAGCCAGTTACGATATTTGGCGATGGTTCCAACGTCCGAGATTACGTTTACATCGACGACGCAATTTCTGCGTTGATATCCCTAGGTAATTATCAAGGGCAGCTACGCAACTTTAACGTGGGCGGCTCCGATGGCGGCAAATCTATCCTTCAAATCGTCTCGGCAATAGAGTCGGCGCTCGGACAAAAGGCCAAGCTTGAATTTGCTCCAGCTCGGACATTCGACGTCCCGATGAGCATCCTTTGTTGTGAACGGATTAAGCGGGAGACCGGCTGGAAGCCGGTTGTTCCATTCGTTACGGCGTTGCGCGAAACGATCGACTGGCTAAAAGACGAAGGGGAATTTGTGTGACTATCTCTAGCCTTTCCGAGGATCATCCGGAATTCGAAATGCCGGTGCTGCGCCCAGTAGAATTTTTCGCTGGGGACTTCTCGACCTTACGGTATCGCCCGGACGAGTGTTCGAGTGCATCGAATTATGGCAGCAAGGGACAGTTCAGGACGCACAACGTCGTTTTCGACGATAGCCCTCATACAGTGGTTGTCTGGCAAGCGGATGTCTACAATTATGCTCGTAACGTTGCGAATGAAATTAACGCGAGACGCATTGTTGATTTGGGCTGTGGGAACGCACTTAAACTTCGGGCCATTACCGAGGGGACAGAGGTCGAGGTCATCGCTGTCGACTATCAAAGATCGCTGGCTTCGGCACGCGAGAACATTCCATATGCGACGTTTTATGAGTGTAACCTAGCTGACTGGAATGACGTTTTTAATGTATGCGGTCTCATCGTAACGTCTGACGCGCCGAGCGTTGTAATTGCAAGCGACGTTATCGAGCATCTTACGGACCCTCGACCGTTCTTAGTTCTTCTCCGCCGAGTATTAGCGTCGAACCCCGAGAACCGGCTCATTCTATCGACGCCGGATCGATCGCGGCTTAACTATGCTAGAAACGAGGCAATTCCGGCGAACTCTGCTCATATACGCGAGTGGACACTGCTAGAGCTTTGCGGGCTTCTTGGTGCGGCGGGACTCTCGGTCATAAAGGCCGGGCATGTCCATCCCAACAAATTCGATTCGGCGTTATCAACGATCATAGCAGACGTTAGTTATAACGCGGCGGATCACGTTCGCTACTTGGCGCAATTGGGAATTCGTACTGCGACGGAGCCTGTCGACATTCTCGTCACCACAGAATATCCCGGAGCAAACCATTCAGGAGGGATTGGGGCGTTTGTCGCGAACCAAAGAAAGCAGTATGAAAATTCAATCGTACTACTTTACGATCCTATCGAACCAAGTTCATTTGACCCCTGGCCAACCGGTATTTTTCACCCGTCTCAGATAGTAAAGAGGTCAGCGTTAAAACCGCCGGAAGATCTTCTATTTGAAGCTACCGAACACCTTCTCTTCTTGTTGCCGAACGTCCGGAGCGTTCAATATCAAGACTACAGAGGCATAGGATGCAGGATCTCTCAAGCAAAGCGTGCCGGAATATTACCTGAAACACTCTGCACGGTTGTCCACTGTCACGGAAGTTCGTTCTATCTTGAGAACGCGAATGAATGTTGGCAAGACTTCGGCGCGAATACGCCGGAAAAAGAAAAGATCAGCATCGAAGCCGCGGATCTGGTTGTCTTTCCAACAAAGTTCCTCCGGGATTTATACGCAGAATCCGGTATAAAGCCGGCTCCAGAAAAGATTAGATTGATCCCATACTTCTATGAGGTTGTACCTATTGATTTGAAACCTGCCGAGGCTGTTACCGACATCGTCTTTATCGGGAAAAGAATCCCTATGAAGGGATTTGATCTATTTGTCGAGGCAGTAAGCCAGGGCATCGTCGAATTGCAATCTGCGGGCGTAAAAAAAATCGTTGCCGTCGGGAAGCGGATCGACAAGGCGATGGATCATCGCTTGGATGAATTGAGGCCGCATTTCACAGTTGTGGAGCACGAGGACTTCGACTGGCACACTCTGCGATCCTTCATCCTGGAGGCTTCGCCAAGAGCGCTATTTATATTGCCATATCGGGCGGACAATTATCCCATCGCCATCTTAGATGTCGTTTCAGCGGGAGGCGTTGCCGTCTCGACCAACACGGGAGGAATTCCCGAGATATTTTCCAGCCCTGTTTGGCGCGAGGGATTGGCGGATCCGACTTCCGCTGCCCTGTTCCGCAGAATCATGGAGAGTGTTGCAAAATCGCCCTCAGAAAGAGATTTCATTCGTAGAACGCTGCTTGCCGAAGTTAGGGCGCAGGTGCCGACGCCAATTAATTTCCCGACGGAGTCACTGGAAACGAATGCAAATCTAGAGGGCTTGGCATCAGTGGTCATTCCGTATTTCAATACGCCATTGCAATATGTCGAAGACCTAGTTAACGCGTTGAATAATCAGTCTCTACCGCCTGCAGAGGTAATAATTGTCGATGATGCCTCTCAACGGGAAATGGCCCTGCAGCTCGAGTCGGCGGCCACCAAGCTCAGCGCACCTCATCGGATCATTCGACATGAAGTTAATAAGGGACTGGCGGGCGCCAGAAATACGGCGTTGGCCGCCTGTAAGACCCCGTATCTTCTAAATATAGATTCAGATGACATTCCGCTCAATGATTGGGTTCGGGATATAGTCGTGGCGCTCAACCGCAATCCTGACGCAGGCGCAGCTGTCCCATATCTAAGAGCCTTCAACGATGGCGACGATTTCCGATCGGGTCTAGGGTTGGCCGGTTACACATATCGCCCACTCGGCGATGGAGCGATCGCAGCGCAAACAGAAAACATCCTCGGCCACGCGAATTCTGGGGTTCGGGTCGCCATGGCTCGAAACGTCGGAGGATGGGGAGAGCATACCAAAGCTAAGTTCGAGGATTGGGCTTTTTACTTGGCGCTCAAGTCGCGAGGTCACGGGATATCGATCATCCCCAGAGTAGCTTGCCTGTATCGTGTACGGATTCATTCAATGCTCCGCACTTACAGCGACTGGCCCGGACTTCGACGGATTGCATCGATTACGAGGTCGTTATCTTTGTTTGACGCGTTTCGCTTGCAAAATCGCCTGCGGACTGGAATGCAACGAGGCGCAGATCTGGAAAACCAAGTCGCAGATCTGAAAAACCAAGTCACGGATTTGCAGAACCAAATTGCCGGATTGCGAGCGGAAGCCCGTTCAGAACTTGATCGATATCGGGCGCAAGCTCGCTCAGAACTTGATCGATATCGAGCGCAAGCTCGTTCAGAAATTGATCAATATCGTAAACGTAAGGTCGTTCGCATTGCTGATGCAGTTAGGAGGCGGTCTCAAGGTTTCCCTTTGGTTTGGTGGATCTTTTCCAAAATGGCCGCAACAATTTGGCGCACCGGCCGGGCCATCCGGCGGATGCTGACCTGTCTTTAGTTGGTCTTCGGTATATTTTGGCGTTGGCACTTTCTAGTCTTACTAATTCAGAGTGTCGCGGCCTTTTGCCGAGAAGAATTATATACTTGAGAAGACTCATCTTTTCAGCATACGGAGAGGCTGAGATGGGTCTGGCAAAATCGGGGGGACGTCGCGTCGCGGTTTTCGGCGTATGTTGAGGGTCTTACGAGCGTGATCGGGCACGCGGGCCGAGCTAAACCGCTTCGCGATTACTGCACCGGTCTGATGATGTCTTGCGATCGCAAGAGTGTCGAGCCGATGGCGGCGATCACGGCTCCTGAGCGGACAGGAGCGCAACACCAGTCATTGTTGCATTTTGTCGGTCAAGGCGACTGGTCGGACCACCAAGGTTCGTGAATTAGTGCTGCCGAGCATCGCGCGCCACGGAGAGATTGAAGCCTGGATCATCGATGATACGATGATACGGGCTTTCCTAAAAAGGGGCGGCATTCGGTCGGGGTTGCACGGCAATATTGCGGCCAACTGGGCAAGCAAGACAATTGTCAGGTCGCGGTGACCCGCCGCTTCCGCGTGGTCGACGACTGCACCCGCGAGTGCCTGGCGCTGGTGTCGATAGCTCGCTCTCCGGCAGCCGGGTGGCGCGAGAACTAGACCGGCTTGTGGTTGAGCACGGCACGCCGAAGATGGCGGTCAGCGACAATGGCGGCGAACTCACCAGCAACGCCATCCTGACATGGGCCCATCAGAGCTGCGTCATGCCAAGGATGAGAAGCTCACGATCGGGCTCGGGAGAGCTCCGCCGGTTGAATATTGACATCTTGGTCCCAATAGACATAACGTTAAAAAGTTCAGCTATTATGCTTCCATTTATTGTTTATAGGGGGTAATGGCCGCAGAAATTGTATAAATTTAGCATTTTCCGCTCAATGCCGCTGCATGAAGCTTAATCAATAGAAAGATTGAACACGGCACCCATAATCACAAGCGGCACAAGAACGGCTTCGACGAGTAATTCTAACAATTATATCATTTCTTGCAGCGGCGAACCCGAAGTCACCACAGGTACTTTTACCGGGAATATTGATGTCTCCAACTCAAACTCCGGCGTCATCGGGCTGAATATTGGCGCTAACGCACAGGCGAGGGCCATCACTATGACGAGGATAACTCCCGTTTCACCCAACACAAGTGTGTTTACAACCTCGAATCAAGAAATTTCTCCCACTGACTCACTCTCATATATCGCGGCCTTCGAGTTCAACAATCAACTCGACCTACTTAATCCCGGGGTCAGCACAAATGCGATAGTTAATAACCCAGGCAACTTATATGGTGTCGCCAGTCTGACTGGAGGCCAGACGGTGTCGCTATTTGCGGATAACGCGGCCCCCTTTACAAAGCTCGACCTTGCAATCACAAGCCCGTCGCAAACGCAGACGACTATTAGGACCGAAATTCAAGAGGCTGCGAACAGCTCCGCCACATTAAATGACGGCAGCATCTCACAATTGACAGTAGGTCCAGCGTCAGGTGGCTTTGAAGAATCCTTTGACGAGATTAACGGCGGAACTTCACGAATAATACTTGCCGGAAGGAATAGTGCGCTGGCGCCGGCGGGCCCGTCGATCTCTTTTGCGCCAGAGCCTGGCTTTGGTGCATTGTTGCTTGGCAAGCAGACAGCAAACGGCAACTTTGTCATCACTTGGGATCAATTTAACGGGGCGGCGGATACTCCGCAATATGCGGTCGTTACGCCAACCGGCACTATCATCCAACAAGCTACTCCAGTCTTTTTTGCAACCGGCGGTCTTGGACTTGCCACTTTTGGTAACGGCAATCTTTTACTTGTGGGCGAAAACTCAGCCGCGCCTAACGTTTTGTCTGGCGAATTTTTTAATTCCACGGGTGCGTCCGCTTCTGTGCCATTTCTGATTGCGAGTTCGGCTGCTGGCGACAGGTTGCTGCAACCCTCGGTTGCTGCTCTTTCGAATAATGATTTTGTGGTGACTTGGCTTGATTCGACTCCTAGCGGGAGCGCGACGGTCCAGGCTGAAATTTTCGGCCAAACGGGCCAGGCTCTCAGCTCGCCAATTACTGTCGCTTCGTCAAATGGCACGAATGATGTTTTTTCACCAACCGTCACTTCCCTAGGAAACAACCAGTTTGTGGTCGGATGGGAGACCCAGTTTATTACTTCTAATCAGTTTACTGCGGATACACAGGTCTTCTCGGCTTCGTTCCCGGTCCCGAATGACTTCTACGGCGACGGCTATTCCGACTTGATCTGGCAGAACACGGATGGGCAAGCGGTGATCTGGGAACAGAACGGCACTACCGCCTTCGGTGGTGGGCCGGCTGGTCCTGATCCGGGTCTAGGTTGGAACCTGATCGGAACAGGTGACTTCAACGGCGATGGTCTGTCCGACTTTCTTTGGCAGAATACGAATGGGCAGGCTGATATTTGGGAAATGGATGGAACCAATAAGATCGGCGGAGGCACAGTTGGCCCCAATCCGGGTCCGAATTGGGACGTCATCGGATCAGGCGATTTCAACCATGACGGGAATTCGGACATCCTTTGGCAAAACACAACAACTGGACAGGCCGTGATCTGGGAAATGAATGGGACCAACGTGATCGGCGGTGGACCAGTGAGCCAGAATGGAGCGGCCCTCAATGCTGGTCCGAGTTGGAAAGCGATCGGAACCGGCGATTTCAATGGCGACGGGTATTCCGACATCCTTTGGCAAAACACAGTAACTGGGCAGGCTGCAATCTGGGAAATGAATGGGACCAACGTGCTCGGCAATGGAGCCGGTGGACTAGTGAGTCAGAACGGAATGGCACTCAATGCTGGTCCGAGTTGGACAGCGATCGGAACAGGCGATTTCAATGGTGACGGTCATTCCGATATCCTTTGGCAAAATACGGTGACTGGGCAGGCTGCGATCTGGGAAATGAATGGAAACAACGTGATCGGCGGTGGACCAGTGAGCCAGAATGGAGTGGCTCTCAATGCTGGTCCGAGTTGGAAGGCCATTGGAACGGGTGACTACTTTGGCGACGGTCATACTGATATTCTTTGGCAAAACACGAACGGGCAGGCTGCGATCTGGGACATGAATGGAAACAACGTGATCGGCGGTGGACCGGTGGTGAGCCCGAATGGAGCCGCTCTCAATCCTGGGATGAGCTGGCACGCCATCGCCTAAAGTCGAGAGGGAATTGTGGAGGGTAGTCACCTATAGTGTTGCGGCCATGAGTCGTCCGCCAATATCCTGCCTGCCCTATTTCCTTAGTGGCGCTTTTTGCGCTTTGTCGGCATCGGAGCAGATCGATCCTCTCCATGATGGGTAGGGTATTGACACCGAGTATGGGGTGGACCATCGTTGATGGTCGGTATTAATCTTGAATTTTGTTTATCGATTTAAATTAAGAGGAGGAGTCGGTGGCGAAGTTCTCGTTTACCGTGTTCAATGTTCCTAATGCGACCATTGAGGGAGAGGAGATCAATAGTTCGGGCGAGGTCGCTGGCTTTTATCATGATGGTAACAATACTTATCACGGCTTCATTTATAATGGAGTTCTTACTACTTTCAACGATCCCGCCGGCCTCAACGATACCACTGTCTCCGGCATCAACGACTCCGGCCAAGTGGTTGGGGATTATTCCCCCAGCGGCGGTGGCGAGTACGGTTTCATTTATAATAACGGCATTTTCCACAATTTCAGCGATCCCGGCACCGGCAGCAACGGCAGCACCTATGTGGCTGGGATAAACAAATTTGGGGAGATAGCCGGAGATTATACCGACAGCCAAGGCAATTATCATGGTTTCACATATAGCGGTGGGACGTTTACCAGTTTCACCGATCCAAGTAGCGTTTTTACGATCCCCGGCACATCTGTCAGTTCATCAGATACCCAAGTCACCGCGATCAATGCTTCCGCCGCGATAGCTGGAAGCTATTCCACCTCATTCGATTTTGGGTTTGTCGAGCACGGCTTTATCTATAGGAATGGGGTTTTCACCAATTTGGACGACCCGGGTGCGGGCAGCGATCCCAAGGGAGGCACAATTTCTGTCGGTACCCTCCCGGTCGAGATTAGCGCCTCGGGCGAGGTAGCTGGTACGTACTGGGACAGCAACGGTACGCCACATGGCTTTATCTATAACAATCGGGTTTTCACTAATTTCAGTGATCCCGCTGCCGGGGGCGTGAACACTCTTGGAACCTATGTCGCCGGGATCAATGCCTCCGGTGTCGTAGCTGGCACCTATTACGATAGCAGCGGCGTGTCACATGGCTTTACCTACAGCAATGGGGTGTTCACGAATTTCGACGCCCCCAATGCTAGTAGCCTTTTTGGTACCACCGTCTGGGGGATCAACGACGCCGGCCAAGTCGTCGGGTCTTATGAGGATGGCAACGACCTCCAGCACGGGTTCATTGCGACTCCGACCACCACGGGCGCGCTTGGTCAAACCAACGCTGATTTCTATGGGACTGGCTATTCCGACCTGATCTGGCAAAACACGGATGGACAGGCGGTGATCTGGGAACAGAACGGCACTACCGCCTTCGGTGGTGGGCCGGCTGGTCCTGATCCGGGTCTAGGTTGGAACCTGATCGGAACAGGTGACTTCAACGGCGATGGTCTGTCCGACTTTCTTTGGCAGAATACGAATGGGCAGGCTGATATTTGGGAAATGGATGGAACCAATAAGATCGGCGGAGGCACAGTTGGCCCCAATCCGGGTCCGAATTGGGACGTCATCGGATCAGGCGATTTCAACCATGACGGGAATTCGGACATCCTTTGGCAAAACACAACAACTGGACAGGCCGTGATCTGGGAAATGAATGGGACCAACGTGATCGGCGGTGGACCAGTGAGCCAGAATGGAGCGGCCCTCAATGCTGGTCCGAGTTGGAAAGCGATCGGAACCGGCGATTTCAATGGCGACGGGTATTCCGACATCCTTTGGCAAAACACAGTAACTGGGCAGGCTGCAATCTGGGAAATGAATGGGACCAACGTGCTCGGCAATGGAGCCGGTGGACTAGTGAGTCAGAACGGAATGGCACTCAATGCTGGTCCGAGTTGGACAGCGATCGGAACAGGCGATTTCAATGGTGACGGTCATTCCGATATCCTTTGGCAAAATACGGTGACTGGGCAGGCTGCGATCTGGGAAATGAATGGAAACAACGTGATCGGCGGTGGACCAGTGAGCCAGAATGGAGTGGCTCTCAATGCTGGTCCGAGTTGGAAGGCCATTGGAACGGGTGACTACTTTGGCGACGGTCATACTGATATTCTTTGGCAAAACACGAACGGGCAGGCTGCGATCTGGGACATGAATGGAAACAACGTGATCGGCGGTGGACCAGTAGCTCTCAATCCTGGAACGAGCTGGCACGCGATTGCCTGAAAACCTAGCGCACGACCGCCAGTTGTGAGCGGGTTTCTGAAAAGAGCGCGATGAGCGATTTCAACCAATTCTCATCGTGCCGAACGACCGTAAGGTTCATTTTGAGAATTGCGCCCTGCCATACCAAGAATTTCTTCGCCTATTCGTGTGTCGTCAGTGGCCGCAGTCGACCCAAACCGATTTATAAGAGTTAATTTGTAAGAGTTTATGCGTTGCAATGATGGATAGTCCCGATGACGCCGACAATAGGAATGTGGTCGGTCTTTTCTCGTTGGTCACATTATTGCGTTCGCTCGGCATCGGTGCCGATCCCGAGCAGATCCGCCATCGCTTCGGCGGCTCCACCATTGGCATTCCGGAAATGCTGCGGGTTGCCATTGAATTCGGGCTCAAGGCACGCGCGCGCAACACCACGTGGGCACGACTGCCGAACACGCCCCTACCGGCTATCGCTGCCCTTAAGGATGGTGGGTTCATACTCCTCGGCAGGGCCAGTGCGGATAAAGTGATGGTGCAATCGCCTCCGCGCCGGCCGGCGCTGATGACCCGGGCCGAGTTCGAGGCGGTCTGGGACGGCCGTCTCGTGCTAATGACGCGACGAGCTGGATTGCTTGATGTGTCGCGCCAGTTCAATATCGCATGGTTCCTCGGTGCAATTTATAAATATCGACGGCCTCTCGCGGAAGTACTTCTTGCCTCGTTTTTTCTGCAGATCTTGGCGCTAGTTTCTCCCCTGTTTTTCCAGGTGGTGATCGACAAGGTGTTGGTGCATCGCAGCATAAATACCCTCGACGTGCTTACCCTGGGGCTCGTCGCGGTCGGCCTATTCGAGACGATCCTAGGCATTATCCGCACTTATCTCTTCGCGCACACGACCAACCGCATCGACGTCGAGCTCGGTGCTCGGCTGTTTCGCCATTTGCTCGCGCTGCCGATTGCGTATTTCCAGGCGCGACGCGTGGGTGATTCGGTCGCGCGTGTGCGCGAGCTCGAGAATATTCGCAATTTTCTGACTAGCTCATCACTCACGCTAGTCATCGATCTGGTCTTCACCTTCGTATTCCTGGCAGTGATGTTCCTCTACTCGCCGCTGCTGACCGGGATCGTGCTTGCGTCCTTTCCTTTTTACATCGGCATCTCTGCGGCAGCGACGCCATTGTTCCGGGAGAGTCTCGATGTCAAATTCCAGCGCGGTGCCGAGAACCAAGCCTTCCTCGTGGAGAGCGTCACCGGCGTTGAAACTCTCAAGTCTATGGCGGTCGAGCCACAGATGCAGCGACGCTGGGAGGAGCAGCTGGCGAGCTATGTAGCAGCGAGCTTCAAAGTGATCAGTCTGGGCAATGCAGCGAGCAATTGCGTGCAGCTCGTCAACAAACTGGTGATTGCGGCGACGCTTTACTATGGCGCCAAGCTGGTGATCGATGGCAACCTCACTGTCGGCGAGATCGTCGCCTTCAACATGCTCGCGGGCCGGGTGAGCGCGCCGGTGCTACGACTGGCGCAGATCTGGCAGGATTTTCATCAGGCGCGCCTTTCCATTGCTCGCCTGGGAGACATCCTCAATAGGGCGGCGGAGCCGACCTACAACCCAGCGCGCGCAGCGTTGCCGGCCATCCGCGGCGATGTCACCTTCGAGCACGTGACCTTCCGCTACCGTATTGATGCAGCCGAAACACTGCATGACATCAGTATCGCCGTGCCTGCGGGGCAGATGGTGGGCATCATCGGCCCGTCGGGTTCGGGCAAGAGCACCCTCACCAAGCTTATGCAACGGCTCTATGTGCCGGAGAGCGGACGGGTGATGGTGGACGGCGTCGACCTTGCGATGGTCGACATCTCATGGTTGCGGCGCCAAATCGGCATCGTGCTGCAGGAAAATGTGTTGTTTAATAGCTCGGTGCGCGACAACATCGCCCTGGCTGATCCGGCCGCGCCGATGCAGTGGGTCATCGCTGCCGCCAAGCTCGCCGGCGCGCATGACTTTGTTCTCGAGCTGCCCGAGGGCTATGACACGATAGTCGGCGAGCGGGGTGCTTCACTTTCCGGTGGCCAGCGCCAGCGCATCGCGATTGCCCGCGCCTTGATGAGCAATCCACGCATCCTCATCCTCGATGAGGCTACCAGCTCGCTGGACTACGAGAGCGAGCGGGTCATACAACAGAACATGCGCGAGATCGCCAAGGGACGCACCGTCTTCATCATCGCTCATCGCCTTTCGACGGTGCGCGCCTGCGACCGTATCGTGACCATCGAGCGTGGCCGTCTGATCGAAGACGGCACGCATGACGAGCTGATCAGAAATGGTGGGCGCTATGCGGAGTTCTATCGCATGCAAGGTGGCATCCATGAGATCGGGATCCACGAAGTCCGCTAACGATGCCGCGAAGTGCCCCAAGATCGTTCCGTTCCCACCGCGTAGCCGGCGCGATCGGGAAGAGATCGCATTTCTACCGGCTGCGCTGGAGATCATCGAGTCGCCGCCGTCACCCACAGGCAGAGCAATCGGGCTCATCATCATCACGCTGGTCTGTCTGGCGGTGGGTTGGGCCGGGTTGGGCAAAGTCGACATCGTCGCCTCCGCTCCCGGACAGATTATTACCAGCGGCCGCACTAAGACCATTCAGCCGTTCGAGACCGGAGTGGTGCGCGCCATCCACGTACGAGACGGCCAGGCGGTTAGGGCGGGCGATGTGCTCATCGAACTCGATCCAACCATGTATCTTGCCGAGCGCGACCATCTCAAGAGCGACCTCACTGCGGCGCAGCTCGATATCGCACGCCTGCGAGCGGCGCTGTCCGATGTCGCGGATCCCACTATCAACTTCCATCCGCCCGTAGGCGCGCCCCCGCAGCTCGCCACAGTGGCCCGCCAGCTCCTGATCGACCAGGTAGCGCAGCAGCGCTCGAAGATCGCGGCCCTAGACAAACAACTGGCGCAAAAGGAAGCGGAGCGCTCGACCACGGCGGCCACGATCAGCAAACTCGAAGCGACCATTCCCGTGGTGCAGCAACGGGTCGACATATACAGCGCTTTGTACAACCGCGAGTTCGGCTCAAAGCTGCAATATCTGCAATCGCTCCAGCAGTTGATCGAGCAGCAACAGGATGTCAGCGTGCAGAGGAGCCGTCTGAATGAATCTGAAGCCGCCATCGCCGGCATTGTGCAGACGCGCGAGCAGACGATCGCGGAGTTCCATAGTAACCTGCTGGACGCGCTCAATAAGGCGGAGGTGAAGGCGGCCGGCCTCGTCGAAGACGTTGCTAAAGCGGAGCAGCGCGTCAAATTCCAGAAGCTCGCCGCTCCGGTGGACGGGGTGGTGCAGCAACTTGCCATCCACACAATTGGCGGGGTCGTCACGCCAGCGCAGGCTTTGCTCGTGCTGGTGCCGGAGAAGAACCATCTCGAGGTTGAGGCCATGATCTCGAACCACGACATCGGTTTCGTGCATCCGGGCCAGGACGTGGAGATCAAGGTCGATACCTTCAATTTCACCCGTTATGGCCTCCTCCACGGCAAGGTGATCAGCGTTTCTCGGGACGCTATTGCCCGCGATAAACCAAACGCCCAAAATGTGAACAGCGCTAACAACGCCAGCAGCGAACCCAAGGGGCAGGAGCTGTCCTATTCGGCGCGAGTCTCACTTGACCGAACGCAAATGCAGATTGATGACAATCTGGTTGATCTCGGGCTCGGCATGGCAGTCACTGTGGAGATTAAGACCGGCGAACGCAGCGTGCTGAGCTATCTTTTTTCGCCGATCCTAAGGTACAAGCACGACACGATGCGGGAGCGCTAGATTAAGAGGATCGCACTTGATGAGAAGCGCCGCTGGGGATGACTTGTGACAATGATCCGGCTTTAGGGCAGTCGCAATTCGCGTGCGCCATCTTTGCCGCCGTGGTAGGGTCACTTCAACACCGCGGTATGCTCTTCGGGTAAGCCTTTCTCTGGCCGCACCTTGGGAGTGCGAGCGAGCATTCGCCGAATGCATGCTAACGAAACGAAACGTATGGGCAAGCGCGTTCAGGTCCCGCGCCGTTGCTTTCGGCAAACGACAACCTCAGAAAATTCAGCAATTATTCCGTGTTCGCGATCATTAAAGCGGGTGATCTCGACCGAAAAAGGTGTCCAGCTGGCGATCAGATCATGCAGGTCGTAACCATAGTGATACGTAACCAATGAGCCCTTTTGATCGATTGGGTTTCCGTGGTATTCGGGCGGAAAGATATGTTCTACTTGGTTCCCGACCAGCCTAGCTCTTCGCTCTGAATTGACTTTTTCCTTATAAATCGGGACGGTATGAATGTAGATACCTCCAGGTTTGAGCGTCCTAGAGATGTCTCGATAAGCAGACGCTGGATCAAAGACGTGCTCCATAACGTCTTGGGTGATCACAACATCGAAAGACCCATCTTGGAAAGTCGATCGTTCCAGGTTTTCGCATCGATATCCGTGATGCAGCGATCCCGGCTCCACGTTGGGGAAAAACTGCGTTGCCACATAGCGGCGACAGTAACGCTTTAGCATCAACGATGCGGCTCGCTCTGCCGGTGATGATTCGTGGATTGCAAGATCGCGCCAATTTGGCCGCTCACGCTGCAAAACCAGCATCAACGCGCGCTCTCGCGGCACTGATCCGCATCCGCTGCACGAAAGAAAGTCACGGAACCACGGATTGGTAGCTGAGAAGGTGACAGACTTTTGGCAAATTGGGCAAGCGCCAGAAAACACAAAATTCGCGTGATCGTCTGACACAGTATTCATACACGACTCCGCTCAAATAGTAGCGTATCTAGCCGCAAGCCGAGCCGAGCCGTCAACCGTTAGTTAGTGAGTTGCGGATCTTCAGCCGCCGAGCCTCTGGGGAATTTATCCCGCCAAACTTGGCCTTCCATTGATACTGGCGTCACTGCCACAGTGCTTCCGGCAAAGATCGCAATCGAAACACCAGCCTCGTGCACCTTCAAAGTGCCGGTGATCTGCTCTTCCGAAAAGCGGCTTCACTTCATGTTGTGGTTCTTGTCTTGTTCAGAGCGAATTTCAAGCTGCAAATGCGGATCGATGACAATCAAGTCAATCTGGGGCGCGGCACAGCGGTCACCGTGGACATCAAGAGCGGCAAGCGCAGCGTGCTCAGCTATCTCCTTTCACCGATCCTAGGATAAGACGAGATGCTCAGGGAACGCAGACGATCGCAGCGGCAGTTGCCGGCGAGAGCTTCCGGTGCCTGATGGGGAGTGCCTGGGAACCACGTTCCAGCACTGATCCTGGCACTCGGGCAATCGCAGCGCTGTTCGCGTGCGCGCTCGTTGCCGCTCGTGGACAATAATGGAAGGACTTTCCTAGGTGCGCCCGACCTGCCCCACCGAGAGATATCGTGACCACGCGAGAAACAAAATCGCGTGAAGCGCACCTAAAATATTGATACCAATTTGGATTATCAATTTTCAGCACTCGGCCGATAAGAAGCTGATTCGAGCGCCGGGCTTGCTGCGAGAAAGTTTCATCAAAGCGGACTTGCTCGTGCAGCTATATCAGCCTAAGTAGGACGGCGAGCTATCGTGACTGTTGGTGCATTTTTGGGCAAGCAAACCACAGAGGAGTCGGTCGGAGTAGGCGTGATCCGAGCGCATCTTGAGCGATCACTCGGCGCATTGGAGCGTGCCGTGCGGGATAGTACGATACTTCTTACTCTGGAAAACATCGCTAATGTCATCAGCGAACGCCTCCGCGCCGGCAACAAGCTCCTGATCGTAGGCAATGGGGGCAGCGCTGCGGATGCCCAGCACGTCGCCGCTGAGATCGTGGGCCGGTATAAGAGGGAGCGCCCCGCTTGCGCTGCGATTGCATTGACTACCGATAGCTCTGTACTGACCGCAATATCGAATGATTACGGGTTCGAGCGAGTATTCGTGCGTCAGATCGAAGGCTTGGGTGTGCGCGGGGACGTGCTACTTGCCCTTTCGACCTCCGGTCGTTCGCCGAACATTCTGGCGGCGCTGCGCGCCGCACGCACGCGCGGCCTCGTTACGATAGGCTTCACCGGCGCTAGGGGCGAAGCCATGGGGGCCGACTGCGATCACCTGCTCATCGCGCCTAGCGATGAAACGCCGATCATCCAACAGATTCATCTCGCGGTAGCACACGGAATTTGCGATGCGCTGGAGCAGAGTTTGATGAACTAGACGTTGCAAAGTGCGGACTTTACGCAGATCGGGGACTGGCAGTACATCACCTGTTACGCTGGTTGACAAACTGCCCGAAGAAGATGTCGCTGCGATCATCAAGCGCTGGGCTGTTGCAGCTTTTGCAGCCCAGCAGATAGAGGTATTAAACTAACCGAACTGCCAGCAGTTCACTGGGCGAAAGGGGCGATGATGAGCACTGCCATGTCACGCCGGGATGATCACTCTCTCGGCGAGACAAAGTGGGTTTTCCCTCGTCCGCATAGAGCTGGTTCTGTCTGACGCATCAGCGAGGCCGCAGGGCGGCGATAAACGCCAACCACCTGAATCCGAACCGTTTGACTTCAGGCTGTTTGGTGATCTCGTCTAGCACCGCAAAACCCGCACTTACGAAATCAGCATAGGTGCGCCTTCCGGCTTTCCCGCTAGCGACCATGGCGTCTGCTATGCGCTTCCGCGCCTCGTGGTTGTCGTCTTTGGCCGGCAGCTTTCTGCAAACAAACTCAAGAGCTGCCGTCATGTTCGCAATTGTGTTTTGATCCAACTCAATTAGCATCGTGCTAATCTGCCTAAAGGCTACTCGCGGAACAGAACCACACGTTCGTAACCCGCTGGTTTCGATTCAGAAAGTCCTGTGGAGAGTAGGCTCCACAAATCTCCTAACCGGCCCAGACCTTCCCCTTCTAGCAGAGTACGGCGGCGAGCGCGGGCGGGGAGCCCGGGGCTTCCGCTGATCGGGCTTAGTTGCTATGAGTTGGGGCAGCGCATGGCCGGGCGCACTTGATCCGCAGCTGGTCTGGGCTGATCGTGGGGGCCGCTCACCTCGTTTTTGGATCTGGCCTCCATTGGAAAGACTGCGGCGTTGGCAGCAAAGTCCTATCCGGAACGGCCACGGTCGTCTCGGCTTTCAATAAAGCCCCCGTGTAGGACGTCGCGTTTCCGGACGATATATTGAATCGCGAGTATCGCGCCGGCTAGGAGATCTAGGAGGACAATGAGCAGCAGCGCTGCGGTACTATTATCGTCGACGACGTCTGGGATCATTGCCCTCCCACCAGTCTGATCATTTTCCCTTCGCCTTTGGCCCGAGCTTGACCGGGGCCCTGGGGACGTGCGTGGGAACCTTATGCTTTTCCCACCATGCGTCAATCGCTGACGAATTATGCATCGCGGTGGAAAAATGCTTCTCTGAGCAATTCGGCAGCGTGAGTGTTACCACAGATAGTAGCGGCAACGCTTCAATCACCTACCCGCGACGGGTCAACAGTTGCGCAGAGTCGGAATTCGGAAAAATCAGAAGGCAGAGACTGCCTCCGGCACCCACCTATCATTCGCGCCGCCCGCGAAGCCGCTCGCCCTTCGGAAGCGGGCGCCTCGCGCCCCGCACCACCCATCGAAGCAGCCGCTCGCGAAACTCTGGCCGCGACGGACGCGACAGACGAACCACGACCAGCGCCGCGCAAAACGCGAGCCAGCCAGACACGGCGATCCAGATCATTGATGTTTGTTTTTCCTCCCAGCCTTCCGTTCGCTATCGGAATGGGCCCGATTGCGCAATGTCGGCGCCCAGCCGCGGCGGCATCCATAGCGCTTGGTCGGCCAAGATTCGACTAAGATACTTGGTGAACGACCCCATGCGCGTGCTCTTGCTGTTATCCGTTTTCGTTGCGATGGCCCTGGTGGTTTTGCACCATCCCAGCCATGCCCAGGGCTGTGGCCTCTGGAGCACGATGGGCATGGCGACGTTTACAAAGACAGCCGAACTTTTACAAAGACAGCCGAACTTTCAGTGCTAGTGGAAGCGGCGAACGGTGCGCATACACCTCGGTTGATCCCAGGCCACCTGTTCTGCCCCCGAAGTCAGTCCCAAATGCAAACCGTGATTGGTGATTTGGCGGCCGTGGCGTTGATTCTGGTATCGCTGGCGGACTTCCAATCGGGTGTGCGGTACCTAAGTCAGGGTAGCTGGGCCGATTTCAGAGGCAGTGTTGGCCTTCTCGCGTCCCCGACTCATTGCATCTTGGCCGCTCGCGACCTCCTCATCGCGCAAGGAGAGCACAGTTCGGAGTTCATAAGACATTAACCATGTGCGGACAGCCATTGTTAATCCCTCTCGGGTAGCAACAGGAGCGTCAAAGAATTGACGCACAAACCCAGAAGGAAACACAATGTCCGGCATTGTTCTCTCGGCATCGGTTCGCCAGAACCTCCTCTCTCTCCAGTCGACCGCTGACCTGCTCGCCACCACGCAAAACCGTTTGGCCACGGGTAAGAAGGTCAACTCCGCTCTCGACAACCCGACCAACTTCTTCACCGCCCAGTCGCTCGACAACCGCGCCAGCGACATCAACAACCTGCTCGACAGCATCGGCAACGGTGTGCAGGTGCTGCAGCAAGCCAACGCCGGCATCACCGCGCTGCAGAAGCTGATCGACTCCGCGAAGTCGATCGCCAACCAAGCGCTGCAGACCACTGTCGGCTATTCCACCAAATCGAACGTCTCGACCACGATCGCGGGTGCGACGGCCGCCGACCTGCGCGGCACCACGACATTCGCGAGCGCGATCGCGAGCAGCAACGTGCTGTACTCCGGCGCGGCCGGCGGCACGAGCGCTGCGACCGGCGGTTCGACCTTGGGCGCGACAAAGGGTACGGACACTGGCACCGTGATCAACGCTGCGACCACCGCGGCCAGCCTGCTGAACGGCACGGCGGCGGGCGACGCCAACGCCGGTGTTGTTGCGGGCGATACCCTCACGGTCAACGGTCACACCATTACCTTCGAAGCCGGTGACGCTCCGACCACCGCTCCGGCGGGCTTTACCAAAGTGAACGCCGGAGCCGGCACGACCGGCAATGTCTACACGGATGCCAACGGCAACGCCCAGATCTTCCTCGGCTCCACAACCAAGGCTTCGATCGGCGACGTCCTGACCGCCATCGACATCGCGAGCGGCGTGCAGAGCAACGTTAACGGCACCCCGACGCAGAATGCCGGCCAGAACGTATCGAACGTCACCGGCGGCGCGTTGGTGCTGAACAGTTCGACGGGCGCCGACCTGAGCATCACCGGTAAGGCGGACACGCTCAACAAGCTGGGTCTGACCACTTCGACCGGCGGCGGCAACGCAACGGTCACGGCAGCCCGCGTCACCAGCGGCACTTCTCTCGGCGCGCTGGTCCAGGACGGATCGACGCTGAACGTTGACGGCAAGGTCATCACCTTCAAGAATGCGCCCACTCCCGCATCCACGGCGGTTCCGGCGGGCTCCGGCGTCAGCGGCAACGTCGTCACCGACGGCAACGGCAACTCGACCGTCTATCTCCAGGCTGGCAACGTCGGCGACTTGCTGAAGGCGATCGACCTCGCCACCGGCGTGCAGACCGCGACCATCACCAACGGTGCGGCCTCGGTGGCTACCGCGTCCGGCCAGACCGCCTCGTCGATCAACGCCAGCGGCCAGCTCAAGATCTCGACCGGCGTCAATGCCGACCTCTCGATCACCGGCACCGGCAATGCGCTCTCCGTGTTCGGCCTCGCCGGCAACACCGGCACCGCGACGGCATTCACCGCTTCGCGCACCTCCGGCGTGGGCGGCATCAGCGGCAAGACCTTGACCTTCACCTCCTTCAACGGCGGCACGGCGGTCAATGTCACCTTCGGCGACGGCACCAACGGCACGGTCAAGACCCTGGATCAGCTCAACCAGGCGCTGCAGGCCAATAACCTGTCCGCGACGATCGACGCCAACGGCCTGCTGACGATCTCTGCCAGCAACGACTATGCGTCCTCGACGCTGGGCTCGGTTGCCTCCGGTGGCGCGATCGGCGGCACCATCACCAGCGCGCTGACCTGGTCGCCCGCGGCAGCCCCTGTGGCTGACTCGGTGGCGCAGACGGCGCGCGCGAGCCTGGTTTCGCAGTACAACAACATCTTGACCCAGATCACCAGCACGGCACTTGACGCTTCGTTCAACGGCGTCAACCTGCTCAACGGCGATCAGCTCAAGCTGGTGTTCGACGAAACCGGCAAGTCGAACCTGAACATCACCGGCGTGACCTTCAACGCGGCGGGTCTTGGTCTCAGCAACCTCGTGAACGGCGTCGACTTTATCGACAACGCCGCCACCAACAAGGTGCTGACCAACCTGAACACGGCTTCGAGCACGCTGCGCTCGGAAGCTTCCGCGCTCGGCTCGAACCTGTCGGTCGTGCAGATCCGTCAGGACTTCAACAAGAACCTGATCAACGTGCTGCAGACCGGTTCGTCCAACCTGACGCTGGCCGACACCAACGAGGAAGCGGCCAACAGCCAGGCGCTGTCGACCCGTCAGTCGATCGCAGTCTCCGCGCTCTCGCTGGCCAACCAGTCGCAGCAGAGCGTGTTGCAGCTCCTGCGCTGATCTCGGCAAAGAGCCTACAGACGATCATGGCGGCGGGGCTTCGGCCCCGCCGTTTTTTATCATCTTGTTAACTATCTTCCTTGAAGATCAGCATCACGATCGAGGTATCTGATGCCCCTGCGATTTGATTTAGGGCCTTTCGAGAAGCTGTACATCGGCAGGAGCGTTCTCACAAATTCTCGTGAGAGAACCCGCTTTGTTCTCGAAGGCGATACGCCGGTACTCCGCGCAAAAGATTTTCTTCAGCCGAGTGTCGCCATCAACTCGCTCGAACAACTCTATTGTTGCATTCAGCAGATGTACCTAGAGGCCGCCCCCGCAGGTTACCAGGGCTCCTATTTGCGGTTGATGGTCGAGGCGACGAAAGATCAACCCACACTCTGCACGGAACTCAATGCGGTGGACGGTCTGGTCACCGGCAATCAATATTATAAGGCACTGAAGGATCTCAAAAAGCTGATAAGGCCGTCAGCATTCGTCGCGGGTCCAAGCGACTCTAAAGGGCTTCGTACGACGAACAAGCTGGCAAGGTCGGGGTGATCGGCGCAAAATCTGGCCGATCACCCGTGACTAGCGCTGGCGAGCCAGCCGCCCCTTGGGTGAGTCTCGGTTTGGGCTCCTCAAGAGGTACGACCGGCTTGGTTCGCACCACCGAAATCGGATCTGACAATTCGAATCCTGATCTTTCGCTGAACATACCTGCAGCTAAACTCAAATGCCATTGGTCCCTTTCAGAAAGCCGATTAAAGCTTGATTGCCCTCCGGCCATGAGTTCTACCGTTTCTAGCTAGCCTAGCCTAGTACGGCAGGCTATCGGGGACATCGATCGGCGCGCTGTGTGCGGGGCTCAGCTGCCAAAGCTCCCTTGCGATGGTTATAGGGGTAATCTGCATATTGGCCCACCAGTTCGCCTCGTTGCCATGCCGGTGCAGCTCTTGGTGATGCTTGCGGCAGAGCGGCACGGTAAATTCATCACTCACCTTTCGCCCCAACGAACGAGGTTGGGCGATTTTGAGATGGTGTGGATCGCATGGGGTTGCCTTGCAGATCAGACAGGGCTGCGAGGCCACGAAGGCGAGGTGGGCTTTGCTTCGTTTGCGGACCGGCTTTGTCAAGGGTAAGACCACCCCGTTAGGCCCGGGCGTAAGAGCATCGCCTTGCTGCTCGCGGAGATGGTCGGGTCGAAATGAGGTTGGTTCGCCAGGCGGGCCTGATTTGTGGGATGTTGGATCATTCTCGCTCGCTTCATCGCGCTTGGTAAGATAGGCTGCCTCGAGGGCTGCTGCGTCTTCCTTTGTGAGGGTGTTCTTGAGGGGAAGCGACCGCAAGGCCCACAGCGCCAATAGTTCATTGCCGCGGACCGTCGACAGCTCCACGAGGAGCTGGTCGCGCAGTTTTGCGGACTCCTCGGGCCCAAGGGGCGGGAGGCGAGCGGAACGCTGGCTGTTCTTGGCCACGTTCCGTGGTTTCGCTGGTTCGGGCTCGGGCAGTTGGGTGAGCTCCGGCGCATCGAGATCATCCTCGCCAGCGATTCCGACCAGCGTAAAAAGCGCGTAGCGGCGCGCATAGGTGAGGGCGGCTCCTTTGACTTGGGCCGACGGCTCAGCTGCAGGGCAGACCGGCCAAAGCGAGGACACCCATTCTCCTGAGGCGTGAACCAGAAGTGTCGTCAGGGTGATTTGGCCTTGCTCCACAGCGGTTGTTTGCATGACCGCGATCTCGTGCCGGCCCAGACATTTTCGGATCAGGTCTAACCCGCTGGCGAGTGAGGCGTAGCGGAAGGTTCGCTCGCCGTTGCGGGCAGGGATCGTGGCGCTGAGCGTTTTCTCTGGGTTGCTCAGCTCCGCCTGCGCCTTGGCGAGCGCGGTCGCAATCGCTCCAATCGTTTCACTTGACCGCTGCATGGGAGGCCTCCAGCATTTCGAAGCTGATCGCACCGGATTTGGAGCGCTTGGCGCGCAGGCCATGGCCTAAGGCCTCTCTGGCATCCTCTGGGACGAGCTTTTTGAGGCTAACCTTAGCCGCCTCATGTTCCTCATAAGCCGTCCGGGTCCGCTTGTAGACGGTGGCGAATTCCGCCCAACTATTGGATGAACTCATGTCAACCGTGCGGATGGCCTCAAGCCGCGGCCGCGGCGGTTCAACGCCGAACAGGCGAGGCACCTCACCGCTTTGAACACAGCGCCAAAATTTTTTTTCGGCGGTGAGCAGAAGATGCTGATAGAGCGGATCAGCATTGATCGTGATCTCGACCCACTTTCCGCCGCCGGTTATGACGGAGAGGACCGCCGTTCGTGCGTGCACGACCCACATGTTGTGCTGCAGCTGGGCCATGTGTTTTTCGGCGGCAGCTTCTTCGCTGAAGGCCCACGGCAGCATGAACTTAGCTTCAAACACCGCCCCGGTGGCCTCGACGGTACCGTCAAGGGTTGCTGCCATCCACTTGTGAACCGGATGATGCACATGTTTTTGGCTGTCCTTGACCCTGTGCCCGGTCGAAAGCTCATACCATTGTCGGTTGAGCTGCTCCGTCACCTTGCCGAGCTGGACGACCAGATTCTCAGAGAGATCTTCAGGCTCCATTTCGCCGCGCTTTTCGCGCCAGAGCCGGATCAGATCGGCTTCATCCTGTCCCATAATGATGCGAGCATCCGAGCCGCCGATAAAGCCGCGGCGATTTCCTTCTGTTGACATCAACACCTCCTGTTAGTGGGATGGCGTCGCCATCCCACCCGCTGCCGCGTCGGGGCGTCGAGCTCATGCTGAGCCTATTAGCATTACAGTTGCTATTTGCGGTGAGTTCTGAATCCATGGGTCACCATGATTCGGGATCTGATGATTGGTGGCGCGTCAGTTGAAGATACGCTGACGCGGTGGGCATCGTCGCTGCGAGATGCCAAGCAGCGCATCCGTCCGCTGTTTGCGCAGGAGCGGGTCGCGGCGTCGGCGGAGCGGTTTCTCGACGGACTGTTGGGCAACGAGCCGCGCAAGACGGGTTGGATGCGAGCGGAGCGGCCGGCGATCCAGGCCCGTGGCGCCAGCAGGCGATCCTGGGCCGGGGGCAGTGGGACGCCGACGCGCTGCGCGACATTGTACGCGAGTACGCGCTGGAAACGCTGGGCGATGAGGACGCGGTTCTGGTTATCGATGAGACCGGTTTTTTGAAACAAGGCAAGGCCTCGTCCGGGGTTGCGCGCCAGTACACAGGCTCAGCAGGCAAGATCACCAATTGCCAGATCGGAGTGTCCGCCTCCTATGGCCATGCCTTCATCGACCGGGCGCTCTACTTGCCAAAGGAATGGACGGACGATCCGGCTCGCCTGAAGGCAGCACATGTACCGAGCGATGTGGGCTTTGCGACGAAGCCCAAGATCGCGCGTCGAATGATCGCTCACGCGATCGCCGCGAACGTGCCGTTCTCGTTCGTGGCGGCGGACAGCGTGTATGGCACGGGTGAGATCGAAACCCTGCTGCGCAAGGCGGGCAAAGGCTATGTTCTGGGTGTTGCTTCCAATCACGCGTTCCATTCCTGGGGCAAGCAGCAGCCTGTCGCCGGTACCGCCTCCGCCATCGCGCAGAGCCTTCCCAAGAAGGCCTGGCGCCGCCTGCCGTCCGGCGAAGGGACCAAAGGGCCACGCTGGCACGACTGGGCCTATCTCGAGCTGGCCGATCTCGACGCCAGCGAATACAACGACGACCTTGCCGAGGAATGGACGCGGGGTCTTCTGATCCGCTGCAATATTGCCGACGGCAGCTTGGCCTTTTTCTCCACATGGTGCCCAAAAGGCACGTCCATCCAGAAGCTGGTGTCGGTGGAAGGCCATCGCTGGGCCATCGAGGATAGCTTCGAAACCGCCAATAACGAGCTCGGCCTTGATCACAACGAAACTCGCTCCTGGCATGGCTGGCATCGCCATGTCTCACTCGTCATGCTTGCCTTTGCCCTGATGGCCGTCATCCGTCATCGGGCCAATGCTGAGCCAGCACTCAAAAAAACGCGACGCCGGCGAACCAAACATCGTTCCTGATCCGCTGGTCGATCCAAGAAATCCGTCGCATCGCTATCAAGCTCGCTCAACGGCGCATCTCGATCGACCGTGTTCTCGCATGGTCGCTCTGGCGGCGAGCTCACCAGGCCGACGCTCGCCGCGCTCACCTCAGACGAAAATGCAACTGTAATGCTAGTGCTTAAAGTTACAAGCAGGGGACGCTAGTGTTACGTCCAAGCGCCCCAGCTAACTTTCGGACGGGGAGGCCGGGGCCGGCGTCTCGCCTCTACATCCCTCATCCACATATTGAGGTGCGGGTGCTGTGCCGCCCAGGCCAATATCGCGAAGGAAATCGCGAGGTCGTCGTGCTGGCCCGGTGCGCATTGATAGACCGTGCCGCCCTCGCGATAGTCGACATCCAAGTTGGCGAGTTGCTCGTACCCCCGCCGAATGTCGTTGCTGTCGCCCAGGCGAATCAAATCCGACTGGAACTCGCGATGGAGCAGCTCGAGCAGGATAGTTCTCCCGATCGTATAGACCAAAAGAGAACCATAGTGCGTAAACCGCCGCTCAGCTCCCATCCCGTCACCGTGGCGGCTGATATGAACGCCGATGACGCGGTTTCCAAAGGTCTGGACGAGAATCTCGCCATATGTTGCGTCATTACTGAGGTCGGCAACAATGAGTGAACTGTTATCGTACTCTCGATCAATCACCGCCAATGCGTTGGCGCGCTCCGATCCGAACAGGTTCTGCGGTAGCTCGTGCGCGGCAACGATTCCTAGTTCTCGTTGACCGTATGGATTATTGCCACCCACCACCGCCGTCGATCGGTCGCGGCTTCGCCCGACATCATGGGCGATGATCGGCTTATAGAGCGGCCAGCTATTGACGTCGTCGGGGCTGTATTTCCTGGAATTGAAAATCGGTGCCCCGGGTACCAAGGAAGCGAGAGTCCGCGTCGCCCGATCGTACAACTCCCAGCCAAACGGGCTGACGCCGCCGCCGCCGGGAATGCCGAGGTATTCGCGTTTAAAGGCGATCTCGCCGAGCGTCCGCATTTCCTGCGCCAACTGTTCTTCGCTGTAGAGCCCGCAGAGCTCAGCGGTGGCCTTCAGCCTCAGCCAGGACGGATCGCCATTACTCCACACGGTCCAGAATGGATCGGTACGACTCCAGGCCGTCGATAGCATGGCAAAGCGCGCTTGCGGCTTTCGTGCCCGCATCGGCCTGACGGCCGCAATTAACTCTTCGGAAAGCCGGGCGGCTTCGTCGGCAATGATCCAGCCGTCCACGGTGAGGCCGCGCACCGAGTCATCGCTCCCGGGCAGTGCGAGGACCCGCGAACCGTTGCCCAACTCAAGCCCGAATACGTTGTCGACACTAAGTTTTGCCCCAACCTGGAGCAGGATATCCTTCACCCGGCGGACCGCTTCGGCGCTCTGCCGCTGCGCGGGACAGGCAATCACGCTCAACCCGCCCGGATTGTACAGCATGCAATGAGCAATCGCCCATGCGGCTGTGGTTGTCTTACCGATCTGTCGCGCCGTCAGCACAATGATCGAGGCGCCGCGCCGGGCGCGTAGGAATTGAGATTGCCAATCCATCGGTTCGATACCAAGGACCTTTTTTACCCATAACGCCGGGTCAATCCTATAGGCGAGTTCAAGCCGCTTGCTCACTATCTATCTCCACCAAAGCCTGGGCGATCCGCGCTTTCGTTTCCGGCTCATCATCGAAGGCCTGAATGAGGCGCTCGGCGATCACTGCCAGCTCGACATTGACGTTGGTTTGGACGGAGACGCTGACCTGCGCTCCTTGCCGATCAAAGCCTGAAAGCCGCGATATGCTATCCAGCGCGTGGCGGATCGAATTCAGTCCGGACAGCGCGATCTGCAGAGAGCCCTCGGCTCTTGCCTGAGCAACAATCTCGTCAATCCGATCTCTCAGATTAAAATACGCGCTGTTGAGATCCTCCTTGCTGGGCAAGCAGGTAACCGCTGCGGTGCCGCGCGCGGCTTCTTTCATGATGGCATTCGATGAAGCAAGGCCCAAGCAATTGACGCGATGGCGGTGCAGGCTCGAGGGGTTGATCTGATAGTCGTTGGCGATTTGACTGCCTGGTTCACCCGCGGCCAAGCGCCGATCGATCTCCGCCCGCTTCACATGCTGACAAGTACTGCACTTCCTGGACATCGTACGAAAACTCCTTACTTAGTTCGGCGATGCTGCCAGCCCGAACATCGAACGGGCCCTTTCTCGCGGCGCAGCCCCTCTTCCGATTTGTTTCGCTTGGCCCGCCCGGCTTCCGAATCCATTCGAAAAGCCGCCCTGACCAATCTTTACCAACGGGTTAAATCGGCATGCTTATTGAAGCGTTAATCGCGGGAAGTTCCGCCAACCCTGGCCGGGTAGGGAGGGGAGCACCGAAGAACGCGACGTTTTCAGCAAATTCGGGATTGCCGGACAAATGATCCGATAAATTTCCTTTTCCACTAGGGTGGGCTTCTTCTCGCCTGAAGCGGAGTTTTGCGAAAAGTGGAACGGTCGCACGCCGAAACTACGACAGCCTTGCCTTGATCGACTCGGCGCGCCTGGCGCTTTGGCGGGTTCGGTGGTCTCCGCATTCCTGAAGTCGCGACATTCTTCGGCCCTGTTGGAGCGTCGCAATCATTGGGAGGTCGAAGAAGGGTATCGTCAGTTCTGGCGCGAGTACTGTGCCTCGGCCGCGCCGGACGACGCGATGTGATAGGTGCCGCTGCCAGCCGGCGGGCGGCCGCCTCAAAGCTGCGGTGAAATCAAGTCGCCGGATCGCAAGCAGCGGTGACGGGAGGCCCGGGCGCCGCGCCTTGCGGGCGCCATGAGGAAAGGCTTGGTGATTGGATTTTTCGGCAGCGGTTCTGATGCTGATCGCGGGCGTGCTTCACGCGTCCTGGCACGCGATCGTCAAGGTCGGCTCCGGCCTGCCGATCCTCGCGGGCATGGGGCTCGTCAGCGCAGCCGTCACATTGCCGTTCCTGTTTTTCCTTCCGATGCCGGGCCCGGACGTTTTCCTGATCCTGGCGCTCTCGGTCGCCCTGCATGCTGGCTATAAGGTCGGCCTGGCTCGCGCTTATGCGCATGGCGAGTTCAGCAGGGCCTATCCCCTGGCGCGCGGGTTCGTTCCCCTGTTTACTGCGCCAATCGCCTATGTGGGGCTGCACCAGCTCCCCAGCATGGGCCAGTTTGTCGGGATCCTCGCCATCGTGTGCGGGGTTTGCGGGCTGATCATCGAGCGGCGGCTCGTGCAGCTTCGGCTGCTGCTGGCGGCCGTGACGGCCGGTCTCATGGTCGCTGCCTATGCGGTTGTCGATGCCTGGGGAACGCGGGCCGGCTCGGGGTGGGGCTCCTTCACGGCATGGCTGATTGTCATCGACAGCGTGGGCTTCCTGGCGGTGGCGCGTTGGCTTGAAGGACCGGCCATTTGGTCGAAGATGGCCTGGGCGAGAGCGCGAACGTTGATCGCGGGAGTGCTTGGTCTTGCGTCCTTCACCGTGTTCGTCTGGGCGCTCAGCTTCAATCCCGTCGCCAACGTCACTGCGTTCAGAGAGTGCAGCGTGCTGTTCAGCACACTCATCGGTGTCACCGTGCTCGGAGAGCCCTTGTCATTGAAGAAGCTGGTCAGCGTGGCTCTCATTTCGGTAGGCTTGATCGCAATTGCAGCTCTGAAATGATGGGGGGCAGAAAGGCATGACAACGGCGGCTTACCTCACCGTGCCAGCCGTTAGTGACAAAGCGGTGTACGCGCGCGGCGGCGAGCGCAAAGAGGCAACGCGCGAAGTTTCACAGTCAATCAAGAGATTGCACGTTATTCCAACAAATGACGAGCGCTGCTCTTGTTCGCTCATCTCGACGCTTCTTGGAGCCCGAGATCAGCTGTTTACGCGTGCGCTTAGCGTAGGTTGGCAGTTGGCGTGTCGATCGATGACGTGCGGCGGCTCTTAACTCAGCGTCTGTGAGATCGCTGTCGGCCCCCTCAGTGAAGCCACCATGACGAAACGAGGTAAATGAGAGTTCGCCTCGAAGCCCAGCTGCTGCAACTATCTTCTTTACGATACTCCGGAGGTAGCGCAGATCCTTGCGTTCTGTGATCCACGGGAGCGGGGTACGTGACCTGCGGTGCTCATGATCGCGCCGAAAGACCAGTCCCGAGACGATCGCTTCCTTGATGGCGTCGAGCTCCGCCATCAATTCGGGAAAAAGAGGCTCGCCAGTTTCGTCGAACAGGGGCCACCAAGCTTCCTCGCCATTCTTCGGATGCACAATCTTCACGCTGTTCGGCCGCTCTTTTGGTCGATAGTGAGAGATCTCGAAAGCGCCAAAGACGTGTTCCTCGCGCTGCAACCACTCCCAAGTCAATAACGCGGCCGTTCCGACTGAGCCGTATCCAAGCTGCTTCGCGGCCGCTCTAAATGCAACGAGCTCGTCCCAAGTTGCCGTGGGCGTTTGACGCGCAGCCTGGCCAGGCGCTCGGGCTTTAAGGCCCATCCGCGAGAATGGGTTTATCGCCGGCACTTTCGTTTCTTGAGCGCGCTGACCAACAAACCATGCTCGCCTGCAGGCGGTCATGGCTGCATTTGCAAAGCGGCGGCGCTCGCGCTTGACTACGTTGCCCTCTGCGTCTTCGTCTTCCACGACCAGCAGCTTGGCGTAAACTGCATCCACAAATGCTTTCGTGAAATCAGAAAGTTGCTTTGAGCCTGCGCGGCTACCATCCTTTAATTGGTGGTTCGCGAACAGCGCCAGCCCCTGTTCATATAATCGCTGCGTTTTGTGGTCCACTTCTTTCCACTTTTGATGTGCGCGGAAGATGCTGACCAACCAATCGAAACTGCCGGGCGTGGGAGAAGCTGGAACCATGTCGGTCAATCCTCTTGAACGCCAGCTGTCGAAGGCGGGCAACAGCACATTCTCGGTTCGGTCCACGGCAGCCGCGTAGTCATCACCCAGTGCTTCAGCTTTGACATGGCAGCCCTGCTTGCGAGCCCAAGTCGGCGGTTCAAAGAAGTATGCCCATCGACCAGTTTTCAATGGTTTTGGCCGGCAATAACGGGGAAGTTTCGACGGAGCTTGGGTTAATTTCATACAAGAGAGGCCAAATCTTCCGATCTGTTATGACCCATAGCCCTGGTTTGCACAGTGAGGCTATCGATGACGGCCTTCGACCACACTGGCTGCCGCATGCGCCCCGTTCCATGATAGCCGATTGGTGGTGGGGCCTCCCCGCGCCGGACGGCGCGTGCGAGTTCTGCTGTATCTCGATAATCGAGGTAGGCGGCGGCCATGTCGGCGCGCATGAGTGCAGGCCACGTGCCGACCGGGGGATACCGGGCGGGGAGGGGAGTGCGTGTTGCGATGAACGCCGGTTCGCGCATCAATGCAGTCGATTTGTAAATGTCTAACCTATATCGGTTACTAAGCCGCACGATCTCTCGAGTGATCCTGGCCTGGTGTAAGATCCGGAAAGGGCCGATCCAGCGTGGCTTGATCTTTTTATCGCTCTTGGCCTGCATGCTTCCAGGACTTCCGATCACCTCCACCTCGGTATGTAAAGCTGGACTGCTTCAGAGAAAAAGGGGCGGCGAGAGCAGGTGTGGGAATCGGCTGGCGCGGAGTGGAAATAGGACGCGTTATGCAGACTGACAGGAGCGATCACGGTCTCTCGGGTACACGGACGAAGTACGGTGGGTGAGAAAGTGCGCCGATGTTGCTCTGGCAGCACCGAAGCTTTTGCCCTTGGCCTCTCGATGAAGATCATTAAGCGCGATGCACGAACGGTTCGCACCTAGGTTGCCCGGCGGTGCAGTCAATATTATCGCAGATGGACTTATAGACGGCCCGATCGCGCCTGAAGGTCGCTATCAGCGACAGAGCGCAGGGAATGCCTAGATCGAGTAGCGATGCGGCAGATCTACTTGGTGTGGCAATGTTCGGCCGCTGGAGGAGAGTCAGTTGCTTCCGTAGCAAAATAAATCGGCATTCCGACAAACGTCCCGCTAAAGCTGCATTGAACCTGCAGTCGGATTTCCTCTTGTCGGAATGGCACGATATCAAATTCGGGTAGTTCGGACGAGCTAAAGGTTGGAATGTCGGGGGTTCGATTCAGGGAAGCGCTACGAGCTTTCTCCACACTGCGCGAACCTACACGACATCGTTCTTCCGCGTGGGCGAGTTCTTCGGTGTCCTATCGGCTGGCCCGAACGCCGTTTTGGGCTGTTGCACGGCTCAACACCCCGAAGACCATCCGGAACCTAACCATGAAAAGGCCGGTCAGGCGAAACCAGACAAACAACAGGCCCATCGTATCGCCTCGCCGGCTGGCATTCGAAGCGAAGAGGCGCGTGCCGACATGCCTCTATCCAAGAGACGAATTGTTTTACTTGAGTGCTCCACCGCGAAGTAACTGACGGTAACCGCGCTCTGACATCCATCTTGCGCGAGACAGATAGCTCTCAAATACATTGCGTGCACGCGTCGGCTCGCGATCTGGATCAATGCGCAGCACTATTCGTACAACTTCTGTCCAATCCGCACCCTCGGCATCGGCGTCAAGGAGACGCCAGTATGTTGCCAGATGCTGCTCATCGTACGGCGTCAGCATTGGGTCGGTGGGCGCTAAGTCGGCAACATCGGGATCAAGCGGCGGCGTGGGCATGTCAGGCCAAAATATCTGGTTTTTAGATAATCTGAAATTCGTATTATTTGGACGCCCCGTCAAGAGCGGGGTGGGCGGTGTCCAAGACGATTCGGTCGGTCAGGCATGAGGCGCTTCGGATGCTCATTCGGGACCGACGAAAGGCGGCAGGACTGACCCAGGCGCAACTTGCAAAGCGCCTGGGCCGCTATCAATCGTATGTCGCGATGATTGAAGGCGGGGAGCTGAGGATCGGCGTTCTAGAATTCCTCGACATTGCAAAAGCAATCGGCTTTGATCCTGGCTTGGCCATCCGGAACCTAGGCAAGATAGAGGAACCCTGAGGTAAGCTGCCACACCTCTCCCAATCCAGCCCTTCGCGACCGGGTATGCAGGGGCTGAGTCGCGTTGCCTTGCGGCTTGGACCTGCATGGCGAAATCCGACAAATCTGTCCCTCACCTGGCGTGGAGGCCGCGGCCAGCTTTGCTGGTCGGAACGATAAGTGCTGCCCACAGTACTCACTATCGCTTTGATGGCCTTGAGCGACCGGCGCAACGTGATGGACATCGATCGCCTCCATTCACATGGCTTGATCTGTGCGCGTGCGGCACGTGCCGCAACGGGCTCTCGTAAAACCGAGCCGGTTTCCGTCTCGGCCCTTCGATCGCTTCGATCCCTCGCGCTTAAAACTGTGTCCCTCGCCGGAGGCACTCGCCCCCGGGTCCTGTCGCGTTCCGCGCCGGCGCTATGCTGACCCTCCTGCGGGTGCCTTGTTAACCGGTCTCGGGACAGCAGTCGGTCCCGCGTCCCGCCTGAAGGCGGCGCGATGCTGACGCTCCTGCGGCTGCTCTTTTGCGCGGCTCGCGCCCGCGAGTTGCTCCGCTTCCAATCTCTTCCATGTGACTGCGGCCACTGCGGCCGTTGCCGACATCGGTGCCACTCTGATCGCTAGGACGACCTCGTCGCGCACAATGAAGCGTTCCCTCGCCATGAGGGCCGGCCGGACCGGGCGCTGCGCGACGGCGACGCAAGTTCGCCTGCGTGCAGTGCAGCTTGACGATCTGCCCGGCCCGATCGCGGACCGCAAGCGGTTGCGCACCATGCTCGCCCATCTCGGCCGAACCTTGCATGTTGGCTTTCTCAACGATTGCCTTTTCGACGCTGCGACCGCGCTGTCTCTCGCAGGTTCGCCCGATCCTGAACGGGTCGCGCCAGCTCTGTCGCGACGTAGCCCGGATCGCTGCCCCAACGCCTGCCTGACCGCGCGCCATCTCAAACCATGGCGGGCCTCGATCGCTGAGGGCGAAGCCCCTGCTCACCGACGCTTGCTGTCCCCGCTGCAACGCGCAGCCATCTCCCGGGACGACGAACGTAAGCGCCGGCTGATCGGACCGCTTACGGATGGTGGTGCACAAACGGGTCCGACGAGCGCGGCGGTCTTGCGGGCGGCGATGGTAAGATTGCTCGATGGTCGACCTCCGCGCACGAATGGCGCACTCACCGTCGCCAACCTGGCGCGTGAGGCGGGCGTCAGCCGGGCCACTGCGAACCGTGCCGCCGATCTTCTCGCCGCGTGTCGGGCCGCCGAAGCCCACCAACGGCGATCATCTCCCCACGCTTTGAAGCAGCGCATCCGCACCCTCGAAGCCGCGCTGGGAAACCGTTCGCGGTGCCGAGATGCCCGAGCAGCGAAATACTGACCCGCACGCTCGCCCAGCACATCCAGATGCTGACGTTGCAAGTCGCCGAACGCGATGCGCAGATCACGCCAAGAATGAGCTGGCCCAATCGCGTCAGGCCAACATCATTCCGCTATTACGGCGCTTACCTCGCGACAGGGCAGGCTGAGGGCCGCGCCACATCCTCATTGCGCATGGTCCCGCGGCGGCCGCGCGCATGATCACCGTCCCTACTGTGCTCGCCCGTCGAGGTAGGGCTCGGTTGTGGCAGACGCTGCCGACCCGTCAACCCTGTTCCGCACCAGCAACCGAGAACAGGGTGTGACGGGCCGGCCTGCCGCGTCTGCCCCTGATGCCTCGCCCTCGACGGAGAGGGCGAGCACAGGAGAGACCGATGACCACAAATCGCAACCACCAGGCCCAAGCCAGCAAGGATATCTACGAGCGCGTCACCAACCAGATCATCGCCGCCATCGAGGCCGGCGCCGGCGAGTACCGAATGCCCTGGCATCACGACGGATCGTCCATTGCAAGGCCGATCAATGTCGCGTCACGCAAGGCTTATCGCGGCGTCAACATCGTCGCACTCTGGGCTGCGGCGCGCGCGATCGGGTATCGGAGTGGCATCTGGGGCACCTATCGCCAATGGCACGAACTCGGCGCTCAGGTGCGCACGGGTGAACGCGGCCATCTAGTGGTGTTCTGGAAGCAGTCGGGCCGTGACCACGAGGTCGATCGTCAGAACGGCGATGATGATCGTGATGAACCGGCTAAACGTATGTTCGCCCGCGGCTATGTCGTCTTCAATTGTGCGCAGGTTGACGGCTACACGCCGCCCGAGATGCCGGCGCTGCCGGAGACCGAACGCGTCGCGCATGCCGAGCGCTTCTGTGCGGCGCTTAGCATCGACATCCGGCACGGCGGCTCTGAAGCTTACTACGTCCCATCCAGGGACTACGTGCAGATGCCGGCGTTCGCCAGCTTCCGCGACGCCATTGCCTACTACGCCGTGTTGCTCCACGAGTGTGGGCACGCCTCGGGAGCCAAGCATCGCCTCGATCGCGATCTCAGCGGACGGTTCGGCTCGGCCGCGTATGCCATGGAGGAATGCATTGTCGAGCTGCTCAGCGCCATGATCTGCACCGACCTCAATCTGAGTGTCGAGCCGCGACCGGATCACGCCCGCTATATCGCGTCCTGGCTCAAAGTTCTGCGCTCCGACAAACGCGCCATTTTCACGGCCGCGAGCAAGGCACAAGAGATCGCCGACTGGATGCATGCCCTCCAGGCCAACACTCATCAGCACAGCAGAGGCGCCGCGTAGGCACCTCTACTAACCGACGCTTCACTGACCTTCGGATCGTGCTATACATCGCTAATGGAGTAGACACATGAGCAATAAACGGCATTCTGTCACCAGTCGTTTCGACGTGATCATCGAGTTCTTGAACGATGATACGGTCTATGGCGCCGAGCGATATGTGATCGAGGCCACGGATGCCAACGAAGCTAAGCGGATCGCCCTTCAGCGTTCCGAGGATAGCCTCTACGACGACGATCGCATTCCCGACCGCAGGCGAAGAGCGCTCATAACATCCCATTTCGATGACTGATCGATATCGTCGCGTCTGAAGGGCGCGGTCACACAAACTGTCTCATTTCAGCCCTCGTCGGAAATAGGCCGGGAAACCGGCCTATTTCCGTAACTGATATCCTCCGAGACAGATTGACTGTCCAGACAACGCACCGAAATCTCCGCCGCCTTTTGCTGCGCGTCGCTGCGCATCGTCCCAACCGTGCGGCATGCCGATTACATCCGCGCCTGGCTCAAGTCCTTGCGCGAAGACAATTGCGCGATGTGGCTGCCTCGCAGGCCAGCAAGGTTACCGACTGTCTTCTTGGATTCCTGCCAGAGGCCGCGGCGGCCACAACGGCGCAAGCTGCCGATTGCGAGGCCGCATGAACGATCTTCGATTTGTTATCGGAAAATAGAGTGAGAGGGCGGAGCGAGTTTCCGCGACGGGTTGGGGGCCGAGAGAGAGGCTTTCGGCCGCTCGTCGTGGAGAACAAGAATGTTAAAGGCTGCCCAAAAGATCGCGTTGTCGTCCTCGCACGATGTCTCCTCCAGCAGGATGGTGCTGAGCCGGTTGAATGTCCGCCAAGCGAATGCTGGTGTCTCGATTGAGCAATTGCCTAAGAGCGTTGACCTTGCCAGTGGCCCGCAGCTTTGGCGCGTCCGCGTCATAGACGCGCACCGCATTGGGCTTTCGGGCTTCAGCGTGGGAATGCCCGACCGTCTCAAATCCTACGGGCTCTTCCACGAGATCATTTCCTGGAAGCTCCGCAGGGTCGTCGTCGCCGCCGCCATCAGCGCCGCCAGAGTTATGGCTGAGGTCCCGGAACGCTACTACCCGGTCGACGGCGTCTGCGAAGGCGCGGCCGCGTGATGCCACGCGATGCTGCCGAATTGGCACACCGCCTCGCGCGCGAGGCCGAAGCGGTGTGCCGCCACTATCTCTCCAACGGCCGGCGCGTGGGCGGTTACTGGCTGATCGGCGATGCCCGAAACACGCCGGGACGCTCCACGTTCGTCCGGCTCAAGGAATCCGCGAAAGGACCAGCGGGCAGATGGACGGATGCCGCCACGGGCGAGCATGGCGATCTTCTCGATATCATTCGCGAGAGCATGGGCTTGAGCGAGTTTCGTGATGTTGTTGCAGAGGCGCGACGCTTCCTCAACCTTCCGCGTCCGGATCCGCAGCGACTGGCGCAACCCGTTCTTACAGCGATCGGGGGCCGATCGCGAAAAGCAGCCCGACGACTGTTCGCGATGTCGGGGCCGACTGAGAACACCATCGTGGAGGCGTATCTGCGCAGTCGCGGCATCGCCGAGGCGTACCATGGTGGTGCCCTGCGCTTCCATCCACGCTGCTACTACCGCCCGGACGACAAGTCGCCCACAGAGGCCTGGCCGGCGATGATAGCTTGCGTCACGGATCTTGCTGGCCGAATTACTGGCGTGCACCGAACCTGGCTCGATCCGGCAGGCTTTGATCCCGTCCGATTGGGTAAGGCCCCGGTCGATACGCCGCGGCGGGCAATGGGCGATCTTCTCGGCAATGCGGTCCGATTCGGGGGGGCGAATGACGTGCTCGCGGCCGGTGAGGGCTTGGAGACCATGCTCTCTCTACGCTATGTACTGCCGACCTTGCCGATGGCCGCCGCGCTTTCGGCCAGTCACCTGGCCACGATGTTACTCCCGCCTGGGCTGCGCAGGCTCTATATCGCCCGGGACGCCGATACGGCCGGAGATGCGGCTGTGACAGCCTTGACCCAGCGTGCCAAAGCGGTCGGTATCGAGGCGATCGCATTGTCTCCTCTGCTTGGCGATTTCAATGAAGATCTGCGCAGCTTGGGCGTCGAGGACCTTCGGGCAGCCTTGCGCATTCAGATCGCACCGCAGGACCTCGGCCACCTCTTGCCTTCGGGGACAGCGATCGAGAAATAGGTCCGGCGTTCGAACGCGAAGTCGACGGCCCGGTCAGGGCGAAGCCCTGCCGTCGGACAGAGCCGCGCCCGGCCTTCTAGAGGGCGATCGGACGGCCCGCGCACCGGACCGGCAATGGCAGAAGTGCGGCTATTTTCCGCCGGCGGCGATCAAGACAAAGATAAGCTTTGGGTGATGCCGCCTTTGCATCGCGAGGCAAAATAGCCGCACCTCTGCCATCCTCCGCTGCCGCTTCGGTCCTCCGCTTCCACCTACGCCCTGGGGCTTCGGCGGACACGTCGCTGCGGGTTCTGGTCCGTCGCGCTCGCCGTCTGAGAGATCGCCACGAAGGCCGCGATGGGCGCGGCCGATCCGGCAAAGGACCTCTGCCCATGACCGATCGTGACGACACCGAATTCGAACCGCCGCACACCGCGTCTCCAACCGATCACGTTCTGACCGAATTGCAACTCTTCGGCTACCGACCGTTCAGCGACGAGCCTGATGGTAGGCCGCTTCCCGAAGGCAAGACGATCGCGATCGCCGTGGCCGACATCTTCGATGCCCTCGTAGGGACCCTGAGCGATACCCGCATGGAGCCCGACCTAGTGTTGTGACTCTAACGCTTGTTTCGCACGGGCGACTTTTTCGAGGATTTCGCCTGCGGACTTGGTCCAGATGAAGGGCTTTGGATCGGCATTGTGGTTTTCCAGGTATTCCATGATCGCGCTTTTCAGTTCGGCGACATTCTCGAAGGTGCCGCGGCGGATGCGGTTTCGAGTGATCTCGGCAAAGAAGCGCTCCACCATGTTGAGCCAAGAGGCCGAGGTCGGAGTGAAGTGCAAATGGAAGCGTGGATGCGCCTTGAGCCAACGCTTTACGGCCGGCGTTTTGTGGGTCGCATAGTTGTCAACGACCAGATGCAGGTCGAGGCCGGGCGGGGTCTGCTGGTCGATCAGCCTGAGAAAGCGAAGGAACTCACGATGCCGATGGCGTGGCATGCACGTCCCGATCACCTTGCCGTCCAGCATGCTGAGTGCCGCGAACAAGGTCGTAGTGCCGTTGCGCTTGTAGTCGTGGGTCATGGTGCCGGCGCGGCCCTTCTTCATGGGCAGACCGGGCTGGGTACGATCGAGAGCCTGGATTTGGCTCTTTTCATCGACGCAGAGGACCAGCGCCTTGTCCGGCGGATTGAGATAGAGCCCGACCACGTCTTCCACCTTGGCAGCGAAGTTCCTGTCGCGCGAGACTTTGAAGGTGTCGACGAGATGCGGTTTCAGTTCGTGCGCATGCCAGATACGCTGGACGCTGCTGTAGGAGAGGCCCACCGCCTTCGCCATGCTGCGCACGCTCCAATGGGTCGCATTTGGCGGCTTCTCGTGCAGCGTCATGTGCACAACCTGCTTGATCTTTTCGGGCGACAACGGTTTGACGCGCGATGGCCAGGTCGCGTCCTTCAGCAGCCCGTCCACGCCTTTCGCCAAGTAGCGCTGACGCCAGCGGCGCACGGTCAGCAGGCTCTTGCCAACCGCTGCCGCAATCGCCTCCGCCGTCAGTCCATCGCTTGCCAGCAACACGATCCGTGCTCTCCAAACCACCTTCTGCGGCGTGTTCCGGCCCCGGACCAGCCGCTCCAGTCGCTCACGATCGGTCGCGCCGACCGCAATCTGTTCGATCTTCCTCATCGGCGCAGACTTGCAGGTTCGCGCCGATTTGTGAATCGTCTGTCAATGACGGAACACTAGAAGACCTGCTCTGGTCGACTGTCAATCTGTTCCATCGCGCCACGCACCATATCGAGCGCGAGCTCGACGGCAACGAACAAGCGCAGCGGAAGAGTCAACGTGAGCAGGACGGCTCGGAGATCCGATCGGTCGAACTCGAGCGGCTCACCGCGGAGGGCATTTCGTTGATCGAGCGTCGCAACTGCATGGAGGTCTTCCGCGATCAGGCCATCGAGCGCTTTGAGGCCCACACCGGCTCGTTCTGGCGGCCCCGCTCCGGATCACTTGTCAACCACCGCTCCCTCACTGCGGCGATGATCGACTCCAGAGATTTCCTCTCCGCAAAACACCACGCCGAGACACAGGTGATGCTGCCGGCCGGACCCAAGGTCGCACTGACCGGTGGCCTCGACTTCAACGACCACCGTCTCATCTGGGACCGTCTCGACAAGGTCCACGCCAAGCACAGCGACATGGTTCTACTGCACGGCGGCTCGCCGAAAGGCGCCGAACTGATCGCCGCCAAATGGGCGACGAACCGCAAAGTACCGCAAATCGCCTTTAAGCCCGACTGGATAAAGCACGCCAAGGCTGCGCCGTTCAAACGCAACGACGCGATGCTGGCGCTGGTGCCAATCGGAGTCATGGCCTTCCCTGGCACCGGCATCCAGGACAACAAGGCGAGGCGGCTCGGCATTCCTGTCTGGAAGTTCGGCGATGGCGGCGCGTAAGCGCCGTTCTCATCGTCAAATCAGGTGCAATTGCATGGCCAGTGCCCAGCGTCTTGATGCGTGGTCTCGCACATATTTTAAATCGTGAACTGGTCTGGAAGGCGACCTCCACCATCCTCAGCATTGGAGCCTCGTCGTTGGTCTGGCGCAGTATTGGAGCGCGCCCGTCTCAATCGGGCAGAGCGGTTCTCGGCGAGGCTATCCGTCTTTGCGGCCAATACGGGCGACGGGTGATCCTTCGCTCCGGGTCTAACCGTTTGGTCGGCACTGATCGGGCCTGTCGATCTGTGCCGTGGGGGGGGGGACCCCTTCGGAGCGCAAGAGGACCGGGATGCCGATTGTTCGGCGCAGCGCGTAGTGGAAAGTCGCCCGGTCGCGGTCGCAGTTGCATTCCGGCAAAGGATGTCCGTCTTTTCTCGTACGCTGTTTCTTTCTCTACGCTGGATCGAGCCGACCTCTTGCAGGCTGCAGCCGATGCTAGCCACGTCTTCTCCTCGTGGTGTTCGGCGCGCGGACGCACCTGGCCTCTCGATGGCTTGATCTGGCCGAAGACCGGCTGCGCCTCGATCGTCTGAGCCGCAACGCCGTCGTCGAGACTTTCTTCCCCTGGGCTGAAGCCCATTCCTCGCGGGCCAAGAAAGTCTCCCCGACGGCGTCCTCCGCTGCGCTCCGGCCCGTAACTGGGTGCGTCGCCGATCGTCCTCGCCAGCTGAAGCGCCATCGAGGCCGCGGTGGTCGCGGGCTCGAAACAAAAGGAGAAGTGACATGGCTATCATCGGTTCTTTCAAGAAAGTCGGCAACGATCTCCAGGGCGAGATCATCACGCTCAGTTTGCAGGTCAGGGGCGTCCGCATCCTCGCAGACCCCGATCGCCTCAACGAGAACGCGCCCAGCCACAGGGTCTACGTCGGCCGCGCCGATTATGCGTAGCGCGGGATTATGCGGAGTCGTTGGCTGGTAGCCGCGGTTTTCCAGGGCTTTTGGCGCTGTGTCGCTCCGCATAATGACGGGGCGCTGTCCGCGGCGCCTCGCGTGTTTGCGAGACGCCGCGGTGTAGGTCAGCGCGACCAAATCAGCGCACACTCGCCATCGTCGCCTTCGAAGAGGTTGGCGTAGATGGGCGCAGTGAAGGACGGATCGTCGAGCTTGACCGAGTGGTAGGAGCGGTTGTCCTTCGAGGTCCGGCGCCAGGCGGCACCGATCTCGACGCCTGAGACGATCACGCGCAGGTCTGGCGCCTTATCGCTGGTGGAGGCGGGATCGCTGGGGACGATGCGCGCCTTAGCATCGATCGCGAGCGTCTTGATGGTGCCGGTATAGGAGCCATCGTTGCTGCGGGTGAACGAACCGATCTGGGACATGGTGGATCTCCTGTGCTGTGTTCAAGCCCGCGACCATCGCGGCCTTGTGGCGATCGAAAGCCCCGGGACGGCCGACCCGCACCGTCAGGCCGCAGCGCATGCGAAGGACGGCGTGCGGCGATCTTGTTGCTGCGCGAGGAGCGGCGCAGCCGCGGGGAAGAAGATCGCCGGCACGCTGTTGCGGGGACCAGGCCGGGTCGCAGACTGCATCCCGGGGCAGATCCGCCCAGCAAGGCCCGTCGGTCGCAGGGCATCACGGCACGCCCGGAGAACCGCCCGGCTCCAGTCGGACACGCATGGCACGAGCGCCCGACACAACCGCTGACTGACGTTCCGAACAGCAACCACATCGACCATAGTCCTGCCTCCACATGCAGAAGGGGGCGACATGCCGACAGGTGTTTATGTCCGTAAGAACGCGGTCTGGGACCGATTGAAGGCGGGAATGGCCGCAGACCACGCGGTCGACTTTACTCGATGGCTCCGTGGACGCCTATATACGTCACTGACCATCTCCGAGAGGATGCGGCTGCTTGCGAGTTGGACGCACTGGGCGCGCGGGGAAGGCTACACGCTGACTGCAATCCGTGAGGCGCACGCGGCCTCGTTCTGCTTGATCGAAGCGGGACATCGGCCGCGCTTCCGCGGCGACCTCAACAAGGACGCGGTCGAGTGCGCCAAGCTGTTCATCGCCTACCTTGAGGATCAAGGCCTGTTAATGCGATTGCCGGCTAAACCGGCAGCGCCACTGGTTGTCGAGTTTGCGGCTTGGGCCCGCGAGCAGCGCGGCCTGGCTGAAACGACGCTCGCCGCGTATCTTGGGACGATTACTCCCTTCGTCGATGCGCTGGGAGATATCCCGACGGCCTACGACGCCGTGACGATCCGGGCATACATGATCGAACGTGCGAAGGCCGTATCGGTCGAGCGCATGAAGGGCATATCGGTCGGCATCCGCGCGTTCCTGCGCTTCCTGATCGCGACAAGACGATGTCCGCCTGGGCTCGACCACGCCATGCCGAATGTTGCGGGATGGCGGCTGGCATCGATCCCGCGCTTCCTGCCTGATGCCGATATCGCGCGGATCATCGGTGCGTGCGACGGGGAGCGGCGCCTGCGCGACCGAGCCATCATCCTGCTGTTGGTCCGGCTCGGGCTTCGGGCGAGCGAGGTGGCGCGGCTCAGCTTCGACGATATCGACTGGCGGCAGGGCAGCATCCGCCTGTGCGGCAAAGGCCGGCGCGAGGAACTGCTGCCGCTCACCCAGGAGATCGGCGACGCGCTGTTCGCCTACATCGAACGCGGCCGGCCGGCACTGGCGACACCATCCCTGTTCATCACCGAATATGCGCCTCTGCGGCCAATCGACCGCATCACGATCAAATGCCTGGTCAAGCGCGCGCTCAAGCGTGGGGGCGTCGAGAGCCGCTACAAGGGTGCGCATATCCTGCGCCACTCGGCGGCCACGGCGATGCTCCGCCACGGCGTCAGCTTGCCGGGCGTGAGCACGGTGCTGCGCCACCGATCGCAGGCGATGACGGCGCATTACGCCAAGGTCGATATCGCGCTGCTGTCGGGCATCGCGCAGCCTTGGCCGGGGAGGTCGCCATGCTGATCGATGATGTTGATCGCTACATCGAGCTGCGCCGCTCGCTCGGCTTCAAGCTTAAAAAGACCGCCCGACACCTCACCGCGTTCGCGCGTTATGCGGCCGACCGGGGCGATACTCATGTTCGCCGCGAGACCGCGATCGCTTGGGCGGCGGCCGTCTCGTCGACGCCGCGCAGTCACCAGCGGCGGCTTCAGGAGATCGCGCTCTTTGCACGCTTCCTCTACGCGGAGGATCGCGAGCATGAAGTGCCGCATCATCCCCGCAGCCCTGCGACACGTCCGGCGCCCTATATCTACACGCGGGAGGAATTGGCGCGCATGCTCGAAGCCGCAGGCAATCTGCGGCGCCAGAAGCCAAGCCCGCTCAGTCGCCACATCTATGTGATGCTGATCGGGCTGCTCGCGTCGACGGGTCTGCGGATCTCCGAGGCTCTGAACCTGAGGTTGGACGATCTGCTGCCCGACGGCGTGCTGCACATCCGCCTGACCAAGTTCAACAAGAGCAGGCTCGTGCCGATGCACCCCAGCGTGGTCGAGGCGCTGCAGGCCTATCTCGCGATACGGCGGCGGTTCGCCGGGATGGATGACCATGTGTTCCTGTCCGTGGATGCCAAGCCGATGTCGCTTCGGACCGCCCAGAGCAACTTCTATGTGATCCTGCGCAAGGCTGACGTCGGTCAGAATCGGTCGCGACGTCCGCGTATCCATGATCTGCGCCACACCTTCGCGACGCGTGTGCTGGAGCAATGCGCGACGCGTCGTGATGACGTTGCGCGCGACTTCGTCGCTCTCTCCACTTATCTCGGCCATGCGGACATCCGGCATACCTACTGGTATATGGAAGCCACCCCGGACCTCATGGCCGATATTGCAGGTGCTGCCGAGGCGCTGATCGCCGGGGAGGTCGCATGACGCCGATCGCCCCGCTCATCACCAACTTCATGCGCGAACACATGCCGCCGCAGCGCGGCTACAGTCCGCACTCCTGCGAGACCTATGCGTATAGCTTCCAGCTATTGTTCGCCTTCGCCGCCCAGCGCCTGCACACGCGCCCCTCTCTGCTCCAGCTCGAGCAGATCGATGCAGACATGGTGGTCGCGTTCCTGCATCACATCGAACATGACCGCGGCAACGGTCCGGCGACTCGCAACCTGCGGCTCGCCGCGATCAAGTCGTTCATGCGCTACGTCGAACTGCGGCATCCTGGCGCCTTGGAGCAGGTCGCCCAGATCAATGCGATCCCAGGCAAGCGTCATGACCAGAAGCTCATCCGCCATCTGACCATGGACGAGATCCGCGCCGTGCTCAATGCTCCGGACGCCACGACACGCCTCGGACTACGGGATCGGGCGATGTTGCATCTGTGCTTCGCCGGCGGCCTGCGCGTCTCCGAGTTGATCGGCCTCACCCTGGAAAACGTCACGCTGCAACCGAGGCCAAGCATCCTGGTGTTCGGCAAGGGCCGGCGCGAACGCAGCCTTCCGCTATGGAAGGAAACCGCTCGCGACCTGCGCGCTTGGCTATCAGTGCGAGGAAAGCCGCCAGCGACAGAGCTGTTCGTCAACGCCCAAGGGATGGCAATGACCCGCGCCGGCTTTGAGTATATCCTCGAAAAGCACACAAAGGCCGCTGCGGCTCGATGCCCGACCCTGAACGGCCGAACGCTGTCGCCACACCTTCTGCGGCACAGTTGTGCGGTCTTGATGTTGCAGGCCACACGCGACATCCGCAAGGTCGCGCTCTGGCTTGGCCACGCCGATATCCGCACCACGGAGATTTATCTGCGCATGGATCCCTCTGAAAAGCTGGAGGCGGTGGAAGCGGTCATTCCGCCGGCGCTGCGCCGTGGACGGTTCAAGGCACCAGACGCGCTGATTGCCTCGCTGTTGGAGAAAGCATCTCTGCCTTCAGGGTGAGAGACGTCGGGCAGCCGATCGTTACGACGAAATACCTTTGATGCGCTGTGACGTCGCGGCATCACCGCGCCGTCCCGCACGAGCAATCGAGCGCTTCTCCATTGGGTTGGGATTGGCGAAGCAAAGTGCTGTGGCTCAATCGCGCTTGCCGTGATGGTGTCGCCGTCGCGGCGGTGGTGAGGCCTTTGAGCCGTTACTCTCCTGTCGGGCTGTTTGGCCCACGTCCATACCAGCCTTTTGCTGGCGGATCACGCGCCACAATACGCTCGCTGCGCTCGCCGACCTTTACCTGCAATGGCTTGTTCGCGATCTTCTTCCCCTGCCGCCAAGCGGCGGCATTCCTCGCGAGGCAACAAGATCGCTCAGCCCGCCATCCTCCGCTGCGCTGCGGGCCAGAAGCTGCGGGTCGGTCGTTGCGGCGCTCAAAGATCGCCATCAAGGCCGCGATGGTCGCGGGCTTGGGAACAGCAACAGGAGATTACCATGGCTCAGATTGGCACCTTCACCCGCGCCGAAGACGGCTCATACACCGGTACTATCAAGACGCTCTCGCTCAACTTCAAGGCGCGCTTCCTTCCTGCCGAACCCTCCGAGAACGAGAAGGCTCCGAACTTGCGCGTGGTGGTCGGTAATGTCGAGATAGGTGCCGCGTGGCAGCGGACCTCCAAGGACAACAACACCGTCTACCACTCGGTCAAGCTCGACGACCCGTCCTTCCCGGCGCCGATCTATGCCAACCTCGTCGCGGTCGATGACGGCTACGCGCTGGTCTGGTCGCGCTGACCCGCGCCGCTGCGGCGCCTCACCTCGTGCGAGGCGCCGCGCCTTCTCTCCACGGGATTATGTGGAGCGGCGCAGCCACAAAAGCCCTGGAAAACCGCGGCTACAAGCCAACGACTCCGCATAATCCCGCGCTACGCATAATCGGCTTTATGCGGTGCACCGCATAACGCCGAGATCGGAGCGGCCTGGTCGAAGCGCTCCGAGGAGGGCCGGGACTATCTCTCGCTCAAGCTCGACGACCCCTCGTTCAACGCACCAATCTATGCGAACCTGTTCGACGATGAAGACGGCGAAGGTTACACGCTGCTCTGGTCGCGGCCGCGGAAGAACGGTGAGTAAGACTCGCGCCCCGCCCGAGTAGATCGGGCGGGGCTCTTCCTTTCCAGCCGACGGCAACACACGTGCGGGCAAATTCTAGATCGTTCGCGTCTCCAGTTCGGCCCGGAACCGCCTGGTGCCGAGGGTCTGGGCCCCCGGGCGGGCTGGTGATCGCCGCTCATGCTGACCGGAGCGCTTGGGTTGTAGCCTTTCGCCTCAATCCGACTTCGATCGCGAAGGCCGCTTGAGAAGATCGGCTGCTTCAACACCCAATGCCTGGGCTAGGTTATCAACCACATCGATAGTGGCGGCATAGACGCTCCGCTCGAGCGCGCTAACGTAGGTCCGGTCGATATCCGCGCGGTGCGCCAACTCCTCCTGAGACAGGCCTTTCACCTGTCGGAGTTTTCTCAAATTTAGCGCTAGTACCTCTCGGATGTTCATACCCGGGAGGGCATCGCCTTGCAGAGTATTTCACCACGGAGTATTCTCTACAAAAGGCGGGCGAGCATTTCCCGCTCTGATGAGCCCACCCTTGGTTGTGAGGTCGATCGGCAGAATGCAGCTAAAGGCGAGGCCTTCAATCAGTATCAGACAACCACACCCACCACCCGGGACCGCATTGTTCTTGCGGGATTTTCATGCAAATTCCGCCGCTTGACCCAGATGTCGCTGATTTGGCGCCCACAGATGCGGCCCTGACGTCCTATGACGAGCAGCATCTGGTGACATACTGGCGGCTTCTTGATGCTGAGGCCGACCGCGCCGATTGGCAGGAAGTGGCGCGGATTGTGCTGCATATTGACGCCGAACGTGAGCCGGCTCGCGCTCGCAGTGCATACGACAGCCATCTGGCGCGAGCAAAATGGGTCGCGAACCACGGCTACCGGCATTTGCTCCGCGGTGGCGCGGCCAAATAGGAAGAATTTGCTATACGGAGTTCGCAAGCGAGGGCAGATTCCTCGCCGAAAGCGCGGTCACGTACCACGCGATCCAACATTAGGAGTCCCACTATCTTCGCTTTGGCGTTTTTGGGCTCTCGTTGCGAAATTCCTCATCAGGCAGAACCAGATCGACGTGACTGACGCCGAGCGTGCTTGCGAGCTCGAACAGCGTCACAATGGTAGGATTTCGCTCACCGCGCTCCAACCCGCTGATGTACTGTTGAGTGAAACCCGACGCTTCCGCAAACTTCTCCTGCGTAAAGCCCTTCTGCTTCCGCAGCCGCGCGAAATTCCGGCCCACCAACCTGCGCATGTCCATCTGCGCAAGTTGCCTCTTTACATATTATGAGGTTTATCTCCTATAATATGTATTCCCAGATCGTTCCTGCAGGATTTTCATGCAAATCTCGTCGCTTGACCCAGACGTCGCTGATTTGGCGCCCACAGATGCGCTGCTGACGTCCTATGACGAGCAGCACATGGTGACGTACTGGCGGCTTCTTGATGCCGAGACCGAGCGCGCCGATTGGCAGGAAGTGGCGCGCATTGTGCTGCATATTGACCCGGAACGTGAGCCCGCTCGCGCTCGAAATGCATATGACAGCCATCTGGCGCGAGCAAAATGGATGGCGGAGCACGGTTACCGCCATTTGCTCCGCGGCGGAGCTGCCAAACAGGAATAATTTGTCATCTGGAATTCGCAAGCGAGAACAGGCTTCTCTCCTGAAGCCGCGATGCTCTGCACGCATCACGTGATGCATATTTGGCAACTCAGCCTACAACCTGGAGTTCTGTAACATTCCGCTTTCGGGCAGGGGATCTGAGCGATGTCGCAGGTGCGCGAATTTCGACGAAATGTAAGTCGGAGGCTTCGGCGTCGCGACGATTGACGAAAGGAAGCCGAAAATCTGTGCGGGCCACCGTCCCGCACCGGAGCGAAAATTACGGACGAATCTTGGACGCTTTTTCCTCGAGCAGTTCTGCAGGTCGAACTTCGAGCGCTTGAGAAATTTCCCAGATTGTGAGGAGGGTTGCGTTCTGTAGCCCTCGCTCCATGCTGCTGATGAAGGCGCGATCGACGCCCATACGTTCTGCAACGGCCTCCTGGCTCAGGCCGAGGGCCAAGCGAAATCGACGCGCATTTGCTCCAAAGACCTTGCGAATATCCATCCGCAGGATAGGAAGCAATCGCGTATTTTGACGCTACGTGTTATAATACGCGGAAAAAGCGGCGATCGGCGCGGTCCACGGCGCGCATTGCGAGTAGTGCACGATGTCCGTCAAACCTCGCTCTGAGGAATTTCGTGCTGGATCTGAAGGAGTTAAGACAGCTGTGAGGAGATACTCAAGGATTGGGATCGATATCCGGCAGACGAATGTTGGTGGATAGCCATGCAGACCCCGCCACTCGATCCTGACGTCGCCGATTCAGCTCCGGATGATCCGGTGCTCACGGCCTATGACGAGCAACATCTGGTGACGTATTGGCGGCTTCTTGATGCCGAGGCCGACGGCGCGGACTGGCAAGAAGTCGCACGGGTTGTGTTGCATATGGACCCGAAGCATGAGCCGACGCGCGCTCGTCATGCATTTGAGAGCCATCTGGCACGAGCAAAATGGATGGCAGAGCACGGTTACCGCCATTTGCTCCGCGGTGGCGCTGCCAAATAAGAAAAATCTCCTCTCTGGAATTCGCAGGCGAGAACGGATTTCTCCTCTCAGGCCGTGATGCCCTGCACGCATCACGTGATGCATAATTGGTAACTTCCCTGACAACCTAAAGCTTCATAGACGTTACGCCGCACTCGTTCAGGGGATCGGAGCAATGTCTGAGTTCGACTGGCGCTCGCCGGAGGCGTATCAACGCGCTAAAGCAGGGGAGATGACGGATTTGGCCTGGGAAAGCCTGCGTCGCAGTCCCAATTATCGAGCCGACTACCGCCAAGCTTTGTTGAAGGGTGGACAGGTGAACCCCGAATTCAGGAGGAGATGGGGCCTCTGCTTTCGCCCATGACCCGCATGGGTCCTTTCACGAGCAGACTATCTTCTGGGCGCCCGAGGCTTTGCCCACGGTGGTGCCGATCGTTCCGAGCACGTCCGGCACGGAAGCCGTTGGCGCCGGCTTAGGACTTGTCGATCTTGCATCGGGCAGCATCAGACAAGCGGCTGACGGCTGGCATGCCGTATTGCGTATTCACGGAGCACAGCACCATCTTTGGCTGAAAGAGGCGCCGCGGCTCGGGGTCCCTTACGCGGCCGAACTGCCGCTCGATCCGGATTATGTGCTTCGCGCCCACGCCTCGCATCGGTTGTGGCGCGCGATCAACGGCCGCCCGCCAGGTCCTCCCTTTCATCAACTTTCAGCACAGCGCCGCGAACGATTGGCTTTGGCGCTGCGGGCGGTCGATGGACACATGGACGGCGCGTCTTATCGCGTCATCGCCGAGGTGCTGTTCGGCCGAAAACGCATTCCTGAACGCGCCTGGAAAACCGACGACCTGCGCAGCCGAACCATCCGCCTGGTTCAGGCTGGTTTGACCCTGATGCGTGGCGGCTATCGCGCACTGCTCCGGCCATCATCTCGAAGACGATAGAGCAGGGGTGCCGGAAATCACCTCCGCATCTTCGGCATCCCCGTGAGTATCTCTGCTCCGCCATTGTGGCCGTCGACGCGCGATCAGACTAGCTCGCGCTCCAGAAGACCACGGAGCCTCGCAAATGCCCGATCCGAACGCCGGTTTGCCGCCGCGATACCTGCGCACGCCCGAAGCCGCGCGCTTTCTTGGCCTGTCCGGCCGCACGCTGGAAAAGCACCGAACCTATGGCACGGGCCCGACCTACCGCAAGCTGGGTGGCCGCGTGGTCTATGCGCTCGAAGATCTGAAAGCGTGGGTTGACCGCGGAGCCAAGACCTCCACGAGCGATCCGGGCGCCGGCAGAGTCTTGCCCGCCAAGCGGCACACGCCCATTCCCTATGCAGGCAAGGAGCGGCGCTGATCCATGCCGAACGGCTACCCCTCTGCCGGCGCATGGCCTCGCCCGAACCGCGAACAGCTGGGTCTATTTGGCGCTCTTTCCTGCGATCTGGCAGCACGCAACACGCAAGATCTTTCGGCTTCTCCGTCCCTCTCGCTGGCGCAATCCAAGCGAATTGTAGGGATCGACTTCCGCACGGCGGCGATCAGGATTCCTGTCGAGACCGTGCCCGAACGGCCCATAGCGAAGACCTGGGATGCGAAGGTCCTGATTGGGGCCGCTTCACAACTCGTCGCAGCAGCTGATGTTGGCCTCAAAACATCACTGCTGATGGCCACGGCGCTATCCGAGATCCTGACCCTCGTCGGTCCCGGTACCAGCGGGCGCGGCTCCGATTGGCTCAAGTCTGCTCTCGACCTTCTGCTTTCGGCGGCCGGGATGACGTCGATCCGCCCGCTAACGCAGTGCCGATGGCCTGCGTTCTCCCGGATCAATGAACGGGAGGAGAGCCCAGTTAGCCACGCGCATGGCGGGAGCTGGGGCCCAGCCATGCTTCACCAGAGCCGTTCAGAAGGAGCCAAGGCTCCGTCTCCTATTCGCCGACGTAGGCGACCTCGTGGGCGCTTGTACGGCACACAAACCGTCTTCTCACAACACCGAGGTGAGACGTGAGCGATCTCACGAGCGTTGAGCTCTTGTGGCTCGAAAAGCGAATCGAAAACCGGGTTCGGTTTGGCCGTCCCGTGGCGGAAAGGATCATAGACCGCCACCGGCGCGTTCTCTCGTTCGCGCCAGGGAGCATCTTTGCCTTCGTGCGCTGGACCTCCAATGACTTCGGGGCCGTCTTGTCACGCGTCGATATCTTGCGAGCGCCCGCGCCCGGCCAGCGCTATTCGACCGTTCCTTGGGTCAGCCCCGGCGGCGAAAGCCTGCTGCGATTGTCTGGCTGGTCAAAGGTCGAGCGCGTTCTGCAGCTGATTGACGAGGTGGAGGCACTTGGGATCAATCCCGCCGACGCAGCCCCCGATTATTGGCACCACGTTCACAACCGTCTCTCTGTCAACGAAAAGCCGCGGCCCTACACGCGCAGCCGGCACCAGGCCTGGTTGCATCGCCGGAGATTGGCGCCATGACCGCCCGTTTGACACTCGTTCTTGCGACCTTTGGCGCCGCCGCCCTGACGCTGTTCACGCCCGGAAACCGGGTGCCAAAATACATTTGGAATGCATCAGAAAGCGTTCCGATCGGGCTCTATCGTTTGCAATCAGAGCGGTCATTGCAGCTCACCGAGCTGGTGGCGGTGTGGCCACCAGAACCGCTTGCACGATTCCTCGATAGCAACGGTTATTTGCCAATTGGCGTGCCCATGCTCAAACGAGTGCTGGCCTTGCCGGGTCAGATGGTCTGCAGAACAGGGCTCGCAATTACAGTCGACAACATCGAGATGGGAGAGGCGCGCGAGCGCGATGGCCGCGGTCGACCGCTGCCGGTCTGGGAAGGATGCCGCGTGCTGGCCCCAGGCGAAGTCTTCCTTATGAACGGGCAGTCGGCCAACTCGCTCGATGGCCGTTATTTTGGCGTCATTCCCATCTCAGCGATTATCGGGCGCGCGCTCCCCGTTTGGATCGAGGAGGAGTGATCTTGGTCAAGCTGGCAGCCCGCACCGCAGTTTTCTGCCTAGACTTGTCTTGGGCTCATTCCTCCTTCACGGCCAGATTTGCCGCGGATGTCGCGAACAAAGGCCGTTCGCAGTGGGCACGTGTTCTGCGCAGCATTGCTTTGCCTCGAACGGCCGTGGGGGCGCCGAGACGCTTCTGGCCTAGGCGGGCAGCCGTATGCTTCGTTGCACTGCTTTTGTCGCTCAAACTGTCGTTGAGCGCGACAGCCCAGGACACGACGTCAGCGCTGGCCCCGATCTCGCCGAGCATTTCGCGTCCTATGTTGTATGCAGCATTCGTGACGGAAGCATCCCGCCGGTTTGCCATCCCGGAGCAGTGGATCTTTGCAGTGATGCAGATCGAAAGCGCAGGCAGTGAGCGCGCTATATCGCCGCGAGGAGCCCTTGGGCTGATGCAGATCATGCCCGAGAGCTGGGTTGACTTGAGCGTCCGTTACGAGCTTGGCATCGATCCCTTTGACCCGCATGATAACATCTTCGCGGGAGCAGCGTATCTCCGCGAGATGCTCGATCGCTTTGGATTGGAAGGCTTTCTTGCGGCCTATAGCGCAGGCCCGAGGCGTTATGAGGAGCACTTGGCGACAGGTCGGCGGTTACCTGAGGAGACGCAAACATACGTCACAAGGCTCGCACCGCTGCTCGGCCTTGAGCAACGCGAGCGCCGTACGTCGGCGGTCGGACAAATCGCCCCTTGGCAGCAGTCTCCGGTGTTTGTTGGGCTGTCCGGCGGCTCGTCAACTGCCGGCAGCTCCACATCACCTCCGCGCTTAATGGAGCGGTCGAAGAGCCTGCCTCATGCAGATGCACGCAGCCTACAATCTCCGGCGACGGGGCTGTTTGTGCAGCGATCGGAGAAGGCGCAGTCCCGATGATCACAATAGCAGTTCGTCGTAAAGACGCGCAGGTAAGCGCAAGTTTGAGAATGGTTGGGAGAGAGCGGGCATTGGCCGACTTAAGACTAGCAGGATAAAAGCCAAAAGGTGGGCGGGCCCGTTTGGGCAAGCATTTGCTGAAAATTCCAGTGATGTTGCAAACATTGCGAACAGCCGGCGCAACTTGGCGTTCTTGGCAACACGCTGTCGTCACTTGGCTTTCGACACCCCGCGGAGCGCACCATGAGCGGTAATGACGATTTCCGCATCCGTCCTGGCCGGATCCGTTCGACCCGCTCGCCCCGACCAAAACCCTTTTTGGCGCAGGCGCTCAAAGCGGCGCAGAAAGCGGGCGGTCAGTCGCGGGGTGGCCGCAGTCAAGGCAGCAGCCATTTCGGGCGCGGGCGCGCCGCGACCCTTGCTGCGACCCGCCTGAACAATAGCCGCGCCCGCACCGCCATGGTCAAGGCGCGGGTGGTGCGCCGCATGCGTTCGCCGGGCGCGCTGCGGGCCCATATCGCTTACCTCCAGCGTGATGGCGTCACCCGCAATGGGACGCCTGGCAAGCTGTTCGACGCTGCCGGAGATGATGCAGACGCTCGCGCCTTCGCCGAGCGCTGCGAGGACGACAGGCATCATTTCCGGTTCATCGTCTCGCCCGACGCAGCGAGCGAGCTGGAAAGCTTACGCAGCTTCACCCGAGAGCTCATGGACCAAGCCTCACGCGACCTCGGCACCCGGCTTGACTGGGTCGCGGTCGACCATTGGAATACAGAGCACCCGCACATCCACATCCTGGTCCGGGGCCGCGCCGATGACGGAAAAGACCTCGTCATCAGCCGTGACTATATCGCAACGGGCTTACGTGGCCGCGCCGGCGATCTCGTCACCCGAGAGCTTGGCCCACGATCGGAGCTTGAGATCCGCCTAGACCTTGAAGCGGAAGTCACGGCCGAACGCTGGACCAGGCTCGATCGGGCGCTTGCCCGGGAAGCCGGTGCGGCAGATGGGGTGATCGATTTGAGGCCGGATCGGGAGGTCGCGCGCGACCCGTTGCGACAGATCCGGATCGGACGGATGCGGACGCTCGAGCGGCTGGGCCTGGCGGAGCCCGCAGGGCCCGCACGGTGGGTAATGGCCAGCGACGCCGAGCCCCGTTTGCGCGCGCTGGCCGAGCGCGATGATATCATCAAGCGGCTGCATAAGGCCATTGCAAGGGATGGCGCTGCACGCGCACCGTCATCCTGGGCCCTCGAAGGCGAGAGCCATGGCGAGCCGGTGATCGGCCGGCTCCTTGCGCGCGGACTCGATGATGAGCTGAAAGGCACCGCCTTTGCCATTGTCGATGGGATCGACGGCCGCCTGCATCACCTGAAGCTCGCGGAGATGGCGGCGGCCGGCGATGGGCCGATTGGTGGCATTGTGGAGCTTCGGCGCTTTGACGACGCGCACGGCCGAACGCAGATCGCGCTCGCGGTGCGCTCGGAGCTTACTGTTGACCAGCAGGTTGCCGCGGAAGGTGCCACCTGGCTCGACCGGCGCCTGGTTGCGCGCGAGCCTGCCGAGCTCTCACGCGCTGGGTTTGGCGGTGATGTCCGCGCCGCGCTGGAGCGGCGGATCGATGTGTTGGCAGAGCAGGGACTTGCCCGCCGCCACGGCGACAAGGTTACGCTCGGCCGCAACCTGATCGAGACCCTGCGCCGCCGCGAGCTCGATTCTGTCGGACGACGGCTTGCCGAGGAAACCGGGCTTGCGCACCTGCCGAGCGAAGCAGGCGAGCTGATTTCTGGAGTTTACCGCCAGAGGCTTTCGCTGGCGTCGGGCCGCTTCGCCATCATCGACAATGGCCTTGGGTTCCAGCTCGTGCCCTGGGCGCCCTCGCTCGAGCGCGAACTTGGCAGGCAGGTGAGCGGCATCGCCGGTCCCGGCAGTGTCGATTGGAGTTTTGGGCGCAAGCGCGGCCTATCGCTTTGACCCGCCGATCTCTGCGCCATGGCGCGCGCGTGCGCGATGTCGCTGGAGTCGTCCTTGCGCGCGGGCGAATGCCAGCAACACTGCGCTCATGTCCGCGACCAAGATCCTATGGGGTCAACTGAGCCTTGTTTCGACCATCGTGCTCGCCTTCCTGTGGGTGGCGACCGAGTGGACCGCCTGGCGCCTCGCCTTCCAGCCGCAGCTTGGACCCGCCTGGTTCTGGCTTGGGCATTGGCCGATTTATCAGCCGCTAGCGTTCTTTCTCTGGTGGTTCAAATTCGACGCTTACGCGCCGGCGATCTTCCTCCAGGGCGGCGCCATCGCTGCAGGCGGTGGAGTCGCGGCGATGGTCGTCGCGCTGGCTCTCTCGGTCTGGCGGGCGCAGGAGGCGAGGAGCGTCACGACCTACGGTTCGGCGCAGTGGGCCGATGCGCGCGAGATCAGGCGCGCCGGACTCCTGGGGGCCGATGGCGTCGTACTTGGTCGCTTTCAGGGTCGGTATCTTCGGCATGACGGGCCCGAGCATGTGCTCTGCTTCGCTCCGACCCGCTCCGGCAAGGGCGTCGGCCTGGTCATCCCAACTCTTCTGACCTGGCCAGGCTCGGCGATCGTCCACGACATCAAGGGCGAGAATTTTGCCATCACGGCTGGCTGGCGTGCTCGTTTCGGGCCAGTGCTTCTCTTCGACCCAACGAATGTAGCGAGCGCCGCCTACAATCCGCTTCTCGAGATCCGCCGCGGCGACTGCGAGGTGCGGGACGCCCAGAACATTGCCGACATTCTGGTTGATCCCGAAGGCGCACTCGAGCGTCGCAATCATTGGGAGAAAACCAGCCATTCGCTGCTCGTCGGCGCGATCCTGCACGTCCTCTACGCAGAAGCTGACAAAACGCTCGCCGGTGTGGCCAATTTTCTGTCCGATCCTTCCCGGCCGATCGAAGCAGCGCTCAACGCAATGCTGGCGACCCCCCACCTTGGGGGCGGCGTTCATCCTGTGGTCGCCTCAGCCGCGCGCGAGCTTCTCAACAAGAGCGAAAACGAACGCTCGGGGGTATTGTCGACTACGATGAGCTTTCTGGGGCTCTATCGCGATCCGGTCGTCGCCAGCGTCACCGGTCGCTGCGAATGGCGCATCCACGATCTCGTCGATGGACCTCAGCCGGTTTCGCTCTACTTGGTCGTGCCGCCATCCGACATCGCCCGCACCAAGCCTTTGATGCGGCTCATCCTCAACCAGATAGGCCGCCGGCTGACGGAGAGCCTGGATGTCGACCAGCGCCGGCAAAAACTCCTCCTGATGCTGGACGAGTTCGCAGCGCTTGGCCGGCTAGACTTCTTCGAGAGCCAGCTCGCTTTCATGGCTGGCTACGGGATCCGCAGTTTTCTGATTACCCAGAGCCTGAATCAGCTCGAGCGCAGCTATGGGCCGAACCATGCGATCCTCGACAATTGCCATATCCGGATCGCTTTCTCGACCAATGACGAGCGCACCGCCAAGCGCGTCTCGGATGCGCTCGGGACTGCCACCGAGTTGCGCGCGATGAAAAACTATGCAGGGCACCGACTGAGCCCCTGGCTTGGACACCTGATGGTGAGCCGTCAGGAAACCTCCCGACCGCTGCTGACGCCCGGCGAAGTCATGCAGCTCTCGCCGAAGGAGGCAATCGTGATGGTCTCCGGAGTACACCCGGTGCGCGCCACCAAAGTCCGCTACTACGAGGATCCGCAGTTCAACCGACGGGTGTTGAAGGCGCCCGGCAAGGGAGGGATGAGACTGCCCACGCGAGCAGACGACTGGTCGGGCCGTGCGCCGATTCCGCCGTCGGTCGAGCTGCTCGCGAGGCGCAGGCGCAAGCGCGGCCACGGCGACGGCAGTGTTCGTCGTGAGCCAGAACTGCCGCAGCACGAGGACATCGTGATCAAGTCGCCGCTCGCCGAATATGAGTTCGACGCCGGGCCCGATGAGCCCGACGTGGATGCCATCCAGGCACGGGTCCTGAACCGCTCCATGCAGCGCATCGCCCGGGCCGCCAGCCTCGACCCCGAGGATGGGATAGACCTGTGAGCGGGGCAGCATGAAGAAGGTCCAGCTCAGCATCTATCTTGATCCGCAGACCTTCAGAGCCCTCGAGGCCTTTGCAAACCGTCGTAATCAGCCCAAGTCGCTGGTCGCCGAGGCCGCGATTGCCTCGTTCCTTTCGCCTGACGATTCCGACCGACGCGAGGCGGCAATCGCCAAGCGGTTGGATCGGCTTGCGCGGGTGCTCGAACGTCTCGAACGCAATGACGGCGTGGCGCTTGAGACTATCGCGCTGTTCATCCGCTTTTGGCTGACCTCAACCCCCGCGCTGCCGGAGCAGTCGAGTCCGGCCGCGCGCGCCAAGGGCGCCGAGCGTTACGATCGCTTTGTTGAAGCTCTTGGACGGCGGCTTTCCAGCGGATCTACCTTACTGAATGAGGTGAGCATCGACTTGCACGCGTCTGGAAAGACTGAGGCAAATTCCGCATCTCTCGACTGACGCGTTTGTCGCCTTGAGCCGCTGGTTCTGCTCGGCGTCTACGTCGGTTGCCAGCCACGTCCTGGCACAACGGGTCGTCCCGACGAATGCGAGGGCAGTAATCATGGCTCAAAAGGTGGAAACCTCGAAACGGCCGCTCCTGGCGGATCGTGTTGAAGACCATCAGCAACCGCCCAGGGGGCGGGTAACAGGCTAGGGGCACGGGTGATTGTGCCCAAACCAGCTGGAGCGCAGCAGTCGGGATCAGCTTTGCAAACTTGCGCCGGTTCTGCGCCGTGGCAGCCAGGGGGAACTCCTCCCAGATATTGTTAGCGAGCACGCGCTCGGGACAGAGTGTCATCCGCAGCTCGCGCTGGGGAGTGATCAGCTCTGCGGGCAGCTTGAGGACCATCAAAGCATCAAGGGGCTGCAGTCGCGACGGAGCGGCAAGTTCGTGATCTTAGGTTGGAAAACCCGCAGCTACGATCCACTCGAACTGAGGATAAGACCGCGCTATCATTCTCGTCGGCCGCGCAGACGCTCTCCTGTTCGCAGAGGGCGCCGCGCCCCTCGGATGACCCACTGCAGCAATCGATCGCGAAACTCCGGCTGCGGTTGCCTCGAGAGGCGAGCCGCAACCAATGCCGCGCCAAATGCGACCCAGCCGCAGATAGCGATCCAGACCATTGTATTTGGTTTTCCTTTCAGTCGCCTCATTGGCATCAGATGCGCCCGGCAGGTCAATCCCGTGCAACTACTGGTAGCTCAAAGAGCGGCGCCGACGGACCGAGTTCAAAGTACGAATCCTCGCCTTTGCTGAAGGCCGACGTGTCGATGTGGCTAAGGACACATGCAAGTTTTATGCGCAGCAGCGGCTCTGGCGGGTGAGGAGCGGATCCGATCATCTCGCCGATTTTGACCGATCCCGAAGCGGCTAAACTTTAGGCAAGGCCACCCGAACGCACATCAGCGGCAGCGGCCTCTTTGCATCCTTCCCATGCGGCCCGCGTGAACGTCCCGGCTGGTGCAGCATCAGCGCCAAAAGGATGGTTTTCTTTTGACGTGGGCATCGTTCCGGGTGTTGCAGGCGAGCCGCTGTGCTCGAATTCACCAGCCTGTCCGGAACTAATGTTCTCGGTTGTGAATCGTTTTCGAGAGTCAACTGCTCACCCCTTAACGGGGCTGGCCAAAGGAGATCCGGCATGGCCTCGGCCCCTTACAGGAACTTTCATCGTTCTAAGTCGGCATTCTGACCTTCCGGACGTTCGAGAATACATTGCAGACGATGCGCGCGTATCGAGAGATCATCATCCGCACCATAGATGCGATCGATGACGCCTTAGCTTAGAGTGCGGTCGATAGTCCCACACTCATCTCCTTGGTGAAACTGCTCCACCGCCATGCCCAGAAAACTCAAGAACTATCAGACGTCCCTGGGCTTTTACGATCTCGCAATTGCGGCGCCGTCGATGAAGGCGGCACTGAAAGCTTGGGGCGCGGAGAGCAATCTTTTCCATCAAGGCGTCGCGAAGGAAACCGATGACCCCGATGTTATCGCCGCGACCATGGCAAAGCCCGGCGTCGTTCTCAGACGCCCCGTCGGATCGACCGGGCCGTTCAGGGAGCATGCCAGCCTACCGTCACACCTGCCCGGTGCTGACGTTGAGGACAGGACAGCAAAGCCACGTCGCGAGCCGAAGAGACAAGCGCCACGCAAGATCGACGACAAGGCCGCCCGGAAGGCCGCAAAGGAGTTCGAGAAGGCGCAGCACCAGCGGCAAGCCCAGCGCCGGAGGCAAGAAGCCGCACAGGAAAGAGAGCGCGAGCGGCGCGAGCGCGCCATCGAGAAGGCCCAGGCAGCACTCGACAGGGCACAGCGCGAGCATGAGGCCAAGGCAGGCGAGATCGGAGCCGAACGCGAGGCAATCGAGAAGCGAGCCCAGACGGAGGATGCCCGCTGGGAGAAACAAAGGGAGAAGCTGCACGCCGCGCTGCGCCGGGCACGGGAGTAGGGCGACGTAAGGGCATGCCGCTGCTGCGCGCGACCCCGCCCTTAGCTCTTGTGGGGACTCGACGCCCCGGCCGTTGCGGTCAAGAAGACTTCCAGCTCAGCCACATTTTCCGCCGCCTTGGCCCTCCTCAAAAGACCCTCGCGTTCCTTACAGGCCGGTAGCTCCGCCGCTCGTTTTCGAGCGACATCAGCCATCGCCTGGAGGCGCTCCATGAAAGAAGACGCATGCTTGACGCGCCGCCGGCGCTTGATCGGTCTGTCGTTCATAGAGCCCAAGTACGAAAACCAACATACGCCCGCCATAACCCAGGTGAATCCATCGGGAGCTAATCCAGATTTTCCTCACACTACGTCCCGCAAGCCCTCCCAGGAACGCCATTCGCGACCGAGCATTGACCAGACAAGACATCGCGAAGGAGGTTCTGATGGCCGAGGTCATCACCGACCACGATGCAATCCGCCGATGGGCCGAGCAGCACGGCGGCAAACCAGCCGCGGTCGGCCGCACGCACCAAGGAGATGATGTCGGCATCGTCCGCATCATGTTCCCGGAGGCGCCGCATTCGGAGCACGCTCACCTCGTCGAAATCTCATTCGAGGAATTCGAAGGAGTTCGAAGAACGCCAGTTGGCGCTCCTCTACGACCGGAGAGCCTGTTCAGCAAGATCATCGGGCTAGAAACGGCCGAGCGGCGTGAGCACGATGCTGCGCGACACTCATAGGACGCGGCCAGCGGCGAGCGCGAGCGCAGGAAGGCCGGTCGGGATGATGGAGGGGCTGAGCGGCACCTCTTGAAGGAGCGCGAATACCGCAACCACGAAGGCAGCAATCACCACCACATCAACAGCGATATGGATCAGCGCCGCTGATCGCCTGCCAGGAGGGGGATATCCCCACGTGCTTGTGCGCCGCCACCTCATTCGCCTTGGAAGCCAATAGGCGGCGCGCCGATGCGGATCGCTCAAATCGCACCATTGGCCGAAAGCGTTCCCCCGAAGCTCTATGGCGGCACGGAGAGAGTGGTGGCCTGGCTCGTCGATGAACTCGTCGGACTCGGACACGAGGTAACCCTGTTCGCCAGCGGGGACTCGCAGACGTGCGCCAAGCTCTAGCCGGTATGGCCTCGCGCGTTGCGTCTAAGCCGCCCCCATGCCGACCCGAATGCTGCCTGGGCTCTTCTTCTCAAAGCGGTATGGCAGCAAGCCAAAAACTTCGATGTGATCCATGCCCACACCGATTGGCTGCACCTGCCTTTGCTCACGCTCTTGGGCGTGCCGTTCCTGACCACTCTGCACGGCAGGTTGGATTTGCCCGCTATCTCCGATGTCGCTCGGGGATTCCCGGAGGCTTGCTTCGTCTCGATCTCTGAGAACCAGCGCTCGCCGCTTCCGCACGCAAAGTGGTGCGGCACCGTCCATCACGGCCTTCCAGCTAAGCTGTTTCAGCCGTCGTTCCAACCGGGATCCTACCTCGCCTTCCTAGGACGGCTGACTGCGGAGAAAGGACCGGAAGATGCGATCCGGATTGCGAGGGCGACCGGAATGCCCCTTCGTATCGCGGCAAAAATCCCTCGCGCGCAGACGGGCTATTTCAAGAGCCATATCCAGCCCGCTGTCGACGGCCAGGATGTTCAGCTCGTGGGCGAGGTCGACGAGGGCGCCAAGCAGCCTTTTCTTTCGGACGCGGCCGCATTGCTGTTTCCGATCAGCTGGCCCGAGCCGTTCGGTCTCGTCATGATCGAGGCGATGGCCTGCGGTACGCCCGTCATCGCCTATCGGGCAGGATCAGTGCCGGAGGTGATCGAACCCGGAGTGACAGGCTTTATCGTCGAGACCGAAGAGGAGGCGGTTCGGGCGGTGAAGAACCTGAATCGGATAGATCGCCGCAAGGTCCGGGCGCGGTTCGAACGGCGCTTCACGGCGGACCGGATGGCTCGGGCTTACGAAAGCTACTATCGTCAGCTGCTGCAGGCCGGCGGAGCGCCCACCTCGGCATGATGATGATGGGACGACACGCGAGACTTTCGTCGGCATTGGCCGCAGCCAGCTCAAATTGGCCAGTCATTGCAATTGCGCGCGTTGGCAGTGGGTAAACTGGGCTTCAATGAGCCTGTGCTCGCCTCTTGTGAGGGCGATGGCCTCGTGTGGGCGCCTTCGGGCGGCTCCGCCCCGTCTTGACGAGCCGACCGCGCAGCACGCGAGCACAGTTGCTTCCGAGCGCTTCAAGGCTAAAGCCGTTCCACTCGCTCTCGGGTTTCCGCGAACCCCGACGTCGATTACCGGCACTTGAGTTCTCCGAGCCCGCTTCCACGGGCGCGGTGCTGTAACCACGGCCGCACGGAGAGAGAAATTCGGATGTGCAACTGGCGCGGCAAAAATCATCGCTCGCCCGGCCACCATGTCGACGCCGGATCGCTCGCCGAGATCTTGGTCCGCCGAAGCGCGACCAGATGGCTGCGCTTATACGGATAGCCGCGCAGTTCCGAGCAGTCCTTGCAACGCATGTACCGCTCCAGCTCATGGATCGGTGTTGTCTTCGGCCGCCGCACGATCTCCAGCGCAACCGTCTGGTGAGTGTCGCAGCCCAGGCACCGGACCTCCAGGTAGCAATAGCCCGCATTGAGAGCATCCCCGATTGTCGGTGAAGGCTGCGCCGGCCCACGCAGCCCAAGCATTCGCTTGTTCCAAGCTTCGCACGCGAGCCGGTCCGCTTCCTTTCTGGCGGCCGCGGCGCGATGCGCCGCCATCCGGACCGAGGTACCGTAGATCTTGTCGCGGGATTTGGTGCCCATGCGACCGAGAATGCGCCGAGCAGAACTATAGAGGCGAGCCGCTACAGCTTGAGGCTCTGGCTAAACCTACTACCCAATGAAGAAGAATTTACCTCTATGAGGCTAGCGCGTGAAGAGAACGTACCAATCAGCTCGCCAGAGTTGATTGAACCTGAAGCGGCTAGACTTGAGGCCAACAGCACCGAACCCACTAAGACATAAGCAGCAATTTGCAGTCTGGCCGCATCAACGTTGGCGCCCTTGGACATCTCTCCCAGCCCTGAACGCGCAAGGCCCTCTTTCTTTTTTGATGCGGGCGCGGTTCCGGACGTTGCAGACGAGCCGCTGTGGCTCGAACTCATCAGCAACCCGGCTAACAGCAGTTCATGCTTGTGAATCGTTTGACTGTGCAATTGCTCACGCGTTTAACGGAGCTCGAGCATTGGAGATGGCGTATGGCCGCGGCGCTTGCAGGGAGCTTCCTCATTCTAAGCATCGGCATTCTAATGGCCCACGGGATGGACGCGTTCCGCTCGGACTGGGGGCCCCAACTCGATGAGAGGGGCCCCCTGGAACTAGGACATTCAAGCCTTAAAGATGAAGGCGACAAGATACAGCACGGCAGCCAAAACAACCGTGATACCAACGATCGTTAGGGCGGTCTGTCGCGCATATCAACGCCTCCCTTCAGTGGACACACCTAACACGGTCAAGCACCGCTTGTTGTAACCCGGCGTTTCAAACTCGATGGCCTGACCAACGGAGAGGCCGATCAACGCGGCTCCGACAGGCGTAAGAACCGACACGCGCTTTAGTGTTATGTCCGCTTCGTGCGGATACACCAACACCACGTCCCGGACTTCGCCGGTATTGTCATCGCAGTACCGAACCTGCGAGCCCATGCGAACCACGCTGCGCAGACCGGAATTGTCTGCAACGACGCTTGCACGCTCTATCTCCCGTGCAAGAAAATGAGCTACGCGCGGGAATAGCACCGCGCTCGAACTGGCCAGAGCGGCTAGGCGCTTAGCCTCATCCTCCATCAGCGTGATGGGCGGCAGGGCGATCTCAGGCTTGCTCTTGCGATTGCTCTTGCTCATGACCTTATCTCCTTTCCTAAGCGGCTGACGGTCCCGGATCGTCGTCATCAGGAAGCTTTTCTCCCCGGGACACCTGATTGCTAAACAGAACCCTGACAGCCTCATTCGGATCGAACCGACTGACGGCTTCGATCCTGACGACGTTGGTGCGCCCAGCGGAGAAGAAGGGGATTTCGCTTCCGACTTTCAGCCCGACCAGCGCTGCGCCTAAAGCCGACATCACCGGGATCTGCGTTCGCTGGGACGTGTAGTCTTCGGGGTACACCAGTTGCCTCGTCTCGCGAGGGGAACCCCAGTTGATCCAGAACGTCACCCATGAACCCATGGTGACGATGCTGTCCAAACTGGCTGCGCGGTCGGGGACGACTTCCGCACGGTTGATCGCACTCAACAGAGAACGTGCATCCACGTCCCCTTGATCTGCGCCTACCCGCGCGAGCCGTTCCAGCCGGCGATGGTCAGACGCCGGAACAGTGACGTCTGGGATAGAGGTGTTTTTCACGACATGCTCCTTGTTTGGGCTCCCCTCCCGGGAGAGCCACACGCCAAAGCTGTTGATGAGGTGAGGAAGTATCCGGACGGTACAACTGACCGTCCGGCTAAGCTCCTGCCTGGAGGCGTCCGGCGCGCAAACAGTGCCGCGCAATATGCGGATCGATGTCGAGGACGTGGATCATGTCGTCGCTAATATAGGACTTCCGCCGTGCCATGTATCGCGACCAAAGAGCACACATCTCGCGCTCCCGATGGTCGCACCTCGGCGCCCCGATAATGTCGGGTACGAACGCGATTGCCGAACGTTTCACCTGCGAATACGGGCGCTCGGATCGGATAGATTGCGTTTTGGCGCGTGAACCGGTGCCTCAGCCGCAACCCATGTGTTCCAGGCTCGCCGTCAGCTGTTATTGATCGCTGCGATCAATGCGCATGCCGCCGAGGGCCGCCGTCAGCCTTGCCAACTCGGCCTGCTGTCCTGTTCCGGCCTTGGCAAACACATATCGCAGATGCGTCTTGATGGCATTGGGGAAGCCAAGATCGTGCGCTCTCGAGCACCGCGTTGCCAGTAGAGGCTGCGAGCGCAACCCGCGCCTCGGCCTGAATCAGGCCGTAAGCATCCATAATCTGCGACAGATGGGCCGATGATCGGCGTGCAGGATCGAGGATAAACACGAGAACCGTGGCATCCTTCACCCGCCATCGGAAAGTCGTCCGATTTCCTTGCTGCGCACGGATGAGGCCAGGCGCTGATGCCGCCGGATGTCCCGCTTCGTTTAGGGCCAAGCCGGGCGACACCACCCCCTTCCGGAGGTTTGTACGTCGTTCGTACCGTTCAGCGGAGGACCTTTGAGTGCTGCGATTGCTCGAACGGATCGTTGGCGTTCAGGACATCGCGTGTATCCGGGCATTGGCGGCTATGTTCTGAACGGCGGTGGACGCGTTGTCTTCGTCCAGCTTGAGGCGGCATCCCGAAGGGCCCCATTGTCAAGTCTGCGGACTTCTGAAACGCGGTCCACTGTTCCTCAGCTTCTAGCGTGGCGTCTGTCGCCCGTACTGCAAGATGTGAGCTGCAGTCTCTAGTCCAACGTGGAGCCGCAGGCACTCGAAGGCGCCAAGCCGGAGTTCGACCGGTGCGGTGCTTCGCTGGCCGCGGTCGCTGCGCAGACCGCCGAATAGGCGCAAGTCCGTGCGCCAGAACACGCTCTCCTTTCCGATCCTGTCCCATGTGAAGGACAGAGGCGGCAAGGCGTTGGGCTTGCGCTTCATCTGCCCGACTCTAGTCGAGCACTACAAGCAGCTAAAGAATGAGCTGCCGATGTTCAACGACGATCGAGCTGGACGCTAGCGATGTCGGCCCGCTACCTCATCGCACCGGATAGCGCGATCCTCTACCCCGAAGCGAACGCGACTCCCCCGTCGGCGCGAGAAGGCATAATCCCCGACTTGCAGTGGGCGGGCGCAGTCAGGACGTGATGGCGCGTTCCCGCACGCTGCGCACTATTGTCCCGACCTCGATACGCCCGATCTCCAACCGTTCACGCAAGCTTTTGCATTTGATCTTTGCGCATGCAGAGTTTGAACGCCGAGTTTTGGATGTAATGGGGCCGATCACGGGCAAACCTCAATTTGGCGAAGAACCGGAAAATGGTTGGTCAGCTACAACGCTACCAAGGCTGATGAAGAGGCTTATCAAACAGTATGGAGACAAACGTGTCCGTGGGATCCCTGAATCCAACGAGATTGTGGCCTGCTTACGCCGTGCAATCGCGCGGTCCGAGGTGAGGCGGGCTCACAGTCCGGGCGAGGAACGATTGGCCGAGCAACGAGCGGCATCGCGGCTTCACGATTAAGGAGATCCGAGAAACGGCAGAACCTGGTGGAGCAGCTTGAAATCGAACGCTTCTTCGTCCAACGACGCATCGAAGACCGAGAGAGGGTAGGTGACGCGCGCGAATCCGGCCGGCGCTCTTGCGTTGAGGCGCTTGTGCCGACCTCTAAACGCTTTCCATTCCGACCAAACAAATCTTGCGCGGACAGAAACCAGAACCATGAAACTGATACAATCCCGCCCCCTCGCCGCTCAGGAGGCTGTCGAGCACAAGCTCTTCGAGATCGCCCCCACAGCGTCGAGGCCGTCCAGGACGGCCGCTCTCGATACGAAAAAGATCGACTGGCCTGTCTTATCCGCCTCCCATCAGGGGCACGCCAGCGGAATACAAAGCGCGCCTCGACCTTGCGATCGCTAAGGGCTGGCTCTGGTTGCATGAAAGTGGCACCTGTTGAACTTCACTGAGGCCGGTGCGGCGCTGTTCGTCTGACCTTACTGGCTTGCTGAGCTGCCCAATGTTTGGCGTGCATTTGCATATGTGAATGCTGTCGTCATCCTCACCAAAAGCCTTCGTCGAATAGACAGCCATCGAGGTTCTGCGGAAGGTGATCTAGTTTACATGTCCAATCAATTTATACCGAAGTCGTACTTGCGATCTGTCCGGCGGGCTCCAAACCGCCGGGCTTTCGCATGGCCACTGAGGGCGGCCGGGTCTCGGCACATTCCCACGAGTTCCATGCGATTTCTCTCCGATCGCCACGTCGTCGAGGGCGGCGCTTCGGCGGCTGTTCGCGGCAGAGCCATTCCGATTCACATTTGTTGATGCAGCCTGGCACACTTTCCGGGATTAATCGACCAAGTACCCGAGCTGCATCCTTGAGCAGGAGACAGTTGATGAAGAGAGCAATCGCATTCGGGCTGTACATTTTACTCGCGTCCGGGGCTGGCACAGCCACGGCTCAACCGGGTCCGGACGCGGCCACATTCGCGCGCACGGCTTCCGCGAGCGACGCGTTCGAAATTCAGTCGAGCCGACTGGCTCTGGAGCGTACCAGGAATCCGAGGGTGAGGGTCTTCGCGCAGCGAATGATGAACGACCATTCCAGGACGACCGCGGAGCTGTCGCAGACCGCGCCCGCGCTGGTGATGTTCGCGGGTCCGGGTATGCCCGACGAGCGGCATGCGGCGATGCTCTCGCAGCTCTCTTCTCAGAGCGGGCCTGCGTTCGACCGGCTCTATGGGCAGATGCAAGTGGCGGCGCATCGGGAGGCGATTGCACTGTTTTCGTCCTACGCCGCGAGCGGTGATGAGCCGCGCCTGGTGAGCTTCGCGCGCAGTACCCTGCCTGCCTTGCGGCACCACCTGGCGATGGCTCGCCGCCTTTGACCGGCTACAGCGGCGTTGTTGCTTCGACCGGCGGCATCAGCCAGCACGCTGCGTCCGCACGCCGCACTTTTTCCAAATCGCCGTTCCATATGGCCGGGCGATGCCGGGTCTTGCTAGCGCAGCTCACTTGTCAATTCCCATCTGCCGTACGGATGATGGTCTCTCGGCGGGGCGCATTGCCCGCAGCGGGCCCCTCAAGGCTCTTGAGCGTCGCTTCCGCTGCTGATGTATCATGGCTATCTCGCCGTAGCCATCGATCCTCGCGATCTAGTTCGTGATCGCAGTGTCGGCCTCGGCAAGTGCCGATCAGCTTCGCTGCAGCTCTTTCTGCCGGTCAAGCGCCATCTCAGCGTGATAGCTGTCGTTCTACTTTTTTGCGGCTGCTGCCAGCCTTCTTCACGGCTTTCTTTACCGCAGGCTTTGAGCGGCCGGTCTTCTTCGCCTCGTAGCGGACTTCATAGTCCTGTCCACCTGCAACGCGCGCACGATCCTGCTTGCGACCCCGGCTCGTCTGCCTCTTCGCCTTTGCCATCCTAGGTTCCTCCTCGGTCCTCTAATGGCCAAGCAGTGATCTAAGTTCCCGGAAGGAGCACCATTACGGCGTCCGCCGTTTAGCTAAGATGTGCGGTGGCGGCTTGCGGTCCGCCACCAGTGCTAACCGTTGTCACGCCGAATTCTTTCGCGCGCTCTTGCAGGATGGTGGCTGGTGCCGCTGCCGACGGGCAACCGGAGCAAGCCGGGCAGCTGGGAGATCGGCACTGCTGACGCATGATCTGCAGCTGAGCTGATCGGTAGGTCGGGAAAATCGCGACAAGGCGTGCCGATGGTTGCATATGCTCAAGAGAGTTGGCGGGCGAAGACCAGTTGCGACCCCGTGCTGATCAGCACCTCCGTGATGTGGGACATAGCGATCTTCTTCGCGGATGCGCGGAATGAGCAGCTCCGCTCCGTGTCACGTCTCCATTCACCGGCAGCGTTGAATGCCGCCCCGTATCAAAGACCGCTATGTCGCCTCATGCGCCAGTCCACATGCCTTACCTCGACATCGATTGCGCAGTGGAATATGCAGGAATACTTTGGCACTGCGCAGACCTTGCTGCGCCTCGCGCGAAGCATGACGATAGCGAACCGGCTCCGAGCACTTGCTGTCGATTGCTAGCGTACAGAAGACTTGCAAGCTTAGAAGGCTCCGGCTCCGCAAGCGGCCGGCTCGTGTCGATCGCATGGGCAGCGCTCCGAACCAACCTCCGCAGACCATCTTGTAGCGCTGTACACAGTTCGCGACAGTTTGCGCAACTGCTCAGACTCTGACTGATGTGAGGCTGCCGTTCACGAGCTTTTTATTCCGTTGTTATCAGATGCAAACCTTCAAAGCCGGCGCGGAAGCCATAACTCGATCTTTAGTATGATGATGGTCATTAGAACGTTGTCATTGAAATGGATCGTGTCAAACTTGGATCGGAGCGAACATGGGCGAGATCATTCGATTTATTCCAAAATCCGAAAGGGAGCGGGCGCGGCTGATTAGACAAGCGCGCGCATTCTACGACAGCATTTTTCCGCCGGCCGACTCGGAGGAGGCGAGGGACAACGAGGCCGTGAGCCGGCATCAGAGCGGGGGAGGCCCTCATTCGTAATCAAGATCGTCGCCGTGCTCTGCAGTCTCTCTTCTCCGACCAATTGGCAAGAGCAGACCGTCACCACCTCGGACTTCGCCGGTGTGTCGATGCAGTCTTGCCTCATAGGCACGCCGCAGCTCGCCGACTGGATGGAGCAGCATCCGGCCGAGCCCTTGGCGCCATGGCGCTGCGGCATCGGCAATCAGGATGGCTGAGGAACCTAAAGGTGTGGCTGCCGACCAGGAGCTGCATCTATTTCCAGCCAACGATATGGCAGGATCCGCCGGAAGGTCATCGAGCCGCGATTTCGGCTGGTGATGCTAAGCGATGTGGGAGCTTCGAAAGGAAGGTCCCAGATTTGGATCGGACAGGCGCGAGAAAACTCCTGAGCGAGTTTGCGTCCAAGAATTGCGATGAAACTTGACTCGCGCGCGCGATGCCGCAGGCTTGAGAGGGTCTGGCAGCAGACGCTCGCTTCGAGCTTGCTCAAGATGCCGGTCCCTGACATCAGAAACTCGTGTTCGCGGACCTCATAGCCGGGCGACCTGTGGCTGCATCCACGACTTCCTTGCGATGGAATGGACGAGCTTGGGTTTGAGGCGATGCCCCGTGGACCGGCTAATCTTCCGAGAGGAAAATTTGCTCAGCCGCCGCGGTCGCCCATGCGGCGCGATATGCCAGCTTCAGATAGAGAAACCCGCCGCACCAGAAGCTAAAGGGAGAAAAAGCCGTGAAGCAAGCCGCTTGCTCGCTACGGTGCTATGGGGGCGCGCTCCGCGAGCGGCTTGCTCCGACTCGCGGAAAGCCCGATCACCTGAGGCAATGCGAGGGACAATTTTCCATGTCGCCCCACAATCGTACCGGAAGGGTAACAGCATGCGGCTGGGGCACATGCCAGAGGAAGCTAATTCGCGTGGATGACGCATGCGATACCTAGTCGTCCGTTAAGAAGCCGATTTGAGCGCGGTTGGGGCGGCGAGCAGTCGCATCAAGGCGTTCAAGATCAAGCGTAGCAGAAGGCTAAGCCAGGCGAGGACGAGGCGGAGATTGTGGCCGACGGCAGAGAGGATGACGTTGGCCGCATCGCCGTCGCGGCCCTTGAGATAGCAGCGGCCGAGTTGACCGTCGGTCTTCATGTGTCCGATCACGGGCTCGATGGCTGAGCGGCGCTTGAGCTCGCGTTTGATTGCGCCGAAGACGCCCCGCTTCTGGCCGGAGATGAAGACGCGGCGCGGGTTTTCGGTTTTGTGGCCGCGATAGCCCTTGTCGACATAGCCGCGCTCGATCGCGCAACCGGTGAGCTTCTCGGTGGCCTCGATGACGTCACCGAGCGTGTGGCCGTCATATGGGTTGCCCGGCAGCGCCTGGGCGTGCAGCACAAACTGGCCGCCCGGAGCGCGGGCGTTAGTGGTCACGATCGAGGCTTTGACGCCGAACTCATAAGGCGCCGAGGCCTTGCCCTTGCCGATGCATTCGACCTCGGGCGCGTGGAAGGAATAGAGCTTCCAGCCACGCTGGCGCTGCTCCTGGGAGCGGATTTGCGCGGCGCGCAAAAGCGCCTGCTCGAAGGCAGCCTCAAGCTCCGACTGACCTCCGATCTTACGGCGGATGTCGCGGATAAGCCGGCCGAGCCAGGTTCGCAAGCTGCGCAACTGCCGACGATGGCGCTTGAACTGCTTGGCGTGGGCATAGCGCCCGGCCATCATCGCCGCCCGCTTGGCGATACGCAGATAGGACTGCCGCAGCCGCACGCCGTGCGCGCGTGCCAGCCGATTGAGGCCCTTGATCGCCGCATGGACGAGCTTGGCGTCGGTCGGGAAGGTGATGGCCTTGGGCTGAACGGTGGTGTCCACCGTCACCCGCTTCAGATCGCGCGTCCGCAACGCGCCAGTCTCATGCGCTACCCTCAGGCTCTCGGCCAGCAACAGCTCCAGTTTGCTACCAAGCCGCTTGCGCCAATGGCTGAGGCCGGAACGCTCGTGCGGGAACTCATGCTGGAAAAATTCAAAGCCGGTGAAGTGCTGGAAATACGGGTCGTAGACCCAGCGCTCGCAGACGCCTTCGTCGGACAAGCCGTAGATGTGCTTGAGCAGCAGCAGCCCGATCAGGAAGCGGCTCGCCACGCCCGGCCGGCCCTTGTCGCTGTAGAGCGGTGCGATCTCGCGATCGATCCAATCCCAGTCGATCTTGGCGCCGAGCTGCACCAGCTCGTGCTTCAGATTGATGATCTGATCCAGCCTGGCGCGAAACAGATCGCCTTCCGCTGCCGGTTCCGACTTTTTCGGTCGCATCGGTCCCCTCCGCTGCGACCACAGAATCATGCCCGGCGATTCGAGGGAATCTCGAAAACGAAATTGCAAGCTTTCGAGGCCTCAACCCTCGAAAGCTTGCAATCTCAAAACCGCAACCGGCGCCAAAAACCGATTCCCGCTCAACGGCCTCGGCTCATTTTCACGGACGACTACCTAACGTGCTGCGGTCCAGCTAACGTGCAAGTGGCCCTGACGCCTAGAAGGCGCCTTTCCGGTGACCCCGGAAAGACCGTCTCGATCCGATTTAATCTAAGATTGTTCGAACCTTCTTGCGAGCTTTGCGTAGAGCCCCACGACCAGCGCAGTACCGCCCCCGCCGAGCGGAGGCCGCTGCAGCACGAAAAACCGGAAACAGCAATGTGCGGCATTGGTCAGCAAAGGATCCGGCGAACAGGCGGGGATCTATACAGCTGGTAGTACCGACGAAGGAGGAAGGAGTGAGAACGTTTGTGTTGGCAGCTGGGTTCGCGGCTGGCCTTGCAAGCTTCAGCCCCGCCCAGGCCCAAGTCATCGTGGAGGACGCGTTCGTGCCTCCGCCACTGGTGAATCCCGGCTCCATCGTCGTTCCCGGAGCTCCCATAGTGAAGCCCGGTGTCGTCGTGGTTCGCGGCGCCCCTATAGTGACCCCGGACGTTGTGGTGGTTCACCGTCGGCCTGTGATCGCCCCCGTGGTGGTTGCACCGCCGGCTTGCCTTTATCCATATGGCTATTGTTGAAAACCCGGCTGTTGCCGATCGACAAGAAGCGCAGTAGCAGAACAAGGTCGAGCCGCGGCTCGGCTATAATGGCCGCTCTTTACTCTACTTGTCGGGCGCCACGACTGTTTTGCCTGATCCTTCGGGCGCGGCCTGCATGCCCGGAGGACTTTGACCCTGTGGGCTTTCGGGCGGCGCTCCGCCGGATTTCGTATCGATGGGCCCAGTCCAGCCTTGTGGCTGCAACTGGCCCTTTTCCTCAGGAGGGCTCCGGCCGGTGTCTGAGGGGGAGTGCCCACCTCTCTCACTGTTTTGCGCGAGGACAGGGCCCGATACCGTCAGCGCGAATGCTGCGCAGAGCGTGATTGCAAGCGTCCGCACGGGGAAATCCTCCTCGAAGCGAGAGGTCAAGGCGCGCCGTCGCCAGCTCTTTCGAGCTGGACCTCCTTCCTAATTGCCGAAATTGAGTTCCCAACTTTCGCGACGATCCGAACTACGTCATCATTAGAGATACCCAGGCGCTTTCGCATCAACCTAACCTGCGCTTCATCTGCTATGTCGAGCGTGGTGCGCATCGGGTTTGGCTGTCGAGTTCGCATGACGGGTCTTGGCGTATACTGGTCACGTGTGGCGGACGAGCTTCGCGGCATAGCGCCGGAGCAAATTGGGGCGGAGCCGAATGCATCGGCAATGCGGTCCCTGGCTCTTGGCGAATACCATGCACCAAATAACGAGCGGCCGGGGCCTAAGTTCCTAAGCTGCCGTCGCAGCTCGGCGCCAATGCGCAAGCTCGTTCAAAGGTGACCTGCTAAGCCCTGCATCGGCTCTTCGGCGTCACCGTGTCGTCGTCGGCCAGTTGGTACAAGCATTGCGAGAGAGAGAGAGAGACCGATCGGGCCCTGAGCAGCTAGCTTACTCCGACGGCCTGCCGGTGAGCCGGCGGTGCCATGACCCGAGCGGCAGATTGGGAATTGCTCTTCATCAACAAAGTCAGGACGAGCTGACGGCACTGAAAAGCTCTCTCCTGTCGCTGTGCAGCAAGCGATGGAAGTATTCGAATCGTTGAAAGTCCGCAGCCCCGACGAGATCGCCTTCGCACGGGGTGCTGTAACGGAGCACATCGAGGGCTTGATGGCGAGCGGGGTCCAGACCCGCTCGGCCCCCTTTCAACTTGGCCTGAAGGCCTAACGACTGCATCGATACCTCCTCGCGGTATGCGATGCTTGTCTGGCTCGCTGGGAACGAACCATGCTCTCGGCTCGTGACTTTGGTGAAATCTGGGACGTGGTCGGATCACGCGCGGGAGCCGCGGTTGATTCGAGGCGAGTCGACATTCCCGCCGAGGCGCTGCTTTTGGTTATGGTGCGATTTTGCTGTCTGGGACGGAACCTAGCTCACGTCTTTCCTACAGTCCAATCCCGATGACTGTCGGCGGACTAAACGCGTCATTGTGGCCCTTAATCCTTCTTGAAGGAACGATCTCTCCGATGGGAGGTTCAGCATCACCTGACCTGAAGGAGGTCATCTGAATAGGGAAGCCGGAGATGAGCAACAAAGCGCGAGATATCTTTATTGTTGGCCTGCGCAACGCACACGCGATGGAGATTCAGGCAAGAGAGCTGATGGAGCGCCAGTCGGAGCGACTCGACGAATATCCAGACGTCAAGGCAAAGGTATCGTCCCACCTGAAAGAGACCAACGATCAGGTGAAGCGACTGGAGAAGTGCTTGGAGGCTTGCGGCGAAAGCACCTCGAGCCTCAAGGATACGGCGCAATCGGCTGCGGCAAACATGCAGGCGATGGCTCACTCGATGGCCGGCGACGAGATCCTGAAGAACACGTTTGCGAATGACGCCTTTGAGCATTTCGAAATCGCCGCCTACAAGTCGCTTCTCGCGCTATGTGGCCCGGCGGGCATGGATTCCGCACGTGCGTCTCTAGAGCAATCCCTGAAGGAAGAGGAGCGGATGGCGGCCTGGGTGGAATCGAACGTTGAGAAGGTCACGATGGACTATCTCCAACATGAACAGCGTCAGGCTGCGTAGGAGGTCAATCCCACGCGGGGCTGGCTCAGATTAGCATTGCCGGGAACGGGTCGACACGTCGGTAGTCGCTGCGAGGCGGATGAGGCGAGCGCGCGGCCAAGAACGGAGCAGCGCTCCTTCTTCGTCGCGCCAACCGTTTCTCACCTCTGCGAGGCGAGTTTGGCCTGAGCGCGGCAGTGCGTATCGTTGAAGCGGTTGCCGCCAGCGTTTGAGAGCGTCGCAAACATCGGACGAGGTCTCGTGTGATTGTTGGGGGCGCCGTGCCGTTGGTGATCCTTCTTTCAGGTCCATATTGCCGCCCTCATGATCGTCAGTGGAGCTAGGTCGATTTGGAAATCCTTCTCATCAACCTCAGGCGGCCGAAAATCGCTAGATCATGCCCAGCAAAGTGGTCCACCAGCTCCAATTTGATAGATAGCTCGGTCGCGAAGGACCAACTGAATCAGGACGATGGCCCACGCCGAGCAGCTTAAGCAGCACCTTGAGCACACGGGAAATCAGATCGTCAACACGGTTATCGAGCTCCGGGCCCGCATGATCGCTGGCGCGTCATCAGCCAATTGGCCAACCGGGTAAGCGAACGTGACGCGGTGAGCGTCGCAAGCTGAAGGACCCAGACGGTCAGGCCCGGCTCCGGTCGCCCGTTAAGGACTAACGCAAGGCATGATCTGACACGGCCAGCTCGGAGTGAAGGAGAACGTCCTGAGCGCCAACTTCGTGCGGCGGTGGCAAGGGTGCTGGTCTCGCGCCTGCTCTAAGCGCAGCCCGCAGCCGGTTTGAAGGCATGCACGGCTGGAAGTATGCCTTACCCTTTTGCCCAATCTGAGCAAGTCATTGCAGATCGGAAAATCTTTCCTGCGCCTCGGTGTGCGAAAACAACGGTTCCGAGATCATGGCTTTAGCGGTGTAGCGGACCCGCTTCGGCAGCGCAGACCTTAGTCCATAAGCCCTGATCTGGGGCATCACTGATCTGATATCAAACCAAGCAAACACACCTCATAGTCTTCTGATGCTCCCCAAGGCAATTCGGCCGGGAGACAGGTTTTCAGGACAAGTTTGGCGGGGCGATTAAGTCTGCGCTCGGTTTCTACTCACTGGGCCGCATTCCGCGCTTGAGAGCCATTCGTCCAAGCGGGCCACGATCTCGGCTTCGCGGCCCTTACGCAAGAGAGCTTCCTGTTCAGCTCCGGGCTGGAGCTGATTCGCTCGCTCCCGAGCTGCTCTTGCCGAATGGAGTAGTCGCTGCTTGAGCGGCTCCGCTTGTCGGAAGCGCCTCCGCCTTTTAGTCGGTCTCTGCTCTTTCATGAGAAGAGCATTCGCCGCTCCGGCCGAAAGGTCATTAACATAGGACGAACCCGGAGGTTAAAAGTTCGTATCGCGATCTAATCTGGCGCCTTGGTCTAAAGTATCGCTTCTTACCCAGGAACATTGGGTCGATCTCTTCTGTCTTTCATGTCGAGGCTCGTTCCGAGGGTGGCCCGAACGAAATGCAGCCTACTCGCGTTGCAGTCCCAAGCCGATGCACGGTTTCGGATCGAATGCAGCACCCGCGCGGCGCGTCCGCCCGGGTGTCAAAGGCGGAAGATGGGTTTTACCACTTCCGCGAAGTTCGTGCTTGAAGGAATGACATGGGCGCCACCGGGTATGTCCATGTCTCGGTCCGAATGAAATTTACTTCTGCTGCGTTGGAGAGTTGGGGTTTAACGAATGGTTCGAACTGGAGCTGTTGGAGCTCCCGGTAGCGCTTTCATTTGACCCGACCGTGCCCGAGTTCGAGGCGTTAGCGTTCAGGGCCTCAAAGACCGACATGCCGTGCGGACCGATGGTCATAACGACTGGGTCGCCATCCCGGGACTTCGCCTGAACGACAAACGATTCGGCAACAACCTTGACGTCCTTGAACCCGGCGTTCTGCAGGTCCTGCTTGATCTTCTGCGCCGCGACGGTCTGGCTTGAGCCGGTGCTAGCTTGCGGGCTTTGAGTGCTGGAAGTCGAAGAAGATTGTGCAAACGCGGATGAGCTAAGCAGTGCCAGTATGGCGGCAAGTGTTACAATTTTCATGATGATTAGTCCTCTTGAGAAGTGTTCAACGATAAGACAGCGAAGGAGCGAGCCCAACGTTCCTGGTTCTGAGAAATTTTTCGATCTACTTGGAAGCCAGACACCGAGAGAGCAGAAGCCGAAGCAAGCGCGACTACAGCCGAGCGCGATCCAGTTGAGAAAGGAGCCCTTGCCGAGCGCGCTGGTTGGGAAAAGCAGGGAGATGAGGTGACGGCAAACTCTGCGCCGGGCTCCTCAGTAGGACCGGCGCGGGCGCGCCTGCTCTTGCGCAAGGGCGGCGTCTATCGCTCGCCCAGCACCTTGCCGATCGGTTCGTTCACAAAGCGCAGCCTCGACTGTGCAGGGCAGATCAACTGCCTGCACGCCTCTTTCCCGGTCGGATGTCTCCGCGAGCCAGTGCTGGATGCGTATGGTGGTACTGGGAGATTTGATCGGCACATGCGGCTCATGTTGTTCTTGATGAGCAGCATCGGTGCGCCAAGAAAGTCCTGCGGTCGATGCCGTAAGTCGTGCCGCAGCTTCGGAGCGGTGGCGTACGCCCTAGCTGCGGACGACGATGCACCGATATTAGATACAACTGCGGTCAGCTTTAGCTACACGCCCGTTAGCGAGCCAGTTCGTGCAGAGCACTGGAGCATTTCATAAAACCCCGCGACACCCAATCCTGGAAATTTCAGGAAGGTGGAAGGCCTTTGCCAAGCTAGATACGTCGCGTGGGCAAGACGCATTTTTCCCGGCTGGATAACATGCGTGAATTCTGGAACCGGTTCGCCTCTCGCACGTTTTAATCGCTCTTGCGCGCGGTTCTGGACGAAGTGTGCGAAAGTGTACCCAAGCATGACACCAGCGCTCGCACGCATGTTGCCTCGAAAATCCTCGAGGCTGCGACCAGAGAGGGGATCTCGATTGAGGAGATCAAGCGCGCTGGCCGGAGTGCTTTGATTAACGCTCCCACGATGTGGCGGTAACGTGTGTGCGATAGCCACCGCAGCAGGATCGCGGTCCGAACTTTGCCGCGAGCAGATCAGCCCAGCCACGGTATCGCTGGGTCGTACTGGCGGCGGGAGTTTCAAACGAAAACAGCCCAGCGCTGGAACTGGTCTGCCTCGTAAGGCGAGAAGGGTCGCGACTTCAGCAACTGAAGTCTATTAATGTTGATCCTGCCAAACCCTAATTTCCCGCCGAGTGTTCCTGCTGCCTCGACCGCGAAGGCAATGCGAAAATCACGGTTGGGCAGCCTCGGAGCACGCTCATGCGAGCTGCGAAACCAACTAATTTGATATTCCCTAGTTCCGGTTCGGCCGCGCGCTATCTCACATACCGGCATCGCTTCGGCAAAATGCTAGGCGGTAATTCAGGCAGCTTTCGGGGATTCGTTCTTCGACATTGGGCGTTCCGCTTCTTTCGCAAGCCGGCCCCGTAGAAGCGCAAGCACAGCTGCTTCTTCGGGTTTAAGGCTTTGAACATCCCGCAGTTCGCCCTCGGCTTTTGACTTGACCTCAAGCACGAGATTTCCGTCCAAATAGGAATTTAGAACTTCCGGATGAACGTAGCACTTACGGCAGATCGTGGGCGTATTGCCGAGCTTGCCTGCCACCTTTTCGATTGCGGCGCGAACATTGCGCTTTGCTTGTGCGGCATTGTCGAAGCTCTCGAGCTCGTTTAGCGCCATTGCCGCGAGCACCGTTCCCGCCCAGGTGCGGAAGTCTTTCGCCGTGATATCCTTGCCCGTGATTTCTTTGAGATATTCGTTCACATCGGTCGATGTGACATCCTGGCAATTGCCGGCGTCGTCGACATATTCAAGCAATTCCTGCCCGGGCAGCTCTTGGCAGGCCTTTATTATCCTGGCAACTCGGCGGTCCCGCACTCGTAACGACCATTGCTTGCCGCTCTTGCCGGTAAAGCGGAAACGCACCTCGTTTCCGTCGACGGCGGCATGCCGGTTCTTCAGGGTAGTCAGCCCGTAGCTGTTGTTGTGCTCTGCATATTCGTCGTTTCCGACGCGGATCAGCGTGGTCTCCAGAAGATGGACGACAGTCGCTAGCACCTTTTGGCGCGGCAATCCCGACAAAGCCATATGCTCGTTGACTTTCTCCCTGATGCCGGGCAGCGCGTTCGCGAACGCAACGACGTGCTCGTATTTCGTGCTTTCCCGCACTTCGCGAAAGCGTGCGTGATAGCGGTACTGCTTGCGCCCCTTAGCATCACGCCCCGTCGCCTGAATATGTCCGTCGGCGAAGGGGCATATCCAGACGTCCGTCCAAGCCGGCGGGATCGCGAGCGCTCTAATCCGCTCCAGGACGTCCTGTTCGGAGAGCTTAGTGCCATCGGCACGGGTATAGGTGAAACCCTTGCCGGCCTTTTTGCGGCGTATGCCTGGCCGGGCGTCGGAGACGTATCGCAGACCCGCGGAGACGGCAGCGTCCTTTGGATCAACAATCGTCTCAACGCTACCTGGCGATTCAACCAACACGGAATAGATCCTTAAGTAAAGTCGCAACAAACGAACGGTCCGAAAGGAAACGGGTTCCGCCGACGGCCAGGCGGCAGGCCAGTGATCAGCAATCTATTGCTATTGAGATGCCGGACGCGCGCAACTAGAGGCGAATGGCGGTCCTTCTGCGCCACTCGATGCTGCAATCAGGCCTGATCTTCTCAGATGATCCAGACAGTCTGGCCTAAGATGTTGCGACGCGGCGGGGTGTTTAACCGGCCTTGCGAGCCCGCACTGGGCGCTTTGGTTCGGCAGATTTGTCTCGGCCGCGACGCAAGGGTGATTTTGCCCGGCCCTCGGCCGCAATGCTGCGGCGGAGTGCGTCCATGAGATTGACGACATTTTCGCGCGAGGGCTTCACAGGCAAGCGATGATGCGCGGGGCGCTTTGCCTGCTTCTTGCGCAGAATGCGCACGAGCGCGGTGCGATAGTGATCCTCCAGCATGGATGGATCGAATTCCGCCGATTTCGTTCGGATGATGTGCCGCGCGAGCTTCGTCATCTCCGCCGGGAGATTTATTTTAGGAATCTCGCCGAAGTAATCCTCGGCCGCGCGGACCTCGTGCGCGAAGCGCAACGTTACGCCGCGAAGACCCTGGCCCATTGGCTCCACGAGAAATGGGCGCTCGCGCGAGGACAGCACGACGCGTGCAAGCCCTATCACGCCCTCGCGCGTCATCGCATCGCGGATAACCGCGAACGTCTCCTGCCCGATCTCTTCGCTCGGCGCGATGTAGTACGGCTTCTCGAAATAGCGAGCGTCGATCTGTCCCTCAGGCAGGAAACGTTCAATCTCGATGGTACGCGTGTTCCTCGGACGGGCCGGCGGCACGATCTCTTGCTCGTCGTATTCATCCTCCGCGGCCTCGTCGGACGCGACGACTTGTTCCTCGTCATCTCCGTGCAGACCTGCGGGCACCGTCGGCGGGCTTTCGCGGTGCGGCGGTGCGTCGAGCTTAACGTCGCCGGGCGGTGGGCGCTGGTTGCGCGCCTGCTCCAGATCGCGGTCCTCAACCAGCAGAAACTCGTCCGCGCCGACCCGATAGCCCCGGGCCTTGTTTGATGAATCTACCGCCTCGTCCGTGACGGAATCGACGAGCTTGTGCTTGAGGCGATGGCCCGTGCGCCGGTTAATCTGCCGGAACGAAAGCCGCTCCGCGGCCGAATGCGCGGGGTAAAGCGCGATTGGACAGGAGACGAACGAGAGCTTTAGGTAGCCCTTCCAATAGGCGCGGGACGCAGGCACTGGAGAACTCCAAGGCAAACGAGGGCACAAACAAGGCCGGGGACTCAACGGATGGAAGCCCCGGCGGTTTCAGGGCTCCGCGGGCCGCGCGCCCCCCAGCGGCCAATAGCTGTCGCGCGCCATGGAAAACTGCCCCCTCGGCGTCACGAGGAATTGCCCCTTCCTTGGATAGCCGAGGAGAGAGCGAATGAACGAGGAACGAATCACGGAAAGCTCGTCGTGGATTGATCCACGGGGGCAGGTGATGAAGACGCCGGATGACGTGGCGGAGATGTTGCGCCTGAGGGCGTGCGGGTGGGGTCTGAAGCGGATTGCCCGGCAACTGGGCTGCAGCCACCACACCGTGAAGGACTACGTGGCGGCGGGCGGGCTGAAGGCGTTCAAATCGCCTGAGCGGACGAAACGACTCCATGGCCTCGAGGGTTGGCTGCGCGAGAGGTTCATTCGGCATCGCGGCAATGCGGATGTGGTGTGCCAGGACCTGTTGACCGAAACAGGCGTGGCAGTCAGCCGGCGAACGTTGCAACGCGCCGTGCAGCCCTATCGGCAGGCGCTGAAGGCCGAAGCGCTGGCGACGACGCGGTTCGAGACGCCGCCGGGCCGGCAGCTGCAGATCGACTTCGGCGAGCGCCTGGTCGAGATCGGCGGGGTGAAGATCAAAGCATTCGTGTTCGTGGCGACGCTCGGGCATTCGCGGCGGCTGCATGGCGCATTCAGTGCAACGGCAAACGTGAACAGGTTTTCCGGTTGCGGGTGTACGAATTTGAGGATTAGCGTCGTCCATGTTGGTGGTTCATTTCGAGTGGTCCCTTGATCGCTCATTCCTTGCCCGGACTGGCGGTCGGAACAAGGTACAAACGCGCCGCGTGTTCCAAGAAATTGAGGATTTCAGCCGAACTGGCAGCCCGCCTTAGTTTTACGTAGCCCCCGCTCTGTAGCCGGAACGGCGTGAAGTTGAGGCTGCGTCTTACCAACGAGAAAGGGCACGAAGTCCACAGCATTGCTGATGGCGATGCTTGCATAGCGTCAACGTTGCTCTCGCGTATAGTACCGGCTCATCGGCTGGTGCAACCGCGGGCGGCAGTTCGGCATCCGGAGGCGAAGCAGCCAGCTTGAGCACAAGCGGCATGAACGGCAGCACGATCAGCGACAACGCATCCACCGTAGGACCTGTCCTCGTCGAACAGCTTGAGAAATGGCCACCAAGCAACGCGATCGGTTAGCGGTCGGGCCGCCGCCCCCGCGTCGGTAAAAACTCCGACGAAGCTGATTCCGATCCACCTCATCCGGCGCCAGTGTGGAGCGGGTTTGAGACGACCGACATCCCAGCGAGCGGTACCGGCTTGGAGGAGGATGAACGCGCAACCTCGGACTGTTGGCATTCGGACCACAAGAGATGATGGACTTGTGCCGATCCGGTCATTGGCCGCTAGCGGCTCGATTCCGACAAGCTCTTGTGACCTCCGAGGGTGCTCATAAGAGCGGCGGGGGATTCTTGCGTGAGAGCGATTGTTGTTCGCCGCTGTTCAGCGTTCGCTGCGATGGCTGAAGGAATCCCGCCATAGAGACCATCGGGCATGGTCCCGGCTCGGCCGGACAACAAAGGGCATTAGGAAACTGGGTTCATGCTAAGGCGGGAGCCCAAGGCCCTTGCTCGTCGCGTTCCGATATTCTCGGCAGTTTGAGCCAATCGGCGGCAAGCTGAAGCCAAGCTTCGTTACCAGATGAAACCCAGCTTTCTTATGGTCCAGAACTGTTCTGAGCCACAGGGCAGAAAAATGCGCAGCACATCATTACAAATCGATCGCGATTCAGGCCGAGCGCGGCACCATGGCAGTCGCTCTTCGGCAAAGCCCTTGCGCCACAGGACCTAGGGGGGACGCCCTCGCGTTATGGCCTGGCCATTGTAACGTTACGCAGCCGACTTCGAATGCGTTTTCTTGCCAATGTGAAGAGAAACGAACTCAAATCTTTTCATCGCGGATTCACATATGCAAATGCCTATTCGGCCCGGACCTGACGATTTTTGTAAACCCAAAGTCGGGTTCGCGCCCATTGCCGGGCATCAAATTGCCTCAGCATTTTATTATAGTTTGAGAGGAGGCCGATGAGTAATCGCGGTCAGCTCTATAATCGTGCACTTGTTCTGCGCCAAACGCAGTGCGAACTCATAAAAAAGCTAGCGCAAGTTGAAGAACTTCGGAAAAAGCTGCGGACCCTGGAAAGGAACGCTGCGATGCGCGCGATACACAAACCGCGCGCCCCCAGGCGGACAGCGCCCCATTGAACTGGTCGTGCAGATGAGTTCGCGCTGCATATAGGTCGGGGAATGGTCAATCGATACCGGGACGACGAATGTCCGTTCTGCCACGACCACTGCAGATCATCTGTGTGAAGCTTAAGCTCCGGCGTGTTGCATCAATCTCGACATGCCCAAATTGCGGGTGGGCTGTGACAACCGAGCTGCATCGACGCTGGCGGATAAAATCATACCCCAGCCAGCCTGCCACTGCCGCTGCGGTGGCCGCCCGCGACCAAGATCAACTTGAGTTCGTTATCGGATAGGAACGAGCATCGGACGAACGCCTGTGGCGATGGCACTCGCCGCATTAGCCTGTCCAGCGATAGCCGCTGGCGGAGGTGGCGGTAGCGGGCGGCGCAGGTGGCGATAGCCGCGGGCTCTGGCAGGAGTGGCAACTCCTCGGGGCTTTCCGCATCGCCCGGCACCAACAGTCTGGGCACAGCGCAATCATCGGGTGAGCCCTCAGCGAGAGGTTCGGGAGCGGTTGGACAGGCCGGATCGACAGCTGGTAGACGCATCGATGGCACTACGAGGACGGGCCATCCCTGCCGGGGGACAACTTGATCGGCAGGAAAATTCTCCCGATTCCAAGGCGGATCGAATCATAAACGATATTTGCAGACGCTGTTAAGGCGGATCGCTAGGGCCACTTTAAGCAATGCAAGTAGCCGCGGCGTGGCCGCTCCGTCTCAAGCGACGTCCGGATTTGACGCTGGGCGTCAATTCTCGATGTCGCCCGACAGCTCCGCCGTTGCTTGAAATCGACGGCTGGATGCCGGGCTTCATCCTGCACTATTGCGGAGGATCGGGGGCAGCACGCTGAAGAGCGCGGCAGTAGGAGGCAATTGCCCGAGAGCGAGCTCCTGATCCGTCGACGGCGGCTCTCAATCATGCCCCGCAAGACTTCAACCAGCTGTTCTCAGGCGGCTGAGGACGAATTCTTTCCTTTGCCGGGGCCGTCGTTGATATGCGGCAATCGTAACAACGCGTGTTCGCCCGCCTCAGTCAGAACACCCAGGCTGGTCCTGCCGCGTCTTGCGCATTGGATGATGGCTCGGGCGACGAGGCATCGAAACTCATGGCGCTCACCGTCCGGTCTGCCCTCGCAGACTCGCTCAAGTGCGACTTCCATGACGGCCATCGTTCGACGATCAAAACTGTCTGCAATCATGATTGAGACCTGCCAAAAACATCGGCTTCCGGCCGCTGCTCATCGGAGTTCGGCTGGTCCCTCGAGAACCCGGAAAGTGCTGCTACGTTCCAGCGCCGCTCCCAACTCCTCTTGTCGATCACAATGGGAGGAATGGCATGTGCTCGGGTGACTGTTCTGAGCTCAGATTTTCGTTGCGCCGCAGCGAGCGTTCGGGAGCAACGCTGCGATCTGTCGGCTGCTGATCAACTTTGCCCAGGCGGGTGGCCAACGTTCCTGCTTCTCCAACGGGGGGCGCTCTTCACAATCCAATATCAAGCAACGATTTTTCGCGTGCTCGGCGCCCCATGGTCGGTGCGCTGCTCAGCGCCTCTTTGCTCGCTCTTTCAGATCCTCAATGCTGATTCCGCTCGATATCGTTGGTGCAGGAACTGTCAAAGACGCTCGCCCGCTTCGGCATTCGGATCAACGCGCTGGTTGGCGGCGCAACAGCGGCGGGTGGATTTGCCGCCGAGGCCCGGCACATTTCGCTCGGTCGTCTTGGCAGCGCCGAGGATCTGGCGCCAATGGCACTTGCCGTGCCTTCCAACCGGATCTGCAGTTACGTTACCGGAGCAGGTATTGTGGTTTATCGGCGGCCTGTCCTTGACGAACTGCTTCGACCCGCCGGCTCTGGATGAGCTGTAACGGGTCGGCACGTTGCCGCTGGCAAGCGAGCCAGCGTGCGCAGCTTCGCTGCACAGTTTTGCTGCACGACGATACGAATTGCAGCAGTTTTCGCTGCAACAATGCACTTGACTTCGCAACTGATCTCAACGACCGTATCGTCCAAGCGTTGGGCAATTCAGCCCGTTAACGCGGAGCTTCAACCATATCCAACATCACGCGTGTCTCGCGTGTGCAGTTGGCGGCGAGGGCGCCCTCGGCTTAACGGCCGGCGGGCGCTTTTTTGTTTGGATCGAGTGATGGCGCGGATGCAGTATCGGATCGGCGTAATGTTCTCGACGACGGGATCCTACAGCGTCGTCGCGCGCTCGATGCTCAACGGAGCACTGCTCGCCTTTCGCGAAATGAACGCGGCCAGTGACACGATTTCGCTGGAGCCGGTGGTGGTCAATCCGTCTGGTGATCTTGCCCGCTACAAGACGCTCAGCCACGAACTGCTCGGTTCCGGCATCCGCCACGTGGTCGGTTGTTATACCTCGTCGAGCCGCAAGGAAGTCATTCCGTGCTTCGAAAAATGCGACGGGATGTTGTGGTACCCGTCGCACTATGAGGGATTCGAGAGCTCCGACAACGTGATTTATACGGGAGCTGCGCCAAATCAGCACGTCTTACCCCTAGTTGATTATCTCGTTCCGCGCGTGGGCAGTCGCGCGTTTTGCGTTGGCTCCAACTACATCTGGGCCTGGGAGAATAACCGCATCTTCCGCGAGGCGCTCACTGCACGGGGCGGAACGGTGCTCGCCGAACGCTATCTCTCGGTCGGCGATACCGAGTTCGACCAGGTCATAGCCGCGATTCTCGAGCAGCGCCCGGATTTTGTCTTCAACAATCTGATCGGCACCAGCGCCTACGCCTTCTTCAGAACGTTCCGGGCCACCTGCCGCGCGCGCGGCATCGATCAGGCTGCAGAAATCCCGGTGGCGAGCTGCACGCTCTCCGAACCCGAGCTCGCCGAGATTGGCGAGGACGCTGTCGACGGTCATCTCTCCTCTAGCGTTTATTTCTCCTCGTTGAGCTCCCCTGAAAATGCGGCGTTCATTAGCGCCTATACTGAAGCCTTTCCGGTCGGGCCGGTCACATCGGCCGACGCCGAGGCGTCCTACATTGCGGTCAAACTTCTGGCGACCGCACTTCTCAAATCGGGGACCGACGACGTTCGCACCGTGCGCGCGGCGGTGGCCAACCAGCGGCTGCTGGCCCCGCAGGGCGAGGTGCGTATCGATCCCCAGACATTCCACGCTTGGCTCACGCCGCGCATCGGCTGCTCGGCCTCGGGCGGCCGGTTCGACGTTCTGCTTGAAGCACGCCAGCCGATCGCTCCGGATCCCTATCTCGTTCAGTCGTCGCCGCGCTTTGCGATCCCCATGCGGTCCCCGCTGCTGAAAGTGGTGCAATCATGAGCTTCCGATTGCTGCAGAATTTCAGAGGTGGTCGTGCCCTGGTGGTCCTTGCCCGCACTGGTCGGGAGTTGACGCTGGAGTCGACGCTAGCAAAGCTTGGAGTAGCGACGGAATATCCGGACATCGTCGATGGCCGGGCTCAGATCGATGTTGCGGGGTTACAGCCCGACCGCGATATCCTGTTCGTCGACGGCGACCTCGAAGGGGTGGTGGCAATTGAGGTCAATCCGGCGTCGCGCCTGCCGCCGGTGCCGGTGATCGGACTCGTTGGCGTGGAAGCGCCGAGCCGGCTCAAGGCGCTGGTCAATCTCGGCGCAACCTCTTTCCTGCGCAAGCCCGTTCACGGGGGCGCCGTCTACAGCTCGCTCGTCATGGGTATCAACCAGTTCCTGCTACGCAGCGACATGTACGAGCGACTCCGCGATCTGGAGGGACGCCGTCGCGGTCGTCGCTCGGTGCTCCGCGCGGTCATCCTGCTGATGCAGGAGACCGGGCTCGATGACGACGACGCCTATTCCCAGCTCCGCCGCGAAAGCATGCGCGTCCGGCAGAGCCTGGAAGTCTACTGCGAGGAGTTTCTGAGCAGGAGGGCGAAACCGCCCGACAAGACCCACCGCTCGACCGGCATCACGCTGCAAGGCGGCAACAAGCAAGCGATGTAGGAGCATCAAAATGGATAAGTCGGTAGTGCAAGGGCTGCGCGCCGCAGCCCTCACGGGGACGCTTGTCTTCGCATCACCCATGGCGCTCGCGGCGGAAAACCCGATCAGGCTCGGCGTGCTGGAGGATCAATCCGGCGATTTCGCCGTCGCCACCATCGGCAAGGTTCACGCGATCCAGCTTGCCGCCGACGAGATCAATAAGGCAGGCGGGATCATGGGCCGTCCGCTGGAGCTCCTGACCTACGATACCCAGTCGGACAACACGCGCTACCAGGAGTTCATGCGTCGCGTGCTCCAGCGCGACAAGGTGGACGTGGTGTTCGCGGGCTTCTCCTCGGCGTCGCGCGAGGCCTATCGCCCGATTGTCGACCAGTTCAATGGCTTCGCCTTCTACAACAACCAGTATGAGGGCGGCGTCTGCGACGGCCACATGATCGTGACCGGCGCGGTGCCGGAGCAGCAGTTCTCCACGCTCATTCCTTATATGATGCAGACCTATGGCAAGAAGGTCTACACGCTCGCGGCGGACTATAATTTCGGCCAGATATCGGCGGAATGGGTGCGCAATATCGTCAAGGAGAATGGCGGTGAGATGGTGGGCGAGGAGTTCATTCCGCTCGGCGTCTCGCAGTTCTCGCAGAGCATCCAGAACATCCAGAAGGCGAAGCCCGATTTCGTGGTCACGCTCTTGGTCGGCACCGCGCAGGCCTCCTACTATGAGCAGGCGGCTTCCGCCAATGTCGGCCTGCCGATGGCCTCCTCTGTCAACGTGGGCCAGGGCTATGAGCACAAGCGCTTCAAGCCGCCGAGCCTGAAGGACATGTATGTCACCACCAACTACATCGAGGAGATCGATTCGCCCAAGAGCAAGGCGTTCCTCGCCAAGTTCAAGGCGAAGTTCCCGAGCGAACCCTATGTGAACCAGGAGGCCGAGAACTCCTATTTGGCGGTCTATCTCTACAAGCAGATGGTGGAGCGGGCGAAGTCGACCAAGCGCGATGACATCCGCAAGGTGATTGCGATGGGCGACGTCTGCATGGACGCGCCGGAAGGCAAGGTCTGCATCGACCCAAAGAGCCAGCACATGTCGCACACGATCTACCTGGCGAAAGTTGGCGCCGATCACTCGATCACGTTCCCGAAGGTCTGGGAGGACATCAAGCCGTACTGGCTTGGTGATGCTGGCTGCGACCTGACCAAGAAAGATCCGATGGCGCAATACACGCCGTCGAATCCTCCGCCGAGACCATGACTGGGGCCTGCCTTGCCCCGGGCTCCCCGGGGCAACCCTCGAAGTGTTGCCGCGGCAAACGCCACGGCCTTCTCCATCTGCTCGATCTTGGTTGGTTCATGGACATCGCGACCCTTGCGTTTTCGGCGCTCTATCAGTTCGGAGATGCCTTTGCGTTCCTGGTGCTTTCGGCCTGTGGGCTCGCGGTGATCTTCGGCATGATGGGGGTAATCAATCTCGCCCATGGCGAGTTCATCATGTGCGGCGCCTATGTGACGGCCTCCTGCACGCATGCCGGCCTGCCGTTGCCGCTCGCGATCCTGGCCGGCACGGTGGTCGCGGCGCTGGTGGGCGTCGTAGTCGAGCTTGTGGTGATCCGTCATCTGTACGACCGCCCGCTCGATACCATCGTCGCCACCTGGGGGCTGAGCCTGATCGCCACCCAAGGCACCTTGATCATGGTAGGCTCGTCCATGGCCGGCATCGGCACGCCGTTCGGCAGCTTTCAGGTCGGCGCCTATTCCTACTCGATCTATCGCATCGTGCTGTTCTGTGCCGCCATTGGCGTCCTTGCCGGGCTCTACGCATTGTTCAACTGGACACGCTTCGGCGTGCTGGCCCGTGCCACCATCCAGGTGCCGCATATGGCAGCGGCACTCGGCGTCGATACGCGGCTGGTCTACAGCCTCACCTTTGCCTGCGGAGCAGGGCTCGCGGGCCTCGCCGGCGGCCTCTACGCGCCGACGATGACCTTGGTTCCGACCATGGGCGCGACCTTCATCATGGAAGCCTTCGTCACCGTCGTGATCGGCGGCGCGGACGTCTTCCTCGGCACCGCGCCGGCCGGCGGCGTGCTCGCGGTGGTGAAGTCTGCGATGACGTCATGGCAGGGGCAATTGTTCGGCCAGATCGGACTGCTGGTGGCCGTCATTGTTGTTGTCCGGGTCCTGCCGAACGGAATCTCCGGCTTTGTGCTGCGCGAGCGTGCCTGACGGAGCAAACTGACATGAGCGGCCTCTTGTCTCTGTTTCGTCTTCTCGAGGGTCCGCAGACCTTCGGGCGCGGTCCGGCATTCTGGAGCCTGTTCGGCGTCGTGCTCGTCGTGGCGTGCACGTATCCTCTGTTCAGCGATGGCTACACCGTCGGCAACACCGTCTATTTCTTCGTCTGGGTGTTCATTGCGCTGAGCCTCTGCCTGATCTGGGGGTATGGGGGATCGCTCTCCTTCGGCGAGACCGCCTTCTTCGGCATTGCGGGCTACGGCTATGGGATCCTGACGATCAATTTCGGCTCGGCCTACGGTTTTACGCTGGTCGCGCTCGTGCTCGCGATTGCCATCGCCGCGCTGGTCGCGCTGCTGCTCGGTTATTTCATGTTCTTCGGCCGCATCGCCGGCGTGTTCCTCGGAATTGTCACCCTAGCAGTGACCCTGATGCTCGAACGCTTCATGGCCCAGACCGCGGGCCCGGAATGGCACATCGGCACCGCGCGGCTGAATGGCTTCAACGGCATGAGCACAATGCCGCCCTTGACCATACCCTGGCCGGGCGAACCGATCGTGCTGTTTGCCGATGTCGGCCTCTATTACGTCGTGCTCGGCCTGCTTGTGCTGGTCTATCTCGGCCTGCGCATCCTGATGAATTCGTCCTTCGGCAACGTGATCGTCGCGATCCGCGAAAATCCCGAACGAGCGGAGATGCTGGGCAATGACGTGCGCAAGTATCGGCTCATCACTTTCGTGATCGGGGCGGCGCTCGCGGGTCTTTCGGGCGTGCTCTATACGGTGTGGGGACAGTACATCACGCCGTCCAGCATGGGGATGACCGCCGCGGCATTGCCGCTGATCTGGGTCGCGGTCGGCGGCCGTAGCGATCTGACCTCGACGCTGATCGGGACGCTGGTGGTGCTCGCCGTGTTCCAGGCCCTGACCATCTACGGCAGTCAGTACGCGCTCATCTTCATGGGCGTGCTTCTGGTGCTCACCGTGCTCATGGCGCCGAACGGTCTTGTGCTCGAGGCGATGAACTGGCTCGGTCGACTGGCCGCGCGCTACTGGCGGAGGACGAACTGATGTCCTTGCTGGAGTTGCGCAAGCTGAACAAGCACTTTGGCGGCCTGCATGTCACCAACGCTGTCAATCTCAGCCTCGATGCCGGTGAGATCCACTGCCTGATCGGCCCGAACGGTGCTGGCAAGAGTACGCTGTTTCGGCTGATCCTCGGCGAGCACGATCCCGGCAGTGGTGACATCTTCTTCGCGGGAGAGAACATCACAGCGCTGAAGTCCTTCGCGCGAATCCACCGCGGACTGTCGGTCAAGTTCCAGGTCCCGGGCGTGTTCAAGGGTCTGTCGGTCCGCCAGAATCTCCAGATTGCCCTGCAGAGCCGGCATCGCGGCGCGGGGCTCGCAGCGGAGATCGACCGGGTGCTTGCCTTCCTCGGCCTGGAATCCGAGCAGGCGCAGACCGCCGGCAATCTCAGCCACGGTCAGAAGCAGTGGCTCGAGATTGGCATGGCGATCAGCCTTAAGCCGCGCCTTCTGTTGCTGGACGAGCCGACGGCCGGCATGTCCCCCGAAGAAACCCATATGACCGGCGAGATGGTGCAGCGGCTCAATGCCGGCGGCATGACGGTGCTGGCGATCGAGCACGACATGGCATTCGTGCGTCAGGTCGCCCAGCGCGTCACCGTGCTGCATCTGGGCCAGGTCTTTGCGCAAGGCTCGATTGAGGAGATCGTCGCCGACGAGCGCGTGGCGGCGATCTATCTGGGGCAAACCCATGCTTGATGTGCCGCGCAAGGAAGTGATCCTGACGACCCTGGGTCTGCGTGCCGGCTATGGCGGCAAGCCGGTTCTCCAGGGCCTCGAGATCGAGGTCCGGGAAGGCGAGATCGTCGCCGTCATCGGACGCAATGGCGTCGGCAAGTCCACGCTGATGAAGAGCCTGATCGGGCTCGTGCCGACGATGAGCGGCTCGATCGTCTATCGCGGCGAGGCAGTTGAAGCCTTGCCGGCGCACAAGCGGGCACGCCTCGGCATGGGCTATGTGCCGCAAGGGCGCGACGTGTTTCCGCGGCTGACCGTCGGCGAGAACGTCGTCGTCGGCGCCGCGATCAAGGGCGGCGCCATTCCAGAGGCAGGCCGCCGCAAGATCGTCGAGGCCTTTCCGATCCTCGCCGAGCGCTGGAATCAGCGGGCCGGCACCATGTCCGGCGGGCAGCAGCAACAACTCGCGATCGGACGGGCCCTGATCGCCGACCCCAATCTCATCCTGCTGGACGAGCCGTCGGAAGGTATCCAGCCCAACATCATCCAGGACATCGCGCGCAAGATGGTCGAGCTCAATCGCAGCACCGGCGTGACCATCATCCTGGTCGAGCAGAATCTCGACATGATCCGCGCCATGGCGCAGCGCTGCTACGTCATGGACAAGGGACGCATCGTCGCAAGTCTCGAGCGCTCGGCGCTCGATGACGAAACGGAGATGCGCCGCCATCTCGCGGTTTGAACCTGCTACGCCCCAACCAAGGAGAACAGCAGTGGCCTGGCAAAACAATTCCATCATGGCACGCAAGGCCCTCGCCAACGGCGAGCGCCGCACCCGGCACACCATCACAGAGAGCGAGCAGGGCAAGTATCATTATGTCTACGGGCCCTATGTAAAGCCGGTGCTGACCGTCGACCCCGGCGCGGTCGTCTCCGCCGAGACCCATGACGCGTTCGAAGGCGCCATCAAAAAGGAGACCGACAGTCCGTCGAAGCTTCTCAATTTTCCGTTCCTCAATCCGCAGAACGGGCCGATCCACGTGAATGGCGCGGAGAAGGGCGACACGCTCGCGGTCTACATCGAGAGCATCGTGCCGCGCGGGCCGCAGCCACGGGGTACGACGGTGATCATGCCGGATTTCGGCGGCCTGGTCTCGACAGGGCAGACTGCGCTGCTCAACCCGGCGCTGCCCGAACGGGTCAAGAAGCTCGAGATCGACGCCAAGACCGGGACCAAATGGAACGAAAAGATTACGCTGCCCTATGAGCCGTTCATCGGCACCATCGGCACCTCGCCGGAGATCGAGGCGATCTCGTCGCTAGTCCCGGACTATTACGGTGGCAACATGGACCTACCGGATGTTGGCGTCGGCGCCATCATTTATCTGCCGGTCAATACCAAAGGTGCGCTGCTTTATCTCGGCGACTGCCACGCGGCGCAGGGCGACGGCGAGCTCTGCGGCGTCGCCATCGAGCATCCGACGGTAACCACGGTGCAGATCGACCTAATCAGGGGCTGGACGATCGCGTGGCCGCGGCTCGAGACTGCCGACTTCATCATGACCATCGGCTCCGCGCGGCCGATGGAGGATGCCGCCCGTATTGCCTATCGCGAGCTGTGCCGCTGGATGGCAGCCGATTACGGCTTCGACGAGATCGACGCCTACATGCTCCTGACACAGGCCGGTCGCATCCGCCTCGGCAACATGGTCGATCCAAAATACACGCTCGGCGCCTCCATCAAGAAGTCCTACCTTGGTTGAGGATCGGTGCGTCATGACGTCAGCCATCCACAAGGTCGCCGCCGTCCAGTTCGAGCCGACCATGTTCGAGAAGGAGCGCAACATTACACGCCTGCTCGAACTCTGCGAACAGGCGGCGGCCGCCGGTGCCAAGCTCATCGTCACGCCGGAAATGGGAACGACGGGCTATTGCTGGTTCGATCGCGCCGAGGTGGCGCCCTTTGTCGAGACGATACCCGGGCCGACCACCGATCGTTTTGCCTCTCTCGCGGACAAGTATGGTTGCTACATAGTCATCGGCATGCCCGAGGTCGACGTGGACGGCATCTATTTCAACTGCGCCGTGCTGATCGGTCCCGAGGGCGTCGTCGGACGGCACCGCAAGACCCATCCCTACATCTCCGAACCGAAATGGGCCGCGGCCGGCGATCTCCACAACCAGGTCTTCGAGACCGACATCGGCCGCATCGCACTCCTGATCTGCATGGATATCCATTTTCTGGAGACCTCGCGGCTGATGGCCCTCGGCGGCGCCGACATCATCTGCCATATCTCCAACTGGCTTGCGGAACGAACGCCGGCGCCTTACTGGATCAGCCGCGCCTTCGAGAACGGTTGTTACGTGATCGAGAGCAACCGGTGGGGGCTCGAGCGCACGGTCCAATTCAGCGGCGGGAGCTGCGTGATCGCGCCGGACGGGCAGGTGATTGCCGTCCTCGACAATGGCGACGGCATCCTGCTGTCCGAGATTGACCTCGATGTTGCACGTGCGCGCCGCGTCCTGGGGGAACCCATCTTTGCGCAGCGCCGCCCGGAGCTCTATCCAGAGCTTTTGACAGACACCTTCAGCTGGAACCCTCGCGATTTCTTCGGTCTCTATGGTCATGAGCGATGGCCGGCCGGCAAGACGTCGCGCGTCAGTGTTGCGCAATTTGCCCCCGGTGATGACATCTTTCGAAATCTAGGCGAGATCGAAGCGCGCGCGGGGGAGGCGAATGCAGAGGGCGCGGAGCTTGTCGTTTTCCCGGAGCTGGCGGTGACGGGTCTTACCGATCCTGTGAAATCGGCCCAGCCGATACCGGGACCCGCGACTGATAGGCTGCGCAGGATCGCGGGCGATCTCGGCATCTATCTCGTCTGCGGATTGGCTGAGCGCGCCGGGGATGCGGTCCACAACAGCGCATGTCTGGTCGCGCCCGACGGAAACATATCAGTGTATCGCAAGACGCATTTGAGGACTGACGAGACAGGCTGGGCGACCGCCGGCGATGAATGGACCGTCGTAGACACTCCGATCGGACGCATCGGCCTGTTGATCGGCCATGATGCGGTGTTTCCGGAGCCGGGCCGGGTGTTGGCGCTGCGTGGGTGCGATCTCATCGCCTGCCCGGCAGCGATCAAGGGGCGCTTCTGTTCGCCGCATGCGGGGACCAAGGTGATACAGCCAAGCCCCATTCCGACCGGCCCCGATCCGTACCACTGGCATCATTTCCGGGTGCGCGCCGGCGAGAACAACGTGTTCCTCGCGTTCGCCAACGTCGTCGATCGCGAGCGCGGCTATCCGGGTTTGAGCGGCGTGTTCGGCCCGGACACCTTCGAGTTTCCGCGCCGGGAGGCGGTCGCTTGCAACGGCACGCGCCTGGCAACGGCGCTGGTCGATACCAGCAATCTCGACAGCGTCTATCCGACCAATGTGGTGCGGCGAAAAGACCTTGTCTCGATGCGAATGCCGCACAGCTATCGTGGGTTGGTCAAGGCCGCCGCAGGCAACTACTAACGCTGCGGCGACGCCGCTCCCGGCTTTTACGAACAAGAGGAGAAAGACCATGAATCTGGGACTCAACGGCCTCAAAGTTCTCGTCACCGGCGGCAACGCAATCGCCGAAACTTTGCGGCCGAGGGGGTCGAACGCGTCGGCCTCAAGAAGAAACATCTTTTGGCTCATTCAATCTCAATAGATCGGCGTTAGTTCTCTGAAATCACAGCGAGATCGCCGGTGTTGTGAAACTCGTCGGCCGCGAGCGGGCGGAAACCCTCCGCCGTCCGGTACCCCATCATGAGGTGCTGCGCACGGATCAGGATCTCACCGGTTTCTCCGCACGCAGCGCATTCGCCTGCCTCGTTGCGAATGACGATTTCGATGCCGGCCGCCAGTCAGCCGACACAGGCATCTTCCCCACCGGAGGCATACCAATTCTCGGTCTCCTCGGCTTCAAGCAGGGTGATCGGATTGAACACTTCACTCTTGCCGTAGGTCACCCGAACCACGGGGCCGAACATCTCCCTGGCGCGCGCGTAGAGCGTCGGTTTTAAGACCGCAGTGCCGCAGAAGATCGTACGCAACGACGTGAACCTTCGCCCGCCCGCCGCCGCGACGATCTTTGCCAGCACGGTCAGCGGCGCAAACATGGCGTCGCATTCGCCGCGCTCGAGGATGCCGAGGACGATCGGTGGATCGACGCCATCAAGCAGGGTCACGGATGCTCCCGACGACAGGAAGGCGTGCGTCATCAGCGACGAACCGTGGGAGAACGGCGTCATCAGGAGCACGTTGCTGCCAGAGCCGGGCTGAAACGGCAGATTCGCCCGAAGTAGGATATTCGCTGTCCATCGGCCGATCTGGCTGTGAACCGCGCCTTTGGGGCGACCGGTGGTGCCGGACGTGAACACAATGCGCGCCGGCGTGTTGCTTTCGACGAACGGGAATGTGGCTGGATCGAGCGTGGCTTGCTTGATATCTTCGATGTTCAGCACGGCGGGCCCGTCGACGCCGATGTCCCTGGCCAATCCCACGCCGCTGATCAAGAGGCGGACGTCGGCAACCTCGCAACAATACGTCCGTTCGGTCGTGCTGAGCGCCGGATTGATCGGCACTTCCACGGCACCGGCCATCATCACGCCGAAGGTCGCCGCGACGGCGTCGGCCCCGTTGCGGAACAACGTCGCCACGGCATCGCCCGGACCGATGCCGGCAAGGGTCAACGCGCGACCGACACCGGCGGCCTTCGCGAACAGGTCCGCGTAGGTGGTCGTGGCGGCACTGTCGGCAATTGCGGGTCGTTCGCCGTAGCGAAGCGCGAGGGTGGAGAGTTCAGAGGCCCAATGGATCGATTTCAACAACCCGCTCCATGTCTGGATCGTTATCGAGGCGCGGCGCTAACCTGCACCGTAGACCAGGTCAGGCAGCCAAAGTGAGAGCTGCGGCACGTAGGTGATGATCGCCAGGCACAACAGCAGCAGGCCGAGGAACAGCAGAATGCCGCGCACCACTTCGGTGACCGGTGCCGTCGAGATCGTGGCCAGCACATAGAGGTTGAGCCCGACGGGGGGATGAACCAGTGCGATCTCCATGTTGTGGGTGAAGACGATCGCGAAATGGACGGGGTCGATGCCGAGCGGCTTCAGCGCGGGCGCAAGATCGGCATCACCACCAGCAGCGTAGCGGCGACCTCCAGGAGCAGCCCAGCATCAGCAGCAGCACGTTGATGGCGAGCAGGAATTGCCAGGGGTGAAGCTGGTTGTCGAGCGTGAACTTCACCAGCGATGCCGGGACGCCCGAATCCGTCATCCAGTGGCCGAAAGCCAATGCGGTCGCCACGATGATCATGATCGTGGCCGCGCTCTTGATCGCCTCGGCGATGACCTCGAGCGTCTGGTTGAGCTGAAAGCCGCGGTAGAAGAACAGGCTGACGAGAAGCGCCGCGATCGCCGAAATGGCGGCGGCTTCCGTCACCGTCATCAGCCCGCCGTAGATTCCGACCATCACGATGAACGGCACGCAGAGGGCCGGCAGGGCATTGAGGGTCATGCTGATCAGCTTGGCGCGCGGCACGGCCGGCTCGCGCGGCAGCTCGCATCTGTAGGAATAATAGAACACCCAACCGAAGAACATGACGGCCTGAAGCAGGCCCGGCAGGATCCCGGCCAGAAACAGGCGCGGAACGGATTGTTCCGCGATCAGTCCGTAAAGGATCAACGACAGGCTCGGCGGAATGACGATGCCGATCGTGCCGGAGGCGCCGACCACGCCAAGCGCGAAGTGACGGGGATAGCCGCGTTCGATCATCGCCGGCACCAGAATGGTGCCCATGGCAAGGGCGGTCGCGACCGACGAGCCGCAGATGGCCGCGAACAGCGTGCACGACACGACAGTGACGAGGCCGAGCGCGCCGCGCAATTGTCCGAACCAGGCGATGGCGACGTCGACCAATGCCTTGGCGACGCCGCCCCGACGCATGAAGGCGGCCGCCATGACGAACAGCGGCAAAGCCATCAAGGTTCTCGTCGGCAATCTTCTGGGCGATCGCCACCAAGGGCTGGCCGCTGAAACCGAACAGGACCGCTGCGCAGACGCCGAGCACCAGAAAGATCGGCATTCCGGCGCAGAGCAGCCCGAAGAACATCAGCAGGAAGAACAGGGTCCACATCGCGTCGGTTCTCGCTGGAACTGGCGGCATCCGGATGCGGGCCGCCGCAGTCGGTTGACGATTTCAAATTGGCCGTAGCCGAGCCCGCCGGTGTCGCCATCCACTCAGTGATCGTGAACGGCGATGACCATGGTGGCGGGATCGAAGCGGAAGACGAGGTGGTAGAGCTTGATCAGGTAGCGCAGCAGCATCAGGACGGCGCCGGTCAGGATCGCCGAATAGTAGATCCACGTCGGGAATTCGAGGCCGGTGATGCTGCGTTCGTCGAGGCTCTGGGCGACGGCGGCGACCTGGAAGCCGCAATAGGCGAGGCCGGCACAAAATGCGATCGCGACACAGCAGTTGAGCGCTTCGACCCATCTTTGCCTCTGCGGCGGCAGCAGCCGCAGCACGACGTCAGGCCTGACATGGCCGTCGGTCCGGACCAGCTGGCTCGACGCCAGGAAGACGGCCCAGACCGTCAGATAGACCACGACCTCCTCGCCATGGATGAACGCGAAGTTCTTGTTCACGTAACGGCCGATGACCTGAAAGGTGCCGACCGCCAGCGCGAGCGCGCCCAGAACCCCGATCAGGAGGAGTTCGATCCTGTTCCAGACCTTCATCATGGGCTTACGGATCAATGCCCGGCGCTCATGATATCCGACTTCACCTGCTCGAGGAGAGCAGGCGAAATCCGCAATTCCCTGGCGATGGCGTCCTGCGACGGCAGCATCTTCAACCGGACGTCGGCAAGAGCGCTTTCGGTCGGCGAAACGAAGACGATGCCGTTCTTTTCCAGTCTGCCGCGCCTCGCTCTGCGCCGCTTCCATGCTGCGGCGGTAGGCCGGAATGTTCTCCCGCCAGAGATCGACGACCATCGCCTGCAGATCCGGCGGCAATTTCTTGTAGAAGCTCTCGCTGATCATCGGCACGTAGAACCCGACGAATTCGTGATCTTCGAATCCGTACCTGATGCCGGATTCCCAGAGCTTGGCGCTGGCCAGACTCTCGTCGGTCGAGCTCAGGCCGTCGAACGTCCCTTGCGAGAGCGCCAGCGGGACATCGGGCCATGCCGTCACGTTCGGCAAGGCGTTGAAGAATTTGGCGCGGGCCGATTGCCCGGCGCCGCCGGAGTTGCGGATCTTCATGCCGGCCTGATCGGCAAAGTCGCGGATCGGTTTCGTCGTGCTGTAGGTGTTCTGATATCCGAGCTGCAGCCAGGGTCCGAGCAACCTGACATCGAGCTTGCTTTCCAGCTGCTTGTCGATGATCTCGCCGATCTTGCCGTCGGCGGCGGCATAGACGACCGGGTAAGACTGGCCGTAGAACGCCGGCAATTGGAATACGTCGGCGTCGGGCGCGTGGAATACGTCGGCGTCGGGCACGAATGCGGTCAGGACCCAAGTGCCGGCGGCCGCGAGCTCGACGGCGCGCTGACGCAGCGCCTTCACCACCTCGCGGTCTCGAAACAGTTGCCCGCTGTGGAACAGTTCGGTCTCGATCCTGCCGCCGGACCTTTCCTGCAGTTTCTTCAGATAATCGCCGATGGCGAGTGTCCGACCGTGCGTCGCTGACGTGTCGACCGATGCTCGCAGCTTGAAAATTGTGCTTCGGCTGCGGCTCCCTGGCTGTACTGGACGGCAAACATGGCAAGCACAGCCATAACGGCGCGTCGCATCATCGCTTTTCTCCCCGATCGTTTATTTTTTTGTGCAGCGGACCCGAACGGTAGCGGGAGAGCTCGCGTGTTTCAAGTGAAACGTTTCATATTTTGGCCGAGTTTGCGGTCCGGGACTATTTTCCGGAACGAGTGTCAAATGTTGACGTGATCGACAGAGCTCACGAGCCGGGAAATAGCGCATTTCCACGACGGAAAGTCTGACTGGCTTCTTCCTGGCAATCGGTGCCGCGCGCACAATTTGGTGAAACGTTTCATTGACAGCTGCATTTTCTGCGCTTAGCTTGCGCCACACTGAGCGGAGCGACCGCAGGCCTCGAAGGCCATTGCGCGAGCTTTGGTTCGGAAAAACGCGGCGAAACAGCCGCAAAAAATCAGGTGGGAAACGTCATGAGGATCACGCGTAGAGACCTGCTGTTGTCCGGCGCGGCCGCTGGTGCAGTGCTTGCTGGTTCGAACGGTCTGGCGATTGCCGCTGAACAGGAATTGACGCTGGGCGTGGTTGGTGTGCTGTCGGGGCCCGCCGCGCAGTGGGGACTCGCATTGCGAGGCGCGGTCGAATTCGCCGCCGCCGAGGCCAACAGGGACGGTCTGATCAAGATCGGCGGCGCCCCGTGCAAGGTCAACGTCGTTGCCATCGACAGCAAATACACCGCGGAAGGTGCCGCCGCTGCGGCCAATGCCTTGGCCGGGCAGGGTGTCAAGTTCATCCTCGGTCCGATCGGCTCGCCCGAACTCACCGGCGTGAAGCCGATTGCCAAGCGCAATTCGATGCTGGTGATGGGCAACGGCTACGCCAAGGATGCGCTGTCGCCGCAATTGCCGCTGGTCTTCCACGTCGGTCCTGGCCCTTCGGGCTGGGCCGATCCGATCATCAAGGTTGCCAAGCAGAAATTCGGCATCAAGAGCGTCGTGCTCGTCGCGCCGAACGACCAGGGCGGCACGGACATCGCAAGCGTCGATGCCGATGCCTACAAGAAGAACGGAATTGCCGCGACCGAGGAATACTATCAGCGTGGCACCACCAATTTCGGGCCGATCGTCACCCGCATCATGAACGCCATGCCCGAGGCCGTCGATCTCGCTTCATCGCCGCCCGGCGATGCGGGCATCCTGGTCAAGCAATTGCGCCAGGCGGGCTTCGAGGGGCCGATCGGACGCCTTGGAGGACCGGGTTACGGCGAGATCTCCCGTGTCGCCGGCGGCGACGATGTGCTGAAGGACTTCTATTGGTATGAGCCGGTCGTTATCGACGAAAAGATGCTGCAGATCGCCGAGGACTACAAGAAGCTGATGGGCAGCGAGCGGCCCGAGAACAATCTGTTCTTTCAGTGGGTGTCGGGCGCTCGCATGGTGGTCAAGGCCATCGCCAAGGCGGGAACGACCGATACCGCAAAGGTCGCCGAGGCGTTGCGCGCGCTGCCGGTCAGTGATCCGAATCTCGGAGCCGGTCACTGGATCGGGCAGGAGTTCTTCGGCATCAACCAGGAACTGTCGTTCCCGTTCGGCATCGGCCTTGTGACCAATGGCAAGCTGCAGCCGACGATGCGGGTCGAAGCGGCCGGCGGCAAGTAGCGGATATCCAGTGCAGGGCTTTGTCGCCACCGGCCTCATCGGCATCAGCCTCGGCGTGCAGTATGCGCTGCTCGCCCTCGGCTTCACCTTGATCTTCGGCATCCTCGGGGTCGTCAATTTCGCGCACGGCGGCTTCTACGTTCTTGGAGGCTATCTCGCTTATTCGCTGGTGACCTATCTCGGCGTGCCATACGGACTGGCGGTGGTCGGTGCGGCGCTAGGCACGACGGCGCTCGGATATCTGTTTGAGCGTTTTGTGCTGGACCGTCTGATCGACGATCATCTGGCGACGCTGATGTTGACGCTCGGGCTCTACATGATGATGTCGAGCGGCATCCTGGTGGTGTTCGGGCCGCAATCGCCCTCCTTCAGCTTTCCCCTGACCGGCGTCATTCGCGGCTATGGATTCTATCTGCCGACCGAGAATCTGGTGGTGCTCGGGGTCTGCGTGGTCGCGATCCTGTCCGTTTACGGTCTGATCTATCACACCGATTTCGGTCGTGCGCTGCGCGCGCTCGCGGACGATCGCGCCGTTGCAACGGCGCAAGGCCTGCGTCCCACCGTTCTCTTCCCGGCGGCTTTCGCGCTCGCCACGGGGCTCGCCGGACTCACGGGGGCGCTGGTTACACCTATTCTGTCGCTGGCGCCGCATATCGGCGATCCCGTGCTGGCGACATCCTTCCTCATCGTCATCCTCGGCGGCCTCGGCAGCGTCGGCGGTGCCACCGCGGCGGCCTTCCTCGTCGGCATGGTGGAGGCGTTCTCGGCCGTCTATCTCGGCGGTTCGAAAGGCGCGCTGGCGCTCTTCCTGCTCGTGTTGATCATGCTGGTGGTCAAGCCTTCGGGGCTGTTCGGCCACCGGGTGCGGGGAGCTTGAGCCCATGATCCAGCTCGCGCGATCCATGGCACGTGGCGGAGGTGCCGCCGAGACGGCGGGCGTGCTCGTCATCGCCTCCGTGTTCGTGGTTCCATGGCTCACCCAAAATTCGATGGTCTATTCGCTGGCCAATCAGATGCTGATCGCGGTCACGGCGGCTTTCAGCGTCTACATCATGCTGCGCATGAACCTGATGACGTTCGCAGTGCCGACCTTCATGGCGATCGGCGGCTACACGGTGGCAATCCTGGGGCTTCGCCATGGGGTGACCGACGTGCTGCTGCTCGGCATTGCAAGCTTCGTCGTGCCGGCACTGTTTGCGTTGCCGCTCGGCGCATTGGTGCTGCGGCTGACCGGGGTCTACTTCGTTCTCGTCACGTTCGTCATTACCGAGATCATGCAACTGGTTCTGTTCGAAACGCCGGGATGGACCGGGGGCGCCAACGGCCTCGTCGGCATGCCGGCCGTGACGTTCTTTGGCATCGAGCTCGCCGACAACCGAGCGGTGCTGCTGGTGACCATCGGTCTGGCGCTGGCCGGCGCGGTCGTCACCGCATCGGTTACCCGCGGTCTGCGCCAGCATTTCGCGGCCATCGAGGAGAACGAACTGCTTGCCCAGAGCCTCGGGCTCGTCGTCTGGCACTACAAGGCGTTTGGCTTCGCCATCGCGGCCGGCGTATCGGGCTTGGCGGGCTTCGCGCTGGTCAACATGCTGCTGACCGCGCATCCAACGTCGTTCAGCGCGCTCTCGTCGGTGAACTACATCGCCTATGCGATCATCGGCGGAAAGAGCAGCATGCTTGGTCCGATCGTCGGCGGCGCGTTGTTGATCTGGGCGGGGGACGTCTTCGCCTTGCGCGGGGAGTACTCCCAGTTCCTGTTCGGCTTCCTGATCGTCCTGGTGGTGCTGGTGGCGCGCGACGGCATCGTCGGGACGATCTATCGCCTCGGCGTCCGCTTGGGTTCAGCGGCGCCGTCGTCCTACGCTCCGAAGTCCTCTCCGACGCGGAGCGTGCCGAATGCGATGGAGCCGCTGCAATGACAGTCCAATCCGTGAACCTCGCTCGCGGCGGCGCGCGGCTGGACGTCGCTTCGATCTCCAAGCGCTTTGGCGGACTGCATGTGTTCAACGACATCAACTTTGCCATCGCGCCTGGTGAAGTGCTTGGCGTCATCGGGCCGAACGGCGCGGGCAAGACCACGCTGATCAACGTCATTTGCGGGATGCTCCCGCCGACGGCCGGAAATGTCCGGCTGGACGGCAAGGACATGACGGGCAAGCCCCTTCATGCGGTCAGTCGCATGGGAATTGTCCGCAGCTTTCAGCAGACGAATACCTTCCGCACGGCGACGGTCCGCGAAAACATCTCCCGCGCGGTATGTTTCAGCGGCGGCGGCGAGCGGGTCTGGAAGACGATCGCGCCGCTGATCGACGAATTCGAGCTCGGCCCGCAGCTCGAGGAGCAGAGCGACAAGCTGCCTTACGGCCTGCAGAAGATGCTGGGACTCATTCTCGCCTGCGCCGTCCATCCCAAGGTGCTGTTGCTGGACGAGCCGGCGGCCGGTCTCGAGCGACGGGAGCGCCTGCGGGTCGATGCCTTCGTTCGACACGTGAGAACGGAGCTCGGCTGCGGCGTGCTGATTGTCGAGCACGACATGGATCTCGTGCGCCGCCTCTGCCCGAAGATCATGGTGCTCGATTCCGGCCGTGTTCTCGCCGAAGGAGCTCCCGCCGACGTGCTGGCGCGGAAAGACGTGATTGATGCCTATCTCGGCGCGGCGGACGAGGAAGCGGCATGATGCTGGCGGTGCAAGATCTGGAAGTGCGCTACGGCGGCATTACCGCTGTCCGCGGCGTCTCGATCGAGGTCGCCGAAGGCGAGACGGTGCTGCTGGTCGGCGCCAACGGCGCCGGCAAGTCGAGCCTCATCAATGCCGTGATCGGGCTGGTACCAGCGTCGCGCGGCAGCGTGCGCTTCGCGGGCGCGGACATCAGCGCCATGTCGTGCGATGGGCGTGCTCGCGCCGGAATGGGCTACTCGCCCGAAGGCCGCCGCGTCTTTGCGACCATGTCGGTTGCCGACAATGTTCTGAGCGGTGCCTGCGGGCGCGGCGGCGCGGCCCAGCGCGAAGCGTGGAGCTGGCTCTGCGGCCTGTTTCCGATCTTGCAGGAGCGTGCCGACCAGCCGGCCGGGCAATTGTCCGGCGGTCAGCAGCAGATCGTCGCTCTGGCGCGCGCGATGAGTTCGTTTCCCAAGCTCTTGCTGCTCGACGAGCCTTTCCTGGGGCTTGCACCGGTCTGGATCGCGCAGATCAGCGAGGCGATCCGACACATGCAGAAGCGCGGCACGACCATTCTCGTAACCGAGCAGATGGCCCGGCCGGCGCTGAGCTTGGCGACGCGCGGCTATGTCTTGCGCAGCGGCGAAATCAGGCGCAGCGGCACCGCGTCCGAAATTCGCGACGTGGCACTGGCAGAGGAGTATCTCTGATGACGGCCATGAACGCCACCGCCCGACTGGGCGCATTTGCTGCGACGGCGGCGACCGCCCAACTTGCCCCCGATGTAGCGACCAAGGCCGCGATCTGCCTGCTCGATTCCTTGGGACTTGCGATGGCCGCACGGAGCGAGCCGACGGCCGTCGCTGCGCGGTCGATGGCGACCGAGATTCCGCAGGGCGCGCGGACCGCGCGTATCTGGGCCGTCGGCAAGCATGCGGTGCTGTCGGAAGCGGTGCTCGCCAATGGCGTCGCAGTCCACGCGCATTTCCAGGACGATACCGACCACGATTCCTGGACCCATCCGGGATCCCTGATTTCGCCGGTTGCGGTGTCGTTGGGCGAGACGCGGGATGCGCCGCTCGGTACCGTGCTGAAGGCGCTCACCGCCGGCTATGCCGCGCTTAAATGGCTCGGCGCCGGCGAAACCGTTGCCCGCGGTCTGATCGGCCGGGGCGTGCGCACCAGTCCGACCTTCGGCACCATTGGCGCCGCGGCGGCGGGCGCCGTCCTGCTCGGGCTCGATGCTGCGAAGGCCACGAACGCCGTCGCGATCGCGGCCTGCACCACCGGTGGAACGCTGGAGCCGGTGCGTTGCGGCTCGGACGAATGGCGCGTCCAGAACGGTCGCGCCGCCCATGGCGGCCTCGTCGCGGCCGAACTCGCAGCACGCGGCGTACAGGGCGCGCCCGACGCGCTGGAAGGCCCGAAGGGCCTGTTGCGTTCGCTTGCCGGCCTCGAGCATGCGCCGGAGCAATGGCTCGAGGCTCCCGATCCTGCGACCATGACAGGCATCATGGCAAAGCCTTTTGCCACCCTTGGCGACAACATGTCCGCCGTACTGGCGGCTTACGCGGTGCACCGCGATGGCATCGATCTGTCTCTGGTGAAGCGGATCACGGTCACGATCTGGCGCCCCTATACCGAATATCCCGGCACGTCGTTCAAGGGGCCTTTCACGAGGACTGTGCAGACCCAGGCCAGTACCGCCTTCGCGGTCGCCGCCATGCTCCGCTACGGGCGGCTGGACTACGACATGGGCGCCGAGCACCGCCAGGACTCCGAGATCATGGCGCTCGTTGCGAAGACGACGATAGAGCCCGACGATACCGGCACGCATCTCGATGCGACCGTGGAGATCGAGATGCAGGATGGCGCGCGCCATCGCCGCAGCTCGTGCGAGGCGCCGCAGGGTCTCGTGTTCCAGGACGAGAGGCGGGCCGCCGATGTGTTCGAGAGCCGGCTGTCCGGCGCGGGACTACCGGCAGCCGAGGCAAGAAGCCTTGCCGCGGACGTCCTTGCGTCCGCCCGCAATGGCGGATCGATGCCGATCCGCGGCTTGCTCGACCGGCTGACCGGATCAATCAAAGAGAGTAGCAAATGAAGCTCGGACTTGAAGGCAAGACGGCCATCGTCACCGGCGGAAGCAAGGGCATCGGTCTTGAGACCGTGCGTCTGCTGGCGGAGGAGGGGGTCAAGGTGCTGGCCTGTTCGCGGCGCGAAGATGCGCTTGCCGAATGCCGTGAGGACGTCGAGAAGACGACCGGGGTCAAGGTCGAGACCTTCTCCCTCGACGTAACCGACCTGAAGCAGATCGAGCGACTGCCGCAGGTCGCGCGCGACCGTCTCGGCCGTATCGATATCCTCGTCAACAATGCCGGCACCGGCACCTACAAGCCGTTCCTGGATGTGACCGACGAGGAATTGCAGCATGGCATGGCGATCAATTTCTTTGCCCAGTTCCGGATCTGCCAGCGCATCATTCCGATCATGGTCGAGCAGAATGGCGGCAGCATCGTCAACGTCGCAGGCGAGACCGGGATTATGGTGACGATGCCGCCGTTCCTGTCGTCGTGCACGGGGCCGGCAAAATCGGCGGAGATCCGTTTTTCGAAGATCCTCGCCAACGAATTCGGACCGCACAACATCCGTGTCAACTGTGTCGTTCCCGGCTTCGTCACCACGCCGGAGCGATTTGCGAAATGGGAGCGCGAGCTCGCCAAGCGCAATTTGAGTCCGGAGGAGGCGGACGCCGAACGGAAGCGCTGGTCGGAGAACAATTCGATGCGCAACACGCGCTGGGGTACGCCGGAAGAGCTCGCCAACCTGATCGTCTTCGCGTTGTCCGAGCGTGCGAGCTTCGTCAATGGCGCAGTGCTGGTCGCCGACAATGCGATGGACAAGTCCTGAACCGGAAAATGCGTGAGGCGATGAACGCAATGGTCGAAGCCAACACGCCGAAGGCGCTGGAGCAATTCCTGGTCCGGAGAAAGTGCGCGGTCGTGACCGGCGGCGGCGATGGGATCGGGCGGGCTGCCGGCTTGCTTCTTGCGGCGGCTGGCGCGTCGGTCGCCGTGCTCGACCACGATGCGGCAAAGGCCGAAGCGGTCCGGGCGCAGATCGGTGATGCCGATGGCACGGCGATGGCCGTAACAGCCGATGTCTCCGAAGAGGCGGCCGTCGAAGCGGCGTTCTCGCGCGTGGTCGGCGCTCTCGGGCCCGTCGATATCCTGGTGAACAATGCCGGTCTCGCCGTACGCGAAGCGGCCGACACGCTGTCCGTCGACAGCTGGAATCGTGTTCTCGCCGTGAACCTGACGGGCATGTTCCTGTGCGCGAGGGTCGCGGCGCGCACGATGCGCGGACGCTCCGGAGCCATCGTCAATACGGCATCGATCATGGGATTGTCGGGGGGACTTTATCCCAACGTGGCCTATCAAACGACCAAGGGCGGCGTCGTCAACATGACGCGCGCGCTTGCCCTCGAATGGGTCGGCGACGGTATCCGCGTCAATGCGGTGGCGCCGACCTTCGTCAGAACGAATTTCATCGCCGGCATGATGGCCGATCCCGTCAAGGCGGCTCATGTCATCGAGGCGACACCCATGCATCGGTTGGCCGAGCCTGAGGAGGTCGCTGCCGCGATTCTGTTCCTGTCCAGCCCAGCCGCAAGCATGATTACCGGCGTTACACTGCCGGTCGACGGAGGATTTCTCGCAAGATGAACATTGTTTTGATGATGATGACCGGCACGGCTGCGGCGGTGTCGTCAGCCCGGAGGACCTGATGGCCGACGTCGACAAACCCCTCGCAGGAATTACGGTGATCGAGCTGGGTCACAGTGTCGCCGCACCCTATGCAGGTCTCATTCTTGCCGATCTCGGGGCACGTGTGATCAAGGTTGAAAACCCTAGGAGCGGCGACTATGCGCGCGGCTGGGGACCGCCGTTCTGGAATGGTACGGCGAGCGTGTTCCACAGTCTCAATCGCGGGAAGGAAGGCATCGCAATCGACTTCGGCGATCCTGAGGACTGCGAAAGACTGAGATCGCTGATCTTGAACGAGGCCGATGCGGTCATCCAGAATCTGCGGCCCGGGATATTGGAGAAGTTCGGTCTGACGGCTGACGCGCTGCGCGCGGAGAAGGCCTCGCTGATCTGGTGCGACATTGGCGCCTTTGGCGCCACGGGGCCGCTCGCCAGCAAGCCGGGATACGACCCGCTCGCGCAGGCGAGCACGGGCATCATGAGCGTAACCGGTGAAGGCGATCGTCCGCCCGTGCGGGTCGGCGTTTCCCTCGTCGACATGGGCTCCGGCATGTGGGCGGTGATCGGAATGCTGGCGGCCTTGGTCGCGCGCAACAAAGGCGGCCAGGGATGCAGCGTCGCGACGTCTCTCTATGAGACGGGTCTCGCATGGATGACGACGCCTCTGGCCGGCTATGCGGCATCAGGCGAAGTCCGCAAGCCCTACGGCTCGGGCACGGCGGAAATCGCACCCTATCAGGCGTTCGAGGCTTCCGACGGTTGGCTGATGATCGCCGCCGGCAACGACAATCTGTTCCGCAAGCTGTGCGGAGCGTTGAACCTCGAGACGCTCGCGTCCGATCCCGACTTCGCAACCAATGCGGCGCGGGTCGTCAATCGCGAGCGGCTGATCCCGCAGATCCAGTCGACCGTGCGCCGCTATTCGGCCGATGCACTCGGAAGGATTCTGGATGCGGCCGGCGTTCCGAACGCCCCGCTCCTGACCACGGATCAGGTTGCCCGGCATCCGCAAACCCGGGCGCTCGACATGATGGTGCGCTGCTCGGACGACGATATCGAACTCGTCGGCATCCCGCTCGCCTTCGACGGCGCGCGTCCGCGCGCACGGACCACGGCACCAACGCTAGGGCAGCACAACGCCCTCCACAGAATACCCGCCGGCAAGGGAACGAGCCATGCAAAGTGATTTCCAGACGATCAAAGTCGAACGCCGCGACGGCAACATCCTGCTGGTCACGCTGTACCGGCCGGAGGCGTCCAACGCCATGAACACCCAGATGGGCCTCGATCTGGTCGAGCTTTTCGAGGGCTTCTCGACTGACATCGAGGGGCTGCGGGCCGTGATCCTCACCGGGCACGGCGACAAGGCGTTTTGCGCCGGCGGCGACCTGAAGCAGCGCAACGGCATGACCGACGATGCGTGGCAGGCACAGCATCTCGTGTTCGAGCGCATGCTGCGCGCGTTGCTGGGCTGCCCGATTCCGGTGATCGGGGCCATCAACGGTGCGGCTTACGGCGGCGGCTGTGAGATCGCGGCGGCGCTCGACTTCGTCTATGCTTCGACCAATGCCCGCTTTGCGCTGACCGAAGTGACGCTCGGCATCATGCCGGGCGGCGGCGGCACTCAGAACCTGGCCCGCGCGGTCGGTGAGCGTCGCGCCAAGGAACTGATCCTCTCCGGGATGCCATTTTCCGCCGCCGAGGCCGAGCGATGGGGATTGGTCAATCGGGTGCTGCCCCCGGGAGAATTGCTGGAGGCGACCTTCGCGATCGGCCATCGCATTGCCGCCAATGGCCCGATCTCGGTGCGCCAGGCCAAGCAAGCCATCCATCGCGGTCTGCAGATGTCGCTCGCCGACGGTCTTGCCTTCGAGATCGAGGCCTACAACCGGTTGGTTCCGACGGCGGACCGACGCGAGGGCGTGCTCGCCTTCAACGAGCGCCGCAAGCCGAAGTTCCAGGGCAAATAGAGGAGACCGCAACATGCGCGAGAAAGCCCATGTCCGCGAAGTCGGACCAAGAGACGGCATCCAGATGGTCAAGAGCATCCTCCCGACTGCGCGCAAGCTCGCGTGGTGCCGCGGCGCGGTGGACGCCGGCATTCGCGAGATCGAAGTCACGTCGTTCGTGCCGGCCAAGGTCATTCCGCAATTTGCCGATGCGGAGGATGTCGCGCGCGGCGCGCTGGAGATGACCGGCTTGCGGCCGTCGGTCCTTGTCCCGAACCTGAAGGGCGCGGAGCGGGCGTTCGCACTCGGCGTGCCGATGGTGAACTACGTGCTGTCGGCGAGCGAGGAGCACAATCAGGCCAATGTTCGCCGCAGTACCGAAGAGTCGTTGATTGATTTCGGGCGTATCGCGGCGGCACGCGACCAGCGTCCGGGCGGGCGGATCGGGCTTGGTGCGGGAATCGCGACCGCGTTCGGCTGCACCATCTCCGGGGCGGTATCGGAAGCGCGCGTGATCGAGATCGCCGAACGGCTCGCCGGGATGGGAGCCGACGAGATCATCGTCGCCGACACCGTCGGCTATGGCGATCCCGGCCAGGTCCGCAGGCTGATCGCCGCCGTGATCGCTGCCGTCCGTCCGTTGCCGGTCGCATGCCACTTCCATGACACGCGTGGTCTCGGCCTCGCCAACGTAACCGCCGCGCTGGAAGCCGGCGTGCGTGCGTTTGACGCCTCGCTCGCCGGGCTTGGCGGATGTCCGTTTGCGCCGGGCGCGACCGGAAATATCGACACCGAAGACACCGTGTTCCTGCTCGAACGGCTCGGCTTCGATACCGGAGCCGATGTCGAAAAGCTCGTTGCCTTGCGACGGGAGGTCGAAACTTGGCTGCCGGGTGAGCGGTTCTCCGGCGCGATCGCGCGCGCCGGATTGCCCAAAACGTACCGCGTCTCGGCCAGTGTTGCCGCTTGAAAGGATATGACATGAACTATCACGATGCAGCTCAGGCGGCTGACATGGACGTCACCGTTGCCCTGGGTGAGGATTTTTCCGATCTGCGCAACTCGGTGCGGCAGATCTGCAAGCGCTTTCCCGGCGAATATTGGCGGGCGCTCGATGACCGGAGCGGCTATCCCACCGAATTCGTCGCCGCGCTGACCGAGGCGGGCTTCCTCGGCGCGCTCATTCCGGAGGAATATGGCGGCTCGGGCCTGCCGCTGCGCGCGGCAGCGGTGATCCTCGAGGAGATCAACGCCAATGGCTGCAGTGCCAGTCCGGCGCATGCGCAAATGTACATCATGGGGACGTTGCTTCGTCATGGCAGCGAGCAGCAGAAGCGGACCTATCTGCCGGAGATCGCGGCAGGGCGGCTGCGGCTCCAGGCCTTCGGCGTGACGGAGCCCAACACGGGCTCGGATACCACCCAGCTCAAGACGCGCGCCGAGCGGCAAGGTGACGTCTATGTCGTCAACGGCCAGAAGGTCTGGACGTCGCGTGCGCTGCACTCCGATCTAATGCTCCTGCTGGCGCGCACCACGCCGATCGAGCAGATGAGGAGCCGCACCGAAGGACTGTCGGTTTTTCTGGTGGACCTGCGCGAGGCCAAGGGCAACGGCGTCGAGATCCGTCCCATCAAGGCGATGGTCAACCACAACACGACCGAGGTGTTCATCGAGAACTTGAAGGTACCGGCCGCCAACCTCATCGGCGAGGAAGGCAAGGGATTTCGCTACATCCTCGATGGCATGAACGCCGAACGTATCCTGGTAGCCTCCGAATGCGTCGGCGACGGACGCTGGCTTCTGAACAAGGGTGTCGCCTATGCCAATGAACGGCGTGTCTTCGGCCGGTCCATTGGCCAGAACCAGGGCATCCAGTTCCCGCTGGCGCGCGCCTACGCCGAACTCGAGGCTGCCGACATGATGTGTCGGCGTGCCGCTGCGCTATTCCAGGCCGGACAGCCTTGCGGCGCGGACGCCAATATCGCCAAGCTGCTCGCCTCCGAAGCCACATGGAAAGCAGCTGACACGACGTTCCAGACTCACGGCGGGTTCGCGTTTGCGCAGGAATACGACGTCGAGCGCAAGTGGCGCGAGGTGCGCCTGTATCAGACCGCCCCGATCTCGACCAACATGGTGCTGGCCTATGTCGCGCAGCACGTGCTCGGTCTTCCCCGTTCCTATTGAGGAGACGACTATGCCTGGTATCACTCGTCAGACCGCCAACTTTGTCGCGGGCCTTTCGTCTTCCGATTTGCCCGAGAGATGCCGGGAGGCCGCGCGGACCGGCATCCTCGATTGCCTCGGCGTCATGATGGCCGGCGCGGGGGAGCAACCGGTTCGCATGGTGTCGTCAATGCTTGCCACCTCGACGCAGAACGACGGGGCGCCCGAAATTCCGGTGGGTCGGAACCTCGCGGCATCCGACGCCGCGCTCGTCAACGGCGTCGCGGCGCATGTGCTTGACTATGACGACGTGGCGATCGCCGGTCATCCGAGCGCGGTCCTGGTGTCAGCGATCCTGGCGGAGGGCTGGTCGCTGGGCGCGACCGGAAGCGAGGCGCTTGCGGCCTATGTCGCAGGCTACGAGCTATGGGCGCAGGTCATCGCGCTGGAGCCTGGTCATCTGCACGAACGCGGCTTTCATCCGACCGCGATCATGGGCACGCTCGCCACGGCCGCGGCCTGCGCGCGGCTGCGCAAACTCGATCCCGAGAAGACGGCGCATGCCATTGCCATCGCGGCTTCGCTCGCGGCCGGCCTCGTCGCCAATTTCGGCACCATGACCAAGTCGCTGCATGCCGGCCGTACCGCGCAGTCGGGCGTGCTCGCGGCGCGGTTGGCCGACCAGGGGTTCACCGGGTCACTCGACGTGCTGGAACATCGGACCGGCTTTCTTCGCGCCCATTCGCCGTCCGGCGTCCCCAATATCGAGAACGGCACGATCGATATCGGCAAGAACTGGCGTCTGGCGGAGCTCGGGGTCTCCGTGAAGCGGTATCCGACCTGCTATGCGACCCATCGGTCGATCGATGCGATGCTGGATCTGGTGAACCGGCACAAGCTGAAGCCGCAAGACGTGCGGGAAATTCGCGTCCACACCGGCACCACGCAGAAGCTGATGCTTCGCAACACCAATCCGCAGACCGGCCTTGAGGCCAAATTCAGCATGGAATTCGCCATGGCTTCGGCGCTGGTTGCCGGACGGGTCAGCCTCGCCGAATTGACGGACGCGTTCGTGTCGCGGCCGGAGGTCGGTGCAACTTTCGCAAAAGTCCGCTGCACGACCACGGATGAGATCATGGCCGGGGATCAGCCCTTTGCGCCGTCCGATCAGGTCAGCGTCGTGCTCGCCTCCGGCACGGTGTTGGAGCATGATCCCGTGGTGCACGCCAAAGGCAGCTGGCAGCGGCCGCTATCGCGCGAGGAACTGAAGGAAAAGTTCATGGATTGCGCGACGCGCGTTTTCGAGCGTGGGCGGGCCGCTGATCTATTCGACCAGCTCTGGAATCTGGAGGAGCTCGACTCGATCCGCTCGCTGCGCCTGACTGCCGATCGGGTCGCCGCATGACGGACGCGACGGCGAACAAGGCAGCGGCGCCGCGTATCTGGCATCAGTCGGTCAACGAGCTCGATCACCTCGATGTCTACAAGCGGGCGCTGGAGGCCCATGCGGCGGAGATCCTTGAGGACGACGCAAAGGTCGTCGTCCATGGGCTTCCGGCCGGCTCGTATGGCGGTGCCTCGGCAACCGCGGTGCTTGGCAATGCCTTTGCCTATCACCGGATCCTCGATCGGGTCATCGACTACGCGATCGCGGCCGAGAAGCAGGGCTACGACGCCTTTGTCATCGGTTCGTTCAGCGAACCGTTCTTGCGCGAGATCCGCTCCGCCGTCGATATCCCGGTCGCCTCGCTCACGGAAAGCGGATTGCTGCTCGGTTGCTCGCTCGGCAGTTACGTGGCGCTGGTCTCCAATGCACCGGCGGTGCAGTGGATGACGAAGGTCGCGGTGGACAAGCACAAGCTCGCCGCCCGCGTGCTCGAGGTCGCGGCGATGGAGCCGGCGCTGGACGAGCCGGCGCTCGCGCGCGCCTACGCGGATCCGGCCCCGGTCATCGCCAATTTCACTGCCGTCGCCGAGCGCCTGGTGGCGCGCGGCGCCGATGTGATCATCCCGGCCGAGGGCGTGTTGGCCGAGCTCCTTGTCCGCCACGGTGTCCGCGAGATTGCCGGCGCGCCCGTGATGGACGTCTTCGCCGTCACCTGGGCCTACGCGCTCATGCAGATCAGGCTCTGGTCGAAGACCGGTCTTCGCGTCGGTCGCAGCTGGCATCACCGGCGCGACGATCCCGCACTCGTTGGAAGATTTTTTCGAGAGGAAGCCCGATGAGCAACCTGTCCCGGACCCAGGTTCCAGGTGTCTATCATCGCAGACTCGGCGACGTGCTGGTCACCGGTCTCAGCGACGGCTACGTCGACATGGGGTATACGATCTTTCGAAATATTCCGGAGGACGAGACCAAGGCGATCCTGGCGCGCGATCATCGCACGTCGCCGCCGCGCATTTCGGTCAACGCCTTTGCCTTGCGCGTCGGCGGCCGCACCTATCTCGTCGACTGCGGCTCTGCCGACCTGATGGGGCCGACCTGCGGTCGGCTGCCGGCCAATCTTGCCTCCGCCGGCATCGACCCGGACTCGGTGGACGGCGTGCTGCTGACCCACGTTCATCCCGATCATTCCAACGGCCTGACCGATGTTGCGACCGGACAGCGGCTGTTCCGGAATGCCGAAGTCATCGTTCATGAAAACGAGATCAATCACTGGTTCAACGACGAGGCGATGGCCAAGGCGGCCGAGCGTCCCCGCCGCCGATATTTCGAAGCCGGACGTACCCAGATCAAACCCTATATGGCGGCTGACCGCGTCCGTACCTTCAAGAAGGGCGAAGTGCTGCCGGGCGTGAGTGCAATTCCGATCCCCGGCCATACGCCCGGCCACACCGCCTATGTCGTTTCGTCGGGCGGCAGCTCCATGGTGATCTGGGGCGACACGGTCCATGTGCCCGAAATCCAGGTGGCGCGTCCCGAAGTGACGATGGAGTTCGACACCGACCCCGACGCCGCCGCGGCTGCGCGGCAGATGATATTCGACATGGTGGTGACCGACGACATGCTGGTCGGCGGCATGCACCTGCATTTTCCGGGCTTCGGCCACATGCGACGCGAGGCAGGAAAGTACGGTTTGGTTGCAGAACAATGGGCCTTTGAGGTCTGAACCGCGCGCCCGTCACAGCCTGGACCTTCGGATCACCAACCGGGATTCAATTCCGTGTATCATACGCTAGAATCGACCAACGATGATAGACGACAGGCGATCAATGGCGGACGGCGGATGACAAGTCGCGGAAGCAAGCTGACGATCCACGACGTGGCAACCGCTGCGGGGGTTTCCACCGGCACGGTGTCGCGCGTACTCAACGGCAACGTCACCGTTCGCCCGGAAATTCGTCGCAAGGTCCAGAAGGCGATCGACGATCTCGGCTATTCGCCGAACGCGGTGGCTCGCAGCATGCGGATGGGATCGACCCATACGATCGGCTGCATCCTGCGCGAGATCAACATCCCGCAACTCGCGGGGTTCGTCAAAGCGGCCCATGACGTGCTCGACGAAGTGGGCTTCTCGCTCGTCATCTCCAATTCGGAAGGCCGCACAGAGCGCGAGCGCGAGTTGCTCAGCCGCCTGTCGCGGCGGCAGGCCGACGGCGTGATGATGGGGCCGTACACGCCGATCTCCGGTGATTTCGAGGCTTTCCTTCGCGACCTCGATATTCCCATCGTATTGATCGATCGCGATCAGACGACCTGGGCGGATGCCGTGCTGGCCGATCACGCCGAAGGCATGCGCCTTGCGGTCGGCCACTTGCTGGACCTCGGGCACCGTCGCATCGCCCTCATCACCGGCGAGCGCGGCCTTTACCCGGCGCGCGAACGCGTCCGCGGCTACCAGGAGGCCTACGCTGCGCGCGGCCTGGAGCCAGATCCGTCGCTGCTTCATGTCGGAAGCTTTCTGCCCGGCGCGGGTTTCCGTTACACCTCGGCGATGCTTGGCCAGCGCAATCCGCCGACGGCAATCATTTCGGGCGGTCTCGACATGTTGTCGGGCGTGCTGCGTGCCATACGGGGGCGCAACCTGAGGATACCGGAAGACGTCTCGGTGATCGCGTCGGGCCATTCCGAATTGGCGGAGTTGTTCACGCCGCCGATTGCCGTGATCGGGTGGGATCAGGCGGAGGTCGGCCGGATTGCCGCCGGCATGCTGCTCGACCGGATCCGGAATGGCAACTCGCATGAAGCGCGCAGCGTTCTCGTGCCGAATGAATTCATCTCGCGTGCATCGGTGGGACCACCGAAACGCAACACATAAGACAAGACGTGTAGCTTGCAGGGAGGCATTGGAATGAGTGACGGAGTGACCAACGGCGGCGGTGCGGCTCGGCCGTTGCTGTTCCAGCCGTTTTCGATCCGGGGACTGACGCTGAAGAATCGCCTCGTGGTGCCTCCGATGGTCCACTACCGCGCCGAGCCCGGCAATACCTGCGGCACGTTTCACGTGGTCCATCTCGGCCGCTACGCGCTGGGCGGCTTCGGCCTCGTCTTTGTCGAGGTGACGGCGGTCGAAGAAGCCGGCTTGAACAACGAGAACGACCTTGGCATCTGGAACGATAGACAGGCGGAAAGCTTCAAAACGTTGATTGCGTTCATGAAGCGTCAGGGCACGGCGATCGGCATCCAGATCGGTCACGCCGGTCGCAAGGCCTCTATTCAGACCGCCATGCAGGGCATGGGACCCTTGACCGAGGAGAATCTGAAAGCCGGTGCCAAGAGCTGGCAGCCTGTCGGGCCGACGGCCGAGCCGGTCGCCAAGGGCTGGCTCACGCCGCGCGCGCTGACCACAGACGAGTGCAAGAGAATGGTCGGCACGTGGGCGGCTGCGGCAAGGCGGGCAGTTGCCGCCGGGTTCGACACCATCGAAATCCACACCGCGCACGGTTATCTGCTGGCCTCGTTCCTGTCGCCGGTCTCCAACACGCGCACTGACGAATATGGCGGCGACCGGGCCGGGCGGATGCGCCTCCCGCTGGAGATCGTCGAGGCCGTGCGCCGCGAGATGCCGGATACGATGCCTCTGTTCGTCCGCGTCTCGTCCGTCGACGGAACGGTCGAGGGCTGGAACATGGACGACACCGTCGTCTTCGCGCGCGAACTGAAGCAGCGCGGTGTCGACGTGATCGATTGCTCCTCTGGCGGTATCTCCGGAGCTGCCACCGCGGCCCAGGTGCCGCGCAGCCTCGGATTCCAGGTTCCGTTTGCCGAGCGGGTCCGAAGGGAAGCCGACATTCCCACCATGGCGGTCGGGATCATTCTCGAGGCTCAGCAGGCCGAGGAAATCCTGGCGAAAGGCCAGGCGGATCTGATCGCCGTTGGCCGGCAGTCTCAGTTCAATCCAAACATCGCCCACCATTGGGCACATGATCTCGGCATCAATGCGCGCTTCGAGGACTGGTCTCCCGAGTTCGGCTGGTGGCTGGAGAAGCGGATCAGGACTCTGGAAGGATTTGCCACGCCGACGGGCGTGGTCACGCGCCGGCAGTGAACTTCACCGCACGCACGGAGGTGCAAGCCGCGTGCGAATGATATTCCCTGATCGTTCGATAAGAACTGACCGACTCTCTCTCCGCCGCCTGGGCTACGTGGGGGTCGTAGATTTGTATGCGCGGATGTTTGACCCGAGTGGCTACCGCTAGCTGGACCTAGCTCAAACTTCCTCATGATGGATTGGAGCGAGAGCTCAAGTGTTTCAGCCCGTTAGAGGACGTCGTGTGCACGATGTGTGCACCGGTAGATCTAGAAAAATCTTGCGGCAGCCAACGTGAGCAAGCTTTCTGAAGTGGTTCTTCGCCGAATCACAGCAACATGACTGCTCGATCGAACCCAGCGTTTCTGAGCGGGTTGGCACGTAACCTTTGAGGCCTGCCAAAAGAGACGATGAGCTTTAGCTGCGAATGGCACCCGTCGTCCGTGGAGCGCGATCATGGCGCGTTTCGTCGGGTGACCGTGACGAAGCGGTCCAGCATCTCGTCCAGGATTGGCATTAGAGCATGCTGTTTTTATACGGAAACATAACCTGAGTTTTTGAGATAGTTGGCGCACTCTTCGGCAGAGAAGAGATCGAGGAGTTCGCCGACCTTTCGCCAGGTTGCCTCGACGTCACGAGGCTCGGCAGCTCGGACCAAGTGTTTGAGTTTGCCGTAAGACTTGCTCGATCGGATTGAGGTCTGGACTGTAGGACGGCAGGAAGAGCAGATGCGCTCCCTTGGCGCGGATGGCGTCGCGGGCCGACTTGCCCTTGTGACTACCGAGATTGTCGAGGATGACGACTTCGCCCCTTGTCAGGGTGGGCGCCAGCACCTTTTCGATATAGAGCGTGAACAGCTCGCCATTGACGGGACAGTCAATGACCCAGGGCGCGCTGATGCGGTCGTGACGTAGCGCCGCGATAAAGGTCATGGTCTTCCAATGACCGAAAGGTGCATATGCTTGTAGGCGCTGCCCACGGGGTCCCCAGCCGCGCAGCGGCGCCATGTTGGTCTTGATCCAAGTCTCGTCGATAAAGACCAGGCGAGAAGCATCGATCCTGCCTTGATGCGCCTTCCAGCGGGTCCGTTTACGGGCGACGTCGGGACGGTTTTGCTCCGTGGGATGAATTGTTTTTTTGAAGCTTAACCCTTCGGTGTGGACAAAAGTCCACACCGCCCGCACGTCTGTCTTGATCCCGCGTGCGGCCAGTTCCTGCGTCAACTTGCGTAAGGTGAATGGCCCCGAGCGAATGCGCTTGCGCAGCCAGTCGGCATTGGCGTCCGACCGAACCCGCTTCTTGTGGCCGCCGATCTTGCCGGGCGCCAGGCTTCCAGTGTCCCGCCTCAGGTTCTTCCACTTCGTCACACAGGAGGGACTGATCTGTAGCGCCTCTGCGATCGAACGAACTGTCTCGCCCGCGTCAGCCCGTGCCAAGGCCCGTTCGCGGATGTCTTCCGAGTACGGTCGCGTCATCCATGCTGGCCTCCGTCTTCCAGCACGGAGTTTGAATCAGAAATCCACCCCTCTGGGAATCCCGCTTCCAGTCAAAAACAACATGCTCTAGCGGCCGTCGTCGCGTTCCGACCTCCGCGCCTCCGTCGCAGCGGGCCTAGCTGCCTGTCTGGCGAAGTCCGCGGACGCGGTGCCAACCTCTCCATGGTTGCGCCGCCGTTCCATCGAACTGTTGAGTGCAGCACGAACTCCTCCCAGCCTGAACGGAAGTGCGTCTTCCAGGAATTAATGTTGCTGATTTCCACCCAGGTGTATGCCACCGTGCAGCCCGACATCTGGGCGTCGAGGAGCATACGATAGAGCAGTTCACCATGGATGCCATGCCCGCGAAATTCTTCCGCTGTGAATGCGTCGAAGCAGTATATTTCCCCAGGGTCCGGTGAAAAGTCGAACGGATCGTCCTCGAGAGCGTCCGTGGTGTACCAATTGCACGCGACCACCCGGGGGCCAATCCTTGCCAAGAAACACCGCGCGCCCGCCGCGAAACGCTCTTTCAGCATGGCTTCCGAATAGCCCGGGCGCACGGCCAACAACTCCGGGACATCGGCCTCGATGGCTTGTGTCACCTCAATTGGGACGCGCGCCAGGATCGAGGTGAGAGGCAGGGTCAGGTCCTTACGGTAGATGACGACACGGCTGTAATCCCCCAACGGCCGAAAGATCAGACGCAAGACGAAATGGCCTAATGCACGCCGGTACTCGCGAACCGCTCCCCCGATCCCGACCGGGATGAGCGAGAGAATCATCTGAAACCGTTCCCGCATCTTCGGCGGCAACCGCGGCATCCATTTGGCAGCAATCCTTGTAAGCGGGTTCAAGCGAGTTCTCCCCTGCAAAAGAGCGTCACTGAAGGGGTCGGGTCCTGATATCAGCCCTACGCTAGCACCTCGGGGGTCCTAATGTCGGAGCAGTCCGGAAAGCGCGTCGAGCGTCTCACGGGTCGAGCGGTAACACCGCCTCGACTAATCGGGCAAGCATTGCCCGCCTCATTTGCGCAACATTCAGCGGCCGGCGGCACTACCCTAATCGTGGGGAACTGACCGCATCTGCCCGGCTGCGAGCAAGTCATGACACCCTCGACCTTCACGCGCGCGTCCCATTCATTAGTGAGCTGCACCCACGCTCACTCAGAACTTCGGCCGCCGCCTTGGTGAACGTCCGCTTTCGCATTTGCACGGCTCGAAAGCTGCCGGTCGGGTAAGGGCCAACCGCTTTGAGCCCCATATCGGTCATTGAAGCGCATTCGCCGATCCCCGAAAGCAGAGGACATTGTAACGGCGGCAGGCCGCCTGCATCATCGGACGCGACCTGCTAATCGCAGACCATATGCCGTTCGGCGCGACGAGAACCACAGCCATGATGAGAAGACCCATCACTGCCAAATGCCATTTCAAAAGGTAAGTCCAGGAGAGAGTGGACAAGAGCTCGACGAGCGACGCCCCGAAGACCGGCCCCAACACTGTCCCGGCGCCGCCGCCCAAGAAGGCCACATATGCTTCCACCGCGACCCCAAGGTCGAATGCCGACCCCGGGTTGATGAACGTCGTCCAGTAGGCATTGATTGCGCCGACCAAGCCGGTTAGGGCGGCGCTCAGCATCCAGGCGGTGGTCTTGTCGCGAGTCGTATGGAGGCCAATTGCCTCCGCCTTCCCCTCATCGTCCCGAATGGCCCGGCAGGCGAGGCCGATGTTGCTTCGGCTAAATTGCCAGACAACCAGAATGCTCAGCAACATCGCGCCGAGGAACAGATAATAGAAGATGATTGCGTTCGCCGCTGCTGTCCACGGCGTCAAAGGCAATGAGAGTCCGCTTCCGCCCCCCGTGATCGTCAAGTTGCTGACGATCTCGCGCACCATCTCGTTCAGCCCGAGGGTGGCGATGGCGAAGTAATGGCCCTTCAGCCTGAGGAGGGCAGGCCCGACAAGCAACGCGACTAGCGGCGATAGAGCCGTGCCGGCGAGTATCGCCACCCATAGGGGCAGATCGGAAATCTGCAGCAGAAGCAACGCAGTGCAATAGCTAGAAAGGCCGAAGAAAACGACGTTGCCGAACGCGGGGTATCCCGTATAGCCAGCCATCAGGTTCATGCCCTGAGCGAGCACAGCATACATGAAAATCACAGATGCAACCCGCAACCAATAGCCGTTCAAGTACAGCGGTGCCACGAGCATCAGGAACACTAGAAGGACCAGCACGACTGCAATGACCCGAGAGGTCATACGGCTTCTCTGAACTATGTTGGTGGGAGCGATCGGAGCGGGCATTTGAACAGCACTCACCACGCCCAATATGCCGGCCGGGCGCAATAAGAGCACCAAAAGCAACAGCGCAAAGCTCACTGCATCTCGATATCCCGGCGCCCACGCGGAGACGACGTTTTCGGAAATCCCAAGGAGCATGCCGCCGGCGATCACCCCATGGATGCTGCCCAGCCCTCCCAAGACGACGACAACAAAGGATTTGATTGTCAGACTGTCCCCAGTGTTGGGCGCGAAGGCGTAGATCATTCCCATCAAACCGCCGGCGATACCCGCTAGCCCCGCCCCGATGCCAAAAGCGACAGCTTGCAGCCTGCGCGGATCCATTCCGAGCGTCACCGCGGCAGGCGGATTTTGTGCAATGGCGCGAATAGCTAAGCCGATCCGCGCTCGGTTCATGAATAAGTAAAGCGCGGCCGTGAGCAGCAGGGCAAACGCGCAGGCGATAAGACGCATATACGGCAGGCGGATCTCGCCGAGTTGCAGCGTCGACGCACGGAAGGGCGTTTGAATGGACCGAAAATCGGCGCTGAAACCGGCGAGAAAGAGGTTGATGAGCACCATGTTGAGCCCGAATGTCAGAATGAGCGTCATCATCAGCGACGTGCGTGAAAATCGCTCAAGCAGAAATCGCTGCACAACAAAGCCGAAGAGGAAGAGGAGAATCGCACAAACCGGGAGCGCGAGAAACGGATCCACACCCGCTCTCGAAAGGCTCCAGGTAGTGTACGCGCCCATAATGATCATGGCGCCGTGCGCGAGGTTGATGATGTTGGTGACGCCCCAGATCAGCGAAAATGCGATCGCCATTAACGAATACAGGAAACCGAGCAGAATGCCGTTCGCCACAATCTGCAGCGCAAAAGACAAATCAGTCTCCCGGCTTTTCAAAAGCGTGGGCGTAATGGAGGCGGCAAGGCACCAAAGTCCAGGGGCGGAATTTGTACCGCCGCCGGCGCCGCGAATGCTCCGTTGCGTCCAATCCGCCAGCAACCGGACTTGGCGAACCGCGTGTTGTGCCAGCCTGATCAGGGCATGGGATAAATGAATTTGCCTTCCGCGCCATCCGGCGGATAGACGACGACCGGCTTGCCCTTCTGCACCTGGACGACAAGCATGCCCTTGGCGGTGTTCGCGCCTTTGGCATTGAATTTGATCGGTCCATAGAGGGTCATCATATCGGTTTGCGCGATCGCATCGCGGAGCTTCTCCGGATCTAGTGAGCCCGTCCTCTCGATGGCGTTCTGATACACCTCAAGGGCTGCCATCGATTGCGGCGGGTGATAATCGGGAATGTGACCCTTCTCTTTTTTGTAGATGTCGGCAAATTCCGTCGCTGTCCAGCCAAATATCTGATCCTTGTACGGCAAGTTCGGACTCCACTGAATAGGCTCAAGCTGCCCTTCGGCCAATTTGCCAAGCGAATCGATGTAGCCTGGAAGAGTCGGCCCGAGCATGACGCCGAACATCTTCACCTTAAGTCCTTGCTCAGCGATCTGACGCGTCAGAGTAAGCATGTCGCCGGTGTAGCCCGCGGCGATCAGCACGTCGGGATTTGATGCCTTGATCGCCTCGACCATCGAGGAGAAATCTTTCGTTCCCGTGGGGTACGTTCCCGTATAGACGATGTCCAGCTTCGTGGCTTTTGCCTGCTGCGCAGCGCCCTCGATCGCTTGTTTTGGAAACAGATCGTTTTCCTGCACAAGAGCGACGCGCTGCCCGCGTGGTTGCGCGTCGGCTGCCATTTTGATGTAGTTTACGGTGTATTGATCGACGGGCGTCAATGTCCCAAAAATGTACTTGAAGCCGCGATCATATAGCGCCAAAGCTGCGCCATGCGCTAGCACCATCGGGACCTTATATTTCTCCGTCACCGCGCTAGCTGCCATCGTAATACCGCTGGAATAAGGGCCGAGCAGGAGCTTGATGCCGTCTTCCGCGATGAGCTTCTGGTAGAGCTTCGCGCTGGTGGCGGCGCTGCTCTCGTCGTCGTAATACTTTATTGCGACCTTGTATTTTTTACCGCCCACGTTGATCCCGCCCATCTGATTAATGTGGTCGACATAGAAGTCGTAGCCGTCCTTGACCTGCACGCCTTCAGTCGCGGTTTTGCCGGTCAACGAGAGCGCCGCTCCGAATGTAATAGTATCCTCCGCCCGTGCCAAAGGTGACCAGGGCAGAGCCCCCACAAGGAGAATGGCCAGGCTGATCGCCTCGACATGCCGCAACTTGTTTTTGAGCACCAGATGAACCGTCGCTTGCATTTCGGGTTCCTTGGTTTGACTAGCCGGCTATGACTATACATGTGAGACCCACCAGGATAAACGAGACTGGCGGACTACCCCGTAGTAGTGATGAAGCGGGTGTAATGCCCGCGGAGCGAAGGGGGTGGGTCACCGCAGTCGGAGCGGGCCAACTGAAGCCATGTGGCGGCGGGAGGAGCCCCATCTCTCGACGGAAGGCGGTAGCCTTCTAGTGGTGGCACGAGCCGGATGACGCGAGAGTGTCAAGTCCAGATCTGTGAGCGGCTCGGGGTGCAAGTCCCCGGGCCGTAGCCTTAAGGTTTATTGCATGTCCGCTCTGGTCGGAGTTGCAGGGGTGAGCATGAAAAGCCCGAGATCCCGGGATCCCATTCTGCATGTCGCAGATGTATCCAAGGCGTTCGGGGGCGTCGCGGCAAATCACAACGTTACAATTTTAGTCGAAGAGGGAGCCATCGCCGGGTTGATCGGGCCGAACGGTTCCGGAAAAACGACCTTGTTCAACTCAATTGTCGGGCACCACAAGATCGATCGCGGCAGCGTGCATTTCGATGGGCACGCGATCACCGGTATGGCGGAACCGGAAACCGCTCGCCTCGGGCTGGTGCGCACATTTCAGCGGCCGCGGGTGTTCCAGCGCATGACATGTATCGAAAATATGCAGGTGAGTAGGCGTTGGGCAGGCGAAGGCCGACTCGATCCTTTTCGCACGGGATCGCCGGAGATCCGGAAAGAGGCGCTCCGATTGCTCGATTTTATGGGTTTATCGGATAAAACACTGCAAGTCGCCGGGACGATGTCTTTCGGTCAGCAAAAGCTTCTGGAGCTGTCGATGGCTTTGATGAGCGGAGCAAAAATGCTGTTGCTTGACGAGCCGACTGCAGGGATCAATCCCGCTCTAATTGAGAGCGTCATCGAGCGGCTTAGGGACGTAAACCGCGCGATGAAGACAACCCTTTTGCTAATCGAACACAACATGCACGTCGTCATGCGGCTGGCGGATTATGTTTATTGCTTGGCAGAAGGGCGCATTCTGGCACAAGGTCCGCCCGAGCATGTTCGACGACGACCGGAGGTGATCCAAGCTTATCTAGGCGCAAAATGATGACGCCCCCGGAGCTTCCCCACTCGATTTCGCGCGAAGGGTTGATAGGCCTCGCGCCGGGAACTCCGGCTCTCTCAATCGACGGCTTGGTCTCCGGCTATGGCAACATGGAAGTCCTGCACGGGATCGACCTCCGCCTTGCAAGGGGGCAGTCGCTTTGTATCATCGGACCGAACGGCTCAGGAAAATCTACTATTTTGCGCTCGATCTATGGCTTGGCAGATATCCGCGCTGGGCAGGTCATCGCCAACGGCCACGATATCACTTGGATGCGCCCCTCAGCCAAACTGCAGCGGTCGAGAATAGCCTATGTACCTCAGGAAAGCTCGGTATTTCCCGACATGACCGTGGAGCAGAATCTGCGGCTCGGTGGATTTCTAATGCAGAGATCGACGCAGGCGGCGAAAGCAGCTGAGGCGGTAATGGACCAGTATCCGATTTTAGGCAAACGACGACGGCACGTGGCTTCCCTTCTGTCCGGCGGCGAGCGACGCCTCCTTGAAATCGCGCGTGTGATGATGATGGACCCCGAAATCTTGTTGTTGGATGAGCCATCGATTGGTCTTTCACCAATATCCGTCGAAGAAATCTTCGAGTTATTCGCGCATCTGCAACACGATCTTGGGAAAACGCTTCTCATCGTCGAACAGAATGCTCGCAAGGCTCTGGAGTTTGCAGATATTGCCTATGTGCTCACGGCAGGCAGGCTCGTGCTCGCTGGGAAGGGCAAAGATCTGCTGCAGGATCGGAGAGTCGGGAGATTGTTTCTCGGCGGCAATCCGGAGCTGGTGGAAATCGAACAGGTGTTATGATCGGATATCAGTTGTCCATCAACGCCGCGCGATTTCCCTCCAGAAGAGCCGTGACGTTCGGAGCGCGAAGAACGTCATATGCCGTTCTGAACGAGCGCACCTGCCGCCTGACCAATGGTTTCGTGAAGGCGGGCTGCCACCGAGGCGATCGGATAGCGGTGTTACTCCACAATTGCGATCGGTTCTTTGAGGTTTTGTTTGCCGCCGCCAAATCGGGGCGATCTTCGTTCCAATCAATTTCCGACTGAAAGCACGGGAAATCGCGGGCCTGCTCGAAGCGTGCACGCCGAACTTCTTACTGGTCGGGATCGGCTTCGATGAAGTGCTTGCCGAGCTTTCCGACAGCCCGGCTTGCCGGCCCGCATCATTCGAGCGGATGAGACCGCAGAGGAGGAGTCCGAGGAGTACGAGACATGGCTTTGTGAGCAGTGCCGGGCGAAAGCTAAATACGAGAGTGCTATTCAAGGAAGACTAGGAAAGACTCGAAAAGGCCGCGACTGCTCGCCAGACGCCTATCTACTTGCCCTTAGCAAGTTCAGCGGTCGCGGCGGCGCGGACACGGTTGCGAGTCGCTGTCGAGTGCCGCTCGCAGCCGCGACGTGACGGCAGTCTCGAAGTTCGACTTCGCAGCGCCGGTGAGCGCGATCAACCTTTTCGCCAAAAACGGCCTAGCCGGGGCGTTCAAGTTCACGGGCCCAAGGCGATGGGCTAAAGAAAAATAAGCTCGCAGGATCACAAGAAGTCGAGCCTTAACCGCAACCCGCTCGCGCAGATCCCTTGAATATGCTCCTGGCATGCATGCTGGCCCCCATTCCAAGCATGCAGCTTGAATCACAATTCGCCGAACAGCGGAATCCCCCTTCCCGATTCCTTCAGCTCGGATACCGCTCTAGGTTGCGCCCCCTTGCCCTCGAGGCCGTACAGCCGAGCCCCCGGAATGCGCGCCGCGATGTACTCCGCGGCCGCCCGCACCGAAGAGACTCCGCTCGCAACCTGTTCAGTGAAAATTCACCCAGCGGTACACCGCCGCAATCGATCCGAGGATCTCGCGGATCAGGCCCTTGCACCCCTCGCGGTTGGTCATCACCACCGCTCCCTGGCTGCCCTCAACCGAGGCCACGAGATGGGCGTAGTACCCGTAATTGATGCCGCTATGGCTAAAGCGGAGCCCGGCGGCATCAATTACGAAGCCAAGGCCGACGTTGTTCCCGGCTTGCACCCGCAACATCTCCTGCGCGGTTTCTGGTCGCAGGAGGCTGCCCCGTTCTCCACTGTAGGACGCCTGGATCGCCATCGCGAACCGAGCGAGGTCCACGGGCGTCGCCCAGAGCCCGCCTGCGGCAGCGGCAGGATAGACCCGCCAACGGCCTGGCACCGGCGCACCTTGCTCGTCGTGCGCCGCCGCGGCGTTTCCGGCGAGGTCCGCTGGTAATGGTTGCACGAAGGTGCTGCGGCGCATCCCCACCGGCTCCAGCACCAACTCTGCCATGAGTGCCGGGAACGATTGCCCCGTCAGTTCGGTGAGGAGCAGTTCCAGAACCGTGGTGCCGCCGCTCGAATAGCGGTGCGTGCCGGGCGGTGCTTCGTGGCGAACCGGCGGGTTGGTCGCGGGGGGCTTGCCCTCGAGGATCTCAAGGATCGTGGGCAGCGGCTGACCCGGCGCATATCCATCGAAATGCTTTACCGTCAGCCCGGCATTGTGGCAGGCAAGGTCGCGGACTGTCACGCGACGGCAGTTTATGTGCTTGGCTTCGGGAATGCGCCAGCGCCGTAGGTGTTCGTTGATCGGGTCGTCAAGCCCGAGCCTTCCCGCCTCGACGAGCCGCAGCACGGCGGCGACGGTCACCGGTTTGCTGATAGAGGCCGCCTGGAAAAGGGTCTCAACGTCAACCGGGGTGCCGGCGTTCGCATCCATAATGCCATATGCCTTCGCCGATTCGATGGTGCCCTTCTCGACCACAGCTATACTGACTCCTGGGACGTGATAATCGATCATGCGCCGGTCAAGAGACCGTCGCGGCGCCCGCGGTCCAGCGCGCAAGCCGATTTCGACAGCACGTATCTTTCCGTCAATCTGAGCCATGTTGTATCTTTCCGTCAATCTGAGCCATGCTCGACTTAGGTCCTCCCCGTCAGCGGAATAGTGGTCCCTCAGGACCGCTTCCAAGATTGAACGCATGAGGGCCAATGCAGCGAGGGGAGCGCCAAAGACGAACGCATAATGAGCTTGTTGGAGGTTCTTAAGCAACGAAAGTGCTTGGGCACTTCCATGTTTGGCTGTTACGTGGGATGAACGAGCACAAACGGAACCAGCTCTCGGCGCCTAACTCCTTGGAGATCGAACCCGGCGTCCTGCTTCAACCGCCGCCACGCGGCGATGGCATTATCAATGCTTTCGCGGAAATCTTCGCCCAAGTAGTCGTCGTCGCTTGTTCGTTCGTAAGTAAACTCGATGACAGCTTCGATCGCTCGCGTCCTGTTACAAGCCAACGCCAAGCAGCCAAGAACTTAGCCTAGCCTAGTGTGGTGAAAGTCTTGGAAGAGATAATGGACAGCGTCTCCGCCGGATCGAGATCGCGGATCGTCTCCACAAAATCGGTGCCGTCCACGTTGGAGACGAAGCGGAACGTCATCGCGCGGTCGCTGTAATGTTTGAGCGCTTCGTAGGCCGTTACCGGCCCCAGATCGGAGCCGCCGATGCCGATGTTGCGGATCGGCTTGCCGGTGTGGCCGCGCCACGCACCGCCGCGTACGCGATTGGAAAAATCGGCCATGCGGTCGAGCACCGAATGGACCTGCGGTACAACGTCCTCGCCATCAACCAGGATCGATTGCCCCTTCGTCGCGCGGAGCGCGACATGCAGGACGGCTCGCTTTTCGGAAACGTTGATCTTCTCGCCTTCGAACATCGCATCAATCCGCGCGCGGAGCCCGGACTGTTCGGCTAGTTGCAGCAGCAGAGCTAGCGTTTCATCGGTAATTCGGTTCTTGGAATAGTCGAGGTAGAGTCCGGCCGCTTCGACGGTCAAACGCTCGCCGCGTTTGGGGACTTGAGCAAAGAGCTCGCGCAGATGCAAGCGGTCAATCTTCTGAAAATGGGCAGAGAGGTCCTTCCAGGCAGGAAGCTCGGTGACCGTTTTCGTAGCCGTTGCCATTCATCGCTCCTGTTAGCGCGCCATAGCGGCTTGCGCAGTTTGTTTGCGCGAGCGAGTGATCTTTCCCTTTAGCGGGCCTTCCCACATTCGGAATCCACCCTTGAATGCGTTGGCATTATCCCCAAGCCGGCATAATGGCGGCAGTTTTTTCAATAGTTTGGAGTTTCCGCCGCCCAGAACGACGTCCTCCGGTTGGAGTGCCGCAACCAGATATTCAACAACATCTTCGACGTGCTTCCGCCATGCTTTCCTGCCAAATTCCTCCAGCGCGCGGGCGCCGACATAGTCCTCATAGACCCGCTTCTTGTAGGGTAAGTGCCCAAGCTCCATCGGCTGCACGATGCCATCGATGATCATCGCCGAGCCGAGTCCCGTCCCTAGCCCGAGAAACAACATTTTTCCGCTCCGGTAACTGCCGAGCGCCTGCATCGCCGCATCGTTGATGACTTTCGTCGGCAGTTTGAATGCCGCAGCGAAGTTGAAGCCCATCCAGCCTTTTCCGAGATTGTGAGGTTCGGCCACGGGCCGGTCATGCACAACCGGGCCCGGATAGCCAATCGAGACGAGGTCATATTCCCAGCCATCGGCCAGTTTCTTGACGCTCGATACCATCTGCCGGGCCGTCAGGGTCGGCCCGGAGTCAATTTCTCGTTTCACTTTTTCGCCGGAGGCAAGGATCTTGACGTGGGTGCCGCCTACGTCAATGACCAGTATATTCATGGAAGACCTTTGTCTCGATTGGGACCTAGCTTGCCTTCTTGAGCACCTCGGTTTTGGCAGAGATAACGCCCAGCAGTTCGTTCCAGGATTTGACGAAAGACTTGGCGCCATCGTCCTGCAACGTTGCTGCTAACGCATCGACATCGACGCCGGCCTTCGCAAATTGCGACAGCACCTCTTCGGCGTCGCCGCCATCGGCCGCCAACATCTCTCCAACCTCTCCATGATCGGCGAGGGCCTTCACCGTGCCTTCCGGCATGGTGTTCACCGTGAGCGGCGCGGCCAGCGCCTTGATGTACAGGACGTCGGACGCCGCGGGGTCCTTGGTTCCCGTGCTCGCCCATAGCAGACGCTGTGGCCGCCCCCCCCCCCGTTGTAAATACGCCGCGAGCGTGCTGAACCGAGCACCTCGCAGGCTGCCTTGTATGTTCGTTTCGCGATTGCGATACCGAGCTTGTTGTGTATAGGCGCGGGAACCTTGTCGGCAACGGCGGCATCCCAGCGACTGATGAAGACCGATGCAACGGAGCCAACATCTGGATTCAGACCGGCTGCAATGCGCCGCTCGATGCCGCGCAGATATGCCTCGGCGGCGAGCGAGATAGTGCTCTCGGCTGAACAACAGGGTCACATTCACGGGCACGCCGGCGAAAATTGACTCTTCGATGGCAGGCAGCCCTTCGCGGGTGCCGGGTATCTTGATGAAGAGGTTGGGGCGCTTCGCCTGTGTGTGCAACTCCCTGGCCGCTGCGATTGTGCTGGCCGTATCATGTGCGAGGAGTGGGGAGACCTCGAGCGAGACCCATCCGTCTACTCCATTGGTGCGATCCCAAATCGGGCGGAACAGGTCGGCTGCCTGCGCGAGATCTTCGATTGCTAATTCGAAGAACAGGGTCTCACCTGACTTTCCCTCGTTCAGTTTGCTGCGGATCGCAGAATCATAATGAGAGCTGTTCTTGATCGCGTGATCGAAGATTGTCGGGTTCGATGTGAGCCCCGACAGCGAAAACTCGGCAATGTAGCGCTTCAAAGTGCCGCTCGTCAGCAGGTCGCCGGTGATGTTGTCGAGCCAAACGCTCTGTCCGAGTTCGTGGAGCTTTTGCGTTGCCTTCATCACTTCACCTCCGCACAGCTTTGAATCGTCGGGACGCCGCAAGCAGACGATCCAGATCACAGTCGAGCAGGTCTCCGATCCGGTCCACCGTCACGTCCGGTGTGGCGAAGGAGGCGAGCGCCTTCGCGTCATGTGCATATTGTCCCTGTCGGGGAAAAACGGTGGTGACGCGACTGCCCCAGGCTTCCTTGACCGCGGCGAGGATTCGCGGCTTGTCGTCCACCAGGACGTAGTGAAGTGCCGGATAGCGGGACTCGACATCGTCGAGCGCGAGTTCCTTGTGGATGTAGATCAACACATGCGAGTTGACTGCCTCTGAAAGGCCGGAGCGCTCAACCTTACGCGGTTGAAAGACAACGTCGCCATCAGTGAGAAGGACGGTTGGGCCCCACTGACGCAGTCGTTCGAGCACATCCAGCGATCCCGGATACAGACGATTGGCGAACGGGTAATCGACCAGGAACGAAGACATGGACAGCAAATGCATGTCCTGCGGGTGTTCGACACGGTACCGCTGCAGTGCACCGAGATAATCTCGATACCCCAGTTCGACAAACAGGTCGTCGAGAATTGCCCAGTAGCGGTCGCGACAGGCGGCACCGTACTGGCGCTCGAGATGGCCCTTGATGTCAGCCTGGATGTGGTCGTTGTCGAGAAGCGTATTGTCGACGTCGACCAGAAAGACGACCTGATTCATCGGTCCCCCCTTACGCAACTCTCTGCAATATGCTCAGCGTGCGCGCCTAGCACGCACGGGGCATATTCAAGACTATGTTACTCCGACTGGCGCTTCCAAATCCTAGTGCGCGAAGGCTGGTGCGAATCGACCTTCGACGTGCCGGGTGTCATTCCACAGCCGGATCGCTGGTTCTGACTGATCGTGTTCGTACCCAAGTATGCTCAGGCTTGCAGTGTCGAGGGTGAAGAATCGTCCGGCCCCCGCATCGAGGCCTAACCAGCGTGCCGCCAAAACTCGGAGAAAATGTCCACTCGAAAACAATAACACGTTCCCTGGGACGTTGCGAACGCGCTCCACGATGCGGTCGGCCCGCGCGCCAACTTGATTCGGTGCTTCTCCTCCCGGACAGCCGTCGCGAAACAATTGCCAGCCCGGACGCTCTTCATGGATCTCTTTTGTGCGACGCCCCTCATATTGACCGTAATTCCATTCCAGCAGATCGCACTCGCGTTCCGCTTCGACGCCGAGGCCAGCCAACTCAGACGTCCGGACCGCTCGCTTCAGGGGGCTGGTGAACACTTTTGCGAAAGTGAAACCCAGCAACCGCGAGCCCAAACTCTGCGCATTGAGTTCGCCGCGCTCGGTGAGAGGTAGATCTGTGAGGCCAGTATGCTGGCCTGAGAGGCTCCACGCGGTCTCGCCATGCCTTGCAAGGCAAATGATCGGAAGGACGGCGCTCATGGTCTCGCCCCTTCAGCTGCGCGCCCGCCCACTCGTAGCGCGACTTCTTCGGAGAAGCAACGACCAGCCCTCTAGCGTTATGACAGTTTGCCACGCGAAGGGATGTGCGTCTGAAACACTGACCTATTCGCTAAAGGCATTCGCGACTGCGGCGCCGGATCCCCACCAAGCGCGAGGGGAAGAGGTGTGTTATCGTTCGTCCTTGTCGGAAACCTAATTCCGCTGGCAGATGAGACCGAAACGCATAATGCTTCTGCCTTAGCAATACTTCTGCCTCATGAGAGAAGCTTGCAGCCGCGCTTCTCTGAAGCAGCCGCGGAGTAGGGCGTCCAGTGCGCCGCGTCCCAATCGTAAACCACCAGCGCGAACCGAATTCGGGAACATGCTATGCCATTCAAGGTTCAGGTTGGTCCGCATCAAATCTCGATCCATCAGGGGCAAACAGTGCTGGTCAGCGAACCAGACGCACGAATCAACTGGCCAACCGAAAAGGGACTTTATTTCCTTGATACGAGGGTAATCAGCAGCTGGGCCGCCTACGCAAATGGTGAACCTTGGGATCTCCTCAATGGAGGGTCCATCACCCATTACGCGTCCCGAATCTATCTTACGAACCCCAGGATTCCGACCGCCGACGGCTTGATCCCGCCGCGCACGCTCGGTTTCGTGGTCAGCCGATACATCAATGGCGGGATGCACGAGGATCTCGACATTACAAATCACGGCGCGAAGCGGGTACGCTTCCAGCTCGAGATCGCGATACGGTCCGATTTCGCAGATATTTTCGAGGTAAAATCAGGCGATATAGTGCGCCGCGGGCGGATCACCACGACATGGTCATCGACGAAGCAGGAACTTCGCACATGCTATCGCAACAGCGATTTCGTCCGCGCAGTAACCGTTTCTCCCGCACACCGACAGAGCGAAATCGAATACGCCAATGGCCGGCTGAGCTTCGAAATCAGCCTCGGGCCGGGCGAAGCCTGGCATTGCTGCTTGCTCTATGCGTTGGAGGATCGCGACCGACACTTCGCTGCACCGGACGAGTGTGTGGACGACCACGAACGAACCCGCCACGCCGAGGCACTCTCGGACTGGCTGCAGTCGGTACTGAAGATCCGCTGCAGCAACGAGGAGTTCTACCGCCTTTATCGCCAGGCGCTGGAGGACATGGCGGCACTTCGGCTCCCGATCGCCGGCACCGATCACATGGTATTCCTGCCTGCCGCGGGCTTGCCGTGGTTTGTGGCTCCGTTCGGCCGGGACAGCTTGATCGTGTCGCTACAGAACCTGCTGATCTATCCAGATTTCGCCCGTGGAACGCTCGACATCCTGGGCTCGCTCCAGGCGAAGGAACGGGACGATTATCGTGACGCGGAGCCGGGAAAAATCCTGCATGAAATCCGCTACGGAGAACTCGCTCATTTCAAACTGATCCCGCACACGCCATATTACGGCACGGCCGATGCGACGCCGCTCTATCTCATCACACTCCATGCGGCCTGGCGGGCAACGGGCGACAAGGCGCTGTTGGATCAGCATCTTGAGACCGCGGAGGGATGCCTGTCCTGGATAGACAATCACGGTGATAGCGACGGCGATGGATTCCAGGAATATCAGACCCGCTCTCCGGTCGGCTACGAGAACATGGGCTGGAAGGATTCCGGAGACAGTGTGGTTTATCCTGACGGATCGCTTGTCAAGGGACCGAAGGCGCTCTGCGAGTTGCAAGGCTATGTCTATGACGCCTGGCTGCGCATGGCGGAAGTGTTCGATGAACTCGGCAAGACACGGCGTGCCGCGGATCTGCGAAGGAAAGCCACAGCGCTCTTCAAACGGTTCAACGAGACCTTCTGGGATGAGGAGTTGGGTTTCTACGCCCTGGCGCTGGATGGCGAAAAGAAAAAGGTCCTCACGGTTGCCTCCAATGCCGGCCATTGCTTGTGGTCAGGCATCGTTCCGAAGGAACGCGCCGGAAAGGTCGTGCAACGTCTCATGGCACTAGACATGTGGAGCGGTTGGGGCATCCGCACGCTGTCGGCCTCGAACCCGGCGTTCAACCCATACAATTACCAAACCGGGTCGGTCTGGCCCCACGACAATGCCGTCATCGCGCTCGGCTTCAAACGATATGGATTCCACGCAGAGGCCGCAAGGATCGCGCGCGATATCAGCGATGCAGGAAGCCACTTCCTGTCCAATCAACTGCCTGAGCTCTATACGACGATCGAGCGTGATCGAAGGAGCTTTCCCGTCCAATATCTTGGCGCCAACATCCCACAGGCCTGGGCAGCAGGGTCGGTCTTCGCATTTCTGCAGGCGATACTTGGGTTCGCGCCGGACGCTCCGAAGGGAAAGCTGTACGTTGATCCATCTCTGCCGCAATGGTTGCCCGATCTGACCGTACTCGATCTGCGTCTCGGTACAGGGCGATTCGACATCCGTTTCTGGCGCGATGGCGACGAGACGCGCTTTGACGTCCTGCGAGGCGCTCCAGGAGCCGTCCAGAGGAGGCCCTTCGGTGCACGGCTGGAGTTCCCACGTTCAATGTAGAACGTTGTGCGATGCGCGTGTCTATTGAAAGTGCGGACCAGTTGATCTCGATGCAAGCGATTTTTTTCGGACGTTTTAGCGGGTTCTGAATCTCAGAAGCTTACTGGCGAGGTTGCGAGCAAAAAGTTGAATATCCGGTGTGTCTTTCGCCGCCTCAGGGCATTGACGACACGCCCGCCTGGGGCTCGATCAGCGTCGAGCGAGCGGAAGGAGACGAGATCATGGGCTACAAGCCGATCGAGTCCTACGGCGTCATCGGCGACCTGCACACCGTTGCCCTGGTTGGCATCGACGGGTCCATCGACTGGTGCTGCCTGCCGCACTTCGACTCGCCGAGTGTCTTCGCGGCGATCCTCGACGACCAGAAGGGGGGCTCATTCCGCATCGCCAGCCTCTACGAGGCGCAGCACAAACAGATGTACATGCCTGACAGCAACGTCCTGGTGACGCGCTTTCTTAGCGACCAGGGCGTCGGTGAGGTCGTGGATTTCATGCCAGTCCAAGGCCCGCGCGAGACCAGAAAGATCCATCAAATCGTCCGGGTGGTGCGGGCGGTGCGCGGGTCGGTCCGCTTCCGCCTCGACTGCCGGCCGGCTTTCGACTTCGCTCGCCGGCCCCACCAAGTCGTCCTGGAGGGCCGGGGAGCGATCTTCGAGGCGCAAGGCATGAAAGTCTCGCTGGTCAGTCGCTTCCCACTTGGTCGGCAGGGCGACGCCGTCGCTGCCGAGTTCGTCCTCAACCCCGGCGAGACGACCACATTCATCCTCCGCCAGGTGGAGGAGAACGGCCACGACAGCGTTCATGACGGCGTCCTGCTCGAGGCGCGGCTGGTCGGTACGGAAGCCCTGACGCAGACCCTGGCTTTTTGGCGGCAGTGGCTGAGGAAGTGCAACTATTCAGGTCGCTGGCGCGAGATGGTCAGCCGCTCGGCGCTGGTGTTGAAGCTGCTGACGTTTGCGCCGACCGGCGCGATCGTGGCGGCGCCGACCTGCGGGCTGCCGGAAGAGATCGGCGGGGTGCGCAACTGGGACTATCGCTACACTTGGGTGCGCGACGCCGCTTTCACCAATTACGCCTTCCTACGCCTGGGGCTGACGTCGGAGGCAGAGCAGTTCATGGCCTGGTTGGAGCAACGGGCCGTCGAGGGCACCCGGGGCGACCCGTTGCAGACTATGTATCGCATCGACGGCGGGCGCGAGTTGCCCGAGGAGGTCCTCGGCCACCTCGATGGCTACCGCGGCTCGCGTCCGGTGCGAGTCGGCAACGCGGCTGCCGAGCAGCTGCAGCTCGACATCTATGGCGAGCTGATGGACGCCGTCTACCTGTACGACAAGTACGGGACGCCGATCGCCTATGACTCCTGGTGCCACCTGCGCAAGATGCTGGAGTGGGTGGCGAACAACTGGGAGCGAGCCGACGATGGCATTTGGGAGGTGCGCGGTGGACAGCAGCAGTTCGTCTACTCCAAGGTGCAGTGCTGGGTGGCACTCGACCGTGCGATCCGCCTTGCGCAGAAGCGCAGCCTGCCGCTCGACCGCACCCGCCTGGCCGCGGAGCGAGACCGCATCTACGAGGCCATCATGACGCACGGCTGGGACACGGAGCGGCAGACCTTCGTGCAGCACTTCGCCACCGACGCGGTGGATGCGTCCAATCTGATCATGCCGCTCGTCTTCTTCCTGTCGCCGACCGACCCCCGCATGCGCGGGACGCTGGACCGGACCATGGCGGAGCTGGTCTCCGACAGCCTGGTGCACCGCTACGAGATCGGCAGAGGAGCCGGCGACGGCCTGACCGGGAGGGAGGGGACGTTCAATATGTGTACGTTCTGGCTGGTGGAAGCGCTGGCCCGTGCGGGCCGGGCGGAGGAGGCCCGCTTCATCTTCGAGAAGATGCTGACTTACGCCAACCACCTCGGTCTGTATGCCGAGGAGACGGGTCCATGTGGCGAGGCGCTGGGCAACTTCCCGCAGGCATTTACTCACATCGGGTTGATAAGCGCCGCGTTCAACCTGGACCGCCGGCTCGGCGTGGGACCTTGAGTAGGGTCGGGCCATGAGCGCGCAGGTCGCTTACATAGGGACTTCCGTCCCAGACTGGGTGAGGGAGCTTTCGAGCAGCGATCCGCTCCGGCGCCGCCTCGGCGCATATGCCCTGGGCGAGATCGGCCCCGCGGCAACCGAAGCTGTGTCCGACCTCGCCGCGGCCCTCCAGGACCCGGTTGGGTTCGTGCGCGTCTGGGCGGCGGCGGCTCTCGCCCGGGTGGCGCCGCCGGGGGGAGAGTCGGTCACCGTCCTCATCGCGGAGTTGAGCAACGAGCTTGCCTTCGTCCGCAGCCTGGCGGCCTGGCACCTCGGTCGCCTCGGTCCGGCTTTTCCGGGGATCGAACAAGCCCTCATCCCTCTCCGACAGCTAGCGGGTGATAAGGATCCGAGCGTGCGGGTGGAGGCCGCGCTAGCGCTGGGGATGCTCGAGGGGAAGGGCGCCCCGCCGCCGGAACTGAAGTCCTTGTGACTTGAACTTCCGGCGGCATCGCCGCGCGCGGATTTGTTCGCGCACCTCCAGCAATACGATCTCGGCGTCAGTCACCGGGCTCCTTTCTCTCCCAACTCGAAGACTTTTCGTCGCCGCAAAGCGGACGTTGGAGTTGAAAGACCGACTTGGCGATATCGACACTGATTGTCGAGATCGACTGCACAGCTAGCTCCTCCGAATCGTAGGAGCCTAACGCGGCGCCCACATCCTTGGCGCTCTCGTGCCGGCGGAGGAGCCGTCTACAGCATCAGAAGCGGTCCCATGCATCGCTGCAAACATCAGGCAGGGCCTTTCCCGCAGTCCGTTTCGTGTACTTGGGTTGCGTAACAATCACTGTGCGGGCACGAGCGCCGGGGCGCCCTTGTCCTTGATCAAGAGCACCAGGAATTTCGCCGGCTGGGTGCTGCTTGCGTTGCGGTCGACGACGTGAACGTCATCAGGGCCTTCATAGAAGGCCTGTCCTGGTGTCAGTGTCACCTGTTGTCCACCCTTCAGCTGCATCACGACGGAGCCCTCCAGGACGTAAACAAACGCATGTGCGTTGTGTCGGTGGATAGCGCTCGACCCGCCGGGCGCATGCTCGACTGTGATCATCAGAGCTTCCCTCCCAGGACTCTCCGGAAGATCCTTGGACATGAGTGCCGTGACCTTGGGCTCCTGAGCCACCGCCGTGCCGCTCATGAGGCACAGAAGAACCAACGCTACGCGTTTGATCGTCATGGTCGCCTCTTTCGTTCGTTGCGCGGGACCCGCTCGTGGCAGAGTGGGCGCACCTCCGATGCGGGATCAAGCTTTTGCCTGTGAGCGGCGGAGCCATTCGTCGAGACCGATGCGGCCGAGGCGTGCCTCGCCCAACGGCACGAGCGAATGCTCCTCGATCCGGCCGCCCCAGTATCGGGCCTCGGGATCGCTCACGACCTCACGCGGGTCGCCGATCGCCTTCAGATAGCGCGCGACGATTTCGTTGAACGGCGCGCGTTCCGGGCCGGCGATCTCGACAATGCCATCGCGCGGCGGCGCGAGCGCCACATCGGCAACGTTGGCAGCAACGTCATCCGCTGCAATGGGCTGGAACAAGACGGGCGGGAGCCTGACTCTGTTTCCAGCCGCGCTTGAATCGGCGATGCCGCGCAGGAATTCCAGGAACTGGGTCGAACGGATGATGGTGTAGTGGATGCCGGAGGCCTCGATCAGTTTCTCCTGGGCGACCTTGGCGCGGAAATAGCCATTGTCTGTCCGGTCGCTTGCGACGATTGATAGTGCGACATGGTGTCCGACGCTCGCCGCGGACTCCGCCGCGAGCAGGTTGCGGCCGGACGTCTCGAAGAATTCCAGCACCGCCTTGTCTTCGAATGAGGGCGAATTGGCGAGGTCAATCACCACCTGCGCGCCGACCATGGCCTCTTTGAGCCCCTCGCCGGTGATGGTGTTGATACCGCTTTGGGGTGAGGCGGCGAGGACCTCGTGGCCGCCCTGACGCAGAAGGGCGACGGTCTTCGAGCCGATCAGACCGGTGCCGCCGATAACGACCATCTTCATGGTTGATCCTCCGTCGTCGATGACTCGAGATTGCTCAACAGAAGCATACCACACCGCGCGGCTTTGTCGGAGGTCGTCGATTGGCCAGCAAGGATGGCTCATTCCGAGTTAGGCGAAAGCTTGGCGTGACCAAATCGGGCAGCTATTGGCGCAAAGCGGCCGCTCGGGACAACATTCGGCACTATTGCGAAGCAAGGCTTCAGAGTGCCTGCGCCACGGTTAAGCCTCCTCTATGCAGCCCGGCCGCACGATCGTTGGGCCGAACATGCGCTACCTTTCGAGGTTCCGCGAATTCGGTCGCGTTCGCGCGACCACGAAAGGTTCATGGCCTTTCGACGTACGCCTCTAGGGGCGTAAGAGCTGAGCCCGCTCGGAGGCTCATGAATTGCGTCACGCGAACGACTGGATAAGATATCGTAGATTCGGTTGGTGTGGGGAAAAGCGGTAGCGCTCCCCCGCTACTACAGGCCACGATATTCTACGTTAGCCTACGATTTGATGCGACAGTATTCGCTGGCTGGTAACGGCAATGCCCCGGACTCCGTAGCATTGACGAATATCGAACATCTCGGCAGCTAAGGAGGTCGCGCATTCACGCCATAGTTGATGTCCTGCAAAAGCGAGTTGCTTGCGCGGCACTTGCCGCGCTTACCCTTGCGGGTTCCGCGACCTTTGCGGAGCCATGACTCCTATCTATTCTGGACCGTGAATGAGTCTCGGTTTGGAGTCGCGACGGTGCATGGCGTGCCGGCGTAACACCGTTTCTAGTTCGCCGGATTGGGAGAGCTTCTGCGATGCATATGCGCGCGTGATGTCGAGCAGCCAATGTTGCACATTGGCGCCGGTAACGTCTGCGCTGACGAGCGACTTGGCTACTAAGTTGGCGATGCTGTCTATGACCACGCTGCTGTCCATATCGAAGCCCGAGACTCCGAGCGCCACATCGAGCGTGAAAGCCCCAACGAACACGGAGAGTCTGCGTAGAACAATGCGCTCCTGCTCCGGCAGAAATTCGTAGCTCCAATCCAGCGCAGCTGACAAGGAGCGGTGTCGAGAGAGGGCCGAGCGACTCTCATGTCTCAACAGGTAAACTCGGTCATCGATGAGCGTCGATAACCCACGGAGTCCAAGAGCGTCGACGTGGGTAGCCATCAACTCGATCGCAAGCGCGATGCCGTCAAGCTTTCGGCAAATGCCAGCAACAACCGCGGCCTCCGCATCGCTAAGTTCAAACCCATCCAACGTCGCCGCCGCGCGTTCGACGAAGAGCCGCACCGCCGGAAATTTCAGCGCCTCGACGGCTGTCATTGTCGACGAAGCGGGCGGGCTTTGCAGTGCCGAAAGGCGATGGATGTGTTCGCCTCTCGTGCGTAACGGCTCCCTGCTCGTAATCAGAATATGGACGTTTGGCGCAGCGGTCGTGATTTGCTCAGTTATTGAAGCGGCGGTATCGACAACGTGCTCACAGGAAGAGCCTTGCGTGCCTCATGCAATGGCGGCGCCTCAATTGGCGGCAAGGCAGTATTGATGATGTTCTTCAGCGGTCCCAGGATGTCCTTGGTCGGTGCGTCTCCAGGAGACTTATTCCGGAGCATTTCGCAGGAGTTTGCATGCGTAGCGTTGCTTTTTGCGCCTGCGTTTTGTCGTGCTGAAGACAGTCACGCTGCTGACACCCACGATGCCAGGCGGTGGTGGTTTCGGTGAGGGAAGATGGCGCCGCGCGGCTTTCTTCTGCCAGGTTGTCGAAAGCCGGATGATCCACCCATAGCTCCACGGAACCGTGCAACGACCGACAACACTTTGGTGTCGGTTAGCGTAGGCTGGCGAGGGCTTTCCGCTCAGTTCTGAAGCTATAAAGGAAGGTGAACTGACCCCGCTGGCGACACCATAGTGCAATCGCCTTCATCGTCTCCCGTAGCTACTTTTGCTGCTTGTGAACCGCCCTTAGCCAGCGCGTGGCGGATCCGCCGATACAGAAGCAGGTGTACGATGATAGGACAGGGTGTCGCAAACAGTGGGTCGAGCGCGGCGGGCATTGACCTGGCTAGCGAGACGAACGACGAGCCTCCTGGTGTAGGCACCGGCAGGGCGAACGCCGCAGCCTTGGAGGCGATGGATTCGGGATCCTTTCTCTTTGGGCCGTTCCGTCTCGAGATAGCCCGTCGTCGGCTCCTTCGGGATGGAGCCGCCACCGCCTTATCTGGGCGGGCGTTCGATGTTCTTGTCATGTTGGTCTGCCAGGCCGGGTCAGTTGTCAGCAAGGCTGATTTACTTGCTGCCGTTTGGGGCGAGCGTGCCGCGGACGTTAGCTGCTTGCGTATGTCCATGACAGAGCTGCGCAAGGCACTTGGGGATGGGCAGGCTGGAGCCAGATTCGTGCAGACCGTTTCAGGACGTGGCTACTGTTTTGTCGCGCCGGTTGTTCGCTCAGCTGCGACGGCCAGCTATCTAGATGAGCTAAATGGCGCAAGGCACAATATACCGGCCGCCACGCCAAATATGGTCGGGCGGGAGCAAATCGTCGCAGAGATGGCGAGAAAGCTCCTGAATGAAAGATTTGTCACGATCGTCGGCCCTGGAGGAGTCGGGAAGACGACGGTCGCAACCTATGTCGCGCACGCGCTGCTCAGAGAATTTTGCGGAGATGTGCGATTTGTAGATTTTGGTTTGGTAACTTGTCCCGCGCAGCTTCATGCTGTGCTGGCAGCAGGTCTCAGCTTAGATTGGCACCAGAATGATGAAATTCCAACAAGCCTGCGGGAAAGGCGACTGCTCGTTGTTCTTGACGGCTGTGAGCATGTTATTGACGTCGTAGCGCCATTCGTTGCCCGTCTTTTAAGAAAAGCTGCTCGTGTCCACATCCTGGCAACAAGCCGCGAAGCCGTGCTTGTCGAGGGGGAGCACGTGCAACGATTGTGCCCCTTAGAATGTCCCCCGCAGTACATGGCCGTTTCGATGCCTGACCTTATGAGCTACCCCGCGGCTCGGCTATTCCTGCAGCACGCGGCCACTAGTCTAGCCGAATTTGAACTGACGGATACAGATGCAATCCACGTCAAAGAGATCTGTCGGAAGTTGGATGGAAACCCACTTGCGATCATGATGGCCGCGACCCACGTTGGAGCATTTGGCCTTAGTTCTTTAGTCCAACTTCTCGAAAACCCAACGAACCTTGTCTGGCAAGGACCACGTACTGTGCAATCGCGGCACAGAACATTTCGTGCGGTTCTTGACTGGAGCTATCGTCTCCTTTCCGAGGACGAGCGAAAGGTGCTTTCACTGTTGTCCGTATTTGGAGATGAGTTCACGTTGGACGCTGCTGCAGCCGTCGCCTTGGCGGCGGAGATCGAAGAGACGACAATGTTAGCTGCGTTGTTCGGCTTGGTTAATAAATCTCTCCTGATCTCAAACAGTCGGGGGTGCCGAACCGTATATGTGATGCCTCGGACCACGCGGGCATATGTACAAGCGTTAGTCACCGAAACCAGGAATCGTGGAACTCAGATGCTTGCCGGCGGTCTGATCACCCGGCAAAACGTGGATAGTGGGTGTGACGAAGAATGTATGCCGTGACGAGCCTCTCCTCCTTCGAGCGAGGCTTAGCTCCCTCGCTGAATCGACGATTGCTCCTGTAGTTGTTGCAGTGGTCTGCGGGCCATTGCTAAATGGGGCGCGCTGCGCGAGATCGCAGCTTGGGACGTGCGGTTGACGCGTGAGGACGACCCCCGTCCGGGCGAGCTTTTTGTTGAGGGCCGAGCATGAAACCGCCAAGCCCGCATTGGCTGCTTATGGCTGGCATCGGCATTGCCGGATGCTACGGGCTTGCCGCGTTGCAAGCACGGGAGAACAACGCGGCTTTGTCACCGGCCGTATCGCGCGAGATCACCCGCGTCGAGGCCGATGTCGATCAGATTGAGGCGGAAAGCCTGAAGCGGCTTGCGGCTGTCCCTGATAACGAGGTGCAGCGGATTGAACTGCTCGGCAAGCTGTTGCTCTTCGACAAGGAGCTATCGGTAAACCGCAACGAGGCGTGCGCCTTCTGCCATATGCCAGAGACCGGCTTTACGGGACCGATCTCCGAGATCAATCGAACCACCGGCGCGTACCCGGGATCCGTGCGTTCGCGATTTAGCGAGCGCAAGCCGCAGACGCACAGCTATGCACCATTGTCCCCCGCGCTGCACTATAACGAGGGGCAAGGTGATCTGGTGGGCGGCAATTTCTGGGATATGCGCGCCACCGGGCGGCGCCTCGGCAATGCTGCGGCCGAACAGGCGGAGGGCCCGCCTGTCGATCCAACTGAGATGGCTCTGCCGGATATTGCCTGCGCCGTTTTCCGCGCCTCGCAACGACCCTATCGTGCGCTTTTCGAAACTGTGTGGGGTGCGCAAGCCTTCGCGATCGACTGGCCGGCCAACACAGAGGACGTGTGCAGCCAGCCCGGGCCGCCACCGGCCGACGATCCGGCACCGGTTCATCTGAATGCTGCCGATCGAGGCCGCGCTGCCGCGAGCTTCGATCAAATGGCGCAATCAATTGCCGGGTATGAAGCGTCACACGAAGTAACCGCGTTTTCTTCGAAGTACGATGCCGTGCTTGCTGGAAAAGCGCAGTTCACGTCACAAGAGCAGGAGGGCTATGACCTGTTTCGCGGGAAAGCGAAGTGCAACGGCTGTCACCGTGACGGCGGCCCTGGTGAAGACCCGCTTTTTACAGATTTCACGGCGAGCAACATCGGAACTCCGGCCAATCCGCAGCTGCCTTATTATGCAGAGGGCAAACCGGATCAGCGCGGCTATGTAGCCAACAAGAGTGGCAGATCCTTTGTCGACTTGGGCGTTGGCGGTTTCCTCGCGACCGGCCATCCACTCAGCCAACCTTCAGCCGTTGATGCGCGCTGGCAACCGCTCTCACCGCAAAATCGGGGCCGCTTTCAGGTTCCAACATTGCGAAACGTTGACAAGCGGCCAAGCCCCGATTTCGTGAAAGCCTATGGCCACAATGGTTATTTCAAGAGCTTGAAGGAGATAGTGCACTTCTACAACACCCGCGATGTACTCCCGCGTTGCACGCAACACGATCCGCGAGAGGCCGTGGGCTGCTGGCCGGCGCCGGAGACAGCCGAGAACATGAACAAGACGAAGGTCGGAAACCTGGGCTTGTCGGAGAAGGAGGAAGACGCGCTCGTTGCCTTCCTGCAGACCCTGACCGATGGTTACGCGCCGGCGGACCGCCGATAATAAGGCGGCACCAAGGTACGATAGGCCTTTGGTCGAGATGATGCGCGAGAGACTTGGGAATGGGCGATGACCTTCGTGGGTTGCCATGTAGGGGCGGCCAACCCGTTCATTGGGGCGGCCCTGTGGCCAATACCGCCACTGCCTTGTTGCTGATAACTAGTCAGGACATCGGCGGCCTGCGGTCGCGGCAAGGAGCAAGTTGTTATTGGAGATGAGACATGATCGCTCGCAAGCGGCAGCGCGCGAGCGGGACTGTATTGCCTGGTGCAACGTGTGGTCGTCACGTCGTGCAACCTTGCGGGGGTAACTGGCGCGTGGTAATTTCGTCCTACCAGCGGACTCAGACGGCTTTCGAAGCGAGAGCCCGGATTTTTCGTCCTCGGGATACGGCATGTCTCCCCAAATATTGGTCGGGAACGCAGAGTGTTGAGCAGCAAGCTAGAATGGTGATCAACAGCGAACATACTGTTGAGCAACATGAGCACGTTCGGCGCTGCGTCGATGATCTCGATCGGATCCTTGCTCGATTTCCGGTCTCGCGCGATGAGTCCTTGTCGCGGCTAATCCCGGATTTGCTCGACATGTTGATAGGCGTGCTCGGGCTGGACCTCGTTTACTTTTATGCGAAGGATCCAATCAGCTCCGAACCTTTCGAGCTGGCCCGGATCGCGCAATCGTTAGAAGCATCTGCTGAGCCACTCGAAGTTGGTCGTTTGTTAAGAGGCTCACTGGGTGCAGAGCAGGGAAAGTGGCCTTCGCAACGGCGATTGACGATAGGGCCAAGCCAACTATCCGCCATGATCCTGCGACTGGGCGTTGAAAACGATTTCGGAGTGTTGCTGGCCGGATCACGGCGCGCCGAATTTCCCGATGAAACCGAGAGCGTTCGTCTCAAGATCGTGGCCAGTCAAGCCGTGAATTGGCTACAGGAGAAGCAGCTTCTGCATGAGCGTAAGCGAATTTCCGAGACGATAGATCAACAGGTCGCGCTGCAAGTCCAAAGTCTCTCTGCTCTCAGCAGGAAGCAAGAGCGGGAGATTGCCGAGCTCAGGCGACTGGTGGATTCGCCGAGTGCGCGAGAAGTCGATATCCAGTTGATCTTGGACGCTATGCCCGCCCCCCTGGCCATCATGACGGCTGAGGGTGAGGTCCAGGCCGTCAATCTTCCCGTTCTGGAATACTTCGGAAAGTCGCTCGAGGAACTCAAGCGCTGGAGTACTATTGACGCTGTTCATCCTGATGACCTTCAACCTACGATCCGGGCGTGGAGACGGGCCGTCGAAACAGGTGAGCCGTATGAGATCGAAAGTCGCCATCGCCGCAGGGATGGGATCTATCGGTGGTTTCACGTTCGCGGCTTTCCCTTGCGGGACATTAGCGGCAAAATCGTATGCTGGTGCGTACTGCAAATCGACATCGAAGATCGAAAGAACGCGGAGAATGCGCTAGTAGCCAGCGAGCGCAACCTTAATCTTATTATCAATACCATTCCAGCGCTCGTCTGGTCGGCTCGACCGGACGGCTCCGCTGAGTTCTTCAATCAGCATTATTTGGACTACGTTGGTCTCAGTTCGGAAACGGTCCAAGATTGGGGATGGACTGCGGCGGTTCATCCCGACGATCTGGACGGTCTCGCGAATGCCTGGCAATTGATCATGGCGTCTCGCCAGCCGGGAGAAAAGGAGGCGAGGCTGCGCCGCTTCGACGGGACATACCGCTGGTTCCTATTTCGAGCGAACCCGCTGCGTGGTGAAGACGGTAATGTCGTGAGATGGTTCGGTCTCAACACGGATATTGAAGACCGCAAGCGGGCCGAGGAGGACCTGCGCAACACCCAAGCGAAACTTGCGCATATGGCACGTGTCATGACCGTGGGAGAACTGACGGCGTCCATAGCCCACGAGATAAGCCAGCCACTGTCCGGCATAGTCACCAACGCAAGCACCGGCCTGCGTATGCTTACTGCGGACCCTCCGAATATCGCTGGGGCGCGAGAAACTGTGCGGCGTACCATCCGCGACGGGAATCGTGCGTCCGTTATCATTGGGCGGTTGCGGGCGCTTTTCAATCGAAAGGCCCCATTAACGCAGCCGGTCAATCTGAACGAGGCAACTCGTGAGGTGATTGCCTTGTCGCTAGACAGACTCCGACGTGACGGCGTCATTTTGCGGATGGAGTTGGCCGACAGCCTTCCGCTCGTGTTGGGCGATCGGATCCAGCTTCAGCAAGTCATCTTGAATTTGGTGCAAAATGCCCTTGATGCGATGAGCATGGTCGATGGAACGGCGAGAGCACTGACAATAAAGACAGAACTGGAAGAAAGCGATCGTGTCCGTCTGAGCGTGCTCGACACGGGACCCGGTCTTGACCCCGCCTTGCTGGATAGGCTCTTCGATCCCTTCTTTACGACTAAAGATGAGGGAATGGGGATCGGTTTATCGGTAAGTCGCTCAATAATCGAGAACCATCACGGCAGTCTGTGGGCTACGGCAAACGACGGGCCGGGAGCGACTTTTTCATTTTCAATCCCTTGGAACCTGGACGATGTGACCAGCATGCATGATCGTGACGCTAGACGGACGCTTGCCGAAAACCGCGTCACGAGGAACTCATGATGGTCGCACCTTCATTGGTATCAGTGGTCGACGATGACGAATCCGTGCGCGAATCCTTGCCAGATCTCCTAAGGGAATTTGGTTATGCAGCGCAGGCGTTTTCGTCCGCGGAAGAGTTCCTGGCATCCGAATACGTGGGACGGACGGACTGTCTCATTCTCGACATCGCGATGCCGGGTATGACTGGTCCCGAGCTCCAAAAGGAACTGACACGTCTCCGCCATAAAATCCCGATTGTCTTCATAACGGCTCATGGAGATGAAACCACGCGTCCGCGAATGCTCGGGCAAGGAGCCGCAGAGTGCCTATCCAAGCCGTTCAGTGATACGGCATTATTGCAAGCGCTCAATGCGGCATTCGGGGTGAGTTAGCGACACAACCCTTCATCAGAAAAGGAGGATCGACAATGAAATTTTTGGCGGAAGAGCTGCCCGCCAACCCGGACGAAGAAGCAATCGTGTTCGTGGTCGACGATGACGTCTCAGTGCGGGAATCGCTCGAACTGCTGATCCGGGACGCTGGCTTGCATCCGGAGATGTTCGAGTCGGCTCAGGAGTTCCTTTCGCGCCCACGCACGTCTGTTCCCAACTGCCTGGTCTTGGATGTTCGTCTTCCCGGTCTCGACGGTCTAGAGTTACAGAGACGGGTGGCGGCCGATCGGCCCAGCACCCCGATCATCTTCATCACCGGTTACGGCGACGTGCCGATGACCGTGGAGGCCATGAAGGCCGGAGCCGTCGAGTTTTTGACCAAGCCATTCAGCGATATCAATTTGCTCGATGCCATTCACAATGCCATTGACCGCAGCCGGATCGCACTTCGCCTCGAAGCCGAAATGCAGGACCTGCGAGATCGCTATGCCTTGCTCAGCCCACGCGAGCGGGAAGTCATGCGCCTCGTTGTACGAGGCCTGTTGAATAAGCAGGTGGCGCACGAGCTTGGTATCAGCGAAATAACGGTCAAGGCGCACCGCGGCCATGTGATGCGAAAAATGAGCGTTACATCATTCGCGGAATTGGTAAATATTGCGGCAAAACTGGATATCTCCCGCTAACGCGCAAACGGAGTAATTGCTCCTGCCGCGCCACCGCCCATCGGCGCCTTCGGTGAAGTTTTGGACGACAAGGGTACCCAACGCACCACCTCCGCTACACCTCTGCCGTTTGTCCACTCTCTCCTTGGATAGCCTGAGCCGACAGCATCACCCCGTTCGTCGCCTCGGGACGCTCGAGCCGGTTTGCCGACTTGATGTTCAAAAACATCAAAGTCGAGAACGGATCGGTGTCAGCTGAGGACATCCTTCGCGAGATCAATCGCCGGTGATCGAGCGGCTTGCGGCGACCTCGGTATCGTTATCGTTACTTTGCTGAAATCGATGCCGCGTGAGGTCGGTGAGCTACGTTTTGAAACAACCGGTCAAGCCCGCGGACGATCTCGCCCCGTGTGTCTGTCATGCGGAACTCCTCGGACATCAGCAAGGCACGTCGGCGATACTTTTCGCGATCGAGAACGGTCCGCACCGCGTCGCGTAAGGCCTCCGGCGTCGGCGCGTTTGTCTCGAGGTTGATGCCGACCTCGAACCACCCTACGCGCATGTTCACGTCGGCCTTGTCTTCGGTCAATCCCGCGCAGACCAAGGGAACGCCGAAGCTCATGGCTTGATTGACACTGCCGTAGCCACCATTCGTGACGAACACGTCGGTCCGGGGCAGGATCCACTCAAACGGCAGATAACTGGCCAGGCGCGCATTGCCCGGAATCGGGCCCGGGATATCCTCGACCGGCCGCCCACCCGCCGTAACCACGACGAGGAGGTCAGGCTCGTTTGCGAGTGCGGCCAGGGTCGGCGTGACCAGGAGATTGAAGTCGTGGTTTGCGACCGTTCCCTGCGTCACGAGCACCACCTTGCGCTTGCCGTCCAAATCTCCAGCCCATGGTGGAATTGGCGCCTGCTTAGGGATGATGGGCGGCGTGCCGATGAACTTCACCGAGCTTGGCAGCGGCCGTGGGTATTCAAAACTCGGGACGGTGAGCTGCCAGTACAGATCGGCGAGCCTCACCATCGTCTCGAATGGCGGGCTCGCGATTGGCCCGAGACCCAGTTCGTGCAGGCAATGATTTAAGCGCCGCGCAAGCGGTTGATGAACGATCCTGTCGTGGTCGCGAATGGTTACAGCATGTTCAGCCGGTCTGGCTGCCGGTGGCAAGCCGAGAAAGTCGGGCGCTCCATCCTCGCGCGGCCAATGTAGGATGGAGGTGCCAAAGCAGACGACTGGCGGCCGCGTCGATGGCGGCCTAAGGAGCATCGGCAGCAGTCCCAGGAAGCAATCGTCTCCGATGACGACATCCGCCGGGGCGTCTCGCAGCAGCTGTTCGAGTCCGTGGTGCTGCGCTGGAATATGCTCGACGAACAATCGTTCGAGGATGACTCGCAACAGCTCCAATCCGGGAGGCAACCTCTTGAACTCGGGATATTTCGAGAAGGGATCGACGACGTCCTGATCCGCGCTTGCGGGAATCGGGCGGAAGGTCGCGCCGATTGACTCGATGCGCTCTTGGAAGGCGCGCCCCGTGAATGCAAGCACCTCGTGACCTTGGGCCACGAGTATTCGTGCGATTCCAAGCATCGGATTGACATGCCCTGGCGCGGGCGTTGTGGCGATGACGATTTTCATTGATCCTGTTTCTCCCAGCAGTCCCGTTGGAGCGGCTACGTAGTTCTGGACTGCAGTCGAGCTGACCGCTTCAGGAGGTTTTCATGAGCATCCGTTGCAGCGCGATGTCGGATCGGCGCAATCACGTTACGTTTGTCATCAGTATGCGGATTTTTGTAGCGGTGCTGTAGCAGGCCATAGTGTATCGAGCACATGACTCGGAGCGACACCGAGGCTGTGCTCGTCATCGGGAAATCGGCCCTGTGCAAACGTTCCGATAGTAGCCGCCCAGATCCGGGCTCAAGTGCAGCTTCCAAATAATGAAGCTGCAGGAACTTCACTCGGTTCTGGACGGAAGCGGATCTAAAGGTTTGCCAGAGAGAAATGAAACTTTGATTTGCCGGTTCGAGCAAGAACGTCGGATGCAGGAGAAGGCCGAGATGGCGAAGTCTGTAGAGATTAGGAACGTGGCGCCTCTCGCCAAGCATAAGGCGGATGTGATCGTTCGTGCCGGCTCCAATATCTCACTGGCTGAGGTGGAAAGCGCCTTGCTGGCCCACCCAATGGTGCGGGATGCGTGCGCGTTTGGTGTGCCGGATCCGGTGCTAGGCCACCGTGTAGCGGCCGTTGTGCAGCTTGAAGACGAAAGTGGCGACGCGGCAATCGATCAAATTCTGGCGGCGGCCAGGCTGCATCTGGCCGAGCACGAACTTCCGGACCTGGTGACAGCGGTTGACGGCGTGCCCCGCGACCGGCTCGGGAACGTCGATCGTGAAGCTGTTGCGGAAGCAATCTTGGGCATCCGTCGAATGAATAGAGACTAGCCAAAATCGATACAAAGCAGATCTGGGCGGGGGTCACATCAACAGGTGGCACCCGCCACGGATTCTGCTGCGCATCAAGATCAAGGAGATCGTTCTTGTGTCGACCTACGTTATGATTCACGGTGCATGGCACAGCGGGGCGGAATTGGAGCCTGTCGCGGCTTTAGTAAGAGCATCTGGTCACTCTGTCTTCACCCCGACAATGACGGGAAATAGGCCAGGAGATCCAAAGACGACGGGGCTTGAAGACGCAATCCAATCGATCCTCGATTTCATATCGGAAAGCAACCTCGACGACATCGTGTTGCTCGGTCATAGCTATGGGGGGATTGTCATCACTGGCGTCGCCGACCGTATGGCCAGCCGCATTCGCAGGTTAGTCTATCTCAGCGCTTTTGTAGCCAACAATGGAGAATCCTTGAGCGATCTGGTGCCATCGCACTATCCAGGCCTCCTCACGAGCCTCGGTGACGGTTCGGTGGTGCTCCCGTTTCCAATCTGGCGCGACGCCTACATCAACGATGCAGACTTGGAAACAGCGCGGCGTGCGTATGATAGATTGAACCCGCATCCGCTCAAGACGTTCACCGACAAGCTTGTGGTGCGTACGAACCCGGCCGAGATGGCGATGCCGAAGTCCTTTATCAATTGCACGGAAGATACAGCACTTCCTCACAGCTTCCCGTTACATCCGAGGCTTTCGGAAAAGTTGGGACTCTATCGGCTCGTTCAAACACCGGGAAGTCACGAACTGTGTTTCTCGAATCCGGCACGACTGGCGCAAGCGGTTATCGAGGCTGGCAGAGACTAGTTGGAGCCGTTCTCCACAAGGCGGGCACCTTTGACGAACGAGCCAGTTTTGTCCTCATCCAAATTGAGCCAGAGATATTGGACATGGCGGCTCTCGGCCCGGCGCAGGACGTCTTGAAACCTGCCAGAGGATCGAGAGCCGTCGGGTTCAGTGCCGAGGAGTTTTTCCTGCTACTGCGAAACCCGCGTCAGGATGTTTCTTCTCGTTTTTCTTTAGAAGAGATCTTGCGTGCGATTAGCACCGACATGAGGGCGGCGAGGCTGAAGAGCGTCGCCACCCAACCAAGACGCACAACTGCGCCTGCGCGACGACCGTCGCCCCAACTGCTGCTCCTGTGGCGCTGCCCAGATAGATGGCCGATGAGTTCAGTGAAAGGCTGACGGAGGCCAAGGGCGGCGCCAGTGCCACCAGCCGAGCTTGCTGTGCAGTCATCGTCCCCCAGCTTGCGAAGCCCCAAAGGAGCAAGGCTGCCAGGAGTGCGCAAGTGACTTCCTTCGCCGGGAGCGCTGGAGCGAACGACAGTACAAAATAGGCCAGAAGGGTTAGGCCGCAACCAATCGTCACGGTGTGGCTTGCACCCCATTTGTCAGTCATCGTGCCGCCGAGCCACGTCCCGATTGCACTGGCGAGCCCGAAGGCCAGCAACACCATGATCAGTCCTCGGGGGCCAATGCCGGCAACCTCCGCCACGAAGACGCTGAGATAGGTGTAGAGGGAAAAGGTGCTCGCGACGGTCAGCAGGCTCGTCGCCAGCAGCGTGAGCATGTCGGGACGCTTGGCAAGGGCAAAGCGCTCGCCAAGAGTCGGGATGATGCCGGGGCGCTGGCCGGGCATTCGAGTTAGCATCCCGATCGCCGAAAGAACTGCCAGTCCTGCCACGCTAAAGAAGGTGGCGCGCCAGCCGAAACCTTCGCCAACCAGCACGCCGAGCGGAACACCCGCGATAATCGCCAGGGTTAGCCCATTGGTCACCATGGAGAGGGCGCGGCCCCGCCGCCCCTGGCCCCCCAGAGCGGCGGCATACCCGCTCGCCGCAGGCATGAAACCGGCCGCGGACAATGCCAGTAACAGCCGAGCCGCCAGCAATCCGATGTAGTTAGGGGTCATTCCGGCCAACACGTTTCCCAAACCAAAACATAGCATAGCCATGATCAGCAGGCTGCGCCGCTCAAACGAGGCCGTCAGCACTGCGATGACCGGAGCGCTGATGGCGTAGGCACATGAGAACACCGTGACCAAGTGACCTGCGGCCGGGACGCCGACGTTCAAGTCTCGTGCGAGATCCGGCAACAAGCCCGCGATCATGAAACCCTCTGTCCCAATGGAAAATGCGCCGAGGGTTAGCCAAAGAAGGCTTCTATGAGACACTTGCATATCGCCAGAACATTAAGCCCGGTATCGCGCCGCTTCCCTGAAAGGCAGTCTGCGGCACCTAGCTCTTCCAGGGGGTGTTGCGAATCCGCGCGCAGGCGTTCGGCCTCTTAAATGACGGATCGTGATATTCGATGTAGTCAAAGTTTACTGTTCCGAAGGTTGTTTGAGGCTTCCTCACCGCCGAGCACGTTTGGACTTTGATAAACTCGTTCTTGAAGTCGCCGCGGGGGAGGGCGGCTATCACTTGCTCGCGCTGTTCTGCTGAGTAGTCGTCATATCCAACGCCGACGACGTCTACCAAAACTCCGGCGTTAGTGAGGGCGATCTCCGGCCGCATGAATTGGGGGATGCCCGGCGTCGTATGCAAAGCGATCGCTTCCCACACCAGATCGGCTTTCGGCTCGGGTATGCCGTGGCTCCTCAGAAAATCGCGCGCTGCGTCTGCACCATCGACCTCAAACCGTTTCGTCTGCGTGTGATAGGCATCAACCAGGCCCAAATCGTGAAAGAGGGCAGCGATATAAAGCAGTTCGGGGTCGAATTTCACATTCTCGCGCACCCCTCGCATCGCACCGAACACAAACACCCGAACCGAATGATTGAACAACATCTCGCTCTCGTGCTGTCTCACCAATTCGGCCGCCTGGCGTGCGATCTTGCTGTCGGGAATCTTGATACCGCAAATCTCGTCGGCCATGTCGAACTCCTTCCAATCTGTATCGGCGTGTCTGATCATATGCGATCACACGCCCGAGGCGGTCCGCGCGCGATCAGCCGTTCTTCGCAGGCGCGACCCCATTGAGCACAGATGGATTGTATTAGCCAGTCGTGAAGACCCCGACCGTATGAAGATCTTGCAAGAAGATATTGGGTGTGATGCATCGTGAGAGAAAATTGATCGCAACACGGGTGTACGCTTCCGATCGTAGCCGTGCCGCTAGCATGACCGTGAAGACAGACGCCGATTGTGATCCTCCATGACGTCGCGAATGAATTCGCAAGATGCTAGCCGGCGCGACGAAGGCTCTCGGTAGCGCGCCGAAGGATGTCATGGAGCCACCGGTGGGATGGATCTTCGTCAACGCGCTCGTGCCAGAGTAACCGGACCTCGAGCGGGTTCGTCGTGTAAGGCAACTCGTGGATCGCTATCGAATGGGTCCGTTCGAAAGCCTTGGCCAGCGGACGAGGCACGATGGCTGCGAGTTCGCTGCCCTCGATCAGCGCTGGCAGCGCCAGAAAATGGGGCAAACTAATGGCCATTCGTGGCGGCAGGTCGCTGTCGCCGAACGCCTTCTCGAGTGCTGCACGATCGTACATTTCGGACCGCCGCGCCAGGCCCCGCTCGGAGATGAACCCTTCAATAGCCCCCTCCTGCTCGCCGCCGAAGGAGACAACGACCAGTGACAGCTTTTCGAAGGCGGCTTTGTCGATCCGGCAGAGCTTCCTGCTCGCGCTCACAATCAGCACGTCGTCATATTCGAACAGCAGCGCAGTCCTAAAACGGCTTGGAGGCGAAGAGAACACCCCGATTGCGACATCAATTCGCCCCAGATCGAGTTGCTCAGCGAGGTCGATCCGTGTCACGGGTTTGATGACCAGATCGACTGATGGCGCCTCACGGCCAAGCAGCATCAGCAAAGCGGGCCCCAACGCCAGTGTGGTGAAGTCGTTTGCAGCGAGCGTAAACAGCTTTGTCGATAGGGCTGGATTGAACGTAGGTAGCTCGACAGCCGCCTCGAGAGCGCGTAGCGCGTCGCGTACCTGAGAGGCCATGGCCAATGCGCGGGAGGTCGGCTGCATGCCGGCCGCCGTACGCACAAAGAGATCATCCTCCAGCACCTCGCGAAGTCTCGCCAATGAATGACTTACGGCCGATTGGCTCAGTGCGAGCTTTTGACTTGCCCGCAGAACGCTTCGTTCCTCCATGACGGCATCGAAAACCTTTAAAAGATTCAGGTCTAGTGTGTTGAAGGATACGGGCACGATTGGGTTTCCTAGCGCGGGAAGCTCTCAGCCGCCTGGAGCTGTCGACTAGTTAATCCCCAATCGGCTCTAAATACAATCAGAGGCGTCGAGAGGCCGCCCAAGCCATACATCTGGGCGTGAGCCGCGTTCAAGATCGTGCTGCAAAAATTTCACTTCCGGTTGATTGAGAAACGGTGATTATTTTCGGCTTAAGAATGCTTTGAGGGAGACGCTATGAGGAGTCGGATGCGATCAATTGGAAGTCGCGCCGGGCGTAACCCGCCGCAGCTCGCTTGCGATGAGGCTGCAACGAAGCGAACGGTCCCGCGTATCTTGTCTAAAACGGCGATCTGTGCCGTTCCTCGCGGCGAAAGCTCGATGGCCCCGGAGCAGAGCCTGCATAGTTTGGGGGAAAGAGTGTTTGGTCCCGAGTTGATGCAGCGGCAAGCGCCCGAGGAAGCGGGCCGCCCTGAGATTGATCGCATCATCTTGGGCCGGTTCGCCTGTCGTGAATTCTCGGAAAAGCCTGTCATGCGGCACACGATCAGAGAGATTCTTGCAGTCGCGCGGTTTGCGCCGAGCGGAGCCAACATACAGCCTTGGAATGTCTATGCGCTTTCCGGTGCGCCCCAGAAGCGGCTCTCGTCCGCGCTTCTTGAAGCTCATCGTAACGCCAGGACAGAGCATGTCTCTGAGTACAAATACTATGCGGATGTCTTGCCGTCGCCGTATCGTCAGCGCCGCCAGGAATTTGGCCAGATCTTCTATGGCTCGCTTGGTATCGCTCAGACGGATGTCGAGGCGCGTGCAGACCAAACGGCAAAAAACTATACGTTCTTCGGCGCGCCTGTCGGCTTGATCGTCACGATCGATCGTCGCCTTGAAGCCGGCAGTTGGCTCGATCTCGGGATGTTCCTCCAAAATGTGCTGCTGGCGGCCGCCGGCCGGGGCCTTGATTCGTGCCCTCAGGAGACGTTTGCGAAGTATCACAAGATTCTTCGCGAGCAGCTACCGATCCCTGAGGAGCAGATGGTCGTATGCGGGATATCGGTGGGTTACGCCAAGGTTGAGCCGGGGCTGAAATCGATGCCTCGCGCCGATCTCGACGACTTCGCCGACTTTACTGGGTTTGAAAGCTAGGGAGGCAAGCCAATGGGCAGCAGAGAGGATCTGATTCAGTGCAGCATCCCGTTCCTGGCGGAGGTCAAGAATATGACGCCAGGCGCCGAGATGGAACGGTGGCTCAACAGGACCTATGGCCCGGAGAGCAAGCTCTATCAGGATCTTTCGCGACTGATCAGGCTTGGTGTCGAGGAGGGGTGGGCCGCCAATCAGGAGGTGGAAGGGCCAAACTATCGCCGCAGCCGCATTTTAGAGCCGCGGCCCGAGACATTTCATTTCAGCGTAACGGCGGTTTACATGAACAGCGATGATCCGCGCCGGTTCAAGGACGAGGACGATATAGACATGTTGCGCGGCCAATATCACGGGCACCCGTATGGCGAACTCAACCTCGTCGTTCCGTTAACTGAGGGCGCGCAATTGAAGGGCCTACAAGGGTGGCAGGGGGCGGGCTGGACTGCGCCCGATCCCGGAAGTCAGCATTATCCAGAGGTGAGAGGAGGGGCAGTAATCGCGTTATTTTATCTTCCCGCTGGGCGTATATCGTACGATGTGAAAGCACCATCTTAACAGTACAAGCCGATTGCCGCGAGGCTCAGCATTCGACATCCGGTCGATCGTGGCCGATCACGTCCAATTGGACAATATCGCCCTGCGCGACGTAGGCGTCAGCAATTGTGACCTAGCGGAGGCGCCGGTCTATCAATGGCCCTTCGCTCGATCCTACGTCTATTCGAATCCCACAGGAACAGCTCTTTTGGGGTGATAGGTTGCGATGAGGCCAAGTCCACCCACGCCTGAGATCGTTGCACCAACTGTGAGAACCCATTCTTTTTCACTCCCCACATTCGAAAAGACCACGAGCTAAGAAGTTCGAGCGTCTCCCATGTCCTGTTCAGAGCTCAGTCCAGCTCCATCGTGTAGTTTGTATAGCCCGAAGCGACGGCGTGCCATTATCGCTGCTACCATCGGCAATTTGCTTGAGTGGTATGATTTTTTTGCGTATGGCGTGCTCGCCATTACCATGGCGAAGCTCTTCTTCCCTGCTCGAAATGAGGTTACTTCGTTGCTCCTGGCGCTTGCCACATACGGTGGTGGAGTCGCGATGCGGCCGGTCGGGGCTGTCGTTCTCGGCCTCTACGCAGACCGCGTTGGCCGCAAGGCATCACTCTGCTTGGCTATGTATCTCATGGGCCTTGGTACCGCGCTCATTGCGTTTGCGCCCACTTACGAAAGCATTGGAGTTGCGGCTCCCTTGCTCATTCTGTTCGGGCGCCTACTTCAGGGCTTCTCAGGAGCAGGCGAGCTAGGCAGTGCGACCGCGCTTCTGGTTGAGATTGCTCCGCCCAACCGAAGGGGGGTCTACGCAAGCTTCAATGCGGCAAGTCAGCAGATAGGATTTGTGCTTGCGGCGATCGTGGTCATGACGGTCAATTTGGCTATGACGCCTGCCCAGATAGAATCGTGGGGGTGGCGGCTGCCTTTCATGTTGGGCCTAGCCATCGTCCCGATAGGCATTTACATCAGGTCCCAGGTGCAAGAGCCTGACCTGTTTCTGACGAAGCAACAGGAGCAGAAGAGCGGGCTAGCTGGTGCGGCTATCAGAACGAGGCGCCCCCTCCTGTTGGCGGTCGGGATCCTAAGTCTCTATGTCGTCGCCGGTAACATCGTTTTCGTCTATATGCCGACCTTCGCGGTTCGAAAGTTGGGACTGCCCAGTTCCGGCGCGCTGCTCGCGACGATCGTGGCAACATGCGTGATGATCGTCTGCACTCTTGTTGCGGCGACGATATCCGATCGCGTCGGGCGAAAACCGTTGCTACTTTTTGCAAGTGCGACTTATGCATTGATCACCTATCCAGCGTATATGGTAGTGACGGCGTCGCCTTCTGTTCAGATGCTGATGCTGGTTCAATCCACGCTTGCAGTGCTGAACGCGATTTATATCGGCCCCCTGATGTCGACCCTCGCAGAACTATTCGCTACCGCCCTACGTGCCACCGCCGTCGCTTTGGCCTATGGATTGACCGTCATGGTGGGAGCCCTCTCCCCAGCTTTGGCCACGTGGCTCATAGATTTCACCGGAGATACCCGTGCACCCGCGTTTGCGGTGGTCGCTACGAGTCTGCTTAGCAGTTTTGCCCTTGTGCAGTTCAGGGACCGGTACCGAGAGCCGTTGGCTTGATTGTTCCCGATGGGAACAGGTTGTCTCTCGTCGGATTGGCGGTACGGACAACTTTCGTAGCAAATCGCAATTCCGGCAAAATGTGCTAGTTATGGGGAATACGGACGCCGCGCAGCGGTCGTGGTGCGTTGCAATAACTAGCCGTACCTGGGTAACAGGCCCGAGGGTTTGGGGTTTGCTGTCTTGCAACAGCGATTGAACGAAGGCGAAGCGTACCTGTTCGGTCCATTTCGATTGCTCGCCTCCGAACGACTTCTTCTGAACGAAGGTGAACCAGTCCCGCTGGGGAGCCGCGCCCTCGATATCCTGATCATTCTCGTTGAGCGAGCGGGGGAGGTTGTCAGCCACCGCGAGTTGTTCAAGCGGGTCTGGTCGGACGTTATCGTGGACGAGGCGAGCCTTCGCGTGCAAATCGCTGGTCTGCGTAAGACGCTGGGTGACGGCCGGGAGGGTGCGCGTTACATCGCAAATGTCCCAGCAAAGGGCTATTGCTTTGTCGCGCCGGTTCAGCGGGCTCACGCCGTCCGGCCATCCCCGAACCTGGTGTTCGATCGCCCGCGATCTGACACGCTTCCCGACCGCTTGGGCCGTATGGTGGGACGCGACGAGACAGTCGAAGTGTTGTGTTCGGACGTCAGATCCCGCCGGTTCGTCACCATCGTTGGTCCCGGAGGTGTCGGAAAGACCACGGTTGCCGTCGCCGTGGCACATGCGCTCGCTGACGAGTTTGAGGGGGCTGTCTGCTTCGTCGATTTGAGCGTGCTGAGAGACGGCGCACTTCTGATCACAGCCGTCGCGTCGGCCATCGGGTGCCTCGCGCAGACGCAAGACTCGAGCCAGCGGCTGTTGAGCTTCATTTCTGACAAGCGTCTACTCGTCGTTCTCGACAGTTGCGAACACGTTCTCGACTCTGTTGCTTTATTTGCAGAGCATGTGTGCCGAGAAGCACCATTCGTTCACCTCATAGCGACTAGCCGAGAGGCTCTGCGCGCAGAGGGTGAGAACATTTATCCGCTCCAGTCGCTCGAACTCCCCGGCAGCAACTCGAGCTTGACCGCGGCAAAGGCCTTGGCGTTTCCGGCTGTGCAACTCTTTATGGAGCGTGCCGCTGCCGGAGGAGTGCGGCATGAACTCTCCGACGAGGAAGCCAATCTGGTCGCTGACATTTGCCGTCAGCTGGATGGAATGCCGCTCGCGATCGAGTTGGTCGCAAGCAGAGTAAGCGCATACGGAATCAGCGGCTTGGCCAAGCTGGTTGGCGATCATCTGATGCTTGTCTGGCGAACGCGACGGGGTGTGCCGCGGCACCAGACGCTCCAAGCGATGCTCGATTGGAGCTACGAGCTCCTGTCCGACGATGAAAAGGCGACCTTGGCTGCGCTCTCGGTATTCGTGGGAGCGTTCACCTTGGAAATGGCTCAGGCCGTTGTGTCCCGGCTCGACCACGACGGTCTGCAAGTTGCAACCGATATCGTAAGCCTGATGGACAAGTCGCTCATAGTGGTTTCGCCTGCAGATGGCGCAAGTTGGTATCGCCTGCTTGATACAACTCGCTCATATGCGGCCCTCAAAGCCAGGGAGCATGGCGAGGACAACGTAGTTGCAAGGAAGCATGCGCTTTATTTTGCAGAGCACCTGGGACGAGTGCGAACACCGGCGGCAAGGGGGCGCGATCTGGCAGGTTATACTCGCCACATCGGCGATATCAGAGCAGCGCTAGAATGGAGCTTTTCGCCATCGGGAGACGCCTCGGTCGGAGTGGCCCTCGGTGCCGGCGCTACGCCGCTGTTTCTGGCGTTGTCAATGCTCGGCGAATGTCGGCGCTGGTCGCTGCAAGCAATAAATAGGTTGGCGGAAGAGGATCGCGGCACAAAGCTCGAACTGGAACTCCAACTGTCCTTGGCGATTTCATCGAACCATGGCCATGGCGACAGCTCCGAGGTTGGCACTGTACTGGAGAGAGCGCTGGGTCTAGCCGACGCGCTTGGGGACCCGGAATATCAGTTGGAGCTGTTGGCTGGCCTCAATCTTCACCTCGCACGAATGGCGGAGTTCGGCGGGTCCTTGATTGCGGCCGAGCGTTATGCCGCGATAGCAGCGGCGGTCGGGGGAGTGCGTGCGGCCGTGACGGCTGAGTGGATGTTAGGTGCCAGTCACCACTTGGTCGGAAATCAGTTGTCGGCGCAGCGGAGCTACGAAAAAGGCTTCAACGCCGCTGCGGGTGCGGGCATAGGTGAAGTGCACTCATTCGGGTTCGATCACCAAGTAAGAGCGTTGATCGGCTACGCGCGAACGATGTGGCTTAGAGGCTTTCCCGACCATGCGGCGCGACTGGCCTACCAAGGCATAGAAGTCGCCGGACGACAAGATCATCCGGTTTCGGTGTGTATTTGCCTTCAGCACGCGACCCCAGTGTTCTTGTGGCGCGGCGATCTGGAAATCGCAGACGACCTCATAGAACGCCTCATCACCTGTGCTACCAAATATTCGCTCACAAATTACGAAGCTGGCGGCATGGGTTTGAAAGGCGAGCTCTTGCTGGCCCGAGGGCGAACACAGCCGGGTATCGGGTTGCTCCGGGAGGCGCTATCGATTCTGCGAGCCGAAGGACGATACATGCTCTCTTCCTCCGTCTATCGAGCACTGGCGGAGGGGCTGGCCGATGCCGGCGAGTTCACGGAAGCCTCCAGCATGATCGAAGGCTTGCTGGCCGATGCGAGGAATGGCTCCGGAACCTTCGAGGTGCCGGATATGCTGCGGGCGCGTGCCAGAGTGCTGCTGCTGGCATCGCCCCGCAACTTGTCCGCCGCCGAGGCATCCCTCCGTGAGTCCCTCGAATGCGCGCGGCGGCAGTCGGCGCTCGGCTGGGAATTGCGCTCGGCTCTGCTCTTGAGCCAATTGTGGGTGGATCGTGGGCTCGTCGCGGAAGCCCGACAACTGCTTGGCGAGGTGCGTGAGCGGTTCACCGAGGGATTCGAAACTGCTGATCTGGTCCAGGCGGCGCGCCAGCTTCGTGAAATTGAGGTGGCAGCTAAACACTCGTAGCCAACTCGAGCTTGCTGCAGGCTTGAGCGCCCAACCCCCCCTTTACGAGCCGCTTTGGAGAAGTGCGACCGAGGGTTATGATTTTGAGCCCCACCGCGCGGCAACTGCCGTACCAATTTACAGCATTTTACAGGAAAGAACTGGCATTCCGATCATTCCGCGTTCATTTTGCTGAGATCAAGTCACTGGACGCATGGCATGTCACCCCGCCTTCCAGCGCCACCTTTCACCTGGACCACCGCAGCAAACAAAGTACGTATCATAGAAGATCATTGGAATAGCCAAAAGCCCGCGCATGTAGCGCTGAGCTACACAATTGACAGCTTTTGGCGCAGTGGTGTCGAATTTCTCTCTGGACGTACAGCCATCGAGGCGTTCCTGACCTCGAAATGGTCAAGGCAACTCGAGTATCGAGTAATTGCGGAGCTCTGGGCGTTTGCCGGTAATCGGATCGCTTCGCGCTTCGCAAGTGAATACCATGACATTGATGGCAACTGGTTCAGGTCATACGGAAATGAACACTGGGAGATCGATTCGGATGGGCTAATCCAACGACGTATCGAGAGCTTCAACAACCAGTCAATCAAAGAAGCGGATCGGGTCCTTCGGTGGCCAATTGGGCGCAGACCGGAGGACCATCCTGAGCTGAGCGATTTCGATCTCTGATCGAATCAGGCCTCCGCGAATCTGTTGGAGAGCTGCGAAACCGCCTAAGCGCGGATGCCGTCTTCGGCGTGATCCGCTGAACCCTGCGAGGCCTCGCCCAATGACGCTGTCTTGCTTCATCGTCTGGTCTCGATCTAGCGCGCCGATGAGATACCCAGGAGTCCTGGCGCTGAGGCGTGCGCCTGACCTGAGCCTTTCATGACAGTCGGCAGTTCGGTGGCGACTGGCCCAATGGGCTTGAGGCCGACCAAGCGTCGGGTTTTTCGGCAAATATCCGTGGGGCTTGACGCCGATTCTGCGGAGGGGTGCGGCTTCGTCAATTGCTCCCGCACATGCTCGGTAGCACGCGCCAGGAGATCGAGCAGCCATCGTTGCGGTACGTCATCGTTGGTGCGCTCATGCCATAGAACGCTGACATCGAACGAACCGGAGCGGTAGGGCAGTTCGTAAATTGACAGCGGCTGTGTGCGGGCCAAAGATACGGCAAGTGGGCGCGGTACGATCGCCGTCAAGTCTGACTGCTCGAGCAGGCTCGGAAGAGCGACGAAGTGCGGAAGCGACACGACTATTGGGGGGCTCTGCCGCAAAACGGAAAGTGCCTGTTCCAAGGCAGCCCGATCGTACATCTCCGATCGCCGAGCCAGGCCGCGTTCAGATACGAACCCATCCACAATGTCATCGTGCTCACCATGCAGACACACCGCTGCGATCGAAAGACTGGAAAGCGCTTCGCGCGACAGTTTTCCAAGCGGTCGAGAAGAATTGGCTATCAGAACGTCGTCGCACGAAAACAGCGATTTCGACCGGAACCGGGCCGCTATCTGCGAGAAAGTTCCTATTGCCGCGTCGATGTGTCCCAGGTCGATCTGTTCGGGCAAATCCGTTACGCTCTCCGGCCGAATAACGAGTTCGACAAAGGGGGCCTCGTGCCTGAGCAGAGTTAGGAGCCGGGGTACCATGACCATGCTCACAAAATCGCTTACTGCAATGGTGAACCGTCGAGCCGACCTCGCCGGCTCGAATTTAGGCGCACCCATCGCCCTTTCGAGAGATTGCCACGCCTGACGCACCAGCGGAGCCATCGTGAGTGCCCGTGCGGTCGGCTGCATGCCGCTTGTGGTGCGGATGAATAGCTCATCCCCGAGCACTTCTCTCAACCGCGCCAGAGCATGGCTGACCGCAGACTGGCTCAGGCATATTCTCTGGCTTGCCCGCAACACGCTGCGCTCCTCCATGACCGCGTCGAAGACGCGTAGGAGATTCAGATCTAACCGGTTCAATGGCGTGGTCATGCGCGAACCCGGATGGTCATGAGTGTCAGGAATGGGTTGCAGTGCACATGCCGAACCGCGCCCCGCCAAACTTTGAATGAATAAGCGGTCGAGACGAACAGTTGATGGGCACCGTCGATCTTCGATCCAAGTCGGAGTGGTTCGGCCGGAGCTCCTGCCCTTATTGGGCAGCGGATTGAATGCAGTTTGTAGCGCACATGAAACTCCAATAGATCGTTTGAGCGATCCTTCTTAAAGAGCGTCGGGCGATGCGAGATTTCAATCTTGCAGTTCGAACCGGGCGACCAAAACCGAGAAGAGAGATCCCAATGATGGTCGAGATGCTACGTGGATGCGATGACCTAACAAGCCGAGCGCCTGACGAACGATGAAAAGGCCGATGCCCAGGCCCTCGTGCTGCAGTGGATCGAAGCGAGTAAAGGCATCGAATATCCTAGGCATATGCTCGCTCGAGATGCCAACGCCAGTGTCGTGTACCTCGATGCGTAGATTTGAACCGCAGCGTCTGCAGCCTAGCAGGATGCGGCCACCCGGGCGCGTGTATTTGATGGCGTTGCTGAGCAGGTTGCGCAAAGCCGCTCCCAACAGTAGGCTGTCACTCATCACGATGGCCTCGGACGGGATCATGCGGATGAAGACACCGTTACTGAAGGCAGCTTCCTCGTTCTCTCGGTAGACCTGCCTCAGGATGTCCCCTACGCAGACCGGCGCTAGCTTAAGAGAGTTCGTGTGCTCCCGCATTCGAAGGGCGCTCGTGAGCAACGCAAGCTGTTCCTTTAGACGGTCTATCGCCTTTTGTCCCGACTGCAGCAGCCGCAACTCCGAACTTGTGCGAACGCCCATTCCAAGAAGCTCGTGTGCACTCTGGATGATTTGGAGTGGCTGACGCAGATCGTGACCTGCGATCGCAAGCAGGACAGCCTCAAACTCCGAGGCCAAATGCGGTTGCGCGGTGCCGTCAATGGACCAGGTATTCTTGTGACTTGCGGCGAAATGAGCCGTCGTTTCTCGGTGCAAGATAATGTCGGTCGCGTCGTGCATAGTGTTCCCTTTCAGCTTGCTGGCTTTGGAAGAACATCACCCTGCCACGGACCATGTTACCGGCTTCGACTATGCTTTCGAGTTAAACGTGCTAAGAATCTGTAAAGAGAATTCTAGAGCTCGGGCTTGCCTCCATTAGCGCCAATGTGGGCTCGCAAGGTCGGCGGCGCCAGGTCGTTGCTCGCGCCGACCGGCTCGTCGGAATGACGGTCGTGATAATCAGAGAGTTTTCGCATTTGGGCACGAACATGTCATTTCGCTCGTGTCTGCAGGGCTGTCCGCTTCGGGGACTCTTCAGTCCATGTGAGAAAACCATCTGCGTAGATGGTAGACCACGAGCGCGCCACGGCACGCGTGGCATGACGAGAGTTGTAATATGCGGGTCACGGCCATACCCGTTAAAACTTGTAAATTGCACAAGGGAACATTCCTGCGAGTCGCGGCGCAGCAAACGGCGTCGGCTTAACTTATGTTATGGCTGGCCAGAATGGCCCGCGCTGTCTGGAGATCAGGGGTTTCGAACCCCTCCGTAAACTGCGTGTAAATGGATGCTAGAACGTTTTGAGCGCGACGATCGCAACCATGTTGGCCTTGGAAGCGCGCGAGCGTGATGGCTGAGCGAAGTTGATAAGCCAGGGCGCCCTGTTCTTTTCCTGTATCCAGAGAACGGTCGATCAGATCCAATGCCCAGCCGCGATCTGATTGCTTTCTCGCTGCCACAATTTCCGCTTTCAGACGCAGCAGTTCCGCAAGCTCTACCGCTCCTCCCGAGCCGTTTGCCCGATCGATGGCTCCGTCGACTATCGCGAGTGCTTCGTCGAGGCGTTGCTGCAGCCTGAGACCTTGAGCGAGAGCGCCGGAAAATATGGTATGGAGAATTTCGTGCTCCTCAGAGTGAAGTGACACCAGCGCCTGCCGGAGCAGCTCAGTTCCGGTCTCGAGTTCTCCCTTGTGAACGGCAACCTCACCCCTGAAGGCCATGCCAATGGAACGGAAAGGGTCGAGGCCATGTTGGGTTGCGCAGTCGACCAGTCGATCAGATAGATCGCGCGCGCGCTGCACGTCACCAGCTCTCAGGAAGACCTGAGCAGTGTAGAGCGACATGCAAAGCGAAATCGGCTCGCTCTTGGTCTCCGCTTCACGGATGGCCTGAGCTGCCGTTCTGAGAGCGCGGCTCGCATAGCCACGCAGCCATAGAGTGCCAGCCAGTCCGACCAGCGCGCGAACTCGATGATCGTAGCCGAACAGGATTGGATCGTGGACGGCAAGCTCTATCGAGTGTGCCATACCCTTTTGGCAGTGGTGTTCAGCAGCGTATTGGTTGCCGACGCAGTGGTAGGCAACGCCAAGCATCCACTCGGCAGCTACCACCCCGGCTGCAATCTTGCTGCTTTTGGCCGTGGCCCTCGCTTGTCTGGCGACTGCGAGAGAACCTCGAAAATCCCCGGTCCTGTACAGAAATGCATTCAAGCCGGCCAGGAATTGCAGCTGATGTGCGCTGTCACCGAGGTTCACGGCGATTGCCAAACCCCTTTGAAGGGCCGCCTGCACTTCGCCGCTGTTGCCTTTCGTGAACATGGATGTATACGACAGCGCCGCTTGGAGAACCATTTCGAGTCGCTGGCCTTCCTCCTGGTGTGGCAGCACGGCAAGCGCTCTTTGGCAGGAGCGCCGGCATTCGTCGAAGAGGGAGTATCGGATCAGCAGCGGCGCCGCCATGGCAGCGAGCTGTGGACCGAGTGCTGGGTCTCCCCGATCTGATAATGCCCAGCCGAGCGCTGCGCGAATATTGCCGACATGGCCGCCGAATCCGAGCAGATCGCTTGATTCGGAATCGAAGACGGACCGCAGCCCGACTCGTCGCCATAAAAGCTCACAGAAGATCATCGCGTGCTTTCGGTGGGTGCTGTGCGCGTCCCCGCGCTGCTCGAGCTTGGCTGCAGCATAGGACCGCGTGATCTCCAGCAGATGGTAGCGGGTTTCGCCGTCGTCATCTTCAGCTGCTAGAAGGGATTTTGACGCGAGCCCTGCTAGGGCCTCGGTTATTGCCTGTCGGCTTGCGTTCGCGTCTAAGACGAGTGCTGCAGCAAGTCCGACGCTAAAATCGCCAACAAAGACGGACACTCGGCAGAGGACCTGTTTCTCGAGTTCGGACAGAATCCGATAGCTCCAGTCGAGCATCGTAGTGATTGTCTGGTGCCGGGCGACTGCCGTACGCCGGCCTTTCCACGCGAGCGCAAATCCATTTTCCAGCAGGTCCGCGGTGGCGCGAAGACCAAGCGAGCCAGCACGGCTGGCCGCGAGTTCAAGCGCGAGGGGGATGCCATCTAGTCTGCGGCAGATCCTTCCGACCGTCGGAGCATCCGGATCGGTCAGGGGTGTTTTCAATCCAGCTGCGGACGCGCGCTCCACAAACAATTGCGCCGCTGGATAGCAAAGTATATCGTTGGTCGTTAAGTCGGGCCGATCAGGAGGGCTATGGAGCGAGTTCAAGATGTGGACGCGCTCGCCATCGGCACGTAAGGCTTCGCGACTCGTGGTTATGATGTGCGCTCTTTCGACGTGTCGGTGAAGCCGCTCGGCTAAATCTCCAGCAGCATCGATCGCTGTTTCACAATTGTCGATCACAAGGAGTGCAGCCCTGCCCCGGAGAAAGGTGATGAGAGATGAAGTCGGATCGCGTGGCTGAATTGCACATCCGAAACTTGACCCGATCGTGCTCGGAAGAGATGCCGGATCAGCAAGCGAACTCATGTCGACAAAGCAGGTGGTCTCGCCAATGCGTTCAAGCGCTGCATGAGCCACGGCAATAGCAACCGTGGTTTTTCCAACGCCCCCTGGGCCCACAATGCTCAGGAAGCGATGCTTCATCAGTTCAGCCGAGAGTTTAAGCACGGTCTCATCCCGTCCCACCATTCGCGTGAGAGGCGCGGGAAGGCAGCTGTTCTTCATCCTGACGGGGGCTGCGCCGGCCTCCGGAAAGACGTCGTCCGTCCAGCGTTGCACGGGTGCGACGAAGCAGTAGCCGCGTCCCGACACGGTTGCGATGTAGCGCTGACCTGTGCCGACAGGGTCAAATAACTTGCGCAGGCCGGCAATATTGACCCGCAGATTAGCCTCATCGACAATGAGATTCGGCCAGGCTCGTGCGAGCAAATCCTTTTGGCTGACGACCTCTCCCGCGCGTTCCAGAAGCGCAATTAACAAGTCGAGAGCCCGGCCACCAACCGCCAGCGGCTCATCATTTTTCATCAGGGCCCGTTCCGCGACGTATAGTCGGAAAGGCTCAAATACGAACACGTCCTTACGAAGCCGGGTAGCCGGTTCGGTCATAGCTTACAAATCCGCCGATCTCAGCCGTGCACCGCAAAGGCATCGTGTTACACCATTGAACCATCTTTCACGCCTGTTCACGAGGTGAATGGTATCTTGGTCCCATTCAAGCTTCAATCGGTCGGTCTTTTCTGGAACTCCCTGCGTGACTTCCGCGGTGGCGGGGCTGTCGGTGCTGCAAATCTCACGCGTAGTCAAACGGATCGCCGCCGAGCGATTGCTGCGATGCGGGCCGACCTCGCCGCAACCTTCGGGAATGCTTCCCGGAGAACCACAACCATTGCACAGAAGTTTCCTTTATATTTCCTGCTCTAGCAGCACAGGATCCCGTTGGGTGCAGGAGACCGTCGGCATCGGGGTCCCGGCGGAGCCGATCTGACGAGCATCCCATGCGTGGTGCCGTCGCAGGCTGCAGCCGATCTCCTCCGCACGCAAACTGTACATTGGACCGGTGAAATCCTTTCACTTCCGTGGATCTGCAAAAGTCTCCAGCATGGCAAGGCGGCAATGTCTATGGAGTCAGCCGAGCGCGCAGCGTGATGAGCGAGCAGCGATGAACGAGAGGGCTTTCCAATGCCGACCATCCAGACCCGTGACGGTACGGACATCTACTACAGCGACTGGGTGCAGGAAACCCGGTTGTATTCAGCCATGGTTGGCCTCTCAGCGGTGATGCCCTCGAGGATCAGATGTTCTTCCTGGCAGAGCGCGGCTACCGTGTCATCGCGCATGACCGCCGCGGGCATGGCGTTCCGGCAAGCCGTGGCATGGAAATGACATGGACACCTATGCGGACGATCTGGCTGAACTGGTGACAGCCCTCGATCTCTGGGGGGCGGTTTACATCGGTCATTCGACCGGTGGTGGAGAGGTCGCCCGGTATATCGCCCGGCACGGCACGTCTCGCGTGGCCAAAGCTGTGCTCATCGGGGCGGTGCCGCCGCTGATGGTGCGATCAAAAGCCAATCCGGGTGGTCTGCCGCTTGAGATCTTCGATCGGATGCGATCGAATGTTCTGCGTGATCGGTCGGGTTTCTGGTTCGATCTCAGCACCCCGTTCTACGGTTACAATCGTGCCGGAGCCCGGGTTTCCGACGGCGTGCGGCAATCGTTCTGGGAACCAGGAATGATGGCGAGCTTGGCCGCCTCCTTCTTTTGCATAAAGGCGTTCTCCGAACCGACCAGACGGACGACTTGAGAGCGTTCGATGTGCCGACGCTTATTCTGCACGGCGACGACGACCAGATCGTTCCAATCGAAAACTCTGCCAAGCGATCTGTGAAGCTCATAAAGAATTGCGAACTGAAGTTGATCCCAGGCGCTCCACACGGCATGTGCACGACCCGCAAGGACGTGATCAACGAGGCGCTGTTGGCGTTCATCGCAGCGCGGCAGTAATTCCGGCTTCGAGGATCTGCGCATGGCCGGCGATTGGCGGAGTTCGGTGGGGCTGCGATCCGCAAGGAGATTGCTCTTGCGGCCGCCTGACACGCTGTGATTTCCGGGCCACGGCGAGCTCCACAGCTAACTGTTCAGCACCCGCTCAACGGGGCGTGCCGCCAAGATGCTGTTCCCCGACCGATGAGCCGGTGAGACTCGTTCAAGGGGCCGGCTTGGAGGATGAGCCCTCTTCGGACGAATCCACGCAAAGCACGATCTTGCCTTTTGGTCGTTGTATCCGGCCTTCAAGCATCATGTGGGCTTTTCTCGCATCTGCAAGCGGAAGTACTGTGCCGACTTCAACTTTCAATTCACCGCGATCAACGAGCTCGGCGATAAGGTTCAGCCTTTCCGTCGTTACAGCGACGAGAAAGAACTCCGCTGTCACTCTGCGATCGGTTGCCAATTGTTGGTCTGGTTGTGAGACCGTGGAGATCAACCTTCCGCCCTCGCGCAGGACGGCGAACGAACGTGCCTGCGTGTCTCCACCGACGAGATCAAGGACCGCATCGATCTCCTTGACCTCCTGCTCGAAGCGTTGCGATCGATAGTCGAGGACCTGGGCGGCACCAAGCTTCCTTACGTACTCCATGTCCGCACCCGCCGCGGTCGCGATGACATGGATGCCAGCTCGGTGCGCGAGTTGTACGGCGTATCCGCCAACGCTTCCAGCCGCTCCGTGGATAAGCACCGTCTGGCCCGCTGCTAAGCGAGCGTATTCAAAAAGAGCTTGCCAGGCCGTGACCGCCACGACCGGGACTGATGCTGCCTGAACGGGAGAAAGCGAGTGTGGTCGTTGAGCCAACATCGAAGCAGACGCGACGGCGTACTCGGCATAGGCACCGAGAAATTGGGTGTTTGTTACGCCGAAAACCTGGTCACCTATGTCCAGGTTGACCGAGCCCGCTCCGACCTCCTGAACTTCGCCAGCCAAATCAGAGCCCAGTGTGAGAGGGAGAGGCTGTGGCAATGCACTCTTGCCGGATCGAATCCATGCGTCCCAAGGTCCAACGCCCGCTGCATGTACCCTGACAAGGACTTCGTTAGGACCGGGTTTGGGCCGGGCAATGGACTCGAAGATCATGGCTTCGGGCGCGCCAAAGGCGTGCACGCGCCAGGCTTTGATCTCGCTTGGTAAAGTACGATGCGCGGCGTTGCGGGTTAGCCTATCTGCCATCCTGAGCCTCACGAGCTTTTGTAAGTTGAGCACGTCCGGGGCGGACGTAGTGCAATGGACCGCTGCCCCGAATGAACGTCTAGAGTAAGCCGTTCGATGACACGGCTGTAGGGTCTACGGGACACACGTCGGTATCACTCGCAAGTGTCCGCACAAAGTGAAATGCCTGCAGCTTGAAACTCCCGCTGGTTCATATCCAGTGCAGACGCTCGACCGCGGACTGAGGCCGCGTCTCGGACATGCGCGACGCTGGACGCTCAGCACCATTCATGCTGGTAACAGCACTAGTTGGCCACGCCGGCGGTGTTGGGTCTACCCCCTTGCGGCGTGCTTCGAACGGCTGGCGCGCTTGGGTCCCAGCGAACGTCGGCCGATGGATCCAGAAGATCCACCGCAGCTACACGGTTTAGATCAGACAACCGGCGCTCCGCAGATCCAGATAGATCGAGGCTGGCTAGAAGCCGTAGCAGAGTTTCATAAGCGCAATCAGCAACCGATATAGGAACCGGCTCTTCATCCAAAGCCTCGATGTAGCGCGCTGCCTGCAAGCTCAACAGCGTGTACAAGGCTCTTTGGTCCGGTTCATCTGCAGCAAGGATTGCGAGCTTCTGCCTGAAGAGCTGAAATGTACGCAATCCGTGATGTTGGCTCAGGAGCCAACCATACAGGTCGTTCATCATATACTCTCCACGTTGGAAGAAGCCAACAATTTCTAAGGCAGGGCCGCGAGTCAGCCAAATGATAATCCTGCAACGACCTTATGAATGGCGCTCAGCTTCGGGGTGGCGGCGGGCCGACTCGGCCTGAACTGCGCTAGGCTCAATTTCCTCATGAAATCGTTTCACTTCCGCGTTCGCCAATTGTGAGTGACTTTCGCGCTTCGAAAGAGCGGCGTTTCCGACACCGTGACAGCAATGAGTCGGCGAATTTTCACCGGATGCGGAACTATTGAAACGGGTGTTTCAAATCAGACGGCACTCGGCACAGGAGTACGGAATGCGGTCATCCCTACCAGTTGCAATGCGCTTTGCCAAAGCTGCGATAATCATCATGAGCCTCTCGACCCCGGCAAAGACAGCACCAAGAACAGATGGTGATATTGCGCTAACAGGCGTTATAGTTCCAGCGCCGGCTACATCAAGTCCGATACGGAGGGGTTCTGCCCAAACGGCGGACGCGACCGTCAACGTCGCTACTTTGCCGTCGGCGATATCATCGGCCTCCGGTGCAGCCGTCCATTCCGCCATAACGGTGGCCGCCCTGTCAGAGCGTCCGTCCGAAAGCGTCAAGCCGGTTTTCGAGCGGCCAATACCAAATTTGCCCGACCGGAAGTTGATTGCGGTGCTCGTGAATTATCCACCTGCTGGAAGGTCTCGCTCTCATTATCACGCGAAATCGGCGTTCATCTATGCTTACGTGCTTTCCGGTGCGATCCGAAGCGCAGTTGGCGCTGAGCCGGCCAGAACCTACCGCGCCGGTGAGAGCTTCTATGAGGACCCGGGGGCACATCATCTTGTCAGCGAAAACGCGAGCGACACAGAGCCAGCAAGTCTTTTGGCCGTATTTATCGTAGAAGCCGGCGATCAGCCTCTCACCACTCCTGACGCGCAGACCGGCAATTAGAGCTAGCAGCCCTCGTGACCGTCGGTGGGCAGGTGCAGCAACCGCCGCGCGTGCGCGTTGCATTCGCGCCTAGCGTCGGCGCCTGCCTTGACCGGCAGCCACCGCCTCGGCGTCTCGCGGCGATTCATGGCGAAATTGAGAAAGGAGGTTTCAACTGAAATCCGATTCGAGAACTACGTAGTCGGGTTGTAGCGGCACAGCGCCATGATGAGCACTCCTACGAACCGACTGAATATGGAGGTTGTTTGTGAGGGTGCGCGAGAACTCGGGACTGCGAGACAACGGGATGATGATAGCACTTGTCACTACACCAGTAAGTGGCCGAGGAAGTTGATAACTGAGTTGAGAGCGTGCTGGGCCAGAGAGCGCGTGGCTAGGCGCGCGGCGCGGTCGCTGGCCGCGTTGGATGAACGCACACTCCTAGATCTAGACGTCTCGCACCGTGCCATGATCGAATTCATGGTGCGCTATTGCCTCGAGTGTTAGGCGCCGCTGCCGGAGTGGCGGCGCCTGTGAGACAGGAACCACCGCGCCTTCCAGGTCGGCCTCAGTGGAACAAGGTAGACGGATATGATGCCAGACATCTTGAAGAGAATAGAAGCCTACAAACGTGAGGAGATCGAGCTTGCCAAGCGTGAACGCACCTTGGCGGAGCTGTTGTCGCGCGCGCAATCTGCAGTGCCTCCGAGGGGATTCATCTCGGCGATCCGCAAAAAGCAGGTGTCAGGTGAGTATGCGTTGATTGCAGAAATCAAAAAGGCGTCACCATCGAAAGGCCTTATCCGGAAGGAATTTGATCCGGAAGTATTGGCTCAAGCCTATGAAGCAGGTGGAGCCGCCTGCCTGTCCGTGCTGACCGACAAGCCATCATTTCAAGGTGAGCTGGACTTCATGGCGCTGGCGCGTGCGGCAACGAGCTTGCCGGTACTGCGCAAGGATTTCATGTTCGATCCCTATCAGGTAGTGGAAGCGCGCGCATTCGGAGCGGATTGCATTCTGCTGATCATGGCTGCTCTCGATGATGAAATCGCAAGGGACCTGGAGGCAGCAGCGATCGAGCTGGGTATGGATGTGCTGGTTGAAGTGCATAACCGCGCGGAGCTTGATCGTGCATTGTGCCTGAAATCACCGATGATCGGCATCAATCACCGAGACCTGCGTACGTTTCAAACGACGCTCGAGGTCAGCGAGAAGTTGGCCCCGTACGTCCCGGACAGCCGGCTGATTGTGGGCGAAAGCGGAATCTCGACCTCAGACGATCTGATCCGTTTGTCGCGCATCGGCATATCGACCTTTCTCGTCGGAGAGAGCCTGATGCGTCATGCCGACGTTACAGCGGCAACGCGGGCGCTCCTGGGCGGCGCGGCAGGGCCTGAACGCTGAGCGCGCCCCTTCGCGGTAAACACGAGACCGCGCGCGATGAGCTCGCCAGCCCATGTTGTGGAGCCTTGGATGGTTGCCGCTCTCGCAAATGTGTACGGAAAATCAAAAGTCTCGATCGTATAGGTACACCCGGCGCCGGGGCGACATGAACATGACAGCGACCGTCGGTCCGACCGCGGCGCTCACCAGCCAAGTGGAACGAGCTTTTCGTGCAAACCATTGCAACTAACTAACAGTGCTAACAGCCGGACGCTGACATGCGTGGTCGTCGAGGACGACGTGACAATGCGCCAACTGGTGACCAACTATCTCGAAGAGAACAGCTTTCGTGCCATCTCGGCCTCGCGGCCGGAGGAGGCGCTTGGCGTCCTTGCGCGACACAAGCCGGACATTGTGGTGCTCGACCTTCGCCTAGGGCAGGAGGATGGCCTAGATCTGCTCCGCGAGATTCGAGCGCAATCCGATGTTCCGGTCATAATTACAACGGGTCATCGGCGAGACGAAATAGACCGAGTTGTGGGATTGGAACTGGGGGCCGACGATTACTTGACCAAGCCATTTGGCTTGAGAGAACTGCTCGCCCGCATCAAAGCCGTTCTCAGACGGCGGGATATGGCATCGGCGCAGCGGGATACAGAGAAGGGCGTTTGGCGTTTCGGTCAGTGGCAGATTGACCGCCGAACTCGCCGCCTAGCCAATTCTTGCGGCGAACCTATCCCTCTCTCCAAGGGGGAGTACGCACTCCTGACCGCTTTTCTCGACGCGCCGCAAAGGCCGCTCTCTCGCGAATATCTCCTGCAAGCAACCCGGGTCCACGAGGATATCTATGACCGGAGTATTGACGTGCAGGTGCTTCGATTGCGCCGCAAGCTCGAAGTCGATCCCAGCGCGCCTTCCATAATCCGCACTGAACGGGGCATCGGCTACGTTTTCACTCTGGCAGTACAGCGGCTCTAATCACCATAGGAGATGGGAGGGGTCTCTCCGGATCGGAATCTGCGAAGGCGCCTGACCTCGGCGGCGTGGCTGGAAGTCTGCTAGCCGCTCCAGCGTGAATGTCGAATGATGTTGCAGAAGTTCATGGGGCGGAAATTGGGATCCTTGTCCGCGAGGACGTCCGCCTTGACATTGCCGAATGTTGTGTGCGGCTTGTGCTTTATCCCTCCGTAGAAGGCATTGATAATGTCTTCCTTGAAGTGGGCAGTCCGTGGATGCGCGGAAACGATTTCGAGGCGTTGTGCATCGGAGAATTCCTCATAGCCTATACCTAACACGTCCATTTCGACCCCGGCGGTGACGAGGGCGACGACAGGATGCATGTGGACCGGAATTCCCGGAGTGGTGTGGAGTGCAATAGCTGTCCAAACGAGGTCGATGTCGCTCTGAGAGATCTTGTGAGTCCTCAGGAAGTCGCGTGCCGCGTTGGCGCCGTCGACTTCGAAGCGCTCAGTTTTGCTGCTGTGTTTTGGCATGAGCCCCATGTCGTGAAACATCGCGCCGGCGTACAGTAATTCGCGATCGAACGTGAGACCGCGACGAAGTCCTGTAAGCGCACCGAAGTGATAAACGCGGCATGAGTGATTGAAGAGAAGCTCCGATTCGGTGTCCCGCACCAGCTCACGAATTTCTTTGCAGAGGGAGGTATCCGGAACTCCGATATCTTTGATCGTTGCCATAGTATCTCACCCTTCCGTAGACGAAGCCAAAATGGTGGCCAGCTCGCAAGAGATAATGCGAGTGGCAGCTGTCGGTTGGGTTGGAGAGTGGCTCAACGCAGACGCGCGTGAGAAGTGAAAGCTCGCCAGCACCCATCTGACGAATTTTCATGGGATGCGACGTCTGTGATCAGGCCGAGCTGGACTTCACGCCGAGTGCGACCTCCGTCATTCGGGTCCTGAATGCAATTCACTTGCATCGCAAAGGCCGAAATTGCAATTACGAGGCGCTCCTCCCTGACTTGATGCCCGTCGTGCCTTCGGTGCGACGGGCGTTTTTTGCGCACGCAAGTTCGTGAAGACTAGGGGGCGGTCTCGCGACGTGAAATCGGATCATCTGGCGAGTGAAGGACTTTCACTTCCAGCTGCAGCGCTCAAAGGCGCATACGAGGGCAGACCAAGTGAGCAGCGAGAAGGAAAATCTGAGATGGACTTGACCGTCGAATCCAGAAGCACGTCTGCCGCGATCGGTACCGTGGCGAACTTTCCGCCTGGAGTGGCCAATGAGATCAGCGCGGCTCTGACAAATCTGCTTGCCGATGTCTTCACGTCGTATCTGAAGACAAAGAACTTCCATTGGCACATGTCGGGGCGACACTTTCGGGACTACCACCTGATGCTGGACGAGCAAGCCGATCAGGTGTTCGCGATGGTTGACGCTGTCGCGGAGCGATGCCGGAAGATCGGCGGCCGGACTATCCGGTCCGTTGGCGAGATCTCCCGCAGGCAGCGGCTCAAGGACTCCGATGCCATGGATCTATCGCCAGGAGCCATGTTGAGCGAGCCGCAAAGTGACAACCGTCGGCTGCTCGAATTCCTGCGCGATCTTCACGTGTTCTGTGAGAAGCACGAGGATGTTGCGTCCGCAAGCGTGCTCGAAAACTGGATCGATGAGGCTGAAGGGCGGATCTGGTTCCTGTTCGAAGCTGTGTGCGACTGAACTGGGTGTCACCGGACAGGCAGGAAAGGTTCAATAGATGTTTGACGTGCGTCGCAGGCAATTTCTTGCCGGAACGGCAACGCTGATATTTACGGCGACCAGCGTCAGGGCGGCGACAATCGCCGGGCGGTTGCCATGGGCTCCCAACGCCGGCGATCCACCGGAGCGTTTCAAGCTCGGCCCTTGGGAGTTTTTTACCGGTGATGAGGGGCGCGCAATGGAGGCCCTTGCGGATTGCATCATCCCTCCGGACGCGCAGACGCCAGGCGGAAAAGATGCGGGTTGCGCTGTATTTATCGACCGCCAATTGGCGGGGCCCTACGGCAGGCAGGAGGGGCTTTATCTCCATCCCCCATTTCAGTCTGGCGCTAAGAATCAGGGATACCAGTCGGATATAGGACCAGCACAAACCTACCGAGCTGGCTTAGCTGCGATCGATAGCGTCTGCAAGGAGCGCAACAGCGGAAAGGCGTTCGCCGACATCCCGGTAGGCGACAGAATCCTATTCCTGAAAAGCTTGGAGGTCGGCGAGCTGGAGCTTCGCGGGCTCGACGGGAAGTCGTTCTTCGCACAGATGGTCAGGGATGTGCAGATGGGATTCTTCGCTGACCCGATCTATGGAGGAAACCGAGACATGGTCGGATGGAAGATGATCGGATATCCCGGCGCACGCTACAACTATCTTGATTGGGTCAATCGGCATAACGAGCGCTTTCCTCTCCCGCCGGTTGGGATGACCGGCAATGCCCAATGGACGAGGTCGTAGCATGGTCAGGAAGCTCTCCAGAAAGGACGTCGTCATTGTCGGTTTCGGTTGGACCGGCGCGATAATGGGGAACGAGCTCACTGACGAGGGGCTCGATGTCATCGCCATCGAACGCGGCCCTTGGCGCGACGCCCCGACAGATTTTCCGCCAAGCTACATGCAGGACGAACTTCGCTACCGCATTCGGCACGAGCTATTCCTGCGCCCAGACCAGCTGACATTCACTTTCCGGAACAAGACGAGTCAGACTGCGCTTCCAATCCGGAGCTGGGGTGCGTTCATGCCGCCCAATGGCGTCGGCGGCGGCGGTGTCCATTGGAATGGCGAAATGTGGCGGTTTTTGCCGAGTGATTTCGTACTGAAGACGCATCTCACGGAGCGCTATGGTGCGTCCTTCCTGCCATCCGATATGACTATTCAGGACTGGGGCGTGACCTATGATGATCTTGAGCCGCATTACGATCGCTTCGAGTATCTTTGTGGCACGTCGGGTACCGCAGGAAACCTAGGAGGGGAGATTCAGGAGGGCGGAAATCCCTTTGAAGGGCCGCGCTCGCGTCCCTATCCCACGCCGGCGCAGCAACAGCCGTTCAGCCATAGCTTGTTTGGCAAGGCCGCGCGGGAGCTGGGCTACAAGCCGTTTCCGCAGCCTTCCGGCAATCTTTCGCAAGCCTACACCAATCCACTCGGTCTACGACTTGGACCTTGTACCTATTGCGGGTTTTGCGAATGGTTTGGCTGCGGCAACTATTCGAAGGCAAGTCCGCAGACGACAATCTTGCCTCATCTGGTTCGAAAGCCGAACTTCAGCCTGCGAGACAATTCAGAGGTCGTTCGGATCAATCTGGATCGTGCAGGAAAGCGGGCGACTGGCGTGACGTTCGTCGACTCCAGCGGCGAGGAATGGGAGCAACAGGCCGACCTGGTGATCCTATCCGCCTATGCATTGTTCAACGTACAACTTCTTCTCCATTCGAAGATCGGGCAACCCTACGATCCGTTCACAAATACAGGAGTCGTGGGGCGCAACTACACCCACCAAACCATCTCGACCGTGAACGGGTTTTTCGACAACAAGAAGTTTAACTTCAATCCGTTCATCGGATCCGGGTCGATCGGAATGTGCATCGACGAATTCAATGGAGACAACTTCGATCATGGCCCGCATGGTTTCGTGGGAGGTGGCTATGTCGGGCAGGTGCAGACAGGTGCCCGCCCGATCGAGAGCACATTGGTTCCCCCCGGCACCCCCAAATGGGGGGCCGAGTGGAAGAAGGCCGTCAAGGATAACTATCTCAGCACCGTAAAGCCCGGCACCGGTGTGCACGGAAGCTTCTACGCCTATCGCGACATCTACCTCGATCTTGATCCCACTTATAAGGACCGCTTCGGGCGTCCACTGATGCGGATCACGATGGATCTCAAGGAGAACGAGATCAAACAAAATAAATTCCTTACCGACAAATTTGCAGAAATCATCAAGGCCATGGGTGCGGAAAAACTCGCAGTCCAGTATCGTACCGCGCCCTATGATATAACGACCTATCAGACGACGCATCTGAACGGCGGCGCTATCATGGGCACCGATCCCAAGACCAGCGTCCTCAATCGCTATTTGCAGAGTTGGGACGTTCCAAACTTGTTCGTCATGGGGGCAAGCGCGTTCCCGCAGAACGCCGGTTACAATCCTACGCTCACGGTTGGAGCACTTGCCTACTGGTCGGTCGCTGCGATCCGTACTCAGTACCTGAAGAACCCGGGAAGGCTCGTCGATGCATAGAGCCTACCGCGCGCCAACTCTCGGAATCGCGAGCCTTCTTTCAGCCGCTATAGTGTGTAGTGCATATGCCAGCGCCTCGGACCCGCAAGAATTCACGGCGATCGAGCGAGGACGCTACCTGTCGGTCCTATCGGATTGCGGCGGATGCCATACCGCTCCCGGGGGGCGGCCATTCGCAGGAGGGCGTCCGATCGAAACGCCATTCGGGAGCATTGTCGCTCCCAACATCACGCCAGACCCGGAGACGGGTATCGGAGCGTGGACGGATGATCAATTTGATGCCGCGGTGAGGAGGGGCATCGGATGGAATGGCACGCACCTGTATCCGGCGATGCCCTACAATGCGTATACCCGGATGTCGCGCGATGACGTGCTGTCGGTTCGCGCCTATCTTAACTCGCTCGATCCAGTTCGCAAACCGCGCAGTCGCAATACGCTTCCCTTTCCATTCAACGTCCGCAAGCTTATGGCTGTGTGGAACAAGCTGTACTTTGCGGCGACTGAGTACGAACCCGACCCAACAAGGTCCCCAGAATGGAATCGGGGCAAGTTCATCGTGGATGGGCCCGCGCATTGCGGCGCCTGTCATACGCCGAAGACAATGCTGGGAGGCGACCGTACGGATCAATACTTGCAGGGAGCCAATCTCCAAGGCTGGTCTGCGCCAGATATAACGAACAATGCTCGCACGGGACTTGGTAGCTGGACGGCTGAGGATATTGCGCTCTACCTCAAGACCGGGCACAACCGCATGTCTGCGGCTACTGGGCCGATGGCGGAAGCAGTCGAGCTGTCCACATCCAGGATGACCGACGCGGACACGACGGCGATCGCCACGTACTTGAAATCGCTGCCAGGCAAAGCTGAAGAGAGGAGCGCGCCCTCGGTCGATGGAAATATGATGGCCGCGGGCGGCGCTATCTATCGGGACCAGTGTTCCGCATGCCATGGCATTGAAGGCAAGGGTGTCGCCCATCTTTTTCCGTCCCTTAGCGCGTCCGCGATGGTCCGCTCAGATGATCCGACAACGGTGATCCGAATGCTGCTTCGAGGTGCGCGCAGTGCAAGCACGGATGCCGAGCCGACAGCTGCAGGTATGCCGTCATACGCGTGGCTGCTTGATGATGGCCAGATCGCGGCCGTACTCAATTATGTGAGAAATAGCTGGGGAGCCGCATCACCAGCCATTGCAGCGAGGGATGTTACCCGAGTTCGATCCGAGACCGCATCCCGCGCCGATTGAGACGGCTATCGAACCGCATGTTATGCCTAAAGACGGTATCGAGCGAGGCGCGACAGCAATAGCCAAGGCTGCGGCACGAGCGGTGGACTGGCTGCTGCCGCTCCTCTGATGTTCTGTCATCTCTGAGGGCGTGCTGCTGAGCCCGAGCAGTGCGCCTTGATCCTCATGCGAACGCCTCGGCGGCAGTCTTTGACGATGGTCCGTCCGGTGGCTCCTCAACTCGGCGGGATCGCAGGGCATTTGCGGCGCAGCTGTATGGTGCCGTCGAGGCAAAGCCCTCGGCGCGTCCTCCTGCCATCGGAGCGAAGAACGAACCGGTGGGCTGGCTACACATGTAACTGTAAGTTCGCAGCTGGCAATTCGCCCGTCATGGTGGCCACCTAGGAGAGCTAAGTGGCTGCAATACCAACAGTCTCAAATGAGAGACTGCGTGAGATGATCGTCTTTCAGCCGATCGCTGCTGTAATTTCACTTTCATGGCGAGGATAGCTTGAGTAGTCCTTGCGAAGACAAGAGGCGAACAGGATGGCTAGGATAGTGGACGAGCAGTCATTCGATGATATGCAGGCATATTGCCGTACAACGACAGCTTCCGATTCGCTTCTGCTGCAAGCGCGGCCGAACGTTTTACTCGTGACTTCCACGATCATGTCGTAGGTCGGCGCCTTGCACTCACGTTCTAGTCAACAGGACGCGTGCGGTACGTCTCGGAATAGCGCGACAATTTCAAGTTTCCTCAGCCGACGGAGAATTGACGGCGGACTCTTGTCCGCTTTCGTCGAGTTCACGGCCAGGTGGTGCCGACTCGACCGCCATGCCGTACGCCTCATAGTCAAGTTGGTGAACGCTCGCTTCGGCATGTCCGCCGAAGGCCGCTCCGGTGCAGAACTTCAACTCGACCCGTTGCACGATCCCGTGATTTGGAAGTGGATTGATGGTCCGCTGAAGCCCCCGGACGACACGTAGCACAACTCTGAGGACCGTCACGCAGAGCCGACGCTCTGCGCGACGTGGTCCGCGCTGCGATCACCTGGACGGCAGCATGGCTTCGCGCGATATTCCGCAACCGCGTCACAGCCAACATTGCTGGCAGCGTCGGTCGCGCGCGAGTGCGCTTGGTCCTGCCATATCGCTGGGATGTGCAGCTTACTCATTCACGAATTGCTGTTCTTTCACTTCCTTCCGGTCGCAAATGGCGCGTATTTTGGACCACGAACTCTCATGGAGACTGGCCCAGAAATTAGATCGTTGCGTTTGCGGGACTCGAACGCGGCATTCTTTTCGCACTCCGAGACGCCATGCGGCTTTGCTGCGGAGGCGCACTTCAGGAGAGACAGGCCGTGGTGAGCCTAGAGCGTAGCTGCGAGGAGTTTTACGATTTTGCGAGGATCAGCTAACGGGCCGCAGCGCAGCCGGTGCGATTGAAGATGCCACCGAGAACTGTGCTCATCTGCCTAATCCGACTACCGAGGGAGAACCCCATGAAGCTTCGTACCACTCTCGCCCGTGCCGTCCTTGCTTTGGTTGTCGGATCCGCCTCCGTGCCGAAGGGGCAGGCCGAGACTGCAAAGCCTGACCCTGCAGGGGCGGTTTCGAATCCCATTGAGCTGTCAGGCGTAACAGTTCCTGACAGCAAACTGGCTCGCGACGCAGCTCAGGTTGTTCGCCAGGCCGAAGGCGATTTGCTTTTTCAACATTCCATGCGCGTCTATTATTGGGCGGCGTTGGCCGGAAGGCGGAAGGGTCTGGCTTTCGATCCGGAACTTCTCTTCGTCGCAGCGATCTTCCATGACTATGGGCTGACGGATGGATATGGCGAAAGCCACTTGCGCTATGAAGTGGATGGCGCGAACGCTGCACGTGCCTTTTTGCAGAACGAAGGCATTTCTGAAGCTGATCGCCAAAACGTCTGGCTTGCGATCGCACTGCATACAACGAACGGGATCTCTCCGCATCTGTACCCGATTGCAGCGCTCCTCGCCGAAGCAGCCAATATGGACCTTGTCGGCGCGGGCTTTGACGACTTCACTGCGGAGCAGCGGAGCGCCGTCGAGGCGGCTTATCCGCGGCCGCCCCAATTCGCGGAAGGCTTTCTGCAGGCCCTGTACGACAGCCTCAAGCACCGCCCAGAGACCACCCAGGGCACGGGCTTGGCTGACGTATTGGCCTACAAGGACCCAAATTTCCGTCGTAGGGACTTCAGCAGCCTCATGCGGAACTCACGCTGGGTTGCTGGACAATAGCCGAGGCGGTCAGGTCTGGCAGGCGCCAGCGGCGCCCGTCATGTTGGGGTCGCGGTGGAGAGCTGCGCAGCGGACAATCTCGCCGCGGGCGAGCTACTGATCGAGGAGAGTTGTCAGCTCGGCGCCCTCGTCAGCAACGACCACAGCGATCAGCTCGGCTGGTTCCGTATTGCTGGCGTTTGCTGAGACGACGTGGGTCGATCCCGGTGGTTCGAAGAAGGACTGTCCAACCCCAAACGTTTCGACCGGGCCGCCGCCGAGCTGCGAACGAATCTCTCCCTTCGTAATGTAGGCCGTGACCGAGCCACCATGCCGGTGGGGAGGGGTGAATCCGCCGGGCCCATAGGTCACGCGGACGACGGTCACGCGCTTTCCGGGAACGTCGGAAAGGGCGTGGGACGAGATCACCTCGACGTTGTTCGCCGGGGATCCTGCGCCAATGCCGACCGAGCACAAAGGCTCTGCGACTCCGCTAGCTGGATCGAAAGCAATAGGCAGGGTCTTCGCGACCGCTACTGCGCAAGCGAGTCCTGCCGCCAGCGCGAGAAACAGGTGGTTCCAATCCCGCTCGCTGAAGCCTCTCATTTTCAAGATTGCCGTCATCGCTGTAGGACTCCTTCGTATACCAAGCATGAGGGGAAGCTCTGAAGCTTACCCGACCGGAGTTGCCGGCGCGAAGACCGCCAGCGGAGTCGGATCGCGGCTGGGTGCCGGGGGAATCTTCCCGTCGATATCGGTGAAGCCGTATTCAGCCGCCAGTTCGGAAGCAAGCAGGATCTGTCCGGTCTTTGTCATTACGTTGGAGTCGGACGCGAGTGCTGCGACAGCACGCCCGACAAAGAGAGGCGTCTCGCCTCGCTCAGCGATCATGGTAGCCAATGCAGGGGGAACGCGTTCGGGCTGCGCCGCCAGTTTCTCGCTCTTGATATAACCGGGCCATATCGAGACGGCCGCAATTCCATATGACTTCAACTCGTGTGCCATATCGCGGGCCATCCGGTCCACGGCCGATTTCTGTACGCCGAACGGCACATTGAATGTGTAGCGGATGCCACCACCCGAAGACGTGTTGACGATCAGACCGTGCTTTTCGGCCAGCATCAAAGGAACGGCAAATTGACTCGTGATGAAGTGCGAGCGCAGGCCGACGCGTTGCATGGTATCCCACACCGAGGCTGGAAGCTGCCAGAATGGCACGTTGACCGGCATGACGCTTGGGGCAGCGAAAACATTGTTCACAAGCACATCCAGGCGGCCGTACTCATGTCGAATGCGGTCGAACACATCTTTGACCGAGGCATCGTCGCCGTGATCGCACAGGAGCCCGATGCCCTTGCCTCCGGCATGGTCGATCGCCGCAACGGTCTCATCCAATGATCCCGGCCACTCGGACCCGCCGCTATTGCGTGTTCGCGCTGTCACGATGACGAGGGCGCCCGCTTCGGCGAGACCGAGGGCGATACCTTTTCCAACGCCGCGGCTTGCACCTGTCACCAGTGCCACACAGTCCTTCAGAGGTTTGTCTGTCATCCGATCCGCACTCAGATCCTCGGCAGGCGTCTTGACACGAAATCTTCCTAGGAAGATAGTAAGCGCAATTCGAGCGCGGGTCAACAAGGGAGCGGAACGATGGTCACCACGGAAGAGAATGAGCTGTTGTGCCGAGTCACTGGCGACGCCCCGATGGGGCGCATGCTCCGCCAGCATTATTGGCTGCCGGCCGTTCTCTCCGTTCGGGTTCGCAGAGGGGAAGCTCCCGTCCGGGTCAAATTGTTTGGACGCAACTTCGTGGCGTTCAGAGGCAGGGACGGAGCCGTCGGCTTCCTTGATGAGGCATGCCCGCATCGCGGGGCATCGCTCGCGCTGGCGCGGGTAGAGGATTGCTCTCTCACATGTTTGTTTCACGGTTGGAAAATCAGTGTGCGGGGCGAGGTGCTCGACGTTCCGAATGAGCCCAACAACCCGAAGGAGTTTGCGAAAACTGTTAAGGCAAGGTCGTATCCGGCCCGGGAGGGAGCCGGCCTGATCTGGGTGTGGCTTGGCGAGGGGACTGCACCGCCGCCGCCCGACTTCGAATGGATGGATCTGCCGGCCGATCAAGTCTACGCTGCCGGCATCGAACTGAACGCAAATTGGCTTCAGGGCGTGGAGGCGACGATCGATTCCTCGCATGTCGCGTTGCTGCACCAGAGCTGGACCACGAGCTCCGCAACCGATTTCGCGGCCACCCGGCAGAATACCGCCGTTAGCTATGAGTTCGAGAGGAAGCCGTACGGTTTTCGCGCCGCAGCGCTGCGCTCCACACCGGATGGATCACGCCTTGCTCGCGTGACGGAATTCATCATGCCCTATTATGGGCTGATTGCGCCGATCTACTCCGGGCCGCAGCAGGACCGCACCGCTATCATTGCGGTACCGATCGACGACGAGAATCTCATTCAATGGTACATCTACTACAATCCGGAAAAGCCGGTGGATTCCTGGCGCAAGACCCAGCGCGCCAACCAATGGCCAATGGCAGGTGGACTACTTGGCGACGCCAGCAACAACTGGGGCCAGAACCGTCAGATCATGGACGCCGGAAATAGCACAGGCTTCCACGAGATCGTCATCGAGGACTTTGTTGTAATGGTCAGCATGGGGCCGATCGTAGATCGCTCGAAGGAGTATCTGTGCTCAGCCGACCAGGCAATCGTGCGTGTGCGTCGGCAGCTCCTTGAAGAGGTACGCGGTTTCATGAACGGCAACACGCCAAAGAGCGCGCAAAGTGAGGCCATGTCCTACAAGGATATTCGCGCTGTAGGTGGCCGGCTTGCGTCACAATCGGATGACTGGCGTCAGCTCGCCCAATGATTGGGCCAATCGCGAGCGTTGTCGGGGACCGGCACGCTTGCCTCTGCTGAGGGAACATCATGACGAGCAGCTGGAAACACTTATGCGCCGCCGCAAAGCTCGCCGAGGGAGAGCCTGTGGGCTTCCAGCTCGATGATCAGCGCGTTGCGGTCTACAAAATTGGCGACGAGATTTTTGCGACGGACGACGTGTGCTCGCATGCGTTCGCCCTTCTTTCAACCGGCTTTCTCGATGAACACGTCATTGAGTGTCCTCTTCACGGCGGGATGTTCGACGTGAGAACGGGGAAATGCCGGTCCGGGGGCTACAAGGATATCAGGACCTTCCCTGTCGAGGTGCGCCAAGGGGAAATCTTCGTGAACCTCGCGAGCGCCGAAGACGAAGCAAGTGCTGCCTAATCGGGTTGGAGGACTCTAGCGAATGAGCGGGCTCGTCGTCATCGGAGCGTCCTACGCTGGAATTCAGGCGGCACTCGCTGCGCGCGAGGCCGGGTACATGGAAGCGGTGACGGTCATTGCCGACGAGACATGGCTCCCTTACGAAAGACCGCCACTATCCAAGGATTTCCTGCTCGGCCGTACCCGCGAGAGCGACTTGATACTGCACAACAGCGCCTTCTTCGTCACCAACCGGATCGAACTTGAACTGGGCTGCCGCGCCATCGGAATTGATCTGCATGCGCGGCGAGTAGGCCTGCAGTCCGGGCTCGATCTGCACTTTGACCGGCTCGTCATCGCCACCGGCTCGCGCGCAAAGCGGCTGGACGTAACTGGGGACGATCTGGACGGCGTGTGTTATCTGCGAGCGCTCGACGAGGCGATTGATCTTAAGATGCGGCTCAGGGACGCGAAGGAGATCGTCGTGGTTGGGGGCGGGTTCATCGGTCTTGAGGTCGCATCGTCGGCGGTAGGATTGGGCAAGAAAGTAACCCTTGTAGAGGCGGCTCGACGACTGCTCGAGAGAGCAGTCTGCCCGGTCGTGTCGCATTATTTATTCGATGCCCATATGAAGGCGGGCGTCGACGTGCGGCTTGGGGAGACAGTTGCGTCATTTTTTGGAAAGGCCGGGCAGGTTGCCGCAGTGGTCCTCTCGAGCGGAGAGGCCCTTTGTGCCGATCTCGTCCTGGTCGGAATCGGCGGCATCGCCAATGACGAGCTAGGGGCTGCGGCAGGCTTGAATTGCGCAAACGGCATTGTTGTTGACCGGCAAGGACGAACCAATGTCCCGGACGTTTTTTCCGCAGGTGACTGCACAAATCAGTATAGCCGCATCGCGGGACGCCGAGTTAGACTGGAGTCCGTGCAGAATGCGCAGGACCAGGGTAAGGCGGTCGGCATTGCGGTGGCCGGAGGCGAGCACCTGCCTGATTGTGTTCCCCGATTTTGGTCGGATCAATTCGACACGAGGCTCCAGACTGTAGGCCTCTCCACAGGGTGCGACCAAGTGGTTGTGCGTGGCTCGGTGGACGAGGGCAAGTTCTCGGCTTTTCAATACAGGGGTGGCAGCTTGATCGCGGTGGATGGAATAAATTCGCCGGGCGAGCAGATGGTCGCGCGCCGACTCATCCGCCTCGGCCTGTCGCCGTCTCCCGAGCAGGCGGCCGATAAATCCTTCGACCTGAAGTCGCTGCTAAAGACAGCGGAGCAGACTGGAGCTTCAGCTGGAACGACATCTATTCCGCCGCAGTGACCCTGGCCGGCTTTTTTACCTTTGTCAGCCTCACGGCCAAGAGCTTGCGAAGGCTGCGGTCGAGGGCGGCGATTTCCGTGCGGCTCAGGCCGCTCGCTTGCCTGACGCTCTCGACCACCTTGGCGATCTCGGCAATGCCGCGATCTGCCGTGGCGAGCCCCTTTGCCGTCAGGCGAACGAGCTCCGAGCGGCCGTCATCACTCGCCGAGACACGCAAGACGAACCCGCCGTCCTGAAGTCTCGCCACGCGCTTGGTCATGGCTCCGGAAGTGACGAGCAGAGCACGGAACAAATCCGTGGGACGGAGCTCATAAGGTTTACCGGATCGCCTAAGCGCGAGAAGAACGTGGAGCTCGCCGGTGTGGAGCCCAATCGTCTTCGAAATCTCGTGCACGCGCCTCTCGTGGAGCAGGTTGACCCGCTCGAGCCGCAACAAGGTACAGGCCATCGCAAGATCGAGGTCCGGACGCTGCTGAAGCCAGGCGGCCTCGATGTCGTCGTATAGCGCGTGCGCTGTCGCTAACGGCTCGGTGCCGCGTTGCGCTGGCGCGATCTTCTCTTTCATGTTTCCGCACTCTCCTCCGCCTCCCTTCCCAAGAAGGCGCTTCCCACGCCGCAACCTAGCATGACCGGCTTTCGATGTCGCGCGCCAGCGCATGGTGTGGCCTGCCCTCCGCTGGACATCGGGAGCGGGCCCGCCGAGACGGTGCGGCTTGACAGAAAATTATCTTCCTGAGAAGAATAACACCAGAAAGAAACATAATGCGGAGAGGAGCGAAAATGCGACCGTCGCATCTGGCATATGTTCTAGTCGCCACATTCATCGCGATGTGCTCGGCGAGCGCAGCGGAGGTCGACTTGGTGCTGGGGCAGACAATGCCATACAGCGGACCGGCCTCCGCACTCAGCGCCGTGGGTAAGGTCCAGGCCCGCTATTTCGAGATGATCAATGACATGGGCGGTATCAACGGGCGCAAAGTCAAGCTCATTTCATTGGATGATGGATACAGCCCGCCGAAGGCCGTCGAGCAAATTCGTAGGCTGGTCGAGAATGATGAGGCCGTGGCGATTTTCGGCAGCGTCGGCACCGCACAGAATGCGGCCGTGCAGAAGTACCTCAACAGCCGAAAAATCCCCCAGCTCTTCGTCTTTGCGGCAAGCGATCGCTTCGCGGATCCCAAGACCAGTCCGTACACACTCTCCGGGATGACCCTGTTCAGTACCGAGGCAGCGATCTATGCGCGGCTCGTCGCCGCAACGCAGCCTCAGGCCCGGGTGGCTGTACTCTACCAAAACGACGATTATGGTCGCGAATACTTTCGCAGCTTCAAGGCCGAATTGTCGCGGGTGGATGCCACGGCTGAAATCGTCGCTGCGGCGCCTTATGAGGTGACCTCACCGACAGTTGAATCTCAAATCATCTCGCTCGCGAACACCGATGCCAACGTCTTCTTGAATGCCTCTACCGGAAAGTTTACATCCCAGGCGATTCGCAAAGCAGGCGAACTCGGCTGGAAAGCGCAACAGTTCCTACCTATCGGTAGCAATTTTGTCGCCACGATCCTCCGTCCCGCGGGTCTGGAATATGCCAAGGGCGCGATCTCAGCCACCCCGACCAAGACGGTCGGAGATCCCGAATGGGCGAATGATCCCGATTATCGGGAGTGGCTCGCGTTCATGAAAAAGTATTATCCGGACGGTGATCTTGAGGACCAGCTTAATTTTTCCGGCTGGAACATCGCGGTATTGATGACCAAAGTTCTTCAGGCCTGTGGCACGGACTTCTCGCGCGAGAACATTTTGAAGCACGCAACGTCTCTGAGAAACCTGTCGCTTCCGGGGCTGATACCCGGTATCACGATCAACACGAGTCCTACTGACTACCGCCTGATAAAATCGCTTCGGCCGGCGCGTTTCGACGGCACTCGATGGGTGCCGTTGTCCGGGGTAATAGAAGTCGAGTAAGGCCGGCCCGCGCGGCGCTCGAGGACTGTCTTGCGAAACGCAAATTGCTTTCAGATATCTCATTGCGGCAGCAGGAAGGCTCGGTCGCCGCGACCCTATTTTGGAAAGTGCGGTTGACGGCCGTGACGGAGAGATCGACTGGACAGGAGTGCACGCTCCGTGATTGAGCGGGGCGTGCGGACGGCCCGTCCTGTCGGTTTCGAATACGCCAGGGCCTCTTGTGGTGCCCGGACGAGCTGCATAATGCCGCGCCAGACTGGAGAGGCAGCAAGAGGTGCCAGTACAAACTGTCGCGATCATCGTCTGTGAGGGGGTGCAGGCCCTGGATGTGGCGGGACCAATGGACGTGTTCAGTGAGGCGAACACGTTTCTCGAAAGTGCCGACCGCTACGAAACAGTATTGGTTGCCGCTCACCGCAATCCGCTGCGCGCCTCGAACGGCATACGACTGCTGGCCGATCTCACCCTTGAAGAGGCGGACGGCGGTTTTGATATCATTCTCGTGGCGGGAACCCCAACTCCGCCGGAAGCGGAGCCCGAACCGTCACTGGTTCGGTGGGTCAAGGAGTTGCCGTGGCGCTCAAGCGTCTATGGATCGATCTGCACGGGGGCTTTTATCCTTGGTTATGCGGGTCTTCTCGACGATCGGCGTGTCACAACCCATTGGCAGGATGCGCAGGCGCTGGCGGCGCGCTTCCCAAAGGCCAAGGTCGAACCTGACTTGATCTATGTGCGCGATGGCCGGCTGATCACCGCAGCCGGTGTCACGGCCGGGATAGACTTGGGCTTGGCGCTCGTTGGCCAGCGACATGGCGCAGAAACGGCGCTCAAGGTCGCCAAGCGGCTGGTTGTCGTTGCCCAGCGCCAGGGCGGACAATCCCAGTTTAGCCCATATCTCACGGCACCTGCTGATCCGGAATCGCCGATCGCACGGATCCAGGACCATGTCATGGCCAATATTGGGGATCGCCACACACTCGAGACCCTTGCCTCCGTCGCAGGTATGAGCGCACGGAATCTCGCCCGGCATTTCGTGCAGGTGACCGGAATCACACCGCACGACTTCATCGAGCGCGCCCGCATCGATGCAGCGCGAATGATGCTGGAAGGAAGCGACCGGCCGCTGAAGGCGGTCGCCTTCGACTGCGGTTTCGGCTCGGCGGACCGGATGCGGCTCGTTTTCAGCAGCCGTCTCGGTGTGACCCCTGTCCAATACCGCGCCAGCTTCCGGCGGACGGTGCCGGAATAGATCGCGAGCTATTCCGCGCGCAAACCGCCGGCGCCCGCCGCGAACGCCCCGACGCAATTTGTCTGGAAATGATGTGCAGCTGTCCTGATCCGCAGGATCGTGTCGGTTGTCTGCGACCGGGCTCCACCGCCAAATAGGGACCACCAGATCGGTCTTGGCATCGAGACCGGTAATTGCTCCATCCCAGATGAGAACAGGAGGCCGACGATGAGCGATACCCGTCCATCCATGACACACGCAACCGGCGCGCCGGTCGCCGACAATATCAACATCATGACCGCGGGGCCACGCGGCCCGGCGTTGCTGCAGGACATCTGGCTCATCGAGAAGATGGCGCATTTCGACCGCGAAGTGATCCCGGAGCGGCGCATGCATGCGAAAGGATGGGGCGCCTACGGCTCCTTTACAGTCACGCACGACATCAGCCGCTACACCAAGGCAAAAATCTTCTCGCAGGTGGGCAAGAAGACGCCGATGTTCGCGCGCTTCTCGACCGTAGCCGGCGAGCGGGGCGCGGCCGATGCGGAGCGCGACATCCGCGGCTTTGCGGTCAAGTTCTACACCGACGAAGGCAACTGGGACATTGTCGGCAACAATACGCCAGTCTTCTTCTTCCGCGACCCGCTGCGCTTCCCAGACCTCAACCACGCCATCAAGCGCGATCCGCGCACTGGTCTGCGTTCGGCCGATAACAACTGGGATTTCTGGTCGCTGCTGCCCGAGGCGCTGCACCAGGTGACGATCGTCATGTCCGATCGCGGCATCCCCAAGAGCTTCCGGCACATGCACGGGTTCGGCAGTCACACCTTCTCGATGATCAACGCCGCCAACGAACGTGTCTGGGTCAAGTTCCACTTCCGTACGCAGCAGGGCATCCAGAATCTCACCGATCCCGAGGCGGCGGCACTGGTCGCCAATGATCGCGAGAGTCACGGACGCGATTTGCTCAATGCGATCGAAAGTGGCGAGTTCCCCCGCTGGACGATGTTCATCCAGGTGATGACCGACGAGCAGGCCAGGGGACATAAGCATAATCCCTTCGATCTCACGAAGGTGTGGCCGAAGGCCGAGTATCCGCTGATCGAGGTCGGCGTGATGGAGCTCAATCGCTGGCCGGACAATTATTTTGCCGAGGTCGAGCAGGCCGCGTTTTCGCCGGCCAATGTCGTGCCCGGTATCGGCTTCTCGCCGGACAAGATGCTGCAGGCCCGCCTTTTCTCTTACGCCGATACCCAGCGTTATCGGCTGGGGGTGAATTTCAATCACATCCCGGTCAATGCGCCGAAGTGCCCGTTTCACAGCTATCATCGCGACGGCGCAATGCGCACCGATGGAAACCTCGGGGCGACGCCCAACTATTGGCCGAACAGCAAGGGCGCATGGATCGATCGCGATCCGCGGCTGGCCGAGCCGCCGCTCGAATGGTCCGGCGCGGCGACGCATTGGGACCATCGCGTCGACGACGATCATTACGAGCAGCCCGGCAACCTCTTCCGCAAGATGACATTGGGGCAGCGCCAGGTGCTGTTTGAGAACACGGCGCGCGCGATGGGCGACGCGCGGCTCGAGGTCAAGCAGCGCCACATCGCCAATTGCATGAAGGCCGATGCGGCTTATGGCGCAGGCGTCGCACAAGCGCTCGGCCTTACGCCAATGGACATCGCCGCCGAATAGCGGCGGTGATCGGCCCGTCTACGATCCTAGCCATCGCGTGGCGGCTCGCGCCGCCCCACTCAAGAAAAGGAGCCATCTAATGCCTGAGATCATTGCCGGCATCCGCGTGCCGGACAGCGCCATCGCCCGTGCAGCGACACAGCTCGTGCGCGACACAGAGGACGACCTGCTCTACAACCACAGCCGCCGGGTCTTTTTTTGGGGGGCGCTGACGGGCGCGCGACGCGGCCTGAATTACGATCCGGAGCTGCTTTACCTCGGCGCCATGTTCCACGATATGGGGCTGACCGAGAAATATTCGAGTCGCGACCTTCGCTTCGAAGTCGATGGCGCCAATGCCGCGCGTGACTTCATGAAGAGCTACGGCGTGCCGGAACGCGAGGTCGAGGATGTCTGGACCGCGATCGCGCTGCACACAACCCCCGGCATCCCCGAACACATGCGCCCTACTGTCGCGTTGGTTACCGCCGGCGTGGAGATGGATGTGCTCGGTATTGCCTATCATGACTTCACGCACGAGCAGCGGGACCACGTCTGCTCGCATCATCCACGTGAGGCAAACTTCAAGGAGAACATTATCGATCACTTCGCCAAGGGCATCATCAAGAAACCGCTGACGACGTTTGGAAACGTCAAGGCCGACGTGCTGGCACTTAAGGACATGAACTATGTCCGCGGCAACTTTTGCTCCATTATTCTCGGCTCCGCCTGGTCGAGCTGAATGGGCGCCGTAGGGAAGCGCTGGAAGATGAGAAAACGGGCATATCAGCAGCCGCCTTTGGTGACAGCTCGGCTGTGCAGCGTTGATGCACGTCGGACTATTACGCTTGTAACCCGATTTCGAGCTTCGCAATTGCTTCGTAACTATCCCGGCTCAGAACTGCGAGCGTTGAGTTGTGGAGTGCCAATTGGGTAAGCTCGTACTGTCATCCGCCCCGTCTTCGCCGCCGCGAAACACAACGGGTTTGAATGCCAATCGCCGCGGACGCGTGACATCCGAAAGGCAGCACCGGCTCGAGCGAGCCGGTGCGTTGTTGAGGATACTCGAGCATCGGACTGCCATCCGGGAGTTGGGAACGCTCATCGCTCGGAAGGGGCGGTTAATCTTACGACGCAGTACGTTTCCTGATCGATCTGCGATAACACGCTGCCGACGGCTGCCTCGCTAGGATCGCCGCCCGCGCGAATCGCCGAAAGACTCCATTCTGCTCGATCTCTCGCACCGTCATCTTGTCCAGGAGTGTCATGCAGAACTTCGTTGTATTGTTCGCGTTGTTTGCCGTCGCCGTGCTATTGGCCTGGTTTGGTTTCCGCACTTGGCGAGCTAAAAGCCGCATCATCAAGTGGGGCGGCGGAGGGCTTTTGGCGCTGCTATTCGTTGTCGTCTTCTCCGTCGGCGTGCTCACGTCGTTGGGGATGATCAAGCAGCACAGCCGTTCGGCGCCCGTCCCGGACATCAAGGTTGCGGCTACGCCGGAACTCATTGCGCGAGGCAAGGATATCGCTGACGGACTTTGTGGGGCCTGCCATTCACACACGGGTACGCTAACCGGCGGCTACGATCTTGCTGTAGAACTCCAGATACCAATTGGATCATTCGTGGCTGCAAACCTTACGCCGGTCGGGCCATTGAAGCACTGGTCCGATGGCGAGATCTTCCGCGCCATCCGGAACGGCGTTGACGCGGAGGGGCGCTGGCTGACAATGATGTCCTACATCAGGGCCGGCCGACTAAGCGACGACGATATCAAGGCTGTGATCGCGTATATTCGCAGCTTGCCTGCGGCAGGAGAGCCCACGCCGGATCCGCCCGACCACATGAATATGCTCGGTCTCGTCATGCTCGGCGCTGGCATGCTTCCAGCCGGCAAGCCGATCGTCACGGGACATGTCTCAGGGCCGTTGAAGGGGCCCACGCGCCAGTTCGGCGAGTACATCCTGAGCTATCAGGACTGCCGAGAATGCCACGGCGAGAACCTGACCGGCGGCGTGCCCGGGCAGTTGGCACCCCTCGGGCCTGACCTGAGCTTCGTCAAGGGTTGGACCCTCGCCGGATTCGTCGCCGCCATGCGCACCGGTATTGATCCTAACGGTCATCAGATCAGCGAGCAGATGCCATGGCGTTCGGTCGGAAAGATGGACGATGACGAATTGGCCGCGATCTACCAGTATCTCGCGCAAATGCCCAACTAGTAGTGCGGGTTAGCATAGTTCATTTGAATATCCCGACGAACTCTTCGCCGATCGCGCATCAGGCCCCTTGGGGTGTTCGGAAGACACATCACTTGGACCTTGAGCGCGTAGTGCGATCCTGTGCGGATTGTTAGTCTCGGGTCGAGCATCGGACCGCTTCTGCGACAACAGCGGCGAGCAAAAATAGGCTTGTGCTTACGGTCAGATGCTCAAGCGCTCGCCGATACTGGACCGAACCTCCGGCCACCTCAGTCTAGGAGAAAATGAACATTGGGATTATTGTCGCGTCTGTTCGTTTTGGTCGCACTTTCGCTTCTGCCCGCAATCGGAATCCAATCGTACAACGAGTTTACTCTCCGCCGTTCGCTTGAGCTACAAGTGCAAGAGCAGGCGTTTGGTTTTGCCAAGCTGGCGGCTGCGCAGCAGTTACAGATCGTTGAAGGAATCCGCGAAGTCCTGATCGCCCTGTCCGAACTGCCCGCAATCAAGAAAAAGGACGCAGCGGCATGCAGCTGGTATCTCTCGGCGATCCAGCAGCGTTACCCTGCATTCCTTACCTTCATCGTGGTCGACATGAATGGCCAATCCTTTTGCGGCACTCATGGCAGGAGGGTCAACATTGCCGGCCGAACGTATTTTGCGGAAGCCGTTCGAACCGGAAAATTCACAGTTGGCGAATTCTCGATCGGGCTTTCGACCGGGCGCAAGGTCGTTCAGTTTGCGTTGCCCTTTTACGGCGAGGATGGGCGCATGGCAGGTGTCATCGAGGCCCCTCTCAGCCTGGACTGGCTGGCCGACTTCATCCGCCGAGTTAACATCCCGCCTGGCGCAGCGCTGGCCGTAACAGATCGGAACGGCACTTATCTGGCACGCTATCCGGACAACGACCGGTTTGTCGGCCGAAAGATGAGCACTGCCGAAGCCTCGAGGGAGCAGGGTGGCGTTCCCAATGATCTTGAGGACGCTGATGGCGTGGAACGCATCGTGGGTTACTCGTCCTTGCAACGAGAGTCCGGCGGATTCGCGATTGCATTCGGGCTCGATAAGGCTTTGGCATTCAGAGACATCGAACGTCGTACCTTGCTGGGCATCCTGCTGATCATAGCAAGTACGTCGCTGGTGTTGATATTGACCTGGGTTGGTGCCCGAAAGTTCATCAAAAATCCGCTGCAGCAGCTGATTGACGCCGCCAATCGATGGCGAGACGGTGACTATGCGCGTCGAGTGGAAATCCGCGATCAGCGCTCGGAAATTGCGGGAGTCGCTGACGCATTCAATTCGATGGTGGATGCGCTGGACGAACGCGAGCGTCAATTATATAGAGCGAAAGAGGGCGCCGAAAAGGCTGCGGCCCGAATTACGACCATATTTGAGAGCGCGACGGATTGTGTCCTAATCATCGATCGGGATTGGAGCATCAGTTATCTGAACGACAGAGCCAAGAGACGGCTCGCCGCGGGGCGTCAGCTGGTCGGCATTGAAATAGGGCAGGCCCTTGCTGAGGACGTGGAAATCGAGACTCTGCACCGCATTCGGGGGGCAATGCAGCAGCAGCAGCCGACGTCCTTCGAGACCTTCTGCGTTCGTCATGGCTTGTGGTACGAAGTGAGTGCGTTCCCTTCCGAAGAAGGTCTCATAGTCTTATTTCGGGATGTGACGGAGCAAAAGCGCGCCGTTGAGGCTCGCCGACACATGGAGGAGCAGCTTCATCAAAGCCAAAAGATGGAGGCCGTCGGCCAATTAACGGGAGGTGTCGCTCACGATTTTAATAACCTCTTGATGGTGATAGCCGGAAAGCTCGAACTTATCGAGGAATGTGCAGGAAACAGAGAGAGCATTCGGCAGCTTGCGGCAGCTGCACGGAAAGCCGCCGATCGAGGCGCAAGCCTAACTGCCCAGTTGCTCGCGTTTTCGCGTCGGCAGACCCTAAGTCCAAAGGCGATCTATGCCGACCGGCTGATTCTAGACTTTCAGGATTTCATTCGCCACGCACTCGGGCAGGGTTACGCACTCAAAATACAAGCTGATGAAAAGCTCTGGGCGTGCGACGTCGACCCTGCACAGCTCCAAACGGCGCTGCTCAATTTGATCCTGAACGGACGGGATTCCATGCCTGGCGGCGGCTCGTTGGAGATCGAGGCGCTGAACGTCGAGCTGGAGGAACAAACGGCAGGCGAAATCGCTCCTGGCCTGTACGTTAAGATTGCCGTCAAGGACAAGGGATGCGGCATGAGCCCCGAGACCCTAGAGCGCGTGTTCGAACCCTTCTTCACTACAAAAGACGTGGGCAAAGGGACTGGGCTCGGCCTCAGCATGGTTTACGGCTTCGTCCGGCAGTCTTCCGCGTATGTCACAATTGACAGCGCACTTGGCTTCGGAACTACGGTTAGCCTCTATCTGCCAAAATCTGCCCGCGAGCCTAATGTTGAGGACGAAGCCCCACGTTCTCAGGACAGCCAGCTCAGTGCGGGACGCGTCCTCCTGGTCGAGGATGACGATGATGTGCTGGATGTAACATCCGCGATGCTGAGCAAACTCGGCTATGAGGTGCATTGCGCCCGGGACGGCCTTGAAGCGATCCGCTTGCTCAAGGGCGAGAAGAAATTCGACCTGCTGTTCACTGACGTCGTGATGCCGAGCGGAATCAACGGAATTGAGCTTGCTCGCGAAGCGACCAGGCTCTGCAACGGCATCAAGGTTCTGCTCACTTCAGGCAATCCAGCGGACGTGATGGCTCGACACAGCGCGGGAGGCGAGTTCCCCATCATAGGCAAGCCGTTTCGCCGCGCGGACCTAGCAGAGTATGTACAACGGACGATCGATGCGACCTGAGAGTGCATTTGGACGAGCCGTCCCCACCGGCCGCGTCGGCAGCCAGAGGCCATCCGTTGTCGCACCACCACCGGGCGGCGCCCACCACAATGTAGGCAGGAAAGCGGGTGCGTCAGCACGCGAAGATGGCTTTTGGCGGCCTCTCGGCAAATCCGACGAGCACAGCGAGCAATAGTATGATGCCGATGCCAGCCTGCGCCGCATAGATCAGCCGACAGCTGCCGAGCCTCAGCAGCGCGGCACTGTCGCCGCGTGAACGGAATGCAGCAGCATAAACTGCCGATCCAGCTTCTTGCAAATCCGCGGGAGACCCCGATCCAACCCAGGCTCTCCTTCCCTCAAGCGCAATCCCGGAACCAATATGCAGACCAACGCTCCCGGTATCATTCTTCGCCTGCTCGCCGCTGCGTCCCTCGCCTTTCTCACGAATGCAAGCGCGACCGCCGCATCGCTCAATGAGATCTACAAGACGATCGCGAACGCACGTTTCGTCGATCTGACCCACAGTTTTGGGACGGACACTCCGGTCTGGGCCGGGTTCGGACAGGCCAAGATGACACCGGCCGTCGATCCCGCGACCAAGCGGCCGTACACCATCGCAAGCGACGGCTTTCGAACCACCTATTACGAGATGGTCGGACAATATGGTACACATGTCGACCCGCCCGCGCATTTCGACGAGCATGGGATCACCATGGATAACATCCCTCTCAAGCAGATGATTCTACCGCTCATCGTGCTCAACGACACGCCCTATCTCGCCAAGGACCCCAACCACGCTTTCTCACTGGATGATCTGCGCGCATGGGAGCGCAAGAACGGCCATGTGCCGGCCGGCGCGTTCGTCGCGCTCCGGACCGACATGTACAAGGACTGGGACAGCAATCCAGAACGCTTCAAGCGCGCCCCGTTTCCCGCCTGGAAGCTCGAAACCATCAAATTCCTCTACGAGCAGCGACATGTCACCGCCACCGGTCATGAGTCCATGGATACGGATACGACCGACAAAATGGATTCGGAGACGTACATCCTGAAGAGTGGACACTATCAGATCGAGGTCATGGCGAATCTCGATCAAGTACCGGAAAAAGGCGCACTGATCGTTGTCACTTGGCCCAAGGTCAAAGACGGCCTCGGGTTTCCGGCCCGCGCCTTCGCTATCGTGCCGTAATTGAAGTTCGGCAAACATGCGTGGCTGCCGGAGCATTGCCGGCAGGCGTGCTAGGTGAGACGAGGGCGCGTGTCGAGCATCGTCTTCGCATAGTCAAGACCGACAGCGGAGGCGCCGCCGAGCATTCTGTCACGACGATCACCGGATTAGCAGTCGTTTTCACCATTTCGGACTGATTGCGTCCGGGAACGAGATAAGGATTGCACCTTCTGGCAGGTGGGAAGGCCATGGCCCTTGGTTGCGACGTGACAGAGAGGGAACAGGTCAAGGCTCCGGTGGACGCGGTGCTCGCTGAGCAAGGAAAGCTTGACGTGATTGTCAGCAAACCCTGGGATCATGCCCGGGCGGCCAATTCTCTAAATTTGTGCATCGAGTTAAAGGCTGACGACCACCGCTTCAAACAGCCGCCTTCAGTGGCTCATAAGTCTGCCGGTAGCGCTTCGGCCCGATGAATGGAAAAAGGGCCTTTCGAACGAGTGGAGGTAATTTGGCCGCCTTCGACATCGCGTCGGTCAGAGCTTGAACATGAGCCACACGTGATCGCCGCTGTGCTTCGAAATCGGCGAGGGCCGGAAGCTCGGCGGGAATCGTAGAAAGCGAGCGAGCGAGAACTATGGCGTCTTCAAGCGCGAGCGCTACGCCTTCCGCCCAAACTGGTGCAGTGGCGTGTGCAGCATCGCCGATCAGCACCGCTCGGCCGTTATACCAGCGGTTCAGGCGGACTTCCTCCAGCGGAGAATGGTAAAGCGCATTAGGTCGCGCAACCACATCCAGCACGGTATTTCGGACGCGCTCGGGAAACTTGCATGTGAGCCGATCCAGCGCTTCCGGAGAATCGCCTTGCGAGAATGGTCGCGTGTTGGCCGCCCACCCATAGACTTCGCGGTCATCGACGGGCATGAGAAGCACCATTCCTTCGTCACCGACCCAAACGGTCCAGCAATCGACGCCTGGATTCGGCGCCATGAAACGCCAACTCCTTTCCGCGAGCAGGGCGTGCCCCGGACCCCACTGCGTTCCGAAGGCTTCCGTGCGGATCGTCGAGCGGACCCCATCAGCGCCGACAACCAAATGAGCGGCCAGATTGGTCCCGTCTGTCAATCCAAGCTCGGCATGCGTCGAATGTAACGTCATTGATTGGACGTCAGCGTCATAAAGGAGTGAGGCTTCGGGCAAGTCGTGGGTCAGCATCGAAAGGAGGACAGAACGCCGAATGCTACGTGGCCGAAGCGCCGGGCCCCAAAAAGCGTCCTCATCGATTTCGAACAGAAGCTTGTCGCTAGCGGTGCGATATTCCCGACGCCGCAAAGGATGTCCGAACTTCTCAATCGGCTCTCTTAGGCCAAGTGCCGAGAGTGCCTGGATCGCGTTCCCCGGCAGGTTGATGGCTAGTCCACCATCGGACGGGGTTCGCCGGCGCTCGATGATACGAAAGGGAAGGTCTCTTCGCTGGAGAGCCCGACCAAGCGCGGATCCGGCAATTCCGCCTCCTACAATGAGAAGTGAGTTTTCGTACGAATAGGACAAACGTTCCTCAACGGTCTTACTACGTCCAGAAGCGGCTTCTTCGGAGGGGGCGCGCTCAGGCTATCAAATCGATCATGGCCTGGATGTGGAGCCACGCTCTTCACCGCGCTAAGCGGTTATCTCGATACGGTCATCTCTTCGTGAATGAGGGTAGGGCCCTTCCTTCTTGCTCTCACGCCATGCCGACAACGCCTACTACAGCTGCGAGCAGAGATAGAGGAGAAACACGTTACGTTTGACACAAACGAAAGGAAAATCGAATTGATCGCAACTTTTAACTTCCAGAGGCCGCCGCTTGGCCCTTTGCCGAGGCGAAGACGCACGGCCCGTTGGCAGCTCCTGCCGGCCCTTCGCGCGCCACACGCGGCTGTCGCTACGCTCGAGCGCGCCTTGGGGCAAGACTACCGGCGCCGCCGAGCGCGCGGTTGAAAAATCTCCCAGGCGCCGTCTCTGCGATCATTATGAAGCTGCTCGCCAAGACTGCTGAGGAGCGTTACCAGACCGCAACCGGCGTCGAGCGCGATCTGCAGCGCTGCATCGTCGAATGGGAAGCCCGGCGGGTCATCGGCGACTTCCCACTCGGCCGACAGGACACGCCCGACCGGCTGGTCATCCCGAGAAGCTCTACGGTCGGACGCTCGAGATCGAGAGCTTGCTCGCCGCGTTCGACCACATCGTCAAGAGCGGCGTTCCGGAGCTGGTGCTGGTCTCCGGCTATGCCGGAATCGGCAAGTCCTCGGTCGTCAATGAACTGCACAAGACGCTGGTGCCGCCGCGCGGGCTCTTCGCCGCAGGCAAGTTCGACCAGTACAAGCGTGACATCCCCTATGCGACGCTCGCTCAGGCCTTTCGCGTTTGAAAACGCTGCGAACTTTATGCGTCGAGGCCTAACTTGACAGGGAGGTGCCGTAAGTGAAGGGGATTCATCTCGTAGATGAAGTAGTTTCACTTCCAGGCAGACGACAAGCCGCTTAGCTGGTTGGAAGGTCAGTTGATCCCAATGCGGCGCGCGGTCGATCCAGGCACCAGCGATCGTTGCGATCGCTGACGACCTGCTGTGAGCGCACGACGTCACATGAAGCTCGCCGCGCAATTGGGCTCGGCCCACCGGTGCCCGCAAGGGAGGCACTCATGAACTTGCAATCGAGCGGCTCAAGCAGGGACTCGACTGCACCCGTCCCCTTGGCCGGAGGCCTTGGGGGCTGAAGACGATACCGCCCGGTGCCGAGACGCTCACCTTCTGGCTTGCCGTCGTGGTCCTCGTCATCATCTTTGCCGGCGGCCTGTTCGGTTATGACCAGGGTGTGATTTCCGGCGCGCTGCCCGGCATCAAATCGACATTCAATCTCAGCGTGCTGATGCTCCAAGTGGTGACGAGCTGGGTCAATTTGGGCGCGCTCGTCGGATCACTGATCGCGGGCAACGTGGGCGATGCGATCGGACGCAAGCGCACCTTGATGGTTGCCGGCGCGCTCTTCACACTCGGCGCGGCCGTGCAATACTTCGCGCCCGAGGCGTTCGTCCTGGTCGCGGGACGTCTGGTCATCGGCATTGGCGTCGGGGTCGCTGCGGTCGCCGCACCCCTCTATGCCGCCGAGCTCGCGCCGGCGAGCCTTCGCGGCCGATTCATCTCGAGCTACCAGCTTGCGCTGACGATCGGAATATTCCTGGCCTATCTCGTCAATGCGCATTTGTCCGCGAGCGGTAACTGGCGGATGATGCTGGGGGCGGCCGCGGTGCCTGGACTCTTGCTGTTTGTCGCCGCGCTGGTGACGCCGCAATCTCCTCGCTGGCTGATCATGAAGAATCGGCGCGCCGAGGCGCGTGCCGAAGCGCACAAGGTCGAGCCACACATCGACGTCGACGCGCATCTCGACGCGATTGAGCTCGCATTTCGCACCGAGGAAAAGCCCGCTCCGTGGAGCGAGATATTACACCGAGAATGGCGCCGTCCGCTGCTCATCGCGGTCGGACTTGCGATGTTCCAGCAAATTACCGGCATCAACGCCATCATCTACTATGCGGATCAAATATTCGGCTCGGCAGGATTTGCATCGGCCGAGTCCCAGGCCGAGGTGACCACCTGGGCGATCGGTGGCGTGAATGTGCTCGCGACCTTGATCGCCATCGCCTTCATCGACGATGAGGGGCGCCGCAAATTGCTGCTGACCGGCCTTATCGGAATGGGTCTGAGCTTGGTCGTGGTCGGCGTGGCGTTCGAGTTCATCGGAACCGCGGGCCAAGCTCCCGCGGCGGGTGGGCCCACTCTGGCGGGCACTGTCACGGTTGCGGCCCTCATCGTATTCATTGCAAGCTTCGCGTTTTCGCTCGGCCCGGTGGTCTGGACCGTCATCAACGAGGTGTTCCCGGCGCGCGTGCGCGGTCGCGGCGTTGCGCTCGCCACCGCCGTCAACTGGGGCTCCTCCTATCTCGCGAGCCAGTTCTTCCTGTCGCTCGACGAAGCCGTCGGGAGTCCTTTGACGTTCTGGCTGTTCGCGCTGGTGTGCGCGATTGCCTGGGTCTGGATCTATCGGTCGGTGCCCGAAACCAAGCGGAAATCGCTCGAAGACATCCAGCGGATGTGGGCAGTGCAAGGATGAACCGTCGAGACGGTATCCGCCTCCATGAGAAGGGGAGACGACCAATCCCGTATTTGCCGCGGTCGTGCGGCCGTTTCGACTTGGCATTGTCGGCGGCGCCAATGTCCCCGCTGCACATGCCGTCATTGTGCCTCAATGGGGCATGTTGCAACCTCTGGCGAACGATCAGCAACGAACGATCTCTGCCCAAGTCTCTGCAGACCCGACTGGGGTCCAGGTGGCGCGTTGCGCATGCGATGCGCGCGATCGACGAGGTTGCCTCGGGGCGAACGACGGTCTATCTGATTACCGGGGACCGCGCCGGCGACGGATGGCATCCGACCTCGATGTGATGATCGAGAAGGCCAGCCGCGTGAACAGCAGAGTTAGCGCGGCTGTCAGGGCGAGGTTGACGACGATAGTGTCAGCATCGAGGTCGCACCTCAGTCAGGCCTTTTTTCTTCACTAGTCGTCCGTTAAGAAGCCGATTTGAGCGCGGTTGGGGCGGCGAGCAGTCGCATCAAGGCGTTCAAGATCAAGCGTAGCAGAAGGCTAAGCCAGGCGAGGACGAGGCGGAGATTGTGGCCGACGGCAGAGAGGATGACGTTGGCCGCATCGCCCTCGCGGCCCTTGAGATAGCAGCGGCCGAGTTGACCGTCGGTCTTCATGTGTCCGATCACGGGCTCGATGGCTGAGCGGCGCTTGAGCTCGCGTTTGATTGCGCCGAAGACGCCCCGCTTCTGGCCGGAGATGAAGACGCGGCGCGGGTTTTCGGTTTTGTGGCCGCGATAGCCCTTATCGACATAGCCGCGCTCGATCGCGCAACCGGTGAGCTTCTCGGTGGCCTCGATGACGTCACCGAGCGTGTGGCCGTCATATGGGTTGCCCGGCAGCGCCTGGGCGTGCAGCACAAACTGGCCGCCCGGAGCGCGGGCGTTAGTGGTCACGATCGAGGCTTTGACGCCGAACTCATAAGGCGCCGAGGCCTTGCCCTTGCCGATGCATTCGACCTCGGGCGCGTGGAAGGAATAGAGCTTCCAGCCACGCTGGCGCTGCTCCTGGGAGCGGATTTGCGCGGCGCGCAAAAGCGCCTGCTCGAAGGCAGCCTCAAGCTCCGACTGACCTCCGATCTTACGGCGGATGTCGCGGATAAGCCGGCCGAGCCAGGTTCGCAAGCTGCGCAATTGCCGACGATGGCGCTTGAACTGCTTGGCGTGGGCATAGCGCCCGGCCATCATCGCCGCCCGCTTGGCGATACGCAGATAGGACTGCCGCAGCCGCACGCCGTGCGCGCGTGCCAGCCGATTGAGGCCCTTGATCGCCGCATGGACGAGCTTGGCGTCGGTCGGGAAGGTGATGGCCTTGGGCTGAACGGTGGTGTCCACCGTCACCCGCTTCAGATCGCGCGTCCGCAACGCGCCAGTCTCATGCGCTACCCTCAGGCTCTCGGCCAGCAACAGCTCCAGTTTGCTACCAAGCCGCTTGCGCCAATGGCTGAGGCCGGAACGCTCGTGCGGGAACTCATGCTGGAAAAATTCAAAGCCGGTGAAGTGCTGGAAATACGGGTCGTAGACCCAGCGCTCGCAGACGCCTTCGTCGGACAAGCCGTAGATGTGCTTGAGCAGCAGCAGCCCGATCAGGAAGCGGCTCGCCACGCCCGGCCGGCCCTTGTCGCTGTAGAGCGGTGCGATCTCGCGATCGATCCAATCCCAGTCGATCTTGGCGCCGAGCTGCACCAGCTCGTGCTTCAGATTGATGATCTGATCCAGCCTGGCGCGAAACAGATCGCCTTCCGCTGTCGGTTCCGACTTTTTCGGTCGCATCGGTCCCCTCCGCTGCGACCACAGAATCATGCCCGGCGATTCGAGGGATCTCGAAAACGAAATTGCAAGCTTTCGAGGCCTCAACCCTCGAAAGCTTGCAATCTCAAAACCGCAACCGGCGCCAAAAACCGATTCCCGCTCAACGGCCTCGGCTCATTTTCACGGACGACTCACTAGCCGCAGCTTGGTCCACGAACCAGAAGAGCTCACCAACCGGTCTTACGCGGGACGCAGGAGCAGCGCTGCTCCCCGCGCGGATTGTCCGCAAGATGGCAGCCTTTTCTCGGCCCGTCACCAGAAACGCTACACGGTGGCTGCTGTCGATCACCGGATAAGTCATGGTGATGCGAGTCTCGGGGCGCCCGTGCGAGACGGCCGCCACCCATCGCTGACGCTCCTCCAACACCGGCTCTCCAGGCAATAGCGAAGCCGTATGGCCATCGGCACCAAGGCCAAGAAGGGTCACGTCGAAGAGCGGACGGGTCGGATCGAGGATCTTCCCGCCGTACGCCTCTTGCAGAGTCCGTTCGTAGCGACTGGCCGCGTCCAGCGGGCTCCCGTCGGTGGGGATCGGACGAATATTCTCAGCTGGCACCGGTGCCTTCGTAAGCATCGCTTCACGGACCATGCGATAGTTGCTGTCGGGATGATCATGGGGAACGAAACGCTCATCTCCCCAGTACCAGAAGACACGCTGCCAGGGGAAACGGGCGCTGAATTCATCACTCGCGAGAAGTTGGTAAAGCGTCTTCGGTGTCGACCCGCCGGAAAGCGACACCCGGAATTTGTCCTTCGCGGCGAGCGCAGCCGCGGTCATCCATTCGGCCACACGGCGGGCCAATGCCGCCGGATCGGGAAGTATTTCACAGCGATCACTGGTCTCGCCCATGGCTGCAAGCTCAATCAGACGAACCTAGAATGAAATGCTCCATCGCCTCGGCAAAACCCTCGTCATTGTAGGAGCCAGCCGTGGCATCGGCCTGGACCTTTACCTCATCGGAAGCATTTCCCATCGCGATGCTGAAGCCGGATTTCTTGAACATCAACACGTCATTTGGTTGGTCGCCAATCGTGGCTATTTCACCGGCCGGCACATTCAAATGGCTTGACAGATAATCGACGACAGAACCCTTGTTCGCTTCCTTGTTGGTAATGTCGAGATAGTAGGGTTGTGACCGCGCCGCCGTCGCGTGCCGTCCGAAGGCAGCTTGGGCATCTGCCTCGCAGCGCCGCACCTTGTCGAAATCGTCGCTGACGCCGACGATCTTGGCAACTTGGTCGAGCTCTTTGCCGACATCCGCCACGATCTTCGGTTCGAATTTGACGGTCCAAGCCTCACGCGCGACATGCGGGGCGTCCGCGTTCGTGATCAACCAGTCATTGCCGCGATAGACCCAGGCGTCGAGACCATGCTTGCGAATGAGATCGACGGCCTCGCTCGCCACAGCAAGAGGCACCGTCTTTTGCTCCAGGATCGTGAGATCCGGTTTGACGAAGAGCCCGCCGTTGAAGCCGGCGATCGGCGTATCGAGCTCGAGCAAGTCGAACAGCATGGCCATGCCGAGTGGCGGCCGGCCGCTGGTGATCGCGAAGCGGATGCCGGCGTGTCGCAACTGGCTGACAGCGTTCTGCGCGCGCCTCGTCAGGACCTTCTCCTCGTTAACGAGCGTGCCGTCCACGTCTGCCAATACAAGGGAAATCTTCGGCATCATCACCACCTCCATGGCAGGCTCAGTCCAGCGGTCTCCAGGCGCGCCCATCGCGTGCCAGCAACTCGTCAGCTGCGGCGGGGCCACTTCCGCCCGCTGCATAGTTCGGAAAGTTCAGAGGCGGATGGTTCGCCCAGGCGTCAAGGATGGGTTGAACGGCCTGCCAACCGGCCTCGATATTGTCAGCGCGCTGGAACAGGGTTGCATCACCTATCATGCAATCGAACAGCAGGGTCTCGTATCCAGTGCTGGGTTCGGCCTTGAAGTAAGTCCTGTAAGCAAAGTCCATGCTGACGGAACTCAACTTCACAGTCGGGCCAGGACGTTTGGCTGCGAATTCGAGTGCAACGCCCTCGTTGGGCTGGATGCGCAGGATCATCCAGTTGGGATTCATCCGCTCTACGTCGGTGCCGCGGAAGAGGGTGTATGGTGCCTGGTGAAATCGGATCGAGATCTCCGTCACACGGCGCTTTAGATGCTTGCCTGTGCGGAGATAGAAAGGGACGCCGGCCCAACGCCAGTTGTCGATCTTCAGCTTGCAGGCGATGAACGTCTCAATGCTCGAGTCCGAGGCCACGTCGGGCTCCTGGCGATAAGCCCGCACCGTGCGACCGAGTACTTTGCCAGTGTCATACTGGGCCCGCACAACGTCGTTGAGGGCCTGTGAGGTGCCGAGTGGTTGAATGGCCTTGATGACCTCCGCCTTCTTGGTCCGAACCTCATCGGCATCGAACGATATCGGCGGCTCCATAGCGATCATCGCCAGCAGCTGGAACATATGATTCGGTACCATGTCGCGCAGCGCCCCGGTCCTCTCATAAAACCTACCCCGGCGCTCGACACCGACTGTCTCCGCGGCGGTGATCTGCACGTGGTCGATGTGCTCTCGATTCCACAACGGTTCGAACAGGCCGTTGGCAAAGCGCAGCGCCATGATGTTCTGGACCGTTTCCTTGCCGAGGAAATGGTCGATCCGATAGATCTGATGCTCGTGCAACGCAGTCGTGATCCGGGCGTTGAGCGCCTTGGCCGACGACACGTCGTGGCCGAAAGGCTTCTCGATCACCACCCGGCGCCACTGGCCATTTCTCTCGGTCATGAGGTCCGCGGCCGCGAGCCCCGCGACCGCCACGCTGAAGAAGCGGTCCGCGACGGCGAGATAGAAAAGGTGGTTGCCGGCCGTACCGGCGGCCCTATCAAGCTCGGTCAGATGCTTGCCGATCCGGGAGTAGAGCGCGGGATCGTTGAGATCGCCCTGCAGATAGCTCATGCGCTCGGCCAACCATTGCCAGGCGGCCTGATCGAGGTGGTCGATTTGGAATTCGCCGTCCTTCCCGACAAATTCCTGCATTGCGTCGGCGAGGCCGGTGCGCCATTGCTCCACCGTTTTGGCGACCAGGTCGACACCCACCAACCGAAATCCGTCGGGCAGCCGCTTGGCGGTGACAAGATTGTAGAGCGCCGGCACGATCAAGCGCTTCGTCAGATCGCCGGAGGCACCGAAGATCACGATGGCGCACGGCGGCGCAACCATTGGGCTCGCGGCTTCAACTTCCGTCAACGGAAACGCCCTGCTTGAGATCATCGCGACTTCCTCTCGTTACGGCCCAGCACCTCCATGGCGACTTCGACAACCCGCTCCGGCTCAAAGCCAAACTTGCGCTGCAGCTCTTTGAGCGGTGCCGACGCCCCGAATGTTTTCATGCCGACAATGCGGCCAGCGGCGCCGACATATCTTTCCCATCCGAGCACCGACCCCTGCTCGACGGCGATGCGTGCATGGAGGCCTGGAGGCAGCACCTCATCGCGATAGGACTGCGGCTGGCGCTCGAAGATGTCCCACGAGGGCATGGAGACGATGCGGCACCGAATCCCCTGGGAGGTCAACTTTTCATGGGCCTCCACGACAAGGGCAACCTCGCTGCCCGACGCAATAAGTATGATCTCGGGCGCGCCGTCCGTTGCGTCCGCCATGATGTAGGCGCCCCGTGCGACCCCGGCAGCCGACGCGTACTTGCGGCGGTCGAATGTCGGGAGCGGCTGGCGCGATAGTGCGATCACCGCCGGTTGATGACCCAGCTCGAGGATGTAGCGATAAGCCTCGACAACTTCATTGGCGTCGGCCGGTCTGAGGACCACCAGGCCTGGGATGGCCCGCATCGAGATCAGATGCTCGACCGGCTGGTGGGTCGGCCCATCCTCGCCGTCGCCCATCGCATCATGGGTGAAGACCCAGACGGCGGGAAGTTCCATCAGGGCGGAAAGGCGGATGGCCGGGCGTGCATAGTCGCTGAAGATGAGGTACGTCGCGCCGAAAGCGCGCACCTTCGACAATGCCAATCCATTCACGATCGCCGCCATCGCGTGCTCTCGAACGCCGAAATGGAGGTTCCGGCCCCCGGGACTTGCGGCTTCAAAATCTCCCGCTTCGGGAAACGTCAGGAGCGTCTTGTTCGACGGGCCGAGATCTGCCGATCCGCCCATCAGCCAGGGAATATTTTGAGCAAGGACGTTCAGCACCCTGCCGGAAGCTACTCGCCCCGCAAGGCCCTCAGGATCAGCGGGGAAGCTTGGCAGGTTTCGGTCCCATCCAGCAGGCAGCGCGCGCCGCTGCATCTGGTCGATCTCCCTGGCGAGTTCGGCAAATTGTGTGTGGTAAGCGGCAAACAGCTTCTCCCATTGGCGCCGCGCTTCGGCACCGCGCGCGCCGATACCAGCGTCGAACCGCCGGGGAACCTCGTCAGGCACGAGGAATTTTGCGTCTTCGGGCCAGCCGTATGCTCGCTTGGTAAGTCGAACCTCCTCCTCACCCAGGGGCTCGCCGTGGATTGCCGGAGTGTCGATCTTGTGTGGCGACCCGTAGCCGATGTGGCTGTCCAGAATGATGAGGGTTGGTCTGCCCCTGGTCTTGCGGAAGATGGTGAGCGCGTCCTCGATCCGCTCCAGATCGTTGGCATCTCCGACCCGCAACACATTCCACTGATAGCCGAGAAAGCGCGCTGTGACATCCTCGGTAAAGGTGATACACGTATTGCCCTCGATGGTGATGTGATTATTATCATAAATCCAGCAGAGGTTATCGAGGCCGAGATGCCCGGCGAGCGAAGCAGCTTCTGCGGCGACGCCTTCCATCAAGCAGCCGTCGCCGCAGACGGCATAAATGTCATAATCAAAGATATCGAAGCCAGGCCGGTTGTAGCGACTGGCAAGCCATTTGCGCGCGATCGCCATGCCTACGCTCGTGGCAATTCCCTGGCCCAGCGGACCGGTCGTCGTCTCTACGCCGGAGACCCAATGATATTCCGGGTGTCCCGGTGCCTTGCTGTCGAGTTGGCGGAAGCGACGGATGTCGTCGATGGTGACTGAGGGCTTGCCGAGACTTTCATACTCGGCGTTTACGGCGCGGGTCCCCGTTAGATAGAGAAGCGACCACAGGAGCATGGAAGCATGGCCGTTTGACAGAACGAAGCGATCGCGATTTGGCCAGATCGGATCCTTCGGATCAAAGCGCATGATCCGGTTCCAGAGGACATAGACGAGCGGCGCCAACGCCATTGCCGCGCCGGGATGGCCTGAATTTGCCTGCTGCACCGCGTCGATCGTCAGGGTGCGGATCGTGTTGATCGCTAATTGGTCGAGCTTTTCGCTGGTCATTCGACTCGGCTCCGTTCCTGCGCCCGCGCCTTGATCAGTCTGTAATCAAGCCGTTTTCTCGAGATGTCCGCCGAATTCGTAACGCATCGCCGACAAGAGCTTGTCCGCGAAATCCGTCTCGCCGCGCGAGCTGAACCTCTCGTAGAGGGCGGAGGACAGCACATGGACTGGCACGCCCTCATCAATGGCGGCTTTGATGGTCCAGCGACCTTCGCCGGAGTCGGACACGCGCCCTGCGAAGGTCGAGAGCGCAGGATCCCGGATCAGGGCTGCGGCCGAGAGGTCAAGCAGCCAGGAGGCGATGACACTGCCACGCCGCCAGACCTCCGCAATCTCCGCCAGGTCGAGATCGTATTGAAAGTGCTGGGGATCGCGCAGCGGCGTCGTTTCGGCGTCGATGACGTCGGGCCTTTTCCCGGCATTGGCTCCCTTGAGGACAGCGAAGCCCTCCGCATAAGCCGCCATCACGCCGTATTCGATGCCGTTGTGTACCATTTTGATGAAGTGGCCGGCACCACTAGGGCCGCAATGGAGATAGCCCTGCTCGGACGTTCTGCCGTCCTTGCCGATCGCCTCGTCGCGTCCCGGAGTGCGTGGAATGTCGCCGCGACCCGGTGCGAGCGTGGCGAAGATCGGGTCAAGGTGCCTTACCGCGCTGGCATCGCCCCCGATCATCATGCAGTAGCCGCGCTCGAGTCCCCAGACACCGCCACTGGTCCCGACGTCCACATAGTGGATGCCCCTGGGCGTCAGCTCCTTGGCTCGGCGGATGTCGTCGATGTAGTAGGAATTGCCGCCATCGATCACGATATCGCCGTGCTCAAGGTAGGGCAGCAGCTCGGCGATGGTCTGGTCTACGGCGCCGACCGGCACCATCAGCCAGACTGCGCGAGGTTTCGTCAGTTTCTCGACGAACTCACGCAACGACGCGGCGCCGACAGCCGTCTCCTTCACCAGTTCGTCTACTGCCTTTGTGGACCTGTCGAACACGATGCATTGATGTCGGCCCCGCAAGAGGCGGCGCACCATGTTTGCTCCCATGCGGCCGAGGCCGATCATTCCAAGTTGCATGGGTTAGCTCTCCTGATTATGTTTTCCGCGGGTTCGCCGCACCCAAACGGGACGCCTGCGGCCGAACGGCGGAATTCGAGCGAGCCGTGGCGATTGACCGGCGGGATCGAGGGCGCGCGATCATATCTTCGAGGCATCAGCCGGAAGCCTTGAGTTTGCGATAGCGCCGGATCAGCGCGTTGGTCGAACTGTCGTGCTTGAGTTCGGGCTCCGTGGGGTCCTCGAGCTGAGGAATGATCTGCTGGGCAAGCGCCTTGCCCAATTCCACGCCCCATTGGTCATACGAATCGACCTGCCAGATCATCCCCTGGGTGAAGACGGAGTGCTCATAGAGCGCGACCAACTTGCCGAGCGCTTCCGGCGTCAAGGTGTCCAGCAGGAGGGTGTTGGACGGACGATTGCCCGCGAACAGCCGATGCGGCACAAGCCAATCCGGCGTATCTTCGGCCTTCACCGCTTCGGCGGTCTTGCCAAAGGCGAGCGCCTCGGTCTGGGCGAAGACGTTGGCGAGCAGCATGTCGTGATGTCTGGCGAGCGGGTTCAAGGTGTGGGCGAAGGCGATGAAATCGCAGGGTATGAGCCGGGTGCCTTGGTGGATGAGCTGATAGAACGAATGCTGGCCGTTAGTGCCCGGCTCGCCCCAGTAGATCGGTCCGGTGTCGTAATCCACCGTGAGACCGTCGGCAGTCACGTGTTTGCCGTTACTCTCCATGGTGAGCTGCTGTAGATAGGCAGGAAAGCGCTTGAGATACTGCTCATAGGGAAGCACCGCGACGGTCTGCGCGCCGAAAAAATTATTGTACCAAATGGCGAGCAGACCCATCAGAACCGGCAGATTGCGCTCGAACGGTGCAGATCGGAAATGCTCGTCCATTTCGTGAAAGCCATTCAGGATGCCGCGGAAGCCATCCGGACCGATGGCCACCATCGTCGACAGGCCAATCGCCGAATCCATCGAGTAGCGGCCGCCGACCCAGTCCCAAAAGCCGAACACGTTGGCGGTATCGATCCCGAACTTCGCAACCTCCGAGGCGTTGGTCGAGACGGCGACGAAATGGCTGGCAATGGCCTCTGCCTCGCCGTTCAGACCGGCCAACAGCCAGTCACGCGCCGTGCGAGCGTTGGTCATGGTCTCGAGCGTGGTAAAGGTCTTGGAGCAGACGATGAATAGCGTCTCGGCGGGATCGAGATCGCGCACCGCCTCGGCGAAATCCGTGCCATCGACATTGGAGACGAATCGGAATGTCATGGCACGCTCGCTGTAGTGCCGCAGCGCTTCGTACGCCATGACCGGTCCAAGATCAGATCCGCCGATGCCGATATTGATCACATTGCGGATGCGCTTGCCGGTATGACCCTTCCAGGCGCCGCTGCGTAGCCGATGCGTGAAAGCCGTCATTTTGTCGAGAACGGCATGAACGTCGGGCACCACATTGCGTCCGTCGTGGATGATCGAAGCGTCGCGTGGCGCGCGCAGGGCAACGTGAAGCACGGCGCGGTTCTCCGAGACGTTGATGTTGTCGCCCTGGAACATCGCATCGATGCGGTCTCGCAACCCCGATTCCTCGGCAAGCCGAAGCAATAGTGCCAAGGTTTGGTCGGTGATCCGGTTCTTGGAATAGTCGAGATAGATTCCAGCCGCCTCGATAGCGAGCCTGTCGCCGCGTTTGCGATCCTCGGCGAAGAGCTGTCTGAGGTGCAGGTCCTTCACGGTCTGGTAGTGCCGCTCTAACGCCGCCCAGGCGGGCCGTCTCCGCAAGGCTGGAACGCTCGTGGGTCGCTTGCTGACCAGCTCCGGTGAATGCCTACCCTGAACCATAACCACCGTCTCCTCTCCAGCCTTTCAGCTCGCCTCACGAATCGTCGCGCTCTTCGATTCGATGCAGGCCAATAGATCGTTCCATGACTTCACAAACGATGCCGCGCCCTCGTCCTGCAGCCGGGCCGCGAGCGCGTCGATGCAGATACCGGCCTCGGTGAAGCTGGCCAGGACTCGCTCGCAATCGCCTCCATCCGGCGCGAGCATCTCGTGCACTTCACCGTGGTCTCCGTATGCTCGCAGAGTGCCCTCTGGCATGGTGTTGATCGTAAAGGGCGCAGCAAGGGCCTTCACATAAAGGATGTCGGACGCCATCGGATCCTTGGTGCCGGTGCTAGCCCACAACAGTCGCTGGGCGCGGGCGCCGGCATTGGCGGCGCGCTGGAACCGTGCCGATGTGAGCAACTCTTGGTATGCCCTGTAGGTACGCTGGGCGACTGCGATGCCAAGTCGGTTGGTCAGCTCGTCCGGGACCTTGCCGCTGACCGCGACGTCCCAACGGCTGACAAACAGCGAGGCGACCGACGGGACTGCCGGGTTCAGCCCCGCATCAATGCGCCGTTCGATGCCGCGCAGGTAAGCATCAGCTGCTGCGAGGTATTGCTCGCGGGAGAACAATAGCGTGACATTGATTGGAACGCCGGCGAAGATCGCGGCCTCGATCGCTGGCAGGCCTTCCGCTGTGCCGGGTATCTTGATGAAGAGGTTGGGCTTGCCGGCACGTTGGTAAAGCGCGCGCGCTGCCGCCAAGGTCTCGTTGGTGTCATGGGCGAGCAGGGGCGAGACCTCGAGCGAGACCCACCCGTCTACACCGTTGGTGCGGTCCCAAATCGGGTGGAACAGGTCTGCCGCTTGCGCCAGGTCTTCGATTGCCAGTTCGAAGAATAGCGTCTCGCCCGACGTTCCCTCCGTGAGCTTGCTGCGGATCGCTGAATCATAGTGAGAGCTGTTCTTGATCGCATGGTCGAAGATCGTCGGATTCGATGTGAGTCCCGTCAGCGACAAGTCAGCGATGTAGCGCCTCAGAGTGCCGCTGGTCAGCAGATCGCGGGTCATGTTGTCGAGCCAAATGCTCTGTCCGAGTTCGTGGAGCTTCTGCGTTGCCTTCATCGCTTCACATCCGTACAGCTTCGAGCCGTGGGGCTGCCGCAAACAGGTGAGCAAGATCGCAGTCGAGCAGGTCTCCGATCCGGTCCACCGTAACGTCAGGTGCGGCGAACGAGGCGAGGGCGTTCGCGTCATGGGCAAAATGTCCTTGTTGGGGAAGGACGGTGGCGACGCGGGTGCCCCAGGCCTCCTTAACCGCGGCAAGGATACGCGGCTTGTCATCCACTAGAACGTAGTGCAGCGCCGGATAGCGGGCCTCGACATCATCGAGAGCGAGTTCCTTGTGGATGTAAATCAGCACGTGTGAGTTGACTGCCTCCGAAAGCCCAGAGCGCTCAACCTTGCGGGGTTGAAAGACGACATCGCCATCGGTGAGAAGGACGGTTGGGCCCAACTGACGCAGTCGTTCGAGCACATCCAGGGATCCCGGATACAGACGATTGGCGAATGGGTAATCGACCAGGAATGATGACATGGACAATAGCTGCATGTCCTGCGGGTGTTCGACACGGTACCGTTGCAGCGCGCCGAGATAGTCTCGATATCCCAGTTCCTCGAACAGCTCCTCAAGAATTGCCAAGTACCCATCGCGACACGAGGCACCGTACTGGCGCTCAAGATAGGCGTTGATGTCGGCCCGGATGCGGTCGTTGTCGAGAAGCGTATTGTCGACATCGACCAGGAAGACAACTTGATTCATCGGCCTTACCCTTGGCTCCGCGCAATATGCTCAGCGTGCGGCCCGAGCCGCCTTGAGGCTGCACCCATATCGGCGTTCTCGGAAGTGAAACGATTGCAGTCACCAGATGCGCATGCTGCATCTGGGCGTTCGATGCCGCGTGGTACAGTCGTCCATGTCCGCGTAGGTACGCACATGGTGACAAGATGGATGCTGCCAGCCGATTCCAGAAACGATTTGATGGTCCTTTGCGGATTGAAGACTACGGTCTTATCGGTGACTGCAAGACGGCGGCGCTGGTCGGCAGGAACGGCTCAATTGATTGGCTGTGCTGGCCTCGTTTCGATAGCGCGGCTTGCTTCGCCGCCTTGTTGGGAAACCCAAATCACGGTCGGTGGTCGATCGCGCCTGCGGACCCGTCGTGCAAGACATCGCGCCGCTACCGTGGCGACACCATGATACTGGAGACCGTTTTTACGGTTCGGGACGGATCCTTTGCTGTCATCGATTTTATGCCCACGAACCGTTCCGAGTCGTCGATCATCCGCATTGTCGATGGACGATCGGGTCGCCCGTCGGTTCGGATGGAGCTCGCGTTTCGGTTCGACTACGGCTCGGCTGTGCCCTGGGTCTCTCAGCTACCCGACAAGGACGGGATCGCCGCCATTGCTGGTCCGAACCTTGTTGTCCTCCGAACACCTGTCCAGTTGAAGGGGGAAGACCTTTCGACCACCGCAGACTTCACGATCTCCAGCGGCGAAAGGATGCCGTTTGTCCTCACCTACGGGCCATCGCACCGGTCGCCGCCCGCCGCCATCGATGCTGATCTTGCGCTTAACGACACCGAAGCTTTCTGGCGGGAGTGGTCTACACGTTGCACTTACCATGGACATCGCCGCGAAGCAGTGATGCGCTCTCTATTGACGCTCAAGGCGCTAACTTTTGCCGAGACGGGCGGGATTGTCGCCGCACCAACGACCTCGTTGCCGGAGGAAATTGGCGCCTCGCGCAACTGGGACTATCGCTATTGTTGGGTCCGCGATGCAACGCTCACGCTCATTGCCCTGATGGGCGCCGGTTACTACGAGGAAGCCTTAGCCTGGCGCCTGTGGTTGCAGCGGGCGGTGGCGGGCAGTCCTGAGGATCTTCAAATCATGTACGGCTTAAGCGGCGAACGTCGCCTGAATGAGTGGGAGGTTGCTTGGCTTCCCGGTTATCGAGGATCGTTGCCAGTCCGGATTGGCAACGCGGCATCGGACCAGTTGCAACTTGACGTCTGGGGGGAAATGGCAGACGCGCTGCATTTCGCGCGAAAAAGTGGCCTTGCTCCATTCGTCGCAGGACGGTCTTTGCTGAACCTCTCACTCAATCACCTGGAAAAAATGTGGAAAGAGCCTGATGACGGTATTTGGGAAGTGCGGGGTAGAAGGCGACATTTTACCCACTCGAAGGTCATGGCGTGGGTCGCGTTTGATCGTGGCATCAAGGACGCGGTGAAATATGGCTACGAAGCGCCGATTGATCGCTGGCGCTCAATCCGGGATGAGATCCACCGCACCGTATGTGCGAGGGCGTATAGCACGGCACGACAGGCCTTCACAGAAAGCTTCGATAGTTCTGAACTGGATGCCAGCCTGCTTCTGATGCCAGTTGTCGGATTTCTGCCAATTGATGATCCTCGCATTGCTAGAACAGTGGCCGCGATCGAGAGTGAGCTGATGTCGGATGGGTTGGTGTTGCGCTACCGAACAGACAGCGGCGTGGATGGGCTCCCCGCTGGTGAAGGGGTTTTTCTCCCGTGCAGTTTCTGGCTCTCCGACGTCTACCAGATGCAAGGTCGGATCGCAGAAGCAAACGCCCTGCTTGAGCGTCTGCTCGCTCTGCGTAACGATCTTGGCCTTCTCAGCGAAGAATACGACACCAGAGCCGGGATACAGGTTGGCAACTTCCCTCAGGCTTTTTCTCATCTTGCGATGATTCGCACGGTTCTGAGCCTGCATCGCGACGAGCCCTTGCGGAACACCCTTGAAAGGGATCGAGCATAATCGACATTGGACCTTGCGGGGATCGCTCGATGTCGGGCGTCAAGAGTTATCTCAGATAACCTTGTCGGTCGCCGGGACATCCGTTCCACGCGCGATCGCTGTCCCTCAACCGGCCGGCATCCGAAACCCCGCACATTTTCCGGACGGCCGGGCGCGTCAATGATGACTGCGCCTTGGATACGAGCGTCGATTTTGCCGAGGGCGAGCTTTACAAGCTACTTTCCACAATTGAATAGATTCAAGCGTGGGGAAGCAACCTTCTTCACGGATTCGACTGCAAATGGCAGGATCTTGTAAGGGACGACTTCGTCGGGCCGTTTGGCCAAACCTTCCTCCAAGCCGCGTCTCCAGGCAACTCGCAGTTCAGTATTGATATGGATGATGTTGATCCCAGCGGCGATTGCCTTGCGCAAGTCTTCGTCGTCGGTTCCCGATCCGCCGTGCAACGTAAGCGGAACTTGGGCCGCTTCCTTGATCTCAGCGATTCTCTGGATATCCAACCGCTTCCGTGTTTGTCCATGCACCATGCTCTTTAGCATCCCATGCATGTTGCCCACGGCTGGAGCTAGGATGTCGATGCCCGTAGACTCAACAAACTGCTTCGCTTCTGCAGGAGAGGTCAAACCCCTCGACAACTCGGGAGCCTCTTCGTGTATCTCAGAACCTGTTCCAATGTCGCCTATCTCTCCCTCCACGAGAATGGCGGGATTGATTGTCTTGAGGGTTTCAACCGCTTGTTTGGTTTGGCGTACGTTTTGCTCGAATGGCAGCGCGGAAAGATCGAAGACGATCGCATCAAAGCCGGCCTCGGCCGCTTCTATGGCTTTGGCCAGGGAATGGGTGTGATCCGCGTTAAGAAAGATCGGCCAGTCCCATTCCTCCCGGAGACTCCGCACCAGCACCGCAAGTTGGCGAGTTCCGATAAACTCCCGTTCGCCCTCGGATGCACCGACGACCACGGGGACCTTCAGTTCTCGCGCGGATGACAACACCGCCTTCAGCAGAACCCAGTCCGCAACGTTGAAATGGCCGATTGCCACTCGTTCTTTGTGACTCTGCTCCAAGACATCTCGTAAGCTATACATTACGCATCTCCTTGTAGCCCTTGCTGTGCGCTACGACATTTGCACCAGCGCCGGGACATTGAGCCCTGAGCTTTGTTAAAGGTATTCGCTGGCGCGGGCGCCCCATCAATACCGGTTGAAAGAGCACGGCGGCGGCCAGCGTGCATACCAGCGACAACGCCATCAGCTTGCCCATGCTCGACATCCCCGGATAGTTCGACGTCCACATGCTTCCGAATGCAATTGCATTGGTAAGTGCGCTAAAGATAATTGCTCGCGTCAGCGACGATTGTAGAAGTCCTGTCTGGCCGGCGCGCCGGGCCGTGCAGTGCGCGGTAGGTAACGACCGAGGGCGCGTTCGGATTCTGCAGGTCCATCGGATTGAAATCGAACTGCAGCAGTTGCAACAGGGGTGTAGTGACCAAAACGATACCAATGGTCCCTGCGATGATCCGGATACGGTGTTGTTGCAGATAGCCGTCGAGCGACGCAAGACCGGCGAAAGCCGATGGGCGCGGACTCACCTGGAGGATTCAGTATCGCCAACATCGAAGGCACCAGGGTGATACTGCAGAGAAAGGCGATGAGCATTCCGCAGCCGGCGATCAGCCCGAGTTCCGAAAGACCGTTGTAGTCGGTCGGGATAAAGAAAAAGAAGCCGACCGCAGTCGCGCCGGCTGCGAGGGCCAGAGGGCCCGCTACCTGTCGCGCGGCGCCCAGCAGCGCTCCGTGCAAATGATCGTTCTTGTAACGCTCCGAGCGATAACGCACGCTGAATTGAATGGCGAAATCAACCCCGAGCCCGACGAACAGCACAAAGAAGGCGATAGAAATCAGATTGAACGCGCCGACCACCATCAGGCCGAGCGCGGCGGTGATTGAAAGGCCGACCGCCAGACTGAAGAACACCGAAGCGATGATCTTCCAGGAGCGAAGTGCGAACCAAAGAACGAGCAGTGTCCCGAAGACAGCTGTCAATGTATCGCGAACCGCACTTTGCCTGATGACCGAAAACTGGTCATCGTTGAGCGCGACTTCGCCGGTCAAGCCGACCGTTGCATGGTATCTCCCGGCAAGGTTCAGCTCGCTGGCCCCCTGTTGAATGCCGAAAGTCGCCGTCGCGCCCGGTTGCAAGGCACTGAAATCCAGGACCGGTTCAACCTCGATAAAGCGCCGCAGGTCGCTCGCGCTGGTCTTATGTCCCTGCAAGAGCTCTTGCCAGGAGAAGCTCGCCGACCTGTCGCCAAGGACGTCGCTCAGCGCGGTATCGACCAGTGACAGAGGCCATGCCAATTGATCGAGTTTCAGCTCCCCTCCCTGAACCCCGTGCGCACCAAAGGACAGGACTCCGGCGGCTCCGCGAAGGGTCGGATCGCCGGCCAGTTTGGTGAGCAACGGTTGCGCCTGCTTCAACCCGTCAATTGATTTTTCGACATCAGCATTGCACTCGAACAGGAAGCCATTGCGTTCGAAGAAACCACCATTGGTTTGCTCGACCGAGCGGAACAGGTCCGACCGGTTGGAGATTTGTTGCGCCAGCGCGTTTGCCGCCAGCGTAGCATTTTCCGGCGTGGCGGCACTCACCACAACCAAAATGCCCTTTTGCGGAAATGCTTCATTGAAAGCAAGTTGACGTCGATGCCAGGGGAGAGCACGGGATATCAGTGCGTCGACGTTGGTGGTAATCGAAAAGCGTGCGACTTCATAGGTGGCGGCGACAACAAGCAAGAGGGCACCGACCGCGGCAACCAGCCGGCAACGCCGGACGCAAAAATCGACCAGTCGAACAGTCAGTGGTGTCCGCATAATGAGAGGCCTCGGTCGCTCGGATGTCACGATAAGGAGCTTCAGCCGTTCAGGAGCCGGTTGCGTGCACGAGGGCGGCATCTCGGCGCCGCTGACCGCATTATTTGTATCGCAGGTGGCAATCGCCAACTGAAACGACTTCAGCTCCCGCATGAACATCATGCACGTCGACTAGAGCGAGCTGGTAAACCTTGCGGTCGACCTGCTTCCGGGGATGACGCATTAGCCCGACTTGCGCTGAATAGAGTATCGGCCTCATACAAATCAGTGCGCTAGCCGAAAAGCCGTCACTACATTTTTGATGAGGAAGGGTCAGAAAGTCCGATTCTGCGGGCGAGTGGCAACTCCGCGCGGGCTATATAATGGCCCTGCTGATCCTGGCAGGCTTCGCCCTCGTCGTAACTGATCTCGGGTCACAGGGGAACTCAAGCAGCGAGACCAAACGGGCCGCCTCTTGGGTGGGCTTTCGGTGTCGGGCGGCGATCTGGCTGATCTGAACCGCAGCACTTTTCCGGGGGTGAGGGTACAAGACCGCCCCTCGCTACCAAATCTGCGATTTTGCACGCCAAACTACGATGTTCTGCGATTTCGCACTCCTGATAAGGAGCAGTTGAAGCTGGCTGGGTCGTCGTTGGCCTCGGAATATCGCACAGAGCATCCTGATCGTTCAAGCTCGGAATGTCTCATCACCTACTCGCCGGACAATCTCATACGGATGCCGCGATCCTCAGCCGGCGCCAAAACTCCGGACTCAAGCTCCTCAGCTCCTCCAGTCACCAGCTCGTTCAATTCCGGGGCATCGGACCACAAGTCGTACTTGACGCGAGAGCTCTCAGCATGCCGCGCGCCAACAAATTGTCACGAAGAACTTCGAGGCGGCCATTCCGAATATCCCAGGCAAGTCGCTGATCGCCCTGGAAGTCGATTACGCGCCGGGCGCGGCCTCTCCGTCCCATACCCACGCGAAGTCGGCTTTCATCTACGCCTATGTGATCTCGGGCGCGATCGAGTCGAAGGTGAATGATGGCGAGACGCGCATCTATGGGGCAGGCGAGAGCTGGTCCGAACCACCGGGCGCGACCCATTCGATCAGCCGCAACGCGAGCAAGACAGAGCCGGCAAAGCTGCTCGCTGTCTTCTCTGCCAGACTTCGACACCAATGACAAAGTGCTGACCGCGCCCATCAGATAACGACCTTCCGGAATAGCGTATTGACTCGTCCAAATCAATCGAGTTTCGGATTATCGTTTTGGGTAGCGACGATCGCTTTCCGGTCTTGTGCCCGGCCGGTCCCGGGGGCACACCACCTTGACGAACTCTCGGCTCGTATCTACATTGTATCATCAATGTCGGAGCCCGAACATGAAGGTGGCATTCCAGAAGTGGGGCAACAGCCTGGCACTGCGAGTGCCAAAAGCATTCGCCGATGAAATCGGTGCCCGCGACGGCAGGGCCGCCGAAATGACCGTGAGCGACGGTAAACTGGTGATCGAGATCTCCCGGTCGCCGCGGCGCAAGCGTCGCTACACACTCGACAAGTTGGTTGCCGGTATAACGCCGGACAACCGTCATGAAGAGATTGATTGGGGGCCGCCCGTTGGCAACGAAGTCTGGTAACTACTGTCCGGAGGCCGGCGATTTCATCTGGATCGATCTTGACCCAACCGTCGGCCACGAACAAAGCGCCCGACGACCGGCCATCGTATTATCACCGCACAACTACAATGCCGCAGCCGGCCTTTGCGTGATCTGCCCAATCACCAGCCGTGTACGAGACTATCCTTTCGAGGCCAAGCTGCCTGAAGGTGCCGGCTTCCGCGGCGTTGTGCTAGCCGACCAACCCCGCAGCGTCTCTTGGGAGAAACGACGGATCCAACATGCCGGACGAGCACCAGACGTCGTGCTAACCGAAGTGCGCGAGCGCTTGGCTGCGTTGCTCGGAATCGACTGAACTCCCCGTTCATCTGCGGCGGGACGATGCAAGAACGGCTTTGGCTCTTCAGCTTGGCCGTGTTTTGGCCAGCTAGGCCCCCAAGCCTTCACGAATGAAGCAGCCCATAGAATCCACACGAACCGGCTCGCTACCCACGATAGCGGTTCAACACGATAGTCCGGATAGCCCAGATAGCATAGTCGCCGCGCCAGGCAAGAATGCACGGGATGATATCGGCCGCGAGTTAACCGCGGCGCGGTCATGCGGCGTGTCACCGAACGTGGAGGATATGCACCACCTAAATGACAGCATCGACCCTGTTGAAAATGCTTTTGGCCGAGCACATCGCGCAGCACCCAGAGCAGCGGGGCATCCCCGTCGACATCGACCTCTTGGGGCGTGCCGTTGATCTTTAACGTGAAAGCCATGGATGCCTCCTGAGCGCGTTGGGAGTGAGCGGGGAATCAACGAACACCCCACGCATTGAAGTGCTTCGCATAATCAAGTTGCCTGATGCGGCATACTCGGGGAGATAGCGCGTTCTCGTTGGTGTGCTGACCACATTGAAGCCGCGCTGCGGCCCCGCCGAGCCTTACTCGATGAATCTGCGACAGTGCTAAGTATTGATCGCAGCGCGGGACGAACTTTTCCAATCGCCGGCATGTATAGTTTCGATGACAGGGGGGAATACTGCAGCGACCATCCTCGCAACTGGCGATTGGAGTGGGCTACGCTGGTGGAAAAACCGCTGATCCTAATTCGCGTCGTCGCGTCGCACTCACGCCGCCTTCGAAACTGACGGCGTTGTCCGGCACGCCGCTCCGTCGGCGCTGTGCTGCTGGCCGCACTTCTGGCGGCCGGCGGTAGCTGCGTGCGAGCGGGAACCGCGCAATCACCGCCGTAACCGAGTTCTTCAAACTTGTAATCTTAATGTAACACGAAATGGCCAGCGTGCACTGGAAGTGCCGCAACGCACTTCAGCCGAGATCAATCCAAGCAGCGCAACGTATTGGGGGGCGGCACACCCGGGCTGCATAGCAACACGGCGAGACTGGTCGATGCAAAATGACGTCTTGGGGCATTCGAAGCGGGAACTTCGCAGGCCGGTGCTGCAGGCTGACAATCTCCGCCCCATCGCGACGCGGCTTCTGCGCGACATCGGGCTCGTACAAGGCATGCGCGTCGAGCTCAGTTCCGGGGCGGGCGACGTGATTGGGAGCCGGTGAAGCTTCTCCTTTCAAGGATCGATATCGAGACTCGGCACATCAACCGTTTTGTGAATGTGGCCGGCTACTCCCGAAGACCTCCAATCCTCCAGCTAAGCGATCAGACTAAAGGGAAGCTGCCATGAACTGCGCAACGATGCCTGCCCTCAGTTTTGGTGTTTTTGACCATTTGGATCATGCGGGCGGTAGCCTTCGCCAGCAATACAGCGAGCGATTAGAAATCGCTTCGGCGTGCGATGAGGCTGGTTTTCGCGGCTATCACGTCGCAGAACATCATGGCACTCCACATGGTCTGGCGGCATCACCCAACTTGTTCTTGTCCGCGGTGGCGCAACGCACAAGAAAACTGAGAGTCGGACCCTTGGTGATGCTGTTGAATCTATATCATCCGCTGCGCGCCTTCGAAGAGATCTGCATGCTGGATCAGCTGAGTGGGGGCAGACTCGATCTTGGCATCGGCCGCGGCGGTGTCCCACTCGAACTTTCATTTTTCGGCGTTTCACCTGCGGAGGCGCAGGAGCGCTACAACGAGGCGGTCGAAATTGTCATCAAAGCCATGGAGACAGATGCCCTTACGTACTGCGGTCGCCATTTCAGCATCTCTGACGTGCCGATCACCCTCTCACCCATCCAAAAACCCCATCCACCGCTGTGGTATGGGACGACGAAGCCGGAGACGGCCCGATGGGCGGCGGAGAATTCGATCAATATCGCCTGCGTCGGAAACAGCAACGCAATTCGGCCAATCACGGACGCTTACCGCGCGCATTGGATAGCGGGCCCAACGCGAGATATGCCGCTGCTTGGTATGGTCCGCATTGTCGTGGTCGCTGAGTCCGACGTTGAGGCTCGTGCTCTGGCGGCTCCTGCTTACGCGCGCTGGTTCAATACATTCACTTTCCTGTCGCGCACGCGCAATTTGCCCCTTCCGCCAAATCTCCCAAAGTCGTTTGAAGAAGCCTTAGATGATGGTTTCTGTCTAGTCGGATCACCATCCACCGTGCGAGAGGCGCTGAAGAGCCAGGTCGTTGAGGCGGGTGTTACATACGTCATGTGCCAACTCGCCTTCGGAAACCTACCGCTCGCCGCATCACTCCAAACGATCTCGGCCTTGCGATCGACTATCATTCCCGCTTTCGTACGGCAAGCGCCAGACTTCGGGCTGCGCGAGCATCACTGAAGCGGCGTCCCGCGCAACCCGGCGCGGCTGCGGACATCTGGCTTATTGAACTGAGATGATCAGCAGCCCGATCCGCGTGACGTACGAAGCGTTCGATCGGTCGCCGCATAGCCGCGCACGAGGCAAACTGGTTCGGCTCGCCTGCCACATCATGCGGACAAGTGCGCTGGGTTTACACGCCGGCAATCGCGAGCAGATCATTGCCGATTGATTGTCGCCTGGCCGAACGAGGCCAGCCAGTCCGACGATTATGCTATCACCATTCGCTACCTCGGCAGCTTGATCGCGACCATGACCCTCAATGCGAAGGAGGTCCGATTCAAAAGCGCTCCGGCGGCGAATCACCCGGTGGGCTCTTTTGCTGGCGACTAGGGCTTCGCGACCATGCGCTTTGCGCTCGGTGCCAGCGAGTAGCGCTTGCGAATGCGTGCAACCTTAGCCGGATCGGGGCTCGGCACCGGAAAGCGGCCGTCCGCCTCCCCTGCGCGAGCATAGTGGCGGGTCGCAGTTTCATCCGTGGCGTGGCCTAGCAGCGCTGCAACCATCGCAAGTCCGAGCTGCTTCTCTTCAGCAGTGCGGGCAGAGACGACATAGACCTTTTTCCAGCGCGCGGTCGTAGCGTGTCGACCGACGAAAGCGTGGGGCGGCGTTCCCGGCGCGGGAAGAGCTGCTTAGTAAGCCTGCGCATCAACGATTCGAGGGTTTCGACCAAGGTTTCGTACTGTCCATTCGCCGCAGCTTCGCGAGCCGCGAAGATCCATGCCTTCGTCTGCATGACGAGGTCCTCCGGCAACCAGGCCCAGCGCAGCACCCGCGTCTCGCCGTGAGCGCGTCCGTTCGAATGTTCCCATTTTCAAGCTTCAGTTCCCACTCGAAATGGCGTTGGCTCGACGGACCGAATTGAGCAGTCGGCCACTCGACAAGCCGGGCGCCGGTAAGCGATCCCACAGTCAGGCAATCCACCAGCGTGCTCGCGTTGGGGCTTCTCGTAGCCAGAGCGCCATGGCAGATGCGATCCAAGTCGTCATCGAGACGCTTCAACTTCATCTGCGAGGTGCGCGGCATTAACTCGTCAGGCCTTTTGATCGATTCGGCGTCCTCGAGGATGGCAATGGCCGCGCGCATTTCCGGCGCCAGCTTAGGGAAATACTCTGCGGTCTCGTTCATCGTGAACCGGAGAGCCGCGCGGTTCTGCCGGAACGTCGATGACGCAAGCTGAGTTCGCCGGGCAATGACGGTTTCCGCGAGCTCAGTCGGCGACAGAGCGCGTCCGGCGGCGGTGCGGGCCCCTTCGGCAATCTGCTTTGCGCGGTTGCCATAGGCCTGTTCGGTCTTTGTCGTCCTGGTCATTGCTCAAGTCCATGGAGGGTTAAGGATGTCGTGGCGCTTCGTATACGAAGCGATCTCGCGGACGAACTGCTCGACCGCGGCTTTGGCGTTAAACAAGTAATCGGGGCGGAACGGGCTGTACACGAGCGTCGTTTCGATGGAATCCGGAGGCTGGATATGGCCGAGCCAGAGAGCGATCTCGCGCTGCTCGACGCCTTGCTTCTGCAGGTAGCGACCGACGGCGTGACGGATGGAGTAGGTGTTTTCGTGCCCAGGCAGCTTTGCGCGCCGGCAGGCGGCTTCGAATCCCGTGTCGATTTCGCCCACCGCTTCACCGCGCCAGTTCACGATGCGCGTGCCGAGACCGCCTACTTCAAAAAACATCTCGAGCCTCACATCGACGGCGAGAACGTGCAGATCGTCGGCGAGGTGGACGAAGCGAGGAAGCAGCCGTTCCTCGCGGAAGCCGCCGCCCTGCTATTTCCGATCGACTGGCCGGCGCCGTTCGGTCTGGTGATGATCGAGGCGATGGCGTGCGGGACGCCTGTCATCGCCTATCGCTCGGGCTCCGTGCCGGAAGTGGTCGACGACGGCGTAACCGGTTTCATCGTCGACAGCGAGGAGGAGGCCGTCAGTGCAGTCAGCGAAGTGGCTCGACTGGATAGAAAACAGGTGCGCGCTCGCTTCGAGTGGCGTTTCACTGCCTCCCGAATGGCGCGAGAATACGAAGGCCAGTACCGGAGGCTGATCGCCGCTGCTGGCGGCGCCGAGCAAGAGGGGAGCCGCAGCCGTCGGCAACGTGAACGGATTGGAACTAACGGCGTCGCGAGGCGTCGAATCTCCGCCCCCGGCACTGGCCGGGGGAAAACCTACCCACTAGGTTGGCGGTCCGAATGCGCAGTTATAGCGCAAGGACCGTTTGTGCCCGGAGGAGAGAGCAATGAGCAATCGCATATCGGACAGGAGAGTGCCGACCGCGGCCGAGCGGGAAGCTCGAAAGGTGTTTCGAGATGCGGGCACCAAGGCGCCGGCCTCGGAGTATGAGCGCGACCAACAGGCATTCCATGCAAACCGGGAGCGCCTGAAGGCGGAGCGGCTGGCTCGCGAGGCGGCCGTCAAGCACAAGCCCAAGACCTGATCGTTGCGTCCGAAGTGACGCTAGTTTCGTCTCGGCTGCAGCGAATGTTCGAGAAAGAAACGCAGCATCTCCCTCGTCGCATCCGGTCCGTCCGGATCGGTGTACGAGCCGGCGGGGCTGCCTCCCGACCATGCGTGTCCGGCTCCGTGGATTTCCCAGTGTTCGAGGATTCCGCGCCCGCCGGCGTCGGTGTGGACCGTGCGGGTATAGGCATGCCCTCCAGGTACCCGCCCGCGCTGCACCTCCGTCTTCGTGCGGGATCCGCCGATCGACTGTCGGACGATCCGATCGCCGTTTTTGGAATGCACCGTGGTGTCGCGATCGCCGTGGAAGACGATTGTCGGCACGGGCGGGCCGTCGCTCGGTGTTGCCTTAAGTCCGCCGCCTTGCTTCATGGCCATCAGCGCGGAGGGAAGGTCGCTGGCTGCTCCGCAGGCCAGTCCGGAATGGATGCCGATCGCTGCGTACAGATCGCCGTACGTCGATCCCATGACGGCCGCGGCCGCAGCCCCGGCGGACAGTCCGGCGACGTAGACGCGTTCCGGATCGACCGAATGGTCGCGCATGATCTGGCGGGTGATGCCGGCGATGAGCGAGGGCTCGCCTCCGCCGCGCTGCTGGTCGGCCGGCCGAAACCAATTCCAGCATTTCGCCTGGTTCGCTTCCGCCCGCTGCGCGGGATAGGCCACGAAGCAGGTCTGTTCTTCGGCGACGAAGTTCATCCGCGTGCCCGCGGCGAAATCCTCCGGCGACTGCGTGCAGCCGTGGAGCATGATCACCAGCGGAATGGGCTGTCCATGATAGCCGCTCGGGATGAACAGCCGATAGGCGCGGCTTCCCGCGGCATTTGCGTAGACGCCTTCGATGAACCTGGTGCCGTCCGGCACGATATGCACCATGGACGGCGGGGCGCGTCCCAGCGATCCTCCGAGTCCGAGCCCCTGGATGCTGTTGGCAAGGTCCACTGGCGGCCGGGCCGTGCGACGCGGACGCCTCGTCGCGGCGGCGTTCGCCTTGGCGTCGATGGTCGGCGGCTCTCTTCCTGCAGCAAGGGCGGGGTGGCCGGTCGTCTGTGCGGTAGCGCCCCGCTCTTTCTCGCCCCGAAGCATGCGCTGAAGCAGCGCGGTGGCCTCGACGAGTTGGCCCGAGCGCGTGAGGCGTGTGGCTTCGCGAATGATGTCCTGGTTCAGCATGACCTTACCTCGTCCTGTCGGCCAGAGCGGACTTGACCGCCGGACTGGCATGCAGGGCCCCCAGCACAGAGATCGATGCAATCGTCGCGCGGGCAAGTTCGGGCGTGACGTCCTGGGCGATGGTGGCGAGACCCAGAACATTGATGTGCAGCATCTCGCCCGCCCGCCGCGCCGCCTCGAGATCCTCGCGGCTGTAGTTTCGCAAGCCCAGGTCCAGGCTCTTTCGCGCCGTGGACTGCTTGACCACGTCGGCATGGCGCTCGAGCTGGTTGCGGATGGCGGTCCGGATGAAATCCGTGCGGTTCGAGTAGAAGCCTTCCTGCACCATCAAATCGACCTGACCGAGATCGACGAAACCAAGATTGATCGTGATTTTTTCCGTGTCGGACGGCTTGGGTCGGATTTCGTGAACGTTGCTTGGCATCGAATTATCATCCTGATATCATCTGATTGGATGGTATATGGATGGCAGTCCTCCGCGCGTCAAGGGCGTGCTTCCACGCGCTCGCGGCATGCGGGTCGGCACGATCCTGGATCCCTCCGGCCCTTGCCATTCGCGGACCGGCGGCCACCCGGCCCGAGTAATCCGCCGCTCGCTCCGTGGGCCGGTAGGAACCGTGCCGTCCGGGGACCGGTTGCTTCACCGAGAAGAAGGGAGGACTCGCATGGACATGAAGGAAGCCTCTGAGATGACGGAAGCCTCTGGCCTCGCGAACCATCGGGGCAGCGTGGAGAACGTGGCGGGCGAAAGGCGGAGTGCCGAGCAAGAAGTGGCGAGCCGTAGGCCGCCTCCGCCGGACGTTGCGATGCGCTTCGCCGATCGTCTGCGTAGGGTGACGTTGAAGGCTCCGTTGCAGTCGCTCTTTATCGCATTCATGCTCGGAGTCTGGGTCGCCCGTCGGCGCTAGGAGATCCGCGAGCCCGCTCGCCTCATGGTCAGGAAGCTCAAGACTTACCAGACATCGCTAGGTTTCTACGATCTCGCGATCGCGGCGCCCTCAATGAAGGAGGCGATGACCGAACACGGCCCCGACGGATCGACCCCGGGACGTCTGCCGGCAGCGGTGTTTATTTCCGGACCACTCCCGCCGATTGGTTCTTCGATTGGCATCCGGTTACTCGGCGCCAATAGGTCATCAAACCTGACGCGCCAAACAAGATCACGGCCAGCGATGGCGAGACGCGCGTCATCGGCGTGGGCGAGATCATCCTGATTGAGGATGTGCGTGGAAAGGGAGATTTGTCTCAAGCCGTCGGGCAGATGAGGCGATCGGAGGAGTGACCTAACGAGGGATGCTCGCGCCTCATCAGTCCTCATGCCTGCATCGGCGTGAGGATGCAGGCGGCGGCGCTACATCAAGAACAAGCCCGCCAACACAGGCGGGCTTGCCGACAAGGATTAGAAGCCGGAGTAGTAATCGTTCACGGCTCTCGCTCTCGCAGGATCATCCCAGTTCCACGAGTTGTCGTTGCTATACTTCGGCGCACCCTTGAGCTTGTCGGCGGTGACGTTGGTTCGGTATCCGCCAAGGTTCGTGTCGTATTTCAAGGACTACCACGGCAGCGGGTAGTGATCGTCGCCGATGCCCAAGAATCCGCCGAAGCCGAGGACCGCGTAGGAGACCCGACCGCTGATCTTGTCTATCATGACGCGCTCGATGGAGCCGATCTTCTGATTGTCGGCGCCGTACACCGCGGTGCCTTCGACCTTATCGCTGCCGATCAATGTTCCTGTTTCGCGCCTTTCCGTTTCCATGACCCTTCTCCTGAAGATGTGATCTGGCACAACCGAGCCGGCCACGGCTCGGCCCGTTACTTGGCTCGCGACGCTCAGGCAGCGCGCTGTGAGCTCGGTGCTCATGGCGGAACGAGCATCAAATCCTCATGGAGTTCGGCGTGCTGCACCACGGACGCGACGCATCATCTGTCCCGTTGCACACATGCGGGGAGGTCCGGAGGCGCCGGTGCTGCCCGTGTCATTTCTTCGGCTTTTCGGCCTGGTCCCGTCCATCGGATTCGAGCGACTTGGCTTGCTGCTCATAGTCGTCCGCGAGCTTCCGCAGGGCCTTAGTCTCGGCATCGTTGATCGAGTGCGCGATGCGGCGCGCCTGCTCCGCCTGCCCGACGAGACGGGTCCTTCGGTCCATGACGCTCAACCACTCAGCCTGTCGGAGGCTTCTCGCGCGCGAAGATGCCCTCTGCAATCACAGCAGCTGGAGCGGACCTCTAGGAATGAGCCCGCCAGTGCGGACTGGAACGGACCATCTCCGCAGCGATTGACTTCCAGACACGCTACTGGAGACCAGTCATGAGAGGGATACCTACGGTCGTTTGCGCTGCGGCGATAGCGCTTGCTTCCGGCGGCGCAGCGCAAGCCAAGGGCTGCATCAAGGGCGCCGTGGTCGGCGGTGTGGCGGGACACATGGCCGGGCATAGCAAACTCGGCGCCGCGGCGGGGTGTGCCATAGGCCATCACGAAGCGAACAAGGCCGAAGCCGAGAAGAACTCGGCCCAGCCCCCCTCGGACCACAAGTGAACAGCGCCACTCGGGAGCCGCCAAGTGATCGAAACCGATAACCTCCTCGAAAAATGCCCCCAGTGCGGCGCCTGGCCCATGGCGGCCAAGCTGCCGAAGGCAAGTTCGCGGCAGTCCGAAATTCGGTTGAGGTGTCCGCAATGCGGCTACCAGGCCGGCGGCCGCTGCCGACGGGCCGAGTACGCCCGGCGCTTCTCGGAGCCACGCGCGCAGAACGCGAGGTAGTGCCATGGCCGACGAACTCGAAACCACCGTCGCTCCATCGGCCATCGAGAAGGCCATGGCGATCTTCGAGGCCTTTAAGGAACGCGACCACGGCGAGCTCGTTCAGGCGCGCAAGGCGCTGACCGACCACATCTTCGGTCAGGTCGCGGCGGGCCAGACGGACAAGCAAAGGCTGGTCGTGTCCGGACTGACGCACCTGAAGGCGCTGGAGAGAATGGTGGAAGCGCCGAAGCGATGAAGATTAAATCCCATTCCGAGAGCCACATCGTCGAACTCGACGACGGCTCGCAATGGCAGATTTTTCCGGGAGATCTCGACCTGACGCTGAACTGGAAGCCCGAGACCGATCTGACAGTCCTGCCTTCGGACGACGAGATCAGCTCTCACATGCTGGTGGGCGGCGGCAGCAAGGTGCACGTGATCGCCGTCGACGAAAGCTGGCCAGTCAGGGAGGTGAGATCCGTCCTGAAGGAAGGCTAGATTCCAGCTCAACGAGGAACGTCTCGGCCAAAGATTTCTAATCGCCAAACACCGGGGGCGACGCTTCGGAGTGTCATGCGTGATGTCCTCGAACTGCTCGCGCGCAAGCGGGCGCTGCTCGACTGCCGGCAGGAAGCGGAGGCTGACCGCTTGGCCGAGGTCGAGCGGGAGCTTCGGGAAATCGATGAAGCACTGTCGCGGCTGGAATCGAGCGAGGCACCGCCTACGTCCCCGCATTAGCTCGGCGTCACAACTTGGACCGCTACCGGACCCGAGGGAAAATTGGTTACAATGTCACGGCCTGGGATGCCCACTTTTGAACCTTCAGAGGAACTAATCGCAGCGGTTGCACTTTCTTTTGCTTCGGGCGTGGGCCGTACCTGGTACCTGGGTGCAAAGAGAAGTGGCGGGAGGGGCGTATCTGAGCAGGCAGGCGGCGACCTTGCTCAGGTTTGTGAAAGCGACCAGGGATCCGGAGCTGGCCGCCGGCCTGGTCGAGAAGGCGGCCGACCTGAACGAGAGGGCCGAAGCGCCTGCAGTTGACGACGTGGGCCAGGCTCCCGACGCAGCCGGCGGCGGCTAGTTCTCCATGGAGCCGCGAGTGCCCGAACCCGTCCGCATTCTGGTCGCCGAGGACGAATTTTCCTGGTCGCCGAGGACGAATTTTCGATCCAGTGCTTGTCGAGGACGCCCTGTGCGGCGGCGGATTCCAAGCCGAAATAGCGCTATCCGGCGAGGCCGCATTCTCCCTCTTCAGCGGCAATCGCGGCGGGTATCGCGCGCTGATTACCGATATCAGCGTCGGCGCCGGACTGAACGGCTGGACGCTCGCGCGGCAAATCAGGGAAATCGAGCCTGATTTTCCGGTCGTCTACATGACCAAGCGGAGACGCCGATGCCTGGAAATCGCAGGGGATCCCGAACAGCGTCCTCATCGCAAAGCCATTCGCGCCCGCGCAACTGATCACCGCCATCTCCCAGCTTCTGAACGCGGGACCGGCACCCTGATCCTCAGTCATGCTACTGGCGTCAGCGTCATCGGCGCACCAACTCTTTGTTCGAGGCCGGCCGAAAACCGGGGACGCGATGTCGAGAGTCGCAAAGCTGATTGAACGAAAGCAACGGCTCCTGGAATAGCTCCTGCCGGACCGAACGAGCGCGACAACGCCGGCTGAATCCATCAAAAAATGACCCGTCGCTGTCTTCGATTGCCGGCCTCATTGGAGAGAAGTCGTTGATGGGCGAGGAACGCCTAACGATATCTGGCGTTGGCGCGCTATGGCGCCTAACCAGTATATGCCCCTCGCAAACCGCTATCGGCGCGCTGCGGAAGAAACCTGTGATCCGGCCGCGCGCTCGCAGCTTCAAACGATTGCCAACACATACGCCACGCTGGCGAGGAGCGTTGAAGTTCTGAGGCAATCAGAGGTGACCGTTGAGCGTTTAACAAGGTATCATCCTGAAGATCCCATTCCGCAGGACTCCTGATTTGCAGCACATAACATAAGTCTTGAACCAAAGCGACTTGAGTTAATTTACCTGCATCACCGGCTTCGGCTCTGCCCGTAGGCGTCGGTGGCTGAGAGACCAATCGCGCTCCCGCCTGCATGACATCACCTCCGGGAGGAGCCGCCGGCCCGTGAGGCGGCCGATCCGGAATTTCAGGACCAGCTCATCGCCGAATTGCGCGAGCTGACGGGAGTCGCGATTCCTGAGGCTTGAACATCGTTGTTGAAAGGACAAATGCCATCTGACCGGAGAGGCACCTCCGGAGAGGAGCAATTATTCTGCGGGAGCTGTACGCTTCAGAAGGGCAATTCCGGAAGTTCTCCTAATCCGGTGATGTCGCCAGTAACAGTCAATGACAGCCAGGCCCCGTGCCGCCGGGTCGCGCGATTGTACGGACGTCCCGGCCGTCGTCGCTAAGCCGGCTGTGACCGTCATCGAATTGATGGCGACCCTTGGGCGTGAGATCGAGCCACATGAAGGCCCCCATCAGATTTTCAATGCCGCGGGAATAGGCCGAGTAGGTGTGGAAGATCTCGCCGGTCTCGTTTGTGGCAAAGATGCTGGCGCCCATCATATCTTCGCTGCTCTTGAGCGGGATCGTGTCGTAATTGAACTTGGCTGTGCCAGCGACCAGGTCCTCCCTTTTGAATGACACCCCGAAATCATAGTTGAAGTCGCTACCATAGGATGACACCCACGCAAAGGTCCAGCCCAAAGCGCGTTTCACCTGCTCGATTCTCTCGATTGGCGCGCGTGAAATCACGGCAAATGAGAGGTCTGCATCATCGAAGTGCTTGCGTGCGGCGTCGAAATGATCGGCGACGAATGAGCACCCTTTGCAAACGTGATCGGAGCCCGGGGTCAGCATGAAATGATAGACGGCGAGTTGGCTGCGACCATGGAACAGATCGGCAAGTGTGCACTTGCCATCCGGTCCTTCGAAGACGTAGGGCTTCTCAATCTTAACCCAGGGCAACTGGCGGCGCTTCTTTCTAAGTTCGTCGAGTTTGTGCGTAATCTCCTTCTCTTCGGCGAACAGTGCCTTGCGTGCGGAAAGCCATTCCTCACGCGAGACGATTTTAGGTGGGGAGAGGTTGGCTGGTGCCATCGTCAAGACTCCTCTGATCGTGGGGTCTAAACGTAGGTCCGCGCCGGCCGGTTCCCGGCTCTGCCGCAAGCACACGCGATGTCATCGCCTGGCTAAGCCGCGCACCGTTGGACCTAATCGACCTGTTGCGAACACTCCGGGCAGGTGTCGCCGATGCCGTCCAGCACTTCCGTGATCGCGCCAACCGCATCCTGCGCAGACACGCCCTGAGGCGGGTCCCGCCGCGCGGTGTCTAAGGCGCGATCGCGGGCGTGCGGGTCGGCGCGATCCTGCATCCAGCCGTGCTCCTCGCATTCGTGGATAGCGCCGGCTTCCAGCAGGACACTGATCGCCCAGCGGCGCAAGTCTTCGAGCGGTCAGAAGGAGATGCTGTTGCCGATCGAGGGCAAGAAGGCGGCCGCCAGGGAAACGCCGGCGGAGAAGCCCGTGCGAGATCGCAAAGGGCGTCGGCCTAGCGTCCGTCACTTCTTCTTCGAGTAGAGCAACTCGTCGAGACGGCAGGCGGCCCTGTAGATAGCTCCGCGGCGATTGCTGCTGCGCGGGTCCGGGCCCAGCGCCCGATCGAGTCGAGAAGGATCGCTCTAATACTCTCGATATCCTTCGACTTCACAGTCGTCGGTAGGGCTTGCACCGCGCCGGCGAAGACGACATCTTCGTCGATGTCGGTCGGCGCCTTGATCTCACCCCGCACCAGTTTCGCGCGCAGCACTTCGGCTTTCCTGGTAGATTGGCGGAACGCCGAGTCCTTCCCCGCGAGCCGGTCCACCAATGCGTCGCGCGACGACGGATAGGTGGCGACCTGTTTGCGCAGATCCTCGGCGACCTCAGCTGCGGTCGAGTGGGTCTGGTCGATGTAGAACCATACGGGAAACCACTTCCGTTGGGCGTGAGCCTGGAAGTGGATGTACTGCATCGGCTCCGCGACCTTCTCGTTCCGCAGGAAGTTGCGGACGAACGCGTCGGGGGCCACGTTGTCGCGGATGATCCTCGTTCGCTCCCTTTCGACCTCCGAAACCAGTTTCCACGTCGCCGATCAACCTAGGCGCCGGCGCTCCCTTCTTTTCGTCGAATTCGCCCTCGCGCACGAACTGGATGTTCGGGAGCAGGGATTTGTCGATGAGGAATTTGCCGCTGGTGCCGGCGACTTCACCGGAGTCCAGATCGATCGTCGCTTCCTTGCCGATTGCGACGCGGTTCATGCGGGCGCTGAACTCGGCGACTGCCCTCTGCTCGCGCGCGGCAATGATCTGCCTGAGCTCTCCCGGCTTGATCAGGCGGGTCTCTCCGACGTACCGGAAATAGATGCCTCCTTCCTTCACGTCCTGACCGACGTTCTTGATGGCGATGACGGGACCATAATCGTGCTTTTCCACGTAGAGCACGCCCACCTGCTTGCCCCCGAGCTCGAGAACCGATCCTGCGGCTGAAGCCGGAAACCTGCCTTGCACTCGATGCGGTCGGTCTCGCCGCCGGCCAGCCGCCACGTGCCGGTTTCGCGGACGAACATGGAGCGAAGGATGCGCATGTCGACCGGAGAAGGCGCCGGAGGCGCCTTGGCTTTCGGATTTTGCCAGGCCAATAGAAAGGCCTCGAGCTCTTCCGGCTGCGCCTCCTCTACGGACGCCCCGTACTTGCCGTTCTTGATCTGCGTGATGCGTCCGGAACTGATCAGTCGTTCCGGCTTGGCTTTCGATGAGAGGCAGGCAGAGCAGATTGAAATCTGAATAGACGTGAAAATAATCCTGCGATGTTTGGCTGATCACCGGCGTCAGGAGGGGGTATTTGATTCGTCACAGATGCTGGTGATCAAGCGGTTGAGAAAATCGTCATCAGGGCCTGCGCGGTTATTCGCTAATCCAGTCGCGGAAGCGACGCATAGGCAAGGTGCCGCGGCATGAGTTTGTGCCAATCGAACTTCAGCCCTACGCGTATGACAATATTCCACTTCCAATCGGCTTCGCGAAGACTATCTCGCAGCCATTTGTCGTCGCCCTAATGACCGATCTGCTCGACAAGGCCAACGACAGCGTTCTCGAAAGGTCTTGGCTATCACGCCGCCATCCTCGCGCAGCTGGCCCGCAGGGGTATACTCCGTTGAAATACTCGAAGAGCTTGGCACCAACGGCTATCACTGTTGGTCAGAGCACGCCCGCTTTGACAAGATGATCGTGACGGCCGCTCCCGATCTGATTCCTCCTCCGCTGGTCCACCAATTGAAAGCGGGTGGGAAAATGGTGATACCGGCCGGCGTGGCCAATACACAGCAGATCATTGTAGCCGACAAGCTCGTCAACGGCAGAATAACGATGAAAGAGATTTTGTCCGTCCGGTTCTCTCAACTGGAGGGGACCCCGCTACAATAGGTCCGGTCGCGCATCCGTAACGGAGCATAGATGACCATCTCGAAGATGATCGCTGGGCTGATCAATCCCACACTTTTATTTCACTTCTCAGGGGTCGAGGCTCGACGCCTATACGCAGCCCGACTTCGTGGAAGCCGCTTTGATGCGGCGCTCCGGCTGGGCGATCTACATGGCGCTCGCGCTGGCCGTGCTCAACAATTCCGCGCTCCTTCAACGTGCGCTGCAATTGCCTGAGGTGAGCACCTGAACCATCCTGAACCCGCAAAGGACTGGCGGCCGCGGTCCATTAGCCGCGGAAGCTCGATCGTTCGGTGTTAGGACACAGTCCGCAGCGCCAAATTTCGCCCCACGCCGAGCGAGGCGCCAGCATTCCGAGATCGAGAGGGGGCCCCAGCGTCTTAAGCTCGCTGGGGCCTGCGCATTTGGATTCGCATTTCTCGACGAAATGCCCCAAGATAATTGATCCCACATTTCGTTGTTCCCGCCTCGTACATTAAGAACCGGTCAACGTATCTGACCGTTGGCTTGGACAAGTACGCGCGGCGACCGATACTGGTTTATGGCCCACTTCCGGAATCCGGACAACTGCGCCTGCAATCAGCCGACGGGAGTTGCAGATGCCGACTAAGGAGCCCGTCAGCCTGTACGCTGGACTATCCAGAAATACCTTTCTTCTCGCCGCCGCGAGCCTGTTTGCGGACCTGGCGACCGAAATGCTCACGCCGATTCTGCCGATCTTTCTGACGCAAACGCTGGGGACGGGCGGCAGCATTGTGGGCTTGGTGGACGGAATCGCTCAAGCCTGGCGAAATGTCGTCGACGGATTTTTCGGCCCGCTATCCGATAGGCTTCGGAGCCGAAAGCCGATCGCTCTGATCGGCTATTCTCTGGCGGCGCTTGGAAAACCGGTGATGGGATATTCGGCGGTTTGGCAAGGGGTTCTCGCCGGGCGCCTCTTGGATCGTTCGGGAGCGGGTGCATTCGCGGCACCGCGCGATGCACTGGTATCGTCCTCGACGGAGAAGCGGAGTAGGGGACGCGGGTTCGGACTGGAAAGCCTAGGCGAAAATGGCGGAGCCTTTCTAGGCCCCATTCTCACGCTGCTGCTGCTTTACGTGCTGCGGGTTGATATCCGGACCATCTTCTATCTGGCGTTCGTGCCAGGTCTGCTGGCCTTCGCACTGATGCTGCTCGTGACCGAACAGCAGGCACCGCAGCCGCCGACGATCAGCGCAGCTCAATACGCAACGAGGTTCATATTGGAGGCTTCTCTTCGTTGTCGCTGTTTTCAGCATCGGCAACTCGAGCAACTCGTTCCTCATCTTGCGGACGCAGGAGCTGACGGGTTCTCTGCTGATCACGACATTGATTTATGCCGGGTTCAATTTGGTCGCCGCGCTGACGTCCTATCCGGTCGGCTTGCTATCCGATAGGTGGGGGCGCCGAACGCTACTTCTAGCATCGATGACTGTCAGTCTGTTGGCCTATACAGGGTTTTCCTTTGCAGCAAGCGTGAGCGCCGCCGCGTGCTTTTTTCTGGCGTATGGCGCCTACGAGGCAATGTTCAGGTCGATGGGTCGAGCTCTCGCGGGCGATCTGGTTAGCAGCGAACTGCGTGCCAGCGCGATGGCATGGTATAGCGCGACCGCCGGTCTGTTCCAGCTTGCTGCCAGCATTGCCGGAGGTGTGCTCTGGGACAAATGGGGACACAGCAGCACCTTCATCTACGGCATGATCTCTAGTGCGATCGGCCTCCTCTTGGGGGTGCTCATGCTGCCACGAACCGCGCCGAATGTGAGCGCCAGTGAAGATTAGCCAGCGCAAAAAGATCGATCAGTGAAGATCGCAAAACTGGCGCAATGTTGCAGGCACCGATTGTTCGCGCTGGAAAATTTCGATGATGCTATCGGCCGGCACGCGGCCTGTTTCAGCGCGCTGCCGAAGCTCATCTAGGGATCCACAATCGAATCCCCACGACGCGAGCACATCAGGAATGCGTGCCAGCACCTCAGTGGCACGCTCCCTGGCCATCTCGACATTCAGCCCATCACAGGCAATCCGGCCCATATCGTAGACGCGCGTCTGGTCGGAAGCCCGTCCCTTCAGCTCCTCATCCAGAACTAGCGCAAGCCAGAGCAAAAAGTAATTGCGGTAATCGTTCAGCGAGCTCGTCATCTCGAACGGCTTCAGCTCGAGCCGCAGACCCTCGTCAGGATGAATCTCGATAGCGGGAGCTGCAACGCTTCGGTGATACGTTCGCACGGATTTTCCAATACGCCCTCGTATATGCCAGAGCCCGCCTTCTCGAAGCGGCGAAGCGAGAGTAAGTGCGGTCAGGGCTGGTATGTAATAATTTACTTTCTCGTTCAGATCTCTTAAATCGAGCCGCGAGCCCAGCTTCGTCGGAAGACTTATATTGATGTCCGGACCATCGGTCAGCATGCCTTCCATTGCCCACTTCCAATAGTCATGCCGGCGTTTGTTTTGAGGTCCTTCGAAGGCCACTTCGGTTGGATGGAACGACAGCGCGACGGCTTGATAACCGAGCTTGTGCAAGGCTTGCTGCAGACGCTCATGCAGGGCTTTGAGCGAGGCAATGCATTCCTCGATAGACTGGCAGACAGGCGTGCGCATCTCGATACCTTTCGGAAGCAAATCGATCGGATTCATGTCGGGATCCGGAAGGTGATAACCCTCGACGATGTAGGGGCTCGATTTGCGATGAGGTGGCTCGATCTTCAGGCCGTCGCACTGGATATCGTCGACCGGAATAGCCTCGAGCGCTGAATTAAGCGTCGCAAATTTTAGGTCGGGGTGCCACAGCGGCCGAAACGACGCCGCGTCAACCAGAAGGAATTCCGTCTCGAGGCCAAAGCGAATCCGTTATCGCGATCCTTGATCATGGCCAAACTCCAGCGGGCACTGGTGGGACGGCCTGATCACACGCCTTGGCCCAGAGCGGAAATCCGCTTCCCTGCGACGGGATTTGCAGTGAGCAAGGGCTGGCCTGCCGAGAAATACCTGAGCGAATTGCCATGCTGTCCCTCACGTCACGCCCGCGCCAAAACGTGGTGTGTCAGACTGAACTTGGACAGCAAGCTGCCCAAGGGAGCCTGGGTCCTTCCCCTGGTTAACGTTAAGACGGCAGGGCTGTTCGAGTTCCTGCGAGGTCGCCGACGCGCGGTTAGATTGGATTGGAGCGCCTGCGGAGTGTGGGCGAGCGACCGGTCTACTCGTCTGATCGGAGTAGCGCGCCTCGGGTATCGACGAGCTTCCCCCTATGCAGCGCAAGGCACTCTACTCAAGCTCAACGAGATGTCGCTGAAGGAGGCTTCGACGGCGTACGGCACGTCGATCGCGTCGGTCAAGATAAACGTCCATCGAGCGGCGAAGACTCTACGGAAGATATTGGGCGATCGGAGCGACTTGGTTCCAACGAGCCTGCCATTGTCGCTTGCGATGCTGCGGTATGCAGCGCCGCTGCGCCCGACCCCGTGGCATTCGTGGGCAGCCTATCGATCGCCGCCATAATAGCGAGGGCCCTCTCTCTTTTTCGCGCTGGCGATGCGATCTTGATCATCATCATGTCCAACATCGGAACGGCGGCCATGTTCGTCGGCCCAGCTTGTTCGACCGTCGCGGGTTCAAGTGGATCGTCCCGGGCTCCGACGTCAGAAATTAGGCCGTAGATCGCCGAAGACTGCGGATGGCTCATCTTCCGAGCCTGCAGCGGCCGCGGCGTCGACATAAATGGTTCGATGCTGGTCCGGAAAGTTACGGGGTCTCCGCCGACCTTTTAAGCCCTCGAACGGCGTTCGTTGCGGCGCAACGTGTCTGGCCCGACAAGCGTCAATCCCGGACGGACGTGGTCAAGTGCCGCAGTCTGAAGAGTAAAGCCGGCTTATTCCCCGGCTCTTGTGTATTTTTTAGTGCGGACATGATTGATGTAACGGGCCAAGCGGCTAGGCTTTCAGCAACGAATAGTCCTGAACGGGGCAAACATGCTCAAGTATCATTGGGATGCGGCTCTTCCTGGGCTCCCAACCATCATCGCGGTTGCATCCGTGCTATTTGGCATAGCGGCGGATGCGCAACAAGCGAAGATCGCGAAAACCGACATGCAGATCGACGCCCTCGATCCCGGGATCAAGCTTTTCCTCCGCGAGAAGATGGCGGACGGAAACACGAGCTTCACCGACGACAACGTCGTCCTCTTTCTGCACGGCGCGACCAGCCCTTCGACTTGCGACTTCGATCTCTCCTACAAGGATTACTCCTGGGCCGACTGGCTGGTGAACCAGGGCTACGTCGTCTACATGGGTGACTATCGTAACTATGGCGGCTCAACCCGCGAGGAGGCGATGGATGAGCCGGCAACCAAGAATCAGCCCCTGACACGCTCGTATCTCGCGCTGCGCGACGTGGAAGCCATGGTCGATGCCATCAAGGCCAAACGTGGTGTGAAGAAGCTGACGCTGATCGGCTGGTCATGGGGTGCGATGATGGCCGGTTACTATGCCTCGCTGCACTCAGAAAACGTGCACAAGCTCGTGCTGTACGCGCCGCTCTATAGCTTCAATAATCACACCAATCTCGGACCAGGCAGCGCGCTGCAGAACAAGCGCAAGCCGTACGAGTTCAACTTCGCGCTGGGGGCGTATCGTTTCGCATCCGAAGCTGCAAATACCGGACGCTGGAACGGTGAAATTCCTGTCGAGAACAAGGATGAATATCGCGATCCGGCCGTGTCTGCCGAGTTCTGGAAGGCGTGTCTTGCGACCGACCCAACCAGCAACTCGCGCTCGCCTCCGAGCCTTCGCGCGCCGAACGGCGTCTTGGAAGACTCCTTCTATCAGGCAACCGGCAGGCCACTTTGGAATGCGGCCAACATTTACGCACCTACATTGGTGATCGGCGGCAATTACGATACGTGGTCGTATCCAGAAGATCGACAAGGGCTGATGCGCGATCTCGTCCATGCGCCGGTCAAGAGCAACGTGCTGATTAGCGATGCCACGCATTTTGTCCTGTTCGAGAAAAAGCGCCTTGAGTTCTTCGATCAGGTGCTGAAATTTCTCCGCGAATAGTTGCGCCGATAACAAATGACCTGCCGAGACTTGGCTCTCGCGAAGACATCTTGATGAACGTTCCCGTGTCGAACGCTTGCAGTTACCGAGGTATCGTCATGAAACGCCCAAGCCAACTCGTTCTCATCGCATTGCTGCTCTCGGTGCCCGTTGCCGCGCACACACCGCAGCAGCCGCCACACCAGCTCTTCGGCGACGGCGATCTCAAGCTGGAAAGCGGAGAAGCGATCAAGGACTTTTCGATCTCCTATGTGACCCATGGCACCTTGAACGTGAAAAAATCGAACGTCATCGTGATGGTCACTGCGATCTCAGGCAATCATCATCGGATCGACTTCATGATCGGCCCCGGCAAGGCGCTGGATCCCGCCAAATACTTCATCATCTGCACCGACGCGATCGGGAACGGACTCACGACGTCACCGAGTAATTCCAAGGCTCAGCCACGCATGCAGTTTCCAAAGTTCACCATCCGCGACATGGTGGAGTCGCAGTATCGGTTGTTGAAGGAGAAGTTCGGCATCGACCATATCGTGGCGGTTATCGGCCCTTCGATGGGCGGCATGCAGACGTTACAATGGGGCGTCAGCCATCCCGATTTCATGGATGCGCTGGTGGCCATGGTGCCGCTGGCCAAGACGCCGGCCTGGACGGTCGCGGTGCTGGAAGCCTCGCGCAAGGCGATCATGGACGACCCCGCTTGGATGGACGGGAATTACGATGCACCGCCGGAGAAAGGCGTACGGCTGTGGCGCGACATTCTCAATTTGCTCGCGGCGCGCACGCCAGACATGTATCAGGCCCAGTTCAAGACCGGCATGGAAGTGCTGCCCTGGATGCGGGAGCAGGAGAATGCGGTGATGAAGGCGTTCGACGCCAACGACTGGATCTACCAGACCTGGGCTTACGACCAGCACGATGTCGGCACCACGCCCGGGTTCGGTGGCGATACAGCCAGGGCGCTAGTGTCGATCAAGGCGAAGACATTGATTCTCACGGGTACCAAGGACCTGCTCAATCCGGAGTTCGAGCCGAAGGAGATGGGCAAGAACATTCCCAATGTGAAAATGATGACCATCAGCCCGGGTACGGTGACCGGCCACGCTTCGGCGGGTGGCTTTAATCCCGCAGATGTAGATTTTCTCAACCGCGAGGTCGGGGCGTTTCTCGATGGGGTGACCAATGGCGGCAAGAAGCTGAACTAGGTTTGGGGACAAGCAATTGTCACGCTCGCGCGTTCAGCCAACTCTGGTGCTACCATTCTGACGAAAAACGCTCCGGGAAGGCTGGCGTCTCAGGGAGGAGAAGATTAGCCTTCAAGAGGTGAATGAATCTCAGCCTATCATTCCGGTGCTCAGCGCGCTCGATCGGCCGCTCACGCCGTATGGCTATAGCTTCATGCGTTTCTGTGTGGAATGATCACATCCCGCATGGTTACTGAATCAGTTCCAAGGTGGCGTAAGTGCGGCCGCTGGCTTAATCGCTAAGCTCGGTCTGCAACCTGCTACAGGGTGGGCGTATTCGTCGGCGGAATCGAGTTCTTGGGAAGCATTTTGCTCGCAATCGGCGTCCTCAGCAGGCTGGCTGCTGCCGCGGACGTGGCGGCGCCTCAACTGACGGCGTACGACCACCTGGTCGGCTGCATCAACGCCGTGCACTTGGAAGACCGACTTCGCAATATCAAGGCCAATCGTCGAAATTGACTGCATAGGCTGCTCCTCCGAATCGTGGGAGCCTCAAAACGGCACCCACTCCTTGGCACTCTCGTGCCGGTGGAGGAGCCGTCAACAGCATCACGAGCGGACGGTATGCATCCGGCGTAGCTTTCAATTACCCATAATTTTGACCACCCGCGCTGATCCGCTGATCGGCGAAATCTTGAATCGAAAGAATCACTTGTGATTCCTCGCTGAGCACCTGATTCGCGAGGGGGTGCTCAATGGGGCTGACATTAAAGGATCGATCGGCAAGAGGCTGTTTGCGATCCTTGGGGGGTGACTGTTGGATTGATCAAGAGATTGGTGGATGCGAGTTTAGGGACGCGCGGCTCGGCGACAGATTCCGCAAACTGCTCACCCAGATTGGAGGCGCTATGGGACAGAGAATTCCGCTCGTCTGCCAGGATTGGGCGAACACCAAGGCAGCCTACCGCTTCTTCTCTAATGACCGGATCAGCGAAGCGGACATTCTGGCCGGCCATTTCCAATCGACCCGCGATCGTGCCGCCGCCGCTGAAGGTCTCGTTCTTGTGCTGCACGACACAACCGAGTTCAGCTATCAACGCGAAAGTTCAGAAGCGATCGGCATCACCAAGAGCATAAACAGTGGACGGGACAAGGCGGGTCGCCTGAGATCGCACACGGTTTGCGGCATCCTGATGCACTCGAGCCTGGCGGTAACGACCGAAGGGCTGCCGCTTGGCTGACGGCCGTCAAATTCTGGACCCGGAAGAAATTCAAGGGGACCGCCGCGCTTAAGGGGAAGGTCAATCCGACGCGCGTTCCCATCGAGAAGAAGGAGAGCGTCCGGTGGCTGGATAATGTCCGGCAATCCACGGAGTTGCTGGGCGATCCGGGACGATGTGTCCATATCGGCGATCGCGAGAGCGACATCTATGAGCTGTTCTGCGCGGCTCGAGAAGCTGGAACGCATTTCGTGATCAGGACTTGCGTTGACCGCTTGGCTGGCAATGGAGACCACACGATCGCCGACGAAATGGGCGAGGTCGCCGTCAAAGGACGGCATCGCATCGATGTCAGAGACAGCAACGGCGATCCCGACGAGCCGTTCTTGAGATCAGGTATCGCAAGATTCGCGTCCTGCCGCCGATTGGAAAGCAGAAGCGCTATCCTGCGCTAAGCTTGACGGTGATCCATGCCGAAGAGCGCGTGACGCCGAAGAACAGAAAGAAGATCGAGTGGAAGCTGATCACCGACCTGCCCGTTGGTTCCCGCACCGAGGCCATTGAGAAGCTCGAATGGTATGCTTTGAGATGGAAGATCGAGGTGTTCCACAAGATCATCAAATCGGGCTGCAAAGCTGAGGAGTCGAAGCTCAGGACCGCCCAGCGTCTGACCAATCTGATCTCGCTCTTTTGTATCGTGAGTTGGCGGGTCTTTTGGATGACGATGCTCAACCGTTCCGCGCCAGACGCGCCGCCCACCATCGCGTTGACGGCGACTGAAATCGGCGTGCTCGATCGCCTCGTCAACGACAAACCAAAAGCAAGACAGAAAACGCTCTCGCACTATCTGATCAAGATCGCCCGGCTCGGCGGTTATCTTGCCCGCGGCAGCGATCCGCCACCCGGCAACACAGTCATGTGGCGCGGGCTGTCACGCCTTACTGACACGCGCTGGGTGCCATGGTCGGACGAGAATTTGTGGGTAATTGAAAGCCTCACCGGAGGCTTACTGCCGATCGCAAGATCAAGACTTTGCATTCGGCGCTCGCCGCGCTTCAGCTGATAGATGAAGGGCGCATTGATTTTCTCGATATGGATGCGGCCGTCCTGCACCGGCTCGACGGCGTTGGCTAGACTAGTACCTGGAAGCGGTCACCAGCATCATTTGGACCAAGACTTCGTCTTCGGACGAGGATCGCGGCTGAGATCGCTCATGACCCAAGCGTAACCGCTCGACGAACCGACGCGACCAACGAAGCCATCGTATAAGGCTTCGCGAGCCAGCCCAGAGGAGCAAAGGGTTCGGCGCGCGCGCGTGTGTCCTCATCATCATGGGCAGTCGCGAATATGCAGCGCACGCCGAGCTCGCGAAACAACTCTCCGGCCGTATCCACTCCGTCGCGCCGACCAGCTAAACGGATATCCATAACCGCAATGGATGGCCGTTCCTCTCTCGCGAGAGCGAGTGCTTCTTCAGCGGTGCTTGCGATTCCAATCACGCGAAAGCCGGCGTCGGTTAGAGCGATCTCGCTCTGCATGCCGATGAGAAAATCGTCCTCTACGATGAGTACGCCCACCTGTTTGCCGGGTTGCTTGGCAGTTCCCTGCTGTTGCTGAAGCGAGGAATCGGGGTCGGAGGGGTCGGCCGGGAGCGCCAAGTGCGGCGCGTAAATCACTGGCGATTGCAACATCAGTTGGTCTTTCCAAAACGAAGACTCGCCCGCGACGGCGTTTTTGACACTTCAAAGCTGCCTTGAAGCTGGCGTGCAAGGCCGAGCACGAGGCGCAATCCCGAGGATCTCTGACGCACGGCCTCGAGCTCGAAGCCGGGACCGCTGTCTTCGACATAAAGCTCGAATTCGCCGTCATGTCCGTTGAGGCCGACCCGCACCATGCGCTTCGAGGCATCTTTGCCGCCGTGCTTGGCCGCATTGGTGACGAGTTCGTTAAGAATCAATGCGAGCGGCATGGCGACGTCATTGGAGAGAACGCCACTGGCCGCCTCGCACACAATTGGGACGTCCTGCGGCAAGGTCTGGCGGACCGTCTCCGTTACTGCGCGCATAAATTCATCCGCAGCAAAGCGGCTGGCGTCGCTCTTGCCATAGAGCACCCGTTGCGCGGCCGCCATCGCCGCGATGCGACCGCTTGCCTCACTGAGAACACGGCAGGCTTCCTCGCTCTTGGCATTCCTCGCGGCGCTGAACAACAGGGACTGCAGCACCTGCATATTGTTCTTGGTCCTGTGGTTGAGCTCGTTGAGCAGCAGCCGCTGCTGCGTCTCGGCCTGCTTGCGCTCGCTAATGTCGACGAGCATGTTGATGGCGCCGACGATCTCGCCGGAGGCATCGCGCAGCGGCGTCGGAAAGGGTATGAATGGCACCCGCGTGCCATCTGGCCGTTCCGCAACCGCTTCGGCGCCTCGCACGGCCCGTCCCTCCTTCAAGGCGATCGCCATCGGACACTGGTCGTGGGGCAGGGGCGTGCCATCCGGATTGTACAGTTTCCACGTCACGCACCATTCATCGCTGTGAAGCGTCGGGATGCGGCCGGCGAGCTCGACGGCTGCCTCATTGAAATAGGTGATCCTACCGTCCGCATCGGTCGTGTAGATGGCCGCAGGAATCGCTGCGAGCAGCTCCTGCAGCCGGCGCTCGCTTTGCTGAAGCCTCACCTCGGCGAGCTTGCGCTCGGTGATGTCTCTCGCAATCTTCGAGGCGCCGATGATCCGGCCCTCGCGGTCGCGAATCGGCGAGATCGTCAGCGAGATGTCGATCAGTCTGCCGTCCTTACGGCGCCGCACCGTCTCAAAATGATCGACCCGCTCGCCGCGCCTGATCCTCGCCAGAATGCCGGCCTCCTCGTCGGGGCGGTCTTCCGGGACCAGCATGGTGATCCCCCGGCCGATCGCCTCTTCCGGGCGATAGCCGAAGAGTTGTTCGGCGCCGGCATTCCAGGTCTGGATGATCCCGTCCAGGTTCTTGCTGACGATCGCATCGTGAGAGGACTCGACAATCGCGGCGAGCTGACGCGCATCGCGCTCGGCGAGCTTGCGGGCTTGCTCACCTTCCAGCTGCGACAGGCTAAAGCTGAGAAGCCGCGCGAGCGTGAGCGCCACGTCGATCTCGGGCTCGGTGAAGCGGTGTGGTGCATCATGATAGGCCATGAACTTCCCGGCGAGCCGGCCATCCTTCACGATCGGGATGAAGGCAACCGCCGCGATCGTTTCGCGCCCGATCGTCCGCTTCAGCTCGTCCGGCAGGTCGGAGGCTGCGACTTCCTCCATGTAGACCGGCTGGGGGTTGGGGTCGTCCTTAGCCCAGGGCGAGTGGCCCTCCACGGTCCTGCGGTATTCCTCGGAAAGGCCGCGCGATGCCACGAAGCGCATGACGCCTTTCGCATCGAATAGGAGAATCGAAGCCCGTGCGCAGCCAAGCGCGTGCGTGATCGCATCGAGGGCTGCGTGATGAATCTGTTGGGCGGACTTGCAGTGTTGGAGGCGATCCGAGAATGCAAACAGCGCGGCCTGTTCTTCCATGCGTCGCGACAAGGCTTGTTCCGCACGCTTGCGACCGGTGATATCGTACTGGAGGCGCACGGCGTAGAGGAAGTTGCCGGCAGCATCGCGGACACTTGACGAGGTGACCGAAGCCCAGATGTATCCGCCGTCCTTGCGATAGATGCGCTTCTCGATCGTGTAGCGGTCGATCTCGCCGGCAAGCTGGCGCTCGAACTGCGCGCGGTCCTCGGACACGTCTTCTGGCAGGGTCTTCTGGAAAATGGTTCTGCCGAGGAGTTCATCGGCTGAATAGCCGGTCAGCTGGCTGAGCTGCCGGTTTACCCGCAGCATGCGGCCGTTCCGGTCCACCTCCGCGATCCCGGCTCCGATATGCTCGTAGGTCGCGGCCAGACGTGCGTCTCTCGCGCGAACCCAATCATCATGGGCTGCATCGGGAGCTTCCAGGCGCGCGCCCGTCGTGCTTTCATGAAAACAATTGACGGCTCCAACCACCTGACCGTCCGCATCGCGGACCGGAGCAATGTAGATGACGACCGCGATCTGTGATCCATCCGGCCGTTCCACCTTGCCCTCGACGCCACGGATCGAGATTCCCGTGCGAAGGACTTCCGCCATTGGCGTCTGTTCGCGCGTTATGGAGCGGCCGTCAAAATAGAGCTTGTATGAACCGCAAAAGCGCTCACTCTCATCGCCGATCCGTGGGGCGCGCCCCCACAGTTCGGCCGCGCGGCCGTTGAACCAGAGAATGCGGCCGGCGGCATCGCAAGCGTAGATCGCGATTGGCAGCTGATCGAGAAACGCCGGCGAGGGGTTTTGGCACGCAAGTAGGCCAATAGTTTCGACGCCCAGCTGAGGCGTCGACAGCTTCTGAATGTTCACGCCTCTACCCTCCTACGAAGGCATGATCCGCGCCAAGGATAGCCGCCGATACGGAGTTGCCAAGCGGCCCCTTGGTTTGCTGCCCACGCAAACGATTTTTAATGCTGGAAGCACCGGAAAGTTCCTGGACACGGGATTCGGGCGCTCCTCGCGCGGCCCTATCCCTGCCGGCACCAGAGCCCGCCTATAGAGTTTGCTGTGCCCCTGAAACAGGAGCGGAGCGAATAGCACGATGTGGGCAGTGGCACGCCGAGCAACCAGAGCGGCGATGCCCTTTCCATGAAGCCCCTAGCTTTTCTCGTTTTTAGGCCGACACGAGTTAGAAAATGCGCAAGTTCAGACTCGGACTGTTTAGATCTCTGGAACGAGGGCGAGGTCCTCAGACGATGATTCTTACCGTGATCAATGGCAATCGCGATCAACTCGAAGGTGCACTCCAACGACGCTACGGCTATGCCAAAGATCAAGGCCCGGCAGGACGTCGATACCTGGTTTTCGACGTTACACTGAGAGATAGACGCCGGCCGCGGCTATGCGGCGGACGCCCATCATCTAGTCCCGTGATCTCCTCAGCGGCGCGCCGGCTTCCGAATGTATCCGTGGCCGCACTGTTACTTCGGTCGCTTTGGGCCAATACTAAGGTTCCCGGCTTTTCAACGGATGTCTGCAACTGCGTAAGAGCTGAGCCCGTTGCGGCGCTCAGCGGGATGCCTCGGGCGAAGGATTGGATAAGATCTCGTAGGTTTGGTCGGTTTGGGAAAAAGCGGTAGTGCTCCTGCGGCTCCAACCGCGACGCAAGAACAGCCTGTTCGTGTCGAAAGGCTGCGAACTCCAAAGATTCTTCTCTAATTCTCGACCAAGCGATCAGGGCCTCACAACGAACATGGCCGCTGCGGCAGGCACAAAACATAGAGCTAAGAGCCCAATATAAAGCGCGTCCGTCTGTCGCATCATAAAGACGAACTGCTGCAGCCTTACTCCGCCGATAATGCGTCGGCATCAGTAGCACCGGGTGCTGTTGCCCAGGCCAATTCGACGAGCCTCACGATCCGCCGACCGTCACTGTCAAGCTGGCAGACGATGAGGCCCTGTTCCTCGATGTAGGTCAGCAGATGCCGCGCGCGGCGAAGCGAATGTGTGCCATAGGCGCGGGCAATCGCCGCATCGTTCGGACAGGGCCGGCCTTCCTTGGCCGCGCGGGCGATCATCATGAAAACACCCTGCATATCCTCAGGCAGGAGGGTGGCGCGCACCGAGACCTCCTGCCAGGCGTCATCCTCCGCCATATCGGTAGCGAGCCCGGCGCGAGCGCGCGTTAACATGCGGCGGAAGTCACCCAGGTCCGGCACAGCCGGACCGAGGCCCTCGATCCGGCAGCGGACCACGAACTCCTGATAAAGGACGCCGATGGCACGGAATCCTGCCTCGGGTTCCGCCAGGATCGCGTACAGGATGCCGTCTAGTCTCTTTCGCCGCTCCCTTAGTTCCTCAGCGCTGAGCGGCTGCTCGACCGCTTCGGGACGGATCTCCATTGCTGCCGACTTCGCTGCCATGAGCTGGTCGAGGAGGTTTGGTGATGGCCGGCGCTGGGGCCGGATACTCTCGGGTGGTGGAACTGCCAAGATTACGGCGCGAGCATCCTCCAGTGTCGCTTCAGGCAGCGGGATAAGACGCGGGGGTGCATTAGGCGGCCGGGTCTCCGTTGGACCGATGCGTAGCTCCAGAGGACGGCGGGAGAGGGCAGGACCCAGCGCTATGAATTGTCCTCGCTCCAGGTCCCGAAAGGCATCTGCCTGTCGCCGCTCGATGCCCAGAAGGTCTGCGCCGCGCGCCATGTCGATATCCAGGAAGGTTCGGCCCATGAGGAAATTGGACGCCTCGGCCGCAACGTTTTTGGCGAGCTTCGCTAGTCGCTGGGTTGCGACTACCCCCGCAAGCCCGCGCTTGCGGCCACGGCACATCAGGTTCGTCATGGCCCCGAGCGAGAGTTTGCGCGCCTCGTCCGACACCTCCCCGGCGACTGCCGGCGCGAAAAGCTGCGCCTCATCCACCACCACCAGCATGGGGTACCAGTGGTCGCGGGCAACCTCGAAGAGACCGCCGAGGAAGGCTGCCGCGCGCCGCATCTGGTTCTCGGCGTCAAGCCCCTCAAGATTGAGCACGGTGGAGACGCGATGAATGCGGGCTCGCTCGCCGGCGACCTGCAGGCCGCGCTCGGAATGCTTCTCAGCGTCGATTACGAGGTGCCCGAAAGGGTCGGCCAGCGTTACGAAGTCCCCTTCGGGGTCGATGATCGTCTGCTGCACCCATGCGGCACTCTGTTCCAACATCCGGCGAAGCAGATGGGATTTGCCGGACCCCGAATTGCCCTGTACCAGCAGGCGGGTCGCAAGCAGTTCCTCAAGATCGAGAGTCGCTAAGGCGCCTGCCGTCGTGTGTCCCATCTCAATTGCAACGGTCATGTCTCGACTCGAGATTTCCTGAGAGAGAGGGCGGGTTATCAATCTGAGCGCCCCACGTCGAGCGCCTCAGGCTGTCGCCCCGCGTTGAATGCTCCGCAATTGTGGGCATCGAAAATTCCCACCTGGCATCCCAGCCTGAAGCGGCCGCGGCACGTAGGCCCAGATACCGGACCGCTGCGGCCCCTCCGGACTTTCCGCATCCAATCCTGTCGCCAGAACCGATTCGGGCGGAGCGGATGATCCAGCTTGGACATTTCATCGTGATTTTGGACCTTCACCGTCAGGGCATGTCGATCAGCGCTATTGCCCGGCGTCGCGACCCGAAGACGATCCGCAAGTATATCGCGCGCGGTCTCGAGACCGGCGGATCGTCAGGCGGCCGTCGAGGGCGCGGCCCCGACCTTGGCGTCGCATTTTGTGGATAAGAGCCAAGAAACTTACGACGGCGCATTCCGAGATCTTGAGCGGAGGACCCTGCTCCAAACGCCGGGGGCTTGGGGATCGCACGTCCAATATCCAGCGTTTGGCCGACCCTCCAGTTCAATTACATTCGACCGTAGGTCGTCGGGCATTCGGTTCAGTTGAACGGAAAGGCTGAGCCTGCGCTCGTGCGACTCGGCTCTTTTGCAGGAGCTGATCCATATCTGGAGCAGGCGCCGTAGCCGTTGAGGACGTAAATTTAGGAGCTTGAGTGCGCTATCCTTTCGGGTCAATCGGGACCAGCTTGTTTGTTGCACGTTTGCAATGTAGTGCTAGATCACTCAAGATTTCCCCCGCGTCGAAAGGCTGCTCCCATCGCGAAACGTCAGCAAAGCGATCTGGGATGGGGCCCGCATTGCAAGCGACGGCAAACACGAATGGAATCCGTTGGCGAACCAGCTCGTCTGCAATTGCATAGGCCAAGCTGTCATGCAGATTGGTATCGATCAGGGCAACATCGAAGAAGTCATCATCGACCAGGCGCATCGCTTCAGAGATAGTTGCGATTGGACCAATAAGTTCGGCGCCATTTTCTCGTAAAGCTGTCCTCAGTTCGTTTGAAATGACGTGCTGTTCCTCGACAAGGAGGACTCGGCACCCAGCGAGGAGTTGATTGCGAACCTTTGGCATAATCGGCTTCTCGCTAACGATCTTTACGGCAGAGTGGATTCTCATCCACATCGCGTCCAGGATGTCCTCGCGATTAGCATCATCGCGCGGTGACGAAATCGATCAAGGACAGCCACTTCATCAATGTCAATTACGCGCCATCGTTCCGCACTGGCCGCTTCTGGTGTAATCGGTTCCGTCCATCACTGCTGCGTAAGATCAGCAGGACGCCGTCCAACCTATGCTGCTTTTCCGGCCTTACCCAGATTCCTGAACCTAAAACAGGCCAGGTGATCCGGCTGATCGAATTGCCCGTGCGGGGAGCGAGGACAGTGACCCGGGAACTTGCCTACTGGAGACGACTAGCGTCGATCTCGCTCTTCGGAAAGCTTGATGGTAGAGATCGGCCATTGGCCTTCGTGCCCCTCGATCGATACGCGCAACCCGTGCAACTCATCGAGGAAAACCTTGGAGATGGTGCCGGCTTTGCCATCTGACAGGATCACGGCTTGACCAAGGAGTTTGGAGCGGGCTTCTTCGAACTGCCGAAGGATCGCCAAGGCGACTTCCTGGCCCGTTGCGGATGGGGTCATCTGGGCCACTCTCTCCTTTGCGCCCCAGACCGCACTTCCTTCCGCCGCGATTGCCTCAGCCCTGCGCTCATATTGCTCCGCGAGGTTGCGAATGGCCTCGGCCGTTTCAGGGCTGTTGATGTTTTCTGCAATGCGGCGGCATCGTTCCGCCTGCTGTAGCAGACGAGCTTTCTCGTCCATACGCGCGAAACGTGCCGAGCCCTTCGAAGTTCAGCGGGTTTGAAGGTTTCTTGTCATTGCAGCGCAGGGGTGAAGGGGTGCCGTGGTCGCCATTTCGGATAGGCGGTTGGCTTCAGCGCGCTGCGATGGCGGTGCTATTCGTCGCTCGAGCGATTGGCTCTGCCAGCCGGACACATCAAGGGGCGCCGCCGTCCGGCTCACCATGGGTGTCGCGTCGAATGTCGCTTCCGCTGGTGTAGGATTGACGCGGCCGGGCCTTATCGATCTGCTCCGTGGAGCGGGCGTGGTACAGCTGCATGAGCACGTTCTGAGCCTCATCGGACGAGCTGCAGAGAGGGGAAGCCACGAGCACGAGGTGGCCGAGGTCGACCGATTCAGGACGGTCGCAAAGCAAGCACAAATGGGTCCCTGGCCCAGGACAGCAAGAAGGTGCGTTCGCCTCCGGCTGAGTTAGATGCGCGTATCTCGCCCTTCACCAGACGGATCTAGTTGCGGACGTAACCGCGCTCAGATCGCCCGAAACGTCGCCCAAGTTGCGGATGACCTTGGGCTCCGTAAAGTCGCTGGCGGCGGAAGTGGCGCTGCTGCGTATTGACCCGGAACGTGAGCCCGCTCGCGCTCGAAATGTATTTAGCAGCCATCCGGCGCGAGCAAAATGGACGGCGGACCACGGCTACCGCCGCTTGCTTGGCGGCGGCAGTGACTAGGAAGAAGGATCTGCCATCTGGAAAGTCGCAAGCGAGGTCAGAATTCCCTTCCAAAGGGTCATCGCCTGCACAGATCACGCGATGCCGAATTAGGACTCCACCACCTTCGTTTCAGCGCCTTTGGGCGCTCGTCGCGAAATTCCTTTGCCGACATCGGCTCGGAATTGGGCCAGCCGAACCCTTAACGATCCCCATCCGCAAGCCCCGGGCGTGTCCGGGGCATGGTACGCGAGGCGATGCAGCGCCTGGCCCGAAGGGGCAACTGTGACCGAGCTGTCGATCCCCCCACCGCGAGGGCATCCATATCTGAACGCTATCGCCGGGGCGCCATGATGCCGATGGTCGCCGGCAACAGCATGGGAACAACCGGAAAGGCCACTACACCACTTCGCTCCTGGACTTCTACGTCCGGAGCCGGCGGGTTCGCGCCAATGATCTCTCGTAAACTGTCAAGCTCGTCATCCTGCTCGGCCAGTACATGCAGAACAATTACCGGGGCCGCTAGTACGCCAAGGCCCAAAATCTCGCGCATGTCCTGCGCGCTGCTACAATGAGGCGCTCAACGGCGTCGATCTCCGGCTTAGGCCAACGTTACCTTTGAGGCTACGCTGCTGCCAGCCCGGGACGCGAGCCGGGCACTCGAAATGATTTCCAGCACTTGCCCGTTTGATGTCACTGGCCATCCTGCCACCACGGTTCCGGCAGGGATGGCGGCAGGGCTTGCTATCGGCATGATGCTGATCGGACGCCACCGGGAGGACGGCACCGTGTTGCGCGCGGCTGACGCGTTCCAGATCGTCGGAAAGACGGCAGTAGCGAAATGCCGACTAACGGCAACGCCGCCGTGCAAGGTTCGGAAAAAGGCGCGCGAGCCATCTGACGCGAGCCTCTGCCGCCAAGGTTCAATATGGCCAAACACCTCTGCCGGATCCGGACTAGATGACAGGCGATTCCGTGACCCTGGCTCGTTCAACTTGCCGATCGATAGCATGCTGCGCGGCTGTGACCTTGTCGCACTATGGCAATGACACTACGCCGAGCGAGAGTGTGCGCGGCAGCCTCAGGCCGCAGGGATGTCCCCGCGGGAGGCACTTCAATTGAATAGTAAGACGAGCGATGCGGCGTTTGGACAGTGTGGCTGTCGGATCAGGTCGCTTGCGGTGAAGCAAGTTTGAGCGTTGAATTTTGGGAGGCGAGTTTGGCTTGACGCTGGCGCAATTCTTGCGGTTATCAAGCCACCTCCTGCCCGGCTGATCGTCAGAGAGGAGTCACCACCATGTGTGCAGGCGATGATCAAACGTGCCCGCAATTCGAGCTGCATCGACAGAAACTTCTTGAGGACCTCGACCAAGAGCGGCGCGCATTGCTCAAGAGCGCGTTCGTCGCGGGCGGTGGCATGGCCGCGTGGGCTGCGAGCGGCACGCTGGCCACCCCGGCATCGGCGCAGACCAGGCTCGGCCAGCCGACCTATCACTACTTGCCGGCCAACTCGGACACGGTGCATTGGGGCTATTTCAGCAAGCTATTGAAGCCTCAGCTCGAAGTGGATTCGGGCGATTACATCACCATTGAGGCCGTGACCCACCACGCCGGCGACGACGTCGAACGAATGGTCAAAGGCGATCCAGGTATTGAGAGCATTTATCTTTGGACCAAGGATAAGAAGGGCGTCAATCGCCGTGGCGCCGGTCCGATCGACGGCAAGCAGCTCGGGCGCGGCGCAGGCGAAGGCTTCGGCGTGCATATCTTGACCGGTCCAGTCTTTGTTCGCGGCGCCGAGCCGGGCGATATCATTGAAGTTCGCATCATGGATGTAAAGCCCCGGCCTTGCGCTAATCCGGCTTACCCGGGCAAGTCATTCGGCAGCAACGCGGCGGCTTGGTGGGGCTTTCATTACAATGATCTGCTCACCGACCCGAAGCCGCGCGAGGTGTGCACGATCTACGAAATCGACACCAGCGGGCAGCAAAACTGGGCGCACGCCGTCTATAACTTCCGCTGGGTGCCTCAGACCGATCCGTATGGTGTCGTGCACAAGATCATCGACTATCCCGGCGTGCCGGTCGACCACTCGATTGTGCAAGAGAACTACAACATTCTCCAAAACGTCCGCATCCCGATTCGACCGCATTTCGGAGTCATGGGCGTGGCGCCAAAAGAAGCCGACATCGTCGATTCTATTCCGCCGAGCTATTTCGGCGGCAACATTGATAATTGGCGTATCGGCAAGGGCGCGACCCTGTACTATCCGGTCGCCGTACCAGGCGGCTTGTTCTCAGTTGGCGACTCGCACGCCGCGCAAGGCGATTCTGAATTGTGCGGCACCGCCATCGAAATGTCGCTGACCGGGACCTTCCAGCTTATCCTGCACAAACAGAATTCACTGAGCGGTTCGCTCGCGGGGCTCAGTTACCCACTGCTTGAGACGCAAGACGAATGGGTTCTGCACGGATTCAGTTTCCCCAATTATCTCGCGGAGCTCGGACCTACCGCGCAGCAGGACATCTACAAGAAATCCTCGATTGATCTCGCGCTAAGGGATGCGTTTCGCAAAATGCGTAGCTTCCTGATGACCACCAAGGGATTGACCGAGGACGAGGCGATTTCGCTCATGTCCATCGGAGTCGACTTCGGCGTGACGCAGGTGGTCGATGGCAATTGGGGCATTCACGCGATCATCAAGAAGAACCTGTTTGCCGGTATAGCGACGACTTAAAGATCTAGGACCATGAAGCGACGCCAGCCAGCGCTGCCGCCGGATTACAGAGCTTGGATCGGCGCCTGTCGCGCGGTAGGATGGTCAGCTGGCACCACAGTCGGCCATCGCTGTACCGCTATGCCTGCAAACATTGCCACCACCGAGGTCCGAGAAGGTCGTGAGCAACGGTCGAGCCCCTAAGGGCGTCTTTCGGGTTTATGCCTGACGGCCGACGTGCCGGCGGTCATTGCATTGCTCAGCTCTGCGCCAGATCCGGACTATGCCTCCTGCCGTTCGCCTGCGCACCACACTTCTGGCAGGCTGTTATGCCTGCGTTTCGGCAGACGTTGAAAAGAAGCCGATGAGTTGGGCGTCCGAACGCGAAGAGATAGCCGCTCCGCAAAGTCGAGGACAAGGCGGCCCGAAAGGCCGCACTGGATTACGAGAGAGCGGAGAAGCAGCGACGAGTAGAGCGGCGGAAGGAAGAGGCTGCCAGAGCGAAGAGCGGGCCCAACGCGAGAAGGCGATCAAGGCGCAAGCGGCACTCGAAAGGACCCAGCGGGAGCATGAGACCAAGGCAAGCGCTATCGAAGGTGAGCGTGCGGCAGTCGCAAGCGAGCACAAGCCGGACAGCCCCGTTGGGAAGAGAAACTGGAGTCCGCTCTGCGCCGGGCGCGGGAATAGCAGCGGTCAGCAGGATGCCGAGCGGTGTTTTGGCTTTTCAAAATATCGTGTTGAAAAATGAGGGTGCAGTGCATGCAAATCTCGGATTTTTCTGTGGGGACATCGCGCTGCACGAGCGTCGGGGGCTTTGCACTGGCTCGTTGTCGCTGTTCGCTGAAGGCGCCCTTCGTCAAGAGACGACGTTCCGCGTCTTACTGGTTATCGTGCTATATATCTAACCAATATAACCCAATTGGAGTTCAAGCCCTTGGCCCCGGCCGAAGGTGCCGTCGAACTGTCCGGCGTTGGAACTGTCGCTGGGGACGCCCGAACAAGCGCGGAGCCGACTTGGCCGGCTGCACGTGAAAAAGGTCATCGCTTTGACATTGGAGCACGGCAACGAACCGGCCGTCCGGGCCCTCGCGGACACCATTGCCAATCTTGCTCCGTTGGTCTCGAGCATACTTGAGCGTCGGCAGGATGAGACGTTCCGCTCCATCATCGAGGCTCTCGTGCCGGATGTTCCGCTCCCTCAGCACAAGCTGGTCGAAGCCCGTATGACGGCCGAAGCACGCAAAGCCGTGCTTGAGCGGCGATTGGCTCACCGCGGCACAGATCGCCGAGATGGCGGGACTCAGCGCCAGCAACCCCAGCGCCCAGCCAAACAAATGGAAGAAGGACGGGCAGATCTTCGCGGTGCGCCATCGCGGTGTGGATTATTTTCCTGGCTACGCCTTGGATCCTTCGATCGACTATCGGCCGGTCAAGGGTCTGGCGAAAGTGCTAGCCGCGTTTCGTGGACGGAAGGACGACTGGGGCCTTGCTTATTGGTTTGCCTCGAGCAACAGCTTCCTCGCCGGGAAGCGGCCGCAGGATCTGCTGACGTCCGAGCCCGAACGTGTAGTCGCCGCGGCAGATGACAAGGTGGCCGGCGTGCTCCATGGCTAAGAAGTCCAGGGCCAGCCCCGCAGCGGCTCGGCCATCGGGGGTGCCGGCGCCGCCAGCCAATCTCGCCAAGTTACCGAACATGATGGCCTGGCCGAAGGGGCAAATCATCCATCGTATCCACCTGAAAATCTACGGAAGCAGCGAGTTCAACCCAGGCCTGAAGGGGAACGCACGGTTCAGCCCGATCAAGGCTTCAGACGGTTCAAGCATCCCAACGCTCTATGGCGGCACGACATTCGATTGCGCAGCGATGGAGACCGTCTTTCACGACGTGCCGTTCACTGCGGGATTGATGACGTTCGACAAGCACAAACGCCGATCAAGTTTATTCGCAGGTGATGTCGAAGCGAAATCTCACTCTGGCGGATCTCATTACGACCGCACGGAGAAAGCTCGGCGTGAAGCGCAACGAACTCACTGACAACGAGAAGGACAAATATCCGAGCACCCGGAAAATGGGCCGAAGCTATCTCACGTTCGATGCGGTCGGATCGAAGGCAGGATTGCTCGCGGGCCGCCTTCCTCGCCCCCCGCCTGCATGAGCTCCACGCGGAGTACCCTCGCGCTGAGGGGCTCTGTTGGGTATCGCGGCAGGACGATCGCGCCCTCGCCGTCATGCTCTTCGGAGATCGCGTCGCCGAAACGGATCTCTCGCCAACTGGCGACCCGCGCCATGTGCCGGCAGATGTCCCCGTCTACACGGAGCTTCTGGCCCTAGCCGATCGGATCGGTGTTGATATTGTTGACGGCAAGTAAGACGCGAGCCTCCGGATTGGCATAAGGCGACTGCCGTGATCGATCTGGTGAGGGACTCAAGCCTGTTTGACGTCTCGCAACCAGAATCCCACATTACGAGCGGTTCGGCGGAATGTGATCTCAACACGATAATCCGGATCGGCCCCTCCTTGCGGATGAGGTCCGTAGCCGTGCGAGCAGCCCTCGAAGCTGAGCATTCTCCTCAACAAGTTGCGCGTTCTCTTCAAGAAGCGAGTGAACGTCGTCCGCGTATTCGTCAGCGCAAGCCACTGATTCCTCCTCTCGAAGGGCGTCCTCCAGGAGCGAAAGAGTGTCCCGGGTAGGTTCGTCAACCAACGAAGAGCATTTGTCGAGACTACATTGTTTGTTGCCGGGCAAATGGTTCATTCCCATAATTCAATACTCCAATTCAAATAGCCCAACTCGCCCCAGTCACCCCACCCCAGGTTCCAGACTGAAGTGAGTCGGTAGGCAGATTTGAGTCCAAAATTGGAAATGCACCGGGCCGTGCCGCAATGATGCCGCCATGATGGCGAAAACTCTCGATGTGATTTCAGCACCGATTACTTCCACTGCAGTATCCTGGAAACCGCGCGGGATCGAGGTAGAATCGTCTCGTCCCCTGCCAGAGCTCCGATCCTCAGCGCTTGGACACCGCGTTCGCCCCGCTCACCGTCTTCGCAATGAAGTCCTGAAGATCACTAAGGAAACGCGCTTCAAGGCCTTGCATACGGTGTGGGTGATGGCCGCACTGCTTGTATTGGACGATTTCAAGATGGGGGTTGCTCTCCAGCAGACTGACGGCATGTTCATCCCAAAAAGCTGCTCCGAACCGTTCTTCGCCTCGAACGAGCTTTGCTGGGCACAAGAACGGTCGCTCAGTTGATATCGATGACAGCGTCTCCTTCAAGCTGTCATTACGAAGACAGCGAGGGTCAACGCGCTGTATTGCGGAGGCATGGCTGAGCAAATGCCGAGCCGATATGTGATCCCGAGCCACACCTCCTAAGCGGTCAGGTCCATTGGAGAGAAACTCAACATAGCTTGTAAACGGCGGAGGCTCCTGCTGCCATTTCGTCAGCCGCATCGACAGGATTGAGAACAACATCGAGAATATTGACCTGGCCCATTCCTCTGGACGCCCTAAGAACCATGGTGGGTCCTCGAGAAACACCGCACGGACGTTCGGATTGACTTGGCTGAGCACACCGGCCACGCATGCCCCTAAGGAGTGTCCGACCAGTATCGCCGGACGCCCAATGGCGGCCAGCGCAATCTCAGCATCGGAAACATAACCTGCGAGATCGTAATTCGGCGCGCGATCAGAATGGCCGTGACCACGAAAATCGAGGGTCCAAACGCAGTATCGATCCATCAATTCTTGCTTGGCCTCGTCCCACGTATCGCGACTTGCGCTTGCTCCATGCAAAAGCAGGATAGGCACTGCATCCATCGGGCCATCAACCGATGCGGCAAGTCGTATACTGCCGTTCGCCAGAGTAAGATCAGTCATGCTTTACGCCATGCAAGGCCAGCGGCACACTCCCACACGAAAGTGCGACTTTCGAAATTGGGTTTCAAGGACTGCTGTAGCATTCCTAGGGCACGAAGATCGTTCGATTGCGTGCCATTTCTGCAACATCATCAAGAAAACGCCTGCTCAATTCTTGGGCTCGGGAGCCGGTTTGTTGCGCATGTAAGGAGGGTGGAGTTAGTTCTAGCGTGACATGGGCCCTCTCGGCTCGCCATTAACACGCCACACCCGTACTCATGCTCTGTCCCGAGCCTAGCTGCGCACTGATTCTGGAGCTTTGCCGAATCCCAAAAACTGCATGACATTGTGACCCTCAACGCACGGGCCAAAGCAGCATGACGATCCTCTGCCGCGTTCTAATGATCTATCCGAAGTTCGTTCCGAACTCGTTTTGGAACTATACCGAAGCCTGCGAGCTCGTCGGCGCGAAGTATCCGGCGGCGCCACTCGGCCTGATCACCGTCGCCGCCATGTTGCCGAAGCACTGGGACATCCGTCTCGTCAACCGTAACACCGAGCCTTTGACGGATGCGGACCTCGAGTGGGCCGATCTCGTCATGATCGGTGGCATGCTCAACCAACAGCCTGATGCGCTCTACCTGATCGATCTCGCCCACCTTCACGGCAAGCCAGTATGTGTTGGTGGGCCTGACGTCTCCTCCAGCCCGCATCTCTACGCGGATGCGGACTTCCAGGTGATCGGCGAGGCCGAGCAAATCATCGAGCAGTTCATCGCTGCCTGGAACCGCGGCGAGCGCGAGGGCGTGTTCATCGCCGAGAAATTCAATGTCGACGTTACACTGAGCCCAATGCCTCGCTACGATCTAATCAAGTTCGATCACTATCTCTTCATTGGCGTGCAATACTCGCGTGGTTGCCCGTTCACCTGCGAGTTCTGCGATATTATCGAGTTGTATGGTCGCGTGCCGCGTACCAAGACCAATGATCAGATACTCGCTGAGCTCCAAGCGCTCTACGATCACGGTTATCGCGGGCATGTCGATTTCGTCGATGACAACTTTATAGGCAACAAGAAAAACCTCCGCAGCCTGCTGCCGCGGCTCAAAGCCTGGCAGGAAGAGCGCGAGTACCCATTCGAGTTCTCGACCGAAGCCTCGATCAACGTCGCGGACGATGGCGAGCTGTTGCAGGCAATGAAGGACGCGAACTTCTTCGCGATTTTCGTTGGCATCGAGAGTCCGGATCCGGAGACGCTCGCGCAGATGAAGAAAAAACAGAACACCAGGCGCAACATCGCCGAGTGCATCCATAAGATTTACAGCTACGGCATGTTCGTCACGGCCGGCTTCATCGTAGGGTTCGATACCGAGAAGGTCTCGATGGGACAGGCGATGATCGACTTCATCGAGGAGGCGAGCATTCCAGTCTGCATGATTGGACTGCTCTATGCGCTGCCTGGCACACAGCTGACGCGGCGGCTGGCCAAAGAAGGCCGCCTGCACAAAGGCCATGACCTCATGAAGGTCGAACAGGCGGGCGACCAATGCACGCTCGGCTGCAATTTCGAGACCAAGCGTCCGCTTCGGGACATCCTTGCCGATTATAAGGCCGTGCTTGGGCACGTGTTCACTCCGGCGGCATATGCAGGACGGCTGTCACGGCTCGCCGTCATGCTCGACCGGTCCGACCGGCGCCGTGACCTGCCGGATGGCGATGTGCGCAAAAGGCTTGGCGGCGTGGACAGCATGCACAGGATCATGCGGAGTCTGCCGGAGGTTCGCGAGCCGTTCTGGAACACCTTCGTGGAGGTCGCCAAAACCAATCCAGAAGCGCTACGCTACGTCGTGATGATGATGGCGCTGTACATGCACTTCGGGCCGTTCTCCAAGCAAGTGATCAGTGCGATTGACCGCCGCATTGCCGAGCTGGACGGTATGGCCCCGGTGAGGGGCACGGGGCTTAAGGAGGTGAGTTCATAAAAGAGATGCAGATTGATCGACGGCAAGGTTCGAGGACGCCTCCGATGGTTGCGCAGCGAATTCCTCCTTTGGGCGTGTCGCACTGTCCCATTGGGACCGTTCCACTGTTCCATCGGGTGAATGAGGAGGTCTCTCGACGGGCCGAAGCGTCGAAAAGGCTATGGTTGGTTGGCCAGGTAGCGCCCGAGAGTAGCACCCGGCTATCTCACTGTCTCATATCCCAACCCGGCGGACGGCCAGCTCCCAAGTCGACCGCACGACGCCTGAGTCAAATAGCGCGTCGGGATTGGGAGCCCCCGCGGCGCGTTACCTCTTTTAACAGACGGAGCCTTAGCGCCAGCGGCGGTGTAGCCACAGCCACTGATCGGGATATTCGCGGATCCAGCCCTCGATCACCGATGTGACCGCTTGCATCGTTCCCTGAATGTCGATTTGTCCGGCGGTGTCGCGGACCGGCTTCACTTCTTCGGACAGCTCGGCACGAAAGCGGTGTCCCGGCAGGCGGATGATGCGTACGCCATGAATCGGGCACTCGATCTGCCGCAGCAGCCGGGCCAGCATCGGATTGGCCCTGGTCTTGCGGCCAAAGAAAGTGACCTCGACGCCGTTGGTCAGATACTGGTCGACCAGCATCCCGACATGCTGACCATTTTTCAGGGCTTCCGCAAGTCTAAGGGGGGCGTCACGGCCAGCCGGTATCAGCGTCCCCATTTTTACGGCGCGCATATCCTGGATGATGCGGTCGGCTGACGCGATGTTGGGTCGGCGATACAGGATCGCGGCGTCCAGCCCGTGCGCGACGGCAGCCAGCGCGGGAAGTTCCCAGTTGGCGAGATGGCCTGCAAAGATCAGCGCCGGTTTGCCGTCGAGCCGCAGCTGCGTAAAGAGTTCGTATGAGCGCCTCTCGATTTCGATCCTGCTATTCTCGGGCTGTGCGGGATCGTACTCCCAGATATGATCGAGATGCGCGAATTCGGCGCCGAGACGACCGAGATTATCCCAGACGCCCGCGAGAATGGCCTCGATCTCTGCAGGCGACTTCTCGGGAAATGCGGCGGTCAGATTGGCGCGACCGATCTTTTGCTCGCGCATCATGGGCCCGATTGAGCGGGCGATCCGGCCGAACAAGTTGGCGGTCTTGATCGGATCGAAATAGCGGGCAGCGCGCAGTATTGCGATGGTCAACGCACCCACCGCAGCTTGGCTTAGGAGCTTGGTTACGTCCTGAAGTCGGGCCCTTGCGCGAGGCGAATGTTGCATCAGAAACCAATGACAATCTTGCCTAGCGCTTCTCGGCTTTCTATGTGCTTCAGCGCGCACCTTTATACCATCGCTGTGCGATACGATCAAAGACACCGATGAGTTGCTCAGATTGACCCGCTGGTCGCACTGAATTGCAGCCAAGTCCAAGGAAGTGCAGAAGTCGGGGATCCAAGCCGACGCCCCTGAAAGGTGCTAGCCACACTTCGCCGACGAGCTGCGATTGGGCCACCGCTTCATGGCTCTTCTCGCAAAGCCAATCTCTGACTGGTTGCGATCCCCCTGCGGGTGACGTCGGCCGAGCTGGGTAATGAGCCTGAGAGAATGCTGTAGCATGCTCTTTTCGCCTGCCGGTCCGGGCCATCCCAAACTCGCGCAAAGCCGGCCAGCGCGGTCATTCGCGCTGGCGCCAGGCGCGTCATCTCAATGCGACGCTCAACGGCTATCGGCTGCCCTATGCCAAGCAGCGCGTGCGACTATGAACGGGATGGATTGCGACCATCTGATCGAAGCGACCGTGATGCTCGCAGGTGAAAGCATTGTTGTAGCCAACGAAAGTGCAAACCTGCGCTTGTTCCGGGCCATTGCAGGCGGGACCGGGTCGGTCGAAAAACAGCCAGCAGCGGCGAAGCATGAACGGGACCGACGGCTCAGACCGGCGCAACAGGTCAGGCTCGAGTCTCGAGCAGGAATTAGACAAGCGGAGAAATCCGGCTCCACCTGATCAGGACGCCTTTTCTTTCTTTCGCTACGCCAGACCACGACCGGGATGTTTGTGCGCTTGAAGTGACGTTCGCTCCACTTCTTCTGTCATTCCATCACCGCTAGGGCGATTCACTCGTTTGCGGTGGAAATTCAGGTCACGCGTCGAGGCGCCGTGGCGCGGGTTTATGCGGTGGCAGAGTGGAGGCGTGGAGTATGCAAGTTGGTGGAGAGCTCGGAAAAAAGCCCAGCTCGATTCAAGCTGGCGCGGATGCGCAGCCGATCCCGAACGAAGCTCTGCGAACCAGAAAGATGACAGTTCAACTTTCCGAGAGCATTTTCCAGCGACTTGAGGCTGCGACCGGTCGACCGGGCGTCGGTAAGAGCATGGTCGTCCAGACCGCCCTTGAGCGTTTCCTGGATCCGGCGCCGCCCATCGAAGGTCTAATTCTTCAGGCTCTGGACCGGATAGGGAGCCAGGTGAGCCGTTTGGAGAGCGAGATCGCGATCATCGCGGAAACGGTGGCCCTGCATGCGCGCTATCACCTCACGGTGACGCCGCCCATGTCGCTATCGCAGCAGCGGGATGCGTGCGTGCTCGGCCAGGGGCGCTTCAAGGCATTGGCCGAGCAGGTCGATCGGCGCGTAAGGCTGGGTCGGCCCGTGATGCGGGAGACCCTCGAGGGGCTCGAGCAGCCCGCTGGCTCCGACCTTGGACCGAAGGATGAAGCAATCCTCGGTGTCACGCATGAGCAAGTCAATCAGGAAGACCAGTCCGTAAGCTTAGTGGACGAACAAACTGAGATGAGTGCTGCCGCCGGGGAGGGCGGCAGCAATCTCAACTTTCGACATCTGCCAAACGCCTTTTGTTGAATCGGCTAGTTGCGCGCGGAGAGGCGCGCCAAATGACGTCCCGAGGCAAACATCACCCGAGAGTCCCGCTGAGCGCCTTGCGATCTGGCGGCTCACCTCGTGCGTTTTTCTTCCATTCGCGGCCGGCTATTATCTTTCCTATCTGTTCCGGACCATCAACACGCTCATTTCCGGTCGGCTCACATCCGATCTGCAGCTTGGTGCTGCCGATCTCGGGCTGCTCACGTCGATCTATTTCCTAGTCGTTACGGCGGTTCAGATTCCGATCGGCATGCTTCTGGATCGCTTCGGTCCACGCCGGGTCCAAAGTGCGCTCCTGCTGATCGCAGCCGCGGGCGCTGCGCTATTCGGCATATCGACGGGATTTCTGTCGCTCCTGATCGCTCGCGCGATGATCGGAGTTGGTGTTGCGGCCGCCTTGATGGCCGGGCTGAAAATCATCGTCCTCTGGTTTCCAAGAGAACGTGTGGCGCTCATCAATGGCTTTATGATCATGTTGGGCGCATTGGGCGCGGTGACTGCAACCGCACCTGCGGAGATGCTGCTGGATTGGATCGGCTGGCGCGGTCTATTCGAGGTGCTGGCAGCAGCAAGCGCCGCCGCAGCTGTTCTGATCTACATTGTGGTTCCGGAACGCACCACAGGTTCACACAGAACTCACGGCAAGTCCACCTTAAGAACCGTCTATTCGGATGCGCGTTTCTGGAGAATAGCCCCTCTATCGGCGGCCTGCGTCGGGTCGGCATGGGCATTACAGTCATTGTGGGCGGCGCCTTGGCTTCGAGATGTCGAAGGACTGGATCGGGCGAGCCTCGTCACCCAATTGTTCGTTATGGCGCTGGCCTTAAGTGTCGGCGCCCTGTTCCTGGGCTTGCTTGCCGATCGGGTGCGCGGTCGCCGTAAAATGACCGAAGTGTTATTCGCGGCCGTCGGGACAGTGTTTATCGTAGCGGAGCTCATGCTGATCCTGCATCAGCCCTGGCCATCGTTATTTCCATGGTGCGTCGTGTCGGTTGTCGGATCGGCCACCGCTCTCAGCTACGCGATCATAGGAGACTATTTTCCAACGGAATTGGTCGCGCGCGCCAATGGCGGCTTGAACGTGCTGCATTTTGGCTGGGCCTTCATCGTGCAGTACGGGACAGGCTTGATTCTTGAACAATGGCCTCAACAGGAGGGTCACTATCCTGCGCTCGCCTACCAGACTGCTTTCAGTATCATTGTTGTGCTGCAGCTGGCCGCGCTGGCGTGGTTCGTCGCCCCTTGGCTGCTTCGATCTTTAAATTGGAAAGCTAGCGCGTCAATCGCGCGTAAGCGCATGGGTGACGCTAGCCCAGTTGAGCCCGCGATTCCGCCGGCTGAAATCTCGATCCTGGAGGCAGATGAAACTGTGGAGTGGTGAAACGAGCCGCCGCTGGACTGGTCTTTCGCACGCCGGCCAGTTGAGAGGCCGCGGCCGCCAAGATCGCTTCTTTCCGAAAGTTTCTTCTTCTACGCCAGACCGCGAACGCTTCGTTCCCTTGTTGCGGTAACGCACGTCCTGCCTTTTCTAGTGATCCCGAGGTGAGCGCGCCGAACGCAGTGTCAGATAGTTGGGCCAGGCATGGCAATCCATTCATTCCATTCGGAGACGGCGTTGCGCGGGGCGCGCATGCTCCGCACCGCGCTGGGACCGGCCATCGGAGGCTTTCTAGAAGATCCGTCGGTCGTCGAGGTGATGCTTAATCCCGATGGCCGCCTATGGATCGACCGGCTGAGGGGCGGGCTTACAGATACTGGTGAGAGCTTAGCTGCGGCCGACGGAGAACGAATAGTCCGGCTGGTCGCGCACTATGTAGGTGCCGAAGTTCATGCCGGATCGCCCCGGATATCAGCGGAGCTGCCAGAAACCGGAGAACGCTTCGAAGGTCTGCTGCCGCCGGTCGTTACCGCGCCAGCGTTCGCAATCCGCAAGCCGGCGGTCGCCGTATTCAGCCTCGAGGACTACGTAGCGACCGGGATCATGTCATCAGGCCAGGCCAACGCGCTGCGAGGTGCGCTGGCCGCACGAAAGAACATTCTGGTTGCAGGGGGCACCTCCACCGGCAAGACGACACTGATAAACGCGCTTCTTGCGGAAGTCGCCAAAAGCAATGACCGCGTCGTCCTCATCGAAGATACGCGAGAGCTTCAGTGCAGGGCGCCGAACCTGGTGGCCTTGCGCACCAAAGATGGCGTAGTTTCTCTTTCTGATCTCGTGCGCTCTTCGCTTCGCCTTCGGCCCGATCGTATTCCGATTGGCGAAGTGCGCGGGGCCGAGGCGCTCGATCTCCTGAAAGCCTGGGGCACCGGACATCCCGGGGGCATCGGCACTATCCATGCCGGCACCGCGCTTGGAGCCCTGCGCCGGCTCGAGCAACTCATCCAGGAAGCCGTGGTCGCGGTGCCGCGCGCGCTCATCGCCGAAACCATCAACGTCATTGCCGTTCTTGCTGGTCGCGGCGCCGAGCGCCGCGTTGCTGAACTCGCCTGCGTCGTGGGGCTCGGAGCATGCGGCGATTACAGCCTAACGGCACTGGAGATTAGCCATGAAGCGTAAGTTGTCCCTCGGATCAGGCATCGCTGGGATCGCGACATTTTGCTCACTGACCGTCCCGGCCCGGGCCGCTGGATCCAACATGCCATGGGAGCAGCCGCTCAACCAGATTTTGCAGTCGGTCGAGGGGCCGGTCGCCAAGATCATGGCCGTCATCATTATCATTGTCACCGGACTGTCGCTGGCGTTTGGCGATACATCCGGAGGCTTTCGCCGACTGATCCAGGTCGTGTTCGGTCTTTCAATCGCCTTCGCCGCCTCGAGCTTCTTTCTGTCGTTCTTCTCATTCGCTGGCGGGGTGGTGATTTGATGGATGAGCCAGTCCGAGGTTTTGTCGCTCCCGTGCATCGAGCGCTTACCGAACCGATGCTGATGGGTGGTGCACCGCGGTCACTCGCCATTCTCAACGGCACATTGGCAGCAGTAATCGGCCTTGGGCTCCGGCTTTGGCTAGCCGGGCTTCTCCTCTGGTTCATCGGCCACATGGCCACCGTTTGGGCCGCAAAACGCGATCCCGATTTCGTCGAAGTCGTGCGCCGACACATTCGTATTCCCGGTCACCTCAGCACGTGAATTGTCCCATGATGAATCTTGTCGAATACCGACGCGCGAACACGCGTCTTGCGGACTTCCTGCCCTGGGCGGCTCTGGTCGATGAGGGAATTATCCTCAACAAGGATGGTTCGTTCCAGCGGACGGCAAAGTTTCGGGGGCCGGATCTCGACAGTGCCGTGCCCGCCGAGCTCGTTGCGGTCGCGGCGCGCCTGAACAATGCACTCCGCAGGCTGGGCTCAGGTTGGGCAATATTCGTCGAAGCACAGCGCCATTCGGCCGCAGTCTATCCCCCAGACACGTTTCCGGATGTGGCGTCGGCGCTGGTGGATGCCGAGCGCAAGGCTCAGTTCGAGGAAGCGGGCAGCCATTACGAATCGAGCTACTACCTCACTTTTCTGTATCTGCCGCCGCCGGAGGGGGCGGCCCTGGCAGAGCGGCTGTTGTACGAGGGCAGCCATCGCACGCTAGGGGCGGATGCGCGCGAGGTGCTCAGCGGCTTTATTGATCGGACGAACCGTGTGCTGCAGCTCGTTGAAGGTTTTATGCCGGAATGCGCCTGGCTGGATGACGAGGCAACGCTCACTCACCTGCACTCAACGATCTCGACCAAGCGGCATCGGGTTCGCGTGCCCGAAATTCCCATGCATCTGGATGCGCTGCTTGCCGATCAGCCGCTGACAGGTGGGCTTGAACCGATGCTGGGGGCAGCGCATCTGCGCGTTCTGACGGTGGTAGGATTTCCGACGGCCACCACGCCCGGGATTCTCGATGATCTGAACCGCCTGGCGTTTGCGTATCGCTGGTCGACCCGGGCGATCATGCTCGACAAGACGGATGCCACGAAGCTCCTGACCCGAATTCGGCGGCAATGGTTTGCCAAGCGGAAATCGATCGGTGCGATCTTAAAGGAGGTGATGACGAACGAAACGTCGGCTCTCCTGGATACCGATGCCCACAGCAAGGCCATCGATGCCGACGCCGCGCTGCAGGAACTGGGCTCGGATCAGATCGGCGAGGCCTTGGTGACAGCAACGGTCACTGTCTGGGACAGGGATCCGCAACGCGCCGACGAAAAGGTTCGGCTGGTCGAAAAGGTGATCCAGGGGCGGGACTTCACCTGCATGATCGAGACCGTCAACGCAGTGGAAGCCTGGCTTGGCAGTCTGCCGGGACAGGTTTATGCCAACATCCGCCAGCCGCCGATCTCGACCTTGAACCTCGCCCACATGATTCCGCTTTCGGCGGTGTGGGCCGGAGAGGCGAGGGACCATCACTTGAAGGCGCCTGCGCTGTTCTTCGGCAAGACAGAAGGATCGACTCCTTTCAGATTTTCGCTGCATGTCGGTGATGTCGGACACACTTTGGTTGTCGGGCCGACAGGCGCCGGCAAATCGGTGCTGCTGGCACTGATGGCGCTGCAGTTCCGTCGCTATCCCGACGCACAAATCTTTGCGTTCGATTTCGGCGGGTCGATCCGTGCCGCTGCGATCGCCATGGGCGGCGACTGGCATGACCTCGGCGGGGCAGTCGCCGGAGAATCGTCCGAGTTCGTGGCCCTCCAGCCACTCGCAAAAATCGATCAGCTTTCCGAACGTGGCTGGGCAGCCGAATGGGTAGCCTCAATGCTGGCTGGCGAGCGGATCGAGGTCACGCCAGAGACCAAGGACCACGTCTGGTCGGCTCTGACGTCGCTCGCCTCGGCGCCGACCGAGGAGCGAACACTCACAGGCTTCTCCGTTCTTCTTCAATCCAATACGCTAAAACGGGCGCTCCAGCCCTATTGCCTCGGTGGTCCCTATGATCGTTTGCTCGATGCTGAACATGAGCGGCTCGGGGATTCCTCCGTCCAGGTGTTCGAAACGGATGGCTTGATCGGGACCGCCGTCGCGCCGGCCGTTCTTTCCTATCTGTTTCACCGGATCGAGGATCGTTTTGACGGCCGCCCAACGCTGCTGATCATCGACGAGGGCTGGCTTGCGCTCGATGATGCCGACTTTGCCGGCAAGCTCCGTGAGTGGCTGAAGACGCTTCGCAAGAAGAACGCCTCCGTCGTTTTCGCCACCCAAGGGCTAGCAGACATTGACGGCTCCACGATTGCTGCGGCCATCATCGAGAGCTGTCCGACCCGGATTCTCCTGCCCAACGACCGCGCGATCGAGCCGCAGATCGCGGCAATCTACCGCCGTTTTGGATTGAACGATCGGCAGATCGAGATCCTCGCCCGCGCGATACCCAAGCGCGACTACTACTGCCAGTCGCGTCGCGGCAATCGGGTATTCGAGCTTGGCCTTGGCGAGGTCGCGCTCGCCTTTACAGCGGCATCCTCGAAAGCCGATCAGTCTGTTATCGAGGGCGTGTTGGCCAAATATGGCCGCGAGAACTTTGTGACCGGTTGGCTGACAGCTCGCGACATCTCTTGGGCCTGCGACCTCATTCCTCATCTCACCCAGAAGGTTGCGTCATGAGACGTCTCCACCAGGTTGCAGCTGTGGGGCTGATCGTCCTCTCGAGCGCCCAAGCGCTGCGTTCGGCTTCAGCGCAGTGGATCGTGTTCGATCCGAACAACTACGCACAGAACGTACTGACGGCAGCCCGCGAACTGCAGCAGATCAATAACCAGATCACATCGCTGCAAAACCAGGCGCAGATGTTGATCAATCAGGCGAAGCATCTGGCGAGCTTGCCATACTCGTCATTGCAGCAACTCGAGCAGTCGATCCAGCGTACCCAGCAATTGCTCCGAGCGGCGCAGCGGATCGCCTACGACGTCCAGCAGATCGATCGCGCCTTCTCGACGACTTACGCGCCAGCATCAGCGAGCATGTCTGACGAGGTCCTCGTCACCAATGCACAGGCACGCTGGCAGAACGCGGTTGCCGGTCTGCAAGACGCGATGCGGGTGCAGGCCATCGTCGTCGGCAATCTCGGCAGCAATCGCACCCAGATGTCGGCCTTGGTCACTGCGAGCCAGGGTGCGACAGGCGCGCTGCAGGCAAGTCAGGCCGGTAACCAGCTTCTCGCTCTTCAGGCGCAGCAGCTTGCCGATCTCACTGCAACTGTTGCCGCCCAGGGGCGAGCGCAAAGCTTGGAGTCGGCGCAGCGAGCGGCCGCCCAGGACCAGGGCAGGGAGCAGCTACGGCGTTTCTTAGGGCAAGGCCAAGCTTATCAACCCACATCCGTGCAGATGTTTCACTGATGGCGAAGATCAGGTTTGAACGAGTGCCGACCACGGTGGCCGTCGCGCTAACGCTCCTCGTTGTTGCTGCATGCGCGATCCGGCTACGCGGCGACGAAGATCAGATTAAGCCCACCCTCTCGCTCGCTCCGAATTCCGACTCGATGCCGGCAAAACTCGAGCAATGCCGCACCGTCAGCTACGAGCACAGCGATGCTCTTCGCGCATGCCAAAAAATCTGGGCCGAGAAGCGCCGCCAATTCCTGGGCCAGACGAACGCCTCGATGCCTGCGGCTAGCGAGCCGAGCAACGCCGGATCATCACCCGCATTGCCTAAGGACGAGAGCCGCCTGCCTTCCGGCTATCCCGCGATTCGAGCACAAAGCGAGTGACCAATGGCCGCTACGTCCGTCATCGACCAATTTCTGGAGATCTTTACCCGCTATATCGATTCCGGGTTCGGGCTTTTAGGGAACGAAGTCGGGTATCTCGCCACCACGCTCGCGGCTATCGACATCACGCTCGCAGGCCTATTCTGGGCCTGGGGGACTGATGAGGATATCATCGCCCGTCTCGTCAAGAAGACGCTATTTGTCGGCGTCTTCGCCTATCTGATCAGCAACTGGAACGACCTTGCCCGCATCGTCTTTGAGAGCTTTGCCGGGCTAGGCCTCAAGGCCTCAGGCACCAGCCTTTCGTCCGCAGACTTCCTGCGGCCTGGTCGGATCGCGCAAGTGGGACTCGATGCCGGGCGGCCGATCCTTGACTCGATCTCGGGCTTGATGGGCTATGTCAGCTTCTTCGAAAATTTCGTCCAGATCGCGGTTCTGCTGTTCGCCTGGATTGTGGTGCTGCTCGCGTTCTTCATTCTGGCCATTCAGCTGTTCGTCACGCTGATCGAATTCAAGCTGACGACGCTTGCAGGCTTTGTGCTGATCCCCTTCGGCCTGCTTGGAAAGACTGCCTTTGCCGCCGAACGCGTGCTCGGCAATGTGATCTCCTCGGGCGTCAAGGTTCTGGTGCTCGCCGTCATCGTCGGCATCGGGTCGACCTTATTCTCGCAGTTCACAGCTGGTTTCGGCGGCAACCAGCCGACGGTCGAGAGCGCGATGGCGCTGGTGCTCGGCGCTCTCGCGTTGTTGGGCCTTGGCATCTTCGGACCTGGTATCGCCAACGGCATCGTCTCCGGAGGCCCGCAGCTTGGCGCAGGATCAGCAGTTGGTACGGGGCTGGCGGCCGGTGGAGTGCTTGCAGCCGGAGCCGGTCTCGGAGCCGGCGGAGCTGGACTGGCCGGAGGCGCGATTGCGGGTGCCGCGAGGGGAGGAAGTGCTCTTGTAGGTGGGGCGCTCAACGTGTTCCGGGCAGCTGGCCCGTCCGGCGCTTCGGAGGCGGGCGCCTCCGCTTCGGCAAGTCCCTTGCGCTCAGCCGCCGCTCATCTGGGCGGGGGAGCCGCCGACAGCGCTCATGCGGACTCTTCTTCTTTCAGTTCATCTGAGACGACGCCCGCATGGGTTCGCCGCATGAAGCGGGCGCGGACCATCAGTCATGGCGTCTCGAGCGCTACGCAAGCGGTCCGCTCTGGCGATCACGGCGGAAGCGGCGGATCTGTCGATCTCTCGCAAGAGGAGCACTGAGCCTCAATTCTCGTATGCAGTTCTCCGTCATGTCGTGAGGTCAAGATCATGTTCAAACGATCGGCCGTTCACTATGGCCGCACACCTGAGCCGGTCACTCCCTATCAACGAGCCGCTCAAGCCTGGGACGATCGCATTGGCTCGGCACGGGTCCAGGCAAAGAATTGGCGACTGATGGCCTTTGGTTGCTTGTTTCTGTCCGCCGGCTTCGCGGCAGCTCTTGTGTGGCAGGCAGCCAACGGCACCGTTACGCCCTGGGTCGTGGAGGTAGACCGCCTGGGCGAAGCCAATACGGTCGCTCCTGCCAATTCCGACTATCACCCAGCCGATCCGCAGATCGCCTTTCACCTCGCCCGGTTCATCGAACATGTGCGTGGGCTGCCGATGGACGCCATTGTGCTGCGCGAGGATTGGCTGCGGGCCTATGACTTCACAACGGACCGCGGCGCGGCCGCGCTCAGCGACTATGCGCGCAACAACAATCCGTTCGACAAGCTCGGCAAGACGCAAGTATCAATAGAGGTCTCGAGCGTCATTCGGGCGTCGCAGGACAGTTTCCGCATCGCCTGGATCGAACGTCGCTACGAGAACGGTCAGCTTGTCGCCACCGAGCGGTGGAGCGCGATCCTCACCATCATCGTGGAAGTACCGCGCGACCTCGATCGGCTGCGAAAGAATCCGCTTGGCATCTATGTCAACGCGATCAACTGGTCGAAGGAGCTGGGATAGCCATGCCGTCGGGTCAAGGGACTGCACCACAGAGAATCCGACCGAGGTTAGGTCTGGCTCTTTTGATCTGTGTGTCCATCCTCGGTGGCTGCACCGCGTTCAAACCTCCGCAGATCAGCTATGACGGCGAACTCCCGCCCGTTCCAGATCTGCCGGCGCCTGCCGATGACCGTCCAAGGCCGCTGCATGTTCCGCCCGCCTGGAAGCCGGCGCGAGGCGGCAAGAACACGGAAGCCAAGGAGCCTCTCGAGCGGATTGAGACCGCAAATGACGCCGCACGCGTGGAGCCTCGAAAGTCGGGCTATTTCAATGCGGTGCAGGTATTTTCCTATAGTCCGGGCGCGCTCTATCAGATCTACGCTGCGCCGGGGCAGATCACGGATATTGCGCTGGAGGCGGGCGAGCAGCTGATTGGCTCGGGACCGGTCGCCGCAGGTGATACCGTGCGCTGGGTGGTCGGGGATACCGAAAGCGGCAGTGGCGAGACGCGACGTGTGCACATCATGGTAAAGCCAACACGGCCGGCGATCGAGACCAATCTCGTCATTAACACCGACCGGCGCACTTACTTAGTTGAGCTGCGCTCCCGCGAAAAGCCCTATATGCCGTCCGTTGCGTGGTTCTATCCGGAGGATCGGGTCGTGCGTGGTGAAGCTCTGCCGCCGACACCGGTCATTCCGGATCGGGCGCAGCGCCGTTACCGATACACAATCGAGGGCGACAGCCCGCCCTGGCGTCCTGTCAATGCCTATGATGATGGCCGCAAGGTCTACATCGAGTTCTCGCCTGGTATCGGTCAGGGCGAGATGCCGCCGCTGTTCGTGGTCGGACCTGATGGCAATGCTGAACTCGTCAACTATCGGGCTTACGGCAACGTGCTGATCGTTGACCGGCTGTTCGCAGCCGCTGAACTGAGGCTCGGCGGAGAGAACCAGCAGAAGGTGCGGATCGTTCGAGGCGACGGGAGGCCCATGTGACCGGCACGGACCAGGCGAATGATCCCAGCTACGATGCCCCTCGGCCGCAGCAGCGGGCAGCGGTGGCCGAAACCCTGCGGCTCCGGCCGGATTGGCCGCAAGTCATGCGCCTGTCGCGCAAGGTACTCTTGGGCGGCATCGCTTTGGCCCTAGCGATGGTTTGTGGCGCGGTGCTGTGGGCTCTGCAGAACAAATCAGAGCGTGCTCCGGTTAGGCAAGAACTCTACTCGACCGACCACGTCAATGTCGCCGATGAGCTCGCAGGCCTGCCGAAAGACTATGCTGGAATCCCCCATGACGTGCCACGTCTTGGACCGCCTGTGCCCGCCGATCTTGGCCGCCCGATCGTTGCGGCGCAAAACTCGTCCCAATCCGGTGCGCTCGCCATTGACCCCGAACAGCAGCGGCTCAATCAGGAGAGTGAGGCAGCGCGCACCAGCAAGGTGTTTGTCAATTCCAATGTACGCTCAGCGCCCGTTGGGACGCCATCGAGCGAGACGCCTTCAAACGCGTCAATATCTGCCGACGAAGCATTCACTCAAAAAGGACAGGATCGAAAGCTTGCGTTCATCAATGCTGCCATCGATCGACGCACGACAAGCTCCGATCGCCTGATGAGGCCACCGTCGCCCTTCGTGGTTCAAGCGGGGACGGTCATTCCGGCCGCGCTCATCACGGGAATCCGCTCAGATCTACCAGGTCAGATCACCGCGCAAGTGACTGAAAACATTTACGATACTCCGACCGGGCGCATCAGGTTAATCCCCCAAGGAGCGCGATTGATAGGGACTTACGATAGCCAGGTTGCATTCGGTCAGTCACGCGTACTCCTGGTTTGGACACGGCTCATCATGCCGGACGGACGCTCACTCGTGTTGGAGCGGCAGGCCGGCGCGGATGTGGGCGGATATTCCGGCCTTGAGGACGAGGTCGATAACCATTGGAAAGAGTTACTCGGATCAGCGGGGCTATCAACGCTGCTCGCCGTCGGCACGGAGGTGAATTCAGGCGCGGACGTCAATAACACCAACAGCGACATCATTCAGGCGCTGCGGCGTGGGGCTGGGGATTCCCTCAATCAAACAGGCCAGCAGGTGGTTCGACGCAATCTCAATATCCAGCCAACATTGACGATCCGTCCGGGGTTTCCCGTGAGAGTGATTGTCAATCGTGACCTGATACTGGAGTCCTATAGGGGATGAGGACGATGGCCAAGCTTAAACTCGGAGCAATCGAGGACGACAAGCCGATTAAGCTGACGCACGAATTGCCGGCGAGCGTTCATCGCGATCTGCTCGCCTATGCTGAAATCCTAGCGCGTGAGACGGGTCAACAGATCAGTGATCCGGTCAAGCTGATTGCGCCCATGTTGGCCCGGTTCATGGCAACGGACCGGAACTTTATAAGGGCTCGCCGCGCGTGTCATCCTCCCAAACGAGGTGACGGGTAGCGCTCCGAGAGCAGCTTCAGGAAAGCATTCAAGGCGGGGTTCTCATTGTCGGCCCGCCAATAGGCGGAATAGTCGAACCGGCTTGGGCCCGTGCCGTCGCGCAGCTCCCGGTAGACCAAGCCGGCAAAATTCGCGCCGGTATCGGATTCGAGCACCAGGCTGATACCCCCCTTCATGCTGATCAGGCTCTTGATGATACCGCGGCTGACGTCGTGATGTTCGATCTTGGGACGATCCTCAGGTGAGACGAGCTTTGAAACCAAAAGGTCTTGAAGCTCCCTGCCGGGATCGTAATGGCTCAGCAGCACCGTCTCGTCGCGCAGGTCGGTCCAATAGACAATCTCACGCGCAGTGAGGGGATGGTCACGGGATAAAACGACTAGAACACGCTCGCTCCAGAGCGACATCGTTTTGCTGTCGAATAGTGGCAGGTTTCCTGTAGTGATGAGGATATCAAGCAGGCCATTACAAAGTGCCGTTGCCAGACCTGTGCGTGATCGTTCGACCGTCGCAACTTCAACCTTGGGAAATCGCTGTTTGAATTCGAGCAACGAAGCCTGCAGGTTGCCTGCCGAAAGTGATGTGCAGAACCCGACTGCCAGCCGGCCGGTTTCGCCGTTTTGAACCGACTTTGCCGTTGCTATGAGCGCGTCAAATTCTTCAAGAATCGTTCTTGCCAGGCGAAGAACCCTGCGACCCGCTGGCGTTGGGCTTGCACCTCCGCTTGAGCGCTCGAAAATTGTGAAGCCGAGGCCATGCTCGATCTGGCGAATTGAACGGCTGAGGGTCGACTGTTGCAATCTGAGTAACTCCGCGGCCCGACGAAAGCTGCCACAATCGGCCGCAGTTACCGCCAAGCGCAGGTGCTTTAGCTCAAGAGCTTTGCTGCCGCGCAGAGAATGACCTGGTCCTTTCAAATTGCGCATGTTGAGCTTGACCGGGGAGGAGCTCGCAGCCGCCTGTGCAGCCATGCGCCCCGCCATGTGCTTCAATAAGGTTCAGACGGCCGCCCCCACCGCTGGAGCCCAGAGCACCGGACCTGAGATGTGGCCTGCACTGCGGACCTGCTCCAAGGCATCGGTCGACACCTCTAGATATCCCGCCAAAGCTGTGGTGTTTCCGCGCGGTCGAGATTTTCCAATCGGTCGAAGGGGCCATCCGGCACGCCGAAGAATCCGCTCAATGCGAGTGTCGGTGACTGTCACGATCTCGGTCAGTCGAATGGACAGAGCGAACTCGATCATAGCTGCAAAAAGCTCGTGTGTGGCGGCTGCCGGTCCACCATATGCTCTTGGCGCATCCGGCGGAACATCGAGCGCAAAGCGGCTGCTTTCCCAGACCTGATCGCTCGCGGCGCGGGCTGTCCGTCCAGAAGGATTGGAAAAATATCTCGAATCATGGTTGGACCGGTCGAGGGAAGAAGTCGAACACAACCCTGAATGCGGCCATCGGGTGAACGATGCAGTAAATGCTCCGGTCGAAGGACGTCAAACTCGTCGACCTCCATGTCGCCGGCGATCTGAACATCCCATTCCAGACGCTGTTTGAAAACGCGATGACGCAGCCGGTGCATCTCAGCGAGATCATTGACGAATTCGCCATGATACCCCGGTGTGATGAGCTGAATCATTGTTGCCTCCCTGCTTCGGATCGGCAGTGAAAGCAAACAAGATGGTGTAATGCACCCTGTGCAGATGCACAGGGCGCTGATAGAACATTGCCAGTTATCTTCTTGATCTTGATTCAGCGAGCCGGACGACTGCTTGACGAACCGTGCGAACGCCGAGCTTCGCTCGGGCATTATCCAGATGAAAGGCGGCGGTTCGTCGAGAGATGCCGAGAATGCACCCGATCTCCCAAGCAGATTTGCCGCGAGAAGACCATTCCAGCATTCGAATTCACGAGTAGACAACAATACTCCGTCGACCACGCGATCGGAGCCCAACGTGCGTCTGGCGTTGGCATGGAAGTACATTCCCAGTAGCTGGAGAACCTGCGCGTGTTGATTTATCAAGCGATCGAAAGGAAGTCGAATTTCATCAGTAGCAAAGGTCACGGCCGCTATAGCACCCTTGTTGTCATGAATTGGAACAGTAAATCCGCAGCGGATACCAAACTTTGCGCTTCTTCAAATAACTCGCGTTCGCTCTCGGATTGCGCTCGCGACGCGACGCCAATACCCCATCGAAAGGGTCGAGTGCAGCGCATAGCCTGAACATCCACTGGATCCCGCCGTTCATAGTGACGCCGCAGATAATGTGCGGTCCAGTTTGATGGATACGTCGAGATTAGGGACGGTACGCCGTCAGATTTGTGGGGAAGAGCAAGATCGGCAAAGAGGGATCGATCAAGCGCGGCAAGAGTGTCCACCATGCTTTGTTTAAGAGTGACCGGGTCGGTGCTTTCGGCCAGCCGGTCGACGAAGTTCTGAAGAACACGATCCATTGTGCAGCAGCTAAAATATGCCTGTTGGCTTTGTCCTGCGCTGGCCGCGCAAGAGCGAGCCAATTAAATCCGACGAGGAGCTTCAGAATGAGCCGGAGGCCGTATCGCCTGTCCAAAGACGAGATCCGAGCCCCTAGCCGCTCCGGTCACTGAAGTGCGTTTCCGCCATAAAGACGAAGAGCTCTGCGAGATTCTCACAGGGGGCCAGATTTTCTTTTAGGGCTCTCGATTTTTCTCGGCTCTTGTTGGGGAGCGAGACGCTCCGTAGGAATGGCATAAGCGCCTCCCCATGCCGCCCGAGCGGCCCGACGCGGGGGATCAGGGTCGCAAAATCAAACGGGACCCCTGACCTTGGGACCGGCATTGATTCCGCCCGCACTCACTTCCTGTGAACCAGCCCACTCTAGAGTCCTTATAAACAACTGGTGTTGAAAGAGTTTTCGATTTCGTAAAGGTTGTGGCCTTCGTTCGGCGTTCATGAAGGTGTATTCGAAGGCCTGGGGGCGGGTATGAGTGTATCAAGTCTCGCACAAGACCTGTGCCGTGCCGCCGACACAGGCTCACGAAGCAAGCGGTGGCCAAAGCGAACGCTCTCTCTCAGTGCGGGGAGATCTTTGGCGATGCGGAGACGGTACAGATGAAGGAGGGTCCAGATGCGCGTCTTGCTCTCTATCTGGCCCATCGAGCGGTTCTCGTCGACTATGCATCGCGCCTCCTCGGATCGCGCGACGGTGCCGAAGACGTGGTCCAAGACGCTTTCATCAAATTCGTACCGGCGAGCGACGAGAGTGTGCCGGCGGTGCGTCCAAGATCGTACCTATTCCGCATTGTCCACAATCTCGCCGTCGATGTCCTCAGACGAAAGACGCTGGAGCACCGGCGAAAGGGGAGCGGAGCACCTTCCTGGGCTAGTCCTGAAACTGTTCCTACACCCGAGGAAAATGTTCTCTTTTGCGAGCGCATGCGGCTAGCCATGGACGTGATCGCCGAGCTGCCGGAAAGCCAGCGGGTAGCGCTTGAGATGCACAGGTTCGGCGGATACTCGATCGAACAGATCGCGCATCACCTCGGAGTGTCGGTTCCCACTGTCTATCGCTTCGTCCAGACGGCTGTCGCCACGATCACCATCCGGCTCGAGCGGGAATCGCACGGTCAAAGGCCCTCGGGAGGTCGGAAATAGGCTTGTAGAAAATCGGGCGGCCGCGGCAATTTCCGTGCTTGATCCAAGGAGCAGGCGACAATGCCGAATGCAGGGGAACATTGCGGCATTGGCTAGAACGAAAAAAGCGGACTGTGGACCTCTTGAAGAGGCGACGGGATGATCCTGAAACTGGAGAATGCATCGTCAGGCCGACGTGATTAGGCGTCTACGCTCATCCACAACCGAGAGCGCGCTTGATGTCCTTGCACACGTAGTGCTGCGGAAGGACAAAGGGGACATCAGTGGGTGGCACTGTCCCGACGCCCAGATGAACACGAAAGACCTCTACAACAAGTTCGTCGGTGATGACCGTCGAAGGCGGCCCCTGCGCGACGATGGCGCCGGCCGACATCACGACGAGGTCATCGGCAAAGCTCGCCGCGATGTTGAGATCATGCAGGACCGCGAGGACGGCGGCGCCGTCGTTGGCAATGGCGCGCGCCTGATCCATCAGCGCCAGTTGATGCTCTAGATCGAGGCTGGCGATCGGCTCGTCAAGGAATAGCGCCTGAGCCTTCTCTATCCTCTGTCCTGCGCGCAACTGGCACAGCACACGCGCGAACCGGACGCGCTGCTGTTCACCGCCCGACAGCGTCTGGAAATCCCTGTCAGCAAGATGCAGGGTACCAGTGTTGGTGAGGCTCGCCGCGACGATTTCCTCTGCTTCGGCGCTCGGCAAGTCACGGCCGATGCTGGTTAATCCGAACCGCGCGACTTCGTGTGCGCGGAAGGGAAAGGCAAGGCTTGCGCTTTGAGTCATGACCACGCGCTTGCACGCAAGTCGCCAAGGCGGCAGACGTTCGATCCCTTCGCTACCGTAGAGAATCTCGCCTTGGGACGGCGATAGCTCTCCGGTGAGCAATTTGAGCAATGTCGACTTTCCCGCGCCGTTGGGCCCGACAATAGCGGTAAGGCGGCAGGGTTTAAGCACGAGCGTCGCACGGTCAACAAGCAGGCGCCCACGTGCCGCGAAAGAAACCTCGTTCGCTTGGAGGATACTCGTCAAGATACGGAGCTCCCGCTAGCTCTTCGAAGCAGCAGCCAAAGGAAAAAGGGCGCGCCGAGGAGGGCCGTCAGAATCCCGACGGGAAGTTCGGCCGGCGCGACGAGCGTACGCGCGAGCGTATCGGCGCCGACAAGCAGGGCCGCGCCGAAGAATGCCGACAGGGGTATGAGCACGCGGTGGTCAGCCCCAACCGCGAGACGAATGATATGCGGCGCGACGATGCCGATGAACCCGATCACACCAGCGCTTGCCACACTCACTCCTACCGCCAAGGCAACCAGGATTATGGTTGCCGTTTTGATCTGCTCGACGCGGAGGCCGAGGTAAAAGGCTTCTGCCTCGCCGAATGAGAGTGCGTTGAGGCGGCGTCCCAGAAACGGCACAGCGGATAGCAGCGGCAGAATGATAAGGGCGACGGCGGCGACCTTGCTCCAGGTTGCACCATTGAGGGTTCCGAGTGACCAGAATGTGAGATCGCGCAGCTGCTTGTCATCCGAGACATAACTGAGGAGACCGGTCGCCGCGCCAGCCAAGGCGCCGAGTGCGATACCAGCAAGCAGCATGGTTGCCATTGAGGTGCGTCCCCGCCTTGTAGCGATGGAGTAAATGATGAGCGTGGCGGCAAGACCGCCGCAAAAGGCGCTGGCAGGGAGAATGGCAAAACCTAATTTAACGACCGTACTGCCAAAGAGCCGATCGTCGAGCACGATTGCTCCTGCGGCCGCAAAAGCGGCGCCCGAGGAGACGCCAATAAGGCCGGGATCGGCGAGTGGATTTCGGAACAGCCCCTGCATCAGCGCGCCGGAAACGGCGAGCGCCGCGCCGATTTCCAACCCCAGCAGGACGCGTGGCAGCCGAATGCTGATCACGACCAGCGTCTCTCGGTCCTGAGCAATGCTTGCCCAGCCAAAAATGGACTGCCATAGAATTGCCGCGACGCGTTGGGCCGGGATTGGAACCGCGCCTCTGCAAAGAGCAATGATGGCGAGAACCGCGCAAGAGCAGACCCCCAGGCCGATCGCGAGCGCGACGCGCCGGCGATAGTGGGAAACCAGCCTTGCGAGCGACGCTACGTCAGTCTCGATTGCAGTCATTTCCCGCCGGTTTCCTTCGCCGTCAAGCGCGGGATATTCAATCTCGGGTACAGCGCCTGCATCAGGTCGCGGGCAGCATCCGGCGTGCGCGGCCCGAAGCCGAGAAGATAAAGCCCGTCCATAATGACCAGCGCGCGTGCTTTCCCGGCCGGAGTGGCAGCAAACGAGGGAAGCGACAAGACATCCTCGCTCGCCGAACCGGCGGGGCGCTCCATCATTACGATCACGTCGGGAGCGGCATCGATAATGGCGTCGTCCGCCATCAGCTTATATCCGTCAAAGTCGGCAACATTCATGCCCCCGGCAAGTGTAACGATGGCATCGCCGGCCGTTCCCCTACCGCCCACAAGCGGACGGCCATTCTGCAGCGCGATGACAAACAGAACCCGCTTTGAAGCGCCAATCCTTTCTCGAAATTGCGCGAGTTCAGCGAAGCGCGCTTTCACCTGATTAGCAAGCTTTCTCGCCTCGTCAGACATGCCAATCACTTCACCTACAGTGATGATTTTGGCGACAACGCCTTCAGCTGTTGGTGCATCCGGCACGCGATTGATGGGAATGTCGGCTTGGGCCACCGTTTCCAATGCAGCGGCGGGTCCCGAGCCCTCGACCATCAATACGCGAGTAGGGCGCTCCGAGAGGATCCCTTCCGCCGAAACCGCGCGGAAATAGCCGACATTGTGCTTGTCCTTCAGCGCTTGAGGGGGATAGAGGCTCGTCGCATCAACAGCGACAATCTTGTCCTCTTGTCCGAGCGCGTAGAGAATTTCCGTTATCGCTCCGCCAAGCGCGACGATGCGGTCGGCATCGGCAGCCTGCGCGATGAAAGCGAAACCGAACAGGACGAGCGCGGTCGCCGCGGGAGCCGCCAAACGCGAATATTTCGGAGAACCGTTCATGCCGCCTCACTTCGCGGGAATAAGCCCGCTATTCGAGCTGATCCGCGAGCGGTAATGCTTGCTCGCATGGACGATTGACGCTGTGCGCCCGCCACTGTCGAGTTCGCACGCCGTCTTCAGAAAATGACGATTCTTCCCTTCTCGCATGAAGAGGCGGTCGGATGGCGCGTCTCCCTTGGAGATACTGTCATTCATTGCTGCCTGTCGTGGTTAGATTAGAGCGTTTCAAAAATGTTGGCTCTTAAGGATAGTGGTGGCCCATCCGCTCAAGCAACGGCTCAAAAATTAGAACCGATTTAATTAAGGCGCGGCGAGAAAGCGCGACCGTTTAGAAACCGTACAAGCGAGGGCGCATTGAGACCGAATACTCTTGTTCGCAATGCGAGGTTCCCTACATCGCTCGCCGCCCGGTTCTTGTCGACTACGCTTCGCAATGGCTCATAGCACTGAAGATCTGGTCCAGGAAGACTTTATCAAATTCGTCCCTGCGACGAACGACACGATGCCGGCAATCCACCTAAGGGCCTAATCTGTTCCGCGTGGAGCGCAACTCCGCCGTCGACTTGCTGCGAGGAAGAAAGCTGGAGAAATAACGGAAGGGGCACAGTGCGCCGGCTTGGGCGAGCCCTCAGCCCATGACCCACCAGAGGAGGCCGTTCTCCGCTGCAAGAGCGCACGGCGAGCCATGGATCTGATCACCCAACTGCCGGAAATCCAACTCATCGCCCTCGAAATGCATCGGTTCAGCGGACACTCGGTCGAACAACTCGCCACTCACCTCGGGGTCTCTGTTCCTAGCGCCTCGTCTGGTCCAGACACCGGTCGCGACGACTATTCGGGCGAGAACCGGACAGTCAAAGCCAGGGGCCCTCGCGATCTCCGAAATAGTTCTGTAAAGAAGGACCGGAAGCGACAATTTCGTCCAAGCTAGGGCGATGGCTGAGGGGGATGGACATCGACAAAACCATCGACAGAGGGGAATATTCGGACGTTGGCGAACGAGAACGCGGAGCGCGAGCTACTTGAGGAAGCAACCGGCTGGATTCTGAAATTGGAGGGCGCCCCCCAGGGCTCCGCAATTTTTGAGGAATTCAAAGTCTGGCTTGCTGCCTGCGACGAACATCGCGTTGCGTGGGAGCGCGTCAACAAGACATGGACTGTTCTCGGCACGGTCAAACCAGCCTACAATCAAAAGTTTTGGGCCGACGTGACCCCTCTCTCGAAACGAACCCGGGCAAACACGCTCCTACCCACTCCTGCTGCGCGCGCCCCGGTGGCGCGCAAGCCGTATCATCGCCCGGTCACAACTGTAGTCTCTGCTCTTGTCGCCGCATGCGTGCTGTGGATCTCCATTCCTGGAATTCTCATAGCGATGCGTGCGGACTACCGCACCGCGGCCGGTCAGACCGAGCGCGTGCAAATCTCCGACGGCTCCGTCATCGATCTCGGCGGAAGCAGTGCAATCAAAACGGACATCGGAACGGAGCAAAGGCGTGTCACGCTCCTGGCCGGCGAAGCCTTCTTCAACGTCGTGACCGACAGCACACGACCGTTCATCGTTGACGTGCAAGGCGCTGAAGTGAAGGTGCACGGCACCGCCTTCGATGTTCAGGTATCATCAACGAGCACGAAAGTTGCTCTTCTGCGCGGCTCGATCGAAGCCTCCCTGGCCACAGAGAGCGCGTCGCCGCCCGATATTCTCAAGCCCGGCGAAATGTTTGTTGTCGATCACGCGACAGGTAAGATCAGCGTCGAATCGATTTCGCTTGAGGACATCGGGTCCTGGCGTGAAGGAAAGATCTTTCTCGCCAATGCAAGCGTCAGATCCGCCATCGAGCTGATCCAGCGCTATTCCTCCGCCTCCATCCTGATCCCCGATAGAGGCTTGGCCAACCTCAAAGTGAGTGGTCTCTTCGACCTGCGCAATCCCGATCGCGCGCTCATCGGGCTCGTCGAGCCTTTCGGCGGCAAGGTCCGATCTGTCACGCCGTTCTTGCGGATCGTGTCGCGTTTGTAATCGACCTCGATCGAAAGAAATCGCGATTGTTCAGAAAAAATGATTCTGCCGTGAGAATCTTGCGGAGCTCTTCGTCTTTACGGTCGGAAGCGCATGCCAAAGCAGGGGCGTGCACCATGACAGGTAGAGGTAAGAGACTCGATGTATATTGGGGGCGCATCAAGAATTAGAACGATTGCGGACGGGACGTTGGGGCGCGTCTCAATCCGCTTGTTGCAAAGTGCCGCGATCTGCGCGTTGTCGGGCGTGGCAGCGCTCTATCCGCAGAGCGCGTTGTCGCAAATCGTGCAAGAGCAAGGTTCAAAGTCTTCTGCTGCGCGTCAATTCAACATCGCTGCTCAGCCGCTGACAAGCGCGCTCAATCAGTTCGGTCGTCAGTCCGGGCTTCAGGTCTCGTTCCCCGCCGAAGCGTCGCAAGGCCTGCGTTCGAACGCTGTCATTGGTAGCTTCACTCCTGAGCGGGCGTTGGCTGCGCTTCTGCGTGGGACGGGGATCAGCTATCGTATCAGCGAAGGAACCGCTGTGATCGGCGGCCGACCATCCTCTAACGTGTCGGATGCCGGAGCTGTGCCGCGTGCGGACGGCTCCTTAATTCTCGATACAATCAACGTTGCTGGCCAAGGTGATCGCAACGCATCGTCTGGCTCCGGATTTCAGGGCTCGCCCGATTGGGTCTACCAGACGCCGGACAGCATAAGCGTTGTCTCGCGTCAAGCGATTCAGAATCAGCCCGCACGAAACACCCGTGACCTACTGTCGGGCGTGCCAGGTGTTCTTGTTTCAGACGACAACGCCCAGAACCAAGGCATCAACGTCAACATCCGCGGCCTGCAGGACCAAGGACGCGTCGCGATGATGATCGACGGCGCGCGTCAGGACTTCCAGCGCAACGGCCACGGTTCGACCGGCTACATGTATGTCGAACCATCGTTCCTTCGCGAGATTGACGTCGAGAAAAGCGGCACATCGACAATGGGCGGAGCCGCGATGCTGGGAGGCTCGGTGAATTTCCGCACGATAGGTGCCGAAGACCTCATTTCTCCCGGAAAACAGGTCGGCGGATTTGTCGACGCCACGACCGGTACCAATGCGTATCATTTCAACGGCTCGGCAGCGGTCGCGGCAAAGGCCTCTGACAGCTTCTCCATTCTCGGCGGGCTCAGCTACAAGAATCTCGGCGAATACGACATCGGCAGGAACGGTAAGCTGCCGGTGGGTTCGCTGGGGACCGACGGGCCGCTTCTGTTCATGGGTTCGGAGAGCTGGTCCGGCCTGTTGAAGACACAGATGAGGCCGACCGAAGACACCAGCCTTGACATCAGTTGGCTGCACTACGCGACCCGGTTCAAGCAGGGCGCCGGCCGTGATGTGCCCGACGACAACCATGTTACGAACGATACCGTCGCCGCGGCGTTCGGCTGGAAGCCCGACAGCGATCTGATCGATCTCAAGGGGCGGCTGTGGTTCAATCGAGCCGACGACAGAAGCAAGGTTCCCCAACAGTCGGCATTGGTACCCGCTACCGATAACGATTACAAAATGTCGTCCTGGGGCGGCAGTCTAGAGAACACCAGCCGCTTCGTTCTGCCGCTGGGAAAGCTTGCGTTGAACTATGGCCTCGAAGCCTGGCGTGACCTCGGCGACACCGTGGCCCGAGGGCCCGGTGTCGATAGCGATCCAAATCAAGCGTGGTGGTTCAAGGGCCTCACGCCCTCGGGGCGCCGCGACGTCATCAGCGGCTTTGGCAATGTGAGCTACGACGTTACAGAGTGGCTGACGCTTTCGAGTGGCTTGCGTTACGACCACTACCACTCCGAGGGTTCAACGACAGTGTTCGGAGTCCGGACCATCGAGGTTCCGGGTGTCTGCGGCCTGTACTACCCGCCATCGCGCGGCGGTGGGTGCAGGATCTGGACTGTCTATCCCCACACGGAAACCACGAGCGCACCCTACAACGTAGATATCGATAAGTCGGGCGGCGCATGGCTGCCGGCAGCCAAGATCGCGATCAAGCCGATCGATGGTGTTGAACTGTTCACGAAATATTCGCAGACCTCCAGGCCACCATCGGTTATGGAAACCTTCACCGGCGGCACCCATCCGGGGGGCGGGTTTACGAATGCTTTGTATGCGCCGAATCCCGGGCTGGTGCCCGAAAGAGCCAATACCTATGAGGTCGGCGCCAACCTCTCCTATGACAGCATCATTCAGGCCGGCGATACCTTTCGCGCCAAGGTCGTCGGCTTCCACCGCGATGTGAACGATTACATCGCGCTCGGACAGATTGCCTTCGCGCCGGGCTCGGCGACTACGCAATCCTACAACGCCTATGTCAATCTCGACGGGCCAACGCGAATGAACGGCGTCGAGCTTGAAGCAAACTATGACGCCGGCGACTACTATCTCGGCGGCTCGTTCAGCTACATCAATGCCAAATACGCGTCCGCCTATAGCTATAACGGCACCTCGCAAACGACGGGAAGCCTGGTGATCTTCGTACCGCCGAAGGAGAAGCTCGTCCTGGACAGCGGCGTGCGACTGTTCGACCGCAAGCTGACGATCGGTGGAAGAGTTTCCCACTTCGGAAAAGCCAATGGCAATATCGGCGGCTACGGTTTGCAGGGTGAGTACAACACCAACGCCTATACGCTGTTCGACCTCTACGGCTCCTACGCGATCAACGATTCCGCGACGCTGCGCTTCGCCGTCAACAACATCACCGACGTCGCCTACATCCCGGCCCTCGGGTTTGACACCTATCCCGGTCCCGGGCGCACGGCAACGGTTTCGCTGAACATGAAATTCTGAGTTTCCGGCGGAATCGCCGGAAAGCATCGGTTCATCGCAGATGAACCGCCCGCAATGGCTTGGGCCAAACAAGGAGCAATATCATGTCCGCGGTCGACATTTCTCTGACTTCCGCCAGTTCCGACCTGAAGGGCTATCTGGACAACGTGATTGGGGAGAGTACCTCCAATTCCTATGGCACCTTCAACCCGGCGAGCACGCCTTTTGACCAGTGGTATCACGGCGGCGATACGTCCTCGGCGCATGCGGAGATCCTGAGTGGTGATTTCACCAGCTACTCTGGAGGCAATTTGACCGGAACCGCCGACACTCTGACCTTCGGCACAGGCCTGTCGGTCAACTCCTCCACCGGCAACGCCTCGCTCGCCAATACCGAGCTGACCATCGACTACCATCACGCCAATATCGATGCCGGCCCCAATTCCTTCGACTACTCAATCTATGGGATCATCAAGCAGACCCCGAGCTACTTCTACACTTATCTCGGCGATGCGGGCACGAACCAGCACGGCACCTCCGGGGATGATATCCTTTACAGCTTCTACGGAAACGACATCCTCACCGGAAACGGGGGCAGCTCGGATTTCGACACGTTCAAGTGGGATCATAGCCTCTATGATTCCACACACGGTTTTGGCAACGACACGATCTCTGACTTCGTTCACGGTAACGATCTCATCGACTTCAAGGGTTATGGCTGGAGCAACTACAGCCAGTTCATCAGCGACAGCCATGTGAGCGTCGCCGGGAACACCATCACCTACGCCGATCCGACCACTTCGGGTCTACACAGCACGATCACGGTCGATGGTGTGTCGAGCCTGTCCGCGTCCGATTTCGCCTTCGTCTGATGGTCGCCTCAGCAGGACGATACAGGAAGCGGACACCGCCGCAGCCCTTGGCTGCGGCGGCTGTTTCCCTTTTCAAACAAGGCGCCGTTGCCTTGGCGCTGGTCAGCGGGGTCATCAACATCCTCGGCCTGACCGCGCCGCTGTTCATGCTGCAGGTTTACGACCGCGTGTTGGCAAGTCGCAGCATCGCGACGCTGGTCGGTTTTGCAGTGCTGGCGGTGATCGCCTACGCTTTTCAATTGCTTCTCGAAGTTGTTCGATCTCGCGTATTGCTGCGCGCTGGTGAATTATTCGACCATCAGCTTTCCGGCCGTGTCCATGAGGTGATCGTTCGGCTTTCGCTGGAGACGCGCGTCCCGGGCGATGGTCTCCAGGCGCTGCGCGACCTCGACAACATCCGCGGCTTTCTTTCCGGACAGGGCCCCTCCGCCTTCTTCGATCTGCCCTGGGCGCCGCTCTATCTTGCGGTTTGCTTCGCCTTACATCCGTGGATTGGTCTAACCGCGCTGGTGGGGGCCATCATCCTGGTGGCTCTGACCACCCTCACTCACATGCTTTCAGCCAAACCTGTTCTCGACACCGTCGGCTATGGCATGCAGCGCAGCGCCCTCCTGGAGGGCCACCGACGCAATGCGGAAATCATCCGGGCCTTGGGACTCGGGCCCAGAACGGCCGATCGCTGGGCTTCGGCTAATTCCGACTACCTTCGTGCCAATCGCAGAGCGGGGGACATTGGCAATGCGCTTGGCAGCACCGTCCGCGTGTTCCGGATCGCGCTTCAATCGACAATCTTGGGCGTCGGCGCCTATCTCGTCATTCGACAAAGCGCCACAGGCGGCGTCATGGTCGCCAGCTCGATCATCATGGGCCGTGCCCTTGCGCCCATCGATCTGGCTGTTGCCACCTGGCGCTCCTTCCTCATGGCCCGGCAGAGTTGGGCGCGGCTGAGCGAGCTGCTGGCTCTGGTCGCGCCGGCGGACAAGGTCACAGCGCTGCCCAAGCCGGAAGCAGCCCTGACTGCGGAATGCGTGGCGATCATCCCGCCCGGGCAGAAACACCCGACCGTTATCGACGTGAATTTTGGCGTCCGCGCCGGCAGCGCGCTTGGTATCATAGGCCCGAGCGGAAGTGGCAAATCCACCCTGACGCGCGCGCTCGTGAACGCCTGGTATCCGGCTCGCGGCAAGGTCCGCCTTGACGGCGCCTCGCTCGATCAATGGGACAATGAAGCTCTCGGCCGCCATGTCGGCTATCTGCCCCAGGACGTCGAACTATTCGAGGGAACGATCGCCGAGAATATTGCTCGGCTCGATCCCACTGCCGCCCCCGAAGACATCGTGAAAGCTGCGAAGGCAGCCGGGGTTCACGATCTCATTCTCCGTTGCGAGAACGGATACGACACCATAGTCGGGGAAGGTGGCGCGGCCCTTTCCGCAGGGCAGCGGCAGCGCATCGGCCTAGCCAGAGCGCTATACGGGGATCCTTTCCTCGTGGTTCTCGACGAGCCCAACGCCAATCTCGACGCGCAAGGAGAGGGGACCGTCATTCAGGCGATCGCGGCCGTGCGCGAGCGAAACGGCATAGTGGTCGTTGTAGCGCACCGGCCGAGCGTACTCGGTGTAGTCGATCTCGTGCTCATGATGGAGAACGGTCGCTCGAAAGCCTTCGGGCCGCGCGACCAGATCTTGTCAAGAATGCTGCGGCCGACACTTGGCGCATCCGTGCCGAAAAGCTCTTCAAGCGAGCAGACCAGAATGAATCCTCTCGGACAGCTTCGGGTCGTGGTGGGCCCCGAGGAGGCATCGGCGGCCTCGATGGAGGAAGACGATGTCAAACACTGATGCCGCTGCAGTAGTGCGCTCCGTGAGAGTCCATGTTGCGCTCGGAATTCTGGGCGTGCTTGCGTTCGTCGCCTGCGTCTGTGGCTGGGGCACCGCAACCGAACTGGCCGGCGCAGTCGTCGCCAACGGCACCTTCGTGGTCGAATCTTATGTGAAAACGATCCAGCACCCGACCGGCGGCGTTGTCGGTGAGCTGCTTGTCCATGAAGGACAGCGGGTCAAGGCGGGTGACGTTCTCATCCGTCTCGATGCAACGCAGGTCAAAGCCAACCTTGCAATCGTCACCAGGCGCCTCAATGAACTGACCGCCCGCGAAGCGCGGCTCGAGGCCGAACGCGACGACAAGGATGCAATCAGGTTTCCGCCGGGGCTCCTTGCACATGTGAACGAACCGGAAGTCGCACGTGCGATGCAGGGTGAACAACATCTGTTTCAGTCCCGACTTGGCACACGGATCAGCAAGAAAGCGCAGCTGGCCGAGCGCATCAAGGAGTACCAAAACCAGATCGCCGGGCTCAAAGCGCAAGAGTTGGCGTTCGAGCAGGGCATCGAAGTCCGCGAGCGGGAGATCGTGAGCCTCCGCGATCTTCTGGCGAAGGGGATTACGTCTGTCCAGCGGCTCAACGAATTGGAGCGCGACAAAGCGACGCTCGACGCTTATCGGGGGCAAGTCGTTGCCGGCCAAGCGCAGGCAGCCGGCACCATCGACGAAGCTCGGCTGCAGATTCTCCAGGTCGATCAAGACCTGAAGACGGAAGTCGCCAGTGATCTTCGCGACACGCAGGCACAGATCGGTGAATTCTCGGAACGCAAGATCGCGGCTGAGGATCAACTCCGCCGCGTCGAAATGATCGCGCCCCAAGACGGCGTCGTTCACAATCTCTCCGTCCATACTGTCGGCGGCGTCATCTCGCGCGGTGAGACGGCCATGGAAGTCGTCCCGGATGAAGACAGCCTTGCGCTTGAGGCACATATCAACCCGCACGACATTCACGACGTTCAGTTGGGCCAACCCGCCGCCCTGCGCCTGATCGCTTTCAATATGCGCACGACACCGGAACTAAACGGCACTGTGAGCCGCGTCGGTGCGGACGTCACGCAAGATCAACGCACAGGCGCTTCCTACTACGTCATTCGCATAACGATCGCGCCTGAGGAACTGGCGCGCCTGGCCCAGCTGAAACTCGTTCCTGGAATGCCCGCCGAGGTGCAGGTGCAGACAGGCGAGCGAACCGCGTTTTCCTACCTCATGAAGCCGCTCCGCGATCAGATCGCCCGAGCTTTCAAGGACGATTAGGGCGCGAACGGGAATGCAGATACGGAGCTTAACCCAGGACAAAACGGCAGGGAGCCAAGCATGAATACGATTGCAATAGCATCTCGAGAGGCCGACGAACCGCGGGGTCTGGCGAAGCGGTTGAAGGCCGCCACGCACAACCAGCATGATGCGCTCGACAAGCGCATTATGGGCGTCGATCCATTCGGCAGTCGTGCGCGCTATGCGACATTCCTAAAGATTCAGCACGAGTTTCATCAGGAGGTCGATCCACTTTACGACCATCCGGGCATCGGCGCATTCATGGCGGATCTCAGGCAACGGCGACGCCTCGATTTGATCCGGCAGGACATCGTGGATATAGGTGGCACGCCGTCGAATATCCGGCAGTCCGGCGAGTTGTTCGCCGTGCCGAATGCGATTGGCTGGCTCTATATCGCCGAGGGCTCGAACCTCGGAGCGGCCTTCCTCCTAAAGCAGGCGGAAAGACTGGGCCTGTCGGAAAGCTTTGGCGCCCGCCATCTTGCCGGCCATAGCGACGGGCGAGGGCTTCATTGGCGCCGCTTTACGGCGGCCATCGATGCGATGCCGTTCACGGCAGCCGACGATGCGCGCGCCATCGAGGGAGCCAAGCAGGCCTTCGCCCGCGTGCGCTTCCTCGTCGAAAAACATTTCGGAACGATCAACGACAATGAGCGTGTTGCGAAAGTGAACCCCCCGCCAACGGCTCAATGACGGCCATTCGAGATTTTCGGTCCAATTCATAGCGCAGAGGCCGCATCGAACTTGATGCGTTTCCGTCATCATTGGAGATCCCCATGAGTGCTGTCGCGTCGCATATCCAACATAAGCTATTGAGTTGGACGAAACTTCTATTGAGAAGAAAACCGGTCTTTTGCGATGAAACGACATTGTTCACCGACGACCAGGTCAGATTCCTCGCCAGCCGCGGCGTCATCTATCTGACCGTGCAACCGAACGGTGAATTTAGCACCATCATCGCACAAGACGCCGGAACAGCAGCTAATGTCGCGTTCTGGCGTAATGCTCAGGAGAGAGTCCTCGGCCAAATGGGCTTTGGCTTTCTGCGTCATCTCAGAGATCCATCCCTCCAATGGCAGCCGATGCGTGATCCCGAAATGGTTGGCGAGATCACCTCGACGAATTCTAAAGCGCTGTACGCCTGAGATGAAGCGCCCTCGTGATAGCATGCGAGTGATGGCGCGCCAGGTCGAGCGGATCGGTTGGTTCGCCATGCGCTTGGTTGGGCGTCCGACATGTGGAAGGAAGGGCTGCAACGCAACGGACCCGCCGATCCGGGATCGGCTTCCGGTGGAAGGCTCACTCGCTGAAGTTTGCCTGCTCCAACTGCGGCATTATCGGCCCTCCGCAGCACACGAAACTGTCTGTTCCCGTTACACCTGTCGATGGTCTTCATCCGTCTCCGTGGACGTCGGCTTCGATAGATTGTCACCGATGCGGATGGTCTTTAAAAGGAAGGACCCGTACCTCATGCTTGGCATCTTCCTCGTTGAATGGAGTAAGCCACAACGCACTTGTTCACGTCGCCTACGATCAAGTGTGATCGGCGCGATCGCCACGCTTGCGATCCTCGCACAGCCGAGTAGCGCCCAGGACGGGGCAGGGGGCGAGTCAACACCGGCGACCGTCAATCAGGGTAAGGTGAGAACCGACACGTCGGCGCCCGCGCAGGTTCTCACGCAAACTGGGCGCGAGAGCGCGGCGGCTCCGACGGTGCAAGCGCCAGCCGCGACAGTTCGTGCATCAACACAAGTGTTGTCTGCTGAAACCCCCGGCGTCAGCATAGGATACTCTACGGCGGGTCGATCGCAGCAAGCGGCTAGCGGCGATATGAAGCCGATGCCGACGTTTCTTGACGAGGCCGCAGAAGCCCTGCGGCAGATGTTGACGCCAACACAGCGCGTCGACCTACCACATGATCTGTCGCTTTGGGGCACGTTCTTACGAGCCGATACGATCGTGAAGAGCATAATGGTCATTCTTGTCTTAGCATCATTTGTGACCTGGACAATCTGGCTAGCCAAACTCGTCGAACTTGCCTGCGCGCGGTCACGCATCAACCGCGCGATCGAGATCGTTCGCACATCAAAGACCGTAGACCAAGCCATCGCCGCGACGATGAGGCGCGGCGGCCCCGCGGCGTTGATGCTGCGTGCTGCCCAAGAGGAAATACAAGTCTCCGATGCTGCCATTGCCTACGCGGGTGGTACCGGTCTGAAAGAACGTGTCGCTTCCGTTCTCGATCGTATCGAGGCATTCTTTGGCCGTCGCATGTCAGGGGGTACTGGCGTGCTTGCTACGATAGGTGCGACAGCGCCCTTCGTTGGCTTGTTCGGAACCGTCTGGGGAATCATGAACGCCTTTATCGGTATCTCCCAAGCCCAGAGTACGAACCTTGCCGTCGTCGCGCCTTGCATCGCTGAAGCCTTGCTCACCACGGCGGCAGGTCTGGTTGCGGCGATCCCGGCCGTCATCATCTATAATGTATTCGCCAGGTCCATCACCGGCTATCGCCATCTCTTGAGGGATGCCGCGACCTACGTCGAGCGCTTGGTCAGCCGCGAGCTCGATTTCCGCTTTGTGCCGTCGGACGCGGGAAGGCACGGCGCACGCGCGATAGCCGCGGAGTGATTGCCATGGTTCGCGGAATGCGCCAGGGCGGTGACATCGATCTGGATGTCAATCATGAGATTAACGTCACGCCATTCATCGATGTGATGCTGGTTCTACTTATCATCTTCATGGTCGCGGCACCCCTCGCAACCGTCGACGTCCGTGTCGAGTTGCCCGCCTCGACGGCACGGCCAATCTCGCGCCCCGACAAGCCGCTTTACCTGACTGTGAAGCGCGATCGGACGCTGAGCCTCGGCGAGACGCCTGTCACGGAGGAAGGCCTACAGCTGGCCATCGACCTCGTTAGCAAGGGCGACAAGGAGACGCGTATCTTTGTGCGCGCAGATAAGACCGTCGAGTACGAAAGCCTTATGGCTGTGATGAGTCGGCTGCGCGATAGCGGTTATCTCCATATCGCTCTCGTTGCTCTAGAAACTGCGCCACGGCCGCTTTCGAGGCAGGAGAGTAGTGCCAGCGATAATCAAGGCGCGTCCGCAACTGACCAGATGACGACTTCGCCGCGGAATGCCCGCCAATGACCGACTGGGTCCACACCATAAGCCGGCGACGCCGCCCTCTGGAAGCAGCACTCTGGGGCGCAGCCGGGCTCATCGCTCTTAGCACGCACGCTGGAGCCTTGATTTGGGCCACGCGCGAGTCGCAAGTCACAATCGCCGATCCAGCTCCAGCACCGTCTATCATGATCGAGATGGCGGCGGAGCCACAAGCCGTCCATAGCGACGTGAACCAGATTGTTGATCGAACAAAAGACGCGAGGGAAGCCGTCGGCGAGACAATGCAACGCCTTCAGGAAGAAGTTAACCCGGTCGGGCAGACGATGGAGAGTCAGCCTAACCAGGAGCCCGTCGAACCAACACCCGAACTGACGCTACCGATCGAGCGGGAAACCACGGTCAAACTCGCCAAGGTCGAACTGCCTCTCCCGGTCACCAAACCCAAACCGCAGAAGAAGACGACCGAAAAGAGGCCGCCTAAGAAGCAGAAGCAGCAGAAGCAGCAACAGGCGTCGGAAACGTCCTTCGCCGCGAGTGCACAGATAGAGCAGTCTGAGCGTAACGCTGCGCGCCAGACTGTGGCAAGCTTCGGCTTCGGATCGACTTCGCCCGCGGAGTGGCAATCCCGACTCATAGCTCACCTGGAACGACGCAAGCGCTATCCTCCCGCTGCACGCGAGAAAGGGGAGACGGGGATCGTCTTCGTGCGTTTTCGCATCGATGACGCCGGAAACGTCCTGTCCGTCACTCTTGCGCGATCATCCGGCTTCTCGGAGCTCGACGGTGAGGTATTATCGCTTGTCCAGCGGGCATCCCCCGTTCCGCCACCGCCGCCCGGCGCCAATAAGGTGATTACCGCGCCGGTGCGGTTCAGCTCGAGGTAAGAGCTGGCTCACTACCCGCGCAGATGCATTCGTGTCTCCCGGACTCCGAGAGAGTGTCCGCTCGCGGAGATCGCCGCGCCTGCCAATGTCTTCCTGGACCGCTGACAGTCGGCCTAACCGTGACATCCGCCGTCCGCACCTCTATTGCAGATGCTCGCCGAGCCACGTGCTCCACACTCAATCGAGACCGCGCTTGCCGGGCGCCCAATAAGCTTTGGCGACGATGTGCGTAGCGGGGACAGCCAAGCGTTTCATCGCCAGCCGGAGCCGCTGAATGGTGGAGGCCTTCCCGGTCAGCACGAAGGTCGTGCCCGCGGCGACAAGAGCAGGGAGTGTCGTCTCCATCTCCTCAACGTGCGCGTCGTCCTCTGTCCTTCCAAACAGCGCGGCATGACCAAGTCCGAGATGCGCCGTGACGCGGCGGCTGGCCTCTACATCATCAACCTCGAAGTGACACACCGCTGCTCGCACCCGATCCTGGTGTAGGAGCGCGTGGGCAAGCCCGATCGAGGTCTCATCACCAAGGATGGCAAGCGGACCTGTCACGCCACTCACATCCAGCGAGCGGCGCGGCCCGAAGACGTAGCATCCGGTTCCTGGTTTGAGGCCGCGAACCCATGCGCTTCCCGGCCCGTCGCCGTGCACATAAGCTAGGATGCGGGTGCGGCTGGTAGCTGCATCCCATTCGATCGGCGTGTATGTTCGCGCGACGAACCCCGAGCCCATCGCTATCTGGACCTTGTGACCGGGTATCCAGGCGCAGGCCCGGAGCGCGGGGCCTTCCAGCGTGATCAGCCGAAAACGCTCGGCAATCGTCTCACATGCGGCGACGGTCGCATGTTTCATGAATATACGCAGCAAGGCACTGCTTAGCCTTCGCGGTGCATTCGGCGCAGATGACGCGGACATAGCCATCGAGCATCACCGGGTGACGACGGTAAATTCGTTGCCACGACCTTGGTCGAGCGGGAGCGGTCGCGAGACATATCCGTTCGCGGGATTGCGGACATAGTCCAGATATCCCGGCTCGAAGGCGTTCTCGCCAAGCACCACTGCTCCAGGCTGCAGCCGAGCTTCGATCAGCTTGAGGATCGGCAGGTAAAGGGCGAATGCGCCGTCGAGCAGCAGCAAATGGACCTCACCGCCGACATCCCTCAGCGTCTCGAGCGCATCGCCTTCGCGGATATCCACCAGATCGGCAAGGCCCGCCGCGTCGAGGTTGGCGCGCGCCCGCGCCACCTTGGCGGGTTCGAGTTCGGAACCGATGAGATGCCCGCCACCATTGTCCCGGAGCGCAGCGGCGAGATAGATCGTCGAGATTCCCATCGATGTGCCGAACTCGACGATGCGCGTCGCCTTGCTGGCTCGTGCGATCATATACAGGAAACGGCCATAGGTCGGCGAGACGTTCAGGAAATTGTCGGCGTAGCCGTGATAGATCGCCCGATAATTCATCCGTTCCTCGGCGATCATCTCCGCGGCGGCTTGCTCCAGTGTTGCGCCGGAGCGCTCCATAGCCGTTATCGTCGCACCGACATACTCCCGATCCGCCGCTTCGGCGTCCTGATGAAGCTTGTCCAGGACTTGGGCGACTCGCCCGCTGCTCAGTGTCTTCATGATTTCCTATTCCGATCGTGGAGGCTGTAGAGGCTCGACTGGTCCGTACCGATCGGATAAAGGGAACCAGCCTTGGCGTCATTCCCAAGGCTGGACAGAATGTTATTCAATCTCGCCATTTCGCCATTTCGGCTTTCCTGTCTGAAGGCGGACCATGCCCATCCTCAGCGCTCCTCCCAAAGAGTCCGAGTGGATCGATCCCGACGAGGTGCCCCGTTCCGTCGTAACCTTTGGTTGGGCGACGACCGATTTCGACGGGATCGAGCTGGACCTCCACCGGCACAGGAAGGGCCAGATTCTACTGGTGCAGCGCGGCGCGCTGAGCTGCGAGGTGGAGGGTGGGCTGTGGATTGTGCCGCCCCGCAGTGCCGTTTGGATTCCCGGCGGAGCGCTGCACACAGTCAAAGCGACAGGCGCACTCCAAGGCTATAACGCTTTCGTCGATCCGGATATCGATGCGCGCCTTCCCCAGGTCTGCTGCGCCGTGTCAGTGACGCCGCTGCTGCGCGAGCTTCTGGCGCGCTCGGCGAGGCTGCCTGCCCTCTACGAGGAAGGCGGCGCGAACTCGCGCCTGGTGGCGGTGCTTCTCGACGAACTCGCGGCGGCGCAGGTCGAGACCCTTCATCTGCCGATGCCAGGCGATGCCCGCCTGCGCCGGATCGCCGACCTGATGATGGCCTCGCCGGCGGATCGGGGAACGTTGAAAACCTGGGCGAAGCGAGCGGGCATGAGCGAGCGGACATTGGCGCGACTGACAAGCCGGGAGACAGGCATGAGCTTCGGCCGCTGGCGCCAGCACCTCGGCGTCATGCTTGCCGTGAAGTGGTTAGCCGGCGGTGCTTCGATCCAGCAGGTCGCTGCCAACCTCGGCTACGATAGTGTGCCCAGCTTCGTGACGATGTTTCGGAAAGCGCTTGGGACCTCGCCAAGCCGCTACATGGCGGAACGACATTCTGGAGGAATGTGAGACTTCAAGATAAATGGCGCTTCCCTGCCATAGATCGCTGTTGATGTCTGGGTAATTCTCCCCAGAAGTGCCGTTTGAAAAATCCCAGGTGAGCGTGTCGCCCATCCCCCAGGGCGCGCCCCTGAGGATGGACGGCGATTCGATCACCCGACTCTGCCCAGAACGAGGGAGCGGGTCCGGTGATCAAGCTTGGAGAAGTCATCATCATACTTGATCCTCATCGGCAGGGACTGACGGTCTCGGCGATCGCCCGCGAACTCGGGATGGACCGAAAGACCGTCGCAAATGCACCGTGCGTGGCCTGGAGCCGCTCGGGTGCGAGGGCCGCCTAGGTGATCGCTTCGCGGCCCCGCGGTGGTATGGCCGAAAAGCCTATCCGCGATTTTCTTTTTCGATCGGTTCTTTCACAAACGGAAAAATTGCATCGGCGGCACTGCTCGCATTCGCCACAGATGATCGTGAAGGGAGCACCACAGGGCTCGGCCGACCTTCAGCGCGTTCTTCGCAGCCGATCCGATCTCAAACCACCTTGCCCATGGTCTGGTGGCTCATGATGTCGGTCTGGTGGCTCATGATGTCGCTCGACTTCATGCCGGGCATGAAATGATCGTACAAATGCAGATCGGAGCCGCAGATCGCGCAGCTCGCAGATCCCTGTTCGATGGCTGGACCGGGAACGTTTCGCAGCTGGTGTCGGCCGTGCCGTGCCAGACAAGCGCTTTCATGGTTTTCCTCTGTCGCGAGCCTCTGTCAGCAACAGCACGCGACGCCGTTCGTTCCCGACCCAATTCAACAAGTGACCCGGTCGAAGACGTCACTCCATGGCATGCCCTCAATTGACCTGAATGGCGCGCGGCTTGGCTTTTTCGGCAAACGGCAGCATGAGTGACAGCACGCCGTCCCTGAGCTCAGCCGCAATCTTGCCCTGGTCGATCTTGTTTGAAAGCCGAAAGCTTCTCGAAAAGTGGCCGACGTTGTATTCCGTATAGAGCGGTTGCAGCCCCTCGTATTTGGAGAAGTCGAGCTTTCCGTCGACCTTCAGCACGTCGTCCTCGACCCGGATATCGATGCTGTTCCTGTCAACTCCCGGCATTTCGAGGACCACGCCCAGTCCGTCCTTCGTCTCGTAAATGTCGGCATTCGGCACGAATATGCGCGCCGGAATAGTGGTCTCCTCCTTCTTTTCCAGCTCACGCTTTTGCGCAACCTGCAGTTCCTGTTTCGAAGCCATGTTGTGCCTCCTAAAACACCTTGCTGAACCAGAGTTTCGCGAGCGACAGATGCATTTGTGGCTCAGGTGATCTTGATACTGCGCGGCTTATCGCTCTCAGCACGCGGAAGGAATAGCGCCAGGATGCCGTCCCGATACTCGGCCTTGATTCCATCCGGCTCGATTTGCAGTGGGAACGATAGCGTGCGGTCGAACTCGCCAGAGACGCGCTCCCGACGGTGCAGACTTGCTTCATCGGGGTAGCCGATCGTCTTCTTGCCAAAGATGCGGATGGAGTTTTCCTGGGCCTGGATCTGCAGGTCGTCTTTGTTCACGCCCGGCAGCTCGATGATGGCCAGGATGTCATCACCCTGCTGGAAAACGTTGATCGGCGGGAACGGGCCGCGACTTGGAGTCAGGTCCTGCAACCAGTCGCTGGACAGAGTCGCTTCTAGGGAGCGTTGGAGGTTGAGCAGCGTGTCGAACGGATCAGCAAATCCTATCAGCATGTTTGAACCCCACGGCAGTTATTGGCGGGGCGAGGAAGCACCACGGTCGCCCCTCTGCAGATTCATCTGGGTGGGGTATTTGTCAGTGTCAAGAGCCGAGTGCTAATCGGCTGGGCTCCAGCGGGGGCGGCCGCCTTGGTCGAACGAGCTCGATCAGTCTTTCGATCTCGAACCGCGGAAGGCGAAGCCTTAAACTTGCATTAGACCAAATCCGGAGGACAAGAGATGACTGCAGATTCATTGGCTCAGGTCAAGATGGGTACGGAAGCTCTCGCTCTCTGCATTGCAGGAGTTCTGTGCGAACGCGATCCCTCGCTTCTTCCCGCGTTCCAGGAGAGCGTAGAACTGCTCTACCACGTCCTCGATGATCGCGGAGACCACGACGCGGCGGCTATGATCGCTGCCTTTGGAAGAGCCTTGGCCGATCCGGCATTCAAGCGTCCGTCGAATTAAAGCAAACATGTTGCAGGGTGAGTTCGCAGCTACAATGATCGCTGCTTTCCAAAAAGCGAGCTTGAAAATACACAGTTCTCTTTCCAGCTGTAGTTTTGAATCCAGACCGGAGCAAGACTACGTTGAGGAAGTACGATGCGCAGCCTTCTTTTAGCTATCCTTGTCGCGGTACTGACGACGCCTCACGTCTTAGGATCCGACGATCCGCGCCGGGCAATCGCCGCTGGGCAGTCGGTTAAGTCCTTGGATCATGTTCTCCTTAGCAGTGATCGCTCTGTCTCGCGAAAACACGGTCGCGAACCGCGCGGCATCGAGGCCAAGCAGATCATCCCAGATATTTGCAAGGGTTGCTGAACAGGCGAGGCCGCCCACCGTCGGGCGGCGGTATTCAATGCACGTTCGGAGAAGGGCGCTTGATGTCTTCGCGAGACCAGGACACGTTGCGGCGATGCTCAGCATCCCACAGGACGAGCAGGGCGCCTAGACCAGCGAACGCAAGAAGAAGCACGAGTGCGTTCATGGTTCTAACACAGCACGCTCGTGCGTTGACCCATCCTGATAACGTCCGACCCAATCGCCGGCGGTCGGGGACGGCACGGCCTTTTCCGCCTTGGCGCCTTCGTGGCGGCCCGCGCCAGCCTGCGATTGGATCGAGGGCGCATCAATTACCTGGATGATACAGCGTGCCGAAGCAGGTGGCCCTTGGCGCCGTGACACGCCTTCTGCATGTCCATCACTCAAAAACACAACATCGGCGCGTTCGCCCGAAGACGAGCGCACATTTTCCACTGATCCACGTGATCGCAAATGCAGCGCTTGCGAGGCGACGAACGGTAGGGTTAGCGCCGCACTGAAAAGATTGGCGATCGTGATCGCCATCACCCTTTCCGTGATCATTGTGACCGGTCCCTCAGTTGCCGAGTCGGAAGGTCGGATGCGCCCGCCCTTGACCGTATGTTGCTCCTAAGCAGCCATTTCGTTGGCGCCCGGGTAAGCGCCTTGGCCAGCGCCGTCCTTCTTCTTGGGACCATCAGTGACCATCGCCTCCGTCGTGATCAACAGGGCTGCTATGGATGCGGCATCCTGCAGCGCCGACCTCACGACCTTGGTCGGATCGATGATGCCCTTGGCGAACAGGTTGCCGTACTCTCCCGTCTGCGCATCAAAGCCCCAGGCATATTCCTTGTTTTCGAGGATCTTTCCGAGCACGAGGGATGCTTCTTCGCCCGCATTCTCCGCAATCTGCCGCGCCGGCCAGGTGATTGCCCGCTTCACCGTTTCGATGCCATGCCGCTGGTCCTCGTTGGCGGGCTTGAGCTTGGAGAATGCAGAGGTTGCACGGAGTAGGGCCACGCCGCCGCCCGGGAGGATACCTTCCTCGACCGCCGCGCGCGTCGCATGCATCGCATCATCGACGCGATCCTTGCGCTCCTTGACCTCGACCTCGGTTGCACCTCCCACCCGGATGACCGCCACGCCACCTGCAAGCTTTGCAAGACGCTCCTGCAGCTTCTCGCGGTCATAGTCGGAGGTGGTCTCTTCGATCTCGGTTTTGATCTGTCTGACCCGCGCCTCGATGTCGGATTTCTTGCCGGCGCCGCTCACGATCGTTGTATTGTCCTTGTCGATCATGACCCTCTTGGCCCGCCCAAGCATATTGAGCGTGACTTTCTCGAGCTTGGTGCCGAGGTCCTCGCTGATGAAATTACCCCCAGTGAGGATCGCGACGTCCTGCAGCATTGCTTTGCGGCGGTCGCCGAAGCCCGGCGCCTTGACGGCGGCAACCTTCAAGCCGGCGCGCAGTCTGTTGACGACGAGCGTCGCCAATGCCTCGCCCTCCACATCCTCCGCGATGATCAATAGCGGCTTGCCGCTCTGAACCACCGCCTCCAGCAGCGGCAACATCGGCTGTAGGCTCGATAATTTCTTTTCGTGGATCAGGATGTAAGCATCCTCTAGCTCGACACGCATCTTCTCGGAATTCGTCACGAAATACGGAGAGATGTAACCGCGGTCGAACTGCATCCCCTCGACGACTTCGAGCTCGGTCTGGAGCGACTTGGCTTCCTCGGCGGTGATGACGCCCTCGTTGCCCACCTTCTTCATCGCGTCGGCAAGGAACCGGCCGATCTCCTTGTCGCCATTGGCGGAGATGGTGGCAATCTGCGCGATCTCCTCGTTGGAGGTCAGCTTCTTCGAGTTCTTCTTCAGCTCCTCCACCACGGCATCGACGGCTAAATCAATGCCCCGTTTGAGATCCATCGGATTCATGCCGGCGGCAACCGCCTTGGCGCCTTCGCGCACGATGGCGTGGGCAAGCACGGTCGCCGTGGTCGTGCCGTCACCCGCTTGGTCTGAGGTCTTCGTTGCGACCTCGCGAACCATTTGGGCACCCATGTTCTCGAACTTGTCCTCAAGCTCGATCTCCTTGGCCACGGTAACGCCGTCCTTCGTAATCCGAGGTGCGCCAAAACTCTTTTCGAGCACGACGTTGCGGCCCTTCGGCCCCAGCGTCACCTTGACGGCATTGGCGAGAATATCGATGCCGTGGAGCATTTTCTCTCGGGCGTCGGTTGAAAATCGAACCTCCTTTGCGCTCATGGTTCTTTCCTCCCGAACTAGCCTGTTCTTTCCAGGGACTAGGCGGCCTTTCTCGCGTTTGCACCTTCTCTGAGCACGCCCAAGACATCACTCTCCTTCATGATCAGATACTCTGTCCCGTCGAGCTTGATCTCCGTTCCGGACCATTTGCCGAAGAGAATGCAATCACCAAGTTTGATATCGATGGGCGTGAGCTTTCCGGATTGGTCCCGGCCGCCCGGACCGACCGCAACCACTTCGCCCTGTTGCGGTTTCTCTCGCGCGGTGTCGGGGATGATAATCCCACCAGGCGACTTCTCGTCGGCTTCGATGCGCTTGACGAGCACACGATCATGCAGCGGACGAAACCTCATGGCCTCCTTCCTCCCGTTTTTCCAGCCTGTCTAGCTACTGCGGCTGGAGGCGCCCAGCCGCCAATCAGCTGGGCTTCATAGCTGCGATTTTCAAGGGCCGGCCGCCTGCTGTGAGTTGTGTAGGCCCTGGACTGCGTCTGGAAGAACCGGCGCAGCACCACCGGCAACCCGGGCACGGACCGCTCGCTTGACCCGCTCGAAAGCGCGCTGCTCGATCTGGCGGATGCGCTCCCGCGAGACATGGTATTGTTGCGCGAGCTCGTCGAGCGTCTTCGGCTCATCAGCAAGATATCGTGCTTCGAGGATTGCGCGCTCCCGTGCAGACAGCGCATTGAGTGCCTCTGACAGCGCAGCTTGCCGACGCCGAGACTCGTCAGCATCCGTCAGAGCGCTCTCCGGATCGGGTGAAGGGTCGAGTAGTCGGTCCTGCCATTCTTCCGTGGTCTCGTCATCACTGATCGTGAGGTTGAGCGAAGCATCCCCGCGAATTCGCCGGTTCATCTCGACCACCTCCGGTGGGCTCACCTTGAGTTCTTCGGCGATGTAGCTAACCTGGTCCGGGTGGAGATCGGAGTCATCGGCGGCTGAGATCCTGTTCTTGAGGCGGCCCAGCTTGAAGAACAGCTTTTTCTGGGCAGCCGTGGTGCCCATTTTCACCAGCGACCATGACCGCAGGATATATTCCTGGATCGATGCCTTGATCCACCACATGGCGTAAGTGGCTAGCCGAAAGCCCATGGCCGGGTCGAACCGCTTGACGGCTTGCATCAAGCCAATGTTGGCTTCTGAAACAAGGTCAGCCATCGGCAGGCCGTAGCGGCGATATTGCATCGCGATCTTCGCGGCCAGCCGAAGATGGCTTGTGACCAAGCGGTAGGCGGCCTCCCGGTCTCCGCGATCCCGCCACCTCCTGGCATAGGTGGCCTCCTCGGAGGCTGTCAGGAGCGGAAACTTCCGAATTTCGATCAGGTAACGAGAGAGGCCTCCCTCCGCGGAGACAGAGGGCAGCGTTGCGATAGCCGACATGACGATCGCTCCATTCTTCCGAATTGCAGGCGCGAAGCTTATGAAGAGCTGGTGGCGTTCTTGGTTGCCACATTGCTGACGAGGGATCTGAGCTTGCTGTGCAACTTCGAAAGCGACTTCGCCAAATCGGCTTTCGCAGCGAAATAACGGCCCGTGTCAGCGCCACGCCCGGCAAACAGTCCGGCCGTTTGGCGACGGAGTGCGCGGACCACGCGGATGAGGACCAAGTTGGATCGCCGGAGAAGGGTCGAGATGTGTCCCATATCCATATCCTCCAAGAGCAAGATGGGTACGAGCTTTGCCGCCCCTGCGTTTGTGGACCCTTGCAGGCGTCCGTTCGCAGGTGAAGCGTCCACAGAACGCAAGCGGGCGAAAGTTGTTCCCGGCCAGCCGTGGCGGTCGCGCAGACTGACCGCCCTCAGTATCGCAGGAGGGCTCGCAGCGGCCCCATACCCGCAAATGCCGACCGGCACGCGGGATCGCGAATGAATTCGATGTGCGCCTTGGCGTCGATCGCCTGCTCAAGCGCTGCTTCCACGAGGTCGTCGATCGCTTCCACATCGGCGGCTCGGCAGATTGGGCAGGTTGAAACCTGTGTGGCTTCGAACAAGCTCTGGCATTGCCGGCAGTGGCTGCCGGGTGTGGCGTAGCTGTCGTCGGCGACCAGCGTGAGGACGCGCCCCTCACGCAGGCAATCCAGCGTCTCCTGCGTTCCGGTCGAAACCGCCGCGGGATCCGCCTCCAGCAGCCGCCCAACAAGCTCATGCTCCTCTCGGACCCTGAGCTGCTCTTGCGCGGCCGCTGCCGCCGCGCCAATCTCTGCCGCCGAGGCATGGACACCTGCTTCGAATGACGCCAGCCGAGCCAAGGCGGCCTTGGACAGATGGTCACGAAAGGCGGCGCCCATGTCCGGTGGGGCGCATAGCAAGACGTAAGATGTTTCGAACTCGCGGCCGATCGTCTCCGCGATCGAGGCCAGCGCCTTCGCCTCGTCCTTCAGGATCTGGCTCGCCAGCGCGTCCCGGCGGTCGCGCGGGACCCGGTCCGTCAGCATGCCGCGGATGCGCTGTCCCTTGACCCGGTAGACCTCCTCGACCGCACCGAGGTGGCTGACAAAGAACCGGCTCTGCTCTCGCGACAGCAGGACAACCAGCATGCGATCGCCGCGGCCCCGATTGCGCAGTAGCGGCCGCAAGTAAGGCCGGGCGCGCAATACAGATACGGTCCGGCAACGGGATCGGTAGTGCGATTTGGTGCCAGATCCCGCGCTCGCGGCAAACGAAGAATGCGGCCCCACGCCCCAGTTCGGGCAATTGGTCGTTGAGCGCGCGCTCGATCGCCTCGATGTCGGACTCCGTCGCGGCGCGGACAGCACGGTCGGTCGTTTGAGGGATCGTATGGATCAGCGCGGAAAAGTCCGAGTGCCAGGCGCGGCCGACGCGCCGCTCGGGGGTCAGCTGCAGGTACAGGCTGACCAGGGGAGGGCCGCCGGTATCGAGTCGCGCAAGACCGCGAAAGTGCTCGGGCGAGAGCAGGCTGTAAAAGTGGTTCTGGATGCGCGCACGAACATTCTGGACGATCCGTTCCCGCAATTCGGGGGTGAGTGGGTGGTACGCATCAATGGCGAGGGCGAACAGGTCAGTCGCCGGCTCCGGATGAGGCTCATCGCTGAGGACATCTTCCCAACGCACCAACTCGTCCGGCTGGAACCACTCCCAGAAACCTTCGTCATCGTCATAGATGGGCCGCTCCGGCGCACGCGCTTCGAGGGAGGCGGAGATCAGCCGCCGAAGCAGTTGCTCCTGCCGCACGATGCGCATCAGCACCCGAAACTGCAGGCCGAGCAGCCATGCCCGAATGCCGAGAGATCGTGGCCGGCTTCGGCGGTCGCGCCAGCCGCGCAACAACGCCGACGAGCTCTTCGGGGCTGAGATCACGGTCTCCAAGATCGCCCACCGCGACGTGGTAGCGGATATCGCGCTGCGCAGCAGCGAAGAGCTCGTCCAAATGAGGGGCGACACCCCCTGGAAGGCGTCCCGATCGCCTTCCAGGCAGTGCGACCAGGCTGCTGACTGCTCGGCAGCAGTGGTCTGGGCCGACGCTGCGGCGGGTGGGCGGGTGTTCGCGACCTCGTTGGGCGGCATGATCACCTTCCCTTGGCGTGCCCCCCTCAATTTGTCTCGCGTTGAGTTGCGATGGCTGCCGACGCGTGCCCGGCATGCCCGTTCATTACGGCCGAATGCGCTGCCAACATCGAGAGCTCGCGCTCGGGCGCCGGGCGCTTGCGCAGCAGCTTTTGGTATACCCTCACATAGTCGGCGGCCATGCGGGTCGCGGAGAAGCGCTCCTCGAAGCGAGCCCGGATCGCCCGTCGGTCCAGCGCGAGCAAGCTCGGCATGGCGTGCACGGCATCTTCGACGCTTTCCACGATGCGTCCGTTGATGCCGTCTTCGACGATTTCGGCGACTGAACCGCCGCGGAAGGCCAGCACCGGGGTGCCGCACGCCATGGCCTCGATCATGACGAGGCCGAAGGGCTCCGGCCAGTCTATCGGAAACAGCAGTCCCGCTGCGTTGCCGAGGAATTCCGTCTTTTCGCTCTCGTTGATTTCGCCGATGAACTCCACTCCGCCTCCGCCAAGCATCGGCGCGATGACCTCGCGGAAGTAGGTCTCATCGGCCTTGTCGACCTTCGCCGCGATCCTCAGCGGCAGGCCTGCCGCCCGCGCAATCGCAATGGCGCGGTCCGGCCGCTTCTCTGGGGAGATGCGTCCGAGAAAGGCGAGATAGCCGCCCCGCGATTCGAACGTCGGCTTATGCAGGTCGAGGGGCAGGCCGTGGTAGACCGTTGCCACGAAATTGGCCCGCGGCAGCGGCGCGCGCTGCGCATTCGAGATGGAGACGAGCGGCATCTCGGGGAAATGGGCGTAGAACGGCATGTGGTCGGCAAGGTCCTGCCGGCCGTGCAGGGTTGTCAACGTTCGCCCCGCTTGGCTCCGAAACAGCGGGAAATGCAGGTAGTCGACGTGGAAGTGGAGGATGTCGAAGTGCTCCGCATGCTCGCGAACTTTGTCCAAGAGCAGCATCTGATGGGGCAGGGGGTCATGGACATCGCGATCCAGCCGCAATGCCTGCGGCGTGCAGGGGACGAGCTCGGCGGAAGTGATGGAATCCCCGCTCGCGAACAACGTGACCTTGTGCCCTTGCCTGACCAGCTCTTCGGTCAGATAGTACACGACCCGCTCGGTACCGCCATAAAGTCGCGGCGGTACGCTCTCGAACAGGGGGGCAATCTGCGCAATCCTCATTCCATCCTCCGTGCTTGCTTAATCAATTCCTGTGACTCGGCGAGCCGTCCGGCATCGCCTTCCATCCACTCCGCCCAGCCGGACCGGCGCGCGGCAGCGCTATGAACCTAAAAGGGATGCACTCGTTCCCGCAGATACAGTGCTATGCAGCGGGTCAACCTGTTGGCGATGTTTGAGCGCGATCGCTCGGGGCCACGAGATTTTGGCGACTGTCTGGCTCTCATCGGAACAGGACGAGACGGCTCGGCAAAGCCAAACAGCTCTCGCGCTTCATCGGCGCGCCCGGGAGCGCCGAGGTTGACACCGCGCGCGGCGAAGCACGGGGAATCGCTCGCCGGAAAAGATTCCAGAAGCGCCGTATCGACGACATCGTCTCTGACTACCGTCATGCTCATCTCAGAATTTAGAATTGGTTGAGGGAAGGCCCGGCCTATGGATAGCGCAGGAGCGATAAGCACCAACTCCCGACGCTCATCCCAGCCGGACACAGGAAAGAAGATGGATGAGCCGTTGCTGCGTTCGCAAGAGGTTGCTGCGTCCGCAAGAGACGGATGCCCCTTGAAACGGCACGTCACGCTTCTAATTTCATGGGTGCGCGCACGAGGGATCGTGCGGGCACCGGGCGCCCGGTGTAAGGGCCCGGTCCGAGGGCGCCGGGACACGGTGTCCGAGGCGCTCGTAACCATGTTGCTCGAAGGAGGATATGGCTATGACCAGTCTTGATCTGACTCCCCTGTGGCGGTCGACGGTTGGGTTCGATCGCCTGATTGACCTCATTGAGGACTCCGTGCGATGGACGGGCACCGACAACTACCCGCCCTACAACATCGAACGCGTCGGTGAGGATCACTACCAGATCGCGCTGGCGCTCGCCGGCTTCACGCCTGACGAGGTTACCGTCACTGCCGAGCAGAACGTGCTCACGGTGGAGGGCCGCAAGGCCGAGAAGGGCAGCCACCAGTATCTCTATCAGGGCATCTCTTCGCGTCCGTTCCGACGGACGTTCAACCTGGCGGACTACCTGCAGGTGAAGGGAGCCTCATTCGAGAAAGGCATGCTCAAGATCGACCTGGTGCGTGAGGTCCCCGAGGCTATGAAACCACGCCAGATTGCGATCAACGTAGCTAACGACCACCAAAAGCTTGAACAGCAGCAGGCGGCGTAAATCGAACGTCCCTGTGCCTGACAGCGTTCGTGGCGTGGCGGTCGCCGCGACCGCGGACGCTTGCTCGAGAGAAAGGAGAAAACGATGGCTATGACCGATCTGATTCCCTGGGGCCGCGGTCGTGATCTAACCACGCGCCGCAGCGAAGACTTTAATCCTATTCTCGCTCTCCACCGGGAGATGAACCGCCTCTTCGATGACGCTTTCCGAGGCTTCGAACTTGCGCCCTTCAGCGGCAGCTTGTTCGAGTCGTCGATCAGGTGGCCGAGCATCGAGGTCAACGAGACCGAGAAGGACGTGAAGGTCACGGCGGAATTGCCAGGGCTTGATGAGAAAGACGTCCAGGTCGAGCTCGCCAATGGGGTCCTCGCGATCAAGGGCGAGAAGAAGACCGAAACGGAAGACAAGGATCGCCGATTCAGCGAGCGGTACTACGGCCGGTTCGAACGGCGCATCCCGGTCGCGGACGTGGATCAGGACAAGGTATCCGCCGCGTTCAAGAACGGTGTGCTAACGGTTACCATGCCGAAGCTGCCGCAAGCCGAATCCAAAGTGAAACGCATCGCGGTGAGCTCGAAGTAACTGCAACAGATGGGAGACGCCCGCTCCCATCGGCACCTTTTTTGACGGGAGGATTCGATGGGCATTGTTTCCCCGCTCCCCGAAAGTGAGCTGGGAGAATCTGAACGCAAAATATTGGCGGTCTTCGAGCGTCACGGCCGGGATGGCCGCGCCATCACGACGGAGAGTCTCGGAGCGCATACGGGCATGTCGGTTGGCTCTCCAGAATTCGCGAGACCCGCGAAGGGCCTCTTGGCGCGCGGATTTATCAAGCGAGCGGGCGGAGACCCGATACCGGGCACGTCCGTGGCGTCTCGGCTTGCCGCGGACGTGCCTACTAGTATCGTGGGTGCGGCAGCTGGCCGGCGAAGTACGGATCCGTCGAATCAATCGGACCGAGAGAACCAACGCGCGGCTGGTTCTGCTTCCGAACGGGAAATCCGGATGTCGAAAGGGATTCTAGCCTAGCTAGTAATAACAGTGTCTCTGGGACGAGAAGCTGGTTCAAGATGGACACGAAACGGAGACCAAGTTTTGCAGGAGCATGTTGTCGCGCATGCGGAAGCGGCGGATCGACGCCTGAAAGAGCTGCGCCTTGCTCGCGCGAATGGCGACAAGAGCGCGGCGCGCAGAGCTCTGCGCCAGGCGATCAGCGAGCTCGAACTGGCCCGCGCCATGTTGCGGATTGGAATTGATTAACCGAGGGAGGCCATCATGGCTACGAACCTCCACGAGGCGGTAACGGACGCGCTTGAAAGCATCAAGGCGGGCGGCCTCATCCGCAAATACAGCTTTGTCTTTAGCGGTCGGAGTGAGGCGCCGCGTATTGCTGTATGGAAGGCGGCTGATCTTTCAGATGACGAGTTGCGCCGCAAGCTCGCAGATTCCTTGGCGGGTCTCGCAGCTGAGGCGCGGTTGACGATCGAAAAGGATTGAGGAAGAGGTGCGTCTAGCGGACTGCATGAGCGCGAAGCCGGGCGCGCCGGGTGGGATCTGGTCGGCGATCAGCCGAGGCGAGTCACAATCAGTACTATGACTGATCGGTCCCCGCCTCCAAAGAAGCGCTCGCCGCTTTGGCACGAAGCATCGATTCAATCTTGGCTGAGAGTTCCCTGGATGAATAGGGCTTGCTCAGAAAGAGGCCGCCACCGATGCGCTTGCTTGTGGCTTCGACAAGGTCGGGATAGCCACTGCAATACACAATTGGCAAGCCAGGCTGCCGTCGCTGCAGTTCGAGCCCGACTTCCAAGCCGGACACACCGGGCATCGCGAGATCGACGATCGCCAGATCGAGGACCTGATCAGAAATCTCCGCTAGCGCGGCGTCCAGGTTGTCAGCCGCGATTGCTCGGTATCCCAGATCGTCCAGTATGCTGCGCGTCGTTTCCAAGACGCCAGGATCGTCGTCGATCACAAGGATCAACTCCTTTCTACCTGCACCTGGCGAGCCGGCCAGGTGGTTCTCCTTTTTGACAGCATCCATCGAGCGTGGCAGCAAAATGCGCACCACCGTCCCCCGGCCAACTTCACTCTCGATTTTGGCCGTTCCGCCCGACTGACGGGCAAAGCCGTATACCTGCGACAACCCGAGGCCTGTCCCCTTACCGGGCGGTTTCGTTGTGAAGAACGGGTCGAAGGCTCGAGCCAGAACCTCCGGCGGCATACCGGTCCCGGTATCTCTCACTGCAATCGACACATACTGGCCGGGCTTCAGGTCCGCTTCCAGATCACCGGGAACGCAATCCACGCCGGTCGTCTCGATCGTAATGAGACCACCTTGCGGCATCGCATCTCGCGCGTTGATCGCCAGGTTAAGCAGCATCAGCTCCAGCTGCGTTGCATCGACCAACGCGGGCCAAAGGTCCTTTTGTGTGACCACGTCGACCCGGACCGCCGTTCCCAAAGTTCGTGACAGCAGCTCCGCGACCGTCCGCACCAGCTCGTTGGTATCGACAGGCTCTGGAGTAAGATGTTGCTTGCGAGAGAACGCAAGCAGCTGCTCGACGAGCTTGGCTCCGCGTTGGGCGCCATGCATGGCGTTGCGGACATACTTCTGAACGCGCTCGTCGTTCGCCCGAACCGAGATCAGCTCGAGGCTTCCCATGATCGCCATCAACAGATTGTTGAAATCGTGCGCGATGCCGCCCGTGAGTTGCCCGACCGCTTCCATCTTCTGTGCCTGACGCAGCGCGACTTCGGTGCGTTCACGCTCCGCCATCTCCGCCATCAGCCGCCTGTTCGCTTCGGAGAGCTGCTCGGTCCGCTCTTCCACACGCCGCTCCAATGACGCCGCCAGCTCTTTCAATTGCCGCAGATATTGCTCGGCCTGACGCTGGCGCCTGCGAGCTCGAATAGCTGACCAGACCGCGCTCTTGAGCGACGTCGCGGCCAACGGTCGCTCGAGCACGGTGACGTTGCCAAGCAGTTCGATCAGCTCCCCCAGAGCAGGACCATTTTGTCCTGTGCGCAGCGTGAGCAGTACGAAGGGGAAGTCCGACCACGGCGGTTGGCTCGCGATCCACTGTGCCAGGGCGCCGCGATTCTCGTGCATGAGCGCTTCCTCGGCGAGGACGGCCGCAGCAGCCCGGCTGAGATTGCCGACTAGTTGCGGAAGACTGGATTGCTCCAGAGCCTCGATGCCGGCCTCGCGCAGGGTCGCACGCACCACCTCCGCATCACGGCCGAACGGTGCCAGCACGAGCACCGGCTCGGCCAAGTCTCGTTCAAGGCTGTCCATTGGTTCTCGCCGTAAGCAGCGCGCCATGTCGCCCGGTATATGTCGGCGAACCGGACAAAACACCTTGGAACTCCGAGAGCGGGGGACCGACGCGGATCCCTCGATTGTCGAAGCGGTATTCCCGGATCTCGTCTTCGTGGCGGCCGGTGCGCTTCTTGAGTACCGAGATGGCGCGGCGAATCTTTCCGGCGGCCTCAAAGAAGCGCAGGAGCAGAACAGTGTCGCTCAGATAGGTCAGGTCGACGCTGGATTGCATCGAGCCGACCAAGCCGTGCTGGGCCAATGTCAGGATCGTCACCACCCCACGATGGTTGAGATACGTCAGCATTTCATGCATCAGCAGCAGCATGAACTGCTCGGCAGGCATCGCGTTCTGGTAGCCGCTCAAACTGTCCAGCACCACGATCCCAACATGATCCGCTTCGACCCGCCGACGGAGCATCCCCGTCAGTTCTCCCGGAGAGAGCTCGGCGGGATCGACCTGTTCGAGAATCAGCTGTCCGGAGGCGACCGGCCCTTCCAGGAGCCAGCCCATGCCGGCTGCGCGCTTGCTGAGGATCGCCTTTGTCTCGTCGAACGTTACAAAGAGGGCGCGCTCGCCACGCTGAAGTGCTGCCATGACGAACTGCATTGCGAGAGACGATTTCCCTGATCCGGAGGGCCCCATCAGTAGCGTGCTGGTGCCGCGGTCGAGCCCTTCACCGAGCAACTGGTCAAGCTCAGTGATACCGCTCAGGAGCGGTTCGGTAGCCGTCGCGCTGTCGGCGTGCTCGGCTGCGATCAGCCGCGGGAATAGCGCAATGCCGCCCTTGCGAATCACAAAATCATGAAAGCCGCCGCGGAAATTGCGTCCGCGCATCTTGAAGATGCGCAGCCTCCGCCGCTCGGCTCCGTATTGCAGGGCATAGTGATCGAGCCGGATCACACCGTGCACGAGGCTGTGAAGGTTGAGGTCATCGCGCTCCTCGGTGAGATCGTCCAGAAACAACGCGGTGCACTTCTGTTGCGCGAAGAAGTGCTTGAGCGCGATCACCTGCCTGCGATAGCGCAACGGGTTTTGCGCAAGGAGCCTGATCTCGGAGAGGCTGTCGAAGACGACGCGGGCAGGGGCTACCCGCCTGACTTGGTCGAAGGTCATTTTTATGGTTTCGCCAAGCTCAAGATCCGAGGCATAGACCACGGTTTGCTGTTGCTTGGGATCCAGGCTGAGCTCCGCTGGGACGAGCTCAAAAATTTCGATGCCGTGGAGATCCCAGCCATGGGTCTCGGCCACCTGCTCTAGTTCGTCCTTGCTCTCCGATAGAGTGATGTACAAACAACGCTCGCCCCTCGCAGCCCCATCGAGAAGAAATTGAAGCGCAAGCGTCGTCTTGCCCGTCCCTGGCTGGCCTTCGATCAGATGCACCCTGTTTGAAGCAAATCCGCCATCAAGGATACCATCAAGACCGGCGACGCCGGCCGAGACAGCGCTCATCTTGGCGCTAGGTTTGGGATCGTTCATGGGCTTTCCGGTCAAGCGGCTGCGCACGGTCGCGCGCAGGTTTGGCTCCGCCCGATCGGCAACGAGTTGATAGATGATGTCGTGGTTCCGTGAACGCCGCGCCAAAGCCCGTGAACAGGCACCCTGAAGGGCTCCACAGCGGCCATTTTGGTACGATTTTCTGGCGTCCTGTCAAGCCGGTGGTTGCGGTCATCGCTGAGCACCAAATTGGCCTGGGCAGTCTGTCTTAGAAACACCCAGTGCACCGAGGGCCGTCAGCATCGCAATTGTTGGCACGTTTGGGTACATCTATGGACAGGATCGTTGTTGCAGACGTTCAACAAACGACTGCCATGGCTTGGAATAAGTTTATCGGCATTACGATGTTGCTCTACGCGCTGACGAACCCCGTCGGCGTCATTCCAATATTCTTGGCGCTGACGCGCCAGGCAGGGACCATCAAAACGCAGCGTATCATTCTTCTGGCTTGTTCAGCGGTGGCGGTCTTCTTTGTTGGATCTGCCGTGCTTGGAAAGGAGATCCTGCAGTTCTTCAATGTCGGGCTTGATGACTTTCGCATAGCAGGTGGGCTACTCGCGCTGGTAATCGCATTCGAAATGTTTCAGGCCCAATATGGGAAATTCGTTCCACGGGCCGACGAGACAAGCGGTGGCGAGGTCGATATCCGCGGCCTCGCGATTACGCCTTTCGCGTTTCCGCTGCTGGTCGGACCGGCCGAGATGAGCATCATGATCACTCTTTCCAATGACAATCCTGACTGGATCGCCAAGGCGCTGCTCGCGGCAGCCGCACTGGTCGCGACCGTCCTTATCGCACTGACGCTCTGGGCGGCTGCAGCCATAGAGCGCTTCTTGGGCAGAACCGGCATTAGCGTCATGACCGGGTCATGGCTCTCGTCGTCGCAGCGATCGGCGTGAACTTCATCATGACCGGCATCAGAAATGAGTTGCCGGGAATGGCGAGTCCATAGTGTCCCGATCGCGCTCGCTGCACAGGGCAAGGCTTCCGACGAACGGGGTGAACGGATCGAAGGGCCCAAATCCGGTTCCGCGTCCCTGTCAAATTGGTACGCTGGATGCCGTACCGGCGATGCTGACTCTCCTTCTCTGTCTGCCGATGGACTATCAAGAGAGGCGTTGGATATGACTCCATGCGAGACCGGCACGGGTAGTGCCTCTGTGCAGTGCCAGCGCAGTTACGCGAGGGATCGAAAATCGCCGACTAGCTTTTAGCCCGACCTAACCGCGGGCGTGGCAGCGCGTTTGTTCCAGCGCTCAATCGCCTTTGAGACGGTCGGCGCCGTAGGACCGAATGCCGAGCATTTTTTGCATGCAACGAATTTGGGATCGAGATCGCGGTTTACCCAAATCTCCAGGCTGCCGCAGAAAGGGCAGGGTAGCATTTGTCCAGAGGACGGGATACCGCCCACTGGATCAGTGGGCGCCTGGGTAGGCCTTCGAGGCATGTCGTCCTGTCCTGTTGAATGCTTGGCGAGAAGGCCATGCGGGAAACTGGATTGCTTCGAGCTACATTGATCCAATTCAGGACAGGGTCCTGTGCACGCGTTAATGGGTTCCGAGTTGCAACGATTAGGGCCGTCCGCGCTCGGAAGCGCGGCCCAAGCCCCTAAAGCCTGTCGGGGCTGTCCACCGCGTTCAGTTCTTCATCGATTTTTTCGAGGAGGCGCTCGATCTCCTCGCGCTCCTTAGAGCCAGGATATTCGTCCAGCCGACTGAGCAAATCCTGCTTTCGCGTCAGAAGCGCTGCAATGCTCGTCAGCGGAGGAGTAGGTCCGTGATGCTGCAACATTGGTCAACCCTCCATCTTCCCATCGATGGCGCAGCCCAACGCTGCAAGGCGCAGCCGGGTTGGACTGCAGTCGCTGCGGCATGCGAACAAAACTCACGGGCAGAGCGCCGGTTCCTGGGCCAATGCGAGCGACAAGTGCGATCTGCTGCCGGACAACAGTTCATTCGGCTTATCGGCCACCAGGTCGTAGACTGCCGCTCGCGATCAATCCTCTGCAATGGAACTACCACGCTTATGCCTCGTTGGGCCCGGCTCCGCGAAGCGAAGCAAAACGGCGGATTGATTTCGAAAGCAGCCGCTACCGGCAAGGCACTAAGCCGTAGGAGGCCTAAGCGCCCTTCCAGCACTTGTCCGGGTGAGTGTGCATTTTCGCGAAACGAAATGTTGGTTCAAGAAGTTGACCGATGAAATATCCTATGACCGCGGCGGGCCATGCTGCCCTTGAGAATGAGCTGAGGGATCGCGTCCGAAACGAGCGGCCTCGCCTCGCCAAGCGGATACACGAGGCCATCGCCGATGACCCCAACTTGGTTGAGAACTCCGAATATCAGGCCGCGCTTGCCGACCAGAGCGTCAACGAGGTGCGAATAGCCGAGCTGGAGGACAAACTCGCGCGTGCGGAAGTCATCGATGTCTCCAAGCTTTCGGGCGAAACAGTCAAATTCGGCGCGACGGTAACGCTGGTGGATGAGGACACCGGCGAAAAGCGGATCTGTCAACTCGTCGGCGAGCCAGAGGCCAACGCGAGCATGGGCAAGATCTCTGTTGCTTCGCCAATCGGCCGCGCATTGGTCGGGAAGGCCAAAGGCACAGCCGTTGTCGTGGAGGCTCCTCGGGGCGAGAGGACTTACAGGATCGAGAAAGTTGAGTGGCTGTGAGGAACGAGAGAAGTCCCGGGCAGCAGAGCAGTGCGGGATTTGTCAATAACCGATTGTAAAAACTCGTATTTCATACCAATAACCCCTCCTGGTGGATTTCGAGCCGACAGCGGCAGTCAGATTCGACACGGAACGGCCCTTCGAAGGGCGGCTGGCACTCTGCCTTTCAAAGTGCCAAAAATTTTTTGCGACCCTCTTGAACCGTTCCTGTTCTTTCCTAGCTCGTTTCTCGCCCGGGGGCTGGTTCCAGCCTCGGGTCCTATGACATCGCTGACCTATACAAGGAGGATGTGCATGCATTTCCGTCCGCTGCACGACCGTGTGCTCGTGCGCCGCATCGATGCGCAAGAAAGGACCAAAGGTGGGATTATCATTCCCGACACCGCAAAGGAGAAACCGCAGGAGGGCGAAATCGTCGCTGCGGGCCCCGGTGGTCGGAATGAGCAGGGCCAGTTGGTCCCGATCGACGTCAAAGTCGGTGACCGCGTCCTGTTCGGGAAATGGTCCGGGACCGAGGTGAAGATCGACGGCCATGACTACCTGATCATGAAGGAGAATGATCTGCTCGGCGTCGTCGAGACCAGCGCTTCGCTCAAGAAAGCCGCCTGACGCTGCATCAAAGCTGACAGTCATTGAAGGGAAAGGAGTCTTGTAATCATGGCTGCCAAGGACGTTAAATTTTCCACCGAAGCTCGCGAGCGGATGCTGCGGGGCATCGATACGCTGGCCAATGCCGTGAAGGTCACGCTCGGTCCGAAGGGGCGTAATGTCGTCATCGAAAAATCGTTCGGTGCGCCTCGCATCACCAAGGACGGCGTCACCGTTGCGAAAGAGATCGAACTCGAAGACAAGTTCGAGAACATGGGCGCGCAGATGGTCCGGGAGGTGGCGTCGAAGACCAACGATCTCGCCGGCGACGGCACAACCACCGCGACCGTTCTGGCGCAGGCGATCGTCAAGGAGGGCGCCAAGGCCGTTGCCGCGGGCATGAACCCGATGGATCTCAAGCGCGGCATCGATCTGGCTGTCGACGCGATCGTGTCCGATCTGAAATCGCGCGCCAAGAAAGTCACTTCCAACGACGAGATTGCGCAGGTTGGCACGATCTCGGCCAATGGCGACACCGAGATTGGGCGCTTCCTGGCGGAAGCCATGCACAAGGTCGGCAACGAGGGCGTGATTACGGTGGAAGAGGCCAAGAGCCTGCACACCGAGCTCGACGTGGTCGAGGGCATGCAGTTCGACCGCGGCTATGTCTCGCCCTATTTCGTCACCAACGCCGAGAAGATGCGGGTCGAGCTGGAAGACCCCTACATCCTGATTCACGAGAAGAAGCTGTCGGGCTTGCAGACGATGCTGCCGCTGCTTGAAGCCGTGGTGCAATCCGGCAAGCCGCTCTTGATCGTGGCCGAAGACGTCGAAGGCGAGGCCTTGGCGACACTTGTCGTCAACAGGCTGCGCGGCGGGTTGAAAGTCGCGGCAGTGAAGGCGCCGGGATTCGGCGATCGCCGCAAGGCCATGCTGGAGGACATCGCCATCCTCACCGGCGGCACCGCGATCGCGGAAGACCTTGGCATCAAGCTCGAGAACGTCACGCTTTCGATGCTCGGCCGCGCCAAGAAGGTCGTGATCGAGAAGGAGAACACAACCATCGTCGAAGGTGCCGGTGCCAAGAAGGACATCGAGGCTCGCGTCGCCCAGATCAAGGCCCAGGTCGAGGAGACCACCTCCGACTACGATCGCGAGAAGCTACAGGAGCGGCTGGCGAAGCTCGCCGGTGGCGTCGCGGTGATCCGCGTCGGCGGCGCGACCGAAGTCGAGGTCAAGGAGAAGAAGGACCGCGTCGACGACGCGCTGCATGCGACGCGAGCGGCCGTCGAAGAGGGCATCCTGCCGGGCGGCGGCGTGGCGCTGTTGCGCGCGCTGAAGACGCTCGATGGCGTGAAGACGACCAACGCCGACCAGAAGGCGGGCGTCGATATCGTTCGTCGCGCCATCCAGGTACCGGCGCGCCAGATCGCGATCAATGCCGGCGAGGATGGCTCACTGATCGTCGGCAAACTGCTTGAGCACGCGGAGTATAATTGGGGCTTCAATGCAGCGAGCGGCGAATACCAGGACTTGGTAAAAGCTGGCGTGATCGACCCCGCCAAGGTAGTCCGCACGGCACTGCAGGACGCTGCCTCCGTCGCATCGCTTCTGATCACCACGGAAGCGCTGGTGGCGGACAAGCCGAAGAAATCCGAAGCGCCGACTGCTCCGGCGATGGATTACTGAGGCAAACGGGCCCGGCCCTGCGGGCCGGGCCTTGCGCCGAGGATGTCCAAGACGATGTGCTCGCAACGGTGGTCGTGAACAGACTGCGTTGCAGCCTGAAGGTCGCTTCCGTCAAAGCCCTGGTTTCGGGGACCGGTAGAAAGCGATGCTGCAGGACGTCGCCGTCCTTAGGGTAGGAACTTAATCAGCTGGTCTCGGCACTCCGAACACGACCCACTTGATCCCACGCCGCCGTTGGTGGTTCGCCGATCGCTTGAAGCAATACGTCACCTCGAAGCCGCTGTCTCGAACTCACACAGATCACTGGGGATTGTCCTTCGCAACGTTGGATTCTATGGCCCCGATAGGCCGTATGCTCGATCCTTTGTTTGTGAACGGAGCGGGGCGCGTCGCGTGATTCTTATCGGCCGCGGCGATGGCTTGTGATGATTCGTCAATCTGGAGGATGCAGCGACGCAGCGGCTCTGGCGTCGGTTGCTCCCGCGCTGCTGAGCGGCGAGAACCACTGCCGTGCTCATCGCTAAGTTGACCGAAACGATCCGGCCAGTAAAGCGATCCACCTGACGAGCGACGTCTAGCTCGCTTAAGTTAAATGGCTGTTCAGAAACATGAAAATGGAATCCTCCGGTGAACCACCGTGGAGCCTTCGCGTTTTGCTGCATGATTGGTTCTTCAAAGGAGGAATCCCGATGAAGATAAAGGCAACTCTCGTTGGTCTGATAGCTTTGGCCGCGAGCGCGGTAGCCATGCCGAGCGCGATGGCCATGCCAAACGGCCTGCCTCAGGCTCAGCAGTTGTCAAACGGCGAAACCAACATTGAGCAGGTCCGCTGGGTCTGCAATCCGTGGGGCCGCTGCTGGTTGCGTCCGAATCTCTATGGCGCCTATGCCTTCTATCCGCCTCCGCCACCTCGTGTTTACTTCCGGCGGCCGTGTGGCACCGCCCGTGGCGCTACTGGTGGTGAAGACAAAGCTTTCGGGGGCCCCTTCAGGCCCCCGATTTGCGACTAAGCGGACCGGCGGCCAACCTTCCTCGGCGACAAGTTCCGCAACCATGCGCTCACGCAACTGTTTGGTCCGGCTGCGGCGGACAGTAGGATCGTCTCCCGTACACCCCCAAGACGTCGTCAAGAAATGCGGCGTTTATCTGTGTATTGGCTTCACTTCCCAGTCCTCCTATCGCTCCTCGTAATGGAGTCGGAGCGAAGGGATCGGCTGGGCTGGCCATCGTTGCAACTGGTGACAGGAGGACGTCGATGAACCACCTGAGCAAGCCGTTCAACATCGACAAGGGAGAGGTGTACGAAGCTTATCTGCAGGTGCGATCCAGCGCAGCCGGTGTCGACGGATTGACGAATGAGCAGTTCGAGTCCGACTTGAAGAGAAATCTCTACAAGGTTTGGAATCGGATGAGCCCAGGCGCGTACTTCCGGCCGCCTGTTCGGGCCGTCTCCATTCCAACGAGGAGGGAAGGCCAAAGGATCCTGAGGGGTGCCCACCGTGGCGGACCGCGTGGCACAGACTGTTGTTAAACAATTGATTATGCCGGTTCATCGCCAGCGCCAAGCTCAACGACATCCACCCGCAGGCTTGGCTTGCGGACTGTCTTGGAATTGGCATCCTCACAGCGCTGCTCACGCCGCCTGAGCGCAGTCAGCTATTCGCCAAAATGGCTTAACCAGGGTCTTCACTGGATGCGTACACGGTGCGGGCCCTGCGGGGGGCTTGACGAGCCTGAATGGATCAGTCTACTTATGCAAGTGACAAAGGGCGCCGACTGTTCGCCGGAAGTCCCTGAATTCGCCGGCTGCGCGCCAGAGAGGTCACGTTGGAGGAAATTCGTATCGAGCGGCGTGACGGTATCGTGCACGTCATTCTAAACCGACCTTCCGTGAAGAATGCTGTGACGCTCGTGATGTGGCGCGAAATGGCCGCGATCTTCGAGAGGCTCGCCAGCGACCGGGAGGTGCGAGGCGTCGTCCTCAGGGGCGCTGGCAAGGACTTTTCGGCCGGCGCCGACATCTCTGAATTCGAGAAGAGTCGAGACGACAGGCAGCAGAGTGCCGCCTACGAGGTCGCGGTCGACGCCTGTTCGGACGCGATCGCAGCGCTGGGAAAACCAGTCGTGGCCGCGATCTCGGGCTATTGCCTGGGAGGCGGCTGCCACCTCGCGCTGGCATGCGATTTCCGCTTCGGCGATCGCTCGGCGATCATTGGCATTCCCTCGGCCAAGCTGTCGATCGTCTACGGCGTGCACAGCGTGCAACGTCTCCTGGCGCTCACCGGAGTGTCCAATGCGAAGCGTATACTCTATTCGGCGGACCGCTACCCGGCCGAGCAGGCCGTATCGATGGGACTGATCGACGAGCTGCACGAGGATGTGGAGCTCGCCGCCGAGAAGTTCCTGCGGCACTTGGCGGCCAACGCGCCGCTGTCGATTGCGGGCGCCAAGTACATGCTCAATGGCCTTTCGATGGGGCCTGGGGCGCTTGATCTGGCCGCGACGCAGCGGCTCATTGACGCCGCCTCCGAGAGCGAAGACTTCAAGGAAGGCCGGCGGGCTTTCGCTGACAAACGGTCACCGCGTTTTCGCGGCGAATAAGACCGGACAGGGAAAGGAACGAGCTTGGAGGGCGAGCGATGAAGCCTGCCAAATTTTCCTATGTTTTGCCGGCGACGGTGGACGCCGCCGTCGAAGCGCTCGTCGCGTCGAACGGCGAGGGAAAGGTGCTGGCTGGCGGTCAAAGCCTGCTGCCGCTTCTGAACTTCCGGATGGCCCGGCCCTCGGTGCTTGTCGACCTTAACGGCATCAATGGATTGTCGTACATCGAGGATCGGGGCGACCGCATCGCCATCGGCGCGCTCACGCGTCATCGCGAGCTCGAACTCTCCCCGCTCATCGCCGCGAAGCTGCCCGTGATGGCGGCGGCCATGCGACACGTGGCACACCTTGCGATCCGCAATCGGGGCACCATCGGCGGCAGTCTGTCTCACGCGGATCCCGCTGCCGAGCTTCCGATGCTCGCGACATTCTACGACGCCCAAATCTCGGTACAGGGGCCATCCGGCCGGCGGAAGATCGCACCTGAGGAATTCTTCGTCGACGCTCTGACGAATTGTCTGGAGCCCGAAGAGATCGTGGTGGAGATCGAATTTCCGATCCTTACGCAGGATGCCTGGGCGTTCGAGGAAGTCGCGCGCCGCTTCGGCGACTTCGCGCTCGCCAGCATCGCGGTCGCCGTCCGCCGCGGGCCGTCCGGACTGGAGGCGGCGCGCGTCGCCGTGATGGGCGTGGCCAACACACCGCGCAGGCTGACGGAGGCGGAGAGCGAACTCGTCGCGATGCAGCTCGACGACAGGACGCCGGATCGTTTCTCGGAGATCGTTGTTTCCCTGGTCTCCCCGAACGACGACCTCCATGCTTCGGCCGACTACCGGAAGCATCTGCTCGCGCAATTGGCAAAGCGCGCATTACGGACGGCGTTGGCGATGAAGGGCTGATCCGATGACGACAAATCTATCTGTGACTGTGAACAGCGCAAAGTATGACATTCCTGACGTCGAGCCGCGCATGCTGCTGTCCGACTTTCTGCGTGACCGGCTCGGACTGACCGGCACCCACGTTGGATGCGAGCACGGCGTGTGCGGCGCCTGCACGGTGCTGGTGAACGGCGACAGCGTGCGCTCCTGCCTGATGCTGGCCGTTCAGGCTAACGGCGCCGACATCGTCACGGTCGAGGGGCTCGGATCGCCCGAAGACCTCAACGAACTGCAGGCACAATTCCGCGAGCACCACGGACTGCAATGTGGCTTCTGCACGCCCGGCATGCTGATGACGGGCGAGGATCTGCTCCGCAAGTACCCGCTGGCGAGCGATGACGATATCCGGGAGGGGCTCTCGGGAAATCTCTGCCGCTGTACCGGGTATCAAAACATCGTCGTGGCGATCAGGAGTGCCGCCGCCAAGCGCACGGAAAAAGCGTCATGAAACTGAACTTCCTTTCCGCCGGCCGCCTTCGCATGAAGAAGAGCATCTACATGTCCGTCGCCGATCGCAGCGAAACCATCGATCTTCCTGTCTCTAGCGCGCTGATCCGGCACAAGCAGGGCAACGTGCTGTTCGATACCGGCTGTCATCCATCCGTGGTCGACGACGCCGAGGGTCGCTGGGGGCCGCTCGCCAAGGTCATGAAACCGCTCATGAGCGCCGATGAGACCTTGCTGCCGAGCCTCGCTCGCACCGGACTCGGACCCGACGACATCGACATCGTCGTGAACTCGCATTTCCACCCTGATCATTGCGGCTGCAACCAGTTCTTCCGGAAGGCGACGATCCTGGCTCACGCGAAGGAGATCGAAGCCGCGAAGGCGCCGGGCGCCGACGCGGCTGGCTATCTCAGGGCCGATTGGGACTACGGGCAGCCGATCGAGGCCGTGAGCGGAGAGAAGGATCTGTTCGATGATTCCAGCGTCGTGCTGGTGCCGCTGCCCGGCCACACGCCGGGAACGCTCGGCGCGCTCGTCAGCCTCGATCGCGACGGCCAGTTTCTGCTGGCGTCGGACGCCGTCAGCCTGCGCCAGAGCCTCGATGCGGATACTGCGCCCCGCAACACCTGGAACGTCGACCAGCAACTGAAGACCCTCGAGGAAGTGCGGCGGATCGAGAAGGGGGGCGCCACCGTCATCTGCGGTCACGACGAGGCGCAATGGCAAAGCCTGCGCAAGGGATCCGAGGGCTATGAATAGCGATCGGCACGTCAATCCTTCCGACGTCTTGAGGCCGCGAAACGTCGGTGCGCCCATCAAGCGCACCGAAGACCCACGTCTTCTGACCGGCACCGGCGAATACACGGCCGACCGCAAGCCGGACCGGCCGCTCCATCTTGCATTCCTTCGCAGCGCCCAGGCGCACGCGCGCATCGAACGGATCGATACCACGGCGGCGCAGGAGGTGCCTGGCGTGGTCGCCGTGCTTACGGCGGAGGACATCGCCGACGACTTCAAGCCGGTAATCCCGTTCTCGCGGATGCAGAACTATTATGCGACGCCGATCATGCCTCTCGCCTCCAAGAAGGTCCGCTATGTGGGCGAGCCCGTCGTCGCCGTTGTCGCCGCCTCGCGGTATCTCGCCGAGGACGCGCTCGAACTGATCGAGGTCGATTACGAGCCGCTCGGCGCGATCTCACGCGCCGAACTGGCCGTCGCCGATGGCGCCCCGCTTCTGCACGAAGAAGCCGGCACCAACGTCCTGATCGCACGCGAATTTAAGAAGGGAGACGTCGCCGCCGATCTGCAGGTTGCGGCGGTCAGGGTGGGCGGGCGCTTCGAAATGACGCGCAAGGCGCCGCTCGCGATGGAGCCGCGAAGCTACGCCGCGGAGTATGACAAGCGCCGCGAAGCGATTACGCTCTACACCTCGTCGAACATTCCCGGCATTGTTCGCGACGCCGTCTCGGAGTCGCTTGATCTCCCGGGCCACCGGCTGCGGGTGGTCGCACCGGAGGTGGGCGGAAGTTTCGGCTCTAAGGGCTCGCTCTATCCGGAGGAGCTTCTGATCTGTATCGCGGCACGCAAGCTCCGTCGATCGATCAAGTGGACGGCCGACCGTCTCGAGGACGTCAGCAGCAGCAGCCAAGCCTTTGCCGAGATCGTGGACGCGGAGATGGGGTTCGACGCGAACGGCATCGCGACCTCGCTGCAGGCGGACGTGATCGGAGACGTGGGCGCATTCTCGATCTATCCCTGGACCTGCGGTCTGGAGCCCGTCCAAGTCGTCAGCTTCCTTCCGGGGCCCTACAAAATCCGATCTTACAAGGGTACCGTGCGCGGCGTCGCCACCTGCAAACCGGCGACCGGCCCGTACCGCGGCGTCGGCCGACCGATCTCGACCTTCGTCGCCGAGCGTCTGATGGACCTCGGCGCCGCGGCGCTCGGCATCGATCCGCTCGAGATCAGGCGCCGGAATCTGGTCCGGGCCGAGGAGTTTCCGTACCGGATCGCTTCCGGAATCATCTGGGACAAGACCGGCTTCATCGAGTGCCTCGATGCCGCCGCGGAAGCGGCCGGTTACCATCAACTGAGAAAAGAGCAGGCCGAAGCGCGGAGGCAGGGGCGGCTGTTCGGCATTGGGATCGCTTCCTACGCCGAACTGACCGGTATCGGGTCGAGAATCGCGGTGGCCCCGGGCATGCCGATCAACACCGGGTCGGAAACCGCGAAAATCAGCATCGACTCGACGGGCGCGATCACCGCGGCTTTCGGCGTCGCGTCCCATGGCCAGGGCCTCGAGACCACGCTGGCGCAGATTGTCGCCGACGACTTGGGTGCTCGGTTCGAGGACGTGCGCGTCATCCAGGGAGACAGCGACGAAGTGCCGATGTCGACCGGAACCTACGCGAGCCGCAGCGCGGTGCTCGGCGGCGGAGCGGCGAAGCATGCTTCGAAGATCCTGCAGGAGAAGATCAAGCGGGTTGCCTCGTATCTCCTGGAAGCCAGCGCGGACGACATCGAGGTAACCGGAGGTAAAGCCGTCGTACTCGGTACCGATCGCATGGTGACCTTCAAACAGATCGCCAAAGCTGTCTATTCCGACATGAAGACCTTGCCGGTCGAAGCGCGCGAGGAGCTGAGTGCCACCTACACCTACGATCCGATCAACGGAACGACCGCTGCCGCCACCCACATTGCTGCCATCGAGATCGATCCGACAACGTGCTTCGTACGGATCCTCAAATTCGTCGTCGCGGAAGACTGCGGTCGGATCATCAATCCGATGATCGTCGACGGCCAGGTGCACGGCGGGGTCGCGCAGGGTATCGGCGCAGCCCTGTTCGAAGAGCTCATCTACGACGAGGACGGCCAACTCCTGACCGCAAGTCTGGTCGACTACATGATCCCATCCGCGCCCGAAGTCCCCCTGCTGGACGTCGTCCATGTCGAGAGCGAATCCGCCGTCGCAGGCGGCTTTCGAGGCATGGGCGAGGGCGGCACGATCGGCGCGCCGGCCGCCATCGCAAACGCGATCGCCGACGCCCTGTCGCCCTTTGGTGTCGGCGTCTCGATCCTCCCGATGACGCCGGAACGCATCTTCAGACTGATGGAACAAGCGAAAGTCAAAGCAAAAGGAAAAGCAGATGAATGACTTGAAAGGACGCGTTGCCCTCGTGACGGGAGGCGGGCGGGACGTCGGCGCAGCTATCTCCAGGATGTTTGCGCAACATGGGGCGAGCGTCGCCGTCAACTATCACAGTTCGAAGACTGAGGCCGAGGCGGTGGTCGCCGAGATCGAGAAGGCCGGCGGGAAGGCGAAGGCCTACCAGGCGGACATTGCGGACGCGGGTGTCGTCAAGAAGATGGTCGCGGATATCAAGAATGATTTCGGAGGCCTGGACATCCTGGTGAATAATGCCGGGCTCGTCTTCCGCAAGCGGTTCAGCGAGAGCACGCCCGATGACTGGAAGAAACAGATCGATACCTGTCTCTACGGGGCGCTGAACTGCTCCCACGGCGCCGGTCCGCTGCTCGAGGCATCAGGCCACGGCCGCATCATCTCGATCATGGGCGACTCCTCCAGGGTCGGCGAATCCGGACTGGCGCTCGCGGCTGCGGCGCGCGCGGGCACGATCGCCTTGATGAAGTCGCTGGCCCGCGAATGGGGTCGTTCCGGCGTGACGGCCAACTCGATCTCGCTCGGCCTGATCGAGACCGCCCACGACAAGACCTGGGTTGACGCGAACCGAGAGAACCTCGTCAAGGCCTACGCCATCCGCCGGCTCGGATTACCCTCCGACGTCGCGCCCCTGGTCACTCTGCTCGCGTCCGACGCCGGAAGCTGGATCACCGGCCAGGTGATCAGCGTCAACGGCGGATACAGTATGGTCTAGGAGGGGGGCATGCTTCACGTCGATCTGATCGCGCCTATCGCGACACTGCTCGAGCGTCATGCGAAGCAACGACCGGACCAGGTAGCATATTGGGATTCGTCGCGGTCCGTCACCTACGCAGAGCTTGCCGGGCGGACCGCTTCGATCTCGGCCAACCTGACGAAAGCCGGTCTGCGCGACGGCGACAAGATCGCGATTTACCTGCCGAACGGCGTCGATTGGATTGAAGCATGCTTCGCCGCGCTGCGCGCCGGCGCGGTCGTGGTGCCCATTAGCTATGATGCGGCGGAAGGCGAGATCAGCTATCGTCTCACGGACGCCGGCTGTGGATTCGTCGTGACGACCGTCGCCAGGAAAGACCTGATCGACAAAATCTGCCGCGATGCTTGCATCGCGGCCGCGTCGATATTCGCAGGTCCCGACGCGGATAAGGCGGGCGTTGCACTGGCGGCGCTCGCGTCCGGTGGGCCCGCATCGCCGGCGGATCCCGACGACATCGACCGTTCGTCCTTCATCATCTATACGTCCGGAACGACCGGGCGGGCGAAGGGCGTCCTGCTCTCGTTGCGCGGCATGCTCTGGATCGCCGCGTCCTGCTGGGCGCCGATCGCGGAATTGACGGAAAAGGATGTCGTGCTGTCGCCGTTGCCTCTGTTCCACTCCTATGGTCTCAACCTGTCCGTGCTCGGCGTGTTCGCCGTCGGTGCGAGCGAGCACATCATGGAGAAGTTCTCGCCGCAGCAGGCGCTCGATCTGCTGCAGACGGGGAACTATTCGGTCCTGCCCGGCGTGCCCACGATGTTCCACTATTTCCTGCATCGCGCGCAGGAGATCGGCATCGAACGTCTCGGCGCGCTGCGCCTCTGCATCTCAGCGGGCGCCATCATGCCGGCGAGCCTGAACAAGGCGTTCGAAGAGCGCTTTAAGACGCGGCTGCTCGACGGCTACGGCATCACCGAGACGTCGACCATGGTGACGATGAATTGGTTACGTGGCGCCCGGCCCCTGGGGTCGTGCGGCTTGCCCGTGCCCGGACTTGCCGTGCGCATCGTCGATCCGTCGTCGGCCGAGGACGTCCCTATCGGCGAAGAAGGCGAACTGATCGTGCGCGGTCCGAACCTGATGCAGGGCTACCACAACAAGCCGGCGGAGACCGCCGCCGCGCTGCGCAAAGGCTGGTATCACACCGGCGATCTCGCGAGGTCGGACCTGTCAGGCTACCTGACCATTACGGGACGGATCAGGGAGCTGATCATCCGCGGCGGTCAGAACATCGCGCCCGCCGAGATCGAGGAGATCGTCGTCCGGCATCCTCAGGTCAGGGACTGCGCGGTCGTCGGTTTGAAGCACGCGACCTTGGGAGAAGTGCCTTGTCTCTTCGTCGTGGCGAAGGAGAACGGGTTGGATGTTCGTTCGCTCACCGATCACTGCCGGTCCCATCTGTCGGCCTACAAGATTCCCGAGGCGATCCATCTCGTCGACCAAATCCCGAGAACCGGCTCCGGGAAGATCATGCGCTTCAAACTGGTCGAAGCGTTGAACCGGGCGTGACGGGACGGGATCGTTCAGTCGACTGACCGCGGCCCCAAGGCGCCGAACGACTTGGGATCATACGCCAGCCGATATCGCATGTCCGAGGCAACGATCGGCTGTTTGCAGCGGTCGCAAGCCACTGATGGCTGGAAATCATGTCCGCACTTGAGATGAGTGAGGATCAGCGGAGGCTTGCCCTTGGCGAGCCAACGGTCTCCCCATTGCAGCATCGCAATGAAGGGGCCATAGAGATCCAGTCCCATTTCGGTGAGAAGATATTCGTAACGGTCGGGAGAGCTCTGGTACTTTCTGCGATAGAAGATGCCGCTGGCGACAAGGCGATTGAGCCGATCGGTCAAGATGTTCGGCGCGATCGCGAGCTCAGTCAAGATCTGCTCATAGCGACGGTTGCCGAAGAACCCCTCGCGGACGACCATGAAGCTCCACTTGTCGCCGATGATCTCCAGCGCGCGCGATACCGAGCTCGGGCGGCCAAGGAGGAACCGACTTCCGTCGGAAGCCCGCCTGGTATTGCGGCCCGGCTTGGCGGGACAACGCCCGGCGCCGGGGCCGTCACGGTACTTCGCGTCGCGCGCGCCGAGGCTCTCGCCGCAATGGGAGCAGGTGACGACGGGCTGGCTGTCGCAACCGCATGTCGCGTGGACCAGCGTCAGCGGCGGCGGCTTGCCTTTTGACAGCCAGCGGTCTCCGAACTGCATGAGAGCGATGAAGCTCGGATACAGATCGAATCCCATCTTCGTCAGCCGATACTCCTTGCGCTGGGAGGATCCGGGCGCGACCTGGCGGAAGATGGCGAGCTTGGTCAGCTTCTTCAGCCGATCGGTCAGCGTCGCCCGCGGGATGCCGAGCGCCGAGCGGAACGCCTCGAACGTCTGCGTCCCGAAGAAGGCCTCGCGGATGATCAGGAAAGCCCACGCGTCGGAGACGACGTCCAGCGTGCGGGCGACCGAACAATTGCGATCGGTTCGCCCGACTGTCGTCCGGACCGCGGTCGCCGCCGACCTTGGCTTGGCCGAGTCTTTGGTTGTCTGGATCTTGGCTGCGACGGGCATTCCGGATGGTCCATTCACGCAGTCGCCGGGACGGCGGCTGCCCTCGAAAGCTGCGCACGTCTAGCACATCGGCGAGATTGACTCGCCGAAAAAATCAGTCTAGTTACGCATGTGACATAAGTCTAGTTATGCTAGCCTAGTCATAAAATCGAAGTCGACGGCGTACGAACCCAGGGGGAGGAATCTCATGAAGCTGAGAATTGGCTGCGTCCTGATCGCGTCGGCGGCGATCCTGATGGTCAACGGTGCCGGCGCGCAGACGGCGCGTATCTCGGACGACGTTGTCAAGATTGGCGTGCTGACGGACATGTCCGGGCAATTCTCGCACGAATCCGGAGAAGGCTCCGTGACGGCGATCAAGATGGCGGTCGAGGATTTCGGCGGCAAGGTTCTCGGGAAGCCGATCGAGGTCGTCGTCGCCGATCACCAGAACAAGCCCGACGTCGCCTCCGCGCTGGCGCGCAAATGGTTGGATGTGGACCACGTCGACATGATCGGCAACCTGATCAATTCGTCGATCGCGCTCACGGTTTCGGGACTCGCGAAGGAAAAGAACCGGATCGCCATCATCAACGGTTCCGGTTCGTCTCGTCTGACCGGGGACGCATGCACACCGAACAGCGTTCACTATGCCTACGACACCTACGCGCTCGCGCGCGGAACCGGCACGGCGTTGGCCAAGGCGGGCAAGAAGTCATGGTACTTCCTGACGGCAGACTACGCGTTCGGGCACGCGCTCGAAGCCGACACCGCGGCGGTGGTGAAGGCGCTGGGAGGCGAGGTCGTCGGATCGACTCGGTATCCGCCGGATTCGTTCGACCAATCGTCGTTCCTGCTGCAAGCGCAGTCGTCGAAGGCGCAGGTCGTGGGGCTGGCCGGCTCAGGCAACGTGCTGGTGAACTCGATCAAATCGGCGCAGGAATTCGGCATTCCGGCCGGCGGCCAGACTCTCGCTGGCCTCCTGGTCTGGATCACCGACGTGAAGAGTCTGGGACTCTCGGCCGCGCAGGGGCTCGTTCTCACCAACGCCTTCTACTGGGACCGCGACGAGGAGACGCGTGCATGGTCGAAACGCTACTTTGAGCGCACGAAGAAGATGCCGCACATGGGTGACGCTGGCGACTACTCGTCGACCATGCATTACCTGCAGGCGGTCCAGGCCGTCGGCACGGACGAAGCGCAGGCCGTCATGAGCAAGATGCGCGAGATGCCGATCAATGATTTCTTCGCCAAGGACGGGCGGATCCGCGAGGACGGGCGCATGGTGCACGACATGTACGTCTACGAAGTCAAAAAGCCGTCCGAGTCGAAAGGCGAGTGGGATTACTATAAGCTCCGCGAAGTGATCCCGGGCGACCAAGCGTTCCGTCCGCTCAAGGACAGCGCCTGCCCGCTTGTGAAGAAGGGTTGAGACAGGCCCGACAGGACGCCCGGATAGGTCACGGCGCGGGCCCGCTCCGATGGAGGCATTGTTATGGATCAGGAAGTCGTCGCCGCTGGTTCGATCGGGTCTCGCAATCCGATCCGATCCGGCGCCGAGTATGTCGAGAGCTTGAGAGGACGCAAACTCAAGGTGTATCTACTAGGTGAGCTGGTCGAAGAACCGGTCGATCATCCCATCATCAGGCCTTCGATCAACGCGGTCGCCAAAACTTACGATCTCGCCACAGAGGATCCTGAACTGGCTTCTGCGGTCTCGCCCCTCACCGGCAGTCGCGTGAACCGCTTTCTCCATATCTCGACGAGCCCTGGCGATCTCGTCATGCAGAACAAGATGCAGCGCCGTCTCGGGCAACTGACCGGCACCTGCTTCCAGCGCTGCGTCGGCATGGATGCGCTCAATTCGCTGCATTCCGTGACGTACGATCTGGATGAGAAACACGGGACCCATTACCACGCGCGGTTCAAGGAGTTCCTCGCTCGCATGCAGAGTGCAAACCTGGTGATCGGCGGCGCGATGACCGACGTCAAAGGCGACCGCAGCAGATCGCCATCGCAGCAGGTGGATCCGGATCTCTTCCTGCACGTCGTGCGCAGGACGCCCGATGGTGTCTACGTCAGTGGCGCGAAGGCGCACCAGACGGGCTGCCTCAATTCGCACTGGCTGATCGTGATGCCGACGATGAGGTTGGAGGCCGGCGACAAGGACTACGCCATCGTCGGTGCGATTCCCGTGGACGCCGAGGGCATCACCTACATCTACGGCCGGCAATCCTGCGACACCCGCAGCGCGGAGGAGGGCGACATCGACGCCGGCAACGCGCAGTTCTCCGGTCAGGAAGCGATGATCGTCTTCGAGGACGTCTTCATTCCCAACGAGCTCGTTTTCCTCGATGGAGAGTTCGAGTTTGCCTCCATGCTGGTCGAACGGTTCACCTGCTATCACCGCCGCAGCTACGTCTGCAAGACAGGCGTCGGCGATGTCTTGATCGGCGCCGCGGCGACCATCGCGGACTATAATGGGGTCGAGCGCGTCTCTCACATTCGTGACAAGCTCGTCGAGATGACCCATCTGAACGAGACGATCTACGGGACCGGCGTGGCCGCGAGCCACCAGGGGATCGCCATGAAGTCCGGAGCGTACCTACCGGACGAAATGCTCGCGAACGTCTGCAAGCACCACGTCACGCGCTTTCCCTACGAGATCGGTCGGCTGGCGCAGGACCTCGCCGGTGGCTTGATGGTCACCCTGCCGTCGCACCGCGAGCTGCGGCACGAAACGATCGGCCCTCTGATCGAGAAATATCTAAAGGGACGTCCCGAGGTTTCGACCGAGGACCGGATCCGGATTCTGCGGCTGGTCGAGAACATGACGCTCGGCAGGAACGCGGTGGGGTATCTGACCGAATCCATGCACGGGGCGGGATCTCCGCAAGCGCAGCGGATCCAGATCGCCCGCTCGATGCAGATCGAGTTCAAAAAAGAGCTCGCGAAGGCGCTGGCCGGCGTCGCTGCGGCCTCGCGCACGGAAATCTCGGACGACGTTTCCACGTACATGGCCCGCGTGTTTGCGCCTGTCCGCAATTGACGTCCGAGACTTGTTCTCGCGACATTGGAGAACCCCATGGCGATGACGATGAGCGGAGAGATTCAGCTTGCTGCGCCCAGGCAGGCGGTCTGGGAGAAGCTGAACGATCCGGCAGTCCTGAAGGCGTGCATCCCAGGATGCGAGGAGCTGGAAAGGGCCGACGATCAAGGGTTTGGTGCTGTCGCCAAGATGAAGGTCGGTCCCGTATCCGCGCGATTCTGGGGGAAGGTCACTCTTAGCGATCTCGATCCTCCAAACGGCTACAAGATTTCGGGGGAAGGCGAGGGCGGCGTCGCAGGTTTCGCGAAGGGCGGGGCCAAGGTCGATCTCATTGAACGTGAAGGCGGTACGCTCTTGAGCTACCACGTCGACGCGCAGATCGGGGGTAAGCTGGCGCAGTTGGGGCAACGACTTATCAACACGGCCAAGAAGTTGGCGGACGAGTTCTTCGCGAATTTCGCACGAGCTCTTTAGCCGCCTGGTCCCCACAACTAACACTCTCCCTTGATCCGGGCGGAACGGCTGTCACAGGCTGGCGATTAAACGTGGCTACGCCGGAGGGCCGCGATTACCCACGCTGCCAACCGAGGACTGGTCCGCTCGACCATGCGAGAAACGGGCTGCGAGTTCCGGATTTGAAGTTGCTCCCTAAACATTCACGACATGGTGCAAAAGGCCGCCTTCGGCAGGCCAGCAAAGCGCCACAACGTCAAATTACTCTGCTCGTCGAAAATTATGCTGCTCGTCGAAAAATTATGCTGCTCGTCGATAAGAGAACAACGGCTTTCGAAATGGTAGATTTAGCGGTGTAGCGGTCCCCGCTAGCAATCCTACGATTTTGCGCGCCAGACTAGGATGTTCTACGATCTCGTAGTTCGCGGATCGGCTTGGCGAGAAAACGGGCGGCCACAGGTGACTCTAAAATTCAGCGTCTCGCATTGAAGAGGCCGACCGAAGTAGTGAAATTGGAATAGTTAGGTCGGGATCGACAGACAATGAAGCACTGAAGCGCATCTGAGTGTACAGCAGGGCGGGGCTCCAAAGCTCCAGAGTCAAATCACCGCAGCAAGTCTCATACGAACGCGTACGAGTCCGTGCCGACCCGAACTTCTGTCAACGTCGCGGGCGCGACACCTGTCGGGCATGGTACCGGATTATAAACTGAGCCGAGAAAGCCCGAGCGCGCAGTACGACTGGTTCCATTGCTGGCACGCGTGCTTCTCAGTCTGTCAATTACTCACGCAATCGTCTTCAGGAACAGGCCCGGGTCGAAATATTTGCTCGCGGGCGTAAAGTCCTTGATGCCGGCATTGGCCATGAAGAAGTCAGTCGATTGCTGCAGCCAGTTGGTGACCGTGCCGTCGGAATACATCCGCTTCCAGTTCCGCGACGAGAACATCTTCTGCGCTTTGAACGACTTGTCGATATCGGCCATCGCCGTTCGGCTGTAATGGCCCTTCTGCAGCTTTTCCATGGCTTCGTTGCTGTTGGCGATGATGTAGTCATTAGCATCGGCCCAGCCGCGGATCAGCTTCACCAGCCTTGGCGGCCCAGCCGCCGATGATCGCGGCTTGCGGATAATAGGCGGAAGCATCGGCGAGCTTGACCGCGCCGGGCATCTTATCGCGAACGGTTACGTTGGAAGGCACCCAGAGCGCAATGGCAGGCACTGCGCCGGAGACGAATGCAGTCACCGCCGCCGGCATGGTCTGATTGACGAGTTCGATGTCCTTGGGATCGATCTTGTTGGCGCGCGGGGCGCGATCAAGGAACACATGCGCAGTGGTGCCGGTCGCGGTCGCGATGCGCTTGCCTTTCAGGTCCTCGAACGACTTGATGCCCTGGTCGCCGCGCACCCAGAGTTGCGCGGTCGCCACCTCGATGTCGTTGATCAAGAAGACCTTGCCCTGGCCGCGGGCCGGGAAGTTCGAGAGCACGGCGCCTGTCGCCAGCACGTCGAGGCTGCCGCCGATCAGTGCCTGGAAAATTTCGAGGCCGGTGTTGAACTGCCGCAGTTCGAGATCGAGGCCCTGCCTTTCAAAGGATCCGCGATCCATGCCAGTCCAGATCTGGCCGTCAACGGCAACGGTGTGGAGATATCCGACGCGAACCTTCGTTCTAGCCTGTGCGATGGCCGGAGCCGCCGCGGAGAAGCTTCCAAGTGCAAGCCCGGCCGTCGTGGTCAGAAATTGTCGCCGATCCATCGGTCACTCCTCCACTTTGCTGTTATTCCGAGAACGAGACGGGGCGCAGCTGCGGCTGCTCAGCGCGATACTCGTCCATCATAAGCTGCCTGATGTAGCCTCTCAGCTCGCCGAATTCGGGCCGCTCCTCGATCAATTCATCGCGCGGAAAAGCGAACGGTACGTCGATGATCTCCCTGATCCGTGCTGGGCGCCACGATGCGGGAGGCGAGATAGATCGCCTCCTCCACGGAGTGGGTGATCAGCATGACCGTCTTGCCTTCGGTCTGCCGCACCTTGAGCAGTAGGTTCTGCATGTTGGAACGGGTCCGGGCGTCGAGCGCACCGAAAGGCTCGTCCATCAGCAGGAACTGCGGCTTGACCGCGTATCCGGTCGATGTTGTCGATACCACGGGCGCCGGCGATGTCTTTCACGGCGCCTATGCCCTTGCGATCGGCGCCGGCCTTGATGTGCGCAACGCCATGGCATTTTCTGCAGCCACGGCCGCGATGAAATGCGCCACGCCGGCGGCCGCAACGGAATTCACAACATCAACGAGTGTCTTGCATTCATGAGGACGAGGCCATGAGAACGATTGGAAAGAACCGCGGGCTGGCACGCCGTGCTGACGCGGAAGGCCAGTTTCGCATGGTTGCGCTGGGTCAGCGGCCGCCACTGTTCGATGCCATTGCGAAGGCGAAGGGAATTACGCGAGATCAGGTCGAGTATTCCGACGTCACGGCCGCGAAGCGTCTTCTCATGGAGAATCTCGCGCCGCATTGCAGCTCGATGCTGTTCGACCCGAACTTTGCCGTGCCCGCCGCGATTGATCTGTTGCCGCCGCGCTGCCGCCTAATCATGACTCTGGAAGAGCATCGCGTCGAGGAGACCGCAGGCGGGCGCAAGTCGCGCGCGATCGCCAACTGGAATGTGGAGAAGATCCGGCCATGGGCGCCGACGCCGTCAAGGTGCTGGCGTGGTACCGGCCGGATGCGGACCCCGCCGTCAACGAGCATCAGAAGCGCTTTGTCCGGGAGATCGGCGAGGACTGGCCCGCCGCGACATTCCTTATGTCTTGGAATTGCTTGTCTATCCATTCCTCGGCAGCGCCAATCACACAGCCGACTACGTGGAGTCCCCGGGCAAGCTTCCCGGTCTGGTCATCGAAAGCGTGCGGGAGTTTTGCCGATCCGGAATACGGCATTGATCTCCTGAAGCTGGAAAGTCCGTTCGTGGCCGACAGCTTGCCGGCCCGTGACGCTAGTGCCGAAGCGAAAGCCGCTCAGAAGGAGTTTGACACGATCGGCGATATTTGCCTTGCACAAAGCGTTCCCTGGGTGCTGCTGTCGGGGGGCGCCGCGCCGGAGAAATTAGAATGCGTTCTCGACTACTCCTATGCCGCAGGCGCAAGCGGTTTCCTGGCGGGGCCGTACGATCCGGCTCGACGACGTCTTGAAGAATTTCCCGGATCGCGCGGCAGTGTCGGCCAGCCTGCGCAAGGATGGCCTCAGCTTGCTGGAAAGGCTCAATCAGACTGACCACGGCCAAGGGAACGCCTTGGAAGGCGCGATTTCCGGCGTTCACTGACATCAAACAGGAAGGAGATTTTGCGCGCATCTACTGAATGGTCGCGGCTAGGCGCGCGTTTTGGCTTCGGACGAAATTCGTGAGCCTGAGACGCACGGGCTGCGCCACATTATCCGGTCGAGGTCTGCAATCCCACCGCGTTTTCGTTTACCGGGTATTGCACCGCATTTGGTCGTACAAAAGCGCGGTGCGTCTGAAGCTCCAGCTGCGAGCACCATCAGGTTTTGGCGCAAAGCGGACGGACTGGAGGCGTATGGTGCCGCCTCCAGTCGAGGATCGGCAACGATTGATGGTTCGCAGGGAAGTCATCCGCTGCGACGCCAGCGGCCGAGAGATCTACGAAATAGGCTAGCTCGCGGGGCGCAGTTTAGACCCTATTGGCCAGCTTTGCGAGATCGACCGCAGTCATCCGAAGACCCGGCCCCTCGAGCGAGGTAACTAAGTAGCCCCGCTCTCTGTAGGAGCACGCTTCATCTACTGCCTGTTCCCTCGTTGAGAAAAAGCGTGACTGCTTTGCGTTCTGTTGCTTATCGACATAACGGAAGAACCAGCCATCGGCCATTTTTTTCTCCGGGGATAGTAGCCGGTGGCGAAAAGCCCGGCGGCGTCGGAACCGCCGGGGCGATCGCAAATATAACTCCGGCATCAAACCTAGCCAGCTTGGCGTTCGCATTGGATCTCGTCTGTTCGGCACCGACAGAACAGGCCCCTGAACGCCTCGGAATTCTTCAACACAAATTTCCGCTCGTTAACTTGCGTGATCACCGACCAAGAGCTGCATCGACTGACGGCGCTGGCCAGCTTTCGCGCAACGTTTCAATCGCAGCCCCAAATAGCTCACCACCGACCGCTCGCGCGCCGAACTGACCTCAGCAGGTAATCATTCCACCGATAAACGCGTGCGGCCAATCGGCCCCGTCGGCATGTCCCGAGAACCTGTGCCGTATAGGCGATCAAGTGCTGACGTCGGAGTTCTGTCCAGAAGATGACAATAGCTTCGCGGGACCGACTTGGGGATGTCAGTCTATACGCTCGCCTTGCTAAGCAAGCTTGGGAACATCGCGGGTTCGGCGGAACATCGCCGACGTAGCAGTTACGACCAGGAGTGCTGCTGTCGTGGTCATGCAGTCTGATGAGATAATCCGAACGCCTCTAACATAGGTTAGTTGCGGCCAGCAGACGTAAGTTCATGATGATGATTGGCAGGGCTGATTGGAGGCGAACGTGCTGAAGATCTTCCTTTCGTTATTGGCGTTGTCGGGAATCGCAAGCTCCTCTTACGTTTTCTATGCAGCGCGCTCGGGCCACGACGACAAACGTCATGAGGCTCGATATATCGAAGAGGGTTGGTCTCACGAGAACGGGAGACACGAGAGCTGGAAACACGAGAGCGGAAATCACGAGAATGGAAATGCCGAGAGCGGAAATCGCGGTGGCGTACATGGTGCGCCGGGGCCCGTTGCCGGGGCTGGCCTTCCAGTGATTGCGGTTGGCTATGGTGTCTACTGGCTCATGAGGCGGCGCCGCAAAACCGACTGAGAAGAGCTGGCGATTCGGAGGGCGCGGCTCTCTATCAAGCACGGCACTAGCCACCTTTGCCGTGAAGACATCTTCGCAGGCTTCGCCAATGCAATTGAATATCGCAATAGCTCTGTCTTGGAGCATTTTTGTCGCCGGATTTCTTCTTGGCTACAGTGTGAGGGCCCTTATTTCAGCCAAACACAGGACGCGAGCACTGCGTCGCAGTCGGCATAACTTCTTCGAGCATTGGCCGTCAGACGAGCTTCGCGTGGCCGTGCCCCCACGCGGTGAGGCGGATCGATCGCAACGGCCTTGATACACCGAAGCGCGACCAGATGATTGCGCTTTTATGGACATCCGCGAACGTCTGAGAAAGTCGTATCCCATACGTACGAACTATGATCCGATATTTTCATCCGGGACTTCTTGTGCGGCGTTGGTGCTGGCGCACGTTAACGGCGATGCAGCGTCCGGCCTTGCGCCAAACCGCGCGACCATCATCGGGGCGCCGCGCCCGACCAGCAGCGCCTGCGTTGCGGCCAGCCAATTCCGGCGCGTGATGTCTCGTGATTCGGAACGTTCGACGGGAGCCCTCCAGTATCACGTAGGATACACAGCTCCCACCATCAGGGCTGCGGGATCGGATCATCAAGGGCAGGGCCGATCCAGCCACTTACCGCGCGTCTCGTTCGTCAGTAAGAGCGGCTCCCGTTGTGTCTATGACTTGGGAGTGGAAAGACGGTGGAAGCATTGAAGTGATTTCCGAGCCTGAAGGACGGACACATAGGCAAGCGCGACGCTTCCGGCGAAGTCGCGGCAAGAAAGCGAATTGCAACACAGTTGGCGTCCGGCAACCATCAACTAATGAAGCACCGGCGGGAGCGAACTGCCGCTTCGAGCTATGATGAGCAAGCGCGGAATACCTCCGGCGGTAGCATGTTGCTGAATTTGCGTGACCACTTTACCACGTTAGCTCAAAAAACGTGCATTTTTAACGGTCTCTGCTGACATCGACGGCTCCAAGCGTTTACGACGAAACTCGGCGTAATTCCGGAGGAGCGTCCTATGTCCTTCTTTTGGAAAGCTTTTTGGAAAGCCCAGCCGTCTGATGATCGGCGTCAGCCAATTTCGCGTGCAGAACTGGAAGCGACGATCACCGAGGTGATTAGAAAAGCGGATCGAGCTTGTGAAGGCTTTAGAGGTGTTATCGTTCAGCCAAAGCCCGCGCCTCTCGATACCGAATGGGAGATCACGGGAATTCGGTTCGGTCGCTCCGACGTAGATATTGCCCGCAGGGCACTTGCGATAGTCGAAAGGCACATGCAACGCCAGTTTCGGCTTTCAAAGGCGGATTGAGCTCCGGCGGCTCTCACTCGATGGTCGCTACAGGAAGCACCGAGCGAGGCTTGTGCTCTGTGTGCGGGCTTCAGTCGGTAGAGCAAGGAGCGTTGATTTTCTCGATATAGATCCCACGGTACTGGACCGGCTGGACGCGTTGGCGTTGACCGGTTTACGTGCGGCGACCTTCTGGATCGGGAAGGGGCCGCTTCTCAACGAATTGATGCGGGTCTACCAGCTCTATCTGTGTTGGGCTGCTCTTTGCAGGAGCTGATCTGGGCAGTGAGACGGCGCATGCCGCCGTCAGGGTGACGGCGCTCGCCGCGTCCGTCGAGAGCTCGAATACCCGGCCACGGCGCAGCCGCGTTGCTCACATGCCCACCCGCACAGTAGCAGAAAAACGCCAGGTCTGGTTGCCATCCGACGCGCCGCCAAGGACAAAATACTTCATGGGGGTAGCCGAAGCGGTCAACACATTAGGCGACGCCGAGCAGCCGATTTTGTGTCTCGATGTCGTTTTGCAGCGCCGTACTGTCGCCCGCGTAGGAAATTTGGCCATTGACCATGATGTAAGCCCTATCGGCCAAATCGAGCACGAGATCCACCTTGTGCTCGACGAGCAGGATGCTCGTTCTGTGGCGAAGCTGTTCGATCGCTGCCAAGACCTCCGCGACAACTGAAGGCGCAAGACCCTCGAACGGCTCGTCAAGCAGTATCAGCTTCTGTGGAGCGCAGAGCGCGCGTCCGATTGCAAGCATCTGTCGTTCGCCGCCGCTGAGGTTCTCGCCGCGTGCATTCTCGCGCATGCGCAGCTTGGGAAACAGCGCATAGATTTCATCGAGTGACCAGCCTCCTTCACGCTCTGCAAGTGCAAGGTTCTCGGCAACTGTGAGATTCGGAAATATGCGGCGTCCCTCCGGCACGATGGCGATGCCGCGCCGATTGATCCGATCCGGCGACAGCGAGGTTATATCGCTGCCGGCGAACGTAATACTGCCCTTCGTTGGCCTGAGGAGGCCCATGATGGTCTGCAACGCGGTGGTTTTGCCGACGCCATTGCGCCCAAGCAGGGCGACTACTTCGCCTTCGCGCACCTCAAGGTCGATGCCGTGAAGAATACGACTGGAGTTGTAGCCGGCGTGGATGCCTTTAATCGTGAGCAGAGGGGGGCGCTTCCTTGCTGCAGTCTTGATTGCTGCCTGTTGAGAACGACGCGTGCCGTGGCGTCCGAGATAGGCCTCAAGCACCTTCGGATCGTCAGCGATTGCGAACGGCTCACCTTCCGCGATCACGTGGCCCTGGTGCAGGACAGTAATCCGGTCGGACAGCGAAAGAACCCGATCGATATCATGCTCGATCAGGAGCACGGTGTGGCTATGCGAAAGTTCTCGGATCAAGGTTCCGATCCGTTCGCGGTCGGCGTCGCCAAGCCCTGCTAAAGGCTCGTCCAGCAGTAGCAGCTCGGGGGCGGTAGCTAGCGCCACCGCGATTTCAAGCAGGCGCTGTTCCCCATGGGCAAGGTTTGAGCAAAGCTCGTGCGCACGCTCGGCAAGCCCTACCGTGGCCAGGAGCGTCCAAGCTTTATCGCAGACTCCAGCTAGCCGATAGGCATCTCGCCAGAGCGACATACGATAGGGGGAGCGCGCTTGCGCCGCGACTCGCACTGTCTCGAAAACAGTCAGATTGGTGAAGACGCTGACGATCTGAAAGGAACGCGCCAGCCCGGCATCGATGCGCTGATGCGCAGGCATTCTCGTGATGTCGCGACCGCGAAATCTTAGCCTTCCGCCATCGTTCGGCAGAAGCCCGGTCAGCATATTGAAGAAGGTCGTCTTGCCGGCGCCATTTGGACCGATGAGGCTGTGCAGTGTACGCGCCTTCACCTTAAGTTCTACGTTATCGGCAACGACGAGCGAGCCGAACCGCTTTGACAAGCCGCTAACTTCGAGGACGACACCGTCTCCAGCAGCGGAGGCTGTATCTTCAATGTCAAGCAAGCTTCTGAGCTGGCTCGGTCGCGGCGGTATTGCGTCTGCGGTCAAGGTCCAGCGCTGCCCTCCCACAAGGCGAAGCCAGAGTCCAGAGAGGCCCTCCGGCGAAAGCAGGATGAAGGCGATCAGGATCGCGCCGAAGAACAGCCACCAGTGCTCTGTGATGGAGCTCAATTGATCGCTGAGCAGGATGAAGATGACAGCTCCCCAAGTCGGTCCGAGGAAATGATGGATGCCGCCCAGAATGGTCATCATCACGGGGTCGCCGGCATGCTGCCAGTTGAGGTTGTCGGCATAGACACTCTGGATCAGAAAGGTGAGCAGGCTACCGGCAAGACCGATGACGGTCGCCGAGACGACAAATGCCACGAGCTTGGTACGCTTGGTATCGTATCCGAGACAGCGCACACGCTCCTCGTTGTCTCGCAGCGCCTGCAACACGCGTCCGAACGGCGAATGAGCGACCCGCCAGATCGCGTACATGCCAGCGAGCACAATCGCGACCACGAAAAAGTGGTAAGCTAGCGGCGACATCAGGCTGGCGCGTGAAATGCCCTGAAGACCATTTTCGCCTCCGGTAAGGTCAGTCCACTTGAACGCGATCTCATAGAACAACTGCGTGAAAGCCAAGGTGAGCAGCGAGAAATAGATACCGCGCCGTCGCAAGATTAGGAGCCCGATGATGAGGCCGAGTACGGCGGCCGTTACGGTGCCGAAGACGATCGACAGATACATGTTGTCGAACAGATGAAGCACCGCTAGGCCCGCCGCATAGCTCGCTGCGCCAAAAAAGGCCGAGGCACCGAACGAAACCATGCCGGTGTACCCGAGCAGCAGGTTAAATCCGACGCCGTAGAGCGCGTAGATGGCAATTTCCGTCGCAAGACTTGTGGTTGAGCCGATGCGCGGCAAAATGAATGGCAGAACTGCGAACACGATGCCGGCGACTAGAATAGGATGCAGAGTCAATCGTCGAGCCGGCTTCATTCAAATCGCTCCCAGCTCTCGCCCAACAGTCCGCGCGGCCGGATCAGAAGAACGACGATCATGAGCGCATACATCACGGCTGTCGATGCCGCGGGCCAAAATTGAATGGACAGCGCAACCGATATGCCGACCAGAAGACCACTGATCACAGCGCCGCCAAAACTGCCGAGTCCGCCGATCGTGACGACGACGAAGGCCGGCATGATAGCAGCTTCGGACATCGAGGGCACAACGCTCCAAAGTGGCGCGGCAAGCACGCCAGCGATGCCGGCAATTGCGGTCCCGAGACCGAATACCGCGGTGAAGACCCTCTTGAGGTTGATGCCCAGCATGCTCACCATCTCGGGATCGCGGCTGCCAGCGCGAATGATGCGGCCATAACGCGTGCCGTGGAGGAAGAGCCAAAGCGCAGCAAGGATAAGAATCGTCACGACAAGCACGAACAGTCGGTACTTTGTGACGAGTACCGGCCCCCAAATGATAAAGCCCGACAGAAAGGCTGGCGGATTGAACGGCCGTCCCGCGGCGCCCCAGATGGTCCGGATCAGTTCTTCGGTAAAGAGCGCAATGCCGAAGGTCATGAATAGCCCGAGCAGCGGCTCCTTGCCGTACAGGGGGCGCATGAGCGTCGTCTCGATGGCCATGCCGAGGATGCCCACCCCAAGTGGCGCAAGGACGATCGCCCATGGGCCGAGATTGTCGCGCAAGGAGAGCGCGAAATAGGCGCCGAGCGCGAAAAAGACGCCATGGGCGAAGTTCACGACGCCGAGCATGCCAAAGATGATGGAGAGCCCGATCGCGATCAGGACGTAAAGGAAGCCGAGCACGAGCCCATTGACGACCTGAGAGATAATTAGCTCGGTCATGTGCTATCCGCTTGCAGGACAGAAAGATCGGCGGGGCGGCCTTGCCGCCGCGCCGCGCCAAGTGATGAACGTCTCCCTGTCAGCTCCTAAAGACACAGCCGATCTCAGCCTGGCTGCCGTAGGCCGCGTCGAGCTGGGCTGGATCCTTGGGATATTCGCTATCGATATTAAAGTAATCGTACTTGTCGGTTATCTTGTCCCTGACAGTTGCGACCAGCAGCGGCTGCACGAGTTGATGGTCAAAATTGCGGAATCCGATCGGAGCATCCTTGTAGCCATCGAATTTATGCTCTTCCAGGAAGGCAACCAGCTTGGATGAGTCCGTCGACTTGGTCTCCTTGATCGCGGTGAGAATCGCCGTTGCACCGAACCAGTCCTGCCAGCCCTCGACTTCGGGCGGCGTCCCGAACTTCTTCTTATAGGCGTCGACGAACTCGGCGCTGCGCTTTGTAAGGTGGGGACCCGTGTAGTTCCACAATTTCGGATACGTTCCGAACGATGCGTCAGGTCCGGCTGCCCACAGATCGCTATCGTTTACAATCGGAGAAGACAGCCCCATCTGTCGCGTGAGACCGATCTCGTGCATCTGCTTCAGCAGGTTGGTCAGGTCGGTTCCACCCAGGCCGACATAAAGCACGTCGGGCTTGGCCTGGCGCACTTTCAGGATATAGGAGCTGAAGTCAGTGGTCCCGAGCGGTGCCTGATCATACCCGAGGACCGTTCCGCCATCCTTGACGAGGACGTCCTTCATTTGATTGTAGGCATCGATGCCCCAGGCATACGAGGCAACGATAAAATACCATTTTTTTCCCCGCTCTTTCAGCTGAGGGTAGACACTCTGGACCGTCACCTTGTTTGGAAGGTCGACCCGGAAGGTGTATTTGTTGCAATTCTTTCCAGTGATTTCCGTGGCGTTCGGACCGGTCGCCATCAAAAGCATCTTTGCCTGCTCGGCGACCGGCATGATGGCGAGAACGTCTCCGCTCGACACGCCGCCCTGGATGGCGGCGACCTTCTCTTCCTCGATCAGCTTGCGCATGTTTTGCTGGGTCGATTGCGGACTTGATTCATCGAGCCAGACGATCTCGATCGGTCTATCCAGCACGTGTCCGCCGAAATCGTCCACCGCGACCAGTGCGCCGTTATGCCCGGTTTCGCCCTGGATGGCGTATGGTCCCGATTTGGGCAGAAGCATGCCGATCTTGATTGCTTCAGCGGCCCGGGCCGTGACCACGAATGGTGCTGCGATCTGGCTTACGCCGATGGCAGCCCCTGCCAGAAGCGTCCGGCGGCTGATGCCTGATGGGCTGCTAGCATGTTTGCTGTCCTTCATGAGCTTCTCCCTTTGCGTCCTTTGAACCGCTTATGTCTGCGGTCTTGAGGCTCTTTACGGCGACAAGTGTGGATGAAGTCCGGGCTTTGAGCGGCCGATAGCTGCCGTGGATCGCGCATTGGCAGCCGCAAAACGCTTACGACATCGGGCTCCCCCAAAATTTGGCGGGTCAAGCCTAGCTTGAAATCGATTTCTACGAAAGACGTTCCGCTCGGTACATCGGTCAAAAGCCCAAATCGTACGAAAGGATGAGCCGCCACCTTGGCCACGTGCATCGCAACAGCGCTTGCGATACCCAAAAGGGTTTACACTGAAATCGTTTTCTGGAATAGCGGGTTCGTCGATTGGGTGGGCGTTGCGGTCGAAAGACTTTTCCGATGGGTACGAGCGAGGCAGTACCATGACGGACCGGCTCTTTTTGGATGCGCTCGACCTGTGCGCTCGAAAGCTCTTGGAGGACGAGCCGACGCTGGGGGTGTCCTTTCCTTACGTAACGCTCCCCTCAGGAGCCTGGGCCACGATGCCGGCATCGGTCTCGGCCGGGTATCGCGACGGCAGTTGGAGCCACGGTAACTGGTTTTGCGGCTTTTGGGTCGGCCTCTTGCTGATCGCCTATCTACGCACCGGTGACGAGAAATATCTACACTTGGCCGATCAGCGCCTTTTGTTGGTTGCTCCCCGCGCTGGCGACGGCAACACGCACGACGTTGGCTTCATCTTCTACCCGAGCGCTATCGCGGCGCACCATATTACGGGCGATAAGCGCTATGGTGATCTCGCGCTTCGCGCCGCCAACCAATTGCGACGCCGCCTGATCATGACCCCGAAAGGAAGCTACATTTCATCATGGGGGCCGCTGGAGGACGAGCGGGGACGCCGTTCCTCCGCCATCGATACCATGGCGAATCTGCCACTGCTCTACTGGGCGGCTGCCTACGACAGCGATGCGAGCTTTGTTCTTGCCGGCGAAGCCCACGCAACCATGACCCGCACTGCGTTCATTCGGTCTGACTATTCCACCTATCATGCAATCGAATTTGATGTCGCCACAGGGGAGCGGAGGCGTGGTTTCACATTCCAGGGTTCGGCTGACGAATCCTGTTGGCCGCGGGGACAGGCATGGGCCATCTATGGCTATGTTCGAACGGCCGAGGCCACTGGCAAACGCGAGTATCTCGAATTGGCGGAGATGCTGGCCGACTATTATTTGCGGCGAACAGGTCCAGATCTGGTTCCATTCTGGGACTTTGATGATCCTGCGATTCCCAACGCGCCGCGCGATTCCTCCGCCTCGGCAATCGTGGCGTCGGCGCTGCTCGATCTGGCGGCGCTGCATCCGGATGACCAAAGCTCCACAAAATGGCGCAGGCAGGCCTTCGACATATTGGCCGTGCTTTGCCGAGGCTATCTGGCGACCGAACCGCGGCATCGCGGGCTGTTGAGGGACGGCTGCTATTCGAAGCCGCACAACGAGGGAGTTGCGAGCGCAGTGATGTTTGGCGACTTCTTCTTTGCCGAGGCGCTCTGCGGGGCCGTGTTGCCGGGCAGATTGAGGGCCACTCCGCGGCGGCTCAGATCCTGACGTGATGTCACGCACGAGCGTGCCAACTAGGAGCTATTTCGGGCGAGCTTTTGTGCTCTTTCGCCGCGCACTCGCAGGCGTCGAACGGGGAGTCGCGGTCGATGCGCGCATGATGAGACGAAAAGGCAGTTGCACACTTTTCGGCATCGGCAGGCCCTCGATGGCATTAATCAGATAGTCCGCTGCACCGCGGCCAATTTCCGCAGCGGGAACACCAACCGTGGTGAGTGGCGGATCGACCTGCGCGGACAGCTCGACGTCATCGAAACCGGTGATCGAAAGCTGCTGAGGCACTATCAGTCCAATCTTTCGCGCCTCTGCCATCGCTCCGATCGCCAGCATATCGGTGGTACAGATGACTGCCGTCGTGTCAGGATGATCGTTCATGAGTTGGCGGAGCGCGCTGCGCCCCTGAGCCAGCGAATAATCGGTACGAATGATCTGGCTTGGCTGAAGCGAGATGCCGGCTTGCGCCAGCGTCTTCTGGATACCATCGAGACGAGCGCGTGACCGGTCGTTCGCCGGCGGGACGTTGGCGATGGCGCCAAACCGAAAATGGCCGAGATCGAGCAGATACTGCGTGAGTTCCCGCGTGGCGCGCTGATTATCGATTCCAATCGCGGGAATGCCGCCCTGCGCCTTCGATACATAGGTGGTGATCACGGGGACGCGGGCCTGTTCGATCAAGGCCCGAAGCTCGGGTGCGTGTGATGCGCCGACCAGAACGATGCCGTCGATGCCGCGCTCGATCAGGCTTTGCATCTCCTGCAGTTCTCGGCGTTGATCATATTGTGAATTGGCTATGAAAAGCGTGTAGCCGTTTTCGCTGAGCCGGTTCTGCAGGGCCTCGACGCCTTCGGCAAAAATGCTGAGCCCGAGCGTCGGAACAATTGCTCCGATCGTGCGCATGCGGCCTGACTTTAACGCCCGCGCGGCGCTGTCGCGCGTGTAGGACAGGGTCGCGATCGCACGGGCAACCTTTTCGCGCAATTCGGGCCGGACGATTTGCGGATGGTTCAGGACGCGAGATACCGTTGCCGGCGAGACCCCGGCTTGCCGAGCAACATCCTCGATTTTGACCCTGGCGCTGAGGCGCCCTCGGGGATCCTTCGCTGCTTTCTTGTCCATCTCAACGCGCTCGTATGGTTCCCCTGGTCATCTTGCGTGTGGAGCTCCTGTTCGGATGTCTCATCGATTGTTCCAAAACCCTAAGACATCAGACTGTCCGCTTGAAGTGTGGTGCTAGGTGAAGCGGTGGGTAAGTCTCGAATGTGCCTTTGCCATCGGTGGACAGCCGCTTGGCCGCTCCTCCGCTTGACTCCCCCGAGGGGACTTGCCTATTTTGAAAACGATTTCAGAAATTGCAGGCCGCACTGGAGCGCAAGATCCCATGGTCGATCTCCTCAAGGGCATCCGCGTGCTGAGCTTCAACCATTTCCTGATGGGACCGGTCGGTGTTCAGTTTTTGGCGGACCTGGGAGCCGACGTCATCGCCGTCGAGCCACCCGAGGGCGCGTTCCAGCGCAAATGGAGCGGTGCAGAAAAGCGCATTGATGGTCAAACGATGCTGCTGCTGGCCGGCAACCGTAACAAGCGCAGCTTGACGCTGGACCTGAAAAAACCTGAGGGGGTCGAGGTCGCAAGAAAACTCATCGCGACATCTGACGTCATAGCCGAGAACTTTCGGCCAGGGGTGCTTGATAAGCTGGGGCTCGGCTTCGAACACGCCAGGAAGATCAAGCCGGATATCATATACGCCGCGGCATCGGGCTATGGCGCGGACGGGCCTTACGTCAATCGGCCCGGCCAGGATCTCCTCATCCAGGCACTCTCCGGCCTAGCCATGATTACGGGGACGCGCGAGCACGGCCCACGCGCCGTTGGCGTCTCGGCCGTCGATCACCATGGTGCGGCCCTGCTTGCTGCGGGCATTCTGGCGGCGCTTGTCAAAAAGGAACGGACGGGACAGGGGTGCCGTGTCGATGTGAGTCTGCTGTCGGCAGCGATAGACCTGCAGATGGAATCGTTCACTTGCTATCTGAATGGCGAGCGGCCCGATGACGTGCGTCAGCCTGGCTCAATTGCAGGTTGGTATTACGGCGCGCCGTACGGTATCTACGCCACGAACGACGGGCATATCGCGATCTCGCTCGGCTCTCTTGACACGCTGAACGACACGCTCGGTATTCCCCGAAATCAACGAGTTCCCGCCGAGGAAGCTTATCGCCAGCGCGACAAGGCTGCGGCTGCGATCGCTGCGAACCTCGTACACCGAACGACCAGCGAATGCGTCGCCCTGCTGGAGGCGCACGGCATCTGGCATGCGACGATCAAAGATTATGCTGATGTCGTTACCGATCCGCAGGTTGTCCATAATAAGAGCTTTCAGACCATCCGCAGTGTAAGCGGTTCCCCGATCACGCTCGTCAGCCATCCGGTTCGATACGATGGCGGAGTTCCCGAGGTGCGCTTACCGCCGCAAGAGCTCGGCGCCCAATCCGAGGAGATCCTCGAAGAGTTGGGCTACAACGCCCAAGAACGGAAGTCGCTATACGCCAAGGGCGCGGTCGCTACCCCTGGATGATTATTCCCGCTTGAGAACGCGGGTCGAGGCTGACGCTCAGGTGCGACGACCGCCGCCACGCAAGTTAGAGGCAATCGAATGACTGCAATGCATGCGAAAGTTGGTGATTTCGTCAAATTCTCAAAGACTGTCGGGGAGTCCGACATCTACCTGTTTGCCGGGCTGACTGGCGATCTTTCACCCAACCATGTCGATGACGAATTCATGAGCCATTCAATCTATGGGAAGCGCATCGCCCATGGCGCGCTCATGATTGGATTCATGTCCACCGCGTCCACTCGGATGATCGAGGAAAGCCTGCGCAAGGGCATCGATTCAACGCCAGTTTCGCTTGGTTATGACGGCATTCGCTTTCTCAAGCCAGTCTACATCAACGATACCGTGACGGTGACCTATACGATCAGTGAAATCGACGCGCACCGCCGACGGACGCTTGCCGACGTCGAGGTGAAAAACCAGCGGGGCGAGTTGGTTGCCGTCGGCAAGCATCACCTGAAATGGACGGAGAACGTCAAGCAGCGAGCGGTCTGAGTTGATATGGACCCAAATGCAATCCGTGCGGCTCTCCTGAAAGCGGCATCAGGGCGGGAACAGGAATTTCGATCATATCGATACAATTTCGATTGATCGGGAACTTTGCTGCGCGGCCGTGGGAGACCGTGGCGGGGATGTTCGACGCCGCTGGTAACGTTGGTACGTAAGTTCTTCGCATCGACCGCGATCTGACGGTTTGGTCGATCCCCCGGGGCCCTCCGGAGCGAGTGCAAACGGACCAGATCCGTCGATTTTGCGAACGGCTCTGGAATCAAAAGGGGCCAAACCGGGCAGAAGGCTGGCCAAAACGCTTCGCCGTCACGGACGAGAGCGCCACTTCAGAAATATCTCACTGTACCGGCACACGCCCCGATCCCGCGCGCATCCCAAATAGCGCAGGAGCTCTTGATCTCGCCTCCGGAGAAAGCCGGGTGCATCCGGTCTCCGCTATGAATTGAGCACGCGCGTGAGAAACCAACAGCTGCCAAGTACGGCAATAAACGACGACACGACATAGACCAGGATTGCTGCTCTCGCGGGCTTGGTGTGGTCGACGGCTATGAACCGGTCTAATGCGATCAGGGTCGGAACGACGACCGAGACGATCGCCACCTGTCCGATCTCGACGCCGACATTGAAAGCCGCAAGCGCGGGGGCGACGGCGCTCGTGGGCAGCCCGATGTCCCGCAGAGCACCGGCGAAGCCGAAGCCGTGAATAAGCCCAAAGGCGAAGGTCACCCGCCAGCGGCCGTCGATGTTGCGTGTGAGGAAATTTTCGATGGCGACATACACGATCGATGCTGCGATAGCGGGCTCAACAAAGGTTCCGGGAATGGCAACGACGTTGAGCGTGGCAAGCGAAAGTGTGATCGAATGGGAGATCGTAAATGCAGTTACGATCTTGATCACCGGCACAAGTCGCTCTGCCCACAACACGACGGCGACCAAGAATGCGATATGATCGTAGCCTAGAAAGATGTGCTCGATGCCGGTGACCAGATAGCGCTCCACGGTCGAGAGCAGGGACGGGGCGGGCGAGGAGAGTGTGACGGCGGTGTTGGCGCGATCGAGCAGCGCCTGCGGCGCATTGTCGCCTTCGCCGATCAGCACCACTTGGCGTGCGGCGGGATCGGTGTCGGTCAGCACCGTCGAGCGATAGACGATATCGCCGCCGACATCCCGGCACGAGAAGCGGTTGCGAAAGATCACCCCGTCCCCATCGGGGGCGAGCGCGGGCGTGCCGGGGATGCAGGCTCTGCCGCCGGCTCCAGTCACGGCGATATGTGCAGTAACGTAGGCGATGATCCGTGCGGCCGACGCCTTAACCAGCGCCGGCTCGACTCGGTCGCGTGCCGCATCGAAGATCCCGGTACTGGCAAGGCGGTCGGCGTCGCTGCCCTTGAGGCCGAGCTCAATCGTGACGCTACGATCCCCGCTCAATGTCACGCGCGCAGTCGAGAGGTTGACCTGATGCGCCTGTGCCGCGAGCGTGGCGCCAAATACTATTGCACCTGCAACCAGGCGGCGCCACTGCCTCACGATCCTGCTCCGACCGCCTTGAGGAGCTCGGTCATGCGGCGCGGCTCAAACTCCGCAACTGTGACGACCGCCCCGTCCGGTGCCAATCGGGCATAGCGATTGAGCCTGTCCGCAGGGGCGCCGAACTCGAGCCGGGCCAATGGCGTTGAGCTGTCGCGCGCGTAAAACAGCACGATCAATGTGGGCAAAGCGAGACCATACTGGGCAAGATGCGGCGCGTCGCCAGGCGCGACGCGCGCCTCCGCGACCGCCGCATCGAAAGCGCGGAAAGCGGCATCGATGATCGTTGCCTGGGTAGGGTCGGCGACATGAACACTGCCGCCTGCGGTGTGCGTGTGCTGACCGATATGCCTGAACCATGTTCCTGCCGCGTCCCGCTCGAAACGCGTGAGCTTTCCGCTTGCAACGATCTCGACGGCCCACACCTGCGCCGTCGAAACCGGCAACAGCAGATCTGCGCCGCGGCTCGCAACGACAGAGCTGGTGTTGCCTCGCAGCCGTCGTGCCATCTCGAACACTAGCCGCCACTCTTCGGCCACATGGCGCGGCATCAGATAGACCGTTGGCGCGCCGCCCAGCCTCACGTAGTGCGACGTGCCCGCCGGATTTGTCGTCCCAAAGTTCACTGTTGCCGCGATGCCAGAATGGGTTTCGAGCACGGCAACCTCGGATGGCGGATCGAGCCCGAACACCGCAAAGCTCTCGGCAGCGAGTTCGCCCGCGAGAATCTCGCGTGACGGTTCGCTGACACTAAGGAACTTCAGGGCCGTATCGATGTGGGAGACAAGCTCGGCGCGCGCTATGCCGTCCACGCTCTCGATCGTCCATCCGGGCGGCTGATGCCGCAATGCGACGCTGTCGGCGCCCGAGCGCATGTCGATGCGTTCAATCTCGTTCGGCGCGATCGCGAGGAGGCCTTTGGGCGAGGATGGTAGCTTGCTGTGCAACCCCGGCCATTGCCCGGAAAAAACCAAGGCAAGAAGAAGCGCCAGCAGCACGGCGATAGCGAGCGATGTCTTCCATCGCGCAGCCCCGGATGTCGCCGAGCCCGTCAACGTCGCCTCCACCACATCGCGACGCCAAAAAGCGCCGTGCTGAGCGGCAGCAATAGTTCGAGCGCAATAAAGGTGTTCCGCATCTGCGTGCTCGTCAGCACGATTTCGGGCAAGCTGTAGGTCCGCGGTGCGAGGTTTGGCGATGCGTCGTCCTCGGCAAGCCAACGCATGATGGCGACCGACAGCTCGCCATTGGAGACATAGGAGAAATATTCGTTGGTCGTGAACTTGCTGGTACCGGATATTACGAGCCGAAAGTGCTTGTCAGGCGAGGCTCCGGGATAGGTGCCTTCAAGCGCCACGGCGAGCGCCTGGGCGCCATGTTCGACCTTGGCGGGCGTAGGCTCCCCAGCTGCGACTGTGATGCCAGCGACGGCCGACGGCAGTCGCAAGTAGCTGTCCTGGCTGCTGCTGGCAAGGACATTGGCCCTCACCGCCGTCGGTGGCTGACTGAGGCGGATCGGCCGCGCCTGTGCAAACACCGTGAGCGCGAGACGGGCCGTAATCAGATGCGGAGGATAATAGGGGACCGCAACCTTGTCCGGGTCCGTACGAAAGTGATTGAGTGGATCGATGACGATGGCTGGTTCGCTCGAAAGGCCGAGCGGCGTCAGCAAGCGACTTTGCAGGTCGGCTTCAAGCGGAAACTGTGGATCGATCAACATCATGAGCCGTCCGCCATTCCTGAGATAGTCGGCCAGTAGATCCGCTTCGCCCGCCGTCAGCGCGGTTCGTGGACCGATTTCGGCTATCACGGTGCAATCGGTCGGAATTGCGCTTGCCGTCGCCATGACAAGGGGGCGCATCTCGAAACCAATTTCGTTGAGCGCCAGTTGAAGCCGGTCGAGTTGCTCAGGCTCTGCGACCAGCACGTCGCCGGCGCCCGGCGTATCATGGCCCCTCAGCGTCTCGAGGTGACTGAAATGGTAGTGGCCTGGCATCGGGCGGAATGTCTCGCCATGGCCGGTCACAAAGCAGATCGTCTCGGCACGCTGTCGAAGGACGCGCAGCGCGGCGTAGCCGAGGCGCGCGGCGTCGGTGACGTTTTCTACCACTACTTTGCGGTCACCGGCCTGCAACACCGCCGTATTGTAGGAATGCACGCCGATATCCCGCGCAAGCCCCGGCTCCTTGTCGAGATCGATGGCGCGGAACGCCAGCAGCGGATGGTTGCGCGCTGCGATCTCGATCATGTCCCGTACGCCGAGCGCGTTGGGGTCGCTCGCGTTGTAGAAATAGGTCAGCGAGAGCGGGGACCGCAGTTCGCGGACAACGTCGGTCAGCTGCTGCGGAGGGGTGTTCAGTCCTTCGCGGGTTGCGTCGAAATGCACGTCATGGCGATAGAGGGCGACGTTGGCGGCAATTATGACGCCCAGCGCGCCGCAGACAATCAGCGAGTTGGCGGCCCAGGCCGCCCAGGGCGATCCGCGGCTGCGCAACGGCAGGCGGGCTGCGAGTGCGAAGAGCGTCAGCAAGGTAAGCGACCAGGCTGAGAACAACAGGCTGTTCGAGATCCTCTCGCCAAATCCTGCGAAGCCCAGAGCGCCGAACAGTATCGCGGCGGCGATCAGCGCGACGACGACCAGATCGGATCGGGCAAACCGCGGCATTCGTCTCCCCTACCGTCGCGCCAGCGCCCGCACGGTCAACAGCAGCATCAGCAGCGTGACGCTGAAAAAGAAGCCGACGTCCGAGAGGTAGATCGAGCCCACCGCAAAGGGCCGGAAATGCACCGCGAGCGACAGGTTCACCACCAGCGTGTCCGCCGGGCTCGGCAGCAGCCAGCCGAAATTGTCGATGATCCACAGAAGCAGGAAAACGCTGAGCGAAATCAGCGCCGCGATCACCTGGTTGGCCGTGAGCGCCGATGCCAACAAGCCGGTACCGACCAGGGCCGAACCAAGCAACGCAAGGCCCAGATAGCCGCTATAGATCGGTCCGAAATCTGGATCGCCGAACCAGGCCAGCGCCGCCGCGTAGCAGCCCGACAGCAGCAGCATGACCGCGACCAGGCTCATGCTTGCGACATACTTCGCCAGCACGATCGCGGCCTCGGAGACCGGCGAGGTGAGTAACACTTCCATGGTCCGCAGCTTTTGCTCCTCTGCCAGGAGCCGCATGGTGATCAGCGGCGTTGTCAGCATGAACAGCACGAACATCTGGAAGAAGATGTGGACCATGCTGGGCTGATGGCTGATGAACAATGTAAGCGTGAAGCTGTAACCCATGATGAGCAGGAAAACGGTCATGACGGCGTAGGCGATCGGGGAGGAAAACAGCGCCATTTCCTCCTTGCGCAAGAGGATCACAAAGCTTCTCATGCGACTACCTTTGACGGGCGCCGCGTCAGGTCGAGAAACACACGCTCGAGATCCGGACGGCCTTCGGTCAGTTCCGAGACGGCGATGCCGGCCTTGACGAGCGCAGCCACGATATCGGCGGCAGGAGAGGAGTGTGGCTCGACCCTGATCAGATAACGCATCGTTCCCGAGCCGGCTTTCGGTTCGAGGGCGATGTCGCGCACGCCGGCGATGGCGGCGACGACGCTTCGGACGGCCGCTTCCGGAGCGGCTGCCGCAAGCCGCAACATTGTCCTTTCCGCTTTCTCCTTCAGCGCGTCGGCGGTCAGAAGCGTGCCATCGAGCAGGATCATGACCCGAGAGGCGATCTTTTCGATCTCGGAGAGGATGTGTGAGGCGATCAGCACGGTGTGGCTTCCCGAAAGCGACTGGATGAGATCGCGGACGGCAATCACCTGGTGCGGATCGAGCCCGCTGGTCGGCTCGTCCAGCACCAGCACTTGCGGATTTCCCAACAGCGCCTGCGCGATCGAGACGCGCTGGCGGAAGCCGCGGGAGAGTTTTGCGGTCAAGAGCATCATGACGCGGGTGAGGTCCAGCCGCTCGGCCGCAGCATCCACCGCGGCCTTTGCCGGCGGCCCGCGCAATCCCTTGAGATTGGCCATGAAATGAAGAAATTCGCCGACCCTCATGTGATCGTAGAGCGGCGCGTCTTCCGGCACGTAGCTGATCACGCGCCGGACCGCGAGCGAAGAGGTCACGACGTCATGGCCGGCGACCTCGATCCGGCCGGAGGTCGGCACGAGGTAGCCAGTGAGCATGCGGAAAATTGTGCTCTTGCCCGAGCCGTTCGGCCCAAGCAGGCCGACGATCTCGCCCTGTTCGATAGCAAAAGAGACATCGTTTACGGCACGGCGCGGCCCGTACCATTTGGTGACATCCTGCGCCAGGACGAGAGGAGACATCGGCTCACAACACCCAGATGACGCCCGCGATCGCGCTCAAGCTGCCTTGCGAGTACAATCCGGGGCGCAAGGCCCGGGATCTGAACCCGCTCGCGGCGCGATCGTGTCGTTCGATCACTCGTAATATTCAGGCGAATGCTTGTGCGCCTTGTACACGTCCGGATCGTGCGCGAAGATGATATCGCCTCCTTCGGTGTCGTGCACCCGCTTGACCCAGGCATAGGCGTCGAGCATGCCCACGGGATCATAGACGCTGCCGATGCTCGGCAGGATGTTCTTCTCGAGATTCTCCTGCAGATAGACGGCGTCGCTGGTGAGCACGACCGTTCCGGTCTTCGGTAGCCGCACCACCATGATCTGGCTGCCGGGGGTGTGCGATACCGTTCGATGGATATAGATGCTGTTGTCACCGAACAGGTCGAGGTCGCCGTCGAGCTCGATGGTCTTGTACTTGCTCGGCATCGGGCCACCCACGCTGTTGCGCAGCATGGCGAAGTCCTCGGTGATGAAGAAGGTGGCGTAGCCCGGCGCTGGCCAGAACGCGTTCCTCATCTCGTCGCGCTGATACACGAAGGTCGAATCGAGGAACTTGCCGACATTGCCGGCATGGTCGACGTGGAAATGACCGAGCACCACATATTTGATGTCGGAAGGCTTGACGTTGATTTTGCTGAGCTGGGTGTCGATGGCGATGTCTGGCGAGCGACCTGGATCAAGCGCCTTCACGAACGGCCCCCAGTAGTCAGGATTGGTGATGATCTTGTCGTTGTTGCCGCAGTCAAACAGCACGTCTCCTTTGGGATGGCGGATTAGGAAGAAGCCGACGGGAATCTGGACCTTGCCGCTGGCGCCGTTCTGGATAATAGACTTGTCAAGGTTCAGCGCCCCAGAGCTGAATACGTAGAGCTTCATCTCTTTCGGAGCCTCGGCCGCCATCGCTCCGACGCCCGTCAAAATTATTCCCACGGTCATTAAGCCAAGGACTCTCGCACAACGCAGCAGCATGTCGTCCTCCCTGTTTTGACGTATTTTTAGTTTGATGTGTTTTTTGGACGGGATCTTCATACCACAAAAGTGCGGCGTTTGTGCACACCCCGGCACATCCGTCCAGTGAAATTGCGTTTGCTATCTGCTGCACGGCAACAAGGGGGGATTGATGCGGCCAGCCCTCGCCCTTGGCGCCTCGGCACCGCCGCGGCCGGGCAGCGCCATGGTCGCGTCCTGCTGCGCCGAAAGACCCGGGCGCGAGCACAATTTGGCTCGTGCCATACAAGATCTCGATGTCCTCGACCTGAACAAACGGCCGCCCACTGAGGCGCTAGCTCCCGCGTGCTGTTCGGTGCCAGGACAGGGCTTCGATCGCCGCCGCAAATGCCAGCTTGATCAGAAAGCTATCGTAGCTCTAAGGTTGGCCGCCTGAAAAACAAGCCGGGTGCCTCAGAGCCGGGCCACGATAACGGGTTCATGGGGAGGTGCAGTCAATGAGCGGACTGATTACGCGTCGCACTCTGTTGGCCGGCGGTGCGGCTGGCCTGCTAGCGACCCCTTGGGTAGCGAGGGCCCAGGCCAATACGTTGCGCGTCGGAATGCAGAGCATCCTATCAGGACCGATCGCACTGCTGGGTACCTCCTCCCGCAACGCGCTGATGATGGAGCAGGATCGCATCAATGCCGCCGGCGGGTTTCTCGGTCGGCCGATCGAATTCGTCTTTCGCGACTCAAAGGGCCAGCCCCAGGAGGCCGCACGCATAGCGCGCGAGTTGGTAAACAGCACCGGTTGCGAGCTTTTAATTGATGCCGAGGCCTCGTCCGCCTCGTTCGCGGTCCAAGAAGTCGTACGCGACCTGGGCAGCATCGCCTGCATCCACACCAACAGCGAGACCTCGTCGCTGACCGCCGACCCCAAGATCCGCGTGCCGACCGCCTTCCGTGTCGCGCGCCAGGGCGTGCACGACGCGGTAGCCGGCAGCATCTATCTCTCCGAATACGCGAATGCCAAGAAACTCAACAGGTGGGCGACCTGCTCTCCAGACTACGCCTACGGTCGCGACACCACGGCGCAATACCTGCAATTCTTCAAGCAGTTCAAGCCGGATATCGAGATCATCACCGAGGCCTGGCCCAAGCTGGGCCAGCCCGACTTCACCGAAGTCATCACCAAGTTGATCCAGGCCAAGCCGCAGGCGCTATTTACGCTTCTCTATGCCGGCGACCTCTCGGCGTTTGTGAACCAGGGCAACATCTACGCGCTGTTTTCGCAGATGGCGGTGGCGACGCCCAATGTCGACTATCCCGTGCTGGCCGCCATCAAGAATCTGCCTGCCGGCATTCAGTCGGCGACGCGCTACCTTGATACCTTCCCGAACACACCCGCCAATAAAGAATGGGGCCAAGCCTACCTCAAGAGGTGGAACGAGCGGCCGACCAACTGGTCCTGGCAAAACACCGTGGCGATGCAGTTCTACGAGGCGGCCATCAAGAAGGCGAACTCGTTCGACGGCAAGGCTCTGGCCGCGGTGCTCACGGCCATGAAGATCAACACCCCGTTCGGCGTCGACGGAACGATCACCATGCGCGATGACCACACGACGGTCGGCTATGCCATAGGCTGGGGCCAGACCACGCCAAAGGAGCCGTTCATCGTCGATGTGAAAGCCGCCGACTGGGGCAAGATCATCGAGCTCGAGACGGAGTGGAAGAAGCAGCAGAAGTACATCTGACTTTCGATGGACCTCGACGCGTTCGGCGCCTGCCTCGCAACGCCCGCCTGCGTGGTCACCCAGACCACCAGCGGCCTGATCGTGGGCATGTTGCTGTTCCTTGTCGCTGCGGGCGTGACGCTGATCTTCGGCGTGCTGAAGATCGTGAACTTCGCCCACGGCACCTTCTATATGCTGGGCGGCTACGTCGCGTATACCGCGCTCGGCGCAACCGACAGCTACGCTCTTGCGGTGCTGTCCGGCTCGCTCGCGATGGCGCTGTTCGGCGTTCTGTTCGAACGCGCTTTGATCAGCCGCGTCTATGGCTCCAACGTGCTGATGCAGCTTTTGATCTGCTACGCCCTGGTGTTGATCTTTGATGACGTCGTGAAGATCATCTGGGGGGCCGAGTTCCACGCCATGGGAATGCCGCCGGCCTTCCAAGTGCCGCCGCTCTTCATCGCGGGCGGCGTCGTGCCGCCCTTCTACGCCGTGTTGATCGGCATCGCTGCGCTCATCGCGGTCGTGCTTGGCCTTGGTCTTTCGATGACACGGCTGGGGAAGACGGTGCGCGCCGCCGCGATCAATCCCCAGATGGTCTCGGCGCTAGGCGTCAATACGACGCTGCTCTTTGCGATCGTGTTCGCCGTTGGCGGTGGGTTGGCGGGGCTGGCGGGCGCACTTGCGGCTCCTGTGCGCTCGCTGTCGCCCGGCATGGGCTTCTCGATCCTGATCGAGAGCTTTATTGTCACGGTGATCGGCGGCATGGGCTCCATCGCGGGCGCACTGGTTGCTGCGTTAGTGATCGGCATGGTCCGCGGATTCGGCACGATCGGTTTCCCCCAGTTCACCGATGGACTGATCTACATCGTGATGATCGTTATCCTGCTCCTGCGTCCGCAGGGCCTGTTCGGTCGCCCGTCATGAAGCGCCATCCCGCGCTGCGCGATGCCGCGATCGCCGCCATCGCCCTGATTGTCGTGCTGGCGATCCCGCTCCTCCATCGAAGTCCTGCCTTCGAGGATTTTGTCATCCGCTTGAGCGCCATGGCGCTGTTTGCGACTTCGCTCAACCTGCTGGTCGGCAACACGGGTATGGTTTCGTTCGGTCACGGCATGTTCTATGGTCTCGGCGCCTACGCCTTCGCATTGACGATGCAGATGACGGACCTCTCGCTGCCCGTCGCCGCCGCGCTCGCGGTGCTGGTCACGACCTTTGCTGCACTCTGCGTTGGTGCGATCTGCATACGCCTCAGCACGGACTACTTCGCCTTCATCACGCTCGCAGTGCAGATGCTGTTCTACAGCGTCATCATCTCCTGGCAGAGCCTCACGGGCGGCGACCAGGGTCTGCGCGGCGGCATTCCGCGCCGTGAGATCTTCGGCTTCGAGCTCGCCTCGCAGCTTCATCTTTATCAATTCTGCGCCGTCGTGGCGGTGCTCGGCCTTTTGGCGCTCCGCCACATTTCGGTGAGCCCCTTTGGCCAGACGCTGCGCATGATCCGCGACAACGAGAGCCGCGCGAGCTTCCTGGGGGTCGTTCTCTGGCGAGCCCGGCTCTGGGCGTTCACGATTGCCGGCGCCTCCGCAGGTCTGGGCGGCGTGCTGGCTGCGCTCTTCGTCTCGGGGGCCTATCCCGAACTCGCTGACTGGCCGAATTCCGGCCAAGCGATCTTTGCCGTCATGCTGGGCGGCATCAACAGCTTTCTCGGACCCGTCCTGGGCGCGATGGTCCTGCTCGCGCTAAACGACGTGGTGACACGCTTCACCGAATATCATGGGCTGTTTCTCGGGATCGTGATCCTCGCTTTCGCGCTCGGTTTGCGCCGCGGCGTGCTCGATTTTCTCAGACTGGCCTGGCCCGGACGCTCGCGATGAAGCTCGAGATCAGAAATCTCACCAAGACGTTTGGTGGCCTGCGGGCCATCGACGATGTGTCGCTGGCTTTTTCGTCGGGGTCGCTTTCCGCGGTGATCGGTCCAAACGGCGCCGGCAAAAGCACCTTCTTCAACCTGGTCAGCGGCGCGTTCCCGGCCGATGCCGGTCAGGTGCTGCTCGACGGTGAGGACATCATCCGTCTCTCCAAGGCCGACCGGATGCGCCTCGGCATCGGGAGGGCCTTTCAGGTGGCAAGCTGCTTTCCGACCATGACGGTGGCGGAGAATCTGATGGCGGCCGTCACCGTCCATGTCGGCCAGTGGGGCAATCTCTCCCGCCGTTTTCCGCCGCCCGGCGTCCGCGAGCGTGCCGAAGACGTGATGGAGTTGGTGGGCCTGACGCACGTCGCGAACGTCGAGGCCGCAATCCTCTCCCACGGCGACCAGAAACTGCTCGATATCGCCATTGCGCTTGCGCTCGAACCCAAGGTGCTTCTACTCGACGAGCCGACCGCCGGCATGGGCCCGGAAGAGCGCTGGCGCATGATCGAGCGCGTGCGAGGCCTGTGGGAACAGCGCAAGCTCACGCTGGTGTTCATCGAGCACGACATGGATATCGTGTTCCAGGTCGCAAGCACTATTCGCGTGTTGTGCTACGGCCGCGTCCTGGCCGAAGGCACGCCGGACGAGATCCGCCACAACGCGGCTGTGATCGATGCCTATCTCGGCACGGAGGCCCACGCGGTATGAGCGACCTCTTGCGCGCTGAAGGATTGAGCGCCTTTTATGGCGCGAGCCAGATCTTGTTCGGCATCGATCTCGCCCTTGAGGAAAAGCGCACGTTGGCGCTGCTCGGGCGTAACGGCGCGGGCAAGAGCACGACCATGAAAACGCTTGCGGGAATAGTGCCCGCCAGGGGTGGCCGCATCTTCTTCGCGGGCCGCGACATCACCCTCTTACCGCCGCACGCGCGCGCCCGGCTCGGCCTCGCCTATGTACCCGAGGACCGGCAGGTGTTTCCGGAGCACAGCGTGGAGGACAATCTCCTGATCGCGGCAAAGAGCGGTCCCGACGGGCGGCGAGACTGGACCCTGCCTCGCATCTGGGAAACCTTCCCGCTGCTCACGAAGCTGCGGTCACGCCGGGCGGGGCGCCTGTCCGGCGGCGAGCAACAACTGTTGGTGATTGCGCGTGCCTTGATGGGTAATCCTGTGGTCCTGTTGCTCGATGAGCCGAGCGAAGGGCTGGCCCCGATTGTGGTCGCCACCATCGCCAACGTATTGCGGGAGCTGGGAGCGGGTGGTGCTACGATCCTGCTCGCCGAGCAGAACATGCATTTCTGCTTACGGATCGCCGAGGACGCGGTCATCATCGATAAAGGAAAGGTGGTACATCGCGAGGATACGACAGGCCTTGCCCGGAATGAAGATATCCGCAGGCGCTATCTCGCAATGTAGCAATTTTTGTCACGCTATCGACCAGGCCGGATGAATCGTCAGTGCCGCAAAACAAAAGCGTGGTTCTATAGATTTCAGCAGGTCTTAAGTATAATGATCGAATTTTACCCGAGCTGTTCTTCTGCCACAGGTTGGCGGGCGATTTGGTTGTCGCTTTGATAATCTCCGACTGCAGTGCCGGAGAACAAATGGCTCCATAAACCCATTTACTTGCCGCGCCGATCGAGGAGCACACTTGCTACTTATTCCGTACTCTAACGACCTTTTCTTTTATAACTCGAAGTTGCATGATTTGGTGATCTAAAGTCAGGCCCGGGATCCATTCCGGGTCCGGGTTTTTCCATCATTTTTTATTCAGTGAGGGTAGGCCGGTGAATAGTCGCAAAGAGATTTTCAGCCGTTCAGGTATTCTGCGCCAAACGCTTGACGAGCTCATCGAACGCTTAACGGAAGTCGAGACACTGCGAGGCAAATTGCGAGCTGCGGAGATGAGAGGAACTGGCCAAAAGCGTGCGGTCCCACCGCATAAAGGCTGCTCCTCGTCGAAGGGGCTTGAGGTTGGTCCGTCAATAGCTCCTGTTTCGATAGCCAATGCGACCCGGCACGAGGCGCAGTATTAATACTTGATGGAGCGGGAAATCGCGGATGCTTCCGCTCCTCCGGGCACCGATACGATGGCGGATCGCTCGCCGAAATCTTGGCGCGCCGAAGCGCGACCAGATGGCTCAGCTTGTACGCATAGCCGCGCACCCCCGAATAGTCCTTGCAACGCATATAGCCTTCAAGTTCATGCATCAGCGTTGTCTTCGGGCGCCGGACGATGTCGCGCGCGGCGGTTTGATGGGTGTCGCAGCCTAGCACTACTTTGGCAGAATCTGTTTGCGCCATTGGTTTTAAGGATTTGTCTTCGGCAGTATGGGCACCGTTGAGGCGGCGGCCGAAGGATGAGATCGACGATGGCGTGACGTACGGCGGGCATCGTTGGCTGGGGCGGAGGTCCGTTGATTCTTTTTCCGCCCCGCGTGTGCGCGGCGACGATGCTGTAGGAAGGCATAGGCAATCATTGTCATTAGGGCGTGGCGATGAAGGCCCTGCCATGATCGCCCCTCGAAGTGATCAAGTCCAAGCTCCTCCTTCAACTGCTGATGCGCCTGCTCACAAATCCATCGTGCCTTGATGGTGGCGGCCAGTGTGCGCAGATCTGTCGCCGCCGGGAGATTGGCAAGATAGTATTTCTTCTCCCCTGAGGCACGTTGCTCGCCAATGAGCCAGGCTTCGTCGCCCGGGAGATGCTGCTGACCCTTATCCCAGATCCGCTGCGGAGGACCGTCGGCGGTGCGGACACGGAGAGCAGCAAATCGGGCTTTCAGCCGACCTTTCGTCCCGCTGCGCCAACTCACGGTTTTCCATTTGGCGCTGGCCAGCATTTGTTCTGCCGCAATCGATAAGATATCGGGCACGTGGTGCTTTCGTGGTTTCCCGCGGACCTTGGTAATCGGCCAAATGAGCTTCACATCGACCGGATACACTTTCAGGTGCCGAGGGATACCGACAGCCCAGGCCAGCCCGCGCTCTGTCAGCCCTTATCGAAACGGTGCGCTAAGTCCGTATCCCGCATCCGCCAGCACACATCCAAAGCGCACGTTGGCTGCCATCGCGCGATCAATCTCGGCCAAAGCAATCTCCGGCTTGGACCGTGGCGTTCGATATTCGACTGGCACGCGAGCGCGCTTCAAACGAGACACGTCGCTTGTCCAACTGTCAGGCAGAAAGAGACGTAACGCGACCATCACTGGCACTTCGCCGCGCGCGAGCGTCAACGACACCAGTGTTTGGCAATTTGCCGTTTTGCCGAGAGCCGACGCGTATTGAGCCGCAACACCAACCGACCGTTCACCTTTCTTCGGCAGTGCGGTGTCATCAATAACCAGCACCGCATCCCTGCCGCCGACCAGTCGGTCCGCCTGGCTGAGCAGCTCTGTCTCCAGCGGCGTCGCGTCCCAGACACCATCGGCGATGAAATGGTGCAGCTGATCGTAGTTGCCGGTTGCGAGGCGTTCTGCCATCGGCTGAACGCTCTTGCGATCGCCAGGACCGATCAGTCCCGCAACGTAACGGGGACACATCTGCTGCCGAGACTTATGACCCAGCCGGTCCAAGAACGGCATCAGCCAGCGTTCGAGTTCGTCTTCCCATCCCGCCATGGTCAGCCCTCCAAGAGCCGACCACCCATGAATCATTGAAAAATCGATTCGGGAATCCTATAACGCACGGCAAAATCAACGATCTGCCAAAGTAGTGCTAGGCAGGCCGGACTTCAAGTTAGGTGCAAGCCAGCGTTGAGCGCGTCGACGAGGCTAGGCGAGGGCTGGCTGGTCCCCGGAAGGCGAGCATGGGCCGATTCCAAGCGTCGGAGGCTTGTCCGCTTCGTGGCGCGTCTCAGCGGCACGCCGTGCCGCTATTCGGACTGAGCTGCGGTGAAGCATTGTCGCGGGATTTGGTGCCGATTGCAGCGAGAATGCGCCGGGCGGGCTCAAGCAACAAGCCGCTATGGCTTGTGACTTACAGTGGATATCCATGATTGGACGGTCGCGCCGAACCATCTGCATACCATGCTGGGCGGCAATGATGGCGCTGTGAACGTTCGGCTAGGCACCTTCTCCTAGCCCTTCCAGCGCAGCGCTTACACCTTAGTCGCTGCTGCCACGGCCCGCGCATCCAAGCGCCGATCCATGTGCGGCCGTAAGGCCCATCTCACGTCCTCCAAACAATCGGCCGATCCCGGGCCGCGGCGGCGGGCTGACGGAGTGGCGAAGCAGCGGGGTAATCCGAAAGGGTCGCACCTGGGACGAAACTTACAGTAGGACAGGCGCGTGTGACCACGTTATCTTGGACCTTCCGCATATGGCTCGCGGGGGCGCTGCGGCCTCTGCCCTGAAGCGCATGTTGCGCGGAGATCACCATTGCGCATGAGAATGGCTGGTTCGGATTTGCCTGTAGCAATCGTTCCGGCAGCGCGCTTCGATCTCTTCGTCGCAGCGCATTTGCGGTCCTGTGGGATGCCGTTTCGAATCCTTGGTACGCCGATGCACCGGTGGCTGGCCCAAATGCTGGTAGGTATGCTTCTGAAGCCAGAATGGAACGTCTGTAGGCTTACCGAGGCTGGCCGCTACGCGCTCCAGCAATTCTGCGCGGACCTAAGGCCATCCTACGGAAATGCTTCGACTGAGCTCGACACCTTCACCAGATGCGCGTTGTCATGTCAGCGGCATCTGTTTCCCATGCTGGGAGACGTATTGGTGACGGTCCTTGAGAGAAGGCCAGACGGTCCTGCCCTCAAGCTTGCGAACGGGGAAGGCATCACGGCGAAGACTTTTGTGATCGCGATAGGCCTGCTGGCCGGCTTCGATGGAGCAAGCCATGCCTCTTGATGGGGTCATTGATGTCAGGCTGGAAGCGTTGGAGAGCATTGCGAGGCTTGAGACCTCCTGGAAGGAGCTCCAAGCGCGCGCAAATCACTCATTCTATTTGTCTTGGCTCTGGATCGGCACGTGGCTACGGCATCTCCCGAAGGGCGCGCAACCACACGTCCTCGTTGCTCGGTCTTCAAGAAAGATCGTCGGCTTGGCGATTATTTGCCGGCGGAGAGCGTGGAGTCTCGGCCTGCATGCGCGGGCGCGTTGGCTGCTCAATGAAACCGGAGACACTCGTTTCGACAGATTGTCCATCGAGTACAATAATATTCTTGCAGAACAATCTTTGGAGGGTGCCATTAAAGTGGCATGTCTCGAGGCCTTGACGTCCCGCTTGAGGCAATCGGACGAGCTGGTGCTCTCCGGAATTGACCCAGACCTTGAGATGGCCGCGTGTCGCACCGCAAGTCAAGTTGGGCTCGTTACCGAGGTGAAACAGGCAGATACGGCGCCATGGATTGACTTTGCCAAAGTCCGGCAGCAAGGCGGGAATTACCGCGCCACGTTGGGCCGCAATACTCGGCAGGCGGTGAGCCGTGCCATGCGGTTATATGCCGAGCGCGGCCCCATTGAGCTTCGGAATATGGAAACGACAACGGAGGCCCTCGCCGCGTTCGATTTGCTGGAAGACCTTCATCAGGCGCGATGGGGACGCAAGGGATCCTTCGCCAATCCGGGCTTCCGTCCGTTCCACGAGGAGCTAATTGAGCGCGGGCTTCCCATGGGGGCCGTCCGCATTTCACGGACCTTGGCTGGGGGCCAGACGATCGGAATCTTGTACAATTTCGTGCATGACGGCTGTGTCCTTAACTACCAAAACGGCTTTGTCTATGAGCGCGATAGCCGGCTCAAGCCTGGGCTCATCAGCCATGTGCTGTCTATTGAGGACAGCATCGCACGCGGGGAACGCGGCTACGACTTCCTCGCGGGCGCCGCTGGGCACAAGTCCCGTCTGGCTAACGCGGGGTATGGCATGAAGTGGATCGCAATAGGGAGAGACAGCGCAGAGGGCCGCATAGAGGCGAAGCTCCGCCGAGCCAAGCGGAGGCTAAAGACCATTGCTAAGGATTTTCCAAAAAAGAAGCTGCGGCTCCGTATTCCGTATTCGGGAGCAAGTTTTTAGACGATCGCTAGCTGGTTGAGAGCTTCACGATGGCGCAGACGACGCGCGACGAGACGCAAGAACTTCGGAGCGAGAGCGGGGGCCGGGATGCTCGAGGTGAGTGATCGGCATCTCACGATGGAGCGGCCGCCGGTTCTGCTCGCGGCAGGCCCCGTCTTGCTTCGGCCATTGGGAATGGCGGGTATTCCAGCGATCGTCGCCTCGAGCGAAGGCGATGCTCCGGCATTCGTTTCACGCTATTGCGCCGGCCGCTGCATTCTTCCGCCGCGCAGCGAGCCCAGTGCGCTGGTCGATGCGTTGCTTGACGCCGGCGAGTGGCTCTTGAGCCGGTTCGGCCGCCGCGTTCCTCTGATGTATGGCGAGGATTACTTACTCGAACTCATCTACATGCATCGCGAGCGCTTGCAGCAGAAATTTCTGTTGCTTCTGTGCGATCCGGTCGTCGCGACCGGGCTGCTGACGAAGGATCGCTTTGACAAACTCGCGCGCGAGAGAGGGGTTCCGGTACCGCGCAGTCTTGAGTGGGACATGCTTTCCGACATCGAGGGACCGGTGCTCGCGAAGCCGCGCTCCAAGTGCAATTGGCATCATTCGCCGCTGCAGAGTCGGCTGTTCGGACGCAGCAAGGCCCTTGCCTTCGAGAATGGCAGGGCGGTGATGGCCCAGCCTTCCGTTTGGTCCTTTCGGGAGCAACTCGTATTCCAGGAATACATCCGGGGAGATGATCGCCAGCTTTGGTCATTTCATGGTGTCTCCGATGAGCAGGGCAAGATCCTCGCTTCCTTCCTCGGCAGGAAGTTGCGGACCTGGCCGCCGTTCACGGGCGAAAGTTCGTTTATCGAGATGATCCAGAACGAAGAACTCGCGGCGTTCGGACGGCGGATGGCCGAGCAACTGCCTCTGAAAGGCCCCTTTAAAATTGATCTCAAGACCGATGTCGAATCCGGTCGACACTTCGTTCTGGAGGTGAATGCGCGGTTCAACCTCTGGCATTGCCTCGGCGCGGCGAACGGGCTCAACCTCATGGAGATCGCTTACGACTACGTCTTAGCCGGGAAACGGCCATCCGCTCTTTCGTATCGCACCGACACGCGCTGGCTCTGCCTGCCCCTTGATTGGCGCGCCTATCGCGCGCTTTCGCGGCAAGGTCAGCTGACCCTTGCGGACTGGGTTTCCTCGATCCTCTTCACGCGAACCGTCTACAACGTGTTCGCGTGGAGCGATCCCGCGCCGCTTGCGATGACGTTCGTGCGGAAGGTTCGCAAGTTGTTCAGGCTGATGAAAGTATGGTGGCGCCAATGGCCCTCTACGGCATCATAGGCGACATCCACGGCAATCGCGAGGCCCTGATCGCGGCGCTTGCGGCGCTCGAGGCTTACGATCCAGAACGGCTCCTGTGCACCGGCGACATCATCGGTTACAACGCGGACTCCGACGAATGCGCGGCCATCTTGCGCAAGCGCGGAGTGGTCTCGATCGCGGGCAATCATGACCTCATCGGCATCGGGCTCCTTGGTTTTGAACGCTGCTCGAACAAGGCAATGCATGCTCTCAAGCGCACGCGCCGCTCGCTCCTGTCCGGTACAGTCGAGTACCTGGGTTCACTGCCAGGGAGCCTCCCAGTCGAGGATCGTGCGGTATTGATTCACGGCGGCGTGCGCGACGTGCAGCAGTATATGACCGGTTCCCATCATATCGCGGAGAACGTCGCTTACCTGCGCGCGGACCTCCCGGGCCGCAAGATTTGCTTTTACGGTCATGTGCATCAGCAAAGAGTCTTCGAGATCGGGCAGGGCGGAGACATTCGCGAGCTTCCCGCGAACGGGATCGTGAGACTGGATCCCGATCGCGAATATTTCATCAACGCGGGATCGCTGGATGCCTCTCGCAAGCCTCAACCGCGATTTGCGGAGCTTGCACTATTCGACAGCAGCCTGCTGACCGTCGAGTTCTTGCGTGTGTCATATGATGACGCCCTGACGGAAGCGAAGGCTCTCATGGCCGGATACCGTATTGGACGTTGGCGTGATAGATACTATAGCCTGCGCCGCAAGCTCCTCGGCCGTTCGTAAGTGAACCCCAGGATCAGTCCGCGCCCGACCAGCGACAGGGAGCGTGACTACCGCGACGCGCAGATGCAGAGCCCTCGCGTCTCCAGGGGCGTTGCAGCGGTGGAGATCGCGAGGCGGGCGCACCCGTGCAACCGCCACTTCCATGTTCGCCGCCACTCGACGATGGACCCGCAGAGATTGGGCTAGGTACCACGATAGCCGCAAGGATTGTTCAACTGCCAACGCCAATGGTCCGCACACATTTGCGCCAACGACCGCGTCGATTGCCAACCCAACGTTTCTCCCGCAAGCGTCGGATCGGCATAACAGATGGCGACATCACCGGCCCGGCGTTCTCCGATTTCATACGGAATCGGCCTCCCGCTCACGGCCTCAAAGGTTCGAATGACTTCCAGAACGCTGTTGCCGTTACCTGTTCCGAGATTAAGGGTGAGCACTCCGGGCTGCTTCAGATGACTCAAGACACTTAGATGGCCGGAAGCGAGATCGACGACATGGATGTAATCGCGAATTCCGGTGCCATCTGGAGTGTCGTAGTCGTTTCCACAAATCTTCAGCTTCTCTTGCTTTCCTATCGCTACCTGGGCCACAAACGGCACCAGGTTGTTCGGAACGCCGACCGGGTCTTCTCCGATGAGCCCGCTTTCATGCGCGCCGACCGGATTGAAGTATCGCAGAATACCAAGCCGCCACTCATCGTCGGACCGATAAAGGTCCTTCAGCATTTCCTCGATGAAAAGCTTCGTTCGGCCGTACGGATTGGTCGGCCCGAGGGGATGTTGCTCGTCGAGCGGCAGATAGGTCGGTACCCCGTAAACGGTCGCCGACGAACTGAACACGAGCGTTTTTACGTGTGCCTTCCTCATGGCCGATATGAGTCGCATTGTTCCCAGGACGTTGTTTTCGTAATAGGTCATGGGCCGAACGCTCGAATCGCCTACGGCTTTCAGCCCCGCAAGGTGAATAACCGCACTCACTCCGCAAGCACGAAGTATGTCGTAGATTGCCTCTTCATTCCGGATATCGGCGTGCCGAAAGACGAGCGACCGTCCGCACAAGGATTGTACCCGTTGGAGAGAGGCTTGGTTACTGTTGGAGAGATTGTCGAGCGCAACGACGTCGAGGCCGGCGTCCAGCAATGCCATACAGACATGGGACCCAATGTAGCCGGCGCCTCCGGTCACCAAGATCATGTCGAACACTTTCCGTATTCGTCCAAATGCCTTCCGTGCGATGTCCGCCTAGGCCGATCAGCGATGCCGCGACAGCTTTCGGCGTTTCTCCGAGGCTTGTACTTGCCCAGGTCAATGCCGTGAGGGCAAAGCGCGCTCGGCGCCACCGACCTTGCTGCGTATGGCCGCCCTAAGGTCGCTCGCCACAGCGCGCAAGGGCGGTTTCCGTATAACGGCCCTTTCGCTCCGAGACCCATCTTCGGAGCGGGCGAGATTTGCCACCACGGCTTTCGCGGTGCTCTTGATGAGGCCGCGCTAAACGAACTCAGATACTGGTCCTTGAAGCCCGCCACAAAAGACGGCCCGTCAACCGTGAAATCCGCTTCCGAAGTCCTGACCAAGGACGTTGCCGACAAATGCTCCGCGGTCCTTCCGGCGGCGGCAAGAAATAGCGCGCGAGAACACCAGCCGCAGTTCGGCGTTCTGCTGCTCGTTCTTCGCGCGTAGCCAGCCGATATTCATGTCCCCAGCTCACTCTCGCCGAAGGTCAAGTGCAACATCGCCGAAGGAGTACCCCTTCTGGATGCGCGCAGACCGGCGCCGATCGAGCGTGGTGTCATCGGTCGACGCTGGTCGCTTCAGCATGGCCCGTTTCAGAAAGCGGTCTCAATTAAGTGCGTGAATTGGATTGGCGGGCCGGCACTGTGGTCATCGCTGGGAGCTTAACGCGCTCGGAGCATGCCGCAGCCCCGGGGTATGGGCGGGATGCTCGTTTGTGTGGTTGACTGCAGAGCGCTCGCACCCGCTCGCTGCTCAGTTTAAACGTGCGGCACCCGAATGTTGCGAACCAGTCTATTGGCTGCTTGCACCGAGCGCGCGGAAGGCTTCGACGGCTTCCTCCTAACCGATCGCGTGAAGATCAGTTATTCACCCGGCGCGTTGCTCGAGTTCGCGGCCGCCTGAGTTCGAATGTCGATGAAACCGAGACAGCTTCAGAGCGAACTGCGGAGAACCGCTTTGCACCTTCTGCAGCTTAGAACGAGCCTAGCCTCAGGTCGCTTCCTGATGTCCGGGAGCGCGCAGCTCCGGCTGAGCTTGGCACGTTGGTTCAGAGGCAGCAAAGAGCTTCCTACCGCTCACGCAGGACGTCATGCTCGTACCTGGCGAGCGGCGAGAGCAGATAACCGATAATCCTGCGGGATCCGGTCTTTACCTCCACCGTGACTGCCATGCCCGGGCCGAGATCGACGACGTGTTCCCCGGCCTTCAACTGCCGCTGATCGAGCGATATCCGGGCGGCATAGACGAGGTCGTCCTGCCCCTGTTGCTGCCGGCCTTCCGACGTGTTCTCGGCACGAGCTCTGGGCTCGGCGACGTCGCGACCGTCACGGGCGATGGTGTCGGGCGAGACGCTCAACACCTTGCCATGGAGCACTCCGTAGCGTGTGAAATTGAAGGTGTGGACCTTGATCTCGGCGTCCTGTCCCGCATGAACGAATCCGACGTCTTCGTTCGACAGCGTGGCTTCGATCTCGAGGTGGCTCTCCTGTGGCACGACCACGGCGAGCACCTGGGCCGGCGTAACGACGCCCCCTACGGTATGCACGGCAAGCTGCTGGACGATGCCGTCGACAGGGGCGACGAGATCCTGGAGCTTGGTCCGGCGCTCGGCCTTGATCGCGTCCTGGGCGATACCGGCGGCCTTCTGTTCGGCTTTCGCCAGCTCGTCGTACAGCGTGCGCCGGAACTCTGCCGCGGTCCTGTCGCGGGTCTCTTTGAACGCGGCAAGCGCCGCCTCGGCCTCTTTCAGCTTGCTTCGCTGAATGAGGAGGTCCTGCTGCTGGCTCACCAAGTCCTGGTATTCGGTCAAGTAATTCAATTTCGATCCAAGCTGCTTGTCGAACAGGTATTTGCGTGTGTCAACGCGTTCCTGGAGCGGCGGGATGGTAGCCTCGAGCTTGGCGATGCTCGCCTCCACTGTCGAACGCTCGGCCTGTTTCTGCGACCACTGACGGTCGAGTTCGGCGAGCTTGGCGCGCTGTTCGGAGGTTTGGCTGATCAGGAATTGCCGGTGCATCTCGATCTGGGCCGGCGTCGCGCCCTCTGGCGGATGGAAATTCGCGAGCGGATCGCTTCCGTCCGAGAGCGCCGCGTGCAGTCTCGCGACGTCAAGCTGGGCGGCGACGAGATCGGCTTTGACGTGGTCCTGCTCGGCCGCAGTCATGGTCGGGTCTAGCTGGATCAGGCTTTCGCCGGCGTGGACCTGTTGTCCGTCGTGGACATTGATGGCGCGCACGACGCCGGTCTCCAGTGGCTGGATCAGCTTGGTCCTGCCGCTGGGTATGATCTTGCCGGTGGCCGTGGCGACGATATCGACTTTGCCGAAGGTAGCCCATGCGAGCGCCACGCAGAAGATGGCGATTATGGTCGCGCCGATGGCGCGGCCGATGGGCGAGGGCGGGGTCTCGGCAATCTCAAGCGCTGCCGGCAGAAAGGCGAGCTCGTAGTCGTTGCGGCGAATCGGGCGCCTGGGAAAGTGAACGACGGAGTTGTTAGCGGACGCCATGGATGCCTGCCTGCAGGAAGTGGAGCTTCGCGTACCGTCCGTTCGAGTGGAGCAGCTGCTCATGGGTGCCGTCCTCGACGACCCGACCCGCCTCGAGGGTGATGATGCGGTCGGCAGTCCGAACCGTCGACAGCCGGTGCGCAATAATGAAGACGGTCCGGCCTGCTGCGATCTGCTTCATGTTCTGTTGAATCGCCCGCTCGCTCTCGTAATCGAGCGCGCTCGTCGCTTCGTCGAAGATGAGGATCCGCGGGTCGGCGACGAGGGCGCGGGCCACCGCGATGCGCTGCCGCTGGCCGCCGGAGAGGCTCGATCCGCGCTCGCCGACAACGGTGTCGTAGCCTTCGGGCAGGGCGAGAATGAAATCGTGCGCGCCGGCGAGGATCGCAGCGGCGAAGACGCGCTCCATCGGCATCATCGGATCGGCAAGTGCGATGTTCTCGCGGATCGTCCGATTGAAGAGCACGTTTTCCTGCAGCACTACGCCGATCTGCCGACGCAGCCAGGCGGGATCGACCACCGTCAGGTCGATGCCGTCGACGAGCACGCGTCCGCGCTCCGGAACGTAGAGCCGCTGGACCAGTTTGGTGAGCGTGCTCTTGCCGGATCCTGACGAGCCGACGATGCCGACCACCTGACCGGGCTCGACCTCGAAGCTGAGGTCGTGCAAGGTCTCGGGTCCGTCGGCGCGATAGCGGAACGTGACGTGGTCGAACGTGATCCGGCCGCGGATGGGCGGGAGCGCCGCGCGGCTCGGGCTTTGGGTTGGCTCGGGCATGGTGTTGAGGACATCGCCCAGTCGTTCCACCGAAAGTCGGGCTTGGTGAAAGTCCTGCCAGATCTGCGCTAGCCGTAGTACCGGCGTGCTCACGCGTGCGGAGAGCATGTTGAACGCGACGAGCTCGCCGACGCTCAGGCTACCGCCGATGACGAGCTTGGCGCCGAGATAGAGCGTCGCCGCGGCGACCAGCTTGTTGATGAGCTGAACGGCCTCGCTCGCCACGTTGTTGAGGCTCACGACACGGAAGCTCGAGGCGACATAGCCGGCGAGCTGCTCCTCCCATCGCCGCTGCATCTGCGGCTCAACCGCCATTGCCTTCAACGTCTCGATCCCGGTGACGCTCTCGACCAGGAACGCCTGGTTCTCCGCGCCGCGTCGGAATTTCTCGTCGAGCCGTCGGCGGAACAGCGGCGTCAATCCGGCCGAGATGCCGATGTAGAGCGGGAATGCCGCAACAGCGACGAGCGTCAGCAAGGGCGAATAGTACGTCATCACCGCGAGGAACACGAAGGTGAACAGCAGGTCGAGGACGAGTGTGAGGGCTGAGCCAGTGATGAACTGGCGGATGTTCTCGAGCTCCCGCACGCGGGCGACCGAGTCGCCGACCCGGCGCGCCTGGAAATAAGCGATCGGCAGCGAGATCAAATGACGGAACAGGCGGGCGCCAAGTTCTACGTCGATGCGGTTGGTCGTGTGCGCGAAGAGGTAGGTGCGCAGGGCTCCGAGAACGGCCTCGAACATGCCAATCGCGACGAGGCCGAAGATCAGGACGTCGAGCGTGCTCAGGCTGCGATGCACCAGCACCTTGTCAATGACCACCTGGAAGAACAGCGGCGAAATCAGCGCGAAGAGCTGGAGGAAGAGGGATGCGGTCAGCACTTCGGTGAGCATCCGCCGGTACTTGCCAATGGCGCCCATGAACCAGCTGATGTCGAAGCGGCGCGCAAGGTCCGTCAGGCCGGCGCGGCGCGCCATCAGGATCAGGCCGCCGCTCCAGATGGCCTCGAACTCTTCCCGCGTCATCGTCTCGGGCCGCTGCTCCGTCGGGCGCTGCACCAGCACCTTGTCGGGAGCGGCTCTGCCGAGGATTAGGAAGCGGCCGTCGCGGAGCATGGCGATGCCCGGTAGAGGCGTAGTCGCCAGCCGCTCCCAGCGCGTCGTGAGCGCGCGCGCCTTTAGATCCATTTCCTTGGCGCAGCGGAGCATCTCGGGGACGCCGATCCTTGCGGAGCCGGTGCGATGGCGGATCTGTTCCGGTTCTGCACCTATTCCATGACAGCGCAGCAGTATCACGAGCGCCAGCAGCGCCGATTCGGTTTCGTCCGGGTCTGGAGCGGTCGCCTGGTCGTTCGGCTCGAACTCATGATGCGCGGCATCCGCTGAGGTGGGCCGCAACCATTGCCACAGCCGCTCGGTGGAGGTTCGAACGTGTCCGATGGCGGCGATCATCGAGCTGGCGACCCCAACGCCAAGGCGCGGCAGGTAGCCGACAAGGTTGCGCAGGCGGGGGCGCCCAAGCAGTAAGTCCTTCCAGCTCTTTCGCGCCGTCACCGCGACGACGCGGCCGTCCCAAAGGCGCTCCAATTCCGTCTGCGACATGTATTTCGGCCGTCGTGACATCAGATCAGCCACCACGACGCGGTCTTGGACCATCTGCCCGAGAAGCAGGAATCCACCGGTCCGAAGCACGGCGACAGCGGGCAGGGACAGGCGCGACAGGCCCGCCCAGTTACTGTTGTGCGTCCACAACTTCAGCCCCAGCGCACGGCCGCAATTCAGCATCTGAGTGACGTCGAAGACGTCTCCCTTGCAGTGCAGTCGGACTTCCTCCGGCGCGATGCTGCGCCCGTGGAGGCGCGACAGAACCGTCAGGGCCGTGACGCCCTGCTCGAATGCTTCATCGTGGTGCGCGGCCTGCGGCCGCTTGGTGCTTCTCGTCGTCATGTCCCGAAACTCCGGCAACGCGGCACCGCGACCGCGCCCGTAGGCGCGGCCCGATGCCACGTGGCCTTGGTTGGCTGGTTAGTGCAGAGGCCTGGTCAGGAGGTTGGCCTGCTGCTGGGACGGTGCGGACAATGCCGTCGCCGCCTGCGCGAAATGCGCCTCGCCACCGAAATCGCCCGCCATCATCTGATTAAAGAGGGCGTAGGCTTTCGCGCCGGCGCTCGCGACAGCATCCGTCGTTGTACCGAGATTGGGCACGGCGCCCGACTTCGATGCTCCGGCCTCACTGAGCGTGGTCGCCACACGGGCGAAGTCGGGATGATTGTTGAACCACTGAGCGACGTCAATCTGCGATTGGCCCAAAGAGTTGCCGCTCCCCGACGTCGTTGTTGACGTGCCCGAGGCCGTCGCGGCGGCCGGAGGATCATTCACGGTAATGGTCTGGGACGCGCTCGACATTGGCGTGCCGGTGGTATCCTGCGCCGTGACCGTCAGCGTTGCGGTCGGATGACCGTGACCGTGGTAGGACGAGCTCAGCGAAAGACCGCTGTTGACCTCGGCCGCGGTCAGCGTGATCGAACGTCCGCTGAAGGTCTTTTGGTCCAGATTATCGGTGATGGTTTCGTATTTCGGCAATCCGGAGATGTTGACCGACACGTTATCGCTCGTATGCGGCACGCTCACGCCGATGCCGAGCGATACCTTGCCGCCGGGGCTGACCGAGACTGAATGGTCGTCGACGGTGAGCACGGGAGCAGTTGGGGTGGTTGGGTTTCCAGATCCGCTGGTGGCGCCCGATGAAGTGCTGCCGGTCGGATCGGTCACGGTGGCGCCATCGGACGATGTCCCGGTGGTGCTGTCCGAGGGTGTGGTGCCGCTGGAAGCGGTGGTGCTGCTCGACGACGTGGTGCTGGTCGGATCGGTCACGGCGGTGCCGCCGGACGATGTCCCGGTGGTGCTGCCCGACGACGTGGTGCTGGTCGGATCGGTCACGACGGTGCCGCCGGACGATGTCCCGGTGGTGCTGCCCGATGACGTGGTGCCGCCGGAAATGGCGGTGCTGGTCGACGACGTGGTGTCGGTCGGCGTGGTGACGGTAGTCCCGCCCGATGTCGTGCCGGATGAGGAGGTGCCGCTCGAGGACGTCCCGGCGAGATCGGTGGTGCTGCTCGATGACGTGGTGCTGGTCGGCGTGGTCACGGTAGTCCCGCCCGATGTTGTGCCGGATGAGGAGGCGCCGCTCGAGGAGGTCCCGACGGGATCGGTGGTGCTGCTCGGTGACGTGGTGCCGGTCGGCGTGGTCACGGTAGTCCCGCCCGAGGTGCTGCCGGATGAGGAGATGCTACCCGAGGGTGTTCCGGCCGAGCCGGTGGTGGTCCCCGACGATGCTGTAGTCGTGCTGCTTGTAGGTGCGGGCGCGGCGCCAGTCGTTATATGGAGGTCCTTGTAGTCCACGGCCATCGTTTGCGAGGATGCCGATCGATAGATTCCTTCCTTCCAATAAGTTGCGGCGCCGGTCCCGAGCGAACCGTGATAGTCGACGATCTGAACGCCATCGCGCCAGACCTCGAGAAATCCGTTGCCATTGGCGTCGAACTTTGCCTGGACTTGCATGGAATAGTACTGGCCGCGCTGAATGGGGTTCGGGTCGATATAAAGGTAGTTCGGATCGCCGGTCCCGATGTCGATCGCCATGTGGTCGCCATTCACCAACTCAACGGCGAACGGAGGAGAGTCGGGAACATTGTACTCATGCATTTGACCGAGGACAGTCCACTTCCCGGGACCATTTGAAGTATCCGTGGCTCCGGGCTCGACCATGAAGTCATAGGAGAGGTTTATCTGCGTGCCCGGCGCAAATGTGGTTGAGCCGGAAATCTCATCGCGCTGAGAGTCAGACGCATCGGTGAATTCAGGCGAACTCCAATGATCACCTGCCTGCAACTGAAACCGAAGTGTATCGGAATCAGGTTCGGTCAGACTGTAGCTTTGGTTCGCGTTCTCGACCCAATAGTCGCTGTTGTCCACCGTGATGGTGGAGTTGTTGGCCGGTGAGAAGGACGTGATATTCGCCATCTTGCTGGAAGCTCCGTGTATGCTCTGAATCCTCGTTTGCCCGTGTCATTGCTGACAAACGATACTTTCGATGATTCCATTGGTCCGGTTCGGTCCGGATGATGGAATCGAGCGGGCCTTGCGCGAAGTCCCTGAATGCCTTGGGAGTGAGTGCAAAGATCCCGACGCCGCATTGGCGCGACGCGCTAACGTCTCGGCTACGTTTGAGGCGTCAGTTTGAGACGTTTAGGGCGGGACTGAGACGATCTTGGTGCGGGAGGTATGCTCTAACCTGCGCCATACGAATGTATAGTGCAATCGCAAGTCAGGCTCGCGACGTCTTTCGTCGTCGCCGATGGCGCCACACGCCTCGGCTACTTCTTCGCGCATCCTACACATTCGGCAAGGCAGACGCTCGCCTTTTCGCAATCCGTGAGGAATTCCGTTTTCAGATTGGAACGGGTTGAACCGCGATCGCGAGGGCCTTGATGAATCTGCGTAAAGCGAGAGGCTGCGCTAGCTACGGAAGCGTCGGCAGTTGCACCGAAGGATAGCCAAGCTAGACTTTGCGGAGTTACGGATCAACATGACGGCTCTCCTGGCGGTGGCGCGCTTGTCGAATTGCAGACGTGAGCGCGCGATCGACAGACACGCGGCAGCGCCGAGTGCGTCTTTCAGGGTAGTGACATCTGGCAGGCCCTCCGGAATTGAGCGTTCGTCTCGCTTGTTCGCAACCTGAAGTTAAAGATCAGCGCATTCGTTCCGGGGCCGCCGGCACAGACAGGGTGCTGCCATCACGTGCCGTCAATATCGTCGTACCCGCCACTGTTGCCGCCTCGCTCATGCGGAGCCTCAGCACGATGATCGTGCCCCTGCCGTCCGCGCTATTCACCACTGAGGCACTGATACCGGTCACCCTGCAACTGCAGTGATCTTCAAGCGTCGGAAATTCACTGAAATGGTTTCTTGGGCTGACGAGCGATAAATACCTTGCTTCCAATAGGTTCCAACACCTGTTCCAATTGAGCCGTGATAATCGACGATGTGCGCGCCGTCTCGCCAAACCTGGAGAAACCCATCGCCGTTGTTAGCGAACTTGACCTGGATGTTCATCGAATAGTAGTGACCGCGCTGAATAGGGTTCGGGTCGATGTAAACGTACACCAGCTTGCGGGTCCCGATGTTGATCGCCATGTGGTCGCCGTTCACCAACTCTATGGCCAATGGAGGAGACTGCGGGACCTTATATTCATGCATTTGACCGAGAACCAACCAGCGTCCGGGGCCGCTTGCAGAGTTTGTTTGTCCTGGTTCGACCATGAAGTCGTAGGCGATGTTTATCTGAGTGCCCGACGGATACACCGTCTGTCCGGCTATTTCATCGCGTTCGGAGCTAGGCGGGTCGATCCAATATGAGGAAGACCAATGGTCTCCGCGGCGCAACTCGAACCGAAGCACGTCGGGATCGGGCGAGCTTAGGCTCCAACCCTCTCCAGCATTTTCCGGAATGTAGACGTTGTCGTCGATGACAATGGCGGAGCCGTCAGCGAGGATCGGCCCTGCGATCTCGGCCGAATGATCGATTCCGCTATTCGCAGCGACTGCAGTTGTCCGCGCCAGTGGACACGGGCTTCCAAATTGGAGCACTGTGAAGCCGCAGAAGACGAGCAATGTGATGCTGGCGGAACTCCCTCGGGCACCGGGGCTGAACGCTCTGCAGCCGGTTGCGACGACTCCTTTGAACCATTGACAGCGTTTGGATTTCCGCATTGCTTAAGATCCTAGGGTAATTGACCGGAGCTCTTCGCTTTGCGTATCGTCCATCATTCGCGCCGGAGCTTCTTCCTTGGACGACAAATGGACCACTGATGGTGCCGTGCTATGGCGCTCTCATACACCGCGGAGGTCTGTCGAGCGATCAAATCCCAACTCAACTCAGTGCTTCCATAGGCACTTGCTCCCGAAGTCAGGCTCTTGCGCAAATCATCACTTCTGATCAGTTGCGACATTGCCTCTGCTAACGCCTCAGCATCTTTCGGGGGGACCAACAAGCCATTGTATCCATCGCAAATCACGTCAGGTAGTCCGCCGACGTTTGTCGAGATGACAGGTCGCCCGAATCCGAAAGCCATTGCGGCAACGCCGCTCTGGGTAGCGTCAGTGTACGGAAGCACGACAGCGCTCGATCGCGCGAACAAATCGGGAATTTCATCCGCATCAATCCGCCGGTCCACCAGCTCAACGTATGGCATTTTACCGATCTGCGCGCGATGGAGTTCGAGATCAGAACCGGTGCCGGCGACAATCAAGCGGGGTTCAAATCCTCTCTGCACCAATAACGTTCCTGCGTTGAGGAAAAATTCGAGGCCCTTATAGGATTCGACACGCCCAAAAAACAGGAACGTTGACGGCTCCGCGAGCGCTGTGGGTGCGGTGCTACCAAGAATCCCGTGCGGTATCGACGCAAGGCGCGGACTGATGTCAGGCTCTCTCTCGCTCCATTCCTTTCGCAACCTGTCTCCGTGAACAATCAGACAGTCCGCATGAGCGCGCAATCGTTCGCGACATGGAAGCGCTGCCGCTGACCTTCGACCGAGAAAACCACTGTGAGGTAAGGGGTCGTGGGCCGTGAGCACCAGCGGAATTGAATAGCGAAGGACGTCATTCGCCCAGGTCGGAATGCATTTATATACCTCCTGAACGTGGATCACATCCGGCCGGAAGCTTCGCAGCGTCCACAACAGCCTCGCCAATTCGAATGGTGCATTCAGTCGCCGCTGACGGGGAAACCAGCGAACTAGTCGGCCTTGAACGATTGCGTCGCGCAAAGAGCTCGAGAGCTCGTATTGAGCATTGCTACGGTCCAGAATAAGCAAGACGTCGTGCTGCGCGTTCAGGGCCATCGCGAGTCGGGCCGAATATTCGGCATAATGGAATGATAAGAGTGCAACTCTCATCTTTCTATCCTGGCCAATCCGCGAAATGGCCGAACAGCTCGGAAACGGCGTCGCGGTCCTCATCTGTAATGAGCAGAACCCAAGCCGTGCCGGCAAAAAGCACGAGGAAAACAGCTGCTTCAAATACCGTGAACGCCAACGTCCGGTTATCAATCGGTCGAAGCAAGAGCCACACGACGCCGGCTGTCGTGAGCGCCAATGCAATCGCAGCGGCTACAGGCATGCCGATAATCCGAATGCGAAACATCCTCAGCACGACGGCGTAGCGGACCAAATTTATCATCGACATTGTCGCGAAGCTCGCCAGCGCAGCGCCTAGTTGTCCAAACAGCGGAACCAGCACCCAGCATAAAGTGACCGAAAGCAGGAAACCGCAGCCCAAAAGGGTTGTCTCGCGGGCGTGCCAGCCCGTCATAGAAAGTGCAAACCCGCTATATCCGAATATGGTCTGCAAAAAGAATCTTGCGCTGACGAGCGCAACCACACGAGCATCGACCGCGAAGGTGGGCCCAAGCACCAGATCGATGCGATTGCCCCAGAACAGAATCGCGGCGAATATCGGGGCCGAAACCAGCGTGATTCGACGGACGTTCTCGGTAAGAAGATGTTCCATTGCGGTGAGCTCGTTATTCCGATAGCGCAGTGCGACACGAGCACCCAGAGTTTGTCCTAGCGCCTCCCCAATCAATCCGATCAATTGCGCGATCATCAGGATGGCCGCATATTGGCCGACATCCTTCGCGCTCCCAAAGTGACCGAGAAAGAGGGAGTCGGCGCTCCGGATCCAAACGACGAAAACCAACGAAGCGCCCAAGTACGGAGAGTATAGAAGAACCGATCGGATATCCGCCCAATCCTGTCGATCATGGGGGTCATCGCCGGCCATATCTTTTCGGGCAAGCATCGCCAGCACCGCCCAGGAAATGATGTATGAGGCGCATGTCGCGACGACGACCGCCCACAACCGATATCCAATGACAAAGAGCAGTCCCATAATGATCAATCGCACGCTGGGCTGCAGCACAAAGTTTGCCAGCATGAAAGGGGCAGGATTCAATATTCCTCGATAAGCGCCGCCCAGCACAGCAATATCCGTTGCAAAAGGGAGCGCTATCAGCGTTACGAGAAGGACGTTCGCGAAGTCTGGATAGCGGTAGATAAACTGCTCGACATAGCTGTTGAAACCGGTGGCCGCCAGCGCAGGAGGGATAATCGCGAGGCTGAAGGTGACAAGTCGGAAGAATCTGAGTTGTCTTAGTCGCGCGGAAAGATGTTCCGGTGCGGATCCCAAATGGCGTTGCATGGCGAGATCGAGGCCGAGGGGGCTAACGATGCTGCAGCTTTCCAGAACGCTGCGAGCAACGTTGAACATGCCGTACTGAGTTGCCCCAATCACTCGCGCGACGATGATGCCCGTGGCGAAGCTCACGACTTTCGCGTAGATCATTGCGGCAGCGTTTAGAGGCGCTCCCTTCATAGCGGCCATCCTCTGTGGCTTCGCTCGGTTCCATAGTCGGAAGATCCCTTCAGTTCTCGAGCTAGCTCAGGAACGACGCTGCACAACGGGGAAGCGCCGCGAGATCGCCGCGGCGAGCAGTAAGGACGAGTCCCTACATGGCGTACCCGGAAAGAATTGATGACACGACATGGCCTCGTCAGGATGACGGGGACAGCCGGCGTCTTCCGTGACCGAGCTTCGGGCATCGGTAAGAGTTGACTTCTCCGGTGCGTCCTAGATCTCTGATGCGTCATTAGATGTCTGCACGATAAGTCCGCAGATGTCCGCACGATGAGTCCGCGCGTTTGCACATCGCTCAGATCGACGATAAAGCGAAATCCGGATTGCACCGAGTTCTCAGATCATCGCCGATCGACATCAAAGAAAACATATCCCCGGTCATCAGAATAGCGAGCTAAAGATAGATTGGCGCGCCGTCCAATCGCAAGAGACGCACCGGAGCCGATATGGGTAATCCCAAAGGGTCCGCACATCGGGCGGTTTTTGGATTACTTCTCTCCACCTGGGAGGCTAGAGGCGCAGGAGGGCGTGTCCGCTCGAGCACGGGGATGGTGTCGACGGCCGGACACGTGAAACGTCGCCCGCGAGCGGGCTTGCGTAGGGCACGACCGCAGACCGGATCAGGCGAGGCCGATCGCACAATACGGCTCGTCGTCTCGCTTATATCCGATCGCAAGCGACTGTGGTGCTATCTGGTCGACCGCGGCAGACGTCCGGAGATTAACGGATCCCGCGCACGCTGGCGCATTAGCTGGTGCCGGTCTGATGAGAGCCAAATGAAGCAACTCGTGAGCAATGGAATTTTGTACGGCATTCATTGGACGGGACTCATGCCGGTATTCCGCCGACTATTCGCCGGCCGAGCGGTCATCGTAATGTTCCATGAAATACAGCGGGATTTCCAGCGTGAACTGATGACGGGCACATCCGTTGATCTCCTCCAGCATTGCCTAGTCTGGCTCCAGCGGCAAGGATGGAAAATCGTCAGCCTTGACGAGTGTCTGCGAGCGTTGTCCCGAAACGAACCGAAGGCGCCCAGGTACGCGGTAATCACGTTTGATGATGGGTATCGAGACCTCCGTTCTGTGGCGCTTCCGCTGCTGGAGCAGAACAAGACGCCATTTGTGCTCTACGTACCAACTGGTGCGCCAACTCGAGCCTTGAATTCATGGTGGCTCGGACTGCGGGAAATCTTTCGCCGAGCGGACCACGTCACGATAGATCCGATGGGCACAAAGTTTGAGTGTTCGGATTTCCACAGCAAGAAAGCAGGACTAAAGGCGGTGACGCAGTGGGTTCACCAGGATTATCGCCGTGCTGCATTGCTCAAACCTACTTTCGATAGATACGCAGTCTCACTCTCGGCCTTGAATGCTGCGTATTTTCTGGACGAGCGAGAACTGCAAGCGCTCTCTCGTCATCCTCTAGCGTCAATAGGAGGTCACACCACGTCGCACGCGGCATTGGCAATGCTCGACCCGTCCGCCGCACGAGCCGAACTGGTAGACAATCGAAGGTACCTCGAGACCCTCCTCGAATTACCTGTTCGGCACCTGGCCTACCCTTATGGTACTGCCGGCGCATGCGGGCCGCGCGAGGAGCGCCTTGCCGAGCAAGCCGGCTTCTCAACTGGGGTGACGACACGGAAAGGCCACCTGGGCGACGGGAGTCTCAATCCGTTCGGGTTGCCTCGCATCGGCGTCGGATGCCACCTCGAGTCTCAAAGATCGTTTGAGGCGAACGCGAGCGGTGTCCAGGTGGCCGCACATGCCCTCATGAAGGCTGTCTCACCGCTGCAGTGTGCCACCGGCCATTAGCCGAGAAGACCTGAGGGTGGTGTGGCGCGCCAATACCATCGAGGCGCTTGCACTGCTCATCATCATCTCGCGCGCGACAGAACAAGGAGGAGTGTAGGACGATGCGCATCATGTTCGTGCTGAACCTTACGTTGCCAGGGGGGGCCGAACGACACACTTTTCAACTGGCGAATGCTCTGGCCTCGCAAGGTAACCTCTGCACAGTCGTGAGCCTCACCAATGCGCAGGGAGATGCGCTCGGATCGAGTACGGTGCCCGTCGTGACTTGCGAAGGCAACCACCTCTACAGCATAGAGACGATGAGAAAGCTGTCGTGGCTAATACACGCGCAGCGGCCTGATATAATCGTTGGGGTGAACCAGCGGCCGTTGCTGTTCGGAATCATCTCGCGGAAATTGGCGTCATCCAGTGCAAAACTCGTATCGATATTCCATACATCCTATTTTTTGGGCCTGAAAGATCGCGTTCTGAATATACTCTATAGACCCCTTTTCGCTCGGGCGGACGCCCTGATTTATGTCTCGCAGAATCAACGCAGAATTTGGGAGGAGCGCGGCTATCGCTCCGATCATGCGACGGTTATTCATAACGGCGTGGACCACTGGCAATTCTCGCCTCGTTCGGCGGATCGATGGAGAGAGCAGACCCGAACGGCTATGGGATTTGGGCCGCTCGATTACGTGATTGGGATGTGCGCGAGGTTTTTTCCAGAGAAGAATCATCGTCAGCTGGTTGACGCCATACGTATCCTGCGCCTCCGCGGATTTCCAGCGAAGGGGCTGCTCGTGGGTGGCGGTCCCACGCAGCGCGATGTTGAGGAATATGCGAGGTCAGGCGGACTGCGAGAGCACGTTGTCTTCGCCGGGATGCAGGAAGATGTGCGACCAAGTATCAGCGCTGTCGACGTCGGTGTCCTCTGCAGTCTGGGGGAGACACTGCCTCTAGCGCCTTTGGAGATGATGGCGATCGGCATCCCAGTCGTGATCAGCGATGTCGGGGGGGCGACCGAGATCGTACGTCACGGGGAGACAGGATTCTTGTTTCCGGTCGGAGATACTGAGGCGCTGGTGTGCTTTCTTGAGAAGCTGTTCGATCCCGCGAAGCGGAAGGCGTTTGGAGTTGCAGCGTCTGAGTTTGTTGCAGCGAACTTCGCGGCGGAACGCATGGTCGAGGGCTACAACGATCTTTTTCAAGCTCTTGTGGGCGAGTAATAACACGCTCATCAATTGGATAGGCTTCGGAGGGGAAGTCGGTCTATCGCTTCGATTGTGTGGACGACGGTATCCTCTCGTCATCCGCATTACCCGCAGATCCGTAGGCTTGATGTCCCGAGCCTGGTTCATGCCTGGTGTTGACGATGGCGTATCCAGTAAGCCGGAAACATGGGTCGATCGAATTGGGTAATCCTGATTGGCAGGCCACGTCGGGAGTTTTGCTATTATTGTAAGTGGGACCTTCAACTTGCGCCTCTCGGTCTCTTCTCTCGGTCTCTTGGAGACGGCATCGGCGGAGGCGGAGGCAAATTGAGCGTGAGCGTTCTGCTGACGGCGTACAAGGCCGTACCAGGCACGGCGAGGGCGGCTTTGTGGGTAAGTCGGCAGCGATCGAGCGGCTTTATGTCGAGGCCGGGAGTGCCATCGTGTCCAAGAAGATCCTCGTCGTGGCATCTGGAGGGGGGCACTGGATCCAAATGCGCCGGCTGCAGCCCGCATTCGATGGACTGGATGTTGCGTTTGTAAGCGTTCATTCGGCGTATGCCGAGGAGGTCTCCGGTTATCGCTTCTATGCGGTCCGTGATGTGACGCGCAGGGACCGGATTGGATTGGCGGTATTGGTTACTCAGCTGACGTTCATCCTGATGCGTGAGCGTCCGCGTGTGGTCGTGACGACAGGATCTGCTCCTGGGATGATAGCCCTAGCGCTTGCGAAATGCCTGTTGCGTTCGAGAACGTTGTGGATCGACAGCATTGCCAATTGTGAACAGATGTCGTTGTCAGGGCAGCGGGCGGGACGCTTCTGCGATGTGTGGCTTACCCAGTGGCCACATCTGCGGCGAACCAGCGGTCCCGATTATTGGGGAGCGGTCATATGATTTTTGTGACTGTTGGTTCGATGATGGCGTTCGATCGCCTGATCCTCTCCATGGACAAATGGGCGCTGAGGCATAGCGATAGTGATGTGCTGGCTCAGATTGGCGGCGGTACTTGCCAGCCAAGCCACATGCGCTGGAGGCGGATGCTTTCGCCGAGCGAATTTCAAGAAGCCGTCCGCAATGCGGCGATTATGGTCGCCCATGCCGGAATGGGCAGCTACTTCGTCGCCGCTCAAATGAACAAGCCTATCGTGATGCTGCCGCGGCTCGCAGCGAAAGGCGAGCTCACGACGGACCACCAGCTCCACACCCTTAAGTGGCTTCGCGAGAGGCCGGGTGTCTATCCTGCCCTGTCGGAGGACGAGCTGGACTCCGCGATCGCCAGGGCCATGACAGGCGGAAGTGTTGCCAATGCCGAGTTCACGAGTTTTGCGCCAGAGGCGTTTCTCACGCGGCTGCGAGAGTTTCTGGTCAATTGAACAGCCGCACTCCCTGTCAGGGAGACCTTTATGGTCAATCTCGGTTTGATCGGACTTGGCAAGATGGGGCTCTCCCATCTTGCCATCCTCAACACGCACCCTTCGGCCAAGCTGATCGGAGTGTGCGACAGCGCGAGCTATTTGTGCAATATCCTACACAAATATTCAGGCATTAAAGTCTTTTCCAGCTATCGGGAAATGCTCGATGACAAGTCCCTCGATGGTGTTATCGTCGCGACGCCATCACGATCACATGGCGAAATCGTCCGTGAGGCCCTCCTCAGAGGCCTTCACGTGTTCTGCGAAAAGCCATTCTGTCTCAATGTAGCCGAGGGAAGTTCGCTGGCGGAGTTGGCTGACCGCAAAGGTGTGGTAAACCAAGTGGGATATCACCACCGGTTCGTCGAGGCGTTCAAGGAGGCGAAGCGTCTACTCGATGCGCAGGCGCTTGGCCGTCTTCATCACGTCAGGGTTGAAGCTTACGGCCCGGTGGTATTGCGGCCCAAGGGAGCAACGTGGCGGTCAAAGGGCAGCGAAGGCGGGGGCTGCCTCTATGACTACGCGTGCCACGCTATCGATCTCGTGAATTACCTCGTCGGCCGTCCCGACGCCGTAAGCGGGACCGTGCTCAACAGGGTCTTTTCCCGGGACGTAGACGACGAGGTCTACGCGACCCTGCATTTTGCCGACGGCATGACGGGCATGATTGCCGCTAATTGGAGCGACGACAGTTTGCGCAGAATGTCAACCCAAGTCACGCTCTGGGGAACGAATGGCCGTATGGTCGTCGACCGCCAGGAACTGAAGACATACATTCGAGCTGCGGCGGGAAGCGCCGGTGTGGCAAAAGAGGGTTGGGAGGTTCGTTACACGACCGACTTTCATAGTGATGTTTGGTACTACCTTCGAGGGGAGGAATATTCTGCGCAGCTCGACTACTTCCTCCGATGTATCGTGGAAGGCCGGCGGGATAACATCTCGTCTTTTGCGTCAGCGGTGCAAACCGATTGTGTCGTATCTGCGATGTTGCAGGATGCGCGAGACACCTGGCGGCCCGTGGATTCGGCGCCCAGGGGCCCAGCTCAGAGCCGGACGCAGTCTGGTGGCTTGTTGTCCCAGGTCACCGCGGCGCTGAAGTAGAATCCTCCCATCAAGGAGGGGCAAGCGGACCAATGGATCGAATACTATTCGGTGACAACCAGTTCTTCGGGATCAACCACATGTCCGAGGAAAAGGCGCGCGCGCAGGCCATCCGCTTTGCAGACGTCCGAGAAATCATCAATTTGCTGGACGCTGCTTATGACAGCGGAATTCACGTGTTCATGTGCACGACGCATGATCGAATCGGGGAAATCTGTGCGCACGTCCGTTCCAACCCGGAGCGATATTCGAAGCTCGAATTCTATCCTTGCATGCCGTACGCGCACAAATACGCAAATGCCGTGACCGAGCACGGAATGATCGACGCATTGAAGCGGTTTTTGCCTGCAGAAGGCGCTCTCTCTGCTTTGGTAAGGGGGGGTGTATCGATAGCGACGCGGGATGTGGAGGCTATGGCGCGACTCCTGATCGACGCAGAGATGAAAATATTCGGCGGACTGAGGACCCCCGTCATCTTTCTGCAAAACGTTGTTACCGACCTATTGCTTGGGATGGGGATTAAAGACGCATTTCGGGTTTTTGCCGACCATGTGCGCGACCGCTACAATGCCGAACCGGGCTTTATAACGATGAATATGCCGCGCCTGGTCGATATGCTGGAGGAACTGGGCATGGAGAATCCGATCGTATGCGCGAGCATAAATAAACTGGGATTTCGGATGTGCGGCGGTATCGACCTTTATGAGAAAGTGATTGCGTCGCGGAAGTTCAGACCTGTAGCAATGTCGGTCTTGGCTTCCGGAGCGATCGAGCCGCGCGAGGCTATCGAATACGTCTGCAGTCAGAAGAGAATCGAATCAATCGTGTTCGGAGCTTCCAGCAAGAGCAATATTTTGAACACGAAACAGCTCATCGACGAGTATAGCATCCCTTAGCTCTAGCGGCTCGAATATTATTTTATGTCGCACGCCCGGAAGATTGCCGTCATTGGACTTGGCTATGTCGGCCTGCCCGTGGCCGCAGCATTCGCGCGGGCCGGCATCCCGGTGATCGGGTTTGATATTGATGCCGAAAGGGTCGGGCAACTGCAGGCTGGGCACGACCGAACTCACGAGGTCGATGCGGTCGATCTCAACCGCGCAACGCTGGATTTGACCTGCGACAAAGCGGCCTTGCAACTTGCCGATTTTTTCATCGTGACGGTGCCGACTCCGATCGATGCTGCAAAAAGGCCTGATCTGACGGCCATGTTCCAGGCCTCGCGCATGGTCGGAAAGGCGCTGAAGAAGGGCGACATCGTGGTCTACGAATCGACGGTCTATCCGGGCGCCGTCGAGGAGGATTGCGTGCCGATCCTGGAACAGGCCTCGGGCCTCAAGGCGGGTTCGAATTTTGATGTCGGCTATTCGCCCGAGCGCATCAATCCCGGCGATAAGAAGCATCGCTTCGAGGCCATCACCAAGGTCGTGTCCGCCCAGAATGCGAGAACGCTCGACATCGTCGCCGATGTCTATGGTTCGGTGGTCACGGCCGGCCTTCATCGCGCGCCTTCGATCAAGGTCGCAGAAGCAGCGAAGGTGATCGAGAACACCCAGCGCGACCTTAACATCGCCTTCATGAACGAGCTGTCGCTGATCTTCCAGTCGCTCGGCATCGATACCGGTGACGTGCTCGCGGCCGCCAGCACCAAGTGGAATTTCCTACCCTTCCAGCCCGGTCTCGTCGGCGGCCACTGCATCGGCGTCGATCCCTATTACCTGACCTACCGCGCCGAGAGGGCAGGTTACCACCCCGAGATCATTCTGGCCGGGCGCCGCATCAATGACGAAATGGGGCAGCAGATCGCGCGCGAGTGTATTCGCGGTCTGCTGCGCCGCAAGGCAAGCGCCGGCCTGGTGACCGTTCTCGGCATGACGTTCAAGGAGAATGTGCCTGACATCCGCAATTCCCACGTCATCGACGTGGTACGCGAGCTTAGGTCGTTCGGGGTCAAGGTGCAGGTCGCCGATCCGCTTGCGGATCCGCATGCGGTCCAAGAGGAATACGGGATCGCTTTAAGCAACATCGACGCGCTCGAACCTGCCGATGCCTTGATCCTAGCCGTCGCGCACGACACTTACGTCGAGGGCGGCTGGCGGCTAGTGCAGCGCTTACTGCAAGATGGCGCAGGTCTCGTCCTTGACGTGAAGATGAAGCTTGATCGCGGCGCGAAGCCGTCAGTGATTGAGCTGTGGCGACTTTGAGAGCCGGAGCAAGCAGGCCGACAGAAGCCGACCTGGTCAATGGAGCTGCCGGTTGCATCGGATTTCACGTTCTCTAGCGGCTGCTCGCGCAATGGCGCGAGGTGGTCCGGGTCGATAGCGTCAATGATTGCTGCAATCCCGCGGAGGCGCAGTTGCGCGCGACCCGAAGTGTGCCTTGGTCAAGCTCGAGCTTGTCGGCCGAAGGGCAAGGGCCGCGCTGTTCGCGAAAGCACGTTGTGCCGAGGTGGCGCATTTCACCCGAGCGTGCCTTCCGATATTGGCTGCGACCGCACGCCGATCTATGCCAGGGCTTCATCAACCTGCCGGAGGGCCGCGGGCACGATGGCTGCAAGCACCTGCGCTTTACGTCCTCTTCGTACGTCTTCGGCAACTACCAAACTGCCGGTCTCGTGCAAGTCATCTCGATACTCCCGTGAACCCTTTCTACAGCTCGAAGAAGGTTAGCGTGCTGATGGCGCATTCTTATCGCCATCTACCGGCTGCCGGCGACGGGCTTTCGTTTCTTCCCCGTTATGGCCTTGGCCGGCCTGACATGGCGAGCGTCATTTTCGTCAGAGCGATCGTGCTAGGAGAGCCGATCATGCTATTCAACCAGGGCAGGATGGCGCGACTTTACTTATCTCGACGATGTCGCGGCCGTTCGCCTGATCGGCCGGCCGGCTCAGAGCGAGCCGGAGGGAGGGCAAAGCCGATCTCCCGACGAGCCGGGCGCAGCGGGAAGATCTTCAATATTGACAACAACCATCCCGAGGAGCTGACGACCTGGTCGTCGCTGCTGGAGAAGTAATTCGGCAAAGCGGTAGAAAAGGACATGCTGCCGATCCAGCCCCGGCGGCTTGCGCGGACCATAGACTGGCGGCCCACGCGCGATGCATTTGCGAACGGCCTTGCGGTCGATCCCGAGTTCGCGGGCGATCGTCGAGACCGTCAGACCGTCAGTCCCTGCCGATAAAGAGTATCCCTGCGGCGGCGGCCACCTTGTGCAATTCCGCGGCCTTTCTGAGGATGTGACCTTAAGTCTAGCCTTAAGGTCATGTAGCGAATGCAGGTCAAGGTCTTAGGTGCTGAACGTCGGCGCCGATGGAGTTACGACGAGAAGGTCCGCCTAGTTGAGGAGACCTTGCAACCTGGCGAGACGGTCTGCGGCGTCGCCCGCCGACATGGAATGGCTCAAAGCCTGCTGTTCACGTGGCGCCGACAGGCACGCCAGGGCTGCTTAGGCGGCGAGACCGTTCCGGCGCTCGTTCCGGTGGAGATCACTTCTACGCCGGCTTCAGCATTGACATGCGCGCCGCAACCGTCGTGTTCGCCTCCTGCGCAGCGTGCAAGGGCTGGAATCATCGAGATCGAGCTTGGCGGCTGTCGGGTGCGGGTTGACCGTGACGTAGACAGCGAGGCGCTGCAGCGGGTTCTTGAGCTATTGAGGCGGCGATGATCCCGATCCCGAGCGGCGTCAGGGTCTGGATCGCCACGGGTCACACGGACATGCGCCGCGGCATGCAAAGCTTGGCTCTTACGGTTCAGGAGAGCTTGAAGCGCGATCCTCATGCCGGTGATCTCTACATCTTCCGGGGCCGCCGCGGCGATCTGGTCAAGATTTTATGGCATGACGGGCTAGGCATGTCGCTCTATGCCAAGCGTCTTGACCGCGGCAAGTTCATCTGGCCCTCGGCATCGGGCGGTGCGGTGTCGATCTCGGCGGCGCAGATGGCCTATATGCTCGAGGGCATCGACTGGAGAAATCCACAACTAAGTTGGCGGCCGCAGAGCGCGGGCTGAGCGAAGAAATCTGCGAGCGTTTCCATTTTAGGGAGTCCCAACGCGTCCAATCTGTGATTCATTGCGTCGCATGGATGGTGGTCGCGACGGGATTCCGGATGAGGTCGCCGCCTTGAAAGAGGCGCTGGCGATCGAGCGCGCGAACGGCTTGGTGATCGCGGCCGAACTTGCGGTCGCCCGCGCCAAAGCGTCAGAAGACGAGGCGCTGATCGCCCAGCAGAAGCTGCAGATCGCCAAGCTAAGGCATCAGATCTACGGCCAACGGTCAGAGCGATCGTCCCGCCTGATGGATCAGTTAGCGCTGACGTTCGAAGAGCTGGAAAGTAACGCCACTGAAGACGAATTGGCAGCCGAACGTGCCGTGGCCAAGACGACGACGGTGCGCGGATTTACGCGCAAGCGCGCCGAGCGCCAGACCTTCCCCGAGCATCTTCCACGCGAACGGGTGGTGATCGATCCACCGACGGCTTGCGAGTGCTGCGGCAGCAAGCGCCTGCGCAAGCTCGGCGAGGACGTGACCCGGACGCTGGAATCCGTGCCGCGCCAGTGGAAAGTGATCGAGACGGTGCGGGAGAAGTTTAGCTGCCGCGACTGTGAGAAGATCAGCCAGGCTCCAGCGCCGTTCCATGCTGTCGCACGAGGCTGGGCCGGTCCGAGCCTGCTGGCCATGATCATGTTCGAGAAGTTCGGCCAGCATCAGCCGTTGAACCGCCAGGCCGAGCGCTACGCCCTGGAGGGCGTGCCGATCGCGCTCTCGACCATGGCCGACGCCGTGGGATCGGTCTGCACGGTACTGGATCCTCTGCTGCGCCTCATCGAAGCCCATGTCATGGCGGCCGAGCGTCTTCATGCCGATGATACGACGGTGCCGGTGCTGGCCAAGGGAAAGACCGACACGGGACGGTGCTGGATTTACGTCCGGGACGACCGACCCTTTGGTGGCGCGGGTCCGCCGGCGGCCATGTTCTACTACTCACGCGACCGCAAGGGCGAGCATCCTCAGGCGCATTTGGCCCGTTATGCCGGCATCCTGCAGGCCGATGCCTTTGACGGGTACAACCAGCTCTATCTGGCTGGGCGCCAGCCCGGACCGATCCGGGAGGCTGCTTGCTGGGCGCATGCGCGACGTCCATTCTTCGCCATGGCCGAGATCGAAGAGAATGCGCGGCGCAAGGCCGCTGGCAAAAAGGAAATCCCGATCTCGCCGATCGCGATCGAGGTCGTGCGCCGGATCGATGCGCTGTTCGAGATCGAGCGCTCGATCAATGGCAAGAGCACACAAGAGCGCCTGGAGGTTCGGCAGACGCTGAGCCGGCCCATTGTCGAGGATCTTCAAATCTACATGCGGGAGCAGCTTGCCAAGCTCTCTCGCGGGCACGACCTGGCGAAGGCGTTCACCTACGTCCTGAAGCGCTGGCCGAGCTTCACCTTCTTCCTCGAGGACGGGCGTATCTGTCTCTCCAACAACGCTGCCGAGAGAGGCCTAAGAGGCATAGCTCTTGGGCGAAAATCCTGGCTGTTCTGCGGCTCTGACCGCGGCGGACGGCGTGCCGCAGCCATGTATACCTTGATCATCTCCTGCAAGATGAACAGTGTCGACCCGCAGGCCTGGCTGGCGGACGTCCTCGCCCGCATCGCCTCCCATCCGGCTCATCGGCTGGACGAGCTGCTGCCCTGGAATTGGAAGCCAGCGACAGCAACGATCTCCGCTCGAGCGGCATGACCACGCACGTCAACAAGGTCCATCACGTCACCACCATCAGTCAGGTCGCCAAGGACCTCGGCGAAGACGAAGAATGGTTGCGGGATATCGCCATCGAAATGGAAATCGAGGACGGTGTGATCTGGGTCTATGGCGTCGGCGAAGACGGCATCCAGGCGTTCACCGACTTCGGAATCGAAAACCTGATCGAGCTCATCCGGATGTACAAAGAAAATCCGGAATGGCTCAAGCGCTGGCAATCAGAATAATCTAGTTGGCCAGCGGCCCACGCCGCATGCTTACGATAAAGATCAGGTATCATGATGACTTCCCCAAGCTTGATCACCGGACCCGCTCCCTCGTTCTGGGCAGAGCAGGATCGGATGATCGATTCGCCGCCCATCCTCAGGGCGCACCCTGAGGATGGACGACACGATCAACTGGGCATTTTTGAAACGGCACTTCTCGGGAGAATTACTCAGGCATCAACAACCTTGCTGTGGGTATATGATCCCGCGCTGTTCGGAGGGGGCGATCGTCGTCGGCAAATGCCGCGCACCGTTTCATCGGATGGAGCAGCTGCCCGAGATCGCCATCGATGCCGTGCGCTGCTGGAGCCGGCGCGGGATTTCTTCATTTCTTCACGACCAAGGCTTTAGATGAGCATGCCGATGGCCTGACCCTCCTCCCGCACGTGCGCATTCTCGGACTCCAGGATGTACACGTACGCGTAAGTCGCGGCTCGGATACGGAAGTCAGGGGTTCGACGCGGCCCTCGTCGCCAACCTTCAGGCACTTTTTTCGCCCATCAGCCAAATGTTTTTCGGGACAACTGCTAGCCGAAGCGCACTTCGGAATAGGCGTTCATTTTTGGGGGAAAGGTTCATTCTACGCGTTACCCGATCCCACATACAGCAATATTTAAAAAACCATCCACTCGGAAGTGGCCCCACCTTAAATGGCCGTTGACGAAACAGAATGGCTTTGGGTGAACGAAAACCTGCATAAGTCAGCAGCGCGCCAAGTTCTATGAAATTATATTCCTTCAGATGCATGCATACAGCGCGGTCAAATCCGTAAACTCTCGAAACGTCTGAAGGCCCCACTCCCACGTGAGGTGTAGCAAAAATATAATAACCGCCCGGCCTTAAAATTTCTCGGACGTTGCGGAGGTGATCTAAGATATCGTCCGGATGAAGGTGCTCGACCACATTAGTTGAAATCACAACGTCATAACTCGACGGCGATTCGAACTTAGCTAAGTTTACACCATCTGTGACATGCCATTTCAAATCACCCACGCCGGCAGCGTGCTTCTCACCCCTCTCTCGGGTAATCTCTGTGGCGACGCAATCATACCCCTGCGATACGAGGTATTTTAGAAGGTGCGCCTTACCGCTGCCAATTTCAAATACCTTAGCCCCTTTCGGGACCAGTTTGAGCCATGGGCGGAGTGAATCCGCCGGCGCGGTTTCACTTTCGTTCAACCATGGAAGCGTCGAATAGAGTTCAGTATAGCATTCCTGAAATACTGACCAGCGCGTGCTTTTGTCCGACGTGAGCAGCCGACGCGCGAGTGTGGATTCCAACTCCCAGTGACGCTTGACCTCATATTCACCAATCTCGTCGCCCAACTGATAATTGGTCCGATAACGACGAATGACTGTCGCATCAATTCTCGGAGGGAACGAAGATAGATGATCGGTGTTCTTCTTGACTGTCTCGATCAAAGTGACCTCCCGATGCATGAAGTAGTGGAGCCAGCTATATCCGCACGCCGACATCCCGACCCGCTTCCCACTCGTGAGCGACCTCGCGCGTGCTCTCAGATTGCTTTAGGTAAGAATAGGTCGTCACCAAGCTAAAGAAGTTCAGGGTTCCAATGCAGCCCTCCTCGCCAACAGGATGTCCCTCGAAAAACGCGAACACCAGGGACAAGATGGGAGATATCAAGAGGAGCATAAGGCAGTCCCGTCGCTCGCGCGGTTCACGCTTCGCTTGGGCCGTCCCCATGAGAACGACAGATAGTACCGCATATAGATACAGAAAGAGGCCGATTACTCCGGTCTCGAGCAATAAAGTCAAATATCCGTTGTGAGCATCCCATATGGCCGGTCCGAAGAGCTCCCTTAGGCGCGGACCTGCGAAAGCGGACGTTCCCGCATAGTAGCCGTGTCCAATCAGCGGACTGTCAGCTATCATCGCAAGAACGACGTCCCATATGGACGTACGCCCGCTCAGAGTAGTGTCTCTGCCAAGCAAGGCAAACGACTCGGAGTCCGTAGCCAGGAGCGCCCCAGCCAAGGCCGCCGCGACAGCAAAAACGAAGAGCCAGGTAAACGCCAAAGGCCAGCGCCACGTAACGAAGATCGCAAAATAGAGGATCAACACAACTAGCAGGGACGCTATCGCCCCAGCGGAGCCAGCGAATATCAGGCACGCAATAGACGCGCCAAGGCATAGGAAGCGAAGACCAGGAAATGATGGACCGAGGCGGCCAAAAAAGAGAAACGCGATCGTTGAATTGGATGCCATAGCGCCCAGTTCGTTCTTGTGAGGGAATACGCCCCGCCACAAACCGGTATGTATGCTCTGAGCCGCATCGGTGGCCTGATGTGTTCCGTAGCTGGGAATCAAGACCGCCATGGCAACGCTTGCGAGAATGACGAATGCAAACATCATCATAAGGACACGGCACCGCGTCTCGAGTTTCAATAATTCGCAAAGCGCAGCGATCGCGCCGATGTACAATGAAAGTCGAACGGCAAACTTGAGCGAGACGTAGGGGTCCTCAGACCATAAGGCTGACAAGAAGCCAAATGCGCAATAGAGCAACAGCGGCGGGGAGAGGCGAAGAAGGAAGGTCGATCTTCGATATAGCAGAGCAATTCCAACACACAACGTTGGAATGACATCCTGAAGATAGTAGATCGTCTTGTTCTCGGTTTGAAGCGCAGCGGGGACGGACGTATCGATCCCGGAAATGGCGAGATAGAAGGGATAGATGAACGCGAATAAGAGGCAAACAAGCAATACAATGGCCGCTCGCTCGTACTGCAGGACCTGCCGCCTTCGTTCAGTCGTATCACTGATGGCGCTATACATGGCCGCCACTCATCATTTTGCACGGCGAACTCGGCAGTCGACGTACCGCCGCTTGAGTCCCCAAGGGAGAGGAACCAAGAAGACCACCTACGCGGCTTTTCGCCATATCTCTGCGAGGCGCGAAAGATAGCCGTTTATTTCGTACCGAGCTGCGTGATCGCGCTGCGCCGAAGTGCCTAGGCGCTGGCGCAGCGCCGGATCGTCGATCAACCGAGCCAATGCATCCGCCAGCGCGCGCACGTCGCCAGCCGGGACTAGAAGTCCATTAACATTCTGTACAACGACATCCGGCACGACGCCAACCGGAGTTGCCACGACTGGAATTCCTCGAGCGAAAGCCTCGAGGATGCTCATTGGCAGATTGTCAACGAAGGATGGCTGTACGAGAATGTCTGTCTGGCGCAGGAGATCGGCAGTCGCCGCAGGACCAAGCCATCCAGGCACCGACACGCGATCCTCCATTTGCAAGTGACGCAGCCTTTCACGCGTGCCGGTGACATCTCCGTGTCCCGCGAGAGTCGCCGTCCAATCGGCACGATCGCGTAATGAGGCGAGCGCCTCGACCAGCTGCGGTGTGCCTTTCATCTCACCCAATTTCCCAAAGAACGAGATCCGCACCCGTCCATTTTTAGCCTTCTCGGGCGGTGTCGCAACGGAAGCCGTCGCATTCGGAAGGATTACGACTTTGCTCTCAATTCCCGGAAGACGGCTGTTGATCAGCTCGCTCCAATACCGCCCAAGGACAACTATTGCGGCGCTGTTTCGCAGTAACCGCGCAATGAGCGCGTCCAATCGCGGCCCAGCCGATTGCCAGAACTCGTCAAACGCTCCCGAGTGCAGGTGAACCACGTATGGAACGCCCAGCAGGCGCGCCACCGCAGCAACAAGTGCCTTTCGATATACGCTCCCCTTTGAGGCGACATTGATATGGACGACACTCGCCCTGCCGAGCCAAGAGGCCGCACACAATCGGGCCAGACCCCAAGAGAGAACGAACGGGCAGAACAGAAGGCTACCGCTGCCTCTAGTCCTCAAGCGTGTAATCTGTACGTTGAGGTCTTTGCGCAGAGCGAGTCCCGAGGTAATTGCGTCCGCAAGGCGATCAATGCCGCCCGGTCCGCACTCGCCGCAGGGCGTGGCAACAATCACGTGGAGTGGTTTTGGGGCGGCGACCATTACGGGCGCATTACGGCGCGAACCCTGCGCCGCAAAAGCATCCCCGTAACGTTTAAGTGCCTTCACGTTCGCCTTGTTGAGTATCACGCCGACGAGGCTGCCATAGACATCACCGGCGACGTCAAGGCTGCTTTTGACTACATCGATATTCGTACGGCCCCACTCAATGACGAGGATAAACGAGTCCATCAAATGCGCCGCGGCGCGGACGTCCGCGAATGGTGCGATCGGTGAGAGGTCGACCACCAGGTATTCGTAGGCCTCTCGCAGGGTGTTGAATAGACCTGCCATGTCCGCGGACGCGAGCACCTCGCACGTATTAGCCAGCCGTGAGCTGTTAGTCGCCGGAAGAAAGTGCAAGCTTGTAGCAGGGTCGATCCACGTAGCATCATCCAGCTTGGCCTCTCCAGACGTAACGTCGAGGAGGCCGAGCCTGGCGTCCGGCGCCAGCGCAGATGACAGCGATGGATTTCGTAGATCACAATCAAGTAGAATCGCTCGGCCTCCACCCTGCGCCATGATTTGTGCCAAAGACGCAGCAACAGTCGATTTTCCCTCGTTAGGCAGGGCCGATGTGACGCCAATGACTTGGATTCGCTTTCCGCCGCGATTCATAATGTCGACCGCGAGCTTGACGGACCGGAAAGACTCGCTGAAGGGAGAGCGCGGACTATCAGCAATATTGCGAGTGAGACGGTCAGCCCAAACGATAGTCCTTGACCTTGCCCGAACTGGATTCGGCCTCACGCTGGGCGGGTCATTCCCCGAGCTGTCAGGTATACCTGCTGGGATAATTCCGATGCAGGCTGTGTGAAGCTCGGCCAGCACCTTATCGCGCGTCCGAAAGGTCAAGTCAGAGACATCGCGCAGAAAAGCGACGCCAATTCCGACAATAATCCCACCTGCCGTCGAGACGGCAAGCACGAGGAATGTTTTGGGTGAGCTGGTCCTCAATGGGGGCGAGGCGACCGTCATCAGCCGCCCTTGAGAAACAGGAAAGGATTGTTGCTCTGCCGACTCCAAGTAGCGCTGAAGGAAAGTGTCGTAAAGCTGCCTATAAACCTGCGCAGAGGTTTCCAATTCGCGGAGCTCCGAGGGAGCCTGGTTCGTTAAGGGGTGCGTGGCCTTGTAGTCTGTCAACCTCTTCTGAGCGTCTAATGCCTTGGTGTGCAGGACGTCTACGCGCCCTTGGAGCCATTCCGTTGCTGCGTGAGCTGCTTCATAATTCGCTTCCATTTGATCGGCGGTGTATGCCCGTGCAACTGCATTAGCGACCTGGGCTGCGCGGTCGGGACTGGATGACTCAAATTGAATGGCAATGGTGTAAGTTAGAGCGACTCGCTTAACCGTAAGCCTGCGATAAAACCGTTCCAGGGCGCGTCGCGTAAGCGAGAATTGGGTGTCAGGCTCCGGCGCACCAATCCACGAAATTAGTCCCAGGACTGTTCCAACCAAACCGCCACTGGGGCCACCGAATTCGGGGTCCTTTGTCAGCTCCAGAGTGTGGATGATGGAAAGAGCAATCTTTTCAGATTTCAGGATTTCGACCTGGCTATCCATAATCTGCGCTGCCGATGCAACATCTCCTGATTGTGTGGACCCATCGCTTCGTTTCGGTTCGACGAGAAGCACCGCCTCAGCGGTAAACTTGGGGGTTGCAGTAGCCAGATACAGCAGTGCGATGGTGACGCTTAGGATCGGAAAAAATAGCAGAATTGGCGCCTGGCGGCGGACGAAGGCCTTCGATGCCACGACGAATTCGGCCAGAGAAAGAACGTTCCCTGGGGCGCTTCGGTGATTTATGAGATGACTGTCTTGTCCAACGTGCAGCATATTCGGAATCGAGGACAGCAGCTTCAGGTGGACCTGCCGGGAGACGACAATGCGCTCCCGAAAATGTCGCCTCACGCGTTGCCGTATCGCTGACGGAGTACTTGTCTTCTTTCAAACTCTCAATATGCGTTCATGTAGACCTCCCTGGAAAAGAGCGTGAGGAGGAGGATGCGTAGATCGAGAAGAAGCGACCAGTTGTCGATATAGTATAGATCATGCTCGACGCGACGTTGCATCTTCTCCAGGGTATCGGTGTCGCCGCGATACCCGTGGACCTGAGCCCAACCTGTAATGCCGGGCTTGACATTGTGGCGACGGGAAAATGACGAAATTAGCTTAGAGAACGCTTCGTTTTGCGCGGTCGCATGTGGACGGGGTCCGACGATCGACATGTCGCCGACCAGGACATTGAGCAACTGCGGAAGCTCATCGATGTTGGTGCGGCGCAGGAGGCGTCCCAATCGGGTCACGCGTGGATCGTGTCGGGTGACCGGTTTGAAATTGTCGCCATCCTCCATCACGGTCATTGATCGGAATTTCAGCACGCGAATGGGCTCGTTGTTGTAGCCGTGCCGCGTCTGTCGGAATAGGACCGGCCCACGGGACTCGAGCTTGATTGCGAGCGGAACGATGACGAAGAGGGGGCTAACCAAAATAAGGCCGACGATTGCAGCCGCGAGATCGAATGCTCGCTTAACCGCTCGGTTGAAGGGAGTCAGCGGGGAACGGAAGATGCGCATTGTCACCATGTCGCCGAACTGAGTAATCCGCGACACCGCCATCAGATCAAGAGATCCCACAGGGACGACGTGAACATCGACTGGCAGGTCTGATAGAGCGCTGGCAAGGGCGAGTGCGGACGGAACATCCTGTTGCGAAATCAAAATGATAATGTCATCTGCTCGGAGGGGCCGACAGTCCGCGACGAGTTGGCAGGCATCGGGGGGCACTTGGATAGCGCCGGGGAAGGCAGGGAGTGAGGGGCAGGTGGTGACGGTCGGAAATTCGAACGAGTGGATGGTCCGAATGCCAGTGGCCATCGCCCGAGCGGAAAAATGCGAACAATGGCCCGGGTCTCCTATGAGAATGACGCGCCTGGCGTCGACCAGACCCGACGCAATGGCGGACTGCAGCAATGAAAACCACATTGCCCGTGCGCAGAGGACTGCGAAACCGACACTCACAGCTTGAACCATGACGCTGGCGCGCGAGTAGTCTTCGGAGATTTTCAGAAGGAATGTCGTCGAGAGAAAGCAAGAGAATACCAGGAAGACGCCGCTGGCGCCGTTCCATAGGAACACGTGGCGCGGCTGCGTTTGAATCCGTGAATATTGCCGGAGCCCTATAGAAACGAGCAGATCTAGTGTGGAAATCAGAAGCGATTCCGGAATGTACTTGGCGGGATCCGGCGATTGCAGCAGCACCATGCGATGATAAAGGACGGCAGCGAAATAGGCCGCAACGGTTACGAGTAGAAACTCGGTAGTCGCGGCCAATACTAATAGGACAGCCAATCGGCCCCTACCGACGCGTGCTGGAGCTGCCCTGCCGAGATCGACCGAGTGTGCCGGAAAACTGGTAGAGGCTGGCAAATTGGTAAGGGACGCGTAGCTCATAGCACTCTGCCACCCAGCCACTCCGTCTCGCTAGCCAAATCAGTAGCATTCGGATCACTGGCTGAGAATTGGCAATAAATGGGTAGAGTATGAGGGGTAACTACGATGGTCCGTTGAGCCGCGGGAGTGTGGGATTAAAAATGGTAGACGCAATCAGTTTTGCAGCTCGCCTGTCTGGACGGTTGCTCGCAGGGTAGCGATATCGATGCGCTGCTTCCCGCGGACCGACTTGGAATTCACCCGCTGACTACGTCCGTAGAGGAAGTTGCCGACATGCCGAACTCAAGTCTGCGGAATTCTTTCCATATCGATGCGATCGGAAATGGCCTGGGTCGTTGCATCAAATGGTGCTTGGTGGCCGTTGGCCTGACAATTTCCGCCAACCAAGCAAAGGCCGAATATCAAGTAAACATCGGAGATGTGCTGGAGGTTGCGGTGGCGGGCGTGCCGGAGCTACTGCATCGTGCGGCCGTCCAAATCGACGGGAACGTTTCGTTGCCGCTCGTCGGAACGCTTCCGGTGGCCGGCCTGCCCCTATCGCAGATGCGTGCCAAAATCCGGGCTGCACTGGCGAGCAAGGTGTTTCGCCGCAGGACGCCAGATGGCCATGAGACCGTCATCATGATAGACGCAGATGAGGTCACGACGACCGTGGCGGAATACAGGCCGATATACATTAATGGGGACGTGTCGAAGCCGGGTGAATATCCTTATCGTCCGTCCATCACCGCACGGCAAATCGTCGCTGTGGCCGGCGGCTACGATATCATGCGCATCAGAATGAATAACCCGTATCTCGAGTCGGCAGACTTGAGAAGCGAGTATGGATCGCTTTGGACAGAGTTCGCCAAAGAACAGTCGCGTATGTGGCGCATCAAAAATGAGCTCGGAGAAGGGTCGCAGATCAGTCCAGGCGTTCTGAGGGACGTGCCCATAGCTCGCTCCGCGATTTCGGAAATCGTCAATGCAGAAACGGAATATTTGAAGACGAAGCAGAGCGACTATCAGCGGGAAAAGGCGTTTCTTCAGCACGGCGTCCGAGAGGGGGACAACGAACTCAGCGTTCTATCAGAACAGAAGAAGAAAGAGGAAGAGGGATTTCAGTCAGACCTCGAAGAACTGCAGAAAGTGACTGATCTCTTCAGCAAGGGTTCCTTGGTCAGCCCTCGCGTTACCGATGCGCGTCGCGCGGTGCTGCTGTCCTCAACTCGGAAGCTACAGGCCGCTGCTCAGCTGATGGTTGTCAGAAAGCAACAGGACGAGCTCACCAGAAAGCTGGAAAAGCTCGACGATCAGCGGCGGCTCGACTTGCTCCGTGAGCTACAAGACACCAGCGTGAGGCTGAACGAAGTTCGCGAAAAGCTACAGAGTGTCGGCGAGAAGCTTCAGTACACTGCGATGGTGCGATCACAGCTCGTACGAGGAGCCGTCAATAAATCGGAAATTGTCATCTTTAGAAAAGGTGAAAAAGGGCAGGAACGGGTTATCGCAACCGAAGATACCGAGTTGCAACCCGGTGACGCCGTCGAGGTCACCCTAGGATATCAGCAGGGTCCTGACGTGCCTCCGCGAACACTAGGCAGTTCGAACATCCCATCAGGAATAGGCCGGACCGACGCGGCCGGGGACGATTCAATGCGCGTCGGGACCAGGTGACGAGGCGTGCGCTACTCGGGAACGGAATGCTGTGGCGATATAAGCCTCATCGGTTGGCGTTGTTGCAATTGCGGTGAACTCATGCTGTCGAGCAATCTCGAGGCCGCTGGCCTCGCGGGCTGGACTCCTCCTCGATCCGAAGCTTCGTGAGCGTCATCCAGGGACCACGGGCTGAGGGCTGATCTGGTCGGCTAGGAAGATCTCGTGGAATGATTTGTCACGAGGTCACCATGTCAAAGGATAGTCGTAAGGATGGCGATAAGGATAGGCATACGCCTATCCTCGAGGACGGCTCCGACACACTGCAGCGTGTCGAGATCATCACCGGGACCGGCCGGCGCCGCGCTGGTCGACCGATGCGAAGGCGGCGATTGTCGCGGAGAGTTTTGCGCCGGGTGCAAGCGTGTCCGCGGTGGCACGACGACACGACATCAGCCCAAGCCTGTTGTTTCTGTGGCGTCGTCAGACAACGCGGGCGAAGGTCGCGGCGTGCGGGGACGGAGCCGTGCCACCTGGCTTTGTGCCGGTCGCGATCACCGGCTGCGGAGGCAAATTGCCGTCGTGCGAGGAGCAGGCGGCGATCGAGATCGAGGTCGGCGCGGTTCGCATCCGCGTCAGGGGGAGGGTCGACCGGCGGGCGCTGTGCGAGGTGCTGGCGGCAGTCGGGACGGTTGGCCGATGATCGGGCTGCGACCCGGGTTGTCGATCTGGATCGCGACGCAGCCGGTCGATTTCCGTCGCGGCATGGACTCGCTTGCGATGCTGGTGAGCGAGGCGTTTGGAGCCGATCCGTTCGACGGCGGACTTTACATCTTCCGCTCCAAGCGCCGAGATCGCGTGAAGATCCTGACCTGGGACGGAAGCGGCCTTGTCCTTTACTACAAGAGAATCGAGGGGCAGTTCACCTGGCCGCCGATCAAGCAAGGCGTCATGCCGCTATCTCATGCTCAGCTCTCGGTGCTGCTCGATGGCTCAGACTGGAAGCGTGTGCCGATGCGGGTTGTGGATCAGCCAGCACGAGCTGGTTGATCCGTATCAAAGTAGTTCGTCACTCATGCGGAGCTGTTGTAGAACCACTCTGCATGAGTGATTTGCCTTCCGATCCAGCATTGCTTCGACAAACCGTGACGACGCTGTCGTCACGGCTTGCGGCGTTGTCGGCGGAATGCAGCACGCTTTCGGCCGAGCGTGATGCGGCGATCGCCCAACGCGACGCTGCAGTCCAGGAGAACGACAAGCTTCTGATGATCCTGTCCCAGTACCAGCGCACGATCTTCGGTCCCCGCTCCGAGACACTGGATCCCGGACAACTGTCTCTCTTCACCATCACGGCACAGGTGGCTCGTGCCGCCAACGACGACGTGACCGGAGGCAGGCTGCCTGACGGAGCGGAGGGCCGTGGAAAGCGACCGGCGCGACGCAACCGGGGACGCTCCCGGAGCATTTGCCGCGCATCGATGTCGTGATCGATATCGAGAGCCACATCTGCCCCTGCTGCGGCGAGCGGCTGCACAAGATCGCGGAGACCGTCAAGGAAGCCTTCGACGTCATTCCGATGCAGTACCGGGTCAAGCGCATTGTGCGTCCGCGGTACGGCTGCCGGGGATGCCGCCAGGGTGTGCTGCAGGCACCCGCGCCGGCCCAGGCGATCGATGGCGGGATGGTGACGGAAGCCTTGCTGGCCCACATCGCGGTGATGAAATACGGCTACCAGCTGCCGCTGTATCGGCAGGAACAGATGTTCGCCGCGCAAGGCATCACGCTCGACCGGCAGACGCTGGCCTCGTGGATGGGCCGCGTTGCCTGGTGGCTGAAGCCGCTTCACGCGCTGTTGCGCGACACGATGATGTCCTATCCACGGCTGTTTGCCGATGAGACGCCGCTGCCGGTTCTCGATCCCGGCCGTGGCAGGACCAAAGTCTGCCAGTTCTGGGCAATCGCCATCGATGACCGGTCGTGGGGCGGCCCGGCACCGCCGGCGGTGGTCTACGTGTTTGCCGAGGATCGCAAGGCGATCCGCGCCAAGCAGCTGTTCGGGGACTACCACGGCATCCTGCAGGTCGATGGCTATGCCGCCTACAAGGGCCTGATCAAGAGCGGCGGCCGTCTGATGCAGCTGGCGTTCTGCTTCGCGCATGCGCGGCGGAAGTTCTGGGACGTTCACGTCGCGACCAAGTCGCCGATTGCCGCGGAAGCGCTGCAACGGATCGCGATGTTCTACGCTATCGAGGATCGCATCCGCGGTCTGCCGGCGGCGCATCGGGCTGCAGTGCGGCAAAGCGATACCAGGCCGTTGATCGAGGACTTCAAACCCTGGCTCGAGGCGCGGCTGCTGGAAGTCTCGAAGAAATCCGGTCTGGGCAAAGCCATCCGCTACACCCTCAACCACTGGGACGGCCTGACGCGCTTCATCGATGACGGACGCATTGAAATAGACAACAATACGGTCGAGCGCAGCATCAAGCCGATAGGGCTTGGAAAGAAGAACTATTTGTTCGCGGGCAGCGAAGGCGGCGCCGAGACATGGGCCATTCTCGCGTCGCTCATCAACTCGGCAAAGCTGCAAGATATCGACCCACGGCACTATCTGACCGACGTTCTTGAGCGCATCGTCTCTGGACGCACAAAGATCAATCAGCTGCACACGCTGCTGCCGTGGAATTGGAAGGCCGAGCGCGATGGTTCGGAGACAAAGCTCGCCGCCTGATCAGTTCGACGGCAGAGCATCTGGAACTTCCTGCGCGTCGCTGGTGTCGTCATAGATTTCCTCGCGGATCACGCGCAGCGTCACCTCGTGTAGATAGACTTGCAGCGCCCTCTCCAGCTCGGTGAACTCCGGCAACAGAATCTTGTCGACGAAGCCCCGCGACGCGCGGACCATCACCGTGTTGCGTCGCTGGCGGTGGTAACGAAACGGCCGTAGCCCGTACCGGCGGCAAAGCGCCAGAAACAGATGCCGCGACCATTGGTCAGGAAGTGAGAATTGCTGCTCGATCGGCGGATCGTGACGCGCCAGCTCCTCGACCCGGGCGCGCACCCGCTGCAGCGCAGCTTCCGCCGCAAGGCGCTCACCAGCAGTTCCAGCACCCACGAACAACGCCTCGATCTTCCGAAGCTTCTCGCGCAGCTGAGAATCGCTGGTCATTCTGATGCCCCGTTGCCCGCTCCAACCCGGGATCACCCCATCACCGCGCAACGGTAGCGTCAATCACCCTGACTGCGCTATCCAGAGCATTCCGCGCTAGTCAAGGCCGGACACGGCGATCCTCCCATGACGCTCACGAAGCTTCTCGGCTATCGTCCACCGCCATCGCTGCTTCGGACTGGGTAGAACCGCAACCGTCGTCACGTTCGCTTACGAGGCCACTCCGCGCCAGATCTTGTCCTCGCCGAAAGCCTACTTAGCTGCTCGCTCTGGTCACGTCGCTCTTCATCGACCGATATCACTACTGAACGACTCCAAGCAACTTTCAGAAGTTGCTAGAGCCAATGAGCAAGGTTGCCTGAGCGTAGCGATCCTCGACTACTTGCTAAACCGTACCGTGCCGGCAGCCTTTCCATTAATGACATTGCGAAGCGGATGGTCGTTGATGCGAACTATCTCGAGCTGATCTATTTCATGACGGACGACGCGTAACGGTCCCGGTAGCTCGGCGATCGCGCCGCTGGATTTCGGAAGGGACGTGCCCACCTCGGCGATTGTGGGCGGAAGGCCCTTGTCCATCGACCGTGTCAGAGAACCGTTGTTCATCGCCCAAATAGCCGCCTGAGTCCGGTTCTGAACCCGGATCTTGCGAAGGATCGCCTTGACGTGAACCTTCACGGTCGCTTCGGCGATATCGATCTTGCGCGCAATGCATTTATTGGTGTCACCCTTTATCAAGCAACGCAATATCAATTGTTCTCTCGGCGATAGCTGTGGCGCGGTTGAATTCTCTGCGGTCGTGCGCCCCTTCGCAAAGGGAATAGCGCGGTCGTTTTGGCTCTGCGCCCCAGTCTCGTTGGGAGGCGGAGAGCCGACTTCGCGAACGAACGAGAGCAAGGCCGGTGGGAAGATTGTTTGGCCCAGCATCACAAGCTCGATGGACTTTACAAATGCATCGCACGTCGCGACGTCGACGAAATAGCCGTGTGCGCCTGCCCGAAATGCTGAGAGCAATTCGTTCAACCCATAGTGATCGGCCACGATCGCGATGCGCGCATTCGGGTACTGCTGGCGGACAAGTTCAATCTGTTCGAGAGTGAAATCAAAGTCTTCACCAGTATGGATAATAAGAAACAGCGGCTGGTGTTGTCGGAGCGCGATCGGGATCAGATCACGCGCGCAGGTTACGGACGCCTGGATACGGAAGTTTTCGGTGCGCAAAATTTTTGAAAGCCCTTCTCGAAGCAAAACACTTTTTCCGATGAGTATAGTCGCAAAAGACTGCCTCCTCCGCATGATAACCCTCCCAGCCTGCACGCAATTAAAATCTCTCCGGACCGTTTAAGTATACGGCTCTTCCGATTTGACGTAATGATTTGTCGACGGCCTAAAATCTTGATGTCGAGATATTCAGAATGTTCAGTCCGGGATCTCTATCTCTAGATCTTTCATGAATCCATTTCGGTCTGACCGTCGAAGCGTCTCCTGGCCTTTGTGAACGTTTTTGGGAGATGTTAAATTCGAATTCCCGATCTCCCTATATATCTTAAGTTATATGCGACCATTGGTAGTAGCGCTCTCTGAGCTGGCGTTAACGAGATGCGAGCCTTGCTTTTTGATGCCAAGTCCGACTGCGGAACAAGCGGAGATCGGTAATAGAGGACATTCAACAGCAGCCGGCCCAGACCAATCGTGCGCGCCAACCCGTATTGGGTCAAGATTGCATGCTATTTGTGTATTTTTAAATTTCGGGTGTAGGAAACCTGCGTGAACGAGCGGTGTTTCACTAAGGGGCATGGGTTGAGGACCGCCCATGCATTGTGTCAGCGTAGTGATTGCGGACCGTCATCCTGTGGTTCTGCTCGGTTTGACCTACGCACTCGGCGCAGGGAGCGGTTTCAAAATTGTTGCGCGTTCGACTGACGGGACAAGCTGCATAGAAAACATTCGGCGTTTGATCCCCGACGTCGCAATTTTCGACATCTCGATGCCGGGTCTGACGGGATGGGAAGTTCTCGCCGCCGCAAAGTCCGAGAGCCTACCCACTCGGCTTGTTCTTTTCACCGCATCGGCCGGCGAGCGCGAAATTGCCATGGCCGCCGCTGCCGGCGCCCACGGTGTCATTTCCAAGGATGTGACGCCCGAGAGTCTGGTGCAGTCGTTGCGCCAGGTCGCGGATGGTCAGAGGCAGCTACCGCTACGGCCCTCCAAGCAGGTGGTATTCCGTGAGCAGGGAAGGGTCACGATTTCGGAGAATGTGCTGACGGTGTTAACAGACCGGGAGCGTCAGATCATGCGTCTAGTGTCCGAAGGATTGTCGAACAAAGAAATTGGACGCAAATTGAACATTACTGACGGGACTATCAAAGTCCATCTTCATCACATGTTTCAGAAGCTTGACGTCAGCAACCGGACAGTGCTGGCGGCGCTCGCCATCTTGACAGAGCGGAATGTTGAATAGATTGCGGCGCTCTAGAAGCTCCGCTCGGCGGCACAGCATGGCGCAGTCATTACCAATAGCGGTCGCGGATCCAGCAGCAATGCTTCGGCTTAGGTGGTCACGCCGGTCGTTCACGATCGCAGCGACCAACTCCTGATGTGCATCCAGAGTTGCCGCCCGCCTCCATGACAGGCGCAAGGCGTTGACTTCCCTTCTGCGACATTTCGGACAATCGCCAAGGTTGCATTGAACAAAGCGAACGTGCTAGAGACGTATCGGGTCACGAGCGCACCGGTCGCGGTGCGATATAAGGGGGCAAGAAGACACCGCTTTCATGAAATGATGGCTATTGGGCTTGGAGATTCGGCGCTCCCATTATCACTTGGTGTTAATCGCGGCCTCGCTAGCTACGGATCGGATGGTCGTGGACTTGCCCTTTTGTCTCGCGACTAGATTCTAAAATCATTGAGTCGTCTTCCCGATCTTAACTGCGCAACCAGCCAACGGGGCTGCTTGCCTCTACCAGCCCAGGTTTCTGAGGGGCGATCAGGATTGCGATATTTTGGGAGTACAGGCGGGTATGGCCGACGCCCTGCCGCTCGACCGCCCAACCGGCTGAGGCGATCTTCAAGCACCAATTTCTCCTGTTGGATTCTTTGTTGTAAGATCTTGGAAATCTCGACGTGCAACTTCCACAATTTGTCAATACTTAACCGCTCTAGTTCGACTGGTTTCATGACAATCACTCCATCATGATCCCAAGCACGATGACGACACGATTATATGCCAAATTATATTTCATTTAATCCGGATGAGCCTTGGAAGCGGAAGTCTTCCCTGCGCAAGATCTTTGAAGGTCCTTGTCGGAGCAAAACAGTTTTGAGTGTGGTCGAAAGACGGCCTTCGCATGGTACCCCTCCCAGCCCGCACGCAATCCGACGCTCGCGAGGCTTTCTGCAGCGCCTCCGAGTTGGCGTCATGATTTGCCAATGACCTAGAATGTTGATGTCGAGTTATTCAGGATCTTCGGTCCGTGTACCCCCTAGACCTTGCATGAAACCGCTTTCGTCGGAACTCCTCGCGGCTGTCCGTCGAGCCTTTTTAAATTCGAATTTTCGACATCTCTATATAGCTTAGGTTATATGCGGCAATATTGCGCGCTTATCGAAAATCGATGCCAGAATGGCCAGACAATTATGTAGCCTCGGTTTGGTGGTTTGAGCCATTGTCTTGGCCGGCGCCGAGGCGAACTGCGTGAGGTTCGGTTCAGGCTGTCGGTGTGTCCACGGGCATCGCCGTGAGTAGCAATCGTGCGCAACTGTACGAGAGATGAAGGAGGCGATTCGGGCTCCGCAGGCGGGTGTTGATCTCAGGCCACTGAAGCGGGTGCGCCCAAAGTTATGGTGGCGAGCATTGCGGAAACTCCGGGATGAGATTGCGATAGGGACGATCGAAACGCTCGGCCAGATAAGCGTGCCAGCAAAGGCACGCGCCAGGGAAGGCCAGGATTCATTCCCATTTGCGGAGGTCGCCCCGTAGTAGCAAGTCTCTCCCATGAGGTCCAAACATGCCCAAGATGCGCGTTATCCAGGTTCCGAAAATGGAAAAGAGGGCGGGTGGTTCGAGTTGGTCGAGCGGGAGCTGCGCAAACATCTACGGTTGAGATGCGGCTCAAAGCGCAGGCATGTGGATTTGTCAAAGGGACGATATCGCCAACAAGGGGCTGCTTCCGTCGGTGCTCTATTGGACCGTACCCGCCACGAAAGTCGCAGGCACCATCGACGCGGGTCGGTAAGGGCGCTGGAATGTCGGTACTTACGTTGGCTGATTTGGAAGCCACTACGGTATCAACCCTGCCGCCGCGCGGGAATCCGGTGGATTGCCGCAATTTGCGGATCCAGGCGCCAACTAAGACGGCGGTTACTTCTGAGGTTACGGTAGCCCGGTTGGATGCGCTAGCGTCGATTGCCGACGAATTGTCGCCGGTGGCGGCCGTGCCGCTGCTCTTTGCCGACGTCACCACTGAAAGGTGTTGCTGACTGTTACTAGTCGTCCGTTAAGAAGCCCATTTGAGCGCGGTTGGGGCGGCGAGCAGTCGCATCAAGGCGTTCAAGATCAAGCGTAGCAGAAGGCTAAGCCAGGCGAGGACGAGGCGGAGATTGTGGCCGACGGCAGAGAGGATGACGTTGGCCGCATCGCCCTCGCGGCCCTTGAGATAGCAGCGGCCGAGTTGACCGTCGGTCTTCATGTGTCCGATCACGGGCTCGATGGCTGAGCGGCGCTTGAGCTCGCGTTTGATTGCGCCGAAGACGCCCCGCTTCTGGCCGGAGATGAAGACGCGGCGCGGGTTTTCGGTTTTGTGGCCGCGATAGCCCTTGTCGACATAGCCGCGCTCGATCGCGCAACCGGTGAGCTTCTCGGTGGCCTCGATGACGTCACCGAGCGTGTGGCCGTCATATGGGTTGCCCGGCAGCGCCTGGGCGTGCAGCACAAACTGGCCGCCCGGAGCGCGGGCGTTAGTGGTCACGATCGAGGCTTTGACGCCGAACTCATAAGGCGCCGAGGCCTTGCCCTTGCCGATGCATTCGACCTCGGGCGCGTGGAAGGAATAGAGCTTCCAGCCACGCTGGCGCTGCTCCTGGGAGCGGATTTGCGCGGCGCGCAAAAGCGCCTGCTCGAAGGCAGCCTCAAGCTCCGACTGACCTCCGATCTTACGGCGGATGTCGCGGATAAGCCGGCCGAGCCAGGTTCGCAAGCTGCGCAACTGCCGACGATGGCGCTTGAACTGCTTGGCGTGGGCATAGCGCCCGGCCATCATCGCCGCCCGCTTGGCGATACGCAGATAGGACTGCCGCAGCCGCACGCCGTGCGCGCGTGCCAGCCGATTGAGGCCCTTGATCGCCGCATGGACGAGCTTGGCGTCGGTCGGGAAGGTGATGGCCTTGGGCTGAACGGTGGTGTCCACCGTCACCCGCTTCAGATCGCGCGTCCGCAACGCGCCAGTCTCATGCGCTACCCTCAGGCTCTCGGCCAGCAACAGCTCCAGTTTGCTACCAAGCCGCTTGCGCCAATGGCTGAGGCCGGAACGCTCGTGCGGGAACTCATGCTGGAAAAATCCAAAGCCGGTGAAGTGCTGGAAATACGGGTCGTAGACCCAGCGCTCGCAGACGCCTTCGTCGGACAAGCCGTAGATGTGCTTGAGCAGCAGCAGCCCGATCAGGAAGCGGCTCGCCACGCCCGGCCGGCCCTTGTCGCTGTAGAGCGGTGCGATCTCGCGATCGATCCAATCCCAGTCGATCTTGGCGCCGAGCTGCACCAGCTCGTGCTTCAGATTGATGATCTGATCCAGCCTGGCGCGAAACAGATCGCCTTCCGCTGTCGGTTCCGACTTTTTCGGTCGCATCGGTCCCCTCCGCTGCGACCACAGAATCATGCCCGGCGATTCGAGGGAATCTCGAAAACGAAATTGCAAGCTTTCGAGGCCTCAACCCTCGAAAGCTTGCAATCTCAAAACCGCAACCGGCGCCAAAAACCGATTCCCGCTCAACGGCCTCGGCTCATTTTCACGGACGACTTACTAGGATGATGCAAACGAGGCTCGGTTCTGCGTGGTGATGATCATGGGGCATGATCCGGAAAACTGGGAGATGATGCTCAATCAGAAAAAGGTGCGATGACGAGCCAACCCAATCTCATCGGGCCTAGCGCGCCGTTGGTCGCGGTATCTAGTTCCGCCATCAATCTCTGATAAGGGTCCAAGAGCCCCAATTGGCCGCCGCGAGCCCTTTCGTCGGCCTCCGCGGCAATAGATTCGGTATTGCCAGCGACGACCTCAAAATGGCCCTTGTCGCGAACTGCGGCCATTGGGCCCGCGATAGCCAATCCCGCACAGGCCCCCAGGTGTCGACCTTCCGGAGTGCTTTCGGCGCCATTTCTGATGAAGAGAATTCTCTGGCTCTCATGCGCGAGCGTTCGCTCCGGCGAGACGATACAAAGCGCCCGCTGACCAACCTAGGAAGGAACGCCGTTTCGTTCGCGTATCGTGTCGAACGATCGAACGATCGCGTACGAGACCTGGCCTGAACCGGTCCGGCCGGCAGCGGCAAGCGCACGATCCGCCAGCTCATAAACCTACCACTCTACCTTCACCGGTTCCTGTGCGTCCCTCGATGAGGGAATACGCCTTACCTACTTATTTCCGTATTCTACCGACCTTTTATTTCGGGTCTCGAAGTTGCAAAATGCAAAGCGCTCCTGACCCATGTTTTGTATTTTCTGTCATTTTTGTCAGTGAGGTAAACCAGTGCATAGTCGTGGAGAGCTTTACAACCGCTCAAGTATTCTGCGCCAAACGCTTAGCGAGCTCATCAAACAATTGACGGAGGTCGAGATGCTGCGAGGGAAATTACTTGCAGCGGAGAGGAGAGGGACCGGCGAAAGGCAAACAGTCCCGGCGTGCACAAAACCGACTGCTCGTCGAAAGGGCTTGAGGTTGATCGGTCGATAGCTCCGATCTGCCCTAGCAGCAAGAGAGTAGGACGAGGCGCAACGTTTAATGTGCTTGCCGCCTGCGGTGCGCGCGCCATATCCAGACGACCCACGACCGTGAAGTGCCAAGCGATGTCCGGATTTAACCTGACATATTGCCTCAGATGACATGTTGCCGAAGCGGATCTTGCTTTCCTTCTGGATGAGCCCCCTCGCGAGTCGGAGCAAGCCGCTTGCGAAGCGACGTCCATTGTTGATGCTTGAGTAGTTCTCCCCAGAGGTGCCGTTTGAACTGGGGCCGGACGAATCTCGCGCAGCACATCCGTGACGGCGTGTCGCCGCCGATCAAGGACCTCGCTGTCAACGGTCCGAACCGGCTTTGGACTCCGATATCACCTATGTTGCTGTCGTGGGCGGCTTCGCCTATGTCACGGTAACGCCTGATGCTTGGTCACGTCGCGCTGAAGAGCTGCCTCACGCGCGATTAGCAGAAGCATGACCGCGCGGGCGCGCACCGAACTGCCGCCTCACGACAGGCAAGTCGTCCGGTAATATTTGTAGCGAGGCAATACGGGGCTAACTTTCATTCGGCTCGAAAGTAAGCGCGTAGGTCACCCCACGTAGCGGATGATGTTCGATTGTCAGAGAATCTCCTGGTGATTTGTCCGAGGAGTTCATGAGAGCGAACATATGTCTGATAGCAAGAATTTCGAAGTTATTATGGCTACAGCTGAGCGGCTTTCGGTCAGTCCTGGGCGGAGCTACCGCACCTGGTCGCGGGAGGAGAAGGAACGGATCGTCGGGGAAACGTTTGCACCGGGAGCGAACGTTTCGGCGATCGCGCGCTCCCACGGGCTCGATCCATCGCAGTTGTTTGCGTGGCGACGCAAGGCGCTAGCCTCGGGGCTGGTTGCGCCAGCGTCTGGGGCGCGAGCGCAGGCGGTCAAGTTCGCGCGGTTTGAAGCCGTGGCGGGCGAAATGCTGGAAATTGTCGTCGGCGATGTTGTGGTGCGCATTGGCGGAGAGGTGGAGGCAGAGCGGCTTGCCACCGTGATCCGGGCGGTTCGGCAGGCATGATCCCGGCGGGTGTTCAGGTTTATGTGGCCAGCACGCCGGTCGACTTCCGCAAGGGAGCGATGGGGCTGATGGCGCTGGTGCGGGATGGTGGCATCGATCCGTTCTCAGGGGCGCTCCACGTCTTCCGCTCGAAACGAGCGGACAAAATCAAGATCGTGTGGTTTGATGGAACTGGGGTTTGCCTTTTTGCCAAGACGCTTGAGGAAACAAAGTTCTGCTGGCCGAAGATTGCGCCGACCCGAGTGCAGCTGAACCACGCGCAATTGCTTGCCCTGATCGACGGGCTGGACTGGACGAAGGTACGTCCGGTGGCGATAAAGCGCCCGGAATCGGTGGGCTGACGAGCTGCGGCGAATTGAATCAGGGTGCTGAAAAGTTTGGGAGATTGGCGGCGACTCTGCTGTGATGGCGGCGATATGACGACGCCTGATGCAGAGCTTCCGACGACCCTTGCCGAAGCCCACGCGCTGATCCTGGCCTTGGCCGCGGAGCGGCAGGCGATCGAAGCCGAGAACAGCCGCATCGCCTCCGAGATTGCAACACTGACTGCGGCCAACGCCGATCTTGCTGCGGTCAACCAGACGGCCGACGCGCGGATCGTGGAGCTGACGGCGATTGTGAAGATGTTGGAGCGCACGCTTTACGGCACGCGCTCGGAACGCTTGCGTAGCGACACGCCGAGCGATGAGCAGATCGCCTTCGTATTTGACGAGATCGCCACCGGCGTGGCGGCCATTGAAGCCGAACTGGCCAAGGCAGGCGGCCCGGACAAGCCGAAACGCGCGCCGCGGCCGCGCAAGGAGTTCGGCGCGCATCTGGAGCGGGTGGAGATCGTCATCGAGCCCGAGGTGCCCCCTGGTTGCGAGGGGTTGGAGAAGGTCCTGATCGGCGAGGACGTGTCGAAGCGCCTGGACGTGACGCCGGCCAAGTTCCGCCTGATTGTGACGCGCCGCCCGAAATACGCGTATCGCACCCGCGATGGCGTGGTTCAGGCGCCAGCGCCGCCGCATCTGATCGAGAGCGGCCTTCCGACCGAAGCGCTTCTCGCCCATATCGCGGTGGCCAAATATGTCGACGGGCTGCCGCTCTACCGGCAAGAGGCGATACGCGCGTGACGGCGTCGATCTCGACCGATCATTGATGGCGCAATGGATGGGCAAGGTCGGCTTCGAATTGCAGCCGTTGGCCGACTACGTGCTGGAGAAGATCAAGCAGGGCGAACGGGTCTTCGCCGACGAAACGACCCTGCCGACACTCGCTCCCGGATCCGGCAAGACGCAAACGGCCTGGCTGTGGGCCTAGGCGCGCGACGATCGGCCATTTGGCGGCATCGGTCCACCGATGGTCGCTTATCGCTTCGAGGACAGCCGCAGCGGCGAATGCGTCGAGCGCCATCTGGCGGGCTTTACCGGCATCCTGCAGGTCGACGGCTATGCCGCCTACAATCGGCTCGCCAGGTCAGCGGGTGCCAACGAGGAAGTGAGGCTGGCAGCGTGCTTTGCCCACGTCAGGAGACGGTTCTACGAGCTTCACGTCAACGAGAGCTCGCGCCTGGCGACCCAGACCGTCACCACCATGGCCGGGCTGTGGGAGATCGAGGCCGACATCCGCGGCCAGGATCCTGAGACGCGGGTGAAAGCGCGCCAGGAAAGGTCCGCCGCGATCGTCGCGGCGCTGTTCGATCTGTGGGACAAGGAGCTGCCGCGCCTGTCGGGCAAATCCAAACTCGCCGAGGCGATCCGCTACGCCACATCCAGACGCGCCGCGCTCGAGCGCTTTCTAAGCGACGGCCGTATCGAGATCGACTCCAACACCGTCGAGCGGGCAATCCGACCGCAAACCATCACAAGAAAAAATGCGCTCTTTGCGGGTAGCCATGGCGGCGGCCGGACCTGGGCGACCATCGCCACGCTTCTGCAGACCGCGAAGATGAATGATGTCGATCCGTACGCCTGGCTCACGCAAACTCTCGAACGGATCGCGCAGGGCTGGCCGATCTCTCAGATCGATGCTCTCATGCCCTGGCACTTCAAAGCCTGAACGGCCTCAGCTTCGCGCTTACGCTCGAAATCGGGGGGTTTCGCCTTTGTCCGGCGGAATTTTGGTGAATTCCGGCCGCGTCACAATTTTCGGACTTTTGTTTTTGCCCGTTTCGCAATGTCCGTCAGATTGTGGCGAGCTCAATTTATCTGCCCGCACCCATTCATGAACTCGCGCCCGCACCTTAGAGAGTGTTGGTTTTGCTCTCAGTGGTCGATGCGGAAGCCCATATTGGCGTTGTGAGAAAGGTCCATGCCGTGACATAATGCGATAGAGCCTCTCGGGGCAAGCAACGCGCCTCATCTTAGGAATGTAGTAATGAATTATGCGTTTTGAGTGCCACGTTCGCTTCCAGATGAGAGGGGTTTTTCGTGGAAAGCAATACCTTGAAATCGATGTCGATCGATGAGCTCTGGAATCTTCACGAGCAGGTATCGTCGTTGTTGGCTCGCAGGATATCGGAGGAGAAAACCAGGCTCGAGGAACGCCTGCGCAAGATCGAAACGGCGTCCGACATCGTCAAGCTGGATCGCGAGCGTCGGCCATACCCGAAGGTGCTTCCGAAGTATCAGAACCCGAAAAATCCGGCCGAGATCTGGTCAGGGCGTGGCAAGCAGCCACGCTGGTTCAAGGCCCAGCTCAAGGCGGGGAAGAAACCCGAGCACTTTCTGATTGATCGATCCTCGAACCAAAGGCGCGGGGTAGGGCAGTAAAGTCATCTGTCAATGCCGCTTCCAATCTCCCCAGATGTGCCGAAGTAAAATTCCCCAGATGGGCGGCGTCTCTGTGATCAGCCGGCTGGATGGTGATCCTTGGCTCCAGCTTTGGATGGTCGACCGCGGCTGCACGGCGGCTGGCCGGGATTGGCGAGTTAAGCGGACGTGCTCGGGCATGAGATCAGCATGCTGTCGCAGCCGGTAAGCTTGGTCCTTCGATCTGGATGGCGGCGGCGTGGTGAAGGAGCCGATCGAACAGCGCCGTAGCCACCCCATTCGGCGAAGCCACGATCAGAGGTGAGGATCATGGCGCCGCGCTCATAGCGAGCGTTGACGAACTGGAAGAACAGATTGCCGCCACCGGGCATGACGGGCAGGTATCCGATTTCGTCGACAATCAGCAGCGAGGTCGGGCACAGGAAGCGGATCCGCTCGCGCGGTTGCCCCTCTCGTTCGGCCTTGGCGAGAGCGCTGATGATGTCGGCAAGACTTGCAAAATAGACGCTGCGACCGGCCTTCACAGCCTCTACGCCGAGGGCTGTGGCGAGATGGCTCTTGCCGGAGTGGATCACCTCATCGCGGTCGACAAACTCGAGCTGGGCCAGCGCGAGAATGCAAGTGCGATCAAGCGACGGCTGGAACGAGAAGTCGAATCCTGCGAGCGTCTTGATAGTCGAGAATTTAGCCATCCGCAGTGCCATCTTGATGCGGCGGTTCTCGCGAAGTTCCTCGGCGAACAAGGTATGGACGACCTCCAGCGCAGTGGCTTCGCCGCGCTCGAGTTGACGCACGGTTTGGTCCAGCACCTCCAGAGCTCTCGGCATCTTCAAGCCGACCAGGGTCTTGCGGATCCGGTCGAGGATGGACGGTACGATCTCGATGGTCACGTTCATAGCCCGTCTCCCTGACCAGCCAGGTGCCGGCCGACGGCCTGATAGAAGTCGAGCGGGCGGGCAGCGACGACATCGCCGGTGCGCAGGATCAACACTGGTGTGTCGCGACGGAGATCGGTGATCCGCGGCACTTTCCGATGCCCCGCGGTAACCCGGCGCTGATGGCGGCCCTCCAGCACGGGGCGCGTGGCGATCAGAGCCCCGTCTTCGAAGATCTGAACTTCATTGGCGAGCGTATGCAACTTCCGGCTCGTAAGCGTAGCTTTGCGGCCCTTTTGATTGGCGCTTGACGTCTATTTTGATCGTAGCTTGTGCCGGCGTGGCTTCCAAATTGCGGGCAAAGAAGTTGACGGCGGCCTCGAGCGCCTTCCGGTCGACGACGTTAAGCGAGGCGTCGATGGCGTCGATCTCGCCGCGTTCGATGCCGCGCAGGGTGGCATCAAGGATTTCCAGCGCGCGCGGCATTTGCAGGCCGACGAGACGGGTCCTGATTCGCTCGACGAGGGAAGAAGCACTCATCACACGACCTCCTGGGCTGCCAGGCGGCGGCCGACGGCCGCGTAGAAGTCCAGCGAACGACGCGTGGCGTGGTCACCGGCTCGCGTGAGAATGATTGGTTCTACATTGCCTGAGCGGCGTCGGCCGAAGCTGGCGAGCTTGCGATGCGCAGGATCGAGCCGCTTCTGGCCACGCTCTTCGAGCGGAGCATGGCTTGCCACCAGCACGCCGGCCTCGAAGATGCGGATTTCGTCGGCAAGGACATGGACGTCGAAGATCCGCCGCCGCGTCGTGTCCGGCAGGCTGTAGAGATTGCCGCCGACACTCACCATGCCTTCATGCGAGGCCCGTCGCTCCAGTCGCAACACCGCCCGATAGGGCGCGCTCGGCAAGGCTTGCAAGGACACCTTTTCCTCGGCGAAAGCCTCGTAGACGACCCGACGGGTCGTGGCATGCACCCGCGGATTGGCGACCGTATCCAGCCAATGGCGGAGCTGACCGTTGAGGTCGTCGAGATTGTGGAAGACGCCGCCAAGGAAGAAGTCCTCGCGGATGTACCCGGAACGGCCGCTCGACCTTACCTTTGGTCTTGGCCCGATAGGGCCGGCAGGCTCTCGGCTGGACGCCATAATGGCGAGCGAGATCGACGAGTGCGCGGTTGTAGACCACGAGCCCGTCAGGGTTCTCGCCGAGGACCGCGGTCTTCATCCGGTCGTAGAGGATCTCGCGCGGAACGCCGCCGATCGCCTCCAGAGCGGCGATATGACAGCGCAGGACCGTTTGCCAACCCTGATGGACAACGAAGCGCGCCCAGATCAGCCGTGAGTAGCCGAGCACCATCGAGAACAGCCAGACGATGCGCTTGACCCCTGGCTCATCGACGAACTCGACCTCGAACCTGGCGAAGTCGACTTGCGCCTGCTCACCCGTTGGCATTTCAAAACGCACTTCGAAGCCCGCCAGCCGGGGAGGCCGCAGCTCCCGCACGCGATCGCGTACGACGGTGTAGCCGCCAGCGAAGCCGCGGTCCTTGAGCTCACGCCACAGCCGCACGGCCGTGAGCGCGGGATAGGCCGTCAGTCGTTCGCGCAAATAGGTTTCGAAGTGATCGACGATTCCTGGCCTTGTGCCCGCTTTTTGTAGACCGGCGGCTCCAACCCTTTGGCGATTTAGGCCCTGACTGTCTTTCGATCGACACCAAGTTGCCGGCGATGGCGCTGACCGACAGACCTTGACGATGCAAATCCAGGATCATGACAAGTTCCCCAAGTTTGATCACCGCGCCCTCCCTCCCGCCTGCAGGAGGAGCGTCAGCGATTCGGCGCGCCGGCCGACCGTCCAGGGCATGCCCTGGACGGTCGGCCGTCACGAAAACTGGGGAATTTTCAAATGCCATAAGTGGCGAGAATTACTGCGCCACTCACACCTTCAAATCATCCGGCCAGTGCTTTCGGCCCCCGCCAGCAGACACTTCGATACGCGGCGACAACGGTCGTCTTATGTCGTCCGAATGGTCGTCCATTAAGAGCATCCTTTCCGAAGATGACTCTTCTAGCGGTGCTCGCAAATCTACGCACAAACCACCTGAAGGGCCGCGGGGCCACGCTTACTCCGGGTCGCGTCCGGAACACTGTAGAGATTGCCGCCGACGCTCACCATGCCCTCATGCGAGACCCGGCGTTCCAGCTTGGGGACCGAACCGAACGGGGCCAGCGGCAGCATTTTGAGGTGAGCCTTCTCCTCGGCGAAGGCCTCGTTGACGACGCGCTGGCAGGAAGCTGGAGGATTTCCTTGTCCCCAGTTCTCCTTCCATCGCTGGACGGCCCAGCAAGGTAAAAACTGTGAGCTGAAGTTCCGGGTTGTGTGCAGAGCCCGCCGCTCGCGCGTACAAGCTAGCGCAAACCCCATCGCAGAGATCTGCGTTGCCGATCAAGCCGCGGCCCTCCTCGTGCGAAGGAAGGGGATGGCAGCAATACGCGTTTGGGCTATCAACGCGTGCAGTTGAGGCAGTCTTTTCCGAGCGGGCCGTTCAGGACCTCAGGTCGGTCTGAGCAGATTTTCGAACGCCGTCGGCCTTCCTGAACGCCCCAAAGGGGGCCGCATCAATGGCCTTGGCGTTATCGTCCTGTGCGCCGCAACACGGTTCGCGCCGAGCGTCGGGACCTGCGGAAGATGTACTTGGATTCGGCGTCAGAAAAAAATGGAAACTTCCGATTCGGCTTGAACCGAATAACCCTCTCCGTATCCTAACAACATACTAGTTCTTTTGCCTCTTGAATATAGTTTGCTTCCCCCCGGGGCTGAAAATGCGGAAGATTGGCGATTGTTCTGATGATCCTTTTGATCGCGGGCTTAGGCATTCGCTGAGCGCGATCAAGGAGGCTCATATTCGGCTGCATGGGATGACCAGTGTTTCGACAACGGCGACTTCGCTCGCTTCGCAAATCGCGCTCTGCGACGTCCTGTTGATCGAAATCTCCGACATCCGCAGTAGCCTTGCCAAGGATATCAAGCACACGCTGGAAGTCCGCAACAAATCACCGGTGACATGGCGGTAATTGGCGTGCCTCATCAGGAGCGCTGGTCTCATCGAAGCTTCTCTCCAGCCTCATCTTCAGTTTCGGCAATCCGGAATTCCTCGAGCTGGCGTCCGGACTGGAGCGCAGCGACGAGCCACCTAGGCTGCTTGCCTCGACCTGACCATGTCTCTGTTGGCGAGGACGGATTAAAGTATTTTGGCAGGACTTTCGGGTATTTGCGGCGTGGCCGGTCACTTCCTGTCGGTTCACCCGAGGGAATTGCCGGCTCACTCCTCTGCTCAGCGCGGTTCAGCTGCGCGAGGCGCTTTTCGAGTTCGCGCTTTTCCGCGCTGATCTTCTCTGCGAGTATCTCTGTCAACTGCTCGTGCAGACGCCAGAGCTCGTCAAAGTCCATAGCCTCCAGGTCTAATTTACGCATCGCACTCTCGTCATTACCAGATTTACGATCTGGCCGGAGTAAGCTCGGCTGCGAACGACGTGTTCAGACCAACGGGGGGGGACGGGAATAAGGAAGTGGCCGCCATTTAAAAAATCCCCCAAACCAAAAATATGGATTTATCTTTATTATTATCTCGGTTATAATTTAAATGGTGTCAAGCCAAGTTCATTTATTTGTAACATAAAAAGATGTTGGCCGCGTCAATGGCCTGTTCCGACTGATTAATTTTGGTCGGTGCGTTGCGTAGGGGAAACGAAATGGATTTAATTGAAATCTCTCTCTGTCGTCTTCACGATAGTGTCAGCCGTTTTATTGGTCCTTCCGCTGCGTTGCGGGACGTCCAGTCCCTGAAAATGCAGATCGAACTTCGGCAACTGGCCTTGAGAGACATTGCCGCTATTCGTTGCCGGTTGCGCCCATTGCTTGGCCGTCAGACGCAGGAGCCGCGTCGCCGGCTCCGGGGCAGACGCGTTGGGCGGGTGCGTCAGGTTCCCGGTCAGGTTCGCGGTTGAGGGACTCTGATTCGGTTCCCTCCGGTCGTGCGAGGACGACAACTTCAGGTGGTGTGTCGAATGCGGGGCGCCTGGTTGTGTCGATTTTCTGGCGCGCGGTGTTTTGACGCTATTTTAAGCCGGGGTGCTGCTGCTATACTCTTGATTAATCTCGGACATGGACATATGACAGCGATTATAAGGGAAGGTACCGCAAGGCTGCAGCATGTCGGCGAAGCAACCCCAATTAGAATCTATGTCCCTGGATGATCTCTGGGCTCTGCACGAAAGAATTACCGGGATTCTGTCGGCTCGGATCAAGGCGGAAAAGCACGAACTGGAGAAGCGGCTCGCTATTCTCAATCGCGGTATGGATGTCACGGTTAGTGCCGGCGAGCCTAGGTCAGTTGGCGAGAAGCCTCGGCGGAAATATCCGAGAGTGCTACCGAAATATCGCAACCCGCAGACCTCCGAAACCTGGTCGGGGCGCGGAAAGCGGCCGCGCTGGCTGGTCGCGGCAATGAAGTCCGGACATAAGATCGAGGAATTTCGTATCAACGAGAATAGCGCGAGCAGGGCACGCCAGAGGGCCTGATTCGAGCGATTACGCGCTAATGGGCGGATTCATTCCAGGCGCCAGCGCGCCAGCTCCTGCTTGTTCGCCTTTTTGCGCTGCTGCTGGTAATGGAGCTTGAACCTCGGAGCCGTTTAAGGCGATATAAATCTCGCAAAGCGCTTCGATCGCACGATCTTCTTGGAATGGCCCTTTCCGTCGTTTGTAAGTGCCGACGAGTAGGTGCAGAACTACTTCTCCACAGAAGATTGCTGCGCCCGCGCGATCTCGAAACCAGCTTTTGGAATACTCCCAAACGCCCAGCGGTTCCCGTTGTGCGCGAAGATCGTCACCACGTACCCATCTTGATAATGAGTTGGATGGCCTCGGACCTGATCCGACGGGCGTACCGACGCCGGTAACGATTTGGTCGGCCGCCCGGGCCCGGTGAAGATGCAAGACCGGCGGTGGATCCTTGTCATTAAGTCGGCATGTTGCCGGTTCAGGAACGGCAGGATTCGTCAGCGGCTTTCGGGGCAGTTCTCGTCGGCAGGTTGAGTTCCGGGTTGTTTTTATTTAATTTTAAATATAAAAAATAAATCCAAAATTTGGAGGAAACAGATGTTTTCAATTCTAAAAGTTGTCCTCATCCTGCTCGCGGTATCCGGGATCGCGACGGCTGGCTATGTGTTTTATAACGCGGCCCTTTCACCGGATCACTGGGTCTATCAAGGTGGTTCACCGACGAACTGGAAGGATGGGGGTGTTCATGGCGCGCCCGGTCCCATTGCCGGCGCGGGACTCTCTGGCGTCGCTGTCGCCTACGGCGTCTACCGGCTGATAAAGCGCCGTCGCAATTCGGCTTGACCTATTCAGGTTTCGAACGGTCTGGATCTTAGCGGCGGTCCGTGCGACCATTCCTGGCACGCTGATCAACCGCGTCGTCGCCTCTTGTTGCTGAGAGAAACCATTCCCTGAAGGAGATACCGATTAAGCCCTCCGGCGAAGTGGATGCACGCCGGATGGCAGGTTGTCCCAGGTTGGATCAGAAGCGCAGTTCGCTCCAGGGCAGGTGCTCGGCATTGCACGACGAAACGACAGCAATCACCGGCGGAATTTGTTTCACGAGACCGAGCTCGCGAAGAAATCGGGACCAGAGATAGGTGGCGGTCGTAAGATTCACCGGTTGCTCGTTATACACCGTTCCTCGAAAAACGTAGGAGATATGGTCGTTCGACGCTACTATACGTCGGACGAGATCCGTCTCGAACCCAAGCGGTGAAACCCTTGCCACCCACAAATGGCAGGAGTCCGAGGTGGCCTCAATGATGCCGGTGGACTCAACCGACTTGTCTGTGACCGAAGCCTCAAACTGGTGATCATCCAAAAACTTGAGAATTGCGTTGCTGATGTCGGTCGGAGTCCCGGGCTTGATCGCGAACTTCCATGCGATCGTTGGCAGAAGCACCAGGATGACAAGCCACTTAAGGCCAGGAGATCGCATCATCCTTCACACCCCAGAAGCTGATTCCCACGATGAGACCCAACGTCGCGATGTTTACAATGCTCTCACCCAAAGGGTCGTGAAGTGCGTCGTAATGCGAAAGGCTCAATCCCATCACACTAAGGCGCAGCACGTTTACGCCGACCACGCTCGCGCAGGCCAGGAAGCACCAGAGAAAGTCTGACGGACTTGGTTTATGCCGCGTCAATTGGCTAACCGTGACCCAGCAGAGCAGGGCCAGCGACATGTTGGCGAGCGACGAGCACCTCTCAAATATCACCAATGTCCCGGAATGATCGGCAAATTCCAGCATGTTTCCGGTTCTGTGCGTGTCCAGCATCCATGCGACAAGCGATGCGTCCGCCATCAGAATTGGCTTGGCGAACAAATAAAACAACATTCGACTCCAGAGCATCGGCACAGTCGTGGCAAGGAGAATAACCGCACCTCGGCGCCCTGAGTCGTCGAAGTTGGCAAAGATCAAAATATAAAGACTAAGAGCGGTGACGGCTGCCCAAGCCAGTGCCGCAACTGGAAGGGTGACAAGCAACAAGAGTACGGCGCCAACCGCGAGGTCGGCCGCGCGGATTTTGCCTGCCGTGCTACGGAGCACGAGCCCTATGCCCGCGATGCAAGAGGCAAGGACGATCGCGCTGATGTCGAATGTACCGAGAGCGGCATTTGCCCATCCCCTCAGATCGGCCGACGCAACGATCTTCCCTGCCAAGCCATTGGCGCAGCCTATGATAAAAAGGCCTGCAAAGAACTCGGCTCGAGACAATCGCATCTGAAGACTTGGGCGCTTGATGCTTTCGCGTATCCACGCGTGAGAGCCGAGAAGTGAACGCCTCCGGTTGCTCATTGGGAAATCCCGAAGCGCGACTGCGCAAGTTGTACCTAGTAGGCGTTGCGTCCGCGCAGAACCTCGATTGGAGTTTGAAGCAAGATCGCAAGATCAAGCCCGAGGCTCCAGTTGTCGATATACCAGAGATCATATTCGACACGTCGTTCGACGAACGCCGGAGTTGGGGTCGGCCCTCGGCATCCGTGTATCTGCGCCCAGCCAGTCAGACCGGGTTTGACACGGCGGCGGAAGGCATAATTCCGGACGATCTTGTCGAACTCACCGTCCTGCGCGACGGCGTGAGGCCGAGGTCCCACAAGAGACATGCTGCCGTCGAGTACGTTGAGTAGCTGCGGTAATTCGTCGATACTCGTCCGGCGCAGCCACTTGCCGATGCGCGTCACGCGACTGTCGCCTGGTCTGGCCTGAGTAATTGATTGGCCATCTTCCAAGACGACCATGGTGCGGAATTTGTAGATGCCAAAGCTGCGGCCGTTGAACCCGCAACGCTGTTGCTTGAAAAGGACAGGTCCGCGTGAATCCAGCTTGATGGCAACAGCGACTGCTGCGAGCAGCGGCGAGAGCATGATCAAGGTCAATCCCGCGCCAAGCAGGTCAGTGAGCCGCTTGGCCGCGCACTCTACGAGAGAAAGTGGTTCGCGCTGTAGTTCGACGCATATTGCGTGCCCTAGGCCCCGCGTGGGTCGCTTCAAAATCTCCGACGCCACCCCGATGGGGACGAAGACCACAGGAAAGGGCAGAACCCGCAAATCGGCGACGAACTTCCGCAGCTCGTGCCACCTATTGGCATCCGCCTCCAGGACAATCTCCTCTATATCCGAGCCGCGAATATGTTCGATGACACGGGAACTGAATCGTTTGCGGTAACCCGACCCAGCGTGCGGCGGCGGCAAACTGAAGCATCCGGTGATTGAGAACCCGAACGTCGCCAGGGCCTGCGCCAAGCCGGAGTCCTGCGATTGCGAACGGTCGGTGATGAGGACAACCTTGCCGCCCGCAAATTTTCTGCCGCTGAGACCCTTCATGATCAGAGCTCTGATCGCGGCTCGGTCCGCGATCAGCAGGATGAACCCAAGCAGGATGAAAATGAGATTGGTTCCATGGAAGAGCTGCTGGCCGAAGTTGAGCGCACCCACCGCAGCGGCGAGCAGAAGGAGCGCGAACGTCCAAGCGAGGCCAGCGACGCGTATCTGGTCACGGAAAACCAGGAGTTCTGTCGGCTTGTATCTGCCGTAGATCTTTAGCAAGGAAACGAACAGCGACGCCACCACAATGGCCGAGCCGAGGGCTTTGCCGACATGGGCCAGGGTCCCGCCATCGTCAATCGGATATAGCAAGGCGGAAAGGAGGCTGGCCAAAAGGATCGCGGCAAGGTCGATCGAGATCGCAAGCGTCTCGATCGAGCGATATCGGATCGGCCATTTTTGCTCGGGTTGTAGGCGAGGAGCAAAAGTGCGAGAGACGACCTCGCTTGGGACGTTCACTGCTGCATGGCGGCTGACAAAATTCATCGTCCGAACCGGCGCGTGAGGATAATCCGTGCATTAAATAAATTAGAACTCTATTAATCTACATTTAATAAATCAAGGCCATCATATTCCCGAATTAAAGTTTGTGACGGAAATAATTTTTGATCTTTTTCGGCTTTCCGCCGCCGCTGACGCAAGCCGCTTTTCGGGAGGGCCCATGTCGGCTCTGATCCTCTATGTTGTCGTAGGACTGATCGCTGGCGCTCTTTTCCGCGTCCAAACACTGGTGGTCTTGGCCGCTTTGGTCTTCTGTGAGGACCTGGTCTCTTTCATCCTCAGTGGCAGCTCTGATGGCCTGGTGCGGCTGCCGACGAGCCAATGCGCTCTCCAGACCGGCTATGGTGGCGGCCTGTATCTCCGCAGCGTCTTGGAACGGGCGGGACTATTGCCGCTCACCCATGTCCACGATCGCAAAGCCGCCATTCCCGGTGAAGACGAGATCACGAGCGACGCTATCGGCTAGGAGGCATGCGCATCTTCCCAATATTCCTCCCAATCTCCCTGGAGCGTGATGATCCCACGGTTACGCTCTTCGGCTCATGGAATAGAGAGGGGGGGTTGCTTTCAACTATCCCCTTTTGTTGAAACTCGTTCTCATGGCGCTCGCCTTGGAACCGGAGAGGCCATAATGAACGTAGTGGCTATCGCTGTAGTAATCGCTGCAGTAGCTATCGTAGCGGGCCATGGCCTTGATATCGGTCTTGTTGAGGACCGTTCCGATCAGGCACTCACAGATGGTTGGCGCGGTGTGCAGGGCATGTTGGACGACGTCAATTTTCGTGCGTCCCCATTCGACCACCAGAATGAACGAGTCGATGAGCGGAGCCGTCACGCGAACATCGACGAGCGGCGTCAGCGGCGGCAGGTCGACGATGATGTAATCATAACTCGCCCGCAATCCATCGAACAGGTTGCGGATGGCGTCATCCGCAAGGATCTCGCTGGTATGGAAGAGGGGGCTCCGCAACACGGCCGGGAGAAATGCCAGATTGGTCTTGGGATCTCGCCAGAGGGTTTCCTCCACTGAGTGGGTGCCGTTGAGGACTTCGACGAGGCCGGCAGAGGCATCAGGAGCAAGGCTGGCGGAGAGCGACGGATTCCTCAAATCGCAGTCGACAATGAGGACCTTCTTGCCGCTGTGCCCGATAAGCTCGGCGAGTGAGGCAGCAATCGTAGTCTTGCCCTCATTCGGGAGGGCCGAGGTGATACCGATCACGTGATTGGAACCTCTGCCGGGATTGAGGTCGATCGCGAGCTTGATCGAGCGGATTGCCTCAACGAAGCGCGACAAAGGCATGCCAACAATGGCCCGGTGAACTGCCGAACGGTTTGAAAGCAGGCGGGGCCCCACCTCGTTACAAGAATTGCGTGAAGAAACGGTCTGCTTGGTGACATTCAGATCACGGAGCCGGGGCACCAGCGTCAGGCACGGCAGATCGAGCGTGCCCTCGAGCTGCGTGGGCGTCCGAAAGACGCGGTCCATTATCTCCCTGAGGAAGCCCAGGCCGATTCCGAACACGAGGCCGCCAATCGCGCCGAATGCCATGACGAGATGCGGCTTTGGCTTGCTCTTATTCTGCGGAGGTGAGGCGGGAGAGATCACTCGCGTTTCCGAAACAGGAAAGCTCTCCTGCTGCATCGAGCCCATGTAACGCTGCAGGAAGGTTTCATACAGGTTGCGCAATTCCTTCGCCCGGGTTTCCAGCTCCCGTATCGTCAGCTCGGCGGAACTCGTTGAGCGGGACTGAGAGACTGCGCCGGCCAGTTGTCTTTCAACGTCCTGCTGCTTTTGCTTGGCGACCTCGAGCTCGCTTCGACTGATCTCTGCGAGCCGTCTGACCTCGTCGAGAATGGACGTGCGAAGCTGCTGCATCTGCATCCGCAGATTAACGACGGCCATATGGTTATGTCCGAACCGGGCCGACCACTCACTCTCGCGCCTTGCTAGTTCGAGATATTGTTGGCGGAGATTGGTGATAATTGGGCTGTTCAGGGTGTCTACGCTCGCCGCATCCAAGGTCCCGATGGTTTGCGAGTTCTCTGAATTGACGCGAAGGATTGCTTCGTAACGGTTCAACTTGGCCAGAATATCGGCGGATTGCGCACGAGCTGCCACCAATCGGCTGTTGAGGTCTGTGATCTGCTGGTCATCGATCGGCTTTCCCCCTGGCGACACGATGTTGTGCTGGGATTTGTAGGCGCTGACGGCGCGTTCGGCTGCGAGCGCCTGCTCGCCAAGGGCGCGAAGCCTCTCCTGCAGCCAACCCGTTGCGCTGCGATTGGCTTCGGACTTAGCGCTTACGAGGTCGGCGATGTAGGCCTTGGCAATTGCATTGACGATTTCGGCCGCCCGTTGGGCTGTACTGGCGCTATAGCTCAACTCGATCACATTGCTGACACTCACCCGGCCAACTCCGAGCCTGTCTTGAAATGCATTGATCACTGCTTCGGGAGGTTGGTCAGGAGTGCTCGATTGTGGGCGCTCCGGAGGAGGCGCAATCCAGACGCGAAGCTGGTGCAACAACGATAGGAGCGGAGATCCAGGCCGGTTTAAGTCGGGATCATTTGCCAGGTCGAGCTTATTGATAACGGCGACTGCGATGCCCCTCGATTTGAGGATCTGAAGCTGCGTTTCAATCTGGCTGAGATCGAAGGTTGGCTCCGCGACCAGCGACTGTTGCTGGACGAATTGCGCCTTGTTGTTGGCAAGCAGGATCTGAACCTGAGCTGTATAGGTCGGCGGAGTGATCTTTAAGTAGATCACGCAGCCCGCCATCGCGAGCGCGGCAGTGAGGATGATCACCAGGTATTGACGTCTAAGGAATCCAAGCGTGAAGTTGACAAGAGCGCCGACGCCATCTTCGGTCTGACTGCTCAGTGCTCCGCCGTTGGACGACATAATCGCTCTGTCGGTCTGCAGTATATTCCTCTGAAGCATTGGGTGCTCGCTTGCGCCGCTTGTCAAACGCGTTCGGCCGCGGGCCCGGCCAAACCATTAAGGACTGCCGAATGTCGATCGACGCTCCGGCAGATACTCTCTTGCATTTAATAGAAATATATCCGATAAAATTGCAGGTGTCCAAATTAAATATACGATGCTTAATTTGATCGAGCGGTGTCGATAGACCAATCCCTGGAGATGCTGCCCAGCCTGCCATGCTCGATCACGGAACTTGTTTTTACCGGAATGTCGTTGCGGACGTATTTAATGCGAATTTAAAACCCGCCGCGGTGCGCACGGGAAGTCGTGTCCGCCATGGTCCGATGGCGCGCTGACAGAGGCATTGCTGATGCTGGACTGCGATCTTTGGCGATCCTCGACGTCAAACCGATCAGGACGAGGCGGCTCTCAGGTGATCACAGATACTTTTGTGAGAGATTTCAACGAGCTGATCTGCCGGCGCACGGCACTCACCCATTTTCGGCAAGCGCGTCGAGGTGGAGTCGGAGCGCGAAGGGGACGTGCGGCTGCTCGTATGCGTAGCCTTTGCGCGAACAGGCATTCGTGTCTCGACCAATAGGTCGAAGGAGGAGGCCGATGTTGAAGGGAATCGTTTTGGCGGGCGGGAGCGGAACGCGGCTCTATCCAATCACACACGCGGTGAGCAAGCAGTTGCTTCCGATCTACGACAAGCCGATGATCTATTATCCGCTCTCGACTTTGATGCTGGCCGGTATCCGCGACATCCTTGTCATTACGACGCCTGCAGACCGGTCCCAGTTCGAGCGGCTTCTGGACGATGGCAGCCGGTGGGGCATCAGGCTGAGCTACGCCGAACAGCCGCGTCCCGCAGGCCTTGCCGAGGCCTTCATCATCGGAGCCGATTTCATCGGCGGCGACCGCGTGGCCATGGTGCTCGGTGACAATATCTTCTTTGGGCACGGCTTGCCTGAATTGCTGGCGCGGGCGGTCCGTCGCGAGGAAGGGGCCACGGTGTTCGCCTATCACGTCCGCGACCCCGAGAGATATGGAGTGGTCACTTTCGATGAAGCGGACCGGCCGGTGCGGATCGATGAGAAGCCGAAGAACCCGGTCTCGAACTGGGCCATTACGGGTCTGTATTTCTTCGACAATCGCATCGTGCGCTATGCCCGGCATGTCGAGCCCTCGGCGCGGGGGGAACTGGAAATCACGGATCTTCAAATGCGTTACCTTGCGAGTGATGCCCTTCACGTCGAGCGCATGGGTCGCGGCTTTGCCTGGCTCGATACCGGCACGGTCGAGTCGCTGATCGAGGCGGCGAGTTTCGTCCAGACGCTTGAAACCAGGCAGGGGATGAAGGTTGCGTGCCTAGAAGAAATTGCATTCAGGCAGGGATTTATCGATCGTGATCAGGTGATGGCGGCGGCGAGGTCGTTGGTAAAGACCAGCTACGGCAGATATTTGGTCGAGATTGCCAGCTCGTCCTCGCGCGTCGAGGACAAGAAAGCGGTCATGTCGCGGGCTGTCGTTAAATAATTTAAATTAAATGAATTGACCTTTGATTTAATACGGTATTAAATATTTGAAGGCCGGTTCGAATAGAGGGCTTTGCCATGTTGAGACAGAAGCCAGATGCATTGTTCGATGCGAATGTCCAGGCTCTGTCGTCTTCGGAGGTAAATTATACGCTCGATGATTTGGCCGTTACGGTGACCGGCTTGCCGCCTGCCGGTGCGGTGCTGAAAGCGGACGGCCTCACGCAGGTCGCCATTGGCGATACTCTGACGGCTGCCGAGCTTGCCGAATTGAGCTATTCGGATCCGTCCGTTGAGGTTGGAAGGTCGACACCCTGGCAGGGCGCGCGCATCTATGTCCCACGGAACTTCGGGCGCCTGCCGCTGTCGCTGTTGGCCGATCTTCCCAACGGTTTAACCGCTGATAGCACCATCGAGATTGCGGAGTTGCCGTCGAACGGGTCGCTGTTCCTGGCCGACGGAATAACGGCCGTTGCTGGTGGTCAGGCGATCACCGCCGCCCAATTGTGTGGATTGACGTTTCGTCCGAACGCCAGTGCGTGCGGTCAGATTTCGTTGCTGCGCTATCGCAGCTTGGACCAGACATTGACCGGAGAGGTGCTGCTGGTTGTTGGTCCCGACGCGCCCTGTCGGGCCTCTGCAGCGTCGGATGCGGCTGACAGCGTCGGCTCCGTTACGCCCGTGGCCGTGGCCTTGCTGCTGGAAGCGGGTCTTTCATCTGTGAACTCGACGGCCGCATCGGCCGCCGTCGATCCGAGCGATGTGATCGCCCAGCATGCGCCTGGGCGAGCGGATGTTTGGGCCAAAGTCGCAACCCAGATCGCTGATCGGCCGGCGGCGGCTGTGCGTGACGGGATGGGCCCGGCGGATATCGACATTTCGGCTTCGACGATTCTCGCACATTCCGCAGTCGCCGGAGCCGAGGCGACCGGTTCGACCGAACCGGACACCAATTTGCCGCGACACCATATAGGTTCGAGCACGCCTCCGGATTTGGTGAGCCCGAAACCCGCGTCTCTGATACAAAGCCTCGATTTAGTCGGACCCAAATTGGTGGCTCCGGCACAGAATAACCCTCAGTCCGCTACGGGCGGTTCAGGCTCTTTCCAAATTGCAAACAATGCCGTCCTCGAGATCCGAGGCGCCTCTACGGCAACGGTGACTTTCGCTACCAGCAATGGTGAGCTCATCCTCGATCATTCGGCCAATTTCCACGGTGTGATTGGAAGCGCGTCGCCCACCACACCGCTTTCGCCGAACGATCTGATCGACTTGAAGGACCTCGCGTTCACCTCGTCGATGTCGGCGTCCGTCCACTATGATAGCGCCACAAACATCAGCTCAGTCGATTTCAGCAACGGCTCCAAGACCATCACGCTGCAGTTCTCCGGTCAGGATCCGAACTGGATTTTCGCGAGCGATGGCCAAGGCGGAACTCTTGTCGCCGATCCATCCAACACTAATCCCATCTCGCTCGAGAACTCGCTGCCGGGGACGCCTCAGAGCGTTTGGCAGATCAGCCCGGGCCAGGATTCCACGAAGCTCGAGGGATTCACGACTGCGATCAGTACCAACGTCGGTGGTACGGTGCAGTTCAAGATCGATAATCTGACGGGTAACCCGAACTATCAGATCCAGATCTACCGGCTCGGATATTACGGTGGAGATGGCGCGCGCCTCATCACCACCCTGCAGCATACGACATCGGTCGTCCAGCCTGCGCCGATCACCAATCCTGCGACGGGTGAGGTCGACGCCGGCAACTGGAGCGTCACCGATTCCTGGAATATTCCCAGCACTGCTGTTTCAGGTGTCTATATCGCGAACGTGGTCCAGGGCAGTCAGGTTTTCCAGATTCCGTTTGTCGTGAAGAATCCCAGCTCCACGAGCGACATCGTCTTTCAAACGGACGACGAGACCTGGCAGGCCTACAACGGGTGGGGCGGCGCCAATCTATACGGCGGAAACGGCCCGTCCGCCGGTGGTCCGCAGGGTGGAGCCGGGGCGGCCTATGCGGTCAGCTACAATCGTCCCATCACGACGTATGACAGCTCCGGTGCCGAGTCGGGGGTGCAGGATACCGTATGGGGTGCGGAATATTCGGCGATCTATTGGCTGGAACAGAATGGTTACGACGTCTCGTACATTTCCGGCATGGATACTGCCACCAACGGATCTTTGCTGCTTAACCACAAGATCTTCATGGATGTCGGCCACGACGAGTACTGGACGGACAGTCAGGTCGCGAATGTCCAGGCAGCGGTGAATGCCGGCGTCAATCTCGCATTCATGAGCGGCAACGAGATCTTCTGGCAAACGCAGTTCGCACCGAGTATCGACGGCAGCAACACCGCCAATCGAACGCTCGTCACTTATAAGGACAGTCATTTCCAAAAGTTGGTCAATCCGAGTGGGCAGGGGACCGGTTCGTTTGAAGCTCCGACCAGTTGGGGCGGCGCCGGTATGCCGTCAAACGCGCTGACCGGCACTGTTTTCCAGGTTGACCAAGTCCCCAACCTTGCGGCGATCACGATTCCCTACGGTCAGACCCTGCTTCGGGTCTGGCGCAACACCAGTGTTGCCAACACGACGCCTGGCCACACCGCAACATTGTCGTCAGATCTTCTTGGTTATGAATGGGATTCCGCTCCGGACAACGGCTTTCAGCCCATCGGTCTCGTAGACCTCTCCTCGACGACCCTGACGACGTCGGGGTCTTACAATACCGAATTTGGCAACATCGATACGTCCGGCACCGCAACGCATAACCTCGTCGAATACCGCGACCCTGTTAGCGGCGCTCTCGTTTTCGGAGCGGGGACGGTGTTCTGGTCGTGGGGCCTTTCCAATCAAATATTCGGAACAAGTTGGGGAGGCTCTACGCCGGACCTGAACGTTCAGCAGGCGACGGTGAACCTGTTCGCCGACATGGGAGTTCAGCCGACAACGCTGCAAGCGAGCCTTAAGATCGCAACTGCATCGACTGATCACACGGCGCCCACGTCAACGATCTCAAGCGTCTCCAGCACCAAGCCCGTCGAGGGACAGTCGGTCACAGTTACGGGCACTGCTACGGACAGTGGTGGCGGCGTAATTGCGGGCGTCTATGTCTCGACAGACGGTGGGAAGACCTGGCACCCTGCAAGCAGTCCGGTCGGCGCGGCCAGCGAAAATTGGAGCTACACTTTTAATGCGCCAGCGCCCGGGACGTATACGATCCAATCGCGCGCCGTTGACGACAGCATCAATCTTGAGACGCCCGGTTCGGGCGTGTCGTACACCGCGGCGCCCTCCACAGCGCTGAGCCTATTTAGTGCGAGTGCGACGCCTGCTACGGCGGACGCGGCTGATAAAAACGCGGTGGAAGTTGGCTTTAAGTTCACTTCAAGCACCAACGGTCAAATCACCGGGATCCGCTTCTATAAGGGATCGACGAACACCGGGACCCATGTGGTCGATCTGTGGAGCGCGACCGGTACCTTGCTCGCGACCGCCACGTCCTCTAACGAGACCGCCAGCGGCTGGCAGCAGGTCAATTTTTCAAGCCCGGTGAACATCACTGCAGGCACGACCTATGTCGCTTCGTACCATATGACGAATGGCGGATACTCGGATACGCCCTACTATTTCGACACCCTGCAAAACCCGACCAACGGATCCCTCTCGGCAATAGCGAGCGGTCAAAACGGGCTTTTCGCATATTCATCCGGCAGTGTTTTTCCGAACAATGTTCCGTCGACGGGAGATAATTATTGGGTCGATGTCGTTTTCAACGACTCTAGCCAGAATCCTCAAGTGAAGAACGTCGGCGGCTTCACGGTTGCCGAGAACGGGACTTTGACGATCGCCGCGTCGACGCTGCTGGCTAATGCCACTGATCCGAAGGGCCTGCCGCTATCGCTCGCGAGCGTCAGCAACCCCGTCAATGGGACGGTAAGTTACAACGCCAGCACGCAAACGGTCACCTTTACGCCAAATGCCGGATACGCCGGTGCGGCAGACTTTACCTTCACGGTTTCGGATACCAGCGGCGCCACAGGATCTGGCCAGGCATCGATCAATGTAACCTATCCGGTTTCCGCGCAAAGCCTGTTCGGGACCAACGATACGCCGAGCCAGGTCAACTCCAATGACTCAAGTGCTGTTGAGCTCGGCGTCAAGTTTACCGCATCTACAAGCGGGTACATTACAGGGATCCGCTTTTACAAGGGATCGGCGAACACCGGGCCTCATATCGCGGATCTGTGGAGCTCGACGGGAACGCTGCTGGCGACGGCGAATTTCACCAACGAGACCGCAAGCGGGTGGCAGGAGATCAATTTCGCGAACCCGGTGTTTGTCACCGCCGGTACGACATATGTCGCTTCATATCACACCGCCAGCGGCAACTATTCGGATAGTCCAAATTATTTCGCAAACCCTGTGGTCAACGGCGAGCTGACCGGCACTAACGGCGTGTACGCCTACGGTACGAACCAGATATTCCCGACCAACAGCTTCAATTCCACGAACTATTGGGTCGACGTCGTCTTCAACGGAACGGCTAAGGCGATTGCCAATGGCGACAGCGGCTTTGTGGTCAACAAGAATGGCTCGATATCGATCGCGGCCTCGACGCTCCTTGCCAACGATACTGATACGGCTGGCCTACCGATCTCAATCGCGAGTGTCGGCAATCAAACGAATGGGACGGTCTCCTATGATCCCAACGCGAAGACCGTGACGTTCGTGCCTACGGCCGGATATACCGGGCCCGCGAGCTTCACATATACGATCAGCGATACCGGTGGGAGCACAGCCTCGGCTGCCGTCTCGCTTTTCGTCAATGACCCCTCTGCCGAGACGCTGTTCTCCTTGTCTTCCACCCCGAGCATACAAAACGTGAATGATGCAAGTTCGGTGGAGCTGGGGGTGAAGTTCACCGCCGACGCGAGCGGAGTGATTACCGGCCTCCGCTTCTACAAGGGGGCACAGAATACCGGAACGCATGTTGCGGACCTCTGGAGCTCAAACGGGACGCTGTTGGCCACCGCGACCTTCAGCAATGAGACGGCGAGCGGCTGGCAACAGGTCAATTTCGCAACACCGGTGAGTATCACCGCTGGCACGACTTATGTGGCCTCGTACCACACAAGTGGCTTCTACTCCATGGATTCCAATTATTTCACCAGCCCGGCGGTGAGTGGTGACCTGACCGCGCAAGCGGGCGTCAACGGAGTCTACAGCTACGGTTCGGGCAGCATCTTCCCGGCCAATACTTCGGGCAATGAGAGCAACTATTGGGTCGATGTGGTTTACACCAAGACTCTGTTGCCTCCAGTCGCCCATGACGACAGCGGCTTTGTCGTTGGCGAAAACGGCTCGATCACGATATCTGCGTCGACCTTGCTCGCGAACGATACCGACCCCAACGGGCTGACGATGTCGATCAAGAGCGTCAGCAACGGGAGCAATGGCAGCGTCAGTTACGACCCGAATTCGCAATCAGTGACCTTCACGCCAAGCTCCGGTTACACTGGCACGGCGAGCTTCTCCTATTCGATCACCGACAGTGGGGGAGGGGTGGGGTCGGCCAACGCCTACCTTCTCGTCAACGATCCGACGACGGCCAGCCTGTTCAGTCCGACGAGCACTCCGAGCATCGTGACTGCGAACGATTCCAACGCGGTCGAGCTTGGCGTGAAATTCACTTCCTCGCAGAACGGGCAGATCACTGGACTGCGCTTCTACAAGGGGCCGCAGAACACCGGAACGCATGTTGCCGATCTCTGGAGCTCGACTGGCACGCTGCTGGCGACCGCAACGTTTACCAACGAGACGCCGAGCGGGTGGCAACAGGTGAATTTCGCGACGCCGGTCGCGATCACCGCGGGCACAACCTATGTGGCCTCCTATCACACCAACACCGGCGAATACTCCGTCGATCCGAATCTGTTCGCGACGGCGCTCACGAACGGTCCTCTGACCGCTCCTTCCAGCTCGAGCAGCGGCGGCAACGGTGTCTATGCATACGGCAGCTCGAGCCTCTTCCCGACCAACAGTTTCAACTCCTCGAGCTACGGGGTTGATGTGGTCTTCAAGCCACAGCTCGCTGCATAGAGGTGACGGAATGCACGCTGAACTCTATACGGATGGAGTGGACGAGATCACGGTCGGCGGCTCGATCGTTCGGGTTGATCTGGTCACACTTTCTCCGACAGAACGCGACGCCAACAACGCGCCAAGGCGGGTGCTCTGCCAGCGCCTGATCTTTTCGGTCGAGGCCTTCGCCAATTCGGTCGACGTGATGCAGAATGCTCTTCAGGGATTGGTGGACGCCGGCGTGGTCCGGCGCAACCAGCCGAGGACGCCGCCCGGATCGTCACCCACTACGTTGTCAGCCGAGCGCGGTCCGACAACTCCGACCACCCCTCCACGGTCTCCGAATGTCTCAAGCAATTTCCGCTGAGATCGAGGTCGCCGCTGCCGCGGAAGCGCCGCCCTCGACGCCCGACGAAGCGGGTGCGGTCCCACGAACGGCACTCGATTGTCTATCCAGGATCGCCGCCCACCATGGCATCGACCTACCGGCCGAACGCCTGCAGCACGCCTATGCGCTCGATGGCAGCCCGATTTCGCTGAGCCTTTTGCTTCGCATGGCCAAGGAAGCCGGCCTGCGTGCCCGGGGCACGCGGATTGACTGGGGCGCATTGTCCCGGCTGGGCGAGGCCTATCCGGTTCTTGTGCAGCTTACGAACGGAAACTGGATCATCGTTCTTGGCGCTGGGCAAGGACCCGATGGCGCGGAGGCGGTCAATGTCTTGGATCCGTTGGCCGATCGTCAGGACGAGCCGCTTTTCGTTGACCGGGACCTGTTCTGCGCGCGGTGGACCGGAGACGCGATCCTGATCAAGCGGGAGCGCCCGTCATCCGAGGGCCGGAGGTCTTTCGGCCTGCGCTGGTTCGTCCCGGAATTGCTGCGTCAATGGCGGCTGTTCGCCGATGTCGCCATTGCGGCGGTCCTGCTCTACGCGCTGGGCCTCGCTCTTCCGATCTTCTTTCAGCTCGTCATCGACAAGGTCCTCGTTCACGAGAGCTTCACCACGCTCTACGTGCTCGCCGGCGGGGCGACCACCGCGCTGGCGTTTGATGCGATCTTCGGATTTCTGCGCCGCTACCTGCTGCTCTATGCAACCAACAAGGTTGACATAAGGGTAGCCACCAAGACCTTCGGTCACCTGCTCGGTCTTCCCGTAACGTTCTTCGAGCACATCTCGGCCGGTGTCCTGGTCAAACATATGCAGCAGGCTGCACGAATCCGCGAATTCCTCACCGGCCGGCTGTTCCTGACCACGCTCGATGCTCTCTCGTTGTTCGTCTTCGTGCCCGTGCTGGCGCTCTATAGCGTCAAACTGACATGCGTGGTGCTGGCATTCACCGGCGCAAGCGGACTCGTTGTCGTGCTGCTGATGGGGCCGTTCAGACGTCGCCTGTACGATCTTTACCAGGCGGAGGGCGCCCGCCAGGCCCTTCTGGTCGAGACCGTGCACGGCATGCGCACGGTCAAGTCGCTCGCCATGGAACCACGACAGGGCAAGGTCTGGGACGATCGCTGCGCGCAGTCGGTGACCATGCGTTTCGGCGTCGAGAAGATTTCCGCCGGAGCTCAGGCGATCACCGGATTTCTGGAGAAAGTGATGACGCTCGGGATCATCTCCCTGGGCGCGCTCGATGTCTTCAGCGGCGAAATGACCATAGGTGCGCTGGTCGCCTTCAATATGCTTGCGGGCCGCGTCTCGGGGCCCCTGGTCCAGCTCGTGACGATGGTCCACGAATATCAGGAGGTTGCGCTTTCGGTTAAGATGCTAGGCGAGGTGATGAACCAGAAGCCGGAGCGCGATGGCAATCGCGACGGACTGGCTCCCGAGGTGGTGGGCAAGATCGAGTTCGAAAATGTCTCGTTCCGCTATGGGCCCGATGGCGCGCCGGCGCTCGATGATGTTTCCTTCTCGATCGCTCCAGGCTCCATCTTCGGGATCGTCGGGCGGAGCGGCTCCGGCAAGACGACGCTGACGCGGTTGATCTCCGGGATGTATCCGGTGCAGCAGGGCTTGCTGCGCATTGACGGCTACGATTCCCGGGAGCTCGATCTCGTGCATCTGCGCCGGAATCTCGGGCTGGTTCTTCAAGACAATTTTTTGTTCCGTGGCACGGTTCGCGACAATATCGCCTGCGTCAAGCGGGATGCCACGTTTGCCGAAGTGGTGCGGGCGGCTCAGCTTGCAGGAGCCGACGAATTCATCGAGCGGCTGCCGCGTGGGTTCGACACCATGCTCGAGGAGAATGCTTCGAATCTGTCGGGCGGGCAGAAGCAACGGCTCGCAATCGCGAGGGCGCTCATTGTGAACCCGCGTATTCTGATCCTCGATGAGGCAACTAGCTCGCTCGATTCCGAGAGCGAGATGATCATTCGGCGCAATCTGCGCCGCATCGCGGAGGGGCGGACCGTCATCATTGTCTCGCACCGCCTCTCGATGCTGTCCGACGCGAACCAGATCCTGGTGATCGATCGGGGGCGGATCGTCGATGTGGATCATCATGATCGGCTGCTGTCGAAATGCACCATTTACCGCCATCTTTGGAATCAGCAGACGAAGCACATCGCATGACAACAGCAGACGGATCGCGTGCTGATGCGAGCGCCGATGGCCGCCGAGCCAAGCTCAAAACGGTCGAGCGGCGTCGGAGGCGGCTGTTCAGACCTGCCGCCCGGCGCCCGGATGTGGTGAGGGAGTTCCAGTCTGACGCGATCGAGATCGAGCAGCAAACGCCTCCGCGGGTGGCGCGCTTGACCCTTTACTGCGTTGTCGCGCTCATTCTCGCGGCGATCGGCTGGGCGACAGGTTCGCAGGTCGACATGATCGTCACGGCGCAGGGCAAGCTGATCACCACACATCCCAATCTCGTCGTGCAGCCACTGGAGACCTCGGTCATCCGCGAAATCCACGTCAAGGCTGGCGACCGGGTGAATCAGGGGGATCTGCTGGCGACCCTCGACCCGACATTTTCCCAGGCAGACCTTGACCAGTTGCGCAACAAGGTTGCCGTTTTTGATGCGTCGATCAATCGGCTTCGGGCCGAGCTGGATGGCCGCGAGTACGCAGCGGCTGACCCTGCAAATGCCGAGCAGGCCCTGCAGCGCAAGATGTTCCTGCAGCGGAGGTCGTCCTACGAGGCGCAGATGCAGAATTATGATGCGCAGATCGCATCCGCGCGCGCCAACCTGAAGACTGCGCAAGACGAGGAAGCGGTTTTGGTGCAGCGGCTCGAAACCATGAGGTCGATCGAGACCATGCGCAGCACTTTGATGGACAAGGAGGTTGGCTCGAAGCTGAACCTGCTGCTCTCCCGCGATGCTCGGCTGGAGGTCGAAAGCAATCTGGCGCGTGTCCGCGGAAATATTGCGGACTACAAGCATCGCGTCGACAAGTCCCAGGCGGACCAGAAGGTGTTCGCCGAGGACTTTCGCAAGACGGCCTATCAGGATCTGGTCGAAGCGCTCGCCAAGCGAGACAGCGCGGCGGAAGACCTCAAGAAGGTGGAGCTCCGCCGTCAATTGATCGCTTTGAGGGCGCCGGCCGACGCCATCGTGCTGGAGATCGCCAATCGCACCGTCGGTTCGGTGGTTCGCGAGGCCGAGACGTTGTTCGTGCTCGTCCCCCGTGATGTGCCGCTGCAGGCAGAGGTCAATGTCGAGGGCAGGGACATCGGCCAGGTGGCGGTGGGCCAGCCGGTACGGATCAAGTTCGAGGCGTTCCCGTTTCAGAAATACGGGACCGGATCCGGCGCGGTCCGCGTCATCAGCCAGGACTCATTTTCCCCAGATCCCAAGAGCGAAGCCGCGCGCCATACCGCGCCATACTATCGCGTTCTGGTCGACCTGACCGATACGCATCTTCGGCTGCCGGAGGATCGAGTCCAGTTGATCCCCGGCATGGCGGTCACCGCCGAACTGAAGGTCGGGCGGCGCAGCGTGATCTCCTATTTCCTGTATCCGCTGCTTCGTGGTTTGGATGAAAGCATCCGCGAGCCGTAAGAGTTGCGAGGCGCAAGCGCCCCGCGCCATCGGACCGGCTATTCAACCGGCGAGGAGAGGCGCATCGCGGTGAAGTGTGGTTTTTGTCGCGACGAAATCCGTGAGAGAGCCGACGGTCTCAAGGATGTCGCCCGTAAATTCGCTGCCGTCGATTTCGAACCCGAACTGCTCCTCGAGTGAGGTGAGCAGTTCAAGGACCGCGAAAGAGTCAAGCTCGGGCATACTGCCGAACAAGGCGGTCGACCGATTGAGCGTGCCGGCCCGGTCCTCGATGCCGAGTGTCTTCACGAGAACTGCTTTGACGGCGTCAAAGGTACGATCATTGATGTCCATTTTGTCTTCCCATTTTCGAATCTATATAAGCACTTCGAGCGGCGGCGGGTGTCCAAGGAAAGCGGTGGGGCTGGCGGTGAGCCCATATGCGCCGGCCTGAAACAGGACGATCAGATCCCCGATTTCGGCGCGCGGCAGCCTGACATTGTCCCCCAGCAGGTCGAGAGGCGTGCACAGGCAGCCGACGACGGTCACGGCTTCGCCCACATCTTCACAAAGGCGGTTTCCGACCGCAATCGGATAGTTTCGCCGGATCACCTGCCCAAAGTTACCGGATGCAGCGAGTTGATGATGTAGGCCGCCGTCGACCACCAGATACTCACGCCCTCTGGATTCCTTCCGATCGACAACCCGGGTAACATACACGCCGCACTCGCCCACAATGTAGCGGCCGAGTTCGATCACCACGCGTGCCTCGGGCAGATTCGGTTGGATCGCGGTCTCGAGCAGTTGCGCGAGGTTAGCCCCTATGGCGCGCAGGTCCAGCGGCTGGTCCTTGTCGAAGTAGGGGATGCCAAAGCCACCGCCGAGATTTACGTAACGGACCGGTGGGGACTTGTCGGCCAGCCGCAGTATAAGGTCGACGGTCCGGCGCTGAGCCAGGCAAAGGAAATCTGCGTTCAAGTTCTGCGAGCCGGCAAATACATGGAATCCAAGAAACTCGACATCTGCGGCCGCGAGATCGGCGAGTAACGACGGCACCTTTTCCGCGTCGATCCCGAACTGTTGCGGTCCGCCGCCCATGCGCATACCGGAGCCTTTGACCTCGAAATCGGGGTTCACTCGTATCGCTACTCGCGGGCGCAGCCCCAACCGCCCGCCGGCCTGGACAATTCGGCCGGCCTCCGTTGCCGACTCGATTTCAATGGTGACCCCGGCCGCGACGGCTTGTGTGATGCTTGCTTCGTTTTTCCCTGGACCGGCAAAACTGATGTTTGCCGGCGGCAGCGGCGTGTCCAGTGCCGTCCGCATTTCGGATGCCGACGCGACATCGAAACAATCGACCTGTGTGGCAAGATGCTGGACCACCGCCGGCATCGGATTGGCTTTGATGGCGTAGCTCAGACGGATTCGCGGCGGCAAGGTTGACCTTAGGAGTTTGACCCGACCGGTGAGCAAGGCGCGGTCATAGGCAAAAAAAGGAGTCGAACCCACCCGCTCGGCGAGCCTCTCGAGCGGGACGCCGCCGACGGCAAGTTGGCCATCGATCTGGCCAAAAGCGGCTATGGTTGGTCGCAAGGGCAAGACGCGAACTCCTTCCTCAGTGCGGCGCGGTCAAACTTGCCGTTTGGAGACCGCGGAATTTCATTTTGAACGACCACGATTGACGGCACCATGTAGAGCGGCAATCTGCGCTTCATCGCGGCGATCAGCGCGGCGTGATCGAGTCCGCCCGATCCGGCCGGGCTCGCGATGAGCAGGATGCGTTGACCGAGGGTGGCGTCCTCCACGCCGAGGGCGACTGCATCCCGCACGAGCCCGGTCGCGTAAGCCTCCTCCTCTATTTCCGTCGGGCTGATCCGATATCCTGATGTCTTGATCATCTCGTCCTTGCGTCCGACGAAGTATAAAAAACCATCTTCATCGGAGACGACAGTATCGCCGGACCAGACCGCGATCTCCGGCGTCCGCCAAGACCCATCTCGGCCCGGCGCCGGTCGGAATCTTACGGCCGTGCGGTCTGGGTCGTTCCAGTATCCCATTGCAACCAGCGCGCCCCGGTGAACCAGTTCGCCTTCCTCCCCCGGACCGCAAGGTCTGCCATCGGGCCGGACCACAAGGATCTCGGCGTTCGGAATGGCCTTGCCGATGGAGTTGGGTCGGCGGTCGATCTCGGCGGGGTCGAGATAGGTGGAACGGAACGCCTCAGTCAGGCCATACATGAGATACGGCTTGGCGTGCGGAAAGTGGCTCCGCAGCTTGTCGAGGACAGGCTTGGGCATTTTACCGCCGGTGTTCGCAAAATACCGTAGGGTCCCCGCAGCTTCGGCTGTCCATGGCAGATCGGCGATCTGAATCCAAAGGGGGGGCACGCAGGTCAGGCCTGTGACGCGGTGCCTCGTGCACAGCCGCACAACGTCGCCCGGCAGCAGATAGTTCATGAGCACGACGTGCGCGCCAACACTGAAGGCGGTGGTAAGCTGGCTAAAGCCTGCATCGAAACTCAGTGGGAGTGCGGCCAGGATCACGTCCTCGGCAGTGTTCTCCAGATATTGGCCCACGCTTTCAGCGCCAACGATCAAGTTTCGATGACTGAGCACAACGCCCTTGGGCTTGCCCGTACTGCCGGACGTGTAGAGAATCGCCGCCATGTCGAGATCGATGCCATTGTTGCGCAGGGGAGCGGGAGGCTCGACGTCCGGCCGCAGCGGCCAGCCGTGCAGCCTCTTGTCACGCGGTGGATCGTTCCCGTCGATCGCATCGACCACCAGGATGTGCTGCACGGTAGGGCACGCAGCGAGCGTTTCGGCGAGCCACTCCAGCCGTTCCGACGAGGTGACCAGTACCCGCGCCCCGCAGTCGTTCAGGATATGTGCAACCTGGTGAGATCGCAGGACGGGATTGATCGGCACGAAGGTGCCGCCGGCCAGCGACGTCGCGAAGATCGCCGCGACCGTCTCGATGCGCTTTTCGAGGAAGACGGCCACGCGTTCCTCTCGTTGAAGGCCGAGCCCGGCGAGCTTGGCCGCTACGCTGCAAACCTGGGCCCACAGCTCGGCGTAGGTCAGCGTCGCGTTTTTAAACGTCAGCGCCGGCGCCGCTCCATGCGAGATGGCGCGATGCTGAAGCAGGTGGTGCAAGCAGGTCCTCATCGGCATCTGTCCAGTTTCCACATCGGCTCGTTGTCACCAGGCCACGCAGGTGAGTTCGCTGTAAAGGTCATCGATCTGATCCGGGCGCAGGCTCGCGCTCCGATACATCTTCGGTCTCGGCGATTTCAGCATGACCGATGGGCGAGGACGGGCGCCCACTATGCGCAGCTCCGCCAGCGTTACGGGAATTCCGTGCCGAAGCAGCAGGTGCCGAAAGATGTACCTGGCCACGGTGCGGAATAGCGCTCGGTTTCCGACATAGAGAATTGAGGCAAACAGCGGGAGATTCTTCCGTCGCACCCTCCGGAAAATGGCGTAGCAGGCTCCGCGGCCTTCAACGGCGACCACGACGTGGTGCGTTGCGTTCGCCCGCGCATGGTCGCGGTAAATATCCAGGTCACGACCGGACAGCGCGCGCTCAATCTCCTGCGGCTTGGTTAGCACGCGGACCTGCCTGGACCACGCTGGCCACGGCAGATTTGGCACCAACGCGGTCGCCACGTCGAGGTGAGAGAACTTAAGTCGGGCGTTGAGTGGGATCACGCTTCCGCTCGGCGACAGATCGGTGAAATGATAGCCCTTCTGCGCCAGAAGCGCGTTTAGCAGCAGCAGGCTATACGAACGGTATTCGTCGAGAACGCACCACGCAGCCAGATTGCAGAAGCGCTCTATTCGGCCCTCTATCTCCCGCTCGGAATAGAACGCCAAATACGCGCCCACTATTCCTGCGCGGACACGTAGGAAGAAGCCGTGGTTCGGCTGGTGGCAGGGCCACGGTGGGATGATCGCGGCCTCCCAGTCAGCCGCCGCAAGGCGCTTGTTCAATTTGGCGTGCAGAAACTCGGCCACCGCATGCACATCCGCAGCCGTTATCGGACAAAGCTCCACGGCCCTTGCTGATCTGCTCAATGACCACCTATGCACGGATCTTGTGGCTCTCGACGAGACGATTGCGATGCGTGGCTCGAGATCGATCGCGTTTTCTCAGCTTCCTCTTCAACGAAGATGCTCGCGAAACCCATGCATAAGCGCCATTGTACTTCAGGAAGTATTCCAGCCGCCCATCAAACGGATCCACCTTTACCCGCCCTCTCACGAATGCCGAGCTCGCGGCATCAATGGGCGTTGGCATAGTGGTGAAAACGTAGTCGTAGCCGGCCTCTCTGCACAATTCGACCGTACCCGCATCGTGGTCGCCATACGGAAAGGCGAAGAGCCGAACATCTCGTGTTGTCAGATTCTGCAATTTGACCCGCGAGCCTTGTATCTCCGTTCGGGCGTCGCTCGGGGCGAGTTGCGAGAGACGAGGATGGCTGCAGCTATGGGAGCCGACCGTCACCAGTGGCGAGGGTAGCTTTGCTATCTGTTCGGCCGACATGATCGTTTCCTGGAAATCCGGACTACCAGGCTCCATTTGCCAGGTGGGAGGGCTCCCCAAAGGGCCGACAGGCACAAAAATTGTCGAATGAAAACCTCGCGAAGCAAGCTCCGGCAACGCGTTGTGGGCAACGCTGACATACGCGTCGTCAAATGTGATTGCGACGTTCGGCTTGTCCGAAGGCAAGCTTCCGCGGTGACACGCCGGCCACACCCGCGCTCTGCGCTGCAGCGATTCCATCTGGCGTACGAAATTCGGTCGATGCACGAGTGGTATTCCGTGATAGTACAACACAACCAGTTTGCGTTCCGGCGAGCCGCCCGACAGTTGCAGTGCGAAGCGCCATACCTCCTGTGCGATGTAATAAAACAGGCTTATGGTCAGCTTCGCAAACTGCTTCGTGCCTGCTCGAACGGAGATATGTCTAGTCACGATCGCTACTCGCGTAAGAGGCCAAACTTTGCTTGTGCTCGCTCGGGCGCACATTGGGTCCGTCCCGCATTGCAACCGGGCCGCGCGCAAGTGGCGGTGGCCGGGAGGCTCTCGACGAGCGGCCTGCATCTGCCTTAACCCTTAATTTGTCTCCTATATCAAATTAAATAATTTAAATCCAGTTTAATTTCGAATATTTAATATCGCGGTTCCCCGAGGCGCGCAGGACGGCCTTGCCGAAGTACCGCCCTCAGGCCGCGATGGTGTCACCCCCTAGGAAAGCAAAAGCCTACAATAGGTGCGGATTCAGGCTTTTCGCCTTGACGGCCGCAGGTCGTTAATAGGCCGGGGCTATGGGTTGGCCTGCACGCGGACCATTCACCCAGGCGTTATTTCTCCAGAGATTGCCCGTCCTGGTGCTCGACCAGTAGGAAATCGATCCATACTGACCTCCTTTTGGCGTGATCTCGGTCGAGAACCTGTTGTCGAGCACCTGGATGTTCGTTGTGTCGGCGCCGCCGCCATAGAGCGTGTACGAGCCGCCCGCCAGCCAATTGTCCTGGATCGTGACGTCATGGATGCCAAGACCTTCTTTCATGAAGATCGCGGCGGTCGAATCCAGAATGATGTCCGTAATCGTATTGTGCTTGATGAGCAGCGAGCCGCCTGACGGAGCTGCCCAAACATAAATCCCCTGCGTGTGTGCATCGGCGTACTTCGCCAGGTCGTGAATCCAGTTATCATGGATATAGCCCTGGGCGACATCGATGCCGTCTTTGAAGCCCGAAATGTTGCTGTATCCGACTTCGAGCGAACCCGTGCCCTGCGTGCTAATTCCATATGGGTATCCGCCGTCGGCAGCCGGGCCTTGCCCCGGAATGCTCTCCACCGTCACGTGCAGGATCTTCAGTCCGGTGGCATTTGGCTTGGTCGCGCCATATTTGATGGCCCACCAGATGCCGGTCGTGGCGGTGACCCTGGAATTCTGGATTGTCACATTGTTCGCTTCAACATCAATGCAGCCGGTGACGTGCAGTGCATCGATCACCGTGTTGTCGTTCGAAACCACTAGGCAGCCGTCGTCCGTCTGCCGGCTGGTCAGGGCGATGTCTGGGGGCACGCCGGTGTTGCTTGCGTCGGGATAGCCACATGTACTGTATTTGGGTGGGGTGCACGAGGGGACGCTCGACGCCGCCAGCGTCGTCGCGCTCAGGCTTGCGGACTGCGAACTGTTGCTCCTCATGGTGTCGCGTGCGGAAAGCGCGGTAGATGATGCCCGGCCGGCCGCGGCCGGTGGAGGAATGATGTCGCGTCTTCCTGCGTCACCTTTCTTGTAGGCATATGCCCCAGCATCAATCGGCGGCTCGCGAGCGCTACCGGTGATGTCGGCCGCGGGAGCGCCGGTCATGGCGCCGGCGCCAATGGCCGGCGAGCCGGCTTTGGGACGAAGATCGAACGCATAGTTCGCCGTATCGAACTTGACCACGGTTGCCGCCGGATTGGAGGCGACCACGTTATGGTCCTGCGTGAAACCCGTGCTGGGATAGCGGTACGACCCGGCCAGATTGTTGCGCACGATGTTATTGACGGGAAGGGCTCCGGTCTTCGAAGCAAAGACGCCGATCCACGGAACACGGCTCGGATGATCACCGAACACGGTGTTATTGATCAGCGTGGCATTGGTTGCGCCATAAATCGAAATTCCGTGCCAATGGTTGGTGACGACAACGTTGTTGATGACGCTGTAGTTGTTCCATCGCCCATCGAACTCGGTGATGCCCTGCGTATCAGCATTGGGGAATGGAAGATTAGGGTCGGTTTGGTTGATCCCGATATTCCCGTCGATTGTAATATCGTGATAGACGCGGTTTGATAAAGTGAATGCCTGGATCATGTCGGCATGGTTGCCGTCACCAATATCGTGGAAGTTGGTGAGTCGATTGCCGCGAATTATGATGTCGCTTGCAGTGACCTGCATGCCATCGTCGCCGATATTGTTGATCGTGTTTCCCTGGATAAGTGCATGATCAGCATTTGCGAGAATCCCCCACCGGATGTTCTCGATATTGTTGTTGAGGATCGTTGTGCATTGACCGTTGATCGATACGGCCAGGCTTGAATGGTTCTGCCAGTCTGTCCGCGTCCAGGCTCGCACATCCGGCTGTGAAAGGATGTGGTTGCCGACGATGATGTTGTTGGACGCGTTAGGGCGGATGTTCACGAGGGTAGAGCCGGGGCTCTCTATCGTCAGATCTCTGATGATCCACTTGGATCCAGTGATATTGACCGAACTGATCACCGGTGTGGCGCCGCTATCGGCGGCGATCGTGATGAAATCGAAGTTGCTTCCGCTCAACCCGATCGAGCCATGATCGCCGCTGCGCAGGTAGACTGTGTCGCCCGCCCTGATCGTGCCATTGACGAAGAGCCCGGCTCGGATCACCGCTGAAAGCGTGCTCCACGGCGCCTCCGTGGAGCCGCGGTTTGCCATGCTGCCCACGGACGGGTCAACGTAGAACGCGTGGCCGGTTGCCGCGGTGGGAGCGATGCAGGCGCTTGGCGCGGGGTAAATGCCGCGATCATCTGCGGCGGAAAGCAGCGCGGCCCCCACCGAGAAGAAATATATCGAGAGACTTATAAGAAATCTGTTTATCATCGAGCCTGTTCAAGTGCCGCTTCAAGAGCTCTTGTGGCGACAAGCGCGCGCTTCGACCAAGCTTGCGCGTATGCCGGCGAAGATTCCTAAAAGATTCCAGCACGTACCCCAGAAGTGAACGGTGAATCCGAGAAACACGGCAGCAAAGGTGACAATACCGAGAGCCACCGATAGACGTCCTTCTTCGCGCGAGAGATAAGGCGAGCGATCGAGTGAACCACCGAAGTAGGTGCCGATCATTGTAAACAGGACGAGAAGAGCGGTCGGTATTCCTAGCACCATCGCAAGTCGGAGCCACATCGCGTCAACGCTCTCGCCTGCCAGGCCCGCTGTTTGCCAATCCCAGGCGGTCTTCAATCCCATTCCGAAGAAGGGAGACTGCAGCACCAGGGGAGTAACCGCCTCCCATATCGCTTCCCGATACCAGCCTGTTTCGTTGCTAATTCCCGAAAGCTTGAGCAGGGTCGCAACCGGGTTCGATGAGGACATGAAGAGAAGCACGGTGGCGAGCAGGCACAGTGTGCCAAGCACCTTCCATCTGGCGTGAACCCGGTAGGTAACGTAATAGAATGTAACAATTGTGAGAGACAGGGCGTAGGCCATCAAGGGTCCCCGCGCCTGCGAAATAATGATCCCCGCGAGCGCCGCCAGCGCGACGCTCCAGCCGAGCAGGCGCGAGGGAAAGGTGCATAGTGCGATTGTTCCGAACCAAGCACAGACTGCGCCGAACAGAATCGAGTGTTCGAGCGGACCCATGGCGCGCACAACGCCGTTCCTATACATCGTATCGGCGTGCACTGCTTTTGCCCACTCATAGCCCGGCGATGAATAGCCGGTGATCGCTTTTGCAAACTCGTAGCAGAATAGTCTGTCGGTGAGCGGATCGAGTGCTGCAAGAGCCACGACGACGAGGGTCAGCTTGCACGCGAATGTTATCAGCCGCACGCTACCGTCTAACGGACCCAAATGGTGCCGGAATATCCAATACGTGCCGGTAAACTCCAAAGCCATGATGCCACCGCCCTTGAGTCCATCGACCGGTCCCTCCACGATAGTCGCGGCGATGATCATCCACAGCCCGGCGGCGAGGGCAAAGAGGTCTGAAGATACGAGCGTCCCGCGAGGAAATTTCTGGAAATACTGCGCAGTGGCGCGGATGGTGAGAACGATGATGAGCACCCGGGCCACCGAGAGCCGAAAGTCACCTATGAAGAACGACAATCCTTCGGGCAGGAACAATGCAGCGATCAGCCACTTCAGCGCGGTCTCACTGCCGCTCCGCGTAGCTGCGCGTGACTGGCGTGGCTTAACTGCGGTCCAATGCCCTGGTGCTTGCAGACGCGCTGCTATGGGATAAAGCTGGGATTGCCTCTCCATTACGACAAGCACTCCTGATCCCTGACACGGTCAAGCTGTCGAGGACCCATTTCGCGATCTGTGGCCACAGGACCGATCACGCCTTATGCCTCGTCGACCTCCGCCGCTCGCCTCGAGCGCCCGCGCGACGGATGAGGGAGATGACTTTCTCAGGTGCCGCCGCGTAAACCAGTGCCTTGTAATAATGCGAATCGAAGGGATGCAATTGGGCGCATTGCCAGGCCGTCTTCAATGCGCCCCACCGATTGCATCGGGTCCGCTGATCCAGGACGCTCGCTATGAAATGGGCGGCCAGGTTATTATCTAGTACACTGTTTTTGGATTTTGTCGATGCACGCTGAGGGAAAGCGCGATCGTATTCGAGTCCCCGTCGCATACATGCGTCGCGTAGCGCGCTTTGTACCGCCTGTTCGCGCTTGGTTGGGTCGCGTCGTGTGACAGAGGTGTTGACAATACGATAGCTGTATAGGCACTCGCCCAGCACCTGCATGGGGTGTTGTTCTCCCACCCTCAAGATGTAGTCTACCGCCTCGACGAACGGCAGGCTGGGTTCGTATCTGAAATCTCCGACGAGCGACATGCGAAATATCCCGGTAGGATCGTGCGCGGGCATTCGGAATGCTTCGATATCTCGTCTGCAATCGTCGATGCTTTTGGAGGGAAAAGTCGGCGCCAGTGTCCTCTCGTCCATGATCAGATCGTTTCCACAGAAGACCGCCGCGAGCTCAGGGTGCTTCAACAGGACGGCGACCTGCTTTTCGATACGCGCGGGATGGCTGATGTCGTCACCATCTTGGATCGCGTAAAACTCTCCGCGGACGAGATCCAACGCGCGATTGAGTGCGACGGGGCGCGTAGCATTTTGTTGACGCCGGATCCGCACGCGAGGGTCGGTCAGCAAATCCGCAACCGAGGCAAAGCAGCCGTCGGTGCTTCCGTCGTCGATAATGATGATCTCCAGGTTCTGGTAGGTTTGCGAAAGCATGCTTAGCAGCGATGGACGCAGATACTGTCCTGCGTTGTAGACACACATGATGACCGAAACCAGAGGCGACGCTGGTGCGTCCGATGGATTTTCATCAAGCGGCTGCAGATGCGCTTGCGCAGCGCTCCCCGATTGTGATCCCACCAAACGCGGCGGCTCCCCTGGACGTCGATCGCCGGAAGGCTCGACCGGCGATCGACGCCAGTGGCTCATCGCGAGAATTTGGGTGGGGTCATTGGGCGACATGGATCGATATCCTGGCTGATCAAAGTTCATGCCTGTGATTGCAATGCCGGGCCTCCGCTCCGGCGATGGCGCCGGTAAGCTCGGGCAAGCGCGGGGCTGGCGGTTCGGCGTGCGGCGGCGAGTTGCGGCGCGCGGCCGGCCTCCAGGCGCGGAAAAAATGCCGCAAGACATCATCAACGGCTGCGCGGACGAGTTGGCGGCCATCACTGACGTAGCCGCGCCGGATAAGTCCGATACCGCAGCGGAACCCCTGGCGGGCCATAGTGCGCGTCGCCAACGCCCTCAAAGCGCGAGAGTTCGTTAAAAGGTCAGCGTATTCGTCGAAGAAGCTGTCGAACGCTTGCTGTCGCTGCGTGTAATCCGACACCAGCGTTGCAAAATAGGTGTTGGACATCGCGTGCGCGTGCTTTCGATAGATTCCCTGAACTGCATCGATGCGGGCGATTGAACCGGATGCGGCAAAGCGAAGCCACATCTCCATGTCGCCACTGTGGGGGAGTGAGTCCCTGTAGCCGCCGAGTGTCTTCTGAACGCTCGTGCGTCCGATCGCAGTTGGCGTGGGAACGAGATTTGACGCAGTTGCACAGATCTCGCCGAGGAGATCGTGCCGGGTCCAGGTATAGCCGGGTTTCGTTGGGATAGCGGGCAGTGGTTGATCGTCGTACCAGGGGATACACTCGCCATGTGTGAGCACGACGTCCGGATGTTCGTCCATGATCTCGACGGCCCGCTCGAGTGCCCCCGGGACGAGCAAATCGTCGGCGGACAGCAGCAGGAAATAATCGGCTGATGCCCAGGCGATCCCTTCGTTATAGGTTTTGATGTGCCCCTTGTTGCGAGGATGTGCTATCACGCTGACGCGCGGATCGGCCCCGGCCAATGCCGTCGCCACCGCGAGGGAATCGTCCGTGGAAGCGTCATCAATGATGAGGATGCGAAGGTCATCCACAGACTGCCCAAGAACGCTTCCCACGCATGAGTTGAGGAAACGCCCGTAATTGTAACAGGGGACAACGACGTCGATTTTCGGCATCTGCGATGCGCTCCAGAATCAATTCGAGCCTCGGTGAGCAGCGCCAGTCGTTTGGAAGCCTCGCCCTGCGCCGGCTGCGAACCGGGTTAGCTATCAAGCTCGGCCAGCAGAACGTCGACGACTCGGTCCTGATCGTTCTCGCTCATCTGTGAATAGATAGGCAGCAGGATCGAGCGATCCTGTGCGAGCTCGGACTGGCGCAGGCCGTGACGCGGCGCCGCGTCTGCGTAGGGAGCCTCACGGTGCGAGCACATGATGCCGCGGCGCGTCGCAATGCCTCGGTCCAGCAGGTGCTGCATCACCGTTCGCTGGTCGAGCCGGTCCGGCAGACGGACGCAATAGCTCTGCCAGTTGGACCTCGCCCAGGGCGGCTCAAAAGGTAGTCGCAGGCCATCGATATTGCCAAGCAGCTCAGCATAGCGGGACGCAAGCGCCCGACGGTGTCCGATCAGCTCAGCCAACCGCTGAAGCTGCTTGCGCCCGACCGCGGCCTGAATATCGGTCATGCGATAGTTGAAGCCGACCACGAGATAGTCCTCGAATATCACTTGCGGCGAGCCATGTCTCACCGTGTCCGGGACGCTCATGCCGTGCTGGCGTAGCAGCCTGAATTTGCGATCGAGCTCTGCATCCCCGGTGGTCAGCATTCCTCCCTCGCCGGTCGTGATGACCTTGCGCGGATGGAAGGAGAAGCACGCGATCGTTCCGTGGGGTTTGCCGATCCGTTCCCAGGCGCCATTCATCCGGATTTCGCTGCCCGCTGCACAGGCGGCGTCCTCGATCAACACCACACCATGGCGAGCCGCCAGCGCGGTCAGTGACGAGAGATCGCAGGGCATTCCCATCTGGTGAACGGCGATGATGGCGCGCGTTCGCGGCGTGATCGCTTCGGCCACGAGCTCAGGATCGATATTGTAGCTGTCCGGGTCGATATCCACGAAGACCGGCGTGGCCCCGGAATACCTGATGCAATTGGCCGTGGCGATGAAGGAATGGCTTGCGGTAATGACCTCGTCGCCTGGCCCGATGTTCAGTGCCGCCAGGGCGAGGTGAAGCGCGGTGGTGCAGTTGGATACGGCGCACGCGAACGGTGCACCGACCAACGCGGCAAACTCGCGCTCGAATGCTGCGACCTGCGGGCCCTGGGACACCCAGCCGGATAGCACGGCTTCGCGCGCCGCATCGGCCTCGTTTTCTGAAAGAGAGGGGAGTGCGATCGGGATCACGATGCTGTGGCCTCTTCTTTCCGGGGCGCAGCGAGCGAGCTTCGCTCGGCCCGCCACCACTTGACGAGATCAGTCAGCCCCTGCTCGAGCGCGATCGTCGGACGAAAGCCCAGCAGGCGCTCCGCCTTTCCGGTCGATGCGAGGCGACGAGGGACCGGGTTGACCGAGCGCTCCGGCGCGAACTCCGGAATCAGGCCGCGACGACCCATGACTGAGGCAAGGGCGGTGGCAAGCTGCAGCAGGCTGGTCTCTGTTCCACTCGCGACGTTGAACACCTCGTCGCTTATCTTTGCCTTGGCGCCGAGGATATTTGCCCTGGCGACGTCGCGCACGTGCACGAAGTCCATCGTCTGCTGCCCATCGCCAAAGATGATCGGGGGCAGGCCTGCGTCCAACCGTTCCATCCAGCGGATCAGCACTTCGGTATAGCGGCCGTGGATGTCCATGCGATCGCCATACACATTGAAGTATCGGAAGGCGACATAGTCGAGGCCGTGCATGTCATTGTAGGCGCGAAGCAGGCCTTCATTGAAGGCTTTGGCCGCACCATAGAGGGTGCGATTGTCATAGGGATTTTGCCGCTCCGTCGTCGGAAACTCTTCCGCCATGCCGTATACCGATGCCGAGGAGGCGGCGATGACCTTCTCGACATCGTGCTTGGCACACAGCTCGAGCAGATCGAACGTAGCGTCCACCATCACTTCCATGGCGAGGCGCGGTTCGGCCGCGCAATGAGTGATCCGCAATGCGGCCTGGTGAAAGACGATGTCGGCGGTCTTGACCAGCGGCTCCATCAACTTGCCGTCTCGGATATCACCCAGAATGAGTCGTACCGGGCCGCGCGCCAGAGCACGGCGGAGATTTTCCGGTCGTCCCCTGACCATGTTGTCAAGCGCGACGATTTCGATGCAACCTTCATCGCACAGCAGATCCACGATATGAGAGCCGATGAAGCCGGCTCCTCCAGTGACCAGAACGCGTTTTCCTTTCAGATCAGCCAAAACGCCCTCCTTTGATTGGGCTTCGAACAAACGATCTCCAAGGAGTCGGGCCGCCGTTCTAATCGACCTAGACGGCTTCGACGAGCGCCGCTCTCTCCAATTGTGTCACCACCTCAGCGACGTTCTCCGGCGTAAGCTCCGGATAGATCGGAAGCGAAAGAAACGTGCCGGCCAAGTGCTCGGTCACGGGAAAATCGCCGGCGTGATAGCCCAGATTCGCATAGGCCTTCTGGAGGTGAACGGGCACCGGATAGTGAATGCCCGCGCCAATGCCGCTTTTTTGCAGCGATCTCAGCACTTCGTCACGGCCTGACAGTCCGATTGCATAGACATGGTAGACGTGCCGAGAATGTGCAGGCGGTTGAGGCCGCGCGAATTCACACTTGGCCAGGAGACGATCGTAATGCGCAGCTATCGCTCGGCGCGCTTCGGTCCAGGATTCGATGTAATCCATCTTCACATTCAGCACTGCGCCCTGGATACCGTCCATGCGGTAGTTGTAGCCGGGCAGCACATGATCGTATTTCGCCGCCTGTCCCCAATCGCGTAACAGAGAAAGCTTGTGCACTAGGTCGGGCCGATCGGTTACGATCGCGCCGGCCTCGCCATAGGCTCCCAAATTCTTGCCGGGGTAGAAGCTGAAGCAGCCCAGATCACCGATCGAACCGGCGCGGCGGCCTCTGTATTCTGCCCCGTGCGCTTGTGCTGCATCCTCGATCACAACGAGCCCGTGTCGACGAGCAATCGCCATGATGGGGTCCATCTCTGCCATCAAACCGTGCAAATGGACGGGCAAAATGGCCTTCGTCCGCGGCGTGATGGCAGCTTCGATCAAGGCGGGATCCATCGTCCAAGTCACGGGATCAACGTCGACGAAGACCGGTCTGGCGCCGCTGTAGAGGATCGCGGCTGTCGTCGCGACAAAGGTCATGGAAACCGTGATCACTTCATCGCCGGGTCCGACTCCAGCCGCGAGCAGCGCCAAATGCAGCGCCGAGGTCCCGCTATTGACTGCACGGCAGTGGCTGACCTTGCAGTAAGCGGCAAAGCGATCCTCAAACCTGGTCACCTCCGGCCCCAACACGAACTGTGCGCTCGCCACCACGCTTGCGATTGCTTCATCGACCCTTGGCTTGATCTGCTGATACTGAGCCTTCAAATCCAGAAAAGGTATCAAGGCGCCGGCCCTATCTTTTAAATGTGAAATATTTTTAAACTGGTCGTATTTAAAATTAAATATCGGAAATTAACAAGGGAAAATTACCTTCCATCTCTGATCTGCGTTAATTCGTGAGGATCAACCGTCTTGGGCTGCGAACTCGCGTTGCTGGGCTGCTTTTCCTGCGGCTTTTGCGGTCGAGATCACTCTGGCAGGCACCCCCGCCACGACCGCACCCGGCGGCACATCCCGCGTCACAACGGCGCCGGCGCCAACCGTTGCTCCGGCACCGATCGTGACGCCGCAAAGGATCGTGGCATTGGAGCCGATGGATGCCCTCCGTCCGACACGCGTGCACTGCAACGCCCAGTCGGCGGCTCCCTGCAGCCGCCCGTCGGCCGTGGTCGCCCTCGGATATTTATCGTTAGTGAACATCACGCCGTGGCCGATGAAAACCTCGTCATCAATGGTCACGCCCTCGCAGATGAAGCTATGCGAGGAGACTTTGCAGCGCGCTCCGATCTGGGCGCCAACTTGGATTTCGACGAAGGTGCCAATCCTCGTCTCGTCTCCGATCGAACAGCCGTAAAGGTTGACGAGGTCCGGGTGAAATATCCGCACATCGCGACCGAGTTGCACGTCCTTCGTCATCGGCATCTTCAATCTCCTTTACGACAGTGTCACAGTAATGGACGCGACGGCCGAAGCCCCGGAGCGTTTACGGCGAGGCTGGCAGCTGCTTGAGAAAGATGATCCAGCAATGGATGTCCCGTGAGCGCCAGACCAAGCCACCAGCAGACGAGGAAGGCGACGCATGCCGAGATCAGGCCAACAAAGGGTAGCAACATCCCCGCATCAATCAGCGCCGCGCAACCGGCTGCGCCGCAAGCGCTCAAGGCGGTGACGGCTCCGCTCTTCAGAAGCGCGTTGGCAAGCTCTCTTGGTGTGATCGCGAGACGCCGTCCGATGAAATAAATGGCAACAGAGGCTTGGAAGGGCAGCGTCAGCAGCGCGGACGCCGCAACCGCCTGCACGCCGAAGAACGAGGCACATAGAATGACCAGCAGTGAGGGTGGGAGCGAGATCAACGACGAGGTCAGTGCATCCTGCACCCGTCCGCTGGCGACAAGCACGGGGTAGCTCAGGCAGGCTGCAAACAATGCCATGTTTGCGATGCAGAGAACGCGCACCAGCGGAACGATATCAAGCCAACTCTCGCCGAGCCAGATCGCAATGATCGATCGGGCCATGACCGCGATAAAGGCGAGAAAGGGCCATTGTACTGCCGCAAGGAGCTGGACCGCCTCCAAATAGACGTTCTTCAGACTCGCGCCGGCTTTGTTTTGCGCAACGATCGCCGGCATGATCACCGGGTTCAGGGCTTGCATCACCAGCTTATCGAACACCTGGGTGATGCTGAGCGCGCGGCTGTAGAGGCCGACAGATGCAAAATCAAGGATCCTGGCCAGGAACAGTTGAGGCGCGAGATTATAGAAGACGTTAATGACGCTTACGCCACCGGAATAGAGGCCGAAACTGAGGACGTCGCGGTATTCTCGAAGCGATGGACGGAACGTGCCGACATCACGGTGCCAGGCGACCAACAAGATCGTAAGCAAGGCATTGGTGGCGATATTGCCCAAAATAAGCGCCATGGCGCTGAAGTTCAGCATTGCCAGAATGATTGAGGCCACGGCTCCCATCGAATTCGCCGCAAGATTGCAGACCGCGAGTTTCCCAAACTGCATATCGCGGCGAAACAGCGCCGATACCGTCCCGGAGAATGGAATGAGCAGAAAATTGAGCGCAGATGCTGCAATGCCGGTTGAGAGGCTGTCTTGCTGAAAGAAATGTGAGATGAGGTGCGCGGATGCGAAGAGGACCAGCCCGATCGCGACGGAGAGTCCCAGCGTGATGGTAAAAGCGGTACGGATAGCGTCGCGCGACAGCTCCTGCTTCTGAATCAGATAGTTGGGACCGCCAAAGTCTTGAAATGAGGCGGTTATCACCGTAGTGAGGGCACTGATAACCGCGAAGATTCCGAACTCCTTGGGAGACAGCATCCGCGACAACACGGCGGTGACGAGAAAAAAAAGCACCAAGCTCGCGTAGCGTTCGGCCGCGGAGAAGAAGATTGAACGTTGTACGGAGCTCATGGCGGGGGCGGCGCGTTAAATGAGGATTGGGAGCGGTGGCCCGCAGCTAGGCAAAAGCCCTGGCGAGTTGGGGAATTTTGCGCTGCTGCTTCAGCTCAACGGGCTTGCCTTGATTTATGATCGAGCGCGACGCCGCTTCCAACACCTCGATGACCCGCAGGCCAGACGTGCCGCTGGAAACCGCCGGCGCGCCAGTGTGCACGCATTCGATGAAGTGCTCGACCTCGGTCTGTAACGCCTCGGTTGTCGAGATGTGCGGCGCCCACATATCACCGGCGCGATATCCGATACGGAATTGATGAGCATCCTCGGACGGCGCATTCAGGGTTATGCCCCTGTCGTAGACCTTTATTTTTTCAGTCGGCTCGAGGTCGTCATAGACGATCATCTTCTTACTGCCGCCGACAAAGGTCTGCCGCACCTTGATAGGTGAGAGCCAGTTCACGCTCACATGGGCGACGCACTTGCTCGCAAAGAACAGCGTTATGTGAGCCATGTTCTCGGGGGAGCCGGCCACATGGCACGATCCAGTCGCCGAGACGGTCACCGGGTCTTCGTCCATGATGTATTGGATGATGGAGATATCGTGGACCGCGAGATCCCAGATCACATTGACGTCGCTCTGGAATAGGCCGAGGCTGGAGCGGGTGCTATCATAATAGTAGACCTCGCCGAGTTCGTCCTGGAGCACGAGTTCGCGGATCTTTCGGACGGCCGGCGTGTAGAGGAAGGTGTGATCCACCATCAATGTTAATCCGCGGCGATCCGCCTCGTCGACGAGGCGACGGACCTGTTCGGACGTCTGAGCCAGCGGCTTCTCTACGAAAACATGCTTTCCGGCCTTCAACGCGGCGAGCGCCAGCTCAAAGTGAGTATGGACAGGTGTTGCGATCGCCACGGCATCAATATTTGGATCGCGCAAAAGGTCGTCGAAATTGGATGTGGTTGCGATCTCGGGATGGCGGCGTTTACAGACGGCCAGCTTGCCTGCATCAAGGTCGCTAACCCCGACAACGCGCGATGATTCATTGGTTGCAAAATTCCGGACCAGGTTGGGACCCCAGTATCCGTAGCCAATAACGCCGACTTTCATCTCGTTCGACATCTCTACACCATATAATTCAGTGAAAAATCATCTCGGCTCGACCACGCGAGCAAAATGCCAGTTAAGAGCGCCGCCTCAGTTCTGGCGGATGATGAACAGGTGCGGTTCTTCATTCGGGTTCGCGTCCGACAAAATGGTAGACGAGGGCTGCCCTGGCGGCCGCAGACCTCTGCCGATTCCGTTGATCACGCTTGATGACGGATAGAACGAACCAGGCAATCATTCGCACGAAATTCGAGACGATATAGATCATCTTCGCCAGCCACCACGCGGCGAGCCCCAGATTTTTCCGGTGGTAGATCATCGAGCTCTTCTGGAGCTGAACGAACATTTTCTTGCTAGCTTGCGAGGTGCTCTTTGCGCCGCCGTCCAGATGGACAATCTTGGCGCATGGCGTGAAGACGCGTCGCCATCCAGCCTTGGCGAAGCGATAACACCAGTCGGCTTCCTCTCCATAGACGAAGTAGGATTCGTCCATTAACCCCACCTCGGCAATGGCTTCGCGTCGCACGAGCATGAACATGCCGGTGACGACATCGACGTCCTGCTCGGTATTGCGGTCCCACCAGCTAAGCTCTGGCCGACCAAAAAGGCGCGAGCCGGGAAACAGCCTGGACAGGCCCGAGAGCGCGAGAAACACATTCAGCGGGTTTGGGAACGAAAAGCCCGTCGGCGAGATCCGGCTCTCGTTTTCGAGCACCTGGCAGCCTACGACGCCGATGTCGGGACGGACATCAGCGTAACGAACGCAACGGGATATGGCGTCATCGAGGACAAGGGTGTCCGGATTAAGCAAGAGAACGAAGCGCGCTGAAGCCAGCCGCATGCCCTGGTTGCAGGCGGCCGCAAATCCACGGTTTTGTGGATTTGCGATCAACTTGACCGCTGGAAAATCAGCTCGAACCATCTCGGCCGAGCCATCGTGACTGTTGTTGTCGATGACGATGACTTCGAATGAAGCCTGCCGCGTTTCGTTGAAGACGGAGTGCAGGCAACCTCGCAGTATCTCGCGGGTGTTCCAGCTTACGATGACGACGGATACGTCCAATTTGCTCGGATGCGCCGAAGGCGAGAATCCCGTTCGGTGCAGGCCAACGAGCGTGTCGTCCTCACATCGAGCCAGCGACAAAGAGTGCCCGCAATTCTGCATCTGCATGTCAAACAACCCACGCCGAAGGGGAGCCGTGATCGAAATGAATCTGGCCGGTCTCGATAAACGTCCGGATCGCCAAGATGAGACCCGGAGAAGCCTCGGCGCCCAGGCGCGCTGCGTTATCGGAGGCTTCCATCTGGTCCAGTTTCTCGACGAGTTCGGTCTGGTCGAAAGCGACCTCAATGCGTCCTTGCTCGGCGAAACGTTTTGCCGTCGCAACCTGATGATCGTTTCGGTGTTCGCCTAGGCGCGCCAGGCGCGGCATGACAATGATTCGTTTTCCAAGTTCAAGAGCGGTGATGATGGAGCCCATGCCTGCGTGGGCGACGACAAGCTTTGCCTGCTCCACGCATTTCCTGAACTGAGCCGGATCGATAAATCGTTCGACGTGGATATGGCCGGCCCGATAGTCCGACGGGCCGATCTGCGCAAAGACGTTTGTTTTTCCGCGCGCGCCGGCCCACTCGTCCACGGTGCGGATCAGACGATCAAACTGGACCTGTGTGCCGACTGTCACGAAGATCATAGCACGGATCCTGCGTAATGGGGGCCTCCGGGGCGGGCGAGGTGAGGCCATTGGGTCAGCCAGAGATCGGCGCAGCGACCGACCCAAGCTCCGGACATTGAGAGCTGTTCAACGTTGGCGATGCTATCGAGCCAGATGGTTCGCGCGCCAAGTATTCGGCCAAGCTGCAGGGCGATGTACCCCGGAGCCGCACCGGTCGAAACGACGATGTCCGGCCTCTCCTTCCAGATGATGCGGCTGAGCCTTTGCGTGCTCTTTATCAATCCGATCTTGTCCCAGCGGTTCGCATCATTGACCACATAGAACCTGTGGTCTGGCACTTGCTGACGATACGACTCGTGCACCGTTATGAATGCGACTTCGCACCCCTCGAAGGCGTGTTTGATGCGAAGCAACTGTACCCAGTGTCCGCCACCGGAAGACACCGCCAGCAACTTCGGGTGCTTCGGTGCGCGTATTCGGTCTCCCACCAAGGCGCTGTTATGGAGCATCGACAACCCCTCGCGATCCGGCCAATCGCTCCGCGGCTATCGGGAAACGATCTCCACCGCCGCGTGGAGCCGGTACCCTCGCCATCGGAAGTTGCTCAAGATCGAAGGTGGATTTAATGCATTTAAAATAAAAATGGAAGCGTTATTTGGAAAATATAATAGTAAGATATTTAATTGATCGGCAGAGAACGAGTGCGGATCGATCCGGGAAGGGCAGGTCCATTCACTTGCGTGCATCTGCAGGCAGCGCGACGCGGGACGTATCGTCCCGCTGCCAGGTTGAACAGCGGCTCCGAGAGCGGCGAAGGGCTCGGACGCGGGCAAGGACATTGACGCAGCAATAGATCAATAGTCCCGGCCACGAATGGAGCTCGCGGAGCAGCGCGAGAAGCGAGCGATTGTTGGTCTCACCTTTATTGACGAGGAGCTCGGGGAATCGATTGGCTACTTCGCGCGTCCCGGCATAGGCGCGGCTCCTGATCTTAATCAGTTGCCCGAGCGTGCGTGGCGGATAAACTCTAGATTTGACACTCGCGAGGGTCTCCCGTTCGTCCGGCTTGAACTGCAGGCGAACAAAGGTGTCATCGGCAATTACATCGGGAAATTGAGTGAATCGCTTACGGCCGGCCTCGGACAAGGCGTATACGCCGGATCCGCCGATCCCCTCGCGGGAGGAGGGTAGTCTGAATCGGATACCAAAATATTTCCGGACAGGCCAAGAACAGTCAGTCAGATCGATGTCGGGCGTCGGAGCCACGGCCAAGACGTCGTTCCGCTCAAGGCGGCTTGCGAGCTTGCGGATACTGTCGAGAGAAATGAGGATATCGGCATCAATATAAATTCGGGGAAAGCCATTGGATAGCTGATCTCCAAGGTTCAGGGCGTTCGTTTTGCTGGCGATCTCCGACTCGATAACGCGAACCGTTGGACCAAATTGACGGGCAATGGCGGCCGTTTGATCCGTGCACCCGTTGCATACGACGACTATGCTCAGTTCCTCGGAGCCTGCCCCGTTGACCCAAGGCCGCAGGGTCCGGGCAATGACCGAACCCTCATTGTGCGCGGGTACAACAATTGAAATCATATGGTCGGATAGCCGAAATATTGTTATATTAATGCGCCTCAAAATAGAAAAATAAATAAATAACGCAAGTGCCAGCTTTAAACTTCGCTGAGGGCTACTAAACGGATCTCGCATTTTTGGTACAAAATCGCCGGCGCGGAGGAGCCTCCATGATGCTCATCGGAAATCACGTCTTCGAGCGCTTCAATAATCTTCGCTGGGAGGCCCAGCTTGGCATATCGACGAGAGGCATTGTTAAGGTCGATAAGCCGGATTCCTGGTATTATGCCACCATCAATTATTCGATCATCTATAAGGTCCTTCAGCTCTTGGCGCTACAGCGTTCGGATACTTTCGTGGATGTTGGTTGCGGGAAGGGAAGAGTGTTGTGCTGCGCGGCGCGACAGCCGTGCAGGAAAGTGGTCGGAGTCGATTATTCGGAGGATCTTTGCAAGGAGGCTCGCAACAATGCGCAACGCTTGCGTGGTGCTAAAGCGCCCGTGCTTGTGCAGAACGGGCTGGCGGAGGATTTCGACTACACGGACGCGACGGTCCTGTTTCTATTTAATCCCTTTGGCGCCTTAACGCTCGACGGCGTGCTCCACAAGATCGATACCGACCGTGGCCAACGCCACGTTCGCTTGGCGTTTGTTAATGCCTCTGCGGACCAAGATAAGGTCTTCGCTGCGCATTCCTGGCTCGAACGCTACTGTTACTGGGATGTCGAGCGGGGTGGCGGCCATTCAGTGTCGTTCTATCGGCGGCAAGGAATAATTTAAGAGACCTGTTAAACCACGGTCGCCGAACTGCGATGCGAAATAGCAGCGGAGCGATCCGCAGGATATGGTGTCTGCTTTAATCTGGTGCCCATCATCCTTTTCGACTTTCGCCGACAAAATCGGAAATATCTCAAATTCCGATTTTTAAAACGAAAACTCATCATCTCGCGTGTTGCTGATTGCGGAGCGCAGGAGAATCGAGACATTCTCGATGCGTTCGCGAGACTCAGTGTTGCGGAAATGCTGCAACGGAAAAAATCCGTTTGCCAAATGTGTGGTGCGCTCTCGCTAGCGTTCTCTGATGCTTCGTGCTGCGCGATTTTGATAACGCTAACTGCGCCCGTAGCTTAGAGACTGAATGGGGGGCTGCGTTTTCTAGTCTCTTCCTCTCAGAACGAGACGAGTGTGGTTGGAGGTGAGCAAAATGATCCCAACTAGGCCCATGTGTCGTCCAAAAAAAGCCGTCGCCGTTGGCGCATGAGTCTCTCGCCGCGCGCGTTCAGCGAGAGCTGCAATCGCGCCGAAATCACAGGAAATATCCCCATTCAAAAAGGAGAGGTGCATTGGTAGCGACGATCTTGGCTGGATATCCTGACGCCACGACAACAGGCGTTCCTGCAGGGACGACGTTGACGCCGCATAACGGCGATCTCGTCATCACCACTGCGGGAGCTGTGATCTCAGGCCTTGATATCAAAGGCACGGTTTACGTCGAAGCTCCCAATGTGACGATCGAGAACTGCCGCATTGATGCGAATGGCGGCTACTACAATATTGATGCCGGCGCGACGAACAATGCCAGCGGCCTCAAGGTCACGAATTGTACGCTGCTGAACTCCGCCGGCGGGAATGTTAATGGATCGAACATCCTGTGTACCGGCGCCACCATCACCGGCAACGACATGTCTGGGATGTCTCACTGCATTTCGTCTGACGGTGGGAATCTGATCCAGAACAATTATATGCACGACCTGAATGGCACCCCGGACGGCCATTACGAGTGCATCTACATCGGCGGTGGCGCTCCTGGCGACACCATCAACCACAACACGATGATCTCGTTCGATACGGCTGACGTCTTCATGAAGACGGACTACGGTCCGGTCAACAATTGCGTCGTTACCGACAACCTGATGCTGCAGCAGACTCCGGTGCCGGTCGCGGGACTGCATACGACATCCTACAACATCTACCTGGACAACACCGGCGCAGGCATGAGCGGCAATGTTGTCTCCGGCAACATCATGCAGAAGGGTTATTACGGTTACTCCTCGGTCACGAACGCCGGCGTGAACTGGCAGAACAATACTGATATCAGCACCGGCCAGACCATATCGGTGGACGGTACACTGTCGTCGGCGGCGCCGACAGGGTCGAGCGCGCCGGCCGCGCCGGTCATCAGCTCGTTCTCGCCCGATAGCGGCGTTAGCGGCGATGGGATCACCAGCGCAAACAAGCTTGACCTGAAGGGCACCGCGGCTCCCAACAGCACCGTCACCGTGTACGACGGCGGCGCCAAGATCGGCACAACGACGGCAAGTTCGACAGGCTCCTGGGATTACATCACCTCCGTGCTAACCGACGCCAAGCACATGCTGACGGCGACGGCGACCGCGAACGGTCAGACCAGTGCCGCATCCGCGGCGCTGAGTGTGACGGTCGATACCCATGCGCCGGCCGCGCCGGTTCTGACCAGCGCTACGGTTGACAATACCAATCACGTTTTGCTGGCTGGAACAGCCGAGGCGAACAGCAGCATCACAGTCTATGACGGGACAACGGTCGTCGGCACGGGCACGACGAGTTCGAGCGGGGCTTTTAGCATCACGACGAGCGTGCTGTCTGGGGGGACTCATGCTCTCACGGCGAAGGCCACCGACGCCGCCGGCAACATCAGTGCTGCGTCGCAGGCGCTCGATCCCGTGATCGGGGGGACGACGACACCAACACCCCCCGCGACTTCGCCGGGTGCTCCGAAGATCGTCTCGTTCTCGCCCGATAGCGGCGTTGCCGGCGACGGGGTCACCAACATCAATAAGGTGACCGTGAGCGGCACTGCCGAAGCGAATACGACGATCAAGGTGTTCGACGGTACGACGCAGATCGGGACGGCCACGGTCGACGGCAACGGTCAATGGAGCCTGAGCACGCCAGCGCTGAACGACGGTGCGCATCACCTGACGGCGACCGACACGGATTCGTCCGGTCACACCAGTGCAGCGTCCGCGGCGCTTTCGGTCACCGTTGACACGCATGCGCCGGGTGCGCCGACCATGGCGGCCTACTCGCAGGCTGGCTCGACCGTCGGCAGCACGACCACCCTCAGCGACCTCGTCCTCAAAGGAACCGCGGAGGCAAATAGTACGATCGACGTCTTCGACGGCGGCAAGCAGATCGGGACCGCCACCACCAGCAGTGGCGGGAGCTGGAGCTTCGATACCGGCCACCTTGCCAATGGCAGCCATAACTTTACGGCCAAGGCTATCGACGTTGCCGGCAACACCAGCGCCGCCTCCGCCGCTGACGCAGTGACGGTAGCGACGTCAACCATACCGACCCCGCCGTCCTCGACGAAATCGATCGACTTCACCGATGTCTCCGAGAACTGGAGCAACCATTCCGCCACGATCAAGGGTACGGCCGACGCCTACAGCCACGTCAAGGTCAGCGACGGCAATACGGTGCTCGGCACGGTTACCGCGAATGCGAAGGGCAACTGGAGCTTCACCACCTCTCCCTTGTCCGACACGTTACATACGTTCAAGGCCCAGGAGGTCGATAGCAGCGGACACGTGGTCGCGACGAGTTCGGGCGCGGCGATGCTTGCCGGGAGTCACACGAGTGTCATGACCGGGACTGGCGGTAATGACTTCATGTACAGCAGCACCAGCCAGCTCAACGACACGTTCGTGTTCGACAGCAATTTCGGCCATTCCACTGTGCAGGGCTTCACGGTCGCTGGAGCGGGACACGACACGATCCAATTCAGCAAGAGCGTGTTCGACAGCTTTGCCGATGTTCTGTCTCACGCGTCCCAGGTTGGCCATGATGTCGTGATCTCAGCGGGGAACGATACGCTCACGCTGACGAATACGAAAGTGAGTGCTCTGAACAGCCATGACTTCCATTTCGCGTAGTCGAGGCGTTCGGCGGTACGGAACGACTTGAGGACGAGGAGCAAATCTCAATCTGCCTTGGGGGTCGGTTACTCAACAAAGGCATGGTTCAGGGGCGAGTGCCATGACTGATTTTGCGCGGGGGGAAGAAATCCCCCCGCTTGGACATATCGAAGAAATCGAGAACTCGAAGCTGACGGTGTTCAAGTTCGCCGTGCGTCCTCTCGCGGAGCGTGCGCTGCGGGAGGTGTCGGGCTGGACCGAGTGGACGATAGAGGCCATTCGACAACGGTTGTTCTCGGGCCGGCCTCGGTCGGCGGAGGACTACGCCGAGCCGCGATCCGAGATCGCGACGTTTCTGAACTCGTGCCGCCGAATATTCTGGGCCCTCGCGGCGTTCAGCGGCTTGAGCAATCTGCTGATGCTCACCGGTTCGTTCTTCATGCTTCAGGTTTACGACCGCGTGTTGCCCGGGCGCAGCATCCCGACGCTGATTGCTCTCTCGGTGCTGGCGATCGTGCTCTATCTTTTTCAGGGCGGACTCGACCTGGTCAGAAGCAGGATCGGCGTGCGCATCGGCCGGTACTTCGACGAGAAACTCGGAGGCCGAGTATTCGATGCTCTCATTCGCCTGCCGTTAAAGACGCGAGGCGATGGCGACGGCCTGCAGCCATTGCGTGACCTCGACCAGGTCCGCAGTTTCCTCTCGGGCGGCGGACCGACCGCGCTGTTCGATTTGCCGTGGATGCCGGTCTATCTCGGGATTTGTTTCCTGTTTCATTTCTGGATCGGTGTGACCGCTCTGGTTGGCGCGCTGGTGCTGGTCGCAATCACTATCCTGACTGAAACGCGAACCCGAGGACCGGCGAAGGCGTCTTCACGTCTGGCGGTCTCGCGCAGTGCATTGGCCGTCGAGGGGCGGCGCAACGCCGAAGTCCTGCAGGCCATGGGAATGAGGCATCAAGCTGCCTCGCGCTGGCAGGAGGTCAATCGCAAGTACCTCGCCGCTCACGAACGAGCCAGCGATATCGGGACCGGATTCGGTGGGCTCTCGAAAGTGTTTCGTTCGATCCTGCAGTCGCTGGTTCTTGCGGTTGGCGCCGTTCTCGTCATCAATCAGGAATCCACCGCCGGGATCATCATCGCGGGATCGATCCTGACGGCCAGGGCACTTGCGCCGGTGGAAATCGCGATCGCAAACTGGAAGGGATTTGTCGGTGCACGCCAGTCCGGTGCTCGGCTCGATGAACTGCTGAAGCTCCTGCCTGCAGAGGAGGAGCCGCTGGCCCTTCCGGCGCCCACCAGGGCCATCGCTGTCGAGCACCTCGCGGTCGCGGCACCGGATTCGGACAAGCAGATTCTCGCCGACGTTTCGTTCCATCTGCAGAGCGGACAGGCGGTCGGGATCATTGGTCCAAGCGGATCCGGAAAGTCGACGCTGGCGAGGGCGCTCGTCGGCGTCTGGCCGCGGCTTCGCGGCAAGATCAAGCTCGACAACGCAGCCCTCGAGCATTGGTCGCCCCAAGCGCTGGGAAAGCATATCGGCTATTTGCCGCAGGATGTCGAACTGTTCGCAGGCAGCGTGGCGGTCAATATCGCGCGTTTCGATCTGCACGCGACGCCTGAGCGGGTGCTGCAAGCGGCGCGGGCCGCCGGCGTGCACGACCTTATCCTTTCATTTCCCGACGCCTACAGCACTCGGATCGGGGAAGGCGGAATGGCCCTATCGGCCGGCCAGCGGCAGCGCATCGGGCTTGCGCGCGCCTTGTACGGAGATCCCTTTTTTGTGGTCCTTGACGAGCCGTCGTCGAACGTCGATTCCGAGGGGGAAGACGCTCTCACCGAGGCCATCCTGCATGTGCGGCGCCGCGGCGGTATCGTGGCGGTCATTGCCCACCGTCCAAAGGCGCTGGACGGCGTCGACCATGTCTTGGTGATTGGCGACGGCAGCGCGCAGTCGTTTGGACCAAAGGAGGAGGTTCTCAGAAAGGTGCTCAGGCCTGCCCATCCAGGTCCACTTAAAGTTGTGGCGAACAGCCAGGGAGGCGGACGATGGACCGCGAGGTGACACCCGCGCTGCAATCAATTCAGCGCTACATCGTCGTTGGCATGATCATGTTCGGCTGCGTGACCTTCGGCATCGGCGGCTGGGCCGCGACATCGCAATTGTCAGGCGCGGTCATCGGGCAAGGTGTTGTCGTCGTCGATTCAAGCGTGAAGAAAGTTCAGCACCCAACGGGGGGGATCGTAGGAGAGTTGCGTGTGCGCGAGGGAGATCGGGTCAATGCCGGGGACATATTGATCCGGCTCGACGAGACCCAGACGCTCGCAAATGCCACGATCGTCACCAAGAGCCTGGACGAGCTCCTCGCTCGTCAGGCGCGCCTGGAGACCGAGCGTGATGGCGCCGATCACGTGACATTTCCAAAGGCATTGCTGGAGCGCACCAAAGACAACAATTCCGATGCTGGTCGCGCCATCGCTGCGGAGACCAAGCTGTTTGATCTGCGTCAACAGGCGAGGGGCGGGCAGAAGGCGCAACTGAAGGAACGCAGCGCGCAACTGCAGGACGAGATCAAAGGCTATTTGGGACAGCTCGACGCCAAGCAGAAGGAAGTCGACTTGATCCATCAAGAGCTCGAAGGCGTGCGCTCGCTCTGGCAGAAGAACCTCGTGCCCATCAGTCGGCTTACTGCTCTCGAACGCGATGCTGCCCGCCTCGAAGGCGAGCGTAGCCAGCTAAGCGGCATGATTGCCCAGGCGAAGGGAAAGATTGCTGAGATTGAGCTGCAGGTCATCCAGATTGACCAGGACCTGCGAACGGAGGTCGGCAAGGACTTGATCGAAACGCGCTCGAAACTATCCGAGCTGGCTGAACGGAAGACCGCAGCGGTGGATCAGCTCAACCGGATCGATATCCGGGCGCCTCAATCCGGCCGCGTCCACGAGCTCAGCGTCCATACCGTTGGCGGCGTGATTGCGCCCGGTGAGCAGATCATGCTGATTGTACCGGATGCGGACGCCTTGGCCGTCGAGGTCAAGATCGCGCCACGGGACATCGATCAGGTTTATGTCGGCCAGGTCGCGACGATGCGGTTTGCCGCTTTCGACCAAAAGACCACGCCCGAGGTCGAGGGCGAGATCAGCGTCGTCTCTGCAGACATTACGCAGGATCAGAAAACCGGTACCAGCTATTACACGGCGCGGGTCCTGCTCAAGCCGGATGAACTTGCAAAGCTCGGCTCTTCCAAGCTGGTGCCGGGCATGCCGGTTGATGTCTTCATCAAGACGCGCGGGCGGACCGCTTTGTCTTATCTCGTAAAGCCCTTGCGAGATCAGGCGGAGCGCGCCTTCAAGGAGCGTTGAGTCCAGTCGAGAGGAAACCGCGTCATCCTTTGCTGGGTCAGCGCCCCTCCGCCAGTGGTGGAAGGAGCCTCACCCGCCAGCCTAAAGCTCGAAGACATTTAATATGGACATTTAATTTGTCCTATTTTAAATGTCGGAGGGTCGGGCTGCGGGCGGGCATAGCTGTCCGATCGAATTGACCAGGTCGTCAGGGCTCCCCTGGGGATGCTGATCTGCGGCCTCGAGATGGCCGGCCAACGCGATGGGATAGAAGGAGGCAAAGCCTTGAGTTAGACCGCAATTGCTGCAACGGCCTCGCCGGATGTTAGACCCCGCATCAACCGGGGAAATCAATTTGAACAATGCCTCAAAAGAGGCGACATCGGTGCCGAGCAGCCAAACGCATATAAGTTGAAGGTACATTTCATGCTGTCCAATACTCCCTCAAATTTTTCCGAACAGAAGGTCGATGAATGGTTGGCGCTGGCCCGAGAGTTCTTGCGCATACTCGCCCTTCGCAAGAAGGACCAGTTCGACCGGAGGGTGTCGGTCGGCGATCTTCTCACCGAGCGGACAGACAATGCTGCCGCTTACGGTTTTGGAGAGGGAACGACCATGTACGACAACGTGCTCGTGCGAGGTGACGTCAGGGTCGGTCGAAATACATGGATTGGACCGGGCTGCATTCTGGACGGGTCGGGCGGGGTCCTGGAGATCGGCGAGTGGTGCTCCATTTCCGCGGGCGCGCAGATCTATACGCACCATACCGTGCAGCGCTCCATCTCGCTCGGAGAAAAGCCGATCGACTGCGCTCCGACAAGGATCGGCAACGGCGTCTACATCGGCCCGAACGCGGTCATTCAGATGGGCGTGACTGTCGGGGACCGGGCAATCATAGGCGCAAATTCGTTCGTCAATCGGGATGTCCCGCCGGGCGCAAGGGCATTCGGGTCTCCGGCGCAAATCAGGTGCAATTGAAAAACTGTGAGCGGAAGCAGCGCTGAGGCGAAATTAAATCACTCGCCAAGCAAGCTAGCCTTCCAGTTTCCGACCATTGCGACGAACCGGCACTAAAACAGAGCGATCAGCTATCTACTGTTCGGTAAAGCGGATGCTGGGCTTCCTTCGCGTCGTATCCGATTCGACTTCAGACCTTGGACCTTTTTTTCTGATCTGATTGTTTTGAGGCGGACGCTGGTTTTTGAGTCGAGGAATAGATCAGGTTTCGATAACCGAAAGACAAAACGTTGCGGCTGATCAATCCCAGAAAATAGCCGCCTTGCAGGATTGCTTGCGAAGCCGCGACCACCATCGCCGTATCCCATAAACTGTAGCGATTTGAAGCCGCGAAGATGGTCGTGGCGACAAGCACCGAGATCGTGGCGCCAACGATAGACTTCAGCCAGAAATGTTGTCCAATAATCCAGCCCAATGCTGCTAGCGTGATGGCGGCATATATCAAGCTGCCCTCCTTGCTGCTATATATTTAATTCTCCATTTCTGGATTGAATTGGATTATATTAAATAAGTAGTATTAAATTTGCAAGGTCGACCGCCGCGTCGGTCGCAACGTCCAGATTGAGGGCACAAGCAGATTTGTCGAATGGGGCTGTATCGCGGCAACCGGCAGCTTGTGTCGCCGGACTAGCGACAGCGGTTGCGGCGCCCAGGGATCCTTCCAGCCGAGCCTGTCTCAACAGGTGACATGGAAGGCGAACCGAGAGCACGTGGGTCTGCTCCGTGCGAGCTCGTCGAGATAGGCGTTTGCCCGAAGACCGGACGCGCAGCTTTGCGAGGCGCAGAGCGCGATGGGACGCTCGGCTGCCTGCCCGGCGGAGGTGCCGAAGCCGGCTAGCCAAATCAATCGGACCAGAGAGCGATACAAGATGGCAGCCTCCCAAGCGCTGGGGCTCGTCCCGCCTTCGCGGCGCCTGGCGGCCGCTACGCAGGCCAGGGGCCCAACGCGCGAGGGACCGCGAAGCGCCGCCGCCGCGGATCGGCAAGTCCGGCATGCTGGCGCGGAAGGGCGATGCGCCCGCCCACACATTGCACGGCCGACTGATCTCTCTTAAACTTGTTGTGTTCCGGGGCTGATTTGTCGCTGGGGCGCCGCTGTCCGGGCCCTCTGTCCCGCGTTTGGGCCTTGAGCGACGAATCGTGGATAAGCTCCTGTCCTATTCCGGAGGCACGAGAAAATCGGGATCTGTTCGTTGAGCGCCTATTCATGACCGAGGCTCCGTCAACGGATTCATCGTGCGACCGCGAACGGACCATTCTCACCACCGACATCGTGGGCAGCACGGCGTTGCTGCGTCGTTTCCCAAACGACATGCTCGCGGCCATGGATCTGCACGATCAGATCCTGCACGCGGCGATCCGCCGCCATGCCGGCGATCCCTTCAGAAGCACCGGCGACGGCGTGCTGGCAGCCTTCGACCGGCCGCTGGATGCCGTGCTGGCCGCGATCGAGGCGCAACGCGAGATGCGCCACGTCAATTGGGGCCCGACGGGGCGGCTCCAAGTGCGGTTCGGCATCCACACCGGCGCGACGCGTTCGCGCGGCGAGAAGGATCTTTTTGGCCCCGCGCTCCCTACCGCGACGCGGCTGCAGAGCGCCGCTAATGCCGACCAGATCCTGCTGTCGGATGCCACCGTGCGGAGGCTGGCCGCCGATCTCTTGCAGACGCCCTTCCAGTTGGCCGACCTCGGCGAGCATCACTTCAAGGGCATCGAACCGATCCGGGTTCACCAGGTCTGCGCGACCGATCTGCCCAACACCTTTCCGCCGATCGGCGGCAAGCGGGAGTCCGCCAGCGGCAATTTGCCGGCCAATCTCAGCTCCTTTCTCGGCCGTGAGCGGGAGCTGGACGAACTCGCCGCGCTGGCGCTGGACTCGCGGCTGCTCACGCTGGTCGGTCCGGGCGGGATCGGCAAGACGCGGCTTGCCATCGAATTTGCAAGGTCGCTCGAGCCATCCTTCTCCGGTGGCGCCTGGCTAATCGAGCTCTCGGCCCTCGAACGCGATGGCGATGTTTGGCCAGCGATCGCGGAGGCCCTCTTGATCCCGCCGTCGCCCGGCGTGCAGCCGCGCGTGCAGGTGCTGGAGCGCCTGCAGGACGTCCGTGCGGTTCTGGTAATGGACAATTGCGAGCATGTGCTCGACCCCATCGCCAACGCCGTCACCGAGCTCGGCTCGGCCTGCGGCGAGCTGTTCCTGATCAACACCAGCCGCGGCACGCTGGGAGTTGAAGGCGAGGCGGTCTACGAGGTCCCCTCGCTCGATTCCGGTGCACAGGACCGCTCTGGACAATCGGCGGCCGTCCGTCTTTTCATCGAGCGTGGCCGGCTCGCCAACCATCGCTTCCAGCCGGGTGCCCAGGACATCGCGACGATCGCGCGGATTTGCGCCGGCGTTGATTGCATTCCGCTCGCGATCGAGATCGCGGCCGCCCAGCTCCGTCACCGGGCGCTCGAAAATATCGAAAGCGGCATCACGAGGCCGCTGGATCTGCATGCCGGCGGCCCCCGGCGCCGCGTCGGTCGCCACCGCACGCTGCGCAATACCCTCGAATGGTCCTACGAACTGCTCGATCCCAACAGTCGTCAGGTGCTTCAGCGCCTCTCGGTGCTGTCCGGCTCGTTCCACGAGGAGCAGGCGCTCGCGATTTGTGCAGGCGACATGGCCAGTGAATTCGACGTGCTGCGCGGCATCGACGAACTGACCGAAACCTCGCTTTTGCACCGGGACGCCGGCAATCAACAGCGCCTGCGGATGCTCCAGACCGTGCAGGCTTTTGGACGGGAGAAGCTCGACCAGAGCGGTCTTTTGCAGGCCGTGGAGGCCCGCCACGGCGAGGTCTACGCCGCGCGCGTCCGCAAGCTCGGCGAACAGATCGCGAGCATCCATGAAGCCAAGGCGACCAATGCGATTTATGACGATATGCCTAATTTGCGGGCAGCCTTCGACCGCGCCATCACGCGCGATCTGAAGCTGGCGGCCGAGCTCGCGGTACCGCTGTTTCTGTTCAACTATTGGCACCGCGGCGCCGAGACCGGCAATTGGTATGAGCGGATCATGACGCGCCCCGGCGCCGACAAGCTCGAGCAGATGCCGATCCTGCTCGCGGGTGCCGCCGGCCACGCGTTCCATGACGAAGGCGACCAGGCGAAGGCTATCGCCTTCGTCGAACGCGGACTGCAGGCTGAAGCCGCGGGGATGCGGCCGAGCAGGGGCTGGCTTTGCCATGTGCTGGGTCAAATGGCCCAGTGGGCGGGAGACCCGAAGGCCTGCATCAAACATCTCACGGCGGCCATCGCCCACGCCCAGGCTGCGGAAAATCTTCCCTGCGAGGTCATGTCGCTCTGCATGATCGCCAATGTCAGGGCGCGCACCGGGGATTCGGAGGGCGCGGCAGGCGTCGTCAAGCAGGTCAGCGACATCGGCCAGGCGGTGTTGCCGCCGACGCTGATGGGTTACATCCATTATGCGCGCGGCGGCATTGCCGAGGATCCGCGCATCGCCATCGACGAGTATGAAACGACCGCCGAGTGGGCCAAGATGGCCGGCAATCACCTCGGCGTTCAGCGCGTCAAACAGCTCATCGCCGACTTGCGGGCGGCAAATGTCCCGCCGGCCGAAGCCCTCGACATCCACATTCGTTCGCTGATGGAGCTGCCGAGCCACGGCACCACCTTCTACACCTGGCTCACCATCCGCTCGCTGATCCTGCCGCTTGCGGGACTTGCCGCCTATGAGGAGCTTGCCGTCCTTGCCGGCGCCCTCAAAACATCGCCGCTCAAGCTCGACCGCGCGGCACGCGACGCTGTCACAAAAGCGAGGGACAACCTCGGCGATAATCTGTTCGAAACTGCAGCCGCGCGTGGATCAGGCTTTGACCCGACACAGGCGCGCAGGTACATCATAGAGGCTTGGCGGCGAATGACCGCCGCTCGGTCACAGGCGGACGCGGCGAATCCTTAGAGCCGCTCGCCGTTCGTTCGTGGGGGAGGGGGCATGGACGATCCATCGTTGGCGCGCGCGCTGGTCGACGCCGTCATTTCAGACTTTCCGGATCATGAGCCCGGCACCCGGCCGATCCACACCATCGGCATTGGGGTGGAGGGCTATTTCGAAGCCTCCGACGTGGCGCGAAGCTACTGTATCGCAGAACATTTCGCCGCACAGCGCGTTCCGGTCTCGGTGCGCTTCTCCAACGGCTCGGGCAGCCCCAAGCAGCACGACGGATGGAACGACGTACGCGGAATGGCGACGCGCTTTCACCTCAAGGACGGCGCCGCGACCGATCTGGTCGCAATGACGCTGGGCGAATTTTTCGTACCCACCGTGAAGGATTTCTTCGACTTCACCAAGGCCGCGCAGCAGACACCGGTCGCAAAAGAATCGCCGTGGCGGAAAATTCTCGACATGCTGCAGCTCAAGATCCCGCTGAACGATCCCTATGCTGGGCAAAGGGCAAGCGGCGATGCGGGCACGCTGGCTTACGCCAACAAGCACAAATTCGCTCAGCTAAGCGTGTTTCAGGCGGGCTCGATCGGCGCGCCCGTGAGCTATGTGCGCGCGGCCTATCACGCCGTCCACACCTTCATCGTGACGGGTTCTGACGGCGTGCGCCGCCCGGTCCGCTTCTCCTGGAAGCCGGTAGCCGGGGTCCGCAACACCGATCCCACCCAGCCGCCGGCCGACAGCTATCTGCAGGAGGAATTGCGCGAGCGGCTCAAGCAATGGCCAGCCCGCTTCCTGCTGATGATGCAGATCGGCGAGACTGGCGATGTGCTCGACGATCCGACCCAGCCCTGGCCGGCGCACCGCATTCGCGTGATCATGGGCACGCTCACCCTCACCAAAGTGGCCGAGGATCAGCAGGCGGCCGGCGAGCGTATCAGCTTCAATCCGTGGCGCCTCGTGTCAGGCATCGAGCCGTCCGACGATCCCATTCTTCACGCCCGCAAGGGGGCTTACGAGGATTCGCGTCAGCGGCGCGGCGGCACGGCTTGTCCTTTCAACCGGAGTTAAGGTGATGGCGGGGGATGCGACCTGGTTTGAGCGATTTGTCGACGGGCTTCCCGACACACGCTTTATGCAGTTCGTAGCGGCGAAAATCCTGGTGCCGTTCTGGGCCTGGCGTACGCCGGTGAAGCCGCAGCCCGGTGGGCCCCGTTATGGGGTGCAGCCCGGCGACAATGTCCAGCGCATGATGAACCTGATCATGCCGCTGAAGGAGAAATCGCCGGTGGGGCGTGCCAAGGCTGCGCTCGCGATTGCGGCGAACAAGGACGAGATCTACGCGGGCCTTGACAATGTTGGCACGGTGCATTTCGCGCGCTTCGTCATCGTCGGCGACAACATCTGCATGTTCTCGGTCTATGACGGCGACTTCACCAATTACATCCGCGACTTCATCGCCACCATCGGCAGCGTGTTCGATGATGTGGTGAGACTTGTCGAAGGCGGCGAGGACGTCATTCCCTCCGAGGAGAACGTCGAGAAGTTCATCGATTGGGTGCACGCCCACGATCTCTATCAGGTTTCGGATCTGGCAACGGATATTCTCCGCGACCAGGAGGCGGTCAATGGCGAGACCGCCGCAACCGGCGATCTCCGCCTGCTGCCGCGCGACCTGATCCTGCAGCTCCGCGTCAATCCCAACGTATCCTTGGGCAGTGGTTACCGCGCCTATCCCGGATATTCCGTGGCACAGGTGCGCCGGCAATTCGGCATTGGTTGGTGAGCGCCATGTTCAATGCCTCTGACGTCCAGGGAAATATTTTGCGCGGCTACCGCAAGCCTCGCGTGCGGCATCTGATCCTGGAGGTCGCTGACGCAAGCGAGGCGCGTGCTTGGTGCGGCGCCATCGTCTCGGGCGGCGGCGATCGTCCGCAGGTCACGACGCAGGCTCCGTGGGAGAGCAAGCCGGTAAGCTGCTTCAACATCGGCATCACCTTCCAGGGCTTGCGCACGCTCGGCGTGTCCGCTGAATCGCTTGCGACTTTCCCGACCGAGTTCGTCGAGGGGATGCCCGCGCGGGCCATCAAGCTCGGCGACGTCGGAGAGAGTGCGCCGAACCGATGGCCGGCGCCGTTCGACAAGCCGCAGGCCATTCACTTGATCGCATCGATCTATGCCGATGATGCCGCCGAGCTCGATCGCGTCCAGAATCAGGCTCTGCGGGGAGGCGCGTTCAAGCTGCTCGGCAAGCGCGAAGGTTGCAACTTCGATGGCGACTACGTTCACTTCGGCTATCGTGACAACATCTCGCAGCCGCGCTTTGCCGAGGTTCACGACCCCGACAACTATCCGGACGCGCAGCCGATGGCGCCGCTCGGCACGGTGCTGCTCGGCTATCCCAATAATTTCGAAGGCCTGTTCTGGCGGGTGCCCGCGCCGAAAGCGCTTGGCCTCAACGGCACGTTCAACGCGTTTCGCGTGCTCGAACAGGACGTGGCGGGTTTCGAAGACTATCTCACTGTATCAGCCAAATATTTGTTGTCGCACCCGCAAGTCGACGAATTGCTGCCGCCGGGTGACGAGGCAAAAATCGGGGCGGGGCTGTCGCGGGAGGGCGCCTTGCGCGAGATTGTTGCCGCGCAGATGTGCGGCCGCTGGCGCAACGGCGTGCCGTTGGCGCTGTCGCCGGATACGCCGGAGCATCCGGAGCCGCCGAACAAGTTCGATTATGACGCCGCCTCGCGCTGTCCGTTTGGCGCCCACATCCGCAGGACCAATCCGCGCGGCGGCCAGATCGTTCAGCGGGTTGCCAACCATAGCCGCCGCCTGGTTCGCCGCGGCATGCCCTACGGGCCGGCTTACGATCCCGCGAACCCCGATACGGCGAGACAGGAGCGCGGCCTCCTCGGCAACTTCATCGGTGCCAGCCTCGGTGCCCAGTTCGAGGCGATGTGCTGCGATTGGGTCAATGTCGGCCTGCAGGACCCACGCGTGACCGGCTCGAACGATCCCCTGATCGGCGCCAACGAACCCGAGACGAGCTGGTTCGACCTCCTGCTCAAATCCGGCGCCACGATCCGGTTGTGCGGCCTGCCGCGTTTTGTCCAGACCAGAGGCGGGGCCTACACCTTCCTGCCGAGCATCTCGGCCATTCGTTACCTCGGCTCGCTCCGCAAGTAGCAGCCGAGGCATCGGCCGTGCGCGAGCATTGATGCTCTCGCAGGCTTCGTTGAACTTCGCTGCGATCACCCAAGTTCGATCAAATCTCTGGCAACGGTGGCCGCTGCTGCCGCGCGTGGCATGCCACTTGCTTGCATACGGGGATGGCGCGCCCTGCGCCATTCAAAGAATAGCCCGTCAAGGGCCGCACAAGCCATCTCAGACATGCCTCCGACATAAGCCTCAGGGAGCTTTCCAATGCCGACACATCTCACGCGGCGCCAAGCCCTCGTACTTCCCGCCGGCATCGCCGCCGGCAGTCTCATCGGCCGCCGCGCATTCGCCGCCGATCCTATCAAGATCGGGCTTGTCGCGGCACTGTCCGGCCCGTCCGCGAAATCGGGCGAAGGCATCACCCGCGGGCTCACAATCGCGATCGACGAGATCAACGCGCGTGGCGGCGTGCTTGGGGGACGCATGCTCGAGATCGTGCGCCGCGATGACGAGTCCAATCCGGCCAAGGGGCAGACGGCGGCGCGCGAGCTGATCGACAAGGAAGGCACCGTCATCCTGTTCGGCGGCATCGACAGTCCGGTGTCGCTTGCCATCGTGCCGGTTGTGAACGTCGCGCATGTACCGTTCATGGGCGTCTGGGCGGCTGCGACCAACATCACCCGCAACGGCGCCAATCCCAATTATGTGTTTCGCGTCTCGGCGGTCGACGTGCTGGTCGACCGTGCGCTGATCAAATACGCCGCCACCACCTTCGGCTCCAAGACCCCGGGACTGATGCTGGTCAATAATGGCTGGGGCGAGTCCAATCTCGCCGGCCTCACCGCGGCGGCGCAGGCCGCCGGCATCAAGCTCGCGGGCGCGGAAAAATTCGACGACAAGGACGTCGACATGACGCCGCAGCTTCAGCGCCTGCGCAATGCGGGTGCGGATTCGGTGATCCTGGTCGGCAACGCCGCGCCCGGCGCCCAGGTCGTCAAATCGCTGCAGCGGATGGCGTGGGCCGTACCCGTGGTCTCGCATTGGGGCATCTCTGGGGGCCGCTTCCCCGAGCTCGCGGGCTCCTGGGCGGGCAAGGTGCATTTCATCCAGACCTACAGCTTTTTTGGCAAGCAGAACGACGTCGGCAAGCGCGTGCTTGCGGCGTTGATGGCAAAATACCCTGACATCAAGGGGCCGGGCGACATCACCCCGCCGGTCGGCGTCGCCAATGCCTATGACGCCATGCAGCTCACCGCGCTCGCGCTCGAGAAGGCCAGATCGACCGACGGGGAAAAACTGCGCCAAGCCTTCCTGGCGATCGACAGCTATCAAGGCCTGATCAAGACCTACAGGAAACCCTTCACCGACGAGAACCACGACGCACTGACCGAAAACGACTACGTCATGGTTCGTTACAAGGGAGACCAGATCGAGCCGATCGCGGGCTGACGCGATGCTGGCGACCGCGCTTGTATCGGGACTCGGTCTCGGCAGCATCTATGGCTTGATCGCGCTTGGCTTCACCCTGACCTTTGCCGTCTCGGGCACGGTGAATTTCGCGCAAGGCTCGTCGGTGATGCTGGGCGCCGTCCTTTGTTACGTGCTTGCGATCGGAATGCATTGGCCGATAGCCGTGGCGGCGCCGGCGGCGCTGCTCGTCTGCGCGCTGTGGGGGCTTGTCGTCGAACGCGTCGCGGTCCGGCCTTTCGTCGCTCGTGGCACCAATTCCTGGCTGATGGCCACCGTCGCGCTCGGTATTGTGCTCGACAATCTCGTGATGGGGCTCTTCGGCAAGGAGCCGCGCGCGATGACCTCGCCACTCGCCGACGATCCCTGGGTAATCAGCAAGATTGGCATCTATCCGCTCCAATTGTTGATCCCCACGGTCGCCTTGGGGCTGGCCGCCTTGGTTCACCTCGGCATGACCAGGACCGAGCTGGGCTTGCGCTTGCGTGCCACCGTCGATCATCCGGACGCCGCGCGGCTGATGAGCATCGACGTGACTGCGCTGATCGCGTTGACCTATGCCGCGGCAGCGCTGCTCGCCGGGATCTGCGGCATCCTGATCGCGCCGCTCTATAACGTCGCCTACGACATGGGGACGCTGTTCGGCATCAAGGCCTTTGCGGTAGCGATCCTCGGCGGCCTCACCAATCCCTGGGGTGTGGTGATCGCCGGGCTCGGCTACGGCCTCGTTGAGGCCTGTGCCACGACCTGGCTCGGCTCCTCCAGCACGCAAATCGTGACATTCACGGTCGTCATTGCGGCACTGGCGCTCCGCCCGGCAGGATTGTTCAGCCGCGAGACCAGGGTGCGGGTATGAGGGCTGTCCCGCTAGTGATGGCCTTCGTGGTGTTCTTGGCGCTGGCGGTCGCCGTGGCCGCCATTTGTTTGCTCGCGCCCGGCTACTATGCCTATCTCTTGGGGACACTGGCCACGACGGCGCTGGTCGGTATCGGCCTGAACGTCCTGCTCGGGCTGGCCGGCGAGGTGTCGCTTGGGCAGGCCGGATTCCTGGCGCTCGGCGCTTATGGCCTTGCCATTCTCACGACCAAGGCGGGCTTGAGCTTTTGGCTGGCGCTGCCGCTTGCGGTGCTGCTGGTCGCCGCCATTTCCGCGCTGCTGTCGATCCCAGCGCTGCGGCTGACCGGACCGTATCTCGCGATGGTCACGATTGCTTTTGGCTTTATCATCGAGTCCGTGTCAATCGAATGGCGCGATCTGACCGGCGGCGCCAGTGGTCTGAGCGGAATTGCGGCGCCGTTCGGTACCGGAGGTACGGCTCTCCTGGCCTGCGGCTTCTGCGCTGCTGCATTGTTTGCCTTTCATCGCTTGGCAAACAGTCGGCTCGGTCTTTCGATACAGGCGAACGCCGCCGCGCCTCTTGCCGGGCGTAGCATCGGCATCAATCCCGTGCCGGTGCGCACAGTTGCTTTCGTACTCGCCGCGGTAGCGGCCGGGCTCGCCGGTGGATTGCAGGCTGCGCTCACCGGCTTCATCGCGCCGAGCTCGTTTCCGTTCTCGCAATCGATCCTCTTTCTCCTCGTCGTGGTCGTGGGCGGTGCGGGCCGTACCATGGGCCCGCTGATCGGTGCCGCGATCGTTGCGCTGCTGCCCGAGCTGTTGTCCGGCCTCGCCGAGTATCGCCTGCTGGTGTTCGGCGCAGCGCTGCTGATCGTGCTCTGGCTTGCTCCGGGCGGCGCGGCCGGCGCGTTGGCGCCACTGCTGACGCGGGGACGATCCATGGCCGCCACTACGGCGAATGTCGATCTGGCGCTCGCTCACATTACCCGTCCGCACAATGCGCTCGCGGTTGAAGGCGTGCGTGTCGCGTTCGGCGGCGTCGTCGCGGTGGCGGGCGTGGATTTGAAGGCGGTTTGCGGGTCCGTCACCAGCGTGATCGGGCCGAACGGTGCCGGCAAGACCACGCTGCTGAACCTCATCAGCGGCTTCCAGGCGGCCGATTCCGGCGCGATCAAAGTCGGCGAGCGTGTGCTCACGGGCAAGCCCGCTCATGACATCGCGCGAAACGGTCTGGTGCGCACCTTCCAGACGGCGCAGCCGTTCGGCACCCTCACCGTGCTCGACAATGTCCGCCTGGGTTTGTTGCGCGGCGCTTGGCGCGGCGAGGCGAGGGCGGAGCTCGCGCGTGCGCTGCTTACCTTGGTCGGCTATTCCGGCTCCGATGACCGGCTGGCCGGCACGCTGTCCCATGTGGATCGACGTTTGCTCGAGATCGCGCGTGCGCTCGCAACCAGGCCCGACGTGCTGCTCTTGGACGAGCCGGCGGCCGGCCTCGACGCGGCGGACACAGCCAAGCTAGGCGGGCTGTTGCGGCGTCTGGCGCGCGCTGGGCTCGCCATCGTGCTGGTCGAGCATGACATGACGCTGGTGATGTCGGTGTCCGACGAGATCCTCGTGCTGGATGCAGGTAAGCGCATTGCCGCGGGCCCGCCGGCGGTGGTGCGCGCAGATCCTGCCGTCAAAGCCGCCTATCTCGGGGGAAGGGCGAACAGGCCCCCGCTGGCGCAGCGCGCAGCCGGCGCCGCCGTGATCGAGGTTAGCGAACTCAGCGCCGGCTACGGGCCGCTCGCGGTGCTCGATCGAATCAGTCTCAAGGTCGGCCGTGGCGAGACCGTCGCCGTGCTCGGACCCAACGGGGCCGGGAAATCGACATTGATGAAGTCGCTGAGCGGCCTGATCCGTCCCGTCGCCGGCCACATCGCGTTCAACGGCGCGGAGGAGCTGGCGCAGCTTCCGGCGCATCGTGTCGCGCGCGCGGGCCTCGTCCTCGTGCCCGAAGGCCGCCAGGTGTTTCCGCGCCTGACGGTTCTCGAAAATCTTCGGCTTGGCGCGGTTAGGCGCGGGGACTTCGATCCTGCCGAAATCGAAACCATGCTGGCGCGTTTTCCGCGGCTTCGTCCCCGGCTGCACACCGCGGCGGGGCTGTTGTCCGGTGGCGAGCAACAAATGCTTGCGGTCGCGCGAGGTCTTCTCGCCCGGCCGGACATCCTCCTGCTCGACGAGCCGTCGCTGGGACTTGCGCCTGCCGTCGCTGCGGAATTATTCGAGCAGTTCACGCGATTGCGCGACGAGGGCACGACGTTACTGATCGTGGACCAGATGGCTGATCATGTGCTCGCCATCGCCGATCGCGGCTATGTGCTCGGACATGGTGAAGTGGTGATGCAGGGCAGTGCCTCGGAGTTGCGTAACAGGATGCTGGACGAGGCCTATCTCGGCGCCCATCAAGCGGTGGTGAACTGATGGACCTTGTCATTCGAAACGCCCGCGTGCTGCTGGACGGCGACATTCGCCCCGTCGATATCGGCATTGCCGGCTCGGCCATTGCGGTGATCGCATCGCATCTCGACGCCGATGCGCGAGCGATCGACGCCGAAGGCTGCCTCGTCGTTCCCGGAATGATCGAGACTCACATCCATCTCGATAAGACCTGCATCCTCGACCGTTGCCGGATCGAGGAGGGGACGGTCGCGGAAGCGGTTCGCGAGACCGCGCGCGCCAAGCGCAGCTTCACGGTCGAAGATATCTATGCGCGCGCCCGCACGACGCTGGAGCGCGGCATCTCGCATGGCACGATGCGCATGCGCACCCATGTCGAGCTTGATCCTGGCATCGGCATGATCGGATTCGAGGCCATCAGCCAGCTCGCGCGCGACTACGCCTGGGCCGTGGATCTTGAACTGTGCGTTTTCCCACAGGAAGGATTGACCAACAATCCCGGCACCGAGGAATTGCTGATTGAGGGCCTGCGCCGCGGCGCGCGCACAATCGGCGCGGCGCCCTATTTCGACAGCGATCCGCGTGCTCAGATCGATCGCATCTTTGCTATCGCCCGCGATTTCGATGCGGAGATCGACATGCATCTCGACCTCGCCGACAGCGCGGATGGCATGCAGATCGAATATGTCTGCCGCAAGACAGAGGAATATGGCTGGGGCGGTCGGGTCGCGGTCGGACACGTCACGCAGATGTCGCTGTTGTCGCGGAAGCGTTTTGCTGCCATCGCGACAGAGGTCGCCAATGCTGGCGTCGCTGTGACGGTGCTGCCCTCGACCGATCTGCATCTGATGGGCCGTTCGCATGATCACGCCATACCGCGCGGCGTGGTCCCCGTGGAGCCGTTGCGACAAGCGGGTGTAACCTGCTCGATTTCAACCAACAACGTACTGAACCCGTTTACGCCCTATGGCGACGGCTCGCTGATCCGCATAGCCAACCTGTACGCCAATGTCTGTCACGTGTCGCGGCCGGGCGATCTGGCCGGCTGCCTTGACATGATCACGACCAGTGCCGCGCGGCTGATGCGTCTGGACGATTACGGGATCAGGGAAGGCGGCCCCGCCGATCTCGTGTGCCTCGATGCAGGTAGTGCTGCCGAGGTCATCTCAGCGCTCGCCCAGCCTCTCTGGGGCATCAAACGTGGTCGGCCGTCGTTCACGCGACCACGCCCAGTGCTGCATGTGCCGGTGAACTAGCCAGATTCCCGACACAAAATCGTGCCAATGCCCGGCAAACTTGCGACGACGTCAGGTCGCTCGAATCACGGCGGTTGTGCCGATTCGACGCTGTAATTTTTTGAATCAAATCGTGTCCGGTTAACCGTGTGAACATTCGCCACATGTGTGACGACGTGGTAGGAAGCGGTCGGGGTGGTTTGGGGCCAGATTCCAGTGGGGGTTAATTAGATGAGTTCCAGGGGGACCGGAGCGGAGATCAAGGCCGGGCCGAGGCGCGTGCTGCGCGTCGGCGTCGTTGGCGCTGGCGTGATGGGCACCAATCATGCCCGCGTGCTGGCGGGCTTGCCGGATGTCAGCCTCGTCGGCGTGGTCGATCCCTTGCCGGCGCACCGCACACGCGCCACCGATCTCACCGCTTGCCGCACCTTCGAAAATCTCGACGATCTGATCGCCGAGGGGGTCGATGCCGTCACGATCGCGGCGCCGACGCATCTGCATCACGAAATCGCGCTCGCCTGCATCGCGAAGAAAATCGACGTGCTCGTCGAAAAGCCGATTGCCTCGACGGTGGAGGAGGGCCGGGAAATCGTGGCGGCCGCGCGGGCTGCCGGCGTCACGCTGATGGTGGGACATGTCGAGCGCTTCAATCCGGCGGTCGCCGCGGTCAAGCAGGCGATTTCGGGCGAGGACATTCTCTCCATCGCGATCACCCGCGTCGGACCGTTTCCACCGCGGATGTCCAATGTCGGTGTGGTCATTGACCTTGCTGTTCATGACATCGATCTGATCCGCTGGTTCACCGAGTCGGATATCATCGAAGTGCAGCCGCAGCTCTCCAGCGCGGTCGCCGAGCGCGAGGACATCGCGCTCCTGCAATTCCGCACCGCCTCCGGCGTGCTCGCCCATATCAACACCAACTGGCTGACGCCGTTCAAGGCTCGCAGCGTCACGGTCGCGACCCGCGGCAAATATGTCATGGGCGATCTCTTGACGCGCCAGGTCACCGAATGTTTCGGCTTCAAGCCGGACGGCAGCTATTCCATGCGCCATCTGCCGGTCGGGCACGACGAGCCGCTGCGGGCCGAGTTGATCGCCTTCCTGCACGCGGTGCGCGCAGGTGCCGCGCCGGCTGTCACCGGCGACGAGGGCGTGGCCAGCCTTGAAATCGCCACCCGCTGCCTGGAAACCTCGGCCAAGACCGCCGCCGCGCCCCCGGTGCGCAAGGGGCCGCGCCGCGTCGTCGTCGGTTGATCCGGGCATGGTCCGGACCCGGCGGGTCGCGCCAACGCAAAGCGGGTAGCGGTTTTTGTGAAAGGACCACGCTCCAAAGCTAACAATGTCCCTCTCTCAGCCTGTACAAGAGTCCATGAACCAGCATCTGCGCCCCTCACCCATTCCCTTCATCGATGTCGCCGCTCAGCGCCAACGGCTTGGCAAGGCCATCGACGAGGCGGTGTCGCGCGTGCTCACGCATTGCCAGTTCCTGGGCGGTCCGGAAGTGACTCAGCTCGAGGCCGACCTTGCCGCCTTCTCTGGCGCCAAGCATGTGGTGACCTGCTCCAGCGGCACCGATGCGCTTTTGATGGTGCTGATGGCCAAGGGCATCGGTCCGGGCGACGCTGTGATCTGCCCGTCCTTCACCTTCTGCGCGACGGGGGAGACGGTCGCGCTCACCGGGGCGACTCCGGTGTTTGTCGATGTCAACGAAGAGACCTTCAACATGGACGCGGCTTCGCTCAGGCGCGGTATCGTCACAGCCAGGAAGAATGGTCTCAAGCCGAAGGCGATCATCCCCGTCGATCTCTTTGGCCAGAGCGCGGATCACGATGCGATCGAGGCGATCGCCAATGACGCGGGTCTGTTCGTGCTCGACGACGCCGCGCAGGGCTTTGGTGCCAGCTACAAGGGCCGTCGCCTCGGCACGTTCGGGCTTGCGACCGCCACGAGCTTCTTTCCGGCGAAGCCGCTCGGCTGCTTCGGCGACGGTGGCGCCATCCTCACCGATGATGCCGACCTCGCCGCAGCCTTGCGCAGCGTCCGCGTGCACGGCCAGGGCACGGACAAATATGACAACGTGCGGCTTGGTCTGACCGGTCGGCTCGACACCATGCAGGCGGCGATCCTGGTCGAGAAGCTGAAGATCTTTGACGACGAGATTGCAGCCCGCAACAAGGTCGCCGAGCGCTACGCGCGCGGGCTCGGCAATGTCGTGAAGGTTCCGCGACTCGCGCAAGAGTGCACGTCGGTCTGGGCGCAATATACGATCAGGCTGCCGAAGGGGCATGATCGCGATGTCTTCGCCGCGGCCTTGAAAGCGCAGGGCATTCCGACCGCCATTTATTATCCGAAGTCGATCCATCAGCAGACCGCCTACCGGCACTACCCGGTCGCCGAGGGTGGCCTGCCGGTCAGCGAGGCCCTTTCGGCCGATGTCATCAGCCTGCCCATGCACGCCTATCTCGACGAACCGACCCAGGACCGCATCATCGCCGCGGTGCGCGGAGCGATTTCGGGCTGAGTCCACGAGTTCGGTTTACCTCTCTCCAGCGGGGAGAGGCCGATTTGCTCCTGCCGATGCGACGCATCGTCCGACGCAAACCAGGTGAGGGGCGTCGCACCGTCGAGGGACCGTAACCCCTCACCCGGCGCTCCGGCCGGCCTCTCCCGATGGGGAGGTAAGCCACGTTCTTCGCTTCAAAGTCCTCCCCTCATGCTTTAGAAGCGGCGCATGCTTGGGCGTATTTTCACGGTCGGCGGCTACACCCTGCTTTCGCGGCTGACGGGGTTCGCGCGCGACATCATGCTGGCAGCGATCCTTGGCGCCGGCCCCGTGGCGGACGCGTTCTTCGTGGCGCTGCGGCTGCCCAACCATTTCCGTGCCATCTTTGCCGAAGGTGCGTTCAACGCGGCCTTCGTGCCGGCCTACGCGCATGTGCAGGGCGAGCACGGACAGGCCTCGGCCAAATTGTTCGCCGACCGCATCTTCACGCTGCTGTTCGTTTCGCAAATCGTGCTGCTCGTACTCGCCATGCTGTTCATGCCGCAGGCCATGAGCATCTTGGCGCCCGGCTTCACCGAGGACGTTGCACAGCGGAGCCTCGCGATCGAGCTGACGCGGATCACCTTTCCCTATCTGCTCCTGATCACGCTGGTGACGCTCTATGGCGGCATGCTCAATGTGATGCATCGCTTCGCCAGCGCGGCGGCCGCGCCGATCTTTCTCAATATCTCGATGATTGCGACATTGGCGCTGGCCGCGTTCTTTCCGGGCGCAGGTCACGCCGCCGCCTGGGGTGTCCTGATTTCCGGCTTCCTGCAATATTTCTTGCTGGCCGGCGATCTCGCAAGGCACGGCGGGTTGCCGCGCCTTGCGCGCGTCAGCCTCGACGAAGACGTGCGCGCCTTTTTTGCCGCCCTCGGCCCGGCGACGCTCGGCTCGATGGGCACGCAGGTCGCGCTGTTCGCCGATACCATCATCGCGACGTTTCTGCCCGCAGGCGCCTTGTCGGCGCTGTATTACGCCGACCGCCTCAACCAGTTGCCGATCGGGGTGATCGGCATTGCCATCGGCACGGTGCTGCTGCCGGAAATGTCGCGGCAGATCACCGCGCGCGACGATGAGGGCGCCATGCGCTCGCAGCGTCGCGCCTTCGATTTCACGCTCCTGTTCTCGGTGCCCTTCGTCGCGGCCTTCCTGACCGTGCCCGACGTGATCATGCGCGCGATGTTCGCGCGCGGCGCCTTTTCCAAAGCCGATGCCGCCGCGGCGGGCGCGACGCTGGCGGCCTATGCGATCGGCCTCATTCCCTTCGTGCTGATCCGCAGCGCGGTTGCGACCTTCTACGCGCGCAAGGACACCGCCACGCCGGTCAAGGCAGCGTTGATCGGGGTCGCCATCAACGTCGCCCTGAAGATCGCGCTGGTCGGTGCGCTCGCGCAAATCGGTCTTGCGCTCGCGACGGCCGTCGGTGCCTGGACCAATCTTCTGCTGGTCCTCGGCTTCGCCGTGCGGGCAGGCTATCTCGAGCCGGACCGTGCACTGCTGCGATCAATACTGAAATTCGCGTTGTCCGGCATCGTGCTCGCCGCCGCGCTCTGGCCCACGGCGAAGTTTGCTGCAGCGCATCTTGCGCTGCACAGCTTCCGCGACGAAATCGTGCTTCTGCTGCTGATCGCCGTCGGGTCAGTGGTTTATGTCGGATGCGTTCTGCTGCTATTTGGCCTTAAATGGCTGCGCTCGTTGGTGCGCGGCTGACGACGAAAGGGATTTGCGCTGCCCCGCGATCCGCTGCAATATGGCGCAACCTTAGAGATAAAAAACTGGAGTTAGAATGGCTGCTCCCATCAAATTCGGCGTTGGCCAAAGCGTGCTGCGCAAGGAGGATGACGCGCTGATCCGCGGCAAGGGCCGCTACACCGACGACACCGCGCCACAGGCTGCGCTGCATGCGCTCGTTCTGCGTTCGCCCCATGCGCATGCCTCGTACACCATCGATATTGCCCGCGCGCAGGGCTTGCCGGGCGTCGCCCTGATTCTCACCGCCGAGGATGTCCGGGATCTCGGTGGTCTGCCGTGCCTGTTCAATTTCGAGGTCGATCCCTTCACTGGTCCGCCCTATCCGATTCTCGCGAGCGGCGAGGTGCGCCATGTCGGCGATGCCGTTGCCTTCGTGGTCGCCGACACCATCGATCATGCGCGCGACGCCATTGAGGCCATCGAGATCAATTGGACGCCGCTGCCTTCGGTGACCGGCGCGATCAATGCGCTGAAGCCGGACGCGCCGCAGGTCTGGCCCAGCCATCCCGGCAACATCCTCTACGACGTGCCGATCGGCGACAAGAAGGCGACCGATGAGGCCTTCGCGAAGGCGCACGCGGTCGCCGAGATTTCCATCGTCAATCCGCGCGTCGTCGCAAGCTTCATGGAGACCCGCGCGGCGGTCTGCGAATACGATGCCAAGCGCGACCATTTGACACTTACGGTCGGCAGCCAGGGCAGCCATCGGCTGCGCGACATTCTCTGCCAGAACGTTCTCAACATTCCCGTCGAGAAGATGCGGGTGATCTGCCCCGACGTCGGCGGCGGCTTCGGCACAAAGCTGTTTCCCTACCGCGAATATGCGCTGCTGGCGGTCGCGGCACGCCGGCTGAAAAAGGCGGTGCGCTGGGCGGCCGATCGCTCCGAACATTTCATCGCCGACGCGCAGGGGCGCGACAACATCACCACGGCGCGCATGGCGCTCGCCGAGGACGGCAAATTCCTTGCCATGGATGTCGACCTGGTCAGCGACATGGGCGCGTATCTGTCGACCTTCGGGCCCTATATTCCACATGGCGGCGCCGGCATGCTGCCGGGCCTTTACGACGTCCAGACCTTCCACTGCCGCGTGCGCACCGTTTTCACCCATTCGGTGCCGGTCGACGCCTATCGCGGCGCGGGCCGGCCCGAGGCCGCTTACGTGATCGAACGGCTGGTGGACGCGGCCGCGCGCAAGCTCGGCATGACGCCGGATGCGATCCGCAAGAAAAACTTCATCCAGCCGCGCCAGCTCCCCTACAAGACCGCCACCGGCAAGGTCTACGATTCCGGCGATTTCGCCGCGCATATGAAACGTGCGATGGAAGCCGCCGATTGGAAGGACTTCCCCAAGCGCGCCAAGGCCGCCAAGAAAGCGGGTCTGGTGCGCGGCATCGGCATGTCGAGCTATGTCGAAATCTGCGGCACCATGGGCGAAGAGACCGCCAATGTGCGGCTCGATCCGAACGGCGACGTCACCATCCTGATCGGCACCCAGTCGAGCGGGCAGGGGCACCAGACCGCCTACGCCCAGATCGTCGCCGAGCAGTTCGGCCTGCCGCCGGAGCGGATCCACATTCACCAGGGCGACACGGATGAAATCGCCACCGGTCTCGGGACCGGCGGCTCCTCCTCCATCCCCTCCGGCGGCGTCAGCGTCGACCGCGCCACGCGCGAGCTCGGCAAGAAGCTGAAGGTGCTCGCGACCGAAGCGCTGGAAGCAGGCGTCGGCGATCTCGAGATCGCGGGCGGCGTGGTGCGGGTGGCCGGCACCGACCGCTCGATCGGCTTCGCCGATCTCGCCAAGCGTCCGGGCGCCGACCCGAAGAAGCTCACCGGCAGCGCAACCTTCTCCAGCGCCGACGGCACCTATCCCAACGGTACCCACATCGCGGAGGTCGAGATCGATCCTGCGACCGGCATTATCAGGATCGTCAATTACGTGATCGTCGACGATTTCGGCGTGACGCTCAATCCGCTGCTGCTCGAGGGGCAGGTGCATGGCGGTGTGATGCAGGGGATCGGGCAGGCGCTGATGGAGCAGGTGCTCTACAGTCCGAGCGACGGCCAGCTCATGACCGGCACCTATATGGATTATGCGCTGCCGCGCGCAGCCGATGGTCCGTCGATCCACTTCGAGACCCACAACATCCCCTGCAAGACCAATCCGATGGGCGTGAAAGGTGCGGGCGAGGCGGGGGCGATCGGCTCCTGCCCCGCGGTGGTCAATGCCATCGTCGACGGGCTGTGGCGCGAATATAAGATCGAGCACATCGACATGCCGGCGACGCCCGAGCGGGTCTGGATCGCGATCCGCGAGCATCAGCGCCAGCACAGTCTGTAAAATTCACGTCTTCCGTGGCGGAATAAAACGCCGCGGCGGGGTTCTTCAATAAGCCGCGATTCTGCGCGAGCAGGATCGCGGTATCGTTTGCAGTCAGCTTTTGCGCGAAGGAGAAGTCGTCGATGAAACGGACAGTTGTGGTGGCGGGGGCCTTGCTCTTGGGCATCAGCGCGGTGATGGCGGATCAGAAGCTCGCCGTCGAGCAGGACAATCTGATGCGCTCTCAGGGCAAGAGCATGTATGTGATCATGGGCAAGATGGTCAAAGGCGAAACGCCGTATGACCAGAAGGCGGTCGACGACGCGCTCGCCCAACTCGAAGGCGACGTCAAGAAGATCGCGACCACCTTTGCGAACAACCCGAAGGAAGACGTGGTCGACGCGAAGTTCGGATCGTCGCAGAAGATCTGGCAGAACAAGGCCGATTTCGATTCCAAGATCCCGCCGGTGCAGAAGGCGATCGCCGAGATCAAGGGCAAGATCAACTCTCTCGACGACCTGAAAGTGGCGTTCAAGTCGATCAACGACCGCTGCACCGATTGCCACGAGACCTATCGGGTGAAGCTGAAATAGCGAAGAGCGCGGAGCGGCTGATACCGAACACAGAAATGAAAGAGGCGAATGCACGATGCATCCGCCTCTTTTTGTTTGTTCAGCTACAGCAGTTCCAGAGCGGGACGAGTGCCTTCAACCAGGCCCGTCATTGCGAGGAGCGAAAGCGACGAAGCAATCCAGACTGTATCCGCGGACAAAGTCTGGATTGCTTCGCTTGGCTCGCAATGACGGCGGAGCCCGCGCTCTCCGATTCGCTCAGCTCGGCGGATGCTCTAAGAGGTGTCCGCCTGGATTGGACCAACGCACGCACCATCTCAAACCGTCATCCCGAGGTGCTTGCCACCAGGGCCGCGCGAAGCGCGGCCCGATGACAGGCTCCGCGAGTCCCAAAAGATGAGCGGCCCCCGCTGCAGGACCGGGGCCGTTGCCCTTACGGCCCCGGTTCGCGGCCTCCTCGGGGTGACGGGGATAGTTGGACGCCTGCTTCGACTTGCATGAACAATGCGCGATCGAAACTGCGCCGTCACATTTACTTCGTCACCTGACCGCGGATTTCGCCGCCCGGATTGGCCGCGGTGTGAACGTTGACGTAGTACTTGCCGGCCTCGAGATCGGCGGCCTGCGCATCGGTCAGCGTCGCGCTGCCTTTGGCCGGGCTTGATGTCGCATTCGGGATCGCCACCGCCACGCCGGCATTTTTGCCGGCCTCAGCGGGGCCGTGGAAGTGCGCAGCCGTGGCCGGTCCCGTCAAGCCCGAATAGGTGAGCGTCCAGCTCAGCTTCTTGCTTGCGGGATCGTAGTCGATATCGGCAGTGCCCGTCCCGGTGCTGGTCGTGGGCGGCACTTCCGATTTGCCGTCCAGCGTTGCCTTGAATTTCTCCGCGCTGGCCGGTCCGGCAAGAACGATCACCGCTGCGAATGCAAGCGCAGCAAACATGGCTTTGGTCATGGCTCTCTCCCTTTTTTCGACGTCGTGCCGCTTTCACAACAATGATGGTTACGCGTTATTCCCGCAACCCGCCGCAACATTTGAAAATTTTTCAGCCAATCTATGGCTGGAGTATAGCACTTACCACCCATAAACTCGGTTCAATATGACGAGTTGGTGATGCAGCGACGAATGTTCCTGGCCACGCTGCTGCTGGCGGTTGTGGCGTTCGGATTTTACGGCTGGTTGACGGCAGCGCCGCTGCAACTCGCGGTCACGGCGCCTGCGTATACCCCGAACGCCGCCAACGGCGAAATCATCTTCAATGCCGGAGGATGCTCCTCCTGTCACGCGGTGCCGAACCAGCCCGATCGGCTCAAGCTCGGCGGGGGACTAGCGATCCCGTCGCCCTTCGGGACGTTCTATGCGCCGAACATCTCACCCGATCCGGCCGACGGCATCGGGCGATGGAGCGAGGGTGATTTCGTGACCGCGGTGATGAAGGGCCTTTCGCCCGAGGGGACGCATTACTTTCCGGCCTTTCCCTACACGTCCTACGCGCACGCCAGGGTGCAGGACGTTCGCGATCTCTTTGCCTATCTGAAGACGCTTGCGCCCGTGCCGGGCCGCGTGCGCGATCACGACGTGCCGTTTCCGTTCGACATCCGTCGCAACATCGGCATCTGGAAATTGCTGTTCATGGACGGCAAGCCGTTCTCACCCGACCCGTCGCGCTCGGCGCGCTGGAATCGCGGCGCCTATCTCGTCAACAGTTTCGGGCATTGCGCAGAGTGTCACAGCCCGCGCAATTTTCTGGGCGGCATCGTCAGCGCGCAGCGTTTCGCGGGTGGCCCCAATCCGGAAGGCGAGGGCTGGGTGCCGAACATCACGCAGAAAGGTCTTTCCGACTGGAGCGAGAAAGACATCGCCTATTTTCTGGAAACGGGCGAAACGCCCGATGGCGATAGCGCCGGTGGTTCGATGGCGCGCGTGATCAAGAACACCTCGCAGCTACCGGCGGACGATCGCGCAGCGATCGCGGAATTTGTCAAATCGTTGCCGCCGGTCGAAGGCCCGCCGCGCCCGCCCAAGAAGCCCGCGAGCGAGGGGTGAAGGTCCAGAGCGGAGTCGGTACCGTTTGAACCGATGTGGCGGTCGCGCCGTTCACCTCGCCCCGCTTGCGGGGAGAGGTCGCATCACATCGAGAGATGCGATGCGGGTGAGGGGGACTCTCCACGAGTCCGAATGCGTGGATAGAGCTCCTCACCCCGACCCTCCCAGAACGAGCTTTGCTCGTCGCGGCCCCGCGAAGAGCGGGGAGAGTGGAAGCTAAAGCCTATCGACAGCCTTGAAGGTGCCATCCGGTTGAATCACGGTCAGGTACACCGCCGCCGGCCGCTCGCGTCGCTTTGCGCCGAAGGTGAAAATGGTGCCGCCGATATCGAATTCGCCGATCTCGTTGATGATGCGCAGCATGTCGGCGCGGGTGGGGTGGGGGCCAGCCATCTCCAGCACTGTGCCGGCCAGCCGTCCGGACAGATAGCCCTCCAGCGAGAGGAAGCCGGGTGGCAACGCGGGATCGAGGTCCCGTAGCGCTGCCCGATAATCGGCGACGAGCTTCAACCGCGTATTCCAGGGAAACGGCACGACCTCGGAAACGATCACGCCCCGCCCTTCAGGCCCGAGCTCCTTGGCGAGCGCATCGGCGCCGACAAAGGAAATCGCGACGAAGGTCGGATTGAAGCGGCTGCGATGCGCGAGCTTGATGAACTCGGCGCAGGGACCGTAGGTCCCGACCATCACCACCGCCTCGGGCTCGGCACGCTTGATCGCCTTCAAGGCCGCGCCGACCGCTCTTGTGTTGCGTTCGAACGTGCCTTCCGCCACCAGTTCGAGCCCCCGCCGCGCTAGCGCGGCCTTGACGCCGGCGAGGCCATCGCGGCCAAAGGAGTCGTCCTGATAGAAGATCGCGATGGTCTTTAAGTGGAGGTCTTCCGTCAGATGCTTGATCCAGGCTTCGGCCTCGGCGCTGTAGCTCGGGCGAATATTGACGACATTGCGGAATTCGGAGGCACGCAAGAATTCCGCGCCGGACAGCGGGCCGATGAACGGCACATTCTTCTCCGCCGCGATCGGAACCGTCGCGATCGATGTCGGCGTGCCGACCGCGCCGATCAGCGCGAACACCCGGTCCTCGTCGATCAGCTTTACGGTCTCGGCGACCGAGCGGTCGGGATCATAGCCATCGTCGCGGCTGATCAACTTGAGTTTGCGGCCGTGCACGCCGCCTTTGGCATTGATCTCCTCAAAGGCCGCGAGAATGCCCTGCCGCATGCCTTGCCCGAGCGCCGAGGACGGACCTTCGAGGGCGGCGGCCTGGCCGAACAGGATCGTGTCGGCGCTGATGCCGACCTCCTCCGCGCTTGCGGAAAGCGGAAACTGCACGGCCGCGAGAAGCGCGAGACCGGCGATCGCGAACAGTGGTGGCCGCATGATGTGGGTCTGACGCGATGAGGTGTGCTTGAGGTTGGTGGCAAGGCGGGCTGCAGGATATGTCCGCGGTGTGAAGAGCCGGCTAACCGATCGCATTCAATTCGTCCGTATGAATCCGGAGAAACGTGCATTTGTCGCCTTGTACGAGCGGAGATTGTTAACTAAGGCGCTAGGCCCGCAACCGTAGAAACCCCGATTTTTGGAAGTTCTTAACCGCGCATCATGTCGGATTCCTCCCGACGGTGGGAAAGCCGTTTTGGGGGCCGCTTTGCAGGTCGGACGAGACGAGGAGCCAGGGGACCAGGACCGGGACGATTGCCGCTTCGACGGCGGCATCGAACGCCGGCGCGCGCCGCCCTCGCGCGCGGGGCTGTATCGTCCTGCGCTGATCGCGGCCGCGATCGGCACACTGCTGTCGCTGGCCGGCGTGTTTGCCGTCGGCCAATGGGAAAATCGCGTGGTCCGCGCCGAGTTCGAGGGTCTCGCCGAGACCCAGGCGATCACGATCCAGAACGGCGTCAACGAATATGTCGGCCGGCTGATGACGCTGCGCACGCTGTTCGAATCCGCCAACGAGGACATCACCCGCAGCGAATACGAGACCTTCAGCCAGCGCTTGTTCGAGGATCATCCGGGCCTCATACGCGTGGCCTGGGTGCCGCGGGTCGAACGCAGGGAGCGCGCCGATTACGAGGCCGCGGCGGTCGCCGATGGCCTCTCCGGCTACCGGATCAAATCCTTCGCCGACGGCGCGCCCGTCCCCGAGCAGGATGAGTATTTTCCCGTCTACTTCTCCACCGAACCGAAGACCTCCGTGGTCTACGGGCTGGACTACTGGACCTTTCCCGAACGGCGCGCCACGCTGGAACGTGCGCGCGATAATGATCTCGTCGCGGTGTTGCGCACCCGCCTTTACGAGACCAGGAACGGGGCCAACCCCGTCGGCGTGATGGTGGGCGTACCGGTCTACGCCAAGGGAACGTCGCGCATGACGACCGCCGACCGCCGGCGCAATCTGAACGGCTTCATCGTCGGGATGTTCGATCTGCCGCGGCTATTGCAGACGATCCGCGCGACCGGGGCAGCGAGCCCGGCAATCGCTATCCATGTCTATCCGTCCGATTCCGCCGAGGCCACGGCGTCCACACCGCCGTCCCGGCCCGACTTCTCCACCGAACCTGAGCGCAAGCGGGCAACGGATGGGCTGCGCTGGTCGACTGCTCTGAAGATCGGCGACGTCAATTGGCAACTGCTTGCCGTTCCAGCAAGCGGCGGCGAGCTGATGGAGAACCACTATCGGGCGCTGGCCGTGTTCGTCGCCGGGATGCTCACCACGATCTTTCTGGCCATCTATCTCGGCCTGTCCAGCCGCAATTCGCTGCAGCTTTCGCTCGCCAACCACCGCGTACTGGAGCTCGCGCAGACCGACATACTGACCGGACTGCCAAACCGCGGCTTCTTCCTGGAGCGGCTGCAGGAGAGCAACGCTTCCGAAGCCGGCGGCGGTTTTGCCATCCTGTTGCTCGATCTTGACCGCTTCAAGAACGTCAACGATTCCCTGGGCCATGCCGCGGGCGATGCCCTGCTGCGGATGGTGGCGCAGCGCCTGAAGTCGACGCTGCGCTCACGCGACGTGCTGGCGCGTCTTGGTGGCGATGAATTTGCGGTGATCCAGGGCGGCGCCGACGACCAGCGCTCGGCCTCGCTGGATCTCGCCAGGCGCATCTCCAAGCTGATCGCAGAACCCTTCCAACTCCTGGGCCACCGCGTCGAAATCGGCACCTCGATCGGCATTGCACTCGCGCCGGAGCATGGCCGTCACCAGGAACAGCTCCTGAAGAAGGCCGACCTTGCGCTTTATCGCTCGAAATCGGCGGGCCGTAACTGCTACACCATCTATGACCAGGCGATGTCGGCCGAGCTCGAGGCCCGCAACACGCTGGAGGGCGATTTGCGCGACGCCATCGCGCGCTGCCAGTTCGAGGTGCATTACCAGCCCTTCTACGACGTGGAGACGGGGCGGCGGCGCGGCGTGGAAGCGCTGGTGCGCTGGCGCCATCCGGAGAAGGGGCTGATCCCGCCCGACCAGTTCATCCCACTCGCCGAGACCACGGGCCTGATCGTGCCGCTCGGCGAGTGGGTGATCACGCGCGCCTGCGATGACGCGACATGCTGGCCCGACGATGTGAAGGTTGCGGTGAACCTGTCGCCGGTCCAGTTCAAGCAGGCCGAATTGTTCGACGTGATCCAGCAGGCGCTGGAAAGATCAGGGCTGAAGCCGGAGCGGCTGGAGATCGAGATCACCGAATCCGTGCTCCTGGAGCAGGCCGCCGAAAACCACACGTTCATCGACAAGCTCAACAGCATCGGCATTTCGCTGGCGCTGGATGATTTCGGCACTGGCTATTCATCGCTGCGCTCGCTCACCGCTTTCCCCTTCGACAAAATCAAGATCGACAAGTCCTTCATTGCCAATTTGAGCGAGCGGCCGGAAAGCTGTGCCATCATCTCCTCTGTCGTGACCCTGGCGCGCGGGCTGGACATGTCGATCACGGCGGAAGGTGTGGAGACGGACGAGCAGCTCGCGCATCTGCGCTCGCTCGGCGTGAACTTCGCGCAGGGCTATCTGCTGGGACGCCCGATGCCGATCGGGGCGCTGGAAGAGCATCTGCAGATCGGTCGCGGCGAGCGCGACGCGGCTTGACCAAGGATTGATCCGCGCTCGGGGACGACCGTGTGCTTGGATCAAGCGCTACAACGGCGCGGCGGCTTAAAGGGACGAAGCCAATCCGAGAGATGCAACGGTATACTCGCCCGCTTGTGTCAGCCCTGTTGCCGTATTTGGTTCCCTGTACAACCTCAGCGGCATGCGGTCGCTTCCCAATCTTAACAAAAGAAACTACTCTAGCCGCCATTTCGGAAATTCAAATTCGATTGGGTGCGGGCATTCATACTTGCAGGGAGTATTCAAAATGTCAGCCGAGGAAAGACGAGCGAAGGAAAAACCCGCGAAGGAAAAATCAGCCGACGAAAGACCGGCTCAGGCAGCAGCGGGGGAAAAGCTGGCGCGGGAAGTAGCCCCGGTAAAAATCCCGGAGGCGATACCGGCGGAAGCAAGATCAGTCGACGCGAAACCAGGTGAGACAAGAGCAGTTGAGGTAAGACCACCCGAGCGAAAACTGAAAAGGGCGATTACGCTCGGTGGTGGCGGGCCGGCTGCAGGACTGCACATTGGCGTTCTGGACGCCCTTGCCGCCAAAGATATAACCTTCGATGTTTGGGCGTTGTCCTGCATCGGCGCATGGGTCGGCATTGTTTACAATCAGTTCGACCAGAAGGAAGTCGCAAACAAGGACAGACCCGAAAAGACGTATCAGTTCTTTAGGGATGGCGTCTTTCGCGACGATGAAAGCTACGAACACTTCCCCATAAATACAGTGTTCGGGCCGGACTGGGGCAGTATCCGCAAGGCATTGAGCACCTTCGTGAGGGAGCCCAGCAACTACAACGATTTTATGTGGGATCCATATAAGGTCTTGGAGGCCTACCAGAGCTCCATGTCGTTCCTGCTTGACCGGATGCCCGACAAGAAGGACGGGAAGACGCTGAAGAAATGGGACAAGGGCGACATAAATAAATGGATTCTCAATGAGGTGATGGCGCCCAATCCCTTCGTCCGTTATCTGACGTCGATGATGTATCTGTCCAATGTCACGGGCTTGTCCAGGATCAATTATCCGGACAGCGAGTTCATGAAGGGCATAAACTTTGCCGAGCTGAAAAAGTGTAAGTCAACCATCTTCCACAACGCCTGGAATCTCGACGATCAGAGGCTCGCGTTGTTCTGCAACCGTCGGATGGAAGATCCAGAATACGTGGGGGACATCACCGCATCCACGTTATGCGCCTGTTCGGCTCTCCCGTACATCGAAGAAACCGTGAAGATCGGGACAAAGACGTACTGTGAGGGCGCTCTCGTTGATACGGTAAACTTCGAGAGTCTGCTCCAGGAACATGGTGATCTCGACGAGATATGGGTGAGCAGGATCGTAGATACGAAGCAAATCCGAAAACCAAAGAATCTTCACGACGCCCTGGCAAATCTTTGCCAGTTGTTTGCCGCCACTGTCGGTGAAGATGACGTCAGGCTGTTCAAGTACCACGTCAAATACGACGGGCCTCGCAAGTGGACTGGCACGGTCGTTGAGATCCATGTGCCCGCGCATATCAATTTCAAATGGAATCACAGCAATCTCGATCATGGACGAGCCTTGGGGAGGGCTGCAGCGGAGGAAGCAATCGCGGCGTATCAAGCAGCCGGCAAGAAGTTCAAGGAAGAAAACCTAGCTGTGCGGTTCATTAACGAGAATCCGGCGAGGGACAAGAAGGTGCGTGCGCGCCTGACTGAAGTTCTTGGGCGAGCGGGAATAAATAGAAACCGGCTGATAGAAGCGATACAGACGGCAAAACCCGACATGGATCAGCAGCTTCTGTTGCAGAAAATTGGCTGGTGGGTCGATGCCGAGGGCCAGCGGCTCGAGCCGAACGGCAAAGGTGAATTTCCGGACGGCGCGATCCCGTACGCCATCTTTGCACTCAGCAATCCTGACGTGAGAAGGCAATATAACGTGCTTGCCCCAGGTCCTTCCTTGGACCGACTGTAGTCGAGCTCACCGCAACTGATCGAGCACAGCCTTTGCTTGCTTGAGGTCCTGCGTCTCGAATCCTTCGGTGAACCAGCCGTAGACCGGCGCGAGGAGATTGATCGCTTCCTCGCGCCGGCCACGCTCCATCCACAACCTGGCAAGATCGACCGCGGCTCGAAGTTCGAGGATCCTCGCATGCTGGCTTCTTGCGATACCCAAGGCCTTCTGCAGCAACTCGGCGCCGTCATCCGGCGCATCGCAGAGGATCATCGTGCGCGCCTTCAGCCGGCACAGCTCGGCCTCGAATATCCGCTCGCTGCTGCGGCTTGTCGTCGTGAACCCCTGCTCGACGACGGCTAGCGCAGTCTCGTATTCCTGACTCAGCAGTAAGGCAGGACACAACAATACATAGAGGGCCGTGATACCTAGCTGGTAACCCGCGCCACGATGTTCATCCATGGCGGCGCGAATCTCCTCGGTGGCGCGGGACGATGGATTGAGCAACGCGACGCATATGCCATGGACCGCGCGCGCCAATCCGCGCCACTGGCGGAACCCGTGCTCCTCGCAGAGGAGGCGACAGCGCTCCGCATGCCGCTGCGCCATCGGTATCTCGCCGCGAAGCAGGTGGACGACGGAAGCATAGTAGCAGGCATAGGCTTGCGAATGGGGATGGTTGATCGCGTCAGCACGTTGAACTGCGGCATCGATACGCATGATCGCGGAATCGATATCGCCAAGCAGCCACAGCACCCATGACATCAGCGCAAGGTCGGCTACGCCGGCATCCTGGCCGGCCGCTCGCGCGGCTAGTCTCTCTGCCTCACTGCTTGCCTCGAATTCCGCGACAGCGCGTTCGATGGCCGCGCGGGCGTCAACAAGGCGTCCCATGAAAAGACGAATCATCGCCTGACCGCGGGTCGCGTTGAGCAGCGCCGCCCGGTCGCCGCGCGCTTCAGCAAGATGAAGCAAGGCGGCGATGGTTTCCTGGGCGACCGGCAATTCGCCGCGCATGACACTGGCGGTGGTCAGCCAGAACATCACTTGCAGTTGCTCGGGGGGATCTCCGAGGCGCTCGCATAACTCGCGCGCACGCGTGAAGGTCGCCACGGCCTTGTTCGAGGCCGGTCCCTGGGTCGCGATCAGGCACGGCCCGAGCGCGACCTGGAAATCAAGCTCCAGCCGGTCCTTTCGCGAACCCTCGGGCAGATGGGAGCAGGCCTCGATGCCCCGCTCCAGATGTACGATAGCTTCGAGATTGGCGGAGCGCATGGCCGCCTTCTTGCCGGCCTGCAGCCAGTATCCGGTGGCCTTCTCGAACAAGCCCGACTCGGTGAGGTGATGCGCGACGGTCTCGGGTTGAGCTTCGACGATCTCTGGGAAGCGCCGCTCGAACGCGTCCGCGATCGTGGCATGCAGCGCCGCGCGCCGACTCTTCAACAGGCCCGAATAGGCGGCATCGCGCACGAGCACATGCTTGAACGTGTAAACCGCCCTGGGGATCTCGCCGCGGCAGAATATCAGCTCCGATCGGACCAGTTGGGCGAGCGCTTCCTCAAGGCGATCCGCAGGTAGGCCAGCCACAATGCTCAGCAGTTCGTAGGAGAACTCGCGGCCCACCACGGCGCCGATCTGGGCGACCTCCCGCACGGGGGCGAGGCGATCCAGCCTTGCCATGAGCGAAGCGTGTAACGTCGTCGGTATCGCCATCGCGGGCAGCGGACGGTTGAGGACATAGTGGTCGTCCCGCTCCTCCAGCATCCCGGTTTCGAGAACGGTCTTGGTCAGTTCCTCGACGAACAGGGGCACGCCATCGGTACGGGCCAGGATCTGGTCCATGACCTCGGCCGGCAGCATCTTGCCGGCCGTGACCCGCTCGACCAACGCCGCCCCGTTGCGTCGGTTGAGGCGCGTCAGCGAGACGGTCGTCACATGCGCATGCCCCGGCCAGGGCGGCATGAATTCCGGTCTCGCGGTGATGAGGATCAGCGCCCGAAGCTGCGGCACCCGTTCCATCGTCAGCGTGAGCAGCTCCAGCGACGTCGGATCCGCCCAATGGGCATCCTCAAAAATAACGAAGACGGGCTGACGCGCCGTTAGGGCCTCGAACTGAGTCAGAAGAGCGGCAAGCGTCACCTCCTTGCGCCGCTGCGGGGTCATCTCCGGGGCGTGATAGCGATCACTGGTCGGCACCGACAAGAGGTTCGCTAGAGGCGGCACGACCTGCTCCGGGGCCGCCCCGGAGCGCACGAGCAATGCCTCGAGCTTTGCGAATTTCGTCTCCGGCAGGTCGGTTCGCTCGAACCGGGCGGCCCGGTCGAGCTGACGAATGAAGGGGTAAAGCGCGCTGTGGGTGTGATGCGCCGAGCAGAAATGGCGCACCGTGATGTGGGGCTCGGTGTCCTTGAGCCGTTCTTCGAGCGCCAGGGAAATGTGCGACTTGCCGATGCCCGGCTCGCCGGTCAACACCACCACGCTGCCCTCGCCACGCACGGAATTGTGCCAGCGGCGCAGCAGCAGCTCGATTTCCTCGTCCCGGCCGATCGGCGGCGTCAGTCGAGCTTTGTGCTGCGCCTCGAAGCGGCTTTCCGCGCTCGTAGCACCGAGCGCTTCCCAGGCCGGCAGGGGCTCCGCCCAGCCCTTCAGCATGACGGGGCCGACATTGCGACATTCGAAATGACCCTCGGTCAATCGGCGCGTATTCCCGCAGATCAGAACCGATCCGGGCATCGCCAGCGACTGCAGCCGCGCCGCCAGGTTCGGCGTCTCGCCAATGACCGATTGTTCCTTGGCCGCGCCTTCCCCGGTGAGATCGCCGACCACCACCATGCCGGTCGCGATCCCGACCCGAACCTGAAGCGGGGTGCCGATGTCGGTCTTGAGCTTCGTGACCGCGTCGACCGAGGCCAGTCCGGCGCGTATCGCCTGTTCGGCATCATCCTCATGCGCCCGGGGGAAGCCGAAATAGGCGAGCACGCCATCGCCCATGTAGCGGGCGATGACGCCCTCGCTCTTCGCGATGACATCGCTGATGCAGGCGTGATAGGCGCCAATGACCGCACGCAAGTCTTCGGGGTCAAGACGGGCCGACAATGCCGAGGAGCCCACCAGGTCGCAGAACATCACCGTGAGCTGGCGCCGCTCGGCGCCGTTCCGTGGTGCATGGGCGGTGGCTGTTTGCGCGGCTTGAGGGGCTTGCCCCCTCAGTTCGGAAATGGCGCGCAGCATCTTGCGCCGATGTCCCAGCAGGACGCCGAGGTCCTTGAGATCCTGCTCCGTCAGATCGCCAAGGACCGACAGATCGATCGCATTTTCGACGAAGCGCTCGGCGTATTCACTCAAGCCGATCGATGCTAGCCACTCCGCAATCGGTGTCATGGCGAACCTATGGCCCGGGTCGCGACAATAGCAACGTTTATACAGCATGCGAAGGCCCTCGGCTCCTCAACGGCCGTTACAACAGGCTCCTTGCCGTGCCCATGATAGGGCGAGACGAGGGCGGCAAATGTGAGCAGGTTCGCAATTGCGGCAAAGGATACCGCTGCTGCGGTATTCGCGCCAGCTTAGCTCGGCCGCGGAGAGCCCGACGCGGCCTGAACAAGAAGGCCTTGTGCCGCAGAAGCGTCAGACCCTGACAACGCACGGTGCAGCCCCAGCACCACACTTCCGCGCAACCCACGGTTGTTTCGGCTCTTTGCGAGGTCGTGGCCGGCGGCGTTGAGCGAGGTGACCATGGCGGCCTTAACTGGGTCCAAAGGCCTTGAAGGTGATGATGGTGTGGGTGTCCTGGATGCCGGGGAGCGTCTGCACCTTCTCGTTGACGAAATGGCCGATGTCGGTGTCCTTGTCGACATAGAACTTGACCAGCAGGTCGTAATCACCGGCGGTGGAATAGATCTCGGAGGCAATCTCGGCTTCCGCAAGCGCGTTGGCGACGGCGTAGGACTGGCCGAGTTTGCACTTGATCTGAACGAAGAACGGAACCATCGCGATCGCCTCCTTGAGAATTGCGGCCCAGTATAGCGGGCGCAGCGAGCCGGGTGCCGCCTCGTCGGGCTGGGACACGCCGCTCAAACTTGCTGTAATCCGCTCCCCGCGCTAGGACAAGCCATGATCACGCCCGTCGCGCTCACGATCGCCGGCTCGGATTCCTCCGGCGGCGCCGGCATTCAGGCCGACCTGAAGACCTTTGCCGCGCTCGGCGTCTATGGCGCCTCCGTGATCACGGCGCTGACCGCACAGAATACGCGCGGCGTCGCGGCAATCCATCCGGTGCCCGCAGACTTTGTCACGGCGCAGCTCGAGGCGGTGCTCGGCGATCTCGACGTCGGGGCGGTCAAGATCGGGATGGTGGGCGCGCGCGCGACCATTGAGGCGATCGTTGCTGCGCTCAAGCGCTTCCCGCCAAGGCGCGTCGTGCTCGATCCCGTGATGATCGCGAGCTCCGGCGAGCGGTTGTTGCCGGCGGATGCCGTCGACGCATTGCGCACCAAGCTCATTCCCTGCGCTAGCATCATCACGCCCAACCTGCCGGAGGCGGCCGTATTGCTGAGCGAGCCGGTCGCTTCAAGCGATGCAGCGATCGAGTGCCAGGGCAGGCGGCTGTTGTCGCTTGGATGTCCCTTCGTCCTGATCAAGGGCGGACATGGGCATGGCAACGAGAGCATCGACTATCTGATCGCTGCCGACAGCACGCTGCCGCTTTCCGGGCCGCGCATCGCCACCGTCAATACCCATGGGACCGGATGCACACTCGCTTCCGCCATCGCCGCGGGACTCGCCAAGGGCGAGGACATGGCGACTGCGGTCCGCAACGCCAAGGCGTTCATCGGCGGCGCCATCGCCGCGGCCGACCGCTTTGCGGTCGGTCACGGCCATGCACCGGTGCATCATTTCCACCGCTTCTACTGACTGAAGGAGACGCGGCGCGCGAGACGAAGCGGCAGGTCCTGATTCCGCTTGAGCTCGGACCCGTGCCCTCATTGCTTCTGCTGCTCCTGAGGCCTCGGCGAGGCCTCGGCAGCGCCGTAGAGACCGGCGGCGATGGCCTGAGCCATCCGCAGGTGCCTCAGCACGACCGGCAGGATGTCGGACGCGAAATTCTTCAGCTCCGCATTCTCGCCCGAGCCGATTTCATATTCCAGGAGCTGTGCCGCCTTCTGATGATCGATCATCTGGCCCTGGATGTAGGCGCGGTCGAACTCGGCGCCGCTCGCTTGCTCAAGCTGCCTACGCATGGCCGCGTGTTCTGCATCGAGCCCGGCGGGCAGACGAATCCCATCCGCTTGCGCGAGCGCCGACAGGCGGTCATTGGCGCCGCCGTGGTCCTGGATCATCTGCTGGGCAAACTCCTGCACCGGGCGGCTTGATGCCTTTTGTGTCGCGAGCCTCGCCATGTCCACTTCCGCCGCACCGCCGATCGCCGCTCCACGGGTGAAGGTCCGGTCCGCCACATTGGTCTGGCGAGAGGCAGGCACGCCGGGGGCGGATTCCTTGGTGCCGGGCGCCATGCCGGCCGGATTGCCCGGCGCCGGGCCCGCCGGGTTGGTCGACTGGGCCCATGCCGGCGCAGCAAGTGCCAGCATCAGCAGAGCTGTGAGCAGCGTGACGGCGGGAAGACGGATCATTTCAATCTCCTTCTGCTGCATACGGTGTCTCGCCGCAATTCACAGCGTGAGCATGTAGGCGACCAGCGAATCCTTCTCGTCCTGCGAGAGCTTCAAGCCCAGCACGAGGTTGAAGAACTCGACCGTATCGGCGAGCGTCGGCAGCCGCCCGTCGTGCATGTATGGCGGGGAGTCCTTGATGCCGCGCAGCGTGAACGTCTTGATTGGTCCATCCGGCAGCATCACCAGGCCATTGACGGTCTGGCCGATGTCGTAGAAGCGCTCGAGCTTCAAATCGTGCATGTTGTTGTCCATGAAGGACGTCTGCGGCACATGGCATGCGGCGCAGCGGCCCTTGCCCAGGAACACCCGCTCTCCGGCCAGCTCCTGCTGCGTCGCTTTGCTGGGATCGAGGCGGCCGCTTGGATCGAGCTTCGGGGCCGGCGGGAAATCGATGATGTTCTGCATCTGCGCCATCATCGGCACCTGATCGAAGCGGTCGGGCAGGTTCACGCCCTTGCGCTGGGCGCTGACGTGGTCGCCGTTGAAGTACGCGGTGCGCTGCTCGAACTGCGTAAAATCCTCGACCGAGCGCAGCGAGCGCTTGGAGCCGTGGATCTGCTGGTTGAACAGGCCACGCAGGCTCACCGTATCGAGGCGGAAGCGCGCCGCCTGCGGCCGCACGTCCGGCGTCTGGTGGAAAGCCGCATTGGTGTGGAAATTCGCGTGGCAGTCGAGGCAGGTGACGCCGAGGCTCTGGTCGGCGCTCTTGCGATCCTCGGTCTGGTTGAATTCCTCTTGCGGGAAGGGCGTGAGCAACAGGCGCAAGCCTTCCATCTGCACCGGCGTGAGAATGCCGACCATCAATTGGTAATAGTTCTTGATGGTCAAAAGCTGCCCGTGCGAGACGTCGCCGAGCTCGGGATGGCTCGTGAGGAAAATCGGCGGCGGGAACTCCGGCGTGAACCGGTCCGGAAGATCGAAATCGACGTCGAAGCGCCTGATGTTGCGCCCCTCCTGCCGGTTGATCTCGTCGATCTGATTGTTCGGGAAGACCTGGCCGCCGGTCGCCTGCTTCACATGCGGCAACGGCATGAAGCCTGCGGGCAACAGGCCGCGCTCGCGGATCTCATCCGGCGTCATCGAGGAGAGACTGTCCCAGGTCACGCCCGCCGGCAATTTGACGCGGACGCCGCCCTGCACGGGCTTTCGCCCGCCTGACATCATCACATTGGGAATCGGGTGATCGGACAAATCATAGCGTTGCTCCAGAACTGCACGCTGGCGCTCCATCACCTGCGGTTTCTGCGCCTCGTCGTTGGCCTTGACGACGTCGAGCGGCAGCGTCGGCAGTGGCCTGTAGGTCGCATCAGGCGGCAGGGAATCGGCGAGGGCGGCAGCCGCGAGCACAGCCGCGCCGGCCAGCGGAAGAAAGAGTGTGAACTTTTTGGACACGACGGCCTCCGAATTCGGGGCACGCGGGAGTATGCTGCACCCCCCGTGCAGATGCGGAGGCGAACGCCGGGCATTTTTGTTTGTTCCTATTTTTTCGCTTCGTCAGCGCGATGGTCGATCTGGACGGTGGCGGTCATTCCGGCGGCGAGGACGACGCCCGGCGGGAGAGCGTCGATATCGATGCGGACAGGAATGCGCTGTGCCAGGCGAACCCAGGTAAAGATCGGGTTAACCGTAGCGATACCCTGATTGTTGGGCTGCGCATTTGGAACGTTGATCGCGCGGGCGATGCTGTTGACGTGGCCACGCACGATCTGATGATGGCCCATCAGCTTGATTTGCGCGGGATCGCCGACCTGGACCGAGGTGAGGTTCGTCTCCTCGAAATATCCGTCGACCCAGAACGAATTGCTATCGACGACTGAAATTGTGTTCACGCCGGCATTTACGTAGTCACCGGTCTGGGCCAGGAGGTTCGTCACATATCCGTCGACCGGGGAGAGGATGCGCGTGCGCTCGAGATTGACTTGGGCCTGGCGGAGGAGGGCTCTCTGTCGCGCCAGCGTCGCCTTGGCCCCCAGCTTCTGCGCCTTCAGCAGTTCGACTTGGCGCAATACCTGGTCGAGACTGTCTTGTGCCGAGCGCAGCGCCGCTTCCTGCTCATTGAGCTGCGAAGCGGACTGCTGTGCATTCTGAACGGTGCCCGATCCATCCTTCGCCAGCGCCTCATAGCGCTTGGCCTGCTGCTGCGCGAACACGAGCGCAGCTTGCTCGCGGTCGCGCTGGGCCGTGCTGGCCCTGATCTGTGCTTGCTGAACATCGATCTGCGCTTCGATGCTGTGCACGCTTGCTTGCGCCTGTTGCACCGCCGCCTCGGCCTGACTGACGGCAATGCTATAGTTGGTCGGGTCAATCGTCATGATAAGATCACCCGTGCGTACGTATTTGTTGTCGACGATGTTCAGTTCGACGATGCGCCCTGACACCTCCGGCGCGAGTGTAACAACGTAGGCTCGCACGGTGCCGTCACGCGTCCACGGCGTTCCGTCATAGACGCGCCACATCGCCCAGCCGAGCGCGCCAGCAAGCGCGACCGTTGTCGAGGTCACGAGAACCGGAAGGATTTTCTTGTGGGGTCCGGCGAATGCGGAGGAGTCCGGCGGAAGGAGCAGAGCCGCGTCGTCATCCGCCGTATTGCTATCTCTTTCAGTGACAGTCATGACGCGGCCCAAGGAGCGACGAGCAGGATCCAAGATGAGAGAATGATGACGTAGACGGCGAACATGAACAGAGCCGGATGCCAGACATGTTGCGGCCAGTTGAAGCGACTGAGAATGCGTCGCAGCGCCATCGTGAGCAGCCACGCTGCAATCATGATGGGCGAGATGGGGGCAACGTAGACGCCGAACAGGTTGATTTCGGCAAACCTCATCGAACCGCTCCTGCGGGCAAGCGGGAAGCAGGTCTGGAGAGCGCTTCGGCGAAAGCCAAAATATGACCCCGCGCCCGCAGCGCCGTGGCGGTCTCTGTGCCGCGAGCCAAGGCAGGGCGATGCTCAAGCTGATGCAGTTGTGAGATTGCGAGGGCGTTGTTTCCCCGCGCGAAGGCCTCGAGCGCGGCGCCGAACTCCGCCGCAATGCCAAGGCGCGGAGCCAGGCCTTTAAGGCCGATGATCCTCGTTCCCGTCGATAGCGCGATCAGCAACCGCTCGCGCAGCAGCGGTTCGGCCTCATCGGGGAATGCTGCGAGCCTGGCATAGGTGCGGCGCTCCCAATCCTGTCGTCGTATCGAGCGGGGCACGATCGCAAGTCGGCGCAGGTCCTGCAGCGTAAGGGCGAACAGGCGACGCGCGCGCTGCGCTGGCGAGAGTGGCGGCAACAGGCTCAGCGCGAGCGGCGCGAGGATGCAGCCGGCCATGATCGGCAGGGCGGAGTTGTAGAATTGTCCTGGGTCGTAGCTCATCTGATTGGTGGGCTGGATGAGCGGCATGAAGAGCACAGCGACAACGGTGAGCACGAGCACGGTTCTCATGTCCTGGCTGCGGGCCAAGCCGAACCCGACAGGAACGACAAACAGGCCGATGGCAACGCAAAACGCCGGAAAGATCGAGAGGGCGGGCAGCACTGCGAATTTCATGATCGCCGCGCAGGGGATGACCGCCGCGGTACCAAGCGCAAAAGCCAGGGCGCCTCCGTAGGCCAGATCGCCTCTGGGCGCGACCAATAAGAGTACGATCGCGGCGAACACCATTGCCGAGCCGCCGTCCGGCCACGCGGTCACGATCCAGAACAGCGCGGCAGCACCTATCGCGATGAATGCTCGGATGGCGTTGATGAAAGCGGGTTTCCAATCGGCGATGCTCATCGGCGGGCCGGGCGGTATCGGGCGAGAACGGTCGGAGACGTTGACGAGCAGAGCCAGCCCGTCGAGCACGTCCGATATACCGGCGAGGACCTTGGCCGTCTCGTCGGCGAGCAGCCGCTGCGAGGGCGTCCGGGAAGGATTTGCGAGCAGGGCGCGCACCGCCTGCTCGCAAAGTTGGCGCAGGGCGATCGGGTCGCTCATGCAGCTTTCCGGCGAGCCCGAGGCCGATTGGAGCACGAGCGGAACGTTGCGCAGGACGGCCGCGACGTATTGTCGGTCCGCCTCGTCGCCCAAGCGATTTAGATGTGTCGCAACTTCGCGCCAGCCGTCCAGCGCCCGGAACAGGCCGCGGACGCCCGCTTGCAGCGCAGAACGGCGGGCGCGCACATAAGCGGATTCTCCGATCGCCTGATCGATCATCGGCTCGACGGCGATCATGCGTCGGGCAAACTCCCGCTGACCCTCGCGCGTGTCGAGCTTGCCCTCTCCTCGCAGCGTGCGAGAAAATTGGGTCGCGATCTCTGCGGCCAGATCGGCGAATGATGTCGCCACGCGGGACCTTGCGCTGCCGAAATCTGTTCCGGCGAAGACAACGGCGGCGCTTGCGATCCCAATGCAAATCGTGCTGGCGCGGGAGACCGCGAGCAGGAAGACGTCCGAACTAGCGCCGCCCGTCGCGCCGAGCGTATCGGCGGCGATAATCACGGCCGTGTAGCCGGCGAGCGCCGCGGCGTAGGAAGCGAAGTTGGGCAACGCGGTGGCGAGGAACGCGCAGGTTGCAGCCCAGAGAGCCAGGAGGCCGAGAAAGGCGATCCGATCCTGCGGAAAGCAGGCGGTCAGCACCACGATCATGCCGGCACCGACCACAGTGCCGACCATCCGGAACCAGGCCTTGCGCAGTGAGGCCCCGAGCTGCGGCTGCGATACGATCGCCGCGGAGGCTCCGGCCCAAGACGGATTGTCGAGCTGGAGCCAGAACGCGATCAACAGCCCCAGACAAAGCGATAGCCACAGTCGGGCTCCGAAGAAAAATGGCGCCCCTGCGGCGCTCACCGCATCGGTCAAGCTCCGGCGGAATCCGGACAGGGCCGCGCTCGCGAACATGCCAGGACCGTAGCCAAGTCAAATCGAGCGGGTATTTCCCAAGCGCAGTCTTTTTTTGATTTCGCACGCCGCCCCCTGCGCAAGCACAGCTACGGTGTGCCGGTGATCGAAACGGCGGCTTGACGAGCCTGTCGATCCCGCCATTGTCCGCGATGTCTTGAGCTCACTCTCGGAGAAGCTGTGATGACCGCGGCCGAACGATCGCAATTGGTCCTCGCTTTCGCGAGAACGCTCTATGTCAACGGACAAGCCACGGAGCAGACGATCGGCGCCGCGGAGAAGCTCGCACGCGCGCTCGACCTGCGCGCGACGATCTTGCCGCGCTGGGGCGTGCTGCAGCTCCTGGCCGACGACGAGCAGGGCACTCTGACGGCCCAGGTCGCGGCCGATCCTGCCGGCGTCGAGATGGACCGCGTGGCGTCCGCGATGCGTGCCGTCGACGCCGTCGAGGCGGGGCGGCTCACGCCCGATGCCGCGATGAGGCGGATCGGAGAGATCTCGCGCGCGGCGCCGGCGCCGACATGGCTGTTCGCGCTCGCCGCGGGCGCAGGCGCGGTGGCGCTTGCGGTGATTTTCGGCGTTCGGCATGTCCCGGCGGCGGCCTTGATCTTTGTCAGCGCGGGGGCCGGCGCATTCCTGCGCCGCGCCGTTGGCCGTCTCAGCACGAACCTCTTCCTGCAACCGTTTGGCGCAGCGCTTCTCGCCGGCGTCATCGGCGCGCTGGCAGTCCGGTATGATCTGAGCTCGTCGTTGCGCCTCGTTGCGGTCTGTCCGTGCATGGTCCTGGTGCCGGGTCCGCATGTCCTCAATGGCGCGCTCGATTTCATCAACGGCCGCATCGCCCTTGGCGCCACCCGCTTGACCTATGCGGCGCTGATCGTGCTGGCGATCTCGGTCGGACTGCTGCTAGGACTTGCACTGCTGGGTGTCTCGCTGCCGGCCGATCCTGCGGGAAGGGCTGTGCCACTCTGGCAAGACGTCATCGCCGCCGGCGTCGCCGTAGCCGCCTACAGCGTCTTCTTTTCCACGCCGCTGCGCATGCTGCCTTGGCCGGTTGTGGTGGGCATGGTCGCCCACGCTTTGCGTTGGCTTGCGCTGACGCAGTTTGGCCTTAGTGCCGCGACCGGCGCCTTGATCGCCTGCGTTGTGGTGGCACTGATCCTCACGCCAGTCTCGCGGCGAACGCACATGCCGTTTGCCGCGATCGGTTTTGCTTCCGTGGTGTCGATGATACCCGGCGTCTACCTGTTCAGGATGGCGAGCGGGCTCCTGCAAATCGCGAGCGGCACCCAGCCGACGCTCGAACTGCTCGGCGCAACGATGGCCGACGGATTGACCGCCGCGATCATCATCCTGGCAATGAGCTTCGGCCTCGTCATCCCAAAGATGGCCATCGACCGTGTCAGCGATCGCTTTGCGTCGGGCAAGTCATAGAAACCAGCATCGCTGGAGAGCTGCGGCGTGCTCCGGTCCAAACCATGCATCTCCGATCGTGGCTTGGATATCCTACGTTAAGGCCGGCTGCCCAATTCTCGGGCAAAGTGACTTTGTTCCTCATTTCGTTTGCGGCGACCAAAGCGGCCGCGGGGCGGTTCCGATGCGGATGTACCATCGCGGCCACTCACACCGTGGCAGCTCAAAGGAGGTGCGCCATGCTCGCCGAAAAGTTCTTTCTTGTCCTGGAAGCCCTCATGAAGAGCCGCGAGTATCCCCACGGAGGAAGCCCTAGCGGCAAGAGCGGCTCACCTCACGTGCCAATCGAGGTGAAAACTGGGCGCACGGAAACGCCAACGGCTTAAGTGTGCAGTGCAATCGCACGTTAGACCAGCTGCGCATTACGGTCGCGGAACCGAAACTTTCCTAACCCAGGTGAATTTATCTTGCGGGGCTTGCAGAGCGTGGAGACGAGCCATGCAGCTTCCGTCCTGGGGTGACCTGTTCCTCGCCTCGGCGGTCACAGGCGCCGCCTTCCTGGTCGAGATCGGAATTTTTCTCCTGTTGGGGGTGATCTGAAACAAGCGCTCAAACCTAGCCTTACGAGCAGCCTTTGACGTTGCTGCACTTGCCCGATCGCGATGATCCTCTCACCGAGGTCGTCGCGAAAAGGATATCCCTGCAGAGATGTCCAGGATGGCGATGAAGGAGCTTGGCAACGCGCGCTGCTCAAGCGGCCTGGAGCTTCATCTTCGCGCTGAGGTGCCCCTCGTAGGAAGTCTCACCGCGGACCGGCTTGATTGGCCGGCTCGCCCTTCGAAGCCGAGCAGGCGGGATATCTTTGCTCCCGCCTCTACCACAAGCTTCGCGAATTCGGCGACCTTCTCCTCATTGACGCGGGCACTCGGCCCATAGATCCCGACCGATCCAATCACGCTGCCCCGATGATCGAAATAGGGAGCGGATGCCGCCACCGCCCCGACAAAGATCTCGCCGCGGCTGATGGTGTAACCTTTTCTCTTGGCGGACCGCAGGGGCTCCTCGAGCTGCGCACGAGCTTCTTTCGGCAGCCGCTCGAGAAACTCGGCCTGGCGTTCAGGATCCATGAAGGCGAGCATCGCCTTGCCGGTCGCGCCCTGGGCCAGCGTCAGGGAATCGCCGATGCCCCGGCTGATCGATAACACGTGCCGGCTTTCGTATTCGAGGATACAGATGCCACGATCTTCCTCGATCCGAAATAGCGCCGCCGTCTCACCCGTCCTGTCGCGCAAGTCCTCAACCACCGGCCGGGCCACGTGGACGACATCGAGCGCCTTGAGCCAGACATGGGCGAGGCTCATCACGCCATGGGCGAGACGAAACCGCTGCGGATCGCCTTCGGCCTCGATCAGGCCGCGCGAAGCCAAGGTGTGAAGCAGACGGTAGAGCGTCGGCCGGCTCAAGCCTACTCGCTTCTGCAGTTCGACGACGCTCATCAGCGGCTGCTCCACCGTGAAGGACTGCAGGATCGCGATGGAGCGGTCCACGGCGCGGACGCTCGTCATCCCTGCATCTTCGACTTTGGATTTGCGTGGCTTAGCCATAGCGCCTGCTGACTGAAAGCGTGGGCCTTCGACTCGCGTGGCAGACTAGCGAAGGGCTGCGCGCCGATACAGCGAAAAGCCTGCAATTCCCGAGCCGATCCGCAAGCTTTGCAACCGCGCCACATCTCACCGTTGCGTCCGCTGTGCCGCGTCGACGGACGCCCCTTGCCTTGGCCTCGTTTTCATGGAATCAATTTATGAGAACGATGTCCATACAATGGACACACAACGGGGAAGGAGATTGGCGATGGATCTGCCAGGATCCGGAACGACGCGCGTGCTCGGCCGCGCCGTCCTGGTTTCGCTCGCGCTGATAATTGGCGCCGCGCTGGACGAAGCCGAAGCAGGAGAGCCGGCCATTTCAGACGGTGTCGTGAAGATCGGTGTCTTGGGCGACTACGGCAGCGGACGCGATCTGGGCGGTCCCGGCTCCGTCACTGCAGCCAGGCTCGCCGCCGAGGATTTCAAAAATCAGGTGCTCGGCAGGCCGATCGAGATCATTTCCGCCGATCACCAGAACAAGCCCGACATCGCCGTCGGCATCGCCAAGAAGTGGTTCGACCTCCAGCATGTCGATGCGGTGACCGATCTCGCCGTGAGCTCGGTCGGGCTCGCGGTCGCCGCGCTGGCGACCCAGAGCAATCGATCCGCACTCGTCTCGGGGGCGGCGACCTCGGACCTGACGGGACCGAATTGTTCTCCCGTCATCACGCATTGGGCCGACGACACCTATGCCTTGTCGGCTGGCCTGGTCAGGGAAGTGAGCGCGCGCGTGGCGAAGGACTGGTTTTTCGTCGCGGTCGACTATTCCTTCGGAAGCTCGATGTTGAAGGACGGTACCAACGCGCTGAATGCGAGCGGAGGCAAACTGGTCGGCAGCGTGCGTTTTCCCTTCAACACCACCGACTTCTCGTCATTCCTCCTGGCGGCCCAGGCTTCGCGAGCCAAGGTGATCGCACTTGCAAGCACGGGCGCCGATACCGTCAATGCGGTCAAGCAGACCCATGAGTTCGGTCTGCAGGCGGGCGGACAGACCATCGTCGGCATGCTGACCTTCATCGCGGACGTGCATGCGATGGGTCTGAAGACCGCAGAGGGTATGTATGTCGCGTCCCAATATTACTGGGATGACGACGAAACCAGCCGCGCCTTCGCGCAGCGCTTCTTTGCGGTTGAGAACCGCATGCCGACCAAGCTGCAGGCCGCAACCTACGTGGCCGTCCGCCACTATTTGAAGGCCATTCAATCGGCCGGAACGGATGACACCAAGGCGGTCAATGCAGAGATGCGGCGGCTTCCCGTCGATTTCTTCGGCCGCCCGGCACGCATCCGTCCCGATGGTCGCGTGATCTACGATCTCTCGCTCTATCGCGTGAAGTCACCGCGCGCGAGCAGGTATCCATGGGATTATTACGAGAGGATATCGACGATCCCCGGTGATCGGGCTTTCCGTCCCGAAGGCGAGGGCGGATGCAATCTCGGCAAGTCCTGACGCGAGATGCGTCCCATCATCACGAGCAAGGTCAATGAACAGGAGATGCGCCCCATGACGCAGAAGGATATCGACGGGCTCGTTGACGTCAAGAACGGCTTCATCAGCCGCGAGCTGTTTGTCGACGCCGACATTTACAAGGAGGAGCTTGGCAAGCTGTTCACCCGCGCCTGGCTGCTGGTCGGCCACGAGAGCCTGGTGCCGAACCCTGGCGATTTCTACACCTCGCGGATGGGCGAGGAGTCGGTCATCCTCTGCCGCGACAAGAAAGGCGAGATTCACGTCTTCCTGAACTCGTGTCGTCATCGCGGCATGAAAGTCTGCCGCTATGAGCAAGGCAACACGTCGCTGTTCACCTGTCCCTACCATAGCTGGACCTACACCACCGACGGCAAGCTGCAGGGCGTTCCGCTCTACAAGTCACTCTATGACGGCGTGCTGGATCGCGAGGCCAATTCCCTGGTCTCGGTCGCAAGGCTCTGCAATTACAAGGGTTCGATCTGGGCGACGTGGGATAAGGATGCGCCGGACTTTTTGACGTATCTCGGCGATGCCAAGGCCCATCTTGATCAGGCGCTGGACTGCCGCGACGGGCGCGAGGGCGGCTCCGAGGTCATCGGAGTGCACAAATGGGTGTTTCCGGCCAACTGGAAGTTCGCCGCGGAAAACTTTCTCGGTGACACCTATCACAACCCGAGCCACCGTTCCGTCGATCTGATCGGGATCGGACCAAGCGCGGTCTCCGGCAAGAAGGGCCGGCGCGACAATGAACTCGAACACGCCCAGCACGTCTGGATCAGTTTTCCGGCCGGGCATGGCGTGCACAGCGCGATCCAGCCCGAGGCGAACGAATACGTCGAGTCGTTTCTCGACAATCCGGTTCTCGAGCAATATTTCCGCCATTGCTACGAGGAACGAAAACGGCGCCTGGGCGATGGCGCGCGCCTGATGCCGTTCGTCGGCACGATCTTCCCGAACACCTCCTATCACGGCCGGCAGCCGCGCGGACTTTGCGCCTGGCATCCGCACAGTCCGACCTCGACGGAAGCCTGGCGCTTCTTCCTGGTCGACAAGGACGCGCCGTCGGAGGTGAAGGACTATCTGCGGCACTATTACATGCGCTATTCGGGACCGGCCGGCATGACCGAGCAGGACGACATCGAGAACTGGCTCTATGCGACTGCCGCGAGCACGGGGACCATCGCGCGCCGCTATCCCTTCAACTATCAGCAATCGATGGGAGCCTATACGACCGATCATGCGCTGGGAGGCGAGCTCAGTCTGCAAGTCACAGAGCAGATCGCGCGGGGCTTCTACCGGCGCTGGGCCTCCTACATGCGCGACGCGGACTGGGGGGAACTGCTCGGCCTTGCGGCCGGCAACAGGGAGGCTGCCGAATGAGCGCAGCCGCAAAAGTCGTCATCGTGACCGGCGGCACGTTCGGGATCGGCCGTGCGATCACACTGGGTCTGGCCGGTCGAGGGCACAACGTCGTGGCCTTCGGGCTGGAGTCGCCACAGGCTTCGAGCATTGCCCAGAGTGCGATACCCGGCCTGCGGCAGGAACTGGAGCGCCAGGATTTGCAGGCCGACCTGCTGGAAGCGGATGTATCGTTGGCGGCTGATGTCGAGCGGGTGGTGAACTTCACTCTTGACCGGTTCGGCCGCATCGACGGTCTCGTCAACAACGCTGCGATCGGCCCCCTGGGCACGGTCCTCGACACCGACGAGGCGCTGTTCGACCGGATCATCGCGGTCAACCTCAAGGGGCCGTACCTCACCTGCCGCGCCGTGCTGCCGCACATGATCCGCCAGGGTGGAGGCTCGATTGTCAACATCGGCTCCGGCGCGGGCTGGGGAAAGCCGAACATGGCCGTTTACTGCGCCAGCAAAGGCGGGCTGGTCGCGCTCGGAGCCGCGACGGCGTACGATTTCCTGCATCATCGCGTGAAGATCAACACGGTGATCCCCGGCGGCGGAGGCATCGTCAGCGGCATGAGTCTCGGCCGCGCCGGCGGCGATCGCAGCAAGGTGGGTATCGGCGCGCCCGGCACCGCTGCCGGCCGACCGGCGACCGGTGACGACATCGCAAACGTGGTTGCGTTCCTGCTGTCTCCCGAAGCGGAGGCGATCTCGGGAACCGTGATTGACGTCGGCTGCTTCGCGCATCAGGGCGGGCCGGTCCCCGCGAAGCCGGCTAGTCGGTAACACTCAGATCTTAGGAGGAGCAGATGAGCAGCGCTCTCACCCAGACAAAGCCGTTCGCCGCCCAAGAGCGTGCGGGCAATCCCTCGATTGCGCGCACCGAGCGCTATTATCGCCTCAAGGCGGATGTGGAGGATTTCTACTATTACGAGGCGGATTTGCTCGACGCTCGCCGCTTCCGCGAGTGGCTCGATCTTCTGACCGAGGACATCAGCTACTTCATGCCGATCCGGCGCAACGTCAAATTTGGCCAGCATGAGGCGCGCGAGAACACCAAAAGAGGCGAGGGCATCAGTTGGTTCGACGAAGACAAATGGACGCTGACCAAGCGCGTGGATCAGATCCTCACGGGCGTGCACTATGCCGAAGAGCCGCTTTCGCGCATCACCCACATGGTGACCAATGTGCAGATCAAGGACGCGCGCCCGAATCTCGACCAGGCTGAAGAGCTGGATGTGGCGAGCCGTATCCTCGTCTACCAGAACCGGGTCGAGTACGAGACCTACACCCTGGTCGGAAGGCGGAACGATACGCTGAGGCTGGTCGAAAATGGCTGGAAGGTATGCCGCCGCGAAATCATTCTCGAGCAGAACATTCTGCTCGCCAAGAACCTGACCATGTTCTTCTGAGCCGCGGGAATCGCATCCATGATCGACATTCTCGCTCTCAAGCCCGGCGATCGATTGCAATTGCGCGAACGCATCCTCGCCGAGGTGACGCAGAACATGGAGGATGGCATGTGGGTGGAGGTCAGATATCTCGAGGCTCCGAACGAAGCGGACAAGGGCTTGATCGAACTGTGTCACGCCCAGGACATCGTTGCGCTTCTCGACGGCTCGCAGCCCGTTTGACGGGAGGGACAACCAGTCCGATGCTTCGATACGAATATATGCCCAGCGATTTCAATCCGATGTTTCTCATCCTCGGCGATGGCGCTGATCTTGCCGCACTCTCGGCAACGCTGCGGCGCTTTGCGCGTCGCCCCGAAAAGATCTCGCTGACCGAGCAAGCAGGTACGTTTCGGCCGCGGACGCCACTGGCGATCGTTCCTGCCGACCGGGAGTTTGGATTGCGCGCAAGCGGGCAGGAGTTTGCCTGGCATCTCAATCGATGGCAGGCGCAAAATATCGCCGAGCGGGTCGACGCACTTGCCTCCCCGGAGGCCAGGTCCGGTTCCGACATCTTCGAGATCGGAAGCGAGGGCGAGATTCCGGTCAAGGTGTCGCGTGGCGAATTTACTGACGATTTCCTGATCTCGAAGCGCTAGCGCATTGACCGACCAGGCTGCAGAGCCGGACAGAGCGGCAGCCCCGCATCACTGTGTCCGCATTGAACCGTTTGGGTTCAGTCGTAGACACAATGTCATCTGCAGTTCTTCTCCGTGAGATTCCATTCGTCCGGGAGGATCGTCATGAGCAGTGACGTGGTTCGCCAGGCTATTGATGAGGGAAATCGCAAATTCGGTGAAGCGGTAGCCCGCAAGGACTATGCGGGGCTGGCCGGACTCTACACCGAGAGCGCGCGCGTGATGCCTCCCGATGCGCCGATCGTCAGTGGAAGACCGGCGATCGAGGAGTTTTGGCGGACGGCCGCGAACGCACTTGGGATGACCGGCGCTGCCCTTAAAACCGTCGACCTCGAAGTTGTCGGCGATGCCGCCTATGAGGTGGGCGAGGCCGAACTCAAGCTTGGCTCGGGGCAAGCGAAGGTCAAATACCTGGTGGTTTGGAGAAGAGATCGCGACGGCACATGGCTGCTGCATCGGGACATCTGGAACACCATGGCGCCCAATTAGAGCCGGCCTGAGATCAGGCGGTTCGCCTCTCCGCTATAATGTTGTGGACAAAATGCGGTTAAGGTCAGCCGGCGCGGGCCTTCGCGGCCCAAGCGCCGTAAGCTGATCGCGCGCGCGTGCGCGTGACGATTTCATGACTGCGACTATTCTCCGTCTTTGCATCATTTCATTTCGCAACCTTTTCAGGGGAATACAACGTGGCCACTCCACGGGACCTTGCGGATCGCCTTGCCGGCAACAAAGACAGCAGATTCATCCGCGAACGGCTGACGCTCGCCTTGCGGGAAGCCCGCGCGCGGGTGCGGCGCGAGTTCAAGGCCTATCCAAGCCACGATTATCTGACAGAGATCGAGAGCTGGCGGGAATTGCCAAATGGCTTGGTCGAGTTCACGCTCAAGCGCCTGCGCGAAGGTGAGGGCGGGAACGGTTGGTAGGGCATGATCCGGAAGCGTGTATAGCGGTTTTCCGAAGAGATCATGCTCAATCAAAGAGCTAACGCGCGATGAGGATTCAACTCAATCTCGTCGCGCTTGAGCCGAACTGCCAAGGTTCAGACGTCCCGCGATTCGCCCGACGGGCGGAATCGTTTGCAGAGCGGGGCGCTGCCCAGCCTCCCCACTCATGAAATCGCGTGCGCGCAAAAGCTGATTTGTTGAGCCGCTTCAATCTGATTTGGGTCGTCCAGTCGGTTGCGTAAAAATATTTCTCTTTCGTTTTTTCAGAAATTGATGGTTACTTGCGCCATCCCGCCTTGATGAGGGGCGTATCGCGATCGTCACGAACGTTGGGACGGGATGCGGTGGACGTGGACGTGCCGATGGACGAGCGGCACATTCGCGGACGGCGAAGCCGTGTGGTCCTGGCGCCCCAAGGCTGGCGCTAAACTCGCGGGCGGTGCTTCTCGCATCGCGCTGATGACGGTGACAACAAAGTCTGGCTCACCGGGGAGAGCGCGGAGTAAGCCGTAAAACCACTGCGCAGGGAAGGCCGGACGTGTCTCCGCCGTACCTGTGGTCAACGCCCCGCGCATTTTTTTCGCGCGGGGGCCATGGGTGTGGCGAGCACCCGGCCTTCCCTGCGCCCTCTGCATTTTGGAGAGGGTGGTCGGTTGAGCAAAACTCGGGCGAATGCCGTCGCGAGAACGTCGATTTGCGTCCTCGTCGTTGGCTGAAAACTGAATGGACGCTTTCGCGTGCGCAGCCCCCGCGAATTCGATCGCCTCGCCCGCTTGCGGGGGACCGCATTGCTACGGAATGCCGCACATTGTCGCTTGATTGTCGCACGGGCCTGCTATCGCGGCCCTAGGGCTACGGACACTCGATTCGAACAAGAAGCGGCCGACGGCAGCCGCCGGGGTGAGAGGCACATGGGTGAACCGGGCCTCGTTCGTCATGGCATTGTCACAGGGATCTGTTAGGGGCGCGTTCATGGGAAGTGACTCCTTAAGTGAAGAGGGCGCGGAGCGGCGCTTTCGCACTTTGTTTATCTCCGATGTTCACCTCGGAGCGCGCGGCTCGCAGGCCGACAAGCTGCTCGATTTCTTACGCAGCCACGACGCCGACACCATCTATCTGGTGGGAGATATCGTTGACGGCTGGGCGCTGAAATCGAGCTGGTACTGGCCGCAATCGCATAACGATGTGGTGCAGAAGCTCTTGCGCAAGGCGCGCAAGGGCGCGCGCGTGACCTACATCCCCGGCAATCACGACGAGTTCCTGCGCAACTATTACGGCACGCATTTCGGCGGCATCGACGTGGTCGAAAACACGATCCACACCGGCGCCGACGGTCGTCGCTATCTCGTCATTCACGGCGACATCTTCGATCTCGTCGTGCAGAACGCGCGTTGGCTCGCCCATCTCGGCGACAAGGCCTATGACTTCGCCATTCAGATGAACAGGCTGGTCAACTTCTTCCGCCGCATGTTCGGCGTGCCCTATTGGTCGCTGTCGCAATGGGCCAAGCAGAAGGTCAAGAACGCGGTGAACTATATCGGCGCCTTCGAGACCGCGCTCGCCGCCGAGGCGCGACGTCACGGCGCCGATGGCGTGATCTGCGGCCACATCCACTTCGCCGTCATTCGCGACATGCAGGGCATCCGCTACATGAATTGCGGCGACTGGGTCGAAAGCTGCACTGCGCTCGCCGAGCACGAGGACGGCAGCTTCGAGATCATCACCTGGACCGATCCCGCCGGCCGTGTCGCGCCGGTGCCGCAGATCGCGGCGCGCGCCGCGTAGGCGAAGGAGCCAGATGCGCATTCTGGTCGCGACCGACGCATGGCACCCGCAGGTCAACGGGGTCGTGCGGACGTTGACCATGATGGCGGAGGCGATCAGGGCGTTGCAGCACGATCCGGAAAAGTGGGAACCGGTTTTCCGAAACGGATCATGCTCAAACAACAAGGTCGAGGTCGATTTCCTCACCCCGGAAACCTTTCGCACCTTTGCCCTGCCGAGCTACCGGGATTTGCGCGTTGCCTTGCCTCGCCCCGCCAAGGTCGCGGCATTGGTGGCGGCCAGCCGGCCCGATAGCATCCATATCGCCACCGAGGGGCCAATCGGCGTCCTGGTGCGACGCTACTGCCGCAAGCACCGCCTGCCGTTCACGACGAGCTTTCACACCCGGTTTCCCGAATATGTATCGGCGCGCGCGCCGGTTCCGGAGTCCTGGGTGGAGTCCTGGGTCTGGGCCAGCTTGCGCTGGTTTCATGGTCCGAGCCGGGCGGTGATGGCGGCAACGCCGGCGCTCGCCAGCGAGCTGCGCGAGCGCGGTTTTCGCAACGTGGTGCTGTGGCCGCGCGGGGTGGATACCAAACTGTTTCATCCGCGCGACGTCGATCTCTGCCAGCCGCGGCCGGTGTTTCTTTGCGTCGGGCGCGTTGCGGTGGAAAAGAACCTCGAGGCCTTCCTGGAACTCGATCTGCCCGGCACCAAGGTGATCGTCGGCGACGGGCCAGCGCGGGCCGCGCTCGAGCAGAAATACCCGCAAGCCGTATTTCTGGGTGCGCGGCAGGGCGAGCGTCTGGCGGAAGTCTATGCCGCTGCGGATGTTTTTGTGTTTCCCTCCAGGACCGACACGTTCGGCCTGGTGCTGCTGGAGGCGCTCGCGAGCGGACTGCCGATTGCCGCTTTTCCGGTGAGCGGCCCGCGCGACGTCATCGGCGATGCGCCGGTCGGGGTGCTTGCTGAAGATTTGCGTGAGGCCTGTTTGGCGGCGCTCAAGATTCCGCGAGCAGCCTGCGTCGAATTCGCGGCAAAATACACGTGGGAAGCCTCCGCGCGCGCCTTTATCGACCACATGGCCTATCTGCGCGTCGTCGATATGGACGGCGATGCGGCGGATTGGGCGACCGACCATCCGCGCTTTGTCGCCTGACCGGACAGGCGGCTTGCCGGCGGTTGGGCTTGCGGTAAAATACCGAGATGACCCATATGCCCTCTGTCCTGCCGGTCAGCTCTGCCGATGTCGAGGCGGCTGCCGCCGTTGTCGCCCCGTTTGCGGTGCGTACGCCCTTATTGTCCTTGCCCGTGCTGAACGAACGGATCGGAAGCAAGGTTTTTTTGAAGCCGGAAATGCTGCAGCGGACCGGCTCCTTCAAATTCCGCGGCGCTTTCAACAAGCTGTCCTCGATACCGGCCGACAAGCGCGGCGGCGGCGTGGTGGCTTTTTCGTCCGGCAATCACGCGCAAGGCGTGGCCGCCGCGGCGAAGATCCTGCATATGCAGGCGACCATCGTCATGCCGGCCGACGCGCCGCTGTCCAAGCGCGAGCGCACTAAGTCTTACGGCGCCGAGGTCGTGCTGTATGATCGCGATCGCGAGGATCGCGAGGCGATCGCGCGCGAGATCGCGGGCAAGCGCGGTGCGACGCTGGTCAAGCCCTATGATGATCCCTTCGTGATCGCCGGGCAGGGGACCGCAGGCCGCGAGATCGCCGAGGATATGGCCACGCTTGGCCTCAGCCCCGACATCGTGGTGGCGCCGGCCTCCGGCGGCGGCCTGATCGCTGGCGTTGCAACTGCGGTGAAGGCGCGCTTCCCTTCCGCCGAGGTGATCGTCGCCGAGCCGGAGTCGTTCGACGATCACAGCCTGTCCTTGCGCGCGGGCAAGCGCGAGCGGCATCATGCCGAGGGGCGGACGATCTGCGATGCGTTGATGGCTGCGATCCCCGGCGAGATCACCTTTGCGATCAACAGCCAATTGTTGTCGCGCGGGGTGGTCGCCTCCGACGCCGAGGTCGCCGCCGCCGTCGCCTTTGCCTTCCACGAATTGAAGCTGGTGGTCGAGCCCGGCGGCGCCATCGGCCTCGCCGCGCTGCTCGCCGGCCGCATCGACGCCAAGGGCAAGAACGTGGTGGTCGTGCTCTCCGGTGGCAATGTCGATGCGGACATGTTCGCCAAGCTCGTGGCTTGAGCGGGCCACAGTGACTTCAGCCACGACGGAGTCGGGCTCGAGAGGTAAGCCGCCGACGGGCCTCAGGAGAAGAACGCGATTTTCTCGGCTTGGCTCATGCGGCGGATCGGCGCCAGCGGGTCCGTTGCCGCCTTTGGTCGCTGCAGGATGCCGTTTGCGATGATGGTCGAGCCGAGCGATGGCTCCGGAGCAACCGGCGGCGCGGGTTCAGGTAGAAGTTGCATGGCCTGCAACGAGGATTGGGCCATCTGGGATGGTGGAGGCGCTGGCTCTGGAGCATGCGCGACGACGGGTTCGGCTACCGGCGGCGGGGTCGTGGTCGTATATACCTCGTCCGCCTCGGCGGTGGGTTCGGGCGGAAAATCATCGATCGGATCGGGGGCTGCCATTTCGATGGCGACCATCTCCAGCACAGCCTCATCATGTGCGTCGGCGGCTTCCGTGCTGATCTCCGGATCTTCCTGCTCCGCCACGGCGATATCAGCCGGTGCTTCCGCCTCGACGCTCTCCACTGATGCATCCGGCTCGGCGATCATGGCTTCCTTGGCCGGCGCTTCGGCCGGCACTTGCGGTTCAAGGAGGCCAGTGTCGGCGCGGGGCTCCACTGCTACCGGTCCCACCTCCAGCTCGGTTGCTGCAGGGGGCGGCTCGTTCGCACTAGCTGCAGCCGGTGCAACCGCTTCACCGGCATCGTGTGGCGCCTGATCGCTCTGGCCGACCTCATCGAGCTTGCGCCTGATGAGGTCGAACGCGGCGGTCACAGCCGCACCGGCGTCCGCCTCGCCGATTCGTGCGCAGCTCGTCTCGATTGCGGCGAGCTGGGAATCGATCAGATCGCAAATGCGGCTATCGGCGCCGATCTCCCGCCAGCGCCAGGAGATCTCCTTGATGATGCGCGTCCCCTTATGGATGGGCGTCAGATGCTCGTCCAGCCGCAGGCCTGCAATGGCGGCCGATGCCGCCTCACTGGCCTGATCCACCGCGCTCCGGAGTACAGCCACGGCCTCGGCGAGCCCGTCATTACCTGCTCGCTCCTCCTGTCGCTGCGCCAAGGACTGCTCGATTCGCGCCACCGCATCGAGCACCATCGCCGTATCGGCATTGCGGTTACGCTTGGCATATTCGCCGAGAAACCAGCGGCCGCGTGAAGTCTCCATAAAGGCTTCCCGGATCGCATCGTAATCCGCCTCGCCCGGCTGGACCGGGCGGGCGGCGATCGGCGAGAGGGCGAATGCTTCATCGGCCATGGCAAACTCGTTCGCGCAAATCAGTGCGCGTTCCTGTAACGATCACCACGATATCGACTGAATCGCAATTGAATTGATGCCGACCGAATCACAAATCCCCACCGCAGCAGACAAAGCCGCCCGGCGTTTCGCCGCGCGGCTGGCGTTATTTTACGGCGCATTGTTCGGGCTGACGGGCACCGAACTGCCGTTCTTCCCGATATGGCTGAGAGCCGTCGGCATCGATCCGTGGTGGATCGGGATCATCAGCGCCGTTCCCGCGGTCACGCGATTCACGACGCTGCCATTTGTTACCAGCTTCGCCGAAAAGCGCCACGCGTTGCGCGGAGCTCTGATCGCAACTGCCACGGCTTGCACCCTCGGCTTTGCGATCACTGGAACGCAGCATCGGACGATAGCGGTTTTCCTCGCTTTCGTTGCGACCGCCTGCGCATGGACGCCGATGGTCCCGCTGACGGACGCTTACGCGCTGCGTGGCGTTGTCCGCCATGGCATCGATTACGGCCCAGTCCGGCTCTGGGGATCGGCGGCTTTCATTTTGGGTGCGCTGGCTTGCGGGCTCGTGATCGACGTCATCGATCCGCGCCGGCTGATCTGGATTATCGTCGCGGTGGCGGGGCTCGCCGCGCTGGCCAGCCTTGCGCTGCAACCGCTGGACACCCCGCCTCAGGCTGCTGCAACCCATCCGCGCGACCATCGCTTGCTGCGTGATCTTGGATTTCTCGCCATCATCGTGGCCTCGGCCCTGATTCAAGGCAGCCATGCCGCCTACTACACCTTCTCCGCCATCAACTGGCAGGCGCACGGACTTGGCGGCTTTACCATCGCCGCACTGTGGGCGTTGGGCGTGTTGGCCGAGATCGTCGTGTTTGCGACCTCGCCGCGATTCACGCTTGCCCCTTCGATGCTGGTGATAATCGGCGCGCTTAGCGCGGTGGCGCGTTGGTCGATCACGGCTCAGGAGCCGCAACTCATACTGCTAGCGCTGGTCCAACTCGCCCATGGCCTGACCTTCGGGCTGACTCAGGTCGGCACCATGGAGCTGTTGGTACGCCATGTGCCCTTGCACATGATGGCGAGAGGGCAGGGCTATTACACCGCCTGCAGCGGCATTCTCAGCTCATGCGCTTCGATCGTGTCGGGCGCGATTTATGCTCATTACGGCCAAGGCGTTTATTATCTGATGGCCGCCATGGCAGCCTCGGGTGCCATGCTGATGTGGCTCGCTCGGCATCGCTTAACTCAGCCCCACAGCGCCGCATCCGGCGGGTAGACCAGACTGCCATTATAATGCAGACCATGATCGCGGTCGCGCGCCAGCAGCAGCGGTCCGTCGAGATCGACAAAGCGTGCCTGTGGCGTCAGCAGCATGGCCGGAGCCATCGACAGCGATGTCGCCACCATGCAGCCGACCATGATCTCAAAGCCAAGCGCTTGCGCGGCGTCGGCCAGCGCCACGGCTTCGGTGATGCCGCCGGTCTTGTCCAGCTTGATGTTCACGGCATCGTAGCGGGCGCGGAGAGCCTCCAGTGACGTCCGGTCATGTACGCTTTCATCGGCGCATACGGCGATCGGCCGGCGAATGCGCGCAAGCATCTCGTCCGCTTGCGCGGGGAGCGGCTGCTCGACCAGAGTGACGCCGGCCGCCGCGCAGGCTTGCAGGTTTGGCTCGAGCGTGGATGGCGTCCAAGCCTCGTTGGCATCGACGATCAGCTCGCAATTGGGTGCGGCCTTGCGCACCGCCGCGATTCGTTCCGGATCACCTTCGCCGCCGAGTTTGACTTTCAGCAGGGGCCGATGCGCTGCTTTGGCGGTGGCCGCGGCCATCGCATCGGGCGTGGCCAGAGAGATCGTGTAGGCGGTCGTGCAGGCGGTTGGCTGGCATCGGCCGAGCAGAGTCCAGGCGCGCTGCGCGTTGCGCTTGGCATCCAGATCCAAAAGAGCGCAGTCCAGCGCGTTGCGAGCCGCGCCCGCCGGCATGGCCGTCTGCAAGGCGTCGCGGGTAAGCCCGTGCGCAACCGCTTCGCTCATGGACTCGATTGCCGCGAGTGTCGCCGCGGGAGTTTCACCGTAACGGGGATAGGGGACGCACTCGCCGCGCCCGGTTTGGCCGCCAAGGCTTATTTCCGCCACAACCGTCACGGCCTCTGTTTTCGCGCCGCGGCTGATAGTGAAAGAACCCGCGATGGGAAAGCGTTCGATTCGCGCGACCAGCGTTGGAGATTGAGCGGAAGTCATTTAAAACTATGATGAATTCTGAACCGCGCTGTTGCTCGGCGCGACCGACTATGGCTGGGAAAGGGCGCCTTCGACAAGGCGATATCGAAAGGGGACGTGGGACTTCGTCTATGGGTTCCATGCAGAACGGGGCGGGAGCACGATAATTTGAACGCAGACCCGACATTGCAGCGGATCGCGCGCGACAATGCGCTTGCCCTTCAGGCAGCCGGCTCTTGGACCGCCGGTTTCGCGCCCGCCCTGGAAAAGATGGTTGCCGAGGCGGAAAAGCTCGCCGGCAGCCGCTCCAATATCTCCATCGACGTTTCGCAGGTTTCCAAGCTCGATACGTTCGGCGCCTGGCTGATCGAGCGGCTGCGCCGCAGTCTGACCCAAGGCGACATGGAGCCGCAGATCGCCGGGCTTTCTGTCGATTATGCAAGCCTGGTCGAGGAAGTGCGGCGGGTGAAGTCGGCACCGGCTCCCGAGACCACGCAGGTGACCATCTCGGGGATGCTCGCCCAGATCGGCCGCACCGTAGCCGGCATCGTGGGCACCATCGTCGGCCTTATCGACATGCTGGGCGCGGTGCTCGCCGCCAGCGCCCGCGTCCTCGTCCACCCCAGGAGCTTGCGGCTGACGTCGACCGTGCATCACCTCGAACAGGTGTGTTGGCGCGCGGTGCCGATCATCGTGCTGATCACCTTTCTCATCGGCTGCATCATCGCGCAGCAGGGCATTTTCCATTTCCGAAGGTTCGGCGCCGACATCTTCGTCGTCGACATGCTTGGCGTATTGGTGTTGCGCGAGATCGGCGTGCTGCTCGTGGCGATCATGGTCGCGGGCCGTTCGGGCAGCGCGTATACCGCCGAACTCGGCTCGATGAAAATGCGTGAGGAGATCGATGCGCTGCGCACCATGGGGTTCGATCCGATCGAGGTGTTGATCCTGCCGCGGATGCTGGCGCTGATCATTGCGCTGCCGATCCTCACTTTTCTCGGCGCGATGGCGGCGCTCTATGGCGGCGGGCTCGTGGCCTGGCTCTATGGCGGGATCGACCCCGAAGCGTTCCTGTTGCGTCTGCGCGATTCAATCTCGATCAATCATTTCACGGTCGGTCTCGTCAAAGCCCCGGTCATGGCGGCCGTGATCGGCATCGTTGCCTGTGTCGAGGGCCTCGCGGTGCAGGGAAGCGCCGAGTCGCTCGGCCAGCACACAACAGCCTCGGTGGTGAAGGGCATCTTCTTCGTGATCGTCATGGACGGCGTGTTCGCAATCTTCTTCGCCTCGATCGGGATGTGAGCATGGCGCAACCTGCTTCCAACGTGGTGCAAGCCCCAAGCGAGGACATCATCCGGGTCCGCGACATCACTGTGCAATTTGGCGGCACGCGCGTCCTCGACGGGCTCAATCTCGACGTCAAACGCGGCGAGATCCTGGGCTTCGTCGGTCCTTCGGGCGCCGGCAAATCCGTGCTGACCCGCACGATCATCGGGCTCGTGCCCAAGGTCAGCGGCAGCATCGAGGTGTTCGGCGTCGATCTCGATGCTGCCAGCAGTTCGGTGCGGCGTGCGGTCGAGCGGCGCTGGGGCATCCTGTTTCAACAGGGGGCGCTGTTCTCTTCGCTCACCGTGCGGCAGAACATCCAGTTTCCGGTCCGCGAATATCTGAAGGTCTCGCAACGGCTATTGGACGAGATCATGGTCGCCAAGCTCGGGATGGTCGGCTTGCGACCGGAAGTCGCCGATCGCTATCCATCGGAGCTTTCCGGCGGCATGATCAAGCGCGTGGCCTTGGCCCGCGCGCTCGCGCTCGATCCGGAACTGGTGTTTCTGGACGAGCCGACCTCCGGGCTCGACCCGATCGGCGCCGGTGACTTCGACGAACTGGTCCGCACGCTGCAGCGTACTTTGGGGTTGACTGTTTTCATGGTAACCCACGATTTGGACAGCCTTTATACCGCTTGTGACCGTATTGCCGTCCTAGGGAGCGGCAAGATCATCGCCGCAGGGTCGATGGCGGACATGCAGGCTTCGCAGCATCCCTGGCTGCGGCAGTATTTCCACGGCAAGCGCGCCCGCGCTGTGATGGGATAGTTTATCCGTGAGCGACCGGAGAAGATGTTGATGGAAACGCGGGCGAATTACGTCCTGATCGGATCGTTCACGCTGGCGGTGATTGCGGCGGCCTTCGGCTTTGTCCTTTGGTTTCAGAGCCTGCACACCACCAAGGCGCGCGCGCCGCTGCGTGTGATCTTTGAGGGTCCAGCGGCGGGCTTGCGCAACGGCGCGAGCGTGAATTTCAATGGTATCAGGGTAGGCGAGGTGGTCTCGGTCAAGCTCGACAATCCGCGCCGGGTCGTTGCGCTCGCGATGGTCGAGAACTCAGCCCCGATCCGGAAGGACACGCTCGTCGGCCTCGAGTTTCAGGGCCTCACCGGCGTGGCGGCGATTTCGCTGAAGGGCGGCGCGGAGGCGGCGCCTCCGGTTCCGCTCGATGAAGATGGCATTCCCGTCCTGACCGCCGATCCGAACCGGCTGCAGGACGTCACCGAGGCCATTCGCGGCACACTGCAGAACATCAACAAGGTCGTCACCGACAATCAGGAGGCGATGAAGAACTCGCTGCAGAATCTGCAGACGTTCACCGCCTCGCTGGCGCGCAACTCCGAGCGGCTCGACAATGTGATGGCGCGGGTCGATGGCGTGATGGGCAAAGCGGACAACCTGATGCTCGGCCTCAATACCCTCGCCGGAGGCAAGGAGGGCGGAGAGCTCTATCAAGCGGTGAAATCGATCCGCGAGCTTGCCGAGGATTTTGATAAGCGTTCCGGCGCGCTGATGATCGAAGGCCGCAAGACGCTCGGCGACATCAGCCGCGCGGTGAACAATTTTGACCGCAACCCGACCCGGGTCATTTTCGGCGCGAGCAGCAGCAGTAGCAGCAATGCGCAAGCCTCTCAGCCGCCGCCGTCCGCCGCGGCGGCGAACGAGAGGCGGCGGCAATAGCGCAAGCGGATGTCGAGCGGCGAATAGCGAAGAAGATCGCATCGGCCGTGGGGCTCGCCACAAACAAACGGAGGCCGAGAGGCCTCCGTTTCTATTCGGGGATCCCGAGTTTGCGATTCCGCAATTCGCCGCTCAACCCAGCCGCCCCGCGGCGTGCGCGAGGAGGGTATAGACCAGCCCGGTGTCCGAGGTGAGATGGCCGCTCAGCGCCTGCGGATTGCGGTCCTCGCGGGCGACGTCATCAAGCAGCCGCTCGAACTCGGCGATATAGCGATCGACCGTCTGCTTGAAGCTGCGGTCGGCCCGATATTTGCGGGCGACCTCATCGAACGCCTTCTGACCCGCCGGCGTATAGAGGCGCTTGGTAAACACCTTGCTCTCGCCGCGCTGGTAGCGATCCCACATGTCGGCGGCGAGATTGCGGTCCATCAGGCGCCCGATATCGAGCGACAGCGATTCCAGCGGGTTGCCGCCGCCACTTTGCTGGGGTTGCGGCGGACGGCCGCGCGGAATGTCGCGGCTGGGCGCTGCGGTATTGTCGGCGCGGTTCAAGAGCTCGGAGAGCCAGCCGTCGCGCCCCTGATCCGAAATCGCAGGGCTGACCGGCGGGGCCTCGGTGCGGCGCGAGGGGGTCATCCCAAGGTCCGGCGGCGGCAGCGTGGAGGCGCTTCCGGCATCGCGCATCCGCACCTCGCCTCGGCTGCCGCCGGCTGCAACCATCGGCTCGTCCTGCCGCTGCACGGTCGTGGGCCGGCTTTGGCTGATCACGTCGAGCCCGCGGCCGTGTTGAGCAACGATCCGATTGAGCTCCGCCAGCGCCTCGATCTGATCGACGATCACCTTGCGCATTTGCGCGGTGCTTTCGGCGGCCTCCTGCGGCATCTCCAGCACGCCCCGTCGCAGCTCGTTGCGCGTGGATTCGAGTTCGTTGTGCATCTCGGCGGCCATCTGCTTCATGCTGGCGACCAGGTTGGCGAATTTCTCCGCGGACTGCTTGAACATGGAATCCGCTTCTTCCGTGGTCGTCCGGTAGATGTCGTGCATGGCTTCGATGGTCTGGCGGTGCTCCTCTTCGGAGGCCTGGCGCACCGCCTCGAACTGCCGCGTGATGGCAGCTGAGCCCGCGCCGGCCGTCTCCGCCACCACGCGCGCGATGTCGCGTGCGCGCTCTTCGGCGGCCGCCAGCGATTCATCCAAAAGGCTGGTGAAGCGCGAGAGCCGCTGATCGAGGTCTGCGGTGCGCAGATCGATGGTCGTGACCAGCGATTCCAGCGTAGCCTTGCGTTCGGCGATAGAGCCTGTTGCGCTGCGGTTGCTTTGCTCGACCACCGCCGCCGCCTCCATCAGCGCCCGCCCATGGGCGTCGAACTGGCTGGAGAGGGCGCTGAGGTCCTGCAGCGCTCTCGATGTCTTCTCGTTGAAGACGTTGAGCTGATCTTCCAGCGTCTGCGTCGCGGTGCCGTTCTGGGCGGTGACGTCGTTCATGGCCGAGACGAAGTCGGCCACCCGCGTCACCAGCGCTCGCTCCAGCGAGTTGAGATTGTCGTGGGCACCGGTGAGGACCTCCTGCAGCAGGATGTTGCCTTCGCGCAGCCGCTCGAACAATGCGACCGTGTCGGTGCGCAGCATCTTGCTGGTTTCCTGCATCTCGGTCACGGCCGCGATCGAAACCTGGCGCGATTGATCGATCGCCGCCCGCGAGGCCTGTTCGAGGTCCTTCAGGGACTTGTTGAGCGCGTTGGTCGCCAGCTCGCCCGCGGAGGTGATGGTGCGCGCGATCTCGGCGCCGTTGCCCATCATCGACTGCGAGAAGGAATGGCCGCGGGTCTCGATCGACTTCAACGCCTCCGACGTGACGCGGTCGACCTCGAGCGCAAGCTGATTGGTCTTGCCGGCGATGGCTTCGACCAGCAGGCCGCGCTTGGCGTCGATGATCTGCGCCAGGCGATCGGACTGCTGCTGAACGTAGCTGACGATCTCGTCGGTCTTTCCGGTCATCACCGAACCGAAGGACGAGCCCGCAGCAAGAACCGAACGCTCGATTTCCGCCGACGTCGACTTCATCCGTACGCTGACCTCGTTGGAGGCGGCGATGAGCGAGTTCTGCGCATTCAGCGTGCTGGTCTGGATGCTGTCGGCGCTGTTGGCCGTGGCCGCGCCGAGCACGCGCTCCATTTCCGAGGAAATGGCCTTGATCTGAGTTGCCGCATCCGCCGAGGTGGCCGTAAGCGAGCTCTGCGCCTCGCGGGCACTGTTGAGAATGGATGCCGCGGTATCCGTGCCGACCGCGGAGAGGGTGCGCTCGACATCCACCGCGAGCGATTTGACGTGATCGGCGGCTTCCGAAGAGGCGTTGACCAGGATCGCCTGGGCTTCCCGTGCGCCGCCGGTGATGGCCTCCGCGGCGGTGCTTCCCACCACGGTCAGCGCGCGCTGCACGTCCGTCGTCAGCGTCTTGACGTGGTTGGCGGCCTCCGACGAGGCCGCAATAAGTGTCGCCTGGGCTTCGCGCGCGCTCGAGGAGATGGCTTCCGCGGTGCTCATTCCCGCCGTTGTCAGCGAGCGCTGCACCTCGGCCGTCAGAGCCTTGACGTGGTTGGTCGCTTCGGACGAGGCAGTAATGAGCGCGGACTGCGCCTCGCGCGCGCTCGTCGAGATCGCCTCCGCGGTGGTGGTTCCCGCGGTCGTGAGCGAGCGCTGGACGTCGGCGGTGAGCGATTTGACGTGATTGGCGGCATCCGCTGAGCTGGTGACGAGCGTGGTCTGCGCCTCGCGTGCGCCGGCGAGAATGGTGGCTGCGGTCGTCGAGCCCGCCGCGGACAGCGTCCGCTCGATATCCATCGACAGCGTCTTGATCTGGTTCGCGGCTTCGCCCGAAGCTGTGACCAAGGTCGATTGCGCCTCGCGTGCGCTGCTGAGGATCGAGGTCGCGGCCCCGGTGCCGATCGCGGTCAGCGCCCGTTCGACCTCGGAGGAGGTCAGTTTCAGTTGGGCTCCGACGTCGGAGGAGACCGCGAGCAGCGATTGCTGGGCGGCGCGGGCGCCGGTCTGGATCGTCTCGCTGGTATTGACCACGAGATTGGTGAGCGAGCGCTCGGCATCCTCGACATGGGATTTGATGCTGCTGGACAGCAACTCCGCGCGCGCCGTCAGCTCCTCGCTCGCTTGACGGCCGCTGGTCTCGATCCGGCCGGCTACGGCCTCGACGCGTGAACCGAGCAGATGTTCGAACTGCGCCACGCGCATGTCGATGTCGCCCGCGATCGCGCCGACCCGGGTCTCGATGGCATCACGGATTTCCTGGAAGCGCGCGCCCACCGTGTCGGTGAGCTGCGCGCTGCGGCCGTCGATCGTCTCGGAGATGCTGTTGATGCGCCGGTCGATGGCTTCGATCGCCTGCGCCGTTCCCGAGGTCAGCGAGGAGGTGAGGTTGCTCAGGCGGGAGTCGATCGAATAGATCACCTGCGCGGCGCCGTCGGTCATCGACGAGGACAGCAGGCCGATGCGGCTGTCGATGGTCTCGGTCACGGATTGCGCGCGCGAATCGAAGGACTGCTCAAGCAGCTTCAGGCGCCCGTCGACGGTGACATCGAACGATTTGATCTTGCTGTCGAGCGACGTGTCGAAGCTGGTGAACTTGGCGTCGAGCGAGCCGTCGAGCTGCGCAACCTTGCCGTCCAAGGACGCATCGAAGTGGGTGATCTTGCTGTCGAGCCAATTGTGGAGGCTTGCAACGCGGCTCTCAATGCCGGTCTCGAACTGCGCCAGGCGCTGATCCACGGCAGCGGTGATCTCGCCGCCGCTCGAACTCACGCGTGTGTCGAGATTGTCGACATAGTTCTTGAGCGATTCTGAAATGTCCTGCGTACGCTGGCCGATGCGTTCGACGATCTCGCCGCCGAAGGTTTTGACCGTACGATCGAACTCGGAGATGTGACGCGTGATCAGCGCGCCAAGCGTGCCGCTATCTCGGGCGAATTTCTCGGCGAGCTCCGCGCCCTGGTTCTTCATCAGCTCGTCGAACGCGCTCATCTGCAGCGAGAGGGTACCATGCGCGCTCTCGCTCTGGCTCACCACCTTTGCAACCAGCGCATTGACGGTGGCATCGAGTGCTTCGCTTGCCTTTTCGCCGCTGGAGACGACATGACCCGCGAGTCGCTGGCCGGCATCGTCGATCTTGCTGACGAGATCGTTGCTGCGCAGCTCCAGTTCCAGAAGCAGGGAGTCGCCGGAGTTCTTCAGCGAATCGTGAACCTGCTCGGTACGTTCCGAGATGCCGTCGATCACGGCGGACGAGCGTTGCTCGAACTCGGCCGTAATGCGGTCGATCCGCTCGTTCAGCATGTCGTGGACGCGGTCGGCCAGGTCGACGAATTCGTCGTGCACGTGGCCGGTCTTGAAATTCAGGCTGGTGGTGAGCCGCTCGCTCGCGTCGAGCACCGCGCGCGTGGTCTCCGCGCTTGCTTCCTCGAGCCGGTCGAGCAGGTCGCCGCCGCGCTCGCCGAGCGCCAAGATCATGTTGTCCCCGGCATTGCTCAGCGCGGCCGTGATGTGCGCGCCCCGTTCCTCCAGCGCGCTGGTGATGCTCTTGGCGACCTCGTCGACGCGCGAGGCGATGGCATCCGAGATCAGCGCGATGTCGTGGCGCAAATCGATCTGCACGCCGGAGATGGCGCTGCGCACCTGCTCGGCCTGGCCGACCAGATTGTCCCGCTGATGCGCGATGTCCTGCAAAAGCGCGCGAATGCGCACTTCATTGTCGCTGTAGGCGCGCTCGAGCGCGGCGACTTCGTTGGCGACGAGGGTCTCCAACTCGCCGGCACGCGCGATCGCGCGCTCGATGCCGTCGCCCATGGCGGCGACTTCGCGGCGAATGGCCTGGCCGACGGTGACCATGGAGTCGCTCGTCGTGCCCTCAGGTTCTGAGAAGCGGATCGCGACCTGCGCCATGGATTGCGCGATCATTCGCAGTTCCTGGCCGCGCCAGGCAAGGGTCGCGAGGAAATAGACCAGCAGGACAGGGGCAAAGAACAGGGCCGCGAGCCCCGCCAGAATCAATACGCCCGTGGAGCCCTGGCCAATCGCGGCATGCAGCGAGGGCAGGAAGCTGAACGTCAATAGTCCGCAGCCGACGACCCAGACACCCGCGAAAATGGCGGCGAGCGTGTAGGCGCTGCGCGCGGGCCGGCCCTTCTGGATGGCCTGCAGGATCTGCCCGATGGTTTCGCGGTCATCATTGGCCGGCCGGCGGGGCTGGCGCACCTCCTCCATCGGCTCGAAGGCCGCACGGTCGGTGCTTGGGCGCGGGTCGAGGCCGCCCTCGGGGAAGGGGGGAGCCCCGGGCTGGACCGTCTGGTCCTCGGTGCGGGCGGGGGCGCGTGAATCGTCCGATTTGTCGGTATCGTTAATATTTAAGGCTTCCTGAATGGCAGAAAGCGCGACTTCGGTGGGGTCTTTGACCTTCTTGGGGTTGTTTGCCATGTTCAGTCTGAGCCCTCATCTACTAGACGCGTCCGGCGAGCCTGCTTAAGCGCCCCTTGCAAGCCCCCGGGACGGTAATACGCTTCGCGCGGCACCAAAGCGCGGCCGGCGGCCGGCTTGTCCACTGTGTTGGGCGCGCATCCTATTGGCTGAGCGAGGCGAAAGAAATGGCCGCGATTAATACAATCTTAATCATCGTTAACAGCAATTAGCCATAACTTCCTAAGAGCCTTCGGACTTCCTAACAGCCCTAAGCGGATTGCGGCGGCTTTTGGTCAAAACCGCGGCGGTGGCGCGGCGTGTAGCGAAACCCACAGTTAACGATTGGCATGCTTGGCTTCGCCAAGTCCGTTCCGGGCGGGGACCGGGCGGAGCTTGTCCGAGGGCCCATCATGCCGCTTTCGCCACCGCGGATCGACCAGATCCCATCCCCGCCGCTCGCGCCCAGCGACGATCCGATCGACATCGCGCATCTTAAGCGGATGACGCTCTCCGATGCCGGGCTCGAGCGCGAGGTGCTTGCGATGTTCTTGCAGCAGACCGCGCAACTGCTGACCAGGCTGGCCACACGGCCCGCGGATGCTGCCGCGCTCGCGCATACGCTGAAAGGTTCGGCGCGCGCGATCGGCGCGTGTCGTGTCGCCGTCTGCGCGGCCGCCCTGGAGGCGGCGATCCGAACCGGCGACGATCCGGCCCAAGCGCTGACCGCGCTCGACCAGGCGGTCGCAGAGGCCTGCGCCTCAATCGAGGCGATTTTAGCGTCCTCCTCGGCTAGCGCGGACCGGAACGACCCGTTATAGGACTGCCCGGACCTCATTGACCCCTGGCAGCACGAGCGATCATGGCGAAGATTACCTTTGTCGACCATAACGGCGAGAAACGCACTGTTGAAATCGAGAACGGCGCAACCGTGATGGAAGCGGCCATCCGCAACGGCATCCCGGGGATCGAAGCCGAATGCGGCGGCGCCTGCGCCTGCGCGACCTGCCATGTCTATGTCGACGAGGCCTGGCGTGAGAAGGTCGGTCCGCCCTCGCCGATGGAAGAGGACATGCTGGATTTCGGCTTCGACGTGCGGCCGAACTCGCGCCTGTCCTGCCAGATCAAGGTCAGCGATGAGATCGACGGCCTCGTGGTGACCACGCCGGAGCGGCAGGCCTAACACGACGGCTAGAGTTCCGGCTGCACGATCTCGACGCCGCGCCGCAGCCAGGGCTGAAAATTCCTGACGATCTCCGCCGTCAGCGGTGTCGGCTTGCGCGTCCTCTCGTCGATCAGCACCGTCACGGCCTGCGCCGAGGCGACGCATTTGGCTTCGCTGAACACCACCTGGTCGAAGGTCACCGAGGTGCGGCCGAATTTTGCAACCCCAAGCCCGAGCTCGATCCGGTTCGGCCAGCGCAGCTCGGCGCGAAAGTGGATGTCGAGCCGGACCATGATCCAGGCGAGCCCGTCCGGCATCAGCCCGTAGGAGCGGTCTTTCATCAGCGTGACGCGGCCGATTTCGAAATAGGTGGCATAGACGGCATTGTTGACGTGCTGGTTGGGGTCGAGATCGGCGAAACGGACATTGTCGGTCAGCCGATAGGGGAAATCCTCCAGGCTAGGCGTCGAATCGAGGCGGGTTGGCGCGTTCACTTCATTGATCTCCGTCATTTTGCGGCTCTTACAGCCGAGTTATCCAAGCCCAGCAAGTGGGTTGCGGGCAGGCGGGGACGGCATTTATGCCTTTCCTGGGAGGCGGGCGTTGGCTAGACAATCCAGGCTCCAACCGTCCCGATAAGCCTGCCCGGCATCCGTTCCGAGCGCGGCCCAACCGAAAAGAAGCGAGATGAGCGAAGCGATCAAAACCGATGTGCTGATCATTGGCGCAGGTCCTTGCGGACTGTTCGCCGTGTTCGAACTGGGCCTGCTCGACATGAAGGCGCACCTCGTCGACATTCTCGACAAGGTCGGCGGGCAGTGCGCCGAGCTCTATCCGGAGAAGCCGATCTACGACATCCCCGGCATCCCCTTCGTCACGGGGCAGGGGCTCACCGATGCCTTGATGGAGCAGGTCAAGCCGTTCCATCCCACCTTCCATCTTGGCGAGATGGTGGAGAAGGTTGAGAAGATCGGCGATCCCGCTTTCCGCGTCATCACCGATGCCGGCAAGGTGTTCGAGTGCAAGGTGATCGCGATCGCGGCCGGCGGCGGCTCGTTCCAGCCGAAGCGCCCGCCGGTGCCGGGCATCGAGGCCTATGAGGGCAGCTCGGTGTTCTATTCGGTGCGCAAGATGGAGCAGTTTCGCGATAAGGACATCCTGATCGTCGGCGGCGGCGACTCCGCGCTGGACTGGACGCTCAATCTGCACCCGATCGCCAAACGCATCACGCTGTTGCACCGGCGCGACGATTTCCGCGCGGCACCGCACAGCGTCGAGCAGATGCGCGCGCTCGTTGCCGCGGGCAAGATGCAGCTTAAGATCGGCCAGGTGACCGCGCTGCAAGGCGAGGCCGGCAGGCTTGCCGGCGCCACCGTCAAGGGCAACGACAACTCGGTCGAACAGATTGCTTGCGATACCATGCTGCCGTTCTTCGGCCTGACCATGAAGCTCGGCCCCGTTGCCGATTGGGGGCTCGAGCTCGAGAACAATCTCATTCCGGTCGAGACCTCGGCCTTCGAGACCAGCGTGCCCGGCATTTTCGCCATCGGCGACATCAACACCTATCCCGGCAAGCTGAAGCTGATCCTGTGCGGCTTCCACGAGGGCGCGCTGATGGCGCAGAAGGCGCACCGCTACGTGTATCCGGACAAGCGGCTGGTGTTTCAATACACCACCTCGTCGTCGAGCCTGCAGAAGAAGCTCGGCGTGAGCTGAACCCAACCGAATTGTGACGCGCTGCTCGCACATTACATCATCGCAAGGTTCCGCCGCGGCACTGGAACCCTCCTCGAAATGGCCGTAGTCTGCGACCATTGAAGGCCGCCATTTCAATTTGTGGATTGGTCAAGGTGAGACGATGATGATGCGGAACGTGCTCTCCACATGTCGACTGTTGCTGGCACCCGTTTTTGCGCTCGCGATCCTTGCGGGCGGCGCACTCGCGGCTCAGGCGGAGCCTACCGCCGCGGGCCTGTGGCAGAAGGTCGAAGACGGCAAGCCGGTGATCTACGTCCTGTTCGTCGATCATAACGGCGTCTTCGAAGGCGTGATCGCCAAGACGTTCCCGAAGCCGGGCACGGAGGTGCATGAGGTCTGCTCCAAATGCACCGACGATCGCAAGAACGCGCCCGTCGTCGGGATCTCCTTCATCCGCGACATGAAGCGCAACGGTCTCAAATATGAGAACGGCAATGTGCTCGATCCGCGCGACGGCAGTGTCTACCATGCCAAGATGACCTTGAGCCCCGACGGCCAGGAACTCACCATGCGCGGCTATCTCGGCATTGAGCTGTTCGGCAAGGATGAGACCTGGTACCGCCTGCCTGACACGGCGATGGCGCAGGTCGATCCCGCCATCATCGCGAAATATCTGCCCGCCCAGGCGGCCGCTGCGATGAAGCCGCCCACAGTCGCGGCCGGAAAGAAGATGGTGCCGACGCATTAGCGGCTACGATTCCGATCAAACAATCTGGTCATTACGGCGCCTGTTGATCCTTATGGTTCGAGACGGCGCGTTGCCGCGTCTCGAAGGATGGAAAGGTGAGAATGTCGACATGACCTCTCATTCTCGCGGCGCCGTGCGCCCGAGCTTTGCAAGAATGATGTCCCTCCAAGAAGTAGAGGGCGCAGGAAAGACCGGGTGCCCGCTGCACCCACGGCCACGCGCAAAAGAGTTTGCGCGAGGCGCGCGTTGACCACAGGTACAGGCGGATACATCCCGGCCTTCCCTGCGCAGTGGTTTTACGCCTTACTTCGGGCTTTCCTCGGTGAACCAGGCTTGATTGCCACCGTCGGTTCGCGTGATGCTTCAGACCGCATCGTCGCGACCTTAGCGCCTGCATGGGTGCGCCAGGACCACACGACTTCGCCGTCCGCAAAAGATGCTGCACGTCTCCAGCACCATCGCGGCCACCGCATTCCGCTCCGCGTTCGTGACGACGCGTAACGCCCCTCATGTCGGCGCGGAACGGCTGGGAGTAATCATCAATTTCTGAAAAAACGAAAGGGGAATATTTTTGCGATCAGACCTGGACAGGCCAAATCAGCTTGAGGCGACTGCCGAATTTGGCTTTTGCGCGCAAGCGCTTTTAGAGGCGCTTTGAGCCGCGCGAGTGATGCGCCGCAGAGCGAATTGAACAGATTCGCCCGGCGGGCAAAAGCACGGGGCGCGCGGCTCCAGATTCCGGGTTCGCCTCTTCGAGGCGCCCCGGAATGACGGTGTTAACAACGAGGATGGCCAGGACGCGCCTACGCTAAGGCTTTGGCGGGTGCGGCAAGCCCCGGCCATCAGGAGTTGAGAGTGGCTGCGCCCTTACTGCGACAGCTTCACGAAGTCCGGGAACTTCAGCTTTCCTTCCGCGATCGCCTTCGGCCAGACCGTGACCTGCTTCTCGTTCTGCCATTGGAAGACGAGACCCGTCACGTAGCCCGGGCCTGATTTGATGCCGTGGGTGAACTCGTCGTCCTTGCCATAGAATGCGATGCGGCCGATGGTGCCTTCGAAATTGGTCTTCTCCATCTCCGCGACCAGCTTGTCGGGATCGGTGGAGCCGGCGCGCTGGATCGCTTCCGCGATGATGTAGACGTCGTCATAAGCCGTGTAGCCGGTATAGGCCGGCGGCGTGCCGAACTTCGCCTTGAAGGCCGCGGCGAACGGCTTTGTCTTGGAGGTCACCGCGACGTCCGGCGTCGCGACCGCGAGCGATGGCACGCCCTCGGCGGCGCCATTGGTGTCCTTCCAGAAGGTCGGGCTCAGCGCCTGCGCGCTGATGCCGAACATCGGGACCGGCACCTGCTGGTTCTTCCATTGCACGGTCGGCTGCACGCCGACATGCGAGATGCCGGTGACGATCACGTCCGGCTTCTTGTTCTCGATGTTGTTGAAGATCGGCGTGAAGTCGGTGGTGTCGGGCGAGAAGCGGACGTGTTCGACCACCTTCAATCCCGCCTTCGGCAGGCAGGCCTCATAACCGACATCGAGCGGCTTGGTCCAGGCCGCGTCCTCGCTCATGATCGCGGCGCTCTTGAACTTGAGATTATCGACTAAAAGATCCTTGGCCGCATCGCACACCAATTGCGCCTGCGCCGCCGACGTCAAATAACCGTGAAAGACGTATTTGTACTTGTCGTAATCATTGTGGATCGCCTTGGTGATCTCGTTGGATGCGGCGCCCGGCGTGATCAGCGGCAGCTTCAGCCGCGCCGACCAGGGCTCCAACGCAAGCACCACCTCGCTGATGTAGCTCGCGATGACGGCGCTCACCTTGTCCTCATTGGCGGCGCGCTGAAAGGCGCGCACGGAATCCGCCGAGGACGAGTGATTGTCGTAAGTGACGATCTCGATCTTGCGCCCCAAGATGCCGCCCTTGGCGTTGATCTCGTCGGCGGCGATCTGCGCGCCGCCTGGCGTGGCCGCGCCGGCGATCGACTGCACTTCGGCAATCACGCCGATCTTGATCGGCTCGCCGGATTGGGCATGAGCGGGGGCCGCAAGCCAAATCGCGGTGGCGGCAAGCAGGCCGGAACTGAGCCCCGCCATGCGGGTGGATGGATTCATCGGTTTCTCCCTTGAGATTTTTCTTTGTAAGTTCGCGGCCCGACAATGAACCGTACCGCACCGCAAGCCTACGCCGCGCGGGCGCGGTTTGGGAAGCCGTCCAATTGCCAATGTCCGTTGCAGGACATGCGTGGAATGCGTCCATCCGCGAACTCGGCTGCGGCTTCGCTTCGGCGTGCTCGTTCATGGAAAAGGGCCGATGAAACCGGCTTTTGCCTCCAGCGAAGGAATGCAACAGCTCAGAGCGCGCTTGCCGCGGCGCCGGATGAATACGCGGTCGGTGGTGGCCTGTGCTTCACGCGTATCTTTTCGCAGTGCGGAGATCGATCATGAACGGCCGTTCATGGAACGGCTGGGGCCGCGGCTTGTTGATCATGCTCTCATCCACAAGGAGGAGGTCTGCCATGAAGTCTTTGATCGTCGCACTTTCGGCAGCCGCGCTCATCACCGCGTCGCCTGCCGCTCTTGCAATGGGGACGTCGGGCAAGACGGCGCACCAGATGCACGCCAAGAGCGCCAAGAAGGCACATACGGGCGCGTCAACGCAAGCCAAGGGAATGGGGCAACAGGGCGCTCCCCAACCGGGTCAGACCACTGGCTCAAGCACGAAGAAAGGCTACTGACGGCTAGTTTGAGACGTCCGATACTCACAGCCGCCGCTCAAGCGGCGGTTTTTTTGCCGGCGTTCCGCCAGGTGAGTCTCCGGCCAGAACCGATCTGAACTCCGGGCTACCGCTGCACCGGCGCGGTTGCGATCGGGGCTGCCGGCTCCGAGACCACGTCCGGCACGACGGCGTCGAGCTGCAGGGCGCTCGCGGCTGCGGGCAGGGCCGCATCGGCCATGGCGGCGTGGCCTTCGGCCGAGGGGTGGACGGCGCCGCCATAGACCGCCGACAACACGCCCCAGGTCGCATCATGGATGTCGGACGGCTGCATCGATGGCGGCAACCCCTGTGGGAACGTCATGGCCGCGAAGTAGCTGTCGTTGGCATCACGAATCCAGCGCGCGCGGGGCAGGTAGGCGCGGTATTCCGCAGCGCTATGGCCGCACAGCATCGGCTGGCTTGGAGCCGTGACGATGTCGGGATCGAAACTCTCGCCCTTGGGCGAAAAGCAGGCGCGATCGAAGGTGGGATCGCTGTCGCCGCGCGCGCAGAAGCCGTGATCGGTGAAGGCGGGCTGATGCGCATCCACGAAGGTCATGCGGTCGGCGGCGGGATCGCGGCAGAGCACGCCGGACTGGCAGGTGGCGAGCGCCTTGAGCTGCGGCAGGAATTCGTTTTGCACATAGGCCGAGACATCGGCGAGCCGCTGCGGATCGGCGTTGAAGGACGGGTGAATGTCGAAACCGGCGCGGCCGCCGGGGCAGGGCGTGCCGCCTTGAAACAGCGCCGGATTGGCATAGGCGGTATAGATGACATGCGAGAGATCGCCGACCAGCGGCTTGAGCGCGTCGCGGAGTTTCGCAAAGCCGCGCGGCAGGTCGCTTGCCAGTGCCGAGCGTGAGTCGTCGATGCTCGCCATCACGCCGATACGGCGAAACAGCTCGCGCTCCGTTGCGGTGTCGACGATCACATCCGCGACCAGGCCGGAGAAGTAGATGTCGTTGGCGCCGATCGAGAGCAGCACCAGGTCGAGCTTGCGATCGGACTGGCGGCGCTGGGCGGCGCCGAGTGCCTCGCGCAATTCCGCGATCTGGCCATTGACGCCGGTCTGGCAGGCGGCGGTCGACCGGTTCGGCGGGCATTCCCGGGCGCGTTGGCTGCCGAACAGGCCGTTGGCAATGGTTGCACCGGTGCAGGCGAGCGGCAGGTAGGTCACCGCGATATGCGGGTATTGCACGGCGAGCGCCAGCGCGGTGCGGGTCTGGTAGCTGTAGAGCGAGCGATGGCAGGCCGGGTTGAACCAGAGCGCGGCGTGCCGCTGCCAATTGGAGAGCGTGTCGGGCGCCTCGCAGGCGCGCCCGCCTTTGTAGCCGGCCCGGCTCGGCCGGTAATATTGCTGTCCCGCCGTGCCCAGATAATAGCGGAAGCAGAAGCCTTCGTCGGCGAGCGCAACGGGCCGGTCCGGATTGCCCTCGCCGGACGCGATGCTGTCGCCGAGGCCGGCGATCAGGACATCGCGCACCTTGATCACCGTGGAGATGCGCTGGGGGGCGTCCTGCCCGCTGGCGACGTCTACGGTCGCGACTGTCTGGGGGCCGTAGCGGACGCGGAGATTGACCGGCTCGGCGCAGTCGAAGGTCGATTGCTGCGGGCCGTCGCCATCATCGAATGACCAGGCGCAGGTGGCGCCCACCGGCACCGCGCCGGTGAGGCGGACCGTGATCGCATGATCGATCGGCGTCAGATAGCTTTCCTTGACGTTGTCGCGCGTACAGGGCTCGCTGACACGGCCCAATTGGTCGATGCAGAGCCGGTTCACCATGTTGCGCGCCCAGCCGCGGCCATCGCTCTGCAGCTCGAGCGCGTCTTCGGAAGCGAGAATGCTGCGGTCACGCAGCGCCTCGGCATGAAGCTGGAAATCGCGCTCCTCGCGGAACAGGCGGAAGCGGTTGCGCACCTCCCAGGAAATCTGCATCGGGGCGTCGGTGACCAGCCCCTGCGCCCGTGAGTGCGGTGCGGGCGAAAGTGCCAACGCACCCGTGATCACCGCTCCGGTGAGGATGGCGCGAAGGAGAAAACGAAGCATGGCGCGTTTAAGGGTACAGTTGGGGCGGAAATAAGAGCACCGCCCAACTCCAGGTTGACGTGCGCGTCAGCCCCGCAAATTCAGCCGCTTGACCCGCTGCGGCACCGGGGCCGCAGTCCTGGCGGAAGGAGCGGATGGCGGCGGCCTTGAAGCGGAAGATGCCGACGTCCCGTTCAGCCTGCGCCGTTCCTGCCAAGGCACCACCACGTTCATCCAGAGCTCGCGCGCTCCCATTATCGAAATCGCGGTACCGAAGGGAATCACGAAATAGAGAACGCGAAACACCAGCAGGGTCGCCAGGAGCTGTTCCCGGCCGAATTGCGGCAGCGCGACCAGCATCGCGGCGTCAAACACGCCGATGCTGCCGGGCGCATGGCTGGCAAAGCCGAGCAGGGTGGCCAGAATGAACACCACGGCGAGGGACAGGAAGTCGATATGCGGCTGCGCCGGCATCAACAGATACATCGCGGTGGCGCAGAAGGTGAGGTCGACGACGCCGATCAAAATTTGCACGAGGGTGAGCCGGGCCGACGGCAATATGACTTTCCAGCCGTTTTGCCCGAGCTCGCGCCGGTTCTCGCCAAGTGCGAGCCAGCCGAAATAGGCGAAGATGGCGAGCACGCCGCCGGCGCCGATCAGCCGATTGACCGCTTCCGGCAACTGGTCCATGGCGGAGGCGGCGGATGGGTGCAGCACCATGCCAATGCCGAGGACGAAGACATTGCCGAGCCAGAAGGTCAGGCCGGACAGGAAGCAGATTTTGGCGACATCGATCGCGTTCAATCCGTAATCCGAGTAGATCCGGAAGCGGATCGCGCCGCCGGTGAAGACCGTGGCGCCGATATTGTGGCCGATCGAGTAGCTCGTGAAGCTGGAAAGGGCCGCGATCCGATACGGCACGTGCTTCTTGCCAATCGTTCGCAATGCAAAAAAGTCATAGAAGGTCAGCGTACAGAACGCCCCGATGACGCACAGCGCCGCAAGGGCGATGTGGCCGCTCGGTATTTCGGTCAGGGCCGTCAGGATCACGGCGGCGTCGACGCCTTTGAGCGTCCGGACCAGGGTCGTGATCGCAAAGGCAATGATGAAAAGGCTTGCCGCGATCCCGAGCCGTTTCCAGCCGATCCATTTCTTGAAACCGTGCCCCAGCGCGGTCAGCAGTCCTTGCATTCATCCTCCCGGCAGGGCGGCAAAAGTCGGTTACCACCACTCGAAACCATCAGTCGAAGGGGATTAGTTCCCTTAAGACAAAAAGTGCGTCTTGTGCAGCCCTTGACAACGGCAGGTTCGCTCTCCGCTGCTCAAGTCAACCAAGCCTGGTAAATATGTCCTCAGTAGGAAGTGTCGAGGCTGGCCGCGTCGAGGCGCCACAGGCAGGCACGTTATACCCTTACTTCTCCACATTCCGAACCCCGGCTGTTTTGGCCGTTCCCCGGAACATCCGCACGATCCGCCGGTTAGCGCAACGCCACCGAGAACAAGAGCATCAAAGCGCGCAGGGGGAGCGCGAAAGGCGTTGCGCGCGCATGTTCGCACACAAGCAGAAGGATCCACGCAATGGGATTGTTTACCCGAGACATCAAGACCATGAACGACCTGTTCGTGCACCAGTTACAGGACATCTATTATGCCGAACAGCAGCTCGTGAACGCGCTGCCGAAAATGGCGGAAAAGGCAACGGAACAGCAGCTCAAGCAAGGCTTTCTGACCCATCTTGAGGAGACCAAAGAGCATGTGAAGCGGCTCGAGCAGGTGTTCCAGATGATCGGTACCCAGGCGAAGTCGATCGATTGTCCTGCGATCGACGGCATCATCAAGGAGGCCAAGGAAACCGCCGGCGAAGTCGATGACAAAGCGGTGCTGGATGCCGCGCTGATCAACGCCGCCCAAGCGGCCGAGCACTACGAGATCTCGCGCTATGGCAGCCTGATCGCCTGGGCCAAGCAGCTTGGCCGCAACGATTGCGCCAGCATTCTGGTGAAGACGCTGGACGAGGAGAAGGCAACGGACAAGAAGCTGACCTCGCTGGCCGAGGGCAAGGTCAACCTGCGCGCCGCGAGCTGATCTCTCGGTAAAGATACGGATTGAGACAAAACGCCGCGCAGGGCTCCTGCGCGGCGTTTTTCGTCTGTCGTGAGCCGATTTGTTCGGATCGAAGCGATGATCGCAGTCATTCGCTCGGTCGATAGCGCCAGCCGAAATAGAGCGCCGTCAGCGCGAAAATGCCGATCATCGCGGCAAACGCGAGGCTGGCGGCGGTCGATCCGGCGAATGTGGAGATGACGCCGATGCCGATCACAGGCAGTGCGTTACCCGCGAAGCCGCAGATGAAATAGCTCGAGACGATTTCGGCGCGCCGGTCTTGCGGGGCGATCTGGTTCGCCACCTGCAGGCTGCCCCGATAGCCGAGTCCCGCCGTCACGGCGCACACGGCGGTGGCGGCGATGAGGATCAGCATCGATCGTTCGAGCTGCGCGGCGACCAGCACGGCGACGCTTGGCAGCATCAGCGCCAGCGCTGTCAGCATCGCGGTTCGGCTGGAAAGCGATTGGGTTATGACGATCGTGCCGGCGACGACCACCGCGAGCTCCAGAAAGATCGCGCCGGCAACCGCGTGATTGCTCACCTGCAGGTGCTCGGCAAGGAGCGTGGGCGCCAACGCGGCGTAGAAGCCGACAAGCGCCATTGCACCGAAGCCGGTGACCGCAGGCGCGACGAACTGGGCGCGTATCTCGGACGGCACCGAAACGCGCGGCCGGATCGAGATGTCCCGTATCGATCGCGCCGGTCGGGTGACGGTTTCGGGAGGAAGCCACAGCAGCGCCGCGATGGCAACGAGCGCCACCAGATAAACCACGTAGGGCAACTGCAGGGGCCATGGGGCGTATTCGGCCAGCAGGCCGGCGAGGAGTGCACCGATGCCAAGGCCGGTGAAGTTCGCGCTGGTTGCAATCACCGTGGCGCGGGCCTTGCTCTGCTCTCTGATCAGCTCTGCAAGCCATGCGGTTCCGGTTCCGGCGCCGATGCCGATCGCAAGGCCGCTCAGGATTCGCCCTATATAGAGCGAGGCAATCCCGCGGGCGAACAGGAACACCAGCGCGCCGACGATCGCAAGGCCCATGCCGGCTATAGCCATTGGCCGACGGCCGACCTGGTCGGAGAGGTGCCCGAACAGCAGCAGCGCGCCCAGATTTCCGATCACATAGGCGGCGTAAATCAGCGTCAGCGAGATCTGCGAGAAGCCGAAGGCCTGCTTGTACATCACGTATAGCGGCGTGACGACGGTGCTGCCGGCGAACAACGCGCCGATCATGGCCGCGACCATTGTGATAGCTGCCGAGGGGCCAAGTTCGATTCCTGCATGCGACCGCGCGAGGCGAGAAGTGTCAGCGGATGTCATCAGGATTCTCCGTGGCTGGGCGAACCACATGCACAGAACTCGAAGCTGTGTGGCGCGTTCCCGCAATGAGCGGGCGCGAATGCCACGCAAAATGAGCGCTGCGGGCTCAAGCTAGTCCAGGGCGAAGAGATTGTCCTGCAAATGCAGAAACACTTCGACCAAAAACGAAGCGTCCTAGCAAAACGCAAGCCTATATGCCGCGTTCGTCCCGCAGATTGAGGTGAATTATGCGAAGTGCATTGTTGAACCTGCGTAGCTGTGCTTCGGAACCTGCGGTGCAACCCTCGCGCCTCTCCGGTTCGCTGACACTTGCCGCCATGAGTCTTGGCTACGCCGTGGTGCAGCTTGACATCACCATCGTCAACACCGCGCTCGCCAGCATCTCGGCCTCGCTCGGCGGCGGCGTCTCCGAGCTGCAGTGGGTCGTGAGTGCCTATACGATCGCCTTTGCCGCCTTCATTCTGACGGCAGGCGCGCTCGGCGACCGCATCGGCGCAAAGCGCGTCTTCATGGCAGGTTTTGCCATCTTCACGCTGGCCTCGCTCGCCTGCGCGGCCGCGCCGAACGCGGCGTTTCTGATCGCTGCGCGGTGCGTGCAGGGCTTTGGCGCGGCGATCCTAGTGCCGAATTCGCTGGCGCTGCTGAACCACGCCTATGCGGATGAGAAGGCACGCGGCCGGGCCGTCGGCCTTTGGGCCGCCGGCGCGAGCGTGGCCCTGACCGCGGGTCCCTTTGTCGGCGGCGGGCTGATCGCGCTGGTCGGCTGGCGCGCGATCTTCCTGGTCAATCTGCCGATCGGCCTCATCGGGCTGTGGCTGACCTTTCGCTATGCCGAGGAGACGACGCAGCATCCGCAACACGAGATCGATCTGCCGGGCCAACTCGCCGCGATCGCGGCGCTAGGGAGCCTTGCCGGCGCGCTGATCGGGGGCGGCGCGCTCGGTTTCGACAACGCGTTCGTCGTCGCGGGCTTCGTCAGCGCCGCCGTCATCGGCCTGTTGTTCGTCCGCCGAGAGGCGCGTGCAAGCCAGCCGATGCTGCCGCTGTCGCTGTTTCGGCATCGGATGTTCGCGACCACCGCGCTGGTCGGCCTGCTCGTCAATGTCGCCTATTACGGCCTGATCTTCGTGCTCAGCCTTTATTTCCAGGAGGTCAATGGCCTGTCGCCGTTCGCGACCGGCCTTGCCTTCGTGCCGATGCTCGGCGCGGTGCTGCCGGTCAACCTGCTGGCGCCGCGCGTGGCCGAGCGGATCGGCGCGCCGGCGACGATCGCGGCCGGCGCGGCGCTGTCGGCCGCCGGTTGTCTCGCGCTGCTCGGGATCGCATCCGGCACGAGTTATGTTGCGATGTGCCTGCAGCTCGTCGTGATAAGCTGCGGGCTCGGCCTCCTGGTTCCGCCGCTGACATCGACCTTGCTCGGCAGCGTGGAGAAGTCGCGCTCGGGCATTGCCGCCGGCGTTCTGAACGCGACGCGCCAGACCGGGAGCGTGCTCGGCGTTGCGCTGTTCGGCTCACTCGTCGCAGCACGCGGCGCCTTCATTGCGGGTGCGCACGCTTCGCTGATGATCTCGGCCGCGGTGCTGTTCAGCGCGGCAGCCGCGATCTGGCTCGCGGCGCGATCGGCGCACTAGCCCGCACGAGCGGGTTGCTCAAGCAATCGTTCACCATTGCCCGAACGAAGCCGTCGCCATTAACCAGATCGTATCGGGCTCTGCGCTTGCTATGGCCAAGAGGGGCGTTGGCCGTAGCATGTACAAAGTACTAACCTGTTTGAGCACGGAGCATGACTGGCGCCTCGTCGCGCTGGCAGGTGCTGTCTGCTTTCTTGCCAGTTGTGCTGCGATCAGCCTGTTCCAGCGCGCCAGGTCCTCCCAGGGCTCGAGCCGCCTCGCTTGGCTGGCGCTGGAGGCGGCCGTCTCAGGCTGCGGCATCTGGGCCACCCATTTCATCGCTATCCTGGCCTACGATCCCGGCGCGGGCGCGGGCTACAGCATCCGCGTGACTGTGCTGTCGCTGTTATCCGCGATTCTCATCACAGGGTTCGGTTTCGGCATCGCGCTCTCCGCGGCGCGGCAGTCGCACGCCATGATTGGCGGCGCCCTTGTTGGTCTCGGCGTCGCCGCGATGCACTACACCGGCATGCTGGCGCTGGAGCTGCCGGCGTGGATCAGTTGGGATATTGGAACGGTGGTTGCCTCCATCGCGCTGGGCAGCGTATTCGGCGCCCTTGCGCTTGCGGTCGCGACCGGTCGCGAAAACAGCCTCCGCAACCTGATCGCGGCGCTGCTGTTTACGCTTGCGATCGTATCGCACCACTTCACCGCCATGGGCGCCGTGACGCTGATCCCCGATCCGACGCTTGCCGGCGATGCATTGTCGATCTCGCCGACCATGCTCTCGTTCCTGGTCGCGGGAGCCACCCTCGTCATTCTCGGCATCTCGCTGCTCGCCGCATCGATGGATCGCCGTGCCAAGCGGGCGCTGGGCCGGCAGAAAGTGCTGCTCGACGGCGCGCTTGAGAACATGTCGCAGGGGCTGTGCATGTTCGATGCGGAAGGGCGCATTCTGCTCTGCAACGAGCGCTATCTGAAAATGATGGGGCGCGGCGATCTGAAACTGGAGGGGCGGCTTTTGCTCGATGTCCTGCGCGAGCTCAAGGCGGCCGGCCGCTGGGAGGGCGAGGCGGACGAGTTTGTCGCCAACCTGATCACGGAAGCGCGCAGCGGGCGGGTGGTGACCAAGGTGATCGAACAGCTCGGCCGATCGATCCGGATCGTGCACCAACCGATGCAGGGCGGCGGACTGGTCGCGACTTACGAGGACATCACCGAATGGCAACGCGCGCAGGCGCAGATTTCCCATATGGCGCGTCATGACGCGCTGACCAATCTGCCGAACCGGACGCTGTTCCGCGAGCAGCTCGAACAGGCGCTGCGGCTTGCCAAGCGCGGCGATCAGCTCGCGGTGCTCTGCCTCGATCTCGATCACTTCAAGGACATCAATGATTCCCTGGGCCATCCGACCGGCGACGCCTTGCTGATCGAGGTCGGGCGCCGGCTCAGCCAATGCATCGGCGAAGGGGATACGGTGGCGCGGCTCGGCGGCGACGAATTCGCCATCGTGCAGCTATGCGGTGCCGGCGAATCCAATCCGGCGGTGTCGCTGGCGAGCCGCATCGTCGAGGTCATCGCCGCACCCTACGATATCGGCGGCCACCAGCTCCTGATCGGCGTCAGCGTCGGCATTTCGCTCGCACCCGACGACGGCAAGAATCCGGACGAGCTCTTGAAGAAGGCCGATCTCGCGCTCTACCGCGCCAAGGCGGACGGCCGCGGGACCTATCGCTTCTTCGAGGCCGGCATGGACGCCCGCGCCCAGGCGCGGCGCCTGTTGGAACTGGACCTGCGTGCGGCGGTGTCCCGTGGCGAGTTCGAGATGCACTATCAGCCGATCCGCGATGTGCTTGCGGATACGGTCGTCGCTTGCGAAGCGCTGATCCGCTGGAAGCACCCGCTGCGCGGCTGGGTGCAGCCCGCCAGTTTCATCCCGCTCGCAGAGGAGACCGGGCTGATTCTCCCGATCGGCGATTGGGTGCTGCGGGCCGCCTGCAAGGACGCGATGGAATGGCCGGCCGACATCGTTGTCGCAATCAATCTCTCGCCGGTGCAGTTCAAGAATCCCAACCTGCTGGCCTCGGTGATGGCGGCCCTGGAGTCGTCGGCCTTGCCGGCGCATCGGCTCGAACTCGAGATCACCGAATCCGTGCTGTTGCAGAACAGCGAGGCCACGCTCGCGACCCTGCACGCGCTGCGCGCGCAAGGCGTGCGTATCTCGCTGGATGACTTCGGCACCGGCTATTCGTCGCTGAGCTATTTGCGCAGTTTCCCTTTCGACAAGATCAAGATCGATCGCTCCTTTGTGGAGGAGCTGACCTCGCGCGAGGATTCGATGGCGATCGTCCGTGCGGTCACCGGGCTTGGGCGCAGCCTCGGAATCGTGACCACGGCGGAGGGCGTCGAGACCATGGGACAGTTGGAAGTCCTGCGCCGCGAAGGCTGCACACAGGCGCAAGGCTATCTGTTCAGCCGGCCGTGTCCCGCCCACGAAATGAAGCGAATGCTGGTCGCGGGACGGGAAAGCGCCGTGGCTTGAGCTCGCCTCTTCGCCTGAGCATGCCCTAGATCCCGCGTAGCGCGAAATGCGCGCCACAAAACGCCATCACCGCGCCGAGGCAGAGCGCGGCAAGGCCGGCCAGCACGCTAGACATGGTCGGGACCGGTGACGGCGCGGACGCCGCTTGCCCGGCGCCCGCCAGCACCAGCACGCCGACCGCGATCAGGAACTGCCGCATCCGCTCCGGCAGTTGCCCCGAGGCCGCGCGGTGCATCAGCATTGCGACGAAATAGCCGCTGGAAAAGGCGACCGTCGCGATCAGCCACCAGGCCACCGCCGATCCCGCCGGCATGAAGCCGCGCGGACCGGTTCGCCAGAGCCCGCCGAGATCGAGCCCGTAACGTGCGCCCAGCATGTGCACGGCGAGCGCCAGCAGCACGCCCGAGACCAATGCGCCGGCGAGCACCAGGTGACGTGGAAAATAGGTCGCTTCAGCCATGCGCCATTTGTAAGGTAAAGCGGAGCTGCGCCGCAAGGCGACGCGCTTGATTCTTTGTCGGAGTCGTTATTGCAGAAAGCCGCGATCAAACCCGCGCCAGGCGCTCCGTCGATTCGTTACGCCTATAAGGCCTCGCTGATCGGCGCCGCGCATCAATTCGAGCTGACCGATGCGGGATCGGGCTGGCGGCTGGCCGGCAGGTCGGGTGCTTGGGCCTACGGCGATATCGCCGCGATCCGGCTGTCCTTTCGCCCGGTCTCGATGCAGGCGCATCGATTTCGCGCGGATATCCGTCACATCGACGGCGGGCGCATCACGATCCTCTCCACGAGCTGGCAGACCTCGGCCTTGATGGCGCCGCAGGATCAAGACTATCGCGCCTTCATGCATGAGCTGCATGCGCGAATGGCTGACGCAGGGAGCCGGGCCGCGCTGACCGGCGGCTTGTCGCGCCAGACCTATGCGGGTGCGCTGGCGCTGATCGCCTTGCTCGCGGTCGCGATGGCGGGTCTTCTCGTCCGCGCCCTCGCCATGCGCGAATTTGCCGGCGCGGCCTTCATCGTCGGCTTCGCCGCCCTGTTCGCCTGGCAGGTCGGCGGCTTCATCAGGCGCAACCGCCCGCTCGCTTATTCGTTCGACCGGATCCCGGAAAGGCTGCTGCCGTAAGCCGGCAACACGCCGAGTTCAGCTCTGGCTCGTGATTGCGAGGAGTGAACGCGACGCAACAATCGAGAGTGTATCCGTGGAGAGACGCTGGATTGCTTCGCTTGCGCTCGCAATGACGCCCGCAGGTTGCGCGCGTGTCTCGAATTCACCGACTGCCGTAAGCAGGCGAGCGGCTTCTATTCCGTCGAGTCAAAATCCTCTTCGCGCGTGTTCAGCACGCCCGCCAAGGTCTGCAGTCCGGTTTCTAGCTGCTCGATGGTCGGCGCGCCTAACGCGAGACGCGCCGCGTTGGGGGCGTGTCCCGGCGCGACCGCGAAGGTCGTCGACGGTGTCAGGGCGATATCGCGGCGGGCCGCCGCGGCGACAAAGGTTTGCGATCGCCAATGCGAGGGCAGCGTCAGCCACAGATGGTAGGATTTGGCGTTCGCCTGGATCTCGAAGCCGGACAGGCATTTGGCGGCGAGTTGCTGACGCTTCGTCGCATCGATGCGCTTGAGCCGCGACAACTCCGCCACGGTGCCGTCGCCCATGAGCTTCTGGCCGGCCGCGAGCGCATAGCCGCCGGCCGTCCATCCGCCCGATCGCACCGAGGCCATGATGCTTTCGCGCAGCCGCGCCGGTGCGACAATCAAGCCCAGCGCCAGTCCCGGCGCGACCTTCTTGGAGAGGCTGTCGAGCACGATACAGGACTCCGGCGCCATTGCTGCGAGCGGCGTGGCGTCGTCGTCGAGAAAGCTGTAAACCGCATCCTCGATCACCGGCAGGCCGAGCTTGTCGACGACACGCAGCAAATCGGCGCGGCGCGCGGGCGGCATGGTTATCCCTAACGGATTGTGAATGACGGGTTGAATGTAGAGCGCGGAGAGCCGCGCTTCACGGTGCGCCTTCTGCACGGCATCCGGGCGGACGCCATTTTCATCCATCGCCAGCGGCACCAATGTGATCCCGAGCCGCGCGGCGATGCCCTTCACGAAGGGATAGGTCAGAGCTTCCACACCGCAGCGTCCGCCGGTCGGCACAATGGCGGCAAGCGCCGCCGCGATACATTGCTTGCCACTGGCCGTGAAGACGATTTGGTCCGGATTCGGCGTCCAGCCGTTGCGTGCGAGAAACTGCGCGGATACCGCACGTGCCGCGGGCGTGCCGCCGCTGGCCGCCGGCCGCAGCGCGACCTCGAGCGTGTCCGGCCGCTCCAGCCCCTGCAAGCTCTTGGCGATCATCGCCGATTGCGTCGGCAGCAGTGGATAGTTGAACTCGAAATCGATGCGCGCGCCGTGTGGATCAGCCGGCGCGGCAAGGCCACGGCGCCTGTCACCGGACACGAAAGTGCCGCGGCCGATTTCGCCGACCACCAGTCCGCGGCGCAGCAGCTCCGTGTAGACGCGGCTTGCGGTGGAGACCGCGATCTTGCGCTCATAGGCGAAGCTGCGCTGCGGCGGCAGGCGATCGCCGGGCTTGAGCGTGCCGCTGGCGATCTCGGCGGCAATGACATCGGCAAGCCTCAGGTAATCAAACTTCGACATTATTGCACCGAGAGCAATGTTTTTCTTGCACCGAGACATTTACGAGATCATCTAGGCGGCATCAAGCCGCGTTTGCACCGAGGATTGCGCATGTGATCCGAGGTCAATGAAGGCGCAGGGGCCGTGCACCGGCGCTTGCGCCGACGGCATCGCTTTGCCTTGCGCGGTGACGAGCCGGAGAAGAAAAGTGTCGATGACATCCAGAGCCGCAGCCGGATCCGCGCGCGGTGACTCATTCAGCAAAATTCTGCGATGGCTCGCAGGATGGCTGCAGGCAATGATGACTCACTCGCACCGCCGCGCCACGATCAAGGCGCTGCAGGAGCTGGACGATCGCGAGCTCCGCGATATCGGGCTGTTGCGTTCTCAGATCGAGGATGTGGTCAACGGCAATCTCAGGCGATGGCCGAGATGAAGGCGGTCGGCTGTTTGGGCCGGCAGGCGCAGCGGCAGTGCGTCACAACGACGCAAGCTCTCCGTAACTCATTTGCGAGAACGCAGCAAAAGCAGTGCATTCCATCGAGGCCACGCGGCTCTTGGGCGGATCGGCGCGATGTTGGGATTGGTGCTCGCTCCAGAACGGCTGCGCCAGTTTCCGTAACGGCTGTGGGATCAGCAATGCCCCGATTGACTCCGGCTTCGCCAAGCTCCTAGATGATCACGACGGTTCCCCTCACGGGGATCAAAAGGGAATGCGGTGCGGGGTCTATCCCTCATGCCGCGGCTGCCCCCGCAACTGTAAGCGGCGAATCTTTCGTCACACGCCACTGGGAATCTCGGTCCTGGGAAGGCGACGCAAGGTTAGGACCCGCGAGCCAGGAGACCTGCCGTCAGCCGTGGTCACACGCGAAAATGTCGGTCGGGGAGTACAGACATTGTTTTCACTTGGCGTAGCCTGATGATGCGCCGGTGAGGCCTCGTTCGCTGTGACGTGCCACTGACGTCATGCCGAGGTCCACTCGTGTTCTTCGTTGCTTTTGTCGCAAGGCGGCTGCGCGCCGGCCTGCTTGCCTTTAGCTGCCTTATTCCAGCTCTGCCGTTGGGAATTTGTTCTGCAAGACGCAGCAATCCCATTCGCCCCACGTCCCACCCACACTTACGGTCAACCCACTTAAAAACAGCCGTTCCGTCGGTCGTTCACAGCACGTGCTGTAATGTTATAGCATTGCACGTAGGGGGATACAAAAAAAGAAGAAATGGGACGGCACTGGCGGACCGCGCATGGTCGAGGCGAGATCTCGTTCGCTGTGACGTGCCACTGCCGTCATGCCGAGGTTTACCCGTGTTCTCTGTTGCTTTTATCGCAAGCCGATCGCGTATCGGCTTGCTCGCTTTTGACGTCCTTGTCCCAGCTTTGCTGTTCGGGATTTATCCTGCCAAGGCGCAGCAATCCGATTCGGCTCAGATCTTGCCGCCGGTCACGGTCAGCCCGTCGCAAAAACCCGCGGTGAAGCCGGCTCGCCCTGACGGCAAGCGTTCAGCCGGAGCCTCGCGGTCGCAGCCGAAACCGGCGGCAGCACCCAGCGCTGCGCCCGCAGTTGCATCATCCGGCGCCTCACCATCGACGCTGCATTTGACCCGGCAGAATACGAGCGGAAGCCGTCTCAACCTCACGCCGCTGCAGACCCCCGCCAGTGTCGAGACGATTGCGTCGCAGACCATCGAAGACCGCGGCCAGCACAATGTGACCGATGCGGTCGCCCAAGACGCGGTAGGCTTCACCGCAAGCCCGGCTCCCGGCAATGGCGGCCTCTCGTTCAGCACCCGCGGCTTCACCGGCAGTAATTCGGTGATGACGCTCTATGACGGCACACGCCTCTATGTCGGCGCCGGAACGGTGACGTTTCCGTTCGATACGTGGTCGGCGGATCGCATCGAGGTCATGCGCGGGCCGGCTTCGGTGCTCTATGGCGAAGGTGCGATCGGCGGCATCATCAACGTGATCTCCAAGAAGCCGATCACGACGCCCTATAACGACGCCGAGGTGTCGCTCGACACCAATATGACGCGACGCCTTGCGGTGGACAGCGGCGGGCCGATCAATCCGAACGTCTCCTATCGTATCAATGCCAGCGGCAACATGTCGGATGGCTGGGTCGACCGCGACAAGACATCGAATCTGGCGATCTCCGCCGCCGTGCGGGTGCAGGCCGCCGACAATCTCGCCTTCACGCTCTCGAACGACTATGGCGATCGGAGCCCGTCGCGCTACTTCGGCACGCCGCTGATCAACGGGGCGATCGACGACGCGCTGCGGTTCAAGAACTACAACGTGCTCGACAGCGCGATCCGCTATCAGGACAACTGGACCCAGTTCAAGACCGAATGGGACGTCGCGGACGGCATCAGTGTTCGAGACACGCTCTACTACCTGACCAGCCGTCGGCACTGGCGCGATGTCGAGAACTACACCTGGAATCCCCCGACGCAGTTGATCAATCGCAGCAGCTACATCGAGATCTTCCACGACCAGGATCAGGTGGGCAACCGGATGGACGCGACGTTTCGCGGTCACGTGCTGGGCCTTGCGAATGAGCTCGTCGCGGGCTTCGACGTCAATCGGGTGGATTTTACCCACACCAACAATTCCCCCTATGGCGGCGCATCTTCGGTCAGCCCGTATGGCATCGACATGGGCTCGTTTTGGGCCACGCCGACCCCGACTACTCCCGGCTACAATGCGATCGTCAATCAATATGCGCTGTTTGCCGAGGACCGGCTGTCGCTGACCGATCAGTTGTCCGTCGTGAGCGGCGTGCGGCTGGACCGCCCCGAGGTCGACCGTACCGACTACAGAACTCCCGCGAACAGCTTTGAAAGCTCGCTCTCGGGTACGAGCTGGCGCACCGGCGTGGTCTATACGCCGGTCACGGATCTCGCATTTTACGGGCAATATGCGACGGCCGTCGATCCCGTCACCAACCTGATCTCACTGTCCGCCACCCAGAAGACGTTCCAGCTCGCCACCGGCAAACAAACCGAGGTCGGCGTCAAGCAGTCGTTCTGGGGCGGTCGCGGCGAATGGACGCTGGCGGGCTATCAGATCATCAAGAACAACCTGTTGGTCCCAGATCCCAACAATCCAGCCGGCCTGGCGTTGCAGGTTGGCCAGCAATCATCGCGCGGTGTCGAGGCCTCGATCGGGCTGGCGTTGAATGACGGCTGGCGCGTCGATGCCAATCTCGCGCTGCTGCGGGCGCGATACGACACTTTCAGCCAAGTGGTGAGTGGGCAGATCGTCAGCTACGCCGGCAACGTTCCGATCAACGTGCCGGAGCAGGTCTCGAACATGTGGCTGACCTGGGACTTCGCTTCCAACTGGTCCGTCTATGGCGGCGTGCAGATCGTGGGCCGCACTTTTTCGGACAACGCCAATACCCAGCTTCGCCCGGCCTATACCGTCGTCAATGGCGGGCTGCGCTGGAAGCCGGACGAGCGAACGACGGTCGCGCTTCGCGTCTACAACCTGTTCGACACGATCTATGCCAGCTCGGCGCCTTATGCCGGGCAATGGCTGCTCGGGATGCCGCGCACGGCGGAATTGTCCGTCAATGTGAAGTTCTGACCATGCACCGTACGCTGATGCGGAAAGGACGGCGATCGCTTTATATCGTCCATCGCTGGATCGGCATCGCGACATGCCTGCTGTTCGCGATGTGGTTCGTCTCGGGCGTGGTCATGATGTACGTAGCCTTCCCGCAGCTCACGGATCGGGAGCGCTGGGCGGCGCTGCCCTCGATCGCCTGGGACCGCGTGCTCGTGGCCCCCGATCGCGCCATGGCCATCGCCGGTCTCGCCAGCTATCCGCGCGATCTGCGTCTCGTCATGTTGGACGACGCGCCGGTCTACCGGCTGCTGGACTGGGATGGCGCGCACAAAACGATATCGGCAGTGGACGGTCGCCCGATCGACGGCATCACGCCCGAACAGGCGCTGGCGATTGCAAGGCATCATCCGCATGCCGTGCATCCGCAAATGATCGGCACCGTCGCGCGCGATCAATGGAGCGTCACGGCGCGCTACGATCCGCTCCGGCCGCTGTTTCTGGTGTCACTCGGAGACGCGGAGGGAACCGAACTCTACGTCTCGGCGCGGACCGGCGAACTTGCGCTCGACACCACGCGAGTGGAGCGGATTTGGAACTGGCTCGGCTCGATCCCGCATTGGATCTATCCTAAGGTTCTGCGCCAGGATGGGGCAATCTGGCGGCAAGCGGTGCTCTGGATATCCGGGACTGGCCTTGTGGTCGCGGTCACCGGTTTCTGGATCGGCGTCCTGCGGCTGCGGTTGCGCCAGCATCATGCCCGCGGCCCAGTCACGCCTTATCGCGGCTGGATGGCCTGGCATCACATCGCCGGGCTGATCGGCGGCATCTTTGTCCTGACCTGGATCTTCAGCGGCTGGTTGTCGCTCAATCCTGGTGACTATTTCGCGTCCCGAGGCCCGACCCGCGACATGGCCGTCCGCTATGCCGGGCAAGATGCGCCGCGGATCGTCGCAAGTTTTCAATCGATGCCAGCGCTAGGGGCGGTCGAAGCCCGCTTCGTTTGGGTCGGCGGCCATCCGCTGATGGTGCTCACCGATCGTGATGGCCACCAGACCACGGCCGATCCAGCAAGCGGCGTTGGGACGATGCTTTCCGACGATGAGATTTTTGCCGCCGCGAGCAGGTTGTTGCCGCGCGCCGCGATGACCATGCGTGTGCGTTTGCAAGAGTTCGACGCCTATTGGTATCCGCACCACGGCGAGCGGCTCTTGCCGGTGTTGCGCGTCGGTTTTGACGACACCGCTCAGAGCTGGTTCCAGATCGATCCGCGCAACGGCGACATCCTCGGCCGGACCGATAGCACCCGGCGGGCTTATCGCTGGCTGTTCAATGGCCTGCACAGCCTCGATTTTCCGCTGCTACTACGCCACCGCCCGGCATGGGACATCGCGGTTTTCCTGTTGTCGCTGATTGGAATGATCGTGTCGACCAGCGGCGTGGTTATAGGCTGGCGACGGCTGCGCCGCGGCTCGGGTCCGAGGAAGACCAAATTTCACGCGACTAAGGCTCTTGGCCAGAGTCATCTCCCACGAACATAGGCAATGCTCGTTGCGATACTTCGCGGCGGATCGGGCGAACCGTGTAGAGCTGAAGTCCGATTCTCTGCAACTTCGCGGCCTTCGCCGCGGCTGCTGTCATCGCGGTCGCCGCAGCGGTGCTTGCCAAGAAATCGCGTCTGCTCAGGGGCATCGACGAGTTCGACCTCGCCAGGAAGGATCGCATCTCGCGTCGATCCTCAGTGCGTCTTTCGATTCCAGCGCCGCTGCTGCGAGCGCGAATTATCTCGGCGATTGCAGCACGACGCCGTAGCGCCGGTATATTCGCTCGATCGTGCCGTCCGCCTGCAGCCGTTCCAGGGCTTGATTGATGGCATCGCGCAGACTGTCGTCGGGGCGCACCATGCCGACGGCGACGTTCCAGTTGAGGTCCGCCACGCTCTCGTCGCGGTCGAGGATGCGTAGCGCCTTGTCCGGATGGGTCAGATTGTAATAGCTCGCCATGGTTGGCGTCACCGCCGCCGCGTCGATCTCGTGATTGGCGAGCGCGTCCAGGCTGTCGACCTCGAACCCGAAGGTCGATGTCGGCACGTGCCGCTGACTGATGACCATCGCCGCGACGGAGCCGACTTGGACCCCGACCTTGGTGTGGGCGTCGAGGCTCTTGAACGACGTGAGCTTGCTGTCGGTTGGCACGGCCAGCGCGACGCCGGTGCGGTAATAAGGCTTTGATATCCGCAAATTGGTCTCGCCTTGCGCTTCGCGATCGGCGATGACGTCCAGAACGATGTCGCAGCCGGCGCTCCGCATCTGGTACTGCGTGATGATCCAGTCGAGCCGCAGCGAGACGCCGAGCTCGTGAGCGAGGGCCCGTCCCAATTCGACCTGAAATCCCGGAGGGTCGCCCGTCTTGCTGGCGAAGGGAAGCGAGTTGGGATGGGCGCACAGCCCGATCTCGCCGTATGAGCGGATGGCATCGAGCGATCGCGCCCGCGTCGCCCCCATCAGCGCTATGACGAAGGTGACGACCATGAGCGGGAGGATTCTTGTCATTCCAGGTCCCTTGCGCGAACGGATTTGCACGCGCCGCCTCATCCTTCGCGCGGCTTCAGTGAGCGGATGTACTTGATGATCTCGTCGATCTGCGCATCGGTGAACATTCCGCCGAAGGCAGGCATCGCGCCCGGCTTGCCGTTCTTGATGCGGTTGCGAATAAACTCGTCGTCCCGCTGTGTGTTCATGAGCTGCGGTCCCTTGCCGGCCGCGCGGCCGCCATCGGAGTGACACCAGCCGCAGGTGGTCGCGAACAACTGCTCGACGTCCACGGGTGCGTTCTCGGACGGAGGGGCGGGGGGCTGCTGAGCGCGCGCCGGCACGGCGCATCCCAGCAAAGTTGCTAGCAGCACCGACGGCACGGCCATGATGCCAAGGTTCGATTTCATGAAGCTCAGGTCCATTTAAAAAAGCACATCAGGACGTGGAACGGCACGGGGAGGGACCTTGTGTCCGCTCCCCGGCCGGTATCGCGGCGATCGCCCTACTTCAGGCTGTAGACAACGAGCGCGCCGTCGTCGCGCGGCATGCTCTTGTAAACGCCGCCGAAAGTCGGCGCATAGTCGTCCGACGCCATGCCGCCGAAGCCCGCAACCACCGCGATGTATTGCTTGCCGTTGACGGCGTAGCTGATGATGCCGCCTTGATGGCCGGTGCCGTCGGAATGGTTCCACAGCTCGGTCCCGCTGTCGGCATCATAGGCGTGCACGGTGCCGCGCGAGTCGGGCACGAACACCAGATTGCCTCCGGTCGACAGCACGCTGCCGAGCGGCGGCTCGGGGAAGCGGACTTCCCACTTCTTGGCGCCGGTGATGGGATCGCGCGCGTCGAGATGGCCGTAGATCTCGCCGCTAGGCGGCGGCGCGATCTTGAAGTCGGCGCCGATGTTGAGCTGGGCCTGAGGGGCAACGATCGGAGTCGTCTTCATGACCTCGAGCGTCATGCACCATTCCTGCCCGAGCTTGTAGTAGAGGCCCGTCTTGGGATTGTAGGAGCCGGAGTTCCAGCTTACGCCGCCGGAAATGTGCGGGCACAGGGGCTCGGAGACTTTGCCGGCCGTGAAGTCGCGACGGCCGATCAACTCGCCTGTCTTGGGATCGATGTTCTTGACGAAGTTGCTGTTCTGCGTGATCCGCCAGACGTTCTTCAGACCCAGATTGCGATCATAGACGAAGATGTATCCGCTCTTGTTGGGATGCACCACATACTTCTGCCCGTCCCGATCGAGCATCACGAATTCGCCGACCGCGCTGTCGAAGTCCCACGCGTCGTGCGGCAATTCCTGATGATAGAACTTCAACTTGCCGGTATCGATGTCGAGCCCGAGCACCGAGGAGGTGTAGAGGTTGTCGCCGGGACGCGCGCCCTGCGTCTTGTAGTCGGGGCCCGACCAATCATAGAGCGGCGCCGGGTTGGCGGTACCCCACAGAATGGTGTTGGTCTCCGGATCGTAGGTGCCGGGCATCCAGCCGCCGCCTCCGCCGGTGCGCCAGGAGTCGCTGCCCCAGGTCTTCATCGCTTCGTCGGTGCCGGCAACCGTGAGGAATTCCCATTTCTTCTTTCCGGTCGCTGCGTCGACCGCAAAGATCGGCCCGCGGCCCGGCCATTCGCCGCCCTGCGCACCGATGATGACGGTGCCCTTGGCAAATAGTGGCGCGCCGGTGAATCCGACCGTCAGCTTCTGGGAATCGATCAGCTTGGTGTCCCACGCGACTTTTCCGGTCTTCATATCGAGCGCGATCAGCCGGCCGTCCATGGTGCCGACATAGACCTTGCCGTCGCCGATCGCGACGCCGCGATTGTAGGGAGAGTGGGTTTGGCGCGCGATCAGCGCCTCATCCAGTTCCGGGAAATAGGACCAGATCACCTCGCCAGTGGCGCCGTTCAGCGCAAACACCCGGCTGTAGGAGCCCGTGTAGTAGAGGACGCCGTCAGCGACCAGCGGCATCGACTGCAGGCCACGGGTGGACCGTCCCGGAATATGAATCCAGGCAACGCTGAGGTCGCCGACATTGCCGGTGTTGATCTGGGCCAACGGACTGTAATGATAGGACTTGTAGGAACCGTGATAGGTCAGCCAATCATTTTGACCACCGGCTTCGATGCGCGCAGTATCCACCGATTGGGCAAAGGCTGACGGCGCAGCAAGCGTCGCGGCCACGGCAACAGGTAAACAAAAATAGCTCCACCATGTCTTCATAGCGACTTCCTCCCATTTCGCTTTTTGCACTGCTCACTGCATTGCCTCAACGCGCGGCACATGATCGCTGGTCGCTGCGATCGTGTGTCGCGCGCCGGGACAATTCCGGCTTCCTCTTGTCAGCGGAGGCTCGCGCGTCCTCAGCCATTGGCCGCAATGGCGGTCTGGCGAGCGCGGAGCACTCTTCGGGGCGAGGTTCACGCTTGTTGCGCTACGATGCGTATACCGATTGGCGCATCGCACAATCGGCCACCGACGTCTCGTCCGCGCGCGTAACGTACTTGCAGCCATCACGTCCAACTGCCTCCCGGCCCCGAATAGGCTCCTCTGCAGCGAGTTTAGGCTTGCTTGATTGGCATCATGACGCCCGAATGTGGCGAGACGGCGCCGATCTCCATTCACCTCGCGTGGTCATCTCTCTAATGCCGCACCACCAGCACCGAACATTTGGCGTAGCGCACGACGTGGCCGGCGTTGGAGCCGAGAAAATAGGTACGCATGGCCGGCCGGTGCGAGGTCATCACGATCAGGTCGGCGCGGATGGCGGCGGCCTCTTCCAGGATCTCGTGGTAGATGCCGCCCTGCCGCACCACGCTGGAGATGCGGGACGGCTCGATGCCGGACTCGCGCGCCACGATCGCAAGGGCCTCTTCCGAGGCCTGGCGCTGCTGGATGTCGAAATCCGCCGGCACATATTCGGCCAGCATCACCGGTGTCATCGGCAGGACATTGAGCAGCCGCACAGTACCGGTCCAGGTATTCGCCAGCGTGGCCGCTGTGGCGATGGCGGGTTTCGCCAGATCGGTGTCGGCGAGATCGATCGGCACGAGGATGGACTTGAACATCTGCGCCTCCGTATGTGCCAACCAGACTAGCACGAATGGAGCGCAGGTGTGCTCCGCGTTTCGAGCATGATGCGGAAAAGTGGATGCCGGTTTTCCGGGACGGTGACGCTCCATGAAATCCGGGTGGCGAAGCCGGCTAGTCGCTCGAGGCCTGCTTCAACAGTTTGGGGCTGACGAAGAGTACGAGCTTGCCGCGGTGGAATGCGACGTCGTCCCAATCCACGGTTGCGAAGTCGAAGATGGCAAGGCCAGCGGTCGGTAGATTGTCGGTCAGCGCCTTGCGGCCCGCAGCATCGCCGCCACCCGCGAGCGCCAGCGCCAGCTCGTGCATGCCCGGATTGTGCCCGACCAGCATCAGCCGCTTCGGATCGGAGACGGAGGCCATGCGAATGGCGTGCAGAAGCTCGGCCGCGTCGGCGCCGTAAAGTTCCGGGACCGATTCCACCTGCGGCGGCGGGACCAGCCCCTTCATGGCCGCCCAGGCGATGTCCCAGGTCTGCTGGGCGCGCACGGCCGGCGATACGAAGACGCAATCCGGGAACGGCGGATGCCGGCCGATCCAGCCGCCGATCTCGGCGGCGTCGCGCAGGCCGCGATCGTCGAGGCGGCGGTCCTGATCCCGGCCCGACGGCGCATCGGATTCAGTCTTGGCGTGACGCAGCAGCATCAAACGGCGCATGGGCTTAAGATCTCGATTCGGTTCGGCCCGATTAATGTACAGGCCGTTATCTAGGACAAGGTGACAAGGACGCGAAGGCTACTTAAGAAAACGACATGAACGAGACCTCGACAACCCCGACACTTGCCCCCGACATTGCCGCGCTGCAGGAGCGGCGGCGGCTGACCTTTGATCTCGATGTCGACATCTGCGTGGTTGGCGCCGGCCTCGCCGGGCTGACGGTCGCGCTGGATTGCGCGCGGCTCGGGGCAAGCGTCGCCGTGCTCGAAGGCCGTCATGTCGGTTGGGGCGCCTCCGGCCATCAACTCGGCACGGTGATGCCCGGTTTCAGCTTACCGCTCGGCGACTTGATCGAGCGGGTCGGTGTCGAGAATACCCGCGCGCTTTGGAGGCTCTCGAAGGAGGGGGCCGAGTATATTCGCGCCTATGCCACCGAAGAATTAATGCCGGGCATCGGCTTCAGCGAGGGCGTGCTCGAGGTGTCCAATGTCGATGCCGGCGATCGGCTGATCAGCCGATTGCAGATGCTGAGCGAGGATATCGACCCGGAGGTGGAGGGCTGGCAGGTCGATCGCGTGCGCGAACAGCTCAAGACCGACCGTTACTTCGACGGCGTGTATTATCCAAAAGCGTTCCAGATCGATGGACGCAAATATCTGTTCGGACTGGCGACACTGGCCCGGCGCGCGGGCGCGCGCATCTTCGAGGACACGCCGGTCGTCAGCATCGATTCATCAGGCGTTCGCAAGCGCATCGTCACGCCCTCGGCGCGGCTGCGCGCCGGCCACATCGTGCTGGCCGGCAACGTGCATCTGGGGGCCACGGCACGGCGGCTGTCGGCGACGCTGTTGCCGGTGTGGCGCTATGCCGGCGTGACCGCGCCGCTCGGCGAGCGTCTGGCCGAGGCCATCGCCTTCAAGGGATCGGTCGTCGACAGCGACGGCATCGACCATTTTCGCGTGGTTGGTGGCGACCGCCTGATGTGGGTGAGCCCCGAAACCACCTGGGCGGCGCGGCCGCAGCGCTTTGCCGGCGCCATCCAGCGCCGCATCCGAACTATCTTTCCGAAGCTCCGTGCGGTTGAGATCGCACAGATGTGGGGCGGGGCGGTTGGCCAGACCGTGCATGGCATGCCGCAGATCGGTGAGCTGCGCAAAGGTCTTTGGGTGGCAAGCGGTTTTGGCTGGCAAGGATTGAACACCTCGGCCATTGCCGGACTGCTGATCGCGCGCAGCATTCTGTGGGGCGACGAGCGCTGGCGGCTGTTTTCGCCCTTTGAGCTGGTGTGGGCCGGCGGCCCCACAGGCCGGGTGGCGGGCTACGCGGTCGGAGTGTGGCGGCGAGGGAGATCGGCGGCGGCCGGCGCGCTGGCCCGTCATCGGGAGCGCGTGCGGATCCAGGATCGGCTGCGCGAGGGGCGGATCGCCGAGGCCAATCGCCAGGCCGGGGAGCGTTCATCGCCGCGGCGCTCCCGGTCGGCAGTCGTCCGCTCCGGGCAGCCGCGCCCTGCAGAACCGCAGCGCAACGAGGTCGAGGGGACATAGGGGCATTCGCAGCGCCACGTGCGGCGCTCGCACGAATGTGAGAATCATCGGTGCGATCGGGTGTAACTTCCGGCGCGGCGCCCCGTATTTCACCGCGAAGAGATGCGGATTCCTGTACTTGCGGAGACCCCGATGCCTGACCGCCGCTTTCTGCTGACCTCCGTCGCCGGCCTGTTCGGCCTTGCAACATTGCGCTGGCTGCAGACCTCGCCGGCGCGCGCCGCCGAGAAATTCGAAATCGAAAAGACGGACGCGGAGTGGCGCGCCCAGCTCACGCCGCAGCGATACGAAATCCTGCGCAACCAGGGCACCGAGCGTGCGTGGTCGAGCCCGCTGTTGAAAGAGCACCGCAAGGGGACCTTTGCCTGCGCCGGCTGCGACCTGCCGCTGTTTTCCTCCGACACCAAATTCGAGAGCGGCACCGGCTGGCCGAGCTTCTACAAGCCGCTGGACAACGCGGTCGGCACCACGGAGGATCGCACCTTCGGCATGGTGCGGACCGAAGTGCATTGCCGCCGCTGCGGGGGTCACCTCGGCCATGTGTTCGATGACGGGCCCAAGCCCACCGGCCTGCGCTACTGCATGGACGGCCTCGCGCTCGTGTTTCACCCGGCCGCGCCGTCCGCGACCTGAGATCATTTTGCGTAAATTTTTTCGCCTGGTTGGTTCGCCTCGTTCGTTCAACGGAGGCGAACTGCTCGTCGCCGCTGGCTCAAAGCCAGGGCGCTTGTTTGCGTGAATAGCTTGCCGGTTGCCCGGCAATAGTTGCCCGCCCGGCAATTCCGCGCCGGTTCGCGGACGGCTGTCTTTTGCCTAAGCCTCTGATGTGAGGGCATTTTCCAATCTGGCACAACGCTTGCGATGGTTTTCACGGATCGCGGCGGGGCGCGCGCCTCGCCGAAGGAATCGAATGTGGAGACAATCGTATGGGTATCTTCGACGCATTGAATACGTCGGTCAGCGGCCTGCAGGCGCAATCCTTTGCGCTGCAGAACATCTCCGGCAACATCGCCAACGCCTCGACCATCGGCTACAAGGGCATCGGCACCAGCTTCGAAGATCTCATTCCGAACGCTACCTCGCCGAGCAAGCAGGTTGCCGGCGGCGTCACCGCCTTCTCGCAGTCGACCATCACCACCCAGGGCACAGTTTCGACCTCCACCGTCGCCACCAATATGGCGATCAACGGCGATGGCTTCTTCAATGTGCAGAAGCCGACCTCGATCACCGACAACCAGCCGGTGTTCGACGGCGTCACCTACTACACCCGTCGAGGCGATTTCCAGATCAATGCCAACGGCAACCTGGTCAACGCCGCTGGCTACTACCTGATGGGTTACACGGTCGACCCCAAAACCGGCAATCCGACCGGCAACGTGCCGCAGGTGCTGCATTTCGACAACAACTTCATTCCGGCCCAGGCGACGACCGCGGTTCAATACGCGGCGAATCTTCCGAAAGTGCCGAAAACGCTGGCCAGCACTTCGGGGCTGGCCGGTACGATTACGGCGGCGGGCGGTATCAATCCCTCCGACTTCGCTTCCAATCCCTTGCCGGTCGGTTCGCCGGCACCGCCGGTTGACGCGTCCAAGACCGGCACTGCATTGACGAACCAGGCGGGGAACCCGGTTACTGCCAACACAGCACTCTCCGGCACAGCCGGAAGCGACTCGCTGTCGTCGGGCTTCGCTGCTGGCGACAGCATCACCGTCAACGGCGTCACCATCAATTTCGTCGCTACCGGTGCTACGGGAAACCAGCTCAACATCACCGACAATGTGCAAGCGCTGCTCAACAAGATTTCAGCGATCACCGGAGGAGCGGCTAGTATCTCGGGTGGCAAAATCACCCTGCACACCGGCACCGCGCAGGACCTGAACATCTCTGTCCCAACCGGTGCCACGGCCAACTCCACGACTGCCCTCGGGGCGCTCGGCTTCGGCGCACCGCCGATCACGCAGGCGCGTGCGCCCGGCACCAATGTCGGAACGGGTGTCGTTACCGCCAACGACCTGACCGCCTTTACCAACGAGTCCATCAGCGGCGGCGCGGTGACGACCTACAACGCGGCGGGCACGCCCGTGAACCTGCAATTGCGCTGGGCCATGACCGACAGCGCATCACTGGGTGCCGGCCATCAGGACACCTGGAACCTGTTCTATCAGACCAGCACCACCGCGACAGGAAATCAGACGGCCTGGGTCAATGTCGGCACGAACTTCGTGTTCAACGCCAACGGCGCGCTGGTCTCGCCTACGGGCTCGGCGATCACCATTCCCGGCGTAGCCGTGGACGGGCAAGCCCTGGGCAATCTCACGATGAACATCGCCTCTGGCGCATTGACGCAATATGCGAGTTCGAGCGGTGCTGCGACCATCAACCAGATCCAGCAGAACGGCTTCGCCGCCGGCCAGTTGCAGTCGGTCGCCATCGACAACAACGGCATCGTGGTCGGCACGTTCTCCAACGGACAGAACGTCGATCTCGCCGCGGTGACGCTGTCGCACTTCAATGGCACCAACTACCTCAAGGCGATGGATGGCGGCGCTTACGCGGCCACCACCGAGTCGGGGGCGGCGATCACGGGCGCCTCGGGCAAGATCAGCGGCTCGTCGCTGGAAGGATCGAACACCGACATCGCCGACGAGTTCACCAAGCTGATCGTGACCCAGCAGGCCTATTCGGCGAACACCAAGGTGATCACGACGGCCAACAGCATGGTTCAGGACCTCCTGAACGTGCTCCGCTGAGTTGGATCGGCTCAATTCTAGAAGTGACGTAGCTTAAGGCAGGTAAACAAGATGGGTTTAGGCTCGGCTCTTGCCACCGCGATGGCTGGTTTGCGCAGCAACCAGGCGGCGCTCTCGATCATATCGTCGAACGTCGCCAATTCGCAGACGCCCGGTTACGTCACCCAGAACCCGACACAGGTCGAGCTCGCGAGCGGCGGTTACGGCTCCAGCGTCCAGACCACCGGCGTCAACCGCCAGCTCGACATCTTCATCCAAAGCCAGCTCCGCACGGAGACTTCGGGGGCAGGGTATGCCAATCAGATGGCGAATATCCTGTCCCAATTGCAGACCGTGTACGGCAATCCCGGCGGCGACGGCACGCTGGAAACGATGCTCAGCAATTTCACCAGCGCGCTGCAGTCGCTGTCCAGCAATCCCGGCGACCAGTCGGCGCAGAAAGTGGCGCTCTCGGCGGCCCAGTCGCTCGCCGCGCAGTTGAACACGACCACGCAAGGCATCCAGACCCTGCGCACCAATGTCGATCAGGATATCGGCAACTCGGCGGCGCAGGCCAACACCTACATGAGCCAGATCGCGGACATCAACTCCCGCCTGCAGGGCTTGAGCCCGACCGATCCGCAGGCCGCAACGCTGATGGATCAGCGGGACAACGCCATCAACGAGCTCTCCAAGCTCGTCGACGTTCGCACCGTCACCGACTCCTCCAACCAGGTCAGCCTGTTCACCAATTCCGGCATCCAGCTCGTCGGCGGTGGGCTGGCGTCCTCCTTCGTCTACAGTTCGGCGGGCGTGCTCAACGCGAACGCGCAGTACAATAGCGATCCGACGAAATCCGGCGTCGGCTCGCTCAACATCAGGCTGCCCAACGGCGCCAACATGGATGTGGTCGCAAACAACGTCATCAGCTCCGGCCAGATCGCGGCCGACCTGAAGCTGCGCGACCAGACCCTGGTGCAGGCGCAAACGCAAGTCGACCAGCTCGCGGCGACGCTGTCGAGCGCGGCGTCCGACCAGACCACGGCCGGCACCCAGGTGACGGGAACGCCGGCCGGCTTCGACGTCGACACTTCGAATATCCTGCCGGGCAACACCATCAACCTGACCTATACGGACGCGGCGACCAAGACTCAGCACCAGATCTCCATCGTCAATGTGAAGGATACGACCGCGCTGCCGCTGCAGAACGCGGCCAATGCCAATCCGCAGGTCATCGGTGTCGATTTCTCGGCCGGCATGGGCACGGTGGTCTCGCAGCTCAATGCGGCGCTTGGTTCCAATAACCTGCATTTCTCGATTGCACCGCCCCCGGCATCCGCTTCGACATTGCGCGTGACGGATGACGGCACCGGGAATGCGACCGTCAATGCGGCATCGACGACCACCACCGTGCAGTCGTTAACGGCAGGCGTTCCGCAGCTTCCGCTGTTCACCGACGGAGCCTCGTTCTATACCGGAGCGATCTCGGGAAGCGGATCACAGATGACCGGCCTTGCGGGCCGCATTTCGGTGAACACGGCTTTGCTCGCCGATCCCTCGAAGCTCAGCACCTACAGCACATCGCCGCCGACCGCCGCGTCCGACAACACGCGCTCGGATTTCCTGTTTACGCAGTTCACCACGGCGAACTTCAGCTATTCGCCGCAGACCGGGCTCGGTTCAGCGGCCGCGCCGCTGAAGGGCACGGTCGGCAGCTACCTGCAGCAATTCATCAGCCAGCAGGGCAACGCCTCCACGCTCGCCAACCAGTTGCAGCAAGGTCAGAGCGTCGTCGTCTCCACGCTGCAGCAGAAATTCGACTCCACCGCCAAGGTCAATATCGACACCGAAATGTCGAACCTGATCCAGGTCCAAAATAGCTATGCCGCGAATGCTCACATCATGTCGGTCGTGCAGAGCATGATGCAAACCTTGCTCCAGGCGCAATTGTAGGGCGTTTAACAATGTCGATCAGCAGCATCAATTATAGTTCGTCTCTGCTCGGCCTGTCCGTGCAGAACATCAACAATCGGCTCAGCAATCTCTCGACGCAGTTGTCGACCGGGGTGAAGTCGACCGACTACGCCGGCATGGGCACCAACGAGGGCTTCGCGGTCGCGGCGCGCTCGCAGCTTGCGAATATCGCCTCGTTCAGCGACACCATGACGGGCGTCACCACGATCATCAACGCGGCCAACGCCGCGCTGCAGTCGCTCTCGACCACCGTCGGCCAGGTGAAGAGCGAGGCGGCGGCCACGCCGCAAAATCTGACCAGCTCGGGCCAGACCATCGGCCAGCAGAACGCGCTGGCGCAGCTTTCCGCGATCGTCGGCGTGATGAATACGCAGGTCGGTAGCCGCTACATCTTCTCCGGCAGCGCCATCAATACGCCGGCCATGGCATCGGCGGACGACATCCTGAACGGCACCCCCACCCAGGCCGGGCTCAAGCAGGTGATCGCCGAGCGGCAACAGGCCGATGGCGCCAATGCCCTTGGCCGACTCGTGATCAGCCCGTCGGGAACAATGCCGATCCAGATCTCCGAGGATGGCTCGCCCTTCGGCTTGAAGCTCGCCGCGGTCTCCTCGTCGTCGCCCAATCCCAACACCACGGTCTCCGGACCGTCCGGCTCGCCGCCGTCGATTTCGATCAACATGACGGCGAATCCCAATCCGGGCGATCAGATCAGCCTCACCTTCAAGCTGCCCGACGGCACGAGCGAAAGCATTCAGCTCACCGCGAGCAGCCTCTCGCCGCCGCCGGCCAATGGCTTCAGCATCGATTCGACGTCATCAGCGAACACGTTCGCCAATTTGAACGCCGCGCTGAACAGCTCGATCGGCAAGCTTGCCAACACCTCGCTGTTTGCGGCGTCAGCCGTGGTCGCAGGGGACGAATTCTTCAACACCACCACTGCGATCGGCAACGCCGCCCAAAACCAGGCCGGTGCGCCAATTACAGGCCTCACAGCCCTGTCCGGGACTGCTCCTGACTCGCTGACCACCGGTTTTGCGGCCGGCGACACCATCACCGTCAATGGTCAGACGCTCAAGTTTGTCTCGGGCGCCGCGAGCGGCAATAACGAGATCAGCACCAGCGACAACGTCCAGACGCTGCTCTCCAAGATCCAGACGCTCGAAGGCACGACGACACCCTCGACCGTCAACGGCGGCGTCGTCACGCTGAACGGCAACGACGCTTCGAAACTGTTGGTGACGAGCTCGAACCAAGCGGCCTTCGCCGCGCTCGGCTTCTCCGGCGGCACCGCGACCGCAACGCCATTGCGGATCGTGCCGCCGCTTTCCTCGGCCACGCGCCTCACCAGCGGCGCGGCCAACACTGTTGCCTGGTACACCGGCAATTCGGAGCCCGGCTCGGCGCGCTCCGCCGCAACCGTGCGCATTGATTCCGCGCAGAGCGTACAGTTCGGCTCACAGGCCGATGAAGAGGCAATCCGGCGGGCGGTGCAGAACATCGCCGTCTATGCCGCAGTCTCCACCCCGCCGGGCGGCCCCAATGCGGGTGCGATTGCGCCCTTGAGCCTGCGGATCGGCGCCAACCTGACCCCGCAAACCGGCCAGCAGACGATTTCCGACATCCAGACCGAATTTGCCACCGCGCAGACCACGATGAAGGATGCCCAGGCGCGGCAAAGCCAGGCCAAGACCGCGCTGCAGAACCTGATCTCGGACACCGAGGGCATTTCGCAGAACGAGGTGGCGGCCAAGATCCTGTCGCTGCAGACCAGCCTACAGGCCTCCTACCAGACCACCGCGATGCTGTCGCAGCTCAGCCTCGTCAAGTTCTTGCCCACGGCATGATCGTTAGAGCGGAGGAGCGTGGTTAGGTTTTCGTTAACCACGTCTCTTTACTGTTTGGTCAGAAGTGCGGGGGACCGCCGCTTTTGGAGGCGCTGATGACCGACAAGATCCACCTCGTGGTCGCCACACCCTGCTTCGGCGGGCAGGTTTCAAGCATCTATGCCAGCTCGATTTTCGGCCTGCAGCGCGCGGCGCGCAGCATGTCCAATCTCGACTTGACGGTGCATATGCGTGATGGCGATGCGCTGATTACCCGCGCCCGCGCCAATCTGGTGACGCTCTTTCTTAACGATCCCACCGCCACCCACCTTCTGTTTATTGATGCCGATATCGGGTTTACGCCGGAGCAGGTGTTCCGGCTCATCGAGTCGGGTGCCGATGTCGCGGCCGGCGTTTATCCGATCAAGCGGGTCAACTGGGACAAGGCGAAGCGAGCGATGGACGCGGGCCGGCCGAACCTGCCGGCCGCCTCGCTCGATTACGTGCTCGAGATCGACGATCCCGATCACGTCGTGGTGGTGAGCGGATTTACCCGCGTGCGCTACGCCGGGACGGGCTTCTTGATGGTCAGGCGCCATGTGCTGGAAAGAATGTGCGCGCATTATGCCTCGCTGCAGTTCTTCCGCGAGCATTCGCATGATGCCTTGGCCGGCAGCCCGAACCGGTTCGCGCTGTTCGAATGCATGATCGACGGGGCGAGCGGCACCTATCTCAGCGAGGATTTCGCCTTCTGCAAACGCTGGACCGATATGGGCGGCGAGATATGGGCCGATCTCGACAGCCGGCTCGATCACGTCGGGCCTTCCGTGTTTCACGGCAGCGTTGCCTCGCAATTCGCTCCCGCGCCTGTCGTGGCCGCAGCGGCGGATGCGGCTTGAGAGCTGGCTGATGACGTCGGCTGTTCCGAAGTTGCAGACGGCCGAAGCGTTCGGTTTAGATCCCTTCCGGGAGGACGTCGCGCGCGGCATGCGCGATCTGTTCCGGCCGCTCGACGATCTCCTCACGAGCGGCGGCGATCCGCGGCTTGCGCTCGATCCGGTGAGCCGGCGCAACCAATATGGCTGCGGGGCAGGGCCAGCGCCGGAAATCTGGAATTTCGCTTCAAGCACGGCATCTCCAATTTCGGAGCGGGCCTATGCGCGCGCGGGCGGGGCGCGCGAGGCGCTGATGCGCTCGGCGATCGAGATCGGGCTTGAGGCGGCGTATGATGTGCGGATGGAGGAGATCCGCGCCAGGCTGAAGGCGCTGCTGCGGCTCCCCGCGCGCGAGGTCGACGTCGTGTTTGCTCCGTCGGGCACCGACGCGCAACTGCAGGCGCTGTCCGTCGCGCGCGCACGGCTCGGGTCATCGCCCACCACCATCGTGGTCGGATCGGATCAGACCGGCAGCGGAACCGCCTTCACCGCGCGCGGGCGGCACTTTGGCGCGGTCACGGCAGCCGGGCGGGCGGTCCGCAAGGATATGCCAATCGCGGGCCTTGCCTGCGATGCCATTGCGCTGCCATTGCTCGATCGGGCAGGGGCGTTGGGCCCGCGCGCGGATATCGATATCGCGGTGCTGGAAGCAGTCGCGGCGGCAACCGCCGGCGGCGGGAGCGCGCTGCTGCAGATCATGGACAGCTCGAAGCTCGGCTGGCGTGCGCCGAGCGAGGCATGCCTTGCCGAGATCGGCCGACGCTGGCCCCACAAGGTGCAGGTCGTCGTCGATGCCTGCCAGATGCGGCTCGGCCGCGGCCGCATCAAGACGTATCTGGATCGCGGCTACATGGTGCTGATCACCGGCTCCAAATATTTCGGCGGGCCCGCCTTCTCCGGCGCATTGCTGCTGCCGGCTGCCGCCTCGCGCGTGCTCGCGCGCAATCCCAAGGTTGCGTCCGGGCTCCTCGATTACACCAGCCGCAGCGACTGGCCGCGAAGCTTGAAGGCGCTGCGCAGCCGCCTGGAAAGCCGAAGCAATCTCGGCCAGTGGCTGCGCTGGGAGGCTGCACTGGACGAGATGGCGGCCTACTACGACATACCGGCTGCGTTCCGCCTCCATGCGACCAGGGAGCTGCGGTCGGGAATCGAGGACCTGATCATGCTCTCGCCCGCGCTTGGCGCGATCGGCCGTTCGGTGCAGGCGACGATGGCCGAGGACGAGGAATTTTCGGAGCCGACCATCTTCCCCTTTTTGGTGAAGGGGAAGGGCGGTGCGCTCTCGGCAGACCAATCGCGCCGGCTCCATCGCGCGCTCGCGCGCGATATGAGCGCGATGCCCGGCCTCAGCGCCGCCGACCGCGAGATCGCCGCACGCCCCTGCCTGCTTGGGCAGCCCGTCGAACTGGCCGGACCGGCCGAACAATCTGTCGCGGTTCTGCGGCTCTGCGTCGGCGCGCGGCTCATTGTCGAGGCATGGTCGCCCGATCCGGCGACGGCCCGGCGCAATATCGAACGCACGCTTGATCGCATCGCCGAAGTGGTGGCGAAGATCGAGCTTTTGCTCGCGCATCCGGCGAGCGCAAAACTTGTGGAGTCTTCACATGGAGCCTAGGTTTCTCGAGCTCTCGGAGGCGGCGCGCCAGGATTGTGCCGACCGTATCGGGCTCGCCAAGCTCGCCAAGATGGCCTTTGACGGCAGGGATCTCCGGTCGATCTGGCAGGACCTGATCGGTCGCGTGCTCGACGGCTCGGCCAATGCCGGCGAGGCGCTTGACCTGTCGCTGATCGCGCAACTGCTCGGCGACAAGCAGACCGGCCTTGCCATGCAATATCAGGTTCTGCTCGAGCACCGGTTGTTCCGCTCGCCCTGCGCATCGGCGCATGCGCATCTTCGCGTGCTGGCGCTTGCGGCTGCGACCGACATGGGCAGCAACACGCCGATCGAATTCCTGCTGGAGGAGTCCGGCATCGAATTGATGATGCTGTATGTGATCCCTGAAGCGGAGCTGCCGGTCCCGCTGCCGGATCATGACGTCGCGATCGTGATCGCCTCCGATTCCGAAGACTGCCGCGAGGCGCTGCGCAAGATCGAGGCTGCTGCACCAGGCTGGCCGCGGCCGCTGCTCAACCCGCCGAAGCTTGTCGGCAATCTCGATCGCGACAAGCTGCACCGCATCTTGCGCGGCATCGAGGGGCTGGACATTCCCGCAACCGTCGCGGTCACGCGCGAGCAAGTGTTGCAGGCAGCGAAATCGAAAGACGTGCTCACGACTATTGCCTCAGAGCTCGCTTTTCCCTTGATAGTGCGGCCACGCGGCTCGCATGCCGGCGTCGGCCTTGCCAAGATCGACAACGGCGCCGGGCTGCAGCGCTATCTCGATGGTCGCGACGAACAGGAATTGTTTGTGTCGCGCTTCGTCGACTATTCGAGCGAGGATGGCCTGTTCCGCAAGTACCGCGTCGTCTTCGTCGAGGGAAAGCCCTACGCCTGCCACATGGCGGTCGCCGACCACTGGGACATCTGGTACCTCAACGCCGGCATGTCGGCGAGCGCCGAAAAACGCCTGGAGGAGGAGACCTTCATGCGCACGTTCGACATCGGCTTCGGGCGCCGGCATCGGACTGCGCTCGCCGGTGTCGCCGAACGGATCGCACTGGACTATTTCATCATCGATTGCGCGGAAAACAGGGACGGATCGCTGCTGATCTTCGAGGCCGACAACACCGCCGTCGTCCACAACATGGATCCGCCGGCGATCTTTCCCTACAAGGCGCCGCAGATGCGCAAGATCTTCGATGCGTTTGTCGCGATGCTGGAGCGCCGCGCGGCGCAGGCGCGGGAGCGTGCGGCATGACCAGGCTGCTCCGAGAGACACAACTTCAATCCGATTCGAGCGAGACGCTTGATCCGCAGGACTGGGACGCCATTCGCGCGCAAGGTCATCGCATGCTCGATGACATGATCGATTATATCGCGTCCGTTCGGGAGCGGCCGGTGTGGCAGCCGATCCCGGATGCGGTGCGGGCGCGCTTTCGCGCCGCCCTGCCGCGTCAGCCGTCCGATCTTGCCGAGGTCTATCGCGAGTTCACCGATTTCGTCGCGCCCTACGCGACCGGCAATGTCCATCCCGGCTTCATGGGCTGGGTCCATGGCGGAGGTTCGGCGGTCGGCATGCTGGCGGAGATGCTGGCGGCCGGCCTGAACGCCAATCTCGGCGGCCGCGATCATGTTCCGATAGAGGTCGAACGGCAGATCGTGCAATGGACGCGCGAGATGTTCGGCTTTCCGGAAAGCGCCAGCGGCATTTTCGTCACCGGTACTTCGATGGCCAATCTGATGGCGGTGCTGGTCGCGCGGACGGCGGCGCTTGGCAAGCTGGCCCGACGGCACGGCATCGGCAACGAAGGCAGCTTGTTGACCGCCTATACGTCGAAGGCCGCGCACGGCTGCATCAGCAAGGCGATGGACATCTCCGGCCTCGGCAGCGACGCGCTGCGTTGCATCGGCGTCGACCAATGCCATCGCATCGACGTGGCAGCCTTGCGTGCGCAGGTCGAACGCGACCGCGAGATCGGCTTCAAGCCCTTCCTCGTGGTCGGCTCCGCCGGCACCGTCGATATCGGCGCTATCGATGATCTCGTCGCCCTTGCCGCGTTCTGCCGCGAGGAGAACATCTGGTTTCACGTCGACGGCGCGTTCGGCGCGCTCGGAGTTCTTTCGCCCGCGCTCGCGCCGCTCCTGGCCGGTATCGAGCAGGCCGATTCCATCGCGCTCGATTTTCACAAATGGGGGCAGGTGCCCTACGACGCCGGCTTTCTCCTGGTGCGCGACGGCGAACGTCATCGTGATGCCTTCGCCGCGCCCGCGGCCTATCTGCGGCGGGAAACGAGAGGGCTGGCGGCGGGATCGCTGTGGCCTTGCGATCTCGGCCCCGATCTGTCGCGCGGTTTCCGTGCGCTGAAGACCTGGTTTACGCTGAAGACCTATGGCGCCGAGAAGCTCGGCGCCGTCATCACCAGGTCTTGCGCGTTGGCCGGCTATCTGGAAGCGCGCGTCCAGGCCGAACCGCGGCTGGAGCTACTGGCACCGGTCAATCTCAACATCGTCTGCTTCCGCTACCGCGCCGAGGACGCCAACAAGGTCAATGGCGAGATCGTCATGGACATCCAGGAGTCGGGGATTGCGGCGCCGTCGACCACGCTGCTGGACGGACAACTCGCAATCCGCGCGGCCATTGTCAATCACCGCACCGATACAGGCGACATCGATGCGCTGCTTTCGGCGGTGCTGGAATTCGGTGCCAGACGAACGGCCGGCGAGCTTGTGAAGGTCGAGGCGCCGCCGCTCGCGATGTAGAGCGTGAAGCGCGTCCTTCGGCGTCATTTCGAGCGTAAGCGAAGGAATCCAGACTTTCTCCGAATTTCTCTTGTCGCCCCGGCGAAAGCCGGGGCCCATACCACAGGCTTGAGTTGCTGTGAAAGGCTGGACCCCAGCCTTCGCGAGAACACCTGCCTGTGGTTATGGGTCCCGGATCGCGCTTCGCTTGTCCGAGACGACAGCGGAGTACGATGCAGTATCGATTGCTTCGTCGCTTGAGCCTGTTATCGGGGGCCGCGGTTCGCGCGGACCGTTGGCTCCTCGCAATGATGATCGGAATTGAAAAAGTGCGGCCGCTCAGGCGGCCGTATCGACGTCGCGCAGTTTCTGGCTGGCTTCGTGCAGATCCCGAAGCTGCTTCTCATAGGCAATGAGCTTGCGGGCTTCCTTGAGCGCCCGGTAGAGATCGCCGCTCAGAATGTTGTTGTTGATCTCCTCGATGATCGGCCAGGCGCTCGGCACGGCGGTGACGATCTCGCGCACCAGGTTGAAATAGGTGCCGTGATTGTTCTGCGGATCCGGCGAAATGTACATCAACTGCACTGCGAGATAGACCAGCTTCGCCGCCGTATCGGCGGTCTCCGGCGTCATGATGTCCTTTTCGCGAAGGATCGGAACGTTCTCGCCGTCGATCAACAGTCGGGCGCGCTGGTCCGTGTTGGTGATGACGCAGGATCCGACGATGATCCGCTCGTGCGGCTTCAGCTCAACCTTCAGGGCCATGCCTGTTCTCCGTGCGCTTCTCGAACGAGCCATTGTCGCAGCGTAACGGCTGCGGGTGCAAAATCAGGCGGATCGTTGCCGATTATGGTTAACGGCGGGTAAACGGCGGTCGGTCGGCCGCAAAAACGCAATCATATCAACGTGAAGCTCGATCGGACGGGAACGGGGGAAAGGCCACTCGGGATGTCACGCAGGCAGCAGCGAGAACGGAGACGCGATTCCATTTCACGCTTTGTTAGAGAGCTTGGCTCACGTTCCCCGGGCGCCTCGATCAATAAGGGTCGGGGTTTGTTTGTTACCAGAAAGGTAATCATCACAATGTCCGGAATTGTTCTCTCGGCATCGGTTCGCCAGAACCTCCTCTCTCTCCAGTCGACCGCTGACCTGCTCGCCACCACGCAAAACCGTTTGGCCACGGGTAAGAAGGTCAACTCCGCTCTCGACAACCCGACCAACTTCTTCACCGCCCAGTCGCTCGACAACCGCGCCAGCGACATCAACAACCTGCTCGACAGCATCGGCAACGGTGTGCAGGTGCTGCAGCAAGCCAACGCCGGCATCACCGCGCTGCAGAAGCTGATCGACTCCGCGAAGTCGATCGCCAACCAGGCGCTGCAGACCACCGTCGGCTATTCCACCAAGTCGAACGTCTCGACCACGATCGCGGGTGCGACGGCTTCCGACCTGCGTGGCACCACCACATTCGCGAGCGCGGTCGCGAGCAGCAACGTGCTCTATTCCGGCGCGGCCGGCGGCACGAGCGCTGCGACCGGCGGCAAGACGCTGGGCGCGACGGCGGGTACGGATACGGGAACCGTGATCAACGCTGCCACCACCGCTGCCAGCCTGTTGAACGGCACGGCGGTGAGCGACGCGAAGGCCGGTGTTGCCGCGGGCGATACCATCACCGTCAACGGCCACACCATCACCTTCGAGGCGGGCGACGCTCCGGCCACCGCTCCGGCGGGCTTTACCAAAGTCGCTGCAATTGCCAACACGACGACCGGCAACGTCTACACGGATGCCAACGGCAATGCGCAGATCTTCCTGGGATCCACCGGCTCGGCTTCGATCGGCGACGTCCTGACCGCCATTGACATTGCAAGCGGCGTGCAGAGCAACGTGTCCGGCACCTTGACGCTGAACGGCGGCCAGGCCGCTTCCACCGTGACCAGCGGCGGTTTGGTGCTCAAGAGCTCGACCGGCGCTGATCTGAGCATCACCGGCAAGGCCGATACGCTCAAGGCTCTGGGGCTCACCACGGCAACCGGCGGAGGCAATGCAACCGTCACTGCGGCCCGTGTTACCAGCACCAGTTCACTGGGTTCGCTGGTCCAGGACGGATCGACGTTGAACGTTGACGGCAAGGTCATCACGTTCAAGAATGCGCCGACTCCCGCGTCCACGGCAGTTCCCGCGGGCTCCGGCGTCAATGGCAACCTCGTCACCGACGGCAACGGCAACTCGACCGTCTATCTGCAGTCGGCGACCGTCAGCGACTTGCTGAAGGCGATCGACCTCGCCACTGGCGTTCAGACGGCCACTATTACCAATGGTGCGGCCTCTGTGGCCACCGCGTCCGGCCAGACTGCGTCGTCGATCAACGCCAGCGGTCAGTTGCAGATCTCGACCGGCGTCAATGCCGACCTGTCGATCACCGGCACCGGCAACGCGCTCTCCGTGTTCGGCTTCGCCGGCAACACCGGCACCGCGACGGCGTTCACCGCTTCGCGTACCTCCGGCGTGGGTGGCATCAGCGGCAAGACCTTGACCTTCACCTCCTTCAACGGCGGCACGGCGGTCAATGTCACCTTCGGCGACGGCACCAACGGCACGGTCAAGACCCTGGATCAGCTCAACCAGGCGCTGCAGGCCAACAACCTGTCCGCGACGATCGACGCCAACGGCCTGCTGACGATCTCCGCCAGCAACGACTACGCGTCCTCGACGCTGGGCTCGGTTGCCTCCGGTGGCGCGATCGGCGGCACCATCACCAGCACGCTGACCTGGTCGACTGCGGCAGCCCCTGTGGCTGACTCGGTTGCGCAGACGGCGCGCGCGAGCCTGGTTTCGCAGTACAACAACATCTTGACCCAGATCACCAGCACGGCGCTTGACGCTTCGTTCAACGGCGTCAACCTGCTCAACGGCGATCAGCTCAAGCTGGTGTTCGACGAAACCGGCAAGTCGAACCTGAACATCACCGGCGTGACCTTCAACGCGGCGGGTCTTGGCCTCAGCAACCTCGTGAACGGCGTCGACTTCATCGACAACGCCGCCACCAACAAGGTGCTGACCAGCCTGAACACGGCTTCGAGCACGCTGCGCTCGGAAGCTTCCGCGCTCGGTTCGAACCTGTCGGTCGTGCAGATCCGTCAGGACTTCAACAAGAACCTGATCAACGTGCTGCAGACCGGTTCGTCCAACCTGACGCTGGCCGATACCAACGAGGAAGCGGCCAACAGCCAGGCGCTGTCGACCCGTCAGTCGATCGCGGTCTCCGCGCTCTCGCTGGCCAACCAGTCGCAGCAGAGCGTGTTGCAGCTCCTGCGCTGATTTCAGCAAAGGCTACAGACAATCAAGGCGGCGGGGCTTCGGCCCCGCCGTTTTTATTTTTCGCGATCGAGAGGAGGGCTTTGGTCCCGGGATGCCCGCATTAACCGCCGGTTTACCGTCCTGCTTAAGCGCCCATTAACCTTAATTTAAAGGACAGGCCCTACAAATCTGCGCAAGCCAGTCCATCAGATCGGCGAGGGCCGATCGAATTGTTTGTGCATTAACAGGAAGACCGCCAATGTCCGACATCGTTCTCTCGGCCGCAGTCCGCCAGAACCTGCTCTCGCTGCAGTCGACTGCCAACCTGCTGGCTCAGACGCAGGAACGCCTTGCGACGGGTAAGAAAGTCAACTCGGCCCTCGACAACCCGACCAACTTCTTCACCGCCCAGTCGCTCGACAACCGCGCCAGCGATATCAGCAACCTGCTCGACGGCATCAATAATGGCGTGCAGGTGCTGCAGCAGGCCAACGCCGGCATCACCGCGCTGCAGAAACACATCGATGCGGCGAAGTCCATCGCCACCCAGGCGCTGCAGACCACCGTCGGCTATTCCACCAAGTCGAATGTCCAGGCGACAATTCCCGGCGCGACTCCGGCCGACCTGCGCGGCACCACGAGCTATGCAAGCGCGATCGCGAGCAGCAACGTGCTGTACGCCGGTGCGGCTGGCGGCACGTCGGCTGCGACGTCAGGCTCGACGCTGGGCGCTACGCCGGGCACGGTCACGGGCACCGCCATCAACGCGGGCACCACTGCGGCCAGCCTGTTGAACGGCACGGCGGCGACCGACGCCAAGGCCGGTGTTGCCGCGGGCGATACCATCACCGTCAACGGGCACACCATCACCTTCGAAGCGGGCGATGCTCCGACCACTGCTCCGGCGGGCTTTACCCAGGTGACTGCGATTGCCGGCAAGACGACCGGCAACGTCTACACGGATGCCAACGGCAACGCACAGATCTTCCTCGGATCCACCGGCTCGGCTTCGATCGGCGACGTCCTGACCGCGGTTGACATTGCAAGCGGCGTGCAGAGCAACGTATCCGGCACCTTGACCCTGAACGCCGGCGGCGGCCAGACCGCGTCCAGCGTCAATGGCACCGGACAGTTGGTACTCAAGAGCTCGGCCGGTGCCGATCTGAGCATCACCGGCAAGGCCGATACACTCAACAAGCTGGGCCTGACCAGCGCGACGGGTGGCGGCAATGCAACGATCACTGCGGCCCGCATCACCAGCGGCACCACGCTGGGCTCGCTGATCCAGGACGGCTCGACGCTGAACGTCGATGGCAAGGTCATCACGTTCAAGAATGCTCCGACTCCCGCGTCCACGGCCGTCCCGGCGGGCTCCGGCGTCAACGGCAACGTCGTCACCGACGGCAACGGCAACTCGACGGTCTATCTGCAGTCTGGCACTGTCGGTGACGTTCTGAAGGCAATCGACCTCGCCACCGGCGTGCAGACGGCGACCATCACCAACGGTGCGGCCTCCGTGGCCACGGCGGCCGGCCAGACCGCCTCGTCGATCGGCGCCAGCGGTCAGCTCAAGATCTCGACCGGCGTCAATGCGGACCTCGGGATCACCGGGACCGGCAACGCGTTCAACGTGCTTGGCCTCGCCGGCAACACCGGTACCGCGACCGCCTTCACCGCCGCGCGTCTCTCGGGGGTCGGCGGCATCAACGGCAAGACTTTGACCATCACCTCGTTCAATGGCGGCACGCCGGTCAATGTCACCTTCGGCGACGGCACCAACGGCACGGTCAAGACTCTGGATCAGCTCAACCACGCGCTGCAGGCCAACAATCTGACCGCGACCGTCGATGCCAATGGCGTGCTCACGATCACGGTCTCGAACGACTACGCGTCTTCGACGCTCGGTTCCTCGCTGGCGGGTGGCGTGATCGGTGGCTCGATCACGAGCTCTCTCACCTTCACGACTCCGCAGCCGCCGGTGCAGGATCCCGTCGCGCAGACGGCGCGTGCGAACCTCGTCAACCAGTACAACAATATCCTGGCGCAGATCGATGCGACGGCGCAGGACTCGTCGTTCAACGGCATCAACCTGCTCAACGGCGACACGTTGAAGCTTGTGTTCAACGAGACCGGACGCTCCACGCTCAGCATCAACGGCGTGACCTTCAACTCGGCCGGCCTCGGGCTCAGCAACCTCGTGAGCGGTGTCGACTTCATCGACAACGGCGCAACCAACAGGGTGTTGACGAGCTTGAATGCCGCTTCGAGCTCGCTGCGATCGGAAGCCTCCGCGCTTGGTTCGAACTTGTCGATCGTCGAAATCCGCCAGGATTTCTCGAAGAACCTGATCAACGTGCTGCAGACCGGCTCGGCCAACCTGACACTGGCCGATACCAACGAGGAAGCGGCCAACAGCCAGGCGCTGTCGACCCGTCAGTCGATCGCGGTCTCCGCGCTCTCGCTGGCCAACCAGTCGCAGCAGAGCGTGTTGCAGCTCCTGCGCTGATATCGCGTCACCCAAGAGACGCAAACGAAACGGCGGGGCGACCCGCCGTTTTTGTTTTGTGTGTTGTTGTGCGCAGGTCGTTGTGCCGCGCGTCTTTTGCGCGATCGCTCGGTATTGATTCAAAAGATGTGCGCACGCGCATCGACAGTACATCTACGGAAATGGCCGCTAACCATATTTTAAAAGCGACCAAGTACACAGACGAGGCGGTTTCATCGCGATTTAAGCATAAGTTCTGGGGTTGTGAATGTCCAACGCTGCTCAAGCCTACGCCCGCACGTCGCAAACGACGGCTCCACCTAGAGAGATCGAGGCGCAGGCTCTGCTAAAGGCGGCCAGGCAATTGCAGGAAGTTCAGGCGAACTGGGCCGGTCCCGACAAGACCATGCACAAGGCGCTGATGTTCAATCGTCAATTGTGGACGATCTTCATGAGCGCGGCGACGTCCGCCGATAATCCGAATTCCGTCGAGGTCCGCCAGAACATCGCCAACATTGGCGTGTTCGTCATGAAGCAGACGCTCGACATGCAGATGAATCCCGATCCCGCGAAGTTGAAGTCGTTGATCGAGATCAACTGCAATATCGCGGCAGGGCTTTCGGGCCGCGCCTGATGCCGCGGCCTTCGTGATCACCGAAAGCCAGTGCAGTTGCCAAGCTAAGCGAATCGAGGAAGCGTACGGTCAACCTCCAGCGTCATTGCGAAGCGCAAGCGAAGCAATCCAGACTTTCTCCGCGGATGCAGCCTGGATTGCTTACGCCTACGCGCAAAGGCGCCTCGGCGCGGGACTTCACGCCTCGCCATAGCTCGCGCAGCGGGCGACGGCGGATCGTCGCTTTCGCTCCTCGCAATGACGGGTCTGACTGAAGGCGCTGTAACTTGATCCGCGACTGCTCTACTGCTGATGTCGAGCGTCTCGCCGGTTCTTACGCCGAGAGATCGGTGGGAATGACGCGCGGCGGCGAATCCTTCGCCAGATCGAGAGCGTGGAAATAGGCGCGACGACGCAGCACCGTGTCGTCGGGATATTGCTCGACGACCTCATCGGTATCGCGCTTCACGACCTGATAGACCATCGAGGCGGCTGCGCGGTCGAAGTAGGCCTGATGCGTCACGTCCGGAAAGCCCGGGCTCTGCGGGTCGTTTTGAACGTTGGCGCTGCCGTCGGCAGCGGTGACGGTCTGGCTCGCCGGCAATTGGGTCGCGACCGCGTCGCTCACCGCCTGGCTCTGAGGCTGCACAATTGGCGATGGGGCCGGCGCACCCACCGGCCTGATGCTGAAATCCGTACTCATTGCACCCTCCTGGTGCTGTGTACCCCTTTAGAAACCAATACAATTCCAACCAGTCCCGCCATGCAATATGGCCGGGACCTATCAACGTTCTGTTAGGGAATATGGTGAACGCGCGGCTGGCCGCCGCAGACCAGTTTTAGATGAATTGTCGGTAAAGGGCGGACGCCTGCTGTCGTTAGGCGGCAAGCGCGAAGTGCGCGGTCACAGCGAGCGGCTGACCGACAGCGGAGTGGTGTGACGCGGCCCGGGTGCGGTACGCCGCCCCTGCGCCGTATAGGTGTTCGGAATGTTGCGACGCTGCATCTCGGCGTTGACGCCGCGCACGACGTTTTCGGAGACCGCATGGGCAGTCGCGAGCACCGTGAGATTGACCTGCAGCATCGCGCGGAAAGTGTCGTGATGGCGATGCAGCGTTTTCAGCAGATCAGGCGCCGAGCGCGACATGAATTTCTGGCTCGCCTTGAGATTGCCGACGGTGCTGACATAACGGCGGGACAATTCCGATTTCTGATTTCCGAATGTCATGGCCTGGCGTAGCTGGCCGGCGCGGACGAGTTCGGTCTCCCGTTCGATCACCCCGAGCAGCGCGCTCATGACCTCCATCAGCTCGTCCGCGAGCTTGCGCGCCTCCTCGGCCGTCGCGGCCGCGACATAAGTGGAGGGCGCTTCCTTGGGTTGTGCATTTGCGTTCATCTGAAAACCCCCGTCAGCTCGTGCGTTTGGCCTGCTGCAGGATCAGCGTTCGGTAGACCTCGCTGGCAATGCCGACGCCGCCGGCCTTGGCGAAGGATTGCGAATATTGCTCGGTCAGCATCGAACGCCAAACGCCGGTGCCTACCGTGTCGCCGAATGGGCCTTCGCCCTTCAGCCCGTTCGTCATCTCTGCGAACATGGAGTTGAGGAACATCGCTTCGAAATCCGTGGCAGTGGCCTTGGCTTTGGCCTGGGCCTGCGGCGAGACTTTCGTGAGGGCGGCTGCGAACTCGAAGTCCGGCCGGCTGTTGAGCACGGGGGTGGTGAAATTGCCGGCGGCGGGCGAGGAGGTCATGGTGCTGGCCTGCATCACATCACCTCGATGTCGGCCTGGATCGCGCCTGCGGCCTTGATCGCCTGCAGGATGCCGATCAGGTCGCGCGGCCCGATGCCGAGCCCATTGAGGCCGTCGACGAGCTGCTGCAGCGAGACACCGTCTTTCACGACGGCGAATTTCTTGCCGTCCTGGGAGACGCTGATGTTCGTGCGCGGCGTCACCACGGTCTGGCCGCGCGAGAACGGATTGGGTTGGCTCACCTGCGGACTCTCGGAAATCGTGACGGTGAGATTGCCTTGCGCCACCGCGACCGTGTTCACGCGGACGTCGCGGCCCATCACGATGATGCCGGAGCGCTCGTCGATGATGATCTTGGCGGCGAGATCGGGATCGACCTGCAACTGCTCGATCTCGGTGAGGAGCGCCACGACATTGCCCTTGAATTCCTGCGGGATCGACAGCTCCACGGTTGAGGGATCGATCGGTTCGGCGCATTTGACGCCGAGGAAGTCGTTGACTGCGGCCGCGATGCGTTTCGCCGTGGTGAAATCGGCGTTGCGCAGTGCCAGCCGCACGTTGGGCAGGCGGTTCAGCGCAAACTCGATCTCGCGCTCGATGATCGCGCCATTGGCAATGCGCCCGACCGTCGGCACGCCGCGCACGATCTTTGCCGCTTCGCCTTCAGCCTGGAAGCCGGAGATGGCGAGCGAGCCCTGCGCGACCGCGTAGACGTTGCCATCGGCGCCGAGGAGGGGCGTGACGAGCAGGGTGCCACCCTGCAGGTTTTTTGCGTCGCCGAGCGCGGAGACGGTCACGTCCATGCGCGTGCCTTGCGTGGCGAATGGCGGCAGGTTGCCGGTCACCATCACGGCGGCGACGTTGCCGGTGCGGATCGTCTGCCCGCGGATGTTGACGCCCATCCGCTCGAGCATCGCCTGCAGCGACTGCTTGGTGAAGGGGATGTTGTTCAGCGTGTCGCCAGTGCCGTTGAGGCCGACGACGAGGCCGTAGCCGATCAGTTGGTTCTGCCGCACGCCCTCGATATTCGCGAGATCCTTGATCCGCGATGTGGCATGGCACGCTTCGGCCGACAGCAGCAGCGCCGACAGCGCGGCACAGGCCAGCCGAAAGAATCGTATCCGACGGACGCTTTGCATCCTGATGCTCCCCTCGAACTTAACTGCCGGATCGCTTCGCCACTCCCATAGCGTTGCGGTCCGCCCCTTACCAATGCGAGCGGCGTGCCACGCCTTGGCTAGGGGCTATTTGATTGAAATTTCGACTGGATTTTTGCCGGACCACTGCAAGCCGGCGTTTGCCATCTGGCGTGAAACTGCCGCCTCCCGGCAGAATTTGCCGGGCTGTTTACGCTCCCTTAACCATAAATCGGCCAAGCTCTGCCTGCGATCACAGGGGGCAGACCATGCGCGTTTATGGACCCAACGGCGCGACGCTGGGCCCGCCTGCGTCGACGGCACGCAAGACGTCCTCCGGCGGCTTTGTGCTTCCCGAGGAGGAGATGGCGACGGCGCAGGAGACGCGCGCACCCGTCGCGCCGCGCACCACCGCGGGTATCGATGTCCTGCTCGCGTTGCAGGGTATCGAGGAAGATCCGGTCGAGCGGCGCAAGCGCTCGGTCCAGCGCGGCAAGGGCGCGCTCGAGGTGCTTGACGACCTCAAGCTCCGCCTGCTCTCCGGCAATCTCGACCAGTCGATGGTGGGCCGTTTGCGGGATGCCGCCACCAGCTTGAAATCCTCATCCGGCGATCCCGGACTTGACGCGGTGCTGTCCGAGATCGAACTGCGGGTCGAAGTCGAACTCGCCAAGGCGAGCCAGCACTGACCGGACAGTTCCGACCGCGTCATGCCGCGTTCGCGTGGTGCTGCGCATCATAACGGCGCTGCGCCGCCAGCACCTCCTTCAGATTTCGCTCCGCCCAATCGCGCAAGGGATCGACCGCGGCCGCCAACGTCTTTCCGAGCGGCGTGATGGAGTACTCGACCGTCACGGGCACGGTTGCGATGGCGCGTCGCTTCACCAGCCCGTCGCGCTCCAGACTCTTGAGAACCTGGGAGAGCATCTTCTGCGAGATGCCTTCAATCGCGCGGCGCAACTGATTGAAGCGCAAGGGCTCTTCGCGAAGCAGCAGCAGGATCAGCACCGCCCATTTGTCGCCGACGCGGTCGAGAATCTGGCGGGTCGGGCAGGCGGCCGAATAGGCATTGGGGGTTTTCATGGTGGAATACTCTGACGATGATTTCGGAGAGACGCCGGCTAGCGGTCTGGACGAACTGCTTCGGCAAGTCGACTGGCACGTTACTCGCGCGTTACCAGGTGATCCCAAAGTGCGTTCTTAACACCTGAATTCTTTACGCTATCTAGTCGCCATTGGTTACCTCGCCAACTGAAAGCCGTAAAGGAGTTCCTCATGAAAATCGCCGTTGCCGGTGCCTCGGGAAGGGCCGGATCCTGCATTACCACCGAGCTCGCGCGCCGTGGCCATAGCATGACCGGGATTGCCCGCAATCCGGACAGGATCGCAAAACTGCCCAATGTGACTGCCGTCAGGGGTGACGCGTTTAACCGGGCTGAGCTCGCCAAGCTGTGGGCCGGCCATGACGCGGCTGTGAGTTCCATTCACTTCCTCGCCAGCGATCCTGAGGCCCTGATCGGGGCGGCGAAGGATTCGCGCGTTCCACGCTATCTCGTGGTCGGGGGTGCCGGCTCGCTCGAAGTGGCCCCGGGTGTCCGGCTGGTCACGACGGCGACGTTTCCCGCGGAATACAAGGCCGAGGCCGAGAAGGGGGCGGCGTTTCTTGACCGGCTGCTGCAGGAGAAGGAACTGAACTGGACGTTCCTCTCGCCCTCGGCCCTGATCGTTCACGGCGAGCGGACGGCCAAGTTCCGGCTCGGAACGGACCAGCTCTTGACCGATTCGGCCGGAAAAAGCTGGATCACGTTCGAGGACTTTGCGGTCGCCATGGCTGACGAAATCGAGCGCCCGGCCCATATCCGCAAGCGCTTTACGGTAGGGTATTAACGCCCCCGGGCGGCCGGCCCGCCGGGCCGGATAGATTTGCCTGTGCAAGGGCTTGGGGCAGGGCGGCCGGCTGTCACGGAAAGATTGTCTGTCACAAGGCGCCGCTATATAAGGCCGCTCGCGAGAGGAACCCTCCCCTCGCGCGGCGCCGCAAAGGCGCGGCGCCTGCAGGTAGAAGATGGGCTGGCCTTGGAAAAGTTTAAAAACTACAGACCTTCCGAAAAAGAGCCTTTCATGAACGAGCGGCAGCGCGAATATTTTCGTGCCAAGCTGCTGGCCTGGAAAGACGAGATCCTGAAGGAATCGAAGTTGACCCTGCAGGCGCTGCAGGAGGAGAACGTCAACCACCCCGATCTCGCCGACCGTGCCTCTTCCGAAACCGACCGTGCCATCGAACTCCGCGCCCGCGACCGCCAGCGCAAGCTGATCTCCAAGATCGACGCCGCGCTGCAGCGCATCGAGGACAACACTTACGGCTATTGCGAAGAGACCGGCGAGCCGATCTCGCTGAAGCGGCTCGAAGCCCGCCCGATCGCAACGCTGTCGGTGGAAGCGCAGGAGCGCCACGAGAAGCGCGAGAAGGTTTACCGGGACGAGTAGGGCGCTCGTTCCCTGAGGCTCCGCTTGCCGGCCGACCGCCGGCCGACGGGCATTGGTCGCGTCGCACGTTAGCTGAAGCTGAGCGGCGGCCACTTTTTTCTTCCAAAACAATTCTCAAGCCGAACTCGCTGCGGCGACGTTTGAGCCGCCTCGTGCATTGCGCGCGCCCCGTCCGTACGCCTGCCACCAGCTCAACAACTCCTTGAAGGCCGGCAGAAGGGCATAGGCGGCGTCGGTCAATTGATATTCGACCCGCAGCGGCTTTTCGGCGAACGCGGTCCGGGAGATGAGGCCGTCCTGCTCGAGCTCGCGCAGGCGCGCGGTCAGCATATGCCGGCTGACGCCGGAAACCGCGCGGCGCAGGGCGCCGAACCGCACGGCGCCGTTGCTCAGCGCGAACAGGATGTCGAGTTTCCATTTGCCGCCAAGGGCGTGAAGCGCGCGCTTGAAGTGAAGCAGCAGTTGAGGATCGCTGGTGCAGTCATCCGCGCTGGTCTCGCAGGCCATGCTGGTCATCTTTTCCATACCGGTCCGAAATTTCATCCTACTTGCCGCGCCTTACATAGGTGCCCAGATGCGCGCTGTGCAGGTCCGCCCGATGCCGCGGCGGTTTCGAGGGAGAGATTTCGACGATGAGCACGGTTTTGGTGACGGGCGGGTCCGGCTTTGTCGGCGTGCATACGATCCTAAGGGCGCTGGAGGCGGGGCACACGGTGCGCACCACCGTGCGTCGGCCGGAGCGCGAGAGCGACGTGCGCGCCATGCTGCGCCAGGGCTTTATCGACAACGGCGGCGTCGAGCCACCCGACCGGCTTTCCTTCTTCACCGCCGACCTCACCGGGGATGTCGGCTGGCGCGAGGCGGCCGAGGGCTGCGACTATGTCCTTCATGTGGCTTCGCCGCTCCTGACCTACGTGCCCGAGGACGAGAACGATTTGATCATGCCGGCGCGGGAGGGGACGCTGCGCGTGCTGCGCGCCGCGCGCGAGGCTTCCGTGAAGCGCGTCGTCCTCACCTCCTCCGCCGCGGCGATCGCCTACGGCCACCCCTCGCGCGAAACACCGTTCGACGAGACCGACTGGACCAATCTCGAGGCCGTCGACGGGCAGCCTTACGCCAAATCGAAGACGCTCGCCGAGCGCGCGGCCTGGGAATTTGTGGCGCGCGAAGGCGGCGCCCTCGAGCTGTCCGTCGTCAATCCCACCGCCATTTTCGGCCCCGTGTTGGGACGCGATTTTTCCGGCTCGATCGACATCATCAAGGCGTTGCTCGACGGCGCGATGCCGCTGACCCCGCGCATCTATTTCGGCCTGGTCGACGTGCGCGACGTCGCCGAGCTGCACTTGCGCGCCATGACGAGCCCGGCGGCCAAGGGCGAGCGATTCATTGCGGTGGCCGGCGAGACCATGTCGATCCTTCAGGTCGCGAAGGTGTTGCGGGCGCGTCTCGGTGCTGCCGCGCGCCGGGTGCCGCGCTTCCAGGCGCCGAACTGGCTGATCCGCCTCGCCGCGCTGCGCAACCCGATGGCGCGGGCGAGCCTGCCGCTGCTCGGCAAGGTCAGGCGCGTCAGCGGCGACAAGGCGCGTCGGCTGCTCGGCTTTGACCCGCGCGGCAACGAGGAGATGATCGTCGACACCGCAGAGAGCCTGATCCGGCTCGGTCTCGTCAAGCCGTAAGCCTGCTGCCTGCGCGCTTGCCACGCGCTGGGCGGGGTGCTCAACTGGCGCGGGAGCGGGATGGCTTTTCTTGAGCGTCGTCCCGCTCCAGCGCTTTTGTTCGAGCACGATCTCGGCGCGAACGCTTCGCGATCGGTCGCGATGCCAAACCGCCGCCCATTTTGCCGGATCATGCTGTCGAGCACGCGCAAGCACGTGAACCGGAGGGACGCGCGATGGACAGGGTCGTCGAGGCCGCGAAGGTGATCGCCGGCGCGCGCCGGGCGCGTGAGAAGCTGAAGCCGCTCCCCGCCAAGATCGCGCCGCGCGACGAGGCGGAGGGCTACCAGGTGCAGCGCGCGGTGCATGATCTCCTGCTGCCCGAGAGCGGCGCGCTGGTCGGCTACAAGATCGGCTGCACTTCCAACGTGATGCAGGAATATCTCAATATTCCGCATCCATGCGGCGGCGGCGTGTTCGAGCGCGGCGTGCATCGGAGCGGGGTGAAGCTTGCGGCCTCCGATTTCGTCCACGTTGGCGTCGAATGCGAGATCGCGGTGGAGCTTTCGCGGGATCTTGCCGCCGGCGAAGCGCCGTTCACGGCCGAATGGGTGGGGGAGGCGATCGAGACCTACATGCCCGCGATCGAGATCGTCGACGATCGCTACGAGCAGTGGGAGACGCTGGGCGCGCCGACCCTCGTTGCCGATGATTTCTTTGCCGCGGCTTGCGTGCTGGGCGAGCCGGTCGGCCGCTATGCGGCGCCGGACGTGCGCGAGGTGGCCGGGCGCGCGCTGATCAACGGCGCGGAGGCGGGGGCGGGCCGGGGTGCCGACGTGCTCGGCCATCCCCACAACGCACTCGCCTGGCTCGCCAATCATTTGGCCGCCGAAGGCAAGAGCCTGCACAAGGGCCAGATCGTGCTGACGGGAAGCCTGGTGAAGACCGTGTGGCTCAAGCCGGGCGATCGTGTGGTGATGGAGCTGGCGGGGCTGGGGAAGGTGGAGGCGGAGTTCGCCTGAGGTGGGGGAGGGCTGATCCCGTTCTCCGCCGACATCGTGCCGACAGGCAAGCGACACACCGCACTCCCACTCTCCTCCGTCATGCCCGGGCTTGTCCGGCCATCCACGTTTGGGCCACGTCAGGGAAGGCGTGGATGCCCGGGACAAGCCCGGGCATGACGATGTCAGTTCGATGGCGCCCCACGCCACAAATCCAGATGCAATTTCCAAACAGCCAGCAAGACATACACCAAGGCACAGGCCCACATCCCCGCGGCGCCACCAGCGCCCGAGCCATGCCCGAAGCTCGTCCCTCCAAAGAATAGAGGGCGCAGGGAAGACCGGATGCCCGCCAGGCACCCGTGAGCCCTCGCGCAAAAAGGTTGCGCGAAAGCGCGAAGACCACAGGTGAAGGCGGAATCAACCGGCCCTCCCTGCGCGATGGTTTACGGCTTACTCCGCGCTCTCCCTGGTGAACCAGACTTTGTTGCCACCATCGCCGGCGCGATGCGAAAGCATCGCCGCCAACTTAGCGCCAGCCACGGGGCGCCAGGACCACACGGCTTCGCCGTCCGCGCCGAATGCCGCTCGTCTGCCGGCCCCGTCGCGTCCACCGCATTCCAACCCACGTCTCGTGACGATCGCGATACGTCCCTCTTGACGGATTGGAACAAAACGAGAACATAATGGAGAGGTGTTTGCGAGTCAAGCTTGCTGTGATGGTAACGTATATGGTACCATATGATCCGAATTGAGGAATACGTCTCCGGCGGCCTGAGCCCTTTCCGGAGATGGTTCGACGGTCTTGATGCGCAGGCGGCCGCCATCGTGACCATTGCCATCGAGCGTCTTGCCGAGGGCAACACCTCGAATGTCAAGCCGATCGGCGAGGGGGCTGCCGAACTCAGGATCAATCGCGGTCCGGGCTATCGGGTCTATTTCGGTTGGGATGGCAAGGTGCTGGTCATCCTGCTAGGCGGCGGCACCAAACGACGACAGCAGGACGATATCGATGCCGCGCTCCACCGCTGGCGGGACTACAAGAAACGCAAACGCGATGAGAGATGATGTCATGCCATTGACCCGAAATTTTCGCGACACGGTGCGCGCGCGGGCAGAACGCGATCCCGCTTTTCGTGAAGCGTTGTTTCAGGAGGCGGTAGAGGCCTTGCTGAAAGGCCAAACCGATGACGGCCGCGCGGGCCTGCGGACCTATATCAATGCCACGATCGGGTTTGAGCGCTTGAGTGAAGTAACTGGCCGTCCGCAAAAGAGCTTGATGCGCATGTTTGGGTCGGAGGGGAATCCAACGGCTGAGAACCTGCTCGGAGTCATTCGCGTGCTGCAGGAGGAGACGGGTGTGCGTCTTGAGATACGGGCGGTGACAGAGGCGGCGTGAGGGCAGCGAAATGAAGATGGTGACCTTAAGCGGTGGCAATGTTTTTGCGGACCTCGGATTCGCCAATCCGGAGGGAGAGCTTCTTAAGGCAAAACTCGTCCGCGAGATACGCAGGGTCATCAAACGGCGGAAACTCACGCAGACCAAGGCGGCGGCTCTGCTTAGACTGAAGCAGCCGGACGTTTCAGCGCTTGTTACCGGCCGTGTCGGCAAGTTCTCCATCGATCGTCTGGTTCGCTGCCTGGATCGGCTGGACTACAAGGTGGATGTGGTCGTGCGTCGATAGACCCGGCCTGCGGGGGCACACGCAATTGCGAAAGGCTCGCCCTAGCGAGATTGAGTTTTCCTGACGCGACGAAGGCAGGCGGAGGCTTATGAGCGCTTCGTCCGATCTCGTGCTTGCTATCAACAAACATCATGTGTCGCCGGAGCTAGAGGACAATCGGCCGATGTCCTAACGCGACCAACGGGCCGCGGTGATAGTGATGGCGCCGGAGTCTCAGCGCGGTGGGGGGAGTCCATAGTCAAAGGAACAGCAAGTGGATATCCCGCGAATGACATTCCTCAGATCGCAACACAGTGTGCGCACTGGCGCTCGAGAGGGCGGCGGAAAAAATCGCTCACATGAAGAGCCGATAGTCGAAGACATCATCGACAATCTGCGGGACCTGTTTCACAACGTCAAATAGCTGCGAATAATCGCGTAGCTTATGCCGACGTAGGCTTCATCCTTATCAAGTTGCGCAAGCTTCCAAGGTATGCCGCCTCCCTTTGCGTATAGAGCCACGCTGATGCCCCAAAGTACATTAGCGCGGCAACGACGCTCAAACGTTAGGTCATTGACTATCTGCACAGGAAGGTTCAGGCGGGCCAATATTGCCTTAATGTAGTCGTGAAGGTCGAAGCCATTATACTCGAACGCGTCGCTCCACGCCTTCGGCAGATACATCAAAAGCACATCGTACGACGCCCTCATTCGGATTAGGCCATTGAGCGCCTGTAGAATGGTATCGGCTATACCCAGATCGCGTATTCAGAGTGAACGAGACTGGATACTTTGTGTTCTGAAAACATGATACTTGGGCATTGCGGCCAGTGCCCACGGGCCCAACAAGTAGAGTGATCCACGCATCTAGAAGACGGTAGGCAATGGAATTCCAGCGGCGGAGCTTTTTGGCTCTAAGGAACTCTGTCGCCAATTCGCGGGTCGCAAGTGGGGTGATCCAAATGTCGGGCCGCATCATTGGCCAACCTAAGCCATTGCGCACTTCTAGCCTCAGCGACACACACTCGGCCCAAAACGTCTCAGCAAGCTTTGGGACGGGGCCGTTCAGCGGCGTGTTTCGGCTTCCCAAGGCCTCACGCATCGGGGTGAGCAGAGCGTTTCGACTTTCGCGATGATCGATGACGACATACCACCTCCGGTCTTTGCGCCTGCTCGAGGGGTGACCCAAAAGAGCCGTGTGGAAAGGCGTTCGCCTGACATACGGCCGAACGAAACATACTCATGACATTTTGGTCGCGACCGCTGTAGCCCGAGACAATCATCCCGAAGCGGGTACTTGCAGCAAGAAAGCTCTTTTGTATCTCTCTATCGTTAGCGGTGAGGTCAAGAGGCAGATTTTTTATGCTACGAAATCTAAAGTCACCGTGGACCTTTGCGTAGATCGGATAACGCTCGCCGTTCAGAGCATCGAGTACTGCGTAAGAGCCTTCTAAATGGAAAGCTGCAAGCGATTTGCCTGTCACGAACGAGAACGCTCTTTCTATGACTTCATCGAAGTTTGAGCTGAAGATGACACGACAAAGTCCAGCGCTAAGCATCCCCGCCAGTGTGCGGTGTCCATATTAAGCGAGATTTTGTCTGGGCTAAGTACTTCCGAGAGATATCGTTGCTGCTCGGCTAGATTGTCGGCAAAACTAAGAGAAAAATAGAATGAATATTCGTCCGGCGTTCCGGCGGAAGGGAAGCCTTTGCTGTCCATATAATTCTGAAGCTTCTCGCGAACCGCATTGTTGTTGATGTTGTATGCGCGCACATCTTGGTTTTCGCGGAGACAGTAATAGCGTCGTTTCAGGTCCCAAATAATATCTGTCGCTGTCGGCATCCCAGCAGTGCGTGATGCTCCTGCGCCGAGAAACCACATCATGTGAGGGAGCAGAGGCGCCGCGTAGCGAACGAATTCCAACTCACTGTAAGTCGCAGTAGGCATGTCAGTTTCGCGCAAACCACTCCAATCAAAGGTACCATAAGTTGTGATGTTCGCGACCTGCTGGCGCACAAAGTTGTGGAAAATGGCTCATACCCGTAGCGATTTAGCCTTGCCGCTTACCGATTTGACAGCGACGAGGCTCGCTCCCAAATACGACAACGGCCTCCGGCAGGGGAGCTACCGGAGGCCGCGTAGAACACCGCTTTTCGCGCCTAGGTTCGCGACTAGCGATGTGGGAGCTCGGTGAAGGGTGGGGTGGTCGCGTTGCTCTTGCTCCGGAAAACTAAGTCTCTCTCCCGGGTCTAGCCCCCTCCCTAACCCTCCCCCGCATCCGCCTTCGCTAAAGCTTCGGTGGACAAGAGGGGGAGGGAAAATCTGAAGGTTAGAACGGCAGCAGCACGTCCATGACCTGTTGACCGTAGCGGGGTTGCTGGAAGTCGGAGATCTGGCCGCGGCCGCCGTAGGAGATGCGGGCCTGGGCGATCTTTGAGGAGTCGATGGTGTTGTCGCTCTGGATGTCCTCGGGCCGCACGATGCCGGCGACGATCAGTTCGCGCATCTCGTAATTGACGCGGATCTCCTGCTTGCCTTCGACCACGAGGTTGCCGTTCGGCAGCACCTGGGTGACGACGGCGGCGACGTTGGTCTGCAAGCTCTCTTGGCGCTGGATCGTGCCCTTGCCGTCATATTGCGAGGTCGAGTCCGTGGTCAGGATGCGGCCGGGCAGGATCTTGTGCGCCTGCGTGATCGTCTGCGCGCCGATGAAGTCGGTGATGCCAGAGTCCTCTTTGCCGGTGCGGTTGCGCACGGTCTCGTTGGCGAAGTTCGCCTGGTCGGTGATGTTGACGGTCACCGTCAGCAGGTCGCCGATCTGGTGCGCGCGCTGGTCCTTGAAGAAGGAGCGCGAGCCGTTGCGCCAGAGCGAGTTCGGATTGTACGACACCGTCTCGGGCTTTGGCATCGGCATCGACACCGGCTTGTAGCCCGGCTGCGCCGTCGGGTTCTCGATCGCGTTGAGCTTCGGCGTCTCGCCGATCTGCGACAGGCGATCGACTGCCGAACACCCTGTCACGGCCGAGAGGATGGAGAGTAGCGCCACGGTACGAAGCAGACGGGAGCGGCCGGCTGCGGCCACATGCGGCAAGGGACTGGACTTCGACATGAACTTTACTCTGGCTTGACGGGGGCTTGCGGGTTGGAGCTGCCGTCGGCGACGGAAACGGGGGCGGGTTGCGTATCGTTGGAGGAGATCGCCGACGTGTCGGAGACGTAGACTGGCGTCGGGGTCGCGACCTGGACGGTCACCTGGCCTCTGCCGGTGACGACGCCGGTCACCGTTCGCTTGGACTGCGGGTTGAGCACGTTGACGAGATCGCCCTCGGTGCCGGAGTCCAGCGCCTTGCCGCGCGTCGTCAGGTAAATCCCCGCGGTCTGATAGATCACCGTCACCGCCTGGTCGCGCTGCACGAGGTCGGGCTTGGCGAGATCGGTGACGCGCAGCGACTGGCCGGCGCGCATCGCGCGGCGCATCTGCATGCCGAGCACCTGATCGCGCACGGCAGGATCGGTGCCGACCTCGGCCTTCGGCCGCCGCTGCACGATCACGTCGGAGGCCTTGAGCACCTCGGTGCGCTCGACATTGCGGGCGAGCACGGCGGCTTCCACCGTCTCGATCGCGATGCCGGTGTAGCGGAGCTGCGTCGCCACCGTCGCGGCATCGTTGGCGATCTCGAAGGTGACGTCGAAGCGGCCGCTGCGCGGGTCGATGCGCGCCGCCGTCGGCTCGAGCGTGCCGCTGTTGGAGGCCTCAAGATGCAGATCCTGCAGGTCGCGGTCGAAGGTGAGCGAGATGTTCTCGGCCTCGCCCAGCCCGCCGCGATGCGCCAGCGCCTGCGCCACCGCGAGCTGGATGTCCTTGGCGGCGATGTTGCGGGCGAGCCGCGTCACCGTGACATCCTTGACGTCCCTGGTCGTGACGCCGATCACCTGGTGCTGGCGCAGCACGTTCAGAACCTGCGCGACGGGAAGCGTGCCTGTGGTGCCGAGATCGGGCGCGCGGTAGACCGCGATCTGCGCGGCCACGCCGGCGTTCTCGACGAGGTCGCCAATCCGCACCACGTCGCCGGCGACGCTGACATTGGCGCGCAGCACCGGCGGCTTGATGGTGTCGTCGATGGTCTGCGCGAGCGCGGGCGTCGTGGCCGCAAACAGCGCGGTTGCGAAGAGGACGTTGCGAAGTTTCATGGCTCAGCCCTCCCTTACCTGAACAGCGCCGAGGTGGATTGCATCATCTGGTCGGCGGCGGTGACGACCTTGGCGTTCATCTCGTAGGCGCGCTGGGCGGCGATCAGGTCGCTCATCTCGGAGACGACATCGACATTGGCCTGCTCGAGGCTGCCTTGCGTCATGGTGCCGTAGCCCTGCGCGTCGGCGAGACCGTCCTGGGGCGGACCGGAGGAGGGCGTCTCGATGAACTGGTTATTGCCGACCGGCTGCAGGCCGGCCTTGTTGATGAAGCGCGTCAGCCCGATCTGGCCGATGATCTGCGAGGTGGTCGAGCCGGGCAGCGTCACCGAGACCTGGCCCTGCTGGTTGATGGTGATGCCGCTCGCATTGTTCGGGATGGTGATGGTCGGCTGCACCGGGTTGCCCTGGGCGGTGACGATGCGGCCCTGGTTGTCCATCTGGAAGGTGCCGTCGCGGGTGTATTGATAGGTGCCGTCGGGCATCAGGATCTTGAAGAAGCCTTCGCCGGTGATGGCGAGGTCGAGATCGTTGCCGGTCTGCGACAGCGTGCCTTGCGTCATCGAGCGCGGCGTGCCGACGGTCTTGACGCCGCCGCCGATGTCGATGCCGATCGGCAGGATGGTGTTCTGGTCCGACGCTTGCGCGCCGACGCGGCGGATGTGCTGATAGATCAGGTCCTGGAACGCCGCCGTCTGCTTCTTGAAGCCGGTGGTGCGCAGGTTGGCGATGTTGTTGGAAATGACCTGGACGTTCAGCTCCTGAGCTGCCATCCCGGTCGCTGCGGTATGAAGAGCCTGCATGCTAGTTCTCCTTCACTCTCGCGCGCGTCAGTTCGGGATTTCGGCGAGCTGGTTGATGGCGTTCTTGTGCAGATCGCTCTGCTGCTGCAGCAGATTGGCGATCTGGGCGTAGGTGCGGGACACCTCGACCATCCGCGTCATCTCGGCGACCGAGTTGACGTTGGATTTCTCGAGGTAGCCCTGGCGGATCGTCGAGGTCAGGTCGGGCTGGGCGTCGGCCGGGTTGGCCGCGCTGTAGAGATTGCCGCCGTCCTTGGTCAGGCTCTGCTGCTGATCGGCGAAATTGACGATGCGCAGCTTGGAGCGGATCGAATCGGCCGGCGAGTTGGCGTCGACCACCGTGACGGTGCCGTCGGCGGCAATGTTGATGTCGTGCTCGGTCTGCTGGAACACGACCGGACCGCTGTTGCCGAGCACGAGATCGCCCGAGGCCGTCACCAACTGGCCCTGGGTGTTGACCTGGAAATTGCCGTCGCGGGTGTAGCGCTCGCCGGCCGCGGTTTGCACCACGAAGAAGCCGTTGCCGTCGATAGCAAGGTCGAGCGGATTGCCCGTCTCCTGCAGCGAGCCCTGGCTCATGTCGCGGTAGGTGCCGCGATCCTGCACATAGGAGACCCGGCGGTCCCTCCCGACGAAATTGTCCTCATGCGCGCCCGAGGTGAGAAATTCCTCGAACAGCGGCTGGTCGGCCTTGAAGCCTGACGTGTTGACGTTCGCGATGTTGTTGGCGATCACCGCGAGCTGGCGCTCGAGTGTCGTCTGCCGCGAAAGTCCGACGAGAAGCGCGTTCTCCATCGGTGGTTCTCCCCTTCCGTAAAGCAATCCTTAAAGAACAGCTCTCCCAAGCCGCTCTTTCGGACCGTGCTGAACCCGTCCGGCTCTCCCAAACCGGGAGGGTTCGCTCATCCCTTGAGCGAATGCCGTGCCAATTCGGAAAGTGCTGGATCTTTAAAGGGTTAGGCGTTCGGCAGGGGTATTGCCGACGCGGCAGAAAGGTCTTGTTGACCATATTTGCCCGGCAAGTTTTTCCTAGTCGCCACCCAAATGAAAGGAACCATTAACCATTCTTACCTAGCGTCAATTTCGTTGAGAGCGCGTGTTCGCGCTGGGGGCCTTTTCGTTCCGCGTCATTCAAGCCTGCTGGCTGCAATTCCGCTCGTCGTCGAGACTATGGGCTTTGGGCGGGTCATGGCAGAGAACGAACAGGCGGAAGGCGCGGGTGAAGGCGCCGTCGCATCGACCAGGGGCAACAAGCTCAAGCTGATCATCCTGGTGGTCGGCGTGCTCGCCGTCATCGGCATTGGCGCTGCGGGCTATTTCTTCTTCAGCCATCACGGCGAGAAGGAGGAGCACGCGGAAGCGCCGCCGCCAAAGCCGCCTGTCTTCATCGAGGTGCCGGACATGCTGGTCAACCTCTCGGCCGCACCGGGCGAACGCGTGCAGTATCTGCGCGTGAAAGTCGTGCTCGAGGTGAAGGAGGACAAGCAGGCCGAGGCGATCAAGCCGTCGATGCCGCGCGTCACCGACATCTTCCAGACCTATATGCGCGAGCTGCGCGCCAGCGACCTCACCGGTTCGGCCGGCCTGTTCCGGCTCAAGGAAGAGCTGACCAAGCGGGTCAATCTGGCGGTCGCGCCGACCCAGGTCAGCGCGGTGCTGTTCAAGGAAATCGTGGTTCAATAGAGAAGTTCGGATCAGACGATCATGGCGGGCAACGATCCGGTCGATCAGGATGCAATTGCGGCGGAATGGGAAGCCTCGCTAGGAGCCGAGGATCCCGTTGCCGCCGCGGAAGCCGCGAGCGCCAACGAGCTCACGGAATCGATGGCGCTGCAATGGGCCGCGATGGTCGAGGACGGCAGCCGCGACTTCGGCGGCGGCAAGAACGGCGGCGAGCGCGTGCTGTCCCAGGAGGAGATCGACAACCTCCTCGGCTTCACCGCCGGGGAGGTCAATCTCGATGACCATTCCGGCATCCGCGCCATCATCGATTCGGCGATGGTCTCCTACGAGCGTCTGCCGATGCTCGAAATCGTCTTCGACCGCCTGGTGCGGCTGATGACGACAAGCTTGCGCAATTTCACCTCCGACAACGTCGAAGTCTCGCTCGACCGCATCACCTCGGTGCGCTTCGGCGACTACATGAATTCGATCCCGCTGCCCGCCGTGCTCTGCGTGTTCAAGGCGGAGGAGTGGGAGAATTTCGGGCTCGCCACCGTCGATTCCAGCCTGATCTATTCCATGATCGACGTGCTGCTGGGCGGCCGGCGCGGCAATTCGCTGCTGCGCATCGAGGGCCGGCCCTACACCACGATCGAGACCAATCTGGTCAAGCGCTTGATCGAGGTGGTGCTGGCCGACGCCGAGCAGGCGTTCCGGCCGCTCTCGCCGGTCACCTTCTCGATCGATCGCCTCGAGACCAATCCGCGCTTTGCCGCGATCAGCCGTCCCGCCAACGCGGCGATCCTGGTTCGGCTGCGCATCGACATGGAAGACCGCGGCGGCAATGTCGAGCTGCTATTGCCTTATGCGACCATCGAGCCCATCCGCAACGTGCTGTTGCAGATGTTCATGGGCGAAAAATTCGGCCGCGATCCGATCTGGGAAGGGCATTTCGCCACCGAGATCGGGCAGGCCGAGATCGCCGTCGACGCCGTGCTGTATGAGGCCGACATTCCCCTCAAGCAGTTGATGGCGCTGAAAGTGGGCGACACGCTGCCGCTCGACATGCGTGCCGATGCCACCGTGGCCGTGCGGTGCGGCAGCGTCACCTTGACCGAGGGGCGGATGGGGCGGGTCGGCGACCGCGTCGCCATCCGCGTCACCCGGCCGTTGCGTAAACCCTCTACCACTCTCGCGATGTTCGAGAGGGCCGACGAGCAGAATAAGATGATGGAGGCCCAATAATGAGTCCTGTTTTGGGTTTGACGATTGAAACGCTGGTGGCGGTGCTGCTGGTGATCACCATTGCCTACTGCATGCTGCTGAACAAACGCCTGCAGCGGCTGAAGGCTGACGAGCATTCGCTCAAGGCGGTCATCGCCGAGCTCGTCACCGCGACCGAAATCGCCGAGCGCGCGATCGGCGGCCTCAAGCACACCGTGCGCGACGTCAACGAAAATCTCGGCGTGCAGCTCAGCGCGGCCAATGAGATGTCGGATTATCTGAAGAAGCAGCTCGCGGAGGCCGATCACGTGGTGCGCCGGCTGTCCAAGATCGCGCTTGCGGCGCGGCCCTCGACAGCGGCAGGCGAGCCCGTGGATCTCGCCCCCCCGGCGGCTGCGCCGGCTCCGACGCCGGCCCCGGCGCCGGTGAGTGCGGCGCCCGTAGCTCCCGTCGCCGCGGTGGCGCCCGCGCGGATCTCGAATGCCAAGGCGGTGGCCGCCGCGGCGCAAGCCTTTACTGAACGCAGGAGGGCCGGTGGCCTTGCGGCATGAAATCGTACCGTAACATTCGCGTCATTCCGGTCGTTGTCGTCGCGGTTGCCTGCCTTGCGGTGCTCAAGATCGCAGGGCTGTTGCTCGACGGCGGCTATGTGTTCGATTATCAACCCCAGCCGAAGAAGGCGTCCTGGGCGCAGGACAATCTGAATTTCCCCGGCGGTCCCAAGCAGGACGCCGACATCACCGGTTCGGTGGCGAAGCCGAAAGAGCCGGAGAAGAAGTCGGAGGAGCCGAAGCCCGAGGCGCCTGATACGGCGAAGCCCGACGGCATCGTCTATCATCCCGAGGAGAACCAGCAGGCCGTATCGCCGTCGGAGCGCGCCATCCTCGAGCGCCTGCAGGCGCGCCGCCAGGAGCTCGACACGCGCGCCCGCGAGCTCGAGATTCGCGAGAACCTGCTCAAGGCCGCGGAGAAGCGCATCGAATCCAAGGTGGAGGAGATGAAGGCGGTCGAATCGCGGATTACCGCGGCGAACGAGCAGAAGACCGAATCCGACAATGCGCGCTTCAAGGGCATCGTCACCATGTATGAGAGCATGAAGCCGAAGGACGCCGCCAAGGTGTTCGACCGGCTGGAAATGCCCGTTCTGATCGAGATCGCGTCACAAATTGCGCCGCGCAAGATGTCGGACATCATGGGGCTGATGCAGCCCGAGGCGGCCGAGCGGCTCACGGTGGAATTGGCGCGCCGCGCCAGCGGCACCAAGGCAGCCGCCGCGGCCGATCTTCCCAAGATCGAAGGCAAGGTGCTGCCGCAACAGGCCAACTGAGCCAGCATAGGTCTCGCGATATGTTTGCTCGCGTGTTGTCCTGGCATGTTTAACAAGTCCTTAGTTGCGAGGCTCTAGAGTCAAGAGGCCGAGCGGCGAGGGCGGATCCGCTTTCTCCAAAGCGGATCCCTTGAACTGAGAGACAAGTGGGAATGGCGCGAACGGCTGTCGCTGGATTCTGGTTGCTCATCCGCGCCGGCGCGCGGAGCGCGTTGCGCTGGCTTGGCATTGATGTTGGCCTCGGTGTTGCCGTCCTCTGCGCCGGCATGCTGCTGCTTAATCTGACGTCCCCCGCTGCCGCGCAATCCGATCCGGTCAGAGGCGAGGCGACGTTCGCTGCCGCGGACGGCTATGCGCGCCTGGTATTCAAGTTCGCCGAGGATGTCGGCACTGAGGTGACGACGGCCGGCAACATCGTCGTCATCAGGTTCGAGCGCCCGGTCGACATCCCCGTCGAGAAGATCGCCGAAGCAGTGCCCGACTATGTTTCGATGGCGCGGCGCGACCCTGACGGCACCGCGATCCGCTTGTCGCTGTCCCGCAAGGTTACGCTCAACACCATGACGGCCGGCGAGCGGGTGTTCGTCGATTTCCTGCCCGACGGTTGGAACGGTCCGCCGCCGAGCCTTCCGCTCGAGGTGGTGAAAGAGCTTGCCGAGCGCGCGCGCGTCGCCGAACGAGCGCTCCGCATGCAGCGTACCGCGGCTGAAACCAAGAAGCGTCCACCGATCCGCGTCCGCGCCCTGATGCAGCCGACCTTCGTCCGTTTCGTCTTCGAGATGCCGGACGGGGTCGGCGCCTCGTCAGTGCTGAACGACCAGAAGCTGACGCTCTCGTTCTCATCCTTGCTCAGTTTCGATCTCGCCGACGCCAAGCTGGCCGCCCCGCCGAACATCGCCTCCATTACGCAGCGCACCGAGGGTGATTCAACCCAGATCGAGATCGCACTGATCGGCGATGTCGACGTCCACTCTTTCCGCGAGGACAAGAACTACAACGTCGACGTCGCCTTCCAGCAGGCGGATAAGCCGAAGGCGCAACTGTCGGTCACGGGCGTGCGCGCGCCGCCGGATTGGCAGGTGCCGGCCGCGGCTCGGCCGACCGCGGCAGAAACTCCGGCAAAGCCACAGGCCGGCGAGGCTGCGCCTGCAAAGGCCGAGCCGGTCGCCGCACCGGCAAGTGTTGATACGAAAAGCGAGACCGTCGCTCCCAAACCGGACGTCAAGGCCGAGATCAGGACAGAGCCGAAGAGCGAGCAGGCGGGCGCGCTGGGAAAGATCGAGGGCAAGGGCGAATCGGTTGCGAAGCCGCAGGCCACGCCCGAGAGCAAGCCGGAAGCAGCGCCGGCTGCGGCGACCGCGGCCGAGAAACCGATCGAGCCCGCGCCGGCTGCCAGGACCATGACCGAGACGGCGAACGCTCCGAGCCCGCCGGCGGCCATCATCAAGCCTGCAGCCGCTGACGTCGCGCCGAAAGCCACGCCCGCAGCGCCACCGCCGGACAATGCGGTTCCTGCGAAGCTGGACGCCATCCGCGACAGCGACGGGCTACGCCTGACCTTCAGTTTCGCCAAGGCCACCCCGGCCGCGTCGTTCCGGCGCGGCGATACGGTCTGGCTGGTGTTCGACTCCAGGCAACCGATCGACGTCGAGCCGATCCGCGCGAAGGGCGGGGCCATTGTCGGTGACGTCAGCCGCATGGCGCTGGACAAGGGGCAGGCGATCCGCATCCGCCTCAACCGTCCGCAGATGCACACGCTGAGCACGGATGATTACGCCAGCGGCAGCAAATGGACGCTCACCTTTGCCGACAAGGTGCTGGCGCCGCCGCAGCCGCTGATGGTGGTGCGCAACATCACCGATCCCGCGCACGCCAATATCGCCGTGCCCTTCGCCAATCCCGGCGAAATGCACCGGATCACCGATCCCGATGCGGGCGACACGCTTCTTGTGGTGACCGGGCTCGCGCCGACCCGCGGGCTGATCAAACGTCAGGACTTTGTCGACCTGATGCTGCTCGATACCGCGCAGGGCGTCGTTGTGCGTCCGAACTCGGACAGCGTCGTCGTCGAGGTTGCGCCGGACAAGGTTATCGTCGGCAAGCCCGGTGGGCTCACCATCTCCTCGGTTGACGTGTCGGCCGAGCGCGCGGCGACCGCAGTGCGGCCGATCTTCGATATCAGCGAATGGCACAAGAACCAGGCCGGAGATTTCCTGCCGCGCCAGGATGCGCTTATTGCGGCAGCGGGCACCGCCGAGCCGGAACAGCGCGCGCAGGCGAGGCTCGATCTTGCGCGCTTTTACATGGCGCGCGGCCTCTATGCTGAGGCCGCGGGCGAGGCCGCCTTCGCGCTCGCCGACCCCACGCCGAGGATGGACGAATCCGTCGTGCGAATGGTGCATGCGATCGCTTCGATCCTGATCAATCGGCCGAACACGGCGCTGAAGGATCTCGCCAACCCAGTGGTCGGCAACAATTACGACTCGCAACTCTGGAAGGGCCTCGCCTACGCCAAGCAGGGCAAATGGGCCGATGCGCGCGAGAAATTGAAGAACGTCGAATTCGCGATCGCTGCGCTGCCCGTCGAGCTGCAACGTCTCGTCACCATGGATGCGATGCGCGCTTGCCTCGAAGTGCGCGACTTTGCCGGCGCCGCAAAGCGCCGGGCCGAGCTCGAGGTCGTCGGCGTGCCGCCCGAGATCAAGCCGATGGCCATGGTGCTGTATGGGCGGCTTGCAGAAGCGCTCGGGCAGGAGAGGGATGCGCTCGACGATTACGGTTTTGCAATCGCCTCATCCGACCGCGCCGCGGCCGCCGAAGCGATGCTGCGGCAGGTCGCGCTATTGCAGAAGCGCGACGAGATCAACCAAGCCGATGTCCTCAAGCAGTTGGAAACGCTTTCGGTGACCTGGCGCGGCGACTCGATCGAGGTGCAAACGCTGGCGAAGCTCGCGAAACTCTATGGCGATGCGGCGCGCTACAGCGACTCGCTTGGTGCGGCCCGCATGGCGACCAGGCTTGACCCGAACTCCGAGGCGTCACGCCAGGCGCAGGATGCGGCGCAGGCGCTGTTCTCGGACATCTTCCTCACCGCCAAAGGTGACGAGATGCCCCCGATCGACGCGCTCAGCCTGTTCTACGAGTTTCGCGAGTTGACGCCGATCGGCCGCCGCGGTGACGAAATGATCCGCCGTCTCTCCGACCGGCTGGTCGCGGTCGACCTCCTGGATCAGGCCGCGGAACTCCTGCAATACCAGATCGACAAGCGCCTCGAAGGCGCGGCGCGCGCACAGGTCGCGGCCAAGCTCGCCATGGTCTATCTCACCAATCGCAAGCCGGACAGGGCGCTCACCGCGCTCAACTCGACCCGTATCGCCGATCTCAACGGCGAGCTGCGCGCCCAGCGGCTGCTGCTGGAGGCGCGGGCGCAGAGCGACATCGGTCGCCACGACCTCGCGCTCGACATCATCTCCAATATCAGCGGGCGCGAGGCGATCCGCCTGCGCTCCGACATCTATTGGGCGGCACGGCGCTGGCGCGAGGCCTCCGAGCAGATCGAGCTTTACTATGGCGACCGCTGGCGCGACTTCAAGCCGCTGAACCCGGCGGAGAAGGCGGACGTGATCCGCGCCGTCGTCGGCTACGCGCTGGCTGAGGATGCGATCGGGCTGGCACGCTTTCGTGAGAAATACGTGCCGCTGATGAGCGGCGAGGCGGACAAGGTCGCGTTCGACATCGCCAGCAGGCCGGCCGCCTCCAACAGCGGTGAATTCACCGAGATCGCCAAGATGGCGGCGAGCGTCGATACACTCGACGGCTTCCTGCGCGAAATGAAGAATCGCTTCCCCGACGCCACCGCCTGGACGCCGCAGAGCCAGAAGGCCGATCCCGCGCCAACCGGTTCGCTGCCGCAGATCGTCGGCATAAAGCGGGCGGACGCGTCAAGGTAGGCAGCATCCTATCGACAGCCGCGCATGAAGGCGGCAAGTTGCCTTCCGACAATGCCGGGAAGGAAGCCACTATTATGAGCAAGCCAGTCAAGACCGAGGCCGAACTTGTCGCGATGGCCAGGGCGGAATTGAAGGTTCACGCCGATTGCCCTGATGGGATGACGATTGCCGTCATCAAAAGCGACGATACCTGGGAGTTTCGTGCCTCAGCCGATGAGGCCACCGCGGCAAAGCCCGGCTATCCCGAATGCGTCGCCATGCTGGTGCAGATCGGGGACCATTTGAGCAAGCAGTATGATCTGCAGGAATAGGACGTTCTGTGACCTCCTCGTCATTGCGAGCCAACGGGTCGCGCAAACGCGCGCCCGATGACAGGCTCCGCGAAGCAATCCAGACTGTCTCCGCGGATACAGGCTGGATTGCTTCGTCGCTTCGCTCCTCGCAATGACGGGGGAACAGCCGGGCCTACCCGCCCCCGTAGCTCTGCACCAGGCTTCCCGCAACGAGCGACCAGCCGTCGACCAGCACGAAGAAGATCAGCTTGAAGGGGAGCGACACTACCGCCGGCGGGAGCATCATCATGCCCATCGACATCAGCACCGAGGCCACGACGAGGTCGATGATCAGGAAGGGCAGGAACAGCAGGAAGCCGATCTCGAAGGCGCGTTTCAGCTCGGAGATCATGAAGGCCGGCACCAGGATGCGCAGCGACATCTCTTCGGGCGTTGGCGGCGCCGGCTCGCCGGAGAGATCCATGAACAGGCGCAGATCCTTTTCGCGCACGTTCTTCTGCATGAAGGCGCGCAGCGGCACAGAGGCGCGCTGCAAGGCCTCTTCCACCGTGATCTCGTTGGCGACCAAGGGGCGGATGCCGTCGTCATAGGATTTTTGCAGCACCGGTCCCATCACGAAGGCGGTGAGGAACATCGCCAGCGCAATGATGACGGAGTTTGGTGGCGCGGTTGCCGTCCCCATCGCGGTGCGCAGCAGTGACAGCACCACCACGATACGGGTGAACGACGTCATCATGATCAGGATCGACGGCGCGATCGAGAGCACCGTCAACAGCGCGATCAACTGGATGGCGCGCTCGGTGACGCCGCCATTGCCCGGGCCAAGATTGATGCTGACGTCCTGGGCAAACGCAGCCGTGGCCAGCGAACCGGCGGTGATCAGGACAGCAAGGAATAAAACTCTACGCGGGAAGCTCGGGAACCTCACGAAGACGACTTCGGACGGCCCAGCAATGAGGCCATCTCGTCTTCGAGGTTTTCAAAACTGGTCTTGGGCGAGGGGGCAGGCGCCGGCGGGGCCGGTGGCTCGCCGTTGCGCGGGGCGCCGCGCGGCGCCGGCTCGGGCGCCACGGGAGGCGCGGTGTCGGCGGCAGGTGCGCTGCTCGCAGGCCGACGCAGGGCCGCCTCCAGGCGCTGTGCCATTTCGGCGAGGTTCTGGTCGGCATTCTGCGGGGGCGGTGGGGCCGGCGGCGGGGGTGGTGGCGGAGGCGGCGGTGCGGCGCGCTCGGGCGCGCGAACCGGCGGCATTTTTGGCGGTTCGGCCTGGCGGGCCGGGCGCGGCATCAACGGTTCGCTGCGCGAGGCCATGCGCGGGATCACCGGCTCAGCTCGCGGCTCAGCCCTCGGTTCGGCGCGCGGCGGCTCAGGCCGCAGCTCCGGCCGCACCTCGGCCCGTCCGCCCAGAGGCTGCTCGGGGGCGAATCCGGTCAGCGGTTCGGCGCGGCGCTCGGGCGCCATCGGCGCGGGACGGCGCAGTTCCTCGGCGAAGGAGGGGCGCACCGGGCGCGGCGGTTCCGGCATCTGCGGCTCCGCAGGCTCAAAGCCTTCGGCGCGCGCGGGCTCGCCTTCATTCCAGGCGGCATCCGGCAGCGGCGCGATTCGCGGCGGTTCGGGGGCGATCATGCCCGGCCGCTGCGGCAACTGATCACGCGCCGGGCTTGCGCGCACGATGTTGGACTCCACGACGATATCGCTCGGGCCGCCGATCATCAGGAGATGCTCGATGTTGTCGCGCCGGACCAGCACCAGGCGCCGGCGCCCATCCACGGCGGCGGCGTCGATCACGGCCAGCCGCGGCATGCGGCCGCGATTCGGATTGGCACCCAGACGATTGCTCGCGAATCGACGCACCAGCCAAGCGGCGAGGCCGATCAGGACCAGAACCGCCACGAATGCGAAGAAAAAGGTGAGTGCCTGCATTACTCAGTCCCCGGCAGATCGCGCTTTCATCAAGCTCTTCGTACGCAACGCGGTCAAAGCGGCGAACGACGCCTGAGATCGAACCCGTTAATCCCTTACGGCAAAAGCTGCCGCCCCAAAAGCCTTAATATCCCATGAATCGGTTGGACCAAACGACTTCTTGGGATGTGGATTGGAGCGTGCCGGTGCGCTTAATGCAGCACAGTGGAGCAAAATGCACCCGAATTCGTCGGCCCCAAGACCCGGACTGGGAACTTTCTGCCCAGGCGGCCCGCGCATTTTAACCAGCCGTTAACCATGCGCGCGGCAAATTCTTCCCACCTGCTGGACGACCCCGCAGGCGAAGCGGAGCGGCACGATGTCCATCAGCGATCTTCCGACCCTGTCGGTGCTGCGCACCAAGATGCAATGGCATCAGGAGCGGCAGCGGATCCTTTCGGAGAACGTCGCCAATTCCGATACGCCGGCCTTCAAGCCGCGTGACCTGATCGAACCCAAATTCGACGAGGCCGGCTCGACCGTGGGCTCCATGGGCCAGCTTCCGCTGACGCTGACCAGCACCAGCCATATCGCTCCCGCCGATGGCGGGACGACGAGCTTCGACCAGAACCGCAAGGCCGGTTTTGAGACCCGGCCCGCCGGCAACTCGGTGAGCCTCGAGGAGGAGATGATGAAAGTTTCCTCCAATCAGATGGACTACGCGGCCGTCACCCAGCTCTACAGCAAGAGCCTGCAGCTCCTGAAGATCGCGATCGGCAAGAGCTAATCGGCAAGAGCTAACGGCGCACAAGAAGGAAGGCGATCATGGCCGACAACGGAAGCGACTTCACCCGCTCGATGGGCATTGCCACGTCGGGGCTGCGGGCGCAGTCCGGGCGCATGCGCGTGATTTCGGAAAACATCGCCAACGCCGATTCGACCGCGCCCACGGCCGGCGGCGATCCCTATCGCCGCAAGGTGCCGACCTTCTCCTCCGCGCTTGACCGCACGCTCGATGCCCACGTGGTGGCCCTTGGTCAGATCATGCCGGACCAGTCCGCGTTTCGCGTCAAGTATGAGCCGAGTAATCCGGCGGCGGATGCCTCCGGCAATGTCAAATATCCCAACGTCAATCCGCTGATCGAAATGACCGATCTGCGCGATGCGCAGCGGTCATATGAAGCGAACCTGAACGTCATCACCGCCACACGTCGGATGATCCAGCGCACGCTCGACATCCTGAAGGCTTAATAAGAAGGAACGAGACAATGGCGTCACCAACTGTTGCTGCGAATGCGTATGCGAACCTAGCCCGCGTGCTCGATACCGGCGGGTCCAGCAAGGGAAATGCCTACGCCAATGCCCGCATTCTCGATGCCGGCGGGGCGAGCAAGTCCGCCGACGGCGGCCCTTCCTTCAGCGCGGTGCTCAAGGACGCGATCGGCAGCGTCATGGAGAGCGGCCGCAAGTCCGACGCGCAGACGGTGGCGATGGCCAACGGCAAGGCCAATGTGATGGACGTCGTCACCGCGGTCGCCGAGACCGACGTCGCCGTGTCGACCCTGGTGTCGGTGCGCGACAAGGTCATCCAGGCCTATGAAGACATCATGAAGATGACGATCTGATGCTCGTCATTGCGAGCGAAGCGAAGCAATCCAGGGCCGCGGAGAGACGCTGGATTGCTTCGTCGCTTCGCTCCTCGCAATGACGAAAGATGCGGCGGAGAGGAATCGGGCGGAGCGCAATCAAATGACCGGTGCTGAAACTCTCGACGTGGCGCGCGACGCCATCTGGACCATCGTGATCGTATCGGCGCCGCTGATGCTGGTCGGACTGGTGATCGGCGTGATCGTCTCGTTGTTTCAGGCGCTCACGCAGATCCAGGAACAGACACTGGTGTTCGTGCCGAAGATCCTGGCGATCTTCGCCACGCTGCTGCTCGCGCTTCCCTTCATGGCCGATCACTTGCACAGCCACATGATGCGGATCTCGTCGCGAATCATCGGCGGCTGATGCAGAATGCGTGAACCATGCGCATCGACATCTCCTGGCTGCCGGCACTCGCCGCCGCCTTCATGCTGGTCTTCGCCCGCGTGGGCGCGATGGTGATGCTGCTGCCCGCGCTCGGCGAATCCAACATCCCGATGCGCGTCAAACTGTCGATCGCGCTGTTGCTGACTTTGATTCTCCTGCCGCTGCACCAGCACTCCTACCACATCGACCTGCAGTCGGTGGCGGCGCTGCTGGTGCTGATGCTGCATGAGATCGTGATCGGGATCGTGCTGGGGGCGACCGCGCGCGTGACGCTGGCGGCGCTGCAGGTCGCGGGCTCCGTGATCGCCCAGCAGATGGGGCTCGGCTTCGTTTCCTCGGTCGATCCGACGCAAGGCGAGCAGGGACTTCTGATCGGCAATTTTCTCACCATGCTCGGGGTGACGCTGTTGTTTGCCACCGACACCCATCACCTGGTCATTGCCGCGCTCAACGACAGTTATTCGATCTTCGCGCCGGGGGAACTCGTGCCGAGCGGCGACGTCGCCTCGCTCGCCACGCGCGCCTTTGCTGCCGCGTTCAAGCTCGGCCTGCAGCTCTCGGCGCCGTTTCTCGTGTTCGGCCTCGTCTTCAATATCGGGCTTGGGGTGCTGGCGCGGCTGATGCCGCAGATGCAGGTCTATTTCGTTGGCGTGCCGCTGTCGATTCTCGCGGGCTTTCTGATCTTTGCGCTGGTGCTCGCCGCGATGATGGGGACGTTTCTCGATTATTTCAGCGGCGTCATGCACGGGATGATGCCGCTGAGGTGAGTGCGCACTGGAATGAAAGGGTCTGCTGGTGCCCTCTTTGCGAAGTTCGCTTAGGGGGCGCTACGGGGGATTGCGAGCTTCGCAACGAGGGCACTAGATGGCCGAGGAAGACGACACGGACAAAACAGAAGACCCCACGCAAAAGCGTCTCAACGAGGCGGTGGAGCGTGGGGATGTCGTCAAGAGCCAGGAGCTCAACACCTGGTTCGTGATCGCCGGCGCGACGCTCGTGATGTCGAATTTCTCGGGCTGGATCGGCGACAGCATCATGATGCCGCTGCGCAACCTGCTCGCCAAATCCTGGGAGATCCGCACCGACGGCCCCGGCCTGCTCGCGCTGGCCAAAAGCCTGGAATTTGCCGTCATCGCCGCGATCGGCGTTCCGCTGCTGTTGCTGGCGCTCGCCGCGATCGCCGGCAACATGGTGCAGCATCAGTTGGTGTTTTCCGGCGAGCCGCTGAAGCCGAAGCTGTCCAAGATCTCGCCGGCGTCCGGGCTCAAACGCATCTTCGGCAAGCAGGCGGCGGTCAATTTCGGCAAGGGCCTGTTCAAGCTGATCGCGCTCGGCACCGTCATGATCATGATCCTGTGGCCGGAGCGGCTGCGGCTGGAGTCCTTCGTCCGGCTGGACCCGGCGGTCCTGCTCGGCATGACGCGGTCGCTGACGCTGCATCTGATGGGCGCGGTGGTGGCGTTCCTCGCCCTGGTCGCGATCGGCGATTACCTGTTCCAATACCGCCAGTGGTTCGAGCGGCTGAAAATGTCGCGGCAGGAAATGAAGGAGGAGTTCAAGCAGTCCGAAGGCGATCCGCATGTGAAGGGGCGCATCAAGCAGCTCCGCGTCGCGCGCATGAAGAAGCGCATGATGGCGGCGGTGCCCAAGGCCTCCGTGATCATCACCAACCCGACCCACTATTCGGTGGCGCTGCAGTACAACCGCGGCATGTCGGCGCCGGTCTGCGTCGCCAAGGGCGTCGATCACCTCGCTTTCAAGATCAGGGAGATCGCAAGGGCTCACGACATCCCGATCATCGAGAACGTGCCGCTGGCCCGCGCGCTGTATGCGACCGTCGAGGTGGACGCGGAGATCCCGGTGGAACATTACCACGCCGTTGCCGAGATCATCGGCTACGTCATGGGGCTGCGGCGGACCCTGTCCGGCCGGCGGGTATGAGACGGCGGCTACGCGGAAAAAGCCGGAAAAACCGCTGATAATGGCTTGACGGGCTTGCGCGTGCAGGCCCGATTCAGGCACTCCAGGAATCGGCGCGCGGCGTGCGCGTCTTCGTGATTGCTTTAGGGCGCATCGTTGCAAGCCATGACCGCCGAATTCGATAGAGATGCGTCCCGGGAGCCGGCGAGCCTGCCCGAGCCGCCGCGGCGCAGCGGCAGCATCGTGCTGGTGCTCCTGGTTGCCGGCGCCTTGGTGGCGGTCGCAGTCGCCCTGATGACCATCGGGAAGGCCCAGGCGCAGCCCTATATTCTCGGGCTGCTGGCGCTGCTCGCCATGCTCGGCCTGTTCAACCTGTTCGCCTTTGCCGCCGGCATCATCCGCTTCGCCGACCGCTCCGCCGACGATCCCGTGATGAGCCGGATCGCCGATCATGCCTTCGATGGCCTCGCGGTCACGGACTCGCGCGGCCATGTGGTCTACTTCAATGCCGCCTATCTGGCGCTGACCGGCGCCACCAGCGCGCAGGACGTGCGCCCGGTGGAGCGGGTGTTCATCGGCGATCCCGACGTCTCGGAAGCGGTGTTTCGCCTCCTCAAAGCGGCGCGCGAGGGCAAGCGGCAGCAGGAGGAGGTCAGGGTCGCCAGTCCCGATGGCGGGCATGGCCGCTGGCTGCGCATGCGCGTCCGCCCGCTGGGTTCGGGCAAGCGGGACGCCAAATATGCGGTATGGTCGGTCGCCGACATCACGCGCGACCGCGAGCGCCAGGAAGACGTGTTCCAGGAGCTGCGGCACGCGATCGAATATCTCGACCACGCCCCTTGCGGCTTCTTCTCGGTCAACGCCTATGGCGAGCTCGCCTATGTCAACGCGACGCTGGCGAACTGGCTGGACTACGACCTCGCCGAGATCGGCTCCGGCGGCCTCGTACTCACCGACATCGTCTCCGGCGACGGCGCCTCGCTCCTGACCTCGATCGTGGCCGTGCCCGGCGAAGTGAAGACAGAGGTGTTCGACATCGATCTGAAGATGCGCACGGGCAAGACCTTGCCGGTGCGCATCTATCACAAGCTCGCCTTCGGCGCCGACGGCGTGCCGGGTCCGTCGCGCACCCTGGTGATCAGCCGCGCGCGGGACGAGCGCGGCGATCCCGAGCGCGCCGCCGAGGTGCGCTTCATGCGCTTCTTCGATCACACGCCGATGGCGATCGCCACCGTCGATCGGGGTGGCGCCGTGGTGCGGGCCAATGCGCGCCTGCACAAGCTCGCGCAGAGCCTGAACCTCGACGGCGTCGTCGGCAAGCCGATCTTCCGCGCGGTCAATTCGCGCGATCGCCAGCTTCTCATCGCGGCGATTAACCAGGCCGCCGAAGGGCAGGGCGACATCGCGCCGGTGGACGTCATGCTGGAGGGCGGCAAGGAGCGCTGGGGCCAGTTCTTCGTCACCACGGTGGAAGAGGGCGAGCGCGACACCGAAGCCGCGATCGTCTATATGCTGGAGACCACCGAGCGGCGGGCGCTGGAGAACCAGATCAACCAGTCGCAGAAGATGGACATGGTCGGCCAGCTCGCGGGCGGCATCGCGCACGACTTCAACAACGTGCTCTCCGCCATCATGATGGCGAATGATTTCCTGCTCAACGCGCACAAGCCGACCGATCCGTCGTTCCAGGACATCATGCAGATCAAGCAGAACGCGACGCGCGCCGCCACATTGGTGCGGCAGCTCCTGGCGTTCTCGCGCCGCCAGACCTTGCGGCCGCAGGTGCTCGATCTCGGCGATGCGCTATCGGATCTGCGCATCCTTTTGCAGCGGCTGATCGGCGAGAAGGTGAAGCTCGATCTCGTGCACGGCCGCGATCTCTGGCCGGTGAAGGCGGACGTCTCGCAGTTCGAGCAGGTGATCGTCAATCTCGCGGTCAATGCGCGCGATGCCATGCCTGACGGCGGCCGGCTGACGATCAAGACCGCGAATGTGACCGCCGAGGAAGCGGCGCAACTTGCCCACAAGGGCATGCCGGCGGCCGATTATGTGCGGATCGACATTTCGGACACCGGCACCGGCATTCCCGCCGACATCCGCGAGAAGATCTTCGAGCCGTTCTTCACCACCAAGGAGGTCGGCAAGGGCACCGGGCTCGGGCTCTCGACCGTCTACGGCATCATCAAGCAGACCGGCGGCTTCGTCTATGTCGACTCGGAGGAGGGCAAGGGGACGATCTTCCACATCTTCCTGCCGCGCCATCAGGCCGAGCAGGAGGCGCAGGCCGAGCCGCATGCGGAGGCCTCGTCCGGCAACGGCGCCGTCAGGGAGCAGGGCGGAGCGCCCAAGCCGCGCACCGATCTCACCGGCCAGGGCACGATCCTCTTGGTCGAGGACGAGGAGGGGCTGCGCTCGCTCAACGCCCGGGGCCTGCGCTCGCGCGGTTACAGTGTAATCGAGGCGTCGAATGGCATCGAGGCTATGGAGGCGCTCGACGAGAAGAACGGTGACGTCGATCTCGTGGTCTCCGACGTGGTGATGCCGGAAATGGATGGGCCGACCCTTCTGAAGGCGATGCGCGAGCGCAATCCGAACGTGAAGATCATCTTCGTCTCCGGCTATGCCGAGGACGCCTTTGAGAAGAGCCTGCCGGAGAACCAGCAATTCGCCTTCCTGCCCAAACCGTTCACGCTGAGCCAGCTCGTCGCCGCCGTGAAGGAGACGATGGCGCCGCAGTGAGGGTGCATTTGAAATGCCGCCGTCGTCCCGGCTTTCGCCGGGACGACGAACGAGCCGGTTAATGACGGTAAAAAGAGACCATCCCCGCGACGCAGGGCCGCAGCCGTGAACCCCAATACCCGCTTTCACTTTCGGGGGAGTCTGCCCATTTTAATGGCGCTTCCCCCTTCAGGGGCTTGAGAGACAACATGAATTTCACGAAATCCACGCGCCGCGCCGTCCAGGCGATCGCCGTGCTCCTGGCGCTCGCGGTTCCGACCCTGTCGGCCGTGGGGCCGGCCGACGCCCGCATCGGCGGCGGTTTCTCGTCGGGTTCGCGCGGCTCGCGCAGCTTCTCGTTGCCGCCGAGCACGTCGACGGCGCCCGGCACGGCGCAGCCGTTCAACCGCAGCTTCAGCCAGCCTTCCAGCCCCTCGTTCAGGCCGGGCATGGGCGGCGGCTTCTTCAACCGGCCGGGTGGCCTGTTGGGCGGCCTGGCGGCCGGCTTCCTCGGCGCCGGGCTGCTTGGCCTGTTGTTTGGCGGCGGGCTGTTTTCGGGCATCGGCGGCTTCTCGTCGATCCTGGGGCTTTTGCTGCAGCTCGCGCTGATCTTCTTCCTGGCGCGATGGGCGATGAACTGGTGGCAGCGCCGCAGCACGGCGCAGCCGGCCTATGCCGGCGCGGGCCTGGGCGCATCGCCGAACATGCGCAACGCCATGGGCTTCGGCTTGGGATCGTCCAGCACCCCGCTGCAGATCGGGCCCGCCGACTATGAGGCGTTCGAGCGGCTGCTCAACGAAACCCAGTCCGCATGGTCGGACGAGGATATCGGCCGGCTGCGCCGGCTCGCGACACCCGAGATGGTCTCGTTCTTCGAGAACGATCTGCAGGAGAACCGCGCCCGCAACCAGATCAACAAGGTCTCCGGCACGAAACTGCTGCAGGGCGACCTTGCCGAAGCCTGGCGTGAGGGCGACACCGATTATGCAACCGTGGCGCTGCGCTTTTCCATGATCGACCGCATGCTCGACCGTGCAACCGGCCGGCTGGTGGGCGGCGGCGAGCAGCCGCAGGAGGCGGTTGAAGTGTGGACCTTCGTCCGCCCCCGCGGTGGCGACTGGATGCTCTCGGCGATCCAGCAGACGAACTGATCCCTTCCGTGACCAAGTAACAGAAGGCGCTGCGGCCAACGCCGCGGCGCCTTTCGTTTTTTGCGCGGCGCGGCCCTTTGCACCCGTGCTATTCCTTCCCAAAGGCGAACCCGTGCGCCCGCTCAGCGTTGTCAGCCTTGGCTCTCGCGAAGGAACATCCATGCGTTACGAACTCTATTACTGGCCGGAGATTCAGGGGCGCGGCGAATATGTCCGCCTTGCGCTGGAAGATGCCGGTGCCGACTACGTCGACGCCGCGCGCGAGGGAAACGGCACGAGCGCCATGATGAAGCTGATGGACGAGACGCGCGGCACGCCGCCCTTCGCCCCGCCGTTTCTCAAGGCTGGCAAGCTCGTGATCGGGCAGACCGCCAACATCCTGCTCTATCTCGGTGCGCGCCATTCCCTGGCGCCGAAGACGGAAGGCGGAAAACTATGGGTGCACCAGCTTCAGCTCACCATTGCCGATTTCGTGCTGGAGATTCACGATACCCATCATCCGCTCGGACCCTCGCTCTATTATGAAGAGCAGCGCGCCCCGGCGAAAAAGCGCACCGAGGAGTTCTGGAAGGAGCGGGTGCCGAAATATCTCGGCTATTTCGAAAGTCTGCTCGAGGCGAATGGCGGCAGCTATGTGACCGGGCGCAGGATCACCTACGTGGATCTCTCGCTGTTCCAGATCGTCGAGGGGCTGCGCTATGCTTTCCCCAAACGCATGAAGGCGTTCGAGGATGACATTCCCGGCCTCGTCGCGCTACGCGACCGCGTCGCCGCGCGGCCGAACATCAAGGCGTATCTCGCAAGCGACCGCCGCATTCCCTTCAACGAGAGCGGCATCTTCCGGTATTACAAGGAGCTGGACGGCTGAAGATTGCCGCCGGCGCGAGGAGGCACATGCATCCGCATAACAGCAAGAAAATCGACGACCGCGCGATCAGAGCGGCTGAAGCGGCGCTGGCAAACCGAGCGATCACGTTCCGGGTTCCATATCGCGCGGGGGCCGTCGCATTTTCCGAGCTTCCGCTGCGGAGCATGATGCGCGATAGTCCGCGAGCCTCGTCGCGTCGCCGGCGCGAGGGAATGTTGCAAGGAGATGCCCAATGCGTGAGGGGACATATCGTCGAAAGAACGAGATGGATACCGCAACAGCAAGCGCTCATCTGCCCGGTCTCGACATCGACATTCTCCACCGGCAATCACCGAACGGAGATTACGAGCAGATCTCGATCAATCTTCGGGCAACGCCGTCCTTCGAAGCGCTCGGACGCTCTTTCGAGCCAGCCGATCCCTTCACGTTTTGGGTGCAGGCCGCGCGGTTGATGTGGATGCCGTGGCTGCTGACGGCGCAGACGATGATGCTCCCAAGTGGCCGGCCACGAACACTCCCTCCGTCGCCAGCCCCGAGCACAACGGGCAGCGGCTAGCGAGCCAAACGATCAAGGAGCGGAGAGAACTTACGACAGCGCCAGGGCAGGCGGGCCGCACTTCACCCCACTCACACCGGCGCTCGATATTCGGCTGCTTCCGTTTCGTCGGCGGAGCCCGCGCCCAAAAGGTTGAAAAGCGGCGTCAGGACGACGGTCAAAACGAGATTGACGATCACCGCGTATAACGCGGCGTAGCCGGGAAAGCTGAATCCGGCCACGGCAAGCGTATAGGTCGGAGCGAGGTTCGCTGCGATGAACATTGCGGTTCCGGTCACGATACCCGCGGCCCAGCCGATGAGCAGCGCCCATTCGTTGAACCAGCGGGTGTAGACACCAAGCATCACGGCGGGCAGCGTCTGGATAATCCAGATGCCGCCGAGGAGCTGCAGGTAGATTGCAAATTTCGATGGCAAGAACACGATGAAGGCCAGTGCCCCGAACTTGACGATCAACGACACCCACTTTGCTAATTGCGCCTCCTGCTGGTCGGTGGGCGCGCTATTGATGAATTCGCGATGGATGTTGCGCGTATAAATGTTGGCTGCCGCAATCGACATGATCGCCGCGGGCACCAGCGCCCCGATGCCAACCGCCGCGAAGGCGATCCCGACAAACCATGACGGGAAGCTATCGAGGAATAATGCCGGTATCGCGAAGTTGTTGCCGAACTGCTTGAAACCGGCAGCGAACTCAGGTCGTTCGCCGACGCCGGCAGCAATGGCGAAGAAACCGACCAGCGCAAGCAGGCCGAGCATGAACGAATAGCCTGGCAATAGCGCCGCGTTGCGGCGGACGGCGCGTCCGCTGCTTGCGGCCAGGATGCCGGTGATGGAATGCGGATACAGAAAGAGCGCAAGCGCCGATCCCAGCGCCAGCGTCGCATAGGCTCCGTATGCGCCGGTCGTGTTGGGGCCGGGAGTAGCGAGCAGCGTTTTCGAGGCCGGTATGGCCGCGAAGATCTTCTCAAACCCGCCGAGCTGGATGGGAATCGCGATGATGGCGGCGAACGCGGTCAGGTAGATCAGAATGTCCTTGACGATGGCGATCGAGGCCGGGGCCCGTAGCCCGCTCGTATAAGTGAAGGCGGCGAGAACGATGAAGGCGATGACCAGCGGAAGGTCGCCGCGATAGCCGGTGCCGGAGATACCCATAGCGCCGATCACGACCTGCAACCCCACGAGCTGCAGCGCGATATAAGGCAATGTCGCGACGATCCCGGTGATCGCCGTCGCGAGCGCGAGCCAGCGATTGCCGAAGCGCCCGCGGACGAAGTCGGCGGCGGTAATGTAGTTGTGCCGGTGACAGACGTACCAGAGGCGCGGAAATACCATGAAGAGAATGGGGTAAACGACAATCGTGTAGGGCACCGCGAAAAACGCAACGGCGCCGGCCCCGAAGGCCAGCGCCGGAACGGCAATGAACGTGTAAGCCGTGTAGAGGTCGCCACCGATCAGGAACCAGGTGATGAGAGTGCCGAAGCGGCGGCCCCCGAGCCCCCATTCGTGCAACAGGTCGAGATCGCCCTTGCGCCAATGCGCTGCTGCGAAGCCCAGCCACGTAATGAAGGCAAACAGCGCCAGGAAAATGATCAAGGCGGTCCAGTTGATCTCCTGCACGGCACCCTCCCAGGTGGTCTCCTCGTGATCGTTCTCTCCTTGCGTAACGTTGGCTGCAAGCAGCGCTAGTCGTCAGTTGCGAAGTGGACGGCTGCGGTCAGGATGGCTCCGATGATGACCCAGAGAAGCTGGTACCAATAAAAGAACGGAAGGCCGATCAAGGTCGGCTCGGCCTTGTTGTAGAATGGCGGCCAAAGGACCGCGATGAACTGGATGAGAAAGAGCAGGTGCCACCAGCTCCATCCGGAATGTCTGCGGTCTTGCTGGTTCATGTCTTCACCCAATGGTCTGTCAGGCGTGCTCCTCGGAAATGTCCTTATTGGTGTAGTCCGGCAGCAACGCGGTCGACGCGATGCTGACAATCGCGCAGAACAGGATGTATGCCGCGATCACGTAGCCCGTTCCGTACATTGCAAGCAGGGCTGTCGCGATCAACGGGGCCGGGCCGCCGGAAATCACCGACGAGAGTTGATAGCCGATCGAGGCGCCGCTGTAGCGCAGGCGCGGCGTGAAGCATTCCGCGATCAGGGCGGCCTGCGGACCGTACATCAGATCGTGCGGGACGAAGGAGAGCACGATGCCGAGAAACACCAGGACCGGCACGGTTGTGTCCAGCATCGCGAAATAGATGAAGCCGAATATCCCTGTTGCGACGGCGCCGATGATGTACATGCGCTTGCGCCCGATGTGGTCCGACAGGTGTCCGGCGAGCGGGATCGTTCCCAATGAAACGATGCCGGCGCAGATCAGCGAGGTGAGTAGGAAATCGCGCGAGATATGCAGAACCTGGGTCCCATAGGCGAACACGAATGCGAGATAGATGTAGGCGGGCGCCTGCTCGGCCATCCGTGCCAGCGCAGTGAGGACGATCGTCCTCGGCTGGCGCTTGATCACCTCAAGGACGGGAACGCGCTCGATGCGGTTTTCGGCAACGATGCGTCGGAACGCTGGGGTCTCAAGAATGCCCAACCGGATATAGAGGCCGATCGCGACCATGACGATGCTGAGCATGAACGGGATACGCCAGCCCCACACCAGGAACTGGTCGCCGGAGATCCGGCTGAACACCAGCACCGCGATGTTCGCCAGCAACAGTCCGCCCGGACCGCCGAGCTGTGGCCACGACGTAATGAAGCCGCGGTGAGCATTGGTGCGGGCCCACTCCATCGACAATAGCACCGAGCCGCCCCACTCGCCGCCGACGCCGACGCCCTGAATGAAGCGGATGACGGTCAGAATGACGGCGCCCCATATGCCGACGGTTTCGTAGGTCGGCACGAAGCCGACGGCGAAGGTCGCAAGCCCGGTCAAAAGCAGGGTCGCGATCAGCGCCCCTTTGCGGCCGATGCGGTCTCCGTAGTGGCCGAAGATCGCGGCCCCGATCGGGCGGGCGATGAAGCCGACGGTGTAGATGGCAAACGCCTCCAGCACGCCGACAAGAGGGTCGGATTTCGGGAAGAACAGCTTGCCGAAGACGAGGCCGGTCACCGTGCTGTAGAGCAGGAAATCGTACCATTCGATGGTCGTACCCACGGTGCTCGCGATAACGGCACGACGCAGTTGGGCGTGGTGATCGGTTTCCGACAAGGCATCAGACGTGACGTGAATGGTCGTCATGGGGCTCCTCCTCGGCCCTCCCTTGACGAAGCTTGCGTCGCTAAACCTTGATCCCGTTTTCTTATAAAGCGGCGCGCCAGCGCGGATCGCAAGAAAAGGGCTCAACACCTCGACATCTGCAAGTGACGAAAGTCTCGGCGATATCTGACTGCAGGACTTGATCCTTCGCGAGAGGCCGGATCAATTGGTTCTTAGTCGTAATTACGCAGACGCCTCGGGCTGCATTGCGCAAATCAGGGTGTCGTCGATTGTAAGTGTTGCGATGCAACCGCCGACATGCCGCGGAAGGCCGGATTGCCGGAGGTGTTACGGGATTGAGACGTTCGATTCTCGAGGCAGCTTTGCCAAAGATCGCCGTCGCTTCGATCTGTCTGCTCCCTGGACAGCGGTAACAGGTTGCGTCGGCGGACATCGGGCGAGGCGGAGCGCAAGCCGGTTTCGGTCGCCATGACAATGACCGTGTCCCACTACCGATTCCGTCCATCGATCGGCGTCATCGTCAGCTTTGAAAGCTCGATGCCGTCGATGCAGCTCACGTTGAGCGCCACCACCTCGGTGCCATCAGGCTTTTGGCCGCGCGCGAACACGTCGACGCCGCACTCGCTGCAGAGCTGATGCCGGATCGCGCGCTTGTTGAAGAGATATTCACGCAAGACGTCTTCGCCGGCGCGAAGCTGAAAGCTCGTCGGTGCTACGAACGTGAAATGCAGCCCCTTCTTGGTGCAGATCGAGCAGTTGCATGCGGTCACCATCGAAAGATCCGTGGTGCATTCGAATCGCACCTGGCCGCAATGGCATCCGCCGGTGAACGTCCGCAAAACGGGCATGGCCTGACTCTCCGTAAAGAAGAAGCTGAGTTTGAGCGCCGCCTGGCGAGATGAATGCGGTGCGCCGGATCGGCAGTCTGATCAGAGCTTTCCCGCGAAGTCGTGGCGTTGACAATCATATAAGCGCTTACTTATATATTGATCATGACGCCCGCCGCGCAGCTCACCGCCGTGATGAAGACGCTTGCCGATCCCACCCGGCGGGCGGTGTTCGAGCGCATTGCGGCCGAAGGCGAGATTGCCGCGACCGGGCTGGTCCGGCGATCAAGGGTTTCGCAGCCGGCCGTCTCGCAGCATCTGCGCGCGCTGCGCGACGCCGGGCTTGTGACCGAACGCCGCGAGGGCCGCCACATCCGCTATCGCGTTGCACCCGGCGGGCTTGCGCCGCTCGTCGATTGGCTCAGCCATTACGAGAGGTTCTGGCGCGAGCGCTTTGAAAATCTTGAGAGGCTGTTGAAGGAGTCCGAGTGATGAGTGAGAGGCGCGCGATCACGGTCGAGCAGGTATTGCGCTATCCGCCGGAGAAGATCTGGCGCACCTTGACCACGAGCGAGTTGATCGGGAAATGGCTGATGCCGAATGACTTCAAGCCGGTCGTCGGCCACCGATTCACCTTCCGCACCAGGCCGATGGGTGATTGGGACGGCGTCGTGCAGTGCGAGGTCCTCGCCTGCGAGCCGCCGCGTCTATTGCGCTATTCCTGGAAGGGCGGCTCGGATTCCAATCCGGCCTATGGCTCGCGGCTCGACAGCGTCGTGACCTGGACGCTGACGCAAGTCGACGGCGGCACGCAGCTCCGCATGGTGCATGACGGCTTCATCTTCCCGGGCAATCAGTTTGCCTATGACGCGATGCGCCCGGGTTGGGGCAAGGTGCTGGACGCGATCGGACGCATCACCGCAGAAGCGTCCGAAAGCGGCTCGCGTCACGCCAATTGATCGACGCGCACACCTTGTCCGGGCGGCAGCGGCGGTGGTGGCGGCGGCTGATAGTTGCCCACGCTGCTGTTGCTGTTGTCGCCGGCGTTGCTGTCGGGCGATTTGGGCGTGCTGCTCGTGGTCGGGACGACCGCGGTCGATGATGCAATGCTCGAAGTATCCATTGGCAAGGTCCTGTGGCTGCCGCGGATATTGCAGCCGCACAGACGAACGCGCCATGAATCCAATCGCTAAAATGCGAGCGATCCGCGCGCGACAGCAGCAACACAATGAACGGGAGCCTCAGAACGCCGTATCGGACATGAGTTCATCCCCCGCAGCGGCTCGCAACGGCTCACTCGTTCACGCGCCGCGAGATCGTGATCGAGGCGTCGGCCTTGGTCCGGCTGCACCGCATGTCGAGTCGCCGATAGCGGGTTGAGGCGTCGTCACGGAAGAAGCCGAGCGCGCGCATGCAGCGGCTGGCGCCCTTGCGCATGTCGTCTTTCGGCAGCGTGAAGATGATGGCGGCAGCGCCGGCGACGAGATCGAGGAAGGCCGGCTTTGGCTTGCGCATTGGGGACCTCGCATAGAGCTGGTTGCTGAAATTCTTGCTCGAGCAGCCGAGCGAGAGCTCCTTGGCCTGCGGATGCGAAAGAAAGATCACGCCTGCGGCGGTCCTGCCGACGCCGAGCCCGTCGATGCCGTTCTTGAGCTGGCCGGCAATGTCGTCGCAGCGGTCGGCCCGCGCGGGCGAGGCCGCGAATGCCGCAAGCGAAGCAAGAGCGATGGCGAGCAATAGCGATCGGCGCAACGGTGGTCGGAATGTCATGATGAAAAAAGCCCCTTGGGTGCTATTGGAGCGTGAGCGGGTCCTTAGTGCAAGTGCATCCGCGCAACATTGCGAACGGCTGTATCGTTGCCAAGCTGTGTAGTCCTCGGTTTTGTAGAATGAAATGGGCCTGTAGACTGAGTGCTCGCGCTTCGAGCCGTTCTCACCCCAATGACAAATCGCGCGCCGTTTCCGTCAGGATTTTGAACATCTGATCGGGCGCAGCATTGATCACATCGTGCGCGCAGGTGACACTATGCACGGTCCAGGCCGGATCCCTCAGCAACCGCTGATATTGCGCCGTGAACGGCGTCGCCTCCCAACCGCTGGCATAGACGAAGATGCGCGGAATCGCTGGCGCCGGCTTTGTCAGGCGCAGCGCCTGCAAGAATGAGCCCAGCGGGTGAGGGCGGCAGCGGGCATCCAGCCGTTCGGGCGGCAGCACGCTCAAGCCGTCATGACGCGCACGGTCGATGGCGATCTGGCGATAGCGCTCGCCCGCCAGGTCCCACCAGGATTGCCCATCGTCGGGGACGAAAGCATCGAGATAGATCAGCGCCGCGATGCGTTCCTGCGCGCGATCGGCGACGCCGGCGGCGACCATCCCGCCATAGCTGTGGGCGCACAGGATCACTTCCGAGAGGTCCTCGACGGTCAGGAGTTCGACGACATCTCCGATATGGGTGTCGAGATTGATCTCTCCTGCGACCGGGCGATCCGCAAACTGGTCGAGCCCGCTTAGTGTCACCGCATGGGCTTCGTGGCCCGCGCGCTTTAAGCGCGCGACAAAGTCGGCACAGGCCCAGGGCCCGTGCCAACCGCCCGGAATCAGGACAAAACTAGCCATCGCGGTCCTCCCTGATTGCCATGCCGAAAGCTCAGTTGCGCCCGGCCGAGGTGGTGGTCTATCAGACCTCTCAAGACGCCTTCACGGCCCCTCAACCCACGAGCCACCCCATGAACGCCCCTACCGCCTTTCCCGACCAGACCAAGCCCGTTCCGCCCTACAAGCACACGCCGCTGTTCCCGCTGGGGCCGGACACGACACCCTACAAGAAGATCACAAGCGAGGGTGTGAGGGTGGAGAAGGTCCTGGGCAAGGACATGCTGGTGGTCTCGCGCGAGGCGCTGCGGGCGCTGTCGGAGGCCGCTTTCGGGGAGATCAACCATTACCTGCGGCCCGGGCATCTGAAGCAGCTCCGCAGCATTCTCGACGATCCCGAGGCCAGCGCCAACGACAAATTCGTGGCGCTCGACTTCTTGAAGAACGCCAATATCGCCGCCGGCGGCGTGCTGCCGATGTGCCAGGACACCGGCACCGCCATCATCATGGGAAAGAAGGGCTGCAACGTCATCACCGACGGCGAGGACGAGGCGGCGCTGTCGGAAGGGGCGCGTGACGCTTACCTCAGGCGCAACCTGCGCTACTCGCAGGTCGCGCCGCTCTCGATGTATGAAGAGAAGAACACCGCCAACAACATGCCGGCGCAGTGCGAGATCTACGCCGAGGGCGATGACGCCTACAAATTCATGTTCATGGCGAAGGGCGGCGGCTCCGCCAACAAGAGCTTCCTGTTCCAGGCGACGCCCTCGGTGCTGACCAAGGATCGGCTGCTGGCGTTTCTCAAGGAAAAGATCCTGACGCTCGGCACCGCGGCTTGCCCGCCTTATCACCTCGCAATCGTGATCGGCGGCACCTCGGCCGAGCTCTGCATGAAGACGGTGAAGCTGGCGTCCGCACGCTATCTCGACGCGCTGCCGACCCATGGCTCGGCCGACGGCAATGCCTTCCGCGACCTGGAGATGGAGCAGGAAATCCACAGGATGACGCAGTCGCTCGGCGTCGGTGCACAGTTCGGCGGCAAGTATTTCTGCCACGATGTGCGCGTCATCCGCATGCCGCGCCACGGCGCCTCGCTGCCGATCGGGCTGGGCGTGTCCTGCTCGGCCGACCGGCAGGTGCTTGGCAAGATAACGAGGGACGGGATCTATCTCGAAGAGCTCGAGCACAACCCCGCGCAATATCTGCCCGAGGTGGAACAGGCGCTCGGCGGCGAGGTGGTCAAGATCGATCTCACCCGGCCGATGAAGGAGATCCTGGCGACGCTCTCGAAATACCCGGTGAAGACGCGGCTGTCGCTGACCGGCACCATGATCGTGGCGCGCGACGCCGCGCATGCCAAGCTGCGCGAGCGGCTCGACCGCGGCGAGCCGTTGCCGGATTATTTCAAGAACCACCCCGTCTACTACGCGGGTCCGGCCAAGACGCCCGAAGGCTATGCCTCGGGCGCGTTCGGCCCAACCACGGCGGGACGGATGGATTCCTTCGTCGATCAGTTCCAGGCCGCCGGCGGCTCGATGGTGATGGTCGCGAAGGGCAACCGCGCGGTCGCGGTGCGCGAGGCCTGCAAGAAGCATGGCGGCTTCTATCTGGGCTCGATCGGCGGCGCGGCGGCGAACCTCGCCGAACACTGCATCAAGAAAGTCGAGGTGGTGGAATATCCCGAGCTCGGGATGGAGGCGATCTGGCGCATCGAAGTCGTGGATTTCCCGGCCTTCATCATCATCGACGACAAAGGCAACGACTTCTTCAAGGAGCTGAATCTGGGTTGAGGGAGTTTGCCCTGCCTCTCAACTCGTGATGGCCGGGCTTGTCCCGGCCATCCACATTTTTAGAAGCATGATCCGGGAAGGTGTGAAGCGGTTTTCCGAAAAGATCATGCTCAAACAAGAACCTAAAACGCGATGGCGATTCGACCTGATCCCATCGCGCTTTATCAGCGCTGCGAGCGAGGTGAAACGTGGATCACCGGGGCAAGCCCCGGCGATGACGGCTGAGTATGCGGATGCGGTGCGCTTACGCTCGCGTGCCCGTAAACGGAAAGCTGCCCATTGGGCCGATGCCCATTTCGCCGTTCATGCTGTCGCCGGAGACTTTTCCCGTGAAGGCGAGCGTCAGCGGCATCGGATTGGTGATGGAGACTTTCCAGGCGAGCTCGTCGCCGTTCACCGTGCCGTCGAAGATCTCGGCCGTATTGCCTTCTGCTCCTTGCGTACCCGTGAGCGTGCCGCCTGCGGTTTTCAGTGTCAGCGTCGCGCTGCGCTCTCCCATCGGCGTCGTCATGGTCAGATTCCAGTTCCCGTCCACGGCCATTTCGGTCTCCTCACTCCCGTTGTGCGCGCAAGCCGGACATGGCTTTTCCGAAGCGCAGATGCCGTTCGCCTATAGCGCATCTGGATGCGCCGGCCCACTGCATTGTCGCCGATTCAAGTGCCCATGGCGCGGGCGGCGCGAACGCGGCTGGTGACGATCATGCGGAAGACGACATATTGGATGGCGAAGGCCAGGACCTTCGCCGCGACCAGGACGACCGACACGTAGATGGTCCACAGCTTGAGGTCGCCCGTCAGTGCCACCGCAATGGTGCCGACGCCGAGCACGAACATCAACGCGGCCCAGGCATAGCCGGCGATGTTGACATAGTCGGGAATGGTCTCGCTCACCACTTGCGGCATGTAGCGCGCCATCCAGCCGCGCTTGAGCATGATCAGGCCGACGGCAAAATGGGCGATCGAGGGCTTTGCAAGCACGAAACGGGGATCATTGGTCAGGATGCTTGCGCCGCCCAGCACGATGACCAGTCCGATGCTGGCATAAGTCATGAAGTTGAGCTGCTGGCCCCTGATCCGCGCATAGATCACCTGGGCCAGCGACCCTGCGATCGCCGCGGCCGCGCCGATGATGACGCTGCCTGTAACGAGATAGACGATGAGAAAGACCAGCGCGGAAAGAAAGTCGGTGGCAAGCCGGACAAGCACGTCCTTCATCGTCTGTCCCCCCACGAAGATCGCTGGATCTTCAGTCAGTGTGCGGTCGGCACCGCCTCGGCGGGCGGCGTGCTGTGTTTCAACTTACGATAAGACGGATACCATTTGGTGAAATAAACCGCGCTGTTACGTGCGGCAAAAGCGATCACCAGGCTGGTCCAGATCGGCAAGCCCGGCACGTAGAGCATGGCGAGATTCGACAACACCATCAACAATGCGGCCGCGGTCCAGGCGCCGGTGATCATGTAATTGGCGCGCAGGAAGCCGGGCATCGCCGCGGTCTCAGGGTGCACGGATTCCAGCGCATATTGCAGCGTGAACGGGTAGCGGATCAGGATCGAGCCGGCCGAAATGGTGAAGATGCCGGTGTCCACCGCGAGCTTGACCTTCGAGCCGGCGAGCGCGGGGTCGATCAGCGCAAGGTAGCCGCCGATCCCGGCGAACAGGACCGCGCTTGCCGCGCCGAGGATCTTGACCGAGCGGCCGCGTGCGGCGTCGAGCAGGATGACTGCGAGGCAGACGGTTGCGGCCGCAAACACGCTCAGGAGCGCCGAGGTCACGAGCATCAGGGAGGCGAAAACCCCGTAGGGCGCGAGGATCAGGAAGATCGACATGAGCAGCCCCTTTTTCGGGCCAATCTTTACGTTGGCAAGATTCCTAAGGATCGGATGTGACAGTGTCAAGTCAAATCTTTACAGTGTAAAAATCCCGTGAACGGCGGAAGAACACTTCGTTGTCAGGCGGTTGGGCGGTGGCCTGGGACACTGCGAGCGCCTGTCCATTCGCGAGGCCTAATGGCCTTTGGCGACATGTTGGCAAAACTCTCCGCGAGCGAACAAAACAGTCGTAGCAGGTCGTGAATGCACCGAAATTGTCCGGCAAATCCCGCCAAGTGAGTTGGCAAGCTCGGCCAAAGCCGCTAAAGGTCCGCCCCCCTTCACATCACAATTTGAGCGTGACATGTCGAGCGCCCCGCCCGCCGTCTCGATCGGCGTCGATTTCGGCACCAGCAACACGGTGGTTGCACTGTCCACCGGGGACGGCCACGTGGAAGCCGTCCGTTTCGATCATGGCGGCCAGATGCACAGCGTCTATGTATCAGCCCTGTGTTTCTGGGAGGAACGGCCGGGCGCCGGGCTGCATCCGCGCGCCGAGGGGGGCCCGTGGGCGATCGAACAGTTCCTCGAAGGGCGCACGATTCATCGCTTCATCCAGTCGTTCAAGACTTTTGCCGCGAGCTCTGCCTTCAACACCACCCAGATCTTCCGCCAGCGCTACAAATTCGAGGACCTGCTCGCGGCGTTCCTGCGCACGCTGGAGCGCCATGCCGGCGACGGCTTCGATCTCGGCGCGCCGACCATCATGGTCGGCCGCCCGGTGCGCTTCGCCGGCGGCAATCCCGACGATGCGCTGGCCATGCAGCGCTACAGGGCCGCCTTCGACCGGGTCGGAGCAGGTCATGCACGCTATGTCTACGAGCCGGTGGGCGCCGCTTTCTCCTTCGCGCGCCAGCTCGAGCGCGACGCCACCGTGCTGGTTGCCGATTTCGGCGGCGGCACCAGCGACTTCTCCATCATGCGCTTCTCGCGCTCGGCCGGTGGGCTGCGCGCGGAACCGCTGGGTCATGCCGGCATCGGAATCGCGGGCGACACGTTCGACTATCGCATCGTCGACCACATCGTCTCGCCGCGGCTGGGCAAGGGCAGCAGCTACCGTTCGTTCGACAAGGTGCTGCCGATCCCCAATCACTACTACAGCAACCTCGCCCGGTGGCATCAGCTCGCGATGATGAGGGGCAACGGCGACCTGCGCGAGTTGCAGCAGCTCGCACGCACCGCGCTGAATCCGGATCCGCTGCAGGATTTCATCACCATCGTCGATCTCGATCTCGGCTTTTCGCTGTATCGCGCCGTCTCCGACACCAAGGTGGCGCTGTCGAGCCGCGACAGCGTCGATTTCCGCTTCCAGCGCGAGGGCATCGATATCGGCGCGACCGTCACCCGCGACGATTTCGAAGACTGGATCGCCGACGACCTTGCACGGCTCGGCGCAACCGTCGACGAGGTGCTGGTCAAGGCCGGCATCAGCGCGCAGGACGTGGAGATGGTGTTTCTGACCGGCGGCACGTCGTTCGTGCCGGCCGTGCAGCGCTTGTTCGCCGAGCGCTTTGGCGAGGAACGGGTCAGATCGGCCGATCAGTTCGAAGCCATCGCCTGCGGCCTCGCCTTGATCGGCCATACGTCGGACCCCGACCGCTGGACGGTGGCCGGGCAGGCCTGACGGCGAGGGCGGGCGCATGATGCCCTTAAGGTCCCCGCGGCGATCGTCGATGCGCGTAAACTCGCCGGTCATCTCGTCGGGAGGGGTTTGCGGGAAGCGAGTGGCTCAAATCTTTACAGTGTAAAAATCAGGTCGTATAAGGCCTGTCATGAAAAAGCAGGATCAGGCCCAGACCAAGAGCCCAAGCCGCCTCCGTCGCCCGGCCGGGCGCGCCGCGCCCGGGCGTGCGGGCCGCGCCCGTCGTGGCTCGCGCGCCGAAGCGACGCCTTACCACCATGGCGCGCTGCGCGATGCGCTGTTGCAGGCCGCCGAGCGCGTGCTGGAGCGCGACGGGCTTGCGGGCCTGACCTTGCGGGCGGTGGCGCGTGAGGCCGGCGTGTCGCACGCCGCGCCGACCCATCATTTCGGCGATCTCACGGGGCTCGTCAGCGAGCTTGCCGCCATCGGCTTCCGCCAGTTCAACGCGGCCATGGCGGCGGCTTCCGCCGTTGATGCGGTGCCGGCCGAGCGGTCAATGGCGCGCGCCAAGGCCTATGTCGCTTATGCGCAGGCGCATCCGGGCATGTACGGATTGATGTTTCGAACCGAGCGGCTGGATTATTCCAGGCCCTCGCTATGCGAGGCCTCGGAGGCCTCGTTCGCGGGGCTTGCCGGTGCGGTCGCGGCGAAACGCCAGGAAGTGATCGCGAAAGACGCGCTGACGCTCGACCAAGCGGCGGCCATCGCCCGCGCCTGGTCGCTGATCCACGGCTTCACCATGCTGCTGCTGGACGGTCGCCTGCAGGACATCCTGGATCGCCTGCCTTCGGGCACGGACGCCAGCACCTTGCTGGATACCATGCTCAAGATGACGATCCCGAAGCTTTAGCGTCGTATTGCAGCTCGACGGTGCCGCCGCCGTCCCGATCATCTTCACAAGCTCATTGGTTGCAGCGGCGCGAAACGCGCTGAAAATCGTATGGTTCTTGCGGTAGAGCGCGGAATTCAGCGGGTCGGTGCTAGCTCGGACATGTGCAAACTGGGGAAGGTCCAGCGGCTAGGACCCTGATACCTGACATTTGGCCGGAATCGTTCTAGAACAGCGGCTCGTTTCGACAGCCTTGCGCGTCACTTCAAAAACGTTGTCATGCCTACGATTTCACCGAACAAACCCTACCGTGTTGGCCGTTCCCGAACCGGACTTGGCCTCTTCGCCACCAAGCCGATCAAGAAGGGCACCCGGATCATCCGTTATTTCGGGCCGTTGCTGGATTCACGGAAGAAAAAAGATGACGAGGTCGAGAACAAATACCTGTTCGAGCTGACCAACCGCTGGACCATCGACGGCTCGATCCGCGAGAACATCGCGCGCTACATCAACCATTCCTGCCGGCCGAACGCGGAATCCGACGTGAAACCGCGTAAGCGCAAGGTGTTCATCCGCGCGATCAAGAACATCGACCCCGGCGAGGAGATCAACTACGACTACGGCACCGATTATTTTAAGGCCTATCTGAAGCCGATCGGCTGCAAATGCGCTTCTTGCGAGAAGAAACGGAAGAAGAAGCGCGCCGAGGCTCGTGCCGAACGGGCGCGGCTCAAGGCCAAGCAAGAGCGCAAAGCCGCGCGCAAGGCCGAAAAGCTTGCGAAAGAGCGGGCGAAGGCGCGCGCAAAGGCCAAGAAGACGAGCAGCAAAGCGAACGGCAAGGCCAAGCGCTTCAACGGCTATCGCGCCGTAGCCTAGATCACGCGGCCGCCAGCGTGCGCTCAGAGCGACACCACTAGCGGCTTTCCGCGCTTGCCGCGAAGCATTCGACCGTCGCGCTTCCTGCCCTGCCATTGACGCAGCGCTCTGCAATCCCCTTCGAAAGAGCATTGCAAAGCCTCCGCCACGGCCCTAAATAGGTATTTAAAATGCATATTTAGGGAAAGTCATGACCGGAGCAGAGCGACGCGAACAGATCACGGCCGAGATTGCCGCGCGGACGGGCATCACCGAAGCGATGATCGAACGCTTGGTTCGCAGCTTCTATGCGAAGGTGCGGGACGATGAGATGCTGGGTCCGATATTCGACGCGCGCATCTCGGATTGGGAACCGCATCTGGCGCAAATGTGCGCGTTCTGGTCGTCGGTGGCGCTGATGTCAGGCCGCTATCACGGCGCCCCCATGCCCAAACACCTGCCCCTGCCGGTCGACGCCGAGCATTTCGACCGTTGGCTCGCGCTGTTCGAGGCCACGACCGAGGAGGTCTGTCCGCCCGAGGCGCAGGCGCATTTCATGGAGCGCGCGAGGCGGATCGCCGCAAGCCTCGAGCTCGGCGTCGCCGGTGCAAATGGCGTCCTGCTTGGCGTCGGCGAAAGGTTCCGACGCAAACAGCCGAACAGCGCCGCCAGCTAACGCCGCTGACCGCTGCGCGACGACCCGCGTGTGCTTCGGCGCAAGGCCCCGGGCGGCATCAGAGGGCCCTGCGCGATTAGCGCAAGCAGCCGCCGGAACAGGCGGATCGGACACAACGATCTGGCAAAGCGGTCCTCCACCGCCTGCGCTTGCGCGACCACATACCGCCCGGTGGACTGCACGAGCGGTTCGGGCATCTGCAGCGCGCGGGCGAGCAGCCGCATTGCCAGATTCAGCAGCCACTGCATGATGTCGGCGATCAGGGGCGAATTTCCGGAAAACGAGGTCATGGTCATCTCCTGTCGTGCCGGAAGATGAGATCGCCCGCTGCGCGATTCGATTACCTGCGAAGTAATGGAAGGCGCGAATCCCGCGTGGTAGGTTTTCCGCCATGATGAACGTCCACACCTCCACCGCACGCGATGAACGCAGCCGCCCCGTTCATGTCGGGGAACACTTGCGCGAATGGCGGCAGCGGCGCCATCTCAGCCAGCTCGATCTTGCCGGCGAGGCCGACATTTCGGCGCGGCATTTGAGCTTTGTCGAAACCGGCCGCGCCATGCCCTCGCGCGAGATGGTGTTGAAACTTGCGGAACGGTTGGACGTGCCGCTGCGGGAACGCAACGTGCTCCTGGTCGCCGCCGGTTATGCGCCGGCCTTTCCGCAACGCTCGCTGGATGATCCCATGCTGAAATCCGCGCGTCAGGCGATCGACCTTGTGCTGAAGGCTCACGAACCAAATCCGGCGCTGGCCTATGACCGGCACTGGAATCTGGTCACCGCCAATCGAATGGTGGCGCCGCTCCTGGATGGCATTCCGCAGCGTCTGCTTGGCCAGCCCTTCAATGTGCTGCGGCTCGCCTTCCATCCGGAAGCGCTGGCCCCGCGCACGGTCAACCTCGCCGAATGGTGCGGCCATCTCTTGGAACGGCTGCACCGGCAATGCGAAGCGACGGCCGATCCAGAATTGATCAAGCTCTACAACGACCTCAGGAGCTATCCCATTCCGGCGCGTTCCGGCCCGTTGCCGCCGGACAACAACGTCGCGATCCCGCTCAAACTGCGGCTCAATGGCGAGATCCTGAGCTTCATCTCGACCACTATGGTGTTTGGTACGCCGGTTGACGTCACGCTGTCGGAACTGGCGCTGGAGACGTTCTTTCCGGCGGACGAGCTGACCGCCATGCGCCTGCGGCAGATGGCGGCCGAGCTGAAATAGCGCGCTTGTTTGTCGGCCTAATCGGCCTATCTTGGACGGACATCTCCTTTGCGAGGACCCGCGCCCATGAGCACGCTCAAGCCGTTGACCATCGACATCGTTTCCGACGTGGTGTGCCCCTGGTGCTATATCGGCAAACGCCGCATTGAGAACGCGTTGCAGCTCGTGCCGGATGTGCCGGTCGATGTGCACTGGCGGCCGTTTTTCCTCAATCCCTGGGTGCCGCGCGACGGCATGAGCCGCGAAGAATATCTCACCACCAAATTCGGCTCCGTCGACGCCTATAAGGACATCGCGCAGCGCGTGGTCGCGGCCGCCAGCGAAGAAGGCCTGTCGTATCGGCCGGATATGGTCAAGCGCCAGCCCAACACGATCGATTGCCATCGCCTGATCCATTGGGCGGATGCAAAGGGCAAGGCGGCCGAGATGAAGCAGCGTCTGATGGAGCTCTATTTCCGCGACGGCGGCGATCTCACCGACACCGAGGTGCTGGTGCAGGCCGCCGCCGATGTCGGCCTCGATGCCAATGACGTGCGCAGCCGGTTCGCAACCGATGAAGATGTCGCGCTGATCTCGGCCTTGGCGCAGGATGCATCGAACAAGGGCATCCAGGGCGTGCCGACCTATGTGTTCGCGCAGAAATACGCCGTCTCCGGCGCGCAGGCGCCTGAGCTGCTGGCGCGCGCTATCCGGCAGGTGTCGGCGGAGGTGAATGCGCAAGCGGCGGAGTAGGCGGCTGCACGGTCTTGTAGGGTGGGCAAAGGCGCGTCAGCGCCGTGCCCCACCAAATTTCATCGCGACTGATCCGGTGGGCACGCTCCGCTTTGCCCACCCTACAAACTGTCATGACAGCGGGGCAGGCCTACATCACCGCGCACGCAACAAACGCACCCCGCGCCGTGCCACCCCGAGCATCGTCTGCCGCAACATCAGTGCCGCATGGATCGTCGCGACCAGCGGATCCTTCCGCCGCAGCGGAATCAATACATCGCCAATGGCAAACCGGCCGCGCCAGATCGGGTTGATCATGGGATGATCGGGGCTCGCGGTGGAATCCGCGCTCGCGATATCCGGATCCTCGCAGAGATGGCGCGTCAGCTCGAGCGTGAGCTGCACGCCCGGGGAAAATTTCGCGAAGCGCTCGTCGACACCAATCTTGAAGAAGAAGGCGCGGCCTTGATGCCGCAGCACGATGCCGGCGGCCACCGGCGTCTCGCCCGAACGAAGAGTGACAATCTCGCATTGGCCCTTATCCGCAAGCGCCAGCGTGGCGCGGCGGATGAAGGCGGCGTCGCCCGGAAGCTGAATCAGTGCGGTCCCGCGCTGGCCCTTCCAGCCGCTCGCTTCCAGTCTCAGGAAAACCTCGATCGTCGCAGCGATGTTTTCGCGGGAGCGGGCGACTTCGAAACGCAGGGGGCCGTGCTCCTCCAGCCGATGCCGCTGCCGTCGCAACTCCTTGAGCTTCTTGCTGCCGAGTGCCTCGCGCAGCAGGGCATCCGCATCGCGCGTCGCGTCGAGGCAGGCACGGCGATGCGATTGCAGCACGTGCGGACGCAGGCCGTCGCGCAGGCAGATTTCGGTGAGCACATGCATCGCGGCGCCCTCGAGCGAGACTTCGCGCAGGATCAGCGCGCGGGCGCCGGCCTGCCGCGCGGCCTGCAGCAGCGCCGCCGCCGCCTGTGCGGCGGCATCGCGATCGATCAAGGGCGTGCATAGCGTTCCGTAGGGATGCGCGCTGACGAGGGCAGGCAGTGGGATCTTGAAAGCGCGCCATAGCGAAATCACCGGCATCAGACCGATCAACCGCATCGGTGGGCCATTTCCCCAAGCGGCGAGTGCCGAGGCGCCGGTCCGGCTGGGCGCAGAGGCGTTCACCGCAAGCCCCCAGTCCGGCAGGTAGTAGCCGTTCGGCTCGATCGCCTGGTGGCTCAACTCGCTCCAACGCTCTGCGTCGATCGCGGTGAGGGAGGTAAGGGCGCTAGCGACAGTGGGGGCGGCTTCGGCGAGCGCGCGCGATATCGCGGCATCCTTCGTCGATGCGCGGCGGACCATCGCTGTATCGGTCATCTCGGCCACGTCCCGTTTCCGCTTTGCAGGGAGTCTAGCGGTGCCGTTCCCCAAACGGCAGCCGCGCCAAGAATTAGCGGAAAGGTTGGAAAATAGGGTTGGTGTGCGCGCGCAATTTGAACGGTAATGTTAACGGGCTGTCTACGCTGCAGCCGGCCGCCAAGGACCTTGAGAGAAACAACACCGCACGCGACCGAGGTGTCCGGACTATCCGGGTTCGCAATACAATCGGTAAAGCGTTGGCAGGAGCTCGCGGAGTTCAGGGCTTGCGAACTACATGCGCCGCGGCCCGTCATCGATGGATGCCGCGAACGCGATCGCGGCCTTTGAAGAATTCGAGGAGAAGGCGCTCGTTGGCGCCTGAAACGCATCGCGCCTGTACGACGAAAAGAACCCGCTGACCACGGTCAGCGGGTTCTCTCGCCTGCGGCCGAACTTGCGACTAAAGCGCGATGGGATTAGGTCGAATCGCCATCGCGCTTTATTTTTGTTTGAGCATGATCTTTTCGGAAAACCGCTTCACACTTTTCCGGATCATGCTCCTAATAGGGACCGACGCCTACGCCGACGCCCACTCCGCCGGGTCCATAGATGCCGATGCCGGCGCGCGGTTCTTCGCGGTAGTAACGGCGCTCATAGCGGTAGCGCGGCCCATAGTCATAGGAATAGGCGTGGCCGCGGGTGTGATAGCAGCGTCCCATGTCGTCACAGACCAGGCGAACCTGCTGCACGGGATCGGGATTGCTGTAGCCGCTGCTTCCAAGCAGGTCGGTCGCCTTCGCGCTGCCGGCGGACAGAGCACCGATGCCCGCCAGCAATGCAATTGCAAATGCCTTCATAGCTGTCTCCTCCTTGACGCTGCCCTCGCGTGACAAAAACGCGGCTCGCATTTCGTTCCGGAAACGTGCAGTTCCCGCGTGCTTTTCGTGCACCGGTTCCGCGCGGCGAGGGAGCTAGATCGGCTGGTAGTTCTCGGTGACGCAATTGTCGTTGTCATCGACGCGACGCCGGTCGACGATCTCGCCATCCTTGATGGTGATGCGGTAGGTCTCGGTGCCGATCGGCTTGCCGGTCGCCGAATTGACGTCGGCTCTGACGCAGGCGGTCCAGCCGGGGCCGCGCGGATCATGCACCGGCTGCGAAACCTCCACGTTCTGCGGATAGGACGTGCTGACGAACACCGAGTCCAGTTTGTCGTGGACGAGCTGTTTGACGTTCGGCGGCGGTTCGGGCGGCGGCGGGTCCGCCTCCTTCGCACGCATGAATGCCGGCACCGGCGAGCGGCTGTCGGCAATGCCGCAGCCTGCGAGCCCAAGCACCGCGCTGCCGATCATCCCGAGTTGAATGAATTTGTAACACCCCATCGGGTGGAGTTATGCCGAGAAAACGTGGCATTGGAACTCCACTGGTCTCGTCGTCCCCGATCAACAATTGCTGATCACGGTGCGACTAGAATGCCTCGAATGAACATCTTGCGGCACTTTGTCGCCGCCATTCCACGCTGTAGCTTGCCTGCGGGCGACGACAGGACAGGGGTGAACATGTGATGAGAAGCATGATGGCGGTGGCCGCAATCCTGGCGGTGCTCGCGCTGCCGGCCCAGGCGCAGATGGGCGGAGGCGGCGGCAGGCGGCATCAAGGCAATGACAGCCGGTCCGAACCGAAGAAACCCCAAGTCGATGAGAAAGCCTACAAGGCAGCGCTTGATCGAATTCCCGAGCCCACGGGGAAATACGATCCATGGGGCATGACGCGTCCTGCGAGCCCCGACAAGAAATAGCGGGTCGGGTTTGGGGCGGCGAAGGCGGGTTTAGTCGAACGCGACGCCGATCTGCCTGTCGTGACTCCAGACCGAGTGGCAACGGCGCTTGAACTGGTCGGCCTCGATCAGAAGCGTGAACTGCTCCGGCAGGCCCATCGGTCTTGCGACATCCAGGCGTGCCCCGGTCGGTGAGATGTTGCGCACCATGCAGTCGATGCCGCCGCCGCCATCAAACGCAAGCCGTCCGCCCTTGAGCACGCGGTGTCTCGCATGGGTGCGTTTCTCGATAAAGCTCTCGCTCATGGCTTTGCTCATGGCTCGTCAATTCTGAAGTGCGGGACTCTAGTTTGAACAAATTGTGCATTTCGCGATAGCGTATCGATTCAGGATCGATTAACCACGACGGCGCGGCTTTTGCTTCACAGCATCGCAAAAGCGCTCGAGACCATCGCTACCTGCTTGTTGTCGGTGGCGCCGAGAAGCGTCACGCGGCCGAAGCTCATGGTGCGGCCGAGCCGCACGACACGTGCGTCCGCGAGGACGTCCGAGGAGGCGACCGCGCGCATGAAATGCGTAGTCTGATCGACGGTGGTCATCGGCCGATAGCCGCGATTGGCCGCAAGGATTGCAATCACCATTGCAGTGTCGGCAAGCGCCATCAGCGCCTGGCCGCAGACCACGCCGCCATGCCGGCACAGCCGCTCGGAAAAAGCCATGCGCTGGATCGCGCCGGGCTGCCAGTCGCTCGCTGTGTCCTTCGGCGGCTCATGATCGATCGCTTCGACCGACAGGCCGAGGTCCTGCACCCAGGGCGCAAATACGTCGGTGAGAACGCGCCTTGCTTCGTCGATGCCGAAGCTGGCGCTCGTCTGTTGTTGCTGCATGAACGAAAAATCCTCCCCGATGAGCCGCCTTTTTCATTACACGACTTTAAGGTTGGCCGTGCGGAAGGGAACCCCGGGCGGCTTGAAAATGCCCGACTTGGAACCCTATGATGGTATCAATGGGGAGTGGTCTTCGATGCTGCGGCGGTGGATCCTGGTTCTTGGCGTGATCACGGTCGGCCTGATGCTGAGCGGTTGCACCAAATGCGGTCCGATCTGGGACGATTGGATTCAGGGGCCGAAATCCTGCAGATCAGACCACCTTTGACGCGCTTGGCTGCGTCGCGCCCGCAATGATATAGGGCAGCAAAAACAGGGGAGCCTTCGATGAAACTTGCTCGTGTCGCCGCGGCGCTCGCTCTGCTCGGAGCGCCGGTGACCGCGTTCCTCGCGCGGCCGGTCCATGCGCAGATGCCGAATATCAACTTGATTCCGGAGACCCAAAGCAAGACGCCGGAGGAGAGGGAAGCCGAACAGGAGCGTGACAAGGCCTATAAGGAATCGCTGAAGAAGATTCCCGACGCCAAGACGTCGAGCGATCCCTGGGGCACCGTGCGCAACGACACGCCCAAGAGCACGGCGGCCGCGCCGTCCACCAAGACGACGGCGAAGAAGGCCAGGACCGGCAGCAGCGCCAACTGACGGCGTGCGGCCAACCGCGCGTTTTCCAACCTTCCTCGGACTCCACCTGGGGCGGACCAGGACCTATATTAATCCGGTCGTATCTGTACCGGAGTTGCGGCATGGCCACTTTGCCGCGCGATCTCGCCACTCGGATGGCCGGCCGGCGGAAGCCGGATGACGGCTATGTACGCGAAACCTTCACGTTGCCGCGCGAGAAGGCGAGGGTGAAGGCGCGCGACTTTCTCACCCGGTACCCCAAGGCGGGCTATATGAGCGCGGTGGAAAGCTGGCGTGAGCTGCCGGGCGGCGATATCGAATTCACCATGCGGCGGCTGCGCAGCGCGGACTAGCCTTATCGCGTCACTACCGGCTTTAACCCTCATGCTGAGGAGCTTGCGCGAGCCAAGCGCCTAAGGATGTCGCCCGGGTTCTTCCGGCGAAGGAGCGAGAGCCTAGCTAGGCTGCCCCGTCTTCGCCCAGCAGCTTACCGGTCTTGCGATTGACGAAGTGAAGCCGGGTGCAGCCCTTGCAGACGACCGCCTCATACGTGCATTGCGGATCGTGCGGGTCGATCTCCTCGCTGCACGATCAGTCCGGTCTGCGGACACCTGAAAAGAATATGACCCATACTGGACGACTATTTGCCAACATGGCATCCCGCCATTTTGATCTGCATCAACACCGGCCAACTATCGCGGAGATTTCAACCGCCGACGCGCTTGGAGCTGACGGGCCGTGGAAATGATCGTCGCATCAACGTTTGACTTAAGGAAAGGCCGTATCAGTTCGGCAGCGCGGCACTTCGTTGCTTGGGTTACGCCCCGTCGAGCGTCTCGGCCACGATGCGAATGCGGAAGATCGGCTGTTTCTGCTCGTCCAGCATCTCCATCTGCCACTCCGAGTTTTCCTGGAGCTTGCGGGAGAGACCACTGGCGATGTCGGCGCAGACATTCGTCAGCTCTTTCCAGGCCGCGTCGCGATCGGCGCATTCGCTGCCGATTTCCGAGGCGCCCGAATAGCGACCGTTACGGATGCGAAAAAAATAGAGCGGCATGGTAGAACCAATGAACGAAAATACCGCTCCGCCCTTCAAAAGGGTGAGCGCAGACGCATGCCGCTAATGGAGGCGCAAAAGGCGGGAGGTTCAATTCCGGAAGACTACGGCTCGCGGTAATTCGATCCCGCTTCAGGTGCGCGGTTGTACCGCTACTCGCTTTCGGTGATGCGAATCAGTCCGTCGCCGGTGACGAGGGGACCTTTGGCGGTCAGCGCGACATAGCCGAGCGCGACGAGCTTGCTCAGATGCGCCGCTGGAACGTAGACGTCGGGCGCGCTTACCGCGACTTCGAGGAGCGAGGCAAATTCTTCCGGCGTCAGAAGCTTGGGCGTGTGCACGGTCATTGCTTGACTTGGGGATGATGGAAGTTTGCGCCGGATCTTAAGCGGACGGTGCGGTCGCGTAAATGAGCCTCGGAGCATGATCGATTGGGCGCAACGAGATCATGATCTCATCTCGCTCTTTGAGCATGATTTCGGCGCAAATGCTTCGTGCTTGTCGCGAGCGAAGGCGGCTTCCACTTTGCGCTTCGCGGGCGCTTTCGGATGGGCGTGATGTGTTGCGAGCGGACGACGGGTCACGTCTCGCCAGAAAGATCTGACATCCGCTATTCAAAAAGCTTTTCCGGCGCGACCGTCAGGCGATAGGCGATTTCCGTAGAGCCGTCGGAAATTTCCAGCAAGCAATTGCACAGCGGACAGCGGAATTCGCCCGCGTGTCCCTTACGCGAATTGAGTTCAATCCGGCGGATGCCGGCCTTGCACTCCGGGCAGACGATGTCGCCTTTTTTCATGCGGTCGATTATGCCCGGGCCGTATCACCGTTCCAAGACAGTGACGCCTTCTTCCAATGAAGTTGAAAGCGCCATCGGTAGTGGCCGCGATTCGTTCGTGATGAGGAACTTTGTTCTTCCGCGGAGAACTACGGACGAAATGCGCGAAAAACGTGTTGAAAACACAGCACTTCGCGCAACCCGTGCGGAAGTCGCGCGTTGGTCCGGCCGCGAGCGAAGAATTCACATGCGTAATCGTCGGAACTGACGTCAGCCATCAAACTTGGCTTGCGAGTGTCGGTGATTCGCTCTCCGTTGGCCCACACGGCAAAAGCAAAACATGAAGCTCATCGACCTGTTTTCGCGCCCCAGGAAGCGGGCGCGCCATCCTGACGAGATCGCGCCGCATGTTGCGGATCACCGCACCGACCGATCGAGCATGGCCGAACTGGTTCGGCTGCTGCGGGAGCATGACGACGCACGAGATCTCAGTGGCGCGAGTGAACGCTCAGATCGCCCCGGAAGCCCGACCCAAAGATTACGGTCGTACGATCAGGACCGCCATCACGGTGAAGGGGAGAGAGGCGCGGGAACGATTGCCGGTCGGCGCCGTTAGCTTGCCGTATCGTCCCTTAGATACACCCCCGCAAGAGCGGCCCCGGCTTCTCCCCTGAGCTGGGGCCGTCGCATTGAGGGTTTTCTCATCTTCGCGGCATCATAGGTTAGAGACGGAACCGGCGAGGCGTCGCACCATATCGGCGTTGCTATTGTGCGGTTTGCCCCCGCTTTGGCAACGACCCCTCACGGCCCCGGCTGCAAACACTGGGGCCGTTTTTTTGGGCGCCGCTCCGCTGTTGGAGACATCAAGCTGCAGTCGGACCTGTCCCTACATTGAGGAGCTGGGACACCGCCGTGACGAGTTGCGCGGGAGCGAACGGTTTGCTGAGCATGATGCTGTTGGGAACGCCCTTCGAGGTCCAGCCCTCGGCATCCTTGCCGCTCATATAGACGACGGGAAAATCCGCGCGGAGCTCCCGCGCGTGGCGCGCGATCTCCCAGCCATCCATCGGCCCCGATAAATTGATGTCGGTCACCAGCGCCCGGTACTTGTGTTCATCGCCCGCAATCAGCTTCACCGCCTCTTCGCCGGAGGCGGCGATGGCGACCTCATAGCCCCCTTCGGCCAGCGTCTCCTCGATCATCCCTTGGATCACCTGCTCGTCTTCGACGACCAGGATGACGGGCATCTCGTTCGCTTCCAATGGCCGCTCCCCCGTCCAGGTTTGGTGCGTCAAGTGGCAATCGAGAAATTGGTTCCCGTGTTACGAATTGAACTCTTCCAAAAGCGATGAGCGGCCGCGCATCATAGGCTGGCGACGGAACCGCAGCAGCCGGGCGCAGACTGCCGGGGTTACCGGTGCGAGGCGCCCTGCGTCCACGCTTCGAACGGATTCTCCCGTGCTTCACCGGGAAGCCGCAGCGGACATCAAAGTTGAGCTTACGAACGAAGCAGGATGGCTATTCCGTTGCCTCGACGTCCGGTGGGTGAGGGCTGGGGTCGGGAGCCTCCGAGGCTCTCTCGTCGACCTGCGACTTGTAGGCGGCAGCCCTCGCCACCAGAGCTGCGGCCAGCTCCGGGTTTGACGTGGATTTGGCAAACCTTAGCAGCGCCGCGGCCTGACGCGCGAAGTAGAGTCTTCCAGGCACGGTCCATTGATCCCCGACAAGAACCCCCGTCGGGAGACATCACGCGCGAACCGCGATTCCGTTCCGCAGCGAATGTTCACAATTGGTCGTAGGGCGCTTGGTTCCCCGAGGAACCCTTCGACCCAGCCGGCTCCATCCGCCTAGCGCGCGGAGAGGGCTGCGATGGCGAGGAGCACCATCCATCCGACAATGACCAGGGAGACAATGGCGCCGGCGGTTATCCTGGCCTTTTCCCTGGCGGTATAGCGCCTGTCCATGTCCGCACTCTAGGAGGACCGAGGCGCAACTGCTCATCAAATCGGGGAGACCAAGGCCCAGCGAAGCGGAAGGGCCTTAGGGAAAACCGGATCTGCTGTGAAGGCCGCCCGGCGCACCCTTTGCCGGGTAACAGGGTGCACCGGGCCGGCCTTGCTGCACCAGTGCTTCCGTGGTGCTGGCCGTCTTTGCCAAGCAAGAGCCGTGCCGGTTTGGCTAGCCCTCACCCGCGTTGGGGTTTCGGCATCGGCCCTTGTTCCTCCCTGGGGAAAGGCTCCTGGGTTTTTCGGCCGAGAAACGTATCCGGCACGGGCTGCCGAAGAAGCTCGACCGCCTGTTTCGTGATTTCGCGCGTCCGCTCGGTCTGCCGGGCAAGCTCCTCGGTCGTGCCGAACAGACGCTGGCCGCCGTGGCGATCCTGCATAGCGCGCACCCTTTCTTGCAGGCGGGAGCGCGACCGGTCTCTCAGCCACCAGCGCCCACAGGCTCGTGCCGTTTGCCAGTGATATTGCGCAACGAATGGGCAGGTGTTTGGTTCAAACTGACGGAGCCGAGTCTCGGCAGGCCAACACGCTGCTGGCTACCGCGCTCATGAACATCAGGCGTAGGCGCGAAAATCCGGTGGCCTGGAGATCCACCGGACGATTCGCCAATACAATTTGGTGAAATGAAACGGGGACAGCTAAGCGGACAATTCGCGGCTGGTCTGTCCAAAAGTTCACAATCGGCCAGGAAAGTTGGCGCTCGCGTCGGTCCTAGCCGCCGCGGCGGGGACGGCAGAGGGGCTCCGCTGCATCTTGCAAAAAAAGAACATATTGCGAACATGGAACAAATGGTGTACGTTGTTTTTTAACCGTCGGCCGCCTCTTTCAACCGTTTGTCCCACTCGCGAATCCCCGCCATAAGGAGTTAACAGATGACCGTCCCGGCCCTGCGTATCGTCGAAGGTTCTTCCATGGATAAGTCCAAAGCGCTATCCGCCGCGCTGTCCCAGATCGAGCGGCAATTCGGCAAGGGCTCGGTGATGAAGCTCGGCAAGAACGACCGCTCGATGGATGTCGAGACGGTGTCTTCCGGCTCGCTCGGGCTCGACATTGCGCTCGGCGTCGGCGGCCTGCCGAAGGGGCGGATCGTGGAGATCTACGGGCCGGAGTCTTCGGGCAAGACGACACTCGCGTTGCATACGGTGGCCGAAGCGCAGAAGAAGGGCGGCATTTGCGCCTTCATCGATGCCGAGCATGCGCTCGATCCGGTCTATGCGCGCAAGCTGGGCGTCAATATCGACGAACTCCTGATCTCGCAGCCCGACACCGGCGAGCAGGCACTGGAAATCTGCGACACCCTGGTGCGCTCCGGCGCGGTCGACGTGCTGGTGGTCGATTCGGTGGCCGCGCTGGTGCCGCGGGCCGAGCTCGAAGGCGAGATGGGTGAGGCGCTGCCGGGCCTGCAGGCGCGCCTGATGAGCCAGGCGCTGCGCAAGCTCACCGCCTCGATCAACAAGTCCAACACCATGGTGATCTTCATCAACCAGATCCGCATGAAGATCGGCGTGATGTACGGCTCGCCCGAGACCACCACCGGCGGCAACGCGCTGAAATTCTATGCTTCCGTCCGCCTCGACATCCGCCGCATCGGCTCGATCAAGGAGCGCGATGAGGTGGTCGGCAACACGACGCGCGTGAAAGTGGTGAAGAACAAGCTGGCGCCGCCGTTCAAGCAGGTCGAATTCGACATCATGTATGGCGAGGGTGTCTCCAAGATGGGCGAGATTCTCGACCTCGGCGTCAAGGCCGGCATTGTCGAAAAATCCGGCGCCTGGTTCTCCTATGATAGTCAGCGGCTCGGCCAAGGACGGGAGAATGCCAAATCGTTCTTGAAATCCAATCCCGACATCACCGCCAAGATCGAAACCGCCATCCGGCAAAACTCCGGCCTGATCGCCGAGCAGATCCTCGCCGGCACGCCCGAGCGCGATGCCGACGGCGAAGAGCCGGCGGAGGAGTAAGGCCTTAGACCTTCGTGAGCCGCATTAGCGAAGGTTAGCGTCATGCCCGGCCGTCCCCCGTGCCGGGCATGTACGTTTTGAGGCGGCCGCCGGCAGGATTGACCGAAACGCCCTCGCGCGAACTCCGCGCTGAAGCTCGAGTCGGATGCTGCCGATTAAGAAAGGGCGGAGGCGAAGATCATGCGACGAGCAGTGGCTAGCAAGGCCAAGGCGTCCCGGCTAATCCTGACCAGCTCTTCCGGCCTAAGTCTTATCCGCGCCGAGCGCGCTGACCTCGTCGTCCCGTTCTGCTTTCGCTTCGTTTGGGGCCGTTGCCATCCGAAGGCGAACTTCGCAAGCTATCTCGCCGCCCGGCCGAGGCCGTCCTTGCAGGAGGTGAGGATTTCAGCCGGCATAACCGGATCCACCGCTGGTGGGACAGTACGGAGCTCACCAACGATCGCCTGTGGCGCTGGGATCCGGTCAAGGGGGGCCCTGATCGCGCCTTGAGGCTCGGTCATTCCGGGCCTGTCTGAAGGACCAGACCCGGAATCTCGAGATTCCGGGTTCGCCTCTTTCGAGGCGCCCCGGAGTGACGGATTTGTCGGTTACTCCGCCACTTGCGCGTAATTGCTCGCCGGCGGGCACGAGCACACCAGGTTGCGATCACCATAGACGTTGTCGACCCGGCCGACCGGCGACCAATATTTGTCCATGCGCGACACCCCATCCGGGAAACAGCCCTCAGTGCGGCTGTAGGCGCGCTTCCACTCGTCATCGGCGATGTCGTGCACCGTGTGCGGCGCGTACCGCAGGGGCGAGGCCTCGATCTTGAAGCGGCCGCTCTCGACCTCGGCGATCTCCCGCCTGATCGCGATCATCGCATCGCAAAAACGATCCAGCTCCGCTTTCGATTCCGACTCCGTCGGTTCGATCATCAGCGTGCCCGGCACTGGGAAGCTCATGGTCGGGGCGTGGAAACCGTAATCGATCAGGCGCTTTGCGATGTCATCGACGGTGACGCCGCAAGCGGTCTTCAGCGGCCTCGGATCGATGATGCATTCGTGCGCGACGCGGCCTTTCGCATTTCGATAGAGCACCGGGAAATGCGCGTTCAGCCGCGCTGCCACGTAATTGGCATTGAGGATCGCGACCTCCGTGGCACGGGTCAGCCCTTCGCCGCCCATCAGCAAAATGTAGATGTAGGAGATGGTCAGGATCGACGCCGAGCCGAAGGGCGCGGCCGAGACCGGCCCGACTGCGTGAGGCTGCTCGCCATCGCGTTCCGAATGAAGGAGGGCCGGATGACCCGGCAGGAACGGCGCCAGATGCGCCTTCACGCCGATCGGGCCCATGCCCGGACCGCCGCCGCCATGGGGAATGCAAAAGGTCTTGTGCAAGTTGAGATGGCTGACATCGGCGCCATAGTCGCCGGGCCGCGACAGTCCGACCTGCGCATTCATGTTGGCGCCGTCGAGATAGACCTGGCCGCCATGGGCATGCACGATCTCGCAGATTTCGCGAATGTGCTCCTCGAACACGCCGTGCGTCGAGGGATAGGTGATCATGACAGCCGCAAGATTCTTGCCGCGCGCCTCCGCCTTGGCACGCAGATCGTCGACATCGACATCGCCGCGCGCGTCGCAGGCAACCACCACCACCTCCATGCCGGCCATCGCGGCTGACGCCGGATTGGTGCCGTGGGCGGAGGAGGGGATCAGGCAAACCTTGCGATGCCCTTCGCCGCGAGCGGCGTGATAGCCGCGGATCGCGAGCAGGCCTGCATACTCGCCCTGTGCGCCGGAGTTCGGCTGCAGCGAAATCGCGTCATAGCCAGTGATGTCGCAGAGCCATTTTTCCAGCCGCGCAAACAGCGCGTGATAGCCTCCCGCCTGCTCGCGCGGCGCGAAGGGGTGCAGCGCCGCGAACTCCGGCCAGGTCAGCGGCACCATCTCGGTGGTGGCGTTCAGCTTCATGGTGCAAGAGCCGAGCGGGATCATGGCACGGTCGAGCGCGAGGTCGCGGTCGGCGAGCTTGCGCATGTAGCGCAGCATCTCGGTCTCCGAGCGATGCGCATGGAACACGGGATGGGTGAGGAAATGCGTCGTGCGCTTCAGCTCCAGCGGCAGCGCGTCGCGCGCGCCGGCCTCGACCTCCGCATAGGACAGGCTGCCGCCGAACGCGCGCCACACCGCCTCGACGATGTCGGGCGTCGTGGTCTCGTCCAGCGCGACGCGCAAGCCGGCTCCGCCGATCCCGAGATTGATCTTCTCAGTCAGCGCCCGCGCCACGATCTGGTCCCGCCGCGCCCCGACCTCGACGGTCAGGGTGTCGAAGAACGCCTCGCTTCTCGGTGCGAACCCGAGCTTGCGCAGGCCGGCCGCCAGCACCGAAGCGCGGCGATGCACGTTGCGTGCAATCGCGGTGAGCCCTTCCGGGCCGTGATAGACCGCATACATCGAGGCGATCACTGCGAGCAGCACCTGCGCGGTGCAGATGTTGGAGGTCGCCTTCTCGCGGCGAATATGCTGCTCGCGGGTCTGCAGCGCCAGCCGATAGGCAGGCGCCCCGCGCGAATCCACGCTCAAGCCGACGATGCGGCCGGGCAGCGAGCGCTTGAGCGCATCGCGCACCGCCATATAGGCCGCGTGCGGCCCGCCATACCCCATCGGCACGCCGAAGCGCTGCGCCGAGCCGACCCCGATGTCGGCGCCGAGCTCGCCGGGCGAGGCGAGCAGGGTCAGCGCGAGCAGGTCGGCCGAAACGATCGCCAGCGCGCCCTTGCCGCGCAGCGCCGCGATCGCCGGGCGCAGGTCGCGCACCGCGCCGGATGTACCCGGATATTGCAGGACGCCGCCGAACACATCGGCACTTGCGAGATCGGTCGCGGGATCGCCGACGATCAGATTCCACCCCAACGGTTCGGTGCGGGTCCGGAGCACCGCAAGCGTCTGCGGATGCACTTCATGGTCGACGAAGAATGCCTTGGTCTTCGCCTGCGAGGCCCGCTCGGCGAGCGCCATCGCCTCGGCGACGGCGGTCGCCTCATCCAGCAGCGAGGCATTGGCGACATCGAGCCCGGTGAGGTCAGAGATCATGGTCTGGAAATTGAACAGCGCCTCCAGCCGACCCTGGCTGATCTCGGGCTGATAGGGCGTGTAGGCCGTGTACCAGGCCGGGTTCTCCAGGATGTTGCGCTGGATCACCGTGGGCAGAATGGTGCCGGAATATCCCTGGCCGATCAGTGAGGTGAACACCTGGTTTTGCGTGGCGAGCTCGCGCATATGCGAAAGCGCCTCGGTTTCGCTCAAGGCGCGACCGAGATCGAGCGGCGCCTTCTGCCGGATCGAGCCAGGCAGCGTCTCCAGCATCAGCGCGGACAGGCTGCTTGCGCCGACGGTCTGAAGCATCGCTTCGATATCGCGCGGCGACGGTCCGATGTGCCGGCGCACGAAAGTGGCTGCGGCGTCGCTGGTCGGTTTAAAGGGCGCGTTCATGCGTTGATCCTCTCTGCGAGCCGTTGAAATGCTCCGTCATGGCCGGGCTTGTCCCGGCCATTCACCATGTGCCAAGCGAAAGGACGTGGATGCCCGGCACAAGGCGGGGCATAACGAGATGAGAATGCCGGCCGATTGGTGAGCCAATATTGCCGCATGGTCTCTGCTCTCACGCCGTGTGCGCCTTGTAGGCGGCCTCATCCATCAGGCCGCCGAGCTCGTTTCTGTCGGCAATCTTGATCTTGAAGAACCAGGCCTTTCCTTGCGCATCGGAATTGACCAGCGCAGGTTCGGAACTGAGCTCCTCGTTCACTTCAAGCACCTCACCTGAGATCGGCGCGTAGACATCGGAGGCGGCCTTCACGGACTCCACCACCGCAGCGGCCTCCGCCTTCTTCAGCGCGCGGCCGACCTTGGGCAGGTCGACGAAGACGACATCGCCGAGCTGCTGTTGCGCGTAGTCGGTAATCCCCACCGTTGCGACATCGCCCTCGATACGGAGCCATTCGTGGTCGGAGGTGAACAGCGTGGTCATGTGATGTCCTTCAGCGCTTGTAGGTGTTGGGAACGAAGGGTGTGGCGGCGACGCGCACGGGCAGGCGCTGCCCACGCACTTCCGCGAAAAGCTGGGTCCCGTTGGCCGAAAGCTGCGTGGGCACATAGCCCATCGCGACCGGGGCATTGAGGGAGGGGCCAAAGCCGCCCGAAGTGACCGTGCCGATCGGCTCGGATGCGGCTCGATCGGCAAACAGCAGCGCACCCTCGCGCACCGGCGCGCGGCCCTCCGGCTTCAAGCCGACACGGCGGCGCGGGGCACCAATGGCAAATTGGCTGAGAATCTTTTCCGCGCCGAAAAAGCCGCCGGCGCGGGCGCCGCCTTGGCGGCGGCTCTTTTGGATCGACCATTCCAGCGCCGCCTCGATCGGGGTGGTCGTGCTGTCGATGTCATGACCGTAGAGGCAAAGCCCGGCCTCGAGGCGCAAGCTGTCGCGCGCCCCTAACCCGATTGGCAGGACGTCAGGATCTTGCAGCAGCGCCTTTGCAAGCTGTTCCGCCTGTTCCGCCGGGACCGAAATCTCAAAACCGTCCTCGCCGGTATAGCCCGAACGGGACACGAAGCAGTCAAGGCCCGCAACTTTGCGCGGCCCGGCGTCCATGAACCGCAGGCTCGGTGCCTCCGCACAGAATTTCGCCAATACGGATTCGGCCCTCGGTCCTTGCAGGGCCAGCAGTGCGCGGTCGGCGAGCGGCTCGATCAGGCACGAATCGGACACATGCGCGCGCAGATGCGCTTCATCGGCGTCCTTGCAGGCGGCGTTCACCACCACGAAGAGGTGGTCGCCGAAATTGGCAACCATGAGATCATCGAGAATGCCGCCTTGCTCGTGGGTGAACTGCGCATAGCGCTGGCGGCGCGGAGCAAGGCTCAAAACGTCCTGCGGCACCAGGCGCTCGAGCGCCAGCGCCGCATCTTCAACCCGGCCCGATTTCGCGCGCAGCGCGACCTGGCCCATATGGGACACGTCGAACAGCCCGGCTTTTTGCCTCGTATGGAGGTGTTCCTTCAAAACCCCGGCTGCATATTGCACGGGCATCTCGTAGCCCGCGAACGGCACCATCTTGGCGCCGAGCGACACATGAAGGGCATGGAGGGGAGTGCGTTTTAGGGGGATGTCATCACGCGCAAGCATCAGGAGGCCCTCCGTGGTTCCCGGGGACCATCCCCGACAACCCTTTGAGCCCCATCTGTCGCTTTGCCTGAGAGTATTATCCCGTCGGCGGACGCGTCAGGCCAAGAACCCTCGGCGTCTCTTTCCAGATGTTATCAAAGCCACACGGTCCTTTTGCCTGAGAGTTTCCGGGGCGGTTGCTCCTTCGGCGCCGGCATCAAAGCCGGTCTCTCCCGACGTGGCTGTCTTGAACAGATCGAAGGGAAACACGACCTGTACCAGGCTGTCAACGCGGCGCAGCATCTATCAACGAACTTTACGCTTTCGCGGCAAGTCCATGATCCGCCTGCACAGTTTCTGGACAGCGCGGCTGCCCTTGTCTAAAAGCGTTGCGCCGGAAAACCATTAATTTTGCGGGCACGGCCAGCTTTCCGATTGGATGAATATGACAGGCGTCAACGACATCAGGTCGACTTTTCTGAACTTCTTTGCCCAAAACGGCCATGAGATCGTGCCGTCGTCGCCGCTCGTGCCGCGCAACGACCCGACCCTGATGTTCACGAACGCCGGCATGGTGCAGTTCAAGAACGTCTTCACCGGCGTCGAGAAGCGGCCCTATTCGCGCGCCACCACCTCGCAGAAATGCGTGCGCGCCGGCGGCAAGCACAACGACCTCGACAATGTCGGCTATACCGCGCGGCATCACACCTTTTTCGAGATGCTCGGCAATTTCTCGTTCGGCGATTACTTCAAGGATCGCGCGATCGAGCTTGCCTGGAAGCTGGTGACGACGGAGTTCGGCCTGCCGAAGGACAAGCTGTGGGCGACCGTCTATATCGACGACGATGAGGCGTTCGGCCTCTGGAAGAAGATCTCGGGCCTGCCGGAGTCGCGCATCATCCGCATCGCGGGCTCCGACAATTTCTGGCAGATGGGCGACACCGGCCCGTGCGGGCCCTGCTCGGAAATCTTCTATGACCACGGCGACAAGGTCTGGGGCGGCCCGCCCGGCTCGGCGGAGGCCGATGGCGACCGCTACATCGAGATCTGGAATCTCGTGTTCATGCAGTTCGAGCAGTTCGAGGACGGCAAGCGCGTGGCGCTGCCCAAGCCCTCGATCGATACCGGAGCGGGGCTCGAGCGCGTCGCAGCGGTGCTCCAGGGCAAGCACGACAATTACGACATCGATCTCTTCGTCTCGCTGATCCGCGCCATCTCCGATCTCACCGGCGCCAATCCGAACGGCCAGCACAAGGCCTCGCTGCGCGTGATCGCCGATCACCTGCGCGCGTCCTCCTTCCTGATCGCCGACGGCGTGCTGCCGTCCAACGAAGGCCGCGGCTATGTGCTGCGTCGGATCATGCGCCGCGCCATGCGCCACGCGCAGCTCCTGGGCGTGCGGGAGCCCTTGATGCATCGCCTGGTGTGGGCGCTGGTGCGCGAGATGGGCCAGGCCTATCCCGAACTGGTGCGCGCGGAGAATTTGATCGAGGAGACGCTGCGGCTGGAAGAGACCCGCTTCCGCAAAACCTTGGAGCGCGGCCTTGCCATCCTGGATGAGAAGAGCGCGGCCCTGAAGAAGGGCGACATGTTCGACGGCGACACCGCCTTCACGCTGTACGACACCTACGGCTTTCCGCTCGATCTGACCCAGGACGCGCTGAAGTCGCGCGGCATCGGCGTCGACGTGGCGGCCTTCACCGACGCCATGGACCGCCAGCGCGAGAAGGCGCGTGCGGCCTGGGCTGGCTCGGGCGAGGCCGCGACCGAGAGCGTGTGGTTTCCGCTGCGTGAGAAGCTGGGCGCGACCGAGTTCTTGGGCTATGAGACCGAGACTGCGGAAGGCGTGGTCGCGGCGCTGGTCAAGGACGGCCAGGAGGTCGAAAGCCTGCAGGCCGGCGAGAGCGGTGCGATCGTTTTGAACCAGACCCCGTTTTATGCGGAGTCCGGCGGTCAGGTTGGCGATACCGGCGTGATGCTCGGTGAAGGCGCCAAATTCCGCGTCACCGACACGCAAAAGAAGGCCGGCGACCTCTTCGTGCATTTGGGCACGGTGGAGCACGGCACGCTGAAGGTCGGCACCGCGCTGCAGCTCGATGTGGACCATGCGCGCCGTAGCTCGATCCGGCGCAATCACTCGGCAACGCATCTGTTGCACGAAGCACTGCGGCAGGTGCTCGGCGATCACATCGCCCAGCGTGGCTCGCTGGTCGCCCCCGACCGCCTGCGCTTCGATTTCGCGCATCCCAAGCCGATCACGCCGGAAGAGCTGGCGCGTGTCGAAGACATCGCCAACGAGGTGGTGCTGGAGAACGAGGAGGTGACCACGCGCCTGATGGCGCTGGACGAGGCTCGTGAGGCCGGCGCCCGCGCGCTGTTCGGCGAGAAGTATGGTGATGAGGTGCGTGTGGTGTCGATGGGCAAGGGATCGCGCGAGCACGGCGAGAACGCGCTTGGGTGGTCGGTCGAGCTCTGCGGCGGCACCCATGTCCGCCGCACCGGCGACATCGGCCTGATCTCAGTGACCAGCGAAAGCGCGGTGTCCTCCGGCGTCCGCCGCATCGAGGCGCTGACCGGGCGCGGCGCGCGCAAGCACGCCAACGACGTGATGGGGCTCGCCAAGACCGCGGCCGCCGAATTGCGCACGACGGTCGAGGACGTGCCGGCGCGCATCACCGCGCTGCTCGATGAGCGCAAGAAGCTCGAGCGCGACTTGTCGGATGCGCGCAAAAAGCTCGCCATGGGCGGCGGCGTTTCGGGGAAAGGCGCGGATGGCGTGCGCGAGGTCGGCAAGGTCAAGCTGATGGCGCGCGCGGTCGAGGGGATCGAGATGAAGGATCTCAAGAGCCTCGCCGACGACGGCAAGAAGCAGCTCGGCTCCGGTGTGGTCGCTATCGTCGGCGTCACCGGCGACGGCAAGGCCGGTGTCGTGGTCGGCGTCACGCCCGATCTCACCGCGCGCTACAACGCGGTCGACCTGGTGCGCATCGCTTCCGAGGCGCTCGGCGGCAAGGGCGGCGGCGGCCGCCCCGACATGGCGCAGGCCGGCGGCCCGGATGGGGCGAAGGCGAGCGCGGCGCTTGAGGCGATCGAGAGGGCAATGGCGGGGGCGTGAGGCTGCGAGCCACGAACTCCTTCCTTCTTCCTCGTGGGAAAAGGTGTCGCGGACGAAGTCCGCGACGGATGAGGGGTCTCTCTCCAATAGGTACAAAGGGAGAGATGTTCGATCGCGGAGGCAAACCGCTCACCCTGGCGCGCCTGTGTCCACCAGGCTGCCCTCTCCCATAAGGGGCGAGGGCACAACGATCAGCAGCGCTGTATTCCTGCCCTAATCCTTCACCACCCGCACCGCGCCGCGCGCGGCGCTGGTCGCGAGCGCGGCATACGCCTTGAGCGCGGTCGACACCTTGCGCTTGCGCTTCGCAGGCTTCCAGGCCTTGTCGCCCTTGGCCAGCATCGCCTCGCGGCGCCGTTTCAGTTCCGCCTCGTCCACCGCAAGATGGATCGAGCGCGCGGGGATGTCGATCTCGATCCGGTCGCCCTCCTGCACCAGGCCGATGAGGCCGCCTTCGGCGGCTTCCGGCGAAACGTGGCCGATCGACAAGCCCGATGTGCCGCCCGAGAAGCGGCCATCGGTGATCAGGGCGCAGGCTTTGCCGAGCCCCTTCGATTTCAGGTAGCTGGTGGGATAGAGCATTTCCTGCATGCCGGGACCGCCGCGCGGTCCCTCATAGGTGATCACCACGACATCGCCGGCCCTGATCCTGTTGGTCAGGATCGCCTCGACCGCGGCATCCTGGCTTTCCAGCACGCGGGCGGGTCCTGAGAATTTCAGGATGCTGGCATCGACGCCGGCGGTCTTCACGATGCAGCCGTCGAGCGCCAAGTTGCCGTACAACACCGCAAGGCCGCCATCGCGGGAATAGGCGTGCTCGATGTCGCGGATGCAGCCCGTGCTGCGATCGAGGTCGAGCTCCTCGAACCTGCGGTCCTGGCTGAAGGCCGTTTGCGTCGGCACGCCGCCAGGTGCTGCCTTGTAGAAGTTGCGCACGCTATCGCTCTTGGTGCGACGGATGTCCCAGCGCTCCAGCGCGGACGCAAGCGTCGCTGAGTGAACGCTTGGCAGGTCGGACTGAATGAGGCCGGCGCGGTCGAGCTCGCCCAGGATCGCCATCACGCCGCCGGCGCGGTGCACGTCTTCCAGGTGCACGTCTGCCACCGACGGGGCGACCTTGCAGAGCACCGGCACTTTGCGCGAGAGACGGTCGATGTCCTTCATGGTGAAGGGCACCTCGCCCTCATGAGCTGCGGCCAAAAGATGCAGCACGGTGTTGGTCGAGCCACCCATGGCGATGTCGAGGCTCATGGCGTTCTCGAAGGCCCTGGCGTTCGCGATGCTGCGCGGCAGGACGCTTTCGTCGTCCTGCTCGTAATAGCGCCGCGCGAGGTCGACGATGAGATGACCGGCCTCGATGAACAGGCTCTTGCGGTCGGCATGGGTTGCCAGCACCGAGCCGTTGCCCGGCAGCGACAGGCCCAGCGCCTCGGTGAGGCAGTTCATCGAATTGGCGGTGAACATGCCCGAGCAGGAGCCGCAGGTCGGGCATGCCGAGCGCTCCATCACCTCGACCTCACTGTCGCTGACATGCTCGTCGGCGGCCGCCACCATCGCATCGATCAGGTCGACCGATTTGATCTTGCCCTTGAGGTTGACCTTGCCCGACTCCATCGGTCCGCCGGAGACGAACACGGTGGGGATGTTGAGGCGGAGCGCCGCCATCAGCATGCCGGGCGTGATCTTGTCGCAATTGGAGATGCAGACCAGCGCGTCCGCGCAATGCGCATTGACCATGTATTCGACGCTGTCGGCGATCAGCTCGCGCGAGGGCAGGCTGTAGAGCATGCCGTCATGGCCCATGGCGATGCCGTCATCGACTGCGATGGTGTTGAACTCTTTCGCGACGCCGCCGGCCTTCTCGATCTCGCGCGCCACGAGCTGGCCGAGGTCCTTCAGATGGACATGCCCGGGTACGAATTGGGTGAAGGAGTTGGCGACCGCGATGATCGGCTTGCCGAAATCCTCGTTCGTCATCCCGGTGGCGCGCCACAGGCCGCGAGCCCCGGCCATGTTGCGGCCATGTGTGGTGGTCCGGGATCGATAGGTCGGCATGGCGTTTCTCCGATAGTGTTGACCGGGCGGTCTGGAGACCGGCGGCAATCGAACAGTCAAGCGAGCCTTTACAAGGAAGCCGCCGGGGACGCGACCGGCAATTTCGCGGTCCGGCGATGCCATGCTTGGCGGTTCATCGGCCGGGTCCGGAGGCGGTGCGCAACGGCTGCAGCGTCCCCCTGAGGGGTCATCAAGGCTCGACGGCGTATTAGAACATCCGCTCGGGCGGCGGCAAGGGCGGCGGGCTGGATGGCGTCAGGTGAGGCACCAGCGGCTCGCGAGGTCCAGGGGCGCGGCTCGGCCTGCGCGGTCACGGTGATGTCAGGTGACAACCCAAGAGGTCACAATTTTGTGCCTACTTGCCGAGCGTGCCGGCATCTAACATATCGCAAAAGCTGCAACATGCTCGCTGCACAGCTCCGCACCGAAAAACCTCCGCTGCGAGTGGCCGCCGTCCGAAAGCCATGTCTTCCCTCTCCAAAATTTCTTCCCTCTCCAAAATTCCGCACGCCCTGCTGCTCTCGGTGCTGCTGCTCGCTGCCCCGACCGGGGCAGGGGCGCATGCCATCATCGTTTCGTCCTCGCCGGCGGCGGGGGCAACAGTTGCGAAAGATGCCGTCTCGATCCGTCTGCGTTTCAACAGCCGGATCGACCATTCGCGCTCCCGAATAAGGCTGTTGGCGCCTGACGGAGCAGAGCAGGCGGTGACGCCGACGCCGGACTCGCCGGCCGACGAACTCGATGCCGAGGCGCAGGTCCTGGCGCCCGGTGCGTGGCGCTTGCGCTGGCAGGTGCTGAGCGTTGATGGGCACATCACGCGCGGCGAGATTCCCTTCACCGTGCGCTAGACCGACGACCTTGTTCCTTTTCCTCGACATTTTCGGTTATTTGTCGGTCGTTCTTCGCGGGCTGACCCTGCTGGCGCAGTCCTTCACCTTTGGCGGAATCGCATTCCAGGTGCTGTTGTGGCGTCCGTTGCAGGCGAAGCTGTCGGCGGACAGCGTTTCGGTCGACGGCAGGTGTCAAAGGCTTCTGCGGGCCAGTGCGCTCGCCTGGTTCGCCCTGACCATCGCCTCGCTCGTCGTCAACGCCGCGGCGCTGACGGGGACGCTTGAGGTGTCGTGGCGCGAAGCGGCGAGCGCGGATTTCGCCAGATTCGAGCTTGCGGTTGCAGCGTGCGCGCTCGGCATCGCGCTGTTGGCGAAAGACCGTTTCGCGAAAAGCCCGTGGTCGGGTCGGCGCGCCGCGGCTCTGGTCGGCCTCGCCCTGCTGGGGCTGGCCATGCAGCTCAACCTGACGCATGCGGCAAGCCGCGTCGGTGTACGCTGGCCGCTGCTGCTGTCCGACGCCCTCCACATGCTGGGCGCGGGTGTCTGGATTGGCGGGCTGCCTTGTTTCCTGTTGGCGTTGAACGGCTGCCGCTCGCCGAGCGACTGGCGTCTGATCGGTCGGCGTTATTCCTTGATGTCGATGGCCTCGGTCGCCGCCATCGTTGTCGGCGGCACCATCATGGCGGTGGTTTATCTCGGCTCGTTCGAGGCCATTTACAGCACCGCGTACGGCGTGATGATCTCGGCGAAGATCGCGCTGCTGCTGATGCTGCTGGCGCTCGGCGGCGGCAATTATCTCGCGGTCGAACGGCTGCGGCGTGATCCGACCGCGCCGATCTTGCGGTTGAGGCGCTTCGTCGAGGTGGAGATCGGAATCGGCCTCACGGTCCTGATGACCGCCGGCTCCCTGACCTCGCTGCCGCCCGGTGTCGATCTCAGCCAGGACCGTTTGACCTGGCAGGAGATCGTCGAACGCATCTCGCCGCAATGGCCACGCTTGAGCAGCCCTGCTCACGACAAGCTCACCATCTCCTTGTTGGAGGCGAAGATCGCCGCCGCGCAGGCGCAGCGTGCGAGTGCGCCGCCAGCCTATGTTCCCGGCGAAGGCGTCATTCTGCCGCGCAACGCGGCGGACATTGCCTGGTCGGAATACAACCACCATTGGGCGGGCATCTTCGTGGTGCTGATCGGCCTGCTCGCCATGATCGAGCATTTCCAGTGGGGACGCTCGGCGAGGCACTGGCCGCTCGTCTTTCTGGGCATGGCGGCATTCCTGTTCTTTCGCGCCGACGAGATGGCCTGGCCGCTGGGGCCGATCGGGTTTTTCGCCTCGTTGCGCGATCCGGAGGTCGCGCAGCACCGCATGTTCGTGCTTCTGATCATCCTGTTCGGGCTGTTCGAATGGCGTGTGCGCTTGCGCGGGCAGGAGGCGGGCCGGGCGGCGCTGGTCTTTCCCTTAACCGTCGCGCTCGGCGGCGCATTGCTGCTCACGCACTCCCACGCCATAGCCAACGTCAAGGATCAGCTTCTCATCGAGATGAGCCATACGCCGCTCGCGCTTTGCGGGATCGCGGGTGGCTGGGCACGCTGGTTGGAATTACGCCTGGGCGGCCGCACTGGCCGGATCGCGTCATGGGTTTGGCCGGTCAGCTTCGTTCTGGTTGGGCTGATCCTGCTGGACTATCGCGAGGCGTGAGGGCGCAATCCGGGGGACAGTCTTGATCCGGTGGAGCGTAGCGCTCAAGCTTTGCGCAGGAAGATGTAATCGGCGGTGTAGGGCATGGCGCGGGTCGCGGTCGGCTGGTCGCATGGACCCGCCATCGCGCCGCCGACCGTGTTGATCCGCTGCACGGTATCGACGCCGGCGAGCAGGCCGTCGCCGCGGTGGGAGATCACTTCGAGCTTCAGCCAGGCAACGTCGCTCGCGGTCTTGCCGGGCATGCTGGCTTGCACCTTGCCGACCACGGCACTGCCGTCGTTGAGCTGCCATGTCGGGCCGGCGAAGTGACGGCCGGCGACCTTGCCGTCCGCGATCAACGTCGCGGCCGGCTCGCGGAGCGTCCAGACCAGCTTGCCGTCGTTGCCCGCCCTGCATTCATAGATCTGCTGGCCGTCCGCGTGCACGGTGAGCACTGCTGTTTCGCCGGGCGCGGCAAGGGCATCGGGGAGTGAAGCTTCGGCGGCGAGTGCGCCGACAGACAGGAGCGACAACAACAGGGCAGGGACGACTTTTTCGAGCTGCCGCATGGTCGTGCCCCCGGTTAGTCTTCGTCATTCCGGGCGGTGCGAAAGCACCGAACCCGGAATCTCGAGATTCCGGGTTCGCGTCTTCGACGCGCCCCGGAATGACAATGTGTGTGGCTTCGTTCGCTAAGACGTCAAACGAACCCGGCGCCTTACGCTGCCGCCATCGCCTTTTCGAGATTGGCCGCAACCTTGTCCAAGAAGCCGGTCGTCGACAGCCAGCGCTGGTCGGCGCCGACCAGGAGCGCGAGGTCCTTGGTCATGTAGCCATCCTCGACGGTCTGCACGCAGACCTTCTCCAGCGTGTCGGCAAATTTCGCCAGCTCCGCATTGTTGTCGAGCTTGGCGCGATGTCCAAGGCCGCGCGTCCAGGCAAAGATGGAGGCGATGGAATTGGTCGAGGTCTCCTTGCCCTTCTGGTGCTCGCGATAGTGGCGCGTCACGGTGCCATGGGCGGCTTCAGCCTCCATGGTCTTGCCATCAGGCGTCATCAGCACCGAGGTCATCAGGCCGAGCGAGCCATAGCCCTGCGCCACCGTGTCCGACTGCACGTCGCCATCATAGTTCTTGCAGGCCCAGACATAGCCGCCCGACCACTTCAGCGCCGCCGCCACCATGTCGTCGATCAGGCGATGCTCGTAGGTGATCTTCTTGGCCTCGAATTGCGCCTTGAACTCCTTGTCGAAGATCTCCTGGAAGATATCCTTGAAGCGGCCGTCATAGACCTTGAGGATGGTGTTCTTGGTCGAGAGATAGACCGAGTAGTTGCGCGCGAGCCCCATGTTGAACGAGGCGCGGGCGAAATCGGCGATGGAATCGTCGAGATTGTACATTTCCATCGCGATACCCGCGCCCGGCGCCTTGAACACCTCGCGCTCGATCACCGTGCCGTCCTCGCCGACGAATTTCAGCGACAGCGTGCCCTTGCCGGGGAACCTGATGTCAGTGGCGCGGTACTGGTCGCCGTAAGCGTGGCGGCCGATGATGATGGGCTTAGTCCAGCCCGGCACCAGCCGCGGCACGTTCTTGCAGATGATCGGCTCGCGGAACACGACGCCGCCCAGGATGTTGCGGATGGTGCCGTTCGGCGACTTCCACATCTCCTTGAGGTTGAACTCCTTCACCCGGGCCTCGTCGGGCGTGATCGTGGCGCACTTCACGCCGACGCCGACCTTCTTGATGGCGTTGGCGGCATCGATGGTGACCTGATCGTTGGTTTTGTCGCGATACTCGATCCCGAGATCGAAATACATCAGGTTGAGGTCAAGGAAGGGGTGGATCAGCTTGTCCTTGATGTACTTCCAGATGATCCGGGTCATCTCGTCGCCATCGAGTTCGACGACGGGGTTGGTCACCTTGATTTTTGCCATAAGCTTAAGGCCTTTCGGGAACAGCGTTTTGAAGGCGGGTTAATTGTCCGCGCGCGTCATAGCACTGCCAAACGGCGCACGGAAGGTGAGGGGTTATGCAGTTTCCGCGCATCTTTTGGCCGATCGAAGCCCATTCCGCGCCGCTGCCGGCGGCAGACCGCCAAGGGGGCTTGACGGGAGCTCCGTCTCCGATCCAAAAGCCGAATCTAACCTCATTATTTTGCTTGAGAAATCGCGCCGGACAGCCAACGGGAATGGCTCGGGCGCTTTGAATCAGCTTCATCAAAGCCCGATTCAATGTCTTGAGATTTGATCGGAAAGTTAAAGCGTGACCGGTTCGGGCACCGACAAGACCAAGACCGGCTATGAGCTCGCCGGTCCCGTGATCATCCTGGTCGAGCCGCAGCTCGGCGAGAATATCGGCATGGCTGCGCGCGCCATGGGCAATTTCGCGCTGTCGCGGCTGCGCCTGGTCAATCCGCGCGACGGCTGGCCGAATGTCAGCGCCCAGCGCGCGGCGGCCGGCGCCGACCATATTCTCGATCGCGTCGAGCTGTTCGATTCCGTCACTGACGCCGTGGCCGATCTCGATCTGTTGTTTGCCACCACCGCCCGCGCCCACGATCAGGCCAAGCCGGTGCTGGGCCCGGAGGCCGCGGCGCGGGAGATCGTGAGCCGTGTCGGCTCCGGAGGGAAGGCCGGCATCCTGTTCGGGCGCGAGCGCTGGGGGCTGACGAATGAGGAGGTGGCGCGCGCCAACCGCATCATCACCTTTCCCGTCAATCCCGGCTTTGCCTCGCTGAACCTCGCCCAGGCCGTGCTCTTGATGGGCTATGAATGGTTCAAGCTGTCGACGGGAGGTCAGCTTCCGTTCGACAAGCCGGAGCGCTCGCCGCCGGCCTCGCAGCACCAGATCGACGCGTTCTTTGAAAACCTGGTGCGGGAGCTCGACAAGGTCGAGTTCCTGCGGCCCGCCGAAAAGCGCGAGACCATGCTGGTGAACCTGCGCAACATCTTCACCCGCATGGAGCCGTCCAAGCAGGACATGCACACGCTGCACGGCGTGGTGATGGCGATCGCGGAAGGACGCAAGGGCCCGGCCAAGGGGGGCGTGCTCGACAGCGAACAGGCGACCCGGCTGCGTGCGCTGCTCGCCGAACACGGGCGCGGCGTGCCGCCGCATGAAAGCGGCACGGTGCGCGGCCTGGCACGGCTGCTCCGGCGCAACCCGACCGATGCCGAGCGCATCCTCTGGCAGGCCTTGACCCGCGACCGCCGTTTTGCCGGCCAGTTCAAGCGCCAGACACCGATCGGGCGGCATATTCCCGATTTCGTCTCCTTCGTGCGCCGGATCGCGATCGAGCTGGTTAACGAGAGCGAAAGCGAGACCATTGTGCATGACCGGCAGGTGCGGCGCGCCTGGCTCGAGCAGCGCGGCTACCGCGTGATCGAGATGAAGGCGGCCGACGTGGAGCGCGAACTGGAAAAAGAGCTCGCGCGGCTGCAGGACATCATTTCAGGTCCAGAATAGCGTGGTGTCGGTCACCGCCCGGCCCAGTGCACGAACCGGTTCTCGATCAGCAAAAACAACAAATTCAGTGAATAGCCGAGCGCGCCGGCGGCGAAGATCGCGGCGTACATGCCGGGCATATCGAATAGCTGTTGCGCCTCGAACACGCGCTGCCCGAGCCCGTCGGTCGAGCCGATGAACATCTCGGCCACAACGATGATCACCAGCGCCAGCGATACCCCGTTGCGCAGCCCCACAAATGTCTGCGGCAACGATTCGAACAGCATTACGTCGAACAGCACCCGCGTGGGCGAGGCTCCCATCACTTTGGCCGCCAGCAGGCGTGTCTTGCGGGCATTCATTACGCCATAGGCGACGTTGAAAAGGATCACCAGCGCCGCGCCGAAAGCGGCGACCGAAATCTTGGTGCGATCGCCGACGCCGAACAGCACCAGGAACAGCGGAAACATCGCGGAGGCCGGCGTGGAGCGGAAGAAATCGATCAGGAATTCCACCGAACGATAGACCCTCTCGGAAGCGCCAAGCAGGATGCCGAGCGGGATCGCGATCCCTGCGGCAATCGCCGTGGAGGCGATGGTGCGCACCACGGTCTTGAGAAAATCGGCGCCGAGCTTTCCGGCCATCATGCCTTCCCACAATGTGCGGAACGTCGCATATGGCGAGGGCAGCAGCACCGGATCGACCAGCTTCAGCGCACTCGCCAACTCCCATACGGTGAGCAGGATGGCGACGCCGATCAGCGGCAGCCATGCTTTGGCCTTCATCCGCGCTGCACCTCCCGCTGAAACAGCCTGAGGCAGTGCGCCTTGGTCGCAACGAAGTCGGGCTCCGACATCGCCTTGTCGGAGCGGGGCCGCGGAGCTGCGTAAGGCACGAACTCGACCACGCGCGCTGGGCGGCGCGAGAGCAGCAGCACGTAATCGGAGAGATAGACGGCTTCTTCAAGGTCGTGCGACACCAGCACCGTGGTGGTCGCGGTCTCCATGAACACGCGCTGGAGCTGGTCGCGCATGAACAGTGTCATCTCGTAGTCCAGCGCGGAGAACGGTTCGTCGAGGAAGAGAATTTCCGGTTCGACGATCAGCGCGCGCATGATGGACACGAGCTGTTGCTGGCCGCCGGAGAGCTGGTAGGGGTAGAGCGCAAGATCGACCTTGACGCCGAGATGGGCGACGAGGCGCTCGACGCGGGCATTGCGCTCGCGCCTCGCCAGTCCCATCAGCTTCAGGGGATAGGCGATGTTGTCGAACGCGCGCAGCCAGGGGAACAGCGCCTCACGATAATTCTGGAACACATAGCCGAACTTCACCTGCTTCAGGGGCCGGCCATCGAATAGTACTTCGCCGGCGTCCATCGGCACCAGCCCGGCGATCATATTGATCAGCGTGCTCTTGCCCAGCCGTTCGGGCCGAATACCGAGATCAGCTTGCCGCGCGGGATATCGAAATCGAAGCGATCGTAAATTGCGGCGTTTTCATAGTGCTTGGTCAATCCGCGGATCGTGACGTGTGGGGCGGCGCGGCCAGAGCGATCGAACACCGCGGCAGGCCGCGTCGCGATGGTCGGGCGAGGGTTATTCACGTTCAAAACTTCTGCAGGAAATTCGTGGCGTCGACTTTTTCGGGCACGACGCCGATCGAGGTGCCGAAATCCGCGAGCGCCTGCAGATCGGCGAGCTGCTCCTTGCTCATGTCGCTCGCCATCACATAACCGAGCATCGGCACGCTATCGACGATATTGTCCGGCGTGAACGTATTCTTGGCGAGATGTTTTCGCGCCTCATCCGGATTGGCGTTGATGAAGAAGATGGCCTTGGCCCAGGCCGCGGCAAAGCGCTTTGCCACGTCCGGGCGCTTCTCGATGAAGTCGCCGGTCATGGCGCAGCCGGCCGCATAGGCGGTGGCCTGTTCGTTGCCTAAAATGTATTTCGAGATCACGCCGGCCTCGAGCGTGCGCGCCACGCCCGCTTTCACCATCATCGAGGCGTTGGGCTCGAGCGTATAGCCGCCGTCGAAGGCGCCTGAGATCATCGCGTTGACGTGCTGACCGATGTCGAGCTGATCGATGGTGTAGTCGCCCTCCTTCAAGCCGTTCCTGGCCAGGATCGCTTTCGCGGTGTTGAGATTGGCGGGGCCCGGCGCGGACATCAATTTAGCGCCTTTGAGCTCGGCGATAGAATGCGCGGGAGAGCCGGTGCGCACCACGAACTGTTCCATCTTCCAGACCTTGGTCTGGCCGTTGAGCGCGATGTATTTTGCCACGCCCGGCTTCTTGATGTCGGCGTTCAGCCCCTCGAGCGTGACCAGTACGGCCGAGACCTCGATCTGATTGGTCATCATGGCTGCGACATTGGGTGGACCGCCCATCAGCTTGATCATCTCCGGCTCGATGTTCTCTTCCTTGAAGAAGCCGCGCTCTAGCGCAACGAAGTAGGGCAGGGATGATGAAACAGGGAACACGCCGACAGTCACTTTGTCGGCCGCCTGCGACGGACCGGGCTGGGCGGCAAAAACCGCAAGCAGCACAAGCGTTAGCGCGGCTCTGATCACAATTCTCATGCGCAAATCCCAGAAGCGAGAGTTCTCGAAGGAAGAGCAAGAAATGTGCCGTCCCGGCCAAAACCGAGCTGCGATGCGCAACACGGTCGCTGGCAGGGGCCGAGGCCTGGTTATATCGGTGGGTTCAAGCGGGATTAATCTCGCGGCGCGAGGGTTCTACTCCTCGCGCGAACCATAAGCTTCAAACATGAGCTTCAAAGAGGAAGCAGATGCGTGGTTACAGTCTGCCGTCACTTGCCTTTGCGTCCTCGCTCATCGCGGCACCTGCCTGTGCGCAGGCCCCGCTGACCGAAAAGAACGTCTCGATGGGATTGTCGCTTGCGATCATTCAAGGCGCGCTCGATCAATGCACCAAGGACGGCTACAAGGTCTCCGTCGTCATTGTCGATAAGAGCGGCAACGTCGCGGCTTCCGTCCGCGGCGACGGCACCCCGCCGCACACGCTCGAATTTGCGCGCCTGAAGGCCTACACGGCACGCACGCGCAATCAGACCTCGCTCGCCACCATGAAGCAGATGGACGACCCGGCCTTTGCGTTTCTGCGCCAGATTCCGAATGTCGTTGGTGTTGGGGGCGGCGTCCCGATCCGCGCGGGCAATGAAGTGATCGGCGGTGTCGGCGTTTCCGGCGCGCCTGGCGGCGAGAAGGACGAGGTCTGCGCCAACGCGGGGCTCGCGAAGGTTGCGGATGCGCTGAAGTAGGGGCGCGCGCCAACACTACCTCTGTCGTCCCCCGCGAAGGCCGGGCTCATAGCGTTTGGGCGATCGGGTCGACGATCTTCGCTACAACAGTGGCCTGTGGTTATGGGTCCCGGCTTCCGCCGGGACGACGGGCTTACACCGCTAGTAACTGCGCCGGCGCGGCGGCGCGCTTCTGCTTCTTCTTCGCCGGCTCGAACAGCGAGCAGGCGGCAAGGCCCGCGGTGTCGGCCACATCGGGATTGCGCGACACCATCGCGGCGACGATCGCGCCGTCGATCAAAAGCGCGAGCTGATGCGCCAGAACGTCCGGCTCGACCGCGCCCATCTCGCGCGCGAGCTTTTCGATGTGAGCGAGCACGACCCTCTTGTGCCGCATCGCAATCGCGCGAAACTGTTTCTGGTCCTTGTCATGCTCGCCGACGGCATTGATGAAGGGGCAGCCGTAGAAGCGCTCCTCGCCAAACCAGCTCTTCAGGGCAGGAAAGATCCGCGTCAGCTTCGTCTGCGCGTCGCCGCCCTCCGCTTCAATGGCGGCAATGAACCATTCGCGCCATTGCTTGCCTTCGTTCTCCAGCACCGCATGCACGAGATTGGTCTTCGAGCCGAACAGTTTGTAGAGCGTGGTCTTCGCCGTGCCGGCCTGCTCTATGATTGCATCGATGCCGGTGGCGTTTATGCCGTTCTTGCAGAACAGATGCGTTGCCGCGCTGAGCAGCCGTCCGCGCGCCGATTCCTCGTCGATCGCAGCCGCGCCGGCGGCGGCTTTCTTCCTTGCAAGTGGTTTGCCCGCTTTGGCCATGGGCCTCACTTAATCGAACCGCGGCACAATCATCAAGCCGCATCTTGCCTGCGTCCAAAGTAATCGCGCTGCGGCAGCATCTGCATCAGCTTTGGGCACGCAGCGACTGAGCAATCTCTTCGGTGCAACCGCTAACCATCGACAACGCTTCGGCTTTTGTTTTGGCCGGCGTCTGGCACGCTTCGTGCAGGAAACAGACCGTTCGGTATCCTACAGGGAGAAACCTGATGACCGCGGTCGTCCAGAAAACTGCACTCACCGGCTGCCTTGCGCCGATCGACAAACAAGGGCTCGAGCAGCTCATCGCGAGCGGCAAGGCCAACCCCAAGGTCATCAAGACCTTGAAATGCAAGACGGTCGCCGAAGGCAAGTTTCGCCACGCCAACTATATCCGCAACCTGGCGCCCTACATCGTCGACGAGCCGGCGGGACTTCTGGGCGACGACACCGCGCCCAATCCTTCCGAAGCTTCGCTGGCCGCGCTCGGCTCCTGCCTTGCCGTCGGGCTGCATGCCAATGCGGTGCACCGCGGCTGGACCGTCAACAAGCTGGAGCTCGAACTCGAGGGCGATCTCAACATCACTGCGGTGTGGGGCACCGGCGACGTCAGCGAGAAGCCGGTCGGCTTCACGGATGTCCGCGTCAAGGTCGACATGGAGTGCGAGGGCGTCCCGCAGGCCGAGATCGCCGCCCTGGTCGAGCACGTGAAGAAATGGTCGCCGGTCGCCAACACCTTCATGCGGCCGGTCAATCTGGACGTCGGCATTTGACGGCGTGCAATTGAAATTAGCGGAGGGTCCCATGAGTTCAACGGCCGCATCAGTTCTCGCTCCCGTCCAGGATGATGGGACCTCCGCGACATCGGTGACCAGCGAGGTCGCCGCGATCGCGCGCAAGGTGCTGGCGCCGCTGGCCGGCGCGATCGACGACGGCTCCATCTATCCGAAGGAGTTGCTCCGGCGTTTCGGCACCGCTGGCGCCTGGAGCAGCCACCTTCCAAAGAATGGCGCCGCCGATCTGCGCTGTGCCATTCAGTCGATGGCGGCGATCGGCGAGGTCTGCGGCGCGACCGCCTTCATGGCCTGGTGCCAGAACACGCTGGTCTGGTACGCCGCCAACTCCGAAAATCCCAAGCTGCTCGCGAAATTGGCCGGTGATTTTGCCAGCGGCAAGCTGCTTGGCGGCACCGGCCTGTCCAATCCGATGAAGAGTTTCTTCGGCATCGAGAAGCTCAAGCTCAGGGGCTACAAGGTCGAGGGCGGCTATGTGGTGCGCGGCGCTCTGCCCTGGGTCTCCAATCTCGGCCCCGGCCACTTCTTCGGCACCATCTTCGAGCGCGAGGATCAACCCGGCGAGATCGTCATGTGTCTTGCCGATTGCTCCAATCCCGCCATCGCGCTGCAGCCGTGCAAGCCGTTCCTCGCCATGGACGGCACCGGAACTTACGGCGTGCAATTCCGCGATGCGTTCGTGCCTGACGAGCTGATCCTGGCCGATCCGGCGGGCCCGTTCGTGAAGAAGATCCGCGCCGGATTCATTCTGCTTCAAGCCGGCATGGCGCTCGGTCTGATCAAGGATTGCATCAACATCATGAACGAGGTGGAGCCGCCGCTCGGGCACATCAACCGCTATTTGCCGCAGCAGCCGGCGCAGTTCAGCGAGCTGTGCTCCGAGCTCGAAGGCGAGACCATGGCGCTGGCGCGCGAGCCTTTCAATCCGGATGAGACCTATTGGCGCAAAGTCGTCGCGCTGCGCCTGCGCGCGGGTGATGCTTCGGTCGCGGCCGCGCATGCGGCGATGCTCCATTGCGGCGCGCGGGGCTACCTGAAGAGCCACCGCGCCCAGCGTCGCCTGCGCGAGGCCTATTTCGTCGCGATCGTGACGCCCGCCACCAAGCAGCTTCGCAAGATGCTCGCCGAGGCCTGAGCTTCACGAGCGACTTCGTTTCGATCCCCACCTGCCAACCACAACTAGGAGAGGCCTGCCATGTCGGATGTACTGATTTCTGCCAGCGAACTCGCCGATCTCTTGAAGACGGAGCCGTGTGTGCTCATCGACACCCGCAATCCCGACGCCTATGGCGCGGGCCATCTCCCCGATGCCGTCAATGTGCACGACATCTTCACCTATCTTGCGACCTCGACGCCGGAAGGCATTGCCGAACTGAAGTCAAAATTCGCCGAGGCCTTCGGCGCGGCCGGGCTGTCGGGCAGCGAAACCGCCGTCGTCTATGAGCAGTCGATGAACTCCGGATTCGGCCAGTCCTGCCGCGGCTATTATCTCCTCACCATGATGGGCTATCCCAAGGTGAAGGTGCTGCACGGCGGCTACGACGCCTGGGGCGCGGCCGGCCTGCCCACCACGACGGACGTGCCGTCGCCGGTGAAGGCTTCGTTCTCGATTGTGCCGGAAGCCGGCGAGATCCTGATCGATGCCAAGACCATGCTGGCGGCGGTCGGCAATCCCGGCATCGCCATTCTCGATGTCCGCGATGTCGACGAGTGGATCGGCGAAAGCTCGTCTCCGTATGGCAAGGATTTCTGCCCGCGCAAGGGGCGCATCCCCGGCGCGGTATGGCTGGAATGGTATCGCATGATGAAGCCGACGGCGGAGGGGCCGCGCTTCAAGTCGAAGGACGAGATCCTTGCCGAATGCGCGACCGTCGGCATCGGCCAGGGCACGCCGGTCTATCTCTACTGCTTCAAGGGCGCGCGCGCCTCCAACACCTTCCTGGCGCTGAAGAACGCCGGCGTGAAGGACGTGCGGATGTATTTCGGCTCCTGGAACGAATGGTCGCGCGATCCCTCGCTGCCGATCGAAGAAGGCCTGCCAACTGCGACATCTGTGACCAGTCAGGCGGCATAGAATCTGCATGGCTTTTTCCGTCCGGCCGCGCGGATGTCGGCCGGACGGGGAAAGAAGGGGCCAAGTCGGGACCATGGCGATTTTTGATGATCCTTTTGATGCGGAGCGCGACTTGCCGGGTTGCGTGTGCGGGCAGCATCGGTCTGCGAGCGAACATGAGCAGGCAAGGCTGGCGCTGCGCTGCGAACCGGCCGATAGCGACGAAAAGCGCTATGAACGCGTTGTTGCCTCCGCCGTCATGCGCGCGGTGTTTCCACACGATGCGACGCGCCGGGCCTTCTTGAAATCGGTCGGTGCGTCGACAGCGCTCGCCGCGCTCTCGCAATTTTTCCCGCTGAAGACAGCGAGCGAAGCGTTCGCCGATACTGGAACGCCGGAGAAGAAGGATCTCAAGGTCGGATTTATTCCGATCACCTGCGCAACGCCGATCATCATGGCCGCACCGCTCGGCTTCTATGCCAAGCACGGGCTCAATGTCGAGGTCGTCAAGACCGCCGGCTGGGCCGTGATCCGCGACAAGACGATCAACAAGGAGTACGACGCCTCGCATATGCTGGCGCCGATGCCGATCGCGATGACGCTCGGGCTCGGCGCGCAGCCGATCCCGTTCGCCGTGCCCGCGATCGAAAACATCAACGGGCAGGGGATCACGCTCGCGCTCAAGCACAAGGACAAGCGCGATCCGAAAGAATGGAAGGGCATGAAATTCGCCATTCCGTTCGACTACTCCATGCACAATTACCTGCTGCGCTATTATCTCGCCGAGCACGGGCTCGATCCGGACACCGATGTGCAATTGCGCGCGGTGCCGCCGCCGGAAATGGTCGCCAATTTGCGCGCCGATAACATCGACGGTTTCCTGGCGCCCGACAATGTCTGCCAGCGCGCGATCTATGACGGCGTCGGCTTCCTGCACATTCTGTCCAAGGAAATCTGGGACGGCCATCCCTGCTGCAGTTTTTCGGCGAGCCGCGAGTTCATCGCAGGCGCGCCGAACAGTTTTGCCGCGCTGACGCGTGCGATCGTGGATGCCACGGCATTTGCGTCGAAAGCGGAGAACCGCAAGCAGATCGCGGAGGCGATCGCGCCCGCCAATTACATCAACGCGCCGGTCACGGTGCTGGAGCAGGTGTTGACCGGCACCTATGCCGACGGCCTGGGCGGCATCAAGATCGATCCCAAGCGCGTCGATTTCGATCCGTTCCCCTGGCAATCCTTTGCGGTCTGGATGCTCACGCAGATGAAGCGCTGGGGCCAGATCAAGGGCGATGTCGACTATAAGGCGGTAGCCGAGCAGGTGTATCTTGCGACCGACACGAACAAGCTGATGGCCGAGATGGGCCTGACCCCGCCAGCGAGCGCCTACAAATCGTTCTCGGTGATGGGCAAGACTTTTGATCCTGACAAGCCGGACGATTATCTCGCAAGCTTCAAGATCAGGAAGGCGTCGTGAGGGACCATGCCAGCGCTCTGTCTTTACCTCGCCCCGCTCGCGGGGACAGGCCGGATCGCAGGCATTGGCCTGCGATCCGGGTGAGGGGGACCAACCGCGAGCTCGGTGCGCGGAAAGCGCCCCTCATCCCGACCTTCTCCCTGCGCGCGGGGAGAAGGAGATGATCACGTCATTGCGTTTTCGCGCGGCGATCGTGTCGGTGCTGCTGTTCGTCGTTTTCATCGGCGTTTGGCACCTCGCCACGCGCAGCTCGGCATCGGTCGCGACCATGACTCCCGAATACGCCAGGCTGATGGGAGCACAAGCGACCCAGGGCAAATCGGCGATGCCAGGCCCGCTCGATGTCGGCGCGAAGCTCTGGGAGCATTTGCGGCGGCCGTTCTATGACAATGGGCCGAACGACAAGGGTCTCGGCATCCGGCTCGGCTATTCCATCGCGCGCGTCGGCTTAGGTTATCTGCTCGCCGTGATCATTGCCATTCCGCTCGGCTTCCTGATCGGCATGTCACCCCTAGTCAGCCGCGCGCTCGATCCGTTCATCCAGATCCTGAAGCCGATCTCGCCGCTCGCCTGGATGCCGCTCGCGCTCTACACTATCAAGGATTCCGGTCTGTCGGCGATCTTCGTGATCTTCATCTGTTCGGTGTGGCCGATGCTGATCAATACCGCCTTCGGCGTTGCGAGCGTCCGCAAGGAATGGATCAACGTGGCGCGCACGCTGGAGGTCGGGACCATCAGGCGTGCCTTCACTGTGATCCTCCCGGCCGCAGCGCCCACGATCCTGACCGGCATGCGCATCTCCATCGGCATCGCCTGGCTCGTGATCGTCGCGGCCGAAATGCTCGTCGGCGGCACCGGCATCGGCTATTTCGTCTGGAACGAGTGGAACAATCTCTCCATCGCCAATGTCATCATTGCGATCTTCCTGATCGGGCTGGTGGGCATGTTGCTGGACCAAATCCTCGCGCGCTTCACGCGGCTCGTCACGTTTCCGGAGTGAGGCGCAACCGGCATGACCGACAAATTCATCTCCGTGGAAGGCATCGCCAAGCGCTACGCCGGCGCGGGCAGGACGACCGCAGTGTTCGAAAACTTGTGGCTGTCGATGGCGCGCGGCGAGTTCGCCTGCGTGATCGGCCATTCCGGATGCGGCAAGACCACCGTGCTCAACATTCTTGCAGGTCTCGATGCGCCCAGCGAGGGCGCGGTGATCGTGGATGGCCAGGCAATCGCGGGCACGAGTCTCGACCGCGCGGTGATCTTCCAGAGCCATGCGCTGCTGCCCTGGCGCACGGTGCTCGGCAACGTCGCTTATGCCGTGAGCTCGAAATGGCGCACTTGGGATCGCGCCAGGGTGAAGGCCCATGCGCAAACCTTCATCAACCTGGTCGGACTGAGCGGTGCCGAGCACAAGCATCCCTCGGAATTGTCTGGCGGCATGAAGCAGCGCGTCGGCATCGCGCGCGCGTTGTCGATCACGCCCAAGATCATGCTGATGGACGAGCCGTTCTCGGCGCTTGATGCGCTGACCCGTGGCACGCTGCAGGACGAGGTGCGGCGCATTTGCCTGGAAACCGGCCAGACCGTGTTCATGATCACCCATGACGTGGATGAAGCAATCTATCTTGCCGACCGGATTTTCCTGATGACCAACGGTCCCGGCGCGGTGCTGGCGGAGATCGTGGAAAATCCGCTGCCGAAGCTGCGTGCGCGCAACGACCTGCATCGGCATCCGCTCTATTACGCGCTGCGCAACCACATCATCGATTTCCTGGTCAGCCGCAGCAAGAGCTTCGCGTCTCAAATGCCGGATCACGATCCGCGCAACGTGCCGACGGTGCGGATCGGTAAACCGGAATTGCTGATCGCGTCGCGAGGCGAGGAGCCACCGCAGGCGGCGTGGCCGGGCTTGTCCCGGCCATCCACGTCTGCCTAACGCGATGAAAGAACGTGAATGCCCGGGACAAGCCCGGGCATGACGAAGCCAGAGGGAGACAGTCAAAATGAAACGATCCGACCTCACTGAAAAGCTGCTGGACATCAAGCGCGAGAAGGGCTGGAGCTGGAAATATATCTGCGAGAAGATCGGCGGCTATTCCGAAGTGCTGATCGTCGGCGCAATCCTTGGCCAGATGAAACTGACGAAGCCGCAGGCCGCCAATGCTGGCGAATTGTTCGGGCTTTCCAAATCCGAAACCGCGATGCTGAACGAGACGCCGATGCGCGGCGAGGGCATTCCCATGCCGCCGACCGATCCCTTGATCTATCGCTTCTACGAACTCGTCATGGTTAACGGCCCCGCCTGGAAAGCGCTGATCGAGGAGGAGTTCGGCGACGGCATCATGTCGGCCATCGATTTCGACATGGTGATGGAGCGCCTGCCCAATCCGAAGGGCGACCGCGTCAAGATCACGATGTCGGGCAAATTCCTGCCGTACAAATATTACGGCGCCAGCGGGAATGTGCCGGAATACGGATTCAAGGAGGGGTGAGGCTAAGGTCGTTCGCCTACGACGTCATTTGCGGGATGCGCCGAAGGCGCAGACCCGGAATCTCGAGATTCCGGGTTCGCGCTTGCGCACGCCGCGGAATGACGGTGCGCTAGCCGCGCCGGAGCCGCGGCGTGCCTCAAACCCCCGCCTTCACCTGCGAGATCGCGAGCGGCATCAGTTCGTTCATCTTGGTGCGAATGTCCGGCTCCGCGACCGTAATGCCCTTGGCGCTGAGATCGCCGATCACCTTGCGTACGACGTCGGCATCCCCGGCCTCTTCGAATTCGGCGGCCACGACCTCTCGCGCATAAGCCTCGGCCTCGCTGCCGGTTTTTCCGAGCTTTTCGGCCACCCACAGGCCCAGCAGCCGGTTGCGCCGCGCCTCCGCCTTGAACTTCAATTCCTCGTCGTGGACGAACTGCTTTTCGAAGGCGTCTTCGCGCTTGTCGAACGTGGTCATGAAAAGGGGTTCCCGGCTTTTGCGAATCGGCGATGCGCGGCCCTCGTTGCGAGGGGACCGTTGCAGAACTAGATATCTACAATGTCGAACCGAAACAACGGCCAGAAGGCCGCAGGGGAAGGGGGTAAAAGCGAAGCTCTCGGGCCGGATCGATTGTGCTTGATGGGCCAATCGGATAGGTTGCCAAAAGGCTCGGTTCTTGTTCTGTTTCCTAGGGTTCCAGGCCACCACGGCAGCTCCGTCGTGGGTTGTAATCCCAGTCACCCGGAGCACACCAATTTCATGGATTTCAACAACACACGGTACATCCCAATGAGCCGTCGACGTCGCATTTACGAAGGCAAGGCCAAGGTCCTCTATGAGGGGCCTGAGCCGGGAACCCTGATCCAGCACTTCAAGGACGATGCGACCGCGTTCAATGCCAAGAAGCATCAGGTGATCGAGGGCAAGGGCGTCCTCAATAACCGGATCTCGGAGTACCTGTTTCAGCACCTCAACGACATTGGGGTACCGACCCACTTCATCCGCCGCCTCAATATGCGCGAGCAGTTGATTCGCGAGGTCGAGATCGTGCCGCTGGAAGTGGTGGTACGGAATGTCGCGGCCGGCTCGCTGTCGCAGCGGCTCGGCATCGAGGAGGGCACGCAGCTCCCGCGCTCGATCATCGAGTTCTACTACAAGAACGACCAGCTCAACGACCCCATGGTGTCCGAGGAGCACATTACCGCCTTCGGTTGGGCAACGCCGCAGGAGATCGACGACATCATGGCGCTCGCCATCCGCGTCAACGATTTCCTGACCGGCCTCTTCCTTGGCATCGGCATTCGCCTGGTCGATTTCAAGATGGAATGCGGCCGTCTGTTCGAGAACGAGATGATGCGGATCATCGTTGCGGACGAGATTTCGCCCGATTCGTGCCGGCTGTGGGACATCAAGTCGAACGAGAAGCTCGACAAGGACCGCTTCCGCCGGGACCTCGGCGGCCTCCTGGAGGCCTATACCGAGGTGGCCAAACGGCTCGGTATTCTCATGGAGAACGAGCGGCCCGCAGGTTCAGGACCGGTGCTGGTGAAGAGCTGAGGGGTTTAGGGACGTGAAAGCGCGTGTCACCGTCACGTTGAAATCGGGCATTCTCGATCCGCAAGGCAAGGCCATCGAAGGCGCGCTGAAATCGCTCGGCGTCGATGGCGTCGCAAGCGTGCGCCAGGGCAAGGTGTTCGACATCGAGCTCGCGGGTGCCGATCGCGCCAAGGCGGAGGCGGCGCTCAAGGAAGCCGCCGACAAGTTGCTCGCCAATACCGTCATCGAGAATTATGCGATAGAGATGAAGGGCTAGGGGTAGGCAAGATGGCCGACGTCACTGCGGAGCTGATGTTTGAGGTGTTGAAGGCGCTCCAAGCGCGGCTTGCTCAGGTCGACGGCAAAATCGACGAACTGAAGCAGGAAATGCAGGCATCGCGAACATCCCAAAACGGCATCCGCCAGGAAATCACAAGCGTTTTTCAGGAGATTTCGGGCATCCATGCTACTCTGGTTCGGCATGAAGGGCGCCTCGATCGCATAGAGAAGCGCCTCGAACTGAATGAGGCGCCTACTCTATGAAATCCGCCATCCTCGTCTTTCCTGGCATCAATCGCGAGCGCGACATGGCGCGGGCGTTAAAGCTCATCTCGGGTCATGAGCCCGCGATGGTCTGGCACGCGGACACATCGTTGCCGGCCGGCACCGATCTTGTGGTCGTGCCCGGCGGCTTCTCCTATGGCGACTATTTGCGTTGTGGCGCGATCGCGGCGCGTGCGCCGATCATGAACGCGGTGCGCAATTTTGCCGCAAAGGGCGGGCTGGTGCTCGGCGTCTGCAACGGCTTCCAGATTCTCTGCGAAGCGGGGCTGCTGCCGGGCGTGCTGATGCGCAATGCGGGCCTCAAATTCGTTTGCCGCGATGTGCATCTGCGCGTCGAGCGCTCCGATACGCCTTTCACGCGCGGCTACAATGCAGGCCAGGTGATCCGCGTGCCCGTGGCCCATGGCGAGGGCAATTACGAGGCGGACGAGGAGACGCTCAAGCGTCTCGAAGGCGAGGGGCGCGTACTCTACCGCTACTGTTCGCCGGAGGGCGTGGTGGACGACTTCGGCAACATCAATGGTGCCGCCCATTCGATTGCCGGGATCGTCAACGAAACCGGCAATGTGCTCGGCATGATGCCGCATCCGGAAAATCACGTCGAACCCATCATGGGGTGCACCGACGGCCGCGGCCTGTTCGCGGGGCTCGTGGCGCATCTGGACCGGGCGGCCTGAGCGCTCTCGGGCAAGGGCAATTCGGCCCGAACGCCGGCGACGCGCTCGCGCGTTTATTGGCCTTATGACGCAACGCCGCGCCGGCTTCCACGTTATTGCGCTGAACACGAGGGCGGGGGAACGCAAGGAGTTCCTCCATGACGACGAATTGGCTTGCAACAACCGCGATCGTACTTTCAATCGGCGCCGCCACTGGCCTCGCCTTTGCCCAAAGCCAGCCGGACTTCCCGCAAAAGCGCGAGCAAGGCGCGCAAGGGCAGCACCCCTCTGTGTCGCCCAGGGAGAGCGGTCGTTCCGCTGCGGGTGAAGAGCGGCAACCGGGCCGTCAGCAGGCGCAGGAGCGCCAGCAGTCCCGCGAAACCGGGCAGACCGTGGGACAAGGCAGAGAACCGCCGGTTCGCAATGAGCGAGCAGGACAGACCCCGGCGCAGCAAGGCCAGGATCAGCGCAGGGGCCGCGAGGCCCAGCAGACAGCGGAGCCCACGCGCCAGCAGGGGCGCGAGGAACGCGCGAGGCAGGGCAATCGCGCCGCCGAAACGGCAGCGCCCGCCCGAGGCGAACAAGGTCAGCGCGAGCAGCAAACCGGACGCAATCAACGACAACCGGCAGGCGCCAACCAGCAGAGCCAGAACCAGGAGCGGCGAGCCCGTGGCGCCGAGCGCGCAGCCGAGAAGCAGCAGCCCGCGCGCGAGCGCAACGAGCAGGCAGCGCAGCCCGCTCGGCCCGGAACACCGACCGCGCAACAGGGAACGCCGCCCGCGGCTCAGACCACTGGTGAGGCCCGACAGCGCGAGACGACCGGGCAGGCGCAGAACCAGACCACGGAACGCGCCGGCACGGCGCCTACACGTGGCACTGAGCAGCAGCGCACGCAAATCGTCGATAGGCTGCGCAGCGATCGGGAGATCGAACGAGCCCGGTCGGATGTCAACATCCGCGTGAATGTCGGCGAGCGGCTGCCGGAGCGGGTGCAGCCCCGGCCGCTGCCGCCCGACATCGTGAACATCGCGCCCCAATATCGCGGCTACGACTACACCGTGGTTCAGGACGAAGTCGCGATCATCGATCCGCGCAGTCGTGAGATTGTGGATGTCATTCCAGAGCGTGGCTTCACCGCCGAGAACGGCTCGCGGTACGAAGGTACGCGCGTCGTTCTCTCCTCCGAGCAGCGTCAAATATTGAAGCGCACGGCGCTCAGCTCGATGACCGTGGGCTCGACCGCATCGACGAATGCATCGAACACCGCCTGCCTGACACTGCAGCCGGTGCCCGACGAGCTCGTGCGCAGCAACCCCGAACTTGCCGCCTACCGCTATGTCGCGATCGGCGACCAGGTGGTGCTGGTCGACCCGCGCGAGCGGAAAATCGTGCAAGTGATCGACTGACGCCTGCCGCAGCGCCTTCCGATGGCGTGATTGCCACCGGGGCCTGACGTGCCCCGGTGGCCTGAAATTTGCTCCCCATTTGGCGAACGCGATCGCCGGATGGGAGAGACCATGCATATTCGCAAAGCCTGCTGCTTAGCCGCGCTCGCCACCGCCGTATTGGGCTGCCGGTCCGCAAGCGCCGAGACCACGTTGCGCATTGCCATGACCGCGGCCGATATCCCAACCGCAACGGGTTTGCCCAACAACGGTTTCGAGGGCATGCGCTTTCTGGGCTACCCGATCTTTGAAGGCTTGGTGCTCTGGGATCTGACGCGCACGGACCGCCTGGCGAGCTTGCGTCCGGGGCTCGCGGAGAAGTGGGAGCAGGATCCCGAGGACACCAAGACCTGGATCTTCCATTTGCGCCGTGGCGTCAAATTTCACGACGGGACCGATTTCAACGCCGATGCGGTGATCTGGAATCTCGACCGCTATTTCAATTCGAACAGCCGGCAATATGAGCCGCCGAGTTCGGCGATGTCGAAGGCGCGCGTGCCGGTCATGGGCAGCTACAGGAAGCTCGACGATTTTACCGTTGCGATCAGCACCACGCGGCCGGCGTCGTATTTTCCCTACATGCTGGTCTATCTGCTGTTCACCTCACCCGCCTCGTTCGAAAGGGCGGACCACGATTGGGCGAAGGTCGCGACCCTGCCGGCGGCAGGCACGGGGCCGTTCCGCATCACGCGCGTCGTGCCGCGGCAGGAGGCGGATCTCGCGCGCTGGGACCAGTATTGGGACAAGAGCAAGTTGGCGAAGGTCGACAACATCGCGCTGCTGCCGATCCCCGAGGCGAACTCGCGTCTGGCGGCGCTGCGCTCAGGCCAGGTCGACTGGATCGAGGTGCCGCCACCGGACGCGATCGATTCCTTGAAATCGGCGGGCTATGTCATCACCACGGGATCCTATCCGCATGTCTGGCCGTGGTTCTACAACATCGGCGCCACCGACAGCCCATTCAAGGACGTCCGCGTGCGCCAGGCCTTGAACTATTGCATCGATCGCGACGGGCTGGTCGCCCTGCTCAACGGCACCGCCGAGCCTTCCGTCGGCTGGCTCAAGCCGAGCGACCCCGATTTCGGCAACCCCGACAATCGCTACAAATTCGATCCTGCCAGGGGCAAGGCGCTGCTGGCGCAAGCGGGTTACACAGCCGCCAAGCCGCTGTCGTTCAAGGTGATGATCTCGAATTCCGGATCGGGGCAGATGCTGCCATTGCCGATGAACGAATACCTGCAGCAGAACTTGAAAGAGGCCTGTGGCGTCAATGTCGATTTCAACGTCGTCGAATGGCAGGTGCTGCTGACGGCGGCGCGCGCGACGCCCGACAGCCCGAGCCTGCTGGGTTCGATGGCGCTCAACATCTCCTCGCCGTCTTCCGATCCCGGCATCATGGCGCGTTATTTCTCGTCGGCCAATTTCTCGCCGAACGGTTTCAATTTCGAGCAATGGAGGGACGACACGTTCGATCAGGCGCTGAAGACGATCGAGCGCGAGACCGATCCGAAAGTCATCTCGGATGCCTACCGCATCGCGCATGAGCGCCTCGTCGACAATCCGCCATGGCTCTACATCGTCCACGACCTCAATCCGCGCGCGATGAGCCCGAAGGTCAAGGGATTCGTGTCGCCGCAGTCATGGTTCGTCGACCTGACCCTGGTCAGGATGCAATAACGGCGCGAGCCGGGACATGCGACGATCGTCTCGCGCTTATGCTCTCGGCTTCACCCGTTTGATGGTGCCGGAAAAGGTGAACAACAGCCGTTCGGCGGATTTGAGCTCGCCGCGAATGAAGATCAGCGAGCCGCCGGCGCGGCTGACCTTGCCGAAGCATTCGATCAGTTCGCCCTCGCGCGCGGCATCGAGAAACTCGCAGGAGAACGACACGGTGACGCCTGTGCCCTGCAGCACCGGGCTTGCGATCGCAAACAGGCAATAGTCCGCAAAGGACATGAAACAGCCGCCATGGACGTTGCCGGCGCCGTTGAGGTGCTTCTTCTCCACCCGGAACGCACAGCGGACGCGCCCGTCCGCCTCCGTACGGTGCCAGAACGGCCCGGCGTGGGTCTCGTAATTGTCGCGGGTCCAGCGGCGCCAGCCGGCAAACTCGCCCTCGGTCGCAAGCTGCAGATCGGAGCGCTCAAATTGGGCGGAATGGGTGATGTCGTCCAAGGAAACGGGCCTTCAAAAGCGGGGTTCGGGTCCTTAAATCCGATCCCAAAGCAATGCGCAAACCCTTCAGCGCCCAAAACTCTGGACAGCGGGAAAATGCGCCCTAAAAGGCCTTTTCCGGGCACGCCGATCTTTCTAAGAACGCTGCCGGAGCCTGGAATTTTGAGCCGCTCCGGTTTTGGGCTCATCCTGACCTGATCTCCTTCAAAAAGCGGAGGAGCCGATATCATCGCTCCCGCGGGACCCTGACGACATGCGAAGCAATGAACCGCAGATTACCCCCGAACTGGTGGCCGCCCACGGGCTCAAGCCGGACGAGTATGAGCGCATCCTGAAACTGATCGGGCGGGTGCCGACCTTCACCGAACTCGGGATCTTCTCGGCGATGTGGAACGAGCACTGCTCGTACAAGTCCTCGCGCATTCATCTGAGGGGTCTGCCGACCAAGGCGCCCTGGGTGATCCAGGGGCCGGGCGAGAATGCCGGGGTGATCGACATCGGCGATGGTCAGGCGGTGGTGTTCAAGATGGAGAGCCACAACCACCCGAGCTATATCGAGCCCTATCAGGGCGCGACCACCGGCGTGGGCGGCATCTTGCGCGACGTCTTCACCATGGGCGCGCGGCCCATCGCCTGCCTGAACGCGCTGAGTTTCGGCGCGCCGGAGCACCCGAAGACGCGCCATCTGGTCTCCGGCGTGGTTGCCGGTGTCGGCGGCTACGGCAATTCCTTTGGCGTGCCGACCGTGGGCGGGCAGGTGCGCTTCCATACCCGCTATGACGGCAACATCCTGGTCAACGCCATGGCCGTGGGCTTGGCCGATGCCGACAAGATCTTTTATGCGGCTGCTTCCGGCGTGAACATGCCGATCGTCTATCTCGGCTCCAAGACCGGGCGCGACGGTATTCACGGGGCCTCGATGGCGTCGGCCGAGTTCGACGACGACTCCGCGGAAAAGCGCCCGACCGTGCAGGTCGGCGATCCCTTCGCCGAAAAGCTGCTTTTGGAAGCGTGCCTGGAGATCATGGCCAAGGACTGCGTGATCGCGATCCAGGACATGGGCGCGGCCGGGCTGACCTGCTCGGCGGTCGAAATGGGTGCCAAGGGCGATCTCGGCGTCGATCTCGATCTCGATGTCGTGCCGACGCGCGAAACCGGCATGAGCGCCTATGAGATGATGCTCTCGGAAAGCCAGGAGCGCATGCTCATGGTGCTGAAGCCGGAGAAGGAGAAAGAGGCCGAGGCCATCTTTAAGAAATGGGGTCTGGATTTCGCCGTGGTCGGCTACACCACGCCGAGCAAGCGTTTTCGCGTCAAGCATGGCGGCGCCATCATGGCCGACCTGCCGATCAAGGAATTGGGCGACGAGGCGCCGGTCTATGACCGCCCGCATGTCGCCTCGGCGGCGTTGCCGGTGATCGCCGCGCGCGACGTTGCGGCGCCGATGAGCCTTGCAGCCGCGCTGCGGAAGCTGATCGGAACGCCCGAGCTGTGCTCCAAGCGCTGGGTCTGGGAGCAATATGACCACGTCATTCTCGGCAACACCGTGCAGCGCCCCGGCGGAGATGCTGCGGTGGTGCGCGTGCAGGACGGGCCGAAGGGTCTTGCGCTCACCATCGACGTCACGCCGCGCTACTGCGAGGCGGATCCGCATCAAGGCGGCAAGCAGGCTGTGGCCGAAGCCTGGCGCAACATCACCGCCGTCGGCGGGCGGCCGCTTGCGATCACCGACAATCTCAATTTCGGCAATCCGGAGCGCCCCGAGATCATGGGCCAGTTCGTCGGCTGCCTGAAGGGCATTTCCGAAGCCTGCCGCGCGCTGGATTTCCCTGTCGTCTCGGGCAATGTGTCGCTCTACAACGAGACCAACGGCCGCGCCATTCTGCCGACGCCCTCGATCGGCGGCGTCGGGGTGCTCGACGATTTTACCAAATCCGCAACGCTTGCCTTCAAGGCCGAGGGCGAGGCGATCCTGCTGATCGGCGACACCCAGGGCTGGCTCGGGCAATCGGTCTATTTGCGCGACATCTGCGGCCGTGAAGAGGGGGCGCCACCGCCGGTCGATCTGGCGGCCGAGAAGCGCAATGGCGATGTCGTGCGCGGCATGATCCATGCCGGCACGGCGACGGCTGTGCACGACGTCTCCGATGGTGGTCTGTTGATTGCGCTCGCGGAAATGGCAATGGCCGGCGGCATTGGCGCCCGCTTGCTGGCTTCCCCGAGCGCCATCGTTCCGCATGCCTATTGGTTCGGCGAAGACCAGGCGCGGTATATCGTCACCGTGCCGGAGACAGAGGCGGGATTGGTGCTGGCGAAAATGCGCGGCGCCGGCGTGCCTTGCGGCCGCATTGGTAGCACGGGCGGTGACGCGATCGCGATCGCAGGGGAAGAGCCGGTTTCGGTCGCGTCACTCAAGGCGGCATTCGAAGCCTGGTTTCCGGCCTATATGAGCGGCACAGGCAAGCCCTGAAATTGGGCTGAACGCGTCACGACAGATCGGCAACCGCGACAAGCATCGTGAGGCTGAGGGCGGTGGCGATCAAAATGGCGGCTAATCCCATTGCTGTGTCCTTCTCGAGTACGGGTCCTTGGCACACACCTCCCTGCATGCGCGAATGCAGGTTTGATGCCAGGTGAGAAGGTCACCGCTACAGCACGTGGTTGGCGCCGGGGATTTGCCGCAAGCCGGCGCTTGCGGCCCAGCTCAAGAGGACCGTGAGCACAAACACAGCAAGCGCTTTTGCGATGGCCGGAATATCGAAGTCAAACAGCCAATATTGCAGCCAAAGCGCGATCGGATAGTGCACCAGGAACATGCCGTATGCATCCGGCTGCATCGGATCGAGGATACTAAAGCCCGATCGTTTGTATTTGAGAAAGTAGCCCAGAATCACGAACATGATGGCGACGCTGAAGGCGGCGAAGAAGAAGCCGTAGGTCGCTTCGTACCAATCGGGAAGCCGTTCCGGATTGTCCAATATTCCGCGTTTGATGTAGATGAGCCCCCACATCAGGCTATAGGGAATGATCGTAGCGATCATCCAGCGCGGGCAGTTCTTGGCGAGCTTGCCCTCAGCACTCAGCAGCCCGCGATCGAGGTTCGCAAGCCCAATGCCTGCGCCGAAGAAGAAGTACGACGCATAGAGCAGGACGCGGCCGTGCTGGACTGAGAACGGCCCGAACTCGAACCAGCTCCCCGGTCCCCAGTAAACGCGCCCGGGAATATAGAGAATGGCGGTGACGCCAAACATCACCGCGAAGAATTCGGCAGGATGCTCGGCGGCGCGCAGCGACAGGCGGTTGATCGGGTCGAGCAGCGTGGGTGAGAGCCGATGGAGCACGCTTGCGACGACATCGAACGACAGCAGAACCCAGAGAAACCAGACCGGTCCGCTCGGCCATGGTCCGACGATGATGGTTCGCCGCCAGAATTCTGTAAAACTCAGCTCCGGCGATTGCCGCAGCGAGATCGCGTAATAGGCGATCGGGATGATCGTGAACGCGCAGATCACGAACGGCAGGCCAAGCCGGGTCAGGCGATCGCTCAAATAGTTCAGCGCCCCTTTGCGGGCGAGGCCCGGCCACACAAACAGCCCCGACAGGAAGAAGAACATCGCCATGAAGAAACTGTCGGTGGCGAGAACGATCATGTCGAAGCCGATCCACGACTTGGGATCGGTGTGGCCGAAATAGGTATAGGGAATCACGGAGTGGTGGAGCAGCACCACGAGCGTGAGGAAGGTGCGAGCACGATCAAGCGCGGCGTTGCGCGCTTTTGTCCGTGGCACCGCCTGAACGTCTGCGGGGGCCGTCGAATGGGTAATCGAGGTCACAATACGCCCCGGGGCATTGGCCTGTTCTGCGATGTTGCCGCTGGGAACCCGATTCAGCAAGCGCCAATTGCCGGGAGGCGTCGGCGTGAATCTCACGTTGCCGTCAACGGCTGGCGCAAAGAGCAGGCCGGTTGCAGGAACCTTCGTATATCGGCGGAAGTTAGCTCATCTAGGTTACGAACGCTGCGACGTGCGCTGGAGGACGAGCCGTGACACTGCTGAGATGGGCGCTGCTGTTCTTCTTGATTTCCATTGTGGCTGGCCTTCTCGGCTTCACCGGTATATCGGCCGCTTCCGCTGATGTCGCGCGCATTCTATTCTACATCTTTGTCGTGATCTTCCTGGTGTTGTTGATATTGGGGCTCACGATATTCAGGGCATAGGAATTCCGGACATTTGTATCGTCCCGTCATCCCCGCGCGGTGCGAAGCGTCGAAGTCGGAATCTCGCGGCCCCAGCCCTGACGCGTCGGCCGGAACGACTGAGGTCAACTGGCCACTTCCTCGATCTTCACCTTGTCCGGATAGAAGGCAAGATGTCCGGAAATTTCGGCCATCGCCGGGAAGGGCGTCTCATACGTCCAGATCGAATTCTCCAGCACATTGCCGTCGGCAACGATGCTGAAATAGCTCGCGTCGCCCTTGTAGGGGCAATGCGTCACCCGGTCGGTGCGTTTGAGCAGATCCATCCGGGCATCCTCGCGCGGCACATATTGCACAGCGGGATATTTCGCCTCTTTCAGCGTCAGCGCGTGGGTGGTCTCGGCGATCACGGTGTTGCCGACTGACACACGGACCCGCTTGGGGTTCGGCGTGATGGTGATGGGATGGTCGGGACCGGGGAGTTTCATGGTTTTCAAGCCTTTCTGGTCGGCCCTCTTCTGCTTAGCCTGTTGCGACGGCAAGACGCGGCTTCTTGCGGCTTTGTAATGGTTGGACGCACAAATATAGTGCCACACTACGTGACCTTGAAGGGCGTTCACGCTAAATTGGGCTGGCTGGAGTAGCGACGCCCGGCCCGATTCGAACGCCGGAAAAAGAAAGCGCCGCGAAACGAAAAGGAGCCAGACTGGGATGCCGATGGACGCCCGCGATATCGAATCGATGATCAAGGCAGCGATCCCCGATGCCGATGTGACGATCCGCGATCTTGCCGGTGATGGTGACCACTACGCCGCGACCGTGATCTCCGAATCCTTCCGCGGCAAGTCGCGCGTCCAGCAGCATCAGATCGTGTATCAATCGCTGCGCGGCCAAATGGGGAGCATGCTGCACGCGCTGGCCCTGCAGACCGGGGTGCCGGAAGGCTAGAGCCGCGGTCTCTTGACCGGCAGGGGAGTGCCATGGCCAGCGAGAAATCCCGCGGCACGATGTTCCGCGCGCTGGTGCCGAACCAGCACAGCCGCGTCACTTACGCCGAGCTTCTGTTCGACCTGGTCTTCGTCTTTGCCGTCACGCAGGTCTCGCATTATCTCCTTGCCCGCTTCACCCTGCTCGGAGCGGTCCAGACCACGCTGCTCTTTCTCGCGGTCTGGTGGGTCTGGGTCTACACCGCCTGGGTTACGAACTGGCTCAATCCGGAGCTGACGCCGGTTCGCATTCTGCTGTTTCTCCTGATGCTCGGCGGACTTGTCCTGTCGACCTCGATTCCGCACGCGTTTGAGACGCGCGGCCTGTGGTTTGCAGTCGCGTATGCGGCGATGCAGGTCGGCCGCGCCGTTTTTTTTGTGGCCGTCGCCTCGCCCTCGAACGTGGGTGTGCACCGGAACGGAATCCGCATTTTGAGCTGGCTCAGCGCTGCCGGCGTCTTCTGGATAATTGGCGGGCTGGCCGATGGCGAGCAGCGCCTTGCGCTGTGGATGCTGGCGCTCGCGATCGAGTACGTCTCACCGGTCGTCCGGTTCTGGATCCCGATCTATGGCGCATCTTCCATTCAAGACTGGTATGTCGAAGGCGGCCACATGGCCGAGCGCTGCGCCGGCTTCATCATCATCGCGCTCGGCGAATCCGTCGTCGTGACCGGCGCGACCTTTGCCGAACTGAACTGGACGACGACCACTGTCCTCGCGTTTGTCTCGGCCTTTGCCAGCAGCATCGTGATGTGGTGGATCTATTTCCACAAGGGCGCCGAGGCCGGCTCCGAACTGATCTCGAAATCCAGCGATCCCGGACGGCTGGCGCGCTCAGCCTACACCTATCTGCACATGCCGATTGTCGCCGGTATCATCCTGTCCGCGGTCGCCGACGATCTCGTATTGGCGCATCCGGACGGCACATCCGACCTGAAGACGGCGATTTGCGCGATCGGCGGCCCCTTGCTGTTTCTTCTGGGCACCATTCTATTCAAGCACAATATCCGAGGCTGGCTGCAGCTCTCGCACATCGTCGGCATTCTCGCGCTCGCCGTGTTGTTCTTTCTTGCGCGCGAGCTGTCCCCGCTGATGCTGTCAGCGGTCACCACGGCCATCCTAGTCGCGGTTGCCGTTTGGGAGTCGCTCTCACTGCGGTCGGGATCGAAAACTCAGCCTTCGGCCAGTAGCGCGTGAACCGAGAACATCTTGGCCTCGTCCGTCCAGGAGTGGCAGACCTGCCAGCCGGAACCCCGCGCCAGCGCCGCAAAGCGCTCGATGCTGTATTTGTAGCTGTTCTCGGTGTGAATGCTTTCGCCCGGACGGAATGAGAAGCTGGTGCCGAGAAAACGCACGATTTGCGCCTTCTTGGCGATCAAATGCATCTCGATGCGATGTTGCTCGCGGTTATAGATCGCGCGGTGGGTAAAGGCCGACAGATCGAAATTGCCACCGAGTTCGCGGTTGATCCGCACCAGCACATTGAGATTGAAGCGCGCTGTGACGCCGGCTGCATCGTTATAGGCGTTACAGAGCACGCGCTCGTCCTTCTCGAGGTCGACGCCGATGACCATCCGCGCCCCGCTGCCTAAAATCTGCGCCGCGCTGCGCAGGAACCGGCAGGCTTCGTGCGGCTCGAAGTTGCCGATGGTTGAGCCGGGGAAAAAGCCGACCTTCGGCATGGCGGCGATCGCCTCCGGCAATTTGAAGGTTCCGGTAAAGTCCGCCGCGACCGGATAGACCGCGAGCGATGGAAAGTCCTTGCGCAAACCGGCGGCCTGAGCGTTGAGAAATTCGCCGGAAATGTCGACGGGCACATAGGCGCTCACCGCGCAGCTCTGCAGCAGGCGACGTACCTTTGTGGTTGAGCCGGCGCCGAATTCGACCAAGGCCGCGCCTTCGGGCACGAAGGCGGCGATGTCGCTCGCGCGATCCCTCAAGATCGATAGCTCGGTTCGGGTTGGATAATATTCCGGCAGGCGCGTGATCGCCTCGAACAGCTCCGAGCCGGTCGCGTCGTAGAAATATTTCGGCGAGAGATGTTTGCGCTGCTGCGACAGACCCTCGATGGCACCGCGCGCAAATGCGCAGGTCTGTTCATCGGGAAGATGCGCGTCGGCCAAAGCGGCGGCATGCACATTCATGATACTCTCCAGAACGCGCTATCCCGCGCGGTTGATCTCGTTTCAGGGCAACGCCTTTAGACGGCGTAGTCGGCAAGGCGCAGTCCGGAAAATTGCCAGCGGTGGTGCGGATAGAAGAAGTTGCGGTAGGTGGTACGACTGTGACGCGCCGGGGTTGCAAGCGAAGAGCCGCGCAGCACGAGCTGATTGACCATGAACTTGCCGTTGTACTCCCCGAGCGCACCTTCAGCCGCGCGATAGCCCGGATAGGGCGAATAGGCGCTGCGCGTCCATTGCCAGACGATCCCAAAGGCGTCGTTGAGCTGGCCCGCACGTGCGGCGACCTCCCATTCCATTTCGGTTGGCAGGTGCCTTCCGCTCCAGCGCGCAAATGCATCGGCCTCGTAATAGCTGACGTGGCAGACCGGCGCGGCTGGATCGACCGGCTTCAGGCCTGCGAGCGTCATGACATGCCATTGCCCGTCGATTTCGCGCCAATAGAGCGGCGCCTGCCACGCTTCGTTGCTGGCCGCCGCAAACCCGTCCATCAACCACAGCGTCGCGTCGGAATAGCCGCCGTCCTGCATGAAGGCGAGCCATTCGGCATTGGTGATGAGATTGCGGGCCAGTTTGACCGGCCCGACGAGGGCGCGGTGGGCTGGTTTCTCGTTGTCGAAATGGAAGCTGTCGTCGCTGTGTCCGATCGTGTAGATTCCCTCATTGAGCGTGACCCAGTCCTCGCTATTCGGCGCCGAGGCGGGAAACTGCCAGTGCGGCTCATAGGCGGGCAGGATCGGGTTCTGTGCGAAGGCGTGCAGGATGTCGGTCAGCATCAATTCCTGATGCTGCTGTTCGTGGTTGAGGCCGACCTCCACCAGCGGCGCGACGCGGTTGAGCACCTCCTCGCTTGCCGATTGGAAGAATTCCGCCACGGCCGCGTCGACGTAGCGCCGATAGGCGGTGATTTCGTCCGCGCAGGGGCGGGTCAGGTCACCGCGACGATGCCGTGCATGCCGGGGACCAGCGCTGACATAATAGGAATTGAACAAGAAGGCGTAGTCAGGGTGGAAAGGGCGGTAGCCCGGACAGTGCTCACTCAGAAGAAATTGCTCGAAGAACCAGGTCGTATGGGCGCGGTGCCATTTTGCGGGGCTCGCGTCCGGCATTGACTGGATGAGCTGGTCCTCCGCACTCAAGGGCGCCGCGCGCCGCTCGGTCTCGTTGCGGACCGCCAAATAGGCTTCCACCAGATCCTGGGCGAGCGTGCCGGGATTGGAGAAGAGTGACGGGCTTGTGATGGAAAGCGTGGCCGCGGCGGATGTCGGTTTCGTCACAGGAATCTCCGGTGGCAAAGAGAACGCCGGTCCCAAGGACAGGTTCCAAACGGGCAGTTCGTCCTAGATAGGGGTTCCGTTTCGGGAAAAAAGCCTCCCGACGCCATGATATTGGTATCGTCAGGCTACGGACCTCACCGGGACGGCCCAATTGTCCCCGACGGCGCAAATAATCTTCGCCAATTTACTTTGGCTAACCAACGGTTTGCGCTACATATAGGGTAGTGTCGGGTGATATGGCCCCAAAAGGGAAGCAAGATGAGCATCGAGCAATTTATCGATCAAGAAGTGAAGTCGAACGACGTCGTGCTGTTCATGAAGGGCACGCCGCAGTTTCCGCAGTGCGGTTTTTCCGGCCAAGTGGTGCAGATCCTAGATCATCTCGGCGTCGGCTATAAGGGCCTCAACGTTCTCGAATCCGCTGAACTGCGGAATGGCATCAAGGTCTATTCCAACTGGCCGACCATCCCTCAGCTCTATGTGAAGGGCGAGTTTGTTGGCGGCTGCGACATCGTCCGCGAGATGTTCCAGGCCGGTGAATTGCAGCAGTTGTTCTCCGATAAGGGCATCCCGGTCAACGCGCCGGCCGCCTGAACATGTTCACGCGCCAATTCGCTGGCGCGCAGTTGGAAGTCATCGTCGCTGACATCACGACCCTCAGCGTCGATGCTATTGTCAACGCCGCCAATACCACTCTCCTCGGTGGTGGTGGCGTTGACGGCGCGATCCACCGCGCAGCGGGAGCTCAACTCCTGGCCGAGTGCCGTAAGCTTGGCGGCTGCTCCACGGGCGATGCGAAGATCACCAAGGGATATCGGTTGCCCGCGCGGCATGTGATCCACGCCGTTGGACCGGTCTGGCGTGGCGGCAGAGGGGGCGAAGAGGAAGCCCTGGCGTCGTGCTATCGCCGCGCAATCGAGTTGTGCGCCGCGGGCCGGCTAACCTCGGTGGCCTTTCCGGCCATTTCTACCGGCGTCTATCGCTTTCCAGCCGACCGGGCCGCGGACATCGCGGTGAAAACGACATCGGAGGCGCTGGCCGCGGCGCCATCGCTTGCCCGCGTCATTTTCTGCTGCTTCTCCGAGCCAAGTGCGCGCCTACATGCAGTCGCTTTGGCTAGCCTAAAGGACGCTTGTGCCAGTCAAGGCCGCCATTAAACTCCCCCCAAAAGCCACGGGGAGGAAGCATGAGCTCGCATCGTGTGCTGCGGTCGCTCGCCTGCGCCATATTGTTTGCGATTGTGGGATGGTCGGCGCACGCCGAAGGCACGTTCGACATCCCGGCCGGTGCGCATTTCAATAAGCAGAAGCTTGAGCGTGTCGGTGATTACCTGCGCGACCAGGTGGCGCAGGGCAAGATTCCGGGCGCGATCCTCCTGATCCAGCAGCACGGGGTGCCGGTCTATCACCAGTTCTTCGGCGTCCGCGACGTCGTGACCGGGGCGCCGATGACCGACGACACCATCTTCCGCCTGTTTTCGATGACGAAGCCGATCACCAGCGTGGTCGCGATGATGCTGATCGATGAGGGCAAACTCTCGCTCGACGACCCCGTTGCGAAATACATCCCGTCCTTCGCCAAGGTCCAAGTCGGCGTCGAGCGAAAGAACGAGGATGGGACGAAGGCGCTCGACCTGGTGCCGCCAAACCGCCCGCCGACCGTTTTCGACCTGATGACCCAGACCTCCGGCATCACCTATGGCTTTTATGGCGACAGCCTCGTGCGCAAGGCCTACGCCGCCGCCGACATCTATGCCGGCGACTTTGACAACGCCGAGTTCGCCGAGCGCATCGCAAAGCTGCCGCTGGCCAACCAGCCGGGCGCGCTCTGGCAGTACGGCCATTCCACCGACATTCTCGGTCGGATCATGGAGATCGTCAGCGGGAAATCGCTGCTCGGCGTCGAGCGTGAGAAATTGCTGGATCCGCTCGGCATGAATGATACCGGTTTTTACGTGACGGACCCCGCCAAGCGCGCACTGATCGCCAAGGCCATGCCGAGCGACAGTGATTTCCGCGTCGGCTTTGAAAGCTATGCCGACAAGCCGATGAAATGGGAGTCCGGCGGTGGCGGCATGGTCTCCACCATGCACGACATGGCGCGCTTCGCGCAGATGGTGCTCGACGGCGGAAAATTCGGCGGCAAGCAATATCTCAGCCCCAAAGCCTACGCGCAGATGACCACGGACCATGTCGGCCCGGGCTCGGGCGTGGAACGCGACTACTATTATTTCCCGGGTGATGGTTTTGGCTTTGGGCTGGGTTTCGGCGTGCGCACCGATGCCGGCCATGCCAAGCCGCCGCCGCCCGGTTCGCTCGGCGAACTGAAATGGGACGGGGCCAGCGGCTGTTATTTTGTGGTTGACCGCAAACAGGACATGTTCTTCGTGCTGTTGGAGCAGACACCCTCGGAGCGCCAGAAGATCCAGCCCACCGTAAAGAAATTGATCTATGAAGCCATGGAGAATTGAGAAGTTTATGGTCGCCAGGTGGGTGGGGTTCGCGCTCGTCGTCGGGCTTGCTGCAGCGGGGGCGAGCGCCGCGGTTGCGGACATCACGGCCTCGGCCGCGGCAAGCTTTTCGCAAGCGGGCCTCGATCAGATCAGCAACTATATGCGCCGCGAGATCGCGACCGGAAAAATACCGGGCGCCATGCTGTTGATCCAGCAGCATGGCAAGCCCGTGTATTACCAAAAGTTCGGCTTGCGCGATGTTCCGGCCAAGCTGCCGATGACGGACGACACCATCTTCCGCCTCTACTCCATGTCGAAGCCGATCACGGCGGTGGCGGCGATGATGCTGGTCGACGACGGCAAGCTTTCGCTCGACGATCCCGTCGCAAAGTATATTCCGGCCTTTGCCGACGTGAAGGTCGGGGTCGAAAAGCGCGATGAAAGCGGCAAGCAGGCGCTCATCCTGGAGCCGCTCCAGCGCCCGATCACGGTCCTGGACCTGCTGCGGCAGACCTCTGGCCTCACTTACGGGTTTTACGGCGAGGGCGCCGTGCGAAAGCTCTACGCCCACTCCGACCTCTACAGCGGCGAGTTCGATAATGCAGAGTTCGCCGCGCGCCTGGCGAAGCTGCCGCTGGTCGAGCAGCCCGGCAGGGTCTGGGACTATGGCCATTCCATCGACGTGCTCGGCCGGGTCATCGAGGTGGTCTCGGGGAAATCGCTGTTCGAGTTCGAGAAGGAGCGGCTGCTGGATCCCTTGGGCATGACCGACACCGCATTCTACGTTGCGGATGAGACGAAGCGGCCATTGATCGCCCAATTCATGCCGAACGATCTGTTGCCCTCGATCGCCGGCATCAAGGATCCGACGGAGCACAGCCGCTGGGAATCCGGCGGCGCCGGCATGGTCGGGACGCTGGGCGACTACGCACGCTTCGCGCAGATGCTTCTGAACGGCGGGACGTTGGACGGGAAGCGCTATCTGAAGCCGGAGACGGTGGCGCTGATGACGTCCGACCACATCGGCCCCGGCAGCGGGATTGCGTACACTTATCTCTATTTCCTGGGCACCCATAGCGGATATGGCCTGGGCCTCGCCGTGATCACATCGCCGCCGCCCCATAACCGCTGGCAGGCCGGTGAATATGGCTGGGATGGCGTCGCCGGCACGTTCTTCTACGTCGATCCCAAAGACGATCTGTTCGTGCTCTGCATGATGCAGACGCCATCGCACCGCGGGGAGATCGAGACCGAATTGCCGATCTTGATCGGTCGCGCGATGCGGCACTAAAGCGCGATGAAATTGAGTTGAATCGTCATCGGCTTTGGCTTCTTGATTGAGCATGATCTTTTCAGAAAACCGCTACGCACTTTTCCGGATCATGCTCTGGGCTCTGGTCTAGCCGCCCCTGACGATCTCCCGCACGTGACCGACGGTCTCCTCGACCATCGCGGCGGTGACATCGAGATGGGTGCAGGCGCGGATGCGGCCGTCCATCATCGCTAGCAGGACGCCGCGCTTGCGCAACTCGGCCACCATTTGATCGCCTGGGATGCCGGCGCCATCAGGGGTGAAGAACACCAGATTGGTCTCGGGCTCTTGCACCTTCAGGCCGGCAATCTGTGACAGTCCGCGCGCCAGCGCCCGCGCATTGGCGTGGTCCTCGGCAAGGCGGTCGACATGATGGTCCAGCGCGAAAACGCAGGCGGCGGCGCAAATGCCGGCCTGACGCATGGAGCCGCCGAGCCGCTGCTTCCAGCGCCAGACCTCGTCGATGAAGGCGCGCGAGCCCGCAAGCACGCCGCCGATCGGCGCACCCAGGCCCTTGGAGAAGTCGATCCAGGCGGAGTCCCAGCCCTCGGCCATATCGCGGGCCGAGATGCCCGTGGCCACACAGGCGTTCAGAAGGCGAGCGCCGTCCATGTGGGTGGCAAGGCCAGCGCCCTTGGCGATCCGCACGACCTCGTCCAGCACGCCCTTTTTCCAGATCGTGCCGCCGCCGATATTGGCGGTCTGCTCGACGCTCAGAAGCGTCTGCGGCGGCTGGTAGCGGCTGCGCGGATGCAGCGCCTTGCGCAGCGTATCGGGGGAGAATTGTCCCTCCGCGCCCGGCAGCGGCGTGATCTGGAAGCCGCCGAGCGCCGCATGCGCACCGCCTTCGCGCGCGATCAGATGTGCGCTCTCATGCGCCAGGATCTCATCGCCCGGCCGGCAATGCACGAGCGTCGCGGCAACATTGCACATGGTGCCGGAGGGCATGAACACCGCGGCCTCCTTGCCCAGGAGGTCGGCGACACGCTCGCACAGCAGATTGACCGTCGGATCGTCGCCGATCTGCTCGTCGCCGACCTCGGCGCGCGCCATGGCTTCGCGCATTGCGGGCGTCGGGCGCGTCTGGGTGTCGGACAAAAGATTGACGCGGACCGGCGGCGCGGCGGGATCGCGCGGGGGAGGGGTGTAGAGCATAAAAAGCCTCGTCTCTCACCACTTGAACAAAAGGCCCCGGCAGAACCGGGGCCTTCGATGTCGTAAGCCAGCGCGACCGATCAGCGCGAATAGAATTCGACGATCAGGTGCGGCTCCATCTGCACCGGGAACGGCACGTCGGCGAGCCCGGGTACGCGGACGAACTTCGCGGTCATCTTGGAGTGATCGACGTCGAGATAGTCGGGCACGTCGCGCTCGGGGAGCTGGCTCGCCTCGAGCACCAGCGCGAGCTGCTTGGAGGCTTCCTTGACCTCGACGACGTCGCCGACCTTGAGCTGATAGCTCGCAATGTTGACGCGGCGGCCGTTCACCTTGATGTGGCCGTGATTGATGAACTGGCGCGCGGCGAAGATGGTCGGCACGAACTTGGCGCGATAGACCAGGGCATCGAGACGGCGCTCGAGCAGCCCGATCAGGTTCTCGCCGGTGTCGCCCTTGAGACGGCTGGCCTCGACATAGATGCCATGGAACTGCCGCTCGCTGATATTGGCGTAATAGCCCTTCAGCTTCTGCTTGGCGCGAAGCTGCACGCCGAAGTCGGAGAGCTTGCCCTTGCGGCGCTGGCCGTGCTGGCCGGGGCCGTATTCACGTCGGTTGACGGGGCTCTTCGGGCGGCCCCAGATGTTCTGGCCCATACGGCGATCGATCTTGTACTTCGCCTCACTGCGCTTACTCATCGCGTCCTCTTTAGCTCGGCCCCGTCGCAGGACGGCGGCCGGTGTAGGTGGTTGAAGTTTGAGGAAACGCGCCCTCCTGTGCGCCGGGCATGCCCGGCACCGACAGATCCACCCCTTAAGCCTAAGAGGTCGACCACGGGTCGCGAAACGCTTCGCGGGCCGAAATCGGCCCGCGAGCAGAGGGCTTTTAGGGGGAAATCGGGTTCTTTGTCAACGGATTCCGCCGTCATTCCGGGGCGGTCTGAAAGACCGAGCCGGGAACCTCGAGATCCCGGGTTCGGTGCTGCGCACTGCCCCGGAATGACGGCCAACAGCCTCATTTCGCTACCGCCCGCACCGGCTTGCCCTCCGCCTGCCGGCTGCCGCGCAGTTCGGCTGATATTTCGCCGTTCAGCACCTGTTCCAGGCGCGTCATGGTCTTGGCGATCGGGGCGGCATCGGTGACCCGGTGATCCCAGCGGATGACGACCTCGATGGCGTGGTCGGGCCGCACCAAGCCGTAGCTCAGGACGAACGGACCGGGGCCGATGGCGTGGAGCTCGCCGCCGCCCGACGCCGCCGCCGAGGTCACGCCGTAATTGCCGAAATTGGTGGCGTGCCAGCGCCCGGTCCGCCCCGCGAGCCACCAGCCCAGCCGGCGCAGCGGCTGCGGCACGCCGCACATCCTCTTGATCCGCCGGAACGACCCGACCTCGTCGAGCGGCGCGTGCTTGGCGCGCCGGAGCTGGGCGTCGATCTCCGCAAGCGGCATGTCGTCGCCGCCCAGGACCCGCTCCATCAGGATGCATTCTTCGCCGTCCTCGACGCGCGCGATCGCCACCATCGCCGCGCAGCGGGGCAGCTCGTAGAAATGCGGCCGCGGCCAATGGGCGTAGAGCGTGCGCAGGATCGGCTCATCGCGGGCCACGAGCGCAAAGGCCTTGACGAAGATCGCGGCCCAGCCGGGCGGCCGGGCCACGCCCGCGCGCGCCGCGATCAACTGCCGCACATCGAGCGGGCGCGACAGCGACACGAAGGGCACCTCCATGGACGCACGCATCAGATCAATGACGAAGCGGCGCGGCAGTGAGATCTTTCGAGTAGTTCCCCGCATTCCCCAAAGCTCAGGTTACAAAGGCTCAGCTTGCACCGGAAGCATCCCAGCCCACGGGCCAGTGGTCTAGCACGAACCGCCCTGCATGGACGCCCGCTTTGTGGCCAGGACTGGGCGAATGCCGGTTTTTTCCGCAGGCGCAACGACAAGAAAGCGTGTCAGCGCTTGATGCCGGCAAAACTCGCGGCGATGCCGCGCTGGAACAGCGACCAGTCGAACCCCAGGGCGAGCGCGACATAGCCGCGCGCGATCATCGCGTTGGCCTGTTCGGCGCTGGGTGCCACACCGCCGATCGGCACGCCACTTTTCAAGATGCCTTCCTCAGCGCGCGCGATCAGCAGCATCACTTCGGGATCATCGACCAGGCCGCGCTTCTGAATCGAGGTGGCGAGGTCCCCGGGCCCGATCACGGCGATATCGATGCCGGGCGTCGCCATGATCTCGTCGATGTTCTTGACGGCCTCGACGTGCTCGATGGTGATCATGCAGATCATGTCGTCATCGGCGGTCGCCATGTAGTCGGCCATCGACACGCCCCAGCGGAACGGCGCGTGAAACGGTCCCCACAGCCGCTCGCCACGCGGCGGATAGCGCAGGGCGCGGACGGCCTTTTCCGCATCAGTGCGATTGAGGATCATCGGAAAGTTGATGCCGAGCGCGCCGATATCCATCGGCGCTTTCGCAAGCCAGGGCTCGTTGGACGCAATCCGCGCGAAGGGCACGCAAGGCGTGCCCGATGTCGCCGTGATCATCGCATGCGCTGCATTCAAATCGATCGGTCCGTGCTCGAGATCGACGATGATCCAGTCGAGCCCCGAGCGCGCCATGATCTGCACGGTCTGAATTGAGGGAATGGTGGCGATGGCGCCAAAGGTCGGGCGCCCCTCGCGCCACTCCTTGCGCAGGCGATTGAGGGGAGTGGGCGTGTCGGGCATCGCCATCGCTTGCTCCTGCGGATCAGGCGGGAACGCGGCCGCCAAAGAAAGGCATCAGCGCGCGGCTCAGATTGTGCGGCCGCTTCGAGGTGAAGATCAGCTCGGCGTCGGCCTCGTCGGCCTCGCCACGGTGCGTGCTCAGGAGATCGCACACCCGGCGCGCGATCGCCGGCGCCGGGTCGATCCAGTCGACCTTCCATGGCGCGAGTTGCACCAGGCGATCGAGCAGGAGCGGGTAGTGCGTGCAGGCGAGCACGACGGTGTCGGTGCGCGCGTCCGGATCACCGATATCGGCGACGAAGCAGGGCGCGATCTCGGCCGCGATCGCGGCATCGCTGACGTCGCCACCGCTCAGCGCGGCTTCCGCGAGCGCAGCCAGTTCGGGCGAGCCGACCAGCGTCACCTCGCAGCCGCCAGCGAAATCGCGGATCAGCGCGCGGGTATATTCGCGCTGCACGGTACCCTTGGTGCCGAGCACCGAGACGCGCTTACTCTTCGACTTCGCGCAGGCCGGCTTGATCGCGGGCACCGTTCCCACGAACGGCACGGAATAAGCGGCACGCAGATGCGACATCACGAGCGTCGAGGCGGTGTTGCAGGCGATCACCACGAGATCGGGCGCGTGCCGCGCGATCAGTTCGCCGATCAGCGGCACCACACGGCCGATGATCTCGTCCTCGCTGTGTTGGCCGTAGGGAAAGAAGGCGTCGTCGGCGACATAGACGTAGCGCGGATCGGGGCGTGCCGTCACGATCTCGCGCAGCACCGTGAGGCCGCCGAGGCCGGAGTCGAAGACGAGGATGGTGGGACGAATTGGCACGGCTAAATTCTATGGGTAAGAAGTTATTAATCGGTTGTTTTCCTGGCAGACGTAACCTCGCCGTCATTCCGGGGCGCCTCAAAGAGGCGAACCCGGAATCTCGAGATTCTCGGGTGCGGAATTGCGCACCATAGTTCGATGCGGAGCCTGTCATCCGGCCGCGCTTCGCGGACCGGGTGGCATGGCCCCGGAATGACCAAGACACGAATAGGCATTCTCGCGACGGATTGCGTCCGAGTTGTGTTGCGATCCTTGTCCCTCCAAAGTCAGAGGGCGCAGGGAAGGCCGGGTGTCCGCCGCACCCATGGCCCCGTGTGCGGCAGATGCGCTAAGAAATGCACACGGGAGCAACCACAGGTAAGGCGGGGTCACACCGGCCTTCCCTGCGCAGTGGTTTACGGCTTACTCCGCGCTCTCCCCGGTGAGCCAGACTTTGTTGTCACCGTCATCAGCGCGATGCCCTTGCATCGTCGCTGATTTAGCGCCAGCCTTGGGGCGCCAGGACCACACGACTTCGCCGTCCGCGAAAGAAGCCGTTCGTCAGACGGCACCAACGCGTCCACCGCATCGCCGGCCCAACGTATGTGACGATCGCGATACGTCCCTCTGGCGGGCCGGGATGGCGATGAGTAACCATCAATTTCGGGAAAAACGAAAGGGAAAAATTTCTGCCTGAACGACTGGACTGCCCGAATCGACTTGAAGCGCCTCACGAAATTAGATTTTGCGCGCATCGATTTTCGCGGGTCTGCGCACCCCGGAGCAGCGCGGCCGAAGCAGAAATCGAACGCGTTTGCCAGCGAGGCGCGAATCAGAACGCAGCGCCCTGGGTGAAATGCGCAAGGCGGGCTATTTGGCGCAGACAAGCCGTGATCTCGATAGCTGTCACCTGACGAACGTCTGCTTAGTTTAGAGAGCGGCGCAGGAACAGACGTTCCGGAAAGGTCCTTCAGGGCCCACCACCGGACATTCACTATGTTCGGGCTTTCGCGATGAGCCGATTGCTTTCCGATCGCTTGAGATGGACCAAATCAGTATCGTTGGTCTGAGGGTTACATCACAACTGGCAGGCAGAAATACGATGAGCCGCAAACCAGCTATCATACGCGACGTTCCGGCTGATGCTCCTTCGATGAAGAAGGCGGTCGGTCAAAGGCTCGCCAAGCAATATGCCGCAAATCCTAATGTGGCGAAATACTCGTTCGTTCTTAAATTCCCAGACGGGGTCGTCACGGGACGTGCGGTGTCCCATGCGTTAGGGAAACTTCCAGCGCCGCATGGCCCGACCTTGCTCGCGGGGATTCACTTTACAGTCGAAGCAATGAGCGCCGCTAAGGCGGACGGATGTGATGTGATCGCCGTTCACGAGTACTTTTGGACCGATGCAACCTACGCAGCTATTCGCCAGAGCATCTAACGCCAGCCTGAAGCGGTTTTACTTTTTTGGTAGCATCCCCAAGACGAACCATTGGGCCGGAAAGAGGGGAAAGAACAGCGCTCCCCAGAGGAACCAAGTGCGCTTTGACCGGCCTCTCTCGGCCGCGAAGTTCGCGGTTACGCGGCCGCACCAAAACATCAGCCCGATAACGACTAAGCAAGACATAATCGAAGCGAGCATGGGTGGCTCCTGCCGATAACGCTCTTGACCATACAGGATTGACTTCGCGGCTGCGATAGGACGGTCTGTGACGATTTCGTGTTCGGGCGTCGGACATCCGCGCGACCGTCCTTGCCCGATCAGCCATGTCGGAGTTGGGTCAAGAGCCGTAGTACTCGGGACCAGCAAATCACGTCGGCTTCGCCCCACAAGGCCGAAGGGAAGCGGGGTTCACAATGGGCCGGATGCAAAACGGCGAGCCGAGCCCGTCAACATGACAGCCTCGCCGCAGGCGCAGGTTTGGGCGCTACGTCCGACCACACTACCTTTCCACTTCGACGACGTATCTCTGCGCGACCTTGACTGCCTTGTCACGCTGGGGCGCAAGTTCGGCCCATGCTTTCGACTTGTAGAAGGCCACAGCGTCGTCCAAGCTATCCCATTCGACGATGCCCACACTCTTGGGGGCTGGTCCGCCCTCTATTTGAACAACCCGTCCGGCCGCGGTGCGTAAGGCGCGACCATGGGCCGTTTCTATTGCCTTGCGAGCGGCTGGCAGGTATGCCGCTAGGGCTGAAGCGTCGAGAACTTCGCTCTCGCTGACAGAGTAGGCTTTCGGCTTAGCTCCTTGAGCGTGGAGACCCTGAACCGCTACTGCTCCAATCGCGATGCCGGCGAGCATTGCCATTGCGATTCCAAAATTGGATTTCATGGCAGTCCTCCAATTGTGCAAAACCGGTTGAAAAGACGACGGCCAGACGTTGTCCCCTGTCGTATGTCGCGCTGCCAAATCGAAGGTTCAGGAACGAAGGCCCGTTTTCCAGGGACTGCCAATGCGTCCTTGTGGACGGAACTCAGCGAGCGGAAACAACGCATGACCCCCCGCTACGGAGCGGCACGACAAACAGCGAAAGACGGCTCTCGATCATTCGCGTCGATTTTGCTGGCGCCGGCCATACCGGCTTTACCCCTGAGAGGCGGCGTCGAGCCAATTGTCGCAGCGGTCGAGACGGGCCCAAGAGCAGGCGTTGGGCTCTGAAATGCAGGTCGAGTTCGGCCCTGCTATCCATGTCCTGCGTTCGCGCGCCATGCGCGGGCTTTCGCTGTCGTCTCTGCGACGAACATGTCCTTGCCGGTCCGATAGGCTTCGATGTCGTCTTTCGCCGAAGCAGCAAGGGCTCGCTTGATGTCGGCGTAGGCGCGGGCTGCCTCGGGATGCGCGCGCAGGTAATCGCGAAACACCAGGAGCGCGTCCCAGCGAGGACAAGATGGCTCCATCAAATGCACATGGTGAGTCGCCTGTCCTGGAGGTCCCTTACGAAGAACGACTCGCCGGGGAGCCGTGACGCGTACTGCGGCAGGTCATTGTAGCCGAGCGGCTCGACCGACTCGATGGATCGTTTTCTTGCGTCTTCCAGGCTAGCTACGCCAACCAACAGGTCGATGATGGTTTCGATGGCAGATCTGGGACCGCCGTGCTGCCGATGTGCTCAACGGCCAAAACGAACGAGCCGAGAGCATTCTTGATCCTGGTGCGCTCCTGCTCGAATAGTGTTGGCCAGTTGGGGTCTAGTCGGAGACAACAATCGATCCGGCTCCGTATTTCTCCATGCCGCCCCCCAATTTCGTTTCTTGAAACCTTACCACGCGGGTAGCGGCCGAGGCTTCACTCCTGGCTTATTGGGTGGTCCGCCACAGTCGCTGGCACCGGGGACGAGGCCACGGGACAGCGAAGCTGCCGGATTTCCTCGCTTGCGCTGGTCCAGGTTTAGGCGTTGAGTCCGGCGAGGATTGAGCGGGTGCCGCTCGTTCTATGCAAAGACAGGTCAAGTAAACGCGCCCGGCCTCGTGCGAGCATTGCACTTGAGGACGGACGCGGAGGTCTTTCCTGGTGTTGTGACTCTGACAATCCATTCTGTCATTCCGGGGCAGCCCGCAGGGCTGAGCCCGGAATGAAGAGGTTGTGGCGCGAGATTCCGGGTTCTCGCTTCGCGAGCCCCGGAATGACACCGAGTGAAGCAACCGAGTGAATCAGATGTCAGAGACACAACACGCGTGAATATCGAGTGTGAGCTACTCAACACATACCGGCCATTCTAGCTTCTATCGTGGAGCGGTCCCAGGTTGGGAGGGCATCGCCGTGAGATATCATCCAATTTCAACAAGTTTCGTTGCTGCTGCGCTGCTGGCGCTGCCGTTGCAGGGGTTGCGGGCGGACACCGCGCCCAAGGTCATCGAGGAGGTCGATTTCGCAATCTCCTGCGGGCCGACATCACAACAAGCATTCAAGCACGCGGTGTGGACCCTGCATTCGTTCTGGTACCCTGAGGCGCTAAAGCAGTTCACGGCGATCGCCGCCTCCGAGCCCGGCTGTGCGATGGCCTATTGGGGCATCGCGATGAGTCATTGGTATCCGCTGTGGTACCCTCCATCGCCTGCCGCGCTCAAAGCCGGCTCCGAGGCGATCGCGAAGGCGATGGCGGCCCCGACCCAGACGCCGCGCGAGGCGGATTACATCGCAGCGATCGCCGCCTTCTATCGCGACAATGACAAGCTCAACCATCAGACTCGTGCGGTCGCCTACGAAAAGGCGATGGAGCAGGTGCATGAGCGTTACCCGGACGACCGCGAGGCCGCGGTGTTCTATGCGCTGGCGCTCAACGCCAGTGCGCTCAAAACCGACAAGACCTTTGCCAACCAAAGAAAGGCGGCCGACATCCTCAACAAAATCTGGAAGGAGGAGCCGAACCATCCTGGCGTCGTGCATTACCTGATCCACAGCGACGACTCGCCACAATTCGCTGCGGCGGGGCTGGACGCCGCGATCTGCTACGCCAAGGTCGCACCCGACGTGCCGCACGCGCTGCACATGCCGTCGCACATCTTCACCCGGCTTGGCATGTGGCAGCAATCGATCGACTCCAACCGCGCCGCTCACGCCGCCGCGCTTGATTATGCGCAAAAGAGCCGGGGGCCGGGGAGCTATGACCAGGAGACCCTCCACACGATGGACTATCTCGAATACGCCTATCTGCAGATCGCGCAGGATGGCCCGGCCAAGGAGGTGGTCGACGAACTTGCCGACTTTCGACAGGGTGAGGGTGCGAACCTGGCCGGGGCTTACGCTGTCGCCGCGATCCCGGTTCGTTATGCGCTCGAACGCCGTGACTGGCAGGCTGCTGCCGCGCTGAGCGAGCCGGCGATCGGTTTCCCGCTTGAGCGCTTTCCCTGGGCAGAAGCGATGATCGCCTATGCTCGCGCGCTGGGCGACGCGCGGACTGCAAACATCGCCGGCGCCGAGGTGGAGATCGGCCACCTGCAATCGCTCGCGGACAAGCTGAAGGACAACGACCTCTATTGGGCCAACCAGGTCGAGGTCCAGCGCCTGGCGGCCGCCGGCATCTTGGCTCACGTCCGAGACGACGACAAAACGGCCGTCGCGTTGCTGCGGGCCGCTGTCGATTTGGACGCCACGATGGACAAGCACCCGGCGACCCCGTCCTCGGTGCTGCCGCCGCGCGAGCTATTGGCCGATCTGTTGCTCGAACTCAACCAGCCGGCGGCGGCGCTGATCGAGTACCGGGCGATGTTGAGCACCGATCCCAATCGCTTCCGCAGCCTTCTCGGCGAGGCGAGAGCCGCGAAACAGACGGGTGACTCCGCGACCGCTCGCGACGCCTACCGGAAGCTTGTAGCGCTCAGCAAACCCGTCGGTCCTGCACGCCCCGAACTGGAGGAGGCCAGGTCCTATCTGGCGAACTGACGGTCTCCCGTGCCGTCTACGCGGGCAGGAGACCTGCTGCGCGATAGCTGTCAATCAGCGCGTCGTAGAGCGAGATGTCCGAGCGGCTCCTTGCAATCAACTGAGCGCCGGCGATGGCGGCGAAGATCGCGCGGGCCCGCGGTTCGCTTTCCTCGGCCCTGACCACGGCCGCAGCGGACAGCACCTTGCTTAGCCACGCCACGTTGACATCCGCAAAGGCCTGGACCTCGTGCTTCACCGCTTCCGGCAGGTCATCATGTTCGGCAGCCATGAAGCTGCAGAGGCACATGCGATTGTCACTCTCGAGCGATCTGCGAAACACGTCGGGGTATTGGCGCAGGCAGCGGGCCGGATCCGAGGTTTCGGCTAGCATCGCTTCCAGTTGGGCCGCGGTGTCCTCCCAATAGCGCCTGGCGACCGCCGCGCCGAGATCGGCCTTGCTCGGAAAATGATGGTAGATGCTTGCGGCCTTGATGCCCACCTCGTCCGCGAGATCGCGGAAGTTCAAGCCGCCGTAGCCATGCGCCTGCGCGGTCCGTTTGGCGGCCGCCAGGATGGCCTCCTTAGAGCTCGAACTCATCTCGCTTCCTCACTTCTCCGCTACTGAGCCTACCAAGTGACAGATAGGCCTTGACCGAACGAATTTGAAGCCCTATTCGGTCCCTACCATCTGTTAGGTAGAATCCGCGAAGGAGCTCATGATGAAGATCTACGATTGGCCCACCGGTCCATATCCGGCGCGCGTCCGTATCGCATTGGCCGAAAAGAACCTGCAATCGCGGGTCGAGTTTGTGACGGTCAATCTATGGAAGGGCGAGCACAAAAAGCCCGACTTCCTCGCCAAGAACTACTCGGGCACGCTACCGGTGCTCGAACTCGAGGACGGCACGTTCATCGCCGAGTGCACGGCCATTACCGAGTACCTTGACGCGCTTGATGGCGCTCCCACGCTCACCGGCAGGACAGCGCGCGACAAGGGCTTGATCCACATGATGAGCAAACGCGCCGAGTTGGAGTTGCTCGACGCCATCAGTGTCTATTTCCACCACGCCACGCCGGGGCTTGGACCGGACGTCGAGATCTATCAGAACGCCGAGTGGGGGTTGCGTCAGCGCGACAAGGCCCTGAGGGGGATGCGCTACTTCGATGCCGTTCTGAAGACACAGCCGTTCGTGGCCGGTGAGAGGTTCTCGATGGCCGACATCACGGTGATAGGCGGTCTGATCTTTGCGGCGATCGTGAAACTGTCGGTGCCCGCGGAGTGCAACGCTCTTCAAGCCTGGTACGCAAGGATGCAGGAGCGTCCCAGCGTAAAGAACCAGCTATCGATATCGGCATCCAGCGAGAGCAGGCGAACGGATTGAGCGGATGCGTGCGGCGGCCAAAAGCCGTTGCCGTCAGATCATGATCCGATTGGACGCAATCGGATCATGATCTCATCTGTTGTCCGAGCACGATCGCCGCGTAAACGCTTCGTCGCGCTCCAGCCTTCAGTCAGATGGGCATTGCTATTCGAGCTCGACCGGCTGGTACTTGCCGTTCTCGTCGATCGCGGTGCCCCAGATCTTGTGCGAAGCCTGATGCTCCGCGCGTCCGAAATTGAGGGTCGAGCCGAGACCGAGATCGAGATTGCGCATGTTCTCCAGCGTGTCGATCAGCTTCTCGGTGTCGAACTGTGGACCCGCTCGCTTGATGCCCTGAATCAGGACGTTGGCGGCGACATAGCCCTCGAACGAGACGTAGTCGGGCGCTTCACCAGGAAAATATTTGGCAAGCGCATTCTTGTATTCGAGCACCGCGCTCGAATAGCCGCCGACCGCCGGCACCACCTGGGTCACGATCACGCCGCTGGCAAAGCGGGGTCCCAGCAACATCAGTTCGTCGGCAAGCTCGGTCGAGCCCACGAAGGAGACGTTGGTGTAGACCATGCCGGGATAGAGATCGCGGGTCTTTTCGATGAACTTCGCGGCGGCGCGGTAGGTCGCGACCATGACCACGGCTTTGATGGCCGGCTTCTGCACGCGCAGCAGATTGACCGCCTCGTCCACATCGACCGTGTTCCGCTTGTAGTTGAGGCGCAGGATTGCGCCGTCGTTCAGACCAAGCGAGCGGAAGGCCTTGGCCACCCCGGCAAAGCCGGCATCGCCATAAGCATCCTGCTGGGCGAAGACCGCGATCTGCCTTGGCTGCAGGCGGCGGATCTTCAGGAGATAACGCACCACCGCATCGGTCTCTTCCGCGTAGGATGCGCGATAGTTGAACACATAGCGGTCGGGCGGGTCGTTGCGCAGGATATTGGCGCCGGTGAAGGCGCCGAAAAACAGCGTGCGATGCTCGAGCGCGTAGGGCACGGCGACAGCCGCGGTCGGCGTTCCGACATTGCCGATATAGGCAAACACCTGGTCCTTCTCGTAGAGCTGCTTCATCGCGCCGAGCGTTCGCGCCGGCTCATAGCCGTCATCGGCCGCGATCAACCGTAACATCCGGCCGTCGACGCCGCCGGCATCGTTGATGCGGCTGAAGGCGGTGTCGATGCCGAGCTTCATCTGGCGTCCGAGTTCGCGCGAGGCGCCGGAGAACGGCCCCACGATGCCGAACCGGATCTCGCGATCGGTCACGCCGCGTGCGGTGCTGGTGGCGGGCTGTGGCAGCGGCGCCGTGGGCGCGGTCGCCGCCGCGGCGGAAGCGATGACGCCGGATAGGGCGGATGCGGCGCTCGATCCGGCCGCCGCGGAGCCGGGCGTGGAGATGGATTGTTCGAGATCGGCAAGCTGGCGCTCGGCGACCCCGCAATTGATCTTTCCGGTGGTCACGGCGGCGCGGCCATCGCTGACATAGCGGTCGAACAGCCGTGCCAAATCATCGCGGTCGGCATCGTTGGGGGAGGCTTCCTTGATCACCGCGCGGAACTTGTTGGCGGCAGTCAGGATGCGATATTGCGCAATATCAGGGCAGGCCAAAGCCGAGCCGATGATCGGCCCGACCCGGCTCGCGAGATCGCGGACCACATTGATGTTGTCGGCCGGCGCTGCGCTCGCGGCAGTCGCGAGCAGGGCACTGAACAAAGCTGTCGCCCAGCGCGCTTGCCATCGCGAGCTTCGCGCCTGGGTGATGTCGGACGCGTAACCAGTCATTGCCGTTGCTATCCCCTTACTTCTGGTGATGTCCCCTATTGCTGATGTTGGGCGGAATCCGTCTTCTGGCGCCACTGCATGAACCGCTCGAGGAGCTGTTGCGGTTGTTCGCGCGCCCCGGCCTGATCGCCCTCGCCGGAGACGAGAATCGATCGGAATTGGGAAATTGCCGGTTTCGCTGCGTCATCCGCACGCGGCTCGGCGGCGGTTGCAGCAAACCCCGAACGGGCGCCGCCGTCCCTCGATGCGGGCATAATCGTGACCAGAAGCAGGGCCGCGACCGCCGCAACACCGACGCCTGCGGCGATGCCACCGCCCAGCATCAGCCATTTGCGCGGTCGCGAGCCCTCCCGCGCGAACGCGGCCGGTTCAGGCATCACCTGGGGATCCAGGTGGCGGCGCAGCGACTCCCCGATGGCATCCTCAAACGGGACGTCGAGCGAGGGGGAAAAGGGGCTGCTCGAAGTATCAACTCTGAAGGGACTATCGAACTGCGTTTCGCCCACCGCCGAGGTAACGGTCGACAGACGGATGCCCGATCGTTCCGCCCGGCGGCGGGGAGCATAGTGCAATGGATCGTGCGGGCCGGTCGGTTCTTGCTCACTCAACACGCTCATACGCTACTCCTCTGACGCGTGACTGCTGTAACGTTCCGGTCCTCTGGCCGCGCCGGCCAAAGGCTCGAAGCAACAGGGGGCTGGGAAAATTCGGCGACGCTCCGGCGTGCCGCAAAATATCGCGCGGCCAGATCTAGACCCGGCTCACCGTGCCATGCTGCCAGCATCGGAGCGCAACCATGCGTCCGAGACCGCAGCGTCGTTCTCGCTTCCATTGCCGCCCCCTGGCGCCCCCAGGCAAATGTCGCAGCTTCCCGCGATGTGACGGTCCACCTCTTTCAATGAGAAGTGACGCGCGCGCGTCAAGAGTAAGTCCAAATCGCGGCAGAACCGCGTTGAGTCTTTGCCGATGGGCCCCGCTTATTGGGCATATCTCCGTCAGAAACGGGAAATTCTCTCGGAGGTTCAATGAATTAACCTGCGGTTAGGGAATGCGGCAATCGGGTTAACCACTTGCTAAGAAACGGAGAGGGACGCGCGCTTCCCGCGCGTCCCTCCGTCAAGCCAGCCGCTGGCCGGAAATGGCGGTCAGAAGATCTTGGCCGCGCTCAGCAGGGTCCGGTAAACGCCCCAGGCCAGCGGGATGCCGACGAAGGCCCAGAACAGCGCGGCCTTGACGTCGAGGCCGCCCTTGCCGATGCCGAACGAGCCGTGCTGGACGGCGGCCTCCTTTTGCGCGCTGGCCGCCTGCAGCTTCGCCACCTCGTCGGCGCGCATGTACCATTTCGGGTTCACCGGCTTGACGAGATAGTTGCAGATGAGGCCCGCGACCAGCATCGCGCAGAGGACATACATCGTCGAGTTATAGAGCTGGTCGCGCGGCACGCCGGCGGCGAGCTGGAACTCGCGGATATAGTTCACCACCACCGGGCCGATGATGCCGGCCGTCGACCACGCCGTCAGCAGCCGGCCGTGGATGGCGCCCACGAACTGGGTGCCGAACATGTCGGCGAGATAGGCCGGCACGGTGGAGAAGCCGCCGCCATACATCGACAGGATGATGCAGAAGGCGAGCACGAACAGAAGTTTCGAGCCCATGGTCGCGAAGGTCGGCGCCGAGGCATAGAGCACGATGCCGAGAATGAAGAAGGTGTAGTAGGTGTTCTTGCGGCCGATATAGTCCGACAGCGAGGCCCAGAAGAAGCGGCCGCCGATGTTGAACAGCGACAATAGCCCGGCAAAGCCGGCGGCGATTCCGCGATCATCGTCTTCTGCTCGACCGAGAGCTGGCCGAAGGCAAGCTCGGGGTGCCCGATCAGCTTGCCGGCGAAGATCTCCTGCAGCATCGGCGAGGCCATGCCGATCACGCCGATGCCGGCGGAGACGTTCAAGCACAGCACCCACCAGATCAGCCAGAACTGCGGCGTCTTGTGCGCGTTGTCGAGATGCACGTGGTGCTCGGTGATCATCGACTTCTTTTCGCTCGGCGGCGTCCAGCCGTCCGGCTGCCAGCCCGACGGCGTCACGCGATAGGCGAAGGCGCCGATCATCATGAACACGAAATAGATCACGCCCATGGTGACGAAGGTCTCCCAGACGCCGACCGAGGTCGGGGTCTTGAAATAGTTCATCAGCAAGTCCGCCAGTGGCGCGCCGATCATGGCGCCGCCGCCAAACCCCATGATCGCCATGCCGGTCGCCATGCCGCGGCGATCCGGAAACCACTTGATCAGGGTCGAGACCGGCGAGATGTAGCCGAGCCCGAGGCCGACGCCGCCGATCACGCCGGCGCCCAGCCACATGATCCAGAGCTGATGCACATAGACCCCGAGCGCCGCGATGATGAGGCCGCCGCCCCAGCACAGCGCGGCGACGACGCCCGCCTTGCGCGGGCCGACGCGCTCGAGCCAGCCGCCCCAGATCGCGGCGGAGACGCCGAGCAGCACGAAGAACAGCGTGAACATCCAGCCCATGCTGGCGACGCGCCAGTCGCAGGTGGTGGTGAACAGCTCCTGCCACAGCGACATGTCGGCACAAGCCTTGCTCTGGGTGATGCCGATCGCGCGCGACAGCGGCAGCCAGAACACCGAAAAGCCGTAGGCCATGCCGATGCAAAGATGGATGCACAGTGCCGCGGGCGGCACCAGCCAGCGATTGAAGCCCGCCTTGGCGATCGTGTGCGAGCGATCAAGAATACCCGTCCCGGCGCCCGGCAGGACGCCGGCAGTCTCAGCAGTCGTCATTCAAATCTCCCCTGGACAGCCACCCTCTGGCGCTGCCTGCCCTAAGATCCCGCTCCCACAACTTCGGCTGATGTGCGCCCACATCTTGCCGCTTCGCACAGCTTTCGAGATACGCCGGGATCAAGAACGCGCATCTCAAGGCTCCGACATCCTTCCGGGCCGTCGATGCGCGATCTCAGGAGAGGCCGAAGAGCCTCCTGAACGCTGCATCTTCGCCGATCGACAGGCAAACTTTTACGACCTGCGGAAGGAAGTATGAGCGCAGTGCATGGCTGCAGGAGGCTTCTCCCTGCATGGCCTGGATGGCGAAACTGCGGCAGCAGCGCGGTATCGGGAACGCTGCAGCAGGCTTGCGCCGAAAGCCGAGAGATGCCAGCGGCGGCGCGATGGCGCAACGTGAGGTCATGCGCGGCATTGCCATTCATGCCGGCCAAATTTCGAAGATCGCCCGCCAACTTCGTCGCGTGTCCATATATTCGCGGACCAGGCTGATACGCTCATCGGCCAGCTTGAACACGAAGCAATAATCATTGTCGTACGGCCTGCCGCCCGGCAGCGTGGCCCGCATCCGTTCTTCGACAATCACGGTGTCGCCGTCCGCGTGAATGCTGCGAAAGCTGATGTCGATCTCGGAAAACAGCTTGTGCATGTCAAAGGCGATGAAGTGCGCGATTTGATCTGCACCAATCATGTGATGGGTGTGTGACGGCGCCACGGCTGTTGCGTTGTCCGCCGGCGCGATCCATTCGGCGTCCGGCGTGAACAGGCCCGCAATCAAGCCGGCATCGCGGGTCTTGAATGTTTTCCAGGCGTTGATGATGACGTCTTTGGCTGTCGGGCGCATGGCTTGCCTTCTGCATGTCAGCTAAGGAGATCGCTCTGGTGTAGGAGGGCGCACCGGTTGCTGCTGGCCGGAATCGGACCTGATCATCGCGGACCGATTTTGCTGTCCCGCGCGGTGCGCTATGATCTGCTCATGCTCGACTTCGAGACCTGTAACGCGGCGCGGCTGCGGCGCGATGCGCACTATGACGGCCGCTTCTTCACGGCGGTGAAGACCACGCGGATCTATTGCCGTCCGGTCTGTCCGGTGAAGCAGCCGCTTACTCGCAACGTGACGTATTATCCCACGGCGGCGGCGGCCGAGGCCGCGGGCTATCGGCCGTGCCTGCGTTGCCGCCCGGAAACGGCGCCGTTCTGCGCTGCATGGAACGGCACGCGCTCGACCATCGCACGCGCGTTGAAACTGATCGAGAGCGGTGCGCTCGATTGCAACTCGGTGGCCGCGCTTTCCGAGCGGCTCGGCATCGGTTCGCGCCATCTTGCGCGCCTGTTCGAGCGCCACGTCGGAGCGAGTCCGCAACAGGTCGCCAAAACGCGACGCGTGCAGCGGGCAAAGCGCTTGCTCGATACGACGGATGATCCGCTGGCGCAGATTGCCTACCGTGCGGGATTCGGAAGCGTGCGCCGATTCAACGCCGCCTTCCTGGAACTGTATGGCCGCTCGCCGTCGAGCATCCGCGGCTCCTTGCGGCCGCCAGCCGCCATTGCGCATTGACCCACTGGTCGGGCGAATCTGTCGCAGCCCAACAATGAAATGCGAGCCTCTTCACATTTGACTTTTGCTACCCAAGGTATAATTACCGTGGCGTCCAGGGATTGTGAGTTGCGCTGCAAAGAGTCAGCCGCCTGCGGCGGTACCGAGATCAATGGTGCAGCAAAGACGAATGGTCACGCTCGCAAGGTCCTGTCGGGTCTGATATAGTCAGTGTCGTGGACGCACCTTTATTGGAGGGTACGCCATGCCTTCGTCGCCCGCAGAGTGGTTGTCCGCTTCAGTTGCGCCATCGAACGCAGACCTCGAAATCTGTGTCCTGGATTATGATGGAATAGTCCACGCGCTCGCCTTTCCCTGCCAAAGAGATGGAACCGAATGGGTCGATGCTTCAGGTCAGAAGCAGATCGACATTCAGCCGACGCATTGGCGTAAATGGGCTGAAGGCAGTGAGGCGAGCGTGTAAAGCGTGATGCCGGCCCCGCAAAGGCCGCGCATGAAGAGTGGAAGCAATTTTCTAAACGCGCGGCCAGCGGGGCGCGCGTTCGCCGGAGTTCGGCAGAGACTTTTCGGTATTTTGATGCTGCATTTTGATCTCGCTAGGGTTTAAAGGAGCAAGGATTCCGGAGCATCGCTAGCCAAAGGGCGTGCGCTTAATGAGCGTTTAACGCTTTTGCGCGACAGATGATGCCACCAGCGCGAAATGACATCCTGGCAGAAATGCGGCTCCGTCCTCGGGGAGGGGAATGGCATGGGACTGCTTGTCGTCGGCGTGGTTGCCGGACTCTTGGTCGGATTCGCCTGGCTCGCGCCGTCGCAGGGGCACCTGCAGACGTGCATGTTCCAGTGGCAGGGCTGCTTCGACGAAGCTGCGATCAGTCCACCGGCCCAGCTCCAGCAAGTGGCCGTCAAGCCGGATCCGCAGAAAGCGCAGGCGAAGTCTCACAACTCTGCGAAGCCCAGCATACATGCGTCCGCCAAGCCGCACAGGCCCATCGCTCACGCCAAGAACGCGGTATCGGCGGCGAGGATCACTGTCTCCGCGCCCGATCATCGGCCGGACGAGACATCAGATCCCGTCTTGAACAAGGCAAGAGCCACGATCGCGGCGAAGATGGAAAATCCGGCGTCGGCAGAGTTCAGCGATATGGATCGCGCTTTCAGGAAAAATACGTTCGGGCGGGCCACGGACACGATCTGTGGCCACGTCAAGGGGAAGACAGCGTCAGGCGAAGATACTGGAGAGAGGCCGTTTTTGTATCTCGTGAAAGAGGATGATGCATATGTGGTCGACGGGAAGCCTGATACGGCGGCGGCGATCGCTTATCGAAACATCTGCAATTAGAGCATGATTGCCGAAAGAGATACCGGGTTGAAACATGCTCACGGATCGCGTCGCGCGCGAACTGGGTCGTGCGGAAAGAATTTCCGCCTGGAATTGATACGTGAATCTCTTTCATGCAACCCGTCGCACGATTGCCGTGCTCGGGCTGCAAGGACACGCCGATAGAAAATCTCGCGTGGCGTGCATTGTGACGAAGCCGAGAGATGGGCGCTTCGCATTGAAAATCGGGGACTGCACGATCGGAATTGGAAATTTGAAGAAGTGAAATTGGATCAGCAGTTCTTTGCATCTCGGGGCCATTATGGACGACATCGTCAATTCCGTAGAACGGCTGCACGGATCGCTGCAGTTGCCGGCCGTCGTCATCATCGAGCCGCTCACTTTGACGCGCACCTGCATCTTGAGCATTCTCAAGAAGGAATTGGTCGGCTTCGATCTCATCGATATGGCAACGACGGACAGTCTGGATTGTGCGTCGGCACGGGACGTTCGCCTGGTGGCGCTGAGCATCGCGGACAAGTCCATCATCGATCCTTCCGTCGAATACGACCTCATGCTGGTGGCAGATTGCCACCCCAATGCCTCGATCACGCTCTGGTCAAATCGTGATGACGAAGCGACAGCGCTGGAGGCGATGAACCTCGGCGTCCGCGGCTTCTTCCCCACCTCCTTACCGATCGAGCTTGCAATCGCCGGCCTGCGCCTCGTCCTCGCCGGCGGCGTCTATAGGCCGCTGCCGATCGTCGGACCACATGCGATGTCGCGCCTTGAGCAGCCGTGTCCTCGCGGGCTGCCGGCGCCGCAGCTTGCCAACGGCCTTGCAAAGGCTGTTGCCGACAAAGGCGCGGTCGACTTCACGCCGCGCGAGCAGCAAGTGCTGGCGGAGCTGGAACTCGGCCTTCCCAACAAGCTGATCGCGGCGAAGCTCAAGCTTTCGGAAAACACCGTGAAAATGCACATTCAGCACATCATGCGCAAATGCGCCGCGCGCAATCGCACCGAGGCAGTCCTGCGCTGGAGCGGCCGCTTGCCGGTTCGCAGCCGCGATTCCGACGCGAGTGAATCGTCCGCGCCGTGAGCCGGACATGCGGATCGCGCCACGCTGCATGGAAGGCGACCGCCCGGACGCTGCAGCGGGACGTGTATCCTTCGAGGCTCGCCTTCGCGAGCGCCTCAGGATGACGATCCGACATGGGTGTTCGCGCCAGTTCAACGTTCTCACGTGCTAATTTTATTGCGTCTTGACGCAGTCGGACTAATCCTCGCGGAATGCGCTGTTGAAGCTGTCGAGCAGGGGCCTCAGCGCATAGAGCGCGACCGTGCCGCGCCCGGTCGTGATGAACACTTCGGCAGGCATTCCCGGGATGATCTTGATGTTGTTCTCGCGTATCCGGGGATCTTCCACGCGAATTTTCGTCGCGTAATAGGGTTGGTCGGTCCGCTTGTCGACGAGGCGGTCCGCGGACACGTGCATCACCGTTCCCTTGAGGCGCGGGACGCGACGCTGATTGTAGGGCACGAGATGGACCTCGGCATTCAATCCCGGATGAACCACATCGATGTCCTCGGGCCGAAGGCGCGCCGTCACGATCAGGCGATCCTGCCGCGGCACCAGATCCAGCAGCGGGGCGCCGGCCGCGATTACGCCGCCGGTCGTATGAATCCGCAAGTCCGTGACCACGCCGTCTTCGGGCGCCTTGATCTCCGTTCGGGATAGCTGATCCTCCACCGCCAACAGTTTTTCGCGCAACTGGAAGATCTGGTTCTGTGCTTCCCGCAGTGCCTGCGCGATCTCGCTTTGCCTGTCGCTCTCGAGCTTGAAGCGCGTTGCAATCGTTTCGTTGATGACCTGCTCGGCGCGCGAAATCTGCGCGGTGATCTCGCCACGGCGTCCTTCGATGTCGGCCATTTCCCGTTGCAGGTTCAGAAGGCGCGGTCGCCGCTCGAGTCCCTTGTCGACGAGAGTCGCGACCATGTCGAGTTCCTCGCGGACGATATCGGCGCGCTGGGTGGCGGCAGCCTTTTGCGCCTTGAGGCCCTCGATCTCCGAGTCGACCTCGGACTTCTTTTGCCGGATCACCGCGATCTGCGATTCAAAAACCTGCCGGCGCGCTTCGAAGATGTTTCTCTGCGCCGTCAGGATGGTCGCGGCCGACGGACTCTCCCGCGCCGCCGCCTCCAGCACAGCCGGAAACGTCACCCGATCACGCTCCTGCTGTTCGGCCCGGAGCCTTGCCTCGCGTGCTGCCGCATCCCACAACTGGCTCTGCAGACTCTGCACCTCGGCGAGGACGCGCGTGTTGTCCAGCGCGATCAATGTCTGCCCGGTGCGTACGACGTCGCCGTCAGCGACCAGGATTTTTTTGACGATGCCGCCCTCGAGATGCTGGATGGTCTTGCGGCTCGACTCCGGTTCCACGACGCCGGAGGCGATCGCCGCGCTCTCGAGCGGCGCGAAGCCCGACCACGTTCCGAGACCGACCACAAAGCAGAGCACGAGCAGATTGCCTGCCAAGGTGACGCCGCGAAGTCTGGGGCGAGGCGAGGCCGGCGCCGGCACCGGGCACCACGCAAACTCAGCGGGCTCGAAATCGTCGATGGCGGTGATCATAATGCCTCGCCGGGATTCCCTGAGTTCGGGCGACGGCCCGCGTGCTTCTTGTCGCTTCCAGATGTCTTGCGGCTTCCTGGTCACGGGACGGCTCGCTCCTGTGACGGGTCGTCGGCCGAAGGCTTGTTCTCGGGCGGCGTGACCTGCGATGACACCTGCGGGCGGCTCAAATGCGTCTCGAAAATCTGCTCGCTCTCGCCGAATGCGGTGACCGTGCCGGCCTCCATGATGGCAATCTTGTTGGTCGCCGCGAGCAGGCCCATTCGGTGGGTGACGACGACCACGATGGTATTGGCGGCCTTCATTTGCTCGATGGCGTCCAGCAGCACGCGTTCGCCGACATAGTCGAGGCTGGCATTCGGCTCATCGAGCACCACGAGGCGCGGCTCGCCGAAAAACGCCCGCGCAAGGCCGAGGCGCTGGCGATATCCGCGGGAGAATCCCGAACCGCCATTGGGAATGACTGTGTCATATCCCTCGGGCAGGCGCATGATCGTATCATGGATGCCGACGAGCCTCGCCGCTTCGATCACTTTCTGAAGATCGGGATCGCCGGGCGGTCCAATGACTTCCTTGATCGTCTCGCCGAAGAGGTTGATGTCCTGCGGCAGATAGCCGAGGCAACGGCCGCCCCGTGCCTCGCGCAAGACTGACACATCGATATCGTCGAGCAGGACACGACCCCACGTGGGTGTCGAGAGCCCGGCAATGATCTGGCCGAGCATGGATTTCCCGGAGCCCGATGGGCCGATGATGGCGAGGCATTCGCCGGGCGCAACACTGAATGAGATGCCCTTCAGCAGAAAGCTGCGGGAGTCCCGCAGCCATACGCCGATGTTATCGAGGACAAGGCCGCATTGCGGCCGGTCCGATGGAATATCCGTGTCGTCTCTCGCTGCGGGGGCGGAGGCAAGAAAACCATCGAGCCGTCGATAGGTGCTCCGGGCCGTCATCAAGGCCTTCCAACCCGCGATGGCGCCCTCGACCGGCGCGAGCGCGCGACCGAACAGGAGTGTCGTCGCGAAGATGATGCCGCCGCTCTTGCCGTAATCGAGCACGAGCCAGGCCGCTGCGCCCATCATCAGAACCTGTCCTAGCGCACGTATCGGCTTGGCGGCGAGCATGACGATTTCCGCGCGCAACTGGGCGACGTCCTGCCTGTATCGCGCCTCCTGCGCGGCATCGCAGATCTGGCGCGCGGCGCCGTCGAGCATTCCCATCGTGCGGATCAGGTGAATATTGCCGAGGGCGGTTGCGAGCCGGCCATAGCTTTTCGCCAAGGCGGCGCCGGATTTCGTGAGCGCCTCTGCAGTGAGGAATTCGCTGGTAAGCGCGAGCGCGAACAGAACAAACACGTTGCAGGCCGCGATCACGCCAAGCAATGGGTGGATGAGAAAAAGCACGGCGAGAAACAGCGGGGCCCAGAGTGCGTCAAACAGCATCGGGCATGCATTGGACTCGATGAATTGACGCAAGGCGGCAAGATCGCGATACACCGCCGATGCGGCTGCGGGATCGCTGCGGACAGCAAGCTCGAAAGCGGCCGAGAGCGCGTTTGGGCGAAGTCGATCTTCCAGCCAGGAGCCGAGCCGGCCCAGGACGGCGCGGCGCAGCGTGTCGAGCACCCCTCCGACGATGACCGCGAACGCAACGATCAGTGTGAGCATCAGCAGCGTGTGGCCGCTGCGGCTCGAGAGGACGCGATCATAGATCTGGAGCAGGTAGATCGAAGGAGCAAACAGCAGCAGATTGTAGCTGCAGCTATATGCGAACACGAGGCCAAGCGGGCCGGCGCAGGCCCACAGCGCCGCCTGCAGCGGAGTTTGTGGCGAGGCCAGCATGTTCAACCGGGTGGGCGGCTTTGGCATTGTCGTAACCGCCAGAGGTTTTGAGACTAGATCCTCTCGTTCGACCGTCAATTCCAGCGTGGACGAGCCCGCTGGCGACGGTCAGAGACCGGCGGCGGACGCCGCCAGTCTCTGTCAGCCGGGTCTATCGGCCGGGCTTGCCGCCCGTCAGATGGAGATGGACGGATCGAGGTGGAAATCCACATTGCCGCCCACCGCGGCGTTGTCGTTTCCGCCATTGCCGCCAATGCCGGCCATCACTTCCTGATGCAGGTCGGCCATCAGGGAGTTCGTCTGGGTGGCTGTCGTATTGGCGGTAACGGTGGACGTGTCGTGACCGCTCGACGAGCTCTGGTCGCCGTTCGAATTTGCCCAGGCCTTGGCCGTTGACCCCTTGTGAGCGTCCGCGTCCGCCGTGCCTGCGTCCCACGAAGCCTTTTGGTAGACGTGATCGCCGTTCTTGACGGAGACGTCGGCGCCTTCGGCCTTGTTGGTGGGGTCGAAGCTGAGCGTCGGCGCGTTGACGACATATCCCTTGAAAATGCCGTCGCCGCCGTTGCCGGCGCTGTTGTGGCCCGTGTCGATGGTCTTGAAATGGATGGAATCCGAAACGTGAATTGACGGCTTTGCAACCATATGAGCCTCCGTGATCGGTTGTGTTCGTAGGTCATCCGTCCAGATCGGGATGACCGATCTACGCGACGAGTGTGAGCCCCGCTGGCGTGTGCGCGATAGATGCCAAATGGGATGTCATTCGGCTCGGTGGACTACGTCCGAAAGACCTACATTCATCGTGCGCATCGTGATGCGATGACATGCGGATGTGGCCAGCCGCGCATCCGAGGACAGCGGATTTTCACGGGGCTCACCGCTCTGATTGTTTGCGTGTGGAGTTTTCGCAAAAGTCACGACGCGCTTTGCGCTGATCCGCCCCGAAGGCGTCCGGATCATCTTCTATGCGACCAAATGAAGATCGGAGAGGAGGTGTGTTGCGAGCTCGCCACCGACCGCTATGTTGCCGTTGCCGCCGTCTCCGCCAATTCCGGCGATCTGGACCGCGCTCTGGTCGAAGTGCACGTTGTTGATCTGGTCCGCTTCGGCTGTCGCATGCGGGCCCGCGATTGCGATATTGATCGGAGCATAGATCGCGATGCTGACATCGACGAGGCTACCGGAAAAGTGACCGCTGCCGCCATCGCCTGCGCCGTTGCCTCCGGTTGCGATCGTATCGGCACCGCTGGAGAATTTAGAAAGAAGGCCGCCATTGCCGCCTGTTGCAGCGTTGCCGTTGCCGCCATTGCCTCCGATGCCTGCCATCTGCGACGACGACTGATCCAAATTCACGTTGTTCGTCTGATGAGCATCGGTGCTGGAATTGTAACCGGCGACAGCGATATTGATCGGGTCATACACGGCGACGGAGGTGTGGACGAGGCTGCCATGGAAGAAGCCGTTTCCACCATTGCCGGCCTCGTTGCCACCCGTCTGAAGGAGCTGCCAGCCGCCCAATAGCGAACCGGATACGTCTCCGCCGATGGCGATATTGCCGCTTCCACCATTGCCGCCGATCCCCGCCATCTGGAGGACGGACTGATCGATCTCCACCGTGTTCGATTGCGAGGCTTCGGCCGTTCCGCCTGAGCCCGCCAGCGCAATGTTGATCGGGTGGTAGATAACGACAGGAGCGTCCACGAGCGAGCCGGAGAAGGAGCCGGAGCCGCCGTTGCCGGCGCTGTTGTGGCCGGTCGCGATCGCATCGGAGCCAGAGGACGAAACGCCGGCATTGCCGCCGGAGGCGATATTGCCGTCGCCGCCGTTTCCGCCGATGCCGGCGATCTGAGCGGCGGATTGATCGATGCTCACATTGTTGGTCTGGTCGGCCAGCGCAATGGAGCCGTATCCCGCCGATACGCTGATATTGATCGGCTCATAAAACACCATCGAGGCATGAATCATGCTGCCGTAGAAATAGCCATCTCCGCCGTTGCCGGCGCTGTTGTGGCCGGTCTCGATTCCGCTCGAAGCAGGCCCGGCGTGAACCGAAGCGGCGCTGGGCGCGAGCGCGGAAACGATGCCGCCCTGGGCCAGATTGTCGTTGCCGCCGTTGCCGCCGATGCCCGCCATCTGCACCGCATGCTGATCGATCTGAACCAGATTGGATTGATGCGCATCGGCCTGGCCGAGACCTCCCGCATGCGCGATGTCGACGGGGCTGAACATGGTGCTGGGCGTGTTCACCACCAGGCCGGCAAAAAATCCGTTGCCGCCATCGCCCGCGCTGTTATCGCCAGTGTCGATGGAATCGGAGAAAGAGGCCGGCCAGCCCGGTGCATCCGCGTGATCGCCATGATGTCCGTGGTGATGGGGCTGATGCTGCGGTCGGATTCCATCCGATAGCTGCCAGAAGTTCATGGTCGCTCTCCGTAGCGGCGATAGCTCCGCATGGCGCCATCGCCCGTCCCGACCTCGCGGAGAACAAATGTCATCCTGCCCAAATCAAAAGCCGAGTCCTCAATTCGGATGCAGCGTTTCGGGTGGCGGGTGCCATATCGGCTACATCCGTTTGTATGCGGCCCAGGTGGGGCCTGACGGGACTTAGCCGCCTCGAATTGGGTGAGAAATCATCCAGCCCCAGTGCCGATATCGGTGTGAGTAGCCGGTCCGCGCCCGGCGCGGCGCTTGCGTTTCGCCTACGCCTCGGTGGGCTCGATATCTTCGGTGTGCTTTTTTTCCGCGTCAAACAACCGGACTTGCAGATAAGGAAAGCGCCGCTTGAGGTCCTCGGCGCGGGCGCGCGCCATGTCCTTGCTCTTGAATTCGCTCTTGATCTGGCCGTCGACGACGAGTGCGTAGCCGCTGGTCGGCATCTCCGGCGCCGTTCTCACGATCGGTCCCGGGGCCGGCGTGATCGGCTGCCTGCGCGTTCTGCGCATGGAGTTTCTAGCCATGTGCGATCCTCCTCGAGGATGAGGCGGAAGTGCGGTGGCAAAGCCGATCGCACTCCGGCCTATGTTCGGGCATGGTCTTTTCGGAAAGCCGGCACCGACTTTTCCGGATCATGCTCGGCGGTCGGGGATCGCTTCCGTTCGGAGATTTTCGCGCTCGACAAGCTCGGCCGTCACCTGCCTTGAGCGTGCGAGCGTTGCTCTGATAGCGGCTGGACGTTGCCGGCGCGCTGCAAGCAGCCCGCTTCCTGATAGTGGCACTCCGGACAGCGGAACCGTATCTCCTGCCGCGAGGAGCTTGCTTTCGGCAAGCTCGCAGCCATCGGCCAGGCACCGCAGCGCGGACACTTAACGAGCAGACTATCGGTCTCGATCACGTTGAAGGCTCCCAACCTGAAGCCCCTGCTTGCCAAGCCAACACGCTGGGGCCGCTGGTTGTTCCGGCAGTCCATCAACGAGCAAGCGACTTGTCGTCCCGGCCAAGGCCGGGGACCCATACCGCGGAATTTATCGGTGGGCCCAGGCCACACGCCCTCGCGATAACGGCCGCCTGTGGCTATGGGTCGGGGATCGCGCCCACGGGCCGGACAACGCTGCGCGTTGTCCGGGGAACGACGGCGTTGGCGGCGGCCATCCCCTCACGCCTGGCCGAACACGCGCTTGAAGATGGTATCGACGTGCTTGAGGTGGTAACCGAGATCGAACTGCTCGGCGATCTCGGCCTCGCCAAGATATTTCCTGACGTCCGGGTCCTTCTTCAGGAGCGTCTGGAAGTCGCCTTGTCCGCGCCAGACCGGCATGGCGTTGCGCTGCACCAGTTTGTAGGCTTCTTCGCGGCTGGCGCCCTTCTGCGTGAGCGCCAGCAGGACGCGCTGCGAGTGCACGAGGCCGCCGAGCCGGTCGAGGTTCTTTTGCATGTTCTCTGGATAGACCAGGAGCTTCTCGATCAGGCCGGCAAGCCGGTTGAGCGCGAAGTCCAGCGTCACCGTGGCATCGGGGCCGATCATGCGTTCCACCGAGGAGTGGGAGATGTCGCGCTCGTGCCAGAGCACGACGTCCTCGAGCGCCGGCGTCACATAGGCGCGTACCATGCGGGCAAGGCCCGTGAGATTTTCCGACAGCACCGGGTTGCGCTTGTGCGGCATGGCCGAGGAACCCTTCTGGCCCTCGGAGAAGAACTCTTCCGCCTCCAGCACCTCGGTGCGCTGCAGATGCCGGATTTCGGTGGCGAGCCGCTCGATCGAGGAGGCGATCACGCCGAGCGTGGCAAAATACATGGCGTGACGGTCGCGCGGGATCACCTGCGTCGAGATCGGTTCCGGCGTCAGCCCCATGGCTTTCGCCACATGCTCTTCGACCCGCGGGTCGATCTGGGCGAAGGTGCCGACCGCGCCCGATATGGCGCAGGTCGCGATCTCCTTGCGCGCGGCGACCAGCCGCTCGCGGGCGCGGGAGAACTCCGCGTAGGCATAAGCGAGCTTCAGTCCGAAGGTGACCGGCTCGGCATGGATGCCGTGGGAGCGGCCGATGGTCGGTGTCATCTTGTGCTCGAAGGCGCGCTTGCGCAGCGCACCGAGCAGGCGGTCGATGTCGTCAATCAGGAGGTCGGCGGCGCGGGCAAGCTGCACATTGAGGCAGGTATCGAGCACGTCGGAGGAGGTCATGCCCTGGTGCACGAAACGCGCTTCGGGGCCGACGATCTCGGCGAGATGGGTCAGGAATGCGATCACATCGTGCTTGGTTTCGCGCTCGATCTCGTCGATCCTCCCAACGTCGAAGATCACGTCGCGCGCCTTATGCCAGACGGCCTTCGCGGCCTCTTTTGGGATCACGCCGATGTCGGCCAGCGCATCCGCCGCATGCGCCTCGATCTCGAACCAGATCTTGAAGCGCGTCTGCGCGTCCCAGATCGCGGCCATTTCCGGGCGGGTGTAGCGGGGGATCATCGATGAGAACTCCGAAAGTCAGGGGCGAGGGCGCAAGGGCGTCCCGGGCCAAAGGTTTTTACGCCGCGCTTTAACAGATTGCCGTGCCGGAAACCACCACGACGAGCGCCGGGTGGAAAACTGCCGGGATCTTCAGGATCGCCGCAAAAACGACCCCCGTTCGGACCCGTCATCCTTCGAGGCTCGCTGCGCTACGGCACCTTAGGATGACGGTGATGGGCGGGAGCTACGGGCTGGTCAGCCCGCACTCGGCTGCGAGGCGCACGAGCTGGGCATCGGTGCGCATGCCGGTCTTGGCCTTGATCAGATAGTGGTAGTTCTGCACGGTTTTCAGGCTGAGATTGAGACTGGCGGCGATCTCCTCCTTGGTGGCGCCGGCCGCCAATTGCCTCAGGATCTCGATCTCCCGTTCCGCGAGCTGATCGAGCAGGGAGCCCGCGGGCGTCAGGCTCTCGAGCGCCAGCACCTGCGCGACGTCGTCGCTCATGGCGCGTTCGCCGCGAGCGACCGAGCGGATCGCCCTGATGAGCACGGCCGGCTCGCTGCTCTTGGTGACATAGCCGCTGGCACCGGCGTTGAAGGCGGCCTTCACCAGCGGCGCCTCGCTATGCATGCTGAAGACGAGAATGCGCGCGCGGGTGCCGCGCAGGCGGATGTTCCTGATGGCATCGAGGCCGCTGGCGCCGGGCATCGAGATGTCCATTACCACGATGTCGGGGGCATGGGTCTTGAACGCGGCGTAGGCATCCGTGGCGTTGTCGGCTTCCGCGACCACCTGGAAGTCGCTCTGATGTTCCAGCACGCGCCGATAGCCTTGGCGGACGATCGGATGGTCGTCGACCAGCAGGATCGAGATGCCCTTGCCAGGTAGCGCGGTCATCGGTGCATGCCGTCAAGCGGCGAGCGGAATGGTCGCGGCAACGCTTACACCGCGCCTGGCGCGCGCGATCGACAGCGAGCCGCCGAGCGCGGCCAGCCGCTCGCGGATTCCGGTCAGGCCAAAGCCGGCCGATTGTTGCACGCTCGCGGCGTCACCGCCGCCATCGTCCTCGACGCGGATCAACAGCGCGTTCTCCTCGCCGCTGCGGCGCTCGATCCGGAGCACGATCTCCTGCGCCGCGCTGTGGCGGAGCGCATTGGTCAGGCATTCCTGCGCCACGCGATAGGCCGTGGCGGCGACAGTGCCGCGCACATCGGCAAGGTCGCCCTGCATGTCGAGCTGGATCAGCGGCCGCGCCGCATGCTGCGAGCGCCAGCTATCGACCAGGCTGATCAGGCTTGCTTCCAGGCCGAGCTCTTCGGCGGGCGGATGGCGCAGGCGGTTCAGCGTATCCCGCAAGGACGCCATGATCCGCAAGCTCGCCTGCGAAATCATCCGCGCATCCTCGACGACGGTCTTGTCCTGCGCGCCGGCTTCGATGGTGTTGGCGAAGGCGAGGATGGCGGTGAGATTCTGGCCGAATTCGTCGTGCAGCTCGCGGGCCAGCGCCCGCCGCTCGTCGTCGCGGATCTCAAGCAGGCGCCGGGTGAGGGCGGCGCGCTCTTCCATGGCGGCTGCCAGCCGGTCGCCGAGATCGGTGACGGCCTTTCCGATCATGCCAAGTTCCATGGAGTGGAAGCGCGGCAGACCGGTGCGATATTGCCCGTGCGCCATACGCTGCAGTGCGGCAACGATCGACCGCGCCGGCGCCAGCGTGTGCGCGATCGCGAGCGAGGCGAGCAGCGCAATCGCCGCTGCCATCAACAGGGCGACGCCGATATTGTCCAGGATGTGGGCCCAGGCGAGCCGGATCGCGGCATCGGGATCCGGACTGGCGGATACCACGCCTGCGGTTGTTTCTCGCGCGCTGATCGGCCGCGCGACAGCCGCGTGGCCGCCGAGAAAGGTCTGCACGGCGCTCGCGAACCAGTGGGGCGGCGCTTTGCCGAGCCCTTGGCTCTGGCCGCAGAGCGGCTTTTCGAAGGGCTTGGCCGGCTCGAATTGGACGCAAATGCCCGGCGAGATCAGCTTCATCGTGTCGGTGGTGCGCCATTCCGGCACTGGCAGGAGATGTTCGTTCATTCTGCTGCTGCGCAGCAACAGCTCGCGCCAATACAGCGCCTGCAGCGCCTCCGAGACCCGGTCGGCGGAGGCGGCGGTCGCCCGGTCGACGCTGCGATAGGCGTCGACGGTGGCCCAGACGGTCGCGGCGGTCAGACAGAGGATAACGACGACGAGGAGACGAGCGACGAGCTGAAGCACAAGGCGCATGCGATCACCCTCAACGAGCAGGGGAGGACGATAACAACACCGCCCTTCGCTGCCAATTGCAAGCGGGCCTCACGCGGGAAAATCGGGAAATTTTCCCAGGGGATCGCGGGCATCCGTCGGCGGACCGCGCCGCCCCGCTTTGGTTTAACGGAGCCGAGAGCCTGTTTGCCGACAGGTGCAGAAAACGTCCTCGGGAGCTAACGCCAGCCATGACTTCCATGATCGGCGCGGTGAGCGCACCGCCCTCAAGCGACGCTCCAGAACGAAGCGTGCTGCTGCTCTGGATGATCTTCACCGGCCTGTCCGTGTTCGCCGCCGTGCTGTTGTGGCGCTACGGCTTGATCCACCTGATGGTCTCCTCCGACCGCACCTACATCTCGAGTGTCATCGCCGTTCTCTACATCATTACCTGCTTTCATTGCTTCTTGCGGACCCGCGCGATCGCGCGCGAAGGCGATGTGGCACGGCGCTGCCGCGCCGTCCTGTCGGCGCCTAATGGCGCGAGGGCGCTGGAAAGCGATGCGCGGGCCCTGCCGGTCGGGCTGGTGACGGATCACATCCGCAGCCTGGTGGAAAAGGCCAAGGCGCAGGCGACGGGGCGCATCGACCAGACGCTGCTGTTGCGTTCGCTCGCCGACCGCCTGCGCGGCTCCAACGGCTTCGGCGCTTTCGCGTCCGATACGCTGATGAAGCTCGGCCTGCTCGGCACCATCATCGGCTTCATCATTATGTTGGCGCCGATCGCCACCCTCGATGCGGCGGACAAGGCCGCTATGAAATCATCCATGGGGCTGATGAGCGACGGCATGGCCGTCGCCATGTACACGACGCTCGCCGGCCTCGTCGGCTCGATCCTGGTCAAGATCCAATACTACATGCTCGATGCCGCCACCCAGCGGGTGTTTTCCGATGCCGTCATGCTGACCGAGACGCACGTCACCCCGGCATTGGAACGTCGCATTGGAACGCCGCAATGATGGATGAGTTCGGGCTCTATCCGCGCGAGGACGCGTTCGATCCGCTCGGCGTGATGCTGTTCAAGGCGTTGCAGGTCGTCGCCTTCCTGTTCTTCATCGCGCTGCTTGCGGTGTCGCCGGAGTCCAAAGACGGCAAGATCGATTCCAAGGCCGAATTCATCATCACCATGGACTGGCCGGACAACCACCCCGATGACATCGACCTGTTCGTGCAGGACCCGGCCGGCAACATCGCCTGGTATCGGCATCGCGAGGCCGGCTTCCTCACGCTCGATCGCGACGACCGCGGCGGCACCAACGATTTCATCGTCGTCAACGACAAGAAGATCCCCTCGCCAATCCGCGAGGAAATCGTCACGGTGCGTGGCATCGTGGCCGGCGAATACACCGTCAACGTGTCGCATTTCCAGGCCACGACCGGGCAGCCGGTGCCGGTGACGGTCAAGGTCCAGAAGCTCAACCCGTCCACGCAGGTGGTTTTCGACAATACGGTGATGCTCGATCATACCGGCGAGGAAAGGACGGCCGTGCGCTTCTCGCTCGACCGCGAGGGCAAGGTGATCAATGTCGAGCAGCGGCAGAAGTCGCTCTTGGAGACCTTTCGCAGCGCATGGAGGAATGGTGCGGACGTCGATCCCAAGACAGGTGTCAGGATGGGACGGCCGTGACCAGTCTGCAATCGGACATTCTCACGCTCTCGATCGCCTATGCGCTGATCGGCGCGCTGTTGCTCCTGGTGCTGGTCTATGCGCGCTTGCCCTGGCCGGTGAAGGCGCTAGCCGTGGTCGTGACCAGCGCGTTCTACATCGTCAGCTTCATCGGCATGCGCGGATTGCTCGGCTGGGCCAGCGTCGACAGGCTGCCGGCCTCGTTCAAATTGTTGCAGGCGCGGATCGTCGAGCCGCATTCGCTTCAAGGCGACCCGGGTTCGATCTATCTGTGGGTCGAGGCGCTCGATGAGAGCAACCGCCCGAGCGGCGTTCCCAGGGCCTACCGCATTCCCTACAGCGACTCGCTGGCCGACAAGACGGACAAGGCGCAAAGCGAAATCGCGGCCGGGCACCCGCAGGGCGGCCGGGCCGCGGATTTTGGCACCGGTGAGGGCGGACTTTTGGACGCGGCCAGAGCCTTGATCACGCCAACGGCCATCATGGAAACCTCGGGGGGCGATCCGTCGACGGGAGGAGGGGCGAGCTCGATCCCGCAAGGCGCGGAAGGGGTGTCGTTCACGCCGCTGCTGCCGCCACGCATGCCGCCCAAGGACGAGCAGTAGGACCGGCCGCTGACGCCTGTTGTTTGATGCCGCTCAAACCGGTAGCACTAGCTCGCCCTAACTTCGAGGGCGGGAGGATAGCGTGCTGCTGGCGATCTTTTCGGACATTCATGCCAACCGGCAGGCTTTCAGCGCATGCCTTGAATCGGCGCGCACGCGCGGGGCGCAGCGGATCATCTTCCTCGGCGATTTCGTCGGCTATGGCGGCGATCCCGAGTGGACGGTGGACACCGCCATCCGCCTCATCGCGGATGGCGCGGTCGCGGTGCGCGGCAACCACGACCAGGCCGTCACCAGCGCGAGCGAGAGCATGAATCCGGACGCGCAGGCGGCGATCGAATGGACGCGCGGCCGCCTCAGCGCCGCGCAGCGCCGCTTTTTGGCCGAACTGCCGCTGACGCTGGAAGAGGACGACCGGCTCTACGTCCACTCCGAGGCCTCCAGCCCGCAGCGTTGGCGCTACGTGCAGTCGACGCCGGATGCGGCGCGCAGCCTGATTGCAACGCCCGCGCATGTCACGTTCTGCGGCCACATCCACCGGCCCGCGCTTTATTCCATGTCGGCGACGGCCAAGATGACGAGCTTCGTGCCGACCGCGCATGTCCCGATCCAGCTCCTGCGCGGCCGGCAATGGCTGGCCGTGCTGGGCTCGGTCGGCCAGCCGCGCGATGGCGATCCCGCCGCGGCCTATGCCTTGTACGACACCAGCTCGCGTGAAATCACCTACTGCCGCGTTCCCTACGATGTCGATGCGGCGGCAGCGCGGATCAGGGAGAACGGCCTGCCGGACCGGCTCGCCGACCGCCTGTTCGTAGGGAGGTGAGGGTGGACAGGCCGAGCGTCCAGCCGGGCGTGGTCATCGACGGCTTCAAGGTCGGTGAACGTCTGCACTCCGGCGGCATGGCGACGCTCTGGAGCGTCACGCGGCCGGACATCAACGTGCCGCTCTTGATGAAGATCCCGCTGACATCCGAAGGCGAGGACCCGGCCGCGATCGTCAGCTTCGAAATGGAGCAGCTCATCCTGCCGAGGCTCAAGGGACCGCATGTGCCCGCGTGCCTTGCTACGGGGGATTTCGCGCACCAGGCCTATGTGGTGATCGAGCTCATTCCGGGACAAACGCTCTATCGCCGCTTGCCCGAGCTGCCGCTGCCTTACGGAGAAGCCTGCCTGATCGCGGGCAAGATCGCCGCCGCGCTTGCCGACCTGCATCGCCAGAACGTGATCCATCACGACATCAAGCCGTCGAGCATCATGTTTCGCGACAGCGGCGAAGCCGTGCTGATCGATTTCGGCCTGTCGCATCACACGCAGCTTCCGGACCTGCTGCAGGAGGAATTCCGTCTGCCCTACGGCACCGCGCCCTACATGGCGCCCGAGCGCCTGCTCGGTGTGCGGGACGATCCGCGCAGCGATCTGTTTTCGCTTGGCGTGCTGCTCTATTTCTTCACTACTGGCGTGCGGCCGTTCGGCGAGACCGAGACGCTGCGCGGCATGCGGCGGCGGCTGTGGCGCGATCCGCATCCGCCGCGCAAGCTGAGGCCGGACTATCCGCCCTGGCTGCAGGAAGTGGTGATGCGGTGTCTGGAGATCGAGCCGGCGTCGCGCTATCCGACGGCGTCGCAACTGGCGTTCGATCTCGCCCATCCCGACCAGATCAAGCTCACCGCGCGCGCCGAGCGCGTCAAGCGCGATCCGCTGATGACGGTCTGGCGGCGGCGCTTCAACCAGGGCCTGTTGCAGGTGGAGCGCAAGGTCGACGTCGCGGCCCAACTGGCCTCCAGCCCGATCGTGGCGGTTGCGATCGATACGGTGGACGGCACCGATGAATTGAACGGCGCCCTGCGGCGCACCGCCGCGCGTATCCTGGAAACGCTGCCCGCCGCGCGGCTCGCCTGCGTCAATGTTCTCAAGCTCGGCCGCATCACCATCGATCGTACGCTGGACGAGCGGGGCCAGAACAAGCACGTCGACCGCCTGGTGGCGCTCAAGCACTGGGCAAGCCCGCTCAAGCTCAACGAAAGCCGCCTCACAGTGCATGTGCTGGAGGCGATCGATCCAGCCTCGGCGATCCTGGAGTTTGCCCGCGCCAACCATGTCGACCACATCATCATCGGCGCGCGGCAGGATTCCTTCGTGCGAAGCCTGCTGGGCAGCGTCTCGGCCAAGGTCGCCTCGGAAGCGCCGTGCACGGTCACGGTGGTGCGCCCGCAGCGGCCGGCGGGCTAGGGCAGTCGCCGGGCTGAGCGAATTGAGAGGACGTGGCCGCAACCTCCGGCGTCACTGCGAGCGCAAGCGAAGCAAACCAGACTTTCTCCGCGGATGCAGTCTGGATTGCTTCGAATGACGGGCTTGTTTCAAGGCGCCTATCCGCTCCGCAACTTGATCGGCGACTGCTCTAAAGCTGAGCTTCGATGGCCGCCTTGTCGATGACCGACCATACTTGCACAATCTTCTTTGCCCGGAATTCGTAGAATACGTTCTCCGCAAACGAAACTCGCTTGCCATTGATATCGAGGCCGAGGAATGTTCCTCTTGGCGAACAATCGAAGCTCAGTCGGCTCGCCACATAACATGCATCGCAAATCAGCAGTTGAATGTTGAAGTGAAGGTCGGGAATTTCGTGGAAGTCCCGCTCCAGCATTTGGCGATAACCCGATAGCCGGATCTGCCGACCATTGTGGCACACGGCATCATCAACGAACTGCCCCAGCTTCGGCCAATCCTGCTGATTGAGGCAGGCAATGTAGTCCCGGTAGACGCCTGAGAGGTCGGCTTGGGTCACGCGCGAGTTCCCTTTCGCTTCTGCAGATAGAGCATGATCCGGAAAAGTGGAAACCGGTTTTCCGAAAAGATCATGCTCAAACAAAGAGATGAGATCATGATCCGATTCCGTCTAATCGGATCATGATCTAGTTGCCGTAAACTAACACCAGCGCCAAATTGTGCAGCCCAAGCATGGTGGCTCGTCGAAGGGCCGCGCGCACTTTTCGCACGGAACCCGGTTCGCCCCGCACGAGTTGGTGCTTGAAGATTTCGGGATGAATGGCATGGCCGAAGAGCGGCATTTCAGTCGGCGCGTTCCTGCGATCATTGCGATCGTGGTGGCCGTCGTCTGCGTGGGCTTGCTGGCCCTGCTCGTGCGCGATCGCTGGAATCGTCCCCAGGTCAAGCCTCCCAGCGTGGCGGAGTCGACGACGACGGGGCAGGCGGCCCGCTCCGCGGGCGCAGACGTGTTGCCGAGCGACCGGAAGCTGTCGGTCGAGCCGACGCCCGCCGCGCCGCCACCGGTGCAGCCGGCCAATCCCAACTGATCGTTGTCGCGCCTGTCGATCTCGTGGCGCGTTAAACGGCTTCGCCGCGCGCCGCCGCGGCCTTCAGACGGATCGCATCGATATTGGCCTTGTAAGCGTCCTTGGTGCCGCCCTTGAAGACGGCCGAGCCGGCGACGAAGGCGTTGGCGCCGGCGGCCGCGAGTTCGCCCGCGACATCGGGGCCGACACCGCCATCGACCTCGATATCGATGTCGCGTCCCATCGTCATCGCGCGCAGGTCGCGGATCTTGCCGAGCGCCGCCGGGATGAAGGCCTGGCCGCCAAAGCCGGGATTGACCGACATGATCAGCACCAGGTCGACCATATCGAGCACATATTCGATGGCGGAGAGAGGCGTGGACGGGTTGAGCGACACGCCGGCCTTCTTGCCCAGCGCGCGGATCGCCTGCAGCGAGCGATGCAGATGCGGGCCGGCCTCCGCATGCACCGTGATGTGATCGCAGCCGGCTTTCGCGAAAGCCTCCAGATAGGGATCGCAGGGCGAGATCATCAGATGCGCGTCGAACACCTTCTTGGTGTGCGGACGCAGCGCCTTGATGACATCGGGACCATAGGAAATGTTAGGGACGAAATGTCCATCCATCACGTCAAGATGGATCCAGTCGGCGCCGGCCGCATCGACCGCGCGGACCTCCTCGCCAAGCTTGGCGAAATCGGACGCCAGGATCGATGGCGCGATGACAAGAGGACGTGGCGTGAATGACTGGGTCATGGCTGAATAAACGCTTTCTTGAACCGTCGTCGTCAGGTGCTCGCCACCGGGTCCGCGCAACGCGCGGCCCGACAGGCTCCGCGGGGCTCGAAGGATGGACGGCCCCGCTGCGAGAGCCGGGCTGTCGCCCCTCGAGACGCGCGCAAAAGCGCGCTCCTCAGTGTGACGGTCGGCCTGAGCGCCCGCTTCCGGTTGCGCGACCGCGCTCCTAACATGTGGCATGGGCATCGGCAATAAAGCGGGAAAAATCTTCCCAAGCCGGCAGCTCTTGCCCGGGGACCCGAGACTGCGTGGTTAAACTGAAAGCCTGATTTTTCGGGCATTTTGCCGCTGGCACGCCGCTTGCTCAAGCTATGCCGTAAGTTGAGCGAGCCGCTGACGAGGCGCCCTTGGTGGGAGTTCCCTGATGTTTTTTGCGCTTGGTGCCGCCGCATCCCTGCTGGACGGCCTGCAGTCGTTGACGTCGTCAACATCCTCGACGCAATCGACGGGTTCTCAGAGCGGTGGCAGCGCGTTCGCTTTGCCCGAAGGAGCGAGCCCGCAAACCTCCGATCTCACGTCCGGAGCAGGCTTCTCGCGCGTTTCGCCCGAGACCATGAACGAGCTGATTGCCATCCAGAGCCAGTCGGGTTTGACCACAACGACTGCCACGTCCAGCCCGTCCGACTCGCTGAAGGACCTGTTTTCCCAGATCGACGCCAATGGTGACGGACAGATCACCAAGAGTGAATTCGAGAACGCGCTCGGCGCCGGCGGCAGCAATGTCGCGCAGGCCGACAGCGTGTTCGGCCAGCTCGACAGCAACGGCGACGGCAGTGTCAGCCTCGGCGAATTGAAGTCGGCGCTGCAGGGCGCCGGCGGCCATCATGGCGGGCATCATCACGTTGCGGACGTCGGCGATAGCGCTGGAACGGATAGCGGGGCCACTAGCGGCGGATCCGATGCCGATCCGTTGATGCAGGCGCTCGATGGCGCCTCGTCCTCGGCGGTGACCAACAGCGACGGCTCGACCACCACCACGATCACCTATGCCGACGGCTCCAAGGTGACCATGACGACCCCCGCCGCATCCACGAGCTCGAACTCCGCAGCGGCGAGCGCGGCCAGTTCGTCCTACAACTGGATCGAGAAGATGATCCAGGGCGAGGCAAAGGCGCTCTCGGCGCAGCCCGGAAGCGCGCTGTTGGTCAGCGCCTGATCGGTGCGTCAGGAATATTCGCGCGTGATCTCGCGATAGGGGTAGCGATCACGGATTTCTCGATTGAAGAAGGTGCCCTTGGACCGTGCTGCCTTGAATGCGGCGGCGACTTCGGGAGGCACCTCCCAATAGAGATAGCGCCGGCCGGTGACGAAGGTCACGGACAGCTCGCGCCTACGTAAGTCATAATCCTGACGTCGAATGGCGGTCGATGGCATGACGCATCACCCGGAAGCGGGCTCCGCCGGAACAACGCGTCCTCGCGGGTTTCGTTGCCAGGCTAAGCGAAACGATCTTTCCACGCCGGCAGCGCGCCTTCGAAGGGCAGCGCCGTCGCTTCGTAGACGCCGCGGGCGATGGCGCGCGCCATCACATTGGCCGCGATCATCCCAAGCTCGGTGAGGCCGACGACGGGATCGATCGGCTTCTCGCCGGTCGCGGCCGTGAAGACGACGTCGCCATCGAGCGGCGCATGCACCGGATAGATCGCGCGCGCGAAACCGGTCTGCGCGATCATCGCAAGCCGCTTGGCCTGCACCTTGGTCAGCGCGGCGTCGGTGACGAGCACGGCGATCGTGGTGTTTTCGGCCGCATTCGCGGCGGCGCCGCCCTTCATCCGTAGTTTCAGCATGTCCGGCGTGAAGGAGGAGGGCCAGCCGCGCCCGCCATATTCACCGTCAATCTCGAACGGCGCCGCCCAGAACCACGGACCGTCGCCGATGGTGACGCTGCCGACCGCGTTGACGGCCGCCAGCGCGGCGACCTTGACGCCGCCGGCGGTGATGGCCGAGGCCGAGCCGAGCCCACCCTTGAAATTCGCGGTGGTGGCCCCACAGCCTGCGCCGACGCTGCCGAGCGCGAAATCGGCGCCGGCGTTTGCCGCCGCGGCATAGCCGAGATCGCGATAGTGCGAGAAGCGGCCCCAGGCCTTGTCGCCGCCGTTCAGGAGATCGAACAGGATCGCGCCGGGCACGATCGGGATGACGGCGCCGCGCACCACGAACCCGCGGCCCTGCTCGGCGAGCCAGGCCTGGATGCCGCCGCCGGCCTCAAGCCCAAAGGCCGACCCGCCGGCGAGCGCAAAGGCGTCGACGCGCTCCACGGTGTTGGCGAGATCGAGCAGCGCGCCCTCGCGCGTGCCCGGTCCGCCGCCGCGGACGTCGATGGCGGCGACCGCAGGCTGATCGAAGATCACGGCGGTGACGCCGGAGGCGAGCCGCGCATCGTCGGCATGGCCGACGGTGACGCCGGCGATATCGGTGAGGAGATTTTTCAAGGCGCCCATCCGCGAGGCAGGTTACCAATCCGAATGTTTTGCCACGTGAGCCGCTCGGGGCAAAGGCTGGGCAGGAATGATCCCTGCGGCGCAGAAGAGCGGGTGGGTTTGGCGGCGCTCTCCGTCTTGTCTTGTGATTGAAGGTCCGACGCTTGCGAGCAGTGGCACGCGGCGCCAACGTGCTCCTGGTAAGCTCCTACCCGGTCGCGGCTTTTTCTTTCGTCACCAGGAACACCGCTGGCGCCTTCATGTTGGAATTCCGCAACAATCGAGACACATGCAACGGCTCTGTCCGCCGCAGAGGGTTGCCAAGGATGGGAATCCGACCATGGACGCAGATGCAATCAAGCAGGCAGAGCAGATCTCAGAGGGACAGAAGAAGGCGGGCGCCAGCCAAATCGACGAAATGGCCAAGGCGGTTCACGGCGCCGCGGATGAACTTCAGGACCAAATGCCGAAGGCTGCCGAGTTCGTCCATGCCGCGGCTTCGCGTCTCGAACAGGGCGCCGGCGCCCTTCGCGATCGCAGCATCCAGGACCTCATGAGCGGCTTCAACGACTTTGCCCGCAAGGAGCCTCTGGCCTTCTTCGGCGGCGCCTTGGTCGCTGGATTTGCGATCTCTCGTTTTCTGAAAAGCAGCACCGAGCGTTCGCGCTGAGACCGTTCACGCCAAGGAGGTTGCGATGGCTGCTCCCAATTCTCAGCGCCCCGTTCCCGAAATCATCAGCGATCTGTTTACGCAACTCGCCACGCTGCTGCGCAAGGAGACGCAACTCGCCCGCGCGGAGGTGTCCGATAACATGGCCGGCATTGGGCGAGGCCTCGGCCTGCTCATTGGCGGCGCCGTCCTTCTGATCCCCGCGCTCGTCATCCTGCTTCAGGCGGCAGTTGCGGCATTGGCGCAGGGCTACGGCTTGGCGCCGTATTGGTCTGCGCTCATCATCGGTGGCGGGGTGCTGATCCTCGGCATCATCCTGCTTCTGATCGGTGCGAGCCGTCTCAAGATCGAAAATCTCGTGCCCAACAGAACCGTCCACCAGTTGCGGCAAGACGCATCGGTGGCAAAGCAACAAGTGAGCCAGGACGATGAGCTACACCGAGCAGCTTGAACGCGAAACGGAGCAAGCCCGAAGCCAAATCGCCGACACTTTGGAGGAACTGCGCGCCTCCATGACGCCGAGGCAGGTGTTCAATCAGTTGGCCGATCGCGTCGGGGATGCAGGCGGAGCGGCGTTCGTCAGCAATTTGAGAAGGCAGACCATCAACAATCCGGTTCCCGTCGCGCTTGTGGGAGCGGGCCTAGCCTGGCTCATGCTTGGCGGTCGCCGGTCCGAGGCGCGGGGGCGCTCCATGGCTGGCGATGCGGCGCAGCGGCTCGGCGAGGCGGCGAGCGCTGCGGGCGATGCCATTCGCGGTGCCGCCGATGCGACGGCGCGGACCGCAAGCCGGACAGGCGCAGAATGGCGGGATGCGGCGAGCCAGAAACGCGCCGAATGGAGCGAGGCCGCGAGCCAGAAGAGTGGGGAATGGAGCGATGCGGCAGGCGGCAAAGGCGCGGAGTTGAGTGATCGGGCGGCCGGGCTTGCCAACGATGCGCGCACGCGGGCTGGCTCGGCCGCGGATCGCGCACGACAGTCCGCCGCAGAAGCCGGAGATGCAGTCGAGCAAATGGCGGGCTCAGTCACCGAATCGGCCCAGCGCAGCGCGTCGGCAGGTTATGAAGCGGTCTCGGACAGCGCGCGCCGGACCACGACCACGGTGAGCGAGTCCACACGTGCGGCCGGGCAGCGCACACTTCAAGCCGGCAATGCCTTCGCGGATTTCTGCCGGGACCAGCCGCTAGTGTTGGCTGGACTTGGCCTTGCGATCGGCGCCGCCATCGGCGCGCTGTTGCCTCAGACCGAGACCGAAGACCGCCTGATGGGCGAGCGCAGTGACGAGCTGAAGGAGCGCGCGCAGGGCGTTATGTCGGAACAATATGAGGCGGCGAAAAAGGTCGGCGGCAAGGCGCTCGACGCCGCAGAGGACGAAGCCGCCAAACAGGCCGGCGAGCAGTCGCAAGCCGCCTCGTCTGACCCCGCGGCAGGCGTTGGGGAAACGCATGAACCCTCGCTCGTGCCCACGCATTTCGATGATCCGTCACCGGCAGGCGGCCTGAGCGCCGACGATCCGCACCCGTGACCAGACGGTCTCTTCGCGGGTTCACTTCGGGGGGCCGTGAACTGCCCCATTGATCCTCTTCGCATCTGCCTCAACTGGCGAGCGCGATCCGGATCATCCGGGCGAGCTCCGCCTTGCGGTAGGGCTTTGCGAGCAGCAGCACGCCGGGATCGAGCCGGCCGTGATGCAGGATGGCGTTCTCGGTGTATCCCGAGGTGTACAGTGTTTTCAGGTTCGGGCGGCGCTTGACCGCCTCGTCGACGAGCTGGCGGCCGTTCATCGGGCCTGGCATGATCACGTCGGTAAACAGCAGATCGATGTCCGGATGCTTGTCGATGATGGCGAGCGCTTCGGTCGCGTTGGCGGCTTGCAATGTCGTGTAGCCGAGGCTCTCGACCTGGGTGACGACATATTTGCGCACCAGCCAGTCGTCCTCGACGACGAGTACGGTCTCATGGCCGCGTTCGACCGTGGGCAGGGCCGCCGTATCGGCCGCGCTCTCCTGCAGGCCGCTCGCGCGCGGCAAATAGATCTTCACGCTGGTGCCGTGGTCGACCTCGCTATAGATCTTCAGGTGCCCGCCTGACTGTTTGACGAAGCCGAACACCATGGAGAGCCCGAGGCCGGTCCCCTTGCCGACTTCCTTGGTGGTGAAGAAGGGATCGAACACCTTCTCCAGATGCTGCGGCGGAATGCCGATACCGGTATCGCTGACCGCGATCATGACATAGTGCCCGATCGCGACTTCGCTGTGCATGCTGGCATAGCCCTCGTCGAGATAGACGTTGCGGGTTTCCAGCGTGAGCTTGCCGCCACGAGGCATCGCATCGCGCGCATTCAGCGCGAGATTGATAACCGCGGTGGTGAGCTGGCTCGGGTCGACCATGGCCGACCAGGCGTCCTGCGCAAGCTTCGGATGGATCTCGATCTGCTCGCCGAGAGTGGGATGCAGGAGCTTGGCGGCTTCCACGACGAGGCTGTTGACGTCGATCTCGCGCGGCTGCAGCGGTTGCTTGCGGGCGAAGGCGAGCAGGTGCTTGGTCAGTTGCGCGCCGCGCTCGGCGGCGTCGTCGATCAGCTTGGCGATTGAGGAGAGTTCGGGCCGGTCGGCGACCGCATCCTGCAGGATGCCGATGGTGCCGGTGATGACGGTCAGAATGTTGTTGAAGTCATGGGCGACGCCGCCGGTCAACTGTCCGACCGCATCCATTTTCTGCGCATGGCGGAACTGCGCCTCGGCCGCGCGCTGCTCGGTGACGTCGCGGCCGATGAAGAAATGGCGCCGCACCGGCTCCGACCAGGATCCTGCCCAGTTCAGCAGCACGGCGTGGCCTTCCTTGTGGATGTAGCGGCATTCGAAGCTGCGCAGTTGCTTGCCGCGCCGCGCGGCGCGCATCTCCTCCCGTGTGGCCTCGAGATCGTCGGGATGGATGAACTCGACCGCGCTGTGCCCGATCATTTCCTCCGGCCGATAGCCGAGGATCGAGTTCGAGCTCGGGCTGACCTGCACGAAATTGCCGACCTTGTCGGTGACCAGGATCAGGTCGTGCGAGGTCTCGAAAATGCGTTGCCGCTCCTCGATCTCGCGGCTGAGCGCGTTCTGCGTCCGCTTGGCTTCGGTGATGTCGCGGGCGATCTTTGACGCGCCGACGATATCGCCGGACGCGGAGCGGAGCGGGGCGATGGTGAGCATCACGTCGAGCATTCTGCCGCTCTTGTGCATGCGCCGGGTTTCGTGATGTTCGATCACCTCGCCTTGGCGGATCCGCTCGAGGATGTCGTACATCTCCTCGTGCCGGTCCGGCGGAACGATCGCCCTGATATGCTGGCCGACCGCTTCCCCCGAAGAATAGCCGAACAGATGTTCGGCCGCCCGGTTCCAGGCGGTGATGGTGCCGTCGAGCGACTTGGTGATGATCGCGTCGTTCGAGGATTCCACGACGGCGCTGAACAGCCACTCGCGTTCGCTGACCCGCTTGCGAACGATCGACAACAGGCGCGACAGTTGAGTCTGCATCGTGACGTTGTCCACAAGCAGCACGATCAGCACGAAAGCGGCCGCGCACAGCCCATAGATGCGCCCGGCATAGAAGCCGAGATCGTAGCGGGCGACATTGACGATGGCTGACAGCGCGATGTCGAACAGCCAGGCGCACATCACGACCATCAGCCAGATGTCGAGCACCGAATGCGGCCTTCGCAACAACAGCGTCAGCAGGGCGGCGAGGCTCAAGCACCACACGGCGGAGACGACGCCGATCATGACGGGCGTGTAACGGCCGCCGCCGAGCAGGATCGGCAGAAGATCGTGCTTGGCGGTGACGACATAAACGAGCGCGACGAGGACCGCGAACACCACGGCGATGCTTGCGACGATCGCGGTCGGGACCGAAACCTTGACCTCGGGGCCGCCGCCTTCGGCCTTGGTCAAGGCATAGCTCAGGACCAGAAGCGGGAATCCGGCGTGCCAGATCATGAAAAGCCAGACGGTCGTTTGCGGACCCGCGCCCAAGAGGCCGGCCGGCGCGAACAGGCCGGGAAAGCTGAGCGCATGCGCCATGGCCGCCATTGCGGTGAAAATGTAGCCGCTCGACAGCAACAGCAGGGCGCGTGAACGCAATACCGCGAATTGCGCAAACAACAGCGCTGCGGTGATGATGTCGCAGGTCGCAAGCGCCGATTGATAGCTCGCGACAAAGGCGGGAACGGGCGTCAGCGCCACCCCGGCATAGGGCACCGCGAACGCGAACAGGACCGCGGAGACGCCGACCACCCAAAGCGCCACCGCGCGATCGCGCCGTGATGCCGGAAAGGTCGCGAGAAAAACATGACGATCGTTACCGGTCTGCATGTCGTCTCCGGAACACCGCGGCTCTAAAGCGCGATGGGATGAGGTCGAATCGCCATCGCGCTTTAGATTCTTGTTTGACCATGATCTTTTCGGAAAACCGCTTCACACTTTTCCGGATCATGCTCTAGATCTGCAATTCCGCGCGAGAGACACGCAATGCGCCCATCCCATCTGCCGACAAGTCAACGAGATCGATCCGAAGTCTGATATTACTTGATATTGGCCGCCAGACCAGAATTGGAGCCGGCAAGGGTAACGCCTCCCTTACGGCGGGGTTGCAATTTCGCCCGGGCTCTTACCCAATCCAATACGCCAGGTCGTAGTTACATTGTAGAATTGCCGGGCAAGCCCGCCGGGAGTTCCCGATAGCCTGCTTTGGACCGTCGAGGACGAAAAGGACATCCGCGCGATGCGTGCTGCGCGTCGAACGTCGTGAGGTCCAAGCGCGAAAATAAAAACGCCCCGGACGCGGCCGGGGCGTTTCGCATGGCTCAGGTTCGGGGCCTTAGGAACCTTTCTCGTTCACCTCGGCATAGCCGCCCTTGTCGTCCCATTTGTACACGACATAGTCGAGCTGCTTGATGTCGCCCTTGGAGTCGTATTCCAGCTTGCCGATCACGGTGTCCCAGGAGCCGGCCTTGATCGTGTCCATCACCTTTTTCGGATCGGTGGTGCCGGCCTTGGCAGCGGCCTGCGACCACACCTGCACGGCCGCATAGGTGTAGAGCGTGTAGCCTTCGGGATCGATGTTCTTGGCCTTGAATTTTTCGACGATCGCCGCCGCGGTCGGCTTCTTGCGCGGGTCGGGGCCGAAGGTGAACAGCGTGCCCTCAGCGGCGGGCCCGGTGATCGAGGCGTATTCCTTGTCGGCCATTGCATCGCCCGCCATCAGGATGGTCTTCAAGCCCTGGTCACGCATCTGGCGCAGGATCAGGCCTGCCTCCTGATGATAGCCTCCGACATAGACGAGATCGATGTTCTCGGCCTTCAGCCGCGAGACGATGGCGTTAAAGTCCTTGTCGCCCTTGGTGTAGGATTCGTAGAGCTTTTCGGTGACGCCGGCCTTGTTGAGCGCCTTCTTGGTCTCGTCGGCAAGACCTTTGCCATAGGTCGTCTTGTCGTTGAGGATCGCGATGTTCTTGCCCTTGAAATTCTTGGCGATGTAGTTGCCGGCGACCTGGCCTTGCTGATCATCGCGGCCGCAGACGCGGGCCACATTCCACAGCTTGCGTTCGGTGAAGGTGGGATTCGTCGAGGCCGGCGTGATCTGCAGGACGTTGTTTTCCGCATAGGCCTCCGAGGCCGGGATCGACGAGGACGAGCAGTAGTGGCCGACGACAAACGGAATTCGCGCGCTGCCGATCTTTTCCGCAACCGACCGCGCCTGCTTGGGATCGCAGGCGTCGTCCTCGACGTCGAGCGCGAGCTTCTTGCCGAGCACGCCACCTGCCGCGTTGAGGTCCGCCACGGCCATGTCGGCGCCGTTCCTCAACTGGCGGCCGAACGCGGATTCGCCGCCGGTCATCGGTCCCGCCACGGCGATGGTGAGGTCTTGCGCAAATGCTGCGCTCGATAGCGCCAGCGATGCGCCAAATGCCAGGCCGATGAGCTTCATTGATGTCATGAGGGTCCTCACGGTGATCGCTTCTGTTTTTAAGTCCCGGCCGAGGCCGGCTTGGAAGATCGCAGGCCATTGTCGGCCGATTTTGCCGCGAAGTCATCGGCAATTTTCAGGCAAGATGGGTCGCCGCTTCGCAGCATCTTGCCGCAGCCTCGGCATGATCGTCCTGGCGAAAGGAGAAATCGCAGCGGGCTTGCTACCCCCGCCGCCCACCTTCGAGATAGGCCGCGCGGATCTCGGGGCGCTGCAGCAGCTCGGCGCCGGTTCCGGCGAGCGTGATCAGGCCGTTGACCATGACGTAGCCGCGGTGGGCGAGCTTGAGCGCATGATTGGCGTTCTGCTCGACGATCAGCACGGTCAGTCCGTCCTGCCGGTTCAGCGCGCGAATTGCGTCGAAAATCTGCCGCGCGATCAGCGGCGCGAGCCCGAGCGAGGGCTCATCCAGCAACAGCAGGCGGGGGCGGCTCATCAGTGCCCGCCCGATCGCAAGCATCTGCTGCTCGCCGCCGGAGAGCGTGCCGCCGCGCTGGGTCATGCGCTCCTTCAGCCGCGGGAAGAGCGAGAACACCCGCGTCAACGCGCCTTCGCGCTCGGCCTCGTTCGAATAGGTGACATCGGCACCCATCTGCAGGTTTTCCGCAACGCTCATGCGCGGAAAGATCCGCCGGCCCTCGGGCGATTGCGCAATGCGCAGCCGCGCGATTTCATGGGTCGGCACCTCGGTGATGTCGCGGCCATCGAACAGAATTTGACCGGCGCGGGCGCGCGGCCGGCCGAAGATGCTCATCATCAAGGTCGACTTGCCGGCGCCGTTGGCGCCGATCAGCGCCACGATTTCGCCGGCATTGATCTCGAGATCGACGCCCTTCAGCGCCTCGATCTTGCCGTAGGCGGCGCGCAGGCCGCGGATCGCGAGCAGGGGCGGGCTCACGCGTCGCTCTCCATCACGGCGATGGCTTCCTGCTCGTCGGCGCCCAGATAGGCCGCGATCACGCGCGGGTCGTCGCGCACCGTTTGCGGCGCGCCTTCCGCGATCTTCACGCCGTAGTCCATCACCACGACGTGGTCGGAAATCTCCATCACCACGCTCATGTCGTGCTCGATCAGGAGAATGGAGGTGCCGTGATCGGCGCGGATGGCGAGCAGCAGCTCGCTCAAGGCGGCGCTCTCGCGCGCGTTCAGCCCGGCCGCCGGTTCGTCGAGGCAGAGCAGGGCGGGCTCCGTGCACATCGCGCGCGCGATTTCGAGCCGGCGCTGGTCGCCATAAGCGAGGTTGCCCGCGGCATCGTCGGCGCGATCGATCAGCCCGACGCGCTTGAGCCAAAAGGTGGCACGTTCGATAGCGCGCCTCTCGGCAGTGCGCCAGGACGGCGCGCCGAACAGGCCGAGAAAGGTGAAGCCCGAGGCCAGCATCAGCGCGTTGTGCTGGGCGACCATCAGATTTTCCAGCGCGGTCATGCCCGGGAACAAGCGGATGTTCTGGAAGGTGCGTGCGACCTTTGCCTGCTTGGAGATGCGAAAATCGTTCAGCCGCTCCAGCGCGACCTCGCGGCCGTTGTCGTGCGAGAGCCGCATGGTGCCGCCGGTCGGCTTGTAGAAGCCGGTGATGCAGTTGAATACGGTGGTCTTGCCCGCACCGTTGGGGCCGATCAGCGCGGTGATCCTGCGCCGCCCCGCATCGAAGGAAAGTTCGTTGACGGCGACGATGCCGCCGAAGCGCATGCTGAGGCGGTCGACGGTGAGGATGCTGTCGGTGTCGCTCATCCGTGCCCCTCCTTGACGAGATCGGAGGAGATGGCTTCCGCCCGCTTCAGATAGACCGTGGGCGCGCGGTGGCCGATCAGCCCGCGCGGGCGCCAGATCATCAGGAGCACCATGGCGATGCCGAACACCAGCATGCGGTATTGCTCGAGCCCGCGGAACAGCTCGAAGCCGCCGATCAGCGCGAGCGCGGCGAGCGCGACGCCAAGTTGCGAGCCCATGCCGCCGAGCACGACGATCGCGAGCACCAGTGCCGATTCCTGGAAGGTGAAGGATTCCGGGCTGATGAAGCCTTGACGGGTGGCGAAGAAGGCGCCGGCGAAGCCGCCGAACAGCGCGCCGGTCGCGAAGGCCGTCAACTTGGTCGTGGTGGTATTGATGCCGAGCGCGCGGCAGGCGACCTCGTCCTCGCGCAGCGCTTCCCAGGCGCGACCGATCGGCAGCCGCCGAAGGCGAATGGTCACCCAGTTGGTGATGAGCGCGAGCGCCAGGATCACGTAGAACAGGAAGACGATGCGGTGGGTCGGATCGAATTCGATGCCAAGCCTTGCCGCCAGCCCGTCCTCGGCAGGGCTCAACGGAATGCCGAACAGGGTCGGGCGGGGAATGCCGGAGATGCCGTTCGGGCCACCGGTGAGACTCTGCCAGTTGACGATGACGAGCCGGATGATCTCGCCGAAGGCAAGGGTCACGATGGCAAGATAATCGCCGCGCAGCCGCAGGACCGGAAAGCCCAGCATTACACCCCAGAGCGAGGCGAGGATCCCGGCGAGCGGCAGGCAGATCCAGAACGACAGGCCGAAGGTGGTTGCGAGCAGCGCGTAGGAATAGGCGCCGACGGCGTAGAAGGCGACGTAGCCGAGATCGAGCAGGCCGGCGAGCCCGACCACGACATTCAACCCCCAGCCGAGCATCACATAGGTGAGCACGAGGATGGCGAGATCGAGTATGTAGCGCTGCTGATAGAAAATCACCGGCACCAGGAGGGTGAAGATCAGCAGCGCCGGCGCGATCAGGCGTCCGGCAACAGCCAGGCCGTTTTGCACGGAAGGCGGGATCAGATTGGCGGTGGCAGCAGGGCCCAACCATTGCCGCACCAGCTCGACGATGATGCTGCCGATGAAGACCGCGCCGACCAGGCTTGCGAGCTCGCCGAACCGCGTCCAGTAGATCAATTGCCCGGTTGGCCCGGCTTCGGTGCGGATGCCGATCATCAGCGAGAACAGCACCAGCGCCACGAAGGCGCTGAGCAGGGCTTTCTTGAGAATGAACGCGGCGCGGTGCGCGCGCGCCGGCTTATGGTCGGTCCTAGGTGCTGTCACGCGGCCGCCCGACACTAGACTTTTTCGACTTCGGGCCGGCCCAAAAGGCCGGTCGGCATGAAAATCAGGACCACGATCAGGATCGAGAACGCCGCGACGTCCTTGTACTCGACCGAGAAATAAGCCGACCACAGCGTCTCGATCAGCCCAATCGCGAGCCCACCGAGCATCGCTCCCGGCAGCGAGCCGATGCCGCCGAGCACGGCCGCGGTGAACGCCTTGATGCCTGCGACAAATCCCATGTAGAAATCCACCAGGCCGTAATAGAGCAGGTACATCATGCCGGCCACGGCTGCCAGCGCGGCACCAATGACGAAGGTCATCGAGATGGTGCGGTCGACATCGACGCCAAGCAGCGCCGCCATGGTCTGGTCCTGCTCGCAGGCGCGCATGTCGCGCCCGAGCCTGGTCCGCGCCACCAGCCAGGTGAAGAGGGCGAGCAGCACCACGGTGGTGATCACCACCACGATCTGCACGTTTGAGAGCTGGACGATAAAGCCGCTTGCGCCCTTGTGCAGCGTGTAGCCGCCGGTGATGATCGGCGGCACCGGTTTGACGCGCGCGCCTTGGGCGACTTGCGAGAAGTTGGAAAGCACGAAGGACATGCCGATGGCCGAGAGCATCGGCGCCAGGCGGAAGGAATGGCGCAGCGGACGGTAGGCGATACGCTCGACCGTCCAGCCATAAAGGGCGGTGATTGCCATCGCGACCAAAAGCACGATCAGCAGGATCACGGGCACCGCGGTGAGCCCGAACGAGACCAGCACGAGAAACGAGATCAGGGCGATGAAGCCGCCGATCATGAAGATGTCGCCATGGGCGAAATTGATCATGCCGACGATGCCGTAGACCATGGTGTAGCCGATCGCGATCAGGCCGTAGATCGAGCCGAGCACCAGACCGTTGATGAGCTGTTGGGCGAAATAATCCATGACTGCCGCTTAACGGGACCTCTTTCGGCTCTGATCAGGTCGGGACCGGAGAAAAGTCCCAGGTTCGTGCAGGACCGACGCGGCGAGGGCCCCGGGCAGCCTTGAGCGACGCGTCTTGGAGCGTTTTTCTAACAGCGGGAACAGGGAGCGGCAACTGTACCAAAAGGCGAAGAGCACCCTTCTACAGGATTGTTTTTGCTGCCGGTTCCCTGCTTGGGGTTCCCTGGCCATGAAGTGGACAAATTGGCGACATGGGAGGCACGCGGCCCATTCCCCGCACAAGGCGGCCGCGCGAGGATAGGTCGGCAGCTTGTCTGAGGCGAGGACGCATCGGTATCTCGCCACCCGGCCCGTTAAGGTAAACAAAGGGTTTAAATTGCCGCCCCGACTTTGGACGCGTTAGCTGCCTCGCAAACCACGGGCCCTGCAAAGGCGCCGCTGACGAAGCGGGAAGGCGAGATGTCCACGAATTGGCGGATCAGTTCTTTCAATGGCGCGCTGCTCGCGGCCTATTTCATTCCGACCTGGGCCATTGTCGCGTTCAGGATCATCGAGGCGCCGGTCCGTGGCCTGTTCGAGCGGCCGGACGTGGCAGCGGCGTTCTTCCTCGGCGATCATCTGCAGTGGGGTGCGGCGGGGCTCGTGCGCGCGGCGTGGCTGCTCGCGCTCGGGCGGCTGACGGTGGTTGCGTTCTTCGCGTTGTTTCTGGTCCTGCTTTGCCGGCCGCGAATCCGCCTGTCTGGCGGCTGCGACGAGGCGCTGGGGCTCGCGCTCGGCATTGGCAGCGTGATCAGCTTTGCGCTGATGCTGATGGCCTCGAAGGTCGGCGAGGTTGAGGCGCTGCGGCTGCACGCCACCGAGCTTCTGATGCTGCTGGGTACCGCGATCGTGCTCGCGGTCGAAGGACGCCCGGCGGCCACGCCGGCCGCCGCGGGCGTTCCGGCCGAGCCGCTACCGCTTGAGCAGCCCCAGCTCCTCAATAATGGCTGAGGCCTCTTTCACGGCGTGATTGGCGGCCGGGACGCCGCAATAGATCGCCTGCTGCAGCAGAATTTCCTTGATGTCGTCGGGCGTGAATCCGCCTTCGGCGAGGGCGGCGCGCACATGCAGGCGGAACTCGTCCCATTGGCCCAGCGCGACCATGGTGCCGATCACCAGCACGCGCCGTGTCCGTTCGTCGAAATGCGGCCGGGTCCAGATCTCGCCCCAGGCATAGCGGGTGATCAGGTCCTGGAAATCGGTGTTGAAGGAATTGCGGTTCGCAATCGATTTGTCGACCCAGGCATTGCCCAGCACCTTGCGGCGCTGGCCCATGCCTTCATCGCGGCGTTGTTGGTCGTCCATTCTAGTCCTCCGTCATTCCGGGGCGCTCGCGAATAGCGCGCGAACGCCGGAATCTCGCGCCACAAATTCTGGATTCCGGGTTCGCTCGCTTTGCGAGCGCCCCGGAATGAGGGCGTGTGGTCAGCGTTGCGTCAAGAACCCGACCACCGCTTCGGTGAAAGCGTGCGGCTGTTCGACATTGGAGATGTGTGCCGCGTCCAAAATGGTGAGGCTCGCACCGGGAATCTGGCTGCGGATGTATTCGCCGGCCGCGACCGGAGTCGACAGGTCATGGCGGCCGGCGATCACCAGGGTCGGGCTCTTGATCTTGGGCAACAGCGCGCGCTGGTCGAGCGTGCTGAGCGCCTCGCAAGAGGCGATATAGCCCTCGACCGGCGAGGCGAGCAGCATCGCGTTCATGTTGGCGGTCACTTGCGGCTCGCGTTCGCGAAAATCCGCGGTCAGCCAGCCGGCGATCACGGTATCGGCGACAGCCGCAAGGCCGCCTTCCTTCACCGCCTTGATGCGGTTATGCCAGTTGGTCGGATCGGGATAGTAGCAGGTGGTGTTGGAGAGTACGATTCTATCCAGCCGCTCCGGCGCATTGGCGCCCAGCCACTGGCCAACCATGCCGCCCATCGACAGTCCGCACCAATGCACCTTGTCGATGTTGAGATCGTCCAGGATCGCCAGCACGTCGCGGCCGAATCGCTCCACAGAATACGGGCCGGGCGGCACGCTCGACTTGCCGTGGCCGCGGCGGTCGTAGCGGATGACGCGAAACACCTGAGTCAGCGCCTTCATCTGCGGTTCCCACATCTGCAAGGTCGTGCCCAGCGAGTTCGACAGCATCAAGGTCGGCCCGCTTTGGCGGCCCTCGACGGAGACATTGAGCAGGCAACCGTCGGCATCGATCATCGGCATGGGAAGCGTTCTCCAGCGTTATTCGTCAAGCGAAGCAAGCAGGCGGTCGATCAGGGCTTGCGAAGCGCCTTGATAGGCCATCGGCTCGAACAAGTGTGCTAATTTTTCTGCGCTGATTTGCGCTGTTATGTTGGAATCGGCAAGCAGGACATCGCGCAAATGTCTTTTCTCGCCGACCGCCTTTTTGCTTGCAGTCTCGATCAGATGATGTGCCTCGCTTTTGCCGATCTTTTCCGCGAGCGCCATGGCGACCGCTTCGGCCATGATCAATCCGCCGGTCTCGTCGAGATTGGCGCGCATGCGCGCGGCGTCGATCTCAAGTCCCTCGGCGATATCGACGATGGCGGCGAGCGCGCCCGAAGTCACCAGCAACAAGGTTGGCAGCGTCGGCCATTCGGCGTGCCAGGGCCCGGCGCTGCGCTCATGCTCCTGCACCTGGGCCGCAAGAATCGTTGCGGCGAGATTCGGCGCCATGGTGGATGCGGCGAGCGCGCTTGCGGCGGCGACCGGGTTGCGCTTGTGCGGCATGGTGGAAGAGCCGCCGCGGCCTTCCCCTGACGGCTCGAACGCCTCCGCGACATCGGTCTGCATCAACAAGGAAATGTCGCGCGCGATCTTGCCGCAGGTGCCGGACAGAATCGCAAGTACGGAAGCCGCTTCCGCGATACGGTCGCGATGGGTGTGCCAAGGCGCCTCCGGCAGCAGTAGCTTCAGCTCGATGGCCAATTGTTCGGCCACCGCAAGACCCTTGTCGCCGAGCGCAGCCAGCGTGCCGGCCGCGCCGCCGAATTGCAGCGCCAGCCCTTCCCGCCGCAGCCGCGTCAGTCGGAGCCGCGAGCGATGCAGCGCAGCGGCATACTCCGCGAGCTTCAGTCCGAGCGGCATCGGCAGCGCATGCTGGAGCCAGGTGCGCGCGACCATGGCCGTATCGCGATGGGCGCGCGCGAGCTTGGCAAAGCCGGCAATGGCGCGGTCGCAATCACTCACCAGCACCTCGACGGCGGCGCGCAGCGTCAGCATGGTCGCGGTGTCGATCACGTCCTGGCTGGTCGCGCCCCAATGCACGAAACGGGCGGCCTGTGCGTCAGCCTTCGCCACCTCGGCCGTGAGTGCCTTGACCAGGGGAATGGCAAGATTGCCGGAGCGGGTCGCGGCCTGCGCAAGCTGGGCGAAGTCGAACGATGCGGCGCTGCAGGCCGCACTGATCGGCGCGGCCGCGCTTTGAGGAATCACCCCGGCGGTCGCTTCGGCGCGCGCCAGCGCTGCTTCGAAGTCGAGCATGGCCTGCAGATATGCGACATCGTCGCAGACGGCGCGCATCGGGGCGCTCGACAACATCGGCGCCAGCAGGGGCGAAAGGGACGTACTCATGTTGGGCGCGACCTAACCACTAAAGCATGATCCGGAAAAGCCTGGACCGCGCGATGTGAGGTGGATACTGGTGCAGCCGCTCTGGCAAAGCCAAAGCGCATGCGCAAGGCTTTTTGCGGTTGCGAATATGCATCGCAAATCCTCGTCATGCACACTTTCCTTCTGTCGTCGCCTGCTTTACTTGGGAACGAGTGACCACAGTGATCCGGGGAGGCCCTCATGGCGATGACAATGAACGGGGAAGTCGAGCTTCCAGCTTCGCGCGAAGCGGTGTGGGCCAAGCTCAACGATCCCGAGGTGCTCAAGGCCTGCATTCCCGGCTGTGAGGAGCTGGAGAAGACCGACGAGCAAGGCTTTCGCGCGGTCGCGAAGATGAAGGTCGGGCCGGTGTCGGCGCGCTTCAAGGGCAAGGTCACTTTAAGCGATCTCGATCCGCCCAATGGCTACAAGATCTCGGGCGAAGGCGAGGGCGGGGTGGCCGGCTTCGCGAAGGGCGGCGCGACGGTGAAGCTGGCCGACAAGGACGGCGGTACGCTCCTGAGCTACGACGTCGAAGCCCAGATCGGCGGCAAGCTCGCCCAGCTCGGGCAGCGCCTGATCAACGGTGCGGCGAAAAAATTGGCGGACGAGTTTTTTGCGAATTTTGCCAAGGCCGTACAGGGTTAGTCCGATCCGATGAGGTAACAGGTGAGGTTGCCCATGACCGTGTTGACCCATATGATGGGTTTTGAACGATTTTAAGACGACGCTGCCGTGCAATGCGGCAGCGGTAGCTGCGGCCTGCCGCGGCGGCGACAACAGAGAGTGCTGATGGCCAAAATTTCCCTGATCGTGAACGGCAACCCCGTAACCGCCAATGTCGACCCGCGTACGCTGCTCGTGCAATTCCTGCGCGAGAATCTGCGGCTGACCGGCACCCATGTCGGCTGCGACACCTCGCAATGCGGTGCCTGCGTCGTGCATCTCGACGGCAGGGCGGTGAAGTCCTGCACCACGCTCGCGGTGATGGCCGACGGCCATGAGGTGAAGACGATCGAAGGGCTCGCGCCGGATGGCGGGCCGCTGCATCCGATGCAAGAGGCTTTCCGCGAGCACCACGGCCTGCAATGCGGCTTCTGCACACCGGGCATGATCATGACCGCGGTCGACATCGTGCATCGCAAGGGCCACGAGCTCTCCGAAGATGTCATTCGCGAGGAGCTCGAAGGCAATCTCTGCCGCTGCACCGGCTACCAGAACATCGTCGCCTCGATCGCCGCCGGCGCCAAGGCGATGGCGAAATCCGATCTCGCATAACAATCACTTTCCGCTTCGCGGGGCATAACATCCCATGTACGAATTCAAATATCATCGTCCCGGCACCGTGCGGCAGGCGGCCAATCTGCTCGCCAAGAACGAGGATGCCAAGGTGATCGCCGGCGGCCACACGCTGGTGCCTGTCATGAAGCAGCGACTTGCGAACCCGCCGCATCTGGTCGATCTCTCCCATATCGAAGGTCTCAACGGCATCGAGATGAAGGGCCGTTCGCTGGTGATCGGCGCAACTGCGACCCATTTCGACGTCGCCACTTCGCCCACTGTCGGCGAGGCGATTCCCTCGCTTGCCGAGCTCGCCGGCATGATCGGCGATCCCGCGGTGCGCCATCGCGGCACGATCGGCGGTTCGCTCGCCAACAATGACCCCACCGCCGATTATCCCGCGGCGGTGATGGCGCTGGGCGCGACCATCGTCACCAACAAGCGGCGGTTAAAGCCGGAGGATTTTTTCCAGGGCCTGTTCTCGACCGCCCTGGAGCCGGACGAGATCATCACCAGGGTGATGTTCCCGCTGCCCAAAAAAGCAGCCTATGTGAAATTCCGCAACCAGGCCTCGCGGTACGCGCTGGTCGGTGTCTTCGTCGCCCGGCGTCCGTCGGATGTGCGGGTTGCGGTGACCGGTGCCGGGTCCAACGGCGTGTTCCGCGTCGCCGCTTTCGAGGAGGCCTTGAAGAAGCGCTTCTCGCCAAAAGTGCTGGAAGGTTTGAATGTGCCGGCGGAAGGACTAAATAGCGATATACACGGCAGCGCAGAGTACCGCGCGCATTTGATCGGGGTGCTGACACGCCGGGCGGTCGAGGCTGCGAACGCGACTGCCAAAGAGTGACACCCGGCCCTCACGGCCCATCAACACTGGCTCATTCATGACGGCATCGGCAATTCCTGCATCCGTCGATGCGATGCTCGACCTCTTGGGAACGCGCGGCTACTTCGCCGAGCGTTCGCTCGCCACCGTGGCTTTCCTTTCGCTCCGCATGGGCCGGCCGCTGTTTCTGGAAGGCGAGGCCGGCGTCGGCAAGACCGAGATCGCGAAAGTTTTATCGGCCGCGTTGGGGCGGAAGCTGATCCGCCTGCAATGCTATGAAGGTCTGGACGTCGCTTCCGCCGTCTACGAATGGAACACAGCCGCGCAGATGATCGCGATCCGACTGGCGGAGGCCGCCGGCGAGACCGATCGCGAGCAGTTGGGCGCGGACATTTTCGCCGATCGCTATCTGATCAAGCGGCCGCTGCTGCAGGCGCTGGAGCCTGACGTTGCGGGGGCGCCGGTGCTGTTGATCGACGAACTCGACCGCGCGGACGAGGCGTTCGAGGCGTATCTGTTGGAAATCCTTTCGGACTTCCAGGTGACGATCCCCGAATTCGGTACCGTGAAGGCGCCGCATCCGCCGATCGTGATCATCACCTCGAACCGCACCCGCGAAATCCATGACGCGCTCAAGCGGCGCTGCCTCTATCACTGGGTGGACTATCCGTCCGCCGAGCGGGAGCTCGCGATCGTCAAGTCGCGCCTGCCGGGCATCTCCGCAAAGCTCTCCCAGCAGGTGGTGCGCTTCGTACAGGCGCTGCGCGAGCAGGATTTCTACAAGTCGCCGGGTGTGGCCGAGACCATCGATTGGGCCACCGCGCTCACCGAGCTCGATGCGCGCTCGCTCACCCCGCAAGTGGTCGGCGATACCTTGGGCGCGCTTCTGAAATACCAGGACGACATCGCGCGGATGCAGGGCGATGCCCTGCAGAAGGTGGTGAAGGAAGCAACGAGCGAGAGTTAGCGTCGCCGTTGCCGCGAACTCGCTTCACCTCTCCCCGCTAGGGAGAGGTGAAGACCAGGTTGGACGCTCAAGATGCCCATCGATCATCTCTCACCGCCGACCGGCCAGATCGCCGACAATGTCGTCGGCTTCGCGCGCGCGTTGCGCGCGGCCGGCATTCCGGTCGGGCCCGGTGCCGTGATCGATGCCATGAATGCGCTGCAGCTCATCGACATCGGCAGCCGCGCCGACGTGTTCGCGACGCTGGAGGCGATCTTCGTCAAGCGCCATGAGCATGCGCTGATCTTTGCCCAGGCTTTCGACCTGTTCTTCCGCGCCGCCGAAGACTGGAAGCACATGCTGGATTCGGTGCCGCTGCCCGATCATGCCCAAAAGAAGCCTCCGCCGGCCTCGCGCCGCGTACAGGAGGCGCTGGCGCAGCCCTCGATGCGCGAGGAGCCGCAGGTCCAGGAACAGGATCTGAAGCTTTCAGTCTCCGACAAGGAAGTGCTGCAGAAGAAGGACTTTGCGCAGATGACCGCGGCCGAGATCGCGCAGGCGATGCGCGCCGTGGACCAGATGCGCCTGCCCCAGGCCGAGCTGCAGACGCGCCGTTACCAGGTCGACCCGCGCGGGCTCAAGCTCGACATGCGCCGCACGGTGCGCCGCAGCTTGCGCACCGGCGGCGACATCGTCGACATCCAGCGGCTGGGCCGGATCGAGAAGCCGGCGCCGATCGTCGCGCTGCTCGATATCTCGGGTTCGATGAGCGAATATACCCGCCTGTTCCTGCATTTTCTGCATGCCATCACCGATGCCCGCAAGCGGGTCTCGGTGTTCCTGTTCGGCACGCGGCTCACCAATGTGACCCGGTCCTTGCGCGAGCGCGATCCGGACGAGGCGCTGGCGAGCTGCTCCGCGGCGGTCGAGGACTGGGCCGGGGGGACAAGGATCGCGACCTCGCTTCACACCTTCAACAAATTGTGGGCACGCCGGGTGCTCTCCCAGGGCGCCATCGTGCTCCTGATTTCCGACGGGTTGGAGCGCGAGGCCGATGCCAAGCTTGCCTTCGAGATGGACCGGCTGCACCGCTCCTGCCGCCGGCTGATCTGGCTCAACCCCCTGTTGCGCTTTTCCGGCTTCGAGGCCAAGGCGCAGGGCATCAAAATGATGCTGCCCCACGTTGACGAATTCCGCCCGGTGCATAATTTGAGCTCGATCGAGGCTTTGATCAAAGCCTTGTCGTCCCCGGTGCCGCCGCATCACCGCAGCCTGATCCGTTCCGCAGCCTGATGGAGGTTTTCATGCTCAACCGCGACGAGGATATCCTGAAGGCGGCCGAGGACTGGCAGAAGGCCGGCCACGGCGTTGCGCTCGCAACCGTGGTGGAGACCTGGGGCTCGGCGCCGCGTCCTGCCGGCTCGAGCCTCGTGATCAATGACGACGGCACGTTTTTGGGATCCGTGTCCGGTGGCTGTGTCGAGGGCGCGGTGGTCACCGAGGCGCTCGACGTCATCGCCTCGGGCCAGCCGAGGATGCTGGAGTTCGGCGTGGCCGATGAGACCGCCTGGAATGTCGGCCTGTCCTGCGGCGGCACCATCCGCGTCTTTGTCGAGAAAGTGGGGTAGGCCGTGAAGCTTGCGACCCTTCATGAGCTCAATGCCGAGCGCGCCGCGCGGCGGCCGGTGATCATTGTGACCGACGTCGGGAGTGGCGAGCAGCGACTGGTCAAGGCCAAGGATTTTGCCCGCGATCCCCTCGGGGCTGAGCTTGCAAAGCAGCTTCGCATGGGCAAGAGCGGCATGATCGAGGCCGGCGGCAGGAAGCTGTTCCTCAATGTCTATGCTCCGACCGCAAAACTCGTCATTGTCGGCGCGGTCCATATCAGCCAGGCCTTGGCGCCGCTGGCGCGCTCGCTGGACTATGACGTGACCGTAGTCGATCCGCGCACGGCCTTTGCCAGCCCCGAGCGCTTTCCCGACGTGCCGCTGATCGCGGAGTGGCCCGACGTGGCGCTGCCGCCGCTCAACATCGATCCCTACACCGCCTTCGTGGCGCTGACGCACGATCCCAAGATCGATGACCCGGCGCTGCTGCACGCCTTCAAGTGCGACTGCTTCTACATCGGCGCGCTCGGCTCGCGCAAAACCCACGCCAAGCGCGCTGAGCGTCTGCGTGCATTGGGCGCCAACGAGACGGATATTGCGCGCATTCACGCGCCCATCGGCCTGCCGATCGGCGCGGTCTCGCCGTCGGAGATCGCGGTTGCGATCATGGCCGAGATCACCGCGGAGTTGCGCCTGCCGCCAAAGGAAAAAGAACAAGCCGCATGAAATTCGGGCCTGCCAGTCCAAGGGATGCGGTTGGCGGGGTGACGGTTCACACCCTGCGCCAAGGCGCGCTGCTGCTGAAAAAGGGCACCACGATTGGCGCCGCCGAAGTCGAGGCGCTGGAAAAAGCCGGTGTGAAGGAAATCGTGGTGGTGCGGCTGGAGCCGGGCGACGTCTCCGAGGACGAGGCCGCATCCGCGATCGCGAATGCCGTCACCGGCGAGGGCGTCAATGTCGAGCGCGCCTTCACCGGCCGCGCCAATTTGTTCGCCGCGCGCCCGGGCGTGCTGGTCATCGACCGGGCCGCGGTCGACCGCATCAACGGCATCGATGAAGCGATCACCTTTGCGACCTTGCCGGCATTCAAGCCGGTGGTCGAAGGCGAGATGATCGCGACCGTCAAGATCATTCCGTTCGGGGTCGAGGCGAAGTTGCGCGACGCGGCGGTGAGCGCCGCCGGCGCCGGTGCCCTGCGGATCGCTCCTTACGTCATCAAGCGCGTCGGCGTGGTCTCGACCCTGCTGCCGGGACTGGCGCCGAAGGTGATCGAGAAGACGCTGCGCGTCACCGCCGAACGGCTGGCGCCAGCGGGTGCGACCATCATCGCCGAGCGCCGCGTGCCGCATGATGAGGCGGCGCTCGCCCCCGCCATCAAGGACATGCTGGCGCAAGGGGCCGAGCTCGTGATCGTGTTCGGCGCGTCCGCAATCGCCGACCGGCGCGACGTGATCCCGGCAGCGATCACCGACATTGGCGGCGCCGTCGAGCATTTCGGCATGCCCGTCGATCCAGGCAATCTGCTCCTGGTCGGCAGCGCCGATGGCGTGCCGGTATTGGGCGCGCCGGGCTGCGCCCGCTCGCCGGTCGAAAACGGCTTTGACTGGGTGCTGATGCGCCTGCTCGCCGGCCTGAAGGTCTCGCGCACCGAAATCATGGGGCTCGGCGTCGGCGGTCTGCTCATGGAAATCGTCACCCGCCCGCAGCCGCGCGCCAAATCCGAGACCGAAGGCAACCGCAACGTGGTGGCGATCGTGCTGGCGGCGGGACGCTCGACCCGGATGGGCGGTCCGAACAAGCTGCTGGCCGAACTTTCCGGCAAGAAGCTGGTGCGGATCGCGACCGAGCAGGCGCTCGCGTCCAAGGCCTCCGAAGTGATCGTGGTCACCGGCCATCAGGCCGAGCTGGTCGAGCAGGCGCTGGCCGGGCTGAAGGTGAAGTTCGTACGAAATGCGGATTTCGCCGGCGGGCTTGCCGGCTCGGTCAAGGCCGGCATTGCCGCCGTGCCGGATAAAGCCGACGGCGCGCTGGTCTGCCTTGGCGACATGCCGCTGATCGATGCCAAGCTGATCGACCGGCTGATCGAGGCGTTCGATCCGGATCGCGGCAATTTGATCGTGGTGCCGGCAGCGGATGGCCGGCGTGGCAACCCTGTGCTGTGGTCACGGCGCTTCTTCGGCGAGCTGTTGACGCTCGATGGCGATGTCGGCGCGCGGCATCTGATCGCAAAGCATGCCGAAGCCGTCGCCGAGGTGCCGGTCGAGGGCGACAGCGCCTTCCTCGACATCGACACGCCGCAGGCGCTGGAAGCGGCAAGGCGCGGATAGAGCGTTTCACGTTTTGATGGAAGCGTATCCGGCGTTTTCGAAGTAGTTGCTGCATTCGTTGGGCTGGATGGTTGTGACGAGGCTGCCGATATGGCGGCAAATCTCGTCGATGGTGCGCTTTTGGGCGGTGCGCATCCAATGCTTGATCTTGGCGAAGGTCTGTTCGATCGGATTGAGGTCCGGCGAGTATGGCGGCAGATACCAGAGCCTTGCGCCGGCGGCTTTGATCAGGCGGCGCAGGGCCGCCGACTTGTGGCTGCCGAGATTGTCCATGATGACGATGTCGCCGGGCCGGAGCTGGGGGACGAGAAGCTGCTGAACATAGGCACGGAAACATTCGCCGTTGATTGGGCCGTCGAACAAGCACGGTGCGGTGAGGCGGTCGCAGCGCAAGGCGCCGACAAAAGTCAGGGTGCGCCAGTGGCCATGTGGCGTGAAGCTCCGCACCCGCGCGCCTTTTGGCCCCCATCCGCGCAATGGGGCCATGTTGGTCTTGATCCAGGTCTCGTCGATAAAGACCAGGCGCCGAGGGTCGAGCTTGGCCTGCCATGAGCGCCAGCGCTGGCGTCTACGTGCGACGTCGGAGCGAGCCCGCTCGAGGGCGAGCAGCGTTTTTTTGAACCGCAGCCCTTCGCGGCGCAGAAACAGCCAAACTGCATTGTGGGAGACCTTAACCCCTCGCGCGGCGAGTTCGTCCTTCAAGGCATGCAGCGTCACATGCGGCGTCTGGCTAATCCGTTCCCTGATGAAGGCGCGATGCGGTTCAAGCACCGGCTTACGGTGGCCGCCTATCTTGCCAGGCGCTACCGAGCCGGTCTGGCGATGACGCTGCGACCACTTCACCACGGACGACACCGCAACGCCAAACCTCGCTGCGACCGAACGACAGCTCTCACCCTTCGCAACCGCCGCAACAACACGCTTACGCAGGTCATTGGAAATTGGTCGAACCATCGGATGCTGGCCTCCAGTCCCAGCCAGCATCTTGAATCACATTCGCCCCAAAACCGGAATCCCTCCCGATTCAATTAAGCTGTGAACCGCTCCTCTAGCCGTGAATTTGTGGGGTGGGCAAAGGCGCGGAAGCGCTTCGCGCTGCCCACTCTACCAAAGTCAATTTCAACTTCCCGTTCACCAAGTGGAAACGACCGCTCCGTAAATTTCGCGGCGCTGAAGGGGTTGGGGAGGGGGTCGTGCTCTCGTTCACGGTTGCGCGCGCGCATGTTGCTGCGCGGTTGCTGGCGCTCGCAGTATTGGCAATTCCGACGCCGCTATTGGCAGCGGGCGCATTTGCCATGGGCCAATGCGGCGCTTATGGCCAGGCCTACGACTATGCCGGCGAAGACGCTGCGCGCGCCGCGGCGCTCAAGCAATGCCAGGGCAATTGCGTCGCGGTCACCATGAAGCACGCCTGCGCCGCCTTTTCCATCGATATGAGCAACCCATGTGGCCCGCATGGCTACGCGGTGCGCCCGCAGATCTCGAGCTCGCTAAACGAAGCGACGCGCGAATGCTATAAATACGGCGGCAAGCAATGCGTGATCCGCGCCTGGGCGTGTGACGGGCGAGGCTGATTTCTTGGAATGTCATTCCGGGGCGGTGCGTAAGCATCGAACCCGGAAATCTCGAGATTCCGGTCTGCGCTTCGCGCATTCCAGAATGACGGTACTACTAATCTAGCGCAATTGACGTCGCTCAACATCGCCGCGATCGCAGCCGCTAGCTTGCTCCCTCGCAATCAAGGAGCAAACAATATGGCAACGACAATGAAAGCCGCAGTCGTGCGGGCCTTCGGCAAGCCGCTTGTGATCGAGGACGTGCCGGTTCCGGTCCCTGGGTCGGGCGAGGTCCTGGTCAAGGTCAAGGCTTGCGGCGTCTGTCACACCGATTTGCACGCGGCGTCCGGCGACTGGCCGGTGAAGCCGGTGCCGCCCTTCATTCCGGGCCATGAGGCGGCCGGCACGGTTGCGGCGCTGGGGCCCGGTGTCACCAATCTGAAGGTCGGCGATGCCGTCGGGGTGGCCTGGCTGCACGACGCCTGCATGGCTTGCGAATATTGCGAGACCGGGTGGGAGACGCTGTGCGAGCATCAGCACAACACCGGCTACAGCGTGAACGGCGGCTTTGCAGAATATGTCATCGCATCCGCGCCGTTTGCCGCGCGTCTGCCTGCCAACGTGGACTTTGCAGGCGTAGCGCCGATTCTCTGCGCCGGCGTGACCACCTACAAGGGATTGAAAGAGACGGAAGCACGGCCCGGCGAATGGGTCGTGATCTCCGGCGTCGGTGGCCTCGGTCACATCGCCGTCCAATATGCCAAGGCGATGGGCCTGAAGGTGGTCGGCGTCGATATCGCCGAAGACAAGCTTGCGCTGGCAAAGGAGGCTGGCGCCGATCACGCCGTCAATGCGCTCTCCAATGACGCGGTGGAGAGCGTGTTGCAGGCGACCGGCGGCGGGGCGCATGGCGTGCTGGTGACGGCGGTATCGACGCCCGCATTCGCACAGGCGCTGCGCATGGTCCGACGCAAGGGGACGGTGAGCCTGGTCGGCCTGCCTCCGGGCGAATTTCCGACGCCAATTTTCGACGTGGTGCTCAAGCGCATCACGGTGCGCGGCTCGATCGTCGGCACGCGGCGCGACCTCAACGAGTCCATCGCCTTTGCCGCCGACGGCAAGGTGAAGGCCGAGATCACCAAAGCGCCGCTGTCCGACATCAATGCGATCTTCGACCGCATGAAGGCCGGCAAGATCGACGGCCGCATGGTGCTGGAGTTCGACTGAAGGGGGTGTCCAGCCGCAGGCCGCGTGGGCGACTGGTCCGCGGCTCGCTTAAGAGCGAAGGCGGAAGGCGACGCGCGGGCGGGTCCCGCATGTCGCCCTTCGCTTATGCGGGCTACGGATCGGGGCTCATCTTGGGCGGCAGGAGTAATCACCGATCGGTTGGTCAAATACGTTGACATTGACTGACTGGTCAGTCATATTTGAACCATGTCGGACAGACCACGAAAACCAGCAGCGAGTAGGGCGCCTCGCGCCCGCACAGGAATCGCAGCCCCATCGCGGGCAGCGCCGGCAAGCCGTGCCGAGCGTGCGGCCGAACGGCGGGCGGCCATCGTGGACGCTGCACTGGATGAGTTCATCGCGCGCGGCTTCACCGCGACCCGGCTTGACGACGTTGCGAGGCGCGCCGGGGTGGCAAAAGGCACGATCTACCTGCACTTCAAGGACAAGGAGACGCTGTTCGAGGAGCTGGTGCGCACCGCGATCGTCCCGCTGGTGGGGCGGCTCGCCACGCTGCCGCCGCCGGCCGGCTCGGTCCGCGACGCGCTGGAAGCATTTGCAAAGACTTTCATCCAGGAGGTCGCTAGCACGCGACGGGGCGACATCATCCGGCTGATCCTGGCCGAGGGGCCGCGCTTTCCCGCCATCGCCGATTTCTACTACCGCGAGGTGATCTCGCGCGGGCTCGGGGCCATGCGCGCGCTGATCGCGCTCGGCATCAAGCGGGGGGAGATCCGCGAGGCCGCGCTCGCGGATTTCCCGCAGATCGTGGTGGCACCCGCCATCATCGCGGTGATCTGGAAGAGTCTGTTCGACCGCCACGCCCCGCTCGACGCCCACGCGCTGCTGCGCGTCCATCTCGATCTCATTTTCGGCGAACGGAGTGCGCCATGAACGGCCGGACCATGATACGCGCGGTGGCGGCGCTCGCATTGCTCGTCGCGCTCGCCGGCTGCAACGACAATCGAGATCCCGGTTTCCAGGGCTGGGTCGAGGCCGACATGATCTTTGTCAGCCCCGATGAATTCGGACGGGTGACGAAGCTCAACGTTCGCGAGGGCGAGGAGGTCAAGGCCGGCGATCCGCTTTACACCGTCGATGACGATCTGCAGCAGGCAGATCTCAACCAGAACAACGCGACGCTGGCGAATGCGAAGCAGACCTATGATCGCGCGCTCGCGCTCTCCAAGACCGGCGCCGGCACGCAGGCGACGCTGGACGCCGCCGTCTCCGCGCTGCGGGTGGCAGAAGCGCATGTGATAACCTCGCAGACGCGTCTGGCCCGGCGCAAGGGTTTCGCACCGGTCGCCGGCACCGTGCAGCAGATCTATTTCCGCGAGGGCGAAATGGTGCCCGCGCAGCGGCCGGTGCTGTCGATCATGCCGCCAGGCAACATGAAGATCCGCTTCTTCGTCTCCGAAACCGAGCTGCCGAAGCTTGCCATTGGCGACCAGGTGCGGGTCACCTGCGACAATTGCGCCGCCGATCTCACCGCGCGCATCTATTTCATCGCGACCTCGGCGGAATACACCCCGCCGGTGATCTACAGCCTCGATGAGCGCCACAAGCTGGTCTACCTGATCCAGGCGCGACCTTCGCGGCCCGATGCGCTGCGCGTCGGCCAGCCGATCAGCGTCTATCTCAACCCCAAGACGCCCGTGGCGGAGCAGCGATGAATGGCGTGCCGTCATCCCCGATCGCGATTGAGGTCAGGGGCCTGACCAAATCGTTCGGTGGCCGGGAGGTCGTGCATGACCTCTCGATGCAGGTGAGGCGCGGCTCGATCTACGGCTTTCTCGGTCCCAATGGCTCCGGCAAGACGACGACCATCCGGATGCTCTGCGGCCTGCTGACGCCTGATAGTGGCGAGGGCACCTGCTTAGGGTTCGACATCCGCCGCGACGCCGAGAAGATCAAGCGCCGGGTCGGCTATATGACGCAGCGCTTTTCGCTCTATCAAGACCTGTCGGTGCGGGAGAACCTGGAATTCGTGGCGCGACTCTATGGTGTGCCGGACCCGCGCGGCGCCGCGCGCGAGATGATCAGGCGGCTCGGGCTCACGGGACGCGACGGACAGCTCGCGGGCGAGCTCTCCGGCGGCTGGAAGCAGCGGCTGGCGCTCGGGGCCTGCACGCTGCCCAATCCGCAGCTCTTGCTGCTGGACGAGCCGACCGCCGGCGTCGACCCCAAGGCGAGGCGCGATTTCTGGAATGAGATCCACGCGCTGGCGGCGGAGGGGCTGACCGTGCTGGTCTCGACCCACTACATGGACGAAGCCGAACGCTGTCATGAAATCGCGTATATCGCCTATGGCCATCTGCTCACGCATGGCACGGTGGAGCAGGTGATCGCGAAATCAGCGCTCACCACCTACACTGTGACCGGGGACGATCTGAATGGTCTTTCCGGGGCGCTCGCGGGTCAACCCGGCGTCGACATGGTTGCGCCGTTCGGCAATTCGCTGCACGTCTCCGGGCGCGACAAGGCTGCGCTGGAAACGACGATCGCACCCTGGCGCGAGAAGGAGGGACTGCATTGGCAGTTCTCCGCGCCGTCTCTGGAAGACGTGTTCATCGAGCTCATGAACCGCTCCAAGGATAATTTCCAATAAGGATAATTTCCAATGAGCGCCGTCGACACATCCGCGCCTGCCGCCGAAATCCGCGAGCCGTCCTTCGGCCTCTGGCGGCGCGCTTACGCCATGGTGCTGAAGGAGTTCATCCAGCTCCGTCGCGACCGGGTGTCGTTCGCGATGATCGTGATGATCCCGGTGATGCAGCTCTTGCTGTTCGGTTATGCCATCAACACCACGCCGCACAATCTGCCGACCGCGGTGCTGCTGCAGGAAGACACCGATCTCGGCCGCTCCATCCTGAAGGCGCTGGAAAACACAGCTTATTTCCGCTTCGTCCGCGAAGTGCACGATGTCGACGAGTTCGATAACCTGCTCAAATCCGGCAAGGTGCTGTTCGGCGTCGAAATTCCGCGCGGCTTCGAGCGCGCGGTGCGGCGTGGCGACAAGCCGGCGCTTCTCGTGGCGGCCGATGCAACCGATCCGGTGGCCGCAAGCTCGGCGCTGTCCTCGCTCAGTGTGCTCGTGCAGACCGCGCTCGAGCACGACCTCTTCATCGGCGATCCGCCCTCGCTGCCCTTCGAGATCCGGGCGCATGCCCGCTACAATCCGGCCGCATCCTCGCGGCTGAACATCGTGCCCGGCCTGGTCGGCACCATCCTCACCATGACGATGCTGATCTTCACCGCGCTGTCGGTGACACGCGAGATCGAGCGCGGCACCATGGAGAGCCTTCTTTCGATGCCGATCAAGCCGGTGGAGGTGATGTTCGGCAAGATCATCCCTTACGTGATCGTCGGCTTTCTGCAGGCCGCGATCATCGTCTCCATCGGCATCTTCCTGTTCGGCGTGCCCGTCTTCGGCAGCCTGCTCCTGCTGGCGCTGCTCTCGACGCTCTTCATCACCACCAATCTTGCGATCGGCTACACCTTCTCGACACTGGCGCAGAACCAGTTGCAGGCGATGCAGCTATCGATCATGTTCTTCCTGCCCTCGATCCTGTTGTCCGGTTTCATGTTTCCCTTCCTGGGCATGCCGGTGTGGGCGCAATATGTCGGCGAATGCCTGCCGCTCACGCATTATCTGCGCATCGTCCGCGCGATCATGCTGAAGGGCTCGACGCTGCAAAACCTGCAGTATGATACGCTCGCGCTGTTCGCCCTGATGCTGGTCGCCATGACCATCGCCGTGACGCGCTTCCGCCGCACGCTGGATTGAGGCAGTATCTCTCTCGTCATTCCGGGGCGATGCGACAGCATCGAACCCAGAATCTCGAGATTCCGGGTTCGCGCTAACGCGCGCCCCGGAATGACGGGGCATCATATGACCGCAATAGCTGATTTTTGGCATGGGCTAGTTGGCAGCGCTCGTTCGGTGGTCTCGGCCGACTTCGAGCACGCGCTGATGCGCGAGGTGATGGCGTCCGAGCTGCTCCGCGTCAAGGCGCTGATCATCACCGCCGCGATCCTCGTGATCGTGATCGGGACCACCTATTACTTCGAGGAGGCCGCGATCGAGCGTCTCTGGCGGGGCGGAATGCGGCCGGTTTACGTCTATGAAATTCTCCTGCCGCTCATCCTGTTCGAACTGTTTGCCTATACCGCGATCCGGCGGCACATGAACAAGGATCGCGATCTGCCGGTCTATCGACGCTATCTCGGCGCGCTGATCGAAACCTCCATGCCCACCATTGCGCTGATGCTGCACATCCAGAATATGGGCACGATCGAGGCGCTCGGCTTCGTTGCGCCACTCGCCTATTGCATCTTCATCGTGCTGTCGACGCTGCGGCTGGATTTCTGGCTGTCGGCGTTCACCGGGCTTGTCGCGGCGGTCGAGATGTTCTGTGTCGCGGTCTTCTTTCATCCGACCGTCGCCTCCGATCCCGTGCCGGATCTCTACTATCATGGAGCTCGCAGCATACTCGTTCTGATTCTCGGCGTGCTCGCCGGGGCCGTCGGGCTGCAGCTCAGGCGCAGTTTTGCCGCGAGCATTCGCGCCGCAACCGCGCGCGATCGCATCACCGACTTGTTCGGCCAGCATGTTTCGCCGCAAGTGGTCGAACGGCTGATGGCAGAGGGCGCGAGCACCCAAAGCGATATCCGCCGGGTTGCCGTGATGTTCGTCGATTTCCGCAGCTTTACCGCGTCTGCGCGCTCACGCTCGCCGCAGGAGGTGGTCGAGCGCCTGGACGGCGCCTTTGCCGTGCTGGTGGACGTGCTCGATCGTCACGGCGGCATCGTGAACAAGTTTCTGGGCGACGGATTTCTGGCCTTGTTCGGCGCGCCGCTCGATGCGGCCGACGCGGCGCACCGGGCCGTCGCCGCGGCCCGCGACATGCTGGCTGCGATGGAGCACATCAATGCAGGCTCCGACTGGAAGCTGCGGATCGGCATCGGCATCCATTTCGGCGAGGTGGTCGCCGGCAATATCGGCTCGCCGCGGCGCAAGGAATATACCGTGATCGGCGACACCGTGAATTTCGCCTCGCGCCTGGAGGCGTTGAACAAGGATTTCGGCTCCCAGCTCCTGATCTCCGCCGCAGTGCGCGAGGCGCTGGGCGCGGACTGCGGGGATGCGGTGCCGTTGGGCGAGGTCCCGATCCGCGGCTACGAGCAACCCATGACCGTCTGGCAACTAGGATAGGAGGACAGGCCCCAGTGGACCGGCTTGACGCGTCTTCATATAGTCATCTATATGACTATATGAGCATGCTCGACCAGCGCCTGCCGCGATATCAGAGGCTAAGGGACGACCTTGCGACCCGGATCAATCGCCGGGAATTGCGTCCCGGCGATTTGATCCCCTCGGAAGCTGAGCTTGCCGCGCAGCACGGCGTTGCCGTCGGCACCGTCCGCAAGGCGATCGATCAGCTCGTCGCCGATGGCGTCCTGGAGCGGCAGCAGGGCCGCGGCACCTTCGTCCGTCGCGCCCGCTTCAATTCCTCGCTGTTTCGCTTCTTCCGCTTTCAGTCCGAAAGCGGCGAGCGCCGCATTCCGCAAAGCCGCATCCTGCGGCGCGACGTCGTCGCCGCGCCGCCCGCGGTGGCATCTGCCTTGCGTATTGCGATCGGAGAGTCCGTGATCAGCCTGTCGCGCCTACGGCTGATCGATGGCGAACCGTTGCTGGCGGAGGAAATCTGGCTGGAGAGATCGCGCTTCGAAGCGGTGCTGGACATTCCACCTGAGGATTTCGGCGACTTGCTCTATCCGCTCTATGAGGAGCGCTGCGGGCAGGTCGTGGTCTCCGCGGACGAAAACTTAAGCGTCGAAATTGCGACCGACATGCAGGCGCAGCTCTTGCGTCTGGAGAAGGGCGCGCCGCTGATCGTCATCGAGCGCCTCGCCTTCGATCTCGAACGCAGCCCAATCGAATGGCGCCGCTCGCGCGGGCCCGCGAAGCGGTTTCGCTATCACGTCGAAATCCGCTGAGCTCGAACGTTCACAACGACAACAACACGGCAGCGAGGAAACAAATGGTCAACTGGTACAGCGAGAGCACGCCGCTGGAGCGGAGGACGTTCTGGGCGAGTTTTGGCGGCTGGGCGCTGGATGCACTCGATGTGCAGATGTTCTCGCTCGCGATTCCCGCCCTGATCGCATCATTCGGCATCAACAAGGCGGAAGCGGGACTGCTGGGCTCGATCACGCTGTTCTTTGGCGCGATCGGTGGCTGGGTCGGCGGCGCGCTGGGCGATCGTTTCGGTCGGGTGAAGGCGCTGCAGATCACGATCGCGACCTTTGCGCTTGCGACCTTCGCCTCGGCTTTCGCAATGAGCTACGGTCAGCTTGTGGTCCTCAAGGCGGTCCAGGGACTGGGGTTCGGCGCGGAATGGGCCTGCGGCGCGGTGCTGATGGCCGAGATCATTCGTCCCGAACATCGTGGCAAGGCTTTGGGCGCCGTGCAGAGCGCCTGGGCAGTCGGCTGGGGCGCCGCGGTTGTACTCTCGGCACTCGTCTTTACTTACGCGCCGGCCGAGACCGGCTGGCGGATTCTGTTCGCGCTCGGGCTATTGCCGGCGTTGTTGATCCTGTTCATTCGCCGCGGACTGAAGGAGCCGGGGCGGCTCGACAAGAGTGAGGCGCGGCCCGCGCTGCTGGCGACGCTGTCGGGGATTTTTCACGCAGATGTGCTGCGTTCGACCTTGATCGGCGGTTTGTTCGGCATTGGCGCCCATGGTGGTTACGCGGCATTGACGACCTTCCTGCCGACTTACTTGCGCGAGGTGCGGCATCTCTCCGTGCTCGGCTCCAGCGCCTATCTTGCGGTGATCATCGTCGCCTTCTTCTGCGGCTGTGTCGCCAGCGGCATCTTGAGCGACCGGTTCGGACGGCGCGCCAATGTCACCTTTTTCGCGGCCGCGTGTATCGCGACCGTGCTCGCCTATATCTTCGCGCCGCTGTCGAACGCGGAAATGCTCGTGCTCGGTTTTCCGCTCGGCTTCTTCTCGGCAGGCATTCCCGCCAGCATGGCCGCGCTGTTCAGCGAACTCTATCCGGCCGGCGTGCGCGGCACCGGCGTCGGCTTCTGCTACAATTTCGGCCGCGTTGTCTCCGCCGCGTTTCCGTTCCTCGTTGGCTTTCTCGCCGATCGGATCGGGCTTGGCCCCGCGATCGGCATCGACGCAGCCTTTGCCTATTCGCTTGTGTTGCTCGCGGTGCTGATGCTGCCGGAGACGCGCGGAAAAGTGTTCGAAAAAGAAGCCGTGGCCACGCGCGCCTAACTCACAAGAAATCGGGAGAAACGGATGAGAGTATCGGAGCGTGGCCTCACGCGACGGAGATTTTGCGCCGCCGGTGCCGCATTGGTGCCATTGGTCGGATCAGGAACGAGGGTTTTGGGCGAGGTGACGACACCGCAATTGGCTATCGATACGCATGCCCACGTCTTCCATCGCGGTCTGAAGCTCGCTGCCGGCCGGCGCTATGCGCCCGACTACGATGCGCCGCTCGAGCTTTACCTGCAACAGCTCGACGCGAACGGAATGACCAACGGGGTGCTGGTACAGCCGAGCTTTCTCGGCACCGACAATTCCTATTTGCTCGAATGTTTGAAGCAGGCGCGGGGCAGGCTGCGCGGCATCGCCGTGGTCGATCCTGCGGTCTCCTCGCAGGAGATCATTGCGCTGGAGAAGGCCCGCGTTGTCGGCATCCGTCTCAATCTGGTTGGACAACCGCTGCCCGATTTCTCCGCATCCGAATGGAAGGCGCTGCTGGCTCTCGTGAAGTCCGCAAACTGGCAGGTCGAGGTGCAACGCAACGCCTCCGATCTCGTGGGCTTGGCGCCAAAGCTTCTCGACGCGGGCGTCAATGTCGTGCTGGATCATTATGCGCTGCCTGATCCCAAGCTCGGCGTCGACGATCCTGCATTTCAGTCGATCCTCAAGCTCGGCGCCTCAGGGCATATGTGGGTGAAGATTTCTGCGCCCTATCGCAACGGCCCGGGCGGCGCAGCATTCGCCAAGCAGGCTTATCCCTTGCTGCGTGTGAGCTTCGGCCCCGACCGGCTGCTGTGGGGCAGCGACTGGCCGCATACCCAGTTCGAGTCTTCAGAGACCTACGAGAAGAATCGACGATTCCTGAATGAGCTCGTGACCGACGGGCGCGAGCGCGCCGACGTGCTGATTGCACCGAGAGCATTGTTTCGCTTCTAGGGCGCGCCAGGGTCATGGTAAGGCTGCATGCCAATGACCCAACGATATTAACGAGGGCAGCATGCAGCGGTGCTACATCACTGTCGACGTCTTCACCGATCGCGCGTTCGGCGGCAATCCGCTCGCCGTGGTGCTCGATCCGCAGGGCCTTTCGACCGCGCAGATGCAAGCCATTGCGGCCGAGTTCAACTATTCCGAAACCACCTTTGTGCTGCCGCCGCGCGAAGCTGGGCATGACGCGGAGGTGCGGATATTCACCGTGCGATCAGAGATTCCGTTCGCGGGCCATCCCAATGTCGGCACAGCGTTCGTGCTGGCCTCGCAAGCGGCGCACACACCGGCCCGGTTGCAGTTCGAGGAAAAAGCCGGGCTGGTGCCGGTGGAAATCCTGCAGGAGCAGGGCAGGGTCATCGGTGCGGAATTGACGGCCCCGCAACCGCTGAAGCGGCTTTCAGCGGTGAGCGTCGAGCAGGCGGCCGCCTGCCTTTCGCTCTCGCCCGGCGAGATCAAGACCGATCGGCACGCGCCGCACATCATTTCTGTCGGCCTGCCGTTCCTCGCCGTCGAGCTTGTCTCGCGCGAGGCGTTGCGGCGCGCGAGGCCCGATGCTGATGCGTTCGCGCGCACTTTCCCGCTCGACAACAGCGATGCGGTCTATTTCTACACGCGCGATGTGCCGGAGAGCGAAAAGCCATGCGAGCTGCAGGCGCGGATGTTTCATCCCGGCGCGAGCGGCCTTTCGGAGGATCCCGCGACCGGCAGCGCCACCGCGGCCGCCGCGGCGCTGCTCGCCGAACTCGACGCAAAGCAGGACGGCGAGTTGCGGTTGACGATCGGGCAAGGCTTTGATTTGGGACGGCCGAGCCTGTTGTTGACACGTGTGATCAAGAAGAACGGTAAGATCGTCTCCGCCCATGTCGGCGGCCGCTGCGCGCCGATGATGCAGGGGACGTTGTGGTTGGAAGGGGATAGCCGATAGGTTCGGTCATTCCCGGGCGCCTCGAAGAGGCAAACCCGGAATCTCGAGATTCTCAGATGTGCAATTGCACATCAGAGTTCGATGCTTCGCATCGCCCCGGAATGACAGTGGAATGAAAGCCACGCTGTCATTGCGAGGAGCGGAGCGACTAAGCAATCCAGTGTCCTCCGCTGGGCGGCGCTGGATTACTTCGGTGCGCTCGCAATGACGGGGGAGTTAGACCAACGGCGGCGCCAAATTCTCGATTCTCACGCCCTCGCGCTGCTCGATGATCTCCGCGATCATCTGGCGATGGCAATGGCGGTGGTCGCGCTCGTAGCAGAGCAGGCAGACCGGGCCTGCCTTCTTCACCAAGGCCGACAGCTCCTCCAATTCGTGCCGCGCCTCCGGCTTCTTCAGATGCGCGGAATAGATCTTCTCCAATTCCGGGTAATTGCCGCTGCGCGCGGCCTGCCGGCCCTCTTTCGGCGTGCCCAATGCCTTGAGATGAATATAGGCGATGCCGCGCTCGTCGAGCCCGGCGGCGAGCTGGTTCTTGGAAAAACCGGGACGGCGGGAGGAGGTCACCGCGCGGACGTCGACCAGAAGCTTGACGCCGGCGTGTTGCAGCTCATCCAGCACCGCCTTTTGCGGCGTCTGCTCATAGCCGATCGTGAAGAGTTTTGTCGCCTTGGCCATGAATGCTTCACTTCACGCGTTCGATCAGCTCCATCGCACCGGCCGGCGCGCGCACCTTGCCTTCGTGGATGACGTAAGCGAACACGTCGCGCGGCTTCTTCTCGGACTTGCCCGAGTCAACGCGCGGCAAATCGTCCGGTTCGCCCCCGGCAGCCCAAAGCTGCAGGCGCTTGGCCCAGGCATCAAGCTGTTTGGGCGGATAGCAGGTCTTCAGCTCGTCATTGCCCTTCTGCAGCCGCGCATAGACGAAGTCGCCGACCACGTCGGCAATCGCCGGGTAAGTGGCGTGCTCGGCGAATACCACGGGGATGCCGAATTGCCGCAACAGGGCGATAAAAGCCGGCGCGCGAAAACTGTCATGACGCACCTCGACAACATGGCGTAGCGTGCGCCCATCCATTTCGCGCGGCAACAATTCCAGAAATTTGCCGAAATCCGTCTCATCGAATTTCTTGGTCGGCGCGAATTGCCAGAGCACGGGACCCAGGCGATCGCCGAGCTCCAGCACGCCGGTGTTATAAAAGTGCTTGATGGAATCGCCGGCTTCCGCCAGCACGCGGCGGTTGGTGGCAAAGCGTGGGCCCTTCACCGAGAACACAAAGCCGTCAGGCACTTCGCGTGCCCATTTGCGAAAGCTCTCCGGCTTCTGCGAGCCGTAATAGGTGCCGTTGATCTCGATCGAGGTCAGTTTCGAGGCGGCGTATTCGAGCTCCTTCGCCTGCGGCCATTTCTCCGGATAGAAAACGCCCCGCCAGGGGGCAAAGGTCCAGCCTCCGATGCCGATATGGATTTGGCCCGATTTTTTTGCAGCGGTTGAGGATTTGGCCACGCGAGTCTCGTTTCCAAAAAGCGGGAATGCTTGCCGGAAAGACTATTCAAATTGACCGCCATTGACCAGTTCGCGAAAAGCCGCTCTTTCGCAACCGCTTGCCTTGCTTCAACGATGGTGGCGGGGGTGATGCCGATGCGGATAATAGGGCCGGACCGGCATTGGCGCGGCGTAAGCGCGCGGGGGGCCAGCGGGCCCGTAGCTGCCTGGGTAGAGCGGGTTGCCAGGGCCGTAATTCTGGCAGTTGGCGTTCGGATAGTACTGGGCGCAATAGCCGGGATCCTCGACCACAGCCTGCGCGCGCGCCTCACCGCAGAATCCGGCCGCGAGCAGCACCGCGCCCATCACCGCACTTCTGATCAAGAACGACATTCCCGTTGATCCTTTCCATGGAACACCGCCTCCAACCGTCTATTCCGCGCGGTCGTTCGAACGGTGATGTGCTTAACGGCTTCCGGTGTTCAAGCTAGGATGCGTTCAAGAGAAGGAGAGCAAAATGCGGATGATGTTGGCTGCCGCGCTCACGCTGGCCGCCTCGCACGCGCTTGCGGACGAGGTGGAGGACGCTCACAAGCTGGCGCTGCAGGGACGGGACTCCTATTGGCATTGCCTGGCGCGCGAATATTCCCGCCCCAACGCCAAGGGCATGTCCGCGCAGGATTTCACCGCCGATGTTGCGAGTGCCTGCCCCTCCGAACGGCAGAATTTTCGGGTGAGGCTTTTGGATTACCTGAGCCTGCAGTTCCCAGGTGCGGAGTCGGACGCCAATCTCAGCACCGCCAATCGCGCCATTGAGCTAGCGCAAAAGGATGTTGTGACGGCCTTTGTCCATCGCAAGGGGGCAGCCAACTAGCAGTTGCAGCCAACTAGCAGTTGATGGGGCGCCGTTCCGTGCTATCAATCGGCTTGCGCCAGGGGGGAACGTGAGCATGACTTCTCAATCATTCGCGGGCCTGTTGGGCACGATCATCGCGATCGTTGCGCTGGCCGCTGCGGTCTATTACGGGCCGATCGGTCAATTCGGCAAACCGCCCAAACCCGCACCGGTCGCGCAACCGGCAGAACCGGCGCCTGCTGCGCCTGCTCCGCGCGGACCGGTGGTGCGGGAAGTTCCGAATTAGCGGCGCACCCTTGCGGAACGCAGTCAGGGTTCCTATTTGGCAGGTAACGGCGACGTTGACGCTCTGAGCCCACGAGCTCCGCCGCCGGGCGACCACGAAATAGCGAGGCAGCGCCGGATGTACGCGCGCCTGTTATTCGTGGTCGTAGCGTTTTCTCCACGGCTTTTGCGCCGGTCACGGCGGTTTTCCCGGGGCGATCCGGCTTGGCATCACCTGATGCGGCAGATATACGCTTCCCCGGCATGAACGAAATCCTCAGACCGACCACCGAAAGCTCGCCGGCCGTCGTCGCGGGCCTGCCGGTGCTTTCCGTCGTGGTCCCCACCTTCAACGAGCGCGATAACGTCATCAAGCTGTTCGAGAAGCTGGAGGCGACGCTGAAAGGCATTGCCTGGGAGGTCGTTTATGTCGACGACAATTCCCCTGACGGCACCTGGGACGTGGTGCGGGAGCTGGCGCGCCGCGATGGAAGAGTGCGCTGCATCCGCCGGATCGGGCGGCGCGGCCTCTCCGGAGCCTGCATCGAGGGGATTTTGGCCTCCTGTGCGCCCTATGCTGCGGTGATGGATGCCGATCTGCAGCACGATGAGACGCAGCTCCCGAAGATGCTCTCGTTGTTGCAGAACGGAGCTGCGGAACTGGTGGTCGGCAGCCGGTATATCGAGGGGGGCAGCGCCGACAGCTTCAACAAGCAGCGTGCCAGCGCCAGCGCATTCGCAACCGAAGTGGCAAAGCGGGTGCTGGGCGTGGCGGTCGCCGACCCCATGAGCGGCTTTTTCATGATCCGCCGCGACCGCTTCGAGCAGCTCGCGCCGCAGCTCTCCACGCAAGGTTTTAAGATCCTGCTCGATATCGTCGCGACCGCGCATGGCAAGCTGAAGACGGTCGAGATCCCCTACAGGTTCGGCTCGCGGCTGCACGGCGAGAGCAAGCTCGATTCCATGGTGGCGCTGGATTTCCTCGGGCTGGTGCTTGCCAAGCTGACCAACGATGCGGTGTCGTTGCGCTTCCTTCTGTTCGCGATGGTCGGCGGCACCGGCCTGTTCGTGCATCTCGGCACGCTGTTCATTGCGTTGAGGGTTTTCGAGCTGCCGTTTGCCGAGGCTCAGGCCTCCGGCGCGCTCGTGGCCATGACCTCCAATTTCATCTTGAACAATTTTCTCACCTATCGCGACCAGCGGCTGAAGGGCTTTGCCATCCTGCGCGGCCTGATCGCGTTCTACCTCGTCTGCAGCGTCGGCCTGTTCGCCAATGTCGGCGTGGCCTTCTCGGTTTATGACCAGGAGCCGATCTGGTGGCTCGCCGGTGCCGCGGGGGCGCTAATGGGCGTGGTCTGGAATTACGCAATGTCCGGACTGTTCGTCTGGCGCAAGCGATGAACCCCGACGATCGGCAGCTCGTCCGCAACGCGGCTGTCACGATCCTCGCGCTCACGGCATTGCGGCTGGTGGCCGCGGCCTGGACGCCGATCACTTTCGATGAGGCCTATTACTGGCTGTGGTCCAAGCACCTGGCCGGCGGTTACTATGACCACCCGCCGATGGTGGCGCTGGTCATCCGCGCCGGCACGATGATCGCGGGCGACACCGAGTTCGGCGTCCGGCTGGTCTCGGTGCTGCTGGCGCTGCCGATGAGCTATGCCATCTATCGCACCGCCTCGATCCTGTTCGGCGGTGTGCGGATCGCGGCGACCGCGGCGCTGCTGCTCAATGCCACGCTGATCGTGTCGGTGGGCACCATGATCGTCACACCGGATGCGCCCCTCCTGGTCGCCTCGAGCTTTGTGCTGTTCTTCCTGGCCAAGCTCTTGGAAAGCGCGCGCGGCGTCTGGTGGCTCGCGGTCGGCGCGGCGGTGGGCGCGGCACTGCTGTCGAAATATACGGCACTGTTCTTCGGCCCGGCGATCCTGATCTGGCTTTTGATCATTCCGAAGCAGCGGCGCTGGCTGCTCACACCCTGGCCCTATCTGGGCGGACTTGTCGCGCTTCTCTTCTTTGCGCCGGTGATCCTGTGGAATGCGGATCACCAGTGGGTCTCCTTCATCAAGCAGATGACGGGGCGCGCGCGTATCGAGGATTTCCGTCCCGGCTATATTGCCGAACTCGTTCCAACCCAGTTCGCGTTCGCAACGCCGCTCGTCTTCATCCTTGGCGTGATGGGGCTTGATGCGCTGATCCGGCGCAGGGCGGGCACTTCGCCGGCCCGTGCGCTGGTGAATTGCATGTTCTGGACCATCACGCTCTATTTCGTCTGGCATTCGCTGCACGCGCGCGTCGAGGCCAACTGGTTCGCGCCGGTCTATCCCGCCTTTGTCATCGCGGCCGCGGTGGCCGCGCATCTGGTGAGCTGGGAAGGATGGCGGCGGCGGCTCGCCGATGTCTGCCTGCGCTGGGCCGCGCCGGTCGGCATCACCATGTTCGCGCTGCTGATCGTGCAGGCCAATACCGGCATTTTGAGCGGCTACCGGCGCGATGCCACGGTGCGCAGCGTCGGCGTCGGCTGGCGCGACTTGGCAGGCGAGATCGAAGCGGTCCGCGCCCGTGTCGGCGCGAGCTGCATTCTGGTGCCGGACTACGGCACGACGGGCTGGCTCACCTTCTATTTGCCGCCGGGCACCTGCGTCGTGCAGCCGATCCAGCGCATCCGCTGGGCCAACATGCGGGAGCCGGATGCGGCCAAGCTCGCCGGTCCCTTGCTTTATGTCGACGAAGTGCGGCCGATGCAGCCGCCGTACCTGAAAGACCGGTTCGGCAGCATCGAACGCCTCACCGAATTGCCGCGCAAGCGCGGACCGCTGGCGATCGAGACCTACGCGCTAGATCTCTTGCGCGACCCGAAAGGCGACGTGCTCGACCGCTCGCCGCCGCCGGAGCTGTCGCCGTAAGCGCAGGCGCGCGGGTCCGCGCGCGATGCACGCACGACGCATCCACGAGTGCGCGGCACCATTCTCGGCTTGCTCTCCAGCTCCATGCGCGACCGAGGTAAGCCGTCTGACGTGAGGACCTTCGGTCCGTCACGTTCTGGTTCTGTCCAAATCTGATCTTAAAAAAGCCATGCGTGGCAGGCACTTCCTGCGCTGATGGGGCTCCCTCCTGATTAATCCGCATTTAACTAAAAGTCGCCTTAATGACGCTTTGCGCCGATGCGAGATGCTGTGCCGCCGGAGAGCCGATCCGCACGGTATCGAGCGAACAAAAGTGGATGGTTCCGGGCGCTGGGTGGGTCAGCAAGAGTAGAGTAGCGTTGAGTAGAGTTGCGCTGGCGGGGCAGAACCGCAAGAAGTCTTCCGGGAAAGCCGTCTCCCAGAACCTGCTGGGCGGCGCTGCGATCGCCTGTCTCGTGCTCGGCTGCGGCTGGACCGTCTACAACAACATCATCTCCGCAAGCGTTTATCCGACGCTGGGCAGCGCGGGTTATGACGAGCCCGTCGTCGTGAAACCCGCCGACCAGGTTGCGGGACGCAGCGCCGCGCAGGCGATTAGCGACGCATTTGCGTCGCTGCCCGCGCTGGCCCAGCGCGCGACATCAGCGACCGTGGCCGCGATCACGCCGGACCAGTTCAACGACCGCTTCGCGGCCGCCGCGCCGACGAGCGTCGCTTCGCACGCGGCGGAGGGAGCACCGCCGTCACCGCAAGTCGCTGAAGCGTCAAAGCCGGTCAACGCGCCAAAGCTCGGCGAAGTCGCGAAGGCAAAGGAGGTCGCACCGAAACAGGCGCCAAAGCAGGTCGCGATGAACGTGCCGCCACCGCCGGCGCCGTCTGCGGTGGAGGCAAAGCCGGCAAAGGCCAGCGGTGTGTCATTGCGGGACATGGCCGAGCGCGCCAAGGCGACGATGATGTCGATCACCTCCGGCGGCCGGTCGAGCATGGTCGAGAAGCTGTGGGGCAAGCAGCCGTCGCAGGGCTCGCTGCTCGCCTATGCGTCGGCCGATGCCGGCGTAACCGCCCCGATCAGCCGCGAGCAGAACCCGATGCATGGCGGCTCGCCGCCTTATGATCGCGACACCGCAGTCTACGACATCTCGGCGCACACCGTTTACCTGCCTGACGGGAGCCGGTTGGAAGCGCATTCCGGCCTCGGCTCCCGGCTCGACGATCCGAGCTCCGCGCCGGTCCGCATGCGTGGCGTGACGCCGCCGCACATCTATTCGCTGAAACCGCGCGAAGCGCTGTTTCATGGCGTGCCGGCGCTGCGGTTGACACCGCTCGGCGGCGAGGGCGCGATCTACGGGCGTGAAGGCCTTCTCGCGCACACCTACATGCTCGGCCCGAACGGCGACTCCAACGGCTGCGTCTCGTTCAGGGATTACTACGCCTTCCTCGAGGCCTATCGCAACAAGGGCATCAGGAAGCTCGCGGTACTGGCGCGGGTCGAGTGAGACCGACGCACAGGGTGCCATAGCGCGGCCCGTCAATCCGGGGCGCCCGCGGGGCGAGCCCGCAACCCATAACACGGCTGTCAGAGACGGTCATTCGCTGCGCGCAATGCGGCTCGCGCGCCCATGGCGCGACCAGGGCCATTGCTCTTTGCCCCTCACGCAGCTCGTTATTTACAAATCGTAGAAATCGTGTATGAGCACGCGCGCAACCTCGCCGATATGCACTTGCGAGAGACCGATGCTGTATTCGTACTCACGCCCGATCAAGCAAGCGGCCCTGCCGATGAACCGGCACGGTCGCGTCTCCGCGCGCGTGCTGCAGGTCTCAGCAGCGAAGGCGCAGCCAAAAGAGCTCAGGCTGAGAGCTTAAGGGGGCAGCGGTTTTCCTCTGCCCGGCAGAGAGAAAATCCGCAAACCGCCCCTCAGGGCTCGTTGCATCTCCACATATCTCTCTGCCTGCACTGCGATCCGGCCGGCGCAAATTGATATCGCGCGCCAGGCGGACGTCCGGAACGACCCCCTGGCGGGGTTCCAGTTTGATATGTGAAGCAAGACGAGGAGGGTCCGATGCGATCCGATCCCTATCGAGAGCGAGCCAGGGCCAAGGCGATCGAAGCCGGCCTTGACCCCGACGCAAAAATCGACCGTCCGGGTCAGCGGCCGATGCCGCTATGGTGCACATTCCGTGATGCTGCTCGCAAGGAGCATCTGGCGCGGGAAGCGGAAGAGCTTGCGGCCGGCGTCGCAAGCGGGCCGCAGGCGCCGCAATACCGGAACAGTCCCCTGAAGATCTTCGGTGAGCATCACGATGCGACGATCGCGCAGATGCGGAGCTGCATGTCGGTCGGCAACGCTGTTGCCGGTGTGATCTGTGCCGATGGTCATCTCGGCTATGCGCAGCCGGTCGGCGGCGTGATTGCCTATGAGAAGCAGATCAGCATCTCCGGGGTCGGTTTCGATATCGGCTGCGGCAACATGGCAGCGCGGCTCGATACGCGATTTAGCGATGTGGAGAACCGGATCGGAACGATCGTCAGGGACATCCACAAGGCGATCTCGTTCGGCGTCGGACGCGCCAACGACGAACGTGTTGAACATGAGCTGTTCGACGACGAGGAGGCCTGGCGCGAGTCCGACATGGACGCCTATCGGGCGAAAGCGGTCGCTCAGCTCGGCACCGTCGGGTCCGGCAACCACTATGTCGACCTGATGCGGGACGAGAGCGGCTTCGTCTGGATCGGTGTGCATTTCGGCAGCCGCGGCCTCGGGCACACCAGCGCCACACGCTATCTCAAGGCAGCGGGCGGCAAGGACGGGATGAATGTGCCGCCCGCTGTGATCGACGAGGACAGCGAGATCGGGCGGCGCTACATCGCGGCCATGCAGCTCGCCGGACGCTATGCCCATGCCGGGCGGGAGTGGGTGGTCGAGCGTGTTCGCAAGATCGTTGGCGGCGCCCTGACCGACACGGTTCATAACCACCACAACTATGCCTGGCGCGAGAACCATGGCGGCAGGGATTTGTGGGTCGTTCGCAAAGGCGCAACGCCGGCGTTTCCCGGCCAGCGCGGCTTCGTCGGCGGATCGATGGGCGACGACGCCGTCATCATCGAGGGCATCGAGTCGGAGGAGGCGAAAGCATCGCTCTATTCGACCATCCATGGTGCCGGGCGGCTGTTCGGACGCAAGGAAGCCAAGCGCAGGTTCAGCCGCGCCGAGATGGACGCGTGGCTGCAGTCGCGCGGCGTCACCCTGATCGGCGCCGATCTCGATGAGAGTCCGATGGCCTATCGGCGCCTGCCGGAGGTCCTGGCCGCGCACGCCGGCTCAGTCAGGGTGTTGCACAGCTTGCGCCCGTTTGCGGTAGTCATGGCCGGCGCGAACGAGTTCGATCCATTCAAGGATTGAAGTGTTTGCGCTCTCCCACTGTCGACCGATCGGGGAGAGCTCACTGCCGATGGCCTTCCTCCAGGCGAACAAAAACCCCGGCATTGCTGCCGGGGTTCTGCATTCGTGTTCGCTTCAGTGGCGAGCAGGACCTTAGAAGTCCATGCCGCCCATGCCGCCGCCCGGAGGCATGGCGGGGCCCGCGGCCGGCTTCTTCGGCAGCTCAGCGACCATGGCTTCGGTCGTGATCAGGAGCGAGGCAACGGACGAGGCATTCTGGATCGCGGTGCGAACCACCTTCGTCGGGTCGATGATGCCCTTGGACACCATGTTGCCGTACTCGCCGGTCTGGCTGTCGAAGCCGTAGGCGTACTGATCCTTCTCCAGGATCTTGCCGACCACGACCGAGCCGTCCTCGCCGGCGTTGATCGCGATCTGGCGGGCGGGCCAGGACAGCGCCTTGCGCACGATCTCGACGCCGGTCTTCTGGTCGTCGTTCTTGGTGCGGATGCCCTTGAGCTGCTCGGAGGCACGGAGCAGGGCGACGCCGCCGCCCGGCAGAATGCCTTCCTCGACCGCCGCGCGGGTCGCATGCATCGCGTCATCAACGCGATCCTTGCGCTCCTTCACCTCGACTTCGGTCGCGCCGCCGACGCGGATCACCGCGACGCCGCCCGCGAGCTTGGCGAGGCGTTCCTGCAACTTCTCACGGTCGTAGTCCGAGGTGGTCTCCTCGATCTGCGCCTTGATCTGGGCGACGCGCGCCTCGATGTCGGCCTTCTTGCCGGCGCCGTTGACGATCGTGGTGTTCTCCTTGTCGATCATCACCTTCTTGGCGCGGCCAAGCATGTTGAGGGTGACGTTCTCGAGCTTGATGCCGAGGTCTTCCGAGATCGCCTGGCCGCCGGTCAGGATCGCGATGTCCTGCAGCATGGCCTTGCGGCGATCGCCGAAGCCCGGCGCCTTGACGGCGGCGACCTTCAGGCCACCACGCAGACGGTTGACGACGAGGGTGGCGAGCGCTTCGCCTTCGACGTCTTCCGCGACGATCAGCAGCGGCTTGCCGGTCTGCACCACGGCCTCGAGCAGCGGCAGCAGCTCGTTCAGCGAGGAGAGCTTCTTCTCGTTGATGAGGATGTAAGGATCATCCATTTCAACGCGCATCTTGTCGGCGTTGGTGACGAAGTAGGGCGAGATGTAGCCGCGGTCGAACTGCATGCCCTCGACGACGTCGAGCTCGGTCTCCAGCGACTTGGCTTCCTCGACGGTGATGACGCCCTCGTTGCCGACCTTCTTCATGGCGTCGGAGAGGAACTTGCCGATCTCGGAATCGCCGTTGGCCGAAATGGTGCCGACCTGGGCGATCTCCTCGTTCGAGGTGACCTTCTTGGAGTTCTTCTCGAGATCCGCAACCACCGCCTCGACGGCGAGGTCGATGCCGCGCTTCAGGTCCATCGGGTTCATGCCGGCGGCAACCGCCTTGGCGCCTTCGCGCACGATCGCGGCCGCGAGCACGGTCGCGGTGGTGGTGCCGTCGCCCGCCGCGTCAGCGGACTTGGAAGCGACTTCGCGAACCATCTGCGCGCCCATGTTCTCGAACTTGTCGTCGAGCTCGATTTCCTTGGCGACGGTGACGCCGTCCTTGGTGATGCGGGGAGCGCCGAACGACTTGTCGAGCACCACGTTGCGGCCCTTCGGGCCGAGGGTGACCTTCACGGCATTGGCGAGAATGTCGACACCGCGCAGCATGCGGTCACGCGCGTCGACGCCGAATTTGACTTCTTTGGCTGACATATCTGGTTTCCCTGAGTTGAATTTTTCTCACCCGGTCGGAGGCCCTTGCAGGCGCTCCTCAGGGTGAGCGTTGCAAGAGGCGGATTAGGCGGCCTTCTTCTTGGAGCCGACGTCGGTGAGGACGCCCATGACGTCGCTCTCCTTCATGATCAGGAGCTCCTGACCGTCGATCTTGACCTCGGTGCCCGACCACTTGCCGAACAGCACGCGGTCGCCGACCTGGATGTCGATCGGGATCAGCTTGCCGCTCTCGTCGCGACCGCCGGGGCCGACGGCGATCACTTCGCCCTGGGAGGGCTTTTCCTTGGCCGTGTCGGGAATGATAATGCCGCCAGCAGTCTTCTCTTCGGCGTCGATGCGCTTAACCACGACGCGGTCGTGAAGCGGACGGAATTTCATGCAGTCCTCCTAAGATACTGAAGATGTTAGAGAGTTCCCTGATGTTAGCAGTCTCGCACTGCGAGTGCCAGCACGAGCGCGCTTGGAGATAGGCGGGAAATTTGCCCCGGACAAGGCCTTTTAGCGAAAAAATTGGCACTCCCAAGAGGCGTCTGCCAAAACCGGTCAGCATGCTTAATGCCGCGCGGTAGGTCCTGCAACTGATGTTAGCAGGCGCGGTAAGCTGCTGCCAAAGCGGGAAATTTCAACAAGACGTTAAACATTTAGGCTTGTGATGGATTGGTTAATTGCGTCACATTTCTCTCATGTGAGCGCATCTCGACCGGGTGGCTCTTAAGGGGTCTTTGGCCATCTCTGACATGCGCTCCAGCAATGGAGGTTGGAATGGTTTCGCAGGTTGGGGTTGTTTCCGAGGACTTTCGGAAGCAGGTCATGGGGTACGGGCTGACGACGGCGCAGATCCTCTATCGCATGCCGGATCATCCCTCGCTGCTGCAGACGTATGTCTGGCAGAATTACGATATGTTTCCGAAATTCCCGGCGCTTCAGGATTTCCTCGCCTTCTGGCAGGAAAAGCTCGATGGGCCGCTGTACTCGGTCACCGTGGCGCATTCCAGGCTGATCCGGCCGACCGAGCTGCGCGCCGTCGACGGCGTATTCCGCCTGCATTGAGTCCGGCCGTCCCGGCGGAAAGCCGGGCCCCATACCGCGGGCGAGCTTCGCGCAATCGGGGCTTGTGGGCGACGAAGGACAGAACGCCCACCCCAGTTTTGCCAACTGTGTTAGCCTTCCTCCGCTCAAGCGATCAGGGAGGCACACATGCCTAAGCGAAAGGCGACAACGAGGCAGGCCGCTCGGCCCGCGGTCACGAAAAAGTGGAGTGGCCGACACGGCACCGCCAAATCATCCACCCGCAAGCCCACAAAGTCCAAGGCCCGCAGCGTGCCTGCGAACGCACGGACCACCACCAGGCCCAAACAGCGCATCGCGGTCAGCCATCATCGCGAGGAAGACTTCAAGGCCGACGGCCTGCGCGCCTATGCGAAGTACCGCGATCTCGGCATTGCGGATGCAACAAGCGGGCTTGCGCGCGCGCATGTGATCCGCTTTACGGGTCCGTGCAAGCCGGAGGAAGTTTCGAAATTGCATTTTCACGATGTCGACTTTCAGATGGTCTATGTCCTGAAGGGCTGGCTGAAGACCTACATGGAAGGGCAAGGCGAGACCTTGATGCGCGAAGGCAGCGCCTGGACCCAGCCGCCGCGCGTGAAGCACATGATCCTGGACTATTCCGATGACGCCGAAGTGCTCGAAGTGATTCTGCCGGCGGACTTCAAGACGGTTGAATTGACGGCATAGACGATTCAAGACTTGCCCGCCAAAGCCAAGCCCCTCATCCCTCTCTCGCATTTTGCGGGGGAGGGATTTTCCCGTTCGCCACTCCTCATGACGTCAGGCTATCGCGAAGACATCGACTGGCTGCGCGCCATCGCGGTGCTGTCCGTGGTCGCCTTTCATTTCGAGGCGCCGGCGGTCTATGGCGGCTTTGTCGGCGTCGTGCCGACGCAGAAGCGCCATCCCTATTCGCCGCTTAGCGTCGCAAAATTCTTCGGCCAGATCTCCTATTCGCTTTATCTCTGGCATTGGCCGCTGTTCACCTTCGCACGCTTTTCCAAGCCTGGTCTGGTGCTGGAGGCCGGCGACAAGGTCGCGTTGTTCGCGGTGGCCGTGATCATCTCCTACCTTTCCTGGCGCTATATCGAGCAGCCATTTCGCATGCGGCAATTCGCACCCTCGCGCGGCAGCCATCACGTCATCACCCCCACGATTGCGCCCATCAGGCACGTCGTCAGCGTGCCCGAGACGATCGACTTCAGCCCCAGCGAATTGATCTCGTCGCGGCGTTGCGGCGCCATGGTGCCGAGCCCACCGATCATGATGCCGAGGCTGCCGAAATTGGCAAAGCCGCACATCGCGTAGAGCATGATCAGCCGGGAGCGGGGATCGAGCGCATCCGGGGCAAGCTTCGACAGGTCAACATAGGCGATCAGCTCGTTGAGCACCGTTTTCGTGCCCATCAGGCTGCCCGCGGTGACCGCTTGCGACCAGGGGAGCCCCATCAGCCAGCACACCGGCGCCATGACGAGCCCGAGCAGGCGCTGCAGCGAAATCGCGCCGCCGCCGACATGCGGCAGCAGACCAAGGATCGCATTGGCGAGATAGACCAGCGCCACCAATACGATCAGCATGGCGACGATATTCAGCAACAGTTCGAGCCCGGCTGTCGTGCCCTTGACGATCGCATCCATGGTGCTGGAAGCGGCCATCTTGGGATCGTCGCCCAGCGCACCGCCGGTGAGATGATCGCCGGTTTCGGGCACCATGATCAGGCTGATCAGGATGGCGGCGGGGGCGCCGAGCACCGAGGCGATCACGAAATGCGCGGCGGAATCCGGAATGATCGGCGCCAGCAGCGTGGCATAGAGCACCAGCACCGTGCCGGCGATGCCGGCCATGCCGCCGGTCATCACCAGAAACAATTCGCTGCGCGTCATCTGCGCCAGATAGGGCCGCACGAACAGCGGCGCCTCGACCATGCCGAGGAAGATGTTGGCCGCCGTGGACAGCCCGACCGCGCCGCCGACGCCGAGCGTGCGCTCGAGCAGCCAGGCCATGCCGCGCACGATCGGCGGCAGCACGCGCCAATAGAACAGGAGCGTCGTCAGCACGCTCATCACCAGCACGATCGGCAGCGCCTGGAACGCCAGGATGAAATCGGCACCCGGCGCCTTGACGTCGAACGGCGCGGGTCCGCCGCCGATATAGCCGAACACGAACGAGGTGCCGGCGCGGGAGGCGGCCGAGATCGTGTCGACCGCATCATTGATCGCGCCGAAGGCGTGCGCAACCAGCGGAAGCTTGATGAGAACGACCGCCGTGACCAGCGTGGCCGCAAGGCCGATGGCCGCTTGCTTGAGCGACACCGCGCGGCGGTTCTCGCCGAAAGCCCAGGCGATCGCCAGCAAGGCAACGATGCCGATCGCCGATTGCAGTTGAAGCATGTATCCCCCGCGGAACGCGCCCTTGCGCGATTATGCCGAGGCGAGATGGCAGCGCAATGCCGGACCACCCCGCGTCAAGAGCAATTGACAAGCCCGCCTTCCTCAGCCACCGATCGGCCATGTCCTCCACAACGTCCACGGGCGCCGGCGCGCTGCTCAGGCAAGGCTCGTTTCTCTTCTTCCTGTCGTCGCGAAGCCTCTCGCGCTTTTGCAGCCTGATCGGGATCGTGGCGATGGGCTGGCAGATTTACGATCTCACCGGCAGCGCATTCGCACTCGGCGCCGTCGGCCTGGTCGGTTTTCTCCCGAGCGCGCTGCTGGTGTTCGTGGCGGGACACGCGGTGGACCGCTACGAGCGCAAGCGGATCGTGCAGGCCTGCCAGCTTGCGCAAGCGCTGACGGCCGCCTTTCTCGCCTGGGGCGCGTTTGCCGGCTGGCTCACGGTGATCGACATCTTTGTTGCCACCCTCGTGTTGGGAACCACGGCCGCCTTCGAGATGCCGGCAACCGCGGCGCTGTTGCCCTTGATCGCACCCGAAGGCTCGCTCCAGCGCGCCACCGCTTTGTCGAGCGGTTCGGCCCAATTGGCGACGATCGCGGGACCTGCACTCGGCGGCTTTGCCTATGCAGTCTCGCCGGCTTTGCCTTACGCATTGATGGTGCTGTTTTGGCTGTCGGCCGCGCTGTTCGCAGGCGCGATCCAGCTCACGCACTCGGCCGCGCCCAAGCGCGCCGCCACGCCGGGCGATTTGTTTGCCGGTGTGCATTTCATCCGCAAGAGTCCTCCTATCCTCGGCACGATCTCGCTCGACCTGTTCGCGGTGCTGTTCGGCGGCGTCACGGCGCTGTTGCCGATCTATGCCCGCGACATCCTTGCGACCGGGCCGTGGGGGCTTGGCATCCTGCGTGCCGCGCCTGCGGTTGGTGCGCTGTTGATGACCACGCTGTTGGCGCGCCATACCATCCACCGGCGTGTCGGCATGCGGATGTTTCAGGCCGTGATCGTGTTCGGCGCGGCCACCGTCGTATTCGCGCTCTCGCAATGGATGTGGCTGTCGGTGCTGGCGCTCGCGGCGCTTGGAGCGGCTGACACCGTCAGCGTCGTGATCCGCTTCTCGCTCGTGCAATTGGCGACGCCTGACGAGATGCGCGGGCGAGTGGGGGCGGTGAATTTTCTCTTCATCAACGCCTCCAACAATCTCGGCCAGTTCGAGAGCGGCGTCACCGCAGCCTTGTTCGGCACCATGCCGGCGGCCGTGCTCGGCGGTGTCGCCACGGTCGCCATCGCGCTGCTCTGGATGAAGCTGTTCCCGAGCCTGCGCGATGTGGACAGGTTGGAGTAGGGGACGAGCGTTTGCAGGGTGGGTAAAGCGAAGCGAAACCCACCATCTTTCCTGGCGCAGAAGTCGTGGGTTTCGCTGCGCTCTACCCACCCTACATTTCTTCGCACCTCGACCGGTTGGAATAATCAGCCCCGCCCCACGAACGGCATCTTCGAGGCCATCACCGTCATGAACAGCACGTTGGCGTCGAGCGGCAGCGTCGCCATGTAGGCGACCGCATCGCCGACGGCTTTGGCGTCCATTCGCGGCTCCGGCACCTTGCGGCCGTCCGGCTGCAGCACGCCCTCGACCATGCGGTCGGTCATCGGCGTCGCGGCATTGCCGATGTCGATCTGGCCGACCGCGATGTCATAGGCCCGGCCATCGAGGTTGCTGGCCTTGGTCAGGCCGGTGATGGCGTGCTTGGTCGAGGTATAGGCGGCCGATAACGGCCGCGGGGCATGCGCGGAGATCGAACCGTTGTTGATGATGCGGCCGCCGCGCGGGGTCTGGTCCTTCATGATGCGGAAGGCGTGCTGGGTGCACAGGAAGGGACCGGTCAGGTTCGTGTTCACCACCGCCTGCCATTGCGACAGGGGCAGGTCCTCGAACGGCACCGCGGGCGCGCCCATGCCGGCATTGTTGAACAAGAGATCGAGCCGGCCGTAGGTCTCCGTGACCTTCGCGAACAGCGCTGCGATCGAGCCGGGGTCGGTCATGTCGGCCACGACAGGCAGGCTCTTGCCGCCATTCTCCGCGCCGAGCTTTTGCGTCTCCTGCAGCTTGTCCAGGCGACGCCCTGCAAGCACCACGGTGAAGCCGATCTTCATCAGCGCCAGCGCCGCGGCGCGCCCCACGCCGGTGCCCGCGCCGGTCACCACCGCAATCTTCTGTGCTTCGCTCATAGGTTTCCTTCCTTGTTCTGCCTCTTGGCTTCGTATTCGCTCTTGTAGGGCGGCAGCGGAATATTCCGATGCGCGGCGCGCAGCGCTGCCGACCAGCGCGAGCGCAGATCATGGAAATAGGGCTCGCCGGCCTCGATGCGGTGATTGAGATCGGCGTCGCACACGTCGGTGCGTACCACCAGCACGTCGATGGGAAGACCGACGCCAAGATTGGAGCGCATGGTCGAGTCCATCGAGATCAAGCTGGTCTTGAGCGCTTCATACAGCTCGACATCGTAATGCATGGCACGGTCGAGCACCGGCTTGCCGTATTTGTGCTCACCGATCTGCAGGTACGGCGTATCGGTCGTGCATTCGATGAAGTTGCCGGCCGGATAGATCATGAACAGCCGCATCCGCGCGCCCTTGATCTGGCCGCCGAACAGGAAGGAGACGTCGAAGTTGATGTCTTCGGCCCTCAAGGCCGCGCCTTCGGTCGCGTGCACCGCGCGGATCGCCTTGCCGATGCGCTGCGCCGCCTGGAACATGGTCGGCGCATTCATCAGCGTCTCGATCTCGCCGGTGTGTGGGTCTTCCATGCCTTCCGTCAGCGTCGATAGCACCGACTGGCTGATGGCGAGATTGCCCGCGCTTGCGATCGCCATGATGCGCTCGCCGGGCTTGGCGAAGATGTGGAGCTTGCGGAAGGTGGAGACGTTGTCGAGTCCGGCATTGGTCCGGGTGTCCGCGATCATGACAAGCCCGTCCCGCACCAGAATTCCGCAACAATAGGTCATTTCCGTCCCCCGAACCGTCTTAGGTGATCGGCCGGCAACTAGTAGCCAATTTCGGCCGGTCCTCCAACCCAAATCCCAAAGGCACGCCTACGCGTTCCCGCAGCACAATTGTGCCCCGGGTTGAAGGGAAAAAGCGCCCCATCGAGAGCAGAGGGCGCAGGGAAGGCCGGGTGGCCGCTGCACCCGGGGCCCCCGCGCAAAAGAAATTTGCGCGAGCGCGTTGACCACAGGTACAGGCGGAGACACTCCGGCCTTCCCTGCGCAGTGGTTTACGGCTTATTCCGCGCTCTCCCCGGTGAACCAGCCTTTGCCACCGTCATCGGCACGATGCGTGGGGCATCACTGCCGACTTAGCGCCTGCCTGGGCGCGCCAGGACCACACGGCTTCGCCGTCCGCAAAAGCCGCCGCTCGTCTATCGGCGCATCTGCGTCCACCGCATCCCGCCTCACGTTTCGTGACGACCGCGATACGCCCTCTGCGAACGAGGCGGGATGGGCGGAGGATACGACTGATTCTGGTTTCGGAAAAACAGAAATATTTTTGTGAGTGAGCATTGACAGGATTTTGCGCTCGCTGCCCGTCGGGCAAATCACCGCCAAGGCGATGAGGATGAGTAGGGCGGATTAGCGAAGCGTAATCCGCCGTTAGGCCGGCAGTCCGGATAACGAGTAATGTCGGTCAGGATACTGTTTTCCGACTCCGTCGTGCCTCGTGCCTCACCGCGAATTACGGCTTCGCCAATCGGCGCTACGAGTTATTGGTTGATTTCGGGCTCGACCAACTTTGCCAGGTTTCGCAGTGACTCCTGCCAGCCAAGATAACAAGCCTCGGGTGGAATCGCGTCGGGTATGCCTGCCTGCACGATTTCCAGTTCGGTGCCGACTGATACCTTTTTCAACGTCACGGTCACCCGCATCTCGCCGGGCAGATTGGGATCGTCGAATTTGTCCGTGTAGTGCAGGCGTTCGCCCGGGACGAGTTCGACATATTCGCCGCCAAAGGCGTGGCTTTTGCCCGTTGTGAAGTTCCGGAAGGACATTTTGAACGTGCCGCCGACCTTTGCTTCCAGGTGATGCACAGTGCAGGCAAAGCCGTTGGGCGGGAGCCATTTCGCGAGCGCGTCGGCCTCGATGAACGCGCGATAGACCTTCTTCGAGGACGCGGTGCAAGCGTACGGTGTTGGGCATACTCGTTTTTTCCTTGCGAACGGAGGGAAGGGACGTCGACGCCGATCAGGCGCCATACCCCGAGGACGAATGACGCTCCGCCGGTCCGACACTGCATCTCGGATTTCTTGAGAGCGCGCGGCAACCTTTGGATTTTCCGGGTTCGCTCGCTGGCGCGAGCGCCCCGGAATGACGGAGCCGAGGAATCACGACTGCGATTGCGACTGCCACTGTCCGGGCCGCCCGGCTTGCTCGACCTTCACCGCAACCGAGAGCGTCTCGGTGCCGCCGCCGTAACGGGTGCCGCGCACCGGGGCGGCGCCGAGATAATCGAGGCCGATGGCGACGCGGACATGGGCATCGGTGGTGCAGATGCAGTTGGCGGCATCAAAACCGACCCAACCGAGATCGGGCACATAGGCTTCCGCCCAGGCGTGGCCGGCGGGCTGATTGATCATGCCGTCGGAGCGCAGGAAATGGCCGGAGACGAAGCGGGCAGGCACGCCGCCGCTGCGGGCGCAGGCGATGAAGATGTGCGCGTAGTCCTGGCAGACGCCGCGCTTGAGCGCGAAGGCGTCCGCAGCCGAGGTGCCGCTGTGGGTCGGGTCCTCGTCGAAGGTCATGTGCTCGTTGACGTGGGTCATCAGCGCATGCAGGAAGCCGAGCACGTCACCTTCGGATTCCGCGCGCAGCTCGCGCACGAAATTCGTCATCGCGGGGTTGATCGCGGTCAGCGCGGTCGGGCGCAGGAATAGCCCTGGCGGAAAGCGCTCATCCGTGCCGCGCAGCACGCCGCCATTGTCGTGGGTCTCGACCTGTCCCTCCACGGTGATGGTGAGATCGGCGGTTGTGCCGTTCGTCATCACATGGATGACGTTGCCGAACGCGTCCTCATGGGCGTCGAGACGGGAATCGGTGGAGACGTCGATCTGCCAGTCCGCGACGTATTGGCCGTCATGGCTGCCGGGTGTCATCCGCAGGATCTGGATCACGCCGGAGGCGGGCGGATCGTAGCGGTAGGTGGTGGCGTGGAAGATTTTCAGGCGCATGGCGGTCGATCATGGCTCGATGCAGCTAAAGAGCGGTCATTCTGGTTGGGCAGACCCATCTCCGTTCCGTCATCCTTAAGGTGCCGTCGCGAAGCGGCGGCCTCGAAGGATGAACGGCCCCGCAGCAACCACCGGGGCCGTCGCCCCTCGAGGCTCGCTCCGCGAGCACCTCAGGGTGACGGTGATGGTTGGGAGCCCGTTTCTATGTAGCACGTTTATGCTCTGGAATATCCACGGCAACCGCGATCGTCATGCCCAGCCCTGATACGTGCAGTTAAGTATCACTCCGTCATTCCGGGATGCTCCGACAGGACCAAGCCCGGAATCTCGAGATTCCGGGTTCGCCTCTTCGAGGCGGCCCGGAATGACGGAAACCGTGGCCGCACCGCGCCCATCAAATCAAATACTGCTTCGCGATGATCTCCCCCAGCCGCGCATTATCCGCGATGAACTCCTGGATGAACTCGTGCACGCCTCTCTGGAAGATATCGTCCATATGGCTGTGCTCGAGCCGGTTGCGGATGCCGCGGGCGTGGCGCTGGGCGGGGCCCTGGCGGCCATAGGCGACGCCGATCTGGTCGAGGTTGCGCGCTAGGTTGCCGTAGCAGCTCGCGAGCGAGCGCGGCAGCGTGTCGTTGAGGATCAGGAGGTCGGCGATCAGCCAGGGTTTTAGGGTTTCGCGGTAGACCCAGTGATAGGCTGTCAGCGCCGAGACCGAGCGCAGGATCGAGCTCCATTGGTAGAAATCCAGGGGACCGCCGACATGCTCCTCCTCGGGCAGCAGCACGTGATATTTGACGTCGAGGATGCGCGCGGTGTTGTCGGCGCGTTCCAGGTGCAGGCCGAGCCTGGAGAACCAATAGGCATCGTTGCGCAGCATGGTACGATAGGCCGAGCCGTCGAAGCGCAGCGAGGTTTCCTGCACGAAGCGCAGGAAGCGCGCGAGCTGCTCGCGGCTCGTCGTACCCTTGGTCCAGACCTCCTGCAGCTCGATCCAGGCGCCGTTGATGGTGTCCCACATTTCGCTGGTCAGCGCGGTGCGCACCGAGCGTGAATTGAGCCGTGCCTGCTCGATGCAGTTCTTGATCGAGGAGGGGTTGGCGGGATTGAAGGACAGATATTCGACGACGTTGTGCTCATTGGCTTCGTCGTAAGTCTCATAGAAGCTCTGGCTGACGCCGGCGGTGAGCAGCGCCGACTCCCATTCGTTGGTCTTGCCGATATAGGCGGCGGGCAGGGCGGTGACGCGCAACGTCGCGTCGATGGTGCGCGCGATATATTCGGCACGTTCGACATAGCGGGCCAGCCAGAACAGGTTTTCGGCGGTGCGCGAGAGCATGCGTTACTCGTCCAATATCCAGGTGTCCTTGGTGCCGCCGCCCTGGCTGGAATTGACCACCAGCGAGCCTTCCTTCAGCGCCACGCGGGTGAGCCCGCCGGGCACGATGGTGCTGCGGTCGCGCCCCGTCAGCACGAACGGGCGCAGATCGACATGGCGCGGAGCGAGGCCGGATTCGGTGCAGGTCGGGCAGGTCGAGAGCGCCAGCGTCGGCTGGGCGATGAAGCCTTCGGGCTCGCGTTTGAGCTTGTCGCGGAAGGCTTCGATGGTGGCCTTGGTCGCGGCGGGGCCGATCAGCATGCCGTAGCCGCCGGAGCCGTGCACTTCCTTCACGACGAGATCGTCGAGATTGTCGAGCACGTAAGCCAGATCCTTGGGCTCGCGGCAGCGCCAGGTCGGCACGTTCTTTAAGATCGGCTCTTCGGCGAGGTAGAATTTCACGACGTCAGGCATGTAGGAATAGATCGCCTTGTCATCGGCGATCCCGGTGCCGACCGCATTGGCGAGCGTGATGTTGCCGGCCGCATAGGCCGACATCAAACCAGGCACGCCAAGCACCGAGTCGGGCCGGAAGGTCAGGGGATCGAGGAAGTCGTCGTCGACCCGGCGGTAGATCACGTCCACGCGCTTGAGGCCTTCCGTGGTGCGCATGAAGACCTCGTCGTTCTTGACGATGAGGTCGCGTCCCTCGACGAGCTCGATGCCGAGCTTGTCGGCCAGAAACGAATGCTCGTAATAGGCGGAGTTGTAGACACCCGGCGTCATCAACGCGACCGTCGGTTCGGCCGAGGCGCTTCGGGGCGCCACCGAGCGCAAGGCGGCGAGCAGCTCGTCCGGGTAGCGCTCGACCGGCGCGATACGATGCCGCGCGAACAGGTCCGGAAACAGCCGCATCATGATTTCGCGGTTTTCCAGCATGTAGGAGACGCCCGAGGGCGTGCGGGCATTGTCCTCCAGCACGATGAAGTCTTCGGCATCGACCCTGACGACGTCGATGCCGGCAATGTGAACATAGACGTCGTGCGGCACGTCCTGCCCGTTCATCTCCGGGCGGAACACCGGGTTCTGGAAGATCAAATCGTCCGGGATGATGCCGGCGCGCAGGATATCGCGGTTATGATAAATGTCGCTCAGGAACATATTGAGCGCGCGCACCCGCTGCTTCAGACCCTTTTCCAGGATGGTCCATTCCTTCCCCGACAGGATGCGGGGGATCACATCGAAGGGAATCAGCCGCTCCTGGGCCTCGGAGTCGCCATAGACGGCAAAGGTGATGCCGATCCGGCGGAACAGGAGCTCCGCCTCCTGGCGGCGATATTGGAGGGCGTCCGGCGGGGTCTCCTTCAGCCAGCGGGAGAGCTCGGAATAGGCCGCGCGGATATCGCCGCCGGGGCCGTTCATTTCATCGAACGCGACTGCCATCGAACCTGGGGTCCCCCTTGAGCCAGTGCGTAACAGTGCATGACTTGAAGGGATGGTAGCAAGGGTCGGGCCAGCGCGATATGCATTGGGAGGCGGCATTTGCCGACGAAGTTTCGAATGCTGCCCGAAAAAATGGCTCGCGGGTGCTTATTTCGGCAGCAAAATCCCGTGACTTCAAGCTGTCGGCCCGGCAAGTTGGGGCGGCGCGGGAAGGGACAAGGTTTTAGGGAGAGGTCATGACTGAGATCGTCACCGCCGGGCTGCTGGTCATCGGCGACGAGATCCTGTCCGGACGGACCAAGGACAAGAACATCGGCTTTATTGCGGAATACCTGACCAATATCGGGATCGACCTGAAGGAGGTGCGGGTGGTGGCGGACGATGAGGACGACATCGTCGCGGCGCTGAATGCGCTGCGCGCCCGTTACACCTATGTCTTCACGACCGGCGGCATCGGCCCGACCCATGACGACATTACCGCCGATGCGGTCGCAAAAGCGTTCGGCGTCGGCATCGATCATCATCCCGAGGTGGTGGCGCGGTTCAAGGAACGGTTTCAGAACCCGGGCGAGCTGAACGAGGCCCGGCTGCGGATGGCGCGGATTCCCGATGGCGCCGAGCTGATCCAAAGCGCGACCATCCTGGCGCCGGGCTTCAAGATCGGCAATGTCATCGTAATGGCCGGTGTGCCCTCGATCATGCAGGCGATGATGGACATCATCTCGCCCAAGCTGAAATCAGGCGTCAAGATGCTGTCGGATACGGTGCGCGCCAATTGCAGGGAGGGCGACATCGGCGGCCCGTTGCGGGCGATCGCGCAGGCGCATCCCGACACCATCATCGGCAGCTATCCCTTCATCGACGAGAACAAGAAGCCCAACACCAATCTCGTGGTCCGCTCGCGCGACCCGGACAAGCTCAACGCCGCGATGGAGGCCGTGAAGGAGATGCTCAAGCAACTGCATGGCAGCACGACTTCCTGATACAATGGATCTGATAGCATGGTTGAACGAAGCTCTGAACTCACCGCGCAGGAGCGCGCGGGCAAGGCCTTTCCGGTCTCATGGGACCAGTTTCACCGGGATTGCCGGGCGCTGACCTGGCGGCTGAACGAGGTCGGGCCGTTCCACGCGGTGATCGCGATCACCCGCGGCGGGCTGGTGCCGGCGGCGATCGTGGCGCGCGAGCTTGGCGTGCGCGTCATCGATACCGTCTGCATCGCAAGCTACGATCACACCAAGCAGGGCGATCTCAAAGTATTGAAGGGCATTTCGGAGGAAACCGCGAAGCTCGGCGGCGGCACCGGCAAGGGGCTTCTGATCGTCGATGATCTCGTCGATACCGGCAAGACCGGGCGGCTGGTGCGCGAGATGCTGCCCGATGCGCACTTCGCCACCGTCTACGCCAAGCCGAAGGGGCGGCCGCTGGTCGACACCTTCATCACCGAAGTGTCGCAGGACACCTGGATCTTCTTCCCGTGGGATACCGCGCTATCGTTCCAGCCGCCGATCCGCGATGGGGCGGCGTGATGGGGCGCGCCGTCATTCCGGGTTCGCTCGCTGACGCGAGCGCCCCGGAATGACGGTGGAGCGCTTGGCACCATGCCCCTGCAGAACCGCGTCACCCCAACCGGCGAGATCGTCGCCACGCCCGAGCGTGGCCTGTTCGTCGGCAACCGCGGCATCATTCACGATCCCGCCACCAAGACGCTGCTGCGAAAGCGCTGGTCGACGCCGGCCTGGCTCACCTGCGTGCTGGAGTTTCGCGGCCGCCGGCGCAAGGTGATGGCGGGGCGAAGCTGGACCGAGCTGTTCTTTCTCGATGAAGCCACCGCGCTCGCGGCCGGGCATCGGCCGTGCTTTTTCTGCCGACGCGAAGACGCCAATCGCTTTCGCGCAGCGTGGGAGAAAGGCAATGGCTGCGGCCACCTGTTGGCCGGCGAAATGGATGCGGTTCTCCATCGTGAGCGGCTGGACCGCGGCAAAAAACGGCTGCATGAGCTGCCGATGCCGCTGCGAGAGCTGCCGGATGGCGCGATGGTGCAGGCCGGGACGGACAGCTTCTTGATCGCACAGGGCAGGCCGCTCAAATGGTCCCCGGCGGGCTATGTGAAAGCATCGCGTGAGTTGCAAGAGCCGATGCTGCTGACGCCGCCCTCGACCTTGCGGGCACTCATCGCGGGCTACCGGCCGGTGCTGCATCCGAGCGCGAGAATGGAGAGAATGTAGCCCGCATAAGCGCCAGCGCGATACGGGACACGCTCACGCGGGCTACAACGGCCAACATCGCTTAGCGCATCAGCCGAGCTTCTCGCGCGCCAGCCTTGCGCCGGCGCCGAGCGCGGCGAGCTTGGCTTCGGCAATATCCCGGCGCATCGGCGCCATGCCGCAATTGGTCGTCGCGATGATGTTGCTCTTCGGCACGAATTTCAGCACGGCCTCGATCACCTTGACGACATCCTCCGCCGTCTCGACCTCGTCGCTGGCGACGTCGATCACGCCGGCCTGCACCAGCTTGTTCGGGAGAGCCGACAACAGGTCCAGCGGCACGTGCGAATTGCGGCATTCGATTGCGACCTGCTGAATGCTGCTCTTGTCGATCGCCGGAAAGATCAGTTCATATTGTCGCCATTCGCTGCCCAGCGTCTGCTTCCAGTCGGTGTTGGCCTTGATGCCGTAGCCGTAGCAGATGTGCACGGCGGTCGCGCAAGGCAGCCCTTCGGCGGCGCGCTCCAGCGCCTTGATGCCCCAGTCATTGACCTCGGCCATGTAGACGTTGAAGGCGGGCTCGTCGAACTGGATGAGGTCGACGCCGTCGGCGGCGAGCGCCTTGGCCTCCTCGTTGAGCAGTTCGGCGAAAGCGAACGCCATCTTGACGCGGTCGCCATAATAGCGGTCCGCGATGGTGTCGATGATGGTCATTGGGCCGGGCAGCGTAAATTTCAGTTTTCGCGTCGTGTGGGTGCGGGCGATGCGCGCCTCATCCGCATGGACGCGGCCCTTGAGCCTGAGCGGCGCCACCACCTGCGGCACCATCGCCTTGTAGCGGTCGGCGCGGATTCCCATCTCGACCTTGTGGGCGAAATCGATGCCATCGATCTTCTCCAGAAAGCCGTGCACGAAATGCTGGCGCGACTGCTCGCCTTCGGTGACGATGTCGATGCCGAAATCTTCCTGCAGCTTGAGCCAAAGCAGGGTCGCGTCGCGCTTGGCGCGTGAAAGCTGCTCGCCGGCGCTTTTCCAGGGGGCCCAAAGGATGTTGGGCTCGGCGAGCCATTCCGGCTTCGGCAGTGAGCCGGCGATGGTGGTCGGAAACAGCATGGGCACCTCCCTTTCTGTCTGATTGAGCCCCTCTGTGCCATGCCTTATGCTCAAGGTACAGAACAACAATCATCGTCCCGGCGGGCAAGCGCGAAGCGCGTCTTTCAGCCAAATCCTGCCGGGGCGTACGGGGAAACCATGATCGACCTCTATTACGCGCCGACGCCGAACGGCTGGAAAATCTCGATCATGCTGGAGGAGCTCGGGCTTCCCTATAAGGTGATCCCGGTCAATATCCGCGCCGGCGAGCAGTTTCGCCCCGAATTCCTGGCGATCAGCCCCAACAACCGCATACCGGCGATCGTCGATCATGAGCCGGCCGATGGCGGCGAGCCCTTTTCGGTGTTCGAGACCGGCGCGATCCTGATCTATCTCGCGGAAAAGACCGGCCGCTTCTTGCCGACGGACCTGCGCGGCCGTTCCGGGGTCGTTCAATGGGTGATGTGGCAGATGGGCGGCTTAGGGCCGATGCTCGGCCAGCACGGCCACTTCGCGCTCTATGCGCCGGAAAAAATTCCGTATGCGATCCAGCGCTATCGCGACGAGGCGGCGCGGCTCTATCACGTGCTCGACGTTCAGCTCGGCAAGACCGGCGCCTATGTCGCCGGCGATTATTCGATCGCCGACATCGCCTGCTTTCCCTGGACCATGACTCACAAGGCGCAGGGCTTTACGCTGGACGATTATCCCAACGTCAAGCGCTGGTACGCAGCGGTCCGGGCGCGGCCGCAGGTGCAGGCCGGGCTTGCGATCGGCAAGTTCGTCAAGGAGCCGTTCGATGAGGAAGCGCGCCGCAACATGTTCGGGGCTCGCGCGAAGGAGATGGCGGAGGGGAAGTGAGCGCCCGTGCCCCACCGTCATTGCGAGGAGCGAAGCGATGAAGCAATCCAGACTGCATCCGCGGATGCAAAACTGGATTGCTTCGCTTCGCTCGCAATGACGGTTAAGCTGGGCGAACAACAAAGGAAACGCCAATGATCGAGTTCTTCTTCGACTGTTCCAGCCCCTGGACTTATCTCGCCTTTCACAACATCCAGCCGCTGGCAAAAGAGTTCGGCGAGGAGATTTCGTGGCGACCGATCCTGGTCGGCGGCATCTTCAACACCGTCAACCCGAGCGTCTATGCCTCGCGCGAGAAGCCAGTGCCGCTGAAGCAGCGCTATATGCTCAAAGACCTCGGCGATTGGGCGCGCTCGGCCGGACTTGCGATCAAGATGCCGCCGACGGTGTTTCCGGTGAACAGCGTGAAGGCGATGCGCGGCTGCATCTGGGCGGGCAAGGAGATCGTGCCGTTCGCGCGTGCGGTGTTCGAGGCCTATTGGGGCGAGGACAAGGACGTCTCGCAGGACGCGGTGCTCGCCGAGATCTGCCGCCGCGTGGGTGTCGATCCCCAGACATTCTTCGCCGGGATCGGCCAGCAAGCGATCAAGGACCAGCTCAAGGCCAATACGGATGAAGTCATGGCGCGCGGCGGCTTCGGCTCGCCCACCATCTTCCTCGACGAGACCGATATGTATTTCGGCAACGATCGCCTGCCGCTGATCCGGGAGGCGCTGGCGCGGCGCAAGGAGCGCGCCGCCTGATGCCGAAGGCGGTGGTTTGCCGCGAGCTCGGAGCGCCGGAGCGGCTGCGGCTGGAAGAACGTGCATCGCAGCCGCTGAGCGAGGGCGAGGTGCGGATCGCCATCCGCGCGGCCGGGATCAACTTTCCCGATATATTGATGGCGGCGGGCGAATATCAGCTCAAGCCGGAGCTGCCGTTCACGCCCGGCGTGGAGGCGGCCGGCGACGTGGTCGAGGTGAACGGCGTGGCATCAGGCATTGCCCTCGGCCAGAAGGTGATCGTGCGCATGCGCTACGGCGCCTATGCGGAGGAAGCGGTGGTCGCGCCGACGCAGCTCACGCCCTTGCCTGGAAATTTCGATTATGCGGAAGGCGCGACCTTTCTTGCCGCGCACGGCACAGCGTATCACGCGCTGGTGGACCGCGGGCAGCTTCAGGCCGGCGAGGTGCTGTTGGTGCATGGCGCGGGCGGCGGCGTCGGGCTGGCAGCCGTCGAGATCGGCAAGCTGCTCGGCGCGACCGTGATCGCGGCCGCATCATCGGAAGAGAAGCTTGGCGTGGCGCAGGCGCGCGGCGCCGATCATCTCGTGCTCTATTGCCGTGAGCCGTTCCGCGATGCCGTGAAACGCATCACCGGCGGGCGCGGCGCGGACGTGGTGTTCGATCCGGTCGGCGGTGAGGTCTTCGAAAACAGCCTGCGCTGCATCGCCTGGGGTGCGCGCCTGCTCGTGATCGGCTTCACCGGCGGCATCGGCCTCGCACGCACCAATCTCGTGCTCATCAAAGGCGCAAGCGTGCTGGGCGTGCGCGCCGGGGAGGCGGCGCGGAAAAATCCCGCGCTGGCGGAAGCCCGGATGCAGGCGCTGTTACAATGGGCGGAGCAGGGGCGCGTCCGCCCCAACATCTCGCATCGCCTGCCACTCGCGCAGTGTGCGCAAGCGATGCGGCTTTTGATCGAGCGCAAGGCGATCGGAAGAGTGGTGCTGGTGATGTAATGATGTAGGGTGGGTAGAGCGTAGCGAAACCCACCATTTTTCGCGCGGCTTGAGACGTGGTGGGTTTCGCTTGCGCTCTAACCACCCTACGGCTTCGTCATTTGTACTCCCGCTCCTCCCACCACGGAAAATAATCCGGCATGTCGGCGGAGACCTTGTTCTTGAACACGGCCGGCCGCTTCTCCAGGAACGCCATCACGCCTTCCTTGACGTCGTCCGAGCGTCCGCGCGTGTAGATGCCGCGGCTGTCGATCTTGTGCGCTTCCATCGGATCGTCGACCCCCAACATGCGCCACATCATCTGCCGGATCAGCGCGATCGAGACCGGCGCGGTCTTCTCTGCGATCTCGCGCGCCAGCCCCTGCGCCGTCCGCAACAATTCGTCCGCTGGCACCACCTTGCTGACGAGACGGCCCGCAAGCGCCTCCTGGGCTGGAAACACGCGGCCGGTGTAACACCACTCCAGGGCTTGCGCGATGCCGACGATGCGCGGCAGGAACCAGCTCGAGGCCGCTTCGGGCACGATGCCGCGTTGGGAGAACACGAAGCCGAAACGTGCGGCCTCGGAGGCAATACGGATATCCATCGCAAGCTGCATGGTGACGCCGATGCCGACCGCCGGTCCGTTCACCGCGGCGATGACAGGCTTTAAGCATTTGAAGATGCGTAAGGTCACCTGGCCGCCGCCGTCGCGCACGTTGGCATCGCTATAATCCACTCTGCCGTCGGGCAGGCGCCTGACCGGCCCGCGCCGCGCATCGCGATCAAAAGTATCGGCGCCGGAGGAAAGATCGGCGCCCGCGCAAAATGCGCGGCCTTCGCCCGTTACGATAATGGCACGGACGTCGTCATCCTTGTCGGCGCGGTCGAACGCATCGATCAACTCCCGCTGCATTGTGGCGTTGAAGGCGTTCAGCTTTTCCGGCCGGTTCAAGGTGGTGGTGAGGATATTTTCCGCGACCTCGTACTTGATCGTCTCGTAGGTCATTGGGTGCTTCCTTCCCTGTGATTTTATTTGCCGTCGTCATGGCCGGGCTTGTCCCGCCTGCCCGGGCCTTCGCCTCGCCGAAGCGGCTCCGGCCGCGCAGGCGGGACAAGCCCGGGCATGACGGAGTTGAGAGAGCGCTACTTCTTCGGCGGGCTCGGCCAGGGGCGTTGCGGACCACGCAGGCTCTCGAATGCCTTGGCCATCGCCAGCACGCCGAGATCGTCGAAGCGGCGGCCGATGATCTGTACGCCGATCGGAAAGCCCTTGTCGTCGTAGCCGCCATTGATCGAGATGGCGGGATTTTCCGACATGTTCCATGGCACGGTGTAGCAGATGTGCTCGAACGGCTTGTCCGGATCGTTGAGCGGCGCCGCGTATTCGGCCGGGAAGTTGACCACCGGCGACACCGGCGAGATCACATAGTCGAGATCGCAGAACAGCTTTGCGGCCGCGGCGCGGATTGCCATGGTGGCATTGAAGCCGCGGATGACCTCGACGCCGGACAGTTTCGCGCCGCGTTCGCCCCATTGATAAATGTAAGGCAGTATCTTGCGCCGTTCGTCCGGCGCGAGCTTCTCGATCTCGTCCCACATCCGGGCGCGCCAGAAATTGTCGAGCCCATCCAGCATCTCTCGCGTGAGAATACCGTCGACCTCGGTGACGACGCTGCCAGCGGATTCGAACGCCTTCGCCGCTTTCACCACCACCTCGCGCACCGGCTTCTCCAGCGCCTGGCCGACGTTGAGGTTGAGCATCAGGCCGAGCCGCAATTTGCGCGGCGATTTTTCCAGCGTCTTCCAGTGGAAGTCGTTGGGCGGCAGGCTCATGCCGTCGCGGCGATCGGGCTTGGACAGCACAGCCATCATCAGCGCGGCGTCATCGACGATGCGCGTCATCGGGCCGGCGACGCGGCCGACATAGGGCGGATCGATCGGCACGCGCCCGAGGCTCGGCTTCAAGCCGACCAGGCCGCACCAGCAGGCCGGCAGCCGCACCGAGCCGCCGATATCGGTGCCGAGATGCAGGGGACCGTAACCGGCCGCCGCCGCCGCGCCCGCGCCCGCGCTGGAGCCGCCGGGATTTTTGGAAAGATCCCAGGGGTTGCGCGTCAGCGGATGGAAGCTGGAGAGGCCTGACGACAGCATGCCGTAATCCGGCATGGTGGTTTTCGAGAAGATGATAGCGCCGGCTTCGCGGAGCCGCGCCGCCGGCGGCGCATCGGCCGCCGCGGGCGTGAGCTTGGTGCTTGCCGCGCCCAGCGGCATCGGCACGCCCTTAGTGGCGATGTTGTCCTTGACGGTGACCGGCACGCCGTCGAGCGCGTGGGTCTTTTCGTCCTTTTGCCAGCGTTCGGTGGAAGCCCTGGCAGCCGCACGCGCCCCCTCGGGATCGAAGGCGTAGAGCGCCTTGATGTGTGGCTCCCAGGCTTCGACATGCGCCAGCACCTCTTCCAGCACTTCCGAGGGCGAGAACTGTTTCGCGCGATAACCGGCGAGCAGGTCGACGGCGGAGAGGTCGTGCAGGGAGGTGACGGTCTCGTCGGGGGCTGAGTTATGCATGGGCGCCTGCCGGAAGCCTTGTTTCAACGATGCGCGCGAACATGCTGGCGCCAATGGGCAGAATCTTGTCGTCGAGCACGTAAGCAGGATTGTGCACAGGCACCGAGCCGTCGTGACCGATCCAGAAATAGGCGCCGGGAACGGTCTGCAGCATGTCCGCGAAGTCCTCACTGCCCATCTTGGGCTGCGACCGGGTCAACACCTTGGCCGGATCGACGATGGTGCGCGCGACGTCCTCGACCACCCTGGACTGCTCTTCCTGGTTGACCAGCACGCTGAAAATGTCGCGGATATCGACGGTGATCTCGCAATCGAAGGCGGTGGCGACGCCGGCGCACAGCGCGCGCATGCGCTCGCGGATCAGCGCACGCACTTCATCGGAGAACGCGCGCACGGTGCCGCAGAGCTTGGCATCGCCCGGAATCACGTTGTAGGCGGAGCCGGCGTGGATCTGCGTGATCGACAGCACCGCCGCCTGCAGCGGATCGACATTGCGGCTGACGATGGTCTGCAGCGCCTGACCGAGCGTCATGGCGATGACCACGGCGTCCTTGGAACGTTCGGGCATCGCGCCATGCGCGCCATAGCCGTTGATGTTGATGTCGAAGAAGTCGGCGCCGGCCATCGCCGGTCCCGGCAGGATAGCGATCTCGCCGTGGTTGAGATCGGGCGCGTTGTGCAGCCCGTAGAGCTCGTCGCAGGGGAATTTCTCGAACAGGCCGTCCTTGATCATGGCCCGCGCGCCGCCGAGACCTTCCTCGGCGGGCTGGAAGATAAAATGCACGGTCCCGTCGAAATTGCGGGTCTCGGCGAGATAGCGCGCGGTGCCGAGCAGCATGGTCGTGTGGCCGTCATGGCCGCAGCCATGGAAGCGGCCGGGAATGGTCGAGCGCCATTTCAGATTGGTATTTTCCTCCATCGGCAGCGCATCCATGTCGGCGCGCAGCCCAATGCGCCTGCCGCCATTGCCCTTGCCTTTGAGCACGCCGACCACGCCGGTGCCGCCGAAGCCGCGATGCACCTCGATGCCCCATTGCGCCAGCTTCTCGGCGACGATGCCGGAGGTGCGCACCTCTTCGAAGCCGATCTCGGGGTGGGCGTGCAGGTCGCGGCGAATGGCGGTCAGTTCGTCGGCATAGCCTTGGATGCGGTCGATGGTCGGCATTTCTCTCTTATCCGTTTGAACGGGAATTTGCTTGGGGCGTGAACACGGGACCGTTCGGCCTGAGACGAACGCCCGGGCGCAGCCGCGTCCAGGGCAGGCTCGCAGGATCGGCCGGCATCGCGCCGGGCGCGGCGCAGATCAGGAGCTTTTCGGCGATCGGCTCGAAGTCGGCGCGGAAATGCACCGAGCTCTTGTTGACGAGGATCGCCTGTTCGGTCGGCTCGATGCCGACATAACGGTACATCGCCTGGTCGGCGAGCTGCGCCTTGTGCGAGGCGACGACGACACGGATGTCGCCGATGCGCAAGCAGGCGGAGGGCCCCATCTCCATTTCCCGGCCGCCGAAATAAGGCCCGGGCGCGATGAACTTGCCGTCGGACAGCCGCTCGACGACAAAACTTTCTTCATAAGGCGCGTCGCCCGGAATGCCGGATTTGCCGCCGAGCGCGAGCGTAACGGTTGCGCCGACGCCCGCCTCATGCGCGGCCCTGGCCGATTGCGGGTCGTAGATCACGCCGATCGCGGCGCGGCTTGCCCGGTTGCGGACCAATGCGCGCAGCATGCCCGTGGTGTCGGAATCGCCCCCGGCGCCGGGATTGTCCTGCGTGTCGGCGATAACGATCGGCCTTTTCGCCGATCTCGCGAGCTCCATCGCGTGGCGCACACCTTCGTCCGGCGAGTAGATCCGACCGTCGAAATCGTGTTCATGACTTGCGACCAGGCGCGTGACCGCATCCGCCGCGGCATCCGCATCGGCTTGCGTTCGTCCATAGGCGAATACGCTGGGGCCGCAATCGGCAATGTCGGCGGCGGGAAAGCCCGGCGCGAAGGAGAGGGTGGGCACCGCATCGCTCTCGATCGCGGCGAGTTTTTCGTAGATGCCCTTGGTCGGCTGATCGTTGGTGCACTGCCAGCTAATCGGAATCAGGAACGGCAATTGCCGGAACGCCTTGGCGAAACGTTGTCTGGTCCGAAGCAGCAAGGCGAGATGCCTGGCCGAGGCGCGCCCGGTTTCGGCCATGTCGACATGCGGATAGGTGCGATAGGCGATCAGCGCGTCCGCATGCGCGATCATTTCCGGCGTGACGTTGGCGTGGAGGTCGAGGCTCGCGACCAGCGGCAGATCCTTGCCGATCACGTTGCGCACCCGCGCCAAAATTTCGCCTTCGCCGTCGTCGAGATGCTCGGTGACCATGGCGCCGTGCAGGTCGAGATAAACGGCATCGATCGGGCCGGCCGCTGCGATGCCCTCGACCATGACTTTGACGACGCGCTCGAACGCATCCCTCGTGACGTGCGCGGATGGGCTCGCGCCGCAGGCGATGGTCGGCACCAGGTCCCAGCCGTAGGTCCCGGCGACGTCGACAAAGCCTGCAAGACCCACATTGATGCCGCGCATCACCTTCAGCACGTCGGCGCCCGTCGTCATCGAGGGCCAGCCGCCGCCATGCACGAAGTCATCATAGGTCGCCTTGGTGGGCGCAAAAGTGTTGGTCTCGTGCAGAAAGCCGCCGACGGCGATGCGTGTCATTCCAGGAGTCTCAGTTCAGATTGGTGCGCGCGACGTTAGCTCGGCCATTGCAAGATGCAAGACAGCGAGCAATTACACTTTTGCATGCCGTATGAGCGTGTGCGCTGCGGCGTGGCGAGATGAATAAAGTCCCAAGAGAGATGGATGCAATCGCACTCCGTCATTCCGGGGCGGTGCGTTAGCACCGAACTCTGATGTGCAATTGCACATCTGAGAATCTCGAGATTCCCCGATGCGCACTTGCGCATCTGAGGTTCGCGCTTCGCGCGCCGCGGAATGACGGTGCAAATGATTCACATCGTCGCCACCGCGCCCTCTGCCACGGGACGGAAATTGGCAAAATCCCAGCTACGGCCGGGGGCGGCGTCGAGCAGGGCCTTTGTGTAGGGCTGCTGCGGGTTGGTCAGCACCTCGGCGGCGGGTCCCTGTTCGACCACGCGGCCGCTCTGCATCACGACGACCTCGTCGCAGATTTGCGCCGCAACCCGCAAGTCGTGGGTGATGAAGAGCAGCGCGATGCCAAGTCGCTTCTGGATCTCGTCGAGCAGTTCCAGTACCTGGGCCTGCACGGACACATCGAGCGCGGAGACGGCTTCATCCGCGACCAGCACGTCGGGGTCGAGCGCAAGCGCGCGCGCAATGGCGATGCGCTGGCGCTGGCCGCCGGAGAACTGGTGCGGGTAGCGCGAGCCGGCGTCGGCCGGCAGATCGACCAGTTCGAGCAGCTCGCGCGCCTTCGCCAGCGCTTCTGCGCGCGGCACGCCATAATTGATCGGCCCCTCCGCGATGCTTTCGCCGGCGGTGATGCGCGGATTGAGCGAGCGATAGGGGTCCTGGAAGACGATCTGGATGCGCCGGCGGTGCGGCTGCAGGAGGCGGCGCGACAGGTCGGAGATTTCGCGGCCCACCAGCCGGATACCGCCGGAGGTGGGATCGATCAGGCGAACGATGCAGCGCGCCACCGTCGATTTGCCGGAACCGCTCTCGCCGACGATGCCGAGCGTGCGACCCCTGCGCAGCGTCAGGGTGACGTTGTCGGCGGCGTGCACCTCGCGCGGTTTGCCGAAGAAGGAGCGCTCGCGATAGACCTTGCTGAGCTCGTTGGCTTCCAGCACCACCGGCTCCGTGGTCTCGGGGCGTGGCTGACGGGGCACGAGGCTCGGCACCGACGCAAGCAGGTTGCGGGTGTATTCCATCGTGGGCGCGCGCAGGATGGCATCGAGCGCGCCGGTTTCCACCAGGCGCCCCTGGCGCATCACTGCGACGCGATCGGCGATCTCGGCGACCACGCCCATGTCGTGGGTGATGAACAGCACGGCGGTGCCGTGATCGCGCTGCAGGTCGCGGATCAAGGTGAGGATCTGCTTCTGCGTGGTGACATCGAGCGCGGTGGTCGGCTCGTCCGCAATCAGGAGTTTGGGTTCGAGCACCAGCGCCATCGCGATCATGATGCGCTGGCGCTGGCCGCCGGAAAGCCGGTGCGGGTAGGAGGCGAAGATGCGCTCGACCTGCGGCAGCCGTACCTGCTCCATCATGTCGAGGATGCGCCTGCGGCGCGCGCGGGCGTCGAGCTTGGTGTGGGCGCGCAGCACCTCATCGATCTGCCGCCCGACCGGCACCACCGGGTTCAGCGCCGTCATTGGCTCCTGAAAGATCATCGCCATCGTGGTCGCGCGCAATTGCCGCAAGCGGCGGTCGCTCGCGGTGAGGAGCTCCTCGCCGACCAGCTTCACGCTGCCGGCGGTCGGCATCAGCGCGCCCTTTTGCAAGAGCCCCATCACCGTGAGCGAGGTGACGGATTTGCCCGAACCGCTTTCGCCGACCAGGCACAGCGTCTCGCCGCTGCCGACCTGCAGCGACAGGCCGTCAATGATGCGCGGTCCTTCGCCTTTCTTGCCAAGGCTGACGACGAGGTCGCGGATGTCGAGGACGGTGTTGGTCATGCTCTTATCTCTCCACCGTCATTGCGAGCGAAGCGAAGCAATCCAGAATGCCTCCGCGGCGACGGTCTGGATTGCTTCGTCGCGGAGCCTGTCATCGGGCGCGCGTTCGCGCGACCCGTTGGCTCCTCGCAATGACGAAATCCTATCTTCACTTCCCGCCCTCCCGCTGCTTCATGCGCGGATCGAGCGCGTCGCGGGCGGCATCGCCGATCAGGTTGATGCTCAGGATGGTGATGGACAGCAGCAGGCCCGGCCAGAAGATCAGCGACGGCTTGATCTGGAAGTAGGCGCGGCCCTCGGCCATGATGTTGCCCCAGGTCGGTGTCTCCGGGCTGATGCCGGCGCCGAGGAACGACAGGATCGCCTCAGTGAGAATCGCGGAGGCGCAGACATAGGTGCCTTGCACGATCAGCGGCGCGATCGTGTTCGGCATCAGATGCCGCCACATGATCTTGGGCAGGCTGGAGCCGACGGAGATCGCGGCTTCCACGTAGGGCTCCTCGCGCGCCGACAGCACGACCGAACGGACCAGGCGCGCAACGCGCGGGATCTCGGGGATGGTGATCGCAATCGTCACGGTCGCAAGGCTGGCGCCTGATAGCGAGACCACGGCGACCGCGAGGAGGATTGAGGGGATCGCCATCAGGCCATCCATGATCCGCATCATCACGGCGTCGACCCATTTGAAGAAGCCGGAGACGAGCCCGATCGCAAGGCCGATGCCGATGGAGAAGATCGCCGCACCAAGGCCAATCAGGAGCGAGATGCGCCCGCCATAGATGACGCGCGACAGCAAATCGCGGCCATAGGCATCGGTGCCGAGCAGGAATTGGGCGCTGGACGGCTTCAGACGCAGCGCCGGCGTGAGCTGCAGCGGGTCGTGCGGCGCGAGCCAGGGCGCCAGCACCGACATCACGATGATCAGCGCCAAAAGGACACTGGCGACCGCAATGATCGGCGTGGCCGTGAGAAAGCCGAGCCTCGGCCGCAGCGGCGTCGTGATCGGAATGGAAGGTGAGGGGACGGATTCGATCGCCATCAGTATCTGATCCTCGGATCGAGAAGCGTGTAGGCGACGTCGATCAGGAGATTGACGGCGACGTAGATCAGCGATGTCAGAAGGATCATCGCCTGGATCACCGGATAGTCGCGCGCCAGAACCGCATCGACGGTGAGACGGCCGATGCCCGGCAGGTTGAACACGCTTTCGGTGACGACGACGCCGGAGATCAAGAGCGCAAAGCCGCTGCCGATGACGGTGATGACCGGCACCGCGGCGTTGCGCAAGCCGTGGCGCAGCAGCACGGCGCGCTCGCCGATGCCCTTGGCGCGTGCGGTGCGGATAAAGTCCTCGCCCATCACGTCCAGCATCGCGGCGCGCGTCATGCGCGCGATCAGCGCGATGTAGATGAAGGAGAGCGTGAAAGTCGGCAGGGCGATGCGCTCGAAGAACGGGCCGAAACCGGCGCTGATGCTCTTGAAACCCTGCACCGGAAGCCAGCGCAGATCGATCGCGAAGAGCTGGATCAGCACATAGCCGATCACGAACACCGGGACCGAGAAGCCGAGCACGGACAGGCCCATCACAAAGCGATCGATCCAGGTGCCGTGCTTCCAGGCCGCGATCACTCCGAGCGGGACCGCGATCAGCACCGCGAGAACAATGGTGGTGAGCGCAATGCTGATCGAGGGCTCGACGCGCTGGCCGATCATCTTCAAGACCGGCACGTTGGAGATCAGGGACACGCCGAGGTCCCCATGCAAGAGCTTGTTGATCCAGGTGAAGAACTGGATGTAGAGCGGCTCGTTGAGGCCGAGCGAGGCGCGAATGCGCTCGAGCTGCGCGGGCGTTGCGTTGTCGCCGGCGAGCACGGCCGCGGGGTCGCCGGGCGTCAATCGCAAGAGCAGGAACACGAACAACGCGACCACGCCCATCACGGGAATGGCGGCGAGGACGCGGCGAACGAGGTATCCAAGCATCGTGACGTCTCAAGTCTCAGCGCGCGTTTGCGCGCTGTCAACACGCAACTGTGAATGCATCTGCATCACCTTGAATGAATCCGGCATTTTTTCAACAGCCTGGGATTTGTCCGCCCAATCGCCTGCAAGCCCTATGCCATCGCTTTCCGTGTTCCGCAGGTCCCGCGCGCGATTTGTTCACGCCGCGTGGTATTCGGAGCCGCGGTTTTCCCCGATCGACATCGCGCAGATCCGGGACAGATGCACGTAAGCCAATCCGGTCTCCTCGGCCCAGGCATTGAACTGCGCCTGCACTTTGGCGAGATCGCTCTTCGATTTTGCCTCCGGGCCGATGTCGAGGCCCGCATCGCGTAGGCAGGCGACCACGTCCTGTGAAGTTACGAAGCCGTCATAGCCGACGAAGCGAAGGAACATCTGCCCGGTGTTGCCGCCGAGCCGGCTACCCCGCTTGGCCAGGAGATCAAGCAGGCCGACTTCGTTCGAGGGAGGCCATTGCGCAAGGAATTGTCCGAAGGAGCCGTGCTCCCTCGCGACCTCGAGCACGAACGCGGCGTTTTCGCGGGCCGAGACGATCTTGGCGCCGTTGCGCACGATGCGCTGATCGCGCATCAGGCCTTCCCAATAGTCGTCCGGCTGAAAGCTCAATCTCGCCGGATCGAAACCGAGGAAGGCTGCCTCGAAGCCTTCCCATTTGGCCTCGATGACGCTCCAGGCAAAGCCCGCCGAAAACACCCGCCTGGTCATCTCGGCGAGGATGCGATCGTCGCTGAGCCTTGCGAGCGCCTTGGGGTCGGGCCTCTTCGGCAACAGGCTTTGCAACGCCTCCGGACCGCCCTTGCGTTTCTCAGCGCGGGCGCGAATGGTCTTGAATGGCGTGATGCGGGAAGCGGCTGGCGCTTTGGGCATGAGGGCAGCCTAGCGCAGATCCAGAAAAAATGGACACCGGTTTTTCGCGTGGGATCGGCGCCGGACCAAGAGGCTTACTCCAGCGTCGCCAGAAGGCCCGCCATCAGGCGCCCGCGTTCGGCGAGGCTTTCGACGATGATGTGCTCGTTGAGCGTGTGCGGATCGGCGCCGCGCACGCCCAGGCCGTCGAGGGTGGGGATTCCCATCGCGCCGGTGAAATTGCCGTCCGAACCGCCGCCGGCGCTGCCATGCGGCAACTCCATCCCGAGCTCTTTCGCAATGCCGCGCGCCTTTTCGTAGAGCGCCATCGTGCCCGCATCCGCCTCCCAGACCGGGCGGGTCACGCCGCGCGTCACCGTGAAACTCACGCCGTCGCTCGTGCCGGAGAGCGCGAGCATCTTGTCCACGCCGCGATCGAGGTCAGCCTGGCGCTTGGCCATGCTCAAGGCTTCGCCGGTGCAGGTGGTGGCAACGCAATTGACCCACTGGCCGCCATGAACGATGCCGACCGAGAAGGTGCAGTCCTCGTTGCTCATGCCGTCGATGACCAGAATCTGCCGCGCCATTTCCCGTATGGCGGAACGTCCCGAGGACAGATTGGCGCCGGCATGGCTCGGCTTTCCAACCGCTTCCAAATTAAAGCGCGCGATCGCGTAGCGTCCGGTGACCACGCCGTTATTGGCGCGGCCGGGCTCGGGCACCAGCACATATTTGTTGCGCGCGGCCTCCGCCTCGATGATGTCGCGCGTCGATGGCGTGCCGACCTCCTCATCGGGGGTGAACAGAACGGTAATCGGCAGCGGCGTCGTGACATTGGCGCGGATCAACTGCCTGATGGCTTCGAGCGAGAGATAATTGCCGCCTTTCATGTCGTAGATGCCGGGACCAAAGCACTTGTTGCCCTCGCGGCGGAACGGCAGCTTTTGCAGCGTGCCGACCGGATGAACCGTATCAAAATGTCCGGCGATCAGGATGCCGGGCTCGCCCTGCCTTGGATGCGGAAAGCGCGCGCGGACGCAGCCGCCAAATCCCTGCCGTCCCGCGATGCGCTCGATTGTCGCGCCCATCACGGCCATGTCGCGCGCGGCGATATCCAGCATGCGGTCAACCGCGGCAGCGTCCCAGGTCGGGCTTTCGCATTCCACCCAGACGCGCAGACCCTGCAGCATGGCTTCGGAATCAAAGGGAAGGTTGGCGGGATTCATGACGCTCTCGTTAATGTTCGAAAGAAGGACCAGGTGGGAGCGGTTAGGAGTAGGCTGTGCTGCGTCGTTGTAAAGTGAAAGCTGCGCGTTGCTGGCACCAACCAAATCGCGATTGACGTGCCTCGCGCTTGGTGCAAGTCTCGAAATTGATGCGTTTACAGCGTGTTAGTTCGCCCAAATAACGGACGACATGCATAATCAGTGACCGGCCTTTGACTGCTTTGACGTCACTTCAGGAGACCAACTGATGCTTCAGATCTCGCGCCGCAAACTTCTCAAGCTCGCGGGCGTTGCACCAATCGCGTCTGCATTCTCGGGCGCATGGATGTCACGGGCCTCGGCCGCCGGCAAGAAGACCATCACGGCGGTGATGCATTCGGATTTGCGCGTGATCGATCCCGGCTTCACCACCGCCTATATCACGCGCGACCATGGCTACATGGTCTACGACACGCTGCTCGCGACCGACTCCAATTTCAAGATCCAGCCGCAGATGGCGGATTGGAAGGTCTCCGACGACAAGCTGACCTATACCTTCACGCTCCGCGACGGCTTGAAGTGGCACGATGGCGCGCCGGTGACGGCGGAAGACTGCGTCGCCTCGCTCAAGCGCTGGGGCAGGAACGACGGCATGGGCCAGAAGCTGATGGACTTCACCGCCAGCATCGAGGCGCCGGATGCGAAGACGATCGTGCTCAAGCTGAAAGAACCTTATGGGCTGGTGCTGGAATCGATCGGCAAGCCATCCTCGCTGGTGCCGTTCATGATGCCCAAGCGCCTCGCCGAGACGCCGCCGGGCAAGCAGATCGCCGAACAGATCGGCTCCGGTCCATTCAAATTCGTCCAGGCCGAATTTCAGCCGGGCGTGAAGGCGGTCTACGAGAAGTTCACCGACTACGTGCCGCGCAAGGAGCCGCCGAGCTGGACCTCCGGCGGCAAGGTCGTGAAGGTCGACCGCGTCGAATGGATCACCATGCCCGACGCGCAGACCGCGGTGAACGCGTTGCAGTCGGGCGACATCGATTTCATGGAGCAGCCGTCGTTCGAACTGCTGCCGATCCTGGAAGGCAACCCGGATATCACGGTCGAGACGCTGAACAAGTTCGGCTATCAGACGCTGGGACGCATGAACTTCCTGCTGCCGCCCTTCGACAACGTCAAGGTCCGCCGCGCCGCGCTGCTGGCACTGAACCAGAAGGACGTGCTCGACGCGCTGGTCGGCAATCCCAAATACTACAAAGTCTGCGGTGCGGTGTTCGCCTGCGATACCCCGCTTGCAACCGACGTCGGCGCCGGCGATCTGATCAAGGGCGGCAACATCGAGGCGGCGAAAAAGGCGCTGGCCGCGTCAGGTTATGACGGCACGCCCATCGTCATCATGGCGCCCGGCGACGTCACCACGCTGAAGGCGCAGCCGGTGGTCGCGGCGCAACTGTTGCGCCAGGCCGGCTTCAAGGTCGACCTGCAGGCGACCGATTGGCAGACGGTGGTGAGCCGCCGCGCCAGCCAGAAGCCGGTGAGCGAAGGCGGTTGGAACATGTTCTTCACCAACTGGGTCGCGGCCGACATCATGAATCCCGTCGTGAACGTCTCGCTCGGCGGCCGCGGCAAGAACGGCGGCTGGTTCGGCTGGGCCGAGGACGCCAAGATGGAGCAGTTGCGCGACGCCTTTGCCCGCGCCTCCTCGCCGGAGGAGCAGAAGAAGCTCGCGGCCGAGGTGCAGCAGGAGAACTACGATCAGGTGATCTACATTCCGCTCGGGCAGTTCGTTGTCCCGAGCGCCTGGCGCAAATCGCTCACCGGCATTCTCGACGGCCCGGCGACGCCGATCTGGTGGAACGTCGACAAATCGGAGTAGGGCAGGCGGCCGGCGCAGATCGCAGGAACCCTTTTTCCCTGTTTGATGGCGCCCGTCCGGCGAGCGGGCGCCTCAAATTTGCCTGACTGACCCTGGCCAACTTGGCGGTCCCACGATTCCATTCGCGGGGCAGGGACGAGTGCGGTTCCGAGTTCCAGAAAGGTTCTCACAATGCGTCTCGCCAGCCGGTTAGCCGCTGCTGCAATAGCTGCGTTCATTTTCGGGGTCGTGGACTCGCCTGCGCAAGCGTCGGGTGCGTGCGGGGAGATCTCGGTGTTGCCGTCGCCCTTTGCGCCTTGGAAGGGCGCGCCGCTGCGCGTCATGATCGTGGCCGAAAAGCCGCTCGAGGGCGTGATGTCGCTGATCGCGCCCGATGGCAGCGTCGCGGCCAAATCGTCCGACCGGCACGGCGGTGCGCCGTACTCCTGGTTCGCCGAGGTCGCCGAGCCGGCCGCGGGCACGTGGCGCGCCACGCTCGCGCTCGATCAGCCGCAAGCGGATTGCAGCACGATCACGCGCGAGATCCCCGTGAGCGCGCGCAAGCCGGCCCCTCCGCCCGTTCCGTCCGGCGCCTTCTGGAAGGTGCGCAATAGCTGGGATCACGCGACGGAAGCTTTGTTTTCGGCCTGGATCGAGAAACTATTCGACGCGCCCCCCGATCAGGATTTGTCCTGGAAAGCCTGGCATGAGGTCCTGCACGACCGATCGCGCAATTTCCTGTTCAACTATCTAGGTCGCGGCGAAGACAATGCGCAGACCGGCCTTCGCCCCGACTGCGCCGATTTCGCGTATTTCCTGCGCGCCTATTTCGCCTACAAGATGGGGCTGCCGTTCGGCTATTCGAATTGCTCGCGCGGTGCCGGCGGCAAGGCGCCCAAGTGCTATCAATGGTTCGACATGGAGCATCCGGACCTCACGCGTCCGCCGCCGCCGCCCGAACAGGAAGTCGCCTCGGCTACGATCGCCGCCGCCGCGCCGCCGGCCCAAGCGGCTCCAGTTTTGAACCTGTTTGGCCGTCCCCAGACGGCTGAGGTGCCGACGCTGTCGCCCGCGGTTCCGCCAAAGCCCCAACCCAAGCGGCCGACGACATTCAACGAATATCTGCGCGACGTCGGCGACGTCGTTCATACCGGCGCCGTACGCGTCGCCGCGAGCGACGAAAACACCGATTTCTACACCGTCCCGCTGACGCAGGATGCGCTCCACCCGGGCACGGTGTATGCCGACCCCTACGGCCACGTGCTGATGCTCGTGCATCGCGTTCCGGAGGCGAACGGCAAGCCGGGCGTCTTCCTTGCCGTGGATGCCGAGCCCGACGGATCGATCACGCGAAAGCGCTTCTGGCGCGGCAATTTCCTGTTCGTGCACGATCCTGCGCTCGGCAGTCCCGGTTTCAAGCACTTCCGCCCGATCGTGCGCGACAAGAACGGTTCGCTGCGGCGCTTGAGCAATGCCGAAATCACCGGCAATCCGCAATACGCCGATTTTTCGCTCGATCAGGCGCGGATGAGTGCCGAGGATTTCTACGATCGCATGGACGACGTGATGTCGCCCGAGCCGCTCGATCCCGTGAAAGCGATGACGGACGCCATCGCGAGCCTGAACGAACAGGTGAAGACGCGCGTGACCTCGGTCGAAAATGGACGAAAATACCAGGAAAAGCAGGCCGGCGACGTGTCCATGCCCGATGGCCCCTCAATCTTCGAGACCTCGGGCCCGTGGGAGGATTACTCGACCCCGGCGCGTGATTTCCGCCTGTTGATCGCGATCGACGTCGTGCGAGGATTTCCCGATCGCGTCGTGCGGCGGGCGGCGCGCTATGCGATGCCCAGCGGCAAGAGCGTCGAGGACGTGAAAACCGAGTTGCAAGGGGTGCTCGCCTCGGAGCTTGCCTCGCGAAAAATATCCTACACGCGCAGCGACGGCTCGCAGTGGACGCTTTCGCTCAAGGAGGTCATCGACCGGGCCCCGAATTTCGAGATGGCCTACAACCCGAACGACTGCGTCGAGGTGAGGTGGGGCGCGCCTGACAACAGCGAGGAGGCATCGACCTGCAAGCGGCATGCGCCGCAGGTGCAGCGCGCGAAGATGTCGTCCGAGTACCGCACCTGGTTCCGCGAGCGGCACTGGCCGACGCACACCTGATGGCGTTCGATCTGATCCTGCGCGGCGGCCGGGTGATCGACCCTTCGCAGAGGCTCGACGCCGTGATGGACGTCGCCTTTGCTGGCGGCAAGGTCGCTGCGGTCGGAAGCGGGTTGAAGGCGGATCCGGGGACGGATGTGCGCGACGTCTCCGGCGCCATCGTCACGCCGGGGCTCATCGATCTCCACACCCACGTCTATTGGGGCGGCACCTCGCTCGGCATTGATGCAGAGGAGTTTTGCCGCACCTCCGGCGTCACCACCGCGGTCGATACCGGCAGCGCGGGGCCGGGCAATTTCGCGGGCTTCCGCAAACACGTGATCGAGCCGAGCGAGGTCCGCATTCTCGCCTACCTGCACGTCTCGCATGCCGGCATCTTCGGTTTCTCGAACCGGGTGATGGTCGGTGAGAGCGAGGAGCTTCGGCTGATGAATCCGATCGATGCCGTCGAGGTCGCGAACGCCAACCGCGACCTCATCGTCGGCATCAAGGTGCGGGTCGGCCGTAACTCCTCGGGCACGTCGGGGATCGTGCCGCTCGAGATTGCGCTCGAAGTCGCCGAAGCGGTCGGCATGCCGCTGATGGCGCATATCGATCACCCGCCGCCGAGCTATGAGGAGGTGGTCGCGCGGTTGCGTCCGGGGGATGTGCTGACCCATGCGTTCCGGCCGTTTCCAAATTCCGCGGTAACCGCACAAGGCACAGTCAAAAGGGTCGTGCTGGGGACGCCACCGTCATCTCGATCAGGGAAGGGCGGTTCGACTATGTCGACGTGGTCGGCGAGCACCTGGTCGGCGATCGCAAGATTGCATCCGAAGGCGTGGTCATCGGTGGCCGCTGGTGGCACCCCAAGCAGTCGCCGCAGTTGCAACAGCGCGCAGGTTAGCCGGAACAAACCACGCGCGCGGTAAACGACCAGGCCTGCGCCGCACCGATCATCGCCGCGGTCTTGTGGACCGGCACTGCGCGGTGGCGCTTTCACAATTTGTGTGAGTGGGCAATCCGGAAGATCACTCCGGGCCGAAATATATTCTGTCAACGGTTGTCATGACGTCGAGGGTAGATTGCGCTGCCGCGTCATCCTGCGGCTAGTTCAGGAGATCCTGCATGACCGTGCATCACCTCGTGCCTAATCCGATGCCCAGCGCCAATCGCTTCGCAAAGACAAGGCGCCCGCCGCTCGAGCCGATTTCAGATCCGAAAAACAATCCGCATTTCGAAAAGCCCCCGATGACCAACAACGTGAACCTCACGCTCCCGCTTCGCGTGATCGTGCCGGAGGTGGCCGCGCTCGCGCAAGCGAAGCAAAAGCTCGTATTCCATGTCATCGGCGATTCCGGCGGCGTTCACGGTGACGACGTTCAAGTCGCCGTTGCCGAGGCCATGGAAAACCAGGTCAAATCGGCGCAGGGGGCGGACAAGCCGGCCTTTCTTTATCACCTCGGCGACGTGGTCTATTTCAACGGCCAGAGCGAGCTTTACGGCGCGCAGTTCTACGAGCCCTATCAATATTATCCCGTGCCGATTTTCGCCATTCCGGGAAACCATGACGGCGACACACGCGTTCGCGCCGGCGATGCGGCTGATGGCGAGCCGTCGCTCTATGGCTTTACCCAGAACTTCTGCGCGCCCCAGCCGCATCAGATCAGCGCCTATCGCGCGACCATGACCCAGCCCTATGTCTATTGGACATTGGATGCGCCGCTGGTCAGCATCATCGGGCTCTATTCCAACGTCGAAGGCACGCTCGATGCGCGCGGAACCTTCGAGCAGCAGCGTTGGCTGGAGCAGCAGCTCAGCGATGCCAAGGCCAAGGACGGATTCATCGTGGTCGCCGTGCACCATCCGCCTTATTCGCTGGACAAGACGCATGGAGGCTATCTCGACGTCGTCGTCGCGCTCGACCAGGCCATGAAGACCACCGGCGTCATTCCGCATGCGGTGCTGTCGGGCCATGTGCACAACATGCAGCGCTTCACGCGGCGGTACGAGGGGCGGGAAATTCCATACGTGATCGACGGCCGCGGCGGATACGCCAACACCGAGCGCCTCGTCCATAAGCTGCAGAAGGATGCGCAGGGCCAATATCCGGCCGCGCCGCTGACGACCAAGTCGCAGCGCGATCCAAGCCTCGATCTTGATCTCGAGTATTATGATCAGGAGAGCGCCGGGTTCTTGCGCGTCACCATAACCCCGGAAACCCTGACCATTGATTCCTTCAGCGTGCCCTTCACCGAAGACTTTGAGGACATCGTCCGTGACACGGTAACGGTGACACGCGCCGGCCGCCTCAACGCTCCCGCCGCCCGCCGGCGGGGCCGGCGCTGAAACTCGTGGGAGCATTACACACGCATCCAGATATCACCGCGAGTGGAGAACGCCGCTCGCGGTGCTTGTTTTGCCCCTGCAGGGTCCGCTTTACCGACTGAGCCTTCCGTCGGTTGACATTCCGTAATTCGTGACTTACGGTTAGTCATGGCTTACGGAAGCGCATTGGCCGTCCTGGCCGATCCGACGCGGCGGCAGGTGTTCGAACGCCTGCGCGCCGGACCGCGCGCGGTGAATGCGATCGCGGCCGGCATGCCGGTGTCGCGGCCGGCGGTGTCGCAGCATCTGAAGGTCCTCAAAGGGGCCGGCCTTGTCGAAGAGCGCAGCGAGGGCGTACGGCGAATCTATTCGGTGCGACGGGAAGGGCTCGCCGAACTGCGCGCCTGGCTCGACAGTTTCTGGGGCGATGCATTGGATGCGTTCAAGCTGGAAGCGGAAAATTCCTACCAGGCGAAAAAGAGGCAGAGATGAGCGAGCGCGTTGCCATCGCCCCCGTGCGCAAGACGGTTCACATCAAGGCGCCGATCGAGCACGCCTTCGAGGTCTTCACCAGCGGACTGACGCGCTGGTGGCCGCATGATCACGGCGTCGGCAAGCAGCCGATCGCGAAAGTCATGATGGAGCCGCGGCTCGGCGGCCGCTGGCTGGAGATTTCGCAAGATGGCACCGAGACGACGGTTGCCACCATCACGCTATGGGAGCCACCGCACCGTCTCGTGCTGATCTGGCAGATCAACGCGCAGTGGAAGCCGGATCTGGCCATGAAATCGGAGGTCGATGTGCGCTTCACCGCCATTGGGCCGCAGGCAACGACCGTCGAACTCGTGCATCATAAGTTCGAGACCATGGGCGCGGAAGCAGGCGCTTCGATGCGCAACGATGTCGACCGCGGTTGGCCGGGTCTGTTGGAGAAGTTCGTGCGCGAGGCCGAGAAGCAGCAAAGCTAAGAAGATTGTCAACATAAGAGGAGGAGACCATCATGGCGGAATTCACGGTGCATTCTCATCCGGGAAGCCCGTTCGGACGCGCGGTCATGGCGACCCTCGAAGAGAAGCGCGCGCCGTTCGTCCTGGCCCGGCTCGTGCCAAAGTCACCCGAACATCTGGCGTTGCATCCGTTCGGTCGCATTCCAGTCTTCGAGCATGACGGTTTTCGTCTGTATGAAACCCAGGCCATCCTGCGCTATCTCGACCGCGTATTGCCGAGCCCGCCGCTCACACCTGATGATCCGAAGCGGGCAGCGCGCATGGACCAGGTGATGAACATCAACGACTGGTACCTGTTTCAAGACGTCGGCAACGTGATCATTTTCCATCGCGTGGTCGGCCCGCGCGTGATGGGCACGACGCCGGACGAGGAGGCAATCAAGGCGGCGATGCCGAAGGCGCACGTGGTGTTTGCCGAGCTTGCACGATTGCTTGGCCAGCAACCCTACTTTGCGGGTGATGCGCTCTCGCTGGCCGATCTCATGATCGCTCCGGCGATGGCGTTCTTCCGACAAACACCGGAATGGCCGGCGCTTGGTACGCCACATCCAAATCTCGTGGCGTGGCTCGATCGCATGGAAGGGCGACCGAGCATGCAGGCAACGACCTGGGAACGCCTCACCGCGCGCGTCGCGCAGGCGGCGTGATACGTTAGGCCCTCATGGCGCGGAGGCGCGTGAGCGCCGTCTCGTGCCATGAGGATTTCCGGCGCCACATCCTTCGAGATGCTTGCTTCGCAAGCTCTTCAGGATGAAGGAGAGAAAGCCGGGTTATGACGCCGTAAGACCAGAGCGTCCGCCGATCAAGTTGCAGAGCCGGACGAGTGGCTTCAACCAGCCCCGTCATTGCGAGGAGCGAAAGCGACGAAGCAATCCAGTGTACCTGCGGAGAAAGTCTGGATTGCTTCGCAGAGCCTGTCATCGGGCCGCGCTTCGCGCGGACCCGTTGGCTCGCAATGACGGCGGAGCGCGCGCCCTCCGGTTCGCTCAGCTCGACGACTGCTCTTAGGGCGCGGTACCTGCACACAGCAAGATCAGCCGTTTCAATGTTGAGGCGCCGCGCCGGCTGACGCGCTATCCGATCGATAGCCATCGGTCAGCGTGCCGAGGAACGCGATCACGTCGGCAATTTCCGAATCGTTGAGCGCGGGTGCCTCGCCTTGTTTGCGGTCGTAAGGCGCGTCGATCACATCGACATTGCCGCGGTACGGCGCGGGCAAGTCGTCATAGCGGTCGATCTCCCCGTTCGGCAGTTTCGGATACCATTTTTCCGGCTTGGTTTCGCGCTCGACATAGAAGTGCAGCACCTGGTCGAGCGAGTGGAAGACGCCATTGTGGAAGAACACTTTCCGGGTCGCCACATTGCGAAGCGTCGGCGTCTTGAACAGGCCGCAATAGGAGGGGGCGCTGGCGTAATCCTTGCGCATCGGGCCGCACAGGCCAAGGTCGTGGAAGTCGGCGTCGCGGTTGGCCGGCAGCTCGCGATTGCGCGGCACGCCGAGTGCCTCGAACTGGTAGTCCGTGAACGCCGGCCGGAAGATGCCGTCACGCGACGGCCGGTCGATATGGCAGGATGCGCAGTTGCCTTTCAGCGGATCCTCGAACAGCCTCAAACCCCGCTGCTCCGCCGGGCTCAGCTCAGCCCGACCTGCGAGATAAGCGTCGTATTTGCTATCATAGGGGTGAAAGCTCGGCTCTTCCGCCTGGAAGCGCGCCAAGGCAAACATCGCCTCATCCAGGGCAAGCCCCGGCTGGCTGAAGATGTTTGCGCCGAACAGCTTCTTGATATCGTCGGCATAGGCCGCGCGCTGCAGACGCTCGAGCACCTCCGTGGCGCTGCGATTGTCCATCTCGTTCGGATCGAGCAGGGGGCCGAGCGCCTGCGCCTGAAATGTGTCGGCGCGGCCATCCCGATCCAGTCCTCCTTGCGGCACGTTCGCCTCGGCCGCCCCACGCGCCGCGGCATCGGCTGTCGCCTTGGCGACCGAGGCGACCTTGACGTCGCCGGCCGGCGCCGGCAGCGCGGCCGCGCTGGTGTCGAGCGGGACCGGATCGTTATCCGCCATCTCCTGGTTCGGGCCGATCGAAAAGTTGGGCGTGTGCTCGAGATAGCGCAACGAGGGCACCGCCCGAATGCCCGGCCGCTTTAGATCGGGGCCGCCCAGTTGAACCGCGAGGTCGTTTGGCGGGCCGTAGGCGGCGCTGGGGCTGTGGCATGAGGCGCAGGAGAGTTGGCCGGAGCTCGATAGCGACGGGTCGAAGAACATCTTGCGCCCGAGCTGAGCGACCGCCGAAAGCTCGGTTGTCGCCGCACCAGAGCTGCTTTGGGGCGGACTCGTCTGCGGGATGGGATCGGCGCTGGCGAGGCTTATGACAAGCAGAGCTGACAGCAGGATGGACGCGGGCCAGGCCTGGGATGCGATCGGCTGCAGTTTTAACAAGCGTGTCACCAATCAATCCCTGGAGATCGAGGAGCGTGGAATTGTGATGGGGCGGGCGCAACCAGTCCGTCCGCCCCATCCGGTTTAGGCATCCTCCGCAGGGCTGCATCGGCGCAAAGTGTGCAGCGGTTTTCCGCAGAGATCGTGCTCAAACCAAAATTCAGAGCGCGATGACGATTCGCATCGCGCTCTGGCGCCTAAATGCGCGACCCATCGTGGTCACGATCGGCGCGATCGTGATCGTGGTCGTGGTCGTGATCGGAGTTGACCAGCGTGCCGAGGGTGGGGTCGAGCAACAGTTTCCGATCTGACCTGTGATCAAAGTCGAACATGCTGTCGATCTTGCCCGCGATCGCGTCGAACGAGCCCTGGCCGATGCGCTCGCCGTTCAGCCAGTTGTCCTCGATGAAGGCCAGGATCGACGACTGGTCGGTCAAGGTGTGATCGACGAAGTTGCGCTTGGCGAAGGGTGAGATGACCAGAAGCGGCTGACGCGGACCATAGCCGCAGCGGCCCTGGACCGGCTTTCCGTCGAGGCCGGGCAGCGGCGTGGAGAGCGCGCCGTGGGTCCCTGGCAGCGGCGTGCAGTTTTGCGCGGCGGTGAAATCGTCTTGCGCGCTGTGCGACGGATTGATGACCATGTGGGCATGGTCGTACCAGCCGTCGGAATCGTCATAGGCGATGATGACCGCAGTGCTCTTCCACTCAGGGCTCTTCTGCAACATGTTGATCATGTTGACGACGAAAACCTGCTCGTCGAGCGGGTCCGAGTTGCTCGGATGGGCGTCCTGGATCGCCGGCGCTTTGAGAAAGCTGACCGCCGGGAGATTGCCCGCCTGAACCGCGGCAATGAAGTCGTTAGTATCGTATTGGTGATTGGCGCCGCCGTCGAAGGAGGTGCCGATCGCGGCGACCGAGGTCGGACGCGTGTGGCTGAGATTGCGCGTCGACGCATAATACTGGAACGGCTGGTGATGCGGGACGTAGTCCTTCACATTGCTTCCGACCACCGCGGACGTCGAGCTGCGATTGCAGCCGGTCGTGCCGTTGGGATTGGTGGCGGTGAGATCGAAGCCGCCTTCGAACCAGCCCCAGGAAATGTTGCGGGCGTTCAGGAGGTCGCCGATGTTCTTGCCGGTCATCTCGGTCGTCGCACTCGTGGTCGACGAGCACACATCGCCGAAAGGATCGCTGTCGCCGTACATCGTGAAGCCGCCCTGGCCGTCGGCGACGATGTTGTTGATCGTATTGGTGCTGGAGCCATTGCTGGGAGCATGACCCACTGCGCCGTTGGTCTGGCCGGAGATCAGGTTGACCGCGCCCGGCGTGGACGGGCCGAAGGTCGAGCTGTAGGAATTGTCGCTCATCGCGAAATGCTGGGCGTAATTCCACAGCGCGGTGACGGTGTTGCCGTCGTAATAACCCATCACCAGGCCCTTGGTGTTGAACACGCCGGTGCCGCCGGTGCCGGCCGCGCCGGTGTTCAGGGGGAAGAGGTCCATCTTGCCGTCGTCGAAGGCGGCTTGCTCGGGACCGTAAGCGTGATTCTGGCTGGAGGTGTGGGCCTGCGAGCGATCGAGCCGGAACGGGTTGGTCGCGCCGGTGCCGTTGGCCGGGTTGAGATTTGGGTTGTTGTTGAGGAGCTCTGCCGTGAAGCCGTTGACCGCAGGCGTATCCCGCTTCGCAGTGAAAGCCGGTTCGCCGGGCGGGTTGGTCGCGTGCGGATACGTACCAAAATAATGGTCGAAGGATTGATTCTCCCCGAAGATAATGACGAGGTGCTTGATCGGAGTGGCGGTGCGGAGCGCGTCCTCGCGCGGTGCGGCGAGGGCCGAGAGTGGGCCGTTCGCGGCTAACATCATCGACAGGCAAAGGGTCGAGGCGGCTCTCCTAAACGAAGCGGCCCTCTTGAAGCTGTGTGGCATGGGTTTCTCTTGGTGTGGCGAGACCAAACGCCTCCGCGCGAAAGACGGAAGCGGCCTTTGTGGGGCCGCAGCCTTCTAGGTTTTGCGGGTGACACACAAATGACCGATGAAAGTCAGATTCTTATCGCTTCCGTGAAAAAAATTACGTTTGAGGCGCGACCGAAGCGCGCAGGAGAGGGAGCCGTGGATCAACAGTTGTTCCGCTTCTGGAGCTCTCAGGCCACACCTTCGGGAGAATGTCACGAATTACACAACCACCATTAACTCAACCTTAGAGCGCGTCGCCGTAGATTTGCAAGGGAAGTGGCAGAAGATGGCGCGGCATGTTTATCCACGGCGAGCCGAATGAGGGCTGGCAACTTTACACGCTGAACTGGATCGTTCTGAGCATCATGGCGCTGCTGCTAGGCGTCGGCATCGCCGTATCCGGCTTCTCCGTCGAGATCGAAAGCGGGTTGTTGAAGACCATTGCGATGGCCGCGGTGTTCACGCTTGTGGGCTGCTATTTGAGCTCGCATCGCTGGGGATCAAGGCCGGCGCTTGTTCTCCTGTCGCTCGCCCAACTCGATATGCTGTTCCTTTTTGGAACGCCGCTCTCCTACATCACGGCATCCGCGGATCTGCCCTTGCAGGACGGAGGCCTCGCTCACCTCGATCAACTGCTGGGGCTGGACTGGGTGGCCTATCATCGCTTCATCATGGACCGGCCGGCGCTGCTGCCCTACGCGGTCTTCTTCTATGCGATGATTGGGTGGCTGGGGCTAGGCGTGCCGTTGCTGCTGGGCCTGACCAAGAACCACGTTCGTCTGCATCAATTCACGATGGCATGCATCCTGACGGTGTGTGTCACCGCGCTCATCTCGGCACTGTTTCCGGCCATCGGCACCTATCAGGAATACGCCGTGCCCGCGGAAACCCAAAATTTCAGGGCGACGGGCTACCTGGTACAGCTCGATCGGCTGCCGCTCGTGCGAGACGGCTCTCTGCGCCTTCTCAATGTCTCGCAACTCGGAGGCATCATCACCTTTCCGAGCTTTCATGCCGCCGCGGCGATCCTCGCCGTTTGGGCATGTTGGGGCGTATGGTGGATTCGCCCGCTCGCCTTGATCACGAATGCCGGCATGTTGCTCGCGACCCCTCTGGTGGGAGGCCACTACTTCGTCGACGTGATCGCAGGATCTGCTCTCGCGGCGCTCGGAATTGCCGCGGCAAAATCGCTGGGAACACGCTGGGCTGCTGCCGCGCAGAGGAGGGAGATCGTCGCCCCGTTGGGGAGTGGGAACGTGGCGCTGATCGCGGGCCGGAAGCGCGAGAGCGCACTTTAGGGCGCCCCGAGCGACTCTCCGCTCGTCCGTGCTGGTGCGGGCGGCGGGACTCGAACCCGCACGACGTTGCCATCGAGGGATTTTAAGTCCCTTGCGTCTACCAATTCCGCCACGTCCGCGATGTTGATTTGCATAGCTTTTTCGCGTTTTTCCCGCAAATGTTTTCCAACCAAACCCTTGCGTTTTCCATTTTGGATTCAAATCTGTTCACGCCTTGTCCGGACGGTCCTTGATCCTGTTGAATGCCCGGATGATGTTCTGCTCCGCCTCAACGTGCCGGGTATAGTGGGCGCCCATGCGTTCAGATTCGTCGCCGATCAGATCGGCCACCTCACGCGTGTTGGCGCCGTTGCGTCTCCACCAAGCCGCGTAGGACACGCGTAGACCGTGCAGGGTGGTGCCGGCGCCAATGTGGGCGGCGCGTTCCTGGCCGCGCAACCAGTGGCTCACCCGCGTCTGCATCTCTTTCTCGGACGGCCATGCGGTGCCGTCGTCGCGGACGGCGATCAACCCGTCTGCCCGCTGCACCTTCAGATCACCCATGAAGGCCTGTAGCTCGGGCAGCACCGGTAGGTTCACGAATTTGTCGTTCTTGCGTGCCTTGTACCGGACGGCTTGCCCCGTAAGCGGATGCGCCTTGAATTGCTTGCGATTGACCTGAACGATCGTCTGGCCGCGGAGACCAGCGTAGCGTGCGAGGAACAGGCAAATCTTGATCTCGAGCGGAGCGTTCTCGCGCGCGAATTGCCACTCCTCTGGTTCCCACTCGCGGTTAGCGTTCGGATCGGCCTTATGGGCCTTGTCCATGCCTAGACACGGGTTGAAGGGCATCTTGCCGCGCTTGACGGCTTGCCGGAACATCGAGGATAACGCGGCGATCATCTGGTCGGCGAAGCGGGGCCATTTGTCGTTCGCGCACGTGTCGCGCACTTCATAGAGAGCCGGCTGCGTGATATCCTTAAGCACAATATCGAACTCGGGCCGCAGATAATCGAAGGCGTCGAGATAATCGTTACGAGTAGACCTGGCGAGCTTCCACCACTTGGGATAGCCATCGACTTCGCCTTCTTTGGCGTCATCGATCGCAGCGCAGGTGTACCAATAGACGAAGCCGCCTAGTGTCTCGATCGGGAAATCGCCAGACCGACGCTTGAGCAGTCGCGGCCGGTTGTAGACTTGAATGAACTCAGGATCTTCCAACTTCCGCAGCAGTTCGGCGCGTGATCCAAGGAAACCCTTGATCAGTGGTTCGCCGGTCTCTCGTCGATAAACGTAATACTTGCTCCGAGCGGTCGCGATTTTAAGCCCCTTGAACTTCACCCTGACCACCATTGAGCTTCTCCCCGAACCGTCGGACGGGCCGGGATGGTTGCGCATTTTGATTTGCCAACGCAAGATTTTGAGTAGAACGGTGCCGGCTCTTCCTCCACTGGTCGATGGCATCAAGGTCGAACATGCCCGTGTCAGGGTCCGGCTCAGGGAAGCCGCGTTTGATCAGGCTCGGCAGCAACTGGTTGAAGCGAGCCAGGGTGAGGTGTAGCCGCCGTGCCGCCTTCACGGGCGGCACGTCACGTGGATCGACCCGGTACCGGATCTCTGCTTGTCGAAGAGCGGTCATCCAACCATCGCGTCCTTATGTACGGCCCTGAATGGTCATGGTTGCGCGCAGTGCCTTTCGAGCGGAAAACGAAAGACATATGTGACATGAGCTTCGCAATCGACCTAGTCTTCGATCGATTCATTCAATCACGGTCGCAATGAGGTCTCTACTGAAAATAGAGTAGGGTTGGGCTGCCTCCGGACAACTGGAAGGCACTCAACGCCAATATCCGCCAGCTAAATCGAACAGGAGAGAGCGATCATATTTTCTTGACGGAGACTCCCGGGGCAACAGGACCACGAACGGCCTCTGTTGATTGTGGTACCCTGGGGTCCGGGGTTCGAGTCCGCCCCTGGGCACCACGGCTCTTCTAAGAGCCTGATATCCAAGGCATTTCAGCAATTTCAACGGCTTAGCGCTACCCGTTTGGTACAAGAGGGTGGTACAATGCCGCTTGCAATGTCACGTCCGTGGAAGCACCCGAAAACCGGAATCTATCAGCTCCGAAAAGCCGTACCGGAGAACCTGCGCAAGCTCATCGGCAAGCGCGAAGAGAAGCTGAGCCTCCAGACGCGTGATCCAGTCGAGGCGAAGCAGCGCTTTGCGAAGGCGCTCGCTGACCTCGAGACCCGGTGGGCTAACCTGCGCGCCGGACCGAAACCCCTGAGCGAGCTTGAGGCGCACCAACTAGCCATCGTGGCGCACGATCAATGGCTAGAGCAGTACAGGGACAATCCAAGCCAACAAACCAACTGGGACGTCCAGCTTGGGCATCGCCTATTTGGCCCCCGAAAGACCAGCAAGGAGATACTCGCTGCGGCTCAGCGGGCAATCGATCTTTCTGCCCCGAGATGCCGGAAGATAAAATATTCCGGATGGAGCAGGCCTGTTTGGAAGCGGCGGACGGCTACCTTACTGCTAACGGGCTCGCCGTCGATGATCAGAACCGCCGGACGATGGCTCGCGCGCTCGGTGCAGCGATGCAGCGTGCGAGTTCGACTTTGGCCAAACTGGCAAGGGGGAAGTTATCCCAGAGTTTCCCTTCCCGCACCTGTCCGTGTCGCCTGGCCCGGCGATGTCTCGCCCGCTGCAGCGAGCGGTCTCCTTCCAGGATCTTCTGGATGGTTGGAAAGCCGAGCGACGCCCGGTCGCTAAGACCGTTGCGCTATAGACAAGTCGATCCATTACGACCCAGTAGTCAAAGCTGATTTCGCTGACCCAGTAATCGGATTTATTCAACTTGGCGACGTGTTCCTCGACGTCCCAGCCGTTTTCCCGCCACGAGTTAGCAACCTCATAATGGCGTTTGTGCAACGGTCGCCATCCCCGAGTCGTCTTGATATAAAGCATGGCCCGAGTGCCCCTGTCGCCGAGAGTTCCACTTACTGTAGCACACGGTCAGCGCGTGGCCGTTCCCATTAGGCCGGTCACCCACACGGCAGCCGCGTCCGATGTGTTTCCAAGGTCTCGCCGGGTACGACACGCCCAGTACGGACTGCCGATTGTCCCCATACTACCGGAATGGTAGCAACTCACGCATGGCCGAAGGCGACCCCGTCCGCATCATTCCGATCTTGCGGAAGATCCTTGCGGAGGCAGGAGGCAGCGCATGGCGCTGTTGCCGCTTGCGCTGCCGATAAGCGCGTTGTCGTTCGGCACCCGACTTGGGGCGGCGGGTTTCGTGCGGGGGGATAGTTGATGTCGCGCTGTCGTCAGCCACTGGAAACCGCTCCTAGTGGTTTTGACGGAGCGGGTCGTTACGGGCGACCGCTTCCCAGACCAACTCCTCGGCGGGCTGCTTGGACCAGGAGCCGATTGGCATCGGATTGTAGGTGATTGAGATGCCACGCCGCTCGGCCCATTGCTCAAGCGCCGGCGACGACGGGGCGGTGTCGACGATCCTGATGGTCTTCGGAGAGCCGAATTTCGCAACGATTTCGTCCAGCGAGCCGGCGGGGTCGCCATCGCGCACGGACGCCTCCGTGACATACAGAGGAAGGCCCGTGAGGTCGTGGATGACGGCGATTACCGACGGCCGCTCGACAAAGCGGAGAGGTTTAATGTCGATTTCCCAGACTTCGTTGGCGTGGATCGGGGTGACGGCCATGAACTTGGTTTTGGTCTTGGACGGCATGTCGAATTCCTTCACTGGTCGCCGTTGGTGACTGCGGGGAAGGCACGGGGTGTCGGTGCATAGCGCTTGCGCCAGCGTTCGATGTCATCACCGAGCTCGATGAGCGTCGCGAAATGCTTGTCGTGGAGGTGAGCGCCGAGATCGCGCAAGGCCGCCTGCGTGAGATCCTTCGCCCGGGGCAGCACGCCGTAAATGAGCGAGATGCCATGCCGATCGGCCCAGGTCATAAACGGGAAAGAGGCGTGGTCGTGGACATAGTCGACCCAGATCGCCTCCGGACGTTCGAACGACCGGACGAGCCGGTCCAGCCCGTCGGTGACCGCTCCGGAGATCGTGGGTGACACGGTCGCGCTCAGCGGGCAGCGCGTGTGGACGTCGATCACCAGCGTGACAAGCGGGCTGCCGCCCAGGTCGAGCATTGCGATGTCGACTGCCCAGGCCTGGTTTCGTCGCGTGGCCTGGCGGGCGCCCGGGAACTTGTTGTCCGGCTTCATCTCATACTCCTCCTTCGCCCTTACGATTGGGATGACATCCGGGCGCGACGTCGCGCCGCGCATCCCGGCCCGCCCGTCACTTGGCGACGTGGCTCCGTGACGTGGGCGGTGAAAGGTAACGTGACGGGCAACGTGACGGGGGTGACGGACGTGACGGTGACGTTGGGCGTGATTGGCGGCGCAATCTGGCACTGTTGCCGCTTGCGCTGCCGACAAGCACGTTGTCGTTCGGCAGCCGTTTTGGGCCGGCGAGCGTCTTGCTGGGGGATAGTTGATGCAACGCCGTCGTCGGCCATTGGAAACCGCTCCTATCGGTTTTGATGGTCAGGCAATCAGGTGTCGGCCTAGAGCGGGTCGTTGCCTGCGGTCGCTTCCCAGGCCGGCTCCTCCGTGGATTGCCTGGCCCAAGAGCCCGTCGGATTGGCGCGGTCCAGCAACTCGCGCGCGACCTCGCCCAGCCCGGCCGCGTGCAGCACGGCCATCTGGAACGCGTCGCGCGCGGCGAAGTCCTCGTCCGGGAGTTCCTCGTCGAGGAGGCTGAGCGGCTTCTCGGGATCGCGACGGAGGTAGGTGTACCAGTCTTTGAAGCCGCAGAGGCGGGCGGCGAGCTCGAGGCAGGCGGAATGTTTGAGCTCGACGCCGACCCCGCGCAAAACCTTGTGCAGGCGCTTCGTCATCTGCTTCATGCGCCGTTCGGACATCATGATGATCATTGTGTACTCCTCTTGCTGGTTGACGTTGGGAATGGCTGCGACGGTGTAGGACTGGCGCCACCGTTCGATGTCCTGACCGAGCTCGATGAGCGTCGGGAACTGCTTGTCATGGAGGAAGGCCGTGAGCTCGCGAAAGAGCCGGTCCGATACGCGACTTGTTCGGAGCATCGGGTCGTGGGTCAGTCGGATGCGATGCTGCTTAGCCCAAGACCGAACCGCCGGGTGGAAGTCGCCCAGGGGCGAGTTGTAGGCGAGGTTGCCCTCCATCCAGATCTCGTCCGGACGCCCCGACCGCCTGACGCGCCGCTCCAGCGTGGCGATGATGTCTTGGACGACGACGACGCTCACGGTGGCGCTCAGCGGACGGCGCGTGCCGACGTCGGCGACCAACATGACGGACGGCCTGTCAGGGAAATCCAGCGCCATGAAATCGGCCGCCCATGCCTCGTTCGGGCGCGTCACCCTGCGTGTGGGGTTCATCGGCTTGAACCGCAGGTCGAACTTCATCGTGAGACTCCTTTTTCGGTTCCTAGGATTGGGTTAGGAGGGTCTGGAGCTCGGCGACCTGCCGCGCGTCCCGGTCCGCGAGTCCGATCCCGAAGCGTTCGAGCGCGTTCCAGACCGCGGTCTTGCTGGCCTTCACGCCACGCTGGCCGAGCGCGTCGTGGACGTGCGCGAGCTTGATGGTCGGCTGCGCGGCGACGAGCTGCCGGAGGAAGCTTTCGTGGTCGTCGAGCTTCGAGCGGTACCCGAACTTTCGGGGCGCGACGGCACCGGTCTCGCGCCAGACCTCGATCCAGCGCTTGGCCTGGCGATAGGGCACGCCCATCGCCTCCGCGGTCGCCTTCGGGCCGGCGCCCGCTGCGACCGCCTTGATCAGCCGCGTACGGACGCTGTCGCCGGCGCGGTCGAGAGCGGCTTGCATCTCGGCGGTCTCGCCGGCGAACTCGGCCAGCAGCGGCTCGACCGCGAGACGCACGTATCCGAAGTCGCGGTTCTCCTGCAGCGCGATCTCGGGATGGACGCCCTTGGAACGCAGCCACGTCGGCACCCGGCGCGGATGCATCCCGCAGCGGTGCGCGATCTCGGACACGAAGATGTACATCCCGGCGAGCGCGTGGACCTCGATCGTCGAGTAGGGCGTGTACAGGGGGCCGCGCTGCGACAGCAGGTCGGGCATGGCGTGGGCGAGGCGGGACAGGAAGGCCACGTTGACGTGCAGGATCTCGGCAGCGGTCGACTGGGCGCTCCATTCGGGCAGCTTGAAATCCGAAGGGACGTCGCGCAGGTGCTCGGAGACGCCTACGACGAACGCATCCACGTCTTCGACGGCGAGGCTGAAACGGATGTTGCGGTACTTGGTGTTCTTATCGAAGATCTCGACGTCGCCCGCGACGATGGCGGAGATGATCGCGGCCCATGGCGTCTCGCCGGGGCCGATCGAGCGGGCGGCGACCGCGATCGAGCGGCCCTTGCCGACGGCGGGGCGGGCGGCCGACCAGATCTTCGCCATGAGCTTGTCGACGGAGGATTTGGTGTAGCCGCCATAGCCCGGGATCAGGCCGCAGACCGGACCTTCGAGGCGTTTGATCAGCCCGCGGTCGAGGAGGCTCGGCAGCACGGTGAGCGGAAGCCCGAGCATGCGGGCGGCTTCGGTTTCGCTCATGGCGTCCTTCATCTGCGCGAGCAGCGGCAGCACGTCCGTCACCGCCATGCGGACCGGCGACCGCACCTCCTTGGCGCGCACGACGGGAATGAGCCCGCTCCTGGCGAGCCGCTGCAGGATCGGGCGCTCGACACCGAAGGCCGCCGAGAGCTGCTGGATCGACAGCATCGAGCCGTCGGCGTCCGCGCCCCTGCGCAGGGAGCGGTCGTTGCTGGTGGCCTTCATGTTGGCGTCGATCAGGCCGCCGAGCAGATCGCGGATCTTGGGATGAATGTGCTTGTCGTGGATGATATAGGCCAGCGCCCCCAATTCCTTGCGGCGCGTACGCGGGACCTCACCATAGTCATCGGCCCTATTTGGCCGGACGTCAGATCGAGTTCGAGGAGATCGGCGCAGGCCAGCGCGAATATGGCCATCAGCGGATCCCGATCGCTGCGGATCATCTCTAACAGCCGGTCGAGCTCGATCGGGCCGTCGTCGGCAAGCGCCTTGAGGATGCGCAGCCGCAGCGGGAGGGCGACCTGCCAGTTCCTATACGCCCAGACCTGACGGCAATTCGACCGGCGGGGCTCCTGCTTCAGGTCCTCCGCGGTGACGACGAGTTGCTGCAGCCCGAGCTCGCGCAGCGCGATCTGGACCAGTCCTTCCTCGTCGATGTCCCTGATGCGGCGCGCGGCGACGACGTCGAGCGCGTAGCGGCCATCGTCCTTTCCGAGGATGATGACGTCGACGTCTACTTGCGCGGTCCCAGCAGGCGCCGTCGGAACATGAAGGATCGACCGGACCGCCGGATCGAGCGAAGCCTGGATGAGAGCCTCGCTGAGCGCAGGGTGTCGCGCAGGGACCGGGGCTGGGGTCTTGGCGGAGGTGAAGAGGTCCGGGACGGCTGGCCTTGAACATGGCGAAGCATCCGAAACCATGTGAGGGGCGGGGCGGGTCTCGGTGTGTTTCAGATCGTCGGCGTCGGTCACGGTCGGCTCCCGTTTCAGATTTCGATGACGAAGTTCGCGTTGAAATCTCGGTTGTCCCAGGTGCGCTCGCGCGGCAGCCAAGGTCCATAGCCTTTCTGATTCGAGACGAAGCGCGTCGATTCCACCATGAAATCGCGGGTCTCATGGGTGTGGCCGTAGATCCAGAGTTCGGGCCCGCACTCCCGGATCAGCGGGCTCAGGTCGCTGGTGTAGGCGGCCGAGGAGATGTCGCGCTCGAAGCCGCGCCCCGCAGCTTCCGGTACCGGCCCGTGATGGGTCACCACGACGCGGCGGCCGTCCTTGCGCAGCTCGCGTGCGATGAAATCGCGCGATTCCATGTGGCGCTTGAGAGTATCCGCCGGCCGCAGCCGGTGTGTGTAATTGCGCGTCCGGATCTTGCGGTAGTCGTTCATCGTCTCGCCGGCGACCATCATGGCGTAGTCGGCGTCGTCGAACAGGTCGAAGTCGGTCCACAGCGTGGCGCAGATGAAGGTGATGCCCTCGATGGCGCAGCGGTCGTTCTGCATGACGCGAACGTTGGTGCCGGCGGCCGCCGCGCGCGCCTTCTCGACCGTGAGGTCGACGTCGCAGCCATAGAATTCATGATTACCGGGGATGTAGAGGACCGGGTGGTCTTGCACACGCTCCAGCAGCCATTTCACGCCGCGTTCCATCTTTGGGACCAGGTCGCCGGCGACGATCATGACGTCGAAATCCGGACGCTCCTCCGGCGCCGGCAGGTCCCAGCCGCGGGTGAGCTCTAGCAGGCTGTTGAAAAAGGCGCTCGCCGCCGACCGGCGACCGTGATTCATTGGCTCCGATGAGATTCGGAGATGGTGCGTGCGCGGCGGCGACAATCGAACGGGCGAACTGTTCAGCTACGTCGACCTGGAGGCGCGGGTGCGGCGTAATCATCCGCTGCGAGCGATCCGGACGATTGTGAACGAAGGCCTGTCGGCGCTGGAGCGAGAGTTTGCCGCGCTCTATTCGCCAATTGGGCGGCCGTCGATCCCGCCGGAGAAGCTGCTGCGGGCGATGCTGTTGCAGGCGTTTTATTCGATCCGCTCGGAGCGGCTTCTGATGGAGCGACTGGAATACGACCTGCTGTTCCGCTGGTTCGTCGGAATCGGCGTTGACGACGCAGCCTGGGACCATTCGGTGTTCTCGAAGAACCGCGACCGGCTGCTGGAAGGCGACATCGCGGCCAAGTTCCTGGCGGCGGTGCTGGCGCAGCCCAAGGTGAAGAGGCTTCTGTCGAGCGATCACTTCTCGGTCGACGGTACGCTGATCGAGGCCTGGGCCTCGATGAAGAGCGTCAAGCCGAAGGACAGCTCCGGCGAGCCGCCAGCGCCAGGCGGCGGGCGCAATGCCGAAGCGGACTTCCATGGCCAGAAACGCTCGAATGACACCCATGCTTCAACCACCGATCCGGACGCCAGGCTCTACCGCAAGGGCAAAGGCAAGGAGACGAAGCTGTGCTTCATCGGGCACGGGCTGATGGAGAACCGCCACGGCCTGCTGGTCGACGCCTGCCTGACGCAGGCCGGCGGGCATGCCGAACGGGTGGCCGCGCTGCACATGATCGAGCCTCGTGCCGATCGACCGACAGCGATCACGCTTGGCGCCGACAAAGCCTACGATGCAGAAGACTTCGTCAACGAACTGCGCTCGATGAACGTGACGCCGCATGTTGCACAGAACACCAGCGGCCGTAGTTCTGCGATTGACGGACGAACGACCCGGCACGGCCGGCTATGCCATCAGTCAGCGCATCCGCAAGCGCATCGAGGAGGCATTCGGCTGGATCAAGACGGTCGCCGGGCAAGAGAAGACCAGCTTCCGTGGCCGTGATCGCGTCGCATGGGCCTTTACCTTCGCTGCCGCCGCCTACAATCTGGTGCGGCTGCCCAAGCTGATTGCGGAGACTGGCTGATGGCCAAGGTGCCCGGCTTCGCCAAGGCCTTTGTCGGCCGCTGGCGCATCGTCGAGATGGACGTCTGGGACAGCGAGTTCCTCGATCTTGCCGAAGAGGCGCATCTCACCTTCCAGGGCAAGTCCGATGGCGAAATCGCCTTTGGGGCTCTCAAGGGCTTCCTGGACGTGCGCTACGGCGCCCGCGACGGATCGGCCTGCGCCGAGTTCTCATGGGAAGGGCAGGACGAGAATGATCCGTCCTGCGGTCGCGGATGGGCTATGATCGGCACTGCGGGCAGGCTCGTCGGCCACTTCTACATCCACAATGGCGACGATTCAGCCTTCGTTTGCGAACGCGGCTGAGTTCTTCAACAGCCTGCTAGGTGGAGGTCGGACAAGGCCCAGAGGCGCATCTCAGCGATCCTCCTCGTCGCGGTGGTCGTCGAGCGGTTCGGCCGAATTGATCGCATCCAGGACTTCGTCCGGCAGCTCTTCGATCCCGAGCGCGAACACCACGTCCGGCGAACCGCACAGCGGGCACCGATGATCCTTCCCGTCGTACTCGCACTCGCTCTCGCGGCCGCAGGCGCCGCAGCGAAATCTGGCCATCTAGTCCTCCGATTCCTTCTTCGGGCGCTTGTTGGCTTCCTCTGTTGCGAGTTCGTCCATCCGCTTTGCGGCCGGGTCGTCGTCGGGCAGTTCGTGCCTGAACACGACGAAGTGCACGTCGATGGAGCCGCAGGCCGGACACGTGTAGCGCTCCGGGTCGTAGACCCAAGTCCCCTCCTGACCGCAGGCGCGGCAGCGAAATTCAGCCATCCCGGCCCTCCTGATTCTTGGAGGGCGGCGGCACCTCGGTCAGGGTGTCGGTCGCGCGGTCGTATCGTGCGAAATAGCCGCGCCACTGCCTGAGCCGGTGAACGTGCTCGAAATTCGATTCCGAAGCGGGGCGGGACGCGCTCGCCGGTGCCGTCTTCGGCGCAGCGCGTTGAGAGCCAACCCTTGTGGTTGTACAGGCGGCCTTCGCGGCCGCAGATCTCGCAGGTGCAAGCGGACCGCGCGACGGCGAGATTCACGGCATGACCGATCGTGTCCTCGGTGCCCTCGGAGGCTTCGGCCTCCCAGTCGACACGGAGGTTGCCGAGCTTCTGCTTGATGCGCGCGAATTCGCACGTCTCGCCATCGCGCAATGCGTCTTCGATCCGGCCGCAGAGCCGTTCCAGGATTTCCAGCCATCCGCGCCCGCAGAACGGGTAGCCGAACGAGCGGAAGGGCTCGTCGGCATTTATCGTGAAGAGGCGTCGATGGCGCCGCATGAGGTCGCGGCCCCAATCCTCCGTGGCCATCTCAATCCTCCTCGATGCCGAGGGTGGCGGGGTCGACATCGACGAAAACATCGTTCTCGCGGTCGTACCGACGGCAGGAGACGAAGCGGTTGCCGCCCGTCACGTAGCGGACGATGTGCATGTTCTCGAAGCCGCTCCGGGCCTCGACCACCGGCCGGCCTTCGGCGTGGGTCGCGCAGCGGGTCGTCAGCCAGGCGCCGTCCCGGAGGCGGCCTTCCTCGCCGCAGATCTCGCAGGTGACCGCACTGCGGGCTTCCGCCAGCGCGATGACCTCCTCGACCTGGGCGTCCGCCTCCGGAGAAAGCGCGCCGTCCCAATAGACGCGAAGGGTCCCGTACTTTTGCTTGATCTGCGAGAGCTTGAAGGGGCCGCCATCGGCTTGGACCGCGGCCCGGATCCGGACGCAGAGCCTGTCGAGCAGGTCGTACCAGCCGGCATCGCACTCGGGGGAGCCCTGGGCCGCGCCCGGGAAATCGGCCGGCGGCCGGAAGAGATCGGGATAGGCCTCGATCAGCTCGACCCTCCAATTCCGCACGACGCCCATCATTCCAGCACCAAGACACGTTCTAACGATCGATATATGTATATAGTTATATATGTCTTGGTATATGTATCTTTGGAGACGCGACTTTCGAGACGTTGGCACGAAAGCAGGAGACTGCCGAGCGGGCTAAATTCGGGGGAAATCAGCGTATACTTGACGTTTACTTCTTGCTCTTCAAACGCGCAGCATGGAACGGTTCTCGCGATCAAAGAGGCTGACGGGCGTCAGAATGGTCGACAAGAAAAAGCTGAAGCGGGGAAAGAAAAATCCGATCGATGATCGGATAGTGTTTTTTATGAAGATGACCCCCCGGGTCATCAAAGAGATCAAGCAGGCGGCGCTCGAAGAAGATCGTGCAGCTTGGGCGGTGATGGAAGAGGCCGCCGAGCAATGGTTGGCAAGACGGAGGGCCGGGCGAAGGCCCTGAGTGGCCCCGTAGCTCTCTTGCCGGAATGAGGCGATGATCGTAACGGCTTCAATTCTGTACAATCTCGTCGAATGCCCGCAGCGGGTCGCTTTGGATGCATTCGGCGATGTCGGAAAGCGAGACGAGATAAACCCCTTCATCCGACTGCTGTGGGAGAGGGGCAGTTTGTTCGAGCAGGAAACGATCTCCAAGTTGGAAATCCCCTTTGTCGATCTCTCGGGCGCCAAAGAGAGCGACCGCGAGCGGCTCACGCTAGACGCCATGAGCAACGGCGAGCCTCTAATCTACGGAGGATCCATAAGCGCTGGTGATCTGCTTGGTAGGCCGGACCTGTTACGCAAGGAGGTCGGCGGCTACATCCCAGGCGACATCAAATCAGGGCGCGGCAAGGAGGGCGGAGATGACGATCATGACGGCAGGACGAAGCGCCATTACGCCGTCCAGCTCGGTCTCTATGTGGACATCCTCGAGCGAATGAATCTTTCGGCGGGACGTCGGGCTTTCGTCTTGGACATTCACGGAGACGAGGTCACCTACGACTTCAGCAACCTGTCCGACCAGAATCTTTGGGCTGACTACGAAGACACCCTCTCCGAAGCGCGATCGATACTTGCGCGGCAAGTCATCCCGCTCCCCGGTTATGCCAGCGTCTGCAAACTGTGTCACTGGTACTCATTCTGCCTCGAACGCCTCACGGCTTCTGACGATCTGACGTTGATCCCGTTTCTTCGGCGATCAGATCGCGATACGATGAATGATCAGATACCCACGATTGCATCTCTGGCGGAGATCAATCCGGATGCGTTCATCAGGGGAAAGAAGACTGTGTTCGCGGGGGTAGGGGCGGATCGCTTCCGCGCATTGCAAGCGATCGTGTCCCGTGGCGTGGTGTAGCTGAGTGCGGGTCACCACGTTCGCCGGCATGGGCCGGATCGGTCAGCTGGCGATTGCCGGGAAGCTGACGGCAGGATCATCGCCCAACGGGGCGATGGTTTCCAGTGTCATGTAGCGGCCGCGCTGGACCGCCCACTCGTCGTTCTGCTCGAGCAGGATCGCACCGACGAGGCGGACGATGGCGTCTTCATTGGGGAAGATGCCGACCACTTCGGTTCGGCGCTTGATCTCGCCATTGACCCTTTCGAGCGGATTGGTAACCGGTATGAGATGTCTCGGTGCCAACGTTCCCGCTGCGGTGTTCTACATCGTGGCGTATGGTGCGACCATCGGGACAGAGGCACCGGGAGCACGAAGTGCGGGCAGGCCGATGTTATTCGATGAGCCGAGAGCTCGAGTTAGTAGCTGGCCGCCTCTGCGACTCGCCCGGTTGCGCTGGGAGCGCGAATCCGTAGTTGTCGTGTCGCCCGCAGCTCCCGTCATATGTCTGGCAGGAGGTGCGAATGCGACGGGTGATTGGCATCGACGTCCACCGAACTTTCGGCGAGGTGGTGTTTTGGGAGGACGGCAGGCTCCGACATGCGGGCCGCATCGATATGACGCGGACTGCGCTGGAGGGATTTGGCAAGACCCTGCTGGCCAGTGATGAGGTGGTGGTCGAAGCGACTGCCAACAGCATGGCGGTGTCGCGGGTTCTGGCGCCGTTCGTGGCACGGGTGATTATCGCCAATCCGCTGCAGGTGAAGGCGATCGCCCAGGCTCACGTTAAGACCGACAAGATCGATGCCGGCACGCTCGCCAGTCTGCAGGCGGCCGGGTACCTGCCGCAGATCTGGACGCCTGACGCGGAGACCGAACGCAAGCGTCGGCTGGTGGCGCGGCGCTACCAGGTCGTGCGGCATCGCACGCGGCTCAAGAACGAGGCGCATTCGATCCTGCACGCGCACCTAATCCCGAAGTGCCCGCATGCCGATCTTTTCAACGCCCGCGGCCGGGCGTGGTTGGGGGCCCAACAGCTGCCGCACGATGAGCGCGCGGCCATCGATCGGCATGTCCGTGAGCTTGACCGGCTGGCGGAAGACCTGGCTCTGCTCGACCGTGAAATCGCGCAGGACGCCATCGACGATTCAGCGGTCAACCGACTGATGACGATCACCGGCGTCAATCTGGCGGTCGCCGCCGGTATCGTGGCGGCGATCGGCGACATCAGCCGGTTCAACAGCCCGCAGAAGCTGGTGAGCTATTTCGGGCTGAACCCGCGGGTGCGGCAGTCGGGACTGGGAGCCACCCATCACGGTCGCATCAGCAAGATCGGCCGCAGTCACGCGCGCGCCATGCTGGTCGAGGCCGCCTGGGCCGCGGCCAAGGCGCCCGGTCCACTGCATGCTTTTTTCGTGCGGATTCGCGCCCGGCGTGGCCATCAGGTCGCCGCGGTGGCCGTGGCTCGCAAGCTCACGGTGCTCTGCTGGCATTTGTTGACGAAGGGCGAGGATTACCTGTGGGCGCGTCCGGCGCTGGTCGCTAACAAGACCCGCGCAATGCAACTTCAAGCTGGACATCCGCAACAGAAGGGCAGCCGGCGCGGACCAGCCTATGCCTACAACATCGCGGCGCTGCGCAACCGTGAGATGTTGATTGCCGCCCAGGCGGAGCGAAACTACGAACGAATGGTGTCGCAATGGAAACCGCGGCGGCCAAAACCCGGCGCGCGGGCGCCTCAGCTCGGCAGGACAAAATAGGCAGTCCGGCGACGCTTGCAGCCGACGCGTCACGCTTCGCCACGAGGTCGCCCGCGCCCGACAACCATAACCGCCGCTGACGGCAAGTGCCAGCCAGGAATGCAGTCCCGTTCCACGCCAGCATGCCGCCGTGCTCGGGCCGGTCAAGGCCAAGCCGTGCGGTGGCCGCAAACGCGGCCAGCCTTGACCGACCCTGCGCGCGGCGGCTGCGAGATCGGTGGCCGGGACGGAAGAATGGCCCCGCCGCGGCCGAACAAAAGAATGGACGCGATTTCCCCAATCGTCATCGGGGCGATCATTAAAAATCGCTTGTCCATCTCATCCGTCGAGTGCAGCTTGGCGCGGTGCGCAGCCGGGAAGCTCATGTAGGCAAGCACGTCGGTCTCGGCCTCGTCGAGGAAGGCGGCAAGCTTCGGCAGTTTAGGGCGGAGCTGGTCGGCAATGCGTCGCCATTGCGCCCGCGCCGCCTCCGCATCGTCCTGGGCGAAGGCGGTGGCGATGAAGGCGGAGACGACGCGCCGTCCGCTCTTGCCGGCATGCGCCAGCGCGTTGCGCATGAAGTGCACGCGGCGACGCTGCCAGGTGGCGTTGAGCACCTTGCCGACCGTGGCTTTGATGCCTTCGTGGGCGTCGGAGACGACGAGCTTGACGCCGCGCAGGCCGCGCCGCGCCAGCTTGCGCAAGAACGCGGTCCAGAACGTCTCGGCCTCGGAGGGGCCGATGTCCATGCCGAGCACCTCGCGCCGGCCGTCGCTGTTGACCCCGACCGCGATGATCACCGCGACCGAGACGATGCGCCCGTTCTGGCGGACCTTCACATAGGTGGCATCGATCCACAGATAGGGCCAGTCGCCCTCGATCGGACGGGCGAGGAAGGCCTTCACCTTGTCGTCGATCTCGCCGCACAGCCGCGACACCTGGCTCTTGGAGATGCCGCTCATACCCATCGCCTGCACCAGGTCGTCGACCGAGCGGGTGGAGACGCCCTGGACATAGGCCTCTTGCACCACCGCGGTGAGCGCCTTCTCGGCCATTCGCCGCGGCTCCAGGAAGCCCGGGAAGTACGAGCCCTTGCGCAGCTTGGGAATGCGCAGTTCGACCGTGCCGGCCCGCGTCTCCCAGCTCCGATCGCGATAGCCGTTGCGCTGGACCTGCCGCTCCTGGCTCTTCTCGCCATAGGCGGCCCCGGTCAGGCCTTCGACCTCCAGCTCCATCAGCCGGTGGGCGGCAAAGCCGATCATCTCGCGCAACAGATCGGCATCAGGGGTCTTCTCCACGAGCGCGCGCAGGTTCATCATGTCGTCGGTCATCGGTGGTTCCTCGAATCAGGTTGGCTGTCGCAATCCAAACCTTACCGACGAATCATCGGTGACCACCCGCAAAGGCGCTCGCTCGCTACGGCGCTATATGAGGGCGCGCGTCGCGAGCGGCTTCGCTCCAGCTACACCACTCCCTGGGACACGACCTTGCAAGCGCGTGCCGTCATGCTCAAAGCTCCTTTGCCCAAACCCTATTTGCGCGCACCAATAAGGCTCGATCCATTCTCGCTTGAGTTGTTTTTCGACATCGAAGTCGATCCGCTCCGGAGAGTAGGTGCCGGCATCTATTACTACAGCAAGTATGAGCGAACAATCTATCGGAAGCTCCAAGAGAAGTACCCAGACGTCTGCACGCCCGAGGACATCGAACAATTGTTCGACCCACGCCGAGCGATTGATCTCTACGGAGATGTGGTTTTGAAGGCGACTGAATGGCCCACTCGCGATCATTCGATTAAGACTATAGCCCGGTATCTCGGATTCGGCTGGCGCGATACGCATCCTTCCGGTGCTGCATCGGTCGAATGGTTCGACCGGTGGTGCCGCGAACGAGACCCGATGATCAAGGAACGCATACTCGCCTACAATGAGGACGACTGTCGAGCCACCCGAATTCTGTTAGACGGAATCCGAGCACTTGCGGACTGATGCCGACGAGTCTTCGTCGAGAGCCTAGCCTGGTGCCCATCCTTTCGGTGTGCGCTTGCCCAGTGCCAAGCGACCCACGATGGTTCTGTCATCCATCGAGTACAGCAAGCCAGCTTGTTGAACTCTAAAGCCCAGTAGGGTGCGAACCTCCGTGCAAACCGCCAAATGCCGCTTATCCGGCGAGGTGAGGGCGAATTCCACACGACAGCGGCTTCCGCGCAGGGCATCGGATGCCCTTAGGGCAATCGCGTCCCAACGATCTGACGCGTCGGTCGCACGGCGCACGCCATGCAGTAAATCACCGAGCGGCTGCAGATAGGAATTGCCGCCGGGCGCGGCGAACTCGGCATGGAAAGAAATTCCCGTGAGGCTGCAGACCCTAAGATCATCCGGGTGCGATCTGCGTCCAGTCCACATGCAGACTCTGGCTTCGGCTGGAGCGCAGTATTTGCCCGCAACCGAGCGGATGGCTAGTTGATGCTGGATGCGAGCGCCAGAAACGCTGCTGGGAACAAGCAGCCCTTTCAACACTCGAATATCCGTGACCGCGCAGCGCTCCAGCTCGGACGGTAAGACGGCCTTTCCTGTTGCGCCGCACCGCTCGAGCACGCCAGGCCGCACGAATTTCCCGCTGACGTCGCACTGCTCTGCCTCTTGCTTTGTTATCGGTTGCCGGGTCTCATGACAAAGAAGGAACTCGTCCTTGTGGCCCGTCTGCTCCGATACGACTGACCTTAGTTGCTGGTCGCGACGATAGGGCTTGCCAGAAATATCGCTGACGGCCAACTCGCTCTTTAGAACCTCCAGGGAAGTGAACTCGCATCGACCGAAGTGCTGGGGTTCTGCCCGTTTTCCGGTGAGGCTGCACGTCTCCAGAGCCAAACTCGCAACGGGATTTCCGCTGACTGCGGATACTTCTGCTTCATCGCTCAAGACGAGTTTGCCTGTGAGACTGCAGCGCAGCGCGTGATCCGGAAGAGCCATTCGGCCGCTGACCTCCGATGTGACGAGGAGATGTCGCAAGACGTTCACTCCAGTCATGACACAACGACTAAAGCATTCCTTCGGCGCGACCGTGCCGCTTCTGTCGCAGCGACCAAGTTCGGGGGCCGAAAGACAATCACCCGTCCGCGGGACTACGGTCAGTCGGCTCTCATATGCCGGACCAGTGTCGAATTTGTATTGCACCTCCGTGGTCACCTCGCGATGAATACCGCCTTCCAAAGCGACGACCGTCAGTCCAAGGCGGGGCGTGAAGTCGTCCTCCATCTTCTTGCGCCTTCGGGCGTCATCGCCGGCGGCAACCGTTTCCTGAACGCGCCGTTCGAGGTAGAAACGGCAGAACTCGCTGATGCCTTGATCACGCCCGGCTGCATCGGCCAGCCGTTCGGTATCGATTCCGAGATGCTGGGCGTTCTCAATCGTGTCGGCCAACTTGTAAAGTCCGGACCGGACTGCATGAGCTTTGTGTTCGCCGGGTCGACATTCCACTTCGACCAGACGCTCGTAGCTGTCGTGAGCAACGGTCGCACGCACTCGGATGAGCGCCTTTCCTTCGAAACAGCGCCGCACCCCTTCCACCTTGGTCGTGATGGGTGACGCGTCGAAGCTGTCGACCCAGCGGCGGCAGATTTCATCGGCCTGGCCAGCGGGGTTCTCGTCGTTGTCCTCAACTTTGTGCACGCCGGTAGCGATCATCCGGCTTACCAATCGCGAAAACGCGGCCGATCCGGGTGCGTACAGGGTGGCCCGACTATTTGGGGCACGTTCGTCGAAACAAATCCATTCGCGGCCGGTATCGTCCTCCGACAGATAAATTCCGTCTTCCTTGGGCGTCACGGTTGCTCCAAGGCTCTCGAGAGCCGCGACCGCGAAGTCCCGCGGCTCCATCGAGCGCATGATCGGAGGAAGCTTGGGAGCTCGCGGTCCGACGTACTCCGCGCCGTCCATGCTGCCGAGCATGTCGTTGATGTTGGCCTCTTCCGCTTCCAGCTTGGCTTTCGCGTCGACTATGCTCTGTTCTGCCTGTCTGGTGGCCTTCTCGACGTCCTTACCGGCAAGCGCCGCCAGCACTAGTCGAAGAATCCTGTCCTCGAAATCTTCCCCATTCTCGTCGTCCACACCCGAAGGCTCGAGCAGCGATTCGATATCGCCTATCGCATGTGCTGCCATCTGCAGCTTTTCCATCAATCGGCCGACGATATACTCCTCGAATGTCCCTCTGAGCGTGATGTTGAGGATGCTGACGCTCGCATGTTCGGACGCGAGCCGCTGAATTCGGCCGATCCGCTGTTCGACAATCATCGGGTTCCAAGGCAGGTCGAAATTCACCAGTACGTTGGCGACCTGCAAGTTCACGCCCTCTGAGCCTGCTTCGGTCGAGACGATCACGTGGCAGGCGGGCGGAGTCTTCCAGAAACGAGCTATAGTGTCCTGATTGCGCTGTCCTGAATTGCCGTTGATGATTCCAACCTTGAGGCCCCGCGCTTCTAGGAACGCCTGAATTGTCGTCTGCGTCTCAAGCCGACCGGTAAACACCACCATGCGCCACCGCTCCGGGTTTTGACGCATTAATTGGTCGATCAGTGTGCCGAGTCCGTTTAGCTTCGCGCTAGTGCTCATGCCTGCGACGATGCTGCAGACGGCCGCAGCGAGCTCCTGTGGCACGGTTCCATTTCGCGCCATGTTGGTAAGCTGGGCCATCACCGCATGAGGACTGCTGGTGAGCGCTTGCAGGATTCCAATTTGAGCCAGCCTATTGAGCTTTTGAATCGGTTTGCTGATGACCCGGATAAGTTCAAGCTCGGCAGGCGTCGGGTCCACGCGGTGAAGCTGGACGAACCGATCTGGAAAATACAGTTTGGCGTCCCCGCGCCGCACCCGTGACATGTAGCCGTACACGATTGAGCGAAATTGCTCGCGGGCTTCAGCCTTGAGCTGACGAGCCGTGTCGCGCTTGTCGGCGATGAACTTGCGGGCGAACATGCCCTCGCTTCCGAATGGGTTCTGGTGACCTCGCGCGACCGTAAGGAGGTCGACGAGAGAATAGAGATCCCACAACCGGTTCTGGATCGGGGTGGCGGTTAGCATCAGTACGTAGCGAAAGCGCCTCTTTTCAAGAGCCTCCTTGAAGCGCAATGCGACTTGCGGCGGTGGATCGACGCCGTAGAGGTTGCGCAGTTTGTGCGCCTCGTCGAGCATCAGCATCTGAAAACGATCTTCGGGGATTTTTTCGAGATGCAGACGTGCCGAAGCATAGGTCGTTATCACCGCGCCAACATCGTCCGGTTCGGCGGCTATCAGCTCTCTGCCGGTGGCGATTTGAGCAGGGACGTCGAATTTTGCCTGTAATTCCGCCTGCCATTGCGGTCCAAGCAGTTTCGGACACACGATAAGGATCTTGGACCCTCGCTCGCGCGATAAGTTCGCTGGCAATCAGGCCGGCGCTTATAGTTTTGCCCAGGCCTACGTCGTCGGCGAGCAGCGTCACCGGGAGGCGCCTGCAAAAGGTGATGAGGTTAGTGACCTGATGATGATAGGGTTTTAGGTGGTCTTGCCACCGCTTTTCGGATTTGAGGTCCTTGCGTGTCTCGATGACGATGGGGTCGGTCAGGTCCCATTCGAGGGCCGCTCGATACAGTTTGTATTCGTCCGGAAAGACGCTGCGCCGCAAAATTTTCGTTTGAAATTCGGATGACGATGCCGCCATTCCTCGACAGCCCGGAATTTGGTTGTTCTAATTGCAGTAGCATGCCCGGTTTGGCGCCCGTCGGCAACTTTTGCGGGTAGCTCGGCTGCCGGCGGCTGCGAGCCTCTCGAGAACCTTGAGGGTAGAACCCTTCGCCTCCGGCCGCGCCAATGCCCTGATCGAAAATCGATTGACGTTGGCCGAGCGCGGCTGCGCCTTCGAGTCCTCGGCCGTGGCGACCACGGGCGCGAGATCGCGCAGCGCGATCTAGATGCGATGGCGGAGAGAGTGGGAATCCCTTCCCCTTCGCATCGACTGCGCAAAATCCGCCGACAAATAAGGATTCCTGTAAAGGCCGGCCGTGATTTGTGACCACCGCCGTGTACCACCCGTTCGGCGATTCGGGGCGTCAATCTCGGCCGATTTCGGGCCGACCGGAGACGTCTCGAACGCGCCGGATCGGCGCCAGGCCGGGAGGAGCGGATCCGTCCGCACAACAGCGTTTCTTAAGCTTCGCAGTCCATATTTCCTGTGATTGCAGGATCACTCGATCACGGGATCACACGATCACCGGATCACAGGATCATAGGATCATAGGATCGGGTCGAGGCTTGGACGAGGAGCGGCGAGGTGGCGACACGGAAGAACCTTCTTGAAGACCTCGTTTCGGACGCGCCGGCGCTTGCGCCCGGTCTCGCGTCCGATCGTGGTGCCCTCGACGGTCCGGTGCCGGCGCCCGGCGCCGCCCGGGCTGAGCGGCAATCGCGCTGGCGGGTGTCGGCCAATCCTGCGGAGGCCACGGCGCCGGACCCGCCGCCGCGTGCCATGGGCACGCTGAAGGAACGAGCGCGCCAGATGTCGCTCTATCTGGAGCCGGCGACGTACGACTCGCTGCGAGAGATCGCGCATCGAGAGAGGACCAAGATGCATGTTCTGCTGCTGCAGGCAGTGGACGAGTTTCTGAAGAAGCGCGGTCCGTCGGAATGACGGGATCAGGCTCCCCTATGCTACAGCCGAAGAGCGGATAAAGGCGGCCGGCGCCTTCGCGTGATCACTCATGGGCCTCGGCTGAGGCCAGGTCGCGTCAATCGAGCCGCCTTACTCAGTCGAAAGCCTGTAAACCTCGCCGGGTTGAAGGTGTACTTCCTCGAACATTTTTTGCTGCTTTTCAGACAGAACGCTTGGCAAAACGTGTGCTGTCCAGCCTTCCGGTACGGCCGCAAGGACAAGGGTTACAGCCTGGCTCGGCTTGGCGAGAGCGAGCCATATTTCCGTCGTTGAGCCCGAGTCCGAGGTCACCTCGACGATGGTAAACTCTCTGCCGAACGACTCTGCCATGAGGGGTCAACTAGCACCGGCTGCAGCAGTTTCTAGCTGGAGCGGCTCACTCGGGCGGCTTCAATCCCGGCGATCGCAGCCAGTCGCTCATGTGCGAGCCGGTCTCACATTGCCGCGCCTTCCGGATGACCTGCTCCCGTAGGGGCCCGTGCGGAAGCAGGCGCGCTTCCTCGCGCAAACGCTGAGCCTCTTCGGCTAGGCGCTCTTCCAAAGATCGAGTCTGTTTGAAACGACGCCGCTTCGTCATGGCGCTGCTCCCTTGTTCGATGAGGGCGGGAGCGCTACCGGCGTTCTCATCACAGATAGCAGCCAAGGTCCGGGCTGTGATGGCCACAGCGTGCGCCTGTCCGCAGCCGCCGAGCAAGGACTATCTTTCGCGCCTCTGGCGGAACTCTTCAGGAATGGCTCAAAGGGCGTAATCGGCTCAAACCAAGGATTCGGCGGCACTACGTTCAATTTGGCCGGCGAGCGAAAGCATCGGGCCGCCTGGACGGTGTCGCGCGGACGGCCAACCAGCCCATTTTCCTTTGTGAACGGTCTGGCCCCATATTAGCCTAGTGGGAAACCGTCCGAGGCGAGAGGCCCGATGAATCTCGAAGACTTGTACCGTCTCCTGCGCAGCGAGCACGTTCAGGCGCAAGGGATCGTCGACACCCTCGAGGAACCCCTCCTTGTGCTTGACCAGGGCGGATCTGTCCTGACGGCCAACCGCGGGTTCTACGAAACCTTCAGGGTTGGACGGGACGACACGGTTGGGCGCAGCCTTTTCGAACTCGGCGACGGTCAATGGGACATACCTGAACTCAGGCGCCTCGTCGGCGAGATCATTCCGCGGTCTACGGCTGTGGTCGGCTACGAAGTGGCAGCCAATTTTCCGACCATTGGTCCGCGAACGATGCTGGTCAGCGCCCGTCGTTTGGTTCACCCAGATAACAACAGCACCAGCGTCCTGATCCTGTTTGAGGACGTGACCGATAGACGCCACAGCGAAGCCCAAAAAGACATTCTCCTCGCCGAGACGCGGCACAGGATGAAGAATCTCCTCGGGATCATTCGCTCGCTTGCCAATCAGGGCGATGTGGAAGGCCGGTCAGCCAAGGATTACCGGGACGCATTCCTGGGCCGGCTCCAAGCTGTGACCGAAGCCGAGACCCTCGCGCTGGCCGGCAGCGCCGAGGCCGATCTGAGTGCCTTGGTGGAGCAGTCGTTGAAGGCTGCGGGCCCGGACCGCTACCGGGTGATCGCCGGACCGGCCGTTCGCCTTAGCCAACGACAGATCGTGCCGATGAGCCTCATCTTGCATGAACTGGTCACCAACGCTTGGAAATACGGTGCGCTCTCCAAGCCCGGAGGTCTGATACACTTGGGTTGGCGCACGTCGGAGGAGGAGGGCAAAGCCATCCTTCACATCGATTGGCGCGAGGAAAACGGCCCTCCGGTCACTCCGCCGACACGCTCCGGCTTCGGCTGCAGGCTGATCGATCTCAGCGCGGTGCAGGGCTTAAGGGGCTCCGTGGAACTGAAGTACGAGCCCGCCGGTTTACGCGTTCACATCGCAGCGCCTGTGGAGTTTTGAAGACCGGGGGGCACATCGTGGACGACGTTCCCCGAATATTGGTTGTCGAAGACGAGTACCTCATTGCACTGGAGCTCGACACCGAGCTGAGGGCCGCCGGATATCGCGTGATCGGCCCAGTCCCGGACATAGATGGCGCTTTAGGGGTCTTGAAGGTCGAGTGGCCCGACGCCGCCATTCTCGACGTCAACTTGGCGGGAAAATGGGTCACCCCGGTTGCCGAGACGCTCCGGTCGATGTCCGTGCCCTTCATTCTCGCCAGCGGCTACGTTGCTGCCGATCTCCAGGCGCAGCCGGTTCTGCGGGATGCCGTCAACGTCGGAAAATCTTGGAGGTCCGAATTTCTCCTCAAGAGTCTTCGTGACGCTCTAGATGGGGCGTAAACCGGAACTCCGGTGCTGCATCGGCAATGCCGGTTCCTTCCAATCGGGCCTCAACGATCATTGACGTCGGAGCCAAATCAGACCGTTCCCATCGGTCGGAGCTTACCGCTCGTTGGCGTAGGCGATCGTACTCAGTGCCTTGTTCGCGTCGCCACGGCCCTGATAGAGGCCAAGCAATTCGCCTTTGTCTTCGATCGTTTTTATTCGATAGAGGGTCCAGCGCTTATCCTTGCCTTGCACGATGCGGAAGGACCGGCCGTTGCGACGGCAGTAGAGAGCCCCGGATCCGCCGACCGGCGTCCAGCCACAATCGGCTCCGGAGAGAAAGCGCTGCTCCAGCTTTACTCGCTCCTCTTCTTTCAGCTTGCGATACCTCTCCTCCTGCTCTCGCCGGAGCCTTTCGTCCTCACGCTCCAGATGCTCCTGAAGCATTCCGATGATTGCGCGCATCTCGGTGCCTTGCGCCTTTTCGGCGAGATACAGCGCCAGGCAACCGTCCTTGAGGCCTTCGTTGGGATAGCTTGCGTAGGGCTCCTCCCAGATCGCGCGCAGACGCTGTTCTACGTCCGTTTTGGTGAGCGGCGGGCCGGGCAAATTGTTGAGAGTGACGCGCAGGTCTTCGATCGGTATCCAACACGGAGCGGCAGCCTTCGCCAGCTCCTGCCGCTCACCTTCCCATTTGCTCCAGATCGAGCTCGCCCGATCGATCGCATTCACGATTTCCCGCGCAAGCTTGTGCACGCTGTGGGGATCGCGGAGATGCCGCAGGGATGGGCTTTTCACGTAGTCGAAGAGCAGTGACGTCACGGCATACTGGCGGTCGGAGTTCATGCGCGGCCTCCCTGGTTCGTGCACTCGACATCCTAACAACCGGCGATGGTGGCCGGCCAGAGGTCGCATCTCGAAGGATTGATCGGAACGCTCCCTCATGTCCCTCACATGTCTTCGCGCAGCCCTTTGAAAAACGGGTGCCTGACCTTTCCTTCCGCCGACTTGGCCCGATATTCGACCTCGGCGAGCAGCTTCGGCTCGACCCAGATGCCCTTGTGGGCGACCCGCTTCGCGTACGGCTGCGTCTTCCGGATGAGTGGTTTCAGTCGCCTTTGCAGGTCGGCTGCGGAGACCTTATCGAAGCCGTGGTCGACCTTGCCGGCGTAGGCCAGGTCGTCCCCCTTTCGCCTACCGAGATAGATGCCGTCCCACTTGCCTTCGTCGAGCGCGAAGCCGGCGATCGTCAGCGTCTCGCGCTGCGCGCATGTCTTCTTCACCCAGTTGTTGCCGCGGCCACTGGCGTACGCGCTGTCGCGTACCTTCGAGACCACGCCCTCCAGCCCGATCTTGCAGGCGTGCGCGAACATCTCGCGGCCCTCTATCTCGAAGCTTTCGCTGAATTGAACCTCGGTGCCGTGGATGATCTTCTTCAGTTCGGTCTTGCGCTGGAAGAGCGGCAGCTTCCGGAGGTCGCGGCCGTTCAGGTACAGGAGATCGAAGGCGACCAGAACGATGCTGGTCGACCTGCCTTTCAGTTCGTTCTGAAGGACCGAGAAGTCCGTGGTGCCGTCCGCGGCGGGGACCACGATCTCGCCGTCCACGATCGCCGAGCCGGCCTTGATGTGCCAGGCGTCGTCGGCGACCTTCTTGAAGCGGTTGGTCCAGTCGTGACCGCGGCGGGTGAAGACCTTCACGGCTTCGTTCGCCAGATGGACCTGGACGCGGTAGCCGTCGAACTTGATTTCGTGAATCCATCGCGCTCCGGACGGCACCTTCTCGATCGACGATGCCAAAGCCGGTTCTACGAAGCCCGGGAACGGCGCCTTCACGCCGACCGCCGCCGGTTTACGCCGCTGAAACGCCACGCAACGAACTCCAACGCAACAACCGGTGGACTCAAGCCGGGACGGCAGAATTCGTTTCCGGAACCCGCGAATCCTTGCGGCGTTGCCCCGTCATCAGTTCGCAAGAGGAGGAGCCGATGGCGGCAGCGAAGAAGAAGACCGCGCGTGGACGCAAGCAGGACCGGGCACGCGTCGCCAAGGGACAGGACTACGAAGTCCGCTACGAGGCGAAGAAGACCGGCCGCTCGGCCTCGGCGGTGAAGAAGGCCGTCAAGAAAGTCGGCAATTCCCGCAAGCGCGTCGAGAAGCGTCTCGGCCGCTAGGCCGCCTCAGATCCGGCCGGAGAACCGTGTGAATGCGGTCAGCCTCTGCACGGTTGGCTCGACGTCCTGCATGTAGATCTCGGTCCGCAGAAACGCGATCTCATCGTCGAGCGCGGTCTCGTCGACGTCTCTGAACCAGGACTTCGGCCTGCCGTCGCTGCCGTCGTTCCAGCGGTAGCCGCGCCTCTTCAGCGAGTCCTTGAGCTCAAAAGCGGTCTGCTCCGCCCAAACGCGCAGGGTCGGCTTGCGGGCGGTCTCGAGCAGGAGTGCGAGCGCCGGCGCGCCGGTCGTCGGGAGTACGAAGTCGAGGATCTCCAACAGAGCGTGGCAGTCGTCGACGGCCCGGTGCGCCTGGTGGAAGTAGCCGGCTCCGTTTAGGAGATAGCCGAGCTGCGAGCCCGCGAAGCCATGTTTGCGCCAGTCGATCTCGCTCATGCTGCAGCCCCAGGCCTTGTGCTCGAACACGGGCCAGTAGCGTTCGGCAAATTTTCTGTCGAAGCCACTGTTGTGCGCGATCGTGATGACTGCGCTTTCGACGAAGGCTGTGACGGCGGCATCGTCGAATTTGTGTCCCGTGACCATTTCGTTGGTAATGCCGGTGAGTGCCGTCACTTCCGCGGAGATCGGCACACTCGGTTCGTTGAAGGCGGAGAACGTGTCTCTGACGCCGAGTATCCGCCCGTCGGCCGCGTAGTCAAATTTGACCATCCCGAGCTCGATGATCTCGTCCTTGGCGCAATCGAGGCCGGTCGTCTCGGTGTCGAGAAGAATGCCCGTCCGGACCTCCTGCCCGGCCTCCGGGGTGTAAGGAGACCGGGGGAACAGGCGTCGAAGGACCCTGTAATCGGCCGACTGAGCCAACGCGTCGGCCATTGCCGCCAAGTCCGCCGGGTCCAGAGTATGCCCGTCTCTGAGGGGCTGGGTCAGCGCGTCCATGGGCCCACAATACCGCCCAAAAGCTCTACGAGGTACCTAGAAAACAAGCGATTCACGACGTTTTCGGACGTGCCCGGGGCGCTGCGGGCAGATTGTCAATTTTCCGGGTGGCGGGCCAGGAGCATGTCGGAACCGGCAGGCTCCATTCGTCTTGAATCCAGCACTGTGCCTTCGGAGTACCGCGTTCATGGCCCCCCGCGCCAACTGGAAAGGCTTCCTGCGTCTCTCCCTCGTCACCTGCCCTGTGGCGCTATATCCGGCCACCTCCGAGAGCGAGAAGATCTCGTTCAATCAGCTCAACCGGCAGACCGGCCACCGCATCAAGTACCTGAAGGTCGACGCCGACACCGGCGACGAGGTGCCGAACGAGGATATCGTCAAGGGCTACGAACTCGACAAAGGCCAGTACATCGAGGTCTCCAAGGAGGAGCTCGAGGAGATCGCGCTGGAGTCCACGCGGACCATCGAGATCGACGAGTTCGTCGATAGGGCCGACATCGACCCGCGCTACCTCATCCGCCCCTACTATCTGCGTCCGGACGGCAAGGTCGGCCAGGACGCTTTCGCCGTGATCCGCGAGACCATCCGCGAGATGAACAAGGTCGCGATCGGGCGCGTCGTGCTGACCAACCGGGAGCACATCATCGCGCTCGAACCGATGGACAAGGGGCTGGTGGGTACGCTGCTGCGCTATCCGTATGAGGTGCGTAGCGAGCAGGAATATTTCGAAGACATCCAGGACGTGAAGCTGACCAAGGACATGCTCGACCTCGCCAGGCACATCGTGAACCAGAAGGCGGGGCGGTTCGAGCCTGAGAAGTTCGATGACCACTACGAAACCGCGCTGATCGACCTCATCAATCAGAAGCGTGCAGGCAAGGTGATCACGCCGAAGGAGCGCCCAGCATCCACCAACGTCGTCGATCTGATGGAGGCTCTGCGCCGATCCGTCGGCAAGGAGGCCGCGCACGCGAAGGCCTCAAAGCCCGCCAAGAAGCCGCGAAAGGCGGCGGCCGGCCAGAAGGAAATGTTGATGCCGATCGAGGGCAAGAAGCAGCCGAAGGAGGCGGCGGCGAAAAAGCCGGCCGCCAAGCCGCAGCGGAAGTCGGCGTGAGAGTTTGCGGTAGTGGCCGGTCCCCGGATTCCTACGGTCGCATCGAGGCGTGATCGTTTACGATCCGCGATTATATTTCAGTCCATGAACGTCGAGTACGACCCCGAGCGCGAGGCGGTCGCGGCGATGAAGCTCGCCGCCGACGCCGATGGAGCCGAACGACAGAGATGGATCAACGCCGCATTGGCGTGGATCGAACTCACTCGTCTGCGGGTCCCGTTCGGCCGCGAGCCGCGAGAAGAGACGGCCTAGTCGGCCTCAGAGGGACACTCGGGGCAGGTGTCGCCGATCGAATCCAGGACATCGCGAACCTCGGCCACGCCGGCTTCCGGCGAAATGCCCGGCGGCGGATTCCGGCGGGCGATATCGAAGGCGCGATCGCGCGCATGCGGATCGGCCCTGTCCTGCATCCACCCGTGCTCCTCACATTCGCGGATGGCGCCGGCTTCCTGCAGCACCGATATCCCCCAGCCCCGCAGCGTCCGGATCGCCGGCCGTCGTTCCTTCGTCATCAGCATCGAATTCGCTCCTGCCTGGACGAATCCTTCCGCCCGCCAGCTCGTTCCGGGCGGTTAGCACGGGTCAGGGATTCGCAATCGTCAGGGCTAGAGTTTGTCCACTTGTTCCGCGGCTCTAGAGCAATTCATGGCTAGGCTGAATCGGGAGGGATTCCCCTGAGGGTTGGTTTGTGATTCAAGATGCTGGCTGGGCTGGGGGCCAGCATCTGATGAGCCGACCTCTTTCCAATGATCTGCGAGAGCGAGTGGTGGCGGCGGTGGCAGCTGGCGAGAGCTGCCGTACGGTAGCGGCACGGTTTGGTGTTGCAGTGTCGTCGGTGGTGAAGTGGTCGCAGCGCCATCGGGCGACCGGCTCGGTGAGCCCGGGCAAAATGGGCGGGCATCGCAAGCCGGTGCTGGAACCACACCGCGCTTTCATCAAAGAGCGGATCCGACAGACGCCGCATCTGACGCTGCACAAGCTGAAGGACGAACTCGCCGCGCGCGGGGTCAAGGTCTCGCACAATGCGGTCTGGACATTCCTGCGGCGCGAAGGACTGCGATTCAAAAAAACGCTGTTCGCCCTCGAGCAAGGCCGCGCTGACGTTGCGCGTCGGCGGCGACGCTGGCGGTCATGGCAGGCCAGCTTGGATCCCCAGCGCCTGGTTTTCATCGACGAGACCTGGATCAAAACCAGCATGGCCCCGCTGCGCGGATGGGGACCGAAGGGCGAGCGGGTGCGAGGTTTTGCCCCGCACGGCCACTGGCGAACGCTGACTTTTCTCGGCGCTCTGCGCTGCAATGGTCTCACGGCCCCTTGCGTCTTCGACGGGCCGATCAACGGCGAGTGCTTCCGAGCTTATGTCGAACAGCAACTCGTTCCCGTTCTCAAGCCCGGCGACATCGTCATCATGGACAATCTCGGCAGCCATAAGTCGGCCGCTCTGCGCCGCATCATCCGCGGCGCCGGCGCCAGGCTCTGGTACCTGCCGCCTTACTCACCAGATCTCAATCCGATCGAGCAGGCCTTTGCCAAGATCAAGCATTGGATGCGCATCGCCCAGAAGCGCACCATCGAAGACACTTGGCGTTGCATCGGCGACCTCGTCACAACTATCCAGCCCCGCGAATGCAGCAACTATTTCGCCAACGCAGGTTACGCTTCCGCCAAATCGTGAAACGCTCTAGAGCCCCGCTGGGATTATCGGCTCGTCCGGATCGTGCGGGCCGGGAACGTGGCCGGAGGCAACCACTTGGGATGCGCCGAGGACGTGCTTTTCCTGGTCGTCAAAGAAGATATGGGCGCCCAGCGCCTTCAGTATCGGGCCCTTGGGACGCACGCCCACGAAATGCGCTTCGTCGGCTGGCGTCCCCCAATCGCGTAACGTGTGCACCACGCGCGCGTGGGCGGGGGCATTTCGTGCGGTGACGATGGCGATCCGCACTCTGCTGACCCCGCGTTCATTCATGAAGATTTGCCGGAGGATCGAGAGCTTCCTCAGGAATTTGCCAAATGGACCGCCGGACATCGGCGTTTTCGCGTTCTCCCGTTCGTGCTTCAGGAAAGCCTGCAGACCTTGAAGTTTGAAGACTTCATCGGATTCGGCACTGAAGACGACGGCATCACCGTCGAACGCGATGCGAACTTCGTCGCCGGGATCCTCCGGACGAACGTCGGGTGCAATGCCGAGTTTCGCTGCGGCGGCGCCTGCCTCGATAGCCGCCCTCACGTCGACGATCTCGTTGGAGAGAAAGAGGTCCAGTTCCCAGGCGGAGATGAAGGGGCCGAGCGACCGCCCGCTGGTGAAGCTGCCGGCCTTGATTCCGAGACCATACCGGTCGATCGAATTGAACGCCCGGAGGGAGAGGTCGGGTGAATTCCGCGAGAGAAGAAACACCTCGACGTACGGCTTTTGGTCGGGCTCGTTCAACCGCAGCAGCCTCTCCACGACCTCGAATCCCGGTCCCTTTCCGATGAGGGTATCCTCCCTCTCGAGCTGCAGTGCGGAGTAGGCCGCCACCCCCTCGTTCTCGAACACCGCGTGCTCCTCTTCGAGATTGAAGAGCGCGCGTGTCGAAATGCCTATCCGCAGCGGCTGGGACCTCAGGGTGTCGCGTATGTCTGTCATGGAGGCCTTCTAGCCGAAGGTGTCTTCTTTGACGCCGCGGGCGACGATCCGCAGCGCTCCGTCCGGAAGCGGCCGCTGCAGCCGCAGCGCCTCGTCGGCCGGAGCGGTCATCCAAGTCTCGACCTCTTCGGGCGTCGTCAGGATCACCGGCATCGCCTTCGGGTGGATGGCGCCGACCTCTGCGTTAGGATCCGTCGTCAGGAACGCATAGAGATCGTTGGTGGTCTCGCCTTCCTTGACTTTGCGGACCGACGTCCAATTGGTCCAAATGCCGGCGAAGCACAGGAGGGGCCGGCTCTCGTCGAGGGCAAACCAGATGTCGCCGCCTTCGGCCTTGTTGAATTCGCTGAACGAGTTGAACGGCACCACGCATCTATTCTCGACGCCGAGCCAGCGCGTCCAGTGTTTGCTCTTGACGTTGCGGATGTTGGTCGTACCGCCGTCCGGCTCCATGCGAAGCAGTTGGTTGAAGTCAATCGTTTTGCCCTTTGATCGCAGTTTATCGGCGCGCTTCTTCGTTGCGTCCATCAACGCCTTGGACGAGGACGGCATGCCCCATCGGGCGGTGGCGAGCTCCCGACCCGCGCCGCTGTCTCGCACGATCGGCGCCTTGTAGTCGGGAAAGACGCCGGGCATCGGTGCGAGGTTGCCGACGTACTGGTTGACGACGCGAAACAGCGCGCTGATGGCGGCCTGGTTGGTGGTGATGGAGTACAGATTACACATCATTCGCCCTCTGCGGCGGAGACTGTCATGCCATGTTCTTCGATCGAAGCGATAAGATCGAGAATCAGCCCGCGCATGTATTTCAATGTGTCCACCACCTCGCGAGCGTAGGCCATGAACTCGGCCCAGATAAAACCCATGATGCCGGAGTGCTCCCACGAATCGAAGATCTTGGACTTCTCCGCGTTGCTGTGAGCCAGTCCGCCGTAGATGATCGTGTCGACTAGTGCGCGCACCGATATGTGCCCTTCGGGAAAAGCGATCGTCGAGGCGCTATCGAGATGCCCGTTCAACTGAGCTCTTGCGTCTTCGAAACATTCGCGTGCGCGCGGATGCATCCAGTCCTTCGCGAAGACTTTGCTTAGGTTGCGGATGGAAAGGCGGTCGTTGTCCTGCGTGAAGAGGCGATAACTCAGTACAAATGCGTCGATTTCGTCCTGACTGAAGTCTTCGACCCAGGACTCTATGCGGGCCACGATCGAGAAACGCGGCCCCTCTTCGCGCTGAAACGAAGGCTCGCTCATTTTTGCGATCACGTTGGGAACATCAGCCTCAAATCGCTTGCTGAAGCCGGACTGCTCAAGTCTGTCGACGCGTCGGCAGAAGGCCCGAAGCAGGTCCAAGTCCCGTTCCACCGATGTCGCAATTTGGTCGGCTTCGGCCGGCGTCAGTCCGGCTGCCTCGGTGCCATTGACCTTAAGCATGCTTGGTTCAGTTAGGTGTTGCGCGGTCGTGTTGCCAGTTGCAGGAGCGTCGCCGCCGGCCGGCGATTGGCCTTGGCGCACTTGCTGCAGAGGAGCCGACTGGCCAGGTCGTGAACGAACGTGGTCGGCGGGTGGCGCAGCACGGCCAAGTCAACGTCCCGCTTGGTCCTGCAGCGCGAGCACTCGATCCCGAGCCACGGATAGCCGCCGTTCACCGCTTGGTCGATGGTCGGCGACGGCTCAATCGGCCCGCCGTCCGCCCAGAGGCGCTCGTTGAACGATTCGCAGAGCAGCTTATCCGCGGTCCGGATCAGAGCCTCACCTTTGGCCCGAGCGTCGGCGGACTGCGCCGTGAGGATCGTCGTCATTGCTCGCGCGCGGCCGAGCTCCTTGGCGAGCGCCTTGCGGTCTCCTCCGGAGAACGGCGTCGGGTGGTGCTTGGGCGCCATTCCGTCCCGACCGGCTACGGCACGTCGTACGACGGCCAGCAGCCGTCTTCCTCATGGCGACCTGTCCGGATTGTGCACGTGTTGTCCAGCAGGCGGTGGCCGACATCCCGCCAGATCGCGACCTGCCCGTACAGCCGGACAGCATCGGCCTTTTGGATCTCGATGGTCCGCCCGCAGCGGCGGCAACTCACCCTCAGTAAATGCTGAGGAATTTCGTCCAGCCGCAGCGCGCGTGCGGAGAGGCCAGACCTAGCCTCGGTGCGCGGGTCGTCGAGGAGCGCCTGCCAGTATTCCGCCGGCAGATCCGCGTCCGGGGCCAATCCGGGCTTCGTCGGCACGTTTCTGCCGACGAGAGCGGCCATCTTTTCCATCTGCTTGGGTGTCGGCATGCGCCAGCTCGCGGGTCGGTCGGACATCACTGAATTAGAACATAAAGAGAACAAATGTCGAGTCCGCTTGGATGATGGAACTCGAAAGTGGTCCTAGTCAGGATGCCAGCTTGCCACCTTGCTCCTGTGTGCATTCGGGGCACGTGTCGCCAAGCTCGTCGAGAACATCTCTTATGAGAGCCACGGCCGCTCGATCTGAAAGCCCGACGAGTGGCTCGCGACGTGCGATCTCCAAGGCACGATCCCTGGCATGGGGATCGGCGCGATCCTGCATCCAGCCGTGCTCCTCGCATTCCCGGATCGCGCCAACTTCCTTCAAGATCGAGAGAGCCCATCCCCGGGTTGGCTCCGCCTTCAACGTATGGATTTTTATCGAGGGCTCGACGGCCTTCGCGATCTCACAGAGGTGGCGGTGATGAGTGAAGTAAACTATCTGGCCTTTGCTGGCCATCGCGGCCAGCAAACGGAACGCCTCTTCCGCCCGAAAATCGTCGAATGTCTCCATGATGTCGTCTGCAAGGAACGGCGCTGGAGCGCGGGTTCGGGCGAACTCATGATAGCCGGCGACCCGCAGCGCCAAGTAGAGCTGAAACCGCGTCCCCTTCGACAGCTCGGAAGCGATCTTGGAGCTGCCGTCGACTCCCTTCGCGATCAGAAGCTCGCTGCCGTTCGAGGGCTGCGTTAGGAGTTTGGAATAGGCGCCCCGACTTATCAGCGCGAATGCCTGCGACGCTCGAGCCATCATCGAGCTTCGATGACGGTCGCGGTAGGCTCGAAGCGCCCGATCGGCTGCCGCTATTCCGAGCTTCAATTTGAGATACTCGATGGCCCGGTCTTCCATCGTCATCAAGACCGTGCGCCGCTTCGATTCAAGGACCGCGACCGCGGCATCGCCTCCGACAGCGGCGATCCTGTCTTCCGCCCTGTTGCGTGACGCGAAAAGTTCGCGGCTTCGGTTATCCTCGTCCTCAAACCGTGCCTTCAATTCGATCAGTTCGGCTTCCAGCGAGCCTCGTTCCACAGCGTCGAGCGCATCCTCGGCCTGCTCGATCGTCTCGACCTTCAATCCTTTGAGTATCTCCTCGCGCGCCTGACTCAGGCGGGTCTCGATATCCGACCTGCGAGCGAGCGACCGCAGACGACCGTCGACTTCTGCTAAGGAATCCGTTCCGAAGTGGTTCATCATGACGCTCGCCCGGCTCTGCACCTCCGCCAATTCGTCTGCGGCCGATCGGGCTTTGTCCTGCTCCGCCGCGAGCCGCGCTTCGATTTCGAGTCGACGATCGAGCGTCTTCGTCGCGGAGGCGACGCAGTCAACGACGGCCTCGCAGCGCCCGAGAACGTCCGGAGGGTTCGGAGGCAGGCAGATCAGATTCGCAAGATCCTCCACCTCGGCACGAAATCGGGTTTGATCGCGCTCCATCTTCGAGATTCGATCGGTCAATTCGGCTTTCTTCTCAAGCGCCGCCCCCAGGTCGATGAGCGCTTCCAATGTTTCTCGCACGACGGCCATCGAGGGTTGACTCCCGCGTTCGCCGAGCCAACACGCCATGCAAGCCTCTCGCCATGCCGTGTTCCATGATCGCTCTGCCAATCTGGCCTGCTCGAGAATTCTCTCGCGAGCCTTCAGATCGCGAGCTCGCGCTTCGGCGATCATACGCAAGTTCCTGGCGCCGGCAGCACGGTCCAAAGCGGCTTGGCCTGCCGCCAGCACCGCGGCAGTGTCGTCGCTGCGCGAGATCTCGACACCTGCCGCACGGATAGCCTCCGCGATCCGCTCGCGCGAACCGGCCGCATCATCCTGCGTGCGCCGCCATTCCCGTTCGGCGGCGGTCAGCTTTCCTTGCGCGTCGATCGCCCGGTCGCGCTTCTGCATCCACAGATTCAGCCCGGCAAGACCGATGGCATCTTCAAGCCCATTGCCGATGGCGCGGACGGATTCCCCGATCTCGCCGACGAACGTCGCGCGTCTCCCGAGGCTCTCGTCCAATCGCCGTCGCGCCTGCTCCATAGATGCTCCGGCCTCGGCCATATCAAGAAGCGCATGGTTCAGATCCGCAATGCCGGCGGCCTGACTTGCCCGCTGCTCCGTGATCAGATCGAGCTTCCGCATCGCGGTCTCGAAGTCGGTCGCCGTCGCTGCGTCAAGCGTCGTCTTGTGCACCGCCCAAGCGGCTTCGCGCGCGGACCTGGCATCTCCCGCTTCTCGGTCGCTGATCACGCCCGCGACGGAGCGTAGGACCTCGATCTTCGCTTCGAGGCGCTTTACCTCAGCATCGAGGCGGTCGAACTCGCCCTGCCGAACGGCGATTTCGCGGGAAACATCCGCTTCGGTTGATATCCATTGGCGAAGCCTGTCCGGCGTCGGCACGGGGACAGAAAGGAGCTCGTTCCTATCTCCGGTCCAGGGAAGCAGTTCGATGAGGCAATCCTCGAGTTCGTCGGCACGCTCTGCGCGAACGCGATCCGCCGCGCGCAGCCGAGCCGCGTCGTCGGCCTGGCGGGCGCTCGCGATGATCGCCGTCAATGTCGCCGTGGTCGCGTCGTCCAGTCCGGCGCCTTGTTCGCCAACCGTCGCCTCGGCCTCCGAAAGGGCGTCGGCGGCCTTCGCGAGCTCGGCCTCGGCCGAAGCCAAGGCTGCATCGACGCCCGATCGTTGCTCCATCAAATCGCGGAGAGAACCCGTCACGGCGGCCGGCAGGACGAGTCGCGCGGGGTTCTGCTCGGAGCCGTGATCGACGAGCGCCAGAATACGCGCGATCGTTTGCTCGGCAAGCCCCAAGCTGAGGCGGCGTTCCGGAAGATCCTTCTCGGCCGTGATGTACCGCGCCCGCAAATCCGTCAGCAATTCGATGCGGCTTTTCAGCCCGCAAGCCGAAGCGTTCACGACGAGACCTTCGAGTTCCTTCCGCAGATCTGCGATGGTTTCCGCGACCGATTGTGTCTGCGCCGCCAGTCTCGTCTGCCGGATCATCAATGCGGGGAGATCCTGGCTCCACGACGCCGGCGCTTCGGGCAGCGGCGCGAGAGGAAGAAGCTCCGCGCGCAAGGCCCGAAAGGACTGGAGTCGCGGCATGGCGTTGATGAGGCATTGCACTTCGTCGATCCGCGACTGCGTCCGGCCCCGTTGGGAGAGAGCGTCGGCATAGGCTGCGGCTGCCTCGTCGCGCTCGATGACCAGGCGAGCGTATTCGCTTGCCAGCGTGTCTATCCGCTCCCGTTCCTCCTTGAGGCCTGCCAGGGTCTTCTTGAACTCGGCAAGTAAACCCGATCGTCTACCCGGCCGGAAGAAGGCATCCGTCTCCTCCTGTGCGGAGCCTAATCGATCGCTCAGATCTGCGAGCCCGGCGGTGGCCGAGAACAGCAGATGACCGAGATCGCCCTTGCTGGCCAGGATACTCTCTCCGCCCGCCTCGAGGGTCTCGTCGTCGAGGCAAAACATCGTCTGATACGCGTTGCGATCGAGGCCTCCGAGCTCGCCGAGAAACAGGGTGTCGGGAACGGCATTGCCGGCTTCGTCCAGCAAGCTGTTGTTGGGACGCTTGATCCGGGAGAAGCCGCGGACCCTTCCCGAGATTTCGATCTCGGCTTCGATGCGCATAGTCGCGTAGGGGTGAAGAAAGTTGAACCTGCTCTGCGGCGGGATGCCGTACATCATATCAGTGCATGCCGAGATCGCCGTCGATTTCCCGGCCTCGTTGGGCCCATAGACGATGTGCATGTCGGGCTTGCCGGCGGCTGGCTCCCCGAAATCGATGAAGGCGTCCGTAAACTTGCCGTATCGACGCAGACCTAGCTTCCGGATGCGCATCAGCGCGCTCCGTCCGGGTCGCCGGCCGCGAGCCGCGCCAGAATTTCCTCAGCTCCCTCGCCCGCCAACCGTTCGACGAGCTGGCCGAGCCCGCTACCGTCCGGGACGATGTTGCGCCGGCATTCCGGAGGCAACTGCGCGATCAAATTGTTGACGATATCGTTGGCTTCTGTGCGAAATCCTTCGGATCCGACGACCTCGTCATTCATCATCCTTCGAAGGTCTTCGACTGGGTCTGCATCTTCGGCCGCGACGGGGACAGGACGCCGGCAGTCGATTTCCAACTTTTCGATCCATATGTTGCCGATCGACTCCGCGCGGGCTTCGGACTCGGTCCGCAATAGGTCGGCATCGCGGCGTATGTTCCAAGCCAAGGGTGTCGTTCCCGAAATCGCGAGCCGAGCGACGAGATGGTCGGACGCGGATCGGGCCGCGGCGTCGCCAAGCGTCGTCTCGAGCCTTGCTACCAGATCGGGCCACGATGCCGCTCCGGAAGGGTCGATGCTGATGCGCTCGAATTGCGCCAGGCTGACGATCCGTTCGTTGAGGACGATCGAACCGTCGTCTAGCACGCTCGCCAACGTCACGGATTTGGGACCGCTTTCGCCGATGTCCCGCCCCTGCGGGATTCCGGGCATCACGATGGCGCAGGATCCTTCCGTCGCCGAGCGCTTGTGGATGTGCCCGAGAGCCCAATAGCGGAAACCGGAGTTGAGGAGGTCGTTCGTACTGCACGGGGCGTAGACGTCGTGAGGTGGCGATCCGCCCAAGCTGGTGTGCATCAGTCCGATGTTGATGGCTCCATCGACCGGCGGACGGTATTTGGCGAGAAGGCTTTCGGGCGCTTGCGGTTTCGCGAAGCTGAGGCCGTGCATCACGATCGCCCGTTCTCCGCGGTCGCGCTCGATTTCGATCGCCTCGGCCCGTCCGCCGAACAGGTGCACGTTTTCCGGAAGAATGAGCTCCTTCGTGATCCTGGAGAGCGCATCGTGGTTGCCCCGGATGACGAAGACCTTGATACCGGCAGCATCCAGACGGCGAAGTTGCTCGCCGAGAAAGCGCGCGGTCTTCATCGATGTCTGATCGCCGTCGTAAAGGTCTCCGGCGAGCAGAAGCGCCTGCACCTTTTCTTCGAGACACAGATCGATGATGCGCGTGAAAACCAGACGGCTGGCGTTGCCGATGAATTCGGCCAGCGCGGGATCGCGCAGAGCGAGTGAGCGCAGAGGTGAATCGAGATGAATGTCGGCCGCATGGACAAAGCGGTAGGCGGTCATCGTGGTGCTCGCTTTTTATCGAATCAGTGAAGTTTACCGCACGTGGGAATCGTCAGTTCGTTCTTGGAGAACCTGCCGCCCCAGTAGAACCTGAGCGCGCCTGTCGCTCGACGATCTTCTCGAAATAGGAGTGGTCGTGATCCCGCAGCGCCGCGTCGATCCGGACGCAGCACCGGTCGATGATGGCCTGCCAGCCCGCCCCGCACTCCGGCAGGCATGCGGCGCGCATCGACGGCCGGCCAGTCGGTCGAAGAAGTCCGGTAGAGCCGCCTTCAGCTCGACGCTCCAATTCCGAGCGACGCCCGTCATGACCGACCTCAACGCTACCGTGAACTGAACAAGAACATTCAAAACAGGAAGGTCAGCTGGAGTCAAGGGCTTAGCGCCTCCTTCTTATATAAGAAGCCATCGCCTTGTTATATAAGAAGATCTCGACCTAGGCTGGCGCCGACGCCGCTGGGGCCGTATGGTTAGCGAAGCATTTCGCGCAGCGGATGGCTAGATGGTCGGGAAAAGGAAGGCGCCGAAGCGAGGCAAACGGACCCCGATCGGCGACCGGGTCACGTTCATCGCCATGATGGACAAGGACGTCATCGCCGACATCAAGCAGGTCGCCATCGATGAGCATCGGGCCGCCTGGGACATCATGGAGCAGGCGGCGAGGGAGTTTCTGAAGCGGAGGAAATCAAGGAGAACGCCCTGAAACTCCTCTGTTTATTCTTGCGGTTGCGCGGGCGGGACGGTTCAATCGGCCGGCTGAAGGACCGATAGATGAAGCTGTTTGGCTATCTTCCGGAGACCCTTTTCAAGCCCTTGTCGGGGCCGAAGAAGCACGTCTATGCCCGGCTTCTGATGCGCCTGTACGAAAGGGTCTACTCGGCCCGCATCCTCGAGACGCCGCTCAGGGAAGAGGTCGTGAAGCAAATCGAGATCGGGCTCTCGGATTTTGGCATCGGGTCGATGGGCGACCTTTCCGAGGGCGATCCGGACGAGGACCAGACCACAAGCCAGGCTCACCATCTTGCCTACTATCGGCTGCGCGATACCGGGTGGCTCACGGAAGAAACCGAGAAATGGCGCACCTATGTCGATATGAACCCCGACGCGTTCATGGTGCTGGGCGCGATCACCGACTTCGGCAATAGCCGCGTGCGAGTCGCCGGCGCCGTGGTCGATGTCAAAAACAACCTCGAAGCCGCCTTCCGCGAGCCCGAGACCATGGCCCAAGGTCTCGCCAACGCGCACGACACGGCCTTGCGGTTCGCCCGCAGCATGCGCCGCATCCTCGCCGGCATGCGCGAGATCGAGGACCGCATACTCGGCAATCCGAACGCGGCAGCCATCCTTCGCACGTTCTTCCAGGACTTCGTCGACGGGCTGCTGATCGCAGACTACAAGCAACTCAAGACGTCCAACAATCCATACCGTCATCGCCGCACGATCGCGTCGCTGGCCGGCGATATGCTCGCGGACGCCGATCGCCTCGGCAAGATCGCGCGCGCCTACATCGAGCAGGGTGTCATGGCCGCCGGCGCCACGATCGCCACGGCCGAGGAACGCGTCATCGCCGAGCTCGAGAAGATCAAGAGCGTGTTCGAGGACGTCGGACCGTTCATGGACAAGATCGAGGACTTCCGGGATCGCCTCGAACGCCGCATCCGTACCACCGTCCACTACATGGACGTTATGGGAGAAGGGTCCGCCGAGCGGATCGTCTGATCGAGCAGCTCTCGAAGATCGGAAGCGACGATGTCGAGATCCGCCTGAGGTCGCCGGATGTCGGTCTGCCGATCACGTCGCTCGCGCTGTACACCCCGCCGCCGCCGAAGGCGCCGCCTGAGCGGACGCGCTTCAAGGTGCCGAAGCAGGATCCCTATCTGCGCGCCTACGTCCAGGCCACGACGGAATTCGACCGGATGGTGCGCGTGACGGACCAGAAGCTGCTCGAGTTCGTACGGCGTCAGATGCAGGGGCGTGACCGCGTCTCGTCCGAGGAGATCGAGATCGGAAGCATTCCGGACCTCTTCGCCTACCGGGCTATCCCGAACCTGGCGGCGGTTGGTCGCTCGGTGCGGTTGGGTGAATTCACGATCAAGCTTGAGGAGGGGCGCAGCGCAAACGAATGGATCGACGTGACCGCCTTCCGGATCGAGAGGACGAGGACCACGGCCGATGCTGCGTGATCTTTCCAAACTGATCGACGACGAGGATTCTGAGGGCGGCGACGGCGACCGGTTGCAGAAGGAGTTGCGTCAGGCTGCGCAGTCGCTCTGGCGCGCCCAGTTCATCTACGAAAACGACTGGGGCATGAAGACCTCCTATGAGGTGCTCCGGCGCTACACGGGCTATTTCGAGAACCTGTTCGATGCGCTGGGTTATCGGGTCGTGGGCAGGCCGAACGACGGCTACGTTGGCCTGGTCGCGAACGAACTGCCTCCGCGCCAGAGCATGAAGCTCGATGAGAGTCTGCTCCTGCTGGTGCTGCGGCTCCACTACGAAGAGGCGTTTACGCGGTTCGAGGCCAAGGAATTCGGCGAGGTCGAGGTCGAGAGCGAGCAGATCCTGCAGATCTACGAAGATCGCACGCATCGCGAGCGGCCCAACTTCGGAAGGGTGAAGGAAATCCTGGCCGGCTTCAGGCAGCGCGGGCTCGTCCGGATCGAGGATCGGGACGACAGAAACTTCACCCTTTTCCTGCGGCCCGCCTTGCCGATCGTGGTCTCCAAGGACACGCTCGGGTCTCTCGAAGAGTTCGTGTCGCGCTCCACCGCGGCGACGGCAAAGCCCGATGCCGCGAGCGAGGTGCAAGCGTGATCGAGCTGCGTCGCATTATCTTGGTCGACTGGTATCTGTTCCGGGCGCAGCAGGTCGACATGCGCGGCATGACCGCGATCATCGGTCCGAATGGGGCGGGGAAATCGGCGATCATCGACGCCGTGCAGACCGTGCTCTCCGGCGCGAGCATGGCCAGCATCCGGTTCAATCCGAGCGCTCAGAGCAACGTCAGGAGCAAGCGGACGCTGCGCGACTACTGCCTCGGCGTGGTCTCGCTCGACGAGAAGGGCGAGCGGTCGGAGCCGACGCGCCAGCATGCCTACACCTACATCATCCTGGTCTTCGAGGATCTGGACGACGGCTCGGCGGTGAGCCTGGGCGTGGCCTTTTCGGCATCGGCATCTAGAAGCGACGAGTCCTGCGAGGCGCGCTTCATCGCCAAGGGCGAGCTGACCAAGGACGACATCCTCGCTTCGGTCGGCGACGACGAGGTCGAGACGCTGCAGTGGCATGCGGTGCGCACCGCGCTACGTGCCCGGAATATCGAAGTCGACGACGCGTTCTCGAGCGCGACCGACTTCGTGGCGGAATCGCTCAGAGCCTTGTCACCGGCAGGGTTCCCGCTCGACCCCAGGCGCTTCCAGAAGGCCTTCCGGAATGCCCTGCTGCTGAAGCCGGTGGACAATCCCACGGACTTCGTCCGGAACTACGTTCTCGATGTCCAGCCCCTGCAGGTCGACAGGCTTCGGCGCGGTATCGAGCATTGGCGATCGCTGACCTGCCGCATCGAGGAATTGAAGGCACAGAGCGCGAGCCTCGCCGGGATTCTCCGCATCGTCGGCCGCGCCGTCGAAAACGAGCGGGTCATTGCGGTTACCAGTTGGCAGATCGCCCGCCTGGAATGGGAGAAGTTCCGGCGGGAGGCCAGGCGACAGGAAGAAGCTCTCGCGCAGCTCCGGAGCGCCGCAGGCAAGGCCGAAGTCGAGGCGACCGCGGCCGCGGCCAGACACGCCACGCTCGATGCCGAGCACAAGACCGTTGAACTCTCGATAAGGACCAGCGACGCCGAGCAGCTTGCCCAGATGTATGAGTCGGACAAAACCACAACTCTGAGCCAGCGCGCCAACGCCATGGCGCCGGTCAAGGACATCGATGGTCTCATCGCTTCGATCAAGAAGGCCGTCGAACTCAATCTGCTGGTTCGTCGCGACGACTTGCTGCATGCGCTACTGAGCGCGGTCGTCGTCGCCCGAGGAAGGGCGCCACTTTCCGAATGGGACAAGACAATCCCGGGCGACTGGAAGGATAGCGCCTCGCATCTCGACGCGGCGCTTGTCGCCGTCGACCAGGAGAGGCTTGCGGCGGTCCGCAAGACGTTCTCGGATGCCCATTTCACCGCTCGTGTCGCGACCAAGGATCTTCAGGATCGCATCGATCAGATCGATAGCAATCTGAAGCGGATGGACCAGGGGCTCAGTCCTATCGAGCGCGGCACCCGGGATCTGATCGATCAGCTTCGCTCGCATGGCATCGAAGCCGAGCCGCTGTGCGATCTGGTTGAAATCCGCGACGACAAATGGCGGATGGCGGCCGAGGCCGTCCTGGGTCGCTCCCGTGAGGCGCTGATCGTCGAGCCCGGTCGGGCCGTCCGCGCCCTGGAGATCTACCGTGAGGGCGGGGAGTATTCGTATCAACACGCCGAAGTCATCAACACGACCAAGACCGACAATACCCGACCTGCCGAGAAAGGTTCGCTGGCCCAGATTATCAGCACGGAAAACCGGCATGCCCGGGCCTTCCTCAACTATCGGCTTGGCCGGCTCATGATGGTGGAGACCATGGACAGGATGGTCGCCGCCGAGAACGCCATCACGCCCGACCGCATGATGCAGGGCGGTCGGACGGTCCGACGGCTACCCAGGCCTGAGCACCTCAAGCTCGGGCGCGCCACGCAGGGCCAAATGCGTCAGCAACTTGAGGCCGAGCGAAAAGAACTTGAGCGGCAGCTCGCTGAGCGGGCTCGCGAAGTTGGCCGGCTGGAGGATGAAGCGCGGTTGTTCGAGGACATGTTTGCTCGCTTCCAGAAGATCATCGAAGGTGGTCTGACCTGCTCCGGATGCGGTTCCGACCTGGCTGCTTTCGATCGGAAGCTCGCCTCGGGAAAAACATCGAGGACGCCAAGCGGAATCGCGATCCCAAGCTCGTCGCCGATCTGGAGCGCCTCGCGAGCGAAGTCGAGACGGCCGGCCGTAGGAAGTCGGAGACGCAGAAGGCCTTTGATGCTGCGAAAAGTGCGCGAGATAAGGCGAGGGTGCGTACGATGACTACATGCAAAAGAACCGCGACGCCGCGCGCGCAGCTCGACGCGACCGTGCGCGTCAGATGCGGCAAGATTTCCCGCAATCAACGGCCATGCGTGATTACCGGCCGGAGGTCGCGGGGATGGCGACTGAGGCGATACCGAACCGCGTCGACGGCCTGACCGCGGACAGGGAGACTCGTTCCACGACACGGCGCTCCAGCCTCATGCGCGAAATGACCAACGCGATTAACAAGCACGATCAGGACTTCCATGTTGCGCCGCCCTTCACTGCCGAAGAAGCGACGCCAGCGGCAGTCGAGCGGTGGGCAACGACCGAAAAGGAACGCCTCGATGGGCACGAGCTGGTCCAGTACGAGGAGCAGTGCCGGAACGCCGCGACCGAGATGACATCGGCCTTCCGTGACGACCTCCTTCACCGGCTGGACGACGCCTTCATGGGCATCAAGAACACCCTGAATGAGCTCAATCGTCATTTGAAGGATCGCCAATTTCACGGGCGCGACTACTACTCGTTCAAGGCGCTGGAAGCTCCGACCCATGTCGACATGATCGAGCTCGTCGAGGAATCCAGAAAGCCCGAATTCAATCTGCCGCTCTTCGGGGATCGCAATCAGGACGTCAACTCGCCCATGATGAGGACCGTGCGCCAGATCGAGGAGATCCTGTCTAATCCCGAGGCGAGGACCGAGGAAATCGAGGACCCGCGCAAGTATTTCAATTTCGAGCTCTACATCCAGGATGCCGAAGGCAAGATCCGATCGTCTCTGACGAGCCGCGCGGGTACGGGATCCGGCGGCGAAGGGCAGTTGCCGTTCTACATCGCTATCGGTGCCTCGTTGGCCGCGACCTACCAGAACCGCCGCACCGGCGAGAGCGGACTGTCGCTCGCCATCTTCGACGAGGCCTTCAATCGCCTGGACACCAAGGCCATCGGCCAGTGCTCGGAGTTCATGCGGGACCTGGGGCTCCAGGTCATGCTGGCGACCCCGGACGAAAAGCGCCACGTGTTTATGGAGGTGGTCGACACCGTCGTCAACGTGAACCGCCTGGGTAACCAAGTGATGATCGACACGGAGTTCCTGACAGACAAGGCTCGCGACGCGATCGTTGCCGCCGATCCGTACCGCAAGGGCTTCGACGTCTTCAAATCCGAGATGATCGCAGCCGAGAAGGCGGAGGCTGTCCCGCGGGATCAGGCCGCTGAATGACCGACGTTCGCACAGTAGATGTCGGCGTCGAGTTCCTCGAACGGCTGCTGGAGCGGAGCGAGCGTAATCCGGATCGCTCCCGGCCGGCTTCTGCGGCTCCGGAGTACGACAGGCTCTCGACCGCGCAGCAGGTAAGCCGCTTTCACGACCAGATGGCGGCGGCGCAGAGGTTCGGCGCCGTCAAGGTGGAGCGAGGCAAGAGGGATCGGGGTCACCTGATCGAGCGGGTCCGCGTCCTAGATCCCGAACTGCTCGCCAGGCATCTCGGTCGCCCAACCGCGCCGGCGGTCGCGCAACGCGTCAGGGACGAATTGCTTCCCGTAGCCACGACCGGAGAACCGTGGGTCGTCAGCCTATTGGACGAGATGACGGCCAAGTGGGCCCGCAGCGAGGCAGCCTATCGCCTGACGGCTGGCCAGTCCGACGCTGCCAAGGAGTTCTTCACGTTGTTGGCGTCCATCTCGCGGCAGGAAGCCCGAGGACTGGACGCGCGAACCTTCTCTCAAAAGGCGACAAACGATACGAAGGCCTTTGATCGGCACGCTTCGCGACTCGCCGCTGTTCTCGGAGTCCGGATTGGGCAGCCGGGAGCTGCGGCCGATGTGGTCTGGGCTCACATCGGGTTGGAGCGTTTCAGCCATCCTGTTCATCTGAAGGGGCCCGTCGCCGTAGAGGGAGAAAAGGGGCGCCTGATCGATGGTCGTGCGAGCCCGTTTGCCTCAATCCATCCAGAGATGCTCTCGCGACTTTCGGTCTTGGAGCGGCCGACTGCCGTACTGACGATCGAAAACTACGCGAGCTTCAATCGGCAGGTCCGCGAGATCGAGGACGGCAGTCTGGTCGTGTACACCGGCGGTTTCCCGGCGGCGGGGGTTATCGAGCTTCTAGCGAAGGTTCTGACGACCGTGCCGGCCGACGTGCCATTCCTTCACTGGGGCGACGTGGATGCCGGCGGCGTGCGCATTTTCAGGTACCTGGAGGAAAACCTGCCTCGCGGGCCACGACCGCACCTGATGACCAAGGAGCTGGCCGAGAAATCCGGCCAGCCGGCAGATGCGGATCTTAGCCTGGCCTCGATCGCGGGGTCTGACAGCGCGATCCGTGAGCTGGCGGAATGGTTGGCGTTCGGAACGGATGTACGCCACCTGGAGCAGGAGGCCCTGGAGCCGGAAAGCCCGGGGTACGGCCGGTACTGTCAATGAGTGAGCGAGAGGGCTTTGGCCAGGTCTTCGGCCTCCTTCACGCAAATTGCCGAGATGTCTAGATGGCCAAAGGTTCGGCCCCGCAACCACGATCTGGTCTCGTTCAAATTCATGTCCTTGTTGGTCACGTATTCGGATAACGCTTCCGCTGTGGTCCTGGAGAGGCCGAGTGCCATCAGGTTGATCATCGCGCCGGACGATCCTCCGACTTCAAGGAACAGAGGCACATTCGGGATTAGCGGAACAAAGTCGGCGGCACCGAGCCGCTTCAGCACCAATTCGAGTATCGAATTGTAGCACGTGAAGAATTTCACGTACCTAAAGCGCAGATGCTGTTCGACGTTCTCCATCGTGTCTCGAATGATCTTCGCTACACTGGTGGGCTTCTTGTTCTTCTGATGGTAGGCGATCGCTGAATCGATCAAGACGGGGAGCGGGTCACCCCTCATCCACCTCAATGCCAAGGGCGCAAAGAAATACTGCCGTCGGTCACCGCTCGGGAAGCCGAGCAGATGAGTGTGAATCCTCTTGAATGCGCGTTCGTAGCTCCGCCGCGCCTCATCGAATTCAGCCAAAGGATCCGCCGGTATTAGGTAGCTCGGGTCATTCTCTTTGACCCGCCCGACCATGTATTCGTACAGGGCTTTCTGTCGAAATACTGATACGCCAACGTTCCGATCCAATACCTCGGTCGGCAGATCGATCTCAGAAGAAATCTTCTCGATGCGTTGGGTGAGCAGCGTCAGAGAACCTTGGTTGTCAGGCTTCTGATATCTCGCGATCGTCCTGGCGAGACGGCCGTTGCGCTGATCGATCACCAACTTGCCGCAGGCAATCTCGAGTTCGGGCTTCTTCTCTGAGGGTAGTTGCTCGTCGTCCAAAAAGCCGAGAAGGTCGCCCACACGATCTACGATGGCCTCTTTGAGGGCCGAACTGACGGAGACCTCGCGCTGCTTCCCCACCGGTTCGGTTTTCCAGTCCGAGTAGTCGATCAGGTAGACATTGCCTTCTAACTCATGGCCCAAGCGACCGGCTCGGCCCGCCAAGTTCCAGAAGGCGGACCCGGAAATCTCCACGTTTCGCCCCGTGGTCGGTTTGCGCATGAAGATGTTCCGCGCAGGCAAATTTAAGCCGTAGAGGAGCGTGCTCGTGCAGACCAGAAATGAGAGTTTCCTTGCCTTGAAGTATTCCTCCAGAGTTTTCCTCAGGAGGCTAGGCATGTGACCGTAGTGGAAGCCGACGCCTTTCTTGAGGGTAATGGCGAGCGCGTAATCCTTGTGCACGTGCTTCTTAACGAAATCGATGAGCTGCTTGATTTCATCCGAAGCGTCAGCTTCGGCCAGATCGGCAATCTTCAGCGAGACCTTCTCGGCGTCTGACTTGCCGTTTACGTACACAATGCTGCTGCCGTTCCGTCCGAAGAGGTGGCTTACATAGCTGAGCCGGTCGCTGTCAGTTTTCAGCGCGTGTTCGATGGGAACGCGGGCCACCTCATCTGTCTGGCCCTCTACCTGCAGACGCACCGCGATTTCCCGCTTCGGCTTCGCGGCGTAGTCCAAATAGATCAAGTTCTGGGTGACCGGTGACAACTTGGTGGTGCACGGCTTGAATTCGCGCAGATCGAACACGTCTCCGAAAAAAGACGGGTTTTCGATCATTGGGCCGCTGAAGACGAATTGCGCCTTCGGCGAACGGCTCAAAATGCGGTCAATCACCGATTCCAGCAAAACCCCGCGATTGCCGTCTGACAGCATTTGCGCTTCGTCGATGACGACCACGTCGATAGTCAGATCTTTTACTGCGATCAGGAGAGCCTCGAGCCGCTCCTGCGTGAGGATGTAGAACGTCTTCGTGGGTGCTCCCTCGGCGCGCAGGTCCAGCGGAATGGTGGTAACGCTGATGTCCTTGCTGATGCCGGCCTCGGTCAGATAACGGTTGGCGTCATCGTAGACCTGGTTGATCAGAGCGCGCGTCGGAACGATGTAGACGAAATTTGCGCTTGTAGCCTGCCGGAATCGCTCCACAAGGTAGGTCATGAGAAGATATGACTTTCCGGCAGAGGTCGGCGCACTCAGGGCCGTCGATTTTTGAGCGTAGAGCGTGTTCCATCCATCCAACTGGAATTGCGTGAGCAGCAGCTCCTTGCCGCTGGGCGTACGGACGGTCTGTCGGCGGCGATTTTCTTCGAATTCGTAGATCAGCCGCAAAGGGGTGAGCTCGGACAGCGTACCATCTCTCAGGGCCGGGAAATTGCTCAAGCGGCCTTGGATGATGGCAAATATCTCGCGAGCGGTCTGGTCTTCCGCTTGGGTTAGACTGAAAGCCGCCGTGGATATGCGTTGCGCAATACGGCAGAAGTCGTCCATCCCCGCAGACGAGAAGATGAGGGCGGATTGCAGCAGCCTCGAAAGGATGCCTTGATCCAGTGCGCCGTCGCGATCCGTCAAACTGGACTTCCGCATTTCGGACAGCAAGTGGGCATGCTCAAGCTGCGACATCTCAGCCCGGAACTGGGGCGATGACGCGATGTCAGCGGCGATCTCGGCGGCGAAGCCCATCAGTTATCCCCAGAGCACCTTCTCGAACCGCTCCCTCGCAGCTTTTACTGACGGGAACGGCAAGACGAAATACGAGAACCGCACTTTTTCTAAGCCGGCCTTAGCCGTCTTGTCTATGATCTGCGTGACGATGGAATCCATCTTGGCCTCTAGCTTCTCTCGAAAGCTTTCGTCGCAAGTGTCGTGGGATAGATTGGCGACGGAGTCGTAGAGGTCAGAGTCGAATCCGACTAAACATGCGTGGCAGTCGGCGACTTTGTTGTAGTTGGGATGGTACGGGTGGAAAAATCCCTTTGCCGCTTCGCGTGTCTCTTTCGGTAGCTTGTCGAAATCCAAGTTGCCGTTCATCGTCAGTATTCGAATCTCATTGACCCGTTTTCCGACGCTCGACTGGTGTTCTTGGACCGACTCCAGCACGCTGTCTAAGGCGGATGTTAGGGATGCGTGGAGCTTCGACTCTCCCCAATAGACCAGGAGCTGGTCCCCATCGAAGCCAAGATGGATGCCGTCAGTGCCATGTACCGGCATGGCCTGCGACGTTTTGAGGTACATCTTGCAGGCGACTATTGGGGCTTCAAGGATCCACTCAAGCAGCATGTAAAGAAGCAACTCGCCGAATTCGCCGCTCCGCTTGGTTTTCCCTTTGGTGTTCATAAAGAGTTCGCGCGCCTCTCGCATCAGAGCGGCGGCTGCATCGCGTGCCTTAGGATTCGAATATCGGGCTTCGATTTCCTCGATGCGGCGCTGCGGAAGCGCAAAGTTTATGATCCGATCGTGGGCGAGTTCGATGAGCCTGTCGACGTCCGGTTTGCTGTCGCGAAACGCAACATAATGTAGGCTACAGTCGATTTTCGTCGGGGATCCGCCCCATGTCTTGTCAAAACGGCCAATGCAAGCTGAAAGGTCTGGGGTGGTCGTAGAAAGTAACTCTACGACCTCAGAGGCCTTAGCTGCTGATCCCTCCTTTTGGGAGGACCCATCCATCGATTCGATCCCTAGTTGTGCGATGTCCTATCGTTAGACTGACTAAGACGACGCGTATACTTTGGATTCATTGAATCAACAGCTCCTCGGCGGGACCGAGAGATGCTGACAGACCCCCCTCGGTTTTTTCGGGCTCAAAAATCGACTGAAAAATCGAAGACAAATTCTTCTGTGTCGCCAGTGGGATATAAAATCGAATCGTTCTCAAAACGAAATCGAGTCGTTCTTAAAGCGGGAATCGAGTCGTTTTCAAAGTGGTCTCACACGATGCTGCCGAATGGTGGGCCCGGCAGGACTCGAACCTGCAACCAGACCGTTATGAGCGGCCGGCTCTAACCACTGAGCTACGAGCCCCCTGGTAGCGACGAAGCAACAGTGCAGCCCAATTATGGACGCGCGAACGTCTCGCGTGCCGGTACCATCGCATCTGGAAGCTGAGCCGGACATTTTGTCGATTCTTGATGCAACCCACGGCCGCGCGGGGACCACACGACTTTACGATCAAGCACTTAGGCATAACAGCTCGTTAAGGATGACGGGCGGTGAAAAGAAAGCGTCATTTTGCGGTGTTGTGGCGTTGCCACGCGAGCCTTCTTTGCCGCGACCGCGCGATCGTCGCGACGCCCCCATTAAGATGCCATTAACCACGTCCTGATCTTAATGACCTCGGTAACCGCCGGGTAAGAAGTCCGGGGGCTGAGGTCAGAGAGAGCTGACATGGGGACCATCATTGAATTTCCGGCGTCGCGGCGGCCGGGCTCGCCTGCGGAATTTGCCCCGCACGAGACGGCTGGCACCGTGGTGATCCTTCCCGTCATTCGCATCGAGCGGCAGACCGAAGAGACGAGCGGAGGTAGCGGGCCACAACAAGGCACCGCAACGGGTCGACGGCGCCGTCGGCGCTGAGCGGGCCGGATCGTTCGACATGCCGGAGTCCTCTTCGCCGATCAGGTTCGTTCTGCCGCTATCGATGCTGCTGGCCACGCTCGCGCTTGCGGGCTGCAGCGGCGGCGATTTCTGGCGCACGCGCGATGACATGCGCAACGACGACATGCATAGCTGGATCGGCCGCGAGGCCACCGCCAGCGTCGGCGTCCGCCCATCCCAATTTCAGCTCACCGAAAGCGAGCGCCAGCTCCGCGATTATGCCTATCCGCTGATCGAGCCGCCGCATTCGCGCCCGGCGTGGAAGAGCGTGTTCGGCGACTACACGCCGATCGCATCGCCCTGGCGGCAGGCGCCGCCCTTCGATCGCACCGCCTATGGCCGCACGCTGATCGACGAGCCGCACCGTACGCATTCCTCGCGCTATGCGCAGTTGATCGACGATGTGCGCGACGACATCACCCGGTTCGAACAGTTCTATTCCACGGCCGTGCATGTCATCGACATGGATCGCAAGCGCAACGCCACCATGGCGCACATGTCGGAGCTGTCGCCGCGCGAGCGCGCCGATGCGGTCGCCCGCATGCAGGAGAACTCGCTCATCGTCCAATGGGTGCAGCAGTGCCTGGAGCGCCGCGTCTCGTCCTATCGCTGGGCCTTGGAACGGCTGGTCCTGCAGGCTCCCGACCCCATGGCGGCCGATGCCGATCGCTTGATCGGCGAACTCGCCGCGCAAACGGCAAACCCGCCGGTCGCGGCAAGTCCGCCTGTGATCGGCCGGCCGCTGACGACGCGCGGATAGACCGTCAGCGTCTTGAGATCTGGGTCGGCTGCGCGCCCTGCAGGCAGCTCACGGTGCGGAGGTCGAGATCATCAACAGCCACGATCCCGTACATTACGAGAATTGCCGCTGTGGCGGGCATTGAGCGGTGATCTTGATGATGGCGCGCCTCGCTCTACCGCCGCGCCTGCGGAGCTTCGGCCTGCTTTGCAGGCTGGTCGGTCTGAACGCTGCAGCTTGAGGCGGCGAGCGAGGCCTGCGCCTGCGGCATCAGGCCGGGCTCCGGCGCCAATGCCTTCAGCACGATCAGGCCGGTCGTGGTGGGAGAGTCGATGATCAGGCGGTCGGCCGCGGTGATGTCTTCGTCCTCCGGCAGATCATTGTGCTGCGCTTCCGTCATCAGATCGAGCTCGATCACCTTCTTGCCGGCCGAACGGTCGTTGATGGCGTAGTAGGCAAGCTCGTTGCGGGTATAGAACGACACGGAGGTGTAGGCTTGGCTGACCGGGACCTTCAGCTTGATCGGCCCGCTCGACAGATCGTAGCGGCAGACCGCGACCGCGAACGCCGGGTCCATATAGGGCATCAGCGCGTTGCCCGGATCGGCCGGCGGAAGCTGCGTGACGGCGTTGAGCTTGGTGAGAGGCGTCAGGCGCGAATAGGCATCCTGGCTCGCGATCCGCGGCAGCGCCAGCACGCTGACGAGATGCACGACGCCGCCGAGCAGCACACCCGCGAGGATGGTGAAGACGAGCCGGATCACGGGCACCCCACTGTGGCAATCGCGGGCATCGGCGCATCGCGCGCGCTGCGCGTCGCGACCCCGACCGGCGTGTCGTAGAGCCTGAACATCAGCGTATAGCGTTCGATGCCGCCGGTGGGCAGCCAGTTTCCGGCGCGCGAGCGCGAGGCGATGTGGATTTCGAACGAGCCGTCGGCGCTGCGCACGATCTCCTGGCTGGTGAAGCCGTAGCGTTGCAGCGAGTTGGCGACGAGGTGGCCCTTGCTGTCATACAGCGTGAGTGTCCAGAACCGGGCAGGCGGTGTGACGCCGCTCACCACGACGTCGCAGCGCCCGTCGAGCAGCCTCTTGCGGTCGTCCCGTCTTGCGGTGAAGGCGATGCCGTCGCCGGTGCCGATCGGCAATTCGCCGTTGCGGATCAAGGTCGCGCGCGAATAGGGGTCGATGTCGGCGGTGCCGATCTTGGGGCGGGCGGTCCAGGCGCCGATGGTCAGCGTGCCGAACTCGGTGCCGCGGGTCGTCGCCATCCAGGTGGCGCCGACGCCGACGACGGCGGCGATGCATAACGTCAGCAGGGTCGAGAAGAGCAGCCGCACGGGTCAGTTCTTGCGCGAGGCCGGCGCGACCTGGTCGCTCGGCGTCGCCGCCGCCAGGCTGTCGGGGAAGGGCAGTTCGCTCGATGAGACGGGTTTGACCGGCTTGGACGGCTCGGTCGCCGAGGTCTTGTCGGCGGCTTTGGCCGCGTCGTCGAGCATCTTCTCCACCTGGACCAGAATATCGGCACCACGCCTGGTCAGCACGGGAGGCGGTCCCGGCTTGATCTCGGGAGCCTTCGGTGCGGCGCGCGCCTCGGCCATGGTCGGCTTTTCAGCTTGTTTGGGCAGCTTCTGGGCGGTGCTGATGCCGGGCAGCTCCCTGATCTCGATACCCTGATGCGCCACCGTCATGATGTCGTGCCAGGTCTGCGCCGGCAGCGAGCCGCCGGTCATGCGATTGGTCGGCGAGTAGTCGTCGTTGCCGTACCAGACCGCGCAGACGAAGTTGCCCGTATAGCCGACGAACCAGGCATCGCGGTAATTGTTGGTGGTGCCGGTCTTGCCGGCGGTGGGGATGCCGTCGAGCGCTGCGCGTCGGGCCGTGCCTTCGCTGACCACGTGGCTCATCATCCCCGCCATCTCCTCGGCAACGTTCGGAGGGATCGCCTGCCGCGGCTTCGGGCCGTCACGGTCCCAGCGCCACACGAGATCGCCGCCGCCGGTGCGGATCTCCAGCACCGCATGCGGTGTGACGGCCCTGCCCTTGTTCGGGAAGGTGGCGTAGGCCACCGCGTGCTCGAGCACCGTGACTTCGTCGGCGCCGATCGGCAGCGACGGCGTGTCCGGCAGCGGCGCCGTGATGCCGAACCGGCGCGCCACTTCCACGATCTTGGCGCGTCCGGCCTTGGGCCCGCCCTTGCCGCCGAGCGCGATCGAGAGCTTGACGGGAATGACGTTGATCGAGCGGGTGATCGCCTGCGTCAACGTCACCCGGCCGGAATAAGAGTGGCCATAGTTTTGCGGGCACCAATTGCCGATGCACACCGGACCATCGACCATGACGGAGTCCGGCGTAAAGCCGTTGAGCAGGGCGGTGGTGTAGACATAGGGCTTGAACGAGGAGCCGGGCTGGCGATAGGCATCGGTCGCGCGGTTGAACTGGCTCGCGCCATAGTCGCGGCCGCCGACCATGGCGCGGATGCCGCCGTCGAGATCGGCGACCACGGTGGCCGCCTGGGTCGCGTGATAATCGCGGCCGAACTGGCGCAGCTCGTTCTCGATGGCCTCGTCAGCCGCGTGTTGCACGTTCATGTCGATCGCGGTGCGGACCACGAAGACGCGCTCGTTGTAGGATTTCGGGAACGTGTCGACCAGCTTGCGAACCTCGTCGAAGGCATAGTCGAGATAGTAGTTCGGCGAATTCTCTTCGCGCCGGTCGACCACCGAGGCCGGATTGCGCCGGGCGCCGAACACCTGGCCTTCGGTCATGAAGCCGGCGTCGACCAGATTGTCCAGAACGACGTTGGCGCGGGCACGCGCGGCCGGCAGGTTGATGTGCGGCGCGAACTTGGTCGGCGCCTTGAACAGGCCCGCCAGCATCGCCGCTTCCGCGAGATTGATGTCGCGCACCGACTTGTTGAAATAGAAATGCGCCGCGCCGTCGACGCCGAAGGTCCCGCCGCCCATATAGGCGCGGTCGAGATAGAGCTTTAGGATCTCGTTCTTGCTCAGCCGCCACTCCAGCCAGATCGCGAGGAACGCCTCGTTGATCTTGCGCTCGATGGTGCGCTCGTTGGACAGGAACAGGTTTTTCGCAAGCTGCTGGGTGATCGAGGAGCCGCCCTGGCGCACGCCGCCGGCCTGCGCGTTGGTGACGAGCGCGCGCGCCGTGCCGGCGATGTCGATGCCGAAATGGTCGTAGAAGCGGCGGTCTTCGGTGGCGAGTGTCGCCTTGATCAGATTGTCCGGAAAGTCCTCCAGCGGGATCGAGTCGTTGTGCTTGATGCCGCGGCTGCCGATCGGATTGCCGTAGCGGTCGAGGAAGGTCACCGCGAGATCGGACTTCTTCAGCCAATCCTCATCGGAGGTTTCGCGGAAGGCGGGGATCGCCAGCGCCAGCAGCACGATCAGTCCGCCGAGACCGAGCGTTGCCGCCTCCGACAGCGGCTCGATGAAGACCCAGCGCTGCCAGCGGCCGACATAGAAGCGGTCCATGAAAGTCGAGTAGCGCTCGTAGAGCTCCCGCAAGCCCTTGGCGGAGGAGAACAGCGTCGAATCGAGCCGCGCATCCAGGTCCAGCAGCCGGTGCCGGAGCTTGGTTTTCCAGTCTGGCGGTAGGATCTGGCGCACGTGGATCTTCTATCGGTTCGAAGGCGTTCACGCACCCACCCGGGCGCCGACGAGACGTCTTGCTGCAGTGTTGCGGCAAACCCAAGGCGCTTGTTGCGCCTTAAGGGACTCGCTTCTATCTAGCCGAGCGTGGACTATAAACCAATGGCCCGGCTCACGATTTTGATTCCTTTGGGAATAGTGCCATTCAAGCTGCCGTGCGGGTGATAAGCCCCCGCTTGCGGCTTGGTTTGACGATCTCAGGTGAGCTGCCAACTCTTTCACGTTGCGTCTTTCACGTTACGCCGGAACCGCTTAACCCATGACTGCGCCGCCCAAACGCTCCTCGGCCCAAGAGGGATTTTTCTGGAAAACCAAGACGTTGGAGGAAATGTCTGCGGCTGAATGGGAAAGCCTGTGCGACGGCTGCGCGCGCTGCTGCCTGGAGAAACTGGAGGATGAAGATACCGGGCGGATCTATTTCACGCATGTTTCCTGCAAGCTTCTGGATGCGGGCCTATGCACTTGCAAGGATTACGCAAACCGTTCCGAACGGGTTCCGGATTGCGTTCGCTTGACGCCTGAGAATGTGCGCACCCTCAATTGGCTGCCGCCGAGCTGTGGTTACCGCCTGGTGGCCGAGGGGCGCGATCTCTATTGGTGGCACCCGCTGATTTCCGGGGACCCCAACACGGTGCATGAAGCCGGGGTTTCGGTGCGCGGACGGGTGGAGGGCACCGAGGAGGAGATCCCGGATGCCGATCTCGAGGACCACATCGTGAGCTGGCCGGCGCTGCTACCCAAGCGCGCCCGGCTGAAGAAGCGGCCGAAGGGCTGACGAGAGCTGAACCCTAGCTGAACGGCCGCCAAAGTCCTGCGATCACGTGCTCGCGAAGGGTTTGAGGCGGGACCCTCCCATGCGCATAAGGCGCTGCCTCGCACCGCGTTTAGTTCCTAAATTGGCAGCGAGCTAGCGATTCCGCGCCGTTCCTCTGGCGCTTCCGAGTAAAATATTCCGAGATGAACAAGTTTGACCGGCAGGGACATCAACCTGCCGCCTCCGCTTCCTTGCCTGCCGACATCGCGGCCGAGCTGCCGGAACTTTCGCACCGGGTGTTGGCCGTTGCCGATGCCCCCTCGATCGCGCCGCGCGCCCCACTGACGCAGCGTGAGGTGCGCACCATCCTGATGAGCCTGTTGCTGACGATGTTCCTGGCCGCGCTGGACCAGACCATCGTCGCCACCGCGCTGCCGACCATCGGCCGCCAGTTCCAGGATGTCTCCAGCCTGTCCTGGGTGATCACCGCCTATCTTCTGGCCTCGACCGCGGTCGCGCCGGTGTTCGGCACGCTGAGCGACATCTATGGCCGGCGCGTCATGATCATCGTCTCCTTGAGCCTGTTCGTGGCCGGCTCGGTGCTGTGCGCGCTGGCGCCGAACATGCCGATCCTGATCCTCGCCCGCGGTCTGCAGGGGCTTGGCGGCGGCGGGATCATGCCGGTGGTGCAGACGGTGATCTCCGACGTGGTGAGCCCGCGGGAGCGCGGCCAGTACCAGGCCTATTTCAGTGCGGTCTGGATGATCGCCGGCCTCAGCGGCCCGGTCCTGGGCGGCGTTTTCGCCGACCATCTGCACTGGTCGATGATCTTCTGGATCAACGTGCCGCTTGCGCTTGCCGCGCTTGCGCTGCTGTTGCCGAAGATGGGCAAGATTCCGGTCTATCACCGGCTGCGCAAGGTCGACTGGCTCGGCGGCGTGCTGCTGATGGCTTCGGCCGTGGCCTTCATGCTGGTGCTGACCTGGGGGGGCAACCGCTACCAGTGGCTTTCCCCGGCGATCCTGGCGATGGTCGGGGCGGGGGTGGCGCTCGCGCTGGCCTTTGTCTGGCAGGCGGGGCGGACCGACGAGCCGTTCCTGCCGCTGTCGCTGATCGGCGGCTCGGTCGTGCCTTACGGATTGGTCACCAGCGGCTGTGCGCTCGGCGCGATGATTGGGCTGACGGTCCATCTGCCGCTCTATTACGAGGTGGTCTATCATTTGAGCGCCAGCGAGGCCGGGCTTGGCCTGATTCCGCTGGCGGCGATCTCGACATTGGGCGCGGCGATCGCCGGACGCACCATGGCGCGAGTCAAGCACTACAAGCGGGTGGCGATCGCTGGCGCGATCATCGCCACCCTGGCGGGCGCAGCGCTGACGCTGACCGCGCCTCCGCTGTGGCTTCTTTTGGTGCTGCTCTCGGTCTTCGGCGTCGGCCTCGGCACCGTGTTTCCGATCACGGTGGTTGCGTTGCAAAACGCGGTGCCGCGCTCGCAGGTCGGCACCATCACCGGCGCGATGAACTTCTTCCGCGCCATGATGTCGTCCTTCGCCGTGGCGGCGTTCTCGGCGATCTTGTTGATGGCGCTGGGGTCGGACATCTCGTTGGGCGGCGAGCATCAGGGGTTCGTCGGCTCGCTCTCGGCGGGCGACATGGTGATGGCCTTCCGCTACGTCTACGCCGCGGCCACCATCATGCTTGCCATCGCGGCGGTCTGCATGATCGCAATGGAGGAGCGGCCGCTGGCCGGCCCTGCGACGCGAGCGCCGGTGGAGATGGCAGAGTAGGGGCGGAGGCGCGTTCGCCTGCGGGAGCCGCTACTGCCGGCGCCAAAGACACCATCCAGACTCCCGCGGCGACGCAGGCAACGCCGGCGGCGCGCGCGACCCACCGTCCCCATGGCGTAAGCTTCTCCAGAAGCACAAGCAGGGCCAGCAGCGCGATCCAGAGCACGTTCATCACGCCGACCACGAACAGGAGCGCCATCAGGACCCAGCAGCAGCCGACGCAATAGGTTCCGTGGCGCAGCCCCAGCCCAAGGCATCCCGGCACATCGCCGCGAAAGCCGCCGTGGCGCATCAGGAATCCGAACGGCGTGCGGCATTGGGCGAGGCAGACGTCCTTGAGCGGCGTCCACTGGTAGACGCCCGCCGCGATCAGCACGGCCGCGCCGAGCCAATTGCTGGCGCTTGTCATGCGGGGATCGAGCAGGGCCTCGCGTTCCAGCATCCATTGAACCAGCGTTGCCGCCAGGGAAAAGCCGATCCAGGCCAGGAAGTAGCCGGCGGCGAACCAGCCGGTCGCGGCGAGCGGCTTGCCCGCAATCTTTCCCTGCCGGCCGACGCGGGCGTAGATGAGGATCATCGGCGCCGCTGAGGGCGCCATCATGCCGACCATCATCACCGCCCACATGGCGAACACATAGGCGAACTCGATCGCTCGCCATGGCTCGTTGGCCGGCAGCATGATTCCAATCCCGGCCGGGATCATGCGGAACCCGGTCATGTCCATGCCGCCCATGTCCATGTCATTGGCGAGCCAGAGCACGTAGGCCCACGCAAGCGCGACGATCACCGCGAGGGCGCCCGCAACGATGAGGCGATCCCGCCGCAGCACCGCTTCCAGGGTGCCGTCGCTCATGTGCTGCGAAGCTCACCGGTCCGGCCGACGGGCCGTGTCGCGACATGCGTCACGACTGGTTCGACCAGCGGATGGAAGCGTAGAGGCCGTTCTTGCCGGAATTATCCCAGCGCATGCCGTGATCGTTGTACGTGTTGCCGGTGGCTCCGACGGCCATCGCCATCCTATCAGGGCTGACCGGATGGCCGATGTTCGCCCACATCTCCCCACTGGGATGCATGGTCGGCAGCGGATCGACGGACATGTGCAGAATGCCCGGGATTTCCGCGGAGCGCGTCTTGCCGTCGACCCGGAATGTGATCGGGACCTTCCTCACGCCCAGGTTCGTGCTGATGAGCGGCGTGAACGCAGCCATGGGTCCCCCGGCGGCGCCGGTAAAGATCGCACCCAGGGCCTCGGTCTGCTTGTCATCGGCACGCTCATCGATATAGGCGGCCACCGACCAATTTCCGTCTGCCATCACCCCGGGCGCGTGGAGCATGATCGCGACATTGAGGTTGTCGAGCGCGACGTCGCCATAGCGGCCGCTGTCGATGTGGAAAAGCAGCGGCACGTTGCAGAAGCCCTCGGTCGGTTGCGCGGTCAGGGGAGCGGCTGCCGACACCAGGCACGGACACACGACACTGCAGCTACAATTCTCGAAATAGTCACCGGAAAGGTGCCATTGGACCTGGTCCGTCATCGCTCCCTCCTGCTGGTCTGAAACCGACCGGTTGCTCTCGGATGAGCTATCGTGCGGAGATTGTACACCGTTCGGGAAAGTGCCGGAAGCCGCTTCCCCTGTGCTAGATTGATCAGTCCGCAGAGGAGCGTCTCCGCTCCTGGTGAAGCCACTCTGACGTCACGCCAACGATCGCCCGGCGACGCGCGCCGGCTGGCCAGGGTGGATAGCCGCCGGGGTAACGTCCGGCCTGCGGATCAGCCGGTTCCGGCCAAGACGTGGTTCGGCTGTCTGCAGCCGAAGAGGCGCGGCTAAATCCGCGCACGCTGGCTCGGTCTGGCCTGCTGGTCCCGCCACGCGCAAAGCAGTCTGCGGGCATTGATCGGGATCAGGAGGCTGTGGAGGATCAAAATCGGCGCCAGATGGAGCAGCCCCGCATAGACGAGGAACGCGACATTGCTGCAAAGCGCGATCAACCGAAGCGCGACCATGTCCTTCATGTAAAAGGTCAAGAAAACGAGCGACGAGGCAATATAGCCGGCGAAATCTACCCACCGCACGGCAGACATCCCTTATTCAAAAAGGCGGGCGATTAAATCGTCGCCAGCATGAGCGGACGCGCTCCGTCCGTCATCACCCCAACGGGTGATGACATGGAGCATTCGTCGTCCTGATCTGACTGCGTCAGTCAACGCTCATGGCGCGACTGAGTGGCAGGAAGCAAAGAGCCGGACCAAGTACGGCTTGCGAGCACGGTTGCAGTTTCGGTAAGTCCGACGCCGCTCCCTAGCAGCGCGGCAACGCGCGTCTCGGCGGGGGTCAGTTCCACCAGTACGCGCAGCCGTTCGGCCTGGCCGTCGCCAGAGGCCTGCGGATCGACGATCTGGACCATCACGCGCGCCGCCGTCGATCGCGGCCCATGGCGCCAGGGCCGGAGCCGGTAAAGGCGTCACCTGCACCAGCAACGCGCTTCGGCCGGACGGACGCTTGATCTGCAATATGCCCGCGAGATTCTGCGGCTCGCCGCGGGCCACCGCAAGCGCCTGCTTGATGCTGCTCGCGAGCGCTGCGGAATGCTGGCGCGCCCGCGCGCCGAGGGTGAGCTGGCCGCGCTTGACGATCAGGAGCGCGTCGCGGTCGCCGAGCAGCGTCTCCGCCGCCGCTGTCATCCCTAGAATGCTGCCGTCGCCGTCCAAGAGAACGATGGCATTCCCCATGCTGGCGAGCAGGCGATCGACCTGTAGCTGGCTGGCATTCAACCGGCTCGTCAGTAGCGTGAGATCGATGGCGCGGAACAGATGTGAGATCAGATCGTCGAGACGCGTCGCCGCGCGTTCGACGCTGTCCGCCCGCGGTTTCGAAACGTTGAACAGGATGCCGCCGGCGCCCTCCCGGGATAAAGCGGAATGCCTTGCGGCGATGATCTCCACGATTCCTTGTGGCGCGAGAATGTCGGCGTAGAAGGCGCTGCGGCGCAGGACCTCTTTGTCAACGAGCGCTGCCGTCACGAGCGCCTTGCCGATCGGGGCGCGCGCGAACGCCAAGCCATAGGCATTGGCGGTGTGGTGCTGCAGAAAGAGTTCGTTCAGGTCCTCGCGCAGGCGCCGGTAGACGATGAAGTTGCCGTTCCGCGATGTGCACAGGTGCAGCACCATCCCGCTATCGACCTCAAGATAGTCGGCGACAAGCTCCAGCACGCCGGCCCAGAGTTCCGGCCGTAGCGCCGCCTGATAGATGGCGCTGACAACGTCGGTATAGCCAGGGCATGGCATGGATCGACGGCCTATCACACGCCGCAGACCGTCATCGGCCGCAGCCGAGTTGTACTCTGCATCGCCTGCGGGAGCCGGTTCGGACATCAGCCCGAGTGCATTGGTGCTGACGTCAGGCATTGCGGGTCGCGCGAGCGACTCCAAGTGCATATCATGACGCGAGAATCGTGACGAATTTTTTACGTCTAGAACATCACCCGATCGGGTGATGAAAAAGCCGTCACACCGGATCAGTGCGCAGCTTCGCTGCGGAGCCTCCATTTAATGCTGAGGCGGACGCCGATGCACAGCTCGGGCGGGACATGCGTCGCAAGAGTGCGCAGTCAGAGATGTCGCCATGCCCGCGAGGCGGGCATCCAGCACGCTGCGGCGCTGTTGAACACCGACGTTTCTGGAATACTGGAGAATGCGAGTTCGCCGCGTCTTCGGCCGGCGAACTCGCCCCCTCAAGTCCCGGGCCGCGCGACCTCGGTTTCCTTGCTGGTGATGAACTCGAGCAGCACGGGAATGCCGGCCTGCGTCTTCTCGATGCCGCGCTTGATCGCGGGCACGATCTCTTCGGGGCGGGCGACGCGCTCGCCATAGCCGCCGAAGGCGCGCGCCATCGCGGCATAGTCGCCGGAGATGTCGGTCGAGCGGTATTTCTCGGTCGAGATCGGCATCACCTTGAGCTCGATCGCCATGGAAAAATTGTTCAGCAGGATCGACATGATCGGGATCCGCTCGCGCACCGCGGTCTCGAAATCCATCCCCGTGAAGCCGATCGCGGCATCGCCCCAGACATTGATGCAGAGCTTGCCCGGTTTTGCCAGCTTGGCGCCCATCGCAAGGCCGAGGCCGTAGCCGAGCTGGGTGGTCTTGCCCCAGCCGAGATAGGAGAGGGGCTCGACCGCCTTCCAGAACGGCGAGAGCTGGTCGCGCGGGCTGCCGGCGTCGTGCGTGATGATGGTGTTTTTCACGTCGACCGTGCGCTGCAGGTCCCAGAGCACGCGATAGGGATTGAGCGGCGCGTCGTTGGAGGTGAGCTTGGGCATCCATTTCGCCAGCCAGTCCCGATGCGAGGCGGCGATCTCCGCGGCGACGCCGCTCGCGTCGCGATCCGCGGTCACGGTCTTGCCGATCTCGTCGAGCAAGGCGTCGAGCACGAGGCCGGCATCGCCGATCAGGCCGATCTTGGCTTCCACATCCTTGTTGAGATGGTTGGGATCGAGCGTCGAATGAATGATCGTCTTGCCCTTCGGCATGGCGATGCCGAAATTGGTTTCGGTGAACGAGCAGCCGATGCCGAAGATCACGTCGGCTTCGCCCAGGAATTTCGGCACCGCGCGCGGCACGGCCAGTCCGCCGGAGCCGAGCGAGAGCGGATGGGTCTCGGGGAAGGACGATTTGCCGCCCAAGCTCGTGGTCACGGGAATGGCGAGCCGCTCGGCAAGCCGGCGGAGCTGCGGCCAGGCGCGCGCGTAATGCACGCCCTGGCCGGCATAGATCACCGGGCGCTTCGCATTGATCAGCAGCGCGGCGGCCTCTTTGATGTGGGCGGGATCGGCGCCGTAGCGCGTGCGCAGCACCGGCGTGTAGTTCAAGGGCTCGGGGACCTCCTCATTCCACATGTCGGAGGGGATTTCGACGATGACAGGTCCGCCGCGGCCGTTCTTCAGCTTCGTGAAAGCACGGCGGAAAATGTTGCCGACTTCGCTCGGCAGGAAGATCGCTTCGGAGGATTTCGAGAACGCCTTCATGGCCTGGCTGGAGTTGAAATTCGGCTCGACATTGGCAAGCCGGCGCGCATAGCCCATCGGCAGCACCAGGACCGGGACGGACTCGCCAAAACATTGTGCGACGCCGCCCATGGCGTTTTCCGCGCCGGGGCCGTGCTGCATGCAGAAGGCGCCGATCTTCTCACCCGAAGTGACGCGCGAGATCGCGTCCGCCATATGGAGCCCGACGCGCTCCTGGCGCACCATGATCGGGCGGATGTCGGCATTGGCGGCATATTCGATCAGATGATTGACCCGGTAGCCGCAGAGAATCTCGATGCCTTCGCGCTTGAGGATTTCCGCAATTGCGGTGCCAAGTTTCATGCCCGTCTCTCCCAGAACTGGCCGATTGTCGGCTCGGCCTCTCGAAGGGCTAGTAGGAACAGGATTTTCGCGGCCGGTAAAGCGCGGCGGCGCTTTCACCGCGAAGCCCTGCTATGCATCCCGGGTGCCGATCGCAAATCCAGGTGCGCCGGTCGACCTCGGAAATTCCCGCATCCGGAACGATCCGCTTTGCGAAGAGGGCCAGGGGCCCGCAATCGTGCAAACCACGATTTCGCGGAGCAGCCGGGACGCGGGTCGTCTGCGAAAGTCGAATGCCGGGTTTAACGGATTGTTGAGGCTGTTTTTCAACCTCAGGGAAATCTGTCCAACTCTAGATTGCGCCGCCGTGACCGATGCGGGAGAATCCCGCCAGCAAACGTGGCAGGAGTTTCATTGTGCGAAGGCTGATTGCGAAATTCCTGGCGGATCGATCCGGCGCGACGGCCATCGAATATTGCCTGATCGCGGCTGGCATCAGCATTGTCATTGTGGTCGTCATCAGCGGCATCGGCAGCCAGCTCAACACCAAATACGGTGACGTGAACACTGCGCTGCAATGATCGGCATCGTCGCGCCGAGCCGCGCGAAGATGGCGCTGGGCGCGAGCTCGTTCCGAAAGGCTTAGCCCGCCTTCCTTGAGCGGGCAGGGGCGCGCGCAGGCTTCTCGGCCTTTCTCGGCTCTTCCTTCTTCGCTTCTTCCTTGGGCTTCTTGCCGCTGATCGGCAGCAGCATTTCGCGCTGGCCTTCGACGCGTTTTTTCGCCCGCTTGCCGCCCTTTGGCTTGGCGGCAGGCGCGCTTTCGCCCGTGCTCGCCAGGCTCCGTTTGAGCGCGTCCATCAGGTTGATGACGTTGCCGCCGGTCTTCGGCGCGGCCTTGGCCGGGATGCGTACGCCGGCGCGCTTCTTGTTGATGAGATCGACGAGCGCGGCCTCGTAATGGTCCTCGAAATTCTCCGGCTCGAACGCAGCGGACTTCTTCTCGACGATATGCTTGGCGAGATCCAGCATGTCCTTGGTGACTTTGACGTCCTGGATGTCGTCGAAATAGTCCTTCTCGTCGCGCACTTCGTAAGGGTAGCGCAACAGCGTGCCCATCAGGCCCTTGCCGAGCGGCTCCAGCGCGATGATGTGCTCGCGGTTGGTCAGGACCACGCGGCCGATCGCCACCTTGTTCATGCTGCGTACGGTCTCGCGGATCACCGCGAATGCATCATGGCCGACCTTGCCGTCGGGCACGAGATAGTAGGGGCGGATCAAATAGCGGCTGTCGATCTCGGCTCTCGGCACGAACTCATCGATCTCGATGGTGTGCGTCGATTCCAGCGCGATGTCCTCGAGCTCTTCCTTGGTCACCTCGATATAGGTGTCGGTGTCGACCTTGTAGCCCTTGACGATGTCTTCGCTCGCGACCTCCTCGCCCGTATCGGCATCGACCTTGGTGTATTTGATGCGGTGGCCGGTCTTCTTGTTGATCTGGTTGAAAGAGACCTTCTCCGCGTCCGACGTCGCCGGATACAGCGCAACCGGGCAGGTCACCAGAGAAAGCCGCAAAAAACCCTTCCAGTTGGCGCGGGGGGCCATGGCACACTCCAAAACGCACAGGACGACAACCGATAAGGATAACACCGGGGGGCGAGGAAACAAGCAAGTGAACCCAACAATCTCCCAACGACGTTAACCCGCGGTGCGTTGCAGCGGGCTTGGAGAATGCCGCTCAAGGGCCGCCAGGCGTCGTATCGCCGCGCCGCGGAAGCGGAACATCGCCAGCCATCTGGCGTTGCCCATAGCAGGCGGCAAGGATTGCCGATCCTGTCTTTGGGCGAAGCCCAAACGCGGAATTGAGGGCGCGATGGCAAGGACACGGGAGCAACGTCAGATCGTCGAAACGCCGACGGAGGCACGTCAGGGCGAGCCTGGCCCGTCGGTCGCCGCCTTGCTTGCGGTGTCGCTGGGGCTCGCGATTCTGATCCTTGCGGTCGTCTGGTTCGTCTTCTTCCGCACCTAGCCGATCGTGCCCTGGCCGAGCAGGCGTCGCGGGGCAAAGCGCCTACCGCCATACCAGGGTCTTCCCATGCGCGCTTGCGCGGTCTAACTACCGCGTCGAAGGCATGGCATGGGCCGGGCGCGCCAAACAACTCACCAACGCGCTCTTTTCATGACGAAAAAGTAAGGTTGCCAAGCTTGGCCTGTTCATGGACGGTTCACGCCATCAAGGTTCATCTTGATGGCATAACCGTGCAGTTCACCTTTGGAGGCAAGCGTGCGCCTGCTCGTTGTGGAGGACGATCCGGATCTCAACCGTCAACTCACCACCGCGTTGAGTGACGCCGGCTATGTGGTCGATCGCGCGTTCGATGGCGAGGAGGGACATTTCCTCGGCGATAGCGAACCCTACGATGCGGTGGTGCTCGATATCGGCTTGCCGAAGATGGACGGCATCTCGGTTCTGGAGGCGTGGCGCCGCAACGGACGCGCGATGCCGGTCCTGATCCTGACCGCCCGCGACCGCTGGAGCGACAAGGTGCAGGGTTTTGACGCCGGCGCTGACGACTATGTGGCAAAGCCGTTTCACCTCGAAGAGGTGCTGGCGCGGATCCGCGCGCTGCTGCGTCGCGCCACCGGCCATGCGCAGAGCGAACTCACCTGCGGCCCGGTCACGCTCGACACCCGCACCGGCAAGGTCACGGTGTCAGGCAATCCGGTGAAGATGACCTCGCATGAATACCGCCTGCTGCAATATCTGATGCACCATGCGGGGCGCGTGGTCTCGCGCACCGAGCTGGTCGAGCATCTCTACGATCAGGACTTCGATCGCGACTCCAACACGATCGAGGTGTTCGTGGGGCGCATCCGCAAGAAGCTGGACGTCGACATCATCCAGACCGTGCGCGGGCTGGGTTATCTGCTGGCGCCGCCGCCGAACGGAGCCTGACGGGGTGGCGCAGGTCCGGCGGCAGTCCTATGCTGCCGGATATCCCCAACCGCCGCCATGGCCTGCGGGCACGCTTTTCGCTATTGTGACTTCATGCGCCGCAGTTCGCTCGCGACCAGGCTGTTTCTTTCCGCGACCGCCTGGGTGGTGGTGATCCTGATCATCACCGGATTCATTCTCTCCTCCGTTTACAGGGACGCCACCGAGCGCGCCTTCGACCGCCGGCTCAATCTTTATCTGCGCACGCTGATCGCGGAAGTCGCAACCCCGGACGAGCCGCCGGACCACCAATTCCAGTCCTTGGGCGAGCCGCTGTTCGAATTGCCGCTGTCCGGCTGGTATTGGCAGATCACCCGCACGGATGCCGAAAAGCCGGACGTGCGCGCCTCGCGTTCGCTCTGGGACAAGAAACTGCCCAAGCTCGAAGACCAGGGCATCGAGCTGACCCCGGCCGGAATCCGGATCGGCTATGTCGACGGCCCGGAAGGCCAGACGCTGCGTATCGTGGAACGGCCGGTCGATCTCGGCGCGGACGGCAAGTTTCTGGTTGCGGTGGCCGGGGATGCCAGCGAAATTTTCGATGAGACCCGCAGCTTCGATTACTATCTCGGCGGCACCTTCGCAGCGCTTGGCATCGTGCTGCTGCTCACCACGATCTTCCAGGTCCGCTTCGGGCTTGCGCCCCTCAAGCGCATCTCGGAGGCGATTGCCGCTATCCGTTCCGGGCGCGCCGAGCGGCTGGAGGGCGATTTTCCCGTGGAAATCGCGCCGCTCGCACGCGAGACCAACGCGCTGATCGATGCCAACCGCGGCATCGTCGAACGCGCCCGCACTCATGTCGGCAATCTCGCGCATGCGATCAAGACGCCGCTGTCGGTGATCGTCAACGAAGCATCCTCGCATGGCTCGGACCCGTTCGCGAGCAAGGTCCTGGAGCAGGCCGAGGTGATGCGCAACCAGGTCGCCCATCACCTGGAGCGCGCGCGTATCGCCGCGCGCGTCACCATCGTCGGGACGGTCACCGAGGTTGCGCCCACGATCGAGGCGCTGCGGCGGACGATGGAGAAGATCCATCGCGACCGCGACATTGCCATCGAGGTCAAGGCCGATCCGCAGGCCAGGTTTCGCGGCGAACGGCAGGATCTCGAGGAGATGGCCGGCAATCTCGTCGACAATGCCTGCAAATGGGCATCCTCGCGCGTCTTCATCGAGGTGATCGTCGAGCGGCCGGCCGCGCCCGGCGCAGGCCCCATGCTGCGGATCATCGTCGACGACGACGGCCGCGGCCTGTCGACCGCGGAGCGCGCCCAGGTCTCGCGCCGCGGGCAGCGGCTTGACGAATCCAAACCGGGGTCCGGGCTGGGGCTGTCGATCGTGACCGATCTTGCCGCCCTTTATGGCGGCAGCCTGTCGCTGGGCGCCGCGCCAATTGGCGGCTTGCGGGCTGAACTGTTGCTGCCCGGGCTGTGAGCTGTCCAACGATTTCGTCGCCGTGCAAGCTCTCATCCTAAAGGACTTCTTAACACCGCGACCCTTATGGTGGGCGGCGGACGCGCGTACCGTCCGCGCGACAGAACGTGCTGACCCGCCCGTATGAGCCAGACATCACACGAACGGTTGAGGGATTATCTCGCGCAGCTTCCGCCGCGCTCGCAGGCGCTGCTGATGCGCGAATTCGAGCGTGCGCTGGAGCGCGGCGAGGATACCGTCGTCGCCAGCTTTGTGCTCGGAGAATTGCGCAAGATCGTGCGCGAGGGCGACGACACGCAGCCCCGCACCGACGATCCGGCGCGGCTGCTGTTCCGTTGCCTGGAGCCGTTTCTGATCGATGGCAGCGCGCCGGTCCGCCCCGGCCAGATTCGCCGCACTTCGCTTGCGCCGGTGTGGCAATGGCTGCACCGCGAGGGCGCGCCCGAGCCGGCCCGCGAATTCGAGGCGGTGCTGGCCCGCACCGGGGACGGGCGAAGCTCGCCCCACGTGGAAACGGCGGTCCGCAAGCTGCAGCTTGCCGCCGCGGATGCCATCTTCAAGATCACGGGACCCGCAGCCGGCGGGGACAAGCAACGCGCCTTGAGTCGGGTCGGGCCGCCCAATGTCATCGAAGACCTGCTGCCGATGGCTGCGGCGCTGCAGGCCCGTGATGCGCTGGATACGCTCAACGGGCGGCTGCCCGGCTATTTGCGTGCCTTCGGGGATTCCCAGATCGCCGCGGTGACCTCGGCGCTCAACGTCCCCTCGCTGCAGACGCCGCTGCTGTTGCCGTTCGCGCTGTCGCTGGTGATGCAGCGCCTGAGCGCGCCCTGGCAGATCATCCGCCTCGCGATCAAGATGGCCGCCTCGGACGATGAAATCAGGGTCGCCGCGACCCCCTATGGCGTGGCGGTCACCATCGCGCTGCACGATCTGTCCTGTCTTGCGGCCGGCTTGCGCGCGGATATCAGGCGCGGCCATTTCGCCAATATGGGGGAGAACCTCAAGGCGCTGCATGACGGGGTGCGGGGCTTGCGCACCGAACTGGACCTGCGCAGCGATTCGAATTGGGGCAAGCAGCTCACCTCGATCCGGGCCGATATTTCCAACGCACTGCAATCGGAAATTGACAGCGTGCCGGGCCGCGTCCGGCGCATCCTGCGCCAGCGCGCGGACAAGGACATCGTGGCCGGTGCGCGGATCGACACCACCGAGGTCGAGGAAGTCGCGGCCCTGATCGATTTCGTGGCGGTCTGCCGCACCTATGCCAGCGAGCTCGCGATCAACGAGGTCACGTTGCGGACCTATTCCGACCTACAGCAATATGTCGAGCAGGCCACCGGAGCGCTGGTGCAATCGCTGCGCGGGGGCGACGCCAGAGCGCGCGCCTACCGGCAAATGCAGTTTTCGGCGGCGATCAGATTCTGCGAGGTCCTGTTCGGCCAGGACTATGCGGCGCTGATGAGCCGGGCGGCGGAAAGTGCGCTGACCGGGGAACGGAAACCGTCGCGGGCCAGCTAAAGATCGTATTAGGCTCAATTTACAATTCCAGGTTGACGACTGGGCAATGAGCACGTACGGTGCGCGCGTGAAGCGACGTGCCGAATTTCGCAGATGCATTCAGTCATCAATTTCGTCGGCCTTGAGAACGGCGTGATCTCGGCGACCTACCGGAACCTGATGATCAAAGCGAAAGTGGTGCTGGTCGAGCAGGCAAGCGGGGTGGTGCTATCCTATCCGGTGACCACGATATCGTCGCCGGTCCCAGTGGGTTCGCTCAGAATCAAGCTGCCTGGTACGATCAGGCCGGGAACCTATTATCTGAAGGCGCTCAACGCCCATGGTCAGGACGCAGCACGGAGCGCCGAATTTCATATCGGCTAACCGTCTAAGGTCGCTGGATTTTTGGCTTCTGTCGCGGTGACGCCGAATTGATAATTGTCAATTGCGGGCCTCTGGAGGCGTGGTGTAAAGCGGCACAATGGTGCACGAAGGGCTGCGCCTGCCGGAACCCGCTTCGATGACCCTGTGGTTTGTGTTCGCGCTTATGACAGCCGCGGCGATCTTCGCCGTGCTGTTGCCGCTCGGCCTGCGCAGCCGCGCGCCGGTCCAGGGCAGCGAGACCTCCGTTTACAAGGACCAGCTTGCCGAGATCGATCGGGACCTCGCCGCCGGCCTCATCGTCGCCGTCGAGGCCGATGCCGCGCGCACGGAAATTGGTCGGCGCCTGCTGGCGGCCGCCGACCAGGCCGACCACGCACCCCTGCAGTCAAGCCGCAGGCTGCGCCGGGCGGCGGCCGTGCTGGCCCTGGTCGGGCTCCCGGCCGTCGCGCTCGCCGTCTATCTGCCGCTGGGCTCGCCCCGACTGCCCGATTTTCCGTTGGCCGCACGCAGCCACGCGCCCGATGCTCAGTCGCTTGATGGCCTGGTCGCCCAGGTCGAGCGGCACCTGGAGAAAAGCCCCAGCGACGGCCGCGGCTGGAGCGTGCTCGCGCCGGTGCTGTTGCGAACTGGACGCTTTGAGGATGCGGTCCGCGCATTCCGAAATTCCATCACCTATAATGGCGAGAGCGCGGAGCGCAGGGCCGATCTCGGCGAGGCAATGACCGCCGCCGCCAGCGGCGTGGTCACCGACCAGGCAAAAGCCGAGTTCGAGCGCGCGCATGCGCTGAATGCCGACGAGCCGAAGGCGAATTATTTCCTCGGCCTTGCCGCGGAGCAGGACGGCCGCAAGGCGGACGCTGCCTCGATCTGGCGCGCAATGCTGGACAAGGCGTCCGCCGACGCCCCCTGGCGTCCGTTGGTGCAGCAGGCGCTGGCGCGCGTCGGCCAGCCGGTCGCGCCCGCGCTCTCGGACCAGGCGGCTGCTGCCGGGCAAAACATGAGCGAAGCCGATCGCGAGACGATGATCCGCGGCATGGTCGATCGGCTGGCAACGCGGCTGAAGCAGAATGGCGAGGACGTCGACGGTTGGCTGCGGCTGGTGCGTGCCTATGTGGTGATGGGTGATCGCGAGAAGGCGAAAAGCGCGCTCACGGATGCCCGTCAAGCCGTTGGCAAGGATGCCGAAAGATTGCGGCAGCTCAACGAAGGTCTGAAGAACCTCGGGCTCGATGGCTAGCGCATGATGCCGAAAAGTGTGCAACGGTTTTCGGACGACATCATGCGCCAACAAAAGCGCATGATGCCGAAAAGTGTAACGCGGTTTTCGGATAACATCATGCGCCAGGAAAGACTCATGATGCCGAAGGAACAATGTGCAACCGGCTTCGGGCAACATCACGCTGAGTGAAAGAAATCAGGCATGACGCGCAAGCAACGGCGTTTGACCATTATCGGATGTTCGCTCGCGGTGCTCGGCATCGCCGCGGCGCTGGTGCTCAATGCGCTGCGCGACTCCATCGTGTTCTTCTCGACGCCGAGCATGGTCGCCGAACAGCATATCGCTCCCGGCCGGCGGTTCCGGCTCGGGGGGCTGGTGCAGCCGGGCTCGCTGACGCGCGGTGATAATCTGGCGGTCCGCTTCGAGGTGGCCGACGGCAAGGACAAGTTGCCGGTCACCTACAAGGGAATCCTCCCGGATCTGTTCCGCGAGGGGCAGGGCGTCGTCGCCGAAGGCTCGCTTGATCCCTCCGGGGTCTTCCGCGCCGATACCGTGCTTGCCAAGCACGACGAGCGATACATGCCCAAGGAAGTCGCGGATGCGCTGAAAAAGCAGGGTCATTGGAAGGACGATTATAGCGATTACGGCAAGTCCGCGGGCGCGGTGGCCTCGGAGGCGAATGTGCAGACCGGGCAGGGGGCGACGCGATGATCGCGGAAGCCGGACATTACGCGCTGGTCTTGGCGCTCGGGCTTGCACTGATCCAGTCCACCGTGCCGCTGCTCGGCGCACGCTGGCGCGATCCTGCTTTGATGAACGTTGCGCGCTCCGCCGCGCTGGCGCAGCTCCTGTTCGCAGGCCTGGCGTTCGCGGCGCTGGTGACGCTGCACGTGACTTCGGATTTCTCCGTGCTCAACGTGTATGAGAATTCGCACTCGGCCAAGCCGCTGCTCTACAAGATCACCGGCGTCTGGGGCAGCCATGAAGGCTCGATGCTGCTGTGGGTCTCGATCCTGGCCCTGTTCGGCGGCCTGGTCGCCGCCTTCGGCAACAACCTGCCGCTCTCGCTGCGCGCGCATGTGCTGGCCGTGCAGGCCTGGATCGCCGGCGCTTTCTATCTGTTCATTCTGACCACTTCGAACCCCTTCCTGCGCCTCCCCAATCCGCCGATGGAGGGACGCGATCTCAATCCGGTGTTGCAGGACATCGGGCTCGCGCTGCATCCGCCGATGCTCTATCTCGGCTATGTCGGGTTCTCGATCTCGTTTTCGTTCGCCATCGCCGCGCTGCTCGAAGGCCGCATCGATGCGGCCTGGGCACGCTGGGTGCGGCCCTGGACGCTGGTCGCCTGGATCTTCCTGACGCTCGGCATCGCCATGGGCTCATACTGGGCCTATTACGAGCTCGGCTGGGGCGGCTGGTGGTTCTGGGATCCGGTCGAGAACGCCTCCCTGATGCCCTGGCTCGCCGGCACGGCGCTTTTGCACTCGGCGCTGGTGATGGAAAAGCGCAACGCGCTGAAGGTCTGGACCATCCTCTTGTCGATCCTCACCTTCTCGCTATCGCTGCTCGGCACCTTCCTGGTGCGCTCCGGCGTGCTCACCTCGGTGCATGCGTTTGCCACCGATCCGACCCGCGGCGTGTTCATCCTGTTGATCCTCTGCGTCTTCATCGGCGGCAGCCTGACGCTGTTCGCGGGGCGTGCATCTTCGCTGAAGCAGGGCGGCCTGTTCGCGCCGATCTCGCGCGAGGGCGCGCTGGTTCTCAACAACCTGTTCCTCACCACGGCCTGCGCCACGGTCTTTGTCGGCACGCTCTACCCGTTGGCGCTGGAGGTGCTGACCGGCGACAAGATTTCGGTCGGCGCGCCGTTTTTCAACCTGACCTTCGCGCCGTTGTTCGTGCCCTTGATGATCGCGGTGCCCTTCGGGCCGATGCTCGCCTGGAAGCGGGGCGATCTGTTGGGCGCCATGCAACGGCTGATCGCGGCCGGCATCGTCGCGGTCTTGGGCGTCGCGTTCGCCTGGGCCTGGGCGCGCGGCGGCAGTGCGCTGGCGCCGCTTGCGATCGGGCTTGCGGTGTTCGTGATTGCCGGCGCGGCGAGCGATATCGCCGAACGCGTTGGCCTGCTCCGCGTGCCGCTTGCCCACGCGCTGCGACGCGCCCGCGGCTTGCCGCGCTCGGCCTGGGGCACGGCCTTTGCCCATGCCGGCATCGGCATCGCGCTGATGGGCATTGTCTGCGAGACCACCTGGAACAGCGAATATATCGGCACGATGAAGCCGCACGACAGCATCCCGCTGGCCGGCTACCAGTTCACGCTCGACGGCCTGACGCAGCGGCAGGGGCCGAACTACCACGAGCTGGCGGCCGTGTTCAGCGTGGCCGCGAATGGCAGGCCGCTCAGCCTGATGACGCCATCGAAGCGGAACTTCACCACGCGGGGCATGTCGACGACGGAAGCCGCGCTGCTCTCGCGCGGTCTCAGCCAGCTCTACATCTCGGTCGGGGACACCACGCCCGACGGCGGCATCGTCGTGCGCATCTATCACAAGCCGCTGGTGCTTCTGATCTGGTTCGGCCCCGTGCTGATGGCACTCGGCGGCCTGTTGTCGCTGTCGGACCGGCGCCTGCGCGTTGGCGTGCCCAAACCGGCCAAGGCGCTGCGCGGCCTGCAGCCCGCGGAGTGAGCTGGATGCGACGTCTCCTTGCCATCCTCTGCCTGTTCGCGGCGATCGGATTGTCGGCCGCGCACGCGGTGTTGCCGGACGAGGTGATGTCCGATCCGGCCAAGGAGGCGCGCGCGCGCAACTTGTCGCGCGAGTTGCGCTGCATGGTCTGCCAGAATCAGTCGATCGATGATTCCGAGGCGCCGCTGGCGCGCGACCTCCGTTTGCTGGTCCGCGAGCGCATCGCGGCCGGGGACAGCGATTCCCAGGTGATCGACTTTCTGGTGGCGCGCTACGGCGAATTCGTCCTTCTGAAACCGCGCTTCGAGCCGCAGACCCTGCTGCTCTGGCTGGTGCCGCCGCTGGTGTTTCTCGGCGGCGGTCTCGCGCTGTGGATGAACGCGAGACGACGGCCCAAGGCCACGCCGCAAGCCAATGCTTCGCTGACGGCGCAAGAAGAGGCGAGGCTTGCGGCGCTGATGTCGGGCGAGGCGCCGGCCGAGAAGTCCTGAAGTCGGCTCGTGCGAGTGGCTTTCGTTCGCAACAAGCGCACCCGCGGCTCGATATCGGCACCTACGTAATCATACGGAGGCCTGCGGCTTGAGCCGCATGATCTGCCGCGGCCTGGCCTTCATGCAATTTTGACCTTTGTCTGAAAGGTTTCGCGGCAGTTTTTGGAATGTCCGCCGAGCCGCCTCATGTTTTCCGATAGCAAGTTGACGATCCGCTTCCTGGTCGGCGCGGTCGTTGCTTCCCTTCTGTTCCTGCTCGCGATCGGCGGCGGCACCGGCTTCGTTGCTGTCCTCTATCTGAACAACGAGATCACCTCGCTTTCTTCGGAGTTCAATGCGCTGAGCGGGCCGGGCCGCGACCACGCGCTGCAGATCTACCAGCAGGCGCAGGCGGCGTTCTCCTATTTCCTGACGGCCTGCGTCGCCATCTCGATCGTGGCGGGCGCGGTATGCCTGATGACCTATTTCATCATTCGCAACGGCATCATGCGGCCGCTCGCGGCCATCGTGCACGCGATGCGGGAGGTGGCCGACCAGAAATACGACACGCCGATTCCCGGATTGGGCGGCTCCAATGAAGTCGGCCTGCTGGCGGGTGCGCTCGAGGTCTTCAAGACCAATGGCATCGAGCGACAGCGTCTGACCGAGCAGAAATTGCTGGAAGCGAGGCGCCAGGGCGAGCGCAGCCAATATCTCGACGGCAGAATAGAGAACTTCAACAGCCTGGTGGCAAGCGTCGTCTCGAGCGTTGCGTCCTCCGCCGTTCACCTCAAGAGCAATGCGGAGACGCTCTCCCGCGTCGCCAACGAAACCAGCAGCAAGGCCAATGCGGTCGCGACGGCCGCAAGCCAGGCGAGTGCCAGCGTGCAGACGGTGGCCGGATCGACGGAACAGATGACGACGTCCATCGGCACCATCAGCCGGCGTGTCAGCGACGCCACCCAGCGCGCTGAAGGGGCCGCCTCGCAGGCCGAGAAGAGCCGCGATACCATTCACACCCTTTCCGAAGCGGCCGAGAAGATCGGCACCGTGGTGCAGCTCGTTCAGGCCATCGCTTCGCAGACCAATCTGCTCGCGCTCAACGCCACTATCGAGGCAGCGCGGGCAGGGGAGGCCGGCAAGGGATTTGCGGTGGTCGCCTCCGAGGTCAAGAATCTCGCGCATCAGACCAGCAAGGCCACCGAGGAGATTTCCGCCCAGGTCACCAGTATTCAGGGCATCACCGCGGAGACGCGTAGCGCGATCGACGACATCTCCAATACGCTATCGGAGATCAGCGCGATCATGTCGGGCATCGAGGTCGATACCGCCCAGCAGCGGAACTCGACCGAGGATATTTCCAGGAGCGTCCAGGTCGCCGCCCACGGCACACTGGAGGTCTCCAACCACATCGGCCAGATCACGCTGACGTCGGCCGAAACCGGACGGATGGCAAACGAAGCCCGTGACGCGGCCGCCGATCTGTCGCAGCAGGCCGAGACCTTGAAGCACGAGGTCGACGACTTCATCTTAAGCGTCAAGGCGAGCTGACGGCCGCATCGGCGCGGCGAGGTAATTTCTTGCCGCCGCAGGGACTTAAGTCCTCCTGCGATAAACTGCCGCATTCGACAACGGTCTTTATTACAAAAGTTTAACTCCGCCGCCAGCGCGCTGTAAGGCGTCCGTCCCCATCTTCGTCTCCGAGTGGTGTCTACATCTGCACCGAAATTTTCAGCTCAGGTTCCTGGAGAAAGCTTTATGACCGATCGTCCGACCGATCTCTCGTCGTTCCCATCCTTCCGGCCGGGTCGCCGCTCGCTGTTGTCTGCGCGCAAATTTGCGCTGATGGCGTCGGTCGTGGCCGGGCTGGGCGTGGCCGTTTACGGACTCGGACCCTCGGGCGGGCCGGCGAACGTGTTTTCGACGCCGGCGCACGCACAGGTCAATAACGAAGTGAGCAAGGTCCAGCAGCCGATCGGTTTCGCCGACATTGTCGAGCGCGTGAAGCCCTCCGTCATCTCGGTCAAGGTCAACATCAATGAGAAGGTCGCCAAGGACGATGGCGACGATGATCTTCCGTTCCAGCCCGGTTCGCCGATGGAGCGATTCTTCCGCCGCTTCGGCGGGCCTGATTTTCCGCGCGGTGGCGGCCACCGGGTGATCACCGGTCAGGGCTCGGGCTTCTTCATTTCGGCTGACGGTTACGCCGTCACCAACAACCATGTCGTGGACGGCGCCAGCAAGGTCGAGGTCACCGCCGACGACGGCAAGATTTACAAAGCCAAGGTGATCGGAACCGACGCACGCACCGATCTCGCCCTGATCAAGGTGGAGGGCGGCTCGAACTTCCCGTTCGCCAAGCTTGCCGACGGCAAGCCGCGCATCGGCGACTGGGTGCTCGCGGTCGGCAATCCCTTCGGCCTCGGCGGCACCGTGACCGCCGGCATCGTCTCGGCCATGGGCCGCGACATTGGCAACGGTCCCTATGATGATTTCATCCAGATCGATGCGCCGGTGAACAAGGGCAATTCGGGCGGTCCGGCCTTCAACACCGCGGGCGACGTCGTCGGCGTCAACACCGCGATCTACTCGCCCTCGGGCGGCAGCGTCGGTATCGCTTTCTCAATCCCCTCTGCCACGGTCAAGAGCGTGGTCGCCCAGCTCAAGGACAAGGGGTCCGTGAGCCGCGGCTGGATCGGGGTCCAGATTCAGCCGGTGACGCAGGACATCGCCGACAGCCTCGGCCTGAAGAAGGCGGAAGGCGCGCTGGTGGCCGAGCCTCAGAAGGACGGCCCGGCCTCCAAAGCCGGCATTGAGTCGGGTGACGTCATCACCAAGGTCAATGGCGAGACCGTCAAGGATGCCCGCGAGCTTGCGCGCACGATTGGTGGCTTGCCCCCCGGGACCGCGGTCAAGCTCGATGTGCTGCACAAGGGTGAGGACAAGGTCGTCAACCTGACGCTTGGCCAGCTTCCCAACCAGGTGGAAGCCAAGGCGGACGACAGCGACAACGGCAACACCTCGCCGCGCGGCACCGACGTGCCCAAGCTCGGTCTGACGGTCGCGCCCGCCGCCAGCGTCGCCGGCGCCGGCAAGGAGGGTGTCGTCGTCACCGACGTCGACCCGAAGAGCGCGGCGGCCGATCGCGGCTTCAAGGAAGGCGATGTCATTCTCGAGGTCGCGGGCAAGACGGTCGCCAACGCCGGCGATGTGCGTGAGGCGATCAACACGGCACGCAACGACAACAAGAACAGCGTTCTGATGCGGGTGAAGACCGGCGGCCAGTCGCGTTTTGTCGCGGTGCCCCTGGCCAAAGGCTAGAGCATGATCGGGATCCGGAGGGCCGCGTTAGCGCAAAGCGGTTCTCCGGAAAGGTCACGCTCAAACAAGGAGGCATGATCCGGACCATGCCCGATTGAGTTTACGAGTTGGAGGGTGTCGCCGGCATCTGTCGCCCCCGCCGACGGCTCTTTCCAGGGAGCGGGCGCAAGCCCGCTCCCGCCTCCTCCTTCCGGTGGAAAACGCCCCCCTCCGTCGGAAGGGTCTCAGGGCGGTGAAGTCCCCCAGCTTCACCGCCCACTTTTTCGATCAACCTCGTGGCGCGAGCGCGCCTTGCATCAAACTGTCGCTCGCGCCATTTTGAAGGAAAGTCGATCCACTTGAGTACGTCCGACAAGCATATGCGCCTGTTGATCATCGAAGACGATCGCGAGTCTGCGGACTACCTCGTCAAAGCGTTCCGCGAGGTCGGTCATATTGCCGATCTCGCAGGCGACGGCGAGGAGGGCCTGGCCATGGCCGAGAACGGCGACTACGACGTGCTGGTGGTCGACCGCATGCTGCCCAAGCGCGACGGCCTCTCGGTGATCGGCGCCTTGCGAGAAAAGAGCAATCGGACGCCCGTCCTGATTCTCTCCGCACTCGGACAGGTCGACGACCGCATCAAGGGCTTGCGCGCTGGTGGTGACGACTACCTGCCAAAACCCTATTCATTCGCCGAGCTCTTGGCGCGAGTGGAGGTGTTATCGCGCCGCAATGTCGGCCCGGCCGAGGAGACCACCTACCGCGTCGGCGATCTCGAACTCGACCGCCTGTCGCACCGCGTCTCCCGTGGCAAGGACGAATTGACGCTGCAGCCGCGCGAATTCCGGTTGTTGGAATACCTGATGAAACATGCCGGGCAGGTGGTGACGCGCACCATGTTGTTGGAAAATGTCTGGGACTATCATTTCGATCCGCAGACCAATGTGATCGACGTGCACATTTCGCGGCTACGTTCCAAGATCGACAAGGGATTCGACCGGCCGCTGCTCCATACGATCCGCGGCGCCGGTTACATGATCCGTGACGGCATTCGCTGAAGCCATCGGCGTGACCGCCGCATAGCCAAGCAAGCGACGCGGCTGTGCTGCGAAGCGATACTCATGGCTTCACCTGGTTGCTTTGGTCTCGAACAACGCCGTTGCGAGCGCTTTTTTATTGTGACCCGCTCATTTTGGCGTACCATGCGCCCGCATGAGGCTCAGTTTGGAGCGTGCTCACCTCGCCGAGGCGGAGCGGCATATTGCGCTCGGCGAAAAGCATATTGCCCGGCAGCTCGAGATCATCGGTAACCTGAAGCGCGCCGGCCATCCGACCGCACTGGCGATCGACCTGCTCGCGACCTACCGTTTGCTGCTTGCGACCCACATCGCCCACCGCGATCTGATCCTCCACGAACTGGAGCGATGAGCGGGAGGCGCGGTCTGATCAAGCGGACAGGACCAGGCCATAGCCGTCGCGGCTGTGGCCGCCACATGGCGAAGATTTAAGTTTTGCCGGCCTTAACAAGACCTTAGTCTCCAAATCGGTAATTCTGGCGGTGGCGCGCCCGCAAGCGATCCGAACGGCCGAAAAACCAGCGAAATTCGGCTTGTCAGTCGGTGGGTCCTGGCGCGTTCTCGACCGCCTTGCCGTCACGGATCGATGCCCCGAGTGAGGCGCTTCGCCTCGATAAGGCGCATGATGTACTTTGGAAGAGGCGCGCCCGCTCGCTGACCGATCTCTGACCGCCTCAACTTCGCGCTTGGAGAATAGCAGGTGATGAATGATGGCAAAAAATGAAGCTAAGCCATTGCAATTGTTCAAGTCTGCTCATTGCGGGCGAGGGGTCGTGGCGGACCGCAATCACCTCCAGATCGGTGTGTGATCCGTGACCGCATTCGGTAAGCTGATCCGAACCACGGCGTTCCGGCTGACGCTGTTTTATCTTTTTCTCTTTGCGCTGTTTGCCGCCTCGCTCGTCGGCTATTTCGCCTGGAATACGCGTCGGCTGATCACCGAGCAGATCACCAGCACGGTCAATGCCGAGACCGGCGAGATCACCGACATCTACAACCGCCGCGGCCTGCGCGGGCTGGTCTTCACCATTGAGAGCCGTGCGCTGCGACCCGGCTCCAATCTCTACCTCGTGACGACCCCGGAGGGGAAGGCGATCGCCGGCAATGTGGGCTCGCTCGCGCCCGGCGTGCTCGCGACGACCGGATGGTCCGAGACCGCCTACCGGCGGCTGGAGGATCAGGACAGGGCGGACCATCGCGCGCTGGTGCGCGTGACGGAGCTTTCCAGCGGCTTCCGGCTTTTGATTGGTCGCGATCTCGACGAGCGAAGGCGCATGTTCGTGATCGTCGCCAAGGCCGCCCAATGGTCGGTCCTGGTGGTCGTGGTGCTCGGCATCGCCGGCGGCATTTTCGTCGCACGGCGGGTGCTGCAGCGGATCGATGCAATGACCGGCACCGCCCAGCAGATCATGGCGGGCGATCTCTCTGGCCGGCTGCCGGTCGGACGCAGCGGCGACGAACTCGATCGCCTGGCGGGGAACCTCAATGCCATGCTCGAGCGCATCGAAGCGCTGATGAAGGGATTAAAGGAGGTCTCCGACAACATCGCGCATGACTTGAAGACGCCGCTGACGCGCTTGCGCAACCGCGCCGAGGAGGCGCTGGCGAAATCAAGCTGCGAGGCCGATTACCGCGCAGCTCTCGAGCGCACCATCGAGGAGTCCGACGGGCTCATTCGCACCTTCAACGCGCTGTTGATGATCGCGCGCGCCGAGTCGGGGCAGGCGCGCGGCAACATGGATGATTTCGATGCCGCCGACGTCGCCAGCGGCATTCACGAACTGTACGAGCCCCTGGCGGAGGAGGATGATATGAGCCTGCGGCTGAAAACCGCACCGGCCCCGCTGTACGGCAACCGTGAATTGATCAGTCAGGCGCTGGCCAACCTCGTCGAGAATGCGATCAAATATGGCAAGCCGGTTCCCGCCAGCCAGCCGGGTACGGTGGTCAGCCTGGATGCCAAGCAAATCCTGATCGAAGCCAGGCGCGAGGGCGACCAGGTCCTGCTCAGCGTCACCGACCGCGGCCCCGGAATCCCGTCCGCCGACCGCAAGCACGCGGTGGAACGCTTTGTTCGGCTGGACTCCAGCCGCACCCAGCCTGGGTCTGGGCTCGGGCTGAGCCTTGCATCCGCGGTGGCGACGCTGCATGGCGGCGAGTTGCGCCTGGGCGATGCCCATCCCGGACTGATCGCGACGCTCGCGATACCGGCGCGCGCCGCCTCCAGTGACAGGCTTGCAGCTCAAACGCAGGATGTGCCACAGAAGGTGGCATGATCCTCACCGCGCCGGGCAATGCGGATCAGTTGAGTTTAGCCGCACGGTTCGTCGAAGGACCGTATATTGCCGCACCCGAAAAGGCCGAACAGAAACTGGCGGACTGGCTCGCCGAACTCGAGCCGGAACAGTCGGCCGCGTTCGCGCCACTGCTCGACCATCGCTTTGCCAAACGCGTTTTGCTCGGGATTGCCGAGTTTTCGCCCTATCTGTTCGACCTCGTTCGCAGCGATGTGGCGCGCCTGATACGGCTGTTGCGTTGCGAGCCGGACCGCCATCTTGCCGCATTGATCGAGACGACTTCGGCCGAGGTCTTTGCCGCGCCCGGCGAGGCCGAGGTGATGCGTTTGCTTCGTCGCATGAAGTCGGAAGCGGCGCTTCTGATTGCGCTTTGCGACGTCGGCGGCGTCTGGCCAGTGATGCGGGTCACCGCAGCGCTGACCGAGCTCGCGACCGTCTCGGTCCAGGCGGCGCTACGTTATCTGCTGCGGCAGGAAACCGTGCGCGGGCGGTTATCGCCGCCGAATCCCGAGCGCCCCGAGGAGGGCAGCGGCCTGTTCGTGCTGGCCATGGGGAAGATGGGGGCGGGCGAGCTCAACTATTCCAGCGACATCGACCTCATCGTGTTCTTCGATCCCGCCGCACCGAGCTTGGCGCGCGACATCGAGCCGCAGCCCTTCTTCGTCCGTGTCACGCAGGCGATGGCGCGCCTGCTGCAGCAGCGCACCAGCGATGGCTACGTGTTCCGTGTCGATTTGCGGCTGCGGCCGGATCCCGCCTCCACCCAAGTGGCGATGTCGACGGAAGCGGCGCTGCATTATTACGAGCGGGAAGGACGCACCTGGGAGCGTGCCGCGATGATCAAGGCGCGCGCCTGCGCCGGCGACCTCGCGGCGGGTGAAGCGATGATCGCGGAGCTTGCGCCCTTCGTTTGGCGCAAACACCTCGATTTCGCCGCGCTTGCCGACGTGCATGAAATGAAGCGGCAGATGCAGACCTACCGCCGCCAGAGCGAGATCGCCGTCGAAGGTCATAACGTCAAGGTTGGGCGCGGCGGCATCCGCGAGATCGAGTTTTTCGCGCAGACCCAGCAGTTGATCGCCGGCGGCCGTCATGCGGAGTTGCGCGTGCGTCCGACGCTGGACGCGCTGGAGGTGCTGGCCACCAGCAACTGGATCACCGTCCAGGCGCGCGACGAATTGAGCGCGGCCTACCAATTCCTGCGTCGCGTCGAGCACCGGCTGCAGATGGTCGCCGACGAGCAGACCCACAGCCTGCCGGAGGAGGTGGAAGCTGTCGAACGCTTTGCGCACTTCTTCGGCTACGACAGCCGCGAAACCTTTGCCAGGGATCTGCTGGTCCAGCTCAACATCGTGCAGGGCCATTACGGCAAGCTGTTCGAGGCAGACGATCCCACCGGCACCGCAAAACTGCCGCCGATCGATTACGGCGCCGGGCCCGAAGACCCGCGCTTGCTCGAGCATCTGAGAACGCTCGGCTTCAAGGAGGCCGCCAAGGTCGCGGACACCGTGCGGCAATGGCTGGCAGGCGAGTACCGTGTGTTCCGAACGGAATCGACGCGAAGCGCCTTCGCGGAGTTCGTGCCGGCGCTGATGGATGGCCTGGCCCACGCGGAAGAGCCCGATCACGCGGTCGCCGCTTTCGACCGCTTCCTGCAGGCGCTGCAGCGGGGCGGTCGGCTGATTACGCTTTTGAGCCAGAACCGCGAGCTGGTGGCGCTGGTTGCGCTCGTGCTCGGCGCCGCGCCCCGGCTCGGCGAGATGCTGGCCCGGCAGCCGCAATTGATGGACGGCCTGATCGATCCGCGTTTCTTCGGCGCCATGCCGGACAAGCGCGAATTGTCCATGCGGCTTGCGGCGACATTGACGGATGCGAATGCATACGAGGAGTTTCTCGATCGCTTGCGGCTGTTCGGGCAGGAGAGCCTGTTTCTGATCGGCACGCGCATTCTCTCCGGCACGGTGTCGGCGCAGCAGGCCAGCACGGCGTTTGCCGATGTTGCCGAAGGTATCGTTCACACCGTGCACGGATTGGTCACCGATCGCTTCGCGGCCCAGCACGGCCGCATCAAGGGGCAGGAGACGGCGATCCTCGCCATGGGCCGGCTCGGCAGCCGGGAAATGACCGCATCCTCCGATCTCGACCTGATCCTGCTCTACGACTTCGACCCTGAAGATCCGGATTCCGACGGCGCGAAGTCGCTGCACGGCGCGCATTATTTCGCGCGCTTCACCCAGCGGCTGATCAGCGCCTTCACCACGCGCACGAATTACGGCGTGTTGTACGAGATCGACATGCGGCTGCGTCCCTCAGGGCGCGCGGGCCCCCTGGCGTCGCATATCAAGTCGTTCGCCGAATATCAGGAGCGCGAGGCCTGGACCTGGGAGCACATGGCGCTGACGCGGGCGCGGGTGATCTCGGCTTCGCCGGAGTTCCGGGCCCGGATCGAGCAGGTCATTCGTACCGCGCTGACCCGGCCGCGCGAGGCCAGCAGCATTGCTCATGACGTTGCCGACATGCGCCGTGCCATCGCACAGGAGAAGGGCGAGGGCGATCATTGGGACCTGAAACATGCCGCCGGCGGCACGCTCGACATCGATTTCATCGCGCAGTACCTGCAGCTCGTGCATGCCAGCGAAAAACCCGACATTCTCGACGTCAGCACGCTGCAGGTCCTGGAGAACGCCGAGCGACTGGGCGTGCTCCCGCACGCCGAAGCGGAGGTGTTGCGCGCGGCGGTGCGGCTTTATCACGATCTGACGCAGATCCTGCGGCTCTGCGTCAGCGAGCGCTTCAGGCCTGAGACGGCCGGCGACGATCTCCTCCACGTGATGGCCCGCGCCGGCGACGCGCCGGATTTCTCCGCGCTGGAAGCGCGCGTCATGGAAACGCAGGCCGAAGTGCGACGGCTGTTCGGCGTGATCGTGGAGGGGCGATAGGCTTGTCCCGTCATCCTGAGGCGCTCGCGCAAGCGAGCCTCGAAGGATGAACGGCCTCCGCTGCGAGGGCCGGGCCGTCGCCCTTCGAGACGCTTGCTCCGCAAGCTCCTCAGGGTGATCAGACTGGTGGGGACCCGCTCTACGCCTGCTTCAGCGTCGCAAGCGCATCGCGCACATCAGGATCGAGCCCTGTGCCGCCCTGGTCGAGATGGGCGAGGATGGCGGAGCGCATGCGCGGGTCCCAGAACTTCCTGATATGTTCGGCGATGCCCGGCACGGCCTTGTCGTGGCCCTGGCTCTGAAAGAACTTGCCGATCTGGTTGGCCATGTAGATCAGCCGGTCAGGCGACATTGTCCATCTCCCTTGCGCTGACGTCGGCGACAATTCGCTCCGGATGGGTGAAGACTTCGAAACCGTCAGCGCGCGCAATACCAATGAGGGTTATTCCCGCGGCTTCCGCCATGCGTACCGCGAGCGCTGTGGGCGCGGAGACGGCGACGATGACAGCGGCGCCCAGCGCCGCCGTCTTCTGCACCATCTCGACCGAGACCCGGCTGGTCAGCAGCACCATGCCCTCGCCCGCGGAAACCTGCGCAAGCGTCAGCGCGCCGCAAAGCTTGTCCAGCGCGTTGTGCCGCCCGACATCCTCGCGCAGGCTGACGATGCCGCGCGACGGCGCCCAGAACGCCGCCGCATGCACGGCGCGGGTCTCGATGTTGATCTGCTGCAGCGGGGCGATGCCTTGCATCGCCGTCATCACCTCCCGCTGTGAGAAGCGGCCGCCCTTGGCCACGATGGCGGGCGGACGCACGGCCTCCGCAATCGAATCGATGCCGCAGAGGCCGCAGCCGGTGGGGCCGGCGATCTGGCGCCGGCGTTCATTGATGAGTTCGGCCCGCGCGGGGGAAAGCCACATGCGCAGCTCGATCCCATCGTCGAGCGCGACGATGTCGAGCGAAGCGATGTCTTGCGGCGACTGCACGATGCCTTCATTCAGGCTGAAGCCCACCGCAAAATCCTCAAGGTCCTGCGGTGTCGCCATCATCACCGCATAGGTGCCGCCATTATAGGTCAGCGCGACCGCGGTCTCCTCGGCGATCGTGCGCCTGCCGCGGCCGGCGCTATCCTCGCGCCAGACCTGTCGATCGACTGAGCGGACGGGGAGGTGCATGCGCTACTCCGCGGCTTCGACCACGGGCGCGATGCGGCGCGAGCGGCGTGCCTGTTCCTCGTACGACTTCTGCCATTCGCTCGGACCGTTCGACGGCGAGACCTGCACCGCCGTGACCTTGTATTCCGGACAGTTGGTCGCCCAGTCCGAATAGTCGGTCGTGATGACGTTGGCCTGGGTGTCCGGGTGATGGAAGGTGGTGTAGACCACGCCCGGCGCCACACGTTCGGTGATCAGCGCGCGCAAGGTCGTCTCGCCGGCGCGGCTCGCGAGCCTGACCCAGTCGCCATCGCGGATGCCGCGCTGTTCGGCGTCGTGCGGATGGATTTCGAGCCGGTCCTCCTCATGCCAGACGATGTTGTCGGTGCGCCGGGTCTGGGCGCCGACATTGTACTGGCTGAGAATGCGCCCGGTGGTCAAAAGCAGCGGGAAGCGCGGGCCGGTGCGCTCGTCGGTTGCGACATATTCGGTGACGACGAACTTCCCCTTGCCGCGGACGAAGCCGCCGATATGCATCACCGGCGTTCCCTCCGGTGCTTTCTCATTGCAGGGCCATTGCACCGAGCCGAGCTCATCGAGCTTGGCATAGGACACGCCGGCGAAGGTCGGGGTGAGTGCGGCGATCTCGTCCATGATCTCGGACGGATGGGTGTAGTTCATCTCGAAGCCCATCGCTTTCGCAAGCCCGATGGTGACTTCCCAGTCCGCAAGACCGTTGCGCGGGGACATCACCTTGCGCACGCGCTGAATGCGGCGCTCCGCATTGGTGAAGGTGCCGTCCTTCTCCAGGAAGGTCGATCCGGGGAGGAACACATGGGCATAGTTCGCGGTCTCGTTCAGGAAGAGGTCGTGCACGATGACGCATTCCATCGCCGAGAGCGCAGCCACCGTGTGCGTCGTGTTGGGGTCGGACTGCAGGATGTCCTCGCCCTGCACGTAGAGGCCCTTGAAGCTGCCCTCGATCGCGGCGTCGAACATGTTGGGGATGCGCAGGCCCGGCTCCTTGTTGAGCTTGACGTTCCACATCGCCTCGAAGCTCTCGCGCACCGCATCGCCTGCGATGTGCCGGTAGCCCGGCAGTTCATGTGGGAACGAACCCATGTCGCAGGAGCCCTGCACATTGTTCTGGCCGCGCAGCGGATTCACGCCGACGCCAGGCCGGCCGATATTGCCGGTCGCCATCGCGAGATTGGCGATCGCGATCACGGTGGTCGAGCCCTGGCTGTGCTCGGTCACACCCAGGCCGTAGTAGATCGCGGCATTGCCGCCGGTGGCGTAGAGCCGGGCCGCGGCGCGCAGCTCCTTCGGATCGACGCCGGTGTAGATCGCCGTGGCTTCCGGGCTGTTCTTTGGCAGCGAAACGAAGCCCGCCCAATCCTCGAACTCGCTCCAGTCGCAGCGCTCGCGCACGAACGCCTCGTCGACGAGGCCCTCGGTGACGATCACATGCGCCATCGCGGTCAGCACGGCGACGTTGGTTCCGGGCATCAACGCCAGATGATGCTGCGCCTTGATGTGCGGCGACTGCACGAGGTCGATGCGGCGCGGATCGATGACAATGAGTTTTGCGCCTTCGCGCAGGCGCTTCTTCATCCGCGAGCCGAATACCGGATGCGCGTCGGTCGGATTGGCGCCGATCACCAGGACGACGTCGGTGTGCTCGACCGAATCGAAGTCCTGCGTGCCGGCCGAGGTGCCGAAGGTGGTGGCAAGGCCGTAGCCGGTCGGCGAATGGCAGACGCGGGCACAGGTGTCGACATTGTTGTTGCCAAAGCCCGCGCGTATCAGCTTCTGCACCAAATAGGTCTCTTCATTGGTGCAGCGGGAGGAGGTGATGCCGCCGACGGCGTCGCGGCCGTATTTGCTCTGGATTGCACTGAACTTGGCCGCGGCGAAGGCGAACGCCTCGTCCCAGGAGACCTCGCGCCAGGGCTCGCTGACGCTCTCGCGGATCATCGGCTTGAGAATGCGCTCCTTATGCGTGGTGTAGCCCCAGGCGAAGCGGCCCTTGACGCAGGAATGGCCGCGATTGGCCTTGCCGTCCTTGTAGGGCACCATGCGCACCACTTCTTCGCCGCGCATCTCCGCCTTGAAGGCGCACCCGACGCCGCAATAGGAGCAAGTGGTGACCACGGAGTGCTCGGGCTGGCCGATCTCGATGACGGATTTCTCCGTCAGCGTCGCGGTGGGGCAGGCCTGTACGCAGGCGCCGCAGGAGACGCATTCGGAGCCGAGAAAGCTTTCGCTCATGCCCGGCGAGACGCGGCTGTCAAAGCCACGCCCGGAGATCGTCAGGGCAAAAGTGCCTTGCACCTCCTCGCAGGCGCGGACGCAGCGCGAGCAGACGATGCATTTGGCGGGATCGTAGGTGAAGTAGGGGTTGGATTCGTCCTTCGGCATCCAGGCCGCATTGGCCTTGCCGTGGGCTTCCGCGAAGACGTGGTTTTCGCCCTGATAGCCGTAGCGCACGTCGCGCAGGCCGACCGCGCCGGCCATGTCCTGCAGCTCGCAATCGCCGTTGGCCGCGCAGGTCAGGCAGTCCAGCGGATGGTCGGAGATGTAGAGCTCCATCACGCCCTTGCGCAGCTTCTTCAGCCGCTCGCTCTGGGTGTGGACCACAAGACCCGGCATGACAGGCGTGGTGCAGGAGGCGGGCGTGCCCGCGCGTCCCTCGATCTCGACCAGGCAGAGCCGGCAGGAGCCGAAGGCGTCCACCATGTCGGTGGCGCAGAGTTTTGGGATCTGCGTGCCGGCCTCCATGGCCGCGCGCATGATCGAGGTGCCCTCCGGCACCGTGACGCTCTGGCCGTCGATGGTGAGCGTTACGAGGTTCTCGGATTTGGCGGGGGGCGTGCCGAAGTCGATTTCCTGGATCAGCGACATCATGATCCTCCTATTCCGCGGCCTGCAGGCGGGTGGGCGCCGGGCCGAAATCTTCCCTGAAATGTTTCAGCGCGCTCATGACGGGGTAGGGCGTGAAGCCGCCGAGCGCGCAGAGCGAGCCGAATTTCATGGTGCTGCAGAGATCCTCGACCAGCGCGATGTTCTCCGCCACGCGCTCGCCACGGCGAATCTTCTCGATCGTCTCGGCGCCGCGGGTCGAGCCGATCCGGCAGGGCGTGCACTTGCCGCACGATTCGATCGCGCAGAACTCCATCGCAAAGCGCGCCTGCTTGGCCATGTCGACGCTGTCGTCGAACACCACGATGCCGCCGTGCCCGATCAGGCCGTCGCGGGCGGCGAACGCCTCGTAGTCGAACGGCGTGTCGAACAGCGCACGCGGGAAATAGGCGCCGAGCGGCCCGCCGACCTGCACCGCGCGTACCGGGCGGCCGGTGAGGGTGCCGCCGCCGATGTCGTCGACCAACTCGCCGAGGGTGATGCCGAACGCGGTCTCGAACAGACCGCCGTGTTTGATGTTGCCGGCGAGCTGGATCGGCATCGTGCCGCGCGAGCGGCCCATGCCGAAATCTGCGTAAGCTTTGGCGCCCCGATCGAGGATGAAGGGGATCGCCGCGAACGACAGCAGGTTGTTGACCACCGTGGGCTTGCCGAACAGGCCGTGATGCGCGGGCAGCGGCGGCTTGGCGCGGACGATGCCGCGGCGGCCTTCCAGGCTCTCCAGCAGCGAGGTCTCTTCGCCGCAGACATAGGCGCCGGCGCCGACGCGCACTTCAAGATCGAACGTGTAATTGGAGCCGGCGATCCGTTCTCCGAGCAGCCCGGCGCGCCGGGCGACCGCGATCGCCTCGTTCATCGCGGCGATGGCGTGCGGATATTCGGAGCGGCTGTAGATATAGCCCTTGGTCGCGCCGACCGCGATGGCGGCAATCGTCATGCCCTCGATCAGCACGAAGGGATCGCCTTCCATCAGCATGCGGTCGGCAAAGGTGCCGCTGTCGCCTTCGTCGGCGTTGCAGACGACGTATTTGCGATCCCCGCTCGCCTGCGCCACGGTCTTCCACTTGATCCCGGTCGGGAAACCGGCGCCGCCGCGGCCGCGCAGGCCGGACGCCGTCACCTCAGCGATGATGGCCTCAGGGGTGAGCGTCAGCGCCCGCTGCAATCCCTTGTAGCCGTCATGCGCGCGATAATCCTCCAGCGAGCGCGGATCGATGATGCCGCAGCGTGCAAAGGTGAGGCGTGTCTGCCGTTTCAGCCAGGGGATTTCCTCCGCAAGGCCAAGCCGCAAAGCGTGAGGGCCGTCACCGACCATCGCCTCAAGCACGGAGGCCGCATCAGCCGCCGTCACGGGCCCAAACGCGACGCGTCCCGCCGCCGTCGCCACCTCGACCATCGGCTCCAGCCAATAGAGGCCGCGTGAGCCGGTGCGGACGATGTCGATCGCAACGCCACGCTTGGCGGCAGCTTGCTCAAGCGCCTGTGCGACCTCGTCTGCGCCGACGGCGAGCGCGCCGGCGTCGCGGGGGACGAAAATGCGGATCGTCATTGTTGTGCCTCCGCGATCAGCGCGTCGAGGCGGGCCTGATCGAGCCGTCCGACCAGGCGGCCGTCCAGCATGGCCGAGGGCGCCGTGGCGCACAGCCCAAGGCAATAGATCGGCTCCAGCGTCACGCGGTTATCGGCCGTCGTGTTGCCGCAGGCGATGCCGAGCTTGGATTCGGCGCGCGCGGCCAGCGCGTCGCCGCCGGCCGCCTGACAGGCCTCGGCGCGGCAGAGTTTCAGCACGTGTCGGCCGGCGGGTTCTTTGCGGAAATCGTGGTAGAACGTGAAGACGCCGTAAACCTCGGCTCGCGAAAGGTTGAGTGCCGCTGCGACCATCGGAATGGCCGGCTCCGGCACGTAGCCGAAAGCTTCCTGCAGGGCATGCAGGATCACCAGCGTGGCGCCTTCGCGATTGGCATGTTCGGCGATGATTTCGGCGCCACGTGTTTCATCCCAGGGTTCGTAAACGGCCATTATTGGGCTCTCGATGACAAATTGTGCTTCACCCACAGAGACTGAATTTGTGCGAAATATCAATAAAGCCGTCCCATGCTGCGATAGTGCAAACCGATTAATCGGGAAGTGGTATCGTGTCATACGAAACCTCGATGGAAACCGATGCAGGCCGGTGCAGGCTGCTGCCGGGCATTTGGCATGTTGGCCCGGAGAGGGGCATGCTATTGGTGGCAAGCAATGGGCGAGTGAGTTGCAAAGGCGTTTTTCGTGATCGACAAGCTTGAACTTCTGCTGGCGTTGGCGCAGGAGCGGCACTTCGGCCGCGCCGCCGAGGCCTGCGGTGTGACCCAACCCACGATGTCGACCAGCATCAAGCAGCTTGAGGAGATCCTCGGCGTGATGCTGGTGCAGCGTGGCTCGCGCTTCCAGGGCTTTACGCCGGAAGGCGAGCGGGTGCTCGATTGGGCGCGGCGGATCGTCGGCGATACCCGCGCGATGCGCCAGGAGATCAACGGGCTGAAGGACAAGCTGTCAGGTGAGATTAGGATCGCGGCGATTCCGACCGTGCTCGGCATGGTCGCCTCCCTGACCACGCCGTTTCGCGCGCGTCACCCCGACGTGCGCTTCCGCATCGTGTCCTGCACCTCGGCGGACGTTCTCGGGCTTCTTGAAAATCTCGAGGTCGATGCCGGGCTGACCTATATCGAGAACGAACCAATCGGCAAGGTTCGCACCATTCCGCTCTACAACGAGAGCTATCGGCTGCTCACCTCGCCGGATGCGATGTTCGGCGATCGCGACCAAGTCACCTGGAAGGAAGTCGGGCAGGTGCCGCTCTGCCTGCTGACGGCGGACATGCAGAACCGCCGCATCATCGACCGCGCGCTGCGCTCGGTCGGTGCCGAAGCTACGCCGAGCCTGACGTCGAACTCGCTGCTGGTTCTCTTCACCCATGTGAAGACCGGGCGTTGGGCCAGCGTGATGCCGGCCAAGCTTGCGGAGACGCTTGGCCTTGCGGACGCCGTCCGCAGCATTCCGATCATCGACCCAGAGGTCAATTACAGCATCGGCATGGTGCTGCCGCAGCGCGACCCGATGACCCCGCTGATCGCCGCGCTCGTGAACGTCGCGCGCGAAGTCGCGCCCAAGCTGCAGTCGTCTTAGAAGCTTGTTGTTTGTAGTGACGCGCGGGTACCGCTCTTTGTCCGTTACCCTGTGAGGCGCTCGCGAAAGCGAGCCTCGAAGGGCGACGGCCTGGCTGCTGCAGAGGGGCCGTTCATCCTTCGAGGCCGTCGCTTTGCGACGGCGCCTCAGGACGACGGGGCAATTGAGAGTCCGTTTCAGCAGCGCCGTAGGGCGGATTAGCGAAGCGTAATCCGCCGTCTATCCGAGGATGAGTTTCGCTAACCCAACGCTTCGATCTCCGTCAGGTCGGCTGCGCGCCGGCCGGCCAGGCTGTCCCTCCGACCGGTCGCGCCACCAACTTCTGCCGCATCGGCTTTAGAACAAAGATAGCCATCAGCGCAGCAATGATGTTGAAGACCGAGGCGATGATAAAGGCGCCCCTCCAGCCGCCGGTCTCCATCACCAGCACGTTGGCGAGCGGCACAAGCAGCGAGGCCGTTCCTTTCGCCGTGTAGAGCAAGCCGGCATTGGTGGTGGCGTACTTCACGCCAAAGCAATCGGTGCAGGTGGTGGGAAAGAGGCTGTAGATTTCACCCCAGGCGAAGAACACGACGCCGCTCAGGAGCACAAACCCCAATGGGTTTTGCCCATACGCATATAGAGCCCAAATCCCGATGCCCTCCAACACGAAGGCGATGAACATGGTGTTCTCGCGGCCGAGAAAATCAGAGACCCAGCCAAAGAACGGTCGCGTCAGTCCGTTGAGAACGCGATCGATCGTCAACGCAAACGTCAGCGCGGGCAGGGTAATGCCGATGAGCGTGACCGGGATGGTGTCGAGATGGAAATCCTTGGCGATAGGCTTGAGTTGCGCCGTTGCCATCAGTCCACCCGCCGCCATCAGCACAAACATCACATACATGATCCAGAACGTCGGCTCTCTGAGCACCTGCAGCGGTTCGTATTGAATGCGACTTTGCTGCACGAGCGCGCTGGTCGAGGCCTCGGGGGCTTGGCCGGGCCGCGGTGCGAACAGCAACAGGGACAGCAGGATCACGACCACGCCTTGGCCGATACCGAACGTGAAGAATGTATTTTCGTAGCCGTGGGTCGAAATCATCTTTTGAATGGGAATGATCGTGAGCGCCGAGCCAATGCCGAATCCTGCGGCGGTCAATCCGGTCGCGAGCCCGCGGTGGTCGGGAAACCATTTGAGCGCGTTGCCGACGCAGGTCCCGTAAACGGCGCCCGCTCCAAGGCCTCCTAAGATCTGAGCGAGGTACAACATCGCAAGCGAGCTTGCGAAGGAGTTGAGAATCCAGGCGAGCCCGGTGAGACACCCACCCGCAAACACCATGATCCGCGGCCCGAAGCGATCGACGAGATAGCCCTCGGCAGGCACCAGCCAGGTTTCAAACAGCACGAACAGCGTGAACGCGACTTGGATCGATGCGAGGCTCCAACCGAATTTGCGGCTGATGGGAATTGTGAAGAGCGTCCAGCCATATTGGAGGTTGGCGATCATCACCATGCAGATGATGCCGATGATCAATTGGCTCCAACGGGTCGCTTCGGAGACCCGCGCGGCAGGCCGATCGGTTTGTGACATCGCGATCATTGGGATCACTCCTCGCCCTCATGTCCGGCGCGGTACATGTTCGCGTAGCGTCGAAATGCTCTGTCGGGGTGCGGCGGACAGCTAAAGTAAGCTCCTTCCTTCGCACCCCAATGTCCGGAAGTTGTTCAAGTTCCGGACATTAGCCTTTGTGCTAAATCCGCGCGGGACGTCGGGCCTCGGTGCGACCGTGTCGATTTTTCTGCGGCTCAGATCCAACCGGCAGCCGAGGTGAAGACAGGTGCTATGGTAGGACAGAACCGGACCTGTCCTCCGCAAGCGAGGCCGCGAGCGACCACCTCAATGTCGACGCCAGGCGAGTAACGTGGTACTGCAATTTTTCTCGGTACGCCGAAGCGACGCGAACGCGAGAGGCCCGCGATAACTCCGCGACCTGGCCGTCGAGCCAGCCGAGGGGCGTTGCCATGGCGCGTTGCTCGACCGCGAGTGAGCGCGGGTAGCGGTCCATTTGACGCGGCATACCGCGCGGACGCTTTCTTGGGGGTCATCATGCCCGAGACCCACGCCGACGGAAGTGAGCACGCCCACCAGCACTCTGATCATCACCTCTGCGCCAATCTCTTCGGCTGCGGCGACGAGAAGGGCACAGGTGTCATCCGCGAGGACATCAAGGATGCTGCCTTCGGCCATCGCGCCCGCGACAGCCTCCTGCACATGGACGAGGTCGATCAGGAGAGCCTCGACGGCTATCTGTCGGCGCGCGGCCATTGGCGCCGCAAGTTCCTGCAAGCAAGTAGCTTCATGGGTGCGCTCGCCGCGGTCGAGCCATGGTTCGCGAGGCTGGCGCGGGCGCAGGAGCCCGCCGCGAGGCCGGGGCGGTCATCCGACGCTGGAGGCCGCGTGCACGTGGTCCCCTCAACGAAGGAGACGGTGCGGCTCGGCGTGTTCGACGCCAACCTGGCGCCCATTCTCACCATCGACTCCGGCGAAATCATCAGCTTTCCCGACACCTGGTCGCATTTCCTCAATGAAATGCAGCCGGGCGTGCCGATCGACACGCTCGCGAAGCTGCGCGTCGACAATCCGGGCAAAGGGCCGCACTCGATCATTGGGCCGATCGCCGTGAACAAGGCCGAACCAGGCGACGTGTTGGAGATCCGCTACGAGCGGATCCGGCCCTACGAATGGGGCGCTGTCTTCAACAACCCGGGCGCGCTGGGGACCGGCCTCTTGCCGCAGGACTATGCTCAGGGGCAGGTCAAGTACGTCGATCTCGACCTGCGCGCCATGACGAGTGAATTCCTGCCCAATATCACCATTCCGTTGAAACCGTTCCAGGGCACCTTGGGCGTTGCGCCACCCGACGGCTATTTCCCGCCCTTAAGTCCCGGCGTCACCAGCTCGGTGCCGCCAGGCCCGCATGCGGGCAATCTCGATCTCAGCGATCTGTCCGAGGGCTCGACGCTCTACATTCCGGTGTGGAAGCCCGGCGCGCTGGTCTATACGGGCGACAGCCATGCGGTGCAGGGCGACGGCGAGATCTCGCTGACGGCCCTTGAGACCCGCATGAAGGAGCTGCGCATCAAGGTCATTCTCCACAAGCAGAAGAACATGGCTTGGCCGGTCGCCGAGACAGATTCACACTGGATCATCATGGGTCTCGACAAGGACCTGAACGCAGCGATGACGCTCGCGGCGCGCAACGCCATCAAGTTTTTGGCGACCCGGGCGAAGATCGGCGAGCTCGACGCCTACGCGCTGTGCAGCATCGCGGTGAGCTTCCGCGTGACCCAGGTGGTGGATATCGTGCGCGGCGTCCACGCGCTGATACCCAAGTCCATCTTCGCCCCCGAGCTCCGGCGGGAGATGACGATGGTGTGAGCGGTGCGTTCGAATGGCCCTTGCGCGGACTTTGGCTCCGCGCGCGTTCCTCGAGCCGAACCGAGTGTCGGCGCCAGACAAATACGAAAGGCTGTTTCAATTCGCCGTCTCTAACCAGTGCTTGGCGCTCTTGAGATCAGTGATGTCGAGACCCTCATCAAATTTGCAATAGATCGGCGCAAGTATCCCCTCGGCCTCCCTGCGCCGGCCTCGGGCTTGGAGCAGCTTTGCGAGGCTCGTTGCCGCTCGCAACTCCAGAAGGCGAGCTTCCTGGGCACGGGCTGCTTCAAGAGCTCGGCGCAGACAGCTTTCCGCTTCATCACCGTCGCTGATTTTGCAGAGCAGCTCACCCTTCAATCGATCCAGTTCGGGTGCGAACCAGACGTCGCCGCTGTCGACGTCCGCCTCATCGATGAGCCGCAATCCATCCTCGGTCCTTCCGGCCATCAAATGCGCCTCCGCAGCGCGTGCGAGCCGATAGGGAACGTGAAATCTGGAGCCTGTTCTACGCCAGTTGGCCAGCCCTTCCTGCATCAGAGCGATGCCGTCGTCACTCTCTCCCTGCATGACACGCGCCCAGGCGCGCAGCATGGTCGCGTTCGCTATGCCAACGGCTGATCCGTGCATCGCGAGCATCGGCAAGCCTTCGGCGACGTAGTGCTCTACCTTCGCTGGCTCCCGGCGAATCTGGTGCAGCTCCGCTGCGAACCAGAGCGCCTGTGCAAGAGTGGGCGGATGGTCGAGATCGCGCGCGAGCGCCAGGCCTTTCTGCATTTCGTCGACGGCCTGATCCGGATATCCCATCGTCGCTGCGATAATCGCGTCCGATGCGTAGGCGCAAACAGCGGGATCATGGCCTCCATATTGCAGGGCTTGCCGGCCATGTGCCTCGCGCCGATAGAGCCCAACTCCTCTTTCGATATGGTGACGCGCCGTTGCCAGGCGACCTGTCACCATGAATGACGGCCAGGCTGCGTGATGCGCCTGTAAGGCGAGCTCGGAATTTCCGCTGGTGTTGGCCATCCCGAATAGCTCGTCCACCAGGCGCGCGGCCGTCGCAAACTCGCCGCGTGAAAAGGCGACGAGCCAAGCCCCCCACACGGTCGGGAAAAGATCTGGGACCCGCTGCCCGGCACTCGCCAGCTCCCGGGCTCTCGCATACACTTGGCCGATCTCAGGCGCCGCCGACGACCGCGTCGTCATCAATGCAGGCCCCAGAGCGATCAGGAGCTGCAACTCCTGGTCCGCGTAGCTGGCCCTGTCGGGGAGCGTTTCCAGAAGCTGCAGCGCGTTTCGAAAATGCGCGATCGCCTCCTTGTTGGCCGAGCCCTTGGTTGCGCGGTCTCCTGCGCGTTGCCAGCAGGTGATGGCCTCTCGCGGCATTGCGGCGAGGGAATAGTGCCGCGCCAGAAGCTCGGGCTGACCGTCGCCGACATCGAACTGTTGGTCAAGAACGGTTGCGATGCGTGCATGGAGCTGCTGTCGCCTTTCGCGGAGCAGGGTGTCGTAGGCAACATCCTGCACGAGCGCATGCTTGAACAGGTAATGCGCGTCCGGAGGCAGGCCCTGCCGAAACAGCAAGCCGGCGCCGACGAGACGATCGAGGGCCAGTGCCAGCTCGGCCTCGGGCCTTTGCGCGACGGCTGCCAGCACGGCATGCGAAAATTCCCGCCCGACCGCCGCACCGATCTGCGCCACCTCCTTCGCCTGGCCAAGCCGATCAAGGCGCGCCAGCAACGAGGCGTGCAGGCTCGCCGGAATTGCTTGACCATGTGACGCAACCATCGAGGCGGTTCGTCGGGCCGCCCCTTCGTTCTCGGCCTCCAGCACCGCCTTCGTCATCTCCTCGACAAACAAGGGAATGCCATCGGTGCGGTCCACGATCTCGGCGCTCACGTCCGCCGGCAGCTCCTTTGTCCCGACCAGACCCGCAATGATCGCCGCCGCGTCGCGTGACGGAAGCCGATTGAGCGTCATGCTTGTGACATGGGCCTGCCCTTCCCAAGCTGCCTTGAACTCGGGACGGAAGGTGATGAGAAGCAGGGCGTGAAGGTTTTCTATTCGCTTTACGAGCAGGTCGAGCACTTCAAGGCTCGTCGGATCGATCCAATGCACGTCCTCGAAGATCATCAGAATTGGATTCCGGGACGCCAATCGGACGAGCTGTGACGTTAAGGCTTCGAGCGTCCTTTGTTTGCGCTGTTCGGGGGTGAGCTCGATGCTCGGATATCGTCCGTCGTTCGGAAGGGACAGCATCCCTGCCAGGAGCGCCGCGTCGTGGGGAGAGGTCGATGTCTGCAGAAGAAGGGCATCGAGCTTGTCGAGCTTCGCTTGCGGCTTGTCGTTGTGCAGCAGCCCAGCGGCGCGTTCCATGTGCCGGGCAATGGGATAGAGCGCACTGTCGGTGTGCTGGGGCGAGCAGAAATAGCGCAAGCGCGTGTGCGGTTCGGTTGCGACGTGCTCCATGATCGCGACCGTAATCCGGGATTTTCCAATGCCGGCTTCGCCCGAGAGCAATACGACTTGCCCTTCGCCCATTTTGGCGCTGGACCACCGGCGCAGAAGCAATTCGAGTTCTTCCTTGCGCCCAACCACGCGGGTCAAGCCGGTTGTGTGTAGCGCGTCAAATCGGCTTTCCGTGGTACCCGCTCTCAATGCCGCCCAGGCGCGCACCGGTCCGGAAATGCCCTTGAGCTTTCTCGAACCGAGATCCTGGAATTCGAAGAGATTGCCGAGAAGTGTTCGCGTGGTCTCGGCGACGACGACGGCATCTTGATCGGCGATCGCCTGCAGGCGCGCGGCAAGATTGGGTGTCTCACCCACGACGGCCTGCTCCTGAGCCGCACCCTTGCCGATGAGATCGCCGACGACCACGAGCCCTGTCGCGATGCCGATCCGCACCTGCAATGGTGAGCCAATTGCGGTCTTGAGGTTTGGAACGGCCTCGACGAGAGCAAGGCCGGCGTGTACCGCGCGTTCCGCATCATGCTCGTGGGCTTGCGGATATCCAAAATACGCCAGTACGCCGTCTCCCATGTACTTCGCGACGTACCCGCCATTGCGCTCGACAATCGTCGTGCAGCAGCGGTGATAAGCCTGGACGATTCCACGCAGGTCCTCTGGATCGAGTTGTGCCGAAAGTGCAGTCGAGCCGACAAGGTCGCAGAACATGACCGTGAGCTGACGGCGTTCCGCCTCGTCGCGCGTCTTCTCGGCAGGGTCGGGATCTGGAGCTGAAGCGGGAACGGGGTGCACAAGCTGGCGGATGGCGCGGAGCATCTTTCGACGATCTCCAAGCAGGACCCCGAGCTTCTCGAGATCCTGGTCGGTCAGGTCCGGGAGAACAGTGACATCAATGCGGTTGGCTTCGAAGCGCTCGGCGTATTCGGACATGCCGAGCTTTTCCAGCCAGTCGGCAATCGGTTGCATGACTCACCGCCGGTCGCGAGATACCCACCGCGGAGTTTGGAGCCAGTAGCAACATTCTATTGTGGCGTTCGGCTGATTGCACGCGAATGATAATGCAGCGCAGCCGGCTATTGGCCTTGAGGACGCCGGCCGTCGGCATTGGGGTAGGGCGCTCCCGCATCGCGAATACTTCTGAACCCGCAGCCCCGCGTGATCGACAGATAATGGGCGCGTGCAATGGAGGCCGATCATGCAAACAGGAACGGTTACCGCGGTATTGCTCCTCGTCGGCGCAACCGGTGCTTTCGCCGATGACATGAAGATGCCGGTCAACGCCTCTCAGATCGAATGGGCACCGGCACCGAATTTCGTGCCAGAGGGTGCCCAGATCGCCGTGCTGTCCGGCGATCCGTCAAAGGATGGGCTCTATGTGATCAGGTTGAAAATGCCTGCCGGATACAGGATCCAAGCCCACAATCATCCGACCACGGAAATGGTCACCGTCATTTCCGGCGATTTCCACCTCGGAATGGGCGATGCGCTCGATGAAGAGAAGAGCATGCTGCTCACTGCCGGCGGCTATGCGGAGGCGCCTGCCCAGATGAACCACTACGCCTGGGCGAGCAGTCCGACGATCGTGCAGGTCCACGGTCAGGGGCCGTTCGCGATCACCTACGTCAACCCCGCGGATGATCCGAGAAGCAAGCCGCAGGCGTCAAAGTAGCAGACCGCGGCATGGACGGAAGACCGGGACCGGCGGCATCCTCGCCGCCGTCTTCGGCGCGGCTAGCGCTATATTGAAGAGCTGAGCGATCCGCAGGGCTAGCGCACCAGGTAGTGGGTGTCTTCAACCAGGCCCGTCATTGCGAGGAGCGAAAGCGACTAAGCAATCCAGACTGTATCCGCGGCTACAGTCTGGATTGCTTCGCTTCGCTCGCAATGACGGCGGAGCGCGCGCCCTCCGATTCGCTCGGCTCGGCGACGCCCTAGAGAAACATTTTTTCGAGATCGAGCGTCGAGCGAGACCCGATGTGTTCGAAATTTTGATCGAGCCACTTGCTTGCGGTCTCCCGTCCCGCATCCCGCAGTCTGCACAGCAGCTTCCATTCGGGATGAAATTGCGTTGCCGTGCCAAGCTGCGACATCAGATAGTCGTTGCCGATCCAGTGCATGAACATGCGTCTGTGCCTGTTTGCGTCCAACTCGCCGCTGTCGATCAGCCTCGTGGCAAAAGCGATGGCGCGCATCTCTCGCATCAATGACGAGTTGAAGCTGATCTCGTTGATCCGATGCAGGACGTCCGCCGCGCTCGCCGGCAATTCGTCTCGCGTGATCGCCGTCACCTGCACAATGATGACGTCTTTCGCGCCCTTATAGTAGATCAGCGGGAAGATCGCGGGGTTTCCAAGGTAGCCACCGTCCCAGTAGTGCTCGCCGTCGACTTCGACGGCCTGGAAATAGGGAGGAAGGCAAGCGGAGGCGAGCACTGCGTCAACGGTGATAGCGGGTGTCTCGAAGACCTTGATTTTGCCGGTGCGGATATTGGTGGCATTGAGGAAAAGCTTCGGCGCCTGCGGCGAGTGATTGAGCTGTTCAAAATCCACCACTCTCAAAAGCAGATCCCTGAGCGGATTGACATTGAATGGATTGAGCAGCGTCGGCGGAAGCGTGTGAGTCAAAAAATGAATCAGCGCATGGAATGGATGGTATTCAGGCGGCAGCCTGAACGCTTGAATCCACTGATTCCAACGCGAGAAAAGGTCGAACATCAAATCCATATGTGAGACTTCGGCCCAAAAGATTTCGAGGTTCTGTCGGGCCGCCGTGGGGCCGCCGGCGACCATGCCGGACGCAAGAACCACGGCGTTCATGGCGCCCGCGCTCGTGGCGCTGATCGCCTCGATCCTCAGCCTGCCGTCCTCGAGCATTCGGTCGATCACGCCCCAGACAAAGGCGCCGTGGGCTCCACCGCCCTGCAGCGCCAGGGTCACGTGCTTCAACGGATGGGTTGTCACCTTTTCACGCCCGTCGCCATGGTCCGCGCTGATGCCGGGAGCATCACCGCTTGTAGCGCGACCAACCTATGATCTTTTCGCGCTGATAGACAACCGGTTGGCGCGTTGGGGACGGCTCAGCGCCGCCAAAATCGCGTGCGCGCAAAATCCAATTTCGCGAGCCGATTCAAGCTGATCAGGCCTGTCCAGTCGAGCAGTCAAAAATATTTCGCTTTCGTTTTTTCAGAAATCGTGATTATTCATGCGCATCCCGCTTCGGCATGAGGGGCGTTACGGCCGATCGTCACGAACGTGGAGCGGAATGCGGTGGACGCGGATGTGTCGAAGACGAACGATACGGAAGCGGACGGCGAAGTCGTGTGGTCCTGGCGCCCCAAGGCTGGCGCTAAGTTTCGCGAAGATGCGCTTTGCGCATCGCGCAGGCGACGGTGACAATAAAGTCTGGCTCACCGAGGAGAGCGCGAAGTAAGTCGTAAACCACTGCGCAGGGAAGGCCGGTGTGATGCCGCCTGTACCTGTGGTCTTCGCGCGCCTCGCGCAAGTTTTTTTGCGCGGCGGCCGTGGGTGCAAGCGGGCACCTGGTCTTCCCTGCGCCCTCTGTACCTAATGAGGGACAAGGTTGATGCAAAACTCGGGCGCAAGTTGCGCCGCGAGAACGTGAAGTCACATTTGAATCGCCACGTCGCCCTGGCCAAGCGACATGTCCGCCGTAGCTCGAAGAGCCAAGGCGGAAGCGCAGAGCCGGGACCCATAACCCCAGCGCGGTGTTGTTGCGAAGGTCGTCAGCCAAAGGTGCCACATTGAGGGATTCCGCGGTATGGGTCCTGGCGTTCGCCAGGACGACATCGGGGTGACCGTCATCGCGATCTGGGTTTTGGCCTCAAGCCGCCACTTGCATCCTCGCGTTCGCCTTGCGCGCATCGCGCGGCAGGATCACGCGGACCACGGTGCCGGCGCCGAGCTTGGAGCGCAGCTTCATCGAGCCGCCGTGCAGATGGGCGAGCGAGCGAGCGATCGCAAGCCCAAGCCCCGAGCCGTGGTAGGTCTTGGTGAGCTGACTTTCGACCTGCTCGAAGGGGCGGCCGAGCCGCGCCAGCGATTGCGGCGCGATGCCGATGCCGGTGTCGCCGATCAGCAGCACGATCCGATCGGTCATGACGTGGCTGCGCACCACCACGCGGCCGCCTTCGGGCGTGAACTTCACCGCATTGGACAGCAGGTTGACCACGATCTGCTTGGTCGCCCGGCGGTCCGCGACCACGGGAATGGAGCCCTGAATATCCGCGTCGATCACCAGATCCTTGTCCTGCGCGCGACCCGAGACCACCCGCAGCGATTCAGCGAGCGTCTTGGACAGATCGAGCGTTTCCAGATCGAGCCTCATCCGTCCCGCCTCGATCTTCGACATATCGAGGATGTCGTTGATCACGTCCAGCAGGTACTGACCGCTGGTCAGGATGTCGTGGCAATATTCGCGGTATTTCTCCGAGCCGAGATCGCCGAACATGCCGCTGCCCATGATCTCGGAGAAGCCGATGATGGCGTTGAGCGGCGTGCGCAGCTCGTGGCTCATATTGGCCAGGAATTTCGACTTGGTCTGGTTGGCTTCCTCCGCGCGGTTCTTTTCGCGCGCATATTTTTCGGCGAGATCGGCGAGCTCGATGGCCTGGCGCTCGAGCTCGGCCTGCGAGCGCTTGAGATCATTGACGGTGGCGCGCAGGCGCAGGTCGTTCTCGACCAGCTTCTGCTCGTGCGCCTTGATGCGGGTGATGTCGGTGCCAACGGAGACATAGCCGCCATCCTTGGTGCGGCGCTCACTGATGTGCAGCCAGCTCCCGTCCTCGAGTTGGGCCTCGAAGGTGCGCGCGCCCGGGGTCGAGCTGACGACATCATGCTGGCGCGTGCGGACCTCCGGCATGCTGCCGACCTCGATGATGGTCTCATAGGACGTTCCGGGGATCACGGCGGAATCCGGAAGCTTATGCAGCCGCTGGAAATGCGAGTTGCAGAGCACCAGGCGATCGCTCGCATCCCACAGCACGAAGGCCTCGGGGATGGTCTCGATCGCGTCGCGCAGCCGCAGATCCGCCTCGACGGTTTTTTCCGCAAGACTCTTCTGTTCGGTGATGTCGACCGCGATGCCGATCAGGTGCAGGCTGTCGTCGCCATGGATGAGCTCGCAGCGCACACGCAGCCAGATCCAGTGTCCGCCGGTGTGCTGCATGCGGAAGCTCTGGTCGATGTGGTTGATCTCGCCGGAGATGAGCTGTTCGGCGATCGCGAACAGGTTGATGTCGTCGGATTTCACCAACGCGTTGACCTCGCCGAAGGTCAGGAGATCGCTGCGGCTGTCCAGCCCGAGCATGGTGAACATCGATTGCGACCAGAAGATGCGGCCGCGCGACAGGTCCCAGTCCCACAGGCCGCAGCGGCCGCGGTTGAGCGCGGTATCGATGCGCCCGCGCACTGCATCGTTGATGAGGTCGCCCTCGCGGGCGCGGGTCGATTGCCAGTGGAAGGCAAAGCCGAGGATCAGCACCACGAATCCCGTGGTGGCGGAGAGCGTCACCGACAGCGCCGCGTCCGAGCCCCAGATGGGCTCGTTCTTCTCCTGAATGACCATGATCTGCCCGGGCAGCGATTTGATCAGGCGGGAGACCGCCAGCGCGCCGCCGCCATTGGGCAGCACCATGTCGCTGGCATCGTCCTGCCGGCCGGGCGCCGTCAAGAGCTGCGCGGTGCTGATGACGTCGAGCAGGCGGTCGGCTTCGCCGAGCGAGGCGTCGATCGGCAGCCGTGCGAGAACGCGATGGTCGGCACTGCTGACGATGAAATGCCGTCCCGGAGCAACGCCCCAGAGCGGGATCAGGTCGGGCAGGATGTCCTGCAGATGCGCGATGTTGCCGAGCCGCTGCATGCGCGGCGAGGCGAGGCGGTCGATCCGCTCGGCCAGCAGGTCGGCGAGCGCGGCGAGATCGCGCTTGGTGGCCGCACGCTTTTGCCGGTTCTGATCGAGCACCTGCACGAAGGCGCCGAGGCAGATCGTGATCAGAAAGGCGATGATGAGGGTCGGCACAGCGCGGCGGAGCGTCGGCTCCGCAATCAGGAGCCGGTGGTAGGCTGGTTTCGCGATCGACTGCGCCAATCCCTTGATCGAATCGGATTGGACGCACGCATCCGCCGCGTGCGCGCGCGCCATGCCCTAGACCCCCACGGAAGTATTTCTTGCACCAGTCCGGAAGGTCCCCAGCACCTCCCGAATCATGATGATTTGAATCCAGTTTTTGCGGACTGTCGAGAGTCAACGATTCCTTAAAGCAAATAAATCTTGTCCAATGAAGAATCGCGCAGGCGAATTTGCAGTCCGCATGAGTCCGAAACGGGAACGCTGTGCGACAAGCGTCAGACGTGAGGCGGCTCGGCGTGACTGATGACACGCTTCACGCTGGGAAAAGCGCGGCGCAGTGCGCGCTCGATCGCATCCACATTCTCGTGAACCTTGATCACGCTCATCGAGGGCGCAGCTCTGCAATGGAAGTTGACGATTTCGCCGGCCGCGGTGTCGCGCACGCGGACGTTATGAATGTCGCTGATCGCGGTATCCGCGGCAAAGCGCGACAGCGCCTGCGCGATTGCCTCCACCCGCTCGGGCGCGGCGTCGCTGCCGAAAGGCAATTCCGGCTCCAGGGGTTCGATGTGGGTGTCGACCTCGACATCCTCGCCGAATTCCTCGCGGATGTTGCGCTCGAGCCGGTTGGCGATCGCGTGCGCCTCGACCAGCGGCATCTCGGCGTCGACCTCGAGATCGATGCTGACAATCAGCTTGTCGCCGAGGTCGTGCACGGTGACGTGGTGGATGGCCAGGCCCGAATTGCGCGCGATCACCATGATGCGTTCGCGCACGCTTTCATTGCTCAGCGCGACGGGGACGGCGGTGAAGGTCAGATCGGCGTCGCCCAGTGCCTTGGCGACTCCGGCCTGCGATCTCTGCTTGATCTCCTCGACGCGGTCGATCGGCAACGTGCGCGGCACTTGCACGACCGCATCGATGAAATGGGTCGCGCCGACCATGCGCGCGCGCAGGCGCTCGACGTCGACCACGCCCGGCACCATCCTGATCGCCGCCGTGGCGCGTTCCGCAACGCCCTCCGGCGCGCGATCGACCAGCGTTTCCACCGTGGAGCGCGCCAGCCGCAAGCCGAGCGCCGAGATCATCACCGCGACCGCGATGGCCGCCGCGGCGTCGCCCCAGCCGACGCCGAATGCGGAAAGCGCAAGCCCGATAATGACGGCGACCGATCCCGCGACGTCGGAGGCAAAATGCAGCGCATCGGCGGCCAGCGCCTGGCTCTGGGTTTCGTGTGCCGCACGATGCAGCGCCCGCGCGCGCCAGAGGTTGACCGCGATATCGACCAGCAGCACGAGGAAGGGAATCAATGAAATCGTCGGCGGCGGCGCGCCTTCATGCAGACGGCTATAGGCCTCGACCAGGATGCCGCCGGCCAGCACGTAGAGCAGGGCGATCACGCCGAGCGCCGAGATGCTCTCGAGCTTGCCGTGGCCGTAGTGATGTTCCGCATCCGCGGGACGGTCGGACACGCGTACCACCATCCAGGTGATGATGGTGGCAACGACATCGACCGAAGAGTGGAGGGCTTCCGAGATCAGCGCGAGCGAACCGATGATGATCCCGACCGCGAGCTTCGCCGTCGCCATGGCGGCGCTGGCAAATACCGAGATCGCCGCGACGCGGGATTTTGATGGGAGATTGGCCTCGCTCATGGCGTGCGGGTTTAGCAGCCCGTCTTGCGACATGAAAGCGCGGATCAGGCGCCGCGCGGCGCCTGCTCACAGCTTCGCTTGTTGCAAATTGTTCCGATTTGAAACCGCGCTGTCAAAGCGTCACGACGATCTTGCCGAGATGCTTGTTGGCCTCCATATGCGCGAAGGCCGCGCCGATGTCGCCGAAGTTGAACACCTTGTCGATCGGCAGTTGGAGCTTGCGGCCTTCCACCGCAGCCCAGATGTCCTTCTTGATCGCGTCGAAGATCTCGCGGATTTCCTCGACGGTGCGGGTGCGGAACGTGACGCCGATATAGTTGATGCGCCGCGCCGCATGCAGGTCGAAGTTGAAATCCGCATGCGTGCCGCCGAGCCGGCCGACATTGACGATGCGGCCCTTGATCCGAGTCGCGGCCAGATTTTGGTTTGCGACCTTGCCCGAGACCTGGTCGACGATCAGGTCAACGCCTTCGCCGTTCGTCGCCTTGAGCACCTGATCGACCCAGCCGGGGTCGGCGGAATCGATCGCAAGATCGGCGCCAAACTCCTTCAGTCGCCCGCGGCGCGTGGCGTCGGTCGAGGACCCCACCACGAGGCTGGCGCCCTTGAGCTTGGCGATCTGCATGGCCATCAATCCAACGCCGGAGCTCGCGCCCTGGATCAGCACGGATTGTCCGGCCTGCAATCCGCCGACGGTGACGACGGCATTATGCATGGTGGCGAGCGCGACGGGGAGGGTGGCCGCCTCCTCGAAGTTCATGTTCGAGGGCGTGCGGAACAGCCTGCCGTGATCGGCAAGCGTATATTCGGCAAAGGCCGCGCTGCCCGAACCCATGATCCGGTCGCCGACCTTGACGCCCTTCGCCTCCGGGCCGAGCGCGGCGACTTCGCCGGCCCATTCCATGCCGAGCACCGTGCCGGCGCCGCCGGCGCTGCCATGGGCGTGGCCCTTGGCCATGCCGAGATCGGCGCGATTGAGGCTGCAGGCGTGCACCTTCACCAGCACCTGCGTGCCTTTCGGTGCGGGCTTCGCAATGTCGGCGATGGCGGCGCCGCCTGCGCCGTAGACATAGGCCTTCATGGGATCAACTCTCGCTTCGGATCTTCGATATCGCCGTTATGCCGCGACTTCGCGCTGCGCCGGCGACATCATGCCTTCCAACCGGCTGCGGATGATGGTTTCCGCTTCCCGCACGATGCGGGAGACGAGTTCGGCGCAGCTTGGAATATCGTGGATCAGGCCCTGCGCCTGGCCGGCGGACCAGATGCCTTCGTCCGCATCGCCGGTCGTATAGACCATCTTGCCGCGTGCGCCGGCCACGAGCTCACGCACCTGTTCGAAGCTTGCGCCTTCCTTCTCCATCGCCACGACCTTGGTCGAGACGGCATTCCTGGCGACGCGCGAGGTATTGCGCATGGTGCGGAAGATCAGCTCGGTCTCGCGCTCGTCATTGGTAACGATCCGCTCCTTGATGAGCTGATGGATCGGGCTCTCCTTGGTGCACATGAAGCGCGTGCCCATGTTGATGCCCTCCGCGCCCAGCGCAAGCGCCGCGACCAGCCCGCGGGCATCGGCAAAGCCGCCGGATGCGATCAGCGGTATCTTCACCTTGTCGGCGGCGGCGGGAATCAGGATCAAGCCGGGCGTGTCGTCCTCGCCAGGGTGGCCGGCGCATTCGAAGGCGTCGATGGAGATCGCGTCCGCGCCCATGCGTTCCGCGGAGAGCGCGTGGCGGACGCTGGTGCATTTGTGCAGCACCTTGATGCCGTGCCTCTTGAATTCGTCGACATGCTCCTGCGGCTTGTTGCCGGCGGTCTCGACGATCCTGATGCCGCTTTCGATGATGGCCGCGCGGTATTCCGCATAGGGCGGCGGCTTAATCGTGGGCAGGATGGTCAGATTGACGCCGAATGGCTTGTCGGTCATCTCGCGGCAGCGTGCGATTTCCCTGGCAAGATCCTCCGGAGTCGGCTGGGTCAGCGCGGTGATGAAGCCGAGCGCGCCGGCATTGGCGACGGCCGCGACCAGTTCGGCGCGGCCGACCCATTGCATGCCGCCTTGGACGATCGGGTGCTCAACGCCGGCGAGCTCCGTGAACCGTGTTTTCAGCATGTCTTGCCCTGCGCTCCCTTCGCATTTTCGGCGCGCAGGATGGCGTCGGGACAGGCAAAAGTCCACGGCCAAGGGAGCGGCTCAGGCAGTCAGGTCATGCAACGCCAACCGCCTTCGTTTCCGCACGACGAACAATTCCGTCGTGGAGGCTTGCGATCCTGGCGCGGCGCGCAAACAACGGCGGAACCGAGTCCGACGTCGGGACATTGGTCACGGCCTCGGCTGACGCCAAGCGGGCCTCGAAGCGGAGCAGGGCGGCCTTCAGGCCGCGCGCGGCTCGCTTGTCGTCATCTCATCGACGGCCGATGCGATATCGCGCATGCTGATCACGCCCGCGAGCGCAAAATTGTCGATCACCGGCAGATGCCGGATGTGATTGACATTCATCAGGTGGCGGACCTCATCCAGCGTGTCGTTGGAGCTGCAGGCGACCAGCTTCTGTACCGAGATGAGCTGGGACACCTGCACATTGACACCGGCGGCGCCGTGCTCGGCGATCGCGCGCACCACATCGCGTTCGGTGAACATGCCGACCGCGGTGTTGCCTTCGGAGCGGACGACATCTTTGACCACGAGCGCGCTGATGTTGTTGGCGCGCATGAGGCGCGCCGCAACGCCGACAGTCTCGTTCATTCTGATGGTGACGACGCGGGCGGTTTTCTTACGCAGGACGTCTCCGACTTGCATTGCAACCTCCTGTGGCGGTGGTCAACTCGCTAGTAACCTAATTCTGGTATACATTATGCCAACTGTCAATCGCACACGAGCAGGAACTTCCAAAAAAGCCTGGCGGCCCGCGCTCCGCAAGGCCACCGTCGCGCTAAGCTGCCAAAGGACTTTGCCAACAGGGTCAATCCAGACCGCCCATGGAATCAAGTGCGACAAGAAGTTGCGGCGACTGCACGGCCTGCTGTGACGGCTGGCTGCAGATCGAGGTGCGGGGCCACCGGGTTCGCCCGGGAAGCCCGTGCCCGTTCCGTGCCGCCCACGGATGCTCGATTTACCAGGAGCGCCCATCCAATCCTTGTCGCGAGTTCGTTTGCGGATGGCTCGTCGGCTCGAGCCCATTGCCCGACTGGATGCGCCCAGACCGCTCCGACATGATCATGCTGGCCGCGAATTTCACCTGGCGCGGATTGCCGGTTGACGTGGTCGTGCCAGTTGGCGAGCGCCCGAAAAGGAAGGCGTTAGACTGGTTGAGAGAGTTTAGTTCGGTGCACAAACGGCCGCTGCTTTATCAGATGCAGGGCGAATGGTTCGCGTTTGGCCCGCCGGCTTTCCAGGCGGAAATCTCCGAACGTATCCGGCGTGGCGAAAAGCTCTGGCACGAGTGAGATTGCTGCAATCTAAGATTGCTGAAATTCGTCACGAGCATTGCTGGTGCTAAGGGAACTTCATTACCGAATACCGTGCAGCGCAGCAATTTTGCTGCAATACGATGCGACATTTTGTAGCATTTTTACGACAGGTTACCGAAATTTCATTTATTCACGCTGAGCGCCTTCCCTTTGGTATTTGGTATACCTTAGGCTTCCTCGCCTCGGAGTTGAATCCGACAAAACAGGTGGGGACACGCTATGAAAGGAAAGTTTCTATCCGGTACGGCCTGTGCTGCGCTTTGTTTGCTCTCATTCGGCGGGGCGGCGCGCTCTGCGACACTCGACGACGTGATGGCACGCCTCGATAAAATCGAAAAAGAAAATGCCGAGTTGCGAGCCAAGGTGCGCGCCTTGTCCACGGCAAAGCCGGCGCCGCCGGCCGCTGCTGCGGCTACGGACAAAGCAAAAAGCAATCCGGTGGTTCACGCCGCCGTCGCAACGTCGCCGGCCCCAGTGCCGCCTCCGGCTCCGAGGATTGGCGGCATTCCGGTTAAGGCCGGTCCGTTGGCGCCGCTGATCGATAACACGACCGTTACCTTGTACGGATCGATCGATCTGTCCGCCGACGTCTTCAATAATTCCGTGTTCGATCAAGGCACGAAGTGGGGCGTCGCGAGCAACATCTCCAGCTTCGGCGTGCGGGTGAGGCACAATCTGGCGCCCTATGGCTGGGACGGCATGGCGGTCGTGGCGCAGTTGGAATCCCAGGTGGATTTCGCCGCAGCGCCGAACGAGCGGGCGGCATTCGGCACGCGCGACAGTTATCTCGGCGTAGAGGGGCCGTGGGGCGCGGTTAAGGCCGGTAAGAGCGACACACCCTACAAGCGAGCCACCAATGCCTGGGATCCGTTCTCCCGAACGCTTGGCGACTACAATTCGATCATGGGGAATACGGGCGGCGATAACCGCGCCGAGTTCGATTGGCGCATGAATCACGCGATCTGGTACGAATCTCCAATCTGGAATGGCCTCCAGTTCAGCGCACTGATCTCGCCGGGCCAGAACTATGCCCGGGACAATAGCGACTACGCCTATGGCGACTATTTCCAGTGCAACGGCGCGTCGACGCGCGGAAGCGGGAGCAACTTTCCAGGCACGGGCGGAGCCGTTCCGGGTAATATCGGCGGCAACGGGTGCACCGATGGTTCGTATGGCAACGCCTATAGCGCTGCGCTGAACTATAAGAACGGTCCTTTTACCGCGATGGCCGCGTACGAACTCCACGAGGGCGTCAACCGGCACGGCGACGACGGGCTCCAACCGGGCCTGATTGCTCCCGTCTTCCTCGCCGACGGCTCTCAGGTCTTCACCGGGATCCACAACGAATGGGCAGCAAAGATCGGCGGTGGCTATCGCTTCAACGACGGCATCGGTGATCTTCAATTCTACACGTATTATGAGTGGATCCGGCGCGAAGTGACACCAATTGAGCAACCGTTCAATGAACGGTCGCGCGATGGCGTCTATGCAAGCGTGACGCAATTCATAGGCAAGCAGTGGTCCGTAAGTGCGGCCTATGCTCACGCCTTCAGAACGCCGGGTAACCCCGCAATGTTGAGCGTCAACGATCCGGTGCTTGCGCCGGCGGCGACGCTGCAGGCAAACCTGTTCGACGATTCCGCAAACCAGTATACGATCGGCGCGCGCTATTACTTCAACGATTGGGCGAGCTGGTACATCGTCGCGACGGAGCTCACGCAGGGGCCGGGTGCTCATTACTGCCTCGGCGCAAGCGGCCACGGTTATCAGGTCTGCGGCCGTGATGCGGCCAACGACGTCATCGGCGGTGCCACGATTAAGGCTGCGACGACAGGCATGACGTTCAACTTCTAGAGCATTGACGAATAAGATGAAGGGGACTCGTAGACGAGTCCCCTTTTTCGATTGAGTGATTGGGCACGATTGGCTGTGAGACCTCCAGAACGCTCATATCCTCAAATCGGCTGGGCAGACCGATTTTTCCGGACCCTCGCACAGATCAATTTGATAGAGTTGCAAAGGCTACAGGGGACCATGCGATGGATATGCAACCGCCGCCGGCCATCGTGCAGCTCGCGCAAACCGAGCAGCCGCCAGAGGCTCCCGTCGAGCCCGTTCCCATCAAGGTCGACGTGTCGAAATATATCCCTGAATCGGCGACCGCCGTGACCATGATCGTCACGCTCAGCCCACCGACCGGTCAGGCGCTTATATACGCCGCGGGACACGAGAAAGATGCGACGCTGTTCAAAGCCCCGCGATCGATTGAGGAGGTCAAACTCGACGGTCCCGTTATCTATGTGAAGCTCTATGGAGCGACGTCCTTCGATATCCAATACACCAATTACCGTCAGCCCTATTGAGGGGCCGTGCCTTTGGGAACGGGACGACGCCGTGGAACGACTGGAACAGCAACAGCTCCTGGAAAAGGCCCTGGCAGCACAACGGAGGGGTTCGATCGCGGACGCCAAGCGTCAATACGCGTTGCTGTTGGAGATTGATCCCGATAACGCGGCTGCCTATGGCAATCTCGCGATCATTGCTGCCCAGCAGGGCGATCTTGCGGAGGCAGAACAACTGCTTCGGCGCGCGACTTCGCTGCGCCCTGACGATGCCTTGAGCTTCAACAATCTCGGGCTGGTGCTGTTGCAGCAGGGACGAACAACGGAAGCGATCGTTGCGCATCGTCGTGCCATCGAGCTGAGGCCGGCCTATGCTGAAGCTCATTTCGCGCTGGGCAACGCATTCAAGCAACAGGGCGCCCTTGCGGACGCGATCGCATCCTATGGCAACGCCATCGCAATCCGGGCAGGGTATCCAGAGGCGTTCAACAATATTGGCGTCGTGTTGCAAAGACAGGGCAGGCGATCCGAGGCGATCGCCGCCTATCATAAGGCGCTTGCGCTGCGGCCGACTTACGGGGAGGCGAGCTTCAATCTCGGTGTGGTCTTGCATGAGAGCGGCGAACTCGCGGCCGCCGAGGCCGCGTACCGCGAGGTGATTCAGTCTGGAGCTGATATTCCCCTGCTGCACAATAATTTGGGAGCCGTCCTGCAGGACCAAGGTCGCCTCGACGAGGCGATCGTGGCCTTCGACAAGGCGATCGCACTCGCCCCGGATTTCGCCGAGGCACACTATAATCGTGGCCTGGCTTTGCAATCGCAAAAACGGCTTGGCGAAGCACTGGCTGCCTATGGCCAGGCCATCAAGCTGCGGCCGGATTATATCGATGCCGTCAACAGAAGCGGCATCGTGCTTCAGGAGACCGGTCGCGCACCCGAGGCTGTCGCCCTTTACCGGCGATTGCTCGAATCGATCGGCAGCCAGGCCGACGTGCTCAACAACCTTGCCGCGGCGTTGATGGCCGATGGACGCCCGCGCGAAGCGCTGGACGCGCTGCATCAGGCGTTCGCGCTCAAGCCCGATTTTCCTGAAGCGCTCTATAATGCGGGCAATGCCTGGCGAGAACTCGGCGATCTCGAGCAGGCCATTGCGGCCTATCGGAACGCTTGGCGGCTCCGACCTGATTACGACGATGCGTTCGGCCAACTCGTCTATCACCGTTGGCGCGCCTGCGACTGGGAAGATTACGAGGGCGCCTCGCGCAGGATCACTGACATGCTGGAACGGGGAGCCCGCGTGCCGCCGTTTTATCTGCTATCGACCCCGGCATCCGCAGCCGATCAACTGGCCTGTGCGAGACACTGGCTGCAGCCGATTGTGCCGCCGGATCGAGATGCTTTCTCTCACCGCGAGGTGGCGAACGGCACGCGCATCCGCATTGGCTACTTGTCTTCGGATTTTCACCAGCACGCCACGGCCCATCTGATGGCCGAACTGTTTGAACATCACGATCGCGACCGATTCGAGGTGATCGCGTACTCCTACGGTGAGCATGATGACAGTGCGATGCGAGCACGGCTTGAGCGCACATTCGATTGCTTCGTTGATATCAGGCATCTGTCCCATCGCGAGGCGGCCGAGCGCGTCCGTTCAGACCGAATTGGAATTCTGATCGACCTCAAGGGGTATACGCATCATGCGCGGCCGCAGATTGCAGCTTATCGTCCCGCGGCCATCCAGGTGAGCTATCTTGGGTATCCCGCCACGACCGGGGCCTCGTTCATCGATTACATCATTGCCGACGAATTTGTCGTGCCCGTTGATCAACAAGAGTTCTTTTCGGAGAAGGTCGTCTATCTTCCAGGCTGCTATCAGGTAAATGACCGCAAGCGTGAAATCGCGCTGAATGCGGCTTCCCGGCAGGAGTGTGGGCTGCCCGCCAAGGGCTTCGTGTTTTGCAGCTTCAACAACGCCTACAAGATCACACCTAGCTTCTTCGATATCTGGATGCGTCTGCTCAAAGCGGTGCCAGGCAGCGTGCTTTGGCTCCTCGAGACACATCGTTTGGTCAAACGCAACCTCCGCCTCGAAGCCGAGAGGCGCGGTGTCGACCCCGATCGGCTGGTGTTCGCGCCGATCGTGTCGCCGGCGGCGCATCTCGCGCGCCACCGCAATGCCGACCTGTTCCTGGATACTTTGCCTTGCAACGCGCATACGACTGCGAGCGACGCCCTTTGGGCGGGGCTCCCTGTGCTGACGTGTGCCGGAAAGACATTCGCCGGTCGGGTGGCAGGCAGCCTGCTCGCCGCGGTCGGCCTGCCGGATTTGATAACGACGTCACGCGAAGCCTACGAGCGGAAGGCGCTTGCACTGGCAACCGATCCGGACCTTCTGTCGGAACTTCGCGCCAGACTGCAGAGGAATCGCGATATGTCGCCGTTGTTCGATCTGCCCAGAATGACCAGAAACATTGAAGCGGCGTATGCACGGATGTGGAGCGCGTGGTGCAATGGCCAACAACCTATCAGCTTCTCGATTGAAGACCAAAGCTGAACATTGACCCCGATGCCATCGGTCTCGGTCGCGCACGCTGCTCAAGTGCATTCTAAGGTTTGATGCGCGCCAGCGGTGGTGTAGGCTACCCAAATTGCGCGCAGCGACATCGTCAACGGGGAATTCGCGTCATGTGGATACGGACAACCATCGCGCTGATCACCGCTCTCGCATTTGGTTGCGCGTCGACCGGAGTCGCCAATGCCCACAAGCTCAGAAAACATCGCGGCCCTTATGTCGTTGGCTACGGCGGCCCGCCCGCGACGCCAGGACCGTATTACGGGCCCCGGCTTGTCCTGCACCCGGCGTTGAATATCGCTTGCATGACGAACTATCAGTCGACGCGTGCTTTGCCATGTGATCAGCCCGTCTGGGTTTACGGGAGTCCCTGCGAGGTCGATCTCGGTCTTGGACGCTCTCGTCCATGCGAGTGACCGCATCGCAGAGATGTTGCGTCTGAGCGTTGCCATGAACGCTGGCAGCCGTTCCGAACAGGTATTGGTGGCTGCGATAGCCCATCATCGGTCGGGGCGTCTGGTTGATGCCGAGCGCCTTTGCCGGCAGGCTTGCGATATCGATCCGGATAATGCACGGGCCTGGCACTTGTTGGGGGTCGTGTCGCATCAACTTCACCGAGATGACGCTCCGGCGCATCTCGCTCGCGCGGTGACGCTGGCACCCGATTTCGCGGAGGCACACAACGACAGAGGCGTCGTGCTCGCCGCCAATGGTCGATTGCCGGAAGCAATGCCTTGCTTCGAAAGGGCGCTCGCTCTCAATCCCGCTTACGCCGAGGCTCGCGGCAACCTGGCGCGCACGCTCCGATCGCTCGGGCGTCTCGATGCGGCCGTGAAGCATTTCGAGCGCCTTGTGGAAACTGCGCCGGGATCTGCGGGGGCACATTTCGAGTTGGCCGCCATCCTAGAAATGATGGGGCAGACGAGCCGTGCGGAGCATCATTATCGGCAGGCGGTCACGTTGCATCCGCGTTTCTTCGAGGCCTGCGTCCAGCTTGCTCGGCTATTGCAGGCCGAGGGTCGTCCCCTGGAGGCCCTGGGCTACGCCGAGCGCGCGCTTACATTGCGCCCGGACAGCGCTGGCGCGCACAACAATCTCGGCAACGTGCTGCGCGCCTTGGGGCGGCTGCAGCCCGCGATTGAGCAATACGAAGCGGCGTTGCGGCTCGATCCCAATCTAGTTATGGCGCATTACAATTGCGGCCTGGCCCTGCGTACCGAGGGGCGAATTGCGGAGGCGCGGGAGCATTTTGCGCGCGCATTCGCGCTTCAGCCAGCGGTGCTCGAGGTGGAACTGGCCTTGTGCATGGCTGAGCTTCCGGTGTCTTACGACTCTTCGGCCGAGATCGACGAGCGGCGTTCGGCCTACGCCAGTCGCCTTGCACATCTTGCCGCGGATGTGGAGAGGGCGGGATTCCCGGCGGGGCTGGCCGACCAACTCGGATCGCACCAGCCCTTTTATCTGCCTTATCAGGGGCGCAACGATCGCGAACTTCAGTCCATCTATGGTCAGCTTGTGTGCAAGGTCATGGCGGCCAGATACCCAGTGCCGCCGATGGCCAAGGCGCCGGCACCGGATGAGCCGATCCGGATCGGGATCGTCAGCGGTTTCTTCAGACAGCACTCCAATTGGAAGATTCCGATCAAGGGCTGGTTGAAGATGCTCGACCGCAATCGGTTTCAACTGTTCGGCTATCACACCTCGTCGGAGCGGGACACCGAAACCGAGGTGGCAGCGGCGCTATGCAGCCGCTTTGTCCAGGGGCCGCTGTCACTCGACGCCTGGCGGCGAACTCTTATGGACGACGCGCCCCACGTCTTGCTGTATCCGGAGATCGGCATGGACAAGGTTTCGGCGCAGCTCGCCGCGCAGCGGCTGGCGCCGGTGCAATGCTGCTCCTGGGGACATCCAGTCACCTCGGGTTTTCCGAGCATGGACTATTTCATCAGCAGCGATCTGATGGAGCCGGCCCACGCAGCCGACCATTATTCAGAACATCTGGTGCGCTTGCCGAATCTGTCGATCTACTGTGAGCCCCCTGACGTTGCGTTGCTCGAAGTCGATCGTGCGCAATTTGGGTTGCGTCCCGATGCGGTGGTCTATTGGTGCTGCCAATCGCTCCCGAAATATTTGCCGCAATTCGATGCTGTGTTTGGGCGCATCGCGCGCGAGGTTTCCGGATGCCAGTTCACCTTCATCGAGTCTGTCGCGGGCGAGGCTGTCACCCGAATGTTCCAGCAAAGGCTGGATCGCGCGTTTGCGCCGCTGGGGCTTCACGCGAGCGATCACTGCGTGTTCCTGCCGAGACTAGCGCCCGAGCGTTTTGCGGCGGCTATCGGTCAATGCGACGTCGTGTTGGACAGTATCGGCTGGTCCGGCTGCAACTCGATTCTCGAGAGTCTCGCGCACGATCTGCCCATCGTCACCTTCGAAGGCGACTTGATGCGCGGTCGCCACAGCGCGGCGATGCTCAAGATGATGGGCATTCGCGAAACCATCGCCCGAAACGTGGACGATTATGTTGCGATTGCCGTCCGCCTGGGACAGGACCGGTCAAGGCGCGCAGCGCTGTCCTCACAGATCGCCGGCAGCAAGCATCGGCTTTATCGCGACCGGGAATGCATCGCGGCGCTCGAGGCTTTCCTCGAACGTGCAGTTCGTGGCCCGCTTTGATCGCGCCTTGTAGAGGCAAACGAGGCGCACCCAAAGTACGCCTCGGCCTGGCATGCTGCTGGCGACCATCGAGCCGGGCGCTTACTCCGCCGCTTGCACCACTGGATTCTTCTTTTCCGACGCATTGAGCCGCAGCGGTCGCACCACGAACAAGGCGAGTGCGACCACGATGAAATTCATGATCGCAGCGACGGCGAACACGGAATGCCAACTGCCCGAATATGTCTTCAGCACGTTTGCCAAGGGGACGACAAAGGCCGAAAGTCCTTTGGCGGTGTACAACAGGCTGGTGTTGGTGGTGGCGTATTTCGGGCCGAACATGTCGGTGCAGGTCGAAGGGAACAGGCTGAAGATCTCACCCCATGTGAAGAAGACAATCGCCGCGCAGATCACGAAAGTCCATGGCGTCGTGCCTGCCGTTCCGAGCAGCCAGTAAGCCAGCCCGCCCAAGGTGAAGGCGATGGCCATCGTGTATTCGCGGCCGATCTGGTCCGACACCCAACCGAAGAAGGGGCGGGCGCTGCCGTTCGCCACATTGTCGATGATGCCTGCGACGGTCAGCGTGGTCGCACCGAACAGGAGCACCGTCTGCGACACGCCGTAGTCCTTGGCGATGATCGCGAGCTGGGCTGCCACCATGAGGCCGCTCGCGGACACCAGGACAAACATCAAATAGAGCAGCCAGAACATTGGGGAAGCCAGCATCTGGCCCGGGGTGCTGCTGGTCTTGGATTGCAATACTTTGACGGCCGATGCAGGCGGGACTTCACCCGGCAGCGGCGGGCGGAGGAACCAGGCCAACACGAAAATGACCCCGCCCTGACCCAGCGCGAACCAGAAGAACGTATCGGCGTAGCCGATCGAGGCGATCATGATCTGGATGGGGATGACGGTGACGGCGGCACCCGCACCGAAACCGGCAGCGGTGCAGCCGACGGCCAGGCCGCGGCGGTCAGGGAACCATTTCACGGCGTTGCCGACGCACGTGGCATAGATGCCGCCCGCACCGATGCCCGACACAACCGCGCCGAGATAGAGCATCTCCAGCGACGTCGCCTTGGCGTTGATGAGCCAGCCGAGCGCGACGAAGATACCGCCGGCTGCGACCATCAATCTGGGGCCGCGCTGGCCGAGCGAGTCGACGATCCATCCTTCGAGCGGCGTCAGCCAGGTCTCGAGTGCGACGAAGATGCTGAATGCGACCTGGATGCTCGCGACGTCCCAGGCATGCGCTTTCGCCATCGGGCTGACGAAGAACGTCCAGCCGTACTGCAGGTTGGCGATCATCGCCATGCACACGACGCCGATGATCAATTGAAGCCAACGGAAGCCGCCGGAAGGCGGAGCTGAAGCGTTCGTGCTGTAAGCCATGTTTCCTCCCAATGCGCGTTTTTTTCAGTTGCGACTGAGTGCCGCGGAACTTGTGGCTTATCGTCGCAAGCGCTAAAGCGCGATCGTGGTATATTATATTCCAGTAGGCAAGGCCCATCTTGTGATGCGTTGCAGCATTCTTGCGGGCGGTTCGAAGGAGCCGAGGGGCGCTGCTGGCTCACGTTTCTCAAATTCTTCAAGCGTTCCCAATGCTGTAGGGCCAAAGCCGCAAGGGGGCGGCCAGCGAGCGGCTTGCAATCGCAGCGTCGCAAAAAAAGCGCCCGGCCAGCAAGGGCCGAGCGCGCGGTGCGCTGATCCGAAGGTCTATTAGGCGTTGGCCTGCGCGACCACCGCCTTGCGCCACGGCTTGAGCACGGCGATCGCCAGGACCGAAGCCAGAATGTTGGCGCCGGCGGCAATGATGAAAACCGTGTCCCAGTGTCCGGACGACTGCTGCATGTAGTTGGCGAACGGCACCAGCAGCGCCGCCGTTCCCTTGGCCGTGTACAGCAGGCCCGCATTGGTGGTCGCGAATTTCGGGCCGAAGGTGTCGGTGCAGGTCGAGGGGAAGAGGGAATAGATCTCGCCCCAGGCAAAGAACACCAGGCCCGACAGAATCACGAACCACACCGGGTCATGCCCGAGCACGTAGAGCGCCCAGATGCCGACGGCTTCGAGGCCGAACGCAATGAACATCGTGTTCTCGCGACCGATCACGTCGGAGACCCAGCCGAAGAACGGCCGTGTCAGACCGTTGAGAATGCGATCGATCGTCGCCGCGAAAGTCACGGCCGTCATGGTCATGCCGACGAGCGTGACGGGAACGGCATCGACCTTCCAATCAACACCGATCGGCTTGAGGTTCGCCGTCACCATCAACCCACCAGCGCCGACGATGACGAACATGACATACATCAACCAGAAGATCGGGTGCCGGATCACTTCCGTCGGCGCATAATTGCGACGACTCTGCACCAGGTTGGCGCTTTGCACGGCGATCGGCACCTGTCCCGTCTTCGGCGCAAGCAGGAAGAAGGACAGGATGACAATGACGATGCCTTGTCCGAGCCCGAAGTAGAGAAACGTGGTCTGGAAGCCTGAATCCTTGATCATCGCCTGGATCGGCGCAACGGTGAGGGCCGATCCCGCGCCAAAACCTGCGGCCGTAATTCCGGCGGCCAGCCCGCGCTTGTCGGGAAACCATTTCAGCGCGTTGCCGACGCAGGTGCCGTAGACGCCGCCAGCGCCGATGCCGGCGATGATCATGCCGAGATAGTAGCCGTTGAGCGATGTTGCGTGCGCGTTGATGATCCAGCCGATCGCGCAAAGCACGCCGCCGACGAATACCACGATCCGCGGTCCGTATTTATCGACAAACCAGCCCTCGACCGGCACGAGCCAGGTCTCGAACAGCACGAAGAGGGTGAACGCCCACTGGATCGATGCGCGATCCCAACTGAATGTCTTCTGGATGTCCGGAACGAAGAACGTCCAGCCATACTGATAATTCGCAATCATCACCATTGCGGCGACGCCGATCGCAAGTTGCGTCCAGCGAAAGGTGTCGCTGACCCGCGCCGCCGCAGGCGCGGTCCCCTGAACTATATCGGTCATATACCCTCCCAAGCGCGCTCTTATCTGAAGGCGAGCGCTGCGGGGCAATTGTGTATCCAATATGCCAAGGTCGCCGCGCGACACGCGGTCGCGGGTGCGCAAATGCCGCAGCAAGCGGCGGGGTCCATTGAAGCAATGAAAAAAAATGGCTCCGAAAAACTCGGAGCCATCAGTCGGGAGGATGCCTCGCGGCGGGAAAACTGGTTGCCGGCTCAGGCGTCGGCCGGGGCGACTGCTCGAAGCTCAGAGGCCGACGCGGGGAACGTCGCCATTGCGGATCTGAATCTCGGCATAGGCCAGGAGCAGGCGGTCGATGGTGGCGAACAGGCGACCGAACAAACTGGTCGAAGGGATAAGGCCGATAGTTGCAGTCTTGGACATCTTCTTTCTCAGGTTGCAGCCAAGCGCCATGCGCTTCTGTTATCGGCAATCTAGGTATACCAGATGCCAGACACAACGCTCGTGTTTGCATAGCAGCGTAACGCCTTTTGCAATGCAGCATTCAACATGCGGCATCCAACATCGCGGAAAGCAAAAAAAGGCCGCCCGTGGGCGGCCTTAGCGAAGGTTTCAAACGTGAAACCAGATCTATTCCGCAGCCTGCTTGCGCGGCGGATCAAGGGCGCCGGAGTCGTGGATCTCGGCCACCTGATGGTCGGAAAAGCCCAGCACCTGGCGCAAAATCTCGTCCGTATGCTCGCCGAGCAGAGGCGAGCGCTTGACCTCGCTCGGGCTGTCCGAAAGCTTGATCGGATTGCCAACCGACAGGTACTTGCCACGGGTGGGGTGATCGACCTCGACCACGGTGCCGGTGGCACGCAGCGACTGATCTTCCGCGAGCTCCTTCATGGACAGGATCGGTCCGCAGGGGATGTCGTATTTGTTTAGGATTTCCATGGCCTCGAACTTGGTCTTGGTCATGGTCCACTGCTCGATGCGCGCGAAGATCTGGTTCAGGCGCGGCAGTCGGGCCGGCGGCTTGGCGTAGTCGGGATGGGTCTTCCAGCCGGGCTCGCCGATGACGTCGCAGATCTTCTCCCAGACCGGTGCCTGGGTGATGAAGTAGATGTAGGCGTTGGGATCGGTCTCCCAGCCCTTGCACTTCAGGATGCGGCCGGGCTGGCCGCCGCCGGAATCGTTGCCGGCGCGCGGCACGGCGTCGCCGAACGGGATGCCTTCACCGAACTGGCTGTATTCCTTGAGCGGACCGTGGGCGAGGCGCTGCTGGTCGCGCAGCTTGACGCGGCAGAGATTGAGCACGCCGTCCTGCATCGCCGCAGTGACGCGCTGGCCCTTGCCAGTGTGTGTACGCTGGTAGAGCGCGGTGACGATGCCGAGCGCAAGATGCAACCCGGTGCCGCTGTCGCCGATCTGCGCACCGGTGACGAGTGGGACGTCGTCGCGGAAGCCGGTGGTGGAGGCGGCACCGCCGGTGCATTGCGCGACGTTCTCATAGACCTTGCAATCTTCGTAAGGTCCGGGCCCGAAACCCTTGATCGAGGCCACGATCATCTTCGGGTTGATGCTCTGGATCTTCTCCCAGGAGAAGCCCATGCGGTCGAGCACGCCGGGGCCGAAATTTTCCACCAGCACGTCGCATTTCTTGATCAGCTCAGTGAGCACCTCCTTGCCCTTGGGGTTCTTGGTGTCGAGCGTGATCGAACGCTTGTTGTGGTTGAGCATGGTGAAATACAGGCTGTCCACATTCGGGATGTCCTGCAATTGGCCGCGTGTGATGTCGCCGACGCCGGGACGTTCAATCTTGATCACGTCGGCGCCGAACCAGGCGAGCAATTGTGTGCAGGTCGGTCCCGACTGGACGTGGGTGAAATCCAGAATACGAACGCCCGTCAGCGCCTTGGTCATGATGTCGTGTCTCCTCGAATGATTTCGTTTGCGCCCTTCCGCCTGTCGCGCGGAATGACGGGTTTAGGGCTCACTTCTTCTTCAGCACGCTCTGCGGATTGAGGTTGCCGATACGGCCGCTCTCCGACCCGGCTGCTGGATCGATCACCGCGTTGATCAGCGTCGGCTTGCCGGAATCCATCGCCGCATTCACCGCGCGCTTCAGCTCATCGGGCGTCGTTGCATTGATGCCGATCCCGCCGAACGCCTCGATCATCTTGTCGTAGCGCGCACCCTTGACGAATACGGTGGTGGCGGGATCGTGACCTGCCGAATTGATATCAGTGCCGCGATAGATGCCGTCATTGTTGAAGATGACGACGCAGACGGGAAGGTTGTAGCGGCAGATGGTTTCGATCTCCATGCCGGAGAAGCCGAAGGCGCTGTCGCCTTCCACCGCAAGCACCGGCTTGCCGGTCTCGACCGCGGCGGCGATCGCATAGCCCATGCCGATGCCCATCACGCCCCAGGTGCCGACGTCGAGCCGCTTGCGCGGCTGGTACATGTCGATGACGCCGCGCGCGAGGTCGAGCGTGTTGGCGCCTTCATTGACCAGGAACGCGTCGGGACGCTCCTTGATGATGGTGCGCAGCGCACCGAGTGCGCCGTGATAGTCCATCGGCGACTTATTGTTCATCAGCCGCGGCGCCATCTTGGCGACGTTCTCCTCGCGCTTGGTCTTCACCGCATTGACCCAATCGGCCGGTGCTGCCGGCCAATTGCCGCCCATGGCCTCGAGCAGCGCGGTGACGCAGGAGCCGACATCGCCGACCAGCGGCGCTGCGATTTCGACATTGGAGTCCATCTCCTTGGGCTCGATGTCGACCTGGATGAATTTCTTGGGTTGATCGCCCCAGGTTTTGCCCTTGCCGTGCGACAGCAGCCAGTTGAGGCGCGCGCCGATCAGCATCACGACGTCGGAATCCTTCAGCACGGTGGAGCGCGCGGCACCGGCGCATTGCGGATGGGTGTCGGGCAGAAGGCCCTTGGCCATGCTCATCGGCAGGAAGGGAATGCCGCTCTTCTCAACGAGGGTGCGGATGGCATCATCGGCTTGCGCGTAGGCCGCGCCTTTACCGAGAATGATCAGCGGGCGCTTGGCGCTCTTGAGCACGTCGAGCGCGCGCTTGACCGCGGCGGGGGCGGGGAGTTGCGCCGGCGCTGCATCGATCACCTTCACCAGCGACTTCGCGCCCGCATCCGCATTCATCACCTGCGCGAACAATTTCGCCGGCAGGTCGAGATAGACGCCGCCCGGCCGACCCGAGACCGCGGCGCGGATCGCGCGGGCAAGACCAATACCAATGTCCTGGGCATGCAGCACGCGATAGGCCGCCTTGCAGAGCGGCTTGGCGATCGCGAGCTGGTCCATCTCTTCATAATCGCCCTGCTGCAGGTCGACGATTTCGCGCTCGGAGGAGCCGGAGATCAGGATCATCGGGAAGCAGTTGGTGGTGGCGTGCGCGAGCGCCGTCAGACCATTGAGAAAGCCCGGCGCGGACACGGTCAGGCAGACGCCCGGCTTCTTGGTGAGGAAACCCGCGATCGATGCCGCATAGCCGGCGTTCTGCTCGTGGCGGAAGGAGAGCACGCGAATCCCTGCGGCCTGCGCCATGCGTCCAAGATCGGTGATGGGAATTCCGGGCACGCCGTAGACGGTGTCGATGCCGTTGAGCTTGAGCGCGTCGATGACGAGATGGAAGCCATCCGTCAGCTCGTGCTCGGTGCCCGATGCCTCGGTTTTTTGTGCGGTGTTCAGCATGGGCTCGTCTCCCTTTTGGTCGTGCCTGGACGATCTGTTGATCGTCTTCTGGTTGAAGGTTCAGTGGTGGTTAGGGCAGTTCCTGGCCATGCTCTTCGACGAAGGATGCAAGGCTGAGCGTGTGGTCGCGCGCGCGCTTTTCCGCGAGTTCGGTGTCGCGTGCTTCCAGTGCTTCGATGATCGCGAGATGCTCCGGCAGCGAGGCCGCGATGCGTTCGGTGCGGCCGATGGTGAGTTGGCGGTAGCCGCGCACATGCAGCAGGATGTCGTTGGTCATGTCGACCAGAACAGGCGATTCCGACAGCGAGATCAGCGCCTGGTGGAAGGCGATGTTCGCCCTGGAATATTCCTCGATGTGATCCTGCGGCAGGCGGTCCTTGCCGAAATCCCTGAAGAAATCGCGCAGCGCCGAAATGTCCTTTTTGCTGGCGGTGGTCGTGATCAGCCGCGCGGCCATGCTCTCCAGCGCCGCCCAGGCGCGGATCATGTCGACGATTTCGCTCTTGGTCCGGCGCACCACCATGATTCCGCGGCGCGGTACAGTTTTCACGAAGCCGTCCTGCTCGAGCATCGCGATCGCCTCGCGAATCGGCGTCCGGCTGACGCCCAGGCGCTCCGACAGCGCGCGCTCGTCCAGCATCACCGGGTCGGGCGTGGCATAGATGTCCATCTTGAGGATCGCTTCCTTCAGCGCCTCATAGGCCTTGTTCTTGAAGCTCGTCTCCGGGGCAATCCTGACGATTGCGATGTCTGCTTCGGCCATGGTCGCCGCCACCTTGGTTTGTTTCCTGATGGACACGACAAATCTTCTCCCGGGGGAGATGTCTATAGTGATGTAGTGATAATGGTTTTGGCATGCCAGATGCCAGAATGTCAAGTTGTCAGCTTTTTCGGCGTTTTCGCCCAGCGGCTTGTCTTGACAAATCCGCAGGCTGGCATACCAAATGCCATGAAACAAGTCGCAGGAGGAAGCGAATGTCCAGTGCCAAGGAAGCCGTCCGTAAAATTCTCGATCAGGTCAAGTCGGACAAACGCACCAGCCTGACTGCCCCCGAGGGCAAAGTGGTGTGCGATGCCTATGGCATCCCTGTTCCGAAGGAGGGCCTGGCCAAGTCCGCGGGCGAGGCGGCGAAGATCGCGAGCGGCATGGGCTTCCCGGTGGTGATGAAAATCGTCTCGCCGGACATCCTGCACAAGACCGAGGCCGGCGGTGTCGTGGTCGGCGTGAAGAGCGCCGCCGAGGCCGAAAAGGCCTACGACACCATTCTCGGCAACGCCAAGAAGTACAAGGCCGACGCGAAGATCGAGGGCATCCAGGTTCAGCAGATGCTCGCCGGCGGTACCGAGGTCATCATCGGCTCCATCACGGACGGTTCGTTCGGCAAGCTCGTTGCCTTCGGTCTTGGCGGCGTCCTGGTCGAAGTCCTCAAAGACATCACCTTCCGCCTGGCGCCGGCAACCAAGGAAGACGCGCTGTCGATGCTCGACGGCATCCAGGCGCATGAAATGCTGAAGGGCGTGCGGGGCGGTGATCCGGTCAGCCGCGAGGCGCTCGCCGACGTCATCGTCAAGGTCTCCCAGCTCGTCAGCGACTTCCCCGAGATCGTCGAGCTCGATCTCAATCCCGTGTTCGCCACCAAGAAGGACGCCATCGCCGCCGACGTTCGCATCGTCGTCGATTTCGACTACAAGCCGCGCCCTGCGCCGCGCTCGAACGACGAAATCGTGGCGGCCATGAACCGCATCATGCAGCCGAAGGCGGTGGCCGTGATCGGGGCCTCCGCCGAGGACGGCAAGATCGGCAACTCCGTGATGAAGAACCTGATCAATGGCGGCTACAAGGGCGAGATCTATCCGATCCACCCGAAGTCGCCCGAGATCCTCGGCTACAAGGCCTATAAGAGCGTCAAGGACGTGCCCGGCGTCATCGACGTCGCGGTGTTCGCGATCCCCGCGAAATTCGTCGCCGCGGCGCTCGCCGAATGCGGTGAGAAGAAGATCCCCGGCGCGGTTCTGATTCCTTCCGGCTTTGCCGAAGCCGGCCATCCCGAATTGCAGGCGGAAATCGTCGAAGTCGGCAAGAAATACAACGTTCGCCTGATGGGCCCGAACATCTATGGCTTCTACTACACGCCGGCCAATCTCTGCGCCACGTTCTGCACCGCTTACGACGTGAAGGGCCACGCGGCGCTGTCGTCGCAGTCCGGCGGCATCGGCATGGCGATCATCGGTTTCTCGCGCTCGGCCAAGATGGGCGTTTCCGCGATCGTCGGTCTCGGCAACAAGGCCGATATCGATGAGGACGATCTGCTCGCCTTCTTCGAGCAGGATCCGAACACCAACCTGATCGCCCAGCACTGCGAAGACCTGAAGGACGGCCGCGCCTTCGCCGAAGCCGCCAAGCGCGTTTCCAAGAAGAAGCCGGTGGTGGTCTTGAAGGCGGGGCGGACCTCGGCCGGCGCCAAGGCGGCGTCGTCACATACCGGCGCGCTCGCCGGTAACGACAAGATTTATGAGGACGTTTTCAAGCAGTCCGGCGTGATCCGCGCCCGCTCGCTGCGGCAACTCCTGGAATTCGCGCGCGGCGTGCCGGTATTGCCGACGCCGAAGGGCGAGAACGTGTTGATCATCACCGGCGCGGGCGGTTCGGGCGTGCTGTTGTCGGACGCTGTGGTCGACAACGGGCTGTCGCTGATGACGATGCCGCCGGATCTGGATGCCGCGTTCCGCAAGTTCATCCCGCCGTTCGGCGCGGCCGGCAACCCTGTCGACATCACCGGCGGCGAGCCGCCGATCACCTATGTCAACACGGTCAAGCTCGGCCTCTCCGATGACCGCATCCATGCGCTGATCCTCGGCTACTGGCATACGATCGTGACGCCGCCGATGGTGTTCGCCCGCAACATGGTCGAGGTGAAGAAGGAGATGGAGGCCAAGGGCTTCGTCAAACCGATTGTGGCCTCGCTCGCGGGCGACGTCGAGGTCGAGGAGGCCGCTGAATATCTCTACGAGAACGGCATTCCGGCCTATGCCTATTCAACCGAATTGCCGGTCGAGGTGCTCGGCGCCAAGTACAAATGGGCGCGCGGCGCAGGCCTGCTCTGAGGCGCAAGCAGATCATTTGCGGAGTTATGCCGCCCGGGATCCCCGGGCGGCATTTTCTTTGAGCACGATCCGGAAGAATGTACTCTGGTCCTCCGAAAAGATCATGATCAAACAAAATTTGGAGCGGCGATGACGGTCTAACCTGATCTCATCGCGCTCTAGGATGCTTCCGACCGCCGCTGCAGCGCCCAATCCAGCGCGGCGGCGAGTGCAAAACCCGCGATCGCGGCCAGCGCATCGACCGCAAAATCCTCCAGCCGCGCATGCCGTCCCGGCACGACCAGTTGCAAGAGCTCGAGCACGCCGATCGCCGGCACCGAGATCATCGCCGCGAGCAGCCGCTGTTGCGGATAGGCGAAGGCGAAAGCAAGGCCCACCAGCACGAAGGCGAAGGTATGCTCGCCATCCTGGCCAAGAGAGGAATGCGGGCGGTAGCTCGGCGGGCCGAGGGTTGCGAAAGTTACGGCAGCCGCGAGCAGCCAAGCGAACAGGCGGAGGAAAATCGTCATCCCTCCCGCATAGCACAAATCAAAGCCGTTGGGGGCTTTCGTCGGCGCTCGGATACCTGGGTAGTTAATGCGCAAATCGGCGATCAGAGCGGCTGCCGCACGCCGAGCCCGAGCATGAAGCGCTCGCGGATCTGCACGGGGTCTCGCCGTGTCGTGCCGACCCCGGGCTTATCGTCGATGCGCACGCCAATCAGCGTAGGCCCGGTCGCCGACAGCGCCTCATCGACCAGCCGCTCGAAATCCTCTTCGTCGTCAGCCCATGCACTGTTGGCAAGGCCGCTGGCGGCGGCAATCGCCACGATGTCGGCCACCTCGGCCGCCGGCGTCGGCTGTGCGCCGGTAATTTGGTAGATACCGTTGTCCATCACGACCATGGTGAGGTTCGCAGGCGCGAGCGTTGCGATGGTCGTAAGCGAGCCTAGCTGCATCAGCAGTGAACCATCGCCCTCGAGCGCGAAGACGCGCCGCTCGCGCTGCGCCAGCGCCACCCCGAGCGCGATCGGGAAGGCGAGCCCCATGCTGCCCAGCATGTAAAAATTCTGCGGACGATGGCCGGCGGCCCAGAGGTCGAAATTGGTGTTGCCGATGCCGCCGATCACGGCCTCCTCGTTCTGCAGTTTCGCGAGTAGGCGCGAGGTGAGATCAAAGCGGTTCATCACCTTGGTGTTGCGCATTGCGGTATCCATTCGATCGCTCACTTGTCGAACACTTTGCCGCCGGTGAGCAGCGGCGAGAGGATCAGCGCCACCGGCGCCTGCGTGGTGACGGCCTGCTTGATCGAACGGTCGACGATGAACTCCAATTCATCAAGCCGGGTGATGGTGTGATGCTCCATGGCGAGCGAATCCAGCACCGGGCGCATGGTGCGGCACACCAGCGACTGCCCGTAATTGAACTCGCCGAGCGTGCCGCGCTCGGAGACGAACATGATCAGCGGGATCTGATAGGGGATCGCAAGCGAAGCCAGCACATTGGCGAGCGTCGCAAAGCCCGAGGTCTGCATCAGTACCGCGCCGCGCACGCCGCCCATCCAGGCGCCGGAGACGATGCCGACCGCTTCTTCCTCGCGGGCGGTGGGGAAGGTGGTGAAAAATGGATCGGCGTGCAGGCTCTTGATCAAGCCCGTCAGCACGCGATCAGGAACGTAAGGGATGATTCTGACGTCGTTGCGCTTGAGCGTCTCCAGCACAATGCCGTGCCAGCTCCGTGGCTGCGCGGCGTGCTCGGAAGGTTGCGGCGCGGCGTGTCCCTCGGCGGCTGCCATCATTGTCTCCTCGGCTCCCTGTTCGTGGCTCGCGGCAATTTTCAGGCCGTCTTGTCAAGCCGTCTTGGGCCGAACTTGACGCGACCGGCGCGATTGTCAACATGCCGCAATCGCAACGTGACCTGCGCCGCGCGCCGATACAGCGGGGCCGTCCAGCGTGCCATAACAACCATAACGATAAGATCGGGAGGAACAGCCATGGGCAGGTGGTTTGGGGCGGTCGCGACCGCGTTCGCTCTGCTGGCGGCAAATGGCGTCGCCGCCGCGCAAACGGCTTTCCCGTCAAAACCGGTTCATATCTTCGTGCCATATGCTGCGGGCGGCGCCGTCGACATTCTCGCGCGCACGCTGGGCGAGGTGGTGTCACGGCAATGGGGCCAGACCGTCGTGGTGGAGAACCGCCCCGGAGCCGGCGGCGTGGTGGCTTCGCAAGCGCTCACCGCTTCGCCGCCTGATGGTTACAGCCTGATCGTGGTCGCGAGCGGCCACGCCACCAACCCGTTCCTTTATCCAAAACTGCCCTACGACACCTTCAAGGACTTCACGCCGATCTCGCTGCTTGCGTCGTCTCCCAATTTTCTGCTGGTGCGGGCCGATTCACCGTTCAAGACGCTTGGCGATGTGATCGCGCAGGCCAAGGCCAAGCCCGGCAGCCTGTCGTTTGCGCATGCGGGGCTCGGAACCTCCACTCATCTTTCCGGCGAGCTCCTGAAGAATCTTGGCCAGATCGATCTCGAGGCCATTCCGTACAAGGGCGGTGCGCCCGCGATCAACGATCTGCTCGGCGGGCAAATCCCGCTGTCCTTCAACAACGGGCCGGAGTCGGTCGGCCAAGTGCAGGCCGGGACGGTGAGGGCGCTTGCGGTGACCACCGCGAGCCGCGCGCCTTTCCTGCCTGATGTGCCGAGCATCGGCGAAAGCGTGCCAGGCTACGACACCGAGGTGTGGTGGGGATTGCTCGGACCGGGCGGCATGCCGCGCGACCTCGTCGAGAAACTCAACAAGGATTTTGTGACGGCCTTGAACACCGAGGCCGTGAAGGAGCGCCTGAACGAGCTCGGCGCTTATCCCATCGGCAGCTCGCCAAAAGCTTTCGATACCAAGATCCGTGCGGATTACGAGAAATGGGGCCCCATCATTCGGGCCGCCGGTATCAGGGCTGAATGATGTCGAGCGCGCCACCCTGCCTGCCGCCGCGCGAGGTCACGCGTCCCCGAAACCCGCCGCCGGCGGGTGCATGCGACACGCATGCGCATGTGTTCGGTCCGGCGGATCAGTTCGCCTACGCTGAGGAGCGCAGCTACACCCCACCTGACGCGCCGCTCGCAAAATATCTCTCCATGCTCGATACGCTCGGCTTTGCCCGCGGCGTGCTGGTGCAGGGCAGCGCGCACGGCCGCGACAATTCCGCGATGCTGGACGCGCTGACGCGATGCCCCGACCGTCTGCGCGGCATCGCGGTCGCGGATGCCGATGTCGCGCCGGCCAAATTGCGTGAATGGAACCGCCGTGGCGTGCGCGGACTGCGCTTCAACCATTTCTTTCGCGGCGGACAGTTGCACTATCGCGGTGGCGTGCCGCTCGAGGCGGCAAAAACCCTCGCCCCAAGGATGGCGGAACTCGGCTGGCATCTGCAGCTCTGGATCGATGTGAAGGACCTGCCCGACACGATTCCGCTGCTGAAGTCGTTGGGCCTGCCGGTCATGATCGATCACATGGGCCGCACCGACGCGCGAGCGGGGACACGGACGGCCGGTTTCCAAAGCCTCTTGCGCGCGGTCGGCGAAGGCTGGTGCTTTGCCAAACTGTCCGGCGCCCACCGCCTCAGCCAGCAGGCGCCGGACTATCCCGACGCACGGCAGTTCCACCAGGCGCTGGTCGCCGCCAATCCGGAGCGGCTGGTCTGGGGCAGCGACTGGCCGCATCCGCGCGTCGAAGGTAAAATGCCCGATGCGGGCCATCTGTATGAGCTGTTCCAGCAGTGGACGCCGGATCCGAGCATCCAGCAGCGCATCCTCGTCACCAATCCCGCAACGCTCTACGGATTTTTCGAACCGAAAGCCGATCGATGACTGTCAACAGCAAGCGCGTCTTCTACGTCAGATATCTCGCCCATCCGATCTATGCCGACATGCTGCGCGCGCGGGCAGACGTTCGGCTGGACAAGCTCGAGAACGAAAGCCCGGAGGAGGTCTTTGCGCCGATCTTGCGCCAGGCGCACGCCTACCAGATCGGTGCCGCGCGCGATGAGCTTGCGCCCCATTTTCATGTCCATGCCGACCTCTTGCGGCGGGCGCCCAACCTTCTGATCGTCTCGTCCAACGGCGCGGGCTTCGATCCTGTCGACGTCGAGGCCTGCACGGCCGCCGGCGTCCTCGTGGTGAACCAGTCCGGAGGCAACGCGCATTCGGTGGCCGAGCATGCGCTCGGCATGATGCTCACGCTATCCAAGCGCATCATCGAGGCCGACCGCACGTTGCGGCGGCAGTCGGGCGTCAACCGCAACGATCTCATGGGCACGGAGGTGCAGGGCCGGACCATCGGCATCATCGGCATCGGCAATGTCGGCCGCCGCATCGCCGAGCTCTGCAGCGGCCTGCTTGGCATGAAGGTGCTGGCCTACGATCCCTATCTCTCGCGCGAGGAGATCGCCGCGCGCGCGGCGGAGAAGGTGGAACTTGATGAGCTCCTGCGCCGCTCGGACTACGTCTCGATCAATTGCCCGCTGACCAGGGAAAGCCGCGGCATGATTGGGGCGCGTGAATTCGCGCTGATGCAGCCGCACGCCTATTTCGTCACGACGGCGCGCGGGTTCATCCATGATGAGGCGGCGCTGGAGGACGCGCTGCGCAACAAGCGCATTGCCGGCGCGGGGCTCGACGTGTGGGCCAAGGAACCGCCGCCGCCGGAGCATCCGTTGCTGCAGTTCGACAACGTGCTGGCGAGCCCGCATACCGCAGGCGTCACCAGGGAGGCGCGGGAAAACATGGGGCGGATCGCCGCCGAGCAGATCCTCGATGCGCTCGACGGCAAGCGGCCGCCGCGCATCATCAATCCCGAAGTCTGGCCCCGCTACAGCGAGCGTTTTGCCCGCGCCTTCGGGCTCAGGCCGCAATAGCCCGCCGGCCTGAAGGCGGCGGAGAAGATTTTCTTCGCCGCGAGCAGGCTGAAAGCAACAAATGGGCTGCCGTCGGCGCGGTCGGCGACGGCGCCATTGCTATTTGCGTCGGCGCCTCGACAGCACGCTCGCGCCGGACCATTTTGCCCTCCGCGCCATGATTTTTGCGGGCTTTTCCGCTGGGCGCGAGGGTTCCTCTCGATGCAACGGATTGGTTCATTGCTGCGCTCCGCGCCGTCGCGCCTCCGGCGGCGCCTTACGCTGATCGCCGCGATCGCGGCGGCGAGCCTGCCAGTCGCCGGCGCCTAAGATTGTTCGCCGACAAATTTCTTGCGCAATCTTAACGCTTGATCCTTGTCAACAGGCTCACGTTGGAGGAGCTTAAGCAGGGAGTTGAGTAATGTCGCAGGAGAGGCCCATGTCGCGCTACGTCGTCAGCTTCATGAAAGATGTGCTCGGCGGTAACGGCCGGCAAATCGAGGTGTGCCAAAAGACCCTCGAAATCGATGCTTCGAGCGAGGGCGAGGCCACGGAACTCGCCAAGCAGAAATTCTGTAAGGTCGAGCACCTTTGCGAGTGGTCCCTGCACGCCGACCGGATCCAGATCAAGGCCGCGGATTTTTCGTCATAACAGACAAGACCGACCGCTCATTGCATTAGATTACATCGCCGGCGAAAGCCGCCTTACTTCAACGGCACGAATTTCAGCGAAAAGCATGCGCCATGGGGGCGGCGGTTTTCGACCGTGATCGTCGCCGAATGCAACTCGGCGATCCGCTGCACGATCGAAAGGCCAAGCCCCGTGCTGCCCGCCTTTCGACGATCGCGACGCCAGAAGCGGCGGAAAATGAGCTTGCGCTCATCCTCGGGAATGCCGGGTCCGTGGTCGAGAACGCTCACTGTCCCGCCGTTCTCGACGAGAAATTCGACGGTCGATCCCGGCGGGGTATGATTGATGGCATTCTCGGCCAGGTTGCGGATGGCGCGGCTGAGCATCTCCGGATTGCCTTTCACCCAGACTGGCTCGGTTGTCCCGTAGAGGGCGACATCCTTGCCTTGCGCGAGCGCGAGCGGCGCCACGAACTCCGCCACCTCGGCCGCCACCGACTGCAGGTCGGCCTTTTCCGAAGGCTCGATCGCCAGAGCGTCCAGTTCGGCGATATCGAGCAGTTGGCTGATGATGTGCGCCATGCCCTCGACGTTTTGGCGCAGGGCCTGGCGTGTCTCCTGATCCTCGAGAAAGTCGATGCGCGTGCGCAGGATGCTGAGTGGCGTGCGCAGTTCATGCGCGGCATCGGCGGTAAAATCACGCTGAACCTTGAAAGCCTCCTCCAGCCGATCGAGTCCCTGGTTCACCGCCGAGACCAGCGGGCGAACTTCGCGCGGGATTTCCTCGGTCGGCAGCCGCAATCCCGGACGCGCGGGGCCGATCTCGGCGGCGATCTCCGACGCCTGCCGTAGCGGCCGCAGCGCGCGACGGAAGATTGCGATGTCCGTGATCAGGAGCACCAGCAGGATCGGCAGCGTGATCCAGCCGACGTTCTTGTAGAAGTCGGCCACGATGTCGTCGGTCAGGACGTCGCGGTTGGTCAGATCCTCGCCGGCCTGTACCCAGACGTTCCGGTCGCCGACGGTTTTGCGAACGCTGGCGCCGGAGACGGTGGCATTGCCGCGGCGCTGCTGCAGGAAAGCGACATCGGCGGAGCGGCCGTCGGCTCGAAACAGCGCCGCACGATCCTTGAGCGAGGAAAACAGCACCCGGCCCTGATCATCGATCACCGCATAGGAATAGCGTCCATATTCCTGCGAGTAGAGCCCGCGCAGATCGGAGGGAAGGTTCAGCTCCAGGTGCCCGTCGGGCGAGAGGCTCAAATGCTCGGCCACCGCGTTGGCCTGCTCCTGCATCGCCTTGTCGTGAATGTTGTTGGTCGCGTAGCTGAGCAGCCAGGACAATCCGACCGACATCAGGATCGAGGTGATGACGACGGCAACGACGTGCAGGATCACGATGCGCGAGATGATGGACTCAAATCGCGGCACGCTATTTCTCCTCCGCGATCAGATAGCCGACGCCGCGAATGGTGTGCACCTGAACCCTGGCGCCGCGGTCCGATAGCTGCTTGCGCAGGCGATGGACGTAGACCTCGATGGCGTTGGAGGCGACGTCACCGGAATGACCGTAGAGGTGGTCTTCGACCTGTTTCTTGGAGACCACGCGTCCCTTGCTGCGCATCAACAATTCCAGCACCGCCGTCTCGCGCGCCGACAGCGCCTGCGGCTGCTCGTCGATCGAGACCTGGCGGTTTTGCGTGTCGAATTCGAGATTGGCGATGCGCAGGCAGTTGCCGAGCAGTTGTCCAGGACGCCGCAACTGCGCCTCCAGCCGCGCGATCAGTTCCTCCAGCGCGAACGGCTTCACCAGGTAATCGTCGGCCCCGCTGCGCAAGCCCTGAACGCGGTCGTGCAGCCCGCCGCGTGCGGTCAGCACCAGGACCGGGATCGGATTATGGCGGTGCCTGATCTCCCGCAAAAGCTGCAGGCCGTCGCGGTCGGGCAGGCCAAGGTCGAGGATGAGGGCGGCATAGTGCGTCGTCTGCAACACGCTTTGCGCCTGTTCGGCGGTCGAGAGGATGTCCGCCCCATAGCCTGCCGCCCGCAGGCCCTTGGCCAACAGCTCGGCAAGCTCCTCATTGTCTTCGACGATCAACAATCTCATACGAGGTCACCTGCGCACTTGGAGCCGACGTCAGCCTTGAGCCGGAGGATCGGGGGCCCACCCGGCCAACCGAATCGAGCCCTCCTCGTTCCGGATCGACCTCCGCCGCCGCGCGCTCCGCATCCGCAAAGCGCTGTAAGGCTGGTGTAAGCCTTTGCGGGCTTTCGTGGTGTAGAGTGCGGTCGCATCGCATCATTTCACGGTCACAAAAGCAAGATTCTTACGGTCTATTCATGTGCCGGAAGACATTTGTCGAATCGGTTAGGATCCGTTGGAGCGCGCTATTGCAGCAGTCCGAAATCACCAATATGACGAGGCGGCAGAACGCAGGACCGCAGCAAAATACGCATGTGTCGCTGCAACAGACGATAGGTGCGTAGGTCCATGGACATATTTGCAGCATGAATACTGGCGCGAATTGGAAAGGGCGAGGGCTGGCGATCGCGCTGATGCTCATCGTGGTCGCTGGCGTGGCGGTCGTCGGCGCCAACAGGATATTCGTCCAACATGCCAAGTCCGACACGGCGGGCGCCTCGAAGCGCGACCCTGCGCGTTTCGTGCCGACCCCGGCTGAATGGGCGAGCCTGTCGACCGAACCTGCCTCGGAACAGGTCTTCCGTACCGAACACATCACTGAAGGCAAGATCGCCGTCGACGAGGACAGTTCGACGCCGATCTTTTCGCCTTATGCTGGCCGCGTCACCAAGCTTCTGGTGAAGCCGAGCGACGTCGTGAAACCCGGCCAGCCGCTGTTCATCATCGAGGCCACCGATACCGTTCAGGCGCTCAACGATTTTGCCACCGCGCTCAGCACGCTCAACACCGCGCGCTCCAAGCTCAACCTGGCGCAGATCGTCGAGAAGCGTCAGAACGATCTCTACGCGGGAAAGGCGGTGCCGCTGAAAGACTGGCAGCAGTCGGAGGCCGATCTCACCGCCGCACAAAACGACATGCGCGCCGCGGAGACGGCGGTCGAGGCGGCACACAATCGCCTGCGCATTCTCGGCCGCTCCGAAGAGCAGATTTCGACCTTCCAGCAGAGCCGGCAGATCAGCGCCGATACGCCGATCTATTCGCCGATCGGCGGCACGGTCGTGCAGCGTAAGGTCGGTCCGGGCCAGTTCATTTCGAGCGGCGCCAGCGACCCGGTGTTCGTGATCGGCGATCTCTCCACGGTCTGGCTGACCGCCTTCGTGCGCGAGAGCGAGGCGGCGGACGTGAAACTCGGCCAGCAGATCGACTTTACCGTGCTCGCGCTGGCCGGCCGCGTCTTTCATGCGAAGATCGATTACGTCTCGGCCGCAATCGATCCCACGACGAGAAGGCTGATGGTCCGCGCCACGATCGACAACAAGGAAGGCCTGTTCAAGCCTGAGATGTTTGCCAATGTCACCATCTATGCGGGCAAGGGCCAGACCTCGGTCGGTGTACCAAGGCAGGCTCTGATCTATGAAGGGGAGCGTGTGCGGCTGTGGGTGGCGCATGGCGACAAGTCGATTGAGCTCCGCGAAATCGAGACCGGGCTGACCAACGGCGACCTCGTCGAGGTCGTCAAGAATCTGAAGCCCGGTGAGAAGGTCGTCACCAGGGGCAGCCTGTTCATCGATCGGGCGGCTTCCGGCACTTAAACCGCAGCAGACCGAATGGATCGCCTAGTCTCACTCGCAGTCAGCCGCCGATTTCTGATGGTCGGGCTGTTCGCCGCCGTCATCATCGGCGGTCTGATCGCCTTCCAGCAATTGAACATCGAGGCCTACCCCGATCCCACGCCGCCGATGGTGGACGTGGTCACCCAGAGTGCCGGCCTGTCGGCCGAGGAGATCGAGCGCTACATCACGATCCCGCTGGAAACCCAGCTCTCCGGCATCAAGAACCTGAACGTCATTCGGACGATCTCGCTCTACGGCTTGTCCGACGTCAAGCTGCAGTTCACCTTCGACTATACCTACGAGCAGGCGCTGCAGCAGGTTTTGAACCGGCTCTCGCAGCTTGCCCCGCTGTTGAACAACGCGCAGCCGCAGATTTCTCCGCTCAGTCCGATCGGTGAGATCTATCGTTACCGGCTGGTCGGGCCGCCCAACTACTCGGTGCTGGATCTGAAGACCCTGCAGGACTGGGTGCTGCAGCGCCGCTTCCGGACCGTTCCGGGTGTGATCGACGTCACGGGATGGGGCGGCAAGACCAAGACCTATGAGCTTCAGGTCGACTTCAACAAGCTGGTCGCCAACGGGCTGACGCTGCCGCAGCTTCTGCAGGCGGTGAGCAATTCCAACATCAATGTCGGCGGCAACACCGTCAACATCGGCTCGCAATCGGCCGTCGTGCGCGGCGTCGGCCTGATACGCTCGATCGACGCTCTCGCCAATACCATGATTGCGTCGAACAGCGGCACGCCGGTCCTGGTCAAGGACGTCGCCACCGTCGAGGTCGGCTCGCAGCCGCGGCTCGGCATTGCCGGCATGAACGACGACGACGACATCGTGCAGGGCATCGTCTTGATGCGGCGGGGCGAGCAGAGCTCGCCGACGATCGAGCGGGTCGAGAAGCTCGTCGAGCAGATCAATCATTCAACCGTCCTGCCGCCGGGCGTCCATATCGAGCGCATCTACGACCGCAAGGACCTGATCCAGACCACCACGCGGACGGTGCTGGAGAACATGACCTTCGGCATCCTGCTGATCGTGCTGTTGCAATGGATCTTTCTCGGCGACTTGCGCAGCGCCCTCATCGTCGGTGCAACGATTCCGTTCGCGCTGTTCTTTGCCGTCGGCATCCTGGTGCTGCGGGGTGAATCCGCCAACCTGCTGTCGGTCGGCGCGATCGATTTCGGCCTGATCGTCGACGCCACCGTGATCATGGTGGAGGCGATCTTCCGCCGCCTGTCGCATACCGAGGAGCTGTCGGAAAGCGAGCAGGCGGAGATCTCGCCGCGAACGGTGACGGCGATGAAGCATCACGCCATTCTCACCGCGGCCGCCGACGTCTCGCGATCGATCTTTTTCGCCGCCGCCATCATCATCGCCGCCTTCCTTCCGCTGTTCACCTTGAGCGGCGTCGAAGGCAACATCTTCAGCCCGATGGCGCGGACCTACGCCTACGCGCTGGCCGGCGGTCTCCTGGCGACCTTCACCGTTACCCCGGCGCTGAGCGCCATCATCCTGCCGGCGCATGTCGAGGAGACCGAGACGTTCATCATGCGCTTTCTGCACCGGCTTTACGCGCCGGTGCTGGGGCGCTCCCTGCAGAACCGCCGCCTGGTGTTGATCAGCGGCGCTGCGCTCATCGTCATGGCGAGCTTTGCCATCCGCCTGCTGGGGCTGGAGTTCCTGCCGAAGCTGGAAGAGGGCAATCTCTGGATTCGCGCCACCCTGCCGCCGACGATCTCGCTGCAGGAAGGCAATTCCTATGTCAACGAGATGCGCCGGCTGATCGAAAGCCGGCCCGAGGTGGAGGCGGTCGTCTCCCAGCATGGCCGACCCGACGATGGCACCGATGCCGCCGGCTTTTTCAACGCCGAGTTCTTTGCGCCGCTAAAGCCCGCGAAGGAATGGCCGGCCGGCGAGGACAAGGATGAGCTCACGGCCAAGCTGCTTGCCCAGTTGCAGGACAAATTTCCGGGCGTCGAGTTCAATTTCTCGCAATATCTGCAGGACAACGTCTCCGAAGCCGTCTCCGGCGTGAAGGGCGAGAACTCGATCAAGCTGTTCGGCAACGACCTGCAGGCGCTCACCACCACCGCCAACAAGATCAAAGACGTGCTGTCGACGGTGCAGGGGATCACCGACCTCGCCGTGTTTACCTCGCTCGGCCAACCGACGATCCAGATCGAGATCGATCGCGCGCGGGCCGCGCGTTACGGGCTGACGCCGGGCGACATCAACACGACGATCCGCACCGCAATCGGCGGCGACAGTGCCGGCGATCTCTATGAGCCCGGCAGCGACCGCCATTTCCCCATCATCGTCCGTCTCGCGCCGGAATATCGCAAGAGCGCGGAGGCGATCCAGAACTTGCGGATTGGCGCGCAGGGGCCGAACGGCATCACCCAGGTGCCCCTGAGCGAGGTCGCTTCGATCAAGCTGGTCTCTGGCGCCGCCTACATCTATCGGGAACAGCAGGAGCGCTACCTGCCGATCAAATTCTCGGTCCGCGAGCGCGATCTCGGCGGCGCCATCCGGGAGGCGCAGCAAAAGATCGCCGAGCAGGTGCAGCTACCGCCGGGGTCGCGGCTGGAATGGGTCGGCGAATACGGCAATCTGCAGGACGCGATCAGGCGGCTGTCGATCGTCGTGCCCATCAGCCTCGCGCTGATCGCGATGCTGATCTGGTTCAACTTCGGCTCTGTGGTCGATACCATCCTGACCCTGAGCGTCATCCCGATGGCGGTATTCGGCGGTATTGTCGGGCTGCTCGTGACCGGGATCCCCTTCAGCGTCTCGGCGGCGATCGGCTTCATCGCCTTGTTCGGCATTTCGGTCATGGACGGAATTATCATTCTCTCGCAATACAACCAGCTCATCGACCAGGGCATGGAGCGGGGCGCAGCCATCCTGAGAACGGGCGAGCTGCAGCTCCGCCCGGTGCTGATGACCTGTGTGGTGGCAGGGGTGGGGCTGCTGCCCGCGGCGTTGTCCACCGGCATCGGGTCGCAGGTGCAAAAACCTCTGGCAGTTGTGGTGGTTGCGGGCATGATGGTGGCGCCGGCCGTGATCCTGATCACGTTGCCTGCGCTGATCTCGACGTTCTCGCGGCGGAGCCGGAACGGGGGCAGGGGTGAGGGTCCGCTGGCGCCGGCGGAATGATGGACCAGGCCGTGGTCGAGGTGGGATTTGAGTAGAGCCGCTTTCCAATGCTCTCGTTACGTCCGCGCGGCTGCGGCGCGGTCCGCCTGCATCGGGCTTGGCCTCTTTACGTTCGTCAATGCCCTGATGATGGCTGCGGCGTTTGCCGAGACATTGCCCGACGCGCTGGCCAAGGCTTACCGGAACAATCCCCAGCTCAATGCCGAGCGCGCCAGGCAGCGGGGAACCGACGAGAACGTGCCCCAGGCCTTGGCCGGTTATCGGCCGCAGCTCGTCGCGACCCTGAGCGCCGGACTGCAGGCGGTGCGCAACCTGCTGCCGGACAATACGGTCCAGGGCGCGACCTTGCATCCCTGGACAATCGGCCTGACGGTCTCCCAAGTCCTGTTCAACGGCAACAAGACCGCCAACAGCGTTCGCGTGGCGGAGTTTCAAGTGCTGTCGGGCCGCGAGGCCCTGCGCAATGTCGGCCAGGGCGTGTTGCTCGACGCGGTGACGGCCTACATGAATGTCATGGCCAATTATGCCCTGTACGAGGCCCAGCGCACCAACGTTCAGGTGCTGAAGGAAATCCAGGCGACGACCCAGCGGCGCCTCAATGCCGGAGACGTGACCCCGACCGACACGGCGCAGGCGGAGGCCCGGGTCAGCCGGGGATTAGCCGATCTGAACGCGGCCGAAGTGCAGCTCAAGATCAGCAAGGAGGTCTATGCGCAGGTCATTGGGGAGCCGCCTCCGCAACTGACAGCGGCAAGCCCGGTCGATCGCCTGATGCCTTCCACGCAAACCGCGGCCGTCGACCTTGCCGCCCACGAAAATCCTGCGGTGCTGGGCGCCAGCTACGACCTGGATGTGGCACAGACTTCGATCAAGCTCGCCGAAAGCGCCCTGCTGCCAACCCTCTCCGTCCAGGCGAGTGCCAGCCGCGCCGTCGACTCGGACCCGACCCTGAGCACGTTCAGGACCGATCAGGCCTCGGTGACCGGCCAACTCAACGTGCCCATTTACGACGGCGGGACCGCCGCCTCGCAAACAAGGCAGGCGAAGGAGCTGGCGTCCCAGAGCCGCCTGGTGCTCCAGCATGTGAGGAATCAATCGCGAACCGCGGTTGTCAGCGCCTGGGTCTCGAACGAAGGAACCAAGGTGGCGCTCAAAGCGGCGGAATCCGAGGTGCATGCAGCCGAAGTCGCGCTGCAGGGTGTCCAGCGCGAAGCCGCCGGCGGCCAGCGCACCACGATCGACGTGCTCAATGCGCAGCAGGACCTCACCAATGCCAGAACCAGGTTGATCACGGCGCAACGCGATCGGGTCATCGCGTCCTACACGATGCTGAGCGCGGTGGGGCGGCTGGATGTCCGCAACCTCAACCTGGACACGCCCGACTATCTGCCGGAAGTTCACTACCACCAGGTACGCGATGCCTGGCACGGCCTGCGCACGCCGTCCGGCCAATGAAACGGGGGCGGCTTGTCGAGGAAATGCCATGCCCAGCCACATCATAGTGACGGACGAGGGCGCCACCCGCACCATCGTGATGCGGCGTCCGGAAAAAAGAAACGCCATCACGCACGAGATGTTCGTCGCGATGAGCGAGGCGATCGACTCGGCGCAATCCAACCAGGCGATCCGCTGCCTGATCCTGACCGGGCGTTCCGGCGTTTTCAGCGCGGGCGACGATATCGCCGACGTGTTGGAGGATGCAACGACTGAGCACGATCCCGGCAAGCCGAGAAAAGCCGTCATTTTTCTGCGATCGCTGATCAACAACAAGAAGCCGATCATTGCCGCAGTCGACGGCGCAGCCGTCGGCATGGGCGCCACGATGGTGTTTCACTGCGACTATGTGATCGCCACCACCACTTCGTCGTTTTCATCGCCGCTCATCAAGTACGGGCTCGTTCCCGAAGGAGCCTCGAGCCTGCTGCTGCCGCGCATGGCCGGCCATCAGCAGGCCTTCTCCATGCTGGTGCTGGGTCGCTCGATGAGTGCGGAGGACGCGCGGCAGGCCGGCTTCGTCAATGTCGTCGTGCCGCCCGGGCATGCGCTCAGCGAAGCGCACAAGGTCGCGCGCGAGGTCTGTGAATTGCCACCGGACGCGGTCGCCATGTCCCGCAAGCTCCTAAAGCTGCCGACCGAGGACCTGCTGCGCCGGATGGAGCAGGAGGAGCATCTCTTCGGCGACCGCTTGCGCCTGCCGCCCATGGTTGCCGCGTTCAAGAGATTCCTGACCCGCAACGAGGAGTGAGGAGCGGAGTTGCGGACGCGCCGGTCTGCCTACCAGATCAGCACCGCGCACAGCAGCGACAACGGCAGCAGCGCAAGGCCGAGATAGAGCCAGGTGCGGTAGCCGCCGGGATCCTTGGGCAGGATGAAGAGGTGGACCGCCAGCCACAGGCACACCGCAAAGCCGAGCGCCACGCGCACAAGATCACCCGGCGTATCCAGCAATGTCCAGTACTGTTCGATCTGGGGACTGGCAACGCGCGCGGTGATAACGATCAAAATCGCAATGAAAATCGTTCGCGACACCAATCCGGCAAACCAGACGGCTCTCGATACGTCGGTGTCCGAAGCCTTTTTTCTCGCCGTTGGCACCAGCAACCCGCTTGCAGGACATTGCACAGGAATCGACGAAGATAACGAGAAAATAGCCCTCGCATTCCACCTGGGCAAGCTGGCTGGTCACAGGTCAGGTGAACGTGACGGGAAGCCGCGTTATCGGCCCGCCATCATCAGCGCGCCGTGATGCGCGGCCTTGTGATCGTTGCGATCGAACAGCACGAGGTCACCGTCGGTGACGAGCGCGCCCAGCGCCACTTTGTCGGAAGTCGAGGTGCCCTCGAGGTTGCGGCTCGGGGAGCGCGTCGGGGCCGGCGCAAAGTGTCCGAAATGGGGCACCTCATCGCCATCAGGCGCAAGCGGGAATAGGAACCGCCGGGTCGGCCGGTGCGTTCAACCGGTCGCGGCAAAAAGTAACAGGCGGTGGAAGCGGAAATGGTTCACGGATGTTTGCCTTTCGACCGGCCTCGCAGGCCGGTATTGGGCGGCACGGTCGGGTGCGCGCTCATGCTGATCGCGAATGGCGCGCTGGCGCAGCCCCTTGCCGGATCTTCGGACGGTATCTCCGGCTTGACGATGCGGGTTGCGGATCAGACTGTCCGTGCGCCCAACAGTTTCGCGGATCTTGCCGAAAAAGTTGAGCCGGCGGTGATTGCCGTCGTCTCCAAGAACGCTGCGGGTGACAAGTCGTCATCGGACCAGCCCTTCCAATTCGATACGCCCGACCGGGCTGATCCGGGACAAACCGATCCGGGACAAGACGAGCTTCCTCTGCCGCATATGCCCGATCTGGGCAAGGCGCCGAAGCGAACTGAGTCGATCACGCTGGGATCAGGCTTCTTCATCTCCGCGGATGGCTATGCGGTGACCAACAGCCACGTCGTGGAGAACGGCGATACGGCCGAGGTCCGCACCAATGACGGCAAGACCTACTCGGCGAAGGTCGTGGGAAGGGACGCCTTGAGCGACCTCGCTCTAATCAAGGTCGATGGACGCAAGGATTTCAGCTACGTGAAATTCGCCGCTCAATCGCCGCGCATCGGCGAGTGGGTACTTACTGTCGGCAATCCCTTCGGGCTCGGAGGCACGGTGACGGCCGGCATCGTCTCGGCGCGCGATCGCACTATCGAAATCGGCGCAGGCGGGGATTTCATTCAGATCGATGCGCCTATCAACAACGGCGATTCCGGCGGCCCGAGCTTTAATGTCGATGGCGACGTCATCGGCGTCAACAGTATGATCTTTTCCCCTTCGGGAGGCTCGGTCGGTGTCGCATTCGCGATCCCCGCTGAAACGGTCAAGCTGGTGATACCGCAGCTCAAGGAGAAGGGCTCGGTCACGCGCGGATGGATCGGGGCCGAAGTGCAGTCGATCACGCCGGAGATGGCCGATAGTCTCGGCAAGAACGACCTGCGCGGCGCCATCGTCGCGAACGTCAAGCGCAACGGTCCCGCCGCCAACGCAGGGCTGACAAGCGGCGACGTCATCACCTCGGTCAGCGGCCAGGCGATCAAGAACGCGAATGAGTTGACCAAGAAGATCCATGCAGCGGCCCCGGGATCGTCCGTGCAGCTCGGCATGCTCAGAGGCGGAAAAGAAAGCTCGGTCAATGTAACCTTGGGGCGGCTGCCGGATCAGTCCACCGTCGGCGCCGCGCAGAAGTGATTGATAACCGCTCGATCTCAACCGTCGCCGTTTGAGGCTCACTTCGCAAGCACCTCAAGGTAACGGTGAGAGAGGGGCACTCCAGCATCCGCTTGAACGCAGCCCATTCCGCGCCAGGCTTTCCCTGCACTTCGATGCCGTCGTAGAAACTGGCGCATTGCTGCGCGGTGTGGCGCGCGATGCTTTTGGAGAGTGGCGCGATTTCAACGCCCCGACGCCAGGATCGCGAGCTCCGCGCGGCCGGAGCGCTCCAGATTGTGCATCAGCTTGAAGGCTTCGGCGACCGAGCAGCCGCAGGTGAGCATGCCATGGTTGCGCTGCATGGCATGGATCGATTATCACATCGGCCATGCCTGCCGTGAAGTGGGCAGGCTCGTGCACGAGATTCCAGTCGGAACGTCCATCACCACCGAATGAATTGACGGCGGCGCGCACGACGGCAATGCGGCGCGCAGGAGGAATCGTTTTGCGCAGGAGCGTTTTTGCAAAGGAGCAATCGCGTGAAGGCAGTCTATACTGAACGGCATCGGAGCCACGATCCGCAATTCTTTCTGGTGCGTGGCGTGGTGAAGCGAACCACCGAGCAGCCCGAGCGCGCCGACCGGCTGCTTGCGGGATTGAAGGCGGGCAACCACCAGCTCATCGAGCCTGTTGCGTTCGGGCAGGGGCCGCGCCTGCGGGTGCACAGTCCGGAATATCTGAATTTTCTCGCTGAGGCCTGGGAGGCTTGGTCCGCGCTCGGCGACGCGGGCCCCGAGATGATCGCCAACATGCATCCCGTCCGCAACGCCGCCACGTACCCCACCCACATCGTCGGCCGGCTCGGCTGGCATACGGTCGACACGGCCTGTCCGATCGGCCCGGGCACCTGGGCCGGCGCCTGCGCCGCCAGCGATGTCGCAGCGACGGCGGCGCAAATGCTCTTGGATGGCGAAGATGCGGTCTACGCACTCTGCCGTCCGCCTGGGCATCACGCCTATCGCGACCTCGCCGGCGGATTTTGTTTTCTCAATAACAGTGCCATCGCAGCGGCGCATCTGCGGCAGAAGCATGAGCGCGTGGCGATCCTCGATGTCGACGTGCATCATGGCAACGGCACCCAAGGCATTTTCTACGAGCGCTCGGACGTGCTCACCGTTTCGATCCATGCCGATCCGACCGCGTTCTATCCCTTCGTCTGGGGCTTTGCGCATGAGCGCGGCGCGGGCGCAGGGCTTGGCGCCAACCTCAACATTCCCCTGGCGATCGGCACCAGGGACGACGGCTATCTGCAGGCGCTCGACGTCGCAGCCAAGGCGGTCAAGAACTTCGCGCCGGGCGCACTGGTGATCGCGCTCGGGCTGGACGCCTCCGAGCACGATCCTTTGGCCGGCCTTGCGGTGACCACCGAGGGCTTCCGCCGCATCGGCGCTGCGATCGCGCGGATGGGGGTGCCGACGGTGTTCGTCCAGGAAGGAGGGTATCTCTCGGATATTCTCGGCGCCAATCTCACCGCGGTGCTCGGTGGATTCGAGGAGGCGCGCTAGGCGCGGTCGTCCTCAACGGTCTCCCCGACGAGGATTCTTCAGGCTACGGATTATCGATGCCGTGACAGCTTCGAGCGGCAAACGCTCGAAGCTGTCGGAGCACGCGCGGCGCCCCTCACTCTTTCGCGCGATATTGCTCCGGTATCACGAACACCTCGTCGGCGCGGCCATAACCACCGTCCCGCACCTCTTCGATCAGCACCATCGTGTGCGGCCGCGCCGCCTCGCTGAAATAGTCGACGAACATCGCGGTGATGCGGTGGACGATCTCCTCCTTCTGAGCCTTGGTCAGGGCCGCTTGGGGGACCTTGATGTTGGCAAATGGCATGATGAAGCTCCTGGTGATGTGCCGCATCAGGCGGCGGAATGAAGAGAGTCGGAAAGGTCGGTCCGTTCGAGGACGTGGCCGTGGACCCGACGATCTCCCTTTGCCAGGGTGACGTTATCTGCTCGCCCGTTCCGGTTAATCTGGCGGAACTTGACATCACTTGTCGGATTGGGCGAACAATCGCGGATGGATCGGTTTGAGGCCATGCGTCTGTTCGTCCGCCTTGTCGAGCGGCGGAGCTTTACGCTGGCGGCCACCGACCTCGATCTGCCGCGGTCGACAGCCAGCGAAGTCATCAAGAACCTGGAATCCCATCTCGGCGTGCGGCTGCTCGACCGGACCACCCGCCACGTGACGCCGACGCTGGACGGCGAGGAGTATTACCGGCGCTGCGCTGCCATTCTGTCCGAGTTGGAGGAAGCGGAAGCCGCGCTGCGTGACGCCCGGCCGCGCGGTCTTTTGCGTATTGATGCGCACCCCTTGCTCACCCGGACTTTTCTGCTCCCGCATCTCCCCGACTTCCTGGCCCGTTACCCGCTGCTCGATCTGCGCATCGGCCAGGGCGATCGTTGGGTGGACCTCGTGCGCGAAGGCATCGATTGCGTGATCCGCGCAGGCGAGCCCGAGGACAGTGGAATGATCCGGCGGCGGCTCGGCAGCATTGAGGAAATCACTGTCGCAAGCCCCGGCTATCTGGCGAGGCGCGGCGTGCCCAACACGCCCGATGAGCTCGACGGGCATCAAATGATCGGATTCATCTCGTCGAGGACAGGCGAGGTGATGCCGCTTGAATTCAGCGAAGACGGACGGCTGCGACACGTGGTGCTGCCGAGCCGCGTCACGGTGAACAATTCGGACACGATGGCCGATCTCGCCCGGCTCGGGCTTGGGTTGGTCCAAGCGCCGCGCTACCGCTTCGCGCAGGATCTTGCGGATGGCGTGCTGGTGGAAGTCTTGCCGGAACATCCGCCGTCGCCGACGCCGCTGACAGCGCTTTACCCGCAAAACCGGCAGCTAACATTGCGCCTGCGCGTGTTTCTGGACTGGATCGCCGACATCCTCGGCAGCGCCAAGCTTTCCGCCGTCCGACGCAGGGCGGCGCGAGCGCGGACCCGCGCCGTCTGAGCCACACTTGCCTCTGCCGCGTAACTCAGAACGGATACCAGCGCAGCGAGGTCATGACGATGTTGTCATCGGTCGAGGGCGCACCGCCGAGGCCGGCAAAGGCCTGGCGCCTGATATATTCGTATTGGGCGCCGGCGGCCACGCGGCCGAAATCGCCCTTGTAGAGGTTCTGCCAGAAGCCCACGGTTACGTCTTCCAGCCGGCGGTTGTTCGCGATGCAGTTCGTCGGTGTCGTGCCCGCAAACGAGCTCGGCGTCGTGATGGTACAGCCGACATTGCTGAAGCCGGGATTGCCATAGCCGAGCAGGGTCGTGCCGGAATTGAAGTACTTCGCCTCGACCTGCTCGAGGCCAGCGTAAGCGTAGACGTCCAGCCCCTCGGTCGGATGGCCGATCAGGCCGATCATGGTCTGCAATCCCGTCAGCGGCGTGAGCGAGCCGTCGGCTCCGATGGTCACGTCCGGCAACTGGCCGGCCCCGTAACGGCCGATGCCTTGCCCGTACAAGACGCTGCCGGTGAACTCGAGATATTTGGGAATGACCGGCAACAGCACCGAGCCGCCGATGCCCCAGCCGAACGCCGACCTGTCGGAGGTTGTGCCCGCCTGTCCGACCGAGCCGGCGATGCATGGTCCGAGCGCGCAAGTGAGCGTGCTGTCGTTGAAGAACCGCTGCAATGCGACCGCTTCGTAGTGACCCCAGCCAGGATCGAACGCGGCCTTTTCGATGAGGTCCGGCGCCTGATCCGTCGTGATCGGCACGGTGCTGAGGAAGCTGCTGCCGGTATTGCTGAAATTGGTGACGACGCCGTTGACGATGCCGCCGCTCGCGAAGGTACCGCCGGTGCCGGCGGGCGCGGTGGCGGTCGAGGCGCCGACGATGCTCGCGGGGTTCTCGACCGATATGCCGAACGACAGCTCCGGCCCAAAGTCCTTCACGAAGCGGATCTGCCAGTTGCGCGTATAGTTGAAGCCGACGACGTAGCTCGCATCGATGGTGAGCGGGATGTTCTCCTTGCGCGGGGTGATGCCGGTCTGGTTCTGCGTGAGCAGGCTCCACGACTGGCCGGCAAGGACGTGGAATCCCCAATCGGCGTTGTCATAGCTGCCATAGGCCTGGCGCAGGCGCGGCGCCCAGCTATTGCTCTGATTGTAGTTCGATGTGGTGCCCACGCCGAGGAAATCCGTTTCGAAATAGCCGGACAGCTTCTGCTGCGGATCGATCGCACCCTCGATGAGGAGGGAAATTCTGCTCTGTCGCGCCGAACCATGAAACTCGTTCTCGTGATAGAGCGGGGAGAACGGATAAGGGATGCCGGCGAAACTCGATCCCATATCGGCAGCCTCATTGCGCTGCCGCCAGACCGACTCCGCCGCGATGAAGCCGCCGAGCGTCACCTTGACCTTGTCCGATATCGCGAGCGTCGGAGCCTTGAGGATCGGGCCCTTGTCGGCCGGCGGAGGTGAGGCGGCTCGAGGTGCCGCGGCCTGCACTGCTTCCACCTTTGCGGTTCTCTGGCGCGTCTGCGCGATTTCGCTCTGCAGCGCCTTGAGTTGCTTCTGCAGCGCCTCCGTTTGGCGCTCCAGCCGTTCGATCTTTTCGGCGTCCGACATCGCTTGCGCTGCCGCAACAGATGGAACCGACAGACAGGCGACGCACAGCGCCGTCGCCGCCATTAAATGATACCTGCAATGCATCGTCGTCTCCCGCATGAAATCTGCAAAGGGAAAAGCGCTCGGCAGTGCTGATTAGAAATATCGGATCCGACTGTCGGGGCAGGTCATGAAGGCGCGATGACACCGGCGAGGCTGGCTGCGATGTCGTGGATCGGTGTGACCCAAAGGCCGCGGTTAGGCACTGTCAAAGCTGTGATGCGTGAGTATGGCGGCAGCGAAGCTGACGGGCGCGTGATGGCGTGTCCGTACACCGCTCCTGGACTCGGTCAGCGAGACTCTGATCTTTCGATCTGAAACAGCCGCGTCGTGCTCACTCGGCCGACATCCGAAGTGGTTTGCCCGGACGGCCGAAGAGCTCGATTTTCATGACCGCCGGCTTGCGCGTGCGTTTCGTGTGCAGAACAGGCTGTGCCGAACGAGAATCTCCCGAGCGCGATCGGCGGGCGGCATTCCCAGCGCCCTCATTGGTTCAAAGAGGGCGGCCGTGAGCCAAAACCCGGGCGCTATTTGTGCCGCGGGAACGCGGGCGCCTGCTGACGTGTTCGCGTGCGATCGAACGGAAGTCGGCCTTGGAAGCCCCGCAATGGGAACCTACTTTTGTGCTTCCTGGTTCTTGTTCCAGCCCGGCTTCCCACCCACAAAAGTCAAAGCCATGACCAAAACGCGCCTGCTCATCTCCAGCCTGATCGCAGCAATCCTCGTCGTTCCCCTGATCTCCGCGTTCAGGACGCAAGGGGAGGAAGGGCCGGCTCCGGACCTTGCTCTGCTCGCGGGCGTGATCCAGCTCGTGCGGCACGATTATGTCCATCCTGTCAGTTCGAATGAACTGACCGAGGATGCGCTGAAGGGAATGTTGAACAAGCTGGATCCGCATTCCGACTACATGGACGAGGAGGAATTCAAGCAGTCCCAGGCGGACACCGCCGGCCGGTTCGGCGGTCTCGGCATGCAGATCTCCGAACAGGAGGGGCTGCCCAAGATCATTTCTCCCATCGATGGCACGCCGGCAGCGCATGCTGGCATCGAGCCCGGCGACGAAATCGTGCTGATCGATCACACGACCACGCGCGGCATGGCCTTGCGCAAGGTCGTGACGCTGCTGCGCGGCGAGCCCGGCACGGCCGTGACACTGACCATTCTGCGCGGCAAGCAGGCGCCCTTCGACCTCACCTTGACGCGGCAGATCATCCGCGTCGACTCGGTCAAGTCGAAACTCGAGCCGAATGATATCGGCTATGTCAGAATCAGCCAGTTCGGCAGCGACACGTCCGATGCATTCAGGCAGGCGATCACTGATCTCCAGCGCAATGCGAACGGGCACCTGAAGGGGCTGGTGATCGACCTGCGTAACGATCCGGGCGGGCTATTGACCGCGGCGGTCGACGTCGCCGGCGATCTGCTGGATGGCGGAACCGTGGTCAGCATCCGCGGCCGGCGCTCCAGCGAGACCAAGAATTTCGATGCGCCCGCGCATGGCGACATGCTCGCCGGTGTTCCCGTGGTGGTCCTGATCAACGGTGCTTCCGCCTCTGCCTCGGAGATCGTGGCCGGCGCGCTGCAGGACCGCCACCGCGCGGTGGTGATGGGAACGCAGAGCTTCGGCAAGGGCTCGGTGCAGACCATCATTCCCCTGAGCGGCAAGGGCGCGGTCAGGCTCACCACCGCGCTCTATTACACACCCTCGGGACGCTCGATCCAGGACGAAGGGATCGCGCCCGACGTCGTCGCGGAGGCGCCCAAGGACCAGCAGATCAGCGGCGGCGCGCTCGTGCGCGAAAGCGCCTTGCACGGCGCGTTCGCAAATCCGGGCCCGCTGCAGCAGAGCCAGAAGCCGGAGGAGGCGCGCTCGGCGGCGGAGAAGAGCCAGTCCGTCTATTCGGCGCCGATCAAGGTGGAACTGATCGGCAAGCCCGACGATGCCCAGCTCAAGACGGCGCTGTCCTATCTCGACCATGCCGGGGACACCGCGAGCCAGCCGCACTGAGGCCGGAGAAGAATTCTTCCGTGCAAGCCGCTCATATTGGGAATCGGAACAGGAGAAATGAGCACCTGGGAGCATGGATGAGATGTCGAGGCTCCCTGGCGTAGAAACCTATTTCCGACATCGGCCAAACTATGAAGTTTATTCTCGGCTAAAGCGTCTATCATATCGTTGAAACGCAAACGATTTGCGCAGACCCGCTGCTATCATCCTCGCGAACACGAAAGATGTTGCAAGGAGCGAGCAGCCGGACATGCGGATGATTGGCTTGATCGGTGGAATGAGTTGGGAAAGTACTGCCGTCTACTACAGGCGGCTGAACGAGCAGATCCGCAGTCGTCTGGGAGGTCTTCATTCCGCTGAAATCCTGATGCGGTCAGTCGACTTCGAGACCATCGTCAATCTGCAAAAGCAGGGGCGTTGGGACGAGGCGGGCGAAATTCTTGCCAAGATCGCGCGCGATCTGGAAGACGGCGGCGCGGACTGCCTGCTGATCTGTACCAATACGATGCACAAATTGGCTGACGACGTGCAACAGGCGGTCTCGATCCCGCTGCTCCACATCGCCGATGTCACGGCAGCCGCGATCAAGGCGGCCGGGTGCGATCGGCCGCTGCTGCTGGCCACGCGCTACACGATGGAGCACGCCTTCTATGTGCAGCGCCTGCGCGATCAGTTTGCGCTGGATCCGATCATTCCCGACGACGATGACCGTGCCGTCGTGCACGACATCATCTTCGACGAGCTATGTCGGGGCGTCGTCAGTGATCGTTCGCGCGCGCTCTATCTCGACGTCATTGCACGCGGCAAGTCGCGCGGCGCCGACAGCGTGATCCTCGGCTGCACGGAGATCTGCCTGCTGGTCGGCCCCGAGCATATCGATCTGCCGGTCTTCGACTCGACCGCCTTGCATGTCGATGCCGCGATCGAATTCTCCATGACCAAACAGACGCCGCATCCGCGCGCAGCGCAGAGCGTCGCGTCGTAAAATGGCATTGATCTTGCTACGTAAACGGACGCAACGCGCGGGTTTGTGACGACATGACTGACTTGCCACCAACGATCGATTCAGTGCGGCCGGTGCTCGATCACGCCGTCATCAATGTGATGGACAGGCTTGATGAGGCGGCCGCGCAGTATGAGCGGTTTGGCTTCCATCTCACCGAGCGTGGTCATCACTCGCTCGGCTCGAGCAATCATCTGGCGATCTTCGGCGAAAACTATCTCGAGCTGCTCGGCTATCTGCCGGGTCGTGAAATGAACCGCGCCGATCTGTGGAAGCATCCGCCCGGTCTGACCGGACTGGTGTTCAAGTCGGTCGACCCCGATGTCGTCTTCGCTGCGTTAAAAAGCCGCGGGGTTCCGGCCGAGCAGCCGTTGAGCTTCTCGCGTCCCGTGCCGCTTCCCACGGGGGCGGAGGATGCGCGCTTCCGCGTGGTGCGGGTGACTGCGGAGCAGGTGCAGAACGGTCGCACCTTCTTCTGCCATCATGACACGCCGCAACTCGTCTATCGCCCGGAATGGCGCGCGCATCCCAACGGCGCCCTCGATATTGTCGAATTCGTCATCGCCTCCACTGCGCCGCAGCGGACCGCCGCGCTTTACGAGCGGATGTTCGGCGCGCCTCTGCTCATATCCCGCTCCGGCGGCGTCGCTTTCCGTGCCGGCGTGGCGACCGTGCTGGTGCTGGAGCCATCGGCGGTCGCCGAACGCTACGCGAGCGCGGCTATCGTGAGCGAGGACGGATCGGACCGGATGGTTGCGTTGACCTTCAAGGTGGGTTCGCTGGATCAGCCGCGCGCGCTGTTCGACGCCGCGGGTGTGAACTACCGCCCATATGCCGACGGCATCGTCGTGGGGCATGCGGACGCCGCCAATGTCGCGCTGGGGTTCACCGCGCGATGAGGAGCGATTTCGGGACAGAGTTCGCTTCGGCGCTGCCGAGCTGGCGCAAGTGCGGCTTGTTGCGAGCGATCTCGAGACGTCAACGGGCGATCGACGGGCGGGCGCGAAACCCGCTCGTTGTCGTCGCCGAACAACGGAGCTGAACAAGAACATGAGAGCCGTAGTCCTTCGCGAGCATGGCGATAACGACAAACTGCAATTCGTCGCGGACTATCCGACGCCGAAGGCCGGCGAGGGCGATGTCGTCGTGCGGGTCAGGGCCTCCTCGATCAATTACCATGACGTGTTTACCCGTCGCGGCATGCCGGGGATCAAGGTGCCATTGCCGGTGATCATTGGCCTCGACGTGGTGGGCGAGATCGCTGAGCTCGGCGCCGGCGTGACTGGCTGGAAGCTGGGCGATCGCGTGCTGATCGATCCGGTCAACCGCGTCGAGGGCGGCCTGATGGGCGAGACCCAGGACGGCGGGCTCGCCGAATACTGCCGCGCCAAGGCGCATCAGCTCGTCAAGATTCCCGACAATGTCAGCTTCGAGCAGGCGGCCGCGCTGCCGGTGGCTTACGGCACCGCGATCCGCATGATGAACACCATCGGCAAGATCAAGCCCGGCGAAAAGGTCTTGATTCTGGGCGCGAGCGGCGGTGTCGGCGTTTGCTGCGTCCAGCTTGCCAAGCTCGCGGGTGCCTATGTCATCGCCTGCGCCGGCAGCGAGGAGAAGGGGCGACGGCTCACCGAGCTCGGGGCCGACGAAATCATTCTCTACACCGAAACTGATTTCATGAAGGCCGTATTCGAGCGCCATGGCAAGCCGCATCGCCGGCGCTTCGTCCAAGGCGGCGGCGTCGATGTCGTGGTCAATTTCACGGGCGGCGATACCTGGGTGAAGTCGCTGCGCTGCTTAAAGCTCGGCGGCCGGCTTTTGACCTGCGGCGCCACGGCAGGCTTCGCCCCGACTGAGGATATTCGCTTCATCTGGACGTTCGAATTGCAGGTTCTCGGCTCCAACGGCTGGGAGCGCGAGGACATCGAGAAGCTCTTCGATCTGGTGCAGAGCGGTAAGCTGAAGGTGCTGATCGACAAGAGCTACCCGCTCGAACAGGCCAAGGAGGCGGTGCGCGTGATCGAGGATCGCGCGGTGTTCGGCAAGGTCGTGGTGACGCCATGAGCAAGCCGCAAGTTGTCGCGCTGAGCGCGGCCGATATCCAGAAGCTGCTGGATGCATCGCCGTTCAACCTGTTCCTCGGCCTCAACGTTGTGAGCGCCGATCCGGTCAAGCAGGAGGTCACCATGCGCTCGGCGATGCGGGCCGAATTCGAGCGCCGCCCCGGTTCGAAACAATGGCATGGCGGCGTCATCGCCTCGCTGATCGATACCGCCGGCGATTTCGCCGTCGGCATGATGGTCGGCAGGGGGCTTCCGACCGTCAATTTCCGCGTCGACTATTTGCGGCCAGCGATCGACACGGCGCTGATCGCCGTGGCGCGAGTGCGTCGCGCGGGAAAAAGCGTCGGCGTCGCCGATGTCGACGTGTTCGATGAAAAGGGATCATTGCTGGCGGTTGGAAGAGGCACCTATTCGACGCTGGAGTCCTGATAACGACATTGGGGATGGACGACGCCACGACGAGGAACCGGTTCAAGCAATCAAGAGGGTAAAACGATGAGCAGGTTTTCGCGACGTGACTTTCTGATGACGACGGCAGGCGCCGCGCTTGCTTCCCGCTTGTCGGGTCCCGCTTTCGCCGCGACCGAGGCGCCGAAGCGCGGCGGTACGTTGCTTGCGACCTGGGGCGGTTTCGAGCCGCAATCCCTGTTCGTGCCACCCGGCGGCGGCTCGAGCCCGTACTTCACCTCGACCAAGGTGATCGAGCGCCTCGTCCGCCTTACGGTTGACCTGAAGTTCGAGCCGGTCCTGGCCGTCGATATCAAGCCTGCGGAGGATTTCCGCAGCTACGTGATCAAGCTCCGCGAAGGGGTCACCTGGCATGACGGCCAGCCTTTCACGGCCGATGACGTCGTGTTCAACGTGCTTGAATATTGGAAGCCGATCTCGGCCGGGGTCTCGCTGGATGCGCTGGACAGTGCGGAAGCCGTCGATCCCCTGACTGTACTCTTGAAGTTCAAGGCACCCGTGCCGGAGTTTTTCCTGAAATCCGTGCTCGCCGGCAAGTCGGGTCTCGTCATCCCCAAGCATATCTATGCCGGCAGCAACATCATTACCAATCCGATCAACAATACGCCGATCGGCACCGGCCCCTTCAAGGTCAAGGAATGGGTGCGCGGCAGTCACGTCGAATATCTGCGCAACGAGAAATACTGGAATCCGTCGTTGCCGTATCTCGATCGCCTGGTGATCCGCTGGTGGCGCGATCCGGCGTCGCGTTCGGCGGCGTTCGAGGCGAACCAGCTCGATATTGGCGTCTTCAATCCCGTTCCGATGCCGGATATTCCGCGGCTCACCTCAGGCGGCAAGTTCATCGCGGAAACCAAGGGCTACTCGAATTCGGCCTGGATCACGACGATCGAATTCAACCAACGCCGCGACGTCTTCAAAAAGCGGGAAGTGCGGCAGGCATTGATGCAGGCCATCGATCGCCAGTTCATCTCGGACACGATCTTCTTTGGCCGCGCCCATCCTTCGATCGGCGCTATTCCTTCGTCGAATGCAATCTTCTTCACAAAGGATGTTCAGGACTACCCGTTCGATCCAAAGAAGGCCGCGAAGATGCTCGATGCCGCCGGCTATCCGGTGAAAAGCGGCTCGCGGTTCAGCCTCAATCTTGTTTCGGCGGGATGGTTCGAGGAGAACGTCAAGATTGGCCAATATCTCAAGCAGGCCTTCGAGGACATCGATATCACGGTCGACCTCGCGGTGCCGGATCGCGCCACTTCGCTCAAGCGCATCTACAGCGACTATGACTATGACGTCGCAGTCTCCAACAATTCCGGCAGCATCGAGCTGATTCCAAGCACGACGCAATACTACACCACGGACGGCATCGTGAAAGGCGCTGCCTTCCGCAACGCCACCGGCTATTCCAATCCCGAGCTCGATGAAATCGTCGCGAAAATGGCGGTGGAAACCGACGAGCCGAAACGCATCGCGCTGGGCAAGGATTTCGACCGCCTTGTCGCGCGAGAAGCGCCGTTGCTGCCGATGGTCGATCTGGAGCCGGTGACGATCGCCCGCTCCGATGTCCGCAACCACTCCACGACCGCCGACTTCATGGGAGAAAGCTGGGCGGAGCTCTGGCTGGACCGCTAGGGAAGGGAGGTCGCCTTGCGCCGCATCGTCCTTCGCCGGTTGGCTCAGATCATTCCGCTGGTCCTGGCGGTGATCGTGCTCAATTTCGTGCTGATCCAGCTCGCTCCGGGCAGTCTGTTCGACGTCATGACATCCGACCAGCAGATCACGGACCCGGCGATGCTGGATCAGTTGCGTCACACCTACGGGGTGGATCAGCCGACCTGGGTGCAGCTTGCCAAATACATCTGGTCGGTGATGCGGCTCGATCTCGGCTTTTCCTATCGCCAGAACGCGCCGGTGCTGGACGTGATCATGGATCAACTGCCGGCCACGTTGATCCTGATGCTCGCGGCGGTTGCCGTGGCGCTGTTGGTCGGCATGACGGCCGGCGTGCTGGCGTCGGTCCGGGTCAATACGATTTGGGACAATCTGATCTCGCTTGCGGCGGTCTTCTTCTTCGCCGCGCCGAGTTTCTGGCTCGGCATCATGATGGTGGTGCTGTTTTCCGTCAAACTCGGCTGGTTTCCGGTCGGAGGCATGCGCACCATCGGCGCCAACAACGGTGCGATCGGTGACGCGCTGGACGTCATGCATCATCTCGTACTGCCCGCGACCGCGCTCGGCTTGTTCTACGCGGCGACCTATGCGCGGGTGATGCGGGCCTCAATGCTTGAGGTATTCCGGCTCGATTTCGTGCGCACCGCCCGCGCCAAAGGCTTGTCGCGGGCGCGGGTTGTCCTCGTGCACGTCATGCGCAATGCGCTGCTGCCGATCGTCACGCTCCTTGGGCTGCAGCTCGGTACCATTCTCGGCGGCAGTGTGGTCATCGAGTCCGTCTTTAGCTGGCCGGGCATTGGAAGCCTGTTGTTCGACAGCGTCATGAGCCGCAATTTCCCGATGGTCCTGGGAGTGCTTGTTCTCGGCTCGCTGCTGGTTGCTGTCGCCAACGCGGCGGTCGACTTGGCTTACCTGCGGCTCGACCCGCGCATCAGGGCGAGATAAGCGATGTTCCCGCACAGCCTCGACTTTGCCCGGCGCTTCGCCCGCAACCGCGCCGCCCTGGTCGGTCTCCTCCTGGTGATCCTCGTGATCGGCATCGCGTTGGCCGCACCATGGATGTATCCGCGCAACCCCTTGCGGATCGTCGGCCGTCCCGAGATCTGGCCCTTTGTCAATTCGCGCTTTCCGTTGGGCACGGATTCGCTCGGCCGGGACATCGCGGCGATGATCGCGTACGGCGCGCGCACCACGCTCCTGATCGGCCTTTGTGCCAGCATCACGGCGACGCTGATCGGCATCACCGTCGGGGCGGCCGCCGCCTATTTCGGCGGGTGGATCGATGAGATGCTGATGCGCTTCACCGAACTGTTTCAGACCATCCCCAATCTGATCTTCGTGCTGACCATCGTCGCGATCCTCGGCCAGAAGATCGAATATGTGACGATTGCGGTCGGCGTCGTCACCTGGACGCCGATCGCGCGGCTGACGCGCGCGGAGTTCCTGTCCCTGCGTGACCGTGAATTTGTCCAGGCCTGCCGCGCCATGGGGATGGGCAATCTCCGCATCATGTTCGGCGAAATCCTTCCCAATGCCTTGCCGCCGGTGATCGTGCTGTCGTCGCTGGTGATTGCCGGTGCCGTGCTGTTCGAATCCGCGGTCTCCTTTCTCGGCCTCGGCGACCCCAATGTGTCGAGCTGGGGCCGGCTGATCGGCGACGGCCGGACCCTGATCCGCACCTCCTGGTACATCTGCGCCGTGCCCGGGCTTGCGATCATGCTCACCGTCCTCGCACTCAACCTGGTCGGCGACGGTCTCAATGATGCGCTCAACCCGAAGCTCAGGGATCGCTGAGATGGTGGTGAGCATGTCGGAGCGGCCTGTGATCCTCGACATCGATAGCCTTCGGGTGTCGCTGTTCACGCGCCGTGGCGTGTTACCCGCCGTCGACGGGCTGTCCCTCACGGTTGCGGCCGGCGAGACGGTCGCGATCGTCGGTGAATCCGGCTGCGGCAAATCGCTCACAGCGTTGGCCGTGATGCGCTTATTGCCTGATCCGCCGGCCAGTGTCGTCGGAGGCGCCGTACGCTTTATGGGACGTGATCTTGCCGCTCTATCCGAGCGCGAGATGCAGCGCGTGCGCGGCAAGGACATCTCGATGATCTTCCAGGATCCGATGACCTCGCTCAATCCGGTCGCGACCGTCGGTGATCAGCTCATCGAGGCGATCCGCTGGCACGACAAGGTTTCGCGTCAGGAGGCACGCGCGCGTGCGGTGGAACTGCTGCGGCGGGTGCGCATTCCCGATGCCGAGCGGCGGCTGAACGATTTTCCGCATCAGATGTCGGGCGGGATGAGCCAGCGCGTGATGATCGCGATGGCGATCGCCTGCGGCCCCAAGCTTCTGATTGCGGACGAGCCCACGACCGCGCTCGACGTCACCATCCAGGCGCAGATCCTCGAGCTGATGAAGGAGCTGCAGGCCAATTCGGGTATGGGGTTGATCATCATCACCCACGATCTTGGCGTCGTCGCCGAGACGGCCGACCGCGTCGTGGTGATGTATGCCGGCCGCAAGGTCGAGGACGCGCCGGTCGAAGCATTGTTCGAGCGGCCGCTGCATCGCTATACCCGCGGCCTGCTCGGAGCCACGCCATCGGCCAGGCAGCGGCGTGGCAACAGGTTGGCCGACATAGCCGGCAGCGTTCCGGCCCTTTCCGAGCTGCCGCCCGGCTGCGCCTTCCAGAACCGCTGCGCTGATGCGTCCGATCGCTGCCGCGCGGAGAAGCCTGCCTTGATGCCGTTGCTGCCGGGTCGGACGGCGGCCTGTTTCGCCGCCGAAGAGGAGTTGTCGCGACATGGCATTGCTGTCGGTCCTTAGCCTGTGCGTCCAGTACCAGACCGCTCAGGGCACTGTGCGCGCGGTCGATGACGTCAGCCTGGAACTGGAGGCCGGAGAGACGGTCGGGCTCGTCGGCGAGTCCGGCTGCGGCAAGTCGACCTTGGGCAAAGCGGTGATGCGGCTGGTGCCGGCGACCGAGGGCAAGGTCGTGCTCGACGGCGAGGATGTCACCCGCCTGGAAGGCGCGCGGCTGAAGGCGGCGCGCAGGACCATGCAGATGATCTTCCAGGATCCCTACGGCTCGCTCAATCCCCGCCACGACATCGGCACGAGCATCGGCCAACCGCTCAGCGTTGCCGGTTGGTCACGCCACGACATCCGCGAGCGCGTCGCTGAGCTGATCGCGCAGGTTGGCCTGCCGGCGGACGCAGCGCGCCGCTATCCGCATGAGTTCTCGGGCGGCCAGCGCCAACGCGTCGGCATCGCCCGCGCGCTGGCGCTGCGGCCCAAGGTCATCATTTGCGACGAGCCGGTATCAGCGCTGGACGTCTCCGTCCGCGCCCAGGTCATCAACCTGCTGCAGGACCTGCAGGAACAGACGGGCGTGGCCTATCTGTTCATTTCCCACGACCTGTCGGTGGTCGAACACGTCTCCGACCGGCTGATCGTGATGTATCTCGGGCGCATCGTTGAAAGCGGTCGCAGCGAGGACATCTGGCAACAGCCGGCCCATCCCTACACGCTCGCGCTATTGGCTGCCGCACCGGTCGCCGATCCGAAATTGGCGCGCAGCCGCGGCAAGACTGTGCTGCAGGGTGAATTGCCGAGCCCGCTCAATCCGCCGCAAGGCTGCAGTTTTCACGCGCGCTGCCCGATGGCGCAAGAGCGGTGCCGCACGGAACGGCCGACGCTGCGGCAACTCTCCGGTGGGCGGGCGGTGGCGTGCCACTACGACCTGCTCGCGCAATCTGCCGAGTTGCCGCGCGCGCTCGGCGCGGCGAGATAGATGTTTTGAAGGGGAGTCCCACCGATGCGTTGGCACAATCTCGGCGACCTCGTCGACCGTAACGGCAATCTCGACAAGGAAGCGGTGATTGACCTCGCCTTGCCGACGGGACCGCGGCTCTATTCGCACCGGCAAATCGATCGGCTCGCGAACGGTGTCGCGCGCTACCTGACCGAGCGGGGCTTCGAGCGCGGCACTCACGTCGCGATCGTATCGCTCAACCGCGCTGAATACGTCATCGCCTATTTCGGTATCATGCGCGCTGGCTGCGTCGCTGTGCCAGTCAACATCAAACTGGCGCGCGATACCATCGACTATGTGATGGATGATGCCAACGTCGCGTTGGCCTTTGCCGACGCCGCCAATCGCGCGCTGGTCCGCGACGACATTCCCGTGATCGATTTCGATGATGCTGGCTCCAATGGTTTTGCCGCCCTCATCAAGCCTGCCGATTTCGACAGCGTGGTTGCCGGCACGGACGAGGTCGGCCAGATGCTCTACACGTCAGGGTCGACCGGCCGGCCCAAAGGTGTGCCGCTGTCGCACCGCGGGCAGCTTTGGGCATTGTCCACGCGGACGAGCGGCGCGCTCAACGAAAGCGAACGTTACATCATCGCGCAGCCCTTGTTTCATATGAACGGGCTGTTTGCGACCAAGACGATCTTCGCCACCAACGCCTCGGTCGTGCTGCTGCCGGCGTTCGAAACCCGGAGCTATATCGAGGCGATCGCGAAATACAAGGCGACGGCGGCGACCGCGGTGCCGACCATGTGGGCGAGGGTGGTCAAGGAGACTGGTCTTCTCGCCGAGAACGACATCTCCTCGATTCGGCGGCTGATGCTGGGCTCGGCGCCGATGACGATGGCGCTGTGGGACAAGATCAAGCAGGCGCTGCCGAACGTAACGCTCACGATCGGCTACGGCACCACCGAGGCGGGGCCTGCGGTGTTCGGACCGCACCCGAAGGGCCTGCCGACTCCGCCGCTTGCGCTCGGCTATCCGATCAGCCTCGAGAACGTCAGACTCGTGAACGGCAGCGAGAACGAGGGCGTGCTGTTGATGCGCAATCCTGCGCTGATGGACCACTACCACAATTTGCCGCAGCAAACGGCGAAAGCAATCGTCGACGGCTGGTACTATAGCGGCGACGTGATGCGCCGCGACGAAAACGGCTTCTATTACTTTGTTGGGCGGGCCGACGATATGTTCGTGTGTTCGGGCGAGAACATCTATCCGGGCGAGGTCGAGAAGCTGCTTGAGCGGCATCCGCAGGTGCAGCAGGCGGCGGTGGTGCCGCTGGCGGACGAGGAACGCAGTCAGGTGCCGGTCGCCTTCATCGTACCGCGCACCGGGGCAAGACCAAGTGTCGAGGAGATTCGTAAGTTCGCCATCGCGAACGGTCCGGCCTACCAGCATCCGCGCCGAGTAGAGTTCGTCAGCGAGTTGCCTTGGGCGGGTACCAACAAGATCGACCGCAAATCGTTGATCGAGCGGGCGCGGCAGTTGGAGGCCGCTCAAGGGTGGTCGGCGTGAGGGCGCTGGCAGGGAAGGTCGCGCTGGTCACCGGTGCAAGCCGCGGTATCGGAGCGGCGATCGCAGGAAGGCTTGCCGCCGACGGTGCGATCGTCGCGGTCCACTACAATTCCGCGGCGGAGGCCGCACATCGCGTGGTTACCGATATCGTCGGGTCGGGCGGAACCGCGTTCGCACTGCAGGCCGATTTGTCAGAGCCGAGCGGAGCGAAGAACCTTGTCGGGACATTCACGGCGGAACTGACACGGAGATGCCCGAAGGCGGAATTCGACGTCCTCGTCAATAACGCCGGCGTAAGCAAACGCGCCACCATCGAAGACATCACGGAAGAGGATTTCGACCGGTTACTTCAAACCAATCTCAAATCGCCGTTTTTCCTGATCAAGGCCCTGTTGCCGCATCTGCGCGATGGCGGCCGCATCATCAATATTTCCTCCATGGGAACTCGCGCAGCCTATCCGGCGATGGCGGCCTATGCGCCGGCTAAAGCCGGCCTCGAAGCGCTGAGCCGGCTGTTGGCGGTTCACCTGGGCGGGCGGCGGATCACCGTCAATGCGGTCATGCCGGGCGCGACAGCCACCGACATGAATGCGAATGCACGCGATCCCGTCGCGAGCCGCGCGCTTGCGGAGACGATTGCCCTTCGCCGCGTCGGAACACCCGAGGACATCGCCAAGGTGGTTGCCTTTCTGGCTTCGGAGGACGGAGCGTGGATCACCGGCCAATCCATCGAGGCCAGCGGCGGCCAGCGCCTGTAAAGAGCAGGGAACTGCAACGTCCGCACGCTCCGCGATGCACTCGCTTGCACGTGGAACCCACATTTCAGTGCAGGACCGCGTTCGCAATCTTGAAGCAAGGAGATTCGCGACACTACGATTGCGCATGAGTCGAAGGCGGCCAACCGCCTCGTACGCGACCGCAACGTCGGTCATTTGGGGGCGACCATGCTGATCGATCGGAACATAGTTCGCAACTTGGGGCTGGCGTCGGCTCTGGCGTTCTGCCTGGCGCTGCTGCCGCTGACCGCCAGTGCATTCACGTATGAGGATCAGCGCAGGCTCTGCATGGGCGACGCCTTTCGACTGTGTTCCTCGGAAATTCCCAATGTGGCCCGGATCACCGCTTGTATGCAGCGGCAGCGGGCGCATCTCAGCGAGGGCTGTCGCCGGGTTTTCGGCAAGCCGACCGAGCAATCCGCGTCCGCCAGATGAAGCTCGTCGTTCATTGAGCGAGTTGGGATCGCCCCGACACCAATTGCTCCGGGGTAAAGCTCGGCACGCATTGTGTATGCCGGATGCAATGGCGATCGCGCGCTGACGCGATGGCGTGAGCCTTCATGGCGCGGCGCACAATAGCGTGCTGCTTCACGCGAGGTCACGCAGAGCGTAAAGTGAGATAGCTGCTCGCCTTCTTTTTGGCGGAGTCGCAGCGCTCAACTTGCGCCATGCCTGAATCCAATTCGAACGTTGATCGCACAGCCGAACGGATCGAGCCGGAGATCGAGACGGGGACGCTGTGTCCGAAACTCGCACGACGTGCGTTGCTGCTGACGGCCTTGGCCGCCGGAGCTTGTTTGGCAACCAGACCGGTCGCCGCCGATGAAGATCAGCCCGGTAGCGATGAGCGGCCGCAAAAGGGCGATCTTCTCGTTTTTTCCGAAGGCGAGCACGAGGGCCAGCTCATCAAGCCCGACGATCTGAAGCTGGGTGGACCCCCGGTGCACGCTTGGCCGAAGGATCCGAAGACCTCAGTGGTCCGCAGCGGTTCGCGGCTCAACGAAATCCTGATCGTCAAGCTGGATGCAAGCGAACTCGACGACGACACGCGGTCCCGCTCGGCCGATGGTATTGTGGCCTACTCGGCGGTTTGTTCTCACGCGGGCTGTCCTGTCACCGAGTGGGTCAAGGGAGAGAGCACCGACAAGACCGTGCTCAAGTGCCCTTGTCATAACTCGGAATACGACCCCCGTCAGGCCGCGCAGGTCGTGTTCGGCCCGGCACCTCGCCGTTTGGCGGCGCTTCCGTTGGTGGTCGTCGACGGGTCGCTCACCGTCGCGGCGCCTTTTGTCGGAAAGGTAGGTGCCCAGCAAGCAGGATGACGTTTGCACCGTCGTATCGCAGTGATCGCGCGACTAATGAAGCGTCACCAACCGCAGAGTGGGTGACCGGAAGAAGATGACAGGGAGATAGCGTCCATGACCCGAAAACAATGGCTATTGTCAAGCTGTGTTGCGTTCACTTGTCTTGTTTCAACCGTTGCCGTTGCCGGACCGATCGAAAACTACAGTCCGGTTACGCCCGCCCGTCTGGAGAATCCCGAACCCGGCAACTGGATGCTTTATCGCCGGACCTATGATGGTCAGGGCTTTAGCCCGCTCAATCAGATCAATACGTCGAACGTGAAGAGTCTGACCCCGGTATGGACCTTCTCCACCGGGGTGGTCGAAGGACACGAGGCGCCGCCGATCGTCAATAATGGCGTGATGTTTGTTGCAACGCCAATGGGACAGGTGATTGCGCTGAACGCAAAGACCGGTGAGGAATATTGGCGTTACAAGCGTCAGTTGCCTGAGGATCTCTTTCAGTTGCATCCCACCAGCCGCGGCGTGGGCTTGTGGGAGGACAAGCTTTATCTCGCCACCACTGACGATCACCTCGTTGCGCTGGATGCCAAGACCGGCAAGGTGGCGTGGGACAAGAAGGTTCAGGACTACAAGAAGGGCCAGTACATGACCCTGATGCCGCTGGTCGTTGATGGCAAAGTCATCGTCGGCGGCTCCGGTGGCGAGTTCGGCGTGCGTGGCTACGTCGCTGCGTTTGACGCCAACGATGGCAAGGAGTTGTGGCGTACCTTTACCATCCCGGGTGAGGGCGAGCCTGGTCACGACACCTGGCGGGGCGACGACTGGAAATCGGGCGGCGGTTCGGCCTGGATGACCGGCACATACGACAAGGACACCAAAACCATCTACTGGGGTGTCGGCAACGCGGCGCCTTGGCCGGGTGAAGCGCATCCGGGCGATAATCTCTACACCAGTTCCGTGATCGCGCTCGATCCCGAGAGCGGCAAGATCAAGACCTACCACCAATACCATCAGAATGATTCTTGGGATTGGGATGAGGTCGACGCGCCGATGCTGGTGAATCTGGAAAGGGACGGCCGCCCGATCAAAGCCCTCATTCACCCCGGACGTGACGCCATCTTCTGGATTTTGGAGGCGAAGCCCGATCGCATCAATTACGTGGCCGGCTGGCCCTTCGTCCATACCGACGTCTGGAAGGGAATCGACAAGGAGACCGGCAAGCCGATCGTCGATCCCGAGCACAAGCCGGTACTCGGAAAGCGTGTCACGTTCTGTCCGTCGCTGTGGGGCGGCAAGGATTGGCCGTCAGCGGCCTACAATCCGAACACCAAGCTCGTCTACGTGCCGGCCAATGAGAACTTCTGCGGCGGCTTCACCGGCGAGAAGGTGCCGCTCAAACCCGGCGAGCTCTGGCTCGGAACCAAGGCTGAAGATATCGGTCTGACGGTGCGTCCTGGTGCCGATCATTTCGGAGAATTGCAGGCCTGGGATCCGGCCACGGGCAAGAAGGTTTGGTCGCACAACTTCCCGAAGTCGCAGTTGTTTGCGTCGGTGACGACGACGGCGGGCGACCTGATCTTCGCCGGCGGCACCAACGACCGCGACTTCCGGGCCTTCGACGCCAAGACGGGAGAGGTGCTCTGGCAGCAAAAGACCAATTCCGGCATCGTCGGAATGCCGATCGCCTATGAAGTGGACGGTACGGAGTACATCGCCGTCCAGTCCGGCTGGGGTGTCGACGCCCAACGCATCCAGGATGCGCTGGTCGGCAACAACATTGGTCTTGAGAACAACGTTCCTCAAGGCGGCGTCGTCTGGGTCTTCGCCGTCAAGAAGTAGGCGGCCAGCCAACGCGCCGAGTCAGACGAACGGCAGGCAGAAAGCGGCGGATCGAAAGGTCCGCCGCTTTTCATTTCGGGGCTACTTGCCCTCTCTCTCGACTTTGCTCTTCGCGTCCTGGTTCATCCGCCGGGTCGTCGGATCTTGACTGCCTTGACCGGTCGTCTGACTCGGGGTGGCAGCGGGCGCGTTGTTGGGCGTCGACGTCTGATCCGGCGATTTTGCCGGCCGCGTTGCGGTCGCTGGCGGCGGGTTGCCCTGAGCGCTCAATGCGTGGGCGCTCAGAAGAAAGGCGCTCGTCAGTAGCGATACCGCGAGCGCCTTGGCCTTGAGATTCATCGATCCGGCTCCTGTCAGTCAGATCGACGAAAACGGTCTGCTGGGACGAACGTTCCCTTTAGGTCTCTAGCTGCTTGCCGATCGGCAGCGCGCGGATGCGCTTACCGGTCGCGGCAAAGATGGCGTTGACCAGGGCCGGCGCGAACGGCGGCAAACCGGGTTCGCCGACACCGCTGGGTGGCGTGTCCGGTCCTGGAGGCACGATGTGAACATGCGTCACCGACGGCGACTCGTCGATGCGGAGCAACGGGAAGTCGTCGAAGTTCTTCTGCTGGACCTTGCCATCCTTGAAGGTGATCTCGCCATATTTGGCAAGGCTCAGCCCCATGATGGCGGCGCCTTCGATCTGCGACTGGATTCGCTCCGGATTGACATATGTGCCGCAATCGATGGCAGTGTCGACCCTGGGTACCGTCAGCTTGCCCTTGTCATCGACGGCCACCTCGACGATGGTCGCGATATAGCTGACGAAGCTGCGATGAGCGGCGATTCCGAGCCCGTGGCCCTTGGGCAGCGATCGTCCCCATTCGCCCTTTTCGGCAACCAGCTCGACCACGCGCCGCAATCGCGCCGTGTCGATCGGATAGCTCGCGTAGGGCTCGCCGTAGTTCCAGGGATCCTTCACCGAAGATAGGTTGACGATCCGCGGCGAGCCGATGAGCTCGAGCAGCATCTCCTTCTGATCGCGATTGGTGGCATGGGCGAGCTCGCCCACCATCGACTGTACCGCAAAGGCGCGCGGGATGTTCGAGACCGAGCGGAACCAGCCGATGCGGGTGTGCGCGGCGGCTTCCGGATTCTCGCACTGGACGTTGGCGATCTCGAACGGCATGTCGATCAGTCCCATGCCGAGCTCGAACGGCGCCTGATGCACCGTATTCGCCGCGAAGGTCGAGGCGATGCTCGGTGCGACACTGCGATGCCGCCAGGCGATGACCTTGCCGTTCTTGTCGAGCCCGGCCTCGATCCGCTCAACCGAGACGGTGTGGAGGAAGTCGTGGTGAACGTCGTCTTCCCGCGTCCATTGCACCTTCACAGGCGCGGCGAGCTCCTTGGAGAGCAGGGCCGCTTCCAACGCATAATCGCATTTCGACTTGCGGCCAAAGCCGCCGCCGAGCAGCGTTACGTTAACGGTGACGTTCTCCTCGGGAATGCCGAGGGTCTTCGCGACGTCTTCGCGCGTTCCCCCTGGGCTCTGCACCGGCGCCCAGATTTCGGCCTTGTCGCCCTTGACGTCCGCGACGGCGACCGGTGGCTCCATGCTGACGTGGGCGAGATGCGGCAGGTAGTACTCGCCGACGATCACCTTGTCGGCGGTCTTCAAGGCGGCGTCCACGTCACCTTCCTTGCGCACGACCAGTCCGGGTTTTCGCGCGGCTTCTTCGAGTTCGGCCCGATAGGCGACCGAGTCGTATTTGGCGTTGGCGCCGTCGTCCCAAACGATCTTCAGCGCGTCGCGCCCTTTGATCGCGGCGCCGGTATTGCGCGCGATCACGGCGACACCACCGAGCGGCTGGAACTTCGATGGCCACGGCCATCCCTTGACCTGCGTGACCTTTTCGACGCCCGAGACTTTCAAGGCGTCGGCGGGGTCGAAGGACACCAGCGTTCCGCCCGTCACCGGGGGGCGGGCAATGACGGCGTATTTCATGCCGGGCAGGCGGACGTCGGCACCATAGCCCGCCTTGCCGGTGGTGATGTCGTGCAGATCGACGATGCTGACCTCGCCTTTGCCGAGGTAGCGGAAGTTCTTCGGGTCCTTCAGCTTCAGGCCTTCGATGCTCGGCACCGGCTCTTTCGAGGCATCGGCCGCGAGATCGCCGAAACCGAGTTTCCGCCCGGTCGCGTCATGGACCACCGCGTGGTTGACAGCCTTCACTTCGGTGGCGGGCACGCCCCAGCGCTTTGCCGCCGCCGACTCCAGCATCGTGCGCGCGGAGGCGCCGATCTGGCGCATCGGTATCAAGTAGTGCCGCGTGCTGCGCGATCCGTCGGTATCCTGGTTGCCATATCTGACCTCATCGCCAGGGGCTTGCTGGACGCGGACGCGCGACCAGTCGGCGTCCATCTCCTCGGCAACGATCAGGGGCAGGCTGGTGCGGACGCCGGTGCCCATCTCGGAACGATGCGCAATGATGGTCACGATGCCGTCCGGCGCGATGGCGACGAACACACGCGGGTCGACAACGGTACCGTGCGGCATCTTGCCGGCGCCGGTCTCATAGGCGGCGAAGGAAGGCCGACTGAGAATAGGCGCGGCAAGCACGAAGCTTCCAGCGATCCCAAGTCCCTTCAGCACGCTGCGGCGCGAGACGTTCTCGACCCTGCAGGCTTTCTCAAAGCCGCGAAGCTTTTTCGGATTCGTGATGATGTTCATGATCACACCCCCGTCGATGCGAGATGGACGGCGTTCTCAATGCGCTGGTAGCAGCCGCAGCGGCAAATGTTGCCAGACAGGGCTTCACGTATCTGGGCGTGGGATGGTTTCGGATTATCCATCAGCAATGCCGCAGCCTGCATGATCTGACCGGCTTGGCAAAAGCCGCATTGCGGTACGTTGACCTGACGCCAGGCCTTCTGCACTGGATGATCGCCGGTCGGATGAAGGCCTTCGATCGTGGTGACCTGGCGGTCGGCCACATCCGAAACTGACGTGATGCAGGCGCGTACGGCTTCCTTGTCGACGATGACGGTGCAGGCGCCGCACAGTGCCTGGCCGCAGCCAAATTTGGTGCCTGTTAAACCGACCTCATCACGGAGAAACCAAAGCAGGGAAAGATCCGGGTCGCCATCCCAAGTTCGTTCCTGGCCATTAATCTTCAACTTGATCATGATCGTTCTCGCTCTTTTTAAGCTGCTGATGTCCGGTTCAATGCAGGCCGGAACATGTTTCCATTCGCCCGCATCAACCGCCGCGACTTCCCCACGAGCGAATCGTGTCAGGAAGACTGACAGACCTCATTGCACGACCTGTTTGGTTTTCCGTGTCTGGGCGCTCCTCCCGTTTTCTTATGTTTTGGTTCTTAATTGTTCTTTTGGTTTTGGTTCTTGTGCAGTCGGCCCGTTATCGCGAAGTCACAATGCTATCAGAAACCGACGCCGAACGGACTTCACAGAGAGTTGTTTTGCAACTGCATTTGTCAAAAGCAGGGCGGCTGCCGGAAGATGTTCGACCTGCAGCGAAAGAGGCGTGCGCGTGGGGCGACGCCAAAAAACAAAAGCCTCGCCCACTAAGTGGAGCGAGGCCAGGGACTCCAAGTCAAGGGAGCAACATCGCATGATCGATCGCGCCTGAGGGGAGGTGGGCGGTCGATCCGAGCAAATCCTCGTGCGTCGGGCTAGAGGTCCGATTCGCGTTGGCTGTTCGCCAACGCGAATCGGCGACGATTGTCGCCGGCGAGGATCAAACGATCAGGCCGCTTTTGCCTTGGCCTTCGCTGTGTGCGTTGCGATCGCATCCATCAGCGGCGGAGACAGGCAATCGTAGGGCTCAAGGCCGAGCTCCTTGAGGCGTGCGCGTATGCCCTCCATCTCTTCCGGTTTGACACCGGACTCGATGACGGACGACACGAAGGCCGCGAATCCCGGCGCCGCCCAGCCGCCTTCCTGGAACAATTCGGGATGGATGAAGTCGAGGCCGTAGAACGGATGGCCCGTATTCTCGATACGGCCATACATATGCGTGCCGCAGACCTTGCAGGCGTAGCGCTGGATCACCGCCGACGGATCGACGATCTGGAGCTTGTCGCCGTTCTCGAGCACCGTCACATTTTGACGCGGTACGACCGCGACGATGGAGAAGGTTGCGCCTTCCGGCTTCCAGCACTTGGTGCAACCGCAGGCGTGATTGTGCGCAACGTCGCCCTTGATGCCGATCTTGACCGGTCGGTCCGTGCATTTACAGACCAGGGTACCCCCGGCGAAGGTTCCCGAGCCCTGTTTTACGCCGCTGTCAACCGCCGGGTGGATGTGAACAGTCATAGTCAATCCTCCTTGTGTGGGACATTCTTGCTTCAGTAAACGACGACCGAACGTATCGACTTGCCTTCGTGCATCAGATCGAAGCCCTTGTTGATGTCCTCGAGCTTGAGGACATGCGTGATCATCGGATCGATCTGGATCTTTCCATTCATGTACCAGTCGACGATCTTCGGCACGTCGGTGCGGCCGCGTGCGCCTCCGAATGCGGTGCCTTTCCAGACACGTCCGGTGACCAACTGGAACGGCCGGGTTGCGATCTCCTTGCCGGCTTCCGCAACGCCGATGATCACGGAGACACCCCAGCCGCGATGGCAACATTCCAGCGCCTGGCGCATGACGGTGGTGTTGCCGGTGCAGTCGAAGCTGTAATCGGCGCCTCCGTCGGTCAGCGTCACCAGGTGCTGCACGATATCGCCGCTCACCTTCTTCGGGTTGACGAAATGGGTCATGCCGAACTTGCGGCCCCATTCCTCCTTGGAGTCGTTGACGTCGACGCCGACGATCTTGTCGGCCCCCACCATCTTGGCGCCCTGGATGACGTTGAGGCCGATCCCGCCGAGACCGAACACCACGACGTTCGAACCTGGCGTGACCTTCGCGGTATTGACCACCGCACCGACGCCGGTCGTGACGCCGCAGCCGATGTAGCAGCTCTTGTCGAAGGGGGCGTCCTCGCGAATCTTCGCCACCGCGATTTCTGGAAGCACGGTGAAGTTCGAGAAGGTCGAGCAGCCCATGTAGTGATAGATCGGCTTGCCCTTGTAGCTGAAGCGCGATGTGCCATCAGGCATCAGGCCCTTGCCTTGGGTGGCGCGAATCGCGGTGCAGAGATTGGTCTTCTGGCTGAGACAGCTCTTACACTGGCGGCATTCCGGCGTGTAGAGCGGAATGACGTGATCGCCGGGCTTGACCGAAATCACGCCAGGGCCGACCTCACGGACGATGCCGGCGCCTTCATGACCAAGAATCGATGGAAAGATCCCTTCGCTGTCGAAACCGTCCAAGGTGTAGGCGTCGGTATGACAGATGCCCGTTGCCTTGATCTCGACCAGGACCTCGCCGACCTTCGGGCCTTCCAGATCGAGCTCGACGATTTCAAGTGGTTTCTTCGCCTCGAAAGCGACGGCTGCGCGCGTCTTCATTGCTCAACTCCTTTCTCGCTCTTCAAGGCCATACCATAGTTCGTGCAGTTGAAATTCTCTCGTCATGTTCAATGATTGCCCATGCACGCGTTTTCTGCCTCGGTATAGGCCTCCGGTTTGTCCTCGTGTTTGGACGGTCGCGCGCGACCCCATGCGTCATTGGCGCGGGCGCGCAGATAAACGTAGATGTCGTCCATGTAGCAGGCCACGTTCGGGTTGGTGCCGAAGGCCGGCATCACGTTCTCCGCCGCAGTACTGACGTTCTTGCGGCCGCTCGCAACGACAGAAAGAAAGTCCGCGTAGCTCATGGTCTTCAGCGAATCTTTCAGCGCCGGCGCGTAAGTCGACCCCATGCCATCAGGCCCATGGCAAACGTGGCATTCGGAATGATAGCGGCGGTATCCGGAATAGGTGTACCAGTCCACGGTGCCGTCGGACGAGATTTTGTAGGTTGGATTTCCTTCCTTGTCGAAATACTTGCCGTCCTCGGATTTCACCGCGGTGGGATCCCCCGAACCGTCAGCGAAGGCGACTCCTCCTGCAGCCACGAGCAGTGCCGCGGCAACCACTAAGCGGGTGATGCGCAATATAGCTAATCCTTGACTCTTGGTGGCAGATCGACCGGCGCGTGGAATGGCTCCACGCGCCGGAAGCGAGATGGCTTCGTCTGACTTACGGCAGCGCGAACACTGTGAGCGTGCCGCCAAGGGCCGTGTAGTTGCTCAGTGCCGCATAACCGCCGACGGCGCCAAGGCCCGCGGTCGGATCGGTCAGGCCAGCCGCGAGACCAATGCCCGCCCAGCCGCCGACACCGGACAGCACTGCAACGTACTGCTTGCCATTGTGCTCATAGGTCGTGACGTTGCCGATGATACCGGACGGGGTCTTGAACTTGTAAAGCTCCTTGCCCGTCTTGGCATCGACAGCCTTGAGGTATCCCTCAAGCGTTCCATAGAACACAACGCCGCCGGCAGTCGCGAGCGCGCCCGACCAGACCGAGAACTGCTCGGGGTTCGACCAGACGATCTTGCCGGTCTTGCCGTCCCAGGCGATGAAGTTGCCCATGTTGTGGTCGCCGGGAGGCGGATACATCGAGAGCGTCGCCCCCACATAGGGCTGGCCCGCGGTGTAGCTCACCTTGAACGGCTCATAGTCCATGCAGACATGGTTGGTTGGGACGTAGAAGAGCTGCGTATCCGGAGAGTACGCCGCCGGTTGCTCGTCCTTCGTGCCGAGCGCGGCCGGGCAGATGCCCTTGCTGTTGTGGTCTTCGCCGTTGTGCTCGGTGGAGAACTGCGCCACGACCTTCGGACGGCCGTAGGTCGGCGAGTTCTTGTCCATATCGACGCCGGTGGTCCAATTGACCTTCGGATCGTACTTTTCGGCGACCAGCAATTCGCCGGTTGCGCGATCGAGCGTATAGCCCAGCCCGTTGCGATCGAAATGGGTCAGAAGCTTGCGGGCCTGGCCACCGACCTGCTGATCGCTGAGGATCATCTCGTTGACGCCGTCATAGTCCCATTCATCATGGGGCGTCATCTGATAGACCCATTTCGCCATGCCGTTATCCGGGTTGCGCGCGAAAATGGTCATCGACCATTTGTTGTCACCCGGACGCTGCTTGGGATTCCAGGTCGAGGGATTGCCCGAACCGTAATAGACGAGGTCGAGCTGCGGATCGTACGCGATCCAGCCCCAGGTGCAGCCGCCGCCGATCTTCCACTGATCGCCTTGCCAGGTTTTCAAGCTGGAGTCCTTGCCGACCGGCTTGCCGAGCGCGGTGGTCTTCTCCGGATCGACAAGGATCTGGTCATCCGGTCCTTCGGAATAGGCCTTCCACACCTGCTTGCCGGACTTGATGTCGTAAGCAGTCATACTGCACTGCACGCCGAACTCGCCGCCGGACGTGCCGACCAGCACCTTGTCCTTGATAACGACAGGGGCCGACGTGCCGGTCTGTCCCTTGGAGGGATCACCATTGGTCGCGCTCCAAGCGAGGTTGCCGGTCTTGGCATCCAGCGCGATCAACTTGTCGTCCGCCTGGTGCAGGAAAATCTTGCCATCGCCGTAGGACAGGCCGCGGTTAACGGTGTCGCAGCACATCACCGGGATGACGTTGGGGTCCTGCTTGGGCTCGTACTTCCAGACGATCTTGTTGTCCTGTGAGAGGTCAAGAGCATAGACCTTGTTGGGGAAAGGCGTGTGGACGTACATCATGTTGCCGATGATGAGCGGTCCGCCTTCATGGCCACGCAGCACGCCGGTCGAGAAGGTCCACGCGACCTGCAGCTTGCCGACGTTCGACGCATTGATCTGGTTGAGCTTGGAATAGCGGGTATTGGCATAGTCGCCCGACGGCATCACCCAATCCTTTGGGTTCTGCGCCATCTTGATTAAGTCTTCATTGGCTGAAGCACCGCCTACGGTGAGTGCCGCTGCGGAGCCAAGAAAGGTAGCCAAAAGCACCTTGCGCATACTTAAGTCCTCCCTGGTTTCGTTTGTTTGGCTCGTCACGTCGCTTGCCCGCTGGCCTTCCTCCGGCCAGTGGACGCATGCTGTGGGATATTTCGAGTGTCTCCTCCTGAGGTGAGATCGGGTGCCGTGGCAACGGCCCGCTTTGCTTCGATTTCGGGCGTCGTTCCTAGCCGGTTCACCAATGGGAAACTTGCCCAAAAGCGAAACGGGTTTGCTCGAAAGCGAAACCGGATGAACTTTTTTGCCTCGAGCAAGGCGTTTTGTGGGCGCCGCATCCATGCTGCGGAGCATCAATTCACGGCGCCGGTCAAATCGCTTGGCTAGGTCGCTAGCACATTGCGCCCGATGTTTTTCTTGACGACGCAGCCAGTAAGGCGGAGGATCATCAAAGGGATGTCAGGAGGAATACAGCTTAAACTCTAACATTGCCTCAAGTTGAGGTAATCTGTTTGTATCATGGCCGGGTCCTTCGCAGCGATATGCGCTGCTTTCAAATCGGTGGCTGGAAATGTCCGATACAGTCCATTCGCTCAGCACTTCCGGATTGTCGCCGAAGCAGCAGGTCCAATGTTGGTCAGATACCTTGACCGATCTGTGCGGTCGGTTTGATATCGATCCGCTGGAGGCCTCGTCTCTGGATGGTCGGGTCAACTACACCACGGTCTCCCGCCTGAAGCTCTGCCAGATCGAGGCGAGTCAGCATCGCGTTGGCCACACCGACTGGCGGATAAGATCGACCGAACACCCCTACATCAAGATCCATTTCCAGACTTACGGCATATCCTATTTCGAGCAGGACGGTCGTCGGATGGAAATCGTTCCGGGCGATATTCTCGCTTACGACGTATCCTGCCCGCATACGATCACCAGCCCGATGCTGACGCGGCATGATGTTGTCATCGTGCCGAAAGAGCTGCTGCGGGAGCGCGGCTTCCATACGGAGCGCATGTCGGCGTGCAAACTCTCCTCGCGCGCGGGAACTGGCAGGATCGCGCACGAATTCGTGCATGCCGCGTTTGACGAGGCCACCAAGCTGTCGCCGAACAGCGCAGCCGGCGTGGCCGAATCGCTGATCGACCTGTTGCTGTTGCCGCTTCGTGAAGCTGACAGGACGTTCGATCGCGTCGGGCCGGAGGCGATGTACATACGGGCGCAAGCCTTCATCCGCGAGCATTTGCGCGATCCTGATCTCTGCATCGATCAGATTTCGGCGGCATTGGGCTGTACCAAGCGTTATCTGCACATGCTGTTCAGCGAAAGGGGCATGACCGTCAGCGATTATATCTGGCGGGCGAGACTGCAGAACTGCCGGCAGGAGCTGGAAACGCATGCCGGAAAGACCATCACCGACGTCGCGTTTTCGTGGGGCTTCTCAAGCTCCTCGCACTTCAGCCGTGTGTTCCGGAAGTATTTTGGCGTTGTGCCGTCGTCCATCCACCGGGCCCAACACGCGGGTTCTGCAGCTCAGACATAAGGTGCGGCCAAGAGCTGCGGCCAAGCAACGTTTTTCGCCGGTCCGCGCCGCCGCTGCTCGTCGATCGCAGGTTTTAAGACCCTGGTGCCGCCCCGGCGCAAGCGCTTGGGCGCGGCTTGGTCCCGCGCTTGTCGGTCGGCACATTGCAATTGTCGATCCGCTGCTCGTCCGTCCACTTTCGGCCGAGGCGCTCCTTGCCGGTCAGGGTAGCTGGTGTGTCGGATGATTCGACGTGCGGCCTGACCGGATCAGGCAGCCTGTCTTTGGCAGACGCCGACAATACAACGCCCATCGCGAGCACTGAAGCGAGCAGGAATTGGCAATATGGTCGCATGATTTGCTCCGCAACCCACGTCTTGCTGCGGCGCATGCCGCGCATCTCCGATTAAACAGGTTCGCAATCCGCGCCTCCACCCGAAACCCGCAATGTGCAGGCTCTCGGTTCGTTCAGGCCGGCCGTCGTGTTCCACTGTCCAAAGGATAGTGACGGTTCGACGCTGGCGGCGAGGACCCGCGCGCGTTACCTTGATCTCACGGATTTGGCCCAACCAGGAAGGAGAATAAATCATGGTATCGCGCCGGTCTGTGCTTCTGACATTGGCCGCGACCGCGTTCGCGACCGGAGATTTGCAGGTTTTCGCGGCAGGGCGTCGCCCCGATCCAATCAAGATGTTCGACACCGACAATGATGGGACGCTGGACCTTGCCGAGACGAAGAAGGCTGCATCGGCGCTGTTCGCCAAGCTCGATCGCGATCATGACGGCACGCTCGACAGGCGCGAGCTGGGAGGACGGCTGAGTGCGCGCGAGCTCGCGGCCGCCGATCCCGATCACGATGGCACGCTGACCTTGGACGAGTACCTCGCCGTCGTGGAGCAACGGTTCAACGCGGCCGATCCGGACAAGGATGGAACGCTGGACGCCAAGGAGCTGAAATCCAGGGCCGGGCGAGCGCTGTTGCGCTTGCTGGAATAGTGGAGGGGAGGGCAGTCGACAAGGCATCGGATGTGCGCCGGGCAAAAGCGAGCGATGCCCCGCACGGACGCCAGGCAACCACTTGCGTTAGGCTCGAGGCGGCCCTACCCTTGGTGTCGGCGCAAGCATCGCGCCAAAAGTTGGCCAACATACTTGGGAGGACCCCCCGAATGACTTGGAAGACTCCGAAGATTGTCGAAGTGCCGGTGGGCATGGAAATCAACATGTACGCCTGCGCAGCGCGCAAGTAACACAGCAAAGCGATCTGCCCGGCTCGATCGCATCGAGCCGTGGCAGACGTTTCCAAGATTTCGCCCAAGATTTCGGACGTAAGTATTTCGGACGTCAGTCCAATCGCTTAATTCTCACGCTTTTCGTGAGCCACCTAAGTGCACCGGCGGGTTCCTAGCGGCAGAGCAGGCCAGCCAGGCCAATTGCGGGCGAAACCGGGTTGGGGAATTTTCACGCCGTATTGAAACTTGCCGAGCGGATTCGCGTAGTTCATCGTGGTATTCCTCCGATTGAAGCCAACGCAGGAATGTTAGGCATGAATCCGATGGCCCTGGTCATAACGGTGTGCGCGGTATTATCGCCCAACACCTGCCAAGAGACGCGTATGGTATTTTCGAGCGGTGGCTCCTTGGCGCAGTGCGCCATGGCCGCCCCACCTTACATCGCCCAGTGGGTGGGGGAGCACCCCAAGTGGACGGCGGTGAAGTGGCGCTGCGAATATCCGCACAGCGACGACAAGGCCGACGCAGCCAAGACGATTCCCGCGGGCTGACAGACCGTCCTTGCAAGGGCTATTTGCTGCAGTCCTTCAGGTCCTTGTCGGCAATCGAAAACACCGCATCTGCCTTGATTTCGATATTCCGAACGAAGCATTGCCGTGAATCCGGATAGGTCACCTTGGCGTCATAGCGCCCCGGTTCCACGCCTGTGATCCTCAGGCGTTCGTCGTGGTCGACCTCCTTGTCTTTGTCGTTCAGCGTCTGGTTCGGTCCCCACTCGTCCTTTCCGGCAGGCGAGAGCTGAAATCCGGAAATGGTCGAAGCGGTCAGATTCCATAACCGCACGCCCTTGCCTTGCGCGGATAATGCGGCCGTGCCGGCGAGCAAGAGCGCAATCGCAGCCAAAATCCATCGCATGAGCCAAACCCTTCCTAAGGTACCGCTTGCGCCGTCATTCTCTGATCAGACGTTCGCGATTTCTCGCATGATCGAAATTCTTGGCGCGTTCAAGCCCAATTGGATCGATGAGCTTGGCGGATGTCAGATCGGCGCCGTCGAAATCGGTGTCGATCACGGTAACCCCGGTCAGATTGGCGCCCCCAAGCTGGGCGCCCTTGAGGGACGCGCCTGTCAAGTCGGCTTGCTTGAGTGACGCAAATTCCAGATCGACGCGAGACAGGTCCGCGCCCCGTGCGTTCAGTCGATCGAGATTGGCGGATTTCAACACCGCGCGCATCAGGCCCATCGACTGGTTGCGCATGTCGGCTCCCAGATGCGCGCCCTCGATCGACGCGCCGACGAGGCTCGCGTCAGACAGGTCGGCGGCAACGCGCGCTCCCGACAGGTCCGCGCCATCGAGACGCGCGCGAGGCATTTGAGAGGCAAAGAGAGTGGCGCCCTTCAGGCTTGCGCCCGTCAGATCTGCCTCGGCCAGCCATGCCTGATCGAGGACCGCGCGATCGAGCTTTGCGCCCGCAAGTTTCGTTCTGTTGAGCCGGGCCGCGCGAAAGATCGCACCGGAAAGATCGAGGCCGGAGAGATCGAGCCCGGACAGTTTCTTTCCGGTGAAATCGGCGGGCGTCGCAGCATTTGAGGTGTGAAGCGCAGCCTCGACATCGCCGCGGGTCATTTCCGCCGAGGTCATATCGGGCGACGACATATCAATATAGCGCGTCATATCCTGCGCCGGCGCCACGGTCGCCGGGATAGCAAGGTAGAGCAGTGCGGTTGCGATCACCCGTTTCATGGCCAACCCCCGCCGCTGGTGCTTTTTAGCACATGCTGCAATCACTGCCCATGTGGCCTCTGCTCGGTGCGACCGCCATTGGTCCACCGCGTGATCTCTGCCTTTATTGCGGCAATTTCGGCTTCGCCACGCACGCTGCGCGGTGCAGGGACGGATATATCTGCGATGATCCGCGCGGGTCTTGCCGATAACAAGAACAGGCGATCGCCGAGGCGAACGGCATCGTCCAGGTCATGGGTGACCAGGATCGTCAGCACCGAGCGATTTGCCACGAGGGTGACGATCTCGTCTTGCATACGCACGGCGAGAGCCTTGTCGAGCGACGCAAATGGTTCATCGAGGATAAGAAAGTCCGGCTCGACCGCAAACGCACGGGCCAGAGCCACACGCCGGGCGAGGCCGAGCGACAATTCGCCCGGAAAATGGTTACGATGCGCGCTCAGTTCCAGAACTGAGAACAGTTCGGAAAGCCTGGCTTCATCGATCAGCGGCGCTGCAAGTCGCACATTATCTTCGACCGATCGCCAGGGCAGAAGCCGCGGCTCCTGGAATACCATGCCGATCCGCGCGTCTTGTGGACGCGAGATCGTGCCCTGGTAGTCCTGGTCGAGGCCGGTCAGGATGCGGAGCAGCGTGCTCTTGCCGCAGCCGGAAGGGCCGACGAACACCCCGACCTCACCCGAGTTCAGCGAGAACTTAATGCCGGCCAGCACGTCGTGCCGTTTGCCGGACGCACTCTTATACGCTTTCCCCGCGATATCGACCTCAAGCCGCACGGAGTCGCCACCGTGTTAGCCTGGTTTCAAAGGGCTGCACCAAGGCCGTTTCGATGACGAGCACGACGGCTGCGAAGCTCAACGAATAGGCAAGCAAGCGAGGGGTGTCGAAGAGCTGGAAAGCCACGCCGATTTCAAAGCCAACGCCGTTTGGACGGCCGAGCAACTCCGCGACCAGCACAATCTTCCAGACCAACGATAGCCCGGAACGGGATGCAGCGGCGATATAGGGCGCGAGTTGCGGCAATATAATGTGCCGGAATGCCCTCCAGCGCGGGATGGCAAATACGGTCGCCATTTCGTCAAGCGAAGAATCGAGCGCGCGCGTCCCCTCGCGCACCGTGACCACGGTCGCCGGTAGCTTGTTGATCGCGATCGCCGCGATCGCGGCAACCTCCGTCAATCCGGCCCAGATATAGGCCAGCACAATGACGACGAGCGCCGGAAGATTGAGGAGCAGGATCAGCCAGGGATCGCCAAGCCGGTTGGCCAATCTGACCCGTCCCATCAAGTATCCGATGGCAACGCCGAGCGTGATCGCAAGCGTGAAGGCCAAGACAACGCGTGCCAAGGTCACGCCGACATTCAGAAACAATGCCCCGGAGGCAGCCTCGGTCATTGCTACGTTCAGGACCGCCGGAGGGGTCGGAAGCTTCGTGCTGCCGGCGAGCACGGCCGCGATCCACCAGCAGCCAAGAAACACGGCAAATGACAGTAAGCGCAACACCTCAATCTCCGGGGATCAAGTGGTAGAATGTGCCCGGGGCGAGCTCTGGTCCGGGCCCCACGAGTTCGCGGCCGCCAATCGTCGCCAGCACGCGATAGAGAACGCGTGCATCTTTCTCTTCATCATCGATCGAACGCCGCGGAATGCCTTCGCGATAGCGCTCGCGATAGGCCCTCAAGGTGGGCGCGTCGGGAGCCCCCGTCAGCCCCGAAATGCTGTTCCACTCGGTATCCGAATTTGCCAGGATCTCCTTTGCCTTTCGCGTCATTTCGATGAAGCGCGTCAGCGCGTCGCGATTTGTGCTGCCCCAGCCTTCATCGAACACATAGCCCAGCATGGCGATAGGGCCCTCGGCGCCCAGTTTGGTCACCAGGTCCTGGGTCGTGGCGATCCGACGGAAGCCCTTCTCCTCGAGCGCGGCGCAAAAATTCCAGTAGTTCAGCGTAGCGTCCGCATCGCCGTTGAGCATCGCGGCCGTCAGAAGCGGTGGCGCGCCGTAAACGACGGTCGACTCCGATTTCAGGTCAATGCCGTCCCGTTGCAGCGAAGCCTGCATCAGCAGCCAGTTCTTATCGAGGGGACCGCCGGCGATGGCCAGCTTGTGCCCTTTCAGGTCGGCCAAGGTCTTGATGGGAGAGGAGTTCGGCACCATCACTCCGCCGAGCGCGCTGGAATAGGGATAGAAAGTTAACTTGGCCCCAAGCGCACGCTCGCGGGACACCCATAGCCAGTCGGAGATGATGATGTCGGCCTGGCCGGCGCGAAGCGCGATCTTACCCGCCTCCGGGCTTGCGAGTTCTTGAACCTGGAGTGAGATATCCGCCTGTCTATCGAGCCCATGCGCGCGAATGACCGCAAGTTCCCAGGCAAACGTTCCAGTCTTCTGCACCGCAACGCGTATGGTTTCCGCACCCCTGCAGACATTAGTCTGTGCTGCGGCAAAGGCGGCCGCAGCAATGAGCATGCAAAGCAAGCGTTTCATTGGCTTGTGAGCGCTTCCTCGAACGTCTTCTTTTCAGCCTCGCAGGAATAGCATAGCGTCAATTTCGAGCGGAGGAAGGCCATTGACGCATAGCGGGTGGGTACGACTTATTGTCACGGCAGGCGCCCTTTTGGCGGCGACGGCGGCGTTGGCATACGCGAAGGACGTCAACGATTATCCGACGTCAGCGCGTGCGGAGTATGTCTATGGCTGCATGAAGGCGAACGGCGAAACGCGGCAGGCCATCGACCAATGTTCTTGTTCGATCGACGTGATTGCTTCGCTCTTGCCGTACGACCGGTATGTCACCGCCGAAACCGTCTTGAGCATGTCGCAGGTGCGGGGAAATCTTGGCGGCGAGTTTCGCTCTTCCGAACAGGCGGCAAGCGCGGTGGGCGACCTAAGACGCGCCCAGGCCGAGGCGGAAGTCAGATGTTTCTGAGCTGTGTCGCCCGCTGATGCGGGCGAAGACCCGCCCCATCAGCTTCCCGACGTGTCGACCTTCCATTCGCTCCGGAACACATGACCGGCCGTATCCTTGGCCTCCGCCCGGAAGCGCTTCGCGCCGTTTGAAACATAGGTGAAGCGCAGGTTGGGATCTTCCGAGATCGAAATTCCGCCTTCCATCGCCAGCACGGGGCTGTCATCCTGCCAAAGCCGCAGCTCGTTGACGAAGAAAGCCGGAATATAAAGTTGCGTCAGTTGATCCATCTGCAATCCGGAATTGTTGGGATGGCGGATCATGATCTGCGCTTCGCGCGCGCCATCTGCCGGCGCCTGGTCTGACCGGCTGAATTGCCGGTATTTCATCCGGCCAAGCTGATTTTGGGCCTCGTCGGCGTTCTTCGCGGCCGGCGCCGAGCAGCCCCCGGATGCTTTGACGAAAGTCTTGGTCGCGTAGAGTTTGCCGTCGCTGAGCTCGGCCACCGCATGGACGTCGGTATAGTTGTTGACCCGAACGCGCGTTGAAATCTCCGAGACATGCGCATCGGGTCCGAGCTCGAACCTGGCGGCCATGGGCGCGGGATTCTGGTCGATGACCAGCGTAATCGCCACCACGCGGCGGCTGTCAGTGGGCGCAAGCTTGGTGCGTAGCGTGACCGGCACAATTGCCGCATCCTCGGCGCGATACGGCATTTCGATGGCGATCACATCGCTGCCATCGTTGATCGGACGGTTACTGAAAATGTCCTGCACCAGGCCGGGCCAAGGATCATAGGCCTCCGTACTCAGCACCGGGGCGGGCGAGGCTCCGACCAGCCCGCTCACGAGAGCAGCCATACGAAGCATACGGAAATGACGTCCGAGCATGATTGCAGTCCTCGCGACGACGGAAGCACCGCGTTCAATATAGGTCATTGTCGTTACTATTCCCATTCCATTTCGGCGAATGCTGCAGTTGCGTTGCGGGCATTATAATCGTCGAAGAGTGCCCAACGCGGCCGCTCCGAGGCCGCGGCTTTGGTGGCGGCAGTACTTATGGGCTCGCCGCGCGCGAGCGAGGCGCGGACATCCGAAGCCAATGTTTCGAAATAGCGGTGCTCCTCGGCAAGCGCAGCAGGCCATGCGCTCACCGGGCCATGACCGGGAACGACACGTTGCGCCGGCATGGCACCAAGTGCGTCGATCGCGCCCAGAAAGCCGCGCAGATTGCCGTCGAGGACGGGAATGTGGTCGACAAAGACCAGGTCGCCCGCGAACAGCGTTCCCGACTTCTCGTCAAAGACGGTGATGTCGTTGTCGGTATGCGCTGCCGGCCAGGCCCGCAAGGTGAGGGGACGTGCCCCCAGGTCGAGCTTAAGACTGTCCTCGACGAGCAGGGTCGGAGCTATCAACCGTACGTCGTCGATCAGTTCAGAGCCCATGATCCGGCGAAAGGCGTCGATGTAAAACTGGCCGTGCGTCGCCAGGGCCCTTGGCAGATTTCTGTGGCCGACGAAAGTCGTATCGCCGCCCCTGAAAGCCGCATTCCCAAAGAGGTGGTCCGGGTGGGCGTGGGTGTTGATGACATACCGGATCGGCTTATCGGTGCGGCTGCGGATCGAAGCGAGCAACTGCCGGCCTTCGCGGACGCTGCCGCCGGTATCGATCACCGCCACCGCATTCTCGCCAACGATAAATCCAACATTGGCAATCGCGCCGTCGTTGTCATGTGACATCAGGGCGGTCACGCCTTGATGCACGTAGACTCCGGGCGCGATTTGGGTCACGGGCAACTCCTGTTGCCCTGCCTGCGAAACTGTCGAGGCACAGAGCAGGACCAGTGAGGCGAGCGTCCATAGCCTATGGATCATATCGTCGCCTCCGTTTCACCACGAAGGGAGGCCGAGAATGTCTGTTCCACGATGCCCGTTTGCATTGCAGCACGCGCGGCACCGCCGTCGCGCCGATTATGCCGTTGCACGCCTGAAGTGAGCAGCATAGCATTTTGATGGGCTTCTATCGCTTTCAACGTATCGCCTCTCATTGAAGAGATCTCCTGGAGGTTTGCAACGATGCCGATGCTGGAACCGCGACTGTGTGCGACGACGCGTGGCCCGCTGCAACGCTGGCTGGGAGTTTCGTTGCTCGCGATCTTTGCTGCCTTGGGCGGCTTGGCGGCGTCGCGAGCCCAGGTCAATGAGAGCGGCGATCTCTCCATCGAGCTGGTCGATCCGAAGGTATTGAGGGTGTGCGCCGACCCTCGCAACATGCCGTTTTCGAACGAGCAGGGCGAGGGCTTCGAAAACAAGCTCGCTGAATTGTTTGCCGAAAAGCTTCAGAAGAAGCTGGATTACGCCTACTATCCCGGAGCCAGCGGCTTCGTACGCAATACGCTCGGCTCCCATCGCTGCGACGTCATCATGGGCTTTCCGCAAGGTGACGATCTCGCGCAAGGCACCAACCCCTATTATCGCACGGCTTATGCGCTCGTTACCAAACAGGGGAGCGGCCTCGAGGAGGTGACGACGCTGGAAGACGAGCACCTCAAAGACAAGCATATCGGCATCGTCGCCGGTACGCCGCCCGCGACCTACATGGCCGTCGATGGACTGATGGCCAACGCAAAGCCTTACCCGCTGATGATCGATACGCGTGTCGATTCCTCGGCGGAAGCCATGATCAAGGATCTCACCTCGGGCGCGATCGATGCCGGCGTGCTCTGGGGGCCGATGGCCGGGTATTATGCCAAGAAGGCGGGAGCGGTGTTGCACGTCACGCCTTTGGTCAAGGAAACCGCGGGGCCGAAACTGGTCTATCGAGTAGGTATGGGCGTTCGGCCTTCCGACCAGAACTGGAAGCGGCAGCTCAACCGCTTGATCGAAGAGAACCAGCCGGCGATCAACAAGATATTGCTCGAGTTCGGCGTGCCCTTGCTCGACGAGAACGACCAGCCGATCACGCTGGAGACGGCATCAAAGTCGCCATGAGGCCAAAGCTGGCGGGCGTGATCCTGCTGGGCATCGCATCAGCAGCCGTCGCGCAGCCGAATGTTACAGAACCCCGGGATTACCGAACCGAGAACTACCGCGCGCCGGTGCCGGCGACGCTCACCGGAGCACGGGTGTTGACGACCGCCGAGGCTGCGGCGATCTGGCGCGCGAACAGCGGGGTCTTCATCGACGTGCTGCCGCGGCCGCCAAAACCGAAAGGTCTGCCTGAAGGAACGGTCTGGCGCGACAAGCCGCGGTTCAATATTCCCGGCAGCATCTGGTTGCCTGACACCGGCTACGGAAGACTGGCGCCGATGACCGAGGACTATTTGCAGCGCGGCGTTGCGCGCGCATCTCACGGCGACAGAGCCGCGCTGCTCGTGGTCTATTGTCAGGCCGATTGCTGGATGTCGTGGAACGCCGCCAAGCGAATTCTTTCCTACGGTTATTCCAACGTTGCCTGGTATCCGGAAGGCACGGATGGCTGGGAGCGTGCCAACCTGCCGCTGACGGAGGCGCAGCCCGAGCTTCGCCCTGATGAGGAGACGCCACCTTCCCATTAGCGGAGCGTGGCGCGGGCTTCGACCGTCGATGCAATCCGTTGCGCGGTCAGGATTTGTTTCGGAATGTCACCGTTTTTGAAGCTTGGTGATGGTCTTGGAGCCATTTCCGGCAAGCGAATAGGTCACTCTGTCGCCGGCATGGACGGCATCGAGCAGTTTCCCGTCTTGCACCTTGAACTCCTCGGTCGGGCCGCCGGTGCTTGCGCCGACCGTGTTGTCTTGGATCTGCTGGATCGCAACGGTGCCGTTGAGGCGGTTAATCTGCGTAATCATTCCCGCAACGTCGTTCTGGGCCAGCGCTACGTTTGCCACGACATTGATGGCTATCACGCTCGCCAGAATGCTCTTTGCTGCTTTCATCGACGCCTCCGATTTTGCGGTCCTGCAACAAGAGGTCAGCCTTGGATTTGGTTCCCGCGCAGCAGGCTCCAGTTCCCTGCAGCCGGGCCAATCGACGCGGAGGGCTTGCGGCATACCGTCCGCGCTATTCCAATTCCTGCTGGATCTCGCGGCCAAGCGCGAATAGTCGTTGATCGATGGTGGTCGGCACTTCACAAACATATTTGACGACGCGCCGACGGTCTTCGAAAATTCGCGTCTCCCAGAGCAGTTGATTGCTGAGCTCGTCGACCTTGGCTTGATCGGGTGACGAGGAGCTTTGCATATTTTGCAGGTTGATGGTGTCGGACCGGATTTTGTCCGCCGCATCGCGCTGTTTGCGCATCACCCGTTCGAGCCCGTTCATCACGGACGAGCGCTCGGCATTGAGCGTCTCGAACAGGCCTGCGAAGACAAGCTTGCCGGCCATCACCTTGTCGCCCGCCGAGTTCGCCAAAAAGTCCTTGACGTCTTTCTCTGCTTCTTCAAGGGGCGTGCGCCTTGCGGCGACTTTCGTCACTAATGCGCTCACCTTGGGATCATCCTTCCATTTGTTCTGCACATCGTCGATCGGCGGACCGGCCCACACTGCGGCCAGCGAAATCTCCGGTACTTTGGCCTGGGCGCACGGCCAATCGGGGTAGCGCGGATCGGCGGCATGGCAGAGTTGGCTCGATGCCGCCAGCGCGAGCAGTGCACCCGTGATGATCGGCCATCTCATGTTTCACCTCCGGCAGGGCCGCGGCGGCTGAAGCCGCGCGATGGATCGTAGGCCAGGATCGCACCGATCATGAAGACGGCCGTGCAGCCGGCAACGACGGCCAAGGAGATCCAGTTTATCTTTCCGTAAAGGGCGAAGCGGATCAGTTCGACCGCGTGGGTGAACGGATTGGCCTGGCACACATAATAGAGCATCGGGCTGCCTTCCTGAACCCGCCAGAGCGGATAAAGCGCCGACGAAGCGAAGAACATCGGGAAGATCACGAAGTTCATCACGCCGGCAAAGTTCTCGAGCTGCTTGATGCCGGAGGAGATCAGCATGCCGAGTGCACCCAGCATCAGCCCGGACAGGACGAGCGCCGGCAGCACCGTCAGGTATCCGATCGGCGGCGGTTCGATGTCCCAGAACCAGGCGATCAGCAGGAAGGCATAGACCTGCAGCAGTGAAACCGCCGTGCCGGCCAGGAGCTTGCTGAACAGAAGATACCAGCGCGGTATCGGGCTCACCAGCAAGGTGCGCATGTTGCCCATCTCGCGGTCGTAAACCATGGAAAGCGAGGATTGCATGCCGTTGAAGAGCTGGATCATCGCCATCAACCCGGGCGCGATATAGACCTCATAGAGGATGTAGGTCTCATAAGGCGGGATGATGGAGATGCCGAGCACCTGCCGGAATCCGGCCGCAAAGATGAACAGCCACACCAATGGCCGCACCAAGGCGGAGATGAAGCGTTCGCGTTGATGCAGGAAGCGAAGCCCCTCGCGCCAGACGATGCCGGTCAGACACGTGATATATTCGCCAACAGTAAAGCCCCTTGCCCTGTCGCTGATCGTCGTTGTGGTCACGGCTCAGATCCTCCGAGGCCCATGGACTGGGTCAGGCGCATGAATGCGGAATGGACGTCCTGACCTCCAGCCGTGGCAACGACGTCCGAGACCCGACCGCGCGCGAGCATTTTTCCCTGGTGCAGGACCACGAGATCATCGGTCGCGACGATCTCGTCGAACAAATGGGTGGCCCACAGCACGCCGATGCCCTGTTCCGCCGCCACGAGCTGCCTGACATGACCGAGAATGTCGGCGCGAGCCTTGACGTCGAGCCCCACGGTCGGCTCGTCGAGTAGAAGCAGACGCGGCCGATGCAGCAAGGCGCGCGCGATTTCCACGCGCCGCATCTGGCCGCCGGAGAGGTCGCGCACCTTGCTGCCGGCGCGGTCGGCAAGACCGATGCGCGAAAGCAGTTCGAGGCTGCGTCGGCTGGCTTCGCCTCGCCCAATGCCATGCAGGGCGGCGTGATACAGCAGGTTCTGTTTGACCGACAGGTCGAGATCGAGGGTGCGCGGCTGGAATACCACGCCCATGAGCCGCAGCGCCTCGCTGGGCTCGCGGCTGATGTCGTGGCCGAAAATGCTGATCTGTCCGGCTTGAATGCCGAACAGGCGCGTCACCAGGGAGAACAGCGTGCTTTTGCCGGCGCCGTTGAGGCCGAGCAGGGCTGTGAAGCTCGCGGGCGCGACCGTAAAGCTGATGTCGGCCAATGCGCGCCGTGGGCCATAGGAATGGCTGACGCCGACGATCGACAATGCCGGTATGTCGGCGGGCATCTGTCTCGGATTTGCGGCCAACTGCGCCTGCGCGCCGCCGGGCGAGTCAGCCATCGTCATCGCGGCGACATCGTGATGCCCCATGGCAACTCTCCAACCTGGATTGTCTTGATCACCTTTTGCGCGGCCACATCGATCACCGAGACGTCGTTGGAAACGCCGTTGGTCGTCAGCAGGTATTTTTCATCAGGCGTGAACGCCATGTGCCAGACCCGCTGGCCGACCAGTAGATATTTGATCACCTTATGGCTCGTCGCATCGACCACGGCGACGCGATTGGCAGGACCTAGCGCGACAAAGGCCGTCTTGTCGTCTTTCGTGATACCGATGCCGACAGCCTGGATCGCTTCGCGTCGCAAACCGGGAATGCTGAATTCGATCTTGCCGGTCACCGCATGCTTGACCGGATCGATGATGGACACCGTGCCTCCGATCTCGGAGGACACCCACAATTCGGAGCCACCAGACTTGAATGCGGCAAATCGCGGCCGGGAATCCACGAGCACGCTGGCAACGACCTGGCGCTTCGCCGTGTCGATGAAATGCGCCATATTGGTGGTTTCGGAGGTGTTGATCAGAATCTTGCCGTCCGGACTAATCGCCATGCCCTCGGGCTCGACACCGACCTGAATGTCACCGAGCCGGGCGCGCTTTTCGAGATCGATGACCGTGACGGTGTTGTCGTTCTCGTTGGCGACATAGAGGATCTTGCCGGCGGCATCCTGGGTGAACAATTCAGGATCTGGTCCCGAGGGCAGGGTGTCGACCACCTGCTTTTTCGCGGTATCGATTACATCGATGGTGTCGTCATCCCCGACTGCGACCATCACGAACTTTCCGTCCCGCGAGAACTCGATGCCGCGCGGCCGCTGGCCCACTTTGATAGTGTCGGTGACGGTCCAACTGTCAGTATCGATCACCGAGACGGTGTTGCCCTTCTCATTCGACACATAAGCAATGAAGGCTTGCGCGGGCGACATCGCCGCGAACCACACGGCCAGTCCGGGAAGCAGGCAGTAGCGCCACATGCGCGTTTCACTCCATCCTCAACGCAGCTTGCATTTGGTTTCGGGCCGATCGACGCCGAGTGTGTCGAGTTCCGAAACTTGATGTAGAAAGCCCTCCTGGGGCGAGACCGAAACCACCATGCGCCCATCAGCCAGCAGGATGGGCTGGCGTAGCTGCAAATTCCAGTCCCGCAGGGTCAGCGGCTGGCCCTTGAAGGCCGCAAGGGCAAAGTCCGGCCCTCTGATGAAGTCGACGAGCTTCTTGAGATCGCTGGAGTTGGTGCGTGATGCCGCTTCGCCGACCATGCGCGCCGCGGTCCAGGCCTGCATGTCCAGCGCCGTCATGCGCCGCGAGTTCAGTTTCACGAATCGGTTCTGCAATTGGATTGCGCCCCATTGGTCGTGCGCGGCGTCCCAACTGGTCGGCACCAGGCCCGCGGAGCCCGCGACCGGCCGCGGGTCCCACGTCCGGTAGGGCAGATAGGAGGCAAAGACTTCGCTTTCGTCGGCCGCGACCAGGACGTCATAGGCGGGGGCCTGCTGCGTGAACACAGGCATCTGGCGTTGGATCAGCGTCACCCCGCTGTCGGTGCGGCGCGCTCCACCGGTATCCTCGAACGTACGCTCCTGGACAATCTTGGCGCCAAAACGCATAGCCGAGCGGCGCAACGCGTCGGCATAGAGCTTGTCTTTCTCGTGCGAGCCAACCACGAGCAGCCAGCGCTTCCATTGCTTCCACACCAGATATTGGGCGAGCGCATCCGCTAGCATCGAACGCGTCGGGGCGACATGGATGACGTTGGCGCGGCAATCCTCCTCGCGTAAGCGATCGTCGATCGCCCCGGCATTCAGCAGCACGGTGCCGCGGTCGCGCAGTGCGTCGGCCACCTTGAGCAGTTCGTCCGGGGGGAGATCGGCGATGATGAAACCATCGTGGCCGGCCAGCGTCGTGGCCGTCTTGACCACGTCATCGCCATGCTTGAGCCTGACTTCGTCGAGCGTAAAATGCTGATTGAGGAATTTGCCGGTCGTGTTGTTGTCCTCGATGGCAAGACGCGCGCCCGCGACACCGTTGTTTTCCGTCGGCTGCTCCACCAGGGATAATGTCGATTGGATGGCGGCGCGGTGCAGGTAGCCAATGTCGATCTCGATCGGGTCCGCTGCAAGCACGGGCGTCGCAAGCAAGCCCAAGCCAACCGCGCCGATCAACCACCGGACCATGATTCCTCCCGAAAACTCATCCTTCGCCTGAACCGACGATAGGCCTCTTGGCTTGAAACAAGACTGAATTATGCTGGTGTTGCAAGCCCGCATTTTGTCGTCATGCCGTCAGGGGATCACCATCATGAGAGCATGGCTCGCCGCTATGGTGCTAGCGCTCGCGATTTCAGTGCCCGCACGCGCCGGTCAACCCAAACTCGCGGTGTTCGATTTCGAACTGCTCGACACCAGCCTGCAGGGGCAGATGAGCGGGCCGCGAAAGGACGAGCAGGAGCGGCTCATGCGGGCCGGCGATCAGCTACGCAAGGAACTTGCGGAATCCGGCAAGTTCCAGCTCCTTGACATCGCGCCGGTCAATGCTGCAGCGCATGCCAGCAATCTGCAGGCCTGCGGCGGCTGCGACGTCAAGCTGGCGCAGCAACTCGGCGCCGATCTCTACGTCACCGGCGTCGTGCAAAAGGTCTCCGAGCTCATCCTGATCATGAGCATCTCCATGCGGGACGCGCATACGGGAAATCTGGTTACAGCGATGAACGCCGACCTTCGCGGCAACAATGACGAATCCTGGTCGCGCGCGACGGCCTATCTCGTGCGCAACCGGTTGCTTGCCCCGAATTACGGTGCGCCGCAGCCGCAATAGAGTGCGGGTTCAAGCCTTCAGGCGAGCAGCGTGCCAGCGCAGATGATCGCTCATGAAGGTCGAGATGAAATAGTAGCTGTGGTCGTAACCTTCTTGGCGGCGCAGGGTGAGGGGAATTTTGGCCTTCTCGCAGGCGGCCTTCAGCAATTCCGGGCGAAGCTGCTCGGTCAGGAATTGGTCGGCATCGCCGTAGTCGACCAGAAATTCGGAGAACCGCGCCCCGTCTTCGATCAAAGCGACGGTGTCGTGCTTGCGCCAGGTTCCCTTGTCGGCACCGAGATAGCCTCCGAGTGCCTTGATGCCCCAGGGCACTTGTGACGGCGCCACGATGGGCGCAAAGGCGCTTGCCGCGCGGTAGCGCTCGGGGTAGCGCAGCGCAACCGTGAGCGCGCCGTGTCCGCCCATGGAATGCCCCAGGATGGACTGGCGTTTCGGATCAGCCGGGAAATTTTCGGCGATGAGCTGCGGCAATTCTTCCGTGACGTAGCTCCACATACGGTAGTTGCGCGCAAAGGGCTCTTGCGTCGCGTCGACATAAAAGCCCGCGCCGAGCCCGAAATCATAGGCATTTGCGGGATCGCCGGGCACATCGGCGCCGCGTGGGCTGGTGTCGGGAGCAACAAAGATCAGGCCCAGCTCCGCACATGCGCTGCGAAACTCGCCCTTCTCCGTCACATTGGCATGCGTGCAGGTGAGCCCGGAGAGATAGAACACGACCGGCAGTTTTGTTCCGTCCTGGTGCGGCGGGACATAGACCGAGAACGTCATGTCGGTCTTGGTCTGCTGGCTGGCATGCCGATAGACGCCCTGCATGCCGCCATATGATTTGTTGCGGGAAACCGTCTGTATCGTCATGAGATTCAATCCTGCGCAAATGCGATGGCGGGAGCGTTGGGCTATCGAACCTATGGATGCAATATGGTCCCTTTAAGCAACGCCGCTCTCGATTGCCAGCCGGACCAGCTCGACCGACGTACGCACGCCGAGCTTCTGGCGCATGATCGAGGCCGTGTTGGCGACCGTCTTGTATGAGGCTTGGACCAGCCAGGCGATCTCCGAGAGGCTCTTGCCGGCGCTGAGCAGGCGCAAAATTTCCATCTCGCGCGAAGTCAGCTTTGACAGCGGGCTTTGGGCGAATGCCGGTCCGGCAAAGGCGATGCTGCGCGCCATCGCGCTCGGCAGATAGGTTCCGCCGCTTCCGACTTGCCGGATGGCTTCGACCAGGTCGCAAGGATCGCCGGATTTTGAGACATATCCCTTCGCGCCGACTTCGATCGCGCGCGCGGCGAAGATCGGATCATCGTTCATGCTGAACATGATGATGCGGGCCGAGGCGTCGCGCGCAAGGATGCGCCGCGCCAGCTCAAATCCCGACACCGTCGGCAGGTTGATGTCGATGACGCTGACATCAGGATGTTCGGCGGTAAAAACACGTTCGCCGCTTTCCGCGTCGGCGGCTTCCAAGATCATCATCTCGCCTTCGTCGGCGAGCACGGCCCGACAGCCCGAAGCGACAATGGGATGATCATCAACGATCAAAACACGCATCGGCCTTGGTCCCAAACAGCCGCGCCGGTCCGCTTTGTTGCAGCGCACTAAACCGAACGCTCGCCAAAATCTCTCCGCGATGCGTGTCCACACCGGCCCATGCATCGCGAGCAATGTTGCTATACGCTGGATTAGATAGTCGGCTCATTTATCTGTCAACGCTTCTCAAGGAAGCGAAATGCGGCGGTCGGGGGCGAATGGCATGTGGCAGAGACTTTCCTTGCGCGCGCGCATCACTTTGCTGCTGGCACTGGTTTTGGCGCTGGGCCTTGCCATCAACATCGCGCGGCTGGTCGTGGAGGCAGGGCCGCGCGTCCAGGCCGAGGATCAAAGCGTCATCCGATTGACGCGCGCCTTTATCGAAACGGTCGCGGCGGACTTGAACGAGGCTCCGGATCCCGATGCGAAGTTGAGGCAGATCGCGGGCGATCTCAGCCGGCTTCGTCACGTCAGCATCACACGCCGGGGCGAGGCGGGAGCAGCTCCGCGCGTTGATCGCGTCGCCGAAAGCGACGATCCCCACGCGCCGCCCGCCTGGTTCGTCAGTCTCGTTCACCCGGAGACGACGGCGGTTGATGTTCCGGTTTCGATCCACGGAAAACCGGAATGGCTCGTGATCACCTCGCACCCGAACGACGAGATCGCCGAAATCTGGGACGGCATCGTCACCCAGCTCGAGGTGGGCTCCGCGACCGCGGTAGCTCTCTTCGTGGTCACGATGCTGGTCATCGGTCGCGCTCTTGCGCCGCTCAAGGCGCTGTCGCAGGCCATGACTCGCATCGAGCGCGGGTCTTACGATGTGCGGGTCAAACCCGGCGGAGCACCCGAACTGGCCGCGATCTGTGCCAAGCTGAACCATCTGGCGGCCGTTTTGGGCGAAGCGGTCGAGGAGAAGCGCAGGCTGGCCGAGCGGGCGGTCTCGTTGCAGGACCTGGAACGCAAGCAGATCGCCCGCGAACTTCACGACGAGTTTGGGCCATACCTGTTTTCGCTTCGCGCCCATGGGAGCGCGTTGATGCGGCTGTCGCAGAATCCTGAGCCGATTGGGGAAGCGGTAGGGAAGCACAGCAGCGCCATTCTCGAGCAGGTCAATGCCCTGCAGCAGTTCAATCGCCGGGTTCTGGAGAAGCTGCGGCCGGTGGGGCTTGCCGAACTCGGACTGCACGGGGCGCTTCAGGCGCTGCTCCGCTTATGGGGCGAGTCGCATCCCGATGTGTCCATAGAAACCAACATTTCGCGTGCGCTCGGCGAAACCGGCGAAACGACCGATTTGACGATCTATCGCGTGGTCCAGGAAGCGTTGACCAACGTCTTTCGCCACGCCGACGCGACCTCGGTCAACATCACCATCGAGCCTGCTGAGCAGCAGCAGGGAACACAGGACGGGCGAAGCGGTGCTCTGGTGCGCGTGCGGGACAATGGGCGCGGCTTGCGGCCCGATCATAGGCTCGGCCTTGGATTGACCGGCATGCGCGAGCGGATATTGGCGCTGGGAGGCACGCTCTCGGTGGCCTCGGGCGAGGGCGGCGTCACGGTGGAGGCGATCATCCCCAAAGCCGCGCATTAGCGAGAAGATCGGGAATTCTTCCCGATCGTTCCAGGAAAAGGTCATGACAGAGAACGCGACCTTTTGCAGCTAGCGTGTCCCGCGCCGCTTACTAATATCGCTCCCATCGCAACACCGGAATTCAGAACGTCCGGGACGGGGTGGGGACGGCGGGAATGGGCGCTCGAGTTCGGCTGATCGCATCGGTTTCAGCGATCCTGATGTTGGCGACCGAGGTTGCGTTCGCACAGGATGAGCCGGCGGGCGGCCACGTCTTGCCGACTTTGCGCGTCCGGGCGCCGACACAACATCCGAAGCGGAGCCCTCCAAGGAGCGCAACGCCGGTTGCAAGTTCGACGGAGCGGCTCCGCGTTTATCCGCTCGCAACCGGGTCAAGCGGAGGACTGGAGGCCGACAAGGTGCCGGCCAGCATCAATGTTGTCGGCACCAGCGAGATCGAGCGCACCGGCTCGCCGGTTGTCACGGATGCCCTCAAACAATACGTCCCGAGTACGAACACCACCGACGTCGCCGGCAATCCGTTTCAGCCCAATTTGGAATTCCGCGGCTTCGTCGCGTCTCCGGTATCGGGTACGCCGCAGGGACTTGCGGTTTATCAGAACGGAGTGCGCATCAACGAGGCCTTCGGTGACACGGTCAATTGGGACTTGATCCCGACCGCTGCCATCCAGTCTGTTACGATGGTGACCAATAATCCCGCTTTCGGCCTGAATGCACTGGGTGGGGCCGTCAACATCCAGATGAAAAACGGCTTCATCTATCACGGTGCCGAGATCGATACGATGGGCGGCTCGTACGGCCGCATCCAGAGCTCGGCGCAATGGGGAAAGCAGGTCGACAATTTCGCCGTGTATGGCGCTCTGGAAGGAGTTCATGACGACGGCTTTCGTAACTTCTCGCCCTCCGACATCAGGCGCTTCTACGGCGATGTCGGTTACCGGAGCGACGGTAACGAATTTCACATGAACATGGGGATAGCCGACAACAAGTTTGGCGCGACGGCTACCGTCCCGGTCGAGCTGCTCGATCAATTTTGGGGCGCGACCTATACGACACCGCAGACCACCGAGAACCGTGTCGGATATCTCAACTTTACGGGAAAGGTCGAGGCGACGCCGACCTGGACGCTCGAAAGCGCGGCGCATGTGCGTTTCTTTGAGCAGGGCGTGGTGGATGGAAATCCGACCGGAACGCAGCCATGTGCCGATCCGACGCTTTTGTGCTTTCGCGATGATTCCACGCCTGCAAATGGCCTGAACGGCGCGCAGCTCGCCAATCCCTTTGCGCCCGACGCCGTTCTTGGCGAGCTTGACCGCTCGCTGACGCGCTCAACGACGACAGGCCTATCGGTGCAGGCGACCAATAGCGATGAGCTGTTTGGCCATACCAATCGTTTCGTCATCGGCACAAGCTTCGACTACAGCACGACCCGGTACAACGCCAGCGCCGAACTTGGTTCGATTGGCCCCAATTTCGTGGTCAGCGGCAGTGGCATATTTCTGGGACAATCCGGCAGCCCGGTGTCGATCGGCCCGGTCGCGCTACGTACCACAAACCAATATACCGGACTTTATGTACTCGACACGTTTGATGTGACGAAGGCTTTTTCGATCACCGGCGGCGGCCGCTTCAATGACGCCCGCATCGCCTTGCGTGATCAGTTGGGGACGTCTCTCAACGGCAACGAAACCTTCGACCGCTTCAACCCCATCATCGGCGGCACCTACAAGATCACGCCGGAGCTGACCGCCTACGCCAGTTATTCCGAAGCCAACCGCGCGCCGACCCCGCTGGAACTCGGGTGCGCCGATCCGGCGCATCCCTGCATCATCGCGGCCTTCCTCGTCTCCGATCCACCGCTGCAGCAGGTGGTGTCGCGCACCGTCGAAGCGGGCTTTCGCGGCACCGAGCAACTCGGCATCGGAACGCTGAATTGGAAGTTCAGCGCATATCGGGCCAAAAATACCGACGACATCCTGGCCATTCCAAGCCCGGCGCTGCAGGGGTTCGGCTATTTCCAGAACGTCGGCGACACCCGGCGGCAAGGTGTCGAGGCCGAAGTCAATCTCAAGTCATCTGCGCTGCAGATGAGCGCAAGCTACGCGTTCGTGGACGCACGTTTCCTCAATGCGTTGAAGGTCGGCTCCAACAGTCCGTTTGCCGATGCCGAGGGCAACGTGCAGATTCTACCGGGCAACCAGATTCCGGCGATCCCGCGCCACCGCATCAAGGCCAGTGTCGATTATTCGATCACGGACGCCTTCAAAATTGGCGGCGATGCGCTGTTCGTCAGCAGCCAGTATTTCGTCGGTGATGAATCCAACCAGGCGGCAAAGCTGCCCGGATACGCCGTCTTCAATCTTCGCACCTCCTATCAGATCGATAAGACGTTCCAGATCTACGCACGCGTCGACAATGTCTTCGATAACCGCTACGCGACCTACGGAACGTTCTTCGACACCGGTGCCATCCCGAATTTTGCAAATGGCGGGGCGCCATTCACCGATGCGCGCTCGCTCAGTCCCGCACGCCCGCGGTCCTTTTATGTGGGCTTGAAAGCGACCTTCTGAGCCGACACTCAGGACAACCGACTGACCCGCCAATGGTGCGCGCGGCGCACCCTAGACTAGCGGGGATCCAGCCGCTCGCGCGACCGCGGCACGCTTGGCGCCAGAGGGATCGGGGCCCAGTTCAGCGCCAGCCGTTGCCCCACGACGATCTCGTTCGTTGACATCTTCGACGCCACCGCGTCTCGGAATCGCGTGTAGGCATCGCGCTCGTGACCGCGTGTATGCGCCGCGGCGAGATTGAGCCACATGTAAGCGAGCACAAAATCCTGCGGAACGCCGTGCCCCTTGTCGTACATCAGGCCCAGCATGGCTTGTGCGAACGGATTGCCGAGGGCTGCTCCTTGCGAATAGAAATCGGCGGCGGCGTCATAGGCCTGCGGGGCGCCGAAGCCGTGTTCATACATGAAGCCCAGCATGCCGAGCGCCCTTGCGTTTCCGCGATAGGCCAGGGGCGCGAGGTCACGGAACGCGCGAACATAGTCGCCGCGCTCGAAGGCTGCCGTCCCGCGCGACAGCGCGTCGGCATGTGCGCACGGGATGACGCCGGCGCAGAGCAGGGCGGCGAGCAGCAGTCCCGGTACGCGTCGCCTCGCATGTTCGCTCAGAACGCGGCGAAAGCGTTCAATGGAAGCTGGTGGTGATAGGGGCATTGGTCGAGGTCGTGGCGATACTTCCGCGCAGTTTCGATCGAAGCTCTTCCGCAATGATGTGGGCGTCCGAGCCATCGCGGATGATTTGCGGCCGGATGAAGATGATCAGCTCGGTGCGTGCGGTGGCGTTGCTCTGATGTCCGAAAGCATCGCCGAGCCCCGGAATCTGGTCGAGCACCGGGATGGCGTTACGGGTGCCGTTCTGCTGCTCGCTGATCAGGCCGGCCAGCAACACCGTTTGACCGTTCGCCACCGAGATCTGGCTCTTGACCCGGCGCTCCGACACCGTCGGCGTCAGGCTGTTGGCACTGCTCGGCGGCACATTGCTGATCTCCTGCTCGACGTCGAGCCTCACATTGCCGTTGACGCTAATACGCGGCGACACCCGCAAGATGACGCCGGTGTTGCGGTAGTCGATGGTGTTGACGACGGTGTTGCTCGTCGTCAGCACCGTGGCGCTGCCGGTGGAGACAGGCACCACGTCACCGACCTGCAGTGTCGCCACCTGGTTGTTGATGACGACCAGGGATGGATTGGACAGCACCTTGACGCTGGTGACCGCGTGCAGCGCATCGAGGATAAGGCTGGGCTGCGTCGCCGAACCGACCAGGAAATTGAAGCCAGGGAAAGCCTGGTTGACGAAGGCGTTGGTGAGCGATCCCGCGACGCTGACCGCGCCCGTCGTGGAATCGGTCGTGGTAGCCGGCGCTGTCGTTGCCTGGGTGTTGAGAATGGAGCCGGTGTTCGGCTTCAAGCCGAGATTCTGGCTGGTGATGTAGGCCTGAACGCCATAGGCCAGGGTGTTGTTCAGCGTGACCTCGGCGATCGTGGCATCGATCGCGACCTGCTGCTGCGGCTGATCGACCTGCAGCAGGGTGGATTCGATGATTTGGTAGTTGGCCTGGTCCGCATAGATCAACAGGGTGTTGTTGACGGTATCCGGCGTTATTCTGACGTCCTGCATGACCGGCTGGCCGTTGCCGCCGCTGTGGCCGCTGTCCAAGGCGCCGGCGCCGTTTTGGTTGTTGTTGCTGTTGGCGACTTGCCCGCCAAACGCCTGGCTGCTTCCGCTTCCCGAGCCCATTCCGCCCAGTCCAGCGCGCCCACCGAAGCTATTCGCCGTCGGCGAGGAGTTGGAGTTGGCATTGAGCGACAGACGATCGGCACTTGAACTCGCCGTGGTCCCGGAGCCCGGTGCGACCTGATTATCGGCACTGTCCAGCAGACTGGAGGAGGACGATCCGCCCAGGAACATGTCGGTGAGCACGCGCGCGATCTGGCGGGCTTCTCCGTATTTTACTCTGTAGACATGGACCGTCGTTCGGGCCATGTCGGTGCGGTCCAGGCGCTTGATCCAGGTAGCCGCAGTATGCAGCATCTCCGGCTTTCTGCTGACGACCAGCACCGCGTTGAGGCGGGCGATCGGCATGAATTTGATCACGTTCTGGCTGAGGCCATTCTCACCGGAATCAACGATCTTTTCCAATTCGGCAATGATCGGGGCGGGCGAGCCGCTTGAGATCGGGAAGATGCCGACCGATTGGCCGCGCATCCAGTCGACATCGAAGCTCAAGACGGTATCGACCGCGGTGCGACGCTCGGGGCCTGTCCCTTGAACCAAAATGAGATTTCGTCCGACATCGGCGCGGACCGCGCCGGCCTTGGTGGCAAAGCTGTCCATCAACTTCAACAGCGTCTGCGCCGACACATATTGTAAGGGCACGACGGAGACGCCAAAGCCGGGCTCGGGGCTGGCGCTCGCAGCATCGACCCGGCCCGCGCCGACCGCGTCGCCCAGTGGTGTCAGCCGATAGCCGCTCGTATCGCGCAGCAGCACGACCCCGCTCAACCGCAACGCGTTTTCCAGCACGAAGACGATGTCTGACTTGGGTACCGGCCGGACCGACACCAGACTGACGGTGCCCTGTACCCGCGGATCGATCGTGTAGCCGACATGCAGGATGTCGCCGAGCACGACCTTCGCGACGGTCGCGACCGGCGTGTTCTCGAAATTCAGGTCGAAGCCGCCGCCACTCGCCGCCATTTGCGGGCGATCGTCCGAAACGCCTGTGACTTCAGTACCTTCGTACATGGCCGCGCGGACGCCGCCGCTGCCTTGATCGGCTGCCATTGCCGGGGAATTCATCGGCCGTGGCTGTCGCGGCAGGAGGTCGATCGACCGTACCTTGTCGACAATATCTAGCTGTGACGCATCCACGCTTTCGCCAACCGTCGCGGAGTTGCACGAGGCCAACAAAGCCAGCGAGATCAGAGCAAATACAGCGCCACCGCTGCGATGGACCACTGGGTACCGGCCAAGCCTGCCGACGCGTACCATAATTCTTTTCGCCATTCCGTCCGGGTGGGTGACCGCAGAGCGTTTGCGACGATCCATCCCTGCAGGCGAAAGTACTTAGCGAGGGAAGATGACAGAAATAAATTGCCTGCATGATCGGCCGAACGAAGGTGGTGCGTGTTGATCCCGGAACACACGATCCGCGGCCACTCTCACCGACATTGCCTGTTGAAATCTTTTTGAGTCTTGAACGGACCGGCGGCTTCGTACGGCTGTCACACTTCGGATCAATAACCGCACGGCCCGGCCAAGCGTCGCCGCCACCCGCGACCTCGCCTGATCCGCCGATCGATCCTTGAAAGTCCTATGACAGGAATGATGAATGGCCAGCGAGCTGTCCTCGCAATTCCTGGATTACCTTCGCCAGAAAAGCTTTTTGGCGGCGGTCGACGACGATGCGGCTGGGCAGGCTGGTCCCGATCGCGCTCGCGACAAGCTTTGGGAGCGCACTGAACTCTCGGCTATCGAGTTCGCCGACGAAGCGGCGCGCTTTTTCGGGTTCGAGCGCGTCACTCTGCAAGACATGATGTCGGCGGAGCCGCTGGTTGCCTCGTTCTCGCAGCGATTTCTGCGCGAGACTGTCGTGTTTCCCTACAGAATTGCCGGCGGGGAGGCGATCCTCGCCGTTGCCGATCCAACCGACGAGGCGGCGCAGCGCGCGGCGCAAATCGTGCTTGGGGCCGGTATCGTCGTCAAGGTCGCGACGTCGGAGGATCTGGCGGTTGTCCTCAACCAACGGCTCGACGAAAGTCAGGCCGATGCAACCGCCGACATGGTGGCGCAGCCGCGCGAAGACGATATCGAAAGCCTGCGTGACCTTGCGAGCGGGGCGCCCGTGGTTCGCGCGGTCAACGACCTTCTTGAAAAAGCTGTCGAGCTTCGCGCGAGCGACATCCATATCGAGCCGTTTCCCAGCGGACTTGCGGTCCGTTTGCGCATCGACGGCCTGCTCCGGCCGGTAGCGGCGCCGGCCGGTGTGCTGCCGCAGGCCGTGATTTCCCGCATCAAGATCATCGCCAACCTCAACATCGCCGAACGCAGGTTGCCGCAGGATGGCGCGGCGCGGTTGCGGGCAGGGCGGACCGACAGCGACATTCGTGTCGCGATCATGCCGACGCAGCATGGGGAGTCCGCGGTGATCCGCATCCTGCCCAAGGATCGCGGGCTGCTGGTCGTCGAGAAGCTCGGGTTCTCGCAGTCCGATGAGGTCAAGCTGCGGCGGCTGCTGAAACTGCCGCACGGCATGATCGTGATCACCGGCCCGACCGGCAGCGGCAAGACGACGACGCTGGCCACGATCCTCTCGATCCTCAATGAGCCCGTTCGCAAGATTCTGACGATCGAGGATCCGGTCGAATACGAAATTCCGGGCATCAATCAATCCCAGATCAAGCCTGCCATCGGCTTGACCTTCGCCGCGGCGCTACGCTCGTTCGTGCGCCAGGATCCCGACGTGATCATGGTCGGCGAAATCCGCGATTCCGAAACCGCGCACGTGGCCGTTCACGCGGCGCTGACCGGGCATCTGGTGCTGACGACGCTGCACACCGAGACCGCGGCGGCCGCGGTGCCGCGAATGCTCGATCTCGGTGTCGAGGGCTATCTGCTGAGGTCGGTGTTGCGCGCCGTGATCGCCCAGCGGCTGGTGCGCCAATTGTGCGAGCGGTGCAAGTCGCCGCGCTCCCTCGGCGAGGCGAATTTCGTCGAGGACCCGCGCCTGGCGGCCTTTGGCTTCCGCCCTGGGGAAACCCTCCACGAGCCGTGCGGCTGCGACCGCTGCGGCGGTACCGGCTATCGCGGTCGGCTGGGCGTGTTTGAGCTGCTCGAGCTGACGAATGAGATTCGCGAGCTGATTGGGGAGAAAACGGATGGGCTCAAGATCGACGAGGCAGCCATCCGCGCCGGCATGACGACGATGCTCGACGACGGCATCGCCAAATGCCGGGCGGGCCTGACCTCGCCCGCCGAAATCCTCCGTGTCACGACCATGCGGTGAAGGCGTGCCCAATTATCGCTACCGAGCCTTGACCCAGAACGGCGAAATCGTGAATGGCACGATCAGCGCGCCGACGCTGACCGAGGTCGCCCGCCGCATCGAATATCTGCGGCTGCTGCCGATCGAGACCGTCGAGGACAAGCGTGCCTCGACCGCCTCCGGCGGCTACGGCCTGTTCGGACGGCCGAGCGCCGCCGAGATTACGACATTCACGCGCGACCTCGCACTGTTGCTCAAGGCAGGCGCGCGCCTTGATGACGCGCTGGAATTGCTGGCCAGTGATGCGGACGTCGGCAGGTTGCGGCCGGTCGTCGGCAAGCTGCGCGCGGCGCTTCTCGCGGGCGAGAGCTTTGCCGATGCGGTTGCGGATCATCCGGCATTGTTTCCGCCCATGTATGGCGCGCTGGTGCGCGTCGGCGAAGTCTCGGGCACGCTCGACCAGGTGCTGGACGCGCTGGGAGCGGAGCGCGCGCGGTCCGAGTTGATGCGGCGGAAGCTCACCGATGCCATGCAGTACCCGGCCTTCGTCCTGTTTGCCGCCGGCGCCGTGATGCTGTTCTTCATTCTTTTCGTCCTGCCGCAGTTCTCGACCGTGCTCGGCGATTTCGGGGCGAAGTCGGATACGACACTCGGGACCTTCATCAGCCTGTCCGATTTCCTGCGGGCCAACGCGACCGCCGCGCTGTCCATCACGGCTGCGACGATCGCCGGAGCCTGGTGGGTGTTGCGTCGGCCGGGCGCACGCGGCGCAATCGTGACGGGGCTTTCGCGCCTGCCCGGCATTGGCCTCATCTTCCAATTTTATCGAACCAGCCTGTTTTGCCGCAATCTCGGCGTTCTGCTTGGAAGCGGCGTCAACCTGACCGCGACGCTGCGTATCCTCGTCGACATCATGGCGGTGACCGGCAACGAGGAAAGCTGGACGGCGGCAGCCGATCGCGTTCGCCACGGCGGCAAATTATCGGATGCGCTCGCTGTGGCAAGCAGCCTGCCGCCCATGGCGGTTCGCATGCTGCGGCTGGGGGAGGAGACCGGACAATTGCCGGTGCTGGCAGGGCGGGTTGCAGAATTCTATGAAGCGAAATTGCAGCGCAGCCTCGACCGCGTCGTCGGCATCATCGGGCCGCTCGCCATCGTAACCATCAGCACTGTCGTTGGCGGATTGATCGTATCCGTCATGACGGCATTGCTTTCCGTGACACAACTCGTCGGCTAGAGCAGAGGTTGCCTGATCATGAAATCGCTCAGAACCATTGGCGCATCGTTCGGGGCGCGCCGGCAGCAGGAGACGCTCCGGGACAGGAGCGTAGAGGATGTCGGTCAGCAGGGCTTCACGCTGGTCGAAATGCTCGTGGTGATCGCCATTATCGGTCTCATCATGGGGCTGATCGGTCCACGCGTCCTCAACTATCTCAGCGAGTCCAAGGTCAAGGCTGCCAAGATTCAGCTCCAGAGCTTTGCGAGCGCGCTCGACCTGTATTACCTCGATGCCGGTCGCTATCCGTCGAGTGCGGAAGGTCTCGCCGCGCTGGTCCGGCAGACTCCCGGTGTTGTCGCCTGGAACGGACCCTATCTGAAAGGCGGCAACGTTCCCAACGATCCCTGGAATCACCCCTACATCTATCGTGCGCCCGGCGAACACGGCCCCTACGACATCATGTCCTACGGCTCCGACGGGCAGGAAGGCGGTAGCGGCATCGCCGCCGACATTTCGCTCGAGAACACGGCCGCCAGAAATGAATGACGAAGAATGAATGACGTTGCCCAGCGTGGTTTTACGCTGCTCGAGATGGTGTGCGTGCTCGCCATCATCGCGTTGCTGGCCGCCGTGCTGTTGCCGTTCATCCCGCGGGAGACAACGCGGTCGCGGTTGCAGGCCTATGCGCTGGAGACTGCAACCCTTCTGAAAGCCGATCGCAACGCGGCGATCAGCCGTAGCGCCAGCGTCGCAACGCTCATTGATGCGCCTGATCGCGTGATCCACTCCGGTGCGTCGCGAATGACCATCCGGATCCCGGACGACGTCCGTTTCGACGCACTGCTGCCGGAGACTTGTCAACGGCAGGCCGCGCTGTCGACCATCCGCTTTTTCGCCAATGGCAGCTCGTGCGGCGGCACGATCGCGCTGACGCGCTTCGACGCGGGCTATGAGATCCGCGTCAACTGGCTGACTGGAAGGGTCGAAATTGTCTCGCGCGCTACCAACTGACCGCGGCGATGCCGGCTTCACCATCATCGAGGTGCTGGTGGCGCTCGCGATCGTGGCCGTCTCGATCGTCGCGATCGGCTCGTTGATGGCGGGCAATGCGCGGGGCGTGCGATCACTGGAGCGGCACGTCGGGCTGATGCAGGCTGCGCGCACATTGATGGCCGTCGGGATTCCGCCGCGCGCACAGCTTCGTCCGGGTACGTTGACGGGACAGCTCGAAGGGCATTCTTGGACGATCGATGTCACGCCGCTCGGCGGTGGCTGGACGGTCGATTCCGCCGATACCCCCTGGACTCCCGAACTCGTGAGGATGCGGGTCAAATCGGCCGCCGGCGCGGTATCCGATATTCGCACTGTTCGTCTCGTGCCGAGGCCATCCGAATGAGCATCGGGGCGGGTGCACACCACGAAGGCGAGCGCGGCTTTACGCTGATCGAGACCATCGTCGCCTTGGCGTTGATGGGGCTTCTGCTATCCGCCCTTGCCGCCATTACCGCGCAATGGCTGCCGAATTGGAATCGAGGCTTCGGCCGCATTCAGCGCAGCGAGTTGATCGGGATAGCGCTGCAGCGCATCAGCGCCGACCTCGCGGCCGCCGAATATGTTCCGCCCAACCGGGACACGCGCCACCCGCTGTTCGATGGAACCGAATTGTCGGTCATGTTCGTGCGAACGGCGATGGGGCCGAACGCAGGCCCTGGGCTCGACATCGTGCGGCTCGGCGAGACCCGCGACCAAGGTGAATTCGTGACGGTGCGTTCGCGGGCGCGCTTCACTCCGCTGGCGGCCGGAGTGTCGTTATCCGAACAGACCCATTTCGGTGACCCGGTGGTGCTCTTGCGCGCGCCGTATCGTCTGTCGTTTGCCTATGCGGGCCCTGATCGCATCTGGAAAGCCGCCTGGCGGGACGCCGACAAGCTGCCGGCAATGATCAAATTGACGATTCGCGATGCGGCGAGCGAGCGTGTCCTGTCGGTTTCGACCATCGCGGGCCTCCATGTCCAGGTGCCCTTTGATTGCACGAAGGCCGACGGCAAGTGCGATGACGACAAGCCGGATACGGGCGATAGCGCGCGAGCCGCGGGGCAGGGAGCAAAACGATGAGCGGAGACGACGCCGGCAGAATCCCTGCGCAGCGCGGCTTCGTCATCGTCGCGGTGCTTTGGATCTTGCTGGCGCTCTCGGCCTTGGCGATGGTCTTCGCTGCCTATTTGTCCGCATCAACGCGCGAACTCGCCATTAGCGATAGCGCACTGAAGGCCGAGGCGTTGGTCTCCGCGAGCGTCGAACTTGCGGCCTATCAGTTGGCACTGGCGGGGGACAAGGAGCGGCCGCCGCAAGGATCATTCCATTTCGGCATGGATGACGCGAATGTGCTTGTCACTTTCACATCCGAAGCGGCTCGCGTCGACCTCAATTTCGCGCCGAAGGAGGTGCTGGCCGGCCTGTTCGCCGTGCTTGGTGCCAGCAAGGATGCGGCAAATGAAGACGCCGACCGGATCATTGGCTGGCGCACCCGTCCCGTGTCAGGCGGCACTAATGAGGAAGAGGCGCGCTACAACGCCGTAGGCTATTCGCCGCGACAATCACTGTTTGCGCACGCCGATGAGCTTGCGCTTGTGGTCGGCCTGCCTCCGGCGCTGGTTAAACGCGCGCTGCCGTTCGTGACGGTGTTCAACGGATCGCCTGATGTCGATCCCACAATCGCGGCCCCAGAAGTCCTCGCCGCGCTCCCGGACACCGGAGCCGGCAAACCTCAGGATCCTTTCAACGCAGGAACGGTGGCGGGACCCGCGCAGGCCATGAGCAACGCGCCGACCGCAAAGAGCGCGTGCTATCGGATCGAGACATTGATCAGTTTCAGAGGCGGCCGCCGCACCGCCTCGGAAGTCGTGATCGCGCTCGGCGACCAGGTTGAGCCCTTTCGCATCCTGTCCTGGCAAGACGATGTGCAGCCCCGGCATAGTCCGCCCCGGCGGGGGAGTTCGTGATGTCGATGATTTCCGAGACGAGGCAGCTCTTCGATCAATGGACGGCGTCGGTCGCGCGCGGTATCGATACCGCGGCGGGCCGGTTTGTGCGTTCGCCGCGGATCCTGCTTGACGAAAATGCCGACGGGACGTTCACGGCCAGAACCACCTCGGTGAAGAATGGCGGGAGCTTGGCGGCTTTCGAGTTCCGGCTGGAGGACCGCAAGCCGCAGCCGTCGCTGCCCGCTGATTGGAAGACTGCATTCCGCGGCAGCCGCGTCGAAGTGGGATTGCGAGTTGATCACGTGATGATCCGCGCGCTCGATTTCCCGAGCAGGGCTGGCGATTTTCTTGATGGCATGATCCGGTCGCAGATCGATCGCCTGACGCCATGGAGCGCGGCCGACGCCGTCTTCGGCTGGAGCCCGCCGGTTCCGACGGCGAACGACCGGATCGAGGTGGCGTTCGCCGCGACATCGAAGTTGAAAGTGAGGCCGCTCGTGCAGTTCGTGCAGGCGCTCGAGGCGGCCGCTGTCGCGGTCCACGTTGCGGCAGAGGCGGGGAGCGGGCTGCCGGCGCGGATTACGCTTCTCGATCAATCGCTGCGCGGTGTGGTCGGCCTGGCCGTGAACGTGCCACGTTTGTTGCGCGTGACCTTGCTTTCGGCTGGCGTCGCCGCTGCTGCATCGCTTCTTGTCGACACCTATCTCGGCGGCTCGCTGCAATCCGAGCTGGAGGGCCTGCAGCACCGGATCGCGCAGCGTCGCGCCGCGCTGCGCCTGGATGCGAACGGCGCAACGTCCGGCTTTGGCCTGCTGGCCAAGCGCAAGCAGACGACGCCGTCAAGCGTCATGGTGCTCGATGCGTTATCACGGATCTTGCCGGATTCCACGTATGTGACGGAGCTGCGGATCGAAGGCGACAAGGTGCAGGTCATGGGCATGACCCAGGATGCGCCATCCCTCATCCGTCTGATGGAGCAGTCGCCGCAATTCACCCGGGCCACGTTCTTTGCGCCGACCACTCGCGCGGCTAACGAAGCCGGCGAGCGCTTTCATATCGAGGCTCACATCACTCCCTACTTCGGATCTGGCTCGTGAACATATTGTCTGCATCGGCCAAAGCCGTCACATCATCACCGCTGCCGGCGACAGCGACCTATGTCGCCCTCTTCCTTGCGCTGCTGTTGACGTTGGTGACGACCATTACCGATCTCATCGATCAGCGCAGCGACGTTGCGGCATCGACCGCGATGCTGGAGCAGCTAGAAGGCCGTAAGCCCGCCGTCAGCGGCGTAGGCGGCGACACCACGGCGCCCTCAGGTTCGCCCTACCTTGAGGGTGCGACAGTGACGGTCGCTGGAGCTACGCTGTTGCAGCGCGTGGCCGGCTCGGTGATGAAATTCGGCGGCAATGTGTTGTCGACCCAGCTCGACGTGCCCAATACCCCCGCGAAGGCCGGGTTCATCAGCATGATCGCAAGCTGCGAGATCGAGCAGCCGCAATTGCAGCAGGTGCTCTACGACATCGAGGCGGGCATGCCGTTTCTGTTCATAGACCAACTGGTGGTGCAGACTCCCGTGAACGGCTCTGAACCCGAGAAGGGGAAGTTGCGCGTGTTGCTGGGCGTCTCCGGACAATGGCGGGGGGCAAAGTGATCAGGATGAAACCGAATCGTGCAGCCGTTGCATTGCTGGTGTTGTCGGCCCATTCTGTCGCCGCGGCAACGTCGGCGATATCCACCGATAGCCTCGATGCCGGTCTTCTCGACGAGACCCGGCTCGCCAGGCCAGCCGGTGCGCCGTCGGTGCCGGATGAGCCGGTCACGACAGTGCGCGTTGCGCCGCCGCGCGCACCGGAGCGGCCTTCCCTCAGCGCCAACCCGCTGTGGGGCATTCCGCTTTCGCAACTGTCCGCCACGCGCGATCGTCCGATTTTTTCACCTTCGCGGCGGCCACCGCCCCCAGTCGCCGCTGCCGAACCCGTCGTCGTCAAGGCTCCGCCGCCCCGGAAAAAAGACGTAACACCGCCTCCGCTTTCGCTGGTCGGCACGATTGCCGGCGAGGATGAAGGTTTCGGCATCTTTCTCGATCAATCGAGCAAGACCGCGCTGCGGCTGAAGCTCGGCGACGATTACCAGGGCTGGAAGCTGCGTTCGATCCGAGGTCGCGAGGTGACCATGGAAAAGGACGAACAGGCGGCCGTGCTGAGCTTGCCGGAGCCGGGCGGAGCGGACGGCGGCGAGGTCCACCTGGTGCCGGTCAGCGCGGTCAATGTGCCGGTCGCGCGGCAGCGCTAACCTATTCCGATCCAGCGCTGAGCGACCAGCGTCAGCAACAGGCCTGCTACCAGAAATGGGCCAAAGGGCAGGGAGGTCTGGCGCGTCATTTGCTGTCCGGCGAGTTGGAGGCCACCGGCGGCAGCGAGAGCCGTGAGAGCGGCGATCACAAGCAGGGTGGGAATGCCGGCAATCCCGACCCACATCGCCGCGGCCGCCAGGAATTTGACATCGCCGAGCCCGAGGCCGTCGGTTTTTCGCCACAAGAAGTATAGCCGTCGCAACAGCCAGAAAATCGCGCCTGCAGCGATGCCTTCGCCGATTGTCTCGATGCCGTCGGCTGGGCTGCCCGCAGCGACCGCTTGGGCAAGGCCAAGCCCGGCAATCAAAAAATTCAGCCCGTTCGGAATGATGCCGCGGCGGAGATCGATGAGCGCGATCGCGCCGCAAAGTACAGAGAGCAGCAGGTAAAGGCCGAAAAACCAGGGAGCTTCGCTGTTTGTCGCCATATGAATTGAGTTGATCCGCGAGCCAAGCCCATCTCTTGGACGACGAGCCCCATCCCTTCAAGAGATTGTTTTCGGCCGCACGAGGAGCAGCGCACTTGCGCATTGTGTCATCCACAAGAACACTCCGCCAGAAAAACTCGCTTCGTTCGGCGGAAATGCATGACGTGAAATCGTCTCGTCACAAAACGGCATACTAACCCGACAATATTACCCGCCGCTTCAAATGATGAGCACTCCGCCTTGGGGGGCGGACAATGATGATCAAGGTAAGAGCAGCGGCGCATCTCGCCGCGCTGGGGCTTTTGTTCGCCGCGAATCCGTCGAGCGCCGCAGCGCTTGATGATGCAGTCGAACGGTATCGGCCATACATGGTCGAGGGCATCGGCGATGCGCTGACAGGCGCGCGGGCGTTGCGCGAGCGTGCCGCTGCAAAGGATCTTGCTGGCGCGAAGAGAGCCTGGATTTCCGCACGTGCGGGCTGGGAACGCTCGGAAGTCTTCACCGCAGGCTTTGTTCCCGAGCTCGACGCGTTGATCGACGCCTGGCCCAATGCGAACAGCGGCTTCCATGCTGTTGAGGCACGACTGTTCGGCGCAGGCAGGACAGACGTTGACAACGACGCCGCCGCATTGGTCGGTCATCTCGACGATCTCTATGGAAAGCTCCACGATATGCCACTCACGCCGCAAGGTCTGCTCAATGGCATCGTTCGCCTCGCGTACGAGGTCGGTGAAAGCAAGGCTGACGGCGGCGAATCCCGGATCAGCGGTACGTCGCTCGACGACATGCGCAACAACGTGGCCGGTATCGAGTTCGCCTATCGCACGATATTCGCGGATGCCTTGCGGGCGGCCGACGGCGGGCTCGCCGATACCGCGTCGGCCAAGATCGAACAACTTAAGACGATCGTGGCGGCGCCAGATCTGCCGCATGTCGACATACACAAGCTGCGTCGCCTCAGCGAGGAACTCGTGATCGTGTTGCAGGCTGGATCGGCCAAACTGGGCTTGCAGCGGCCCACGCTGGAGGCTCAGTCGCGATGATCGGTCGTCAAGCCATCGGCGTGCTCATATGCAGCCTACTGGTCGCCGGGCTGCTTGGCCGGGCAGTGGCCTTTCCGGTCGACGGCGACCAGACCGTCTTGCCGGCCAAGACCGAATTTAACGAAGACGCGCTGGATAGGCCGCGCGAAGTGTTTCGGTCCGAACTCGCGGGCGGCAAGTCCTATCTCATCAGTCTCGGCAATCTGGCGTTCAATTCCTCCGCAATACTCGGCGGTGTTGCGCGGCAGGCCAGCGTGAGCTGCGGGACATGCCATGTCAACGGCGCCGGCAACGCCAAGTTCTTCATGCCCAAGATGTCGACGCGGCCAGGGAATTTCGATACGACCGGCCCGTTGTTCAATCCGAAGGCCAACAACTTTGTGCTCGACCCTGTGAGGATCCCGAGCCTGCGCGGCGCGCGCTATCTTGCACCTTACGGACAGGACGGGCGCATGGCATCCCTGCGGGATTTCGTTCGCAACGTCATCGTCAACGAGTTCGCAGGGCCAGAACCGTCGCCTGCCATTGTCGATGCCATTGTTGCTTATATCCAGGACATCGATTTTCTGCCAAATCCGAGTCTCGGTCCGGGCGGACATCTAGTCGGCAATATCAGCGATTCGGAGCGCCGCGGAGAGCTGCTGTTCTCCAAGCCGTTTCCTCATGATCCGGGCATGAGCTGCGCCGGCTGCCATGTTCCGTCGGGAACATTTGTCGATCACCAGCAGCATGATGTCGGCTCCGGCGGTCTCTTCAAGACGCCGACGCTGCGCAATGCCGACTTCAACGCGCCATATTTCCACGACGGCCGCTACGATACCTATGATCAGGTGGTTGCACATTTCGATCGCGTCTTCGATCTCGGCTTGTCGGCTCAGGATCGCAAGGATCTGGTCGCCTATCTCACTGCCGTTGGCGATGGCGCTCAGCCTTACGAACGTGAGGGTGCCGGTGCGACTTTGACGGAGATCAATGACTTCAACAACGTGCTGGCAACGGCGATCCCCGCCCAGGACAAGGACATCGTTGCGCTCGCCGTCGACACGATCGGCAATGAACTGCGTGAATTGACCGAGCAATATCCCGATCGGAAAAATACCAGTGTATCCGGCGGCGAACAGGAGCGCGTGCTTGCGCGTAACGCGCTCAAAGAGCTCGTGCTTATATTGCGCCGCATCGACATGGAGGTCGGCGATGGCCGAAGCTCCGATGCTGCGGCGGATTACAAGAACTATCGCTCCTTGATGGCCGCGGCGGTTCCGGCGCTGCTCGCAGGCGCGGAGCGCTGGTCGTTGTTCAATCCGCAAGTGCACGATGCGCATTACGCTGCGCTGCGTCAGGTCCTGCAGTCGCGGCATACGTCGCGCTAGAGCATTCCAGCGTCCTGGGAATCGGAACTTGATCTCCAAGAGCATCGCGCCAGCGATGCCAGTGGTCACGCGCTCTGCGGCGTGGATTGTTGGGCCGTCCATCCGCGAAAGGCGATGCATAAAGTAGGACCGAAACACCTGTTGCGCGGCGTTATTCCTCGGTCGAAGGAAATCGTCAGAGCGCCATGCACGGGGCTGAGGTCGTAAAAGCGCATCGACTCGCGAGCAGCCGGACATGATCGGTGTTGTTGCTACTCCGCAGTAAGTTGCGAGCGAAGCGTTGTTGATTGCGGCGACTTTCTTTCGCGCTTTCACAACAACGATAAGCCTGCGTCATGTTGACACACTACACACGCGACGCTAACCGCAAACTCTCTGGGGTCGACAATGACTTTCAATTTGAAGAAGAGGTGGAGAACCACCACTGCGCTGTGTGCTGTCTCGACGCTGGCGATCGTGACGGCAGCCTATGCAGGCTCCTATCCGAATGGCCGCAGCACTTGGGATACGCGTGCGCATCCTAACCGCTATGCCGTGATCCAGAATATATTCTCGAAGATCCAGGCCGATACCGACAAGGCCAACAAGAGCAAGGATCCGACGGAGACGATCAAGACGGCATCGCCGATCAAGCACGTTATCATCCTGATCGGCGAAAACCGCGGGCTGGATCACACCTTCGGTGTCTACAAGCCGAAAGGAAAGGGGCAGACCATCTCCAACCTGCTGTCGAAGGGTATCGTCAACGAGGACGGCTCGCCTGGTCCAAACTTCGCTCAGGCGCAGCAGTTCTCGGTCGCGGCGCAGCCGTCGTACTACATCGGTGCTCCCGCGATCGGCAAGTCGCCCTATAACGCCACCAACGCAATGCCACAGCCCAACACCAACGGGGCTCCGAGCGCGCAGAGCGATACCGGCGCTCCGTTCAAGACGATCGCAGAAGCGAGCGTCGAGAAGGACATGGATCCGAGCGACCTCGACATCCTGACCACTGGAGCGACCGGCCTTGCGACCGGCGTAACCGATACCCGCGTGCCGGGCGCGGGCAGCCTGACCGGGCCGTATCCGCTGCAGGGCCCGCAGATCAGTGACGACGATTACACTGGCGACACCACGCATCGCTTCTACCAGGACTGGCAGCAGGAGGATTGCAGCGCGGCCAGCGCGACGAAGTCCAACAACTCCGGTTGCTTGAACGACCTGTTCCCGTTCGTGATGGCGACCTACTCGTCGTCCAACAAGAGCATGGGCAACTCCATGGGCTTCTACAACGCCGAGCAGGAGCAGGCGCCGATCTTGAAGATGCTGGCGGACCGGTTCACTCTGGGTGACAACTTCCATCAGTCGTTCCATGGCGGCACTGGTGCCAACCACTTCATGCTTGGCACTGGTGACGCGGCCTATTGGAGCGACGGCAAGGGCAATCCGACGACACCGCCTGCGAACGCGATCGCGAACCCGAATCCGGTTTCTGGTACCGTCAACCGCTACACAGTTGACGGCAACTTCAGCAATTGCGCTGACGTGTTCCAGCCGGGCGTGAAGCCGATCGTGAGCTATCTGGAAAATCTGCCCTATGCGGCGGAGCCGAACTGCAAGCCCAACCACTACTACATGCTCAACAACGTCAATCCTGGCTATCTGCCGAACGGTGCGTTGTCGGGCGGCAGCAATCTGCCGCCGTCGTCGGTGCGCAACATCGGCGACGCTTTAAACGAGAAGAAGATCGCCTGGGCCTATTACGGCGGCGCCTATAACGACGCTGTCGCGCTCTCGAACGCTGCCGTCGCGGCGAACCCGAGCAACCCGAACCTGTCGACCGCGGCGCTCGCCGATCCGGCTCACGCGCTCGGCGCGGCCTACTGCCAGATCTGCAACCCGTTCCAGTATGCGACCTCCATCATGGCCGATCCCACCGTGCGGCAGGCGCATATCAAGGATACTGCCGATCTGATCACGGCGATCCAGAACAACACCCTCCCTGCGGTGTCGTTCGGCAAGCCGGATGGTCTGCTCGACGGCCATCCGCAGAGCTCGAAGGTTGATCTGTTCGAGGCCTATGTGTTGAACGTTCTGGGCGCCCTCGACGCCAATCCGCAGTTGAAGGCGGAAACTGCGGTGTTCGTCACCTGGGACGAGGCTGGCGGTTATTGGGATTCGGGTTACATCCAGTCGATCGACTTCTTCGGCGACGGCCCGCGCATCCCGATCCTGGTCCTCTCGCCGTATTCGACGGGCGGCAAGGTCTACCACAATTACAGCGATCATGTTTCGCTGCTGAAGTTCATCGAGCGCAACTGGGGTTTGCAGCCGCTCACGAACCGCAGCCGCGACAACCTGCCGAACCCGACCTTCACGAAGAACAACCAGTATGTGCCGACCAACAGCCCGGCGCTCGCTGACCTGTTCGACGCGTTCGACTTCAGCAAGCCGGTCAACATTTCCTACACGGAGTGATCGACCCTGATTGTCACGATCTGATCGTGATTTGATTGACTTGGCGCCGATCGGGCCGAATCGCCCGGTCGGCGCTGTCCACGCAGGCGCAGGGGTGCGGCCGCGTGTCGCGTAATGAGTATTGAATATGGAGATGCCCAGAGTTTGGATAGCCGTGGCGCGATGCGGGGCACGGTGGTGCATGCTCGCCCTGATAAGCCTTTTGCCGAGCGCAGGGGCTTTCGCCGAGGGGCAGCAACCGACATTTTCCGCCAAGCTTGTGATCAGACAGGGTAATGCCTCGCCCGCGCCCGCAGGCCAAGTGCTCGTCTCCGCCGAGAAGGTGCGGATCGAGACGCCGGATTTGCCGGATGGTTTCTTCCTGATCGATGCAGCGAAGCCGAGCGCTTATTTCGTCCGGCCCGCCACGCGTGTGTACATGGAAGCGCGCCAAACCAGCCGGCTTACCCGGCTCTTCGTGCCCGTCGATCCCGATGATCCCTGCCGCCGATGGCAAATGATGGCGCAGCTCGCAGGTGTGACAGAGCACAACGATTGGCATTGTGAGCGCCTCGGCGAGGAGACGATCGGTGGACGAAGCGAGATCGCCTATCGCGCCGTCTCCGGCTCGGGCGATCAATTGCTCGGCTGGATTGACCCCCTGCTCAAGTTTCCGGTGCGGGTCCAGACGAAGGACGGCACCGTCATCGCCATCGACGACGGTCGGGAGGAGATGCGGTCCACATCGCTTCTGGAACTGCCCTCTGACTTTCGGAAGTTCGATCCGGCGATGATCGTTAAGCAGATCAAACAGAGCGATGTTTGGGTCGAGCCGCGTTAGCGCAAAGGCGCCGAGTGCCGTGACTGTCCTAGGCGTGCGAAAGCTTTGATACGCAGGTCTACGCTTAGACGCGAGCGGTGCGCCTTCAACGATAACGGTGTCTCTATCGCGCCGAAACGGGGCCGATCAGTGTGCGCGCACGTCCTGTAATGTGCCCGTCATACTCGTGAGGGAAGAGACAGATTGGTACGTGCCGGCTGGGCATGTAACACGCAATGGCTTTGGGTAATGGACCGATACGGTTATTCGATTTTTTGTGACGATATTCGCAACGAGCCAGGGGGCAAGCTCAGCTTCATCGGCTGCTACAATGGCGTGATCTTCATCGCGGGCCAGTTTCCCCTGGTGCTTCCAAAACTCTGCGTGCACACGCATATCTTCTCGCCGGCGTCGCGGCCGTTCAAGTCGATTGCCGTGCGCTGCTATCTCCCCGGCGGTGACAGGCCCTTTGCCGAGGAGCCAATCGAGACGCCAAAATCGAGCGAACAGGCCGATTTGGTCGCTAATCTCAGAACCGATACAGGCGCGCCACTCTACATCGTCGCCGCGACGAGCCTGATTTTCACGCCGTTGGAAGTGCGCTGTCCTGGCCTCATGCGCATAAGGGGCTTTATCGACGCCGAACAGGAAGTTCGGCTCGGCTCGCTGCGCATTGAGCATGCGCCCTGATCTGGCCCTCAGGTCTGTCGTAGCCACGCGCTTGTTGCCCAGTGCGCATGAGATCAGCGCATGTCCGATCGCGGCTGTCATTCGCCCGTTAGGTTAACAATGGTTTAACGCGCGGTGAGGGCGGCGATCCCCGCCGGCCCCGCTTTGGAAAACAAGGGACTACGTTCCATGAAAACGACGATGACTGCCCTGGCGCTCATCCTGGTGAGCGCGCCGGCGGCCTACGCCGCAGGTTCGCTCACCAATGAATCCTTCATCGAGCAGATCGGCAGCGGGAATGACGCGACGATCACGCAAAAGAATGGCAACAACGGCCAGGCCACCTTTCAGGCAGGTAAGAAGAATTCGGTCATCACCGATCAGGTGAGCAAGCTTGCCGGGGGCAAGAACACCTCAGGCAATGTTCAGGTCGGCAAAGGTAACACTGCTTCAACCGGGCAAACCAACACGCCTCCAAACTCGCAGTTCACGACGGCGACGTTTACCAACAACTCGTTCAGCGGACAGTATGGTACGAAGAACGACGTCATCGTCGACCAGTCCGGCGGCAAGAACAGCCAGGGTGCCTTGCAGGTCGGCAAGAAGAACGTGGCGGGCGTGGCGCAGTCGGACACCAGCGTCACGGCTGCTTCCGCTACCCCGGTCGGCGGTGCCAACACCTCGTTCACAGGTCAGTTCGGCAACAAGAATACGGCCGCTGCAATCCAGACGAGCGCCGACGGCACCGGCAGCGGCGGCCAGTTCGAGACCGGCCACAGCAATGCATCCGCCGCGGTGCAGATTGGTGACAAGAATGAAGCGGGCACGCAGCAGACCTCGGTCGGCGGCAGGGCGCAAGGGCCGAGGAATGTCGCGGCGACGGTTCAGGTCGGCCACGGCAATCTCGAGACCACGACACAGGGCGGCAGCGTTGCCGGCGCATTCGGCGCCACGACTGAAGACCAGGTGGCGAACTATACGAACGCCTCGTTCTTGAGCCAGGTCGGCACCAAGAACGTTGCGCAGATCGATCAGGAGAACGGGGCGAATACTCAGGCCACGTTCCAGGTAGGTGCGAAGAACAACGCGACGATCGATCAGCAGACGCAGACCTTCGGCACCGGAAACGGCGCGAATAATGCCGTGACGACCCAGATTGGCACGAAGAACATGGTCAATGTCGGTCAGTCGATGGCCGTTCCGCTGGCGCTGGGTAACAACAACTCGTTGATCACTCAGATCGGTGGCTCCAACGTCGTGAACGCTGCGCAAAGCGTTGGTCAGCAGGCGGTTGCCGGCAACAACACCCAGGTTGCGCTGCAAGTTGGTACCGGCAACTCGCTCTCGCTGGTGCAGGCGACCGGCGCGAACGTCACGAACACCTCCTTCACTGCACAGTACGGTTCGCACAATAGCGCATCGGTATCGCAGAGGTGACGAAAGCAGGCGGCGGGCCCAACGTCCGCCGCCTGTCTCTTCAATCCCGGAATAGCCGGACCTCTCGCGGTCAGTCGTTCGGCAGTTTGGGTGCGATGATCCTGACCGGCTGATAGCCGACGGTTGATGTTGTTGGCGCGATGTTCTGTCCCAGCGTGCTTTCGGGGCGGCGCAATTCGAGCGTGATCTCCCGGTCCAGAGCCCAGGCGATGTCTGCAAGGGAGCGCAAGGTTATTTCGGCTTCGCCCGATAATTGACGATTGATCTGCGATCGGGCGGTCTGCAGTCGCCGGGCGAGCTCCTGCTGCGTCAGGCCGGCGCGCTTCTCTTCCGTGATCGCTTTAAGGAGCTCCCGGCGCACCCGTCCCATGAACCTGGCAGCCTTTCGGGATCGTGCATCGATGTCAAACCGAAAGAACGTCATCAGGTGCAACCCCCTCTACGCAAAGCGTCGCATCGATGCCAAGTTCACGACGCAGCCGTCGGATGGCGATGCGATAACCCCGATAGAGATCATGGTCCTTTATTGTGTCAGTCCAATTTCCGAATACGGCAACGAAGCAATCCTTCGACATGAACCATCCAAAAATCCGGACGTCCGGCGTCTTCAGCTCCCAGACCGCATTGTCCTCGGCGCGGATGGCACGGAATTGCCTTGTAAAGACGAGCTGCGCGCCGCTCAAGAACGAATAGAAGAGGTCGTCGATCTGTTCGGCCGCGGACATGTGTCCGATGCGGCGAGGAGGCTCGGCGCCGTCAAGCACCTGCCGCAGCCAGTCCACGAACTGCGGCGTGCCGTACAGCAAGCGAAGCGGCTGATCGCGTGGCGCAAGATCGAGTTCGATCTTTACGATCGCGCCACTGGTCACGAGATCTGAGATGGTCGTCATGAACCCAACGATCAATGCTCAAGCGAGATGCGAATCCGCTCAATTGGCGTTGCGGGATTTCATCCGGCTATTGCGCCGCATTTATGGATATCAGCCACGCGTAAGTGAGGGGCGATCATCGTGGCGACGGCCTGATTGTCAAAAAAGGGCAAAGAACGGTCGATAGTTTCGCCGCAAAGTTCCGCACCCGCGGTCCCTTGATGAGGTGGAAGTAGTCCGATGCAGATGGCGGCGACTGCTGCGATAGAGTGTACGATTCGCGCCGAGCCGGACAACAAATCCCTGCGGCTCGCGGCCGTCGCGCGCTCCGCTACCGCCGTCAGTGGCCGCTACGACTTCCTGATCATCAAGCGCAGCGAGACCGGAAGCAGCAAGAACGTACAGAGCGGTACCTTCATTCTGCAGGGCGGCCGGGAACAGGTTCTGACGACCGTCGCCCTGGACCGCTCCGCCATCGGCCATTATCGCGCCGAGCTCGCTCTTCAATCGGACCATGAGAGGTTCACGTGCACTTCACCTTAAGACCGCGGACGTCGCTTCGAGCCGGGCTGGCTGCTATCGCGATGGTCGGCTGTTCGCCCGCGTTCGCCGAGTCGGCTTACATCACGCAGGTGAATCCGGGCGCGACGAGCACGACGCCAGGAATGCCGTCGCAACCGGTTCAGATGATCCCGGCCGCTGCCTATGCGCCGCATCAGGCGGCTTTCGTTCCCACGCCTGAGACGACGCGTCCTGCGCGGAATGGAAACGTTGCCGAGACGATCCAGATCGGAAGCTTCAACCGTGTATCGCAGTCGCAGTCGGGCGGAAACAATTTTTCCAATGTCGGCGTGATCGGCGGAAAGGACAACAACGTCGGTGTGTGGCAGGCAGGCCGGGACTTCTCGAACCTGAACCTGATCAACACGCAGGGCCTTTCCGTTGCCGTCATCCAGCCGCCTGGTGCCGCGCCGCTGAACATGCTGATTGCGCGGCTCCCCAATGGAGGCCTGTTGGTCAAGCGATGACAATTTCGGGTCAGAACCCAGTATCAGTCGAGGTATGTTATAATGCGTAAGATTTATTGGATCATTCCAGCCATCATGGCGCTGGGCTTCGCCGGACAGTCGGCGGCCTTCGCATCGGAGATGGTTTATCACCCCGTCAATCCGACGTTCGGCGGCAATCCGCTGAACGGAAGTTCTTTGCTCTCCCAGGCTCAAGCGCAAGGCGAGGGCGTCAAGTCCGGCTCGCAAGGTCCGGATCTCTCCGGCCTCAGCAGCGCGCTGAGCAATCTTGGTTCTGGCGCGGTGATTATCGGCGGCAATGGAACGGGATCGACAAGCAGCGGGAGCAGTAGCACCAGCGGTACGACGACCACCAACGCTGCCCGCAGTCTCGTTCCTTAGCGGAAGCTGCGCTGGATTTTCAAGCACATGAGCAGACATTTCTGGAGCATCGCCGCGGTTGCGATGCTCTCCCTGAGTCTGGCCGGCTGCATGAGCGGCTCGGCCAAGGATCCCATGGCAAAGCCCGCCACGCTCGTGCCGGACACGAAGACGGGGCTGGTCCTCGAGAACCTGCCGCCGCCGCGGCGAAAGCTTGACGTATCGGTCTATAACTTCCCCGACCTGACCGGGCAGAACAAGCCGAACGACAACTTTGCCGAATTCTCCCGCGCGCTCACGCAGGGCGCGAGCGCGGTCCTGATCGATGTGCTCACCAAGGCCGGAGGAGGAGCGTGGTTCAACGTGGTCGAACGGAACGATCTGCAGCCGCTCTTGCAGGAGCGCCAGATCATCCAGAACACGCGGACCGCTGCCGAGGGCGACAAGGCACCCATGCTTCCGCCGCTGCGTTTCGCGGGCGTGCTGCTGGAAGGCGGCATCATCGGCTATGACAGCGACGAAACGACGGGAGGTATCGGCGCCAACTATCTCGGGATCGGCGCCGACACCCAGTACAGGCAGGACATCATCACGGTCGCGCTGCGCGCGGTCAGCGTGCAGACCGGGCGCGTGCTGGCCTCCGTCACCACCACCAAGACGATCTATTCGGTACAGGTTCACAGCGCTGCCTTTCAGTTTGCGGCGGTCGATCAGCTCCTGCAGGCCGAGCTCGGATTCACCAAGAACTCTCCAGCGACGTTGGGTGTGCGGGAGGGCGTGCAGCTCGCGGTCTATGCCCTGATCTTTGAAGGCGTGAAGAACCACCTTTGGGAGTTCAGGGATCGCGGGGCCGGCGAAGCGTTCATGCGTGAACTGGACAAGCAGCGTCAGGCCGCTTTCATTCACCCCAGCGCGACGGATACGCCGAAGAGCTAGCACCGAGCCGGCACGAGCTTGGCCCGATTTACCGCGCCGGGGATCGTGACTGCTGGGTGGCCGTGTAGCAGGCTTGTGATGAGGCGGCGTTCTGGGCATTGCAGGTCTCGGGCGTCGCCGGCGGTGAGGCTCCTCCGGACGGGGTGGCTGCGGGAGCCCCGACTTCGGGCGGCGGCTTGGTCTGAATGACGTTGCCCGGGGCCACATGGCCGCGCGATTGCTGGATATAGACTTCAGAGGCTGCCATCGTCGGGAGGGGCGAGGATCGCGGCTCGGGGGGACCCAAGAGGGCAGCGGAGAGCGCCGCCATGGCCGCCCACACTGCTGGCTGACTTGGTACCATCCGCTTGCTCCTGGCGCATTTCATTGCACGACCGTACGGCGGTGACATAGGGCGCATTGTCTTCGGTTTGATGACGCGCGATGAGCAGAACGCATTGCGTGATCCTGCCTCCACAGCTTCTCCTTGTGGCGCTCAAGTCTATCGCTACCGGGCAAACAGCCAAACGCCTTATCCCGGCACCGGGTCGCCCGCTCAATTCGTCGTAATTGCCGGGTCATGCTCCGTCCGTTGGGAGGAAATTATTCCGCGCGGGCAGGGCGGCAGAGCCGTCGGCTGCTAGGAACCCTGTGCATTGCATCATCGGAAGACGATTCCGGCGAAGTCGCCCGTGATCACCGGGCAGGTGCGCGGCGCTCCCCAAGAAGTCTACACAAGTGCCTATATATTGGTGCTGGCGTCTCAAGCCATGCTGGCACAAGCCAGCCAACCGGGAGGCAGTACCATGACGATAAGGCCAGACCCAACCTTCCACGCATCGCCGAAGCTCGCGATGGAAGCTCCGACGGAGAACTTCGCCTACACTGTCTTGCTGAGTCCGGATTTCTCCAAGCCCGATGCGCTCGCCGTCATCGACGTGAAGCCGGGCTCGCCGCACTACAGCCAGATCGTTCACACCGTGACGATGCCGAACAAGGGCGACGAATTTCATCACTTCGGCTGGAATGCGTGCTCGTCGGCATTGTCGCCGCTGTTTGGGCACGCCTTCATCGAACGACGTTACCTCATCGTGCCCGGTCTGCGATCCTCGCGCATCTACATCATCGACACCAAGCCCGATCCCACGCAGGCCCGGATTCACAAGATCATCGAGCCCGAGGAGGTGTTCAAGAAAACAGGCTACTCGCGGCCGCACACCATCCACTGCGGACCGGAAGGCATTTACGTGAGCACGCTGGGCGGCAGGGGCAAGGACGGTACCGATGGGCCTCCGGGCGTTTTCCTCATGGACTGCGAGACGTTCGAGGTACTCGGGCGCTGGGAGCTCGATCGCGGTCCGCAGAAGCTGCATTATGACTTCTGGTGGAATCTGCCGCGCGACTACATGGTGACGAGCGAATGGGCGCTCCCGCCGCAGTTCGAGAACGGCATCGTTCCGGAAGATCTGCTGTCGAACAAGTACGGCCACCGACTCCACTTCTGGGATCTGAGGGAGCGGCGGCACGTTCAAACCCTCGACCTCGGTGCCAACCATCAGATGGCGCTCGAAGTGCGGCCCGCCCATGATCCCGCGCGCGAATATGGCTTCGTCGGTGTCGTGGTCGATACGACCAATCTTGAGGGCTCGATCTGGACCTGGTGGCGCGAGAACGGAAAATTCCATGTCGAGAAGACGGCAACGATTCCCGCCGAGCCCGCGCCGAAGGAGAAGCTTCCACCGCTGCTCCAGGGCTTCGGTGCCGTGCCGCCGCTGGTGACCGACATCGATCTGTCGATGGACGATCGCTTCCTTTATGTCGCCTGCTGGGGCACCGGCGAAATGCGTCAGTACGACGTGAGCGATCCCCACAAGCCGAAGCTTGCGGGCTCCGTGCGCGTCGGCGGCATCGCGAACCGCACGCCGCATCCGAACGGCAAGCCGTTTGCGGGCGGTCCGCAGATGGTGGAAATCAGCCGCGACGGCAAGCGGGTCTATTGGACGAACTCGCTGTACTCGACGTGGGACGACCAGTTCTATCCGGACGGCATCCCGGGCGTCGAAGTGATGGCGAACGCCGGTCCAAGCGGAGGCCTCGAACTCGCCGCGGATTATTTTGTCAGCTTCCCTGACGGATATCGGGCCCATCAAATCCGGCTTGAAGGCGGCGACTGTTCGACCGATTCCTTCTGCTATCCATCGGCCTGACAATTGAGCGGCGCGGATTGGACGCCGGCCTGGCTTTGGCTGGCCGTCATAGCGAGCGGCCTCTATCACGGCATCAGTCCGGGAATGGGCTGGCCGCTCGCCGTTTCGGCTGGGCTCATGGAGCGAAGTCCGCGCGCGCTGTTCGCGGCGCTCGGACCGCTCTCGGTCGGCCATCTGCTGGCGACGTTGTTGATGCTGCTGCCGTTCGTGCTGCTGCTGGTCCTTGCGGAATGGCAGCATCAGATCAGAACCTTTGCGAGTCTGCTGCTCATCGCCTTCGGCATCTTTCGGCTCTTCAACCGGCGCCACCCGCGCGCGCTGGCGCGAATACCGCCGGCGCAGCTCGGCCTCTGGTCGTTTGCGATCGCGCTCGCGCATGGCGCGGCGTTGATGCTCGTGCCGATCTATCTCGGTCTGTGCCAGGCATTGGCGCTGGATACCGGCCACGAAGCGGCCGGCGCGCTCATGGGAGCAAATCTCGGAATGGCGGTGCTGGTTGCGATGATCCATGTCGCGGCGATGATCGCCGCCGGCGGCAGCATGGCCTAGGCGGTTTACCGCTATCTCGGGCTGAAATTTGTTTCGCTTAGCTGGTTCAATCTCGAAGCAGGTTGGGCCGCGAGTCTCATCCTGGTCGGTGTTGCTGCACTCGCTTTCAACCTCGCGGACTAGCGCGGAAACCGGCTCGGTCAGCGAGCGATTGAGTGTCGCTCCACAATGGGCTTCGGACGCCAACCTCAAGCCGCCTTGGTATCTTCCGGCGCTGCAACAAAAGGCGACGATGGATGCTGACGATGCGCTCGAGGCCACCGCCCAGATCAAGTGCAGGGCCAGGCAAAATCCGCCGCTCTGCGGGCAAAGCGTGCCGCGACAGCCGGCCGGCGTTGCGCTCAGCGGCGTCACGCTTAGATAAACCTCCGGTGCCGGCCTGCAGATCGGGTGTTCGCCGCGACAGCGGGCGGCGCGGCGTTCGGCCGTGGAAAATCGAGACAGGGAAGTCGCACCGGTTTCTTGAACTTGTCGACGCGGCTGCCGTGCCGAACGCTTATGGCCGGTCGGAACCTTGGAAGCTTGATGCCAGTCCATCATGACGTTTGGCAGCGCCGATAGTCTCACCCCAGTTCGCGAAAGGATGGCTTCGCCATGCTGTTTCAGAACCGAACCGATGCGGGCCGGCAGCTCGCGCAGGCGTTGCTCAAATACAAGGACCGGCATCCGGTCGTCCTGGCGCTGCCGCGCGGGGGCGTGCCGGTCGCTGCCGAGGTCGCGGCAGCGCTCGAGGCTCCGCTCGATCTGCTGCTGGTCCGCAAGATCGGCCTGCCGGATCAGCCGGAGCTCGCGATGGGGGCGGTCGCGGATGCTGAAGAGCCGATCATTATCCGCAACAGCGACGTCATCGAATTGTCCGGCATCAGCGCGAAGGGGTTCGATGCCGTCTGCAAGGAGGAGCTTGCCGAGATCGCGCGCCGGCGCAAACACTATCTGGAGGATCGGCCGCGGTCGGCGGTGAAGGATCATGTAGCCATCGTGATTGATGACGGCGTCGCCACGGGGGCGACAACGCTCGCGGCGATCAGGACGGTTCGGGTGCGGCAGCCGAAAGAGCTGGTGCTTGCGGTTCCCGTCGCGCCACTCGACACCGTCGAGAAACTGCATGCCGAGGTCGACGCGCTGGTCTGTCTGGACACGCCCGAAGATTTTGGAGCAATCGGTTATTTCTACCGCGATTTTCATCAAGTCAGCGACGACGAGGTGATTGCAACGCTCAAACGATTTCCGGCGAACAGGACACAGGCGCCGCAGGGGTAGTGCACTTTCGGGTTCGGCACCCCCGTGGTTCGAGACGGCGCGTTGCGCCTTCTCACCATGAGACTTTGAGAGCGCCACACGTCATGACCTCATCGTGAGGAGCTTGCGAAGCAAGCGTCTCGAAGGACGGGCCACAGCAAGAGCGCTTCCGCGAGTCCTCGTTCTCGCGACGCCATTCGCATCCGAGTCCTGCAACATCCTTGTCCCTCCGGAACATCGAGGGCGCAGGGAAGGCCGGGTGGCCGCATGCACCCGGGGCCCCCGCGCGAAAAAGCTGCGCGAGGTGCGCGTTGACCACAGGTACAGGCGGTAATCACACCGACCTTCCCCGCGCAGTGGTTTACGGCTTACTTCGAGCTCTCCTCGGTGAGCCAGACTTTGTTGTCACCGTCGTCAGCGCGATGCGCAAAGCGCATCGCCGCGAACTTAGCGCCAGCCTTGGGGCGCCAGGACCACACGACTTCGCCGTCCGCGTCGCGCACTGCTCGTCTGTCAGTGCCGGCGCGTCCACCGCATCCGCAAGCCCAACGTTCGTGACGATCGCGAAACGCCCCTCTTATTGGGCCGGGACACGCTGAGTAATCACCGATTTCTGAAAAAAAGAAAGTGGAATATTTTTCGCGTGAGATCTGGACGACCCAAATCAGCTTGAATTGTCTCGAGAAATTCGTTTTTGCGCGCGGGCGAATTCGGGCCGTCGGCGTTGACGCATTCGCAAAGGCGGCTCGTGACCCCGAGCCGACCTCCTGGCTGAATTTGTGATAGCCTGTGTCCGGCTGGCGGTAAGGACACCTGACGAGAAAGGGTCTCCGCAATGTCTAACGATCAGGGACCGGACAGCCTTAATCGCCGCAACTTCATGGTCACCGCAATCGGTGCCTCAGCCGCGCTCGCGGCCAGCGCTGACGCCCCGGGTACGCGGGCAGCAGCTTCATCACGAGGGACCGCTTTTACCGGAGACACGATAGACGGAAAGAAGATTGTCAGCGCGCTTGACATCAACGATCTAGAGCCCGGCAAGAAGCACCTTTTGTATTTTCAAGGCGTTGAGATGCCAACCGGACAGCACTGGTATGTGTCTGTGACCGTCGCCAAGGGAGCAAAGCCAGGCAAGCGCGGCGTCCTGACCAGTGGCGTGCACGGCGACGAGGTGAGTTCTGTGCATACGGTCCAGACCGTGATGAGCCAACTCGACCCGGCGCAGATGTCGGGCACGGTGATGGCGGTCACGGACGTGTCCCGCCCGGCCCTGGAAAGCATGCAGCGCAGATGGCCCAACCAGGGCAGAGGCATCGATCTGATTGATATGAATCGGGAGTGGCCCGGCAACGAGAACGGCGCAACCGCACCCAGCCGACACGCTGGGCTTCTGTTCAACCGGCTGCTGCGGCCAAACGCCGACTTCGCGATCGACTTCCACACAGGGACAACCGGATTCGAAGTCACCGCATTCAATATTGGCGGCATGGATGTGCCCGAGGTCAAGGCGATGGTGGAGCTCTATCCCGTCGGCCAGATCTTCGACAATCATGTGTATCCCGGTGTCCTGCACAACGCGTTTATGGACGTGGGCATCCCCTCCTTCACGCCGGAAATCGGCGCTGCGCGCGTCCTCGACCTTGAGATGATCTCGCTCTTCGTGGAAGGCACAATGAACGTCCTCAAGCATCACGGCATCGTTGCCGGGCCAATGGGACGTACAGGCAAGGACGTGGGTGTCTTTGTCGGCAACAGCGCGTACCCGATCCTGGCCACCGCGGGAGGTCTCGTTGAGCATCTGGTCAAGCTCAACGACAAAGTCAAAGCCGGACAGAAGGTTGCCATCCAGCGCGACAGCTTTGGCGAGGTGGTTGCGGAGTATACAAGCGGCGTGGACGGAGAGATAACGGGCCAGCGCAGCGATGCAATGTCCGAGCCGGGCAATCCCTTGGTATTCATCCTTTTCAACAAGCCAGGGCGGGAGGACGTTCAGGTCTATCCCGAGTAGTGCCGCATCGAGCTCAAGGCGGTAACGCGATTTTCACGAGTGGCCGTTCACGAGGTTCACTCGTCCTAGTCAATGTCTCCGACTGGCCCATAGCGTCATTTCACGGCGACACAGCACTTCGATCGCTTCCGGAGCGAAGCAGGTATTGTTCAGCGCTACAGGGCGATTCTCCAGGCATACAGCCTAATGAACATTCTGCTGCGGCATCCAGTACTCGCCGACTTTCACGTAGGATCGTTTGACCGCCGCCCAGGCCGTGCGATGGGCGATCTCCTCCTGCCGCACGTCTCCTGAGTGCGAGGCGAAGGCATGGTTGAAGGCTTCGCGGTAAATGTCTTGCGCGTGCGGCGGCAGGTGGCTGCGGACGGGCGGGGGCAGGTCGTCGTTGGAGCGATAGGGCATGGTCGTCGCCTCGCGAGACTAAACCGGCTGTTCGAACTCTTCCGGCGAGTGGCCGAAGGTTGAAAGACTCTCCTCAAGATAGTCACCGAGCAACGGGATACCCAAGAGATACTCGGCCGTCCGTCTGTTATGCGCGCGCGAGGCCTCGGCGCGCAGGTCCGGCCAATCGTCGAGACTGCCATCGCCCCGGCCGAGCCACGTCAAGGCCACGAGATCGACCTGCTCGTCCTCGTTCAGGGAGCGAATGATGGCGGCGAGTTCGGTCCGGACGGGATCGTCAGCGTGATCCTCCAAGACCGACAGCATGGCGTCGTCGCTTGCATTCGAGCCGGAGTCGGGATCGGTGACCACGTCCTTGACGTCGAACTGCCGGGCTTTGGCGAGGATCGCGGCGACCTTCTCCAGCGATATCGCAAGATCCGGGATTTCTTTCATGTTCGACCCCCCAAAGGCATCCATTTGGCGCATCATAGCCGTGGCAGGGCAGGTGCTTGTTGATGAAGGTCAAATGGCGGCTTGCCAGAGTTCCGACAAGGTGAACCGATCGGCCGGTTGGCGCTTGACCCGGGACAACGCCGAGGATCGCGGATGGAACCCGTATCGAGCGCCCTCCTGACCGACCTGTACCATCTGGCCATGATCCAGGCCTACCTTGAGGCCGGCCAGACCGAAATCGCCGTGTTCGAATTCTTCGTTCGCAAGCTGCCGCCGCAGCGCAGCTTCCTCATGGCGGCGGGGCTGGAGCAGGTGCTCGAGCGCATCGAAAGCCTGAAGTTCTCGGCCGACGACCTCGCCTGGCTTGAACGAACCGATAAGTTCAGCGCAGAACTGATCGATTATCTAGCTAATTTCCGCTTCACCGGCGAGGTGCACGCGATGCGGGAAGGCAGCCTTTTCTTCGGCAACGAGCCGATCCTGCGGGTCACAGCACCGTTGCCCCAGGCGCAGCTTCTCGAAACGCACCTCATCAACATCCTGCATTTTCAAACGCTGATCGCCTCCAAGGCCGCGCGCATGGTGCTGCTCGCGCCGGACAAGCTCCTGGTCGATTTCGGGCTGCGTCGGGCCCATGGCGCGGATGCCGGGCTGATGGCTGCGCGCGCCAGCTACATCGCAGGTTTCGCCGGGTCCGCGACCGTTCTCGCCGAGAAGGTGTTCGGCATTCCGAGCTACGGCACGATGGCGCATTCGTTTATTCAACCGTTCGATGACGAGACCGCCGCCTTCGAGGCCTTTGCTCGCGCGCGGCCGGACAATCTGGTGCTGCTGATCGACACCTACGATACCGAGGCTGCTGCGCGCAAAGTGGTCGCGTTGGCGCCGCGCCTCAACGAGGTGGGGATTGCCGTGCGTGCGGTGCGTATCGACAGCGGCGACCTGGTGGCGTTGGCGAAAAGCGTGCGCAGAATTCTGGATGCCGGCGGGTTGAGGGACACCACCATCTTCGCAAGCGGTGGGATCGAGGAGAGCACGCTCATTGCTTTTGCGCGGGAGAAAGCGCCGATCGGCGGCATCGGTATCGGTAGCAGCCTGACGACCTCTTCCGATGCGCCTGCGCTCGACTGTGCATACAAACTGCAGGAATATGCCGGCTTGCCGCGCCGCAAGCGTTCGACGGGAAAAGCGACCTGGCCCGGCCGCAAACAGGTCTGGCGGCGCTATGATGGGGATGGGCGAATGGTCATGGACATTCTCTCCACGGAGGAGGACAAGCAGGAGGGCGAATCGCTGATCCGTCCCGTGATGGCCGGCGGCCGGCGTATCGCTGCGCAGCCCTCGCTGCACGACATTCGCACGCATGCGCGTCGAGGGCTGGAGCGGCTGCCGGCGGAACTGCGCGGTTTCAGGCCGCTGGTATCTTACCGGGTGCAGGTGTCAACCGCGCTGGAGCAGCTCGCCGCCGTCGCCGATTGGAGAATGAGCTTACCGGAGTGGCCACCATGAAGATCTCGAACAAGGATGCGCTGATCGTCGTCGACGTGCAGAACGATTTCTGCAGCGGCGGCGCACTTGCCGTGCCGGGCGGCGAGAAGGTCATTCCAGCCATCAATCGCATGGCGGCAAAATTCGAGAACGTCATCTTGACCCAGGACTGGCATCCCAAGGATCACGTCTCCTTCGCCTCCAACCACACGCACAAGCGTTCGTTTGATGCGATCGAGCTGAACTATGGCACCCAGGTGCTGTGGCCCGATCACTGCATTCAGGACAGCGTCGGCGCCGAGTTTCACAGGGCGCTCGTGGTCCCTCACGCCAGCCTCGTGCTGCGCAAGGGCATCCACCGCGACATCGATTCCTATTCGGCCTTTTACGAGAATGATCACAAGACGCCGACGGGGCTCGCCGGCTATCTCCGCGAGCGCGGCTGGCAGACACTGTTCTTGGCCGGACTGGCGTTCGATTTCTGCGTTCGCTACTCGGCGGAGGATGCCCGCCGTGCCGGCTTTGACGCGGTCGTGATCGAAGAGGCGTGTCGCGGCATTGACATCGATGGTTCAATTGCCGCAACCCATCATAGCTTGAAATCGCAGGGCATTCCGGTTGTCGGCATCGAGGCCTTCTTTTGACAGGCCGCCCTGATGCGGCTGACGCATTGGCGAGATGAGCCCCACAGGAGCAAGACCGTGGGAGAGAAGCGAACAACGCCTGGACAAGATAGACCCGCGACGGCTTGGCCGCAGGACCCGATGCTGTGGCCCTATACCGCCGCAAAATTTGCCCTGGATGCCTGCTCGTGGTGGATCGAACTGGGGGTGGGCGCGACCGAGAAGCGCGACGACACCGAATTGGCCTGGACGACGCCGAACAAGGTCGCGCTCGACCTCGCCACCTTGCGCCTGCGCGACTTTTCGCGGGCGCAAGGCGGCAATCCCGTTCTCATCTGCGCGCCCTATGCGCTGCACGGCGCCTTGATCGCCGATCTTGCACCTCGCCACAGCCTTGTCGGGGCGCTGCAACGCGGCGGGCTCAACCGTTTGTATGCGACGGATTGGCGCTCGGCCTCCTCTGACATGCGCTATCTGTCGATCGACAATTATCTTGCCGATCTCAATGTTGCGATCGACGAGATCGGCTGGCCGGTCGATCTGGTCGGGCTATGCCAGGGTGGCTGGCTGTCGCTGGTCTATGCCGCACGGTTTCCGGAGAAGGTGCGTCGGTTGGTGCTCGTCGGCTCGCCCGTCGACATGTCGGTCGAGTCCGATCTTTCGCTGATGGTTACCAATGCCTCCCTGGCCGCATTCGAAGGATTGGTAAATAGCGGCGGTGGGATCGTGAGGGGCGATGACATCCTCCGCTTCTGGAGTCCTTCGGCTGACGCCGAAGTGGTGCTGCAAAGAAGTCTGTCGCCAGATAGTGCTGCCGACAAGGCGTTGCGGGAGCGGTTTGCCCGCTGGCACAATCAGACCGTGGATCTGCCGGGGACGTATTACCTCCAGGCGGTCAACTGGATCTTCAGGGAGAATAGACTGGCAAAAGGCGGCTTCGTCGCGTTGGGGCGCGAAGTTCACCTTGATCGGCTGACGGTGCCGGTCTTCCTGCTGGCCGGCACTGACGATGAGGTGGTGCCGGCGGCGCAGGCGCTGGCGGCGGCCCCGTTGCTGGGAACGCAGGCGGCGTTCATCGAGCGCGCGATCGCACCTTCCACTCATCTCGGCCTGTTCATGGGTGCGAGGACGCTCACGACCTCGTGGCGGCGCGTTGCCGCCTGGCTGCAAAGCGGCGAGGCGGCCTTGCGCGCGCGCGAAATCGCATAAGTCTGACAGTGCGGGACCTACTTGCGTTGTACATCCTTACGTTATCCTGAAAGGACCTGACCATGAGAATGGCGGAACGGCTTGGTGCTGTTGCGGTCGCGGGATTGCTCGCGGTGATGACGCCTGTTCGCGCGGATGGGGGAGGCGGCCGGCTCACCCTCGCTCACAGCCGTGCGGCGATCGGCATCGGCTATCCGATGCAGGGCCCTGGCGAGCTGCGGCCGGGTCCTTATAGGGATGCCGCTCAGTTCTGGAAGAACTATCAATTCTACTACGACGAATGCCGACATCCCCCGGTTCGGCCGGAGCTGGATTGGGATTACGTGCTGTCGTGCTATTTTGGCTATTGAACTTCGGCGTCGCGTCGTCTGATCTGTTGTCTGGCCTGATATGTATCAACGCGCGTGATACGTAATCGCATCGCCGTTGATGCATGTCGTAAGCGGCAGGACAACATGCAGATCTTTCCGATCGCGCAGGCGCTCGCGCTTCTGATGCTTGCGAACGGAACGCCGGTCATCGTCAAGAAGATCTGCGGATCCCGTCTGGCGGTCCCGCTGGATGGAGGAGGGCGCTTTCTCGATGGCCAGCCGCTGTTTGGTGCATCGAAGACGATCCGCGGCGTGGTCTCTTCGATCGCCGTCACGGCGGCGGTGGCGCCGTTGCTTGCGGTGTCCGCCGGCGTGGGCGCGCTGATGGCGACCTTCGCCATGATCGGCGACCTGTTCTCGAGTTTCATCAAGCGACGCTTGAAGCTGGCGCCGAGCAGCCAGGCGATTGGTCTGGATCAGATCCCGGAATCGCTGTTTCCGCTGCTGGCGTGCCAAGGCATGCTGGCGCTGAGCTTCGCCGATATTGTCGTCTGCGTTGGCATCTTCATGGTGGGCGAACTGATCGTCTCGCGCATTCTGTACAGTCTGCGCATTCGCGATCAGCCCTATTGACGATCAGGCGCGCGTCAGGCGGTGCAGGGTGATTTCTGGCGGGCAGTTGTAGCGCACCGCGACGACGCTGGACCCGGCGCCGACCGAGGTGTAGCCGGCCATATTGCCATAGTGCCAGGCACCGGCGCCCATCCGGCGCGGCAGCACCGAATCCAGCGTGATCGGGATCGCGCCGGGCAGGCAGATCTGCCCGCCATGGGTGTGGCCGGAGAGCAGCAGGTCGAAGCCGGCATGTGCGGCCTGCCGATAAATTTCGGGCGTGTGCGACAACAGGATCGCGAATGTGCCTTCAGGTATGGCCGCGGCGGCCTTCTCGATATTGTCGACCCTGAAATAGTGGGCATCGTCGATTCCAGCGAGATAGATCGACTCTTCGCCGCGTGTGATGACGTCGCATTCGTTCTGCAACATCCGAATGCCCATGGCTTCCAGCTCGGGCAGCATCTGGATGGTATCGTGATTGCCGAGCACGCCGAAGATCGGCGGCTTCAAATGCGCGACCAGCCGTTCCATGCCGTTCAAGGCCGCATCAAAGGGACCGAACGTCGCGCCGCGGAAGTCACCGGTCAACACGCAGATGTCATATTGCAGTCCCGTGACGAGTTCGGCCAGCCGCTGCATGGCGCGCTGGTTCATGTCGACATGGGTATCGCTGATATGAAGGATGGTGAAACCATCGAATTGCGCGGGCAGCCTGCTTGAGGGGACGTGGTTTGTCTTCACAACGATGCGCTCGGCGTTCTTGCGCCCGCGCCAATAAAGGCCGCACAACTTCAGCGTGTTGCGGATGACGGAGTGAACCGAATACCAGTTCTCGATATGAAAGAAGTTCAGGCCCTGGCCGAACACCTGCGCCTCGTGATCGGCCTCGATGCCCAGCCGCTGGCGGGCGTGCAGCCGCCCGAGGCGTTGCTCCAGCGCGGCGAGGAGTTCGTTTTTCTTCAGCAAGCGATGCCCCTACGGACGGAACTTGGCTCTCCGACGGGCAAGAATAGTACAAACTCGAGGGCGGGGGAGCCTCATTGCGCCGGGGAAGCGACCCGATTTCATCGCGCGCAAATCCAAAGCGGGCAGCGAGCTTGATCATGCTCGGGCCATGGTCGGGCCGTGGCTTCCGCTCGGGACGCTGTTTTGCGCGGATGTAGGGCGGAAAGCCCCGCTTGACCTGTTCAGCGCAACGGCCGATGTCCTATAAGCGGGAATAAGGAGGTACCGGGCGAGATGAGCTTCCACTCGATCTATCGGCACGGCTTTGCCCGCGTGGCGGCCTGCGTCACGGTGTCCAGCGTGGCCGATCCGACCGCCAATGCGGCGGCGATTCTCAAGGCGGCGCGGGCCTGTCATGAGAATGCCGCTGCGCTCGCCGTATTTCCCGAGCTTTGTCTCTCGGGCTATGCGATCGAAGATCTCGTCATGCAGGATCCGCTGCTCGATTCCGTGGGGCGGGGGCTTGCCACGATTGCCGAAGCCTCGGCCGAGCTGATGACGCTCCTCGTGATCGGCGCGCCGTTGCGGTTCGGGGCGCGGATCTACAATTGCGCGGTGGTGATCCATCGCGGCCGCATCCTGGGCGTCGTGCCCAAGACCTATCTGCCGACCTACCGGGAATTCTATGAAGGCCGCCACTTCGCCTCCGGCGCGGGCATGGCGGGATTGGAGATCGCGATCGCGCAGACGAGGGCGCCGTTCGGCGTCGATCTTCTGTTCGAGGCTGAGGACGTCCCGGCTCTCACCATCGGGGTAGAGATCTGCGAGGACATGTGGATCCCCGTGACGCCGGCCTCGGAGCTCGCGCTGGCCGGCGCCACCGTGCTCGCCAATCTCTCGGGAAGTCCGATCACCATCGGCCGGGCGCGGGCGCGCGCGCTTCTCTGTCAATCCTGCTCTGCGCGGTGCCTTGCGGCCTATGTCTATGCGGCGGCGGGCGACGGCGAGTCGACGACCGATCTGGCCTGGGACGGCCAGACCTCGATTTTCGAGAGCGGCGTCTTGCTGGCCGAGGGCGAGCGTTTCCGCCGGGGCGGACAGATCACCTTCGCCGACGTCGACCTGGACCTGCTCCGGCAGGAGCGCGTGTCGATGGGCACCTTCGACGACAACCGGCGCGAGATCGCCACGCGCGGCGGCAGCTTTCGCCGCATCGCCTTTTCGCTGCGGCCGCCTACGGCCGATATCGGATTGATCCGAAGCGTCGAACGTTTTCCCTTCGTGCCGAGCGACGAGACGCGGCTCGCGCAGGATTGCTACGAGGCCTACAACATCCAGGTGGCCGGTCTCGTGCAGCGGCTGCAGGCGACCGGCACCAAGCGCGTCGTCATCGGTGTCTCGGGCGGCTTGGACTCGACGCACGCGTTGATCGTCGCCGCGAAAGCGATCGATCTGCTCGGCCTTCCCCGCTCGAACGTGCTTGCCTACACGTTGCCGGGTTTTGCAACGGGCAGCCAGAGCAAGAGCTACGCGCTCGCGCTCATGAAGGCGCTGCACGTGAGCGCGCACGAGCTCGACATCCGCCCCACCGCGACCCAGATGCTCAAAGAGCTCGGCCACCCCTTTGGCCGAGGCGAGCCCGTGTACGATATCACCTTCGAGAACGTGCAGGCGGGCCTGCGCACCGACTACCTGTTTCGGCTGGCCAATCATCACGGCGGTATCGTCATCGGCACCTGCGATCTGTCGGAACTGGCGCTCGGCTGGTGCACCTATGGGGTCGGCGACCAGATGTCGCACTACAACGTCAATGCCGGCGTGCCGAAGACCCTGATCCAGCACCTGATCCGTTGGGTCATCGCTTCGCAGCAGTTTGCCCCGGAGGTGGGAGATACGCTCGGCGCCATTCTGGCGGCGGAGATCTCCCCGGAACTCGTGCCCGCGGCCGCAGGCGAGAAGCCGCAAAGCACCGAGGCCGCGATCGGCCCGTATGAATTGCAGGACTTCAATCTGTTCTACACACTGCGCTACGGATTTCGTCCCTCCAAGATCGCGTTTCTGGCATGGCACGCATGGAAGGACCGCGGGGCCGGCCTGTGGCCGCCCGGCTTCCCGGCCGACCAGCGCCGTGCCTACGGCCTGGCGGACATTCGCCATTGGCTGGAGGTGTTCCTGCGCCGGTTCTTTGCCTTCAGCCAATTCAAGCGGTCGGCGTTGCCGAACGGTCCGAAAGTCTCGGCAGGCGGCTCGCTGTCGCCGCGAGGCGATTGGCGCGCGCCGTCCGATGGCAACGCAGCAGCATGGCTGGAGGATCTGCAGCGCAACGTGCCGCCGCCATAGCGAATAGCGCCCTCAATAGGGCGGATAGTAATATCGCGGGCCGTAATAGGAGCCTGGCCCGTAATATCCGGGGCCGTAATAATAGCCGTAGTTCTCATAGTATTCGCGCCGTTGCTGGGCCGCGATGGCGCCGGCGGCCAGTCCAAGCGCCATCCCCATGAAGGCCGCGCCGGCCGCGCTCGGCCCGCGATGGTAACGGCGGTGACGGCGGGCCGCGCTGAAATCCGTCGCATCGCTCGACGCCGTCACAGAGACGCCGTTCGAGCCCGTCGCGGAGGCTGCGGCGAGCGGCGAAGCCGATGTGGTAAGAGCCAGTGCCGAGATGGTGGCGAAGATAATGCCTCGGCCGGTTGGAGAGATCACTCGTTCGCGCGCCACGGTCTGAACCTCCTCTGCTTAGCTCCCTGGAGGTAAGTTGAACACGGCTCATGTCAATTGATCAAGATCAAGGCATCCGTTCGCGTCAAGCGTAGGCCCCCTCCGAGGCGAGAGCATCCTGGTGGTGAAAGGAACCCTCTCTCCGGCTTTGCGCAAGCGAAGGCAGGTGTTGAACGATGGTCGAACGTCATCGGGTCACAAGGATGTGTTGCGGCCGTTGCGCTCCCGCGCTGTGCGGTCGGGAACGGCACGGCGCGGCGACGGATTAGTGAAAGACGTCTCGCAAAGCGCTGGAGTGTCAGATGCAGCACGGAGCGCTTCGCAGATTGCGAAGTGCACCTTACGTCATTGTCGTCGGCAACGGGAAGGGCGGCTCGGGCAAGACGACGCTGGCGATGCACGTGGCCATCGGCCTCTTGAAGGCCGGGCAAAAGGTCGCAGCGCTTGATCTCGACCCCGACCAGCGCAGCCTGACGTGCTACATCGAAAACCGCCGCATATGGGCGAACCATCAGCGCATTGAGCTCGAGGTTCCGCTGCACCGGCACATCGCCGCCGCCCAGGGCATGAGGGCCGACGAGAACGAAGCCAAGGAACTTGACTGGCTGCAAGAGGCGATCGCGAGCTTCGAGGCGTCCTGCGACTTCCTCGTGATCGATACGCCTTCGCACGACAGCTACCTCATGCGCGTGGCCCATTTGGCTGCCGATACGATCTTAACCCCACTGCAGGACAGCTTTCTTGACCTTTGCTCGCTGGGCCTGATCGATCCTGTCACCCATGAAATCATCCGAACCGGTCATTACGCGACAATGGTTTGCGCGGCGCGAGCGAAAAGGCGGCAACTAGATCCCGGCTTCATCGATTGGGTGGTGATCCGTAACCGCATGTGTGAAGGCGCGCTGGTCAAGCACAGTCTCGCCGAACTCGGCCTGCGCGTTGGCTTCAGGGACGCCGAAGGCTCCGCCGAGCGGGCGGTCTATCGGCAGTTCTTCCCCTTGGGAATGACCGCGTTCGATCCGCCGGACGAGATCACGCCCGGGGCCGGTCCGAACCAGTCCCATCTTGCGGCCCAAGCGGAGATGCAGGCGCTGTTCGAGCGTCTGCAACTGCCGATCAGCGAGCGCGGTCTGCGCCGCGCCGCTGCCCGCTCCGAATGGTCGCTGCGGAAGGAGACGCCGCTTGCGCTGGACGAGATTCTTGCCGACGAACGGTGATGCGCGCGTGGTTATAATCGGAGATCCGCTCGCGCCGGGGCTGGGGGCCGAGCCTCTCGCCCGGCACCAATCCGATCAGATGACATGGAAGTTGGATACGGAATCATTGGCAAGCTGCGCGACGAGCTGCAGCTCCCAGTCGATATAGGCCTGCATCGCGGCGGTCGCATTATCCGTGCCCTCGTAGGGGCGCTTGTAGACGTCATCAGGTTGCGACACCCAGGAGTGATGATCCCGCTCCAGTGAACGATCGCTTTCCACCCAGGCGCGCGTTCCCGCCTTGAGCACCGTGACCTTGCGCGGCGTCGCCGTCGCCGCATCGGCAAGCGCGAACAGCGCTTCATCGCCGTCGGCACTGGTCAGGACGATCGGTCCGTCGCCGGGCAGGCGGGGCAGATCCTCGGCGAAGCGCGAGGCCAGAACGAAATGCGCGCCCGGAATATGGCCCGCCGTGTAGGCAGGACTGCGCGCGAGATCGACGACCGTCCAGTTCACCGCATGGGCGGCGAGTTCTGCGACCGCAATTGCGTCACCGCCCGGATCGGGGGGAACGGGGCGGCGCGGCGCCGGCGTTCCGGCACGCGTCGCCGCGATCACGTCCGGTCCAACGACGTGGGCTTCCCAGCCCATCTGGACCAGCCAGGACGCGGTCATTCGCGCGCGGATTCCATCATCATCGAACAATACCAGCCGCGCGCCGCGGACCGCGACCCATTCGTCGATCGCCTGCACGAGCTGACCGCCCGGCGCCGAGGCAAAGCCGGCCGGATGTCCACGCTCATATTCTTCCGGCGTCCGCACATCCAGAAGATGGAGCGTGCGCTCGTTCGCCTGCGCCAGGAAAAGAGCGAACGTGGCGCGGTCCAGGACCGAAACGCCGACGCGGTCGGCCCAGGCTTTCGCGTCGGCAAGGGCGGTGGGGTAGGTCGTCTCGGGCCGCTGCAGGAAGCGGTCGGTCTTGCCGCGCTCGACCGTGTGCCCGGCCAGCGTCCAGCCGATGGTGCCGTTGCGGAGCGCAAAGACCTTGTTGGGGAGGCCGGCATTGATCAGCGATTGGGTGCCGATGATGCTGCGGGTCCGGCCCGCGCAATTGACGATGATGGTGGTGTCGGGCGAAGGCGCGATTTCGCGCGCACGAAACGCAAGCTCGCCGCCGGGAACGCTGATGCCCCTGGGAATGCTCATGGTGCGGTATTCCTCGAACCGCCGCGCATCGAGCACCACGAGGTTGGGTTCACTCTCGAGCAGCGCCTTGGCCTCGCGTGCGGAAAGAGAAGGAGTGTGGCGGATCGCTTCGACGAGCTCTCCGAACGCCTTGCTCGGCACATTGACATCGCGGAAGACCTCGCCGACCTCTGCATAAGCGGCAAGACCGCCGCGGAGGATGGAAACGTCCGTAAACCCAAGCCTCGAAATGCGTGCCACCGCGCGCGCCGCATATCCCTCGCCATTATCGTAAACGACGATCGGCGCGGTCAGCCGCGGGATCAGATCGAGAATGCGCAGTTCGATTTGCGAGAGCGGCAGCGAGACCGCAAAGAACGGATGGGCGAGGGAATAGGGCCCTTCCTCGCGGACGTCGAGCAAGGCGATTTCTTCGCCGGCACGCAGCGACGGCGCAGCTCGCGCGGGGTCGTTTCGGCTATCCCGTCGGGCCGCGTCGTGCCGGGGATTTGGGATTGCGAGACGCTGGTCATCGCAATCAGCCTCGGAAGCGTTCGGGAAACAAGCCTCGTGCCACGAAGGCGCCAACCGGGGAGCGGCTGCTCGGTTGCTCGCGCTGCAGGAGCCCGGGCGGCAAATGTGCGCCATCGCCTTTGCGGCCGACCGCAATCGCAATCTCGACCGCAAAGCCGTCGGGCACCCCGAGCACGACCTTCGCCTTCTCGACGTCAAATCCGCTCATGCCGTGCGCCGACCACCCCGCGGCTGTCGCCTGGTTGGCGAAATTGGCCCAGGCAGCGCCACTGTCGAAGGAATGGGTGCGCGAGAATTGCGGCTCCGATTTGCCCGGTGCCGTAAACTCCTTCTTCGACAGCAAATAGATCAGGGCCGCGGCGTGGCGCGCCCAGTCCTGATTGAACGCAATCAGAGGCGTCAGAAAGGTCTCGAATTCCGGCTGGCCGCGCAAAGCATAAAGAAAGCGCCAGGGTTGGGAGTTGAAAGCGGATGGTGCCCAGCGCGCGGCCTCGAAGAAGCCGTGCAGAACCGTTTCTGGGATTTCCTCTGGACTAAACCCGCGCGGCGACCAGCGGTCAACGAAGATGCGATCGGCCTCGTATTCGGGGGCACGGCTGGTCGAAACCTGCTTCTCAATAGTCACCTTCTTCTCCTCGTTGGCAGCACGCGGCGCGCCAGCATTAATCGAAATTGTCGGGCAGTGTGAAGCGGTCATCGAGCCGATGCGAGCGGATCGCGCTCGTGAACGCGCGCGGCAGGTGGGAAGCGGGACGCAATGGCCTGGCGTCTCCGAAAAGACCTATATTGCCTGACCGCAAAAATCTTCTTTTGGTGCGACGGTCAGAGAAAGCTTGGCCTATCTTGACGCCGATATCTGAAATTGCCAGGGACGCGGCTGCAGGCCATGTTATTGTGCGGTGCGGTACCGGGTGCAGGTGGTCCACGAAAATCGCAGCAAATCGCTCGGCGGGCCAAGGCCGTCGGACGGCGATCGGAAGCGCCGCGACAGGTGCACCGGCCGCGCCGCTCGCCATCGTCGATAGCGATCTCCAGCTATTCGGCCACTGAGTTGTTGCGTTCTTGATCCGTGGAGACTGTGACGCGGCCGCGCCATGAGAGTTGGAATTGTCGAATGAATGCACATCAATCGCTGGCAGTCGCGCGAGCCATCCCATCAGCTCCGCCCGTTTCCGAAAGTCCCGTCGAACAGGACGCGATGGTCCGGTTCGAGGCCGTTTCGAAAATCTATCCCGCCTATCGCGACAAGCCAGGTGTCCAGGCGCTGCAGCACATCGATTTTGCCATCCCGCGCGGATCGATCACCGGCGTGATTGGCCGGTCGGGCGCGGGAAAGTCGAGCCTCGTCCGGCTGATCAACGGGCTGGAAAAACCGACCACCGGGCGGGTCGTTGTCGACGGCCGCGATATCTCCAGCCTGGTGGGTCGGGAGCTGCGCCTGGCGCAGCGCTCGATTGGCATGATCTTCCAGCATTTCAACCTGTTGTCGTCGCGGACGGCGGCGGACAATATCGCCCTGCCGCTCGAAATTGCCGGTTGGTCGAAGGCCGATATTGCGGTGCGCGTTTCCGAACTGCTGGACCTCGTTGGCATTGCCGATAAGCATGATCGCTATCCATCCGAGCTGTCCGGCGGCCAGAAGCAGCGCGTCGGCATCGCCCGTGCGCTCGCCACCAGACCGAACGTCCTCTTGTCGGATGAGGCAACCTCAGCGCTCGACCCGCAGACGACGCGCGCGATCCTCGATCTGCTCGCCAACATCAATCGCGAGATCGGCGTCACTGTCGTCCTGATCACCCACGAGATGTCGGTCGTCCGTCAGCTCGCCAAGGAAGTCGTCGTGATCGATGCCGGCAATATCGTCGAGCGGGGACATGTCGCCGACATCTTTACCCAGCCGAAGCACCCGATCACCCAGAGTTTCCTTGCCGAGGTGCTTGGCGACACTATTCCGGTCTCGCTGGCGAGCCGGCTCGAACCGCAGCCGATCCCGGGCGGCCGGGCCGTCATTCGCCTGCAGGTGCGGGGGACGGATGCCGGCGACACCATCGTCGCTCGCCTCGCGCGCGAACTGGCAATCGACGTCGCGTTGCTCTCGGCCCGTATCGACGAGATCGGCGGCCAGCATGTGGGCTCGCTGATCATCGGCATTCCCGGTGGCGAGGCCACGGCGCGGCAGGTGCTGGCCCATCTCTCGCAGCAGCAATTCTCCGTGGAGCGCCTTGGCTATGTCGCGTGAGCTCATCAACCTGATCATCGAGGCGACCGGCGAAAGCCTGTTCATGGTCTCTGTCGCCGCGCTCTTGGCGACGTTGTTCGGACTGCCGATCGGGATTTTCCTGGCGACTAGCCGCAAGGGCGAGCTGTTCGCCGCACCGGCCATCAATGCGGTGCTGGGCATTATCGTCAACGCGACGCGGTCGACGCCGTTCATCATCCTGGTCGTCGCCATCATTCCTTTAACGCGGCTGGTTGCGGGCACTTCGATCGGCTCAGGGGCCGCAATCGTGCCGCTCACGATCGCCGCGACGCCGTTCATCGCGCGCCTGGTGGAAGCTGCGATCCGCGAGGTCGATGCCGGGCTGATCGAGACGGCGTCCTCGTTCGGGGCGAGCCCGCTGCAGATCGTGTTCAAGGTGCTGATCCCCGAGGCGCTGCCGGGACTCGTCATGGCCTTGACGCTGGCCGTCGTCAGCCTGCTCGGCTATTCCGCAATGGTCGGCGCTGTCGGTGGAGGCGGCCTGGGCGATCTCGGCATCCGCTATGGTTATCAGCGCTTCATGCCGGAAATGATGCTGGCCGTGGTGCTGGTTCTGATCGCGCTGGTGCAGACGGTGCAAACCGCAGGCGATTATCTGGCACGCCGCGTCAATCGGCGCCTGCGGCACCGCTGAGACCGCCGCTCGAATTTAGTCCATTAACCTGTTTGGAGAGATGAATGCGTAGCTTTGCCGCGATTGTTGCCGTTGCTCTTGCGCTGTCGATGCCCGCGAAGGCCGAGACAATCCGCGTCGGCGTGACGGCGGGACCTCATGCCGAGATCATGGACGTGGTCAAGAAGGTCGCCGCCGAGCGCGGCCTCGACGTCAAGGTCGTCGAGTTTACCGATTATGTCATCCCCAATCAGGCCCTCGCGCTCAAGGACATCGAGGCGAATTCGTTTCAGCACGAGCCTTACCTGAAGAACCAGATATCGAAAACCGGCTGGAAGATCGTGAAGGTGGCCAACACCATCGCCTCGCCGCAGGGCGTCTATTCGCTGAAGTACAAGAAGCTGAGCGATCTGCCCGAGGGGGCGCGCGTTGCGATCGCCAATGATCCCTCGAACGGGGCACGCGGCTTGATGATCCTCGCCTTGCACGGCGTGATCAAATTGAAGGATCCGAACAACGTTGCATCGACGGTCGCCGACATCACGGACAATCCGAAGAAATTGCGGTTCGTCGAGCTGGATGCGGCACAGCTTCCGCGCGCGCTGCAGGACGTCGACCTGGTGGCGATCAACAACAACTACGCCGTGCAGGCAGGGCTCAATCCGGCCGTCGACGCGATCGCCCACGAGAATGTCGAGGGGCCCTGGGTCAATATTCTCGCCGTTCGTGAGGAGGACAAGGACAAGCCGTGGGTGCAGCAACTCATCGCGGCGTATCACTCGGACCCGGTGAAGGAGTTTCTCGATAAGCGCTTCAAGGGGACCTACCTCGCGGCCTGGTAGCAAGGCTGGCCCTCCAGGCGCCTATCGGCATCTCGTATGTCGATATTCGCGCCAGAGCCGGCCACGACGAGGCCACCGCCCAACCTCCGGCTCGTTGGGAGCCAACGGGTCCGCGTGAAGTGCGCCGCCCGATGACAGGCTGCAGCGAAGCAATCCACGCTTTCTCCGCGGATGCAGTCTGGATTGCTTTCCGCCTACGCGCAAAGGCGCTTCGGCGGGACTTCACGCCTCGCCATAGCTCGCGCAGCGAGCGACGGCGGGTCGTCGCTTTCGCTCCTCGCAATGACGGGCTCGGCCGAAGAGCAGCCTGATCAGCGTCAAGGTCAAGCGCAAGAGGCGTGTTCCAGACGCGAAATTGTGAATAGCGGGTGACAAGTGGTCATTCGTCCGGGTCGGTTCGACGGGGCCTGGTTTTCGCTTGCTCCGGCACCGAGACTCACCTTAGAGCGGAAACGGTCCGAGAGGGCCGAAGAAGCTAATTTCAAATCTGGTTTTGCTGATGCTTAGGTTGAACCGAGAGCTGCCGACCAGCGGCTACGCGCTTGTGATTGACGGTCGAGTCAAGACGGAGTTCAAGACCAAGGAAGGTGCCGAGACTGGCGCGCGGGACCTGAAGCGACGCTTTCCGATGCTGCAGATCAAGATCTACGACGCGCAGGCGCGATCGGACGAGGAGGTGCGGCTCGCCTGAATGAAGCCTGGCGCGGTGCCGGCTTAAGACATTAGGCGTGAGTGATCATCCGGAAGGAACCGGCTGGTGCGGTCGCGCGGCCGGCTGCGCTTGTCGGCTTGGCGAAACACAGTAGCTCTGGCCTTGCGAACGTGTTTAAGCTGACGACGAGGTCAAGCGTTCTTGCTCGGCCACGGCTTTGCAAAGGTCAAAAGGCGTGTCCCGACTTACAGTTTCCAAGCCGGAATTGATGCCGGATGGCACCGACATCCGCTTTCGGCAATTCATTCATGATTTTCTCGCGTTCAGCGCCCGCGTCGATGAGTGCCGCGCCTATTTCGGCCGACGGCTCGGCATCTCAGGAATTGCCTATACGACGCTGATCTCGATCGCGCATCTGGAGGGCGAGGAGGGGGTCGGCGTCAGCCGAATCGCCGAGCACCTGCACCTTTCGGGGGCCTTTGTCACGATCGAGGTTGCCAAGCTGGTCAAGGCGGGCCTGGTGAAAAAGCGCACCAATGACGTCGACCGCCGGCGCGTGTTGCTGACCGTGACGGCGAAGGGGCGCAAGATGCTTGACGATCTCGTTTCGATCCAGGCGCCCGTCAACGATGCCCTGTTCGATTGCCTCAGCGCCGACGACTTCACGCGGCTGTCGGCGATCATGGCGCGTCTGGTCGGATGCGGTGATCATGCGGTGGCGATGCTCACCTACATGGATGCCGCCCCCTCGGACAGCCGCAGGGTGGCTGCGTCCGAACGGCCGGCGCGCAAGAAGGCCGCCCGCGCACGGTAGACGCGACGGAATCAGGTTGGATCGCGCTCGCGCTCCAGGTCCTTGCCTGGGCACGATCTCTTCGCAAAATTGGTTCGCGCTTTGGTCGTTGCCGCGCGCGACCATCTTAAGCCGATCGACGCACGAGCTTTTTCGATCTTCCCGCCCTCATCTGGCGCGGTTTGTGCAGAGCCTTTCAGGACTGCATCCCGATCTTGTCGCGGGTGGATCAAAGTAGCGCAGCAGCCAAGAAGATCAGTTCAACGCCTTTGATGTGCTGCGCATCCGCTTTGCAGTGCAGCACAAAAAAGATGCGAGCCGCTATCATTTTCATCTTGACCGATCTGGATCAATAGCTTTGAAATAAAGCTAGTAATTAAAGGTAGATAGATACGTGCACCCATCGATCATGCGAGCGCGAGCCGTTCGTCCTTGCGCGGCATGAAAAATCCCCAACAGCCAGGAAATAGAGGCGAAGGCGACATGAAGAGACTCGGCCTGTCCGCGGTTGCGCTTACGATTGGACTTGCGGCGGCTTGGCCCGCCGCGGCGCAGGAAAAGCCCGATGCGTTGGGCCTCGGCATATTCACCTTCACGTCGGGGCCGGCGGCGGCCTACGGCATGCCGGGCAAGAACGCGGCCGACCTGATGATCGAGCAGATCAATGCAAAGGGCGGCATCGGCGGCGTGCCGGTCAGTGCGACCTATGTCGATGAAGCACAAGGCGCGCAGGGCGTGATCGCGGAGTACCGGCGCCTGGCGGGCGATGCGAGGAACCAGGTCATGGTGGCCGCGCTATCGAGTGCAAATTGCCTGGCGCTGGCTCCGATCGCCGAGCAGCTCGAAATCCCGACCGTCGGCTGGAATTGCGACACGCACCAGCTTCTGACCGATGGCAAGAGCAAATATGTATTCCGGCCCAACGGAAACACGGTTCCGGAGTTCATCGCGTATGCGATCTATCTCCTGGACCGCAAGCCGGATGTGAAAACGGTCGCCATCATCAATCCGGACTATGCCTTCGGCCACGACGCGGCGACGATTTTCAAGGCGGCGCTGAAGGCCTTGAAGCCGGATGTCGAAGTGGTGGCGGAGCTCTATCCCAAGCTCGGCTCGCCGAACTACCAGACCGAGATCTCGCGCCTGACGACCGCGCATCCGGATGTCGTGTTCTCCAATCTGTGGGGCGGCGACCTCGAGAACTTCGTGCGGCAGGCTTCACCACGCGGCCTGTTCCGTTCGAGCCAGGTGATCCTCGCGCTTGGCGAGACCGTGCTGCAGCGGGTCGATTTGCCCGAAGGCGTGATCGTCGGCGTGCTCGGCGACGGCTGGTGGATGTCGCCGGACGCCAAGGCTAATCCAGAGACTGCCGCTTTCGTCGCCGCCTACAGGGCTCGTTTCGGTGAGTATCCCGTGTTTCCTTCGATCAAGATGGCCAACACGCTGATCTACGTGAAGGCGGCGTATCAGGCGGCGATGCAGAAGAACGGCGGCAAGTGGCCGACGCGCGCGGAAATCGCCGAAGCGATGAAGGCAAGCAAGGTGGCGACGCTGACCGGCACGACCGAAACCCGCGCCGACAATGATGGTCTCGTCGACCAGATCGTGGGCGTGACCGTGAAGTCGCCGGAGCAGCCGTTCCCCGTCATTGGGCAGATGGTCCGCTACAAGGGCGACAAGCTGATGCCGCAGGCTGGCCAGGATCCGATCGGCTGGATCTCGACCCTGACGCCGGAGTTCGCCAAGAGCCTGCCGAAGCCGGGAAGCTACAAATAGGGTGGCGGCACCGCTGCGTGCGATGCCGGGTGAGGGCCGATGTTGAATGCGATCATTCCCCTGCTGCTGGACAGCCTCGCCAGTGCGGCGCTGATCTTCTTTGCGGCGGTCGGCCTGACCCTGGTGTTCAGCGTGCTTCGTGTGCTGAACGTCGCGCATGGCAGCCTCTATTCCATCGGCGGCTATGTCGCGGCATCGGTCTGCCTGTTCATCGCGAGCCGGCAGATGAACCCGTATCTCTCCTTCGTGGCGCTCCTCTTCAGTGCTGTCTTCGTCGCCGCGATCTTCGGGCCGCTCGTCGAGCGCAGCCTGATCCGGTGGACCTACGGAAGGTCGGAGGCCGTTCAGATCCTGATCACGTTCGGACTCTTCCTCATGCTCGAAGACCTGCAGCGCATGATCTTCGGCGTGCAATCCTATTACGAGGACGCGCCGATGCGTCTGCTCGGCACGACGAACCTCAGTGGCGTCGTCTATCTGAACTACCAGATCGTGCTGATCGTGATGGCGATTGCGGTGGTGGTCGGCTTGCGCTTCCTGATCCGGCATACCCGGATCGGGCGATTGATGACGGCGGTCGTCGCCGATCGCGAAATGGCGCAGGCGGTCGGCATCGATACAAATCGGATTTTCATGCTGGCCTTTTCTCTCGGCGTGTTCCTGGCCGCGCTCGGTGGCGCATTGGCGACACCGACCTCCGGCATCGCACCCGGGCTCGGCGCCGACACCATGGTGCTCGCCTTCGCGGTCGCGGCGATCGGCGGCCTCGGTCAAATCGAGGGGGCTGCGGTGGCTTCGCTGATCGTGGGGCTGGCGCGGGTGCTGGCAATCTATGTGGCGCCGGAGCTGGATGCTGTGGCGCCTTATGCGGCGATGCTGGTCGTGTTGCTTATTCGCCCTTACGGCCTGTTCGGATCAGCCAGCGTGAGGAGGGTCTAGGGTGCGAACGATCCTTGCCGCAGCCGGGATCCTTGCGATCGCGGCCCTTCCTCTCGTCGCGCCCTGGCTTCAGTTCGTGCTGACGCTCGCGGTCGCCAAAGGCTTTGCGGCGCTGGGCGTCGCCGTTCTGCTGCGCGCGGGATTGATCTCGATCGGGCATGCGATGTTCTTTGCCGCGAGCGCTTATGCGATCGCGTTCCTGGCGCGCTTTGGCATCAACGACTTCGCGGTTTTACTGATTTTCTCGGTGCTCGCCGCCGCGGCCGTCGGCGCGATCGTCGGTTCGTTCCTCGTCCGCTACCGCGCGATCTTCTTCGCGATGCTGAACCTGGCGGTGTCGATGGTCTTCTATGCGCTCTGCGCCAAGCTCTACGGCGTCACCGGCGGGACGGACGGCATGCCGGTGCCGATCCCGACCCTATTTGGGATTTCGCTCGGCGAGGTCGCGTTCAAGCAGGTGCTGTTCTATGTCAGTCTGATGCTGATCGTGATCGTCGGCGCGGCCGTGCACCGCTATCTCGACAGCCCGCTGGGTCATGCGCTGTCGGCCGTCCATACCAACGAGATACGGCTTGAATATCTGGGGATTCCGGTCTGGGCCGTTCTCCTGATCGCTTACGTCATCTCCGCTGCGCTGGCCGGGCTTGGCGGTGCCATTGCGGGCTTTGCGATCGGACGCGTGGTGCCCGATTTTGCGTTCTGGACCGCCTCCGGGCATCTCGTGCTTGTCGCCGTCCTCGGTGGAATCGGCGGCGTGCCGGGTGCCTTCATCGGCGCATTCTTTCTGGAGCTGTTGCACAGCGCCGCAGTGACCGTGACCGACGCCTGGAATCTCGTGGTCGGCGCTGCGCTCATCATCGTGATCATGTTCTTGCCGCGGGGCTTTTACGGCTTCTTCGAACGCGAGAAGGGGACCGCGCTATGAAGCCGGCCATCCTCGAAACCAGCGACATTCACGTTGCGTTCAACGGCGTCAAGGCGGCCGACGGCGTGAACCTGAGGGTGGGCGAGGGTGAATTCCTGGCGGTCATCGGGCCCAATGGTTCCGGCAAGACGACGCTTCTGAACATCTGCACCGGCTACATCAAGCCCCAATCAGGACGCGTATGTCTCGGAGGAAAGGACATCACGCGCCTTGGACCGCGGGCGATCGCGCGGCTGGGGGTTGCACGGGCGTTCCAGATCCCGCAGCTCTTTTCGGACCAGCGCGTCATCGACAACATGATGCTGGCGCTGGCTGCCAAGGACGGACTGTGGAGCGCGGTCAGGCCGCTTGAAACCGAAGCGCGGCGTCAGGAGGCAGCGAGGCTGCTTGAGTTGGTCGGGCTGGCCGATGATGCGAAGCGCATCAGCCGTACCTTGCCGGAAGGCCATCGCAAGCTGCTCGACATCGCTATCGCGATGGCGTTGAAGCCGCGCCTGCTGCTTCTGGATGAGCCGACCAGCGGGGTCAGCGTGCTGGAGCGCTTCCCGCTGATGGAGGCGCTGATGGCCGCGCTGCGGCAGGCGCGGATCACGGCCTTGTTCGTCGAGCACGACATGGAGGTGGTGGCCCGCTACGCCAATCGCGTCCTGGTCTGGAACGCAGGACAGATCATGGCCGAGGGACGCCCCGACGACGTCTTCAGCGATGCGCGGGTACTTGAGCGCGTCGTGGGAGTGGCCTGATGCTTCGCCTCGAAAAGGTCAGCGTCTCCATCGAGGGCGTCCGTGTGCTTCGCGACGTGAGCTGCGAGCTGATCGATCGCAAGACCACGGTGCTGATTGGGCGTAATGGCGCGGGAAAAACCACCACGCTGCGCGCGATCATGGGGCTGATCGGCCTGGATGGCGGCACGATCCGGCTGGACCACCACGAACTCGACAGGCTGCCGGCGTACCGACGCGCCCACCTCGGTATCGGCTATGCGCCCGAGGACCGTCGATTGATCCCCGACTTGAGCGTCGAGGAGAACATTCGCCTGCCCACGCTCGCGCTCAAGCTCGACAAGTCCGAGTGCCGGCGCCGGCTGGACGAAGTCTACACGCTGCTGCCCGAACTGCATGTGATGCGGGCAAGACCCGCGGGCGGCGTTTCCGGCGGGCAGGGGAAAATGGTCGCGCTGGGCCGCGCGCTGACCGTGGCGCGCACGGTGCTCCTGCTCGATGAGCCGTTCCAGGGCCTCGCCCCGGCGCTCGCGCTCAACTACGCGCGTACGCTTGGCGAGCTGCGGAAGCATCGCCCCGAACTCGCCTTGCTGATCACCGAATCGACGCCGGCGCTGCTCGATCGTATCGCCGACTGCACGCTGCAGATCGAGCGCGGCGAAATCATCAAATCCAACGAGAATGAGGGAAAGTCATGTTCCTGCAATTCGAGCGCATCGCGCGAGACAGAACCGACCGTGTCGGGCTTGAGATCGATGCTCTGATCATCGCGGGCTGGGCCGGCAGGGATAGCGCGGCGATCGAGCACCACATCGAGGAACTCGCCGCGATCGGCGTGCCGCGCCCGTCGACGACACCGCTCTATTACCGCGTCGCGGCGCAGACCTTGACGCAGGCAAGCCGCCTTGTCGTGCTCGGCCCGGATACCTCGGGAGAAGTGGAGCCCGTCGTCGTCGCGATGGCCGACGGACTTTGGATCGGCCTCGGCTCGGACCACACCGACCGGAAGGCGGAGGCCGCGGGGATTGCGCTATCCAAGCAGCTTTGCGGCAAGCCGGTGGGGACGCGGCTATGGTCCTATGCGGATGTTGAAGGGCATTGGGATGAGCTGATCCTGCGGTCGTGGGCATCAATCGCGGGCGAGCGCGTTCTTTATCAGGAGAGCCCGGTCTCGAGCTTGAGGACGCCGCGGGATCTCATTCGCAAGCACACCGGCGCCGATACGCTTCCACCCGGTACGTTGATGTTTTGCGGAACGCCGGGCGCGATCGGCGGGATCCGGCCGGCGGCCCGCTTCGAGATGGAGCTGCAAGATCCCGTGCTCCAGCGCTCGCTGACGCACAGCTATGAGATCGAGGCTCTTCCGGTCATCTCCTGAAGGCGCGACGATGGCTTGAGGCGGAACGGGCATGCAGTGCAGCATAAGAATGTCGCGACAAGCCATCACTTCTGTCTTGACCGCCTTCAAATAATAGCTTTGAAATAAAGCTATCTTCTAAAGCGAAACCTGGATGTCACCTGAACTCTCATTCCGTCGCGCTCTGTCGCAGTTCGCCACCGGTGTTGCCGTCATCACGGCGCGCGGGGCGACGGGCGAGGCGGTCGGCATGACCATGAGCTCGTTCAATTCGGTTTCGCTCGATCCGCCGCTGGTGCTGTTCAGCGTCGACCGCCGCGCGCTGAGCCTGCCGGCCATGCGCGATGCGGCGGGCTACGCCGTCAACATCCTGAGCCGTCAGCAGGAGGCGCTGTCGAACCAGTTCGCCAAAGCGCTCGGCGACAAGTGGCGCGATGTCGCCCATTCGCTTGGCCATGCGGAGGCGCCCTTGATCGAGGGCGCGCTGGCGCACTTCGAATGCGAGCCTTACGCGCAGCACGATGGCGGCGACCACGTCATTTTCGTCGGCCGTGTCGTGCGTTTCAGCGCGCGGGAGGGCGAATCCCCGTTGGTGTTCTTTCGGGGCAAGTACTGTGCGCTGGCCGAAGCTGGCCAGCGCGAGCCAACCTGGCCGTTACCGATCCATTACTGATCGGCGCACGCCACTCCAATGCGAGGAGCAAGACGAATGATCAAGACAGGCGAACAGCACATTGCATCGCTGCGCGACGGCCGGACGATCGTGATCGACGGCACCAAGATCGATGATCCGACGGGGCATCCCGCCTTCACGCGCCTGGTCCATTCGGTTGGCCGGCTCTATGACTTCGTGGCCGCGCCCGAGAACCGCGAACTGATGACCTATGCGACGCCAGATGGTGAGCGTGCCAACCGGATCTGGGAACTTCCGCGCAGCCGCGAGGATCTTGTCGGCCGCCGCCGGGCACTGGAAGCCTGGGGAAGTCTGCACGCCGGCTTTCTCGGCCGCGCGCCGGATCACGTCGCCTCCTGTATCGCCGGGATGTATATGGGCCTTGACGTGTTCGAAGCCTATGACCCCGCGCGCGCCAAGGCGCTTGCCGATTACTATGCCTATGCGCGCGACCGTGATCTCTATTTGACCTACGTCATCATCAACCCGCAGGCGGACCGCTCCAAGCCGGCCTCGCAGCAGAAGGATGCATTCCTGACCGCGGCGGTGGTGGACCAGGATGCGACAGGCATTACCGTGCGCGGCGCCAAGATGCTGGCCACGGGCGGCGTGGTGGCGAACGAGGTGTTCGTCACCTGTATCCAGCCGCTGCAGCCTGGCGACGAGCCCTACGCCTTGTCGTTCGCGGTGCCGATGAACGCAAAGGGCCTGACGCTGCTGTCGCGCAAGTCGTACGAGGCAGCGTCGCCGTCGGTGTTCGACAATCCGCTTGGCAGCCGTTTCGACGAGAACGACGCGGTATTGTATTTCGACGACGTCAAGGTGCCGTGGGAGCGTATCTTCATCTTCAAGAACCTGGAGATGTGCCAAAAGCAATTCCACGCAACGCCCGCGCACGTCTACCAGAACTACCAGGCCATGGTCCGATTGTCGGTCAAGGTGCGGTTCCTGCTCGGCATCGCCCGGCGCATCTCCGAGGTCAACGGAGTGCTCGCGTTCCCGCAAGTGCGCGAGACGCTCGGCCAACTCGCCGCCGAGGCCGGCATGATCGATGCCATGGTCGCGGCCATGGAAGCGAAGGGGACGAACTACAACGGCTACTTCGTTCCGGACCGGCACACCCTGTACGCCGCGCAGACGTTGACCCAGCAGCTCTATCCGAAGATCATCAACACGCTGCGCGACCTCGCGGGTGGCGGCATGATCATGCTGCCGTCATCGGTGAAGGACTTCGCCAATCCCGAGGTCGCCGCGCTGATCGACGCGACCCAGCAATCGCCGGTGGCGAGCGCCACCGAACGGGTCAAGTTCTTCAGACTCGCATGGGACGCGGTCGGCTCCGAATTCGCCTCGCGCCACCAGCAGTATGAGATGTTCTACGCGGGCGCGACGTTCGTCACCAAGGGACATTCATTCCGAACCTACGACTGGGCCGCCGCCGGCGCGCTCGTCGACGGCATCCTCGGCGGCTACCAACTCGCCGACGAGGTGAAGCATCAGCAGGCCGCGGCCTGAGAGGAGAACGCACGATGGCAATCAACAAGATCCACGACGAATTCCACACCCTGGACATGAACGAGGGGTGGGAAACGCCACCCGGCTATCCCACGGGCATCAAGCAGAAGATCCTTTCGGGGGCGCTCGATGAGGCCCGGCGCGGCGGCAGCCGTACGCGGCTTTTAAAGTTCGATCCGGGTGTCTACACCACAGCGCCGTTCGTCCACGAATATTGGGAAGAGGTGTTTCTGGTCTCCGGCGACCTGACGGTCGGCAATGACGCTCAGGGCAATGGCGGCGAATCGTTCAAGCCCTACACTTACGCCTGCCGTCCCCCGGGGGCGGTACACGGTCCGTTCAAATCCGAGAAGGGTTGCCTGCTGCTCGAGATCCACTACTTCGATCCGGCCTAAAGCGGTCGTGCGCTGGTCGGAATGCCCAGCTTGCTCGCATGGTTGGGCCGCGCTCTCGCACGTGGCACGAATGGTGCTCGCGTGCTAATGGCGGCGATGAACGCAAGCGTTCATCTAGCATGCGTTCAAGAATGGGATTTCGGGGTGCAGCGGGAAGTAGGGACACATCTTAAGACGGATGTGCTTGTGGTCGGTGCGGGCGGCGCGGGGATGTATGCCGCGCTCGAGGCCGCGCGCACCGGCGCGGATGTGACATTGGTCGACCGCAGCCTGATTGGCCGCGGCGGGGCGACCGTGATGGCGCAGATGACGGTCGCGGCGGCGCTCGGTGAGCAAACGCCGGATCATTGGGAGCATCATCTTGCTGATACCATCGCCGCCGGCCGCGGGCTCTGCGATGAAAAGCTCGCGGCGATCCTGTGCGAGGATGGCCCACGGCGCATTCGCGAGATGGACGGCTGGAAGGTGGGATGGGCCCGCGAGGACGGCCACATCAAGCAGGTCCAGGCGCCCGGCCATGATCGGCCGCGCTGCGTCTATGTGGATTTTCTCTCCACCGGCCCGGCCGTGTCCAAGACGCTTCGGGGCAGACTGAACGAGGCGAGCGGCATTCGCCGGATTGGCGATCTCCTGATCGTCGATATCACGGTTCGCGACGGCGAAGCCTGCGGCGCGACAGCCCTTCATCTTGCGACCGGGACCATCGTGACGATCGCGGCGCGGGCCGTGGTCATCGCGACCGGGGGATTGACGCGACTCTATCGGCGTAACAGTGCCTCGTCCAATATGGGCGGTGATGGCTATGCGCTGGCGCTTCGCGCCGGCGCGGAACTCGTCGACATGGAGTTCGTGCAGTTCTTTCCGATCGGCCATCTCGCACCGCGGCTGGTCGGCATGGACCCGATCATGTGGGACCCTTTCCGCTACAAGCTCGGTGGCAAGCTCTTGAATGCCGAGATGCGCGAGTTCGAGGCGGATTACGCCAATCGCGACGGGCGCAGCGATGGCCGCTACGTTCTGACGCGCGACCTTGCGACCTACGCCATCTCCAAGGAAGTGGAAGCCGGGCGCGGCAGCCCGGCCAGCGGGGCCTATCTCAGCTTTCGGCACGTCCCGCCCGACGAGATACGCCGCGCCTTCGGCCCCGTGGTCGATCGGCTTGCCGCCAATGGCATCGATCTCGCGCGCCAGCCGATCGAGGTGGCGCCCATCGCCCACTATCATATGGGCGGAATCCGTGTGGACGAAACGCTGCAAACACGGGTTACGGGACTTTTCGCCTGCGGCGAGGCTATCGGCGGTGCGAACGGCGCCAATCGGCTGTCCGGAAATGCAATCACCGAGACTTTCGTCTTTGGTGCCCGCGCCGGACGCCATGCCGCTTTGCGCGCGCTGAAGCACTCAGGGGCGGCGGAGCCGGACGCCGCGGCCATCGACCTTCTGCACCGCGCGGCGCGCCGCGATGCACCGAACACCGCGGCGCTCGTTGCTGCCGTGCAGTCACTGATGGCGGAGAAAGTCGGGCCTTTTCGTACCGACGATAAGCTGCGGTCCGCAATCGCAGAGCTTGCCGAGATCAAGAACGAGATCGGCGACGATCCGATCGCGTCGTCGGCCGGCGGCTTCGATCCCGTGCTGGTCGATTGGCTTGACCTGCGCAACATGTTGCAGGTGGCGCAGGCCGTGGCCTTGCCGGCACTCGCCCGCACCGAAAGCCGGGGCGCGCATCAGCGGGAGGACTATCCCGTGCAGAGCGACGATTGGGGCGTCAACCAGATCGTGGAGCTTGCGGATCAGGCCCTGAACATCACGCTTGCGGAAAAGAGGATCGCCGCATGAAAGCCGTGCTCGCCGTTCAACGCGGTACCCCGGGCGAAGCGCCTCGTATGGAGACGTTCGAGCTTGAGTTCGAACCCGGTCAGTCGGTGCTCGATGGCTTACGGGTGTTGCGTCGCGATCAGGATCCTTCGCTCGCCTTCCGCTTCTCCTGCATCAACGCCAACGCCTGCAAGGAATGCATGATGCTGATCGACGGCGAGGTCGATTATGCCTGCACCGTCCGTCTCAAGGAGGGCGTGACGAAGCTCGCGCCGCTGCCGAAAAAGGCGCTCGTCCGCGATCTCGTCACCGAAATCGCACCTCCCGACGAACGGCTGGAGCGCGTCAGCCGAAACTGAAAGGGGACGGAAGAAATCCGTTTCCAAAATGCACGGCAATCAAGGTTGCCGTGCCGCAATATCGCTTGCTTGCGGGCGTGAGCTGACGAGGTTTTGGCCGGGAGCTATCCGAACAAGGAGATAGAGCGATGCGCTTGCCCGTCATTCCGCCCGACAAGCTTAGCGAGGAACAGAAGTCCCTGGCGGCCGATATGAAAGAGGGGATCACCAGGAGCTTTCAGGGCTTCGTGAACATCCGCGATGACGGGGCGCTATTGGGGCCCTGGAATCCCTGGTTGCAGGAGCCGAGGTTCGGCAAGCCGGTTTGGGAGCTGACCAAGGCGATGGCATTTGATCCTTCGCTGCCGCCCGCGGTCCGGGAAATCGCGATCCTTGTGACGGGCGCGCATTTCAAGGCGGCCTACGAGCTCTACGCGCATGTGATCGTTGCCGAGCGGAAGGGATTGTCCGACGAAAAGCTCGCAACCATCGTCGCCGGCCAGCGTCCGGTCGACCTGACCAAGCAGGAGGCTGTCGCCTACGACTTCGCATCCGCGCTGGTGTCCGGTGGCGTGTTGCCGGAACTGACCTACAGGGCGGCGCTGGAGCAGTTCGGGCCGCACGGAGCGGCGGAATTGTCTTATTTGATTGGCCTCTACTGCATGGTCTCGGTCACGCTCAACACGTTCGATGTGCCCGTTCCGGAGCTTTGAGCGACGCGGTCCCATCCCCGTCCGATCATGATGAAATCGAATACAACCAGGGTCCGATCCGCGAGATGATACCTGCGATCGGACCCAATTCATGATTGCACTACGGCCAGATCAGATCGAGACGTCTTAAGCTGGCCAGACAGTCAGCGCGCGATCCGAACCGCTGAAGCGTGGTCGCAATATCAGGGAGAGCAGACTAACGGTGGAGGTTACGGATGTAACCATTATTCGTTTGAAAGATCTTCGCGCCGTTCTTGGAACGGGATGACGAATACCCCACTTTCGCAATTGTATACGCTCGCGACGGGTCAGTGCCTGTGATCCGCTGTCGGCGGGCGAGGCTCACTGAGGTCCGGGCTCAGGGCATGAAGCGCGATGCTGTTGGTGGGAGTGAGACAATGAACGAAGTGGCAGTGATAACCGGGGCTTCGCAAGGAATCGGCGCCGCCCTCGTTCAGGCATTTCGAATCCGTAACTGCCCCGTCATTGCGACCTCCCGATCCATAAGGCCGAGCGACGATCCTCACCTCGTGACGGTGCGGGGAGATGTTTCGGATCCGCAAACGGCTCATATTGTGTTCGAGGAAGCGACGGCCCGCTTCGGCCGCGTCGATACGCTGGTCAACAACGCGGGCGTGTTCATACCGAAGCCGTTCACCGCTTATTCGATGGAGGACTACACCGCCTATGTGGCCGCCAACGTGACGGGATTTTTTCACATGAGCCAACGCGCGATCGAGGCCATGACGAAACGGGGACGCGGTCATATCGTTACTGTCACGACAAGCCTGATCGATCAGCCGATGGGCAGCGTCCCTTCCGCGCTTGCATCGCTCACCAAAGGAGGCCTCAATGCGGCGACGAAATCCCTGGCGATCGAGTACGCAAAAGAGGGCATACGAGTGAATGCGGTTTCACCGGGCATCATCAAGACGCCGATGCACCCGGTCGAGACGCACCCCGCGTTGGCTAAGCTGCACCCGATGGGCAGGATGGGAAGTGTCTCTGATGTCGTGGATGCCGTCATGTTTCTGGATGCCGCGGCATTTGTGACAGGAGAGATTCTCCATGTCGACGGAGGGCAGGCGGCCGGCAACCATATGAACTAAACGGTGGATTCAAAATGCCGTGCCGGCATAATGTAGCATCGGGGATCATGAAAACCAAAACCATAACGCGCCGCGACTGCCTGGCTGCGAGCGGCATCGCACTCGGCAGCTTTCGTCTTGCCCGGGCTGCCGCGGGAACGGAGTCGATGTCACATTCTCTTGTCCGCCTGTCGCTCAATGAAAATCCGCTCGGGCCCTCGGCGGCCGCGAAAGAAGCGATCCGGAACGAGATGGATCAGATTGGTCGCTATCCGGGCCAGAAAGCCGATCTGCTGACGAAGGCGATCGCGGCGAGGGAGGGGGTGCCGAGCGATCAGATCGTGCTTGGAGAGATTTTGGGCCAGTTGGGATTTCAATTGGCGGCGAATGGGCCGATCGGAGGAGAGTTCATCTACTGCGAGCCAGGCTACACGGCGTTGGTCGATGCTGTCGCGCCCGGGGGTGGAATTGTCGTTCCCGTTGCGCTGAACGAGAAGCTTGAGAACGATCTTCCCGCCATTTCCTCGAAAATGAGCTCGCGAACTCAGGCGATTTACCTTGTCAACCCGCATAATCCGAGCGGCACCGTAAGCGACGGCGAGACGTTCCTGCGGTTCGTGCGCGAGATGTCTACTCATACCACCGTGATCGTGGACGAGGCCTATCTCGAGTTCGCGCCGGACTTCGAGCAGCGGACCGCCGTTGGACTGACGCGCGCGGGAGACAATGTGATTGTGTTCCGAACCTTCGCCAAGATCTTCGGGCTCGCGGGTCTTTCGATCGGCTACGCCGTTGCACCCAAGGCGCATGCGGGCGCCTTGAAGCGCGCCGGGATCGGCGGCCCCGACGCATTTGACCGGTTCGCCCTTGCAGGGGCGCTCGCCAGCCTGCAAGACACCGGATACATCCCGATGATGAGGGCCAAGGTGACGGCCGAACGCGACAAGTGGCATCGGCTGTTTGACAGCTTGAATGTTCGGCACACGGACTCGCACGGCAATTTCGTCTTCTTCGAGACGCGCCGGCCGCACGCGGAGTTTTCGCAGGCGCTGCAGGCGAAGGGGATCGATATCGGTCGCGCCTTCCCACCCCTCGATCAATGGGCTCGAATCTCGATCGGGCTGCCGACGGAAAACGAGATCGCCCGCAAGGCGGTCGCTGCGGTGCTGGGCTAGTCAGGTCGTCCGATCGCAATCCTGCATCCGGAGCTGTGTGCCGCAATCCGTTGGGGCCGCCGGGCGGCCCGCGGGTTACAGTCGTAACCACATCTCCTGCAAATGACATCGCGCCGTGACACGGCTCGCTCATCGTCTCCTCTGAGACAAAAGGAGCCCGCCGATGTCCGATACACTAGTCACCACCTCACCCGCCGAGATTCCGACGCCGACAATAGCGGAGCTGGAGGCGGACCCACATGGCGTGTTCCGGCGATACCGCGCCACAATGTCCGTGATCGGGCACGAGGGGCTGGGGTTTCTGGTGCTCCGCGCGGGCGACATCGATCGTCTGATCCGTGATCCGCGCGTGCGCCAGATCGAGACGGAATTCGCGTTGGCGCGTGGCATTACCGGCGGCACCTTGCTTGAATTCTTCACCGAGGGCATGCTGACGTCCAACGGCGCGGTGCACCGACGCAGGCGATCACCGTTCAGCCGCAGTTTCGCGGCTCGCGTGATCGCGGAGCTGCGCCCCGTGCTGCGCCGTAACGCCGAAGAGCTGATCGACCGCTGGAGACCGGGCGAAGAGATCGACTTCATCGAGGGGTTTGCCGGGCTCTTACCGGCGCAGGCTATCGCAGGTTTGCTCGGCTTGCCGCCCCAGGATATTCCGCGCTTTACGCAGCTCGTCTATGGAGCGACGCGCGCGCTCAGTCTCAGTTATGCGCCGGAGGATCTCCCGGACATCGAGGCGGATATGCGCAGTCTGAAGGCCTATGTGGAGGGTCTGCTTGCGGAGCGCCGTGCGGCGCCACAGAACGACTTTCTCTCGGCTTACCTGTGCGATGCCGATCAGAAGGGCGAGATGTCGGCCCTGGAGATCGTCATCCAGGTGATGCAGATGATCATAGGCGGCACCGACACGACCCGCGGCGCCATGGCGGCGCAAGTGTCCCTGCTGCTGCAACGCCGCCATCAGTGGGACATGGTCTGCCGGGATCTCGCGCTCGTCCCTGCCGCGGTGACCGAGGCGCTCCGCTACGAGCCGAGCGTCGCGTCGGTCGGGCGCTTCCTTCAGGAGGACGTCGAACTCGATGGGCTGACGCTGCCCGCCGGACAGATGGTGACGCTGGCGCTGATCTCGGGGCTGCGCGATGAGCGCGTGTATCACATGCCCGATGTTTTCGACATACGGCGGACAGAGCAGCCGCGCTTGCATCCGGTGTTCGGCGGCGGACCACATCGTTGCATCGGCGAGGCGCTCGCCCGCGCCGAGCTGGAGGAAGGTCTGGCGGCGCTGGCGACGCGCGTTCCGGAGCTCGAGCCGGTTGGCGAGCCGTTCCGGCTGCTCGGGCATTTCGGTATTCGTCGCGTCAGCCCGATGCGCGTGAGGCGAGCGCGCTAGGGCCTGACGCGCCGGCAGCCCGGATCGCGCGAAAATAGCGTCTGGCAATCGCGCGCATGGCGCATTAAATGAGCGTGACCATGGAACGTCACGCACTCAGGGATTTCATTAGACAGCACCAACGCCTGTTCGTTCTGACGGGGGCGGGGTGCAGCACGAATTCCGGCATCCCCGATTATCGCGACGGGCACGGCAACTGGAAGCGGACGCAGCCCGTCAGCTATCAGGCCTTCATGGGCGATGAAGCGACCCGCCAGCGCTATTGGGCGCGAAGCCTGATCGGCTGGAGGCGCTTCGGCCGGGCGCAGCCGAACGATGCCCATCATGCACTGGCCAGGCTGGAGGCGAGGGGCCGGTGCGAGCTTCTCCTGACCCAGAACGTCGACCGGCTGCATCAGACCGCCGGCAGCCGGCAGGTCATAGATCTGCACGGGCGGCTTGATCTGGTGCGCTGCATGGGATGCGGATCGAAAACTCCGCGCGAGGCATTTCAAGACGAGCTGGGCCGCTTGAACAGCGACTGGCTTGACATGGATGCCGCGGATGCCCCGGACGGCGACGCCGACCTGGAAGCGGCGGATTTCTCATCCTTCGAGGTGCCGGTCTGCCAATCTTGCGGCGGCGTTCTCAAGCCCGATGTGGTCTTCTTCGGCGAGAACGTTTCGCGCGATATCGTCGCGACGGCCCAAGCGCATCTGGGTCAAGCCGATGCCATGCTGATCGTGGGCTCCTCGCTCATGGTCTATTCCGGCTTTCGCTTCGTGCAAACGGCAGCCCGACGGGGGATACCCATCGCGGCCGTCAATCTTGGCCGGACCCGCGCCGACGAACTCCTTGCGCTGAAGATCGAAGATCGCTGCGAAAGGGCGCTCTCCTTTTTGCTCTGAGCTTGCGCCATTTTTCACGAGGTGACACGAGGTGACCGAAGCGGAGAAAGCTCGCCAAGTCTTGCTGGCCTTGAAATCGGCTGAGTCTGCAGCTCCAGATGCTGCGTTGGCGATCCTGAACGGCTTGATGGGACTGGTGCGCAGCGAAAGCGGCAATCAGCCGCTCGACGTCGAGGAGGCGCGCTCGACTGCGTTCCTGTCGGTTTGCGAAGTCGGCAAGGCGCTGCATCGAGGCCAACCTGTCGGCTCGCTTTGGGCGAGTGCAATTGCTGCGACCGAGCATTGGATGGCATTGGCGAAGTGAGCCACCCGCCGGCGTCGCGCGCGTTCAAATCAACGCATCTGCGGCATCACTGATTCCGGCGTATATCGCGTCGAGGTCGGCCGCGGTGATGCAATAGGGCGGCATCACGTAAATCGTATTGCCGAGTGGGCGCAGCAAAAGATTCCGGCTGCGGAAATAGCTCTGAAGCTGCGGACCGATGCCGGCAAGATAACCGCCGTCGGGTACGTCCAGTTCGAGTGCCGTGATGGTGCCGCTCCGCCGAACGTTCCTGAATCGTGCATCGGCGCGGAACGGTGCGAGTCTCTTCTCCTGCATTGCTGCCACGGACGCGACCCGCTTTCGCGTTTCCTGACATTGCCAGAGCTCCAGATTTGCTTTCGCCGCGGCGCAGGCGATCGGATTGGCCGTATATGAGCTCGAATGAAAGAAGGTCCGCTGGCGATCCCTGGAATAATGTGCGTCAAAGATATCCGCGCGGCAAAGCGTGACCGCGAGCGGGAGCGACCCGCCCGTAAGACCCTTTGAATAGCAGGCAATGTCAGGCGACACGTCCGCTTGCTCGCACGCGAACAGCGTTCCCGTGCGACCCCAGCCGGTCATGACCTCATCGGCGATGAACAGAACGTCATGCGTTTCGCAGATCCGCTTCATCTCCTTCAGTACCCAGGCGGGATACATCAGCATCCCTCCCGCGCCCAGGATGAGCGGCTCCACGATGAAGGCGGCCGGATTGTCGCTCCGGCACGCCGCTTCCAGCGCATCGAACGTCGCCTGCTCGTGGCCGCGCTCAGGAAATGGCACCGATGTCACGTCGAACAGCATGGGCTCGTAGGCAGCGTTGAAGACGCCTCGCGCTCCAACCGACATCGTGCCGATGGTGTCGCCGTGATAGGAGTGCTGCATCACGACGATGCGTGATCGTGGCTCGCCGATATTGCGCCAGTACCCCAGCGCCATCTTGAGTGCGACCTCGACACTGGTCGAGCCGCTATCGGAGAAGAAGACGTAATCCAGACCGGCTGGCCTCAATTTGAGGAGGAGCGCGGCAAGCTCTTCGGCCGGCTCATGCGTGAAGCCGGCGAAGATGACCTGATCGAGCTGTTCGGCCTGTTTCCGGATGGCGGCGACGATCTCCGGATGGCAATGGCCATGTGTCACCACCCACCAGGACGCAATGGCGTCGATGATGCGGCGGCCGTCGGCGGTGTAGAGATAGGCGCCGTCCCCGCGGACAATTTTGGGCGTCTCGTCCTGCAGTGCGTGCTGAGTAAACGGATGCCAAATCCGCGACGTCGTCTCCGGTCTCATGGCATGAAGTCATCATGGTTGAAGGAGGCTGCGAAGGCAGGGCGAAGCGTGGCGGCATCCAGAGGCGTAAGCCAGGGCAGCCGGCCAAGCTTCCGGACTTGGCCAATTCTGCAGATCGTGTTCTCGGTATCGAGATTTTCGTCGCCAATGAAGGCGATGCCGAGAATATCGATCTGGCGATGCCGCAGCGCTTCAATCGACAGCAGGGAATGATTGATGGTGCCGAGGGCCGTGCGCGCGCAAAGCAGGACCGGCAGCCGCCATCGCGCGAAAACGTCGATAAAGAGCGTGTCGCGGCTCAGTGGCACCATCAGCCCGCCTGCGCCCTCGATGACGAGCGGATGTTCTCCGGTATCGGGCACGTCAAGCGCGTCCACGTCGATGCTGATTCCGTCAATGTCCGCCGCCCTGTGGGGCGAGGCGGGCGTGTTGAGGCGGTGCCGCTCGGGCAGGATGCGATCATCGGAGAGGCTGCCCAGCCGCGCCACGTGCTGGCTATCGGTCTGCCCGTCGAGGCCTGCCTGAACGGGCTTCCAATATTTGGCGGAAAGGAAATTGGCGAGACCCGCCGAGAACACGGTCTTGCCGATTCCGGTGTCGGTACCGGTCACCACAATCCGCTGTCTCATCGAGACGCGCGCTCCGCCTCTTCGAACAGGGCGTCAAGCATGGCCCGCACCTCATCCTCGCCGACGTTAAGGGTCAGCGAAATTCGCAGCCGGGCCGTGCCGAAGGGCACCGTTGGCGGCCGGACTCCGCGAATGTCAAAGCCTCGCGCCTGCAGGGCCGATGCCAGCGCCATCGCACGCGCATTGTCGCCGACGATATATGGAACGATCTGCGAGCGGGAGCCGATTTGGCCGCCGCGCGCTGCAATCTCCCGATGCGTGAATGCGACCAGGCTGGCCAGACGCTGCTGACGCGCAGGTTCCTGCTGCAGGATTGACAGCGCCTCCCGGACCGCGACGGCCATCAGAGGAGAGGGGGCGGTGGCGAAAATGAACGGACGGCAGCGATTGACCATGAAGTCGTGCAGCACGCGGGTCATGGTGACGATCGCCCCGGCGGCGCCCAGCGCCTTGCCGCAGGTATGAATGACAATCAGATTGTCGCGCCCCTCATAGGGAGCGGTCAGCCCTCGTCCCCGTTCACCATAGATGCCTGTGGCATGGGCTTCGTCCACCACGAGGAATGCATCGTGCCGGTCGGCAATCGCAATGAGCTCCTCAAGTGGCGCGAAGTCGCCATCCATGCTGTAGAGGCTTTCGACCACGATCCAGGCCCGTCCAACTCCGCCTTTCGATCGCCAGTTGCGAATTGCATCCTCAACGGACTGCGCGTCATTGTGGCCCGCTTCGCAGAACTCGGCCCGGCCGGCTCGGGCTCCTTCATGAATGCTCGCGTGGACGAGGGAATCCATGACCAGCAGATCGCCTCGCTGCGGCAACGTGGTCAGAACGGCGAAGTTTGCGACATATCCTCCGCCTAGGAACAGGGCCGTCTCGGCGCCGAAGAACGCGGCGGCCTCCGCTTCGAGGCTCTCGTGCTCTTCGCAGTTTCCGCGCAAGAGCCGCGAGCCGCCGCTGCCGATGGGCGTGCCCCCCTCGAGTGCCGTCGCGACGGCGTTTCTCATGCGTGGGGCGCTCGCCAGCGCGAGATAGTCGTTCGACACGAAATCGATGCCCGCACGCGGCTTGAGATTGCGCAGCCGATGGTCACGGTCCAGCGCCTTAAGCGCGTCGGCATAGGTGGCGAACTTATCCGCGTGGATCACGTTCATGTCCATTTCGGGGGCGGGCATTGGCTACGACGGCCGCTCGTCTCGCGATCATGACTGAGTCTGGATGAGGCGAGACGTGATGCCGAGCCGCTCAAACAGCTTCTCATCGCGGTCGCGCTGCGGATTCTTGGTCGTCAGAAGGACATCGCCAATGAAGATGGAGTTGGCGCCGGCCAGGAAGCAGAGGGCCTGCAACTCGTCGGTCATGTACTGACGCCCGGCCGAAAGCCGCACCACGCTTTTCGGCATGAGGATGCGGGCGACCGCGATCAGCCGCACCAGCGCGAAGGGATCCGGCCGCTCCGCGGTGTCGTTGACCGGTACGCCCTCGACCTCGTTCCAGAGGTTGATCGGGACGCTCTCGGGATGGCTCGGCAGATTGGCGAGCAGGAGCAGCATGCCGAGACGATCGTCGACGCGTTCACCCATGCCGATGATGCCGCCGGAGCAGACCTTGATGCCGGCCTCTCGCACGTGCTTGAGCGTATCGATACGATCCTGCAGCGTGCGGGTGGTGATGATCTTGTCGTAGAACTCGGGTGAGGTGTCGACATTGTGATTGTAAAAGTCGAGCCCGGCTTCGGCGAGGCGTGTCGCCTGCGCCGGGGTCAGCATGCCCAGGGTGACGCAGGTCTCCATGCCCAGGCGTTTGACGCTGCTCACCATGTCACTGACCTTCTCGAGGTCGCGGTCTTTTGGATTGCGCCATGCCGCGGCCATGCAGAACCGTGTCGCACCGGCATCCCTGGCGCGCCGCGCGGCCGCGACCACATCCGCTTCCTCCATGAGGCGCGTGGCCTTCAGCCCGGTGTCGTAATGCGCGCTCTGGGAGCAATAGCCGCAGTCCTCCGGACAACCGCCGGTCTTGATGCTGAGCAGGCTCGCGGTCTCGATGTGGTTGGGATCGAAATGGCAGCGATGAATGCTTTGGGCCCGAAAGATCAGGTCGGCGAAGGGCAGGGCGTAAAGTGCGTCGACCTGCTCGCGGGTCCAGTCGGTCCGAACCGGTGCGACGCTGCCGCTCTCGCTTTGTCTGGCTTCCGAGGCGTGGAGCATGTGATTTGCCTTTCCATTTGCATTCTAATCATAGATAATCATGTAAATTATCTATGATATTGGTTCCTGACTTATGCTAACTCAGACCCGATGCTGCTGCATCTCCTTTTATGATAGATAATCTATGACAGTCGAGGGTGAGAATACGACCACGGCCGCACGCATCGCTGATGCGATCGCAGACCGCATCATCAGCGGTGCGCTGGCGCCGGATGCGCCGCTTCGGCAGGACCACATTGCGCGCGAGTTCGGCTCGAGCCACGTCCCGGTCCGGGAGGCGTTTCGGCAACTGGAAGCCCAGCATCTTGTCGTCGCAGTGCCCCGTCGCGGGGTGCGCGTTGCGCCGCTCGATACCAGGTCGGTGAAGGAAATTGCCGAGATGCGCGCGGCGCTGGAAGTCGTCGCCCTGCGGAACGCTGTGCCGAGATTCACGTCCGCCCATTTGGCGCGGATCGAGCTCTCCCTGATCGAGGCCGATAACGCCGAGACGATCCAAGAGTTTGAGACTGCCAACCGCGCCTTCCACCAGGCCCTCGTGGCGCCTTGCGCGATGCCGCGATTGCTCGCCAGTCTTGATGGCCTGCAACTTGCAAATTCACGATTGGTCTTTGCGATGGCACGCAGCGCCGGCTGGCAACCGCGGTCCAATCAGGATCATCGCCTGATCCTGCAAGCGCTGCGCGCGCGCAATCTCGATCAGGCCTGCAATCTGTTGGCGCGTCACATTCAAACCATCGAGCGCCTCGCGATTTCGGCATCCTGAGCGGGCGCGTTACGGCTCCAAGGACGCCTTCGCGGACGAGCGCGCGATCATGTCAAGCGCGGCTGTCGCTGCCGCCTTCACGTGCTTGACGCAGCATTCCTCGGCGCGGTCGGGATCGCCATCCTGGATCGCGCGCCAGATCGCCGTCACTTCGCGCAAGCTCTTGTTGATGCGCTTGGGTTGCGACATCGAGGTCGCCCGCAACAGGGTGATGCGATCATGCAGCGGCTTGAGCATTCGCTCGATGAAGCTGTTGCGGCATCCGCCGATCAGCGCTGCATAGAACTCGGTCTTGGCCTCCAGGCATCCGGCCAGATCGGAGCTGGCCGCCGCCGTCTTCAACTTGGCAAGCGCCTCGCCGATCCTGCGCACCACGACCGGATCATGGAGGCGGGCGCATTCGCGGCCCGCGAAACCTTCCAGGACCGCGCGGGCGGCATAGAGCTCCTTGGCCTCATCCAGGCTGATCGTGCTGACGACGGGGCCCCGGTGGGGAACCGTGTTGACCAGGCCATCGGCTTCCAATAGCCGCAGCGCTTCGCGGATGGAGGGGCGGCTGACGCCCATCATTTCGCAGAGCTCGCGCTCGACCAGACGCTGGCCCGGCTTCAGCGTGCCCGACATGATCGCTTCGCGCAGTTTCTGCGCCACCATGCCCCTGACAGTCGGAACGTCGTCTATACGGAGTGTGGACTGCAGTTCAGTGCGTTTGTCCATCGTCTGCTGCCTTCGTTGGCTGCCGGCAAATCGAGGAGGCTGCTTGCGTTACGCGATCGACCAGCCTCCGTCGATCGGAAGAGTGGTCCCCGTTATATCCTCGGCGGCCGCGCTGCAAAGAAAGACCACCATCGCGCCCACAGCTTCCATTGCAACGAACCGCCCGGAGGGCTGGCGGTCGGCGAGATAAGCCTTTGTCGCCTGCTCGAACGATTGGGCGGCATTCGCCGCCATCGACGCGATCTTGCCTTGAATGGCAGGCGTCGGCAGTGTGCCGGGGCAAATCGCGTTGCAGGTAATCCCGCTCCCGGCGGTCTCCAGGGCTACCACGCGAGTCAAGCCGAGGATGGCCGTTTTGGTGGTGACATAATCGATGCGCTCTTCGACCGCGCGGGTGGAGTAGATCGAGCCCATGTTGACGATGCGGCCCCAGCTCCGCGCCTTCATCGCGGGCAGCACGAGGCGGGTGACGTGAAAGGGGGCCGACAGGTTTACCGCAAGGGCTTCATCCCAATCGTCGGGCGAGAACCGCTCGACGGGGGCGAAGTGCCTGACGACGGCGTTGTTGACAAGGATGTCGATCGCGCCGCACCGGGCGAGCAGGTCGGGAACCATGTTTTCGATGGCGCCCCGCCGCGACAGATCACCGGCGACGCTCAGGACCTCGACGCCGGACTTGGCACGGAGGCGGTCGGCTGCCTCTTTCGGTTCGGCGAGATCGTGCAGGGCGATGTTGGCTCCCGCGCCGGCAAGACTCTCCGCGATGGCGAATCCGAGCCCGGCCGTGGCGCCGGTCACGAGCGCCCACTTGCCATTTAACATCGCGCTGGAGCTTTCTGCCATTTCACGTGCGCCTACGCTGCGAAAGGCTTGTTGGCGTTGCGGAAAGCATAGGAGACAACGGGACCTTTCTCGTGCGATGCCTCGTCCATGTCGGTCTCCTCGTTGCGTTGGGCATGCGGCCGGCTTTTGATGTTAGCTTTTCGGCCAAAACGGCTGCGCCAGCGCGAGCTCCGGCGGGAATACCGTGACTGGCACACCCGATTGCCATTGTACGATGGTCATGCCGGCGCCGAGACGTCGGCCCTTGTCATCGAACTTGATTTCACCGAGCGGATAATATTGCGAGGGACCGCCGTCCATGCTGTGCAACGCCTCGGCGACGGCGGCGCGGTCGGCCTTGCCGGCTTTTTCGAGCGCGTCCTTGATCACCCACATGTCACCATAGGTGGAGATGGCGTTCTGCGTCATCCACGGCTCCTTGTAACGCTTCTTCAGCTCGGCAATGAGCGCCTCATGTCCCTTGGCGCCCCAGCTTGCGACGCAGGTCAGGACGCCCTGCAGGAGTTCGGGGCTGACCGTCTGCAGCATGTCCGGCTCGGCAATGGCGATGCCGAAAGAGATGGTCGGCACCTTGCCTTGGCCGAGCCCGAACTCATTCATCTTCTCAAGCAGCAGCTTGGCGTCCGAGATGACGGTGGGGAGGAAAAAGAGGAGGTCGGGCCTGACCGCTCGCACCTTCTGCACCAGTGGGGTCGCGTCCGCGAGAGGGGGCGTGAAGGTCTCGTCCACCGTGAGCTGCAGGCCGTTTTCCGCCAACAGGCCATCGCGCATCGATTTTGCCGAGGCAACGGAAGCGGCGGTGTTGTCGGTCAGAATCGCAACCGTCTTGGGCCGCCTGCCGGAGGCTGTTTCGGCCAGTTTGACGATCTGCGGCAGGGCCTGGCGCGCCTGGGAGCCCGCGGTCGCCGAGGTCTGAAACACATATTTGAAGCCGCGATCGGTGATCAGGTCGGAATATGAGAGCGTCAGCACCGGGAGGCTGGCCCTTTCGGTGACCTCGGTGACGGCAAGCGTAAAGGAGCTGAGATAGGCGCCGCTCGCCGCCACCAGATCGGGCTCCTGGGCCACCATGCGTTGTGCGGCGTTCTTGGCCTTTTCCGTGGTGTCGCCGGAATCGAGCACGACCAGCTTCAGCTTGGCTCCGCCGAGCGCCTTGATGCCGCCTTGCGCGTTGATGTGATCGACCGCCATCTCGGCGCCTTCCCGCATGACGGTCCCCGGGCGCGCATAGAGTCCGGAGAGCGGCACCAGAAGCCCGACCTTCACCTCGGATGGTCCTTGCGCCGATGATCGCGACACGATCATCGCGCTCGATGCGCCCGCGAGCAGCATGCGCCGCGTGATTGAACTCCCTATTCTCCGGTTCATGGCTATTCCTCCTCCCTGAATGGTCGCGAGGCGTGGTGGTCAGGATTTTTTCGGCCAGAACGGCGTGGCTTGGGCGAGCTCGGGTGGATAGACGGTGACCGGCACACCCGATTGCCACTGCACGATAACGACGCCGGCGCCGACGCGGCGCCCCTTGTCGTCGAATTTGAGCTCGCCGCCCGGATAGTATTTGGAGGGCCCGCCATCCATGGTGCGAAACGCTTCCGCGACAGCGAGCCGGTCCGCCTTGCCGGCCTTTTCGAGCGCGTTCTTCATCAGCCACATGTCGCCATAGGTCGAGATGACGTTCTGCGTCATCCAGGGTTCTTTGTACTTGCTCTTCAACTCGGCGATCAGGTCTTCGTGGCCCTTCGAGCCCCAATTGGCGACGATCGTCATGATGCCCTGCACGACGTCGGGCGTGACGCTCTGGAGCATATCGGGCTCAGCGATGGTGATGCTGAAGGAGACGGTCGGTATCTTGCCCTGGCCGAGCCCGAATTCGCTGATCTTTTCCAGGCCAAGCTTGGCGTCAGAAACGGCGTTGGGCATGAACAGCAACAGGTCGGGCCGCGCCGACCTGACCTTCTGGATCAGCGGGGTGGCGTCAGAGAGCGGCGGCGTCCAAACCTCTTCAACAACGAGCTGCAAGCCCTCCTGCGCGAACAGCTTTTCCTTTAGCGCCTTGGCGGTTGCGACCGACGTCGCCGTGTTGTCCATCAGCATCGCCACGGTCTTGGGGCGCTTGCCGGATGCGGATTCGGCGAGCTTCATGAGCGTCGGCAGCCCCAGTTCGGACTGACGACTTGCGGTGGCGGCGGTCTGGAAAATGAAGTTGAAGCCGCGCTCGGTCAAAAGGTCCGAATAGGACAGGGTCAGCATCGGCAACTGCGCCCGTTCCGTCACTTCGGTGACGGCGAGCGTGAAGGACGAGAGATAAGCGCCGGTTGCGGCGACAAGATCGGTCTCCTGCGCCACCATGCGCTGCGCCGCGTTCTTGGCCTTTTCGGTGGTGTCTCCGCAATCGATCAGCACGAGCTTGAGCTTTGCGCCGCCGAGCGCCTTGATGCCGCCTTGCGCGTTGATGTGCTCGATCCCCATCTCGGCGCCCATCTTCATGACCTGGCCGGGTCGCGTGTAGATACCGGACAGCGGAACGATCAGCCCGACCTTGACCTCCGGTGGCTGCTCTGCGCGCGCCACTCGCGACAGCCCCATCGCAGCCGCACCCGAGAGCACCGTGCGCCGGGTGATGCCCCCTTTGTACGTCCTGTCCTTCTTCATTCTCTTCCTCCCAAGTTCTTGTTTGTTTGATCGCTGTCCTCACATGCCGAGATAGGCCTTGCGCACACGGTCGTCGGCCCGCAGCGTCTCGTTGTTGCCTTCGAGCACGACGCGCCCGGCTTCGAGCACATAGCCGTGGTCGGCGGTCTCGAGAGCCTCCGCGACGCGCTGTTCGACCAGCAGGATCGTCAGTCCCGATTGGCGGCGGATCTGGATCAACTGCTCGAAAATGAAGTCCGCGGTCGAGGGGGCGAGCCCCATCGAGGGTTCATCGAGCATCAAGAGTTTCGGCGAAGAGGCGAGGCCCTGCCCGATCGCCAGCATCTGCTGCTGGCCGCCGGAGAGCGTGCCGGCGAACTGACCGCGCCGCTCCGCAAGCACCGGCAGCCATGCGAAGATGCGTTCGATGTTTTGCTTCCAGTCGCGCTGGCCGGCTTCGGTCATCGCGCCCATTTCGAGATTTTCCATCACCGTGAGCGAGGGGAAGACCTGGCGGCCCTCGGGCACGTGCGCGATGCCGAGATGGGCGCGTCGCGCCGGCGGCACCGCCAACAGATCAATATCGCTGAATGTTATCCCTCCCGCGCTCGGTCGCAGGATTCCGGAGATCGTCTTGAACAGGGTGGTCTTGCCGGCCCCGTTCGGACCTACGATCGCGACGAACTGGCCGGCCTCGACGTTGATCGAGACGCCGTTCAGCACCGGCTTGGACGAATAGCCGGCGCTCAGCCCTTCAATGCGGAGCATGGGCCACCCATTTCTTGCCGAGATAGGCTTCGATCACACGGCTGTCGCGGGTGACGGCTTCCGGCTCGCCTTCGGTGATGACGGCACCATGGTCGAGCACCAGAAAGCTGTCCACGAGGCGAACCATGGCCTGCATCGTGTGCTCGATGATGGCGATGGTCATGCCGTCGCGGGCGAGCTGCTGAATCACGGCGACGACTTCGTCCGCTTCGCCATGACCGAGACCGGCGAGTGCTTCGTCAAGAAGCAGAATGCGCGGCTGCCCCGCCAAGGCGCGGGCAAGCTCCATCAGCCGCAGTTCCTTGGTCGAGAGCTCGCCGGCGAGGCGACCGGCGACTGCGGACAACCCGACGCGAGAGACGGCGTGGGCCGCGAGTTGTCGCGCCTGCGCGTCGCTCTTCGCGGCGACATAAGCGCCGACGACGACGTTATCCAGGATCGACATGCGCGGAAACGGGCGCATGACCTGAAAGGTGCGGCCGATGCCGGCTTCACAAATCGCGTGCGGCTTTTGACCGGACATGTCGCGGCCGTCGATCAGGACCTTGCCCCGATCGGGGCGCAGAAAGCCGTTCAACAGGTTGAACACCGTGGTCTTACCGGCGCCGTTGGGGCCGATGATGCCGAGGATCTCGTTCTTGTGCAGCTTGAAGCTGACATCCTGAACGGCTTTCAACCCGCCGAAGGAGCGTGAGAGGTTCTGCACTTCGAGCACGATATCCTCGGAGGCAGGCCGCTGGCGCGGTTCACGCTGCAAGGTGGTTATGCTCGCAGTTGGCATGGGAGCTCGCTGCGCATCGCCGGCTTTCGGTGCGAACCGCTTGCGGTAGAGATCACGCAGTTTCCAGAAAAGTCCCTCGGGCGCGACCAGAATGACGCAGACGATGGCGAGCCCGAAGATCACGCCCTGTATGCCGGGAAAACGCGAACCGGCTTCGGCGTTCAGCGTCTCGGCCAGCGGGATCAGGATCGCCGATCCGATGACCGGGCCCCAGACCGTTCCGACACCGCCGAACATCGCGACCGTCAGGGCTTGGGCTGATACGAGCATGCCGAAGACAGATTGCGGCGTCACGACCAGCAGCACCACGGCGTAGAACGCGCCGATTGCCCCAGCGATCGCGCCGCTCAGGCTGATGGCCCGCAGCTTCCAGGCCAGCGTGTTGATGCCTGCGGCTTCCGCGGCGGCCTCGTTCTGCTTGATCGCCAACAGCGCCATGCCAAAGCGCGATCGTTCAACGAGCCGCGTCAACAGGATGGTCGCAAGCATCATCGCCAGTGCGAGCAGCGTATAAAGCCGGGGATCGCCGAACTGCATATAGGCGATCGGGTTGTCTCGCTTGATCGGCAGGGTGATTTCCTGAAAGCCAAGCCATTCGAATACGTAGAGGATGGCAAGCGGGTAGGCGAGCATCGCCAGCGCGAAGTAGTGCCCCTGCAGGCGGAAGGTCGGATATCCGATCAACAGGCCGGCGACGCCGCCAAGCAGGGCAGCGATCGGGATCAAGAGCCAGGGCGAGAGATCGAAATAGATCTGGCCGAGCGCGGTCGCATAGGCGCCGATGCCGAAGAACGCCGCATGGCCGAACGAGATCAGCCCGGTGTAACCGCTGAGTAGATTCCAGGACAGGCCGAACACGGCCCAGACCGGGACCAGCGTGAGCACGAGCTGATAATAGGAATTGCTGACATTCAGGGATATCGCCGCGTAGATCGCGGTGAAGACGAGCGCGGGGAGCAACGAGCGCAACGCAGGCATGCTCATGTCCTCTCGACCATGCGCCCGAAAAAGCCCTGCGGACGGAAGAAGATGATCAGGAGAAACACGACGAAGATTGCCGCATTCTGCAACTGGGTCGGCAGCACCAGCGTCGACATCTGCTGGACCAGGCCGATGGTCATGCCACCCCAGAACGCGCCGATAATGCTACCCATGCCCCCGAGCACGACGCCTGCGTACATCACGATCACATATTCGAGACCGACAAAAGGATGAAACGGATAGTTGGTGGCAAGCAGCCCACCCGCGATCGCGGTGATGCCGCTGCCAAGCGCAAAAGCGATCCGGTGTGCGCGATCGACGTCGATGCCCTTGTAAGTCGCCGCCGTCGGATTGTCGGCGGCGGCGCGCAAGGATTTCCCGATCCGCGAGCGCGTCATCAACAGCGTGAGCAGCGCGAGAATGAGCAAGGAGGCGATCGCGTCAATGCCGCGTGCCTTGTTGATGAAGACACTGATGTCGAAGAACGGCCCGAGCTCCCACGCTGAGCTCGAGAGCGGAGTGCGGATCGAAGCCAGCACCGATCCGAAGATGATCAGCCCGCCGTTCTGCAGGATCAAGGCAATGCCGAGCGTGAGAATGAGTTGCGCGTAGTGACCTTCTCCCTCGAGCAAGGCCGTGCGCGTGCCCGAGACGCGTGAAATCAGTGCAAGGTGAACGAGATAGCCGAACAGCGCGAGCAGCGGACCGGCAAGCAGGATCGCGACGAAAGGGCCGACGGCATTGCCGAAGGCCGCCTGGATGCCAAACGTGGTGAAGAGATAGAAGGCGGTGTACATCCCGAGCATCATGAAATCGCCATGGGCGAAGTTGATGACGCGCATGACGCCGAAGATCAGGCCGAGCCCGACACACATCAGCCCGTATACCGCCCCGATCAGCAGGCCCGCGGCGAGCGCTTGCAGAAATCCCTCCATTAGCGACGGCTCCTTGCCGGCTCTGTGTTGCTGGCCCGCAGGTCATATGCTGGTCTCATCGCGAGGCTTGGCTTCAGGTCTGTCATTCTGATCGTCCTCGGGGGTGAGACCGCTATGATGCTGATCGCACAGTTTGCTCGGAGGGCTGTCGGCAGTGTGCGGCGATCACACGGGCATTCGGCAGGGAGTCGCAGGCATCAACGAGATGCTCCAGCCGCTTCGCGCGGTCTTGGCCGATGGAGTGACCCGCTGCATCGCGAAACCGTGCGCGAATTTGCGCAGGGCTCGCGGGAATGACGTCAGCGAGCCGCTGCCGGATCGTCTTGCCTTGACGCAGGCGGACGATGACCTCCGCGCCCTGCTTGGCGGGAAACGCGGCGGTGAAGCCGGGATCGCCCTGCAGGTCGGTCAGCGCGAGCAGCCGCGCAATTTCGGGATCGTCCAACTGGAGATAATTGTCTTCTTCGATCTCGCCCCGTACCAAGGTCGACGCCACGCTGAAGGGAATGCTCATCTTCGCCTGGAGCGCATTCCGATATGGACCCTTCGAATCGCATCCGGGATAACGAACCGCAGCTTGAGGAGCGCGGATCGCGATGGATTCGATCTCGTCGGAGCCGGCGAGCTCGTACGTGATACGCAGCGCCGCCTGCGAGGCCGTTTGCGCGAAATTGCAGGCCGGCGCCGGCTTGTTGTAGACGGCCATGAGTTCGGCCTCGCCGCCAGGGAACAGCTCGATCCGATCGGGCGCGCGCTTGCGGCCATAGGCGGCGAAGAGACCTGCCTCTCCCTCGATAATGGTCTCGGAGGCGATTGCGCCCGCCGCGGCAAGCTGCACGGCCCTGACCGCGTTGGCCGCGGCAAAGCCGGGATGGAAATACATTTCCGAGCCGCCGCTATGCGGCCATTCGTTGAGTCCGCCGGACGTATTGGCGGCAATGGCGATCGCGCTGGTCGCGGCGCCTTCGGACAAGCCAAGCGCGTAGCCGCCCCCAAGCGCAGCGCCAAGCGGCGCCACCAGCCCGGTCGGGCGATGAAGGCGGGCAAGCTCGGGCGTCATAAGCGCGCGGCCGATCCGCGCTCCGGTCTCGTAGCCGATGATCGCGGCAGCGAGCAGGGCGGCGCCCGACAGCGCAGTTTGTTCCGACAGCGCGAGCAGCGTCGGCCAGATCACCACGCCGTGGTGCGAAATGCTCGCCGCATGCATGTCCTCGCGAACCAGGCCATGGCCCATGACCGCATTGGCGAATGCGGCATCACCGGGATTTGCCAGCAGGCCGGGGCCGATGATCGTGGAGCCGTTGTTGGATGCATAAACGGTCGCAATGGCCTGACGGCTCCAGGGATGATCGGAAGCCTCGAATGCACAGGAGAGAAAATCCAGAAGGCAGATCTTTGCCTTCGCGATGACTTCGGCATCGAAATCCGCCAAGCGGAGGGCGAGGGCGGAGCGCGCCATTTGCCGCGCCATGGACGTTTCGCCGGATCCGCTCAGGCCGATGCTCATGAGGATCGCCGCTCCCGCGATTGCTTTCGTCCTTACCCGCGCATCTGCACCCCGGCCCATTCCTCGACGACCTTCGCAATCGAGGTGAAATCGGAAGACGCGCCGTATTTCGCGTTGGTGATGGCCAGCATCTGGCGGACGACCGCGCCGCAGACCATCGGTACGCCCATCGCCTCTGCTTCATCCACGCAGAGCCTTACGTCCTTGTATGAGAGGCCGGTCGCAAAGCCGAAATCGAACGTGCCCGGAAGCACGGAGCGCGGAAATTTGTCTTCGGAAGCGCTGTTGCGGCCGCTGCTGGCATTGATGATGTCAATCAGCACCTTGGCATTCACGCCGCCCTTGACGCCCATGGCCACCGCTTCGGAGGTGATCACCAGAGCCGCGGCCGCCATCAGATTGTTGGCGAGCTTCGCCGTCTGGGCGACGCCCGGCTTGTCGCCGGTGTAGAACAGCTTGCCGAAATTCTTCAGGATGGGCTGAACAGTCTCGTAAGTCGCCTGTGGGCACGACACCATCACGGCAAGCGTGCCGTTGACCGCGCCCTTGATGCCGCCGCTCACCGGCGCATCGACGAGCGTCACGCTGCGGGACTTCAATCCCTCCGCGACTTGCTTGGCCGCGCCCGGGCCCGTCGTCGACAGGTCGATCATGATCCGCGCGCGGTCTCCTCCGACGATTCCATCGGATCCCAACGCGACCGTCTTGACGATGTCCGGCGTAGGCAGGCTGGTCAGGACGATCTCGGCGTGGGACGCCACGTCGGCCGGCGATGCGGCGACCCGCGCGCCGCGCGCTACGAGCGGCCTGGTGGCCTCGCTCTGCGCGTCGTAGACGATGAGGGAATAGCCCGCGTCGAGCAATCGCCCCGCCATGGGGCCGCCCATGCGGCCCGTGCCAATGAAGCCGAGTGTCTCTCCCGCCATGGCTCACTCCCTGCAACGCGCTTTTGAGCTGCGCGCTCTTATGGTTGTCGTTGTTATTGTCTGTCGTTGTTATGCGTTCGTCGTTGTTGACGACGCACCGGCACGTTCGGGGCCGGTGCCTAACTGTTAAGATTGTCAGTCAATCTGTCAAGCCGGAGAATTTGCAGTCGACAGTTGGTCGCAGCTCGGACTAGGATCGCGAAAACAATTCGGGGAAATCGCCCAGTGCAAGGGAACGAGGCTTCCGGCATCAGCAAGACGCTCGGGGATTTCGTCGCCGGCGCGTCATGGACGGAGGTTGCGGCGCAGAGTCATGAAGCGAAACGCTCAATCCTGAACTTCTTCGCCACAAGCCTGGGATCTGCCTTTGATCCGGCGGTCAGCGTCGCGCTTCGCACCTTGGCTCCGTTCAGCGGTGCGGCGACCTCGGCGATCATCGGCCGGACAGAGCGGCTGGATGCGCTTTGCGCGGCGTTCGTCAACGCCATCTCGGCCAATCTGTTGGATTACGACGATACGCATCCCGACACGATCATTCACCCGGCCGCACCGGTCGCGGCTCCGGTGCTGGCGCTTGCGGAAGCACGCAAGCTCCCGGGGCGCGATGTCTTGACCGCCTTTGTGCTCGGGGTGGAAATCGAGTGCCGTATCGGCAACGCTGTTTCGCCCGGCCATTATGCACGCGGTTGGCACATCACCTCCACCTGCGGGATATTTGGAGCGGCTGCCGCTAGCGCCAAGCTGCTCCGGCTGCCGGCCGAGAGGATAGCGAACGCGATCGGGATTGCCGCCAGCCAGTCGTCGGGTGTCGTGGAGAACCTGCCCACCGCCGCGAAGAATGTGAGCGTTGGCAACGCCGCACGGAACGGACTCTTTGCTGCTTTGCTGGCGGCGGAAGGATATGCGGCGGCGCCGCGCGCGATCGAGGGACCGCTGGGCTGGGCGCGTGCCATGGCAGACGAGCCGAACCTGCAACGTCTCACGCGCCGATTGGGCGAAACCTGGGAGGTCGCCAAGAACACCTATAAGCCTTATCCGGCCGGGATTGTGTTTCATGCGGTGATCGACGCCTGCTTCAGGCTGCGATCTCGCCTCGAGGGACGCCTCGATCAGATCGCCTCGGTCACGGTGGCGGGATCGCCGCTGCTGCTTGCGCGCGGTGATCGTGCGGTCGAAAACGAACGAGATGCCAGGGTCAGCATTCATCATTCCGTCGCCTGCGGCTTGTGGATCGGTGCCGCCGGCGTGGAGGAGTTCTCGCCGGCTAGGGTGTTTCGCCCGGAGCTTGTGCGGCTGCGGAGAAAGGTCAAGGCGGAGCTCGACGCGTCGTTGCCGGACGGAGCCGCGCGCGTCACCGTCCTGCTGCTATCGGGCGAGACCTTGAGTGAAACCGTGATGTCGCCGCGTGGCAGTCTCGCGGATCCGCTTTCCGATCGCGATATCGAAGCGAAGCTGCGCGCGAATCTAAGCTTGGGCGGAAGCGATTGGGACGCGGAAAGGCTTATCGATGCCGTGTGGCGCCTCGATACGCTCGACGACATCACGGCGCTGGTGAACCAGTCGGGTAGGGGCGGGCGGATCGCTCAACCATCTACAACCGAACCATTTCCCTCAAACATGGAAGGACGATCATGAGCAACAGCAGTCTGTTCGAGAAGGGTCTAAAGGTCCGCAAGGAAGTTCTCGGGGAAGACTACGTCAACAAGTCGATTGCAGGCGCGGACGAATTCACCCGCACCATGGCGGAATGGTCGACCGAGTTCTGCTGGGGCGCCCTATGGACCCGACCGGGTCTCGACCGCCGCACCCGCAGCATTGTCAATTTGGCGATGCTCGGGGCGTTGAACCGGCCGCACGAACTGAAGCTGCATGTCAAGGGTGCGCTGAAGAACGGACTGACCAAGGATGAGATCAAGGAGATCCTGCTGCAGGTCGCGGTCTATTGCGGTGTGCCTGCGGGCATCGACGCCTTCCGCAATGCGCGTGAGGCGTTCAAGGAGCTGGAGGGGCAGTGACGAGCTCCTCAGTGAGCACCTCGAGCCGATCCTAATCAAAAAGAGCCGACATTCGCGGAGCGGAGACCAATAGGTCGCGTCGGATCGCCGCGCCGTGCGCGCTTCACTTGGCCGGACGGTCGGCGCTTGGCGCGCTTGTCGCTGCACCCCGCAAGGGCGCGCGGCTGAGTTCGTTGCCGGCGGCGATTGCTTTTCGCAGCAGTCGCATCAATTCACCGGCTTCGTTTGCGGTGAGCCCCCGCAACATGGTGCGCTGCGCGGCCTCGACCGCCGGCGTAACCCGGCGCAGCGTCTGCTTGCCCTCATCCGTGATCTGGAGCTGGCGGACGCGCCTGTCGTGACTGCTGGACTGGCGGATCACCAGGCCTTTCTGCACGAGACGATCGACGACGCCCGTGATGGTGGTGCGGTCATAAGCGATCAGGCCCGCAAGGGTCGCTTGATCAATTGCAGGATTTGCCCTGATCGCCAGCAGCGCCGCATATTGCACGGGCGTGAGGTCGTAGCCCGCTTCCTCGACTTCGGTCAGGAACACCGCCACCGCAATCTGCTGGAAACGTCGCGCCAGATGTCCGGGCATGTCGTTGATGTCGCTCACCGAATTCTCCATGAGGTGCCCGCGATTTGACAAGTATACTGATCATCAGCATGCTTATCAATATCGAAACGCCGCGACCTGCCTGAGCGGCTGAAAAGGGAGGACCGGTAGCATGCAATTTCACCTGAACGGATTTGCGCCGGGCAACCCTGAAATTTTTGACCCGGCGGAGCGCATTCTGGCCTCGGGCGCGTCCGGCTCCGTTCCGCAGGAGGTCGACGTCCTGATCATTGGTTGCGGGCCGGCTGGCCTCAATCTGGCGGCCCAGTTGTCTGCTTTTGGTGACATCAAGACCTGCATCGTCGAGCAGAAGTCGGGCCGGCTGCTGCTCGGGCAGGCCGATGGCATCGCCTGCCGTACCATGGAGATGTTCCACGCCTATGAGTTCAGCGAGCGTGTGCTGAAGGAGGCCTGCTGGATCAATGAGACGACGTTCTGGAAGCCGGATGCAAAGACAAGCGACAAGATCGTCCGCAGTGGCCGGGTGCAGGACGTCGAAGACGGGCTGTCGGAGTTTCCGCACGTCGTTTTGAACCAGGCACGGGTGCATGATTTCTTTCTCGACGTCATGGGCAGGTCGGCCGCAAAGCTCGAGCCGTACTACGCGCGACGACTGCTGGATGTTCGCACCGAGCCTGCGGCCGACTTTGCAGATCACGCGGTGACTGTCAGGCTCGAGCGGATAGATCCAAAGCATGAAGGACAGATCGAAAGCGTCAAGGCCCGCTACCTGGTCGGTTGCGACGGCGCACGCAGCACCGTGCGCAAATCGATCGGGCGCGAGCTTCATGGCGATTCCGCCAACCACGCCTGGGGCGTCATGGATGTGCTGGCCGTCACCGACTTCCCGGACATTCGATTCAAGTCGTTGATCCAGTCGGCCTCCGACGGCAGCATGCTCATCATCCCGCGGGAGGGGGGCTATCTTGTTCGGCTCTATGTGGAACTCGCAAAGCTTGAAATCGGCGAGCGGGTCGCAAACCGCAACATCACTCTGGACGACCTGATCGCGAAAGCGCGGCGGATTCTTAAGCCCTACACGCTGGAGGTCAAAGAGGTCCCCTGGTGGTCGGTCTACGAAATCGGTCAACGGCTCTGCGACAAGTTCGACGACGTGCCGGAACGGGAGCTGACGACGCGCCTGCCTCGCGTGTTCATCGCCGGCGATGCCTGCCACACGCACAGCCCGAAAGCGGGGCAGGGCATGAACGTCTCCATGCAGGACACCTTCAATCTCGGATGGAAGCTTGCCTCGGTCCTGCGCAAGCAGTGCGCGCCACGCCTTCTGCACACCTATTCGGCGGAACGTCAGGCCGTCGCGAAGGAGCTGATCGACTTCGATCGCGAATGGGCCGCGATCCTCGCCTCTGCCAATCGGCAAGGTGAGACCGTCGATCCTGCCGAGACGCAGAGCTATTTCGTCAGGCACGGGCGCTATACCGCGGGCACGGCGACGCACTACCGTCCGTCAATCATCACTGCTGACCCGACGTACCAGCATCTCGCCGAAGGATTCGTGATCGGCAAACGCTTTCATTCGGCGCCGGTCATCCGCCTTGCGGATGCGAAGCCTGTCCATCTCGGTCACGTCGTCAAGGCGGACGGGCGCTTTCGGATCTTCGCCTTTGCCGGAGCGAAAGATCCCGCGGCGGGCAACTCCGCCCTCCGCGCGTTGTGCAGCTTTCTTGCCGACAGCGGGGAGTCTCCTGTCAGGAGGTACACCCCAACGGAGGCGGACATCGATTCAGTGATCGACGTCCGGGCCATCTTCCAGCAGGGTCATCGCGAACTTGCCATTGAGACCATGCCGGCGCTTCTTCTCCCGCGAAAGGGTCGCTACGGGCTTTGCGATTACGAAAAAATGTTCTGTCCGGATCTGAAATCCGGTCACGACATCTTTGCGATGCGCGGCGTCAAACGCGAAACCGGGTGCATGGTGGTGGTGCGGCCGGATCAGTACGTTGCGCACGTTCTCCCGCTCGATGGCTATAAGGAACTCGCGGCGTTCTTCGATGGCTTTATGGTGCAGGCGAACTGAACTCAGGGGCGTCTGATCAGCGCCTAATCGTTGGTCTCGGGCGAACTTGCGGCCGGGGTGTCCCCGCCATGCAGCCGCAGGAAGCGGAGTAGCGTTGCAACCCGCGGCAGGTGCAATCTTTCCACCGGCACCATCGCCTTGACCCACAGGTCAGGCACGGCAAACCCGGGAAGCACGCATGTCAGCGCGCCGGTCTTCACATCCTGCGCCGTGACGTAGTCGCTGAGCAGCCCGATCCCCATGCCTTCCTTTGTCGCGTCCACAAGCATCAGCATGTCATTGCTCGACAGCCGGGAAGGAACGGTGACGCTGATCACCCCGGTTTCACCGAGGAACGACCAGCTCGCGCCCGTCGGCTGGTAGACGATGCAATGATGCGCTGCGAGCTGCCGCGGATGCTCAGGTGTACCTTTCGATGCGAGATATTCGGGGCTGGCAACCAAGCTGCGACGAAGCGGCCATAGGAATTCGTCCGCAACCCCGGCGAAGCTTGCCGGAAATGCCGTGATGGCGATGTCGATCCCTTCAGCACTTGGATTGAGGGGCCCGTCCAGAAGAAGCACCTCCACGTCGATCCCGGGATGCTCGTTGACGAACTGGCGGATCAGGCGGTTGAGGCGTACCAGACCAAGCGTGCTCGGCACCTTGATGCGGATCGAACCTTCGAGCTTCTGGGTGCCTTTGCGGATCGCGGAAATGGTTTCGTCGTAAGCGGAAACGGCGGCCGTAATCCGGGCGAGGTGATATTCGCCTTCGGCAGTCAGGCCGACTCGTCTTGTGGTGCGGTGGAGAAGCGCCGTCCCAACCGCGCGCTCGAGCTGCGAAACCCGCTTCGTGAGAACGGAGGTCGCCAGATTGAGCGCTTCCGCTGCCGCCGTGAAGCTGCCGGCTTTCGCGACCGCGACGAAAGCCCGCATGTTTTCAAGCATGTCCATTATTCACGATTCACGAAAAGTGAATGCTTGGCAAGCTGGTTTTTCCGGCCGGGCGGGCGTGGTTACGGTCCCGGCAAATCAACAAGCGGAGCTGAGGGAGAGATGCCCGGGTCGATCGTCGAACCGCAACGAACCACGCCTCTCTTTGGAGAATATGAACTCGTTGTGTTGGGTGGAGGGCCCGCCGGCCTCATGGCCGCCGTCGCCGCCGGGCGCGCCGGCCGCAAGGTTCTCCTGGTTGAGCGCCACGGTTTTCTCGGCGGAATGGGCACCGCCGCGGGGGTCACGAACTTCTGTGGCCTCTATGCCAATGTTCATGGCGAGCACATTCAAGTCGTCCGTGGACTTGCCGACGAGCTGCTCGCGAGGATCGAGCGCCTGGGCGGCTTGAACACGCCCCACCTTATCTTCGGCAAGATCCTTGCGCGGTCCTACGACGTGCCCGCCTTTAAGCTTGCCGCCGACGACTTGCTGCTTCAGTCCAAGGTCGATGTCCTCTTTCACGCCTTTGCCGTCGGCGTTGCCATGGCCTCGGAGGGCCTCGTCGACGCGGTGATCTTGGAAACAAAATCCGGACGCATGGCCGTCAAGGGCCGCCTGTTCGTCGACGCCTCCGGCGACGGCGACCTGGCCGTCTGGGCGGGCGCGCCCTTCGAAAAGGGCGATGGCTCCGGCAACATGCTCTATCCCTCGACGATGTTTCGGATCAATGGCGTCGATCCGGAGCGGGCTGGTGAGGCATGGTCGACGATTCCGAAACTGATGGAGCAGGCGGAAGCCGAAGGACGCTTCTCCTTTCCGCGCAAGGGAGCCATCGTCAGGCCGCAGAAGAATCCAATCGAATGGCGCGTCAACATCACCCAGCTTCATGAGGCGGATGGCTTGGCCGTCGACGGCACTGACGCCGCCAGCCTCAGTCGCGGCGAGCTGCAGGGCCGCGAGCAGGTGCTGCGCACCTTTCGATTCCTGCAGACAGTGCCGGGCTTTGAGAACTCCTACATCGTCGACATCGCGCCGCAACTCGGCATCCGCGAGACCCGGCGGATTACTGGCGATTACGTTCTGTCGGAGGACGACGTGCTCGGCTGCGCCGATTTCGCAGACAGTATCGGTCGGAATGGCTGGCCGATCGAGGAGCACGCGCAAGGCGATGTAGCCTGGCGCTGGCCGGATATCCCGAAGGCGCGGGGCTACAATCAATTGCCGTACCGAATGATCCTTCCGCGCGCGATCGACAACATGTTCGTCGTCGGCCGCTGCGCGTCGATGACGCATCTTGGTCAGTCCGCGGCCCGCGTAACGGGCGCTTGCTTTGCCATGGGAGAGGCCGCCGGCACGGCCGCGGACATCGCCCTGCGCGGTAATATTCGCCCGCGCGCCGTCGATCCGAAGGCGCTGCAGGATGCTCTCGCGGCGCAGGGAGTGCTCCTGTGAGCTCCGTTTCGCCCATTTCCGCCACGGCGGCATCCGACGGACAGACGCGCCTTGCGCCGGCCTTCCGCTGGGCCGTTCTCTTTATCTCCTGGACCGCCGTGACGCTGACCTTTACGGATCGGCTCGCATGGGCAACCGTGGCCGTCGCCGCGGGCCAGTCGCTTGGTATTCCGGTGGCCGCGCTCGGCGTCTTCGTCACGGCCTTCTACACCGGCTACGTCGTTTCGAACGTGGTTGGCGGACTGTCGAGTGACCGGCTAGGGCCCGAGCGCGTGATGTTGATGTCGCTTGTGCCGCTCGGGATCGCGACGTTCTGCTTCGGCTTTACGTCGAACGTTCCTTTCGGGTTCGCCCTGCAGATGTTGATGGGCCTGTCCGCTGGGGCCAATCACTCGGCCACGGTCAAGTTGATCGTATCCTGGTTTGGCCTGGCCGAGCGAGGTCGCGCAATGGGCCTGCTGACGAGCGCCAATTCGTTCGGCGTGGTGGTCGCGAACGCGCTCGTTCCCAACCTGAGCGTCATCTTTGGGTGGGGCGGTGCTTACCATGTGCTGGGGCTCGCAACCTCGCTGTTCGGCTTGCTCGCCTTCTTCGCCTTGCGCAACCGCAAGGCTCCGGGAGCGCCGCCACGGAGTGCGCGGTTCGATCCGCTGGTTGTCTTCCGCGATCGTAATTTGACGCTGCTGGCCGTCGCAGGATTCTGCGCGATGTGGGGAACGTGGGGCGTCGCATTCTGGGCCAATGCGCTCATGACCAAGCGGTTCGGCATGACGTCGGTGGAAACGGGAAGCCTGATGGCGCTGTTCGGTGCAGCGGGCCTGGTATCGAAGCCTGTGATGGGATTTGTGCTCGACCTCGTCGGCGCGCCGCGGAAAAAGGCGGTTCTGGTCGTGCTATTTGGTGGATTTGCAATCACTCTCGCGGGATATGGCCTGTTGAGCGATGTCGCCCAGCTTCGGTTCGTAACCCCGGTGCTTGGTCTCTTTGCGTTCGTCTACACACCCGTGTTGGTGGCTCTGGTCAGCGAAATTGCCGGGATGCAGCGCACCGGGACCGCCGTCGGCATAACGAACGCGGTCTGGCAAGTCGGCAGCATCGTCGTTCCCATCGTGATCGGGCTCGTATTTTCCGCGACGGCATCCTTCAAGCTCGCATTTCTGACGCTTGCCGCGGGTCCTCTGGTTGCCGCGTTACTCACGCTCTTCGTCCGCTACAAGGCCGGAGATGAGATCACCCGTCACGCGGCTTGATCCTCAGGGCCGAGGCAGTTTGGCCGGCCGACTTTGCCGCGATCTGCCCGAATCTCGGAGCAATGGACCGGCGTTCACGATTGCCGGTCCGGCAGCCGCAGAGTCAAACCATCCAGTGCCGGCGTGACCTTGATCTGGCAGGCCAGCCGGCTGTTTGGGCGACGAATAGCTGCAGTGGTGTCGAGCAGCATATCCTCGTCTTCGCCAACAAGTCCGAGCGTCGGCAGCCAAGCTTCATCGACATAGACATGGCAAGTGGCACAAATCGCGTTGCCGCCGCATTCCGCGACGATGCCTCCGACGCCGTGGTTGACCGCAGCACTCATGACGGTGCTGTTGTTCTTGGCATCGATGCTGCGGGCGCGGTTTTTGCCGTCAATGAAGATGATTTTCGTCATGGGTTCGTCTCCGTTAGGAAAGAGCGCTCAGACATCGGCGATTTCTGCACCGCGTAGGCCAGGGGCGCACCCCTTCGTCTATGCGGCGCGCAGAACCTGTGGCTTCTTTTGCGAGCGACCCAGCCATCCGACGAAACGTGCCATGAGGCCGGCGTGATCGCCATTGCCGGGGTCCGGCACGAATGGATCCGTGAAACACCTGGCGCCCGCGGCCTTGGCAATCTTGGCGACCGCCTCAGTCATGGCCGGCGCACCCGAGGTGTACACGAGATCTGAAGGCGACAGGACCGGCATGTAATCGGTCGGCCTTCCCGTTCGAATGGCGGACGAGACGTGCTGCGGCTCCGACACTACCGGAATGATGGTGACGTTAGGGAATAGCGCGAGGCGGCACAGCGCGCGGTCCATATAGAACGACTGGAGCTTGCGCGCGCCAACGATGAAGACAAGATCGCGTTGGGGTCGTTCGGTGATCGCCGCCACGGCGACCGACCACATCGGAGCAAATCCCGTTCCGGTGGCGACCAGCACGATCCGGCCGGGATGTTTGAGCCGGTGAAACGCGCTGCCAAGCGGGCCGGATATCCTGACGCGATGACCGACGCCGATCGTCCCGCCGAGCGCGGAGGACACAACTCCCCGCGGCAGTCGCCGGATGTGAAAATGCAGGCGACCCGCCTGCGGGCCGCCCTCAAGCGGGTAGGTCGGGCTGTAGTATCGCGCGGGGAAGCCGCGAAACTGCAACTTGCAATACTGGCCGGAGAAATACGGGAAAGGCCGCTGCAGCACGACATCGACGCCAACAACGTCTGGTGCCAGCCGAACAAGCCCAGCCACGCGTCCGGTGACCGAAACAGGTTCGGGAGAAGCGTCGGCCTCCAGTTTAAGATCCGATACCACCCGCGCCTGACACGCATAGATCTGGTCGCTGGTCTCCTCCGTGCCGCCAAAGACCTTGCCGTCGACCAGCCGTACCCGACAGGAGCCGCAAACGCCGCTGCGGCAGTCGTGAGGAAGCTCCACCCCGCTCATGATTGCGCCATCGAGCAGCAAGTCGCCGCAATTGACGTAGAACGTCTCGTTGTTGAACGTTACCCTGCAAGTCCTTGTCATTACTCCACCTCAACACGAATGGGTCGGACGTGCCGCGTATGCCTGATCTGGCTGTGATCGAAGGCTGAGACACGCATGAAAACGCCGCTTTTGATCGGCACGTCATATTTGCTTTGCGTTTCGAGACGTCGCGCGACCTCGAGAGCCCAGTGTCCGGAGGCCCAGCGCGCAGCGCAGCGAATGTCGGCGCGATCGCCGGAGAATTCGCCCGAGACGATGACGCCCGGAACGACGGTCCCGACCGGAATTTGTCGGTCGCGCTCTTGCGTGTAAGGAACGGACTCCGCTTCCGTCATGAACCAACGCGCGCCGTCGCTCTCGCCGACGTTAGGATCGAGACTGATCAAGCCCATGGCCGCGGTCATCGCCGCAACATCCTTCGGCAACCGGCGCGGTTTGACGAACTGATCGGCGGCATCCAATGGCACGATGAAGTTGTCGCTGTAGTTGGCCGTGCCGGGATCATGCGCAAAGCCGCCGCGATAGGGCGCAAGCCTCTGCAGTTGCGCTGGCGTCGGCTCGAGCGGCGGGCCAAAATGATCGTCATCCATCCACCCCGTCGGGCCGCCACTGGTGGCCTTCCATTGCCATACGTCCGCATAAACGCCTTCCGCCGGTGTGAAGTGCAGGCCTCGCCCGGTCTTGGTGGAGGGCGCGTCCGCAATCGGATGCGGGCTTGCGTGGAATGTGCGATCGCCCGCGAGCGTGACGTTCATCGTCGTGAACAAAACCGAGAATTTGTCCTCGTTGAAGGCGTGCTCATCGCCGTTTTCATAGCCGTCGTGCAGCAGGTGCCAGCCATCGGCGCGCTTGATCAGCGGCAGTTGCTTCAGAGAGCGCGTCGGGTCTTCCCAGGTGAACAGGAAATACGCCCATGTGCCGTCGTGCACCGCACGAATATCGATTCGAGACTCACTCTTGCCATCGAAATTGCCGCCCTGATTGGTCATGACGGAAACAGGTTGAATGTTTCGCCACGCTGCGTCCGAGGTGTCACCGTCGAGAACGGGGGCATCGGCGGCGGTAATGCGATGGACATGCAAGCTGTCGGCCGTCATCCAATCGGTCGCGACCGCAAGCCATAGGCCGGTGATCGCCACGGCTGCCGCGACGAGAAGCGGGTTGGATTGCAGGCTCACATCTCGTCGCCTCCCAACATTGGGTGATGCGGCCATGGGAGATGTGGGCTGTCGCGCCTGGCGCTGCTGCGGGTGCCGATCATGCCCGTCGTCGCCGTTCGGCCGGACCAACTGTGGGTTCGTTTCCGCTGCGCTGTCAGTCTCCGGTGTTGACGGGGATCGCTCCACCAACAGCCTCAACAGATCCACGGCATCAAGTCGGGGGGGCGGCGGCGGCAAGCGTCCGGGGCGGAGGATCCGAAGCAACTGGGACGCGCCACCGATCATGGCGTGGACAAGAACATGCAGACAAACAAAGAGCGGAAGGGCCCAGGTGGCCCACCAGTGCGACGTCGCGGCGCCGTAGCCGGCGTACAGGCCGAAGTAGAGAAGCGCACCGCTTGCGATCAATGTGACCATTGCGGCGAAGAAGCCCCAGGTCAGAAACACGCTGATCGCACCAATTCTCGCGTGCTTGCGGCCGAACAGGCTGCGCAGGCGAATTTTGTCGAGGCGGATGCGGCTGCCGAGGCCGGATCGGAGCAAATAGACAGCGTAGGCGATCGCGATACCGATCAGCACCACGGCGGACTTCATATGCAGCGTCCAAACGCTTGCGCGCGGCAAGAGCGTGTCGAACAGATTGATCCAGGTGCGGTCAGGCGCTTCCGACGCGATGCGCAAGCCGCTCACGAACGCAGCGCCGATTGCGGCGACCAGCAACCAGTGCAAGATGACAGTGCCGTAGTCGGTTTTGCGCCGCTTCATCTCCGCACCCCATCTCCTGGGGTGCGGGAAGTCTCGATACCGGTGCGGAATACGGACTGCTGACCGACTGCCAGATCAGCGTGCTGCCGCAGGTTGCAGATGCCAGATGGCGGCCATGCGATACGCTGCAGTGAGCCGTTATTACACGTACACAACTACGTCTTCCCCCAGATACGGATCGCCCTGACGGCGAACGAACAGTCCTTTCTTGGTTTGGCCGACAGGCGCGCGGACACTGTTCAGGCGGCCCCGGTGCGACTGAACAAAGCGGTCTATCGGTCTTGTGTGTGATTGCTGTTATTGCCTGATGTTCAGACCAGCGTCGTTGTTCGCATGATTTGCGAAGCCAGCCATTTCCGTTTCTTCCCCTTGCCGAGTTCAAAATTTGAGAAAACTGATCGACCCCATCGACCGAGCAGGGTGAAGAGTCATTTAGCTTCGTGGCGTCATTCGGCCGAGACGGCGGCCAATGCGTGCGGAAGAAAGGTGATAGACGGACGATTCCATGACAAGCGAAGCCGGTCATCAGCACGTTACTTACTCGCGGTTGTCCCGCGTCGGCGCGCTGGCGATCGCATGCTTATACATAAAGTGTTGGCAGCACTCGCTTGCGCTGTCCGGTCCGCCAATTGATCGTCGCTGGGATACTCGCCTGCTGGTTGAATCGTTCGGATAGCATCATCCGGCCGGTCAGCAAAACCGCGATCGGCCAAATTGTCGCCGGAAAATCGTGAGCATCGACTGTCATGCGCCATGAGCCAGCGCCAACTCATCGGGGGGAGACACGGGGGATGAGTGTCGTACAGGGTCGTTCGCGACCAAGCTCAGGACGCGAGCCGGGGAGCTCGCTCGCGGCTGAGAGAGATCCAGTATCTCAAGGGTTGCGCGAGAGTGCGCGCCGAATGACGGGTATCGCCGTGTTTAGCGGCGTGATCAATCTCTTGATGCTGTCCGGCTCGCTCTACATGCTACAGGTGTACGACCGGGTCATTCCCAGCCGCAATCTTGCGACCCTCGCCGGTCTGTCGCTGATGGTGCTGTTTGCCTATCTGATGCAGGGATATTTCGAGGCGCTTCGCTCCCGCATGCTCTGCAAAGTCGCGACCCTGTTCGATGTCGGCCTGCAGGACGCCATCCACACCGCATTGGCGACGCTGCCACTTCGCGGCGTCAAGCCCATCGCGATGCAGCAGCCGCTGCGCGATCTCGATCAGATCCGCTCGTTTTTGTCGAGTATGGGGCCGACCGCATTCCTGGACATGCCGTGGATTCCGATTTTTTTGTTGGCGCTGTTTCTCTTTCACCCGGCGATCGGCATAACCGCGATGCTTGGGACCGTGGCTATCGTGGCAATGACGTTGCTGACGGAGCGCCTGTCGCGCAGCGCGGCAAAGGCCGCGATCGACGGCAACGCCAGGCGGCAGGTGCTCGCAGACGCGACCCACCGCAATGCCGAGGTCATCCAGGCGCTTGGCATGACGGAACGTTTCAGAGCACGTTGGTCGCGCGCCAATGAGCGTTACCTGCGGGAAAACATGCGCGCTTCCGACATGTATTCAACTCTCGGCTCCAGCGCCAAGGTGCTGCGCTATGTCCTGCAGTCGGGGATGTTGGGCGTGGGAGCCTATCTCGTGGTGTCGGACAAGGCCTCGGGAGGCATCATGATTGCCTCCTCGATCATGATGGGCCGTGCACTTGCGCCCGTGGAAATCGCACTTGGTAGCTGGAAGCAGCTCGTCGCGGCGCGCCAGGGGATTGCGCGATTGCGCGAGGTTTGCAAAGCGACCGCGAGGCCGGCGCTGCCGGCGGTGGCGTTGGCGCGTCCGTGCCGCGAACTCTCGGTCCAGCAACTCACAGTCGCGGCGCCCGGGACGGATACGCCGATCGTGTCCAATATTAGCTTCTCGCTCAGGGCTGGGATGGGCCTGGCCCTGCTGGGCGCGAGCGCATCCGGCAAGACTTCGCTTTCCAAGGCGTTGGTCGGCGTCTGGCCCGCTGGACAAGGAACGGTGCGGCTGGACGGCGCGGCGATCGACCAGTGGCCGAACGAGGAGCTGGGGCGACATATCGGGTACCTTCCGCAAGACGTCGCCTTGTTCGACGGGACCATCGCCGAAAACATCTGTCGCTTCGACGAAGGCGCTACATCGGAGGCGGTCTTGAAGGCCGCCCAGATCGCGGGCGTGCACGACATGATTCTGCGCCTGCCCGACGGCTACTCGACCCAGATCGGGCAGGGCGGATTTTCGCTCTCGGCTGGCCAGCGCCAGAGAATCGGGCTGGCGCGCGCGGTTTACGGCGATCCGTTTCTGGTCGTACTCGACGAGCCGAACGCCAATCTCGATACCGACGGCGAGAATGCTTTAGGCCGCGCCATCCAGAGTTTGCGCCAGAACGGCAGCATCGTCATCGTGATATCGCACCGTCCAAGCGCCATTGCCGCATTGGACATGGCGTTGGTGCTCTACGAAGGCCGAGCGATCGCCTTTGGCTCGCGTGAGGACATCTTCTCGCGCGTCCGCGGACCGCGAGCTCCGGCTGCACCGCCGGCGCAGCCGGCGGGTGAGGTCGTGCGGCGTGCCGCCGCCGTTGGGAGCGTCTAGTCATGCGATCCCTGAAGGAAGGTCACCGCATCGATAACGTCGCGCAAGACTGGAGCAGCGGGCAAGACGTCGTTGGGCCGCAGGGGGCGGCCCTCATCCGCGAGCTGCAGCGACTGCGCAAGGCGCTCGACGGCGAGCACGGGGATGATCAGCCCAGGCGTCGGACATCCGGTCGGGAGGAGTCGCCGAAGCGGCCTGCGCAACCCAGGCGGTCCAAGCGAAAATCCAAGGGCGGGCTCGGGCAAGCGATCAGGATTTACCTGAAGCCTTTTGGCAAGCAACCTGCCGTGGAGGCCGCCGCTCGACGCGCTCCTTCGGCCGCGCGTGCCGGCACTCCGCCTGGGCGATCGAGTCCCTCGATCGCGCCGAACGATCCGATCCTGATGGAATTGAACAAGCCCGGGCCCGATATGCCCGTATTGGCGGAATCGCCTCACGCCGTGAAGGACGGCGATGCCGCAGCCGCACCATCGATCAGACCGGGAACGGGCCTCACGAATCTGATCGCCCGGTGTGGCGGTGGCGTGATGGCGGGCATCGCCTTTGTCCTCGATCGTGGCGGGGGCGCTCCGTACGAGGGGACGGACGAGAGGCTTGATGTCGGGGCGCGCCGGGCGTTCGAGCATGAGCTGCGCGTCGGATTCAGAATTCTGCTTTTGGCAGCGCTGCTCGGAGGAAGCTGGTTTGCACTCATGCCGCTCGCCGCTGCGGTCGTCGTGCCGGGCAATCTGGTTGTGCAGTCCAACGTCAAGGCTATTCAGCATCCGACGGGCGGCGTTGTTGCCGCGATCAATGTGCATGACGGCAGCCGGGTGCAAGCCGGCGATCTTCTGATGCGGCTGGATGCAACGCAGGCGCAAGCCGGTCTGCAAATGGTGAGCAAGCAGCTCGACGAGGTTCGGGCAAAGATCGCCCGGCTCGTTGCCGAGCGCGACGGCCTCACCGAGATGGAAGTGCCCGCGGAGCTGGCACGGCGATCGACGGATGAAACGGTCAAGAGCCTGCTTGCATCGGAGAGCTCACTTTTCAAGGCCCGTTCCAGCGCCCGCCGAAGCCAAAAGGATCTGCTGCAAAGTCGGGTTGCGCAGCTCACCGAGGAAATTTCCGGGCTCCAGTCCCAGCTCGATTCCAAGGGGAGGCAATTGGAGCTGATCGCCGGTGAGTTGACCGGCGTGCAGGAGTTGTATGACAAGCATTTGGTGCCGTTGGCGCGGCTGACTGCTCTGCAGCGAGAATCCGCCCGGATCGATGGGGAGCGCGGACAATTGGTGTCCGGCATTGCCGAGACGGAGTCCAAGATCGGAGAAGCCAAGCTGCAAATCGTCCGTATGGATCAGGATTTCCGCACCGATGTCGTCAAAGAGCTCGGCGAAGCCCAAGGCAAGGAAGCCGAGCTGGTCGAGCGCAGTATTGCCGCGCGCGATCTGCTCGACCGCATCGAGATCCGTGCGCCGGTGGCCGGAGTCGTTCATCAGCTTGCCGCGCATACGATCGGTGGCGTTATCCGCGGCGGCGACACCATCATGGAAATTGTGCCGGATACGGAGGATTTGCTGGTCGAGGCGCGGCTGCAACCGAAGGATATCGACCAGGTCAGGACCGGCGGGCCGGCTTATGTGCGGTTTTCCGCCTTCAATCAGCGCATCACCCCGCAGCTCACCGGCACCGTCTCCTACGTTTCGGCCGATACCAGCCGCGACCAGCAGACGAATTCGCCTTATTTCACCGTGAGGGTGGTGTTGTCCGATCAGGAGCGCCGCCGACTCGCCGGCCAGCAGCTCGTGCCGGGGATGCCCGCCGAGGTCTTCATGCAAACCGGCAGCCGTACCATGATGAGCTATCTCTTCAAGCCAATCGCCGATCAGATGCGGCGTGCTTTCGTCGAGCAGTGATCATCGGAGCGCGATGAGATCGGGTTGAGGCACGTTCGCGCTCTGGAGTCGAGGTTTGGGCCTGGTCTTCGGAAAACCTTTCCGACGTTCTCCGCGAATGCGGTCTTTCGCTCCTCAAATGCATAGAATGGCCGTAATCATATAATGACGGAGCCCAACTGCCGACATACTTGCGACACGCTGGGAACTGATGGTCTCGCTCGTGCGCGGTACTTTCTGGGGAATCCCAAGTCGGAGAAGATAGATGACGACTGTACCAACGCTCGTGCGAAATGACGCGCTCGCGCTCACCACTGACGTGGCTCAGGCCGGTGCCGTGTTCAATGACGCGACCCGCCTGCTTGACGGCGGATTGTGGAGTACGCCCGCCGATAACAGCAATCAACAGGCCTATATCGGCCTGTATACGACCGATGTCACGGCGGTGCTGAACGACGTCAAGGCGATGCTCGCCGATCCGAACGGCGTCACGGTGGGAGGCACTGCTTATACCTTGTCCACCGCCGACACCACGGTGTTGACGCAAGTGGAAGCCCAGCTACAAACGTTGTTGACCGAAGCGCCGCATTCCGTCGGCAACGGCCACGCCGCGATAACGGCGCAGGAGTCGCTTCACACGATCCAGACGTCGATCCTCAATGAGATCAATGGCGATGCCGCGTTGGCTAAAGCGCTCGCCGCCAATTCATACGCCGCCAATACCGGCGCGAACGATGTCGGCTTCCAGGCCCTCCCGACCGGATCCGACAGCGCAGCCGCGCTTGCGAAAGCCTCCGCACCCGGTGCAACCCTGGCGGATATCGGTTCGGTGTTTAATGCGGCCGCTGATCTCGCGGTGGGAGGGCTGAACCACTCGAATTTGGCGCAGTTCAACGCCGACATGAAGGCGATCGCTGCGGGGCTGACTCATTTGATCAACAGCCCGACAGCTCTCGCCTCCATCGAGGCAGGCGAGGGGGCGGCCGATGCCGCGGCGACGACCATTCACCTTGATACCGTGCTTAACCAGATCAACCTTCAGATCGATCAGTTCGACAAGGAATACGCCAGCAATCCGAACGTCGCTGCACGCGCGACCAACGACAATCTGCTCGACATTATCGATATCATCCAAGGCGACGGCGCCTTGAATGGGGCGGCGGGTGGCCATGGCGATCCCGGAACCGTCGGCGGATTTGCCGAACTTCCCGGCTATCTGACTGGGACGATCGGCAAGTTTCAGGACAACCAGGCCCAGACGAATTTCTGGGCGAAGTTCATCGCCGAAGGCAATGTCATCAACAATCAGCTTACCGATGTCGCGGCTGGGCACAACAATTCGCCCGCGGAGCTCTCCGCGCTGATCACCGAAATTCAGAACTATCAGAAGTTCGGCGCCTCCTTCGCGCAAAGTCAGGGCGGCATCTTTGGCGCCCGTTTCGACAACGAACTGCAGGGAGGGACGCTGCTTGCTGATACCAATAATGCCGTGCACGGCCTCAAAGGTATCCTGAACGGAGATACGGGTGATGCCCTTGCGGCGGATCAGGCGCAAATCCAGGCCGCGGGCGCCGGCTTCGTCGCGGATGCCACCGACGTCTCCGGCAACAATCTTCCGGTCGGAGGGGGCACCTATGTCGGCAGCTCGACCACGGTTGCCGGTGCAACATCGGTGGCAGGTCTCGCGCAGGGCACGCTCCCGGTGACCGGTACTGCGTCCGGATCGTCAGGAGATCCGGTTGCGCAAAATTGTGGACACGGTTCGGGCGATCATCACGGACACGGCGATCAGGTCGCGTGGGATTCCGGTGGGCAGGGCCATCATCATTTCGAGATGATCTGGCATCACGCCTAGGGACCATGCCGACCGCTTGAACCAGCCGGGCTGCGAGCTCCGGCCTCGCCGCCGCTCGCACTCGGCTGAATTCCGGATCATCGCTCGGATTTGCACGGGCTGCAATTCGAGCGCAGCGCGCCTGTGGCTACAGACGATTTGGCCCCCCGCAGTCTTTGTTCCAAAGCGCGGCCTTTTCGCGTGTGGCGCGCGAGGTTCCTGAAGCAGCTAGACCGCGCGCTGGTCTCGTCGTGCCTTCGCCTCTTGCTCGGCGGGCTGCCGACCGGCAGGACGGGCGCCGGGGCCGGGGTGCGTGATGACTTCCTTGGCAAACAGCGGTTCGCCGCATTCCGAGCAAACCATGACGGGGTCGAACAGCTTTCCGCATTTCTTGTGTTCATGGAGTAGCGGGCGGCCGCGCTCGTCGAGCATGTGGGTGTCGCCCCAATGCACCAGAGCCATCATGATCGGATGGAGATCGAGACCCTTCTGGGTCAAGATGTACTCGTAGCGCTTGGGTGACTCCTGGTAGGGAACGCGACGCAGCACCCCGTTGCGTACCAGTTTCTTCAAACGCTCGGCCAGGAGGTGGCGGGTGATACCGAGCGCCGACTGGAATTGCTCGAAGCGCCGCTTGCGAAGAAAGCACTCCCGCAGAATGAGCAGCGTCCATCGATCGCCGATCACGCCGATGGTTCGCGCCAGCGAGCACGGCTCTTCTTCGAGGGCATCCCACTTCATCCCAACTCTCCGATGTGCCGCCGCACCTGCCAGCCTCGGCCCCCGGGACGGCAGAGCCGGCATTCTAAATGGGCACTTTGCCAACGCCAAACATGCCTCTCCGGCGCATTCGACAGTTTAATTTACAACCAGCGACGCTCAGTTGACAGTTCAAATTCAGAACTATAGTAATGGAGAGTACACGTTCGCGGCTGCATTCCCAGCGCTGGCTGACGGGCGTGACGCTCTGGGCGAAGGAGGACGGCCGGTGGCAAGTCCCTTGAAGGTTGAGTTCCAGTTCGATTTCGGCAGCCCGAATGCCTACCTGGCTGAACTCGTCATTCCCTCGATCGAACGCCGCACGGGTGTGAAGTTCGAATACGTGCCGGTGCTGCTTGGCGGCATCTACAAGGCGACCGGCAACAGGTCGCCCGCGGAGTCGCTTCGCGGCATCAGGAACAAGCCCGAATACATGGCGCTCGAGACCCAGCGTTTCATTCGCCGCCACAACATCACGACGTTTCGCCAGAACCCGTTCTTTCCAGTGAACACCCTGATGCTGATGCGGGGCGCGGTCGCAGCGCAATTGGAGGGGGTGTTCGAGCCGTATTTCCGGGCGGCTTACCACCACATGTGGGAGGAGCCGAAGAAGATGGATGATGTCGAGGTCTTCCGCGCCGCTTTCAAGTCATCAGGACTTGACATCGACAGGCTCATCGCGCGGGCGCAACAGGACGACGTGAAGAAGCGGCTCATCGATCTGACCGCCGATGCCGTCAACCGCGGCGCCTTCGGCTCGCCCACCTTCTTCGTCGGCAACGAGATGTTCTTCGGGAAGGACCAATTGCGCGACGTCGAGGAGTCCATTGTCGAACAGACGCGGTAGCTCGCGGCCAACATGGCATAAGTTGCGCTCGCCTCGTATTCCCGCGCAGCCGCGGAAGGGCGACTGTCGAACAACGAAGCGGCAGGCGCTCGCAAGGAAGTAAATAGTTCAAAAAGAGAACTGATTGCAGTGTCCCTGAAGCTGGCCGCTTCGGCCCGATGACCGGGATCAAAGCCAAATGACCGGGAGGCAATCATGCAGAAGAGGAACGCGACGGCAGCCGTGATCGGCGCTGGCGATTATATCGGAGCGGAAATCGCCAAGAGATTCGCCGCAGAGGGCTTTGAAGTTTTCGCCGGCAGGCGCAATGGCGATAAGCTCGCGCCGCTCGTAAAGCAGATCGAGGAGAGCGGCGGCGAAGTCCAGGCGCGCTCGCTCGACGCGCGGAAGGAAGATGAAATCATCTCCTTCCTCAACGATGCCGACAGGCACGCACCGCTTGAGGTCTGCATCTTCAACATCGGCGCCAACGTCAACTTCCCGATCCTCGAGACCACCGAGCGCGTCTTCCGCAAAGTCTGGGAAATGGCGTGTTACTCGGGATTCCTTGCGGGTCGTGAGGCTGCCAGGTTGATGCTCCCCCGCGGCAAGGGTCACATCTTCTTCACCGGCGCCACCGCCAGTCTCCGGGGAGGGGTCGGCTACGCCGCCTTCGCAAGCGCCAAATTCGGCTTGAGAGCTGTGGCGCAGGCGATGGCTCGCGAGTTGGGACCGAAGAATATCCATGTCGCTCATCTCATCATCGACTCCGGCGTGGACACCGAGTGGGTCCGGCAGCGACGGCTCGAGGCGCTGGGACCAGACGCGCTGAACGACGCCGATGCCCTGATGCCGCCCGCATCCGTCGCCGATGCATATTGGCAGCTCTATCAGCAGCCGCGCAGCGCCTGGACATTCGAAATGGAGATACGGCCGTTCAAGGAGAAATGGTGACGCAGGCCTCCTGCTTTGCGCAGAGCAGATCATCCGCGGCCGGCTTTGTGGATCTCTTGACGGGGAGGGAGGTGGGCTCAAGGTCGCATGACCAATCTGGGCCGTAGCGCGTGTCAGCCGCGTCCATGAGTCATCGGCCCCGCCCGATGAGATTTTGATCTTCGGAGAGAACCGGACTATATCGCCGCTCGAAAGGACGAGCGATGTTCGGAAAGAAGCGGCAAGAGAAGATAGCGCAAGATCAAAAGGCGCGGGAGGCTCAGGCCCGATTCGAGCGAAACGAGAGTGTCGGCAAGGAGATCTATGCCGGGATCGCGGATCTGAAGAACGTGCCGCGCGACAACTTGCCTGACGCAGCCTTTGTGCTGTTCATGCAGGCAAAGCAGCAAAGCGAGCTGATTCGGCGCTCGATCGAAAACGGCGCAGATCATGACTTCACTTTCGGCGGGGTAGCCGACAGCGACTTCGCGACCTACCTCGCGCAAGGGGTCACGGGCGCGCTGCGGGATCACGTCACGCGTTCGCAGACATTCTTCGAGGCGATCTCCGAGCAGTTGCCCGACGTACATTTCACGATCGAGCAGCAGGACGCCATCTCAATGGTTGCCGCGATGCTCCGTGAGCAGCGGTTGGAAGGGATCCTGCAAGGTTTGCGGCTTGCCGGTCTCCTGACTGGAGCGCCAGACCGCCGCCGCACCAGCCTGGAGACGGACGAGATCTAGCCCGGGGAGCCGGCCGACCGGGCTGTCTCGAAGATCCACGCATCAACGCAAAGCTGCACAAGGTTATCAGCGTCGACGACGTCGAGTTCGCCGTGAACGTGGCGCACGCGTTTGATGGTTTTCTCCAACATGGGGTGAATGCCTCGCGAACTTCCGTTGCAGGCAATTTATTCGCCGAGGAACGTGTTCAACCGTTCGATCGCGCATGTTGCAATCTGGACCGAAAGGCGCGTTCGACCGTTATGGGTGTGGGAAACACCTCGTACCCGTTTCCTGGCGCGGCAATTCCCGGGCTTTTCCCGGCTTCCCGCAGTGGAGAACGATGATGCAGCTTCGCAGACTGTCCTGGGCTGGCATTGAGATGGTCAGCAACACCTTGCGAATCTTGATCGATCCCCTGGAGAATGTTGCGCCGCTGCAGGATTTCCTTGGGACGCCGCGTGATCAGATCGTCGATCTCGATCCGATCCCTGGTACCACCCATGCCTTGATTACACATCGCCATCCCGACCACTTCGATCCCGCGACACTCAGGCGCGTCGTCGAGAATTCAGGAACCGTGTTCTGCCCGCGCAGCATGGCACAGGAGGCCGCCCGCAATGGACTGCGGGTCGAGGGAATGGATGCTTGGGAGCGGCGCGATTTCGACGGCTTCGCGGTCATCGCCGTTCCTGCCGCGGACTGGCGGGGAGACGATCAGGTTTCCTGGGTCGTCGAGAGTGACGGGCATCGGATTATTCATTGTGGTGACACGATCTGGCACGGCCAATGGTGGAACATTGTCCGCAAGTATGGACCGTTCGAGTGGGCTTTCTTGCCGATCAATGGGGTGATCGCGATCTATCCTGGACTGGAGCCGAGCGGACTACCTGCGACGCTCACGCCGAAACAGGCCTGCATCGCGACGCGACTATTGCAAGCCGGAACCTTGTGCCCGATCCACTACGGCACCTTCAACAATCCGCCCGTCTACGCGGAACAGCCGAACCTGCTTGATAGTCTCGCCCGAGCTTCACATGAGGAACATGTCAACGTGCGGCTTGCGGCGGCAGGAGAGACATTGATCGACAGAGGGGCTGCGAGTTGAGCGTCAATCGATCTCGAATGGTGAGCGCTGCGAACTCGCACGTGCCGGGCGCGGAGCGCAAGGGTGACGCGCAGGGCCAGCCGATGCGCTGGTGGGGCGGACTGTTTCTTGGGACGCTTGGCATGCTGGCGTTCAGCGGCACACTGCCGGCGACGCGACTCGCCGTTCCCTGGCTCGGGGGCCGTTTTTGGCGACGCCGGTCGTGGTCCTGGTGTCGATGGCGATCTGCATCCGCAGCCGCGTCCCGGTGATGGAGAAAGACCGCACGCGAGTGCGATCGCATGGAACGTGACCGTCTCAACACCTGCACACAACGGCTTCCGAGACCTCCCGCGATAGGGGGACCAAATCATTGCATCGTGAAGGAGCCGGTCTGCTGGTTTAGACCGGGGCCGCCGCCGCAGCGGGGCCGGCCGCCGGAGCCCTTGTAGGCGCTCGCCGAGACGAAGCCGGTGGTGGTACCACCGACGACATTGACCTGGATCTGGAATTGGCAGCCATTGGAGCCGTTCTGATACCGAACGGTGCACAGGAGAGTGCCTCCCGTCGCTGATGCGCTGAAAGTACCGGTTTTGTTATTCGCTATACTGAAGGGTGGCGAAATCGAAGCCTTGGGTGAGCAGTTTGCGGTATCGAGCGAGATTGCCGCACCAAACGAATTCTGCACTGAAAATGTGGTGCTGACCGTCTGGGCATTGGCTGTATTCGTCAAGCCGAGCGCGAGCATCCCGGCGAATAATATGTCCGAAGAGGCTTTTGAAAGGGTTCTTCGCATTGCAATCCTGGTCGTCTGTTCGAGTTTCCTGCTTCTGCTCGCTCTGTGTCTTTTGAGCGCGGCCGTCTTGCGGACCAGACGATATCTGCGCAGCGGTTCTCGGCCAACGGGTTCGGGCAGACCATTGTCGGACGTCACCGCTCCCTGGCTATTCCGAAGCGATCCAATTTCGGAGCCCGCCGAGCGTGCGAAATCCGTCGGCCGAATAGCATCGAATTGAAGGGACAAAGGTGCGCATCATGTCCGCAAGTGCAGAGCCCGGACCAAGGTCTAACACCCTCTCTGCGCCCAATTCCGCAACTGCCTGGAGGGTTGCGGTCCAGTCGACCGGGCGCGCGACCTGCCGCGCCAGTTTTGCCATGGCCTCGGTTGCCGAAAAGATGCGCTCTCCGTCGCCTCCAGCCAGTAAGATGCGGTCGCTTGCGATGGCCGAATGCGCACTTGAGCCAAGCGCCTGCTGGAAGGGCCCGCAGGCCCGCGCGAGTCGTGCCGTGTGCGACGCGATCTTCACTGCGAGCAGACCGGTGCGCGCGGCTCCCTGTGCTGTTGCCTCGTCGCAGAGCTCGGTGACATCGCGCTCGGTGCCCCCGACCACGAAGAGAAGGTTGGGATTTCCGATCGCAATCTCGCAGCGGTGCTTTACGGCCAGACGTTCCAACGCACCTTGATCAAGCCCGCGGACATATCCCAGGCGACCGTCGGGTCCGGCCACACCTTCCATGATGCGGGCGCGAATATCGGTCAGCCGCAACGCTTCTTCGGCACGCCAGATTCCTGCAATGCTCCACGCCGCCATTTCGCCCACGCTGTAGCCTGCGACTGCGATTGGCTTCGGCAGCACGTCCGCAATGCATGCATGGATTGCAAGGGCTGCTGTAACCGTCAGAATTTGGCTGGTCTGATTGGTCGCGAGTTCGTCAGCGCCTTGCGTCAGGACCAACGCGCGCGGATCGTATCCCAGATAGGCCTTTGCAGCGACAAAGACCGGTTCTGCGGCCGCTTGATCGGCGATGAGGTCGAAGGTCCTTGGCGACAGGTTTCCTTGTCCGCCACAGAGGAGCGCAAGCATCACGAGCCCAGCCGGTCAACGAACATGGCCATCGCGAGCAGATCCGCAGCGCCGCCCGGGCTCAAATTGCGGGCCACGAACGCTTGATGGATCTCGACTGCCCGCGCACGCCAGCCCGCGCATCCAACGCCTCCCAGCGCGAGGAACGCAGATGCGCATGCTTGTGCAAAGCCTAACCCCTCCGATCCGCCGCGATGCAAGAGATTGGTATCGACGATCGCAGCGATCAGCGCCATGCAGGCCTGAATGCGGGCTGCCTCCTCATCATAGGGAGCGATCCTGCGCCCTACACGCAGTGCGGGAATAGCGATGCGATAGACCGACGGGAAACCGCAAGCGGCCTCCGCCCGTGCGCCGCCGGCGCCGTAGCGCCGCGCGGCCAAGGCGCCGTGGCTGCGAAAGGGCACCGGACCCGACATGATGGCTTCGCCCCAGCGTTCGGAAATCAAGCTGCCGAGCGGCTTGCGGATGTTGAAGGCGTTCCGGCACCCGGCCGCAGCACAGAGGACGCCCAAGCCGAAAATCGCGCCGCGATGCGTGTTGACGCCGCCAGTCGCCGCGAGCATCGCGCGCTCGGCCGCAATCCCGATCGCGCGCAGCCGCTCCATTCCGGCGCCCGCGGCACCGGCGATCGCCAGATCTCGAAAGAATGGGCGCAGCGTATCGGCACTTCGGCACAGAAGTTCTGCGTCCATGTCGCTGTGTGAGCCAGTATCGACGTGACTGACGAGTCCCGGCTTGGGAAAGGTCTCCACTTCGAGCTTCAGGCAAAGCGTTGCCAGATCGCCAAGCCGCTCGGCATGGTCTTCGAACCTCGGCGGCGATTGCCATCGCAGTGCAACGGTCATGGCACGGCGCCGGAGAGAAATGCCGTCCTGGACATGGTGTGGACGGCGACCGGCCCCTTCACGAGAATGTCGTGCTCGTCAGCAGCGATCAGTTCACGCCATTGCACCCCGCCTGCCGCGCCCACGATTTCTCCGTCCAGTCTCATCGGCGCGTGGCGCGCAATCTCGGCGATGGCAGATAGCAGAGCGTTGGTTTCCCTGGTTGACGACAACGGCCAGAGCAGGTCGAGGTCCGAACCATCCGAAAGATACGGCAACCCGGTGAGATGTTGCCAGGCCAGACTGCCGAACGTGCGGGTCTCCGGGAGAAGGCGGAGGAGGCGATCGATGGTCTCCTGCCAAGCCGGAGGTGCGGTGGTTGCGGCGTCCGCCAGCAGCGGAGGTGGCGCGCGCTCGATGATCTCGCTGGATGCGAGCGCGAGGGTAATGCGCCGCTTTCCGTAGAGGGGTGGCAGCGGCAAGCCGAGCGGAATCATGCCCGCGAGATCGCCGCAATTTGGCCGGCGCACGACGAGGGGATGGCCGGCCCGCGCCCAACTCTCGATGATCGGCTGCTCGGCGAGTTCCGGATGCTGTGCCAGGATCGCCGTCCAGCCTGCTTTCGACGGCTTCACCATGGTATGACGGTGTAGAGCTTCAGACATGACGCGACTCGGCGGGTGAGTTCGCCGCCAGCGAAGTAACGCGCTCGGCGATCTCGGCCGCTTTCAGCCGTCCGCCGCGCGCGACGCCCAGCCGGTCGCGCTCATCCTGTCCGGCAGGTTGCTCCAGAATCGCCGCGAGTTGCGCGGCCAAGGACGTACTGTCGTCCCAAACAAGTTGGATGCCGCCGGTCCGCACCATATTGTCGAGCCCCGGGGCAAACACCGGCGTCGCCTCCGCCTTGGCCTTCAGAACCTCGATCGGTAGCTTGGTCACCCGGGCCATCGACGGCAGATCCATGACCGCGGGATGCGCGCCGGGAAGCGCCACCAGCCTGCCGGTGGCCAGTGCCGTTGCGATGAACGCGCCGGCGGCGCTGCCGCCATAGAGCAGGCCGATGGTGCGGTGCCCCTCGGCTTCCGCGAGCAGCAAGGTCTTGGCAAGGTGCGCAAGGTATTCGTTGAGGCCGAGCAACTCGTCGCGCCTGCTCATGCGCTGGCTGGCGGAATCCACCAGGAGCAGGATCGGAGTTCGGTCGCCCGATTTGATGATCCCGATCACGCGCCGTGCCAGCGCAATCGCTTCGTCAACGCCGAGCGGCAACCCCTGCGCAACGCCAAGCACGTGGACCCGGCTGTCTCCAGCCAGAATGCCCTTTCCAGCTACGATGCCGCCGGTCAGCGTGATATCGCTTCCGTTGGGGAAAAGCCCGGCCAGGACTTCATCGAGCGTCATCGGCGTTCTCCCTCTTGTCCGCCGTGCGGCGAACAAACTCTTCAGTGGGAAGCGTGGGGATTTCGGCTGGCTTGTCGATGCCGACGGCCTGCCAGATCTCAAGCGCGTCGTTTGCTCGGCCGAAGTGCTTCAACCGCCGTTCGAGTCGCCGCTGCTCAGCTTCAAGGACCGCGAGATCGCACAGCCCCCGGCCCTGGAGCGCTTCGATCGCTGCCTGGCGGAAAGCGGATGCGTCATCGTCGACGAATATGTCGGCACCGCCGATCAGATAGCGATGCTTGCCGCCCATCGTGCGCCACACGAGAGCGCGGTCGCGCGAGTCGAACTCCTCGACGCCTTTGTTGGTTTCGATGACCTCTGGGCCACTGACACTGATCCGACCTTGTTCGGATACGATCAGGCGCGAGCAGGTGCCGGCGATGAGGCTGCCGCCGCCATAGCATCCGGCGCGTCCTCCGATCAGCCCAATTACTCTGACGCCTGCTCGTCGTGCCTCCACGACGGCGCGCATGATTTCCGCAATCGCGAGTTCGCCGGCATTCGCCTCCTGAAGACGCACGCCGCCCGTGTCGAACAGGATCAGCACGTTCTGGTCGAGCACGCGAGCGGCGCGTAGCAGGCCGGTGAGCTTCGCGCCATGGACTTCACCGAAGGCGCCACCCATGAAGCGACCCTCCTGCGCAGCGAGCAGTACCGGCAGCCCGCCGAGGCGGCCGCGGCCGACAATGATGCCGTCGTCGAATTGCTGGGGAAGGTCGAAGATCGGGAGATGCGGACTCGTTTCGCGCTGCTCAGGGCCGATGAATTCGCTGAAGCTGCCGGGATCGAGGAGAGCCTCGATGCGCTGGCGCGCGCTTGCTTCGTACCAGCTCAGCGAGCTCGTCTTGGCGGTAGCTGCTGTCATGCTTCCGGCTCCTCGATCATACGGACGCCTTGCGCGAGGCGTAGCGCCACGGTGTCGGGCCGGGCGCCACCGTCATTGACGGAAATCCGCAAGCCGCCGGCGGCCCGGCGGGTGACGAAGTCGCGGACCACGGATTCCCATACCGCGCCGAATCCATGGGCCGCTGTAGCGATATCGATCATGCAGACATCCGGCGGCAGGACCCGCTCCAGCAGGACCTCGAGATTGCCCGAAGCGACGACGCCGACGATCGCCTGCGCGCGGGTCCCCCTCGCGCGGTTCGGGGCGTCCAGTTTGAAGTTGAGCTTCTCCATACGACGGCCTCACGCTCACCAATTGCGAAACCGGCTGGGTGGGCGATAGAGCCCGCCGGATGCCAGCATGAGATCCTTGATCGAGCGAGCCGCGAGGAGGCTGCGGTCGGCGTCGAGCGGATCGATATCGAGATCTTCGGGACGTCGGATCACGCCGCGCTGCCGCAGCCGTTCGACAATTTTGGGATCTCGGGCCCGGCCGATCTCCGTGTAGCCCGCGACACCGCGTATCGCCTGCTCGCGCTCGTCGCTGTTTCGGCACAGAAGCAGATTGGCGATTCCTTCTTCTGTGACGATATGCGTGACATCGTCGGAGTAGACCATCACAGGTGCAAGATCGAGGTCGAGTTCGCGCGCGAGTTCGAGCGCGTCCAGCCGCTCAACAAAAAGCGGGACGTTGCGGTCACCGAAGGTCTCGCCAATCTGCACCACGAGCTTGCGGCCGCGGCGCAGCGGAGCGGGGGAGTCCGGTGCCGCCTCGGCGCCGGCTTTGAGCCAGGGCTCGCTTGGATGACGGCGGCCCCGTGGATCGGAGCCCATATTGGGCGCGCCCCCGAACCCGGCGATGCGGTTGGTCGTCACTGTCGAGCTGTGGCCCTCAAGGTCAATCTGGAGCGTCGATCCTATGAACATGTCGCAGGCATAGAGGCCGGCCGTCTGGCAGAAGGCGCGATTGGATCGCAGTGACCCGTCGGGCCCTGTGAAAAAAATGTCGGATCGCGCGGCGACATAGTCCTCCATGCCGACTTCCGATCCAAAACAGTGAATTTGCTCGACCCATCCGGATTCAATCGCTGGAATCAGCGTCGGATGCGGATTGAGCGCGAAGTGACTGCAGATCCTGCCCTTGAGGCCGAGCCGCTCGCCATAGGTCGGCAGCAGGAGTTCGATCGCGGCCGTGTTGAAGCCGATTCCATGATTGAGCCGACGCACGCCGTAGGGTGCGTAGATCCCCTTGATGGCGAGCATCGCCGTCAGGATTTGGGTCTCGGTGATGGCCGCGGGATCGCGGGTGAAGAGCGGCTCGACGTAGAACGGCTTGCCTGCTTCGACCACGAAGTGCACGAGGTCGCCGGGAATATCGACGCGCGGCACCTTCTCAACGATCTCGGTTACTTGTGCCACGACCAGACCGTTCTTGTAACTCGTTGCCTCGACCACGGTCGGGGTGTCTTCGGTATTGGGCCCCGTATAGAGGTTGCCGTCCTTGTCGGCGCTCACCGCGGCGATCAGAGCGACCTGCGGCGTGAGATCGACGAAGTAGCGGGCGAACAGCTCCAGGTAGGTGTGAACGGCGCCGAGTTCGATCTTGCCGCCGAACAGCATACGCGCAATGCGCGCCGACTGCGGACCGGAGTAGGAGAAATCGAGCCGGCGCGCGATGCCCTTTTCGAAGATGTCGAGATGGGCGGGCAGCACCACGCCCGACTGGACCATGTGCAGATCGCGAATGTCACCGGGATCGAGGTCGGCCAGGGCCGAGGCGAGGATATCGGCCTGCTTTTGATTGTCTCCCTCGAGACACACCCGATCGCCGCTCCTGATCACCGCTTTCAGGAACTGGGGAAGCTTCGGGATTGGGACGACCTTTCCTGCTGCGTGTCGCCTGCCCGCCGCCAGGCGCTCTCCCAGGGCCGTCTTTTGCATACCCCAATCGGTCATTCTCGCTCCTGGCATGCGCTGTCGGTCGCGTCCTGCCTATCTGTATGCATATTGCGGACGAATGTCAATTGGTGTATACACAAAGTCGATAATCACAATTATTTGCACACACAGGAGGAAATTCGAAATGGCAATGCATGCAAGTAAACGCTTGTCCGCAAAGGGATTTGCGAGCCATCGTCGACCGGGGAGGGCGCAATCGTGACGATCTCCGGCGTGGCACTGCTCGCGATCTGCACCTTGCTGGGTGTTCTGCTCGGCGACCTCCTTGGCGTGGCGCTCGGCGTCAAAGCCAATGTCGGTGGCGTCGGCATTGCGATGATGTTTCTGATCGGAGCCCGGCTCTGGTTGGTGCGACGTGGCTTGCTCAGCCACGGGCTCAAGGCCGGTGTTGAGTTCTGGGGCAGCTTCTACATCCCGATCGTGGTCGCCATGGCCGCACAGCAGAATGTCGTCGCCGCGGTGGAAGGTGGTCCGATCGTGATCATTGCGGGAATCGGCGCGGTCGTGGTGTGTTTTGCGATGGTTGCCCTGATAGGTCGCCTCAGCGGTCCTGTTGAAACGATGGACGAGATCGAGGCGCGGGAGGCCGGCGCGGTCGCCGACGCCGTGGTCGGGCTTGGGGCGGGGAGGAATTGACGATGATGTCGCACGTCCTCATCGCGAATTCACTTTTGACAGCGTTCGCCGCCGTCGGGATCCTGATGTGGCTCTCCGGAGCGATCTCCAGATACCTCACCTTCGGGCGTGTCCACGGATCGGCCATCGCGATCATGCTGGGGCTTGCGCTGGCCTTCTTCGGAGGTGTCGCAACCGGCGGTCAAAACGGTGTTGCCGACCTGCCGGCGCTGGCCGGGATCGGTTTGATGGGAGGGGCGATGCTGCGGGATTTCGCTATCGTCGCCACGGCCTTCGAGGTCGATATTGTCCATGCGCGGAAGGCGGGTGCGATCGGCGCGGTCGCGCTTGGATTGGGAACGATCCTGCCGTTCATCCTCGGCGTTCTCGTGGCTGCAGCGTTCGGCTATACCGATGCCGCCTCGCTGACGACGATTGGAGCCGGCGCGGTCACCTACATCGTCGGACCGGTGACGGGCGCCGCGATCGGAGCGCCTTCACCGGTGATTGCGCTTTCGATTGCGACAGGTGTATTCAAGGCAGTCATCGTAATGGTCGGCACGCCTTTCGTCGCGACGATGATCGGTCTCAACAATCCACGCAGCGCGATGGTGTTCGGCGGATTGATGGGGACGGTCAGCGGCGTTTCGGGAGGTCTCGCCGCGACCGACCGCCGTCTGGTGCCTTACGGTGCGTTGACCGCGACATTTCACACCGGCTTGGGATGTCTGGTCGCACCGTCCGTCCTCTATTTCGCGGTGCGCTCGATTACAGGAAACTGAATGACACGTTTGTTTGAAGTCGCGGCCGAAGCGGAAGAGGATGGGGGCCTTCTTCTCTCCGACCGCATCCGCAACGCGCTGACTGACGAGATCGCATCCGGCGCACTCGCTGCCGGTTCAGCATTGGAAGAGCAACAGCTTGCCGATCGCTTTGGGGCTTCGCGCACGCCGGTGCGCGAGGCTCTTCGCCAACTCGTGGTCAGCGGCCTGGTGGAAGTGCGCGGACGTCGCGGCGTCGTCGTTGCGCGGATGACACCCGAGCGCATCATGGACATGTTCGAGACCAGCGCGGAGGTGGAGGCCATGTGCGTCAGGCTTGCGACCTATCGCATGACGCCGCTCGAGCGCAGCCATCTGATCGAGCTTCACGAAGCCTCGCGGGCCATGGTCGAAGCGAGCAATGTCGACGCCTATGACGCGTTCAACCGAGAGTTCCATGAATGCATGTACCGGGCGACGCACAATTCTTTCCTGGCCGAGCAGGCGCAAGCTGTCCGTTCGCGGCTCAGCGGCTTCCGCCGCACCCAATTGCGCCAGGGCGATCGTATCAGGCGGTCCCGGGAGGAGCACGAGGCCATCATGCAGGCGATCGCGGAGGGCGATGGCGATACCGCGGCGCGTCGCATGCGTGCCCATATGCTCAATGCCGCCACGGCGCTCAGGCGCTATATCGATGATCGCTTCGGCGGAGCGGGATCTCGCGGAGAGGCCGATAGCTCGGGGCCGGATCGTGTCTAGCTGACGAGACTATGGCAATGGCTCTCCGCGCAGCCAGTGCTCACCTAATGCGTACAGGGCTTCAACTTCCGGACCTTTCAGGCCCGGCATGTCCTTCTTGACGGGATATCCGATCTGAGACTGCAAATAGGCCAGATGGCGATAGCCGACTGGGAACTGCGAAAGCAGGTTGTCGTCGAGCTTCAACGAGGCGCTGGGATCGACCGGATCGATCCGGTCCTTCTCATAGATGGGTTGGCGCAGCACCAATCCCCAACGACCCCGACGCTTCTCCAGGAAATCATAGAAACGCCCGGTGCAAACGACGTCGCAAAGAACGCCATGAACCTCGGCTCTCTGGGAGATCGTCATCTTGGTCTGCGCAATCGCGCGCTCGCCCGAAAGATCGATCGAAGTGCCGCCAAGGAAATGGAGAATGCTGACGCCCCGATTCCAGCCTTGGATGGACGCCTCGATGAACTCGTCCGCCGTTCCCTGTTTCCAGGTGGCATTCATGCGCCCGTCATCGTGCCACACGGTTCGAAAGCGTTCCCAATCGCCGGCATCACGCCAGATCGCCCAGTTCTCGATCAAGTCGCGAATTGAGCGCCGGTCTCTCTCTTCCGAAGGAGCAGTGGCTTCGCTGGTCATTGCTTGGACTCCCGTGTTAGATCCGAAAAACTGAACTTGCCTCGTCAGGGGAGGTTTCGCCATGTCCACGCGATGTCCTTCTTGTCGCAAGCGGGCGCTTCCGTGGCGCGGGTTTGGTGTCTTCGTCCAGCCGCTGCATAATCGTGCAGGATGATATTGCGGCTGGCAAGCTCGTGCCGGCGCCGATTGATCGGCGGCCGGCCGCGATTGATCATAACCATTGCCGACCAGAATCGGGGCTTGATTGCCGGTGAAGATCAACGTGCTCTGGCCGTCGATTCGTTATCGTTGTCCATCCAAGCAGGGACGCTGGTTCAGGTGCGAATTGGAGTTATTTCGGACACCCACGGCCTCTTACGTCCAGAGGCTGTGCAACGCCTCGCCGGAGTAGCGCAAATCATCCACGCCGGCGATATCGGTCGGCCGGAGATCATTGCCGAGCTGCGCCGAATTGCGCCCGTGATCGCGATCAGAGGGAATGTCGATACGGGGCACTGGGCGGAAGGTTATCCCGAGACCAGGATGGTAAAACTCGGTGGGCGCTCGATCTACGTCCTGCATGACATCCATCAACTGCAGCTCGATCCGGCATCGAGCGGAGTTGACGTGGTCATCTCTGGCCACTCGCACCGGCCCCGGATCGAAACCATCGGCGGTGTGCTCTATCTTAATCCAGGAAGTGCAGGGCCCCGGCGCTTTAACTTGCCCATTACTCTTGCAACACTGGAGCTGAGCAAGAGCGGGCTGCGGCCATTCCTTCACGAGCTTGGTTCTGCCGGCACCCGCTAGTCTGGTCCGGTCCGTTGTGCTCGAGTTCCATATCCAGCGGTCAACAATCGCGACTGCCAGGTGGACATGGGGCAGTGGCGTCCTTATGCGTTGTCAAATACCCGGGGAGCGGCAATATGCTGCTCTATCGAAACACGAGTGCGGGACGGAAATTGTCGCTGAGTATGGACGGCACCAAAGGGTTCAGCGTGAAGCGCGCCGCATTTGCCGCGACCATCGGCAATATGCTCGAGTTCTACGACTTCATCACCTACAGCTTCTTCGCGATCCAGATCGGGCACACCTTCTTCCCCTCACAAAGCGAGTACGGCAGCCTCATGCTGTCGCTCGCGACCTTCGGCGCCGGCTTTATCACCCGACCGATCGGCGGCATCGTGCTCGGTATCTATTCCGATCGCGTCGGCCGACGGCCGGCAATGATGCTGAGCTTTGCGTTGATGGGAGGTGCGATCCTGGCCATCTCGCTCACCCCATCCTACAAGGCGATCGGTCTTGCCGCGCCGATCATCGTGATAATAGCACGCATGACACAGGGCTTCGCGCTCGGTGGCGAAGTCGGGCCCACCACCGCCTATCTCCTTGAGATCGCCCCGCCGGAACGCCGGGCGCTGGTGGTATCGTGGCAGCCGACGAGTCAGGAGATCGCCGCGACCGCCGGTGCATTGGTGGGCGTGATCCTCAGCAAGACCATGACTCCCGAGGCGCTCGAAACCTATGGTTGGCGCTTGGCATTCCTGATCGGGGCGGTCTGTCTGCCGTTCGGGCTTTGGATGCGGCGGGCTCTGCCGGAGACGATCCCGCAAAATGAATCTGGTGCCGAGCGCGAGACCTCGAACCATCTCGTGCTGGCGCGCCGGCACATCCGTGTGATCGTACTGGCCCTGATGATTTTGGCGAGCGGGACGATTGCGACCTATGTGACGCAATACATGACGACCTATGCGCAGAACACGCTGCATGTGCCGTCGTCTCTGGCCTTTGCCGTTTCGCTGGTGAGCAATGGTCTTCAGATCGCCGGCGCACTCCTGGGAGGCTGGCTTGCCGACCTCCTGGGCCGCAAGCCGGTGATGATCTGGCCCCAGCTCATCGCGCTCCTGCTGACCTATCCGACCTTCGTGTGGATCGTCCATGCGCCCGGCGCGCTGTCGCTGCTGTTCGGGTTTGGCGTATTGTCGCTGATCGGATCACTGCCGTTCACTGCTTTTTACGCGACCTTCACCGAGGCGCTGCCGCAAAACATCCGCGGTGGGGTGTTCGCCACCGTTTACGCGCTCGCGATCGCAAGCTTTGGCGGCACCGCGCAGCTCGTCGTCACCTGGCTGCTTCACGTTTCAGGCGATCCGCTCGCGCCGTCCTGGTATCTCCTTGCGGCGGCGATGGTCGGACTCATCGCGATGAGTTTGATGCCGGAGACTGCACCCGCGAAGGTAAAGCGGACCTGAGCTTTGCAAGGCCCAAGGGGCGAAAAAGCTGATCCGCGCGGCATTGGGAACGGGCCCGTACGATCGGAAGTGGCCGGATAGAAGGCCTGGGCTATTGCTCAATCGCTGAGCATATGATCCGATGGCGGGATGACGTTCGGCTTTCCAGAACCTGATCTGATCATCTTCGACTGCGACGGCGTGCTCGTCGACAGCGAGGTCTTGAGCTGCAGGTGTCTGTCCGACGTCCTTGCGCAGTGCGGGATTGAGCTCAGCGAGCACGATACGCTCGACTTGTTTCTTGGGCGAAGCACGGCCGCGGTCTTGCAGCACTATGACGGCCGTCTCGTTCCTGAGGACTTTCTGGCGGCGCTCAAGGCCCAGGTGTTTCAACAATTCAGGCGTTCGCTGCGGTCCATTCCGGGCGTGAGCGGGGTGATATCGCAGCTTACCATGCCGTTTTGCGTCGCCTCCTCGAGCGATCTCGACCGCGTCCGCCTGTCGCTCGCGCTGACCGATCTTGCGCGCTACTTCGGCGACCGGCTGTACACCGCGCAGATGGTGGCGCGCGGCAAGCCCGCGCCCGATCTCTTTCTTCATGCGGCGGCGCAAATGCAGGCCGATCCGCAACGCACCTTGGTGGTCGAAGACAGCGTCAGCGGCGTCAGCGCGGCAAAGGCTGCGGGCATGATGGTGTGGGGATTTGTCGGTGGCAGTCATTACCGCTCCCGCGATGGCCGCAGCATGCTGATCGACGCCGGCGCCGATCGCGTTTTCGATCAGATGGCGAACTTCTGGAAGGGAGCCTAGCGGACCACCATGGCTGCGCCCGAGAATGAAAAGTCCCGTCTTGATGATGCCGCGCGCGCCGGCTGGCTCTATTTCATCGCCGGTCATACTCAGGATGAGATCGCGAAGATGCTGCAGGTGTCGCGCGCCTCGGCCCAGCGCCTGGTATCGTTGTGTCTTGCGGAGCGTCTGATCACCTTTCGGCTCGAACACCCCATCGCGGCATGCATGGAGTTGGCATCGCAGCTAAGGGACCGCTTCAACCTCGTGCACAGCGAGGTGGTGCCGACCGATCCGGCGGCGCCGAACACAACCGCCGGAATCGCGGAACGCAGCGCCAATCTGCTCGATCTCACCCTGCGCTCCGAGACGCCCGTCATCGTCGCCTTGGGGACGGGGCGGGCAGTGCGCGCTGCCGTGGAACGGGTCACGCCGATCGAGAGGCCCAATCACCAGATCGTCTCCCTGGTCGGAAATATCTCGGCCGACGGGTCGGCGAGCTTTTTCGATACGGTCGGGCGCCTTGCTGATCGCACCGGTGCCCGCCATTACCCCATGCCGCTGCCGTTTCTGATGTCGTCGGAAGACGAGCGCAACCGTATGGTCCGGATCGAGCCGATCGCCAAGGTCAAGGCGATCGCTGCCAAGGCCGATCTGCGCCTGGTCGGCATCGGCCAGATGGATCAAAAGGCGCAGGTGCATGTCGACGGCTTCGTCACCCGCGAAGAACTGTTCGAGATGATGCGACTGGGCGCCGTGGGTGAGGTGACCGGCTGGGCCTATGACGAAAAAGGCCGGCTTATCAAGGGCGGGACGAACAAGCGTTTGACCAGCATTCCTCCCCAGGCGCCGGCGCAGACGACGACGATCGCCGTCGCGGTCGGGGCCGCCAAGGTCGCTGCAATCCGTGCCGCGTTGATCGGACGTCTCGTCAACGGTCTCATCACCGACGAAGCGACGGCACAGGCCATCCTCGATCGATAAGCCTCACGCACCGCAGCAGATCATACGTTGTCGCGGCCGGAAGGGCTGGCGTCGGCTTGACAAATTCGAGCGGTTGATGTGAACATACGCCCAACGCGTGGGCATATGCTCAAAGCACGCGACTATGGGAGGTTACCGTGAAAAACGTCCATGGCGCCCTTCTGGGCGTGGCTGCGCTTTTGCTTTCTGCCCCCTCGATCGCCCAGACCACCCTGACTATTGCGACCGTCAACAACGGCGACATGATCCGCATGCAGGGACTGACGGGCGAGTTCATCGCCAAGAATCCGGATATCGCGGTCAAATGGGTGACCCTTGAGGAAAATGTCCTGCGCCAGCGTGTCACCACTGACATCGCCACCAAGGGCGGCCAATTCGACGTGCTGACCATCGGCACTTATGAAGTGCCGATCTGGGCGAAGAAGAATTGGCTGGTTCCGCTCGACAATCTCGGTGCGGATTACGACATCGCCGATCTGCTTCCCAAGATCAGGGATGCGGTGTCGGTGTCCGGAAAACTCTATGCCGCACCGTTCTATGGCGAGAGCTCGATGACGATGTACCGCACCGACCTGTTCCAGAAGGCCGGGCTTACCATGCCGGAAAATCCAAGCTGGGATTTCGTGATCGATGCGGCGAAGAAGCTGACCGACAAGGAGGCCGGCGTTTACGGCATCTGCCTGCGCGGCAAAGCGGGCTGGGGCGAGAACATGGCGTTTCTGACCGCGATGGCCAACTCCTACGGCGCGCGCTGGTTCGACGAGAAGTGGCAACCCCAGTTCGACAAGCCGGAATGGAAGAAGACGCTATCGGTCTATGTCGATCTGATGAAGCAGGCCGGCCCGCCCGGTGCAAGTTCGAACGGCTTTAACGAGAATCTGGCGCTGTTCAATGCCGGCAAATGCGCGATGTGGATCGATGCGACGGTCGCGGCATCGTTCGTGAGCAATCCGAAGGACTCGAAGGTCGCCGACAAGGTAGGCTTCGCGCTGGCGCCTAACGCCGGTCTCGGCAAGAATGCGAATTGGCTTTGGGCCTGGAATCTTGCGATCCCGGCTGGCTCGAAGAAGGTGGAAGCCGCCGAGAAGTTCATCGCCTGGGCGACGGGCAAGGATTACACCAAGCTCGTCGCGTCCAAGGAGGGCTGGGCCAACGTGCCGCCGGGGACACGTACATCGCTGTACCACAACCCCGACTATCTCAAGGTTGCGCCGTTCGCCAAGCTGACCTTGGCCTCGATCGACGCGGCTGATCCCAACAAGCCGACGGTCCAACCTGTACCCTATGTCGGAGTGCAATACGCGGCGATCCCGGAATTCCAGGGCATCGGCACGGCCGTCGGCCAGCAATTCTCGGCGGCGCTGTCGGGTTCGACCACGGTTGATGCGGCGCTGGCGGCTGCGCAATCGTCGACCGAACGGGAAATGAAGCGCGCCGGCTATATCAAATAGGCGGCCAACGTCAGCTCACTCTCCCGAGCTGAGCCTTGCGGCCATCCCGTCGGATGGCCGCTCTCTCTCTCCCGGGCGGGCGGAGGCATTTATGGCGACCAGACAGACGCAATTACTTGCGCGGACCCTGCTGACGCCGGCGGTTGCGCTGCTGTTCGTCTGGATGATCGTTCCGCTGGCGCTGACCATCTACTTCTCGACGCTGCACTACAATCTGCTCGAACCCGAAACCCAGCAATTCGTCGGTCTCGAGAACTTTCGCTACTTCCTGACCGATCCCGCTTTCCTTGCATCGCTGCAGAACACACTGGTTCTTGTCGGCTCCGTGCTGGGGCTCACCGTCGCGCTTGGCATTCCGCTCGCGCTGTTGCTTGACCAGCCGGTCGTCGGCCGCACCATTGTCCGGCTGATGGTCATCGCGCCGTTCTTTGTCATGCCAACCGTGAGCGCATTGGTCTGGAAGAATCTGCTGATGCATCCGGTATCTGGATTGTTCGCCTGGATTGCGAAGCTGTTTGGTCTGGCGCCGATCGATTGGTTCAACGATGCGCCGCTCTTTGCCATTATCCTGATCGTCTCCTGGCAATGGCTGCCGTTCGCCACGCTTATTCTGCTCACGGCGCTGCAATCGCTCGACGAGGAGCAGAAGGAAGCCGCCGAGATGGATGGAGCCGGTCCGCTGTCGTCCTTCATCTACATCACGTTGCCGCATCTGGCGCGACCTATCACGGTCGTCATCCTGATCGAGACAATCTTCCTCCTGACCGTCTTCGCCGAGATCTTCGTGACCACCGGCGGCGGCCCCGGACTGCAGACCACCAACATCGCCTTCCTGATCTATTCGCAGGCGCTCATCCAGTATGACATCGGCAGCGCATCGGCCGGCGGATTGGTGGCCGTGGTTATCGCCAACATCGTGGCCTTCTTCCTTGTCAGGATGGTGGGCCGCAACCTGGAGGCCTGAGCCATGGCCCGCATGGCAACCAGGAGGCGTATAGCGCTCTCAACCATCGTCGCCTGGCTGGTCGGTTTCTTGATCTTCTTTCCCATCCTCTGGATGGTGCTGACCAGCTTCAAGACGGAGTTGGAGGCCTTCGCGATCCCGCCATCGTTCCTGTTCTTCGACTGGACGCTGGAAAATTACGTCACGGTGCAGGGGCGCAGCGACTATCTGCACCACGCTTTCAACTCGGTTGTCGTTGCCGGAGGCTCAACACTCATCGCCCTCTTGATCGCGATCCCCGCCGCCTGGTCGATGGCCTTCTCGCCGACCAAGCGCACCAAGGACGTACTGCTGTGGATGCTGTCGACCAAGATGATGCCGGCGGTCGGCGTATTGGTTCCGATTTACCTGATCTATCGGGACTTCGGCTTGCTCGACTCGTTAACGGGCCTCGTCATCATTCTTTGCCTTGGCAATTTGCCGATCGTGGTCTGGATGCTCTTCACCTATTTCAAGGAAATCCCTCGAGACATCCTGGAGGCGGCGCGCATGGATGGCGCAACGATCGGCCGCGAGCTCATCTATGTTCTGACGCCGATGGCCGTGCCGGGGCTCGCTTCCACCTTGCTGCTCAACCTGATCCTTGCCTGGAACGAAGCATTCTGGACGCTGAACCTGTCGACCTTGCAAGCCGCGCCGCTCACCGTCTTCATCGCATCCTATTCGAGTCCGGAAGGGCTGTTCTGGGCCAAGCTCTCGGCGGCATCGACGCTTGCCATCGCTCCGATCCTCGTGCTCGGCTGGTTCAGTCAGCGGCAACTCGTCCGCGGCCTGACCTTCGGCGCCGTCAAATAGCAGGAGGGCTTTGGAATGGGTCAGATCACGCTCCAGAACGTCCAGAAGGCCTTCGGGCCCGTTCACATCATCAAGGGCGCCAACCTGGAAATCGCCGACGGATCGTTCGTCGTGTTCGTCGGCCCGTCGGGTTGCGGCAAGACGACGTTGTTGCGGCTGATCGCAGGTCTCGAGGACGTCACCGACGGCAAGATTTTCATCGATGGCAAGAATGTCGTCGCTGTTCCGCCCGCCAAACGCGGGCTGTCGATGGTGTTTCAGTCCTATGCGCTCTATCCGCATATGAGCGTTCGCGGCAACATAGGGTTCGGGCTGAAGATGGCCGGCCTGCCGAGAGCCGAGATCAGCCGTAGGGTCGAGGCCGCGGCCGCGACCCTTAACCTGACACCCTATCTCGATCGGAAGCCGCGGGAGCTGTCGGGCGGCCAGCGTCAGCGCGTTGCGATCGGTCGCGCCATCGTCCGCGAACCGAAGGCATTTCTGTTCGACGAGCCGTTGTCCAACCTCGACGCCGCGCTGCGCGTGCAAATGCGGATCGAGGTCACGCGGCTGCAGAAGCAACTCGGCACGACGGCCATCTACGTCACGCACGACCAGGTCGAAGCGATGACCATGGCGGACAAGATCGTCGTGCTCAATGCAGGCCGTGTCGAGCAATATGGCACGCCGCTCGAGCTCTACGAAAAACCGGCTAATCTGTTCGTGGCCGGCTTCATCGGCTCGCCCAAGATGAATTTCATCTCCGGCGAGATCGCAGCAAAGTATGGTGCTGCCACGGTCGGTGTCCGCCCAGAACACCTGAGAATATCACGGGATGGCGAGGGATGGCCGGGAACGATCACGGTCGCTGAGCACCTGGGCAGCGACACTTTTCTCTATGTGGATGCTGGTCCGATCGGAACTCTGACGGCGCGTTACGTCGGCGAGCTCAGCCTGAGCGCCGGCGATCGTGTCGTGCTGTCGCCGGAGCCGGCGCGCCTTCATCGTTTCGACAAGGACGGCAATTCGCTGTGGACATAGGCAGGAAGACGAAGATGTATCTCGAGAAATTCAAGCTACCGGGCAAGATCGCGATCGTGACGGGCGCGGGGCAGGGGATCGGATTCGCCTGCGCCGAGGCACTGGCCGAAGCCGGAGCAAGGGTCATCATCGCCGACCGCGATGCAACGATCGCGAAGACCGCGACTGGCGCTCTGACGGGCAAAGGATACGAAGCAGAGATGGCGCAGATCGATGTGACGGACTCGCGTCGCGTCTCCGAACTCGCCGATGAGCTGGTGTCGCGCTATGGCCGGGTCGATATCCTCGTCAATAATGCCGGAATTGCACGAAGCGAAACGCCTGCCGAAACGGTCACCGACGAGCACTGGCTGAACGTCATCGACGTCAATCTCAACGGGACCTTCTGGTGCTGCCGTGCCTTTGGCAGGCATATGCTCGAGGCCAAGGCCGGAACCATCGTCAATATCGGTTCGATGTCGGGCTTTATCGTCAATAAGCCCCAGGAACAGTGCTATTACAACGCCTCCAAAGCTGCGGTGCACCATTTGACCAAATCGCTGGCGGCGGAATGGGCCGCGCGCGGCGTACGCGTCAATGCGGTTGCGCCGACCTATATCGAAACCCCGTTGAACGCGTTCGTGAAAGACAACCCCCGCATGTACGACGCCTGGATCGGCGGCACGCCGATGGCGCGGCTGGGCAAGGTGGAGGAGATCGCCTCCGTCGTTCTGTTCCTGGCGTCCGAGGCCGCAAGCCTGATGACGGGAAGCATCGTTCTTGTCGATGGCGGATACACTTGCTGGTAAGCTTGCGTCAAAACTGACGGGAGCGAACATGCGGCAGGCCTTCATCGGCATAGACGTGGGGACGTCCAGCACGCGCGCAGGGATTTTCGATGAGAAGGGAGCCTTGCTCGCAACCGCGAGACACCCGATCGCGGTCTGGCATGAGGCGGGCGACATCGTCGAGCAGTCGTCCTCCGATATCTGGGACGCCTGCGCGGCTGCCGTCCGTGGCGCCATGAGGGAAGCGGCGATATCCCCCGACCTCGTGAAGGGTCTCGGATTTGATGCGACCTGCTCGCTGGTGGTGTTGGACAGGGGTGGGCGGCCGCTCAGCGTCAGCGCTTCCGGTGACAACAGGCGCAATGTCATTGTTTGGATGGACCATCGCGCCGTCGCCGAAGCGCGGCTGATCAACGAGACCCAGGACGATGTGCTCCGCTATGTGGGAGGTGCCGTCTCGCCCGAGATGGAGATGCCCAAGCTGCTGTGGTTGAAGCGGCACCTGCGCGAAAGCTTCGATCGGGCCGGTCACTTCTTCGATCTGGCCGATTATCTCTCTTTCCAAGCAACCGGATCGCTGGCGCGCTCCACCTGCACGGTCACCTGCAAATGGAACTATCTCGCACATGAGCAGCGCTGGAGCGCACCCTATTTCCAGCGGATAGGCCTTCGGGAATTCGTCGCCGACGCGTACCTGAGGATCGGCACGACAATCCTCGCTCCAGGTACGCCGCTCGGCTCGGGCCTGACCGAGGCGGCTGCGCGGGACCTCGGCTTAAATCCGGGAACGCCGGTCGGTGCCTCTCTGATCGATGCGCATGCGGGTGGATTAGGCGCGATCGGAGGGCGGGATGATTCGGGTGCAACCGCGGATGTCTGCGACCGCCTGGCCTATATCATGGGGACCTCCGCCTGCATCATGGCGACGACGGCGGAGCCATGCTTCGTGCCCGGCGTCTGGGGGCCTTACTACTCGGGCATGGTGCCCGGATTTTGGTTGAACGAGGGTGGGCAATCGGCCGCGGGAGCCGCAATCGATCATCTCGTCCGGTCGCATCCGGCACATGAAGAGGCAAGCGCTGCGGCGCGGCGCGAGGGCGTCGACATCATCGCGTTTATCGAGAAGCGGATCATGGAGCGTGCGGGAAACGCGAGCGAGGCTGCGCTTCGCGCGCGCGACATTCACGTTCTGCCGGAGTTCCTTGGCAATCGCTCGCCTTACGCCGATCCCGATACCCGCGCGGTGATCGCAGGCCTCGATCTCGATACCGACATCGGCGCGATCGAGCGCCTGTTTGTCGCCGGATTGTGTGGACTTGCTTATGGCCTCGCTGATGTCGTGGACGCCTTCAGGGCGCAGGGGGTGGGCAGCAAGGTCATGGTCATGGGAGGCGGCGCAGGGCGCAGTCCGCTTGTGCGGCAGATCATGGCGGACACGACGGGGCTCACCGTGGCACTGCCGCAAACGCCGGAGCCGGTGCTGCTTGGCGCGGCCATGCTCGGCGCAGTCGCCGCAGGAGCTTACGCCTCGCTCGGCCAAACCATGGCCGCGATGTCGGCACTCGGTCGCCTAACCGAACCGGCTGCGCCGGGAATGGTCGAATTTCATCGCAGGAAGCGCGAGGTGTACGGGTTGCTGCGCCGGCTTGATCACGCAAGCCGCGGGGTGATGCGCGGGCTCGCTATCAGCAGCGGCTGAAAGATCGGAAGGCGGGAAGAATGATACTGAGCTGTGGCGATGCGCTCATCGACTTCGTGCCCGTTACCGCTACCGATGGACGCGAGGCGGTGCGGCCGGTGGTCGGTGGATCCTGCCTCAACGTGGCCGTGGGGCTTGCACGGCTTGGCGCGCCGACCGGTTTTGTCGGCGGCATCTCCAATGACCTGTTTGGTCGCATGATCGCGGAGCACGCGTTGGCCTCAAACGTCGACCTTCGCTACGCAACCCGCAGCGAGCGCCAGACCACGCTGGCCTTCGTGCGAATGGTCGCCGGCGAGTCCCAGTACGCGTTTTATGACGCGCAGACTGCATCGCGCGAGTGGACCTATCGGCACGGAGCGATCGAGTTCGCAAGCGTCGATGCCGTTCACGTGGGATCGACGACACTGGTCAACGAGAGCGGAGCCGCGCAGACCGCCGCAATGATCGCGGAGGCAAGGCAATCGGCCACGATATCGTTCGATCCGAATTGCAGGCCAAACCTGGTCAGGGACAAAAGTATCTATCTCGACCGCATGGGCGCATTTGCCGACAGTGCCGACATCATTCGGATGTCAGATGTGGATTTCGACTATCTTTACGGGAACGAGGTGTACCCGGCCAGGGCGGAGGCGTTGCTGGCCCGGGGCTGCAGCCTTTTTGTGATGACGCGCGGGATGGAGGGCGTTCAGGCCTGGCATCCAACGGCTGGATTCATTGAAGTCGAAGCGCCCACCGTCACGATCGTCGATACGATTGGCGCTGGCGACAGCTTTCATGCGGCGCTCCTGTTCGCGCTGCATAAGCAGAACAGGCTCGGCAGGGCCGAACTGCAGGATATCGGTGCGGACGAGCTTCGGCGCGCTTTGGCGTTTGCGTGCCACTGTGCGGCGCTGACCTGCACGCGAGTGGGGGCAGATCCGCCTCGCAGCGACGAGGTGGTTTGGAGATGAAAGCGTATGATGCGCTTCCTGATCGTACCGGGCTTGCGATTGAGGGAAGCGCCTTCGGGCAGCAAGACATGCCAGCGCAATTGGATGAATGAGAAAAGAAGGTCGTCTCACATGACTGTACTGTCCGCATTGCCACGCCGCGCCTTGGGCCGGACAGGGCTCAATGTCTCGGTCCTGGGGTTCGGAACCGCGCCGCTCGGTGACCTCTATGTTCAGCTCGACGACCGTGCAGCTATTGCGGCCGTGGAGCGGGCGTTCGAATTGGGGATCAATCTTCTCGACACCTCTCCGCTCTACGGGCATGGGCTCGCGGAACATCGCTGCGGCACTGCGATCAGGCGCGCATCACGCGAGCAGATCGTGGTCTGCACCAAGGTGGGACGTTGGATGGATCCGATGCACGGGCGGGGTGATGGGTCGGGCTTCGTTGGCGGGCAGCCGCATCGGGCCGTGGTCGACTATTCTTATGACGGCACCATGCGTTCGGTGGAGCAATCGCTGCTCCGGCTTGGGACCGATCGGCTGGACCTGCTGCTCATTCACGACGTCGACATTTGGACCCATGGCGCCGATGCAATCGAGGAGCGTTTTCGCGAGGCAATGGCCGGAGCCTATGTGGCACTGGACCGGCTGCGGGGCGAGGGCGTCGTCGCGGGTATCGGAGTCGGCGTGAATGAGGCGGAGATGTGTGTGCGCTTCGCAAAGGCGGGATCGTTTGATGTGATGTTGCTGGCCGGGCGCTATTCCCTGCTGGAGCAGCCGGCGCTCACTCATTTTCTGCCGCTCGCCCAGCAGCAGGGCATCGGCGTGCTGCTCGGCGGTGTCTTCAATTCGGGTATCCTGGCGACCGGGGCGGTCAGTGGCGCCAAGTACAATTATCGCGATGCGCCGCCTGAAATTCTGGCCAAAGTGGCGGAGATCGAGCGCGTTTGCGCGGCCCATGGCGTTGCCTTGCCGACGGCGGCGCTGCATTTTGCTCTGGGCCATCCGGCGGTGGCCTCCGTCGTATTGGGAGCGCAGGCGCCGCAGGAGCTCGAGCGCAACGCGGCTGCACTCTCTACCAACGTGCCGACCGCGCTTTGGGCCGATCTGAAGGCCGCGCATCTGCTCGATGCCGATGCGCCTGTTCCGCCAGCCGGATCGCGCTGATGCGGATCGATGCGCATCATCATGTCTGGACTCTCGCCCGCGGCGACTATGGTTGGCTGACTCCCGACCTGGCGCCGATCTATCGCGACTTTCATCTTTCGGACCTCGCCCCGCATCTCTCGGCGGCCGGCATCGAGGGAACGATCCTGGTGCAGGCCGCGCCAACCGACGCGGAGACTAGAGTTCTGCTCGATGTCGCTGAAGGAAGCGAGATTGTGCGCGGCGTTGTCGGCTGGACCGATTTCGATGCCGCGGACGGCGTGGCGCGGATCGATGCGCTCGCGACGCAACGGCTACTGGTCGGCTTGCGGCCGATGGTGCAGGACATCGCTGATGACGATTGGCTGCTTGGTCCGCATTTGGCGCCGCTGTTCTCGGCGATGGCGGCACATGATCTGGTGTTCGACGCGCTGGTGCTGCCGCGCCATTTGCCGCGACTGTTGCGGGTGGTCGAGCGCCATCCGAATTTGCAGTTCGTGCTGGATCATTGCGCCAAGCCGCGGCTTGCGACCGGCGACCTTGCGATGTGGCAACACGACGTCGCGCTGCTTGCCGAACGGCCGAATATCGTTTGCAAACTGTCGGGACTGGTGACGGAGGCAGCAAAGGACTGGCAGCTCGCGGATCTGCGCCAGGCCTTGGATCACGTGCGTGCCTGCTTCGGGCCGCAGCGCATCCTATGGGGAAGCGATTGGCCGGTGGTCAACCTGGCGGGAGGCTATGCAAAATGGTTCGCTGCCGCCGAAACCCTGCTGGCCGATCTGTCGGCCGGAGAAAGGGCAGGCGTGTTCGGCGAGAATGCAGCCCGCATCTATCTCTCCAAGCGAGGCCGGCCGGCGTTTTGACGCTCCATCCGCTATTTGCCCGCGCCTGTTGTCAGGCCGCTGACGATGTAGCGCTCGAGAAAGATTCCGACCAACACGAGCGGAGCGATTGCCGCGGTCGACAGTGCCGCCATTGACCACCAGTTGATCCCCTGCGAGCCGGTCTGGCTGGCCACCATGACGGGTAGAGTTTTCGCGTCGGTGCTCGTCAGCAGCGCTGCGAAGAAATATTCGTTCCAGCACAGCACGAGCGAGAGGATGAAAGCCGCTCCCATTCCGGGTACCGCGAGCGGCAGCACGATGCGAAGGAACGCGCCCCAGACCGACAGGCCGTCGACGAAGGCGGCTTCGTCGAGTTCGATCGGGATCGAGTTGAATTGGTCGCGCATGATCCAGATGACGATCGGCAACACCGTCAACGTGTAGAGCAGGATCAGGCCAAATCTCGTGTCGAGCAGCGATAATGCCTTGTAGAGTACGAGGAACGGCAAGGCCAGGACGACGGGCGGCAGGATCAACTGCGACATGAAGAAGAACAGGATGTCATCATTGCGCATCCAGGCGAACTTGTAGCGGAAGCGGCTAAGTCCATAGGCTGCCAGCGAACCGAGTATGAGCGCCAGCGTCGATGCGCCGACCGAAGTGATCACGCTATTTTCGAACCGGCTCATGAACTCGTCGCGGGCTGTGGACGTTCCCCGAAGCGTGTCCGGCGACAGTCCGATGGAGCGCCAGCCTTTCCAATCGGGCTGAAAATCCAGCCAGGGGATCAGGTGACCTTGCGTCACGTCAACGGCCGATTTGAACGAGGTGGTAACGGTCCAATAAATGGGAAACAGGCAGATGAAGGCCCAGAACAGCAATGCGCTGTAAATCAGCGCTCGGCTCAGGAGCCGCTTTGTCCTCCATCGGCTGCGATGCTTTCGGACCGTCGTTGCGGCTGGACTGAAGCTGGACAATCGAGCAACTCCCTTACACGACCTTCTGTGTCCAGCGCCTGGAGAGGCGCAGTAATAGGCTCAGGAAAACGACGATCAGGAGAAGATAGAAGATGGCGAGTCCGGTGCCGTAGCCGACGTTCGATCGATCGCGGTAAACGCGGTAAATGTAGCTCGAGACCGTGTCGGTCGCGCCGCCGGGGCCGCCCGCCGTTACGTTGATCACGATGTCGGCGAGCTTCAATTTGAAGATGATCCGGATGATGAGGACGGTAACGCTCACCGGCAGCATGATCGGAAAGATCACATGCCATAACGACTGCCAACCGTTCGCGCCATCGACCTTGGCCGCTTCCAGGACTTCCTTGGGCATCGCCTGCAGCCCGGCGAGCAGGATGATCATGACGAACGGAATGGATACCCACGCATCCATCGCCTCTATGCTCAGCCGCGCAATCCAGGGGTGCGCGAAAAATGCCGGATTGTCCCATCCCAGAGCGCGCGCCAGCGTGGCCGCCGGGCCAAAGCGGTACTCCATGAGCGACTTGCCGATCATCCAGCTCACCGCAACGGGACTGAGCATCATGGGCAGCAGGAAAACGACGCGAAGGAACCTCCGCCCTCGTATCTCGGCGTTCAGCAATAAAGCCAATCCGAATGCGATCGCATACTCGCCAAGCACGGCCACCGTGTAGAAGACCATGTTGCGCAGCGCGTTCCAGTAATAATCGTCGTCGAACAATCCGATGAGATTGTTCAGGCCGTTGAAGTGCGGGCCTTCGAGCGAACTGAGATTCCAGTCCAACGTGGCGATGTAAAACCCGAACACCGTCGGAAAGATCACCACGGCAATGGTGAACAGGGCCGCCGGGAGCAGGAACAGCGCGCGTTGGCCGCGCTCGCCCCGGACCATGACCTGCCCGATCCCAAACGCGATCGCCCAGACAAGATAGGCGTAGAGGAGGGGACGCCAATTGACGAACCCGGCCGCGGTCGCGCCCGTCGCATGAAGGATTTGGATGAGCAGCACGATCAGGGCGCCCAGCGAGGCGACCGCAATCAGCGCGCGTCCCGCGCGCTTCCTTCCGACGAGCTGACGATGCGGTCGAGGTTTGTGGTGCCGGCCATCCGCAACGGCTGACGACTTCTGCATGAGGATCGCACTCTACCACATTGGGCCTGTCCCCTTGAGAGGGAATGGGTTCGGCTGGTGCCGCTAGGGCACCAGCCAAGCCTATGGTCTGCCGCCTGAGAGACGAACAGGAAACTAGACGCCGAGAGACGCCTTGTAGAGCGCAATCTGCTTTTCGCGACCGAGCTGGTCGGTCAGCTTTTCCCACGCCGCCGCGATGTTGTTTGCGCCGGTCTGCGCGTCGTACTGGCCGGCGAATATCTTCGTCAGCTCGTCCTCCGCTATGCTGTAGTATTGGAAGATGCCGGGAATGCGCGGCTCGACCGCCCGGTTCGGGTGATTGTAGGAGCCGAGCTGCGAGTTCAGATACGAGGTGATGTATTTCCGGTCGTAACCCGCCGCCACCCATTCGTCGATCTTGAAGTGGCTGGTGCGGTGGACTTGGAAGCCGGATGGATACATTACGGTCCAGAGCGACAGATCCTTGCCGCCGATATGCGCTGCGGCGCTCCACGCCGCCTTGTGTTTGCGCTCGTCGCCATTGACCCGTGCCATGACATAGATGCCCCAGCCGAGATAAGCGCAGTTCGGAGCATGGTTCGGGCCGCTCGCGAGCTTTTCCCATTTGCCGGTCTTGGAATTGTACACGTCGTCCGATCCGGGCAGAATGTCGAACCCGACGACGTCGCCGACCACGGACGTATCGCTCGCCTTTGCCACTTGGCCAATATCTCCCCACCAGGGGATCATCGAGCCAATGCCGGCCAGAAATTGCTGGAAGCCGGTGGTATTGGGATCGGCGTTGAGCTGATCGGCCGGCTCAGAGGGCAGTGCGTCGATGACATCCTGAGTGGCGCGAACCCAAGCGGGATTGTTGATGCGCGGCTTCATCGTGTCCACGTCAAACAGCCATGCCTTGTCGTCCGGATGCTTGGCATAGGCAGTGGCGCGGCTGCCCAGGAAATAAAAGCCAAACCCGCCCCATGGCTTCGGCGCATCAAGATAGCCGTAGGCATTCTGACCCTTGAATTTCTTGCCTTTGAGGAATTTGGTCACGGCCTGGACCTGCTGCCAGGTCTTCGGCACGCCCCATTCGCTCTGATTGCCCGCATCCTTCCAGGCCTTGGCAAGACCAGGGTCGGAAAAGTAGTCGGTCCTGTAATTGAAGTTGTGGCAATCGCCGTCGATCGTCACGCGATAGGTCTTGCCGTTCCAGGTTCCGACCGGCGGCTTCAGGTAGTCGACATAATCGTCGATATCGATCTGCTTCTTCACCCAATCCGGCATCTCCGATGCCAGGCCCTTGCCGCACACATCGCCCTCGAATGGCGCGCCCATTTCAAGGATGTCGAAATCGACCGTTCCGGTCGCGATCGCCTGTTGCAGGCGCGGATTGTAGTCGGCCTGGGCCAGGTCGATCCAGGAAATCTTCGCGCCCGTGTAAGCTTCCCATGGTTTCAGGAAACCACGGAAGAGCAGGTTATGGAGATTTTGATTGTTGAGCCCCATGAAGGAGAGTTCGACACCCTTGAACTCTCCCGCCTGAACGTTCGCCTTGGTGGGGCCGAGGCAGAGCTCGCCCACCTTCTGCCAATCAGCGTCAGTGGGAGCACCTTTACCAACGCCGGGGATTTGCGAAATCTGCGCGCGCAGATTGTCCTGCGCCAGCGCACGGCTGGTCAACGCACCGAGACCGCCGGTTGAACCCAAGGCTGCTGCGCCCACTGCTCCTTTGAGGACAGCGCGTCGGTTCGGTCGCATTTGGGGATGCTGATCGCGCTCTTGCTGTTCCACCACGAAACCTCCCTGTTCTCATGTTTTCGCCGCCTGAGCACCGTTCTGAAGACATGACGCTCGCGGACTTGTTGCGCCTTCCGCTTCGGTTGCGTAACGCGGACAGGGGTGACAGAGGCCTTTTCGAGTATGCAGCAGGCCTTATCCAAGTCAACGATCGCGGTCGCAGAGTGCATTGGGTACGCGGCACATCGTGGCCCTATGCGGCGCTGCAAGATAGGTAGAGGTCTGGTATCCGCCGAGATCGCTCGGGGTGCACGGATGCGTTTGGCAATGGCGCGAGGCCCGGACAAGCCTGGCTCTCGCGCGATGAGCCGCGAGCATGAGGGCGCCTCGGCCGCTCGCCGGCCTCCGGTCGATACGTTCAGCTAGGCCGCGTCGGGCGCGATGACGCCCTTTTTGAAGACAAAGCAGCCATAGAAGCGGCGTTCGCCGGTTTGAATGACGCAATAGGCCTTTTTTGCGAGTTCATAGAAGGCAAATCGCTCGATCGACCCCATTGGATATGGGCGCCCCTCTGCCGCATCGATCTCCTTCTGCACCTCGGCCTGGACAGGGGGAACCTCGTCGGGCTGGCCGACGATCTCCATCCGCAAGACCGCCTTGTCGACAAAGGAATCGAGCGGCAGCACCGAAAGTATCGCACGCGCCGCCCGGCCCGCGGTGACGTTATCGATCCGAAGAAGTCGTCCCAGCCCGCTCTGGCGAGCGATCGCATCGGCCGGAAAATTCGCATCGCAAAGGACGAGGTCGTCACCATGTCCCATGGCCCGCAACGCGTAAAGAACATCCGCATTGAGAACTGGATCGATCGTTTTAAGCATGCTGCCGCTCTCTCGCACCCGACGGGCTTTCTTGGTGGATTGACTGCTCCGCCCATTCGCTGTCTCTGCCAACTATAGAACATGGATTGCCCGAACAGCCAGCCCGATACACCCGAGCGTGCAAGCTGGCGCTCGGCGCATCGTTTGACGAGCGGTGGATGCCGATGCGATAGGGGCGCGCAGCATTGCCGCGCCGCGAACAGCCGATATCAGGTGCTTGGCGGAGGTCCGCTGTCCGATGATGAGGGAGCCGCGCTGGCGGCGATTACCCGATCACCTTGCCTGGGTTCATCAAGTTGCCGGGATCAAAGGCCTGCTTGAGAAGCTTGAGCGCGTTCAGCTCTGCCGGTGATTTGTAGCGGAACATCTCCGATCGACGGAGCTGGCCCACGCCGTGCTCTGCGCTGATCGAACCGCCGAGATCCGCGACGATATCGTGGACGATCCGGTTGATTTCGGTACGACGCTCAGCAAACTGACTGGGGCTGATACCGAGCGGCGGCATCGGGTTGTAGTGGATGTTGCCATCGCCGAGATGACCGAAGGCGAAGGGACGGATGCCAGGGATCGCCTCCGCGAGGGCGGCATCGGCGCGTCCGATGAACTCAGGCACCCGCGAGACCGGGACCGAGACGTCGTGCTTGATGCCGGCGCCGCCCGCCTTCTGCGCTTCGGCCTGACCTTCGCGAAGGAGCCAGAGACGCCGGCGCTGCGCCTCCGAATCCGCGAGCACGCCATTGATCACGAGGCCCTTGTCCATCGCTTCCGACAGCATCTGCTCGGTCGGGCCGCGCAGGGCCCCGGGCTCCCCCTGGCCCGCCGCCTCGATAAGCACATACCACGGATATTCCTCGGCAAAGGGCGAGGTCGCTCCCGGCAAGGCCACCAGCACCCATTTCATGCATTCGCGCCGCATCAGCTCGAACGCACTCAGGCTTTCGCCGATATGGCTGCGGGCGAGGTGGAGCAGATCGAGCGCCGCGGCAGGCGTTGGAACTGCAACCAAAGCGGCGACGATGTCGCGTGGTCTCGGGAAAAGCCTCAGCGTGGCCGCCGTGATGACCCCGAGCGTGCCCTCGGCGCCGATGAAGACCTGCTTCAGGTCGTAGCCGGTCGAGTCCTTGCGTAGCGCCCGCAGCCCGCTCCATATGCCGCCGTCGGGAAGTACGACTTCCAGGCCGAGTGTCAGGGCGCGCATATTGCCGTAACGCAGCACCTGCGTTCCGCCCGCATTGGTCGAGAGATTCCCCCCGATCTGGCACGATCCTTCGGAGGCAAGGCTGAGCGGAAATATCCGGTCGATGCCGGCTGCATGCGACTGCACCTCGGCGAGCGTCATTCCTGCCTCGACCGTGATGGTGTCGTTATGGGCGTCGATCGCGCGCAGGGCGCGCATCCGCTCCGGAGAAATGATCACACTGCGGGAATCAACCGGCTGAGCACCGCCCGCGAGACCCGTATTGCCACCTTGGGGCACCATCGGAACGCCAGCCTTCCGACACGCTGTCACGACGGCAGAAAGCTCGGCGGTGGAGCAGGGGCGCGCGACATACCGGGCGCGTCCCCGGAACGCGCCGTCGAAGGAGATGCAATAACGCTCGAGCTCGGCATCCTGCTCGATAAAGCCTTGAGGCCCCAGGATTGCACGCAGGCGCTCGCCAAGATCGTCCGTCAGCATTTCTCCCGTTGCGATGATGTACACGATCGCTGCCTTTCCTTGCGCGCGGTCAGGTGAAATCGAAGGCGCTGCGATGGCGGCGCGTCAGCCTGGTGAGCGCGTCGAGCGACGGCGCACCGACCTGGCCCATCGCGGTCTCTAGCTCTTCCTTCAAGAGTGCGGCAACATAGGCCGCGCCTCTCTCACCGAGTGCACCAAGGCCGAGAAGGAATGCGCGGCCTGCAAACGTGCCGCGGGCTCCGAGCGCAACGGCACGCGCCACGTCCAGGCCCGATCGTATGCCGCTGTCGAACAGGAGCGTGGCTCTCGTTCCGACGCTTGCAGCAATGGCGGGCAGGACATCGATCGCAGCAGGGGCCGCATCGAGCTGGCGACCTCCGTGGTTGGAAACCAGGATGCCATCCACTCCCACTGCAACTGCCTGTCCGGCGTCGGCAGGATGCAGCACGCCTTTCACGATCAGTGCACCCGACCAGGCATCCCGCATCCGTTTCACGGCATCCCATGAAAACGTGCCCTTGATCTGGCTCTGCACGAAGCCGGCGGTCCTTGCCAGGGTCGCCGGCCTTTCGACGTAGCGTTCCATATTGCGAAAGGCCGGCGTGCCCTCTTTGCCCAGCGCCAAGAGCCAGGCTGGCGACGACGCCATATCGAAGAGGGTCTTTGCCGTGGGGCGGAACGGTACGACCAGGCCGTTGCGCAGATCGCGCGGCCGCTTGGAGCGAACCGGTGCATCCAAAGTCGCGGCAAGCACGCGCACGCCGGCCGCCCCGGCCCGCCTGATCAGATCGAAGGTCACGGCGTGGTCGTTTGCCGGCAGGCCATAGAGCTGAAACCAGGCGTAGGGGCCGGCGAGCTCCGCGACGTGCTCGATCGCAGCGGTAGCGAGCGTGCCCGCGATATAGGGAATTCTCGCTTGAGCGGCGGCCGCTGCAAGAATCTTGGTGGCGCCGGGCCAGATGATGCCATCGACTCCCACGGGAAGAAATGCCGATCGGTGCCGCGCAGCGGACGCCGAACAGCTCCACCTCCGTGCTGACCGATTCAGGCGTGCCGTAGCGCGGGATCAATTCGACCGCATCGAGCGCCTGCCGATTGCGCATCGCATTCAAATCGCCACCCGTGCCGCCCTCGAGAAAATCGAAGGCAAAGCGCGGAATCCGGCGGCGGGCGCGGTGCTCAACGTCGTCCAGCGTCGGCAGCCGCCGACGCAGGCGGGCCTCGGGGCTGGTCGCGCTGCCGGCACCCCAGGCCTGCACATGTGGCGATGCGGTGCGGCGGAGATCGCCCGACATGAGAAACGCTCATTGGTTGCGTGACGGCACTCCTCATAGGATGCATCCGGTCATCACCGCAAATAATTAGGGATGATGACTGCGATAGCTTCGGATGATTGCCGGCGGAATGGCTACCGCGATTTGGCGCGCCGCGTCGCTCGGCGCCTTGCACCATCCCCGGAGGCCGGCTGCACATAGTTGCTTGCCGAGGTCGCTGCCTCGACCAGGTCGTGGCGAATGATATCCAGCACGGCTCTCGCGGCGGCCGACACCGTCCGGCGCGGGTGATGCACCCAGGCGATCGATCGAGCGATCCGCGGTTCGGCAAAACGATGTGCTTTCACCCTGCCGTCCGCCAACGATTGCTGAAGCGCAATTGTCGGCAGCACCGTCACCAGATTCGTGGTCGCAATCACATCGCAAACCGCGGGCAGGGTATCGAGCTCCAGCCTAGGCTTCAATTCGATGCCGGCTGCGGCGGCGTGCTCTTCGAGGATCATGCGCAAGCCGTGCCGCTTCGAGGGCATGACCAGGTCGAACTCGGCCAGATGCCCGAACCGCAGATTGGCCGGTGGCTTAATTGGCGCATCCTTTCGACAGGCGAACACCATTTCCTCGTCCATCACATGATGCGCCGCGAGCGAAACCCGCCGGCGCGGCACATTGATCAGCGCAAAGTCGAGCTGTCCGGAGTTCACCCAGTCGGTCAGGGTTTCCGTGTATCCCTCGCAGGCCGAGAGCGTGATCTCCGGATAGAGATGGGCAACCGTTGCGGACGAGCTCGCCATCGTGCTCTGCGCCACCGACGTGATCAGTCCGACCGCCACCCGGCCGGAAATGCGGCCGTTCAGCCGCGCCATTTCCTGCTTGGCATATTCGACATCGCGCACGATCGGGGACACGAGCCGGGAGAATGCCTCGCCGGCGACTGTCAGCGTCATTCCGTGGATGCTGCGCTCGAACAGCTTTTGGCCAAGCTCGGCCTCCAGCTTGGCGATCTGCATGCTGAGCGCCGGCTGCACGATATTGAGCTGCCGGGCGGCGCGGGTGACGTTCCTCTCTTCCGCCAGGCAAAGGAAGTATTGCATCTGCCTGAATTCCATCGGTGTTTCCTTCCTCTCCTGACCACGCGCCGGTGCCTGCGGGTCGCGCCAGGTCAATCATTTAAGATGATTGAGTTTATCATCAATCATTATTTGTTCTGATCTTAGCTTGCCTCTACTGTCCATTCAAACGCTTAGGGCGCGCGCATGCGGCCCAAGCAAACAACGTTCTTGGATCGCTGCGATGGCCTTGCGGACGCTTGGCGTCATTTGCGTCGCGGCATGGGGAGCCGAAGCGAAACGTCATGCAGGATCGGACGCCCACGCGGCTGATTATCGGTATTTCCGGGGCGTCGGGTGTTACCTATGGCGTGCGCCTGCTTCAATTGCTGCGCAATGCCGGCATCGAGACGCACCTCGTGATGTCGAAGACCGCCGAGCAGACCTTTGCCTATGAAACCGACCTGAAGATCGCCGAGGTGAGGGCGCTCGCCGATGTCAGCCATGCCATCGACGACATGGCTGCCTCGATCTCCAGCGGCTCGTTCCGCACGGCGGGGATGATCGTCGCGCCGTGTTCGATGCGATCGATGTCGGAGATCGCGTCCGGCGTCACCACGACGCTCCTGACTCGGGCCGCCGACGTCGTGCTCAAGGAGCGTCGCCGGCTGGTGCTGATGGTCCGCGAGACGCCCCTGCACACGGGCCACCTGCGTACCATGACCGCGCTTTCAGAGATGGGAGCGATCATCGCGCCGCCGGTGCCGGCGTTCTATGCCAAGCCCGACAGCCTGGACGACATGGTCGAGCATACGGTCGGGCGCGTGCTTGACCTGTTCGACATCGACATCGGCGTGGTGCGCCGCTGGGGCGAGGACGAGGCGTTGAAGCGTCGTTCGCTGCGAAAAATTGCTCCCTGATGCTTGAAGAAGACCGCGGAAAGGATCGCAACATGCGGACCGAGAACCTGGCCAGAGCCGCTGCGGCGGAGGCGCCAAAAGATTTGCGCGCGTGGCTCGCCCACCTCGCCGAGCGCGGCAGGCTCGCCGTCGCTCGCGAGGGGGTGGGGCTCGCCGATGAGCTCGCTGCCGTTTCGAAACGACTGGAGCGCGAGCGCGCGGTGTTGTTTCCAAAACCCGGCGGACATGACATCCCGGTGGTCGCCAATCTGTTCGCGGCCCGTGGCTGGGTCGCCGATTCCATCGGCGTCGCCGAGGAACAGTTGCTGACGCGCTTTCTCGCGGCAGCGCGCGAACCGCTGGCGAGCCGTGAGGTGGCAAGCGGACCAGTGCAAGAGATCGTTCACAACGAGGTCGATCTGCTGCGGCAGTTGCCAATTCCGAAACACAACGAGCACGACAGCGGTCCCTACATCACGGCCGGCTTGTTGATAGCGCGCAATCCGCGCAACGGCATTCAGAACGTGTCGATCCATCGCTGCCAGATCAGCGGTCCGAACCGGATCGGCGTTTTGCTGTTGCCTCGGCACACGCTTTCCTATTTCCGCATGGCCGAAGAAGCAGGCGAGGCGCTCGAGATCGCCATCGTCATTGGGGTTCATCCGGCCCTGATCCTGGCGTCGCAGGCGATTGCCGCACTCGACGAGGACGAGATGGGAATTGCCGGCGCGCTGCTCGGCCATCCCGTCGACGTCGTGAAATGCAAGACCAACTCCGTTCGCGTGCCCGCCCATGCGGAGATCGTGATCGAAGGACGGATTCTTCCACGCGTGAGGGAGCCGGAGGGCCCGTTCGGCGAATTTCCCCAGTACTACGGACCGCGTGCGGATCGTGAGGTGATCGAGGTCGACATGATCACCCACCGCACCCAGCCGATCTATCACACCATCGTCGGCGGTGGCTACGAGCATCTCGTGCTCGGTGGCGTACCGCGCGAGGCGACGCTGCTGCAACATTTGCGGCGCAGCTTTCCGAACGTGCTCGATGTCCGCCTCACCCGGGGCGGCACCTGCCGCTATCACCTTGCCGTCAAGATCGACAAAAATGCCGATGGCGAGCCGAAGAACATCATCATGTCCGCCTTCGGCGCCCACTACGACATCAAGCAGGTTGTCGTCGTCGACAAGGACGTCAACATCGGCGATTCCGAGGAGATCGAATGGGCGGTCGCCACCCGCTTCCAGGCGGACCGCGATCTTCTGGTCGTGTCCGGGGCGCTCGGCTCCAAGCTGGATCCGACCACCAATAACGGGATCGGCGCCAAGATGGGGCTCGATGCGACCGTGCCGGTCGCTGCGCCCGAGCTCGATTTCAAGCGCATCCATGTCAAGGGGGAGGAGGATATCGACCTCGCGACGGTTTTGCAGAAGGATCCCAATGCCGCCTTCTCCCGCGTTCTTGCAAGAGCGCGATAGGTAAGGGGCCGATCCCAGCACGTTAACAACGAAGCGCGTCCGCACAACAAGTGGAACGCAGACAATCATTTGGGAGGTGGTTGATGTTTCTTAGGAAGATGATTGGCGCGAGTCTGGTTCTCGGAATCGTGGCAGCATCGAGCGTGGTGCCGGCGCTGGCGGAGGCCGACGAGGTTAAGGTCGCCATCAATAACGTGGTCAGCGACGTCGTCTTTCACCTTGCCGCCGAACGCGGGTTCTTTGCCGAACAGAACCTAAATGTCACGTTGATCAGCTTCGACTCCGGACCGAAAATGATCGCGCCACTGGGCGCAGGGCAGGTTGACGTCGGCGCGGGCGCATCTTCCGCGGGACTCTATAATGCGGTGGCGCGCGGCATCAATGTGAAGGTCGTAGCCGACAAGGGCTCCACGCCAAGCTCTTACGATTACATGCCGCTGCTCGTCCGCAAGGCACTGGTCGACAACGGCACTGTCAAAAGTGTCGCCGACCTGAAAGGAATGAAGTTCGGTGAGGTCGGTCCGGGAGCAGCGACCAATGCAAAGCTCAGCCACATCCTCGGCGGTGCAGGGCTGACCTATAAGGACGTCACCCATAACTATATCAACTATCCCCAGCAGATCGCGGCCTTCACCACGGGCGCGATCGATGCGGCGATCACGACGGAGCCTTCGGTAACCCAGGCGATCAATAGCGGCGTGGCCGTGAAGTTCGTGGCCGATGGCTATCAGGATCAGCAGGTCGCCGTGCTGCTTTATGGCGGCGACTTCATCGCCAAACGTCCCGCGGTCGCCGAGCGCTTCATGATCGCTTACCTGAAAGCGGCGCGGGTCTACAACGATGCCACGGCTGGCGGAAAGTTCACGGGCAAGGGCGTCGACCAGGTGATTCGAACCATCATGAAGAGCACCGGCCTGAAGGATCCGGAGCTGTTTCAGAAGATGGTGCCGAACGGGATCGATCCCGACGGCAGAGTCAACGTGAAGAGCATGGCCGACGATCTGAAGTTCTTTGCCGACAATGGCTATCTGGAGCGGCCGGCCAAGGTCGAGGACGTCGTCGACGCCTCCTTTGCCGAGAAGGCGGTGCAGAAGCTCGGGCCCTACAAGCCCGCCGAGAACTGAGGGCAAACCGCGGGGATACGTCATGGCTATTGCGAGCGTGTTGAACAAGCAGGGACGGCCGGAGCTGGTGCCGTCGACACCGCAGCTTTCGCTCGCGGGTGTCAGCAAGTATTTCGGAACCTCGGGCTTCGTTGCCCTCGACGGCATTACCATCGACATTCGTCAGGGGCAGTTTTTCGTGATCGTCGGCCCGAGCGGTTGTGGCAAGACCACGCTGCTGCGGATCCTGGCCGGACTGGACACGCAGAGCGCGGGCACGGTCGCCGTCAACAGGACCGATGTGAAGCGCCCGGTCAATTCCATGATCTTCCAGGGCGACTCGCTCTTCCCCTGGATGACGGTATTCGACAACGCCGCCTACGGCTTGCGCATGCGGCGCGTTCCCGAGGCGCAGGTCTCCGACGCCGTTCGCTCGTGGCTCGAGCGGATCGGCTTGTGGCGGTTCCGCGACCGCTATCCGAACCAGCTATCGGGCGGCATGCGGCAGCGCGTCTCGATCGTGCGGGCCTTTGCCAACGATCCGGAGATCCTGTTCATGGACGAGCCGTTCTCGGCGCTGGATGAACAGAACAAGCTGCTGCTCCACGAAGAACTGCTGCGGATCTGGGAGGCGACCAAGAAGACGGTCGTGTTCATCACCCACAGCGTGGATGAAGCAGTCACCCTCGGCGACCGCATCATGATCATGACAGCCAACCCCGGGCGCGCGAAGGCGGTCCTCGATGTGCCGTTTCCGCGTCCGCGGAACGTGCTGGAGCTCCGGCAAAAGCCGGCCTATGGCGATCTCGTGTTCCACATCTGGGAGCAATTGCGCGAGGAGGTGCAGCGCGCGCGGCAGCATGCGGAAGGAGAGAAGACATGAGCGCTGAGGTCAAGGGCCGCGACCGGCTGGTCGGAATCGTCACTCCCATCGTCTTGCTGGGGCTCTGGGAGCTCGCCGCGCATTTCAAACTTCTCGACGCACGCTTCTTTCCGCCGCCGTCGGCTATCGTTCACCAGTTTGCTGCGTTGATCGCCTCCGGCGAGCTTGGCACCAATATCCTGGCAAGTCTTAAGCGGCTTGGGCTCGGCATGCTGCTCGGCGGTCTGCCCGCGCTGTTCCTTGGTCTTGCCATGGGCGTATCGCGACCGCTGCGCGCGGCGATCGATCCCTTGATCTCGGCCACCTATCCGATACCGAAGAGCGCCATTCTCCCGCTCGTGCTGCTGATCTTCGGCCTCGGCGAAATGTCGAAGGTGGTCATGGTCGCATTGGGCGCGTTCTATCCGATCATCATCAATACGGTTGTCGGCGTCGCCAATATCGACAAGATCTATCTCGACGTCGGCCACAACTATCGGGCCAGTCGCTGGCAGGTGTTTCGAACCATCGCTTTGCCGGGAGCGCTGCCCTCGATCATGGCCGGCGTCAAATTGGCGGTCGGCATGGGGCTGATCCTGATCGCGATCTCGGAGATGGTCGCCGCAAATGACGGCATCGGCTACATGATCTGGAATGCCTGGCAGGTGCTCACGGTAGACACGATGTATGTCGGGCTTCTGGTGATCGCAGTGCTTGGCTTCCTGTTCTCCGTCGTGCTCGACGAAATCGAACATCGCCTCATTCCCTGGAAGGGCAGGGCGTGACTGCTGGCCGGCTCTCCTTCCTCAAGCCATCGTGAGCTGAACGAGGAGCGATGTTGACGACCTCAGGCCCGCGCAGCGGCGGCGAAATCCTTGTGGATACGCTGAAGATCCACGGCGTGGACACGGTGTTCTGCCTGCCGGGTGAAAGCTTTTTGGCTGCAATCGATGCGCTGGCGGGAGCCGCCAAGGCGATCCGGACCATTGTCGCGCGTCATGAGGCCGGCGCGGCGCACATGGCCGAGGCCTATGGCAAGCTGACCGGCCTGCCGGGCATTTGCTTCGTGACGAGAGGGCCGGGCGCGAGCCACGCAGCGATTGGCGTGCATACCGCCTCGCAGGATTCGACGCCGATGATCCTGTTCATCGGACAGGTCGCCCGCGGCATGCTCGGGCGCGAAGCGTGGCAGGAAGTCGATTTCCGCCAGATGTTCGGTGGGCTGGCCAAGTGGGTCGTCGAGATCGACCGCGCCGAGCGCATCCCGGAATTGGTCAGCCGTGCTTTTCACGTCGCGGTCTCGGGACGGCCGGGACCGGTCGTGGTTTCGCTACCGGAGGACATGCTGTCTGAAGAGGTCGTGGTTGCGGATGCCGGCCCCTTTCAACGCTCCGCGGCACATCCGAGCGCTGATCAGCTCTCGCGTCTTGTTCAGATGATAGACCGTGCCGAGCGGCCGCTTGTCATTGTCGGCGGCGGCGGATGGAATGCGCGTGCCTGCGCGGATCTCAAGGCCTTTGTCGAGACGTTCGAGCTGCCGGTTGTTGCAGGCTTCCGACGACAGGACATCTTCGATAATCGCCACCCAAACTACATCGGCCAGGCCGGGCTCGGTCCGAGCGCGGCCCTGGTGGCGCGTATTCGCAGCGCAGATCTCATCATTGCCGTCGGCGGCCGCCTTGGCGAGACAACGACATCAGGATACAGCCTGTTCGAGGTGCGGCGGCCGGCCCAGCCCTTCGTTCACGTGCACGCCGATCCGAACGAACTCGGCCGTGTCTATCAAGCCGATCTCCTGATCAACGCCGGCATGCCGGAATTCACTGCAGCCCTCGCGCAACTGCGGCCGGACGCGGGATCGGTGTCAAGCTGGAAGGCGCGACGGCAGGCCTGGGTCGCGGCAGGGCGTGCCGAGTTCGTTGCCGATCAGACGCCCGGATCGATGCCGGGGCCGGTCGATCTTGGTCGGGTGATGCTCCATCTGCGCGAGGTGCTGCCCGCGAACAGCATCATTTCGAATGGTGCCGGCAACTACGCCATATGGGTGCACAAATTTCACCGCTATGGCGGCTTCAGGAGCCAACTCGCGCCGACCTCGGGAGCAATGGGCTATGGCCTGCCCGCGGCGATCGCCGCGAAGCTGGTTCATCCCGAGCGCGCGGCTGTCTGTTTTGCCGGTGACGGCTGCTTCTTGATGAGTGCCAACGAACTCGCCACCGCGGTCCGTCATGGCCTTGGCGTCATCGTCATTGTCGTGAACAACGGCATGTACGGCTCGATCCGCATGCATCAGGAGAAGGAATATCCTGGACGGGTGCATGCGACCGCGCTGGACAATCCGGATTTCGTGGCGCTCGCGCGCGCCTTTGGCGCTCATGGCGAGTTGGTCCCTAAGACCGATGACTTTGCCGCGGCGTTTGCGCGGGCCATGGCCTTCGCCGACAAAGAGCGTAAGCCCGCCGTGCTGGAACTCAGGATCGATCCGGAGGCGATCACGCCCACCGCAACGCTCACGCAATTGCGCGAACGCGCGCTGGCCACGCGCGATGTTGCCCCGCAGCCATAATAGCTTACCGTAGGCGCCTCCCGCATTGACAGATCATCCGACCTATGCTGACCGGAAAGGAAGCAACAATAACGACGTCTGAAGGGAGGCCTGGATGTCGACAGCTCTGCGCATCGCTCATGGCGCCTTCGGCCGGGTCGCGCTACTGGATATGGATCGTTCGTTGGTACGCCACGCGCATCCGCATTGCCATGTCCTGCTGAAGGTCGAAGGTGCCGATACACAGTTCCTGGTGGGAGATCGGGTCTACCCGCTGACGGATACCAGCGCCGTCCTCGTCGACGGCTGGAAGCCGCACGCCTACGTTCACGACCCCGCGCGGCCGCGAACCCTCATTCTGGCGCTTTATATCGAACCGGAATGGTTGAAGGAGTTTCGGCCCGGTTGGGCAGCGAGCGGTGCGCCGGGCTTCTTCGAACAGCCTTCCGGTGAGGTTTCGCCGCGGATCCGCCAGCTCACGATGCGGCTTGCCACCGAGATGATGGCGCATCCGGGCTGTGTGCGCGCCCATGAGCAGACTCTCTCGGACCTGATGATCGCGGTGATCGAGCGCTTTACGCCCTGGCGCAGCTTTCCCAGTTCGATCCGCGGCATGAATGCAATGACCTGCGACTGGCGCATCCGGCGCGTAACGGACGCGATGCGCGCAGAGGAGGGAGTCGGCGCCAATGTCGATCAGTATGCGAAGAGAGCGGGGCTGTCGCGCGCGCAATTCTTCCGCCTGTTCGAATCCTCGCTCGGGGTTTCGCCAAAGATCTATCTGAACGTGGTGCGCATGGAGCGGGCGCTCGATGCCGTGATCCACCAGGACACGTCGGTCGCGGATCTCAGTGAGCGCTTCGGCTTTCCCGAGCCCGCGCATTTCACGCGGTTCTTCCGCGATCATGCCGGAGTCAGCCCGCGCGAATTTCGCAATGTCTCGCGCCTTGCCAGTTGATATTGCGGTGCACACTTCCAAATGAGACGATTTGGTAGGTCGTGAGATCGGACGGCATGGCCCGCATGGCCGACATTCTGACAACTGCTCCACGTTGCGTCGGAAAGCGCGACGGGGAGAAGTGTCGGAATGCCCGAGACCGCGGTTCGATCCGCATCATCTGTCGATCAGAACAGGGCTGACGTCCGGCCTTGGGTAGGCCGCTCGATCGAGCGCGTCGAGGATGCCGCACTGCTCACCGGTCGCGGGCGCTTCATCGACGATCTCGGCACGCCGCCCGGCACGCTGCATGCTGCGATCCTGCGCTCCCCGCATGCCCATGCCGATATTGTTTCTGTTGACGCGGAGGCGGCCCGGCGCGCGCCGGGCGTTGCGGCTGTTCTCACCGGCGAGCAGGTCAAGGCGCTGACGTCGAGCCTCGTCGTTGGCGTGAAGGCACCGGTCGAATGCTGGCCGATCGCGATCGATCGCGTGCGCTATGTCGGCGAACCCGTTGCCGTGGTCGTCGCGAGCGATCGCGCACGAGCGGAAGATGCGATCGAATTGATCAACGTCGAATATCGGCCGCGCGCCGCCGTGGTCGATCCCCTCGCGGCGCTTGCGGCCGATGCGCCTGTCCTGCACGACGGCTTCCCCGGCAATCTCGCCAGCGATCGCCGCTTCTCCTACGGCGATCCCGAGCTCGCATTTGGCGAAGCCGCGCATCGCTTTTCGATCGACATCCGATATCCACGCAATTCCTGCACGCCGATCGAGACCTATGGCGTGATCGCCTCGCACGATGCGGCTGAGGATGCCTACGACATCCTCGCCAATTTCCAGGGGCCGTTCAGCATCCACACCGTGATCTCCCGCGCGTTGAAAGTACCCGGCAACCGGCTGCGATTGCGCACGCCGCCGGATTCCGGGGGCAGCTTTGGCGTGAAGCAGGGCGTGTTTCCGTACATCGTGCTGATCGGCGCGGCGTCGCGCGCCGTCGGACGACCCGTGAAGTGGATCGAGGACAGACTGGAGCATCTGAGCGCCTCGGTCTCGGCGACCAACCGCGCGACGACGCTGTCGGCGGCCGTCGCCGCCGACGGCAAGATCATCGCGCTTGATTGGGATCAGGTCGAGGATTGCGGCGCGCATCTGCGCGCGCCCGAGCCGGCAACGCTGTATCGCATGCACGGCAACCTCACCGGTGCCTACGACATTCGCCATGTGAGGGTGCGCAATCGCGTCGTCGTCACCAACAAGACGCCGACCGGGCTCAACCGCGGGTTCGGCGGACCGCAAGTCTATTTCGCGCTCGAGCGCCTGGTGCAGCGGATCGCGATCGGGCTGCGTCTTGATCCGCTCGACGTCATCAAGCGCAATCTCGTTCCGGCCGATGCGTTTCCCTATCGCACGGCGACCGGCGCGCTCCTGGATTCCGGCAACTATCAGGAGGCGATCGCCAGAGGCGTCGAGCAGGGGCGACTCGCGGAACTCAGGACACGACGCGATGAGGCGCGCGCGCAAGACCGCCTTTATGGGATCGGCTTTACCGCTGTCGTCGAGCCCAGCGTCTCCAACATGGGCTACATCACCACCGTTCTCACCGCTGCCGAGCGGCAGAAGGCGGGACCGAAGAATGGAGCGCAAGCAACCGCAACGGTCACAATCGACCCGGTCGGCAGCGTAACGGTCCACGTCGCGTCGGTGCCGCAAGGGCAGGGCCACCGCACCGTGTTGTCGCAGGTGGTGGCCGACGTATTCGGCCTCAAGCCGCAGGACGTGCGCGTCAACACCGAGATCGATACCGCGAAGGATGCCTGGTCGATCGCCTCCGGAAATTATGCGAGCCGGTTTGCCGCCGCTGTGGCCGGCACCGCGAAACTGGCGGCCGAACGCATTGCCGCTCGTCTCGCGCGGGTCGCTGCCAGCCGGCTCAATGTCGAGCCAGCTGATATCGTATTCGGCGAGGGGTTCGTGGCCTCGAAGCGCAACCCGGAAAACAGGATTGCCTTTTCTCGCCTCGCCGCGTTGAGCCATTGGTCGCCGGGCTCCTTGCCCGATGATGCCGGCCAGACCATCCGCGAAACCGTGTTCTGGACGCCGCCGGAGCTGACCGCGCCGGACGATGAGGATCGCATCAACTCATCGCTCTGCCATGGCTTCATCTTCGATTTCTGCGGCGTCGAGATCGATCGCACGACGTTCGAAGTCCGCATCGATCGCTACGTGACCATGCATGACTGCGGCACCATTCTGCATCCGGGCATGGTGAACGGACAGATCCGCGGCGGCTTCGCGCAGGCGCTGGGAGCGGCGCTCTTTGAAGAATACGCCTATGCCGCCGACGGCAGTTTCCTGACCGGAACGTTTGCCGACTATCTGCTGCCGACGACGGCCGAAGTCCCCGAGCCGCAGATCGTTCACATGGAGACGCCGTCACCCTTCACCCCGCTCGGGGCAAAGGGCGTCGGCGAAGGCAACTGCATGTCCACACCGGTGTGCATCGCTAACGCCGTTGCCGATGCACTAGGACTCGCCGACGTGACGTTGCCGCTGGTGCCGGCGAAGCTCGCTGAACTGGTGCGTGGTCCGGAACCCAAACCGCCGGCTGGACAACAGACGGCGGCGCCCGCACGCGAAGGGGACCGTCGGCTGCACGGCGAGGGCAGTGCGTCAGTCAGCGGGACGCCGGAACAGGTCTGGACGATGCTGCTCGATGTCGGGACATTGCAAGCCGTGATCCCCGGATGCCAGCGCGTCGACAAGGTCTCCGACACGCATTTCCGCGCCGACGTCACGCTCGGTATCGGTCCTGTCACCGGCCGCTATCGTGCCGATGTCCAGTTGTTCGATCTTGACCCGCCGCGTGCGGTTACGCTGCGTGGCAGAGCGGAGGGCGCGCTGGGGTTCGGCAGCGCTGAGGGACGCATCACGCTCGAACCCGACGACAAGGGCGGCACGCGGCTGCGCTACGCTTATGACGCGGCGATCGGCGGGAAGGTCGCCAGCATCGGAGGCCGGCTCCTGGACGGCGCCACGCGCGTGATCATCGGACAGTTCTTCGCCGCGCTTGCGCGCAAAGCCGGCGGCGGAGGGCCCGCAAGCGGCTTCTCGCCGATTGCGCTGCTCGGCAAGCTTGCGACCCTGTTCGGGAGGCGACCATGAAACCGGCCGCCTTCGACTATCTCCGGGCCGAATCCGTCAACGAAGTTCTTGAGGGACTTTCGAACGAGGGCGGCAATGCCCGCGTGCTTGCCGGCGGCCAGTCGCTGATGGCGATGCTCAACATGCGCCTCGCCAAGCCAAAACTGCTGATCGACATCATGCGCCTGAAGGAGCTCAACCGCATCGAGGAGCAGGCGGGGGTGGTGACCATCGGCGCTGGCGTGCGCCAGGGCGCCTTGCTCGCATGGCCGGAATTGGCGCGGACACAGCCGCTGCTTGAGCTGGCGTTGCCGTGGGTAGGCCACGTCCAGACACGCAGCCGCGGCACGATTTGCGGTTCGCTCGCACACGCTGACCCGAGCGCCGAGATGCCGCTCGCGCTGGTCGCGCTCGGCGGCGAGGTGCATCTGCGCAATGCGCGGCGGCGTCGACGGGTTGCCGCAAACGAGTTCTTTGTTGGTATGATGGCCACCGCACGGGCAGAGGACGAATTCATCGAGGCCGTATCCTTTCCGGCTCAGGGGCCCGGCAAATGTGCGTTCCGCGAGGTGGCCCGGCGTCACGGCGATTTTGCCATCGTGGCTTGTGCGGCGGTTGCGACTTCGAAAGGCATCCGCTTTGCCGTTGGCGGCGTCGCCGATGTGCCGATGGCGCGGGACTGGCCGCGCCTGGACGGAAGCGCGCTCGACGACGCACTGAACGGCTTTGCCTACGAGCTCGATGCGCGGGACGACGTGCACGCGACCGCGCGGTATCGGCGCGATCTGGTCCGGATCATCGGCCGCGATCTGGTGCGCGAGGTGTTGCAATGACCCGTCTCGGCGCCGATCGCCGGCATCCGATTCGTTTCAAGCTGAACGGCAGGCCGGTTGAAGCCGAGGCCGAGCCGCGCACGCTGCTGTCCGACTTCCTGCGCCAGCAGCTTGGCGCGACGGGAACCCATGTCGGCTGCGAGCATGGGGTTTGCGGCGCCTGCACGGTGATTGTCGATGGCATGCTGACGCGTTCATGCCTGACGCTCGCGGCGCAGGCCGATGGCTGCGAGGTCCGAACCGTCGAGGGGCTCGCTCCGTCGCCAGACCGGCTTGGCATCCTGCAACAGGCGTTCCGCAGTAATCACGCACTGCAGTGCGGCTTCTGCACCGCCGGCATCCTGATGTCGCTCGACGACTATCTGCGCCGGCATCCGATGCCAAGCGAAGCTGATGTCCGCGACCTCCTGAGCGGCCATCTCTGCCGCTGCACCGGCTACACCCCGATCGTCAAGGCGGCGCTGGAAGCAGCCGCCGAACTCGCCACCACCAGCGAAGAGAAGTCAGATGCTTGATCTCGGCAGCAGTTTTGTTGCAAGCGTCGCGCGCGATCCGGATGCGCTTGCAATCGTCGACGGTGAGCTTCGCCTGACTTACCGCCAATGGTATGGCAGGATCTCGTCGCTCGTGGCCTCGTTCGATCGTATGGGGCTGAAGCCCGGTGATCACGTCCTCACCGTGCTGCAGAACCGCTGGGAGGCTGCGACCCTGCACTGGGCCTGTCAGCTTGCGGGACTCGTCATCACCCCGATCAATTGGCGCGCCAAGGCCGACGAACTCGATTTCTGTATCGAGGATGCCGAAGCCTGCGCCGTCTTCTATCAGGATGTTTCCGCGGGCACCGTAAGAGACTCCGCGCGTGCAGCCGGCTTGCGACGCGTTGCGGTCGGCACGAATGCCGACGGCGATCTGGCCTTCGCCGAGATGGTGGAGGGCGACACTGCCGGCGCCCAGCCCCGGGTCGGGGCCGACGCATGGTCGATCATGCTCTACACCTCGGGCACGACATCAAGGCCAAAAGGCGTGCCGCGCCGTCATCGCGCCGAGCGCGCGGCGGCCATCGCCCATGTCGCGCAAAATCTCTATGGCCGCTACGAGCGCACGCTCGGCGTGATGCCGCTCTATCACACCATGGGTGTGCGCTCCTTGCTCGCGATGTCGCTGATCGGCGGCACCTTCGTTTGCCTGCCGCGCTACGACAGCCGCCAGGCGCTGGCCCTTATCGAAGACGAGAAGATCAGCAATCTGTATCTGGTGCCGACGCTCTACCATGACCTCGTTCACCACGAGGCGTTTGCGGCGACCGACGTATCGAGCGTGCGGAAGCTCGGCTTTGCAGGTGCCTCGATGACGGACGGATTGCTCAAGAAGTTGAACGACGTGTTCAAGCCCGAGCTGTTCGTCAATCACTACGGCAGCTCCGAAATCTACACCTTCACGATCGATCAGAACGCCCCTCTCAAACCCGGCTCGGCCGGCAAGGCCGGCGTCAATCAGCACATCAAGGTGGTGCGGACCAACGCTCGTTCCGTGCTCGAACTTGCTGCTCCGGGCGAAGAAGGCGAGATCATTGCCTCGCTTGCCGGCGACGAAGCGTTCGAGGGCTATTGGCGACGGCCCGAGGCCGATGCCAAGGCGCTGCGCGAGGGCTGGTATTTTACCGGCGATACCGGGTTCATCGATGCAGACGGCGATCTGTTTGTTACCGGCCGCGTCGACGACATGATCATCACCGGCGGCGAGAATGTCTCGCCGATCGAAATCGAAAGCTGCCTCTCGCTGCATCCGGCGGTCTCTGAAGTCGCGGTGGTCGGACTCGCCGACGAGAAATGGGGCAAGATCGTCACTGCCTTCGTCAAGCGGAGCCGACCAGTCTCCGAGGCGGAGCTCGAGCAGTTTTGCCGCACATCCGGTCTTGCCAATTTCAAGCGTCCGCGCCGCTACGTCTTTGTCGATGCCATTCCCAAATCGCCGGTCGGCAAGCTGCTGCGGCGTCTGCTTGTCGCCGGGGAATACGAAGCCGAGCATCGGCCTCCTCCCTCGGACGCCGCCTGACCACACGGCACCTAACAGAAGGAAGCAACCACATGCCGTCACTGTATACTTTTGCCGACCCTCGCCTGGCCAAGCTCGATGGGTTCAGGGTCGAAATTGACGAGGCGCACGAGCGTGCCGATATCATCCTCGGCCGGCCGCCCTACAACGTCGTCTCGATGCCGCAGCGCGACCAGCTCAGGCTGACCTTCGAGATCCTCGATGAAGATCCGCGCGTTCGCGTCATCGTGCTACGGGCCGAGGGCGAGCATTTCTCCAGCGGCGGCAACATCGGCGGCTTCATGGAGGCGAGCCCCGAGCATGTGTCGAAACTGGCCTGGAACATCGCGGCACCCGCGCGTTGCGCCAAGCCGGTGATCGCGGCCAATCGCGGCTATTGCTTCGGAGTCGGGTTCGAACTCTCGCTCGCCTGCGATTTCCGCATCGCCTCGGAAACGACGCAATACGCCTTGCCGGAGCAGAAGCTTGGACAGATCCCGGGCTCGGGAGGATCGGCGCGTCTGCAGAAAATGGTCGGGATCACCCGCACCAAGGACATCGTGATGCGGTCGAAGCGGATCTCGGCAAAGCAGGCGCTGGATTGGGGGATCGCGACCGAATGCGTGCCGGATGCCGAGCTTGAGAAGGCGACGGACCGCCTGGTCGATGAGCTGCGCACCTTCTCGCCTTTGGCGCAGCGCACCGCGAAGAAGCTCCTGAACGACACCGAGGACTCGACGCTAGCGATCGCGATCGAGCTCGAGGGGCACTGCTACAGCCGGCTGCGTCAGTCGGAGGATTTCAAGGAAGGCGTGGAAGCCTTCAATGCCAAGCGTCCGCCGAAATTCGTCGGACGCTGACGACAAGACGACTAACAACGCCGCGGACGGCCATCGGCCGCCGCGGCAATCATCATGCGGGGAGGGTAAAATGGCTGAGATGGATGTGCCGGTCGCGACCATGCGAACGTCGGCGGGCAATCAACAGATGGTCAACGCGATCATTGCCTCGGTACTTGGCTGGGCGCTCGATCTTTTCGATTTGTTCATTCTGCTCTATGTCGCGCCGGTCCTCGGCGCATTGTTCTTTCCATCGAGCAATACGGCGTTGTCGCTGGCCGCGGTCTATGGATCGTTCGCCGTCACGCTCTTGATGCGGCCGCTCGGATCGGCCGTGTTCGGCCACTATGCCGACGTGCACGGACGCAAGCGCGCCATGCTGGTCGCGATCTTCGGCGTTGGCATCAGCACCGCCGGGTTTGGTGTGCTGCCGACGATTGCCCAGGTCGGTGTGGCCGCGCCAATCGTGTTCCTGATGCTCCGTCTGGTGCAGGGCGTCTTCGTCGGCGGGGTGGTGGCCTCGACCCATACCATCGGCACGGAATCCGTCCCGGCACATTGGCGGGGCGCGATGTCGGGCCTCGTCGGTGGCGGTGGCGCCGGGATCGGTGCGCTGCTGGCGTCGTTCGTGTTCCTGATCACGTCCTCGATCTTTCCCGGTGAAGCCTTCGCGCAATGGGGCTGGCGCTTTATGTTCTTCTCGGGCCTGCTGAGCTCTTTGCTCGGCTGGTTCATCTTCAAGAACCTCGAGGAATCGCCTTATTTCAAGGAGCTGAAGCGGCAGCAGAAGACACGCAAGGCGGAATTATCGAAGGCTCCGGTCAAAGAAATATTTTCAGGGGAGTATCGCAAGGTCTTGCTCCTCAACCTCCTGATCACGTTCGGCGGCGGAGCGGGCTATTATCTGACCTCCGGATATCTTCCAAGCTTTCTTAAGGTCATCAACGCGGTCCCGAACCAGACCTCGTCGCTGATTCTGATGGGCGCCAGCGTCTCGGCGTTCTTCTCGGCGATTCTGATCGGATCGCTGAGCGACAAGATCGGGCGGAAAAGGACCTTTCTCCTGATCGGAGCAGGTGCAGCCGTGCTGCTTCCGCTGTGCTATCTCGGCCTTGCCGCGACGAAGGACATGACGGAGATCACGCTCTACGCGCTGGCGATCGCCTTCATCGGCAATGCCGGCTACGCGCCCGTGCTGATCTTTTTGAACGAGCGCTTCCCGACGGCGTTGCGCGCGAGCGGCACAGGACTTTCCTGGAATATTGGCTTTGCGCTCGGCGGCATGATGCCGACCTTTGTTTCGCTGATGAGTGCCGGCGCCGCCCAGATTCCGACATCGCTCGCCATCTTCTCGGTCGGGGTCTTTGCGGTCTACCTGATCGGGGCAATCGTGATCCCCGAAACCAAAGGCCACTTCAAGTGAGGACAAGCGGCGGCGCGCTCGTGCCGCGCCGCCGCAACCGACGTGAAGCCGCGGACGGTGGCACGATCCTGCTCGGCGGCACCGGGGCCGTGACGACAGGTTCGGACAGCGGCAATAGCTGGTCCTATCCGATCGCCAGCGATGCCTTCGTCATCATCAGGCCGGGTGCACTGCTCGACGCCTCCGGCGCTTCGGCGACGTTGGATCTTCCGGCCGTGTCGGCGAGCGGCCTCTCGTCCGTTAGAGCATGATCCGGAAAAGTGGAAACCGGTTTTCCGAAAAGATCATGCTCAAACAAAGAGATGAGATCATGATCCGATTCCGTCTAATCGGATCATGATCTAGCCAGGTGGTCGATGCCGGCAGCGGCGGAACGATCGGGATCTATTGGCAATGTCGCGCTGGGTCCGACGGTGCCGTCAAGCGGCGCAGGCATCGCGACGCTCAGGCCGCTTGCCGAAGTGCCTCAAGGCAACGTCAATCTGGTGGCGCCGCTGGGTATCATCGATGCTGGCGAGGCAGGCATTCGCGTTTCCGGCAACGTCAATCTCGCGGCCGTGCAGGTCGTCAACCCGGCAAATATCCAGGCGCAGGGAACGACGACCGGCTTGCCGACCGTGTCCGGACCACCCATAGCCGCGCTGACAATGGGCAACAACACGACCGCGGCGACGCAGCAGGTGCAACCCGCCGCGTCCGGCAACGGCAACCAGCCTTGGATCATCATCGTCGAGGTGCTCGGCTATGGCGGATCATCTGACTCCGCGCCTAAGGATAACGATGACAGCCGGCGCGGCAATCGCGAGCAGCATTCCTACGACGCGAGCAGCCCGTACCAGGTGCTTGGCCTAGGTCCGCTGTTCGATGATGATGTGGCGGGCTTGGCGGCGGAGAAGAAGGCTCTCAATGCCGCCGATGCTAATCCTCAGCGTTAGGTATGGTAACCGGGCGCAAGGTCCTACAGCCTGGACCTTTGCGCGCCGGCCCTCGCGAGAGCGCGCCTACGATCGCACGCGATCTTCGCAGTTCTTCCGGCGGATGTGGACGCGCCAGTTTCCAGAGTCGCGATGTAACAGTTGTTGCCGCCTGCGCAGAGGCAACAGCAGGATTCCGGTTTTATTCCGGTGGTCTTGCCAGGCAGTAAGGATCAAGCTTTGCGCGAGCGTCCGATATCCGTCTGTAGCGCCTGCAATTCCTTGCGGACGGCGCGCGCGGCATCGCGCTCGATCTTGCGGTAACGCGCGACCAGCGAAGCGCCGAACGGGGTGAGCATTGCACCGCCGCCATTCTTGCCGCCGGTCTGCCGGGCGACCGCGGCATGTCCGCAAATCCGGTTGATCTCTTCGACCAGATCCCAAGCGCGCTTGTAGGACATGTCCATCGCGCGCCCCGCGGCCGAGATCGAGCCGAAGTCGCGGATATGCTCAAGTAGCTGGATTTTGCCTGGCCCGATCCGCTCCTCGCCATCGAGATCGATGCGAAGGCTCAAGTGCGGAAGCGATCTGGCGTCTGGCTTTGGCATAAAGGTTTGCTCGTCAGTCCGGCGGACACATTGCCATCGAGGCTTTGCGCTCACAAGAAGAACCGGCGGGATATCCCTAGGCGGCGTGTGCCTTGCTCAGATGGCCTTCGGTCAGGCGGACCGTGGATGCGACCGATGATCAGCTTGAGCGAGCCGTCAGAGAACGGTTGCGAGGGTCGATGGGTCGAATCTGGTGGAGCCAGCCGGTGAAGACGGGATCGGCCTGGGCAGCCAGACGATTCGCGAGATTGGCCGTCGCGGCCCGGAGCTCTGGCACCGACACATTGGCCGCCGCAAGCTCGACGGAGTGGCCGACATACCATTCCTCAAGCTGGCGCGGTTCGGCTTCCAGGTGAAACTGCAGGGCGAGTGCGCGGTCATCATAAGCGAATGCCTGGTTCTCGTAATTGCCGTTCGATGCAAGCCTGGTGGCGGCTGCGGGCAGATCGAACGTATCGCCATGCCAGTGCAGCACGGATGCCTCGCTGCCGAGGGATTTCAGGCAGGAGGCAGCGCCGGCCTCCGACAGGCTGATCGCCCCCCAGCCGATCTCCTTGATGTGGCCGGCATAGACCCGGCTGCCCAGCGCCTTGGCCATGAGTTGCGCGCCGAGGCAGATGCCAAGTGTGGGCAAGCCCTCGCTCAATCGTCGCTCGATCAGCGCAATCTCGCGAGTGACAAACGGGTAGCTCTCGGTCTCATAGACCCCAATCGGCCCGCCGAGCACGACAAGGAGATCGGCGTTTCTGATGCTGGGGTGGGCCAGGTCGTCGACTGCCGCTTCGCAAAACGAGACGTTCCAGCCTTCGCGCTCCATGATCGGAGCCAACATGCCCAGGTGTTCGAACGCGACATGGCGTAGGGCAATGGCAGATCGTTGCGGCTGAGACATCGGATGCGATCGAGCGGAGTCAGTGCTTAATTTGCGTGCCATCGGGAAGCGGGTCGGAAGCGTAGAGCGTCACGTTTGAGGTCATGAGGGCTGGGCACGGCGGTCTCAGTGGCAGTGGCCCGTGTGACGCGAGCCGCATGGTTCGCGTCAATCTGCAGCTTATCTCAATCAGCCGGACGATGTCGTCCTGCGAAAGCATGGCTACTTCGGCAACGCCACCGGCTTGAGCGCGAACGGGCCGGGATCCTTATTCTTGTTGTCGCCGATCAGATAGGACAATTTGCCTTCCGCGACCCAGCCGATATCGCCGACCTGGGTCACCGAGACCGGTTCGGCAAAGCGGTCCTTGATGACTTCGATCTTGGCCTCGTCGCCCTTGATGGTGACGCTGTCCAGCCGGCCGGCGCCTTCGATCAGCAGGAAGCCGCTACCGAAAGCGCGCATCGCATCCGCATGATCCAGTGCGCGCGACGGCTTCAACTCGGTGACGCTGCCTGCCTTGCCATCTTTGACCGCGATCCGGAACAGTTTTGCCGGAATGTAGGTGGTCACGTAGAGATCGCCGTCCGACCCGACCGCGATGCCGTCGAGTCCGACGCCGTCCTTTGCCGGCGCCAGGGCTGGGTCGGTGGCCCACACATCGAGGGAAGTGCCGCCGGGCTTGAGGCTGTAGACGTAAGGCGCAAACGAATCGGTGACATAGGCGCTGCCATCGCTGCCGACGGCGATATCGTTGCACAGGGATTTGGGATCCTTGAGCGGAAAGCTGCCCTTCGCCGCGCCAGTCCTGAGATCGAAGGTCTTCAGCGACGCGCCCTTGCTGTCGCCTGGTCCGGCGACGCCCATGGCGCTGAGGTCGTTCGAGCAAACATAGAGCGTGCCGCTCTTCTCATCGGCGAGCACGCCGAGCGTGGAGCGGCTTCCGCCGGCTCCAGGCTTCACGAGTTGTTCAGTCTTCCCGTCGGGCGCAACCTTAAGCACACCGCCAAGATTGAAGCTGCCGACATAGAGGGTGCCGTCGCGCGTCGATGTCACGCTCTCCGGAAAGCTCTTGTCGGGAATCGAGAGCGTTGGTGGTTCGGCTCGCGCCTGACATCCCGATGCAATGCTGAAGCCAAGCGCCAATCCCATCGCACGCAGCGCATGTGCGCGATGGTTCTTGAGCGAGTCTCCCTTTATAAGCGGACGCGAAGCAGCGCCATATTCTTGTTTCATGATTGATATCCCTGATGGACATGACCTGGACAAGGCAGGAACATCAAAGGACGATCATCAGCAGTCGCAGGTTTGCTGCACGTGGCAAAATCCCGACCTGAGTTCCTCCCATCTGCCTTGTCGCATTCGATATATACAACAGAATATATCGTTGGGAAAGGCGATCAAAGCCGGAGAGGATTGACGCAGATGGGCCGCGCCAGAGGCGACGATGGAGGGATCACGGCCGAAGCTGGTTCGAAAACGCGGCGGAGATTCTGTTCGCTCGGCACTTCTGATAGGTGTGGGGAAAAGCGGTAGGGATCCAGCGACTCAGACCCCGACACCGAATACGCTGGTCCGCCTGCCATTGGGCTTCACGCCGGCCGGCCATGCTTGACCGGGCCGCTACTCAGGACGAGCGGAGCATCTTCTCGACCTTGCGAATCTCGGTCCGTAGCAGACGCGCGATCTTTTCGATGCGATCCGGCGGCAGCCGACTTTCGATCGCGGCGATGCTGATCGAGCCGGCGAGACTGCCATCCGCCCGGCGCACGGCCATGCCGATCGCCGCAATGCCCGGTGCACGACGCGGATTGACCGCATAACCGCGCGTGCGTGCCGCTGCGACGAGCTCGGCGAGCTCCCCCGCTGTCATGTCGCCATGCGCCGAGAGACGCGGAGCGTTGTATGCGAGAATGCTCTCGGCTTCTTCTTCGGGCAGGGCCGCGAGCATGGCGACGCCGCCGCAGCCGATCCCTAACGGGAGCCTGCTGCCGACCTCGACCGTGAAGGCCTTGATGGGAAAGTTGCCGGCCTTGCGCTCGACACACAACGCATCGTTGCCGCCGCGTACCGCGGCAAAGACTGTGTCGCCGGTCTGATCTGCCAGCAAATCAATTGCCGGCCGCGCCATCTCCCGCAAATGAAATCGCGGCTCTGCGAGCAGTCCGAGTTCATAGATGAACGAGCCGAGATGATAGCGGCGCGTCGCCTCGTTCTGGCTCGCCATGCCCTCCGCAATCAAGCCCTGAAGGATGCGGTGGGCGGTGGGGCGTTCAAGCCCGGTCTCGCGCGCGATGTCGGCCATGCGTGCTCCCGACTGGCTGCGCAACGCCAGCGCGCGGAGCACTGCGGCCGCACGTCCAATGCTCTGGGTCCCGGTTGGTCTGGTGTCGTCGTCCGTCACGATTATCCAAAAGTCCAATATATGAAACAAGAGCACCGCGCGGCCAGCTCGCATTTTTCGGTCATTGACAAGTCAGAATGTTTGATGACACAAGGCGCGCCGCGGCAGTGATCAAGAATAGTCCACATAGTGGATCAAATCAAGATGGGAGGACGCGTAAATGGGGTTAAGGTGGCTGGCGGCGATGGTCGTCTCGATTCTGATGTGGGGGGCGTCGGGCCCGATCTCCCTTGCCGAGACCTATCCTTCGAAACCCATTCACCTGGTGGTCGGTTATGCGGCCGGTGGTTCGACTGACTTGGTTGCGCGCCTGGTAGGGCAGCAATTGTCGGAGGCGCTGGGGCAGCCCGTGGTGATCGAGAATCGGCCGGGCGCGGGCGGGAGCATCGCATCGGAGCAAGTGGTGCGATCGGCGCCAGACGGTCACACCCTCTTTATGAGCACCATCGCCAACACGATCAACACGACCCTCTATCCGAAGCTGCCGTTCAATTTCGCTAGCGACTTAGCGCCCATCAGCCTGATCGCGACAGTGCCCAATGTGCTGGTGGTCAATCCTGCCGTGCCGGCGACGAACTTGAAGGAGTTCATCGCGCTGGCAAAGAGCAAGCCGGGCCAGATCAACTTCGCGTCCTCCGGGGCTGGCTCCTCGGTCCACCTGAGTGGCGAATTGTTCAACCTGGTCGCGCAGGTGAAGCTGGTGCATGTGCCTTACAAGGGCAGTGCGCCGGCGCTGGTCGACCTGATCAGCGGTCAGGTCCAGTCGATGTTCGACAACCTGTCCTCGTCATTGCCCTACATCAAGAGCGGCAAATTGCGGGCGCTCGCGGTAACGAGCGCGCATCGCTCCGCGGCTGCACCGGACATCCCGACCATGGCGGAGGCCGGCCTTCCAGACTGCGAGGTCACCTCTTGGTTCGCGCTGGTGGCGCCGGCGAAAACTCCGAAGGAGATCGTCACGCGCCTCAATGAAGAGGTCCGCAAGATCCTCGATCGGCCCGCCGTCAAGGCGCGCCTCGCCGAGCTCGGAGCCGATGTCGCGCCGAGCACGCCCGAAGCGCTCGCCGCGCTGATCGCGTCCGAGACGGAGAAATGGGCCGGGGTCATCAAGGCCTCCGGGGCCAGCGTCGAATGAAATCCCGCCATCCAGCGCGCAAACTTTTTAATGGAGTGATCGAGACCATGAACCAGCATGTTGAAATCAAGGCCGAGTCGGACACTGGCTCCCTGAAAATCACCGGCGGCGAGGCGATCGCCCGCATGATCCAGGCCTTCGATGGCGGCGCCATGTTCGGCATGGGCGGGTTTCAGTTGCTGCCGTTCTATGATGCGGCGAGGCGCTTCGGGCTGCCCCACTATCTGATCAATGACGAGCGCACCGGTATCTTCGCGGCCGATGCATACGCCAAGGTGTCGGGCCGGGTCGGTCTCGCCGATGCAACGCTCGGACCCGGTGCCACCAATCTGGTGACCGGACTGATGGAGGCTCTCAATTCGGGCACGCCGCTGGTGGTCCTGGTCGGCAATACGCATCGCGACCACTCCTGGAAGAACATGACCCAGGAATGTCGCCAGACCGACGTGCTTCGTCCGGTGTGCAAGGAGGTGATCCGCGTCGAGCAGGTCGCGCGGATTCCCGAATTGATGCGCCGCGCCTTTGCGGTGGCGACCTCGGGACGGCCGGGTCCGGTGGTGGTGGATATTCCCGAGGACATCTCCCACGCCGTGCATTCCTTCAGTGCCGCCGATTTCCAGGGCGATAGCATCTATCGCGCCGTGCCGGCCTTGCGCGCCCGTCCTGATGGGGCGAGCATCGCTCACGCCGCCGAGCTGATTGCCGCCGCGAGGGCGCCTGTCATTCTCGCAGGCGGTGGCGTACATCTGTCCGGCGCGGCCGAGCAGCTCACCGAGTTCGTCCGTGCCTTCAACCTGCCGGTCGCGCACACGCTGACGGGCAAAGGCGCGATCCCCTGCAGCGATCCGCTCAATGCCGGCCTGTTCGGCCGCTATGACCGCTTTGCCAATCAGCTCATCGAGGAGGCCGATCTCTTGCTCGTGGTCGGCTGCAAGCTCGGCGAGATCGCGACCAAGCGCTACACCGTGCCGGCGCCGGGCAAGCGCCTGATCCATCTCGACTGTGTGGCCGAGGAATTCGACCGCACCGTGCCGGCGACCGTGCGGCTGTGGGGCGATGTGCTGCTCGGCATCGCCGATCTATCGGCGGCGCTCGCGCCCGAGAAGGAGCGGCTGCAGGCTCGGTGGGCTGGCCGGCCGGCCGACACCGCCGAGCGGATGGCGAACTGGCGTCGCAAGGTCGGCGCGCGCCTCAACTCCGATGAATGTCCGGTCGACATCGCCCGTCTGCTGACGGAGATCAATACGGCGCTGCCGGCCGATGGCTATCTCGTCGCCGACGGCGGGTTCGCCGCTCATTGGGGTGGGCTCCTGTTCGATACCAAACGTCCCGGCCGTGCCTTCGTACCGGACCGCGGCTCGGCTTCGATCGGGTATGGCCTGCCGGGCGCGATCGGCGCGGCGCTGGCGGCGCCGGGGCGGCCGGTCTTCGCGCTCACCGGCGACGGCGGCTTCAACATGATGATCGGCGAATTGGAGACGGCGCGCCGCCTTGCGCTCGATTTCACGATCATCGTCGTCAACAACGCCGCCTCGGGCTATGTGAAGGCGCTGCAGCACCTGATGTACGGCCCCGGCGCCTATCACGCATCGGACCTGAGCGAGACCAACTACGCCGATGTCGCGGCGGCGATGGGCTGTCGTGGCATCCGGGTCGAACGTCCCGACCAACTTGCCCCCGCGTTCAAGGAGGCGCTGGTACGCCGCAAGGTCCCAACGGTGATCGACGTCGTGGTGACGCGCGATCCCGCCAAGATGCTGCCGGGCGTCGACAGCCGCACTGTGCAGGTCAAGAAGGGCGACAGGATTGCGTGAGCGGGCCGACGTCATGACCGATCGCATCGCGGGCCATCACCGCTCCGTGTCCCTGGTCCAGCGCCTCGGCAAGGACCGGATCGGCGCCATGCTGCTGATCCTGATCGGGGCGGGCGTGGCTGCCATGGGGCTGACCTACCGCATGGGCACAGCAACCCGAATGGGACCGGGATACATGCCGTTCTTCTACGGCGTGCTGATGATGCTCGTCGGCTTCGCCATCGCCCTTACAGCGCGGCCGAGCGAGGAGGAGAAACGCAAAGTCATGCGTGTCAACTGGCGGGCTTGGCTTTGCATCCTCGGTGGTCTCATCGCCTTTGCGGTTATCGCTGATCATGGCGGCTTGGTGCCGGCGACCTTCGTCGCCGTCTTTGTCGCGGCGCTGGGAAGCACGGCCAACTCGGTGCGCGATGCGGCGCTGCTGGCGGCGGGGCTCGTCGTCGCCGCGGTTCTGGTCTTTAGCTACGGCCTGCAGCTACAGCTTCCGCTGTTCGCCTGGGGTTGAGTATCGGATTGATTGTCGGGGGGAGGGAATGGAACAGGCGCTAGCCGATCTCTGGTACGGTTTTGGTGTCGCACTGCAGCCGGCGAACTTGATGTGGGTCGTGATCGGCGTGGTGCTTGGCAATTTGATCGGCGTGCTGCCCGGTATGGGCGCGATGACAACCATCTCCATGTTGTTGCCGCTGACCTATGTCATCCCGGCGGTGCCCGCGATCCTGATGCTCGCGGGCATCTTCTATGGATCGATGTATGGCGGCGCCATCTGCGCCATCCTCCTCAACCTGCCTAGCCATCCCCCGCATGCCGTGACCTGCATTGATGGCTATCCAATGACGCTGAACGGGCGCGGCGGCGCCGCGCTCGGCATCACCATGATGGCCTCGTTCTTCGCCGCGTCGGTCGGGATTGCGCTAATGGTGTTCGTCTCGCCATTGCTCGAGGCGGTTGCCTTCAAGTTCGGGCCGACCGAGATCAGCGCGGTGATGCTGCTCGGGCTGCTTGCCGGATCGACCATGGCGCGGGGATCGCCCCTCAAGGGCATCGCCATGACGCTGTTCGGGCTCTTCCTCGGTGCAATCGGCACCGACGTCAACACCGGCGTCCAGCGCTACACCTTCGGCTTGCAGGATCTCGCTGATGGCGTCGACCTGGCGGCGCTCTCCTTGGGGCTGTTCGGCGTCGCGGATTTCCTGCTGACGGTCAACCGGCGGGAGGTCGCGACCACGACGACGCGCGTCACCATGCGGCAGATGATGCCGACACGCAGGGAACTGAAGGCCGCCATCCTGCCGATGCTGCGCGGTACCGGCGTCGGCGCCATCTTCGGTGCCATGCCCGGCACCGGGCCGACCATCACCACCTTCGTCGCCTATGCGCTGGAGCGCAAGATCGCGAAAACGCCGGAACGGTTCGGCAAGGGAGCCATCGAAGGGGTGGCCGCGCCTGAGGCGGCGGCCCATTCGAAAACGCAGATCGATTTCATTCCGACCATGTCGCTCGGCATTCCCGGCGATCCCGTGATGGCGCTGCTGCTCGGTGCGCTGATCATCAAGGGCATCAACACCGGACCGCAGCTAATTACCGAACATCCCGACGTCTTCTGGGGATTGGTCGCGAGCTTCTGGATTGGCAATTTGTTGTTGATCGTCCTGAACGTGCCGCTCATCGGCATCTGGGTGAGGCTATTGCGTCTGCCCTATCGCTTTCTGTTTCCGTCGGCGCTGTTCTTCATCGCGGTCGGGGTCTACAGCACGCACAACAACGTGTTCGATATTCTCCTCGTCGCTGCCTTCGGCTGCGTCGGCGCGATCTTCCTGATGCTGGATTTTCCCGTAGCTCCCGTCGTGCTCGGCTTCGTCCTGGGGCCCATGCTGGAGGAGAATTTCCGCAGGGCGATGGTGCTGTCGCGCGGCGATCTGATGATCTATCTGCAGCGGCCGCTCAGTGCCGCATTCATCGTGGTCTCCGCGGCCCTGATTCTGCTCCAGATCTACGGCTACCTGCGTCTTCCGCCATCGTCCCGGCCGGTGCGCGCCTCACATTGAATAGCTGCGTTGAGCGATTGTCCTTTGACGGAGAACCACGTCTCGATGTGATTAGCCAGGACAAGCGCGTTGGCGTGAATGGAAGCGAGCCTGGCCGGCATCGGCCGTGGTCAGACCCAGCCGCCATCGACGATATAGTTCTGGTTGGTGCAGGCGCCGCTGTCGTCAGCGGCGAAGAAGAGGACGACGCGCGCGACCTCGTCCGGCATGAGCTTGCGCTTAAGGCATTGGCGCTGCATGAGTTCGGCCTCACCTTCGGGCGTCAACCACAGATCCTGCTGCCGCTCGGTCATGATCCATCCGGGCAGGATGGAATTGACCCGCACGTTGTTCGGCCCAAGATCGCGGGCGAGCGCACGGGTGAGGCCCTGAACCGCGGACTTCGCGGTAGTGTAGCAGGCCATGTTGCCCTGGCCGATCACCCAGCTCACCGAGCCCATGTTGACGATCGAGCCGCCTCCGGCATGGATCATGTCGGGCGCGACCGCCTGGGCGCTAAAGAACTGATGCTTCAGGTTGACGGCGATTCGCTCGTCCCAGTATTCCGGCGTGACGTCCTCGATCGCGTGACGGTCGTCACGGGCCGCGTTATTGACCAAGATGGTGATCGGCCCGAAGGCCTCGCGAACGCCTGCGACCGCCTGCCTCAGGGCGCTGATGTCGCGCACATCTGCGTGCTCGAAATGCACGCTGGCATGCGCCGGCAGGCTACTCAGTAGCTGCTTTGAGGCCCTCTCATCGATGTCGATGAAACCGACCCGTGAGCCTTGGCCGACGAACTGCCGGACGATGGCCTCGCCGATGCCCGAACCGCCGCCGGTCACCAGTACAGTCCGGTCCTTGAGGCTTGGATAGATGGCGCCTTGCATTGGCATCCTCTTGATTTGGGCGCCTGGACGGCGCCGGTTGCGTTTGCTGCGGCTCAAACAAGCGCCGCAGCTCCCGGTGTTCACTCGGTCGTCTCCATGAGATTTCGGTCCACGACCCGCAGCGTCCGCCGCACCATGCCGTCGACGATTGCCGCCGACTCGCTTGGACGCAGGTAGATCGCCGTGGACTGGAGCAGCCACGGCAACACCGCCTGGTCAAGCCGCTCCTCATAGGCGTGGCGCATCATCTCAAACGCCTGCAGTCCGGGGCCCGCCAGGATGACATGATGCGGGCGCAGCACCGATATCGTTGCGGCGACCGCCTCCGCAAGCGCGCGGCCTGCCTGCCGGAATAAATGCTCGAGGCGGGGATCGCCGCCCAGAGCTCGCTCGTGCAGCAGTGCCATCTGCGCTTCGGACGGCTGCTGCGACACCGCCGGCGGCAGGTCGAGAAAGGTGCGGGCGTCGCGGTAGAGCGCATAGTCGGCGAGATAGGCCTCGATGCAGCCGCGCTGACCGCAGCGGCATTGCGGACCGTCCGGCGCCAGCTTGACATGGCCGATTTCGCTGCCGGCGCCCCAGCGCGCTTCACCGTCGACAACGACACCCATACCGACGCCGTGGCCGACCATGATCGTGGCTGAGAGGCCCTGCGCAAGTGCCGGTTCCGCGGCTACAAGGGCCAGCGCAACTGCGACAGCGTCGTTCGCCATGACGACCTCGACCCCGAATGCCTCACGGATCGGCCTCGCCAGATCGATGTCGGTGACCGACAGCGCAGGACTCCACAGATGCTGGCCGGTGTCGGCATTCACGATGCCCTGCAGCGCAATCCCGATTCCCAACAGTCGATGGCGCGGCGTGGCGGTCGCGTCAAGCATGGCATCGATCTGCGCGATCACGAGATCGCGCAACGCCCGGGCATCGAGCGCGCGCGTCGAGAGTTCAAGTCGCGATTGCGCCAAGCCAGAGCCACTGAAATCCGCGATCAGTGTCTCGATCAGGTTCATGCGTAGCGACACCGCAATGATGCGGCCAAACTCCGGGTTCAGGGTCAGCAGTACCGCCGGCCTGCCGCGGCGGCGGCCATTCAGCGCGTCCGCATCCTCTTCGTCGGTGTCGTCGGGCCACGAGGTTGCCGCTGCCGTCTCGGATTCTGCCTCGCACAGCAGCTCTTCCGCGATCAGTCTCGACGTTATGGCCGAAATGGCCGGGAAGCTCAGCCCCGTACTACGGGCGAGCTCCACGCGCGGCAATGGGCCCTGACGTCGCAACACTTCGATGAGTCGGCCGCGGCTCGATCCGCGGGCCACATTTGAAGCACGTCTAGGCGGTTCAGGCTGCTCATCCATGCCGCCCCTTTAATTTATTCAGTGAAATTAATCAACGGAGATGGCGCTAGGTGTAATCTAAAAAGCACAGATGGAGGCTGTCGTATCGTACCGATATTTACTATTGTCGCACCCTGTGTACTATTGCTGCTTGAAGAAGGGGGCGGGGACACTCTTGACTGGATATGTCTCTCCGCTAATTTCTTCGAAACAAAAATAAAATAGGGCGCAAGAATGCGTCGCGCGTGAATCCCCTTATGCCGGGGTGACGAAAGGGAGGTGCATATGAAGGGCTCAGTGAAGAAATTGATCGTGCCGCTGCTGGCGAGCGCAGCAGCGCTCGCGATGGCCGCGGGGGTGGCGCAGGCGCAGCAGAAAAAGACCATCGCGCTGGTGACCAATGTCGCGGCCGACTTCTGGACCATCGCCGGCCGCGGACTTGAGAAGGCGCAGAAGGAGCACCCCGAATACAACATCGAGTTGATCGTGACCAACGAAGGCACCGCGGCAGGCCAGCGGCGCGAGTTGGACGACCTGTTGGTGCGCGGCGTCGCCGGCATCTCTATCTCTGTAGACGATGCGCCGCACGCAACCGAAGAACTCAACAAGGTTGCGGCCAAGACCGTTTTGATCACGACCGATAGCGACGCGCCGCAGAGCAATCGTCTCGCCTATATCGGCACCGACAACGTCGCGGCCGGGCGGCAGGCGGGCGAGGAGATCAAGAAGGCGCTGCCGAACGGTGGCAAGATCGCGCTGTTTGTCGGCACGATGGACGCTGACAACGCCCGCGAGCGGGTGCAAGGTATCAAGGAAGCGATTGCCGGCACCAAGGTCGAGCTGGTCGACGTGTTCACCGACCAGGTGGACTTCGCCAAGGCCAAGGCGAACATGGAGAACGTGCTCGTCAAATATCCCGACATTGCGCTGTTGTCCGGCCTGTGGAGCTACGAGACACCGCTGATTTATGATGCGGTGAAGGCGGCGGGCAAGGCCGGCAAGGTGAAGATCGTCGGCTTCGACGAGGACCAGCGCACGCTGCGCGGCATTTCCGACGGCACGATCGAATCCACGGTCGTGCAGCAGCCGTACGAGTTCGGCTATCTCTCCGCCACCAACATCATCAAAACGCTGAACGGCGACAAGTCGTGGATCCCGGCGGACGGCAAGCTGATCGTGCCCACCAAGGTGATCAGCAAATCCAACGTCGCGGAGTTCACCGCAAATCTGAAGGAACTGCTGAAGAAGTGACTTCAGTGCGCTTCACCGCCCGGCTGCCGCGAGCCGCCGGGCGTGTGCGGGAGGAAACGACGAATGGCGGAGACGCTGCTGGAGCTCGCCGGGATCAGCAAGACTTATCCCGGTGTCAGGGCCCTCGACGATGTCAGCCTGCGCGTGTACCGCGGCGAGGTGCTGGGCCTCATCGGTGAGAACGGTGCCGGCAAATCGACGCTGATGCGCGTGCTGGGTGGCGTGATCGCGCCGAGCGAGGGCGTAATCCGCATCGGCGGCAACGACCACGCCCGGATGACGGTGAACGAGGCGACGCAGGCCGGCATCGCCTTCGTGCACCAGGAACTGAACCTGTTCGAGAATCTCGACGTAGCGGCCAACGTCTTTATCGGCCGCGAGAAGCTGACTGGCGGCCCGCTGAAGCTGGTCGACAGCGCGGAGATGCGCGCCCGCGTGGCGCCGCTGCTGGAACGGCTGGGCGCCGATTTTACGCCGAACACGCTGGTCGACAACCTCTCGATCGCGGAGCGTCAGATGGTGGAGATCGCCAAGGCGCTTTCGATTGACGCCCGCGTGATCATCATGGACGAGCCGACCTCCAGCCTGACAATTTCGGAAACTGAACGGCTACTGGAGGTGATTGCCGACCTGAAGGCGCACGGCATCTCGGTAATCTATATCTCTCACCGGCTGGGCGAGATCATGACCTGCGCTGACCGCGTCGTGGTGCTGCGCGACGGGCGCACGGTAGGGGAGTTGGCGCGGCACCAGTTAACCCATGCCGCAATGATCCGGCTGATGATCGGCCGTGACCTGAAGGCGCTGTATACGCCGCCGAAACGGCCGCCGCAGCCGGGCGGCTGCGATATCGTCGGCCTCGTCACCATCGCCTTTCCCGACCGGCAGATTAATCTCTCCGTGCGACGCGGTGAAATCCTCGGCCTGGCAGGGCTCGTGGGCGCTGGCCGCACCTCCCTTGCTCGCGCGGTCTTCGGCATTGATCCGCTGCTGGGTGGCGAGATCAGGATCGACAACGTACCGGTCGATGTCGCGTCGCCGCGGGACGCGATCAGGCAGGGGATCTATCTGGTGCCGGAGGACCGCAAGAAATCCGGGCTAGTGCTGGAACTGCCGATTCGGGAGAACGTGACGCTCGCGAGCCTGCCGAATTATGCGCGGATGTGGCTGATAAACGGCGCGGCCGAGCGCACGGTTGCGAACGAACAGGTCAGGAGCCTTTCGATAAAGGCGCCGAGCATCGACATGGAGGCCGTGACGCTCTCCGGCGGCAACCAGCAAAAGGTAGTGCTGGGCAAGTGGCTTTCCATGCAGCCGCGCGTGATGTTCTTTGACGAGCCGACCCGTGGCATCGATGTCGGTGCCAAGAGCGAGATCTACGCGCTGATGCGCAATCTCGCCGACCACGGCGTCGCGATCGTGATGATCTCCTCCGACATGGAGGAGGTCATCGGCGTCTCCGACCGGGTGGCAGTGATGCATGAAGGCAGTGTCAGCGGTGTGCTGGAGCGCGAGCAGTTCAGCGAATACAACGTGCTGCGGCTAGCGATCGGCCAAGCGCTGGAAACGATGGAAGCCGCCGCGCCATGATGAAGAAGGAACTCGGCCTGTGCCTGCTGCTGGTGGTGATCTCCGCCATCACCGGCGTGATCAATCCGGCTTTTCTATCGTTGGTGAACTTGCTGAATATGGCCAACCTGATCGGCCTGTTCGGCGTGTTCGCGCTGGGCGAGGGGCTCGTGATCATCACCGGAGGCATCGATCTTTCGCTCGGGTCGATGTTCGCGCTGCTTGGCGTCGTATTCATCGATCTTCTGACGACGTATCAGGTTTATTGGCCCTTCGCGCTGCTGCTGGTGCTGCTGGGCGGGCTGGCGCTGGGGGGCATCCAGGGTTTTCTGATCACACGGCTGAAAATGCAGCCGTTCATCGTGACGCTGTGCGGGTTGCTGATCTATCGCGGCGCCGCGCGCTACTACACGAGCGATTCGACGCGCGGCTTCGGCTACGGCGACGAGGCCGGGACACTGAGCAACATTGCCTCCGGGAATATCGCGGGCATCCCGAACACCTTCATCCTCCTTATCATCCTTGCGCTGATCCTCGGCGTGCTGCTGCACCGCTCGGTCTACGGGCGCTGGCTCTACGCTGTGGGCAAGAACGAGGAAGCGGCGCGCTTCTCCGGCATCAGCACAGATATGGTGATCGCGACCGCCTATATCATCAGTGGCGGGCTCGCCGGGGTTTCCACGGTGTTGTTCGTATTCTACACGAACTCAGTCTCTCCGAGTTCGTTCGGCAACTTCTACGAGCTCTACGCGATCGCGGCTGCCGTCCTGGGTGGCTGCAGCCTGCGCGGCGGCGAGGGCTCTATTCTCGGTATTGTGCTGGGGACGGCGCTGCTGCAGGTGCTGCAGAACCTTGTGAACATCCTGGGCATCCCCAATTCCCTGAACTTCGCGGTGATGGGGACGGTGATTCTGCTCGGCGTGCTGGTGGATCAGCAATTGCAGGCCCGTCGGCGGCGCAAGATGGCGCTGGCCGGCCTGGCCCGCACGGCGCCGAGATCGACACTTGTGCAAGGAAAGCAGAGCGCATCACCGCGCAGCGCGACTGCGTTGTCGGCGAAAACGGGTGATCAGGCATGACAGCTCCGACCTCCAGTTGACATACGGCCGCTTCTTCGGCGGCTGAAATCTGTGTGTGCTGGGGAGAGAGCACGTTCCAGGCTCGGGGGCTTTGGGCGGGAACGTGACGCAAAATACACAAAGCCTGGGGACGCTGGGAGGACCAGAAAAAATGTTGCAGAGGTCTATAAACGCCGCACGCGTGTGCAGCGTCGGGATTGCCTTATCATCTCTGTTGAGCGGTGGAGCGTATGCGGCCGACCTTTCAACGAAAGCGCCGGCTGTTCCTTATGTTTCGGTCGATGATGATTTTTGGACAAGACCCTATCTGTTTGGCGATCTCGGCCGGACCAAGCTGAAGGAGCAGGGCATCTCTCTGGGCCTGACGCTCGGCAATGAAACCGTCGGCAACCTGTCGGGCGGAAACAGGAACACCGCGGCCAACGCTGGACAGCTATGGTTCGGGGCCAAGCTCGACATGGCGAAGCTTGCCGGCATTCCGGGCGGTACGGTCGGCCTCACGCTAGTCCAGCGTTTCGGCGACAATCTGAATACCGAGGCAGGCATTCCGGCCTTACAGCTAACGAACGAAGTTTTCGGCCGCGGCAATATTTTTCGCCTGACCGAACTCTACTACTCGCAGAAGCTTTTCGATGATCGCCTTGAACTCAAGGGTGGCCGTCTTCCAGTCGGCTCTGACTTCTTCTTCGGTCTGTGCGAATTCATCAACCTGACCTTCTGCGGCGGCCAGCCCGGCAACATCCAGGGCGGCTACATCTATAACTGGCCGGTGAGCCAATGGGCCGGTGTCGCCCATTTCAACTTGACCAAGGAATTGAAGATTTCGGCCGGTGTCTACGACTCCAATCCGAATTATCTGACGACCTCAGATCCCACCATCTACTTCTTGCCGGGCGTCCCCTCCTCAAGACCCGTCTCGGGTGTGCTGGTGCCGGTGGAGTTGACCTACAGCCCGAGCGGTGCCCTGTTCGGGACCTGGAGATTGGGCGGCTGGTACGACAGTCAGTCGACCATTGATGGGGGCCTCCCGGGTATCATTGCGACCATCCCAGTCGGCGGTGGTGTTCCGGATCAAAACCTGAGCGATCAAAGAGGCCGCTACGGCATTTATGAGTCGATCCTGCAGCGGTTGACCATCGACGGTCCCGACGCGCAGGGTTGGTACACCTTCCTCAATTCGACCTTCGCCGATCACCGGACCTCGTTCCAGGACTATCAGATCGCCTTGGGCTTCAAGCACACCGGAACATTCGCCTGGCGCCCGAAGGACGAAGTCGGCTTCGCGGTGGGCACGACTCACGTGAACTCGGCCGCGCTCAGCCCGAATGCGGGCGGTAACGAAATTCCGCTCGAAGCTTGGTACGGTTGGCAGGCGACCGGCTGGATGAACCTCAAGTTCGACGTCCAGTATGTGATCAATCCCGGCGGGCGCGGGTTTAATGCCGACGGCGTGAAGACCGACAATGCCTGGGTTCTTGGTATGCGCACCGAGGTCCATTTCTGACGCGGCGGTAGACTTGTCGGGGTCAAAACATTGAGCGACTCCGACACGAAAGCTGTGTGCATGCCCGCATACGGGCATGCGAAGAAGTGTCATTAGAGCGCAAGCAACTTGCGCGAACTCTGCCGGTCAGGCACCTCGACGGCGAGGGCCTGCACGGACATTTGCGCATGGTCGAAGCCGATCGGGTATTTTCCGGTGGAGCTTCTGTCTGCTGACGCAGCTAAGCGCGGCGGAGAGACGTTCTTGCCCTCGTTAACACGAGGCCGATCGGGTTCTTCCTCTAACTCTATTCGCTAAGGCCGAAGACGATCCGAACAACTTCGCACTCCGCGACCCGGGGCATCCTAGGTACAAGGCAGGGCGACTTCCTTTAGCGAAGCCTTGCAGATGGTGAGGCGCGATGTCCGCCAGTCGCTTTTCGCATGTAGGCGTGCGGGCTGGACCCCATCTCCGTCCGGAACGCGAAGATGAAGGCTGACGTGGACCCATAGCCCAATTGCATCGCCGTCTCGGTCACCGACGCGCCGCTGCTCAAAAGTTCGATCGCACGGAGCAGCCGAAGCCTCCGCCGCCACGATCGTAGGCTCGAACCCATCTCAGCTTCGAATTGGCGCGTGAGCTTGCGCGAGGACATGCCTAGCGTTTTGGCCCATTCGTCCGAACTGCGCGTGTCGGCAGGGTCGATGTACAGCGCTTCGCAAAGCCGCAGCAGACGTTCGCCGCGAGGCCAAGGCAGTCAAGCCGCCAGCCATTGAGCCCTGCGCAATTGATCGAGGATGAGAGTCGCGATGCGGTCCGGGTAACCGTCGCCGTCTTGGCTTCCCTCGACCGCGGCGGCTTCCACGATCAACTCCTTCAGCAGCGGAGAGACCGCGAGCACCGTAGGGTCCGAGGGGAGATTCCGCCCTGCATCGACGGCGATCCAAAGGCTGCGAAACTCGGCGCCTAACAGTGAGCCCACCCGATGGCAGACGCCGCTCGGCAGCCAGAAGGCCTGGTCGGGCGAGATGACGAACGAACGATTCTCCGCGCTCACCATCAGCACCCCGTCGATCGCGTAGACCACCTGGTGCCAGTCATGCGCATGCTCCGCGAATTCGTGCCGAGCCGGAATCGATTCGGCACGCATAGTGATGGGGCGCGGGGGCAAGACGCCCGGAGGGGCCGATATGGGTGTCCAGGTCATGTCGTCTCCGGTTGGCTGATATTCTATATAAATTGGCAAAACGTCGAAAGACAGCCTGACTGCGCTCTGATAGCGATCGAAGCCCAAGGCTGGCGGCAGACCGACGACTTAGGCTGCGCCCCGGCCGATCTGCCTCAACCCCGTATCAGGAGCAGAGCATGGCCGAGTTCGACAGTCGGGGCCTCCAGCTCTCGACAGAGTCGCCGCAAGCGGCGAGCCGCTACCGCGAAGGCGTCGACCTTCTGCTCTCGGCTTGGCCGGGAGCGGAGAACGCGCTGCGGCAGGCGATCAATCACGATCATGAGTTCGCGCTGGCGCATGCTGTCCTCGCGCGATTGCACACGATCCGGGCCGAGCGCGCGGAGGCGCGCGCAAGCATCGCCACCGCGGAGGAAATCGTGGCGCGAAACGGCTCGCCACGAGAAGCCAGTCATGTCTCGACCCTCTCGCTCACGGTGAACGGCCACTCGGCCAAGGCGTTGGAGAGCGCTCTCGCCCACCTGGACAAGTGGCCGCGCGATGTCCTGATCCTTTCTCTGCCGCTCGGAGCCTTCGGCCTGTTCGCCTTTTCGGGAATGGCGGACCATGATCGGGCGCGCGTCGACCTCTGCGAACGAGTGGCCGCTCAATATGATGCGGACGATTGGTGGTTTCTGACCTATCGCGGCTGGTCTCACGCCGAAAACGGGTCGGTCAGCCGAGGTCGCGACCTCGCGCAGCGCGCCCTCGAACTGCGCCGCGCCAACGCGAACGCCGCGCACGCGGTCTCGCACGCCATGTTCGAACAGGGAGCGACGCAGGAAGCCGAAGCGCTGCTCGAAGGCTGGCTGCCGGGCTACGATCGGGCAGGGCCGCTTCACGGCCATCTCGCGTGGCACGCGGCTCTCTCCGCACTGGAGCGCGACGATCCGCAGCATGCCTTGGCGATCTATTCCGAATATGTCCAGCCTTCGGTCTCGCTCGGTGTACCGATCAACGTCGTGAGCGATACTGTCTCACTGCTGTGGAGACTTCAGGCCTACGGCCATGCAGTGCCGTCCGGCCTTTGGGAGGACGTCGAAAGTTACGCCGAGTCCCGGTTTCCGAAACCCGGACTCGCGTTCGTTGAGGTCCACATGGGTCTGCTGGCCGCGGCGACGGGAAAGGTCACGGCAGCCGACGATCGCATCGAAGCCAATACGCGACGCGTCGCTGATGGCACGCTCCCGGCTGGTCCGGTCGTACCATCGATCTGCCGCGCGGCGGTCGCGTTCGCGAAAGGCCACTTTGCGGAGTGCGTCCGGATCCTGGAGCCCGCAGCCAGCGACGTTGCTCGCATCGGCGGCAGCGGCGCGCAGAGGGAAAGCATCGAGGACATGCTGCTGCTCGCCTTGATGCGGAGCGGCGAATCCGGAAAAGCGCGAGATCTGCTCGATCGCCGGCTACACCGTCGCCCTTCGCAGCGCGATGCGCGTTGGCGCCGCCAAATCGAGGTTTGAATGTCTCAACTCCTCGTTCAGGAGATGGCGGACGCTGTGCCGGCGTTCCGTTTCGAGCGCAGCAACGTTGTGAGGCTCGTGATCGCGCAGGCGTTGGCCGGCGCGAATTCGACGGTCATCTACGCGACAGGGGCCGTGGTCGGGGACATGGGCGCTGTCCGCGGTGATGGCGGGCGAGGTCTTCGCAGGCGTGATCGGGCCGCAGCTCGGTCGTGGCGGCTCCGCGACCATTTCGCCGCGATGCAACGACCCGATGTGGATGTTCTCGGTCGAGCTGAAGGACTAGGATTGCCTAACGACCTGATCGGTTCGCTCGATTGACCTCGATGAAGGAAGCCTGACGACCGATGGGGCCGCGAACGGGAGGTGGAACATGACTGATTTCGTGTCGCCCGAAACCATGGTGCAGATGATCCCCTCCGGCATCAAACTCGGCTTGGCTCCGGACGGTGCAGGATCGTGCCCCGCCATGATCCGGCTTCTGATCGAACGCGGAATTCGCGACCTTCACGTCGTTTGTGCCCCGATCGGCGGAATGCAGGTCGACATGCTGATCGGCGCCGGCGCGGTCGCCGTCCTGGAGACCAGCGCGGTCAGCCTCGGTGAGGCCGGTGGCGCTCCCTGTTTCGCGCGCGCGATCCGTAGCGGCGAGCTCCGCATGCTCGATGCGACATGTCCTGCGGTGTTCGCCGGCCTGACGGCGGCGGCGAAGGGCGTGCCGTTCATGCCCATCCGCGGCATCATCGGAAGCGACCTCCTGAAGAACCGTCCGGACTGGAAGGTGACGACTAATCCGTTTGATGACAGCGATAAGATCGTGGTGGTCTCGGCCATCCAGCCTGATATCACGCTGATCCATGCGCCTGAAGCCGATCGCTTCGGCAACGTCCGTCTCGGCCGACGCCGCGAAATCATGCTGCTGGCGCACGCGTCGAAAAAGACTTTCGTCACCGTTGAGCGGATCTCGGAAACCTCGCTGCTCGACGACGAGAAGCTGGCGGCCGGCGTGCTTCCGGCGATGTACGTCTCCGCGGTGGCGGAATATAGGAACGCGGCCTGGCCGACCGGCCTCTCCACCGAATACGATCTGGATGCGCGCGAGGTCGGGAACTATGCCCGTGCCGCGCGTTCACCAGAGGGCTTCCGGACCTACATGATCGGCACCAGGAACGTTGCATGATGCTCGAATGCACCAACCGCGAGCTGCTCATCTACACGATCTCGCGCCTGCTGGCCGGGGTGCGTCATGTCGCCGTCGGGATGTCGTCGCCGATGCCGGCAGCGGGGGCGATGCTTCTGCGAGCTCTGAACAAGAAGCAGGGGCGGGAAGACGTGCAGGTCTCGATCCTGGGATCCATCAGGCACAACTCCTTCACCGGCGGTTCCGAGGAGTTGTTCGATTGTGCCGCGCAGGGTCGGATCGATGCCTTCTTCCTGGGCGGTGGCCAAATTGATGGGAGGGGCAACGTCAACCTGGTGGGAGCGGGCGGTTATCCGAAGTCTCAGGTGCGATGGCCGGGCTCGTACGGATCGGCCTATCTCTACTTCCTGGTACCGCGGGTCATCCTCTTTCGCGAAGAACATAGTCCGAGGGTTTTGGTCGATCAGGTCGACTTCATCTCGGCGCCAGGCGTCAGCGAGAAAGGCATGTACAGACGGGGCGGGCCCCATGCGCTGCTGACCAGCGCCGCGCTATTCTCCTTCCAGCGTGACGTCGGTCGGTTTCGACTGGAGAGCGTGCATCCGGGTCACAGCGCGCGTGAGATCCGGGAGACGACCGGGTTTTCCTTCGACAACGATGGTTGCGAGGCCCAGACCCCGGGCCCCGACGCCGCTACGCTCGCGCTCATGCGAGGGCAGATCAGGACCGAACTCGCCGAGACGTACCCGCAATTCGCAGCATCTCTCCCGGAGGCGGCTTGATGGGTAACGACCTGCGTGCGTTCGCGCATCGAGACCACGCCATTGCAGAGAGCGGCGGAGGCGGTCGCACGGATGAAGTCCGGCCGGGCCAAATTCGGAATGGTGTTGACCATGAGGGAGGAGCGCGATGCGCATCAATGACGACCTGACTGTTCCGGTGATGGTTCACGCCGCGCAGCTCCCATGGATATCCAGCCCGGCGGCCGGCGTCGACCGCCGCATGCTGTTCCGCATCGGCGACGAGGTCGCCCGCGCCACATCGATCGTGCGATACGCCCCACGTAGCGCGTTTCCCCGCCACACGCATGGCGGTGGCGAGGAGATCGTCGTTCTCGACGGGGTCTTTCAGGACGAACACGGCGATTACCCGGCGGGCAGCTACTTCCGCAATCCTCCCGGGACCTCGCATGTCCCCGCATCGAAGGATGGTTGCACGATCTTCGTGCGCCTTTGGCAATTCCGGAACGGCGATCGTGACCAGATCGTGCGACGACCCGCGGAAGGTCGTCCGCTGGAGCCGAGATCGGGCGCGGCGAGTGCGATCGAATTGTTCGATGACGGATTCGAAAATGTACGTTTCGAAAGCTGGATGCCGGGCAAGACGATCATCGTCGAGAACGCTCGCGGGCTCGAAATGCTCGTTCTCGGGGGGAGCTTGTCGATCGGCGATCAGAAGCTGATCCCGCAAAGTTGGGTCCGCTTGCCGGCCGGACAAGTGCTGCGCGCTGTCTCCGGCCCGGAAGGCGCGAAAGTCTGGTTGAAGGACGCTCCCCTGCTTCATCCGGAGGTCTGCAGGCTGCCCTGAACGCGAGCGCGGATGTCCGAAGGGCCGTTCTTGCCGTAATCGGACCTTCAGCGTAAGGCCAACACACGAGAGGGCCTTCTGAAAGCTCGCCAGCCCCCGGATGCGAATTTTGCGTGGGCAGCCTCAGAGCGATAGATCGAGCATGCGGCCCTCGAATACGCGATCGCGCGAGCCTTCGAGATGGCGACGCATCAGTTCGCGCGCGCGTTCGCAGTCGCGGGCGCGGATCACTTCGAATATGCCGCGATGCTCGGCGAAGACATTTTCCAGACCAGTCTGCGCTTTCGTAATCGTATTGCCGTGGAATTTCATGCCCACGTAGATGTGGTCCTTCAGCGCGGTCAGGGAAGAGACGTAGTAGTGATTGTTGGTCGCCCTCGCGATTGCCAGGTGGAATGCGAAATCCGCGTCCTCGCGATGCAGATGAGCGACAGTCGCGTCGCGCATGAGGTCCAGCGCGCTGGCGATCTGGTCGAGCGCTTCGCCGTTCCAACGCAATGCCGCCCAATAGGCATGGTCGGGTTCAATCGTCAGGCGGAAGTCATAACAGCGCTGGATATCGGCAATCGTTTCAACGGGCGCGAAACCAACGGCAGGTGGGCTGGAGCCGAGATCGGGACGTGCGACGACAAAGCTGCCTGCGCCGCGTCGCGAATAGATCAACCGCTCCTCCCTTAGTTGCCGGAGGGCCTCGCGTACGATGGGGCGCGAAACGAGATAGGTCGCGGCGAGTTCGTGTTCACTCGGCAGCTTCTGCTCCGGCCCCAACTGACCCACGGTGATCTGAGCCCGGAGCGCCTGAAAGACGTTCTGAACCAAAGGACTGCGCGCGGCCGGCGCGCGATCCTGCCCCATGTCGTTGCCTTCGATAGCTTCAGCCATTCCCGTTCCAACTGTGGGATCCCGACGCATGTCACGGGAAGATTTAGCACCAACTTGTAAAGTTGTAAATTGATGGAGAGGATTTCGCGGAGCGATCAGTCGCGGCATGACATATTTGACAGGTAGTTGACAAGTTGATGCTCGAAGCTTATTCGCCGCCTTAATTTTAAGGCGGTGCACATCCGCCTGCGGAGGGGACGGGCGGACAATGAACGTCAGGACAATGTTCGGAACGGAAGGGACGCGGTTGACGCGTCTTTGTCTCGTCGCCGACGACCTGACCGGCGCCCTCGATAGCGCCGCGCAATTCGCATCCGTGTTTGGTCCGATTGGTGTCCGCTGGTGCGCGGCCGCGCCGGCGGTCGCGCACGGGGTCGAACTCGCGCAGGCAGGCCGGATTCACGGCATTGTCACCGCACCGCTCAATAAGGAAGCGCTCAACAAGGCCGGCCATCATTTCGCGGGCCATACCGACATGCTCGCCCATCTGACCGGCGCGCGCGGTTCGGTGATGATGCTGGCACGCGGCAACATGCGCGTCAGCCACGTGAGCACGCACGTTGCGCTCGAGGACGTTCCGAAGAAGCTGACGCCGGAACGTCTGCGCTACGTGATCGAGCTGACCGACGATGCGTTGCGTGGTCTCAGCTTATCTCGGTGGCGCATCGCCGTCGCCGCGCTCGACCCGCACGCCGGCGAGGGCGGCTTGTTCGGCCGCCAGGATATCGATGTCAGCGCTCCGACCATCGAACGTTGCGTGGCCGACGGGTTCGATGTCGTCGGCCCGGTGCCCGGCGACACCGTGTTCGTCAAGCTGCGCGCCGGTCAATACGATGCGGTCGTCGCGATGTACCACGACCAAGGGCACATCCCGGTCAAGCTGCTCGGGTTCAGCGTCGATCCTGCCACCGGGACTTGGAATGCCCTGTCGGGCGTCAACATTACGCTCGGCCTGCCGATCATCCGCACCTCAGTCGATCACGGCACCGCCTTCGATATCGCCGGCAAAGGCATCGCCAGCGAGACCTCGTTGATCGAAGCGATCGACTATGCCGTCAAGTTGGCTGCCGCTCGCCTACAAATCGGGAACGCTTAATGACCACCTCTCTGTCTCAACCGATCGACCTCGTCCGCCCAAAGCAGATTCTGTTCGGCTCCGGCGTCGCCGCACGCGTCGGCAACTGGGTCGGCAATCGTGACCTGAAGAAAGCCTTTGTTGTCGCAGATACGTTCAACGCGGCGCGCGTCGACGTCTTGCGGCTCGCCTGCGAGACAGTCGTCTTCGATGCCTTCCGGCCGGAGCCGGACGCTGCCGATCTGGAAAGGCTCCTGGCTGCCGTCGACGTTTCGAAACCTGATCTCGTCATCGGTTTCGGCGGCGGCAGCGCCATGGATCTCGCCAAGCTCGCCGCGGTCTTGCCCGGCAGCGGCCAGCATTTCATGGATGTGGTCGGTCCTGACAAGATTCTTGGCCGCTCGCGCGCACTCGTGCAGGTGCCGACCACCGCCGGCACGGGCAGCGAAGCGGGAACGCGCGCGCTGGTCACCGATCCGAAGACGCTCGCCAAGCTCGCCGTGCAGAGCGACCACATGTTGGCCGATCTGGCCGCGGTCGATCCGGATCTGACACTCAGCGTCCCCCGTGCAATCACGGTCGCGACCGGCGTCGACGCGCTCGCCCATTGTGTCGAAGCGTACACGAACAAGAAGGCGCATCCGACCATCGATCTCTATGCGCTGGAAGGCATTCGCCTCGTCGGACGTTGGCTGCCCCGCGCGGCAGAGAAGGGCGACGACCGCGAAGCGCGCGCCGGCATGGCGCTCGCCTCGCTCTACGGCGGTTTCTGTCTTGGGCCGGTGAATACGGCGGGAGGCCATGCCGTCGCCTATCCGCTCGGATCGCGCCATCACATCCCGCACGGCGCCGCCAATGCGCTGATCTTTCCGCACGTGCTCGCCTACAACACGCCCGCGGTTCCGGAGCGCACGGCGACGATTCTTGCCGCGCTAGGGCTTGAGGCGAAATCCGACCCCGCGAGCGTGTTCGCCGTGGCCCACAAATGGTGCGTCGATCTCGGCTGCGAGATGCGCCTGTCGGCTCTGGGCGTTCCTGCCGACGATCTCCCGGTTATGGCGGACGAAGCACACGCCATCCGGCGCTTGCTCGACAACAACCCGCGCGATCTCACGCGCGATGACATTCTCGCCATCTACCGTGCCGCCGCCTGAGGACAGGAAAGAAGACACATGACCCGGATCTTTGGACCATTCGTCGCCATCGTCACACCGTTCGATGCCAACGAGGAAATTGGTGAGGCCGCACTGCGTCGCCAGCTCGACCGCCAAGCCAAAGCGGGGAATGGCGTTTTCTGTGCCGGCACTAATGGCGAATTCTATGCCTTGTCTTTCCAGGAAAAGCTGCGCGTCGCTGAAATCTGCGTGGACGCTGCCGCCGGTCGCGTCCCCGTCCTCGCTCACATCGGCGAAATCTCGACACACGAAACGATCGCGCTCGGCAAACGAATCGAGAAACTCGACGTAAAGGCGGTGTCGGCGATCACGCCGTCCTTCATCGCCTGTTCGCAGCCCGAACTGGTCGATCATTATCGCCGTGTGGCCGATGCACTGTCGAAGCCGGTGTATCTCTACAATATCCCTGCTCGCACCGGGAATACGATCCAGCCGGAGACGGCTCGCATCCTCGCCGATCATCCCAACATCATCGGCATCAAGGACAGCGCAGGCTCCCAGGAAAGTCTTGATGCCTTTCTTGCCATCGCGCGCGAGCGCGACGATTTCGACGTGCTCGTCGGACCGGATTCGCTGGTTCTGCATGGTCTGCAGAACGGCGCCGCCGGTTGCATTTCCGGTCTCGGCAACATCTCACCGGTGACGCTCAATGCGATTCATTCGTCCTTTGTGGCCGGCGATGCGGCGGCGGCAGCGGCGCATCAGGACCGCTACTCGGCGTTGCGAAAGGATCTATACGCGCACGGCTTCCCACCGGCGATGGTGAAGCGCGCGCTATGCCTTGCGATGTCCGACGTGGGAGCAAGCCGCGCGCCGGTCCTGATTTCGGACGAGACAAACGCGAAGATCAAGGAGGTATCCAAGCGTTTTGCCGAACTGGTGGTTTGAGCGGCGCGCATCGAAAAACAAAAAGGGGAGGACAAGATGAGAGATGTCGTGACGCCGCCTGCGGGCGCCCTCGTGAAATCGACGAAAGTTCGCTGGATCGTTGGCGGATTGATGTGGTTGGCGATCGCGATCAACTACATCGACCGCACTGTCCTGTCAGCGGCGGCGCCGCATCTCAGCAAGGAACTGTCGATTCCTGCAGACCAGATGGGCTTCATCCTCTCCGCCTTCTTCTGGTCCTACGCGCTGTTGCAGATTCCCGCCGGTTGGTTCGCGGATCGCTTTGGCCAGAAAATCGGCCTGGGCGCTTCGGTCGGCTTATGGTCGATCGCGACTTCCGCGACCGGGCTCGCCACCGGGTTCTACTCTCTGTTCATCATGCGTCTTGGCCTCGGCATCGGCGAGGCCGGCGCCTACCCGAGCAATGCGGGCATCGCGTCCAAATGGTTCCCGGATCGCGAGCGCGCGACGATTTCCGGTCTATTCGACAGCGCATCCAAATTCGGCGGCGCGGTCGCCATGCCGCTCATCGTCTGGCTGATTGCCTTGGTGGGCTGGCGCATGACCTTCGTCGTGATCGGGGCATTTGGCGTGGTCTGGGCCATCGTATGGTGGTGGTTCTTCACGGAGACGCCGGAAGCGCATCCGATGGCGAACAAAGCGGAGGTTGCTCGCATCCGTGGCGACCAGGTGACGCGGCATGGCGAGGACAACGCCATTGCGATGAGGTGGTACGAGCTTCTCCGCTACCGCAACATCTGGGCGATGTGCCTCGGCTTTTTCACGATCAACTACATCTCCTACTTCTTCATCACCTGGTTGCCGACCTACCTCGTCAAGCAGAAGGGCATGGGGATGATGGAGATGGGATTTGTCGCATCATTGCCGCTGCTGTCGGGTCTCGTCGCCGAAATCATCGCCGGCATGCTGTCCGATCGCGTCGTCCGCTCCAAGCGCCTGTCGCTGACCGTGACGCGAAAGCTCTTTCTGATCACCGGCCTCACCATGGCGTTGTGCATCGGACTTGCCGCGATCGCGGAGAATGTATGGTTTGCGGTCGCTCTGCTGTGCATCGCGAAGGCCGGCACGACCGTCGCGGCCTCTCAAGTGTGGGCGCTGCCGGGTGATGTCGCGCCGAAAAATATGACGAGCGTGGTCGCGGGCCTGCAGAATATGGTGTCGAATTTCGGCGGAGTCCTCGGCCCGATCATCACCGGGTTCATTGTCGCGCAGACCGGATCGTTCAACGCGGCGCTGTTGTTCTCGGCGGCGATCGGACTGCTGGGCATTCTCAACTACGCCTTGCTGCTCGGCAAGGTCCGGCCGATCCAGGCGCGCGCCTGATCGGCAGAGAAAGGATTTCAATTATGGCGTTTACCGTCGTCAGTCTCGGCGGCCCCGTGGCTCCCGAGGGAGAGGACATGTTGCGTGCTGCTGGCGTCACTTCGCTGCATACCGGCGCCTATCCGGCGAAGATGGAGGCCGTCGATCTGCTCGCGTCTTCAGGCGCCGACGCCATCATCGTGCGGAATGTCGAGCGGATCGACGAAGATCTCATGAAGGCCTCGACGAAACTCAAGGTGGTCGCCAAGCATGGCGCCGGCACCAACGACATCGACCTCCCGGCGGCGAAGGCGCTCGGCCTGCCGGTGCTCGCCGCCGTCGGCGCCAACGCTCATTCGGTCGCCGAACACGCACTCATGCTGATGCTTGCGCTGATCAAGGACGTACGCAATCAGGATGCCTATGTGCGCGGCGGCGGTTGGGACAAGAAGAACTACCGAGGCAATGAATTGCGCGGCCGTATACTCGGGCTCGTCGGGATCGGCATGATCGGCCGGGCGCTCGCCTCTATGGTCGTACCTATCGGCATGACGCCGGTTTCCTACGATCCCTTCGCTCCGGCCGCGGCATTCGGCCCGCACGTGCGGAAGGTCGACACGCTCGATGAGCTTCTCGCCCAATCCGACGTGGTCAGCCTGCATTGTCCTTTGACTCCGGAGACGCAGGATCTGATCGGCACGCGCGAATTCGGCCTCATGAAGCCCAACGCGCTGCTGATCAACACGGCGCGCGGCGAGATCGTGAATGAGCCGGCGCTGGTCGATGCATTGAGATCGAGTCGGATCGCGGGGGCGGGCCTTGACAGCTTCGCGGTCGAGCCGCCCGCGAACAACAATCCGCTCTGGACTTTGCCGAACGTGATCGTGACGCCGCATTGCGGCGGTGTGACGGAAGAAGCTCGGCGCGAGGTCTCGCTGATGACCGTGCGCAATGTGCTCGCGTTTCTGCGGGGCGACACGGTCGATCAGCATTATTTCGTAAATCGATAGGTCCTATCGGACCTCAACAATAACAAGGGAAGAATACATGTCGGGGTTCTGGGACAATTTGAGGGAGTTGAAGCCGCATTGGCGTATCGTTGTGGCCGCCATGGCAGGATGGGGCCTCGACGGGTTCGATTTTACGATGCTGTTGTTTCTCATTCCCCACCTCAGCAAGATATTCGATGCATCACTCCCCGAGATGGCATTCGTGGTGACGGCAACCGGCTTGGCCAAGGTCGTCGGTACGATCGCCTGGGGGGCGGCGGCGGATCGGTTTGGCCGCAAGCTGCCGTTCATCGTAGCCATTCTCTGGTTTTCGTTCTTCTGCGGTCTCAGCGGCCTGGCGTGGAGCTATCTGTCGTTTCTCGTATTTCGAGCTCTGTTCGGGATCGGGTTTGGCGGCGAGTGGAGCGCCTCGGCGTCGCTGCTGATGGAGTCATTGCCCGAGAAGACGCGCGGCACCGCCGCGGGCCTGATGATGGCCGGTTATGAATTAGGCTATCTGCTCGCAGCGCTCTGCTTCCGCCTGGTGTTTCCATCGGCGGGCTGGCGCTGGATGTTCTTTCTTGGCGTGGTGCCGGCGCTGTTGGCGATCTTCGTCCGCTCTGGTGTTTCCGAATCCCCGGTCTGGCTCGAGCAGCGCGGCCGCCAAGCGGCTAAAGAGCCCTTGAGGATCACGCCTGCGGTCGTGCAGGGATGGGCGTTCATGGCGTTCGTCAACTTCATGCTCTGGGCGATCTTCTCGCTCTATCCGACGTTCCTGATCACGGTGCGCCACCTGGACCCCAGCGGCGTCTTTCCTTATGTGGCGATCTATTCGGTTGCCTCGATCTTCGGGAAGCCGCTGGCCGGTTATCTGGTGGAGAAGTTCGGCGAGCGGCGCACTCTCGTCTCCTACCTCCTTCTGACCATCCCCTCGACTCTCCTTTATACGTTGATCGATGATCAGCTTGCTCTGGCCGTCGGCGCGGTTCTCATGGGACTCGTCGCCAACAGCATATTCGGCATCGTGCCGATGTATCTGGCACGCCGCTTCACCGCCGCGCGTCGCGGCGTCGGTGTTGGCATCGGCTATGCGATGACATCGCTGAGCGTGGGCGCGCCTTACGTGGTTGCGATCTTCACGCCGATCTGGGGGCTTCCAACTTCGATGGCGGTCTTCATCGCGGCCGCTGCGCTGATTTCCGCTGTCATCGCCGCCTTCAATACGGAAATCTGGATTCCGAAGCAATCGGAGGCGCGCTGAGATGGCAGGATCCACCGCGGCACGCCCTCGCTGGACTCGGCGTCCCGACCACTCGACATGGGGCGACTTCGGTATGGACGACCAGGTCGGCCGCCTCAATCTGCTGACGCCGGAAAAGGTGAGGCAGGGCATTGCCGAGGTCGTCGAAGGCCGAACCTTTTGCCTCAGTCTGCCGCTGGATTATCCTGGCGGCGTCGCGTTGAACCCGCGCCGTCCACCGCCGCGGCTTTTTCCTGCGATGCGCGACGGCAAACCGAACATGACCTTTCCATTGTCCCGTCTCGGCGGCCGATACACCGACGTCATTTGTGACGACGCGGTCGAGCTGACGCTGCAATATTCCACGCAATGGGACAGTCTCGCTCATATGGGCCAGATGTTCGACGCCGATGGAGACGGCATCGCGGAGATGGTCTTCTACAATGGCTTCCGGGCGGTCGAGGATATCGCCGGTCCCGTCGACTATCGCGGCGCAACGGAGCGCGACCTCGGCGGCCATTCAGGTGCGCGCGCGCTCGGAATCGAGCATATGGCCGAGCGCTGTATACAGGGGCGGGGCGTCATGATCGACCTCGCTGCCCATTTCGGCGAGAGTGCTGTGCTCGTCGGATACGATCAACTGATGCGGATCATGGAAGCCGACCAGATCGAGGTGGAGCAAGGCGACATGATCTGCATGCGAACCGGCTTCGACCGCGTGTTGCTAGCCATGGGCAAATCTCCGGATGCGGCGCGTCTTGCCCAAACCGGCGCGGCTCTCGACGGCAGGGATGACACCCTGCTCAAATGGATCACGGATTCGGGCGTTGTCGCGCTGATCGCCGACAATCCAGCCGTCGAGCGCCTGCCGAACCTTTGCTGCGAGGCGCATGCCTTCGCCTTCCATCCGCTTCATGATCATTGCCTATTCCGCCTTGGCGTGTATCTCGGCGAGCTCTGGCTCCTCAGCGATTTGGCGGATTGGTTGCGCAACGCTGGCCGATCTCGTTTTCTTCTGACGGCTCCGCCCTTACGGCTGCCCGGAGCCGTCGGTTCACCGGTAACGCCGGTCGCGACCGTTTGATCTCTTGCAGCGCCGACGAGTTCCTCGGCGCGAGACCGCCATCCCCGAGATCGCCTGCCGCGACGTCATCGACCCCTGGCGGACATCTTCAGAACTGTTTTGCCAAGAGGGTGAAACTCTGACGGAGGTAATAAGCCAATGGGCGCGCCGCGTTGTTCTGTTTCCACTTGTCGAGGGCTAGGCGCAACGTGCCCATCGCCACCATCGCGACCAGGCGAAGTCCGTCCCGCCGTTCCGGCGACGGCCAAAGCTCGCACATCGCTTCCAACAGGATCTGCTCCGTCTCGACGAAAACGGCTTCCTTCCGCGCGCGGAGTGCCTCGGTCGATTGCATCAGGCGGTCGAAGACGATGGACTCCTTCGTCTCGTAGCGTGAAGCGAGCTTGATCAGGCACTTTTGGACGGCTTCGAGAGGAGCCTGATCGGGAGACTCGTCGAGCATTGCGGGCCTCAGCGCTTCGCGGAAGCCGCTATCATGCGCGGCCAGCAGCACGTCCTCCTTGGACTTGAAGTAATAGAAGAAGGTCCGGCGCGAGATACCGGCTGCTTCCGCGATCGCGTCGAGCGTAGTGCCTTCGTAGCCGTTCTTCACGAACAGTTTCAAACCCTTTTCGATTATCCGTTCGGACGTCTCGCGCCGCTTGCGTTCCCTAAGGCCCTCCGGCCTTTCGCACCTGCTTTTCATATGAACCGACCCTGCCGATGGCCGCTTGCAAAATTACACCGAGTGTAATAAAAAATCGCACTCGGTGCGAATTTTTATAGGAGGCTCGGCGACATGTCTCAAGCCAGGATTTGCTCCCTGATAGAGTCTTTTGGCAGCGCGACCATGCCGTGGATGCTGGCGCTGACGACAGCAATGGGGGATCTACCGCTTGCTGTATGATGTCGTGATCGCCGGCGCCGGCCCTGTCGGCCTGTTTCTGGCGTGTGAATTGCGCCTCGCCAAGTTGTCCGTGCTGGTGCTGGAGCAGAGCGAGGAACCGAATTCCCCTCTGAAGCGGCTTCCATTCGGCTTGCGCGGCCTTTCGGTGCCTACCATCGAGGCCTTCTATCGCCGCGGGTTACTGAACGACATCGTAACGCCACAACGCGCGAAAGATGACGCAGGCGGCGGCAGCGCGTCGAGCACCCCGCATTGGATGCAGTTGCCGCGCCGCCCGGGCGGCCATTTCGCCGGCATCCAGTTCTACCAGGACAACATCGATACCTCGAAGTGGCAGTATCGGTTGCCAAGTCCAGCCAGTAACAGCGTGGCGGTCGAGATGGAGCACCTCGAATCCGTCTTGGCCGCTCGCGCAAGCGCAATGGGAGTCGCGATCAGGCGCGGTATCGGCGTCGAGGATCTCAGGCAATCGGACGAGGAAGTCACCATTCGCGCTGGTGGTGAGACTTTTCGCGGACGCTGGCTCGTTGGATGTGATGGCGGCCGTAGCACGGTTCGCAAGGCCGGCGGCTTCGACTTCGTCGGCACCGATCCCGAGTTCACCGGCTATTCCGTTGAAGTCGATATGGCCGATCCGAACAAGCTCCGCCCGGGCCGCCACTACACGCCGACGGGCATGTATACTTATTCGTGGCCCGGGACGATCGCGATGGTCGATTTCGACGGGGGCGCTTTCCACCGAACCCAGCCCATTGCGCTTGAGCATGTGCAGGCGGTATTGCGCCGCATCTCTGGGGTCGATGTCACCTTGACGGCCCTCAAGCTTGCCACGTCCTGGACGGACCGCGCCTATCAGGCGAGCGCATACCGCAAAGGGCGGGTGCTGCTCGCCGGCGACGCCGCGCACATCCATTCCCCCTTGGGTGGCCAAGGCCTCAACCTTGGGCTTGGTGACGCGATGAACCTTGGCTGGAAGCTGGCTTCCACGATCAGTGGCAGCGCCCCGGTCGGCCTGCTCGATACTTATTTCAGCGAGCGGCATCCGGTGGGAGTGCAGATCCTCGATTGGTCGCGTGCCCAGGTCGCGCTCATGCGGCCGACCCGCAGTACGCGCGCGCTCGAAGCTATCATCCGTGACCTCATCGACACGCGCGACGGCTCGACATATTTTGCTGAGCGCGTGTGGGGTGTTTCTCTCCGCTATGATCTTGGCGGCGGCCATCCGCTGGTGGGTCTCAGCGCTCCCGACTTCGAGTTGGCCGACGGGACAAGGCTCGCCGAGCTCCTTGGCAAGGGGAAAGGCCTCTTCCTGGACTTTGACGCTCGGTCACAATTTCGAGCGCTTGCGGCTCGCTGGAGCGGTCGGATGGCGTATGTCGCAAGCGAGGTCAAGGATCGGCTGGGTCTGAGCGCTGTGCTTGTGCGTCCTGACGGCGTTGTTGCCTGGGCCGCTGAAGCCGTCCCTGACGCGGAGCAGGCTGCTCAAGCCGCATCGAGATGGTTCGGCGAACCCGGGGAGGGGGCGTGAACCACCTCGCAGTAATGCTCCCTGGGCCGTCCCCTCGTCTGGATGTCGCCGGTCGGGAATATGTTCACCGAGGCTTGCCCATTGAAGTTGCCGCAGGGTGATGTCGCTTCTGGCCCGCGAGCCGAATAACGCGTCTGCTGCCGGAATGTCGGCTGTCGGGGTGGACCTGGAAATTGCCAAACAAAGACTTGGCCACAATGTCCAGAACCGCTCTTACGGGCGCGAAGTGCCGTTGACGTCCAGCTCGTCCAAAAGGGTCTTGGCATCCTTGAGGTCGGGGGTATCGAATCCTTCCGTGAACTGATCGTAGACCTGCCGGAGAAGGTCGCGCGCTTCGCGGCGCCGGTCCTGGTCCTGCCACAGACGGGCGAGATTGGTGGCAGCACGGAGCTTGAACGCAAGCGCCCCTTGCCGGTCCGCGGTCTCGATCGCCTGCAACAGGCGACGCGCGGCCTCCGCGACCGCTTCGCCGCCGCGAGCCGCGAGGCATGCTCCCGCCAGCCGATGCGCTTCCGCCTCGAACAGGCGGTTGCGGCTGGTCGTGATGACCTCGAGCGCCTCCTGGACGACTTGTTGCGCACGGTCGAGCTCCCCGGCCTTCAGCAGGGCCTCAGCGAACACCAGAAGCTCATACTCGTAATAGAAGCGTCGCACCGACTGCCGCGTGGCCTCGACGGCATCCTCCATGCGCTCCAGGCCTTCTGACATCTGCCCGCATTGGAACACGGTCCAGCCCAGAAGCAGCGGGCACACGACGAACATGTTGCTCCCTTGGTCGCGCCCGATGCGTATCGTCAGCTCGGCATATTCGCGGCACGGCTCCGGGGCGCGAAGCATTTGCCGAAGCGCTGCCGACCACCATGCTGCATGGGCCAGGCTCGGAGGATGGCCGAGCCGACTGCCTAGTTCGAGCGCGGCAATCGACATTTGTATTGCTTTCTTCGCAAAGCCGGTGACCCAGAGCGTGATGGCGCTGTGCGCATAAGCGCATACGCCCGTGTCGTGACCGCCATAATCGTACGCATGCGCGTGATGACGCTCGGGATCGTACAGCGCGATGCCGCGCTCGGTGTCGGCAAGAGTGATCGAATTGAGGCCGAGCACATGGGAGTTCGCCCAGCGCGAATGATAGGCCTCGAGCATCAGATCGGGATCAGAAAGCCGTTCGGCCACCTCAACGAGCTCGTTGGCCATTCCGAGCGCTTGCTCGGTGCGCCCCGTAATCAGGTTCGTGTACCAATTGCCCCACATCGCCCTGAAGAGCTTCTTGTCGTCGCCTAGCCCCCGACCGAGCGTGACGGCTCGGGCGTAGTGATCGACGATTTCGTGCCCCGCCGAGCGAAAACCGCGTGCGATGATCAGGGCGGTGCCCAGTCCAAGCCGGATGTCGAGCTCCTGCTGCCAGCGCTCCGCTGAATCTGGCATCTCATCCAGAAGCTGCAGCGCGCTGGAAAAATGCTTCAGTGCCTCGCTCCCGGCCGAGCGGCGCAACGCCAGCTCACCGGCGCGCTGCCAATAGACCGCAGCCTGCTTCCTCAGACCCGCTTCGGTCCGGTGGCGCGCCACCACTTCGGGCTGGCTCTCGACGATCTCGGGAAACATCTCCTCGATCGCCTGCGCAATGCGCGCGTGCAGGCTTCGGCGCCGGTCCCGCAGCAGGGTGCTGTAGGCGGCATCCTGCAGCAGGCCGTGCTTGAACAGAAAGTTGGATTGCGGTGGCTCGCCGCGCTGGAAGATCAGGCCGGCCTCGACCAACCGACCGAGCGTCTCCTTGATCTCCCTCTCAGGCCGCTCGGCAACCTTGGCCGCGAGCTCGTAAGAAAACTCCCGGCCAATTGTCGCGCCGATCTGCGCGATCTCCTTGGCCGCGGGGCCGATGCGGTCAAGCCTCGCCATCAAGGAGGCATGCAGTGTCGGTGGCACCGAGAGCGACGGGCGCGACGTTGAGGATTCGGCCCGCCGAGCCGGCCCGGCATCAACGACGGTCTTGGTCACCTCTTCCAGGAACAACGGAACGCCATCCCCGCGCTCGACGATTTCTCCTATCAGGTCACTCGGCAATGATTTCGCTTTCGCCGCGAGCTGCCGGACCAAGGCCTCGCTATCGAACCGGTTCAGACGGTTGAGCGTCAGCGTGGTCACGTGCGGCTGGTCTGCCCATGGCGCGACAAAGTCCGGGCGAAACGTTGCAATCAGCATGACGGGCATGCGGCCGATCCGACGAATGAAGAGGTCGAGCAGCTCTTGCGTGGTCGGATCAATCCAGTGCAGGTCTTCAAAGATCATCAACACCGGCTTCCTCCGCGCCAACGCGGTGAGCTGGTGCTGCAATGCCTCGAAAGTCTCCTCCCTCCTGCGTCGCGGGTTGTGCTCAACGCTGCCATAGCGTGCCGTGGGCAGCAGCAAGAGGTCAGCCAGCAGCGCCACGTCCCGCTCGGTCGCGGAGGTTTCGGCCATCAACGCTTCCAGTTTATCCAACTTTGCCGCGGGCGTGTCTTCCCGCCCGAATCCGGCGGCACGCTCGAGCAGATTGATGACTGGGAAGAGTGCGCTGGCCTGGTGATGAGGCGAGCAGAAGTAATGCAATTCGGTGTACTGCTCGGTATCAAGCAAATCCCGGAGCGCCACCGTCAGCCGCGATTTGCCGATGCCAGGTTCGCCGGAGAACAGGATGACACGCCCTTCGCCGGCTCTTGCCTGTGTCCAGCGCCGAAGCAAGAGCTCGGTTTCCTCCTGGCGATCGACGAGCGGTGTCTCGGCCGAGCGCAGCGCCTCGAAACGGCTCTTGAAGCGGTTCTCGCCCAGCACCCGCCAAGCGCGTTGAGGCTCGGTGAAGCCCTTGAGGTCCTTGAACCCGAGGTCCTCCAGCGCAAAGACCGACCCGATCTGTCGCCGCGTGCTCTCGGCGATCATGATCGTGTTCGGCTCGGCCAGAGCAAGCAGCCGGGCGGCCAGATTGGGTACCTCGCCCAGAACCTCCGCGTCGTTTCCCGATCCGATCAGATCACCCACGACCACGAGGCCGGTGGCGATGCCGATCCTGATCTGAAGCGGCTCCGGGCTCTCAAGGCGCCCGATCCCTTCGATCAAGGCGAGGCTGGCCCGCACGGCCTGCTCGGGATCATCTTCATGAGCGTCGGGGTAACCGAAATAGACCAGGACACCGTCACCGACGCGGCGGGACACGAACCCGCCGAACCGGGGCACGATCTCTGCAACGCGCTTGTGGTACGCGCCCATCAGGTCGTGAAAGTCTTCGACGTCGAGACGGACGGACAGCGCCGTCGAGCCGACAAGGTCGCAGAACATTATCGTGAGGTGGCTACGCTCGGCGAGCGCTGCTCGGGGCAGGCTTGGCGCGAGTTCGGGACTTCGGATTGCCCCGCCCGAGCCCGCGAGGCTCGTGCCGCATTTGCCACAAAATTTCGAACTGGGCGCTTCGCTGTTGCCACAGGAAGGACAGCTCAGCACCAATGCCGATCCGCACTGGCTGCAGAACCTGGCAAGTTCTGAGACGTCTGCGCGGCAGTTAGGGCACTCCATACCACACCTTACAGACCTGGCGGATTAGGATAGCACGGGCGCCGTTCAGTGCCCATCTGCGCCAGTGTGGCGTTCCAGTGGGGGACGTGCCTGCGGCAGGCAGCCTTGAAGGGACTATTGTCATAATAAAAAATACGTCGGTAAATGAAGTTAGAGCGCCGGCGCTGGTTGAAGACCCCACGCAAGCATTCACTCGGTCGCAACCGTAGCGGCACTTTATGGCGCCAGGGTGGTACAAATTGCAAGCCGATGCCGCCCGCTAAGCCGGCAAGAAGGTGCCGGATACAAGTCAAAGGTCTATCCAGCCGATACGTCAGGCCACCCGCAAATGAGGAAATTGGGCTTGTATTCCCACACGGCGTGGTTGTTGAATAGGCGTGAGGGCAGGGCGGCTAATTCCACAAATACGTGATCATCGGCTGCCCCTAGAACACATCCGGGTGTCGGGCCGATCTCATCGGACCAGTGCCCCGGGGAGGATTGGAGGCGTGGCGATGAAGTCGAGCACGTTGTTTACGTCTGTCGTTCTGATGATGGCGGCTTATTCGGTGCAGGCCGCCGAGCAGCCTAAGCCAACCGAACCACCCGTCAGTCATTTCCAGGGGACGTGTGACAGCGACCCGGACGGCAAGAAGTTTGCGGAGAAGGCCTGCTACACCTCCTATAATCCAGGGAAGGCTGGCACCGACGGGACATACCGGCCCCCGGCCTGCGACAAGCGCAAGGTGTCCGATCAGCAAAAGGCCGTGCTGGCAAAGGCGTATAGCCGGGCGCCGGACTACATGAAGGGCAAGCTGTGTCGGTTGACGCAGTTGTTCGTGACGAAAGCGGACGTGTGGGGCCCATGGGGGTGGGGCTTTTGGGAAGGCGCGGACCGCCCGCCAGGCAAGGGCGTTTATCTCGCCATCTCCGACTCCGAGCTGGCGACCAGAAAATCAGTCGCCGAAACGGAAAACGAGACCGTGGACAGGCTTGTGCGACTCCGTGGTCGATTTGATCGAGCGCGGCTGCTGCGTTTGCGATCGGCCGCTCCTGCCGATCCGGAGCTGACGGTTCTGGCCGGACTAGCCCACGAGCTCGGCCATACCCTGCTCGCCGATTCCAACGGAGATGGAGTTGACCCGGCCCACCCGCGACGGGAGGTGAGCGGTCCACCGCAAAGCGCGTGCTTCGAGGACGCCTTCATTAACGCATCGTGGGATTCGCGCCGGTTTCATCAGAACATGCGGCGATGGGTCGATTTTGGCGAGCAATACAACAACAGGCCGAAAAATCCTGATGTCAGCCTCAGCCGACTGAGAACGCTGGCGCGGCAAGGCAGGATTGGGGCTGCAAACGACGTGATTAGAAGCGTGTACAGCAGCCACGAATTCGCCAGTCCTGCGGCGATTCCCAATCCCATGGAAGATGTAGCTGAAACGTACAAATACAAAGTGCTGGCGGATGCGACACCAAATCAGGCCATCGAGTTTCGGCTGGGTGGCCAGGACGTGAATGTGTCCGACTTACTCAACTCCAACGTCCTGGCAAAGAAGGTCGAGTGCTTGCGCGCGCTCGGGTTCCTGACGGGTCAGCCATGACGAACGCGGCCCGCAGGATGTGACACCAAGCTCAGGAGGGCGGGTCCAAGGCCGCGCCGCTTGCCCGCTTGATGAGCTGGCGAGCTTCCTCCCAGGCGAAAGTGTGGGCGAACTGGTAAGTGACCTCAAGCGGGGTCACGCCGCCTTCGAGATGGGCCATCATGGCGTGGAGCATCTCTTCCGCATCGATGCGCTTTTGATCAACCAGTCCGCGAGGGAGCCACGCCGCGAAGCGATCAAGTGCCTCCTGCGCAAGGCCGCGCCCGGTCGCGCGTTTCAGGATCGCCTCGTAGGTCCGCTCCTTATAGAAGAGCGACTTGGCGATCTCGACGAGGGCGGATGCGAGGTCCGGCCCGACGATGCCTGACTGCCGTGCGCGGTCGACGGTCGCACGCACATTCACCATGGCCTCGGTGACCTGGACATAGTTGACCTCGGCGGGCCCGTGCAGAACGGCGACTTCATCGTCATCGGTCAATTCGCCGGCGCGGAATTTCCGGTAGACATGACCGATGCCTGTCATGCCAAATTCTGTGAGCTCCGCGGCCCGCAGCGCTCCAATGCTGGCGGCACCGTAGACATGGACGCCCTGTGCCATCGCCCACAGGATTTCCTTGTGCCAGACCGTCGGCACGGTTTCGAAATATCCGTCGACGACGCCGATCAGCGCCGGCCGCTGCAAAGCGGCCAAATAGAGGTCGCCGCGGCGCAGCGGCGGCCGCCATTCAACCCCCGCCACATGAGGGCGCACGTGCGGCGGCAGTGACGGCCCGGCAAAGATGACGGCGGTCATTCGGCGCGACCGCCGGCGCGTCGCGCCCGAGAGCCCGGGACGTACCGGGGATGGGTGCAATCCCATTCGAGGCCGGGGATCACCATCCTGACAACGGGGATACCAAGATCCGGACGCGTGAGATCGACCGCAACCGCCCGTTCCACGCCGACCGCGCGCAATCGGTCAAGCTCCCACCGTAAGTCCGCCGTGACGTCATCCGCGTCGAAGCTGGGGACATCGGTAAAGGCGCGTGCTTCGGCCGCTTGCGACGCCGCATCGAGCAGGGCTGCGCCCAATCTGTCCCTTGCCGACTCCGTGTAGTCTAGGAGATCGTCCCTGATGCCGGCGATATAAGTGAGCCGGGTTTGTGCCGCTTCGGTCAGGGCCCGGGCGAGCGCGATGGTCCGATTGGGGTGGCAGCCGGCTCCTCGATATCGTCTCAATCCGCCTGAGGGATCGTCGGTCGCGGCCGGGATGTCGCAAATGAATGCGGGCATCCCGAGGTTGGACGTGACGTCCCAAAGCCGGGGCGAGATTCGTGCCCTTTCGTAGAGGTCAAGCAGGCCACGGCAATCCTCGTCGGTGATGGAGGCGACATCCACCCGGCAGCGCGACCGCGCGCGCATGTCCTGCGCATGCCACAGGGCGACGGCGTCGCGTTCGACGAGCTCGCAAATGGCGGCGCTGATCGCCTCAGCGAGATGGTTGCCGGACGCCAATCCGTTGGTGCCGGACAGAAAGTGCTCGCCGCTGTGACTGGTCGGCAGCGTGTAATCGGTATGCACCACTTCCCAGGGCACGCAACAGGGCTCGCGGCCGAGCAGATCATAGCCCTCGATCCAGGCAATCTCGGCTTCATCGAGAAGCGGAATACCGGTGCCGCAGAGCAAGTCGGGGGACACCACGCGGGTTTCCGCCGAGAGCCGCCGGAAGCTCGCGACCACCGTGCGCTCCGTGAGGTTCTCACCATGAAACAGCTCGATCGCTTCCATCATGGCGGAGGCCAGTGCCTGGGGAAGCCCGAGCCCCTTGCCCTGCGAGACCGAAAATGACCGCGAATTCGGGCGAACGGCGACGGTGACCGGAATTCCGATGCGATCCAGTCCCGTCACATTGCCGAGACGGGTGATGCCGATCTGCCGTGCCAGCGGGGCCACGCGCGCCAGCGTCTCTTCCGGCGCGGTCGTTCGATGCGTTCCATGCCTGAACGATTTGAGCACCGGGCCATGGAGGCCATCCGCCAGGCTGGCGAAATCCGGCCGCTCCATCGGCGAGGGCGGTCCCTAGTGGTCGCGTTGCCGCAAGAGCGGGATCATTTGCTGTTTCCGATACTGCCCGGTGCCCGCGAGTGCTTGGGCTTCTCGCCCTTGCCGCTCCCGCCGCCGCTTGCGACGATCATCGAGCCGATGGGAACGGACACCGAACGTCCGTCAGCGCCCTCATGGCGCAAAAGCGTCTTCAGATACGCAGCCTCGGGACTATCGCCCAGGCGTAATTCCTCGAACCTGTCGCCATCCTGCGAGATGTAGATCTTCTCGCCGTCGATCCTGACCAACACTTCGTCCGCCCTTGATGCCGATCGACTTGACGGCTCTGGCGTCGTTCCGGATGGCCCGAGTGCAGGCCTGTCCGCCCGGGCCTCGCCAATCAGCGTTCCGAAACCCAGCAACAGCGCTCCCCAAGCCGGTAGGTGCGACCAGACGTTCCTCAGCTTCGCGCGCGACATGTGACCCCCTCACACGGGCAGGATGTGGGACTTGAATAGAACACAGCTCGGTATCGCGGAGTCAAGTGAGCTGGTTCAAATGCCGTGTGGGCGAGGGGCGGCGGCCCGCGAAACGGCCTGTTCGGCCGCTCGGCAGCTCCTCGGAGAGGAAGCGACCTGCAGCACCAACCCGCATCCAGCGCATAGGCATGCGGGTTGCTTCTGGTGCCGGGCTGGTCTTTCCTCGACCTCTGCTTTTCGGAATTGGGGCTAAATCGATGCGATTGGTTATCTGGCTTCGTAACGCGATACCGGTGGTTTGCATGACGCTTGCGACGGTGGCCCCGGCGCTTGCGGAAAAATCGGCCGACACGCTGCGCATCACCTGGCGCGAAGCCATTCCTGACGTCGATCCCTATTACAATTCGCAGCGCACCGGCATGGTCGTGGCATTCCAGGCCTTCGACTGCCTCGTCTATCGCGATCCCGTGACCATGGAGATCAAACCTGCGCTGGCGACCTCTTGGCACCAGGTGGATCCGACCACCATCGACTTCACCTTGCGCCAGGGCGTCACATTCCAGAACGGCGACCCCTTTACCGCCGACGACGTGGTGTACACGATCAACACGATCATCCATGACAAGCGGGTGGCGATTCCCGCCTACTATTCGTCGTTCGCCGGCGCCGAGAAGCTCGACGACTTTCGGGTGCGGCTGAAACTGACCGGCGTGTCGCCCGCCGTGATGGAATACCTCGCCATGGTGACGCCGATCTGGCCAAAAGCCTATCGCGAGAAGGTCGGTCCCGACGGCTTCTCCCGTGCCCCGATCGGCACCGGTCCCTACAAGATCACCAAGGTGGACGGCACCACGCAGATCGAGATGGAGCGATACGATGGCCACTACGCCGGCAGCCCCAAAGGGCGGCCCGCGATCCGCTACATCAAGATCCATGAGGTGCCGGACGCCACGACCGAAATGACCGAGCTGCTCGGCGGCAAGGCCGATTGGATCTGGGGCTACAATGCCGATCAGTTCGCCAATATCGCGAGGATGCCGAATCTGGAAGCGCTGCGCTTTGGCACGATGCGGGTCTATTTCATGACGATCGATGCGGCCGGCCGCACCGGCGCCGACAACCCGCTGACCAAGCTGAAGGTCCGCCAGGCGATCCTCTCGGCGATCGACCGCCAAACCATGGCCAAGCAGCTAATCCAGGGCGACTCGCAGGTGATCGACACGCCGTGTTATCCGAGCCAGTTCGGCTGCGACGTATCGGCGGCCGTCAAATATCCCTACGATCCGGCCAGGGCGAAGCAGCTTCTGGCCGAAGCCGGCTATCCGAATGGCTTCGATACCGAGCTCATTTCCTACAACACGCCACAGATCAACGCTGCATTGCAGAACTACCTCAAGGCCGTCGGCATCAACCTGCGCATCCAGCAACTGCAGATCGGCGCCGCCATCCAGAAGGCGGAGGCGGGCGAGGCGCCGCTGTATTCTGGCAGTTGGGGCAGTAACTCCATTAACGACGTCTCTGCCTTCATGCCTTATTTCCTCGGCGGAGGGCTGGACGACTATGCGCGCGATTCCGACGTGCAGGAGCTGCTGAAAAAGGCCGGAACGACGCTTGATCCGGAAGTGCGCCGCCACGCCTATAGCGAGACCATCCGGCTCGCCACCGAACGGGCCGAGTTCGTGCCGCTGTTTGGTGCCGTCCGTTACGTCGCCTTTTCAAAACAACTGAGCTTTCAAGGCTTCCCGGACGATCTGCCGCGCTTCTACCTGTCGAGCTGGAAGTGAGCCACCGGACCGTCTCGTCGATCTGCTCTCGTCTGGTTGTCAACAGCCAGCAGACATTCGACAAGGCGGCCATCCTTGCGGATGTTGTCGGGCGCAGTTGCCGGGCATTCGGAAAATGCCTTCGGGCAACGGGGATGGAAACGACAGCCCGAGGGGATGTTGGTGGGATCGGGGTAGGTGTCGCCGAGACCTACATCAGGGACGCCGAGCGCCGGATCCGGCGTCAGGACGGAGGCGAATAGCGCCTGCGTATAGGGGTGCATCGGCTGCCGGAACAAATCTTGCGTCGACGCGTGCTCGACGATCCGGCCAAGATACATCACCGCCACTTCGGTCGCGATATGTTCGACGACCGCGAGATTGTGGCTGATGAAGAGATAGGTCAGCCCGAGCTCGCGCCGCAATTCCGCGAGCAGGTTGAGAATTTGCGCCTGCACCGAGACGTCGAGTGCACTGGTCGGCTCGTCGCACACCACGATGCGCGGATGCAGCACGAGCGCGCGGGCGATGGCGACGCGCTGCCGCTGGCCGCCGGAGAGTTGGCCAGGCAGCCGCTCGGCCATCTCAGTGGAAATTCCGACCCGCGCCAGCATCTCCATGACGCGCTCGGTCTGCCGCGCCTTCGGCAGGTCGCCCTGCGATGCCAACGGTAGGCCGACGATGTCACGCACGCGCTGGCGCGGGTTGAGCGAGGAGAACGGGTCCTGGAACACCGGCTGGATCAGGCGGGCGCGTTCGCGCCGGTCCATGCGGGCGAGGCTGCGGCCATCGACCAGGATTTCGCCGGAGCTTGGCGGCAACAGCCCCATGATCAAGCGGGCCAGCGTCGACTTGCCGCAGCCGGATTCACCGACGACGGCGAGCACATCGCCTGCGGCAAGCGAGAATGTCACCCCGTCGACGGCGCGCACCGCGCCCCGCGCGCGCCCGAGACTGCTGCGTTGCTGGAATTCCCGGTACACATTGCGGACTTCGATCGCGTGCGTCATGCCAAAGTGCCCCGCTTCCAGTTCGGCGGCAGCCGGCAGCGATAGAAGTGATTGGCGCCCGCATCACGCAGGCGCATGGTCTCGGCGCATTCGGCCGTCGCCAATGCGCAGCGGTCGCGAAAGCCGCAACCCGAAAAGCCCGGCGCCATGCGAGGGACGACGCCCGGAATGCTGCCCAGGGGCTCGCCTACCTTGGTCACGCCGGGCACTGGAATGCAGTCCAGCAGACCTCGCGTGTAGGGGTGTGTCGGCGCTTTGAAGATCTGCTCGACTGGGCCGCTCTCGACCACTTCTCCGGCGTACATGACCGAGACACGCTGCGCCATGCGCGCCACGATGCCGAAGTCATGTGTGATCAGCAGCAGGGCCAGGCCCATTTCCTGCTGCAGCTTCTGCAGCAGGCGCAGAATCTGCGCCTGCACCGTGACATCGAGGGCCGTCGTGGGCTCGTCGGCGATCAGCAGTTCCGGATCGCACATCAGCGCCATGGCGATCATCATGCGCTGGCGCAGACCACCGGAGAGCTGATGCGGATATTGGGCGAGGCGTATGCCCGGCGCGGTGATCCCGACACGGGCCAGCAATTCGGCCGCCCTGTCCAGGGCCTGCCGCCGCGTCGCCCGCCGGTGGCGTTCGAACACCTCGGCCATTTGCGAACCAACCGTGTAGGCCGGGTTCAGGCTCGTCATCGGCTCCTGGAAGATCATCGCGATCTTATCGCCGCGCAGCCGGGCGATCTGCCGCTCCGACATGCCGAGCAGATCGTGCTCGCGAAAGCGGATGTGATCGGCGCTGCGGACGGCACCGCGCGGCAGCAGGTTCATCACCGACAGCGCCGAAATGGACTTGCCGCACCCGGACTCGCCGACGACGCAATGCACCTCACCGCGGTTGAGCGCAAGCGAGACGCCGCGCACCGCCTCCATCCGGGGGAACGATACGCGCAGATTGGCGATGCTCAGCACTGCGTTCGGCATCACGAGCGCCATTGCCGCAAATCGGCGCGCAGCATGTCGCGCAGCCCGTCACCCAGCAGATTGATGCCGAGCACCAGAACGAACAGCGCAACGCCGGGAGTCACGATCACCCACGGGCTGAAGAACATGTACTCCTTAGCCTCGGCGATCATCAGCCCCCAGCTCGGCAGGGGTTGCGGAACGCCGAGCCCGAGGAATGATAGCGCCGCTTCGAGCAGGATCGCGAGCGCCATCTCCAGCGTCGCCACCACCACAAGATGGTTGGCGATGTTGGGAAGCACCTCGCGCAAGAGGATGTGCGCGCGCGAGGCACCGGCGGCCTGTGCGGCTGCGATGTAATCGAGGTTCCGCACCTGCATGGTGGTCGTGCGCGCCACCACGGCGAACCGTTCCCACAACAGCAGCCCGAGCGTGAGGATCACCACGGTCAATGAGCTGCCGACGAGCGCCACCACCGTCAGCGCCACCAGGATCAGCGGAATCGAGAGGCGGCAGGTGATCACGAACATCACGACGGCATCGATCCGCCCGCCATAGAACCCGCCGAGGATGCCAAGCGTGATGCCGATGATGCCGGACGTGACGACCGTCAGCACGCCGATCAGAACGGAGATGCGCGTGCCATAGATCAGACGCGACAGGTAGTCGCGCCCAATCTGGTCGGTGCCCAGGAGATGCGTAGCCTGGCTGCCCTCCATCCATATCGGAGGGATGAGGCGCAGATTCAAATCCTGGGCGAAAGGATCATGCGGCGTCAAATAGGGCGCGAAGACCGCGACCAGGAATGCGGCGATCACGATCACCGCCCCGAGCAGCGTTGCGAGCTGGCCGAAGGTGGGCAGCCGCCAGCGCTTCGACGCGGCGTAAGTGTCGGCAGCCGCTTTCATGCTCGTAACCTCGGATCGAGCAGCGCGTTCAACATATCCGCCAGCAGTGTCATCACGATATAGATGATAGCGAGGAACAGCACGACGGCCTGAACCACCGGAAAGTCGTTCTTGGTGATCGATTCCCAGGCGAGATAGCCAACGCCCGGCAGCGCGAACACGGATTCCGTCACGACGGAGCCTCCGAGCATGAAGCCGAGCTGCACCGCTGCAATGGAGACCACGGGCATCGCCGCGTTGCGCAAGGCGTGCTTGAGAATGATCATCGAGCGGCTCAGACCCTTGGCGCGCGCGGTGCGGATGTAATCCGCGCACAACGCCTCGATCATTCCCGACCGGGTGAGGCGCATCAGCGCAGGGACAGCCGAGAAGGCCAGCACGAATCCCGGCATGATATAGCCCTGCCAGGTGTCGATGCCCGATATCGGCAACCATTGCAGGTTGAGGCCGAACACGACGATCAGGATCAGGCCCAGCCAGAAGCCAGGCATCGCCTGCCCGAGAAGCGCCACCAGCATGATCCCCCGGTCGATCGCCGAGCCCTCGCGCACCGCAGCGAGGATGCCGAGCGGCAGGGCTATCAGCAGCGCGATGACCAGGCCGGTCAGGCCAAGGGTCAGCGTCACCGGAAGGCGGTCGCGGATCAGTCCTGAAACTGGAGCGTGGAAGAGGTAGGAGCGGCCGAGATCGCCCTCGGCGGCGTGGCTGGCCCAATCGATAAACTGCACCACCACCGGCCGGTTGAGGCCATAGTTCTTGGTAATGATCGCAATATCCGCCGCCGTGGCGTTTGGCCCTGCGATCGACGCGGCCAGATCACCGGACAGGTGTGTCAGCGTGAAGCTGACGACCAGGACGGTGAGGCACACCAGCGCGGCCAGCCACAGCCTGCGGAGGATAAACGACAGCATTGCCGACAACTACGTCAGCCGATGGACTACGGCAAGTTTGAGATGCAGACCTCGGGTCGGCAAATCGCGCACGTGACTGCGCCCCTTTTGCTGTTGACGCCGAGCGGGTTCAGCTTTGGCGAAGCTTGACCTCGCATGAGCAAGCCGAGCGGGCAGCGCGATATCCTGTCGCAATTCTGGCCCCGCGGGAGACGCTTGTCTGGCGATCTCAACGTAGCTTTGTCCAGCAGGGGGGTGATAGACCCCGGGGGCTATTCGGCCGACAGCGGATCTCCAGTCAGGTTCCAGCTTACGCCGTCGAAGACGGCGATCTGCAAGGTCTTGAACGCCGCGTAGTCGTCCGGCTTCGTGCTGATCGAGAGACCCGGCAGCATCATGGGCAACCGCACTCCGTGCAGCGAGGTCGCTTGCCGGATGAGGTTTTCCCGGGTCAACCGGTCGCCGCATTTCTTCAAAACCAGCTCGATGGCATGCACGTTCATGTAAGCCACCAGCACGGAATAATCGTCCGGATTGGCCGAAGGCGCATATTTCTTCAGGAATTCCTTGTAGGCCTTGACCTCGTCATCATTGGCCCAGGCAGGATCTCCAGGCTGCTTGAGGAACTGTGTCGTCACCAGCCCCTTCGAGGCGTCGAGGCCTGCAGGCTTCAGGATGGTTTCGACCGACGCGGTCGAGCCGCCGATGATATGAAGTGGGCTCCAGTTGAGCTCGTGAACCTTGCGGATCGACTGCGCCGCAGCCTTTGAGGAGGATTGCTCGACCAGTGTATCGATGCCGGCGGACTTCAACTGCACGATCTGCGAATCGATCGTCGGATCGGCGAGCTCATAGGATGCCTCCAGCACGATCTGCGACGCCTTTTCGCCCAGTCCGGCGCGCAATCCCCTGAGGTAATCCTTTCCGTAGTCGTCATTCTGGTAGAGAACGCCGATCTTGGCGTCGAGCCTGTTCTTCAGGAGATACTTGGCGACAATCCGCCCTTCAGTTTCGAAATCGGGATATAGCGGTACCGTCCACGGGAAATTCTTGGGATCGTTGAAGCGCCGTCCGCCGGCCGTGATGAACAATTGCGGCACGTGCTTCGCGTTCAGGAATTTCTGGATAGCGACGTTGGGCACCGTACCGATGGTGCCCACCTCGGCGAGTACGCCGAGGTCCTCAACCAGCCTACGGGATTGCTCCAGGGCTTTTGGCGCACTGTAGGCGTTGTCAAGCTGGCTAAAGCTGATCTTGCGGCCGTTGATGCCGCCCTGTTCATTGACCATGTCGAAATAGCCGACGACGGTGCGTCCCGCGCCGGCGCCAAAGGCGGAGGCCGGGCCGCTCAGCGGCGTCGACTGGCCGAGCTTGATTTCCGTATCGCTGGCGCCCGGATCGTAGGTTTTTTGCGCATGGGCGGGTCCTGCGACGAGTGTTGCCGACAACGCAACGGCGACCAGAGCTCGAATGATCGTGCTGTCCAAAGTGCTTCCTCCCCGGAATGTCCTTATCTGCAATCTTTATCGTAGTAGCTCGCGAGCGATGACCATCCGCTGGATCTGGTTGGTGCCCTCGAAGATCTGGGTCAATTTGGCATCGCGCATCATGCGCTCGACCGGGTAATCCATGGTGTAGCCGTAACCGCCGAATATCTGCACGGCGTCCGTCGTCACCTTCATGGCCATGTCGCTGCCGACGCATTTGGCCATGCTGGCAAGCACGTTCAGGCGCTTCCAATCGCCGGCATCGCCGGCGCGGGCGCATTCATAGACGAGCGCGCGTGCAGCCTCGATCTGCATGGCCATGTCGGCCAGCATGAACTGCACGCCCTGAAATTCAGAGATCGATTTCTTGAACTGCTTGCGCTCTTTCGCGTAGGCGATGCAGGCATCGAGCGCGCCTTGGGCCAATCCGACGGACTGAGCGCCGATGGTCGGACGGTTGAGATCGAGCGCTCGCATCGACGCGCGAAAGCCCTTGCCTTCCTCTCCGACCAGATTTTCGACGGGAACGCGAACATTGTCGAAGAAGATCGGCGTATTTGGCGCACCGCGAAAGCCCACCTTTCGCTCGTGCCTTCCGAAGGTGATTCCCGGCATGCTTTTCGGTTCGACGATAAAGGCGCTGATGCCATCGGCGCCCGGATCGTCGCTCGTTCGTGCCATCACGACGATGAAGTCGGCGACAACGCCATAGCTGCACCACTGCTTGCGGCCGTTGAGGACGTAGCAGTCGCCGTCCCGCTTGGCACGCGTATTGATCGCGGTGACGTCGGAGCCGGCCTGGGGCTCTGAGATCGCGATCGCCGTCACGACGCCGCCCTTGGCTATGATTGGCAAGAACTTCTGCCGTTGTTCCTCCGAACCGAAATGGAGGAGGGGCATGATGAACATGGTGTTGAGCGCCGCGATCGAGGCGCAAGCCGCCGAGAATTTTGCGATTTCTTCGCGCGCGATGCAGGCCAGCGTCAGGTTACCGTTCGGCCCGCCATATCGTTCGGGCACCCAGAGCTGCATCAGCCCCATCTCGCCGAACAATTTTACGATCTCGAGGGGGAAGCGGTCCGTCTCGTCGATCTCGGCCGCGATCGGCGCGACATGTTTGGCAGCCATCCTTCGGATGTTGTCGCGGAACGCGATCTGCTCCTCCGCAAAGCTCATGGATGTTCCCCGTTGTTCTTTGTTGTTGGAAGCCAAAAAAGACTTCCATTGAATGGGTGATCCATTTAATAATTCATCGCATGTCGCCCAAGTCAAGCCCTCGTACGCCCGCCAGCCCTCGACTGCCGTCGCTCAAGCGCCGGGAGCGGGCATCTGATAATCGTACCGCGGGCTCGCCAGCTCCGCTGACATTTCGGCCCATTCACACCCGCCGCGCCTTTGAGGAAATCTGCGAGCGAATTCGCGAGCAGCTCGCGCTCGGCGTTCTCAAGCCGGGCGACAAATTGCCTCCCGAGCGGGATCTCGCGCAGCAGCTTGGGGTGAGCCGCAACGTTCTGCGAGAGGCGCTGCGCAGCCTCGAGATGGCCGGCGTGCTTCGGCTACGGAAGGGCGTCAAGGGTGGGGCGTTCGTCCAGAGGGGCGACACCGGGCGTATGAAAGATGTCATGCGAGACATGTTGAGCCTTGGCACCATCTCCGTTCGTGAATTGTCGGAGGCGCGAATCCACGTCCTCGAACTGGTGGTCCGGCTGGCTTGCGCCAATGCCCGCGAGGCCGATTTCGCGGCGCTGGAGGCGAATATCGAGCGCACCGATCTCGCGACCCGCGAAGGCCGATTGCTCGATCGCGTCGAATGCTCCCGGGAGTTTTACAAGGTCCTCGCTGCAGCGACGGGCAACAAGGTCATCGCCATGATTCTGGACTCCGTGACGGAGATCCACATGCGCTTTGTCTACGCGAAGGTCGCGTCCAGCGGGGTTGCCATGCCACGCCTTGCCGAACGGCGACGGCAGTTCCTGTCGGCGCTTCGCGAGCGGAACGTCACATCAGCAAGCCGGCTCATGCGGGCGCACCTGGAGGCCGTGCAGCGGATGCTGGAGCAGGATCCCGGCGCGATGTCACTTCAGGTCGCGTTGGCCGAAATACAACCCGGCATACGCCGATGACCGGCAGGACATCCAGGCAAACGAGATGCCGGAGAGAATAATAGATTGGAGGAAAACGTGTCCCGATACGCCAAATATGAATGCTTGAAGATCGACGTGGCAGACAAGATCGCAACCGTCACGCTGAATCGGCCGGAGGCGCGCAACGCGATCAACCAGAAGCTGATTCGTGAGCTTCGAACGATTTGGGATGATCTGGCCGATGATCAGGCCGTCAATGTCGTCGTGCTGACCGGCGCCGGCGAATTTTTCAGTGTCGGCGGCGACGTCAAGGCGATGTCCGAGCGGTCCGGCGGCGATGTGCTGGAGGAGGGTGAGGTCCACGACCCCATGATCAGCCGCCGCGGAGTCACCCGTCAGCTCGAGCTCGACAAACCGATCATCGCCGCCATCAATGGCGATGCCATCGGGCTTGCGGCGACCCACGCGCTGCTTTGCGATATCACCGTGATGGCCGATGATGCACGTATCGGCGACACCCATGTGTCGCGCGTAGGCCTGGTGGCCGGCGATGGTGGGACGGTCATCTGGCCTCTGCTCGTTGGCATCAACAAGGCCAAGGAGTTCCTCATTCGCGGGACTCTCCTAAAGGGGATCGAAGCTGAGCGGATCGGCCTGGTCAATCACGTCACTCGGCGTGCCGAGGTGCTGGTGAAGGCCCGTGAGATCGCACTCGAACTCGCCAACGGTCCGACCTGGGCCATTCGCTGGACCAAGCTGTCGATCAACCAGATTGTCAAGGATCGCGTGAACATGCTGCTCGAGGCGTCCATGGCGCTCGAACAGGTCACGTTCGACACCGCCGATCACAAGGAAGCGACCCTATCATTCAAGGAGAAGCGCAAGCCCCGGTTCGGCCAAGGCTAGGTGCGGCCATGGACGTGGCGCAGCTCCCGACCGATGACGTCCGCGAAATGCTGCGGGAGTGCCTGCGCGGCTTTCTCGGTGAGCATTGGAATGCGGATTGCGTGAGGCAAGGACCATCTCCGCAAGACGTCTCTGCGATATGGACCAGGCTCGTTGGGCAGGGGATCGCCTCGCTCGGCTCTGTTCCCGCCGAAGGAGGGCTTCGCGAGGTCTTGGTTGTGCTTGCGGAGTTGGGCCGTGCAGCGTGCCCGGCGCCGATGTGGTCCGCAGCTCTCGCCAATTTCGCGCTCTCGACTTCGCAGGTGCCGACGGCGGTCGAGCTTCTGAGAGGGCTGCACGGCGGTTCGGCCAGGGTTGCGCTATCGTTTGGTGCGCTCGATCCCGATCGCGGTGCCGGCTGGGTTCGGGTCGTGGATCACCGCGCGACTGGACTGCTTCGCTTTGTCGAGGCCGCGGGGGGCGGCGCCCACATGCTCGTCGCGGTCGATCGATCAACGCTTGCTCTTGTCCCGTTGGATGGCGCTGGGACGGAGGTTGTGCCGACCCGCGCCATGGGCGCCTGGGGGCTCTATGAAATCCGGTTGAATTCAGCGCCAGTCACCCTCATTGCGCTTGCGGAAGACGTCCTCGACGATCTCCTGCTCAAGGCCAAGCTGGCACTGGCGGCAAGGGCCCACGGTGCGGCTCGCCGCGCCTTCGAGCTGGCGACCGACTACGCGAGAGAGCGTTACCAATTCGGCCAGCCAATTGGAAAGTTCCAAGCCGTCCAGCATAAGCTCGCCAATTGCCTCATCGCCCTCGAAGGCGTGCGCCTGATCATCGAGCATGCGGCCAAGCTGCACGATCATGAGGATCGGAACTGGCGCTACTTTGCCAATTGCAGCGTCGTATTTGCAAGCGACGCCTTGCGGCGAGTTTCGCTCGAAACCCAGCATACGTTCGGGGCGATCGGCTACGCCGACGAACATGAGGCGCCACTGCATTTCAAACGTGTGCACCTTGATACGATCGCCCTGGGCGGATCGGCGCACGCGAAGCGGTTTCTGGCTTCGTCCCTGCTGGCTGGCGAAAGCCAAGGCCTGCCCGAATATGACCTCGGTCCCGCCGGCAACGCGCTGCGCGAGCAGGTTCGCATCTGGCTTGAGCAGAACTGGTCGGGAGACAGAAAGACGGAATTCGACAGCAGGCCATTTGCCAAGCGGGAGTTCGACGCCGACTTCGCCCGCGATATCGGCAGCACAGGTTGGATCGGCCTCGGCTGGCCTAAAGAGTTCGGCGGCCAGGCCCGCTCACCGCTTGAACAGATCGCCTTCATGGAGACCATGGAGCGGGGCGAGGCGCCGCGAATTGGCGCGGCGATCCAGGCGAATGCCCTGATGATGTTCGGCACGCCTGAGCAGCAGCGAAGATATCTGCCTGAAATCCTTCGCGGCGAGGCCATGCATGGCATGGGGTACAGCGAGCCGCAGGCCGGTTCCGACCTGGCGGCGCTACGCACCACGGCCGCGCGCGAGGGCGATCACTGGGTGATCAACGGCCAGAAGATCTGGACCACCACCTGGTGGGGCAAATACATGTTTCTTGCCGCGCGGACGGACAGGGATGCAAAGCCGCCGCATGCCGGCATCAGCATGTTCATCGTGCCGATGGATGCCCCAGGCATCACGATCCGGCCGGCGAGCACCATGTACGACGGCTCCTTCGCCAACATCTTCTACGACAACGTTCGCATTCCCCTGGAGAACATCGTCGGCGAGGTCAATGGCGGATGGAGGGTGTTGACCGGTGCGCTCGCGTTTGAGCGCGGTCTGGTCGGCGGTGGCATCGTCCTGAAAGTCGTGCACGCCTTTGAGCAATTGCGCCGCTATGTGATCGCGAAGGACGATACCGGCTGGGCGCTGAGCGATGATCCTGTTGTCCGCGACAGGATGGCGACGCTTGCGGCCGACATCGAGGTCGGGCGCCAATTGATGATGCATTGCGCGGAGCTCGCCGCCAATGGCGTGACGCCGCCGGAATATGGCGCGATCAGCAAGGTCTTTTCCGGCGAATTGATGGAGCGCTTCGGCGAGGCGGCGCTTGAGATCCTCGGCATGCGCGCGGCGCTCTCTGAACAAATGCCGGGTGCAATCGACAACGGCAGGTTCGAGCAAAACCTGCGCCATTCGCTGATGTGGGTCATCAGCATCGGCACCAACGAGATACAGCGCAGCCTGATTGCGCAACGGGCGCTCGGGCTGCCGAGATAGGAGGGAGCACATGCAGGAGCAGCCAACAAGCGCTCCGCCTCTTGAGGGCATACGCGTGCTTGACTTTTCGATCATGCTGGCCGGCCCCTATTGCGCGCGGCTGCTCGCCGACGTCGGCGCGGAGGTGATCAAGATCGAGCCGCCCGAGGGCGATGACATGCGGCTGCGAACACCGCTGCGCGACGGCCATAGCGCCTATTTCGGTCAGCTCAATGCCGGAAAGCAGAGCCTTGCGCTCGATCTCAAGAACCCCGATGCGATCAAGCTGGTGCATCAATTGGTGGCCGAGACGGACATTCTGGTCGAGAATTTCCGGCCTGGAGTGATGGACCGTTTTGGTCTCGGCTACGAGGCGCTGCGCGCGATCAATCCGCGCCTGATCTATTGCTCGATCTCTGGCTACGGCCAATCCGGCGCCGCCGCGGAGCGTGCAGCCTATGCCATGATCGTTCACGCCGAGAGCGGCTTCGATCGCTCTTTGATGCGCTATGCCGGTGATCGAGATCGGCCGGCAGCCGGCGCCGTCTTCGTCGCCGACGTGCTTGGCGGGATCTTCGGTTACTCGGCGATCCAGACAGCACTGGTCCAACGCACGCGGACGGGGGTGGGCCAGCGGATTGACGTCGCATTGATGGACTGCATGCTGAACCTGCTCGTTTATGAACTGCAGGAGGCGCAGTTCCCGATCCGCACGCCGCGTGCAGCCTACGGTCCGGTACGCGCCCTGGATGGCGACATCCTGATCGCGCCGATCACGCCGCGAAACTTTGCGGCGCTCTGCGATGTGACGGGGCAGCGCGAGCTCGCCGATGACCCACGGTTCAAGACTGTACCGGGTCGGGCCGCGAACTGGACCCCGATGATGCAGATCATCGAGAAGTGGACCGAGCGGCACACCGCGCGCGAATGTATCACCGCTCTCGACCGCGCTGGAGTGCCGTGCGCCGAATATCGCGATCCAGGCGCCGCGCTGACCGACCCGCATCTGCTGCAGCGGGGTGCGTTCGCTACGATAGCAGACGGGGCGGGCGAGTTCATGGGGGTCAATGCGCCCTGGAAAATGTCGGCTGCCGACACATCCATGCAGCGGGAAATCCCCGCCATTGGCGCGCACCGCGATGAGGTGTTGGCGCGAGTCCTCGGGCTGTCCGGTGACGCGATTGCGAGCCTTGTCGAAGCGGGCGCGTTCGGGAGCAGCACGGATCAGACGAAGGGTTAGCCAGATGCCGGCGCCAGAATCGAATCGCGCAACGAATGTCTTGGCCGCAATCGCCAATGGTCCGCGGGATCCGTTTGAAATCGCGACCTGCCAGATCGCGCCTCCGCAGGCCGGCGAGGTTCTGGTCCGCGTGCACGCCTGCGGGATCTGTCACACCGATCTGGCGGTGAAGCTTCAACATATTCCAATTCCGATGCCGAAGGTTCTGGGCCACGAGGGCGCCGGCGTGGTCGAGGAGGTCGGCCCTGGGGTAACGCAGGTCCGGCCTGGCGATCACGTGCTGATGAGCTTCGGTTCTTGCGGCGAATGCCCGAACTGCCGCGATGGCGCCCTCGGATATTGCGACCACTTTCGTGCCGTCAACCTATTCGGAACCAGGACCGGAGGATCAGTGCTGATGCGCAACGGGAGCGAACTGGGCGGGCATTTCTTCGCCCAGTCCGCATTCGCAACCCATGCCATTGCGACGACGAGGAATGTCATCAAGATCGGGGACGATCTGCCGCTTGAACTCGTCGCCCCGCTGGGATGCGGGGTCCAGACCGGAATGGGTACTGTCATAAATGTCCTCCGGCCGCGGCCCGGCACGTCGATCGCGGTCTTCGGCGTCGGCGCGGTCGGCCTCTCCGCCATCATCGCAGCGGGGATCGTCGGATGCTCGACAATCATCGCGGTGGATGTCGTCCCAGAGCGGCTGCGCGTCGCCCAAGAATTGGGCGCGACCCACGCGGTGTCCGGCCGCGCCGACGATCCCGCCGCGGAGATTGTCGAGGTCACGCAAGGCGGTGCAAATTTCTCGCTGGATACGACGGGCGTGCCGGCAGCCGCGACAAACTCGATCAATTGCCTGCGCGCGAGAGGTATCTGCGCGCAGGTCGCGGCGCCGCCTCGCGGCACGCTCTATGCGGCCGAAGCCAGCGTTCTGGTTGGCCGGGGACTCACGGTTCGCGGCGTCGTCGAGGGAGATGCCAACCCCAAGCTGTTCATTCCGCGGATGATTGGCTTGTTCCGTGATGGCCGATTGCCGCTCGACAAATTCGTCAAGACCTATCCGCTCGAGAAGATCAACGAAGCCGTTGACGATCTCGAGCACGGCCGTGTGGTCAAGCCGGTCCTGACCATGCGGGAAATTGGGAGCGTTGTATAGGACATAGACACGCGGGGAGGAATAAAGATGCTCGATCTTGCACTCGACAATGCCATTGCCGATCACAAGACCTACGGCAATGTCGACCTTCAGCACCGTCTCTTTGCCGGCTTGCGTCGCAACGATCCGGTCCATTGGACTGAGCCGGATGGCTACCGTCCATTCTGGACGATCACGAGGTATGCGGACATCATCGAGATCGAGCGTCAGGCCGACCGCTTCATCAACGCGCCCCGGACAAAGCTCCTCAGTGTCGAGTTCGAGAGCAAGGTGAGGGAAGCCATGAATGGCAGGCCCATGCTGGTCCGTGCCCTGCCGCAAATGGATAATCCTGATCATGCGAAGTATCAGAAGCTGACGCACGCTTGGTTTCAGCCGCGCCACATCCGAACTCTGGCGGAGCGGATGGAGGCACTGGCAAGAGAGAGCGTTGACCGACTTCTTGTGATCGGCGGCGAATGCGACTTTTACAACGAGATTGCGATCTACTATCCGCTGCGCGTCCTGATGACGATCCTGGGAGTGCCGCGGGACGATGAGGAGCGGCTGTTGAAGATCACCCAGGCCTATTTCGGCGGTGGCGATCCCGACATGCAGAAGGGGACGGACCTGATCGATGCGACGCTTGCCTATGTCGATTATTTCAAGGATGTCGCGAAGGAGCGACGGCAAAGCCCTAAGGACGATGTGGCAACGGTCATCGCAACTTCCGAAATCGATGGAAGGCCCATTGAGGATTTCGAAGCCTATTCGTACTACATCGCTCTTGCGAGCGCCGGCCACGACACCACGAGCGCCACGATTGCCGGCGGCCTGCTCGCACTGATCGAGAATCCGGATTGCATGGACCGCCTGCAGCGCGACCCGGGCCTTGTGCCCGACGCCGGTTCGAACTTGCGGGCGAGCCGGCCTGGACGGAGACTTCCTTCCTCGGCGGCGTAAAGCGGCTGCCGGTGCGGTATCGGGCGCGATAGAGGAGTCTGAGAGTGCTTTGGCTGCGCGCCGTTTGCATCCAAGGAAAGTCAATCTTTTGAAGGAGAGGAAGGCTCCGTCGGTGTGGCCTTCGCGATGGCCAGCATGCACCTGAGGAAATGCGCGCGATCCTCCTTACGCAAAGGCGCCAGCATGGTGTCTTGCAACTCGGCTGCAGCGGGAATGACGCCCAGGAGCGCTTCCTCTCCCTTGGCGGTGATCTGAACCTGAATCGAGCGGCGGTCTTCCGAATTGCTTCTCTTGGAGATCAGCTTGCGTGCCGTCATCCTCTTGAGCATCTCGCTCAGCGTATTCCGATCGCAGCTAATGCGTTCCGCCAGCGCGGAAGGGATCATGGGGCCATTTTGATAGAGGGCGAGCAGCACGCCAAACTGCCGCGGCGTGACATCGCTCTGACCGGTCAGCTTTTGATAGAGCAGGTCATAGCGCGCTTCGAGCAAGCGGAGGAGAAATCCGATGCCGCCCTCCAGCCTCCAGTTGCGGGCGAGATCTGCGGGCGCTTTCGTTTCCTTGTCCGCCGACATCCGTTGTTGATCCGAGTTATCCTCTTGATGAGAACCGCTAGCCGTTAGCAGCTTGGCCATCCGCCCTCAACCCTCCGCCAGAGGCGGTAGGAAGCCGTCCGTACAAAACCGCCGATCGTGCTCTCATTGGCTCTTGCGTGTCATTCGCGAAGGTAGTACGTATACGTAACAAAATAGAAGAACGACGTCCGGGGAGGATCCTTTGGATCTGCGCGAACTCCTGTCCATTCCTTATCTCCTCGAGGCCGAGGCGGTCGAAACCGAGCCGGGCAAGTGGCTGGTGCGGCTCGCCTATCCGGAACTGCCGGGCTGCACGGCCGAAGGCCTCGTTGTCGAAGACACGCTGAAGGAATTGGAGCGGCGCCGGATCGAAATCATCGTCAATCTGGTGGAGGCAGGCAGGGCGCCTCCCGTCCCGCGAAAGCCGCTTGCCGCAAGCGATCCGCTTTGGACCGCCCAGGATCTCGGGCTGTCCAGCCGCGTCGCCGCGCTTCTGGGACGTTCCACCAAATAGCTAGCTTGGAATGCGCCGCTCGTTCAATGGAGGAAGCTCATGCTCTCGCGTGAAGACAACGAAAGACTGGTGAGGGTCGGCAAGGGCACGCCACTTGGAGACCTCTTCCGTCTTTACTGGATTCCCTTCCTGCCCTCGGCGGACCTCGTCAACGATGGGCAGCCGAAGCGAATCCGACTGCTCGGGGAAGACCTTGTTGCGTTCAGGGACTCCGAGGGCCGCGTCGGTCTGGTAGACCACGCGTGTCCGCATCGTGGCGCGCCAATGATCTTCGCGCGGAACGAGGATTGCGGCTTGCGATGCGTCTATCACGGCTGGAAGTTCGATGTGTCGGGCTCGGTTACCGACATGCCGGCCGAGCCGGTCCGCAGCCGCCTTAAAGAGCACGTTCGGATCAAAGCCTATCCCTGTCGCGAACGGAACGGTATGTTGTGGACCTATATGGGGCCTGACGCCGCCAATCCTCCGCCTCTCCCGAATTTGGAATGGAATCTGGTCCCGCCAGAGCAGGTGCATATCTCGGTTCGAGTCCAGGAGTGCAATTGGCTGCAGGCCGTCGAGGGCGAGATCGATTCCGCGCATGCGCCGTTGCTCCACGGCCGTCTCGATTCACAGGGTACGACGAGCGCGTGGATCCAGAAGCGCGATCTTCGTCCGACGTTCGAATGCATTAGGCAGGACTTTGGAATGAGCATCGCCGCACGGCGAAACTACGACGCAAATACCCTGTACTGGCGCGTCAATCAGTTCCTGCTGCCATTCTATACGCTCGTGCCGCCCCTGTCGCCGTTTCCGGATCTCAGTGGTCACGCCTGGGTGCCGATCGATGATGAGAACACGCTCTGTATCATGTTCTCGTATCATCCCGCCGCGCCGCTATCGCCAAAGACGCGTCAGATCTTCGAGGAAGGCCACAATGGCCGGGAGAGCGGGCATGCCAGCCGCCATTCGCTCGTCCAGCATCCGGTAACTGTGCCGTACGCAGGCTATTGGACCAAATACAATCCGCAGAACGGATTTCGGTTTGACTATGGCGCACAGCAGACAACCTGGTTCTCAGGCCTGCCTGGACTGTGGGTGCAGGACGGCGCCTGCCAGAGCGGTGTCTCGCCGATCTTCGACCGCACCAAGGAGAACCTCTGCTCCAGCGACACGGGCATTGCGATGACGCGGCGCCTGCTGCTTGAGACGCTCGGCGCCTATCGCGATCACGGTACCAAGCCGAAGGGGGTGACCGACCCCGATGTCTTCATGGTGCGAGCGGTATCCCTGCGATTGCCGCCTGAGGATTCCTGGGTCGATGTCGGCGCACCATTCATGCGGGCACAGCTCGGTGTCGATTTCGGGTATGAGCTGTGAACTCTTCCTTCATGGCTGAGCGCAGCATGCAGCTCCGGGTCAAGCGCATCAGCCTTGAGGCGGAGACCATCAATTCCTACGAATTGGTCTCTCCGGCAGGCGAGGATCTCGCGCCTTTCACGGCCGGCTGTCATATCGACCTTCATTTGTCGAACGGAATGATTCGCAGCTATTCGCTTCTGAACGAGCAGAGCGAGACCAAGCGCTATGTGATTGCGGTCAACAGGGAAACAGCAGGTCGAGGCGGCTCGAAGTTTATCCACGAGACGGTTCGGGTGGGAGACATCATCACGGTCTCGCAGCCCAGGAACAACTTTGCCCTTCACGAGAACGCAACTCATTCGGTCCTGATCGCCGGCGGAATCGGAATTACGCCTCTCTTGTCGATGATCCGTCGGCTCCAGTCGCTCGGCCGCTCCTGGGAGCTGTTCTACGCCGCCCGGACGCGGGTCTCCGCCGCGTTTGTCGACGAGCTGAGCGCCATTCGCCCGGACGCCGGCCGCTTCCTGCACGTGAATTTTGACCGGGAGCCGTCGGGTCGGATGTTCGACCTGTCGGCCATCGTCAAAGCCGCGCCTTGGGATGCGCATCTTTATTGTTGCGGTCCCGTTCCCATGCTCGAGGCGTTCGAAGCGGCCGCCGCCAGCCGTCCCGCCGACCATGTGCATGTCGAATACTTCAAGGCCCGAGAGAAGCCGGCGCTCGCGGGCGGCTTCGAAGTGCAGCTCGCGCGGAGCAAGCGAACCATAAAGGTCGAGGCGGGGAAGACAATTCTCGACGCGCTCCTGGATGCCGGAATAGCCGCGAGCTACGCCTGCACCGAAGGCGTCTGCGGCACCTGCGAAACCAGGGTCATTGAAGGCATACCGGACCATCGTGACCTGTTTCTCAGCAAGGAAGAGCAGGCGGCGAACAGGACAATCATGATCTGCTGCTCGGGCTCGAAGTCACCGACGCTCGTTCTGGATCTCTGAAGTCATGCTGATCAACCATCTGGTGAAAAATATGGGAATCCTGTTACGGCTGCTGCTTGGAGCATCTCTTCTGGCCATCTGCGCATGGTGGCCTGTCCTCGCAGAGGGCTCGCGCGCCATCAAAATTGGCGTGCTCAACGATGCCTCCGGTCCTTACTCTGACAATGCCGGCGAAGGTTCGGTTACGGCCGCGAAAATGGCTGCCGAAGATTTTATGCATCAACATCCCGATTTCCGGGTCGAGATCATTTCGGCGGACCACCAGAACAAGGCCGACGTCGGAGCGGGCATCGCCCGCAGGTGGATCGATCAGGACAGGGTCGATGCAATTGCGGACGTGCCCAACTCGGCGGTCGGCCTTGCCGTGAACGAGGTCGTTCGAGGGACCAAGGCAGCGCTGATCGCTTCGAGTGCGGCATCGTCCGATCTGACGGGAAAATACTGCTCGCCCAACACCATCCAGTGGACCTTCGATACCTGGGCGGCCTCTCACACCATAGCCTCCTACCTTGTGCGCCACGGTGCCAAGAAGTGGTACTTCATCGCGACCGACAATGCGCTTGGCAAATCGATGGTCGTGGACGGAACGTCGGTCATCAAATCTGGCGGAGGCAGTGTGCTGGGATCGGTCAACGTTCCCATCAACACCGCGGACTACGCATCCTTCATATTGCAGGCAGATAGTGCCGGCGCCGACGTCATCGCATTTGCAACCGCCGGCGGCGATACCGTCAATCTCATCAAGCAATCGGCGGAATTCGGCCTGAAGCAGAACGGCCGCACCTTTGCAGCATTGCTCACCACCACCAATGACGTGGAGTCGAGTGGTCTCGCGGTCGCGCAGGGTCTCATTATCACCCAGCCTTTCTATTGGGACCTGAATGATACCAGCCGGGCCTGGTCGGCAAGATTCAGTGAGCGGCAGCATGGGCACTCGCCGACCGCGTTTCACGCCGGCGTCTATTCCTCCATTCGGGCCTATTTGAACGCAGCGCTAGCCGCCGGGACGAACGATGCGCAGGCAGTCATCCGCAAGATCAAGGAGAACCCGATCGACGACGACCTGTTTGGACGGGTTGTTGTTCGCGCCGACGGGCGCGCCATTCATGACATGTACATCCTGAAGGTGAAGGCTCCGGCGGCATCCAAGACCAAATGGGATCTGCTGGAGCAGGTCGGTGTGCTCACGGGCCCGGAGGCATTCCGACCTCTTGAGGAGGGCGGATGCGCGCTGGTTCAACAATCGAAGAGCGATTGATCGTGGAAGGAGGCGGGGTGAGAAGAATGTTGGATCAGCTCGAAGCGGAATTTCCCGAACATTTGCCGCGTCCGTCCAATGCGCCAAAGGCGTTGGAGGGAATACGGGTCGTCGATTTCTCTCATTTCATCGCCGGGCCGTTGGCCACCATGATATTGGCCGATATGGGCGCCGAAATTATCAAGATCGAGGCACCCGGCCGCGGGGATGATCTTCGGCGTTATCCGCCGATGCATCCGGATCTGAAGCATGGCGCGCCGTTTCTCTGGACCAACCGCAACAAGCGCAGCGTGGCGATCAACCTGAAGTCACCGGAGGGACTTGAGATCGTGCGCGAATTGATCGCCAAGGCCGACGTGGTCATCGAGAATTTCTCGACCGGCGTCATGGAAAGACTGGGGCTCGACTACGAACGCTGCCGCAAGATCGCGCCGGAGATCGTCTACTGCTCGGTGTCCGCCTATGGGCGCGACGGCGCATTTGCAGATCGGCTCGGCTTCGATCCGATCGCGCAGGTCGAGAGCGGGTTCGTTTCCATGAATGGCTACTCCGACCGGGAGGGTGTGCGAGCGCTGTCGCCGGTCATGGACATAAGTACCGCGATGATGGCCTCGAACGCGATACTCGGTGCGCTGATGGCCCGCGAACGAACCGGGCAGGGGCAGGGCATCGAGGTCTCTCTGTTCGATACCGCCGTGTTGATGACCGGCTATGCGCCGCTGCAGCATCTCTTTAGCGGGACGGGACCGGAACGGCATGGCAACACCAGCCCGGACACATGCCCATCGGGGGTGTTCAAGGCGAAAGATGGCGCCTTCTACATCAACTGCGGCAACGACAAGATCTTTCAACGCCTGATGTCGCAGGTCCTTGATCGCGCCGACCTGGCGTCGGCGCCAGCCTACGCGACCGGGCCCGACCGGATTCGGCGGCGAGACGAATTGTTCGCGATCCTCGGCGAGGCCTTCGCGCGGGAGCCATGGTCGCATTGGCAAGCGCGGATGCGGGTGGCCGGCGTGCCGTGCGGACGGGTGCGTACGGTCGGAGAGGCGATCCGTTCGCCGGAAGCGAAAGAGCGTGCGATCGTGACCCGGATCCCGCATCCGACGGCTGGATGGGTGCCCAATGTCAGATCGCCGATCCGATACTCCCACACTCCGGTGGCGGATCCCGTGGCCGCGCCGGCGGTCGGCCAACATACAGAACAGGTGTTGAGCGAGTTGCTGGGTTACGACCGAGAGCGCTTGGCGCGGCTCGTCGAGTCCGGCGTTCTCGGCAGGTCTGACGGGCGGACCGAACACGCCCAAGGACAACCATGATGGCCCGGACGATGGCAGAGCGAACGCTCCGCGGCCGCGTCGCCGTCGTCGGGATTGGCGAAACCGAATACTACCGCCATGGCGGCTCGCCGGACCCGGAGTTCAAGCTTGCCCTCAGGGCAATTTTGGCCGCCTGCGCGGACGCAGGCCTGGACCCGCGTGATATCGACGGGTTTGCTTCCTATAGCGACGATCGCAGCGACGCGTCTCGGCTGGCCGCCGCCCTGGGCACGCGACAGCTTCGTGCAGCCAGCATGCAATGGGGCGGAGGCGGTGGCGGCTGCTGCGCGGCGGTTGCCAATGCCGCCGCGTCGATCGTCGCGGGTCTTGCGGATTGCGTCGTCGTGTTTCGGTCATTGGCCCAGGGGCAATACGGCCGCTTCGGGCAGACGACCGGCATCAACACGATTTCCGGCGAGAAGGCCTACCTGATGGCTTATGGCGTGCTGGCGCCTCCGCAGCGCTTCGCCATGCAGGTGCGCCGCTATATGCACGAGCATGGCCTACGGCAGCAGGCTCTGCGCGCGATCGCACTGGCGTCCTACCACCACGCACAGGCGAATCCGCGTGCGGTCATGTACGGCAAGCCGCTGGACGAGGCGAAATACGATACGTCGCGCTGGATCGCCGAACCGTTTCATCTGTACGATTGCTGCATGGAAAACGACGGCGCCGCTGCGCTGATACTTGTGCCTGCGGACCGCGCCAGCGAATTCCGGAACAGGCCGGTCTACGTGCTCGGTGCGGCCGTCGGTTCTGGATATCGCGCGGGAGCGGTGCCCCACAATTCACCCTTCTACGCCAGCGCGAATTTCGGCACCGTGGCGCCTGATCTTTACCGCATGGCAGGTCTTGGTCCATCCGATGTCGGCGTGGTGCAAAGCTATGAGAACTTCACCGGCGGTGTGGTCATGGCGCTGGCGGAGCATGGTTTCTTCAAGCCGGAGGAAGCCAATGAGTTTCTCACGCTCGAGAACCTCACTGCCCCCTCCGGGCGGCTCCCACTCAACACCAGCGGCGGCAACCTCGCCGAATGCTACATGCATGGTTTCGAGCTTGTGCTGGAAGCCGTGCGCCAGGTGCGCGGCACGTCGGTGAACCAGGTGCAACGGAATGACGTCGCAATGGTGATCGGCGGCCCGATGGTCACGCCCGTCAGCAACCTTCTCCTTGGCTCGGAAGCGACACAATGAGCGGTAGCGCAAACTCGCCCTATCTTCCCGCGGGCCTTCCCATTCCAGTGGCCGAGCCCGACGGCTTGTCTGCGCCTTACTGGGAGGGACTGCGTCAGGCGCGGCTTCTGGTGCAGCGCTGCACTCATTGTCACACTTGGCGGTTTGGGCCTGAGTGGATATGCCATCAGTGCCACGCCTTTGACCCAGAGTGGACCGAGGTCGAGCCCATTGGCCGGATCTTTAGCTGGGAGCGCGTCTGGCACCCCTCGCATGCGGTGCTCAGGCAACACGGTCCCTACCTCGCGGTGCTCGTGGAGCTCCCGCACGCCGGCGGCGTGCGGCTGGTGGGCAACCTGCTAGGCGATCCGATGCAGACCGTCGTCATCGGAGCGGCCGTGGCAGGTGTGTTCGAGCATCATCTCGATTCGGATCCGCCGTACTCCCTGCTGCAGTGGCGGGTGATCTGATGTGGCAGTGGTCGGAATGTTCTATGCGAGATGCTGGAACGAAAGCTCTTCTTTGCCTTGCGGGAGCTGACTCCCGTGCCAATGGCGCGCTCTGGACAGCTCTTGGCGCGCAGAGCGGACGTTCAGCAGGCCGTCCGGCAAGAGCCAAACGCGCTTTCACGGGCTCGCATTGAACGTTCAGTAAAGTTTTTTGCTAAACAAGGCCGCAGTCGGGACTAGGTCGCAGCGTGACGATCTCGGTTGCGGGTGGGGTCCAGGCCCTCAAATCCGTAACTCCCGCGCTCCCCTGTTTCTGACGAGCCATCGCATGCACATCGCGGGTCCGAGCACCGGTGAAGGTTTTTCGTTCGCAGCCAAAGAAACCCGCTTGACGGTCCCTCGAATTTAGTAATACGTTTAGTATCACGAAAAATAATAAACATCGCACATCGAGCCGATGTGTGGGAGGAGCCCAGCCATCCGGACCCCTTTTCCGGAAACGCCCCGTCTCGCTCTCCATCATCGCTCATCAACTCGGTTTCAGGTCTCGACGTCGTTCCGGCAAGGCGCGCGCCGAGCGGGTTATGTGCTCCAACGATAGAGAGGAAACGGACATGCGAAGATTGAAATGGCTACGCAGCGCGGCGACGTCTGCGTTCCTTGCGGCCGCCGCGCTTGGGGGCCTCGGTGGCAGCGAAGCCGCAGCCCAGAACAAGCAACTCACGCTTTGCTGGGCGGCATGGGACCCGGCCAATGCCCTGGTCGAACTGGGCAAGGACTTCACCAAACAATCCGGCATCGAGATGAAATACGAGTTCGTCCCCTGGACGAGCTATGCCGATCGCTTCCTCAACGAACTCAACTCCCACGGCAAGCTCTGCGACCTCATCATCGGCGACAGCCAGTGGATCGGCGGGGCCGCCGAGAACAAGTGGTACGTCAAGCTCAACGATTTCTTCGACAGCGAGAAGATATCGATGGATGACTTCGTCCCGGCGACGGTCGTGGGCTATTCGCAGTGGCCCAAGAACTCGCCGAACTATTGGGCGTTGCCGGCCATGGCGGACGCGGTGGGCTGGACCTATCGCAAGGACTGGTTCTCGCGGCCCGACATCCAGTCGGCTTTCAAGGCCAAGTACGGCCGCGACCTGGCACCGCCGAAGACCTACGACGAGCTGAAGCAGATCGCGGAGTTCTTCCAGGGGCGCGAGATCGACGGCAAGAAGGTCTACGGTGCCTACATCTTCACCGAGCGTGGGTCCGAAGGCATCACGATGGGCGTGACCAACGTGCTCTACAATTACGGCTTCAACTACGACAATCCGAAGAAGCCGTATCAGATGCAGGGCGTGGTCAATTCGGCCGACGCGGCCAAGGGGCTCGAGTTCTACAAGGAGCTCTATAAGTGCTGCACGGCCCCTGGCATGACCAACGCCTACATGCAGGAAGGGCTGGATGCCTTCAAGTCCGGCCAGGTGGCGATGCAGATGAACTGGTTCGCCTTCTTCCCCGGCCTCTACAAGGATCCGAATGTCGGTGGCGACAAGATCGGTTTCTTCGTCAACCCGGCTGGTCCGAACGGACACTTCACCCAGCTCGGCGGACAGGGCATCTCGGTCGTGGCGACCTCGGACCACAAGGACGACGCGCTCGCCTACATCAAATGGTTTGCGCAGCCCGCCGTGCAGCAGAAATGGTGGCAGCTCGGCGGCTACTCGGCCCTGAAGGCGGTGGTCGATGCCCCCGACTTCCCGAAGAGCGCGGCGTTCGCGCCGCAATTCCTGGAGTCGATGGGCATCGTCAAGGACTTCTGGGCCGAGCCATCGTACGCGCAACTGCTGCTCGACATGCAGAAGCGGGTGCATGACTACGTCGTTGCGGACAAGGGCACGGCGCAGCAGGCGCTCGATCTCCTGGTCAAGGACTGGACCAAGGTCTTCAAGGAGCAGGGCAAGCAGGTCGCCTCGCAATAGACGCGACCCGGATCAACCGGACTGGTTTCCCCGGGACGTGTCTCGGGGAAACCGCACCAGCCAGCCGATGGACAAGATGACCACGATCTCTCAACCTGATCATGCCACGATCGCCGGCATGGGCGAGCCCGCGAGGTCCCGCACCACGCGTCGCGTGCGCGGCCTGTCGGACCGCACCATCGCCTGGCTGTTCGTCGCGCCCACGATCGCGCTTCTGCTCGCGATCAACATCTTCCCGCTGGTGTGGATGATCCGGCTGTCCTTCACGAGTCTCAACCTCAGCATGTCCTATCTGCCGTTGCGGTTCGTTGGGTTCGACAATTTTAGCGACATACTCACCGACGAGGACGTCTGGCTCCGGCTCCAGACCACGGCGCAGTTCGTGATCTGCTCGGTGACGCTCCAGGTGATCATCGGGTTCGGCCTGGCGCTCCTGATCAACCGTCAGTTCCGCGGTCACAGCTTCTGGACCACGATCATCCTGCTGCCGATGATGCTGTCACCTGCGGTGGTCGGCAATTTCTGGACGCTGCTGCTGCAGCCGCAGATCGGCCCCTTCAATTATGTGATCAGCCTGTTCACCGGCGTGCCGCCGAGCTCGTTCAGCATGACCGGGCAGGTCTCGCTCGCGCCCTGGACCATAGTGCTCGTCGACACCTGGATGTGGGCGCCGTATGTCATGCTGATTTGCCTCGCCGGGCTTCGCTCCATTCCCGACTACATCTACGAGGCCGCCGAAGTCGATCGCGCCTCGGCCTGGCGGCAATTCTGGTCGATCACGCTGCCGATGACGGTGCCGTTCCTGATGCTCGCGGTGCTGTTCCGCGCGATCGAGAACTTCAAAATGTTCGACATGGTCAACCTCCTGACGTCGGGAGGGCCGGGGTCGACTACCGAGCTGGTGTCGATCACGCTCAAGCGCGCGGCATTTGAGAAATGGCGCACCGGCTATTCCTCCGCGCTCGCCATCATCCTGTTCGTAACAGTGTTCGGTGCCGCCAACATTTACGTCAAAGCGCTCAACAAGGTGAAGCAACGATGACCGCCGCTGTGGCCGGATCCACCGCTCATTCCATCGTCGAGGCCTCGCCGCGCGCGAAGGCCGTGGCGGGCGGTCTCGTCATCCTCTACGCCGTGATCACGATCCTGCCGCTGCTCTGGATCGCCGCCACCGCTTTCAAGTCGCAGAGCGACGCCATCGCCTATCCGCCCAAAGTGATCTTCGAGCCGACGCTCGAAGGCTACGTCAACCTGTTCACCGTGCGCACCCGCCAGACGCCCGATTTCATTGCCAAGCTGCCGCCGCCGCAGACGTGGTACGACAAGCTCGTGCGCCAGCACGACATGGTGATTGCCGGACCGTCGAAGGTCGTGCCGCGCTTCGTCAACTCGCTGATCATCGGATTCGGGTCGACGTTTCTCGCCGTCTTTCTCGGCACGCTTGCGGCCTACGCGTTCTCGCGGTTCCGTATTCCGCTCGCCGACGATCTCCTGTTTTTCATCCTCTCAACGCGCATGATGCCGCCGGTCGCGGTCGCGATCCCGATCTATCTGATGTACCGGCAGCTCAATCTGACCGATACCAGGCTCGGAATGATCCTGCTCTACACCGCCGTGAACGTCTCGCTCGCGGTCTGGTTGCTCAAGGGATTCATCGACGAGATTCCGCGCGAATACGAGGAGGCCGCTCTGGTCGATGGCTACACGCGACTTCAGGCTCTGCGCAAAGTGGTGCTGCCGCAGGCCGTCACGGGTATCGCAGCGACCGCGATCTTCTGCCTGATCTTCTCCTGGAACGAATATGCCTTCGCGGTTCTCCTGACGAGCGGCGAGGCGCAGACCATGCCGCCTTTCATCCCATTCATCATCGGCGAAGGCGGGCAGGACTGGCCGGCCGTTGCCGCCGCGTCCACACTGTTCGTCGTTCCGATCGTCCTGTTCACCGTGTTGTTGCGCAAGCATCTGCTCCGCGGCATCACCTTCGGAGCTGTACGCAAATGAGTGGTTCTGCTGCGGTTGCCAAGAGTGGAATGTCTCGCTGGTTCCGTCGCGGGCCTTGGGAGGCGGGCGCGACGACCCTGATCGGGGGCGGCATCATCATGCTGGTGCAGCCCTGGTCGATCGACCTCTACAGCTATTCCTTCGTGACGATCCTCGCCGGCACAGTTGGCTACGTCATCGTGAGCCATTTTCCGGAATAAGGCGGTCAACAATGGCACAGATCCGCGTCGAAAACCTGCGCAAGTCGTTCGATCAGTTCACCGCCGTGCACGGCTCGAACTTCACGATCGACGATGGCACCTTCTTTGCGATGCTCGGCCCCTCCGGCTGCGGCAAGACGACCACGCTGCGCATGATTGCGGGGCTCGAGCTGCCGACGGAAGGAAAGATCTTGCTCGACAGCGAGGACGTGACGTTCCGCCGCGCTGCCGCGCGCGATATCGCCTTCGTGTTCCAGCTTTTCGCACTCTATCCGCACATGAACGTCGCCGGGAATATCGGCTTTCCCTTGAAGTGCCAGGGCATGGCGCGGCGCGAGGTTCGCGAGCGCGTTCAGGAGACGGCGCGGCTGTTGCGGATCGAGCACCTCTTGCCGAGCAAGACCTCCAAACTGTCCGGCGGCGACCGGCAGCGTGTCGCCCTTGGGCGCGCCATGGTGCGGCGTCCCAAGGCCTTTCTGATGGATGAGCCGCTGGGTGCGCTCGATGCCGAGTTCCGCCATCTGATGTGCGGTGAGCTTCGCGACCTGCACGATCGCATCGGCGCAACCACGATCTACGTGACGCACGACCAGCTCGAGGCGATGTCCATGGCTGATAAGATCGCCGTCATGAACAAGGGGCGCGTCGAGCAGATCGGCTCGCCGCAGGAGATCTATGATCGGCCGGCGAGCATGTTCGTGGCCGACTTCATTGGCTCGCCGCCCATGAACTTCCTGCGCTTCGAAGGCGGCCTGCGATCGGGGGATCGGGCCATCAGCTTCCATGAGGCCAAGATCGCGGTGCCTGAGATCCGCGAGGACCGCGCGAGCGCTCCGCTGGCGCTCGGGATCCGTCCGGAGCACATCCGCTTTGCCGACGCTGCCGCCATTCGCGGGGAGGTCTTCGGCGCAGAATATCTTGGTACCACCCAAATCGTCACCATCGATACCGCCCATGGACGCATCGCGGCGCGGCTACCCTCCAGCTCATCGGTGCGGATCGGCGAGACGGTGGGTCTCGAATTCCGGTCCGAACGCCTGGCGCTGTTCGATGTCGGTAGCGGCCTTGCGATTCGGACCGCCAATGACGGGAGTGCTCGCAATGGCTGACGTGGCCTTACGCAACATCAGCAAGCGCTTCGGCGCGGTCGAGGCGCTGCGCGAGCTCTCGCTGACCGTGAACGACGGCGAGTTCCTGGTCCTCCTCGGCCCGAGCGGCGCCGGCAAGACCACGACGCTGCGGCTGATCACGGGGCTCGAGAGCCCCGATGCCGGCTCGGTCATGATCGATGGGCGGGATGTGACGCACGATCCGCCGGGATCGCGCGACATCGCCTTCGTCTTCCAGCAATACTCGCTTTATCCGCACCTCACCGTCTACGACAATTTGGCGTTCCCGCTGCGCTCGCCGGCGCGGCGCGTGCCGGAGCCGATCATCCGCAAGCGCGTCGAGCAGACGGCGGAACTGCTGCATATTGCAAGCAAGCTGAATAATGGTGCAACGCGCCTCTCCGGCGGCGAGATGCAGCGGGTGGCCATCGGCCGCGCGCTGGTCCGCGATCCCTCGATCTATTTGATGGACGAGCCGCTGTCGTCGCTGGATGCCAAGTTGCGTGCCGAGCTTCGTCTCGAACTCAAGCGGATCCAGCTCGAGCTTGGCGCGACCATTCTCTATGTCACTCACGATCAGGTCGAGGCCATGACCATGGCGTCTCGGATCGGTGTGATCAGGAACGGCCAGCTTCTTCAGCTCGGCACGCCGCGAGAGATCTACGAGAGCCCGGCCTCGAGCTATGTCGCTTCGCGTCTCGGTACGCCCCAGATCAATTTCCTTCCGGCTCGCCTGTTATCGGACGTGCCGATGCCACCCGGAACGGAGATGGTTGGGATCCGCACCGAGCATCTCCGCCTGGCTGCGCGCAGCGGCGGACGGATGGTCGGACGCGTGCACCGCGTCGAGCATCTCGGCGAGCAAAATCACGTTCACCTGGACTATAAAGGGGAGAGGCTGGTAACGCTGGCTGATCCGCATCAGCCGCTGCATGCTGGCCAGGAGGTTGAATTGCATCTGGTCCAACCGCTGTGTTTCGATCGCGCGGGACAACGGCTCTCTTCGATGGTTCACTGAGAGGATCAATCGCGATGTCGCTGCAACCCGAGACGTTCAAGTCGCTGGTCAAGGTGGCCGCAGAGCAGGTCATTGCCAGTGCGCCGGAGCTCACGAGTCTGGATCAGGCGATCGGTGATGGCGACCACGGAACGAACATGAAGCGCGGCTTTGAAGCCGTGCTCGGCAAGCTCGATGCGATCTCGGCACAGCCGCTGGATGAGGCGCTGAAGATGATCGGCAAGACCCTCGTGATGACGGTCGGCGGCGCCTCCGGGCCGCTCTACGGCAGTTTCTTTCTCGCCGCGGGCGAAGCGCTTTCGCATGACAAGCATCTGCCCGAGGATCTCGCGGATGTCTTCGGCAGCGGCGTGAATGCGGTGAGCGCACGCGGTCGCTCGCAGGCAGGTGAGAAGACCATGCTCGACGTGCTGGTTCCTGTCCTGGAGACGCTGAAGACGGCCGCCGGGCAGCCTGACCTGATCTCGCGGGTCCGAACCGCCGCCGCCGAAGCGGTTGAGCGGACCGCGCCGATGCAGGCCACCAAGGGGCGGGCGTCATTCCTCGGAGCCCGCAGCGTCGGACATGTCGATCCCGGCGCGCGTTCGAGCTGCGTTCTCGTGCAGGCGGTATGCGCGAGCCTGGAGGGAGAGCAATGAGCGAAACCGTAGGGATCGTGATCGTCTCGCATTCGAGGGATATCGCCAAAGGCACCGCCGACATGGTACGGCAGATGGTCGGCAGCGAGGTCAAGGTTGCCTTCTGCGGCGGCAATCCCGACGGCGGGCTCGGCACCAGCGTCTCCCTGATCATCGACGCCATCAACGATGCCTGGTCGGCGAAGGGCGTCGCGATCCTCGTCGATCTTGGCGGTGCCGAAACAAACAGCGAGATGGCGGTCGAAATGCTGGAGCCGGCACGGCGCGATCTCGTTGTCGTATGCAACGCGCCGATCGTCGAGGGCGCCGTGATGGCGGCAACCGAGGCGGCGGGCGGCAGCTCGCTGGCCCAGGTGAAGGCCGTGGCCGAGGAACTCTCTGCCGGCTGACATGTCGGCGATATGATGACGGAATATGAGCATGCTGGACAAAGCGGATGGACAGACTTTCACTGATCATGTGCGGCTGGTGCACGCAGTGGGCATGCATGCGCGCCCGGCGGTCAAGCTGACCAAACTCGCCAAGAGGTTCCAGGCACAGATTTCCGTTCGGGTCGCCGGCGCGGCCGAATGGATCAATGCCAAGAGCGTGGCCAAAATCATGGCCATGCGTGCGGCGCACGGCAGCACGATTGAGATCCAGGCATCGGGCAGTGACGCAGAGGCTGCTGTCGCGGCGCTGGTCAAGCTGATTGCAACCGATTTTCCGGACGAGGCGTCCTAGATGCAGGGGAGCGCTGCAGGACTGGCGTATCGCGGCAGAACCGCCTCGATCGGCTTTGCTCACGGCCCGTTTGTCCGTGTCGATGCCGGCACTCATGGCGAGCGGGTTGCAGGCGCGTTGGCCGAGGAGGCGCTTGCGCTGCGCAAGGCGATCGACGCGGCAAGCGGTCAGATCGCGGAGCTTGCCGCGGTCGCGGGCGGTGAAGCCGCGCAGATTCTCGAATTCCAGGTTGCGCTCTTGGAGGATGAGGATTTCCTCCAAGCGATCTTCGCATCGATCGGCCAGGGGGCTGCTGCGGATGTCGCATGGCGTTCGGCGCTCGACGAGCAGATCGCGGATTACGAGTCGGCGGAGGACGAATATCTGAAGGCGCGCTCCTCCGATCTCGCCGACCTCCGCGACCGCGTGATCAATATCTTGCGGGGCGGCGAGGGGCAGGCCCCGAAGATTCCGGGTGGTTCCGTGGTCTGCGCCGACGATCTGCCGCCCTCGCGATTTCTGGAGATCGATTGGTCCGCCGGCGGCGGCCTGGCGTTGTTGCGCGGAAGCCCCACGAGCCACGTCGCGATGCTGGCGCGCGCCCGGGGCATTCCCATGGTCGTGCAACTCGGCGCTATTCCGGAGGTCGGAGTCACGGCGCTGCTCGATGGCGAAGGGGCCACGCTCGAGCTCGATCCAAATGCCGAGCAGCTTCGCCTGTTCGAGAAGCGGCGCGAAATCCACCGCAAGAGCAGGGCGTCTGCCCGGGCAATTCTGCGACGGCCGACCGCGTCCTGGCGCGGGGAGCGGATCAAGCTGCTCATCAATATCCAGCGCGTCGAGGAGCTTGATCATGCGGACGCGCAATATGCCGATGGCATTGGCTTGATGCGCACCGAGTTTCTGCTCACCGACCGGGGCGGCCTTCCCGACGAGGAGACGCAGTTTCGGGCCTATGATGCGGTCCTGCGTTGGGCCGAGCGGCGTCCGGTCACTATTCGCACCTTTGATGCGGGCGGCGACAAGCCGGTGCCCGGGTTCACCATCGACGGTGAAGCCAATCCCTTCCTGGGCGTGCGCGGCCTGCGGCTCTGCCTGGCCCGGCCCGAGATCTTTATTATTCAGCTCCGCGCGCTGGCGCGCGCCGCCGTGCGTGGAAACCTCAAGGTCATGTTCCCGATGGTCACGGCGCCGGACGAGCTCGAGGCGGGGCGGAAGCTGTTCGCCGAGGTTGTGCAGCGCTTGCAGGCGGAAGGCATTGCCGCAATGCTGCCCGAGCTGGGAATCATGGTTGAAGTCCCGGCGGCGGCCCTGGCAATTGCGAGCTTCAAGGCCGCCTTCTTCTCAATCGGCTCGAACGACCTCGCGCAGTATATTTTTGCGTGCGATCGTTCCAACGGAGCTCTGGCCTCTTTGGTGAATCCTTTGCATCCGGCAGTGCTCGAACTGATCGCGCGGACCGCGGAGCATGGGCGGCGCTCCGGCATAAGCGTCAGCCTGTGCGGCGACATGGCGAGCGACCCGCGCTGCCTGTCTGCGCTATTGAACTGTGGCTTGCGCGAGCTGTCCGTGAATGCATCGGCGCTCGCGCAGATCAAGCAGACGATCGACCGGCTGAGCAGCGGAGCCGGCCTTGGCTGACACGGCGATCGAAGAACCGGCCGAGACCGGCGCTGTTGCGGTTTACAAGCGCATCTTCAAGGAGGTGCTGGAGAGCCGCCCCTCGGGCATGCGACTTCGCCTTGCGCATGCCATGGGCAAGAATCGCAGCTTCGTCAGCCAGATCAGTAATCCGGCCTATCCGGTGCCGATACCCGTGCAGCATCTCAATACGATCTTCGATGTCTGCCACTTTCCTCCGCAGGCAAAGGCCGCCTTCTTGCGCGCCTATGCGCGCGCGCATCCGCGCCGGATCGGCCGGCTGACCGAGGGGGCGCATGAGCGGACCCTCACGTTGCATCTGCCGGATCTCGGCAACGCCAGGCGGAACGCCGAGCTGGATGCACTGCTCCAGGAGTTCGCGCGGCGCCTGAGCGCTATCATGCGCGAAAAATAGCGAAAGGCCGAAGGACGAAGCGGGAGGAAACAATGAAAAAGTTCATCAACTCGGTCGACAGCATGCTCGCGGAGAGCCTCGACGGGCTTGCGGCCGCGCACGCGGACATCCTCGCGCTCGGGCCGGAGCGGAAATTCGTGCGCCGGCGCGAACTGAACCCGAAAAAGGTCGCGCTGGTGTCGGGCGGTGGCAGCGGACATGAGCCGCTGCATGCAGGCTTCGTCGGCCGTGGCATGCTCGACGCCGCCTGCCCGGGACAAGTCTTCACCTCGCCGACGCCGGACCAGATCGTCGAAGCCGCGCAAGCCGTTGGCGGAGAGGCCGGCGTGCTCTTCATCGTGAAGAACTATGCGGGTGACCGCATGAACTTCGAGATGGCGGCCGAGATCGCCGAGGGGCGCACGGCCAGCATCGTGACGGACGATGACGTCGCGGTCGAGAGTTCGACCCACAGCATCGGCCGCCGCGGCGTGGCCGGCACCCTGATCGTCGAGAAGATCGTCGGCGCGGCCGCCGAGAAGGGCGTTGACCTCGAGGGCTGTGTCGCGCTCGGCGAGCGCGTCAACGCGCGCACACGCTCGATGGGGGTAGCGCTGACGAGCTGCACAGTGCCAGCCGCGGGCACGCCGACTTTTGCGCTTGGTGAGGACGAGATGGAGATGGGGGTCGGCATTCACGGCGAGCCGGGACGCCGCCGCGTCAAGCTGGAGCGGGCCGATGTGATCGCCCACGAGATGACGACGGCGATCGCAGAGGATCTCGACGCGCGCAATGGCGCCGAGGTGCTGCTTCTCGTCAACGGATTTGGTGGCACTCCGACGATCGAGCTCTATCTGATGTACAATGCGGCGCGCCGGATGCTCGAGAACCGCGGCTTGCGCATCGCCCGCTCGTTGGTCGGCAGCTTCGTCACCTCGCTGGACATGGCCGGGTGTTCGCTCACAGTGAGCCTGCTCGATGCCGAGACCACGGCGCTCTGGGACTATCCGGTGCACACGGCCGCCTTAAAATGGTGATCGCAGTTCCTCCCTCATGGAGGATCGCATGCCAACGCCTCACTGCAACGTCCGTTCGGTTTTCCCTCCCTGAAACTTGCCGTGTCTGTCGGACGCTGCATTGTCTTTGCCTGCCCTTTTCCAACGAGTTCGTATCTCCTCTGGCGATATTTGTCTGAATTCGTTGAGTTGCTTCGAGTTGAAGTAGTGACGGGAAAGTACGAGGGCTGTGCAACAGCTCTTCGTCGGAAACCGGTGTGGTGTGGCGGTTTTGATGCCGGGCAGCCGTTTTGCGGAAAACGAATTTCTGGTTCGTCCGGATGCTCAGTGTTTTGCAGCTTCGACGCCGCGCAAATAAACAGAAAACGTCTTATTTTCGGGCGTGCATTGACTTGCGGCGCCTGATGCGCCGACACTCGTGCATGCAATTGGTCCAAGGGGATCGAACGGTGGTTGAGATTGTTCGCTGGTCCCCCAGTCGGCGCGTTGCCCCTCGTACGGCAACGGCGGCGTGTTGAATTACACGCCTAACGCAGCCAGCAATGTCAAACCTTCAAATCGGGAGACGCCGATCATTATAACCGGCGAATTGGCCAGCCATGTCCCTTGCATTCGTAATTGAAATTCAGTCCCACGCAGTCGGCCTTGTTGTCCGAGATGGCAACCGCTGCCGGTTTCATGCCGCGGTTCGTGAGCTCAGCCGTTTCGACGGGCGGTCGTTTCGGTCGCCGCGAGATGCGGAGAAAGCAATCTTGCGTCAGAGAGCCAAGCAACTCAGCGGAGCAGCCGGCGCTGGGCCGTCGCGCCCCGACGCGGCTGGATCTGATCCCGTGAATGTGCAGCGGTGAGTGTTCGACGCCACAGCCTTGGGCTGCGACGTAGGCCTTGTGTTGCTCCGATCGCTGTCGGCTCTGTCGGATTTGCCGAAAGGTGTGGACCTCGCCGTGATCCCGAGCTGAGGGCGCAATTAGTGCAGTCTTCGCGTCGAAACCATCACGACGCTTGGCTTACCGGCAAGGGCGCTTCTTCGAGCCTAATCGCTATCGAAATGTAGCAGCGCCGCCTTGAAAGTCGCTGGATCCTCAAGACTCCGAATGGCTGGTGTCGGGCAGGATTAACAAGCAGCGTTGGGGATATGGCGGCGATGTATTCGATGCGTGCGCGCTCGGTCGCTTCGCCATGATGGCCATCCACCACCATGGCCTACGCTCGAATCAAACGTAGCTGGTCGTCGCTCCAGTTAATTCGTCATGTCGCATATTGGTCCATCACCCAGATCAAAGCGCAGCTTCCTGTTCAAGCGCTCTTTCGCCTGACTAGAAAGTTGCACAAAGCGCGCCCGATTTGGGTTGATCATTCTCGCGATGTCGGGCTCCCAAGGGTTTTAATTTCAAATTTCGTGCGAAGCTTGACAGTGCCCGCTCGCCTTCTAAACAGGCCGCGATAAACATTGGGTTTTTCTAGAGGACAATCGATGGTCATGCCGACGTTTTCTCGCCGCAGAGTCTTGGCCCTGGGCGGTGCTGTTGTTCTGTCGGGGTCCTCGGCCTTCGCGCAGTCACGGCGTGTTGCAAAAATCGGGTTGGTGCAGTCAACCACGGGAGGCTCGGCTGCGCTTTACGGCACCGAGCAGAAGCAGGCGATCGAACTGGCCTTTGCCGAAATCAATGCGTCGGGCACTCTTAAGGACATTACCCTCGAGGCGATCTATGCTGACGATGGCGCAGATCGCGGCCAAACGGTAAATATCTTTCAGCGTCTCATTCGTCAGGACAACGTTATCGCAATCCTCGGGCCGTCACTTTCAAATTCGGCCTTTGCAGCCGATCCCATTGCCCAGCAGGCGGGGGTCGTCGTCATCGCGAGCTCGAACACCGCGCCCAACCTGACCAAGATTGGCGACTTCGTGTTTAGAACCAGCGTGCCTGAAGATCAGGTCTTTCCGACTGTGCTTCGTTACGCGGTGAAGAAGCATGGAATCAAGCAGGTCGCGTTGATCTACGGCCTTGACGATGCGCTCACGCGCAGCGCCCACGAGGTTCAAAAGAAAGCCGTCACTGAACTTGGGCTACAGCAGGTCGCCATCGAGAGTTATCAACGCGGCGATGTCGATTTTTCGGCCCAGCTCACGAAAATTCGCGAGCAGAAGCCTGATGCGATCATCCTGGGCACGCTCGCGGAGGAGGCTGCAGCAATTCTTAGGCAGGCGCGACAGCTCGGCATCGATGACAAGGTGGCGTTCATCGGCTGTAACGCCAATATTTCGGCCAAACTCTTTGAATTGGCGGGGCCGGCGGCGAACGGCATCATCGTCGGTGCGTCGTGGTTCGCGGGATATGACAATGCCCGCAGCAAGGCATTCGTGGAAGCCTATCGCAAGCGGTACGGTACGACCCCTGATATCTACGACGCACAAGGCTACGATGCGGCCTATCTGCTGGCCGAAGCTGTCCGCCGTGCAGATGACGTCAGCAGCGGCAAGGTGGTGCGCGACAAGCTGGCGGCCATAACCGATTTCGATGGTGTGCTGGGACATTTCGGGTGGTCGGCGGACCGGGATGCGACGGTTCAACCCAAAGTCCTCATCGGTGATGGCAGCAGCAAAGTCTTCGTCGCTGCGCCGAGCTGACAGATGTTGTTGCAGCAATTCGTGAACGGCCTCTCGCTCGGGGCCGTTTACGCCGTGTTCGCCATTGGCTTTACGCTCATCTTCGGCGTCATGAACGTGCTGAACCTGTCACAGGGCGCGGTGTTCATGTGGGGCGCCTATGTGGGCCTCGAGATGGTACGGACCCTGGCGCTGCCGCTGCCGGCCGCAATCGTCGTTGCGGCGACAATTGCGGGCCTGCTCGGTGTATTGAGTGAGATGGTGGTTTTCCGGCCCCTGCAGCAGCGCGGTGCGCATCGCTGGATGGGCATGGTTGGCAGCCTGGCGTTGGCGCGCATTCTAATTGGTCTGGCTCAGGAAATATTTGGAACGCAGGTGGTGCGCTACCCGGACAACGCGCTTGCCGGTGCCGCCGTCGAACTTCTCGGCGCGAGGCTGCAGCTTCTGCAAATCGTTGCGATCGCGGTTGCGCTGGCGATGATGCTCGCGGTTGCATCGCTTCTGCGGTTCACGAATCTAGGGCGCGGCATCCGCACTGTGGCTTTCAGCGAGTCGGTCGCGCGCCTGGTTGGCGTTCCCGTGGGAAGCATCCGGCTGTTGACCTTCTTCATCTCCGGAGCGTTGGCGGGCGGTGCAGGCGTGCTTTGGTCCTTGCTGTTCCAGTCGGTGTCGCCTTTCATGGGAGACAACATTCTCCTGAAAGGTCTAACGGTGCTGATCCTGGGCGGCCTTGGAAATGCCGCCGGTGCGCTCGCCGGCAGCCTATTGCTCGGGGCCGTCGAGGTCGGAAGCGTCGTGATTGTCGGCTCGGGCTACAGGGACGCTGTTGGCTTCGGGCTTGTGCTGCTCATTCTGCTAACCCGACCATCAGGCCTGTTCGGTGCACGAGAGACCAAACGGGCATGATTGAGCTTTTCAGCGCCTATCACAACGTGATCGATCTGTGCCTGCTGAATTCATTGCTGGCCTTTAGCTGCTTCCTGTTGTTGGGCGTCAATCTCTTTTCGCTGGCGACGGGTGGCCTGATGGCTATTGGCGCCTACCTGTCGGTGTGGCTAACCATGCAGCATGGCTGGAGCTTTGCGCCCGCTCTGATCGCGGCCGTAGCAGCCGCTGCCCTCGCTGCGCTGGGTCTCGGGACTCTCGTCTTGCGGCTGCGCGGTGACTATTTCGCGATGGCGACGCTCGCCTTCACCGAGGTGACGCGGATCATCGCGCTGAACTGGGATTCCGTGACCGGAGGCGCACTCGGAATATTCGGTATCCCGCAATATACCCAAACCTGGCAGCTTATACTGCTGCTCGCGGCGGTGGTCTATCTGACGTGGGCCGTGCGCAATTCGAGCTTGGGCGAGCGGATGCGGGCCGTTGCCTCAGATGAGCTGGCGGTGACAACGGCCGGACATGACGTCGCGCTCTTCAAGCTGTGGATATTTGCCGCCTCCGGTGGCATAGCGGGCCTTGGCGGGGCGCTCGCGGCACACCTGAACATGTTTGTCTCGCCAGGCGACTTCGGCTTCTTGCGCAGCGTCGATGCCGTGGTTGCGCCGGTGCTAGGCGGCGTGTGGAATATCGTAGGTCCACTGCTCGGAGCAACGATCCTGACGGTTCTTCCGGAAGCGTTGCGGTTTTCCGCCCAGATGCGCGAGATTCTGATCGGGGCAGCGATGCTCGCCGTCGTCCTATTTGTTCCGACAGGCGTGGCGTCGCTGCCAGCCCTTCTACGCAAGAGAGCCGCATGACGGCGCTGCTGGAGCTGAAAGATGTTTCCCGCCAATTCGGCGGCGTCGCCGCGCTGTCAGGCGTCTCGCTGTCGCTGCGAGAAAAGTCGGTGACGGGCCTGATCGGACCGAACGGATCGGGAAAGACGACCCTGATGAATGTCATCAGTGGAGTCGACAATCCCTCTGCCGGCCACGTATTGCTCGATGGAGCGGCTGTGAGCGGCCTGCCGGCGAACATCCTGGCGCGCCGTGGTATCGCAAGAACGTTTCAGCACATTCGGCTCATCCCGGATTTGACGGCGACGCAGAACGTGGCGCTGGCCCTCCACGAACCCGAGACACGTCTGCTCAATATTCTGTTGCGATTGCCCGGCATGAGACGCAGCGATCGTCAGCGAGGTGAGCTTGCGTTCGCGCTGCTCGAAAGGGTCGGCGTGGGCCGGCATGCGCGCACGGCGGCCGGCGACTTGTCCTATGGTGATCGACGGCGTGTGGAGATTGCGCGTGCGCTCGCTTCAAACCCCCGCCTGCTTCTATTGGATGAGCCTGCCGCCGGCATGACTCACAGCGAACGTACCGCGCTGCGGGATCTGATAGCGCAGCTTCCGCCATTGGGCGTCGCGGTCCTGTTGGTCGAGCATGATATGGATCTGGTGATGGGTGTCTGTGACGTGATCCATGTCCTTAATCAGGGGCGTCTTATCGCGTCCGGTCGGCCGGAGCAGATTCGTTCCGATCCGCATGTGATCGAGGCCTATCTCGGAGCCGAGGATGCTTGAGATCAGCGGCCTGTGCTCGGGTTATGGCGGGCCCGATGTTCTGGACGATATCTCCCTGCGTGTGCAGGCCGGAGAAATCGTCGCGGTTGTCGGCGCGAACGGGGCCGGCAAGACGACGTTGCTCAACACCATCGCAGGGCTGATTAAACCATCGGCCGGTACCATAAGTCTGAGCGGGACCGAAATCGGCGGACGTCCGGCTGAACGCGTCGTGCGCGCGGGCCTCTCGCTCGTGCCAGAAGGACGGCAGGTCATCGCGCCGCTGAGCGTCGAGGACAATCTGCTGGTCGGTGCCTACAGCCGCCGGGACGGCGGAGCAAGAGTCACGCTTGCAGAGGTATACGACCGTTTTCCGAGGCTGAGAGAACGTAGCCATCAGCCGGCAGGACTGTTGTCGGGCGGAGAACAGCAGATGCTCGCGATCGGCCGCGCGCTGATGGCCGCACCGCGCGCGCTGCTGCTGGATGAGCCCTCGATGGGTCTCGCGCCGCTGGTCGTGACGGAGATATTCGCGCTGCTTTCGGATCTGAACAAGCTGGGCCTGGCCATTCTTCTGGTGGAGCAGAACGCGCGCAAGGCGCTCGCACTTGCCGCGCGCGGCTATGTAATCGAAGGCGGTCGCATCGTGCTGCAGGGGCCTGCCGGAGAATTGGCGAACTCGCCGGCCGTCGTCGAGGCCTACCTTGGAGCCGCCGGATCGCGGGAGTTCGCGGTGTGACGGCGCGTACACGCATGCGGATCTGAAAAAGGCTTTGGTGCGCGACCTTGTCACCGAATCGCGCCTGCCGACGAGCGGCTGGGACATGCAGGACGAAAGGGTTGAGCGCAGTCGCGGGCGACATTTGGTTTGATTGTCGCCGCTCACGTCTGGCCGAACACGACCTATGGTCTCACCGGCATCGGCTCCGCTGAAAAACATAGAAGGAAATGCGTCGGTCGAGTTATTGGGCGATGAATGCGTATCAAGCGCGCGCTCAAATAGAAAATACCATTTGCTTGCGGGCGCCGTGTCGCTGTGATGACCTGTCCGCAACATAGGAGCGGGTGCGCTTGGGATGCGGGAGGGCAGCGGCCACGATGCGCTGCGAGTCGCGTGCGTGAGCGTCCATGTATTGATGGAGTGGTTTGTCCATGGCGCTTGTGGTCGGAGCTCACGCCCAGAATTTGTCCCTATCGGTGTTGTCGCGCCGCGCCGATAAGGTCGAGGCGTTGCGCAACGCGGGGCTCGAATTCTTCGTCTATGATGCAGGATCGCAGACGATACCGCTTTTGAAGGCGGGCGTCTTGCATCTGGTCGGGACCGGCGCGACGCCGCCGATTCTCGCCGAGGCGCAAGGATTGCCGTCCGCAGTGTTCGGTGTGTCCGGCCCGCGCCATGAAAATGGCGGTCTGCTGGTACGCGGTGACAGCGACATTCGCTCGCTGAGCGATTTGCGTGGTCGCGGGATCGGACTGATGCCGATCTCATGGCACACGCAGTTCCTGGCCGCCGAACTCGATGCAGCGGGAATTGCGTGGAACGAGGTGAATGCCGCCGAAATTATTCCGGCGACGGCCCGCGACTCATTTCTCCAGCGCAGACTTGATGCCATCGTCGCGACCGACCCTCTGTATTCCAAGATCGCGGCCCGTGTTCCAGTGCGCATCCTGGCTGCGCCGGGGCAGGCATTCTCGAACCGCTCGGTGTATTGGGCACGTCGCGAAACGCTGCGCGATCATCCCGATCTTGTTCGTCTGCTGCTGGACGCTTTGATCGACTCCGACCGGCGCACCCTTGAGAATCCTCGGGAAGCAGCCTCGTTGCTCGACGGCCTTAACGGCAATTCGTCGGTGGAGTGGCTCCCGGCCATCAGTTCGCGTCCGTGGGGCGTCGAGCCGCCCGGTGCCGAGTTTGTGACCGAACAGCAGGCCCATGCGAATATTTTCGCCAAATTCGGGCTGATTCCGAGGCCAATCGACGCCACGCCGACCGCCAATGCGACGTTCTTGGCGGCGGCCTGACGCCCAATCGAGAAAGAGGCTGTGATGGAAGTTCTTTGGTATCTGACTGGCCCGGATGGCCGTTATCCCTGGCGGCCTGACGGAGCGCGCGAACTAAGCTATGCCTACTTCCAGCAGCTCGCGCGCGCGGTCGACCACCTCGGGTTCACCGGCGCGTTGCTGGCGACCGGGTCGCACGACGCCTGGGTGCAGGGGGCGTCGCTCATTCCCTATACAGAGAATTTCCAGCACCTGATCGCCGCGCATCCGCCGATGATTTCGCCGACATTGCTGGCGAAGATGATGACGACCTTTGACCATTTTTCCAAAGGTCGCCTGCGGGTCAATATCGTCAACGGCGATGCAAAGCTGATGGCGCAAAGCGGCGTTCATCTCAAGCATGATGAACGCTACGCCTATACGGATGAGTTTCTCACGGTACTGACCGGCCTCTTGCGTGGGGAGTCCGTGACCTTCAAGGGCAAGCATATTCATGTGGTCGATGCCGGCTTGCCCCTGCGGCCCTATCAGAAGGGGGGCATTCCCTTGTGGTTCGGCGGTTCGTCGGATGCGGCGCACGAAGTCGCGGCCAAGCACATCGACACATATCTGTCGTGGGGTGAGACTCCAGAGCAAACTGAAACCAAGATCCGCCACGTCAAATCCCTTGCGGCGAAGCACGGGCGTTCTGACAAGATCAGGTTCGGCGTCCGCCTCTATGTGATCGTACGCGAGACGGAGGAGGCGGCCTGGGCCGCCGCGCAGGACCTCTATGATCACATGGATGAGCGCGCGATCGCTGGAGCCCAGTCCTATGTCGCGGGGATCGATTCGATCGGTCAACAGCGGATGTCCGCACTTCATGGCGGCCGCAAGCCGGCGAACCTGCGCGAACTGGAGGTCGCCCCGAATTTGTGGTCGGGTATCGGCCTCGTTCGCCACGGTCCGGGGACCGCGCTGGTCGGAAACCCAAAACAGGTTCTTGCCCGCATCGACGATTATCGCAGTGCGGGGATCGATGTGTTAATCGTTTCCGGTATGCCGCTGCTCGAGGAAGCCTATCGCTTTGCCGAGCTCGTCCTGCCGCATTTGCCCGTCAACCGCTCGGCTGAAGGCGGCATTACGTCGGCGTGGACGAAAGAGCGCGATGCCGCCTGGAAAAGCGTCGCTTGAGACGAGAGTAGAGTCGGTGGTCATCGGTCAGGGGCGGCGCTCCTTGCGCTCCGAAAACGACATTTCCTGTCGCATAGGAGGTCGAGCCTATATCTCCTCTGGTCGTGCCTATTCCGGCGACTCCATATCCATGGGGTAAGGTCCGTGTCGTAGATCCGTCGGCGATCGTGACCGAGACCTTCTTGGTCGTTACGTCGGCGCAACTGGTTTGTCCGGCGCCGAAATAAGTGTCTCGCCGGCACGATCGATCAGGGGACCGTTCGGACAGGAAGCGCCATGCGTCATGGCGACGATTTTGTCTCGGCGGTTGCGCAATCGGGCTTCAACCTGCGGGAGACCAGATACTCGCCTGCGTCAGAGCACCGTGTTGATGCGGAAGACATTCTCTTCCGGATCGAGCAGCACCGATTGATACCAGTTGTAGTAGGTGCGATAGGGCTCCTTGATGAGCCGTGCGCCGCGGCTGACCGCGATCGGTGTCAAGCGATCGACCTCCTCCATGGACTCGACGTCGAAGTTGAGCAAGAACTTCACGCCGGTCGGATTGGCGTAGTCGGCAAGCTTCAAAAGGCCGTAGGCGTCCTGGGCGTTGAAGCCCAGATTGCTTTTGCCGGTGCTGAGGCCGACAAAGATCGGCGACCTGATTTCGGCAATCTCCTCGAATCCGAACACGTCCCGGTAGAAGCTGGAAAGCGCGACCACGTCCTTGGCGAAGATGTTCACATACGAGAGCATCTGAAGTCCTTGTGTTTGCCTGCGACCACCGTGTGGCGGTGCGCCTGAATGCCGCTGCGCCCCGGCGGGCCCTCGTGGTCGGCGTGGCTCAGGCCACCTTTTCACCCTTGCCGAATGTCGTCTGCTTGACGAACTTGCTCCGCAGGTGATCGCCTGAGGTGATCGGTTCGTATTTCGCCGGATGCGCGGCGTCGGTGCAGCTCGGTAAGCATTCAATCACGGCGTCGTAGTTCGGTTGATGGAAGAACACGATCGAGAGCCGGTCCTTGTTCTCCTCGGAGGCGAGCGGCGGATTGACGACGCGGTGAACCGTCGACGACCACTGATCGTTGGTCCACTGCTGCATCAAGTCGCCAATGTTGACGATGAAGGTGCCTTCGACGACCGGCACGCTGACCCATTCGCCGGCCCGGTTCTTGACCTGCAGGCTCCCGTCCGTCAGCTCCTTGCGCAGTATGGTCATGCTGCCGTAATCGGAGTGCACGCCGGCGCGCAGTTGGCCGGGAAGCGGCTCGCTGGTCTGCTTCGGATAGCGCAGCACGCGCATCATCGAGATATTGCGGTCGATGGTGTTGTCGAAATAATTCTCGTCCAGATCGAGCGCGAGCGCAAAGATGCGCATCATGTCGGTCGCGAGCGCGTCAACCGCGCGGAAATAATCTTCCCAGATCGGCTTCAGCTCGGGTGGCGTCAGCGGCCAGACGTTCGGCGCGAAATGGGGGCCGGCGGCTTCGCTGGTGAAATAGGGATCGTTCGGGGGTACGTCGACCGGGCCAATCGACAGTGATTCCTTGATGTCGGGCGGTGTCGGCTCGTCGAGGCTGTAGGAAAGTCCTTCGCCGCCGACCGCGCTATAGCCGCGGACCTGATCCGGTGCGGGCCTGTCCGCCTTCACCTTTTCACCGTGCGGCAACGAGAAGAATGCGCTCGACACGTCGTAGGTCTTGCGGATGAGATCTTCAGATATCCCGTGTCCAGAGATGACGAGGAAGCCGATATCGCGGCACGCCTGTCCCACTTGCTCCGCGACCGCTTTCTTTCCCCGGAAAGTTCCCTCCCGATACGGCGTGAGATCGATTACAGGCACGTGAAGCAGCGTCATCAGTCTGTCCCTCTCGATTCAATTCGGCGGCAAAGGTGCGTGGCGGACACGCGAAAAAAAAGCAATAACCGTGCCGAGCAACGCGGACATCGACAGGCATTTCAGCGTTCCTCACGGACATGTGGCTGTCCAAGCGCGCCGGGCTCCAGGCTGCCGCTGCGATCCTTGGCTCCGACCCAGATCATCACGGCGATGGTCGCAAGGTAGGGCGTCATCAGCATCAAATACTGAGGGACGTGGATGCCGACGGCTGCGATGTGCGGGATCAGCGCTTCGATGCAACCGAACAGGAGCGCGCCGGCCAGCGCCGGCCATGGTGCCCAGCGCGCGAACACGACCAGCGCGACGGCGATCCAGCCTCGTCCACCTGTCATCCCCGTCACCCACAATTTGACGCCGACCACGGAGATGTAGCCGCCGGCAAGGCCGATGAGAGAGGAGCCCGCGACAATGGCAAACAGGCGATGCAGCGTGACGCTGACGCCTGCCGCATCCGCCGCGCCCGGGTTCTCCCCGACCGCGCGGATGCGCAAGCCCAGTATGGTCCGAAACAGCAGGAAATTGACCGCAACGAAGATCAGGATGGTGAGATAGACCACCGGATCCTGCATGAAGAAGATGCGACCGATGCCCGGAATTTCCGACAGCGGCCAGATCTTCAGCGGGGCAAGGCCGGTGAGCTGCTTGTTCTGCCATTTGGCGAGCGTGCCGATCAGGCCGGTAAAACCCTGGCAGAAGAACACGATCGATAGTCCCGCGATCACCTGGTTGATGCGCAACACCACGACGAGTGCGGCGAACAGCAGTGAGACGAGGCTTGCTGCGACCGTCGCGGCGAGCAGCGCGACGGCGGGATGGCCGGCGAGTGTGATGCAAGTGCCGGCGCCGGCCAGCGCGCCCACCAGCATCAGGCCTTCAGCCGTAAGGTTGAGGACACCGGAGCGTTCCGCGATGATCAACCCGAGCGCGGCGAGTGCATAAGGCACGGCCGTGACGGGCGTGTTGGCGAGCCAATTGATCAGGAAATCGATCATGACGAAGCCTTCAGCGAGTCCAGCGGATGCGATGGCGGATCAGGAACTCGGATGAGGCGACCGCCATGACGATGATGGCCTCGATCATCTGCACCATGGTGAATGGGATCTGATAGAAGACCTGCAGCGTCTGTCCGGTGATGAACAGCACCGCAATCAGGAAGCCGACGACCGCGACCACGATCGGATCGTTGCGCGACAGAAAGGCGATCAAGACCGCGGAAAACACGTAGCTGTTGGCAAAGGACTGGGTCAGCCGGCCCTCCTGGCTTGCGACATTGACGAATCCCGCAAGGCCACAGCAGGCGCCGGACGCCGCGACGATCCAGATCGACAGCGCGCGCACGGGAACGCCGACGATGCCTGCCATGCGCGGATTGGCGCTGATGAAGCGGGTGTAGAAGCCGATGCGGCTGAGATGCACAAGCCAGGCGACAACCAACACGGCGCCGAGCGCGATCAAAAGGCCACTGTTGAGGCCAAGTCCGATGTCGGAGAGCCGCTCGAACGGACGGAACGGGGAGGACTGCGGAAACGCCGTCTTGGAATCCTGCCAGGCGCCGTAGAGCAGATGGAACAGGAAATACGTCGCGACATAGTTGAGCAGCAGCGTCGCGATGATCTCGTTGACACGAAAGCGCATCTTCAGGAGCATGACCAGCAGCACCCAGAGGGCGCCGCCGAGCGCCGCCGCGCAGCCCATCAACAGGAGGCGGGTAGACGGCGGCCCGATGTCGTAGATCGAAACAGCCGCGGCAAAGATGCCGCCGAACACCATCTGCCCCTCGATGCCGAGATTCCAGAAGCCGATGCGGAAGGCGAGGCTCGCGCCGAGCCCGACCAGGATCAGCGGCGCCGCCTGGATCAGCACACCGCGCAGATTTTCCGCCGTCATCACGCCGGCAAGCTCGCTGGCCAAGGTGAGCGGTGCAATGCCGGCGAGGGCGAGGATCGCGACCGAGATCGCAACGCCTGCAAGAAGCGAGCTCCCGACAAACAGCGCCTGTTTCCACGGCGCCAGGTCCTGGCGCATGTCGAGCGTCAAGCGGCCGAGGCCGCGCGATGCGGAGGAAGGAGCCGGCACCTTCAGCCGCTCCGCTCGAGGCGAGAGGTCATGCATGATCCACCATCGCACGGCCGATGGCCTGGCGGTCGGCAGGTCGTTCGAACTCCGCGACGATCCTGCCGCGGGTCATCACGCCGATGCGATCAGACAGGTTGAGAATTTCGTCGAGGTCCTCGCTGATGAGAACGATGGCCGCTCCGCGCTCGCGCGCGGCGATCAGGCGCTGGTGCACCGCCGCGCAGGCGCGTACATCGAGCCCCCGGCTCGGGCTGTGCGCGACCACGACCTCCGGCTCGCGGCCGAATTCCCGCGCGATCACGAGCTTCTGAGCATTGCCGCCGGACAGCAGCGAGGCCTTTTGGCTCACGCTGCGAACGCCCTGGACGTCGTAATCCTTCACTGCGGCCACGGCGTCGCGGCGCATCGCCGCGCGATTGATGCGCATCATATTGCCGTAGCGCCCGGAACGGATCTGCGCGACCGCAAGATTGTCTGAAATCGGCAGGTTCCCTGCGAGCGCATAGGCGTAGCGGTCCGCTGGAATTGCGGCGATCGCCGCTTCGCGCCGCTTGTTCCGTCCGGCGCGGCTGATGTCGCCGGGGCCGTCCAGCCAGATCTCGCCGGAGGACGGCTCGATGGCGCCGATCAGTGCTTCGGCGAGCTCGGCCTGGCCGTTGCCGCTGACGCCTGCGACGCCATAGATCTCGCCGGCGCGGACGAAGAAGCTCGTATTGTTGAGCATGGTGCGGCCGTCGCCGCGCGTATAGGTCAGGGCGCCGACGTTGAGACGCGTGGGACCGCCCTGGTGCGGCGTGCGCTCCGTCAAGGCGGAGGTCCGTCCGACGGTGAGCTCGGTCAGCTCCTCCGCACTCGATTGCCTGGGGTCGAGGGTTGCGACCGTCCTGCCGCCGCGCATGATGGTGACGCGGTCCGCATAGCGCTTCACCTCGTGAAGCTTGTGCGTCACCAGCACCACGGCCGTGCCGCAACGGGCGAGACGCTGCACGATCTCGAGCAGGCCGGTTGCTTCCGCATCGGTCAGCACCGCAGTTGGTTCGTCGAGGATCAGGATCTTGGCGCCGCCGACCAGCACTTTGACGATCTCGACCTGCTGCTGCTCGGCGACCGTCATGGTGTCGATGCGGCGATCGGGATCGATGGAGAACTTCAGCGCCTCGACCTGGCGGGCGATCGCGGCGCGGACGTCCTTGATGCCGGAGGAAAAATGCGGTCGCGGATTGGCAAGAAGCACGTTCTCCGCGACCGTGAAAGGCTTCACCAGCTTGAAATGCTGATGCACCATGCCGATGCCGTGCTGGTGGGCCGCGGCCGGCCCGCTCAGCGCGACGGCGGTGCCGTCGATGATGATCGATCCGGCGTCCGGCGCATAGAGGCCGGCGGCGACATTCATCAGCGACGACTTGCCGGCGCCGTTTTCGCCCAATAGCGCATGCACCTCGCCGGGCCGGCTCTCGAAGGACGCGCCATCGAGAGCGGGAACGCCGTCGAAGGATTTGCGGATACCTTCGAGTTGCAGGGCCGACGTCATCGGCTGTTGATGCCTGGCTATTTCTGCGTGATCACGCCCGGGACATACCAGTCCATGTTCCAGAATCCTCCATCGTCCAGCGTTTTGCCTTCGGCCACGCGTATCGTGCCCGCAGTGTCCTTGAGGGGACCGGTGAAGATCTGCTTGCCGGCGATGATGGCATCGCGTTCGGCCATCACCTTGTCGACCACGTCCTTCGGCACCACGGTGTTGCAGCAGGCGATATCGGTGCCGCCATCCTTGATGCCAACAAAGGCGCCGTACGGGTTGGGCTCCCAATTGCCCGCGGCGACCTTCTTCAACTCGGGCGACAGAAACTTGTCCCAGGTCCAGGCCGAGGAGCACAGCGTCGCCTTTGGCGCGAACTCGCGCAGATCGCGGTGGTGTCCGGTGCCGTAGATGCCGCGCTCCTGCGCCACGATCTGCGGCGTCGGCGTATCGACGTGCTGGCCGATGACGTCGATGCCCTGGTCGGCCATCGCCTGCGCCGCCGCGCGTTCCTTGACCGGGTCGTTCCAGGCGCCGGTGAAGATGACCGTGACGGTCGCTTTCGGGTTCATCTTCTGCGCGCCCATCTCATAGGCGTTGATAGTCCAGTTCACCGGACCGATCGGATGCGCCGCCACGAACCCGAGCTTGCCGGTCTTCGACATCGCGCCCGCGACCATGCCGCAGAGATATTGGCTCTCATAGGTGCGGCCATAAAAGGATTCGAGGTTCGACCCGTTGGTGGTGCCGGACGCGTTGAGGAAGGCGACCTTCGGATATTTCTGCGACAGCTCCTTGAACGTGTCGGAGTAGCCGAAGGCGGTGCCGATGATCACATTATAGCCGCGCTGGATGAAGCGCTCGGCCGCGGGCGTGATCTGGCCCGCCACCTCGGGCACGTTCTCGACAAAGGGAATCTGTTGATCGAGGGCCTTCTCGATCTTCGGCCGCGCCTCGTCGAAGGCCTGGGTCCAGCCGCCGTCCGTCTTGTCGGCGAAATACAGGAACGCGATCTTCGGCTGAGCCGGGAGAGTGAAGCCGGCGGCATAGGCGATTGCGGCGCCGCCGGTGAGGGCAACCGTAACAACAGGGATTAACGTCCAGCGCATCACGAGAAATCCTTTAGCTAGTGCGAGTTCTGTAACCGCCCGGCACGGTCCTCGAAAAATCCTCGCATTGTTGGGAAAAAAGGCACGCCAATTGTTTAGTCACCGTCGAGCCAATCGATAGGCAATCCTCCTCCGTGTCGTGATCACGCACCGGCTGCGTGCCGGAGCGAGGTGCAAGCTACTTAACGTACGCACCGCTGCAATTGCTGCAGCAGTGCCGCGGCCAGGCTGCCGCGCGTGGTCGCCCCTGCGGTATCCGGGGCCGCCATGAGCTGCGCACGGCCTGGATATTGCTTTCAGAAAGGCCGGGATCGTTTGTACGCATACATTCTCGCGCGGCGATCCATTGTCGGGCGATCTGCAAGAGGAGATGTCATGAAAGCTTATGTGTACGGCGCGCGGCGCGACCTGCCGCAGGGATTCGAGGATTTCACGCAGCCCTCGCGCGCGGCGATCGTCTCGGTCGACATGCATCAGGGCCATCTTGCCGATACGCCGGATTGTCCATGTCCGGCGCCGCGCGCGCGTGAGATCGTGGCTCCGATCGATGCCTTTCATGCGGCTGCGCGCCGGATCGGCGTGCCCGTCATTCACGTCAAATCCGTGCTGCGCAAGGGCGGCGTCGACGACATCGCCGGAATTCCGTCGGCGTGGCGGCGGACATTCCCGCTGCATGTCGGGCCGATCCCGAACTCCGATGCGCATGCCATCGAAGGCTCGCGCTGGACCAAGTTCGTCACCCATGTCGAACCGCAGGATCTCGTCGTGGCCGGCAAGAAGCGGCTGTCGCCGTTCTTTGCCACCGATCTCGATTTCCTGCTGCGGCAGATGAGCGTGCGTACCGTGGTCCTGAACGGCGGCATGACCGATTGCTGCATTCTCAATGCGGCGTTCGATGCCAGCAATCTCAGCTATCGCGTCGTCGTGCTGCGCGATCTCGTGCGCGGCACCAACGAGGAGATGGAGGAGGCGGCGCTGCGCATGGTGTCGCTGCATCTTGGCATCGTGACCGATGCCGCTGATCTCCTCGCCGAATGGGGTGGGCGCTGAGCGGCGCGGACTGAGCGAAAGGGCGAGGCGGTTGTTCGTTGCTGTCCGCCTTCGTGTCCCGGCCTTGGCCCAACCCATGTTTTGCTCACCGTCCCAAGGAGTGGACACCGTCACGGGTTCATGTTAATCAGACTAAATAAATTTGAGCAAGGTTAAAATGTGAAGCCGGCCGCGTTCGACTATTTCAAGCCTGCAAGCGTCAGTGATGCGCTGGCGCTGCTCGCCGAACATCCGGATTCATGCAAGATTCTGGCCGGTGGCCAGAGCCTCGTCCCGGCGATGAATTTCCGCCTGGCCCGGCCCGATATCCTGATCGATATCAACGACCTCAGCGAACTCGACTACATCAGGACCTCATCCGATCGCCTGCATATCGGGGCCTTGACGCGCCACGCCGCGTTTCATCGTCCGGTGATCGCGGCGCCGCTCGGCCGGCTGTTGTCGAAGGTCGTCCGTCATATCGCGCATTATCCAATCCGGCAGCGCGGCACTTTTGCAGGCAGTGTTGCGCACGCCGATCCCGCCTCCGAATGGTGCCTGGTTGCGACGACGCTCGGCGCCGAAATGGTGGCGCACAGCGTGCGCGGCGAACGCCTGATCGAGGCGAGCGCGTTCTTCCAGGGCACGTTCACGACCGCGCTTGCGGCCGACGAACTCCTGGCCGAGGTTCGCCTGCCGCTGCTGTCGGAGGGATGGCGGACCGGCTTCTACGAATTTTCCCGACGTGCCGGCGACTTCGCGCTCGGCATGGCGGTCGCGGCGCTCAAGGTCCAAGCTGGAACGATCTGCGTCGCGCATCTCGGCGTCGGCGGGGTCGGCGACCGCGCGATCCGCCTCGTTGCACTGGAGCGCCAGCTCGTGGGCCAGTCTGCTTCGATTGCCATCGTCGACGAGATCGCGCGCGCGGCGCGCGCTTTGGTCGAGCCGGACGGCGACATCCACGCTTCGCCCGAGTATCGGCGCGACCTTATCGCCACTTCCGTCAAGCGCGCGCTGACGGAGGCGCTGACATGAGCTGGATCGGCCGACGCTTGCCGAGGCTCGAGGATCCCTCGCTCCTGAAGGGTGGGGGAAGCTATGTCGCCGACCGTGTCGGCAAGGCGGCCGCCGTGCGCTTCGTACGCAGCCCGGTCGCAAGCGGGACCATCACCGGCATCGAGATCCCGCCTGATGCCACCGTGTTCACCGGGCGCGATCTCGCCGGCATCAAGCCGATCCGTCCGATCCTGCATCGCCCCGACTATGTCGCGATTGGCCAGCCGATCCTGCCGGTCGATCGGGTCAGTTTCTGCGGACAGGCGGTCGCGGTCATTGTCGCGGACGACGCCGCATCGGCCGAAGACATTGAAGACCAGGTGCTGCTCGACATCGAGGTCACAGAGGCGGTTGTCGATCTCGATGCGGCGCTGGCGCCGGGCTGCGCGCCCGTTCATCCCGAGGCGCCGACGAATGTTCTGGTCGAGGGGCGGATGCGGACGGCAGGGCTCGATACTGCTTTCGCGGCCGCTGCCGACATCGTGACGCTTCAGTTGCGATCGCATCGACAGTCGGCTGCGCCGATGGAGAACCGCGGCGGCCTCGCCGAATATGACGCCGCATCCGGGCGCGTCACGCTGTCCGCCTCGGTGCAGATGCCGCATATGCTCAGGACGGGGATCGCCGACACGCTCGGCATGCCGGAGTCCAATCTGCGCGTCATCGCGCCCGATGTCGGTGGCGGCTTCGGCCAGAAGATGTCGCTGTTTCCGGAATATGTGGTGCTCGTCTGGCTCGCGAGCAGGCTGAAGCGCAGCGTTGCCTGGATCGAGGACCGGCGCGAAAATTTTCTCGCCGCTGCCCACGGCCGCGATCAGTCCTTCAGCCTGCGCGGCGCCTTTGCCAAGGACGGCAGCTTGCTGGGCCTGGAAGCGGATCTGCGCTCCAATGTTGGCAGCTTCTCCTGCTATCCCGTGACCTGCGGGGTCGAGCCTTTAATGGCATTTGCCGAGCTGCCGGGGCTGTACGATTTTTCCGAATATGGCGTGCGGTCGCGCGGTGTCACCACCAACACCTGCATGATGGCGCCCTATCGCGGTGTCTCGCGTCCGATGCTGACATTCTCGATGGAGCGGCTGATGGAGGTCGCGGCAAAGCGCCTGGGACTCGATTCCATCGAGATCCGCCGCCGCAATCTGATCAAGAGCTTTCCGCATCGCTCGCCGACCGGCCTTGTCTATGACCAGGGATCCTATGTGCAGGCGATGGACGCCGCAGTCCAGGCAATCGATGTGCCGGCCTTTCGCGCGCGCCAAGCGGCGATGCGGGCTAAAGGCCGCTATCTCGGCATTGGCCTGTCGGTGTTCAGCGAGCGCACCGGCTATGGCACCCCGGCCTATGCCGCGCGGGGCATGGATATCGTGCCGGGTTATGAGATCGTCGATTGCACCATGGATCCATCGGGCGACGTGGTGCTGCGCATCGGCTCGTCACCTCATGGCCAGGGCCTGAAGACGAGCCTGGCGCAGCTCGTCGCCGACGAGATCGGCATCGAGCCTGCGCGCATCAGGATCATCTCCGGCGATACCGACGCGACGCCCTATGGCTGGGGCACCTTTGCCAGCCGTTCTGTGGTGATCGCGGGCGGCGCGTCGAAGCTCGCCGCAGGCCGCATTGCGGTGAAGCTCAAGACCATCGCAGCCACGCTGATGGAAACCACTGCCGAGAACGTCACCCTCGAGGATGGCTGGGCGCGGGTGAATAACTCCAACCAGGCGATGGACATCGGCGCGCTGGCGCGCGCTGCCTATCACCAGAGCCATCGCTTTGCGGGCCTTATGCCCGGCTTGCATGAAAACGCCGTCTACGATCCGGCCGGCACCTTCTCCAATGCCTGCCATGTCGCGATCGTCGAAGTCGACGTCGCAACCGGCGGTACCCGTATCGAGCGCTTTCTGGTCGTCGAGGACGCAGGCCGCCTGATCAATCCGATGATCGTCGACGGGCAGATCACGGGCGGCATCGCGCAAGGCATCGCTAACGCGCTGCTCGAGGAGATCATCTACGACGACACCGGCAACCTGGTGACCGCCTCGTTCGCCGATTATCTGCCGCCGACCGCGGCGGAGATCCCTGACATCGAGATCATCCATATGGAAACCATCTCGGCGGAAAGCGTGACGGGGGCCAAGGGCGTCGGCGAGGGCGGCGCCATCGGCGCACCGGCGGCCATCGTCAACGCGATCTGCGATGCCTTGTCGCCCTTCGGCATCGATCTGTTCGAGCTGCCCGCAAGCCCGCAGCGCATTCGCGACGCGCTGCGCCGGGCCGGAGTTTCCATCCATGCCTAGCAAGCACGCGCTCAATCTGAACGTCAACGGAAACACCTACGCCGTGTCTATCGAGCCTCGCAAGACGCTCGCCGATGTGCTGCGCGACGAATGTGGCCTGACCGGCACGCATCTTGGCTGCGAGCATGGCGTCTGCGGCGCCTGCACCGTGCTGGTCGAGGGCAAGCCGGTTCGCTCCTGTCTGATGTTCGGGGTGCAGGCCGAGGGCAAGGCGGTGCGCACGGTCGAAGGGCTTGCCGACGGCGACCGGCTGCACCCGCTGCAGCAGGCGTTCTGGGACAATCACGGCCTGCAATGCGGCTTCTGCACGCCCGGCTTCCTGATGCTCGCGGCCGGCGCCTTGCAGGAAAACCCCGATATGTCGGACGAGGAGATCAGGGAGGTGCTGTCGTCCAATCTGTGCCGCTGCACCGGCTACCAGAACATCGTCAAGGCCGTGCGGCTTGCGGCGCGGCAGATGCAGGCAGCGGCCCAGGAATGAGCTTGGAGCGCATGAGCCTGGACGGCATAACCTCGCACGACATGCGTTCGGATGGCACCGCCTTCATCGGCCGCTCGCTGCGGCGGATCGAGGATCGGCCGCTGCTCGAAGGCAAGGGCTCGTTCGCGGCCGACTGCAACTCGCCGGGCCAGCTCCACATGTGCGTGGTGCGCTCACCGGTCGCCTTTGGACGCATTCGCGGCATCGACAGCGCGGAGGCCGCGCGCATCGACGGCGTGGCCGCGATCTGGACCATTGCCGACCTCGCCGCGCTGCCGCCGATCGACTTCCGCCAGATGGGGCTGGAGGGGCTTTCGCCCTACCGGCAGTTCGTGCTGGCGCGCGACTATGTGCGCTATGTCGGTGAGCCCGTGGCGGTGGTGTTCGCCACCGACCCCTACATTGCCGAAGACGCTGCCGATCTCGTGTTTTGCGATATCGAACCGCTCGAGCCGCAGCTCGATGCGACCGCCGAGCCGGTGGCCTTCATGCCGGACGTGCATCCCGGTCTGATGTCCGAGCCGGCGGTGATCCGCCGCGCCTATGGCGACCTCGATGCGGCATTCGCTCGCGCCCATCGTGTGGTCACGCTCGACGCCAGGGTCGGACGTCACACCGGCGTTCCCATGGAGACTCGCGGCGGGCTCTGCGTCCATGATCCCGAGAAAGACCGGCTGACACTGTTTGGTGCATCCAAGGTGCCGCATTACAATCGCGACGCCATCGCTAGGATGCTCGGCCTTGCGCCGGGCCGGCTCGAGTTGAGCGAAGGGCATGTCGGCGGCGGTTTCGGCATTCGCGGCGAGCTCTATCCCGAGGACGTGCTGCTCTGCGCCGCGGCGCTGCGGCTGAAACGCCCGGTCAAATGGATCGAGGACCGTCGCGAGCATCTCCTCGCCGCCAACCATTCGCGCGATCAGGCCTATCGGCTGCAGGCGGCGGTCGACGAAAGGGGATTCATTCTCGGCCTCAAGGCGCAGTTCTTCACCGATCAGGGCGCCTATGTGCGCACCCACGGCACCACGGTCACCGATCTCTCCGCGGGGCTGCTGCCCGGTCCCTACATCATTCCCGCCTATCAGGTGGAAGGGCATATCCGCCTCACCAACAAGACCCCGGCGGGCACCTATCGCGCGCCGGGCCGCTATGAATCGACCTTCGCGCGCGAGCGGCTCTTGGACAGGATCGCCGACGAACTCGGCCTGTCGCGGATCGATGTGCGCCGCGTCAACCTGATCGAGGAGAGATCGATGCCGTTCGCGCGCGGCTTCGAGACGCTTGGCACCAAGGTGGTCTACGATTCCGGCAGATACCGCGACCTGCTCGACCGCGTGCTGTCGCATGTCGACCACGACAGGCTGGAAGCGGAGCTTGCCGCCCGGCGCGAGCGCGGCGAAAAGGTCGGACTCGGACTTGCCTTCTTCGTCGAGAAGAGCGGTCTCGGCCCGCAGGATCTGGTGCGGATCTATGTTGCAGGCAGCGGCGACATCGAGATCGTCACCGGCGTCGCATCGGTTGGGCAGGGGGTCGAAACCGTGCTGGCCCAGATTTGCGCCGAGGCGATCGGTGTGCCGATCGAGCGGGTCAGGGTCGTTCACGGTCAGACCGACCGGATCGAGATCGGCTTCGGCGCTTTCGCCTCCCGCGTGACCGTGATGGCCGGCTCCGCCGTGAAGATCGCAGCCGAAGCGTTGCGGGCACGCGCGCTGGAGGTGGCGGCGAGCCTTCTGCAGACAAAGATCTATGCACTGCGCCTGAGCCGCGGCCGCGTCGAGGCGGTCGGCAGCAGCGCATCGCTGTCGCTTGGCGAAATCGCCGCGCATCTTGCCGGCAGTGGCGGGCTGTCAAGCGAGGGCCGCTTTGTTGCGTCCCACATGACCTATCCGTACGGCATTCACCTCGCCCAGGTGCGCATCGATCCTGAAACGTCGGGCATCAAGATCGAGCGTTATCTGGTTGCCTATGATGTCGGGCGCGCGATCAATCCGATGCTGGTCGAGGGCCAGATTGCCGGCGGCGTGGCGCAGGGCATCGGCGGTGCGCTGCTGGAGGAGTTCATTTACGACGAAAGCGGCCAACCCTTGGCGGCGAGCTTTGCCGATTATCTTCTGCCGACCTGCCGCGAGGTGCCCGAGGTCGAGATCATGCTGCGCGAGGATGCACCGAGCCCGCTCAATCCGCTCGGCGTGAAGGGCGCTGGCGAGGGCGGGATCACCGCGGTCGGCGCCGCGCTTGCAGCCGCTATCGACGCCGCGATCGGAAGGCCGGGCGCCGTCACGGAGCTGCCGGTTTCACCCAGCCGCCTGCATGCGATCCTGCGGAAGGCCGCCGGATGAGACGACACTCTCAGTCGCGGTCGAGATTGAACCAGAGCGTGCGCACCTTGGTGCGGCCGTGGTTCCAGATTTTGTGCTTGCGGCGGGAGCTGTAGGCGATGAGGTCGCCCTGGCGCAGCACATGCTTGGTACCGTCGACCTCGACGGTCAGTTCGCCCTGCAGCACGAAGCCATATTCGAAACCGTTGTGTGTGATCGGATGCTCCGCGCTGCCGGTGTGGGGCGCATATTCGTTGACGGCGACCGATACGCCGCGGCTGCGGTCCTCGCGCATCAGACGCCGCACCACGTGCTGGGCGGTTTCCACCACCCGCGCCTCGGCGGCCCGCACCACGATCTTTTCCTCGATCTCGCTGCCGCTGACCAAGAGGTCCGACATGCTGACCCCGAGTGCGCTCGCGATCACGATCAGCGAGCCGATCGAGGGCGATGCGCGTCCGCGCTCGACCAGGCTGAGCATCGATGTCGACAGGTTCGACACGTCGGCCAGCTCCTGCAAGGTCAACCCGCGCGACTGCCGCAATTCGCGGATGCGCAGGCCGATGGCCGCAAGCGTGTTGGCGGTGGTTTCGGCGATCTCGCCCGACAAATGGGCAAGAGATTCGATGTTCGCCTCGGTCTCGGACTGGCTCATGGCCTTCAGGGCTCCATGCGCGGCCGCCCTTCCGAAAAGAAGGCGTTGCGCGCCGCTTCGTTTTCATTATACTAAAATCGTTTTATAAATACTCAAAAAATCGGATGGCGATGGCCGATATCCAATCTCCCCGTGTTCGCGTCATCGACAGCGCCGTCGGTTGTCCAGAGATACCCATCGTTCGGGGTGAGGGCAACGCCAAGCTTGTGTTGTCGCCGCACAACGGCGCGAGCTTCCGCAGCTTTCAACTCGTTTCGCTCGGGTCTGGTGCCTGTACCATCGAGCTCCGCCATCCGTCCGACGCCGCCTATTACGTGATCGAAGGCGAGGGCGCGATCGTCGATGCGACGACCGGCGTGCGTTTCGATCTCGCCGAGGGCCATATGGTCCATATCGATGCCGGCGACCGCTACCGGATCGAGGCGGGAGCCGCAGGCATCAACGTGATCGGCGGGCCGTGTCCGCCGGACCAAGATCTCTATGGCGGGATCACATCGGACAAGGGCTAGCATCATGGCCATTCGTATCTTTCATCGCGATCATCCTTCGCTGCGCCTGCCTCTGATCTCGAAGGACGCGCGGTTCGTGATCTGGCCCGGCGTCGGTGCCTGGGACGCGAACCTCAACTATGTCCGCCTCGAGGTCGGCGAGGCCAATGTTCCGCATATTCATGTGCAGTCGGAAGACACCATCTTCATTCTCGAAGGAGAGGGGACGATCCACGACTACACCAATGATATCGCGCTGCCATTCCACGCGCGCTGTGTCGTGCATGTGCCCGTCGGCATCAAGCACGCGGTCAAGGCGGATCGCGGCAGCAAGATCGTCAGCGTCGGCGGTCCGGCACCGGCGGACGTGCCGCTGTTGAAGAAGGCCGGTGCGCTGCCGGCGGATGCCGAGCCGCCCCGGAAGTGATCGGGGCTCCAGCGCAGCACTTGAAAGAGATATGAGCGAAGGAACGGACGATGAAGATCGTTGACATGACCCATCTGATGAATGTGCACACGCCGGGCTGGGTCGGCTATGCCGGCAACAAGATGTATTATGCGCAGAATCTGCAGACCAAAATGATCGTGGCGCAGCGCATCGATACAGCGCTCCATGTCGGCACTCATATCGACGGCGCGATGCACGGCACCGACGGCATGGGCGACATGGCGTCCTATCCGCTCGACTTTCTCGTTGGCTCTGGCGCCGTGGTCGACGTGTCTGCGCACATGGACGACTGGGCGGTGATCACGCCGGAAATGATCGAGGCCGCGCCGGTGGAGGTGAAGGAAGGCGATATTCTCATCCTGCACACCGGCTGGCACCGGTATTGGGAGGGGCAGCCGCAGCAGGATCTGGTGCGCTATTTCTGTATGCATCCTGGCGGAAAGATCGAGCTCTTGGAGTGGATGCTGAAGAAGAAGATCAAATGGTTCGGCGTCGATTGCGGCTCCGGCGACCACGCCATGAACACCTCGATCCGCCTGATGCGTCCCGATCTCGCCAAGCGCTTCGAGGCCAAGGTCGGCATGAGCTGCGACGAGTTCTTCGGCGAATACAACTATGTCCACAAGAAGTCCGGCCGCATGGTGTCGGAGGACATGTTTCCATTCCACTCCTACGCCTTCCAGGAAGGTCTCATTCACGCCGAGAATGTCGGAGGCGATATCGAGAAAATGCTCGACAAGCGGGCGATCATCGGCGCCTTCCCGTGGCGCTATGAAGGCCTGGAAGCCTGTCCGTGCCGGATCGTTTGCTTCGACGGAATGGATGAGGACGTCGAAGCCATCGGCGACGTCGCGAAAGCCATTTTCCGGCGGCGCTAGCTGGTGACCTCGGTCTGGCGCGATTATTACGTCGCGATTGTAAGCGATGATTGCCGTTTCACCTGGCGATGGGAAATCAAACGCCGCAGCCAGCCGATGGGCGTTAGGCTGACTGGCGAAAGTTATCCGTCGCAGAGAGCCGCGGAGGACGCCGGAAGGCGTTCGCTGGCGGAATTCCTCGCCGCCATCGCGTCCCAGAAGCTGAATAGCGACCCCGCGGAATAGCCTTTGTGAATGCGATGGGCCGTGGTGAGCGAATGCCCATCGGGACTGCACGCGCCGTAGGCGAACCGGCTCCCCGGTTCGCCTGCGATGCCTTGCAGATGTCCTGATAGCAGTCTCAATCACCCGCAAAGCTGAGAAAAGGCAGAATGGCCATTGCGGGGCTTATGAAATTTCCCGACGTCCAAGCTGAATACGAGCCTTCGTATCCATCGCGTGCTCCAATATTGGAGTGGCATCGGCCCAGGACCGCGACCCGCACACTCACGAATCTCACAGCTCAGAGCGGAAGAGGCGCATAGCTTTTGACCTCTTCCATGACGGCGTAGGTCCGGGTTTCTTTGACGCCAGGCAACGGCAGCAAGACGTCGCCGAGGAAGCGCCGGTAGGCGGCCATATCAGGTAGCCGTGTCTTCACCAGATAATCGAAACCGCCCGCGACCATGTAGCATTCGAGCACCTCAGGGGCCCGCTGAATCGATTTGGAAAATCGTTCGAACACGTCCGGCGTCGTCTTGTCCAGAAGCACCTCGACGAACACGAGGAAGCCGAGGTCGATCTTGTGCGGGTCCAGCCGTGCGCCAAATCCGGCGATGTAGCCCTCACGCTGCAGGCGCCTCAGCCGTTCGCCCGTTGAAGTGGGCGATAGCCCAATCTTGTCGGCGAGTTCGACCGCGGCGATGCGTCCGTCCATTTGCAGGATCGCGAGAATTCGTCGATCGGTCTTATCGAGCGGGCTCATAGAATCCTCCGAAAACGCGAGATGGCCGTTGTTAATACGCAAAATGCGGGAAATAAGCGATAGTAATACGCTCGACACGGGCATATTCCTCAAATGCATTGGAGAGGAAAATGTCGATCATATCTTCGGTTGTTGGATCTTATAGCCAGGACGATGCTGATCTTGCCCGCTCGCTTTTGGAGGGGCCGGAATTGACCCCGGAGCAGGAACGAAACATCGATCAGGAGGCGTTGCTCCTGATCGCTGCCATTCGCGGTTCTCAGCGAGGAATCGGCGGACTGGAGGACGTTCTTCGCGAATATTCCCTCTCGACCAAGGAGGGGCTCGCTTTGATGACGCTTGCCGAGGCACTGCTTCGCGTTCCCGACGCCGAGACCGCTGACCGGTTCATTGAGGACAGGCTGGGCCACGGCAATTTTGCGCTCCATGAGCTTCGTTCCGATACGCCGTTCGTCAACGCATCGTCATGGGCGCTCGGAATGGCAGCCAGAATTGTCCGGCCCGACGAAACGATCGATGGCACATTGGCCAGGATCACCAAGCAGCTCGGCCTCCCCACGATTCGCGTCGTTGCCCGTCAGGCGATGCGCATCATGGGAAATCATTTCGTGATGGGACAAACGATCGAGGCGGCACTCGACCGCGCCATGGCCGATACCAATGTATCGCGGCGCTATTCGTTCGACATGCTCGGCGAGGGGGCTCGCACCCGCGCGGATGCCGAACGCTATTTCCAGTCCTATCATTCGGCGATCGAGGCAATCGGCCGTCGGGCCGGGGCCCAGCCATTACCCGATCGGCCCGGCCTGTCGGTCAAATTATCCGCCCTGCACCCTCGCTTCGAGGCGATCAGCCGGTCGCGCCTGATCGACGAACTCGTTCCGCTCGTCCTGCAACTCGCTCGCCGCGCCAAGGCCTACGACCTCAATTTCACGCTCGACGCGGAGGAGGCCGATCGGCTCGAGCTGTCGCTCGACATCGTAGATGCGGTGCTGGAGGATGGTTCGCTTGCGGGCTGGAAGGGATTTGGGCTCGCGATCCAGGCTTATCAGAAACGCGCCTTGGCGGTGATCGACCATATCGCCGCGCTGGCGTCAAAGCTCGACCGGCCGATGATGGTGCGGCTGGTGAAGGGCGCGTATTGGGACACGGAGCTGAAGCGCGCGCAGGAGCGCGGACTGGACGGCTATCCGGTCTTCACCCGCAAGGCGATGACCGATCTCAACTACATCGCATGCGCTCGCAAGCTGTTGTCCCTGAGGCCACTGATCTACCCGCAATTCGCCACGCATAACGCTTTGACCGTGGCCACGATTCTCGAACTGACCAAAGGATCGTCCGGTTTCGAATTGCAGCGGTTGCACGGCATGGGCGACGCGCTCTATGCCGATATCGAACGGCGCCATCCCGGCATCGCCTATCGCACCTATGCTCCGGTGGGAGGGCATCGCGATCTCTTGGCCTATCTGGTGCGCAGGCTGCTCGAGAACGGCGCGAATTCATCTTTCGTGGCGCAGGTCGGCGACAAGGCGATACCTGCGGAAAAGCTGCTCACGCGGCCGGCTTCGATCATTTCTCGTCCCGAACAGGCTGCAAACAGCGGCATACCGTTGCCGCGGCATCTATTCGCTGACAGACTAAATTCCGCAGGCGTGGAGATGGGAGACCGCACCGCGCTGGAGAATCTGGTTCGGCGCGTTGCGGCGGCGGCAATGCCGGCCGAGGTTGCGCCGATCGTGGATGGCAATGTCGTGACGGGCGCGCTACGTAGCGTGCGCAACCCCGCCACGGGCGAACAGGTCGGTCAGGTCAGCGAGGCCGACCTCGAAACGGTCGATGCCGCTGTGGAGGCTGCAGCAAGAGGCTTTGTCCGGTGGCAGGCGACCGACGTGGGCGCGCGTGCGGCAACGATCGAACGTGCCGCAGATATGCTCGAGGCGCAGACACCGGAATTTATTGCGCTGCTGCAGCGCGAGGCCGGCAAGACGCTCGACGATGCCATCGCCGAAGTCAGGGAAGCCGTCGACTTCTGCCGCTACTATGCTGGTCAAGCCCGCAGCCTGTTCGGCAGAGACAATGTCCTTCCGGGTCCGACGGGAGAAAGCAACGTTCTCCGGCTACGCCCGCGGGGCGCGTTCGTCGCCATTTCGCCGTGGAATTTTCCGCTCGCGATCTTTATGGGGCAGGTCGTGGCCGCCCTGGTGGCCGGCAACACCGTTGTCGCAAAGCCGGCCGAGCAGACGCCATTGATTGCGGCTCAGGCGGTCAGGTTGCTTCTCGCGGCAGGCATTCCGGCCCACGCACTCCATCTTGTCATCGGCGACGGCTCGGTCGGCGCCAGGATCGTACAGCATCGCTCCGTGAGCGGCGTGGTCTTTACCGGGTCAACGGCGGTCGCCCGGTCCATCAACCGTCAACTGGCGGCCAAGGAAGGCCCGATCCTGCCGTTGATCGCGGAAACCGGCGGCATCAACGCGATGATCGTCGACGCGACATCGCTCGCCGAGCAGGTTACCGACGACGTCGTCACGTCTGCATTCCGCTCGGCGGGGCAGCGATGCTCCGCGCTCCGCATCATGTATGTCCAGAGCGACGTGGCCGACCAGATAATCGACATGATCGCAGGCGCGGCGAGCGAGTTGAAGGTCGGCGATCCCAGCGAGATATCGACCCACATTGGCCCCGTGATCGATGCCGAGGCAAAGGCGCGGCTGGACGCGTACATTGCCGGCGCCAGATCGACCATGAAGCTCCACTATGCCGGCACGGCACCTGCCGCCGGCACGTTCGTCGCTCCGCATGTTCTTGAGCTCGATCGGCTCGATGGCCTGCGCGAGGAAGTGTTTGGGCCCGTTCTGCATGTCGTTCGTTACCGTGCCGAGCAGCTCGACGATGTCATTGCCGCGATCGAATCGAGCGGATTTGGTTTGACGCTGGGCATTCACTCGCGGATCGACGACGTGGTTCAGCGCATTGCGTCGCGTCTCGCGACCGGTAACGTCTACGTCAACCGTAACATGATCGGCGCGGTGGTCGGCGTGCAGCCGTTCGGAGGCTGCGGTCTGTCAGGAACCGGCCCTAAGGCCGGGGGTCCGCATTATCTGCTGCGCTTTGCGACCGAGCAGACGGTGACGATCAATACGGCCGCCGCCGGAGGCAATGCAACGCTCATGGCACAAGCATAGCTTCACCGCAGCGGCTTTTCGACGGTATGGGCTTTGTACGCCAGGCCTGCGGCGGCGAGATCCGCGAGCGCTGTTCCGACCGCCTTGAACAAGGTGATCTCGTTACGCGACCGGCGTCCCTGAACGGCTCCGCTGCAGATCTCGAACAGTGATGCCCTCACGTCCTGGCGCGACAGGATTCCGGCCTTGATCGGATGGACGAGATCCCCGGCCTCATGCATCGCTTCATAGGTGTCCACGAACACGGCAGACCGCCTGACCGCCTCGTCGTCGGATTCCCGCATTGCCGGCGTGAAGGCGCCGATGAGATCGACGTGGACGCCGGGCTGCAGCCATTCGCCCTTGATCAGAGGCGACGTTGCCAGTGTTGCCGATGTGACGATATCGGCGGTCCTGACGGCATGCTCGAGATCGGAGACCACCATGGCATCCAGTCCTTCGCTACGGAGGCGATCCACCATGCGCGAGGCGCTGTCGGCGTTGACGTTCCAGACACCGATCCGGCTGACGTCGCGGACGGCGCGATAGGCGTCCGGCAAAAGGCTCGCGACCCGGCCGGAGCCGAGGATGAGCAGGTTGGTCGCGTCCTCGCGCGCCAGATAAGATGCCGCCAGCGCCGACGTCGCTGCCGTACGCCTGGCGGTGAGGACGTCGCCTGCAATCGTCGCGAGTTGCGCGCCGGTGCCGCTGTCGAACAGCAGATAGACCGACGTGAGCGCCGGCATTTTGCGCGCGGCGTTGCCCGGGAAGACGCCGACGAGCTTGACTCCGAGCAGGCCTCCATTTTCCGATTTCTGCTGCCATGACGGCATCAGCAGCAGTGTGGCGTCTGGTTCGCCCGGAACCGGAATGGTGTGATGATGCCGCGGCGGAACCTCGCACCCTCTCACGAAAGAGCCGCGGAGATGGTTGATCAGCGCGTCCATCGGAAGCAGGTGCGTCGCCTGTTCAGCGTCGATCGTCTGCGGCATTTGTTTTTCGGTCACAGCTTTCTTATCGCAAGAGTTCGTATCGCAGATATTGGGAATAGCGGACAGGCTCGCAGCCGGGACGTCCATCCAGCCGTCCCGGCATACGCCTTCGTCCCGCCGGGACGATCAGTGAAGAATTGGCGGGTGGTAGGTGAAGGTCGTCATCAGGATCGCCGCCAGGATCATGATGATCGGGAAGTGCACGAAGAACTGCACGGAGGTGTAACCGATCAGGTCTTTTGACTTCAGGCCGAGTATGCCGAGTAGGGGCAGCATCCAGAACGGGTTGACGAAGTTCGGCAGCGTCTCGGCGATGTTGTAGACCATGACGGTCCAGCCCAGATGAGCGCCGATCTCGTTGGCCGCCTTCATGATGTAGGGCGCCTCGATGACCCATTTGCCGCCAGCCGACGGGATGAAGAAGCCAAGCACGGCAGAATAGACCCCGACCAGGAACGAAAAGACGGTCGAGTTGGCGGACGCGTCGACGAACCAGTGCGCGATGGTGTCGGACAGCGTGATGCCTTTGGCGTTCGGCACCTTGGTCAGCATCTGCGCGATGCCGGCGTAGAAGGGAAACTGCAACAGGACGCCCGAAACGCTCGGCATCGCCTTGGAAAAGGCTTCGAGCAGGCTGCGCGGCCGCCAATGCAGCAGGATGCCAAGCACCAGAAACACGAAATTGTAGGTGTTCAGGCCCGACATCGTGATCAGCGGATTGCCGGATCGGAAGGTCTGCCAGAGCCAGCCCAGCGCCAGAGCCACAATCAGAATTGTCAGAATGGGGCTGAACTCGAGAAAGTCGCCGGGCCGTGCCGGTCTCTTCGGCTCGATCCGGTCGTCGTCAAGGGACACGCCGAGATCCTCCGCGGTCTTAACCAGCATTGGATTTGGCGCCGTCAGATAGCAGATCGCTGCGGACAACGCCGTCATGATGACAGTGGTTACGAGATTCTGCCATGTCAGGATGGTCTCGGAGAAGCCGATGATACCGGTGATCGGCAGCAGCGAGTTCGGAATGCTGGCAGCATTGGCCTGAAGCTGAGCAGCCGACGAGGTGATGCCGAGCGTGAAGCCGCAGCCGAGACCGAGATAGCCGGCCGCACCGGCCGCGCGATAATCCAGCTTGATGTCCTTGCGCCGTGCGATTTCGCGCACCAGCAGGCCGGAGAAAATCAGACTGAGGCCCCAGTTCAGCAGCGACAGGATGATGCTGAGCACGCCGACAAAGACCACCGCGCCGCGCGCGGTGGAGGGCACTGCTGCCAGCCGCTTCAGCACAGCCGCGACAGGCGGCGACATTGCGACCACATAGCCTCCGATCGCGACCAGTGCCATCTGCATCGTGAACGGAATGAGATTCCAGAAGCCGTCGCCAAAGGCCTGACTGACCGCAACCGGCGAGCCGCCATGCACGATAGTGCCAAGCGCGATCACTACCACAGCAATCAGCACGAACACATAAGCATCCGGAAACCAACGCTCGGCGAAACCGACCATGTATTGCGAGAACCTGGCAAGCAGGTTGGCTTGCGTCGGCATCTTGTCCGGAAAGGAATTCCTATGCGTCGTGTCGGTCATTGCAGCCCCCGTCGTTATCGTGTTCGTGTTGCTCTCGTTTCGTCATTGCCGGTCAGAGCGCGAGCGTGAGCTCAGAGAGAGGCACGGCCTGACAGGTCAGGCACAGGTCCGTCATGCCGTCGTCGCCGCCGATTTGCACGATATCGCCCTTGACGATGCGCATCGCGCAGCTTTCGCATTGGCCGACGCGGCAGCCGCTGGGAAGCGACAGACCTGCCGCCTCGGCGGCATCGAGAAGGGTTCCGAGCTCGGGCGACCAGACAAAACTTCTATCGCTGCCGGCGAGATGGACTGTCTGTGGTTTGAGCGTCTTCGGCACGGTCGGCTGCGATGCAAACGCCTCCGTGAACACGTCGAAGCGCGGCATGCCCCTTTCGACCAACCGAGCGATCATTGATGTCGTGAAGTCCGGCGAGCCGCAAAGATAGGCGAGAGGCCTTTGCGGCAGCAGCGGATCGATCGCCGACAGATCAAGCCGGCCCGCATAATCGTAGTCCTGCGGGTAGCGGTCTTGCGGGCGTGGAGCCGAATATGAAGTGACGATATCGAGCTCCGGAAGCAGCTTCGCAAGTTCGCGCAGCCGTCGGCCGAACGGATGCTCACCACCGTTGCGGCAACCATGCAGCAGAAGTACCTTGGCGACGCGCTCGCCCGGCGCGCGTTCCGCCAGCGCTTCGAGATGACCGATAAAGGGCGTGATGCCGATTCCGGCCGCAAGGAAAATGAGAGGCCGCGCCGCCCGCAGCGGCGGAGTGAAGATACCCCTCGGCGCCTCGATCAGCACGGTATCGCCGGTCGCCAGACGATGGATGTGGTCGGATAGATGAACCACATTGTCCGTGTGGCCCAAACCATCGGAACGACGCTTCTTGACTGCGATCGAGAGGCCATCCCGGCCGTCATGGCCGATCAGCGAATAGGCGCGGGCGACATCGAGACCCGGCAGGCTCACCATGACGTGTTGTCCCGGACGAAATGCAGGAAGCGGGCCGCCATCGCGCGGCGCGAGCGCCAGTGCGACGGTATCGTCGGATTCGCTGCGGATGCCCGTGACGGAAAAGGCGCGCCGGCCGGACCAGCGGCCGCGGCTCGCCATTTCGTCCTTGCGAATGTCGCAGCGGACCGCGCGCAGCGGCACCGAGCCGCTGACCGGATCGCGCGTTGCGTCGCTCAGCGCATCGTTCATGTTCGATGTCGTAAATCCAGTGGCACCGATCGCCTCGCGGCCCAGCGGCGGACAGTCCTCCCACCAGCCGAACTCGGCGATGGCGACGCGATCGTCGAGAGAGTCGTTCAGCCGCACCCGCAGCCGAACCTTTCCTGTCGGCGTCTCGACAATCGCCCAATCGCCATCCTGAAGTCCACGCTGCGCCGCGAGCGTGCCGTTGATCTCGATCGCGGGATCGGGCGTCTTCTTGCGAAGCGAGGCGATATGGCGATGCGACGTATGCACGAACCAGCCGCTCTTGGCGGTCGTGAGCACGAGCGGGAAACGGCCGTCGGCGGTCTCCGCAAATGGGCTTTCGGCGGGCTCGATATGGCCCGGCAGCGGCGCGTAGCCATGATCGCGCATCAGTTCTGAATAGATCTCGACACGGCGGGTCGGCGTGGCAAAGCCGGCAACCGTGCCGTCCTCGCGTTGCAGCGCATATTTTTCATGGCAAAAGGCCTGAGGGAAACGCAAGCCCTCGGGATGCCGGCGCAGTTCGTCGATCGTGACGCCAAGCGGAGCGAGCTGATAATTCCAGCCGGCGCGGATGTCGCCGCCGAAGAATTCGTTCGAGAGGCCGAGCCTGACGGCGAGTTCGGCAGCGATCTCATAATCTGCCTTGCACTCGCCGAGACGCGGCAGCATCTGCGGACGGAATTGTATCGTCTCGACAGCCTCCTGCGTGATCTCGAAGCCTATTCTCAGGGCCTCCCGCTCCCAGGGCATATTGGCCGGCAGGATGATATCCGCGTTTTCGGCCGTCGGATTCATGAACATGTCGACATGGACGTGGAAGTCGAGCGCACGCAGTGCCTCACGATTGCGCGAGGAATGGCCCTGCGACACCATGAGATTGGTGCCGAAGCTCATCAGCGCCTCGACGCGATAGGGCTCGCCCGTCAACACGGCGCGGCTGAAATCCCGCGCCGTGATCCATCCTCGGCTGGGCGGGCCGAGCGGCAACTCATCCAGGCCGAGTGCCTTAGCCTTCTGTTCCGGCGGCAACAAGGCATACTCGTTGAGGGCACGGGTCGGCGGCGGCACCGGCCAGACATTGCCGCCCGGCCGGTCGCAGGCGCCGGTGAGCGCGTAGAGCGTCGCGATCGCGCGCTCGGTCATTGTCGCATTGGTGTGCTGGCCGACACCGGTCCAGGAATGGTAGGCGAGCCGCGGACCGCTCTCGAACAGGCTGTAGAACGCGGCGATGTTGCGCTCGTCCAACCAGGTGATCTCGGCGACGCGAGCGATCGTATAGGGGGCGGCCTCGGTCGCCAGCAGAGAAAACGCGGTCGCGGCAGCGATCGTGCGGCCATCCCGCCCGACGAGCGTCGTTCGCTCGTTCAGCGTGCAGCAGCCCGGATCGAGCAGCGCAATGCGAGGGTCATAGCTGCACGCCGCGCCGGACTGATCCAACACGACGAAAGCGTCCGGCGATTGATCGTCCCAGAGTTCGCTCGCGCGAACGAAGCGGCCCGTGCTGGTGTCGACCAGGAACGGCCCGTTGGTCCAGCGTGTCACGAAGCCCGCATCGAACGACTTGGTCGCGATCAGATGCCGGATTGCGCCCATGGCCAGGGCGCCGTCCGCGCCGGGACGGATGCGCAGCCAGATGTCGGCCTCCTGTCCCGATCCGTTTGGTTTGGGATCGACCACTGCAACGCGCGCGCCGCGCCGTCGCGCATTGGCGATGCGGGTCGCCTGGGCAAGCCACGTCCGGGCCGGGTTGTGTCCCCACAGCACGATGACGTCGGCGCGGTCATAGTCGGCAACGCCGATGCCGCGGCCGAAAGTCAGGGCATGGGCATAGTCCTTGTGCCAGCCGCAGATTTCGACCGCATAGATCAGGTTTGGACTGCCGAAGCACCTGATGAAGCGCTCGACCCATTCGAAGCTGTCGACCATCGGCGTGCCGCTGGGTGTCGTGACGGCGAAGGCCACGGCTTCAGCGCCGGACACTTTGCGAATCTCGCTGAGCCTTTGGGCGATCTCGTCCAGAGCCTCGTCCCAGGAAATTTCACTCCAGCCCGGATCGGCGGCTTCGCGTGGCGCAGTGCGACGAAGCGGCTTGGTCACGCGGCGTGGACTATGCGCCATCTCGGGCGCGGCGCGACCCTTGGCACATAGCGCTCCGCCCGTGGGATGCCCGGGCAGACTTTCGACACCGATCAGCCGGCCATTGTCGACGACCATCGTCGAGCCGCACCGTGATCGGCAGAGCGTGCAATAGCCCGGAAGACGCTCAACCATGAAGAAGCCGTGTCGTTGAAGTAATGCGCTACTGTAAAGCTTTACACACCATCCTCTGTGGGCGTATCTTTCGTCAAGCGCATTTATTGTGCTGCACTGCCGAACGGGAGGGCTCTGGAACCGGCAGCAGGAAGAGGGGCGATGGAGCAGAATTTAAGGGAGCAAGTGCTACAGCAGGTGCGCGCCGAGATCATTTCTGGTCAGAGCATGCCAGGAACGATGTATTCCGTGCCGACGCTTGCGGCGAGCCTTGGCGTTTCGACGACGCCGGTGCGGGAAGCGCTGCTGGAATTGACGCGCAGCGGACTGATCGAGCCCATGCGCAATCGGGGCTTCAAGGTGGTCGAGCCGACCTTGACCGAACTCCGCAACCTGTTCGATCTCCGCGAGGTGCTGGAACTCCATGCGGCGGCGATCGTCGCACGCAAGCCGAAGAAGAATCTCGATGGACTATCGCGTTTCGCAGACGACATAGCGCGCGCGGTGAGAACGGAGGACATCAGACTCTATCTCGAAGCCGACCGAAGCTTTCACCGGTCGCTGACGGCGGCGGCGGACAATGCGCGCCTCACCGAAATGGTCATGGGACTGCGCGACCAGATGCGACTTTACGGCATCAAGTCGCGCGCAGGCCTCGCACGGCAAAATGAATCCATCGAAGAGCACTACGAGATCATCGAGCTTGCGATGGCCGGCAAGGAGCAGGCGCTCGCAGATCTTCTCAGGCGCCATATCCGGGCTTGGGAGCCCATTTTTGTCGAGGCGTTGTCGCAGGTGGCTATCCCACGCGCGCCGATCGTCGGGAAGCGCAGTCGTGGGTAGTGATCGCGGAGTAAAAGGGCCCGAAAGATTCCGGACGCATCATTCGTGACCACCATGCGGCTTGCCGAAGCCCCTGATCATCAATCGCGAGCCGACGCGTATGTCGGCATCGGGCGATGCGAATCCCCGCAATCTTGCTGGCGATCGGAATAGTTCGGCCTTTTCTCTTTCAACTTTCGACAGCCTCGCGCGGCTGACGATCCGCGCGGCCAGATCGCACCTGATTTCGCGACTCCTGCAAAGATCTCCGAATCCAAAGCTACCATTTCTTCGGATCGCAGTAGGCGGCCAATGCATTTTTGGCGGCAGCCTTGAGAAAATTTTGATCATTCGAAACAACGTAGGCGGTCGCACCGATATCTCGCAACGCCGCAGCGTCCTCCGGGCTTGATACCAGCACCATCATCGGCATCCTCGCGGCATTGGCCGCCGCGGCAATCTTTGCGACCGCCTTTTTCATTCCCGCGGGGCCCATCGAGGCAGTCAGATCACCCCTTCCGATGAAGAAAGCATCGATCCCACTTTGCGAGGCGATAGCGTCGATTTCGTCCAACGCGGCTTCATCCTCGATCATCACCACACAGGCGACCCGGGCATCCTGTTCGTCCATGTGATCAGATAGTGAGGCATCGCCGAATCGCCCGGCTCGGGTCGTGTTCGAAAAGCCTCGGCTTCCCCCGCGATAGCGACAGGCTTGAGCGATCGCTTTCGCCTTGGCCAATGAATCACAATGGGGAACGAGGACGCCGGTGGCACCGCAGTCTAGAACAGACAATATGCTGGCGGCTGTCGGCTCCGAAATCCGGACGAGCGCCGCCGTTCCACTCGCTTTGGCAGCGAGACAAGCCAGATCGATCGTTCCGCGATCGAAGGGAGCATGCTCTTGATCGACAATGACGAAATCGTAGCCAACGTCGCCGATAATCTCGATCGTGTGACTCGTCGGCGTCTTGATGAATGTTCCGAGAACATGCTCACCTTTTCTGAGCCTTGAGCGAAACTCGATAACGGGCGGACGCAGGCTGGCCATGTTTTCTTCCTCTTGCAGAAAGCAATGTCGACCTTGCGGCCGCACAGTCTCAGCGGGTTCTCAATGAGAATACGCTTGCGGGTGTTTTAGTCGGGCACCAATCAGCCAGCGGGTCCAGGAGGGCGGCATCGCTTGGGCCTTTCGGATGTGGCGCTCGGTTGGACGATGACCTTAAGGCTCTGGACGTTTGTTCTGGAGCGCTTTCGACAGTGATTTCACCCTACGAAATTCGGTTTTTGCGCACCCGCGCCGCGGGCCGCTTGCCGGGCAGCTCCGGACCGCAGTGACGAACGGCTGCTCTGGAAACCAGAATGTTTCATCTGGTGAAACATTTCTCGAATTGCGTTGGCGAGGGGGATAATCGTGTTCAGTTTAGGAGACGGGCAGGTTAGTTCGGCAACGCGCTAAACCGCCCCATTCACGGCGAAGCGCAAATAAACAAGGTCCGATCAATGGGCCGGTATCGAACGGGCACGGGGAGGCTCTTGAAATGAAGCTTGATTCATCAATCTTGATCGATTCCTGCGCCAGCCATCTGCAAGACTGGCCTGCCGCTGAGCAAGGCCGCGCCCGTGGCGTGTCGCCTGCGGTGGCAGCGATCAAAGCACGCCAAGCTTCCGCTGAAGACGCTTGCATTGAAGACGGGCCGACATTGCCTGCGAAAAAGTCTTGTCAGGTCTCATCCCGCCGACTGTCTGATCCGGGTTTGGCTTCCAAAGGTGCGGTCTACCCTCCGCGAGGGCGCATAAAGCAACAAAGCGGTGATCGTTGTCGGTCCAACTCGAAACGGGGTGATGCACTGCCGGCTGAGTGCTCCTATCAGCCCGTCGAAGCCGCACAACGGGTCCTGCGCGTGCTTCGCGCGATGAATTCACTACGCTCCGCATCAGTGGCCGAGCTTCACGCGATCACCGGGCTTTCGAAATCGACCATCGTCAGGATGCTCGATACGCTCATCCATGAAGGCTATGTCCTGCGTGACAATTTCATCGGCGGCTATCGCGTAACCTCCGAGGCGCAGCACCTCAGCAATGGATTCCGAGGGCTTCCACTCGTCATCGAGGCACCGCGGCCGTGGGCGGTGAAACTCACAGAACGGATCAAGTGGCCGGTTAGCGTTGCCACGGTCCACCACGGCAAACTCAGTGTTGATTTTACCACCTCGCCGGTCGGGGCCTGGGATGCTGCCTCGCCGATCCCTTCGTCGTGCGATCGAGCGGTGTGCCGGACTTGATCCTACGGCCCTTCAAGCCCGCCTTTCCGTTGCATTATGGCTTTCTCTATCCGGCCTGGCAGTCGCGTTCCAAGGTCGTCACGGAGCTCGCGAACGAGATCGGGATCGTCGCCGCTTCCCAGGTGGCGCGCATGACCGATCCGAATGCGCACACTGGCGTGTGAGCGGTCGGCATCAGGCCGCCAGGGCGAGCCCATGCGAAGCCGCTCGCCGGTGGCGCGGTGGCCTGACTGCCTTGGCCGTTATTTTCAAGGGCAGTAGCGTAGCACAGCGTAGAAATCGGTGGGCTCCCACTCTGTAGGCGTGATCGCTGCGGCTGGCGAACAGGATCTCGATCAAGGGACATTCGGGCAGGATGCCGTCGGCACAACGCTCGACCACTCTCTTGAGCGTTGTTGGAACGCCAATTGCGGCTTCGCGACGTTCGTGTAACTGTCATGTTGGACATTTATGCGGAACAGGCGCTTTCCGACGGGCGGTGTAATCGGACCGGTGCCTTGTGCATTCTTGTAGCGGACGACATGCGGACATCTCAAATGGCTCTCTTGGCGGCGTCGCCATTGGGCGTGTGCTGAAATCCGTTTGGGCACTGCTGCTTATTGGCACTGTTGGCGGGGTGTGCGGCGAGGCCCCGCGCGGCGAGTTTGCTTTCGACCTCCCTTCGCAACCACTTGGAGCCGCGCTTGAAGGCTATGCCCGGATATCCGGTCGGGAGGTCCTCTATGATGGGAGGCTCGCAGAGGGACGCCGCTCAAGCCCGGTCCAGGGCGCCTACACAGCGGAGACCGCCTTACAGATCTTGCTTGCGGGCTCCGGACTTAAGGCGGACGCGAAAGCCGATGGCTTCTTCGTACTTTCACGGGTGCCGGCGAGATCGGCCGCGGAGCGCGGCTTGAGGCTATCAGCGGCGGATACGCACTACTATGGCGTTCTTCAGGCTGGCCTCCGGGCTGAGTTGTGTGGTTCGCACGCATTGCCCGAAACCGGCCGTATCGCTGCACGGCTTTGGCTCAGCCAGACTGGGGCGGTCCTCCAGGCCAGGCTGCTCGGCTCCACGGGAAACAGTGAATGGGACCAGCGAGCCATTGCTGCTCTGCGTCGCCTGCAGATAGCAGGACCACCGCCTGGATTTGCACAACCGGTAACGATCGTGGTCTTGCCGCGTCCGTCAGACGGCGATGACGGCTGCGCCGCGCAGCGCCAATCTCCGACGAGAGCCGGCCGATGACAGACACCAGTCTGCTGGTCCTGCGTCAACTGCTCGTGACGGGCTACGACGAACTCAAGGCAAAGCTCGCGCGGCGGCTGGGATCAGATGAGGTCGCTGCGGATGCCGTTCAGGACACCTGGCTGCGGTTGCAGCGCTTCAAGAGCGTTGGCCAGGTCGACAATCCGGCAGGCTATTTGTTGCGCATAGCGCTGAACGTCGCGCGCGACCGCCTGAGGGCAGAGCGTCGCTATCTGACCGCCGAACAACTTGAGAGCATGGTCGATCTGCCCGACGACGCGGCAGATCCGGCGTCGGTGATGGAGGCGAAATCCGAGCTGGAATTAATCGAAATGCTGATCCGTGAATTGCCGGAACGGCAGCGTGCCATTCTGATTGCAGCCCGTTTGGATGGTCTGCCACGCCATGAGATTGCGCGGCGCATGGGGATATCACTAAGCTTGGTGGAGAAAGAGCTGAAGCAGGCTCATGAATATTGCCTTGCGCGGCGGGCGCGGATGAGGAAATCGGCGGCCGGGGAGGAATAGCCATGCGGTTTTTGTTGCTTACGACAGTCTTTGTATCGAGGGGCATGACCAGAGCCCGAGGTCTGCAGTGCCGCTCATAGCTCCATTTTGATCGAGAATGTCAGTGATCGACGATAGCGCCGACGAAAGGCGGCTAAGGGCCGAGGCGGTCGACTGGGTTCAGCTTCTGGACTCCGGTCAAGCCACTGCGGCCGACATCGAAGCGCTCAAAGCCTGGCGTTCGCGCAGCGCCGCCCACGAGGCAAGCTTTGCGGAAGCGGACCAGCTCTGGAGAAATTTTGCTGCCGCCGCAAGGCGCATGCGTGAAAGGGGAGAACTGGCTTCGCCATCGCTGCCCAAGGTGGCATCTCGGCCCATTCTAAGCCGACGCGCGGCTCTAGGTGGAGGGATCGCACTTGCCGCGTCGGTCGCCGGTCTCTGCGCAGGCGCCGACCCGCCGCTCGGTCTCTGGCCATCATTCGCTGAACTTGCGGCGGACTATCGAACGACAACGGGCGAGCAGCGGCGCCTGACGCTCGCAGGTGACGTCACCATGCACCTGAATACGCAGACAAGTGTTGCGTTGCGACCGCCGGATGGAAGCGTCGACCGGGTGGAACTTGTTGCGGGTGAAGCCACCTTTTCGGCCGGAGAGCGCACGGGCCGATCGCTTGTCGTCCTCGCGGCTGAAGGCGCGGCAAGCACGACGAACGGACGCTTTGATATCCGCCGCATCGGTACCTCCGTCTGCGTCACTTGCATCGATGGCGATGTGCGGGTCGCATCCAGCACCGACGCCGCAGCGCTGGGGCGGTCGCAACAGGTCCGCTACGACGAGCGGGGCTTGGGGCGAGTTGTGCCTACCGATCTCGAACTCGTGACAGCCTGGCAGGAGGGGGTCTTGATCTTCCGAATGATGCCGCTTGCCGATGTCGTGAACGAGATCAACCGCTATCGGGCGGGCAGGGTGGTTTTGATCGATCGACGACTTGCGGACTTGCCTGTCAGCGGGCGCTTTAGAATCGATCATATCGACGAGATCATCGCACGCCTGGGCCAAGCCTTTGGTGTCACCAGCAAATCGCTGCCGGGTGGCATCGTGCTGCTTGGTTAGGCAGCCGCGGTACGCTGGGAAAGGCCGGCGGGAAAAATTTACGGTTTTCGCGGTGTCGACCGGTCAGAGGGTAGGCGCTCCTCGAAAGCGGGGACGCGCCGTTCGATGAGGGCCGCTGATGTCGAGAATCCCAACGAACTCCATCGATGCTCGTGGAGCAGCACGATCGGAGGCGGATACGTCTGATCGTTTGCATCGGTTGCGACGTGCCCGGAGAACGGAGCGTCTCGTCTTTCTCACCACGGTCAGTGTCGTGGCGCTGTTCGTGAGTTCGCCCCTGGCGCAAGCGCGTCCATTGTTCGGTGCGAATTCGGTGATCGCGCCGGTTACGGCGATTAACGACGCGGTATCGAACGCGCAAGCGGCGGCCCAGGTGGCGCGGGATGCGCAGCGATCGCTTAGCCGGACGATCCAGGCATTGCAGGACATGCAAGGCCTGCAGAATGCAGCCCGCGCAGCCGCTCAGGGCGTGCCGAGCGGCGTTCCGAACGGCCTCGTGCCGGGCGGGCTGGTGCCGAACATGCCGGCAGGCTGGAGTGGGGCCAATGGGCCGACGCAAAATGTGAGCGGCGGTCAAACGAACGTCACCATCCAGCAGACCGCGCCGCAGGCGATCCTGAACTGGCAGACATTCAACGTCGGCGCTCAGACCACGGTCAACTTCAATCAGCAGGCCAGCACCTGGACGGCGCTGAACCGCGTCGTCGGCAATCTCGGCCCGAGCCAGATCCTCGGCAGCATCAATGCGCCGGGCCAGGTCCTCATCATCAACCAGAACGGCATCATCTTCGGCGGCGCGAGCCAGATCAATGTCGGCTCGCTGATCGCTTCGACCGCAGCCATCACCGACAGCCAGTTCCTGACGAACGGCATCTATTCGACCCAGACCAACGGCGCGTATCTGCCGAGCTTCACCGGCGCCGGCGGCGAGATCGTGGTGGAGGAGGGGGCGCTGATCACGACCAGCGCGCCCGCTTCAGTCACGCAAGGCGGCGGCTTCGTGCTGTTGATGGGCAGCGAGGTCAGCAATTCAGGCTCGATCACGACGCCGGCCGGGCAGACCGCGCTCGCCGCCGGCAATGACTTCATCCTGCGCGCCGGCTACGGCACCCAGGCCAACCAATATTCCACCACGCGCGGCAACGAGATCGCGCCTGTCCTCTATGCAGGCAGCAGGAGCGGCGCGGTGGACAACACCGGCCTGATCTTCGCCCAGCAAGGCGACATCACGCTCGCCGGGCATGCGGTGCTGCAGGACGGCATCCTGCTCTCGACCACCTCGGTGAACCAGCGCGGCACCATTCATCTTTTGAACTCGGCGAGCGATACTAGCGGCAGCGTCACGCTGACCGGCAATAGCGTTACCCTGGTTGCGCCCGAGCTCGACTCGTCCGACACCGCGCTGAACTCGCAGCGCGACGCCCTGATCGCGGCCTCCGGACCCAATGGCCTCGCCACCGGGCAGTTCGACAATCTCTCGGCGCTCGCCGATCGGAAGGATCAGTCCCGCATCGAGATCGTCGGCGGCGGCCTGGTCGACTTCCAGAACGGCTCGCTCACCATGGCCCAGGGCGGGCAGGTCGTGGCCTCCACGGGCAAGCGCGTGTTTGCAGAAAGCGGCGCGGTGATCGACGTCTCCGGCACGGTCGGCACGTTGTTGCCGATGTCGGCCAACAACATTTCGGTCAATATCCAGGGCAACGAGCTGCGCGACGATCCGCAAAATCGCGACAGCGGTGCGCTCGCCAACAGCAATCTCTGGATCGACGCGCGCGATCTCACACTCGTTCCTGCGGGCACCGGCGGCTATGCCAGCGACCGCTACTACACCGCAGGCGGCCTGCTCGAGGTCTCCGGCTATCTCGCCAACGCGCACCACACCATCGGCGAATGGACCGCGGTCGGCGGCACGATCACGCTGGCCGCGCCCGAGGTCGTCGCCCAGCAGGGCTCGACCTTCAACATCTCCGGCGGCTCGGTGCAGTACCAGGGCGGCTATCTCAACGAGAGTTATCTGCTCGGCAGCGACGGGCGGATCTATAGCGTCAACAACGCACCGGCGGATTTGACGTACAGCCTCTACAGCGGCTTCACCGTCGATCACGCGCATTGGGGGGTGAAAGACATCTACGTGAGTCCGTTGCGGCCGCAGCGGGTCTATGAGCAGGGCTATATCGTCGGACGTGATGCCGGCAGCCTGATTCTGTCGGCGCCGACGGCGATCTTCGAAGGCACGGTAGAAGCCGATGTCATTGATGGTGCGCGGCAGATCGCCGCACGTCCCGCCGGCATCACCGACGGCTACAAGCTGGCGCAGAACACGGCGCCGCTCGCCGGCGCCCTCGCGCTCGGGCAGTACACGGGCCTTGGTCTCACCGGCGCCTACAACACCGATGTGCAATTTGGCAATGTCGCGTCCGTCACGAGCGGACTCGGTGTAACGTCGGCGTTGCCGTCTGCTCGCGCCAACACCGCCTGGTTCGATGCGCCGACACTCGACAGTTTTGGTTTAGGCGGCCTCAACGTCGCAACCGGCGAAAAGATTTCCGTCAACGCGCCGCTGACGCTCGCCGCAGGCGGTCAATTGACCTTCGCCGCGCCGACGATCGACGTCAATGCGGACCTGACGGCGCATGGCGGCAGCGTCACGCTCGGCAACAGCATGCATGCGCCGACCGGGCAGAGCGGCAAGATCGTGTGGTGGGCGCTGACGTCGGGCAATGCGCAGCCGTCCGTCGTCATCGAGCCTGGCGTGACCGTCGACCTGACGGGAGTATGGACCAACGCGCTGGCCGATCCCACAGACCTGTCCGGTCTCGCTCATGTCAATGGCGGAACGCTGACCGTGTCGACCACCGGTGGCATCACGGTTGCGAGCGAAAGCCTCATTGATGTGTCCTCTGGCGGTGCCGTTCTTGCGACCGGCAAGCTCGGGGGCGGCGCCGGAGGCAGCGTCAGCCTGATCACAAATGACTATTCGCAAGTGACATCGGCACTGCCCACCGGTGACCTCTCGGCGCCGCTGCTGTTCGACGGCACCGTACGCGCCTATGGCTTCAATGGTGGTGGCACGCTGAGGCTTGCCGCCGGGCAGACCGTCGTCATCGGTGACGGTGCTTCGCTCGCGGGCGGCACATTGGCTGCCAACACGCCGGCGGCGACCAGCCTGCGACTCACCCAGGACGTTACCATTGCCGCGGGCAGCAAGATCCCGTTCGACTACAGCACCCAGATGCCCGGCGTCCCGCTCGATGTGCCAACCACGGTCGCGCTGACGCCGGTCGTGCTGCAGCCAAATGCCATCGTCATCGGCGCTGATTGGGTCGTGCCACCGGGCATCACCGTGATTCTGCAGAATGGCGGGTACTATTATTTCAACTCGGGGCAGGTCCTTCCCGCACGCTCCTCGATCTACCAGATCAGGGGCACGCTGCCGGTCGGAACGATTTTGCCGGCAGCCGTGTTCGGCTCCGGCTTCCCGGCGGGCACAATGACTTTCGTTGCCAATTATCAGGCCGGTGGCGTTGCGCGCGCGTCATTCACCATTCCGGCCGGCTCCATTATTCCCTTTGGGGCGGTCTTCGATCAATCGGTCCAGATTCAACCGGTCTTGACGTTGCAGCCCGGCCTGTTTCAGTCAGGCTTCACCCATTACGACGTCAGCAGCAACACCGGTCTCCTCGTTACACAGGGAACGACGGTCGCGGCCGCGGTCCCGGTCTACCACACGTCGAGAGCAAGCTATGACGCGCCGAGCGGAAGCCCGATGGCCGAGGCGGCGTCGCCGTGGTTACCGCCGCTCGTCACCGATAATCCTTTCGCCCGCACTCTGACCCAGCGCGCCGGCGCCGATCTGACGTTGACCAGCGAATTCGATTTCACCCTGCAGCGCGGCGCCTCGCTGACCGTCGACCCGACCCAGGCGGTCTCGATCTATGCCAACAGGCAGGCGACGATCGACGGTGCGATCACCGCGCCATCGGGCAGCGTTCTCGTCACCAGCGCGCCGGATAGTACCTATGGCTATTTCACGCCGACGCGCTCGATCTGGGTCGGCAGCAATGCAAGCCTCAACGTTGCCGGCCTTGCACTGATAGCAACCGATCCGACCGGCTACAGCTACGGTTCGGTCGAGAACGGCGGTTCGATCGTGCTCGGCGGCGTCGGCGTCAATCGCGACGGTCAAACCGGAATTCCGTCCGCAAGCGACGCGTTTATCATCATCCGTCCCGGCGCGGTGCTTGATGTGTCCGGCGCCTCGGGTGTGCTCGACGTCAACGACAAGGGGAAGCCTCGACCCACCTTGGTCGCAGGGAGTGGCGGTTCGATCGGCCTTTACTCTGCGAGCGGGCTCTACATCGATGGAGTGCTCCGCGCCGACGCAGGCGGGACGGGCGCGGCCGGGGGGACGCTCACCGTCGCAATGGTCGCCCACCAGTTGGAGACCAGCTTCCCGAGCGCGGCACTGCCGTATTCGACCGGCGTGGTGCCCTCTCAAAGTGAGACATTGCGCAATCTCACCATCGTGCAGCATGCGCAGTCGAGCGGCCTTGGAGGCAATGTCGCGCCGGGCATGTCGGACCTGACGCTTCAGTTCGGCAACGCCGTGGTCAGCGTCGATCAGATCCACGCCGGCGGATTCGATTCGCTCTCGCTGTTCACCAACGACTCGTTCGTATTTCAGGGCAACGTCAATCTCGCGATGAACAGGAGCTTGACGCTCGGCGGCGGCATCCTGACTTCATCGCCAAAGACTCCGAATCTTAATGTTAGCCTGGCCGCTCCCTATGTGCAGATACAAGGATGGACTGACCAGACTCCCAGCGTCAATTTCTACTATCCGGGCCTGAACACCAATCGTGGTCCGAGCCTGAGTGCGCCGGGCAGCAACAGCTTTACGGTCTCCGCCGACCTCATCGATCTCTCTGGCGCCATCCAGTTCGGGGTGCACGCGCATCAAGGCGCGGGCTCTGTTGTGCACGTCACCGACAGCAACGCGGTCTTGGCAACCTACACGGACGACGCCACCCATATCACCGGGCCTGGCATCATCGACGAGCCCGGCTTCGCGCAAGTTACGTTGCAGAGCCAGGGCGATATTCGTTTGGGCGACGGCTCCCTGGTCAGCGGCGGCAATTTCACCTTTCAGGCTGCCCAGATCTATCCCCTCAGCGGCGCGACGGCGAGTATTGCGGCTGGCAGAGTACTGCAAGTGAGCCCGTTTGGCGGGACCGGTGCTATCACCTACGCTCCGAGCGGCAGCATCACGATTCTTGGTAACGGCGGCGCGGCACCGGCGGTGCCGGCGTCGGTCTTCGGCAGCCTGGCCTTGCTTGCGTCGAATATCGACCAGGGAGGCGTCGTCCGCGCGCCGCTCGGGACCATCTGGTTCAACAACAGATTCGGCAACGTCAGCGATGTGCCGTCGACGAGCGAGGTCACCTTCCGCAGCGGCAGCGTCACTTCGGCGAGCGCGGCCGGACTGACCATGCCGCTCGGTGGCACCACCGGCGGAAACACCTATAGCGGCGCTGACGGCACCCTGAGCGAACTGGGGGCCACCGTGGGCAACGTCAATGGCACCACGCGCGTCCTGACCGGGATTGTCATCAATGGAACGTCCGTCGTGGGAGAGGCCGGTGCGGTGCTCGATCTGTCGGGTGGTGGCAGTCTGACAGGTGCAGGCTTCATCTCCGGGCGCGGCGGCTCGGTCGATGCGCTCAAGACGGCACTGATCAACGCAAACCCGGCCAACACCTTCAGCTCGGCGAACGACAAGGTCTACGCCATCGTACCGGGCTACGCATCGGCCTACGCGCCGATTATCTCCAGCAACGGCGCCGGCAATCCGACCATCGGCCAGCAGGTCACGATTCCCGCCGGCGTGCCGGGTCTGCCGGCCGGCACCTACACATTGCTACCGTCAAGCTATGCGCTGCTGCCCGGCGGCTATCGCGTCGAGGTCGGCGGCACCGCGTCGGCGGCCGCCGCACCCGTCGCGCTGCCGGATGGCTCGATCATCGCCTCAGGCTATCTCGGCGTCGCCAATACGTCGATCAGGAACGCGCTGCCGACAACCCTCATCCTCACCTCCGGGGCTGAGGTACGGCACTATTCACAATACAATGAGACGAGCTACAGCGACTTCGCGATCAGCCAGGCTACGCTGTTCGGCGGGGTGCGGCCACGTTTGCCTGAAGACGGTAAGACTCTGGAGATCAATGTCGGCGTGTCCACTGGCGGCGCGCCATCGCTCTCCTTCGACGGTGTCGCGCTGTTCGGCGGCGCAGACGGTGGTGTCGGCGGCGCCTTGATGCTGACGTCGTCGGTTACCGGTGCCACCATCGATATCACTGCGCCGGGTGCGGCGCCTGTTGCGGGCCATGCGTCGATCGCAAGCGATGTTGTCAACGCTTTCAGGGCGCCGACCGTGATGATCGGCGGCGGCGCCAGCTATGACAATTATGAGGGAAGTGGTCCTCGCATCGACTTCACGAGCGGCGACACCGGCACGATCAACGTCCTCCCCGGTGCGGATATACGCGCTGGCCAAGTGTTCCTCATGGGGAAGAGCATCAATATAGCGGGTGGCGCAATCATCGATACCCGTGGACTTGGCAACAGCGGCGTCGATTCAAGTTTCGGCTATGTCTTTGCAAACACGGCATCGGAACTCACCAACAATTTCGGCCCGGCGGTGCTCGCGGTGGCGAACGGCTGGTTCAACTTCCTGCCGTCGGTCGGCACCGGAACGATCAATGTTTCGAGCGGGGCTTCCCTGCTCACGGAAGGCAGCATCGTGCTTGCCGCGGCAGGATCGCTCACCATGGGCGATGTCAATCTTGGTGCGCGCTATCTCACGGTGTCACAGAACGTGATCAATGCAGGCACTGACGCTTCGCTTGCCGCTGCTCAGGCAGCCGGCGTGCTGCCGCCGGGTTGGAACCTGACGCAGAGCGTGCTCGATCGCCTGCTGCATCCTTCATCCAGCAGCGGCGTTCCGCCACTCGAACAGCTCATCCTGACGGTAGGCGGCTCGTTCAACCTGATCGGCAGCGTGACGCTCGATGCGCGCGGTCAAGGGGGAGAGAGCGTCGAATTCGTGATCAAGACGCCGGCGATCTATGGGCTGGGGACGGCGACCGATACTGCCAGCATCGCCGCCGATACGCTGGTCTGGAACGGCATTCGCACGGGCAACGGCATTGAGGGATCTGGCGGCATTCCGTATGGGGGCCAGCCGCCGGCCACGATCTTGTCGGGCGGTCCGGGAACCGGCAGCGGAACGCTCAACATCGCGGCGGCGAACATCACCTTCGGTTACGACGCCAACAGCCGACCGACGGATGGTGCAACGCTCGACCGCGTCGCGCTCGGCTTCGCCGATGTCAACGTCAGCGCCAGCAATAAGATCACCGCCAACAGCGACGGCACGCTCTCGGTAGGCCTGAGCCGCGATGCCTCGGGCAACCTGCAAGGCGGAAATCTTACGCTGACCACGCCGCTATTGACCGGCATGAACGGGTCGACCATGGCGTACAAGGCCGGAGGCGCGATCCGCGTCGTTGCGCCCGCAGGGGCAGCATCCGCCGATACGTCGGCAGTTACCGATCTGGGCGGCACGGTGTCGTTCACCGGCGACAGCGTGTTGCTCGATACGGCGATCGGCCTGCCCAGCGGCAAGCTTACGCTCACGGCCGCTAATGACATCATGCTCGGTGACCGTGCAGACGTGGACCTCTCCGGGCGCGCGATCACCTTCTTCGATGCGACCAAATATAGCTGGGGCGGCGACCTCGTGCTGCAGAGTGCGCAGGGCAATATCACGCAGTCGCTGGGCTCGATGATCGGCCTGTCGGCGGTCAACAACGTCGCCGGCACGATCGCGGCCTCGGCGCCGAACGGGATCGTGAGCTTCGGTGGTACGTTGAGGGGCGCTGCCACGGCTGGCTACCAGGGCGGGCAGCTCGCGATCGCCGCGCAGAGCCTGGGTGATTTCACCGCGTTGAACCTCAAGCTCAACGACGGCGGCTTCTTCGGCGCGCGTTCGTTCGATATCAAGCAGGGCGACCTCGTCATCGGTGACGGGGTGGTCAAGGCACATCAGGTCACGATTTCCGTCGACCATGGCGCGTTGACGGTCGCTGGCACCATCGATGCCAGTGGCGTAACGCCCGGCACCATTCGCCTGGCTTCCAGCGGCGATCTTGCGCTCGATCCAAATGCCCAGCTCGACGCTCATGGCAGCATGCTGCAGCTCGACGGCTACGGCCATCCGATCGAGGCCAACAACGAAGCCGCGGTCGAGCTGACGACCACGAACGGCACGCTGACGATCAAGGGCAGCTCCAATCCGGCGATCAAGACATTCGACGTCAGTGTCACATCTCCTGCGGGCGTGCTGCAGGCGTCCTATGGGCAGATCGATCTGAACGCCCAGCGTACGGGTGAAACCTCGGGCAACATCAAGATCAGCGCGTCGGGCCCGATCACAATCGTCGGCGCGAAGAGCGTCGCGGTGAATGCCTTCTGGACCTACTCTCCTTCACCAAGTGATCCCAACGGCACTGTGGTGCAGGACAACGGCGACACGAATCCAGTCTCGGGCGTGACCGGCTATCTCGGTCTGAACCAGATCGACACGCGCAGTCAGCAGTTCATCAACCTCGCTTGGGGCAATTCCGACCTCCAGGGGCGGCTGGCGGGCCTGAAGGCTTATGGCAACGCCTTCCACCTCCGCCCGGGGATCGAGATAGACAGTTCGTCACCGAATGGGAAGCTCACCATCTCCGGCGATATCGATTTATCCGGCTTCCGCTATGGGTCGAATGCCGACCGCGATCCGACGTCACCGACCTACGGTGCCGGCGAGCCATTGGCGCTGGTGATCAGAGCCGGCGGCAATCTCAACATCCAGGGAAGCATATCGGACGGCTTCAAGACGCGGCCACCGGTCGCCGGCATACCGCCGACCTATTCCATTGTGACCACCCCGGCCGGGACCATCCTCGACGCCACATGGGTGTTCACAACGCCGGTCACCCTGACGACGGACTGGGTGATGCCGAACGACTCCTATTATCAGACGGTTGCATGGCTGACGGATATCAATGGCAACCAATACTTTCCGGGGCAAACCGTGCCGGCAGGTGTGACCCTGATCGCCGATGGCTACGACTCCTTTGAACAAGGAATCACGCTCCCAGGGTATTCCTATCAGGCGGTAACAAACCCCGGAACGCCTCCGTCTCCAGCTATCGCGGCCACGTCGCCGCTCGCACCGATGCTTGCGCCCGGCATGCTTTCCGCGTCCATCCGGTTGGTCGCGGGCGCCGATCTCGCCGCAGCCGACACACGAGCGCTGCAGCCGAGCGCAGTTCTGCGTGGCAACGGCAATCTGGCCCTCGGCAACCCGTCTTACGATCCTTCCCAGAACGGCACGCTGCTAAACGTGGTGCGCACCGGGACCGGCAATCTCGAGCTGTTGACCGGCGGCAATTTCAGCGAGACGAGTCCATATGGCATCTACACCGCCGGCAGCCCGATTCCGGAAACCGGCACTGCGGCCAATGATCCGTTCAACCCGGCTCGCGCCCGCTATCTCGACGGCACGGTGCTCGGATCGGCAAACAGTGCCTATGAAGGCCTGCTCGGCTCGCAGTTCGTGTACTACACCGAGAACGGCGGTAATTTCCTGCTGAGCGCGCGAGGCGACATCACCGGCTACCAAGCGCTCAACGCAAACCAGGTCGGCGGCTGGCTGTGGCGGCAGGGTGGCGACGGTCTCGGACAACCGACTGCGTGGGGCATCAATTTCGGCAGCTATACGTCGGGCTCCGCGTCGTCGATGGCCACCCTGACCGGCTTCGCCGCCGTGGGCACGCTCGGAGGCGGTAATGTCACCGTGACCGCGGGTGGTGATATCGGCAACGCCGGAGCCGGCTCAGGCATCATCATTGCCGTCGGCGGCAGCGGACGCGTGATCGACGGTAAACTTGTCCAGACCGGCGGCGGCACGTTGTCGGTGACGGCGGGCGGCGCGATTGGCGGTGGCGGCAACCAGTTCGTCGATTTGCGCGGCGATATCAGCATTGCATCGGGCAGCTTCGGGAGCCTTACCGGCACCTCTTTCGGTTCCAACACAGCTCTGGATCCACGTTCGCTCAGTTCGCTCGTACCCTACGTCATGAACCAGGTCGGCGGCGGCACGATCATGCCCGGCGACGGCATCGTGAACGTTCGCGCGCGCGGCGGGCTTGCACTCGACGACATCAGCGATCCGGGCCGCGTCGGACTCTTGCAATTGACTGATCCAGGAAGCGGATTGAATGCAGGTGTTGCAGGGGCGACCTGGTTCACCATGTGGACGCAGCGCACCGAGATCGACCTGTTCTCTGCCGGGGGCAACGTGGCGCCGTTCACCCAGGTCCAGGGGGGATACGGCGGCAACAGCCATTCAACTTTTTTCCTGCCGTCGATTCTGCGCGTGACGGCCGCCGGCGGCAGTATCTATCTGAACCCGGGCGATAATGACGCAAATCTGATGATGCCATCAGTATCCGGTGAGCTCGATCTGCTGGCGCACGGATCGGTGATTGAGGAGCGCAACAGCCAGATCGGTGCGCTCTCCACTTCGTTGTCGACGCTCGCAACGCCATTCGACCCAGGTTGGGCTACGATCCAAAGTTCGGGCACCAGTTCGAGCATTGCGGCATCGAATTTCTGGGGCAATCCCAATGCGCTGACCCCGTTAGATGGAGGCGTGCGAGTCTACAACGTCGGCTTCAATGTCGGCGATCTGACCTACTACGGAACCGGCGGCACACCGTTCATGTTCGGTGCCAACACCGTGACCGATGCCAGCGCTGTGAGCAACAGTGCCATTTCCCGGATCTACGCCGTCGAGGGCGACATTCTCGGCCTCGCCTACGGCGGCATCCATTTCGGGGCGCTATCGAACGGTACCCAGTATGCCTACGAAGCCTTCTATCGCGCTGCCAAGCCTGCTCAGATTTTCGCCGGCGGTGACATCGTCGACCTCAGCGGGCTGATTCTACAGAACGCCCCGACGGATATCTCGATGGTCGCGGCGAGCGGCAATATCATCTATGCGGGGCCGACGGTGCGCAACAATGGCGTGACTTACGCCGGACTCGAAATCGCGGGGCCAGGCACGCTCGAGGTCACCGCAGGCGGATCCATCTATCAGGGGGCGAGCGCGTCGATCGGCAGTATTGGCGCGCTGGTGACCGGTGACACGCGGCCAGGCACGAGCGTCGTGCTGCAAGCGGGTGTCGGCGGGGGCACGCCCGGCGTCGGGCAGGTGGATTGGAGCCATTTCGCCGAACTCTACCTCAATCCAGCCAATGCGGCCGATGCATCCAAGCCGCTGGCCGATCAACCAGGCAAGGTCATGCAGACGGCGGACACTGTCGGCACGCTCGGCGACCTCTACGCCTGGGCAAAAGCCCAAGGGTATGGCGGCGATGAGGCGGGAACTCTGGCTTATTTCGATTCACTGCCGGCTGCCCAGCAAGCGAAATACCCGACCAATCTGCTGCTCTACACCTGGCTCAAGGATCAGGGCTACACCGGCTCGCAGGGCGCCGCGCGCGCCTACTTCCTCGGCCTGAGCGCCGATCTCAGAAGCAGGTTCAACTACAATGCAATGCTCGAGGCGTGGGTGCAGACACGGTTCGGCTATACGAGCGATCAAGCGGGCGCGCTGCTCTTTTTCAATGCCCTGCCTGCGGCTCAGCAACGCGTCTTCCTGCGTCAGGTCTACTACGGCGAGCTCACTGCAAGCGGGCGCGAATACACTGATGCCAACGGTCCGCGCGGTGGCAGCTATCTGCGCGGTCGAGACGCGATCGCGGCGCTGTTTCCGGATCAGGCCACCTATCGCGGCAACATCACCATGTTCACCACGGCAGTCGGTATGCCGGGACAAGCCAATTACAGCATCAACAGCGGTTATGTGCACACTGATTTCGGCGGCGACATCCAGTTGCTGGCACCGGGTGGCGACGTAACGCTCGGCTCCGAAGGCCTGGCTCCGGGGCCCGACGCCGGCCTCATCACCCAGGGGGTGGAGCGCGGCGGCAGCGACATTCAGGTCTATTCACAAAGCAGCGTGCTGCTTGGCCTGTCGCGGGTCATGACAGCCGGTGGAGGCAATATCCTGATCTGGTCGGCCGAGGGCGACATCAATGCCGGTCGTGGCTCCAAGACCACGGTGGTCTATACACCTCCGAAGCGGACCTACGACAATTACGGCGGGATTCAGCTCTCCTCGCAGGTGCCCTCGACGGGCGCCGGCATCGCGACCCTCAATCCGATTCCAGAAGTGCCGCCAGGCAATATCGACCTGATCGCGCCGCTCGGTACCATCGATGCCGGCGAGGCGGGAATCCGCGTGTCCGGCAATGTCAACCTGGCGGCATTGCAGATTGTCAACGCGGCAAATATCCAGGTGCAAGGCACCGCGACCGGTCTACCCGTCGTGTCGGGTCCGCCGGTCGCCGCGTTGACCAGCGCCAACAACACCGCGGGAGCTTCGCAGCAGACTGCCGCGCCGCCACAGCAGAACAACGATCGTCCCTCGATCATCATCGTCGAAGTGCTCGGCTATGGCGGCTGCAGCAACAAAGGTACACCGGATCAGGACTGCTCCCCGCCGCGGCGCGACGATCGCCGCAGCCAAGAAGACGGCTACGACCCGCACGACAGATTTCAGATCATCGGCAATGGCGAACTGACGGAAGACCAGAAAGGACGATTGACGGTCGAGGAAAGGAGCGGCCTGTAGCTTATTCGCTCGAGGAGCGCGGCAGTCGAAGGCTCGCAGCCGCTCGAAATTTGAAACTACATCTGTTGGCCATCGATCTCGCGTGTGCTGGAATGGCCGTCGAGCTTCCGAATTTCCCCCGACGCTAAGGGTCGAACTCGGTACTCGTTGGGTCTGTCGGGTTCCGGTCTGAATCGCTCAGCGGAGACAGCACAGTGCAGTTGATGCGAGCTCCATCGGCAGGCATGGCGTGGAAGCAACTGCCGTCGCATCTTTAGCGGTCGAACAGAAGATTCGTTTTATCGGCTGCGAGCAATATGGAAACATCGCCGCGAAGTTTCATCCTAGAGTGACGATCGGCGCGCAATGGTGCATCCCGCACTCTTAAAGCTCGTGCATTCGAGCTGCGGTCCGCAATATGTGTGCGAGTTCAAGCCTCGAGGTGAAAAAATGACAACCCAACATTCCTCACGCGTCATCTGCATTTCTCCGAACCCTCCAGTTTTTGATCTGACGATTCTGGTCGCGCTGGAGCATGGCCTGTTCGAAAAGGCGGGCCTGAACGTCGGTTACTCGGTGAAGTATTCCGACCACGACGCTCTCGAGAAGGATGTTTTGAAACGTCAGAAGGAGGCGCTCTTTGAGCAGCAGTCCGCTGAAGCGTTCAATGTGTGCGAGTGGGGCGGCATCGATCGTCTCGAGCGTGGCGCCGGTCGCGGCAAGATTGCCGCGCTGCGTCCCGCCATCGCGGCGCAAGCCATTGTGACATTCGATCCGCTGCTGCAGTCACCCCGCGATCTCGCCGGCGTCACTATTGGCGTCAACGAATTCACAGGCTCCCACTACACGACGGTCGGGCTGCTCGAAGGCGCGATCGGAAAAAGCGCCGTGGTGTTGAAGCACATCGGAGCACCCGAAGTGCGCCTGGCGGCGTTGAAGTCCGGGCAGGTCCGCGCCGTAACCGTGATGGAGCCGTTCATCAGCCTGGCGCTGAAGCAGGGGGCGCATCTCATCGCATTGACGTTCTATCGCGGCGCGGAAGTTGTCTCGCCGGATCTGGAACCCTCTCAGATCGAGACGTACTTCCAGGTGCTTGACCAAGCGGTAGACCGCATCAATGAGGATCTCCGCAAGTACACGCACTACATCACGGCGATCGCGAAGAATGAGAGTTCCCCGGAGGAGCTGGACGGACGGTTTATCCGTTATGCGCATGTGCAGCGAGAGGGATTGTCCGCGAACGATGAGGATCGCGAGTCTGAATGCTTGCTGTCGCCGGGCTAATGGCGATGAGCACCCGCGTTATGCCATGGCGCATGTGTTGACGGAGCGTGTGGTCGCGTGCAAATCTCGCTCGTGATATCAATGATTTAGTGTGATGTGCTCCTGCATGGACAAAATGAGAAAAATTTCTATTCGAAGCAGATCGTGCAGGAGATTCCCCTTCGTTCGCGCTTTCATCCTGGCAGCGTGTCTGACGCTGACCTGTCAATCGACGGTGCAGGCTGCGGATCGGGTGAAGGTGGGTCTTGCCATTCCGCCCACGGTGACCGATGGCGGCGTGCAGGCGATCGCAGACGAATTGGGATTGTTCCGCGACGAGAACCTTGACGTTGAATATGTGGTGCTCGCCGGTGCCGGTGCGCTTCTGCCGCAGCTCTTGCAGAAGAATATCACGATCGCTTTGCCGCTTCCGGAAACGCTGCTCTCTGCGCACAAGGCCGGCGAGCCGCCGCTGCCGGTCAGCTACTTCTATAATGCAGGTCCGTCGAATACGCTCGAGATCGCCGTCAAGGCGGATTCCGACATTCGAGCGTTGGCTGATCTTCGAGGCAAGAGCATTGGAGTTGGCGCGCTGACCTGGGGGACGATTCCGCAAACGCGCGCGCTGCTGCGCTCGGTCGGATTAACTCCGGGGCGCGATGTACAAATCGTAGCCGTCGGAGTTCTTGGAGCCGGCTTCCACGCCCTGCGCGAGGATCGCGTCCAGGCCTTGAACTTCAACAGCACGTGGATCGACCTGCTGGAGCAGGAGGGCGTGCCGGCGCGGCGCCTCGTCTATCCGCCGAGCTTCCGCCGGATGGTGGTGAACGGCTACATCGCCCATCGCTCGACGCTCGACGACAATCCGGGCTTGCTCGAACGGTTTGGCAGGGCGTGGACGAAGGCGCTGATTGTTTGCGACGTCAATCCGCGAGCCTGTATCGAAGCGTTCTGGCGCAAGAACCCTTCTGCGAGACCGCAGGGTGACAACGAAGGCGCGCTAGCGGCGAATGTGCGGCTTCTCCAGCGCTGGATTGAACCCGTCCTCCGCGACGAGACTGGAAAAGCACGCGTGCCGGGCGCCTACGATCTCGACATTATCCGGACCTATGTCGGGGAAATGCACCGGTTCGGGGAGTTCGACTCGGACAATATTCCGCTCGATGCCTATTTCAGCGATGCGCTGGTGCCGGGCTTCTCGAAATTCGATCGCGATGCGCTGATTGCGCGTGCTCGATCATTGCCGTGAACGCGTCCGCCACCGCCATTCCGGAGGCGCTCGTCACGCTCTCGGGTGTGAAGTTTGCCTATCCTGGCCGCTCGAGGTCCCCGATCCTGGATGACCTTTCGCTATCGATCGGCGAGGGCGAGTTCCTGGCCGTGTTGGGGCCCTCTGGGGGCGGCAAGTCGACGTTGCTGAAAATCCTGGCTGGGCTCGTTACGGCTCAGGCAGGAAGCGTCGTCGTCGGTGGAACGGAAATCCGGCGGCCCCGCCGCGATGTCGGCATGGTCTTCCAGAGACCGACGCTGTTGCCATGGCGTAACGTGCGGGACAATGTACTTCTGCCGGCTGGTTTCGCCATCGGCGCGAGCAAAGCAGAACTGGACCGCGCTGACCGCTTGCTCGCGATGACGGGTCTGCGCGAGAGTGCCGGCCTTTATCCCAACCAGCTCTCGGGCGGCATGGCGCAGCGCGTCGGACTTACCCGCATGTTGCTGCATGACCCGCGTCTGCTTCTCCTCGACGAACCTTTCTCGGCGCTTGATGCCATGACGCGCGAGAGGCTGTCGCTGGAACTACAGCGCATCTGGATGACAGAGCGGCGAACCGCGATCTTCGTGACGCATTCCATTCCGGAGGCACTGTTTTTGGCCGATCGCGTCGTCGTTCTGGCCGGTCGCCCAGGCCGCATTCTTGCGGATTTGCCGGTCGATTTGCCGCGCCCTCGCACGCTTGAAACCATGGGCGGTGCGCGGTTCAACGCGTTGGCCCTCGAACTCCGTCGTCTCTTCGATACCGTGGCCGCAACGGGAGTGCCGGCGCAATGAGGTGGGTGCGAAGCCTGGTGCCACCGCTGGTCACCCTCCTGCTGGTGCTGGCGGCCTGGAGCTACGCCACTCGGCCTGGCGGCTTGCCCGCCTATCTGCTTCCAAATCCTTCTGCCGTCGCCGTGGCGCTGTGGTCCGGCTTATCGACGGGTGAGCTATGGCCTCATATCGTATTCACGCTGAGTTCGACGCTCGCCGGCTACGTGATCGGGTCGGTCCTTGCCGTCGTCAGCGGCGTGCTGGTGGCCGAGAGCCAGCTCTTCGAACGCTTTCTTTTTCCCTACATCGTGGCGATCCAGGCGACGCCGAAGGTGGCGCTTGCTCCGTTGATCCTTGTCTGGTTCGGGTTCGGATTGGCTTCCAAAGTGGTGCTGGTCGCACTGATCTGCTTTTTCCCGTTGCTCGTGAACACGATCAGCGGCATCCGACGAACCGATCCGGAACTGATCGCGATGGCGAGATCGTTCTCGCGTCCCGGCTGGTGGGTATTTCTTCATATCAAGTTGCCGGCGGCGGCCAGCGCGATCTTCGCTGGCCTGGAGATCGGCATCGTTCTCGCGCTGATCGGTGCGGTCGTCGGCGAGTTCGTGGCCGCCGAAAGGGGCATCGGATATCTGATCGGCTCTGCAACAGTGAACATGAACACGGCCGTGATGTTCGCGGGGGTCCTTATTCTGGCGCTCTTTGGCGTCTTGAGCAGCCTCGCCGTGCGCTGGGTTCATAGACGCATCGTCTTCTGGGAGCAGCCGTCCGCGGATCTGACAATCGGAGAAAGCTCATGACGTCGAACTCGAATGGGATCGGACCGGTCCTCGCATTCGCGTCGGCAACCGAACTACTCGATCGGCTCGCGCGCCGTGAGTTCACGGCTCGGGAATTACTCGAATTTCATCTTGACCGGCTCGATCGCCTGAATGGCTCCGTGAATGCGATCATCTTCACCGATCTCGCCGCGGCGCGCACACGTGCAGATGCTGCGGATGCCGCCACGGCGAAGGGAAAACGCTGGGGTCCGCTTCATGGCTTGCCGATGACGGTGAAGGAGACCAACAACGTTGCCGGCTGGCCGACAACGTATGGTGATCCGGCCATGGCGAACTTCGTGCCCTCGCGGAACGCCGCCGTCATCGAACGACTGCAAGCCGCCGGCGCCGTGATTTTTGGAAAAAGCAATGTCCCGCTGAACGCGCTCGACTGGCAGAGCTACAACGCGATCCATGGCACCACCCGCAATCCCTGGAATCTGGAGCGGACGCCGGGCGGCTCTTCCGGCGGCGCCAGCGCGGCGCTGGCCGCTGGATTGGCTCCACTCGAACTTGGGAGCGACGCGGGCGGCTCCATTCGCTTTCCATCGCATTTTTGCGGCGTGTTCGGCCATAAGCCCACGCCTGGCATCGTTCCGGCATTCGGCAACGAGCGTAACGAAAGCTTGCTCGACAATGATCTCGTTACGAGCGGACCGATGGCGCGCTCGGTGGCGGACCTCTCGCTGGCGCTCGAGGTGGTCGCCGGCGCGGCGGGACCTGCGGCTGCCGCATGGCGTCTTGAGTTGCCGAAGGCTCGGGCGACGCGGCTGAAGGATTTCCGCGTCTCCGTGATCACCGACTCGCCGGTCGCGGAGGTGGATGAACCGTACCGCGCCGCGATTCGTTCCCTGGCCGCCCGGCTCCGCGCCGAGGGCGCCGAAGTCATTGAGGAAGCACTGCCCTTCACCGATCACGCCGCGCATCATACGACCTATCTCCAGCTTCTGCGCGGCTCCGCCTCGATCCGGCTGCCCGACGCGGCATTTGAAGATGCGGTGCGCAGGAGTGCCGAGCCGAACTCGAACGCCAGCCGTTACATCTGGCAGACGGCGCAGGCCTATGCGCAGCGTCACCGCGACTGGTTGAAGGCTGAGGAAGCGCGCGCTCGGTTGAAGCGCGAATGGGCAGCTTTCTTTCAGAAAGTCGACGTTGTCGTTGCCCCGGCCACGGTTTGCGCCGCTTTTCCGCTCGATGAGGCGAGGCCTCGCGAGGAGCGGTTACTTCGCATCAACGGCCGCGATGTGGACTATAACGACCAGCTCTTCTGGGCAGGGCTGGCTACCCTTCCATCTCTGCCTGCGACTGCAGCGCCGATCGGACTTGTCGAAGGCCTTCCTGTTGGCGTGCAGGTGATCGGACCCTATCTCCATGACCGGACTACACTTGCTTTCGCAGCGGAACTGGAGCGGCTCCACCCGTTCGTTCCACCGCCGGGCTTCGGAGCATAGTGCCCTGGCGACAAGGAGACATACCGCGCGAGCCGACCAAGTCTCGCGTTACGAGATTCGCGAGCCGGTGGCGATCGGCGAGCAGGAGCTTGCGGCGCTGGAGAGCCTCAACGACTGGCTGGTCTCACAGAAGCTGCTCCCGCACCGTGTTGCCATTCGCGATCACCTGATCGCCTTGCCCTGAGACCGACTGAGCCTGCGACGTGCGATCGATGACGCCCGGCATCGATCCGCGCCGCAATTGAGGCTCGACCTCAAGCGAGCGGGCAAAGCTGTCCATGCGGTGTCTGTTCTGTGCACGGCTTGGCTAAGAAGCCTGGCAGATTTAGTAGATGATTTCAGTAGATTATCGGAGGCGTTGGCCTAACCTCGGAGGGGGCGCCGTACGCGGTCCAATGGGTCACTCTGACCGGTCCGGCGGCACAACTGGCCGCGCTTTATTCCAAGGCCATCGATATTGGACACATGGGCGATACATCGTCGGCCGTCGCGCAGCGTTGACGGACTGTCTCGATGGAGAAGACCGCGGAGCCAGAGGAGAGAATGAGACATGACGCAGATCGATCTTGGCTGGGGCAGCGGTCCCAGTGCGCGATATGAGCAGTTGGCCGAGCCGTTCCGGCCGCTGTTCCAGAAGATCCGGTCGACCGCGGTCGCGCGGGATGTCGAGCGCCGGCTGCCATATGACGAGATCAAGGCTTTGCGTGCAGCGGGCTTCACGGCCGTGCGCGTCCCGAGTGAGTTCGGAGGTGCGGGAGCGACACTGCCAGAATTGTTCAATCTCCTGATCGAACTATCGGAAGCCGGCTCCAACGTCACCAACGCGGTTCGCGCACATTTCGGGTTCACCGAGGATGTGCTCAATTCGCCAAATCCCGAGCGTCGCGCACTGTGGCTTGGCCGCATCGGCGAGAAAACGCTGTTCGGCAACGGCCATACCGAGGTCGGCGACAGCAAGCTGCAGGCCTTCTCGACCACGGTGTCGAAGAAGAATGGCGGCTATGTCTTGAACGGCCGCAAATATTATACGACGGGCACGCTGTTTGCCGACTGGATCAACATCGCCGCGCAGCACGAAAATGGCGAGCCGGTCGGCGTGGTCGTGTCGCGCCATGCCAAGGGCGTCGACGTGCTCGACGATTGGGATGGCTTCGGCCAGGCGCTGACTGCGAGCGGCACGACCATCTTCACCGATGCGCCCGTGGAGCCGGGCCAGATCGTTCCGGTCACCGATCGCTTCAAATACTCCAATCCGTTCTACCAACTCGTTCATCTGGCGGCGCTGGCCGGAATCGGCCGTGCCGCCGCCGGCGACGTGGCGCGTCTGGTCAAGGAGCGGACGCGTGTCTTCAGCCATGGCAATGCCAATAGCGTATCGGCCGATCCTCAGATCCTGCAGATCGTCGGACGGGTGCGCGGCAACAGCTACGCCGCAGGGCTCATTGTACTGAAGGTCGCTGAGGCGCTGCAGCGCGCCCATGAGGCGCAGCTATCGGGTGACGAGGGACGTACTGCAGCCGCCGTCACAATTGCGGAAATTGAGCTCGACCAGGCGGTCACCGTGGTGTCAGACCTAATCCTAGAGGCAACCACCATTCTGTTCGATGCGCTCGGCGCATCATCTTCTGCGCGCAATCTCGCACTCGACCGCTACTGGCGGAACGCACGAACGATCGCTTCGCACAACCCTCGTGTCTACCGCGACCGTATCGTCGGCGATTTCGCCGTCAACGGCACACCTCCGCCCGGACAATATCGGATCGGCACGCCGGGATAGGCACTCATCCATCAGTCGCGGCGATCTGGCCGCAAAAAAACGCAGTGAAAATCACCTGTCGGGCTTCGCGTCGAGCCGTCGCGCACTGGCTGGCGCGAGCGCCGCGACATGGGAATTGGCTGGGGCGACTGGCCGGCATCAGTGATGACCGATAAGCCTTGATTTCTTCATCGGCGCATCGGCCGGCACTGTGGCAGGTGAGGCGGCCATAGAGGACGGCCCCGACATTCTTGCGGCGTTCTGGACTATCCGCGCAGCCAGCTCGACGCACTGGTCGCGGATATCGGGGATGGCGATGATTTCCCAGAAGGCAGCGCGCGTGAGCGGACCGATCGCAAACAGCCGCCGCGAGGGCAAGCCGGCGCGGTTGATGATCGCGCAATCGGGGGCGACCTCGAGGCCAATGTGCAACGGATCGACCCGCGCCAAGCCTTGCTCGAACAGGCTGCGCACGACCGGGTTGCCGGTTGCGTGGGGATTCCGGGCGATCCCGGTGCAATCGACGATGGCGCCGACGTTAAAACTTTCGATCGTGGTCTGCGCGCGTCGGCGGTAGCGCACCTTGGCTCCAGTCGCGTTCGGCGAGACGCCGACCAATTTGCCCGCCAGAATGGTCAAGCGGTGGTCTGCGATGGCCCTCGTCACCATCGCTTCGACCTCGGGCGCCATGCGGTGGCGATGGACATCCCACCAGGCGCGTGCATGCTCGAGAAACCTCCGCCGGGAATCGACATCAAGCTCGCGCCACAGGCGCTGCGTGAACGGTCGGATTCCATCGACGACGCTGCGCCAATTGCCGCCTTGCGCGTTGTGAGCATCAACGCGATCCCGAATCCAGCGGAGCAACTGGCTGACACTGGCCCCGAAGGGCACTTCGGTCTCATCAAGCCGCAGCGGAGGTACGCGGCGGTGCGCCTTCGGCAGGAGCCCGCGGCGCGACAGCGCAACCACTGGGCCGCTATGGCCGTCGCGCAATAGCGACAACGCGTAGTCGACCATGGTGAGACCAGTGCCCAGGATCAGAACCGCGGAATCCTTCCTGATTTGCGCATTGGATCGCAGTCCCCATGGATCAGCATAGCAGGCCGAAGGCATTTTCGGCGAGTCGTGACCTGTCGCCAAGACCGCAACGTCGCCCGCGAGTTCTGCGCCGTTTGCCAGCTCAACCAAGACCCCGTTGGCATTTTCGCTGATCGAGATGCATTGGCTGTTCAATATCCTCAAGCCGTCCGCATCGTCTCCTCGCGAAAGCAATGGCTTGACCAGGCTCGCGATGTAGTCGCCGTAAATGCGCCTGGGTACGAAACAATAGCGATCCCCGCAACGGCTGGCGTCCCGCGCGGCCAGCCAGCGCCAGAAATGATCCGGATCTTGCGGCAGCGCGCTCATGTTGGCGGCCCGCACGTTGAGCAGATGGTCCGGATTGCCCGTATGATAGGCGAGGCCACGCCCGATTTCGGGACGCTGCTCGATCAGAGTAACGCGGAACGCCGAATTGCTCCGACGGAGGAGCTGATAGGCAAGCAGCGCACCGCTCGCGCCGCCACCGATAATGATCGCATGTCGCTTGGGCATGTGATGGTTTCCTCGCTCGCAGCCGGAGTTAACGTCATTCACAAACGCGGCGGGGATATGTTCGTTGCAGGATGAATGTAAATGGCAAGACCATTCTCTTATGAGGGGGCTCGACAAACAAAACATCTGCGGAGGGATGATTTGCGTTGCGCCGACCATGCTTTCGATAGGAGTTTTTCCTAGATCGTGCCAAAAGGAAAATGTTGCGGAGGCGCCTGTCACAATTGGAAGTGCCGCGCTTCGCGAGGAGATGACCTCGCGTGTGACGAGACGCAGGTTGGCGACGCCGGCACTGGGTCTGAACGTCGCCGCAGTGCGCCGCGTCGAACTCTGTGCGCGCCGGCCGGGCAGAAGCGAGCTTTTGAGATTGCGCGCAACATCGTTGAATCTCTCCATCGGTTGCCCGGCTCCGCGAATTATTTTTCAAACTTTGCATGCGCATGTCCGATCGGCCGTTTGCATGTTGCGTTTGCGAGCCGCGCCGAATTAGATCGCGCTGCAACGAAAAATGTCATGTCGCGACGGACCGATGAACCGACGAGCTGTCGGCTGGCTTCCATCGATGGCGTAGAAAGCAAACGAGAAGTGGTTCGGATGAAAAACAATAATTCGCTGGTCGTGGGACTCGCTATCGCAATGCTTGCTTCCAACATGGCGATCGCGGCAGAGCAGCCGGTTGCAGGCGGGACGATCACCTGGGGTGTTACCACCGAGCCGGCTTGCTTCGATCCGCACCGTTCGTCGCAGCAGGCGGCGTTCTTCGTGGCCAGGAACTACATTGATTCCCTGATCGCGAAGAGATCAGATGGTACGTTCGCGCCTTGGCTTGCCACGGAATGGTCGATTTCTCCCGACGGCAAGGAATACACGTACAAGCTCCGTGAAGACGTCGTGTTTCACGACGGCGAAAAATTCGATGCCGCGGCGGTGAAGGCAAATTTCGATTTCGTCAAGAAGCCGGAAAATGCGGTGACCGCGGTATCGCTGCTGCAATACTACGATCATGCCGAGGTGATATCGCCCGATGTGATCAAGCTGGTGCTCTCGCGACCGGACTCGACCTTCCTGGAATCGACCTCCAATGTGAAGCTCGGGCTGATCTCGCCGAAGGCACTCGAGAAGGGCGATCTCTGCGGCGGCGGGCCGGCGGTCGCTGGAACGGGACCCTTCATCTTCCAGAGCTATACGCGCGGTCAATCAGCCGTCTTCGTCCGCAATCCCGCCTACAACTGGGCTCCCGGGAATGCGGCTCACAACGGGCCCGCCTACCTGGACCGCGTAACTTTCCGCTTCTTGCCAGAATATGCGGTTCGTACCGGCGCGTTGACCTCGGGGCAGGTCGACGTGATCGAGGGCGTGCAGGCGACCGACGTGCCGCTGTTTGCCGAGCAGCCGAATTTCAAGCTCCTGACGGGTCCGTCAGGTGCCAGCACATCCTTCACATTCAACATCAATTACACGCGGCCACCGGCCGATGACGTTCGTGTCCGCCGTGCGTTGCGGGACGGGTTCGATCTCGAACCGCTGGTCAAGCAGGTCTATCTCGGCACCGTGCCGCGCGCCTGGTCGATCATCGGCCCAGCCAACCCGGCCTACAACCAGTCGCTGGTTGGGTCCTGGGGCAACGACGTTGCCGGCGCCAACAAGCTTCTCGACGAAGCCGGCTGGACCGGGCGCGACGCGCAGGGGTTTCGGACTAAGGACGGCAAGCGGTTGAGCATCGAAGTCGGCTATCCCCAGCCGTATGTGCGCGACAATCGCGACATTCTCATTCAAGGTATTCAGGCGGCGTTACGCAAGAACATTGGCCTCGACCTCAACTTGCGGATCATCACGGCCGGCGAGTACGCCAAGAACAATGCCAACGGAACCTGGGTGATCTATCCCAACACCGATAATCCCTCCGATCCCGCGCGGGAATTGTGGGACATGCTGGGGGCGCAGGGTTTTCTCTACGCGAATATTCCCAATCCTGACGCGGAGATCACGCGCCTGATCGAGGAGTCGCTGCAGGCAACCGATCCGGTCCGCAAACGGGAGTTGACGGACGCGATCCAGAAGCGGGGCGTCGACCAGGCGTTCATCGTGCCGCTGTTTGCGCCGAGCTGGTTTCTCGCGGCCAAGAACAACATCAACGGCCTGAGCTTCGAGCCGGGCCTCGACTCGCCGTCGAGCGCATATGATGTCTGGGTCGCGAAGAAATAGGCTCTGAGCGATGTGGGTGCGCATCGTTTCGCGACTCCTGACCAGCCTCGTCGTGGCCTGGGGCAGCGTCACCGCCACCTTCGTGGCGCTGCACGCGCTGCCCGGGCGCATCGAGGACATCCTTGCGGGCGACGTGGAATATCCCGGTCTGCGGGAGGCCATCGCTGCCGAATGGGGACTGGATCACAGCCTTTTGGCGCAATATTTCGATTTCCTGTTCCGGGTCTTCCGCGGCGATTTCGGCACGTCTTACGTCTTGCGACAGCCCGTAATCGAGGTGGTGGGCTCGCAGCTCCTGCCGACTGTCGAGCTTGCCCTCACGGCGGGGCTGTTGGCGCTGCTCATCGCGGGCGGGCTGGCGCTGCTGACGGCCGGCCGCGGCCGCCTGTCGCGGGAGTTTTCTTCCGTGCTCGAGCTGGTGTTTGCTTCGACCCCGGTGTTCTGGCTCGGAATCCTGCTGTTGATGGCCTTCTCGTTCAATCTCAAATGGTTTCCGGTCTCCGGCGCCGACGGCTGGAGCTCGATCGTGCTGCCGTCGATCACGCTGGCGCTCCCGACAGCGGGCTTGCTGGCGCAGGTGCTGCGCGAAGCCATGGAGAAGACGCTGGATCAGCCGTTCGTCACCACGGTGCGCGCGCGCGGCGTCAGCGAGTTCACAATTCGCGCGCGTCACGTGCTCCGCCATGCCCTATTGCCGGCGGTCACCCTCGGCGGCTGGTTGATCGGTGGGCTGCTCGGGGGCGCTGTCATCACCGAGAAGGTATTCGGCCGGCCGGGGCTCGGCACGGTCACGCTGGGCGCGGTGCTGACCCATGATGTGCCGGTGGTGCTAACGGTTGTGCTGCTCGCAGCTTTTATCCACGTCGCGGCCTCGACCTTGCTCGATGTCCTCTACGTTCTGATCGATCCACGACTGAGGGCGCAATGAACGCACCGTCACAGCCTTCGCTCGACCAGGCGGTTCCATTCGCTTCGCAACACGCTTCGCTGATCGTGCTCGACCGTGAGCAGCCGACGCGCAGGGTCGGGAAGCGCCGGCGGCCATCAACCGGGCTCATGCTCTCGCTCGGATTCGTCGCGCTGCTGATGCTCGCCGCCGCTGCACCAGGTCTGTTCACGCATTTCGACCCGCTGATCGGAGATTTCTCCGAAGGATTGCAACCGCCGGGCTGGACCCACCTGTTCGGAACGGACCGGCTGGGCCGCGACGTGTTCGCCCGAACCGTCTATGGGGCCCGCTATTCGCTCCTGATCGGATTTGACGGTGTTGCTGTCGGCCTTGGCTTCGGCGTCCTGCTCGGCGTCGTCTCTGGGCAGCGCAACCGTGTGCTGGACGATACCGTGTCAAGGTTGTTCGACATGCTCTCCTCGTTTCCTGGCGTGCTGCTAGCGATGCTGGTCGTCACATTCCTGGGCCAAGGCATGCTCAATATCGCGATTGCCGTCGGTATCGCCGGGATCCCGAAATTCGGCCGCGTGGTCCGTGCCCAGACCCAGCTCGTGCGCGACGCCGACTATGTCACGCAGGCTGCGATCTATGGATTGAGCGGGCCGCAGATCTTTCTGCGTCATGTCCTGCCGAATGTGCTGGTGGCGATCCCGATCATCGCCACGGTTTATATTGGCAGCACGATCCTGATCGTGTCCGGCTTGAGCTTTCTCGGTCTCGGGCCGCAGCCGCCGACGCCGGAATGGGGCGTCATGCTGGCGGAGAGCCGGGACGTGTTGCGTGTCGCCTGGTGGCCGGGCGTATTTCCCGGGCTCGCCATCACATTGACAGTGATCGCCTTCAGCGTCGTCGGCAATCATCTTCAGCAAAGATTTGAAGGTCGGCTGGCATGAGCTCCCAGTGGCAGCCTGCCAACGCACCGGCGCCTCTTGTCGATGTTCAAGGCCTCTCCATAGGCTTTGCCGGCGTCAACGGCGGGAAGCCGATCGTGGTCGATATCGACCTGAAAATCCACGCCGGCGAGTGCGTCGCGCTGGTCGGGGAGTCCGGCTCCGGTAAGAGCATCACGGCGAGAAGCCTTCTGAACCTCGTCGGCGAAGGCGCGAGGACGAATGCCCGGCGCTTTGATCTTAGGGGCCGCGATGCGCGCAGCTTCAGCGAGGCCGACTGGCGTAAGCTGCGCGGCACCGTGACCGGCCTCGTGATGCAGGATGCGCTGGTTTCGCTCGATCCGCTGCGGACCATCGGCCAGGAGGTCTCGGAGGTCATCGCGACGCACCGGCTTCATGCTGGTGCCGATGCCGTCAAGGCCCGGGCGCTGGCCGTGCTGAGCAAGGTCGGCATTCCAAATCCGGCCGATCTCGCGCTGCAATATGCGCATCAACTGTCCGGCGGCCTACGGCAGCGGGCGCTGATTGCGTCGGCCATTGCAGCCGATCCCGATCTCATTATCGCGGACGAGCCGACCACCTCGCTCGATGTCACCGTCCAGGCCCAGGTGCTGCAGGTGTTGAACGAGCGGCTTCGGGACGGGGCGGGGCTGTTGCTGATCAGCCATGATCTCGCCGTCGTCGCCGGTATCGCCGATCGCGTCATCGTGATGCGAGAAGGTAGGGCGGTCGACAGTGGTCCGACCGCGGAGGTCCTCGCTCGTCCTCGTCACCCCTACACGCGCGCGTTACTGGCCGCCGTGCCCTCGCTGCAATCCCGCGGCACCCGTCTCGCCTCGGCGCGCTTGGACGCTCCGGCACAACGGACGTCACTGTCGGACGAAAGCAGATCAACGCGCGAGCCCTTGCCGCGGCGCAAGGAAACCGGCGAACCCGTTCTGACGGTGCGAAACATCTCCAAGAGCTTCATCACGGCAAAAGCCGCAGGACGCAGCCGGTCACGGGTGCTGCGAGATGTGAGCTTCGACGTCAGGGCCGGTGAGGTGCTTGGCATCGTCGGGGAGTCCGGCTCGGGCAAATCGACATGCGCGAAAATCGTCCTTGGCTTGCTCCCGCCGGATGAGGGTGAGGTGCGGTTGCTCGGTCAGCCTTGGTCGGAAGCTCCCGAGGCGCAGCGTCGCTCGCTCCGCCGCAGGCTCCAATACATCCCACAGGACGCGTTGAGCAGCTTTGATCCAAGATATCGGGTCGCGGATGTCGTCGGCGAAAATCTGGCCGATGTTCATAGCCGCGCAGTTCGTCGCGAAAGAATATTGTCATTGCTGGAGCTGGTCGGCCTGAATGCCGGTCATCTTGAACGGTCGCCGCGATCGCTCTCGGGCGGCCAGCGCCAGCGGGTCTCGATCGCACGGGCGCTCGCGGCAGAGCCCGCCATCATCGTCTGCGATGAGCCGGTCTCAGCACTCGATATCGGCATCCAGGCGCAGGTGCTCGATCTTCTTGTCGAGCTGCAATCGAAACTCGGGACCGCCTTGCTCTTCATCTCGCATGATCTGGGTGTCATTCAGCACATCGCCGATCGGGTGCTCGTCTTCCATGACGGCCGCATCGTCGAGGAAGGCGGTGTTGAAGCGGTGTTCGGGCAGCCGAAAGACGCTTACACGCAAAGCCTGCTTGCTTCGGTTCCGGACATCAGACGGGGCTTGCGCGCGGCGACGCACGCAATTGAGCGTCGCTCGGGCTGAGTACCACGAGAGCAATGGCGAGCTATCAGCCAATGCAGCGGTGCGCCTTGGGCCAGTATCTTCGAGACCACAATATGAGGACCACAGCGATGAATCAGGTTGTGAGCAAGCCACGCAAATACTCCCTGGTCGAGCGGGCACCCGCTGAGAGCGTCGAGGCGGAGCGCCTTCATCGCAAGCAGCGGCTGGCGGCAACCTTCAGGCTGTTTTCACGCTATGGGTTCGACCAGGGCCTGGCAGGACATGTGACCGTGCGGGATCCCGAATTTCCCAACCAGTTCTGGATCAATCCGCTCGGCAAGTTCTTTGGGCAGATCAAGGTCTCCGATCTGCAGCTCGTCGACCATGACGGCAACATCCTGATCGGCGACAAGCCGATCAACCAGGCCGGTTTCGTCATTCATTCGGCCATCCACGCCGCGCATCCCGAAGTGCTCGCCGCCGCCCACACGCACTCGACATACGGCAAGGCTTGGTCGGCGCTGGGGCGGCTGCTGGATCCGCTCACCCAGGATTCTTGCGCGTTCTACGAGGATCACGCGCTGTTCGATCCGTTCTCCGGGGTCGTGCTTGCGGCCGACGAAGGCCGGAAGATCGCAGAGGCGCTGGGCAGCAAGAAAGCGGTGATCCTGCAGAACCACGGCCTGCTAACGGTCGGACCGACCATCGAAGCGGCCGCTTGGTGATTCATCTCGATGGACAATGCGGCGCGGACCCAGCTTCTTGCGGAAGCCGCAGGCGCCACAAAGCCCATCCCGCATGAAGTCGCAAAACTTACGGCGGGCCAGGTCGGTACACACAAAGGCGGCTGTTTCAGCTTCCAGCCGTTGTGGGACTGGATCACGGCCGAAGAGCCTGATCTGTTCAATTGAGCGCCCAGCAAGCGCCGAGCCGGGTCCTCCCCATCATTTCCAAAGGTCAATCATTGAACGCATGGTTTGCGCCGCTCTCCCGCGAACGGCGCAAGCCCGTCGTGAGGACTCTCTGATTTTGAAAAGGCGATCGTTCAAAGCCGATCAGGTGTCATGCCGAGTTCTCGCTGTGCAGGATTCAAGTCGACGCGCCCGCGATGGTTCGGGGGAAGCCGTCCTATCCCCGCAGTGCGCGCCGCAACAGTCCGATGAAATCCTGCGCCACCTGCGAGAGCGCTTCATGCGTGGGGGACAGGATCGCGATCTGGTACTGGATCTTCGGCTTGAACGGGCGGGTGATCAGGTCGTCGGTAAAGGGGCGGCTCACCACCGGATCGACGATGCCGACGCCGCGGCCTTCCGCGACCAGTTGGCACGCGGTCGAGAAGAACTCCGTCTCCGCAACGACATTCCAGCGCGCGCCGTATTCGGAAAAGGCGGACGCGAGCTGCTGATAGACCGGATCACCGCGAAACAACGTGACGAACGGGACCCCGTTGAGATCATCGGGCGTGATCTGCTTGAGCTTCGCCAGTGGATGCGCCTTCGGCAGCATGCACCGGCATTCGTATGAGAACACCTCCATGTGTGAGGTCGGATAATCGAGCGGCAGTTCGGCGACCGCGAGATCGAATTGCTGCGTCGACATCAATTCCCGGACGGTTGCGGAATTCCGGGTGATGATCTTTATCTGCAGCTCGGGCCGGTTCTTGGCGAATTGCGACAGCAGGTGCGGCAACAGGCTGATGGAAATGCTCGGATAGGCCGCGATCGCAAGATGTCCGCGCCGCCCGGACCGGATCTCGGCGGCCACGCGCGAGGCACTCTCGACGGCTTCGAGCGCGCGCGCAGCCTCGACATAGAACAATTTGGCTTCCGGCGTCGCTTGCAGGCGGCCACCGCGGCGCAGGAACAGGGTCAGCCCGGTTTCGCGCTCGAGGCCCGCGATCATCGTGCTGATCCCGGGCTGCGACATGCCGAGCAACTCGGCCGCCCTGGTCATGGTGCCGTGGAGCATCAGGGCGCGAAAGCATTCGAGCTGTCTCAGGCGCATGTGCGACTATACGAATAAGCTATAATGCACGCAATCAATATTATTAGAATTACATGAGCTGCGGTGCTTCAATGCCAAACGCTGAAGGAGACCTCACGTGAATGCTGCAATGCTCGATCTCACCCGTGCCCGCCTGATTCCGGCCCAGCATGGCGTGGCGGCGCGCCTCAAGGCCGGCGAGACGGTGACCATCGTCAACACCCACGGCAAGCAGGTGGTCGACACCTGGGCATTCAATGCAAGCGACACCAGCGAATTCATGTCGATGGAGCACAGCCGCGCTGCGATGCTGCGGCTCATTCCCAAGGTGGGCGATACGCTGACGACGAATCGGCGTCGCGCGATCCTTACCCTCGTCGCCGATACGACGCCCGGAATCCATGACACGCTGATCGCTGCCTGCGACATCCATCGCTATCGCCAGCTCGGCGCCATCGGCCATCACGACAACTGCACGCAAAACCTGGCGCTGGCGCTCGAGGCGGTCGGCGTGTCTATCGCGGTGACACCGCCACCGCTGAACCTGTTCATGAATGTGCCGGTGACCGATGGCGGCGAGCTGAGCTTCAAGGCGCCGGTCAGCGAGGCCGGTCAATACGTCACGCTGCGCGCCGAGATGGACCTCATCATCGTGTTCTCCGCCTGTCCGCAGGACATGGTGCCGGTGAACGACATGAAGCCGACCGACGCCCATTTCGTGATCGCCTGATCCTTTCTCAAGCCTTCGCGGAGGATGACCATGCGCAAGCTGCCGCCTCTCAACGCCATCCGTGCGTTCGAAGCCGCCGCACGCCACGAGAGCTTCACCGCCGCCGCCAACGAACTTTGCGTCACGGTGACGGCGATCAGCCACCAGGTCCGGCAACTCGAAGCGATGCTGGGGCGCAAACTGTTCGAACGCTCCGGCCGTGCGGTGGTGCTCACCGCGGAAGGGAATGCGGTGTTTCCGCTACTGCGCGATGGTTTCGATCGCATGGCGAGCGCCTTTGCCACAATCCGCCCGCCGGCCGACGGCGACGCGATTACCGTGTCGACCACACGGGCCTTCGCCGAACGCTGGCTGATGCCGCGGCTCGCGCGCTTCAATGCGGCGTTTCCCTCGGTCGTGGTTCACATCGATGCGACGGAGGACGTCGTCACGCCAGGCATCAAGGGGATCGACCTCGCCGTGCGTTACGGACCGGTTGACCGCGCCCACGACGCCTCCGTGCTGTTCAAGGACAATTACATCGCGGTCGCGGCGCGCGCCATCTGTCCGTCCGCCGCGCGTCTTGCCATCGACGATTTCCGTCCGCGGCCGCTATTGGCCTATCGGTGGAAAAACGCCACGCTGGATTCGCCGGCCTGGTCGGCGTGGCTTGCGGGCATATCCCACGATCCAAGCCGGGATTTCCGCATCTCCTGGTACAGCGAGGAGCCGCTGGCGCTGCATGCCGCCGAACGCGGCCTTGGGCCTCTGTTGTGCAGCGATGCGCTGGTCGACGATCAGTTGCGGGAGGGAACGCTGCGCCGGATCGACGGGCCGGCACTTCCCGGCTTCGCCTTCCGCCTGGTGAAAGCCGGCGGTGCCGTGCGGCACAAATCCGTCGCAGCGTTCGTCGACTGGTTGCGCGGCGAGGCGGCGACGTTTCGCGCCGCCTCGGCACCGCTCATGACACGGGCTGCGTGAAGTAGGGCAGCGTCTCGACACGGATCTGATAGCTGCCGGAGGCGACCAGGCCATCGATATGGGCGGCGATCGCCTCGAGCGGCGCGAACCACACCTTGCGCTCAGTGACGACCTTTTCGAGCCAGCGCTCGACCACGCTCCAGCGGGCCAGCCGGCCGGTCAGGAACGGATGCCATATACCCATCCAGAACCCCCCAGCTTCATAGGCAGCCTCGAACTCCTCGAACGACGCAGCCAGGCCCTCGCTTGGCGATTTGACCGGCATCATGTAGCCGATCTCCGCGTAGTGCGCGAATGGCGGCCAGTCGTCCGATCCCCAGTGCGGCGGCATCTCGTACAGCGATCCGCGCGCAGTGCGCATCAGATACGGAATGTCGTCGGCCATCAGCGACGAGTCGTAGGCGAAACCGTGCTCGATCAGCAGGTCGATCGTGGCCTGGTTGGCGTTGTAGACCGGCGCGCGATAGCCGCGCGGCTTGCGTCCGGTCATCGCGACGTGAATCTCAAGGGCACGCTCGAAGGCCTCGCGCTGCTCGGCGATCGATATCGTGGTCGGGTCCTCGTGAATATAGCCGTGATGGCCGATCTCGTGCCCGTCCTTGAGGATCGCCTCCATCGCGCCAGGATACCGCTGCATGGTCCAGGCCGGCATGAAGAACGACTGCTTGAGGCCGAACCGGCGATAGGTCTGAAGGATGCGCGGCACGCCCACCGTCGGCCCGTACCGTCCCATCGTGATCGGATAGAGCCGGTCGAACGAGTCGTTCGGCCGGGCGATGTGGATCAGGCTGTCGGCGTCGACGTCGAAGGTAATCGCGCAGGCGCAGCGCGCCCCGTTCGGCCAGGGGATGGGATTGCGGATCATAAGACTATCCTGTTGCCGCGAGTGGCCGCGGTCGATCATTCGGCCGCCACCCTAGCAGGACCGTCGATGCCGAGACACTGCCGGACCAGCACCGGGATCGCGGCAAAGGCGTCGGCGACGGACTGCCGGTGGCGTTCGTCGTTGAACTCCTGATAGTCGACGGCGATCAGATGGCTCTCCTGCACGCCAACATAATGCGCGCAGGTGAAGATGTGGGTCTCGAGATGATTCATGTGCTCGCGCACCCCGCCGGGCCCGAAGCCAAACTCGCCCCGCGAACTGAGCACCACCAGCGTCTTGCCGCTCATGGTCGGCTCGAGCGGAAAATCGCCGCGGGCAAGATCGAATGTGAAGGTCTTGCCGATGCGGATCACCTTGTCGAACCACGATTTCAGGGCCGACGGCATGCCGTAATTGTGCATCGGCGCGCCGATAACGATGACGTTGGCGCGCTCGAGTTCGTCGATCAGCTCGTCGGAGAGGCGGAGCTCGTCACGTTGAGCAGGCGTGCGCTCGTCGGCCGCGGTGAAGGCTGCGGCCACCCACGCTTCCGTGATGAGGGGTGGCGGATGATGCCCGATATCGCGAGAGATAATGATGGCGCCGGGTTCATGCGCCAGCCATTGATCGACAAAGGCCTTCGAAAGCTTCCGGCTGACGGAACGATCGCCGCGTGGACTGGCGTCGATATGCAGAAGTGTCGTCATCCCAAAACCTCGGCTGGTGGAGTATCAGTGCGGCCGCACCATGGCCGAGGGCAGCGCTGGGTGTGAGTGATGAATTCGTCAGGTGGGTTGAGAAATTCTCAACAGTGAACCGTCGCGACACCATGACGGCGAATTCGGTACGACGACCACGGCTTTGCTCGAGCGAATGTCCGCAAACTGCATTGGCGCGCTTCACTCTCGAATCGTCGTCAACTGCGCTTGAGCAATTCTCATTACCGCCCGAGACCCGATCTTGCTGAGATGCTCCATCCCGGCCGAAACCGATACGCCGGACAGGGGAGAAACATGTTGGCCAAGCAGACACAAGATGCGGCATATGAGGAGACCGGTTTCGACGCGCACGGATTGAGCCGGTGCCGGCGGCGCACCGAACGTCGTCACCGGTCGACCAGTTCTGGATCTGGACCGGCGCCAACATCGCGCCGATCAACTGGGTGCTGGGCGCGCTCGGCATCCAGCTCGGCCTCAGTCTGCTGCAAACGCTTGCCGTGGTCGTGATCGGCAACCTGTTCGGCGCGGCGCTGTTCGCGGCCTTCTGCCTGATGGGACATCGCACCGGCGTGCCGCAAATGGTGCTGGGCCGCCTGGCGTTCGGCCTCCGCGGCGCCTATTTGCCGGCGCTGGCGCAAGTGCTGATGCCGATGGGTTGGGTCGCGATCAACACCTGGATCGTGCTCGACCTCTGCATGGCAGCGCTGGAGCGGATGGGGTTCAGCGGTGGCCCCGAAGTCAAGTACATGGTCGCGGCGCTGGTCATGGTGCTGCAGGTCGGCATCGCGGCCTGGGGCTTCAACGCGATCAAGGTGTTCGAGCGTTACACCATGCCGCTCATCCTCTTCATCATGGCTGTGATGACCGCGCTCGCATTCCTGCGGGTCGACATCAAGTGGCAGTCGCCGACCGTCGGCGGCATGGCGGCGTTTGCCGCAGCCACGCAATTGATGACTGCGATCGGCATCGGCTGGGGTATTTCGTGGCTCACCTATGCTTCCGACTACACGCGCTTCACGAAACCCTCGCTCGGCGCCGGTAAGGTGTTCCGCGCGACATTCCTCGGCATGTTCCTGCCGACGGTCTGGCTCGCCTTCCTGGGCGCTGCGATCGCGTCCGCCGGCGCGGGGTCCGATCCGTCGAAACTGATCATCGCCGCCTTCGGCGTGATGGCGCTGCCGGTGCTTCTCGTACTGCTGCACGGCCCGATCGCGACCAACATCGTCGTCATCTACTCGGCCGCCCTGTCGAGCCTCACGCTCGACTTGCGCTTGCCGCGCTGGATCATCTCGGGCGCGATCGCCTGTGCGATCCTCTATGCGTTCCTGCAATCAGGTGACTTCGCGCATGCCTTCGATAACTTCATGGTCGCCCTGATCGTTTGGATCAGCCCGGGGCGGGCGTCACGCTCACGGATTTCTATCTGGTCAGGCGCGGACGGATCGATGTCGCAGCGCTGTATGCGATTCCGGATCGCGATGGTGGCGTCAACTGGGCAGGCCTCATCGCCTTCGCGATCGGGCTGGTGGCGGCCTGGGTGTTTCAGATGGGCACGATTGCTGCCATGCAAGGGCCGCTTGCACTGGCGACCGGGGGGGTCGATCTGTCCTGGCTCACGGGAATGGGTGTCGCCGGCGCAAGCTATCTCCTGCTGCATCGTTCATTCGGACGTCCGTTCGCGTCAGGCAACCACTTACGGTCTGCGGATGCGGCGTCGGTCGAGGCCGCGCCCACCTCGCTCTCGCAGGTTTAGGCATCCCCGATCAGCGATGGGCCCCTGCACGGCTGATCTTGCTGGGCGCCTCGCTGAGGATCATGCGGTGGCCATGTCACGCCCTGTTCGGCGAACAAGTGTTGCCCCATTTGGCTAGGGCCGTGAGTTATGTCACAAGCTCGCGCGCCTTGAGGGGCATTCCTTAGATCGATCGTTCTGATGAAGCTTTGCGGCCGCCTTGGAACGACGGGGTGGGCGGACCTCCTGCATGTCATCGACATGGAGGTCGAGGATGTCACCGAGAGTACGAACCTGGAGGGGCGCTCGTGGGTTGGGTGATCTGCTGCGATCGATATTCCGTTCGATGTCGAGTGCCCACTCTTCTCCGTCCTTGCGGCGCCGAAAGGTCTCTGCCAGCTTGGGGTTCTTGCGGCGGACCTGGACGCGCCAGTTCCCGGACAGCAACTGAGTGCACCTGGCCATGGCCGTGTGCACTCCCCAATTCGTGTGCGCTACGTGTGCACTGAGACGTCAAAACGGGTACAGACGTGTGCAATTTCGGCCGATTTGGAGTGCACACGTTCATGTTTCATCCTATTAAGAGGATAGAGTAAATCATTGAAATCGCAAGACTATCGCTTTTCCGTCGCCCCATGATGGATTGGAGCGAGAGTTAAAGTCTTTCAATTAGTTAGAAAACGGCAGTGCACGACGTGTGCACCGGGAGATCAAGAAAACTCTTGCAGCGGCCAATATGAGCAAGACTTCTGAACTGAGAGAGCGCATCGGTCGGCGGAAGGCATGACAAGAATTTGCGACGGGATAGGCGAGCGCTGCGGCGTGCATGATAGAATTCTCTCCGAACCATTGCGCAGCAAAGGCGCATCGCTCCAGGGATAAAAGGCAAGTCGGGGCTCTGGACTCTCCCGTTCGCCTCAAAATCGCGCGGCCATATCCGCAAGCCGCCGATGTGCACTCTCTCGGGCCACGCGGATCGGCTCAGCCGGTCCGGTCGTGGGGCCGATCGGCACGAAGCGGACGTCGTTGATGCCGATGAAGCGGAGCGCCTCGCGCAAATAGGGTGTCGCCATATCGGTGCGGCCGCGGTTCATGCCGGTGGCGTAGTCGCCGCCGCTGGCAAGAATGACCAGCGTCGGCCTGTCCTTGAGCAGAGGCCGATAGCCCCGTGACGGATCAAAGCGGAACGTCAATCCGGGCTGGATGATGACGTCGAACCATTGCTTCAGCCGGTAAGGAATGCCGAAATTCCACATGGGGGTTGAAATCACCACGCGCTCGGCAAGCGCAAAGCGAACGGCAATGCGCTCGGCGACCGCAAACTGATCGCGCTCTGCATCCGTGAAGGCCTGCCCCTTGATACGCGCATATTTGGCATCGAGCAGGGCGCCCGTGAACTCTGGCAGGTTGTCGCGCCACAAATCCATGACGTCGATATCCCAATCCGGCCTCGCCTTTCGAAAGCGGTCGAGAAAGGCTCGGGCGCCGGCCGCCGATTCGGAATCGGCGCGCGGCGAGCAGGCGAGATGCAGCAATTTGGGCATCAGCGGCCTTCACCCTTCGTTCACCGCAGCGCCTTGACCACCGCATCGGCGTTGGTGACGACAGAGACGTTCTGAAGAGCAAAATTGATCGAAGCGTTGTGCCACTCGGCATTCATGGTCGAGCAGCAATCCTGGGGCGTGATCATGAAGTACCCCTTGTCCGCGCCGGTGCGTGCGGTGTGCTCGACGGACATGTTGGTCCAGGCCCCGGTGTTAATGATGAAGTCGCGGCCCGTCGCCTTGAGAATTGTCTCGAGCCGGGTGCCTTCCCAGGCGCTCATGCGCATCTTTTCGACGGTGAAGTCGCCGGACCTCGGCTCGAGCCCCGATACAGGTGCTGCGCCCCAACTGCCACGTACCATCGCCTTGCTGTCGACCAGCCCCTCGAACAGAGGCGCATTCAAGGTGACGCCGGGCGCGCCCGGCTCGACGACGAACCAGACATGGATGACGACCACGCCGCGGGCCCGTGCAACGTCAGCCAGACGGCGGACGTTGTCGACCACATGCTGCTGGCGCGCATGAGCGGGCGCGCCGGACTCGGCAAATGCGCCACCATCCATGATCACGTCGTTCTGCAGGTCCTGAATGATCATGGCACAACGCTGCGGATCGAGCCGCATGTCGCCGTCCATCAGTCTCGGCGCCTGTGCGGCGGAAGATCCGGCGCCGCCGCCGGCCCGCTTGGCGCTTATATAGGGCTCAGGGCGCGGTCCGACTTTGGTCGGGATCGCATAGACCGAATGGGTGGCCGTCAGATAAAGGGTGCGGAAATCGGCACCGCCCCAGGCGAGATTGGCGACGAGCTCAGGCACGCGCACCTTGCCGAGCAGCTCGCCATTGGACGAATAGACCCACACGCCTCCGGGCGCGGTGACCCAGACATTGCCGTGCTGATCGCATTTCATTCCATCCGGCACGCCGGGCTCGAGTTCGGAGCGAATGCCGCTGGCGAAGATACGAGGATTGGAGAGCTCGCCATTGGCCTCGACGTCGAACAGACGGACCAGCGCCTGCGTGGTGTCGTTGACATAGAGGTGACGCTCGTCCGGCGAAAAGCAGAGGCCATTGGGCTGGTCGAACAGATCGCGATCGACCACGAGCTTTGGCTCTCCGCCGCCCGGCGGCACCCGATAGACGCCCTGAAAGCCGAGCTGGCGCGGCCGCTCGACGCCGTAGACCGGCATGCGCCCGTACCAGGGATCGGAAAAATAGATCGCGCCGGTGGAATGCACGCAGACGTCGTTGGGACTGTTGAGCTCCTGCCCCTGGAAATGCGAGGCCAGCACCTCGCGCCGCCCATCGGGGCGCTCGCGGACCAGCGAGGATGTGGCGTGCTCGCAGACAATCAGATTGAGCTCGGCGTCGTAGGTCATGCCGTTGCATTTGTTGGAGGGACGCCTGACCTCCACGAGCCCGCGCCGCGCGTCCCATCGCCTGCGAACATCGGCCGGCATGTCCGAGAACAGGAGGTAATGATCGACTGGATGCCAGATCGGTCCCTCCGTGAACTCAAAGCCCGTGCCGACCTGGCCGACCGGCGCGTAAGGATCGATCAGGCTTTCAAAACCGCTCCGCAAGGTGACGTGTGTCATGAGCCGGCCCTCACAAGCTTAGGCGGGAAACCAGTCACGCCGGGGCAGCGTCTGAACGATGGGGCCAGGGACCTGATCGTGCAGCCGCCCGACCACCGCGCCGCCTTCGATCTTCGCCGGCCGGTCGTGAACGGGAAGGAGATAACGCGCATTGCTGAGCAGCTTCTTGATCGCGGCTTTCTCTGCGCGCTTGCTGGTGCCGTGATTGCCCGTAGTGCGTGGCTCCCAGTCCTGGATCTCACGGAAGGGCGTGACGATCTGGTCATTGAAGTCGTAGATCACGTCACCGCAGATGGTCGCAATGCCGTCGGCGGTGTGGACATGGATGTTCATCGATCCCTCGGTGTGCGCATTGGCGGCCTCGCAATAGACGCCCGGCATCAACTCGATCGGTCCGGTGATCTCGAGATCGAGGAAGCGCAACCCGCCTTTGGTATGGAGGCGGTCGACGAGATGCTTGATATCCGGCGCCGGATATTGCGGATGCATCAAGCCGGATACGGAATATTCCAGCTCACGGCGATTGAGCACGACGGTGGTGTTCATCGGGAACAGGTCGTCCTTCCCGGCGTGGTCGATGTGCAGATGCGTATGGCAGACAAAGCGCACATCGCCCATGCGCACGCCATGGCGGGCCAGTTGGTTCTCGATCATGTTCTCATGGAATTGCAGGCCGCGCATGCCAAGCGTTTCCATGATCTGGTTGGAGCGATAGCCGGTATCGACCACCACAGGATAGGGGCCGCCAAGGATCAAAAAGCCCAGCGTCAGGACCCGGCGGGTCCGGCCGCAGTCACGGCCGAGCACGAGGAAGCTCGATTCAAGTTCGATATCGCCATAGTCCAGGATCTTGATTTCCAATGGCATCCCGTTTCCTCCCCGATTTCTATTTGTTGCTGCCCCCGCTCCCTACGGACCTAAGCGGTAGACACGCATGGCTGTTGTCCTGAAGATGGCATCACGCTGATCCGCACCAAATTGCGCGGTCGCGGCAAGATAACCGTCAATCAGGCTCCGATAGCTGGCCCACAATTTCTCGATCGGGAAGTTCGAGCCGAACAGGCAGCGCTCGGCGCCGAACATTGCAACCGTCTGCTTCAGCACGTCGGCCACGTGCGTGGGATCGTTGCGATGAATGAACGTACCGAGCCCCGAAAGTTTGGTCACGACGTTCGGACAGGCGGCGAGTTGCTCCATGCCGGCGCGCCAAGCTGCACGGCCCGCGGGCGAAAGGTCCTCGGGCATCCCCGCATGCTGAAGGATGAGAGTGACCTTGGGACTGGCTTGGGCCAGGACTGCGGCATCGGCCATCTGCGACGCAAAGACTTGCAGGTCGAAGCTCCAACCATAGTCGGCGAGATACGCAATATTGCGCTGGATGACAGGGTCTGCGCAGAGATCCGCTCGGGCCGCAAAGCGGTACAATGGGTTTTCGTGCCAGTGCAGCTGCATGCGCACGCCGCGCACGAGCGGATAGCGTGCTAGCCGGTCGAGCCGCGGGCGGACGTCGTCGACTGCGAAATCGGCATAGGCGACGATCGCGTGCGGCCAACCGTGCTCGTCGGCGGTGCGCTGCACCCATGATGCTTCGTCCTCAAAGCCTTCCTTCGCCCAATTGGTCTGCACATAGACCGAGCGCGTGACGCCCGAGCCTGCGATGTCGTCGAGATATTCCTGGATCGTGTAGTCACGCCGGATCGGCTCATAGGGCCCAAAGATGCGCGGCTGCATCGGGCCGGATAGCCACGGCAGATCGACCTGACGCCAGATATGATGATGCGCGTCGACAATTTGCATTATGCCGCTTTCCTCGATCCGAGTGACAACAGATGCGAAACGACCGCTGCACTCGATCCGCCCTCGACCATGTCGTCGACGAACGGTGCGACCGCGACCAGCGCCTCGGTTTGCGGCACAAAGCCGGGGCTGGTCGCGAGCGGGGTGAGCCAGCTGAGCCGCCAGGCGCGCCGCGACAGCTTTGCCGCCGCATCGCGTAAGTTCGCGGGATCGCCGCGTTCCAGTCCGTCGGAGATAACGACGACCGCCGCGCCGCGTGCATATCCGGCAAATCGCGGCACGGCCAAAAAGGCTTGCAGCGCGTCGCCGATCCGAGTGCCGCCATCCCAGTCGCTGACCAGATGCGCCGCCGCGTTCAGCGCCTGCTCGCGGCGCTTCAGGCGGAGCGCGCGGGTGACACGGGTCAGGCGCGTACCAAAGGTGAAGACCTCGGTATTGAGGGTAGCCTGCACAAGTGCGTGCGCAAGCCGCATGTTCTCGTCGGTGCCCGACTTCATCGATCCCGACACGTCGATCAAGAGCAGCATCCGGCGTAGCCGCGTTCGTCGCTTCAAGCGTGCCAGATGCAGGATCTCGCCGTCGTTTCGTACGGATGCACGCAAGGTGTGGCGAAGGTCGGCCCAGGGGCCGCGCCGGGAGCGCCGGTGCCGATAGCCGCGGCTCCGCGGCAGTCGGGACGATGCTTCGCGCGACAGGCGCCGCAAGACATTGCCGGCCGCAGCCGGTGCGAAGCGGCGCTCGACCAGAGCTTCGGCGCGCGTTGCGGTCAAGCCTGATTCATTGATGTCGTCAGCAACCAATAGCTCTTCGTCGCCGCGTCCTTCCTCCTGCAGGAGAACGATCTCCTCGTCCTCGGCGCCTTCAATCGTGAGATGCTCATGGCGTATGAAGTGAAGATCGAACAGCCGGTGAAAGGTGGCGTGCCGCTCGGGCGGCGGGGCCAGTGTCGCGAGGCCCGCCTGTCGAATGTGATCGAGGCTCTTGGGTCCCAAGAGTTCGATCGCAGCGAGGAACGCGGTGGTCTGCTCCGGCGCAACTGCAAAGCCGTTGGCGCGCAAGAGTGCGACGAAGGAGACGAAGACGCGCGCAGCGCGCGGCAATTGAGCTTCGTCGCTCATGCGGCTGCCTCCGCGATCAGGAGGTCCAGCCGCGGCGCGATGAAGCGCAGGTCCTCTTCGTCCTTCAGCGCAAGGCCGATGGAGCGCTTGAAAGCATCCGGCCAGCGTGCGCCAGCTTGATGCAACACGGTCGCCGCCTCTGCCCAGTCGACGGCCTCGGCAATTCCGGGCGCCTTAGTCAGCGGCTCGCGTCGCAGCCTGCCGACGGCCGCGACGACCGCGCGAGCGGTCGCTTCCGCGACGCTCGATGCGCGCATCATCACGATGCGCGCCTCGCGCTCGGCTGAGGGATAATCGATCCAGTGATACACGCAGCGGCGGCGCAGCGCCTCGTGCAGATCCCGCGTGCGGTTAGAGGTCAGCACGACGACCGGGCGTTCGGCCGCGCGCACCGTGCCGCGCTCTGGGATGGAGATCTGGAAATCGGAAAGAAATTCCAGCAGAAAGGCTTCGAATTCCTGATCGGCACGGTCGATCTCATCGATCAGCAGCACGGCGGCGTCAGGGGCGCGCAAAGCTGCGAGCATCGGCCGCTCGATCAAAAATGTCTCCCCGTAGATATCGATGCTCTCATCGCCAGCCTGGCGGATCGCGAGCATCTGCCGCGGATAGTTCCACTCGTAGAGCGCAGCGGCTGCATCGATCCCCTCATAACATTGCAGACGGATCAGGCGTCGGCAAAGCACCGCCGCGATCGCCTTGGCCGCTTCGGTCTTGCCGACCCCAGGCGCGCCTTCCAACAGCAGCGGCTTGCCTAACGCCAACGCCAGGTAGGCTGCGGTCGCGAGTCCCTCGTCGGCGAGGTAATACGCCGCGCGGAGCGCCTTCCCCAGCGCTTCCGGACTATCGATGCCGACGATGTTGTTGCGGATTGCCATGGCCAAAGGACCTCAGCGCCGCGCCTGCGGTCGTGCGCCGCCTTGCGCCTTGATCGCGCGCAACACTTTTTCCGGCGTGATGGGCAATTCATCGATCCGCACGCCGACGGCATTGAAGATCGCATTCGCGACGGCCGGCAGCACCGGATTGGCGCACATCTCGCCAGGCCCCTTGGCACCGAACGGTCCGTCGGCTGCGGGACGCTCCAGCACGGCGATATCGTGCGGGCAGATATCGCCGGGCCCGGGCATCAGATATTCGACGAAGTCGCGCGGCCCGTGGCTCGAGTCGGGATAATAGGGCTCCGTTGTCTCGTAGAGCGCGTGGCTGATGCCCATCCATGCGCCGCCGACGAGCTGCTGCTCGACCAGCCGCGGGTTGAGCGCGCGCCCGAGCTCATAGGCACTGTCCATGCGGATCACGGCGACGTCACCGGTCTCGTCGTCAACTTCGACCTCGGCGACGAGGCAGGCGTGCGCGTAGCACGTGGCCGGCGTCATTTCTCCGGTCTCGGGATCGACGTCCGACAGCGGCACCAGGAAAATGCCGCGTCCCGAGATGGTCTTGGCCTGTTTGAATTGCGCCGCGATTGCGACGTCCTTGGTCGAAATCGACCGATGCGGAGCGCCCTTGACGTGAATATTGCCGCGCCCGTCAGTCTCGAGATCCGCCGCATTGACCTCGAGCTCCTCGGCCGCGGCTTCCATCATGACGCCGCGCGCTTCCTTGGCCGCGGCCATCACCGCATTGCCGACGCGATGGGTGCCGCGCGAGGCGAACGAGCCCATGCAATGCGGCCCGGTGTCGGAATCGGCGGTGTCGACATAGACGTCCTCGACCGGCACGCCTAAGGTCTCGGCACAGATCTGGCGCGTAACCGACTTCATGCCCTGGCCGAGGTCGATCGAGGACAGCGACACGGTGAACTTGCCGCTGGGGTTGGAATGGACCAGCGCCTGACTAGGATCGCCGCCGAGATTCATGCCGATCGGATAATTGATGGAGGCGATACCGCGCCCGCGATGCTTTGTCATCTCAGCGCCTCCTGGTGCCGAATACGGAGGAAAAACGGGTCGCGCCATGCGACGGGGTTTGCGGGCGCGGAGGAGGGGGTGGGGGCGGAAGAGTCGGCGGCTCTCGGGACGCCGTTGCAGGCGCTCGATCGTAAGCCGTGCGCTGCTGGGCGGCCGCGGGCACCTGCGCTTGGCGCGGCGTTTGCGGCACGTCCGTCCGTGCGCCGCCGCCACCCTGGCGCGATGTAGCGCGCTTGAACTCCTCCCGCAGGGACCATTTGGCCTTTTCGGCCGCGACCTGGACGCATTCGATAAGTGCGGTGTTCTTCGCCTCGCGCCGGTGCGCTTTCATGTCGCCGTCGCGATAGGCGTTGAGAATACGAAACTCCAGCGGGTCCATGCCGACGAGATGGGCGAGCTTGTCCATCTGGCACTCGATCGCGAAATCCATCGCGGTGACGCCGAAGCCGCGCATCGCGGTCGCCGGCGTCCGATTGGTAAAGACGCAATAGATATCGCCATAGACATTGGGGATGGTGTATGGCCCGGGCAGATGCGCGGCGCATTTCACCGCGGCATAGCTGGACAGCCGTGTATAGGCGCCGCTATCGAAATAGGCGCGAACTTTGCGCGCGACGACGCGACCATCGCGCATCGCGCCATCCGTAATGTAGATGCGCTCGGCGCCGCGCGGCGGGCCGTATTGCATTTCCTCCTCGCGCCCGAGCACGTAGCGGACCGGCCGGCCGGTCAGCATCGCCGCAAGGATGCAAAGCGGCTCGGTGATGGTGTCGACCTTGCCGCCAAATCCGCCACCCACCGTGCCGCCGATGAAGTGGAAGGTGTTGGACGGCACGTCCAGGATCTTGGCGCAGGTGTCGACGGAGAAGAACAGTGCCTGCGTCGAGGTATAGACCGTGTAGCGCCCGTTGGTGTCGGGTGCAGCGATCGAACCGTTGGTCTCGGTTGGCGCATGCTCGATCGGCGACATCTGGTAGCGCTGCTCCAGCACATGATCGGCCTGCGCGAGGCCGCGCTCGACGTCGCCGAAGCGCAGCCTCTGATGATCGTACTTCTCGTAATACGTAAACGTGTTTTTTGGATAGGTCTCGTTGACGACAGGTGCGCCGGGCTTCAGCGCATCCTCGACATCGAACACGGTCGGCAGCGGTTCGTAGTCGATCCGCACCTTTGCCATTGCTTCATAGGCTTCGCGCGGGCTGTCGGCGACGACGGCAACGACCGGCTCGCCCTTGTAGCGCACCTTGTCGACCGCCAGCGACGGCTCGTCATCCTTGCCGAAATTAATCAGGCTGAGCAGCGTGTTGAGATTGCGCGGCACGTCAGTGCCGCGGATGATGCGGCGCACGCCTTGCGATCGCTCTGCCTCCGTCGTGTCGATGCGGCGCAGGCGAGCATGCGAATGCGTGCTGCGCACGATCTTCAAATGCAGCATGGCCTGCAGCTTGTGGTCATCGAAATAGGTCGATGTGCCTGTGACATGGCCGAGCATATCCTGCCGCTGCGTCGGTTTGCCGATTTCCTTCAGATTGTCATCGCGCTCGTCGGCGAAGATGTCCTTGCGCAGTTCCAGCATGGTCTTTTCCTCTAGGCGCGGGCGCGGTTGCCTGCGGCCGCGAGCACGGAGTTGATGATCGGCTCGTAGCCGGTGCAGCGGCAGATGTTGCCCGAAATCGCTTCAACCACCTCGGCGCGGCTCGGCTGCGGATTGCGGTCGAGCAGCGCTTTGGCCGCCATCAGCATTCCGGGCGTGCAGTAACCGCATTGGGCGGCAAAATTGTCGGCAAAGGCGCGCTGTAGCGGATGCAGGTTGGGACCTTCCTTCATGCCGTCGAGCGTCTCGACCGAGCGCCCTGCGACGGTCTCGGCCAATGTCAGGCAGGAGAGGTGCAGTTCGCCGTCGATCAGCACGCTGCAGGCGCCGCAGCCGCCCTGACCGCAGCCGAATTTCGGGGTCATGTCGCCGATCAATTCGCGCAGCGCGACCAAGAGATTGGTGCCGCCATCGACAAAGATTGCGGCATCGCGGCCATTGTGACGAAATTGCAGGGCAGTCTTGGACATGAGATCTATTCCCGGGATCTATTCCTGGCCGGACAACAAGCGCCGAAAATGCACGCCGACGATCTCACGGCGATACCAGGCGCTACCCAGCGCATCGTCGACAGGCGAGGTGCCTTCGGTGATGGCTGAAGCCGCCGCAGTGATCGTAGACGCATCGAGGGGGCGACCTTCGAGCGCGCGCTCGGCGGCTCTGGCGCGAATCGGCGCAGGCGCCATCGAGCCGAGCGCCAGGCGCGCGCCCAGCACCCGGCCGCTGCTCATCGGCACGTGGGCAGCGAGGGTGATGACAGAGCCGCCCTTCGGTCTGATACGCGTGACCTTGCGATAGCGGAACGCGTCCGAGCTGATCGGCTTCTGGCAGGAGAGCGAGATCACGAGATTGCCAGCTTGGCGCTCACGTGATTGTAGAAACTCCTCGATCGGCACGTCACGTGCGCCGAAGCCGCCCTGCACGGCCACAGTGGCATCCAGCGCAAGCAGTGCGACCGCGAAATCGCCGTAGGGGTTGGGCGCGAACAGATTGCCACCGACGGTGCCCATGTTGCGGACGGCAGGTCCACCGATCGAACGTGCCGGGGCATGCAGGAAGGCAAGATCGCGCTCGGCAAGGACCTTCGCAAAGGTCACGCCGGCGCCGATCGTCACCCGCGGGCCCGCCGCGTCGATGCGCTGCAACGCCTGGTCGTTGGCGCGAACGACGGTCGAAATCGAAATGTCGCCCTCGTTCACGGCGCGCATCACCAGCGTGCCGCCGCCAAGGTAGCGGGCGGAGCGGTCCGATGACAGCGCCGATGCGGCTTCGCCTGCACTGCCGAATGTCTTTACCGTGATAGGCATGTTGCCTCCGCTCTCATGCGGCCATCTTCAGATGCGCCCGTATGGCCTCGAACCCGGCCTGATAGATCTGCTCCGCGACCATCTGGGTGATGCTTTGCGCATCTTCCAGCCTGGTCGTGAAACGCGATTCCCAGTGCCAGAAGGTGCGGTCGCCGTCCGTGACGGGAAGTAGGCGGACATGGGCCACATAGTTGAACATCGGGATCGGCGTATCGAGCAGGCAATAGGAGAACGTCTGTTCGAGATCGGAGAGTGCGAGAAGCTGTTCGCGCAGCTCCGCGCCGTCCTTCAACTTGAAGCGGCGCACGCAGCCGATCTTGTCGGACGGCTGCGCCCGCTCGATGGTGGAGGTCGCCACCGCCGGATGCCAACGATCATGACCGTTGAAATCGCGCAGCACCTCCCATACCGCGCTGGTCGGTGCATCAAGGATGGTGCTCATGACGATATGCGGCACGGCTAGCCTCCGAACGCCCGTTTCAGCGCATCGAAGCCGCCCTGGAACACACCGCTGCCGATGTTGTTGACAAGCTCCGCTTCCCGCTCGGGCGCGCAATCGAACTCGGCGGTCCACTCCAGGAAGGTCTTGTCGCCGTCGGTGACCGGCGTGAGCCGCAGCGTCGCGACATAGTTCTCGACCCCCATCGGAGATTCCAGGATCGAATAGGTGCAGAACATGTCGTAGTCGGAGAGGCCGAGCAGCTTCTCGCGGATGCGGTCGCCGTTGCGCAGGCGAAAATCACGCACGCAACCGATCTTGTCGGCGGGCTCGCCGCCTTCGATGCGGCTTTCCGCAATGGCAGGATGCCAGTTGGGCAGGCCGTTGAAGTCGCGCACGCGGGCCCAGACGCGATCATTGCGGGCATTGACGATAGAGGACACGTAGACTCTCGCCATGGCGCCGTTAGCCTTTCTTGCGCGGGCTGCGCTCGGTGGGCGTCTCAGTCGGGGCCGCCGCCGCGGGCGCTGGGGCGGCCTTGTTGTCGCCGGCACCTTTGCGTGCGGAATCCCTGATGCCCTGCATGTCACGCGCCTCGCGGATCAGGCCCGGCATCCTGGCAAGGCTGCCGCCTTCGACGCCGATGTCGGAGAGGATGGAGTCGATCAGCGGCGCCTGCACGCGGTAGCGCAGCGCCGAGTCGATCACCTCGTCGGTGGCGCTGCGACCGGAGCCATTGGCCTGACCGTTGCCGTTGAGGCCGTCGACCTGCAGGATGCGGATTCCCTCGATCTTCTCCATCGGCTTGACGCTTTCGCGCACGATGCCTTCGATGCGGTCGAGCAGCTTTCTGCGGAACAGCGAGTAGCGCGCCTCGTCGGTGAGGACGTTCTCGGCCTCGTTGAGCAGCCGCTGCGCCTCGGCTTCCACCGCCGCACGCACGCGCTCGGCCTCCGCCGCGATGCGGGTCTCCTCGGCCTGCTTCTCGGCGAGCAGCACTTCGACCGTCTTGCGCCGTTTGGCGATCTCGCTCTCCCGCGCCGTGACCACGCGCTCGGTGGCTTCCGTTGCGCGCATCCGAGCTTCTTCGGCCGCCGCGCGAGCTGCGGACTCCTCCAGCGACTTCTGATGAATGGCGATTGCCTTCTCCATCATCGCCGTCTCCACGTCCTTCTCTCGGCCAACCTCCAACCTGCGCAGATCGCGCTCGCGGCCAATCCGCGCCTCGTCGAGACCGCGGTCGGATGCGATACGGGCGCGCTCAACCTCCTCGCGCGAGGCGATCTCGGCTTCCTGCAGCGCCTGCACGCGGGCGATTTCGAGCTGCTCGGTGGCGCGGCGCCGTTCCAGCCTTGCTGCATCCAGCGCCTGCTCGCGTGAGACGTCGGTGGCTTCGACCTCCTTGCGCGCAACAATCTCGGCCTGCTTGACCTGGCGATCGGCGTCGACGCGCTCGGCGCGTTTGGCGGAGAGTGCAATGACCCGCTCTTCGTCGGCGATTTCGATCGTCTTTTTTTGCTCGATGTTGAGCACTTCGCGGGTCTTCGACGAGGCAATGCGCTCCGATTCCAGCGCCAGTTCGACGCCAATGCGCTGCCGCTCGATGGCGTCGCGGCGCTTGAGCTCTGCGGCCTCAAGCGCTTCGGTGCGCTCGATCTCCAGCGATCGGGTTTCGCGTTCGGCGCGGATGCGCTCGGCGGCAACGGCCTTTTCTTGCGCAATGCGGGCGGCTTCGATGGCCTCACGGGAGGCGATATCGGCCTCTTCGACCGCACGATTGCGGGCGATCTCGAGCGAACGGACGCGCTCCTCCTGCGCGATACGCGAGGCCTCGGTGGTCTCGCGCGCGGCAATGCCGGCGACCTCGATCGCCTGATTGCGCTCGATCTCCAGCTTGCGGGTGGCGTGCTCGGAGGAGATGCGCTCGGCGGAGAGCGTCCGCTCGCGCGCGATTCGGGCAGCTTCGACGGCGCGCTGCGCTTCGATCTCGGCCTCCTGAACGGCACGCACTTGCGCAATTTCGAGTGCACGCGTTTTCTCGTCCGAGGCGATGCGCTCCGCGTTGACTGCGGTCGTCTGAAGGATACGCGCCCGTTCCGTCGCTTCGCGCGCCGCTATTTCGGCTTCCTCAACAGTGCGGGTGCGCTCGATCTCGCGGCGGCGGGTTTCCTCCTCGTTGGCTATGCGCGCGTCGGTGACGACGCGATCCTGCTGGATTCGCGCCTTTTCGACCGCTTCGCGGGCGGCGATCTCGGCTTCTTCCACCGTGCGCATACGCTCGATGTCGCGCTGGCGCACCTCGCGCTCGGAGGCGATCCGTGCGGTATCGACTGCCCGCTGGTTGGCAATCCTGGCCTTCTCCACCTCCTCGCGGGCGACGAGCTCCTTCTCCTCGATGGCCCGGGTGCGTTCGATCTCCTTCTGGCGGGTTTCGCGTTCAGAGGCGATACGCGCTTCCGCGATTGCCTGCTCGTTGGCGATGCGAGCCTTTTCGATGGCCTCGCGCGCGGTGATCTGGGCCTGTTCGGATTCGGTCTCGCGCAAGGCGCGCTCGCGCGCCACTTCCGTGCGCTGCAGCGCCCGACGCATCTCGATATCGCGCTCCTGTTCCAGGCGTGCGGTCTCGCTCTCGCGCTCGATCTCGAGCGCCTGTCGTTCGGCTTCGAGGTTGCGCGAGCGGATCTTGATCATCGAATCCTGTTCGATGTCGTTGCGCAGCTTGCGCTTGGCCTCGATGTCCTCCATCAGGCGGGTGAGGCCTTCGGCATCGAAGCGGTTCGACGGGTTGAAGAATTCGAGATCGGTCTGGTCGAGATCGGTGATGGCGACCGATTCGAGCTCGAGACCGTTCTGTGCCAGCGCCTCGGCGGCCGCAGCCTTGACGCGCGCAACATAGTCGCCGCGCTGCTCGTGCATCTGCTCCATGGTCATTTCGGAGGCAACCGAGCGGATCGCTGAGACGAATTTGCCCGACAGGAGCGCATGCAGTTTCTCCGGCTCCATGGTGCGGCGGCCGAGCGTGGCGGCAGCGATCGCCACGGCTTCGCGCGTCGGCTGCACGCGGACATAGAAATCAGCCTCGATGTCGACGCGCATGCGGTCGCGGGTGATCACCGCGTCCTGCCTGGCGCGTACGATGCCCATCGGCAGCACGTTCATGTTGACCGGCGTGTAATCGTGGATGAACGGCAGCACAAAGGCGCCGCCATTGATCACCACGCGTTCGCCGAGAAAGCCGGTGCGGACGAAGGAGATTTCCTTGGACGAGCGGTGATAGAGCCAGTTGACGATGTAGACGCCGATTACGATCAGAATGATGGCCACGATCAGCCAGAGGATCAATTGGCCGATGAGAATCCCTGACATTGTCGTTCTCTCCCGAAGTCGAGCGATCAGCGCGCGCCGATCGCCTTGAATTTGCGAACCTGGTCCGTGAGCGCCCGCTCCACCGGCAGCCGCTCCATCGAGGAGGCGCCATAGAAGCCATGGCAATGGCGGGTCTTCTTCATGATGAAATCGGCATCCGCGGGATCCGCGATCGGGCCGCCGTGCGCGAGCACGAGAATGTTCGGGTTGATGCTGAGCGCCGCCGAAGCCCAGGTATCGATGCGCTTTGGGCAGTCTTCCAGTTTGAGCGCCGTGTGCGCGCCGATCGATCCGCCTGTCGTGAGGCCGAGATGGCAGACGATGATGTCGGCCCCGGCAATCGCCATGGCGGCGGCTTCCTTTTCGCTGAAGACGTACGGCGTCGTCAGCATGTTCTTCTCATGCGCCTTCGCAATCATCTCGATCTCCAGCGCGTAGGACATGCCGGTTTCCTCGAGATTGGCGCGGAAGATGCCGTCGATCAGCCCAACGGTCGGAAAGTTTTGCACGCCGGAAAAGCCGAGCGCCTTGAGCTGGTCGAGAAAGAGATCCATGTCACGGAACGGATCGGTGCCATTGACGCCGGCGAGCACGGGCGTTTTGGTCACGATGGGCAGAACTTCGGCGGCCATCTCGACCACGATGGCGTTGGCGTCGCCATAAGGCATAAGCCCGGCGAGCGAGCCGCGCCCGGCCATGCGGTAGCGGCCGGAGTTGTAGATGACAATGAGGTCGACGCCGCCGGCCTCCTCGCATTTGGCCGAGAGCCCGGTGCCGGCGCCCCCGCCGACGATCGGCTGGCCGCGGGCGACCATGTCGTGAAACTTCTCCAGGAGCTCTCCGCGTTCGAACCTGCCCATGGTCACCTCACCACTCTGCGCCGCCCGCCTGCGCGCCCGAGCAGGCCTCGAAACGTGCTGACAATGTTGGCGGCGAACGCGGGATCGTTGATGTTCTGGTTGGCGCGAATGAGCTGACGGTTGCTGGTCTGGCGCACGGTGCGCTCCAGCGCGCAAAACAGCGCCGCGTCCGCTTCCGGATCCCAGAACGGTTGGCCGGGCGCATCGAGCGCGGACACGCCGCCTTCGGGCAGGAAGAAGCGCACCGGGCCATCCATCTGGTTCAGCCGCTCGCCGATCCAGCGCCCCATGCGTTCGTTCTCCTCCGGCGTGGTCCGCATCAAGGTGACCTGCGGATTGTGGGCATGGAATTTACGCTTGTGGTAGCGCTCAGGGATCGTGTCCGGCGCGCCGAAATTGACCATATCGAGCGCGCCGACCGAGCCGACATAAGGCACGCGCTTGCGGATGACCGCTCGGAAGCGGTCTTCCGTTGCCGGAAACACGCCGCCCATCAGAAGATCGCAGACCTCGGTCGTGGTGAGGTCGACAACGGCCGCGAGCTGTCCGGACTCGACGAGCATCTCCATCGAACGGCCGCCGACGCCGGTGGCGTGAAAGACCAGGCATTCGAATTCGTCGTGCAGATCGGCCGTAATCTTCTGCACGGCCGGCGTGGTCACGCCGAACATGGTGATGCCGATCGCGGGAAGGGCCGTGCCCGGCTGGCGCTCCTCGCCCGCGCGCTGATCGAGCCGCGCCTTAACCATGCCGATCAGCGCATTGGCGCCGTTGGCGAGGATAGCGCGCGAGATCGAATTCAGGCCCTGCACGTCGGTGACCGAGTACATCATGGTGATGTCGGCAGGCCCTACATAGCGACCGACGTCGCCCGAGGCGACGGAGGAGATGATCAGCTTCGGCGCGCCGACGGGCAGGGCGCGCATCCCCGGCGCGACCAGCGACGCGCCACCCGAGCCGCCGGCCGAGATAATGCCGGCGATATTGCCCTGGCGCCGCACCCAGCTGGCGAACGCGTCTGCCATCGCCGTCACCGCCGCCCCGCGATCCGGACCGAACACGGCCGATCCGCCGCGCCCGTGGTTGAGGGCAATTTCCTGCGCCGTGACGTCGCAGGTGGACGGCTTGCCGCTGGTGGAGAGATCGACCAGCCGCGTGCGCAGGCCGCTTGCGGCGATGATGTCGCGGATGTAGCGCAGCTCCGTGCCCTTGGTGTCGAGCGTTCCGGCAATCAGCACCACCGGCGGGCCGGACGTTTGCGCAACTGTTGTTTCGCGCCGCTGCCGCATCTCCTCGATCCGCGCGACGCCTGTCGACAGCGTTCGCGCGGCCGCCTCGATGCGGGCAATTGGTACCGGCTGCGACCAGCGCGTCGGCGGCGTGGGGTTGGAGATATAGACGCGGGCGGGTCCTTTCGGAGGCGCAGGCTGTGGCGCGCGCTCCGCCTCGAGACGTTGCGGCTCGGCCGCGATATCCGGATCGATTTCGGCGTGCAGCCCAACGCCGAGCAGCCTTTGCTGCAGGTCGCGGTCGGCCGCAAGCCGCGCCGAATCGATGATGCGGTTGACACGTCCGTTGACCATGACGGCGACATTGCCCGAGACCGCGGTCGCCACGCCGATGTTCTGCTCGATCACCAGCACGGCGATGTCGCCATCTTCGCCAAGCCGCACCAGCATCTCCTCGACCTGGGCGACGATCACCGGCGCGAGGCCTTCCGTCGGCTCATCCATGATCAGGAGATGCGGATTGGTCAGAAGCGCGCGCGAGATTGCAAGCATCTGCTGCTCGCCGCCGGAGAGCTGGCCGCCGCTATGGTTCTTGCGCTCGGCAAGGCGCGGGAAGGTCTCGTAGATGCGCTCGACGGTCCAGGGCCCACGCCGTGTACCCGCGGCGAGACGCAAATGCTCGTCGACGCTGAGCGAGCGCCAGAGCCGTCGCCCTTGCGGGACGTAGCCGACACCAAGCCGTGCAATCGAGGCTGGCGCAAGCCTGGTGATGTTTTTGCCGCGCACGCGGATCGAACCGCTCCTGGTGCGCACCAGGCCCATGATGGCGTTGCACAGCGTAGTCTTGCCCATGCCGTTGCGACCGACGACCGAGAACACGCCCTGCTCGAGCGTCAGGTTGACGCCCTGCAGCGCATGTGAATGGCCGTAATAGACATCTAAGCCTTTGACCTCGAGCGCAGGCGAGGAGGCCCGGCGGATATCATTCATGGCCGCCTCCGAGATAGAGCTCTTGTACCTCGGGATCGGATTCGATCTCGCGTGGTAGGCCTTCCCTAAAGATGCGGCCGTTGTGCATCATCGTGACGCTCTCGACCACACGTAGCGCCACATCCATGTCGTGCTCGATGATGATGTAGCCGATATGGGGAGGCAAGGCGGTCAGGATCTCGATCAGCTCCCGGCGTTCGGTGGGCGAAAGCCCCGCAGCGGGTTCATCGAACAGGATGAAGCGGGGCGCGCCGGCGAGCGCCAGCGCGATCTCGAGTTGCCGCTGCTGCCCGTGCGCAAGTTCGGCGACGCGTTGATCCTTGACCGCGCTCAAATGCACGGCCTGAGCCAGGGCTTCGGCCGACTGCATCAGGGCATCGTTCTGGCCGGGACGCAGCATGGAGAAACGCCCGCGCGAGACGCCGCGGCAGGCGAGATAGATATTGTCCTGCACCGTAAGCCCGGGAAACAGCGCGGAAATCTGGTAGGTGCGGCGCAGCCCACGGCGGATGCGCTCATAGGGCGGGAAATGCGTAATGTCTTCGCCGAAGAAGCGGATGGTGCCCGAGGAGAGTGGAAAGTCGCCGGTGATGCAGTTGAACAGCGTCGTCTTGCCGGCGCCGTTTGAGCCGAGCACCGCGCGCCGCTCGCCCGGCCTCACGGTGATCGTGACGTCGGTCAGTGCCGCGAGCGCACCGAACATCCGCGTGACGCCGCGAAGCTCGAGCGCAGCGCCAGCGCCGGACAGACGGTGGGCGACGCTATCCATGGCCATGACGCCTGTCTGCAGCGGCCACTCCGGATCGGCTGCGCGTCCAGCGCTCCCACAGCCCGATCACTCCATCGGAGGACCAGAACACGACGGCGAGAAAGCCAAGCCCGATCAGCAGGCGGAAGCGGTTGCCGTCCAGCCCGATCTTGACCAGGAAGTCGAGCGCGAAAGTGCGCAGGATGACGAAAACGAAGGCGCCGATGAACGGGCCGACCGGCCGCGTGATGCCGCCGACAACGGCGATGATCAGGATGTCGATGGCAGCGCCGACGCTGACCGAGCCCGGGGCAATTTGCCGGTAGTTCCAGACCTGCAGGATACCGCCGAGCGCGGCAATGAAAGAGGCGCCGGCGTAAGCGGCGACGCGATGCGCGTTGACATTGAAGCCGAGCGCGGCCATGCGGCGCGGATTATCGCGCACGCCCTGCAGCGCAAGCCCAAACGGCGCGCGCGACAGATATCCGACCGCGAAATAGCAGAGCGCAGCGACCGCGAGCACCACATAATAGAAGGGAATATCGGCGCGCCAGTCGACGCCCAGGAAATGCGGGGTTGCAATGGTGTTGATGCCGGTGTGGCCGTTGAAGAGGGGCCAGTTCTGATTGGTGAAATAGAAGAACGCCGCGGCGATCGCCAGCGTGATCATGATGGTGTAGATGCCGGCGGTACGCACTGCCAGCGCGCCGCCGAGCGTGCCGAAGATGGTCGCAAGCGCGAGCGCCATTGGCGTTGCGAGCCACCAGGGCCAGCCTAGGCTGATGTTCGCGCTCGCGCTCATGCCGAGGATGGCATACATGTAGCCGGCAAAGCCCGCGATGGTGAGCTGCATCAGGCTCACCATGCCGCCATAGCCGGCAAGAAACATCAGGCTGAGCGCCACAGTCCCGAGGATCAATGTGGTGCCGAAGATCTCGATCAGGAAGAAGCCGTTGGCGATCAGCGGCATGATCAGCAGGATGATGACGACAATCCAGGCGGCTGGATTGTTGATCTCCGGCCAGGTGCGGAGGGACGGGCGCGCCGCAATGGCCGAGGGGGTCGCATGAGCGTGGGCGCCATGGCTGAGCGACATGTCAGCGCCTCGCCAGCAAACCCTGGGGCCGCAGCGCCAGCACCATGACCATGATCAGGAAGGTTACGACGATCGCATAGGTCGGGATGTAGACCGAGCCGAGCTGCTCGGCGAGGCCAATGATGAGCGCGCCAAGTGCGGCGCCCGGAATCGAACCCATGCCGCCGACAATGACAACCACCAGCGACGCCAGCAGAAAGCGTGTATCCTCGCCAGGCGAAAGCGACGAGAACGTGCCGCCGACAACGCCTGCGATCCCAGCAAGCCCCGCACCGACCGCGAAGACGAGCACAAAGACGAGCTGAATGCGCACGCCGGTGGCTGCGAGAATGTCGCGGTCATCGACGCCGGCGCGGATGATCATGCCGATCCGCGTGCGGTTGAGCACAAGCCACATCCCGATCCCGATCGCGATCGAGGCCACGAAGATGACGAGCCGCACCAGCGGATATTGCAGATAGATCGCTTCGCCCGATGAGCGCACGGCGGTGACCAGCGGCACTTCGACCGGGCCGATCAGCCAGCTCGGCGTCTGGATCTGGTAGAAGTCTCCGCCGAACACCCAGAGCATCAGATCGGCAAACACGATCGATAATCCGATGGTCACCATGGTCTGCCGCAGATCCTGGCCCTCCATGCGGCGGAACACGATGATCTGCAGCAGCATGCCGACCAGCGCCACGACGATGAAAGCGACGATGAAGCTCAGGATCCACGAGCCGGTCGAGCTGCTGATGCCGTAACCGATATAACCGCCAAACAGGTACAGCGATCCGTGCGCCAGATTGACGTTGCGCATCAGGCCAAAGATCAGCGTGAAGCCGCTCGCGACCAGGAAATAGAGCCCGCCGAGCGTGATGCCGTTGAAGACGGCATTGAGGAATACCTTTTTCCTGCCGATCGCTTCTTCAAGGCCCGGCGGCCAGACCGCGAAGATCAGCCAGAGCAGGATCGCAATCGCAAGGATCACGATCAGCGCCCAGGCTGGATGCCGCTCGATGAACCGGGTCACGTGCGCCACCTCGTCGCTGAAGCGACGCTTCGGCTGTTGTCCCAGCCGAGATCAGACGCATGGCAAGCGGCTAGCGGCCTCGCCACCGACGTGTCCTCCCGCGAAATGCGACCTCTTGCGGATCGCGTTCTCGGGCATCCTAGCGTGACCGCCGGCTCGGCGTTTGATCCTCAGTATCTTTTCGCGTGGGTGTTACGCTCGCAAAACCTTGGCGGCGCGACGGTATTCAGTCGGCGCAAGCCCGACATTGGCGGCAAAGAAGCGTGTGAACGCGCTCTGGGACGAGAAACCGAGATCGACACTGATATCGGCGATCGGAGTCTCCGACGTCACCAGCGAGTCCAGCGCGTGTTCCATGATCAGCGTATTGAGATAGAGGTTGGGCGTGACACCCGTCTGCGTCCGGAACAGCCGGTAAAAATGCGGCCGTGACAGGCCGGATTCGCGGGCGATGGTGTCGAGTTCGATCTCGACGCCAGGCGATTGGGACATCAGCTTGATGCATTTGCGCACCCGAAAATCCGTAATGGCTGCCGTCGCCTTGGCGTCCTGCACCTGCACGGATTGCAGCCAGCTCTCGACGTGGCAGATGTCGATCAACTGTCGGAGTTCGCTGTCGAGGCTGGCCAGCGAGGGCGCGCCGCAGACGAGCGCGGCCGTATGCCTGATCTGCTTCTTCAGGCTTGATGTTCGCGTAAACGAGCTACGGCCGAAGCGCATCCCGTTCGCATTGGCCGCGCTTGGGGCGAACCATTCCCAATTGACATAGAGCACAAAGAAGATCGCGCCGCTGTCGATATCGGTGGGAAGAAAATTGTGCGGCTCCCACGGGTTGACGGCGACGACCGAATCCTCCGCGAGAAGATGCCGCTGGTCGCAAACGTCGATCTGGGCCGGCGTGCCGCCAACGTGAAAGATCAGATGCCCTTCACGATGCGCATGCACGTTGAAGGGGCGGTTCAATTGGTAGACCGTCGCGCGGCCAAAGCGGCCGTGGAAGACGGCGAGCGCCCGGCTCATGCCCTCCCTCCCGCTGGATGCTTTTGTTTTTCGTCTAGCGTTCAACATCCGGGGAGGGAATGCAAGTCCAGAGCGCAGACCGATCCTGTTTCTACCGGTCGAGCGCTCGCACGTGCAAAAAAGGTCAGTACTTCTTGCATTCCGGTACTGTGCGGCTGGGCAGACCGATCTTGGCAAACACCGCCGGCTCATAGCCAAGCGTCTGATTCACATTCGGGATCACCTTCACGACCTTGGAAAATAGTGCGCCCTTGCCGTCGTCCACGACTTCAGTCACGAAGTTCGTGCCGATAGCCTGGCGGTTGGAGTCGAGCTTGATCTTGCCGTTGGGCGCATCGATCTCGAGCTTGGCGAGTGTCGCCTTCAGTTCTTCCTGGTTGTTGCTGAGGTCGCCATTCACCGCCCGCAGCGCCAGGATCAGCGCCATCGTTGCGTCATAATAATTCGTTGCGAGCAGGGATGGGCTCGGGAAGCGTTTCTCAGGCGGGAAGGAATCCTGATAGGCCTTGACGAATTTCTGCCAGCCCGGATCGTCCCAGGTATCGGCCTGGCCACTGGCGGCGATCGTGCCGATCAGCGCATTTTTGGCACTGCCCTTGGCGGACAGGATGGTCTGATCGACCAGGATCGAGCCGCCCATCAGATGCGCCTTGCCTCCGGCCTGCTGATATTGATTGAGGAAATTGACGGCGTCAGCGCCGCCAAGCCCGAGATAGATGGCATCGACATCGTCAGGCAGTGATGCGATCACCGAGGCAAAATCCTTGGTCCCGAGCGGCACCCACTGGCGGCTCGTCACTTGTCCGCCGGCGCCACAGAAATCGAGCACCAGACCGAACACCTGGGTGTAGACGAACGAATAGTCCTCGCCAACGGTCGCGATCTTGCGATAGCCCTTGGTTTCATAGGCATATTTGCCAAGGCCCACCTGCCATTGCGCGCCGTCCATGTTGAAGCGGAAGAAATTCGGTGCCGGGTCGACATAGGTCGTCTCCTGCGCGCCGGATGCCGCGTTGACAAAGGTGAGCTCCGGATGCGTCTTGGCAAAGTTTTTCACTGCAATGCCTTCGTCGCCGGAGAGCGGGGAGAGGAGGACCTGCACCTTGTCCTGTTCGATCAGCTTGCGAACCGCGCGCACCGCCGAATCCGGCGTCGCATCGGTGGAGGCCACGACATAGTCCAGTTCCTTGTCGCCGATCTTCTTGCCGAACGTATTGAGCGCTGTCTGGAAGCCGCGCATGCCGTCCTCGCCGAGCACTGTGTAGGTGCCCTCGAGCGTCGCAGTGACACCGACCTTGATTTTTTCCTGAGCCATGGCTGTGCCCGACAGGAACAGGCCGCTCAATGCAATCAGTCCGATACTGCCTTTCAACATTTGTCTTCCTCCCTCTGTCGCCAAAGCCCAAGTCGACAAGCCGCGTTGCCGCGTTTGCTCGCGGCTTGCGCAACCGTCGGGTGATGACGCAAAGGCTAGCCGAAAGATGAGACCACGGGCGCGCCGCCGCTGCGTACGGCTTGGCCGGCAGTCTCATTTCGCATGTTGCGTCGCAGAACCTCGCACAGCCGGTGTGAGCAGGGGACGGAATAAATTGTACTGACCAGATTTGCCGACGGCAGTGAGACGTGGCGAACACCTCGCGAGTCGCAGCGGGCCATCGGCTGTCTGTCGACCGGGACGAGGCGTGGCGGGCGGCGAACGCCGCCTCGTCGTCTTCGGTCTTGAGAAGACAGGCTCGCGTCGTATCGAGGAGACGGTAGGGCATCATGGCCGATCGGGCGCGGTGCGACCATCGACTTGGCGACGAGGCTATCAATGGCATCGAACCGAACGGAGCGGTCGACGCGATCCTCCGGCACGACCCCGAGCGCGGCGTCGATGGTGAAATGTCCGGCGAAAACAGCCAACCTGCGTAGCACGAGGCGTTCGAGATCGGACAACAGCCCGTAGCTCCAGTGCAGCGTCGCCTGCAACGTCTTCTGCTTGGGCGGCAAGATCAACAGCATCCGCTTGTCCCGCAGATGAAGGAGTGCGGGCATTGGATCGTCGGCCCGGGCGGGCAGACCGAGCATCAGCAGGATCGAGTGATGACGGGATCGGGATCGACGCCAATCAGAAAGCTTGCGGCACGATTGCGTTGCAGCATGAAGAAGGGCTTGACGGCACCGACCGCCTCTGCAATTTTTTGCAGCATGTGAAGAAATTTGCAAGCGAGCTTTTCCGAGCATGGCTGCACCTTCCGACAGGCTGCCGATGATCGATGGCGAAGCGTCGCTTGCGACGCGGGCGGCCTGGCTCTATTTCGCGGCCGGGATGACGCAGTCGGAAGTCGCGGACCGGCTGAATATTCAGAGCACCAAGGCGCACCGCTTGATCGCGCGCGCAAGCCGCGAAGGCATGATCCGCGTCTTCGTTGAAGGTCCGGTGGCCGAATGCGTCGCCCTGGAGAATACGCTGGCGCAGCGCTATGGCCTGGCCTTCTGCCGCGTTGCGCCTGATCTCGGCGAAGGTGAACTGCCGCTGAAGGCCCTGGCGCTCGAGGGCGCGAGCTTTTTGCGCCAGATCCTCGAGCGCGGCGACGACAAGGTGATCGGCGTCGGCCACGGCCGCACGCTCGCTGCCGTCGTGGAGCAGTTGCCGCAGACGCCGGCGCGGGACGTGCAATTCGTCTCGCTGCTTGGCGGATTGACGCGAAAATTTGCCGCCAATCCATTCGATGTGATCCACCGGCTGGCCGAACGGACCGGCGCCGAAGCCTATCTGCTGCCGGTTCCGGTGTTTGCGAATTCGGTCGCCGACCGCGCAATCCTCATGCAGCAATACGGCATCGCCGAAGTGTTCGCACTGGCGCGCAAGGCCTCGCTGCTGTTCGTCGGCATCGGTCAGATCAGCCGCGACGGCTTTCTGGTGTCGAGCGGCATGATCAAGCCCGACGAGGTCGTCGATTTGAAGCGGGTGGGCGCCTGCGCCGACCTGCTTGGGCATTTCTTCAGCGAGGACGGCCGCATGCTGGACATCGATCTGTCGGCTCGCGCCACTTCGATGAGCGCGGCCGATCTGAAAAAGCATCGCATTGTCGCGATTGCTGGCGGGCTGGCCAAGGTGACCGCACTGCGTGCCGTGCTGCGTAGCAGCATGCTGCACGGACTTATTATCGACGAAGCGACCGCGCAGGCGCTCGTTGCGGAAAAGCCGGAGAGGACATCCGGCAGAGCAAGAATCAGAAGCCGAAAGGGCAGGTAGACGCGTAAGCAGGGAGGACTGAATGTACGATCGTGAAAAGAATCTGTTCGAATCCTACACCGCCAAACGCATCAGCCGCCGCGATCTGCTCGATGGCGCGGCCAAGCTCGGTATTGCGGGTGCCGCCGCAAAGGCCGCATTCGTCTCCGCGGTCTCGCAGGCGATGGCTGCGGATTTCAATTGGAAGGCCTACAGCGGCAAGAGCATCAAGCTGCTCTTGAACAAGCATCCCTATGTCGATGCGATGATCGCAGACCTCGATGCGTTCAAGACCCTGACCGGGATGAACGTCACCTACGACATCTTCCCCGAAGACGTCTATTTCGACAAGGTGACGGCCGCTCTGTCCTCGAAGTCGGACCAGTACGATGCCTTCATGACCGGGGCGTACATGACCTGGACCTACGGTCCGGCCGGCTGGATCGAGGACCTCAATCACTACATCAAGGACCCCGCAAAGACCAATCCGGCATTCAATTGGGAGGATGTGCTGCCGAACCTGCGCGCGTCGACGGCATGGGACGGTAAAGCTGGTTCCGAGCTGGGTTCGGGCAGTGCCAAGCAGTGGTGTATTCCGTGGGGCTTTGAGCTCAACAACGTCACCTACAATCGGGTCATCTTCGACAAGGTGGGGGTGAAGCCGCCGAAGAACATGGATGACATGATCGAGGTCGCGGCCAAGATCAGCAAGGATGCAGGCGGGCCTTACGGGATCGGCGTCCGCGGCTCGCGCTCCTGGGCCACGATCCATCCCGGTTTCCTGTCGGCATATTCGAATTTCGGCCAGAAGGATTTTGTGATGGAGGGCGGCAAGCTGAAAGCCGCCATGAACACCAAGCCGTCGAAAGACTTCCATGAAAAGTGGGTCAGGATGATTCAGCAGTCCGGACCCAAGAACTGGTCGACCTACACCTGGTACCAGGTCGGCACCGATCTCGGCGCCGGCGCCTCCGGCATGATCTTCGATGCCGACATCCTCGGCTATTTCATGAACGGCGGCGAGAACAAGGAGAGGGGGCATTTGGGTTACGCGCCATTTGCGGCCAATCCGGCGGCGAAAGCGCCGACGCCCAATGTCTGGATCTGGTCGCTCGCAATGTCGAGTTTCTCCAAGCAGAAGGACGCGGCCTGGCTCTTCATGCAATGGGCCGCATCGACCGAGCACGACCTGTTCGGCGCACGCAAGATGGACTTCGTCAACCCGGTGCGCACTTCCGTGTGGAACGACAGTGATTTCCGCGACAGGATCGCCAAGTCCTATCCCGGCTATCTCGAGCAATACGATGTCTCTTCACCCGGCGCGAAGATCTACTTCACGGCTCAACCTCTGTTCTTCGATCTGACCACCGAATGGGCCGCGTCGCTGCAGAAGATGGTCGCGAAGGAAGTCAGCGTCGACGAAGGGCTCGACAAACTCGCCGAAAGCATCAACCGCCAGCTCAAGCAAGCCGGCCTCGGTTGATACAGCCCGTGGTGCCGGTTCCTCCGCACCATGACAGGCCGTCGGCCCGGATAGCAGCAGCGTCCCGGCCGGCGTCGCGGCAGCGAAGCTTCGATCGGTTGTCACCATGAGCATGCTCCAGCTTCTTCAGACGAACGTATTGACCGGGCGCACCGCGAAGCCGCGGGGCCGCATTCTGCCCTATGTGCTGAGTCTGCCAGCCTTGCTCGTCTGCGTGGCGATTCTGGTCCCGTTCGTGACCGCCGCAGTCTACTCGCTGCAGCGCTATCGGCTGAACCTGCCGTATTTGCGGGGCTTCGTCGGTCTGGACAATTACATCGATTTTCTGTCCGACCCCGCCTTCTGGAATACGCTCCGCATCTCGCTCGTCTATACCGCGCTCACCGTTGTACTCGAGCTTCTGCTCGGGCTTGCCATCGCACTTCTGCTGCGACGGCCGACCCGCTTCCACAATGCCGTTTCCATCATCCTGCTACTGCCGCTGATGACCGCGCCGGCAATTGCGGCCCTGATGTGGAAGCTCATGACCAATCCAGGATTCGGCATCCTATCCTATCTGGTCAGTCTGTTCGGCATCACCGATTTCAAATGGGCGTCGGATCCCTCGACCGCGCTGTTTACAGTCGTGCTGGTCGACATCTGGGTCTACACACCCTTCATCATGATCCTGCTGCTGGCAGGGTTGCGCTCATTGCCGCGCCAGCCGTTCGAGGCGGCCGCGCTCGATGGCGTGCCTGCGAGCTTCGTGTTCTTCCGGATCACTCTGCCGATGCTGGCCCCGTACATCATCACGGCCTCGTTGTTCCGCCTGCTCGACTCGATCCAGCAGTTCGACATCATCTACGCCATGACGCAAGGCGGGCCCGGGGACCGCTTGATGGTATTTCAGGTGCAGTCCTATCTGGAGTTCTTCCAATACACCAATGTCGGCCGTTCCGCCGCATTGTTGATGATCCTTTGGCTCATCACGAACATCCTGTCCAACATCTTCATCAAGCACTGGTTGCGGCTGCGTGCGCGCGCCCACCGCCAGGCATGACGTCGAGGAGAGCGACGATGGACCATGGCAGCGCTGCAGGCCGTATCTTCCGGGGCGTCGCGCTGACGCTCATCCTCGTGTTTTTCATGTTTCCGATCGTCTGGATCTTGTTGATGTCGTTCCAGACCAACGAGCAGATCCTGCGGATTCCGCCCCGCATTCTGTTCGAGCCGACGCTTGCCAATTACGAGGCGCTGATCTCGGGCCAGTTGCGGACCGCGGCGGGCAATCTCGAGATCTCCTTTATGCACAATCTCTGGAACAGTTTTGTGCTCTCTAGCTTAGCGGTGGTGCTGGCGCTGCTGCTTGGCGTGCCGGCGGCCTATGCGTTTGCCCGCTACAAATTCAAATTGGGCGAGACCATCGCGTTCACGCTTCTGTCGTTCCGCTTTGCGCCGCCATTGCTCGTGCTGTTGCCGCTCTCGCTCTATTACCAGGAGCTCGGTTTGAACGACACGTATGTCGGGATCGTCTGGGTCTACCAACTGATCGCGCTGCCGCTGATCCTGTGGATCGTCCGTGGCTATTTTGAAGATATCAGCCCTGACATCGAGCACGCCTACCGCCTCGCAGGGCATTCCTGGCGCGAAGCGTTCACGCGTATCGCAGTGCCGCTGGCCGGCCCCGGCATTGCTGCCGCGGGACTATTGTCCTTCATCTTCTGTTGGAACAATTTCATCTTCGCCCTGATCCTTGCCTCTGCCGACAAGCAGCCGGTGACGGTGGGTGCGCTTGCTTTCGTGACGGCGTCCGGCATCCAATACGGCCAGATCGCCGCGGCGATCGTACTGTCTGTCATGCCGACTTTGCTACTCGCGCTCTATGCGCAGCGCTACCTGGTGGAAGGCCTATCGCTCGGCGCGGTGAAGGGCTGACGTCATGGCGCGACTGGAACTCAAGCAGGTTCGCAAAACATTTGGCGGCGGATGCTCGGCCGATGGCGTGTCGCTCACCGTTGAGCCCGGCGAGATCGTCGCCGTATTCGGTCCGTCAGGTGGCGGCAAGACAGTTCTGCTTCGCATGATTGCCGGCATGTTCGAGCCGGACGAAGGCGACATCCTTGTCGGTGGCCGCTCGATTGTCGGCGCCGCACCCGAGCGGCGTGGGGTCGGCATGGCATTCCAGAACTTTGCGCTGTTTCCGCATATGAGCGCGCGCGACAACATTGCAAGCGGCTTGCGGGCGAAGACGGCCAAGGCGGCGGCCACACGGATCGATGCGATCAGCCGGCTGCTGAAAATTGAGCATGTGCTTGGGCATCTGCCGCGCGAGCTGTCGAACGGACAGAAGCAGCGCACCGCGCTTGCGCGCGCACTGATCGGTAATCCGGAGGTGCTTCTGCTGGATGATCCGCTCCGAAACGTAGACGCCAAGCTGCGCTACGAAATGCGGCTCGAGCTGCCAAACCTCTTGCGGCGGGGCGCAGCCTCTGTCCTCTATGTCACACAGGACTACCGCGAGGCGATGGCGATCGCCGATCGTATCGCCGTGCTCGTGGACGGTCACGTGGAGCAAATTGCTGCGCCTGAGGACATCTATTCCCGGCCGACCTCGGTCGCGGTCGCGCGCTTGTTCGGGGATCCCAGCATCAACCTTGCCGAGGTCGCGCCTTATGACGAGCATGGGGCGTTGGTCGCCGCGGTTGCCGGCGCAAAGGTGCGGCTGGGCGCGAACGTGGGCACGGCCACGGATCGGCCATGCTGGCTCGGCGTGCGGCCGGAGGATCTGGCGATCTCGCTCACGGCGAGCGAGGACGCCATTCCGGCGCGCATTCTCGCGATCACGCCGATGCACGAAAAGGCGGTACTGCTGCTCCGGCTTGCGGATGGGACGGAATGGTTCGTAGCGCTGCCGCCCGATGCGCCGCATGGGGCTGCAGACGACGCCGTCTTTGTCCGCTTTGCGCCGGAGGCAGCATTGCTGTTCGATCGGGCAACCGGTCTTCGCGTCGGCCTGCCGCATCATCGGCAGGCTGCTTGAGGGGAGCGGAAGGCCATGGGCATGCTGGAGCTTCGACATATCGACAAGACCTACCGCAGTCGCGGAAAGCCGCCGGTTCATGCCGTGCGCTCGCTCGACATGGAAGTCGGCAAGGGCGAGATTGTCGCTCTCTTGGGGTCGTCGGGATGCGGAAAAACCTCGACCTTGCGCATGATCGCGGGCTTCGAAAGCGTCACCTCGGGCACGATCGCATTGCAGGGGCGGCGTATCGAGCATCTGCCGCCGGCCCGGCGGAAGGTTGCGATGGCTTTCGAGGGCTATTCGCTGTATCCGCCGTTGACGGTGCGGGAAAACATCGCTTTCGCGCTGAAGTCGCAACAGATCGCGCGCAGCGAAATCTCGCGACGGGTGGAAGCGGTCGCGCGGCTGGTCGAGATCGAGGGCATCCTGGAGAGCTTTCCGCGCGCGATTTCCGGAGGGCAGCAGCAGCGCGTGTCGCTCGCCCGCGCGCTGGTGCGCGATGCCGATCTGTATTTGCTCGACGAACCGATGGGACAGCTCGAGCCGCAGCTTCGCGCCGTGCTGCGGGGACGGATCAAGAATTTGCTCGCCGAGCGCGGTATGACCGCGATCTTCGTTACGCATGACCAGACTGAGGCGAGTGCGCTCGCCGATCGCATCGCGGTCATGGAGGATGGCGTATTGCAGCAATTCGCAAGCGAGCGCGAGCTGAAGAACCAGCCTGCGAATCTGTTCGTCGCAAGCTTTATCGGCGAGCCGCCGATGAATTTGCTGGAAACGGATGTGAGCCGCTCAGACGGCGGCTTCCGTCTGTTGATGAACCGCGAGGTGGCCTTCGAAATTCGAGGCGACGTGCTCGACCGTGTGGCGCAGAAGACGCTTGAGGACACCGCGAGCGTGCGGATCGGCATCCGGCCGCAGAAGATTGCTGTCGGGACCGGAGATGTGCGCGTGCGCGTCTTTTCCAATCAGTGGCTCGGCGACCAATCGCACGTTGCGGGCGAATGTGGTGGCAAGCTCTTGATCGCGGTGACACCGAGCCGGGTCGCAGCGCGGCCCGGAGACAACATCCAGTTCGGGCTTGATCCGCGTGACATCCACATTTTTGGGGCCGATGGCACCTGCATTCGGCACGCGGAGGTCTCCTGAGTATGCCAACTGCCCAGCGCCGCGATGTGATCGTCGGTATCGATGCCGGCACCTCGTTGATCAAGGCTGTGGCGTTTACGCGCACCGGTCGGCAGCTTGGGAATGTTTCGTTGCCGAACAGCTACAATGCCTCCATTGGCGGGAGGGTCGAGCAGGACATGGCGCGGACCTGGCGCGATGCAGTCGCGGCGCTACGTGGACTGGCCGGCGCGGTACCCGAGCTTGCGTCGCGGATAGCAGCGATCGCTGTCACCGGACAGGGGGACGGCACCTGGCTCATCGACGAGGAGGGGCGGCCGGTTGCGCCGGCGCTGCTGTGGCTGGATTCGCGCGCAGCGGTTCTGGTCGAGGAGATACGGGACAGCGAGCGCAATGCGGCTCTGTACCAGCGAACGGGTTCTGGACTCAGCGCCTGCCAGCAGGGACCGCAACTGGCCTGGATGCAGGCGCATGCGCCGGAAGTCCTCGCGCGCGCCGACACAGCGTTCCACTGCAAGGACTGGCTCTATTTTCTGCTCACGGGACAGCGGGCGACCGACCCGTCGGAGGCGACGTTCACGTGCGGGGATTTCCGCAAGCGCTGCTTTGATGTCGAGACGGCGCGGTTGATGGGCATCTCCGATCTCGTCGGCCTGTTTCCGGAAGTGGTCGATGGGGTATCGGTAACCCATCCGCTCAGCCGGGCTGCGGCGTTGGAGGCCGGGTTGCCCGAGGGCATTCCGGTGTCGCTCGGCTATGTCGACGTGATCTGTAACGCGCTCGGTGCCGGCCTCTATGATCCCGCGCCTGATGTCGGCTGCACAATCATCGGCTCGACCGGCATGCACATGCGCCTTGTCCCCGACGCAGGTGCCGTGACGCTGAACGCCGAGGCGACTGGCTACACCATGCCATTCCCGGTACCCGGACACTATGCCCAAATGCAATCCAACATGGCGGCAACGCTGAATATCGATTGGCTATTGGATCTTGTGCTTGATGTGCTCGCCGCTGAAGGCGTCACGCGCTCGCGCGCCGATCTCATCCACCGCATCGACAAACACGTGCTTCAGGTGAAGCCGGGCGAGATGCTGTTTCACCCATTCATCTCGGATGCTGGCGAACGCGGCCCGTTCGTGGCTCACGAAGCTTGCGCGCAGTTTCTCGGCCTGCGCTCGCATCACCGTTATTGGGATCTGATGCGCGCCGTGATGGAAGGGCTCGCGTTTGCCGCACGCGATTGTTACGCCGCAATGGGCCGTCTGCCGTGCGATGTGCGGATCACCGGTGGCGCGGCGCGCAGCCGCGCGCTTTGCACCATCCTCGCCGCCGCGCTCGATTGCAACATTCGCGTCTGCAGCCGCGCTGAGGCGGGTGCGGCAGGCGCGGCGATGATCGCCGCTGTCGCAACCGGCAGCTATCCGGACATGACAAGCTGTGCAGAGGATTGGGTACGGCCTCATCTCAGGGAAGCGCAGCAGCCGGATACGGGACTGGCCGTGCGCTACGCCCAGCTGTTCCCGGCCTATCTCGAGGCGAGATTGGCGTCGCGGCCGGTCTGGAAGCAGCTCGCCGCGTTGCGGGCAGGAGGCGCACATGTCTAAGTCCATCGCCATTGTCGGCGACCGCTTCATGCTGCCGTCAGTGTTTGCCGAGCGGATCGCGTCCGCGTGCGGCAACGGCGTCGACATACGCACGCTGGAGCAGCCTTGGCCGGATGAGCCAATGGAGCATGGCTATGCCGGTTCCTCCCTCCACGGGTTGAAGGAGTTCGTGGGTGATCCGGAAGAGGTCGCGGCCTTCATCGGCGATGCCGTGCTGCTTGTCACGCATCTGGCGCCGATCTCGCGGTCGATGCTTGAGCGGCTGCCCAAACTCAAATTCATTGCGGTGTCACGCGGCGGTCCGGTCAATATCGATTTGCAGGCTGCGCGCGATCACAACATCCTGGTCGTCAACACCCCCGGCCGCAACGCGAGCGCCGTGGCGGAGTTCACCGTCGGCGCCATTCTTGCCGAGACCCGCCTTATTCGCAGCGGCCATGAAGCGCTGCGGACAGGCGAGTGGCGCGGCGATCTGTATCGCGCCGATCGGACCGGGCGAGAGCTCAACGAGATGACTGTCGGGATCGTCGGCTACGGCGCCGTCGGCAGCCGCGTAGTTAAGCTCCTGAAGGTGTTCGGCTGCAAGCTGCTGGTGGCCGATCCCTACGTCCAGCTTAGCGCCCAGGACCGCAAGGACGGCGTGGAGCACGTCGGATTGCACGAGCTTCTGGCACGCGCCGACGTAATCAGCCTTCATGCGCGAGTCACAGCCGAAACCACCGGATTCATCGGCCGCGAGGCGTTAGGCTGCGTGAAGACGGGCGCATTCCTCATCAACACTGCGCGCGGTCCACTGCTCGACTACGAGGCGCTGTACGAGGCGCTTGCGTCCGGACAACTCGGCGGGGCGATGCTTGACACCTTCGCCGTCGAACCTGTGCCATCCGATTGGCCGCTGTTGCGGCTGCCCAATGTCACGCTGACGCCGCACATCGCCGGCGCCTCGGTGCGCACCGTCACTGTTGCCGCCGAGCAGGCGGCCGAGGAGGTTCGCCGCTTTCTGGCTGGCGAACCGCCGCTCAATCCGTGCTGAACATGAAAGGTTGCAGGACATGACCCGCGAGGAACGAGAATTGCGTGAGGCGATCATCGCCAAGTGTCGATGGATGAACGCCTCGGGTCTCAACCAGGGGACATCTGGCAATATCTCCGCACGCTATGAGGACAGGATGCTGATTACGCCCTCGGCCACGTCGTACGATGCGATGAAGCCGGAGATGATTGCGTCAATGCCGCTTGAGGGCGCTTATGGCGAGTGGACGGGGCCATTGCAGCCGTCGACCGAATGGCGATTCCATCTCGACATCATGCGAGCGCGCCGGGATGTGGGTAGCGTCGTCCACACCCATTCCACCTATGCGACCGTGCTGGCAATCGCGCGCAAGTCGATCCCGGCCTGCCACTACATGATGGCAGCTTTCGGCGGCAACGACATTCGCTGCGCCGGCTATGCGCGCTACGGCACCAAGGAATTGTCGGAGTTTGCCCTCGCAGCGCTCGAGGGCCGCAATGGCTGTCTACTGGCCAATCACGGCATGATCGTCGTCGGCGCCAATCTGGATAAGGCGATGTGGCTCGCCGTCGAGCTGGAGACGATCGCGCGCCAGTATTACCTCTCCCTTGCGCTCGGGCCGGTCATCCTCAGCAGTGAAGAGATTGCCGACACGGCCAAGGGATTTGCGACCTATGGTCTCCAGACTGCGCGGCCGAAGCCTGCGGCAGATGCGCCCGCAACCGCGAAGGCGGCGCGGCAGCGGACAGAGAAGAGAGTTAGCGGCAAACGATGACGGGGACTGCGCCGGTCGCCGGAAGGGACCATGGTCTGGTCGACGTCGCCGTGATCGGCGGCGGAATTAATGGTGCCGGCATCGCGCGCGATGCCGCCGGTCGTGGCCTCAAGGTCCTGCTGTGCGAAAAGGACGATTTTGCCGAAGGGACGTCGTCGCGCTCGGGCAAGCTCGTGCACGGCGGCTTGCGCTATCTCGAATACTACGAATTTCGTCTGGTTCGTGAGGCGTTGATCGAGCGGGAGGTCCTGCTCGCCTCCGCGCCTCACATCATTTGGCCGCTGCGCTTCGTGCTGCCGCATTCGCCGGAGCAGCGTCCCGCGTGGCTGATCCGGGCCGGCCTGTTCCTTTATGATCATCTCGGCGGCCGCAAGCGGCTGCCGGCGAGCCGGAGCCTCGATCTTGCAGATGCGCCTGAAGGCCAGGCGCTGCGGCCGGAGTTCGGTCGCGGCTTCGAATATTCGGATTGCTGGGTCGACGATGCGCGGCTCGTGATCCTCAATCTGATCGATGCGGCGCAGAACGGCGCTCGCGTGCTGCCGCGAACCCGCGCGGTTCGCGCATACAGGGCAGAGGGCGTTTGGCGGCTCGAGATGCAAAACGAGCAGGGCAACGCAGAGGTGGTCTCCGCGCGCGCTCTGGTCAACGCGGCGGGGCCCTGGGTCCAGCATGTCGTTCAAGGCGTGGCGGGCGTGAATTCGACGTACAGCGTCCGGCTGGTGAAAGGCAGTCACGTCGTGGTGCCGAAATTCTGGCGAGGCGCGCATGCCTACCTCCTGCAGAACGATGACCGGCGCGTCATTTTCGTCAATCCCTACGAAGATGATTTCGCCCTGATCGGCACCACGGATATTCCTTATGATGGGCGTCCCGAGGACGTGGCGGTCGACGATGCCGAGGTCGTGTATCTCCTGCGGATATTGCGGCGCTATTTTTGCAATGCTCCCGATGTGCGCGACATCGTCCATGCGTTCTCGGGCATTCGCCCGCTTTACGACGACAATGCGCAGAACCCGTCCGCGGTGACGCGAGATTATGTTTTCGAGGTCGATGGCGCCCTCGGGGCTCCGCCGCTGCTGTCGATCTTCGGTGGCAAGATCACGACCTATCGCAAACTGGCGGAACATGCCCTGGAGCGTCTGAGGCCATGGTTTCGGAACCTGCCATCAGCGTGGACCGCCAGAAAGCCGCTCCCCGGCGGCGACATTTCCGGAACGTTCGCAGAGTTTGCCGCGGCTCTGGCGCGCGACTACCCGGGCCTTCCGTTGTCAGTGGTACTGCATTATGCGCGATTATACGGCACGCGCGCACGCGGGCTTCTAGGTGGAGCCCGTAGCTGTGCGGATCTCGGGCGCCACTTCGGAGGAAATTTCTACGAACGTGAAGCCGCCTATCTCAGGCAAACGGAGTGGGCTACGAGGGCTGATGATTTTCTCGATCGACGAACGAAGCATGGCCTTCGCCTGACGCCAGCTCAGCGGGCCGCATTCGAGGCCGAGTTCGGAAAGTGAGGAGTAGGTCCATGAAACTGAAACTAGCTCAAATTGCCCCATGATGGATTGGAGTCCAAGAGTTTCAATTGCCTAGAAGGCGGTGTGTGCACCGGGAGATTGAGAGAAATCTCATTCCAGCCAATGTGAGCACGCGTTCTGAAGTGGGGCAGAGCCGGCTCTGGTTGGCGCACGTCCACGACCAAAATTCGGAGAATAGGGGGACAGGCGAGTGCTGACGAGCGGCGATCGCTGGAGCAAACGGAGGCCGAACGCACACTGGAGACAAGGACAAAGCTTGAGAAATGGGGGGCGACGCAAATGTCGCGCTGCGCTATCTCTATGATAGAGCGGCCTAGGATCAATTGAGGGCGCTCATGGAAAAACGAGAGCTGAGAACCTGGTGATCCACCGCGAGTTGCCGGTTAGGGGGCTTCCCCGTCCGCACATCAGGGAGTTTTTGTAGAGGGGTGGCGCAAAAAATCGACCGATAACCGCGCGCGGTATCGCCTTCAAGTCTCCGCGAAGGGAGGGACCGCGCCTTAGAGCGGGTTGGGATCGAATTGAATCGTAGGGGATTCCCAAATCAGGCGAACCATGATTCATCCTCAAGGCCGGGAGGAGGCTGGCAGGGATGGCGCATGGGGAGGCTCTTCGGATTCGGGTGATCAAGGCCGTGGTTGAGGACGGCCTTTCGCGGAACGAGGCGGCGCGGATTTTCCGGGTCGGGATCGCGAGCGCGATCCGTTGGGTGAAGGAGTTCGAGGAGACGCGCCGCGCGGCGGCTTTGCCCACCGGCGGGGACCGACGTTCCGTGCTGAAGCCGCACCGGGATTGGTTGCTGGAACTGCGTCGTAGGGAGAACGATCTGACGCTCGATGCGATCGCCGAGCGTCTGCTTGGCACGCACGGCGTGGAAGCCGACAAGTCGATGCTGTCGCGCTTTTTCGCCGCGGAGGGGATCAGCTTCAAAAAAACCGTGCGCGCCAGCGAACAGGATCGTCCCGACGTCGCTGAGCGCCGGGAAGCGTGGCGGCGCGCGCAGAAGGACCTTGGTGGCCGGTTGATTTTCCTCGATGAGACTTGGACGACGACCGCGATGACACGTCGTTACGCCTGGGCCGACGTCGGCGCACGCGCCATCGGCGATGCCCCGAACGGCCATTGGAAGACAACGACGTTTCTTGCGGGCCTCACCTGCGAGGGGTTGATTCACCTTTTGTGCTCGACGGGCCGATCAACGCCGAGTGTTTCCTGGCCTATGTCGAGCAGATCCTCGTCCCCGTGCTGCGCCAGGGCGACACCGTGATCCTCGACAATCTGTCGAGCCACAAGAACGAAGAGGCCGCTCGCCTCATCGCAGGCGCCGGTGCGCGCCTACTATTCCTGCCGCCCTACAGCCCCGATCTCAATCCGATCGAGATGGCATTCGCCAAACTCAAGGAACTGTTGCGGCAAGCCCAGGCCAGAACCGTCGACGCCCTCTGGGATTTCATCGGACGCACCCTGAACCTGTTCACCCCTGAAGAATGCGCCAACTACGTCCGCCATTGCGGATACAATCCGCTTTGATCGCAACAGGCTCTAGAATTCACCGGCCTTCGCGAGGTTCGCCGCGATGCGTGGTGTGCGCCATCGCGGCGTCCTGATCAACTTGCTCGGATCGGATCCCGTGCGGACTCACTCCATATTTGTCGACGATGTGAGTGTAGTAGCGCACGCAGTCGGACTAGGCCGGCGCGTTTCCGGCTTCCCGGTGACAAACGTAAGGCCTCTGAGCAAAAGGGAGAGGAGTTCTCGGGCGGCGCAGGTTTCCTATCGGCGAAGGCGTAAGTCGCAAACGCTGGCTGCTTGGAATGCGCGTGTCGCGAAATAGGGTGATTTTCTCTCGGGCACTCGGGTGATTGCCCGATGTTCCCGCCAAAGTGAGAACGATAGCTTAGCCTCGTCCTGCGGCCGGGAGATAGGAGCCGAGCGATGACAAATTATGATCCAGACCTGACGGTCTCAGGTGCCGACAGGAGTGCGCTTGCAGTCGACGCCGGACTGCGCGCCCATATGCTACGCATCTACAATTACATGACGGCGGGCGTCGGCCTGACTGCCGTTGTCGCGTGGCTAACTTATCAGCTCACGGGTCCCGCTCTGCTTCAGAATCCACTGATGTGGATTTTTATCCTGGCGCCACTTGCGCTGGTGTTCTTCATCTCATCGGGTATCAACGCGCTGTCGGTGGGAACAGCGCGGCTATTGTTCTTCGTCTATGCCGCGCTGGTCGGCGTATCGCTCTCTATCCTGTTCCACATCTACACCAACTCCTCGATTACACGTGTCTTCTTTATCGCAGCCGCGACGTTCGGGGCCCTGAGCGTCTTTGGCTACACCACGAGGCGCGACCTGTCGGGGCTTGGCAGCTTCCTGTTCATGGGCCTTATCGGCATCATCATCGCAAGCCTGGTCAATCTTTTCCTTAGGTCGACCGGGCTTGACTGGCTGATCTCGGTTATTGGCGTGGGGGTGTTTGCGGGACTCACGGCCTACGACACGCAGCGCATCAAGGCGATGTACGACAGCAGGGACGATGAGACTGCGACCGGTCGCAAGTCCGTGCTCGCGGCGCTCTCGCTGTACCTCAACTTCATCAATCTGTTCATGATGCTGCTACGCCTGGCAGGCGGACGACGATGAGCGGTTCAGGCCGCCGGCCGCTCTTCCGCGCTCGCGAGCGCATCGCGCAGGATCTTTTGCTTGATCTCGTCCAGGGATGTCCTGCCGGGGGCAGCACTCCTGATCGGGCTCGCCCTGACCTTTTGGCTTCGTGGAGATCAAAGTCGCAACGAGAGAAGTTGAGTCGAGGGCCTGAAAATGACAACGATCCGGGTCCTGGGAGCTATTTGCGCCTCCATGCTGATTTGCGCCGACGCGACTTATGCGCAAGGCGAGCCATTTAGGGTCGGAAGACTGTTGTGCGTCAGCAGTGCAAGAGTCGGAAGGGTTCTTGGATCGACGCAGTCATTGCGTTGCGTCTTCCACCACAGTGGCTCCTCCCAGCGTTGCATCTACGAAGGAAGAATAAGGAGGGTCGGCCTCGACGTCGGCGTTACTCAGGCTGGCACGTTGTCTTGGGCAGTCTTTGCCCGAAACTCACGCCGGCTTGGCCCGGGCAGACTGACGGGCAGGTATGTGGGGGCAAGCGCCAGCGCTGCACTGGGACCGGGCTTTGGAGCCAACGCTCTGATCGGTGGCTCGCGCAGAAGCATTGTCCTGCAGCCACTATCGGTCGAGCGCGCGATAGGGATCAATCTGGCGGCCGGATTGACCAATTTGACACTCTCAGCGAGGGGCGTGCGATAAGTCTGCTGACCATCGAGTCCTCCATCCTCCCTCTAACGCGGAGGTTCCCGTTCGCTCAACTTCTTATTGCAGCGAGTTCGAGCGGCCACATAGGTAGTCCGCACATGCGAGGTGCGGTGTCACGCGATCGCGATGCGAGGTGGTCAGCCCGCCCTAGGTCTGCTTGCGCCGCGCCTCCGGCAATGGTTTGAGATCAAACGACAGGAGTCAAGATGACAAGCTATTTGGGGAAAAGCCTCTTAGTCAAGAAATCTGCGGCGGTCCTTCTTCTGCTGCTTGGCATCGTGTTGATCGTGGTCGGCCTGCACGAGAACTCTTGGCCGATTGCCTCGCTCGGAGCTCTTTCTTTGCTTGGCGGCGTTTTCCTCCTGGTGCTTAAGATTGTCGCGCCCAATCAAAGTATTCAGCTCTAGAGCCGCGCTGAGGCTTGGCGAGTCGACGTAGTCGCTACGCACGACACGGGTAGGTCGCGCCAAACCGCTCCTAGCGGAGATGGCAGCTCAGGCCGAACAGTCGCCCCATTGCTTTTTTTCATCCACGCTCCCCTTTCTTGCCGATCTAGTTTCGTCGCTTTGTGCCGCGTCGAGGCAGGCAGCGCTCAGTCTCAAAAGCCTTCAGTAGAGTTTCTCTCCATTCGAGCCTCGGAGCCGTCCGCGCGAGGGATGTCTTGGCGCTGAAGGCCTCATGGTAACGCTAGATTGCACTGTGCGACGCACCGCTCCTGCTTGCGATAAGGCCGATGCCCGTGAGAGTGAGCGCGAGACCCCACACGTTCAGTCCAAGACTCCGATAACCACCAACTCCCTGCGCCGCAAGCAGCGCAAGACCGGCGCCGGTCATGAGGGCGCCGAGCACGTAGCGCCACGCGGGCGCCGGTTCGCCTCGGCTCGCGCGCGGTCGCTCAAAGCGTCCGAAGGCCACAACAAGCGGAATGAGCGCGATCGCATTCGCTGCGAGCCAGGGGAACCGCGACCACCACCACTCAGAGCTTCCTGGTTCAAGCCGCAGACCAAAGCCACCGGCGAGATAGGCGGCGAGGATCACAAGAGTGGTGGCCGTCAGGTGCCAGATGAACAGCGTCATGATATTGCTATTCATCACCACGGTGGCCGTCCACGCTGCGCGGCCAGCAAGCCAGCGGCGTGCGGGGGCTTGGACAGCAAGCAGCAGGCCGCCCTGCATTGCTGCGAGCGCTATCAGCGTGACCTTCGGCGGAGTCGTGGTGCTGATCGGATCGCCAGGGACGCCAATCATTGAGACAGGATAAGGCCCGATGTGCACCAGCAAGAGTAGCACGGCAACACCCAAAGCGGCGCCGACAAGCAGCGTCGTGCGCTCCGAAAACCGCTCGTCGAGCCACGCATAGCCGAGCACGGAGATTGCACCCCAGACGAAGAGATAGTTGGCGCACCCAAGCCAGCGTAAGCCGACGGCAAAGTACATGACATCGACAGCGACCGCGGCAATTGTCAAAGCCCAGAACGATGTCATGCCAAATCGGGTCCACGCAGCCTCCGTGGCTGGCACGAGCACAACAATCCCGATGTACACCGCGAGGAACCAGATCGGTATGAACGCCGCCTGCGAACCATAGCTGATCAGCTCCGGCCGCACGCCGCGGGCGTACTCGATTGCAACGATAGCTACCCAAACCACGAGCAGTGGGAGAATTGGCCACACGAGACGGCGCAACCGGCCTTCAGGCCAGGCTGCGTATGATTTGTGGTCCCGTCGCGCGGCACGCCAGCTCATGCCGTTCGCGTATCCGCCGACCATGAAGAAGATCGGCATGACCTGGACGATCCATGTGAGCCGAGCAGTCCAAGGAACGACCGTCAGGATGTGGAATGTCGTCAACGTGTTGGTTGCATCGAAGTAGGGCGCGGCGGCGAGCCAGTGCCCGACCGTCACCACGAGCATCGACACAGCTCGTAGGAAGTCGACGTAGCGGTTTCGGGACGGGGGCGTCCGGTCAGCAAGCTCGGCAGCACGAGACCACACCGCCATGATCATTCTCCAACGTACCGTTCAGCCTGTACGGTCAAGCATACAGAGGTACTAACGGTTTGGCGGCATGGACCGCTGATTGCGGGCCTAGTGCCGCCAATGTGACTTTCCCGGGCCGCATTTGCCGCAGGCTCGTTCAGGACCTCGATTCAAAAAGGACTTGGAACCATATTTGCTGGCGCCCGTTTGCTTCCGCGGTTCGTGTCAGAATACTTGTCATATTTTATGGAGTTCGGAAGCGGGGTATTGGCTGGACTTGCCAGCAGCCAACGGAAAGCCGATTTCTTGCGGGGGTCTGATCAGCCGGGTGACGGTATCAAACCGGCCATCAGGAGCAGTGCCATGGAGCGCATCTGGCTCAAGCACTACCCGCCGGGAGTCTCGACGGAGATCGAGCCGTCGCGATACACATCGCTTGTTGCGATGATCGAAGAAAGCTTTGCCAGATATCGCGAGCGCGCAGCCTTCATCTGCATGGACAAGGGGCTGACCTACGGCGAGACCGACGAGATGTCACGCGCCTTCGGGGCGTGGCTGCAGAGCAGAGGCCTCGGGAAAGGTGCGCGCGTCGCCATCATGATGCCGAACGTGCTGCAGTATCCGGTGGCGATCTGCGCCGTCTTGCGTGCCGGCTTCACCGTGGTGAACATCAACCCCTTGTACAGGCCGCACGAGCTCGAGACTCAGCTCAAGGATGCTGGCGCCGAAGCCATCATCGTGCTTGAGAACTTCGCGTATGCCCTGCAACAGGCGATCGGCAAGACCAGCATTAAGCACGTGGTTGTTGCCTCTATGGGCGACCTCCTGGGAATGATCAAAGGCACGGTCGTCAATCTGGTGGTGCGGCGGGTGAAGAAGATGGTGCCGGCCTACTCACTGCCCGATGCAACGCCGTTCAATGCAGCCATCGCGGCCGGCAGGAGTATGACCTTGACCAAGCCGCAGCTTGGACCCGAGGATCTCGCCTTCCTGCAATACACCGGCGGGACCACGGGCGTCGCCAAAGGCGCGATGCTGCTGCATCGCAATGTCGTCGCCAACATGCTGCAAATCGACGAGTGGCTGAAGCCGGTGTTGGAGAGGGAGCCGAAGGTCGATCGTCTGATCGTCATGGCGGCGCTGCCGCTCTATCACATCTTCGCGTTGACGGCATGTTTCCTGCTCAGCGTCCGTACCGGCGGCCAAAGCATTCTCATCCCCAACCCGCGTGATATTCCCGGCCTCATCAAGGAGCTTGCCAAGTACAAGATGAACCATTTCCCGGCGGTGAACACGCTTTACAACGCGCTGCTCAATCATCCGGATTTCGGCAAGATCGACTGGAGCATGCTCAAATGCGCCGTCGGCGGCGGCATGGCGGTGCAAAAATCGGTGGCGGACCGTTGGTTCAGTGCCACGGGCTCGCCGCTGTGGGAAGGTTATGGCCTGTCCGAGACGTCACCTGTCTTGACCTGCAATTCGCCGACCGAGCCCGAATGGGACGGCACCATCGGACTGCCGATGCCGTCAACGGAGATCTCGATTCGCGACGACGACAACAACGAGGTGCCGCTTGGGCAGCCGGGCGAGATCTGTACGCGCGGCCCGCAGGTGATGCCGGGCTACTGGAAACGTCCGGATGAGACGGCCAACGTCATGACTCCCGACGGCTTCTTCCGCACCGGCGATATCGGCATCATGGACGAGACCGGCCGGACCCGCATCATCGATCGCAAGAAGGACATGATCACGGTGTCCGGGTTCAAGGTCTATCCGAACGAGGTCGAGGCGGTGGTGTCGAGCCACCCGGGAGTGCTCGAATGCGGGGTAATCGGCATACCCGATCCGCGCTCCGGCGAAGCGGTGAAGCTGTTCGTCGTCAAGAAAGACCCAAACCTTACTGAAGCGGACCTGATCGCCTACTGCCAGAAGCGGCTCACACCCTACAAGGTCCCGCGGCTGGTGGAGTTCAGGACCGAGCTACCGACGACCAATGTCGGAAAGGTCTTGCGCCGGCAGTTACGCGAGGAGTCGCAAAAGATCGACACTCGAGCCGCGTGAAGCGCTCGCGGCCTCTGTGAGCTGGAGAATGGAGCGCGCCTATCGGCTCTTCCGGCTCGATGAGCCGGTGTTTCCTTCCGAGGACCACGGGGGGCTGGCGCGCGTCCGCCGCGAGGGACAAACGCGGATTTCGGCGGGCGAAAATGCCGGCGGGGGCCTGCACGATTTCGCCGACAGCTTCGAGAAAGGTGCCATTGACGTCGCGCAGCCTAGCGTGACCAAGATCGGCGGCATCACCGAAATGCGCAGGATCATCGCGCTCGCCGAGGCGCATTCCGTCGAGCTCATCCCGCACTGCGTTTATTTCGGGCCTGGCAATCGCGCCTCGATCCACATCGTTGCGTCGTTGCCGACCGATACCCCGCTGGAAATCCTCTACGCCAATCTGGAGGCGTCTCCTTTTGGCGATGCGATGACGGCGAAAGGCGGCAAGGTGTCCGTCCCGCAGGGGCCGGGCCTCGGCGTCGAGCCGGACATGAGGATCGTCAAAAAAATACCGGCAAGGCGCGGTCGTCAGCATCCGATAGCTCCGATGCCTGCCGGCGCTCCGGCTGCCAGCTAGAAAGAGTTACGCACGCTCTTCGCCTTCCGCATCATGCTGCATGGACGACGCAACTGCTGGCAACATCGATCCAAAGGTGAGGGGAGCCCGTGCGGCGAGCTGGCAAGCGCGCCTCGTAGCCCTTCCTCACCACGCCACTCGCCATGATCGCCTCCTGGGCAGAGGACGGCTGAGCCGAAAATCAGCGTGCTGGTGTGCGTGGGACGCTCGAGCGGACTATCGCTGTGATGCACAACACAAGACGAACGCCTTCGGAGACCCTGCGATCCGCGCAATCACGGGTTGATGATTGTTCAAACTCTGCCGAAGATGCATAGTCGGCGAAGTTATCGAGAGCGAAGGTCCCTTTGATTTGATCAATGGTCGAGGGTGCTAGACCGGTCGTAACCTCGTGGTGCCGATTTTGGGGAGGCCGCTATTCTACGTCGTAGCGCGCAAACTCCTCTGCGATGTTGGCTTGTATCGCCGCGCGACATCGTTGTTATCTGGTCGCGGAGCTTCAAGTTCGCTAGGCCGGAGTGCTGATCATGGTTCTGCGTCTTCTCATCTTCCCCTCGGCATTCACCCCGGGATGGACGCTTTCAGATCTCGTCAAGCTCCACTCTCTTGCAGGTATATCTGAGAGCTTCCGCTAACCCTCGCCTCAAGCCGAGGTTCGCATGCCACCTTCATCCCGCTCCTCTCGGTTTTTCCGATGGCTGCGGAGCTTGTCACTTGCAGTCGCGCCGGCGCTCATCCTGACGCTCTCCGGCTGCAAACGCGAGGTCGCCAGAGAAGCGCCGCCTCCACGTCCCGTCCGTACGGTGGTCGTCGGAAAGGGTGGTCTCGGTCAGTCAATCGTCCTTACGGGACAGATTCAGGCGGAAAAGGAAGTCGCTCTCGCCTTCCGTATTGGCGGTCGGATCATCGAGCGCACGGTAGATGCGGGTGATCGCGTCAAGGCGGACCAGGTGGTGGCCAAGCTCGACCCGCAGAACGAATTGAACTCGCTTCGCACCGCGCGCGCCGCGCTTGCTGCTGCCAATGCTCGACTTGAGCAGGATTCCAATCATTTCCACCGCCAGGAGACACTGCTGCAGCAAGGCTGGACAACTCGCGCCAATTTCGATCAGGCCCAGCAAGCATTGCGAACAGCACAAGCAGCCGTGGATGATGCCAAGGCTCAGGTCGAAATAGCGGAGGACCGCGTCAGTTACACAGAACTCAAAGCTGGTGTGAACGGCACGATCACCAGCCGCGCGGCGGAATCCGGAGAGGTGGTGCAGGCGGGTCAGACGGTGTTCATGGTCGCGCGCGAAACCGGTTGGGACGCGGTGTTCGACGTTCCGGCTCGAATGTTGCGTACTGCCCCGGCGGACGCGGATGTGATCATCGCCCTGACCGACGATCCCAGCGTTACCACAAAAGGCCGTGTGCGGCAGATCGATCCGCAGGCTGATCCGGTCACGCGCACGTTTAAGGTCCGCGTGGCCATCAACGATCCACCACCGGCCATGCGGCTTGGTGCGACCGTGTCGGGCCGAATGGAAGTCGACCATGGCCACGGGATCTCGCTCCCTGCGAGCGCCTTGACGGCCACAGAGAAAAATCCGGCAGTTTGGGTGGTCGATCCCGACAGCATGACAGTCGCCCTAAAGCCGGTCGACATCTTGCGGTTCGATCCCGGGACGGTGGTGCTTTCAGGAGGTCTCGACGGTGGTGAGATCGTTGTCACCGCCGGTGTGCAGGCGCTGCATCCGGGCCAAAAGGTCAGGCCGCTGGGAGTGAGGTCATGATTGGCCCCAATCTTTCCGATTGGGCGCTGAAACGTCGATCTTTTATCGTTTTTGCGATGATCTCGATCGTAATTGCCGGCTTGTCGTCCTACTACCGCCTTGGACGCAGCGAAGATCCGGCCTTTACCTTCCGCACCATGATTGTGCAGGCGGCATGGCCCGGGGCAACGCTCGACGATACATTGGCCCAGGTCACCGAGCGCCTCGAGCGCAAATTGCAGGAAACCAAAGGTTTGGACTTCCTGCGCTCCTATACCAGTCCGGGCCGGACGACGATTTTCGTCAACCTCAAAGGCTCGACCCCCGCAAGGCAAGTGCCGGACATCTGGTACCAGGTGCGTAAGAACATTGGCGATATACGCTGGACTTTGCCCCAGGGCGTGGTCGGTCCCGGCTTCAACGATGATTTCGGCGACACCTATGGCCTTATCTACGCATTCTCTGCCGACAGCGGCTTCAGCCATCGTGAGCTGCGGGATTATGTCGAAGATATTCGCTCGAAGCTTTTGCAGGTTCTGGACGTCTCCAAGATCGAGCTTCTTGGTGCGCAGGACGAGCAGATCTACATTGAATTCTCGACGCGACAACTCGCTGGCCTTGGGATCGACCGAGCTGCGCTGATTGCCGCAATCCAGGCTCAGAACGACGTGATTCCCGCAGGTTCGCTCCAGACCGGCGATGAGAAACTGTCGATCCGTGTGACCGGCGCCTTCAAGTCCGAGAATGATCTGCTCGATGTCAATTTTGTTTCGAACGGACGCCTGATCCGCTTGCGAGATATCGCCAACGTTCGCCGTTCACTATCCGATCCGCCGCAGCCGATGTTTCGAGTCAATGGTAAGCCAGCGATCGGCCTTGCCATCGCCATGCGTGAGGGTGGCGACATCCTGGCCTTGGGCGAAAATGTAAAAAAAGCGATCGATTCCAGCATGGTTGATCTGCCGATCGGCATTGACGTGACTTTGGTGTCCGATCAACCCGTCGTCGTGAAAAACGCGATTGGCGAGTTCATGGAATCCCTCTGGCAGGCCATTGCCATCATCATGGCCTGCAGCATCGTCAGCCTTGGTTTTCGGCCTGGCGCGGTGGTCGCCTTGTCCATCCCTCTCACGGTGGCGATTATTTTTCCGATCATGGAATTTACCGGGATTGATCTGCAGCGCATTTCGCTCGGTGCGCTGATCATTGCGCTCGGCCTGTTGGTGGACGACGCAATGACGACGGTCGACGTCATGACATCGCGCATGGCGGCTGGCGACAGCAAGGAAAGAGCGGCGACTTTTGCGTACGATACACTGGCATTTCCGATGCTGACCGGCTCATTCGTCACCGCCGCGGGGTTCGTGCCAATCGGCTTTGCGCGGTCTTCGGCTGGTGAATATACGTTTTCGATCTTCGCCGTCGTATCGATCGCACTGATTGTCTCTTGGTTCGTTGCGGTGCTGTTTGCGCCTTTACTTGGGGTCTGGCTGCTGAAAGTACCCGAGCAGAGAACGGATCAGAAACCGAGCCGCATCATGAGCGCTTTCCGCGCGCTTCTGCTGACGGCGATGCGCCGTCGCTGGATAACCCTTGCTGTCGCTCTTGCATGTTTCGTCGCGTCCCTTTTAGCCCTGCCGCTGGTGCCTCGACAATTCTTTCCGGCGTCGGACCGTCCTGAGCTGGTAGTTGATCTGAGCTTGCCACAAAATGCATCGATCTTCGCCAGCGATACTGCGGCGACCAAACTCGACACTATGCTCAAGGACGATCCCGACGTCGCAAGCTGGAGCACCTATGTCGGTCGCGGCGCGATCCGTTTCTATCTTCCGCTGAACGTACAGCTCAATAACGACTTTTTTTCTCAGGCTGTGGTCGTCGCCAAAGATGTTGCAGCACGCAAAAGGCTGCAGATAATGCTTGAGAGAAAGTTGGCGGAGGAGTTGCCCAATATTGTTTCTCGCGTCTCACCATTAGAGCTTGGACCACCGGTGGGATGGCCGATACAATACCGTGTCAGTGGACCGGATTTGACCCGAGTACGAATGATCGCTTTGCAACTCGGCCAGGTTCTCGGCTCTAATAATGATCTGCGACGGGTCAATTTCGACTGGATGGAGCCGGCGCGGAAGGTGCGAGTTGTGATCGATCAGGATCAGGCCCGGCTTCTCGGGCTGAGCTCGAATGCGCTTTCGTCCAACCTCAATGCGGTAATGACGGGTGCGCCGATCACTCAATTGCGTGACAATATCTATCTCGTGGACATCATCACCCGAGCTCAAGATGAGGAACGTGTCTCGCTTGACACACTGCAATCTTTGCAGGTGCCATTATCCAATGGTCGCACGGTTCCCCTAAGCCAGATTGCGCATTTTGAGTTCGATCAGGAATATCCGCTGGTTTGGCGACGCGATCGGGTGCCGACCCTCACAGTCCAAGCCGATGTCACCCCCGGCTCGACTCCAGAAGCCGCGGCGGCCTCTTTGGCCTCTGAGGTGGAGAAGTTGCAGGCGAGCTTACCTGCGGGCTATCGCATCGCGGTGGGCGGCACAGTTGAGGAAAGCGCCAAATCGCAGGCATCAGTTTATGCCATGGTCCCGGCGATGCTATTCCTGATGCTGCTGTTCCTTATGGCGCAACTGCATAGTTTCAGTCGGCTCGCGATGGTGCTCTGCCTCGTGCCAATGGGACTGATCGGTGTCGTCGCGGCCTTGCTGGTTTTTAACCGGCCTCTCGGCTTCGTCGCGATTCTCGGAATTCTGGCGTTGATGGGCATGATTGCGCGCAATGCGGTCATTCTCATCGAGCAGATCGAGGCGGAGCGCGCCCAGCGGCGCGAGTTGTGGGATGCGGTTGTTGAAGGCGCGATCTCGCGTTTCCGGCCGATCATGCTGACTGCAATCTCGACTGTTCTGGGCTTTATTCCGATTGCACCGACTGTGTTCTGGGGGCCGATGGCGTTCGCGATCATGGGAGGTCTGTTCGTAGCGACTATGCTAACTCTCGTCGTCCTGCCTGCGCTCTACGTGATTTTTTTCCGCATCCAGGAACCGAAGGAGCAGCTAGCTTCGTGAGACGCTTGCTGTCAGCAGGGCCAGGGTAATTAGCAACGAGACGGCCGCCGCCGGCCATTGCCGGTGACGCGCGTCAAGTGTTTCGAAGGACGGGCCAGTACCGAGGAGGTGGCGGCAAGCGATCTCCTCAAGGGCTATGCTGTCGCGACCGGTACGTGAGGCAGAAACCGGCCGATCCCCAGTACCAGGCGAGGCACACGCCGCGCACTACCGGCCAGAGCCGATCAAGCAGATTACCGAATTCGTATGCACTTGAGGCATCGCCCCGTGCCGGACAGAAAGCCCATGGCAGCAAGATCGCGCCGAGCGCCAGCACGCACCAGAAACGGATCAGGCTGGCGGGCTCCTGAGCGGCGCAGCGCTCGATGTGGTGCTGCACGCGACGGAGCAATAAGGACTGCCCCTCGCATCGGACTGCAGATGCCTTCAACGGAGATCTCGATTCGCAACGACGACAAGCGCTCGCGGCCTCTGTGAGCAGGCGCAGCAATTCATGCCGGCACAACCGCGACGAGAGGCCAGTTCGGCAGGTATCTATTCATCGAATCTCGATCAGACGTTGAATAATAATGTTGAGAGGTAATCAAAGTTGACACCTCAATCGAGCTTGCATACCCTTTAATCTGCTGGATGATCCAAGCCGCTTACACCAGTATAGGTTGCCGCGAATAGGAGCGCCGCGCTTGGCCGGCGCCGGATGTTTGGGTCCGCAGGTTCAACGGGCGCCCCCGATCGTCCCGAGCGCGCGAGATCACTGCTATGCCCGAGTTCGGCGCCACTGCATTTTTTCTTTTCCGACCCGGCGGCCGATAGCGTCCCGCCGAGAGTAATCCTCTGACCGGCTCGTTCGCGTTCGCGGCCGAGCGATGAAGGGGCAGGACAATGACGTCTTCGACAGCGTCGTCTACGCCTTCGGTGTCCTCAAAGAGCGAGCAGAAGCTTCCGCTCTCCTCGCTGACTGCCATGGTCATCGGCTCGATGGTCGGGGCCGGGATTTTCAACCTTCCCGGCCGGTTCGCGACGGCGACCGGCCCCTTCGGCGCCCTCATCGCTTGGGCAATCGCGGGAACCGGCATGTACATGCTCGCGCGCGTGTTCCAGGCTCTCGCCGAGAAACGGCCGGACATCGACAACGGCGTCTTCGCGTACGCCAAGGCCGGGTTCGGCGATTACGTGGGTTTCCTGTCGGCCTTCGGCTATTGGATCGGCAGCGTGCTGGGCAACGTCTTCTACTGGGTGCTCATCGGCACAACGCTCGGCCGATTCTTCCCCCAGATCTTCGGGGACGGCACCAGCGTCATCGCGATCATCGTGTCGCTCGTCGGCGTCTGGGCGTTCCATTTCATGATCCTGCGCGGCGTCAAGGAGGCCACTTACGTCAATACGATCGTCACAGTGGCAAAGATCGTGCCGCTGATCCTGGCGGTCCTGCTATTCGTCTTTTTCTTCAACTATTCGCAGTTCTCGGAGAATTTCTTCGGCGGGGTCGGAATGCCGGACAAGAGCCTCGTGGCGCAGGTGCGCGACACGATGCTGATCACGGTGTTCGTCTTCATCGGTATCGAGGGTGCGAGCGTCTACTCCCGCTACGCAACAAAGCGATCGGACGTGGGCGTTGCGACGATTCTCGGCTTCGTGGGCGTCACCGGCCTCATGGTCGCGATCACGCTGCTTCCCTATGCGGTGGCGCCGCGCGCGGCGATCTCCGAGGTGGCGAACCCGTCACTCGCCGGCGCCCTGGAGCTCGCCGTCGGGCACTGGGGCGCGGTGCTGATCTCGATCGGCGTGCTGATTTCGGTCTTGGGCGCGTTTCTGGCCTGGACGCTGATCTGCGCGGAAGTGCTGTTCGCCGCTGGCAAGTCGCAGGACATGCCGCGGCTCTTCGCCGCGCAGAACAGCAACAAGGTTCCCGCCATTGCGCTTTGGCTCTCGAACATCGTTGTCTCGCTGTTCATCATCTCGACGTACTGGTCGCGGGACGCCTTCAACTTCATGCTCGATATGACCAGCGTGACGACGCTCTTGCCCTATCTGCTCGTAGCGGCTTATGGCGCGCTGGTGGCGCGCAGCGGCGTGGGCTATGAGACGACGCCGAACGAGCGCGGCCGCGACCAGATCTTCGCCTGGATCGCCGTCGTCTACACGATCTTCATGTTCATCGCCGCCGGGCTCAAATACGTGCTGCTGATGACCGTCCTCTTCGCTCCGGGGACAATTCTTTATTTCTGGGCGCGGTGGGAGCAGAAAGCGCGCCTGTTCACCCCGGTCGAACTCGGGCTTTTCGCCGTCACGCTGATCGCAGCCGCTATCGGCGTCTACGGGCTCGCGACCGGCCTCATCACGCCGTGAGGGAACAGAACAACAAGACTTGAAAGCGCATCCCGTCTGCAATCCGGAGCGTAGAGAACTGTCGTTACGAGGAGATCACGGCGATGACGGATACTTCGATGACGTTTGGCGTCCACTCGGAAGTTGGCCAGCTTCGTCTGGTGATGGTTTGCGCGCCCGGACACGCGCACCAGCGCCTGACCCCCAACAATTGCGACGATCTTCTGTTCGACGATGTCCTGTGGGTGGACAACGCCAAGCGCGATCACTTCGACTTCATGACCAAGATGCGCGACCGCGGCGTCGAGGTGCTGGAAATGCACAACCTACTCGCCGAGACGGTCGCAGTTCCCGAGGCGAAGAAATGGATCCTTGATAGCCAGGTGACGGCCAATCAGGTCGGCGTCGGCCTCGTCGACGAGGTTCGCGGCTATCTCGAGGCGCTCAAGCCGCGCGAACTCGCGGAGACGCTGATCGGCGGCCTGTCGACGCAGGAGTTTCCGGAGCGTATCGGCGGCGAGATGCTGGCGTTGGTGCGCGACGCGGCCGGCGTCAACGAGTATCTTCTGCCGCCTTTGCCCAACACGCTCTACACCCGCGACACAACCTGCTGGATCTATGGCGGCGTCACGCTGAACCCGCTCTACTGGCCAGCGCGGCACGAGGAAACGATCCTCACAACCTCGATCTACAAGTTCAACCCCCGTTTCGCCGGGAAGGTCAACGTCTGGTGGGGCGACCCCATCAAGGACTGGGGCCTCGCGACGCTCGAGGGCGGGGACGTGATGCCGATCGGCAAGCGCAACGTGCTCATCGGCATGGGCGAGCGAACGTCGCGGCAGGCGATCAGCCAACTGGCGGCGAGCCTGTTCGAGAAGGGCGCCGCCGACCGCGTGATCATTGCCGCCATGCCGAAGCTGCGCGCCGCCATGCATATCGACACGGTCTTCACGTTCGCGGATCGCGACTGCGTCCTAATCTATCCGGACATAGTCAACAAGATCGAGTGCTTCTCCTACCGGCCCGGGTCGAAGCCCGGAACACTCGATCTGCGAAAGGACGGAGGCCTGATCGAAACAATTCGCGACGCCCTCGGACTCAAGGAGATGCGCGTCGTCGAGACCGGTGGCACCGACTACATGCGCGAGCGCACACAGTGGGACAGCGGGGCCAACCTCGTCTGCGCCTCGCCTGGCGTCGTCTTCGCCTACGATCGCAACGTGTATGCCAACACGCTTCTGAGAAAAGCGGGCATCGAGGTCATCACCATCGTCGGCGCCGAGCTCGGCCGTGGACGCGGCGGCGGACACTGCATGACTTGCCCGATCATCCGTGACGCGGTCGACTACTGACGCGGCGCGCGGGCAGGGGATCTGTGCAACTTGCGTTGCGTCGAGGAGCAGAAGCGGTGGCTGACGGCGGGCCAGATCATGCGACCACAACGACCGTCAACGCCCGGGGGCACGCCAAAAAGAGCGAGCCCGTTCGGAGGGGCGCGACATGGAGGACTGGGAGATGGCTGACGCGGCGATTTGGAAAGGAAGGCAGAGCACGAGCGGTTTGGCTCGGTCCGCGGCCGCGCTCGCACCTGTCATCGCGCTTTTCGCCATCGTGTCGACGCTTTCGAGCGCGGGCGCGCAGGCCACCGCAGACCGGAGCGCTGTCGGAGACCGGAGCGACCCTGGGCTCGACGCCGACGACGTGCGTACGGATGCGATACTCGCTGGCAACAACTACAACAACCTTTACGCGACCGCGCCAGGCGCCCAGCAGCAGGCCGTGAGGCCACAAATCCGGCTCAACGCTCTCGTCCCCCTCAATTTCGATTCGAACCCGCTGGAGCTCGGCTCGGGAAGCCCGAGCAGTTGGGGCACATTCCCGGTCGTCGATCTCTCGGCGACGGCGCCGCTCGGCGATTTGCCGTTCCGCCTCTCGGTCAGTGCCCGTTCGCAGTTCAAGCGCTTCTCCGATACTCCGGACGCCGACATCGACCGCCTGACATTCTCCGGGCGCGTGCAATATGTCGATCCGACCAATGATCAGGCCTTCTCGCCCTATTTCGCCATCACGCCGCGCCTCAGCTATCTCCCAACATTCTCGGATCAGACGGAAGCGCGGCAGGACTTCAACCTCGGCTTCAGCAAGAGTTTCCATTTCGACGGTTCCTTCCAGCCAGTGCCAATCGCGGCCGACACGTCCGCCGAGACCGTCTGGTCCTTCGGCCTCACGGCCTTCGTCCAGAGGCGCCTGCGACAGCCGCAGCTCTCGTCAGACGCCGTAGCCCTCATTCCGTCAGTGTCGTGGGCCATCTCGAAGGATTGGAACGCGAGCTTTGCCGTCGAGCTGCTCGGCCGCTGGTACGAGCCCGACCGCTTCGGCCAAACGAGCCGCGATTGGGAGGTGCTGCCGATTGCGACGCTCGAATACATCATTCCTGCATCGCTGTTCGGCAGCGAAAGAGTCGCCAAGCTGCTCGGGCGTCCGGCGATCGACCTGCAAGGCTCACACCTCAAGGTCTGGTCGACTGTGCCGGGCGTCAGCTTCAACCAATGGGAAGCAAGCGCTACGTTGAAGCTCGGCTGGCGGTTCTGAGGGGCGATGCTCCGTCAGATGATCGGATGCGCCGCGGACGAGATCGCAAAACTCGATGCGCAGAAGTCGAACGCATCGATTTCAGATCAGGAGTACGCCCGCAAGCTGGTCGGGTAATGGCATGTCTGCATCGCGGACGAACCACGGCGAAGATTTGGAATGGAGGAAACAACCAATGCCGACCTTCAGCTCCGGGCAACGGTAGGCCTCGCGCCACCCGAGGAGGGCTGGGCAGTTCCAAGGTGTGACGCTCCTGCGGCGTGGTGCGATTGGGGGGACTCGCCAGCAATGAGGAAATGAACCTGGAATTCGCATCATATGTCACGGCTTGACGCTGGTCAGCCTATACCGTGCGACGAGTACGAATTGCGCGACTGTCTTGGACGACGCAATGAGCGAAGCTGCCCGACCGGCTTCCGATAGCCTCGGTCCCGCCGATGGGGGGAACGCTTCTCCGTCCGCGGCTGGCGAGAAGCGCAAGCGCGGTTTCCGGGCGCCCGTCACTATCCTCTGCTTCGTTCTCGTCCTCGTCTGGATCGCGGCCTTCTTCATCCCGTCGGGCCAATATGAACTCGATGGCAGCGGCAGCCCGATCGCCGGCTCCTTTCGATATGTCGCGGCCCCGCTCGATTTTGCCGGGCGGGTTCAAGATCTACTGCTTGCGCCCGTGAACGGGATGTACGGGATTCAGGATCGCGAGACCGGGATGGTCGGGCCGTTCAAGAGGGGAACCATGTTCGGCTCTGTAGACGTCTTTCTGTTCATTCTCTCGATCGGCGGATTCATGACGGTCGTGTTCGCAACGGGTGCGCTTGACCTCGGCATCCACCATCTGTCCTATCGCTTCGGCGAGCGCGGACCCGTGCTGATCGCGATTCTCACGGTGCTGTTCGGCGTACTGGGCTCGATCAAGGGTTGGAGCGACGAGACTCTCGGCCTCTACGCAATGATGGTCCCGTTGATGGTTGCGCTGGGCTACGATCGCTTGGTCACGGTGGCGGTCGTCACCGTCGCGCCCTTCGTCGGCGCACTTGCATCGACGATCAATCCGTTCACGACCGGAATCGGGTCTTCGAAAGCCGGCGTGTCCATCGCCGAGGGCATGGGTCTGCGCCTGCTGCTGCTCGCGCTGACGATGGCGGCGACGGTCGCCTACACGCTTTGGTACGCGAGGCGGGTGAAGCGGGACCCGGCGAAGTCCCTGTGCGGGATCCGCGCTGAGGACGCAGAGCTCGCGCAAGCCGACGCCCGCGCTCCTGAACCGCTGACCGCCACGCACGTGGCCGTCATCGGTCTCGTGTTCTTCACCTTCGCGCTGCTCGCGTTTTCCATCGTTCCTTGGGGAGCTATTCTCAATAGTGCCGCGGTCGACCCTTACACGAACAAGACGATCAACTCTCCGCTTTGGTGGGAGCTGGGGTGGTGGCTCCCGGAACTCGCGGCTCTGTTCTTCCTCATGACGATCGTAATTGGAGTCGTCGGTCGTCTCGGCGAGGAGGCTACCGCCAAGGCCTTCATCAGGGGCATCATCGATTTTACTGGTCCGGCTTTTCTCGTGACGCTCGCGCGCAGCGTTTCGGTGGTCATGACGAACACCAAGACAATCGACACCGTGTTGCACGCCATGGAGGGGCTGGTCGCGGGCGCCTCGAGCGTCGTGTTCGTCACGCTGACTTTCATCGGCAGCCTCCCTCTATCCTTCCTCGTCGGCGGCGGGGCGGCCGGCACGGCGCTCACCATGCCGGTTCTGGCGCCACTCGGCGACTTCGCCGGAGTCGATCGAGCGCTGGTGATTACAACATGGTCTGCAGCCGCTGGCTGGCTCAGGCTTGTCCTTCCCACGAACGCAATTCTGATCGCCGGCCTTGCGCTCGCAAAAGTCGGCTTCGACCAGTACCTCCGGTTCGTCGCGCCACTGATGGCAATTCTGCTCGTCGTTATCATAGCGCTGCTCCTGTTTGGCGCGCTCCTTTGACTGCTCACGCGAGGCATGTTCGCTGCCGGCAGATTGCACCATTGAATGCGCTGATCTGCGCCTAATGGAAACATGACTGCACGCTGCTGATCATCTTCAGCCAGCCAACAGCTAGCAGTACAAGTCCAGGGTGCTGCTCACATTCACGGGAGCAGAACGTCGTCCAGCGCGCCGGATAAGCCGTGCATTGGAGGCGGCGGTCCAGCAGGCCTCGACGACAAGCGCCTGATCGCGCAGGGTCAAACCAACAAATCCATCAGGCGATCCTGAAGCTAAGTGTAAAGACCGTCGAGACGTATCGGGCCTCATCAATACGAAAGCTTGGAATGTCATCGACTGCCGAACTTGTGCGACATGAGATCCGTGAGAAGTTGGTAGCGCGCTAGGTTGCGCAGGACCGTTGGTCGCGCGCCGACTCGTCGGCGAGCTGGCTTTTCGCTCCTGAGAGCGTTTGCGCTCCATCCGGGTTACGACGAAGGGCATGCGATCATGAACATGATCCGGGAGAATCCCCGCCGTTGCTCAGGCAATCACCCGATATGACGAACTCTGGAAAGGTGCATCGTTCAGGTTCAATGGAGCGAGTGAGGTCGACCGCACTGAGTTGGTTACTTGGAGCCCGACCGGTCGCCGAGCAAATGTTTCCGCGACCGCCGCGATGCTGGTGGGCCCGTGGCTGAACGCATCGCGAACGTCACGAGCCAGCTTTGACCGAATATATCGGCTGGATCTGATCAGGAGGAGCCAAGATGCGAACGTTAGTGTTGCTGATATCCGCAATCCTTGTGGTGCTCGGCGTGACGGCCATGCCGATGTCGGCGAGCGCTCAATCGAGGCAATGGTGCGCGAGACAGCATGGAGTGCTCCACTGCATGTATGAGACCGAGGACCAATGCCGCGCATCCGTGAGCGGAAGGCACGGGACTTGCGTCCGCCGCCATCGGTAGATGCGGCAATTGGTCCGCAGCATGCGTATGTGCGGTTCGGGCCTTGGAATCGACAAGCAGGATTGTCATTTCTTGGGTCAAACCGCCACGCCAAGCATTCCTCCAACTTGTCGGGCGGCATTGAGGACTCCGGACGCCTGCGCGAGAGTACGCGACATTCGTCGCCGTCCGTCTCGTTGAGAAGTCTTCTTCGCCACGCATCGCCACCAAATGGAGTTAGGCACGAAACTCAGATCGGAGTCCTGCGAGCAGAAACCCTATGAGCAGCACCATCACAACGACGTTCCAGCCGGCGAGCGACAAGCCGAGAACGCGAATGCGTGGATCTGTACAAGAGACGACATGAGCCGTGCTTAACTCGGCTAGGAGATCTTGAGCCTCGAGGTGCACATGCGCCGCGCTACAACTGGTCCCCTCCAGCCAGAACCCCCACTCGGCACCCGCGTGATAAACCCCGAGCACAGCGCCATAGGCGAAAAGGCTCCCGAGGAGAAACAAACAAAGAATCCGCCCTGTACGGGGCAGGGCCATGCCGCCGGCCGAAAGCGCCAGAGCAAAAGGTACACCAAGATAATACGGCCATCTCTGTTGCAAGCATAATTCGCAGGGTTCATAACCAAACCCGTATTGGAGAATCAGAGCAGACGTTATGACAATGAGCGCGATGAGGCCCACGCCGAGAAGGGCTTTCTGACTTGGATACCTGTTGAGAGAAGAAGACTCCCGTGCCGAAGTTAAAGCGTTCTCCGTCGCCATGCTGCTTTACCTCTGCTCATGGTTGCTTCCGCGGAATATTGCTTGTGCGCACCGAGGGCTCTGACGAGTTAAGACCCAAACTAGAAGCGCACATAGATTTAACATCACGCCGACGACGCACACGCCGTTCCACCCTGTCCGGGCGTAAACAAACGTCGTGACGGCAGCCCCAGCGGCGCAGCCCGCTGCATAAAACAGCATGTAGGCCGCTGCCAGGCGGCTGCGTGCCTCGGGTCTGATTTGAAAGATCAGCGCCTGGTTAAGAACGTGAGTGGCTTGTAGGCCGAAATCGATTGCAACCACGCCGATAAGGAGCGCGATGAGCGACCAAGGGAGCAATGCGATCGGGACCCAGGCCAAGATCATCGTGAGCAACACGAGGAGTGTCGCGCTGTCCGCGCGCCCCCGGTCGGCCCATGCGCCCGCCCTGGCGGCCGCTACGGCGCCGGCCGCGCCAGCGAGGCCGAACAGGCCGATCTCCGTATAGGAAAGAGAAAAAGGCGGAGCGCTCAATGGTAGCGCCAGTGGCGTCCATAAAGTCGTGACGGAAGCAAAGATGAAGAATCCAATGGCGCCCCGAGCACGTAGAACTGGTTCATGGGCCCACAGCCGGAATACCGACCCGACGAGGTTCCAATAGCTAAGGCGCGGTTTGAAAAGCTCGCGGTGCGGCAGCAACCGAAACAGGACCATGGCGGTGAGGGTGATCGCAACGGTGGCAGCCAAGTAAACCGAGCGCCATCCGGCAATATCAGCCACAATGCCGGCGATCGTCCGAGCCAGCAGAATGCCCAGAACGATCCCACTGGTGACGAAGCCGACGATACGCCCCCGCTCGTCGGGCGAAGCCAGCGACGCCGCGTAGGCGACAAGGATTTGCGTCACGACGGAGAGCAGTCCAACTGCAACCATGCCAATCATCAGCACGCTTGCGGTGGGCGCGGCCGCGATAGTGAGCAGCGCCACGGCGGCTGCAAGCAATTGCGCAACAAGAAGTCTGCGACGGTCGAGCAGGTCACCCAGCGGAACCACCAGGAGCAGACCCACGCCATAGCCTACTTGCGACGTGGTGATGACGATGCCGAGCTCTTCGTGGCGAATACCGTATGTGCCTGCAATGGCGGCGAGCAAGGGTTGGGCATAGTAGACATTGGCGACCGCGAGTGCCGCGGCAACGGCCATCGTGAAGACCAAACTTCGGGGCAACTGGCGATGTGGCTGGGGCGCGTTCTCATCGAGGACGCGCCCGCTCGCCCGGCGAGCAAAACCATCCATTGCCGCGGACGCGCGCCGATCTCGTGGCTCGAGTCCCTTCACGGCGCCTGCTTCCCGTCGAAGCTCGCTAGCCAAGAGCGGCCTCGAAGGCGGCCGTGTCCTCGAAAATCCGCCAATGGGTGATGAGTCCGTTGGCGGTGTTCACCACCAACGCGAACTCACTCTTGACGACACCGCCGGTCTTGCGGACGCGATGCTGCATGAAGCCATGCGCAAACACGACGTCATCGGCTTCGGCCCACTTCCTGATTTCGAACGTCTCGGTCTCGAACTCCTGCGCCAGCGTCTTGAACAGCCGCTCGACGCCGGTCTTGCCTTCGAAGCGCCCATAGATCGGTAGATGGGTCGGACCTTGAGGCTCGAAGAGGACGTCGTCCGCGATGAATCCGAGGGCGAGTGGCAGTTCGCCACGCCCAATATGGCCGAGGAAGTGCTGGACGGGATTGGACAAGGAAGTCTCCAGATTTCTTGTTGCAATATGAAACAACTTGAGCGTTATCAGAACATGTCCTATCTTGCAACAAGATCCTTTTTTGTTGATCGGGGAAACGCCTACTGACGCAAATGTGCAAAGCGAGGATGTGAAATGGCGAAACGGCGGAGCCTTTCAGCTTCTCCCTGCCCGGTCGGGCGGTCGGTCGATGCCGTGGGGGATTGGTGGTCCTTGATGATCGTTCGCGATGCGCTCGATGGCGTTCGCAGGTTCAGTGATTTTCTCGCAAGCCTTGGCATCGCCAAGAATATGCTCGCTACTCGTTTGCGTACCTTAGTGGAGCGCGAAATCCTCGAAATCGTGCCCGCATCTGACGGGAGCGCGTATTCCGAGTATGTGCTGACCAGCAAGGGGCGCGGGCTCTTCCCGGTGATCGTGGCGCTACGGCAGTGGGGCGAAGAGTTCTTTTTCGATTCTACTGAACGGCATGTGCGCCTTGTCGATCGAGCCGAACGTCAACCCGTCCGCAAACTGGAACTTCACGCTCACGACGGGCGACTTTTGAAAGCCGAAGACACTATCGTCTGTTAGGCATCACGAGCATTAGGCGGATCGAGACGTCCAAGCGCACAAGACAGTCCGCGCTCGGCTATCACGTATCTCGTCGCATCGGCGGACTATTGCCTCCGAGGGCAATTCGTCTCCTCTCAAATCATCTCGGCAACTCGCCAAGACGCTAGGGTTTTCGGCACGACTTGCACGGCGCTGGGCCATTGTTTCATATTGAAACAATTGGCAAGAGATGAAGCGTGGACGGTGGCCGACTCGGAAATCGATCTGATCTCAGGAACAGACGAGCGGGCGCGGCATCGGTGCTCGGCCGCCATTTCCGGACAAAACGGCGTGAGGTCGCACTCAGTCCACGATGAACAATTTCACGCCCGTGCTGGTGAACGAGCGGTGGGCCGCATCACCGAAATCGGAGACCTGGTAGCTCATGCCCGGCGTCAGCTTGAACTTTCGTCCGTCCCGGAGTTCCGTTTCGAGCTCGCCTTCGAGGACGAGGAGAACATGACCCCGATCACACCAGTGGTCGGCGAGATATCCGGCTGAGTATTCGACCATGCGCACCCGGAGGTCGCCGATGTCGAGGGTGCGCCATGTTGCACTTCCAGTCTCCCCTGCGTGCGTCGTGGGATTCACCTTGCTCCAGTCCGTGATTGTGAAAGGACAGGCGGGAATTTTCATCGGTTCAGTTCCTGGTGCTTCGCTGGTCAACGGGATGTACGCTAGGGCCCGACTTCGTTCATGACGAGTCGACCTGAGCGGCGGATTTTCTGGCCACGATGCGCCGGATCACCTTACCGGACGAAGCACTCTGGAGCCGTTCGTCAAGCAGGATCGTCGCGGCATTCAGCGCGCCTTTCACCAGCTCCTCATCAAAGTATGCATAGAGACGCCCATGTTCATCTCGGCTGCTGCCAGTCTCATTCACGCGCCAACTGAGGTATAGCGTGCCTTCAGGTTCGAGAACACAAAGCAGCCGGCGCACCGCAGCAGGGATCACTGCGGGCGCAAGATGCATGATAACGGTTTCGCAAAGAACATTGGCGAATGCGCTGTTGGCGACGTCCTCAAGCTCGGGGAGAGCGTTGCGCCGGAACTGAATGCTTGGATGGAGGCGGCGCGCTTCGGCCAGCAATCCTTCGGATGGGTCATAGCCGATGGCTGGGAAACCGTTTTGGCAAAGCCATGCTGTGTCACGACCGCTTCCACAGCCGATGTCCGCCGTGAGCCCGCGCCTGAAAAACCGTCGAATGATCTCCTGAAGGTCTGTCGGCGTGGGCTGTGCGCCCCAGTCCGCCGCAAAGAATGCTGCTTTACGATCGTAGGCTTCAAGAGTCGATTGGTCCATCGCTGTCACCGGACCGCATTTGCGAAGGTGATGCCGAATGGGCCAGGGGCTTGCCAGGTGCCTATATCATCGATCTCGAAGCACAGGTCGGGCAGCCGCCGTCGGGCCGCCACCACCATGGCCTCCGAGCTGTCCACTCCTGTCACAATGGCACCGGGGAAGCGGCGCCAGAGCAGTTCGGTGGAGTTGCCGGCGCCCCAGCCGAGATCGACCGCGCCTTTGACGGTTGTAGCGCGAACGTTGGCCAGAAGGTCGGAGATCGGACGATTACGCTCACTCTCAAATTTGGAATACTGCTTCGCGGACCAACTCATCTAGCTGCTCTCCGGATCGCATCATCATAGATCTGCCGGGCTGGCGGCTTCTGAAAAAGCACAGAGACGCGGCAAGCGTCTTCCCGCCAATCATCTGGCCGAGATAGACGCTGTCGATGGTGCCAAACAGCGCGAGCAGGATGTCGCTCAGCATCATCGCCGTGAGCAGCAGGAACGCGGCCACGCCAGCTTCCGAATCCCTGCCAGGCTCGCAACTCGCGCCTTATGCGAGGGCGGGATCGTGATCGGATTCGAGATGGAATCCTTTCGACGTGATCAGCCATTTGCCGTCGATGCAGTGCCAGGTCAGATAATCCACGAATGTCATCTCGCTAATCCTGAGGCGCACTTTCACGAACGCCATGGTGGCGGAAGCAAAGTCCATCAACAGAATCTCGTCTGCGCGAGGCGCATTCAGCGACTTCGGGGATTGACGCTTGTCAAGAATGTCCCGGTAGGTCGAGGCGGACCACATCACCATCTGGCCGTCTCGAAATCCGTGCAACTGGACCGTTGATCGAAAGACCTGATCGAAGCGCGAGGTGTCGCAGTCGTACATGAGATCGAAATATCTTTGCAGCGCGTCGGTCAGGTCCGCAACACATGGCGAAGCCATACAGGCTGCGGAATCCTTGCTCTGTTGGCGCAATTGCGTTGGTTCACGGGGAATGGCGGTCATCGAAAATTCCTTGCTCGATCCCAGCGAGCCGACCGACGGTTCGCGCGTCGCGGTTGAGATGGCAGCGCTTCGGTGCGCCTCAATTACGCCAACGCGTATGTTGTTACAAATTCATAATGTACAATATCAATAATCCGTAATGGTCACCCATAACCATAAAGCGTGCTCGAAAGTGTCTGCTCCACAACGTCCAGCGGCCGCGACAAGCGCCCGAGCTGGCGCCTGCGAATGAACCAGGTCGACACCGTGAGCCGGAGATCAGGAACGTTGAATGCCTTGATCTTCTGCTTAGGCGGAATCTTTTTCACTTGGCTTGCTGGCAACAAGCCAAATCCTGTGCCGCGCGCGACCACAGAGAGCTGCAGGTTCTTGCCGAACGCCTCGACAATAACCCGGGGAGGCCCTGCACCGGCGCGTTCGAGGGCCTGCGTCAGGGCCACGCGGTAACCACAGCTCTCCGGCTGGATCACCCAGCCCACTTCGTTCAGTGCGCGCAGTGAACGCCAGCGCGTCGATGCATAACTGGCGGCGCCGACGATCCGTACTTTCTCTCGACCTAGGCAGCGCGCCGTCAATTCCGTTTTTGGCGGGCCGTCCGTCAGCAGCGTGATGACTGCGGCATCGAGGGCCCCGGCATGCAGCCGGTCTAACAGCGGCGCGGTCCAGTCGATCGAAATCTGGAGTGTGAGATCCGGGAAGCTGGACCGCAGTTGATCGAGCGGTTGCTCCGCCACAGTTTCAGCCAGCGCGTGAGCGGTGCCTATGCGCAAGACGCCCATCGGCGGCGCTGCAGGAGAAAGAGCATCCGAAAATGCTTCTGCCGCATCGAGAACCCGCCGTCCGTGATGGAGGGCTGCCTGACCGTCGTGGGTGAGGGCCAACGGCTTGGTTTGCCGATCGAACAATGTGGCGCCGAGGTCCCGTTCCAGGCGTTGAACCAGCCTCGACACCGCGGACTGCGTCATGTGGAGCTGCCGGGCAGCCGCCTGGACCGATCCCGTCTGCGCGACCGTCACAAACGTGCGAATCTCGTTCAGCTTCAAGGAAAGTCTCCTGTCGCTACTATTCCGTATCGGTATCATATTTTCCAGGGCCGAGGCGATAGCGCTGCCCGACTGCTCACGCCTCCAGATCGACGGGCGCAATGCGATCGATGAACAGCGAAGGATAGCTATTGCCGCCGACCAACGACCGGAAACCGTTGCAGTCAATTCAGTTCGGTGACGGGGCCAGCGCCTAGAGCTGCGGCATGGTGGGCCGGCCTGATCAATGACATCCCGACGGTGAAGGAACTGATCGACCGGACCGTGGCCGAGCCTGAGCGCCTTGTCCGTCAGCGGCTGACCGGCTTGCTTGAGGGGACGCTAGAGGAGACGCCGCGCAAGAAGACCATGCGCGCCGTCGCTTGACTTCCGAAAGAGAGGATAACCGGTGACCGAACACGTCAAGACAGCGTTTTCCGACGGCGTCCTGGTTGTGAGGCTGCAGTGTTCCGAAGAGGAAGGCCAATCTCGGGCAATGGCTGTGCGTTAATATGCGATGCTTGGCGAGCCGTTTGGTCAATCGCCTCGATAACGATCTGATGGAGCGTGGACGGCAGATCATGCCCCATACCGTCGATCAACATGAGGCGCGCATTCGGGATCGAACTGGCTGTGTCCTTGCCGCAGGTGGGGAGAATGAGGGGATCGTCTGTCCCATGCACGACCAGCGCGGCGCCGTGATGGTCGCCAGCCGTGAACGACGGTCGCCGGTGACAGCCATCGCCGCGATCTGTCGCCCGGTGCCTCCGGGATCGTATGCGCGCCTCGTTTCTTCCAGAATGAGGAGACGGTGAGCCTCCTCGTCGAACGGGTATCGAGACCCGGAGATACGGCGCGCGAAGGCCATGGTATGCACCAGAAATCCCGGCTGGTCGGAGAATGGATCGGGTACGAGGCGCGTCATTATCGCCATGATGTCGGGCGCGGCTTGCGGAAGTGTCGGATTGCCTGTGCTCGACATGATGGACGTCAGCGACAGCACCCGCTCGCTATGCTTGCTCGCCATGATCTGCGCCTCCATGCCACCCATCGACTGACCGACGACATGCGCGCGATCGATGGATAAAACCTCGATCAGGCCGATCGCGTCCATAGCCATGTCGTAGAGGGTGTAGGGAACGTCCGGCGGTTCTCCGGCCATAAGCCTAATCGCCAGCGCGCGGAAATCCGGCGGAGGGCATTGGCGAAAATGTGTCGAACAGCCGGCGTCGCGGTTGTCGAAACGGATCACGCGGTAGCCGCGCGCCGCCAGTTCTTCGCAGAACGGGCTCGTCCATCGGATCATCTGCGTGCCTAACCGGCGATCAGCAGGATCGCTTCGTTGGTTTCGCCGCCGAAGCTGCCATAGGCCAGCTCAATGCCGTTGGCTTGCACGGTGTTCATGGGTGTGGCTCGTCCGGATCAAGCTGGAGGCTGGAGTTCAACCACGGGAAGAAGGCGTGAGTCTACTACGCTAAATTACGCTGTCTTGCGCGTTCAAGGATGCGGCGGCCGCGCTCATCCAAGACGTGTTGGCCGAATGCAGCCGGCGCGGTCTGCCGCTGCCGGCCGAGGTCGAGGTTCTGGAAGTCGAAGGCGTGCCCGATGGCGGTGGCCTCAAGGCCCGCGCGCGGCTCCGCTTTGCCACTGCGATTAGGGGGCCGCTATTGCTGGGTAAGGACAGCCACCGAGGAGGGGGACTGTTCGTCCCGGGCGGATAGCGTAGGCAAAGTAAGCGGCGCGGGTTTGCCGCGCCGCGACGCTGCGACCTCATTGAAGATCGGTTTCTAACTGCGCAGTGTTTTCACGCCAACATCTTCTTCGCAGCGTCACCTCGTTTTCGAAAGGAACCCTCACGCCGCCTCATCACGTCCCGCCCTGATAAGCGACTCCGCAGGAATGCCCAGTCCCTCGTGGAGGCGACGGACCATGGGCAGCGTCAGCGGACGTTTGCGGGAGAGCACCTCGTAGACGCGGTTGCGGTTACCGATGAAGGGGACAAGGTCTCGCGGCGCGAGGCCTTGCTGCTCCATGTGGTACTTGATCGCCTCGACCGCATCGGGAAGATCGAGTGGATAATGTTTCGTCTCCCAGGCTTCCACCAGCGTCACGAGAACATCGAGGCGATCGCCTTCGGGCGTGTTGCGCTTGGCTGTCATCAGGCTTTCGATCTCTCTGAGACAGCGCTGATAGTCGCGGTTCGTTTTGATTGGTCTGACGTTCATATTTCGAGGCTCCAATGAGATCAGCAAACACGCTGAGAAAAACGTTGGGGACGTCCGCAGCGCCGAGGCGCTCGAGCTGCTGCTTCAATGAGGTCGCAGCAGAGATGCTGCGAAGAACCGCCACGAGCCCGATACCCTTTCCACAGCGCGTGGGCGCGCTTCAATGAGGTCTCAGCGAATTCCTCTTAGTTTTGTTCGGCTCCATCCACCTTCAACGTGACTCTCGATTCTGTCGGTCTAAACCCGGCGTCCAACACGACGAGCATCGGACGTCAGGTTCATATCGTTTGCGCATCGATCCGGTCATATTGCGCGTGCGTGCCGACGAACCGGACATAGACTACGCGATAGGGATAATTGATCCATACGACCACCCGATATTTGTTTCCGGCGATGTTGAACACCACGCGGCCGTCCCGCAGGATGCTGGCTGACCGGATGTCCCGCTTCACGTCCGCGGGGCCGGCCCAGTTGGCCACCTTGACCTGCCGAGCCCAGGCCATCAGCGGATCATGCGCGTCGCGATGAGCTTTCCCTCGAGCTTTTGGCACCTCCTGCGACGGCCGAGACGCCCCTGGTCCCGGCGCGCATGATCAACGAATTCGTCTACTGCCCGCGGCTCGCCTTTCTCGAATGGGTCGACGGCGAATGGGCGGATTCGGGCGACACCGAGGAAGGCCGCCGCGCCCACGTCCGCGTCGATTCCGGCGGTGGCAAGTTGCCGGCGGCAGACGCGGTCGACGACCGGCCGGATTTTGCCGCCCGTTCAGTGACGCTCGCCTCCGAGCGTCTCGGCATCATTGCAAAAATGGATTTGATCGAGGGCGAGGACGGAACGGTCACGCCGGTCGACACCAAGAAAGGCAAGCGGCCGCATGTCGCCGAAGGTGCTTACGAGCCCGAACGGGTGCAAGTCTGCGCCCAGGCGCTGATCCTGGAGGACGCCGGATACACGGTCGACGAAGGCGCGATCTGGTATGGCGGTTCGCGCGAGCGCGTGCGCATTGCGCTTGACGACGAATTGCGTGCACGCACCCGGGCGGCGATCTCCGACCTGCGGCTCGCCGCCGCGTCGGGACGCATGCCGCCGCCGCTGGTCGACAGCCCGAAATGCACGCGCTGCTCGCTTGCCGGCATCTGCCTGCCGGACGAGGTGACCTTCTTTCGCCGCGGCTTGGCGCCGCGCCCGCTCAATCCGTCGGCCGATACGGCCCTGCCGCTCTATGTCCAAGAGCCGGGCGCGCGCGTCGGCAAGTCCGGCGAGGTGCTCGTCGTCGAGACCGAGGCGGGCAAGACCGAGGTGCCGCTCGGCGACATCTCCGAGCTCGTGCTGCATGGGCCGGTTTCGCTCTCGACGCCGGCGCTCGGCGCGCTTCTGCGCGAGGAGGTGCCGGTGACCTACGCATCGACCGGGGGATGGGTGCTGGGGCACACGGTCTCCACCGGCAGCCGCAATGTCGCGGTGCGGATTGCGCAATACCGCGTTGCCTTCGACGAGCGGCGCTGCTTGGCCTTTGCCCGCAGCCTCGTCGTCGCCAAGATCAAGAACAGCCGCGTCTTCCTGCGCCGCAATTTCAAGTTCGGCGACGAGGCCGAGCGTGATGAGGCGCTCGAAGCCTTGGCGCGGATGGCCGACCGCGCGGCGCATGCACCGAGCGAGGCCGAGCTGCTCGGCATGGAGGGTGAGGCGGCTGCGCGCTACTTCCGGCTGTTCTCGACCATGTTCGGCGAGACTGCGCGAGATTTTCCCGCTTTCGCCTTCGACAAGCGCAGCCGGCGGCCGCCGGCTGACCCCGTCAACGCCATGCTGTCGTTCGGCTATGCGCTATTGACCCGCACCTGGTTGACGACATTGTCCGCGGTCGGGCTGGATCCTTATCTCGGCTTCTACCACAAGCCGCGGTTCGGTCGACCGGCGCTCGCGCTTGACATGATCGAGCCGTTCCGTCCCATCTTGTCGGATTCGACCGTGATCCAGGCGATCAACAACGGCGAGGTGAAGGCCGACGCATTTGTCGCCGCAGGTCCGGCCATCAACCTGAAGCCGCATGCCAGGCGCGCTTTCATCGCAGCTTACGAACGCCGGCTCGACCAGGAAGTGACGCATCCGGTGTTCGGCTATCGCGTCTCGATGCGGCGGCTGCTCGAGGTGCAGGCACGGCTTTTGGTCCGCTTTCTCGGCGGCGAAATCGATGAATATCCGCATTATCTCATACGGTGACGGCGATGGTCGAGGAACGGCTCTACATCGTGACCTACGATATCTCCAACGAAAAGCGCTGGCGCCGCGTATTCAAGATCATGCGCGGCTATGGCCGATGGCTACAGCTATCTGTGTTTCAATGTCGTCTGACTGCCCGCCGCCGCGCCGAACTGGCGCGCCGCCTCGAGGAGGTGATCCACGGCCGCGATGATCACGTGCTGATCCTCGATCTCGGGCCGGCCGACAAGGTCGACCCGCGGGTCGAGAGCCTGGGCAAGACATTCGAGTCGGTGCAACGGACGGCAATCGTGATCTGACGTTGGGGGTGTCCTGCGAACATTGCAGGAAATCGTCCAGGTTACGTCGAACATCCCGGCATATGGATGGAGCCGATCGGTCGTGGTATGCTTGTAACGCTTCATGCTGCCGCAGGCAGGCGAGGGCTGTGATTGTAGCAGCCACCGCGACAGCTCTCGCGGTCCGGAAGATTGATCTGATTCAGTGGGTTGTTTGACATGGTGAAGCAATATGGAAGGGGGCGCGGCCGTTTGCCGGCGGGCGTACTTGCCAGCGCTCGCGACTGGCGTCAAAATGCTAGTTGTCCTCTCAACTTACGGGCAAGCCGTTCTTCGCAGCATCTCCGCTGCGACCTCATTGAAGCCTCGATCGCTCCCTCAAGCTCGTCCTCGGGGTGTTGAGGTTCTTCGCAGCATCTCCGCTGCGACCTATTGATCCTCGCCCTTTAACGGGAATGGCCGCGACGTATTCTTTGCTAATTTTCGCTGTCGCAAGTTTTCTCACGCCGCGGCCGCCAAATGAACGATCGGCGCGATGTCGATCTAGTCGAAGAGACAATGCAGCGTTATTTGTGCCATGTCATCGACGCCATGATGAACGCTTTTGGTGAATGCCTTGTTGCCGGGCGCGGTACTGCGCGCCGAAATTGGTACTGCGACGCCGTACCGGGTGGTTAAGGGTTACGAAATCGGTGTTGGCGGGTAAGACCGCGATCGCAATAACCACTTGAACGAAGAGAGGAACGCTATAGCTTCAATGGTATCGGAACCTTTGTCGGCCCAAAAACTGCATGGACGGATCCACGTTTGGAGTGCTAACAGAATCAATATGTTAGCGCATCGCTTTTCCGTCGCCCCCATGATGGACTGGACTGACCGGCATTGCCGCGTCTTCCATCGTTTGCTGACGCGGCGGGCGCGGCTTTACACGGAGATGCTGACGAGCGCTGCCATTGTCCATGGCGACCGCGCGCGGCTGCTGGCCTTTGATGCGAGCGAGCATCCGCTCGCGCTTCAGCTCGGCGGGTCGGATCCGCGCGAGCTCGCCGCGGCGGCCGAGATCGGCGCGGACTTTGGCTACGACGAAATCAATCTTAATGTCGGCTGTCCGTCGGACCGGGTGAAGGAGGGTCGCTTCGGCGCCTGCCTGATGGCCGAGCCCGAGCTGGTGGCCGCCTGTGTCGATGCGATGAAGCATGCGGTGGACATTCCGGTGACGGTGAAATGTCGGATCGGCATCGACGATCAGGACCCGGAACAGGCGCTGGACCGGCTGGCGCGCGGCGTCGTGGCCGCAGGGGCCGACGCATTGATCGTACATGCGCGCAAGGCCTGGCTGCAGGGGCTGTCGCCAAAGGAAAACCGCGATATCCCGCCGCTCGACTACCAGCGCGTGTATCGCCTGAAAGCGGCAATGCCGCACGTGCCCGTCATCATCAATGGCGGCATCGCCAGCCTGGCCGAAGCAAAGGCGCATTTGGCGCATGTCGACGGTGTGATGCTGGGGCGGGCCGCGTATCAGGAGCCATGGCATCTGCTCGAAGTCGATCCGGAATTGTTCGGCGAAGCGGCGCCGCACACGACGATGAAGGACGCGTTCGAGGCGATGATGCCTTACATCGCGCGTGAGCTTGCCAAGGGCACGCGGCTGCACGCCATCACGCGGCATTTTGTCGGCGCCTATCATGGGGTGCCGGGCGCACGCGCGTTCCGTCGTTACCTCGCTGAGCACGGCGTCAAGCCGGATGCCGGCCTCAATGTCCTGCGCGAAGCGATTGCGCAGGTCGAAGAGCGCAAGGCTGCGGCGATGGCCGCATAGAGGCATGATCCGGAAAAGTGGGCACCATTTTCCCGAACAGGTCATGCCCAAGAAAAATAGAGTGAGCGACGATTCGAAGACGCGTCGGCTACTCGACGCGTTATGGATATCCGCGTCACTGCGACCATAGCTCATACGCAGCAGCTCTTGAGCGGACCTTGATCGGCGCTCGGCCCACTGACAGGTTGTGGCATTAACCGTCGTATCCGTCCATGCGCCTTTCGGGGTTGCGGTAGCATCGGAGTCGCGGCCTCTCGCACGGCGCGAGAAACAGTGTCTGGAAGGCGTGATGCGTGGCGAGGTGCCTGCGCAGATTGCTGCATCGCTGGATCTCTCGGTGAGCGCAGTGCATGCCTATCTTCGCTCGGCGCGCCGGAAGCAGGAATGTACGACGCTGACGCAAGCGGTCGCCACGGCCGTGCGGCTGGAGATTCTCTGCTGATGGAGTGAACTGCGCTCTGTCAAGCTGTGAAAAGGACGCGCATGCGTTTCCAGGGAGATGGATCGTAGTCGATCGGCCGTCCGACACCAATCGATGCTGGCGCTGACTGCGCGTGTCCTTGTCAAGCTTATAAAAACCAAGATTGTTGCCGCCGCTTCTTTGCGTCTCAATCGCGCTCATCCGATTGGGGACCGTATGCTTGCATCGCACCAAGGCGCAGCGCGCACCGGCGATGCCGAAGGGTCTTCAGCAAGAACAGGCAGCGACAAACGTGACTTGGTCGCGCCGATTGATCAGCCCTGCAGGGTCGCGGGGCCAACGAGGCAGGCGGCATGTCGCGGCATCTGCGAAGCAAGGGGAGCGACTAGCTAGGATGAAGACTCCGAAATCTGTCACGAAACTGATGGCCGGCTCGATCTTCGCTGGCCTGCTGGCGATCGCGGGCACGAGCGTGGCATCAGCGCAGAGCGCCACGGCGACATTCAATATCCAGAACAGCGGTACGGCGCTGACTCTCGACATCGCGAGCTGCTCGCCGAGCGCACCGATTTCCGCGCCGTTTTCCATCGGTGCCAATGGCAGCGCCAGCTTCAGCGCAACAGGGAGCGGATCGATCCTGTGCACCGTTCGGTACAAGAGTGGATCGGATGGATGCCAGTTCGTTGTGGATGCAACTAACTTCGGCAGTTTCGGTGGGTTTGCCAATTCGAACTCCTACATGGGCGACTCGACTCCTCCGTCCTGCACGACCACAAACCAGAGCACAACGACGACTGGCTATCAGGGTTCTTTCCAGATGACGCACTGACATCTGCTCGACGGTCGTCGGCTGGCGGTCGGGTTCCTCGCCCGCCAGCCAAACCTGATGATGGATGCGGCCAGAAACTTGTCCTGTTGGAGCAGCTTTGCCGTTGGGAGCGGCGCCACGCGCGAATTGGAGAAGTATCAGTTGGTGATTCCGCTCATGGGCAGGCCTCGCTCGAGACCCATCGATGACCTGAAGTGCCTCGTCGCGGAAAGGCGACAAGGCAAGGCTGCGGCGATGGTCGCCGGATTTTTTACGGATATCCGCGCAGCATCAGGTGGTCCGAGCGCACCTCCCAGCTTTCCAGCCGGTCGAGAAAGCTCATTCCGAGCAGGTTGGTCTTCATCTGTCCGTGCTGCACCACCAGCGCCGGGACCGAGCGCTCGACCAGCCTGCCGATCGCGAGCCGGTCCAGCGTGAGCCGCGCCGCCTTGGTGTGGCCGCCCGCCGTTTCGACATCGACGTTATAATCCAACAGCTCCAGAGGCAGCCCGGCGGCTTTCGCGGTCTCGTAGGTCAGCACCACCGAGGTCGCGCCGGTGTCGACCACCATGGGTGCGGTGACGCCGTTGATCTTGGCGCGCAGTGCGAACTCGCCGTTGCGGCCGCGCGGGATCTGCACGGCGCGGGGTGAGGAGGCAAGCGCGCGTTCGCGCATGAACTCCGAGACGGTATCGCTTGCGCGCGCGACCGCTTCGGGATCCTTGTAGGCGACGAAGCCCGCGGTCGCCGCCAGTACCAGCGCAGCGAACAGCATCCGGCTCACGGGACGGCTCCCGTGTGCCGATGATTCACGCCGGTGGCGGCTGGCTCCCCGGCGGCGTGAGGCCGGCATCCGCCATGCGCTGCGGAAGCCGCGCCATCAGTGTCCGACGTTCGGCGCTGTCCAGGCGATGCCAGCTCGCGATTTCCGGCAGCGTCCGGCCGCAGCCAAGACAGAGGCGGGTCGCGGGGTCGATCATGCAGACTGCGATGCACGGCGTTTCTTTGCTCATCTATACACAATGAAAGGCATTCCAGTGCCGGCGCAAGCGCTAAAGTCCGGTGCCGGCGCTCATGATCGGCTTCTGCCGCACCCGCCATCGCTGATCCGTCACCCCCGTGCTGGGGGTCTCCGGTTGCAGCGGCGGCGCCTCATCTGCGATGGAGTCCTCGGCCATCGGCGCAAGCGCCGACATCACGCGCTCCGGCGGGAAGGTGACGATCACTTCCGTGCCGATGCGCAGCTTCGATTTCAGCGTGAACGTGCCGCCGTGCATGTCGACCAGGCTCTTGGCGATCGGCAGGCCGAGGCCGGCGCCCTGTTCGGCGGACTTGATCGAATTGGAGCCCTGGCCGAACGAGGCCAGCACGATCGGGATCTCGTCTTCGGGGATGCCGGAGCCGGTGTCCTTGACGCTCAGATATTGCCCGCCCGAGGCTGTCCAGCCGACCTTCAGCCAGATCTCGCCGCCCTGCGGGGTGAACTTGATCGCGTTGGACAGCAGATTGAGCACGATCTGCCGGATCGCGCGCTCGTCGCCCCAGATCTTCGGCATGTCTTGCTCGAACACCTCGTGAATGCTGATGCCGCGGCTCGAGGCACGCAGCTTCAACAGGTGGTGGCAGTCGGCGACGACATTGACCAGCGCCACCGCCTCCTCGTTGAGCTCGTAGCGTCCGGCTTCGATGCGCGAGAGATCGAGGATCTCGTTGATCAGGTTGAGCAGATGCACGCCGGAATTGTGAATGTCCGCCGAATATTCCTTGTACACCGGCACGGCGTGAGCGCCGAAGATCTCGCTCTTCATCACTTCCGAAAAGCCGAGGATGGCATTGAGCGGTGTTCTCAGCTCGTGGCTCATCTGCGCGAGAAAGCGCGATTTCGCGACATTGGCGGCTTCGGCGCGGTAGCGCGCCTCGTCCGAGATCGCCTTGGCCTGTTCGAGCTCGCCGATCAGCGCGTCCTTCTCCGCGCGCGCTTCCAATGTCGCGAGCGTCGTCGAATGCAGGCGATAGGCGAGCAGGGCAAAATAGCCTTCCGCGGCAAGCGAGAGCGCGGCGAGGACGTATTTGTCGAACGTGCCGCTGAGCGCGAAATCGAGCGCAATCGTGATCGTCACCGGCACGGTGGCCGCCAGCGCCGCGATCGGCAGGTTGGCGGCGAGCATGCTGGAGACCGCCACCACCAGCAGCATCAGGAACATCATCACGGTGTCGGAGACGGCGTCGAGCGCCGGATGGACCAGGATCGCCATCCAGCACAGGCCGTAGAGCAGGTCGAGCAGCACGAAGCGCGTGCGCCAGCGGCGCGTCGCCCCCGGCGATGACGGCTCGGCGAGGAAAAGGAAACAGTTGCGCATGATCGCGGCATGGACGCACAGAATGCCGCAGGTCCAGGCCGCCGCCGAAATCGGCGGCATCCAGATGCCGAACAGAAGGCCTGTCGCCACCACCAGCAGCATCACCACATAGGATGCCGATATCCGGGTCTGCGCGTATTGCCGCAGCAGTTCCTGGTCGAAGGCGGGGCGTGTGCCGCTGGTCGACGTTAACCTATCGCGCGCCTCGCGAACACGTTGTTGAGCGGCCCGCCGGTTGCTGACGGGAGCCGCCGCTGGCGGCTCAGCCGGAAGCTGCACGACTTCGGGCTTATCGGCGGGAACGCTCATGAAACAACACAAATCCTGCCCACGAACCGCGCGGGCTTTTTGCATTGTCTATCTCTCGCTCCAAATCATTAAGAGCTGGCTTAAGAAGCTAAAAATTCTCCTTAACGGAAGGTTAAATTAACTCTTTAAAGCATGATCCCGATGGGGACGGACCATCCTCTATGTCCGTCAACGGCGTCGCCGTTTGTCGCTGGAGGCGCCGTCGCCAACGGGTCCGCGCGAAGCGCGGCCCGATCACAGGCTCCGCGGCGGCCTCGAAGGGCGACAGCCCGGCTCTCGCAGCGAGGCCGCTCATCCTTCGAGGCGCGCAAGAGCGCGCACCTCGGGATGACGGGTCGAGATGGGGCTGCTCTGACACGCGGCAATGGCGCGTTTACTTCTCCAGCCGCGCGAGGAGGCTTGAGGTGTCCCAGCGCTTGCCGCCCAGTTTCTCGACCTCCGAATAGAACTGGTCGACCAGCGCTGTCACCGGCAGGTGGGCGCCGTTGCGGCGGGCTTCGGCGATGCAGATCGACAGGTCCTTGCGCATCCATTCCACGGCAAAGCCGAAATCGTATTTGCCCTCGTTCATGGTCTTGTAGCGGTTTTCCATCTGCCACGATTGGGCGGCGCCCTTGGAGATGGTCTCGATCACGGCTTGGACGTCGAGCCCGGATTTCTTGGCGAAGTGAATGCCCTCGGAGAGCCCCTGGACCAGGCCTGCGATGCAGATCTGATTGACCATCTTGGTGAGCTGGCCGGAGCCGGCGGGCCCTAAGAGCTTGCACATCCGCGCATAGGCGGAAATGATCGGCTCGGCGCCGGCATAGGCGGCTGCATCGCCGCCGCACATCACCGTCAGCACCCCGTTCTCCGCGCCGGCCTGGCCGCCGGAGACGGGCGCGTCGACGAAGTTGAAGCCGCGCTTCTTGGCCTCGGCGTCGAGCTCCCGGGCAACCTCGGCGGACGCGGTGGTGTGATCGACGAAGGTCGCCCCTTTCTTGATGCCGGAAAAGGCGCCATCGGGGCCGATGGTGACCGCGCGCAGGTCGTGGTCGTTGCCGACGCAGCACATCACGAAATCCTGGCCTTCGGCAGCGGCCTTGGGCGTCGGCGCGGTACGCCCGCCGAACTTCTCCGCCCATTGCTGGGCTTTGGCGGATGTCCGGTTATAGACCGTTACCTCGTGGCCGCCCTTTTTCACGAGATGTCCTGCCATCGGAAATCCCATGACGCCGAGACCGATAAAAGCGACTTTAGCCATATGTGCTACCTTGGGTTCTTGCCGGCGATTGACCTCGCCGGGCGGGCTATCGAGCATGATCCGGAAAAGTGGGTACCGGTTTTCCGAATAGATCATGCTCAATCGAAAACCTGGAGCGCGACGGCGGTCAACCCGATCCGGTCGCGCTCCAGAAAGAGGGGGCAACATAACCCCTCGCGCGTCAAGGGCAACGGCTTCGTGTGCTGCGGAGAGCCGGTTTTGTGTTAGGATCGACCGTCAACGAACTTCACAAAAAAGGGAGTGTTTCGCTATGGGCGTGAGCGTGGGCGTGCTCGATCATTTCAATATCCGGACCCGGAAACTCGCCGATACGGTCCGTTTCTATGAGGATGTCCTGGGGTTGGAAAAGGGCGCCCGGCCGAATTTCGCCTTCCCCGGCGCCTGGATGTACAGCGAAGGCAAGCCGGTGGTTCACCTCGTCGATATTTCGCCGACTGACGAGGCGCAAAAGCCCGATTCCGGCTGCGTCCATCACGTCGCCTTTGTCAGCCGGGGCTTTGAGGCCATGAAGCAGCGCCTGCAGTCCAAGGACATGCGGTTCGAGGCCCGCCAGGTTCCCGGCGGCGATCTCTGGCAGATCTTCGTCTACGATCCCAACGGCGTCATGATCGAGCTGAACTACGAGGCCGCCAAGGAAAGCGCCACATCCGCACCGGCGGAGGCCACCGACGATATCGGGACCAAGGTGGTGTGATGGTGCGTAAGGCGCGCATTGGCGCGCAGGCCCCGCCGTAGCTCGGAAGAGCGAAGGCGGACGCGCAATGCGCCGCCCGCGAAGAATGGCGGGTTGCGCCTTCGGCCAGCCCGCCTTGCGCTGACGCCCGATCACGCAAGCGCTCTATTGGTTGCTCCGGCGCAAAATCGGACCCCGGAACCGCTGTTCTTTTCCGCTGATACGTCCTATCTGTCGCGTGAGGATAGATCGGCAGGAGAAGCGCTTTGAGCGTGACGCAGCAACAGGTTCTCGATGCACTCGCCAAGGTGAAGACGCCGCGCGGGGTCGCCTTGACCAACGCGAACGTGCTGTCGCCGGTCGCAGTCAATGACGGCAAGGTGTTCTTCTCCATCAATGTCGATGCGGCGGAGGCGCGCGCCTGGGAGAGCGTGCGCGCGCAAGCCGAAAGCGCGGTGCGTGCGATCCCCGGCGTTGCCACCGCGATGATCGCGCTCACCGCCGAGCGCAAGCCGGGCTCCGCACCGGCCTCGCGTGGTGCGCCCGGCGTCGCGCCGGTTTCCGCACACCGGCCGCCGCATAGCCCCGCCGGCTCGCCGATGGCGCGGCAGGCGGAGATTCCGGGCATTGCCGCCGTCATCGCGGTCGCCTCGGGCAAGGGCGGCGTCGGCAAGTCGACCACCGCGCTCAACCTTGCGCTGGGACTGCGCGATTTGGGCCTGCGCGTCGGCCTGCTTGATGCCGACATCTATGGCCCCTCGGTGCCGCGGCTGACCGGCATCCGCGAAAAGCCCGAACTCAACGACGAGCGGAAGATGATTCCGATCGAACGTTTCGGCCTTGCCATCATGTCCATCGGCTTTCTGGTCGAGGAGGATACCGCGATGATCTGGCGCGGCCCGATGGTGATGTCGGCGATCACGCAGATGCTGCGCGACGTCGCCTGGGGTACGCTGGACGTGCTGGTGGTCGACATGCCGCCGGGCACCGGCGACGCGCAGCTTACGCTTGCGCAGAACGTGCCGCTGAAAGGTGCCATCATCATCTCAACACCGCAGGACCTTTCGCTGATCGATGCGCGGCGGGGCCTTGCGATGTTCAAGAAGGTGAACGTCCCCGTGCTCGGCATCGTCGAGAACATGAGCTATTTCCAATGCCCGCATTGCGGTACGCGCTCGGATATTTTCGGTCATGGCGGCGCGCGGCATGAGGCGGAGCGGCTAGGGGTGCCATTCCTGGGTGAGATTCCGCTGCATATTGCGATTCGCGAGACGTCGGATGCCGGCAATCCCGTGGTCGTCAGCGAGCCCGATGGGGCACATGCGGCGATCTATCGCGCCATCGCCGGTGAAATCCGCGCGCAGCTCAAGGGTGTGATTGCGGCGGCCTGAACGGGGCTTCGGCCCCTCTATGCGACTTTCGTTTAATCAGCGCAGTCATGCCATTGTCGCGTTTTCGTGGGCCGGGTTTCCGTGTAAAAGGCGCCCCCGGAAGCGCTTCGGTTCGATTGCAAGCCATCGTGTCACCGGAAGATTGCTGCAGGAATTGGGAAAACGCGCCAACAAGGAGAAGGCCTTAAAATGAAGCGTCGTGATTTTTTGAAGGTTTCGGCGACCGGGGCGGCGGTCGCGGCGGTCGCATCGCCCGCGATTGCGCAGTCCTCGCCCGAAATCAAGTGGCGCCTGACCTCGAGCTTTCCGAAGTCGCTTGACACGATCTATGGCGGCGCGACCGAGTTCGCCAAATACGTCGCGGAGATGACCGACAACAAGTTTCAGATCCAGGTCTTCTCTGCCGGCGAGATCGTGCCCGGCCTGCAGGCGCTGGACGCGACCTCCAATGGCACCGTGGAGATGAGCCACACCGTCTCCTATTACTACGTCGGCAAGGACCCGACCTTTGCGATCTATGCTTCGGTGCCGTTCGGGCTGAACGCGCGCATGCAGAACTCCTGGTGGTACCAGGGCGGCGGACAGGAGCTCGGCAACGAGTTCTTCAAGAAGTTCGGCGTGATCGCATTCCCGTGCGGCAACACCGGCACCCAGATGGGCGGCTGGTTCCGCAAGGAGATCAAGACGGTCGCCGATCTCTCCGGGCTGAAATTCCGCATCGGCGGCATCGCAGGGCAGGTGCTGCAGAAGGTCGGCGTCGTGCCGCAGCAACTCGCCGGCGGCGACATCTATCCCGCGCTGGAAAAGGGCACGATCGACGCCGCGGAATGGGTCGGGCCTTATGACGACGAGAAGCTCGGCTTCCAGAAGGTGGCGAAGTACTACTACTATCCGGGCTTCTGGGAGGGCGGACCGACCGTCCACGCCTTCTGCAATCTGGAGAAATGGAATTCGCTGCCGAAGAACTACCAGGCCGTTCTCACCAACGCGGCGGCCAACGCCAATAGCTGGATGGCCGCGCGCTACGACATGCAGAACCCGGCTGCGTTGAAGCGGCTGGTCGCCGGCGGCACCCAGCTCCGTCCCTTCACCAACGAAGTGCTGGAGGCCTGCCTGAAGGCGACCAACGAATTGTGGTCGGAAATCTCCGCCAAGAATCCCGACTTCAAGAAATCCATCGAGGCGATGCAGGCCTATCGCTCCGATCAATATCTCTGGTGGCAGGTTGCCGAATACACCTTCGACAGCTTCATGATCCGCTCGCGCACCCGCGGCTGATCCTATCCTTAAGTCTTAGACGACAGAGCCCGGCCTCCGCATGAGGCCGGGCTTTTTTTGCGTGGCAACAGGCCAGGCGATGTTCCATGCTGGCTCCCAAGCCTCGGCAAGAAGGCACCACAAGCACACCAGAGGGAGAGAACATGAAACGTCGAGACTTTATCAAAGTCACCGGCTTGGGCGTCGCAGGCGCCGCAACGGTGGCGGCTCCGGCGATTGCGCAAGGCATGCCGGAGATCAAGTGGCGCATGACGACGAGTTGGCCGAAATCGCTCGACACGCTGCACGGCGGTGCCGAGATGATGGCCAAGTTGGTCGGCGAGGCCACCGACAACAAATTCCAGATCCAGACCTTTGCCGCCGGCGAGATCGTGCCGGGCCTGCAGGTGCTCGACGCGGTGCAAAGCGCCACGGTCGAGATGGGCCACACCGCGTCCTATTACTATTTCGGCAAGGACCCGACCTTCACCTTCGGCTCGTCCGTGCCGTTCGGCCCCGACATGCGCATCAACCAGGCCTGGTACATGCTGGGCGGGGGCAAGGAGATCCTCAACAGCTTCTACAAAAACTACAACGTGACCTCATTGCTCGCCGGCAACACCGGCTGTCAGATGGGCGGCTGGTTCCGCAAGGAGATCAACACGGTTGATGACCTGAAAGGCCTCAAATTCCGCATCGGCGGCTTCGCCGGTCGCGTGATGCAGAAGCTCGGCTGCGTGCCGCAGCAGCTTGCCGGCGGTGACATCTATCCGGCGCTCGAAAAAGGCACGATCGATGCGGCCGAGTGGGTCGGCCCCTATGACGACGAGAAGCTCGGCCTCTACAAGATCGCGCCGCACTACTACTATCCCGGCTGGTGGGAGGGCGGCCCGATGCTGCTTGCCTTCATCAACCTCGACAAGTGGAACGCGCTGCCGAAATTCTATCAGAGCGTTCTCGAGCAGGCCGGTCATTACGCCAACAACTGGATGATGGCGAAGTACGACTCGACCAATCCAACGGCGCTACGCAAGCTGCTCGCCGGCGGCGCCAAGCTGCATGCGTTCTCGCCGCCCATCATGGAGGCCTCGTTCAAGGCAGCGAAAGAGCTGCACAACGAGGTCGCCGCCAGCAATCCCAATTTCAAGAAGGTCTATGAGTCGCTGACCAACTATTCCAACAACAGCTACGCCTGGTTCCAGGTCGCTGAAGTCGGCTATGACAACTTCATGGCCCGGCATTCGCAGAGCTGACTACAGGTATTGCCTAAAACAAAGGCCCCGGAGTGAGAGCTCCGGGGCTTTCGATTGCTCTCCGAAGCGGCTCGAATCTCTATCACCGTCACCCCTGAGGCGCTCGCGGAGCCTGTCATCGGGCCGCGCTTTCCGCGGACCCGTTGGCTCGCGCCTCGGGATGACGGTCCGAGATTTGAGCCCGTCAGATCATGCCGCTACTTGCTCGGCGGGCCCAGATCCAGCGGCGGCAGATCGATCTGCGGCACCTCGATCTTGATCTTGTTCAGGTCGACATCGGCCGGCTTATCCAAGAGCCCTGTCACCGTCACCGGGAAGGCGATCACCAGCGCCACCATCAAGGCCTGCAGCCCGATCCACGGCATCGCGCCCCAATAGATGTCGGAGCTCTTGACCTCCTTCGGGGCGACGCCGCGCAGGTAGAACAGGGCGAAGCCGAACGGTGGATGCAGGAACGAGGTCTGCATGTTCACGCACAGCATCACGCCGAACCAGATCAGCGCCGCGTCGGCCCCAACGACGGGAGCGAGAACCTTCTGTGCGATCGGCGCGATCATCGGCAAGATGATGAAGGCGATCTCGAAGAAGTCGAGGAAGAACGCCAGGAAGAAAATGAAGACGTTGATGAAGGCGAGGAAGCCCCAGGCACCGCCGGGCAGCGAGGTCAGCATGTGCTCGAGCCACTCGCCTCCGGACACGCCGAGGAACACCACGGAGAAGCAGGTCGAGCCGATCAGGATGAAAGTGACCATGCAGGTGATGCGCATGGTCGTCTGATAGCCCTGCTTGATCAGGTCGCGCAGCTCGGGGATGCGCGCGGCCTCGATGCAAATCCAGGCCACGGCGAAATAGGTGATTGCAAAGGCGATCTTGAAGACGATGTTCTCGGTGTAGAACATCGCGACGATCGTGCCGATGCCCGCTGCGATCACCCCGGCGATCAGGATCTTGCTGCCGATCCGGCTGAAATCCTTGTGGTGGATCGCCGCCAGCACGATGGCGCCGACCGCGCCCATGGCGCCGGCTTCCGTCGGCGTCGCAAGGCCCATCATCATGGTGCCGAGCACGACGAAGATCAGCACCGCGGAGGGGATGATGCCGAGCAGGCATTTCTTCCACAGCGCCCAGCCGGTCAGCGTGCGCGCTTCCTTCGGCACCGCCGGCACGTGATGCGGCTTGAAGATGCCGAGCAGGAAGGTGTAGCCGGCGAACAGCACGATCTGGAAGATCGACGGTCCCCACGCACCGAGATACATGTCGCCGACCGACTTGCCGAGTTGGTCGGCGAGCACGATCAAGACCAGCGAGGGCGGCACAAGCTGCGTAATGGTGCCGGAGGCCGCGAGCACACCGGTGATGTAGCGCATGTTGTAGCCGTAGCGGATCATCACCGGCATCGAGATCAACGCCATGGCAATGACCTGCGCCGCAACCGTTCCGGTGATGGCCCCAAGGATGAAGCCGACGATGATGACGGAGTAGCCGAGACCGCCGCGGATCGGACCGAACAACTGGCCCATCGAATCCAGCATGTCCTCGGCGAGCCCGCACCGCTCGAGCACTGCGCCCATGAAGGTGAAGAAGGGGATCGCAAGCAGAAGCTCGTTGGACAGCACGCTGCCGAATATGCGGCCCGGAATCGCCTGCAGGAAGTTCAGGTCGAAGAAGCCTTGATGAATGGCGAGGAAGCCGAACGACAATCCGACGGCTGCGAGCGTGAACGCGACCGGGAAGCCGATCAGCATCGCCAGAACCAGGCCGCCGAACATCATAGGCGGCATCATTTCCAGCGTGATCATTGGGTCGGCCTCTCATATTTCGCGTCGATCGTCACTTCGCCCTTGAGCGCTGCCATGCGCTTGATCACTTCGGAGACGCCCTGCAAGGCCAGCATGACGAAGCCGGAGGGGATAACGAATTTGATCGGCCAGCGCAGCAGGCCGCCGGCATTGCCCGACATTTCGCCGACGTTGTAGGACTGCATGAAGAACGGCCAGGACAAATAGGCGAGCAGCAGGCAGGACGGGATCAGGAAGAACAGCGTGCCGATCAGGTCGAGCCAGAGCTGGCCCCGCTCGGACAGATAGAGGTAGAAGATCTCGACCCGAACGTGCTCGTTGCGCTTGAAGGTGTAGGAGGCGCCGAACATCACGACGATCGCGAACATGTACCATTGCGCCTCGAGCCAGCCGTTGGAGCTGTAGTCGAAGGCATAACGGATCATCGCGTTACCGGCGCTGAGCAGGCAGGAAAACAGCACCAGGAGGTTACAGACGTAGCCGATCTTTTCGTTGAGCTGGTCGATGGCGGTGCTGACTGCCAACAATGGGCGCATCTCGTTCTCCGCGGCCACGCTTCAATGCGCGCCGATAACTGCCAAAGGCATTGCTTCGCCGTCGCGCGGGGAATGCGCGCGGCCACGGCTCACCTTGTGGAGCGATTGCAATGCCAGTCCCTCCCCACATCTCGCCTTCGCCGTCTTGGCTGCGCAAGCGGCGCAGCGGCCCATCTGGGCGGGCCGGCATTGAAAGCCACCGCACGTAAATCAGCGCGTTTTCGCGCCGTCAATCGGAAAATGGACAAATTGACGCGGTGCCAAGCATCTGCCGGGGCTTGGTAAATCCGGAGGGGTCAGCCTCCGGACCTGCTCGTCTGATTTGCTTTCGAAACGAGGGGCGGGTCGCGCTGCAGGGCGTCGGCAAATTTCCGCATCAGCCGCACCAGCTCGTCGAACTCGCGCGAATCCCAGGTGGCGAAGATGGCGCGGCCGATGCGCTCCCGCGCTGCGTCAACAAGGTCGGTCATGGCCTTGCCTCTTGCCGTGATGGCTGCCTGGCGCACGCGCCTGTCGGCTTCGCTCCCCTGGCGCTCGACCAGCCCGAGGCTCTCGAGCTTGGCGACCTGACGGCTGACGGTGGTGTAGTCGCGTCCCACGCGATCGGCCAGTTCCACCACGCCGATCGGCCCGAACCGCTCGACGAAGACGAGCAGTGGAAACAGGGCTCGATCAAGGGGAATCCCTGCCTCCTTGATCAGCACCTCGTCGCGTTGCGGCCGGTTCATCGTAACCACGATATCGAGCAGCGCACCGTGCAGTTCGCGCAGGCGGCTGCCGATATGTGTATTTTGCACTTTCTTTCTTGACGGCATCCCGACATTCCTCTTAAGTATGTGCATTATGCACATATATTCGGATGCTGGAAGGAAATCGGTCATGAAAGCCGCGATCGTTCGGGAGGCGGGGCAGGTTCCAGTCTATGGGGACTTTGCGGAGCCTCTGCCATCGCCCGGCGAAAACCGCGTCGCGGTCACAGCCGCAGCCATCAGCCATGTCGTCAAGGGCCGCGCATCCGGCACGCATTACAGCGCATCTGGCCGCTTTCCTTTCGTGGTCGGCATCGATGGCGTCGGACGGCTCGATGACGGACGCCGGGTCTATTTCGTTCTGCCAAGAGCGCCTTACGGCAGCATGGCCGAACTGGCGGTGGTGCCTGCAGCGCAGTGCGTGCCGGTGCCTGACGCGCTCGATGATGGAACGGCGGCGGCGATCGCCAATCCCGGCATGTCGTCCTGGGCAGCCTACACCGAACGCGCGCGCCTCAAGGCAGGGGAGACCGTGCTGGTCAACGGTGCGACGGGAACGGCGGGCCGGCTCGCGGTGCAGATCGCGAAACACTTCGGGGCGCGCAAGGTCATCGCGACGGGCCGCAATACCGAGGCTTTGCGTTCACTCGCCGGTCTTGGCGCCGACGTCACCATTCCGCTTGCGGTTGGCGAAGCAGAGCTGGAGGAGCGGTTCAAGGAGCAGTTCGCCGAGGGGGTCGACGTCGTCATCGACTATCTCTGGGGTAAGAGCGCGGAGCGCCTGCTTATCGCCGCGGCCAAAGCCGGCGCTGAAGCCGTGCCCATTCGATACGTGCAGATTGGTGCCCTCAGCGGGGCTGACATCAAGCTGCCAAGCGCGGTGCTGCGCGCATCGGGGCTCGAATTGATGGGAAGCGGTATCGGCAGCATACGCCTTGAGCGCCTCGTCAGCGCTGTCGGCGCGCTGCTGCAAGCGACCGCCTCCGCTGGTTTCAAGATCGCGACGACACCGCGTCCACTGTCGGAGGTCGAACAGGCATGGCCCAGCGATGACAGCAAGCGCCGCACCGTCTTCATCGTGGATGCGCAGAATGCGTAAGATGCGGTCTGCGACGTGAGGTGTGGGGGCTAGCCCCCGGTCACACTCATATGCCGGGAAACGCTCGGACGGTTATGCCGGCGATCGATGATGAAGTCGTGGCCTTTCGGCTTCAGGCCGATGGCGCGGTCGATCGCGGCCGAGAGCAGCTCGTCATCGCTCGATGCGCGCAGCGGCTTGCGCAGATCGGCGGCATCCTCATGGCCCAGGCAGGTGTGCAGGGTACCGGTGCAGGTCACGCGCACGCGATTGCACAGCTCGCAGAAATTATGCGTCATCGGCGTGATGAAGCCGAGCTTGCCGCCGGTTTCGCTGATGCGGACGTAGCGCGCAGGTCCCCCGGTGCTCTCATCGAGATCGGTCATCGTATAGTGCTTGGCAAGCCGCGCGCGCACGAGTGACAGCGGCACATACTGGTCGATGCGGCCTTCGCCGATTTCGCCCATCGGCATGACCTCGATCAGGGTCATGTCCATGCCCTTGCCATGCGCCCATTCGATCAGGGCAGGGATTTCGTCCTCGTTCAGGTTTTTCAGCGCCACCGCGTTGATCTTCACCGCAAGCCCCGCCGCGCGCGCCGCCTCGATGCCGGCCAGCACCTTATCGAGCTCGCCCCAGCGGGTGATGCTCCGGAATTTGACCGGGTCGAGCGTGTCGAGCGAGACGTTGATCCGGCGCATGCCGCAGTCCCGCAAGTCCGCTGCATAGCGCGCGAGCTGGGTGCCATTGGTGGTCATGGTGAGTTCGCGCAGCGCGCCGGTCGCAAGATGACGCGACAACGAGCGCACCAGCGACATCACGTTGCGCCGGACCAGCGGCTCGCCGCCGGTGAGGCGGAGCTTGCGAACGCCCTTGGCGATGAAGGCCGAACAGAGCCGGTCGAGCTCTTCCAAGGTCAACAGGTCGGCCTTGGGCAGGAAGGTCATGTCTTCCGACATGCAATAGAAGCAGCGCAGATCGCAGCGGTCGGTGACCGACACCCGCAAATAGCTGATCGTCCGACCGAACGGATCGGTCATCGGACGCGAGGTATGGGGCAGGTTATCGAACGGAGCATCGGTCATGCGAAAAAGCACTCAAACCAGCTTGCGGCCGTAACAGGCGCGGCACAGGACATATGGGTGCAATCTAAGCATGGCGCGGCGCCTCGACAATCGGGGATGCCGATATGAGGCGCTAGGCGCGTGCGATGCTGCAACGAGGGGATCAGCGGGTCGCAGGCGGCGCGTTGGGATCCGGGAACGCCGAATCGGTCGCAGCGGCAGGGGCGGCGGCCGACTTCGGTCTCTTGCTTCTCGGATGCATTTTGTGCGACTTGGGCGGGGGACCCGAAAGCTGCAGTTCCGCGAACACCGGATTGGGGTCGGTCACCGTTGTGGCGGGTGTGGTGAGGTCGCCCGGGTTGCGGATCACCTTCACCTGCACGGTGGCGGGCTCGTATTTGGCGAGCGAGTAGGCGACGGAGAAGCCGGCATCGGGTGCGGCCACCGAAACAGAGCAGGGGGTTTTGCAACCCGGCCCCAGCGAGGTCGTGGCATCCGCGCCGGACGGCTGGGATTCGAGCTGGACCTGAATGGTCGGTGGGGTGGACTTGAAATAGTCGCTCAGCGAGGACGACGAGCAGCCGCCCAGGCTCGCCCCGGCTAAGGCAATCGCGAGAACACGACGCATGATCAATCCGTCACTCTACTGCGGCAGGGCGCCGCAATCCCCGGCGCGACCATAGGAGCCTCGGGACGGCGGTGCAACCGGATGGGGCGTTAAGTTAATTGATGGTTAACAGAATCCTGCAGGGGCCGAAATTAAAGCGGTGCCTCAGGGGCTTACGCGAAGCTTTGATGGAACCGAGAGATCTTCCACCGCAGAAGGCAGATCCCGCATGTGGTGGATCACCCGATCGGGCTTCAGCTCGGCGATGGGAACATCGGTATAACCGAAGCTGACCCCGATTACGGGAACCGAGGCGCGGCGGGCGACGCCGACATCGGTTCCGGAATCGCCGACCATGATGGTTGAGGAGACCTCGCCGCCGGCCCGCCCCACGGTCTGACGCAAGATCGCCGGGTCCGGCTTTGATACTCCGAAGGTGTCGGCGCCGCAGATGGCGGCAAATCGCCCACTCAGCCCGAGCTGGTCCAAGAGCCGCTTGGACAGCCATTCGAGCTTGTTGGTGCAGACCGCGAGCAGATGGCCGCCGGCAGCGAGGTCGTCCAGCGCCTCCTCCAGCCCCTCGAAGGGGCGCGAGGCGTCGGCGATGTGGTCGGCATAATGATCGATGAAATCGGCGGTCAGGCGCGTGACGTCTTCGGCGCTGGTGAAGCGCCCTTCCGCCTCGAGCCCGCGCTCGATCAGCTTGCGGGCGCCGGCGCCGATCATCTTGCGGGCGGAGGCCAGCGGGACGGCGGGCAAACCCTCGCGCTCGAGCACGAAGTTCAAGGCGCTGATCAGGTCGGGCGCCGTGTCCACCAGCGTTCCGTCCAGGTCGAAGACAATGAGGGGGAGAGCGGCCATCCCGAAAACCGCTAGCGGTCCTGATCCGATCCTGCAAGGGCAGGGAAATCAGGCTGTGGACAGCGATCGTGGCGAGATTTCGCCCGCGCCCCCGCCAATTGCGCTATTCCGCCGCACCAAACGAGGCTAGATATGCGCGCGCCGGGCGCCCGGACCCGGCGGGACCGGCGTCATGCCGGTGCCGGGAGCTTCGAGTCGAGGGGCTTAAGATCGTGTCGATGGACGAATTGAAACGGCAGGCAGCGGCGCGCGCGCTGGAACAGGTGCGCGACGGCATGCGGCTCGGCCTTGGTACCGGCTCGACCGCCAGGCATTTCGTGGAACTGCTCGGCGCGCGCGTTCGCGCCGGGCTTGACGTCGTGGGCGTACCGACCTCGGAAGCGACCAGGGCCCATGCTTTGGCTTCCGGCGTTCCCTTGACCACGCTGGATGAGATCGACCGGCTCGACCTGACGGTCGACGGCGCCGACGAGATCAATCCCGAACTCGACCTGATCAAGGGCGGGGGCGGCGCGCTGTTGCGGGAAAAAATCGTCGCCAGCGCCTCCGATCGCATGATCGTGATCGCCGATGATTCGAAATGGGTCGATGCGCTGGGCCACTTTCCGCTGCCGGTCGAGGTGATCCCGTTCGGCATTGCCGCGACGCAGCGGGCCATGGCCAACGCTTTCAGGGAAAGCGGCGTCTCCGGCCAAATGATGGTCCGCACGGCCAAGGATGGCCACGTTTTTGTCACCGATGGCGGACACTGGATTGTCGACGCCCATCTCGGTCGCATACAAGACGCCCGCCGCCTGGCAGCGCTGCTCAGCGCGATCCCGGGTGTGGTCGAGCATGGGCTGTTCGTGGGGTTAGCCAGTACGGCGATATTGGCAGGCGCGCAGGGAATACGCGTTGTTGATCGGCCTTAAGCCGCAATCCATCAAGGAGAGACGGGAATGAAGAGCGTTTTCAGAATGTTGCCGGCCGCCGGCATTGTACTGGCCGTTGCGTTGGCCGGTCTGCCGGCCGGGGCACAGCCACAGCAGCAGGCAGCGCCCACGCTGAAGCCGGGCTCGCCGGCGGCGATCGCCGCGGCCAAGGAAATCCTGGCCATGAAGAACGCCAGCGCCATGTACGCCAACGCCGTTCCGAACATCGTGCAGCAGACCAAGGACACGCTGCTGCAGACCAATCTCAACTATCAGAAGGACCTCAACGAGGTCGCCGTCATCGTCGCGCAGAAGCTCGCCGGCCGCGAGAAGGAGATCGGCGACGGCATGGCGCAGATCTATGCCAATGAATTTACCGAGCAGGAATTGAAGGACCTGGTGACGTTTTATAAGTCCCCGCTTGGTCAAAAGCTGTTGGCGAGTGAGCCGCGCGCGATCCAGTTCAGCATGTCCTATATGAACCAGTGGGCGCAGCAATTCGCCGAAATCGTCAACGGCGAATTCCGCGCCGAGATGCGCAAGCGCGGCAAGCAGATCTAGCAAGGGTCTGCAACAGGTCGAGGTGAAAGATGGCTGAATTCGACGTCGACCTGTTTGTCATCGGAGGCGGTTCGGGCGGGGTTCGTGCCGCCCGGATCGCGGCGGGCTACGGCGCCCGCGTCATGGTCGCCGAGGAATACCGGATGGGCGGCACCTGCGTGATCCGCGGCTGCGTGCCCAAGAAGCTGTTCGTGCTGGGCTCGCATGTCAGGCACGAGATCGAGGACGCCGCCGGCTTCGGCTGGACCATTCCGCAGGCGACCTTCGACTGGCCGACGCTGATCGCCAACAAGGACAAGGAGATCGCGCGGCTGGAGGCGGCCTACACCGCCAATGTCGAAAAATCCGGCGCCCGGATCGTCAAGACGCGCGCGGTGTTCGAGGATGCGCATACGTTGCGGCTTGCGACTGGCGAGAAGGTCACTGCAAAGCACGTGCTGATCGCGACCGGCGGTGCGCCGAACCATGGCCGCATGATCGAGGGCATCGAGCATGTGATCTCCTCAAACGAGGCGTTTCATCTGCCGGAGCTGCCCAGGCGCATCGTGATCCAGGGCGGCGGCTATATCGCGCTGGAATTTGCCTGCATCTTCGCCGGCTTCGGCTCGGACGTGACGGTGATCTACCGCGGCGACAACATCCTGCGCGGCTTCGACGACGACGTGCGTGCGCATGTGCGCAGCGAGATGGAGAAGGAAGGCATCACCATCCTGACCGGCTGCACGATCGAGAAGGTCGACCGCTATGGCGACGAATACGTCTCTCATCTCTCGAGCGGATCGAGCGTCGCCTCGGAAAAAGTGATGTTCGCGATCGGGCGGCATCCGAATGTCGCCAATCTCGGCCTGGAAAAGGCCGGCGTTGCCATCAATCCGAGCAATGGCGGCATCGCGGTCAACGCGTATTCGCAGACCAATGTGCCGCATATCTACGCCATCGGCGACGTCACCCATCGCCTCAACCTGACGCCGGTCGCGATCCGCGAAGGTCATGCCTTTGCCGACACCGTGTTCGGCAAGCGCGACGTCAAGGTTGATCACGCGGACATTCCGACCGCGGTGTTCTCGCAGCCCGAAGTCGGCACGGTGGGGCTGACGGAAACCCAGGCGCGCGCGCAGTTCAGCCGCGTGGACATTTACAAGGCGACGTTCCGGCCGCTCAAAGCCACGCTGTCGGGCCGCGATACCCGCGTCCTGATGAAGCTCGTGGTCGACGGGGTGAGCGATCGCGTGGTCGGCTGCCATATCGTTGGCGATTATGCCGCCGAGATCATCCAGGCGGTGGCGATCGCGGTGAAGATGAAGGCGACGAAAGCCGATTTCGACGCCACGCTCGCGCTGCATCCGACCGCCGCGGAAGAGCTCGTCACCATGCGCACGCCGACCGCACGCCATGTGCGGCAGGCGGCGGAGTAGGGCTCGGCCTCTCCGTTATTGCGAGGAGCCATCCAGACTGCATCCGCGGAGAAGTCTGAGTTGCTCCGCCAGTGTTGTGTCTCTGATATCTGATTCATGTCATTCCGGGCTCGCGAAGCGAGAACCCGGAATCTCGCGCCACAACCTCTGGATTCCGGGTTCAGCCCTGCGGGCTGCCCCGGAATGACGGAATGGATCGTCAGAGTCACAACACTAGCGCTTACAATCACGCCGAAGGATCGATCGCATGACTTTGCCGATGAGCTGGGATGGGTGGGCGCAGCATGACGGCGTGGCGCTGGCGGCACGCGTCAAGACGGGCGAGCTGACGCCTGTGGAATTGGCAAGCCAGGCGGCCGCAGGCATCGCGAAGGTCAATCCTGCGCTGTCCGGGGTCGTCGAGGTCTTTGAAAACGCCATCGCCGATCCCGGCACCGAGGGGACTGATCTCACGGGGCCGTTTGCCGGGCTGCCATTCCTGATGAAGGATCTGGGGCCGACAATGCGCGGCCGCCTGCAGGAAATGGGCTCGCTCTTGATGCGCGGCAATCGCGCCGCGGCGGATACGTTCCTCACCACGAAGATGCGCCAGGCCGGGCTCAACCTCATCGGCCGCACCACCACGCCGGAATTCGGGGTTTGCAGTTCGGCCGAAAATCCCGCCGTCTACATCACGCGCAACCCCTGGAATACGGATTACACCACATGCGGATCATCGGCCGGCAGCGCGGCCATGGTGGCCGCGGGCGTCGTGCCGATCGCGCACGCGACCGACGGCGGCGGTTCGATCCGCATTCCCGCGGGCGTCAATGGAAATATCGGGCTTAAGGTTTCGCGCGGGGTGTTCTCGCTCGCGCCGCATTTGTCCGACTTGACCGGGCTCGTCTCGATCCAGGGCTGCCAATCGCGCTCGGTGCGCGACACCGCGGCCTTCGTGGACTCCTGCCGAGGGCCCCCGCCGGGTGAGTTCATGCCGTTCTGGAGCCCGCCGGAGCCATATACCGAGATGATCAAGCGCGATCCGCATCCGCTGAAAATCGCGCTCTCCCATCAATGGGGCGACTATCGTGCCACGCCGCAGATCGCGGCGGAGCTCGAACGCGTTGGCCGCTTCCTCGAAGGCCTCGGCCATCAGGTCGACTACGCCTTGCCCGACGTCGATTATCGCGCCGCCTTTGCCGCCCAGACGACCTGCTACATCAGCAATTTCGCGCAAGTGATCGGCAATCTGCTTGCCGCGCGCGGTCTGGACAGGCCGCCCGCGGATCTTGTCGAGCCCATGAATATCAGGATTTGGGAAGCCGGTCGGCACACGACATTCGCCGAGCGGGCACGGATGCAGGCGGTCTTCAACACTACATCCCGTGGTTTCGGCGCATTTTTTGACGACTGGGACATCATCCTGACGCCGATCACCGCGCTGCCGACACCGAAAGTCGGCACAACCGAATTCCTGACGATCAGCGACAATCTCTCGGTCCTCGACTGGTTCAGCAATCTCTGGCGCAACTTCGCCTTCACGCCGCTCGCCAATCTCTGCGGCATCCCCGCGATCTCGCTGCCGCTGGCGGCCCATGAAAACGGCCTGCCGCTCGGCATCCAAGCGCAGGCGAAGCAGGCCAATGACGGCTTGCTGCTGCAACTCGCCGCGCAGATCGAACGGGCCATCGGCGGTCGCTGGAACGCCGGACAAAAGCCGCCCGTGCATGTGACGAGCGCTTAGTCGCGTTCAATTCAAGGCTCTTTAGCGGGTAGGCTGCACTCCCCAGGACCAGCCGAAAAGTCTGGCCATCACGGTGCCACCATCGGGATGGGGCACCAACCCTGTGCGTGTCGCAATGCGCCCGCGAGCGCGATCAAGCCGGCCCACACACATTTTTGTCACGCGGAACCGTCATTTTATGACAGAATTGCTACGTGAGGGTGTCAGTTCGATTAAATCCGGAGCGGCCAATGAAGCTGTGGCGGGCGCGGTCAAATCCCCTGGCCTGGTGGTGGGGTTTGTTGACCCTGGTGAGCGGCGCAAACATCGCGTTCTGGTTCCTGCTCTACCACAGTTTCCGCGAGATCCCGACCGCCAGCCTGGGCCGCACTTCCGACCTCCAGCTCATGCTTCTGCTTTGCGCGGCTTATGTGTTCGGTTGCGCCTTCCGGTCGGTTCTGCCGCGCGCGGATGTTCAGCGCATCTGCCTTTTCGATACCTGGCTGTCCAGCGTTCTGGTCGGCCGGTCGGTCGCGACCGTGGCCGAGGTCTGTTTCGCGGGGCAATGGGCGATCATTCTGAGCCAGCTCGGCGGAATGACGGGAGCGGACACCACCCTGAACCTCGCATGGCTGATCGTGCCACTGATCCTGATCGCCGAGTGCTTCTCATGGTATGCGGTGCTGACCACCAATTACCTTGGTAACGCCATCGAGAATTCGATCTGGGCCGTCACCTTCCTCATTGTCGGAGTCGGTCTTGCTCGGCTGCTGCCCGAGTTCGAGGGGCCGCTTCGCTGGGCGCTCGTGATCGCGATCATCGGCATTGCGGGCTATCTGGCTTTTCTGGTGACAATCGACGTTCCCATGTATCTGAAGCGCTGGAAGGCGGGGCATGCCGAGGGCAGCAAGCTTCTGGGCCTGTTGGAGGGCCTTTACGACGCGGCCACGCGGTGGGTCGTCACGCACGACATCGCGCACTGGAAGGACGAGATTGCCTGGATGTCGCTCTATTTCAGCGCGGCGGTCTGGGCGAGCCTTGCGCTTTGCGTGATCTACTCGCTTGACGGTCATCTTCCGCAGTACCGCACCGAGGCCGCGGCCGTGAGCCTCGGTCCGGCGGCCGCGCAAGATCTGGTGACGGTGCCTACGCCGATCACGTATCTGCAGTAAGCGGCGGAGTAGGGCAGATCCTTGGCCACGCGAGTTGAGTTGCGGCGCCTGGACTCGCGGGCTCAGGCCTTTGCGGAAGAGAGGCGCATGCCGGGAACGGGTTAGGCGTTAGCGCGTACCGATGCGTTGGTGTCGCAGCCAGAAACCGGCAAAATGAGCTACGTCCGCCATCTCCGTTGTGGCCGGTTGTCACCCAGCATGCCCTGGTCAACGCAGTGGGGCGGTCTTCGGTTCGGCGCCCTTCGCATTCCGTCATTTCGCGGAACCGACCGGCCGGGTCCCACGCCGTGCATAGCCTAACCTCGGCCGATCGTCTCGTAGACGGCGCGCTCGAACCTGTCGAACGCCGCAAGCACGATGGGATCGGCGAACGGCAGGATCTGCGTCATGAACACGCCCGCGACCTTCGCGCTCGGATCGAGCCAGAAATAGGTGTTGTTGAGACCCGCCCAGGCTAGGCTGCCGGCACGCCGCGCCCCCGGCACCGCTTCGGCGTTGATGAGGAAGCTCAAGCCCCATTTCTTGGGTATGCCGGGCATGAGATCGACATGGGCGGACAGTTGCGGGTTCTGGCTCGGCAGCGGCTGCACATCGAGCGCACCCATGTGGTTCTCGCTCATCAGCGCCACCGTCTCTGGTTTGAGGATGCGCGCGCCGTCGAGTTCGCCGCCATTCATCAGCGCGCGCAGAAAGCGCAAATAGTCTGATGCGGTCGAGTATAGGCCGCCGCCGCCCGGGAAGAATTCGCGGCGAGCTTCATCGATGGGGGGACTGGCGATCATCTCCAGCGTGCCGTCCTCTCTCCGGCCATGAAGTGCGGTGAGGCGGCTCTCCCATTCGCCGCGCGCGATGTAGCTGGTGTCGCGCATGCCAAGCGGGCCGAGAATGTGCCTCTGCAGATAGGTTTCGAGATCGAGGTCGCTCGCCGCTTCCACCATGCGACCGACCATCTCGATGTTCACGCCATACTCCCAGCGCTCACCGGGATCGCGGACGAGCGGCACGGCGAATGCTGCAAGCCTCGCCGTGCGCATCGGAGGGATCTCGCTCTCCTTCATGTAGCGCGCCATGTTCGCGTTCCACATGTCGTAGGCAAAGCCCGCGGTGTGGGTGAGCAGGTTTCGCAAGGTGATTTCCGAACGCGGGGCCCGCAGGATCGGCCCGTTGGCATCAAAGCCAACAAGGACCTTGGTCTCGCCGAGGAGGGGCAGGATTTCCCGTGCCGGCTGATCCAGCGCGAGCCTGCCTTGCTCGACGAGCTGCATCGCCGCCGCCGCCGTGATCGCCTTGGTCATCGAGGCGATGCGGAAAACGGAGTCCGCCGCCATCGGCTCGGGGCGCTGAATGCTCCTGCGTCCGACCGCGCCCTCGAAGATCACCCCGTCAGCGCTCGCGACTGCCGCCGCGACGCCTGCAATCCGCGCGTCCTCAACCGCTGCCTCGAGCGCCTGGCGGATCGGTTCGATGCTCCGCATCAGAGTTCTCCCAAACGTGTCTTGAATGCGCGCGGTAACGGCGCGCCCCGTGCGATCGTAGAATCCTTCGGCCCCAAGGTGAACTATCTTTGCGGCCAAGCAGCGTCCTAACGAAGAGAAGCCATCATGATGAACAGACGTGTGTTTTCGGCCGCTTTGGTCGCGGGTGCGGCAACTTCACTGATTTCCACACGCGGCATGGCCGCCAACGCGGCTCCAGGCAAGGCGCGCAACGTCGTGCTCGTGCACGGACTGTTCGCCGACGGCTCCTGCTGGTCCGAAGTGATTCCGCGCTTGCAGTCGGTGGGACTGAACGTCACCTCCGTGCAGAACCCGCTGACGACGCTGCCTGAAGCCGTGGCCTCCGCCGAGCGCGTGCTCGCGCGCCAGGATGGTCCGACGGTCCTGGTTGGCCACTCCTTTTCCGGCATGATCGTCACCGAAGCCGGTGTGCATCCGAACGTCTCGGCGCTGGTCTATGTGGCGGCGCGTGCGCCGGATGCCGGTGAGGATTACACGGCCCTGGCCAAGACATATCCGACGCCGCCTGCCTCGGCCGGTATCGTGTTCGACGGCGACGAGGGACGCCTCTCGGAAGAGGCCTTCCTGCGAGATTTCGCCGGCGACCTGCCGGAAGCCAAGGCAAAAGTGCTCTATGCGGTCCAGGAGCCGTTCCACAAGGCGCTGCTCACCGGCAAGACCACGCATGCGGCATGGCGATCCAAGCCCAGCTACTACGCGGTTTCTACCGAAGACCGCACGATCAACCCGGACCTCGAGCGCTTCATGGCGAAGCGGATGGGCGCCACGACCATCGAGGTCAAAGCGAGCCACCTTGCGATGATGTCGCACCCCGAGGAAATCACGCGCCTGATCCTCGAAGCCGCCGGACAGCAAGCCTGACGACGCATGCATGACACGAATGGAGCGAAGCCATGAAACGCTTTGGATCTACGACGTGGAGCGGCAATCTGCATGACGGCAAGGGGGCAGTCTCGACCGAGAGCGGCGCTCTGGAGAATTATCCCTATAGTTTCCTCACCCGCTACGGCGAAAAGCCGGGTACCAACCCCGAAGAGTTGCTCGGCGCCGCTCACGCCGCGTGCTTCACCATGTCGTTGGTCAGAATGCTCGGAACGGCGAACTTTGTGCCCGAACAGGTGGACGGCAAATCGGAGGTTGTCATCGAAAAGGACGGCGACGGCTTTTCCATTAGCTCGGTCCATCTCACCGTCACGGCGAAGATACCGGGCATTGATCAGGACACGTTCCAGTCAATTGCGACGGAAGCAAAGGCGTGGTGCCCTGTTTCCAAGCTGATGAAGGTCGAGGTTGGTTTCGAGGCCACGCTGGTGCCGTGAGGCTAAAGCGGGACGGCTCGGTTGGATCAGTTTTGGTTGGATCGGTTTCCGCGAATGCGGTGCACCTCTCCGTAGGGGAGAGGTGCATCACGCCGCAAGCCACGATGGATTGACCTAATCTCATCACGCTCAAGTCGTCGCTCTGTTGCGTCACAGTTGGAGTTCGGCGAAAACCGACAGATCTCTATCCGACCCGAGCCTTCAGTCTCCATCCGGCATCGCGCGGGAATGGACCAGGTTTCATTGCTGTCCGATGACGACGAATCCGACCCGAGCGGCGATCTTCGCCTGGGCTTGGCCTGGCGACAGGAACGCGTCGCCGGCGGCATCGCAGGAGCCGAAACACCAGATTGCTGCGCGGTACACACGATCTGGCCTGATGTTGAAGTACGGCGCCTCGTTTCCGAAGATAAAAGCATAGCTGTTGTCTTCCGCCGGGGCGCTCGGAGATTGGTTGTCGTCGTGAACACCGCTCGTGCTCTTGCTCCATGCCGAGTAGCGAAAATCCTGTTCGAGCGTTTGATCGCCGCCAGCAAGATCCCAGCTCAGCACGAGAATGCCGAAGCCCGCATCGTTGTGAGTCGTGGAGATCCAGGACTCGTCGCGGTAAATGTAATTGTAAGGCGTGTAGGCGCGCACCTGGGCCTGGCCTGTCGGGTTCGGCACGAAATCGACCCACACTGCACCGGCGCTGTCGGCCCATCCTCCTTCGCCGCCGACAAAGTGCAGGAAGCCGAAGCTTCCATCCTGCTTGTTGGCCCATGCCATCTGCTGCCGATGAGGGGACGGATGTCCGCTCATGCTCGTCCATTGCTCGTCGTAGGGCGGACCCACGACGTCGACGATCTGATCTTCGAAGATGAAGTCTTCGATCCTTCCGCCGCCGGTGGGCCGCAAGGTCAGCGCTTCGATCAAAGGTGATCCGGCGCGAACCACGCTTTGCCCGGCGATCTCGCGATGGAAAATGTCGAACTCGCCGGCGCGGCGCTCGTCTCCCCCGAGCAGTTTCGCGAGGCGGTCAGTCATCGGCTTCTCGTATTCGGTGCGACGGCGACGAGCGGCCTCCCTCTCTTTGGCGAAAGCCGCGAACCTGTCCGTCAGTGCCTTGTCGGCTGCCCGAGCGACGCTCCTGAATACGTCAGCATGGCGTGCCTTGCGCGCGTCGTGCTTTCGCGACAGCTCCTGCAAGTAATCCGTCCGCATGGCCTCATCTCCGTTGGCGAGGCCCCCCTTGACGGAAACTGTAAACCGAAGACCACGGCTTTGAATGTGAGTGATCTCACAGCCAGCGCGAAACCGCCGACGGGTGGGCGTCACGAAACAGGTCGGGCAAACAGTTCAATTGTCGGCCCATTGCTATGCTCACGCATCCTGGAAAGCGGACGAAATCACCTGCGCGCAAAAACGAATTTCGCAAGCCGCATCAAGTTGATTTGGGTCGTCCAGATCTTTCGCAAAAAATAATTCGTTTTGCGATCACCCCAAATCAGTCGCATCCTGCTCGCGTCCCGCCTCGCTGAGGGGCGTACGCGTCGTCACGGACGTTGAGCGCGGGATGCGGTGGACGTGTGAGCGCTGACTGACGAGCGGCGTTGGCGCGGACGGCGAAGTCGTGTGGTCCTGGCGCGCCCATGCAGGCGTCAAGTTGGCGACGATGCTTACGCATCGTGCTGGCGACGGTGGCAATCAAGCTCGGTTCACCGAGGAGAGCACGGAGTAAGCCGTAAACCACTGCGCAGGGGAGGCCGGAGTGATTCCGCCTACCTGTGGTTACCACCCGTGTGCGCTTTTGCGCACTTTTTTGCACACGGGGCCATGGGTGTGGCAAACACCCGGTCTTCCCCTGCGCCCTCTGCATTCTCGGAGAGCGTGATGGAGCAAAACTCGGGCGCCGATCGCGCCGCGAGAACGGGACGGTGTGTCTGATGAGAGCATGCCCACGACCTTCGCCGTTATCGCTGCTCGAAAGCGGGCGATCCAGTATTCCAGAGGCGTTAGTGATGGAATCGAGAAATGCCCGCCGGAGCCTGTCATCGGGCGGCGCTTTGCGCCGACCCCGTGGCCTGGCATGACGGAGGAGGAGGGGCACCTCGACTTCCCCGCGCCATTCTCGTTTGGGGTCTTGAGCAAGGTAAATTCGGCTGTCACAGCAAGGGCTTATCGCGGAATCCGAATTCGATGGTGGCGGCTCTGCAACAGCCCGTATATAAGGCAGCACGCAGAATTGCCGATAAGTTGCGGTTTTTGCTCAGGAGTTGAATTTGATGTCCGAGCGGTGGACCCCCGATAGCTGGCGTTCCATGCCCGTGGTGCAGATCCCCGACTATCCCGACGCCAAGGCGTTGGCCGATGTCGAGGCGCAGCTCGCGACGTTCCCGCCGCTGGTTTTTGCCGGCGAGGCACGGAACCTGAAAAAGGCGCTGGCCCGCGTGGCATCAGGCGAAGCCTTCCTGCTGCAGGGCGGCGATTGCGCCGAGAGCTTTGCCGAGCATGGCGCCAACAACATTCGCGACTTCTTCCGCGTCTTTCTCCAGATGGCGGTGGTCTTGACCTATGCCGGCGCGGTGCCAGTGGTGAAACTGGGCCGCATCGCCGGCCAGTTCGCCAAGCCGCGCTCCTCGCCGACTGAAAAGGTGAATGGCGTTGAACTCCCGAGCTATCGCGGCGACATCGTCAACGACATCGCCTTTACCGCTCAAGCCCGCACGCCGGATCCGCAGCGCCAGCTCGATGCTTACAGGCAGTCGGCGGCGACGCTGAACCTGCTGCGCGCCTTCGCGACCGGCGGCTTCGCCAATTTGGGCAGCGTTCACCAGTGGATGCTAGGCTTTCTTAAGGATTCACCGCAGTCTCGCCGCTACAAGGAGCTGGCCGATCGCATCTCGGAGGCGCTGAATTTCATGCGCGCCTGCGGTCTCGACCTGGAAAGCCACCCCGAACTGCGCGCCACCGATTTCTACACCAGCCACGAGGCGCTGCTGCTCGGCTACGAGCAGGCCTTGACCCGCGTCGATTCCACGACCGGCGACTGGTATGCGACCTCGGGCCACTTCATCTGGATCGGCGATCGCACCCGTCAGCTCGACCATGGTCACGTCGAATATTTCCGCGGCATCAAGAATCCGATCGGCCTGAAATGCGGGCCCTCTTTGAAGGCGGACGATCTGCTCAGGCTGATCGATGTGCTCAATCCCGACAACGAGCCGGGCCGGCTGACTTTGATCGGCCGCTTCGGTGCGGAGAAGGTCGGCGAGCACCTGCCGCAGCTCATCCGTGCGGTGAAGCGGGAGGGCCGCGTCGTGGTGTGGTCCTGCGATCCCATGCACGGCAACACCATCACCTCGACATCAGGCTACAAGACGCGGCCGTTCGACCGCATCCTATCGGAAGTTCGGGGCTTCTTCTCGATCCATGCCGCCGAGGGCACCCATCCCGGCGGCGTGCATCTGGAGATGACCGGCAAGGACGTGACCGAATGCATCGGCGGAGCGCGCGCCATCACCGATGAGGACCTCAACGACCGCTACCACACCGTCTGCGATCCCCGTCTGAATGCCGAACAGTCGATCGACATGGCGTTCCTGATCGCGGAGCTGCTCAAGCAGGAGCGCGTCGGCAAGGTGAAGCCGGTGCCGGCAGTCGCGGGATTTTAGCAATTTGCTGCGGTTCTGGCGGGCAACCATCAATTCCTGGAACGGCCTGATCTTTGCCATCCGCTCCGAGCAGGCGGTTCGCGAGGAGCTGGCAGCGCTGATCCTGGCGCTGCCCGCGGCCTGGCTGGTCGGCGCGACCGTGATGCGTGCCGTCGAGCTGGTCGCCACCGTCGTGCTGGTGCTGGTGGTCGAGCTGCTCAACACCGCGATCGAAAAGCTCGCCGATCGGCTGACCATGGATCGCGATCCCAAGATCAAGCATGTCAAGGATATGGGGTCGGCCGCGGTCGGCGTCACGCTCATCATGGCCGGCCTGTTCTGGCTGTTCGCCATCGCCGAACGCCTGGGCGTGATCTGATCTGGCATTTGCCGATGATGCGACTTAAGTGCAGCATAATCCCATGACCGAGCGCACCGACCAGTTCGCGATCACCTTGGCCCAGATCAATCCGATTGTGGGCGATGTCGAGGGCAACGTCGCCAAGGCGCGCGCGGCGCGGGCGCGCGCAGCCGCGGATGGCGCGGATCTGGTGGTGTTTTCCGAATTGTTCATCGCCGGCTACCCGCCGGAAGACCTGGTGCTGAAGCCTGCCTTCCAGGCGGCCTGCCGCGCGGCGATCGAAACGCTGGCGCGGGAAACCGCCGATGGCGGGCCCGCGATGCTGATCGGCACTCCCTGGGTCGAGGAGGGCAGGCTCTATAACGCCTGCGCACTGCTCGATGGCGGGCGTATCGCATCGCTCCGCTTCAAGGCGAACCTGCCGAATTACGGCGTGTTCGATGAAAAACGCGTGTTCGCGCGCGGACCCGCATCTGGACCGGTGACCGTCAGGGGTGTTCGCGTCGGCGTTCCCATCTGCGAGGACATCTGGGTGGAGGAGGCCGAGGACTACGAAAACATCGTCGAGTGTCTGGCCGAGACCGGCGCGGAAATCCTGGTGGTGCCGAACGGGTCGCCTTACGCCCGCGACAAGAATGATGTGCGGCTGTCGGTTGCGGTCGCGCGCGTCACCGAGAGCGGTCTGCCGCTGATCTATCTCAACGAGGTCGGCGGCCAGGACGAACTCGTGTTCGATGGCGCCTCGTTTGCGCTGAATGCTGACTTGTCGGTTGCGGCGCAGCTCCCGTCCTTCGTCGAAAGCATCACGACGCTGCGCTGGATGAGGGGCGACGATGGCTGGCATTGCAGCGGGCCGGTGGCGCCGCTGCCCGAGGGCGACAAGGCCGATTATGCCGCCTGCGTGCTTGGCCTGCGCGACTATGTGCGCAAGAACGGCTTTCCCGGCGTGCTGATCGGCATTTCCGGCGGCATCGATTCGGCGCTATGCGCGGCGATCGCAGTCGACGCGCTCGGTGCCGACCAGGTACGCGGCGTCATGCTGCCGTATCGGTTCACCGCGCAAGCCTCGTTGGATGATGCCGCAAAACTCGCGGGGCACCTGGGCATCCGCTATGAGGTGCTGCCGATCGGAGCGGCGGTGGAAGGCTTCGAAGCGATCCTGTCGGATACGTTCGCGGGCCTGCCGCGCGACATCACCGAGGAGAACCTGCAAGCGCGCGCCCGTGGCACGCTGTTGATGGCGATCTCCAACAAGACCGGCGCCATGGTGGTGACGACCGGCAACAAATCGGAGATGTCGGTCGGCTACGCTACGCTTTACGGCGATATGAACGGCGGCTTCAATCCGCTCAAGGATATCTACAAGACCGAGGTCTTCCGCCTCGCTAGCCTTCGTAACGCCTGGAAACCGGAAGCAGCGTTGGGGCCCTCGGGCGAGGTCATTCCGCCCGATATCATCACGCGCCCGCCGAGCGCGGAGCTGCGCGAGAACCAGACCGACCAGGATTCGTTGCCGCCGTATGATCTCCTGGATGCGATCCTGGAGCGGCTGATCGAGCGCGAGGAGCCGCTGGCCGCGATCGTGGCCGCAGGCTTCGATCAAGAACTCGTGGCGCGGATCGATCGGCTCGTGAACATCGCCGAGTACAAGCGGCGGCAGGCCGCGCCGGGGGTGAAGGTGACCAGCCGGAATTTCGGCCGTGACCGCCGTTATCCCATCACCAACCGCTTTCGCGATTCCGGCAAGCCGCTGCCCGAAGCCGACCAGGCCCTGGCCGCGCGCGGGAGCCGTGCCGCGGTGCAGGCCTTTGACGGATAATCTTGCCGAGGAATCCGCTTTAGCGCGCCGGGATAAAGGTCGGTCCCACCGTGCGGATCTTGCCGTTGTCGGCTCCGCCCGAGCTGGTCGCAGACGAATTGCCAGGCCCTTGAGCCGCAGCATCGGCGCTCGCTGGCGCCGTCGTGGAGGGCGTTGCCGCCGTCGCGGGCGCGGCGCCCTTCTTGCTGCTGGCTGGCGATGCCTTCGTGAGCTGCCGCTGCTGCATCTTCCTGGCGCTCTCTTCGGTGACGATGATGTCGCCCTGCTGTTCGGCCGCGGCCTTGTCGTCGATGCCCTTCAGCGCCTCGGCCCAGGTCTGGCCGGGCGCCTTGCAGGAGCAGGTCGGGTTGTATTCGCTGCGGTAGCGGAACGCATTCGGCAGCGCGGTGTAGGGCGCACCATTGATGGAGACAGCCTGGTTGATGTCCTCGCCGGGATTGCGATAGGCGTACAGCGTCGCTTCGGTCGCCGGACACAGCGCCTTGCAGGTCTTCTCGTCGTCGGCGAAGCGCGCCGGCACCGTGGCAAAGGAAATCGGGAAATAGCCGCCGTCACAGGTGCGCACGCAGACGGTGCGGTAGGTGCCGGATTGCGGCCCCGCATCGACGCCAGGCGGAGGAAGGGGGCTGGCCGGGTTGTTGTTGCCGCCGCCGCCGAACAGATTGTTGAAGAAGTTGCCGGGACCGGTCGCCGCATTGGCAAACTGCGCATATTGCGGCCCGCAATTGTTCTGTCCGAGCGCGGTCAGCACCGAGCGGCGCTGGTTGTCGCGCTCGCCGCCCATGCCGCCGGTCCGCAGCCGCTCCAGATTGCTCGTGATCTGATCCAGATTGGCGCGCATCTGCTGGATCTGGTTGTTGACCGGACCGCATTGCGAGGACTGGCCGGAAAACAGCGAGAAGAATCCCGAGCTGTCGCAGCCCATGTGCCGGGCCTGCGCGGTCATCCGATCCAGCTCGGCCTGCTGGCGTGCGGCCGCATCCTGATAGCGGCGGATCTGATCGTCCCTCACAGGATCACTGCTGCCGCCGCGATCGATCGACGCAAGCTGGGCTTCCAGGCGCGGGCAGATCGGATTGACGCCGGGCGGGGCGCCTTGCGGCACCGGTTGCGGCGGCATGTTTGGATCCATCTGTTGCGCCAGAGCAGTCGAACCCAGCGCGAGGCCGCCGAGCAATGCCGCGCGGGCCAGGAGTCCGGGAATCGAGCGTCGGGATATGGATGCGGAGAAGAAATGAGGCATGTCAGGCCGTCAGAGGGAGTTCGCAGCCTTCAAGCCGCAACAGCCTCCCATAGCCGCTTCCTTCGGCAACGTCACGTCGTTTCCGGGGCACGGATATGGCGCGCAACGCCGGGAAACGCCTGGCTTCAGCGCTGGCAGGTAATGGCGACGTACTCGTTACAGCCGCCGCGCGGGCATTTTGCGGCTGCTTTCGGCACCGACCCGGTAATCTCGTCAGGGTCGACGCGACGATAGGATGAGGCCTCTGCAAAATCGCGTGATCGGCAATAGGAGAGCGCAGCATGCGCACCGCATTTATCACCCTTCGCCAGGCACTGGTCGACGCCATAGCCGTCGCCTTCGTTGGCGATGATGAATACGCGGGTTTCGGCTTGCGCAGCTCCGCTGGCTGCAAGCGCCAAGAAGAACAGGCAGGCCATGAGGGATCGCATGATGCACCGATGAGCGAAGGAACCGCCTTCATCCGAATAGATCCAATTCGTTAAGAATGATTAACCATGACGGCGGGCGGGAGCGGTTTTGGCGTCAAAAAAGGCTTTTTCGCGGCCCTTGACGCCATGGCCCCGCTTGCCCCATGGTGGGTCCATGAACGGTTTCCTCGCCATCATCTGCATTTGCAGCGAGATTATGAGCTAGCGATTCGCTGGCTGAGGCCGTCTTTTCTCACAATTGAGATCATTGGACGCCCGGCCGGCAGGGACGGGATCCATGGAATTGCGCCTTTACGATACGTTTTCACGGGAAAAGCGTCCCTTCGTGCCGCTCGATCCCACCAATGTCCGCATGTATGTCTGCGGACCGACGGTTTATGACTTTGCCCATATCGGCAATGCGCGGCCGGTCATCGTGTTCGACGTGCTGTTCCGCCTTTTACGCCATCTCTACGGCGAACGGCACGTCACCTACGTCCGCAACATCACTGATGTCGACGACAAGATCAACGACCGTGCCGCGCGCGACTACCCCGGCGTGCCGCTGAACGAGGCGATCCGCAAAGTTACCGAAGTCACGGACAAGCAGTTCCATGAGGATGTCGATGCGCTCGGCGCCCTGCGACCAACCGTCGAGCCGCGCGCGACGGAACACATTCCGGAGATGCGCGCGCTGATCGAACGGCTGGTGGCGGGCGGCTTTGCCTATGTCGCCGAAGATCATGTGCTGTTCTCGCCGCAGGCGATGAATGCCGCCAATTCGGTGCTGCCGCGCTATGGCTCGCTCGCCAAGCGCTCGCTGGATGAGATGATCGCGGGCGCGCGTGTCGATATCGCGCCCTACAAGCGCGATGCCACCGACTTTGTGCTCTGGAAACCCTCAAAGCCCGGCGAGCCGTCCTGGCCCTCGCCGGCGGGCATCAAGGTCGAGGGCCGCCCCGGCTGGCATATCGAATGCTCGGCGATGTCCTGGAAACATCTCGGCGAGCAGTTCGACATTCATGGCGGCGGCATCGATCTCGTCTTTCCCCATCACGAGAACGAGCTGGCGCAAAGCTGCTGCGCGTTTCACTCCGGCCGCATGGCCAATGTCTGGATGCACAACGGCTTCCTGCAGGTCGAAGGCGAGAAGATGTCGAAGAGCCTCGGCAATTTCGTCACCATTCGCGAGCTGTTGGCGGATTGGCCGGGCGAGGTGCTGCGCCTTAACATGCTGAAGACGCATTATCGCTCGCCGATCGACTGGACGTTGAAAGGACTGGAGGAGAGCGAGAAGACGCTCGACGATTGGTATGGCGTCGCCGCCGATGTTCCGACCGGATCGCCGGCTGAAAGCGTGCTCGAGGCGCTGGCGGACGATCTCAACACGCCGCAGATGATCGCCGCGCTTCATGGCCTGCGGCACGATGCCGGGCGCAATGATGCCGATCGGAGCGCGCTCGCCGCGTCCCTTCGTCTGCTCGGATTTTTGTCCGAGAGCGCGGCGCAATGGCAAGGTCGAAAGCAGCAGGCGAGCGGGATCGATGCGGCGAACATCGAGGCTCTGATTGCCGAGCGCACCGCCGCCCGCGCGCGAAAGGACTTTAAGGAATCCGATCGGATTCGTGACGAACTCGCGGCAATGGGTGTGGTGTTGAAAGACGGCAAGAATGCCGAAGGCAAGCCGGTGACGACGTGGGAGATCGCGCGATGAGTAAGTCTCAGCCAAAAGCCGCGCTGCGGCCGTTTCTCGCGGCCGACACGCCCATGCTGGCGGCGATCTTTGTGGCCGCCATTCAGGAACTGACCGGCGATGACTACGGCGAAGCGCAGCAGGAGGCCTGGGCTGCGGTCGCCGATGACGAGGTGGCATTCGGCAAGAAGCTCGCCGGAGAACTTACGCTGATCGCGACGATGCAAAACTCGCCGGTCGGCTTCGCGTCGCTGAAGGGAAACAACCAAATCGACATGCTCTATGTTCATCCGAGCGTGGCGGGCCAAGGCGTCGGCGCAATGTTGTGCGAGGCGCTGGAGAGACTTGCAGCCGGCCGCGGCACCAAGAGTCTCTTCGTCGACGCCAGCGACAATGCCTTGGATTTTTTCAGAAAGCGCGGCTACGTCGCCCAGCAGCGCAATAGCGTCACCATCAACGGCGAGTGGCTCGCCAACACCACGATGCAAAAGGTGCTGGCGAACGGGCAGGCGGGAGGTGCGCCACAATGAGCCGCGAACGCCTCTATCTCTTCGACACGACGCTGCGCGACGGCGCACAGACCAATGGCGTCGACTTCACGCTCGCCGACAAGGCGGTCATTGCGCAGATGCTGGACGATCTCGGCATCGACTATGTCGAGGGCGGTTATCCCGGTGCCAACCCGCTTGACACCGAGTTTTTCGCCGAGAAGCCGAAGCTCGCTCACGCCCGCTTCACGGCCTTCGGCATGACGCGGCGCGCGGGCCGCTCGGCCTCGAACGATCCGGGCCTTGCCGCGCTGCTGGAAGCCAAGGCGGACGCGATCTGTTTTGTCGCGAAGTCGTCGGCCTACCAAGTGCGGGTGGCGCTGGAGACGACGAACGAGGAAAACCTCGCTTCCATCCGCGATAGCGTGAGTGCCGCAAGAAAAGCGGGCCGCGAGGTCATGCTCGACTGCGAGCATTTTTTCGACGGCTACAAGGAGAACCCGGAGTTCGCGTTGGCCTGCGCGAAGACGGCTTATGACGCCGGGGCGCGCTGGGTGGTGCTTTGCGATACCAATGGCGGCACCATGCCGCATGAGGTCGAGACCATCGTCGGCGAGGTGACCAAGCACATTCCGGGCGATCACATCGGCATTCACGCCCATAACGACACCGAGCAGGCGGTCGCCAATTCGCTCGCCGCGGTGCGCGCGGGCGCACGGCAGATCCAGGGCACGCTGAACGGGCTGGGCGAGCGCTGCGGCAACGCCAATCTCTGCTCGCTGATCCCGACGCTGAAGCTGAAACGGGAGTTTTCCGATCGCTTCGAAATCGGCGTCTCCGATGCAAAGCTGGAGGGCCTGGTGCAGGTGTCGCGCACGCTCGACGACATGCTCAACCGGGCTCCGAACCGCCATGCGCCCTACGTTGGCGAGAGCGCCTTCGTCACCAAGACCGGCATTCATGCCTCTGCCGTGCTGAAAGATCCGCAGACGTACGAGCATGTGCGGCCCGAATCCGTCGGCAACCATCGCAAGGTGCTGGTCTCCGATCAGGCCGGCCGCTCCAACGTGATCGCCGCGCTCGAGCGCGCCGGCATTCCCTTTGACAGGAACGATCCGAAATTGGCCCGCCTGGTCGAGGAGCTGAAGGAGCGCGAGGCGGCGGGCTTCGCCTATGAATCCGCAAACGCGTCTTTCGAACTCTTGGCGCGCCGCACGCTCGGCAATGTGCCCGATTATTTCGAGGTCGAGCAGTTCGACGTCAATGTCGAGCAGCGTTACAACGCCAATGGTCAGCGCGTCACCGTCGCGCTCGCGGTGGTGAAGGTCAATGTCGCCGGCGAGCGGCTGATTTCCGCGGCCGAAGGCAACGGCCCCGTCAATGCGCTCGACCTCGCGCTGCGCAAGGACCTCGGCAAATACCAGAAATACATCGAAGCGCTGAAGCTGATCGACTACCGCGTGCGTATCCTCAATGGCGGCACCGAAGCCGTGACGCGGGTTCTGATCGAAAGCGAGGATGAAGCGGGCGAGAGCTGGACCACGGTCGGCGTATCGCCGAACATCATCGATGCTTCGTTCCAGGCGCTGATGGATTCGGTGATTTACAAGCTGGTGAAATCAGGGGCGCCGGCGTGAGGCCATTGCAGTCATTCCGGGGCGGCTCGAAGAGCCGAACCCGGAATTTCGAGATTTCGGGTTCGATGCTTCGCATCGACACGGAATGACGACGTATATTTCGGCGAGGGCCTCATGATCGACCACATCTCTCTCGGCGTCAGTGATCTCGAACGCGCCGCCCGTTTCTACGAAGCGACCCTGGGCGCGCTCGGGCTCTCGCGCCTCGTGACGCGGCCGGCTACCGTCGGCTTCGGCAAGAACTATCCTGAGTTCTGGATCAATCTGCGCGCGGGCATGGCCAAGGTCTCGCCCGAGAGCGGCACGCATATCTGCCTGCGCGCCAGGTCGTCAGCCGAGGTCGACGCTTTCCACGCCGCAGCATTGAATGCGGGAGGGATCTCCGATGGCGCGCCCGGGTTGCGCCCGCATGATCGCGTGAAATATTACGCCGCGTTCGTGCTCGATCCCGACGGCAACCGCGTCGAGGCGGTCACGTTTCCGCAGGAATAATGACTACAGCCGCCGTGCGACTTCCGGTGCCAATTCGGTGGCGCTTTCGGGGATGCGCGCCGCAGCCGTCTTCAGCTTGGGCAGGATGTCCTCGACCCGGTCGGCCTTCAGGATCTCGACGCTGAGCCCGGCACGAATGAACTGGGTCTGTCGCATATGCGCAACCAGCGCGAACAGCGGCTCCCAGAAACCGTCGATATTGGCGAGCAGCACGGGCTTCGAATGCCGTCCGAGCTGTTGCCAAGTGAGCTGCTCCACCAGCTCCTCCAGCGTGCCGAGGCCGCCAGGCAGCGCCACGAAGGCATCCGAGCGCTCGAACATCAACCGTTTGCGTTCGTGCATGTCGGGCGTGACGATCATTTCCTGCACGCGGGTCAGCGCGTTCTCGCGCAGCGTTAGGAAGTCCGGGATGATCCCGGTCACCATGCCGCCATGATCCAGCACGGCAGTCGCAACGGCTCCCATCATGCCGAGCGAGCCGCCCCCATAGACCAGGCGAACGCCGTTCTCGGCAAACGCCTTGCCGAGCGCCTTGGCTGCTTCGATGTATCTGGGGTTGGTGCCGGGGCCGGAGCCGCAGTAGACACAGACGGTTCTGATTTTGGTCATTTTCAGCATGTCGCACTGCAGCGTAAGAGCGTCAAGGCAGTAGTCAAACGGGTATTGATTCGGCGGAACGGTAAAACCTACCTGGGAATACCGGATCGAGGCGAAAGAATTGCTACGCCAATGGGTGTACGGAGCCTCCAAACGCTTTATATGAGCTGCACATGAACAAGGCAGTGTGCTTTCCGTTCCCGCAGGCGTCCATTTGATGGCCCAACCCCCTTCGTCTCCGCACGCCGGCCACGCCCTGCCTGCCAGCCGACAATCCGCCGAACAGGGGACCCTGTTCGGGACCTTGGTTCATCTTTGGCCCTATATCTGGCCGAGCGACCGCTTCGACCTGAAGATGCGGGTGGTCTGGTCGTTCGTGCTACTCCTGATCGCCAAGCTAGCGACCCTGTCGGTGCCCTTCACCTTCAAATGGGCAACCGATGCGCTGACAGGGAAGGGTACCGCGCCGGTATTTGCCTCCGACTGGCTCGTCTGGTTGATTGCCTCGCCCCTGATCATGACCGCGAGCTACGGCGGCGTGCGTATCGTGATGGCGGTGCTGACGCAGTGGCGTGACGGCATCTTCGCGCGGGTGGCGATGCATGCAGTGCGCAAGCTCGCCTATATTACTTTCGTCCACATGCACGAATTGTCGCTGCGCTTCCACCTGGAGCGCAAGACCGGCGGATTGACGCGCGTCCTGGAGCGCGGCCGCAACGGCATCGAGACGATCGTGCGCATGATCATCCTGCAGTTGATCCCGACCATCGTCGAAGTCTCGCTGCTGATGGTCGTGCTGCTCTGGCAGTTCGACTGGCGCTACGTGCTCGCCACGCTGTGCATGGTCGTGGTCTATATGTACTACACTTACAAGGCCACCGAGTGGCGGATCGGTATCCGCCGCAAGATGAACGATTCCGACACCGACGCGAACACCAGGGCGATCGACTCGCTTCTGAACTACGAGACCGTGAAGTATTTCGGTGCGGAGGCGCGCGAGGCCGCGCGCTACGACCGCTCGATGGAGCGCTACGAAGAGGCGAGCGTCAACACATACACCTCTCTCGCGCTGCTTAATGCGGGGCAGGCGGTGATCTTCACGCTGGGTCTTACGGCGACCATGCTGATGTGCGCCTATGGCGTGCGCAACGGGCGCAATACGGTCGGCGATTTCGTGATGATCAACAGCATGATGATCCAGCTCTATCAGCCCCTGAATTTCATGGGCATGGTCTATCGCGAGATCAAGCAGGCGATCATCGACATCGAGAACATGTTTGGCGTGCTGGCCCGCCCGCCGGAGATCAAGGATGATCCGGGCGCCAAACCGCTGCTCGTCACGGCGGGCGCGGTGCGGTTCGAGGATGTGCGCTTTGCCTATGAGCCTGAACGCCTGATCCTGAAAGGGCTGAGTTTCGAGGTTCCAGCCGGCAAGACGGTCGCGATCGTCGGCCCCTCAGGCGCCGGCAAATCGACGATCTCGCGGCTGCTGTTCCGCCTGTACGACGTTTCCGGCGGCCGCATCCTGATCGATGGTCAGGACATTCGCGAGGTCACGCAGGCCTCGCTGCGGGCCCAGATCGGCATGGTGCCGCAGGACACGGTGCTGTTCAACGACACGATCCGTTACAATATCCGTTACGGCCGCTGGGATGCGACGGACGCCGAGGTCGAACAGGCCGCGCAGCTCGCGCAAATCGACACGCTGATCCGCATGGCGCCGAAGGGGTATGAGACGCAAGTCGGCGAACGCGGGCTGAAGCTGTCCGGCGGCGAGAAGCAGCGGGTCGCGATCGCGCGCACGGTGCTGAAAGCGCCCCCGATCCTGGTGCTGGACGAGGCGACCTCCGCGCTCGACAGCCACACCGAGCACGAGATTCAGGGCGCGCTGGATCGCGTGTCGCGCAACCGCACCTCGCTGGTGATCGCGCACCGGCTCTCCACCATCGTCGCCGCCGACGAGATCATCGTGCTCGACGGCGGCCGCATCGTCGAACGCGGCACCCATGTCGCGCTTTTGGCAAAAGGCGGGCTCTATGCCAGTATGTGGAACAGGCAGCGTGAAGCCGAAGCCGCGCGCGAAAGGTTGGCGCAGATCGACGACGAGAACGATTCGCCCGATCGCACCCCGCCGCCGATCGATGATGCGATCGCGACTGCCGCAGAATAGTTTTTCTTCCACCCAGTGACCAGCAACCCATGTCGATTGCGAATTCCATCCGCGGGCAAATTCCGCCCATTCATCCCGAGGGCTATCCTTTCATCGGCGGCTTTGCGCTGGCGAGCCTGATCCTGTTCTGGCTATGGACGCCATTGGGATGGATCGGCACCTTGCTCACCATCTGGTGCGCGCTGTTCTTCCGCAACCCGGCGCGGGTCACACCGCTGCGCGATGGGCTGGTGGTGGCGCCCGCCGATGGCCGCGTTTCGATGGTCACGCATGCGCTGCCCCCCGCCGAGCTCGGGCTCGGCGACCGGCCGCTACCACGTGTCTCCATCTTCATGAGCGTGTTCAACTGCCATGTGAATCGCAGCCCCGCGGCCGGCCGGATCGAGCGTATCGCGTACCGGCCGGGCGTGTTCATCAATGCCGAGCTCGACAAGGCGAGTGAGGACAATGAGCGCAATTCGCTCGTCATTTCCACGGCCAATGGGCGCATCGGGGTGATTCAGATCGCCGGGCTGGTGGCACGCCGCATCGTTTGCTTTGTGCGGGAGGGCCAGTCGATCGGCGCCGGCGAACGGTTCGGCCTGATCCGCTTCGGCTCCCGGCTGGATGTGTTCCTCCCGGAAGGCACCAAGCCGCTGGTCGCCGAAGGCCAGACTGCGATCGCCGGCGAAACCATCTTGGCTGATTTCAGGCTTGCCGATCCCGGCCGCAGTTATCGGACGGATTAACCAATTGGCCCGCCTGCACGTACGGTCTGTCGCAATGGCGCGGGCTCAGCGGGATTGCTATATGAGAGGGTGAGGAAGGTTTGTTCCCCTATCCCCGCAGGTGGGGAGAGCTGAGCCGCATGCGCAGAGAAACAAAGGATCGCGCCGTCATCCATGTCCTTCGATCCCACCCAAGCCGAATTGCGCCGCCGCCGGTTTCGCCCGATTCCGGTGCGAATGCTGGTGCCCAACGTCATTACCCTGCTTGCGATCTGCGCGGGTTTGACAGCCATTCGCCTCTCCACGGAGGGGCGGATGGAGCTGGCGGTGGGCGCAATCGTATTTGCCGCGGCGCTTGACGGCATCGACGGCCGTATCGCGCGTCTGATCAAGGGACAGTCCAAATTTGGTGCCGAACTCGACAGCCTTGCGGATTTTGTCAATTTCGGTGTGGCTCCCGGGTTGATCCTCTATTTCTGGCAACTGCATGAACTTCACAATGGCGGCTGGATCGCGGCGATGGTGTTCGCGATCAGCGGCGGTTTGCGGCTCGCGCGCTTCAACGCCAGCATGGACGATCCGAACAAGCCGGCCTTTGCCGCGAACTATTTTACCGGCGTTCCGGCACCGGCCGGCGCCATCACCGTGCTCTTGCCGATCTACATCGCTTTCCTCGGCATTGGGCAGCCGCCGGCGGCGCTCACGGCGTTTTATACGCTGCTGGTTGCCTTCCTGATGGTGTCGCGCCTGCCGGTGTTCTCCGGCAAGACGGTACGGATGCGCGTCCCGCCGGAATTGGTGCTGCCGGTCTTCGTCTCCGTGATCTTCTTCATCGCGCTCTTGATCAGCTATCCCTGGTACATCCTCTCGGCGGGCTCGGTGCTTTACCTCGTCAGCCTGCCGATGGGATGGAAGTCCTATCGCGATCAGGCGCGCGCGTTCGCGGCAGCAGGGGCGGGAAGGGCTCAAGACGTTGGACCGGGCGCGGCGCCGGCTTTTCCGCCTGTGGTCTCTGATCACGACGAGCGGCCCGAACGGCTGCACTGACGCCGGCGCGGTCTTCCTCATCCCGCAATATCTGCCATGACAAGCAGCGAGTTGGGTTGGCCCCCATTCTCGGCTATAGGGCGAGCCGAGGGGCGGCGCGCAACGGCCGTCCTCAACCCCTGGAGAAGACGCCCGTGAACAAGCCCATCACCGCCCCGCTGCCCGCATCCGTCCTCGAGGCGCTCGCGCGTTACGACACGCCGACCATCTGCAACGCCATGGAGATCGTGGCGCCGGAGCGGCGGCTGATCGGCTTTACCACCAAGCCGCTGGTCTGCCCGTTTCCCGATCTGCCGCCGATCGTCGGCTACGCCCGCACCGTGACCATCCGCTCGGTGCTGCAGTCCAGCCTGCCGGCGGCCGAGCAGGCCAGGCGCCGCATCGAATATTATGAATATGTCGGCACCGGATTCGGTCCGCGCATCGCCGTGATCCAGGACATCGATGGCCCCGATGTGGGCTATGGGGCGTTCTGGGGCGAGGTGCAGAGCAACGTGCACAAGGCGCTCGGCTGCCTCGGTGTCGTCACCGACGGCTCGATCCGCGATGTCCCGGCATGGGCGCCGGGCTTCCAGGCACTGGCCGGCTCGATCGGCCCTTCGCACGCTTGGGTGCATGCCGAGAGCTTCGGTGGCGAAGTGCGCGTTGCCGGCATGACCGTGCGGTCCGATGACCTGATCCATGCCGACCGCCACGGCGCAATCGTGATCCCGAAGGATCTCGCGGCGCAATTGCCGGCAGCAGCCGAACTCTGCGGCCGCCGCGAGCAGCCGATCCTGGAGATCGCACGTTCGCCGGACTTCTCGCTGGAGAAGCTGAAGGAGGCGCTGAAGCGCTCGGCGGAGATCCACTAAACTCAAGAGGAGGCCGCCATGGACATCAACGGCAAGACGGTCCTGATCACGGGGTCGACCGACGGGGTCGGCCGCTATGTCGCCAAGCGGCTCGCCGTCGAAGGCGCCAAGGTCCTGGTCCATGGCCGCGACGAGGCGCGCGCCAAAACGCTGATCGAGGAGGTTGTGCGCGACGGGCACGCCGCGCCCAGCTTCTATGCGGCTGATCTGTCGTCGCTGGCGGGCGCGCGCCGGCTTGCCGATACTATCAAAGCCGAGCACAAACGGCTCGATGTCTTCGTCAGCAATGCAGGGATCGGTTCGCAGACGGACGGTGCAGGCCGGCGCGAAAGCGCTGACGGCCACGAGCTGCGCTTTGTCGTGAACTATCTCAGCGGGTTTCTGCTTGCCTATCTCCTGTTGCCGCTGCTCAAAGCCGCCGCTCCGTCGCGCATCGTCAATGTCGCCTCGCTCGGCCAGCATCCCATCGATTTCGACGACGTGATGATCAGGAAAAACTACAGCGGCACCCGCGCCTATGCGCAGAGCAAGCTGGCGCAGATCATGTTCACCATCGATCTCGCCGAGGAGCTGAAGGGCTCGGGCGTGACGGTGAACTGCCTGCATCCGGCGACCTATATGAACACCACCATGGTGCGCGCCGGCGGTATCACGCCGGTGTCCACGGTCGAGGAGGGTGGGGAGGCGATCCTGCATCTTGCAAAGGGCGATGACGTCGCCGACAAGAGCGGACTGTTCTTCAACGGGATGCGGGAGGCGCGAGCCAATCCGCAGGCCTATGATGCGCAAGCGCGAAGGCGCCTGCGCGAGCTCAGCCTCGAACTAACGGGGCTGGCGGATTAACCGTATCGCGGTGATCGTATCGTCGCGCGCCCCAGATACAAATGCGCAGTTCACCGTAAGCGGCCGCGTGCTGTCCCGATCATTCGGCGGCCGCGGCCGGCTGCGTCGTCTCCGACAAAGCGTTGGCGATAGCCTCGTCGACCTGCTCGAGCCAGATGAACTCCAGCTTGTCCCGCGCGCTCTTGGGGATGTCGTCGAAGTCGCGGCGGTTTCGCGCCGGCAGCATCACCCGGGTGAGGCCGGCCGCGGCGGCGGCGACAACCTTCTCCTTGATGCCGCCGACCGGCAGCACCAGGCCGCGCAAGGAGATTTCGCCTGTCATCGCAGTGTCGTTTCTGACCGTGCGATTGGTGAGCAGCGAAACCAGGGCCGTGAACATGGCGACGCCCGCGCTCGGCCCGTCCTTCGGGGTCGCGCCGGCGGGGACGTGAACGTGGATGTCGCTCTTCTCGAACAATGACGGGTCGATGCCGAGCTGGGGAGCGCGGCTTTTCACCAGAGTCAGCGCGGCCTGCACACTCTCGCGCATGACATCGCCGAGCTGGCCGGTGAGGATCAGGCCGCCCCTGCCGGGGACGCGTGTGGCCTCAATGAACAGGATGTCGCCGCCGACCGGTGTCCATGCAAGTCCGGTGGCGACGCCGGGAATGCTGGTGCGCAGCGCGATCTCGCCCTCAAAGCGTGGCGCGCCGAGAATGGCGGTGAGGTCCTTGGGCGTGATGCTGACCTTCTGAGTGCTTCCTTCCGCGATCTGCACCGCGGCGTAGCGCAGCGCCCGGCCGATCTCGCGCTCCAGCCAGCGCACGCCAGCCTCGCGGGTGTAGCCCTTGATGATCTGCCGCAACGCATCCGGATCGATCTCGGCCTGGTCGGCCTTCAGCCCGTTCGCCTCGACCTGGCGGCGCACCAGATAGCGCTTGGCGATCTCGAGCTTCTCCTCCTCGGTGTAGCCGGCGAGGCTGATGATCTCCATGCGGTCCAAAAGCGGGCCCGGGATCGTGTCCAGCATGTTGGCGGTTGCGATGAACACGACGCGCGAGAGATCGAACGGCACGCCGAGATAATTGTCGCGGAAGGTCGCGTTCTGCTCGGGATCGAGCACCTCCAGCATTGCCGCCGACGGGTCGCCCTGAATGCCGCGTCCCATCTTGTCGATCTCGTCGAGCATCATGATGCAATTGCGGGCGCCGGCCTTCTTGATCCCTTGAATGATGTTGCCGGGCAGGGCGCCGATATAGGTGCGCCGATGGCCGCGGATTTCGGCTTCATCATGCACGCCACCGAGGCTGACCCTGACGAATGGCCGGCTCATGGCGCGCGCGATCGATTGCCCAAGCGAGGTCTTGCCGACGCCGGGCGGGCCGACGAAGCACAGGATCGGCGCCTTGCCGTGCGGCGCCAGCTTGCGGACGGCCAAATATTCGATGATCCGGGTCTTGATCTTCTCCAGCCCGAAATGATCCTCGTCGAGGATGCGGCGGGCCTCGGCGATATCGATCGGCTTCTCCTCCGGCAGCGCCCATGGCAACTCGATCAACCAATCGAGATAGCTGCGCACCATGCCTGCTTCGGCGGCAGCTTCGGGCATGCGCTCGTAGCGACGCAGCTCGTTGCGCGCCTGATTTTCCGCTTCCGGCGGCATCTTGGCCTTGGCAATCGCCTCGGTCAGCTCGGCGACTTCGGCTGTCTTGCTGTCGCCTTCGCCCAATTGGCGCCGGATCGTTGCCATCTGCTCGCGCAGGATCGCCTCGCGCTGGCGCTCGTCAAAGGCTGCCTTGGTCTTCTGCCCGATCTCATTGGTGATCCGCAGCACTTCGAGCCGCTCGGCGAGATGGGCCGAGACTCGCTCCATTCGCTTGGAGAGATCGACCGTCTCCAGGACCTCCTGTTTGTCCTGCGGCTTGATATCCATGTAGGACGTCGCGAGGTCAGCCAGCGCACCGGGAGAGGTGGTCGACTGGAAGGCGGCCAATAGCTCGGGCGGTGCCTGCGGCAGCAATTGCACCGCCTCGATGGCCTGTCGCTGCAGGTTCAGAAAGCGTGCCTCGATCTCCGGCGACGTTCCGGCAGGCTCCGGAATTTGCAGAAAACGCGCCACCATGAATGGCGTGCCGGGCAGAAAATCGAGAATGCGGGCGCGCCGCACGCCCTGGCAGATGACATGATGGGTGTCATCGGGTGCGGTGACGTAGCGCACGATGTTGGCAATGGTGCAGACCCGGTAGAGATCATCGGCGGTCGGATCATCCGTATCGGGATTTCGCTGCAGCAGGATGCCGATCGGACGCTGATCGCGCAGCGCCTGTTGGGCCGCGGCAATCGATTTCGGTCGACCAACCGTGATCGGCGCGACCACGCCCGGAAACAGTACGATGTTACGTACCGGGAGAATGATCAGGGCATCGTCCGGAATCCGAACCTGATTGGCATCTTGATTGGCGGCAGAAGCCGCTGGTCCATTTGCGGGAGGCATGACGGGCCCTCAAGATTTCGCAAGGCGGACTGCGATGCAGCCGTTCACCGCGAAGCGGCTCACGGCATAGCGCCCCCCTGGCAATGCAATGCGGCGCTCAAATTGGCCTTGTGGCAGTTCAAGCCGATGAATGCGGGCATTGCGTAACTCCGCCGGCAGTGTTCGGTGCCCACTGATCACGAGCACTCCGTCCTGGATGACAGCTTCGACCTGCTCGGGGTCGACGCCGGGCAGAGCCACAAGGATCAGTAGCTCCTTGTCGGTCTCCAGCACATCGATCGGCGGTTCCCAGCAGGTCTCCCGCGGGCCGGCCGACTGCAGCACAAAGAATTGCTGGCGCAGCCGCTCGGCACGCGCCAGCGAGCCGATGGCTTCGGACAGCATCCAGTTGAGGGGATCCTTGTTTGACATTGGCTGCCTCGATACTGCCGGTGGCTGGTTTGAAAACTCATCCGGAATGAGCGGGTTGCTAATCCGCCAGAAGATACCGGCCCTTATATGGTTAGCAGAACCTTGAAGTCACGCCCATGTCTCCCGACAGGGCCCCATTCGCGACGACCCGTGCCCCGGATAGCCATGCGCTGCGATCTCGCCTCGGTTTAACCTTTACGCGTCTTTAATGGCGGCCGTTTTAGGGTCTCCAAGCGCGGCTCAAAACGGGCTGCGGGCCGTCCAGAATGGCGGCTGTTCGCGTACGCGTTGGAGTGTCCTATGGATATCATGACAGGCGCAGGCCTGGTAGCCGGCACCATTGTCATCGCAACGTTGATGTTGCTGGGCGGCGACCTCGGCATTTTCGTCAGCGACCACGCGGTCATCATCATCTTCGGCGGCTCGATCTCGGCGACCATGATCCGCTTTCCGCTCGGCGTGATCCTGCACGGCCTGCCGCTCGGCTTGAAGTACGCGTTCACCATGAGCCGGCTCTCGGCCCGCGACCTCGTTGACGAGCTCGCGCGTATCGCGGAGATCGCGCGCAAGCAGGGGCCGGTCGGCCTGGAGAAGGTCGAGACCGACGAACCGTTCCTCGCCAAAGGCATCCGCTACGTCGCCGACGGTTATGATCTCGAGTTCATCCGCGACAATCTCGAGCGCGATCGCGACAATTTCCTGATGCATCTGGACGAGGGCAGCAAGATCTACCGCGCGATCGGCGACTGCGCGCCAGCCTTCGGGATGGTCGGCACGCTCATAGGCATGGTGCAGATGTTCGCCAACATGACCGATCCTTCCAAGCTCGGCCCCTATATGGCGACGGCGCTGCTGGCAACGCTGTACGGGGCGGTGCTCGCAAACCTGATCTGTCTGCCGATCGCCGACAAGCTGCATGGCAAGCTGCTCGACGAAGAAACCAACCGCACCCTGATCATCGACGGCATCCTGATGATCCGCGATTCCAAGAGCCCGGCCCTGGTACGCGAGATGCTGCTCGCGTATCTGCCGGAGAAACTTCGCCATGAGGAAGGCGAGCCGGTGCCGGCCTAAAGCACTGATCCGGAAGAGCTCGAGGCGGAGCTGGGGGCGATGGCCAAGAAGAAACGCGGCGAAGCGCATGGTGGCGGCCACGGCTGGTTCGTGACCTTCGCCGACCTGATGGGCTTGATGATGAGCTTCTTCGTGATGCTCGTCGCCTTCTCCACCCAGGACGCGGCAAAGCTCAAGATCGTCGCGGGTTCGATGCGTGATGCCTTCGGCGTGCAGACGCAGTCGCGTTATTCGGGCATGATCGAATCCGACGGCCTGCCGACGCGTCCCAAGGCGAAGAACCTCGATCATATCCCACCGGAGGAGGCTTCCAACAACCCGGCCCCGGAGGACGAGAACAAGCGGGCGGTCGGCGCGAAGACCAAGATCGACCGCGAATTCGCGCTTGCCTCGGCCTCTCTTCGTCAGGCCCTGCAGGACATGCCGGAGCTCACCGAAATCTCCAAGCACGTCATGTTCGAGGAGGCCAAGCAGGGCCTGAACCTGGAGATCGTGGACCAGGATGGCCGGTCGATGTTCGCCGACGGTTCCAAGGAGCCGTATGAGCGCACCCGGCGGCTGATCGAAAAGCTTGCCATTCCGCTCAAGCAGACGCCGTTGCGCATTTCGATCGTCGGCCACACCGCGGCCGGACTCGTTCCCTCGCGCGGCGACTACGGCCCCTTCGATCTATCGGCCGATCGCGCCAACGCCGTGCGCCAGATCCTGGAGCACGAGGGGCTGCCGGTCTCGCACATTTATTCAGTGGCCGGTAAAGCCGATACCCAGCCGCTCTTTCCTGACGATCCCTCGCTTGCGGCCAACCGTCGCGTCACCATCACGTTGATGCGCGAAGATCCAGCCCTGCCGCCCGATTTGAAGCCTTAGGATGACTAAAGTATAATACTACCCGATCATACTTGGTCTATGGACATCCGCGATCGGCGGGTCCATATGGCGCCGTTAGGGATTTCGGCTGTTCTGTGAACAGTTTGATGGCAGAGGCAACAATCCGAAAATTTATGCGTTTTCGCATGCCGTCATCCCGAAATCAGGCTAGGCTATGCAGTCAGCGCAGGACTATAAGCCCGCCTCGTTTTGCAAGCTTTGCCAACGGTGCAGTGTAGCCTTTGAGGCTCAGTTCCCATGACCAGTGACGTTGCAGCTCACGCCCCGGAGACGAGGGCGGCCACCGGGCATGTTGATGCCCACTCGACCGCCGGCTTCGCGGCGTTGACGCTGGGCAGCATCGGTGTCGTCTACGGCGACATCGGCACCAGCCCGCTCTACGCCTTGCGCGAGGCGGTGGCTGCCGCAAGCAACGGCGGCACCGCGACCACGCAAGCCGTGATGGGCGTCATATCGCTCATCCTGTGGGCGTTGATCATCGTCGTGACACTAAAATATGTGGTGATCCTGCTGCGCGCGGATAACAATGGCGAGGGCGGCACGCTGGCGCTGATGGCCTTGGCCCAGCGCGGGGTAGCGAAGGCGGCCGGCACCATCGTCCTGCTCGGGATCATCAGCGGCGCGCTGTTTTATGGCGACGCGGTGATCACGCCGGCGCTGTCGGTATTGTCGGCGATCGAAGGCATCAAGCTCGTCACGTCATCGTTGGACCCCTATGTCGTTCCGGTCACGGTGGTGATCCTGATGGCGCTATTTGCGGCCCAATCGCGCGGCACCGCGCGGGTGGCGGCATTCTTCGGACCGGTCATGCTGGTCTGGTTCGCCGTGATCGGGATCGGTGGCATCGTCGCGATCGCGCGACAGCCGGAGGTGCTGTACGCGCTCAATCCGCTCTATGCGGCGTCCTTCATGCTGCATCATGGCATCATCGGATTTGTCACTCTGGGCGCGGTGTTCCTTGCCGTGACGGGAGCGGAAGCGCTCTATGCGGACCTCGGCCATTTCGGCAAGCGGCCGATCCAGACCGCCTGGCTGTTCATTGTGCTGCCATCGCTGGCGGCCAACTATCTGGGGCAGGGCGCGCTTGTGATCGTCAATCCCAAGGCGGTCGAGAACCCGTTTTTCCTGATGTTCCCGGATTGGGCGCTGCTGCCGATGGTCGCGCTCGCGACGGTAGCGACCGTGATCGCGAGTCAGGCGGTCATCACGGGGGCCTATTCGCTGACGCGTCAGGCGATTCAACTTGGCCTGCTACCGCGCTTTGAAATCCGCCACACCTCGGAATCGCAGTCCGGTCAGATCTTCATGCCGCGCGTCAACACGCTTCTGTTCGTGCTGGTGATGCTGCTTGTGCTGATGTTCAAATCATCGAGCGCCCTGGCGTCCGCCTACGGCATCTCGGTGACAGGGACCATGGTGGTCACCGCGATGATGGGCTTTGTGGTGATCTGGCGGGTGTGGCGCTGGTCGGTTGTGGCCGCCGCTGCGCTGATCGCGCCGTTCCTGTTCCTCGATCTCACCTTCCTGGCCGCAAATCTGCTCAAGGTGTTTGAAGGCGGCTGGGTGCCGCTGGCACTCGGCGGCATGGTCATGCTGCTGATGTATACGTGGCGGCACGGCAGCCGGCTGCTGTTCGAGAAATCGCGCAAGCTGGAATTCCCGCTCGCCGATCTCGTCGCCATGCTGGAAAAGAAGCCGCCGCAGCGCGTACCCGGCACCGCAGTCTTCCTCACCAGTGATCCCGTCAGCGCGCCGACCGCGCTCATGCACAGTTTGAAGCACTACAAGGTGCTGCATGAGAAGAATGTCATTCTCACTATCGAGTCCGCACCGACGCCGCGGATCGATCCGGCGGAACGGGTCCGGCTGGAGCAGATCAGTCCGACCTTCTCCAAGGTGACGCTGCGCTTCGGTTTCATGGAAACGCCCAACGTGCCCAAGGCGCTTGCGATCGCGCGCAAGCTCGGCTGGCAGTTCGACATCATGTCGACCTCGTTCTTCCTGTCACGCCGCGCGTTGAAACCTGCCGCCCATTCCGGCATGCCACGCTGGCAGGACCATCTGTTCATCGCGCTCAGTCGCACGGCGAACGACGCCACCGATTATTTTCAGATCCCCAGCGGGCGCGTGGTCGAGGTTGGCACCCAGATCACGATCTAGGTTCGGTGGTCCCCCTAAGCGCTTGCGGTGCTTGATTTTTGTCGCGTTAGGGGCGAGGTTGCGACGCGCGTGAGGCTCGTTCGCGCGTGGGATGAAGTTGTCGGAGGAAGTGCGTGGCGGACCACAAGGTGCAGGATTTGACGCCGCAAGAGGTGTCGCAGGGTATGGCGGACGGGCGTTACCTGCTCGTCGACGTCCGCGAGCCCAATGAGGTGGCTGTGGAGGCCTATCCCGGCGGCGTGGTGGTTCCGCTCTCGACCTTCGATCCGCGAGAGATTCCCGATCCGCAGGACAAGCAGGTGGTTTTCGCCTGTCGCTCCGGCAAACGCTCGGTGACCGCGTCGCTTGCGGCGCAGGCCGCCGGGCTTCCTTACGATAAGCATCTGGCCGGCGGAATCCTCGGCTGGAAAGCGGCGGGGCTGCCGACCAAGACCGCCGGTTGAGCCCTGCCATGACGTCCATGAACAAGGTCTTTGCGGATCTTCCCGTCACGATCTTTGAGGCCATGTCGCAGCTTGCCCGCGACAACGACGCCATCAATCTCGGCCAGGGCTTTCCGGACGATCCGGGCCCGGAGGATATCCGCCGCGCCGCTGCTGACGCCGTCGTCAACGGCTATAATCAATACCCGTCGATGATGGGAATTCCGGAGCTGCGCCAGGCGATCGCCAGCCATTACGGGCACTGGCATGGCCTCAAGCTCGATCCGATGAGCGAAGTGATGGTCACATCGGGCGGCACCGAGGCGCTGACCTCCGCGATCCTCGCCGTGGTCGAGCCCGGGGATGAGGTCATCGTCTTCCAGCCGGTCTATGATTCCTACCTGCCGATCATTCGCCAGGCCGGCGGCATCCCGCGGTTGCTCAGGCTCGAACCGCCGCATTGGCGGCTCTCGGAGGAGATGCTGCGCGGCGCTTTCAACCGCAAGACCAAGGCGGTGCTGTTCAACAACCCGCTCAACCCGGCCGCCGTTGTCTATCCGCGCGAGGACCTCGAGCTTCTCGCACGCTTCTGCCAGGAGTTCGACACCATCGCGATCTGCGACGAGGTCTGGGAACACGTCATCTTCGACGGCCGCGAGCACATTCCGCTGATCACGATTCCCGGCATGCGCGACCGCACCATCAAGGTCGGCTCGGCGGGCAAGATCTTCTCACTCACGGGCTGGAAGATCGGCTTTGTCTGCGCCGCGCCGCCGCTCTTGCGCGTCGCCGCCAAAGTCCACCAGTTTCTCACCTTCACGACCGCGCCCAATCTGCAGGTCGCGGTGGCCTACGGCCTCTCCAAGCCGGACGAATATTTCTTCAACATGCGGAAAGACCTGGCGCGCAGCCGCGACCGGCTCACAGAGGGATTGAAGAGCCTGGGCTTCCCTGTCTTGCGCTCGCAAGGCACCTATTTCCTCACCGTCGACCTCTCGCCCTTGGGGCTGAACGAGACCGACGAAGCATTCTGCCGGCGCATCGTCACCGACTACAAGGTGGCGGCTATCCCGGTTTCCGCCTTCTACGAGCAGGATGCGGTGACGTCGGTGGTGCGGTTCTGTTTCGCCAAGAGGGACGCAACGCTGGATACCGCGCTGGAGCGTCTTGCGGACGCGGTGCATCGGCGGAAAAGAGTGAGCGCATGATGAAGGGCTTGGGCCGGTTTCGTATCAATGGCGCGGCTGCGATTCTCGTCGCAGCCGCGTTTTTGTCTCCATCGGCCAAAGCGGAGGAGCGCACGGTCAATTTCTACAATTGGTCGAACTATATGGCGCCGGACGTCCTGGAGAATTTTACCAAGGAGACCGGCATCAAGGTCGTCTACGACACGTTCGACGCCAACGAGACCTTGGAGACGCGGTTGCTTGCAGGCAAGTCGGGCTACGATGTCGTGGTCCCTACAGCCTATTTCCTGCAACGGCAGATCAAGGCGAATGTGTTCCAGAAGCTCGACAAGTCAAAGCTGCCGAACCTCGCCAATGCGTGGCCATTCGTGACGCAGCATCTGGCCACCTACGATCCCGGCAATCTCTACGCCGCCAATTACATGTGGGGCACGACCGGCATCGGCTACAACGTGAAGAAGGTGCAGGAGATTCTGGGCCCCGGCGGCAAGATCGATAGCTGGGACATGGTGTTCAAGCCAGAGAATCTCGCCAAGTTCAGGGATTGCGGCGTGCACATGCTGGACTCGGCGGACGATATCTTTCCCGCTGCGCTCGGCTATCTCGGACTGGACCCGAACTCGACCAGGCAGGCGGACCTGGAGAAGGCTGCCGAGCTTGTCAGCAAGATCCGGCCCTACGTCCGCAAGTTTCATTCCTCGGAATATTTGAGCGCGCTCGCGACGGGAGAAATCTGCCTGGTCGTGGGCTGGTCGGGTGACATCATGCAGGCGCGCAGCCGCGCCACGGAATCCAAGAACGGCATCGAGATCGGCTATTCCATCCCGAAAGAGGGCGCGCAGATGTTCTTCGACAATCTCGCGATCCCTGCCGACGCACAACACGTGGCCGAAGCTTATGAGCTGATCAACTATCTCTACCGGCCCGACGTCGCCGCGAAGAATTCGGATTTCCTGTCCTATGCCAACGGCAATCTGGCCAGCCAGAAGCTGATCGATCCGAAGATTTTCAACGACAAGAACATCTATCCGGACGAGGCGACGCTTTCGAAGCTGTTCGTCATTACCGCCCGCGATCCGGCGACACAGCGGATCATCAACCGGCTGTGGACACGGGTGAAGACGGGGCGGTGAAGCGCCGTCATTCCGGGGCGATGCGGAGCATCGAACCCGGAATCTCGAGCTTCCGGGTTCGCGCTTTCGCGCGCCCCGGAATGACTCCGCGAAACAGTTACCGCCATCTCCGGTGCAGCCACAACCACTGCTCCGGATGCTCGCGGATCCAGCCTTCGACCACGGAGGTGACGGCCTGCATCGTGCCCTGGATGTCGATCTGGCCCTTTTCGTCGCGCACCGGCTTGACTTCGTCTGAGAGTTCGGCGCGGAAGCGACGGTTGGGCAGGCGGATGATGCGCACGCCGTGCACGGGGCATTCGACCTGCCGCAGCAGACGCGCGAGCGTTGGATTCGCGCGGGTCTTGCGGCCGAAAAAGGTGACTTCGACACCGCTGCCAAGATACTGGTCGACCAGCATTGCGACATGCTGGCCGCGTTTGAGCGCTTCGGCCAGTCGTAACGGCGCATCGCGCCCAGCGGGGATCAGCGTCCCCATTTTCACCTGCCGGATCTCCTGAATGATACGGTCCGCGGAGGCGATGTTGGGCTTGCGGTAGAGGATCGCGGCATCGAGGCCATGAGCCACGGCCGCGAGCGCCGGCAACTCCCAATTGGCGAGGTGGCTTGCGAAGATCAACGCCGGCTTGCCGTCGAGCCTGAGCTGATGGAACAGCGTACGCGTGCCCGGTGCAAGCTCGATGCGGCCGTTGTCGGGATATTCTTCCTCGAAATCCCAGATGTGATCGAGGTGGGCGAACTCGGCTCCGATCCGCCCGAGATTGTCCCAGACGCCGGCGAGGATTTCCTCGATCTCCTGTGGCGATTTTTCCGGGAAGGCCGCAGTGAGGTTGGCGCGGCCGATGCGCTGCTCACGCAGCAGAGGCCCGATCAGGCGGGCAATGCGGCCGAAGGCGTCAGCCGTCTTGTCCGGATCGAAATAGCGGGTGGTCCGCAGCAGGGCGACGGTGAGCGCACCGACGACGGCTTCGCCGAGCGGTTTGGCTGCGCGGCCAAGCCCGGCCTTGGTGCGAACGAGCAGTGAAGGCATCAGGTCCGGGTCAGGCCGGTTCGCGCGTCAGGATCAGCGAGGCGTTCTGGCCACCGAAGCCGAACGAGTTCGACATCACCGCGGTGACCTTCGCGTCGCGCGCCTTGTTCGGCACCACGTCGAAGGGGATGGCCGGGTCCGGAACCTCGTAATTGATGGTCGGCGGGATCCGCTGATGCTCCAGCGTCAGGATCGAGAAGATGGCTTCCACCGCGCCGGCGGCCGAAATGGTGTGGCCGACCATCGACTTGTTGGACGAGATCGGAATCTGCTTGGCGCGCTCGCCGAACACGGTCGAGATGCCGATATACTCCATCTTGTCGTTTTCCGGCGTCGCCGTGCCGTGGGCGTTGATATGGTCGATCTGCTCGGACTCCATGCCCGCATCGGCCAGCGCCTTGCGCACGCAGCCGATGATCGGCTTGCCGTCGGGGCTCGAGCGTGTGCGGTGGAAGGAATCGGTCAGCTCGCCGCAGCCGGCGATAACGCCGAGGATCTTCGCGCCGCGCGCGGTGGCCGCCTCGTAGCTTTCCAGCACCAGCGCGCCGGCGCCTTCCGCCATGACAAAACCATCGCGGTTCTTCGAGAACGGCTTTGAGGCGGCTTGCGGCGGATTGTTCTGGGTGGACAAGGCCGAGAGCAGCGAGAAGCGGATCAGCGCTTCCGGATTGACCGAGCCTTCGGTGGCCACGCAGAGCGCAGCATCGGTTTCGCCGCGGCGGATCGCCTCGACGCCAAGCTGAATAGCGGTCGCGCCCGATGCGCAGGCGGTCGAGAGCGAGATCGGCGAGCCCTTGGTGCCAAAGCGTTCCGCGAGGTGATCGGACACCGATCCGAACAGGAAGCGGCGATGCCACGGCGTGAATTTTCCGCCGCCGCTGACCCGCAGCATATCGCTGTAGCTGATTTCGCTCTTGCCGATAACGCGTGCGATCTCATCGCGCTGCGGCCATTCGAGCTCGATCGGTGCATTCGCCAGAAACAGCGGACCGGGAAAATCGCCCGTATTTCCGATTCCGGCCTGGGCGATGGCTTCTTCGGCGGCGAGGTCGGCCAGGCGTTCGGAAAGATCGGTCGATGAGAACGGCTCGACCGGCACGAAATCGACCGTCCCGGCCATCGTCGTCCTCAAGCCGTCGATCGGAAACCGCGAAATGGTGCGAATGCCGGATTCGCCGCCAGTGAGCTTTTTCCAATTGTCGGTTTTGCCCGCGCCCAGCGAGGTCACCACGCCCATGCCGGTGACGACAACGATCGGCCTTCCGAATTTATCGCGTGGTGCTGTCATCGTATCCCCCGCCAGCGCCGTATGATCGATCTTCTCGGAGAACTGCCACCCAGCTCTCCGAGTCCGCTCTAGCTGATCGCTTCGACCAAGGCCATGCCTTCGCCTCGCCAGTGGCCGGTCCCAACCACTACAATCTGGGTCGGCGGCGTCGACATTTCAATCTCAAAGCCGCTGGAATCGTTAGGTGGAAACAGCGCCCCGCGCGAGATCGACAGCGCCGCCAGTGCAAGCCCGATCGGGAATTGCGCCTCCATCGTGTGGCCAAAAGCCGTTCCGGTCGCCCGAATGGCGTGGCCGGGATGCGCCGCGAGGAACGCGCGCTCCTCGGACGTCGCGGGCTCGGCGCCGGTCGCGCCGGTAATGACAGCGGCGTTGTCGCTAGTCACGTTCAGCTTCGACCACAACGCTTCCAGCGACTGGGTGATCTGGCCGGGCTCCTTGCGGCGGGCATGATCACCGAGGACGCTGGTCAGGCGAGCAAACGGCTTTGCGCCGCGCGCCTGCGCATGCGCCTTGGACTCCAGAACCACGAATGCGCCGGCAGAGCCCAGCGCGAAACCGGGATGCCCCGTTCGTGTCCAGATCGGCGCAAACTGCTCCTTCAGATTGAAGCCGCCGAACTCGTACAGGACGAGCAGGTCCTTGCGTTCGCCGTTCTGCGCGCCGCCGATCAGCGCAATGTCGCTCTGGCCGTCGACGATACGGGCCAACGCAATGCGCGCTGCATCGACCGCGGCGGTCTCTTCGCCCATGAAAGTCCGCGACGTCCCGGTGACGCCGTGGACGATCGCGATGTTGCCCGCGAGCAGGTTGGACAGTTGCGCCAGGAACAGCGTCGGTCGCAAATCGCCCATCAGCCGTTCGTTGAGAAAGTTGGGCGCGACGTTGCCCTTGGCCTGGGCGGTGAGAATGCCCTCATCGACCGCGAGATCGCGCTCGCCGCCGCCGGCAGCCACGATCATGTCCATCCGGGAGAGGATCTCCTTGTTGCCCTTCACGCCCGCGGAGTCCAGCGCCAGCCCGGCGGCATAGGTCCCGATGCGCTGCCAGGCCTCCATCTGCCGCTGATCGCCCTTTTTCGGGATCTGGCTGTCGAAATTGACCGGCGCGAAGGGGTGAACGACATAAGGCGCGAACGTCTTTTCATCGACGTTGACGCGCCGCTCCTGCAAGGCCTGCCAATTGGCATCCAACCCCTCGCCAAGCGAGGTGGCGAGGCCGATGCCGGTAATCCAGACTTCCGCTGGTCCCGACTTCGCGGAGTTGCTTTCAGTCATGATTGGAGGGCCTGTTGGGGAAAGCCGATCCGCTTAGCCACGGCATCCATGTGCCCGCGCAAATCCGGATTGGGGAAGGGGACGTGGCTGAAGGTGATCGTGGAATTGCACCTGAGTTTGCCGCCGACTTTGATCTTGGCATCCGTGATCGCGTAGCCCGAACCCTCGTGCACCAAGCTCGCCTCGATCGTGAGCAATTCGCCGGGCGGCACGAAGCCGCGCATCTTGGCTTCCTTGACGGCTGCCAGGAACGGCATGCGCTCGAACTTGAACAGCGCGAGCAGAAGCCAGCCGGAGGTCTGCGCCATCGATTCGATCAGAAGCACGCCGGGCATGATCGGATAGCCCGGGAAGTGCCCCTCGAAGATAGTGCTCTGTTTGGGAACCTGGGCTTCGACCGTGATCGTCTTCTCGTCCAGATTGAGGTCGAGAATGCGATCGATGAGCTGGAAATATTCGAGCTGCATGGCGCCGCGGCTAGGCACCCGCATTCTTGGCGGCGACGAGCTCGTCGATCCGCGCACACAGGTTTTTCAACACAAAATACTGCTCGGTCGTTGCCTTGCCGTCGTTGACTTCCTGGGTCCATTTCTCCAACGGCAGCTTGATCCCGAACGCCTTGTCGATGGCGAACGCGATGTCAAGAAAATCGAGGCTGTCGATGCCCAGATCGTCGATGGCGTGGCTGTCAGGCGTGATCGTGTCGCGCGGGATGTCGCAGGTTTCGGCGATGATCGTGGCGACCTGATCGAATGTTGAGGACATCACTAAGCCTTTGATATCGTGGGTATAATTTCTGGAGCGGCGCGGCGGGCGGGCGGGCGATCCGCGCCTAAAGGGCCCTGTACTCACCTGCCGACCGGGAGTCGAGAGCCCGTATATCGGAGCGCCGCCGTTAGTTCAATGGAGGCGGAAAGGGCCCGATCTGTTGAAATTTGGGGCTGTTTCGGCCCTCGGTCGGCGGCTGGCTCGTCTTACTTGGGGGAAATGCGGATGCAGTCGTGGCGTCCCATCAGCACGCAATCCTGGGTTTTGCGCAGATCGGCGATGCTCATCGCAAGCCAGATGCCGACCGCGGTCAGCGCCACGGTAAAGGCAAAGGCCGCGATGTTGGCGAGCATGCGATGGCGGAAATCGTCGGGTTGGGGCCGCGGCCGTTCGTAGCGCGACAGGTCCAGCGGCTCGGGCGGGTTGTCCTGGTGCCGCGGCTGGACGGCCACCGGCGAGTTACGCAACTGGGGCGAGTGCAGCGCGCTGCGCGGCCGGAATTGGAGCACGCGGTGCTCGTCATCTGCTGGGATCGGCCGCTGGGTCTTCACGGCTTCCGGCTCCTAAAATCTAGCCAGCTATTTAGCACGTGCGCCGCGCCGCTGACAAAAAATGTTGCGAGCGACGCGTCAAATCAGGTGAACCAGGCTTCGAAAGTACCATGGAACCGGCCGCAGCCGATGCGGACCCGCCCATCCTCCGTGACGCCAAGGACATCGACATAGCGATGACCGAAGCGGATGGCGTGATGCTCGCAAGGCTTTCGCGCGTGGACGGTTTGCGCCGCAACACATCGTCGCGCGACACCATCACCGGCAGCGACGCATCGGTGGCCTTGAGATCCTCGGCACTCACACGTAAAGCGGACAGTTCTTGTCGAGCGCGTGACGAGCGTCCAGCTCAGGGCAAGCGCAGGGCTCTCATTGCGCAAGAGCGGCAGCTCCTCGAGGCGCCGAAGCGGCTGGCCCTCGGCGGTGACGACGTTCTTAAGCATCTATCGCCGCGCGGTGGCATTGCCGATGGTGTTGTGACGTTCGTTGCGAAGCGGATCGATCAGGATCGGCATGCCCTCATGATTCGAAATCACCGGACTTCTGGCGAACAACAGCCGCGCGCTCGGCGGGGAGAAGCGGGCGACGATCAAGCCGGTGATGGACGACATCGAGAGGATGCCGGTAAAGAGCTCGATGGTGGCGATGAATGTCCGGCCTTACTCTACGTTCGCTGCGGCCGTTCACCGCTATTCGCGTATCTCTCACAAGCTGCAGGGCCGTCCTGACGTCTTGGCCTTGCGCCCGCCATCATGTCATAATCACTGCATTTTCAAAAAAGCCATTTCGTGAAGCAGGCACAGAGGTAGAGTCATGCACAGCACGCGCGAGCCCAGAGTCCATCCGATCCCTATTCTGTCGCTGCGTCCAACGCAGATGACGGTTGGCATGCGTGAGGTCAAAGAAAAGCGCAAGCGCTTCCGCGAGCAGAAATCCGCAAAGAAGCAGCAGGAGATGATCGGCAAGCACATGATCCCGGTGGTGTTCGGACCGGACGAGCGATACTACGTGGTCGACCATCACCATCTGGCGCGCGCCCTGCACGATGAAGGGATCAAGGACATTCTGGTGACCGTGATCGGCGATTTGAGGATGGTGGAAAAGGACGCCTTCTGGGGCGTGATGGACAACAAGCGATGGGTCTATCCATACGACGCCAAGGGCGAACGGCGGCATTTCAAGGATCTGCCGAAATCGATCGGTGATCTAAAGGACGATCCGTTCCGCAGTCTCGCCGGCGAGTTGCGTCGGGCCGGCGGCTTTGCCAAGGATACCACGCCATTTTCCGAATTTTTGTGGGCGGATTTCTTGCGGCGCCATGTGCCGCGCAAGCTGATCGAACAGGATTTTGATCACGCGATGGAAAAGGCGCTGCAGGCCGCGAAGAGCCACGACGCGATCTATTTGCCGGGTTGGTGCGGACCGGCCGGAGACGATTGATCAACGGATGCCGGCGCGCAGGAAGCTCTGGATGAAGGCGCGTTGGAAGAACAGGAAGGCGATCATCAGGGGCGCGGACGTCATCAGCGCGGCGGCACAGATCACCGACCAGTCGATGCCCTGATCGACGGAGGCGAACACCTGCAAGCCGACCGTTAAGGGACGGGTCTCGACCGAATTAGTCACGATCAGCGGCCACAGGAAGTTATTCCAGTGGTAGCTGACCGAGACGAGGCCGTAGGCCACGTAGACGGGGCGGGCGAGCGGCAGATAGACGCGCCAGATCGTCTGCAGCGTGCTTGCGCCTTCCACGCGCGCGGCATCGTCGAGTTCCTTCGGGATCGACTTGAAGTTCTGTCGCAGCAGGAAAATGCCGAACGCCGAGGCGACGTAAGGAAGCCCGACACCCGTCAGCGTGTCGATCAGATTGAGCTTCTGCAGCGTGCGGTAGTTCTCCAGGATCAGCACGTCGGGCGTCACCATCAACTGTATCAGGATCAGCGCGAACAGGAGCTCGGCGCCGAAGAACTTCCAGCGCGACAGTCCAAAGGCCGCCAGCGTGCAAATCACGAATTGCGCCGTCATGATGCCGAGCACGAGCAGTACGGTGTTGAGGAAATAGCGGGCAAACGGCGCGGCAGTCCAGGCGCGCTCGAAATTCTTCCATGTCAGCGGCGCAAAGAGATCGAAATTGGTCGCGAATGCGGATGGATGAAATGCGGCCCAGATGCCGTAGAGGAGCGGCAAGGCCCAAACGAGCGCGAAAAGCCAGACCGCAATCGTCGAGATGAGTTTTGTCAGGCGGCCGGACATGGGCTGCAAATCTCGTCAGCGATAGTGAATCTTGCGGTCGAGCATGAAGAACTGCACAATCGCGATGATCGCGAGCACCGACAGGAGCACGGTCGAAAGCGCGGCCGCATAGGCGGTGTCCCAGAAGCTGAACGCGACCTGGTAAACATAGAACAGCAAGAGTGTGGTCGCGTTGTTCGGTCCGCCGCCGGTCATCGCGATCACCTGATCGACCACGCGAAACGCGTTGATCAGGGCATTGATGGCCACAAACAGCGTCGTCGGCATGATAAGCGGCCAGGTGATGCGGCGAAACGTGAGCCAGTGGCTCGCATTCTCCATCCGCGCGGCCTCATAAAGCACCGGCGGGACCTGCTGCAGGGCCGCGAGGAAGAAGATCATGAAGAAGCCGGCCTCCTTCCAGATCGTCACCGCCATCAGCGCGGGCAGGGCGGTCGTGGAGCTGCCGAGCCAATTGACGCTGGCAAATCCAAACAATCGGCCGATCTGGTTGAGCAGGCCATAATCGGGCGTGTAGAAAAACAGCCAGATATTGGCGGCCGCGACCATCGGCAGAATGGTTGGGGTGAAGAAGGCGAGCCGCAGCGCGGCGCGGCCCGCGATCCGGCCGTTCACCCAGAGCGCCATCGCCAGCGCCAGCCCAATCGCGATCGGCACGGTGATCAGCGCATAGAGCAGGTTGTTCTTGAGCGCCAGCCAGAAGATCGGATCGGCCAGCATGGTGCGGTACTGGTCGAGACCGATAAAGACGGCCGGACGTCGCCCATGTGGGGTCGAGAAGAAGCTATCGATGATGGTCGCGACCGCAGGCACATGCGTGAACGTCGCCAGCAGGACGACGGCCGGCAACGCCAGGAGCCAGCCTTGCACGTGAATATTGAGTCGCGGTTTGGTGCGTTCCATCGCTGCGAGAGGAAGCCGGCCGGTCGCTAGAATGAGGGCGACCGGCCGGCTGCGTTTGTTAGTGCTGATAGCTGGCGAGGATGCGGTTGGCTTCCGCCTGCGCCTCGTCGAGCGCCGCTTGCGCCGGCTTGGCGCCGGTCAGGATCGCCTGCAAGGCATCATTGAGCGCCTTGGTGACGCGCTGGTTATCATGTGTCGACAGTTCGGCGACGGCATCCTTGAGCTGGTCACGTGCAACCACCGCCGGCGGGAAATCCGCAGCGTATTTCTTCATGGCCTCGGTCTCCCAGGCGTCGGGGCGGGTCGCGACGTAGCCGGTGGCGATGCCCCAGTCGGCCGCGCGCTCCGGCGTCGACAGGAAGCGGGCGAACTCCAGCGCCGCCGCCACCTTGGCCTTATCGCTGTTCTTGAAGATGTAGATGTTGCCGCCGCCCGTTGGCGAGCCGCCGCGCACCTTCGAGGGCATCGCCGCGACGCCGAAGGCGAATTTGGCATTGTTGCGAACGTTGGTCAGGTTGCCCGTGGTGGTCCACATCATCGCGGTCTTGCCTTCGAAGAAGTCCTTCGGCGTCGTGCCCCAGTCGATGATGCCCTTCGGCATGACCTCGTATTTCTGGCTGAGGTCGGCGAAGAATTGCGCGGCCTCGACCACCTTGGGATCGTTATAGGCGACCTTGGTGCCGGCCTGATTGGCGAGGATGGCGCCGTTCTGGGTCGTCAGCGCCTGAAACAGCCAATAGGGAAATCCGGAGGAGGGAATTTCCAGGCCCCATTGGGTGACCGCGCCGGAGGCATCGCGCTTGGTCAGCTTCTTGCCGAACGCGACCATCTCGTCCCAGGTGGTCGGCGGCTTTTCGGGGTCGAGGCCCGCGGCCTTGAACGCGTCCTTGTTCCAGTATTGCACGATGGTGGAGCGCTGGAACGGAATGCCCCAGGTGTGACCCTCGGCCTGGCTGTTCTCCATGAAGGCGGGATAGAACGACTTGATCCAGGCCTGATCGCCGTCCGATTTGACGATCGCGTCATAGGGCTCGATCAGATCATCGTCGATCAGGGTGAACATGTCGGTGGACAAGAGCACGGCGACATCAGGCGCGTTGCCGGCCTTGGCCGCGGTCATCGCCTTCACAATGGAGTCCTGATAGCTGCCGGTATAGACCGGCTTCACGGTGATATCCGGATGCGCCTTGGTGCATTCGGCGGCATAGCCGTCCACGACCTTGGTGATCGGGCCGCCGACCGCGATCGGATAATAGAACGTGATCTCCGTCGCGGACGCGGCCGTTCCGCCAAGAAAACTGGCCGCCAGTGTTGCAGCAACTGTAAGCCGGGCAAATCTGTTCATGCGCGAATGCTTCCCTGATTGGAAACGGTGTGTAACTGTGGCGACAGTGATCCGGCGCCGGTTTCGCTGAGGCGTCTCCCGCTTGTGGCGTCGAACAGATGACCCGCCGCGGCGTCCCAGACGAGGCCGACTGCGGCGCCGACGGGTGGAGCGCTATCGCCCCGTGTGCGGGCCAGTAGCGCGCGCTCTCCGAGCATGCAGGTGACAAGGGCCTCGGCGCCGAGATATTCGACCGCGGTGACAGTCGCATGAAGCCGGCTGCGTCCGCTCACGCTGTCCACGGTCACGTCCTCCGGCCGCAAACCCAGCACGCGGCCGCGCCCCGATGCCGTGAACAACGCAGGTCCCGTCGTCCCTGCGATCACAGCGCCATGCGGCCCGTCATCGAGATCGAGGAAATTCATGGGCGCCCCGCCGATGAAGCGGGCGGTGAACAAGCTCGCCGGACATTCGTAGAGGTCTGCGGGGCGGCCGTTCTGCTCGATCCGGCCGCCGCGCATCAGGATGACGCGGTCGGCCATGCTCATGGCTTCGGTCTGATCGTGCGTCACATAGATCATGGTAATGCTGAGGCGCTGCTGAAGCGCGCGGATCTCGCGGCGCAGATCTTGCCGGAGCTGTGCGTCGAGGTTTGAGAGCGGCTCGTCGAGCAGGCAGACCGGCGCTTCGGCGATCAGGGCGCGGCCGAGCGCGACACGTTGCTGCTGCCCGCCGGACAATTGCGCCGGCTTGCGCTTGAGCAACGCTTCCAGCCCGAGCAGGCCTGCGATCTTCTCGAGCCGCTGTGCCATCTGCGCCCGTGCAATGCCGCGCACCGAGAGGCCGAAAGTGATGTTATCGGCCACCGTCAAATGCGGAAACAGGGCGTAGGATTGAAACACCATGGCAACGCCGCGCGCGGCGCCGGTCAGGCCGCGGACATCGCGGCCCTCGATCGCAATCGCTCCTGCCGTCGGCTCATCGAGCCCCGCGATCAGGCGCAGCATGGTCGATTTACCGCAACCGGACGGTCCGAGCAGGACGACGAGTTCGCCCTCGTTGACGGCGAAAGAGACGTCATTGACCGCGAGCGTGTCGCCCCACGCCTTGCTCACCGATCGGACGTCGACGCTGACCATGATTTGAATCCAATAGCCCGACAAACGTCGGCGCTTCCAAATAAAAATGGCGTATGAATGTTATGTGACGCTCGGCCTCACTCCTCACAGAACGAGCAGCGCGACAAGAGCATGCCGGCCAACCCGTCTGCAAAATCTAGCAGAGATCTTTCGACTCTACACCGGAGCTCTGATCCCGGTCTGGATCGACTCGATCCGCCTGCAGCCCTATGCCGCAGGTGATAAGGGCCGTGCGAAACTGAGCTCGTGGCCATCCGGATCGGTCAGGTGAAAGTAGCGCTCGCCCCAGGGGGCATCGCACGGCGTGGTCGTGGGCTGGCATCCGGCCGCCAATGCGCGATCGTAAAGTGCATCAACGTCGGCCACGTAGAAAATGATGCGCCCCCACCAGCACCACTGCCGTTGCTCAGGCTGGGCAATCAGGTTGAGATAGCCCGGGCCCGCCCGAAAGCTGGTGAATGAAGCCGCTTCGCCGCCGTATCGCATCTTGAAACCGAGCGAGCGGTAGAATTCTACTGCATGTCGCATATCGTGGGTAGCGAGCGTGACTGCGCTGATCCCTTCGATCATCACAAGACCTCCTGGACAAGCTGAAATGGCCTTACGCCAATAGCGCCGACCGGCCGCCGATCCAGGTTTCGACGACCTCAAACCTGCTATTGAGGGCGACGAGGTCGGCGCGGTAGCCGGGGGCAATCGAGCCAAGCTCGGATGCGAGGCCCAGGAAGGTGGCCGGCGTGCGCGAGGCCATGATCAGCGCGTCGTCAATTCCAACGCCGAGCAGTGCGACGGCGTTGCGCACGGCATCGATCATGGTCAGATGGGCGCCGGCGAGCGTGCCATCGGGACCCGTCAGGCGATCTCGTTCAAGCGTTATCTCCCGGCCTTGCAGCAGGAATTTCTGCTCATCCGTGCCGACCAACGGCATCGCGTCGGTAACCAGCATCAGCCGATCACGCCCCTTGCAGCGGAGCGCGATGCGCAAGCTTGCGGGTTCGACGTGAAGGCCGTCGCAAATGATCCCGGCAAACAGCCTGTCGTCATCGAGCGCGGCGCCGACCACGCCCGGCGCCCGCGCCGTGAGCTGCGACATCGCGTTGAACAAATGGGTGATACCAGTGACCCCATGATCGGCAGCCAGCCTGAGCTGGCTTGCCGCTGCGTCAGTATGCCCTGCCGAAACCCGCAATCCGGCGGCGACGAGCTCATCAATCAGCGGCTGCGGCACGCATTCCGGTGCCAGCGTCACAAGCGAGCGCCCGCAATTGCCAAATCGCTTCATCGCGGCAAGGTCGCGCGCATCAAGCACCCGAACCTCGGATTCCAGATGAATGCCCTTGCGTACCTTGTTGATCGCGGGGCCTTCCAGATGAAAGCCGAGCACGCCGGGGATCTGCGATGCGGCGGGCGCAACGGCGGCGAGACGCTCCATCACATCAATGCGATCGGTGATCAGCGTCGGCAGACACCCCGTCGTTCCTGCCTTACGGTGAGCTTCGACGATACGGCGCACCCCGGCCGCGGTCGGCTCGTCATTGAGGAGAACGCCGCCGCCCCCGTTGACCTGGACATCGATAAATCCCGGCGCCAGGATCGCGTCGGCTGGCAGCGTGATGGCGTCGGGCGGCGACTGAGTTGCGAATCTGACATCCTCGATTCGTCCGTCGGAGATGGTGACCAGCGCCGGTCCTCGCAGCGCCGCTCCGTCGAAGAGTTGCGGCGTGGCAATCGTGAAGGTTGTGGGAGCATGGGAATGGTCCATGATGTTCGTCCGCGCCACGGTTAAATCGCTGCCCGTAAACCCTATATCGACTGAACCCGCCAGGTAAGATTTGAACTGAGCTCTGCCGGCGGTGCCCATGGACCCGGAACCAGGTTCCTGCGTTGGAACGGCATGATGACGAGTGGTGCGCTGTACCTAGGGATTGATGGCGGAGGCAGCCGCTGCCGCGCCCGCATCGAGGATGAAGATGGCGCGGTGTTGGGCGAAGGCGTGTCGGGACCGGCCACGACGCGGCTTGGCATCGATAACGCCTGGCGCTCGATCATGCGCGCCAGCGAAGCCGCAGCCGGCCAGGCGGGATTGCTGCGCGAGGATTTTGCGCGAATGTACGCAGGCATCGGCCTGGCGGGCCTCGGACGTCGCGGGGCCGAAGCGGCCTTGAAGGAGATTATCCACCCGTTCGCGTCCGTCCGCTTCATTAGTGATGGTATCGCCGCCTGTCTCGGTGCCCACAGCGGGGCCGACGGCGCCATCGTTGTCGCCGGGACCGGATCGATCGGTGTCGGGCTGATGGGGGGACGCGAGCTCCGCTTCGGCGGCTACGGCTTCCCCATCTCGGACGAAGGCAGCGGGGCCGATATCGGGCTGCAGGCTATCAGGCTCGCGCTCCTCGCTGCCGACGCGCGCGGCGAGCTTTCGCCGCTGCTTGCCGAAGTGCTCGGCGCCTTCGACCACGACCCCAGCCAGGCCGTGGCCTGGTCCGAACAGGCGACCGCGACGGATTATGCGACCTTCGCGCCGATGGTGCTGCGCCACGCCGGCCAGGGCGATCCGATCGGCCGGCGCATCGTCGAACGGGCGGCGGACGCGATCGGCGATCTCCTCGACATGTTCTTGCGAAAGGGCATTGAGCGGCTGTCGCTGGTCGGCGGGCTGTCCGAGCCGATCACGCCGTGGTTGACGCCGGATCTGCGCGACCGCCTCAAATGTCCTGATGGCGATGGTGTTTCGGGCGCGCTGCTGGTGGCGCGCCGGGGCTTGGGCGAGGCTGAGAATGCCTCTGAACGCACGGCGGTTTCCGGCTGCCCGGTTCCAAATCTCTGATAGGAGCGGATCGCGCATGGCCACAGAAGACGTCGATCCTCGCTTTGCGGACCTCGATGCCTGGTCGCTCGCTTCCGCAATGGACGCGATGTGGGAGGGCCAACTCGCCGCCGTCGCGGCGATCGGGCACGCGCTGCCCGCCATGACCGCCGCGACACATGCAGCCCATGAGGCGCTGGGGGATCGCGGACGCCTGGTGTATGTCGGCGCCGGCACCTCGGGCCGGGTGGCGGTGCAGGACGGCGCCGAGCTGACGCCAACGTTCGCCTGGCCGCGCGAGCGGCTTCGCTTCATCATCGCCGGCGGCGAGAGTGCATTGGCCACCAGCGTCGAGGGCGCGGAGGACGATGTCGCCGATGCCGTCAAGCAGGTCGATGCGGCAGCGCTTTCGCCGCATGACGTGGTCATTGCCGTTTCGGCCTCGGGCACGACGCCGTTCACGGTGGCAGCGCTGCAGCAGGCCGGCAGCTACCGCGCCGTCACCATCGGCCTTGCCAACAATCCCGGCACGGCGCTGCTTACGTCCGCAAACTATCCGGTCCTGGTGGAGACCGGACGCGAGCTGATTGCCGGCTCGACGCGGATGAAGGCGGGCACTGCGCAAAAGGTCGTGCTCAACCTGATATCCACCGGCATCATGCTGCGCCTGGGCCGCGTCTATCGCGGCATGATGGTCAACATGCCGCCTACCAACGCGAAACTCAAACGTCGCGCCGAGATCATGGTCGCCCGCATCGCCGGTTGCAGCGAGGCGCAGGCGGCAAAAGCGCTCGATCAGGTCGAGGGCGACATCAAGATGGCCGCGCTGGTCGTGCTCGGCTACGACAAGGCGGAAGCCGAAAGCATTCTCGCGAGCCACAAGGGCAATCTTCGGCGCGTGTTTGCCGACCTCGCCGACGGCCGCGGCGGGTGATGCGGCGTTCTGGCCGCGCAGAAAACATGGAGCCCATTAGCCATGGCTGATGCCGCTTCCTCCGCGATGGCGCGCGAGACCTGTGAAAGCGCGGACGTCGTTTCGCGGATCGTGGGCAACCGCGATGACATTGCCAAGATCGCAAAATGCCTGGATATCGGCACCGCGCCCCTTGCCGTACTATGCGGCCGCGGCAGCTCCGGCCACGCCGGCGTGTTTCTGCGCTACCTGATCGAAACGCGGCTGCATTTGCCGGTATCGGCCAGCGCTCCCTCCGTGATCACCGCCTTTCGCAAGCCGCTGACGCTACGCGACGCGTTGTTCATCGTGATCTCGCAGTCGGGACGCAGCCCCGATCTGGTCGCCGCGACGCAGTCCGCGCGCGCTTCGGGCGCGCGGACCATCGCCATCGTCAATACCGTGCCGTCGCCGGTCGCGGATGCCGCTGAATTCGTCATTCCGATCGAAGCCGGGCCCGAGCACTCCGTCGCCGCCACCAAGACGGTGGTCGGCTCGATGGCCGCAGGGGCCGAGCTCATCTCCGAGCTGGCTGACGATGCGGATCTCAGGTCGGCCCTCGACCGCTTGCCGGAGCGGCTTTTCCGCGCGGCGACGCTCGATTGGTCCAAGATATCGGATGATCTCGTCCGAGCCTCCGCCGTGTTTGTCGCCTCGCGCGGGCTGGGCCTCGGCTCGGCGCGGGAAATCGCACTCAAGCTCGGGGAGATCCTGCGGCTACCGGCGCTCGGCTTCAGTGCCGCCGAGCTGCAACACGGCCCGCGTGCCGCCGTCTCCACGAAAACGCCTGTCATTCTGATGCGTTTGATGGATGAGACGGCTGCCACGGTGGATCAGGTTGCGGCCGACCTCTCCGAAAGCGGGGCGGCGTTGCATCTGTGCGGTGGCCGCAAGAGCACGTTGCCTTGGCTCGGCGACGATGATCCCGCAACCGACGCCATCACCATGCTCGTTCCGGCCTACCGCTTGATCGAACGCACCGCGCGCGCCTGGGGCTTCGACCCGGATCGTCCGCCGCAGCTTTCCAAGGTGACGGAGACGTTCTGAACGGCTCGGGCGTCCTTAGTCTGCAGACCGGTGAACGGGTTCAACGCGACCGCCCAAATTGTCGGCTTGCGAGACCCTTTCTCCTGGAGGAAGTTGCGCGCTGCTGCCTCCGTCCAGCTCAATTGCAGACACAGGAGGAATTTCCATGAAACCGATAGGGAGCGTTTTCGCTGCAGCGGCATTTGCAGGCATATTAGCCGCGTCAACTCCGGTCGCGAGCGCCGCGGCCGAACCCGGCAACCAAATCACGATCCTCTACGATGCGTTTGGCACCGACGCCACGATGACCAAGGACTGGGGCTTCTCGGCCCTGGTGGAAATCGCGGGAAAGCGCATACTGTTCGACGCCGGCGACAACGCCGAAATCTTCGCGGCGAATGTCAAGGCGAAAGGCGTCGACCTCACCAAGCTCGACTTCGTCGTTCTTTCGCACCGGCATTCCGACCACATGGCGGGCTTGAGCCATGTCCTGAGCGTCAATCCGACCGTCAAGATCTATGCTCCGAAGGAAGGGTTTGGCATTTATGGCTCGTCGCTGCCGTCCAGCTTCTACCGCAAGGACGAGTCACTGCCACCAGATATGCGGTATTACGGCGGCAAGCCGCCGGAGATCATGAAATTCGGCTCCGCATGGCCCAACGCTCACTTTGAACTGATCGATCAGACGACCGAAATCGCGCCCGGCATTACCTTGCTGGCGCTGGTGTCCGATGCGCCCGGGACGAAGGAGCTCAAGGAACTCTCGCTTGCCGTCAACACGTCTGACGGGATGATTCTTGTAGTTGGCTGTTCGCATCCCGGAATCGAGCGGATAGTGGAGGCGGCTGCCGTCATCAATCCGAAAATTCACCTGATCGTCGGCGGCTTCCATTTGGTCGTTGCACCTGACGATGTGATCGCAAAAGTCGTGGACGCACTCAAGGAGCGCTTCAAGGTCGAAACCATTGCACCAGGGCACTGCACGGGCGAGCCGACCTTCGCGGCCCTGAGGCAGGCTTTTGGCAAGAACTATCTGTACGCCGGGCTCGGTACGTCAATTCCGCTCGGAGCAACTGCGGGCTCTGACGTGAGGCGCGGCGAGGGGCCTGCGCAAGATGACCTCGCCACCTATCGCAAACTGGCCGCTCGCGAAGATCCTTTTGGCGTCACGCGGGCGCAACAGGCGCGGTTGGGCGGAAATCTCTGAACCCTATTTCGGCACGCGGCCCATCAAATAGAACTCGTCGTTGGGCCGCATGCCCGTGACGTTTGCCAGGCGGTTGGACAGAGCGAAGAAGGCGGCGATCGCCGTGATGTCCCAGATGTCGTCGTCGGAAAAGCCGTGGCCGGAGAGCGCCACAAAATCCGCGGCCGACACCACATACGCCTCCAGCGCAACCTTCATCGCAAAATCGAGCATCGCCTTCTGGCGCGGCGTGATGTCGGCTTTCCGGTAATTGACGGCGATCTGATCCGCGATCAGCGGGTTCTTGGCGCGAATGCGCAAGATCGCGCCGTGGGCGATCACGCAATACTGGCACTGGTTGGCGGCGGATGTCGCGACCACGATCATCTCACGCTCGGCCTTGGTGAGCCCGCTTTCCTTGTCCATCAGCGTGTCGTGATAGGCAAAGAAGGCGCGGAACTCGTCGGGCCGGTAGGCAAGCGTCAGGAACACGTTCGGAATGAAACCGGACTTTTCCTGCACGGCGAGCAGGCGGGTGCGAATGTCCTCCGGCAATTTGTCGATCGGCGGCACGGGAAAGCGTTTTGCGAGCGGCTGGGTCATGGACGGGATTCCGGGTCAGGTCGTGCGAAGGCGTTGCGCGAAACCATAATCGATCGCGCCGTCGGCGCAACCGGATCGCTTCGCGCCTGCGCTTCAATTTTCAACCGGCAGGCCGGCGGCTCTCCAAGCCGTCCACGATCCCGGCACATTGGCCACGTGTGCGAAGCCATGTCGCTGCAACAGGCTTGCCGCGATGGAGGCGCGATATCCGGTGCCGCAATAGGTCACGATACATTTGTCGCGAGCAAGCTTGTCGGCTTGCCGCGCCAGATGTGGCACGAAGATGTGCCGGGCGCCCGGCACATGACCGCGCTGCCACTCCTCCTCGGTGCGAACGTCGAGGACGAGCACGTCGGCGTCGCGCCGGCGCGCGTCCAGTTCGTGCACGGTCCATTGTGGGGTGCGCGCGAGAGCAAGACCGGCATTTTGCCAGCTCGTCATGCCGTCGTGCAGATAGCCCTCGACCTTGTCGATCCCGATGCGGAAGAGATGAGCCGCCACGGCCTCCAGGTCGTGGACATCCTCGACCACCACCGCAACCCCTATTTCAGGATCGAGTACACGGCCCGCCCAGGTGGGGAATTCCGGTCGCAGCGCCACGTTGAGTGCACCTGGAATGTGGCCGCCCCCGAACGCCAGGATGGAGCGGCAGTCGAGAATCGTTGTTCCTCCTGTCTGCCGCCGCTGCAACTCCGCCGGTGGCAGCGGCGGGACCGGCGGCACTCCGCCCCGGATCGGCGCGCCCGCCGCATTGAGGTTCTTCAGCCGGGCATAATGAGCCGGCGGCTCCGGCATTCCGCTCAAGAGCCAGGCCACGAACGCCGACTGCGAGCGATCCTGAAGCGCGGGATTGAACAGACGCTCGTTTCCGATGGTGCTCTGCAGGCGGTCGCCAATGGACTTTCCGCAAGCGGATCCGGCACCATGGCACGGAAACACCTCGATCCGGTCGCCGAGCGGAAGCAGCTTGTGAAACAGCGAGTGGTAGAGATCGGCGGCCAGCTTCTTCTCTGTTCCATGCCCCACAAGGTCGGGCCGACCTACGTCCATGTTGAACAGCGTGTCGCCGGTGAAGACACCAAAGGCCTGGTCGCCCTGGTTGCTGTCGAATGCGAGCAGGCTGACATGTTCGGGCGTGTGGCCGGGCGTATGCAGGACGTGCAGGCTTGCGCCGCCGAGGCCGATCCGGTCGCCCTCGTGGAGCCGGCGTAGCTTGAACGCGTAATCGCCATCGCCGCCGGCGATGTCGGCGCCCGTGCGAGCGCTCAGTTCATGGGCTCCGGAAACAAAATCGGCGTGGATATGCGTTTCGATGATATGGGCAAGACGTAGCCGCCGGTCCCTCAAGGTCGACAGATACACGTCCACGTCCCGCCGCGGATCGATAACGGCGCCAACGCCTGCGGCATCGTCGCCGATCACGTAGGACAGTTGGGCCAATCCGCCGGTTTGAATGCGTTCCAGAACCAGTCCCATCCAACGCCTCCTGGCGCAAAAACGCGTGGGTGGTCAGGAGGTTCTTCTGTCGCCTGGCAGGAACAAGGCTTGCTGTAAACGTTCACGTTCAGGGACCGGCGACGGTCACCTTGGTCTTATGCCAGGCGTTGTTGACATATCCCTTGAAGTTCCAGACATCTTCCAGGCGCGCCGGCTGGGTTTGCGCGGCGCTGTCCCAGGCGCGGACGACGATTTCATGCTCACCCGGCGGCAGTTCGAGCTCCACATGCCAGATCGTCCAGCTCCAGCGCTGCGAGCTTTTCAGCTCCGCGATCTTCCAGCCTCGTCCACCGTCTCCGGACACTTCCACCCGGTCGATCGAACGGCCGCCGCTGCTGATGGCGTAGCCGCTGACGTTTACATCGCGCGACGCCAAGCGCGACTGATCGCTTGGGATGCATATCACGGAATTGACCGGCAACTCCCCCAGCATGAGTCCGGCATGCCAGTCGAGATTCGATTGATCCATGTCGTCGGGGAGCAGCTTGTACGCTTTCTGTTGAAAGAAGTTGGACGACGGCTCGTCCTGAACCGAGATCGTCTGCAGCCACTTGACGCTGCGCGCGCCGATGTAGCCGGGGACCACGAGCCTGATCGGGTAGCCATGCTCCCTGGCGAGAGCCGTCCCGTTCATCTCGTACGCGAGCAGCACGTCCGGACTTTTCGCCTTGGATAGCGGAATTGAACCGCCAAAGTTGATACGCTTGCCTTCTTTCTGAACCTCGTCGGCTCCCTCAAACGCCACATGCAGGTCGTCGCCATTGCAGCCTGCCTGCCGCAGAACGTCTGCAAGCCTGGTGCCGCGCCAAACCGCGGTGCCGATCGCGCCCTGTTGCCAGGCCGTTCCCTCCACCTCGTCCACAAAGCTCAATTCGTCGCGCCGGTTTCCCGCGCATTCGAGCGTTGCGGTGATAACATGCGGTTCGAAGTCGCGGCGGAGGTCTTCGAGCCCCAGTTCCAGCTCCCGTGAGACGAGACCGCAAACCCGAACGCGGTGTTTTGAAGCATCGAGCTCCGGCATCGTCCCATGAGTGCGGATGTAGAATGCCTCCGCGGGTGTCACGAACGACGAGATCAAGAGATCCAGCGGAGGCTCGGCGTTCAGCGGCTCCTGCCTGCGGACGATCAGCCGCGAACCATGCGCGATCGGCTTCGCCATGTCCGACACCTCGGCTGCAATGCTTACGACGAGGCAACGTGCGCGGCGGCGCGGGGTTTCAAGCGGCCGTCGGATTGAGCGCTTCGCCTGGTCGCTGAATCAGCGCAGCGGCTTTTTCAGAAGCGAGAAGCGCTCGGGATCCAGCCCCATCGAGGGCTGCAGCAATGGCGCCTCCGCCGCGGACAGCGAGCGCGCGACGGGGCGTTCCGCGAAACCGGGATCGCTGGGCGCGTCGCGATTGGAGGTGGCGCCGCGCCAACGTTCCAGAACCGCGCTGACGAAATGCGTGTCGTGCCCGGCGACGACCGAAGGCACGGTCGCGATGGTGGCCTCGCTGCGCGGCAATTGATGCGGCGGCACCTCCTTGAAGCGGAGCCGCGTCGGCAGCGCCACGCCTTCGCCGAAGGCCAGCACCTCGCGGGTGCCGAGCGAAGGCACAAACGACAGCAGATTGGCGGCGGCGTCCGACACCGCGGAGCGCATCAGCGCCTGGTCGCGCTCGTTGGCAAGACGCATCGAAAACAGCGTGTTGCACTGAGAGATGATGGTGGCATCGAGCTCGGCCGGCCGCTGCGTCACCAGCCCCAGATAGACGCCGTATTTGCGTCCCTCCTTGGCGATCCGCGAGATGGCTTTTCGGGTGGGCCCAAACCCGATGTTGCGGTCGGCGGAGGCATAGCGGTGAGCTTCCTCGCAGACGAACAGCATCGGTGAGACCCCGTCGCTCCAGAGACCGAAGTCGAACGCCATCCGGCAGAGCACCGACACCACGGAGTCCACGACCTCGGCGGGGAAGCCGGCGAGCTGCATCACCGTCATCGGCTTGCCGTTGGCCGGCAGACGGAACAGATGGCTGATGACTTCCGCCATGGTGTCGCCGCCGACATTGGCATTGTCGAACATGAAGCCGTAGCGCGGATCGTTGCGCACGGTCTCGATGCGCGAGATCAGCTTGTGATAGATGATGCGCGAGGAGCGGTTCTCGAGCTTGCCCATCCGCTCGTCGATCAGCGAGATGAGATCGACCAGGCGGTACGGCACCGGCGTGTCGACGGTGTAGCCGACCCCCTTGGGATCGGTGCGCTTCAGGCCCAGCCGATCGCTGTTCTGATACTGCGTATAGATGGCTTTCGCCTGCGGGATCACTTCCGCGAGGATGTCGAGCTCCTCCGGCACGCCGGGGCGGCCGCCGAACAGCACGTCGACGATTTCCTCAAAATTGAACAGCCAGAACGGCAGCTTCAGGTTGCGCGGGTTGAGCACCAGGGAGCGGCTGCCGAAGCAGCGGCCGTATTCGTTGTGCACGTCGAGAAGGAAGATGCGCAGATTTGGCCGCGCGAGCAGAATTTCATTGAGCAGCAGCGACACGCCGGTCGACTTGCCGACGCCGGTCGAGCCGAGCACCGCGAAGTGCTTGGAGAGCATCTCCTCGACATCGACATAGGCGATGACCGAGCGGTCCTGCTGCAAGGTGCCGACATTGATCTGGTCCGAGCCGGTCGGCGCGTAGATCGTGCGGAGCTCCTCTGCGCTGATCAGTTCGACCGCATCGCCAATGGTCGGGTAATTGGTGACGCCGCGCTGGAATTTGGGGCGATCGCCGGAAAGAATTTCGCCCAAGAGGTCGACGCCGGCGGTCGCGATATAGGCGTCGGAGATCGGCAGGTCCTCGCAAGAAACGTCGGTGATCATGGCGACGATGGTCGATGAGCCGGACCGCAGGCTGACGAAGCGGCCGACGGTTGCCCGCACTTCGCCAGGCGGCATTTGGCTGGCGGTCAATATGCCGACCCGGGCGAAGGAGCCGCGCACCGAAATCACACGTCCAAGAGATGTCACGGCAATCGAACCCGGTATGTCCTTGAGAAGAGGTGGGACCACGACTATGCCGGGCGCCGCTGGAGAAACGGTTAAGCCGCCTTAGTAAAATCTCCAGCAATGTTGGTTTATGCTCTCATTCCGCCTATTGGACGAGCCGTTGGCGGCAAAGGGCACGGAAAAACCTGCGAGATTTATTGCTGCGGGCATGTAGGCGGGCGCGTGCCGATTAACCTCGCCTTTACCAATCCTTCCAAACCCAGGCCGGAGGGCCGCCGTGGGAAGGGGTGGTGCGATTGATCCGGGCCAATCCACAGAGGCCCCAAAGCGTGCTACGCGCAAGGTGGCGAAGCCGAAGCGCCGGAAGAGTGCTTAAGGCGAGGTCGAGGAAAGCGCAAAGTAGGGGGCGGGGCCGGACATGCCTCATCATCGGAGCGATGTCTTGATCATCGGCGGCGGGATCGCGGGCATCACATGCGCGCTCGACCTGCTCGATGGCGGCAAGACGGTGACGCTGCTCGACCGCGACGAGGAGGGCAGCTTCGGAGCGCTTGCGCGCGAAAGCTTTGGCGGCATGTTCTTTGTCGATTCGCCCGAGCAGCGCCGCCAGGGCATTCGGGATTCCCGCGACCTGGCCCTGCGCGACTGGTTCAGCTTTGCGGAATTTCCGCCTGACGATCACTGGCCGCGCGCCTGGGCCGAGGCATATATCGAGCGTTGTACCGCCGATGTCTATCGGTGGGTGCGCCGCCATGGCGTGAGCTTCCTGCCCGTCGTCAATTGGGTCGAGCGCGGCGAATTCGCCCCCGGCAATTCGGTGCCGCGCTTTCATATCGCCTGGGGCACCGGCAGGGGCATCGCGGATGCGTTGATCGCGGCCTTGCGGACGCACCCGAACGCCGGCCGGCTCACGCTTTGCTTCAATCACCGCGCCGAGCGGCTCGCCTTGCGGGCCGGCCGTATCCAGGGCGCGGCAGGGATCGACGAGAGGAGCGGCACGGCCTTCGAAGCCGAGGCCGAACAGGTCGTCTTGGCGTCCGGCGGCATCAACGGCGACCTGGAACGGGTGCGCCAGAACTGGCATCGCGATTGGGGCGCGCCGCCGGCCGAGTTGCTGAACGGCTCGCATCGCTTTGCCGACGGGAAGCTGCATGACGCGACGGCGGCGATTGGAGGCGTGCTGACGCATCTGGACAGGATGTGGAACTATGCAGCCGGCGTGCACCATCCGCGGCCCCGCAAGCCCAATCATGGGCTATCGCTGGTGCCACCCCGCTCGGCACTGTGGCTCAACTGGCGGGGTGAACGGATCGGCCCGCAGCCATTGGTATCCGGTTTCGACACGCGCCGACTGGTGACCGCCATCTGCGCGCAGGAGCGCAAATACTCCTGGCAGCTCATGAACCGGAAGATTGCACTGAAGGAGCTCGCGATTTCGGGTGCCGAGTTCAATCCCTCGATCCGGGACAAGAACCGGCTCGGATTCTTGCGCGACATTCTGTTCGGCAATCGTTGGCTGGTGAACGAGATGATCGACCATTGCCAGGATTTCGTCACCGCGAACTCGCTGCCTGAACTCGTCGACAAGATGAATGAGCTGCAAGGCGATCGGTCGGTCGAGCTTGGGGCCGTCGAGAATGCCGTGCGTCAGTATGATGCGACGATCGCGCGCGGCGAGAGCCTGATGAACGACGAGCAGCTCCGCCGCATCGCTTATTTGCGAAAGTATCGCGGCGACCGCATCCGCCTGTGCAAGTTCCAGCCGATCAACGACGCAAAAGCATTGCCGCTGATCGCGGTTCGTGAATTCATCATCAGCCGCAAGAGCCTCGGCGGCATCCAGACTGATCTATCGAGTCGGGTGCTTGACGGCGCTGGCCGCCCGATCGAGGGACTGTATGCGATCGGCGAGGCCGCGGGCTTTGGCGGCGGTGGCATGCACGGCCTGCGCGCCCTCGAAGGCACCTTTCTCGGCGGCTGCATTCTCTCAGGCCGGATTGCGGCGGCCGCGATCGATGGCAGAATGTCTTTTCTGAAGGGATGAGGGGACAAGATGAAGAGAACGGGAGCGTGGCTCACGGTTTACGCGCTGGAGCAGATCGGCGCGCGCTTCACCTTCGGCATTCCCGGGGTGCACACCACCGAGCTCTACGACGCACTTAACAACTCCAACCGCATCACCCAGGTGCTGGTCACGCATGAAGGCGGTGCCTCCTTCATGGCGGATGCCATAGGCCGCCTCACCGATTCCATCGGCGTGCTGACCGTGGTGCCCGCCGCGGGATTGACGCATGCCGCAAGCGGCATCGGCGAAGCCTTTCTCGACGGCGTGCCCATGCTGGTGCTCTCGGGCGGTCCGCGCACCGACACCTCCCATCGCTATCAGTTGCACCAGATGGACACGCACAAATTCATGGGCGGCCTGACCAAGGCGACCTTTCGGGTCACGCGCCACGACGAGGTCGTGCCGACGCTCTTTGAGGCCTACACGATCGCGACCTCCGGCGAGCCGGGACCGGTGTTCGTGGAATTGCCGGTCAACATTCTTCTGATGACCGAGGACATCGGTGAACTGCCTCAGTTTCAGCCGCCAAAGCCGCCGCCGATCCAAGCGAGCGCAGAGATCGCGCGGGCGGCGGAATTGCTGCTGGCCGCCAAGCGTCCCGGCATCTTCGCGGGTTGGGGCGCCCGCGATGCGACGGCCGAACTGATCGCATTGGCCGAATGGCTGGAGGCGCCGGTGGCGACGACCTTGCAGGGCCTTTCGGTCTTCCCTGGAAATCATCCGCTGCACGCGGGCTTTGGCTTCGGCGCCTCGGCTGTCCCGTCTGCGCAGAACGCGTTCAGGGGTTGCGATGCCATGGTTGCCATCGGCACACGTTTTGCCGAGATCGCAACCGGCAGCTATGGCGCCAGCGTGCCGGAGAATCTGATCCATATCGACATCAACCCTGACGTCTTCAACGCCAACTATCCGGCCAAGGTCGCGCTCGCCGGCGATGCACGCGCCGTGTTGAGGCAGCTCTTGGAGACGCTGCAGGCAAGGGGAGCCGGGCGTGCCCAGGGCGCATTGCGCGAGCAGATCAGGAAGGACAAGGCCGCCTATCGTGAGAGCTGGTATCGGCACGATGCGAATGGCCTTGTCAATCCCGTGCGCTTCTTTGAAGAGTTGCGGCGCCAGATGCCCGACGACGGCATCCTCGCCATCGATGATGGCAATCACACCTTTCTCACGGCCGAGCTGATGCCCATCCACGCTCCGAAAAGCGTGATCCTGCCGACCGACTTCAACTGCATGGGCTACGCGGTGCCGGCGGCGATCGGCGCCAAGCTCGCATTCCCCGACCGCTCCGTGCAGGCGATCGTCGGTGATGGCGCGTTCATGATGACCTGCATGGAGATCCTGACCGCCGCCTCCAACGGTCTCGGCGTCGTCTATTACGTCTTCAACGACGGCGAGCTGGCGCAGATCGGGCAGGCCCAGGCCATTCCCTATGGGCGCAAGCCCTGCACCACCATCGGCAAGCTGAACATCGAGGGCGTCGCGCTCGCAACCGGCGCGGCCTATATGCCGATGAACGACAATAGTGAAATCGCGGGTGCAATCAGCAAGGCGCGGGAGATCGCGAACGCGGGCCGTCCTGTGATCGTTGCCGTACGCATCGATTATTCCAAGCGCACCGCCTTTACGCTGGGTGCGGTGAAGACCAATTTCGGGCGCTTCCCGCTGAACGAGAAGCTGCGCTTTCTGGCGCGGGCGGCGGTGCGGCACGTGGTGGGTTAGAATGTGTTCGCTCAGGACTGAATCAAACGTCAATCTCGATCCGCCATCCTGAGGCGCGAGCGCGGCCCGATGACGGGGTCCGCGACACTCGAAAGATGAACGGCTCCGCTGCAGCAGCCGGGCCGTCGCCCTTCGAGGCTCGCTGTCGCGAGCACCTCAGGGCGACGGTTATGGCTGCGAGTTCGTGTCGGTCCGACACGGTCATGCTCCGGGGAATGACAAAAGGATTGTCCACCATCTGGACCGCCAGCTTAAGGCGGGGGTCGTGAACCGCGATCACACCACGGCGCGAAATTCCACGCCGTGCAAGCGAATGGTCGGGGCCATGCCGAAATGATTGCCGCCGAACACGCGCAGGCGCCGTTCGAGGTCCTCCTTGGTGATATCGAGCGGGATATCGCACATCGCGCGATAGGTGCGTCGTGAATATTTGGTGCCGTTCCACCGCAACTCGGAGGCCGGCGGTGGCGCGGGATCGCAGGCCATCCGCTCCGCCAGCTTCCAGAACAGCCGCGCCAGGTGCGCGTAAGCGAGCTCTTCGAGGCCGAGCACGTCGACGCCTGGAGGGATCGGAAACCGCACCACGTTCAAGATTGGCCCCGAATCCACCCGCTGCGCCATTTCATGCACGGTCACGCCGAATTCGCTCGCCTGTTCGTACAGCGCGAAATGGGCCGGCGCCCAGCCGGGATAGCGCGGCGGGCCGGGATGGAAATTATAGGCGCCAAAGCCGAGACCGCTCAGCACCTGCGGCGGCACGATCACCGTTGTTGCGAAAGCAAGCAGGCGGCTTTGCGCCAGCGTCGCTTGGTCGAATTCCGCGAATTGATCCGGTGTCGCCACGGGATGAATGGTGAGCACAGGATTGCGCGCGCGCAAAACGGCCGCCAGCGCCATTTGCTCGGGCGGCTCGGTGAGGAGAATGATGCTGTCGAACATCGGCACCCCGGGCGCACAGACTGATCTTCGAGTCAGAATGTCGCACGCGGGCGTAAAGATCGCGTCAACCATGGACCGCAAGACGTCTACAGCGGAACGAAGGTCGATTGGCGCGACTACAAGTAGTAGCTGTCGCAAAGCATCACTGTCCTGCGATGGCGCGGTCGAACCGAGCAGACTAGCAGATCTTCTGTTGTAGATGTTGAATGCAGGTACAGGTCACGGAAGATGTTAATTTGACGTCATAGTAGGGAAAGTTTGAAGTGCTAGGGCCGTTCGTCGAGCAGCGCGGAAACAAGTAATAGCTGTCGGAAAGCGTCACGGTCCCCGCGACCGTGTAGCCGAGATTGGGTGTGTAGGCATAAGAAACCTCGGCCAGAATGAGCGAAATGTTGGCGTTGCTGGGATTGCTTGTGGTGAATGAGGATAATGTCATCTTTTGAAGATAAGGCCTCGCTCCGGTCGGACTGGTCGATTGACTCCATTGAACCGTCGCGTTGCCATTGGCGTCTGTCGAGACCTCAGACACCGTGACCGTGATGAGCGGGTTGCCCTTGCTATCGGCGACTGGATATGGCGCAATTATTGCCGTCGAAGCGCCAAGAATGTTTTGCATCTGAGCCGCGCTAATCTGGGTGTTCTGCGAAACCATATCGGCAACGGAGTGCGCCGTTTCGCTGACCTTGACGTTGATCGCCATTCCATTCCCGAGTTCGACGCCGCCGATGTAAAGCAGTAACATGAACGGCAGCACGATGGCGAACTCGGTCGCTGCCACGGCATTGGCGTCGCTCCATAACTCCCGCGCGCGAAATGAAAAGCTGGTCATACACGAATCCCTTCTAGGATTGCGGCTCATTCTGGAACGCGGCGGACGCCATGATCAGTCGGTTGCCGTTCGGTAGGTTTGACAGGTTGAAACCGAGAGGCCCCATGAAGACCGGCCACTGATACATGACCCGGACAACAACGATATCGCCCGCATTCCCTGCATTGTATTGCCAGGTGTTCGTCACGTTTCCCTGGGCATCGAACTGCAGCACGGGCATTGACGTGTTCGCCGCAGACCAGTTGGGAGAGACTTGCACGTCGACCATCAAGCCACCGCAGTTGAAGAGGATGACGACCTGACCGCAGACCTTCTTCGCGAATCCGGTCTGGTCCAACTGCTGCGACTGCACTTGTCCCGTCATGATGAGGCGGCTCGATTGACGCACCACGGATTCGAGCAACTCCTGTGCAAAAAAGACGAGAAACGTCTGTATGAGCGCGACGATGAGGGCGAGGAACGGCGCGGCGACGATCGCGAATTCGACGGCCGTGGCGCCCTTGCTGTCGGTGACGAAGGCGGCGTAGCGTTTCTTTCCTGATGCGGTTTCGACTTCGATCATGGCGCTTTTCTTACTGCACGAGGCTGGCTGTACTTGTCGCGACCTTGAGGAACAAGTTCGTCAGCGCCGCCGAAATATCACCACCGGTCGTGACGCTTGCGTACAGGCCGGGTGATGCACACGATTGCAGTTTTTGTGCGATCTGCCCCGTTAAGGAATCAGGCTGGTTGAATTGCGAAATATACGTGTTGTACCAGCCGTCGCTCAGCGGCAGATACTCCGTGTAGAGAATCGCGATGCGAATGCCCTTGTTCTTGATGGTCGTGCAGATCGATGGATTGAGCGGCTGCTGGCATCGATACTTCGTGCTGCTGAGCTTGTAGGGAGTAGGGCTGCTGCAGGCCGAAGTGCTCGAGACGAGCATGTCGTCAACCCCGTCGGTGACCAGGAACACCACCTCCTGCGGGGTATCGCCCGCCTGATTTGTGCCCATGCCGGGCGCGGGCATGATGGCGTTGACGCCCGCCAGTGCGCTTTCGATGTTTGTGCCATTGTCGGTGGTGCAGTTCGTCGATAAATTGACGCAGTTATGATGGTCGACCGTGAAAAGCTGGATGTTGGAAATCTGCGTTCCAGCGGTGGACGGACTGGTGAGCGATTGGATCGTGTTCAGGGTGAGGTCGAACGTGTAGATCCCCGCCTTATAGGTGGTGTTATTCAAAGTTGACATGCATTGCATGACGCCGCCTGAAACGCCCGCCTGCGGGCACGTCCATGGTCCGACAAGTAATTGTTTGACGGCGTTCTGCACGAGATCGATCCGCAGCGTGATATTGTTCGAGCGTGCGATGCTGAGGTTATCCTTGGTTGTAGAGGTTGCGCCGGGGTCGCTGTTGGGATGCAATTCATGGCAGGCGAATCCGCAGTTTGCGGCGAACGAGGGCTGATTTTTTGTGGCGGTTTGCAGGTTCGCGATGTCTTTCAGGGTCGCTCCAATCGCCATGGACGGCGAGTCGTCCAGCAGCAGATAGAAATTGATGTTGGGCGCACTCGATGCCTGCGCTGTCGACGAGCCCTTGATCGGCCAGGCCGGAGTGCCAAGCACGCCAGGAAAATTATTGATGGACTGTGCGGTATATGAAACTGTGACGGTCCGTTGGAGTCCGGAATCGACGACGTTGATTGTCGGCACTGGGACTGCCGTCAGGCCGGGAAGATTCGCCTTTGCCGCAAAGACGGCCGCCGCGGTCGCTTGGACAATGCTGTCATCGGTCTGCGTGAGCATCGCCGGCCTGACGGCAGCGATTGCGGCCGCGTCTGCCGCCGCGTCCAACTGCTCTTGCTTGCGCAAGGCTTGCGTGTAATCGAGCGCCATTCCCAGCAGATAGATCGTCGGAACCATCATGATCGCGAAGATGACGGCGACATTGGCCTCGCGATTTCGGGCGAAACGATGCACTAAACGGCGGAGCATTGACCTTCATCCTGATTGCCGTCGCTGCGGCAGAGGCGCTTCCCTGGCGTGTTGCGGATCGAGGATCGGAGAAGGCAATCAAATATCCTCCGCCAATGGCTCTTTCGGCGGAGGCGGAATCTGAAGGTTCCCTGTTAAGCAATGCTTACTTGGAATCCACGAACATGGGCTGGTCAAAATGAGCTTCCGTCAGATTGAAGCAGCATCATTAACGACACTTAAACATCCGAGCAGAAAACGGCGGTAGGCCGATCGGTGGCGAGACTCACCGCGCGGTCGCTGGCTCACCTCCGGCCGGCGAATGAAAAACGGTCGGTTCCGATCTTGTCGCCATGCTGGCGCGTCCCATTTTGATGGCGCAAGTCATCCCCGGGAGGAGCCCATGGAGCAGCGCGTCGACTTCGCGAGCGAGGCGTTTTTTCGTGATCCGGGCGCGGCCATTGCGCGGCTGCGTGCAACCGCGCCGGTGGTTGCGAGCCATTTTCCGATCACGGGCCGGGTCTGGGTCACCACCACCCATGAGGCGACCGCCAAAGTCCTGAAGGATTCTGCGAATTTCAGCTTGCGCAAGGACGACGGCACGGTGGCCGGGCTGCGCTGGTGGATGCCGTCGTCCATTACGGTGCTCGCCAACAACATGCTCACCACCGACGAGCCGGACCATACGCGTCTGCGCGGTATCGTTGATGAAGCCTTCCGCCGTCGCGCGATACTGGATATGGAGCCGCACATTCGCGCCATTGCCGATCGGCTGGCCGATGAGCTGTTCGCGGATGGTGAGCCGGCGGACCTCGTGGCGCGCTTTGCGCGCATCCTGCCGCTGTCGGTGATTTGTGAGCTGCTTGGCCTGCCGCAGCAAGATCGGCCGCAATTCATTGCCTGGGCGAATGCGCGGTCGCGGCTCACCGGCCCGATCAGCTTCTTTCGCCTGATTTCGGTGGTCAAGAAGATGCGCCGCTATTTCGAGCAGCGGCTGGCATTTGCGCGTGCGCGAGGCGGCGAAGGGTTGATTGCCGAGCTGGTGCGGGTGGAAGGCGAGGGCGGCGGCATCAGCGCCAACGAGCTGGTCTCCATGCTGTTCCTGCTGCTCGTTGCGGGATCGGATACGACCACGCATCTGATCGGCGGCTCGGTGTTCGAGCTTCTGAAAGACCCCTCGCGCCGGGACTGGCTCGCATCCGATTGGAGCCGGCTGCCTCTCGCGATCGAGGAATTCCTGCGCTTCGTCTCGCCGGTGCAATTCTCCAAGCCGCGCTACGTGCGGCAGGACCTCGCGCTCGAGGGCGTGCGTCTGAAGAAGGGCGACAAGATCATGGCCATGATCGTCGCCGCGAACCTCGATCCTGCCGCGAACGAACATCCGGAACAGCTCGACCTCTCGCGCCGGCCGAACCGGCATCTTGCGTTCGGCACCGGGATCCATTTCTGCCTCGGCCATCAGCTTGCGCGCATCGAGGCGCAGGCCGGCCTGCAGGCGCTGTTCACCCGCTGGCCGAAGCTGCGGCTGGCGGCAAAGCCCGCGGACATCCGCTGGCGCCGTCAGCCGGGTCTGCGGGCGATCGACAAGCTGCCGGTCGTGGCGGCGTCTTGATTAGAGCATGATCCGGAAAAGTGCGAAGCGGTTTTCCGAAAAGATCATGCTCAAACAAGAATCTAAGGCGCGATGGCGATTCGACCTAATCTCATCGCGCTTTAGGCAGAAAACAGGCTGCCCCAGCCCCTGATGGCGCGCGGATCGCATCCGGCGAGGCGCAGGCTCTGATAGAGCGTCACGGCCACGGAGTCGTAGACGGGCACACCGAGCTCGCTCTCCAGCGCGGGGACGATCGCCGCGCCGCGCATATTGGTGCAGACGATGGCGACCGCATCGCAGCCCTCGGCGACCACCGCGCGTGCCATCGCGGCAATCTCCTCAGGGAGCACGGTCGCAAAGGAGAAATTGTCCCGCAAGCCGAGATGCCGCTCCGCTGTGCAGGCAAAACCCGCGGCCGACCAATTGGCCATGATCTTGCTCTGCACGTCGTCCAGATAGGGCGTCACCAGGCCGACGCGCTGGGCGCCGGTTCGCTCAAACAGGTCTCGGAAAGCAAGGACCGAGGTGCAGGCGGTAATGCCGGTCGCGGCGCGGATGCGTTCGCACAAATGCTCGTCGCGATCAAAGCCGAGCCACGCGGCCGAGGTGCCGTTCCAGGCGATGACATCGACTTTGGCGTGCGCCAGCAGTTCGGCTGCGCGCAACAATTCGGTGTCGTCGAACTGCTGCAGCGCCTGATCCGACAGCGCGATTTCGGTGACGCGAAAGCGGGAGAAATGCGCGCTCACATCCGGAACACCCGCGAGCATCGCCGCCGTCATCGGCTCGAGCACGGTGTTGGACGACGGCGTCAGCATGCCAAGGCGCACGGGAGGAGGCATGGGAGGGTCCAAAAAGAGAGCTGAAGGATAGGTTAGCCTCGATAGCGGCAGCAAGGCCCGACCTCTCCCCGACGGGGAGAGGTCGATTTGCGCAGCAAATCGGGTGAGGGGCCGCAGCTCTCAGGAGACACCGTAACCTCTCACCCGGCTCTACGCCGACCTCTCCCGATGGGAGAGGTAGACCAGTCGCCGACCCCGATTTGAGATCACGCCGCCTCTTTGGCGGCGACCTCTTTAATCAGGTTCAACACGTAGCGCTTCATATCGTTGAATTCCGCTCCCGTCACGTCGCGCGGACGCGGCAGGTCGAATTCGACGAGGTCGCGGATGCGCCCGGGCCGTCGCGTCATCACCACGATCTTGTTGCCGAGCACCAGCGCCTCGTCGACGCTGTGAGTCACGAACACGATCGTGCCGCGATGCCGCTGCCAAATGCCGACCAGCTCTTCCTGCATCTCACTCTTGGTTTGCGCATCGAGCGCAGCGAAGGGCTCGTCCATCAGGATGACCCGTGGATTCATGATCAGCGCACGAGCAATGCCGACCCGCTGGTTCATGCCGCCGGACAATTCGGCCGGGTAGTGCGCCTCAAACCCCTTCAGCCCGACGATATCGATGAACGCTTGTGCCCGCTCGCGCCGCTCGGCCTTGCTGACGCCCTTGAGCTTGAGGTGGAAGGCGATGTTTTCCGACACCGTCAGCCATGGCATCAAGGTCGGCTGCTGAAACACCACGCCGCGGTCGGCACCGGGGGATTCGACGAGCTTGCCATCGACGTTGACGCGACCGCGCGTCGGTTTCTCGAAACCGGCGATGATGTTGAGCAGGGTAGACTTGCCGCAGCCGGAGGGGCCGAGCAGGCAGACGAAGTCATTGCTGGCGATCGAGAGATTGATATCGTCGAGCGCCGCGACGTCGCGGCCGCGCGATTTGTCGTGGAAGATCTTGCTGATCCCTTCGATGCTGATCTCGGCCATCGCCCTAGCCTCCACGGCCGGCGACGGTCGTCGCCTTCTGCCAGTGCAGCACCGCGTTCATGAGCTGCTTGATCAGGAGATCGGATACGAAGCCGAGCACGCCGATCGAGATCATCGCCGCCAGCACGATGTCGTAGCGCAGGAAATAATAGGAATCCCACAGCACATAACCGAGCCCGCTCTTTACCGCGACCATTTCGGCTGTGACCGTGAGCATCCAGGCCGAGCCGATCGCGATGCGCAAGCCGGCAAAAATGGAGGGCAGGGCGGCCGGCAGCACGATGTGCCAGAGCATCTGCCGTTCGGAGGCGCCCATCATCGCGCCGGCCCGGATCAGGTTGCGGTCGACGGCCTTCACGCCATGGATGGTGTTCATCAGGATCGGGAAGAACGCGCCGAGGAATACGAGGAAGATCGCCGGCTTGTCGGCGATGCCGAACCAGATGATCGCCAGCGGAATCCAGGACACCGGCGGGATCGGCCGCAGCATCTGCAAGGTCGGTTCGAGCGTGGCTTCAGCGGTGCGCCACCAGCCGATGGTGGTGCCGAGCGCAATGCCGGCCAGCGCGGCGATGGCAAAGCCGGTCGCCACGCGCCAGGCGGAGGAATAGGCATCATGCAGCCAATGGGCGGAATAGCTCTGCGTGGTCTGGTCGATGCCAAAGACCCAGTCGGCGAGCGCGTGCAGCACGGCGGTTGGCGCCGGCAGCAGCGCCGGCGGCAGAAAGCCGGCGCGCGCGAAGGCTTCCCAGCCCGCGAGCAGCAGCGCCGGGACGATGATGCGGTCGAACCGTCGTCCGAGTTTAGGGAGCGCGGCGATACGCCCGGTCAGCTCAATAGCCGAGCTCATTCTTCGACCTCTTCGTCACAGCTTCGAGGAAGGTATAGTCGCTGGTCTTGTCGATCAGCGGCGTCACGTCGGTCGCGACATATTTCAGATCCTTCATCATCTTCGCGATCGCGATCGTCTCCGGCTTGTGGATGGCGTAATCCGGGAAGGCATTGTCGAGCGCGGCTTGGGCGATTGTCTTGTCCAGTCCCGTCTGTTTGACGATGACGTCGGCCCACACGCTTCTATCGGCCTTGATCTTGTCGACCATGGCGACCACGGCCGCGACCGTTGCCTGAACGTCGGCGCGGCGCGCGGCGATCACGTCGGACCGGGTCACGATGATGTTGGTCAGGTTTCCCGCGGCCTGGTCGTAGGGCAGCACGAAGGAATTGCCCGCGCCGGCCGCGCGGATCTGGGAGGCGAAGGGCTCGACCGAGCAGACCATGTCGATCTCGCCGCGCCGGAGTGCGGCGATGTGGTCGGACGGGTTGGGAATGTTGACGAACTGGACGTCCTTGTTGACGTCGATGCCCTGCTTGGCGAAGGCGCCGCGCATGTGAATGTCCTGCGCGTTGCCGCGCGATGCCGCCACCTTGAGCGGGGAGCCGGCCGCCTTGCCCTTCTCGATCAGCGCCTTGAAGGCTGTCCAGTCGCCCTTGGGCAGATTGAGTGCGGGCGCGGAGAGGCATTCCGAGCCGCCGTTCACCTCGCCAGATATGGCGACGACATCAAAGCCTTTATCGAGCGCGGTAACATAGTGGAGATAGGTGACCTGCGCGACGTCGATGCTCTTCGAGACGAGTGCGGTCAGCACATCGTTGCCGGAATTGAAGCCGGTGGCCTCGATGGTCACGCCTTGCGCGAGCCCTGGTGTCAGCGCCATCGGCAGGCAGTGCGCGCATTTGGCGTAGCCGAGCTTGATCGGCGCGCCGTCCGCCCAGGAGCGTTCGGGCATTGCGCCGAGCAGGCCCGCGACAAGGCTGAGAGCGAAGGCGGCGGAGAGCTTCTTTCGCACGATTAAGAACCTCCAAACGAGCTTTGGTAGAACCGGCGTTGCGCGCGAGCCTCGCAGGAGAAAAATGCACTCGCAAGGAATTTTTGAATGCTGCATACAATTTGTGCCAAGTGACTATGAAACAAACAGGTTTTGTCTATAATAAAGGCGAGAAAACCACGTCCCTTCCTGCAATAGATGAGGCTTCGGAGGAATAGGTTTTGGAGCGACAACCGAGGAAACGCGGCCGTCCGCGCAAAAGCAGCATCGATCAAGGGGTCGGCCAGAGCTTGCGTTTGCGCCGGGTAGCCTTGCACGAGCGCGCCGTCGAGCGGCTGCGCAGACTCATCGTTTTCGGCGAGCTGCCCCAGGGGACGGAGCTCATTGAGGCCGAGCTGTGCGCGCTGCTCGGACTGTCGCGCACGCCGCTCCGCGAGGCACTGAAGCTGCTCGCGGCCGACGGTCTCGTGGAATTGCGCCAGAACCGCAGCGCGCGGGTCGCGGTGATGAACTCCGAGGAGATCGTCAACCTGTTCGAGGCGCTCAGCGGAATCGAGCGCCACGGCGCGGAGCTTGCCGCCGCGCGTATGAATGCGGCGGAAATCGCGCAGCTCGCCGCCATGCAGGAGGAGATGGAGCGCCATTTCGCGGATAACGACATCGGTCCCTATTTCAAGCTCAATCAAGCGCTGCATCAGGCGATCATGAGCGGTGCGCGCAATCCGCTGCTCAGCGAGACCCATGCGCGGCTGATCGCGCGCGCCGAATGGGCGCGCTATTCCGCACTGGGCTCGCGACGGCGCTGGGACGAATCGGTGCAGGAGCATCGCGGGATTCTTGCCGCGCTGGAGGCGCGCGACGCGGACGCCGCCGGCCGGCTGCTCGCCGAGCACGTCATGAATACCGGCAGGGAGGTGGTGCAGGCGCTGGCCACCGATGCGCGGTCGCGGGCCAACACCGCGGCGGCGTGAGAGGACGCAATATGCGAATCTTGATCTTGAATCCCAATACCACCGAACCCGTCACTGGCCTGCTCACCGCCGCGGCGCGCGCGGTGGCATCTCCGGGGACCGAGCTGGTGCCTTTGACGGCCAGCCGCGGCCTTCCTTATCTGGCGACCCGCGCGGAAGCGCAGATCGGCGGCGCCATCGCGATCGAGATGCTGGCCGAGCATCACAGCGACGCGGATGCGGCGATCATCGCGGCGTTCGGCGATCCCGGCCTGTTCGGCGCGCGGGAGTTGTTCGACATTCCAGTGATCGGCATGTCGGAAGCGGCGATGCTGACCGCCTGCCTGCTCGGCCGGCGCTTTGCCATCATCACCTTCACCGCGGCCTTGACCGGCTGGTACCGCGATTGCGTCGAGATGCACGGGCTAGATGAGCGCTGCTGCGCCGTACGCGCCCTCGACCAGTCGTTTGCCTCGATTGCCGAGGTGCAGGAGGAGAAGGAAGAACTGCTCGTGGCGCTCGCCAACAAGGCGGTGGACGAGGATGAGGCCGAGGTGGTCATTCTCGGCGGGGCGCCGCTTGCGGGACTGGCATCGCGCGTCCGCGAGCGCGTGGCCGTGCCGCTGGTCGATCCCATCGCCGCCGCCGTCAAGCAGGCGGAAGCGCTGGTGACGCTACATCCTCGCAAAGCGGTTGCGGGCGCGTTCCGGCGGCCGGCTGCCAAGCCGACGCGGGGCCTTTCCGACAAGCTCGCGGCCTGGATCGAGCATCGCGACATCGCGTCCGCCGCCGAATGATCGGCTTATCCTCACAGCAGGGTGGATCAGGACATGACATTCGATACCATCATCCGCGGCGGCACCGTGGCGACAGCCTCCGACACCTTCGCTTGCGATGTCGGCATCAGGGACGGGCGCATCGCCGCGCTGGGCCGTGATCTCGGCGATGCCAAAGAGATCATCGATGCCAGCGGCCGCCTGGTGCTGCCCGGCGGCATCGATAGCCACGTGCATATCTCGCAGCCGAGCGGGCCCGGCATCGTCATGGCCGACGATTTCGAAAGCGCGACGCGCGCCGCCGCCTTCGGCGGCAACACCACGGTACTTCCGTTCTGCCTGCAGGAGCGCGGCCAGAGCCTGCGCCAGGCGGTTAAGGATTATCACGCCAAGGCCGAGGGCAACTGCTACATCGATGTCAGCTTTCATCTGATCATCTCCGATCCCTCCGAGCAGGTGCTGGGCCAGGAACTCCCGGCGCTGATCAAGGACGGCTACACCTCTTTCAAGGTGTTCATGACCTATGAGGACCTCGCGCTGAGTGATCGGCAGATCCTCGAGGTGATGGCGGTTGCGCGCGAAACGCAGGCGCTGGTGATGGTGCACGCCGAGAATTTCGACGCCATCCGCTTTCTCACCGATCGGCTGGAGCGGCTAGGGCAGACCGCCCCGCATTTCCACGGCACCTCGCGCCCCATTCCGGTCGAGCGTGAGGCGACGCACCGCGCCATTGCGCTGGCCGAACTGGTCGATGTGCCCGTGATGATCGTCCACGTCTCCAACCGCGACGCGATGGAGGAGATCCGCCGCGCCCAACAGCGTGGCCTGAAAGTGTCCGGCGAGACCTGCCCGCAATATCTTGTGCTGACCGAAAAGGACATGGAGGGCCTCAACATGGAGGGCGCTAAATATGTCTGCAGCCCGCCGCCGCGCGACGCCGCAAGCCAGGCCGCGTGCTGGGAGGGCCTGCAGCAGGGCGTGTTCAGCGTGTTCTCCAGCGATCATTGCCCGTTCCGCTATGACGAAACGGGCAAGCTCGCCCCGAAGGGACGCACCAGCTTCCGCTGGGTGCCGAACGGCATTCCCGGCATCGAAACGCGGTTGCCGATCCTGTTTTCCGAGGGCGTGGTGAAAGGCCGCATCGATCTCAACCGCTTCGTGGCGCTTTCCTCGACCAACCACGCCAAGACCTACGGCCTCTATCCGCGCAAGGGCACCATTGCGGTTGGCGCCGACGCCGACATCGCGATCTGGGATCCCGCGCGGGAGGTCACGATCAGCCAGAACATTCTGCATCACGGCGCCGACTACACGCCCTATGAGGGCCTGCACGTCACCGGCTGGCCGGTGACGATGCTCGTGCGCGGCGAGACGGTCGTCGCCGACGGTGCGCTGGTGGGCCGCAAGGGCGCCGGACAACATCTTGCCCGCGATCCGTCGCCGTTCGCCAAGCAGTCGTAGGATGGGCTGACCCGCCCGTCGCCCGAATGCGCGCCGGATGACGGGCTCCGCGAAAACCCATCATTTTTCTGCGCCCGCGATGGGCTTCGCTTTCGCTCGACCCTTACACGCCAAACCGGCGCCGCGAGGAACCTCTTTCCGGATCTTTCGTTCCGTCTTCGCTTGATGGACGTGGAGCCCGAAACCATGGCCGATAGGAAGACGGCACGGCGCGCGCCGCTGCTCACGCTGACTGTGGTGGTGGTCACAATCATGGGCATCGCGCTGGTCGCCGGCGGTGCCTGGCTGGCGCTCTTGGGCGGCTCCACTTATTACCTGATCGCCGGGGTTACGCTGCTGCTCACCGCCTGGCTCCTGTCCATCCGCCGCGCCGAGGCGCTATGGCTCTATGTGGCGCTGCTATTGGGAACGATGGCATGGGCCATTTCCGAGGTCGGTTTCGACTTCTGGTCCCTGGCGCCGCGCGGCGACATTCTCGTCCCGCTCGGGGTCTGGCTGCTGCTGCCGTTCATCACCTCGCATCTCGCGCCCGGCGCTCGCCTCGGCAGGCTCGCGCTCGGCGGCGTACTCGCCTTGGCGCTGGTGGTGCTCGGTCTTTCGCTGCGCGCCGACCGCTACGACATCGCCGGCACCTTATCGGCCGAAGCCAATGCCGCCCCGGCCAATGCGCCATCTGCGGAGCCTGCGACAGCACGAGCAGACTGGACCGCCTATGGCGGCACCGGCTTCGGCACGCGCTATTCCGACCTCAGCCAGATCACCAAGGACAATGTAAATGATTTGAAGCTCGCCTGGCAGTTCGAGACCGGCGACAAGAAGGGGCCGGACGATCCCGACGAATTCACCAATGAGGCGACCCCGCTGAAAGTCGGCGATCTCCTCTACACCTGTTCGCCGCACCAGATCGTGTTCGCGCTTGATGCGGCCACTGGCAAACTGCGCTGGAAGTTCGATCCGCAAATCGAGCACAACAAGACCTTCCAGCACATGACCTGTCGCGGCGTCGCCTACCACGAGACCAGGCCGGGCGCGGTGACCGCCGACGGCGCACCGGCGCCGAGCGAATGCCCCAAGCGTATTTTTCTGCCGACCGACGATGGCAGGCTGTTTGCCCTGGATGCCGAGACCGGCAAGCCTTGCGACGGCTTTGGCAATCACGGCCAGATCGATCTGAAAGAGGGCAACGAGATCAAGACGCTCGGCTTCTACGAAGGGACCTCGCCGCCGGTCGTCACCGACAAGATGCTGATCATGGCGGGCGCCGTGATCGACAATTATTCCGACCGCGTGCCGTCCGGCGCCATCCGCGGCTTTGACATCTATTCCGGCAAGCTGATCTGGGTGTTCGATGCCGGAAATCCCGATCCCAATGAGATGCCGTCCGAAACCCACCATTTCGTCCCGGGATCACCGAACTCCTGGGCGGTCGCTTCCGTCGACGAAGACCTCGGTCTGGTCTACGAGCCGCTCGGTTCGAGTTCGCCCGATATCTGGGCCGGCAATCGCACGCAGGATAACGAGCGCTACGACTCGGCGCTGGTGGCGCTCGACATCGCGACCGGAAAATTGCGCTGGTCGTTCCAGAACGTCCATCACGATCTCTGGGACATGGACATGCCCTCGCAGCCGAGCCTGGTCGACCTGCACACCGATCAGGGCGTGACGCCCGCGATCTATGTCCCGGCGAAGACCGGCAATATCTTCGTGCTCGACCGCCGCGACGGGCGCCTCTTGGTGCCGGCGCCGGAGAAGCCGGTGCCGCAGGGTGCCGCGCCCGGCGATCACGCCGCGCCGACGCAGCCATTCTCGGATCTGAGCTTCCGCCCGCGCGAGAAGCTCACCGAGGCGCAGATGTGGGGCAGCACGATGTTCGACCAGTTGATGTGCCGCGTCAAATTCAAGCGGCTGCGTTACGAGGGGCCGTTCACGCCGCCATCGGAGCAGGGGACGCTGGTCTATCCCGGCGATTTCGGCATGTTCGAATGGGGCGGCATTGCGGTCGACCCCAAGCGCGCAATCGCCATCGCCAATCCGCAATCTGTGCCGTTCGTCTCGCGCCTTGTGCCGCGCGGCGAAAACAATCCGGCCGCACCGAATTCCGCGCACCCGCCGGGTACGGAGCTCGGGGTGCAGCCGATGTACGGCACGCCTTATGGCGTGGATCTCGGCGTTTTCCTGTCGCCGCTCGGCATTCCCTGCATGGCGCCGCCCTGGGGCAGTCTCGCGGCGCTCGACTTGAAGACCAACAAGATCGTCTGGCAGCACCGCGTCGGGACCATCCGCGACGAGGCGCCACTGCCGCTGCCGTTCAGGCTCGGCGTGCCCATGCTCGGCGGCCCCATCGTCACCGCCGGCGGCGTGGCGTTTCTCACGGGCACCATGGACGACTACATCCGCGCCTTCGACGTCAATGATGGCAAGCTGTTATGGCAAGACCGGCTCCCGGCCGGCGGCCAATCGACGCCAATGACCTATGAGGTCGACGGCAAGCAATATGTCGTCACCGTGGACGGCGGCCACGGCTCGTTCGGCACGAAGCTGGGTGATTATGTGCGGGCCTACGCGTTGCCTTGAGGCTCGTAGGATGGTTGAGCGTAAGCGAAACCCATCGAAGTGCTGGTGAGAGAAACGGTGGGTTTCGCGGTTGCTCAACCCACCATACGAACTTTCATCACATCACCTTGCGCGGATCGAGCGCATCGCGCAGGCCGTCCCCGATGAAGTTGATAGCGATGACAGTGAGAAAGATTGCACCGCCCGCGAATAATGCCCAGTGCGGCGCGATGTCGAGATAATCCTTGGCATCATAGAGCAGGCGGCCCCAGGTCGGGATATCTGGCGGAAAGCCGAGGCCCAGGAACGACAGCGTCGATTCCGCGATGATCGCCGCCGCCACGTCGATGGTGCCGGCGACGATCACCGGCCCCAGCGCGTTGGGCAGGATATGCCTGATCACCAGCCTGAGATCGGAGGCCCCGAGCGCGCGGGCGGCTTCGACGAACTCTGCTTCGCGTAAGGAGAGGAACTGCGCCCGCACCAGGCGGGCCACCGGCATCCAGCGAAAGGCGCCGATCACCAGCACGATCATGATGAAGACGCCGCCTTCCGGACCAACGAGGCCCTTGAGGAAATCGCGAAACAGATAGATCACCAGCAATAGCAACGGCAATTGCGGGAGTGACAGGAACAGGTCCGTGATCCACATCAGCGCGGCATCGATCGCGCCGCGCGACATGCCGGCGATGGCGCCGATGATGGTGCCGGCAATCATCGCCACCGCCATCGCGGCGAAACCGACCGCAAGCGAGATCCGTCCGCCATAGAGCATCCGGGCCAATAGGTCCTGGCCGAGATCGTCGGTGCCGAACGGATGCTCCCAGGAGGGCGCGCTCAAGCGCGCCGTAAAGTCGATGTCATTGATCGGAATGCGCCAGAGGAATGGCCCGACAATGATCGATAGCGCGAGCAGTGCCAGGACCACGACGCTGGCCGCCGCGAGCCGGTGCTGCCAGAAGCGCCGGAAAGCGTCACGGCCCGGCGAGAAGCGCGGCTCGCGCGTGGCGGCCGGGGCGGTCGCCTCAGCCGTAGGAGATGCGTGGGTCAAGCCAACCATAGATGATATCGGCGAGCAGGTTGAAGAGGACGACGAGGCAGGCGAACACGAAGGTGACTGCCATGATGACAGGCGTGTCGTTGGCGAGGATCGCGCTGATCAGGAGCGAACCAATGCCGGGAATGCGGAAGATCTGCTCGGTGACGATGGCGCCGCCGAACACGCTGGGCATCTGCAGCGCCACCAGCGTCACCACCGGGATCAGCGCATTGCGCAGCACGTGCTTGACGATGACGTTGGCTTCGCCGATGCCCTTGGCGCGCGCCGCCATGACGTAATCCAGCCTGATCACGTCGAGTACCGCGGATCGTACATAGCGCGTGTAGGAGGCGGCCTGGAACAGTCCGAGCACGGCAATCGGCATGATCGCCTGCTTGAAATACTCCCAATACCAGTGCCAGCCGGTGGCGGAAATATCGGCGCGATAGACGAACGGCAGCCAGCCCAGATTGACGGAAAAGATCAGGATCAGGAGCAGGCCGGTGAAGAATGTCGGCAGCGAAAAGCCGATGAAGGCGACGGTATTGGCGATCTGGTCGAAGATCGAGTAGGGCCGCATCGCCGCATAGACGCCAACCGGCAGCGCCACCGCGAGTGCCAGGAGTTGCGCCGTGCCGACAACGTAGAGCGTCGTTGGAATGCGCTGCAGGATGAGTTGGTCGACATCGACGCGGCTGGCAAAGGAAAAGCCCCAGTCGCCATGCAGCATCGCCACCAGCCAATGGAAGTAGCGGACGAGAATGGGATCATCGATCCCGAACTTCACCCGCAGTGCTTCCCGAACTTCCGGCGGAATGTTCGGATTGCTCGCAAGCTCGCCGAAGGGATCGCCCGGGGCGAGTGCGAGCAGCACGAACAGTATGAGACTGATGCCGAGCAGGCTGGGAAGCGCGATGACAAGTCGCCTGAGCAGATAGTTTCCCATCACTTCCCCGCTGAGATTAGATCGAGCTATCGGCGGCGCCTTGCCTCTCCCTCTATGCTTCGCGATACCAATTCGCGATCTGCCAGAGATCGTTGTCCCACCCGCTCTCATGCAACACCATGCCGTTCTTTAGTGCGGTCGCGCGCGGGCGGTTGATTTCGGGCAGAATGTAATGGTCGGCGACGACCAGATCGTTCAGCTTGATGAACAACGCCGCGCGCTTCACCGGATCGAGTTCGCTCTGCGCCTGACGAAAGACGTCATCATACTCCTTGTTTTGCCAGCGCGAGATATTGCGGCCCTGCCACTTGTTCTCCTTTGTCGCCACTTCCCATGAGGTGAATTGGTTCATGAAGAACTGCGGATCGGCCTGCGGCATTGTGGTCTGATACATCTGGGCATCGCAGTAGAAATGCGAGTAGGTGTCGGGATTGGCTGTATCGGAGGAGAAGAACACCGAGGCGACGACCGATTTGAGCTCGACGTCGATGCCTGCCTTCTGACAGGCCTGCTTGACGATGGCCTGGTTCTTCTGCCGAGGCGAGTTGATCGAGGTCTGGAAGGTGAATTTGAGCTGTTTACCGTCCTTGGCGCGAATGCCGTCCGGGCCCTTCTTCCACCCTGCCGCTTCGAGGATCTGATTGGCCTTCTCGATATTGAATTCGAATTTGGTGTTCTTCGAGCGGAAGCGTTCGGGGTTATTGAGGAAGTTCGCCGTAGCGATGCCGGCACGACCGTAGATGAATTTCTGCACCGACGCGCGATCGATCAGCAGGTTGATCGCCTCGCGCACGGCAGGGTCGGAGAACAGCGGATGCTTGGTCTTGATGCTCGCGCGCTCGCCATCGACCTCGACGTTCGGGTCGGTGACGTTGAGCGCGATATATTCGATATTGCCGGTCGGAACGAGCGACACCTTGCCCTGGCCGCCATTTTCCAGCTTCAGCAGGATCTCGTCCTCGACCTGCATGTTCCAGCCATAATCATATTCGCCTGTCTGCAGCACGGCGCGTGCCGCCGAAACGGCATCGCCGCCGCCCTTGATCTCGACCGTGTCGAAATAGGGCCGACCCGCCTGATGGTAGTCGGGATTGCGCTTGCCCGAGACGCTGTCGCCGGGCTTGAAATCGGCGAACAGATAGGGGCCGGTGCCGACCGGCTTCAGATTGGTCGGCGCATCCCGCGATTTGCTCCCCGCAAATTGCGCGAACAGATGTTTGGGAATGATCATGCCGTAGGAAGCGACAAAGGCGTCGGCCCAGAACGGAGTCGGCTGCGCGAAGGTCACGCGCACCGTATGGTCGTCTACCTTCTCGACCAGCTTCATATCCTTGTAGCTGCCGATGGAGACGGCGGCGGTCTCCGGATTTTTCGCATATTCCCAGTTGAACACGACATCGTCGGCGGTGAAGGGCGCGCCGTCATGCCATTTGATGCCGCGCTTCAGTTTCCAGACGACCGACAGGCCGTCTTCGGCTAATCCGTCGTTCTCCTTGCTCGGGATCTCGGCGGCAAGGATCGGCACGAGATTGCCGTCCTTGTCCCACCCGGCCAATGGTTCGTAGAACAGGCGGCATGCTTCCTGGTCCTTGGTTCCCACCGCAAAATGCGGATTGAGCAAGGTCGGCGCCTGCCAGAGCAGCAGTTTGAGCGGACCGCCGCCGCCGGCCTTCGGCGGCTTGTAGGTGATCGACGGCTCGGCCATTGCCACCCCTGATTGGCTCAACATCATGCCGGCCATCGGCGCGGTGAGGCCAAGGGCAACCATGCTGCGCACGAAGCTGCGGCGCGACAGGCGCCCGTCCCTGACCTTCGCGATCAGGTTTCGAAGTTCCCGCTCGTTCATCGGATTGGCTCCACGGTGGTGCTCGATCGTCACATCGCGTCTCCATGCTTGAGCCTGGAGCGGGGCGAAAGTGGATCAGCTTCGACGGGGCCTGTCAAAGCAGAATCCGGGCCAACTCCTGGGCCAAAAGCCGAACGTTCTGCGGCGCGGCAACGGAAGTCGGTAGCGGCGAAACATCGAGCCTTGAAGGCCCCGCGCGTATGACCACCTTTAATGTTGTCCGCCTGTGGCAGTCCAGCCGCGACGATCCAACGCGACAATCGAAAGAGCGAAGAGAAGCAGGCGGCTTGACGCGGTCTGCTGCTGGCTCTGCACGTCCGCAGACGCGGATCTCGCACGGCGGCGCGAAAGTTTGCCAAAACGTGCTTAGAAAAAAGGAGGACATGATGGCAATCACTGATCTCATTCCCTGGGGCCGCGGCCGCAACGTGGCCGTACGACGCAACGAAGACTACAACCCGATCCTCACCTTGCATCGGGAGATGAATCGCCTGTTCGACGATGTCTTCCGCGGCTTCGATCTCGCGCCCTTTGGCGACCGCTTCTTCGATCGCGCGATGGGCTGGCCGAGCATCGAGGTCAACGAGAGCGACAAGGACGTGAAGGTCACGGCGGAATTGCCGGGACTGGACGAGAAGGACGTCCAGGTCGAGCTTGCCCACGGCGTGCTTTCGATCAAGGGCGAGAAGAAGACCGAGACGGAAGACAAGGATCGGCTGTTCAGCGAGCGCTATTACGGCCGGTTCGAACGACGCATTCCGGTCGAGGACGTTGACGAAGACAAGGTCTCCGCCGCGTTCAAGAACGGCGTGCTGACCGTCACCATGCCGAAGCTGCCGCAGGCGGAATCGAAGGTGAAGCGCATCGCCATCAGCAAATAACGCTCGCGGGAGCATCTGGTGCTCCCGCCTCACCTGCGCGAGCGGGAATGCTGCGCGCAAGGGCTCGGACCTCGCCTTGAAATCGACGCCGGCCGCAGCTAGGCCTGCCTGCATGAGTTCCAACATCGAGCCCCTGGCCAGAGAAATGGCCGCGCGCATTTGCAGGCGGGAAGGCATGCCCGAACCTGAGATCGACGCTTGGGTCGAGCTGCATTGGGCCTGCGCCGCGGCCATGCTCGAGGCCGGGCTGATGGACGAACGGGGGGAATGGGTGCCTGGTCAAGACCTGGTGCGGGGCTTTGAAGCCTACCGAGAGCGGCTCGAACGCTCGCCCAAGCGCTCGGTCGGCTGAGCCTTCGAGGCGCCTCAAGTTGCGGGCGCCGGAGCCTGCCGGGTAGCCTTTAGGCCTATATTTAGGCTCTGAATCTACTGTGACGTGCAAAAAACCCCGAAAATCCCCGGAAAAAACGCGACAAAACTGTGCAGAAGGCTCTAGGTTTTTGCCGGTTCGATTATTATCGCATTCGGACGAATCAGAGGAGACACAATGGCTACCCAACTGTCCAAATCGCAGCTACTCGAGAGAATCTCGACGGCAACCGAACTTTCCAAGCGCGACGTGAAGAACGTCCTGGATACGCTGACCGATGTCGGTCACAAGGAGCTCAAGAAGAACGGGGTCTTCCTTGTGCCGGGGTTCGCGAAGTTCGTGGTCGTCAAGAAGCCGGCGACCAAGGCGCGCAAAGGCACTAATCCATTTACCGGTGAGGAAATGATGTTTAAGGCCAAGCCCGCCCGCAAGATCGTCCGGGCAAGGCCGGTTAAAGCCGCGAAGGACGCAGTCTAAGATAACGACGCAGTCTAAGATAAAGGCCCCCGAAATGGGGGCCTTTTGTTTGAGGGCTGGCGCTACAGCCTGTCGGTCCTAATCGGAGATCACCTCCAGCGCATACACGTCGATCGCGGGCTCCTCATAAGGATGCGCCCTTCGGATAGCCTGCAGAACTTGGCGCAGTCTCTCTTCGGCGCACACGGTCTCGATCCGCTCCTCGTCCACCTCTTCAAGCTTGCCGACTTCGCCAATCGAGGGGTTTGCGCCCGCATTGGGTCTGAATCGGCCGACCCCTCTGGTGGTGAAGGAGCAGTGGGAGTAGTTGCCGATCTGTCCGGCGCCGGCTTGCGCCATTGCGTCGCGCACCTGCTCTCCGAGGGACGCAGGCACAAAGACGACGATCTTGTATTGTCTCATCGAAAACCACTCGCATGCGATCGCCTTGCCGGCGGCCGGCCGGCGGCATTCTTCTTGCTTTTGCCTCGGCGATCGATCGGAGGCAAACCACAATGTCCGCAACGGCCGACATGATTATCAAAAATGCGCGTTTACCGGGCCGGGCCGATGGCCTAGTGGACATCGCGATCTCCGGCGGCGTCATTCTCGCTGTGAATGATCGACTTGCCGTCGATGCTTCCGTGATCGTCGACGCCGAGGGCCGCCTTGTCACACCAGCCTATGTCAATCCGCATCTGCACCTCTGCAAGGTCTGGACCCTGCCGATGATGTCGGAGGCCGCGCTGGAGGGCTATCAGGGCGCCGGCATGAGCGAGGCCGCGAAGGCGATCGATCTGGCCGCCGCGGTGAAGGCCAAGTATGACGCGTCCTGGATCATTCAGAATGCACGGCGCGCCGTGGCCCTGGCGGCGCTCCACGGCAATCTCCATGTCCGTGCCTTTGCCGATGTCGACAGCAAGGCGCGGCTGGAGGGTGTGAAAGCGCTGCTCGCGGTCCGCGAGGAATTTCGCGGCATCGTCGACATCCAGGTCGTTGCTTTCGCGCAGGATGGCATCTTGCGCGAGCCGGGCACCGAGGCCTTGATGCGCGAGGCGATGACGATTGGTGCCGACGTCGTCGGCGGTATCCCCTGGATCGAGACGAGTGAGACCGATCAGCGCAAGCACATCGAATTCTGCTTCGATCTCGCTGCCGAATTCGATGCGGATATCTCGATGCTGCTCGACGATGTCGGTGATGCTGATATGCGGACCTTGGACATGATGGCGCGCGAGGCGATCCTGCGCGGGTTCGAGGGCCGCGCGCTCGCGCACCATTGTCGTGCGATGGCGCTCTATCCGGCAACCTATTTCGGCGAACTGACCGCGCTGTTGCGGCAGGCACGGGTCTCGATCGTCAGCGATCCCCATACGGGTCCGCTGCATGCCCGAGTCAAGGAATTGCTGAATGCGGGCGTCAATGTCTGCCTCGGCCAGGACGACATCTCGGACGCGTACTATCCGTTCGGCAGAAACAACATGCTGGAGGTTGCCTTCCTGGCCTCGCACCTGCTGTGGATGACCAAACGGCGCGAGATCGAGGCTTTGCACGAGATGATCACGAGGCATGCGGCCGAAGCCATCAACCTCGGGCGATACGGCCTGGAAGCCGGCTGCGAGGCCAACCTGGCGGTCCTCCATCAGTCCGATGTCACCGACGCGCTTCGCTTCCACGAGCCGCCACGCCTCGTCGTCAGCCACGGCCGCATCGTCGACGCGAGGCATATGCGAGAGCTGGCGCAGCTTGGGCATGGATGATTTTTGAGCGCGCGGACCGCGTTCTTGCCGAATATTTGAGCGTTGCGAGACGTGCGCTCCGGGCTACCAAGATGCGACGGGGCGTCTTCATGATCGTGAAGCGCGAGTGCGAGGGAGAGCGACCAAGATGCTTGAAGCAATGCGGGTGTCTCAGACCAGTCTGCCGGTGATCGACATCGCCGGCCTGTCATCACCGAAGCTTTCCGACCGACAGGCGGTCGCAGCCAGATTGCGGGCGGCTTGCTTACACAACGGGTTTTTCTACATCTCAAATCATGGCATCGACGAGGCCCTCGTCAACGATGTCTTTGCCGAGGCCGCCGCGTTTTTCGCTTTGCCGGCGGAGGTGAAAGCCGAGGTGGACAAATCCCGTTCCAAGGCCAATCGCGGCTATGAGCCGCTGCAGGGGCAGACGCTGGAGCCCGGCGCGCCGCCGGATCTGAAGGAGGGTTATTACATCGGTCCCGAACACGCGAGCGATGATGCCAGAGTGCTCGCCGGCATGTTCAATCATGGCGCCAATCAATGGCCCGCCTCGCGGCCGCGCTTCAAGCTGGTGATGGAAGCCTATCTCAACGTTATGCTCGAATTGTCCGCACGCATGATGCGCGGCATCGCGCTGTCGCTGGATCTGCCCGAGGACTATTTCGCCGGCTACTGCACGGATGCGATGGCGACGGTGCGGCTGTTGCATTATCCGCCGCAGCCCGCACACGGCAATCCGGCGCAGAAAGGCGCCGGCGCGCATACCGATTTCGGCGGGCTTACGCTGTTGCGTCAGGACGATATCGGCGGCCTGCAGGTCTGGAATCAGGGCACCGGCGGCTGGATCCATGCGGACCCCGTGCCTGGCACCTATGTGGTCAATCTCGGCGACATGATCGCGCGCTGGACCAATGACAGCTACCGCTCGACCTTGCATCGCGTCGTCAACGCTTCGGGCCGCGAACGCTATTCGGTGCCGTTCTTCTACACCGGCAATTACGCGCACAAGGTCGAATGCATTCCGACCTGCCTTTCGCCCGGCGAGCAGCCGAAATATCCGCCGATCACGGTCGAAGAGCATATGCGCGCGATGTACAGGCGGACGTACAAGTAGGAAATGCTCGCGTCTTAGTCGCGATGGAAAGCCGGCAGAACACAAAACAAAGCCGCCAAGCGGATGGTCTCGCTTGGCGGCTTTGCGCTGGGTGGGACCGGACGTTTGGGGATGTGTCCGGCGTTCGATCGATAGCGGATCATTCAGTTGGCGCAACAAAGGCACGCCATTAGCCTAACCGGTCAACCTTAACGTCGCCCCGGCTTAGGTACGGCTCGCCCTGACTTTGGTCGCGATCCATGGGAGTGGTGCTCCGTTCCGCTCCGTCCGGGCAAAAGGAGACGGTCAGGGTCGCAACGAAGATGGCGGCTTTAGCGTTTGTTAACGATCAGTGATGATTGTTAAGACCTGTCGAAGGCGGGCAGTGCTGATGTTCCGGCTATTCTGGCGCGCACGGGCGCCCAATTTTCTCGGCATGCGCTTGGGCGGAAAGGTGTTCAGGGCGCGCTCGGCGGAGCGCGACCTGCAGACGGACCGGCAGCGTGTCGGCTCGATCATGAGTGCGATCGAGACTGCGCTCAGCGAAGCCAAAAACGAACAGGCCGGCCTGACCAAGCGGGTTGATGACGCGTTGGCGCGGGCATCCGTGACCTTTGGCAACGGCACGGACGAATATCTGGGGCGCGAACCGCTCGACAATTATCACCAGGATCTTTTCGCCGCCGAGATTGAGAACGGTCAGCGCCGGCTCGGTGAACTGGCCTCCATGATCGCGCATCTCGAGGGCGTCAAGGCCGCCATGCTGACGCACTTCCCGAACCTTCCCCAACAAAACTAGCGCATGACCCGCACACGCGGGGCCACGCAAGTCCGGCGCATCCGGCGATCGAGTTGCAGAACGAGCGCCTTCAACCCGACCCGTCATTGCGAGGAGCGAAGGCGACGAAGCAATCCAGAATCTCTCCGCGGAAAGATTCTGGATTGCGTCGCTCTCGCTCGCAATTGTGCATGTTCACTAATTCGCTGATCGAATGGTTTGAGTCTGGGCGGCGGCGAAGTCCTTTGGGGTCTTGCCGCCGAGGGCCTGATGAGGTCTGAAGTTGTTGTAGTAGATCAGGTACTCGAACAGTTCATTGGCGAAGTGCTCAAGGTTATCGAAGGTGGCGCCCTCGATGACGTCATCGTCCAGGGTTCGCCAGAACCGCTCGACCTTGCCATTGGTCTGCGGCCGGTAGGGCCTGGTGTAGCGGTGCTTGATGCCGAGCTCGATCAGCATGGCTTCGAAGGGGTGCTCCTCCGGTTTATTGCGGGAGGCGAACTCGGCCCCGTTATCAGAGAGGATCTCGGCGAACTGGACCCCATAGGTGACGCTCAGGGTGTTGATCATCTTCAGGGCCTTGAACATGACCGGCAGCGCCTTTTTCGAGGTCAGGACTTCGGCCCAGGCCAGGCGTGAGCAACTGTCGAGCAGGCTGATGATGAAGGCAGGGCTTGGCGGCGGCACCAGGAACATGTCGCGCGGCAGTTGGTGCAGGTCAATATGGCCGAGTTCCCCGATCTTGTCCTTGATAATGCGGCGTTTCTCCTCACGCATCGCCGGGGTGCGGCGGTTCAGCTCGTGGCGCTTTAGGACGCGATAGATGGTCGATGGCGAGGGTACCGTATCGCGCTGTTCACGCAAGGCGGCATGGATCTCGTATCGGTTCATGCCGCGCTTGCGGCAGGCGACGATCTCCGCCTCAATGCCTTCCGGCTGGCGGCGTTCGCGCCATTTCGGCCCGCGGCGCTGCGGCAGCAGGTCGGCCTCCGCGCCGCTGCGCAGGTAGCGGTTATAGTACTTCCGGAAGGTCTGCGAGCACGTGCCGTGGTGGCGGTAGAAATCCCCGACCCGCCGGAATGTCGCCGATCGCCCCGCTTTCACTTCCTCATACTCTGCGATCAAGAACCGCCACTTCTGAATGTAATTCCGTTCAATCGTCCGGTCGAAGCTGTTGTCGCGCATCGAATCCCCCCTGCGGGCTGGATTCGATCAGCGAATTAGTGAACATGCACAGCAATGACGACGGAGGCGGATGCGCATCCCCTCAATTCGCTTTGCTCGGCGACCGATCGAGCACGATGTATGCAGCGGTTTTCCAGGATCATGCTCAAGCAACGGGAGTGATTGAGCCAAATCTGAGGCTGAGACGAGGCTCAGCGCACCAGCTATTCGTGCCTGGCGAAGTAGCGGAATCCGTGCTGCTTGACGAGTTCGTCGCGCTTTGCCGATTCCAGATCCGCCTGCATCATTTCGCGAACCAGCGCACGGAAGGATGTCTTTGGCCGCCAGCCGAGTTTTTGTTCGGCCTTGGTCGGATCGCCGAGCAGGGCGTCGACCTCGGTCGGCCGGAAGTAACGCGGATCGACCGAAACGACGCATTTTCCCGTGCTCGCGTCGAATCCCTTTTCGTGAACGCCGCTGCCTTCCCACCGGATCTTCAAGCCAATCTCATCCGCCGCGATATCGACGAAGTCGCGAACCGAATGTTGCTGCCCGGTCGCAATGACGAAATCCTCGGGCTGGTCCTGCTGCAGCATGAGCCATTGCATCTCGACATAGTCGCGCGCATGGCCCCAGTCACGCCGCGCGTCGAGATTGCCGAGATAAACCTTGTCCTGCAGACCGAGATGAATCCGCGCAAGTGCCCGGGTGATCTTACGGGTCACGAAGGTCTCACCGCGAACCGGCGATTCGTGGTTAAAAAGGATGCCGTTGCAGGCATACATGCCGTAAGCCTCACGGTAGTTAACCGTGATCCAATAAGCGTAGAGCTTCGCGACAGCGTAAGGCGAGCGTGGATAGAAGGGCGTGGTCTCCTTTTGAGGGGTCTCCTGAACCAGCCCATATAATTCCGAGGTCGAGGCCTGATAGAAGCGGGCCTTCTTCTCCAGGCCCGCGATGCGGACGGCCTCGAGAATGCGAAGCGTTCCCAACGCATCGGAATTTGCGGTGTATTCCGGTTCCTCGAATGAAACGGCCACATGGCTCTGCGCGGCCAGATTGTAGATTTCGTCCGGCTGGACCTGGCTGATGATGCGGATGAGGCTCGAGGAGTCCGTCAGGTCGCCGTAATGCAGCCTGAATGAAGGATCGGGGTCATGGGGATCGAGGTAGAGATGGTCGATACGATCGGTGTTGAAGAGCGAAGTCCGGCGCTTGATGCCGTGAACCTCATATCCCTTCTCAAGAAGGAGCTCTGCCAGATAGGCGCCATCCTGACCGGTGATTCCGGTTATGAGTGCTCGTTTCTTAGCCATCAAAAATCCCGCACAATTCGTTGAAAATCCAGCAATCAGCTCCGCACCGGGAAAGCGGCCTCGGGCTTTGATCGAAAGACCGGATTAATCCACGGCTCGTTGGAACCTATATCGCCCGCGAGATTGCAGGTGAAGAGGACGTCGCGCCTTCCCGATTTGAAGGCCGTGCCGGTGGCCTTGGCCCCGCTGGGCTGAGCAGGCCTTTTCGGACAATGCGTGGCTCAGTGCAAGCGGCAACTTATGTCGCGGGGCTCACGGTCAGCCGCGCCGGACGTGTCGGTTAGCCGGGCGTTTCAGCCCGCAACATGGTCGACCAAGAGGGCCGACGCGGAACGACGCAATTTCCGGTTCCAGGATTGTCGTGCTGGCGGCGAACGCTGACGGTTTCGATCCCCGGTGACGCGCCACCTCACAGCAACTCTTCCGCAGGCAAAACCTCCTGAGACGTGCGTGTCAAGTCGCCGGCGCATGTCGAGGCCGCATACAGATCCCGCAAGCGGTGCTCTGGATCGATGCGGAGGCGCTGACTAGTGTTGCGCCAAACAACAAGCGAGGAAATGATGTCCGGGATAGAGCAGGCGACACCGCGTCTCAAGTTAATCCAGCGTGTCGCGCTGACCATGCTGGTCGTGGCAGGCGTGGTCAATTACATCGACCGGGCAACTTTGGCCGTTGCGAACCCGCTGATCCGCGAGGAGCTCGGGTTATCGATTGCGGATATGGGTTACCTGCTCTCCGCCTTCCTTTGGGCCTACGCCTTCGCGCAGTTGCCCACCGGCGCCATGGTCGACAGGCTGGGCCCGCGAATCCTGCTGACGTTGGGTTTGAGCCTGTGGTCCCTGGCCCAGCTCCTCGGCGGCCTCGTGCAGAGCTTTGGCCAATTCTTCGGAGCTCGCGTTCTGCTCGGCCTCGGCGAGGCACCGCAATTCCCGACTGGTGCGCGGGTCGTCCGCGATTGGTTCAATCAGCGTGATCGTGGCCTCGCTACCGGCATCTTCAACTGCGCATCGTCGCTTGGCACGGCCATAGCAGTACCGTTGCTCACCTTCCTGATGCTGACGTTCGGCTGGCGCGCGATGTTCGTGATCATGGGCGTTGCCGGCCTGATCGTTGCGGCCGTGTGGTATTTGCTTTACCGCAATCCCCACGAACTTGCGTTGACCCAGCAAGAAAACAGGTACCGGACGCAAGGCGATCCGCCCGGCCAGCGAACAAAGGTGACGTTTCGCGAGTGGAAGCTGCTGTTCCGCTTCCGCACGACCTGGGGCATGGTCTTCGGCTATTTCGGCTGCATCTATCTGACCTGGATCTACACCGCCTGGCTGCCCGGCTATCTCGAGATCGAGCGCCACATGAGCGTCAAATATACCGGATGGGCGGCGGCCGTTCCATTTGCCTGCGGCGTCGTCGGTGGCGTGTTCGGCGGATACATCGCCGACATGTTGGTGCGCCGAGGTGTGGCGCCGCTCAAGAGCCGCAGCTATCCCGCCGCCATCGCTTTGCTCGGGACTGCCGCCTGCACCGTCGCCGCGGCCTATGTCAGCAGCAATGCACTGGCGATCGCGTTCATCTCGCTTTCCCTGTTTCTGGTCTATGTCACGAGCACCTGCGCCTGGGCTTTAAGTTCGGTCGCGGTCCCGACCAATTGCACGGCTTCAATCGGGGCCGTGCAAAACTTCGGAGGCTATCTCGGAGGTGCGTTGGCGCCCACCGTCACGGGGCTGATCGCGCAGAAGACGGGATCCTTCGTGCCGGCGCTGGTCGTCGGCGCGCTGATTGGGGTTGTCTCGGCGGGCTGCTATCTCTTCGCTGTCGATCGGCCGATCACAGCGTCGGATATGGACGCGATGTCTGATCCGCAGATGCATCCCCTAGAGGTCGGCGCGAGCCCCACGGAATGAGGCCTACTGCAGTCGCGATCTGAGTGAATCGAGAGAACGCGCGCCCTGCGCAACGACGGTCTCGGTTGAAGACGTTCATCCGGCTCGGCAACTTGATCGGCGGATGCGCTAAAGCCTAGCCGATGATCCCACGCGTGGTCAGACCGTCGATCACCTTCTCGGCGAGGCGTTCTGGCGAGTCTTCGACGGTTTGCAGATAAACCTCCGGCGCTACCGGAGGCTCATAGGGCGCGTCGATGCCGGTGAAGTTCTTGATCTTGCCAGACTTCGCCTTCGAATAGAGCCCCTTCGGATCGCGCCGCACGCATTCGTCGATCGGCGTATCCACGAAGACTTCGATGAACTCGCCGTCGCCGACCAGGTTGCGCACCATGTCGCGTTCAGCCTTGTAGGGGGAGATGAACGAGCAGATCACGATCAGGCCGCTGTCGACCATCAACTTTGCCACCTCGCCGACGCGACGGATGTTCTCGACGCGGTCGGCCTCGGTGAAGCCGAGGTCCCGATTGAGACCATGCCTGACGTTGTCGCCGTCCAGCAGCATCGTGTGATGCGATCGCGCGAACAACTTCTGGTCGACCATGTTGGCGATAGTCGACTTGCCGGCGCCCGAAAGCCCGGTGAACCAGATGATGCACGGCTTTTGGTGCTTCAGTGCGGCGCGCTCCTGTTTGCCGACCGTGAGCGGTTGCCAAGCGATGTTCGTGGCGCGTCGTAACGGAAATGCGATCATTCCCGCGCCAACCGTGCGGTTGGTATAGCGGTCGATGATGATGAATGATCCGGTGCGCCGGTTGGCCTCATAGGCATCGAAGCTGGCGGGCAGGGCAGTGGCGATGTTGCAGAAGCCGATTTCGTTGAGGCCCAGGGTTCGGGCTGCCAGATGTTCCCTGGTATTGACGTCGATCTTGTATTTGATCGCGGTGATGCTGCCGGTTGGGATCGACTGGGTGCCGACCCGGATCGCGTATGACCGGCCGGGTACGAGGGCCTCCTGATCCATCCATATCACATGGGCCGCGAATTGATCGGCTACCTCCGGGCGCTCCGTGGGCCTCGCCAGCATATCGCCGCGGCTGATGTCGATCTCGTCTTCCAGCGTGATCGTCACCGCGTCGCCAGCCTCCGCGCTCGCGACATCGCCGTCGTAGGTCACGATCCGCCTGACCCGCGAGATCCGGCCCGAAGCGGCCGCCACGATGTCGTCGCCCACCGCCACGCTGCCGGAAGCGACAGTGCCGGCGTAACCGCGGAAGTCCAGGTTCGGGCGGTTCACCCATTGCACCGGAAAGCGGAACGGCAGGCCGGCCACCTCGGACTGGATGTCGACACTCTCGAGATAATCCAGCAGGCATGGGCCGTGGTACCATTCCGTGTTGCCGGACCGGTCGATGATGTTGTCGCCATAGCGCGCGGAGATCGGAACGGGCACGATCGAGGTAAAGCCCAGCGTGGAGGCGAAAGCGACGTAATCGCCGACGATGCGGTCGAACACCTCCTTGCGGTAGTCGACCAGGTCGATCTTGTTCACCGCCAGCACGACGTGGCGAATGCCGAGCAGCGAGCAGATGAAGGAGTGGCGTTTGGTCTGGACCAGCACGCCCTTGCGGGCATCGATCAGGATGATCGCGAGTTGCGCATTGGAAGCGCCGGTGGCCATGTTGCGGGTGTATTGCTCATGGCCCGGTGTGTCCGCCACCATGAAGGAGCGCCGCGGCGTGGTGAAAAAGCGATACGCCACGTCGATGGTGATGCCTTGCTCGCGCTCCGCCTCGAGGCCGTCGACCAGGAGAGCAAAATCGATATCGCTGCCGGTCGTCCCGTGCTTGACGCTGTCGCGCGCCAGCGCCTGAAGCTGATCCTCGTAGATCATCTTGCTGTCATGCAGCAGCCGGCCGATCAGTGTCGACTTGCCGTCGTCGACCGAGCCGCAGGTGATGAAACGGAGCTGATCCTTGTTTTCGGGCGCGCCCAGCCCCTGCATGGTGGCCGTATCCATCAGAAGTAGCCTTCCCGCTTCTTTTTCTCCATCGAAGCTGCTTCGTCGCTGTCGATCAGCCGTCCTTGGCGCTCGGAGACTCTCGCGACCTGCATCTCCACGACGATCTCCTCGATGCTCGCAGCCTTGGAATCGATGGCACCGCTGAGCGGGTAGCAGCCGAGCGTCCGGAAACGGATCATTCTCATTTCGGGCGTCTCGCCCGGCTCGAGCGGAAGGCGCTCATCATCGACCATGATCAACGTGCCGTTTCGGCGCACCACGGGGCGCTGTTTCGCGAAATAGAGCGGGACGACCGGGATTTTCTCCAGCATGATGTATTCCCAGACGTCGAGCTCCGTCCAGTTCGACAGCGCAAACACGCGCATGGTTTCGCCCTGCCTGATCCGGGTGTTGAACAGATTCCAGAGCTCCGGCCTTTGGTTGCGCGGATCCCAGATGTGTCCAGGCGAGCGGAACGAAAAAATACGCTCCTTGGCGCGGCTTTTCTCCTCATCGCGCCGCGCGCCGCCGAACGCCGCATCGAAGCCGTAGAGGTCGAGTGCCTGCTTGAGCGCATCCGTCTTCATCACCTGCGTGTGCAGGGAAGACCCCGACGTGATCGGATTGACGCCGCGCTCAATCCCTTCCTTGTTGACGTGCACGATGAGATCGACCCCGAGCCGCTTGGCGGTCTCGTCGCGGAAGCTGATCATCTCGCGAAACTTCCAGGTCGTATCGACGTGGAGGAGCGGGAAGGGCAGTTTGGCCGGATAGAACGCCTTCACTGCAAGATGCAGCATCACGCTGGAATCCTTGCCGATGGAATAGAGCATGACGGGCTTTTTGAACTCGGCCGCCACGTCGCGCATGATCTCGATCGACTCGGCCTCCAGTCGCCGCAAATGCCGCGGCAGCGTACGGTTTGCCGGTTTGACCATGGATTGAAAATCAGTTTGAGCCGTAGCGTTCATATCGAAGATTCCGGGGCTGCTCCCCATGCGATGAAATTGCCATTCCGGTAACCCGGCTTGCCGTAGGTCATCGGATGTCCCGCGAGATCCGTGACGCAGCCGCCGGCCGCCAGCAGAACGGCGTGGCCCGCCGCCGTATCCCATTCCATGGTCGGGCCCATGCGAGGATAAACGTCGGCTTCGCCTTCGGCGATGACACAGAATTTGAGCGACGAACCGGAGGGCTGCAGATCGGCGATCGGGTGCTGCGCGATCCATTCCTTGGTCTGGGCATCGAGATGCGAGCGGCTGACGACGGCCCGCCATCCCTCAGGCGGCGCGTTGCGGACGCGTATAGGATGCATTTTGCTGAAGGTGACGCCGTTCGCGTCCAACCTCGCGTCGAGCCTGTAAGCCTCGGCGCCGCCGATATAGAGCTGATGCAGAGCCGGCGCGTAAACGGCGCCCGCGACGGGAGCACCACGCTCGATCAGCGCGATATTGACCGTGAACTCGGACCTGCCCTGGATGAACTCCTTGGTCCCGTCGAGCGGGTCGACCAGAACAAACCGCTCGGCACCGGTCGGTTGACCGCTCGCACAGGTCTCTTCGGTGACCACGGGCACGTCGGGCAGGTTCTGCTCGAGGCAATGACGGATGACCTCGTCGGCCTCGAGATCGGCGGCCGTGACGGGCGAGCCGTCCGCCTTGTAGTCGGGGCGTCCGATATTGGCCCGAACCTTCATGATCACCTTGCCGGCGCTCGCGGCGATCAAGCCAAACAAGCGTGCGAGTTTGTCCAGCTCGTGCAAATTGCATCTCTCGCTCAAGGGGCGCTCCGCATTGATCGGATCGAGCCGGCTGACTGATCCTCGGCGCCTGGCCGTATAGCCTGGCTGCAGAATCGCGGCCACAGGCCTCTGGCGATCTCGATAGCGGGGTAATATAGTAGTTCCTTGAAGCAATTCCTACGAATCTCTCTCGGGCGCGTCGTTAGGCTCCATCAAGCCAAGCCGCATCAAGCACGGAGAAACGTTCTGCGCCAGCGCTCTCGCCCGTTCGTAGCGTTCAGGAAAGCCGGGCGGCCCCTACGATTTTCCGGCCGCTGTTTCGAATTTTCCACCAGGGCTGCGCCGGATAGGAGAACTTTATGCGCCGAGCGCGCGTAACGCGCGTTTCTTTGCTTTTTGCACATCCTGCCCTCGAATTAAAAAAATCGCGCAAAGGCGGCGCAGTGCGGCGGTCGGGTGGCGCGCGCACCTGCCCTGGACACCTATTCATTCAGCAGCTTCGGACAGAGGCGGCGCCTCGGGGAGAGGCTGGATCTGGCGCGGCCGCCCCATTAGCACCGGCTGGAAGAGAACCGCCGCCGCCATGGTGCACACCAGCGCGAGCGCCATCATCTTGCCCATGCTCGACATCCCCGGATAGCTCGACACCCACATGCTGCCGAACGCGACCGCATTGGTCATGGCGCTGAACACCACGGCCCGCGTCAGCGTCGATTGCAACAGCCCGGTTTTGCCGGCGCGCCAGGCCATGATGTAATAGATCTTGAAAGCCACGCCGACCCCGAGCAGCAGCGGCAGCGCGACGATGTTCGCGAAATTGAGCGGCAGTCCCCACAGCACGGAAATTTGCAAGGTCACTGCGCCGGCGAGAAGGAGCGGGATGAGCGTGAGCAGCACGTCGGTGATGCGGCGCAGGGCGACGATCAGCAGGATCGTGATCGCGACCAGCGCCAGGATGCCCGCCTCGATGAACGCGGTGGTGACGGTTTGCCCGGACTCGTAATAGCTCACCGCAGCTCCCGCCGCCGAAGGTTCGGCCTGCAGGACGGCGGAGGCGAATTTCCGCAGCACATTGATGTCGTTCGGATCGCCCTTCGGCAACGCCTCGACGCGGGCCCGCCCGTCGGGCAAAAGCCAGCCGCGGACCAGATCCTGCGGCAGGCTCTGAACCGTGATCGTTTGCGGAGAGAGGCTCCTGCGGAGCCCATCGAGATCGTGATTCAAGGACGGAATGATCGCGGCCTCGGCCTTCCGGCGGACGTCCGCATTCGCCTCGGCGAGGCGGTTGAGCAGGGTGGCGACTTCGCGCGCATCGTCGGCTGACTGGCCGGTTGCGCCGGCGGCGGCCTTGGAGAGCGCCTCTGCAGCGCCGCGGATCGCCGCGACATTGTCCTGATCACTCGGTGCGGGCTTTCGTCCCCGTGGATTCAAGGCCGGGCCGAGCGCTTGCGCGGCTGTGCGCAAGGCCCCGATCTTCTGGTCCTGGTCCGCCGGGATGAAGCTATCAAGCGTCAGCGCCTGCGAAACTTCGGGAACCGCTGCGAGCCGCTTGGCAATCGCGTCGGCCTGCGCGAGCGACGGGGCCAGGACCTCGGCGTCATTACCGCTGGTCTGCGGCTCGGATTGCAATTGCCGGTAGGTCACGACGGATGGCGAGTCCGGATTCTGCAGGTTGACCGGGTTGAAATCGAATTGCAGATGGAACAACAGAGGGATGCCTGCCAGCACGACGAGAAAGGTCGCCGCGATCACGGCGATGCGGTGGCGCTGCAGGAAATCGTCAACGGGGGCAAGCCTCGTAAAGCCAACGGGAGCGGCTTCGCCCGGCGGATTGAGCGCCATCAGCATCGCCGGCACCAGCGTAATGCTGCAGATAAAAGCAATCAGCATGCCGCATCCGGCGATCAAACCTAGCTCCGACAGTCCGCGATAGCTCGTTGGCAAAAAGGCGAAGAAGCCAACCGCGGTCGCTGCGGCGGCGAGCGCAAGCGGCTTTCCGGCCTTCTGCGCCGCGCTGCACAGCGCTTGCCGCAGCTTGCCCAGCTCGTACCTTTCCGTGCGATAGCGTACGCTGAATTGAATCCCGAAATCGACGCCCAGACCGACGAACAGCACAAAGAATGCGATCGAGATCAGGTTGAAGGAGCCGACCATCGCAAGGCCCAGCGCGGCGGTTGCCGCGAGCCCGACGATCAGGCTGAAGAACACCGAAGCAATCAGCTTGAAGGAACGCAAGGCGAGCCACAGCACGATCAAGACGCCGAGCGCAGCGGTCAGGGTGTCGCGCAATGCACTGTTGCGGATCACGGAGAACTGATCATCGTTCATCGGCACCTGACCGGTGAGGCTCACTGTGGCGCCAAGATTCTCCTTCAGCTTGAGATCGGCAGCCGCCTGGTGGATGCCCTCGGTTGCGGCGCGGCCCGGCTGCAGCGCGGCAAAATCGAGTTTGGGCGCGATCCCGACAAAATGTCGACGCTGATCGATGGGCAGGGTGTGACCCTGCAGGAGCTCCTGCCAGGAAAAGAAAGCCGGCCTGTCCGCGAGCACGTCGTTCAATGTGTTCTTGGCGAGCGAAAGCGGCCACGCCAGTTGCTCCAGTTTCAGTCTGCCGGCCTGGACGCCCTGTGCGGCGGAGGAGAGCACGTCCATGACGCCGCGCAGGCTGGGATCGGAGGCAAGCGCAGCCACGAAAGGCTGCGCATGGCTCAGTCCTTCGGCGGTGCGTTTCACATCGGACAGCGAGCCGAACAGCAACCCATTGCGCTCGAAGAAATCGCCGCTGTCGGGTCGCGCGACCTGACGAAACAGGTCGGGATTCTTAGCAAGGGCCTGCGCCAGTTGATCGGTGGCGAGGTCCGCATCTTCGGCGGTCGGTGCCGTAACCACCGCCGAGATCCCCCTCTGCGGAAAGGCCCGCGTGAGCTGCGTCTGACGTTGGTGCCAGGGCAGGTTTGGCGCAATCAATGCCTCGATGTCGGTGTTGATGGAGAAACGGGCGACATCAAAGATCGTTGTTCCGAGCAGCACGACTATGCCGGCGAGGATGACAATCCGCCGATGGCGCGCGCATAGATCGACTAGCCGGACAATCGCTTTGTTCATCATCGGACGCTTGAGCTGCCGAAGTACCGATGTTCCACCAAGACGAATTATGTTCGAAGCAGGACCGCAGCTTGAGGATGGTGCGGCTCGTGTAATAAGGCGGTCATGCGCGGAACGTTCCGCCGGTGCTGCGTCAAGCGGACACGGACCCGTATGGCGTCGCCCACTTTCGCGGAGCCGGAGAACTCCGTGCGGGTGAATCGGAATGGAAATTAACAGGTTATGGAGACCGCTTAAGCGCCCTGGCTGTCCGGGCTACTTGCGACCGCCCTGCGACTGCGAGAAGCGCGACGCATCCAATCCGAGATCGGCGACGGTTTGTTGATCGAGCTGGCCATTCGCCTGAATCTGCTTGCGACGGCAGGCGTGCCAATCACGGTCGATGCAAGCAGCGCGATGGCGATCTTTCTCGTGTGATCCTCGCTGGTTATGGAACGAACAGCCGCCATTGCTTCAGTTTTGCGGTCAACGCGTGCAAAATTTCACCGTTTCGGCGCGATCGGGTACGAAACGTGAAAACTCCGTGGGCTCGGAAGGGGCGACTGGGGCCCGCAAGGGGCCTCACATTGCGGTCATTTGCGCGTCGCAAGACTTGGGACCGGCCAGTCAATCGCCTATAATGGCCTGGGCCAACTGGGGGCGACGCCTGACGGCCATCGATCAGCTACTCATCCGGCGTCGTGTTTGCGATTTTAGCCCGTTGGCCATTTCTGCTACGTTGATGGAGCGGAAATTGGAACAGCAACAGGGCAAAAAGCATTGCCTGCTTCGAACGCGGAAATCGAACCATTCGCGAGGAGATTGGTCATGGCGACGCAGATCGTGATGGACCACAGCGGCGACACTCGTCATCACTTCGATGCAAAGGACCTCGAGGCGCTGGCGAAGGCGGAGGCACGCTTCAAAGAATTGACAGGGCGCGGGTTTACCGCCGCGGTCCGAACCGGCCCGGGGGAGGTCACGCGCATCAGGTCGTTTGATCCGGCCGCAGAGGAAACCTTATTCTTCCCGCGGCTGGTCGGCGGCTAAACGCCTCCGCCGGACCATGTCCTTGTTTCGTCGAGCCGCAACGACGGAACGCTCACGTTTCGATTGTCTGCGGGCGCTCTACCGCAAGTTCCGGGCGGAAAATACGCGCGAAGCGCGCGGGCTGCGTTTGTTGCGAGATTGGCTCTCGCCGGCGCAGCGCGCGCAGTTCGAAGCCAAGGGCTATTTCGACGTCATCGGTTCCGACAGCGGAAGAAAGTACCGCATCTATGAGGGGACGATGACCAACGTCTACGAGCTTGATGAGATCGGCCGTCCGAGGATGGGCTGGTGCTTCGTCCCCTCAGGCTATCTGGTGGCAGGCGATGTGATGCTTGCGCAAAAAATCGCGCTGGAAACGGCCGAGTCCGCCAGTCTGGCCGTCGCAAACAGGTTTCTGCCGAAGGCGGCGCAATTCCGCGTCCTGCGGTGAGCACCCGGCTCCGGCGCGGTTCGCCCCTATCGTTCATACCAGCCGACGAGGATGGCTTCCGCGAGTGTCGACTTGCGGGCCTCCCGCTCCACGTCGCGGCAGGACGCATTGGCCTCGAGCCGCAGATGGTCGGCCGAAAGGGCAAGCAGCCTGAAGTGATAGTGGTGGGGGCCATGGCCGTGAGGCGGACACGGTCCGCCATAGCCTGTTTTGCGAAAGTCGTTCACAGCCTGCTTCATGTCCGTCTTCTGTGCGGCGCCTTCCGCGAGCTGCGCGACGGTCGGGGCCATGTCGTAGACCGCCCAGTGATGCCATGTGCCGCCGGGCGCGTCCGGATCATCGCAAAGCAGGACAAAGCTGTGCGTGCCCTCGGGCGCGCCGGACCATTGCAGAGGCGGGGAGAGGTTCTGGCCGTCACAGGTGAAGCGTCGCGGAATTGCCGCGCCGTCGGCGAAGGCGCTTGAAACGAGCTTCATGGTTTTCTCCATGTGGCTGCAGCAGATATCGGCTCGGGCTGACGAGTTCTTCGAGTTGCAGTTCGCGGCAGCGAGCCACCAGCAGCTCTCGGATGGTATCGCGCAATCGGATCAAAATCGATGATCGACCGGTCACATACTGTACGGCTCTTCCTGAGCGGAGACGTCATGTGCGGCCGCGGCATCGACCAGGTGTTGGCACATCCCTGCAGCCCGGAAATCGACGAGGATTATCTGCGCTCCGCGCAGGCCTATGTGCTGCTGGCGGAGCGCGCGAACGGGCCCATCCCGCAGCGCAACGGCCCGTCCTACGTCTGGGGCGCGGCGCTCGACGAATTGGAGCGTATGCAGCCCGACGCGCGGATCGTCAATCTCGAAACGGCCGTAACGCGGAGCAACGATCGCGCCGACAAGGGGATCAACTACCGCATGAGCCCCGAGAATGCGGAATGTCTTTCAGCCGCGAAGATCGATTGCTGCGTATTGGCCAACAATCATGTCCTCGATTGGGGACCCGCCGGCCTGAATGAGACACTTGCGACACTCGAAAGGCTGGAGATCGCCACAGCGGGCGCGGGCCGCAATGCGCCGGAAGCCGGCTCGCCCGCGGTGATCGAGCTTGCCGAGACGCGACTGCTGATCTTTTCATTCGGATCGCCCTCGAGCGGCGTCCCCTATGCCTGGGCCGCCACGAGCCACGCCGCTGGCGTCAACGTGCTCGGTGATCTGTCCGAGGCGAGCGCATCGGAGATTGCCGACCAGATCGCGGCCATCAGAAAGCCCGGTGACCTCGTCGTGGTTTCGATCCATTGGGGATCCAATTGGGGCTACCTCGTTCCCCCGGAGCAGGGGATCTTCGCGCGGGCGCTGATCGACAAGGCCGGCGTATCCGTCATTCACGGCCATTCGTCGCATCATCCGCGCGCCATCGAGATCTATCGTGATCGCCTCATTCTGTATGGCTGCGGCGACTTTCTCAACGACTACGAGGGCATCGGGGGGTACGAGCGTTACCGCGACGATCTGGTGCTGATGTATTTCGCGGATCTGGAAACGGCCGATGGACGGCTCCGCGCGCTTACGCTTGCTCCCCTGCAGATCAGGAAATTCTGCCTCTGCATTCCCTCAGGTTCGGACATAGCCTGGCTCCAGCAGACGCTCGATCGGGAGTGCCGGCGCTTCGCCACGCAGGTCGCGCTGAGAGCCGATCGTCGGCTCGTGGTCACGCCAGCGGCGGCAACGGCGTAAGGCTAGCCGCAACCGATCCGTGCCTGTCCATTGCCACGGCCGTGAAAGCGTCGAGCTTGTCCTTCGAGCTGAGTTGAAAGCGCTTGCCGTGCGAAGGCAAGGTTTTCCCCGATGTCGCCGTTGCAGCCTTGTCCCCGCGGAGAAGTTTACCGTCCAATTACCGTATTCATCGGCAGAGCCACCCGCTATATGAAGAAGCGCTGATCATTTCCTATGTTCGTTACGTGCCGGAAGACATAGTCGACTGGCTGGCGTTCAATTTGATTGGTGAGTGAGTCCTTGGGCAACCAAAAGCAGATTTTTGTCCTCGAGGTGGATGGCAGGCCGACGCTGGCCTTCGAGGCCGCTGGCGCCGACGAGGCCGCCGAGATTTCGCGTGATGCGGATCTCAGGACCGATCTTTGCGCCCTGACCTCAGTGGGCGTCCCGATCTGCACCGCCACGGCCACGCTGGCACCCCGGCCGGCGAGCCGCGATGAGATCGCCGCATTCGAGCGGGCCGTTCATTTAGCTCCGGCCTCGGACGAGCCGACGATGGCGTTTCTGATCCAGGTTGACGGGGTCGTGGTCGTCTCCATGGACCCGGAGTGAGTTGCGCAGCGCCCGACGGCTGAATTAGTACGTCGCCCTTCCGCCCGACAGGTCGAAAACAGCACCAGTTGAGAATGAGCATTGATCCGAGGCAAGCCATGCGGCCAGCGCGGCAACCTCGTCCGGCCGCCCGGCGCGTCCGAGGGGGATCTTTGCTAGCACCGTCCGATAGGCCTCGTCGGACATCTGCTTGAGGAGATCGGTGGCAATGAGGGCAGGCGCAATGGCATTGACCCGGATTTCAGTGTTGGCCAGCTCTTTCCCGAACGATTTCGTGAGCGCGATCACACCGGCCTTGGCGGCGGAATAGCCGGTCATGCCGGCATTGCCCTCCTTGCCGGCGATCGATGCCAGGTTGACGATGCGGCCCGCGTTCTGTCGTCGCATCGGTGCAATAGCTGCCTTGCAGCAGAGGAAGGTGCTGGTGAGATTCACATCGAGCACACGTAGCCATTCGGCAAGGCTGTACTGCTCGATGTTGACGGTGGGGCCGGTAATGCCCACGGCATTGACGAGGACGTCGATGCGGCCAAACTGCGCGAGGAGGCGCGCCATCGCGTCGTTGACGACAGCCTCGTCGGTGAGATCGATCCGCTCGTCGGCAGCCTGGGCCACATCCCAGACGACCACGGTGGCCCCGCATGCAGCAAGTCGCTCGCGAACGGCTTGTCCGATGCCGCCGCAGCCACCTGCGATGACGGCGATGCGTCCAGCGAAATCGAGACCGGTCATCCGATTGTCCTTTCTTCTGTGGCCTTGGTGACAATCCGGCGCGCCGCGGCCAGCGCGCGCCGCCCCCATTCCTCCGCGCCGAGTTTCGGCAGCCATTCGTCATTTGGAATTTCGAGGCTGAGCGGCAGGTCATCGGGCAGCGTGCGGACGAGGCCTGCGAGATCGATGCCACCTTCACCCGGGATGAGCCGGGCGCAGCGGGCGGTGTGGATCAGTTCCTCGTTGGTGGCGGGAATGCCCGCGGGCGCATCGCAGAGCTGGGCATAGCCGAGCAGGTGCTGGGGCAGGGAAGCGATATCGTCGAGCGTCGTGGCCGAGCGCGCCGCATGCAGCGCGTCAACCAGCACCCGCCCGTTTGGCTCGCCTGCACTGGTCACGATGCGAAGTGCGGCCTTGGCATTTTTCACCGCGGTCCACGGCATGAATTCGAGGTCGGCCGTCAGACCGTAAGGCGCGGCGGCGCGACAGAATCTGGCAAACGAATCCGTCAGCCGCGCTTCGTCCGGATCGTCGCCGGCGACCAGGATCGCGCGCGCCTTCAACTGTCCCGCAGTCTCGAGAAAGCGGGCAAAGTGATCCGCTTCGAATTGCGGGCCAAGCCGCGCGATCTCGACGTCGAATACCGGCACGCCGGTGTCGTCGATGCGGCGAATGGTCTCCCGCAGCATGGCCGGGTCGGTGGTCAGCGGCGAGAAGTCGCCGTCGGGCCCTGCTGGCGCGATCCTGACACCGATGGCCTGGTAGCCGAGCTTCTTAGCCAGCGCCAGCGCATCGGGCGGCGCCATCGGCGCCGAGGTGAGATAGGCAAGAGAATAGATGTGGGTCATGACGATCGCTTTCGCGTCAGGCCAGCGGCGAGATCGCCGTCGGCAAGGCGACGATCGAGCGCATGTCGCCGGTCAGCCAGTCGGGTCCGCCTCGCGGCGGCCAGACGCCCTTCGTAACCGACTCGGTGCGCACTGCAGTGCGGGCATCCAAGCTTGCGAACGGCCAGATATGGGTGAAGCGCGGCGGTCCATCCAGCGCATACATCGCGATCGCCAGTGGCTACAGCTTGCCGCGTTCGGGCATCGCCGCTTCCCACGCCGCGATCGTGTGAGGAACGCCGCCAGGCTTGAGACGGTAGGTGCGGATCTCGTAGACGCCGCCGTATTTGCCCGGCGCGACCGGCGGCAGGAACGGGAAGGGAGCATAGGTGTCGAAGTCGAGCTGGGTGATGGAATCGCCTGCGTTGAACGGATTGGTGGTACGCAGTGTCCGTTCGCGCTCGCTCCGCCACGCGTCATAGCCGTCGAAGGAACGCAGCAGCAGGAGCTGGTTGAGCTCGCCGATCTCGCTGGCCCAGCAGCCGAGCAGCGTGCCGGCCGCGCCCGGTGCCCTGACATATTCATCGATCCCGCTCACGGCCTTGGCCGCGGTGCCAAGCTTCACCGTCAGCGTTGCGATCTCGTACAGCATGTTTTCTCTCCTTCCGGTCATGCGGCGGTTGACCTGTTGTTCTTGAGCGGAATTCCACTGGCGTGATGAGCAGCGACGTAGCCGAAAGTCATGGCAGGACCGAGCGTGATGCCGCCGGATGGATAGCGACCGGCCATGATGCTCGCCATGTCGTTGCCGACGGCGTAGAGGCCGTCGATCGGCTTGGCTTGTGCGTCGAGTACGCGGGCGTGCTCGTCGGTGTTGAGGCCGGCAAAGGTGCCGAGGCTGCCGGCAACGATCTTCACGGCGTAGAAGGGACCAGCACCGATCGGCGCGACACAGGGGTTCGGATGATGCGCCATGTCGCCCTGAACGCGGTTGTAGGGCGTGTCGCCCCGCCTGAAGGCGGGGTCCTCGCCGCGCACCGCAAAGCGGTTGTAGGACGTGATCGTCGCCCGCAGTCCTTCGGCGGAAATGCCGCAGGCCTCGGCGAGCGCCGCAATGCTCGCACCTCGCTTCAGATAGCCGTTGCGCAGCCAGGGCCCGATCGGAAAGGGCCACGGGCGCACGCGGCCGAGGCCATAGCGCCTGAGGAATGTCGCATCGCAGATCGCCCAGGCTTCCGCCGGCGCGCCTGCGGGCGTGGCGGCGAACAGTGCCTTCATGACGTCGTGATAGGAATCGGCTTCGTTGGCAAAGCGCTTGCCGTCGCTGCGCACCATGATCAGCCCCGGCTTGGCGCGCTCGATCAGATGCGGGAAGCGGCCGAGCGAGCCGTCGCGATGCGGAACCAGCGAGACCGGCGCCCAGGCGCCGGCGTCGGAGAGATCGGTCCGCATCTTTCCGCCGGCGCTTTCGCCGAGGCGGATGCCGTCACCGGTGTTGCTCTCCGGTGCCGCCGACCAGTGCTCGCGGCCGGTCGGTGCATGTGGAAACAGCGAAGCCTTGCGCGCGGTGTCGTGCGGAAAGCCGCCGCTGGCCAGCACGACGCCGCGCCTGGCGCGGATGTCGCGTGGCGAGCCGTCGCCGGCATGCGCTGCTCGCCAAGGCCAACGACCGGCTGATGGTCAGCTTTCGCGAAGCCTTTGCCCGCATTCACGACAAGGCGACACGCGCCGGCGTGCCGATCATCCTCGAAAACCACCCGCAGGGTCTTCTCGCCAGCGCGGCCGATATCGTTCGCTTCCTCGACGCCGAAGGCTACACCGACATGCCGGTGATCTACGATGTCGCCAACGCCGTTGCGATCGGCGAGGATCCGGTCGAGGGTCTCAAGATCCTGTGGCCGCGTGTCGGTATCATTCATCTGTCCGACAGTCCGAAGGGACAATGGCGGCACGATCCGATCGGCTCCGGCGAGATCGACTTTGCCGCCATCGCGGCAGAGCTGAGACGGCGTGCCTATGCGGGCAGGATCGTTCTCGAAATTCTGTCGGAGCGGCCGCTTCAGGACATCGGCGAGGGTGCCGCGGCGCTACGGCGGCAGGGACTGCACTTTACGCGCGACGGCTGACCGCGCAACTCAGCTTGCCCGCGCGCTTCAATCGGCAACCGCGCGGGTCTCGCCCGGCAGGAGCCGGTCGCGGAAGCGGCCGGGTGACAAGCCGACATTGCGGGAGAAGAACCGGTTGAAATAGGCCGGATCGGCATAGCCGAGCGCCGCGCCGATCTCGTTCACGGTCATGTGGGAATAGAGCAGGTTGCGTTTGGCCTCGGTGATGAGGCGATCGTTGATCAGCGCCAGCGATGACTTGCCGGTCGTGATGCGGCAACAGGCGTTGAGGCGGGCCGCCGTCACGCCGAGCCTGCGCGCGTAGAAATCGAGCGGCGGGTGATTGCGATAGTGCCGTTCGACCAGTTCGCGAAAGCGCATCACCGTGTCCGCATCGCGCGCGGTGGACACCGGGGGCGCGCGCTCCTGCTCGAGCAGCCGGCGCACGGTCACCGCGAGCAGTTGCAGATAGGCCTTGATGGCGGTGCGGCGGCCCGGGGCCGACCAGACGAACTCATGCTCGAGCGAGGCGAACAGGCCGACAAGGTCGATGTCGCGCCCGATTTGCTGCGGGAGAAAGCGGACCGGGATACGAAAGCCCTCGAGGAGATCGGCGTCGTGGTCGAGCGCGGATTGCAGGAAGGGCGGGGCCACGGTGATGACGTAGCCGTCGGTATTGGGCTTGAAACGAATGGCGTGGATCGTGAGCGCAGGGATGATCACCAGGGAGGGCGGCGACACCTCCCAACTCACGCCTCCGACCTCTATGGCACCGCCGCCCTTGCTGATCACCAGGATCTGGTGGTGATCCGGGTGCGAGTGAGTCCGGATTGTCCAATCATGACGACCGCTCCGCACTGGAATCGGCTCGATGTGGAGAAACGACGGTTCGACCTTCGGAACCGCTTCTTCGTACAGAAAGTAATGCGGAATCATTCCGTGGCGTCCTCGGCAGCCTCCGATTTGCGACGGTTGGTGGCTGCGCCGTACTTATGAAAAGTACAATACGAAGGGAATTTCGTCCATTGGCGGCGGCCGCGTCCGCCCTTATCCAGATGCCAACGCGTGGCCGAACGCAACAATGGGATGCCGGTAGAAGCGACACGCGAGGAGGACGTCAATGCCAGGACAGCAGCGTGATCTGTCGTGCGACGTGCTGGTCGTGGGCTCGGGCGCCGGTGGATTGTCCACCGCGATCACGGCCAAGAAATCCGGCCTCGACGTCATCATCATCGAGAAAGATCGCTATTTCGGCGGCACCACCGCGTTTTCCGGTGGCGTGCTCTGGATTCCCGGTAACAGGCATGCCCGTGATGCCGGCGTGGCGGACAGTCGCGAGGCTGCGCGCACTTACCTGAAGCACGAGACCGGCAATCATTTCGACGACGCGGCGATCGATGCCTTTCTCGACGTTGGCCCGCGCATGCTCGATTTCTTCGAGCGGGAGACCGAAGCGAAATTCGTTCTGTCCGCCTATCCCGACTATCATCCGGACGTCGAGGGCGGCGCGAGGCTCGGCCGCTCCGTCACGGCGGCGCCCTATGATGCCCGCGCGCTCGGCGAGGAGATCCGCAGGCTGCGGCCGCCGCTCGAGACCATCACCTTCATCGGGATGATGTTCAACTCGTCCAACGACGAATTGAAGCACTTCTTCCGCGTGACCAGTTCGCTCACCTCGGCAATCTATGTGGCCAGGCGGCTTGCCAGCCACATTAAGGATCTCGCCCTCTATCGCCGCGGCATCAAGGTCACCAGCGGCAACGCTTTGGCGGCGCGTCTTGCCAAGACGGTGTTCGACCTCGGGATCCCGCTGCTCACGGCAACGCCGGCGCAGCGGCTGATCAGCCAGAACGGCGCCATCACGAGAGCGGTCGTGAGCGATGAACACGGCAAGTACCGGATCACCGCGCGCCGTGCGGTGGTACTGGCGAGCGGCGGATTTCCGCATGACCAGGCGCGGATCGCCCGTGCCTATCCGCACCTCGCCCGAGGCGGCGAACATCTGTCGCCGACGCCCGAGGCCAATACCGGCGATGGCATCCGCATGGCGGAGGAGGTCGGCGGCAACTGCGATATCCGCTTTTCGAACGCCGCCGCCTGGATGCCGGTGTCGCGTGTGCCGCTCGGCAATCGCACCGGCGCGTTTCCGCATCTCGTGGACCGGTACAAGCCCGGCGTGATCGCGGTGAACCGGAAGGGGCGCCGCTTCACCAACGAGTCGGAATCCTACCATGACGTCGGCGCTGCGATGATTGCCGACGGCGCCGGCGGGAAGGAAACCGCAGCCTGGCTGATCTGCGATCACGCGACGATCCGGAAATACGGCCTCGGCTACGCCAAGCCGGCGCCGGTGCCGGTCGGCGTCTTCGTGCGCAACGGCTATCTGACCCGTGGGACGACGTTGCGCGAGCTTGCCGCGAATGCGGGCGTCGATGCCGACGGCCTGGAAGCAACGGTTCGCGAGTACAACCAGGGGGCGGTTCACGGCGTGGACGCCGCGTTCAAGCGCGGAAGCACCGCCCAATCGCTATCTCGGCGATGCCGAGCACAAGCCAAATCCGAATGTCGCTCCGATCCGCGCCGGGCCCTATTACGCGCTGAAGATCATCATGGGCGATCTCGGCATCTTCGATGGATTGACCACCGACGTGGTCGGCCGCGTGGTGCGTCACGACGGCACGGCGATCGGCGGACTTTACGCCGTCGGCAACGATCGCGCCTCGATCATGGGCGGCAACTATCCCGGCGCCGGCATCACGCTCGGGCCGATCATGACCTTCGGCTACATCACCGGCCGTCATCTGGCCGGCCAGCAAGCCTGAACGCAAATCGTCCAACTGGACCAACGAAAGCCCGCGCCAGCACGGTGGGGCAGTGAGGGAGAAACGACATGAACATCACCCGGCGCGGTTTTGGGCCGATCGAGGAAGGCAACCGCGCGCTGGTGCGCAGCCAATGTTGACACGAGGAGAGGTCCGATGACAGAGCACGCCATCGTCGATTTGCGCGTGTACACCATTGCTCTGCGAAAGATGGCCGAGTTCATCGATGTGTTCGACCGGCTCGCGATGCCGGTCCAACTCAAATATCTGGGACGGCCGCTCGGCATGTTCACGAGTGCGGTCGGGCCGCTGAACCAGATCGTGCACCTCTGGGGCTTCCCCGATATGGGCGAGTTCGAGCGCCGGCACGCCGTGCGCGACAAGGATCCGGACTGGCCCGCTTATCTCAAGGCCTCCGAGCATCTCATCGTCGCCCAAGAGAACCGCCTGATCCGCAGGATCGATTTGCCGTCCCTGGCTCGCCTCGCCCCGTGATGCGCTGGCTGTCCCTTCTCAACGAGCGGAGCACTGCATGACATGGATCGATCTCTTGTCGAAAGTCGCCGTGGTCACCGGCGGTGGCGCAGGCATCGGGCGCGGCATCGCCCTTGGCCTGGCAGCGGTCGGCGCAAGCGTGGTCGTGCTCGATCGGGACGAGGCGGGCTTGGCCGTCGCGGAGGAGATCCGCGGCAGTGGCGGTCGCGCGGAATTTTTCGCCTGCGATGTCACCAGCGACGACAGCGTCGCGCGTGTCGCCGAGCAGGTCACGGCGAAGGTCGGCCAGGCCGCGATCCTCGTCAACAATGCCGGCACCATGCTGGCCGGCGGCCTCGATGCCATGAGCATGGCGGATTGGGACCGCATTCTGTCGCTCAATCTGACGGCCTACCTGCGCTGCGCGCGGGTCTTCGGCGGGCCGATGCTGGAGCGGGGCGCAGGCGCCATCGTCCATATTGCGTCGATCTCGGCGTCGTTCCCGCAGAGCTACAGCGGCGCCTACAGCGTGAGCAAGGCCGGTGTCGTCATGCTGTCCCGTCAGCTCGCCGTGGAATGGGGACCGCGCGGTGTACGCAGCAACGTGGTGAGCCCGGGCATGATCCGCACGCCGATGACCGAGGCGATCTATCAGGTTCCGGGCGTCCACGACGCACGGCCCGCACTGGTGCCGGCGCAGCGCATCGGCCGGCCGGCGGACATCGCCGATGCGGTCGTGTTTCTCGCCAGCGAGCGCGCAAGCTACATCACCGGTGAGGAGATCATCGTCGACGGCGGGTTCACCCGGACGATCATGGGCGTGATTCCGCGCCCCGGCTTCGAGAAGGACTGAAGGTGGCGAGCACGTGACTGGCCGGGCAGGAGGATCGATGCTGCTGGAGGGGAAGGTTGCGGTGGTCACAGGTGCCGCCTCCGGTATCGGGGCCGCAATCGGGCGCGTATTCGTTGCCGAGGGTGCGAAGGTCGTGCTCGGCGATCTCGCCGAAAGCGGTGCAGCGCTTGCGGCCGAACTTGCCGCCGAAGGATTTGACGTCGCGTTTCAGCGTGTCGACGTCACTGATGAGCGCAGCGTTGCAGCGCTGATGCAGGCGGCGGTGACGAAATTTGGCCGGCTCGATATACTCGTCGCCAATGCGGGAATTCCCGAGCGCAAGGCGCCGATCCATGAGCTCGATCTCGCCGACTGGCGGCGCGTGATCGACGTGGATCTCACGGGTGTCGCGATCTGCAACAAATTCGCCGCAGGCGCGATGTTGGCGACCGGCGGCGGCGCCATCGTCAACATGGCATCGATCCTCGGCCATGTCGGCCAGGAGAACAGTAACGCCTATTCGGCCGCCAAAGCTGCGGTCGTCAACCTCACGAGCTCGGTTGCGCTGACCTATGCGCGCCAGGGTGTCCGAGCCAATTGCGTCTCCCCGGGCTATGTCGATACCCCGCTACTTGCAAAGCTGCCCGAGGCGACCCGCCGCACGATATTGATGCGGCAGCCGATCGGACGATTGGCGCGGCCCGAGGAGATTGCAGAGATCGTGGCATTTCTCTCCAGCGACAGGGCCTCGATCGTAACCGGCGCATGCATCAACGCCGATGGCGGCTATACGGCGGCCTGACCTATCCCCAGCGCGGTTGTGCGCAGAGCCGACGATCTCGGATCGGCCCTGGAACAATCCGGTCCAAGCTCGATCGACTTGGCCCATGATGGATTGGACCGAGAGTTCGAGTTTCAAGCATCCGATCGGACCATGAGGCGCTCGCTCAGATGCGTACCGGCGATGGCTCGTTAGCCGCGCGGCGGCTACTTCGACCCGCGGCTTGCTGGCGATTGGAACGACCCATTTGCGCTGCAATAAAGATCCGCTGGCACGGAAAATGCTGAAGGGCCTCGGCGATGGCGAGCGCAAAGCCCGCCGGGCAGACGGAGGACAGCATGAGAGCCCAAGTATTGAGAGCGTATGACGAGAAACTTTCCAGCGAGAAGTGGGTCAGCGAGGAAAGAGTGCCGGATCCGAAGCTGACAAAATCGACCGATGTCGTCGTCCGCATCGGTGGGGCGGGCGTGTGCAGGACTGATCTTCACATCATCGAAGGCGTCTGGAGGCCGCATATGGATCCGACCGGCGATAAGTTGTTGCCCATCATTATGGGACACGAAAATGCCGGCTGGATCGAAGAAGTCGGGAACGAGGTCGAAGGGTTGAAGAAGGGTGACCCCGTGATCGTTCACCCGAAGATCACCGGCGGCACCTGTCTGGCCTGTCGCCGTGGCTTCGACATGCATGGTCCCGGCACTTTTCCGGGTCTCGATTGCAACGGCGGCTACGCAGAATTCCTTTGCACCTCGGAACGCAACATCGTGCCGCTGCCGCGGACTCTGGCGCCAAAGGATGTGGCGCCTTACGCGGATGCTGGCCTCACCGCCTATCGCGCAGTCAAGAAAGCTACGCGTCACCTTCTGCCAGGAGAATCTTGCGTCGTAATCGGTGCCGGAGGATTGGGCCACATTGGAATCCAATGCCTCAAGGCGATGTGTGCGGCCGACATCATTGTGGTCGACAAGTCCGAAGCGTCGCTGAAACTGGCCGAAAAGTCGGGCGCCGATCATTTGGTGAAAGCCGACGGCAACGAATTGGCAGCCGTTCTGGCTTTGACTGCTGGAAACGGCGCGGAAGCAGTGATCGATTTCGTCGGCGAGAAAGGCACGACATCTAAGGGGCTGGCAATGACCCGCCCGATGGGCAGCTATTACGTTGTTGGCTATGGTGAGGACATTCGTGTCCCGACTGTCGACATGGTGATCACCGAGAAAAACATTGTCGGCAACCTGGTCGGCACATGGGCTGAGCTAACGGAGTTGATGGCGCTGGCGGACCGAGGCCTGGTTGAACTCGCAACAGCCGAATACCGCCTCACGGATGCAAACAAGGCGCTGCACGATCTCAACGCCGGCAAGATTCACGGACGGGCGGTTCTGATTCCTTGATCCAGAATTGCGTAATCCATCGCGAGCATGCGCCGCTCGCGATGGATCTGTCGTTCGTCGTCCAAGCATCCGCGCAGACTGCTCATATTGCGGCGCAAACGCTACGAGAGACGAATAGCCCAGCGGGTCTCAGAGAGTCTCATTTTGCGTCGTCGTCGCAATTTGCAACGCGATCGATCTCAGTGCGACATCCACACCACCCAATCTCGTTCAGCCCCGTCTTCTGTTGGTAAGGCGATCCCGAAAGAGGCCCTGGATGTTCTGGCATGACCGTTGCCCACCTGTGCAGGTGCTCGCCGGCGAAGCACACTGATGCGGCCAAGAGCGCGCCGCGTCGCCTTCAGGCGTACATCAGAGGCAAATGCCTGCGCCTGGCGTCCGTGTCCGCTGCGAGACATTGGCAAGTTCACGACATCCTCGACGCCGCCCTTCGTGCGGTCGCGGCGCCATGGGGAAGCGCGGGAGAACAATTCATGCCGACAGGAGGCCAGAATGCACAAGAGCTCCAGGAGTCCTCACAACGGTACTGTGAATTGCTGCGCAATCTGCGGCGGGAGGTTTGGGCTTATCCGTTACTACTGCTGGCGGACGGCGTTTTGCTCCAAGAAGTGTGTCGACCGGTTCAGAGTGCGCAGAGAGGGCGACCACAAACGGCTGAACTGGGTGCGAGCCGCTTAGACTGTTTAGCGAATACCAGCCGACGTTGCACTGCTTTGCATTGGGAGGCGCCAGAGTGTCATCGGATAAGCGAAAGCAGGCTTATCGCTTGGCGCGATCAGGTGATCTTTCTTGGTCCTGAAAGCGCCCCGAACCATTGGTGCGCGGACGAAAAACGCTGCCGCGCCGTCGTTCTCAAGCTCCAAGTGACCGATCCATACTGCGACGCAAACGTTGCGGTGCAGAATTGACGCCCATGCGTCCTTGCGAGTCTCATTTTGCAATTTCTGTCGCAATTTGTATCTCAGCCAGGCGCGAGCCAAGAGTTGCGACGCCCCCGCCTTCTCATTTCCGCGGCTGTCCCAGTCATAAAATCACTTGGTGAGGTCCCAGAACGCGCTGGCACGCCCATTGCAAAGCTTCTGAGCACAACAACGCTGACTGGTCCGTCTGGGGCGAGCCGCGAAAAGAACGAGGGAAGGGACGCCTAGCCGAGAGCACGCTTGCTGCTGGATGTCACGATTGCGATCGGAAGACCGGTGGCTCCAAAGGACTGTCATCCTCTGCGTGCTTCACAGGCATCTCAAACCCTTGCCGATATCAAACGTCCGGTCGTGCGAACGGCCGCGAGGTGGCCCGTAACGCACGGGTAAGCACTGCCCGGTCCGTCGACGTCCCGGGTAGGCGGAATATCGAAGTGGTTTCTGACCCGATCAGGAGGATAGACCAGATGTCTGGAACGTTAACACTCAACAAGATCACCGCTCAGCGTGGAATTTCCGTCGGTGAGGCTGCAAAGAAGATTGCGGATCTCGGGTGGAATCCTTCCTACGTGCAGGAAGCGATGACCTTTCCCACGGACTACAAGATCACGAAGGCGCCGAAGGATCCCATGAAACAGGTCCTCCGCTCCTATTTCCCGATGCAGGAGGAAAAGGACAACCGCGTCTACGGCGCGCTTGACGCGGCTCTTCGCGGCGACATGTTCCGCAACGTCGAGCCGCGGTGGATCGAGTGGATGAAATTGTTTCTGGCGATCATCCCATTTCCCGAGATCTCGGCGGCACGCTCGATGGCCATGGTCGGCCGTCTCGCTCCGGGTGAGGATCTTCGCACCGGCTTCACGATGCAGATGGTCGACGAGTTCCGTCATTCGACGATCCAGATGAACCTGAAGAAGTGGTACATGGAAAACTATATCGACCCGGCCGGGTTCGATATTACGGAAGAGGCGTTCGGCAAGTGCTATGCGACCACGATCGGGCGTCAATTCGGTGAGGGCTTCATCACGGGTGACGCAATCACCTCGGCGAACATCTATCTGACCGTCGTGGCGGAGACCGCCTTTACGAACACGCTGTTCGTGGCGATGCCGTCCGAAGCCGCGCGTAACGGCGACTACGCTCTTCCCACCGTATTCCTTTCCGTCCAGTCGGATGAAAGCCGGCACATCGGCAACGGCCACTCGATGCTGATGTCCATGCTCAAGGAGCCCGAAAACCATCTGCTGATCGAGCGGGACCTCCGCTATGCCTTCTGGCAAAACCATGCGATCGTCGATGCTGCGATCGGAACCTTCATCGAGTACGGCACCACGAACCGTGACAAGAACAAGGAGTCCTATGCGGAGATGTGGCATCGCTGGATCTTCGAGGACTACTACCGCACCTATATGCTGCCGCTCGAGAAATACGGCATCAAGATCCATCACGACGATGTCCAGACAGCCTGGAAGCGCCTCACCGAAAAGCACTACGTCCACAAGGTCGCGCAATTCTTCGCGGTTGGCTGGCCGGTGAACTTCTGGCGGATCGAAGCTCAGACCGACAAGGACTTTGAATGGTTCGAGCACAAATATCCGGGCTGGTACGCCCAGTTCGGTGAATTCTGGAAATGGTATGAGAAGCTGTCGCATCGCGGCCAGACCAACATCCTCTTCAACAGCGATGTCGGCTACGTCTATCCACATCGTTGCTGGTCGTGCCTTGTGCCTTGCCTGATCCGCGAGGACATCGTCACCGGGGAGATCGACGGCCAGCTCTATACCTTTGCGCATGAGTTGGATCGCTGGACCGCTATGCAGGCATTCGCCGACGAATATGAGGGACGGCCGACGCCCGCGATGGGCAGGTTCAGCGGACGGCGCGAATGGGAAAGCTGCTACCATGGCTGGGACCTCGCCGATGCGATCAAGGATCTTGGCTTCGTACGGACCGATGGCAAAACGCTGGTCCCGCAGCCGCACCTGCGTTTTGACGAGAAGGAAATGTGGACGCTTGATGATCTTCGCGGCCACACCCTCAAGAGCCCGCTGACGACGCTGCGGGAGATGAGCCCGGCCGAACGCGAGGCGCATCTCGCCGACTATCGCAAGGGATTCACCATCAATCCTTGCAATTGAGCGGGACGGAAGGAGCCAGCTCTGGCTGGCTCCTTCCCGATCAATCTCCGGAAGATCTGCAAGCCTTGGTTCGAGGAGGCCCCCATGGGCGCGCCCGCTAACGTCGTTCGCCTGCAACCGGTAGGCATAGAATTCGAGGTTGAGGAGAACGAAACGGTTCTCGATGCGGCATTCCGCCAAGGCATCGCGCTGCCCCACGGCTGCAAGGAGGGACAGTGCTCGGCGTGCAAATGCGTGCTCACCGGCGGTGATGTCGAGCTGAAGAAGTATTCGACCTTTGCCCTCAACGAGATGGAGCGGAGCCAGGATTACATTCTGCTGTGCCGGACTTTGGCCTACTCGGATCTTGAAGTGGAGCTCCTCAACTATGATGAAGAGGTGCTGTCAAAATCGATCCCAGTTAAGGAGTTCGCGGGCACAGTTACAAGCATCTCCGCGCTGACCCATGACATCCGCCGCCTCGAAATCTCGCTGGAGCAACCTCTGAAGTTCTGGGCGGGTCAATATGTCGACATCACGCTCTCGGGGCCAGAGACGATTACGCGCTCGTTTTCCATGGCAAATTCGCCGATCGAGGGCCAAGAACTCGCATTCATCATCAAAAAGTACCCGAACGGACGCTTCTCATCCCGGCTCGACGGGGACCTCACCGTCGGAACCAAGGTCGGGATCAGGGGACCTTACGGGACCTGCTTCCGGCGAGAAAACCGAACCGGAGCCATGATCCTGGTCGGCGGCGGATCCGGGATGTCGCCGCTGTGGTCGATCCTGCACGATCACATGAACTCCGGGGAAGTGCGCCCGGTGTACTTCTTCTACGGAGCCCGGACGCAGAACGACCTCTTCTATCTCGATCGTTTCGCAGAAATCTCGGCCAAGCATCCGGAGTTCACGTTCGTCCCGGTACTGTCCCATGCAGCCGACGACACCGCCTGGCGCGGAGAAAAGGGCTTCGTGCACGAAGCGGTCGGAGCCCACCTTCGCACTTCCGGATATGGCGAAGACGTCGATGTCTATGCCTGCGGGCCATCGCCGATGATCGAGGCGCTGACGCCGGTGCTGCAGATGAATGATGTCGAGTCCGACCGAATCTTCTTCGACAAGTTCACGCCAGCCAACAACTGAGACCTTTGAGGCTTTTGGAGTGCATACCGCGCAATTGCAGAGCCCAACAATGGGAGGAGGAAGACAACCATGACTGCCGTTCAAAGTGTTCTAGTGAAATCCGGTGCAGCGGGCGCTGCGGTGTTTCCGGATTCGGACAGCCGCAGATACCGGTATTTCGAGCCGCGCAGTAAGCGAGCGACACACTACGAGGACGTGACTGTCGACGTGCAGCCGGATCCGGAACGCTACCTGTTGCAGGATTGGATCATCTCCTTCCCAGACGGGAAGGGCGCCTACACCAAGGACAACACTGCGGCGCTGAGCTCGAACTGGCACGCGTTCCGAGCGCCCGACCAGGAGTGGGAACGCACGCACTACCAGCGCCAGTCCAAGATCGAGGCGATGGTTCAATCCGTGATCGCCAATGGGCGCAAGTCCGGCGCGCCGGCGACGTTCGACAAAGCATGGATCAAGATCCTGCAAAACCATCTGGGCGCGTGGAAGCATGTTGAGTTCGGGCTTGGCACGTCCCTGATGCAGGCCCAGCGCTACGGCTATACCCAGATGATCAACAACGCGACGCTGACAAACTCGTCCTACAAGCTTCGCCTGGCCCAAGACATCACGCTCTATCTCGCCGAGATTGGAATGGACATTCCGGGCTTCGATGATGCTGCGGGCAAGCGCACCTGGCTGGAAGACAAGGGCTGGCAAGGCACCCGGGAAGCGATCGAATCGATCATGGGGTCGGCCGACTATCTCGAGCAGTATTTCGCAACCAACATCGTGTTCGAACCCCTGGTGGGCGAGTTGTTCCGCAGCGGTTTCCTGATGCAGGTGGCCTCGTCGAATGGCGACTTCATCACCCCGCCGGTCATTTCGGCAGCCGAGGCGGACTATGAGCGCAATCTCGCGAACACGATCGATCTGATGCACCTCCTGGTGACCGACAACCAGCACGCCGCGCACAACAAGAAGCTGTTCCAGGGCTGGGTGAACAAGCACGTGGCGCTCGCGGGCAAGGCGGCCGCCGGCCTGCAGCCGATCTGGTCGCAGCCGCATTCGAAGCCGGTGCAGTATGCCGACGTCCGCGCGCAGTCGGTCGAACGCATCAAGAAGATTCTCGGTGAGCTCGGTCTCGCCTTTCCCAAGGAGTAAATTGCAATGTCTGTTGCTTCCAGATCTGCGACCAACCAGAACATCTTCCAGAAGATGGGAGACCTTCGTTTCGAGCAAACGATTTCTCACCAGTGCGGCGTCACGATGAACGACAGCGTGGAGGCGCGCGCCATCGCCGAGTTCATGGCGAAGAAGCCCAAAGTGATCGTGACCTATCAGCCGGCCCTGATCCGCATCGATGGCGAGGGCAAGCTAGTCTTCAAGATGGACGAAATCAGCGAGATTCTCGGAAAGGAAATGACAGCCGAGATCTTCGAAGTAAACACCTCAACGCATTATGGCCGAATGGTGCGCATCGACGACAATACGGTGACGTTGTTCGGCAACATGGACGAGATCCTCGAATACATCGAGTGAACCTTCCTCTCGAGACTGGGTGGGGCTGCGTCTGTCCGGATTGCAGCTCCACCACCTTCTCGCGCGGTCGGCCGTTCGCGACATCGATGGAAAAGCATCTGCAAAACTTTGGAGACTATCATGTTCATCACTCCTTCTGGCGAGGAAGTCTTCGTCATCGACGGCCACACCCATTTCTGGGATGGTAGCCCGGCGAACCAGCTCAACATCCACGGCAAACAGTTCATTGACTGCTTTTACGCGTACCACACGTCATTGAGTCCGTCCGACAAGCTCTGGCCGAAGGAACAATTCGAGAAGTACAGCGCCGAGCAGATGTATCATGACCTCTTCGTCGACGGTCCGGACGATATGGCCATCGTGCAGTCGACCTACCTGACGGAGTTTTACAAGAACGGATTCAACACCATCGACCGCAATGCGGAGATGGCGAAGAGGTACAAGGATCGCTTTATCGTCAACGGCGCCTTTGACCCGCGCGATGGAGAGCGGGCGCTCGAGTACATTCATTATATGAAGGAGACGTTTGGCATTAAGGGCGTCAAGCTCTATACGGCCGAGTGGAAGGGCGAGTCGCGCGGCTGGAAGCTCTCCGATCCCAACGCCTATCGCTGCTTCGAGCTTTGCGAAAAGCTTGATATCAAGAATATTCATGTCCACAAGGGGCCCACCATCATCCCGCTGGACAAGGATGCGTTCGATGTTCACGACGTCGATCACGCGGCGACCGACTTCCAGGGTCTAAACTTCATCATCGAGCATTGCGGCCTGCCGCGGCTTGACGATTTCTGCTGGATCGCGGTGCAGGAGACCAACGTCTACGGTGGCCTGGCGGTGGCGCTGCCGTTCATCCACGGACGTCCCCGCTATTTCGCCGAAGTGATCAGCGAGCTCTTGTTCTGGGTCGGCGAAGACAAGATCCTCTTTGGTAGCGACTATGCAATATGGACTCCTCGTTGGCTGGTCGAAAAGTTCTGGAACTTCGAATTGCCGGCGGATCTGAAGCAGGAGCACGGTGTCGATCTCACTCCGCAGGCAAAGAAAAAGATTCTGGGACTCAACGCCGCGCGCCTCTATGGCGTCGACGTCGAAGCACAGAAGGCGAAGCTTGCGGAAACAACGCCCGCGGTCGCAGCGGAGTAACGAGGATGGACGAGGTCCTCTCAGATCGCGACCGAAAAGCCAGTGAGGTGTGGGCGCGCCTCGCAACGGTCACGGATCCCGAGCTAGACGAGCCAGTGACCGAGCTTGGGTTTGTCGAGCTCGTCACCGTCCATGATGATGGTGGGGTCGACATCGTCTTTCGCTTGCCGACCTACTGGTGCTCAGCGAACTTCGCATTCCTCATGGCTGATGACATGCGTCAGGCGGTGTCAGCGCTGCCATGGGTTCGCGGGGCGCGACCGCAGCTCCGGGATCATATGGTCGCTCAAGAGATCAATCGGGGCGTCGGCGAGGGGAAGTCATTCGCCGACGCACTCAAGGATTTTGCGCCTGGAGGGTCTCTTGGCGACTTGCGCGAGAAGTTCCGCCGGAAGGCGTTCGAGCGGCGCCAGGAGTTCATGATACGGGCCTTGCGCGGCCTGGGCTATGAGGATCCGGCGATCTGCCGGATGACTCTAGGCACTTACGATGAGGTAAGCTTCGGGTCTGAAGAAGCTGCTCGCCAGAAGCCGCGCTATCGTGAGCTTCTGGTTGAACGACGCCTCGCCTATCTACGCGACGACCGCGCCTTCGTCACTTACGAGGGGCGCCCCATCAGACGCCACGAGCTGGCCTCGTATCTGCAACGGTTGCGGGGAGTGCGGATCAATATGGAGTTCAACAGCTCACTGTGCAGGGGCCTTCTTGCTGCCCGCTATCGCGAACTCGATGGGAGTAGTGCGGAGGGGACATCTGCATGCGGAGGCTGTGGCAGTGGCTGTGCCGTGCAGTCGATCGCGCTGCCTGCGGCCGGCGAGAAACATATCGTCGCGCCCGCGTGAGGCGCGTCTTGCGAATGCCGACGACGGAGCGGTCAGCAAGTCCGCCCGATCTGACAAACAAGAGACGACGTGGGGAGTGAAACGCAGATGCCAAAAGTTCTCTTGCATGACATAGAAGCCCGTCGCGCTCTTGCGCGCGGAGTCCAGAAGCTTGCCGCGGCCGTCGAATCGACGCTCGGCCCAAAGGGTATGAACGCGATGGTCGACAGGCCGATCGGCACGCCCATCGTGTCGCGAGATGGCGTTACCATTGCCTCCGAAATCGAATTGCCTGATCGCTTCGAGAACATGGGTGCGCAAGTGGTGCGCGAGGTCTCGATGCAAACCAACGAAGTCGCCGGCGACGGTACGACAACGGCCATGGTGCTCGCAAATGGTCTCATTCAAGGAGGCGTTGCGGCCCTTGAGCGCGGTGCCAAGGCGGTGGATCTCTGCAAGGGTATTGACCGGGCCGTCGAGGTGGTTGTCGAGGCCCTGAAGAGCTCAGCGATTGCTGTCGCGGACCGCAAGACGTTGCAGGCGGTCGCGACGATTGCGTCGACGGACCCACATCTTGGCGGCCTAGTCGCCGAGGCGGTGGAGCGCGTCGGCAAGGACGGCATCATCAGTTCCGATTACGGGCTCACGACCAGCACGACGCTTGAGGTCGTCGAAGGCATGTCGTTCGATCGCGGTTACATTTCCCACCATATGGTGACTGATGTCGAGAAGATGGAAGTGGTGCTCGATCAGCCCTACATTCTTCTGACCGATCTGAAGATCAGAACGCCGGGCGAGCTGTCGAGGGTGCGCGCGGCGGTCGCCTCGACCGGGCGGCCGCTTGTCATCGTCGCTGAAGAGATTGCGCCAGAAGTTGTTCCGACGCTGCTCGGCGACGGCAACCGCGGCAGGGTCCTGGTGGTCAATCCGCCCGACTATGGCCACTGGCGCAAGGCGATGATGGACGACCTCGCCATTATAACTGGGGGACGCGTGATCGCCCGCGAGCTTGGCGGCAAGCTGGAAGAGGCCAGCCTTGCCGATCTCGGCACCGCCCGCCAGGTTCGTGCAAGTGCACGCGAAACAGTGATCATTCGCGGTGGAGGCGACAATGCGGCGATCGCGGCCCGGCGCCAGCAGGTGGCCAAGCAATACGAACTGGCACCACCGAACATCGAACAGGACAAGCTCAAGGAGCGGCTGGCTAAGCTTTCAGGCGGGACTGCCGTGATTTTGGCGGGGGGCGTCACGCCCGTGGAACAGAAACGGACGATCCAGTTGATCGACGATGCGCTCAGCGCGGCGCGTGCCGCAGCCGAAGAGGGCATCGTGCCTGGTGGCGGCACGGCCTTGGCGCAGTGCGCGCCGGTGGTGACGCGCAAGCTCGGCAACGTCAATGGCGACCTCGGCGAGGGCATCAAGCTGGTGCGGGAGACGCTATCTCGTCCCGCCGCTTTCATTGCAAGGAATGCGGGCCATGATGCAGAGAAGATTGTGGCTGACTTGCAGAGCGCGCCGGCGGGCGTCGGATTCGACGCCGCCAACGGTAAGTTCCTCGACATGGTATCAGCCGGCATCGTCGATCCTGTCCGTGTGACCTATACCGCCCTTCGAAATGCGGCCTCCGTCGCCACGCTGGTGCTGACCACGAACACGCTGGTTGCCGACGTGCCGGAGTACATCGACCCGACCCAGGGACCGGCACTGGGCGGCGGGGCAGAAAAGCTTGGGCGCGCATGAGGCATGTGCACGCGGTCCGCATTCCGCCGCGGCGGTCCCCAGCGTGACCGGCCCTGACTGCTGATTGTGCTGGGACGACGCAACGGAACCGACTACAATCTCGAAGGACTTGTGGACCGAAGGAGACGACACAACAGATCTCCACGGACATCGGGCGGAGTGGGAGGGAACAGACATGGTCTACATCATCGCCAAGCGCGACGGTCCGCACCGGGAAGAGGTGGCGGCGAAGGACTTCATTCAGAAGAATCGCACGAAGATCAACGCGCTCGCCAATCATCTGACGGGTGGGCGCTGGCAGGAGTTGCGCAATCCCACACCTCCTCAGCGGCCCGAGCCGTCTGGCAAGCTCTGGTACACGCCGCCGGGCCAGCCGAGAGAGGCGGAACCCTATGTGCGGATCAGCCTTAACGGCCGTGTTGTGATTGCCGATCTGGCGTCAGGGCGGCAACTCCATTTTATCGGCGAGCTGCGTGGCAAAGGACTATCCAGGTCGTTCGCTTTGGCGACCCGGGAGAACGGAAGCTTCGATCCGCTGGATCACGGGATCTATGAGGTTCTCGCCGACCTTGAGGGCGTGAGCGTGCCCGACGACGCATCCGAGGAGCGCCTGGAACAGATCATCACAGACCGTCTCGGGTTGGGTGCGATCGGCAAGGGCGTCGAATGATCGCCCGTGAGCCGGACCTGCAGCGATGCAATCCCGGCTAGCCTTGGTGAAGATCCTTTCTGCCGATCGGGTTGCCGTTTGCCAACGTACGTATGGTGCTCCAAATGCTGACGGAAACGCTCATGGCTAAGCCGCCATTTTCCCTGGAAGGTTACAAAATTCCGGGCTCCGCCGATGCGGAGCAGGGGCGGCCCTACGATGAGCGCGAGACCAACAGGGCGTGGGAAAACTTCCTGACGTTTGGAGATCTGAGGCGCGAGAACGCGCCGGTGCGAGGTGTCATCGAGGAATCATGGCAGCGCAGTGTCAAATCCGGGGTCAGCGCTCATGGCAAGGGAAGCAATCTCGTCGCCTCACCAGATGATCTCTATGAGCTGCGTCTGAAGAATGATGACCTGCTCGCTTCGAGCGCGCAGACCTTCCGCCGCGTCGCGGAGGTGCTTGGTGACGCGGCCACGATGCTGGTCATTACCGACAGCAACGGCGTCGTGCTGGACGTGGGAGGCGATCAGCGGACCATTGATGCAGGGCACGACATTCGCCTGGAAATCGGAGCGGCCTGGGGCGAGACGGTCACCGGCACCAATGGTATCGGGACTGCACTTGTGACGGGAAAACCGGTTCATGTCCATGCGGCCGAGCATTTTTCCGAAGGTATCAAGGCATGGACCTGCGTCGGCAGTCCCATTCGTAGCCCGATCGACGGCAGCATCATCGGCATCGTCGATTTTTCAGGACCACAGGCGATCTTTCACCGGCACAATGTCGCACTGGCGGTGATCGCGGCCAATCACATCGAGCTCGCGCTCTCGGAAAAGATTCGCCTTGAAAGATTGCGGCTGCTTGAAGCAAGCATTTCTCGAATGCCGGGGATGAGCAGCACTGACGGTGTGGTGATCCTCGATCGTTTCGGCCGGGTCGTTCACCACAACGACATGGCGTCGGCTCGCTGGCAACGGATCGCGCAGTCCGGCGACTTGAGCATCGGGACTCAGATTCTCCCGAGCAGCGATGGTCGTTTGGCCAGAGACTTGATCAATGGGCTGCCCGAGGAACTGCGCGAACAACGGATCGAGCCGCTGCTGGTCGACGGTGTCGTGAAGGGCGCGATGCTCGTGCTTGCATCGAGGCCGCGGATAAATTCCGCCGCGCCCCAGGTCCCGCCGACGGCACGCGCAGCCCTCATGTCGGCCAAGGAGGCGATTGTCGGATGCAGCGAAGCATTGCTGCAAGTGGTCGAAAAGGTGGAGCGGGCGGCACTCGGCCGGACGGCTATCCTGCTCGAGGGCGAGACCGGAGTTGGCAAAGAACTGTTTGCTCGTCTCGTTCACGCCGCCAGCCAGAAGACCGGCAAGGAGCCTTTCGTCGCCTTCAATTGCGGTGCGGTCTCGAAGGAGCTTCTCGGCGGGGAGCTGTTCGGACATGCGCCAGGGGCCTTTACCGGTGCCACACGGGAGGGAAAGCCCGGCCGGTTTGAATTTGCCAACGGCGGCGTGCTCAGCCTCGACGAGATCGGCGAGATGCCGCTGGATCTGCAGCCTTACTTGCTGCGTGTGCTGGAAGAGCGTGCGGTGTACCGCCTCGGTGACAACAAGCCGCGTCCGGTGGACGTCCGGCTCGTCGCGTCGACCAATCGGAATTTGAAGCAGGAAGTTGCCGAGGGACGTTTCCGGAGGGACCTGTATTTCCGGATCGGTGTCGTCAAGATCACCATCCCGCCGCTCCGGGAGCGCTTGGGCGACGTCGAGATCCTGATCGATCACTTCAACCGACAATTCGCTGAGACCTATAGCACCCAACCACTGCGTTTCGAGGCCGCCGCGATGGAATTGCTGCGGCGCTATAGCTGGCCCGGGAACGTCCGCGAACTGCGCAATCTCGTCGAGAACCTCGTATTGATGACGCTCACTGGCGTGGTCACTCCCAGAGACTTGCCTGAGGATTTCGTCGAAGCGGCGGCTCAGCCGTCCTCGTTGCCGTTGCAAAGTGGTCATGGCTCAACGTCGGAAGGCGACGAGGTCGCGCGTTTCGACGAAATGGAGCGTCGTGCCATCGAGCGGGCCGTCGCAAACGCAGGCGGCAACATTGCAGCCGCGGCCGAGAAGCTGGGGCTTTCGCGTGCCACTCTATATCGCAAACTGCATCAATATCGTTCGCGGACCTGAGGCAGGATCGGAGATGGCGATCTGGGACGGACAAAAGGGGGAGGAAGAGCCTGCGGCCGCGACGCTCGCGTCGCAGATCCTTTCGCGCGCGGACCGCGACGTGACTTTCATGATGCACCTGGTTGGCGAAAGCCAAAATCTGCTGGTCCGGCATTTCGTAGTGTTCATCGAGACCGAGCTCTCGAAACGCGGCATCAGTTATGGTGCGCATCCGCTGTTGCGTCCTTTCATCGAAACGCATGCACGCGAACTGACGGATTTTGTTTTGCAGGGCATCGGGTTACGCCATCAGTTCGGTCTGCAAGCGCTCGAGACCATGGCCGGCGATCCATCGCGGTTGCTGCGGGTCGATCTATGGGACACGCTGCAATCTCATATTAACGATGCGCGTCGCCACTTTGTATCGGGCGTCGGTGGCTTGCAGCGTATCCTGGCCCAGATTGAGACAGGTGTATGAGTGCCGGTCCCCTGACGGTCGTCGAAATGCTGATCCAGCGGCTGCAGGTCGTTCAGGAGATATCGTCCGCCCAATCGCGCAATCTGCTCAATCGTCAGCTTAGCGGCGGCGCCGAATTCGAGATCCATGGCATCGAGCAAGAGATTGCAATGTCCGGTTGCTCGCATGAGCTCGCCAGGGCTCTCGCTGATGCGCGCGAACGCTTGCAAAAGGCAAACGCAGAAATGGCGGATTGCGAGGCTCATTGCGCCGCGCTGGAGCAACGCCTTGAAGAACTGGACAGGTGGATTGCCGCCGGAAGATGAGACGATCCGAACGAGAGGCGAGCGATGGATATGATGGAAGCAGAGACCGCAACGCTCTATGAATTGCTTGGGCGGCACTGGACGGTGGGGGCGGCTGTTACGAATGTGGCCTTCGATCCTGCGGGACAGGGCGTTGCGTTCGCGCTCGGTGATGGCGCGCTGGCCATAGCTCCGCTGACTGATATCGAGCCCGCGCAAGATCGTTGCCGCGTGGCACTCGACCAAGGCCGGACGACGATTTCACCGCGACGGAAACCGGTGCCGCCGTTGACGAAAGTGATGGTCGGCGATGCGCCGCTCCATCTCGCCCCGCTCGCGACCTCGCATTTTGTCGCTGGTGATCACGGCCGGCTGCTTCTCGTGTCGGCGTCCGGCGCCGCGCGGGTCATCTCGAACCACGGGGCGCCCATCGATCGCATTGCCCCGGTACCAGCGGGCGGCGTCCTGACAGCTTCCGGCGGGTCGATCATATTTTACGATTCCAATGGCGAGGTCGCTTGGCTGCAAGAGCGGATCGGAGGGCATGCGTCGGCAATGGCTGTATCGCCGGGTGGTCGGCGCTTTGCGATCGGAACCGACGGTCGTCTGCTCATCCGAGCCTTCGGGCCACGACCCGAGCCCTCCGCTTCATTTGAGTTGGGCTCGGTCTCAACCTTGTCGTGGAGCCCCGACGGAAGCTGGCTGGCCGTATCGGTCGTCAAAAGTGGCATCATTTTGGTGCGGCTCGCCGATGCGCGGATCGTCCGGATTCCAACCTATCCCGCAACCGTTGCATCTCTTTCGTGGAGCGGGGACTCCCGCGTCCTTGTCACGAGCGGAGCCTATCGGATGATTGCATGGGACGTTTCGAGCCTCAGCGACGAAAGCGATCAGCCGACGAACCTCGCGACAGGCCGGGCCCGGTTCGTCCTCGTTGAGACGGTAGATACGCACCCAAAGCGTCCACTGGTGGCGGCAGGTTACGGCGACGGTAGGGTCGTGGTCGCGAGGATCGGACAATCCGACGAATTGGTCGTCAAGCCACCCGGCCGAGGTGGCGTCCACGCCCTGCGTTGGTCTGGAGGCGGCCAGCATGTCGCATTCGGAACAAGCGACGGGGAAGCGGCGATCGTGACGCTTCCTCCGCACATCTTCAAATAGCTGGCCGCTGCCAGGCCAGGGAGGTTTTGTCGATACAATCAGGAGACAAATCATGACAGCTACCCAATCCCTGAATGAAGCCGAAAGCAAAGATCGATCTTCAAGGAGCTGGCTGAACTTTCCGAGCGAATGATCGCCGCGCACGGAAAGGAGTTTTCGATGGGCGCATTGGTGCTGGCTGCAAGGTTCATCGCCGAGAACAAGCCCTTTGAGCGAAGCGCAGCAACGCAGTGATGTGCTTGTCTGCTCAGGGCAAAAATTGGTGATGGAGAAAATCTATCCAAAAGTAACGTAGGGGCACTCTCAGCGCCGCTTCCGCGTTAGCGATCGCTGAAGAAGGCAGGCATTGGTGCGCGTAGACTCACGAAGTGACGCAGGTCGGGGGCGCGCGCGATCAGCCCTCGCGTAGGGAATCAGCCGTCAAAATCAGAGGAGCCGATAATGGGGCAGGCCGATCCGGTCTGTTCGCAAAGGCCAGGGCTTGCCGCAGGCGCCGTACACCGGCGGGCGACCGATCAGCGCGTAAAACTCTGGGCGTTTCCGGCGTCGACGTTGATGATGTTGCCGGTCGATTTAGCCGACAAGTCCGAGGCCAGGAAATAGACGGCTTCGGCGACATCCTCCGGAAACACCGAGCGCTTGAGCATGGAGCGTTTGCGATAGTGTTCTTCCAGCTCGTCCGGGTGCATCGAATAGGCAGCAGCACGCTGCTCTCGCCATTTGCCGGTCCATATCTTGGAGCCGCGCAGCACCGCGTCGGGGTTCACCGTGTTCACCCGGATCTGATGCTCCGCACCTTCGAGCGCAAGGCAGCGGGCGAGGTGAATCTCGGCCGCTTTCGCCGTGCAGTAGGCGGCGGCATTGGGGGAGGCGGCAAGCCCGTTCTTCGATGCGATGAAGACGATGTTGCCGCCGAGTTGTTGCTGCACGAAATAGCGGAACGCCTCGCGCGAGACGAGAAAGTAGCCTTTCGCCAGGATGTCTAGATTGCGGTTCCACGTGGAAAGCTCGGTGTCCACGATCGGGGCGGACGACGAGATGCCGGCATTCGAAACCAGAATGTCGATGCCGCCGAACTCAAGCGCGCAATCAACGAAGGCGGCGGCTACGTCGCGTTCCTCGGTGACGTCGAGCTTCACCCCGCGCACACAGTCCCTGCCGAAGGCGGCGCCGAGCTCCTCGTTGGTCTGTGCGAGCGAGGCCTCGTCGATATCGGCGATGACGACGCATGCGCCTTCAGCCAGCAGCCGCGTAGCGGCCGCCGTGCCGATGCCGCCGGCGCCGCCGGTGACGAGCGCGACGCGTCCCGCCAGCGATTTCGGCTTCGGCATGCGCTGCAGCTTCGCTTCTTCGAGCGACCAGTATTCGATGTCGAAGGCTTCCTGCTCGGGCAGGCCGACATAGGACGAAACGGCCGAGGCACCGCGCATGACATTGATCGCATTCACGTAGAACTCGCCGGAAACGCGCGCCGTGGTGTTGTCGGCGGCGAAGGTGAACATGCCCACGCCGGGCATCAGATAGACCACAGGGTTCGGGTCGCGCATGGCTGGCGACCCCGAGCGTTTGCAGCGATCGTAATAGGCCCGGTAATCGGCGCGATAGGCATCGATCTCACCGGACAGGCGGGCCAGCACGGCATCGACATCCGGCTTGGCGGGGTCGAACTCGATCACCAGCGGCCGAATCTTTGTGCGCAGGAAATGATCGGGACACGATGTGCCGAGGGCCGCCAGTGGCCGCAGATTGTTCGAGTTGACGAACTCCAGGACAGGGGCGGAATCGTCAAAATGGCCGAGCTTGTAGCTTCCGGCCGAGATCATCCCGCGAATCCTCGGCATCAATCTCGCGGCAATGGCCCGCCGCTGTTCGGCGCGCAGCGATTTGACCGCAGCTCCGCCGAAGGCCGGCTGACCCTTGGTTTCACCCTCGAGCCACTGGATCGCTCTGTTGATCGTCGCAATGGTCGTCTCATAGCATTGCTTCGACGTGTCGCCCCAGGTGAACAGCCCGTGACTTTCGAGTACGACGCCATCGGCTTCGGGGTTCTCTCGGCAGAATTTTTCGAGCCAGAGGCCAAGCTCGAAGCCTGGCCGTCTCCATGGCAGCCAGCCGATCCGGTTGCCGAAGATCTTCTGCGTGAGCATCCTCGAGTCCTTCGCCGCCGCGATCGCGATGATCGCATCGGGATGCATGTGGTCGACGAAGGGCTTTGGCACGAAGGCGTGCAACGGCGTATCGATTGAAGCTGCGCGAGGATTGAGATTGAAAGTGCAGTGCGGCAGGTAGCCGACCATCTCGTCTTCGTGCTCGGGGCCGCGGTAGAGGCGCTTCAGTGCGCGCAGCTTGTCCATGTAAAGGGTGGCGAATCCGTCGAGCTTGATCGTGGCGCTGTCGCCGCCGGAGCCTTTGACCCAGAGGACCTCGACCTGCTCGCCGGTCAGCGGATCTGTCTGCCAGATCTTGGACGAGGTGTTGCCGCCGCCATAGTTGGTGACGCGTTTGTCGGAGCCGAGAATGTTGGAGCGATATACCAGCCGCTCGGGTTCGCTCATCCCTGTCGCCTTGGCGTCGTCCCAAAGGTTCGCGAGCCGGGCTGCAGCGTGTGCGTCTGACATGGAATTCTCCTAGGCGGCACGGACGAGGGCGCGGTCCATTCACGGTCGCCGACGACAAAAGTCAATCATAAAAAGATGCAAGATGACCATCTTGCACCGCACATGATCGTATTCGATCAAAATCTGCTTGCGTTCGGCTTTGTCGTGCGTAAGTTAGATCAAGGCGCTGAAGCGCGGCGTGGAGGAAATCATTGAACGATTTGGTCCGTCAGCGGCTGATCGTGGAATTGCTGCGCGATCGCCCGTTCGCGTCGGTGCGCGAATTGCAGGAGCGCCTTGGCGTTTCGGCCGCGACTGTCCGGCGCGATATCGACAAGATCGACGAACTGGGCAGCGCGCGTAAGGTCTACGGCGGTGTTTCAGCACTCGACGCCGCATCGAAGGCGGGCACGGCTTTCGCGCGCCCTTATGACGAAAATCGCGACCTGGCGGTGGAGGCCAAAAGGCAGATCGCCGAACTCGCGGCCACCATGGTGCAAGACGGCGAAGCGGTGATCGTCAATGGCGGATCGACCTGCTTCCACCTCGGCGTGAAGCTCGCCGATCGCAACATCCGGCTCTTCACGAACTCCATGCCGCTGGCCGGCTATCTTGGCGACCACGGGTGCTGCAGCCTGACAGTTGCGGGGGGCGATCTGCACCGTGAGCCGCGGGTGATTTATTCGCCGCATCATCCGCCGCAGTTCTATGCGTCGAAATATTTCGTCGGCGCCCAGGGCATTGCAGCCGAGGGCCTTTTGGAATCGCACCCGCTGATGGTGCGTTCGATCATCGAGCTCAGCCAGAACGCCGACCAGATCATCGTCCTGGCCGACAGCCGCAAATTCTCGATCCATGCGCGCAACGTCTCGTTGCCGCTGTCGCGCGTCGGCACGGTGATTACGGATGAGGCACTGAGCGACGCCGCCGCCCGCATGCTGGAGAACGCCGGGGTGAACGTGCGGATCGCGCGGGCCACGGGACAGGACGCCTGACATGCTCAGCGCCAAGCCGACGCCCATGCTGGACATGCGCGACATCAGCAAGACGTTCGGCCCGGTGCAGGCGCTCAAGAGCGTTTCCCTGACCGTATTTCCCGGCGAGCTGCATGCGCTGATGGGGGAAAACGGGGCCGGCAAGTCGACGTTGATGAAAGTGCTGTCGGGGGCCTGCCGCCCCGATCCCGGCGGTGAGATCCTGATCGACGGAAAGCCGGTGGCAACAGGAGATCCGATCAGGGCGCGGGCGAATGGCGTCGCCGTGATCTATCAGGAACTGTCGCTGGCGCCGAACCTCACCGTGGCGCAGAACATTTTCCTCGGCAACGAGCCCCGCCGTTTCGGCATCGTGGACGCCGGCAAGGTCGTGGCCCGCGCCGAGGCGATCCTGGAGCGCTTGGGCGTTTCGTTTTCGCCGCGCACCAAGGTGGCGCGGCTGTCGCTCGGCGAGCGCCAGCTCGTCGAGATTGCGCGCGCGTTGTCGAGCGATGCGCGGATCATCGTGCTTGACGAGCCGACGACATCCCTCACATCGCGCGAAACCGACCGCCTGTTCGAGGTCATCGCCGGCCTGAAGGCGCAAGGCATCGCCATCATCTACATCAGTCACCGAATGGAAGAGGTGTACGAGCTCGCCGACCGCGTCAGCGTGCTCCGCGACGGCGGTTATGTCGGCACATTGGAGCGTCGCGAGCTCAGCGCCTCGGCCTTGGTGTCCATGATGGTCGGGCGCGACCTCTCGGCTTTCTACAAGAAGGAGCATCGCCCGCCCGGCGCGCGCCGTCCGGTCGCCCTGGCGGTGCGTGGCATGTCCGACGGCGTGCTGGTGCGGGACTGTTCCTTCGATTTGCATGAAGGCGAGGTCCTCGCGCTGTCAGGGCTTGTTGGCTCGGGCCGCACGGAGCTGGCGCGGCTGATCTTCGGCGCCGATCGCAAGACGGCGGGTTCGTTGGAACTCAACGGCAAGCCGATCGACATTTCCTCACCCGCAGCCGCACTGAACGCGGGGATCACCTATCTGACCGAAGACCGCAAGGAGCTCGGCCTCTTTCTCGACATGTCGGTCGCCGACAATGTCAACATGAGTGTGCTGTCGCGCGATGCGAGCCGGTTCGGCTGGCGCAACTATGCGGTGGGGGACAGGCGCGCCGCGCAAGCGGTCTCGAATCTGTCCATCCGTACCAAATCGACCAAGGTGAATGTCGGCTCGCTGTCCGGCGGCAACCAGCAGAAGGTGCTCCTCGGGCGCCTGCTCGAAACGAAGCCGAAGATCGTCATCCTGGACGAGCCGACGCGGGGTGTTGATGTCGGCGCCAAGTCCGAGATCTACCGCATCATCGACGAGCTCGCCAAGAGCGGCATCTCGATCCTGATGATCTCCAGCGAACTGCCCGAAGTCGTCGGCGTCGCTGACCGGGCGCTGGTGATGCGCGACGGCGCAATCGTCGGCGAGGTGGCTGCCCGCGAATGCAAGCCGATCAGTCAAGAAGCGATCATGGAGCTTGCGACCGGAGCATCGGCAACATGAGTGATAGAGCGACGACATCGACCGCTCCGATAGCGACTTTGCGCCAGGCGCGTTTCCAGACGGCTTTTGCCGCCTTGGGCATGCTGCCGATCCTGGTGCTGCTGGCCGTCGGCTTTCAGCTCATCAATCCGCGCTTCATGACGGATACTAACCTGCTGATCGTCATGCAGCAGTCGTCGATCAACATCGTGCTGGCGGCCGGCATGACATTTGTCATCCTCACGGGCGGCATCGATTTGTCGGTCGGCTCCGTCCTGGCGGCCTCGGCCATGGTCGCCGTCATCGTCTCGCTGATGCCCGACATCGGCATGCTCGGCGTGCCGGCTGCCATTCTGGTCGGCCTCTGCTTTGGTCTCGTCAACGGGCTCCTCGTCGCTTATGTCAAGTTGCCACCCTTTATCGTCACCTTGGGTTCGCTGACGGCCGTGCGCGGCATTGCGCGCTTGCTCGGCAACGACACCACCGTCTTCAATTCCTCCCTGCCTTTCGACTTCCTGGGCAACGGAACTTTTCTCGAGATTCCCTGGCTCGTCATCATCGCGCTCTCGGTCGTCATCATCTCCTGGCTCGTGCTCACGCGCACGGTGCTCGGAACCTGGATCTATGCGGTCGGCGGCAACGCCGAGGCCGCGCGGCTCACCGGCATCAAGGTGCCGTTGGTTCTGCTCTTCGTCTACGGTGTCTCCGGCCTGCTGGCAGGTCTCGGTGGCGCGCTGTCGGCGGCCCGGCTCTATGCCGCCAACGGGCTTCAGCTCGGCCAGTCCTATGAGCTCGACGCCATCGCCGCCGTGATTCTCGGCGGCACCAGCTTCGTCGGTGGTGTCGGCTCGATCTGGGGCACGCTTGTCGGCGGTCTGATCATTGCCGTGCTGTCCAACGGCCTCATCCTCGCCGGTATCTCCGACATCTGGCAATACATCATCAAAGGATTGGTCATCATCGTTGCGGTCGCCCTCGACCGCTATCGCCTCCAGGCGGGAGCGCGGACATGATCGACCTCAATGCGCCGGCTAATGCCCGCTTTGCAACTTCGTTGCATTCGCGGCGAGTTCTGTACGGACTTGCGAAGCGATCAGCACTGGTCAGGCTTTACACAACGCACCGCGACAGGTGCGGCATCATGGGAGGAACTAAATGAAATGCATCACCAGACTGCTCTGCGCCACCGCCCTGGCGTCGATCGCGTTTGCCCCGGCATCCGCCAAGGAACTCAACAAGGTTGGCATCTCGGTTGGCCTGCTCGGCAATCCGTTCTTCGTCGCCACCATCAAGGGCATCGAGGACGCCGCCAAGAAGATCAACCCGAAGGTCCAGGTCACGTCCGTGTCCGCGGACTATGACCTCAACAAGCAAGTCTCGCAGGTCGACAACTTCATCGCCGCCGGCGTCGACGTGATCATGCTGAACGCCGTCGATGCGAAGGCGATTGCGCCGGCGGTCAAGAAGGCGCAGGCGGCCGGCATTGTCGTCGCTGCATTCGACGTCTCGGCACCCGGCGCCGACGTCACGGTGATGACCAATAATGTCAAGGCGGGCGAGGAGGCCTGCCAGTATCTGGTCGAGCGAACGGGCGGCAAGGGCAACTATATCATCCTCAACGGCCCGGCCTCGTCGTCCATCCTCGACCGCGTGCAGGGCTGCAAGAAGCTGCTCTCCAAGTATCCCGACATCAAGATCCTGTCGGACGATCAGAATGCGGAAGGCTCGCGTGACGGTGGTTTAAAGGTCTTTCAGGCCCTGCTGACCCGTTTCGACAAGATCGACGCGGTCTTCGCCATCAACGATCCGACCGCGATCGGCGCGCAGCTTGCCGCTCGCCAGCTCAACCGCAAGGAGTTCATCATCACGGCGGTCGATGGCGCGCCCGACATCGAGAAGGAGTTCGCCAGCGGCAAGTCGCTGATCAAGGCCTCGGCCTCGCAGGATCCGTATGTCATGGCCGGACAGTCGCTCAACATGGCGGCGGAGGTCCTTGCCGGCAAGAAGCCGGCCGAGTCGACCGTTCTGCTCGACCCGAAGCTGATTACGGCCGAAAACCTCAAGGACTACAAAGGCTGGACTGCAGCCCGCTAACTCGCCTCAACGGGCCCGGCCGCGCCACGGCGGCCGGGCACTCTGATCTCAATGGGGAGCAGCGCCATGGCACATGTGGGCATCCATTCTTTTGTCTGGTCGGCCAGTTCGGATCGAGCTGCGTTGGACCGCACGCTGGAGAGCACCAAGGAGGCAGGTTTCGACCTGATCGAATTCTCATATCTCGATCCGGCCAGTGTCGACATCGATCGGCTCGCCAAGCAGATCGCCTCGCTCGAGCTCGGCGTCGCGACCAGCATCGGGCTGCCGGCGGACGGCGATATCTCCAGTGCCGACAAGGACCTTGTCGCGCGCGGCATTGGAATTCTCGATCGCATGGTCGCGCTGACGCGAGATATCGGCGGCAGGACGCTCGCCGGTATCCTGCAGACAAGTCATGGCCTGCAAACCGACATGCCTACGGCGGACGGATGGAATCGCAGCGCACATACGCTGGCGGAAGTCGCGGAGAGGGCCAAGCGCGCCGGCGTTTCGCTCAATGTGGAGGTTGTCAACCGCTTCGAATGTAACCTGCTTAATACCGCGGCCCAGGGCCTCGCCTACCTTGAGACCGCGGGCTCGGACAACATCTTCCTGCATCTTGACACCTTCCACATGAATATCGAGGAGGCCGACGTGGCGCTCGCGATACGGCATGCCGGAGACAAGATCGGTTATTTCCACATTGGCGAAAGCCATCGTGGCTATCTCGGCACCGGCAGCATCGACTGGCCGTCAGTGTTCGACGCGCTCATCGACATCCGCTATTCGAAAGACATCACCTTCGAATCCTTCTCCTCGGAAATCGTCGATCAGAACCTGTCGCGCAGGACGGCGATCTGGCGCAATCTCTGGTCTGACAACAGGGACCTTGCCAGGCATGCCCGGCGTTTCATCGACGTCGGCATGGAGACGGCACGCCGGAAGAGCGAGCTCGTCAAAGCGGAACACAGGCCGTGACCAAACCTGTATCGCAACACGGTCCGCTCGCTGTTTTCGATCTCGGGAAGACGAACTCCAAGCTGTTTGTCTTTGCGCCGGATGGCGCGGTTCTGGATGAGCGACGCGCCAAGCCGGTTTGGGGGTCATACAAGGGGAGGGCGGTGCTGGACGAGCAGCATTTCTTCCACTGGATGCGCCGCGAATTGACGGATGTGGTGTCCAAGCATGGGGTCACCGGGCTGATGGTCTCGGCTCATGGCTGCACCTTTGCACTTGTGCACGGGCAGGACAGGTTGCTGCATCCAATTCTCGATTACGAGCAGGAGATTCCAGACGCGGTTGCCGCAAAGATCGCTCCGATCCTGCCCGATTTCTCCGAAACCTACACGCCGCATTTGCCGTTGGGGTTTTGTATTGCGCGCCACATCTTCTGGCTTAAGGAGGAGGAGCCGCAGGCCTTCGCTGAGGCCGAGTCGATCCTGTGCTATCCGCAATACTGGATCTGGCGGTTCACAGGCCGGCATGTCTCCGAGTATTCCTATCTGGGCGCGCACAACCAGCTCTGGGCGCCGCTGAAGCGCGACTACAGCTCTCTCGTCGATCGTCTCGGATGGCGGTCCAAGTTCCCCGCGATCGTCCCCTCCGGCGCGATCGTTGGCCAGGCGACCGTGCGCCTCAATGACGGGTCCGAGACGACCATCGACGTGCACAATGGCGTCCATGACTCCAATTCGGCGCTCGCCTACTACCGCATGACCGGGCTCGAGCATTTTACGATTGTCTCGACCGGAACATGGGTCATCATCATCAATCTCGATTGTCCGCTGGGCGCGCTTGATGCGGAGCGCGACATGCTCTCCAATGTGACGGTCAACGGCGAGCCGGCGCCATCGTTGCGCTTCATGGGCGGCCGTGAATACGACCTGATCAGCGGCGGCTGGAGCAAGCCGATCGGCCAAGCCGCGGTTCAGGCGGTGATGGCGCGCGGCGTGTTCGCGTTGCCGTCATGGGCTGCCGGCGGTCCGTTCCCGGAGATCAAGGGCGAGATCGTCGGCGGCGAGGTTGTGGGCGAGGAGCGCGCCGCCGTTGCCGCGCTGTACGTCGTGATGATGACGGACTTGTCGCTCGACCTGATCCGCTCGACCAACAAGGTGGTGGTCGATGGCGGGTTGGCGAAAATCGGGCTCTACACGTCCATGCTGGCGCAGCTCCGCCCCGCGCAGACGGTCGTACGCAGCACCATGAGCGAGGGGTCCGCCACGGGCGCCGCTGCGCTCGCCTTCAAGGCGCGGGGCTCGTTCCCGTTCAAGGACGAGACCGTGCCTGTCGGCGCGAGCGGCATCGCCGGGCTCGAGGTCTACCGCGATCGGTGGCGTGATCTCGCGAGCGCGGCGCGGGCAAGAGCGCGCCGCGCGGCGGGACTGGAGTGAGCGGAATGCCTGACACGCCCGCCTTTGTGACCTTGAGCGGCATCTCCAAGGCCTTCGCCGGCGTGAAGGTGCTCAAGGACGTCGGTTTCGACGTGCGTCCGGGCGAGGTGCATGCGCTGCTTGGCGAGAACGGCGCGGGCAAGTCGACGCTGATCAAGATTCTGTCAGGCCTCTACACGCCAGATACCGGCACGATCGTCATTGATGGCGAGAGCGTGAAATTCGCTTCGCCCCGCGATGCCACGGCCGCGGGCATCGCGACCGTCTATCAGGAGCTGCTGCTCTTTCCCGAGCTTTCGGTCGCCGAGAACGTGTTTCTCGGCAACTACCCGCGCACGTCGATGGGCATCATCGATTGGGCTGAGGTGCGGTCGCGCACACGTGAACTGCTCGATTCGCTCGACACGCACGATCTCGATGTCGACGACAAGGTGCTGTCGCTTTCGGTCGCGCAGCGCCAGCGCGTGGAGATCGCCAAGGCGCTGTCGAAGAACGCGCGCGTGCTGATCATGGACGAGCCGACGGCCTCGCTGGTCGAGGCCGACGTGCGCCGGCTCATGGATATCCTACGCCAGTTGCGCGCCCGCGGTGTTGGCATCATCTATGTCAGTCATCGCATGTCCGAGATCTTTGCGCTGGCCGACCGTGTCACGGTGCTGCGCGACGGCGCCTTCGTGGCGACCAAAGATATCGGCGACGTCGACGAAGCCGGGCTCGTCTCCCTCATGGTCGGCCGCTCGATCGAGAGTCTGTTCCCCAAGCTCGATGTCCCGATCGGCGAAACGGTGCTGGAGGTGAAGAACCTCAATCACGGCCGGCATGTCCGCGACATATCCTTTGCCTTGCGCAAAGGTGAGATTCTTGGCGTGGCCGGTCTTGTCGGTTCAGGTCGAACGGAGTTGGCGCTGACGCTCTTCGGCATGACGCCGGCGACGTCAGGGGAGATTTTGCTCGACGGCAGGCCGGTGTCGATCAGATCGCCGTTGCAGGCGCGCGATCTCGGGATCGCCTATGTGCCCGAAGACCGTGGGCTGCAGGGATTGGTCAAGCCCATGGCGGTTCGCAAGAACGTGACCATGGCGACTCTCGAGAAGGTGTCGAGCGGCATCTTTCTTAAGGCGCGCGAAGAGGCCTCGCGCGCCGTCGCCGCAGTCAAACGCCTCGGCATTCGCTGCCGAAATATCGACCAGCCGGTGGGGCAGCTTTCCGGCGGCAACCAGCAGAAAGTCGTGATTGCCAAATGGCTGCAGACGAACCCGCGCATCCTCATTCTGGATGAGCCGACCCGCGGCGTCGACGTCGGGGCGAAGTCGGAGATCCACCTGGTCATGGGCGAGCTCGTGAAGCAGGGCGTGGCCATTCTGATGATCTCCAGCGAACTGCCCGAGGTGCTTGGCATGAGCGACCGGGTGCTGGTGATGAGCGACGGAAGGATCACGGATGTGCTCGACCGCGCCGAGGCGACGCCCGAGCGCGTCGGGGCCGCGATGACTGCACGAAGATCGGCGGAGGCTGCGTGATGGCCGTGACCGGGGTCGAGCTGTCGTCAACCCGTTCCCAGCGGTCTCGGCGCTCTGGCGTGCTAAAACGCCTGATGGCGGACTATGGACAGGAGGTCGTGGTGTTCGCTGCGATCATCACCCTCTTCGTCGTTGTCACGATGATCAACCCGCGCTTCATCAGCGCCAACAACCTGACCTCGATCTTCTCTGGAAACGCCTATATCGCGGTGGCTGCGATCGGCATGTCGATGGTCATCATCACCGGCAACATCGACGTTTCCGTGGGAGCACTGATCGGCGTGTTGGCGACGATTTCGGGCACGCTCGCGGTCGCAGGCTATCCGATCTGGATGGCGTGGTTCCTCCCCGTGCTGGTCGGTATGGCCATCAACGCGGTCATCGGCGTGCTCGTCGCCTACGCCAGGATCCCCTCGATCGTGGTAACACTCGGGGCATTGTCCATCCTGCGCGGCGGTCTCATCAGCGTCACTGGCGGGACTTGGATATCCAACCTGCCGCCTGATTTTCTGATCGCGCAGAAGAGGCTTCTTGGCGTTCCCGTGCCGCTGATAGCGATGGTGGTGCTGACGCTCGCTGCCGCGGCCTGGATGCGCTATTTCGCCTTCGGACGATCGCTCTATGCGCTCGGCGGGAACCCCGAGGCCGCGGTGGCCAGCGGCATCCCGGCCGAGCGGCGCACCGTGGCGGTTTTCATTATCCACGGCTTCTTCGCAGGGCTGGCGACGATCCTCTTCGCCACGCAGCTTCAGGTGATCCAGTCCACCGTGCCGCCGAATCTGGAGCTGACCATCATCACGGCTGCGGTCATCGGAGGCGCCTCGATCCTGGGAGGCAGCGGAACGGTCGTCGGCTCCACGCTGGCGGCGATCCTCTTCGCGGCGATCGGATCGGCGCTGATCTTCACAAATGTCTCGGCCTATTGGCTGCGCGCGGTCATCGGCCTGCTCATACTGGCGACTGTGCTCGCCGACATGCTGCGCCGCCAGCGCAGCACTTGAGAGGGGTGATGACGCTTCGATCCTTCATTCGCCACGAAACCCTGCTGGCACTGCTGCTGGCGCTGGTGCTGGTTGTCCTGTCGTTACAGTCTGACAAGTTCTTCACGGTGCAGAACCTGCTGAACCAGGGCCGGCTGATGACCGAGACAGGTCTGATCGCGATCGCCATGACATTTGTCATCGCGACGGGCGGCATCGACCTTTCGGTTGGCTCGATCCTCGGCCTTTCAGCGATCCTGACGGGCGTGTTCTGGCAGAACGTCGGCTTGCCTCTGTCCGTGACCGCCGCCGCAGCAATCGCGGTCGGCACCATCGCCGGCCTGGTCAACGGGATCATCATCACGCGCTTCAAGGTGCCGCCGCTGATCGCGACGCTGGCCACGCTGGCGCTCTATCGCGGCCTGGCTGAAGGCATCAGCCAGGCACGTTCGGTGCGCGGCTATCCGGAGTGGTTTTACGTGCTGGGGCAAGGAAATGTGTTGGGCGTGCCGACGCAGCTCTGGATCCTGCTCCTGGCCGCGGTCACGGCTTCCATCGTCCTTGCCTACACGCGCTATGGTCGAACCGTGTATGTCATCGGCTCCAACGAGGTTACGGCGCGGTTTTCCGGTCTTTCCGTCGAGGGGACCAAGCTCGCCCTCTACACCGCATCAGGTTTCGCCGCTGCGGTGGCAGCCGTGATTTTCGTCTCGCGTGTCTCGACAACCCGCTCTGACATGGGCACCGGCATCGAACTCGATGCCATCACGGCAGTCGTCCTTGGCGGCACGTCGATCTTCGGCGGGCGAGGTACCATTCTTGGTACGATTATCGGGCTCTGCCTGATCCAGGCGCTCAAGAATGGTCTGTCGCTCGCCGGCGTCAAAGGCGACGGCACGATCATGCTGATCGGTGCAGTCCTGATCCTGGCGATCCTGGCCAGCAACCTTTTCGAGAGAAGCGGCCCTCGATAGCTCGGAGAACGTCGTCGCTCATTGCCGCATGAAGTGACCGGACAACACTGGAGGAAAAATGAGTAGAACACTTCTGTCCGCGCTGCTGGCGCTATCGTTGTCGACCGGCCTTAGTCATGCCGCATCGGCCTGGACCGGCGGCGACGACCTGCCGACCAATCCGCTAGCTTGCGATGCGACACCGGCGAAGGCCGCGCCGAAGCCATATGACGGCGGCCAGCCGAGCAAAGCTCCCGACCGCAAGGGCAAGACGCTCAATGTCGTCGACGTGCCGAAGCTGGTCGGGATCGGATACTTCAACGCGACATCCAAGGGGATCGCGGACGCGGCCAAGGAAATGGGCACGATGAAGGCCAAGACCGACGGTCCGAGCAAGGCAAACATAGACGACCAGATCACGCTGATCGACAACTACATCACCAGCGGTGTCGACGGCATCCTTTTCGCTGCGAACGATCCGGTGGCGATCTCGCCCGTGCTTAAGAAGGCGCTGCAGGCGGGCATCAACGTCGTCGGCTATGACGCCAACTCCGAGCCGAGCGCACGTCAGTGGTTCGTCAATCAGGCTGAGTTCAATGGTATCGCCAAGACGATGGTGGACTCGATGGCCGCCGAGATCGGCGAGGAGGGGGCTTTCGCCATCGTGACCTCGACCTTCACCACGCCAAACCAGGCGCGCTGGATCGCCGAGATGGCCGCCTATCAGAAGAAATGCCATCCCAAGATGAAGTGGCTGGAAACGGTTGAGGCACAGGAAGACAACATTTTGTCCTTCAACCAGTCCAACACGCTCATCAACAAGTATGGCGACGAATTGAAAGGCATCTTCGGCATGACGTCCGTCGCGACGCCCGCTGCAGCCGACGCAGTGACGCAAGCCAAGAAGTGCGGTCAGGTCGCCGTCGTCGGCCTGGCGACCCCGAACGCGATGAAACCCTATGTTTCGTCCGGCTGCGTGAAGTCGGTGGTGCTGTGGAACCCGGTCGATCTCGGCTACGCCGCGGCCTATGTTCTGCGCGCCGTTGCCGACGGCACGCTACAGCCAGGCGCGACGTCGGTGAAGGCCGGCAAGCTGGGCGAGCTCAAGGTTATCAATGGTTCGGAAGTTCTGCTCGGTTCGCCGACCGTCTTCACCAAGGACAACATCAACAACTTCGATTTCTGATCGAAGCGGAGGAGACGCGACATGCGTCTCCTCCGCAAGCGTCGTACGACGGCCGCTGAAGCGGCGCCTTGCCATACCGATGACTCAATCCATGAAGCCTCCAGATTTGCACGCGGAACTCCAGGCCTTGCGCGACTTTTCCGCGCGCATCGGCGCCGACCTGCTGCTGACCCAGGCCGCCGGCGGCAATACCTCGCTCAAGGAAGGCGATACGCTCTGGATCAAGGCCTCGGGCACCTGGCTCGCGCATGCGCGGGAGCGGGACATCATGGTTCCGGTGCGGATGGCGCCACTGCTCGACGCCATTGCGAACGCGCTACCGGAGGCCGAACAGGCCCAGCTCTTCGTCCTCGCCGACCAAAATCCATCCGGCCTGCGTCCATCCATCGAGACCACGGTCCACGCCCTGATGCCGCACCGCGTTGTCGCGCATGTCCATTGCGTCGACACCATCGCCTTGGCTGTCCGCGAGGATGCGATGCCGATCCTGCAAGGCAGGCTGCGCGGATTGAACTGGGTCTATGTGCCGTATCGGCGGCCGGGACTACCTCTGGCGCTCGGTATCGCCGAACACCGTCGCGATCGCCCGGATGTCATCATCCTCGGCAATCACGGGCTGGTCATCGGGGCGGAGACGGTCGCCGACGCGGAGGCTCTGCTGGCGCACGTGAAGATGTTGCTGAAGCAGGATGCACGCCCGGCGCCCGCCGGTAATGAGGAGGCACTGTCGAAGCTGGCAGGCAACAACTACCGGCTTCCGGCAGATACCGCCGCACATGCCGTCGCGATGGATACGGGCAGCACAGCGATTGCGATCGGAGGAAGCCTTTATCCCGATCACGTTATATTTCTGGGCATGGGTTCCGTTGCCGCAAGGGCCGCTGAGACAGCGGATGACGTCGTCGCTCGTCTCGGGATGGCGCCAGTAGAGATTCTCTTTCCCGGCAAGGGCGTGCTGATGCGCCGGGATGCGACAAGCAGCGCGGATGCGATGGCGAGATGCCTTGCCGACGTCGCTGCACGCGTGCCCGAAGGTGCGCCTCTCCGCTATCTGACCAGCGAGGAGAATCTCGAGCTGACCGATTGGGATGCGGAAAAATATCGGCAGAGTGTCGACGCCATGGCGTCATCGGCGATCCGGGATGTCTCCTGATGTCCGCGGTTGTCATCGGCATCGACATCGGAACGTCGGGCGCGCGCGCTGTTGCCATGGATGCCACGAGCACGATTGTCGCCCAGTCGACGGCCCCCTTGTCCGACTTTGGCGATAATCATCTCGACCCGGACATCTGGTGGGCGGCTGCGGCGCGCAGCATTCGCGGCTGCATGGAGGCGATCGACGGCAGCGAGGTTCGCGCCATGGCCGTCGACGGCACGTCCGGCACGGTGCTTCCGGTCGACTCGACGGGCCGGCCGTTGGCTGCGCCGCTGATGTACAACGATAAGGTCGCGGATGCCGGCCTGCTGGCCCGCATCGCACCGTTGATGCCGCCCGAGAGCGCAGCGCATGGCCCCACATCCGGCTTGGCGAAGATGCTGGTTTTTCAGCTTGTGCCCGGCGTTGCCAAGCTCTTGCATCAGGCGGACTGGATTGCCGGAAGGTTGTCCGGTCGCTTCGATGTGACGGACGAAAACAATGCGCTGAAGTCCGGCTACGATCCGGTCGCTGGCCGCTGGCCGGGGTGGATTGCCGACACGGGGCTGAAGCCGGAATTTCTCCCCGAGGTGCTTGCGCCCGGCGCCGTGATCGGAAACATCCTGGGCGCGGTGGCCGACCAGTTCGGGCTGCCATCGGACGTTCGCATCATCGCCGGTACGACGGATGGCTGCGCGTCCTTCCTGGCAACAGGTGCAAGCGAGCCTGGCGACGGCGTCAGCGCGCTTGGCTCGTCACTCACCCTCAAGCTGCTCTCGAGCGCACCGATCTTCGCGCCGGAGTTTGGCATCTATAGCCACCATATCCTCGGCGTGTGGCTCGCGGGCGGAGCTTCCAACACGGGAGGCAAAGTGTTGGCGCATTTCTTCGATCCCGACAGTCTGCGGCGCTTGTCGGCAGCCATCGATCCATCTCGGCCGAGCGGCCTCGACTACTATCCTCTGCTGTCGCCCGGCGAGCGATTTCCGATCATGGATCCATCGCTGCCGCCACGTCTTGAGCCGCGTCCCGCACAAGAGAGCGAATTTCTCAAGGGCCTGCTCGAAGGCATCGCCGCGATCGAGCAGCTTGGTTATCAACGCCTCGAGGAGTTTGGCGCGCCAAAGCTCAAATCCGTGCGCAGCGTCGGCGGCGGCTCGGCCAATCCGCATTGGACAAGCATTCGTCGACGCCTGCTGGGCGTGCCATTTCTCGCCGCGGCGTCGGGAGAGGCCGCGGCCGGTGCGGCGCGGCTCGCGCTTGCGGGCGCACGCGAGGCCGGGATCCTCTGATGCACAACATCCGGACATCTCGGGGCATTCAGGACCTTGTCGACCTGTTCGACTGCTTCATCGTGGACCAATTCGGTGTGTTGCATGACGGCATGCGGCCCTATCCCGGCGCGGTTGACGCGCTCGTCATGCTGAAGCAGGCCGGCAAAACGATCCTGGTTCTGTCGAATTCTGGACGCCGGTCCGCCCCCAACGAGCAGCGGCTGCTGCGGCTCGGCTTCCAGATCGGAAGCTGGGATTATTTTCTATCCTCGGGAGAGATTGCCTGGCAACGGCTCGACACACTGCTGAGGGAGCGGGGCGGGGCGGAGCCGCTGAAATGCCTCCTCATGGCGCGTGGAGGCGATCGTTCCGCGGTGGAGGGATTGCCGCTGCAAATCGTGGATTCGGGGGCGGATGCCGACATCGTGCTCCTGTCGGGCAGCATGGGGGATCGTTTCGACATGGATCACTACCGCCGGCTGCTGGAACCAGCGGCTGCGCGCAAGGTGACGTGCATATGCACAAATCCCGACAAGATCATGCTGACGGAGGTCGGGCCGCGCTTCGGCGCGGGACGGATTGCCGAGGTCTATGCCGAGATGGGAGCTCCCGTGATTAGGATCGGCAAGCCATTTCCGGAGATCTATCAAATCGCCATGGAGATGCTCGGCCGCCCGCGCGCCATCCGTACGGCCTGTGTCGGCGATAGCATCGAGCATGACATCGCCGGCGGGCGAAGGGCCGGCCTGCCGACGGTGCTTGTCGGCACCGGCATTCTCGGCGCGCTGTCCCATGCGGAAAAGGCCGATCTGTTTCGACGGCATGGCGCGGCGCCGGACTATTTTCTCCCGGCATTCGTTTGGTGAAGTTGACCGGAGGCTGGCATGGACAATGTCATCGCTGCCGATATTGTTGCCGCAGGCAATGCGGAGCGTGAGAAGGCGCTGCGGACGGACTATGCGGCGCTCGGTGAGCAGCTCCAACGCCGCGCCATCGATATCGACGGCATTTTGAAGAAGGTCGAAGGCTTCGGCGTGGCCATCCCGTCCTGGGGCGTCGGAACGGGGGGAACGCGCTTTGCCCGTTTTCCGGGCCAAGGCGAGCCGCGCGATATCTTCGACAAGATCGAGGATTGCGCAGTCATTCAGCAATTGACCCGCGCCACGCCAAGGGTGTCGTTGCACATCCCCTGGGACAAGGCCGATCCGAAGCGCTTGAAGCAGGCGGCCTCCCGTCATGGCCTTGGCTTCGACGCGATGAACTCGAACACCTTCTCCGATACGAAGGATCAGAAGCATTCCTACAAGTTCGGATCGCTCTCCCATGCCGATCCCGGTACACGCCGGCAGGCGGTCGAGCACAATCTCGAATGTATCGAAATCGGCAAGACACTCGGCTCCAAGGCGCTGACCATCTGGATCGGGGACGGCTCGAATTTCCCCGGGCAGGTGAATTTCGCCAGAGCGTTCGAGCGCTATCTTGACTCGGTCAAGACCATCTACGCGGCGTTGCCCGGCGATTGGCGTCTCTTCACCGAGCACAAAATGTACGAACCGGCTTTTTATTCGACGGTCGTGCAAGATTGGGGGACGAACTACATCGTCGCGAAGGAGCTCGGCGACAAGGCCTACTGCCTCGTCGATCTCGGTCATCACGCGCCGAACGTCAACATCGAAATGATCGTTTCGCGCCTGGTTCAGTTCGGCAAGCTGGGTGGTTTCCATTTCAACGATTCGAAGTACGGCGACGACGACCTGGACGCAGGCTCGATCGATCCTTACCGGCTGTTCCTTGTCTTCAACGAGCTGGTCGATGCGGAACAGAAGAAAAAGGACTTCGATCCGGCGCATATGCTCGACCAGAGCCATAACGTCACGGACCCGATCGAGAGCCTGATGCTGTCGGCCATCGAGGTGCAGCGGGCCTACGCGCAAGCGCTCTTGGTCGACCGGCATGCCCTTGAAGCGTACCAAGAGACTAATGACGCGCTGATGGCGACGCAGACGTTGAAATCCGCTTACCGCACCGACGTCGAGCCGATCTTGGCAATGGCGCGCCTGAATAGCGGCGGTGCCATCGATCCCGTCGCCGCCTATCGCGCCAGCGGCTATCGCCGGAAGGTCGCCTCCGAGCGCCCCTCCGTTGCGGCCGGTGGCGTGTAGCATCGTCTAATCATCCGAGGTTGAGAAAAGAAAGTTCATGACGGACCAGAACGCATTGCGCCAAGAGATGGTGGACATCTGCCGCCGCATGAACGCGAGCGGCATCAATCAAGGCACGGCGGGCAATCTCTCCGTTCGCGCGGGCGAGGGGTTTCTCATTACGCCGTCCGGCCTGCCCTACGATACGATGACGCCGCAAGACATTGTCGAGATGGATTTCGACGGCACCTATGTCGGCCGCCGGCCTTCCTCCGAATGGCGCTTCCATCGCGATATTCTCAAGGTCCGCGATGACATCAACGTCGTTCTGCATTGCCATTCGATCTATGCGACGACACTGGCCTGCCATCACAAGACGATCCCAAGCTTTCACTACATGACTGGCGTCGCCGGCGGCACGACGATCCGCTGTGCAGACTATGCAACTTTCGGCACGCAGGCGCTGTCGGACAATGCGCTTGTCGCGCTGAAGGATCGACTGGCCTGCTTGCTCGGCCAACATGGCCAAATCTCGCTTGGCAAGACCCCAGAGGCGGCGCTGTGGCTGGCGATTGAGGTCGAAGCGCTGTCACGCATGTATGTCCACGCGCTCACACTTGGCGATCCGCCCATCCTGCCCGACGAGGAGATGGCGCGGGTCATCGAACAGATGCGTAGGATGAGCTACGGGCTCGCTCCGGACGCCGAAGGCACCAATGACGTGCCGCGTCCGCAGACGCGTTAGAGCGTTTCACGTTTTGATAGAAGCGTATCCGGCGTTTTCGAAGTAGTTGCTGCATTCGTTGGGCTGGATGGTTGTGACGAGGCTGCCGATATGGCGGCAAATCTCGTCGATGGTGCGCGTTTGGGCGGTGCGCATCCAATGCTTGATCTTGGCGAAGGTCTGTTCGATCGGATTGAGGTCCGGCGAGTATGGCGGCAGATACCAGAGCCTTGCGCCGGCGGCTTTGATCAAGCTGCGCAGGACAGCCGACTTGTGACTGCCGAGATTGTCCATGATGACGATGTCGCCGGGCTGAAGCTGCGGAACGAGAACCTGCTGGACATAGGCGCGGAAGCATTCGCCGTTGATTGGGCCGTCGAACAGGCACGGCGCGGTGAGGCGGTCGCAGCGCAAGGCGCCAAGGAATGTCAGCGTCCGCCAATGGCCATGTGGCGTGAAGCTCCGCACCCGCTCGCCTTTTGGCCCCCATCCGCGCAGTGGGGCCATGTTGGTCTTGATCCAGGTCTCGTCGATAAAGACCAGGCGTCGGGGATCGAGGTTGGCCTGCCATGAACGCCAGCGCTGGCGTCTACGCGCGACGTCTGAGCGAGCTCGCTCGAGGGCGAGCAGCGTTTTTTGAACCGCAGCCCTTCGCGACGCAGAAACAGCCAAACCGCATTGTGGGAAACCTTGATCCCGCGCGCCGCCAGTTCGTCCTTTAGGGCGTGAAGCGTCACATGCGGCGTCTGACTGATCCGTTCCTTGATGAAGGCGCGATGCGGCTCAAGGACGGGTTTGCGATGGCCCCCATCTTCCCGGGCGCTACCGAGCCGGTCGCGCGATAACGTTGCGACCACTTCACCACGGACGACACCGCAACGCCAAACCTCGCTGCGACCGAACGACAGCTCTCACCCTTCGCAACCGCCGCAACAACACGCTTACGCAGGTCATTGGAAATTGGTCGAACCATCGGATGCTGGCCTCCAGTCCCAGCCAGCATCTTGAATCACATTCGCCCCAAAACCGGAATCCCTTCCGATTCAATAAATCCGTGAACCGCTCTAGATTTTGCGGGACATGGGTCGGCCGGCGGTCGACGGCCCGCCGGGGCGGATGGTGGCACGTCTGACGTGAGAGAATGGTCGTCTCTGGTTGGTCTACGCTCTCGCATGTCGGCTGGAGATGGCTCGAAGCCCATCCCATGTGCCGCAGAAAATGAGGTCGCCCGGTGCGCTCGTGCGTCCGTCCATTCGGCATTCAATTGCCGCACTCCGACCAGATGTTGCAACGGTGAAATGCACCGCATAAAAATTTAGGCGAGGAACGGTCTCATGAGATCGAGCTGTTCATCAGACCCGGCTCGCCGTCAGCCGTTTTTGCGCGAAGGATTGCGGCACTTGTCGCGGCTTCGCTGCCGAAAATGAATGTGCGTCGCATCGGCTTGATCACGAACAGGGCCATGAGGGCCGCGGTGGCATTGAGCGCGACCGCAACCACGAACACCGCCTGCCAACCCAGATGGGAGGAGATGACGCTCGCCAGCGGCACGAGCAGCGAGGCGGTACCCTTCGCCGTGTACAGCATGCCGTTGTTCGTCGTTGCGTATTTGGCGCCGAACGTGTCGCCCGATGTTGCCGGGAACAGGCTGTAGATTTCGCCGAAAACACCGAAATAGACGGCCGTCGATAACACGAAGACAATCGGGATGTGGCCATAGACGGACAGCGTCAGCAACATCAGCGCTGCGGTCCCGAACGCGATGAACATTGTATGCTCACGGCCGATCGTGTCGGACACCCAGCCGAAGAACGGGCGGCCGAAGCCATCGAAGATGCGATCGAGCGAGATGGCGAAGGTCAGCGCGGCCATTTGAAAGCCGGCCAACGTAACTGGCGTATTGGCTATCTTGAAGTCATGGGCGATCGGCCCGATTTGAGCGGCCGCCATCAGCCCGCCCGAAGCCACCATGACGAACACGAGATACATGACCCAGAAAATGGGGGTGCGCAGCACCTGTGGCGGCGTGAAGTCGATTGCAGTCTGCGGCAGATTGAGCTGTTTCTTCTTGGCCGCCACGGCAAGCTCCGGCGGGCGGACGAACCAGGCGAGGAGAAGGACCGTGAGGCCTTGCCCGATTCCGAACGTAAGGAATGTGCTCTGGTAGCCGCTCGAGGCAATCATGTTCGCAATCGGAACGACCGTGAGGGCCGCACCTGCCCCAAACCCAGCGGCGGTCGCGCCCGCGGCCAGACCGCGCCTGTCCGGAAACCATTTCAGCGCATTGCCGACACAGGTGCCGTAAACCGCGCCGGCGCCGATGCCGGCAATGATCGCCCCTGCATAGAGGGTGACGAGAGAGGAGGCATAGGAGTTCAGCACCCAGGCCGATCCGATCATCACCCCGCCCACCATGATGACGATCCGAGGGCCGTATTTGTCCACGAACCAGGCTTCAATAGGCACAAGCCAGGTCTCGGTCATGACGAAAATCGTGAAGGCGAACTGGATGGCTGCCCGACCCCAATGAAATTTAGCGTCGATCGGATCAACGAACAGCGTCCAGCCGTATTGCAGGTTGGCGATCATCGCCATGCAGACGATGCCCAGAGCGAGTTGAAGCCAGCGAAAGCCGCCGGCCGACGGCGCCAATTTCGTGCTGAAGGTCAATGAATCCTCCCAAAGCAGAGGTTTGTTGTTCGATTTGCTGTTAATGTCGCTTCCCAGAGTCCAATGATTTTCCTGCCACCGCTCACTGGCGAAATTCGTTAGTCAGCTCGCCAATGCCATCGATCGCGACGGTGACCATATTGATGGCTTCCTTCATCACGCCGATGCCGATCGATGTTCCGCAGCAGATGAGATCGCCCGGGAGGAGCGTCATGTCGTGCGAGATCTTGCTGACCAGTTCTTGCGCGCTGAAAATCATGTCTGCGATCGCGTAATTCTGACGCTCCACACCGTTGAGGATGGTGCGTACCACCAGACTTGCGGGATCGAGGCCAGAGGCGATCACGGGACCAAAGGGACCATAGCCATCGAAGCCTTTGGCCCGTGCCCATTGGGCGAAGGTCGGATCGCGATTGAGGATATCGGCTGCAGTGATGTCGTTGGTGCAGGTGTAGCCGAAGATGAAGGCCTCCGCCTCCTCGGGAGCGACCGCGGTGCAGGTCCTGCCGATGACGATACCGAGTTCGCCTTCGTAGGTCGTCTTGCCCTCGTAGGTCGATGGGCGCCTGATGACGGCGCCGGGCGCGGTGACGCTGGTCGGTGCTTTCAAGAGATACAGTGGCTCGGGCGGCTCGGGCGATTTCAGCTTGGCCGCCAGTGCGTGGAAATTGTTCCAGAGCGCGACGATCTTGGTCGGCTGCGTCGGCGCGAGCAACTCGACATCGTGCAGCGCCAGCATCCGTCCACTCGGGCGCGCGTCGCTGAACATATCGCCGGTGTGCACGGAGATGCCCGACGAGGTGAGCTGTCCAAAGCCGGTCTCGGCCTGGTGGCGGAAGCGGACCCAGCGTGTAATCTCGGCCATCGTGATCACGCCACCTCCAGTGATCTTGCTTCACCAAGACCGCCTGTGCCGTCGTAAAGACCCGCGAGGCGGCAGCGCTGCGCGACCAGCGCCAGCACCGCATCGATCGCAGGCGTTGCAATCCCGGTCATCCGGCCCATCTCCTGGACCACGGTGATGAGGGGATCGATCTCGACGGGGCGTCCGCGCTCGAGATCCTGCAGCATCGATGTCTTGTGCGCGCCGACCTTGCGGGCGCCTTCGATGCGGCGTTCGACATCGACGCGAAACTTGACGCCAAGATTTTCCGCAATTGTCTGGGCCTCCAGCATGATCGTCTTGGACAGCGCGCGGGTGCCGACATCCGTGCAGATCACGTCAAGCGTCGCGTGGGTCAGCGCGCTGATCGGGTTGAAACAGACATTGCCCCACAGCTTGAGCCAGATCTCATCGCGGATGCGTTCGAGGACCGGCGCCTTCATGCCCGCCGCCGTGAACAGATCGGAAAGACCCTTGATGTCGGGCGTGATGTCGCCCGAGGGCTCGCCCAGCGGAAAATTGTTGCCATAGACGTGACGGATCACGCCGGGCGCTTCGATCTCGGTCGCTGGATAGACAACGCAGCCGATGGCGCGTTGGGGGCCAAGCTCGCGCCACTGCCGGCCGCCAGGATCGATGCTCTCAAGCGTTGAGCCTTCGTGCCGGCCGCCGTGCTTGTAGAAATACCAATAGGGAATCCCGTTGACGGCGGTGACGATGCGCGTCCGCTGGCCGAGCAGGGGCTGCATCCGCTCGATTACGCCGGTGATCGAATGCGCCTTGAGGCAGATGATGACGAAATCCTGCTCGCCAAGTTCGGCAGGATCGTCGGTGCAGCGCGGATGCACCACGCGCTCCTCACCACCGATCAGGAGCTTCAACCCGTTCTGCCGCATCGCGGCGAGATGGGCACCGCGCGCGACCAGGCTGACATCGGCGCCTGCGCGCATGAATTCGACACCGAGATAACCGCCGATCGCGCCGGCGCCGTAGATGCAGATCCTCATGAAACCCTCGCGAGCAGAGTGAAGACACAGCACGAGCCGCGCCGGCTCGAACCGATTTGCGTGGTCGTGACGAAAAAAGCCGTCAGGCCGCCTGCACCGCGCCGGCGGCAGTCTCATCGTAGGCAAAGGCGATGTCCCGCAGGCTGACGACCCCGACGAGCCGTCCATTGTCGATGACGGGGACGTACCGGATTTGGTGGCGGCTCATGAGATGCTCGACATGAGCGAGCGTGTCCTGCGAACTGCATGACACCAGCGGCCGCGGCGAGACGAATTGGCAAAGCTTCAGGGCAAGGCCGCTCGCGCCGCGCTCGGCGATCGCGGTGACGATATCGCGCTCGCAGAATATCCCGACCACTGCGTACGAAGCATTCCTGACGACAAGTGCGCCGACGTTGCTGGTGCGCATGAGGCCCGCCGCAATGCCGACAGTCTCGTCCGAGCCGATCGCGACCGCGCGCAGGCTTTTGTTGCGCAGGATGTCTCCAACGTACATGGCAACGTCCTCCCGGATTGAGAATGAGTGTTACGACACGATCGTGGTATACATTATCCCAATAGTCAAACAGAAACTGACGGCAGATTCCGATTATAAACGGCACGAATGCTGACCTATTTACGCCGTCTACAGTCTTGACACCGCCTCTTATTGGCATGCCAAATGCCACAACGGTTTCCTTGCATGTGCAACGAGATCCGAACCGCGAATCCAGAAGGCACCTCCTCATGAAAAGAGAGCTGGTCCGGCGCAAGCCATCCGATCCCGGCATTCGCGCCCAGTTGGATCAGGATGCGCGAGACGGCGGCGTTCAATCCGTCGATCGCGCACTGCAAATCATTGAGACACTTGCTGAGGACGACGAAGGTTATCGGCTCACCGATCTTGCGATCCGCACGGGCTTGTCGCCCTCGACCGTTCATCGCTTGCTGACGACGCTCGAGAACCGCCGGTTCGTGCAGTTCGACCGCGAGGAGTCCAAATGGCACATTGGCGCGCAGAGCTTCGTCGTCGGTTCAACTTTCGTGCGCCGCCGGAATTTTGCCGCCCAGGCGCTCCCATATTTGCGCAAGCTGCGTGACCAGACCAGGGAAACGGCCAATCTTGCCGTTGTCGACGATGAATCCATCATTGTCGTGTCCCGCATCGAGAGTCGGGAGATCATGCGTTCGCTGACCAAGGTTGGTGGACGCGTCGCAATGATCGCTTCGGGGCTGGGCAAGGCGGTGCTCGCCACTTATTCCGATGCCGACGTCAACGCCATCATTCGCCGCCAGGGCATGCCGCGCGTGACGGAAAAGTCGATCGTGCGACCTGGTGAGTTGTTCAAGGAATTGGAGGCCGTGCGGCGCCAGGGCTATGCAGTGGACAATGAAGAGGCTCGGCTCGGCCTGCGCTGCGTGGCCGCGGTCGTCTTCAATGATTGCGGCGAGCCGTTTGCAGCAATCTCGGTATCGGGTATGGCGGATCGGTTGACGGACGAGCGCTTGCCGGAGATCGGCGCAATCGTGCGCGAGGTCGCAGCCGAATTGACCGCCGAGCTGCGCGGGAGCGGCCGCGCGCGGGTGGAACGGGCGTGAAGCTCGTTCCTTCCCATCTGGCGCGATTTTCCAACGTTTTGCTGTGGCTAATCGTTTGAAGACGCGCGGAAAATCGCACACGCTGCCATAGCGCGGAAAAATTCAATCGATTGCATTGAGATCGATGCTCCCTGCCTTGATGATCCTGCTCAGGCCAACTCGTAACGAAGCGGGGTCATCAGATGAAAATGCGAGCGGTGGATGCAGCGGTGCGCATTCTCGAACGAGAGGGGATCACTTGCGCGTTCGGTGTCCCCGGGGCCGCGATCAACCCGCTTTACTCGGCGCTAAAGCGGCGCGGTTCGATCCGCCACATCCTGGCGCGTCACGTCGAGGGTGCCTCCCACATGGCCGAAGGCTACACGCGCGCCAAGGCGGACAATATCGGAGTGTGCATCGGCACGTCGGGGCCCGCTGGCACCGACATGATCACCGGTCTCTATTCGGCGATTGCGGATTCGATTCCGATCCTCTGCATCACCGGACAGGCGCCGCGGGCGCGGCTCTATAAGGAAGACTTCCAGGCGGTCGACATCGAGGCGATCGCAAAGCCGGTGACGAAATGGGCGGTCACGGTCCGTGAGCCGGCGCTGGTGCCGCGCGTGTTCAGCCAGGCCTTTCACATCATGCGCTCGGGACGGCCGGGGCCCGTCTTGATCGACCTGCCGCTCGATGTGCAGCTTGCTGAGATCGAATTCGACGACGAGACCTATTCGTCATTGCCGGTCTATAAGCCCACAGCGACCCGCAAGCAGATCGAGAAGGCGCTCGAGATGCTCAATGCGGCGGAGCGTCCATTGATCGTTGCAGGTGGCGGCGTGATCAACGCTGATGCCTCGGAGCTTCTGGTCGCCTTCGCGGAGACGGTGAACGTTCCCGTGGTGCCGACGCTAATGGGCTGGGGCGTCATTCCCGACGATCACCCGCTCATGGCGGGCATGGTCGGCTTGCAGACCAGCCATCGTTACGCCAATGCCACCATGCTCGAATCCGATTTTGTGCTCGGCATCGGCAATCGCTGGGCCAACAGGCACACGGGCTCGATCGAGACCTACACAAAGGGGCGCAAATTCGTCCATGTCGATATCGAACCGACCCAGATCGGCCGCGTCTTCAATCCCGATCTCGGCATCGTGTCGGACGCCAAAGCCGCATTGGAATTGTTTGCGAGCGTTGCCACGGAGTGGCGCAAGTCGGGGCAGTTGCGCGACCGACAGGCCTGGCCTGCCGCCTGTCGCGACCGCAAGCGCTCGATGCTGCGCAAGAGCCACTTCGACAATATCCCAATCAAGCCGCAGCGGGTGTACGAGGAAATGACCAAGGCCTTCGGCCGCGACACCTGCTATGTGACGGTGATCGGATTGTCGCAGATCGCCGGTGCGCAATTTCTGAGCGTCTATCGACCGCGCAACTGGATCAATGCGGGGCAGGCGGGGCCGCTCGGGTGGACGCTGCCAGCCGCGCTCGGGGTGCGTGCCGCCGATCCGGACCGCGAGATTGTCGCGTTGTCCGGCGACTATGATTTCCAGTTCCTGATTGAGGAGCTTGCGGTCGGGGCGCAGTTCAATCTGCCCTACATTCACGTCGTCGTGAATAATTCCTACCTCGGGCTGATCCGGCAGGCCCAGCGCGGCCTCGACATGGATTACCAGGTCCAACTGTCGTTCGAGAACATCAACGCGCCGGAGATCGGCGTCTATGGCGTCGATCACGTCGCAGTGGCCGAGGGTTTGGGCTGCAAGGCGATCCGCGTCACCGATCCCGAAGATGCACAGAGGGCATTCGCGACCGCGCGCGATCTGATGGCCAGACATCGCGTGCCCGTGGTGGTCGAATTCATTCTCGAACGCGTCACCAACATCGCGATGGGTACCGAGATCGACAACATCGTCGAGTTCGAGGAGGTGCTGGATCTCCCGCTCGACGACGTGCCGAGCGCGCCGAAGTCCGGCACCCTGCTGCCGGCCTGATGCCATCTGTTCAAGCGAAATTCGAACGCGAAGGACGTTGAACCGTGCCGCAATTTGCCGCCAACCTGACCATGCTTTTCAACGAGCTACCATTTGTCGACCGCTTTGCGGCCGCCAAGAGCGCCGGCTTCGCCGCTGTCGAGTATCTGTTTCCCTATGAGCACGACAAGGCGCTGCTTGCGGAACAGCTAGCGCGCTACGGTCTGATGCAGGTGCTGCACAATCTGCCTGCGGGCAACTGGGCCGCCGGCGAGCGCGGCATCGCCATCCTGCCCGATCGGATCGAGGAATTTCGCGACGGCGTGGCTCGCGCGATCGAATACGCCAAGGCGCTGGACTGCCGTCAGCTCAACTGCCTGGTCGGGATCGCGCCGCCCGACGTGGATTCGACTCTGCTGAACGAGGTGCTGGTCGGCAATCTGCGCTTTGCGGCGGCTGCGCTGGGCCAGCAGGGTATCAAGCTCCTGATCGAGCCGATCAACACGATCGATATTCCCGGTTTCTTCCTGAACCGAACGGAGCAGGCGGTGCAACTCATCTCGGAAGTACGCTCGCCCAATCTGTTCATCCAATATGATATCTACCACATGCAGATCATGGAAGGCGATCTCGCGCGAACGCTGCAGAAGCATCTCCATCGCATCGCCCATGTGCAGCTCGCCGACAATCCCGGCCGGAATGAGCCCGGCACCGGCGAGATCAACTACTCCTATCTGTTCAGGCATCTCGATGCGATCGGTTATCGCGGCTGGATCGGATGCGAATACAAACCGCGCACCACCACGCTCGAAAGCCTCGGCTGGCATGCCGCGCATACGTTCGAGACCTAATCACAGCTCACAGGATCGACCACGATGAAAAACATTGGCTTCATTGGCCTGGGCACCATGGGGCGCCCGATGGCGCAGCATCTGCTGGCGGCAGGGCATCGCCTGTTGCTGCACGACGTCGCGCCTGTCGCGCCGGAGCTGATATCGGCCGGCGGCATCGTGTGCGACTCGGCAAAGCATGTGGCGCAGGAGTCCGATGCCGTGATCATCATGGTGCCGGATACGCCGCATGTGGAGGCGGTGTTGTTCGCCAAAGGCGGCGTTGCGGAAGGGCTTTCGAAGGGGATGATCGTCACCGACATGAGTTCGATCTCGCCGCTCGCGACCAAGGAGTTCGCGCGGCGGATCGAGGCGCTCGGGGCCGATTATCTCGACGCGCCGGTCTCGGGCGGCGAGGTCGGCGCCAAGGCTGCAAGCCTCACCATCATGGTCGGCGGCAAGGAGCGCGCGTTCAACATGATGAAGCCCGTGTTCGACAAGATGGGCAAGAATGTCACGCTGGTCGGCGGCAACGGCGATGGCCAAACCACCAAGGTTGCGAACCAGATCATCGTGGCGCTGACCATCGAGGCGGTGAGCGAGGCCTTGCTGTTTGCGTCCAAGGCCGGCGCCGATCCCGGGCTGGTGCGGCAGGCCCTGATGGGCGGCTTTGCGTCGTCCCGGATCCTCGAAGTGCACGGCGAGCGCATGCTGAAGCGCAATTTTGATCCGGGTTTTCGCATTGAGCTGCATCAGAAGGATCTCAATCTCGCGTTGGAAGGCGCGCGAGCGCTCGGGCTATCCCTGCCGGGTACAGCCTCAGCCCAGCAGCTTTTCAATGCCTGTACCGCCCTTGGCGGCAAAGCGTGGGACCATTCGGCCATTTTGAGAGCGCTGGAGGTGATGGCCGGCCACGAAGTCGGGGCTGCCTGAGCTGCACGCCGTTCCCAGCTCCTTTGGAGGCGGGTCACCCCAACCCAGATTACGCCGTCACTCTCGATCAGAAGCATACGGTTCGAGGACCAGATGAAGGTCGCCACCGACGGCCGGAAGCGGCTGCGCCTTGTCAACAAGGAGGACTGGACCGCGAACGCCGACGACGCTATATGGACACCGTCAGACCGGCCGATTTGCAAAACTCTGGCCGGCCTTGCGAAACTACCGAAAAAAAGTGCTGCAATATCAGCATCTTCGGTGGGGAATGGTGTAACGGTAGCACAACAGACTCTGACTCTGTTTGTCTTGGTTCGAATCCAGGTTCCCCAGCCAGCAAATCTGTCCCCTCCGCATCCTAGACCTCCAGGCTTATGGCCGGCTTGATGCCGCCGTCGGTTCGTGGCCGGCGGAACGTCCGGTCCCTTATGCGCCGGGCGCCGAAACCGCGCGGGTGGGGCGGGAGGCTGGGGCGAGCGAGTGGTGGCCAGGCGCTTTCGATCGGGCCTCTTCCGGGGAGGACTTCGTGCGCGAGTCTTTGGCGATGTGAGACGTCCGCCATGCGAGCACACTTGCACCTGTCGGCAAGGTCGTACGCGCTATCGACTAACGATCTAGCGCCACAAACCCATTGTGCCCGATGCATCAGCTTGCCGGGGCCTATGGCGCATGTAATGCTGCAAGAAAAGAAGGGGCTATGCTGCACGCGCGTCTCGCCCCTCTAAAAAATTGACATTGGGACCACGTTTCGGGAGGCCATCGGATGCAATTCAAGCAGCTCCTCGGGCTTACCTGCGCCGCCGCGATCGCGATTGGGCTGACGGGCCGGGCGTTGGCCGAGGACAAGGTCATCAAGATCGGCGCGATCTTTCCGATGACCGGTAACGCCGCCAGTGCCGGCCTCCATGCCAAAGCCGCGCTCGAAGTCGCCGAGGATATCATCAACAACGCGCATCCCGAGCTTGGCGATTTGCCGCTCGCCAAGAATGCCGGTCTTGCCGGCCTCGGCGGCGCCAAGGTCCGGGTCACCTTCGCCGACAATCAGGGCAGCCCCGCTACCGGGCAGAACCAGGCGCTGCGGCTGATTACCGAGGAAAAAGTAGTCGCGCTGACCGGCGCGTATCAATCCGGCATCACGCTGACCGCCAGCGCCATTGCCGAGAAATACGGGATCCCGTTCGTCAATGGGGAGTCGGTCGCGGCCAATCTCACCGAGCGCGGCTTCAAATGGTTCTTTCGAACGACGCCGATCGCGACCGATATCGTGAAGGTCTACTATGACTTTCTGGCCGACATGAAGGCGCAGGGCATCAAGGCGGACAGCATCGCGCTGGTCCATGACAACACCGAATACGGCACCTCGGTCGCGAACACCATCGCCGCAGGCTTCAAGGAAAAGGGCCTGAATCCTCTCGATATCGCCTATGTTTCAAACGCGACGGACCTGCAGAGCCAGGTGTTGCAGCTCAAGGAAAAGAAGCCCGACGTCGTCATCATGATCAGCTACACGTCGGATGCGATCCTGTTTGCCAAGACCATGCAGGCCCAGGACTACAAGCCGTCGATGCTGCTCTGCGACGATTCCGGCTATTCCGACCCGTCCTTCATCAAATCTGTCGGCAAGATTTCGCAAGGCGTCCTCAATCGCTCCTCCTGGAGCGTCGGACCTCCGGGCTCGCCGACGGCAATCATCGCCGAGATGTACAAGAAGAAGAGCGGCGACGAGATGGATGACACCGCGGGCCGCGAGATGCAGGGCTTTTTCGTACTGGTGGACGCGATCGACCGCGCCGGCTCGACCGATCCGGCCAAAATCCAGGCGGCGCTGCGGGCCACGGATCTCAAGCCGAACCAGTTGATGATGGGCTATAAGGGCGTGAAGTTCGACGACAAGGGCCAGAACATCCTCGCCTCCGCCGTCATCATTCAGCTACAGGACGGCGAAAATTACGTCCCGGTGTGGCCGAAGGCCAATGCCGCGAAGGCGCCGGTCCTGCCTTACAAAGGCTGGTGATTGGTTCGAGGGTGGACTGAGATGTCTTGCCCTCGCTGTTTGAACCAGGCGGCAATCGCTTCGACGCAATGGCGCGCGGCCAGATGTCCTTTATTCTTGTCCAGGTAATCGTCGGCGGGCTCCTGTTGGGCGCGGTCTATGCGCTGTTTTCCTCGGGGCTCACCCTGGTCTGGGGCATGATGAACATCGTCAACTTCGCCCATGGCGATTTCGTCATGCTCGGCATGTACGTGGCGTTCGTGGTGTTCACGCTGTTCGGCGTCGGTCCGCTCGCCGGCGTGCCGTTCGCGACCCTGCTGTTGGCGTTGCTCGGCGTCGTGGTCTATTTCGCCCTGATCCGCGACATCATGAAAGGGCCGATGCTGGCGCAGATCCTCGGCACGTTCGGGCTCGCGCTGCTATTGCGCTATTCGGTGTTCTGGTGGTTCGGCGCGAACTTTCTCTCGCTGCCGCAGGACATCGTGGGCGGCACCTTCGCCTTCCTGGGCCTGCGCATCGAGGCCTCGCGGCTGCTGGCCGGTGTGGTCGCGCTTTTCGTGACGCTCGGCTTGCACCTCTTGCTGACGCGAACATCGCTGGGCTCGAAGATGCTCGCGGTAGCCGAAGACGCCACGGCGGCGCAACTCATGGGCATCCGGCCCGACACCATGCAGGCGATCGCCTGGGCGATTGCTGCGGGCGCCACGGGACTCGCCGGCGCGCTGATCGCGACCTTCTTCTATATCGTGCCCACGGTCGGGGAGACGCTCGGTATCGTCGCCTTCGTCACGGTTTCGCTCGGCGGCTTCGGCAGCGTGCCCGGCGCGCTCATCGCGGGGCTTTTGATCGGCGTCATCGAGTCACTCTCCGCCTATCTCATCGGCGATGTCTACAAGGACATCGTCGTCTACGCGCTGTTCCTTTCCTTCCTGTGGTTCCGGCCGCAGGGGCTGATGGGCAAGACGTGATGCGCCGTTTTCTTTGGCCCGCGCTGCTGTTGGCGCTGATAGTCGCCTATCCGCTGGTGTTTTCGACGCCATTCCTGCAGCGGCTCGGCGCGCTGGTTCTGCTCTATGCCATTGCCGCTTCGAGCTGGAACGTCATCGGCGGCTACGCCGGCCAGGTATCGGTCGGGCACGCCGTCTTCTTCGGCTGCGGCGCCTACGCGGCGATGGGCGCCTATTCGCATTTCGGCCTGTCGCCGCTGGTCGGCATTCCCGCCGGGATCGCGCTGGCGGCCGGCATTGCCGCCATCGTCGGCGTGCCGACGCTGCGGCTGTCCGGGCATTATTTCAGCATGGCGACGATTGCGGTCGCCGAATTGGTACGGCTGGTCGTCACCAATACCGATTATCTCGGCGCGGCGGTCGGCCTGAGCGGCCCGACCGTGCCGCGCAGCGTCTTTGATCTCTCCTTTATCTCCGCACTTCCGTACTATTACCTTTTCCTTGTCGTGCTCGCGGTGACGCTCCTCATCACCTGGTGGATGGCGAACAGCCGGATGGGATTTTACCTGCGCGCGATCAGGGATTCCGAACGTGCCGCGCGTTCGCTCGGGGCGCCGACCAGCCGCACCAAGCTCTATGCCTTCATGCTGAGCGCGGGGCTCACCAGCGTGGCCGGCGCGCTCTATGCCATGATGTTCGGCTTCGTCGATCCGGAGTCGGGCCTCGGCATTCTGATTTCCGTGAAGATCCTGATCATGGCGGCGCTCGGCGGCGCCGGCCTGCTGTTCGGGCCGCTGGTCGGGGCTGCGATCCTGGTGCCGCTGGAAGAGATTTCCAACAGCCTGCTGGGCGGGCAGGGCGCAGGGCTGACCTTTGTGGTCTATGGCGCGATCATCGTGCTGATTGCGCGCTTTCAGCCCGGCGGCATTCTCACGCTGATCAAGCGCGAGCTGGAGCGGCGCGGCAGGGCTCCGGGCAAGCAAAAGCCGCTGCCGGCAGGAGCAAGCCATGCTCCTTGAGGCACACGGTCTCACCAAAGCCTTTGGTACCTTCAGGGCGGTCGATGCGGCGAGCCTCGCATTGGAGCAGGGCGATATCCTGGGCCTGATCGGGCCCAACGGCGCCGGCAAGTCCACTTTCTTCAACTGCCTGACCGGCGATCTGGCGGTGACCTCCGGCAGGGTGCTGTTCGAAGGACGCGACATCACCGGCCTTTCGCCTGAGGCGCGCGCGCAACTGGGGCTCGCGCGCACCTTCCAGGTGCCGCAGACCTTCGAGGGCATGACCATGCTGGAGAATGTGATGATCGGGGCCTTTCTGCGCGCCTCGCATCGCACGGAAGCGGAGAAAAGGGCGCGCGCCGTGCTCGAGCGGGTCGGCATGATCAGGCTCGCCGAGTCCCCGGCGCGGTCGCTCGGCACGCCCGGCCGCAAGCGTTTGGAAATCGCCCGCGCCCTGGCAACCGAGCCAAAGGTGCTGCTGCTCGACGAGGCGATGGCCGGATTGACCCAGCACGAGGTGCAGCTCGCGATCGATCTGGTGCGCGACATCCACCGCTCTGGCGTTACGCTGGTGATCGTCGAGCACATCATGGAAGTGATCATGGCGCTGGCGAGCCGGGTCATGGTGTTTCACCAGGGCCGCGAGATCGCGCGCGGATCGCCCCGCGAGGTGACCAGCAATCCGGACGTGATCGCTGCCTATCTCGGCACCCGCGCCGCCAAGGCGGCGGCCGGCCACACGCCGCTCGAACTGATGGGCGGGCCCGTGACATGAGGGCAGCTCTGCTCAAGATCGAGCATCTGGAAGTTCGCTACGGAGATCTGATCGGGGTTTCCGACGTGTCCTTTGAGGTGCCCGAGGGCAGCGTGGTCGCGCTGCTCGGCTCCAATGGCGGCGGCAAGACCACCACCTTGAACGCGATCGCCGGCCTGATCCCCGTGCATTCCGGTTCGATCACGTTTCGCGGCGAGGAGATCGGCGGCCAAAGCGCGTTCGCGATCGTACGCAAGGGGCTGGCGTTGTCGCCGGAGGGTTGGCGGCTGTTCGTGCAGCAGAGCGTCGAGAACAATCTCCTGCTCGGCGCCACGCCGCTGAGCGACAAGGCGCGCAGGGCCGCGCTGCTCGATCGAGTCTACGGGATCTTTCCGAAATTGAAGGAGCGCCGCAATCAGCGCGCCGGCACCATGTCGGGCGGCGAGCGGCAGATGCTTGCGGTCGGGCGCGCGCTCATGAGCGACCCGAAGCTCCTGATGCTGGATGAACCCTCGCTAGGGCTCGCCCCGGCCGTCGTGGAATCGATGTACGAAACGTTTGGCCGGCTGCACCGGGAGGGCTTGACCATTCTCCTGGCCGAGCAATCCATCGAGCTGGCCCTGGAGGTGTCCGACTTTGCCACCGTGCTGCAGGTCGGCAAAAGCGTGCTGTCGGGCACCGCAGCCGCCCTGGCGCAGGACCCGCAGGTGCAACGGGCCTATCTCGGGACGGCATAACCGGCGATGGGAGACATCACCCGTCCTGTCTCGGCCGCCGCGGCGGAGCTCACTCCGCCGCCTGTTTGACCGCGCGATGCTCGTCGACGTGCTCGCCGTCCACGTCCGAGCGGCCCCAATTGGCGAAGGCGTTGGAGAGCTTGTCGAGATAGAGGTAGATCACCGGCGTCGTGAACAGCGTCAGCGCCTGGCTGACCAGCAGACCGCCGACCATCGCATAGCCGAGCGGCTGGCGGATCTCCGAACCGGTCCCGGTGCCGAGCATCAGCGGCACGCCGCCGAGCAGTGCCGCCATCGTCGTCATCATGATGGGACGAAACCGCAGCAGCGCCGCCTGCCGGATCGACTGCTCGGAGGTCATATGCTCGTCGCGCTCGGCGGCAATCGCGAAGTCGACCATCATGATGCCGTTCTTCTTCACGATGCCGATCAGGAGAATGATGCCGATCAGCGCGATCAGGCTGAAGTCGTAGCCGAACGCCATCAGGATCGCCAGCGCGCCCACGCCGGCCGAGGGCAGGGTGGAGAGAATCGTGATCGGATGGATGTAGCTCTCGTAGAGAATACCCAGGATCAGATAGACCACGACCAGCGCCGCCAGAATCAGCAGCGGCACGGTGCCGAGCGATTGTTGGAACGCCTGCGCGGTGCCCTGGAAGCTCGAGTTGAGTGTTGCCGGCGCCCCCAGATCGGTCATGCCCTTCTGCACCGCCTCGGTCGCCTGCCCGAGCGCCACGCCCTGGGCGAGGTTGAAGCTGATGGTGATCGCCGGGAACTGGCCCTGGTGGCTGATCGAGAGCGGCCGCACCGGCGCGTTGGTCCAGCTTGCAAACGCCGAGAGCGGCACCTGATCGCCCGTGCTCGGCGAGCGGACGTAGATCTTGTCCAGCGAGTCGATCTTGCCCTGCAATTCCGGCAGGATCTCCAGGATCACGTGATAGCTGTTGAGCTGGGTGAAATATTGCGTGACCTGGCGCTGTCCGAAGGCATCGTAGAGCGTGTCATCGATGAGCTGCGGGGTGATGCCGTAGCGTGAGGCAGTGTCGCGGTTGATCTTGAGCGTCAGCGTGGTGCCCTGGGTCTGCTGGTCGGTGGCGACGTCGCGCAGCTCGGGCAAGGTCTGCATCTTCGCCAGAATCTTCGGCGCCCATTCGTTGAGCTCGTCGAGATTGGCATCCTGCAGCGTGAATTCGAACTGGGTGCGCGTGGGACGGCCGCCGAGACGGACATCCTGCGCGGCCTGCATGTAAAGGCGCGCGCCGATGACCTTCTCCAGCTTGGGACGGAGCCGGGCAATGATCTGCTGCGCCGAGGCGTCGCGCTGGTCGCGCGGTTTCAAGGTGATAAAGAGGCTGCCGTTATTGCCGGCGCGGCCGCTGCCGCCGATCGCCATCGCGACGGTGGCCACGCCAGGGTCCTCCTGCACGATCTTGCCGAGGGTTTCCTGCTGCTTGACCATGTCTTGGAAGGAAATGTCCTGCGCGGCCTCCGAGGTTGCGGTGATTAGGCCGTTATCCTGTTGCGGAAAGAAGCCCTTGGGAATGATCATGAACAGGTAGACCGACAGCCCAAGGGTCGCGAAGAAGATCACCAGCGTGGTTCGCCGCCAGCGCAGGGCGAGGTCGAGCCCGCCCTCATAGGCACGCAGCATGGCGTCGAACGCCGCCTCGCTCCATTGATAGAAGCGGCCGTGCTTGACCTCGCCATGGGCGCGCAGGAAGCGCGACGCCATCATCGGCGTCAGCGTCAGCGACACGACCATGGACACGAAAATGGTCATGGCGAGCGTGACCGCGAATTCGCGGAACAGGCGGCCGATGATGCCGCCCATCAGCAGCAGCGGGATCAGCACCGCGACCAGCGAGATACTGATCGACACGATGGTGAATCCGATCTCGCCGGCGCCCTTATAGGCCGCGGCCAGCGGACTTTCGCCCTCCTCGATGTAGCGCGATATGTTCTCCAGCATCACGATGGCGTCGTCCACGACGAAGCCGACCGCAATCGTCAGCGCCATCAGCGACAAATTATCCAGCGTGTAGCCGAACACCCACATCAGGGAACACGCGCCTAACAGGGCCAGCGGCACGGTGATTGCCGGAATCACGGTCGCCCAGAAGCTGCGCAGGAAAATGAAAATCACCATCACGACAAGTGCGACAGTGAGCAGCAGCGTGAACTGAACGTCCTCGACGGCGGCACGGATAGTCTGAGTGCGATCGCTGATCAGTTCGATCTTGATCGAGGGCGGAATCGCGGCGACCAGCCGGGGCAAGAGCGATTTGATCTTGTCGACCGTCTCGATGACGTTGGCGCCCGGCTGCTTGTAGATGACGAGGAACACGCCGCGCTTGCCGTTGGCCCAGGCCGCTTGCTTGGCGTCTTCAGGCCCGGTCACCGCCCGGCCGATGTCGCGGATGCGCAACGGGCCGCCATTGCGATAGGCGATGATGACGTCGTTCCAGTCCTTGGAATCGAGGAGCTGGTCGTTGGCGTAGATGGTGTACGCCCGCTTGGTCCCATCGATATTGCCCTTGGGACTATCGACCGTCGTCAGCGCGATCTGGCTGCGGACGTCCTCGAGCGAGAGGCCTTTGGCGACCAGCTTGGCCGGATCGACCTGGACGCGGATCGAGGGTTTCTGCTGCCCGCCGATGATGACCTGCGCCACGCCGGAGATCTGGCTGATCTGCTGCGCGAGCTGGGCGTCGACGGCGTCGCTGACGGTCGTCAGCGGCAGGGTGTCCGAGGTTGCCGACAACAACAGGATCGGCGAGTCCGCCGGGTTGACCTTGCGATAGGTCGGCGGCGAGGGGAGGTTCTTCGGCAGTTGGCCGCTCGCCGCGTTGATGGCGCCTTGAACGTCATTGGCGGCGCCGTCGATGTTGCGGTTGAGATCGAACTGAATGGTGACGGCCGCGGTGCCCAGATAGCTCGTCGAGGTCATCTGGGCGATGCCGGGAATCTGCGCGAATTGCCGCTCCAGGGGCTGCGCCACCGAGGTTGCCATGGTCTCGGGGCTGGCGCCCGGCAGGGTCGCGGTGATCTGAATGGTCGGGAAGTCGACCTGGGGCAGTGGTGCGACCGGCAGAAGCGGGTAGGCCACCAGGCCGACGAACAAGATCCCCGCCATCAACAGCGAGGTGCCGATGGGGTAGCGAATGAAGGGTGCCGAAATTCCGCCGCCGTTCATTCCTGCCGAACCTTGCCTTGCGCCGCATCGGTGCTCGCCACCGCGGTGGAGACAAGCGTGCCTGGCTGGACCTTGAACTGGCCGCCGGTGATCACCTGGTCTCCCGGCGTCAGGCCCTCATCAACGACCGTGCGGCCGTCGATGGAATAGCTGACCTTGACCTTGTGCAGTTCGGCTTTGTTGTCCTTGCCGACCGTATAGGCATAGAGGCCGTTGGTTGAGTGCTGGACGGCGTCGTCAGGGACCACGGTGGCATCCTTCAATGTCTTCACCAGAAGGCGCGTGGAGACCGATTGGCCGGGCCACAGCGCATGGTTCTTGTTATCGAACACCGCTTTCAGCCGGATAGTCCCGCTGGTCGTATCGACCTGGTTGTTGATGACCGCGAGCTTGCCTTCCGCCAGCACCTTCTTGCCATCAGTGGTGATGGCGATCACCTTCAGCGGACTGACCGCCTGCGCCTCGCTGATGTAAGGAAGCTGGTCTTCCGGCGCGGTGAAGATGACCGCGATCGGCTCGACCTGTGCGATGCTCACGATACCGGTTTGGGTCGCGGCATTGACGATATTGCCGATGTCGACCTGGCGCAGGCCGACCACGCCTGAAATCGGCGCCTTGATCTGGGTGTAGTCGAGTTGGGTCTGGGCGTTGGCGATGGCAGCGTCGTCGGCCGCAATCTGCGCGGTGAGCTGCGCGACGGTCGAGCGCTGGGTGTCGGTCTGCTGGCGCGTCGCAAACTCGCCGAGCTTGGTATAGCGCTGCAGGTCGAGATTGGCGTTGGCGAGATTGGCCTCATCCTGTGCCTTCTTGGCCTTTGCCTGGTCAAGCGCCGCCTGGAACGGGCGCGGATCGATCTCGGCGAGCAGGTCGCCCTGCTTGACAAGCTGGCCTTCCTGGAAACCGATCTTGTCGATCTGCCCGTCGACGCGGGTGCGCACCTGCACGGTGTTAAAACCCTGAACCGTGCCAAGTCCGGTCAAATAGACTGGAAAGTCGGCCTTTTCGGCCGGTGCCGTGCTGACGGGAACGGCCTTGGGCTGTGCAGCGGCGGCCTGCTGGGCGCTCTTCGCTGCTTCAGAGGCTTGATAGTGCTGCCAGCTCAGATAGCCGGCACCGCCGATCACCACCAGCAGTAACAGCCACCAGATCGTCCGCGACTTCTTCATGTCGGCTCATGGGCTGAAAGGATAAGAATAATGGGTCTTCAAAACCGTTCCCAGCGCAACCAGATATAGTATGCGTGCACTTTATGTGTAAACACACTATGACTTGAGAATCCTAAACAATTGGCAATCTTCGAGGGAACGCCGGAGTCATGTCGCTCGACCTGAAACGGAAGCTCATTTCACAGCTCGTCGAAAGCTCGAGACTCCTGCGCAACTATATCGATCACCGCGCCAAGGCAAAAGGCACCACCCGCGCGCAATGGATCGTGCTGTTTCGGCTGCGCGAGCAGGAGGGATTGTCGCAGGTCGATCTTGCCGATGTGCTCGAGCTGCAGCCGATTTCGCTGGTGCGTCTGCTCGATCGGCTGGTCGAACATGGCCTGCTCGAACGACGCCACGATCCGAAGGACCGGCGCGCCAACCGCCTGTTTCTGACTCCACAGGGCCGTCAGCTCGTCGACGATCTCGACAGCCTGCGCGATGCCATCGCCACCGATGTTCTCGACACCGTCTCCACTGAAGCGATTGAAACCAGCCTGACCACGCTGCGCGACATCAAGGAGCGGATCAAGACGTTGTCCGATCCATCGGGGCACGTCGCGGCGAAGTAGCAGGGTGCGCGGACACGCGCGCCGTTCGCGCAAGACGCGTGGCTGCATTTTTGAGCGATTATCGCCGCCGGGTCATTAGCGGCATCGCCGCATCCCTCTTGGGCGTTGTACCTGCAGCTCTGCTCGGCGGCATCGGCACGATCGCGCTGGCGCTGATTTGGATGAGGCTTTTTCCCGCGCTCCGCCGGGTCGATCGTCTGGAATAGTTCGGTCGCGGAGAGTTTCGCCCTGGCTTTGGGCGCGGTGCCGGCGCAGCGCTGCTTCTCAATTTAGAACGAATTCAAATGTGCGGCGCTCCCGTTGTAAGCCGGCGGCGCGTCGGTCATACCACGTGACGCACGAATGCGCGGAGCTGTGGATGGACGAGTTGAACGGAAAAATGATCGCGTGCCAGATCCTGATCACGGGGCTGATCGCGCGCGTGGCCAATGATTCGCGCGATCCCTTGCGGTTCCTCACCGATTTTCGCGACGAGATCAAAGCGGTGGTGAAAGGCGTCAATATCGCCGGCACGAAGGATACCGATCGCGTGCGGCTCATCGCGCAGCAAACGGTCGATGAGCTGTTCTCGCTGATGAAGCCGCCGAGCAGTGACTAACGCGTCTCGCGTTGAGCACTCTTTAGAACGCTTACAAACTTCCTTTAGAACGATTTCAAACTGCAGATTAGAATCGTTTTGATCTGGACCTTTTCAAGCGTCTTCGCGTCCCGATCGCGTTGACCGCGAAATTCCCGCTCGATACCAAGGCCCAGCGCGCACGCTTGTTGCGCGCCATTGAATAATAAGTCGTGGGGCGCATGAATATGGGGCAGGTGGTCGCACCGCGATCGTTGCGTTCGTTGGCAACGGTCGGAATGGTGAGCGAAAATTTCGACGGCAATTCCGGGAAGAAAGTCTCCGCGGTCGCAGGGCTCATCGCGGTGGCGTCAGTGTCCGGAGCCGAGGCGCAGCAATCCAATCTGCCGCCGGTGACGGTCGATGCACCGGTCGCGCATCCGCGGCCTACCGCCTCAAAGCCGACGCAGGAGCAGATTCGCGCCCGCAATGCGCTCCGCCGCGCGGCGCGACAGCAGCAGCGCGTGGCGGCGGTGCCGTTTCCCAATGCCGGCGGTTTGCCGCCGGATCGCGATCCCTATGCGGATCCGGCTGCACCTTACAAGGTTGACCATCTTGCGGAGTCGGGCAGATTTCCCGAGCCGGTGTTGAATACGGCGAGGTCGGTGACGGTGCTCAGCAGGCAGGTGCTGGACGACAAGAATGCCACCAACCTCAAGCAGGCGGTCTTGAGCACGGCGGGCGTCACGCTTGGCACGGGCGAGGGTGGCAATGCCTTCGGCGACCGCTTCTTCATCCGCGGTTTCGACGCGAGAAACGACATCTTCATCGATGGGGTGCGCGATTCCGGCGTCAGCGTCCGGGAAAACTTCTTCACCGAGCAGGTCGAGATCCTGCGCGGACCCGCCTCCTCGTTCGCGGGCCGGGGTACCGCGGGCGGCGCGATCAACATCGTGACCAAGCAGGCGAACACCGAAAACAGCTTCTACAACATGGACACGACGTTCGGCACGGATAAGACCAAACGGGTCGTGCTCGACGTCAACCAGGTCATCAGCCCGACCTTCGCGGTTCGCGCTGGCGGATTGTTTCAGGACGCCGGCATCGCGGGCCGCAGCTACGTCACCGACGACCGCAGCGGCGGCTTCGTTGCGGCGAAATGGACGCCCGTTGACGCCGTCAAGATCACCGCCGATTACATCCACACCGACATCCACGGTTTGCCGGATTTCGGTGTGCCCTACTACCGGCCGAGCACGGCGAGCACCGCTGGTGGACCATTTCCGGATTTCGGCGTCAATCGTAACAATTTCTACGGTTTCGCGAATCGTGACTTCTTCCAGGTCCGTCAGGACATTGGGACGGTGAACACCGAGCTGCAGATCACGCCCGATCTCACCATCAGCGACAAGGTGAGGGCGTCGCGCTCGACTTTGAACTATATCGGGACCATCCCGGAATCGCCGGTCCTGACCAATCCGTTGTCCGCATCGACGCTGAGCGCCAATCCGCAAAGCCGCTATCAACCGACCGAGGTGCTCGCGAACCAGACGGAAGCGAGCTACAAATTCAATACGGAAGGCTGGAATCACACGGCTCTTGGAGGCGTGGAACTCTCGCGCGAAACCTCCAGCATCGACAAATATGCCGGCCTGAGCTCAGAGGCGCTCCCGGGCGGCTTCAGCGGCTCTGGTTCGTTGACCGGCGTCAGCGTGTTCTATCCGCAATACACACTGCTGCCGTTTAGTGGAACGCCGACGCTGACGGGGCTCCCGACCAAGGTCAACATCGACACCAAGAGCGTCTACCTGCTGGATTCCGCCAACTACAATGATTTCGTCATTTTGAATGGCGGTATCCGCTACGACGACTACAGCATCGCGACATCCGGCTACGGAACTGTGAATGGCGTCGCCAACGTCTTCGGCTCACAATCCGCCGATTTTGGTCTGCCCAATTTCAACCTGGGCCTGACGCTCAAGCCGCTGCCGATCACCAGCGTCTATGTCGCCTATGCGACGTCGTCCAATCCGGTCGGCGCCGAGTTCGACGGCACCAGTTCGACCTATGGCGGCCTGGCACCGGTCCTCAACGGCGCCTCCAACCAGATTTTTGGGCCTGAAAAGAACACGGCGATCGAAATCGGCAACAAATGGGAATTGTTCGACCGGCATCTGTTGGTCACCGGTGCGCTGTTCCAGACAGAGAAAGAAAACGCGCGCGAGTCGCGAAACATCACGTCGCCCGCCACCGCTACGGCGGCCTGTCCCTATCCGACCGGTACAGTTGGCACTGTCTCCTGCATCACCGCCGGCGCCGCCTATCGCATCAGGGGCATCGATCTCGAAGTCGGCGGCAAGATCACGGACAAATGGAGCGTGTTCGGCGGCCTGGTCTTGATGCAATCGGAAGTGACAAAGTCGCTTGTGCCGCCGGCCAACACCACGCTCTACACGACCAATGTGGGGCTGCCGCTGGCCAACGTCGCGCATCAATCCTTCAGCATGCTCTCCAAATATCAGTTGGATGACATGTGGGAGATCGGCGGCCAGGCGGTCTACCGCTCGAAGATGTATGGCGGCACCTTACTCGCCGCCAACCAGGGGACGTCGCTGCCGAGCTATTGGCGCTTCGACGCGTTCGCGGAAGCCAAGATCGACAAGCACTGGACGGTCAAGCTATTCGTCAACAACATCTTCGACAAGCGCTATTACGACGCCTTCTACCAGAGCGCCGCGCCATTCGTGCTCGAAGCGCCCGGCCGCGCCGCCTATCTGGTCGTCTCGGCAAGATACTGACGACGCCCATGCTGATCTGCGTCCCCGATGTTTTGAGCAAGCAGGATGTGGCGGATTTCCGCCGCATCATGGACGCCTCGGCTTGGGAGGACGGCCGCTCCACAGCAGGCGCGCAGTCGGCGCTGGTCAAGCGCAATGAGCAATTGCCGCCGGACGGCGAGGTGGCACGCAAGCTCGGCAACCGCATCATTTCGGCGCTGACGGCCAATCCGCGTTTCCTTTCGGCCGCGGTGCCTCAACATATCTTCCCGCCGCTGTTCAATCGCTATACCGCGGCGGCCGGTCATCATTTCGGTATTCACGTCGACAATGCCGTGCGCGGCGACCGCCTGACGGGCCTGCGGATTCGGACCGATCTGTCGGTGACGCTGTTCCTGTCCGAACCGGAGGAATACGACGGCGGCGAACTCGTGATCGAGGACCTCTACGGCTCTCACGAAGTCAAGCTGCCCGCCGGCGATCTCGTGCTTTATCCGGCTTCGAGCCTGCACATGGTAACGTCGGTCACGCGCGGCGCGCGCGTTGCGTCCTTCTTTTGGCTGCAGAGCATGATCCGCGACGCTCATGCGCGCAGCATGATCTTCGACCTCGACACCGCGATCCAGGCGCTCGCCGAGCGGCTGGGCCGCGATGACCCCGAAACGGTCAAGCTGACCGGCATCTATCACAACCTCATTCGCTACTGGGCCGAGGTTTAGAGCAGTCGCCGATCTGAGCGAATCGACGAGACGCGCGCCCAACCTCCGACGTCATTGCTGTGCATGTTCACTAATTCGCTGATCGAATGGTTTGAGTCTGGGCGGCGGCGAAGTCCTTTGGGGTCTTGCCGCCGAGGGCCTGATGAGGTCTGAAGTTGTTGTAGTAGATCAGGTACTCGAACAGTTCATTGGCGAAGTGCTCAAGGTTATCGAAGGTGGCGCCCTCGATGACGTCATCGTCCAGGGTTCGCCAGAACCGCTCGACCTTGCCATTGGTCTGCGGCCGGTAGGGCCTGGTGTAGCGGTGCTTGATGCCGAGCTCGATCAGCATGGCTTCGAAGGGGTGCTCCTCCGGTTTATTGCGGGAGGCGAACTCGGCCCCGTTATCAGAGAGGATCTCGGCGAACTGGACCCCATAGGTGACGCTCAGGGTGTTGATCATCTTCAGGGCCTTGAACATGACCGGCAGCGCCTTTTTCGAGGTCAGGACTTCGGCCCAGGCCAGGCGTGAGCAACTGTCGAGCAGGCTGATGATGAAGGCAGGGCTTGGCGGCGGCACCAGGAACATGTCGCGCGGCAGTTGGTGCAGGTCAATATGGCCGAGTTCCCCGATCTTGTCCTTGATAATGCGGCGTTTCTCCTCACGCATCGCCGGGGTGCGGCGGTTCAGCTCGTGGCGCTTTAGGACGCGATAGATGGTCGATGGCGAGGGTACCGTATCGCGCTGTTCACGCAAGGCGGCATGGATCTCGTATCGGTTCATGCCGCGCTTGCGGCAGGCGACGATCTCCGCCTCAATGCCTTCCGGCTGGCGGCGTTCGCGCCATTTCGGCCCGCGGCGCTGCGGCAGCAGGTCGGCCTCCGCGCCGCTGCGCAGGTAGCGGTTATAGTACTTCCGGAAGGTCTGCGAGCACGTGCCGTGGTGGCGGTAGAAATCCCCGACCCGCCGGAATGTCGCCGATCGCCCCGCTTTCACTTCCTCATACTCTGCGATCAAGAACCGCCACTTCTGAATGTAATTCCGTTCAATCGTCCGGTCGAAGCTGTTGTCGCGCATCGAATCCCCCCTGCGGGCTGGATTCGATCAGCGAATTAGTGAACATGCACAATTGCGAGCGCAAGCGAAGCAATACGGATTTTCTCCGCGGATACAGTCTGGATCGCTTCGTCGCTTTCGCTCCTCGCAATGACGGGACTGGTTGAGGGCGCTCGACCGGCCCTGCAGCTTGGCCGGCGGATGCTTTAGAGGCTAAGCTGGTTTTTGCCGAAGACCGTTGCGACTGCGGCCGGTGAGCCTCAGGCATTGACCAGAAGCTCCGTTTCGGCCGCAGCTTGCGCGGCGATGCGTTGGATCAGAACTGCACGGTGAGGCGCCCGTTGAATGAGCGGCCTGGTCCGGGCACGTTGAAGCCATAGAGCGTCCCCGCCGCGCCCTTGTAATCGGTGAGGTCGGCGCCGCCGAGCGGCAGGACATAGTATTCATTGAAGAGGTTGTCGATGCCGAAGTCGATGCGGACCTGCTGCCATTGATAGCCGGTGCGGACGTTGACCAGCGCGTAGGATGGCGTGGTCAGTTCATTGCGGACCTGGCTCACGAAGTCCTTCGATCCCACCAGTTGCAGTTCCACACTGTTGGTCCAGTTACCCAGCGTGTGGTCGAGCGCTAACTTCGCATTGACAGGCATGACATGATAGAGATCGATGCCGTCGGTGCGTTGGCCGCGGGTATAGCTCAGCACCGCGCGAAAGACGCCCCGGCCGTAGCTTTCATTATCCCACATTGCGACCTTGCCCGAGAGATTGACGCCATAGAGCGTCGCGTCATGGTTGGCGAAGCGCAGGTACACGAAATCGTTCCGCTCGGTGAGATTCATGGCGCCGCAGGACATCGACGTCGCAGCGGTGAAACAACGATCGACATCGATATAGTCCTGAACATAGGTGTAGTACGGCGTGATCTTGATGTCCCAATCCTTCTGCGCAGCATCGTGCCAGCCGGCGGTGATGCTCGCGGTGTGGGCCTTCTCCGGCTTGAGGTCGATGTTGCCGACATAGCCATTGCCGTCGCCGAACCAGCCGATCATGTTCATGGCCATCATATTGGTGGACCATGCGTACCGCTCGTACAAATTCGGCGAGCGGGTTTTGCGGGCGAAGCCGAGTTCGAACACGCTGAGCTGATCCGGCTCGTATCGCACGAGCGCGGAGCCGTCGAGATTGAGATCCGTCCGCGCGTGGTCGAGTGCGTTGAATGCCGCGGCATCGGCGGCATACATCATGTTGTAGCCCTGCACATTGCCGGTGTTCATCCACACGATGTCGTTGCGCAGGCCGATCAGGGTGGTCCATTCGCGGCTCCACTTGTGCTCCCATTCGGCGAACGTCCCGAGCCGGTTGCGTGTGCCATCATTGAGGCTGATGAAGGCGTTGGGGCTCATCATCATTGATCCCGCAACCGGATCCCACCAGTCCCTGAGCTGATTGTGGTACAGTTCGTTGCCGAAGCGGACCACATCCCGGGTAGAGGCGGCGACCGTCGCCTTCAGCGAATAGCCGATGTCCGATCCTTTGGTATCCATCGGCATCTCGCCGATCTTGTCCGGCGCGATGAAACCCATGGTGTGGCGGATCTGGTGCGCGAAAGCGCTTGCTTCCAAGGTTCCCCAGTCGAATGCGCCCTCATAGCGTCCGTTCACGAACAGGCCGCGGTTATAGACCATGTCCATGTATTGGTTGACGTAGCCCTGATAGGGGATGAATTGGCCGCCGACCTGCACCGAGAACAGGTTGCCGAATGTCTGCTTGGAAATGGTCAACGCGTGATTCTGCGTCTCGTATAGTGTCGACTTGACCGTGGTGCCGTCGGCCGCGTGATAATCGCCGGCACGGACCCAACCGCCGGTATAACTGACGCTGGTATCGTGATTGGCGATCGAGGCAGAGGCATCGACGCCATAGCTGTTGTTGTTGCTTCGAAAGAAGCCCGACAGCATGGCACTGGTGACCCAGCCCTGGGATTCCAGCGAGAATTTCGGCGGCGCGGTTTCGACGATGATCTTACCGCCCGTGTAATCGCCGCCCGCGCTGACCGGCGCGACGCCAAGATAGGCGCGCATGCTGGAAATCATCGACGGATTAACGAAGGAGAGCGGCGGGTTCATTTCGTTGGGACAAGCGGGGCTGATCAGCATGCTGTTGATCGCGACCTGAACACGATCGGCACCCATACCGTTGAGGGCCGGAAGGCTGGAGACTCCGCCCGCTCCCCAGACGGCCCCGCCGGGAATATCGTTCACGAGAGCGGCGCTGTCGCTGGTCGCGAGCGCGCGGTCGGATACGGCCTCGCCGGACAGCGTTGTGGTGTTGGCGGTCGTCACCAAATCCCGCGCCCGTGGCGTCGATGCGACAACCGCCTCGGCCGGAGTTGCGCGTGCGGCTGCGGCGGGCTGCACCACATGTGGCTTCCGCTTCGGCTTCTGCACCACGATTCGGGGAAGCGGCTGCGACGCCTCGGCCTGGGCCAGTACGGGCGTCGGGCTCAGCGACACCGCCGAGGCGAGCGCCGCGACGGCCGTGAGCGCAGTGAATGCGCGCGGCGCGCGCAGAACGGCGGATCGCTTGAAGTCGGGCAATATTTGGATGGGTGTAGAGTTAGGCTTGGGGATTTCGAACACAATTGTGCTCCGCGCATGCGGATTGAACCGCCGAGGATTCACTCCCGGACAGGAAACGGTCTGACAGGTTGCTAGAGAAAGGGCGTCAGGACGCTGGCGGCGGTGCGCGGGAGCTGTAGGGGACAAAGGCCAGCGCTACAGCGCCCCGATGGTCCCGAGATATTTGGATCGCTTGCGCTTGGGCCGGCCAAGGGAAGACGTCCGCCGCCGCTTGAGGTGGGACGGCAAGGTGGCTCGCGTGAATCAGCACGCAAATTGAGCAGCAATCGTTTGGATGCGCATCGTCGAGCGGCTTCGGGCCACCGGCCTGATCCGAATGATCGCCGCCACTGCCGCTGCAGATGATCCCAAAATCGGGATCCGCCAACGCTTGCGCCCTTGCGTGGAGCGCGAGCACGGGCAGGAGAGTCTGAAGCAACAAGCCAAAGGCAACGGCCCACGCCACGACGACGCGGGTCGGACCGCTCCTTAGCTGCGTTAGAAACTTTTTCATCACCCCACTTCGGAGCGCGCGACGCTCCGATTGCCGCCGATGCGGAGGATATCCTTCCGGATCAGAATGGCAATCGGGCATGAGATCATGGCGCCCAACTGAATCACCGATAGCACGCCTGGGCGAGGGTGGCATTTGAGCTGGCGCAAGACGCACCAGCTTCATCCTCGATATGACGAACAAATTACACCCGGCCCGATATTTTCATCGGATCGCTTGGATCGTCCTGCGGCATTTTGCGCCTTGCCCAGCGAATTGAGCGGCGATGCCGTCGGCCACAATCGAGATCTGCAAGGCTGCGATGCGATGGAAGATCACCTGGAGCGCAAGGACTGGAGCGCAAGGAGACGCGCGGTGGCCATTCCTGGGCGCACCGAAGCGCCGCTGGGCCCCGCGCCGCCGTTTTCAGCGCGCAACACCGTCGCGGAGGAGAACGCTAACCGCGTTCAACTTAGATTCGCTCTCAAACCTGTCCCCGGGTCTTGAACCGTGCCGCCCAAGCGGCTTAACCACAGGCCTCGCTGGTCGGAGATGGTGCGGCAATGTTTAGAACAATTCTTAATTGGGTAACCGCACTCGCGATCCTGTCGCAGGCAGGGGTTGCGTTGGCGCAGCAGCCCGCCCAGGCGCAGCAGCAGGCACCCGCTGCGAGCCAGGCGCTGACGCAACAAGAAAATCCCACGCAAGCGCCTGCAGTTCCGGCAAGCGCGGCGCCGGTGGCGGCTTCTGCCAGCGCGGCGGCAGATGCCGCCGACGCGGATAGCGCCGCAAAGGCGCTGAAGCCGTCACTGCACGAGCTGTCGCCATGGTCGATGTTCCTGTCGGCCGACATCCTGGTCAAGATCGTGATGAGCGGGCTTGCCTTCGCCTCGCTGATGACCTGGACCATCTTCATCGGCAAGACGATCGAGTTGTCGGTGATCCGGCGCAAGTTGACCGCGGCGCTCGGGAAAATTCGCGGGGCGAGGTCGCTGGCGGAGGCGCAGTTTGCGCTCGGAGGAAGCGATGTCGTCCTGTCACAGCTCCTTGACGCAGCGATGCAGGAGGCGCGGCTGTCGGCGGGAATCGCCAATGACGGCGGCATCAAGGAGCGCGCCGCATCGAGCTTTGCGGAGATCTCCCGCGCGGAGGCGCGTCGCATCCGCCTGGGCATGGGCCTCCTGGCATCGATCGGTTCGACCTCGCCCTTCGTCGGACTGTTCGGCACAGTGTGGGGTATCATGAACAGTTTTATCGGGATCTCAAAAGCGCAGACGACCAATCTTGCGGTGGTCGCGCCGGGCATTGCGGAAGCGCTGCTTGCGACTGCCGTCGGTCTTGCGGCGGCGATCCCGGCCGTCCTCATCTACAATCACTTCGCGCGCGTGACCAAGACCTATCTCGAACTGGTCGCCCGTGCTTCCGGCGCCGCCGCGCGCCTTTTGTCGCGCGATCTCGACCGCGGTCATCGCGGTGTGCTGGCGCGGGCGGCGGAGTGAGCGGGGGAGCTTGAGCGATGGGCGCTTCGATCGCGGAAGGCGGGTTGGACGACGACGAGGAGTTTTCGGAAGCCCACGATATCAACGTCACGCCGTTCATCGATGTCATGCTGGTGTTGCTGATCATCTTCATGGTGGCGGCGCCGCTCGCGACGGTCGATCTGCCGATCAATCTTCCGACATCGACCGCGACACCTGAGAAGAAGCCGGACAAGCCGACCTATGTCAGCATCAAGCCCGATCTGTCGCTGGCGATCGGGGAGACGCCGGTCAAACGCCCCGACCTCGTGCGCTCGCTCGATGCAATGGCCGACGCCAGCAAGGATCGCTTCATTTTCCTGCGCGCGGACCGCGCCGTGCCCTATGGCGAGATGATGGACGTGCTGGAGATCCTTCGTGCGGGCGGTTACGCGAAGATCAAGCTGGTGGCGCTCGAGGGCGTGCCGGCGGCATCCGGGCAGTCGCCGCCGGCCGCCGTTGCAAAGCCGTGATCGCGAAGGGCAGCATCGGCATGGGTGACCTCGACAGCAGACGCACGTCATCGCGGCGCTTATGGATTTGCGCCGGCGTCGCCTCGCTGGCGCTTCATCTCGGCGGAGCGGCGTTCGCGTTGTCGCATCGTAGCGTCGAGAGCGACGACGACGGCCTTGGCGCGAATGCGGTCGAGATCGGCTTCGAAATGGCCTCGCCAAAGGTTCCCGATGACGATCTCCCGGCCGGACCGGACTCCTCCGCTTCGCAGGCCTCGCCCGAGGTCGCGGAGCAGAAGACCGAGGTTAAGGAGACGGATCTGCCAAAGGACGTTCCGGACGAGACGAGCGATGCGGATCGCGTCGTCACCACCAACGATTCGAAGAAGCCCAAAGAGGATGAGGCCAAGGTCGCGGCGGTGCAGACCCAGGCCAGCCAAGCATCGGAGAACTCGGAAGAGAGCTCGCGCAAGTCGCTCGAGGACAGCGCCGTCGAGTCGGAGAAGGCGAAGGCGCCCAATGTCGGCATCGGCAAGGACAAGCTGAGGCTGACAGCCAATTGGGGCCGAAAGATCAGCGCTTATTTTGAACTGCACAAGCGGTTCCCCGCCGGCAAGAACAAAGCCGCGAAGGTGCGTTTGAATCTTGTGCTGAACCGTCGCGGCAACGTGGTCTCGGTCGATGTCGCGGAATCCTCGGGAGACGCCGCTTACGACGCGGCGGCGATCGCGATGGTCCGCCGTTCCGATCCGGTACCTCCGCCGCCCGCGGGCCTCACCGACGATCAGTTTTCCTTCAGTTTGCCGGTGGACTTCAAGGCCGCCAAATGAGCGGCGATCGAGCGCCGAGGCGAAACCGTGGAGCGTCAGTCGCGGAACTTGGTCCTAACGCCAGAAATACCTGATCCCGACATAGACGATGACGAGACAGGTGAAGATCAGCGCCACCGGAAGCCGCTGCTGTTGACCTTGCCCGCCGAAGCCGAAACTGGCTCGAAAGCTGGACGGTTTCGATCGCGCCGCCGGCCGCCTAAAGGCCGTGACATTATCGGCCACCGGAGCGGTCGGAGCCGGGCGGACCTCCGGCGGCGTGCCGGCCCCGCCCATCTCTTTATAATACGTCGCATACATCTGGCGGATGGTGGCTTCGGTTGCATCCGCCTCGCTCATGTCCTTGAGCAGGGCCTTGTAGCTTGCGAGGAAATTCTGGGCGCTGGCGGGAAGAGAGGAGGCACCATTGAGCTTGGCGATCATTTTCCAGGTCGCGAAATCGGCGCGGGCCCTGGTGTCGGCGCGGCGCGCGATCATCATATCAGCAGCTTTGACCAAGGTGCCCTCGGCTTTCTCTCGCCAGTCCTTATGATGGGCTACGAATTACCGGTTAAAATGAGTATGAGGCGGATCAAAAAATCGGTCACCGTCCTCAGCCCCGCTGAAATAACATTAAGATTTAGACCGAACTGCGAACCTGCCAAGGGCAGCAGGATCAAAATTCCTATCAGAATCAACATGCCAAACGGCTCGAGGCGGGAGAGCGGCACCGCCAGCGGCCGCGGCAATATCCCGACCGCGACGCGTCCGCCGTCGAGCGGCGGAATCGGCATCATGTTGAAGACCGCCAGCACCACATTGATGAGAACGGTGTTTTTCAAATTGGCCGCGACCCACAATGCCGCATTCGCTGGAACGATCGGGAGCAGGTGAAAAGCGGCGGCTGCGGCGAGCGCGAGCAAGATGTTGGTGCCCGGCCCGGCCAGCGCCACCAGAATCATGCCGAGCCTCGGCGTGCGGAGCTTGCGGAAGTTGACGGGAACCGGCTTGGCGTAACCGAACAGGAATGGCGAATGCGACAGCAGCAACAGTGCCGGCAGTAGCAGGGTCCCGAACGGATCGATGTGGCGCAGCGGATTGAAGCTGACCCGCCCGAGATTCCAGGCCGTGCTGTCGCCAAAGGCGTGCGCGACGAAGCCGTGCGCCGCCTCGTGGAAGGTGATGGCAAACACCAGCGGCAGGATCCAGGTGGAGAACTCGTAAGCGGTAGCGTTCAGGGGCACGCGACGATCTCGTTCGGTTCGGCCGACGCAACAGCGCTAGCACGGGCTCGTTGCAACGGCACCTCGTTTCGGATGGCCGTCCGCAGGTGATCCGCCAAAAGGACCCCGGCGCGCGACAGATTGGTGGCGCGATGCAGGCAGATGTCGGCGGCGGGCAGGGGCGGCATGCCATCGCGATCAGACAGCGGGCGCAGCCGTGGCGGGAAAGTGCCGGCCTTCACCACTGTCACGGCCAGGCCTTGGGTCGCGATCGCCTCCACAGCCGCGAGGCTGTGGCTGACGAAGGCCAGGCGCCAGCGGCGCTTGGCGGCGTCGAGTGCTTCGATGGCCCATTTCCGGAACAGGCAGCCCTGGGGATAGAGCGCAACGGGCAGCGGATCCTGCTCCTCGATCGAGTGAGCGGCGCCGGCGGCCCAGACGGCCTGCTCGCGCCGCAGGAACTCGCCTTCGCCGCGTCCTGCCGGGTGCATGGCAATGACGAGGTCGTAGGCCTCGCCGAGTCGGCCCGGCATCGAGGCCGTTAGCCCGGTCTCCATCTCGACATGAATGAGCGGATAGCTGGCGATGAAACTCGCCAGCAAGGGCGGCACGATGAAGGTGCCGTAATCGTCCATCACGCCGAGCCGAACGACGCCTTCGACCTTGTGCTCGCGCAGCCGGCCGACCGCTTCGTCGTTCAGCATTAGGATGCGTCGGGCATAGCCGAGCAGACCTTCGCCGGCGGATGTCAAATCGACATTCGCTTTGGTCCGCTGGAACAGTTCCACCCCGAGCCGATCCTCAAGACGCTTGATCTGCATGCTCACCGCCGACTGGGTGCGGTTGAGGCTGGTCGCCGCGCGCGTAAACGAGCGGTGATCGGCGACGGCGACAAAGGCCTTCAGGAGATCGGGATCGAGGACGGGAAGGTTCATCAGCAAGCGTGATATCTTTGATCAAAGAAATTCCATTCCTTGATTAGTAGCGCCTTCCTATCCTCGTCGGCAATCGAAGAAGCGCGAAGGTCGAACAAGGAAGGTCGATGATATGGGGGAAGCCTGGGGCGTTCTGGCTGCGGTCCTATCCAGCAGCTTGGGGGGAACCTCAATCGGAGCCACGCGGTACCTGGTCAATGCGATCGATCCTCTCGCCATCGGCTCCTTCCGCTTCGGCATCGGTTTTCTGCTCCTGCTGCCGCTCGCGGCTCTCAAAGGCGATCGCTGGCCCGCGCGGCGGGACTGGACCGGCACGGCGGGACTGGGCGTGTTGTACTTCGCCCTGTTCCCGATCCTCTTTAACGCGTCCCTGATTTTCACGACCGCAGCGCGCGGCGCGCTGGCGTTATCGACGCTTCCGCTCCTGACGATGGTTGTCGGTGCGTCGCTCGGTAGCGAAGCCTTGACGGCCCGCAAGTCGATCGGGGTTCTGGTCGCGATGGTGGGCGTCGCGCTGGCGCTGCTCTCCGGGCTCTCCAGCGCGCCGAGCGGGGCCTGGCGCGGTGATCTTCTGATGATTGCTGCCGCGCTCTGCATGGCGCTTTACAGCATCTGGTCCAAGCCGCTCATCCGCCGTTCTGGCCCGATGTCCTTCACCGCGACGTCCATGGGCATTGGCGCGGCATGCCTCATCATCGTCTCATGGCTGCGGGGCAGCTTCGGCCCTGTCGCGGCATTCGGCGCGTCGCAATGGCTCGCCGCTGGCTATCTCGGCGCTTTCGGGGCTGCGCTTACCTTCTATCTCTGGGCGTTCGCGCTGCAGCGGACGACGCCGACGCGCGTTGCGATCTCGGTCTGCGTCAATCCGATCGCCGCGTCAGCGGTTGGAGCGGCGCTGCTTCACGAGCCGCTGCACTGGAATCTGGTCCTCGGCATCGTAGCGGTCTTCGCCGGCATCTGGATCGCGACGACGGAGCGTCGCCGCGCCCAGCCGGCGGATGGATTGATGTCGAGCGAGCCCTGACTAATACGTCGCCCGCCCGCCGGAGATATCGAACACGGCGCCGGTGGAGAAGCCGCAATCCTCCGACGACAGCCAGGCGACCATCGCCGCGACTTCCTCGACCAGCACGAACCGGCCCTTCGGAATCTTCGAGAGCATGAAATCGATGTGCTGCTGCGTGAGCTGGTCGAAGATCGCGGTCTTCGCCGCGGCCGGCGTCACCGCGTTGACCATGATGTTCTGCTGCGCGAGCTCCTTGCCGAGCGATTTTGTCAAAGCGATCAGGCCGGCCTTGGAGGCCGAATAATGCGCGGCGTTCGGGTTGCCTTCCTTGCCGGCAATGGAGGCGATGTTGACGATGCGGCCGTAATTCTGTTTCACCATCGTCGGCACGATCGCCTTGCAGCAGATGAAGGGGCCGTCGAGATTGATGCGCAGAACCTTGCGCCATTCCTCGAGATCGGTCTCCCACACCGTCTTATTGACGCCGGCAATGCCGGCATTGTTGACGAGAATGTCGATCTTGCCGAAGGCCTTCAGCGTGGCGTCGCGGGCGGTTTCGACCGCGCCCCAATCGGTGACGTCGACCTTCACGGCGGTGACGGCGCCGCCGATCTCCTTCGCGGTCTTGTCCGCGAGCGTCTGATCGTGGTCCCAGATCGCGACCTTGGCGCCGGAGGCGGCAAAGCGCTCCGTGATGGCGCGTCCAAAACCCTGCGCGCCGCCGGTGACGACGGCGCAGCGTCCGTTGAGATCGATCTTGTTCATGGTGAGGATCCTCTGTGTTGTTTCATTCCGTCACTCCGGGGCACGCGAAGCGTGAACCCGAAAATCTCGAGATTCCGGGTCTGGTGCTAGCGCACCATCCCGGAATGACGGAGAATTTGTCTACAGCGTCCAGCCGCCGTCGATGACATGGGCAACGCCCGTGGTAAAGGCGCTCTCGTCGCTGGCGAGATAGACCGCGAGCGCGGCGATCTCTTCCGCCGTGCCCAGCCGGCCCATTGGTTGGCGCGCGACGAACATCTCGCGCCCGCCAGGGCCCGCCGCTGCTGCACGCTGCAGCATGGACGGCGTCTCGATCGTGCCCGGGCAGATGCAGTTGCAGCGAATGCCTTTGCCGATGAAGTCGGCGGCGACCGAACGGGTCAGCGCCGCCACCGCGGCCTTGGTTGCACCATAGACGTAGCGATTTGGCGCGGCCTTGAAGACGCCGGCGGCCGAGGAGATGTTGACGATGGCGCCACCGCCGCCCTCCAGCATGGCCGGCAGGAACGCTCTGATGATCCGGTGCATCGACTTGACGTTGAGGTCGAACGAGAAATCCCAATCCTCGTCCGAGCAGTCGAGAATGGTGCCGTGATGCACGAACCCCGCGGCATTCAGGAGAACATCGACCTTGCCGATGCGCTTGGCGGCCGCCGCGACGGCGGCGGTGTCGCGCACGTCAAGCCGCGCCACTTCGGCAATGCCATCGTTCTTGAGCGTGCTCAAGCCTTTCTCATCGACATCGGTCGCGAACACCGTGGCGCCCTCGCGCGCAAAGGCGATGGCGCAGGCGCGGCCGATGCCGGCCGCCGCCGCCGTCACCAATGCGCGTTTGCCCTTGAGGCGGTCTGACATAGGGGGGTCTCCTGAATTTTCGATTTTCGTTAGTTCGTTGTGGCCGCCGAGTTGAGCAACGCCATTCCGGGATGGTGCGAAAGCACCAGACCCGGAATCTCGAGATTCTCAGATGTGCAATTGCACATCAGAGTTCGATGCCTCGCATCGCCCCGGAACGACGGTGGTCCTAGTGATTGTCCCGCGCCACGCCGACCTTGTTGGCGATGTCGTGATAGCGCGTGGCGAGCTCCATGCAGGCGCCGGTGGCGTGCTGGCCCACGGTCTTGCGGTAGAGCTCCTGCCACGGCGTCTGGTCGGCAGGATGCGGATAGCCGCCCTTGGCCTTCAGCTCGGCGCGGCGGCGCTCCAGCTCGTCCTCCGAGATCAGGATATTGGCGCTGCCCTTGTTGAGGTCGATGCGCACCTTGTCGCCGGTCTTCAGGATCGCGAGGCCTCCGTTGGCCGCAGCTTCCGGGCTGGCGTTGAGGATCGAGGGCGAGCCCGACGTGCCCGATTGCCGGCCGTCGCCGACGCAAGGAAGCGCCAGGATGCCGCGTTTGATCAGCGCGGCCGGTGGTTGCATGTTCACGACCTCCGCGCCGCCGGGATAGCCGATCGGCCCTGCGCCGCGAATGAACAGGACGCAGTGCTCGTCGATGTTGAGCGATGGGTCCTCGATCCGCGCGTGATAGTCCTCGGGGCCGTCGAATACGATGGCGCGGCCTTCGAAGGCGTTCGGGTCCTTCGCATTGCTCAAATAGCGCTCGCGGAATTCCTTGGAGATCACGCTGGTCTTCATGATCGCGGAATCGAACAGATTGCCGCGCAGCACCAGGAAGCCGGCGTCCTTCACCAGCGGCTTGTCGTAGCTCCAGATCACGTCGCTATCAGGCTTGGGCGCGTCGCGGCAATTGTCGCCCATGCTGCGGCCGTTGACCGTGACGGCGTCCTCATGGATGCGTTTGTGCTTCATCAGTTCGCGCACCACGGCCGGCACGCCGCCGGCGCGGTGAAATTCCTCGCCGAGGTAGAACCCGGCCGGCTGCATGTTCACCAAGAGCGGCACGTCATGGCCGATCTTCTGCCAGTCGTCGATCGACAGCTCCACGCCGACATGGCGCGCCAGCGCATTGATGTGGATCGGCGCATTGGTCGAGCCGCCGATTGCGGAATTGACCACGATGCAATTCTCGAACGCCTTCCGCGTCAGAATGTCCGAGGGCTTCAAATCCTCCCAGACCATCTCCACGATGCGCTTGCCCGTCTCATAGGCGATCTGGCCGCGCTCGCGATAGGGCGCGGGGATGGCGGCGCAGCCGGGCAGGGACATGCCGAGGGCCTCCGCCAGCGAGTTCATGGTCGAGGCGGTGCCCATGGTGTTGCAATGGCCGACCGACGGCGCGGAGGAGGCGACGATCTCCATGAACTCTTCATAGTCGATCTCGCCGGCGGCGAGCCGTTCGCGGGATTTCCAGACCACGGTACCGGATCCGGTCCGCTCGCCTTCATGCCAGCCGTTGAGCATCGGGCCGCCCGAGAGCACGATCGCCGGCAGGTTGACCGTGGCCGCTGCCATCATGCAGGCGGGCGTTGTCTTGTCGCAGCCGGTGGTCAGCACCACGCCGTCGAGCGGATAGCCGAACAGCACTTCGACCAGACCGAGATAGGCGAGGTTGCGGTCGAGCGCCGCAGTGGGACGCTTGCCGGTCTCCTGGATCGGATGGGTCGGGAATTCCATGGCGATCCCGCCGGCCTCGCGGATTCCCTCCCTGACACGATGGGCCAGTTCGAGATGATGCCGATTGCAGGGGGAAAGGTCGTTACCGGTCTGGGCGATGCCGATGATGGGCTTGCCCGACTGCAACTCTTTTCGTGTCAGCCCGTAGTTCAGATAGCGCTCGAGATAGAGCGCGGTCATGCCGGGATTATGAGGGTTGTCGAACCACTCGCGGGAGCGGAGCTTGCGCTGCTTGCCCTTGCTGGCAGTCCCGTGGCCGTTTGTGTCGTTTTTTGTCATTTGGTCCTCCCTGCAATGTGAATGCGCTACGCAGGCTCTCTTGGAGCCCGTTGGCTCCTAACATGCTTCAAAATGACGCGAGCCACAAACTTGCGGCAAGCGGCTGCGAGCATTTCTCACGACACTAGTCCAAAGTCGATGCTAGCGCTACCATTTTGTCCATTTTGATCGTTCCGACATATCGTTCCGACATCAAGGCCAGATGTTTTCGCAAACAATTCCTCATGAGCGTCGCGGCAATGAGCTTTGGCGCTCCATCACCTTGAAGCCGAGATCGACGATTGGTTCCTGCGGCCGCCGGCCTTCGATGCTCTCGACAAGCATCACGGCGGCGTCCCGACCCATTTCGTAGCGATTGGTCCGCACGCTCGTGAGAGTAGGGACCGTCGCTTCCATGAATTCAAGATCGTTGAATCCGACGATCGCCAATTGGTCGGGAACCGAGATTCTGCGCCGCTGGCATTCGAACAAGACACCCAAGGCAACGTCGTCATTGGCGCAGAAGACGGCATCGACATCGGGGGCTTTCGACAGCAGATCGGCCAGCAGCGCGCCGCCGATTTTCACTGAGCTCGGCAAGGTCGTGGTGACGACGAGGCGCGGATCGAGCAGGGCGGCTTGCTTCAGCGTAGTCTGATAGCCTTCGAAACGCCGTTGCACCCGTGGGTCCATGCGCGCACCGAGAAAGCCAATGCGGCCGAATCCCTGCGTGAGGAGATGCGAAATCGCTGCGCGGCCAGCCTCATAATGCGAGAAACCGATCATCATGTCGATCGGGTTGGAGCCGATCTCCATGATCTGGACGATCGGGCAATCCACCGATTCCATGATAGACCTGGATTCCGCGGTCTGATCGATCCCCGTCACGATCAGGCCGGCCGGCCTTTGCGCCAGAAACAGGCGAAGAAGCTTTTCCTCTTGCAGGATGCTATAGCGCGTGTTGGCAAGCTGAATGCTGTAGCGGCTCCCGTCCAGCGCATCATAGATGCCGCCCAGGACATCGGAGAAAACATTGTTGGTCAGCGAAGGGATCAGGACGCCGATCACTTCGGTCCGCTGCGAGGCGAGCGCGCGAGCGGCGAGGTTGGGGACGTAGCCGAGTTCCTTGGCCGCGCTTTCCACGCGAACCCGCTTGGCAACGGACAATGCTTCGGGAGTCCTGAAGAAACGCGATGCGGTGATCGGGCTGACACCCGCCAGTCGGGCGACCTCCGCGAGCCGGACCTTGCCGGGTTTGGTGCGTTTTCGTCCCATCAGGCGCTCATACCATAGGCGCCTTGTCAAACAAGCCAATATTGACAGCGCTACCACGCGAAGGCTAAGCAAAGAAATTGCCAAGACTGCACAAACAACCGACAATATCGATCGGATAAGCTTCGCTGCGAGCGAAGCCACAACAAGAACAGCGTGGCAGCGACGCGTGTCGCATGTGGTCGGGAAACGGAGGGAGTAAGCTTAATGTCGTCGGTGCACATTCGCGACGTGCGGAAGTCGTTCGGCGGGTTTGAAGTCCTGCACGGCGTGACGATTCCGATCGAGGACGGGCAATTCGTCGTCCTGGTGGGGCCCTCCGGTTGCGGCAAATCGACCCTGCTGCGCATGCTTGCCGGGCTCGAAAACATCACCTCCGGAACGATTTCGATCGGCGAGCGGGTCGTCAACAATGTCCAGCCGAAGGAGCGGGACATTGCCATGGTGTTCCAGAACTATGCGCTCTATCCGCATATGACGGTCGCCGACAATATGGGCTTCTCCCTGAAGTTGCGGGGCGCCAGGCCGGACGAAATCAAGAAGGGTGTGAAGCGCGCGGCCGAGATTCTGGCGCTGACCCCGCTGCTCGACCGCTATCCCCGGCAACTCTCCGGCGGCCAGCGCCAGCGAGTCGCGATGGGCCGCGCCATCGTGCGCGATCCGCAGGTGTTCCTGTTCGACGAGCCGCTGTCCAATCTCGATGCCAAGCTGCGGGTGGCGATGCGCACCGAGATCAAGGAACTGCACCAGCGGCTGAAGACCACGACCGTCTACGTCACCCATGACCAGATCGAGGCCATGACCATGGCCGACAAGATCGTGGTGATGCATGACGGAATCGTCGAGCAGATGGGCGCGCCGCTCGAACTTTATGACAAGCCCGCCAATCAATTCGTCGCCGGCTTCATCGGCTCGCCCGCGATGAACTTCCTGAACGGACATCTGCGCTCCAACGGACAGGCCTATGTCGAAACCGACAACGGCAGCAAATTGCCGCTGGCGAGCGCACCGACGGCTTCGGACGGCCAGCCGGTCGTCTACGGTGTCCGGCCCGAACATCTGGAGCTGGCAGGCGACGGCATCGAGGCCGAGGTTGTCGTGGTCGAGCCGACCGGCTCCGAGACGCAGATCGTGGCGCGCATCGGCACGCAGGACATCATCGCGGTGTTCCGTGATCGCCACGACGTCAGCCCGGGCGAGAAGATTCGCTTAAGGCCGCGCGCCTCGGCCGCGCATTTGTTCGACAAGGAGAACGGACGGCGTATTTAACGGCCCCCGCGCAGGCCCATAACAACAACCAAACAAAATTACGAAAGCAGGGAGAACACTTACTATGACTGATTTTTCGACGAGCCGACGTTCGCTGCTCAAGGGCGGCGCCAGCCTGTTGGCCGCGGCGGCCACCATGTCGGGCGATGAGTTGCTCGGCTACGCCAAGGCCTGGGCGGAGACCTCGCAGTGGAAGCCGGAAGCGGGCGCAAAAGTGAATCTGTTGCGCTGGAAGCGCTTCGTCGAGGCCGAGGATGTGGCGTTCATGAAGATCGTCGACGCCTTCCAGAAGGCCAACAACGTCACCATTAATGTCTCCAACGAATCCTACGACGACATTCAGCCCAAGGCGTCGGTCGCGGCCAACACCGGCCAGGGGCTCGACATGGTCTGGGGCCTTTACTCCCTGCCGTTCCTGTTCCCGGCCAAGTGCGTCGACATGAGCGACGTCGCCGATTACCTCGGCAAGAAGTGCGGCGGTTGGGCGCCTTCCGGCGAGGCCTACGGCAAGTACAACGGCAAATGGATCGGCATTCCGGTCGCCGCGACCGGAGGCCTCGTGAACTATCGCATGGCGGCCGCCGAAAAGGCCGGCCACAAGGAGTTTCCCAAGGACCTCGCCGGCTTTGCCGATCTCGTCAAGGGCATGAACAAGAATGGCACGCCCGCCGGCATGGCGCTGGGCCACGCCTCGGGCGACGCCAACGGCTGGCTGCATTGGGCGCTGTGGGCCCATGGCGGCAATCTGATCGACAAGGACAACAAGGTCATCATCAACTCTCCTGAGACCGCCAAGGCGCTGGAATATGTGAAGGGCCTGTACGAGAATTTCGTGCCGGGAACGGCGTCCTGGAACGACAGCTCCAACAACAAGGCCTTCCTGGCCGGTCAGCTCTATCTGACCGTCAACGGCATTTCGATCTACGTCACGGCGAAGACCGAAAATCCGCAGATGGCAGCCGACATCAACCACGCTCATCTGCCGGCGGGCGTCGATGGCAAGACGCGGGAATTGCATCTGGGCTTCCCGATCCTGGTGTTCAACTTCTCCAAGTTCCCGCAGACCTGCAAGGCGTTCACGGCCTTCATGCTGGAGCCGGATCAGTTCAATCCGTGGGTCCAGGCCGCACAGGGTTATCTGTCGCCGTTCCTGACGGGCTATAACAGCAATCCGATCTGGACCTCCGATCCCAAGAACACGCCCTATCGGGATGTGGCGGCGACTGCGAACACGCCGGCGGGCATTGGCAAGATGGGCGAGGATGCGGCGGCCGCGATTGCCGACTTCGTGGTGGTCGATATGTTCGCGAATTACTGCACCGGTCGCGAGGATCTCAAGACCGCGATGGCGACGGCGGAGCGTTCCGCCAAGCGCATCTTCAGATAAGACGAGAGGGCCGGCGCGCTATGTCGCGCCGGCCTGTTTTTTGGCTTGAGAATCGACCGACGCTCCCTCCACGGGTGAATGCGTCCAGCGGCTGGAAACAGGGTGGAATGAGTACCCTTCAAACGTCTGTTACCGTAGAGGCGCCCCGCGCGGATACGCCTTCGCTCTGGTCGCGGCTGCGGGTCAACCGCAACTGGCTGGGGATGTGGTTCATGCTGCCGGCGGCGGCATTCCTGATCCTGTTCCTCGCTTATCCGCTCGGTCTCGGCATCTGGATGAGCTTTACCGACGAGCGCATCGGTCGCCCGGGAATCTTTATCGGCCTCGAGAACTATCAATGGCTGTGGGATGATTCCATCTTCTGGCTCTCGGTGTTCAACACACTGCTGTATACGTTGATCGCCAGCGCCATCAAATTCGCCGTCGGGCTCTATCTCGCGCTGCTGCTAAATCGGCACATGCCGTTCAAGGCGCTGATCCGCTCGATCGTGCTGATCCCGTTCATCGTGCCGACCGTGCTGTCGGCGATCGCGTTCTGGTGGATCTACGACGCCCAGTTCTCGATCATCTCGTGGTCGCTGATCAAGCTCGGCATCATCGAGCACAACATCAACTTCCTCGGCGACGGCAACTGGGCGCGTGCCAGCGTGATCTTCGCCAACATCTGGCGCGGCGTTCCCTTCGTTGCCATTACGCTGCTGGCTGGCCTGCAGACGGTGTCGCCCTCGCTCTATGAGGCGGCAACGCTCGACGGCGCGAGCAATTGGCAGCGGTTCCGCTATATCACCTATCCGCTGCTGACCCCGATCATCGCCGTCGTCATGACGTTCTCGGTGCTGTTCACCTTCACCGACTTCCAGTTGATCTGGGCGCTGACCCGCGGCGGTCCCGTCAATGCCACGCATCTGATGGCGACGTTGAGCTACCAGCGCGGCATCATCAGCGGCAGGCTCGGCGAGGGTGCCGCGATCGCGACGGCCATGATCCCGTTCCTCCTGGCGGCGATCGCGATTTCCTGGTTCGGCATGCAGCGCCGGAAATGGCAGCAAGGATCGAACAATGACTGATTCAGCCTTGCAATCCAAAGCGCCCGCCATCGTCCAGAGCGACGAGAGCGAAGGCATGAGCTATCTGGAGTCGCTGCCACGGCGGCTGGTGACGCTCTATTTGCCGCTCGGCATCATCCTGTTCATACTGCTGTTTCCGTTCTATTGGATGGCGCTGACGTCGATCAAGCCGGACGAGCAGTTGATCGACATGAACACGTACAACCCGTTCTGGGTTGTCCATCCGACGTTCAAGCACATCTACAAGCTGCTGTTCGAAACCCAGTATCCGCGCTGGCTGTGGAATACGATGTATGTGGCGATCGGCGCAACGACGCTTTCGATCATCGCCAGCGTGCTCGCGGCCTATGCGATCGTGCGCCTGCGTTTTAAGGGCGCGGAGACGGTCGGCGTCCTGATCTTCTTCGCCTATCTGGTGCCGCCTTCCATTCTGTTCATCCCGCTGGCTTCGGTCATCCAGGCCTATGGTCTGTTCGACTCGCCGCTGTCGCTCATTCTGGTCTATCCCACGCTGCTCATTCCGTTCTCGACCTGGCTCTTGATGGGATACTTCAAGACCATTCCCTATGAGCTTGAAGAATGTGCGCTGATCGACGGCGCGTCGCGCTGGCAGATCCTGGTCAAGATCGTGGTGCCGCTGGCCATTCCCGGCCTGATCTCGGCCTTCATCTTTTCCTTCACGTTGTGCTGGAATGAGTTTATCTACGCGCTGACGTTCCTGCAGTCGACGCCGAACAAGACCGTTCCGGTCGCGATCGTGAACGAGTTCGTCGATGGCGATGTCTATAAATGGGGCTCGTTGATGGCGGGTGCGCTGGTCGGCTCGCTGCCGCTCGTGATCCTCTATGCGTTCTTCGTCGAACATTACGTGTCGGCGATGACCGGAGCCGTGAAGGAGTGAAGACGCGCTTTGAGCGTGATAGGCTTACATCGAAGCGAACGACGCTCCACCTCTCCCCAGCGGGGAGAGGTCGGATCGCATCGAAAGATGCGATCCGACTGAGGGGGCGCGGCTCTCAGGAGAGATGGTAATCTCTCACCCGATTTGCTGGCGCAAATCGGCATCTCCCTTTGGGAGAGGTCGGCCCATCCGGGCGGTCGAAAGAAGACAATCGTGCGCCTGCGCGCGTAAAGACAAAGGAGTTGGCTGTTGCATATTCTGGTTCTGGGCGCCGCCGGCATGGTCGGCCGCAAATTGGTGGAGCGCCTGCTGCGCGAGGGCCGGCTCGGCAACAGCGACATCACCCGCCTGACGCTGCATGATGTCGTCGCTCCCGCCAAACCCGATAAGGCCGGCTGTCCGGTCGAGACCGTTGCCGGCGATTTCGCGGTGCCGGGCGCGGCGGAGAAGCTGATCGCGGGCCGGCCCGATGTGATCTTCCATCTCGCCGCGATCGTCTCGGGCGAAGCCGAGCTCGATTTCGACAAGGGCTATCGCATCAATCTCGACGGCACGCGAATGCTGTTCGATGCGATCAGGCTCGTGGGCGGTGGCTACAAGCCGCGGGTGGTATTCACCTCATCCATTGCGGTCTATGGCGCGCCGTTCCCGGAGGCGATCGGCGATGAGTTCTTCCACACGCCGCTCCTGAGCTACGGCACCCAGAAGGCCATCGGCGAACTCTTGCTGGCGGACTATTCGCGCCGCGGCTTTTTTGATGGCATCGGCATCCGCCTGCCGACCATCTGCATCCGCCCCGGCCTGCCCAACAAGGCCGCTTCGGGGTTCTTCTCCAACATCCTGCGCGAGCCCTTGGCAGGCAAGGAGGCGATCCTGCCGGTCTCCGAGGATGTCCGCCATTGGCATGCGACGCCGCGCTCGGCGGTCGGCTTCCTGCTGCACGCCGGCACCATGGATCTTGCCGCCGTCGGCCCGCGCCGCAATCTCACCATGCCGGGCCTTTCCGCCACCGTCGGCGAACAGATCGCCGCGTTGAAGCGCGTGGCCGGCGAGAAGGTCGCGGCGCGGATCAAGCGCCTGCCCGATCCCTTCATCATGGGCATTGTCGACGGCTGGCCGCGCAATTTCGAAGCCAAGCGGTCGCGTGCGCTCGGTTTTACGACCGCGGAAAAGACCTTCGACGACATTATTCGTATTCACATCGAGGACGAGCTTGGCGGCAACTTCGTCGCTTGAGCCGATCCGGACAGGCGGATCGGCCTTGGCCAAAGTCGCCTGCATCGGCGAGTGCATGGTCGAGCTGAAGCAGGCGGAAGGAGGCTTGTATTCGCGCGGGTTTGGCGGTGACACCTTGAACACCGCCGTCTACCTCGCCCGCCTCGGCACCGCCGTCGACTATATCACCGCGCTCGGCGATGACCCGCTGAGCGATGAGATGATCGCGGGCTGGTCGGCGGAGGGCGTCGGAACCGGCCGGGTCGCGCGGCTGCCTGGCAAGCTGCCGGGCCTCTATTTGATCGAAACCGACGAGAAGGGCGAGCGGCGGTTCTTCCACTGGCGCGAAAGCTCCGCCGCGCGCAGCCTGCTCGATCTGCCGGATACGAACGAGCTTCTGGAATCGCTTGGCAGTTACGATCTCGTTTACCTCTCGGCGATCACGCTTTCGATTTACAGCGAAAGCGGACGGGCGCGACTGCTGGCTGCGCTGGCATCGGCGCAGCGCCGCGGCGCCTGCGTTGCCTTCGACACCAATTTCCGCGCCCGCGGCTGGCCGGATCTCGACGTTGCGCGCCGCGTCTTTCGCGAAGCATTCGATATCGCGAGCATGACGCTGGCCTCGACGGAGGATCTCCTGCCGCTCTATCCCGGAGAGAACGCCGAAACTCTGATGGCGCGCATCAGCAGTCCCGAGACCGTGCTGAAGCTGGCCGAGCCCGCCAGCATCGTGCGCTCCGGCGGCGTTTCGCAGCCGCTGCAAGCTGAGCCCGTGAGCGGAGCCGTCGTGGACACGACGGCGGCGGGCGACAGCTTTGCGGCGGCCTACATCGCCGCGCGGCTTGCGGGCGCCGGGCCGATCGAGGCCGCACGCGCAGGTCATCGTCTTGCCGGCGTCGTGGTCTGTCATCCCGGCGCGATCATTCCGCGCATTGCCATGCCGGACAATGCCGCGTTTGGCCCGGCTTCATCGCACAAGGTATCCCCATGACCATCGCTGCAAAACAACAGAAGCTTGCCGCGCTGTTTGAAGCCGCGCGCGTCATCCCGGTGCTCACGATCGAGCGGCTGGAGGACGCGGTGCCCCTGGCAAGAGCGCTGGTCGCCGGCGGCGTGCGCACGCTCGAAGTGACGCTGCGCACCGAGGTCGCGGTGGACGCCGCCAAGGCGATCATCGCCGAGGTGCCGGAGGCGATCGTCGGCATTGGTACGATTTTGAACGAAGGCGATCTCGCGCGCGCCGCCGCGCTCGGCGCCAAATTCGGCATCAGCCCGGGATTGACGCCGGAGCTGTTGCAGGCGGCCGCCAACCATGACCTGCCGTTTGCGCCGGGCATTGCGACCGCATCCGAGCTGATGCAGGCGCTGGCCCACGGTTTTGAGGTGACAAAGTTCTTCCCCGCCGAGCAGGCCGGCGGCATCAAGGCCCTGCGTGCCCTGGCGGGGCCGTTCCCGAATGTGCGGTTCTGCCCGACCGGCGGCATTGGCGAAGCCAATGTGGCGCAGTGGCTCGCCGAGCCCAACGTGATCGCGGCGGGCGGTTCCTGGTTGTGTCCGGCGGCGGAGGTCAGGGCCGGCAACTGGGCGCGCATAACGGCCATCTGCGAGCAGACGATGCGCTCGCTGAAAGCTGCGTGAACTCTTCGGCCCGATAGGCTAAAACCTTGGCGAACAGCCAGGGAGAAAGCCATGACCGCCAGCATCGTCGGATGGGCGCATACGCCATTCGGCAAATTCGACACCGAAACCGTTGAAAGCCTCGTCGTCCGGGTTGCCAACGAGGCTCTGGCCGATGCGGGCATTTCCGCCGCCGATGTCGACGAGATCATGCTCGGGCACTTCAACGCCGGCTTCTCGCCGCAGGATTTTACCGCTTCGCTGGTGCTGCAGGCCGATCCGCAGCTTCGCTTCAAGCCGGCGACCCGGGTAGAGAACGCCTGCGCCACGGGGTCGGCGGCGGTGCACCAGGGCATCCGCGCCATCGCGGCCGGGCAGGCGAAATTCGTTCTCGTGGTCGGCGTCGAGCAGATGACGCGTACGCCCTCGGCCGAGATCGGCCGCAACCTGTTGAAGGCATCATACCTTCCGGAAGACGGCGACGCGGTCGGCGGCTTCGCCGGCGTGTTCGGCAAGATCGCGCAAGGTTATTTCCAGAAATATGGCGACCAGTCGGATGCGCTGGCCATGATCGCCGCCAAGAACCACAAGAACGGCGTCGCCAACCCGTTCGCGCAGATGCGCAAGGATTTCGGCTTCGAGTTCTGCCGCTCCGAAAGCGAGAAGAATCCTTATGTCGCCGGTCCGTTGAAGCGCACCGACTGTTCGCTAGTCTCCGATGGCGCCGCGGCGCTGGTGCTGACGGATTCCGAGACGGCTAAGACCATGAGCAAGGCAGTCAATTTCCGCGCCACTGCCCATGCACAGGACTTCTTGCCGATGTCCAAGCGCGACATCCTGCAGTTCGAAGGCTGCACCGTGGCCTGGCAGCGCGCGCTGGAGAAGGGCGGCCTCAAGCTCTCCGATCTCTCCTTCGTCGAGACGCATGACTGCTTCACCGTCGCCGAACTGATCGAGTACGAGGCGATGGGGTTGACGCCGCGCGGGCAGGGCGCACGCGCGATCAAAGAGGGCTGGACCCAGAAGGACGGCAAGCTGCCGGTCAATCCGTCGGGCGGGCTGAAGGCCAAGGGCCATCCGATCGGCGCCACCGGAGTCTCCATGCATGTGATGACTGCGATGCAGCTTGTCGGCCAGGCCCCCGAGGGCATGCAGCTCAAGAATGCGCAGTTGGGCGGCATCTTCAATATGGGCGGCGCCGCGGTGGCGAACTACGTCTCGGTGCTGGAGCCGGCAAAGTAGCGCACAGGCGTGGGGTCGGCAGAGGCGCGCGAGCGCCGTGCCCGCCGGGACGCCGCTCATTCCAAGGCGACGGACATGGCGATTCTTGCTCGCTTGCGTAACCGTGCCCGTTTCGTGTTTGCCGGATTGTCGGCGCTTTGCGCGTTTCACGCCGCCACGCATGCAGCCTCGAGCGAGCCCGCCAGAGTGTCTCTCCGTGACTCGACGATCACATGGAGCACCGTCAAGTACGCAACCGATGCCGAGAACGGCTTCATCAGCGGCTCGCTCGACAAGAGGACTATTGTCGATCGCACCTTCAAGACCCACGTGCTCGAGAACCGCTATCTGAAGGTCACGCTGGTGCCCGAATTTGGCGGCCGCATTCTCTCGATCATTTACAAGCCGACCGGCCACGAAGAACTCTATCGCACACAAGTCGGCGTGCCCTACGGGATCAAGGCCGGCAATTTCTATTACGACTGGCTGATGGTGTATGGCGGCATTTTCCCAACCTTCCCTGATCCCGAGCACGGCAAGACCTGGCTGAAGCCGTGGAATTACAAGGTGGTGAAGGAAGATGCCGATGAAGTGACGGTGTCGATGTCGCTGAAGGACGACTTCGACTATTCGGCGGCGCCAAGCAAGTTCAGGCATTCGACAGGCTTGGAAGCGACCTACTACGTCACGCTGAAAGCGGATCGCGCCGCGCTCGATGCCCGCATGGTGCTGAAAAATCCGCAACCGCGGACGCTTCAATACGAATATTGGACGTGCACGACGCTCGCGCCGGGATCGGATCCGGCCAATCCCAAGACGACCGGCGGTGCCGAAATCATCGCGCCGATCAATGCCTACACCACGCCTGCGTGGTCCGCCAATCTCTCCCACGGCGATACGCCGGCAGGCATGGGAAGCTTTAGCTTCGATAAACTGCGCTATTTCAAGAACTGGCCGACCATGGGCATTGCCTACGCGGCGCCAGACATGGAGGGCAGGAATTTCTGGGGCGTGATCAACCACGACAACGAAGAGGGCATCATCCGTATCGCCGACAACAGGATCACGCGCGGCTTGAAGATGTGGACCTGGGGATTTCCATCGTTCACAAACGAAACCGACCCGCGCAAGGATCCGAGCGAGCAGCGGCCTTACGTCGAATTATGGGCGGGCGTGTCGGACCAGTTTTTCCACAATGCCAGCTTTCCGGCACGAGGCGAAGTGGACATCCCGGAAACCTACAGCCCGACGGTCGGCATGAGCAACGTGACGGATGCGAACGAGCACATCCTGGTCGATCTCTCGGCTGGCGCCGCCGCCGTAAACGTGCAGTTCTTCAGCATCGAGCCGGCCACACCGCTGCGTGTGACGCTCAAGCGCGGCGATACGGTCCTGTTCGACGACGGCGTGACGGCCGATCCGAGAAGGGGAAATCGCATTTCCGCGGCTCTTGCAGCCGGTGGCGGCGATCACGTGCGGCTGACGATCAGCACCGCGGAGGGCAAAGAACTGATCGCGGCCGAGACAAGGATAAAATAGCCGTCGTGTTGAGGCTGGAAGCTCGCCTCTCAGGCCCAGAACGCCCGGAGCGCGACGATTTACGCCTGATCATTGCGCCTCGGCATCCATGCGGTCAGGCCTTGGCTGTGGCCGGGCCTCATCGGCGCGGGCTTGGGACCGTAGCAGGCTGTAGCGACCGACGACGCGGGAGACCTTCTTCTTCGTGCCGTAGATCATGATGCCGAGATAGCGAAGCGCCTCGGGGCTGGTCTCGCTCACCAGGCGCTGGAACTCGGCATAGTCCGTCGTCTGCTGTCCCTGCGCGGGAAAATCCACGACCTCAAGGCCAGCGGCGAGGGCCTCGCCGCGGACGGCGGGAAGTTCATCCGCCGGAGCGCCAAGCACGGGGATGCCGATCGGAATCAGGCCCGGGTGAGCGTCGCCCGACGCGTCGACCAGCGGTTCGCCCGCAAGGTGCGGCTGTCGCTTGCCCATCGTCAGGGCCAGCACGGCGGCGGCATTGGCGGCGTGACCAATCGGAAGCGCATGATCGATCACCGCGACGCAGCGCATGGGCTCGACGGCCGGTTCGTCCATTTCGGTTGTCACGCGCAGGCCTCCATGCCAGCGTTCCCTTCCATACGAGTAGCTAGTATGCAAGCTAAATTGCTTGCGTGCAAGGCGTATGACTTGCGTGCGAGCCATTTCGCTCGCGCTGGCGATGGACCAGGATGCAGGAGGGGATCGTGGAGCGGCTTGAGGACTGCCTCAGCTTTCTGATCGGCAAGGCGCAGCAGCAGGTGACGAAGGCATCGCGTGAAGCCTTGGCGCCCTACGGCGTGACGCCCGTGCAGTTCGCGATCCTGAAGGTGCTCTGGGAGCGCGATGGGCTGAACGGCGCGGAGCTGTGCGCGCGTCTCGTGCTCGACAGTGCCACCGTGACCGGGCTGATCGACAGGATGGAGGCGGGTGGCTGGCTGGAGCGCCGTGCCGATCCTGGCGGTGACCGGCGGATGAGCCGGGTCTATTTGACCAAGAAGGGCGCGCAGTTGGAGGCGCCACTGGACGCGGTCATGGACCGGGTCAACAAACAGTTCGTGAACGCGCTGGGCAGGGACCGGGCTGCAAGTCTGTGGCGGGACCTGGAAGCGATCGGAGGCCTATCGACAGCGCAGCGAAAGGCGGCGAGACGCAGTCCGGCGTCTTCGAGATCCGGATAGCGGTGCGGATGCCGCCGTCGGCGCTACCGGCGTGTCCGTGCAGGTGACGGCTGCGATACGGCTCTGGGGGAAGGCGCTTGAGCGGTGCCAAGGGACGATGCGGCGCGCATCGATAACAATCGATTAAGATCGATAACAGTCAATTAAGGTTGTGTTGCTATCCGTGAGCTACTTGCAGGGGGCTAACGGATGCGCCATTTCACGATTTATCAGCGCCTGGCGACGATCATTGCCGTGCTTTCGGTCGCCTTTTTCGCCATTTCGGTCATGCAGATCATGGAGCTGCGTGACACCGTCCTGGATGAGCGGCGAACCACGATTCGCAACATGGTCGATGCTGCGGTCAAGGTGCTGGCTTTCTACGATGGCGAAGTCAAGGCCGGTCGGCTCGATCCGGACCGGGCGCGTCAGAGTGCCTTCGCCTCGATTGGCGCCATGCGCTGGGGCCAATATGCTGACTATGTCGGTGTCTATGGCGCGACGAGCTCGGACGCCGGGGTCACCTATGTGCACAGCAATCCCAAATACATCAACGTCAACCGTTGGGATTTCAAGGACAGCCACGGCAAGCTGCTGATCCAGGACATTGTGCAGACCGCGCGCGCCGGCGGCGGTTATGTCGAATATTTCGCGCCCCGCTCCGGCGGTGGCGCCGAACTGCAGAAGCTCTCCTATGTCGGCGCCTTCACCATGGGCGACAAGCTTCTTGCACTTCAGGCCGGCGCCTATGTCGACGACATCGACGCCGTCGTCCTGCATCGGTCGATCTGGGCTGCGATCATCGCGCTGTGCGGGCTCATGATCGCCGGATTCACTGCATTTTGGCTTGGCCGCGGGATCGTCGTTCCACTCGCCCGGACCTGCGAGGTGATGGACGGTCTCACCAAAGGCAAGCTCGATGTCGATGTTCCGTTCGTCGATCTGAAGAACGAGGTCGGCCGGATGGCACGCAGCCTCCAGGTCTTCAAGGATCACCTGGTCGAGACCACACGGCTGCGCAACGAGCAGGAGGAGCTCAAAGCCCGCGCCGTCGAGGATCGGCGGGCCATCCTGGTCCGCATTGCGGACGAATTCGAACGCAGCATCGGCGCTGTCATCGAGGCGACGGCCGCCGCTGCCGGCGAGTTGCAGACTTCGGCGTCATCGATGTCCAAGATCGCCGAGGGAACGACGGGTCAAAGCGTGAAGGTCGCGGCGGCCGCGGAGCAGACCGCCTCGAACGTCCAGACCGTTGCCGCCTCTGCGGAGGAGCTGTCGTCCTCGATCAAGGAGATCGCCCGCCAAGTCACCCAATCGACGTCGATCGCGCAGAACGCCGTCGAGCAGGCAACGCGAACGGAATCCATGGTCGAGAATTTGGTGCAGTCCACGCACAAGATCGGCGAGGTCATGGCCCTGATCCAGTCCATCGCGGGACAGACCAATCTGCTGGCCCTCAACGCGACGATCGAAGCGGCGCGCGCGGGCGAAGCAGGCAAGGGCTTTGCCGTCGTCGCCAACGAGGTCAAGGCGCTCTCGTCGCAGACGGCCAAGGCCACGGACGAAATCGCAAGCCAGATCCAGGCCATCCGCGAGGCAACCGGCTCCACCGTCGATGCCATCCGCGAGATCGGCACGACGATCGGGCAGATGAACGAGATCGCCGGCTCGATCGCCGCGGCCGTCGAGCAGCAGGGCACCGCAACCCAGGAAATTGCGCGAAGCGTGCAGCAGGCGGGGCAGGGCACGCAGGATGTCATGCAAACGATCGTGAGTGTCCGCGAAGCATCCGGCCAGGTCGACGCGGCGGCGAACCTCGTGCTGAATGCCGCCGGACAGCTCACCGCCCAATCCGACCGGCTCAAGGGCGAGACCGGAAAGTTCCTGAGCAACATCCGGGCGGCGTGATCGCTGTCGGCGCATCTGCCGAGCGGGACGATTCTTCGTCAGCGCGCTCATGTCCTACGCCCGATCAGGCGAGCACTATTCGCTCGCCTTGACGCTATGACGACGTCGAAACCGCGATCGGGACGACGATCACGCGCAGCGTTTGCCTAGGGCGCGCGGCACGGGTTAAGGCTGCGAAGCGGTTATGGCATATTATGCCATAGGCCGGCCCCGCTTTCGAGCGATCTGAGAGGATGCCAATGCCCACCAGAAATGTCGTGCTGACGGAGCGCCAAGAAGAACTCCTGGAGAACCTCGTCAAATCCGGCCGCTACCAGAACGCCAGCGAAGTGCTGCGTGATGGGTTGCGGCTTGTGGAGCAACGCGAGGCCGAGAATGCGGGTAGGCTGAAAGCGTTGCGAGCGGTGGCGCGCGCCGGTATTGGGGCGTTGGATCAAGGATCGTTCAAGGAATTCGACAACATCGAGGAACTGCAAGCCTGTTTGCATGACCTCTCGGAAAAGGTCATCTCCCGCACAACCGAATTGCGCCCTCATGGCCGAGCGTAGATGGCGCGTTCGTCTCGGCGCTGCCGCAGAAGTGGACTTTGCCAACATTCTCAAATGGACCACGGAGAATTTTGGTGCGCTAAATCGCGCGTCTATCAGGATACGCTCGTTCAGGCGATTGGCGAACTCGCTGACGGTCCCCATGTCGCAGGCTCCATGGCTCGGGACGAGATCATGGCAGGCCTTCGCACGCTGCACGTTGCGAGGCGGGGACGCCGCGGAAGATCGAGAGACGTGCGACATTTCTGTCTCTTTGCTGGATCAGTTCGAGAAACGTCACCGCGAAGCAGTGAGAGTGCGCGACGATGTCTGCGCTGGCCGCCTGCCATTTCCACCAGAGATCATTCGACGCTGAGAGGCCCGGGCAGCCGGTCGTTCAATGGCTGATCTTCGAGTTGGGTCCAGAAGCGGCCGTCAAATGCGCGTGTGATCCGCGTCAAGTGCGCCCCGGCAACGGGTCAAGGGCAGGGCGGGCGTTCGGCTCCCTCCTCCCGATAGGCTATCCCTGCTCGTGCGGGCGCTGCGGCGGCTGGGGATTGTTGGCTGGATTGGTATCGTACTTGGAAATTCGGGTGATGAGCCCGCTGGTGGCGAAGGGTTGCAAGTCGGCCTCCAGCGCGTCGGCAATGTCTTTGGCATAGACCTCTTGGTCGTCCACGTAGAGCGCAAAGGATTTCAGATATTTTTCCTTCTTTGCCGGGTTCTCAATCGTCGCCTTCGTCCATTGATAGAGCGGATCGCTTTCGACGCCTTGCTCCTCTGCTTCGGCGACGTATTCCGCAAAGGCGTCGAACTGGCATTTTGGCGTAGCGCGATGCTTGGCGAGCGCATCGAGTAGCGGCGCCACCGCCGGAGCACGGTGCTTTCGGCGCAGCGATTCCGCGGTCGCAGAATCCTTCGCATCAAACCTGACCTGATACTGCCACTCAGAAGTCACGCTGGCCTCGCTTTCTGGCCGCCCCGATTTGCGCGTTTCCGAACGGGCGGCCGGGACACTGTCGTAGCTTACGGCGACAGCGCCGGTGACGGAAGACCGCAGTTTTGCCGCACATGGGCTCGCCCTCGTCTGGCTCGCCTGCGAGCCGATGCCGGCGGAGATCACCGCAGCGAGATCGCATCAATCGATTTGCCCGTCGAGCGGTAAATCAGTTCGATTTTCATGGTCGCGGGTTCATTTTGTTGGGCGAAATCGCTTGCGCGAAAAAAATCAATTTTGCGAGCCGCTTCAAGATGATTTGGGTGGTCCAGATGCTTCCGCAAAAATATTTCGCTTTCGTTTTTTCAGAGATTGATGATTACTGGCGTCGTCCCGCCTCTATTGCGGAGGGGCTTATCGCGATCGTCACGACACGCGAGGTGGGATGCGGTGGACGCGACGGTGCCGAAAGACGAGCGGCATCGGCGCGGACGGCGAAGTCGTGTGGTCCTGGCGCCCCAAGGCTGGCGCTAAGCTCGCGAGGATGCATTCGCATCGCGCGGGTGACGGTGACAACAAAGTCTGGTTCACCGGGGAGAGCTCGAAGTAAGCCGTAAACCACTGCGCAGGGAAGGCCGGTGTGATACCGCCTGTACCTGTGGTCAACGCGCTCTTCGCGCAATCTTTTGCGCGGGGGCCGTGGGTGCAGAGCGGGCACCCGGTCTTCCTTGCGCCCTTTTTTCCAAGAGGGGGTGGATCCTGCAAAACTCGGACGCTGCGCGCCGCGAGAACGCGGAACTGCGGCAGCGGTGTCTTAGGGCCGATCCTTGGAGACGCTTGCTGCGCAAGCTCGTTAGGATGAGGTCGTGTGTGGCGGGCGCTGAAATCCTCATGGTGAGGAGGCGCGCAAGCGCCGTCTCGAACCACGAGGCCCGGACGTATGCCGCCATCGCGATGACCGACGAACTGGAGCCGAGCGCATAGCCCCATGCCCCTGCCGCAGCTTGATCTCACTTCCGCCCTGCCGTTAGGTGGCTCGATCAAAACATCGGGAGGAGAAATGGGGCCGCTGCAGGGCATAAAAGTCGTCGACATGACCACCGTGCTGATGGGGCCGTACGCCACCCAGATGCTGGGGGATTACGGCGCCGACGTCGTCAAGGTGGAGTCGCTCGATGGCGATGTTACGCGCCTGATCGGTCCGACCCGGCATCCCGGCATGGGCCCGGTATTCCTCAACACCAACCGCAGCAAGCGCTCGATCTGCCTGGACCTGAAGAAACCGGCCGGGCGCGAAGCGGTGCTGCGGCTGATCAAATCCGCCGATGTGCTCGTTTATAATGTGCGCCCGCAGGCGATGGCGCGGCTCAATCTCGGGTACGATGTGGTCGCGAAGATCAATCCGCGGCTGATCTATGCGGGCGTGTTCGGCTTCGGCCAGGACGGGCCCTATGCCGCAAAACCCGCCTATGACGATCTGATCCAGGGCGCGACTGCGCTGCCCGCGCTGATGGCGCAGACCGGCGACGGGGTTCCGCGCTACGTTCCGAATGCGCTGGTCGATCGCATCGTCGGCCTTACGGCCGTCGGCGCCATCTGCGCCAGCCTCGTGCACCGCGACCGCTGCGGGCGCGGCCAGCGCGTCGACATTCCGATGTTCGAGACCATGGCGAGCTTTGTGATGGGCGACCACATGGGCGGCCTCACCTATGAGCCGCCGCTCGACAAGGGCGGCTATCCGCGCCACCTCTCGCGCGACCGCAGGCCCTACAAGACTGCCGACGGCTATATCAGCGTGATCGTCTATAACGACAAGCAATGGGAGAATTTCTTCCACGCAACCGGCCGTGACGATCTGCGCGCCGACCCGCGCTTCGTGACCTTCTCGGGGCGCGCTGCCAATATCGATATGGTCTATGGCGAGCTTGCGCGCATCTTCGAGACGCGCACCACGGCCGAATGGATGGAGCTTCTCAACAAGGCCGACGTTCCCGTCATGCCCATGCACGATCTGCAAAGCATCCTGCAGGACGAGCATCTGGTCGCGACCGGCTTCTTTCCGGTGGTTCAGCATCCGACCGAGGGGCCGATCCGCAGCATGAAGGTCACTGCGAACTGGTCCGATACGAAAGCCGAGCCGGTGCGGCTTGCTCCGCGCCTCAATGAGCAGGGCGAGGAGATTTTGCGCGAGGCCGGTTTCTCAGGCGAGGAAATCGCCGCCATGATCCGCGATGGCGTCACCCGGCCATCGCCGGCAGCGGAAGGATAAGAGCTATGGATTTCGCACTCACTCCCAACCAGGAATCGATCCGCGACGCCGTGGCCAAGATCTGCGCGCGCTTCGATGATGCCTATTGGCTGAAGAAGGACAAGGAGGGCGGTTTCCCGGCCGACTTCCACAAAGCGCTCGCGGAAGCCGGTTGGCTCGGCATCTGCATCCCGGAAGAGTATGGCGGCTCAGGCCTGGGCATTCTCGAAGCCGCGATCATGATGCGGACGATCTCGGAATCCGGTGCCGGCATGTCCGGTGCCTCCGCGGTGCATATGAACGTGTTCGGGCTCAATCCCGTGGTCGTGTTCGGCACGCAAGAGCAGTGCAAGCGCATGTTGCCGGGCATCGTGGAAGGGCGCGAAAAAGCATGCTTTGCGGTCACCGAGCCGAACACGGGCCTCAATACCACGCAGTTGAAGACGCGCGCGGTTCGCCAGGGCGACAAATATGTCGTCAATGGCCAGAAAGTCTGGATCTCGACCGCGCAGGTGGCAAACAAGATCTTGCTGCTGGCCCGCACCACGCCTTTGGAAGAGGTGAAAAACCCGACCTTCGGCTTGAGTCTGTTCTACACCGATTTCGATCGCAGCCGCATCACGGTGCACGAGATCGAAAAGATGGGCCGCAAGCCGGTCGATTCCAACGAATTGTTCTTCGAGAATTTTGAGATCCCCGTCCAGGATCGCCTCGGCGAGGAGGGCCGCGGCTTCGAATATATCCTGCACGGCATGAACCCGGAGCGCATCCTGATTGCGGCGGAAGCCGTGGGTCTCGGCCAGCTCGCACTGTCGCGCGCCAGCGGCTATGCCAAAACGCGCAACGTCTTCAACCGCCCGATCGGCAAGAACCAGGCGATCCAGCATCCGCTCGCGAAGAACTGGATGGAACTGGAGGCGGCGTGGCTGATGACGCTGTCGGCGGCATGGCACTACGACAAGGGCCTGAGTTGCGGCCCAGCGGCCAATTCGGCGAAATATCTCGCGGGCGAGGCCGGTTTCCACGCCTGTGAGCAGGCGGTGATGACGCACGGCGGCTTCGGCTACGCCAAGGAATTTCACGTCGAGCGCTATTTGCGGGAATCGCTCATTCCCCGCATCGCGCCCGTCAGCCGCGAACTGATCTTGAGCTTTATCGCGGAGAAGGTGCTGGGCCTGCCGAAGTCGTATTGAGATGCTCGTCGCCGTCAACCCTTGCTCGTCATTCCGGGGTGCGCGCAAAGCGCGCGAACCCGGAATCTCGACATTGGCTTGCGTGCGTTCCCACCTCGAGAGTCCGGGTTCGGCCCTGTCGGGCCGCCCCGGAATCACGGAACGAGAGGCATCAGCATGAGCTACATCACCGGCGTCGGGCTCACATCATTCGGCAAGCACGAAGGGTCGTCCTCGCTCGACCTCATGAGCAAGGCAGCAAGCCTCGCCCTTGACGATGCCAGGCTGAACCGCGACGACATCGATGGCATCCTTTGCGGCTACAGCACGGTCTCGCCGCATATCATGCTAGCGACCGTCTTCGCCGAGCATTTCGGCATCCGCCCCTCTTATGCGCATGCGGTGCAGGTCGGCGGCGCAACGGGACTCGCGATGACCATGCTTGCTCACACGCTGGTTGATGCCGGCGTCGCCCGAAATGTGTTGGTGGTTGCCGGCGAGAACCGGCTGACCGGCCAGAGCCGGGACGCCTCGATCCAGGCACTGGCGCAGGTCGGCCATCCTGATTACGAGGTGCCGCTCGGGCCGACCATTCCCGCCTATTACGGCCTCGTCGCCTCGCGCTACATGCACGAGTATGGCGTGACGCAGGAAGACCTCGCGGAGTACGCCGTGCTGATGCGGCGCCATGCGTTGGCGCATCCCGGTGCACAGTTCCATGAACCGATCACGGTCGCGGATGTGATGGCATCGAAGCCGGTGGCGCTGCCGCTAAAGCTTCTGGACTGCTGCCCGGTCTCCGACGGAGGCGCCGCCTTCGTCGTGAGCCGCGACCCGACGACGGAGGCCCGCGTGCGTATCCGCGGCTGCGCGCAGGCTCATACGCATCAGCATGTCACGGCGGCGCCGGCCTTGAGTGAGCTCGGCGCGGAGATCGCGATCGCCAAGGCGAAGGCTGCCGCGGGCGTCAGCATCTCCGACGTGCGCTATGCTGCCGTCTACGACAGCTTTACGATTACGCTGGCGATGCTGCTGGAGGATCTGGGATTGGCGGGCCGCGGCGAGGCGGCGGCGCGGGTTCGCGCCGGCTATTTTTCTCGCGATGGCCAGATCCCGCTCAATACCCATGGCGGGCTGTTGAGCTATGGCCATTGTGGCGTCGGCGGCGCCATGGCGCACCTGGTTGAGACGCATTTGCAAATGACGGGCCGCGCGGGCGACCGCCAGGTGCGCGACGCATCGCTAGCGCTCCTGCACGGCGATGGCGGGGTGCTCTCCTCACACGTCAGCATGTTCTTGGAGCGGGCGCGATGAACGAGAAGCTTGCCGATTGGACCATGGGCGAAGCCGCGATCGTCTATCAGAACTGCGCGTGCTGCGGCGCCAAGCAATACTTCCGCCGCGCCTTTTGCGCGTCCTGCGGGGCGACGGATTTGGTCGAGCAGCGCGCCAGCGGCGAGGGAACGGTCTACGCCACCTCCTTGGTCTGCCGCGCTGCAACGCCGGAGACCCGCGCCCATGTGCCGTACAATCTTGTGCTGGTCGATACTGTGGAGGGCTTTCGGATGATGGCTCACGGCGAGAGGGATCTCGCCGTCGGCGATTCCGTCACTGCGCGTTTTGTTCAATTTGGTGGACGGCCCGTGCCTTGCTTTGCGAAGGCTTCTCGACCCGATAAAAAAGAATGCTGGCGATGACGAGCATCGCCGTCACCGCCAGCAAATGCGCAAGTGCCTCCGAAGTTGCCCTCTTGGTGGCATGCTTCATGCCTGTTTTCTCCCTAAACTTGGGCGCGACTCATCGTTGCGCGACGCACGCGCTCGACGGTCAGTTTCTTGACTCGGAACACCCCACGAAACGAATTCGCCCGATTGAGTCCCCACTCGGCGAATATCGACTGTATCAAGGTCGAACAGTAATGCGGCGGCAATTTGACTCACTTATGTTGCCCTTGCGTCGGACGGGCGAGACTCTTTCAGCAACTGATCGCTGAAGAAAATTAGTAGAAGGTCGGAAAGCTCAAGGTGGATCATGGCCCGAATTTCATACAGCGATCCCGCAAAGCACAATGAGCGCACGCAGGAACTCCTGGGCAAGAACCGCAACGCCAACATCTTCCGGATGATGGCGCATTCGCCCAGCTATCTTGAGCAGTATTGCCGGCTGGGTGGTGCTATCAGGCACAAGGGTGAGCTCGATCCGGTGGTGCGGGAGCTTGCGATCACCCGCACCGGCATTTTGTGCGAAGCGCCCTATGAAGTCGCGGCCCACAAGCGCATCGGCAAGAATGTCGGCGTCACCGATGAGCAGAATGAATCGCTCGAAGACTGGCAATCCGCGACCTGCTTCAACGAGGTGCAGCGCGCCGCGCTTGCTTTCACCGACGAGATCGTCAAGCTGCGCCGCCCACAAGATGCGACCTTCAACGCGATCGCGTCCAAGTTGACGCCCGCGGCGCTGGTTGAGCTGCAGCTTGCGGTCGGCTTCTACATCATGACATCGAAGTTTCTCGAAACCTTCGAAATCGACATGCAGCCGGTATCGGAGATCGTCTAAGGTTTCGAGCGGGGACGTACACCATGGACAACGGCTGGGATCTCTCAGCACAAGCCTGGATCGATTCCGTGGGCGAGCGCGGCGATTGGGCGCGCGAGCACGTGCTCGATCCCGTCATGCTGGGTCGTATTCAGGGCAGGGGCTTTCAGCGCGCGCTTGATGTCGGCTGCGGCGAAGGGCGCTTTTGCAGGCTGCTCAACGCGGCTGGTATCCACACGACGGGAATCGATCCCACGCCAGCCCTGCTTGAGACGGCACGCCGGCGCGATCCCGCGGGCGATTATCGGCTTGGCCGCGCCGAGCGGCTTGAGTTCGGACCGGCAAGCTTCGACCTGGTCGTCAGCTATGTGACGCTCGTCGATATCGCTGATTTCAGGGCAGCCATCGCCGAAATGGCAAGGGTGTTGGAGCCTGGCGGCTCCCTCTTGATCGCGAACTTGACCGGTTTTGTTTCTGCACGCGCCAATGAAGGTTGGGTCAAGGACGAGGAAGGGCGTAGCCTTCATTTCGCAGTCGACCGTTACCTCGAAGAGTATCCCCTCTGGCTGGAATGGGCCGGCATCCGGATCGAGAATTGGCACCGGCCGCTGTCTGCCTATATGGCCGCCCTGTTGGAGACCGGTTTGACGCTGACATTCTTTTCAGAGCCAGCACCAGTCTCCGGCGAACCAGAGCGCAGGAGGTTTTTCGGCGCGTGCCGTGGTTTGTGGTGATGGAATGGATGCGGCCCGCCGTCGCTTAGTTCGCCGTCAGGAGATTCAATTTCGTGTTCGCGAGGATCAGCCGGTCGGCCAGGAGCTGCGCGAGGTTGCGCATGATGCGCTCGCCGGCGCGCGGATTGTCTTCGCGAAAGCGCTCGAAATCGGCCAGCGGCACTTCGAGCGCGGTTACGGAAGCATCGGCATAAACGTCGGCTGAGCGATGCGTCTCCAAAAGCGCCATTTCGCCGAACGCCATGCCGGCGCTCACTGTCGCAAGGCGGATGCCGCTCGGCAGTTTGACGTGCACCACGCCCGACCTGAGGAAGAACAGCGACCTTGCGGGCGCGCCAGCCATGATGATTTTCTCGCCCGGCCGATAGGTCTTGAGACCGCCGAGCGATGCGAGCCGATCGAGTTCCGTGTCATTCAACCCCGCGAGCAGGGCCTGCTCGGAAAGCTCGGCGGTTTCGACGGCGTAGATATTGCCGCCATGGCGGTACACGACCTGGTCTTCGGCCCATTCGATGGCGTCGTCGAGCAAGGGATAATTGCGCAAGTTGGAAAGCCCCGCCGTCCATTCGCAGATGCTCTTCCATTGCGCGGAGGCGCGGTCGATGCCGGACAGGATCACGGTGACGTTGAATCGAGCCAGCTCCCAAAACTCCTCAGCCAGGAGCCGGCTACCCGCCGGCGTTACCGCCGCAACCCTGCGCAAATCGAAGATGACGAATTGCGGACGCGGTCGGCTCGCGAGCTCGCGCGAGACATAGTCGACATTGGAGAACGACAGCGTGCCCACGAGTTCGATGACGCGGACATCTTGATGGTGGTCAGCGAGGATCTTGCGCTCCTGCGGCCGACGGCTACGGCGCGACGCGCTCTTGCCGATATTGTAATCGGCGATCACCGAGTTGCGTGCGTCGTCGCTGCGGCTCAGTATATGCAGGCCGTAATGCGACGACAGCGCCTCGCAAACTCGGATGCCGCGCACGCTGTTGCCGTGGCTGTCCAGCCGCGGGGAGTAGCTGCCCAGGCCCAATCGCGCCGGCAGCGCCGCCAGAATGCCGCCGCCGACACCGCTCTTGGCCGGAATGCCGACGCGATAGATCCATTCGCCGGCATAGTCGTACATGCCGGACGACGTCATCACCGACAGCGTGCGCGAGATCGCGTAAGGGGTCATGACCTGCTCGCCCGTGACTGGATTGACGCCGCGGTTCGCGAGCGTTGCCGCCATGATCGCGGCGTCGCGCGCGGTCAGAAGCACGGAGCATTGCCGGAAATAGACGTCGAGCACCTTGCTGACGTCCGCTTTGATCACGCCGGAGTTGCGCAGGAGATAGCCGATGGCGCGGTTGCGGTCGCCGGTTGCGCTTTCGGAAGAATAGACTGCGTCATCCATATCCAGTTCGCGGCCGGCAAACCGGCTGAGCGCCTGGCGGATGGTGTCGAACGCCGCATCACCCTTCGCCTCGAGGATGAGGCCCGAGCAGGCGATCGCGCCGGCATTGATCATCGGATTGAACGGATGGTTCTCGGCATTGAGCCGGATCGAGTTGAAAGGATCGCCCGAAGGCTCGACGCCGATCACGCCTTCCACGCGGCCCGCACCGAGAGTGTCCAGCGCCAGTGCGAACACAAACGGCTTCGACATCGACTGGATCGTGAAGGGCACGCGGGATTCGCCGACTTCATAGACATGGCCATCCAGCGTCGCGAGACTGATGCCGAAATGATCGGGATGGGCTTTGCCGAGTTCGGGAATATAGTGGGCAATTTCGCCGGAATTGTCCGAGCCAAAATCCCGATGGCACGCGTTCAAGAACCGCAGCAGTGGCGGGGTGGAGGCCGCCCAATTGCCGGCGCTGGCGACCGGCGCCGTTGGCATCATGTCCATAGCAAGTTCCGAGGTGAGGCAGCTTGGCGGAGGGCGATGTTATGCCAGGGCGAGGCAAGGCGAAACGTCCGTATCGACTGCTTGATGCGGCAGCGTGATCTCAGGAGGAGCAAGGGTGCATCAGGTCTCGAGGATCGCCACCACCTGGCCCTCGGCCACGACGTCGTCGATCGCGACGAGCAGGGACTTGAGTGTGCCCGCCGCAGGCGAGGCGACCGGAATTTCCATCTTCATCGCTTCGACGAAGATGATGTCGTCGCCGCCGCCGACGCTGGCGCCAGGCTCGACGGGAAGCGCGCAGATGCGTCCGGCGACCTCGGTAACGATCCTGATATCTGGCATGCCAATTCACTTATTGTTGTCGGCGCAGATTGCCTGATGTAGCTTGTTCTTCAAGTGGAATTTTATTCCGCATAACGGAATTGGGTGGAAGCTATGGGACGACGCTCGGAGCGGCTCAGCAGGCCGAGAATGCTTTGCGGTGATGCGGCAGGCGAGGGCGACGTCATCCAGGTGGTCTCGCGCGCCTTCGACGTGCTCAGATGTTTCGAGGGTCATGAAGCGCGGCTTGGCAATCTCGAAATTTCCAATCGCTGCGGCCTGCCGCGCTCCACAGTGTCACGCCTTACACACACGCTGACGCGGATGGGCCAGCTCGTATACCTGCCGCGCGACCAGAAATATCGCATTGGCCCGAGCGCGGTGGCGATGAGCACCTCGATGATGAAGGGCTTGCAGCTACGCAACCTGATCCGGCAGCGGCTGCAGGATATCGCCGAGCAATTGCCCGGCACCGTCGGCTTCGTGATCCCCGATCGCTACCATCTCGTCTATCTCGAATTTGCGCGCTCGGCGAACGCGCTCGGCCTGCATGAGGTCACCGGCAGCCGCATCTCGATGGCGAGCACGGCCGCGGGCCACGCCTATACCGCCGCGCTGGAGCCCCAAATCGGCGATGCGCTGCTGGCCGAAATGGAGCGCGAGGTGCCGGAAAGCGCCAAGATTCTCAAACCCCGGATCGAGAACAACCGTCGCTTCCTCAAAGAGAACGGTTATGTCGTTGCTTGCGGCCTGTGGTCGCCGCACATCAATGGGGTCGCGGTGCCATTGTGGTCGCCGCAGTATCAAACTTTCGTCGTGGTGACGATCGGACTGCTCGCTGCGATGTATGACGAAAAGCGTCTGCACCAGGAGGTCGCGCCGCCCATGCGCGAGCTCGCCACAGCGATCGGCAGCCTGCTCGAGAGTGCGGAAGGCGATCTCTTCAACAACCGCTTGGAGCGAAAGCCGCTGGCAGTGGCCGCACCCAATAACAAGATCACCCGGACGGAGGAAGCGAATGAACTGGAAGCCCGAACTCGACGAGCTCGCTCGGCGCGAGGCCTTCGCGCGCGAGATGGGAGGCGTTGAGAAGGTCAAGCGACAGCGCGACCAGGGGCGCCTCACCGTCCGCGAACGGATCGATAAGCTGGTCGACCCGAAGAGCTTCCACGAGATCGGCGCGATCTCCGGCATCGGCGAATATGACGAGCACGGCGAGCTCAAGCACGTAACGCCGGCGAATTGCGTGTTCGGGCGTGCCAAGCTCGACGGCCGCACCGTGGTCGTGGTTGGCGACGATTTCACCGTGCGCGGCGGCTCCGCGGATGCATCGATCTCGGCCAAGCCCTTGATGGCGGAAGAGATGGCACATGATTTCCGCCTGCCGATCATCCGCATCATCGAGGGGTCCGGCGGGGGCGGCTCGGTGAAGACGATCGAGACCAAGGGCGCGGCCAATCTGCCCGGCGGCATCGGCGGCAACCGTTGGTACCGCTACACGACGGAGAACCTCGCGCATGTGCCGGTCGTGGCGTTGGGGCTCGGTTCGGTCGCAGGTCTTGGCGCGGCGCGGCTTGCCGCGAGCCATTACTCCATCATGACGCGCGAATCCGCGATGTTCGTGGCGGGACCGCCGGTGGTGAAGCGGCTGGGCCAGGACTTGTCCAAGCAGGAGCTCGGCGGCGCCGATATCCAGACCCGCGCCGGTGGCGTCGATGACGCCGTCGACACCGAGGAGGAGGCGTTTGCACGCGCACGCCGCTTCCTCTCCTACCTGCCGCCGTCCGTGTTCGAGTTGCCGCCGACGCTGCGCTCGAGCGACGATCCGGAACGCTCTGAGGAAGCGCTGATCAGGGCGGTGCCACGCAACCGGCGCCAGGTCTACAAGATGCGCCCGATCATCGAGTCCGTGGTCGACAAGGGCTCGTTCTTCGAGGTGAACAGCAATTTCGGCCGCCCCATCATCGTGGGGTTGGCGCGACTCGAGGGACGGGCGGTGCTCTTGCTCGCGAGCGATCCCTTCCACTATGGCGGCTCATGGACCGCCGAGGCTTGCCAGAAGGTGGTGCGCTGGGTCGACTTCGCCGAGACCTTCCATCTGCCGATCGTCTATCTGATGGATTGTCCCGGCTTCATGATCGGGCTTGAGGCGGAGAAGGCGGCGACCATCCGCCACGGTGTGCGCGCAATGGCTGCGGTCAACCAGACCACCGTGCCCTGGTGCACGGTGATTATCCGCAACTCCTTTGGGGTCGCGGGCGTTGTGCACCAGCCGGCGGATCGCTTCTCGATCCGCTACGCCTGGCCCTCGGCCTATTGGGGTTCGCTGCCGCTCGAGGGCGGCATCGAAGCGGCATATCGCGCCGAGATCGACGCCGCTGACGATCCGGTCGAAAAACTCAAGGAGATCGAGGACCGCCTCAACAAGCTGCGCTCGCCCTTTCGCTCCGCCGAGAAATTCTGGGTGGAGGAGATCATCGATCCGAGAAAGACGCGATCGTTGCTCTGCGAATTCGCGCGCCTCGCCGAGCCGCTGCGAACGCCGGGACTGGCGAAGAACATGGCGATCAGGCCGTAATCTTCGTTGCGTCCAACGCGACTGCGCTTCCGCCTGCGCGTGCAGTGGCTTACGGCGCACTCCGCACAAAGCATCATGCGGGGCGCCGGGTGTGCACAATTACGTCGCCACCGGCTTTGAATGGCGCGAAATAGCGAGCACACTCGCGGCCGCGATGATACAGAGCGCACCGGCGGCGAAGAAGGCGGGCAGATAGCTTGCGAGCAGCGTCCGCGACAGCCCCGCGCCGAAGGCTGCCGTTCCGGCACCGAGTTGGTGGCCGGCGAAGATCCAACCGAACACCAGATTGGCCCGCTCCGGGCCGAAGCGCTGTGCCGTGAGCCGCACCGTCGGCGGCACGGTCGCGACCCAATCGAGCCCATAGAACATCGCAAACAGCGACAGGCCATAGAAGGAGAAGTCGCTGAACGGCAAGAACACCAGCGACAACCCGCGCAGCCCGTAATACCAGAACAGGAGCCAGCGATTGTCGTAACGATCCGACAGCCAGCCGGACACGATGGTGCCGAAGAAGTCAAAGATGCCCATCGCCGCGAGTAGGCTTGCGGCCTGGACCTGCGGGATGCCGTAATCGAGGCACATCGGAATGAGGTGAACCTGGACCAAGCCATTGGTGCTGGCGCCGCAGATGAAGAAGGTCGCGAAGAGAATCCAGAACACGCCCGACCTGGATGCGTCGCGGAGCGTGCCGAGCGCGGCGGCTATGATCGACGCGTTGCCGGCGGGTGGCGCGGGCAGCGGGTCGGTCTCCTTGTCGCCAAACGGCCGCAGGCCCACATCACTCGGGCGGTCGCACATCACCATCGCCACCGCAAGCGCGGATGCGCCAAGCACCGCGCAGACAAGGCCAAGCGCAATGCGCCAGCCGAAGCGCTCAGTCAGGCTGGCGAGCAGTGGCAGGAACACGAGTTGCCCGGTAGCGACGCTCGCGGTCATGATGCCTATCACGAGCCCGCGGCGCGCAGCGAACCAGCGGGCGGCAATCGTTGCGCCAAGGACCAGCGCGGTCATGCCGGTGCCGATGCCGATCACCACGCCCCACAACAGGATGAGCTGCCAGACCTGCGTCATCGCGAGTGATGCCAGCAGGCCGCAGACCACAATGAGCTGCGCCGTCAGCGTCACGTTGCGAAGCCCGTAGCGGTTCATGAGTGCTGCCGCGAATGGCGCCATCAGACCGAACAGGACGAAACGGATCGAGAGTGCAGAGGAGATTTCGGCGGTATTCCAGCCGAACTCGCGCTGCAACGGAACGATGAAGACGCCGGGGGAGCCGACCGTGCCGGCCGCGATCAGCGACGCGAGGAAGGTGACGCCGACCATCACCCAGCCGTAGTGAATGTTGCGGCGGGCGAGGGCCCCCGCGAGCCAGTTCGAAATCATTGATCCTCAGAAAAATCTAGGTGGAGGTCCGTTTGACCCTGCACATCCTGATGCAAGGGTCGCGTGACTTAAATGCCATAGTTCCCTCATTTTCGGACATATGCCGAAACACTAGATCATGATCCCGATGAAACGGAATCGGATCATGATCTCATCTCTTGGTTTGAGCATGATCTCCGCGCCAACGCGCCGCGTTCGTTAGCTAACGCAAAGCCGGTTTACGCTTTGCGCTCACGAAGCCCCGGATCATGCTCTAATGCCCGATCCGTTCCAGCGCGATCGCGGTTGCCTCGCCCCCACCGATGCAGAGTGCGGCGATGCCGCGCTTGGCGTTGTGGGCTTCCAGCGCATGCAAGAGCGTCACGATCAGACGCGCGCCGGTGGCGCCGATGGGATGGCCGAGCGCGCAGGCACCGCCATTGACGTTCAGCCGATCACGGGAAATGCCGAGGTCGCGCTGCGCCGCCATGGCCACGACCGCAAAGGCTTCGTTGATCTCGAACAGATCGACATCGGAGACTTGCCAGCCGACCTTGTCGAGCAGTTTGCGGATCGCAGGAATCGGCGCGGTGGTGAACCATTGCGGTTCCTGGCTGTGAGTGGCGTGGCCCCTGATTTCCGCGAGGATTGGCAGGCCGTCGCGGTCCGCAAGCGAGCGCGTTGTCAGCACCAGCGCGGCGGCGCCATCGGCATTGGCGGAAGAGGCCGCGGGCGTAATGGTTCCGTTGGCGCGGAAGGCCGGCTTCAGCGCCGGAATCTTGGCCGGATCAACTTTCAGCGGATGCTCGTCATCGGCAATGATTTTGGGGCCAGTCTTTTCATCGATGATGACCGGCGCGATCTCGGCCCTGAAGGTGCCGCTCTCGACTGCCTTGCGCGCCCGCGTGAGCGTCTCCATCGCGTAGGCATCCTGGTCCTTGCGGGTGAATTGGTAGGCTTCCGCGGTCGCCTCGCCAAAATCGCCCATGGAGCGGCCGGTCTCATAGGCGTCCTCCAGGCCGTCCATCATCATGTGGTCGATGATGCGGTCATGGCCGGCGCGATAGCCGGCGCGCGCCTTGGCAAGCAGATAGGGCGCATTGGTCATGCTCTCCATGCCGCCGGAAATGACGATATTGGCGGACCCGGCCTTGATGATGTCGTGCGCGAGCATGGTCGCCTTCATGCCCGAGCCGCAGACCTTGTTGACGGTGGTGGCGCCGGTCGCATCCGGCAGTCCGGCGCCGCGCGCCGCCTGTCGCGCCGGTGCCTGGCCTTGTCCCGCCGGTAGCACATTGCCCATGAAAACCTCGTCGATCCTTTCTGGCGCCAGTTTCGCGCGCTCCAGCGCGGCACCGATCACGTGGGCACCGAGCTTGTGGGCGCTCAGCGGCGAAAGCCCGCCCATGAAGCGGCCGAGCGGGGTGCGAGCAGCGGATACGATGACGACGGGGTCGGAGGCGGCGGCCATGGCGGATCTCCTTGGCATCAAAGTTGTATGATTATTATCATATGATGCGCCGCAAGATTTGCAATGGCGGGAAGGAAGGAAACTCGGCGCGAGCTGGGAGCTGCCACTTGCCGCCATCAGGCTCGGCGTCGCCGAGATGGTAGGGGAGTGGCGAGTGTCGGGCTTGGCCGCGAACTTCACCGTTTCTCACTGTGAGAAAGATGTCCCGGACGTACTCCAACAGCTTTGCTGCCGCTGATTGCCCCGGTTTTTGCCACGAATCAGCGCTTACCATCGGCTTGCCATTTCGAACGGGCGGTCCCCACGGGATGGTCAAGGCCCGAGGAGTGCCGTCCGGACTCGTCGCGCATCGGGCCGCTTTTGCTCACGGGGTAAGTCCGGTCCCGAGTAAAAGGATGGACCTATGGCAAATGTCGAGCAATTTCCAAAGTCCAAGACGCTGGACTTAGCCAAGCTTGAAGCAGATGTCACAGCGAACCTTCCGGTTCCGGCCAAGGGGACGCCTGGTCAAACGGAGCCGTTGCCAAGCTATGTCGAGCACCAAAAAGGTGTTCCGCGCGTCGGCGTACTCAGCGCCGAGGCGGTGGTGCGCGACTATGAAGCGGCCGCCAAGGAAATCGAAGCCATGGGAGCCGAGCTGATCAGCGCGGCGAAAAAATGCGAGGCGATGACGGCCGAGGTGCACAACGCGATCGCGTATATGCGCGATACGGCAGCGGCTTATCGTGAAGAGGCCAAGAAGATATTCAAGCGCATCGAGGATTGCGCGATGTTCACCGAGGACGTTCGCAAGACCTGCGAGAGCGTTAAGCGTAGAATGATGGACGGCGGCGGCCCGGCCTAGACGGATCATCATTCGACCTTGCGGCGTAGCAGGCCCGACGTGATTTTCTTGCGTTATGTCGAGCGTCGGGCCGCTTCGCTTACGCCGCTGTGCAATGAGCGAGAACACGGCTTTGAGCGGAGTCGTGCTGTTCCTCCGAGTGTTCCTCGCTCATCCGGGCTGCGTTTCCTGTGTTCCAATCTCGGATCCACCATCATCGCCTCAGACCGCACGGCTGGAACGCCGTTCTTGCAGCGGGCGTTTCCTCCTATGCAGTATCAGGAGGAGAGCATGACCCGGATCCTGTTCCTCACGATGACGGTAGCGGCGTTACTTGCTGGTTCACCCGCGATGAGCCAAGTCACCTCCCATAAGCAGCAACAGGCGATCGAATCGACCGGCGAGTCAAATTCGCAGAAGCAACTCGGCGGCCTGAAGCGCGATCGTCAGATCACACGTCACATCCTGCGGCATGAGCGGCACGGATACCGCCATGCCCACGCCCAGTACTGAGGGCGCTGATTGACGATCGAACGATGTAAGACGGTATCAGCTACCGCTTCCGATCAATGAACGCTTGCATCAGGCGCTTGGGTTCGTCGGTCAGAAACGACTGGCCGAATACGCCGATGCTCAAATCGACCGACTGCTTCAATGGCAGTTCCTCCCACGCGCGCAGGAGCGCCTTTTGTGCGCGGAGCGCTTCCGCACCGCACTCAAGCAGCGCGCTCAGCGTATGCTCCACCGCTTCATCCAGCCCGCCTTCCGGGGCAACCTTGTCGACCAGTCCCCAGGCGAGCGCGGTGGGGGCATCGATATTCTCGGCCGTCATCACCAGCCAGCGGGCGCGACCCCAGCCGATCAGCCGCGGCAGCAACGCGGCGTGAATCACCGAGGGAATGCCGACCCGCACCTCGGGCATGCCGAATCTGGCATCGTGCGCTGCAATCCGGAAATCGCAGGCCGCCGCGACCTCCAGCCCGCCGCCGAGGCACCAGCCGGGCATGCGGGCGATCACAGGTGCGGGAAAGGCGCGCACCGCCTCGCAAAGGTCGCGCAGCCGCGTGATAAAGGCTTCCGCGGAGGGCTGGTCGAGTCCTGCCATCTCCTTGATGTCGGCGCCGCCGATCAGGCTCTTTTCGCTGCCTCCCTTCAACACCAGGGCCCGGATATCCCGATCCCCCGCGAGCTGCTCCAGCCCCTCGCGCAACGCCCTAATCACTGGCGAGCTCAAAATATTGAGCGAACCCGCATTGCTGATCGTGAGCGTGACGACGCCGCGGCCGTCGCGATCGACGCCGCAATGGTGATTGAGCATGTGCATCAGAGGTTCCGTCGCTTGGGGGTGAGCGAGAATGCACTTCCGGCTCAAGCCGGGGTGTTGTCAAGCTGCCAATAGCTTGGACATGAACGCGAGTTAACGAAATAGGGGCAGCTTTTGCCCGGCCTCGATGCTATTATATGACTACGGACATTCCATAGGACGCCCATGCGCTATTCCAAGGAACACAAGCAGGAAACCCATGCGCGGATCGTGCGCAAGGCCGCGGTGCGGCTGCGCGAGAAGGGCGCGCATGGCGTTGGCGTCGCCGACCTGATGAAAGAGGCCGGGCTCACTCATGGCGGGTTCTATGCCCACTTCGATTCGCGCGACGCCCTGGTCATCGAGGCCTTCGCCTATGCGATGGATCGCTCGATCGAGCATTGGCGCAAGATCGCCGAGCAAACCCCGCCGGACAAGCGGCTGGCTGCGATCGTGGAGAGCTACCTGACGCCGGCCCACCGCGACGATCCCGGCCATGGCTGTGCCATCACCTCGCTGGGTGCGGAAGTCGCCCGCGAGAGCCCGAAGACCCGCAAGGCTTTCGCGGCGAAGGTCGAACAGCTCATCGACCTGATGGCAGACCAGATTCAAGGCGTGCCGCGGAAGGCGGCGCGCAAGCAGGCCGCCGGCCTACTCGCCACCATGATGGGATCGCTGGTGCTGGCCCGGATTGCGGGCAGCGGCGAGTTTTCGGATGAAATCCTGCAGGCCGGGCGCGACGTCGCGCTCGGACGCGCAGCGAAGCCGATGCTGAAGAAGGCGGCCGCCAAGAAAACCGCGGTGAAAGCCGCGATCGCGCGCCATTAAGCCGCAGGAAGCTGCAGATTTCCTGGTATTGACCTACGCCTTTAGGCGAAGCCGCGCCGGACCGGGCGTAGGCCAGCATTTTCGCAAAACCGCCGCGCGGAAAAGAACTTCCCAAACGCTCCAAACACTGCAAGATGCCGCCCCAAAACCGGCATCGAACAGCATTGGAGGAACGCATGCGTTCAATCGGACATTTTATCGGCGGGCGCGAGGTCAAGGGCACTTCGGGGCGGACTGGCGACGTTTTCGAGCCGATGACCGGGGATGTTCAGGCCAAGGTCGCGCTCGCCTCGAAAGCGGAAGTCCGTGCGGCGGTGGAAAATGCCAAGGCCGCGCAGCCGGAATGGGCTGCCACCAACCCGCAGCGACGCGCACGGGTGATGATGAAGTTCCTCGAACTGGTGCAGCGCGACTACGACAAGCTTGCCGAGCTGCTGGCGCGCGAACACGGCAAGACCGTTCCTGATGCGAAGGGCGATATCCAGCGCGGCCTCGAGGTCGTCGAGTTCGCGATCGGGATTCCGCATCTGATGAAGGGCGAATATACCGAAGGCGCGGGGCCCAGCATCGACATCTATTCCATCCGTCAGCCGCTCGGTGTGGTCGCGGGCATCACCCCGTTCAATTTCCCGGCGATGATCCCGATGTGGAAATTCGCCCCCGCCATCGCCTGCGGCAATGCTTTCATCCTGAAACCTTCCGAGCGCGATCCGGGCGTGCCAATGCGGCTCGCCGAGCTCATGATAGAAGCGGGCCTGCCGGCGGGTATCCTGAACGTGGTCAATGGCGATAAGGAAGCGGTCGATGCGATCCTCGACGATCCCGACATCAAGGCCGTCGGCTTTGTCGGCTCGTCGCCGATCGCGCAATATATCTACGAGCGGTCGGCCGCGACCGGCAAGCGCTGCCAGTGCTTCGGCGGCGCCAAGAACCACGCCATCGTGATGCCCGATGCCGACATGGATCAGGCCGTGGATGCGCTGATCGGTGCGGGCTACGGATCGGCCGGCGAGCGCTGCATGGCGGTGTCGGTTGCCGTCCCCGTCGGCAAGACCACGGCCGACCGGTTGATGGAAAAGCTGATTCCGCGCGTGGAATCCTTGAAGATCGGCACCTCGATCGATCCGTCCGCCGATTACGGCCCACTGGTGACGCGCGAGGCGGTCGAACGGGTGAAGAATTATGTCGATATCGGCATCAAGGAAGGCGCGACGCTCGCGGTCGATGGCCGGGGCTTCAAGATGCAGGGCTACGAGAAAGGCTTCTACATGGGAGGCTGCCTGTTCGACAACGTCACAAAGGATATGCGGATCTACAAGGAGGAGATCTTCGGGCCTGTGTTGAGCGTGGTGCGCGCGCACGACTACAAAGAAGCGCTGGCGCTGCCGTCCGACCATGACTACGGCAACGGGGTTGCGATCTTCACCCGCGACGGCGATGCCGCGCGCGATTTCGCGGCCAAGGTGAATGTCGGCATGGTCGGCATCAACGTGCCGATCCCGGTGCCGATCGCCTATTACACCTTCGGTGGCTGGAAGAAGTCGGGGTTCGGCGATCTCAATCAGCATGGTCCGGACTCGATCCGCTTCTACACCAAGACCAAGACGGTGACCTCGCGCTGGCCGTCCGGTGTGAAGGAGGGCGCGGAGTTTTCGATCCCGACCATGAAGTAGCTGGCAAGACTAGACTTCGTCATTGCGAGGAGCGAAGCGACGAAGCAATCCAGACTATCTCCGCGGATCGCTTCTGGATTGCTTCGCTTCCCTCGCAATGACGGCAAGAGCCGTTTGCTGGCGGCGTGGGCAAGGCTGAGGGAACGCGGATAGAGCATGCAATTCGCACTGAACGAGGACCAGATCGCGGTTCGTGACATGGCGCGGGATTTCGCCGCGGAAAAGATCGCGCCGCATGCGATCCGCTGGGACGAGGAGAAGCATTTTCCGGTCGACGTGATGCGCGAGGCCGCCAAGCTCGGCATGGGCGGCATCTATATTCGCGACGACGTCGGCGGCTCCGCCATGACGCGCTTCGACGCGGCGCTGATCTTCGAGGCGTTGGCGATGGGGTGTCCGACCGTGTCGGCCTTCATCTCGATCCACAACATGGCCTCGTGGATGATCGACGCCTTCGGCAACGAGCCGCAGCGTAAGAGATGGCTGCCAAAGCTCTGCACCATGGAGTATCTGGCGAGTTACTGCCTGACCGAGCCGGGCTCGGGTTCGGATGCGGCGGCGCTGCGTACCCGCGCGGTGCGCGACGGCGACCATTATGTGCTGAACGGCCAGAAGCAGTTCATCTCGGGCGCGGGCGGCGGCGATCTCTATGTCGTGATGGTGCGCACCGGCGGCGAGGGGCCATCGGGCATTTCCACGCTGGTCGTCGAAGGCGACACGCCGGGCGTCTCGCTCGGCGCCAATGAACGGAAGATGGGCTGGAACGCGCAGCCGACGCGGGCCGTGATCTTCGAGAACGCCCGCGTGCCGGTTGCAAACCGGCTGGGCGAGGAGGGCATTGGCTTCAAGATCGCGATGGCCGGGCTCGACGGCGGACGGCTCAACATCGCCGCCTGTTCACTCGGCGGCGCGCAGGCAGCGCTCGACAAGGCGCTCGCGTATATGAGAGAGCGCAAGGCATTTGGCAAACGCCTCGACGAATTCCAGGCCTTGCAGTTTCGCATCGCCGACATGGCGACAGAACTCGAAGCAGCGCGCACCTTTCTCTGGCGTGCCGCGGCCGCGCTCGACCGCAAGGACCCCGATGCGACCATGCTCTGCGCGATGGCGAAACGCTTCGGCACCGATGTCGGATTCGAGGTCGCCAACCAGGCGCTGCAGCTCCATGGCGGCTATGGCTATTTGAGCGAATACGGCATCGAGAAGATCGTGCGCGACTTGCGCGTGCATCAGATCCTCGAGGGCACCAATGAAATCATGCGTCTCATCGTGGCGCGCAAGATGATCGAGGGCGCGCGATGACGACGGCTCCCGCGACGGCGGAAAGCGAAGGGGACCTGATCGTTCGCCGCGAAGGCTCGGCCGGCATCATCCGGCTCAACCGCCCGAAGGCGATCAATGCCATGACGCTGGAGATGTCGCTCGGGATCGATGCGGCGCTCGACCGCTTCGAGGCAGATCCTGCCGTCGCGGTGGTGCTGCTGGAAGGCGCCGGCGAGCGCGGCCTGTGCGCGGGCGGCGATATCCGCGGGCTCTATGAGAGCTCGAAGGCGGACGGCGATCTCGGCAAGGTGTTCTGGCGCCAGGAATACGTCATGAACGCGCGGATCGCGAAATATCCCAAACCCTATGTCGCGTTCATGGACGGGCTTGTCATGGGCGGCGGGGTCGGTCTGTCCGCGCATGGCCGGCATCGCGTCGTCACCGAGCGCACCAAGCTGGCGATGCCCGAGGTGGGCCTGGGGTTCTTCCCCGACGTCGGCGGCACCTGGCTGTTGTCGCATGCACCGGGCGAACTCGGCACTTATTTCGGCCTGACCGGGCAAACCATGAACGGGCCGGATGCGATCTACGCGCGCTTTGCGGATGCGGTCGTGCTCTCAAGCCAGCTTGCCGAACTGCGAGATGTCCTGACCAAGGTTCGACCAGGAACGTCGTCGGACGAGATCGCGGCGCTGATCGGAGGCTTTGCCGCGGGCGAAACCTCCGGCCCCGTGGCCGTGTTGCGGCCGCAGATCGACAAATGGTTCGCCTTTGACCGCATGCAGGATATCCTCGCCGCCCTGCGGCAGGATGGATCGGAACTTGCGTGCTCGACGCTGAAGACTCTCGGCGAGAAATCGCCGCGCGGCATGGTGGTGACGCTTAAATTGCTGCGGCTGGCGCGAAGCGCGTCCTCGCTGGAGGAGTGCCTGGTGCGCGAATATCGTGCCGCGCTGGAAGTATTCCGGAGTGATGATTTTCGCGAAGGCGTGCGCGCGGCCGTGATCGACAAGGACCGCGATCCCAAATGGTCGCCTGCGGCAATCGAGGGTGTCACGGCGGAGATGATCGCGCCCTATTTCGCCGAGATCGGCGCCGATGAGCTGGTGTTCGATCCGGCAAGATAACATCATTTTGAAGGGGAGGAGATCGAGATGGCAACCGTCGCATTCATTGGCCTCGGTAACATGGGCGGACCGATGGCGGCCAATCTGGTGAAGGCCGGCCACAAGGTGGTCGCCTTCGACCTGGTGGAAGCCTTGCGCAATCAGGCGAAAAGCGACGGCGCCGCGATTGCCGACAGCGCCGTGTCCGCGGTGAAGGGCGCCGAGGTCGTGGTCACCATGCTTCCCGCCGGCAAGCATGTGCTCGCGGTCTGGAACGACGTCGTTCCCGCGTTGGACAAGGGCGCGCTGATCATCGATTGCTCGACCATCGATGTCGAGAGCGCCCGAGAGGCGCATGCGCTGGCGGCCAAACACGGCACTCTCTCCATCGACGCGCCGGTCTCGGGCGGCACCGGCGGCGCCAAGGCGGCGACGCTGACCTTCATGTGCGGCGGCGAGGAGAAGGCGTTTGCGGCTGCAAAGCCGGTGCTGGAGAAGATGGGCAAGAAGATCGTGCATTGCGGCGGCGCCGGCGCAGGGCAGGCGGCCAAGATCTGCAACAACATGATCCTCGGCATTTCCATGATCGCGGTGAGCGAGGCCTTCACGCTCGCCGAGAAGCTCGGACTCTCGCACCAGGCGCTGTTCGATGTCGCCTCGACGTCGTCGGGGCAGTGCTGGTCGCTGACGTCCTATTGCCCGGTTCCGGGCCCGGTCCCGGCTTCGCCGGCGAACAACGACTATAAGCCGGGCTTTGCCGCGGCATTGATGCTGAAGGATCTGACGCTGGCGCAGGATGCGGCCAAGGCTGCTGGCGCGGCGACCCCGCTCGGCAAGCACGCGCAGGAGATCTACAAGGCGTTTGAGGCCGCCGGTCACGGCGGGGTGGATTTTTCGGGCATTATCCGGCACGTTAGAAGCCTTGCCGGGACGAGCTGATGACCACCTTTCAGGAAGCGCGCGCCTTTCTGCTGAAACATCGCACCGACTACGATGCGGCTGTCAAAGGTTTTCGCTGGCCTGACCCCACGCCGTTCAACTGGGCGCTGGATTGGTTCGATGCGGAGCTGGCGCATAATCCCCAGAGCAGGGATCGCGCCGCGCTGTGGATCGTCGATTCCGGCCAGAACCGCGAGACAAAGCTGTCATTCGCGGCGCTGTCGCGCCGTTCCAACCAGGTCGCCAACTTCCTGCGCGCGCAAGGCTTGAGGCGCGGCGATCATCTGTTGCTGCTGCTCGGCAACGTCGTGCCGCTCTGGGAGACCATGCTGGCGGCAATGAAGCTCGGGATCGTCGTGATCCCCGCGACCACGCTGCTGACGGCGGACGAGTTGCGTGACCGCCTCGATCGCGGCCGCGCCAAGGTGGTGGTGGCGGCGCAGGACCAAATCGCGAAATTCGCGCAGCTCGGCGGCAGCGATCTGGTACGCATTGTGGTGGGCGGCGACGCTCAGGACGGCTGGCTGCCGTTCGATCAGGCGGCGGCTTTCCCCGAGACATTTGCTCCGGATGGTCCGACGCAGGCCGACGACCCGATGCTGCTCTATTTCACCTCGGGCACCACGGCAAAGCCGAAGCTGGTGCGGCACAGCCAGCGCAGCTACCCGGTCGGACATCTCTCGACCATGTATTGGCTCGGCCTGCAGCCAGGCGACGTTCACCTCAACATTTCTTCGCCCGGCTGGGCCAAGCATGCCTGGAGCTGCTTCTTCGCGCCATGGAACGCCGGCGCCACGGTGTTCGTGGTCAATCAGCCGCGCTTCGATGCCAAGGGCCTGCTCGCCACCATCGGCCGGTGCCGCGTCACCACGCTCTGCGCGCCGCCGACGGTGTGGCGGCTGTTCATCCAAGAGCGGCTGTCCGATTTCAAGGTAAGCTTGCGCGAAGTCTGCGGCGCTGGCGAGCCGCTCAATCCGGAAGTGATCGATCAGGTGCGCGCCGCCTGGGGCCTGACCATCCGCGACGGCTACGGCCAGACCGAGACCGCCGCGCTCGCCGGCAACTCGCCGGGACAGAAAGTCAAGATCGGCTCGATGGGGCGGCCGCTGCCCGGCTATCGCGTACAGATCACCGATCCCGATGGTCATGCGACAAGGGAAGGCGAAGTGACGCTGCTGTTGGGGACCGATCGCCCCGCCGGCCTGATGCAGGGCTATCAAGGCGAGGACGGCAAGCTGTCAGGCGCCGACGGCGCGCTCTATCGCAGCGGCGACGTGGTGTTCGTCGACGACGAGGGCTATCTGACCTTCGTCGGCCGCTCCGATGACGTCTTCAAATCCTCCGACTATCGCATCAGCCCGTTCGAGCTGGAAAGCGTGCTGCTCGAGCATGAGGCCGTCGCGGAAGCCGCCGTGGTGCCGTCGCCCGATGCGATCCGGCTGGCCGTGCCGAAAGCCTATGTGCTGCTCGCCGCCGGCGCTGGGCCGTCGCGAGATACGGCGCTCTCGATTTTCCAGCATCTGCACAGCCATCTTGCGCCCTTCAAGCGGATCAGGCGCGTCGAGCTGGTGACGGAATTGCCCAAGACGATCTCCGGAAAGATCCGCCGCGTGCAACTGCGACGGCTGGAGCAGGACAACAACCGCGACGATCCGCTGCGCGGGGTCGAATTCCGCGAAGAGGATTTTCCGGAACTGCAGAAGCTGCGTCCCGCAGGAGCGGCGGACCATTAGCGCATGATCCGGACCCGGAGGGCCGCGTGAGCGCAAAGTGGACACCGGTTTTCCGAAAGCGCCAACATAGAGAGAAAACAGCGAAGAATGAACGAAATCTGGAAGAAGCCGCCGATCTCCCTGGAAGCGTATCGGAACATGGTCGGCCGCGAGATCGGCGTGTCCTCATGGCATCTGATCGATCAAAGCCGCATCAACCTCTATGCCGATGTGATCGAGGACCATCAGTTCATCCATGTCGATCCGGAGCGGGCGAAACGAGAAACGGCGTTCGGCACCACGATCGCACACGGCTTCCTCACGATGTCACTGATGAGCATCATGTCCTATGAGGTGATGCCCGTGATCGAAGGCACGACGATGGGCGTCAATTACGGCTTCGACAAGCTGCGTTTCATTTCGCCGGTGCGCGCGGGCTCGCGCGTGCGCGGGCGGTTCACGCTCGCCGAGGCCAAGCTGCGCAAGCCGAAGGAGCTGCAGTCGCGCACCAGTGTCACGGTCGAGATCGAGGGCGAGGACAAGCCCGCGCTGGTCGCCGACTGGATCGGCCTCATTTATTTCAGCTAGCTCCGCGGTCATTGCCGGGCTTGACCTGGCAATTCATCGTTGATCAAAGAACTTCTAGATTTGTGATGCATGCCCGGGCCATCCCCGATCGGATCGGATCGCGGACAGGCGCCGGGCACGACGAAAAACGAACATCCGGGAATTGCACTCATGACAATCAGGTTTGACGGACGCGTGGCCATCGTGACCGGCGCGGGCAATGGTCTTGGTCGGGCGCATGCGCTGGGGCTCGCCAGCCGCGGCGCCAAGGTCGTGGTCAACGATTTCGGCGGCGCGCGCGATGGCACCGGCGGCTCGCTGACGCCGGCGCAAGCCGTGGTGGAGGAAATCAGGACAGCGGGCGGTGTGGCGATGGCCGACGGCGCCGACGTCTCCAATTTCGAGCAGGTCAAGGCGATGGTCGATCGTGCGACCAAGGAGTGGGGCAGGGTCGATCTGCTCTGCGCCAATGCCGGCATCCTGCGCGACAAGTCCTTTACCAAGATGGAGGCCGCCGATTTTGCCAAGGTGCTGGACGTGCATCTGGTCGGGACCTTCTACTGCTGCAAGGCGGTGTGGGAGGGCATGCGCGAGCGCAATTACGGGCGCATCGTGCTGACCACCTCGTCCTCCGGCCTCTACGGCAATTTCGGCCAGGCGAATTATGGCGCGGCGAAATCCGGCATGGTCGGCCTGATGAACGTGCTTGCGGAGGAGGGGCGCAAGTACGACATCCGCGTCAACACGATCTCTCCGACCGCGGCGACCCGCATGACGGAAGAGCTGCTGCCGCCGCAGGCGCTGCAGTTCATGAAGCCGGAAGCAATCACGCCGGCGGTGGAGTATCTGCTGAGCGACGACGCGCCGACCCGCACCATCATGGGCGCGGGCGCCGGCTCGTTCGCGGTGATCAAGATCTTGGAAAGCGAAGGCATCAACCTGCCGGAATCGGAATGGACGCCGGATGCGGTCGCCGCGCACTTTGCGGAGATCGCCGACATGTCGCAGGCCAGGGCGCTGGAGGGCGCCTTCCAGCAGACGCAGAAATATGTCAGCCAGGCTGCGGCGCGCTTGGGCCTGAAACTTTAGCCGCGCCGACGACCCATACTCCGCCGTCGTGGCCGGATAGGGCCCGGGCATGACGACCGTTTCTGTGGCCGAAGCGTGCAGCATGTTTTCAACGGCAAATGACACCGCCGTCATCGGTGCCGGTCCTGCCGGGCTGATGGCGGCCGAGGTGCTGGCGCAGGGCGGCGCTGGCGTCACGGTGTTCGACGTTATGCCGTCCGCGGGGCGCAAGCTTTTGATGGCCGGCCGGGGCGGGCTCAATCTCACCCATAGCGAGCCGTTGCCGCAGTTTCTGACCCGCTACCGCGAGGCAAGGCCGAAGCTGGAAGCGGCGATCACGACGTTTCCGCCGGAACGCTTGCGCGAATGGAGCGAGGCGCTGGGCCAGCCGACCTTTGTCGGCTCCAGCGGGCGGGTGTTTCCCGAAGCATTCAAGGCCTCTCCGTTGCTGCGCGCCTGGCTGCGGCGGCTCGGTGCCGCGGGCGTGCGCTTTGCGTTTCGTCATCGCTGGGCCGGATGGGATGCCGAGGGGCGCTTGTTGTTTCGCGCTCCGGATGGAGAAGGAGTCGTCCAGGCGCGCGCCACCGTGCTGGCGCTCGGCGGCGCGAGCTGGCCCCGCCTCGGCTCGGACGCGGGATGGGTCGAGATCCTCGCAACAAAGGGCGTCACGATTGCACCATTGAAGCCGGCCAATTGCGGCTTCAACGTTGACTGGTCGGATCTCTTTCGCGGCCGTTTTGAGGGGCAGCCGCTCAAGGGCGCTGCGTTGTCGTTTGGCTCGGCAAGCGTGCGAGGCGAAGCCATCGTGACCCGTAACGGGCTGGAGGGCGGTGCAATCTATGCGCTTGCGGCGGACTTACGTACCGCAATCGAAAGCAATGGCGCGGCGATCCTCCAGGTTGCCTTGCGTCCCGATCTCGAGCAGAGCGAACTTGCAAAGCGGCTGGCGGCCCCCCGGGGAAAGCAATCGCTGTCGAATTTCCTCCGCAAGGCTGCCCAGCTATCGCCTGTCGCGATCGGGCTGCTGCAGGAAGCGGCGATCGCTTCCGGCGTTTCGCTGTCCTCGCTGTCTCCGGAGAAGCTTGCCGCGCTGATCAATGCAGTGCCGATCAGGCTGACCGGCGTGGCGCCGATCGCGCGCGCGATTTCGAGTGCCGGCGGCATTGCGCTTGACGAACTCGATGCGGATTTCATGGTCCGCCGCTTGCCCGGCGTCTTCGCCGCGGGCGAAATGCTGGATTGGGAGGCGCCGACCGGCGGCTATCTGTTGCAGGCCTGTTTTGCTACTGGCATCGCGGCAGGCGAGGGCGCGCTACGGTGGCTGAAGAGGATTGAGTGCGATACGCCAACGCGGATCGTGCGCTAAGGCTCGTGGGAATTTCCAAAACCGTTCGAGTGTGATTCACGCAGATCAATTTCCACAGGTCCTAGCGTTCGATGCATCACCGGGCATCTTCGCAGGCTGATCTTACGGAGATCCGACACGACCGCCTATCGGATGGTCCCGATGCCCGCCAGGATCATGTCGATGCCTGCAAGGAATTGCTCGCGGTCGTCGTGCTCGCGTAGTTGCGTCGCCGCCTGGCGCACAAAGGAATGCTCTGAGGGGTCGAGCTGCGCCCACCGTGCGGCGACGGCCCCGAGGAACGTCGCCCGATCCGTCCCAGGCGGGACGAGGCGGGCGTTCGCGGCATTCTGTCCGGCGACGCCGAGGATGTAGTTCACGAGCGCGGACGCGGCGTCGAACTGCGCGCGTTGGGGGACGCCGAGCGCCTGGAGCCGGCCGCCGACGCCCTCGAAGATCTGCAGCATCGCGGGCCGCCACGGCTCTCGGAAGAGCTGGGCGCCCACCCAGGGATGCGCGTCGATCGCATCGAACACGCCAAGGGCGATGGCGCGGATTGCCTGCCGTGGCTCCGCGCCACTCACGACCCCAGCCATGACACGGGCGATGACCTCGTCGGTGGCGGCCGCGAGCAACTCGCTCTTGTCGGCGACATGCCAGTAGATCGCTCCGCTCCCCGTCGCCAGGCGAGCCGCGAGCGCGCGGAAGGTCAGGGCGCTCTCGCCATCACTGTCGAGGATCTTGATCGCAGCCTCGACGATCCGCTCCTTCGAGAGCGCGTCGGTGCGCCGTTCGGTCCGTGGAGTCCTGGTCGCCATGAGCGCTATCTTGACATGAATGGAACGTTGTTCCAATACACTAAGGCTATGGAACGTCGTTCCAACCGCTCCCGAAAGGCACAGATGACGATACCCATCACGATCGTCGGTGCGGGCCTCGGCGGCCTCACCCTCGCACGCGTCCTCCATATTCACGGCATCCCCGCGACGATCTACGAGGCGGAGCCCTCGGCAGACACCCGCACGCAGGGCGGGATGCTCGATATCCATGAGGATGACGGCCAGTTCGCGCTCAAGGCGGCGGGACTCTTCGACGCGTTCCTCGGCTTGATCCACGAAGGCGGCCAAGCCTCGCGCGTGCTCGACCAGCACGGGAAGGTGCTCCTTGAGGAGCCCGACGACGGCAAAGGTGGACGGCCCGAGGTGCTTCGGGGCGACCTGCGGCGCATTCTCCTCGACTCCCTACCAGCGGGGACGGTGCTGTGGGGGAAGAGGCTCACCGGTGCAGTGGCGCTCGGCGACGGCCGGTATGCGCTGACGTTCGCGGATGGCTCCACCGTGAGCACCCGACTCCTTGTCGGCGCCGACGGCGCCTGGTCGAAGGTGCGGCCGCTGCTGTCGGGCGCCAAGCCCGAGTATATCGGGACGACCTTCATCGAGACTTACTTGTACAACGCCGACGAACGGCACCAGGCGGTGGCCGAAGCGGTCGGCGGCGGCGCAATGTTCGCGCTCGCCCCGGGAAAGGGGATCTTCGCGCATCGCGAGCCAGGGAGCGTCCTTCACGCATACATCGCGCTGAACCGCCCCGCCGAATGGATTGCAGGCATCGACTTCACCGATGCCACCACCGCGACGGCCCGGATTGCGGCCGAGTTCGACGGGTGGGCACCGGCGCTCACCGCGCTGATCACCGACGGTGACACCCCGCCGGTCCCGCGCGTGCTTCACGCGCTCCCGAACGGCCACCGATGGGACCGCATGCCAGGGGTGACGCTGCTTGGTGACGCCGCGCACCTGGCGCCGCCGGCCGGCGAGGGCGCGAACCTGGCGATGCTCGACGGCGCCGAACTCGGGAAGGCGATCGCCGCGCACCCCGACGATGTCGAAGCGGCGCTCGCCGCCTATGAAGAAGCGATGTTCCCTCGCAGCGAGACGGCCGCCGCGGAGTCGCACCGGGTCCTGGCGCTCTGCCTCGACGACCGCGCGCCGCTCGGACTCATCGACTTCTTCAATGATGCGCTCGAGGGGAAGCGCTAGCAACCCGCATAGTCCTGATCCACACCGCTGATGCGCGACTGCGCCTGTGCGGCGCGTCTCACTCACCTGGAACCAGGCTTCCGACTGGCGGCCGCGAGACTCGCCTGATCTTCCGGCGCGACAGATACAACAGAATGCCTGTGACCGTGAACAGCGGCATCAGGCTAGCAGCCAGCATGAACAGGAGCTTGCCCGACCAGCCAAGAATGCTGCCGCGGTGAATGTCGAGCACGCTCGACAGGATCCGCTCGCCGATGGTTTTGTCCGCGTAGATCTCGGACGATACGATCTGGCCGGTAACGGCATCTACGCGAAACTCGTCGCGCGCGCCCTCATGCGATATGCCCTGCGCCCAGGAGCGGATGCGCACGATCGTCCCGGCGCCGGCGGGCAGCGTGAGCTGGGCGGTTGCAAAGCGGCTGCCCTGTTCGTGCAAGAAGGTGGACCATGCACGATCGAGTGCGACCGCTCCGCCATCGGCTCTGCCGGTGCCGCGCGGCGGTTTTGGTTGCATCGTCGCAGCGGTCGGACGAGACAGCAGCCAAGTGGCGCCGTTCCGATACCACTCGAATGAATACCAGAGGCCCGTGAGGGCGATCACCAAATAGATCAGCAAGACCCAGGTGCCGATGACGGCATGCAGCGACCTGTGCAGGCCCCGGCCGCGCAACATCAGATTGGGCTTCAGCCACATCTTCACGCTGCCGGCGCGAGGAGGCCATCGCAGCACGAGGCCTGTGATCAGGAGCACGATCAGGCCGAGGGTTGTGATCCCTGTGATCGTTCGGCCATGGCCATTGCCGTCGCCCGGCAATAACAGCCAGCGATGGAGTTTCCGGACCGTGGCGAAGAAGTCCTCGCCGCGTGGCTTGCCAAGCACGTGCGCATCGTAGGGATCGACATAGACCGACGACGGCCGCGAGCTGTCCTCGCTGCGCACAAACCGGACGCGCGCCGCCGCGGCAGGATCGCCCGACAGCGTCACTGCTGAAACCTTCCCAAAACCGCCAGCCGCCTGCAGTCGTGCGATCAGCTCATCGGGCCTCAGCCTCGGGGTCGGGCGAGCCTCAACCCGCATGAGCCCGGCATTCAAATAGGCCTCGATTTCATCTTCGAAGCTCATTGTCGCGCCAGTGATCCCCATCAGGGCCAGCACCAGCGAAACCGCAAGGCCAATGATCGAATGGACCTGCAACAGAGCGGCTTTGACGACGTGCTTTCCCATGGTCATCCCGTGCTCGCGCAAGATCACTCGTCGAAGCCGACTTTTTTGATCAGGGCGATCGCGGCCTGCTGATGTGCGGCAATTTGATCGATGGGCAGTGGATCGGCGGGGAAGGATCCAATCTCCACGAGGGCCGGATTGCGGTCTGCCGACGCAAGCACCGGATATTCCAGCTCGGCGGCGGCATAGAGTCGTTGCGCTTCCGGCGCAACGAGGAACTCCAGGAATTTCAGCGCGGCAGCCGGATGCGGCGCGTGCTTTGCGATGGCCGCCCCAGTAAGGTTCACATGACTGCCGCCGCCCTCGAACATGCTCGGAACGGCCTTGACCACGCGCGCCCATTCGCGCCAGGCGCTGCCTTCCCGGCCGTCCCGAAGCTGCGCCAGCGCCACGGTATTGCCGAGGCCGATTTCGCACGTGCCTTCCGCGACCTCGCGGATGACGTCATTATCCTTGCCTGCTGGTTTGTGGGCGAGGTTGGCCTTCAACCCGCTGAGCCAGGCTTCCGTCGATCCTGCTCCATGGTGGACAAGGTAGGCGGCGATCAGCGCGACGTTGTTCTGATGCAGGGGCGAGCGCATGCATAATTTGCCGCGCCACTTGGGATCGGCGAGATCTTCGTAGTCGATCTCGGCGAGCGCGCTGTCGTTGCGCGCCATCACGACGCGCGGCCGAAGTGAGAGTGCAACCCATTGCGAGCCGTTGGCGCGCAAATGCGGCGGCATGGCCTGTTCGAGGCGCGGTGATGCAAAGGCTTGCGTCAATCCGCGACTGGCGAGCTGGGTGGTTTTGTCCAGGCCGATTGTCATCAGGACGTCTGCAGGCGCGGTGTCAGCTTCCGATGTCAGACGCTTGATCAGGCTGTCTTCCTCAAAGACGACCTTGACCTTGATCCCACTCGCCTCGGTGAAGGCCGCGATCACCGGCTCGATAAGATGAGCTTCTCTGGTCGAATAAACGGTGATCTCATCTGCGCGTCCAAGCCCTGTGCCGGCAACAGCCGTGGACAGCAGCGCAATGAGTACCGCGATGGATTTCCGTAGCGCTGCCATCGCTAGAACTTCACCGTCGCCGACAGCGACACGCGCCGTGCATCACCGATCGCCACGAAGTACTGGCTCACGGCGGACGGGTAATAGACGCTGTCAAACAGGTTCTTGATGTTGAGCTGGTAGATCACCGGCAAGTTCTGGTGCTTGGTCTCGTAGGTCGCAAAGGCGTCCGCGACGACATAAGACGGCAAGGTGAAGGAGTTCGCTGCATCGCCCGGCCGGTCGCCGACATAATGCGCGCCGCCGCCGACCCGGAGCCGGCCCGGCAGGGCGGTACCGAAATCGTAGACGAGATAGAGCGAAGCCGTGTTCAGAGCGACGTTCTGCAGGGCCTTGCCGGCCAGCGTCGGATCTTCCGTCACCCGAGCGTCGGTATAGCCATAGCTTCCGATCAAGCTCCAGCTCTCCGTCAATCGCCCGGTAACGTCGATTTCGACGCCGCGCGACCGCACCTTGCCGGCGGTGCGATACTCGACGACGCTGGTCGCGCTATTGAGCTGCGACACCAGCACGTTCTTCTTGTCGATGTCGTAGAGGGCCACGGTGCCGGAGAGGCGCTGGTTGATGTCGAATTTGGCGCCGGTTTCCCAGGAGACGCCTTCTTCGGGCGCGATATTGGAGCCGATCACGGCGCCGCCGGTGAGGGGGGCGATGGTCGAGCTTGGCTTCAGCGACTGCGTATAACTCGCGTAGAGCGAAATCTGCTCGGTGAGTTTGAGGATGGCGCCTCCGAGCGGGAGCGCCTTGTCGCCGCTGAGATTGGTGTTGGCGACGAAGGGGCGCCCACGCCCCGCTAGCTGCTCATATTCCATGTAACGCACGCCGCCGACCAGTGCGAGGCGGTCGGTCAGATGAAGCGTGTCCTGGAAAAACAGCGCCCGCTCGCCAAGCTTGTCGGTCTGGTCGCTGTCGCCGGCCGAGACTTTCGTGCCGGGCTGCAGCAGGCCATAGACAGGATCGTAGAAATTGAACACGTTGGGGGTCGCCTGCCGGATCAGGTCCTTGCGGTAGATCGTGCGATATTGGGCGTCGCCGCCGAACAGCACGTCATTGCGCATTTCGCCGAACCAAAAACCGCCCTGGAGGTAGGACGTCCCGTAGCTGATATTGCTGAGCGCGCCTTGCGTGCCGTCGTTGCTGCGCGTCACGCGGCCGGTGACGGGGTTGACTGCGGTCACGCGGAGCTGGTTGGCGCCGTAGGACTCGGTGTTGTAGCTGTAGCCCGCGTAGAGCTTCCAATCCTCGTTGAGGCGGTGGTCGACCGAGGCCTGCATCAGGTCGGACGTTCCCCACATGTTGTTATAGGGTTCGTCGAGCCGGCGCGTCGCCGGGATAGCCAGCGGCTTGTTGGTGCGGGAATCGAGCGCGGTACCCCGGTCGAACGGATAGAGAAAATCGCGATGCTCATAGTTGAGCTGGACCGTGGTGGTCTCGCCATACCACGCCAGGGATGGGGCGATCAGCGTTTCGCGGTGGCGCCCGAAGTTGCGCCAGTAGTCCTCGTTGACGCCATAGGCGATGAAGCGATAGGCGAGACCATCCTGCCCGATCGGGCCGGTGATGTCGAACGTCGCGTCGGCTCCGTTCTTGTTGCCGTAGGTCGAGCCGAGCAGGGTGATTGAGCCGTGTTGATAGAGCTCGGGGCGCTTGCTGATCGTGTTGACGATGCCGCCGGGGTCCATGATTCCGTACAGGAGCGACGCGGGGCCCTTCAATACCTCGACGCTTTCGACTGCGGCATTGAGGCTGCGGCCCTGAACCAGAGGCATGCCGTTGCGCATGATCGAGCCGTCGCGATTGTCGCCGAAGCCGCGCCGGATGACGGCGTCCTGGGTGCCGGCGAGCGTGTTGGTCTGGGTGATGCCGCTGACGTTGACGAGCGCGTCGTCGAGGTTGCGCGGCAATTGATCCTTCAGCACCTGCTCGGGCACGACGTTGACGACCTGCGAGGTATCGAGCGGCGATGCGCCGCTGCGCAGAGTGGTCGCGCTGGGCGTCGCACGATAGCCGAGCTTGGTTTCATACAGCGTTGCCGCTGCAGCGGCGGCGCGCTCAGACGGCGTTGGTTGGGCGGGCGTGGCGTTTCGATCCTGCCGATGCGCCGCCGCCGCTTGGGCCCGCCGAGCTGACGACGCGGTCGCCGTCGCCGGCTTCCGCCTTTGCGCCGGTGCATCGACCGTCACGGACGGCAACGGGACGCTCGATTGGGCGCCTGCGGTCGTGGTGGAAAGGGAAACATCGGCAAGAAAGATGGCAGCACCGATGAGAAGATGCGCGTGACCCTTGCCCGTTCGATTTTGATCATCTCCTGCCCGCAGACAACGACAATCGACATTGATCGTCACTTCGATTCACTTCCAAGTCAGACAACAACGTTCGCGACGGCGCCTCTAGCAGCCGCTGCGGATGAAGAGAACATCTGCCGGAATTGAATCTCTCTAAGCGCGAATGAACATCGCGAGCCGCTCGTGAACAGCGGCCGGGAATGCGCTTGATAGTTGGCGACGCGCACCTCGGGAGCCTCGACCAGCGGCTTTCTGTCGCAGGCTTCTCGTAAGGCGGCTTGTGCAGCGACACCCACTGAAAGATGCGGAGCCCGTCGCCGAGCGCGTGTGTCCGCGCGCCCTCGATCTGGGCTCAAGGATCCTGGCCCTCACACCGCGCCACCGAGACAGCGAACCTGTCCTGTCGGAAGGGGGAACGTTGACCGACCGGCGGCATTGACGGTCGTCGGCAACCAGGGCCGGCATGCAAAGAGGAGGGAATGCAGATGAGGAACGCGTATCTCGCAGCAGCATGCGGCATCGCATTCCTGAGCGTTTGCAGCGTCGCAAACGCGCAAGGAACCGGGACGGGTTCAGCTTCGACCGGCACCGCAACGAACCAGTGCTGGGACGTGAGCAACAATGTGGTCCGCGACAGAAGCGGCACCAATGCGACCGGACCATCTGGAAATAGCACGGTCGGATCGGCCGCATCGGAAAAACCAAGCTCCAGCACGTCTGCTTCGGGCTCTTCTGGTACCAGCGCTTCTTCCGGGACCAGCGCGAACGCCAATGCATCGGCACGCCCGCCGGGAATGCCGGACTGCTAGGTGCGGAGTACCCGAGCTGGTGTAGCCCGGCGAAAGCCGAACGAGTGGGACGGGGTGATGGGTTCGCGGAGCCCGTCACCCGGCGCGTCCGCCTGACGTATTGGATCAACTCCAGTCGAGATTGCGGATCTCGTCGCAATAACGCGGCGCGTTACCGCAGCTTGCCGCGGGCGGCAACCGGCAGCGTGCCCAAAATCTCCTCGCCGCGGACCATGACTACCTCATCCATCATGTTGACGACGACACACACATGGTTCGGCACGATCCGCACGACGTCGCCGACATTGGGGCGTGTGTTGCTGCGGGAGAGGTCGAGGAAGCCGTGCTCCTCGGCAAAGCGCGCGATCCTGGCCTCGGGATGTTCGAGGATCAGACCATAACCTTCCAGGCCGCCGCTGTCGGAGGTCAGGGTTTTGGAGCCGGCGTCGAGAATGCCGCGCTCGGGCGTGGCGCGGCTCACCACCGTGGAATAGATGTTCAGCGCGCAATCGTCCCAGGTTGCAACACCGGCGGCGACCTGCATGCGGTCGTTATAGATATAGGTTCCGAAGCGGTGTTCGGTCGCGCCCTTGAGGCTGCCGAGGTTTTTCAGGTTCGGCGTACCGCCGGTCGAGACGATCGCGGCATCGAGCCCGTCCTCGCGCACGCCGGCGAGCGCCTGGTCGAGGAACTTCTGCGCCTCCGGCCAGCCGGTCTCAGTGGGATAGAGCATGAAGCCCGCGAATCTCAGCCCCTTGGACGCGGCGATCTGACGCGCGAGCGCAATCGCTTCCGCCGGCGTTTCGACGCCGGCGCGCTTACGCCCGGTGTCGCACTCGACCACAACCGACAAGGGGCGCCCGGATATGTCGGCGGCTTGCGGCAGGCCGGCGATGACCACCGGATTGTCGGCGGCAACGGTCATGTTGGCCTTCGCCTGCAGCGCGCCGAGGCGAGCCATCTTCTCCTCGCCGATGAGATTGTAGCTGATCAGGATGTCGTCGATACCGGCTTCCGCCATCACCTCGGCTTCACCCAGCTTCTGGCAGGTGATGCCTTTCGCCCCCGCCGCAATCTGCATCTTGGCGAGCGTGGGGTTCTTGTGCGTCTTGATATGGGGCCGGTTGGCGACGCTGGCGGCATCGCAGGCCGCCTGGATCCGTGCGAGGTTGCGCTCGACCTTGTCCATATCGACGACGGCGCAAGGAGTGCCGTATTCGCGGGCGATTTTCGCGGCGAGGGGAGTTGTCATTGGTTAAGCCTGTTCAATTTCTTCGCGTAACAGTTCGAGCTCCAGCCAGCGATCCTCGGCCGCAATCAGCTCCGCTTGCGCGGTCGCGATCGCGGCGGAAGCTTGGTCGAAGGTCTTGCGGTCTTTCTGGTAGAGATTGGGATCGTCGAGAAGCCTCTGCTGCTTGCCGATCTCGGCCTGCAATCTTGCGATCGTCTTGGGCAGCGTCTCCAGCGCGTGCTTTTCGTTGAAGCTCAATCGGCGCTTCGGCGCGGGTGCGGTCGGGGATGCCGCCCTCGTTTCCTTTTTCTCCTCAGTCGCCTGCGCCTTCACATCCTCGCGCTTTAAGTCCGCGCCGCGCTGGGCCAGCATGTCGCTATAGCCGCCGGCATATTCGATCCACTTGCCGCCGCCTTCAGGGACGATCACCGAGGTCACCACGCGATCGAGGAAATCGCGGTCGTGGCTGATCAGGATGACCGTGCCCTCGTAGTCGCCGAGCATGTCTTCGAGCACGTCGAGCGTTTCCAGGTCGAGGTCATTGGTCGGCTCGTCCAGCACCAGCAGATTGGAAGGCTTTGCCAGCGCGCGCGCCAGCATCAGCCGGCCGCGCTCGCCGCCCGAGAGCACCTCTAAGGGCGTGCGCATCTGCTCCTGCGCGAACAGGAAATCCTTCATGTAGCTGACGACGTGCTTCGGCTTGCCGCCGACCATCACATGATCGCCACGGCCGCCGGTCAGCGCCTCGCTCAGCGTCGATTTCGGATCGAGGCTTTCGCGATGCTGATCGAGCGTCGCCATCTCGAGATTGACGCCGAGCCGCACGCTGCCGCTGTCAGGTGCAATGGCGCCGGTCAAGAGGTTGACCAGCGTGGTCTTGCCGGCCCCATTCGGCCCGACAATACCGACGCGGTCGCCGCGTTGGATGCGGGTGGAAAAATTGTCGACGATCTTGCGATCGTGATAGGCCTTGCTGATGGCCTTGGCCTCGATGACCAGCTTGCCGGATTTCTCCGCCTCCGCCGCGGTCAAATTGGCGTTGCCGGCGGCGCCGCGGTAGTTGCGCCGCTGCGCGCGTAGCGCGTGCAGATTAGCGAGGCGTTTGACGTTGCGCTTGCGTCGGCCGGACACGCCATAGCGCAACCAGTGCTCCTCATCGACGATCCTGCGCTCGAGCTTGTGCTGCTCGCGCTCCTCTTCCGCCAGCACTTCGTCGCGCCAGGTCTCGAAGGCGGCGAAGCCGCGGTCGATCTGCCTGACCTGGCCGCGGTCGAGCCACGCGGTCGAGCGTGAGAGGTTGGTGAGAAAGCGGCGGTCGTGGCTGATCAGGACCAGCGCGCCGCGGCGGTTTTCGAGTTCTGCCTCCAGCCATTCGATCGTCGGCAGATCGAGATGGTTGGTGGGCTCGTCGAGCAGGAGAATGTCGGGCGATGGCGCGAGCACCCGCGCCAGTGCCGCGCGACGCGCCTCGCCGCCGGAGAGATGGGCAGGATCTTCGTCGCCGGTGAGTCCGAGCTGCTCTAAAAGATAGCGCGCCGGATAGTGGTCATCGCCGGGGCCGAGGCCGGCTTCGACGTAGGCCAGCGTCGTCGTGTGGTCGCTGAAATCCGGCTCCTGCGGCAGGTAGCGGATGGTCGCCCCCGGCTGCACGAAGCGGGTGCCGCTGTCAGCCTCGACCAGGCCTGCCATGATCTTCAGCAGCGTCGACTTGCCGGAGCCGTTGCGGCCGATCAGGCAGACGCGCTCCATCGGCGATACCGAGAGCTCGACGCCGGTGAGCAGCGGCGTGCCGCCAAAGGTGAGGCGGATGTCCTTGAGTTGGATCAGCGGCGGGGCCATGAGTAGTTCGGTCGTCCGTTCCGTCTTGCGTGACTTGCGCGGGTGGTACTCCATCCCGGCATAAATGGCGAGCGAAAGGCGGGCCTTGCCAGCGCAGTTCCCGGGCGTACCATGATGGCTGAACCGGCCCATCAATCACGGGAATAAGCCATGAGCAGCGCGTTTCAAAGCTATCGCGTGTCGGCCTACAACACCGCGAAACAATCCGAAAACAAGATGCATGACGATACGGTCGCGCGCCAGTTCGGCTTCTCGGGTGGCCTCGTGCCCGGCGTCGATGTCATGGCCTATATGATGCATCTGCCGGTGGCGAAGTGGGGCCGCGCGTTTCTGGAGCGCGGCCTGATCGAAGCGCGCTTCGTGAAGCCGGTCTACGACGGCGAGACCGTCGACTTGAGGGCTACCGAGAGCGACGGCGCGTTGGCCATCGAGGTCGAAAGCCGCAGCGAAGTCTGCGCGACGGGGAGTGCTTCCTTGCCGGCCGCCGCGCCAGCGGTTTCGCGGGCCGATTTCAGGGAGGTTGCCGCGGTCGCGGAGCGCAAGCCCGTGAATGCGAGCTCATACGAATTTGGCAAATGGCTCGGCACAGTGCCACGGAGCTGGGCGGGCGATGCCGCCAAGAACTACCTCGCCGATATCAGAGAGACCGATCCGATCTACTTACGCGAAAGCCTTGCCCATCCCGGCATGCTGCAGAAGGTGATGAACCGCGTGCTGGTCGACAATGCCATTCTGGGACCTTGGATTCATGTCGGCAGCCGCATGCAATTGTTGTCCGCCGGCAACGCTGGCGATGAGATCACCGCGCGGGCCAAGGTGATCGGCAACTATGAGAAGAAGGGCCACCGTTTCGTCGAGCTCGACGCGCTGGTGATAGCCAACGGCGCCACGCCGCTGGCGCATTGCTGGCACATCGCGATCTACCACCCGCGCGGGCAGGCCGCGGCGTGAGAGAGTTACAGCGCGCCAATCTTTCCGCTCGTCATGCCCGGGCTTGTCCCGGGCATCCACGTCTTTCCGCACGTGATGCGCCACGTGGATGGCCGGGACGAGCCCACGGCTGTCCGGTTTAGAATGTCGTCCGTGAAAATGAGCCGAGGCCGTTGAGCGGGAATCGGTTTTTGGCGCCGGTTGCGGTTTTGAGATTGCAAGCTTTCGAGGGTTGAGGCCTCGAAAGCTTGCAATTTCGTTTTCGAGATTCCCTCGAATCGCCGGGCATGATTCTGTGGTCGCAGCGGAGGGGACCGATGCGACCGAAAAAGTCGGAACCGACAGCGGAAGGCGATCTGTTTCGCGCCAGGCTGGATCAGATCATCAATCTGAAGCACGAGCTGGTGCAGCTCGGCGCCAAGATCGACTGGGATTGGATCGATCGCGAGATCGCACCGCTCTACAGCGACAAGGGCCGGCCGGGCGTGGCGAGCCGCTTCCTGATCGGGCTGCTGCTGCTCAAGCACATCTACGGCTTGTCCGACGAAGGCGTCTGCGAGCGCTGGGTCTACGACCCGTATTTCCAGCACTTCACCGGCTTTGAATTTTTCCAGCATGAGTTCCCGCACGAGCGTTCCGGCCTCAGCCATTGGCGCAAGCGGCTTGGTAGCAAACTGGAGCTGTTGCTGGCCGAGAGCCTGAGGGTAGCGCATGAGACTGGCGCGTTGCGGACGCGCGATCTGAAGCGGGTGACGGTGGACACCACCGTTCAGCCCAAGGCCATCACCTTCCCGACCGACGCCAAGCTCGTCCATGCGGCGATCAAGGGCCTCAATCGGCTGGCACGCGCGCACGGCGTGCGGCTGCGGCAGTCCTATCTGCGTATCGCCAAGCGGGCGGCGATGATGGCCGGGCGCTATGCCCACGCCAAGCAGTTCAAGCGCCATCGTCGGCAGTTGCGCAGCTTGCGAACCTGGCTCGGCCGGCTTATCCGCGACATCCGCCGTAAGATCGGAGGTCAGTCGAGCTTGAGGCTGCCTTCGAGCAGGCGCTTTTGCGCGCCGCGCAAATCCGCTCCCAGGAGCAGCGCCAGCGTGGCTGGAAGCTCTATTCCTTCCACGCGCCCGAGGTCGAATGCATCGGCAAGGGCAAGGCCTCGGCGCCTTATGAGTTCGGCGTCAAAGCCTCGATCGTGACCACTAACGCCCGCGCTCCGGGCGGCCAGTTTGTGCTGCACGCCCAGGCGCTGCCGGGCAACCCATATGACGGCCACACGCTCGGTGACGTCATCGAGGCCACCGAGAAGCTCACCGGTTGCGCGATCGAGCGCGGCTATGTCGACAAGGGCTATCGCGGCCACAAAACCGAAAACCCGCGCCGCGTCTTCATCTCCGGCCAGAAGCGGGGCGTCTTCGGCGCAATCAAACGCGAGCTCAAGCGCCGCTCAGCCATCGAGCCCGTGATCGGACACATGAAGACCGACGGTCAACTCGGCCGCTGCTATCTCAAGGGCCGCGAGGGCGATGCGGCCAACGTCATCCTCTCTGCCGTCGGCCACAATCTCCGCCTCGTCCTCGCCTGGCTTAGCCTTCTGCTACGCTTGATCTTGAACGCCTTGATGCGACTGCTCGCCGCCCCAACCGCGCTCAAATGGGCTTCTTAACGGACGACCAGAATTTGTGGACAAGGGGCATGGCGTTGATTCTAGTCTGTTCTGGACGTCTGCAAGCGTTCCGGGACACGACAGGAGATCAGCGCCATGCCGCATCACAATACAGTATTCCGCGAGGTTCTGAAGCTCGTGCCGTGGCATCGGTTTGAAGCGCTTGTGGAAGGACATGATGCGGATGCGCGCGTGCGGCGGCTGCCGACCAAGGTGCAGTTCCTGGCATTGCTGTACGGCCAACTTTCGGGGGCGGCGGGGCTGCGCGAGATTGTGACGGCTCTTTCGAGCCATGAGGCGCGGCTCTACCACCTTGGCGCAGCGCCGGTCCGGCGATCAACTTTGTCCGACGCCAACGCCAACCGGCCTTTCACGGTGTTTACCGGGCTGCTGGAGTTGATGATGAAGCAGGCCCACCGTGGCTTGCGCCGCAAGGTGGCCGAGGCGGTCTATCTGATCGATGCCACCAGCGTGCGGCTGAACAGATATAGTGCCGACTGGGCGCAGTTTTCGGCCGGCGTCTGCGGCGCCAAGGTGCATGTGATCTACGACGCCGACGCCGATCAGCCGATCTATGCGGCGGTCACCGCGGCCAATGTCAACGATATCACGGCAGCCCATCAGATGCCGGTCGAGCCGGGTGCGACCTATGTCTTCGATCTCGGCTATTACGACTATCTTTGGTGGGCCGCGCTTGATGCCGCCGGATGCCGGATCGTCACCCGCTTCAAATCCAATACGCCGCTGGACGTCATCGAGGAGCTTGCGGTCGTTCCCACCAGCAACATCCTCTCCGACCGTATCGGCTTCTTGCCCGCGCGCCAGGCCAAGAGCCGCCGCAATCCGATGCAGGATGCCGTGCGCGAGGTGCGGGTCAGGACCGACACCGGCAAGGTCCTGCGCATCCTGTCGAACGATCTCGATGCCCCCGCCGAGGAAATCGCCGAGCTCTATCGCCGGCGCTGGGCCATCGAGCTGTTCTTCCGCTGGGTCAAGCAAACCTTGAAGATCACCCGCTTCGTCGGCATCTCCGAGAATGCGGTGCGCATCCAGATCGCCGTCGCTCTGATTGCCTTCCTGCTGCTACGTCTGGCTCAAGCTGCCCAAAAAGCCGTCCGAAGCCCGCTCGTCTTCGCCAGGTTGGTCCGCGCCAACCTCTTGCACCGCAGATCAATCCACAATCTGCTCGATCCGCCACCGCTCCTTCAAGATCAGCAACAGACGAGCCTTCCTCTATGCTAACTCTCAACCGGACAGCCGTGGGACGAGCCCGGCCATGACGATCGTGGAGGGGGAGCGTGCGTCGCTCACATCCTCACGCCGCCCTGGCTTTCGCCTCCTGAATCGCCCGCCAGACGCGCTCGCTCGTCAGCGGCATATCGATGTGTTTGATGCCGTAGTCGGAGAGCGCATCGATCACCGCGTTGACGATGGTGGAGAGGCTGCCGGCGCAGCCGGCTTCGCCGCAGCCCTTGGTGCCAAGCGGATTGGTCGTGGCCGGCACCGGGTGATCGCCCACCGTCATGAACGGGATGTCCTCCGCGCGCGGCATGGCGTAGTCCATGAACGAGCCGGTCACGGGCTGGCCGCTCTCGTCATATTGCACGTGCTCCATCAGCGCCTGGCCGATGCCCTGCGCGACGCCGCCGTGGAGCTGGCCTTCGACCAGCATCGGGTTGACGACGGTACCGAAGTCGTTGACGCCGGTGTAGCGGACCACTTGCACGACGCCGGTGTCCGGATCGACCTCGACTTCCGCGACATGGCAGCCGTTCGGGAACGCCGAGGGCACCGGCTCGGTGGTGTGGTCGACATCGAGCGAATTGGGCACGCCTTCCGGCATCTTGCCTTCGCGCAGGCGCTTTGACAGCTCGATGATGTCGATGCTGCGATCGGTGCCCGCGATGGTGAAGCGGCCGTCGCCGAATTCGATGTCCGCTTCGGAGGCTTCCAGCAAATGCGCCGCGGCGCGCTTGCCTTTTTCGATCACAAGCCTGGAGGCCTCGACGATGGCCATGCCGCTTGCCGTGATCGAGCGCGACCCGCCGGTGCCGTTACCGGTGTGCACGATGTCGCTGTCGCCCTGTTCGAGCTTGATGCTCTCGAAGGGCACGCCGAGCTGGGCGGACAGCACCTGCGCGAACGGCGTGGCATGACCCTGGCCGTAGTCGAGCGTGCCGGTGATCAGCCGCACGCTGCCGTCGGCCTCGAACATGATCTTGCCGAGCTCGACGCCGGGAGGGGCCGTGACCTCGAGGTAGGAGCCCACGGCAATGCCGCGCAGCTTGCCGTTCTTCTTGCTCTCGCGCTTGCGCTTGGAGAAGCTCTCGTAATCCGAGAGCTCCAGCGCCTTCTCGAACACGCCCTGGAAATCGCCGCTGTCATAGGTGACGCCGGACGCCGCATTGAACGGCATCTGGGCGGATTTGACGAAGTTGCGCTTGCGCAACGTGACGCGGTTGATGCCCATTTCGTCCGCGGCGCGGTCGATCAGGCGCTCCATGTAGTAATTCGCCTCGGGCCGCCCGGCGCCGCGATAGGCGCCCATCAGCGTCGTGTTGGTCAGCACCGTCTTGATGTCGATTTGGATCAGCGGCGTGCGGTAGACGCTGGGGAGATTCTTGCCGGTGTTCAGCGACAGCGGGCTCGGCGCGACGCCCGTGATATAGGCGCCGAGATTGCCGTAGCCGGACAATTTGACCGCCAGGAAATGGCCTTCGGCGTCGAGCGCGAGCTCGCCATGGATTTTCTGCGCGCGGCCCTGGCTGTCGGACAGAAAGCTGGTCGAGCGCTCGTCGGTCCATTTCACGGGGCGGCCGAGTTCCTTCGCGGCATGCAGGATGCAGATATATTCGGGATAGTTGATGTTCTTCATCCCGAACGAGCCGCCGACATTGGCGGTCAGCAGGTGAACCTTCTCGGGCTCGACCTTCAGCAGGGTCTTGAGCATGTTGCGGTTGCCGGACACGCCCTGCGTCGGCACTTGGATCGTGTAGCGGCCGCTGTTCTTGTCGAAGGAGGCAAGGCCTGCGCGCGGCTCCATCGGCACCACGGCGACGCGGGTGTTGATCATATCGAGCTTGGCGATATGCGCGGCCTTGGCAAAGGCCGCCTCGACCTTGTCGGTGTCGCCATAGTGATAGTCGAGCGCGACATTGTTGGGGATGTGATCATAGAGCTGCGGCGCGCCCGGCTTTGCCGCCTCCTCGGGGTCGGTAACGGCCGGCAGCGGGTCGATGTCGACGACAACCGCCTCGGCCGCGTCGCGCGCCTGAGCGGCCGTCTCCGCCACCACGAACGCGACGGGATCGCCGACGAAACGCACCTTGTCGGTCATCAGCGCGGTGCGGTTGGTCTGCAGGAGCGGCGTGCCGTCGCGGTTCTTCAGCGGCAGGCCGCAAGTGAAGGGGCCGTAGCCGGCGGCAGCAAGATCGGCGCCGGTCCACACCCCGAGCACGCCGGGCATGGCCTTGGCGGCCGAGGTGTCGATGCCCCTGATGATGCCGTGGGCGTGGGTGGAACGCACGATCCAGGCATGCACCTGGCCGGGCAGGTTGAAATCGTCGGTGTATTTGCCCTTGCCGCGCACCAGCGTATCGTCCTCCTTGCGGCGGACGGGTTGGCCGACGCCGAATTTTTGCAGTGCGATAGCGGTTTCCAGAGCGGACGCGGGCGTGTGATCTTGCATGGGAAATGCCTAATTTGCGCGAATTCGCGGGGGCATCCCTCAAATATCGCACCGATACCGCCCGGACAACGCCCGTTTGGACATGGTCCCATTGGCCTGTTGCACACCCCCTTGGCACTGCTAATGTTTCAGTCGAATGAGAATTCCGGGCCGGTCGATGAGGCTGGCGGAAAGACTTTTTGAATGAACGATGACACGCGGCTTCGCGACGGCCCCGGGCTGGCCGAAGAGCTGCAAAGGCCCGTTGCTGTGGATACGGCGCCGGAGCTTTCGCGCACCCCGGGAACCAGCGTCTACGCGGCGCTGGATCTCGGCACAAATAACTGCCGCCTGCTGATCGCCTGTCCGTCCGACGACGGCTTTCGCGTGGTGGATTCCTTCTCGCGCATCATCCGCCTGGGCGAGGGTATTTCCGCCACGGGGCGCATCAGCGAGGCCGCGATCGAGCGCGCCGTCGCCGCTCTGTCCGTTTGTCGCGACAAGATCGAGGCGCGGAAAGCAAAACGGCTGCGGTTGATCGCCACCGAGGCTTGCCGCGCGGCCTCGAACGCGGACCGTTTTCGCGATCGGGTGGCCGCTGAGACCGGCATCGCGCTCGAGGTGATCGACCGCGAGACCGAGGCGGCGCTGGCGGTGATCGGCTGCTCGCCGCTGGTCGATGCCAGAGGCCGCGGTGCCATTCTGTTCGACATCGGGGGCGGCTCGACCGAGCTGGTGCGCATCGAGCGCGATCCGGGCGAGCCCAACACCGAGCCGCGCAGCAAGGCCTGGATGTCGATCCCGCTCGGGGTCGTCACGCTGGCGGAGCATTTCGGCGGCCGGGACGTGACGCGGGAATCGTATCGGCGCATGGTCGCGGAGGTGGCGAGGCACGTCGCGCCGTTTGCGGCGGAGCATGGACGCGACCTCCGGGACATGCACCTGCTCGGGACCTCCGGCACCGTAACCACGCTCGCCGGCATTCATCTCAACCTGGCGCGCTACGATCGCAGGCGGGTCGACGGCATCTGGATGAACGGAGCCGAGATCACCACCACCATCGACCGCCTGCTCGCGATGAGCTATCAGGAGCGCGCCAGCAATCATTGCATCAGCGTCGACCGGGCCGATCTGGTGCTGGCGGGTTGCGCCATCCTCGACGCGATCCGCAGCGCCTTTCCGCTGCCGCGGCTGCGGGTCGCCGATCGCGGCCTGCGCGAGGGCATGCTGGTCGAGATGATGCGCGAGGACGGCGCGCTGCGGGCTTTCTGACTGATGCCTCACGACATCTCATTCCGGCCCACCTCCCGTCATTTCCGGGGCGGCGCGGAGCGCCGAACCCGGAATTCCGAAGTTGTGGGGCGGGATTCCGGGTTCGCGCTAACGCGCGCCGCGGAATGACGACAAGGATCGATATGGCAAAGGATTCCACCGGCCGGCTGCACGTTACCGTTAGAGCCAAGGGCAAACGCAAACTGTCCTCAAAACTCTGGCTGGAGCGGCAGCTCAATGACCCCTATGTGGCGCAGGCCAAGCGGGAGGGCTTTCGCTCGCGCGCGGCCTACAAGCTGATCGAGATCGACGACAAGTTTCATGTGCTCAAGCCCGGCATGACCGTGGTGGACCTCGGCGCCGCGCCCGGCGGCTGGAGCCAGGTCGCCGCCAAGCGCGTCGGCGCGCCGGCCAAGGGCAAGGTGATTGCGATCGATCTCTTGGAGATGGGGGAGATACCAGGCGTCGATTTCGTGCAGCTCGATTTCCTTGACGAGAGCGCGCCGGAAAAGCTGATCGCGATGCTCGGCGGTCGTGCGGATGTGGTCATGTCGGACATGGCCGCCAACACCACCGGCCACCGCAAGACCGATCAATTGCGCATCGTCGGCCTGGTGGAAGCCGCCGCGTTGTTTGCGAGCGAGGTGCTCAATCCGGGCGGAGCGTTCTTGGCGAAAGTGTTTCAGAGTGGCGCCGATGCCGAGCTCTTGGCGCAGCTCAAGCGCGATTTTTCCGGCGTGAAGCACGTGAAGCCGGCAGCGAGCCGGCAGGATTCATCCGAGCGTTACGTGCTGGCGACGGGGTTTCGGGGTGGACCGAGGCCGCTGTCAGCGGCGTGAAGGCTCTCTCCACTCGTCATGGCCGGGCTGTCCCGGCCATCCACGTCTTAGCCTGGGGGGAAGAAAGACGTGGATGCCCGGGACAGCCCGGGCATGACGGTGGGGAGAAATCGTTCGCTCCAATCGCGCCGGGCCTTAAGCACCCTCGAATTCGCTCAGGGACGAAGCCTGCTTCCGCTGCTTGATCTCATAGCAGATGCAAATCAGCCCAAGAGCAAAGCCCGCGGCAGATGTCGCGCCGTGGCTGAACAGACCAATAAAGATGCTGAACGGCACAATGATCCTGGCGACATCCCGCGAAACGATCTGATGGGTCATTGTTGCTCCTCCAAGAGGAACCGATAGTCTGGGGCGGATGAACCTATTCTGAACGCTGCCCAAGATTGATACGTGAGGCGCAGCTCATGCCAATTGTCGGAGAACGACTTCTGCGAGTCAGCGGGGCAGGAGACACAGGTGGTAAATGTCCACCGCGACACCGATAGCGGCCGCGATCGTCAGGCCCGCTGTTGCTAGTTGCCTCAGGATTTTCTTGTAGGCAGGCTGCATCCCGCGCAGGTAGCCAAATTCCTTGGCGAATCCCTTCGAAAGCAACAGGATCCATGAGCAAGTCAGACAGAGCAAGCACGCAAGGATCACGAAGCCTGTGCCTAAGAGCGAGCCTTTGCCAAAGTTGATGAGCACGGGCCAGCCGAGCGCTGCCCCCAATGCCAAGAACCACACGCCGCCAATATAGCGGGCGAGGGTGCTCTGAACCCAAATCCCGAACAACACAGCGATGCCGATGCCAATCCGTTCGATCGATCCGCCGGCATTGCCGGGCTGAACAGTCGTCACATAAAGTGACAGAGATAAGTCCATTAGGCAGATCGCCAGGACGAGTAAAAGCGTCGGTCCGTAGTATTTTCTGTCGCCTGCAAGCTGCAAAATGTGCTCCCCATCCGCAATTCACGCTTACCGGACAACGCTCCGGCGGCTCAGCGTCAGCGGCTACCCACGCGCAGTATGTCCGTGATTTGCGCCCTTGGCGAGTACCTGATGCTTCGACAGGCGCGAGTCGGCGGCATGAGCTTTTTGCAAGCGGGGCGAGGTTTGGATCACCCCAGCCGCTGATCCCGCGCGTCTTCCGTCGTCTCGCTCGGTGCCGATGCCGCCGCCAGCGCTGCACGCTTGCGGCTGGAGATCGCCGCCGCCTTGCGTCCGGAGATCTCGTGGCCGGCATCATCGGGCATCTGCCAGAAGAAATAGGAAGAGGCGGCCGAAATGACCGCGACCACGACAAACGCCGGCGCGAACATCGTGGCGTTGAGCTCATTCACATGCCGCAACCACATCGTGGTCTCCACAGAGAACGCGCCGACCGCAACGCCCGCGGAGACCGCCAATTGCTGGTTGACGCTCACCAGCGTGGTGGCCCGGCTCATCTGGGTGGGCTCGACTTCCGCATAGGCCACCGTGTTGATCGCCGTGAACTGCAGCGAACGGAAGAAGCCGCCGACGAGAAGGATGATCATGATGAGCAGCAGCGGCGTCGTCACCGTGAACAGCGCGCAGGCCGCCAGGAAGAAGGCGCTCACGACGGCATTGACGGTCATCATGTTGCGAAAGCCGAAGGCGCGGATGATCCGCGCGGCAAGGGCCTTCATGCCCATGGCTCCGGCCGAGGACGCGAACGTGACGAGACCGGATTGAAACGGCGTCAGCCCGAAGCCGACCTGCATCAGGAGCGGCAGGAGGAACGGCAGGGCGCCGATGCCAACGCGGAACATGAATCCGCCGATAATGCTCGCCCGCAGGGTCGAGAGCCGCAGCATCGAGAAATCGAGCACCGGCGAGCCGGTCCGCCGTGCATGGATGATGTAGAGCGTCATCGAGATAATGCCGATCCCGATCAACGCGATCACGACGCTCCAGGGCAGCAGGTTGAGCCCGGCAACCGAGAGCCCGAATGCAATTCCCGCAAGTCCGATGCCGGCCAGCACCAACCCGTAGAGATCGAAACGCTCAAGCTCCTCGCTCTTGATCGGATCGATGAAGCGCAGCGCCATGAAGATGCCGAGCAGCCCGATCGGGATGTTGATCAGGAAGATCCAGTGCCAGGAGAAATAGGTGGTGATGAAGCCGCCGAGCGGCGGGCCGATGACGGGGCCGATCAGCGCCGGCACGGTCACCCAGGCCATCGCGTTGACCAGCGCGCTCTTGTCGATCGAGCGCAGCAGCACCAGTCGGCCGACCGGCGTCATCATCGCACCGCCCATGCCCTGCAGGATGCGCGCGAACACGAAATCGGTCACCGAGGATGAGATCGCGCAGCCGATCGAGCCCATCATGAAAACGCCGACCGCGATCGCGAACACCAGGCGCGCGCCAAAACGGTCGGCGGTCCAGCCGCTCGCCGGGATGAATACGGCGAGCGACAACAGGTAGGAGGTGATGGCGAGCTTGAGCGTGAGCGGGCTCGTGCCGATATCGGCGGCGATCGCCGGCAGCGAGGTCGCAATCACCGTGGAGTCCATGTTCTCCATGAACAGGGCGGTGGCCACGATGAGCGGAATCACGCGTTCTTTGTTCATCCAGGCTTCGACGGCGGCGAGAAGCGGAAAGGAGAGGGGCCTGTATCATCCCGTTGCCGCGGAGGCTATTGCGGAACCTGCATGGCCCCCTACATCCTCTGCGGCGCGATATTCGCGGCCGGAGCCGTCAAAACGATGATCTACATCCTTGCAGCGCTGCTGCCGCCGTTGGGTCTGCTTTTGAACGGACAGCCCTTTTCGGCGGTTTTCAACCTGGTTCTGCTGGTCTTTTGCCTGGTTTTGGGGCTGTTTTTCCATGTCCTGCTGCTGGTGCCCTCGGCGCACGCGCTCATTGCGGTTCATATGAAGCGGGAGGAGCGGAGGCACCGCGAGGTGGTGGCGGCGATCCGCAGGTACGGGCCGCCGCCGGGCTATCCACGCTACTGAGGTGCGGCGCGAAAGGCCTGTGCGAAAAGTCGCTGTACGACACTTTGATTCGTCACGGGCCCGTGCTATCGACCAGCGTCAACCCCACCGATGGGCATCGATTCGGCGGCGTCGCCTAAGGCTTCGCCGGTGGTCGTGTTCATCCCAGAATTTGCTGCGGCCGGTTTAGGGCCGCCAGAATAAGGAGTTGGCGATGGCGAAGGTCGAGGCCCTTCAGGGCATCCGCGAAGCCTATACGTTCGACGATGTGCTCCTGAAGCCCGGCCTCTCGGACGTGCTACCCGGCGAGGTCGATATCCGCTCGCACGTCACCCGTGCAATACGGCTCAACATCCCGATCATCGCCTCCGCGATGGACACGGTGACCGAGGCGCGGATGGCGATCGCCATGGCGCAATCGGGCGGGCTCGGGGTCATTCACCGCAACTTCGACCCCGAAGGCCAGGCCGCCCAGGTGCGGCAGGTCAAGAAGTTCGAATCCGGCATGGTCGTCAACCCGCTGACCATCGCACCCGAGGCGACGCTTGCGGATGCGCTCGCCTTGATGAGCCATCACGGTATTTCCGGCATTCCGGTGGTGACGGGCGGTGGTGGCGGCAAGCCGGGCAAGCTGGTCGGCATTCTCACCAATCGCGACGTGCGCTTCGCCACCGATCACAGCCAAAAAGTGTCCGAGCTGATGACGCGTGACAATCTCGTCACCGTTCGCGAAAGCGTGAGCCAGGACGAGGCGAAGCGGATGCTGCACAAGCATCGCATCGAGAAGCTCCTGGTGGTCGACGATCAGTACCGCTGCGTCGGCCTGATCACGGTGAAGGACATCGAGAAGGCGGTCGCGCATCCGCTGGCCTCGAAAGATGAGCACGGACGGCTGCGCGTGGCGGCCGCGACGACTGTCGGCGAGGGTGGTTTCGAGCGCACCGAGCGGCTGATCGATGCCGGCGTCGACCTGATCGTGGTCGATACCGCGCACGGCCATTCCTCGCGCGTTCTCGAAGCGGTCAACCGCATCAAGCGGCTGTCCAACGCGGTGCAGGTGATCGCCGGCAACATCGCGACGAAGGATGGCGCGCAGGCGCTGATCGATGCGGGCGCGGATGCCATCAAGGTCGGTATCGGCCCGGGCTCGATCTGCACCACCCGAATCGTCGCTGGCGTCGGCGTGCCGCAGCTCACGGCGATCATGGATGCGGTGGAGGCTGCAAAGAAAGCAAATGTCTGCGTCATCGCCGACGGCGGCATCAAGTATTCCGGCGATCTCGCCAAGGCGCTCGCGGCCGGCGCCGACATCGCCATGGTCGGTTCGTTGCTTGCCGGCACGGATGAGACGCCCGGCGAAGTGTTTCTGTGGCAGGGCCGTTCCTACAAAGCCTATCGGGGCATGGGTTCGGTCGGCGCGATGGCGCGCGGCTCGGCCGATCGCTATTTCCAGCAGGACATCAAGGATACGCTGAAGCTCGTGCCCGAGGGCATCGAGGGGCAGGTGCCGTATAAGGGCCCGGTCGCCAATGTCATGCATCAGCTCGCCGGCGGCTTGCGCGCGGCGATGGGTTATGTCGGGGCGAAGAACCTGCAAGAATTTCACGAGAAGGCGCAATTCGTGCGCATCACTGGCGCGGGCTTGCGCGAGAGCCATGTACACGACGTGACCATCACGCGCGAGAGCCCGAACTATCCGGGCGGGGCGTAACAATATTCGTCATTCCGGGGCGCTCGCGAATAGCGAGCGAACCCGGAATCTGGAGCTTGTGGTGCGAGATTCCGGGTTCGCGCTTCACGCGCGCCCCCGAATGACGGTGAAACAAAACAGGAGGAATCACCATGCCCCAAGGCAAGCGCATCGTTCTGGCCTCGCGTCCTCTCGGCGAGCCCAAACCGTCCGACTTTCGCACCGAAGACTATGAGGTGCCGACCCCGACCGAAGGGCAGGTTCTGCTGCGCACGATCTGGCTGTCGCTCGATCCCTACATGCGCGGTCGCATGAGCGATGCGGCCTCCTATGCGCAGCCGGTGCCGATCGGTGGAGTGATGGAAGGCGGCACGGTGTGCGAGGTGATCGCTTCCAAGAGCCCGGACTACGAGAAAGGCGATATCGTGCTGGCGCGCGCCGGCTGGCAGACGCATGCGCTCGCCGACGGCAAAGGCTTGCGCAAGATCGACCCGAAGCTTGCGCCGATTTCGACCGCGGTCGGCGTGCTCGGCATGCCCGGCATGACGGCCTATACGGGCCTGCTCGAAATCGGCAAGCCGCAACCAGGTGAGACCGTCGTCGTTGCCGCAGCCTCGGGCGCGGTCGGCTCCGCTGTCGGCCAGATCGCCAGGATCAAGGGGGCGCGCGCGATCGGCATCGCCGGCGGCAAGGAGAAATGCGATTACGTGAAGCACGAGCTCGGCTTCGACGACTGCGTGGATCACCGCGATCCCGAGCTCGCCGCCAAGCTCAAGCACGCCTGCCCCAAAGGCATCGACGTCTATTTCGAGAATGTCGGCGGGGCCGTCTTCGAAGCGGTGTTCCCGCTGCTCAACAATTTCGCGCGCGTGCCGGTTTGCGGCCTGATCGCGCACTACAACGACACTGAGGCAAAGCCGCCGAAATGGGCGGCGAGCCTGATGCGCGCCATCCTCACGAAGCGGCTGACCTTGCGCGGCTTCATCGTCAGCGACTTCGCCGCGCGCCACGACGATTTCCTGCGCGACATGTCGCAATGGGTGCGCGAGGGCAAGGTGAAATATAAGGAGTTCATCACCGAAGGTCTGGGCAGCGCGCCTGCCGCGCTCATCGGGCTGCTCAAGGGCGCGAATTTCGGCAAGCAGCTCGTGCGCGTCGGGCCCGATAAAGCGTGATGGATTGCCACAGCGCAGGGCCGGCGCAGGGGAACGCGGGAACTTCACATCTCCTTGAAGAGTATTCAGAAACTCCGCGTCTGTATCGTCGTTGCTTCTCCAGTCAACGGAGGCATAAATGACGAGATTGAAACTTTTATCCGCCGCTGTTCTAGCCGCGGCGGCGTTCACAACTCCAGCGATGGCCGGTTGGCAGGCAACCCAGGAACCGGGCAACGTCGGGTTCAACTACCCCGACTCGCAGTATCTGACTGGCGGCTACGGCGTGCGGGCCGCGCCGGGGCCGGGCTTCTATTTCCGCCATCCAGCGCCCGGCGCGATGTATGAGATACCGGCGCCCGTCTATGGCTATGGTTATGTGGGCGGTGGCTATGTCGGCGGGCCGGCCGTCTGGTACGGGCCTTAAGGTCGCTCTTTAAGTAGTTCGTCCAGATCGAGATCGATCTGGCCGGGTGCTCTGACGTGACGAACTTCGAACGAGTCGGGCTGGAAACGATATTCCACCAACCCGACTTCTTTTATGCCGATCCGCTCTTGCCGCCTGTCGGAGATGATGAAGCCGGCGGACGGCGCCCAGATATGCCGGACGCCGCGCCAGGTGAAATCCCGCCGTTGATGCACGTGGCCGCTGGCGATCAGGCGAACATTCGCCGCACGCAACATCTGGACCAGCCGCGGCCGCGCAGGGAACGGAACGTAGCGAATGGCGGTCGCCTCCAACTCCGGATCCTCTGGTGTATTGAGGAAGATCGGCTTGTGCAGGAACAGTGCGACCGGCTTGCCGCCGCTGCTGGCAAGCTGCGACGCGAGCCAATCGAACTGCTCGGCCTCGCTGATGAGGCCTGAGTTCATCACGAGCGAATCGAGGCCGATGAAGCACCAACCGGCCGCATCGAATCGCCAGTAGTCGTCGCCAAAAGCCGAGATGAAGGCTTGCCGGCCCTTTTCATTGACCGGTTGCGCCGGCGCCGGGCCGATCTGGGTCGGATTGTCGCCGATGTCGTGATTGCCGGGCAGATAGCGGCAGGCGACGGGGAGGGCATCGTGCAGCGCGCGGGCAAATTCGAGATCATCCGCTTGCGTGGGCGCGTCGAACGCGAGATCGCCGCTGTTGACGACGAGATCAGGGCGCGTGGCGTCGATATAGTCGGCGACCTTGTCGAAATTATAGGTCAATTTCGTCAGGCGCCGCGCAAGATGCGTGTCCGAAATCTGCGTCAGGCGAAGTTCGCTCATGTGTCAGGTCCTTCCCCCCTCCAGCATACAGCGCGCCGGCTTCGGATTCGTGACGTGTGGGCGAGCCTTTGTTGTCAGGCATCGCCGCGGCCGGTATTACATGTGATGGCACGAGACCGCGAGGGGGGATTCCAATGTCGGTTCAGATGGTTTTGCTGCCGCTCTTCGTGCAGATCGGCCTCACTTTCGCACTTCTGATATGGATGGTCGGCTTGCGGCGGCAGACCCTGGTCTCGGGTGAGACCAAGATCAGGGATATTGCGCTGGGTCAGCCGAATTGGCCGGCTCGCGCCACCCAGGTCGGCAATTGCTACCGCAATCAGTTCGAACTGCCGCTTCTGTTTTACGCCTTGATTGCGCTGGCGCTACCGCTGCGTCATGCCGATCTGTTTATCGTCTTGATGTCATGGCTCTTCGTCATCACTCGCTTTGCCCATGCCGGCGTGTTCGTGAACTCCAACGATCTCGGACGCCGCTCGATCGCCTGGCTCGCCGGTGCACTGGTGCTATTGGTGATGTGGATCTATTTTGCGCTCAAGATTCTGCTGCTGATCTAAGCAGTTGTGTCCACTTGCGAACTGAAAGTCTGAGATGACCCCCGCTGCCCGGCTGTCCGCGGCGATCGAAGTGATCGATACGATCGAGGCGCAACGCATTCCGGCGGCGCAGGCGCTGAAGGAGTGGGGAACTGCGCATCGCTTCGCAGGCTCCGGCGATCGCGCTGCCATTGCCGGCCTGGTCTGGGACGTGCTGCGGCGGCGGGCCTCCAGTGCTTACCTGATGGATGAGGAGAGCGCGCGGGCGCGCGTGCTCGGCATGCTCAAGCTCGAGCGCGGCCTCGATGTCGAGGCGATTGGGGCGCTGTGCGACGGCGGTCGCTTTGCACCAGCGCCGCTGACCGAGGCCGAGCGCAAGGCGCTCACCGAGCGTTCGCCGAAAGATGCGCCGCCGCCGGTCGTCGGCGATTATCCGGAGTGGCTCGATCCCTATCTCGAGCAGGCGTTCGGCGCGGACCGTGCGCTGGAAGCCGCGGCGATGGCGAGCCGGGCGCCGCTGGATCTGCGCGTGAACACCCTGAAGGCCAAACGCGAAAAGGTGCTCAAATCGCTTGGCCATCTCGGCGCGAAGCCGACGCCGTGGTCGCCGGTGGGCTTACGGATCGAGCTGTCCGCCGATGCCCGCAATCCTGGCATCCAGGCCGAGGAGGATTTCATCAAGGGCTTCGTTGAAGTTCAGGATGAAGGCTCGCAACTGGCGGCCTTGTTTTCGGCGACAAAACCCGGCGAGCAGGTCATCGACCTCTGCGCCGGGGCCGGCGGCAAGACGCTCGCGCTCGCCGCGTTGATGCAGGGCAAGGGCCGGCTGATCGCGACCGACCGCGATAAGCGCCAGCTCGCGCCGATCCATGAGCGGCTGTCGCGGGCGGGCGTCCACAACGCCGAGATCCGTGCGCCCAAGGGCGAGGCCGATCCGCTGGCCGACATCAGGGCCTCCGCCGACCTTGTCGTGATCGACGCCCCCTGTACGGGAACCGGAACCTGGCGGCGCAACCCCGATGCCAAGTGGCGCATGCGGCCAGGGGCGCTCGAAATCCGCTTGAAGGACCAGGCGGAAGTGCTTGATCGCGCTGTCGGCCTGGTGAAGCCGGGCGGCCGGATCACCTACATCACCTGCTCGGTGTTACCGGTGGAAAACGGCGATCAGGTTCGCGCCTTCCTGGCACGCCACAGCGAATTTTCGATTCTGCCTCCGGATCAGACTGTGACGGTGCTCTGGGACAAGGCCGAGGACTTTGCCGCGGCTGCCCTGCAGACGCCCGAGGGCTGGCTGATGACCCCGCGCCGGACCGGAACGGACGGGTTTTTCGTCTCGGTGCTCCGGCGGACGGGGTGATCTCGCCAAGAGATGTAGGGTGGGCAAAGGCGCGCTTGCGCCGTGCCCACCGGGCTCGTGGCTGGTGGGCACGCTGCGCTTTGCCCACCCTAGGACTACGGGTCCACCGTCACCGCAAAACACGTGGAAGGCCCGCCAAACCTCGGCTGAAGGGTTGCGGTGCAACCTTTCGTCGCGTACTTCCTATCCATGACAGCCAGCACGCAAGCCCGCCCGCCGTCGACGCCGCCCAAGGCCTCGGCGCATGAAAAGATTCTGATTGTCGATTTCGGCAGCCAGGTCACCCAGCTCATCGCCCGCCGCGTCCGCGAGGAGGGCGTCTATTCCGAGATCGTGCCGTTCCAGAAGGCGGAGGACGCCTTCAAGGAGATGCAGCCGAAGGCGGTGATCCTCTCCGGCGGCCCGGAGTCGGTGCATGTCGAGGGCTCGCCCCGCGCGCCGCAGCTCATCTTCGACTCCGGCGTGCCGGTGCTCGGCATCTGCTATGGCCAGATGACGATGGCGGCCCAGCTCGGCGGCGAGGTCGAGGGTGGTCACCACCGCGAATTCGGCCGTGCCGATCTCGAGGTGAAGGCGCCAAGCTCCCTGTTCGAGGACGCCTGGCTGACCGGCGAGAAGCATCCGGTGTGGATGAGCCACGGCGATCGTATCACCAAGATGCCGCCGGGCTTTGCCGTTGCCGGCGTCTCGGCCAATGCGCCGTTCGCCGTGATCCAGGACGAGAGGCGCAAATATTACGGGCTGATGTTCCATCCCGAGGTGGTGCACACGCCCGATGGCGCCAAGCTCATCCGCAACTTCGTCCGCAAGGTTGCAGGCCTCACGGGCGACTGGACCATGCGCGCTTTCCGCGAGGAGGCGATTGAAAAAATCCGCAAGCAGGTCGGCGACGGCAAGGTGATTTGCGGCCTCTCCGGTGGCGTCGACTCCGCCGTTGCCGCCGTGCTGATCCACGAGGCGATCGGCCACCAGCTCACCTGCGTGTTCGTCGATCACGGCCTGCTCCGGCTGAACGAAGCGGAGACGGTGGTCGACCTGTTTCGGCATCACTACAACATTCCGCTCGTCCACGTTGATGCGTCGAAGCAATTCCTGGCCGAACTTGCCGGCGTCACCGAACCCGAGCAAAAGCGCAAGACCATCGGAAAACTCTTCATCGACGTGTTCGAGGAAGAGGCCAAGAAGATCGGCGGCGCGGAATTTCTCGCGCAAGGCACGCTCTATCCTGACGTGATCGAGAGCGTCTCCTTCACCGGCGGCCCGTCGGTGACCATCAAGTCGCACCACAATGTCGGCGGCTTGCCTGAGCGCATGAACATGAAGCTGGTCGAGCCCTTGCGCGAATTGTTCAAGGACGAGGTGCGCGAACTCGGCCGCGAGCTTGGCTTGCCTGAGATCTTCGTCGGCCGGCACCCGTTTCCCGGGCCGGGCCTGGCGATCCGCTGCCCCGGCGACATTACCAAGGAAAAGCTGGACATTCTGCGCAAGGCGGACGCCGTCTATATCGACGAGATCCGCAAAGCCGGCCTGTACGATCGGATCTGGCAGGCCTTCGCGGTGCTGCTGCCGGTGAAGACCGTGGGCGTCATGGGCGATGGCCGCACCTACGATTATGTCGTGGGTCTGCGTGCGGTGACCTCGACCGACGGCATGACCGCGGACTTTTATCCCTTCGACATGAGCTTCCTCGGCCGCACCGCGACGCGCATCATCAACGAGGTCAAGGGCGTGAATCGTGTGGTCTATGACGTGACGAGCAAGCCGCCAGGGACGATCGAGTGGGAGTGAGGGGTGTGGGATGCCGTGGATGGGGTTTGGAGGGGAATAGCGTAGGAAAAATAGAGGGTTATGGGATAGTCCGTTGATCATTCGCCCTCCATCATCTCTCCGCGCCGTTGTTGGTCCAAGTCATTGATTTGACAGGAGTCGACGTTCGCGGCGGACGGACAAGCCGATCCATCTGACGGTTCTTCCGACGGTTTGATCAGGAACTCGCGAGACGCGACGGAGAAAAGATCGTGAGGAGTTGTGATCGTTCTGACGGTCTTTTTCTGAGACCGGTTGCTCGAAGCTTGCAGCGCGGTCCTTCCTGGAATCTTCGAGAAAGCGCGAGCTATTGCAAGCTTGGCTACGATTCACGCACCAAATCCGAATTCGTCGGCAGGAAGCGCGCACGCGGTTAAAGATCGCCAACGTGTTTCTGCGCCCGCTTCGCCAGTTCAGCGAGTCGTTGCTTTCTGAGAATATCAATGAAGTCCAAGGATGAGACCCGGCTCCTGGTCAGATTCCGGCGAGCATTCGCGAGAAACGCAATCATCAGGTCTGGAATTTCGTCATAGAGGCCGGACAGAAATGCATCTGGAGTCTCCCTCCGAAGACCGAACTTCTTCAACTCCTTTGCGGGGAAATGACGAAGGTTCCACGTAAGAATGACGGAGGCGCCTGCGGCGATACCGGCCCCGACGACATGACGATCATTCGGGTCTGGTAAGTTCACGGCCGGGATGTGGTCCTCATGCCCGCTGACCATCGCCGTCGGTAGCGCCTCGTTCATCAGTCGGCGTGTCGTGTCGAGGCGGTCTGCCGGAATGGCGGGCGCGCCTGCCGTCAGATTTCGGACCCATTCGTCGTTGATCGCGTCTGTCCAACGCGCTTCGATAAGGCGATCTACCGCAGCCTGGACGAGAATGTTTCTGAGATGAAAAGGATAGAGGATGCAGGCGTTGAAAACCGCGACCGAAGGCTCAAACGCCATAGCGTCGCCTGAGGTCCTCGGCGTCCTCGGCGAGCGCCTCCATCGCCTGCCGCTGGACGTCCATCTTCGCCTTCAATGCCAGCACGTCCATGAGTTTCGCGCGGCGATGCTTGCCCACATACCGGAACGGCAGGTCGCCGAGATCCATGCGATGGACCACCAACGGTCGGGAGACTCCCAGGATTTCTGCAGCATCATTCGGGCTGAGTTCCTGATCCTCGGTGAGAACAGCGACACGCTCTCCCTGGAGAAGACGGCTGAGCGCAGCCTCGAGCAACGCCGCGGCTTTCGGCGGAAGCCGCACGACCTTGTCTCCGCCCGACTTGCGTCGGACCCGGACTTCGACCTGATCGCCCTTGCCAAGCTTGCCAAGGGGCTTGGCCGCCTTGCGGTCCTGGTCTGAAAGCTCGACAAATTGCAGCACGTGGGTGGTCATGGACGATTCCTTTCCGAGCCCCAATATAAAGTTCAACCCATCTAACTGAAATATCTGAAATTTCTTCCGGGGACGAATGCTGTTGGGGATGCGTGCCAGCCGTGGGGGCTATTAGCTAAGCGGGCTCTGAAAGACACTATCGTTCCACGCGGAGGTGCGTGGAGTCTTTGATACAATCCCGCGGAGCATGTTTGCGCCCATCCGAGGAAATGTATCATTTCGACGTCAACCGGACCGCGCTTACCTTCCCGCTTTCCAATTCCGAGGACTGGCTGCCGAGCATGAGTGAGTATCAGTACTATGAATTTCAAGCGGTCGATCGGCCCCTCGATAAAGACGCCCAGGAGGCGCTGCGATCGATTTCGTCACGGGCGCGGATCACCGCGACGAGCTTCTCCAACCATTACGAATGGGGCGATCTCAAGGGCGATCCGCGCAAGTTCATGGAGCAATGGTTCGACCTTCATCTCTATCTCGCGAATTGGGGCACGCGGCGTCTGATGATGCGACTGCCCAAGCGTTTCCTGAACAGCATGGATGTCGATCCGTTCCTTCGCGAGGTCGATTGGGTGGACGTGCTGACCTCAGGCGGCAATGTGATTGTCGATATTCACCGGGACGAGGTAGAGCCCGGTGACGACTGGGATGATGGTTCCGGTCGGCTTGCCGCGCTGGCACCGCTGCGAGCCGATGTGCTTTCAGGCGATCTAAGAGTATTCTACCTCTTGTGGCTGACGGCGGTGCAGGATGAGCTGATCTCCGACGATAAAGTCGAGCCATTGTCGGGCATCGGTCCGTTAACGGGAGCGCTCGAAGCCTTCGCAGAGTTCTTCGACATTGATCGCGAACTCGTGCAGGCGGCTGCGGAGTCCGGCGTGGATGACGAGCCGATATCCGGGAATGCCCTGCGCGAAGCATTGACCGCTATCGCCGAGGACGAAAAGACAGAGCTGCTGCTGCGTGTTGTCGAAGGTGACAGCCACGTGGCCGCCGAGCTCAGGAGCAGAATCCGCGACAAGCGTTGCGCCCCGCCATCCGCATCGTGTCGCACGGTCGGCGAATTGCGGAGACGGGCGCAGGAGATTAGGGAGGCGAGTGAACGCGCAAAGGCCGAGGCCCGAGAGGCGGAGCGGCGCCGGCAAGCCGAGGAAGCCGAAAGGGGGCGCCGCGCTCGGTTCAAGGCTCTCAAGCAGCGCGGTGACGGCGTGTGGGGCGAGATCGAGGCGGAAATTGAGCGCCGCAGTGCGTCTGGCTATGACAACGCGGCAAGTCTGCTTTCCGACCTGCAGGCGCTGGCCGCCGAAGAAGGAAGCCAAAGCGAATTCGCTCGTCGCCTGGCCTCGATCCGGACGAGACACGAAAAGAAGAGGAAGTTCATCGAGCGACTGATTAAGCTCGGATGCGAAAGTGACGACTGAACATGTCGATTTTTCCGGGTGTCAAGAACGCGATCACGAGATTGCCGCGATCCGCGAGAGGTTGGCACGGCTTGAGTCTGAGAGGGAGCAACTTGAAGCAAACCTCGCCCGGCTACTTGCGGCGCAGGAGGACAAGTATCGCCCGAACGCGCGCCCGGTCAGCTCGGCTACCGATAAGCTACACCACCAACCGGGACACGACCTCGGCTGCGGTTTCGCGGAACGGGGTGGTTGCTCGTCCGATGAGCCGGGAGAGTTCTTTACCATCATCGAACATCGCGCCCTTCGCTATGCCGGCATCGATTTCCGACAGGAGCATGACGTGCTTTTCCGGTACGCCCGCCTGCAGCAGCGCCGCCCGAAATTCTTCTGTGGCCATATTCTGGAAGGGGAGCGGCTTGCCCATGTGATCCGCGACCATGGCGACAAGCTCGGAAATAGTGAAAGATGCATCGCCCGCGAGTTCATACACCCGGCCCGCATGATCTTCGCCGGTAAGCACGGTTGCTGCGGCCTCGGCATAATCGGCCCGGGAGGCGGGCGAGACGCGCCCCTCGCCAGTCGCCCCGGGATAGACGCCCAGCTTCAGCGCCAGCGGCAGCCTCCAGAAAAAGACCTCAGAGTACCAACCGTTCCGCAACAGCACATAAGGCACGCCTGACGCTGCAAGATCGGCTTCCGTTTCGCGGTGCTCTTCGACGATACTGAGCGGTGTGGCATCGGCATGCAGAACGCTGGTATAGGCGATCAGATTGACGCCGGCGCCCTTTGCGGCTTGGATGACGTTGCGGTGCTGCGCGCGGCGCTGCCCCAGCTCAGTGCCCGAAATCAGCAGAAGCCGGTCCACGCCCCCAAGCGCGCTCGTCAGCGTTTCGGGCTGGGAATAGTCGGCAACCCTGACCTCCACGCCCTTTTTGCGGATGGCAACCGCGGTTTCCTTGCCGGGATCGCGGACACCCGCCACGATGTCATCGGCAGGCACTCTCTCAAGCAGAGCGTCAATCACTAGGCTGCCGAGGTGGCCGGTGGCGCCGGTTACGAAGAGCTTGAAATTTGTTGACATGCTCTGCCTTCCTTCTGGTCTCTATTTGCTACAAGGTACATATTTGAGACCGCAACCGGCGTGAAGGAGGCAGGTTTGTGGGACAAGATGAGGCAGAAGTAACCACTGCGGCAGCCGGAGGGCCGGTCGACCACCTCGTTGCGGAATGGCAGGTCCGGCCGCCCGGCGAGGATTGTCCGGTGCGGGATGTCCTGGACCGCATCGGAGACAAATGGTCGGCGCTGATAATAGGGACCCTCGCGGCGGGGCCGCATCGCTTCAGCGCACTTCAGCGCGCGATCCCAGATATTTCCAAACGCATGCTGACGCAAACGCTTCGCGATCTCGAGCGCGATGGCCTGATTTCGCGAGAGGTGTTTCCGACCAAGCCTCCCAGTGTCGAGTACCGGCTGACACCCCTTGGTGCCACGATCCTTGAGCCGTTCGCTTTCCTAGTCCGCTGGGCAGATCGCAACCACGCGGCAATCAGTGCCGCCCGTTCGGCCTTTGACGAGGCCCTGTAGCCTGAGACAATCGCGAGTCTTCCTCCTTCCGAGGCACGACCTTCGGCATCCGCGATGGTCTTCTTCCGGGCGCAGGCAGGGTTTGCCTCTACGGCCGCGATGCGGCGCACAGCAATCCTTCGTCACGTGTGGCGGGAACGACTGAAATGGGGCAATTCGCATCATAGCGTGTTTCATCCAGTAGGGCTTTGTCTCACTGCTGACGGTCTTTTTCCGACTGGAGCCACGTGCGACCACTCACGCGGAGATTGGAAGAATCGACCGGTCGATGCCGATAGTCGCTGAAGCCGGGATATTCTCGACTCGACGAATTTCCCGTTTGAAATCAAGAGTGCAAATTTCTGACGGACCGACGAGACGGTTCTTCATCGCACACGGAAAAATTTGCACTGAAAATCCAACGCATTACCATGACTCAAAACAATCGAGTGGGAATGAGGGGGAGTGCCGTGGAGTCGTATCGGATAGCAGAGGACGCCCGGGCGAATCCTAGGCGATCGATAGCAGTCGATAGAGTCTAAGGGCCCCGCCGATCTGTTGCTCCGTCAGCATCTTCCCCTTGTCAACGGCGCCGATACGCCGGTTACGGCTCCTTCTTGAACAAATCCTGGAAGATCAACGGGCCCCAAGTGCGGCCGCGTGCGTGGACCAGCGCGCCACCCTCGTTGAGCTTTCCAAGCCTGACGGGTGCGAAGCCGAGTTGTTTGGCCAAGGCCGCCACGGGAGCGATCGCGTCTTCGTCGTCGCTCGACAGAAAGACGACCCGGTGGCCACCCTCGACGATCGGATCGGCAGCCAGGGTGGCCGCAATCAGGTGATTGAAGCCTTTCACGAACCTGGCGCCGGCGAACGCCTTCGCGACGAAGGCGGAGGACAAGAGACCGTCCAGCTCCTCAAGGGGAACTAACGCGTTCATCGCGTCGATGACCGTCTTGCCTTTCCAGCTCGGCAGGGCCTTCGCAACCTCGCGATGCTCCCCGAACGGGACCGCCAGGATGATTGTGTCGGCCTCGAGTGCATTCCGCAGCGACTTGGCGACGACCGTGGGTCCAATCGCCCGAGCCTGCGGCGCCAACGCCTCGGGTGGCCGGCGGCTCGCGACGGCCACCTTGATGTTCTTACGGGCGAAGGCCCGGGCGAGGGCCTGGCCTACCGCACCGAATCCTACAATCGCATAACTCATAATGCTTCTCCGATCCGTGTTGATATTGATTTCCCGGCGCGAATTCAGATGGCTGAGAAGCCGCCGTCGACAGACAACTCCACCCCATTCACGAAGCTGGAATCGTCCGAAGCAAGAAACAGCGCGGCCGCCGCAATTTCCTCAGGACGACCCATCTTTCCTCGCGGGATCAGGGATTCGAACATCCGCTTCGCCTCGTCGTCGAGAACTTGGTCCTGCATCGGTGTAGCGATCGGCCCCGGGCTCAGCACGTTCACCCGGATATTCCTGCCCTTCAGTTCGTTGAGCCACCCGCGTGTGAATGCGTGCAGCGCCGCCTTGCTCGCCGCATACACGCTGTAACCAGGAAAACCTTTGATCGAAGCAACTGACCCGGTCATGAAGATCGATCCGCCATCGTTGAACAGCGGCAACGCCTTCTGGACCGTAAACAGCGTGCCGCGCGCATTCAGGCCGAAGGTCGCGTCGAAATGCTGCTCGGTAATCTCGCCCAGTGGGACGGCTTCGCCCGTGCCGGCGCTCGCATACAGGATGTCGATCTTGCCCTTTTCCCGCTTGACCGTATCGAACAGGCGGTCGAGGTCGTCGAGATTGGACGCGTCGCCGCGCACGCCGGTCACGTTGCGGCCAATCAGCCTGGCGGCCTCGTCGAGCGCCTCCTGCCTCCGGCCTGTGATGAAAACATAGGCGCCTTCTTCAACGAACCGCTTGGCGCTCGCCAGCGCCATGCCGCTCGATCCACCCGTGATGACTGCAACCTTGCCCTCAAGCTTTCCCATGACTTCTCCTTTCACGCTCCGCGTTTGGTCGTTCGGGGAGGCCCCCCGAGAGCCTCGACATGGGTCTGCCGGCGTCAGGCGTTGAGTGCGGAGGCGCGCACATCGGTGGTGCGAAATCGATCCGGCTGGACGGCTGACGCCAGCCGCGACGATCGGTATCCGCCGTTCGGGATTGGGCCGCGTTTCTCGGCATGGGCTATGATGACCGCTCGTGCTAGCCACATACGAGATGCTGTCCGATGTGTTGGACACGGGCTTTGGAAGGCGCACCCCAGCGGTGCCGGATTGCACCATGATCGACTGGGATGACGTTCGCTACTTTCTTGCCGTCGCGCGCGGAGGCTCAGTGCGGGCTGCCGCCGAGCGCCTCGGGGTGAACCACTCGACCGTGCTGCGACGCGTCGCCCAGCTCGAGGAACGGCTCGGGGCGCACATGTTCGAGAAGCTGCCTTCGGGCTACCGCCTGACGGATGCGGGGGAGGAGGTCCTCGAATTCGCGGACCAGATGGAAGCGTCGTCGCACCTGCTGGAGACGCGCGTCCTCGGCCGCGACCAGAGCGTGCGCGGGCTTCTGCGGGTGACGCTGGCACCGAGCCTCGCGACACACCTGCTCATGGCGGACTTCGCTGATTTCGCGCGTCTTCATCCGGACATCGAGATGGAAATCTTGTCGTCCGGCGAGTTGGCAAATCTGACCAACCGGGAGGCCGATGTCGCGATCCGCGTCGTCTACGACCGCAAAACCCTGCCGCTCAATCTTCACGGCCTGAAGGGACCGGAGCTGTTCGGCGGCATCTACATGTCCCGCGATCGACTAGCCGCTTGGCGTGCGGGCGCGCCTGATCCCATCCGGTGGATCGTCATAAGCATTCATGGAATTCCGGATTGGGTCCGCGAGGGTGAGGTTCGCGCCACGGGGGTTCCATTCAGGATTACAGACGCCGAGGCGCAGATCGTTGCAGTACGGCAAGGGCTCGGGATGACGACACTGCCGTGCTTCGTCGGAGATGCCGACCCCCTGCTGGTGAGGGTGCCGGGCACCAACCTGCACATGTACGGAACGCTCTGGCTTCTCACACAGGGGGAGACACGCAAAACGAAGCGCGTGCGGCTTTTCACTGAGTTCGTATCCCGCAGGCTCGCCGCATACGCTCCGCTTCTCGCGGGGCTGTCCGTATCGCGCGACTGACGCGCGGCGCGTCGTCGGCGACGCTTGGCGTAATCCGGTCGGAAGCGGAGCCGCGATGGGTCGAGACGATAACGGGATTGCTGCTACTGGTCCCGGCTACGTCGTGGGCCGGCGCGATAGGCAGTGTCGTGATCCTGGTGGCCGCGGTGATTACGCTGATCCGTTGTCGCGAGTGGGGCCATCTGCCAGGCGCCGTCGTTCTGACTGCGGCGGCGGTGACGGCCGTGGCGATCCGTGGTTAGAATCTGGCGAGCGGCTATTCGCGCCCTGCGCCTCGATGGTAAAATCTGCAAGATGATGTCGGGGTCCGAACGCGCCGTTCGTCGTTCCGATGCGAGGCCAATGAGGCCGGCTAAAGCACAAGGAGACAGATGATGCGCGTGATGGTGCTCGTGAAGGCTACCGATGACAGCGAAAAGGGCATTCTTCCAACGGCTGAGGCCTTCGAGGCGATGGGCAGATTTAATGAGGAACTGCGCAATGCCGGCATCATGCGCGCCGCCGACGGCCTCAAGCCTTCCTCGCACGGCAAGCGTATTGCGTTCGATGGTCCCGGCCGTACGGTCATCGACGGGCCTTTTGCCGAGACGCGCGAGCTGGTCGCCGGCTTCTGGCTCTGGGAGGTCAAGGACATGGACGAGGCGGTCGCCTGGGTGAAGCGCTGCCCCAATCCCATGCCGGGACCGAGCGAGATCGAAATCCGGCCGTTGTACGAGATGGCTGATTTGCGATGAGGATCTGGTGCCGGAGGTCACGGAGATCCATGGCCAGACGCCGCAGAAAAATGCCTTCAGTCGCGATCGCAACAGTCGGCGGCAGGCCGCCGATTGTTGCGCGAATGTGAACGCGATGCGCTGAGCTAACTTGGCGGTTCGAACCGGTGCAGCGCTCTATTGTCTCCGCCGTGAGATCGCGAGAATGGCTTCAGCAAATGCCTGCGGCGCCTCTCGCGGCACGGCTTTGACGTCACCGCTGCGGAGATCACGAAGCGCATTCACCGTCCGGACTGGCAACCACCACCACGTAGCCGTCGGGATCGCGGAGCCAAATCTCCCTATGTTGAGGCGCAGGGTTGATGTGAGGTTCTTGGATGATCTCGGCTCCCAAGCCGCGAGCTCTCTGCACGACCGAGTCAAAATCATCTACCTGGAACCACAATAGGACACCGTGTCCAGGCGGCGCCGCGTCTGCGTTGACGAGATTGGGATGGTTTTCCTCGTCCCAGGCGTGCAGTTGAAGAAGCAACTTGCCTGAGCACGAGATCCGATCGTACACGTCGCGATGGCTGTGTTCTGGAAGCGCGTCTGCGCCGAACAGTTCGGCGTACCAGCCACTGCTTGCCCTGACATTGCGCACTGCTATGAGAGGCTGAGCCTCGACGGTTGATTTCCGGGCAGTGGAGCTCATGAGATCCTCGTTTTGATAATTACCACGAAGCTCTGCGACTGCTCTCGCCGTAGGTAAAGAGAATGACTCTGAAAACCAGCACGTCGCTGGTTCCGGGTCAGGAGCCGTTTGCCCGGTTGAGCCTGCGCAATTTTCGGGCGGTCGTCGCGCCGCGCGATACATCGGCATTCCGGTGTTTGATGTGATCGATGAAGGCCCGCAGCTTCGGCAAGAGCTGACGTTTACCCGGGTAGTAGAGGAAAACGCCTGGCGTTGTCACGGCAAAGGACGTCAGCAGCGCTTGCAATTGGCCACCGGCAATCGCCGCTTTGGCAAGCGGACCGGGCACCTGCGCAAGTCCCAGGCCTTGGATCGCCGCTCCGAGAAGTGTCGGATAGTCGTGCGCGATGAGTGGTCCGGAGACGATGACCTCGATCGTCTTGTTGCCGTCGATAAAGGGCCAGGGCGCGATCGATCCGTTCGAGCGGCGCATGCGCAGGCAGGCGTGATCGCGCAGATCATCGACGCGCTCTGGCCGCTTCCGCGCGCCCAGATAATCAGGGCTGCCAACCACCACGAATGAGAACGGCGGCGTTAGCCGAACGGCCACCATATCCGGCGCGATGAATTGGCCAAGGCGAATACCGGCGTCGAAGCCTTCGGCCGCGAGATCGACCAGCTCCTCGCTCGCGGCGATCTCCACCTCGATCTCGGGATAGCTCTGATGGAAAGAGGCGATCACCGGCTCCAGGATCAGCGGGACGACCGCTCGCGGAACCGCGAGGCGCAAGAGCCCGGTCGGACGTTGCCCCAACTCACGCGCGACTTCGCTGGCGGCAACGAGCTCCTCGAAAGCCGGTTTTGCACGCGACAGGAAACGCTCGCCGGCTTCCGTCAGGCCGACACTGCGCGTCGTGCGTATGAAGAGGGCCGCGCCGAGGCGCGCCTCGAGCGCGCGTATCGCCTGACTCATCGCCGATGGAGTGACGCCGAGCCCGGCGGCGGCTCGGCGAAAGCTACGATGCTGGGCAACACTTAAAAACGCCTCGACGCCGTCGAGCGCGCCTTGCCGTACTGTGAAGTTCTGCTTCATAGCCCCTCGAGATTATCCCGGATAGTCGCTCGCGGGAAGCGCGCAATGGTTTCGCGGAGACATCGGGGCGGTCCGACAGATCTCGATCGTCTGCGGAACCGAGAAAAAAGTCGCTCGCGTGCTGGGTACCGTCCTGTTTTGCCCGTCGCTGGCCGGTTTTGAAAATCGACCCGGCCTAGTTTGGGAAAGGCGGGAACGTCGGACCCGCCCATTCATTAGGGGCTGAAGGAGCACGGTCATGCTCACGAGGACGCATGTAGAAAAGATCATTGGCCTCTGCACCGAAAAGGCCGACCTCGACGCGTTTCGGTCGTACACGGCGCCTGACTATGTATTCGAGATCATGGGCACGCAACCCGCCGCCGGCGAATGGCGAGGGGTTGACGCTATGAAGCGACATTTCAACGCGTTCAAGGAAAACTTCACCGAGGAGTTTCGGTTCAGGGCGACCGACATCCTCGTGGACGTCGAGAAGAGGTCGGCAGCGGTTCGCCTGCATTCTCACGCACTTACCGATAAAGGTGGCGGTCAGTACCACCAGCACTGCGGTTGGTTCATCTACTTCGACGCCAATGACAAGATCAGCCGTATCGTTCAGTACGATGACAGTAAGCTGGTTGACGATATGACCGTTCGCGTGGCGACCGCCGAGATGCAGGCCTTGCGGTAGGCTGCGGGACGCCCAAAGGAGCCGTCTTGGACGGATCCCGTGCATGCGTGCGCGATGCACCGGCTCATCGTGTTAGCCACTATACCAGGATAATCTCACTACTTTACCGGAACAGAGCGTGAGCACAGATTGTCTCCAACGTGAAAGCTGGAGATTTTGCTCATGCGTGTGTTTGTGACCGGCGCCACCGGATTCATCGGCTCGGCCGTCGTCAAGGAGTTGATCGCGACCGGCCATCAGGTGCTCGGCCTCTGTCGTTCCGAGGAAAAGGCGGCGGCGCTGATCGCCGCCGGCGCCGAGGTTCATCGTGGATCGCTCGAGGATCCGGAGAGCCTCAAAGACGGGGCCGCGCGATCGGACGGCGTCATCCATCTCGCGTTCAATCACGACTTCTCGAAATTTGCGGCGAACTGCGAGGATGATCGACGCGTCATCAGGGCGCTCGGCTCGGCGCTCGCCGGGTCTGATCGGCCGCTGATCGTGACCTCGGGGACCGGGATGGCCAATACCGTGCCTGGTCAGCCGGCCAGGGAAGACGGCGCGGTCATCAGCTCCGACGTGATTCCTCGCGCAGCCTCGGAAGAAGCGGCCGCCGCTGTCGGCGCGGAGGGGGTGAATGTGTCGGTGGTGCGCCTCCCGCAAGTCCACGACACGGTCAGGCAGGGCCTCGTCACCTATGCAATCGCGATCGCGCGTGAAAAGGGCGTGTGCGCCTATATCGGAGACGGGCACAACCGCTGGCCGGCGGCGCATGTCCTCGACGTAGCCCGCCTTTATAGGCTGGCGATCGAAAGGGCACAGGCGGGCGTAAAATATCACGCCGTCGCGGAAGAAGGCGTCTCGCACCGGGATATTGCCGACGCGATCGGCCGACGCTTGCAGATACCGGTCAAGTCCATCCGGCCCGAAGAGGCTCAGGCCTATTTTGGCTGGCTCGCAATGTTTGCGGCGCACGACATGCCTGCCTTGAGCGAGCAAACAAGGAAAAAGTTGGGCTGGCAGCCGACCGGGCCCAGCTTGATTGCCGATCTCGAGCAGCTACAGCTCTCCGAGATGTGAAGCTCAAGGCTAACGAAATACATCTTTGTTGGCCCTAAGGCGCCGTCGTTCGAGATCACCGACGCCTTGCCGTAATGGGAGGAGCATGCCATGGAATGGCGAACGCGGCGAGACGGGCGAAAGAACGACGGAGAGCAATGGGATGGCACGCGTGCGCTGTATCACCGAAATGGGCATGGGCGTGGACGTTCACGGCAAGGATGCCACCAAGGCTGCCAAGCGTGCGGTATCGGATGCGATTCGACACTCGAGCCTCGGCTTCTTCCGCATGCTCGGCAAGACTGCCAATGACATGTTCGTGGACGTGACGATCGGTGTTCCAGACCCGAGCGGCGTCGACACTGCAGCCGTCGCAAAAGAGCTGCCCTACGGCACCGTGACCGTCACTGCGGTGAAAGGCGGGCTTGAGATTCCGGCCGAGAGCGGCGGCGATGCGATCATCATCGCGAACGCCGCCGTGATCGTGAGCCTCGACGACGGATCTCCCGCCTAAAGGTTTGGGTACCGGTCGGCTCTCGATGGCGATGTGCTAAGCGCATACGAAGGCCTGCAGCGGTTTGCCGAAATGATCATTCAGGATGTTCTTGCTCGTTGGCCGAAGCGCGCTGTTGTCCTGCCGTTGAAAGCATCACGACCTCGGTCTTGATCTCACCGCCGTCGATTTCCAGGATTCGGTAGCCGGACGCGCGGGTATCGACCTCAATGCGCTCGGCTCGCTTCACGATCTGGTAGGATACGGCCGGCGTGACGAATTGCCGGATGTTTGCCTCCGATGCCTCATCCTCCATGTGGTAATGGCCGCAAAATGCCGAAATGTCGCAGCGCGTGCGGGTCAGAATCATCTTGAGCTCATCTCGATCTCGTAAGATCGCGCCTGCTCGCTCCACTGGAGTGTCGATGTCCAGGATCGGGTGATGCAGGAACAGCGCGACCTTGCTCGCCCCCGTGAGTTCGCGCTCAAGCCAGGCAAGCTGTTCGCCGCCGACAGTGTTGTCGGACGTGTCAAGAAAGACATATCTTAGACACCCGTCGTCGCGGGAATAACACATCTTGCCGCCGACTGCGCGGGCGCCCTCACTCCTGTATTCCGCGACATCAGCATAGACATCGTGGTTGCCAAGGATAAGAGATGCCGTGAAGTCATATGCGCCTAGCAGCTCAAAGAAAGTCGCGAGGCGCTCCCTGGCGCCGATATCGCCGCCAAAAATGAGCTCCGAGATTCCGTTCTGGGCAATATGGTCAAGGACCAGCCGCAAGTTGGTCTCGTGCTCTTCGGGCTCGCCATCATAGCGCATTTTGTCGCCGGCAATCTCGCCGCCAATCACCAATTTTTGGCCCAAATGGGCATCCGTGAAGTGGGCGATTACTTTCTTCGTCATTTGTTTCGTGCCTTTGGTCCTGAATGGCCGGTGCATGCGAGAAGACGAGAGGTCGAGCGAGTCGGGAGCCCCAAATACCGACGAGTAGCTCCAGATACTCCAACCGACATCGTCCGATCCTGGATAGCTCATTGCGGCAGCCATACGTTTCGGTCCTGGTTGAAATGTCGAAGCGCGCAAAAGCAGCAACGATCTCGCGTCGTGGAGGAGCTAACCCAGGCTGGTGGGATATGTTGCCGCGTTTCAGGGCGGCATGAGAGGTCTTGGTTTTCCAAAGTCCCAAGGCGCGCTAATTCGTCCGGACGGAAGAAAAGGGGATCGTGATGTCCAAGGCGACGCGCGCGACGAAAATGCTGGAGCAGGCGGGCATCGCCTTCACGGTCCACGCTTACGACTACGATCCGGATGCCGACCGGGTCGGCTTGCAGGCCGCCGAAGCTCTGGGCGAGACGCCCGGGCGGGTGCTCAAGACGTTAATGGCAGTGGTCGACGGCAAGCCGGTCTGCGTGATCGTGCCCTCCGATCATGAGGTGTCCATGAAAAAGCTCGCCGCCACCTTCGGTGGCAAGTCGGCCCAGATGATGAAGCCTGCGGAGGCGGAGCGGTTGTCAGGTTACAAGGTCGGCGGCATCAGCCCGTTCGGCCAGATGCGCAAGATTCCAGCCGCTATTGAAGAGCAGGCGATGGCACATGAGCTGGTGTTCATCAATGGCGGCCAGCGTGGGCTGCAGGTGCGATTGGCACCCCCTGATGCGGCGGCCGCGCTGAATGCGATCGTTGCGCCGCTGGTGGCATGACAAGCCGCGCGTCCCCTCCGCTCACTCCGCATCGTATTGGGCCACGTCCCGGAGCAATTCGATGAGTTGGGGCGCGTCGCGGCGAATCTGCGCCAGATGCGCGGCCGATAACTTCTCCAGGATCTTGTTGGCTTTTGCGGTCAAGCTCAGGAAGACCCGGCGGCGGTCGATCTCGTCGCGCTCCCGCCGCACCAGCCCCGCATCCACCAGGCGATCGACCAGTTCGACCGTGGTCTGCGGCTTCAACAGCAAGTGCTCGGCCAGCTCATGGACCGACATGCCGCGATCCGGTGCGAGGCCGCGAATTGCCAGGATCGCCTGATGCTGTCGCGGCGGCAGCCCGGCCTTTCGGGCCGCCTCCTCGCTGAACGCCAGAAATCTCCTCAAAGAGCGACGGAACGAGGCGAGGATGGCATAGTCGCGCTGATCCAGCTCTCCATTTTTGGCTCGCCGCTTCTGCTTCTCGCTCATAAGTCCCCGTCTTGAATTAGTTCGTAATGCGATGTATTCGCCATGCGATTTTTCGGACCGCAAGGCTCCGCCCGGCGGGCGCGTGCCCAAACAGTGCCCAAAGAGAGGCTGTCTTGCATCGTTCGCATTCCGTCGGCGCCCCCTCGCGGCTGGGCGACTTTACCACTGACCGGCGAGTCCTCGTGCTGGTTGCCATGGCCGTTTGCGTCGGCGCGGGCGGCATAGCGGCGGCCTGGGTCCTCTTGCGGGCCATTGCGCTCGTAACCAACCTGGTCTGGTTTCAGACCGTCGACGCGCACGCCATGTCGCTTGCCGGCGCCAAGGCCAATTGGTGGATGGTGGTCGCTCCGGCGCTGGGCGGCCTGATCATCGGGCTGATGGCCCGTTTCGGCTCGGAGAAGATCCGCGGCCACGGCATTCCGGAAGCGATCGAGGCCATCCTGATCGGCGAGAGCCGGATGTCCCCCAAGGTCGCGCTGCTGAAACCCCTGTCCTCCGCCATCTCGATCGGCACCGGCGGGCCGTTCGGCGCCGAGGGACCTATCATCATGACGGGCGGCGCGATCGGATCGCTGTTTGCGCAATGTTTCAGCCTCAGTGCCGCCGAACGCAAGACGCTGCTTGTCGCAGGCGCCGCGGCCGGCATGACCGCGATTTTCGGCACGCCGATCGCAGCCGTTCTCCTGGCCGTTGAATTGCTGCTGTTCGAATGGAAGCCGCGCAGTCTCATTCCTGTCATCACGGCATGCGCGCTGTCGGCGGCGCTGCGGCCGCTGGTCATTGGATCGGGACCACTGTTTCCGTTCGCAGGCTCGCTCGACCCATCCTGGTGGAGGCTTGCGGCGTCGATCGGCGTCGGCATGGTCGCGGGGCTGCAATCGGGATTGCTGACGGGCCTGCTGTACAAGGCCGAGGACCTGTTCGGTGCGCTGCCGATCCACTGGATGTGGTGGCCGGCGCTCGGTGGGCTTGCGGTCGGGCTCGGCGGCCTCGTCGAGCCGCGGGCATTGAGCGTGGGTTACGACGTCATCGGCGATCTCCTCGCAAGCCATATGACGATCGCGGAGGCCGCGACGATCCTCCTCGTGAAGTCGATCATCTGGATCATCGCGCTGGCCTCGGGCACATCCGGCGGCGTGCTGGCACCGCTTCTGATCTTCGGCGGTTGCCTCGGCTGGCTGGAAGGCCAGTTGCTGCCCGGCGACGCCGGCGCCTGGGCGCTGATCGCCATGGCGGCGATGATGGGCGGCACCATGCGCTCGCCGCTGACCGGCATTCTGTTTGCCGTGGAGCTGACCGGCAATCTGGCGCTGCTCGGCCCGCTCCTGGCGGCAACGGGCGCGGCCTATGCCGTGACCGTCCTGCTGCTCAAACGCTCGATCCTGACCGAGAAGATCGCGCGCCGCGGGCAACATGTCGTGCGCGAGTACAGCATTGATCCATTCGAGCTGCTGCGCGTTTCCGACGTCATGGTGCGCGAGGTGGACACGCTGCCGGCGGAGATGACCGTCGATCAGGCCATCACCTTTTTCTCAACGGAGGAGCCGCGGCACAAATCCTACCCGATCCGGAGCCGCGACGGCCGCGTGATCGGCATGGTGGCGAGAGCCGATATCCTGCGCTGGCGAACGGAGGAGGACGCGCACGGCGAGACGCTGTTCGAGCGGCATTCCGATGACTCGCTGATCGTCGGATACGCGGACGAAACCGTCGCGCAGCTTGCCGACCGGATGGCCGCCGCGGAAGCCGGACGCGTGCCGATTGTGGAGCGCGACACCATGCGCTTGGTCGGTCTTGTCTCGCGCAAGGACCTCCTGCGCATCCGCCGGTCGGCGCGCGCGGCCGAGGAAATCCGGGCCGCCTATTTCCTCAAGCCGGACACGGTCGCAACGCGCGAAGCGATGCAGCAATATTGAACGGCTGATTTCTCCCGGGCCTTCGACATACGTACCGTGCGCGCGGCGCGCTCGGAAACCTCGGTGGCGCGGCAGGCGCCGTCATGTTTATATTCCGCCGGAATCCCCCAAACGAGGTGAGACGATGGCGCTGATCGACATGAATTGCGACATGGGGGAGGGGTTCGGCGTCTATTCGCTCGGTGATGACGCCGAAATGCTCAAGATCGTCACGTCCGCCAACATCGCCTGCGGCTTCCATGCCGGCGATCCCCTGGTGATGCATCGGACGCTGAACGAGGCTAAGTCCAATGGCGTCGGCGCCGGCGCGCATCCTGGCTTCCTCGATCTGTGGGGTTTTGGCCGCCGGCCGATCCAGGGCGAGCGTCCCCAGGACATTGAAAAGATCGTGCTCTATCAGGTCGGTGCCTTGATGGCACTGGCCGCGGATGTCGGCCACAAGGTCAGCCACGTCAAGACCCACGGCGCGCTCGGCAACATGGCCGCTGAAGATCGCGATCTTGCCGAGGCGGTAGCGCGGGCGATCCGCACGCTCGACAGAAACCTGATCTTCGTCGTGATGCCGGGGCAGGAGACGGAGCGGGCGGGAGAGAAATTCGGCTTGCCGGTCGTGCGCGAGATCTATGCCGATCGGGCCTATGCCGATAACGGCAATCTCGTCTCGCGCCGTCTCGAAGGAGCGGTGATCCATGATGCGGAGCTAGCGGCGGAGCGCGTGATCCGCATGATCGGAGATCGCGAGATCACCTGTCTCTCCGGCAAACGGCTGCCGACCCGGATCGACAGCGTCTGCGTCCATGGCGACACGCCCGGCGCAGTTGCCATGGCGCGGCGCCTGCGCGAACGGCTGTCAGCGGTGGACATCAAGCTTGCGCCGATGTCGGAGGTGATCGGGGTTTGAACGAGCGGGCCACGCGGCTGCGGACCGCGGTCGCGGAAGCCTCGCGCGCCGGCTCAACAAATTTCGAGCTCACTCGCTCCCGGCCGCCTTGCAGCCCGCGGCACGCGCGGTCTGGAGGGCATCTTCATAGGATTTCCGGAACTCCGCCGATTTCGGCGCAAATCGTTGCTTGCCGTCGGCCTCATGCACGGCCGACATCAACCCGAAGCAGCGCAAGGCGTGCGCCCATGGACTATCGTCATTGCTGATGATGATGAAATCCTCAGGGAAGCTTTCGATATAGCTGACGTTGAACACATCGCCCTGCTGGGGGTAGTAGACGCCGTTCGCGGGCGGATAGACGTTGAAGTCGTCATCCTCGAAACTGGTTTGGATCGTGCGTTCGTCCGCCGTCTTGATCAGGACGTTGTGACCCATCACCCGGCGATCATTGTAGGAATTGCCGGTGTCATATGAGCCGGTGACGGTCGCCTGTCCTTTCGTGCCGAAACGATGGACGAGCACCGTGCTGATGTCCGGCCCGAAGATCAGGTTGCCGACGCCAAGAGCGATGCCGAGGGGGAGGGGGATAAGGCTCCGAAACCGGGCCTGTCCGTCCGCGCGCGGCCGAAAAGGAGGAAGCGCTGACGCGGCAAGCGCCAGCATGATGCAGGCGAACAGCATCAGGAAGCGCCACTGTGCCAAGGTGTAGAGAACGTGCAGGATCGCGTCGGTCAGCATAGGCTTCTACTCGCCCAATGTACTCGCAATTTCCGCGCTGGCGCACCGCCGTTGTCGTCGCGATGTCAAGTTGCCCACCATCTATTGGAGATCGACAACAGGCGTTTGACGGCGCGTCAGGACGAAAACGGCGGCAGGAATGATCGTGAAGAGCAGCGCGAACGGGGCCAGAAGCAGCGTTGCGAGCCAGACATTGCCGATGGAATCGATCTCTGCGTGAGCGGGATCATGCGCGTCATAGAGCACAAGAACTTTCTGGCCATCTTCGTACGGTTGATCGGTGGAGCCGGAGGGCGACGTAAATATGATCCTGCGGCCGTCTTCGGTCGTGAAAGTGAACTGAGGGTGCAGGAACGTGCCGCCGTGATTGCCGCCGCGCTTCGCGACGGCGCCGACGAAGGTGGCCTCGGTTCTGGTGGCACCGACGATAAAGACCAGGGTGCGCGCGAAAGTGACTATGGTCGCGACGAGAAAGACAAGACCAATGATGAATGGGATCGCTAGGGGGATGAGGCCACGCCCGGACATCGTTGCTTTCTGCTGGGCGTGAACTCTGGGCATTGGCTTGCGAAGATAGTACTTTCCGCGATGTCGTGAAATCTGGAATACATTCCGGACGGCTTGCCCCAGGGCTCATCGTTTCCTTCGCATCGCCTATCCGGAATTTTGCCCCTGTTTGGAGGAAGGCGAGGTTCTGCCACCAGGCGCCGGTTTGCCCGATGGAGGCGTCAGCTTCCGACGGGGATTGTAGGGGCTTTGCGGATTGACGTCGAGATCGACGTCCTCGATGCATGTTTGTGGGCTCTTGTGGCTTGTGCCGGTATGCCAACCTCCGCTGCGGAGTTTGACGTCGCGCATTTTATGCAATGCCAGACATTTCCACGCGCCGCCTGGCGGCAAGCCTTTGCTGGCGCCGCCGGCGAACTGATAAGCGAATGCGCGTTCCTGGCCCTTGGTGTGCCCGAGAATCGTCGGACAGAGCTCGCGTGCGAAGCCTTCATAGAAGCAAAGCACCTGCTTACGCTCGGCCATCGCCGTTTCGATCAATTGATAGGTTGTGCTCGACATCGCGGGTCCTAACCTTAACCTACAGATAGGAACCATAGTGCCGGCGGCAAAAGGCTGTCGAGGCTGCCGGGCATCGCAGCCGCAACGTCCCCACCGATGCTGCGGCGTAACGCCGCTCGCTGCCGCTGTCGGATTGCCGTCCCATCGATCGTCCTTCGGGAGCAACCAAACCCAAGGAGGTCCTTGATGCCCTATGTCGATGGTTTTGTGGTTCCGGTCCCGAAAGCCAACCTGGAAGCCTATAAGGCGCTGGCGCGAAAAGCCGGCGAGGTCTGGAAGGAATATGGCGCGCTCTCTTACGTCGAATGCATCGGCGACGACGTGCCCTATGGCCAATTGACCTCCTTTCCCCGCGCCGTCCAGGCCAAGGAGGACGAGATCGTGATCTTCTCCTGGATCGTCTATCGCAGCCGGGCGGAGCGCGACGCCATCAATGCGAAGGTCATGGCGGATCCCCGGCTGAAAGAGGGCGACATGCCCTTCGATGGCAAGCGGATGATCTTTGGCGGTTTTGACATGTGGCTTGAAATGTGAGTGCATACGCGCCGCAGCCGTTACGATGCTGACAAGCAACCGGGTTGACTGAGCTCGTCGCGGCTGCGAGCGGGAAGCGCCAATGGGCTTCTATCAACGCCGTATCGTGCCTTGCCTCACCCATCTGGCGATGAGCCAGAAGCAGCTTTTGCCGTTCCGCCGTCATGTCGTCGGCGCGGCGGAGGGCAGGGTGCTCGAGATTGGCGTCGGCTCGGGAATGAATTTCCCGCTCTATGGCAGGAGCGCGGCATCAGTGATCGGGCTCGAGCCGTCGCCTGAATTATTGCGGATGGCGCGCGCCCGGGCGCGGTCGGCTCCGCTGCCGGTCACGTTGCTCGATGCGTCGGCGGAGGCGATTCCGCTCGAGGCCGGCAGTTTCGATACCGTGGTCACGACCTGGACCCTGTGCACCATCCCCGACGCCTTGCGCGCGCTCTCCGAAATGCGCCGTGTGCTCAAGCCGGGCGGCGCGCTGCTGTTCGTCGAGCACGGCCGCGCGCCGGAGGCGGGTGTCGCGCGCTGGCAGGACCGGCTCGATCCCCTGTGGTCGCGTCTCGCGGGCGGCTGCCATCTCAATCGCAAGATGGACGATCTTCTCACCGCCGCCGGCTTTAGCATCGAGGCGCTGGCAAATCCGCGGTTGCCTGGACCGCGAACGCACACATATCTGTATGAAGGCCGCGCCAGACCCGCGTAGCCGCGCCACCGACACAAGAGCCAGGAAAAACGATGTCCGATCTCTCCGCCTTTCCCATCACCAAGCGCTGGCCGCCGCGGCATCCCGACCGGTTGCAGCTTTACTCGCTTCCGACGCCGAACGGCGTCAAGGTTTCGATCATGCTGGAGGAGATCGGGCTGCCTTACGAAGTGCATCTGGTCGATTTCAACAAGGATGACCAGAAGACCGCGGAATTTCTCTCGCTCAACCCCAACGGCAAGATCCCGGCGATCCTCGATCCCGACGGCCCCGGCGGCAAGCCGCTGCCGTTGTTCGAATCGGGCGCGATCCTGCAATATCTCGCGGAGAAGACCGGCAAGCTGTTGCCGGCCGATCCGGCGCGCCGCTGGCAGACCATTCAGTGGGTGCATTTCCAGATGGGCGGCATCGGGCCGATGTTCGGCCAGCTCGGCTTTTTTCACAAGTTCGCGGGCAAGGACATTCCCGACAAGCGGCCGCTGGAGCGCTATGTCAACGAATCGAAGCGCCTGCTCGGCGTGATCGAACAGCGCCTCGACGGACGGCAATGGATCATGGACGATGAGTACACCATCGCCGACATCTCCATGTTCGGCTGGGTGCGCAACCTGATCGGCTTTTACGGCGCGCGCGAGCTGGTCGAGTTCGATCGCCTCGCCCATGTGCCCGGATGGCTCGAGCGGGGATTGGCCCGCCCCGCCGTACAGCGCGGACTGGACATTCCGAAGCGGCCGTGAGCGGGCGCGCACCAAGCTTGATGCGGCAATCCGCTGAGGAAGCATTCGCGCCGCGCGACTTAGGTCGGGGTCAAGGCAACCCGCTTTGGGCGCGCTTACATATGAACCGTCATGCTTGTCTCCGCTGAGGATCTTGAACGTCAGCTCGACACCGTGCGCGCCAGTGCCGCGGGGCCGCGGGAGGGGATATTCGGCCCGGCGTCCGTGACCTGGCAGGTGGACCGGGAAGCCGCGATCTTTCTCGGCGCCGGCCGCGCGCTCGTCCTGCAATTGGCCCACCCGTGGGTCGCCGCCGCCATCGCCGATCAATCGCGGGTGTTCACTGATCCGCTTGGACGCTTTCACCGGACGTTCAAGGTGATGTTCACGATGGTTTTCGGCACGCCGGACCAGGCGCTCGCGGTGGCGCACCGATTGTACCAGCGCCATACGGCCGTGGTCGGGGCTCTGCCGGTGGCGGCCGGCCCATTCGCCGCCGGCTCACCATATTGTGCCAATGACGTCGCGGCGCTGCGCTGGGTTCACGCCACCTTGGTCGAGACCGCGCTGATGGCGTATGATCTGGTGTTGCCGCCGCTGTCGTACGATGCGCGCGAGCGCTATTGGTCCGAGGCCCGGCTCTACGCGGCTCTGTTCGGCATTCCGTCCGACAGCCTGACCTCCGATTGGACATCCTTCGTTGCCTACAATGAGGCGATGGTGGAGTCGGATGTGCTCACCGTCATCCCGGCCGCCCGGGACATCGTGCGGCAGATTTTCTCGGGCGTGCCGACGAAGGTTCGGCCGCCATTCTGGTATCGGGCCCTGACCGCCCAGATGCTGCCGCCGCGGTTGCGCGCCGCATTCGATCTTCCGTTCGGCGAGGCCGAGCAGCGCAGCGCTGCCCGCGCGTTGAAATGGATGCGACGCAGCTATCCGCTGCTCCCCGACCGGGTGCGCACGGTAGGGCCATATCAGGAGGCGCTTGCGCGCTTGCGAGGCCAGGCGCAGCCCTCGCTTGTGACGCGATGGCTCAACCGATTGTGGATAGGCCAGCCGAGCATGTGACACCTCCTGGAACGGACGGAGTGGCGATGTACTAAGCGTGGCCAAGCGAGCGCTGGTGGGATAAGCATGCCCGAACCGAACGGGAGGCATCCTCGATAATGAGCATCATCATTTACGGCATCAAGAACTGCGATACCATGAAGAAGGCGCGCACCTGGCTCGATGACCATGGCGTGGCTTACCAGTTTCACGACTACAAGACCGCAGGCATTGCGAAGGACAAGCTCAAGCAGTGGAGCGACAAGCTCGGCTGGGAAAGTCTGCTCAACCGTGCCGGCACCACCTTTCGCAAACTGCCGGATGCCGAGAAGGAAGGCCTCGACGAGAAGAAGGCACTGGCGCTCATGATCGAGCAGCCTTCGATGATCAAGCGGCCGGTGCTGGAGATCGGCAGCAAGCTGCTCGTGGGGTTCAAGCCCGACCTCTACGCGAGCGAAGTGAAATCGAAGCGGTGAGATGGGATTGGCGGCCGGCCCTCGTTGCTAAGCCGCGCTCTTGGCTCGGGGCCGTGGCGGCGCGCTGGCCTGCAGCGGTCCGAGCAGCATCCGCTCCTGCATCTCGTCGAAGGTGGCATCGGCGTTGGCCTCGGTCGTGATCAACGACAGAATGATGGCCACGCAGAACGACAGCGGCATGCTGATGATGGCGGGATTGCGCAGCGACACGAACCACCATTCATGTTCGATCTGTGCCAAGGGCTTGCCGAGGATGTCGACCTGGATGGTGGGCGACAAATAGATCAGGACGAGCGAGCTGATCGTTCCCACGAGAATGCTGGCGACGGCGGCTGACGTCGTGAGGCGGCGCCAGGTGATGGCGAGGACGAGCGAGGGGAAGTTGGCGGCGCAGGCGATCGAGAACGCAAGTCCCGCCATGAACGCGACATTCTGGCCCTCGAAAGCGATGCCCAGGACAATGGCGAGGATGGAAATGGCCACGGTCGCGACGCGCGCGATCCTGAGCTGTTCGGCCTCCGACGCCGAGCCGTTCCTGACCACATTGGTCCAGACATCATGGCAGAGTGTGGCAACGCCTGAGAGCGTCAGGCCGGCGACCACGGCCAGCATGGTGGCAAAGGACACCGCGCAAATGAAGCCGAAGAAGGCATTGCCGCCCACGGTCAATGCCAGGAGCGGAGCTGCCATGTTGCCGCCGCCACCGGCCTTGGCCACCGCCTCGGGGCCGACCAGCACCATCGCACCGAAGCCGATGATGAACACCATGAGATGGAAGAGGCCAATCAGGCCGGTCGCGTACAGGATCGAGAGCCGTGCCGCCTTGGAATCCTTCACCGTATAGGCCCGCATCAGCACGTGCGGCATCGCCGCGGTTCCGAACATCAGGCCGATCCCGAGCGAGATCGCATCCCACCGCCCCGACACCACCTTCGATCCCGGCTGCAGAACCCGCGCCCCGTATTTTTCGGATGCCGCGGCAAACAGCTTCAGCGGGCTCATGTCGAAATGCGTCAGCACCAGGAGCGCCAGCACAACGCCGCCGGCCATCAGGAGCGCCGCCTTGACCACCTGAACCCAGGTCGTCGCCAGCATGCCACCGAACAGCACGTAAATCAGCATCACGCCGCCGACCACGACGACGGACCATGTGTAGGGAAGGCCGAAGAGCAGCTTGATCAGCGATCCCGTCGCGACCATCTGCGCGATCAGATAGAACAGGATCACGGCGATCGTGCCCAGCGCGCCCGCAAGCCGCACGGGCCGTTGCCGCAGGCGGTAGGCCACTACATCGGCGAAGGTGAAGCGCCCCACATTGCGCAAGGGCTCGACGATCAAAAACAGGATGATCGGCCAGCCGACCAGCCATCCGATCGAGTAGATCATGCCGTCGAAGCCGTTCGAGGTGACGATTCCGGCAATGCCGAGCAGGGCGCCGGCGCTCAGGAAATCTCCCGCCAGCGCCCAGCCATTCTGCCAGGGCGTGACTTCGCCGCCGGCGGCGAAAAAGTGCTCGGTCGTGCGGGTTCGTCGCGCGGCCCAATAGGTGATCGCGAGCGTCAGCGCCATGAAGGCGAAGAAGAAGCCGATCGAAAGCGTGTTGCTGCCCATCTCCGTCCTCCCTAGCGAACGAGCTTGCGAACACCGGTGTCGAACACGCGGTTCGCCCAGATCACGTAAGCGAGGCAGAGCAGGAAGGAGGAGATGATCACGAGCGGGCCAAGCACGATGCAAAGCGAAAGCCCCGGAGCCAGCACGGTTCCAAGCAGCGGCTTGTCAAAGGCAAACAGGCACATGAAGCCGAAATAGATGACGACCATCGCCGCGCTCAGGACCAGCGCGAATTTGAGCCTCCTCTTGGCGAGCGCTGCGCCACGCTGCGCCGGATCGGCGTTGCCAGAGATGATCGCGGTCACGTCGCCCCCTTACATCTTGCGGGATCTTGCGTGCGCCCCAGCCAGGCGCGTGCATGAAGCTTCCGCCGCGCCCTCTGCAAAGGGAACTACGGATTTTTGCAATCTGCCGTGCGCAGCTCCGGCACAGCGTCCGCGAGCGAGACCTGCATGTCCGGGTCCCTCTTCAGGGTGTTCTTGAGGAAGGCGCGGACGGCGCGAATGCGGGGAGCAAATTGCAGGTCGCTATGAACGTTGAGCCACACCTCGCGGGTGGTCGCCGCGACATCGGGAAGAACGGCAATCAGGTCCGGCCGGCCCGCGACCGCAAAGCCTGGCAGCAGCACGATGCCAAGGCCGGCGGCGGCAGCGTTCATCTGCGCGATCATGCTGTTCGAGTGGAAGGCGATTTTCGGGTGCTCGATGATGTCGGCGAGCCAGCGCACCGAGTCCACCTGGATGAGATCCTCGATATAGGACACGAACCAATGCTCATGCAGATCGCGCAAGGTTGCGGGTGTGCCGTGGCTGTCGAGATAGGGGCGAGCTGCATAAAGACCGAGCCTGAATTTGCCGATGCGCTCGGAGATCAGGCCGGGACCGGGCGGCCGGAAAAACGAGACGAATAGATCGGCCTCGCGCTTATGCACATAAACCGTCTGCGGCGAGGTAACGAGCTCGATCGTGAGTTGCGGGGCGATGCGACGCAGATTGGCAAAGCGTTGCGCCAGATAGAGCGAGGCGATGCCCTCCATGGTGGCCAGGCGCACGGTTCCGACCAGCTCCTGGGCGTCACCGGCGCTGGCCTCCTCGCGGATGGCAATCACCGCGCTCTCCACCCGCTCGGCATGGCGGAGGAGCCGCTCGCCGATCTCGTTGAGCTTGAGCCCGGTGCGGTGCCGCTCGAACACCGCGATCCCGAGCGCGGCCTCCATCTGAGCGATGCGGCGGCTGACCGTCGAGTGGTCCAGCCGCATCCGTTTCGCGGTCTGGCTGAGATTCCCGGCACGCGCCGCGGTGAGGAAAACCCGCAGGTCGTCCCAGTTCAGCGTATCGAACATCCTGGCCTCCGACGGTTTGGACCGGATTGCGAGAGGCAAATCTCATTCCAGTCAAGTCTTCCGATCCTTCGCAAGAGGCCTTGCGACAATTCAGATGCGGCCCGGAACGGCGAAAATGATACCGGTCGGCGGCAATCGATCAATGAGAGCGGAAGAACCCATGCTCCCTCGCTTCAAGGCTGCCGCCGTCCACGCTGCGCCCGTCTTCCTCGACCGCCAGGCGACGACCGAAAAGGCCGTTGCCATCATGCGCGAGGCAGCGAAGGCCGGCGCGGAGCTGATCGCCTTTCCCGAGACCTACATCCCGGCCTTTCCGGTCTGGGCCGCCCTGTGGGCGCCGATCGACAATCATGACCTGTTCGTCCGCATGGCCGATCAATCCGTGCTGGCGGATGGCCCCGAGGTCGCACGGCTCTGCGCCGAGGCGCGGGCACTTGGGGTGACGGTCTCGATCGGCATCAGCGAGCGTTCGCAAGTGAGCGCCGGCGGATTGTGGAACGCCAACCTGCTGATCGGCGAGGAGGGCGACGTTCTGGTTCATCACCGCAAGCTGGTGCCGACCTTCTACGAGAAGCTGGTTTGGTCATCCGGCGACGGTGCCGGTCTGAAGCTCGCGGAGACGCGGCTGGGGCGCATCGGATGCCTGATCTGTGGCGAGAACACCAATCCGCTGGCGCGTTTTTCGCTGATGGCCCAGGGCGAGCAGGTGCACGTCTCGAGCTGGCCGCCGATGTGGCCGACACGGAGACCTGCGGGTGGCGGCAATTTCAATAACGTGGCCGCCAACCGCATCCGTGCCAGCGCGCATTGCTTCGAGGCCAAGGTGTTCGGCATCGTCACCGCCGGCTACATGGATGCGGCGATGCGCGCCTATCTGATCGACCGCGATTCCGATATCGCCGATGTGATCGATCGGACGCCGCGCGCGGCGAGCTTTTTCGTCGATCCGACCGGCGAGATGATGGGCGACGCGCTGCAGGACGACGAGGGCATTGCCTATGCCGAGATCGATCTCAACCGATGCGTCGAGCCGAAGCAATTTCACGATGTGGTCGGCTACTACAACCGGTTCGACATTTTCGATCTGTCGGTCGACCGCACCCGGCTGACGCCCGCGACGTTTCGCGAGGACGCCCGCGCAGGCGTCCCGGCAGAGCCGCGCGCGTCGCGAGTGGCCGAGATCTCGGCGGGCGAGGATACGTTTGGCTAATCCGCCTCGATGATGTCGTCGGAGGCGCGCACGCCGGGAGGCCGATGCGCGAGCTCGAGGTCGATCACGGCGTTGAGCGTCCGGACCGGGAGCGAGTCGGCACGCGGGCCCATCAGATTCGTGATCTTGAAGCCGCCCTCGATGCTGATCGCCTTGTAGGAGCCCACGATCTGCTCGACCTCGTCGCCGCGGCCGAACGGCAGCAGCAAGCGCTCGAACGACACCTCCTTGCCGTCGAGGTCCATCACCTTCGCAATGGAATAGGTCGGCCGCCGGCGCGCGACACAGGCCTCGGTAGCAGGGCAGGGCGCGCGCATAGGCGATCGGGTCGACCGCGGCATCGAGATAGCGATGGATGCGCGCGGCGGGATCGAGGTCCTCGCGGCCATAGGCGGCCGCGAGCCGCGATCCTTCCTGAGTGATGAAAAACCGTGCGCTCTCGCCCGCGCCTTCGACATCGAAAATCATCATATCGGCGAGTTCGTCGGCACCCCCATCATGCCGGAAATCGGCGATCGCTGGCAGGCCGTTCGGCTCGCGCAGCGCGCGGAGCCAGGCGTTGAGCAGCACGCGTTGCTGGATGGACCTCACCACCGAGGGGTTGGCGCTGGCGAATTCCATGTCTAGTTGAATTCAATCACGTCGCGCGCCGGAATCCGGCCGGGGGCGCGGTAAGACAGATCGCGGTCGATGACGGCGCGAATTTTGGGCCTGGGCAGCGTGTCATTTCCCCGCATCAGATTCTTGATTTCAAAGCCGCCGTCTTCGCAAATCGTCTTCAGCGAGGCGAGGACATCGGTGACGGCACCGCCGTTTGAAAATGGCATGAGCAGCCGCTCATAGGCGACGATTCGCCCGTAAGTATCATCGATATGCGCAATCGTGTAGACGGGAAGTTTCCGTCTCACACATTCATAATAGACCGGCATCACGTAGGGCGCGAGCCGCGGACCGACATACGCGTCGAGATAGTGGCCTTTGCCGGTGTGGCCGTAGGCGCTCGACATCCGCGTACCCTCGCTTTGGATGATGAAGCGCGGCGGGTCGCGATCGGCCTCGACCGTATAATAGACGAGGTCCGGTTTCTCCTCCTCCAGCCGCTCCGGCTGGTATTCGGCGATCCGCGGCAATGACTGCTCGCGCGCGTACAGCCTGAGCCAGCCGTTCAGGAGTTCACGCTGCCTGATTGATTTGACGACCGAAGGGCCCGCGCTCTCGAAATCCACGGCTGAAACCCACGTCCACTGCAAACAAGCGAATTTTCCCATCCAAGGGAAAATTTTCTATGAAGGGGCGACCGGTGAACCAGCGTCGCAGGCAAATTTTCGCCTCTAGCGGAATGGTGGGCCTTGCGCTACAGCCGCTTCCGGCCGCGTGTCGTCGAGCATGCGACTAAGGGCGGAGCCGCGCGGCGGCACGCCACGGGGGCGGATGAAGCTTTCCGCCTTGCGTAAGCGGGGGAGATGACGGCATATTCCGCCCCCGGAGGCGGCGGTTCGGGACGGTTTTCCCGCGCGTTTCCTGGGAAACTGCCCGTTGCGTTAAAAACGAGCCGTGCACGCCACGTCGTGCGCGGGAGGGGGAAATTGTTTGGCTGACGAGTTCATTCTCGAGACCCACGGATTGACCAAGGAATTCGCGGGATTCTTTGCCGTTCGCGACGTTTCGCTGAAGGTCAGACGTGGGCACATTCACGCATTGATCGGCCCCAACGGGGCCGGCAAGACCACGTGTTTCAATCTGCTCACCAAGTTCCTGCGGCCGTCCGCGGGCACGATCCTCTATAAGGGGCAGGACATCACGGCGACGGCGCCGGCCGACGTTGCGCGGCTGGGCCTGGTGCGCTCGTTCCAGATCTCGGCGGTGTTCCCGCATCTCACCGCGCTGGAAAATGTCCGGGTCGCGCTGCAGCGTCAGCACGGCCAATCCTTCGATTTCTGGCGCTCCAAATCCGTGCTCAACCGCTTCAACGGCCGGGCGCTGGAATTGTTGAACGATGTGGGCCTGAGCGAGTTTGCCAACACGCCCGCGGTCGAAATGCCCTATGGGCGCAAGCGGGCGCTGGAGATTGCGACGACGCTCGCGCTCGACCCGGAGATGATGCTGCTGGACGAGCCGATGGCCGGCATGGGCCATGAGGACATCGACAAGATCGCCGCGCTGATCAAGCGCATCTCGGCCAAATACACCATCCTGATGGTCGAGCATAATTTGAGCGTCGTCGCTAACCTCTCCGACGTCATCACAGTGCTGACGCGCGGTCATGTGCTGGCCGAAGGCTCATATGCCGATCTTTCCAAGGACGAGCGCGTCAAGGAAGCCTATCTCGGAGCCGGTCATGCCTGATTTGCAGTTGGCTGAAGCGCCCGCGAGAGCCGCGCCCGCGGCGGGCGGCGAGATCCTGTCGGTCGCCAATCTCGAAGCCTGGTACGGCGAGTCGCATATTCTTCACGGCATCAATTTCACCGTGAACGCCGGCGAGGTCGTCACGCTGCTCGGCCGCAACGGCGCCGGCAAGACCACGACGCTGAAGTCGATCATGGGGATCATCGGCAAGCGCTCGGGGTCGATCCGCTTCAACGGCCAGGAGATCATCCGCACGTCCTCCGATAGGATCGCGAGGGCAGGCATCGCCTTCTGCCCCGAGGAGCGCGGCATCTTCTCCAGCCTCGATGTGCGCGAAAACCTGCTGCTGCCCCCGGTGGTGCGGCAAGGCGGGCTGTCGCTGGACCAGATCTTCGACCTGTTTCCGAACCTGAAGGAGCGCCTGAAAAGTCAGGGGACGAAACTCTCCGGCGGCGAGCAGCAGATGCTGGCGATCGCGCGCATCCTGCGCACCGGCGCAAGCTTCCTGATGCTGGACGAGCCGACCGAGGGCCTCGCGCCTGTGATCATCCAGCAGATCGGCCACACCATCGCGCGGCTGAAGAAGGAGGGCTTTACCATCCTTCTGGTGGAACAGAATTTTCGCTGGGCCTCGACCGTGGCCGACCGCTACTACGTCGTCGAGCACGGCAAGATCATCGACGGTTTTGCAAACAGCGAACTACAGGCCAACATGGACAAGCTGCACGCTTACCTTGGCGTTTAACGACACAGCGAAGATTAACGAGAAAAAAGGTCAGGGATAAACAATGAAAACCAAATCGATTGCATCCTTGTTGCTGACGACGGCGCTCACGCTCGCGGCCGCGAGCCTCGCGCACGCCGACGACAAGGTCGTCAAGATCGGCGCGCTCTCCGATCAGTCCGGCCTGTACGCGGACCTCGGCGGGCCGGGGTCGACCCTTGCGGCGCAGATGGCCGTGGAAGACTCAGGGTTGACGGGGAAGGGCTGGAAGATCGACATCATCGCCGGCGATCATCAGAACAAGCCCGATATCGGCGTCAACATTGCGCGGCAATGGTTCGACGTCGATAAGGTCGATGTCATCGTCGACGTGCCCAATTCCGGCGTCGCGCTGGCGGTTTCCAACATCGTCAAGGAAAAGAACGGTATCCTGCTCAATTCCGGCGCGGGTACGTCCGATCTGACCAACGCGCAGTGCACGCCCAACACGATTCATTGGACGTACGACACCTACACCCTGGCCCACGGCACCGGTTCGGCCCTCACCAAGAACGGCGGCGATAGCTGGTTCTTCCTCACGGCTGATTATGCCTTCGGCGCGGCGCTCGAACGCGACACCACGGCGGCCGTCCAGGCGGCGGGGGGCAAGGTGCTCGGTGGCGTCAAGGCTCCGCTGAGCACGGCTGATTTTTCTTCTTTCCTGCTGCAGGCGCAGGCCTCCAAGGCCAAGATCATCGGTCTCGCCAATGCCGGAGCCGACACCACCAATTCGATCAAGCAGGCTGCCGAATTCGGCATCACGAGCAGCGGCCAGAAGCTCGCGGCGCTGCTTCTGTTCATCACCGATGTGCACTCGCTCGGCTTGAACACGGCACAGGGGCTGAACTTTACCGAGACCTTCTACTGGGACATGAACGATGGCACGCGCGCCTTCGCCAAGCGGTTCCAGGAGCGGATGAAGAACCACAACATGCCGACCATGGTGCACGCCGGCGTCTACGCCAGCCTGCTGCATTACTTCAAGGCGCTCGAAGCCCTCGGCGGCAACCCGCATGACGGCGCCAAGATCGTCGCGAAGATGAAGGAAATTCCGACCGATGATGCCCTGTTCGGTAAGGGCAGCATCCAGCCGAACGGTCGCACCATTCATCCGGCCTATCTCTTCGAAGTCAAGAAGCCGTCCGAGTCCAAGGGACCTTGGGACTACTACAAGCTCGTGTCCACCATTCCCGCGGACGAGGCTTTTACGCCGCTGGACAAGAGCACCTGTCCCTTGCTGAAGAAGTGACCCTCGAGGTGCGGCGGCCAAGCCTGCCGCCGCACTTCGTCAATTGAGATGAACGGAGCGTCGAGAGAGAACCGATGCAAGCCCTTTACGCACAGCTTCTGGTGGGACTGATCAACGGCTCGTTCTACGCGCTGCTCAGTCTCGGGCTTGCCGTGATCTTCGGCATGCTCAACATCATCAATTTCGCCCATGGCGCTCTCTATATGATGGGCGCCTTCGTCGCTTACTTCCTGCTCAACCTGTTCGGCATCAACTATTGGTTTGCGCTCATCATCTCGCCGCTCGTGGTCGGGATTTTCGGCATGATCCTGGAGCGGACCATGCTGAAATGGCTGACCGGGCTGGACCATCTCTATGGCCTCTTGCTCACCTTTGGCCTGGCGCTGATCATCCAGGGCGTGTTCCAGAACTATTTCGGCTCCTCCGGCCTGCCTTACTCCATTCCCGATCAATTGAGGGGCGGCATGAATCTCGGATTCATGTTCCTGCCCATCTACCGCGGTTGGGTCGTGGTGTTCTCGCTCGTCGTGTGTCTCGCGACCTGGTTCTTGATCGAACGGACGCGGCTTGGCGCCTATTTGCGCGCGGCCACTGAAAACCCCACGCTGGTCCGTGCCTTCGGCATCAATGTGCCGCGGATGATCACGCTGACCTACGGGCTTGGCGTCGGGCTCGCGGCGCTGGCCGGCGTGCTCTCGGCCCCGATCAACCAGGTGCGCCCGCTGATGGGCGCCGACCTTATCATCGTCGTGTTCGCGGTGGTGGTGATCGGCGGCATGGGCTCGATCATGGGATCGATCATCACCGGCTTTGCGCTGGGCGTGATCGAGGGATTGACCAAGTATTTTTATCCCGAGGCCTCCAACACCGTGGTGTTCGTGCTCATGGTGCTGGTGCTGCTGGTAAAGCCGACGGGACTGACGGGACGGGCGGCCTGACATGACAGCAATGACCGACGACACCTTGCCGATCACGCCGCGCGCGATGCGCGACGAGATGATCGTGTTCGGCCTCATGGCGGTGCTGCTTGCGATCGTGCCGTTCACCGGCATCTATCCGTTCTTCGTGATGCAGGCGCTGTGCTTTGCGCTGGTCGCCTGCGCCTTCAACCTCCTGATCGGCTACGGCGGCTTGCTTTCGTTCGGGCACGCGATGTTCTTGGGCACAGCGGGCTACTGCAGCGCCCATGCGCTGAAGGTCTGGAACCTGCCGCCCGAACTCGGCATCGTCGTCGGCACTGCCGCCGCCTTCGCGCTGGCTATCGTGACCGGCTACGTATCGATCCGCCGCCAGGGCATCTATTTCTCGATGATCACGCTGGCGCTGTCGCAACTGCTCTATTTCATCTATCTGCAGGCGCCGTTCACTCATGGCGAGGACGGCATTCAGGGCATCCCGCAGGGCCGCCTGTTCGGCGTCTTCGATCTCTCGCAACCGACGATCCTTTATTACGTGGTGCTGGCCGGCTTCCTCGGCGCCTTCCTCCTGATCTACCGCACGATCAACTCGCCATTCGGCGAGGTTCTGAAGTCGATCCGGGAGAACGAGCAGCGCGCGATCTCGCTCGGCTACAAGACCGATCAATACAAATGGCTGGCCTTCATCCTGTCGGGCACGCTGGCCGGCTTTGCCGGGGCGTTGAAGGTGTTCGTTGCCCAGAACGCATCGCTCACGGACGTGCACTGGACCATGTCGGGCGAGATCGTGCTGATGACGCTGGTCGGCGGCCTCGGCACCATTTTTGGGCCGGTCGTTGGCGCATTCGTCATCATCGCCATGCAGCAATATCTGGCCGGGTTCGGCCAATGGGTCACGGTGATCCAGGGCGTGATCTTCGTCGCCTGCGTGCTCCTGTTCCGCCGCGGCATCATCGGCGAGGTCGCGCATTACTTTAAGCGATCGCTGTAAGGCGGCCGTTTTCCGCGCCTTTGGCGTTTCCCATAAAGCGGTGGATGATCGGCTTGAGCCTGCCGGGGTAGGGTGGGCTTTTGCCTCGAAATCCGCTTATGACAGTTTTGTGACGCGGCCCGCCAGGAGCCCTGAAAGCAGGCTCAAGGCAGGCGGCTGCCGGGAAACGATGGATTCGACACCATGATGCGCTGGTTTCGCGCCTTTCTGCCCAGGGAGGAACGGTTCTTCGACCTGTTCGCCCGCCATTCGGCCACGGTCGTGAACGGTGCTCAGGCGCTCCAGGGAGTGCTGCGGGGCGGAGACCAGACGCTCGCCTTCTGCCAGAAGGTCAATCAATTCGAGAGCGAGGCCGACGGCATCACCCGCGAGGTCCTGACCGCTGTCAGGCGGACCTTCATCACCCCGTTCGACCGCAGCGACATTACCGCGCTGATCACCGCGATGGACGATGCCATCGATCAGATGCAGCAGACGGCCAAGGCGGTGTTGCTGTTCGAGGTGCGCGAGTTCGAGCCGACGATGCGGGAGATGGGCGGGCTGCTGGTCGAGTGCGCGCAACTCGTCGGCCGCGCGCTGCCGCTCTTGCAGGCGATCGGCGCCAACGTCTCGCTGCTCACCCAGATCACGGAAGAGGTGACCAAGCTGGAAGGCCGCGTCGACGATCTCCACGACATCGGGCTGAAGGAGCTTTACCTCAAGCATCGCCACGGCAACACCATGGACTTTATCGTCGGTGCCGAGATCTACGACCACCTCGAAAAGGTCGCCGACCGCTTCGACGACGTCGCCAACGAGATCAACTCCATCGTGATCGAGCAGGTCTAGAGAGAGAGCGTTGTCTAAATCGGTCTGTCCACGGACTCCGTTTGCCTCTCCCTGGCGGGGAGAGGCCGGATTGCGAAGCAATCCGGGTGAGGGGGCGCCGCTCCATCGAGGGACCTTAACCCCTCACCCGGATCGCATCTCTCGATGCGATCCGACCTCTCCCTCTGGGAGAGGTGAAACAAGAGCGATTCCGCGACCATGCGATAGGGCGTGGCCGTGAACGTCACGCTAGGTCTTCCGATAGTGATCGGCCTGATAGCGGTCGCGCTGCTGTTTGACTTCCTCAACGGCCTGCACGATGCCGCCAATTCGATCGCGACCATCGTCTCCACCCGGGTGCTGCGTCCGCAATTCGCGGTGTTCTGGGCCGCGTTCTTCAATTTCGTCGCCTTCCTGGTTTTCGGACTCAACGTCGCCCATACGATCGGCACCGGCATCATCGAGCCATCCGTCGTCGATGCGCAGGTGATCTTTGCCGCGCTGATCGGCGCCATCGTCTGGAACGTGGTCACCTGGGCGGTCGGCATCCCGTCCTCCAGCTCGCATGCCTTGATTGGCGGGTTGGTCGGCGGCGGCGTGGCGAAGGCGGGGATTTCGGCAACGGTCTGGAGCGGCCTGTCAAAGGCGGTCGCGGCCATCGTGCTATCGCCGCTGCTCGGATTTGTTCTCGCCACCGTGCTGGTCGCGATCGTCTCCTGGGCCTCGGTGCGCTCGACACCCTTTGCGGTCGATCGCGCCTTCCGCATCCTGCAATTCGGCTCGGCCTCGCTCTATTCGCTCGGCCATGGCGGCAATGACGCGCAGAAGACCATGGGCATCATCGCCGTGCTGCTTTATTCGCAGGGCTATCTGGGCAGCGAATTTTCCGTGCCGTTCTGGGTGGTCCTGGCCTGCCAGGCTTCGATGGCGCTGGGCACGCTGATGGGCGGCTGGCGCATCGTGCGCACCATGGGCCTGCGCATCACCAAGCTGACGCCGATGCAGGGCTTCTGCGCCGAAACCGGCGGCGCGGCGACGCTGTTCATGGCGACATTCCTCGGGATTCCGGTCTCGACCACCCATACCATCACCGGCGCCATCGTCGGGGTCGGCGCCGCGCGACGCGTCTCCGCCGTGCGCTGGAACGTCGCCAGCACCATCGTCTATGCCTGGGTGATTACGATCCCGGCCTCCGCGATCGTGGCCGCGCTGGCCTATTGGGTGGTGCAGGCGCTGCGCTGAACGATCACGCCACCAGCTTGAGGCCCACGATGCCGGCGACGATCAGGCCGATGCAGCCGAGCCGCACCGCCGTGGCCGGCTCGCCGAGCAGGGCAATCCCGAGCACCACCGTGCCGACTGTTCCGATGCCGGTCCACACGGCATAGCCGGTTCCGATAGGCAGTGTCTTTACGGCAAGACCCAGCAGCAGGACGCTCGCGACCATGCAACCGAGCGTCAGCACCGACGGCACCAGCCGGGTGAAGCCGTCGGTATATTTCAGGCCGATCGCCCAGCCGACCTCCATCAGTCCGGCGACGAACAGAATGATCCAGGCCATAGCGGATTGCCTTATTTCCATGGACGAGGGTTCCTGAACGAGGCCCAGAGCGGACCGGTAGCGGCCTTGTCGCTATCGAATGCAAGGGGCGTGCGAGATCGTCTTTGCAGTCCTATATAGGGCACGTAGTGCCTGCCGTCCGAGATGGATGCAAGTGCATTTAATGTCGCAGTTGACGGGACGTCATGAGGCTCCGTGCAACTCTTGATCCCATCGCCTTTCTTTGTCACACGCTCGCCCAAGCCCGAATCCAACGCCCTAGCCAATGTCCGACCTTGCTCTCGCCGCCGACGTGTCCGCCACGCCGCTCGCCACCGAAGTGGCACGCCGTCGGACTTTTGCCATCATCTCCCACCCCGACGCGGGCAAGACCACACTGACGGAAAAACTGCTGCTGTTCGGCGGCGCTATCAACCTGGCGGGCCAGGTCAAGGCCAAGGGCGAGCGGCGCAACACCCGTTCCGACTGGATGAAGATCGAGCGCGAGCGCGGCATCTCGGTCGTTACCTCGGTGATGACCTTCGAGTTCGAGGGGCTGGTGTTCAACCTGTTGGACACGCCGGGCCACGAGGACTTTTCGGAGGATACGTATCGCACGCTCACGGCGGTCGACTCCGCGGTGATGGTGATCGACGCCGCCAAGGGCATCGAGGCGCGGACGCGCAAGCTGTTCGAGGTCTGTCGCCTGCGCGACATTCCCATCATCACCTTCATCAACAAGATGGACCGCGAGAGCCGGGACGTCTTCGAGCTCCTGGACGAGATCGAAAAGACGCTGGCACTCGATACCACGCCGATGACCTGGCCGGTCGGGCGCGGCCGCGATTTCCTCGGCACCTATGATGTCAGGAACGGCGGCGTGCGCCTGCTCGAAGGCGGCGGTGCCAAGACCGGCGCGGCGCAGCAGATCGAGATCGCCGAGCTCACCAGGTTCAACCCCAATCTCGAGGTCGATGCGATCAAGGACGAGCTCGAGCTGGTGCGCGAAGCCTGCAAGCCGTTCGAGCTCGAGGCGTTTCGCGAAGGTCATCTGACGCCGGTCTATTTCGGCAGCGCCTTGCGCAATTTCGGCGTCGGCGACCTCCTGGAGGGGCTCGGCCAATTCGCGCCGCCGCCGCGCGCGCAGGACAGCGACTTGCGCAAGGTGCAGGCGGCCGAGCCGCGCATGAGCGCATTCGTGTTCAAGATCCAGGCCAATATGGATCCGAACCACCGCGACCGCATCGCCTTCGCGCGGCTCTGCTCCGGCAAGCTCAGCCGCGGCATGAAGGCCAAGCTGGTGCGCACCGGCAAGGCCATGCCGCTCTCGAGCCCGCAATTCTTCTTCGCCCAGGACCGTTCGGTCGCCGATGAGGCCTTCGCCGGCGACGTCGTCGGCATTCCCAACCACGGCACCTTGCGGATCGGCGATACGCTGACCGAAGGCGAGGACATCACCTTTGTCGGGGTGCCGAGCTTTGCCCCGGAAATCGTCCGCCGCGTGCGGCTGACGGACGCCATGAAGGCGAAGAAGCTGAAAGAGGCGTTGCAGCAGATGTCGGAGGAGGGCGTGGTGCAGGTGTTCCGCCCGCGCGACGGCGCGCCCGCGCTGGTCGGTGTGGTCGGCCCGCTGCAGCTCGACGTGCTGAAGGCGCGGCTCGATGCCGAATATTCGCTGCCGGTGGAGTTCGAGGTCTCCGAATTCCAGCTCGCGCGCTGGGTCTCCTCCGACGACCGCAAGAAGCTGGATGCCTTCATCGCCTCCAACACCTCTTCCATCGCCGACGATGTCGACGGCGACCCGGTCTACCTGGCCAAGAACGAATTCTATCTCGGCTACACCAAAGAGCGTGCCGAAGGCATCAACTTCTCCAACGTCAAGGACGTGAAGAAGAAGACCTAAGGTGCTCGTCATCTTCCGCCACCGGTCAGCGCGAAGCGCTGCCCGATGACAGGCTCCTCTAGCCATCCACCGACGCCACGGGCCGCGTTGCGGCTTCAGACCGACGTCAGCCGATCCGCATCGACAGCTCGACATCCTCGCCGAATGGCGTCGATAGGTAACCGTTCGCAGGCGAGCGCACGCACGCCAGGTAGTCCGGGCTGTAATCGGCGTTGTCGGCCACGACGAAGGCGCCCGGCTGGAGGCGGCTTTCCACCAGGCTCAGGATTTCCGGATAAAGTGCCTTGGCGCCGTCGAGCAGCAGCAGGTCGACCGTATCAGGGAGATCGACGCTGAGTGTCTGCAGGGCGTCGCCCTCCCGGATCTCCACGAGGTCAATGAGACCGCCGGCGGTCAGATGATCGCGCGCACGGGCCACCTTGGATGGCTCGAACTCGCTGGTGATCAGACGGCCTCCGCCATTGTCGCGCAGGGCCGCGGCGAGGTGCAGCGTCGAGATGCCGAACGAGGTCCCGAACTCGACGATCGTCCGCGCTCGCGAGCTTCGCGCCAGCATGTAGAGCAGCGCGCCGGTCTCGCGCGAAACGGCGAGCGGAGCGTTCCTTAAGCGCCCGTAAAGCTCGCGGTAGTCGGTCTTGCTCCGCATCAGGCGCGCCCGCTCCTGATCTGAGAGATCGGCCACGGCGGAGTCGGTCTGCGCCGATGCCGCGTCGGCCTCTTCGAACAAGCGGTCCAGCAGCGGGCCAAGCGGGGCGGTCGTCAGGGTGGTCATGTAGGTCTCCGGTCTAAAATGAGCGCGTTCTTGCGCCGCACCAGAAATACGAATAATCATTCGCATTCGCTATTCGCATTCCCCGCGCGTTCGATGGCCGATCCCCGAAGTCCTTCAATTTCTTCACGAAAACAGCCGCAGCAGGCCCGCTCGGCCGAGCTCGTCGCGATCATTCTGCAGGCGGCGGTTCAGGTTTTGGCGAAGGAGGGGGCGCAGCGCTTCACGACCGCGCGGGTAGCCGAAAAGGCCGGCGTCAGCGTCGGATCGCTCTATCAGTACTTCCCGAACAAGGCGGCGATCCTGTTTCGCCTCCAATGCGACGAATGGCGGCAGACGACCGAGTTGCTGCGGACCATTCTCGAGGACATCAGAAGACCGCCGCTCGAACGGCTGCGCGCCCTGGTCCACGCATTCATCCGTTCGGAATGTGACGAGGCCGCCATGCGTGTGGCGCTCAACGACGCCGCCCCTCTCTATCGCGATGCGCCCGAGGCGCGGGAGGCGAGGGCGTCGGGCGGCCGCACGATCCAGGTCTTCATGCGCGAGGCGCTGCCATCGGCCTCAGAGGCAACGCGCGCCTTGGCCGGCGCGCTGATCACATCGACGCTCAGCGCGGTCGGAAAGCAGTTTTCGGAAAGCCCTCGAACGTCCGCAGAGATCGCGGCCTACGCCGAGGCCATGGCCGATATGTTTTGCGCCTACTTGGAAGCCTCGAACACGGCTGACGTCAAACGTCCGAGCCTTGCAGGGGCACTCGAGCCTCCGACTCGCGCGAGAAGAAGGGGAGGAGCGCCACGCTGACCTCTTCCGGGCGATCTTCGGCCTGAAGATGACCGCCCATCGTCGCCGCGCCCGTGACGTCGTCGGCCCAGCCTCTCCAGATATCGACCGGGCTTGGACGGCCGGCGACCTCCTGGGAGCTTGGCCAGAGCACGAGGACGGGACAGTCCAGCTTGCGCCCCGCCGCGCGGTCGGCCTGGTCATGGGCAAGATCTTCATGGAGTGCGGCACGATAGTCCTCGCACATCGCGTGTCGCACCGCAGGTTCGCGGAACGCGGCACGGTAGGCCTCCCTCGCCGCCGGCTCGATGACATCATCGCTCTCCGCGTTCATGGTCGCGAAGGCGCGATCGATCACGGCATCCGGCGCCGCGGCGAGCAGGCGTTCGGGCAAGTCCGCCGGTTGCGCCAGCAGAAACCAGTGATAGCTCTTTTGAGCGTACCGATAGTCGACCGCCAGCATCGCATCGACGGTCGGAATGACCGCGAGCGAAGCAAAGCGATCGACGGCGCCGGGATGATCGAGCACCAGACGGTAGCCGGCGCGCGCGCCGCGATCGTGCCCCGCGAGTGCGAACCGCGCGTATCCCAGCGTCTGCATGAGGGCCACCAGCGCCGCGCCAACCCGCCGTTTGGTCCAGCGCGGTGTCATCGCATCGGGCCGGCTCGCGCCATAGCCCGGCAGGTCGGGGATGATCACCGTGTGCTGACGCGCCAGAGCCGGGGCGACTTTACGCCATGCGATATGCGTCTCGGGGAAGCCGTGAAGGAGCAGGAGGGGCGGACCGTCCCCGCCGATCACGCCGGCGAAGCGGACGCCGCCCGCCGCTACATCCAGCGTCCGGAAGCCGGGAAAGAACGGCGGCGCGGCATCGCCTCTCGACATGGCGCTTTGATCCTGTGTTGCGACGGAAGCCATCAGCCCTTGGTAGCAGCGATCACGAACGCGGCAAGCTCTTGGCCGAACCGGGCCGGCTCCTCGTAGAACGGGCTGTGGCCGCTATCGCCGTACACGGAAAGGCGGCTGCCCTGATGGAGCGCCTTGATCCGCTCGGACATGGCGAGGCGGACCAGCCGGTCATGCACGCCATGCGTGAGCAGGACCGGGCCGGCGTAGTCGCGGAAGACGGGCTCGAGATCGGACGTCGCGGTCTTGACGAAGCCCTCGTTCACGACGCGGGCCGTCATGCCGTTGATGACGAGCATGCGCTGGAGGTCGTTCCCCGTCGGCGGCTTGTGGAAGCAGGCGGCGAGAAAGTCGGCCGTCGCCGCGGCCCGTTCCGCCAGATCGTGCGAGGTGGTCGTGCCGGTGAATGTGCCGGCCAGCGGGGTGAGGAGATCCGGCGACAGCTTGGTGACCGCATCGACCAGGTTGATCCCCGCAATCTGTGAGCCGCCATGCTTACGAAGATACGCACCGGCAACGTAACCGCCGAGCGACCAGCCCACGAGCACCGGCCGGCGGAGCTTCGCGCTCGCGATCACCGCTGCGATATCGTCCGCCCACCGGTCGGCATCCGAGTAGGCCTCCGCGGAGGTGGGCTTGTCTGAATCTCCGTGGCCGCGAAGATCGAATCGGACCATGCGGAAGCCCGCCAGCGCGGCGTCGGCGAACTGCTTGTCCCAGCTCAGCCGGCTCTGGCGCAGGCCATGGATGAACAGGATCTCGGGTGCCTGCGGCTCGCCCTGAGCCTCGCCCACCAGCATCGTGCCATCGGACGACCGCGCGAAGAACGGCTCGTGCGCAGCGGCCGCCTTCGCCGGGTTGTCAGCCACCTCTCTGGTGCCCGCCGCGCGTGCCGGCGACGTGACGTGGACAGTGCCGGTTTCCACGGCCAAAGCGGTGAGACCAATCGCGCCGGCCAGAACCGCGCGTCGTGAGGAATCCATATGCCACCTTCATATTGTTTAGTGATCGCTATTCAACCGGCTTGACGGCGCCTGTCAAGCTGTTGTTTAGTGATCATTATGCAACAGGGTGCGAAATCGCGCGGCGGGCGGCCGTGGAGCTTCGATAGGGATCGGGCGATCGAGACCGCCATGCGGCTGTTCTGGCGCCATGGCTATGAAGGCGTCTCGATCGGTGACCTGACCAAGGCGATCGGGGTGGCGCCTCCGAGCCTCTATGCCGCCTTCGGCAGCAAGGCCGGGCTCTATCTGGAAGCGGTTAATCGCTATGAGCAGACCCTCGGTTTGCTCGATGCAGCCTCGATCGGCTCGGCGACATCACTGGCTGAGGCGGTGCGGCGGTTGCTCGAGGCCGCGGTCAAGGCGGTCACCCATCCCGATCGCGAGCTCGGCTGCATGATCTCCAGCGGCATGATCGCCTGTCACTCCGAGCATGCCCCGCTTGCTCGCGATGCGGCCTTGCGCCGCGATGCCATGCGCGAGAGAATTGCGCAGGCACTCCGCTCATTTGCTGGAAAAAGCGAGGTGCATCGCCTGGCCCGGCATTTGGCCGCCGTCATGCAAGGCATCTCGATCCAGGCACGGGACGGTGCGACGCGAGCGGAATTGCAGGAAATCATCGAAGACGTCATATCGGGCGTCGCGGCCCGTTTTCCCCGGGACGGGCGAAGACGCTGATATTGGTCGCGCGCATGCCGATCACGATGACGTCGCGTGTGTCCATATGGCCTCCAACGATCTCGTCATTGCCAGACGCGCACAGCGCGAACCCGGAATCTGGATGTTATGGCGCGGGATTCCGGGTTCAGCCCTATAGGCTGCCCCGCAATGACGGACGTCACTTCTTCTGCTAGCGGAGCCGGCCGCGCGTGGACGCAACTCGGCCGCCGATGACGAGGCAGTGTTCAAGCTCAGGCAAGGCCTTCCTCGGCGAGCGCCTGTGCGACGGAGGGCAACTCCTTCATTCGCGCGAAATAGGCTCGCAGGCGCTGCGAAATTTCGATACCGTGCCTATAGGCCCACATCAGCATCACGAACAAATAGGGGTCGGCGATTGTCATCCGCTCACCCAGCAGGAACGGCTTATCGCCGAGCTGGTCGGCGAGGGAAGCGAAATGCTTGGCCAGTCTCTGCCGAGCCTTATCCTTCTCTGCCTGTGTCGCATCAGAGTAGAAGAACGGCTTGAAATTGCCGTGGAGCTCGGTGGTCATGAAGGAGGTGGCCTCCAGCGCGCGCCAGCGCGTGATGCCTTCGGCCGGGAGCAGGGTGCTGCTTTGGTGCGCGATGTAGGCGAGAATGGCGAGATTCTCAGTCAGCACGGTTCGGTCGTCGAGCTCCAGCGTCGGAACGAAGCCCCTGGGATTGATCGCTATGAAGTCGCGTCCGTCGTCCGTCCGCTTGTCCCGATTGATGCTCACGAGCTTGCAGGCAAGCCTGGCCTCGATCAGCGCGATGTGGACGGCAAGGCTGCAGGCGCCCGCATGGTAGTAGAGGATCATGATGGTCTCCGTACTGGTGGGACCTGTGAAGCAGCTTCAGGCCCACATGGTCTAGAATGTTGACCAGCACCGGATATGTGACTATCAGCTTGCCCGGCAAGAACGCATATTTTTAGGACCAGGTCATATGGATGTGCGCGCGCCGCACGACGAGCCAACAGATTGCCGCGGTGTCAGCGAGATCCTCAGTCGGGTCGGAGACAAGTGGACGGTGCAGGTGGTGGTAGCGCTGCGCGACCAGCCGCGCCGCTTCAACGATATCAAGCGCCAGGTTCGCGGTATCTCGCAGCAGATGCTGACCCGGACTCTCAAGACGCTCGAGCGCGACGGCATGGTCAAGCGCACGGTCTGTGCGACGACGCCGCCGCAGGTGGAGTATGCGCTGACCGCACTCGGACGATCGCTGTCAAAGCCGGTGCGGCAGTTGGCACAATGGGCGCGCGCGCATCTCGCAACCATTCACGACAACCGCCAGCGTTACGACGCGAAGCGCTGAGGCCTGCGGCCGAATAGCATCCAGCGTCGAACGGACTGCCGCGGGATGGCTCGACCGCATCGCCCCGTCTCCGGATTGGCCGATGGCTGCTCCGTCACGCGTCCATGAATCTGATCACTTGCTCGGCGACAGCGCGGGGCGCTTCTTCCGGCACGTAATGGCCGCAGCCAAGGAACACGCCGCCACGCACATCAGTCGCGACGAGATGCAGCGTGTCGATAAGGGCCGTGCCGACGCCTGTCTCGGCGCCGAATGCCAACACCGGCATGACAAGCTTACGCTCGGCACGTGCGCGACTCTGCGCGAGCCCCCCGGGACTGAGCTTGTGTCGATAATAGGACAGCGCCGCCCGCGTCGCGCCGGGGGCGGCATTGACCCGCACATATTCGTCGAGATCGGCCGGCGTGATCGTCCAGTCCCGGACCGCCTTTGCGCGAAACAGCCAAGTCAAGAATTCGCGCTCGCGGCCCTGAAGCAGGATCTCGGGTAAATCGTCGAGCCGGTTAAAGGCGAAATGCCACGTCTTCACGTTCGCTTCTGCCGAAGGGATGCCGGAGGGCGGGGGAGTGATGCCGGGCAGTGCCGCGTCGAACACGGCAAGCCGCTTGACGTCGTCAGACCATTCGGCCGCATAGGCATAACCGATCCAGGTGCCGATATCGTGGCCGACGACATCGATCGGTCCGTTCGCCGTCAGCCCCAGCGCCTCGACGAAGTCATGAATCTCGGTGGCGACGGCGTGCATCTCATAACCCGAGGCGGGCCGGTCGGAATCGCCCATTCCGCGCGGGTCGAGGGCGATCACGCGTCGCCCGGCGGCCGCGAGTTGCGGCATCACATAGCGCCAAGCGTACCAGCTCTGCGGCCATCCGGGCAGCAGCAGGATCGGCGCGCCGCTGCCGCCTTCCACGAAATGCAGCCGAACGCCATTGACGCCGACGGTACCATGGCGGAACTGGGCCCAGAAAGTCGCGGGATCGAAAGGGGGCAAGGTGTCTGCAGCGGACGTTTGAACGATGTCATGCGTCATGGCGAACTCGGGATGTAGGGCTTGCGTCTCATATAGAAAGTGATCGCTTCCAAATTTGCCAAATGCTCAATCGAGCAGTTTCAGCGCGCCATCGACCAGGCTCGCCATCTCCTCCCGAGAGCGGCCGGTCTTGCCGAGGACGCGCATCCCCTGCACGACGCAGAGCAGCAGGCGGGCGGTCACGCCGGCGTCGACATGCGAGGAGATGGAGCCATCTTCCCGTCCTTCTCGAATGAACTCGACGAGGCGCCTTTCATGGCCGGCAAGCACCGCGACCACCCGCTTGGCCATTTCCGGATCGGAGCTTGCGAGATCGACGGCGCTGCCCACGACGAGGCAGCCGCGCTTGCCGAGCTTGCCATGGCTGTATTCCGCATAGGTGGCGAGAACGGCCCTGACCTTGGCGCGCCCGCTGCGTGCGCCTGCCAGCTCCTGCGCCAGCCGCTCGCTCCGCAGCACGACGTAGCGCTCGAACGCGGCCAGGAAGACGCCGCGCTTGTCGCCGAAGGCTTTGTAGAGGCTGCCCTCCGCGATCTCCATCGCCGCCGTCAGCTTGCCGAGCGAGGTCGCGTGATAACCATTCTCGCTGAAGGTGCCGATCGCCTTGTCCAAAGCTTCATCGAGATCGAACTCGCGAGGCCGGCCGGGACCGCGGGGCACCGCGGGATGTGCGATTGATGTGTTCATGCATGCTATAATAGGAAGTGATATCTTCCTAATCAAGCGGCGCCGATAATTAAAAAATACTCCCCGGCTGATCGCTCGGGCACCGGTTACGTCGCCAACCCTGGGGGAATAGCGCGCTCGGCCAATCGCACGGATCGGGTCTTGCGAGGCCATCGCAGCCAATTACGGCAGGCTGCGCGGCGGTCACACCGGCGAGTGCGGAGGTCGATTCGCCTGTCGGGCAGGCGAGGGTGATTTCCGGAGCTGGCTTTGCTCGGGCGAGCAAAAAGACCCGCAAAGGTCTCGTGCGCGTTTGCAGAAAATTGCCGTGCCAATTCAAGCTGATTTGGGTGGTCCAGTCCTCCGAGCAAAAATATTTCTCTTTCGTTTTTTCAGAAATGGATGATTATCCTCGTCATCCCGGCCCGTCAGAGGGGACGTATCGCGGTCGTCACGGACGTTGGGCAGGGTGCGGTGGACGCGAGGGCGTCGCGCGCGCAAGTCTTCGCAGGGCGGATTTTTCGTGAGCGATTGGACAACGCGCAGGACGAGCGGCGCTCGGCCCGTTTTCAGCGAGCTTCGACAGGTGGCGCGATAAACCTGTCGGATGACTTGGGGGAGGCGTTCGCGGACGGCGAAGCCGTGTGGTCCTGGCGCCCCGAGGCTGGCGCTAAGCCTTGTGAGATGTCGCGCGGAGTCCAACCGGACGTAGAAGCGCAGAGATCGCAAGGCGACGGTGACAACAAAGTCTGGCTCACCGAGGAGAGCGCGGAGTAAGCCGTAAAACCGCCGCGCGGGGAAGGCCGGAGTGTTTCCGCCTGTACCTGTGGTCAACGCGCCTCGCGCAATTCGTTTTTGCGCGGGGACCTCGGGTGCATGCGGTCACCCGGTCTTCCCTGCGCCCTCTGTCTTTTGGAGGGTGAGAGTTGATGCAAACTCGGGCGCAAAGCACGCCGCGAGAATACTAAGCCATGTGTTCGATGTTTGAAATTGAGGCGGAATATTTCAACAACGTCGTCCTGGCGAAAGCCGGGACCCATAACCACAGGCGCTGATATTGTGAAGGTCGTCTGCCATTCGTGCCCAAAGATAGATTCCGCGGTATGGGGCCCGGCTTTCACCGGGACGACAAACCGGCATCGAGGCACGGTGCCCCTCCACTTTGAACGCGGATGTGAAGAGAGCCGGCTTGATGCCGGGGCCTGCGCCAAACATCTTTAGGCCATCTGCATTTGTCTTCAAAAGTGTTGTTGCATGCTGCAGCGCATCGCCATCTCCCTGACGCTCGCCGCCGCGATCCTGTTCGCGGGCCCGGCTGGCGCGCGGAACTATCACCACATCAACCCGATCCCGTTCTCGCATTCGCCCTGCAGCGTGTTTGACAGGAGGCCCTGCACACCGCAGTTCTGCAGCGCGCTCCATCACGGGCCGTGCATCCCCGAAATCAATTATCCATACGGCGAGAACCTGCAGGTGACGGTCCAGACCGTGCCGCCGAAGGAGGACGAGGCGAAATATCAGCGGCCGGATCACGACCTGGACACGATCGGCGATCTCTTTTCCGCGTTGCGCTCCTGCTGGTCGCCGCCGCCGCCGGATCAGGCGCACGAAGGCATGCAGATGTCGGTGCGCTTTTCCTTCAAGAAATCCGGCGAACTGATCGGGCCGCCGCGCATAACCTTCGCCACCGCCGGCGCCTCCGCGGACGCCCGCGCGACCTATTTGAAAGCAATCAACGACTCGCTCGACGCGTGTCTGCCCCTGAAATTCACGAGCGGCCTTGGCGGCGCGCTTGCCGGCCGGCCGATCATGATCCGCTACGTCGATAATCGCGATATCGGCAAGTCGTCATCGGAAAACAGGTGATCCTATCTGCCATTCCGCGAGGCAGGAAACGCAAACTCCTCATTGCCGGGCTTGACCCGGCAATCCATCGCCTTCAAATGCATCCTTGGTCCGCTGGCGCGGACGATCGATACGCGGATCGAGCCCGCGCATGACGGTTGAAGATGTGGCGGCCCTTTCGCGTGCTACAACTCGAGCGTTAAATGATCCGCGCCAAGCAAAGGGAGGTGCGTCGTGGGACTGTCGGTGATGATCCTGGGCCTGGTGCTGCTCCTGGGCGCCCATGTCCTGACCGCGCAGCGCCCGGCGCGCGCGCGGCTGATTGCTGCCGTGGGCGAGGGGCCCTACAAAGGCGCCTATTCGTTGGTGTCGCTGGTAGGGCTCGCGTTGATCGTGTGGGGCTTTGCGCATTACCGTGCGACGGAATGGATCCAGATTTGGAATCCGCCGACGGCGCTGAAGCATCTCAATGTCGCGCTGATGCTGCCGGCCGTGATCCTCGTGGTCGCTTCTTACATCCGCGGACGCATCTACGCCAAGTTGAAGCATCCGATGCTTGCGGGCGTGAAATTATGGGCATTCGGCCATTTGCTGGCCAATGGCGATCTCGGCGGGATCGTCTTGTTCGGCTCGTTCCTGGCCTGGGGCGTATACGACCGGATCTCGCTCAAGCGCCGGACGGATCCGGGCGCGCCGCCGATCCCGGTGGGGGGCGTCACCAACGACCTGATCGCGGTCGCTGTCGGCTTTGTCGCCTATCTCGCGCTCGCCTTCGCCTTCCATCCGGTGGTGATCGGCGTTCCCGTGGTCGGAAGTTAAACGGAGTTCAGCCATGTCTGTGCAGTCGTCCATCAGGCGCAAGACCGCGCCGGACATTCATTCCCGCAAAGGGGGCGAGCCGATCGTGATGCTCACTTCCTATCACGCCCACACCGCCGCGCTGGTCGACCGATATTGCGACGTGATCCTGGTTGGCGACTCCCTGGGGAACGTGATGCACGGCTTCGAGACCACTGTGCCAGTGACGCTCGAGATGATGATCCTGCAGGGCAGTGCGGTCATGCGCGGTTCGGCCGCGGCGTTGGTCGTGGTCGACATGCCCTTCGGCTCTTATGAGGCCTCCAGAGAGCAGGCATTTCATTCCGCGGCGCGCATCCTGAAAGAAACCGGTTGCGGCGCCGTGAAGCTCGAAGGCGGGGCGCGAATGGCGGAGACGATTGCGTTTCTCACCGAGCGCGGCATCCCGGTCATGGGCCATATCGGGCTGACGCCGCAATCCATCAACACGCTCGGCTCGTTTCGCGCCCAAGGGCGCGAGGAGGCGGGTTGGGGAACAATCGAAAACGATGCGCGGGCTGTTGCCGATGCCGGCGCGTTTTCGGTGGTGATCGAGGCCGTGGCCGAGCCGCTGGCGCGCAAGATCACGCAGGACATCCCCATTCCAACCATCGGCATCGGTGCCAGCGCCGCCTGCGACGGTCAGGTCCTGGTGCTGGAGGACATGCTGGGGCTCTCGCCGCGGGCGCCGAAATTCGTCCGCCGCTACGGCAATCTCGGACCCGAAATCGAAGCGGCCATCGAAAGCTATGCCCGTGACGTCCGCTCACGCGCGTTCCCGGGGCCGGAGCACGTCTATGAGATGAAAAAGAAGAGCTAGGGCGGGCAAATGGATTGGTCGCAGCATCCGATAGCACCCATGCAGCTTGAGGCGCATTTCGGCGATCGCCTGGTGCCCGCTTTCCGTGAGCGGCCGCGCAGCATCTGGCAGATGGTGCTGGATGCCAGCGCGAGAAACCCGGACGGCGAGGCCTTGGTTTGCGGTCAGATCCGCCTGACCTGGCGCGAGGCCGTAGCGCGCTCGGCGCAGATTGCAACGGGCTTGCAGCGGCAGGGGCTGGAGCGAGGCGACCGCATCGCGTTTTTGATTGGCAACCGTATCGAATTTCCGCTGCTGCTATTCGCAGCCGCCCAGCTCGGCCTGATCACGGTTCTGCTCGGTACGCGTCAGCAGAAGCCGGAAATCGCCTATGTGCTCAACGATTGCGGCGCAAAGGTCTTGATCCACGAGGCTGCGCTTTCCGATCGCCTGCCGGATGCGCACGATGTACCCCAGCTCGCGCGTCGCATCGTCCTCGATGACAACACGCGGCTCTCGCAATTTTCGGAGCTTCTCGATCACCCGCCGCTTTCGGCGACTGCGGATGTCGGCGAAGAAGACACCGCGATGATCCTCTACACGTCGGGTACGACGGGGCGTCCGAAGGGCGCGATGCTTGCTCATTGCAACATCATCCATTCCGCGATGATCTTCGTGAATTGCCTGGGGCTGACCGCGGCCGACCGTTCCATCGCCGCCGTTCCGCTCGCCCATGTCACCGGCGTTGTCGCCAACATCATGACCATGGTGGCCTGCGCGGGGACGCTGATCATCGTCGCCGAATTCAAGGCAGCGGAGTATCTCAAGATCGCCGCGCGCGAGCATATCACCTACACGGTGATGGTGCCGGCCATGTACAATCTTTGCCTGCTGCAGCCCGATTTCGATGCTTATGACCTCTCCGCCTGGCGGATCGGCGGCTTTGGCGGAGCGCCGATGCCGGTTGCGACGATCGAGCGGCTCGCCCTTAAAATCCCGGGCCTGAAGTTGGTGAACTGCTATGGCGCCACCGAGACGACCTCACCGACCACGATCATGCCGAGCGAATTGACCGCGCGTCACATCGACAGCGTCGGCCTGCCGTGTCCGGGCGCGACGGTCGTGATCATGGATGAGAATGGCCGCGAATTGCCGCGGGGCGAGATCGGCGAAATCTGGATTCATGGGGCTTCCGTGATCAAGGGCTATTGGAACAACCCGCAGGCCACGGCGGAAGGCTTTACGGGCGGCTTCTGGCACTCCGGCGATCTCGGGTCGATCGATGCGGACAATTTCGTGCGGGTGTTCGATCGGCGGAAGGACATGATCAACCGCGGCGGACTGAAGGTGTTTTCGGCCGAAGTCGAGTCCGTGCTCGCCGGCCACCCGGGTGTCGTCGAGAGTGCCGTAATTGCAAAGCCATGCCCCGTGCTCGGCGAGCGCGTTCACGCGGTTATCGTGACCCGCGGCGAGGTCTCGGCCGAGGCCTTGCGAAGCTGGTGCGCCGAGCGGCTCTCCGACTACAAGGTGCCGGAAACCGTGGTTCTGACGCTGGATCCATTGCCGCGCAACGCGAACGGCAAGGTGCTCAAGCGCCAGTTGCGTGAGATGCTGGAGCAGGTCTAGTAGAGAGGAGGAGAGGGCCATCTCTGGCGTGTCATAAGGCTCCGACCCTTCCTACTTTGCCTTGCCAGCGCCATATCGATGGGCTATCGCGCGGCTGTCCGCGGGGGATGGGCTGTTAGGCCCAACATGCCGCTCGGCCAAGGCGCGGCGGCGATGGGAAAGCACTAAGTGTCTGAATTATTTGATGAAGTCGACGAGGAAGTCCGTCGCGAGCAGCTCAAGAGGCTGTGGGACAAATATTCGATTCTCATCATTGGCGTGGCGCTTTTGATCATCGCCGCGGTCGGCGGCTGGCGCGGCTATCAATATTTCGAGGCCAAGAAGGCGGCTGCGGCCGGTGAGGCCTTCAACAAGGCGATCGAGCTTTCCGAGCAGGGCAAGCACACCGAGGCGGAAGCCGCCTTTGCCGATCTCGCGGCCAAGGCTCCGCGCGGCTACCGGAGCCTGGCGCGGTTCCGGGCTGCCGCCGAGGAGGCGAGCCGCGATCCCAAGGCTGCAGCCAAGATGTTCGACGAGATCGCCGCGGACGGCAGCGTCGGGGCCGAGCTGCAGGCGCTCGCCCGTATTCGCGCCGGCGGACTGCTGGTGGACAGCGCGGGCTATCCCGAGATGAAGCAGCGGCTCGAGGCCGATACCGCCCCTGGCGCCACCTTCCGACATAGCGCGCGCGAGCTGCTCGCGCTCTCGGCTTGGCGCGCCAATGACAGTGCGGCGACCCGGCAATGGCTGGACATGATTGCGCTCGACGGTGATACGCCGCCCGGCTTGCGCTCGCGCGCGCAGGCGCTTCAGGCGCTGCTGCCGCCGGTGGCCAAAAGCTGAGTTTGCGGGACCCAAGGCTTGATCAAGAGACCGACCATGCGCCGCTCGCAACGTCTGATCGCAGCCACCGTGCTCGTCGCGCTCACCGGCGTGCTCGGCGGCTGCTCGAGCGGGATCGGCGGCTGGGATCCAACCGACTTGCTGGACTGGCTCGATACCAAGAAGAAGCTGCCGGGCGACCGCAAGCCGGTGTTTCCTGATGGCGTGCCTGGCCTGGAGCAGGGTGTCCCGAAGGAATTGTACAAGGGCGAGGTCGAGAAGCAGCAGCAGGAGCAGGCCGCCCAAGCCGCGGCTGCCGCCGCGCAGCCGCCGGCCGATCAGCCGCCCCAGGACCAGCCGGCGGCGAAATCCAAGCAGGCCAAGGCGAAGAGGAGCAAGCAGGCGGCGGCTGGGACCGCAACGGCAGAGCCTGACGGCGAAGCTCAGGCAACCGAAGAGCCCGCTGCCGCACCGCCGCCCCCCAAGGGCAAGAAGGTCGCCCATCGCAAGCGTACCACGACGCCGTCGGCCGACTCCTCCAACGCGGAATCCGGACAGGCGTCGCAGCCCGCCCAATCCGCACCGCCGGCACAATCGGCACAGCAATCGCCGGCACCATTCCCTGCGCCGCTGCCGAGCGGCAGCTTTACGCGCTAGTTTATTTTCGCCGCTAGATTGAGATCGCGCTCCCCATCGGCGCACGGATTATCCATGCCTTTTACGATCGCCATTATCGGCCGGCCGAACGTCGGAAAGTCCACCCTGTTCAACCGCCTCGTTGGACAAAAGCTGGCGCTGGTCGATGACGAACCCGGCGTGACGCGCGACCGCCGCGAAGGCGAGGCGAAGCTCGGCGATCTCGCCTTCACCATCATCGACACCGCCGGCCTCGATGAAGGGCCGAAAGGCTCGCTGACGGCGCGGATGCAGGAACAGACCGAGACGGCCATCAAGCTTTCGGATGCGCTGATGTTCGTGATCGATGCCCGCGTCGGGCTGACGCCCGCCGATCGCGCCTTTGCCGATTTCGCGCGAAAGGCAAACAAGCCGGTGCTGCTGCTCGCCAACAAGAGCGAGGGCAGGCACGGCGAGGCCGGCGCCCTGGAGGCCTATGCGCTGGGGCTCGGCGATCCGATCCAGATTTCGGCCGAGCATGGCGAGGGGCTCGGCGATCTCTATGAGGCCTTGCGCGAGCTGCTGCCGGAGCAGGCCAAGGAGGCTGAAGCCGACGCCGAGGAAATGGAGGCCGAGGCATCGACCCGCCCGATCCGCGTCGCCATCGTCGGCCGTCCCAATGCCGGCAAATCCACGCTGATCAACCAGCTCATCGGCGAGGAACGCTTGCTGACCAGTCCCGAGGCCGGCACGACGCGCGATTCCATCGCGGTCGAGATCGACTGGAAAGGCCGGCTGTTTCGCGTGTTCGACACCGCGGGCCTGCGGCGTCGCTCGCGCATTGAGGAGAAGTTGGAGAAGCTGTCGGTGGCGGACGCGCTGCGCGCGGTGCGCTTTGCCGAAGTGGTGGTGCTGATGATGGACGCGCAGCATCGCTTCGAGGAGCAGGACCTGCGCATCGCCGACCTGATCGAGCGTGAGGGCCGCGCGATCGTGATCGCGGTCAGCAAATGGGACCTGATGGAAGGCAAGGGCGGTAAGATTGCGCAGCTCCGCGCCGATGCAGATCACTGGCTGCCGCATGTCGCGGGCGCGCCGGTCGTGGCGGTCTCCGGCCTGACTGGGGAGGGCATCGACCGGCTGATCGAGGCCATTGTGCAGGCCTATGCGATCTGGAACAAGCGCGTGCCGACCTCGGCGCTCAATCGCTGGTTCGAACAGGCCGTCCAGGCCAATCCGCCGCCCGCGGTCTCCGGCCGCCGGCTAAAGCTCAATTACATCACCCAGACCAAGGCGCGACCGCCGAGCTTTGTGCTGTTCTGCTCGCGCGCGGATGCGGTGCCGCAGTCTTATTTGCGCTATCTCACCAACTCCCTGCGCGAGGTCTTCGGCCTCCCGGGCACGCCGGTGCGGATCACCCTACGCGAGAAGGCCAACCCCTTCGCGCATAAGCGCAAGCGGTTGTCATGAACGAGACGAGAAGGCCCGCTCTGTCGCCCGCGGGAATAATGAAGCCATTGCGCGGGCGTCATTCCGGGGCGGTGCTTCAGCACCGAACCCGGAATCTCGAGATTCCGAGTTCGCGCTTTCAGCGCGCCCCGGAATGACTGGCGTCACTTCTTCACCAGCGGGCACTCGCTCGCTTCCAGCGGCTTGGCCGCGTCCTCCGGCGAGATGGTCGCGACCAGCTTGTAGTAATCCCATGGATATTTCGACTCTTCCGGCTTCTTCACCTCGAACAGATAGGCCGGAATGATGCGGCGGCCGTCGGCGCGGAGCGGCCCCTTGCCGAACAGGGGATCGTCGGTCGGAATTTCCTTCATCTTGGCAACGACCTTGGCGCCATCATGCGGATTGCCGCCCAGCGCTTCCAGCGCCTTCAGATAGTGCAGCACGGCCGCGTAGTTTCCCGCTACCGTCATCGACGGCATCGTGCCCTTCGGCGAAACCTTCTGGAATCGCTTGGACCATTCGCGCGTCTTGTCGTTGAGGTCCCAATAGAAGGATTCGGTGAAAGTGAGGCCCTGTGCGGTCTTTAAACCCAGCGCATGCACGTCGTTGATGAAGAGCAGAAGCGCTGCGATCTTCTGGCCGCCCGACACGATGCCGAATTCGGATGCCTGCTTGATCGCATTGGTGGTGTCGCCGCCGGCATTGGCCAGACCGATCACCTTCGCTTTCGACGACTGCGCCTGCAGCAGGAAGGAAGAGAAATCCGAGGTGTTGAGCGGATGCCTGACACCGCCGAGCACCTTGCCGCCATTGGCCGTGACGACCGCTGACGTGTCGCGCTCGAGTGCTTGGCCGAACGCGTAGTCGGCGGTCAGGAAAAACCAGCTATCGCCGCCCGCTTTGGTCAGCGCCTTGCCGGTGCCGTTGGCGAGCATGTAGGTGTCGTAGGTGTAGGAAATCGTGTTCGGCGAACAGGCCTTGCCGGTGAGGTCGGCGGTCGCTGCGCCCGAGTTGAGCAGGATCGCGTTCTTTTCGCGCACGACATTGCTCACGGCCAGCGCCACGCCCGAGTTCGGCGTATCGGCGATGGCGTCGACCTTGTCATTGTCGATCCATGACCGCGTGATGTTGACGCCGACATCGGGTTTGTTCTGGTGGTCGCCGCTTAAGACGTCGATGTTCCAGCCCTTGGCAGGTAGCCCCGAATCCTCGACCGCCATCTTGATCGCCGCCACCGAATTGGGGCCGCCGATATCGGCATAGAGGCTCGACATGTCGTTGAGCACGCCGATGTTGACGTTCTTGTCGTCGGCGCACGCCGACGTGGCAAGGCCAAACCCAAAAGTAAGTCCAGCAAAGGCAATGAACGCGGCAGCGCGCCGCGTGGGCGTCATCCTCATGTGTTCCCTCCTCAGGTTATAAGGCGGGACGGCTCTCTTGCGGAGCCTTATCCACCAGCCTCGGTTCCCGATTATCCCTATCTTGAGACAAGCGGCAATCCCGATGAGCCGTTTTGACGCGGCGCTGGGTTAACGCAGCGCGTCCGATGTCAGCCTGAATTTCTGGATGCGCTTTCCGTTGTCGACCTCGGCGGTATAGACATTGCCGAGCTTGTCGACGGCGATGGCATGGACCCAGTGAAACTGTCCGGCATTGCGGCCGCCGCGGCCGAAGCTGCCAACCACGGCGCCATCGTCGCGCCTGATGATGCGGATCTCATTGTTCTCGCCATCCGCGGAAAGCAGATAGGTCTGCTGCGGGTTGGGCCAGAGCGCAATGTCCCAGACCGAGCCGTTGCCGAGCGTGTTCTTCTCGAAGAAGAACTCCTTCACGAAGGTACCGTCCTTCCTGAATACCTGGATGCGGTCGTTGATGCGATCGCAGACATAGACGAGGCCGTCATTGGCGATTTTCACGCAATGCACGGGATTGCCGAATTGCTGCGCGACCGGCGCCTTGGGATCGTAGGCCGGCTGCTTCTCGTCGCTCGGCCGATTGCCATAGGCGCCCCAATGCCGCTTGTAGGCTCCGGTGGTCGCATCGAACACGATGACGCGGTGATTGCCATAGCCATCGGCGACATAGATTTCATTGGCGTCCTTGTCGATCGCCGTCTCCGCAGGCTTGCCGAGCTGGGTGGTGTCGTTGGAGCCTTTGCTGGGCGCGATCTTGCCGATTTGCCCCACGTATTTGCCATCGAGCGTGAATTTCAGAAGCGCGTTGTCGTTCTCGGCGTTGCCGCCGGTCCAGACGAAGCCTCGCTCGTCGACCTCGATGCCGTGCTCGCGCCCGACCCACTCATAGCCGTCGCCGGGGCCACCCCAGGCGCGCAGCAGATTGCCGTCCGCATCGAACTCCAGAACCGGTGGCGCCGGCACGCAGCATTTCGAGCGCGGCGGGTCGAGCGTTGCGCCTTTCTCGTCTTCGCTGAGCGACCGCGGCCGCTGGATCGCCCAGATGTGGCCCTGCCAGTCGACCGTGATGCCGCCGACCTGGCCGAGGATCCAGTTGTTGGGCAGCGGCTTTGGCCATGACGGATCGACGACGAAGGTCGGAATGTCGCCGGCGGACGCTGCGCGCGGAAACGCGAAAGAGCCGATCGATGCGGCGGCGAGGAGAAGAGAAGCGGTCTTCGCGACACGTGCAATCGCACGCAGCGAAGCCTTGCAAGATTGCGCCCGCGGCATGGCATCCTCCCCATTTTTGTTGTTGGCGTTCGCCACTTGGAGCAGGAGTGAATAGGGACGTGGCGCGGGAGTCAATTACGATGCAGTCATTCCGGGGCGGTACGAACCACCGGACCGGAATCTCGAGATTCCGGGTTCACGCTTCGCGTGCCCCGGAACGACGTGGCAAGCCTAGGCTGGCGGGTGAAAACTCATCAGCGTGCGTGTCTTGTAGTCGTAGAACTTGCCGGTCTCGGTCCAGTCGGCGGCGCACATCGGCACGATGAATTCGGCAGCCTGTTCGGGTGTATCCAGCGTCATCGGGTCTTCGCCCGGAAATACGCTGGCGCGCATGCGGGTGCGGATCGGGCCCGGGTTGAACAGATTGACGCGGATGTTTGTGCTTGCGGTCTCGTTGGCCCAGACCCGCACCAGGGTTTCCAGCGCGGCCTTGGAGGCTGCATAGGGGCCGAGATAGGCGGTTGCCTTATTGGCCGCGCCTGAGGTCACGAACACCGCGCGTCCCGCATCGGACTTCTTCAACAGCGGCTCCATGCAGCGGATGAGCTGGAAGTTGGCGGTGACGTTGATCGACAGCACATCGTTCCACGATTTCAAGTCGACATGCCCAAGCGGCGAGGAGGGGCCGGCAATGCCGGCATTGCCGACGAGAATGTCGATCTTGCCATGGCGCTCATGCAGCGCTGCACCAAGGCGCGCGATGCCGTCGAAATCGGTGAGGCTGAGCGGCACCAGCGTGGCGTTGCCGCCGTCCTTCCTGATTTCGTCATCGAGCTCTTCGAGCCCGCCTTGCGTGCGGGCCACCGCGATGATGTGTGCACCTCGCTTGGCCAGCGCGCGCGCAGTGGCATAGCCGATGCCGCGCGAGGCGCCGGTCACGAGGGCGATGCGGGAGGTGAGGGGCTGGGTCATGTGTCGAAGGAATCCAAGTGTGTAGGGTGGGCAAAGCGAAACGTGCCCACCAAGCACATCAATGCTGACAGTGGTGGGCACGGCGCAGCGCCTTTGCCCACCCTACGGATCTAAAAGCTCAACTTGCTTCCGCCAGGAGCGACAATTGCCGTGGTGTCGGCTCGACCTGGACCTGGTCGGTGAGATGGGTCGGGTAGTCGCCGGTAAAGCAATGATCGGCGAATTTGGGATTGGCTGGATCGCGCCCGGGATAGCCCATGGCGCGGTACATGCCGTCGATTGACAGGAAAGCCAGGGAGTCCGCGCCGATGATCTCGCGCATCTGCTCCAGCGTGTGGGTCGCCGCGAGCAGGCCGCCACGGTCGGGCAAATCGATGCCGTAGTAATCGGGATAGAGGATCGGCGGCGAAGCGAGACGGAAATGCACCTCGCGCGCGCCGGCGTCGCGCATCATGCGCACGATCTTTTTCGAGGTGGTGCCGCGCACGAGCGAGTCGTCGATCAGGATGATGCGCTTGCCTTCGATCGCGGCGCGATTGGCGGAATGCTTCATCTTCACGCCGGATTCGCGGATCGCTTGAGTGGGCTGGATGAAGGTCCGGCCCACATAGTGGTTACGGATGATGCCGAGCTCGAACGGGACGCCGGAATGCTGGCTGTAGCCGACCGCGGCCGGCACGCCGGAGTCCGGAACCGGCACGACCACGTCGATGTCGACATGGCTCTCGCGGGCGAGTTGCGCACCGAAGGCCTTGCGGACCTCGTAGACCGAGCGGCCATGGACGATGGAGTCAGGCCGAGAGAAATAGATGTACTCGAAAATGCAGGGCCGCGGCGGCTTCGGCGGGAACGGACGATGGCTTTGCGATCCCTGCTCGTCGAACACGATGATCTCGCCCGGCTCGATGTCGCGGACGAAAGTCGCGCCGATGATGTCGAGGGCGCAGGTCTCGGAACAAAGAATGGGACAACCATCGAGCTCGCCCAGCACCAGCGGGCGAATGCCGAGCGGATCGCGCGCGCCGATCAGTTTCTTGTTGGTCAGCGCCACCAGCGAATAGGCGCCTTCAAGCGCGCGCAGCGCCTCGATGAAACGGTCGATGAAGCGGCTGCGGCGCGATTGCGCCACCAAATGCAGGATCACCTCCGTGTCGGTGGTGGATTGCATCACGGTGCCGCCGCGCACGAGCTCGCGGCGCAAGGTCAGGCCATTGGTCAGGTTGCCATTATGGCCGACCGCAAAGCCGCCGGCGTTCAGTTCGGCGAACAGCGGCTGCACATTGCGCAGGATGGTCGCGCCGGTCGTGGAGTAGCGCACGTGGCCGACCGCGGTCGAGCCGGGCAGGCGTTCGATCACCTCGCGGCGGGAGAAGGTGTCACCGACGAGGCCAAGGCGGCGCTCGCTGTGGAACCGGGCGCCATCGAAGGAGACGATGCCGGCGGCCTCCTGGCCGCGATGCTGCAGTGCGTGTAGGCCGAGTGCAGTGATGGCGGCGGCGGAGGGGTGTCCAAAGATGCCGAACACGCCGCACTCCTCGCGCAGCGTGTCGCCTTCGAGGTCGTCCTGGAGCTGATGCGCGACCGGGCCTTGGTTGCGGTGGTGGGGGTGGGCGTCCTGGTCTAAACCTTCTGTCTCGTCCATTTCGCCTCTCATCTCGCCCAAGTTAGTGTGCCGCCGGTTTCTCGATCAGTTTTTTCAGGCTGTCGCGCGCAGGTTTGGTGTAGCCCTCGCTGCCGGCCCCTGCGGGCTGATCAGCGTCGGTCTGCTCTTCCTCGGGCTTATTCTTCTTGAACCGCTTTAAAATGGTGTTCTCGGGGTCATCCGGCAAGAGCGACATCAGCCATTCCCCCGTGCCCTGCAGAACAACCCGCGATTTGGCGTTGGCGACCCAGTCCGGCCGCTGCTTGTCCGGCACCAGCCAGGTGAAGAACAGGAACGCGACCACCACGATCAGAAGGCCCCGCGCCAAGCCAAACAGGAAGCCCAATGTGCGGTCGAGCGCACCGATCCGGGAGTCCAGGACCATGTCGGAGATCCTGACCGTAATCACGGAAACGACGATCAAGGTTCCGATGAACACGCCGGCCACGACGACGACCGCTGCGACCGTATCATTGCTGAAGTAGGTTTTGGCAGTCGGCAGCAGCTTTGAGAATGAATAAAGAGTTACCACCGCGGCGGCGCCCCAGGCCGCGATCGACAGGACTTCGCGCATGAAGCCGCGAACCATCGCAAGCAGCCCGGAAATCAGCATCACGCCGAGCAGGATGAGGTCGAGAATCGTTATCGGCATCGGCTGGTCAGGTCGCTCGCAGGTCCAAGAAATTCCGAAAGACGGAGTTCCGAAAGATGGTTCCGAATCGGCGCCTCATCGCGTGCCTTATGGCTAGAGGGCAAGTCCTCTGATCGCGCAAGGTCGGGCAACGCGCCATTCACCGTAATTCAGTTCGCCTTATGCGGCGGATGTATAGCGGCGAGGGCGGCCGAGGTCACGTCTGGCTAGCCGTCCTGGCGGCGGAATCTTGCCGGTGTGGCATTTTTCTCAACCGCTGCGGTTTCCCGCTGCGGCCTACGGCTCCCGCGTGCGGCGATCTCCGCCACGAGCGTGCTTAAGCCGCCAACACTGTTCAGCGCAAGCCCGGCGTCGCCCCCGGCCTCGCCGCGCGCTGATTCGGGCAGGATTGCCCGGCCGAAGCCGAGCTTGGCGGCTTCCTTGAGTCGGGCCGCGGTTTGCGCCACCGGCCGCACGGCTCCGGATAGCGAGACTTCCCCGAAATAGACCGCGTCCGTCGGCAGCGGCGCATTCACGAGCGAGGACACCAGGGCAGCCGCGGCCGCGAGGTCGGCCGCCGGTTCCTGGATGCGGAGCCCGCCCGCGACATTGAGATAGACGTCATGCCCGGACAGTTTCACCCCGCAATGGGCCTCGAGCACCGCCAGCACCATCGAGAGACGGCTGGGGTCCCACCCCACCACGGCCCGGCGCGGCGTACCAAGCGAGGTCGGCGCCACCAGGGCTTGCAACTCGACCAAGACCGGGCGCGTGCCCTCGATGCCGGCAAACACCGCCGTGCCCGGGCTGCCGAGGTCGCGCTCGGAGAGAAACAGTTCGGAGGGATTGGAGACCTCGCGCAGGCCGAGGCCCGTCATCTCGAACACGCCGATCTCATCGGTCGGACCGAACCGGTTTTTCACCGAGCGCAGAATCCGGAACTGCTGCGAGCCTTCGCCCTCGAAGGACATCACCGCATCGACCATGTGCTCGACGACGCGGGGGCCGGCGATCTGGCCATCCTTGGTGACGTGTCCAACCAGGATGATCGCAGCTCCCGTCTTCTTGGCAAAGCGGATCAGCGCCTGCGCCGAGGCGCGGACCTGCGTCACCGTGCCGGGCGCGGACTCCACCGTATCGGTCCACATGGTCTGGATGGAATCGATCACGATCAGTCGCGGCACGGCGCCTTCGGAGAGCGTCGAGATGATGTCCTCGACCGAGGTTTCCGAGGCGAGCTGCACCGGTGCGTCGGACAGGCCGAGTCGCTCGGCGCGCAGCCGCACCTGCGCGATCGCCTCTTCGCCCGAGATATAGACGGCACGGTGGCCGGCGCGGGCCAGCAGGCTGGTTGCCTGTGTGAGGAGCGTCGATTTGCCGATCCCGGGATCGCCGCCGACCAGCAGCACAGACCCGCGGACGAAGCCGCCGCCGGTGACCCGGTCGAGCTCGGCCATGCCGGAGGCGAGGCGCGGAGCGTCCTGGCTCTTGCCGCTCAGGCTTTCGAGCTGGAACGTCCGGCCCTTGCGCTTGGAGCGGATCGAGACGGGCACGGCGGCCGAATCCTCCTCGGCCAGTGTGTTCCACTCGCCGCAGGCATCGCACTTGCCCTGCCAGCGGTTATAAGCCGCGCCGCAGTTCTGACAGACGAAGGAGAGCGTCGATTTGGCCATGCGAAAAGGGGAATCGCCGTTCACGGGGATTGCGTGGCATCCCATAGCATGGATAGGCCGGCCGTGAGCATGATCGCGTCCATCACCAGGCGAAATATGTCAGGCTCGAGCCGCAAGACAAAGCGCTTGGCAATGAAGGCGCCGAACATCAGTGACGAGCCCGCGATCAGACCCTTGATGGCGACATCGGGCGTCAGCGCGCCGAAGCGCTGGAAGGTGACCGACTTGCTGACATAAAGCCCGAGCGAGCTCGCCGCCTCAGTGGCCAGGAACGCGCCCTTGGTCAGGCCATAGAACAGGAATAGCGGCACGCTCAACGGGCCGGTCGAAGCGACGATGCCTGTGAGATAGCCGATCAGCGCGCCGCCGATCGCCAGATGCCAGCGCCGCGCTTTGAGCTGATGCCGCGCCAGCCAATGCCGCACCGGCACCATCGCGATCAGGAACAGGCCGATCGCGATATCGACCGCATGGGAGGGCAGGGCGAGCAGGGTGCGTGCGCCAAGCGCTGCGGCCGGAATCCCGGTCGCCGAATAAGCGAGGCAGGCGCGCCAATCGACCTCGCGCCACCATGCGAGGATACGCGACAAATTCGCCATCACGGCCGCAATCGCCATGATCGGCACCGCCTGCTTGGGCCCGTATTGATACACCAGCACCGGCATCAGCATGATGGAGGAGCCGGTGCCGACAATGCCGGAGATCGTGCCCGCGATAAGGCCGACAATGAGGACGAACAGGAAGCCCACGGCAGGCGTCTCCTATCAGCTTAGCGGGCCACGTCGTTGCCGGCGAAAAAACATGAATCTCCGTTCTCGCGACGCGATTTCGCCCGAGCTTTGCATCTCTTGACCCTCCACGACAACAGAGGGTGCAGGGAAGGCCGGGTGGCCGCATGCACCCGGGGCCCCCGCGCAAAAGAAATTGCGCGAGTGCGCGTTGACCACAGGTACAGCGGAGACACTCCGGCCTTCCCTGCGCAGTGGTTTACGGCTTACTCCGAGCTCTCCCCGGTGAACCAGCGTTTGCCACCGTCGCCGGCCCGATGCGTTCGCATCGTCGCCAACTTGGCGCCTGCATGGGCGCGCCAGGACCACACGGCTTCGCCGTCCGCGATCACGCCGCTCGTCAGTCAGCGCTCCCACGTCCACCGCAGCCCGCCTCGCGTTTCGTGACGACCGCGATACGCCCCTTGTGCAATCGAGGCGGGATGAGCGGACGATACGACTGATTCTGGCTTCGGAAAAACAGAAATACTTTTGCGGACGAGGATTGACAGGAATTCGCGCCCGCTGCCCGGCGGGCAAATCGGTTCGAGGAACGTCCTTGAATGGCGCACTGACGCGAAGGCCACGCTGGGGTACGCGAACCCATTAAGTCGGACTCGCCGAGCCCGTGCACAAGAGCGCATCGGGAGATTTGCTCGGCTATTCACCGGCATCGCGATCGAGTCCGATCTATCTTGAGGAGCGGGTATTGGCGGCTGCAGCGGGTACATCGGTGTTGGGGGAATCGCTGCCGTCCTTGGCGGCCGATCATCGATTAGAGTGATCGATCATGCAACCAGAAATTGCGCGGTCGGCTCAAAGAGGTTAGCTTCGTGGAGCTGTAAGGGAGCACGAAGATGGAAGCAACTCCGGAGCCCATTCAAGCCGAGCGTCTAACTGCTACGCTCCGTCGAACTGGCGTGCTTGGGGCGGCTCACGTCAGTAGCGTGACGGTCGAAAGTTCCCGCAACACGATCCTCTCACGAATTATTCGGGTTCGCATAAACTACAGTGGTACTGCCGACGATGCTCCACACTCCCTCATTTTCAAGACGGCTCACCCTGAACGCGTCGGCGATGCACTGCATGCTGGCCGTCAGGAGGTCGCATTCTATGATCAGATTGCGCCGATGATGGCGGCTAACATCGTGCCCCGTTGTTTCCAGGCTCATCGTGATGCAGAAACGAACGTGTGGTACCTGCTCCTTGAGGACCTCACCGAAACGCATGCCGTCCCAACGCAATGGCCGCTGCCACCATCACGCCAGCAATGCGGCGCAATCGTTCGAGCGCACGCGCGTCTCCATGCATCCTGGTGGGATAGCCCGCACCTTGGTGTCACAGTTGGGACGTGGCTCGACGCGGAGGCCATGGACCGGCAGATGCAGCGAGTGGCAGGTGACTTCGAACGCTTTGCCGACTCCGCGGGTGACCTTCTGTCCCGCGAGCGTCGCTGGCTCTATGAGCGGCTGCTCAGCTCTGCACCCCGCTTGCTTCAGCGATATCACTCGCATCAGAACTTTACGATCACCCAGGGCGACGCGCACGTTTGGAATATTTTCTTGCCGAAAGATTGTCAGTCAGACGATGCGCGCCTTTTCGACTGGGATGCTTGGCGGCTCGATGTCGCGTCACGAGACCTTGCCTACATGATCGCGATGCACTGGTACCCTGATCGTCGAAAGCAGATGGAGCGCTCTATCCTCGACGAATACCACGACACGCTGGTTGCTCACGGGGTTCATGGCTACGATCGCCATGCGCTTGACGCCGACTACCGACTGTCGGTGCTTTGGCAAATAACGACGCCCGTGTGGCAAGCCGTGAACAATATCCCTGCCGTAATCTGGTGGAACAATCTCGAACGCATCATGCTTGCCGTCGATGATCTCGATTGCAGATCGCTGCTTAGCTGAATGCGAGTCGGCATTGGGTCACGGGCTGAAAATTGGTGCAAATCGGGTCGGCACTACCTCAGATAACCGACATCGATTGCGACGGCGAGGAATTCTCGGTTGGGCCAACAACGGACGGCGACGTGATTGTGTTCAGATTGATCAGGAATAGAGGTGGTTTGACCGCGACTATGCACCTTCGGCAGCCTGGCATCCGACGACACCTGGAGGGGACGAGTCGCGGAGATATGGATTTGAACCAGCCAGAGTGAGCCTTCGTGGCGCGGCCCCTTGGGATACATGCGAGGCTTGCCGGTGCTGCGTGCGGACGGCATTGTCGCTTTGCAACTCGCCAGACCCGGTCTTCTTCTTGATCGCTCCGTCTCGGTGCTAGTTTGCGTGCGTTATATGCTAGAGGCGTCGGCTTTCGTCGGCGCCTTTTTCCTTGTCCAGAGCGGAGCTGATTCCACCCTGGGCCCTGAGCGGACGGCGTTCCTTGGCGCCCTGCCTCGGAATGCGTAGCACATATGGTTTGGAAACGGGCTATCCCCCGTCATTCAGTTTCTTTTCAGGCTGCACTTCGGGTCGAAGAGCGCAGAAAAAATCCCGCCGAAACGCGGCGCTTACTCTCACTGCCTGTAGATACCGGCGTCGGAGCCGCCAACCAATGAGCCCGCACCGCCTGCGCAGCCGTTCGGGCCGCATGCACCGCGCCCGTAGCTCGAACCCCTGTGCATCCGGGCGGAACTCATGCCGACCGTACCGTAGTGGGTCCTGGCGCCTGACCTGTAATGACCCGACCTGTACCGGTTTGTGTATGCAAGTGCCAAGGTACTTGAGAGCGCGAACGCCGAAGCTAGGGTCCAGACTCATTAAATCCACCATACAAGAGCTGCGGCAAGGCAGACGGAGGCCAAGTAGTTGCGTGCCAGCTTGTCATAACGGGTCGCGATGCGCCTGAAGTCCTTCAGTCTGTTGAAGGCGCTCTCGATGCGCCAGCGGAGCTTGTAGAGGCGCTTGTTGAAGCTAAACAGTCGTACCCTGTTGCTGCGGTTTGGAATGACCGGCTTGGTTCCGCGCTCGTCCAGGTTCTCGCGTAATTCATCGCCGTCGTAGGCGGTGTCGCCGAGCATATGCTTCGGCGGCTTTACTCTGCGGATCAGGCGCTTGGCGATCGGGTAGTCGTGCGCCTTGCCTCCAGTCAGCAGGATGGCGATCAGCCGCCCCCCAGCATCTGCGAGTGCGTGTATCTTCGTGTTGCGCCCTCCACGCGAGCGGCCAATAGCCTGCTTTTGCTCCCCCTTTTTCCGCCCGCTGCCGAGCGATGCGCTTTGACATGCGTGGAGTCGATCATTTGCATCTCCATTGCGCGACCCTGGCCGGCAAGCTCACGGAATAGGTTTTCCCAGACCCCACGTCGTGCCCAGCGCACAAAGCGATTGTAGATCGTCGTCGCAGGACCATATTCGGGCGGGCAATCGCACCAGCGGCAACCACTTTTCAGCACATGAACAATGCCACTGATGACGCGGCGATCATCTGCACGCTCGACACCACGGACATCCGTCGGCAGATGGGGTTCAATCCGCCCCCACTGTTCGTCGCTCAGCCAAAATAGATTCTTGCGCACGATCCCAGCCCCTTCCAAAAACGAATCAGGATCGTATTGTCAGCGCAAAGAAATTAATGAGTTCTGACCCTAGTGTTCCGTCACTGACAGACGATTCACAAATCGGCGCGAACCTGCAAGTCTGCGCCGATGAGGAAGATCGAACAGATTGCGGTCGGCGCGACCGATCGTGAGCGACTGGAGCGGCTGGTCCGGGGCCGGAACACGCCGCAGAAGCTGGTTTGGAGAGCACGGATCGTGTTGCTGGCAAGCGATGGACTGACGGCGGAGGCGATTGCGGCGGCGGTTGGCAAGAGCCTGCTGACCGTGCGCCGCTGGCGTCAGCGCTACTTGGCGAAAGGCGTGGACGGGCTGCTGAAGGACGCGACCCGGCCATCGCGCGTCAAACCGTTGTCGCCCGAAAAGATCAAGCAGGTTGTGCACATGACGCTGCACGAGAAGCCGCCAAATGCGACCCATTGGAGCGTGCGCAGCATGGCGAAGGCGGTGGGCCTCTCCTACAGCAGCGTCCAGCGTATCTGGCATGCGCACGAACTGAAACCGCATCTCGTCGACACCTTCAAAGTCTCGCGCGACAGGAACTTCGCTGCCGAGCGCGGCTCGCGGCGAACGCATCCGAGACGCCTCGCAAAAAAACTTCCGGAAAGTAGCCTGCCTGCCTATGCAATTTCGGCCGGTCGCGGCCTCTTGATGATCGAGGTCGCGGCTACATCGTGCGCTCGCGATCAGCCCATAATTCCCGGCATGAAGCAGCGCGCTCTCGGATGACCATCTATATAGTAGGGCCACACCATCGTGCGGCCAGCTCGATTCGGTCCGGGTACGACAGCCTCGTTGGGAACATCAACCCACTCTCCATCGATGCGCACGCGATAGTGGCCGTTCTTGCTCTCCCAATCGGCGTCGTCAACGCGCTTCGCATCAGTGCCTTCACAGCAGCGCCCTTTGCCACTACGCAAGCTCTCATACCAACCGTTCAATTCCGGGTGCTGATAATCGTGCGCGCGAGCATGATCGAGTGTAAAGACGGACAGCATAGCAACGAAGATAACAAGCGTTGCATGCCAACAGTGGTTAGTCATCTCTAGGCGCTGGTCCAGTTAGATGCGCGACCGGCGAGCAGTGCCGCAAGAAGGCTGGCGGCGAACCATCGTTTGTTGCGCATTGTGGCTCTCCTTTTGCGCGTTTGCCCGAATATCGCTACTTTCTTTCAAGGCCGACGATAGTTTTTTCGCCGTCGATATCTTGCACCAACACTTTCACCTGATCGCCAAACCGGACCGCATTGAAAATGAGTCCGTCCTGAACTTTGAGCATCTGCGATGTTTCGGGCGACAACCTTATCTTGATTGTGTCGTTGGCTTCATCGATGCCGTCGACAATGCCGCGCACGACTTCAATGGCTGGTTTTGGCTTGAAGGTCGTGCCTTGGCTCGCAATCCCAACCGTTCGGTGCCGTGTGTCTGCCTGCTCGCTGGCTGAGGTTGGCGGCGAAGGCACCATCGCGCCAAGTAACAACAGGACTGCCGCAGACGTGATGAACCACGCCACGGAGTTGGGGGTGCCGGACTTTTGTTGAAGGGTCGGGTTCGGAGAGGACATGCTGCGCCCTTGGTGATCAGGACGCGATTCTTGAGCATGTCGCCTCGCGGGGAGATCGCTAGCCCCCGTGCAGGAAATGAAACTCCTGGCCCGGCACGCTGTCAACGCTGCGCTTGCCGGCTCTGCCGTCACAAAAAGTTCAGCCCTCGTGGTGGAACTTCCGGCAAAGACTGGCTGCGTAGGTTCGGGACTGAGAATGCGGTCGAAATTCTGCTGGTGAAGCGACCCCTCAAGGTGCTGAGCTCGTAGGGCGGATCATTGATCCGCCCTTAGGATCGCAGCAGGGCGGCGGGCTACGCCTTCGGCTTCAACCCGCCCTACGGGTTGAAAATCTCACTTAGAGCAAATCGGGTCGGCACTACCTCAGATAGCCGGCATCGATTGCAACGGCGAGGATTTCTCGGTTGGGCCAAGAGCCGCCATGAATTTATCGCGACGGCGAACCTTCCCGTCATTCTGGGGGGGGGCACCTTTGGCAACTAACATCCGCCAGCGCCTCAAATATAGCCGGCGTGCGCTCCAGGCGGGCAATCGTTCGCGCGCCTTCAAGAGCGGCCACCAATGCGGCTGCGGTAGAGGCTGCGCGCGCGGAAGCGAAGCCGCACCCCCTAAAATGATCCGCAATGACTTCGGTCGAATCAACAAATCCGCGCGCGACTCGCTTGGTCAGCTCGGCGTCGAGCGCGGGCAGCTCATTCGCCAGATTTTGCATCAGACACCCATACTGGAAATCAGAGGCGACCATTTCGGCGGCGAATGTACTGAAAATCTGGCGAACAAATTTCAGAGCATCGCCCGTCGTATTCGCTGAGATATTCCGCAAGACAGAAATTCTCTCCGCAACGTAGCGATCGATCGCTTCTTCCGCGAGCTGCGCCTTGCCGCGTGGAAAGTGAAAGTAGAACGACCCTTTAGGCGCGCCGCTTTCTTCAAGGATCTGGGTCAATCCAGTCGCGGTATAGCCTTGGATGCGAAATAGTCTCGCGGCCGTGGCAATCGCGCGGTCGCGGGCATCAGTCTTACGTGTCATGGCGCGAACCTAACACGCTCGGCTTGACGGCGCTATGGTGATCGCCATACTATGGCGATCACCATAGTAGCGCGAACGGTGCGTGTCGTTATGAGGCATCCAGTCAGTTTTAAGCCATCGACCTCCCGACGCGCCGTCCTAGCGATGGGCGCGGCCAGCCTGGTTGCGGCTTCACTTCGGCCGGCCCGCGCGAACCCCGTAGGAGGAACTGATTTGACCGCATCAACATATGGCGAGGGAACGCTTCCCAAGGGGGTCCGCTCGCGCACGATCCATGGGGTCAACGGCCTCGATGTCCATATTCTCGAGGCCGGTTATGAAAGCCCCGGCCGGCCGCTCGCGCTGCTTCTGCACGGCTTTCCGGATTTGGCTTACGGCTGGCGACACCTGATCCCAATTCTGGCTGACGCCGGGTACCATGTGGTGGCGCCCGACCAGCGGGGTTTTGGCCGCACCGCCGGCTGGGTGAACGACTATGACGCGCCGCTAGAGCCCTTCAGCCTCTTGAATATGACGCGCGACGCCCTCGGATTGGTTTCGGCGCTCGGCTATCGGCGTACGGCGATGCTCGTCGGGCACGACCTCGGCTCGCCTGTGGCGGCCTATTGCGCGCTAGCCCGACCTGACGTCTTTCCCTCGGTGGTGCTGATGAGCGCACCGTTCCCTGGTCCGCCGGCGTTTCCGTTCAACACCCTGCAAAGCGAGACATCGTCGGTTCAACCGAACACTGGACATCAAGATTTAGCGGCCGCGCTGGCGGCGCTCGATCCGCCCAGAGAGTATTATCAACAATACTTCAGCACACGGCAGGCGAACGATGACATGTGGCGCCCCCCTCAAGGCTTACACGCGTTTCTTCGCGCATACTTCTACGTCAAGAGCGCTGACTGGCCGGGAAATAAGCCGCATCCATTGAAGGCGCAAACCGTCAAAGAACTTGAAAAACTGCCTACCTATTACGTCATGAATCTCGGCAAGACGATGCCCCAGACCGTCGCTCCATTCCAACCTTCCGCCGCCGAAGTCTCGGCCTGCAAATGGCTCACCGAGCCGGAACTTGAAGTGTACACGCAGGAGTATGGCCGCACTGGGTTTCAAGGCGCCCTGCAGGCTTATCGCGTCTTTTCTGATCCTGACCTGAACGCTGAGTTGCGCCTGTTTGCGGGCAAGACGATCGATGTCCCGTCGCTCTTCATCGGCGGGAAGAGCGATTGGGGCACCTACTCGGCGCCGGGCGCGGTCGATCTTATGAGGACGAAGGCGGCGACGAGGATGGGTGACATTGAGCTGGTCGACGGTGCCGGTCACTGGATCCAACAGGAGCAACCGGTTCGGCTCAGCAAGCTGCTGCTCGCCTTCGCCAAGGAGGCGGGTGGGGCGGATCACACCAGCGATTTTGGACCTGGCGGCCGTTAGAGCCGCGCCGGTCCTCTGGAACGATCGGGGCTAGGTTAAGCCGCCGTTTCAGCGCATGCATAAATGCCCGGAAATCTGCAGCCCGATCCTTAGAATTTGAAGCGTATGCCGTTGTCTCGCGATCAAAGAATTTGAGTCCTGCGATGATGAACGAGCATTCCTTTTCCGCTCTCGACCGGCACGCGGTGCTGACTGGAGCCAGTGACAGCTTTCCCTGGTTTGCCGGCGCGATGCTGGCTTGGGAAGCGAGCGAGGTCGTCCGCCTGCGGATGGAGAAGTTCGCGCATGTTGACGAAGACATCGGGCAGGAAGCCTGCCTGATGGTGAGCGAGAAGATCTTCGCCGCCCTCGAAGCGGGCGCAAGATTTTTCGCAGGCGCCGGCCCCGCGGCCATCATCAATCTCTATCGCGAGCGCGTCGCGGCCAACGCCAAGCGGCTGTCCGCGTGATCTCGTCGCTCAGCGTCTTGCGCGCGAAGCGCGGCCCGATGACAGGCTCCGCGAAGCAATCCAGACTTCGTCCACGGATACAGTCTAAATTGCTTCGTCGCTTTGCTCCTCGCAATGACGGCCGTGGTTGAAGGCATTCGTCCGGCTCTCGATCGGCGGATGCTCTAATCCGCTACCGCGGGACGTTTTGCAAATCGTCTCCGGCTCGTCTGCGGGCTTTCCTCTTGTTGCTGCGCTGCGTAGTCGGCGATCAGTTGGTGTAGCCGATCGATGTTGCGAATGTTGACATCCGTTTGGGTGAAGGGAATTTCGATCCCGGCTTCGGCAAAAGCGTCGAAGATTGCCATCGAGAGGTCCGTGCGCACCCTGACCGTCTTGCTGATGTGGTCAATGAAGACGTACAGGATGAAATTGAGGCTCGACGCCCCGAACTCCCTGAGATCGACGACCGGCTCCGGCGTGTGCAAGACGTCCGGATTGCTGCGCGCCACCTTCAGCAGCACCTCTCTGACCTGACGCGGGTTGCAGGCGTAGGCGGTCCCAATGCTGATCGCAACACGGCGCACGCTGTTGCGAAGCGTCCAGTTTTTGACCTTGTCCGATACGAAGGACGCGTTTGGAATGAGCACGTGGGCACGGTCGAACGTCTCGATTTCAGTGGAGCGGACGCTGATCTTGCGGACGTAACCTTCCTCGCCCCCGACGACCACGAGGTCGCCGACCCTGATAGGTCGCTCGGCCAGCAGGATGAGTCCCGAGACGAAATTATTGACCAGATTTTGCAAACCGAAACCGATGCCGATCGAGAAAGCTCCGGCAACGATGGCGAGGCTGGAGAGATTGAAGCCCGCGTAGGAGACCGCCGCCAGGGCGGCAATGAGGATGCCGACATAGCCGACGCCGGTCCGGATCGAGTGGCGAACCCCACCTGAAATACCGGCCGGCTGCAAGACCTGCACGTCGAGCCAGCCCTGGAAGAGGCGGGCCGCGGCATAGCCGAGCCCGAACACGATGATGGATGCGAGCAGGGCACCGAACGTCACCGGCGTATTGCCGATGTGGAAACCGAAGAACAACTGCCGGTACCAGTCCTGAATGTCAGGCCAGGTGTAGCCCCACTGCAGCATGATGAACGGCACAGACAAAACCAGGACAGCGAGCTTGAGCAACAGGCTGAGCGGCAGCGCGAGCTGTTCGCGGCGACTGCGTTCCAGATGGGCTCGCTGTTTGAGCCAGCCGCCGGCAACCGCGTTGTCGTCGGTTACGCTCTGAGCGAAACCGTCGACCCAGAGGAGCAGCAAATAGACCAGCGCGAGTATGGATCCGGTCACGACCAATTGCTGCGCCAGGAAACGCGCGAGCGGCAGGTAACCGGCAAGCGCGCAGGCAACGATTGCCGCAACAATGGTCCACACCACCGTGCGGACTGTCCGGAATAGACGCATCGACGGTGCCGCCGGATTCTCGCTCCTTACTGGCGTGCGAAGAATGGCAACGACCAGGCCGGCCACGAGCAGGCTCGACGGCAACGCGACCGCGATCGTCAGCGCGAACGGGGCCTGCACGAGCCGCGTGATCGCGTAAAGAAGCGTCGTCAGGCCGTAGACAAACGCGAGCAAAATGATCAATCCGCAAAGGCGCGCGGCTCCCGCGTCGGACACGGGAATGAGGCGCCACGCTCGCGCCCGCGGTGCAAGCGTCGTGGTCACCAGCGCAGCCACGGTGAAGATGATCACGGCCATTTCGGCCGTCAAATAGAACAGCCAATCGAGGCGGTCCGGCAAACGCTGCTCCGTCGCGAGCATGGCGTATGCAAACACGACCGGGACCGCCACCGGTGACGCACGCAGGAGCACGACGCCGGCGGCCGACGAGGCCCGCCGCCAGAACGGCGGCTCACCTTCGCCTTGCCAGCGCCGCAAGCTGCGCACGCCGCGCCAGCCAGCGAACGATAGCACGAGGAACAGCAGCGACGCTTCGAGCCCGATCCGCGCGATCTCCTGCCTGTCTGGTACGCCTTCCCACCAACCATCCACGAGATCGCGGAGGCGCTCGAGCGCCGTCGGGATGTAGTCCGGCAGCCTCGACCATGTTTCATATGCATAGACGCCGGGAATCGGCTGTAGCAGGATCGACGCAAAGTTCCGCCGCCGGATGTCCTCGATCGTGTTGAAGAGGTGATCGATGCGCAGGTCTGTCGACTTGGCTGCGGCCTCGGCTGCGGAAAGAAGGCCGAGGCGATAGTTCAGCTCGGCGCGGTTGTGTGCGATCTGCTCCGGCTCCGGCGGCTGGCCCGCCGCGGGCGCCGGTCCCAACAGATTGAGCTGGGCTTTGTTGGCATCGAGCCGTGTCGGCACGCGATTCGCCAGCTCCTTGATCTCGGCGCGGACGCGCTGCAACTCCTCGCGATAAGCATTGAGTTCCGAATAGCGCAGGTGCGGGCGGCGAAGGTCGCTCTCTAAACGGTCAAGGTGCTGCCGCCAGTCGGCCGTCTTGGCATTGAGATCAAGCCCCAGTTCCTGGTTCAGGTCCCGGGTGATCGCTTCGGTATTGACCGACGCCGAGGTCTTCTGACTGGGAACGCCACCAGCCTGTGCCGGTGCCGGAACGGTCGGTTGATCCGAACTTGCGGTCTGTCCGAAGGCGCGCGGAGTGGTCCCGACTGCCGCGGCAACAATTCCCGAAATCAAAAGGCATATGCAGATGAAAGTCGGCCCCAAGGCCGAACGGCCGCTGATTCTCATGTGTCCCCTCGCGTCGCACCCGATTCGTCCCACTAGATGCGGATCGAGGGTAGAATATGGCGAGCCGCGGCATTGCGAATGGACGACCATTTCGTTCAAGATGCTCCGTCAACGCAGCACGATCCACGCCGGCGCGTGATCGCTGGCGCCTTCCTCGCCGCGTACTTTGCGATCCACGCCGCCCTTGGCAAGGCGCGGCGCGAGCTGCGGGCTGAGCAGCAGGTGATCGAGCCGCAGCCCGGCGTCGCGTTGCCAGCGGTTTCGCTTGTAATCCCAGAACGTATAAACACGCTCGTCCGGATGCAGCGTGCGGAGGGCGTCCGTCCAGCCCTGCGCGAGGAGGGCGGCGAAGGCGGCACGGCTCTTCGGCTGGATCAACGCGTCCTTGTCCCATGAGCGCGTCGGATAAATATCGAGCGCGGTGGGCGCGAGGTTGTAATCGCCGGCGAGCACGACCGGCAGATCCTGCTTGACGAACTTCGCAGCGTGCGCGCGCATCCGCTTCAGCCAGGCGAGCTTGTAGTCGAATTTGGGTCCCGGCTGCGGATTGCCGTTCGGCGCATAGAGGCAGGCGATGATGATGCCGCTGACGGCCGCTTCGATGTAGCGCGCCTCGTGGTCGTCGCGATTGCCGGGCAATTCGGTCCTGATCAGCACCGGAGCGGCTTTGCGGGAGAGGATGGCGACGCCGTTCCAGGCCTTCTGTCCACGCCACACCGCGCGGTAGCCGGCGTTCTCGATGGCGTGGAGCGGAAATTCGCGGTCGGTTGCCTTCAGCTCCTGCAGACAGACGATATCCGGCTTCGCGCTCTGCAGCCAATGAAGCAGGTTGGCCAGGCGGCGGTTGACATTGTTGATGTTGAATGTCGCAATCTTCATGTAGAGCTAGCCGATGCGCCGTATGCGCGCCATCATCGGAGGTCTCATGTCAAAACTGCAAGCTGTCATTCTCGTCTGCGCAATCGGATTTTGCTCGTCCTCGATTGCGCAAACGACGAGCTCCGATTCACGCGGCGCCTGTAAGCAGGACTACGACAAGTATTGCGCCGGCATCGCGCCCGGCGGCGGACGCATCGTCGCCTGCCTGAACAAGCAGCATGATCAGCTCACCGAGAGCTGCAGGAAGGCGCTGGATTCCCACAAGAAGCAGTAACGAGGCGTCAGGCCTAGGGCGGCGCGACGGATGCGTTCGCTGCCCCGCCACCTTTATAGACTCGCGCGTAGCGGCGGCCGAGGCTGGTCAGCACCTCGTAGCCGATGGTGCCGAAGTGATGCGCGAGTTCATCGACGGTGATGCCTTCGCCGATCAGCGTCGCCATGTGGCCGCGCCGCACGGCGTTCGCGGGCAGGTCGGTGATGTCGATCGCGATCAGGTCCATGGAGATGCGTCCCGCAATCGGGCAGCGCTTGCCGGCAACGACCACGTCCGCGCCGCGGGTGCCATCATTGGAGCCGGCGGCGCGGAAATAGCCGTCGGCATAGCCGGTGGCGATGATCGCAAGCCTTGTCGGCCGCCGCGCGGTCCAGGTGCCGCCGTAACCGACGGTGTCGCCGCGATCGACATTGCGGATCTGCACGATGCGCGCCTTGAGATCGACCACCGGCTGCATCGGGTTGTCGGCCTCCGGCGTCGGATTGACGCCATAGAGGGCCGCGCCAGGCCGCACCAAATCGAAGACGAAGGGCGAGCCGAGATAGATGCCGGACGAGTTGGCAAGCGAGGCCGGCACGCCCGTGAACAGGCTCGCGATCTCGCGGAAGGCGCCAAGCTGCCGCGCATTCACGGGATTATTGAGCTGTTCGGCGGCGACCAGATGGCTCATCACCAGCGTGATGCCGTGGTCGCCGGCGTTGATGCGCGGGATCAGGCCTTGCGCTTCCTGAATCGTAAGCCCGAGCCGGTTCATGCCGGTGTCGATGTGGATGGCCGCGCCTCCGGACCAGCCGGAGCGGCGGCAGAACACGTCCCATTCGGCAAGCTCGTTGAGCTCGCCGATCACAGGCCGGCAGTTGATCGTCGCGTAGAACTCACCCGTGTTCTGGAGGAAACCATTGAGGACGTAGATAGCCGCTTCCGGCGCCGCGGCCCGCGCGGCGCGGGCCTCATCGAGCGTCGCGACGAAGAGCGTCTTGCAACCCGCCGCGGCCAGCGCCTTGGCGACGGGCTCGGTGCCGCAGCCATAGGCGTTGGCCTTGATCACCGCGGCGCACTCGGCCGGTACCGCGGCCTTTTCCAGTTTGCGCCAATTGGCAATGATGGCGTCGAGATCGATCGTGAGAATGCCGTTATAGGCAGCGAGCTCCGACGCCTGATTTGCTTCGGGCGGGGGCGGTGCGCTTGCCTGTAACGGCTTGGAACTGGAGGCAGGGGTCATGGCCCGTCGGTTTTACGCGGGGCAGGGTTCCGGTTCAACCTCGCAGGCGATGCGCTAATACATCCGATCCGGCAGGTTGCCGTCCTGGCTGAGATCGCCGAACCGGGTCACCGAGCCATCGAAGTGCAATTCCACCGTGCCGGTCGGGCCGTGACGCTGCTTGCCGATGATGACTTCGGCCTTTCCGTGCGCGAGATCCATGTCGGTGCGCCATTTCTCGTGTTCAGGCGTACCCGGACGCGGCTCCTTGTTGGCGAGATAGTATTCCTCGCGGTACACGAACAAGACGACGTCGGCGTCCTGCTCGATCGAGCCGGATTCACGCAAGTCCGAAAGCTGCGGGCGCTTGTCGTCGCGCGATTCGACCTGGCGCGATAGCTGCGACAGCGCGATGATGGGGACGCTGAGCTCTTTTGCCAGCGCCTTCAGGTTCGTGGTGATTTCGGTGATTTCCTGCACGCGGCTGTCGGACGAGCGTTTGCTCGAGCCTTGCAAGAGCTGGATGTAGTCGATCACCAGAAGATCAAGACCCTTCTGCCGCTTCAACCGCCGGGCACGCGCGGTGAGCTGCGCGATCGAGAGGCCGCCGGTTTCGTCGATATAGAACGGCAGCGATTGCAGCTCGATGGAGCACTCGCGGATCTTTTCGAAATCCATTTCGCTGATGCCGCCGCGCCGGATCGTGCTCGATGGAATGCCGGTGCGCTCGGCGAGGATACGGGTGGCGAGCTGCTCGGACGACATTTCGCAGGAGAAGAAGCCGACAATGCCGCCATTCACCGCCTTCATCGTCCCGTCGGGCTGAACCTCGCCTTCATAGGCCTTGGCGATGTTGTAGGCGATGTTGGTGGCAAGCGACGTCTTGCCCATGCCCGGGCGGCCCGCGACGATGATGAGGTCGGAGTGCTGCAGTCCGCCCATCTTGGAATCGAGGTCGCGCAAGCCGGTGGAAATGCCCGACAGCTTTCCGTCACGCTTATAGGCGTTGGCCGCCATGTCGATGGCGGTGGTGAGCGCCTGCGAGAACTTCTGGAAGCCGCCGTCGTAGCGGCCGGTTTCGGCCAGCTCGTATAGCTTGCGCTCGGCATCCTCGATCTGCACCCGCGGCGCGAAATCGACCGGCGCGTCGTAGGCGACATTGACCATGTCCTCGCCGATCTGGATCAGATCGCGCCGCAACGACAGGTCATAGATCGTGCGCCCATAGTCCTGCGCGTTGATGATGGTGGTCGCCTCTGCCGCGAGACGCGCGAGATACTGGCCCACCGTGAGGCCGCCGATATCGAGGTCGGCCGGCAGAAATGTCTTCAAGGTCACGGGCGTTGCGACCTTGCCCATCCGGATCAGCGAAGCCGCGGTCTCATAGATCGTCTGATGGATCGGCTCGAACAAGTGTTTCGGCTCGAGGAAATCCGAGACGCGATAAAAGGCGTCATTGTTGACCAGGATCGCGCCCAAAAGGCTCTGCTCCGCTTCGATATTGTGCGGTGCAGTCCGATACGTCGCATTTGGCGCATCGGGTGCGAGCTTGAGAACGGTCGAATCAGTTGCGGCCATGGTCAAGTGTAATCGTCAATTCTGATCGTGGTGAGAGAAGGGTGGGGCCCGCGATAAAGCGCCACTCTGCGGCGGCACGAAAGCGGCCGTGTGCCTTATGCCCGATTCACACAACGCATGGTGTGAATCTTGCGCGCAGGGCTGTCAACGCTTGACGCGCTTTGCCGCGCGAAACCGGCGCCGGGGTGAGAAATCTCGCAAATTCAAATGAAGGCGGCTGAACCTTTGGCCGCTCGTCTTCGACTCACAGGTGAGGGCAAGGGGGCGATTTGCGGGGCGTCAGGTCGCAAGCAAATAGATGAGCGCGATCAGGGCAGCACCGAGACCGGTTGCCAGCAAGAGATAGTCGGTGCGGAGATCGTCCATGACATCGACTGCGATTGGAAAGGTCTTCTGCGCCATGGGTAATTTTTAGAGCGCTTGGAACGGAAGCTCTGTGAAGCAGTTCACATTGGTTGGCTTTCTTTCCCGTGGGGTAATCAGGAACCGTCCGGAGCAGAGGCGAGAGCAGGCGATGCGTCAGCAGACGGCGATAGGGCAGGCGGATGCGGAACGGCGGTTGTGGCTGTCGATGCTGATCGATGCCATGGAGGAGGCGGCGCGTCCGGAAATCCGCAGCCAGCCTTGCCCGCCCGCGGTTCTCGAAGGCTTGCGCGCCCAGCTTGCAAAGTCGGTAAGCCGGTATCCCTTCGCCGCTTAGGCGTTCAGCATGCGGAAATGATGTGCGCTTCGCGCGCTATTCGCCGGCGATCTTGAGCCGCGGCCGGCTCCCCTGTTCCAGCCCGCGCAGCTTGGTTTCTTCGCGCGCGATATAGTCGCGCGTCATCGGCACCACGCCCTGGCGCTTGGTGAGCTGAATCTGGAAGTTCATCATGTTCTGCTTGCGGAACGACATTTCGGACGCCGCCAGATAGAACTCCCACATCCTGGCAAAACGCTCGTCATAGAGTTGCACGGCTTCCTCGCGCCGCGCCATGAATCGCTCGCGCCAGGCTTTCAGCGTCTCCGCATAATGCAGTCGCAGGATCTCGACGTCGCAGACGAGGAGGCCGGCGCGCTCGATCGACGGCATCACCTCCGACAATGCGGGGATGTAGCCGCCGGGAAAAATGTATTTGGCGATCCAGGGATTGGTCACGTCGGGACCTTCGGAGCGGCCGATCGAATGCAGCATCATCACGCCGTCGTCTGTGAGAAGCTGCGCGCAGCGCTTGAAGAAGGTGTCGTAGAAATCGACGCCGACATGTTCAAACATGCCCACCGAGACGATGCGGTCGAACGGGCCCTTAACGTCGCGATAATCCTGCATCAGGAAGCGCGCCGACCGCGTCAGGTTCTTCTCCGCGGCGCGGGCGTTGGAGACCTGGAGCTGCTCGGTCGAGAGCGTGATCCCTGTAACGTCGGCGCCGGCGATTTCAGCGAGATAGAGGCCAAGCCCACCCCAGCCGGAGCCGATATCGAGCACGCGGTGGCCGCGGCCAACCAGCAGCTTTGCGGCGAGATGGCGCTTCTTGGCGAGCTGCGCATCGTCGAGATTGGTCTCGGGCGTCTCGAAATAGGCGCAGCTATACTGCTTGTCGGCATCAAGGAAGAGAGCATAGAGCCGGCCGTCGAGATCGTAGTGGTGGGCGACGTTATTGCGCGAGCGGCCGCGCGGATTGAATTGGGTGAGATGGCGTGTGAGATAGCGAGCCCACCAGCGCAATTTCGCCCAGCGCGGCAACGAATTCGGTTGATCCATCAGGATCGCCAGCGCATCCGCAATGGTTCCGGTCTCGACGACGAAAGTGCCGTCCATGAAGGCTTCGCCGAGCGCAAGCTCGGGATTGAGCATGATCCTGCGTTCGGCTTCCGTGGTGACGAAGCGGACATGGACCGGCTCGCCGGTGCCGTCCCCACAGGTGAATTTTGCGCCACTTGCGGTCGTGAAACTTATCGTACCGCGCTGAATGAACTTCGTCAGCAGACTACGCAACAAACGGTCCATCGAAACCACCGCCACCCGTGATATCTTTCGTGATATCCCGTCAGAAGTAGAGCCTCCCCGGCCGATATTCGACGCAGTTCGACCGGGTTGGTTCCCATGCGCCCTGATCGGATCATAGTGTAAGTTCCGCGCCCGTCTAGTGCGTTGGAGACAAAGCGGATATTCCGAAATACCCGGCTTGTGCAGGTGCGCGATATGCATGCTTCCATTGCCGGAATAATCAGCTAAAAGGTGACCCGCCGTCGGCGCCGTCCGGGCGACTCGCCAGCGATCTGCATCCCGATTTCGAAAAAGTTGGAGAACAGCCAATGATGTTGAGCCGAGCGCTCAGTTTAGCGACGGTGACGCTTCTGATCGGCTGTTGCGCAGCGGGAGGGGCTCAGGCGCAGGAGAATCTCGATGCCGGCAAGAGTCCGAGCCAGATTTTCGCGGGCACCTGCACCGCCTGCCACAAGAGCCCGCGCGGCCTGTTGAAAACGGTGGCGCCGGGTTCGCTGCAGGGCTTCCTGCGGCAGCATTACACGACGAGCCCGGAGATGGCAGGCGTGCTGTCCTCCTATCTGGTCTCCAATGGCGCGACCGATACCCGCTACGGCGAAAAGCAGAAGGCGGGCAAGGAAGCGAAGTCCGACGGCAAGCCCGCAGGTGCAACCGACCAACCCGATCGCGCCGGCCGCAGGCGTCATCCGGTCTCTGCGGCGCCGCAAGAGGCGGAGCCGCGGCAGGAGAGCGAGGCGCCTGCTGCCAACGAGCCCGGCCGACCCCGGCGCAACGCCAAGCGCCAGGCGCCCACCGCGGATGCGCCGGAAGCGGGCCAGCCGGCGGCCGAGGGCCGGGCGCCTACTCAGGCAGCGGGCGAACATGGCGCTGACGGCCGTAAGCTGTCCGCCAAGCGGCGGCGCGGCAAGCCTGGCCTTGAGGAGGGGGCGCCGAGCCCTCTCGAGCCCGCCAGGGAAGAGGCCGGTAGCGGTGGGGCTCCGCAGAGCACGAGCGAAGCTCCGAAGACCGAGGCGAGCCGGCCCGATGCCGGGCGAGGCGAGGGCGGAAACCCGGCGGAAGCGTCCTCCCCGCCGCAAGCAGTCAATGCCGAACCGGCGAAGCAGACCGAAGCACCGGCGCTGCGGCCAGATCCGGTCCCCCCGGTGACGCCGGCCGCGACATCCACTTCTTCTTCTGCGCCTGCGGTGGCAGCGCCGTCGTTGAGCGCCACGCCGGCCGAGTCGACGCAAGGCACCTCGCCGAGCGAGCCGCCGGCGCCTGCTTCCAAATAGATCAACCAAGGCCCACGCGGCCAAGGTGCGGCGTTCGCACGGTCGCGATGCCGAGCGAGCGTCTCCCGATCAACGCCCCAACCCCGGCCTGAAGACCGGGGTTGGACGAGGTCGGGTATTCCCGGGAAATTACTTCTCGGTCGGCGCGGCTTCGGCTTCCGGCGCCACTTCGTGCTGGGCTTCCGGATCGAAGAACTCGCCGGCGGCGGCCAGTGCCTCGGCTGCGGCGTCCTGATCTTCCTGACGGGTCGAGATGTCCTCGCCGCGCTTGATCCGCTCGGCCTCATCGGCGCTGCGCGCCACCGTGATGTTGATGGTGGCTTCGACTTCGGGGTGAACGGCGATCGTCACCTGGCGCTGACCGATCGCCTTGATCGGCGCGTCCAGCCAGACCTGCGGGCGGCTGACCGTGATGCCATCGGCTTCCAGCGCCAGGACAATGTCGCGTACTGAGACCGAGCCGAAGAGCTGACCCGATTCGGAAGCCTGGCGGATGATGACGATGTCGCGGCCGTTGATCTTCTCGGCCACCTTGTTTGCCTCGGTCTTCGCCTTGATGTTGTTGGCCTCGAGTTCGGCCTTCATGCCGTCGTACTTGGCGCGGTTCTCCGCGGTGGCGCGCAGCGCCTTCTTACGCTTCAGCAGGAAGTTACGCGCGTAACCATCGCGCACCTTTACGATTTCGCCCATCTGACCGAGCTTGGCGACGCGCTCCAACAAAATGACTTCCATGATCGTACTCCTTTTGAATGTTGAGAAAGTGAGAAGTTGATTTCAGGGGGCAGGCAAGGGCGGCGGATGCGCGCGCAAGTAGCGCCGGCGCAAGCCGAACACGGCATCCGCAAGGCCGAGCGCGGCCAGTGCAAGCAGGGGCCATCCGAACATCAGGACAAAAGCGTAAGTCGATCCCAGCCAGAAGGCGCGGCTTTTCAAGGCGAGCGTCAGCGTATGCAGGACCGCAAGGCCGGTCAGCGCATACGCCATCATCAGCGCCGATGTGGCGATCTTGGCGAGCATCGCCAGAACGCCGCCCGAAAAGCAGAAAGCGGTGGCGGCGCACAGCGCGACCAGCATCATCGGCGGCAACGCGGCCGCTCTAAGCTCAGGCCACGGCCGCGACAGCCGTCCCGAAGTCGCCGTGATTCTTGCCGCGAGCCAGAGGTTGAGCGTGAACATCAACATCCACGACATGGCGGCCGCGGGCGGCGCGAAACTCACGACCGCATCGATCCGTTGTTGGGACTCCACGCTGATTCCGTTCTCGTTCAACCCGAGGACGCTCAGCAGCGCGCTTCGCAGCGTGCCGGTGATCGAGGCCGCATCGGGCCCGATCGCGAGGACACCGGCGCTCACGACGATCGCAGCAAGCGCTGCAATCCAAACCAGAACGTGTCCGACCGGATACCATTCGAGCGAGGCAGGCGCTGCAGGCGCGGCCTGGTCTTCGCGAGGCGGACGCCCGAGCAGGCAGAGGTGGCCGAGCCAACAGGCGGGCAGGGCGATGGCAACGGTGTAACCGACGAGGTTGACGAAACCGAACATCGCGCCAACGCCGATTGCCGCGACACCGCCGCCGATGGCCGCGGCAAGCGGTCCCCAGCCGATCGCCGCCACCATCAAAGGCAGCGGCGAAAAATACACCAGCACGAGCGAAATCAGCGCGCCCGACATGATCGAGGCGAACATGGCGGCCGACGCGGAGCCGGCGGCAATCGCAATGAGAATTTGACCGATCATTAGCTGTCCCGCCCCTCATCGGCGGTTAGAGGTTCCTCTGGGGAGCCCCAACCATCGGCAACCGGACGACCCGGAAGCCTTATGAAACGTTGCGATCGGCGGCCCAGGGCCGCCGATCCAATCTATCGAAAGTTACCTGATCACGTAAGGCAGCAGACCGAGGAAACGGGCGCGCTTGATGGCACGCGCGAGCTCGCGCTGCTTCTTGGCCGAGACCGCCGTGATGCGGCTCGGCACGATCTTGCCGCGCTCGGAGACGTAGCGCATCAGCAGCTTGGAATCCTTGTAGTCGATCTTCGGCGCGTTCGGACCAGTGAACGGACAGGTCTTGCGGCGACGGAAAAACGGACGACGTGCACCGGCTTCAGCCATTGTTCTTACTCCTCTTCCCCGCCATCGACGTCATCGCGCGAACGGCGCGGGCCACGATCGCCACGATCGCCTCGGTCGCCCCGTTCACCGCGGAAGCCGCCGCCACGGTCGTCGCGCTCACGGTCGCGATCCGCTTTCCGCATCATTGCAGAGGGGCCTTCCTCCAGCTCCTCGACGCGGACGCTCAGGTAACGGATCACATCCTCGCTGATCCGCTCCTGCCGCTCGATCTCGGCAATCGCGGCGGAGGGCGCGTCGATGTTGAGCAGCACGAAATGCGCCTTGCGGTTCTTGTTGATGCGATAGGTGAGGGAGCGCACCCCCCAATTCTCGGTCTTGGTGACCTTGCCGCCGAGCTGCTCGACGATCCCGGTCATCTGGGTCGTCAGTTCCTCGACCTGCTGCGGGCTCGCGTCCTGGCGCGCGAGAAAAACATGCTCGTAAAGAGGCATGGAAGTCCTTTCCTTAAAGTGTTGGCGCGACTCCCGGCGACAAGCCCTTCGAGGCCTTCGGAAAGGACTCGGGGAGGGTAAGCTTCAGAAGGCGGAAACACGGGACGACGGGCCGACTGGCCCTGCCACATCAATATCGCCACAACGGTGAGATTGCTGAGACCGTCCGTTCAGCTCCCGGCCGGGACCCACGGATGCGCGCTTTATAAGGATTTTGCGCGCCGGAGCAAGGGAAACGGGCGGCGGTTCCTGACGGATTTTCTTGGGCGGATGTCGCCCCTTTGATCGAATCGCCGGATGAACGGCCTTGATCTATTTGTTTGAATGACATACAAATAGGTTGAGAAGGACGACAATGGCGGCCGAAATCTTGCCCGAGATGCCGACATCCGATCCGAAGCATGCCGTTCGCGCCACGCGCCCAGCCGGGCGCAAGATGCGCTCGCTCCTGCTGGACGCTGCCAGCCGGCTGTTCAGGGAGCGCGGGCTGTCCGGGGCGTCGATCGCGGATATTGCAGCAGCAGCAGACGCCTTTCCGAGCCAGATCACCTATTACTTCCGCACCAAGGAGGCGCTGTTTGTCGAAGCCGCCTGCCGTGACGTGCTCTATGTCGCCCGGGCGGCCGAACAGGCGGCGCTGAGCGCCCATACGCCGCGCGACTACACCCGGGCCCTGGTCGAGACGGTGACGGCGACCGATTCGGTCGCCTTCTTTGCCGAAGCTCTGACACTGACGCGGCGCCGTCAGGACCTTGCGCCTCTCGTGGAGCGTACCATCGCGCGCCTACACAGCGAGGGATTGCGCGCCTATGCGGGCCAGATCGAGCGGCATGGCTGGCGGAGCTTGCGCGATCCCGATGCGACGTCACGGAGGTTCTGGGCCATTGCCATCGGCATCATGGTCGAGGGCTATGCCGTGGGCCGTTCGTCGGACGAACTATGCGCTGAGATGCTGCGTGTGCTCGGCGAACAGGCGACGGCAACGATCAGCGACGGCGCGCGCCTGCGGCTCGTCGGCGAACACGGTGCCCCCGCTTCGTCTCAATCGGACTCGGAGCCTTTATCATGACCGCACTTCGCATCCGCGCGCGTGATTTGTTGACCGAGGAGCAACTGATCGCCGTGCGCCGGCGTTCTACCTGGAAGGGCGCGGCACTGATCGCGCATGCGTGGGCGCTGATCATTGTTGCGGTCGCGCTCGTCGCCTGGTGGCCCAATCCGCTGACCTACCTGCTTGCGGTCGCGATCATCGGCTCACGCCAGCTTGGCCTTGCGATCCTGATGCATGATGGGGCGCACGGGTGTTTGTCACCAGACGAGAAGATCAATCTGGCCATGAGCCAATGGTTCTGCGCCTATCCGGTTTTCGCCGAGACGAGAGCCTATCGCCGCTATCACCTGCAACATCACGCGCGCACGCAGCAGGAGGATGATCCTGATCTCGTGCTCTCCGCGCCGTTTCCAATCACCAAGATGAGCTACCGCCGCAAATTCCTGCGCGATATCACCGGACAGACCGGCTACCAGCAGCGCAAGGCGCAATTGCTCAACGCGCTCGGACCGGCGGAATGGCCGCTCGCGCGTCGCGCGGCGCATTTTTGGGAAAAGCTGGGACCGCAGTGCGCCGTCAACGCGGTGCTGTTGGCGGCCTTTGCGATCGCCGGCGTCTGGTGGGCCTATCCGCTCTTATGGCTGGTGCCGCTGTTGACGTGGATGATGGTCATCACCCGTATCCGTAACATTGCCGAGCACGCCGTCGTTCCCGACAGCAACGATCCCTTGCGCAACACGCGCACGACGCGGGCAAATTGGCTGGAGCGATTATTCATCGCGCCCTATTACGTGAACTACCATCTCGAACATCATCTCCTGTTCTACGTACCCTGCTATAATCTGCCGCGCGTGCACCGCATTCTCAGCGAAAGCCGGCATGCGGGCAGCATGGAGGTGCAGCCGAGCTATGCCGCCGTGCTCCGGCTCGCGACCGCCAAGCCCGACCGCGAGGACCGTCCGGGACAGGTTGTGAACAGCGCGCGCCGGGCGCGCTCTGGCGCAAAAGTGGACGCCGACCAAACGGCGGGCGGTTTTTAGCGGCAATCCGGGGCGGCCTGGCTCGCTAGCCCGCTTGACATCCCGGCCTCCGTCAGGTCTTACGGCCCGACTTTGAACTTTGACAGGTCCGTAACAGTCTGGGAGAGCCGATGACGGCAGCATTCACTTTTCCGGGGCAGGGTTCGCAGGCTCTCGGCATGGGCAAGGCCCTGGCCGACGCCTTCCCGGCCGCGCGCGCCGTCTTCGACGAAGTCGACGCGGCGCTCTCGGAAAAGCTGACGTCCATCATGTGGGACGGTCCGGCCGAAACATTGCAGCTCACTGAAAACGCCCAGCCGGCGCTGATGGCCGTTTCCATGGCGGCCTTGCGCGTTCTGGAGAGTGAGGCGGGCTTTGCGGTGGGGCGTGACGCCGCCTATGTGGCCGGTCATTCGCTGGGCGAGTATTCGGCGCTGGCGGCCGCCGGCAGTCTCTCGATCTCCGATGCCGCGCGGCTATTGCGAGCCCGTGGGCTCGCCATGCAGAAGGCGGTTCCGGTCGGGGTCGGCGCCATGGCGGCGCTGCTTGGGCTGGACTACGAAGCGGCAGTGGCGGTTGCGCAAGAAGCAGCCCAGGGCCAGGTTTGCCAGGCGGCCAATGACAATGGCGGCGGGCAGGTGGTGGTGTCAGGCGACAAGGCCGCGGTCGACCGTGCGGTGGAAATTGCCAAGGCCAAGGGTGCCAAGCGCGCTATGCTGCTGCCGGTGTCGGCGCCGTTTCATTGCCGGTTGATGCAGCCTGCGGCCGACGCCATGGCAAAGGCGCTTTCGGAGGTCACTATCAACAAACCGGCGTCGCCCGTGGTGTCCAACGTCCTGGCTGCCCCCATCAGCGATCCCGACGAAATTCGCCGCCGGCTGGTCGAGCAGGTGACGGGAACGGTGCGCTGGCGGGAATCGGTGGCCTATATGGCGGCCCATGGCGTCATCCGATTTTTCGAAATCGGCGCGGGTAAGGTGCTGACGGGGCTGGTCAAGCGCATCGCCGAGGGCGCGGTCGGTATCGCGGTCGGTGGGCCGAACGATATTGCCGCTGCCAAAGATGCATTGGCGGCCGCACGGTCGGCGTAAGGAGATATCGATGTTCGATCTGAGTGGCAGGACGGCGCTGGTCACAGGCGCGACCGGAGGAATTGGCGCTGCGATCGCGCAGGCCCTGCATGCGCAAGGTGCGACGGTCGCGATCTCCGGGACCCGGCGCGAGGTTCTCGATGCGCTGGCGGCAAAGCTGGCTGAACGGGTACATGTGCTGCCCTGCAATCTGTCCGACACGGCCGAGGTGGAGGCCCTGGTGCCGGCGGCGGAACAGGCGATGGGCGGGCTCGATATTCTCGTCGCCAATGCCGGCATCACCCGGGACAATCTGTTCGTGCAATTGCGCGACGAGGATTGGGACCAGGTGATCAACGTTAATCTGACCGCGACCTTCCGCCTTGCCCGGGCCGCCACCAAATCGATGATGCGCAAGCGCTTCGGCCGCATCATCGCGATCACGTCGGTGGTCGGCGTCACCGGCAATCCCGGGCAGGGCAACTACAGTGCCTCGAAGGCGGGACTGATCGGCATGATCAAGTCGCTGGCGGCGGAATATGCCAAGCGCAATGTGACGGCCAATTGCATTGCACCAGGGTTCATCAAGACGCCCATGACAGACGCTCTCAACGAGAAGCAGCGTGAGGGCATCCTTGCCCGGGTTCCGGCGGCACGGCTGGGGACACCCGAGGATATTGCCGCCGCGGCGGTCTATCTAAGCTCGAACGAGGCTGCTTACGTCACTGGCCAAACGATTCACGTCAATGGCGGCATGGCCATGGTTTGAAGCGCCGGCGCGGGCGTCCGCCGGATGCGGCGAAAAGCCGTTTCGGCAGGCAGATCAAGGCTTGTAGTCAAGGCTTTTGAAGTATGATAACCGAACCGCCAACGGCAGGGCAAAGAACGCCATTGCAGGATTTCGAAACCCTGTATATTGGCGAGGGCGAAGCTTGCCGTCGTTCGCCGGGCCTGTCAGGGCAAATCAAGTTTATGCGCGATAGCGAAGGAAGTTTAACGACCACGATGGCTCGTATCATCTTGGGGTCGGGTCTTAAGGGAACAAGCACGAGGTTGGAGCATGAGTGACATTGGCGAGCGGGTTAAGAAGATCGTGGTCGAGCACCTGGGCGTTGAGCCTGAGAAGGTGACCGACAATGCGAGCTTCATTGACGACCTCGGTGCTGACAGCCTCGACACCGTCGAGCTGGTGATGGCTTTTGAAGAAGAATTTGGTTGTGAGATTCCGGACGACGCTGCAGAGACGATTCTGACCGTCGGCGACGCGACGAAATTCCTCGAAAAGAACGCGAAGAGCTGACGCCCCCTGCGCGGTAGAGACAAGGCTGGCCGGGCCGTCCGCGGACGGCCCATCGGCCTTTCATTGTAAGCCGCGAACCCCCGGGCTGGAGTGCTGGACATGAGACGAGTCGTCGTCACAGGCCTCGGCATGGTGTCGCCACTCGGCTGTGGCGTCGACGTGACCTGGAAGCGCATTCTCAACAGCGAGAGCGGCGCGCGGAAGATCGAGAGCTTCGATGTCTCCGATCTGCCGAGCAAGATCGCCTGTTCGGTCCCGCGCGGCGATGGTTCTGACGGGAGCTTCAATCCCGATCTGTGGATGGAGCCGAAGGACCAGCGCAAGGTCGACGATTTCATCATCTTCGCCATGGCCGCCGCGCGTCAGGCCCTGGACGACGCCAACTGGCGTCCCTCGACCGAGGCGGACCGCTGTGCCACCGGCACCATGATCGGATCCGGCATCGGCGGCCTCTCGGGAATCGCCGATACCGCCGTGCTGCTGAAGGAGCGCGGGCCGCGCAAGGTGTCACCCTTCTTCATTCCGGGCCGCCTGATCAATCTGGCGTCCGGCTACGTCTCCATCGAGTTCGGCCTGAAGGGTCCCAACCACGCAGTGGTGACGGCGTGTTCGACCGGCGCGCATGCGATCGGCGATGCAAGCCGGCTGATTGCGCTTGGCGACGCCGACGTGATGGTGGCCGGTGGGACGGAATCGCCGATTTGCCGAATCGGCATGGCCGGTTTCTGTGCGGCACGCGCGCTCTCGACCGGCTTCAACGAGACCCCGGAAAGGGCCTCGCGTCCCTACGACAAGGATCGCGATGGCTTTGTGATGGGTGAGGGCGCCGGCGTTGTCGTGCTCGAGGAATACGAACACGCCAGGGCTCGCGGCGCGAAGATCTATGCTGAAGTGATCGGCTATGGCCTGTCGGGCGACGCCTATCACATCACCTCGCCGTCGCCTGACGGTGACGGCGGCTTCCGCAGCATGTCGGCTGCGTTAAAGCGCGCAGGCCTTACCACCTCCGACATCGACTACATCAACGCCCACGGCACCTCGACGCAGGTCGGTGACGAGATCGAGCTCGGCGCAGTGGAACGGCTGCTCGGCAATGCGGCCTCGCGCGTGTCGATGTCATCGACCAAGTCCTCGACCGGGCATCTTCTCGGAGCGGCCGGCGCGATCGAGGCGATTTTCAGCATTCTCGCGATTCGCGATAACATCGCGCCGCCGACGATCAACCTGGAAAATCCATCGGTGCAAACGGCAATCGATCTCGTGCCGCAGACGCCGCGCAAACGCGAGATCAATGTCGCGTTGTCCAATTCGTTCGGATTCGGCGGCACCAACGCTTCCGTGATCCTGCAGCGCGTAATCAACTGATGCGGCTTGCCGCAAGTCCACCGTTTCGCCGCATTCGCTGCTAAATCCTTTGGTTCGGGCGTACACTACCGGCCGTTTGCGCGAGAAGAAGCGCTTAACGCCGCGATGAGAGCGACAGGAATCAGGTTGCATCGATGAGTGAGAGGCCGCCCATTTCGCCACGCAGCCCGCGCGCCGCGCTGGAGCCGGAGCAGGTGCCTCCGCCGCCCAGGCGCTCAGAGCGCGCCCGCAATCCTTTCGTCGTGGTCGGCAACGCCATCATCACCCTTCTGTTGCTGCTGATGATCGGCACCGGCGCCGCTTATTACTATGGCAGGCAGACCCTGGAGGCGCCGGGTCCGCTGCAGGAAGACAAGATCGTCAACATTCCTCAACGCGCCGGCAAACGTGACATCGCCGACACGCTGACGCGGGAAGGCGTCATCGACGTCAATCCCTGGGTCTTCATCGCCAGCGTCTTCGCGCTGAAGGCGAGCTCCGAGCTCAAGCCCGGCGAATACGCGTTCCAGAAGAATGCGTCCTTGCGCGATGTGATCGGCACCATGGTCGAGGGAAAAGTGGTGCAGCACGCCGTGACCATTCCGGAAGGGCTGACCTCGGAGCAAATCGTCGCCCGCCTGATGGACAATGACATCTTCTCGGGCACCGTGCGTGAGATCCCGCGCGAAGGCACGCTTCTGCCCGAGACCTACAAATTCCCGCGCGGCACCACGCGCGATCAGGTGATTCAGCGCATGCAGCAGGCGCAAAAGCGCGTGGTGGCGGAAATCTGGGAACGCCGCAGTCCGGACCTTCCGGTCAGGACGCCGGAGCAGCTTGTGACCTTGGCCTCGATCGTCGAGAAGGAGACCGCAAAGCCCGACGAGCGCAGCCGGGTCGCCGCGGTGTTCGTCAACCGGCTGAAGCAGAAGATCAAGCTGCAGTCGGATCCGACGATCATCTACGGCCTTGTCGGCGGTAAGGGCACGCTGGGGCGGCCGATCAAGCGCAGCGAGATCGCCCAGCCGTCCCCCTACAACACCTATGTCATCGACGGCCTGCCGCCCGGGCCGATCTCCAACCCGGGCCGGGCCTCGCTGGAGGCCGCGGCTAATCCGGCCCGCACCCGTGACCTCTATTTCGTCGCCGACGGCACCGGCGGCCACTCCTTCACCGAGACCTACGACCAGCACCAGAAGAACGTCGCCAAGCTGCGCGCGATGGAAAAGCAGATCCAGAACGATACCGTCGAGCCGGCCGACGAGCCTCCGCCGCCCGCGGCCAATCCGCCGCCGGCCGATGCGGCCCCGACCTCGGCGACCGGCAAGCCCGCACCGAAGAAGCCTGCCCGGGCGCGGCAGGGGGCGGTGCAGCCGACCGCGACGCCGCGGGTCGTTCAGCAGTAATTAAGGAGCCGGATGCGCCGGACTCCACTTTTCCTGAAAACGTCTTATGGTCCGCGCGGCTTTTGCGTGACGCGAATCTCGCCCGGAGAATTGAAACCATGGCGCTGTCGAGCATGACAGGCTTTGCCCGCAGCCACGGCGCGAGCGGCCCTTACAGCTTCGAATGGGAACTGAAGTCGGTCAATGCCAAGGGCCTTGATCTGCGCCTGCGCGTGCCCCAGGGATGGGATGAGCTGGAGGCTTTTGCCAAGAAGCGCGCCAGCGAGGTGCTGTCGCGCGGCACGATCTACGCCAATTTCAACATCAAGCGTGCCGATGCGCTCTCGACCGTGCGTATCAATGAAGAGGTGCTGGCGGCGGTGCTCAAGGTCGCGGGTTCTCTGGCGGGCAGGATCGACGCGGTGGCGCCGAGCATCGACGGGCTGCTCGGCATCAAGGGCGTGATCGAGGTGGTCGAGCCGGAGAGCGACGAGGAAGAAGACAAGGCCGCCGTGGCTGCGGCCTCCGCCGCCTTTGACGAGGCGCTGACGAATCTCGTGGCGATGCGCCGGCGCGAGGGCGAAGCCCTTGGACAGATTTTGGGCCAGCGCATGGACGAGATGGAGAGGCTGGCGAGCAAGGCGGAAGCCGCACCCGGCCGCAAACCCGAGGCGGTCCGCGCGCGCCTTGCCGAACAGATCGCAGCACTGCTCGAGACGTCCGATCGCTTCGATGCCGACCGCCTGACGCAAGAGGCGTTGTTGATTGCGGCCAAGGCCGACATTCGCGAGGAACTCGATCGCATCGCCTCGCACATCGCACAGGTCCGCGAGATGATCGGCAAGGGTGGGCCGATTGGCCGCCGTCTCGATTTCCTGGCGCAGGAGTTCCACCGCGAGGTCAATACCTGCTGCTCCAAGTCGAACGACGTGGAGTTGACCAATACCGGTCTCGAAATGAAGAGCGTCGTCGAGCAGTTTCGCGAGCAGGTGCAAAATCTGGAGTGATCCATGACGGCTCACCGCCACGGTTTGGGAGTTGAACGGCGCGGCCTGATGTTCGTGCTGTCCTCGCCCTCGGGCGCCGGCAAAACCACACTGTCACGCCTTCTGATCGAGCGCATCGCCGGCCTGAAAATGTCGGTGTCGGCAACGACGCGCCCGATGCGGCCGGGCGAGGTCGACGGGCGCGACTATCTGTTCGTCGACAAAGCGCGCTTCGAAGAGATGGTGAAGCGCAACGAGCTCCTGGAATGGGCCGTTGTGTTCGACAACCGCTACGGCACGCCGCGCGCGCCGGTGGAGGCGGCGCTCAGCGCCGGCGAAGACGTTCTGTTCGACATCGATTGGCAGGGCACGCAGCAATTGCGCGAGAAGGCGCGCGCCGACGTCGTCAGCGTCTTCATCCTGCCGCCGTCCGCCGCCGACCTCGAGAAGCGCCTGCATTCACGCGCGCAGGACTCCCATGACGTGATCCGCTCGCGGATGAGCCGCGCCAGCCACGAAATGAGCCATTGGGCGGAATACGACTACATCGTCATCAATCACGACGTCGATGAAGCCTTCGCCGAAGTGCAGTCGATCCTCAAGGCGGAGCGGCTGAAGCGCGAGCGGCGCGTCGGACTGACCACATTCGTGCGAGAGCTGCAGCGGCAGCTCGAGAAATAGTCACGCCTCCTCAGGCGTCGCTCTGCTGCGCCTGCTTCACCAACTGCGCCAGGATCTCCTCGATCTTCTGGTATCGCTCCTGCGGCGTGGCCGTTTGAACGGCCGCGCGCGCGGGCTCGGGACGGGGCGCCGTTTTTTCGATGACCGGTTCGACCCAGGGAGGCTGAGGCGCGTCCTCTACGCCTTCCCAGATCGCGGCGCGGCGCTCGCGCGCATCAACGCGGATTTTCCGGCCGCGGCCCAGTCGATAGACGACGCTCGCCGTCAGGCCTGCCAGCGCCAGCGCGCCCAGAATCACGATGAACAGCATCTGGAGCGAAACCGGAGCGGGGGCGGGATCCTTGACCACCGGTCCATTGGGGGCCGGCGCCGGTGCAGCCGCCGGCGTTGCGGGCGCCTGCGAAGTCGGTTCGGCATCGGCCGAGTCGGCGGCGGGCGGCGGCGATGCGGTGGAATCCGCGGTAGTTGCCTGCGGCCATCGCGAGGCGACTGACGATGCTGGCTGGGCGGCCTGCTGCGGATCAGGAAACGGACTGCTTGCGGGGGGCGTCGCGGCGGGGGTGGCTGCGGCTGGCGGCGCCGGTTGTGCAGCGGCAAAGCCGGCGTTGCCCTGGATGCGCGGCTGCGGTGATCGCAATTCGGCGTGGGCGTCCTCGAGCGAACGAGTGGTCGCGTCTGCCTGTGCCTCTTCCGACGCGTTCGGCACCGACGATGCATCGTCGGCGGACGCCGGAGGCGAGACTTTTGCGGCTTCCTCGCGAAGGTACCAGCAATGGCGCTTGGTCCCGCGTTCCAGACGATAATACCAATGCTGCCCCTGCGGTGCGCTCGGGCCCGGCTGGGTGAGGCAGTCTGCTGAGCTTGCCGCGGGCTGCGCCATCGTTATCGGCGGTCCGGCGAGAATGCCGGCGACGACGGCGGATGCGAATTTCGCGGCTCGGTTGGCCATATCCAGTTCCACTCCACTCTACCTGACGCTTATCCATCCCAAATCTCGGGGAAGACTTGGGTCGCAATGGGCCGCAAATCCGGAGAGGATGGGGCTTAATTCGGGCTGCCAGCGCGGGCGCCGCCGGGGCGGAAGCGATGTTGCTGCTTTCGCGATGGTCAAGCCTCAGGTGCAACCATTTGGTGCAGAAGAAACCGCCCGGCGGGGGCTTGCGGCCTCCGAGCGCGCGCCGCCGGGACTGCGATTGAAATCACTCGCTCGCGAGCGCGTCGCTGAACAGCACGTAGCGCTGGCCGTCGAAACGTACGAGCCGCATCTGCTTGATCGGGCGCAGGTCTGAGGGGGTCGTCTTCAGGCGAATGCCGGGGAGAAGAAGTGGCAGCTCCATGTCGAGATGGGAGGCCTGTTTCATGATGTTGGCGCGCGTGAGATTGTCGCCGCATTGCTTGAGCAGTTGCACGACCGCGTAGCCGACATTGTAGCCGTAGGGCGCGTAATAGTCGCTCTTGTCGACGCGCGGGTTGTATTTGTCCATCCACGCATTCCAGGCCGTCATGGCGGGGTCGTCGCGCCATTGCGGGTCGGCGGGATCCTTCTGATAGGCCGCGGAGATGATGCCCTTGGCGGCCTCGAATCCAGCCGGCCTGATCGCGCCGGCGATCGAGGAGCCGACGCTGGACACGAACTCCTGCGGGTGCCAATCGATGTCATAGGCCTTGCGGATTGCTTGGGCGGCGAATTTCGGTACCGAGAAGATCACGAAGACGTTGGCGCGAGCGGCCCTCAGCGTCACCACCTGCGAATCCACCGTGGGATCGCTGGTATTGTAGGTCTGATAGGAGACGATCATCGAAGAGGCGCGTTCGCCGAGCCCGCGCCTGAAGCCGATCAGGTAGTCGCGGCCGAGATCATCGTTCTGCGCGAGAATGCCGATCCTGGCGTCGGGCTTTGTGGCGAGAATGTACTTGGCGTAGATCTCGGCTTCGGACGCATAATGCGGCGTCCAGCTCATGGTCCACGGATAGTGCTCGGGATCGTTGAAGATGGTCGCGCCGGAGCCGATGAAGAGGTGCGGCACCTGCTTCTGGTTGATGTATTTGACCACAGCCATGTTGGTCGCAGTGCCGACCGTATTGAGCAGGAACAGCACCTCCTCGCTTTCGATCAATCGCCTGATCTGCTCCACTGTTTTCGGCGGACTGTAGGCATCGTCGAGACTGATGAACTTGATCTTGCGGCCGTTGACCCCGCCCTGGTCATTGATCATCGCGAAATAAGCGGTGATCGACATCGCGCCGGCCGAATAGGCCGATGCCGGGCCGCTGTAGGGCGTCGTGGTGCCGATCTTGATCTCGGTGTCGCTGGCGCCGCGATCGTATTGTTTCTGTGCCAGAGCACTTGGCATGGCGAGCAGGAGCGCGGCCAGTGCGCCTGCGATCGGTCCTTTGCTCCACATATCCGTCTCCTCCGGCTTCAGCGGTGGAGGTCGGCGGGATGGCTCTGCTTACTCGTTTCTTATTCGTTTTTGAGGATGACCCGTCCCACCACTTGTCCGGCCCGCAACGCATCGATCCACTTCTGCACGTCGGCCATCGGCTCCTCGCGCATCGGCGTCGGCTTGATCTTGCCGGCGCGGGCCAGCGCCATCAGTTCGTGACCCTCGGCGAGCGTGCCGACCATGAAGCCTTCGATGGTCATGCGCTTGTAGACCCATTGGACCATCGGCAGGCTGAAATTGCCGCCCATCAGTCCGGACACCACGATCTTGCCGCCGCGTGCCAGCACCGAGACCGCGAATGCCATCGACTTCTCGTTGCCGGCAAAATCGACGATGCCGTCAAAACCGCCCTCGGTTTCCTTGAGGATGCGCTTGACGACGTCGGGCTCAGTGGGATCGTAGGCGAAGGCTGCGCCGTTTTGCAGCGCGGTGTCGCGCGCGGCCGCATTAAGGTCGGCCACCGAAATCTTCTGCTTGAACATGGCCTGCGCGAAGGACAGGCCCATCTGCCCGACGCCGCCGAGCCCGATCAGCAACAGATTGCGCTGCCGCGGCCGATCGACCAGCCGCTTCAGCGCGCCATAGGCGGTGACGCCGGAGCACATCAGGGTCGCCGCCTGGTTCACCGGCAGGGGATCGTAGTCGAGCAGATATTTGGCGTCGGGCACCAGCACATGGCTGGCAAAACCGCCGTCGATGGAAACGCCGAGGAAGCGCTGCTTGGCACAGAGATTTTCGTCTCCGGCGAGGCAGTCGCGGCATTGCCCGCATCCGATCCAGGGGAACACCGCCTTTCTGGCGCCGATCAGGTCCTTCGGAACATCCGGACCGACTTCCGCAACCACGCCCGCGATTTCGTGACCGAGCGTGAACGGCAGCGTCATGCCGCGCGTGGTGTCGAGCCTTTTGCCGCCGCCGAGGTCGGCATAGCCGTCCTGGATGTGGAGATCGGAGTGGCACAGCCCGCAGCGCTCGATGCGCACCAGAACCTCTCGGGCCACCGGCGTCGGCGTCTCCACGATGGTCTCGCAGAGCGGGGCATCAAACTTGACCAGCGACTGGCGGCGCATCAACCCCATGGGCGTTCTCCTTAAGGCATGCTTGTTTTTTCGCTCCGTATATCGGCCAATTCACGCGCCATGGCAACAAAGCCGGAGATCGGAATGGTTTCCGCCCGCCGGGTCGGATCGACATGCGCGGCTGCGGCAAGGCGCGCCGGATCGACCGAAAGCGATTTCAGGCTCTGCCGCAGCATCTTGCGGCGCTGGCCGAAAGCCGCTGCCGCCACCTGTTCGAGGAGGCGCCGCTCGCAGGGGTCGGGCGTCTGGCGCGGCACCAGCCGCACCACCGAAGACGTGACCTTGGGCTGGGGCACGAAGGCCGCGGGCGAAATGTCGAACAGGATCTTGGTTGCGCAGCGCCAATTGGCGAGCACGCCCAGCCGGCCATAGGCCGTATCGTTTTCGTGCGCGACGATCCGTTCGGCGACCTCGCGCTGGAACATCAACACCATCATCTCGTACCAGGGCGGCCACGGTTCGATGGTGAGCCACCCGATCAGAAGATTGGTGGCGATGTTGTACGGCAGGTTGGCGACGATCTTCGCCTTGGCGGCGCCGATATAGGGGCGGGGATCGAAACTTTGCGCATCCGCGCAAACCACCTCGAGCCGACCGGGATAGCGGGCTGCGATCGCCTCCAGCGCCGGCAAGGCGCGTGCATCGTGCTCGACGGCGATGACATGACGCGCGCCCAGCGCCAGCAGCGCGCGCGTCAGCCCGCCGGGGCCGGGACCGATTTCGACCACTGTCGCATCGTCCAGCGGGCCAGCGGCGCGCGCGATGCGCGCCGTGAGGTTGAGGTCGAGCAGGAAGTTCTGGCCGAGCGATTTGCGGGCCGACAGGGAGTGCTGGCGAATGATCTCGCGAAGCGGCGGAAGATCGTCGATTGCGCTCATGAGCCCGGCTGCGCCGGCCTCGCCATGCGCGCCGCAAGCCGCAATGCCGCGATCAGGCTCGCCGGATTCGCGCGCCCCGTGCCGGCGATATCGAAGGCCGTGCCGTGGTCGGGCGAGGTGCGGATGAACGGCAGGCCCAGCGTGACATTGACGGCCTCGTCGAAGGCCAGGGTCTTGATCGGGATCAGCGCCTGGTCGTGATACATGCAGAGCGCACAGTCGTAGGTCTTGCGCGCAGCTTCGTGAAACAGCGTGTCGGCGGGCAGCGGGCCGCGCACGTCGATGCCGTCGCCGCGCAGCACGTCCACCGCCGCGGCGATCATCGTCTTGTCCTCGGTGCCGAGCGTGCCGTCCTCGCCTGCATGCGGATTGAGGCCCGTCACTGCAAGTCGCGGACGGGCAAGGCCGAAGTGCTTCTTCATTTCGGAGGCGACGATGCGGCCGGTCGAGACGATCAATTCGGTGGAGAGCAGGGCGATCGCCTCGCGCAGTGCGAGGTGAATGGTGACGGGCACCACGGCCAAGAGCGGCGACCACAGCATCATCACCGGTTGCGGTGTTTTTCCGCCGGCGGCGGCAAGCTCGGCGAGAAACTCGGTGTGCCCGGGGTGTGTGAAGCCTGCGCGGTAGAGCACGCCTTTGGCAATCGGATTGGTGACGAGCGCGCTCGCACGTCCGGCACGGACGTCGGCAACGGCCCGGCCAATCGAGGCCAGCGCCGCGGGCGCACTGCTGTCGTCAGGGCGGCCGGGTTCGGCGGTCGCAGCCTGACCGGTTGCGACAACCGGCAGCGCCGCCGCGAAAGCGCTCACGGCTTCCTCGGGCGTTACGTCCGCTACGGGGACGGCGACGCCGAGCGCCTTGGCGCGCCGGGCAAGGCAAGCGTGGTCGCCGAGCAGATAGAAGGGCGGGAGCTTCAGCTCATTCCTGCGCAGCCAGGCCGCGATCGTGATGTCAGGCCCTATTCCGGCCGGTTCGCCAAGAGTGAGCGCAAGGGGCGTCTGCGCAAGCGGCTTGGCCATGGTTATTTGCGATACTCGATCATCGCGGCCTTGCGGATTTCCTCCAGATAGGCTTTCGACGTCGCCTCGTATTTCTGCGCGTACATCTTGTCGCGAATTTCCTTTTTCTTCGGTGTATCGATGGTGGTTGGCTTGCGGCCGCACAAGGCCACCATCTCGACGCCCTGTTTCGTCACCTCCGGCGGCGTCAAATGGCCGATCGGGGTGTCGTCCAGCACCTTGCGCAGCACCGCCGGAATGTCGGCCGACGTCTTGATGACGGTGTCGCGGATCGCCGCGTTCGGCATGCTCTTGAAGTAGGAGTTGGCCTCCTCGCAGCTCTGCACCTTCGAGCGCAGCGTTTCGGCCTCCTTCTGCCGGCCCTCGAACGCGGCCGGCGGCGCGCCCTTCGGCACGATCAACACCACCGGCTGCATCCTGTATTCGAATGCATCGGCTTGCTGCGCGTCGTCGCCGCCTTCGGCCTTTACCGCCGCGGCGACGTCCTTCTCGCCGACCTGCAGGCGCTCCTTATAGCGCCCGCGCACAAGGCTCGTCCAAACCATGTCGGCCCTGATGCGGTTTTTCAGCGTATCAGGCCGGATACCCTGGGATTCCAGTGACTTCGCCAACTGCTCCGGAGAGATTCGCATGCGCCCGGCCATCGCTCCAAAGGCCTGGTCGATATCGGAGTTGCTGGGATCGACGCCGAACTTCTTGGCCTCCTTGATCTTCACCTTCTCGTCGATCAGCTCGTTGATCACGTCCTGCCGGGCGGATTGCTTGTGCGTGGTCAAAAAATTGAGCTTGCTGCGCTGCTCGATATCGAAATCGGTGATCGGCTCGCCATTGACCATCACGGCGACGGTCTGGGCACGAACGGGCGAAACGCAAACCGGCAGGACGAGCATTGCGACGCAAACCACCAGCATAGCGTGCAGGCGATGAGAGAACGTGATCGTCATGGTCATCTTCGCTGTTAGTCGATCCGATTGAAGCTGCTTCGCAGCCAGGAACTGCCTCCGTCCGGCGCCCGATTTACTGAAAGCCACCAGTCGGGCTGCTGCCGCCCGTCGTGTTGGCAAGCGTCCGCAGTCCGATCTGCAGCATATAGGCATTGCTCAGGACCGGCGGCGACGAGGCGGTCGCATAATTGTAGGACCTGACGTAGTTGGCGGCCAGCACGAAGCAGTCGTCCACATAGCCGGCGCCGATGGTGTACTGGTTGATCTTGTTGGCCTCGAGGTCCCAGCGCGCGCCGCCCGTCACCACCCAGTTCGCCGCGACCTTGACCGAGCCCGAGCCCAGGATGCCTTCGCGGCGCGTCAGGTAGCCGAGGTCCGGCTGCGCGGCGTAATTGCCGTACAGCAGGCTCACCGACCAGCGATCGAAGTTCGCGCGCGCTTCGGCTTCGAAGCGCTGAACGTTCCAGGTCTGCTCGTCGAAGCGGGAGCGGACGCTGAACGTGTAGGTGCGGTTGGGCGAATAGTCGACGCTGGCGACATAGTCGGAGGCGGTCCGCTCCAGGCCGGAATCGACGCCGGTGTTGATTTCGTCCCGGACCGCGAACGAGTTCAGGCCGAAGAGCTGGTAGGACTGTCCGAACAGCACCTTGACGGTGCCGCCGCGGTCGAACTGCGTCGTCGCCTGCACGCCGACATTGGCGCGGCCGCCGCCCTCGACGCGGTCGTAGCCGGAGAATTTATCGACGCTGAACAGGTTCGAGGTGTCGAACACCAGACTCTGCGCGTCCTCGTTCGGCAGCTTGCCGGCATAGGTCTCGTTCGGACGGACGATGACTTGCGCGATCGGCTCGATCGTCGTCGAGCCCCAAGGCTCGACGTTGATGAAGGGATAGCGGTATTCGAAGCCGACGGCCGGCATCGCCCGCAGCGCCTGGGTGTCGCCGACCGGCAGGAAGTTCGACACGCCGGGTTGATTCGACACGTCGGCGTTGATCGCATCCGCTCGCAGGATCGCAAACGGTGTCCAGATTTGGCCCAGAGGATCGGTGAACGAGCGCCGCCACTGCGCTTCCGCCGTCAATCGCGTATAGGTTCCGGGGAAGCCGCGCAGCAGGCATTGCGAGGGCGTGCGCGCGAGCGGATCGGCGGAGGTCAGCGTACACAGGCCATTGAGGTTGGCCTGCGTCGTGATCGGGTCGAACACCGCGTCGTTGCGCGTCAGATTGACGAAATTGGTCTTGTAGCTGACCTCGCCGCCCAGAATCGGGTGGTTGAAGACGTTCGAGTAGTCGAGCACCGGCCAGATCACCGGCACCTGCTGCTGGTTGCCCGAGAAGCTGAGATAATAGATCGAGCGCAGGTCGAAGAAGCTGCGGTTGCCGACGCCGGTCAGATAGAGCTGCGAGATCGCTTCGGTCGGCAGGTTGATGAAGGAGGCCATCGGGTCGCGGTACTGCGCCAGCCGATAGTCCTGCATGAAGTAGTAGTCCGACAGGATAACCCCGTCCCAGCCCCAGACCCATTTGTCGTTGAGCGCGAACTGGCCCTTGGTCTCCAGGCCGCCGCGGAACTGGCGGTCGCCAGGCTGGCCGGCGAAGGCACCCGGATCGAGCTGGTCGATGCCATAGGCCCGGACCTGGTAGGAGCCGTCGAGCAGGCGCTGGCGGAATTCGGCCTGGAACAGCACGCCCTGCTTGGAGGTGATGCGCGGGCTGAAGGTCGCGTCGTAGTCGGGCGCGATCGCCCAGAAATAGGGGATCTCAAGTCCGAAGCCGTAGCTCGAGACGTTCGACGGGGTCGGCATCAGGAAGCCGGACTTGCGCTTCACGGTCGGGTCCGGCGTCGAGAAATACGGCATATAGGCCAGCGGGACGCCGAAAAATTCGAGCTGCGCGGTCTCGAAATACAGCATCTTTTCGCTCTGGTCATGGATGATGCGCGCACCCTTGACCTGCCACAGCGGCGGCTTCTTCGGATCGTCCTTACACGGCGCGCAGGCGGTGTACACGCCGTTGTCGAAGACGGTGTAGTTGCCGCTGGAGCGATCGGCGCGGGTCGCCGCCATCCGGGTCTGGTCCGCGGTGTCGACGCGCAGCGAATCGACAAAGCCGTCGCGATAGTCGTCGCTCAGATCCATGATGTTGGCATAGGTGATCTTGCCGTCGGCATCCGTCATGCGGATGTTGCCTTCGGCATGCAGCCGCTTGGTCTTCTGATCGTAGATGACCTTGTCGGCCTCGACGCTGGTGCCGTTGTAGAACAACTGCACGTTGCCGACCGCCGACACCCGCGAATTGTTGTAGTCGTAGTCCACCTCGTTGGCCTGCACCAGCATCTGGTTGTCGTTGGCAACGCGCGGCGGCACCGGCCGCGCCGGGCGCGGGTTGTAGGTGAAGCCTTGCGCGGAGGCGGGGGTGGTCGACGCAATTCCGACCGCGCCGGCCAGGCCGACGGCAACAAGCAGGGCAAGCACGGGCCGGCAAAACGCGGCCAAGCGCATTTGCTCACGGCGCACGACCGCGCGCCGCCGGAATGCGGACAAACGCTCGCGAAGGGCGGCGACCGAAGCCACTAGCCGTCCTCCTGATACAGCAAGGCCAAAAAGCCCGTCAGGCCGCCCACAAGCACGGGCAGCCACGCGGCCGCGATCGGATGCATCAACTCAGCCTTGCTCAAATCCTCAGTTACTTTCGACAGCACGTAGAGCAGAAACCCGGCGCCCACGCCACTTAAAACCATCTTTTGCACGCCGCCGAAACGGAAGAAGCGCAACGACACCGATGCGGCCAACATCACCATTGCAGCCAGCAAAAACGGCTGTGCGATCAACTTATGGTACTGCAGCCGGTAGCCCGCCGTCGCAAACCCCGAACTTTCCGATGAGCGGATGTAGTTCGGTAGTTGCCAAAACGACACAGTTTCGGGTGTGGAAAAGCTGTTGCGCACCTGGGCTGGCGTGAGCGTGGTCGCAACTTCGAAGCTGTCCTGGTCGACCGGCGGGCCGTCGAGCGCATAGCGGCGGACCGATTTGAACAGCCAATGGCCATCCTCGAGCGTCGCTTCGCGCGCTTCGATTCGCTCCTTGAATTTGCCGTCCGTATCGAATCGAAACAGCGTGAGTCCGGTCAGCCTGACGCCCTGCCGCTCGCTGCGCGCAGCGTTGATAATCATCTGGCCGTCACTGTTCACCTGATTGATCCAGAAGCCGGACGCATCCTGGACGCCGCCGCCCGGCGCATTGCCGAACAACTCCGCTTCCATACGCTTGGAGAGTTCGCTCAGATTCGCCGACATCGGATTATAGGCGACGGTCGCGAGCACGCCGAGGATGATCGCGCTGGCCAGGGCCGGTGCGATGAATTGCCATGCCGACACGCCTGCCGCGCGCGCCACCACAAGCTCTAATCGCCGCGACAGCGCGAGATAGCAGGTCATTGCGCCGATCAGGATGCAGAACGGCATCATTTTCTCGAGCAACTGCGGCACTCGGAACAGCGAGGTCTCCGCCACCATCAATGCGGAAACGCCAACCAGTCCCGAGGTTTTCCTGACCATCTCGATATAGTCGACCAGCACCAGCAGCATAAAAATGCTGAGGAATACGCCGAGCGCCGAAATCACGAAGCGGCCGGCAAAATAGCGCCCTAGCGTGTTGATGAGCATGCTCATGCGGTGGCCGGACGTCCGAAGAGTCGCGACAGGCGCGCGTTGGATTTGTTGATGGCCTCCAGCAAGGCCGGCGGCGGCTCCAGCACGATGCCGCCGACGATGATCCAGATGCTGAGGGCAATCGTGAGAAGCAGCATCAGATATTGCACGACCGGCGCAAGTGGCGATTTCACGGCTATTACCGAGCAGGCGAATCCGATCATCCGGACGCCGAACACGGCCAGGATCGAGCCGCCGATGGAGAAGTTTCGGCTCTGGCGCGTGGTGCGCGGCGCACCGAGGAAGGCGAAAGTCAGCGCGGCGAAGGCGAAGGGATAGATTGGCGCCATGAAGCGGTCATGCAGCTCGGCACGGAACTGGCCGGGGATCTGCTTGTAAATCGGATCGTCCTCAGCCGGATCGAGCAATTCCCACAGATAGCGTTCGCGAATGCCGAGCGCGACGTCGTGGCCCTTGGAGAATTTCGACATATCGAACGCGTAGCGGCCGAATGCCACCAGCGCGGGATCGCGTTTTCCGGCCTCGAATCGCTGCAAATTGCCGTCTTCGAGGACCAGGAACGAGCCGTCACCGCTTTTCACCACTGTACCGTGATCGGCGATGATGGTCGCGCGCTCCTTCGGGTCCCGCCTGTCGTCGATGAAGATGCCCTTCAGCATGCCGCCCGGTTGCCGCTCACGAATACGTATCGTCAGGTTCTGGTCGAGCTGGGCGAAACGGCCGGGCTGCAGAATGTTGGTCAGCACGTCGGCGGTGATTTCCGCGTCCCATTGCTTGAGCCGACGCAGGCCGTCGGGCGAGAGATAGGATGCGATGAAGGCGACCAGGAGCGCCACGACGCACGTGGCATAAAGGAAAGGCCGGAACAGCCGAAACGGCGAGAAGCCGGCGGCGTTCATCACGATGATTTCCGAATCGGTCGCGAGCTTGTTCAGCGTGTGCGAGACCGCGATCATCAGCGCAATCGGCGAGATGACGAGAACAAGGGCAGGAATAACGAGGCTGGTGACGCCGAGGAAGGTCACGATGGTCTGACCCTGACTGGTCATCAGGTCGATGCCGCGCAACGCCTGCGTAATCCAGATCACGCCCGTCAGGCTGACCAGGACCAGCGCAAACGACGCGAGCGTCGTGCGGAAAATGTACCTATCGATCGACCCCATCGCTACCGCACGAATCCACCCCGCGACCGCGGGCGCGAAAAACCCCAACCAACCCCTCCGAAAAGGGGCTCCCCACAACTGCGCAAGACGCGTCCCGTCTGCTTTAACGTCTCACTACCATCCCTTTGATCCGTCAACAAAATGGCTGGGCCGTGGCGCGCATCATCCATGCTTAATATTTCCCAAATGTGGCCAGCTTGCCACGGCAGCGCTTGGCACAATAGCGGGCGACAGGCCATAGTGCGCGGGTGCGACGCCGTGGGGCGCCCAACTCGCTCCCCGTGTCGCCGATCGACCATCCCTCGGACCACTCCACCCATCTCGCCCACGACTGCCCTGCTTATTTGGAGGATTGACTCATGCCCGACGCCGTCAAGGTCGGCTTCGCCCCGCTTTCAGCTACCCCGCGCGGCGTTCTGGTGGTGTTTTGCGACGACACCCTCAAGCTCGGGGATGCCGCGCGCAAGGTCCTGGGGGCGGCGGCCGACCTGGTGAAGCGCGCCGCGGCGAGCAGCCGGTTCAAGGGAAAAAGCGGTTCGACGCTCGACCTTTACGAGCCGGAGGGAATCAAGATTCAGCGCTTGATCGTGATTGGCGCCGGAAGGCCCTCGGAGCTGAAAGAAAAAGATTTCCTCAAATTCGGCGGCGTGTTGGCCGGCAAGCTGAACGGCGGCAGTGAGCACGTCACGGTCTTGGCGGAATTGCCGACAGGAGCCATGCCGCCCGATCAGGCTGCCGCAATAGCGACCGGAATCCGGCTGCGCGCCTATCGATTCGACCGCTACAAGACCAAGAAGAAGGAAGGAGAGGAGGGCGGTTTACGCGCCGACATTTTCTTGGCCGTCGAAGATGTGGCGGCAACGCGCAAAGCCTTTGCTCCCGATTCGCAGGTGGTCGACGGTGTCGACCTGGCGCGCGATCTCGTGAACGAGCCGCCGAACGTGCTTTACCCTGAGGAGTTTGCCCGGCGCGCCGCCCAATTGCGCAAGCTGGACGTCGAGGTCGAGATTCTCGACGTGAAAGCGATGACCAAGCTCGGCATGGGCGCGCTCTTGGGCGTGGCCCAAGGCTCGGAGCGACCGGGCCGCACGGTGATCATGCGCTGGAACGGCGGCAAGCGCGGCGAAGCGCCGGTCGCCTTCATCGGCAAGGGCGTCTGCTTCGATACCGGCGGCATTTCCATCAAGGGCGCCGCCAATATGGAAGAGATGAAGGGAGACATGGCGGGTGCCGCTTGTGTCGTCGGCCTGATGCATGCATTGGCTGCGCGCAAGGCAAAGGTGAACGCGGTGGGCGCGATTGGCCTTGTCGAGAACATGCCTAGCGGCAATGCGCAGCGCCCCGGCGACATCGTCACCTCGATGTCCGGTCAGACCATCGAGATCATCAACACCGATGCCGAAGGCCGACTGGTGCTGGCCGATGTGCTTTGGTACGTGGCCAAGAAGATCAAGCCGAAATTCATGGTCGATCTTGCAACCCTGACGGGCGCGATCGTGGTGTCGCTCGGCAACGAGCATGCCGGGCTGTTCTCAAACAATGACGAATTGGCGGAGCGCCTGGTCAAGTGCGGGCTCGAAACGGGCGAGAAGGTCTGGCGCATGCCGCTCTCGCCCGAATACGACAAGCTCATCGATTCGCAATTTGCGGACATGAAAAACACCGGTGGCCGCTATGGCGGCTCGATCACCGCGGCGCAATTTCTGCAACGCTTTGTCGACAGCACCCCCTGGGCACATCTCGACATTGCGGGAACGGCGATGGGTGCACCCAAGAGCGAAATCAACCAGAGCTGGGGTTCGGGCTTTGGCGTGCGCCTGTTGAATCGGCTGGTCGCCGATCATTACGAAGCGAAAAAATGACCGAGGTCCTGTTCTACCACCTGCAAAACATGTCGCTGGAAAGCGTCTTGCCGCCGTTGCTTGAGAAATCGCTCGAGCGCGGTTGGCGGGTGGTCGTGCAGTCGACGTCGCAGGAACGTGCCGAGGCGCTGGATGCGCATCTATGGACCTATCGCGACGATTCGTTCCTGCCGCACGCCACCTGGCGTGCCGGCGATCTGGCCGATCAGCCGATCGTGCTGGTGATCGAAGAAGATAATCCCAATCGCGCCAACATCCGGTTTCTGATCGACAATGCCGCCGTTCCCGCCGACGCCGAGAGCTACGAGCGCGTGGTGCTGGTGTTCAACGGCGACGATCCCGACTCGCTCACCACCGCCCGCGGCGCCTGGACGCAGTGCAAATCGCGCGGCTTCGAGGTGACCTATTGGCAGGCCGACGAGCGCGGCCGATGGCAGCGGCGGGACTAGCGCTGCCATGCGCGCGACTCTATCCTGCGATCGGATTAAGGATGTTGTTGGGATTTCGCCGGTTGTCTTGCGCTGGCCACGGTCGTGCCGCAAAGTGATGTTGGGACAAACGCTTAGGGCCTTACCCCCGAGGTGAGATTTCAGTTCGTCGTGAAAAACAGCACCCACCTTCGAAAGCAACTGGCGCTGCTCCTCATCCTGGCTCCTGCGATTGCGGGCTGTTCAGGTGCGGCCGACATGTTTCAATCCGACCTGTTGTCGAAGGATGCGGAGTGGTTCTCGCGCCCCGGTCGGCTGTTCATCAAGAACGTGTCGATCGATGCGCCACCGCTGACGCCGGATAAGCCGGTGACGCCTGATGATCTTGTCAGTGCCAACGGCGCCTGCCCGGGTATGCCGGCGCCCGCCGCACCCGCCGACGCCAATGCGTCGACAGACGCGGTGCCGGGCGCGCCGCCGCCGGGCTCGGGAACTGTGGCGCTGGGTCATACCGAGTGCGACGTCGTGCGCGGTATCGGCGCACCTGACAACGTCAACATCTCCAACAACCAGCGGGGCGACCGATTAGCCGTCGTGACCTGGAATCACGGTCCGCGTGCCGGCATCTACACGTTTACGGCAGGCCGGCTGAGTTCGATCGAGGGCGTGCCCGAGCAGGCGGCCCCGGCAAAGGCCGCGAAGTCCAAGGCCAGGGGCAAGAAAAAGCCGGCGGCGAGCTGATCCGTCCTTGGCGGGGTGAATACCCGCTGAAATTGGCCTGTCAGCCCGCCGCGTCATAGAGGCCGCTCGCCTCCAGCCACTCTTCTTCGGCCCGCGCCAGCGCATCCGCCGCATTGGCGCGCGCCTTTGAGAGCTGAGCCGCCTGCTTGGGATCGCGCGTGAACAGGTCCGGCAGCGCCAGAGCGGTATCGATCTTGGCGATGATTTCGCTGATCCGCGCCATCTCGGTTTCGGCATTCGAAATCCGCTGTTTCAGCGAACCACGCTTCTCCGCCTTTGGCCGCTCCGGTTTGTCGTTTTTCGCGTTGCGAACCTCCTCGCTTTCACGCGACGTCACGCGCGCGCCGCGCGTCGACAGCACTCTTCGTCTGTATTCGTCGAGGTCGCCGTCAAAACTCGTCACAGTGCCATCGGCGACCACCCACAGCCGATCTGCGCAGGCCTCGATCAGGTAGCGGTCGTGCGAGACCATGATCACCGCGCCTGGAAATTCGTTGATCGCCTCGGCGAGCGCCGCGCGGCTGTCGATATCCAGATGGTTGGTGGGCTCGTCCAGAATGATCATGTTGGGGCCGAAGAAGGTCGCAAGGCCCAACAGCAGCCTTGCCTTCTCGCCGCCTGATAGGCTGCCGGCCTTTGTGTCCGCCGCGCTGCCGGAAAAGCCGATTGCGCCGGCGCGCGCGCGCACCTTGGCTTCCGGTGCCTCGGGCATCAGCTTGCGGATGTGATCGTAGACCGAGGCGTCCTCGTTCAATTCATCGAGCTGGTGCTGGGCGAAATAGGCAATCGAGAGCCTTTCGGCCCGCGTGATCGTTCCGGAAAAAGGCTTGAGCCGGTCCGCCAGAAGCTTCACCAGAGTCGATTTGCCGTTGCCGTTGGCGCCGAGCAGGGCGATGCGGTCGTCATTGTCGATGCGCAAGGTGACGCGCCTGAGCACTGGTTTTTGCGGATCATAGCCGACGGAGACATTGTCGACCGCAATGATTGGCGGCGACAGGACCTTGTCCGGCGCTGGAAAGCTGATTTCGCGTACCTCTTCGCGCACCAGCGCCGCCACCGGCTTCATCTTCTCCAGCATCTTCACCCGCGACTGCGCCTGGCGTGCCTTTGAGGCCTTGGCCTTGAAACGATCGACAAAGGCCTGCAGGCGCTTGCGCTCGGCTTCCTGGCGCTTGGCGTGCTTGGCGTCGAGCAATTCGCGTGCGGCGCGCTGCTCTTCGAAAGAGGAATAAGAGCCGCGGTAGAGCGTGAGCTTGCCGCGCTCAAGATGCATGATCTGGTCGACCGAGGTGTCGAGCAGGTCGCGGTCGTGGCTGATCACGATCACCGTGCGCGGATAATTGGCGAGATGATCTTCGAGCCACAGCGTACCCTCGAGGTCGAGATAGTTGGTTGGTTCGTCCAGCAGCAACAGATCGGGCGCCGAAAACAGTGTCGCGGCGAGCGCAACGCGCATGCGCCAACCGCCGGAGAACTCGGAAACCGGGCGCGCCTGATCCGCGCTCGAGAAGCCAAGGCCGCTCAGGATCGCAGCCGCGCGCGCAGGCGCCGAATGGGCGTCGATATCGGCGAGCCTGGTCTGGATTTCGGCGATGCGTTGCGGGTCGGTGGCGGTCTCGGCCTCGCGCAACAGCGTATCGCGCTCGAGGTCCGCCTTGAGCACGATTGTCAGCAGGTTCTCGGGGCCGATCGGCGCCTCCTGAGCAAGGCTGCCGATCCGCCATCGCGGCGGAACGATGATGGTTCCGCTTTCGGTCGCGATCTCACCGCGAATGGCGCGAAACAACGTCGATTTGCCGGTGCCGTTGCGGCCGACGAGGCCGACGCGTGCTCCGGGCACAATCTGCGCAGAGGCATGATCGATCAAAAGCCGTCCGGCGAGGCGGACCGACAGGTCGGTGATGACAAGCATGCGCGCCTTGTCACCGCAGTTGCCGCCAAACGCAACCGCTTTGTGAGCGGCGCCGAAATGCCTGCGAGCTAGCGCGAGCGCATCTCACGATCCTGTCTGCGCAGAGCGTCCATGAGATCGCGCAGATGATCGGGCAATTGTGAAAAGTCCGGTTGTAGGCTCTGTTGCAGCCGCTGGCCCACGGCGTCACATATCGATCGGCTGGTCTTGCCGTCGATCCTTGCGCTGCTATTGCCGCTCTGGCCGTTCATGCGAGTTCCGCTTGGCGCTCGATTCAACCCGTAATGCCGAACCAAGTCATGAACGCTCAAATTGTTTCCCGCCCGTCACATCGCGTCTAGGTAAAAAATTCCATAAAAATCGGGCGGTTGCGGCCTGGGAGGAGCCCCGACGGGCCGGGGCTCCTCCACCAGATGACGACAAAATCAGTAGCAGGTATTGACCAGCCGCCAGCGCGGTCCCCAGGGCGTTGGGACCAGGCGACGCACAAAGCAACCGCCATACCCGTAGGAGGGGCGCGCGTAGCCGTAATAGACGGGGCCGCCGACCACGACGCGGGGGCCGCCCCACCAGCCCCAACCGTGATGCCAGCCGCCATGCCAGCCCCAGGCGGAGGCCGACGTCGGCGCCATGGCCGCGCCCAACGATACCGCGGCAACTGCAACAAGCGAAAGTTTGCGGAACATGGTGATCTCCTCGAAGCTTCGGCGCGGTTTGCGCCGGTGGATGACATCGCGGCCTGGAGCGCCTTGCCGTGAAGGACGAGACGCTTGGTCGATTGCAGCCTAGCGAGCTGAGGCTGAACAGGACTGGTCCGGCGGATGCAGAATGGGTTCAGCTTGGTGAAGCAGGCAAAATTGTAATTTAAGCCAAGCTATTGTTGCGCGGGCATTTTTTGCGGAACGTTTCGAGACCGGGCTGCTGGCGCGCTCAAGACGCCCGGTAGCCTTTAACGTTAAATTTCGTTAATTCTTCAGACCGCTCTGGTACAGAAGCTCTTGCACAACGACACGGATGTCCCCGAGCAGCGGCTGTATGTCTCCGCGCTTTGCCACAAAGTATCGATTATGAGCCGACTTATCTCCGACGTCCTTGAGCTTAGGAAGCGCGGATTTGAGGTTTCTGCTTGGGCTCCAGGAACTGGTCGAAAGAGTGGCGTTGATCAGGTCTTTCAGGAACACGTAATCCCCCGTGGGCCCCTTGATTTCTGAAGCCGCTCCATGTTTTTCGAAAGTCTCGATGAGCAGCGTCTCGACCAGACGTCTGATCATGACCGCGCAAGCATCGTACCAGCCGTTATCGAAACTTCCGTTGATCTGGTTTGCGATCAAAGAAATGTATGTTCGAGTACCTCTTGTTAGAGATGCCATCAGAACGAGATGTGATTGAGCCTGCGCGCCTTCCTCGGGCGGTCCGAGTTCTCGATCAACATCTTCTCGAATTGCCTTTGAGGCTGCCAGCGCGTTTCGGAGAAAATTAGACAACTTAGCCCGCCGGGTTGTTAGCGCCATACAAATGCTTGGCCATGCTCTCAAACATCTTATCGATCTGCTCGGCCGAAGACTCCGGCGAAATGTGAATTTGAATGTCAATATGCACGGCCGGGTGTTTCGCGCTGGGCGAACCGTGCGCAGCGATAGGTGAAGCCGCTGCTGGTGCGGCATGAAGCGGTCCTGTCGTCAGCGCAGTTGCCGTGTCACCGGAGCCGCTCTGACCTGAAAAATCTGCTTCGTCCACAAGAGCTTTGAACGTTTGTACCGTTTGCTTCACCACCACTTCGCCGGCCGTCGAGCTCGTACTGAAGACGTGTGTCAGATCGGCTACCGATCGAGCATTTGCGTCTGGATAGATCGCGAAAAGGTCCGCGTAACCCTGTCGGATCGCTTTTCCCAGCACTGCGCGGTGATCCCGTCCTCGATACTCACTCCAAAGCGGCGTTGGGATGCCGGAGCCGTCTGTAAGTCCTATGAACTTGATCACGTTGATCATCCCGGCATCATTGCTGGACGTGAAACCTAGCGTCTTCAGATGCGCGGCTGTGAGTTTGGGCGGAATGCCGGATGATCGGATCTTTTGAAGAAGACTCTTTAGCTTTCCAGTGACGAGTGTGTACGGGTAGGTGGGCATTTTCTTGCTTCCTTTACGTTCTATCGCATGGAAAGTGCAACTCTCAGGTGAGTCGCAAGACAGCGGAGGACGTTTTCCGCAAAATTAACTGCGGTCTGGGGCGGTCAATGCGCTTTGGACGAAAAATTACGGCGGTTAGCCTTTTCGCCTTGGCCCTCGCCCGTGGGGGCCTGCCAACTGTGGTGGGCATGAAACCGGCAACGTGGCGGTCCAAAGCCCAATCTTGATGATAGCCTCTGCAGAAACATTTCCAGTTGGTGAAATTGCTGTAATTTCCCGCGATCGCCCGTCGCCGATGTCCGTCCGTCGGGGTCGCTTGCCGTCCGAGGTGGGCGCCGATATAAGCCCGCAACTCACGAATTCACCCGCCTTTTTGAGGATCATGACAATGGCGATTGAACGTACCTTCTCGATCATCAAGCCGGACGCGACCGAGCGCAATCTGACCGGCGCAATCAATGCGCTGATCGAGAAGGCAGGCCTTCGGATCGTTGCGCAAAAGCGCATCCGCATGACGCGCGAGCAGGCGGAGACCTTCTACGCGGTGCATAAGGCCCGTCCCTTCTTCGGCGAACTGGTGGACTTCATGACCTCCGGCCCGGTCGTCGTGCAGGTTCTGGAAGGCGAGGGCGCGATCGCGAAATACCGCGAGGTGATGGGTGCCACCGATCCGTCGAAGGCGGCCGAGGGAACGATCCGCAAGCTCCATGCGAAATCGATCGGCGAGAACTCCGTGCATGGCTCGGATGCGCCCGAGACCGCCGCTGTCGAAATCGCGCAGTTTTTCTCCGGCAACGAAATCGTGGGCTGATCGAGGCTGGCCTGGGCTGAGGCAAGCCGCGGGGGGTAGGCTGTGATCCTGTTACTGCAGGCATTTGATCCCACCAATCTCAGCGTGTTTCTTACCCAATTGCACGCTGACATCCAGAAGCCGACATTCTGGCTCGCGGTTGGCAAGATCATCTGGATCAACGTGCTGTTGTCGGGCGACAACGCGCTGGTCATTGCGATGGCCTGCCGTGGGTTGCATGGCCGACACCGGCTCTGGGGCATGGTGATCGGCGCCGGCATCGCGGTGATCCTTCTGGTTCTCTTCACCGGGATCGTCGCGACCCTGATGGAGTTGCCGTATCTCAAAGTGATCGGCGGCGTTGCGCTGTTGGTCATCGCCGCCAAGCTGCTGGTGCCCGAGGACGAGGGGGATGAAATCGCCGCGGGCACCACGCTCTGGCACGCGGTGCGTATCGTCGTGATCGCCGACATCATCATGAGCCTGGATAACGTGATCGCGGTGGCGGCTGCCGCGAACGGCCAGCTCTCGCTGTTGATCCTGGGCCTTGCGATCAGCATTCCGATGATTATCGCGGGCGCGGCGTTAATCATGCTGGTGCTCGATCGCTTCCCGCTCCTGGTTTGGCTGGGCGCGATGCTTCTGGGCTGGATCGCGGGCGATGTGATCTCGAGCGATCCGGCCATCGCTCCGCGGCTGCATAACGTGCTGGAAGGCGATGTCAGCCTGAACATCGATACCACATCTTCGATGTTCGGGTTTGTCAGGCATCTTCGGTTCGATGGGGAACTCGACGAAATTGCGTTTGCGGTCCTCGGCGCCCTGATCGTTCTCATTGTCGGATCTGTTTGGCGCCGGCGGAAGCTGCACGCGAAAGAAGCCCCCGCTGGCTGATATTCCGGACTGAAGGACTTCCCGCATTGGCTGCCGGCTTTGCGACAAATAGCCGCCGGACGCTCCCGCGACTTTTTGCGATACGCAAATTGAAAGCTTGTTCGCGGAGGTCGGGTTTTGAACTGGTTGTCGAACGTTTTCGACCCATCCTGGGTCGGGGCAACATTCACGCAGCTTTATGCCGAGTTTCAGCATCCGCACTTCTGGGTGAACGTATCCAAGATCATCTGGATCAATGTGCTGTTGTCGGGCGACAACGCGCTGGTGGTGGCGTTGGCCTGCCGCGGCTTGCAGCCGCGACAACGACTCTGGGGCATGATGCTGGGCACGGCGGCGGCCGTGGTGCTGCGCATTCTCTTCACGGTGATCATCGCGACCGTGATGGGACTGCCCTATCTGAAGTTGGTCGGCGGACTGGCGCTGATCATCATTGCCGCCAAGCTGCTGGTCCCCGAAAAGGAGGACGAGGAGGGCATCAAATCTGCGGCGCATCTGTGGGCGGCGATCCAGATCGTGGCGCTCGCGGACATCGTGATGAGCCTCGACAATGTGATCGCGGTGGCCGCTGCCGCCGAGGGCAGCATACCGCTCCTCGTCTTCGGACTTGCAAGCAGCATCCCCTTGATCATTGCCGGAGCCGGTCTGATCATGGCGCTCTTGAATCTGTTGCCGATCCTGGTGTGGGCAGGCTCGGCTTTGCTCGGCTGGATTGCCGGCAATGTGATTGCGACCGATCCGGCCGTGCATCCGAAGCTGCAGAGCCTTCTCGACGGTGCGCTTGGCTTTGAGCTCGACACCCTGCTGACGCTGCTCGGCGTGGCCCCGTTGTTCGTGGGCGGCAATGCCGGGGAAATCCTTTGTGCCGCTCTGGGCGTGCTTGTCGTGCTCCTCGCTGGTTCGATCTGGCGACGGCGAAGCCTGCACCGCATGGCTCATGGGGCGGCGTAAGGAGTTTACGGCGCGGGTCTCAGGGTTAGCGCAGCACGATCGAACCGGAACGGCCGACGAGCCGCGCGAGCTGCCGGAAGCGGCCGCCGACCCGGTCGGCCACCAGATCGACCATCCGGTGTTCGAACACCAGCGTCAGATTGCGCCCCTCGTTACGGAAATGGGTCGCCGGCAGTACGCCGGGGCGCGCCGCCGAAATGAGATGGGCCACGCGGAAGGCCGCGCCCAGCACGCGCGCGCGCTCCAGCATCGCCGGGCTGACCAGGTCCTGGATGATTTGCGGCGGCTGGTTCTCTTCGCTCAATCCGGCATAGCGGAAGAACACGGCGAGTCCGACGAAGGCCCGCCCCTGGTGGCTGATGTCGCCGAAATTGCCGTTGATGATCTGGGTCAGCGTCTGCTCGCCGCGATGGTCGGGGTGCACGCGCCAGCCGATATCCGACAGCAGGCAGGCGGCGTGGCGCAGCCGGCGGTCCTCCTCGGTTTCCCGCAACTTCACCACGCGCACGAACCGGTCGCTCCACTCGATCAGCTCCTTCGCGTGCCGGGCCGAGCGCGACAGCAACTGATTGAGCTCCTGCGCGGCGCAGAGCAGGCCGTCCTTGGCGCGCTCGGCATCCGGCAGCATCGAATAGAGCAGGCCTTCGCGCACGCCGAAGGTGGAGAATGTGATGGTCTTCGGCCTGGCGACGCGGATGATGTATTCCAGCACCAGGGCGCCATAGGTCAGGAGGGGACGCCGAGCATCGGCGATCATCTCGATATTCGCGAGCATGTTCGCGGCCGCTAGCCGCCGCAGCCGCCGCGCAAAGTCGAGCGCTTCGGCAGCCGGGATCGAATAGCCGTGCATGACCCCGAGCGGATAGCCGCTCTGGACGATGTGGATCCGCGCCAGCGCGCGCCAGGTGCCGCCGACCGCATAGAAGGTGCGGCCCCGGCCGGCCCTGAGCTGGGAGACTTCGGACAAATCGTTCCGAACGATGCGCTCGGCGCGCTTGAGCGACTTGTGTGAGAGGTCCTGCAGCGCCAGGCTGCCAAGGCGCAGCGTCACGCCGCTGCGCACGCTGCTGCCGCGAATATCGATCAGCTCGAGCGAGCCGCCGCCGAGATCGCCGACGATGCCATCGGGCTTGTGCAGGCCGGAGACGACGCCGAGCGCCGACAATTTGGCTTCGCGCGGTCCCGACAGGATTTCGATCGGTACGCCGCAAATTCGCCCGGCCTGGGCGATGAAGTCCGCGCCGTTGGAGGCGTCGCGACAAGCAGCCGTCGCGATCGCATAGACGCGCCCGACCTGCTGGATCTTGCACAGGCCGCGGAAGCGGCGCAGCGCGGTCAGCGCCTTCGTCACCGCATCGGGCGCGAGCAGGCCCGTACTCTGGACCTCGCGGCCAAGTCCGCACAGCGCCTTCTCGTTGAAGATGGTGATCAGGCTGCGCGCCAGCGCTTCATAGACGACGAGGCGGACCGAGTTCGAACCGATGTCGATGACCGCGACGCTGGAGTTGCGTTTGCGCGGTCGCTTCACCGCCGCGCTCCGTTACGGTGTCGGCGTATGCTGACGCTCGCTGCGGCGGGTGAGGCGGCGCGGCGCGAATTCCTTGAGCGACTTCCCACGGCCTGAAAGACTCGGATTCGTCATGAAGTAGTTGTGCAGGTTGAAGGGCTCTTCGCCTTTCGCCGCCTTCATACGCGTTGACGATCCGTCCGGCAACAATTGCCAGCTCTGCTCGGTGTCCTTCAGATTCGCGATCATGATCTGCTCGAGAACCTGCTGATGTACCGTGGGATTTTGCAGCGGGCACAACACCTCGACGCGCCTGTCGAGGTTACGCGGCATCATGTCGGCGGAGGAGATATACACAGCCGCCTTGGCGCTGGGTAAGCCTTGCCCCATGCCGAAGCAGTAGATTCGGCCGTGCTCCAGGAAGCGGCCGATGACGGATTTGACGCGGATGTTCTCCGACAGGCCGGGCAGGCCGGGCCGCAGGCAGCAGATACCGCGCACCACGAGTTCGATGGAGACGCCGGCCTGAGAGGCCTGGTAGAGCGCATCGATGATATCGGGATCGACCAGCGCATTCATCTTCATCCAGATCGCGGCGGGCCTGCCATGGTGGGCGTGCTCGATCTCGTCATGAATATGCTCGAGCATCCGCTTGCGTAAGTTCAGCGGCGAGACCGCGAGCTTCTCGAGATCGCTCGGGGCGGCATAACCCGTGATGTAGTTGAAGACCCGCGCCACGTCGCGCCCGATGATCGGATCGCAAGTGAAATAGGAGAGATCGGTGTAGATGCGCGCCGTGACCGGGTGATAGTTGCCGGTCCCGGTGTGCACATAGGTGGTGAGGCTACCGCCCTCGCGCCGCACGATCAGCGACAGCTTGGCATGCGTCTTGAGTTCGAGGAATCCGTAGACGACCTGGACGCCGGCGCGTTCGAGGTCGCGCGCCCAGCGGATGTTGGCTTCCTCATCGAACCGCGCCTTCAGTTCGATCAGCGCGGTGACCGACTTTCCGGCTTCGGCGGCTTCCGCGAGCGCGCGCACGATCGGCGAGTTGTTGGAGGTACGGTAGAGGGTCTGCTTGATCGCCACGACGTCGGGATCGCGCGCAGCTTGCTGCAGGAATTGCACCACCACGTCGAAGGACTCGTAGGGATGATGCACTATCAGATCCTTCTGCCGGATCGCCGCGAAGATGTCGCCGCCATGATCGCGGACGCGCTCGGGATGGCGCGGAACATAAGGCGGAAATTCGAGATCGGGACGGTCGAGGCGCGTGAGCTGCGATAGCTCGTTCATCGCCAGCACGCCATCGACGAGCGTGACCTCATCATCGACGCAGGACAGCGCGTGCTGCACGAAGGCGCGTAAGTCTTCCGGCATGCTGGCTTCTATTTCCAGCCGGATGACCGATCCGCGCCGGCGCCGCTTCAGCGCGGTCTCGAACAGCCGCACCAAGTCTTCCGCTTCTTCCTCGATTTCGATTTCGGAGTCGCGGATGACGCGGAAGGCGCCCTGGCCCTTGACGGTGTAACCAGGGAACAGGCGACCGATGAACAGCACCGTAGCCTGCTCCAGCGTAATCAGCCGCGTCGCGCCCTCCTTGCTGGCGGGCATGCGAATGAAGCGGTCGATCTTGCCGGGCATGCGGATGAGCGCGTTCATCGGCTTGCCGTCGGACAGGCGGGAAAGCTGCAGCGCGACGGTAAAGCCAAGATTGGGAATGAACGGGAAGGGGTGGGCGGGATCGATCGCGAGCGGCGTGAGCAGCGGGAAGATGTTGTGGAGGAAGTGATCCTCGATCCAGGCCCGCTCGGATTTGGTGACGTCGCGCCCGTCGACGAGCACAAGCCCCACCTCCGCCAGAATGCCGCGCAGGTCGCGCCAGATCGCTTGCTGGTCGTTGGCGAGTTGCGAAACGGAACGGTTGATGCGCGTGAGCTGCTCCGCCGGCGTGAGCCCGTCAGGGCTGCGCTCGGTGATCCCCTCACGGATCTGGGCCTTGATACCGGCCACGCGGACCATGAAGAACTCATCAAGGTTATTGGCGGAAATCGACAGGAACCGCACGCGCTCCAGGGCGGGGTGTCCGGGATTGACCGATTCCTCGAGCACGCGGCGGTTGAAATGCAGCCACGAAAGCTCGCGATTGATGAAGCGCTCGGGGCTGGTCGCGATCGCCGGAAGACTTTCGGAATCGGGCTCTTTTTCTTTGATTACAGTGCTTTGCACGGATTCCATGAGAAATCGATCCATCTGTCGGTCGGAAGCGGCAGTATTTTGCCGAACCTTGCGCCAACCATGTGCGGGCGCAGTGACGATTCAATGACATGATGTTCCCATAGGTTTCCCCGTCAAGACGACCTTTTCGACTTCAGTCGCCGGGCATGGGTGAATGGGTTCCCGGGCGGAAGGCGAAATTGCGCATAGGTCCGCCTTCTCGCGGCGCAATGTGCCCGAGCTTTGTATCTGAGACACCCTCGTTCGATCAGAGGGGTGCGGACGTGCTCACGGATGATTTCGCGCCCGCCGACCTTTATCGGGTGACTCCGATCAGAGCGCCCAAGAGTCCATAAAACGGCAGCTTTTGGCTCGGAGCTGCCGGCAGGAGAAGGGCAGGGCATATCAGGTCATTTCAGACCTCAACCTGCGCGGTCGGCGTCCGCCTTGCGCGGAACGGACCAACAAGCCGTTCGTTACCGCGTTTAAGGGCGGCGTGTCCGAAAAGGATGTAAGGCCATGAGGGCTCAGACCGCATTCGCCGTGCTTGCGATCGTCCTCGGCGGCACCGCGATCTCGCAGGCGCAACCGAACGCGCAAGGCGCTGTTGAACTGAGCAACGGCACAAAGGTGCCGCAGAACCCATCGCTACCGAAGCTCAAACTGACAAACGCGCAGCGCGAGCAGATCCGCAAGACCGTGCTGACCCAGCACAACGAGGTCGAGTTCCGGCTAAAGGCCACCAAGGCAGCCGAGAACTTTACCCCTGCTGTTGGTGCGGCACTTCCAAAGGGCGTCAAGGCTCAATCGCTGCCAACACAAGTTCTGTCGCAAATGCCGGAATTGCGTGACTACCTGTATGTGAAAATGAAGGACCAGGTGCTGATCGTGAACGGCATGACCAACAAGATCGTGGACATGTTCTCGGAGACGCAGCCGCTCTCTTAGACTACCCGCATTGGTCGGCCGTCCCGTAGCGGTCGCTTTGGCGACGCCGCGGCCCCGTTATGACTTGCCGCGCAGGACCTCCGCTGCAAAGGCCCGTGTGATGGGCCGGCCCAGGCGCAGCGCCTCGCGGTCGAGCGATTCGACCGTTTCGCGCGCGGCGGCGTAAGAGCGTTCAATCCTGTTGGCGAGATAGCCGACCACTGCCTCGTCGACGGCCAGTTGGCGGTCGGCGCAAAACTTGACGATCAACGCGCGGAATAGCTGATCGTCCGGCGGCTGCAGCGACACCGTCGGCAGGGCGCGCAGCCGCGAGCGCAGATCGCGCAGTTCGACCTCCAATGCGGACGGCGAAACGCGAGAGGTCATCAGCACGAAGGCGGCGTCCTCCCGCGCCAAATTGAGCAGGTGAAACAGCGCGCGCTCGTCGAAGTCTCCGGCGCGCAGATCCTCCACCACCAGTGCGCCGGTTGCCAGCGCGCCCGGAACATTGGCCGGCGTGAGCGCGTGCGCGGCGATCGAGCGCGCGCCCGACTGCTCGGCCCAGATCGCCGCGAGATGGCTTTTGCCCGAGCCCTCCGGCCCGGCCAGCATCATGGTGCGGTTAGGCCATTCCGGCCAGGCGTCGATCAGCGCCAGCGCGGCCGCATTGGCGGGACCTTCGAGAAAATTGTCGCGTGTCAGGCTCTCTTCGTGCGGCAACACAAAGGCCAGTTGGCGCGGATGGACGGGGCTGGCCATCATTTCATTTCGATCGTGCTCATGTGCTGTGCCCACTCCACCAGATAGCGGGAGACGGAGGCCAGCGAAAACACGGTGACGATGCCCATCAGGATCAGGTCGTAAGGGCCGGGGTGAAAGCCGAAGGCAAGCGAGGCCAGCACCAGGGCCGCCAGCGCGACCTGCGCCACCGTGTTGATCTTCGAAACCATCAGCGGCTTCATCGGAATCGGCTTGCCGAACAACCATGACACAATCACGGCGGAGACGATCATGATGTCGCGCGACACCACCAGGATCACGATCCAGCGCGGGATGGCGCCCCAGATCCCCAGCGCGACATAGATCGAGACCAGCAGCGCCTTGTCGGCAAGCGGGTCCAGCATGGCGCCGAGTTCGCTCGCCATGTTGAAGTGCTTTGCCAGAAATCCGTCGACCCCGTCGCTGACGCCGGCGATGACGAAAACGCCGAAGGCGATTTCCATCTGGTTGGAGGCGATTGCCCAGATGACGATCGGGACCAGCAGGATGCGGCCCAGGGTAATGATGTTCGGAATACTCACGCGGCGCTTCCCGGCAACCCGCCCGACTCGAAGGATCCGGCTTCTTGCACGCTTAAGCCGGCTGTGATGTACACATAGTATATGCCGCCCGGCCTTGCGAGCCATTGCACCCGGCCGGAATCCGACGTAAGCGAGCCCAAACCCTAGAGCGCGAGGACGCGCTTTAGCCTATTGTCGAGCATGATCTTTTCGGAAAGCCGATCTCCAGCCCGCGGCCAAGCCAGGGGCGGGCTCGCCTCCGAATGACGCTCCAGCGGAATTGGGCATGACCGAGCGCAAAAACGGCCTCACTTATGCAGATTCGGGCGTCGATATCGACGCCGGCAATCGCCTGGTCGATCTCATCAAGCCGTTGGTTCGCGCCACCGCGCGCCCCGGCGCCAATGCCGAGATCGGCGGGTTCGGGGGCCTGTTCGATCTCAAGGCGGCGGGCTTCGCCGATCCGGTGCTGGTGGCCGCGACCGACGGCGTCGGCACCAAGCTGAAGATTGCCATCGAAACCGGCCTGCATTCCGGGATTGGCATCGATCTGGTCGCGATGAGCGTCAACGATCTCGTGGTGCAGGGCGCGGAACCTTTGTTCTTCCTCGACTACTTCGCCTGCGGCAAGCTGGAGCCGGAGGCCGCCGCGGCGATCGTTGCCGGGATCGCCGAAGGTTGCCGGGAATCCGGCTGCGCGCTGATCGGCGGGGAGACCGCCGAAATGCCCGGGCTCTACAAGGACGGCGACTATGATCTGGCCGGCTTTGCGGTTGGCGCGGCCGAGCGCGGCCAACTCCTGCCGCGCGCCGACATCGAGCCTGGCGACGCCGTGATTGGGCTTGCGTCCTCGGGCGTTCATTCCAACGGCTATTCGCTGGTCCGCAAGATCGTGGCGCAGTCGGGGCTTGGCTTCGATGCGCCGGCACCGTTCTCGCCGGTGATGACGCTTGGTGGTGCGCTGCTGGCGCCGACCAAGCTCTACGTCAAATCGTGCCTGCGCGCGATCCGAGAGACCGGCGCGGTGAAGGGGCTTGCGCACATCACCGGCGGCGGGTTCACCGACAACATTCCGCGGGTCCTGCCCAAGCAGCTCGGCGTCGGCATCGATCTGCCGCGCCTGCCGGTGCTGCCGGTGTTCAAATGGCTGGCGGAGCAGGGAGGCGTTGCCGAACTCGAACTGCTGCGCACGTTCAATTGCGGCATTGGCATGATCGCGATCGTGAAGGCGGATGCGGTGGAAGCGGTCAGCGATGTCTTCACCGCGAGCGGGGAAAGCGTCACGCTGCTCGGCGAAGTGATCCCGGCCGCGGGCGAGCATCGCGTCGTCTACAACGGCCATCTCGATCTTTCACGGTGAGGTCCATGAAACGCCGTGTCGCCATCCTGATCTCCGGCCGGGGCTCGAACATGGCCGCGCTGATCAAGGCCGCGGCCGCGGAGGATTTTCCGGCGGAGATTGCGGTGGTGATCTCGAACCGGGCCGATGCCGCCGGGCTCGAAAAGGCCGGAATGGCTGACGTGCGGACCGTCGTCGTCGAGAGCAAGCCGTTCGGCAAGGATCGCGCCGGGTTCGAAGCGGCCTTGCAGGCGGTGCTCGACGAGCACCGGATCGAGTTGATCTGCCTTGCCGGTTTCATGCGGCTGTTCACGGCGGATTTCGTCCAGCGCTGGCACGGAAAGATGCTCAACATCCATCCCTCGCTGCTGCCGTCATTCCCCGGACTCGATCCGCATGGCCAGGCGCTGCGCGCAGGCGTGAAGATCTCCGGCGCCACCGTGCATTTCGTGATTCCCGAGACCGATGCCGGTCCCATCCTGATGCAGGGAGCGGTTTCGGTCAGCGATCAGGACAGCGCCGATACGCTGTCCGAGCGGATCCTCGAAGTCGAGCACCGTATCTATCCCGATGCACTCAGATTGCTGGCGAGCGGCCAGGTTCGACTCGAGGGCGACATCTGCAAGACGGTGGCGAGCGCCGCTGCCGGCAATTTCCTGATTTCGCCCGTCGCCGGGCAATGAACGGCAGCGCCGGAAAACAAAATCCCCCGACGCAAGGGCCGGGGGTAATCATGATCGAGTGCCGATCGCGATGCAGTTTCGAGCATGATCCGGAAAAGTGGAAACCGGTCTTCCGATAAGATCATGCTCGGGCAAAGAGATTAGATCATCATCCGATTCCGTGTAATCGGATCATGATCTAAGAGACCTTCAGGTTTTCCGCTGACGTCTTGCCGCGATTTTCCACGAGGTCATATTCCACGACCTGATTTTCGTTGAGGGTGGTCAATCCGGCGCGCTCGACCGCCGAGATATGGACGAACACGTCCTTCTCGCCGCCGATCGGCCTGATGAACCCATAGCCCTTGGTCGGGTTGAACCATTTGACGGTGCCCTTCTGCATCGCCTGTCTCCTGGTCTGGACGAAAAAAAGACGCGGTCACGCAATCAAGCGTGCCACGCCACAAACGGGCTTCCGAAAGTCTGCTCAATTTCCGAGTCTTCGATATCAACGTCGCGAAACGCACAGGCGAACGGCCAATTCCGATTGCGGAGCGGATTGCAACACGAAAGCTGCGCCTTCGCAAGGTTCTGGCGTGGGTTGCGAAATCCCCTGTAACAATTTGGCACAGATGGGCGGTCGCGGCGGAGGCGTGGTGCATTGCAATCGCCTGGCGGCGCCGATGAACCCACATTCAGCCCCTTCATGGAACCAGGGGCAAATGAGCCTCCTCGGGGCATTCAGGCGGTGAGGCGGGGAGGCTGCGTGCGTCCGAGCGGGGCGGTCAGGTCCTGTTAACGCCAATCACGCGGCCGCGCTCGATGGCGAGCGCCAGCCGTCCGTGCTTGAGGGCCAGCGCGGCCTCGCCAAACAATTCGCGCCGCCAGCCCTGCAGCGCCGCCACATGGGCTTCATCGTCGGCCGCGATCTCCTCGAGATCGTCGACGGTTGCGATCACCTTGCTGGCAACGCCGTGGCGCTCCGATGTCATTCGGAGCAGCACCTTCAACAGCTCGACGGTCGCGGCGCCGTTGGCGGCCCCGCGGGGTTTCTCGAGCTTCGGCAGGCTCGCAAGATCGCGCGCCAGCCCGCGCTGCACCGCGGCCACGATCTCGGTGCCCCATTTGGAGCGCTCAAAGCCCTTCGGCAATGACCGCAGGTGCCCGAGCTTTTCCAAGGTCGTCGGTGCGTGGGTCGCGATGTCGCCGACCGCTTCGTCCCTCAGCACGCGGCTGCGGGGCACGTCCCGGCTCTGTGCTTCCTGTTCGCGCCAGGCCGCGACCTCCATCAGCACCGCCAATTCCTTGGGCTTGCGCACCCGCGTCTTCAGCCGCTCCCAGGCGCGCTCGGGATGGAAGTCGTAGGTCTTGGGCGACGTCAGGATCTCCATCTCCGAACTGACCCAGTTGTTGCGGCCCCGTTTCTTCAGGTCCGCATCCAGGGCGGCAAAAACGTCGCGCAAATGGGTGACGTCGGACACGGCATAATGGATCTGCTCTTTGGTCAGCGGCCGGCGCGACCAATCGGTGAAACGGTGGGTTTTATCCGGCCGATGCCCTGTGATGCGCTGCACCAATTGGTCGTAGGCGATGGAATCGCCGTAGCCCAACACCATCGCCGCGACCTGGGTGTCGAAGATGGGATGAGGAATGATCCCGGCGCGGTGCCAGACGATCTCGATGTCCTGGCGGGCGGCATGAAATACCTTGAGGACCTTCTCGTTCCCCATGAGCTCGAAGAAGGGCTTAAGGTCGATGTCGCCAGCCAGGGCGTCGATCACGACCGCCTCTTCCGAGCTCGCCATCTGCACCACGCAGAGCAGGGGGTAATAGGTGGTTTCGCGCAGGAACTCGGTGTCGACGGTAATGACCGGATGCCGGGCGAGGCGATCGCAGGCGGCTGCAAGTTCCGAGCTGTTGGTAATCACTTCCATGAAATGAGGCGTGCTGCCGAAAGTGCTGGTCTGTCAAGGGTCTCGCGACGAATTCGAGCCTTGCATTTAGGCCATTGCGGTCCCCGATCGTGAGAGATGGAACAGGAGCAACAGGCTGGGCCTGGATCTAGTGATCACGTAACCCTCGGGACTGTCGCCGGCCAGTTGGCACCGCCAGGACGACGACGCACAGCGCAAGCATCGCCAGCCCCATGAACTCGAAAACCAACGCATCCACGGCAATATCCCCCAACAAACAAGCGAGATTTGTAAGGGGCCCGTTGACGATTTGTTAATTTGGCGCGCCGACAGCGGCGCCGGTCCGGCAAATGGTGGACGCACGGTTAATGCCCATCAGGTACCGCAAAATGTCTGGCACACCCGCTCATGCGGCTGCGGAGGCAGCTCGTAGTCGGCGAACGCCGGCTGGTCCTGGTAGGGCTTTGACAGCACCGTTAGCAGCGTCTCGAACGGGGCGTAGTCGTCGCGGTCCATCGCCGCCCTAATCGCCGCTTCGACGCGGTGATTGCGCGGGATGAAGACCGGATTGGCGGCGCGCATCGCCGCCCGCCGCTCTTGCGCCGACTGCGGCTCCTCGCCGATCCGCTGCCGCCAGCGCGGGAGCCATTCGTCGAAGGCTTCCGGCTCCGCGAACAGCTTGCGTACCTCCGGATCGAGGGTGGCATCGCCAGCCGCATCGCTCAAGCGACGGAAGGTGAGGGTGAAGTCGGCCTGGCCTTTGGCCATCGCGTCGAGCAGCGCCTGTGCCAGCGCGTGATCGTCCTCGCGCTCGGTGAACAGGCCGATCTTGGCGCGCAGCCCGGCTTTATAGGCGACGTTGAAGATCTCGCCGAACTCCACGAGCGCTCCCTGCGCCTGCTCGACTGCCTTGTCCTTGTCGTCGGAGAACAGCGGCAGCAGGCATTCGGCAAAGCGCGTCAAATTCCAGAGCGCGATCCGCGGCTGGTTGGCGTAGGCATAGCGTCCGAACTCGTCGATCGAGCTGAAGACCTGGGCGGGATCGTAATGGTCCATGAAGGCACACGGGCCGTAATCGATGGTCTCGCCCGAGATCGAAGTATTGTCGGTGTTCATGACGCCATGGATGAAGCCGACCAGGAGCCAGCGGGCCACGAGATTGGCCTGGCGCGCAATCACGGCTGCAAGCAGCCCATGATAGGGGCGCTCAGTGCCGGCAAGCTCGGGATAGTGCCGGACGATGACGTGGTCGGCCAGCCGTCGCACGGCATCGGTGTCGCCGCGCGCGGCAAAATATTGGAAGGTGCCGACGCGGATATGGCTCGAGGCCACGCGGGTCAGCACGGCGCCGGGCAGGGCGGTTTCGCGCATCACCTGCTCGCCGGTGATCACGGCGGCAAGGGCGCGCGTGGTCGGAATACCGAGCGCAGCCATGGCTTCGCTGACGATATATTCGCGCAGGACCGGGCCCAGCGCGGCGCGGCCGTCGCCCCGGCGTGAAAACGGGGTCGGGCCGGATCCCTTGAGCTGGATGTCGCGACGAACGCCGTCCTTGTCGATGACCTCGCCGAGCAGGATGGCGCGGCCATCGCCAAGTTGCGGCACGAACTGCCCGAATTGATGCCCCGCATAGGCCATGGCAATCGGATCGGCTCCCGTGGGCAGGATCTTGCCGGAAAGAATTTCGGCGCCTTCCGGTGTCTCAAGCAGGTCGGGATCAAGGCCGAGTTGGAGCGCAAGTGGCCGGTTCAACTTGATCAGGCGCGGGGCTGCGACCGGTGTCGGAGCGACGCGGGCAAAAAAATTGCTCGGCAGCGCCGCATAGGTGTTTTGGAAGGGGAAATGCACCGTCATGGCCCCAAGATAGGCACGAGGCCCGGCTTTTTCGAGCCCAAACTCGCCTTACGGTCGTTGCCGCGAGGGGAAGGCTCGGCTAAACCCTGACCCGCGTTTCGGACCGGCTCTGGGCGTTCCGAGTCGCTTTCTCCCACAATCAGTTTTGGACGTTCCATGCACCGTTACCGCACCCACACCTGCGGCGAGCTCCGCGAAGGCCACATCGGCGAAACCGTTCGCCTGTCCGGCTGGTGCCATCGCATCCGCGACCATGGCGGGGTGCTGTTCATCGACCTGCGCGACCATTACGGGATCACCCAATGCGTCGTCGATCCGGATTCGCCCGCCTTTTCCGATGCCGAAAAGCTGCGCTCGGAATGGGTGGTGCGGATGGAAGGCAAGGTGCGCCGCCGCCCGGAAGGAACCGACAATCCGGAACTGCCGACCGGTCAGGTCGAGCTCTATGTCAGCGGCATCGAGGTGCTGGGCGCGGCCGCCGAACTGCCGCTGCCGGTCTTCGGTGAGCAGGAATATCCTGAAGACATCAGGCTCAAGTACCGGTTCCTCGACCTGCGTCGCGAGAAGCTGCACCAGAACATCATGACGCGCGGCGCGATCATCGATTCGATGCGCAGGCGCATGAAGGGAGCCGGCTTCTTCGAGTTCCAGACCCCGATTCTGACCGCGTCCTCGCCTGAAGGCGCGCGCGACTTCCTGGTGCCGTCCCGCATCCATCCGGGCAAGTTCTACGCGCTGCCGCAGGCGCCGCAGCAGTACAAGCAGCTCCTGATGATGAGCGGGTTTGATCGTTACTTCCAGATCGCGCCCTGCTTCCGTGACGAAGACCCGCGCGCCGACCGTTTGCCGGGCGAGTTTTACCAGCTCGACATCGAGATGAGCTTTGTCACGCAGGAGGACGTGTTCGCGGCGATGGAGCCGGTGATCACGGGCGTGTTCGAGGAATTTGCCAAAGGCAAGCCGGTGACCAAGGGCTGGCCGAAAATTCCTTTCGCGGAAGCGATCCGCAAATATGGCACCGACAAGCCAGACCTGCGCAACCCGATCGTGATGCAGGATGTCTCCGAGCACTTCCGCGGCTCTGGTTTCAAGGTATTCGCGCGCATGCTCGAAGACCCCAAGAACCAGGTCTGGGCCATACCGGGGCGTGGCGGCGGCAGCCGCGCGTTCTGCGACCGCATGAACTCCTGGGCGCAAGGCGAGGGCCAGCCGGGTCTTGGCTACATCATGTGGCGCGAAGGCAATGAGGGCGCAGGTCCACTTGCCAACAACATCGGGCCCGAACGTACCGCAGCGATCCGTCAGCAGCTTGGCCTGAGCGAGGGCGATGCCGCCTTCTTCGTCGCCGGCGATCCCGACAAGTTCTGGAAGTTCGCCGGCCTTGCCCGAACGAAGGTCGGCGAGGAGTTGAACCTCGTCGACAAGGACCGTTTCGAACTCGCCTGGGTCATCGATTTCCCGATGTACGAATACGACGAGGAGGCGAAGAAGGTCGACTTCTCTCACAACCCGTTCTCGATGCCGCAGGGCGGGCTCGAGGCACTGCAGACGCAGGACCCGCTGACCATCAAGGCGTTCCAGTACGACATCACCTGCAATGGCTATGAGATCGCCTCGGGTGGCATCCGCAACCACCGTCCCGAAACAATGGTGAAGGCGTTCGAGATCGCCGGCTATGGCGAGCAGGAAGTCATCGACCGCTTCGGCGGCATGTACCGCGCGTTCCAGTACGGCGCGCCGCCGCATGGCGGCATGGCGGCCGGCGTCGACCGCATCGTGATGCTCCTCTGCGGGACCACGAATCTGCGCGAAATCTCGCTATTCCCGATGAATCAGCAGGCGATGGACCTGCTAATGGGCGCGCCCTCCGAAGCGACGCCGAAGCAGCTTCGCGAGCTGCACATCCGGGTCAACCTGCCGCAGAAATCGTAGAGCGCGATCCGAGAGAACCAAAGGCGCGATCTGCCGTCGCGCTTTGGTTTAGCAAAGCATCGATCAAGTGCAGAGTCGGACGAGCGCCTTCAATCATGCCGTCATTGCGAGGAGCAAGGCGACGAAGTAATCCAGGCTGCATCCGCGGAGGAAGTCTGGATTCGCTCGCAATGACGGAGGTTGGGCGGGCAGCCGCTGGATTCGCTCAGCTCGGCGACTGGTTTAGAGCCCGGTCGAAGCCTCGATCTTGAACTGTGCCAACGCGACGAACGGGTCAGTCTTCAATAGCTGAAGCAGCTTGAGTGCCGGCACCTTGCCGAGCGGCGTCAGCTTGAGAACCAACGTCTGCTGCGGCGTCTCGATGAAACGGGTGATCGCCTCCACGGCGCCTTCGGCATCGGGATTGGCCGCCGCAGCCTTCTCGCCATTGGTCTTGATCGCCTCCATGATCGCGCTGCGCGCCACTTCGCGGCTGACGCTTTGGCTGCGTGCATATTGCCCGACCAGCAGGTCGACGCCGCCGAGATCATGCAAGCTGAGCTCGACCGCGCCCGCCTCGATGTGTTCGGCCAGCGCAGCAGCCTGTTGCACATCGGGCGTAAATACTTCGCGTGGCACATGGGCGAGCGAAAGCCGTGCAGATGCCTTCAGCACGCCACCGATCTCCACCTCCATGGGCTCCAGCGCGAATGCGCCCGATGGCTCACGCCAGGCCGCGCCCAGATCAGCACCGAGCGCCACCGTGTCGATGCCGGCCGCGAGGAGCGGCAGTGCGGCCGGATTGCTCGCGTCGACGGGCGTGCTGATCTTTGCGGCGAGATGAGCCTCCGTCGGGATCGGTCCGACCAACTGGCCCCAATCGAAGCTGAAACTGTCGATGCTGACCTGTTTATTGGTGTCCTTGTAGGGCGCGACGAAGTTCTTGAGTTCGGCCCCGCCAATCACCTGGAACAATGCGAGCGCCTGGCCGGACGGCGGATTCGACAGCGACGCCGAAACACGCATGAGCTTGGCCAGATCGAGCGATTTGAGCGCGAAATGCTCGGCCCGTAACGGGCCTTTCGGCGTGCGCGCATCCAGGCCTTCCAGACCAAGATCGCCCCTTCCATTGTCGATGTTGAGCCGAAGGGAGGAGAGCTTGATGGGGCCTTGCGGCGTATCGATCGAAATGCCGCTGATCTCGAAATTGCCGACGCGGAGCCCTTCGTAGAGCCCCGCAAGCTTTTCCATCATCTCGTGCGCCTGCGCCGGGGGCGGGGTCGTGCCCGCCGCCGGAATAGCTGCCAGCAGGGCCGGCAACTGCAACCGCGATGGTCGCACCTCGACATCGTCAACCGCAATTCGATCGAGGTGCATGTGCACGCCTTGCTGCGACGTGACGTCGTAAGCGCCGGTCGCGATCTGCCGATAGACCCGGTAAGAGCGGTCGTCGTTGGCCTTCTCAGGATCGAGCACAGTCGCCGCCGCGGTCGCGTCGAGATCATGCAAAGTAAGATTGGCCAAAGTGCCGGTGAGGCGGTCGGTCTTGCCGGCCGTGTGGGTGTTGTATGCGAGACTGGCCTTGTCCACCGTGGCGGTTGCGATCTTGCCGTCCTCGATGCCCTGCATCGCCACCCCCGAATAGGTGAATTCACCTGCGAAAGGGATGTTCGCGCTGGATTTCACGACCGCCGATAGGCTGGGTACGGTGACCGAGGATGCGGTGACGCGGGCAAATTGGGCAATGGCGAATCGATAGAGGTCGATCGCCGAAGCCGACGCGGGCAACTGCGGGGGCTGCCGAGGGCTAGCATAGCCCGCCAGCAGGAGCTTCGGCACCTTGTAGGTATATTGCAGTTGCGAGCCGTTGAGGATGATCGCGAAGCTGATTTCGACGCCAGCGGCCTCAATCAGGTCAGCCGAGATGCGGGCGGCATCCGGTTGACCGACACCCGATGCCGTCAGGGTCGCAATTTTCAGGCTGAGCGGCGGCTGCCCGGTCGACTCGCTCGCGATATTCGCAATAGCGAGGGTTCGTTTCCACGGATCGTACGAAATCTTTCCATGGCTCGCCTTGGCGCCGGCGCTGCGGAATTGCTCGAAGGCCGCTTCGACCTCGGTCGCGACCCGATGCTGCAAATAAGACTCAAAGCCGAAATACCCCGCGACCGCCAACACCAGCGCGGCGATCAGTCCCGCCAGAATCTTCACCATTCCGTCAACTCCGGATTGCGCCGGGGGCATTTGCCACATTCTTGGGCGAACGGGTAGGGGATGGACGGCAGGGGTATGGTTCGCAGCCATGCCCGGTTGACTGCCGCGTCATCGAATGTTGCATGCAGACGGTTACACGTGCTTCACATCCGGCTCAACTTGCCGGAAAAGACGGTCCGGTTCTGGATTGAGAGTTCGGAGCCGGAAAGCGGGAGAATGCATGTCGTCCTATTCTGAAGATCTCCATTCCGCGGCGCTGGCCTATCATCGGCTGCCGCGGCCGGGAAAACTCGAAATCCAGGCGATCAAGCCGCTGGCCAACCAGCGCGACTTGGCGCTCGCCTATTCCCCGGGCGTTGCGGCCGCCTGTACGGAGATCGCCAAGGAGCCCGCCCAGGCGGCGGCGCTGACCGCGCGATCCAATCTGGTCGCGGTCGTCTCCAACGGCACCGCCGTGCTCGGGCTCGGCAATATCGGACCGCTGGCCTCCAAGCCGGTGATGGAGGGCAAGGCCGTCCTGTTCAAGAAATTCGCCGGCATCGATGTCTTCGACATCGAAATCGCCGCCGACACGATCGAGCGTGTGGTGGAGACGGTGGCGGCGCTGGAGCCGACGTTTGGCGGCATCAATCTCGAGGACATCAAGGGTCCGGAATGTTTCGAGATCGAAGCGCGCCTGAAGGAGCGCATGAAGATCCCGGTCTTCCACGACGACCAGCATGGCACCGCCATCATCGTCGGCGCGGCGATCACCAATGCGTTACTGCTGAACGGCAAGAAGCTCCCGGATGTGAAGATCGTTGCATCGGGGGCCGGCGCGGCCGCGCTCGCCTGCCTCAACCTGCTCGTGTCGATGGGCGCGCAGCGCAAGAACATCTGGGTCTGCGACATCGAGGGCCTGGTTTACCAGGGCCGCAACACCCTGATGGACCGCTGGAAAGAGGTCTATGCGCAGAAGACCGACAAGCGGAAGCTTGCGGACGTGATCGGCGGCGCGGATATCTTCTTGGGCCTTTCGGCGCCGAATGTGCTGACGCCGGACATGGTCAAGCAGATGGCGGACCAGCCGCTGGTGCTTGCGCTCGCCAATCCGGTCCCGGAGATCATGCCCGATGAGGCGCGCGCGGCGCGGCCCGATGCCATGATCTGCACCGGCCGCTCGGATTTCCCCAACCAGGTCAACAACGTCCTCTGCTTCCCCTTCATCTTCCGCGGCGCGCTCGATGTCGGCGCCACCGCGATCAACGAGGAGATGAAGCATGCGGCGGTGGCAGCGATCGCGCAGTTGGCACGCGATGCACCATCGGACGTGGTCGCGCGCGGCTTTGACAGCACGGAGGTGCAGGGGTTTGGCCCCGGCTCGCTGATCCCGAGCCCGTTCGATCCGCGGCTGATCCAGCGCATCGCGCCGGCGGTAGCGAAAGCCGCGATGGATTCCGGCGTCGCGACGCGACCGATCAAGAATTTTGACGAATATACCGCTGGCCTCGAGCGCTTCGCATTCCGCTCCGGTCTTGTCATGAAGCCGGTGTTTGCGAAAGCCAAGACCCAGCCGGTCCGTGTCATCTATGCCGAGGGCGAGGATGAGCGGGTGTTGCGTGCCACCCAGCAGGTGCTCGAGGAAAAGCTGGCCAAGCCGATCCTGGTTGGGCGGCCGTCGGTGGTGGAAGCGCGCATCAAGCGGCTCGGGCTTTCGATCAAGGCGGGCAAGGATTTCGACCTCGTCAACCCCGAGGACGATCCGCGTTACCGCTCTTACGTGCAGTCTTACATCGAGGTCGCCGGCCGCCGCGGCGTCACGCCGGACGCCGCGCGCACGGTGGTGCGCACCAACGCGACTGTCATCGCGGCGCTTGCCGTGATCCGCGGCGAAGCCGATGCCATGATCTGCGGCGTCGAAGGGCGCTATATGAGCCATTTGCGCCACGTGCGCGAGATCATCGGCTGCGCATCCGGGATCAGCGACTTCGCGGCTCTCGGGCTGTTGATCACGGCCAAGGGCGCCTATTTCATCGCGGACACCGAGGTGCGCTCCAATCCGAGCGCGGAAGAACTGGCCGAGATCGCGGCGCTGGCCGCCAACCACGTGCAGCGCTTCAATCTGAAGCCGAAGATCGCCTTCCTCTCGCATTCGGATTTCGGCAGCTACGACACCGAGTCCTCGCGCAAGGTGCGCCGCGCCACCGCACTTCTGAAGGAACATCATCCGGAGCTGGAAGCGGATGGCGAGATGCAGGGCGATACCGCGCTGTCGGAGGCCACGCGAAAGCTGGTCCTGCCGCACTCGCTGCTCGAAGGCGTAGCCAACATCATGATGATGCCGAATCTGGATGCCGCCAACGTGGCCCATCAGATGGTCAAGGTGCTGACGGACGCCGTCCCGGTCGGGCCGATCCTGATTGGACCCTCGCGGCCGGCCCATATTCTGACGCCGTCAGTGACTGCGCGTGGCATTCTCAACATGACGGCAGTCGCAGCCGTGGAGGCCCAGGAGCACGCTGGCCGGCAGCAGCCCGCCCTCTTCACCTGAAAGCCGGGATTCCCGACGTTGCGGCTTTCGGGCGTCGGGGCGCGATTGACGTTTGAAAAGCGTCAGCGGACCATCCATAATCCGCTTGCGCTTTTCTCGCGATCGATCCCGCGCCTGACACGCGTCTGACGAGGCCGACCATGCCAGCTCTCATTACTTTCGGGCGAGTTTTGTTTGCCGTGCTCTTCATCTATGTCGGCGCGACCAAGCTCTTCGCCATGCAGGCGACCGCCGATTTCATCGCAGGCAAGCTGGCGATTCCGGATCAGCTCGCCTCCTACGCGACGCAGGTGGAAACGCTGACGGGCATGACCATGCCGCAGGTCCTTGCGATCGCCGCCGGTGCGTTCGAAGTCATCGCGGGATTGATGATCGCGCTCAATTTCGGCGTGCGTTTCTTCGCGATCATCTTGATGCTCTACATCGCCGCCTCGACCTTCTTCTTCTACGACTTCTGGAATCAATCGCCGCCCGAGAACGCCAAGACCGTGGTCGACGCGCTCAAGAATCTCTCGATCATCGGCGCTCTGTTCATCATCGCCGGCTACGGGAGAGGACCGCGCCCGGCCGAGCCGGCCTACGGGGACGTATAGCGCCGGCTTCGCTCAACGTGGCCGGCGCCATGGCGTGACGGTGACGTCGTTGGCTGCGTCCAGGATTTGACTCTCGCCGGCGGCCAGGCCGTGCGAGGCGAGAACCTGTTGCGGCGAGCGCGCGGGGACCCCGCCAAAGCAGGGCTCGCCGCCGGGCAGGCGCACGCGCGCGGCCTGCGACAGCCAGAACGTGTCATAGCGATCCATGAACAGGTCGAACACGCTGGGCCCGCCGATGACGGCGGCCGTGCCCGATGTCACACCGGCCAGTTGGCAGGCTTCTTCGAAGCTGCAGCCGGCCGGATTCCACAGGATCGCCTTGGGATTTGCGGCATCGGGAGCAAGCGAAGCGATCTTGCGGGTCAGGATGAGCCGTTTTCGCCTGGGCGAATTGGGCTGATCTTCCTGCGAATTCCGGCCATGCACGATGAGAGCGGCGCGGTCGAGCGCCGCCGTGAAGAAGGCCTTGTCGGCATCGAATTTCAGTTCGTCCATCGCGTGATCGGCGTTGGCAAGCATGCCGTCGGCCGAGGCGATGACGTAGCCCTCGATGCGAAAGCCCGGCATGCGGGTCGCTCCCGACATCCGGCTATTTCCACTTGGCGCGGGTCCGATAGACCTCGACGCTCGGTTGGGCCTCATTGAAGATGTTCAATTTCGTGATCGAGACGTGACAGGCATCGACGCGTTCGTCGGCGAAGCACTTCTCGACGATCTCATCAAGCAGGGTTTCGAGCAAAGGCGTGTGCGGACGGTCTGGGAACTGCTTCAGAAAGTCCCTGATGCCATCGTAGTCGATGTAGCCGAACTGCTCGAGGCGCCGATGCTCGAGCCTGGCGAACAGGGTGACGTCGATCGAGAGCTTGTTGGGCCGTTCCGGGTGCTGCTCCCACGGATGTATGCCGCAGGAGGTCTCGACGACCACGTTCTTCAGCCGTACGATGACGTGGTCCGATTGCGCAAAGTTCATGACATCAGATTTATTCGCTGATCGAGCAGGCGCCAAGCTCGGCTTGCGGGCCCCGCGTGGGTGAAGAGCGGATACTGGCCTGCTGGCGGGAGATCTGCAAGCCGCGGTCAAGTCGGGCCGCGGCTTGGCGATCTTGCGGATAGCTATTGCGAGACGGTCGTCACGACGCTCGAGACCGGCCGCTGGCTCACCGTCGGCAGCTTGATATCCTCCTTCTGGAGTTCGGCATCATACTGCGGCAGCGACTGCACCGGCGCCTTGGCGCGCATCGCCACGACCTTGTAGCCCCCGGCCTTCAGGCGGTGCAGAAGCTCGGGCAGGGCTTCCGCCGTGTGCTTGTGGAAGTCGTGCATCAGGATGATGCCCTTGCCGAGCTTGTCGAGCTTCTTGAAGGTGACGTCGATGACCTGCTGGGCGTTCTTGGCCTTGAAGTCGAAGGAGTCGAGGTCGCAGGAGAAGATCGCGATGTTGCGGGTCCCGAGATAAGTGACCATCTGCGGCGGATGCTGCAGCGCCGGGAAACGGAAGAAAGGCGCCGGCGAGATGCCGCCCAGCGCCCACTTCACCGCGCTGATGCCTTTCTCGATTTCATCCTTGCGCTGATCGTCCGTGAGCTTCTTGTTGTTCAGGTTCGCGTGCGACCAGGTGTGCGTGCCGACGGTGTGGCCGGCAGCGTAAACCTGCTTGAGGATCTCGGGATAGTAGGTCGCATGCTTGCCGATCGAGAAGAAGATGCCGGTGGTGCATTCGTCGGCCAGCGTCTTCAACACCGACGGCGTGTTCTCCGGCCACGGACCGTCGTCGAAGGTCAGCACCACTTCGTGGTCATGCAGGAAGTCGAGCTCCTTGAAATGCTCGAAGCCGAAGCCCGGTCCACCTGTGGTGTCGATCTCCACGGTGCGGCCGACGCCGAGCGCATTGGGATTGTTGCAGGGCGGTCGCGCGGGCTGGACCTGCTTGGGAGCGGGCGTTGCCGTGGCCTGCTGCTGTGGCGCGGGTTGAGCGGGCGCGGCTTGTGGAGCCGCAGCGGCGGGCTTGGGAGAGGCGCTCTGCGACCAAGCGACGCCAGGCGCACACAGCGAAACTGCGAAGATCAATCCTGCCGCTATACGCATCTTGCTTTTCCTCGATTTGCGCCGCTCAGCACGCGGCGACCCTGTGCCGCTCGGCTAGGTGGCGCAAGCGCCGTCAGCCGGACCGTTTCACCCCGAAACATCATAATCGGACCGGCGGCCAAGGCAACGATTCGAGGCGCGAGTAGCCGAATTGTCGGTGGACCGGTTAATTCGACAGCTCCTCTTTCAGGCGTCGGCAAGGGCCCTGGCGATTGCCACTTTGATGCGGGTGTCGGTCGGTTCGACTGGCGATGCGAACACGTCGGCAATGTAGCCGTCGCGGCCGATGAGGTATTTGTGAAAGTTCCAGCGCGGAACATCCTTGGGTCGAGCTTCGGCGGCCCATCTGTAGAAAGGATGCGCGTTCGGGCCGATGACCACGGCCTTTGCGGCGATCGGAAAGGTAACGGCATATTGGTGGCGTGCGGTCTCCGCGATCTCGGCCGCGCCGCCCGGCTCCTGGCCGCCGAAATCATTGGAGGGAACGCCGATCAGCCCGAAGCCTCGGTCGTGAAACTCGGTCCAGAGCTGCTGCAGCCCGGCATATTGGGGCGTGTAGCCGCACAGCGAGGCCGTGTTGACGACGAGCAGCGGGCGGCCGGTGTACTCAGCGAGTCGGATCTCTGCGCCCGATAGCGCCGGGAAGGAAAACGCGTAGGCCGTGATACGGCTCATCGCGGGGTCGGCACGCGCATTGTCGTTCGCCACGGAAGCGGCAAGCGTGGCGAAGGAGCCCGCGATCACGGTCCTGCGGTCGATCATGGCAGCCTCCCTTGCAGCTACCCGCGACGATAGCCGAGCCGATCACCGCCCGCCGCTCAAGAAAGCGTTATGTGTGGCACCAGGGCAGCGGTAACAGCGGCATGTAATAGCCATTCCACTCGCAAACCGACTCCGGGCCGGTGCGCTTGAGCGCGTACTTGATCGGCTCGGCCTGGCCGACCGCGATGTGCAACGCCGCCAGCGTCACGGCGATCGGATAGGCCCATTTGTGGAAGCGCAGATCGCGCAGGCGGTCGAGCAGAACGGCGCCGGCGAGGATGATCAGCGGATCGGTGAAAATGAAATATTCGGATTTCAGCCCGCGCCTTACGCCAAGCGTATCGATCGCGATCGCCGCGAGCATCAAGAGCAGCGACTGCAGCGCGGCGCGCTTTTCGCCGCGCCTGTAGGCATAGACGATGCCGGGAATGATCAGCCAGGTCAGAAACACGGTTGGCCGCGCGGAGGAGTGCAGGACAAAGGTGTAGCGGGCGAGGACAGACCCGAAACCCTGAAGCAGCAACAGCAAGGCAGCGGCGGGGTTCGATCCGCTCGCGGCGCTGGAGGTGCCGGCATCGGCGAAGGTCAGCATCTTCTCGAGCGGATTGAACACGGCAATGACATTGCTCGTGTTGTAATCGACATCAAGCAGGAGCAGCGTGAGGGCGGCGCCGGCGAGCGCCGCGCAGATCGAGGTCAGCGTCTCGGCGGTGCTGATCCCCCACAGCAGGGCGTAGGCGATCATGCAGGCGCCGATGAGAACGGCGAGGGCGGCTTGATAGATCCCATAGCGGGCTAGGAGCAGCGGATGGAATTCCGCGGCGTCCAGCAGGTGGCGATCGAAACCGGTTGCCAGCAGTGGCCACGCGGCCCAAGCCGCGGCGAGCGCGACCGCGCCGGCGAATGCGGCCGCAACCCAGCTCCAGCGCGTATTTTGCCAGAAGGCAACGCTCGCGCTTCGCGCGCCGCCAAAGGACAGGATCACGACCGGAAGCACGCCGACCAACAGGATCGCCTGTACCTTGTTCTCCAGCCCCAGCACGCAAAGAGCGGCCGCGAGCGCAATTGCGAGCGGACGCCATGCAGTGGCGCGGCGCCCGCTGGCAATCAGGATCATCAGCGCGAAAATGACGGGGCATGCGGCGACCAGCTCGCTGCGCAGAATCCGCGAATGGACGGCAATGCCGCCGGACAAGGCGAAAGCCAGCACGGCCAGCATGGCGACGCGCCAGTCGCGCACGATGAAGCGCATGAGGCCTGCGAAGATCAGCACGCAGCCGATCGCGATCAGGAAAGCGAGCACGCGTCCAGCCCGCACGGCCGCCGTCATTGCGGAATCGAAAGCTGCGACGTCGCTCGCCTTTGGAATTGACGGCAGCGTATAAGCATCGAGCAGGCCCGCGCCGTGCAGCAGGCGGAACCATGATTTGACCGCCAGAATGGTGAGATAAGCGGTGTGATCGAAGAAATGCTGCGGCTTGCCATCGTTCATGACAAGCGCGTTGTAGATCACCATGAAATCCATGTCGGCGTTGCGCCAGTAGACGAGCGCATAGCCGAACAGGAGGAATGACGCGGCAAGGCCAGCGACGATCGCGGCCAGGCCCTTGCTCCAGCCAAGCGGAGTCAGCCGGTCGAAGGCATCATCGGTGACATCGGATCGCGGCGCGGCCGCCTCGGCGGGCGTGGAAAGCTGGGTCATGCGGGGGGTGTTTTAGCCGACCCGCTTCGATAAAGCGACCGCAGCGCGATGGCCCTGGCAATCGTGCTGTCCGCGCTTCGCGTGTCCCGGTTCCCGCCCAGCGCAGCGCGGCCCTTCGGATCCCTCGCACGGTCTAGCGCAGGGAGACGATGAAATCCGTGCCTTCGCCGGTTTCGCCCTGATTGATACCCTGATCGGAAACGATGATCGAACTGCCTGTCGTGAGCGCCTCCGCGATGCGGGCCATCACGTCGGCGGGCACGGTGATCCGGTCCAGCGCCTCGGCCGGGCTGTCCGGGACCGGCAACGGCTTGACCTCGTCCGCAACCGGACGCGCGCCCTTGCGGTGCGTCAGCGCGCGCTCGTTCTCGCGCCGAAGGCTGCGAGAGGAGACCGGCAGCGAGACCACCGTCCAGTGCAGCACGTTGGCGTCGGTCTTGTCGATGGCGGCGGTGAACACATGCGTGCCGAGCGGGCGGTCGCTGGGCGCGATCGTCACGGCGACATCGAAGAGCGGCGCAAAATTCTGCCGCACATAAAGCTTGGAGTCCTTGCGGCTGACGAACACCGCGATCTGGCCGCCGCGCCTGGCGATCTCGACCCTTGCGGCTGGAGCTTTTGCCGCGTCAGGCGGGCGGGTCTGATCCTTACCGGCATCGCTGCCGGGCGTGGTGTCCGTGGCCGCATCCGGCTTGCCATTCTCAGTCGGCGCAGCCGTAGCCGGATTGGTGGCTTCGGGGTTGGCGTCGTCCTGCTTCGGCCCCGCCTTTACGGCTTCCGCCTTTACGTCAGCGGGATCGGTCTGGCGTGCGGCCCCCGTGGTCTCGGGCTTGGGAGTATGACTGTCAGCATTAGCTGCGGCATCGGCTTGGTCTGAATCGCCCCCCGACCTCGGCGCTGCATTGGCGAGTTCGATCACATCTCCCTTCGACCCCAAAGATGCGTCCGACATTGTAGCGGGGGCCTCGCCGGTCCCCGTATCGCCGGTGGCGTCGGCGGTGCGGGTCTTTTCGCCCGGCGCCGCGTCCGCCGTCACGCCGTGACCGACAGTGGATCGCAGCTCCAGCGTGACCTCGGTTGGCTTGCCTTCGACCGTGCCCTTATCGGCCTTCGCTGCTAGCGCATCACTGCTGTCAGTCCCCGTAGACGATGCCGATTGCAGCGGGACCTTCAGGCTGGGGAGCAGGGGATGCGAGAAGCTCTCGGGCACCAGCTCGCCCGGCGTGACGAGCACGCGCGCACCGAGCCGGGTCCAATTCCACATCTTGATCGCGAAGGCCTCGGGCATGCGGATGCAGCCATGCGAAGCCGGATAGCCCGGGAGCACGCCGGCATGCAAGGCAACGCCCGACCAGGTGATGCGCTGCATGTACGGCATCGGCGCGCCGCTATAGATGTTGGAGTGATGCCATTTGTGCTTCTGGATGACGCTGAACACGCCCATCGGCGTTGGGTGGCCCCGCATGCCCGTCGATACCGGCGCCTGTGCGAAGAAGCCGTTCGCGTCGTAGATCTTCACCTGTTGCTTGTTGATCGAGACCGCGATGATCAGAGGTGATTGCGGTTTGGCCGCGGCGTCCTTTTCGGCAATATCCTTCTTGACGGGATGCGGTGTCCTCGGTCGTCGCGGCTGAAGCGCGGGCTCAGGCCGATAGTAATAGCCAGGGTCATACTCGCGCCAATAATAAACCGCGGCGTCCGCATGAGAGGTCGTGCCGACGGCTCCGGTGGCGGCCAGCGCGGCCGCCCGCCAAAATCGCGGGCTTGCCAGATCTGCAATCAAATCCCGATGGAAGCCCACGCGTAATATCCTCAAACTCCGACCGCTCTATGCGGTTTGTAGTTGCAGACGCAAAACGCGTTCACTGGCGTAGCGGTTCGAATCTTCGCGAGTTTGCGCGCGGAGCGTAGCAAAAAAGCCTCACATTCAGTTAATTGGCGCTTACCCCTTTGGCGCTCGTGTCAAGTCTTGGCGCGCTTAGATGGCAAAAGCGCGGCCACGGACCTTGTTTGCGATCTAAGGCTGGTCCAAAACGCGCCTCGAGCCGTACGCAATGACGTGCGCAAATCTATGATTTAGTGCTGTTTTTCGATTCGACCTGCGGATGGCAGGCGGCCGTACGGCGTTAGCGCCTTGAGATCGGCAGACCCGGAGATTCCAATGAGTTCACGAGCTGTAACCAAATTTAACAGCGGCTTGAGCAGGCTTGCCCTGCTGCTGCCGGTCTTGTTCACATTTTCGTTTTGTGCAGCGCGCGCCGCCGACGAGCCCGACCTGATCTTTCGCCGCTCCACGGTGTTCAAGCTGATGAGCCCGAACGACAAGCTCGCGACCTACGGCATCGACGATCCGGAGGTGGAGGGGGTCGCCTGCCATTTCACCGTGCCGGAGAAGGGCGGCTTCAAAGGTTGGCTCGGGCTCGCCGAACAGGTCTCGGACATTTCGCTGGCCTGCCGCCAGATCGGTCCGATCCGCTTCAAGCACAAGCTGGAGCAGGCCGACGACATGTTTCGGCAGCGCCGTTCGATGTTCTTCAAGAAGATGCAAATCGTTCGCGGCTGCGACGCCAAGCGCAACGTGCTGGTGTACATGGTCTATTCCGACAAGCTGATCGAAGGCTCGCCGAAGAACTCGACCTCGACCGTGCCGATCATGCCGTGGGGAGCCGCTGACAGCAGCGTGCAGAAATGCGGCGACTTCATCCAGTGACGCATGAGGCGGGGACGGAGCCCACGCCGCTTATCGACACGAACGAGGTATGCCGACCGGCAAGATCGGCTCGCCTTCCCCTATTTCTTCTTCGGTCCGAGGCGAGGCACGCATTTACGGGCTGGGACAACACCGGTCGGTGACATTTTTGCACCGGAGACTTCCTTGACCTCGCCGGCGGGGCAGGTACCGTCATCGACCAGAACACGTTGACCCAGCCGCAAGCTGACGATGTCCTGCTCACGTCCGACATACTGCGCATGAGCAGGTCGCGCGAGCGCGGCGAGCGCCAGGGCGAGCGCGGTGACGTGGCAAAGGCGGACGCATAACGGCAGCATCATGACGGGGCCAAGCATCCAGCTTCGAGTGTCCAGTTTGCGGGCCGTGACTGTAGGGACGGGCTTCTGATTCTGAAAGAGAGCGAAAGGCTGCCCGACTTCCCGCGAGGCGTGATTTGATACGGCGGCAATAGGAACAAGGGCGCAGATGAACAGCGAAACGACACAGAGGATCCTCGAAGCAGTCGATGCGGCTTTCGACGCGCAACTCGCGACGACGCGTGATTTTGTTGCGATCCCCTCGACCCGCGGTGCGGAGGGGCCGTGCCAGGACATGATCGGCGATCTCCTGCGCGAACGCGGTTATGAGGTCGACGATTGGCATATCGATCTCGACGAGCTGAAGGACCTGCGCGGCTTCGGACCTGTCGAACACGATTTCTCGAGGGCACGTACCGTGGTCGGCACCTACCGGCCCGCCACCGTGTCCGGAAAATCGCTGATCCTGCAGGGTCATTGCGATGTCGTGCCGGCAGGCCCGCTGGAGATGTGGGAGACGCCGCCATTTTCGCCCGTGGTCAGGGACGGCAAGATGTATGGGCGCGGCGCCTGCGACATGAAGTCGGGGACGATCGGCGCGCTGTACGCGCTCGATGCGATCAAGGCCGCGGGCTTCAAGCCGACGGCGCGGATTCACTTTCAATCCGTGATCGAGGAAGAGAGCACCGGCGTCGGCGCGCTCTCGACTTTGCAGCGCGGCTATCGGGCGGATGCATGCTTCATCCCCGAGCCGACCGGCGGCAAGATGGTGCGCTCGCAGGTTGGCGTGATCTGGTTTCGCCTGAAGGTGCGCGGCCATCCGGCGCATGTGTTCGAGGCAGGCATCGGCGCCAATGCCATTACCGCGGCCTATCATCTGATCGGCGCGTTGCAGAAGCTGGAAGCCGAATGGAACGAGCGCGCCAAGAGTGACCGCCATTTCAAGGGGCTCACCCACCCGATCAATTTCAATCCGGGCATCATCAGGGGCGGCGACTGGGCGTCCAGCGTGCCGGCCTGGTGCGACGTCGACTGCCGCATTGCGGTTCTGCCGGGCTGGTTGATTGCAGAGGCGCAGAACGAGATTCGCGCCTGCGTTGCGGCCGCCGCGCGCGATCATCGTTTCCTCTCCAACAATCCGCCTGATGTGGAATGGTCGGGTTTCCTCTCCGAAGGCTATGAGCTGAAGGACTCCGCGGAGCCCGAAGCCGCGTTCGGCAAGGCCTATGCGGCGGCCTACGGGGGCGAGGTCGAGGACCTTGTCTTCACAGCGCTGACCGATACGCGCTTCTACGGATTGAACTACAATATCCCGAGCCTGTGCTTTGGCGCCGCCGGCGCGGCCATGCACGGCTTCAACGAATATGTCGATCTGCAGAGCTTGCGCAAATCGACCAAGGCGACCGCGCTGTTCATTGCGGAATGGTGCGGGGTGGAGAAGGCGTGAGATGCGGAGCGCGCGCCGCCGCGGTGCCATTGCGGGCGGAAGTGTTTGTCGACTCGGCGAACCGCGCGAGTCAGCAGCCCAGATGAGCGCAGCGGATCCGGGATAGCTCCCAAACGATGGCCGTAACTGGAGCCAGCCGCGCCAGGCGCGATGGCATTGAAAAAGCGGCTTAAGCTGCGGAGCGGGATCGCAATGACGTTTACCAGTGCCGCTTTCACGCCGCCGTGTCCGCGGCGTACTGCGCGATGCCGTGGCCGAGGGACCAGTTCTCGGGCAGCGTCTCAACGAGATTGATGAAGACATCCTCCGGGCGAACGCCGGGATTGTTGACGAGCTTTTCGGCGATGCGGCGATAAAGCGCCTTCTTTTGCGCAAGCGTACGCGTGTTGTTGACGGTCAGCTCAATGATGACGAGATCATCGCTGCGCGCGATTCCGAGATAAGTGGGGCTGCAGCGGAAGTCAGCCGCGTCATGCTCCGCGACTACCATGAAGAAGTCATCCTCGGGCACATTGAAGGTCTCGCGCATCGCTTCGTAGAGCCCGTCGAGAATGGCCTGCCGGTAGGCGGTGGGCTTGCCCCGGCGCAGAGAGATACGGGTGAGCGGCATGGTGTGATCCTCCTTGACGAAATGAGCTGTCAGCTTCATTGTTTTAAACACGATGTCAAAAACACATTCTTGACGTCGTGTCAAATAACTTTTGGCGCGCATCAGGAGCGGGGATTGGACCTATTGGAGTCCAGAGGAGAGAGAACATGCGGCCGCGAGAGTTTGACCATGACGACGTCTTGCGCATCGCGTTCGATCAATTTTGGCGCAAAGGTGTGCGCGGAACGTCGCTCTCGGACATCGCGCGTGAAGCGAAGGTCCAGCGCGGCAGCCTCTACAACGCGTTTGGCAGCAAGGAATTGCTATTCCTCTGCGCCTACGAGCGCTATGCGAGCGAATATCTGAGCTCTGTTCAAAGGGCGCTCAGCTCGGGGACATTGCGCGATCGCCTGACAGCGTTCTTCGATCTGACAATCAAGAATTTCCGTTCCGGCTCGCCGCCCCGCGGATGTCCTACCACGCGGGGCCTGATGGAATTGGCGTCGGTCGAAGGTGAGGGGCTGGATGAGAACGCACGGCGCGCCTTCGCGGATTTCGTGGCTCGTATCACCGGTCTCGTCCAGGAAGCGTTGTCCAAGGGCGCTAAGAGAGGCGAGTTCAAGGGAGCCCCTGAAATCGCTGCGTTACACATTGTCACCGTGACGCGCGGACTGGCCGTGCTTGAACGCGCCTTCGGCGACGAGACCCAGCTTCAGAGGATTGCCACACACACGGTGAATCTGATCCTCGGGACATCAACCCGCGCGACGCGCAAAGAGTAGCGTAGCCCCCAATCCGCACATGACGGCGCCCGACGCCTGCCGCGTCCTGTCGATCAATGAGGGTCGCCTTGCAAGCCCGGCTCGCGCTTTCGCTGCCCCAAAGGTCACGATCAAATCAACGCTGGTGTTGAGCGCAACCGAGATGAGCCCGAGGACGATGAACTGCGTGGCCACGTTCGCGGAGGGGTCGACGAATTGCGGGATGAAGGCGAGAAAGAATGCGGCCGTCTTCGGGTTCAGCGCCTCGACGACGATGCCTTCGCGAAAGGCCCGGCGCAGCCCGGTTGTCCGCACCTCGGTTGGTTCGGCGAGGCGCGCTCCGCGCCACGTCTTGAGCCCGAGCCAGATCAGATAAAGGGCTCCCGCGATCTTCAGCAAGGTGAAGGCTTTCGCGCTTGCCATCACGAGCGCGGAGAGGCCGACGCCGCCGGCGAGAACGTGGACAAGCCCGCCGAGACCGAGGCCAACGCTCGATGCCAATCCTTCCGTTCTGCCGCCGGCGAGCGTTCGCGCCACGATGTAGAAGATGCCTGGTCCCGGTGTGATCGCCACAAGCAGCGCCGCTGCCAAGAACAGGAGCAAGATCTGGAAACTGGGCATCGCTCACCGATAATCGCTTCACCGCACGAAATCTACATGCGGATCAGTAGCATAATCCCCGGGGAGCTTGCCCCGGGAAAATCCGGATGTCGCCTGCGGTCATCCGGGCGACGCTTGCTATTCCCATCTTCTAATGTAAGCCCTAGCCGGTCCGTTTCCTGCCGGGGGGATCGCCAATGGAAAGCCCAGCTTGCGTTGGGCGTAGAAGTAGAATGCGTAGAAGCAAAAAGGGAGTGAAAGGGAGAGCATGGCGCGCAACATTCTGATCCTTGGGGCCTCCTACGGCTCCCTGCTGGGGACGAAGCTCTTGATGGCAGGTCACAACGTGACCCTGGTTTGCCGCAAGAAGACGGCGGAGCTTATCAACCGCGATGGTACCGAAGTCCGCGTCAAGCTGCGTGACGAGGCGGTGCACCGGGCAATCTTCTCACGCGATCTGCCCGGCACCTTGGATGCGACGACGCCTGCTGACGTCGACGTCTCCCGCTATGATCTGGTTGCGCTTGCGATGCAGGAACCGCAATACGCCAATCACACGGTCCGCGTTCTCATGGTCAAAATCGCCGAGGCGAGGCTGCCTTGTCTTTCGATCATGAACATGCCGCCCTTGCCCTATCTCAAGCGGATTCCGGCATTGGCGGACATGAATCTCGAGGAGGCCTACACCAATGCGCAGGTGTGGGAGCGGTTCAAGCCGGGGCTGGTGACGCTCTGTTCGCCTGATCCGCAGGCCTTCCGTCCGCCGGAAGAGGCGGCGAACGTCCTTCATGTCGGGCTGCCGACAAACTTCAAGGCGGCGACATTTGCAGATGAAACGCACAACAAAGTGCTTCGGGAGCTGGAAGCGGACATCGACGCGGTGACATTGGATGGCCACGACGTGCCGGTGAAGCTCAAAGTGTTCGACTCGCTGTTCGTCCCGCTGGCCAAGTGGTCGATGCTACTCACCGGGAATTACCGCTGCATCACGCTGCACGAGCCGCAATCGATCCGGGATGCCGTGCACGGCGATCTGAAGCTCTCGCAGTCCATCTACGAGCATGTCGACACTGTGGCCCGGCGTCTGGGGGCGGAGGCGAAGGATCAGGTTCCTTTCGAGAAATATGCCAAGGCGGCGGAAAGCCTGCTCAAGCCTTCATCGGCGGCGCGGGCGGTGGCCAGTGGAGCGCCCTTCATCGAGCGGGTCGATCTTCTGGTGAAGTTGATCTCGCATCAGCTTCGCATGCCCAACGCCGAGATCGACCGCACGGTCGAGACCGTCGATCAGAAACTGAACGAGAGGATCGTGCCGGGCGGATCCGGTTCATTGTGAGGTGCGCCCTCGCAGTTCGCGACGGGGCGCGAGACGCGATTTCAACCTGCGGCGAAGTTAGGCCCAGCCACCCTCATTCGGGAGGCTTCAGTCCACCGTGAAGCCAACCGACGGCATCGGAATCGATGGGATCTACGGGAGCTTGTGCTTCGTAGATCACTCCGCATTTCGTGCATCTCAACGTCCGGTGCTCGAACCCAGGTCTCCCCGGTACAACACGCAAGACATCCATCGAGGCCTCACACGCCGGACAGCGCGGACGTATGACTTGACTGGGCGAAAGCTTGTTTGTGAGTTGCGCGTCAGGCACGAGGTACTCCTTTCCTTTTCTGAGGGCGGGAGCACAACACTCTCTGTCACCGCTAGATGCCTCGGAGGGCGGTGATACAGACAGCCTACGCCCAGTCGGTGCGCCGCGCACGTTAAAACTGCAGGCGCGAGCGAGCTTCTTGAGAGGGATATCGGTCAGCTTTGGCGCGGCTGGGCAACATTGGCGGACGATCCTCTCCGGCCGGTGCCGCTTGCGGCGCGCTTCTTGGCGGGAGCGGCGATCAGTCCGTCTCGAATGGCCTGCTTGCGCGCGAGCTTGTGCCGCCGCCGAATGGCTTCAGTCTTCTCTCTTGCCGCCTTGTCCGATGGCTTCTCATAGAAGCGCTTGCGGCGCATTTCTCTGAACACGCCCTCGCGCTGCATTTTTTTCTTGAGGACACGAAGCGCCTGATCGACGTTGTTGTCTCGAACGAATACCTGCACGCGTATTGCTCCTCAAGATTGGTTGACGCACAAATCGGTCGAAGGCTAGGGCGAGGATGCGTCTGCATCCGGACGACCGAAGCTTATCAAGGCACGAGCCCGGTACGGATCAGCCGGGGGAATGTGGCGCCGCTGCAAAATTCGCTGTTTCGTGGCGGCGCTTGCGCTGCCTTTAGGAGAGAAACGTCAGGTCCGGTCCTTTGATCCGGTTGCTCGGGCGAGTTCCCGAATATGATGCTCGGCGCCGGCAATCTGGCGCTTCACTAGCTCGGATTGAGCGGTGGCAACATCCTGAAGGCTGGCGGTCGACGCCACCTTCCGCGCGTGCTCGAAGCTGGTTTTCAAGCTCTCTTCCGAGAATGCGAGCACTTGCTTGGTGAGCTCTGCCGTCGAGGTCGTGCTCGCTGCACTCGACCTGCGCGCCGCGTCAAACAACAAGGCGAACACTTGTTCAGCCTGGTCGATCGTCCTCTCCGCGAGCTGACGCAGCTCGGCGGGAACTTCCAACTTCGGTTCAGTCATCGTCTTCCCGCCTGTCAGCTTCGTGATCATATGGCGCGGATCGAGGCTTGAACAGGGGCGGGGCTTTCTTTTTGATCCTTGATTGAGCCTTGGCTTGCGAGCTCAGGAGTTTCGAGTCCTGACCCCGCTTGTGCTTTGTCGAGAAAGCGCCTACCGTGGCCGAGTTCGATTAGCCGCTGTGCCTTTCTGAATGCGCCTGCGGGCTCCTTCCCAAAGACATCCGACCAGTTGAATCTGAAATCGCGTGACGTCACGCGAATGCGCTTTGGAGAAGAAAAATGCCGACAGGTACTGTTAAGTGGTTCAATGGTCAGAAGGGCTTTGGCTTTATCCAGCCCAACGACGGTGGAAACGATGTGTTCGTACACATCTCTGCCGTGGAGCGGGCTGGTCTTTCCGGCCTGGCCGAGGGCCAGAAGGTTTCGTTTGAGCTCAAGACCGACAAGATGCGTGGTAAAGTAAGCGCCGAAAACTTGTCGCTGGCTTAATCGCTACGCCATTTCACGGATGTACTGAAATGGCCGTATTGCCCGCTCGATCCCGGGATTGAGCGGGCATTGCTTGTTTTCCAATTCGGACGGGCGATGAGCGGCAAGAAACCAGTCGAACCTTCCCCTGAAAGTCTCTTACGCGCCAAGCGGCAGCGTTTGGCGCAGGAAGAGGGCGCGCGAGCGATGGCGGATCTGGAGAAGCAAGCCATCGAAGTCCGTCAAAACATGCAGCGTCTTCGCGCGTTGCGGGAAGCGAAGGAAGCGGACGAGGTGAAAAAGTCGGATGCTCCTCCGCAAGCCGCAAAGAGGAGGCGCAAGAGACGGATTGTACGATACGGCTGAATCCAGCGATTGTCTGCCCGGCAAGCTGCAGCCGACGCTCTGTCACGAACTGAGGAGGCGGCCTCATGTCCAAAACTGTGCGGATCGTGCCGGAGGTCAAGTCGTGTGACGGGCAAGCGATCACTTTGTCCTGGCCATAGGCACGGTTCGGCAGATGTGTCGCCTTGAGACGACATTCCGGACGCAGAACCAGGCGCTCAGCTATCTTCACAAACATCGGACGGAATTTGAGCGCGCCGCTCGTGAAAGATTCGCGCGTGGTGAAATTCACGACGGCATCGTTCATCTTACGATGCTCTAGGCCGGGGGCTCGATGTGTTCGCGCTAGCAACCTGCGCCGCGAACGCGTGCACCACGGAGGTCGGCTGGATGCCCGTCCCAACTCATCCGTGCGCAAGGCCGAGCACACCGCAACCATTACCTCGGACGTCATTGCCTGAATGACCTGCTGCGTTCATGCTGTCGCGCCGTAACCGGCAGAGCAAACGGGAGGACGCATGACGCCGCTGGAAAAAATCAACTCTTTGAACATGCCATTCGCGGAACTGAAGGGCGTCAGCTTCACCGAGGCGAGCCAGGACAAGGTCGTGGCGCGGATGCTGGTGCGGCCTGAGCTGTGCACGCTCGGCCACATCCTTCACGGCGGCGCCGTGATGGCGCTCGCCGATTCCGTCGGCGCGGCTGCGACCGTGATCAACCTGCCGGAAGAGGCGAAGGGCACCACGACGATTGAAAGCAAGACCAATTTCATCGGGCCAGCCAAGGAGGGCACCACCGTGGTCGCCACGGCAACGCCCGTGCATCGCGGCCGCCGTACCCAGGTCTGGCAGACGCGATTGGAGACCGAGGAGGGCAAGCTGGTCGCCGTCGTCACCCAAACTCAGATGGTCCTCTTGTGACCATGGCGGCCGGAGTTTGTTAACGATTTGTTGCTGCTGATCGCCGAAATTGGGCCGAGCGCGGTCTTGAATTTCATGGTGCAATGCACAATATTCCCGCTCAACTAGGGATTCGACGCCTCCTCGAGGGCTTTTCCAAGAGGAGTTTGAAGTGCCACACGAAGATACCTACCGCCCTCGGCCGGGCTTCGGCTATGTGCGGACTCTGAGCCAACGGGAAGAATTGCCGCTGCTGCGCGATCACCTGTTGAGGCTCGATGCGGAAAGCCGGCACGATCGCTTCAACGGCTTTTTGGACGACAGTTTCATTGAGCGTTACGCCGCCAAATGCGCTGACGATGGCACCGTCATCGTCGCTTATATGGAAAGCGGCGTCGTGCGCGGTGCGGCCGAATTGCATCCGCCAGAGCAGTCGGAGGACGGGCTGCCTGAAGTCGCCTTCAGCGTGGAAAGGTGCGTGCGCCGGCAGGGCGTCGGCAGCATCCTGTTCAAGCGGGTGATCTCGGAAGCGCAGTGGAAGGGCTATCGCCGCCTGCGCATCACGACCGGCGCGCAGAATCACGCGATGCGGGCGCTGGCCGCGAAATTCGGCGCGCGTCTGGTGTTCCGGCGCGGTGAATCCACCGGCACGATCGACGTGCCGCTGCAGCCGCAGGCTGAGCTTGCCAAGCTCGCCATCGATACGCCGCTGGTCGCTGCGCGCGCGATGGTGAATCTCAACCGCGCCTGCTGGAAGCTGTTTTCCAGAATGTACAGTTCAGGGCGCGCGGCTTGAGCTGCGCTCCCCTCAGCTTTCTCTCTTCATCGAAGGAAATTCAGGGCCCGCATCGACGCGCGCGGGCCGGGGATCTTAAGTCCCGGTCCGCTTGGTCGTCGCCAATCGCCTGACGACCCGCCGCTCGACGACGACGGCGCGCTGCGCGCCTTGCTCGCCCGCGATTACCCGCGTGACGCCACCGGTCCGCGCGGCCACGCGGTTCTGCTTCTTCACTTCAGCCTGTACGACATCGAGCGGCATCCCCATCAGGGCCGCCGCGATTTCCGCCTGCGCCTCGAGATCCTCGGTGATTCCGGCCGCGGCGAAGATCGCTTCATCGAGGGTGGGCGGATCGCGCCTGACGCGTCGCGGTCCATACTTGGTATTCCAGTCTTCGCTCATTGGGGCCTCTCGTTGATCCGGGATACCTAGAAGCCATGATGTTGCATTGCAATATGAAAGTGAGATGGCAATCCAGCCATGCGCTGGCGGAATCACACACAATTGCCTGTGAATAATCGCCGCAAGGCGATCGTCATGTGACGTCCTCCATTGCTGGGGTCGAGGCGGGACTTGGCTGCGGCCAGCGCTTTAGCGCGGCACGTCCCGCATCGGTGAGCACGTAAACGCCGCGCTCGGCGCGATCGAACCAGCCATAAACATTGTTGAGCAGGATTTTAGGCGCATCGGGAATGTCGGGCTTGAGGTCGCGCACACGCCGTGGCCCCTCGGCAAGGGCCGACGCGCAGGCGAGGGCTTGCTGACGGTAGGCCGTCATGATTGGTGCGCGCGTCGAGCCGCCCAGCACCGGATCGCCCAGGCGCCGTTGGTGTTCGGCGACGAGCCGTGATCGCTTCTTGGGATCTCGTCTTGGGCTCGTGGTCGGCGGCTTGACCAGAACCTCGACATCGCCGCGCGCGGTGATGCCAAGCATGCCAAAGCCGAGGCGGCGGCAGAGATTGCGGTAGCGCGCATCGTTTTCGCGTCCCTTGCCGCGCGCCGACATTTTGGCGGCAAGCCAGACCTCGTCGCAGGCGCCGGCGCGATCGACCGCCTGCAGCACGAGTTCCAGATTAAAGCTCAGCTTCAACTCGCCGATCACCACGATCGGTGGATCCTCGCCCTTGAGCGCCACGAGGTCGCAGCCGCCGATTTCGCCTTTCACCGAAAAGCCGAGCTTTTCGAGAAAGCGTTTGACGGGGAGATAAAGCGCGGTCTCCAAGTTGGCTCCGGCGAGGGCTGCGACTCAGTTGCCGAGAGTCTAACAGGCCGCGAGAGACACGCGTGATGGGATTTCTCACACCCGGCCGCGCACCGGTATCAGCGCGCCGGTCACCGCGCTCGCCGCATCGCTCACCAGAAACAGGATCACCTCGGCAAGTTCACCCGGCTGCACCCAGGTTGAGAAATCCGCCTTCGGCATGCTGGCGCGATTGGCCTCGGTGTCGATGATCGAGGGCAGCACGGCATTCACGGTGACCTTGCCCTTCCACTCCGTGGCCAATGCGTCGGTCAGACGATGCACGCCGGCCTTAGAGGCGGCGTAAGGCCCCATGCCGGCGTCGGCCTTCAGCGCGCCGAGTGCGCCAACATTGACGATGCGACCTGCGTCGGACTTGGAAATGTGGCCGAGTGCCGCGCGCGAGGCGTTCACCGCGGTCAGCACGTTGATCGCATACATCCGCTGCCAGGTCTTGCTATCGCCGTCGGCGACCGGCTCGAAGGCAAAGCCGCCGGCGATGTTGATCAGCGCGTCGATCCTGCCGAAATGGGCCGCCGCTGCATCGATAGCGCGCTTGGCCTGCGCCGCATCCGTGAGATCGACGCCGCCGAGCTCGATCCTGTTCGCCGTAGGTTCCCTCTGCGAAGGTGCGTGATCGATGCCTGCGACCCGCGCGCCGCGCGCGAGCACCACCTCGCTGACGACCCGGCCAAGAGCGCCCAGTGCGCCCGTGATGACGAGTACTTTTCCGTTCATCCGTTCCTCTCCTGGTCGGAATGAGTGGAGGCGCACACTATCGCCCCCCGAAAATGCCTGGCAATGCCGCGAGCCGTCTTCAGACCCAACCGGCTATTGGCGCGACGTTTCCTAAAATTATCCGGAGCTTCGTAAGCGGATAACCAGAACCGCCCTTCTATCCTGCGACCCAGTCAATCGGGGCTGGAGTTCATCATGCCACATCTACATGACCACGGCCTGCCACTTGTCCAGCTCAAGGAGCAGCGCCGCGATCTCATTGTCTCCTTGCAAAATCGCAATGGCCCGATCAGTGGCTGGGAGTTGATGCAGATCGCCGCCGTTCAACAGGCCATCACGGCGTTTGAGGAAGTGATCGCCGACCTCGATGCGGAAGCCGGAATGGACGCCGCTGCGTAACGTCTGCGCTCCGTGTTTGGGCTGCCAGTTCACGACAGATAGCGCGCTTTCAGCGCCGCGCGCTCACGGTCGCCAACGCCGAGGCCTTGCTCGAAATAGTTTTCGAGATGGCCGTAATCGGCACGGATCGCATCAAAGCCGGCGGCAAGAAATGACGCATCGACCGATCCGATCGCCTGTCTGACGTCGTCGGGCAGATCGGTCGCAGAAGCTGGATCGCGACGGTAGAAGCGATTGGTGAGAAGGTAATCCTCGGCGATCGCTTCATCCGGCACGCCGAGCGCATGCAGCACCAGCGCGCAGGCAAAGCCGGTGCGGTCCTTGCCGGCAGTGCAATGGATCACCAGCGGCGCGTGGTCGCCCAGAAGGTGTGCAAACAATGCGCGGAAGCTGTGAGTGTTGAGGCGCACATAATTGCGATAGGACTCGCGCATGATCTCCAGTGCGTCCGAGGCGGAGAGCGAACCGCCGGCGAGCTTTGCGCGCAACGCCGCAATCACCGTGGGTTCGATCGGCAACGAATGGACGGTGATTTCTTCCAGTCCGCAGGCCGCGCCCGCGCGCTCTTCCAATCCGCGAAAATCGAACGCGCTTTTCACGCCGAGCGCGCGTACGATCTCGATGTCGGCGGCCGTGAGACGGCCGAGATGATTGGAGCGGAAAATCTGGCGCCAGCGGACGATGCGGCCGTCACGCGTCGCATAGCCGCCGAGATCGCGAAAATTGCTGGCGCCTTGCAGATTAAAATGGCGGGCCGGGACGTCTGGCATCAGCAAGAGCCGTCGGTTGCGGCGGAAGCGTCGTGCGGGCGCATGGTGCCGGAAGCGTCGGCGCGCGTCTATAGCGGCGTGGGAGCTGTTCTACATGTGAGCTGTTTTAAATGAAAAAGGCCGAAACATCTGTGTTTCGGCCTCTTTCAGTTGTCGCTGTGCAGATTACGCTGCCAGCGCCCGTTGGGGCGTGCGCGTGACATCACTGCTCCCGCGACCGTTGGGCTTCCCGAATCGCCTCTTCGTGATACCAGCTTCCGCTGCAGAGGACTTCGTTCACGCGGGGCGCACTCTGGTCGATCGGGGATTGGGTCTCCCCGTAGCGGTGGCCGCCGAGAGCCGCGCGGCCCCCGACCGGGAACTGGTAGATCTTGGCAGATCCATAGCTCGGACTGGTCGTCATCAGCATTCTCCTTGGCCGATGCACACGGCCTCAATCGTGCGCCCGACCCGTTCTCTTGTGGTTACCGATTTCGATATCGGCCGGTGCTCCCGTGGATGCAATGTGACCAAAGAAAAATCATTTACTGCCTAATTTGTGGGCGGTTGCAGGCCTGCCCTCGCGGAGGCACAGCTTGATCGGCCAACGCTTGGGCACTTAAGAAGGTTGCTGGAACCGGATGCTGCCTTTGCCGAATCTTGCTCTTCGCTGCCGTGGCTTTAATCGCCGTCCGGCCCCCCGGGCGTAGCTGCCCCGGATTCGGGCGCGAATCCGTCATAAATGCTGTCATTTCTGTTCCCGCGCCAAAGCCGGGGGCGCGCTCCTATGCCGCACCCTTAGGGGGCGACGGGACGGCCGGGCGGGGAGGCGGGAATGGGGAGGGCCGTGGCCCTCGACGGCCCAATTGGCACGCGAAATGCTTATGGGATACCCGGCCGATCGTGGCCGGGTATTGCGGGTCGCGACCATTCCTTTCGGTTTCCCCGCCTTCGAGATTATCAATAGAGAGGCTCAATGACGAAGTACAAGCTCGAGTACATATGGCTCGACGGATACACGCCGACGCCGAATTTGCGCGGCAAAACTCAGATCAAGGAATTCGCCTCATTCCCGACGCTGGAACAGCTCCCGCTGTGGGGCTTCGATGGCTCCTCGACGATGCAGGCCGAAGGCCACAGCTCCGATTGCGTGCTGAAGCCGGTCGCCGTCTATCCGGATGCCGCGCGCACCAATGGCGCGCTGGTGATGTGCGAAGTCATGATGCCCGATGGCAAGACCCCGCACCCCTCGAACAAGCGTGCGACCATTCTCGACGATCCCGACGCGTGGTTCGGCTTTGAGCAGGAATATTTCTTCTACAAGGACGGCCGCCCGCTCGGCTTCCCGGCTGACGGTTATCCGGCGCCGCAGGGTCCGTACTACACCGGCGTCGGCTACAAGAATGTCGGCGACGTCGCCCGCAAGATGGTCGAAGAGCACCTCGATCTCTGCCTCGCCGCCGGCATCAACCACGAAGGCATCAACGCGGAAGTCGCCAAGGGCCAGTGGGAATTCCAGATCTTCGGCAAGGGCTCCAGGACCGCGGCCGACCAGATGTGGATCGCGCGCTACCTCTTGCTGCGCCTGACCGAGAAGTACGGCGTCGACATCGAATTCCACTGCAAGCCGCTCGGCGATACCGACTGGAACGGCTCCGGCATGCACTCCAACTTCTCGACCAAATATATGCGCGAAGTCGGTGGCAAGGAGTATTTCGAGAAGCTGATGGAGGCTTTCAAGGCGGCCCGTGCCGAGCACATCGCGGTGTACGGCCCGGACAACCACATGCGCCTGACCGGCAAACACGAGACCGCTTCGATTGACACCTTTAGCTGGGGCGTGGCCGACCGCGGTGCCTCGATCCGCGTGCCGCACTCTTTTGTGAACAACGGCTACAAGGGCTATCTGGAAGACCGCCGTCCGAACTCGCAGGGCGACCCCTACCAGATCGCTTCGCAGATCCTGAAGACCATCGCGACGGTGCCGACCGGCGCGAAAGCTGCGGCTTAACGGCCTAAAACGGCTAAAGACCGGGTGGGGGCGCCCGGTCCATCCCTCTGGTCCGTCGGAGCGCAAACCGCTCCGGCGGACCATCGCTTTTCCGACATCGCGGCTCTGACATTTGGTCAATTTGGACGTGCGGCCAATGCCATTTCCCCCGGCCGATGAACCGCGCTAGATAGCGCAGAGCAAGGCGAGAACCGCGGGCATCCGTGTTCGGGGGCTTCTACACGGTCCAATTCCAGCTTGATGAAGCGATCGGCCGCAGCGTGATGTATGCGCGCGCTGGCAAGATGCTTGGTGGCAATTCCGCTTTCGCCCATGTCGGCGCCTACGAAGAAATCGATGGCGAGGTCGCGATCGAGGTCAAGACGATCAGGCACAATCCCGATCCGAACTATCCGGCAATGGCCGGTACCGACGATGCGACGCTGCTCGCGCGTGGCAGGCCCGGCGGCGCGCTCTATCATTTTGAAGGCCGGCTGAACGAACTGCCGCAGGCCGTCTTCCGTGCGGTGCTGACCCCGGTCGAGGAACTGCTGCTGCCGATCGCCGGCCGGGTTGGCGAGGGCGGCATTTCCAATGGGCTCTATTCCATCCACATCCGCACGCTTGACGGCGTCGACGGCGGCCTGACCGGCGTGATGCTGCTCAATGACGGTCGTATTCTCGATGCGTGCTTCTACTATCTCGGCACCTACACGTCCGAGAATGGGCGCTGGAAGGGCCAGATCCTCAATCGGGAGCACACGCCGACCAGGGGCGACAATCCGATTTTCGGCGGACACGAGGTCGGAATCGGTTTTTCAGGAACCTGCGATGGCGAGGAGGCGCTTTGGGGGGCAACCGCCCTGGTTGGGAAGCGCAGCTTGCGGCTGAATGCCGTTTTGAGGTTGATGCGCAGGCTTTGAACTGCAGGGGAGTGCGATCTTTAATGGCCGTTTCTGTTCGATTGCTCTCGACGCTCGGATTGAAGGGCGCCGTTGTCAGCCTGACTGCCCAGTTCGAGGCGGCCACGGGAATCCGCATTGATGCCGATTTCGCGCCGACGCTCGTTTTGTTGCCGCGGCTTCGTGCCGGCGAGGCCGCCGATCTCGTGATTCTGACGCGCGAAGGACTCGACGAACTCGTACGCGAGGGGCTGGCCCTCGCGGAGAGCCAAGCCGATCTCGCGCGCTCCTTTGTCGGCGTTGCCGTCAAGGCCGGTGCGCCGCATCCCGACATTGCGACGCCCTCGGCACTCCGTGCCACCCTCCTTGCCGCGCGCTCGGTGGCCTATTCGCGCCTGGGGGCGAGCGGCGTCTTCTTCGCGCAACTGCTCGAACGCCTTGAGATCGCATCCGAGATCAATGCCAAGGCCACGATCAGCTCGTCAGGCTTTACGGCGGAGCGGCTGGTGTCGGGCGAAGCGGATCTCGCGGTCCAGCAGATCAGCGAACTGAAGCATGTGCCGGGCGTGGAGATCATCGGCCCGATCCCGCGTGAGCTGCAGACGCCTGCGGTGTTCTCCGCCGCACGCATGGCGAGTGCCCAATCCCCGACCGGGGCCGATCGGCTGTTGCGCTTTCTCGCCTCGCCTGAGGTCGCGCCCGTGTTGCGCGACACCGGCCTCGAGCCTTGAATTTGCCCGCAGGCCGAAGCAACGTCCGATGATGATGACCAAATGGCTTTACCGGGTTGGCTTTGCCGTGATGGCCTGCGCGTGGGCGCCGTCGCTCGCCCACGCGCAATCCGCCGATCTCGTCCTGTGCGACAGGATCGCCGCCGATCCCTCCGATCCCGACAAGCCGGCTGATATCAAGGGCGTCATCGAAATTGCGCCCTCCGACATCGCAACCGCAATCAAGTTCTGCAAGCAGGCGGCGGCGGGCTCGCGGCGCGCGATGTATGAGCTCGGCCGCTCCTATGCGGCAAACAAGCAGACCGCGGAAGCGGTCGCCGCCTGGCGCAAGGCGGCCGACAGGGGCTCGACGTCTGCAATGGTCGAGCTGGGCGTGCTTTATGGCACGGGAGCCGGCGTTGCCAAGGATGACGCGCAGGCGCGCAAGCTGTTCGAGCGCGCCGCCGAGGGCGGCAACCCGCGCGGCGTCTCCAATCTCGCCGCGCTTGGCGGCGGCGGAGGTGCCGCGCCATCCGATCCGGCGCGTGCGCGCGACCTGCTTGCGAAGGCCGCCGAGACCAATGCAGAGGCGCAGTATCAGCTCGGTCTGATGCTGGCCGAGGGCATCGGTGGGCCCAAGGACGATGTCGGAGCCCGTGCGCTGTTTGAAAAAGCGGCGGCGCAAAACCATCCCGGCGCGCTCGAGCGCATGGGCGCCTTTGCGCAAGAGGGGCGCGGCGGACCGAAGGATGTGGATGCCGCCAAGACTTACTACCAGAGGGCGGCCGACCTCGGCGACGAGGATGCCAAGGCGGCCCTGAAGCGGCTGCAATGTCCGATCGCGATCAAGGACAAGCGTGGCAATCTGGTCAGCAATCTCTGCTTTTAGCGCAGTCGCGAACTGCGCCGGGCGCCGATCTTGATCAAGCGCAATATTGCCCGCCGCGATGCGGCATAGAGGAGGGACGCGTGCCGGCAGGCCGCCGGTTCGCCGCGGGCGCAATCGCGACAACACGGGAAGAAGGTTGGAGAGATCGGATGATATATCGCGGATGGATCTTGGGGGCGGTGCTTGCCTGCGCGTCGATGCCCCTGGCGGTTGCCGAACTCGGGTCGGTGGCAGCGGCCGGCGAGCAATTTGTACCGCAGCTCGGCGACATCATGAACGCGGCGCAGACCCGGCACATGAAGCTCTATTTTGCCGGCAAGGCCCAGAACTGGGATCTCGCTGACTATGAATTGCAGCGGCTGAGGACGAGCCTGGCCGAAGCCGCCGTGCTGTATGAAGGCATCCCCGTGAACAATGTCACCATGATGGTTGAACCGCTGAGCGCGATCGAGGACGCGGTCAGGGCCAAGGACAGCAGGCGATTTACCGCGACGGTCGCAGAGCTCACGGAAGGGTGCAACACCTGCCACCAATCGATGAACCGCAGCTTCATCGTCATCCGCCTGCCGACCGAGCAGCCCTTCGGTGACCAAAGCTTCGCGCCGCCAGGCAAGAAATGAAGCTCGGTGGCCTTGGTGCGGCTGCATCTCGCAGCCGGCGGCCGGGCAAGGCGGAACGCGCGAAGGACGATCGCCGTTGATGCGGAAGGTTGAGGAGAGAACACCATGATCCGCAAACTGCGATCCGGTCAGTACCGGCTCTATTCCCGCAAGATCGATCCGAAGACCGGCAAGCGCCGTAATCTCGGCACGTTCAAGACACGCGCCGCAGCGGAAAAGCACGAGCGCGAAGTGCAATACTTCAAGCGGCATGCATAGCAGGCCTGCGGAGCGCCGCGTCTTGAACCGCCGCTGACCTGCCGATACCCTCCCGCAAAAAATTGGGAGGATGCAGTGAAGCAACTCAGGCTCGGCGACGTCACTATCGATGCGGTGATCGAGCGCGAAGGCCCGTGGCGCCGGCCGCAGGATTTCTTTCCGGCCTATGATGAGGCGGTGTTCAAGCATCATTTGAGGACCATGGAGCCGGGAGTCTTCGATGCCTCGCTCGGCAAGATCCTGATCACCTACCAGACCTTCGTGGTCCGCACGCCGCGTCACACCATCCTGGTGGACACCTGCACCGGCGAGGACAAGGGCCATCCGCCGCCGTTCGATTTTCCCGGCAAGGAGCGTTGGCGCAACGAACTGTTCGCGCTCGGCCTCAGCTTCGAGATGATCGATTATGTGTTCTGCACTCATCTTCACATCGATCACACCGGCTGGAACACGGTGCTGCGCGATGGGCGCTGGGTGCCGACCTTTCCGAACGCGAAATATATCTTCCACAAACGCGAATATGCTGTTTGGGAAGAGGAGCATGCCAAGGGCAACGATCCGCCCGGCACAGTGTTTCGCGACAATTGCCTGCCGATCGTCGAGGCGGGGCAGGCGCTGCTCGTCGACGACGATTATGTGCTCGACGACACCATCACCCTGACGCCGACGCCCGGGCATTCGCCCTGCCATTGCTGCGTGAATATCGCCTCGCGGGGCAGACGCGCCGTGGTCACGGGCGACCTGATGCATCATGTCATCCAGTGCCGCGAGCCGGACTGGTCGGCCAAACCGGATTGGGACCCGAAGCAGTCGGCGCTGTCACGCCGGAGGTTCTTCGCATCCGTGGCGGACACTGATACTCTGATCCTGCCGATCCACTTTCCGCGTCCGACGGTCGGTCTGATCAAGGCCGATGGTGAGCGCTTCGACTACCGCTTCAAGCGGGATTGAACCAGCGTTGAATCCGCGGTAACCGCGGCGTAGAGCGATATGGCGTTGGGTTCAATCGGCATCAGCCGCAGTGTCGTTTCACCTCTCCCATCGGCAGAGGTGAACCGCCGAGGCAGCCGACGGAACTTAATCATCACAGGTTAGGTGAAGTATGGGCCGGGAGGCTCGGTTGGCAGAGGACGTTGCAAACTTGCTTGAACCGGGGAGCGTGAGAGGGGTGGAGGCGAGGGGTGGCTCGAAGGTCACCTCACGCGTGGCCATTGCCGGGCTTGGGCCCATCGGCACCAGCGTGGCCAAAGCGATCGATGCCGGGATCGACGGGCTGGTCCTGAGCGCGGTGTCGGCGCAGAGCATCGACAAGCATCGCGAATGGCTGGGCAGGCTGAAGGCGGCCCCGGCCGCATTGCCGATCGAACAACTCGCCGATGTGGCCGATATCGTCGTCGAATGCGCGCCGAGCAGGCTGGTGCGGTCGATCGTTGCGCCGGTGGTCTCGCGCGGCAAGACCGCGATCGTGCTCAGCGCCGGGGCGCTGCTCGAGAACACCGACCTCATCGATCTCGCCCGTCAAAACGGCGGCCAGATCGTGGTGCCCACCGGCGCCTTGATCGGGCTCGATGCCGTGACCGCGGCCGCGGTCGGCATCATCCACTCGGTACGGATGTCGACCCGCAAGCCGCCCCGTGGTCTTGCCGGCGCTCCCTATATCGTCGAACAGAAGATCGAGCTCGATCGCGTCACGGTGCCGGTGAAGATCTTCGAGGGCACGGCGCGGGAGGCGGCGAAGGGCTTTCCAGCCAATATCAACGTGGCGGTCGCGTTGTCGCTCGCAGGCATCGGTCCCGACCGCACGATGGTCGAAATCTGGGCAGATCCGACGGTGACGCGCAACACCCACCGCATCGAGGTGGATTCGGATTCGGCGCGGTTCTCGATGATGATCGAGAACATTCCTTCCGAAAATCCCAAGACCGGCCGGATCACCGCGCTTTCGGTGATCGCCTGCCTGCGAAAGCTGCATGCCCCCTTGCGAGTAGGCACCTGAACGGCAAGCGGGCAGTGACATCAACTAATCTCTGAACGCGCAAGGGCGGCCGCGAGCCGCCCTTTTCAGTTGATGGCGCAGAGGCTTAGGCGCCACCTTTCTCGCACTTCTTCATGAAGCTGGTCTTGGCGGCGCCGGCGAGCGGCTTGCCGTCCGAACCGACCGCCTTGGCCGCGCAGGCGTCGGCCATGCACTTCTTCATGAACGAGGTTTTTGCGGCGCCTGCCAAGGGCTTGCCGTCCTTGCCGACGGCTTTGCTTTCACAGGAATCCTGCGCAAAGGCCGAGCCGGCCGCGAAGGTGGCGACAATGGCGGCCAAGAATAGCTTCTTCATGAGAGACCTCCCTAGGATCAGCAGAGTGGCTCGATTGGAACGCGAAAATGGAACGCGATCAAGCGCGATGGGATCATCCATTGCAGAAATTCGTTCACTCAAGTCCCGCGTGCGAGCAATGCCTTGAAGTCCGCGCGCGCACGTTGCGCCTCGAGCCGTGCGGCCTCGCAGGCTTCGCCCAGTCCGAAGAAGCCGTGGATCAGCCCCAAGCCTTCATGATAGCGGGTCGGCACACCGGCGGCCTGCAGCGCCTTTGCATAGGCTGCGCCCTCGTCGCGCAACGGATCGAACCAGGCGGTGCAGATCACGGCGGGTGCGACGCCCGCAAGATCATTGGCGCGCAGCGGCGAGACGCGCCAGTCCGCGCCATGGCTGTGGTCGGCAAGATAGTGACCGCAGAACCATTCCATGACCGGGCGCGAGAGGAAATAGCCTTCGGCATTCTCGGCGCGCGACGGGAAGCGCGCATTCTCCTTTGCGTCAGCGTAGCTTCCGACGACGTCGGTCACCGGATAGACCAGGAGCTGGCCGGCAAGGGAAAGACCGTGGTCGCGCGCCGCGATTGCGGTCGTCGCGGCAAGATTGCCGCCCGCACTGTCGCCGGCCACGCCCAGACGTTTCGGATCGCCGCCGAACTGGTCAATGCGGTTTGCGACATCCTGCAACGCGGCGAACGCATCCTCGAACGCGCCGGGGAAGCGGACCTCGGGCGGGCGCCGATAGTCGACGGATACCACGACAGCGCCGGTCTCGATCGCAAGCCAGCGTGCCTGCCGGTCATGGGTTTCGAGATCGCCGGCGACCCAGCCGCCGCCGTGAAAGAACACGACGGTCGGAGACGCGGCGGAAGTGGCGCGGTAGGCCCGCGCCGCAAGCGGTCCGGCTGCGCCTTCGACCTTGATGTCCTCGACGCTTGCGACAGGCGGAGGAGGAACGGACGCGCGGGATGCCGCGAGCGCCCGCAGCGCCTCGCGGCAGCTCTGCGGCGTCATGGTTTTGGGATCGCGAAGCGGGAGCAGCGGAATGATCTGGGCGATCACAGGATCAAGCGGAGCGTTCATGTCCATCCCTTCAAGACGTATTGGGCGCTCATTGGTCGGCGCCGGTTCGACATTATCCGGCGCGTATCCGCCGGTGCAAGCAGTGGCATGCGGCGCAGGTGAAGACAAAGATCCGCGCTGGCGTCGTGCTCTCCGCATTTTTTCAGTGACGAGGCATATGATCAGAGCTATTTATTTCGCATGCGAAGTAACTGACCCGAGTTCGGCATATTGAGCGTGCGGAAAGAACACCGTCTGATCTACCTCCTCAGCGTGGCGCAGCGGCGGGTGCAGCGCGCGGCGGTGACGAGTTCGACTGAAGCCGTTTCACCGGCCCAGGCGGGATTGTTGTTCGTGCTGGGCAAGCAGGACGGGGCCCTGATGGGTGAGGCGGGGGCGGCGCTGGATCTCGGGCCGGCCGGGATCAGCGGCCTCGTGGATCGCATGGCGGCTGCCGGCCTGGTCGAGCGGCGCGCCGACGAGAAGGATGCGCGGGCCTGGAGACTCTTTCTGACGGCGAAGGGCCGCAAGGCACTGGTGCGCGCCAAAGAGATCGCACGCGAGATGAACGTGCGCCTTGCGCAAGGATTCAGCGATGACGAGATCGACACCGTTGCGCGCTGGCTGACCGGTATTCAGAGCAAATTTCCCAGAGGAGACGGCGAATGATCGACCATGTGCAGATCGAGAGAAGCAACGGCATTTTGACGCTGACGCTGGCGCGCCCCGACAAGAAGAACGCGCTGACCAATGAGATGTACGGCAGCCTTGCCGATGCCATCGAAGGCGCGGAGACGGACGCCGGCGTGCGCGTGATCGTGATCAGGGGCCAAGGCGATTCCTTCACCGCCGGCAACGACCTTTCGGAATTTGCGGCTGTGGCCGCGGGCAAGGCCCAAGGCGAGCGTCACGTGACGCGCTTCATCCGCTCGCTGGGCCGCTCGACCAAGCCGTTGATCGCGGCGGTGCAGGGACGGGCGGTTGGGGTCGGCACCACCATGCTCCTGCATTGCGATCTGGTCGTGCTTGCGGAGAATGCGCTCCTGTCCACGCCCTTCATCAGCCTTGCCCTGGTGCCGGAAGCGGCCTCGAGCCTGTTGATGCCGCAGCGCTTGGGTCATGCCCGCGCCTTTGAGCTGTTCGCGCTGGGCGAGCCGATCTCGGCCAAAGTGGCGCTTGAATGGGGGCTGGCCAACCGCGTGGTGGCGCAGGAGCAACTCGATGCCGAAACCGGAGCGCTGGCGCAGCGTCTTGCAAAGCAGCCGCTGGGCTCGCTCGTCGCAACCAAGCGGCTGATGCGCGATGGAGAGATGCTGGTGAAGCAGATGGAGGCGGAGGGCGAAATCTTCGCGGCCCGGCTGCAGTCGGCCGAAGCGCGCGAAGCTTTCCAGGCTTTCGCGGAGCGCCGTCCACCGGATTTCGCTAAGGTGGCGTAATTCACGAACGCGCGAGGCGGGAACGGGTTGTTCCTGGGATCTTCTGTTCCGGACAAGAATTTTCCCGCCTCGCGCTCTGCAACGATAGCAACCTTGCTATTTCGCAGCCGCACTTGCCGCGGCGCGCCGCGCGTCAAACATCCAATGGAACGTTGACGTTCGGGAGATTGGAAATGGGCCTGCAAGAAACAAAAATCGAGTCGCTTCCCTTCGTGACGGCCGAGCTGAACTATCTCGCGCCGACCGCCGGCAAGCCGCGCACCTATGCTTTCGATCCGCCGCCGGGCGAGCCGAAGTCAACCGCGCTACCGGAGCCGCACCAAGTTCCGATCTTCGACGGCCGTCTGATCGCAAACAGCTTCTCGCTCGATCGCGAGGGATTCGAACTGGTCCGGCATCCGACCGTGGTCAGGAATTTTTACGATGATGATGAGGTGAAGCGCGTCTACTATCCGCTGGTGGAAGCATTCCTTCGCGCGACGCTGAAGGCCGATCGCGTCGTCATTTTCGATCATACCGTGCGCAAGCGCGTCGAGGGCGCGCCCGATATCCGTGGTGCCGGCGCGCGCCAGCCGGCGACGCGCGTCCATGTCGACCAGACCGTGACCTCCGGTGCGAACCGTGTGCGCGAGCATGTGCCTGCCGAAGCGGATGAACTCTTGAAGGGCCGCGTGCAGGTGATCAATCTGTGGCGGCCGATCCGTGGGCCCGTGCGCGACACGCCGCTTGCGATGTGCGATGGGCAGACGGTTGCGCAGGACGATCTCGTCGCGTCCGACCTGATCTATCCCAATCGCCGTGGTGAGACCTATTCGGTGAAATACAATCCCAACCACCGCTGGTTCTATTTCCCCGAGATGACGCCGGACGAAGCGATCCTGCTCAAGTGCTACGACTCCGCAACCGACGGCCGTACGCGTTTCGGGCCGCACACCGCCTTTGTCGATCCGACCACGCCAGCGGACGCGCCGCCACGCGAAAGCATCGAATTGCGCACGCTGGTGTTTCATAAGCGGTAAGCTTGCGAAAGCGATCTGTCGCCCTGGCGAAAGCCAGGGCCGGTAGATCGAAATCCGTCGATCGATTCCGGGTGGCGGGGGGCTTGTCCGGCAGCGTCAGTTTCCGGTCCGACGTTCGAACAATTCGCTGCGTTAATCTTACGTCTTAACCAACAATTAACAATGAGTTTGCGGGCGCGGGGCGGCCGGGCTTAGCGTCGCCGTAGAGGGCGGTTCAGCAACCGTCGAGTTGGTACGTATCATGACGCATCGAATTTATGGCACGCTTGTCGCGTCCGTCAGCGCAGCGGTGCTGATGCTCGCCGCGGACGAGGCGCTTGCGAGATCGGGAGCGGCGCCGCGTGCCGGATTTGTCTCGCCGCATGCGATCTCCCGTCCCGCCGTCGCGCGAGCGCTCCGGCATCACCGGAGATTCGACGGTGGGTTCTTCTGGCCGGGAGACGTCTATTACGGGCCATCCTATGGCGAGCCTTTGGCCGACATTCCGCCGCCGTCGGTGTCAAACGACGTCCACTACACCTATACATACGATGTGCCCTGGGACTGGGCTCATCGATATCCGCCGCTGGTTGCGCCTTCGGACCGGCCCTACGTGCCAAGCTGCCCCGCGGAGGCGGTGAAGGTCCCCGGGCGTAACGGCGAGGAGCAAACGGTCAACGTCATCCGCTGCTACTGAGCGGAGGCACTGCGGACGACACGTTGGTTGCGTTCAGAGAGGTTGTTGGCCAATCTGATTCCGTGTCCCGCCTTTGGGCATGAGCCCTTTGATCGTCGCATGGGCCTTTGGCGCAGCCGATCGCGATCGATCCGCTGTTGGGCAACAGCGGCTAGTTTTGCTGAAACGTTACGCCGATTTCCATATCTCTCCGCCACACAAGGCGGCAGCGGTGACTCGCGCCTTCCAACGGGAGCACCAGCGTAAAGTGATCCGGAATGCCGCGCGGGCTGATCACGTCGATCGCAGCGCCATGCTCGGACAGACTTCGCACCAGACACGAGACCGAGCGCTCATGAAATTCGATCCGCCCCGGTTCGAGCGCATAGTCGCGTATCAGGATCAGTTGTGCCTCCACTTCGGCAAGGTCGTTGAGTTGAGACTCCAAGTCCGAAACGATCTCATGGAGCAAACCCGCCGCGAGCGGATCGGTGGCTTCCCGCTCCATCGCCCGATAGCGTGCCACCTCAGTCCTTCGCTCCTTCCACCTTTCGCTGTCAGTCATGGTGAAGTCCCCCCATGGTCTGACCCCCAGGCCGGGTCCATTGGTTCTTTGAACTGTGGATTTATTGCGGCACGGTACAAGGGCACGGTATCTTGGTCCTGCCACGCTGGCCGCCTTGCGCTAGCTCGGCTGCCAGACTCGATTTAGTTGGACTTGTTAAGTGGACTTGGCTCGGCTGGAGTTGGCTCGGATCGAGCTGGCTCAAGCCGCCGTTCGCTTTGCTATGGCCTGGCGGAAGTCTGCTGCGAGACCTTCATAGTAGTCGGCGAGCACCTCGAAGAACGCGCGCTGAGGACCTTCGGGCGCCTGTGTGGCCCAGTCCCGGCACTGCGCCGCTTTGCTCTCATATTTCTCGGCCTTCTTTTGAAGTTCGATCATCATGTTCCCCATGCACGCGACGGCGCCCAACGGGAACGTGCAGCCGCGGTCGCTCGAAAAGATGGCGCGGGCGTGGAAAAAGCTTGCGCAGGTGTGGCTCAAATAAGAACTGCGCGCTGTGTTGCTCGGGCGTGAAGGTCGATTGCCGGGCTATCGATGGTGAGGAGCGGGAGCTCGCGCGGCCAGGGAGCAGCGCCGCGTGCGAGGTGTTGCTGGCCACCAAAATTCAGCGCCGCGGGCTTCGGCTGAGGCCGGTTTCGAACTCAAGCGCGCACCTTCGCGCGCTGCCGCTTTCGCCGATCGCTTTGGTTGTACCTTGTTCGCTGCTCACTCCAGGTTTAGCATGTGTTGCAACCACACGGAGAATCGAACAAGCAAGATAGAAGCTCGGGCACCAAGGAGGTCGGTGATGAACGGAAAAAAATATGCGGCCGAAGCGATCGGCACCTTCTGGTTGACGTTTGGCGGCTGCGGCAGCGCGGTGATCGCGGCCGGATTTCCTCACGTGGGCATTGGACTGTTGGGCGTCGCGTTGGCTTTCGGTCTCACCGTGCTCACGATGGCCTATGCGATTGGACACATCTCCGGCTGCCATCTCAATCCGGCCGTTACGGTGGGCTTGGCATGCGGGGGCCGATTCCCCACCGGCCTCGTCATTCCCTATGTGGTGGCGCAGGTGATCGGGGCGATTGTTGCCGCGGCGGTGCTGTATGCGATCGCGAGCGGCGCCCCTGATTTCAGCCTCGCGAATGGATTTGCGGCGAACGGATATGGCGATCACTCGCCCGGCAAGTATGGCCTGGGAGCCTGCCTGTTGAGCGAAGTCGTGCTGACGATGATGTTCCTGTTCGTGATCATGGGTTCAACCCACGGCAAGGCGCCGGCGGGATTTGCGCCGATCGCCATCGGCTTTGCGCTGACACTGATCCATTTGATCAGCATTCCCGTGACCAATACGTCGGTGAACCCGGCGCGTAGCACCGGGCCCGCGCTTTTTGTCGGCGGCTGGGCGCTGGCGCAGCTTTGGCTGTTCTGGCTCGCGCCGCTGATCGGGGGCGCCGCGGGCGGCTTGATCTATCGTTGGTTGAGTGCGGAGCCGACCGGTGAAGTGACAGGACAGGTGGCGGGCAGCGGGCAGCAGGCGGCAGAGTAGGAGCCGCAGTTTCGAGCCGTTCGGGCGAGTGGGCGCGGTGCGGGTCAATCGAAGCGCCGCTGCGCCGCGGACGGTTGCTTGAGAATGATCTTCGCGCAAACGCTTCCCGTTTGCCGCGCGAAAGCGCCTATCGAACAGCATCCGCCGCAGACGCGCTGAACGATACCGACGATCGAACAAGGCCGGTGGTGGCTTGAGGCCGGCTCGCGAGCGCGCTGATTTTTGCCCTATTGTCTTACCTCCGGACGATTTAGTGCCTGCCATGTCCCTGGGGCAAAATCGAGACCAGCCCGTTAGATCGACTTGATGAACGCAGTGATTGGGCGCAGTGTGATCACGTTCTGGAAGCCCTTTTTGAACGAGTCAGCGGTTCGGCTAACCAATGAATATTATGATCGCCACCTCGATGGGCCGAATGGCCGTACCATTGGCCGCCTTTGTTGCGGCAGCAGGTGTGGCGTTGGTCGTTGCCAACCGGCCGATCGCCGACCGGCCTCCGGCCGAGACCAAGACCGCAGCCGCCACATCCGTTGTCGAGGCGCCGCCACCCAGTACGCGTGAGCCGGCGCCGTCGGCGCTTGCTGCGGTGCAGCAACAAGCCAAGGACCTCGCCGGCGCGCTTGGTGAGACATCGCCGCCACCGGCGAGTGCCGCCGATAGCGCGCCGGAGTTCGACATTGTCCGTGTCGAGCGGACGGGCGAGGCGGTTGTCGCGGGCCGGGCGGCGCCAGGTGCGACCGTGGAACTGCTCCGCAACGGCGAGCCATTTGATCGCGCGGTCGCCGGCCAGTCCGGACAGTTTGCGATGGTTCCGCCTGCGCTCCCGCCGGGGACCTACAGCCTGACACTGCGTGCCCGCGGCGCGGACGGCAAGGAGGTCTTCTCCAATCAGAGCGTGGCGGTGGCACTTGAGCCCAGTTCGAACGACCAGCCGATGGTCGCGCTGATGGCGCCGGACAAGCCTACCGTGGTGTTGTCACAATCGCTCGCACAGGCACCGGATAAGGTGGCAGTGGAGGCGGTCGATATCGAACCGAACGGCAAACTCCATGTCAGCGGCCGCGCGCGGCCGGGCGCTGCCGTGAGGCTTTATCTCAACGACAGCTTCGCTGCGTCGGCGACGGCTGGCGCCGACGGGCATCTCGCCGTCACGATCAACGAAGGCCTAGCGCCGGGCAACTATCGTGTCAGGCTTGATGAGGTCGAGGCGAGTTCAGGAAAGGTCACCGCGCGCGCCGAAGTACCGCTCAGCGTTCCCGATGCGGTGCAGACCGCCTCCGTGCCGGCGCAGCCCACAGTGTCCAGCCGGCCGCAGAGTGGTGCGACAATACGCCGGCCGCATCTCGCTGCCGCTGTGGCGACCGTCGCGCCCGATACGGCCGCGCGCTCGGCGGTGGTCGCGCCGAAGACCGCGACTGTCACCGTTTCCCGCGGCGACACTCTGTGGCGCATCAGCAATCGTGCCCTGGGCGCCGGCACACGCTATGCGGTCATCTACAAGGCAAACCAGAAGCAGATCCGCAATCCTAACCTGATTTATCCCGGCCAGACCTTCGTTGTGCCGGCCGCCGAAGCGCGGCGATAGCCGCGCCCCGCGCTGCGCGCCGTTCGTCGTCTCAATGCGTCTCGGTTGCGGTACCGTTGCGCGTGACGGATTTCCGCGGCGGCGGCTGGTGGGCGGCGCCTTCTTCCTGGCACGGCAACTGGGTCCACGATCCATCGGCGGCCATCTGATAGGCATGACAGGGCGACGAGGACGACGCGTTGTCCTCGGCGGGCTTGGCTGCATCGGAATTGTTTCTAGCCAGAGCGGGCGTTGCCAGCGCTGTCAGCGCGGCAACCGAGCCCGCGAAGATCATCGTTGCGATCCGCATCATGAGGCTCTCCATCTCAACGCCGACTTTTTCGCAAAAAGATTTTGGCATTTTTGGGCCACGATCGCCCCAGGCGCGACGGCTTGCTTAACAACGGGAAAACGCGCGGCTTGGCTTCATTTGGAGAGGTTGGCAGCCTAGAATGCGTCCATGAGCCACCGCATCCTCGTCTTCTACGGTTCCTACCGCTCCGACCGGATGGGCATCCGCCTCGCGCAGTTCGTCGTCGAGGGTTTTCGCGCACGCGGCGACAACGTAGCGCTGATCGATGCCAAGGCGGTGGGCCTGCCGATGCTCGATCGCATGTACAAGGAGTATCCGAAGGGGCAGGCGCCGGAGGTGATGGAAAAGCTCGCCGGCGAGATCCGCGACGCCGACGGCTTCGTTTTCATCACCGGCGAATATAATTGGGGTGTTCAGCCGGGCCTGAAGAATCTCACCGATCATTTCCTGGAGGAATGGTTCTGGCGACCGGCCGCGATTGCGAGCTACTCGGCAGGCCGTTTCTCCGGCGCCCGCGCGGCGACCACCTGGCACGGCACGCTGTCGGAAATGGGCATGGTGGTGGTGTCGAGCACGATAGCGGCAGGTCCGATCGCGCAGACGCTTTCAGCGGATGGCAAGCCGATCGGCGAGGGCGGCAAGGCGCTGGAGAACGCGTTTCCGCGCTTTGCCGACGACCTTAGCTGGTGGGTTGAAGCGGCGAAGGCACAGCGCGCGCGGAAGGCTCCGCCTTATTGACGGATGTAAGCGTGCCGATCGCGTCATTGGTTCTCGTCCCGGCGAGCACCGTGGATGTCGATGCCTTCATCCGCTCTTCACGTTCGATGCCGCGCTTTCGGCATTTCTTGATGAACTCGATAAAGACCTTCAGCGGCACCGGCATTTGCCGGCGGCTCGGATAATAGAGGAAGACCCCTGGCATTGTGCCGCCGCACCAGTCATCCAGCAGCGCCACGAACCGGCCCTGCGCGACGTGCGGTGCGGCCAAGGGCTCCGGAAGATAGGCGATGCCGACGCCATCGAGGGCGGCGGCAACGAGTAACTCGATGTCGTTGACGGTCAGCGAGCCCTCGACGGAAACCTCCTTCTTCTGACGGCCCTTGCAGAAAATCCAGGGCTGGATGGCGCCTTCCCACGGTGCCCGGTATCTCAAGCAATTGTGGTTGAGAAGATCACGTGGAACGGCCGGCTTCGGATGGTGTGCGAGATAGCTCGGCGCGGCGACCACCATCATCCTGAAGTCGTCGCCCAGGCGTAACGCCGTCATGTCGCGCTCAACGCGTTGACCGACACGGATACCGGCATCGAAACGGCCGCCGACGATGTCGCCATGCGTATCGTCGACGGCAATGTCGAGGCGGATTGCGGGATATTCGGCAAGAAAGGGTCGGAGCAGCGGCGCAAGCCTGCGCATCGATGAGGGCCGCGATACCGCGAGACGCAGCGTGCCGATCGGCTTGTCGCGAAACAGATTGACGCTCTCCAGCGCATGATCAAGGCCGGCAATGACCGGCTGTATCTCACCAAGCAGCCGCTCGCCGGCTTCGGTGAGCGCGACGCTGCGCGTGGTGCGATTGAACAGGCGCACCCCGAGGCGCTCTTCGAGCGAACGGATGGTCTGACTCATGGTCGGCAGCGCGATGCCGACCTGATGGGCTGCCTTGGTGAAACTGAGGTGCTCGGCGACAGCCGTAAAGGCCATCAACTCGGCAAGCTGTATCCCGGACATTCTTTGTCCAATCCAAATAAGCTATTCCGTTTCTTTCATATTATCAAAAGGCCTCGGCAGGCTCAAGTCAGTGGTGGAACGCGGGTATCCCGCGCATCCGATTGTTTACTGACAGGGGAAATCACCATGAAGTCGATCCACAAGATGCTGACTGCTACCGCTGCGCTCTCGACGCTGGCGCTGCTTGCCTTTGCGGCGCCGGCTGCGCAGGCGGGCGAATATTGCAGCGTCAATACCTCGGGCATGCGCGGCTGCGGCTATGATACGCTGGAGCAATGCCAGGCGACGGTGTCCGGCGGTCTCGGCACCTGCACGCGCGATCCGTTCTACAAGGACGCCAGCACCTCGCTGAAAGGCGCCCGTTCAGCGCTCGCCTATCAGCCCAACCATGTGCGCCGGCATCGCGCCGTCAAGCACTCGATCGAACAGTGATAGAATAATCGCGCATGAGGTGCATCGCCTCTGCGCGTTGTGGTGAAGCAAAACCCACCGCGGCATTTTTCGCGATGGGTTTTGCCATGCTGTAAACGCAGATGCATCTGTCGCGCCCTCGACAGTGCTTGAGGCAGCGCGAGACTCACTCCAACGGCTGGACCGGTGGAGGCGCGGCAGCCGCCTGCGGCGCCGGCCTCGCTGCCGGCGCGGTCGAAACGGGCGGCGCGCTGGACTGAGTGCTCGGCGCGGCCTCGTTACTGCTCATGGAAGCCTGCGCGTCCGGGCGGGGCGGTCGACGCGCCTGGCGCGGCCTGCCGGATCGTCGCGCGCCCCAGGAATGCGCGATCGCCGGTCCCGCAGTGTAGCCGACGACAGCACCGGCGACCGCGCCGATTGGCCCCAAGACAACGGCTCCCGATACCGCTCCAAGCGCAGCATCGGTCGCGCGCTCCTCCGCTACCGCGGCGGATGAGGCCAACGACAATGCAAGTACCGCAGTTACGATCGCTCGTTTCATTCAAAAATCTCCCCAATTGGCGGCAGCAATATCAGAAAATGCGGCGAGAAAAGTACGCTTCGAGGCGCGCAGGCTAGCGCGAGCAAGAAAACGCGAGGACGTGGCCAGAGGGCAACGTGGAACACGACTACCGCCGAGCCGGTTGATACGGCGTCGCAATGAGCGGCGGAACTTTCGTTCCCGAGAGCGGCCAAGCCGAGGGGAGAGCCCGATATGATATCCGAGACGCAGATTCACATGATCGCGCGGCAGATGCTGGAAAAGCACGGCTTTGAAGCGATCGCCCACGCGGCCCAAAATGCGCAGGCTTGCGAGAGCAAGGGCGACAGCGAGGAAGCCAGGGAGTGGCGCCACATCGAGGCTGCGATGAAGATCATGCGCGGCCCGCATCAAAGCTGACGACACGCAACGGATCGGCGACCAGCGACGGCGTCACAGCGAAAGCTGTTGCGCCGTTCTTGATTCCGGACTGACCTCACTGATCCGGCCTGCCATCAAGCCGCGCCAGAATGGCGAGTGTCCCCTGGTCCGCACCGTCGGGATAATATTTCGCGATTGCCTGGCTGAAGAGCGGATCCTCCGAGACCGCGCCGAACAGCGTCATCGACGAGCGAAACTTCATGTCATCAGGCGATCCCAGAATGCTGTGGATCGATTTGCCGTTCACGTCCAGAACGAGGCGCGTGCATTCGCGCAGGCGTGGGCCAAGCACATCGTGCCCGAGATAAGCGATCGCCTCCTCGCGCGAAGTGATGGCGAAGCGTTGCGACATCGCGCTGAAGCCGAGGCCCGCGATCTGCGGAAAGATGAACCACATCCAGTGGCTGCGCTTCCTGCCTGCCTTCAATTCGGCGATGACATTCGCGTACACGTTGTGCTGAGCATCCATGAAGCGCTGGAGGTCGTGGGGGTCGGACATCGCAGGCGGCCTTTGAGCAGGTGATTAACCAAGGGTGATATGATAGAAAGTAGGTTACGAGCCTAGGGATGGGCGCGGTCTTGTCTCGAATCTGCCGCACTTTGGGGCCTCATATTGTTCTTGGCTGGTAGAGAATCCCTGCGGGGCGCTTGCTCCGTAGGCGTGGACTTTGGGGTGTGGACTTCGGGAGTTGGGACTTGGGGAGTTGATGGCTTTCGACGCAACGAAGGCTGACAGGCTGCCGTCGCGCCGCTCCATGGGGCGGTCCGAGAGGGTGGTGCTTGTCCTCGCCGCTCTCGCTCTATCAGCGGGAGCGGCTGCCTGGATTGCTGATTCCAGCCAGACCAGCTCTTTCGCATCCGCAGCATTGCCCCCCGGCTCGGATCACCTTTCGTTCCAGGATCGTTTCGCGGCTATCTCTGGGCGCGAACGGACAGGGGACGTGCCTGCACTGCAGTCCCTCGATCGTCGGGCGCTGACCGCGATCGAAACCAAGCTTTGGGACGCCAAGGCCCTGCTGGCTCAGCAGCTCATGTATGGCGATTGGCGGTTTGCCGCGATCGAGGACCTCAGATCATCCACCGATGCCAAGCCGGCCGAAGATGCCAAAACCGCCGACGAGGCCAAATCGGCCGACGAGGGCAAGCCAGCGGTGACGGCGAGCAGCATTCCATTGCCGAAGCCGCGCCCGGTGGTTGTGGCAAGCCTGGACGCGCAAGCGAGCCTGCCTCCGAGCCAGCCTGACAATGCGCCGAAAGCGGACAACCGCACGCTGCTTGACAAGCTCTCCGATTTGCTGCCGGGACGTGTCACGCTCGCCTCGCTCACGCCGGAGAGCGGGCTGATGCGTCACGGACCGGATCTCGCGGCGCTCGGTTACGACAGTACCACGGCCGTCTACGATATTTCCGCACGTGCCGTTTATCTGCCTGGCGGTGTGAGTCTCGAGGCGCATTCCGGCATGGGCGGCCTGAGAGACGATCCCGGCCATGTCGACCAGCGGATGGTCGGTGCAACCCCGCCGGCGGTGTACGACTTGAAGCCCCGGGAAAAGCTGTTTCATGGCGTTCCGGCTTTGCGGATGACGCCGGCCGACGGCAGCAGCATTTTCGGACGATCCGGGCTGCTCGTGCACCCCTACATGCTTGGGCCTGAGGGCGACTCGAACGGCTGCGTGTCGATCAAGAACTATGAGCGTTTCCTGAAGGCCTACAACGACGGAGAGATCCATCGCCTTGTCGTCGTGCCCAGCCTGAATCATGCGGTGTCGGCCTCGCAGCGGGCCACCTCGCAGTCTTGACGCTTGTCTCCGCGGGCAATGCGTCCCGCGAATTCGGACCTCTGTTGTGTCGTCGTCGAACCCGGAAATGAGCAAGGCGGTCGCTTCCGAAACGCCGCTGCGCACGACGTTCAGGATCAGGTTGAACGGCGATACGGTTTCGATCGCGACCGTCGGTCAGGCCTATCGGTTTTTGACCGAGTACAGCAAGATCGAGTGGATGGAGTTTCGCTCCTTGTATGGCGATGCTCTCGCTTTGCTGGAGCGCGCTGCAGACGATGCGATGCTGACGGTGCAGGCAACCGATGCGGTGCGTGCGCTGTTCGTCAGCTCCAAGCTTTTGTGAGCGCGAGCGAACTCGCGCTCAAGTTGGTTTGATTGTACGCTGCCATCATTTCAGCACGATTGAGGCAGCCAATATAGTTAATGTAGCGTTGGAGGGCGGGCGATGTCGAGATTTGGGCACGCGGTGGCGCTGATAGGAGTGTTGGTGCTCGGCGGTTGCATGCAGGCAACGCTGTCACCGACATCGGATGCGGTTTTGACGCCGAGGGACCGGCAGCTCCTGGCCCATCCGCCCTATGCACAGGCGCAGATCCCACAACAATTCCAGCGGCACATCGTTGATTATACGCGTAAGGAGCAGCCTGGCACGATCCTGGTCGATACCGACGCGCGCTACCTCTATTACGTGCTGCCGAACGGCAAGGCGATCCGCTATGGCGTTGCGGTGGGGGAAGAAGCGATGGCGTGGTCCGGCGTCGCCACCGTGGGCCGCATGTCCGAGTGGCCGGATTGGATTCCGACTCAGGAGATCCAGGAGCGACTCGGTCCTTACCCCAAGCGCGTCGCTGGCGGTCCGGCCAATCCGTTGGGCGCGCGGGCGCTCTACCTCTATGAAGGCGGCAAGGACACGCTGTATCGCATCCATGGCACCAACCAGCCCGAATATATCGGCCAGGCGATCTCGTCCGGTTGCATCCGCATGACCAACGAGGACGTCGTCGATCTCTTCAATCGGGTGAAGCTCGGGACGACCGTGGTCGTCTTGCCGCCTGGTCAGAATTCCACCGCTGCTCTCTTTGGCCGTCGCAGCTAGAGCATGATTCGGAAAAGCGGAAGCCGCTTTTCCGAAAAGCTCCATGTTCAAACAAAGAGATCAGATCATGATTCCGATGCCGCTTAATCGGATCATGATCTCGCCTCTAAAAGCCGTGCATAGACGGTGCGGCTGAGCCGCAATCTTATCCAACTTCGCGATTAGGTCGCGTAGCATTGGATCCGCCGGTTGATTCGGCAGATCGTCGCGCCTATCGCGGGGACGTTGCCATGGCCTTTTTCAAGCGTGAGCTCAGCCCGGTCGAGCGCTTCGCGACTGCGCTCAAGAGCAAACAGGTCGAGCGAGACAAGCTCGCCGGCCGCCTCAGCGCGACCGAAACAGTGCTTGCGGAGCACCGCGCCGAGGCCGAGCGGCTGGCGGTGGCCGGCGCCAGCAATGCCAAGCTGGAACGTGCGGAAGCCAAGCTGCGCTTGGTGGAAGATCGCGCCAGGACCCTGCGTGCCGCGCTGGTGGAAATCGACCAGCAAATCGTTGCTACCGAACGCGCCTTGGCGGATGCGAGATCGCAGCGCGAGCGTGAATTGCTGGCCGACCAGATCGAGTCGCTTGCCGCATCGATCGAGCAGGCCGTGCCCGGATTTGCCGCTGGTGCCGCGGCGCTGGTCGACGCCGTAACAAAAAGCGCGGTGTCGTCGCCGGAGGCCACGACGTTCTCCGCCAGCGTCGATGCCGTGCGCGGAGAGGTCCTCTCGGCCGCCGATCTCGTTTGCTGGGAGCTGCGGAGCCTTGCCATGCGCACGCGCGCCGGCAATGCCAATGTCCCGTTGCTGCCACCCCCCGAGGCCGCGCAGCCGAAGGTTCCCGAGATCGAGCGGCAAGTGATCTACACGCTCAATCCGTTGCTCTGGCGGGAAGGTAGCGAGGTGCGCAAAGTGCCGGCCTTCGCGCTGGTCGAACTGCCAAAAACATTGCTGCCGCTTGCGCTGCGGCATCAGCATGTCGACTATCTCAACGCCCGCCGCGTGCAGACGCTGATGCATGTTCACGGTACTGGAGGCAACAGCGACGGCGCTCCCGATGGTCCGGAACTCGTCGATCTCGATGCGCTTGCTGCGGACGAACAGGCAGGCGCTCAAGTCAGTGTCGCCTGAACGGCGGCGATCCTGATCGATCACCGGCTGGACGTTGCTAAGGCTTGAGGATGTTGCTTCCGCTCAGCTCCTCTGAGCTGCGGGAGGCATATGGTTCGGCCGGACCATCGGCCGTCTGCACTGTGGTACGCAGGAGTTTCACACCGGACACACAGCCGGGGAGGTAAGGGGCCTTGCCTCACTGATGCGGCCCGCAAAACCTTCTCCCGGCGTGCCGTTCGCGTGTTCGCCGCTATGCCACGGTCCGAACGTATCCCGTCGCACTATGCGGCTGTCTCTGCGGAGGTGGCGTCATCAAAACCTCCTCTCTCTCGAGATTTGTCGCCAGTGGCGACATGCCTCATGCAACTCCGATCGAGAAGGACTGTCAAGCCGTATGGCGCCGGGCTTATGGTTGTTGGCGAGGAGATGCGCTATCCTGGAACTCGATCGGCGATGACATGGGATGTCAGGAATCTGCACGGTTGCGGGAGCAGAGAGGGGCGGCATTCATGATCACCTTACCTGAGCTGGCGGTCGGCGCGTTGGAGGAGTTTCTCCGGCGCTTCATGCAAAGTCGTTTCGGCTCTTCGAAGGCTCCCTTCATGGACCTCGTGCCGGGAGCGGCCCGGCTTGCGCTGGAATGCATCGGAAACAGCGATGCGCTGTATCACAATATCGAACATACGCTGCTGGTTACGCTGGCGGGACACGACATTCTGCGCGGTCGCTCGGCCTACGCCGAGGTAAGCGCGGACGATTATGCCCACGTCATGATCGCATGCCTCGCCCATGACATCGGTTATGTGCGCGGCTTGTTTGAGGAGGATGGCGAAGACGGCTTCTTGATCGATGAGATGGGCGGCAAGGTGACGCTTCCGCGCGGCGCATCGGATGCCGGCCTGATGCCTTACCATGTCGACCGCTCCAAGCTTTATGTCATGAGGCGAATTGATGGCATGCCGGCGCTCGATAAGCAGCGCATCGCCGATGCGATCGAAGGCACGAGATTTCCGCCATCGGAAGGCCAGCAATATGACGAGGAGGCCTCGATCGTTCGCGCGGCCGACTTCATCGGACAACTCGGCGATCCCAACTACATCAGGAAGGCCAACGCGCTGTATCACGAGTTCGAAGAGGTCGGCATCAACCGCCAGCTTGGCTATGAATCACCCGCCGACATCGTCCATCGCTATCCGCAGTTCTATTGGAATAGCGTGGCGCCGCATATCCAGACCGAAATCGGCTATCTCAACAAAACCTCGAGCGGACGGCAATGGATTGCCAACCTTTACGCCAATGTCTTCCGCGCCGAGCGCGAGATCCCGCTGTCCGGTCCGCAGCAATAGTTGATCTGCGTCAACATGCCCTGCCGAAATTCGGCATTGGCTTCTTAAAAAAGAATAGAGGGAAACGCCATGGGTGACATCGCCCAATTCATTGCCATACCGATTGACCTGACCGACGACGGCTTGGTTGCGGGGGAGCCTTTCAAATGCGCGAGCCCCGCATCCGCAATCGAGCGCGCCAAGGGTTATTGGACAATCCTTGGTCACGCCGGCGCCGTCGCATTCGTGCGCACGGGCTATCCGGATTTCAGAACAACGGTGCTGAGGCGATTTGGCAGTGTGCCCGACGAGCTGCAGATTTGAACGACAATCGGCACAGGCGTTCCCCGGTGCGGGAACAGCAGAGGATTTGGCGCATTAGCCGTGATGTTGCCGGAGATTTTCCGTGAAACATCGTGGCATCTCTTATTGGGTGGCCGAGATCGGCTTCCCGCAGGGCTGGAAGTGGACAGTCCGCCAGGACAGAACCGTCACCGTGGGAGTCTGCGCCACAAGAGCCGACGCGATCCGCCAGGCACAGACCTTCATCGACGCGATCATGGATTGGGCGGCTTGACGGCCGCCCGATCACTCAATCGAGACACGCACCACGCCCGACCGCGTCATCCCGAGCGCGCGGGCGGCGCTCATGGACACGTCGATGATGCGCCCGCGGATGAAGGGGCCACGGTCATTGACGCGGCATTGGATGGAACGGCCCCCATGCGTAACGGTGATGATGCTGCCGAACGGTTTGGTTCGATGCGCGCATGTCATTTCACCAGTGTGACCACGGCCGCCGTAATAGGAGGCAAGGCCGGACTCGGCTTGCGCGGAGGAGATTGCAAACAGGAGAGCTGATGAGGCGAGTACAGAAGCGAAAGCGGCACGGGCCAAGGCGAGAACCCCTTGCAGATGTCGATCGCGAGTATCGGACGTTCTTCAAGCTTGGGTTTTTGACGATTTTGCGCTTGCAGCATGGCGATGTCGGGGCCGGCCATGCGTGTAGCGCGGCAGGCATGACAGCGTGCAAAGCATCGCCGACGCGTGCCGCTGCGCTTTGGAAATGCTTGATCGCGTGGATTGGAGCAGTCGCCGGGATCCTGCCAATCGAGAGAACGCGCGCTCAACCTGCGGCATCATTGGGAGCCAACGGGTCCGCGCGAAGCGCGGCCCGATGACAGGCTCCAGCGAAGCAATGCAGACTTTCTCCGCGGATACAGTCTGGAGCGCTTCGTCGCTTTCGGTCCTCGTGATGAAGGCTTGGTCGAAAGCGCTGGTTCGATTTCGCCAGCTTCATCGGCGAAATGCGCTAGCGTCGGGCTGTGGACTTGTTCAGGGCTACGGCAGCGCGAATAAGCGTCTTCAATGCCTGTTCGTCGATCTCGTCGCCTTGGTGGAAGTCGATGGCGCGCCGTGTATTTCCGTCAAGACTGGAATTGAACAGGCCTGAAGAATCCTTGAGAGCCGCACCTTTGGCAAAGGTCATCTTCACGACGTTCTTGTAAGTCTCGCCTGTGCAGATCAAGCCGTCGTGCGACCACACAGGAACGCCCCTCCATTTCCACTCCTCGACGACGTCAGGATCAGCTTGCTTCACCAGCGCACGAATCCGGCTGAGCATCTCGCCCCGCCAGTCGCCGAGTTCCTTGATCCTCGCGTCTATCAGTCGAGAAGGGGAGTCTCCGCCTTTTCCTTCCTTCGATTCGCTCTTCATGGTCTTCACGGCGTTCGTCACCTTCTTCATGGTTGTTGTCGTTCACCTCGCTTGAAGATCGCGCGACCAGTGCGCTCGCACTGGTCGCTCACATTCGCTCGCCAGGCAATTGACTGGCTTGCTTTACCCACGCGGCGAACTGAGCTTCGTCGAGTTGGTCATCCTCATGGATGTTCAGATAGCGCGTTTCCTTGCTCTTGGACTCGTCGGGCGGGACAGGGCGCAGCGATGTGCCACGGAAGAAGGCCACTTTGACGTACTTCGTGAAACAATGGAGGCCGAGAAACCAGCCCTGGCCCTCGATCCCGTAGAGCGGTGAGTTCCATTTGACTGCCTTGCGCACGCCTGGGACGGTGCGAGCGATGAGCGCATCAATGCGCCGCCCGACGCCGCTTTTCCAACCCGGCATGGCCGCGATGTAGGCTTGCACGCGAGCATCACCCTCGCCCTTCGCGATTTGAGGGTTGCCGCCGGCAAGGAGGGGCGGGGTCGCAGCGCACCGTTTCGCGGCAGCCTTCTTTGCGACTTTCGCCGACGTCTTGGGCATCTTGGAGGTTTTGGCGGCCATTGCGGTCACTCCCATCCGCCGGTGTATCGCTCGTTGGCAATGACGGCCGCCGCAAATGTAATCGACAGCCAGCGATGGGGCTGCCAAATCCACTTGTGCCAATTCAATGAAACCTCCCAAGCAAGCCGAAGCAGAAGATGGCAGATCGGAGACCGCACGAGCGCCGACTTCAATCTCGCGCCAGGAGCTGCTCCAGATTTGCGAAGAACTTCTGCCAACCGTATTTGGCGCCACCATAGGCTTGCTTCTGATCCGGTCGGAAGCCCGATTGCTCCATGCGCAGATGGGTGCCGGTGCTGGTTGGGGTGAGCGTGAAGGTCACCACGCTCTTCAGATTGTAAGCCGCATCGTCATGCGCAAAATTCCAGGTGTAGGACAACGTTCTGTTCGGCTCGATCGCGAGGACTTCGCAGTCCAGCACGCCGCCCCAGTCTCCGCGCAAATTGAAACGGTGACCCACGACAGGCTTGAAGTCGGTCTTCATGAGCCATTCCTCGATCAGGTGTGGTTGCGTCAGCGCGCGCCAGATCTTTTCCACGGGATGAGGCATCTCCCGTTCGACGACGACGGAGAGCGTTTCGGCCGACGTTTCGTTCATTGGTCCATCCTTTTGAGCAGATCTTCGAGGTGGTCAAACCGGCTTTGCCAGAAGGCGGCCATTTGGCTGGTCCAGTCGATCAGCGGAGCCAAGGCGCCGAGCTGCGCGCTGTAATGCGTCTGGCGACCCTCGTGGCGGTCGCGCACCAGCCCGGCCTGCTTCAAGACGCCGAGATGCTTTGAGACGGCCGGTTGCGAGATTCCGGCCCGCGCCGTCAGGGCGCCGACCGTCTGCTCTCCTTCACGGCATAGCCGCTCGAAGATGGACCGCCGGGTTGGGTCGGCGAGCGTTCTGAAGAGGACGTCGTGAACGTTCCGCATCCGGAATGTATAACCCGGTGGCTATTAATTGACATATAACCGGAGGGATATGTGTCAGTCAAGCAGGCAAATGGAGCGGCCAATTGGCTCGTTAAGGGAGCTGTGGGTCTGAGTGGGTTGACACTGCGATCGATGCGGTCGAGCGGGAGTGAGGCGCGTACGGTCAACTTGCCATCATGCGATTGAATCTATTATGCCTCGCTGGTGATGGATCGTAGAGAGATGCGACGTCGTCTTGCTTTGCATGCAATCGAAGCATGCGCGCAGGGTCGCATTTCTGCGCGGCACCTTCGCTCCTTCCGCTGATCGAGGCGCTCAGCACCACTCGGCCATCGCGCGGATGCTGGAGCGGTTCAGATGCACGCACTCGTCGACATATTCGGCGGTGGCGAGCGGCAGGAAGTGATGCATTCCGTCAGGTGCGTCGGACTTGCTTAGCTTGAGCTCGCCGTTTTCCACGTGGTCAACCGTGCCGACATGGCGGCCATCATTGCCCACGATCTCCATGTGCTCCTTGATGTCTTCGGTTTTTACCATGCGGCGTCTCCTTCGAGATGAGGGAGAGATGAGCGGACCGCGCAGACGCTTGCCCGCCGCCCGTAATCAGGCACCGCCAATGCCCCTGATGATGGTGCCGCGGCCGCCGCAATTCGGACAGGCGGCGCCGTCGATGCGGCCGCTGCCTTGGCACTGCGGGCAGATGTCTTCGCCGGTGCCGGGAGTTCCGGGGGCGGCTTCGTCGCCGGGATTGAGGCTTTGGGCGGATGCGCGCATGCGCAAGCCGCCATTCTTCTTCTCGCGCTGTTTCTGCGTCATGGCTGCCTCCTTGCTCCTCATCAACGCGCCCGCCCGCAGGTGGTTGCCCAGGTGAGGAGGAGTCGGCGGCCGGCCAGCTTACGGAACAGCTTTCGGCGGACGCGGCGCCGCCAGCATGTCCGGTTCTTCGGCCTGCAACTGCGGCGCCGGGGCAGGTGGCGGGAGCGGTGCCGCGGCGGCTTGCGCAGGCGCGATGGTCTGCGGCGGCGGAAGCGTTGTCACCGGCCTGCGCAGCGGCGGCGCAACCGGCTTCGGCGCAGGCGGCCTGGGCCGCAGGTTCGGCTCGGAGGCCCGCGCCATGACACGGGTCATCTGCTCCTGGGTCGTCTTGAGCTGCTCGGCGAGTTTCGCATTGTCGCGCGCGAGCTGGTCCTGACTGGCCTTGAGCTGCTCCATGCCTTGTTCCAGGCTGGCGAGATCGCGCGCCATGGACTGCAGCAATTGGGCCACATCCGGTGCAGACGGCGCGGCGACCGCGGGCGGGGCATCTTGCGGCGGGCTTTCCGCTTGTGCCGGCGCTGGTTGTGCCGGGACTTGCGGAGTGGTCGTGTCCGCCGCGGCCGTCTGCTGAACGGCCGGCGCGGCGGGCTCTGCGGCCGGCGCCGCTCTGTCCAAGGGCAGCGACAAGATCGAGGCAAGTTGTGGTGCCCAATGCTCGATCATGGCTTTGGGCGCATCGGCATAAGGCGACTGCCAGGCGATCGCGGCGCCGGCCGCGCCCATGGCCAGGAGCAGGGCGGTGACACCGCTCATCGCGGCCTTCCTGAGCGCGTGCCGCTCGCCGGGGCGATGAAGATCGTCGACAACAGTGGGACGAAACGTCGTTATCTTCGGATCCAAGGCGGCGGGCGCGATGTCGGCCTTTGGAGGCTCTGGCGCACGTTCGCTGGCAAGCTTGGCAAGCCGCTCCTGCACACGCGCGAGTTCTTCGCGGACCACCTTCTCGTAGTCACTTGTAGGCTTGTCGTCCCCGCGCACGAGCAGGACATCGTGCGCGCCGGTCTGTTCCGGCTTCACTGTGGAATCCATTGGCCCTCCTTGCTCCGCCCGATGTTACCGAATGAGGGCGGGCGTCGGATTTCCGCTGACGTCGGACTGCCCCAGACTCACTCCGGTTTTGACCAAAGCAAGGCCAAGGAATGGAAAGTATGGGGCTGTTGACAGCGCGGCCGTGTCGGAACCGAAGGCAAAGGGCTAATCGCGCCATTCCCGCCAATGTGTCGGGTGGACATCAACGGGATCGGCGGTTTCCGCATTGACCCAGCCGGGAACACCGCGGCGGCAGGGGAAGACGAGGGCGTGCGGGCCTTCGGCGTCGATGACCGCGAGTTCCAGATCAAGATCGTATGGGGCGCCGGCGATGCTCTGCCAGCCCGGCGCCAAACGACCCGGTAGCACGGCGGCCGAGGCTTTCAGGCCTGTTAACCTGGCTTCGTTCATCGCTGCAGCTCAGTGCTGTCGGACGTGCCGGAATCATAGATGTGAGCACCGAACATGCCGACGCTCACGAGGCCGAATGACATTGCGAGCATGCGTGTCTCCTTCATTGCACCCTGGTCTATGCGAAGGAGCCTTCTCGCGACATTCGGGTTGTTTGCTTAAGGGGGGTTTCCGCAGGACGACCGCGCCAATTCACCGGAATACCGCAGGCGCGGCGGCGGTCATGCTGGAGCCTACTAGGCTGCGCGGTTATTTCTTGCTGCGAATGAACCCGGCAAGGGTCGGCTTCGCGGTCTCGCACCACGCTTCCATCCCCAGCCGTTTCTGATCGAAGTCCGTGGACTGCACCGCGAGCGCGACTTCCTTGTTCAGCTCGTCATCGCCGCGTTCGCCCATTTTCCCGCCTGTGAGCATGTAGGCGATGGCCTTGCGCACCGCTTCCGTCGTTCCGTCCGGCTGGTGCATCTCCTGCGCCTTCTGCACCAGATCCTGATACGCGACGTCAGTGCCGGGGCATTCCACCTTCGCGGCGAACGCCTCCAGAACCAGCGTGACATAGGCCGAGCGGGGCTCCGCATGAGCGGGCGCCGCCGCAAGCGCGAGCAAGCCTGTGGTTATCGTGATCAATGCCGCGTGCCGCATGGTTGCCTCCCTGTTTTTCGGGAAGGCTAGCGTCATCGACACTGCCGCGCAATGCATCCTTGTGGCGACGGATCACGCAACCGCCGCCGCTATTTGTGACCGGATCGCCACACTCAACGTGAAATCGTAACGCCGCCGGCGTGCCAGTGCGTCCGCGGCCACGCTTCCGCCCCCATTCGCTGCGGACGTGGCGTTGCTGGAGGCTGGCACTCAGGGGGGACAGGATGTCTTCGACAGGTCGTGCCAGAATGCTGCAGGTGAGTTGTGGCGTAAACCGCGCGTGTATGCGGATCAGTTCCGTTGCCGGTGTTCGCAGGCTCACGAAGCTGTCGGCCGTCGGGTTGAGTGCAGCCTGGCTTGCGGCGTGTGCGCAGTCTTCCGTCGTCAGCAATAGCCTGGCGCCGGTTGCTCCGACGCGACAGGCTGCGCTCGGACATCATCAGAACATCCATGTCGCGACGCATGCGCGCGTGAAGCTCCTGCGAAGAACCGCTATCGCATCGGAAGATAATACCAGGAGGAAGAAGCCGGGGTCGCAAGGCATGGCCAGCTTCTATACCGAGGGGTCGGAGACCGCGAGCGGCGAGAAATTCGATGCGCACGAATTGACGGCCGCGCATCCCACATTGCCTTTCGGCACACGCTTGCGCGTGACCAACGTCGCCACCGGGCGCTCGGTCACGGTGCGGGTCAACGATCGCGGTCCCTATGTTGCGGGGCGGGTGGTCGACGTCTCCCAATCCGCGGCTGAAGCGCTCGGCATGGTCGACCAGGGGGTCGCCAAGGTGAAGCTGGACGTTGTGCAGTAGGTCGGTCGGTACAGCGGAGAGAGAGCGTCGGTGCTTGCGCCGTTGATGACAAATTGCTGCGACCACTTACATGAGAGGACATGAGCAGAGCATTCGTCAACGAAGATACATTTGTCGATTCGCTTCCGGACCGCCCGGTTTCCGAGCACCCCAATCTGGTCACCGAGCGCGGACTTGGCTTGATCGAACAGGCGCTGGAGGCCGCGCGGGCAGCCTATGGTGAGGCTCAGGCTGCGGGCGACCGCGAGGCGCTGGCGAGCGCGGGACGCGACCTGCGCTACTGGAGCGCGCGTCGCAGCACCGCGCAGTTGCGCGTTCCCACACAAACCGCAGAGACCGTCCAGTTCGGACACGCCGTCACCATCCTCCGCGAGGACGGCCGGCAGCAGACATTCCGGATCGTGGGCGAGGACGAGGCCGATCCGGCCCAAGGCTCGATCTCGCATGTCTCGCCGCTGGCCAGAGCGCTGCTTGGCAAGCGACTGGGAGATGTCGTGCGCGCCGGCAAGGATGAGGCGGAGATCACCGCTATTCGCCAGTAGCGTCCGCTACGCCGTGTCATTCATCGGCGCGCTTTTAGCGAAGCCCTACCATCGCCGTCTATAAGGGGCGGTGCGGAGCACAAGCTCGGCGCTTATGAGGACGAGGATAAGTGTCGGCAACACCAGGATCACGACGCCGGGCGTAACCATGGGCTCGATTTTGCGCTCGGTACTGGCCGCTTCACTCGTCGTCACGGCGGTGTAGCCGGCGCGCGGCGGCGCAACCTGAGCGATATCCACCCAGCGGTCCCGCCAATCGGGGGCGTCGGACGCTGTCTCGCTCGTATCAGGCGCCCAGGACGCATGCGCTGAGTGCGCTTGAGCGGGGGCGGGGTCTGACAGCATCTCGGACATGGCTTCGCGCCATTTTGGCTCGACGGCCTCCCGCTGAACCGGCCGGTCGGTCCTGGATTGCGAGCGACGGGCGATGCGGTGCCGGGTCGGCGTGGCGTCCCAGCAATGATCCGGCCCATGCCAATAGATGTGCACCGAACCAAAATGCTGGCGCGCCTCGGCCTTGCTCATGCACGAATCCGAGGCATGCGATGGCGTACCTACCACCAACAGCGACACCACGATCACCGCGACGCGCATAGCCCCCTCCGTCTTGCACTCAACAGGGACGCTGCCGACGTTGCCCCGGCTTGGAATCCAATCATTAGCGGCGAGAAAAGTGCAAATTATGGCTGGAATTGACGGGCGACCTCCGTGTCCCCTTGATATTGCGAGCGTCATGTGAGTGTGGGCAGCGGGATACCGTTCCCCATTCACGCCGGGCTGTGTGGGACCGTCTGCGGCGCTGTGCTGAGTTTCTGGTGTGCATCGAGGAGCAGTGGCCGCTTAATATGATGGACGCTCAAAATCGGGAGGTGAGCGTGATCACTCGATATCTGACGGATTGCCGGTGGCAGGTCGGCGCCCGCGGCGCGGCACCAAGGCTCATCAGCGTGTTGTTGCTGGCGCTGGCTCCGCTCTGTTCGGGCAGCACGATGGCGATCGCGGCCGACAGTCTCTATCGCGCGCAGGCCGTCGTCACAGGTCAGGGTGAGCCGAACCGCATGATCGGCTTTGGCGTCTGTCTCGAGGACGTTCTGATCCAGGTCTCCGGCGCGCAAAAGCTGGCGGGCGATCCACGGTTGTCTGCCTACAAAGCCAAGGCGAGCGATTACGTCAGAGCCTATAGCTATCACGACCAGATGGCGGGCACACCGACCCGTGACGAGCAGGGGACGCGCGATCGGCCCTATGATTTGAACGTCGAGTTCGACGAGGGGAAGGTCGACGAGCTGCTCCGCGCGCTCGGACTCAACCCATGGCTTTCGCATCGCCCGGTTCTGGCCGTCTTCGTCGAGATGGAGCAGGGCACACGAAAATACATGGTGACATCGGATGCGCGGCAGTCCGAGCTGCAGCGTGAATCGCTCCTTGGCGCAGCTACGAAGCGGGGAATGAGCATCGTGCTGCCGAGCAGCGCAGCCCTGGATAAATTGGGCATCACGCGCGCGGAAGCGTCGACAGCGGCATTCTCGCAGCCCGCGTCCGCCGCGTCCGAACTGGGCGGCGAAGTAGCGCTCGCCGGACATCTCGTTTGGAGCGATCAGGAGCTCGGATGGGCCACGGAGTGGCAGATCGACTGGCAAGGCCGACAGCACCGATGGCGGCTTCGCGGCGTCACGTTCGATGAAGCCTTTCGGCGCGGCCTCGGCGGCGCGGCGCAGATCCTGTCGGACAATGGCGAGCCCTGAGACTCTCAAGCGGCTCGAAAATGCGGCAAGCACCTGTCCGGCTTCGCGTGATCGACGGTCGAAGGCAAGGCCGCGCGCGATCACCGAGACTCCAGGGAATTCAACTTCAGTTGATGTCTCGGACGGTCGGGTTCACGCGTTAGAGACGATCGTAAACGGCTTTTTAATTGAGACTGCCGGACCTGTGCGCGACCATTGGCGCGGTTGAACCCCGCCGGGTGGAGACATCCGCGGAGTCTTCGCTCTCATGGAGGTTGCCATGGCCTGGCTATCGCGGTCATTCCTGCGCAAGCGACTCATCTCGCTGGCGACGACAATGTCGGTTTCGGCGACTTCCTTTGCCCTCGCGCAGGATCAGACGGGCAAGCACCACTTGCCTGCGCCAGCGGACAATAGTGAGCAGCGATTCATGATCGACAATGATCTCGCCATGAGCAAAATGAGCAGGGACATGATGGTCGATCCGTCTGGCGATATAGACCGCGACTTTGTGGCCATGATGATCCCGCACCATCAAGGTGCGATCGACATGGCACGAGCAGAGCTCAAATACGGTCAAAACAAGCAGCTTCGCGAGCTCGCGCAAAGCATTGTCACGCAACAGGGACAGGAAATCGCGCAGATGCGGCGCGCCATCGGCGGCGCGTCGCCGGCAGGGCCGGAGGCGGCGCAGCAGCGCTCGAGCATGAACTCAAGGAACATGCATTGAGCGGGTGCAGCCCGTGCGGCTGTCAGCCGCGCGGTTCGGATCTTCCCAACTAATTTCGCGAACAGGTTTGGGCGAGCCAGGTCACACGGCGCGGCGATGGCGCGCATTGTGTTATTGAAGTGTCACGCACCGCTCAAGGCGAGTTGAGCTTCGTGAAGCCAAATTTAATGGGATAGGCGCGCCGCCTTCCTACATCTGGTGCAGGGCATCCGCGATCGGATGCCGCAACAAAGCAAATAGCTCGCAGTCCGGACAACACGCTCACCTCGTGAAGCGCGATCGCTTCGTCTTGGCCGCGCGCATTTGATCGATATCGGAGAAAGGACAATGGTTTCATTGAAGACTCTCGCCGCGGCCGTGCTGCTGTCGACAACCGTGGTCACACCGGCATTTGCGCAAGCTGCCATCCAGGAGCCGGGCGCGTTCGCGTTCTTCTATCCCAATCTCGACGTGCTCAACGGAGGCAGGCCGACGCCCGCAGCCAGGCTGTCCCCTGACTGGCCGGTCTTGAAGCATGCGTGTGCCGCGATCGGGGGCGGTATCACGAACTGTGACGACGGCTATGGTGCCTATGATCTCGCGCCGCGCGCACTCCCTGGCCATCATAACCGCTGGCACCACCGCAGGTGAGTTGCCGATGCGCGGAAAGGGCGAGGCGTTCCTCGCCCGCGCCACGGGGCCTTTCTATTTCTGGTCGCCGGAGTTGTAGCCGTCGGTGAGCGTCTGCAGGAAGCTCACCAATGCATTCTCCTCCTCATCCGACAACTCGAGATTGCCCATCCTGCTCTTGTTCATATTCTCCGTCGTCTCGGGACCCGGCCAGCAACCGGTGCCCTCGCGCGGATCGTTCGGCGCGCAGCGCGGCAGCACATCGCGCGTGTTGTAGAAGTGCACGACTTCCTTGAGGCTCTTGAAGTAGGCGTTATGGCCGTAGGCTTTAACAAAATCGGGGCTCGGCCGCTTGTCGACATTGCGCAGCGTCGGCACCTGGAAGCGTCCGCGATTCTGGGGCGCCAAGGGTTGCCAGCGCGCATCGACCGGCGAGGGATCGCTGAGCGGATGACCGTGCTCGAGAAAGCCGCCGACGCCGAGGTCGACGAAGGACGCGCCGTTCTTGTTGGCGACATAGCCGCGATCGTCGGGTGAACCCTCGGCGTAGTAGGGAAGGCGAGGATTGGCGGGGATGCCGATGTTACTTGCGGTGAAATCGGTAAAGAGCGGATCTTCGCCGGGGCCGCCGTCGCGGTGGCATTCGTTGCAACGCGCCTTGCCGCGAAAGAGTTCGTAGCCGGCCTGCTCCTGTGGCGTGAATTGCGCCTTGCGCGCCAGCACCGCATCGAATTTGGACGAGAAGGCTGTCACTTCATGCGCAGCCTCGTAGCCTGCGATGGATTGCGCCATCTGGTCGAATGTCGCGGCGATCCGGCCCCGATCGACCGTGTTCAGATGCACCGGCAGGGGATCGTTGGCAGGGGCTGGGCCGGGATTGTTGCAGACCGTTTCCGTGTCGGTCGGCCAGCTAACCGCGAAGGCCTGCGTGCCCCACACCTTCTCGAACAGCGCGCGATAGGGACGCCGCGAGGCGCGGTAGACGAAGCAGGCCGCATCTGGAAGGCCCATCTCGACCGGGTTGACAGGCGGTCCCTCGGCCTGCTCCGCGGCGGGATTGCCGAGCCTGCGTCCGGTTGCGCGCATGTCCCAGAAATTGCCGCCGACAAGATCCCCTTGTCCGGCGTTGTAGTGGAGCACCGGCGACAGCGGCGCGTAGGCGTGGCTTTGCGGCTTGCGCTCGCTGAAGCGGGTACGCACCGATCCAGGATAAGATCCCGTGGTGCGATTCAACTCCGAAACGGGTCCGGTAAATCCCGTCTCCGGCATGTGACAGAACGTGCAGGCCTCGTTGCGGTTCACGGAAAGCTGCTTATCGTAGAGGATAGCCTTGCCGAGCAGTTCGACCTGCTGCACCTGGTTGTCTGGAGGCGTGCTCAGCCGCTCGAGCGTCTCCACCTCAATGCGGTCGATCTCCGCTTCCACTTTCTCGATCTCGCGAAGGGCCGCGGGCGAGAGCCGCGACTGCTCGCCGGCGATCAGGGTCGGCGCAGTCAGTGCGGCAGAAGCGATCAGAGCCGATACCGGGAACAGAAGATGCGGCGATTTCATGTCTTCCCGATCAAAGTTACTGTATCAAAATGGAATGAAGGTCGGCCTGCGACCAGGACTGGCTTCGGACCGTAAGTCGTGTCCCCCGGTCGGTTTACCGGATATTTCAGCGACCTCGTTCACGGGTTTGCGCAAGGCGCGAGCGTGTTGCGGAGCCGATCGGTTACGGCCAGGTGTCGTCGGGCAAATTGACGACGATCGGCGTTGCGGTGCTGCGTACGACGATCCAGCGAAACGGCTGGGTCTGCGAGACGTTGATTTCCATGTGCGGGAGGTATGGAGGGACGCGGATGAAGTCGCCGGTCTTGGCGCGGGCGCTGAACTGCCCCCGCTCGCCCCAACGTATCTCGCAAACGCCTGATAGGACGTAAGCGATGGTTTTCTGCTCACCATGGTGGTGGATTCCCGTCTTGGCTCCAGGCTTGACGTCAAACAAGCCACCCCAAAGGGCGGAGAAAATTCCAAGCGACGGCGCAATCGCGGCGTACCGCTCGGAGCCCGGCGTCTGCGCGGTGTCACGGTCAAACTGGTCGGGTGAGATGACTTGGATGTCAGGGGAATTCATGCTGCGCTCGATTGATCCTAGCTGGAGTTGCCACTCATTCGGCCGGGACGTGCGTAGGGTTGCCGGCGAGGCTGTGCCCCTTCGCCCCGAACAACCAGGTCTGCAGCCTGTCGAGATAGATATAGACGATAGGCGTGGTGTAGAGCGTCAGCACCTGCGACACGGCGAGGCCGCCGACGATGGCATAGCCGAGCGGCTGGCGAATCTCCGATCCAACCCCGGTCCCCACCATCATCGGTACGGCGCCGAGCAGGGCCGCCATCGTGGTCATCAGGATCGGCCGGAATCGCTTGACGCAGGCCTGATAGATTGATTGTTCGGTCGTCAGCCCTTCATTCTGCTCGGCTTGCAGCGCGAAGTCGACCAGCATGATGCCATTCTTCTTGACGATGCCGATGAGCAGGACGATGCCGACGATGGCAATGACGCTCAGATCGTAGTGAGCCGCCATCAGCAGCAGCAGTGCGCCCACGCCGGCGGAGGGGAGCGTCGAGATGATGGTGATCGGATGGATGGTGCTTTCGTAAAGCACGCCAAGGATCAGATAGATCACAAATAGCGATGCGGCGATGAGGATCGGCGTGCTCTTGAGCGATGCACCGAACGCTTGCGCGTTGCCCTGGAAACTGGTCTGCAATGAGAGCGCTGGGTGCAGCTCCCTTTCAATTGCCTGAATGCCGCTGACGGCTTCGCCGATCGCGGCGCCAGGTGCCAGATTGAAGGAGATCGTCACCGAGGGGAACTGACCCTGGTGGTTCACCACGAGTGGGGCGACCTTCACCACGCTGTCGACCAGCGTGGAGAGAGGCACTTCCTGGCCGCTCGATGATTTGACGTAAATGCCGGTGAGCGCCTCCGGCCCATACTGGAATTTGGGATTCACCTCCAGCACCACATGGTACTGCTGCAAGGTGGTGTACATGGTCGAGACGATCCGTTGGCCGAACGCGTCGTCGAGCGTGTTGTCGATGGTATAGGGCAGGATGCCGTAGCTTGATGCGACTTCGCGCTTGATCGTGATGTCGAGCAGTGGCCCGGCAGCGAGCTGGTCGGTGGTGACGTCGGTGACGCTGGGCAGCTTCTTGATCCGGTCAAGGAACAGCCCGGCCCAATGGTTGAGTTCACCGGGATCGGCATCGTTCATGGTGTATTGAAACTGCGTCTTGTTCAGCCGCGCGCCGATCGTAATGTCCTGGGCGGGCTGCATGTACAGGGTGATGCCCTGGATCTTTGCGAGATTGGTTCGCAGACGCGCTATCACCCTGTCGATCGGGTCACGCTGATCAGCGGGTTTGAGCTGAATGAACACGCGCCCGTCGTTGATCGTGTAGGTGCCGCCGCCGGCGCCCACGGCCGAGCCAACACTGGCGACGGCCGGATCTCGCATGATGCCATTGAGCAAGGCCTGCTGGCGCTCGGCCATAGCCTGGAAGGAAATGTCCTGTGCCGCCTCCGATTGGCCGATGATCAATCCCGTATCCTGCTCGGGAAAGAAGCCCTTCGGGATGATCAGGTAGAGATATCCGGTCAACACGATCGTGCCGATCATCACCATGAGCGTGGTGAAGCGATGGCGCATCACGATCTTCAATCCCGCCTCATAAACGCCGAGCAGACCGTCGAAGCCTCGCTCCGATATCCGGTAGATCCAACCATGTTGCTTGTTCTCGGGCTTGAGCAGGTAAGCGCACATCATCGGCGTCAGCGTGCGCGAGATCACGAGCGAAAGCACGAGGGCGACGCTGACGGTGACGGCAAATTCGCGGAACAGCAGTCCGACATAGCCGCTCATCAGGAACAGGGGAATGAACACGGCGATCAGCGAGAAGGTGATCGCCATCACCGTGAAGCCGATTTCGCCGGATCCTTTCATCGCCGCGTCATAGGGAGAAAGACCCTCCTCGATATGTCGCGTGATGTTCTCGATCTCCACCACCGCGTCGTCGACCACGAATCCGACGGCAATCGACAGCGCCATCAATGACAGGTTGTCGAGGCTGTAGCCCAGTTCGTAAAGGACGGCGAAGGTACCGATCAGGGACAGCGGCACGGTCACAGCGGGAATGATGGTTGCCCAGAGGCTGCGCAGGAAGATGAAGATGACCATCACGACGAGTGCGACCGTGAGCAGCAGCGTGAACTGCACATCGGCCACCGACGAGCGGATCGTATCGGTCCGGTCGGAGATGACATTGATCTTGATGGCGGCGGGGATTGACGCCTGAAGGGCCGGCATCATGTCCCTGATGCGTTGGACCGTCTGGATGACGTTGGCGCCGGGCTGGCGCTGGATCGCCAGAATGATGGCGCGCTGGTTATTGTACCAGCCCGCGATCAGGTGGTTTTCGGGGGCGCTGATGACGCGACCAATGTCGCGAAGGCGCACCGGCGATCCGTTGCGATAGGCAATGACGAGGTCGGCGTATTTGTCGGGCTGAAACAGTTGATCGTTGGTATTGAGCGTATAGGTCTGGCGTGGACTGTTGAGCGTGCCCTTCGCGAGGTCGACATTCGCCTGGCCGAGCACGGTGCGCACGTCTTCCAGATTGATGCCGCGCGCAGCGAGCGCCTGCGGATCGACCTGGACGCGAACCGACGCTTTCTGTTGACCGCCGACGCCGACGAGGCCGACGCCTGAGATCTGCGAGATCTTCTGCTGCAGGATGTTTTCCGCATAGGCATCGACGGTGGTGATGGGCAGGGTGTCCGAAGTGATGCCCAGCACGAGAATCGGTGTGTCGGCGGGGTTCACCTTTCGGATGGTGGGCGGATACGGCATGCCCGTCGGGAGGTACGGGCTGGCCGCATTGATCGCCGAGAGCGTGTCGCTCACGGCGCCGTCGATCTGCCGGCTTAAATCGAACTGCAGCGTGACCTGGGTATAACCGAGGGCGCTGGCCGAGGTCATCTGCCTCAGGCCGGGAATCTCCCCGAACTGCGTTTCGAGCGGCGATGCGACGGACGACGCCATGGTCTGCGGATCGGCGCCCGGCAACTGCGCGGTGACCGTGAGCGTCGGGTAGTTGATGTTGGGCAGCGCCGCCACCGGCAGGAGCGGATAGGCGACGAGGCCGCCAGCAAGCAATCCCACCATGATCAGTGCGGTCGCGATCGGCCGTCGGATGAAGGGAGCTGATATGTTCATGGGATCGGCGCCTGCATTGCATCCTGCGCGGCCGCTTCCTCGGCCGCCTTGCCGTGCAGGATCGTGACATGCGTGCCCGGCTGCAGCTTGTATTGTCCGTCAACGACGACTTGCTCGTTGGCTTTCAGTCCCGCATCGATGAGCGCCTGGCCGTCGGCGATCTGCGCCACCTTGATCTGGCGTACCGACACGGTGTTGTCGGGGTCGATGACATAGGCATAGGCTCCGTTCGGGCCCTGCTGCACGACGGAAGCCGGGACCGTCAGGCCGTTATGCCTGAGATCGACGAGCAGGCGCGCGTTGACGAGCTCGCCCGGCCATAGCGCGCGCGACTTGTTGGGGAAGTTCGCCTTGAGTTGGATGGAGCCGGTGGTCTGCAGGATTTCATTGTTGACGAGCGCAAGTTGGCCGTCGGCAAGCCGGATCGTATTGTCCTGGCTGTAGGCGAGGACGGGCAACGGGGCCTTGGTCTCTTGCTGCCGGCGCTGGATCTGCGGCAGCACCGTTTCGGGCAAGGTGAAGATGAGCGAGATCGGATCGAGCTGGGTGACTACGACGAGGCCGTTCGTCGTTGACGGGCTGATGATGTTGCCGACATCGATCTGACGGATCCCGACCACGCCCTCGATCGGCGAAGTCAGCCGGGTATAGCTGAGCTGCACGTTGGCCGCGTCGATCAGGGCCTTGTCGGTCTTGATGGCCGCCTGCAACTGTCCGACTTGCGCCTTCTGCGTTTCGATCAATTGTGGCGTGGCCCAGCCCTTGTCTCCGAGCTGACTGTAGCGCGTGAGATTAGCCCGCGCGTTGGTGAGCTGGGCCTGATCGCGCTCGAGATTCCCCGTATATTGTTCGATCAGCGCCTGGTAGGGACGCGGATCGATCTGGGCGAGCAGGTCGCCGGCATGCACGGCCTGACCTTCGGTGAAGTTGATGCTGGTGATCTGGCCCTGGATCTGGGCGCGCACGACGTCGGTGTTGTACGCGATCACCGTGCCGACCCCATTCAGATAGATCGGCACGTCATGCTGGGCGACCAGGCCGGCGACGACCGGGACTGGCGGGGGCGGCGCCGGAGCTGCGACCGCCTTCCGCAGCGGACTGACATGGCTGGAATAGAGGAGGCCGCCGGCAACGACCGCAGCCAGCAGGCTTGCGGAAACCACCACTGCTTTCTTCATGACTGCTTGCTCGCGGTTGGAAATGTGTTTGCCTAGCGGAGCTGGGTGGCTCCCGCTGCGAGGCCGGGCGCGGTGCTGGGATTCGGGGAGGAAATGGCTGTCGTCGTTGGCATTGCCGTTGTCGTGGTGGGCGAGGTGATGACGGGCATCGTCGGAACCATTGGGACCACAAGATCGGGCGTCGGGGCGACGCTCGGGGTCGGGATCGCCGCAGCGGAGCTGACTCCGAGACTGCCGATCTCGGTCGAATCCAGGGGAATGCCAGGCCGCGCGAGACCGCCGGGCGCAGCCGGTGTCGTCGGCGTCGACGACGTTACAATGTTGGACGAACCGGAACCGCACATACCGGACATGCCCGACGTGTCGATCATGGTCGAGGTTGGCGACGCCGACATCGACATCGTGCTAGCCGTTGTGGCGGGCGCGGTGGCGCCGAGAGTCGTGCCGCCGCCATCAAATGTGGCCGTCGACCCGAACATCGTCGAGGGCGACGTGCCGATGGTCGCGCATCCGGAGGGGCCGACCGTGCCGGTCGACGTCGGCGCCGGGCTTACGCCAGGAGAAATAATCTCTGTCGCGCCAAGCGGGATTCCGCTGCCGCCGACCGGCGTGGTTGGATCAATTCCGAGAGGCGATGTCGCGGACAGTGAAGGCGTGGGCGTCACGGCCATCTGCGCGAATGCGGAGCCTGCGAGGAGTGGCGAGATGACTGCGACGATCAGAAGGTGTTTCATGACGGACTCCTCGAACGCGATGGACGGTGAGCGGTGCGCGACCTGTCGCGGCTGCCGATCAAGATGGTCAGGATCGCGCGCGAGTTCGACTTAAAAAGTTTTTAGTATGCGGCGCGCGCACGCGCGCTCGATCACAAGCGGCGTCGAAACAAGCGCATACGCGCGAGCTGGTCGCGTCATCACTTGATCTTGAGCGCGCGTCTCGGGATGCTCGCCCGGTTTTGTGCCGAAGAGATCGCAACTGAATCCCGAAAAATCTGATCGGCTCTTCGCGGGGCAAGGACAACATTAAAACGCTATTTAATAGCGGAGGCCGTTCGTCGCGCATAACTCTGTCCACGAGCGGTCCCGCCGAGCTTGCCAGGAAGGCGGCGGACCAGGCCGCAGAGAGGACAGCGCGCGCCGCCCCTTCATGCCTCCTCCTCAGAGGGGCGGGCGTCGCTGTCCGGCTCTCACGAGCGTAAACGCGATGTCTTGCCGCCATCGATACGCTGGCGCTGCCTGCTCAGAGGCATATGCTTTCGGATAAGCGCGATGGGCACGCAGCCAATATCGGGGCGGCAGTCGGGGCCAAGTGGATGACCAAGGTACTTCTCATCGAAGATGACGGTGAAACGGCTGAGGAGATCTCCGCCGAGCTTGCCGACCGGGGCTTTGAGGTGGCATGGGCCGCAGACGGCGTCGATGGTCTGAACAAGGCGCGCGCATTGCGGCCGGACGCCATGATCGTGGACCGGCTGCTGCCGGGGATGGACGGCCTCACCGTCATCGAAACCCTGCGCAAGGATCAGTTTTCGACGCCGGTGCTGGTGCTGAGCGCGTTGGGTGCCGTCGACGACCGCGTGCGCGGCTTGCGCATGGGCGGGGACGATTACCTCACCAAGCCGTTCGCCATCGTCGAGCTCGTCGCGCGGATCGAGGCTCTGCTGCGCCGGCCCGTGGAAACCCGCGAGACCACGTTGCGGGTCGGGCAGCTTGAACTGGATTTGCTCAAACGCACGGCAAAACGCGGCAACCGGCAGATCGACCTCTTGCCACGCGAATTCCGGCTGCTTGAATACATGATGCGGCGAAGCGATCAGTTGCTGACACGCGCCATGCTGCTGGAAGAGGTCTGGAACTACAAATTCGTCCCCGCGACCAATCTCGTCGACGTGCATATGGGCCGCCTGCGGCACAAGGTGGACGAGGCGGGTGAGGCGCCCATGATCCACAATGTCCGGGGCGCCGGCTTTATCTTGCGCAGCGCCTCGTGATGGCGTCATCCGGCATGCCGAACACCGTCGCAACTTGGGGAGACGTGTGCGAGCGCGTCAATTCGATGCCGCAGATGCGTTTCATACGGTCCAACACCTTCCGGTGGGCGTTCGCCGTTGCGGGCGTGTTCGCTGCTTTCATCCTCCTGCTGTTTGGGTTCATCTATCTGCGCATCGACGACTACCTGGTGGTGCGCACCGACCGCATGATCGAAAACCAGATGACGGTCCTGGCGGCATTACCGCAGGAGCGGAGGATGAATGCCATCGAGGATCATCTGGCGGAAGATTCCAGGGGCGTTCAGTTTGCGGGGCTGTTCGATTCCGACGGACATCGCCTGGCGGGCAATCTCGCGCGCCTGCCCGAACTCAAGCTCGATGGGACCGTCCAGAACGCCTACGTCCGGCGGACGGATCAGGAGGAGCGTGGCGCCCAGCTCGTGCGGGCGGCCGGGCAGCGCCTGCCGACCGGCAACGTGCTGGTGATGGGACGCAATGTCGACGAGGCCCGGGAAATCTCCCATGTCGTCGGCCAGGCGCTGGCCTTGGGCCTGCTGCCGGCCTTTTGCCTCTGCCTGCTGGCGGGAGCCTGGCTAAGCGTGCGGGCGCAGCGGCGCGTCGAGGAGGTGAACCGGCGGGTCCAGCGCATCATCGCAGGCAATCTGCAGGAGCGGCTCCCGCATCGCGATGTCGATGAGCCGTTTTCAAGGCTCGCCGGCATCGTCAATGGCATGCTCGACGAAATGGAAGCCATGATCAACGCGCTCGCCGGCGTCGGCAACGACATCGCGCATGACCTGCGGACGCCGCTCACCCGCGCGCGGCTCGCGCTCGAGCGCGGTCGCACCAACGCCCAGAGCGTCGAGCAACTGCAGCAGGTCGTCGACAAGGCGATTGCGGGCATCGATCAGGCGCTTGCAATCATCACCGCGTTGTTGCGCCTGGCCGAGATCGAAAACGGCCGGCGTTCCGCGGCGTTCGGCAGCGTGGCGCTGGACGAGATGCTGCGCGAAGTCTGCGACGTCTATGAGCCGATCGCCGAGGACAAGGACATCGCTCTGAGCGTCGCGATCAGCCATAAGCGGACCGTGCGGGCCGACCGCGATCTTCTGTTCGAGGCGGTGGCCAACCTGGTCGACAACGCCATCAAGTTCACACCCAAAGGCGGCAAGGTCGACATCGGCCTGCTGTCATTGGATGATCAGACCACCGTGCGCGTGGCGGATACCGGTCCCGGGATTAGCGAGGAGGAGCGTGACGCGGTGCTGCGGCGCTTCTATCGCTCGGACAAGATCCGAAACACGCCGGGCGTCGGCCTGGGGCTGAGCCTGGTGGCAGCGATCGTGAAGCTGCACGGCTTCCATCTTGTAATCCATCCAGGACAGGGCGGGCGCGTCGATATCGTTTGCCCGGACCGGCCAGGCGAATAGAACAGGCGCTGGTCGCAGGCGCACAGTCATCGAACGGGAACGTGTTGCCGCGCCGTTCGTTGCGGCGAGGAGTTTCGGCAATTCCCGTGTGATAGCGCGAGGAGGACGATCATGACGTGGAGCGACCAGGTCGCGGTGGTTACGGGCGGTGCGCGCGGTATCGGCCGCGCGATTGCGCTGCATCTCGCAGGGCGCGGCGCAGCCGTATGCATCAACTATGCCGCGCATGGTGAAGCGGCCGAAAAGGTAGTCCAGGAAGTCAAGGCCGGCGGCGGGCGCGCCATCGCCGCCCATGCGGATGTCGCGGACTTTGCCGCCGTCCAGGCCATGATCACGCAGGCCGAGGCGCAGCTCGGTCCGGTGACGATCCTGATCAACAACGCCGGGGTGGCCTATCAGGCGATGCTCGATACCTTCAACCACGAGCAGTTCGAGCGCATGCGTCGCGTCAACGCCGACGGCATCATCCACGCGACGCGCGCGGTGATGGCAGGCATGCGCGCGCGTCGCTACGGCCGGATAGTCAACGTGGCCTCCATCGCCGCATTCGGCACCGCCCTGCCAGGCAATGCGTTCTACGCCGCGACCAAAGCAGAGGCCGCAATCCTCACCAAGCGGTTCGCGATGGAACTCGGACCTCAGGGCATCACCGTGAACGCCGTGGCGCCGGGCTTTGTCCGGACGGACATGACGCAGGGAAAGCGCAGTGCCGCCGAATGGGAGGCGCTCGAAAGGGCCATCGCCGAGCGATCGATCATGGGACGAATCGGAGAGCCGGCCGATATCGCCAACGCCGTGGCTTTCCTGGCCGCTCCGGACAGCGGATGGCTGACGGCCCAGATTATCACGGTGGATGGCGGTCGGATGGATTATGTCGGGCATTGATGATGCCCCATGACCTCCGCTGCAAGTGGCCTGCCAACAATCTCGGGTGATTGGCGTCGTAGACGAAGCGGTCCGGTGCCATGCGCGATACGCGTTCAAAACTTGAAACGAAGCCCCACCGTGGGGCGAGATTGTTGTGCAGGAGAAAGCCGGAGGCCAATCCGCCTTTGACCCGCGTGAACATCACGCCGGAATAGACATCCCACTTCGGCGCAAAATCTCCAATCAACGGCGGCACCAGCACATTGGCGCGAATGCGGCTGATTTGCGGTCGAGAGCAGGCGACCATCATGCGGCAGATTGGCGCGACAGCACATCGCGCGTGCGTGGTAGCTGCTACGCGCGGCACAAAGCGGTTCGGGCAGGGCTTGAGACGATATATAGGGAGCCGTACGAAAGATCCTTCAGCATCACGAGGGAGAGCGTGGAGACCATTACCGTTGCGTTGATTCTGCTTTTGGCCGTGATTGTCAGTGGCGCGCTCGCGCGCATGTCGCCGGTCTCTCTGCCGCTGCCGCTCGTCCAGATCGTTATCGGCGTGCTCATTGCGTCGGTCGCCGATCTTGGAGTGGAACTAAAGCCGGACATTTTCTTCCTGCTGTTCTTGCCGCCGCTTCTGTTTCTGGACGGCTGGCGGATCCCGAAGGAAGGCCTGTTTCGTGACAAGGGCACGATCCTGGAGCTGGCGCTCGGGCTCGTGGTGTTCACGGTCGTCGGCGTCGGCTACTTCATCAACTGGATGATTCCGACGATGCCGCTGGCCGTGGCCTTTGCGTTGGCAGCCATCATCTCTCCCACCGATCCCATCGCTGTGTCCGCGATCTCCGCGCGCGTGCCGATTCCTCGTCGGTTGATGCACATCCTGGAGGGAGAATCGCTGCTCAATGATGCGTCCGGCCTCGTTTGCATGCGATTTGCAGTCGCTGCGGCGCTTACCGGGACGTTCTCGCTGCCGGCAGCGTTCACAACCTTCCTCTGGCTTGCCGCGGGGGGTATCTCGATAGGCGTCGGAGTGACCTGGGCCGTGACCGTGGCGAAGAACTGGGTCTCGCGGCATTTCGGCGAAGAGACGGGCTCGCAAATCCTGATCAGCCTGCTGATCCCGTTCGGCGCGTATCTTCTAGCCGAACGCCTGCATTGCTCGGGCATTCTTGCGGCGGTCGCCGCCGGCATCACCATGAGTTATGTCGAGCAGGGCGGCCAGGCGCTTCCCGTCACCCGCATTCGTCGCAGCGCGGTCTGGGACCTGGTACAGTTTACCGCCAACGGTGTGATCTTCGTCCTGCTTGGCGAGCAACTCCCGAAACTCTTCGACGATGCGGCGAGGGTCGTCCACGAGACCGGGCACCATGACCCGGTCTGGCTGCTGGTCTATGTCATCGCAATCACTCTCACGCTTGCGTTCCTGCGCTACGTCTGGGCATGGACCTCGCTGCGGTTTACGCTGTTTCGCGCGCATCTGAAGGGCGAAAAGCCGTATATTCCCGGTTGGCGGCTGATCGCGGCAACCGCATTCGCCGGCGTGCGGGGCGCGATCACGCTCGCGGGTGTGCTGACGCTGCCCTTGACGATGAATGACGGATCTGTGTTCCCGGCGCGGGAGCTCGCGATCTTCCTTGCCGCCGGCGTCATTATCGTCTCGCTGCTCGCCGCAAGCCTGTTGTTGCCGTATCTGCTGCGGGATTTGGAGCTGCCGCCTGAGCCGTCGCATCAGGAAGAAGAGGACCGGGCTCGCATCGCCGCAGCGGAGGCCGCGATCCAGGCGATCGAGCAGGCGCAGCACGACATGGGCGAAGGACAAAGCGACGCCGATCTCTATACCGACGCCGGCGTCCGCATCATGGCGCTGTATCGCCAGCGTATTGATGGTCGATCGAAAGTCGGCAAGGAAGCCGAGCTGGCGCAGAAAATCGACGAGATCGAACGTCGCCTTCGCCTGGTCGGCCTTCGTGCCGAACGCGCGGAATTGTATCGCATCGCTCGCGAACGCGCCCTCTCCGACGATACGGCCCGCAAGCTCGTGAGAGAAGTGGATCTGCTGGAATCCCGCTTCGCGGTGACGTGATGACGCGAGGTTTGCGGCGCGAATGACGATGAGTGCGGTCCGTAAGATTACGGTCCTCGCTTCCTCTGGCACCTATTTTGCAGTGCACAATTCAGGAGATGAGGCGGTGAGCTGCGCAATTTGGAACGCCGCCACCTTCTGCGGCTTTGCGAATTGCGAGAGGCTTCAACGGATCGATGGTGATGGAACGATCAACGGCAGTTTGGCGGGACCGGACGAGCTTTGTGACATTTTCTCTGGTCCTTGCTATCGCGGTTCATAGTCTAACACTTCACAACGCGGCGGCGCGCGACCTGGACGGCCGCTACGCGAACTCGCCGCTCAAGGGCTGGTTCGAAAGCCTGCACTCTAGCAAGGGTCCTTGCTGCTCCGATGCCGACGGGACCGCATTGGCGGATGTCGATTGGGAGGCGAAGGACGGCCATTATCGTGTGCGCATCGAAGGCGAGTGGTGGGACGTACCGGACGAGGCCGTGATTAAGGAGCCGAACCGTGCCGGGCGGACCATTGTATGGCCGATCTATCATTGGACGGTCGGCGGACCGTTACGGGTCGAGATAAGGTGCTTCATGCCGGGCACCATGACGTAGGTGGCCGCGCGGTGCCGCATGCGGGGCGTGTTTGCTGATCCCCTTAGGGCCTACGGCGCTGCGGCTGTTTGAGCTATACTGACTCCCGCGATGGAGTGCCGGCAGAGTGGGATCGACACCGCGCCGGCACGGCTCGCAGGCGAAAGGGAGTTTTTTGAATGATCAAGGCAGGGAAGCTTGCGGCGGCCACATTCGCCGCCTGGGCGGTTCTGGCGTGTCTCGGCTCGAACGCACTGGCCGCACAGTGCGGCAGCGGCCCAGGGGGCTTCGAGGCCTGGAAACGGACGTTTGCCGAGGAGGCGAGGGCGAAGGGCATCGGCGGGGCGGGCATCTCCGCCTTGATGCAGACGAATTATGCGAGCGCGACCATCGCCGCCGACCGCAGCCTCCATAGTTTCAGCCTGTCGCTCGATCAATTCCTCGCCAAGCGCGGCGCCGCCACGATTGTGGCGCGCGGTCGCGCCATGAAACAGTCCCATGCCGCGCTGTTCGCATCGATCGAGCAACGCTACGGCGTGCCGCCGGGCCCGCTGATCGCGATCTGGGGCATGGAGACCGGTTTCGGAAGCCAGCGCGGCAATCAGAACATGCTGTCGTCGATTGCCACGCTCGCCTACGACTGCCGGCGGCCGGAATATTTCACTGACCAGCTTTATGCTGCCCTGAAACTGATCGATCGCGGGGTGCTGTCGGCGAGCACGCGCGGCTCCATGCACGGTGAACTCGGCCAGACGCAGTTCCTGCCGAAGACCATGCTGGAATACGGCACCGGCAATCTCGACAACGCCGCCAATGCTCTGAGTTCGACGGCGAACTTCCTGAAAGCCCATGGCTGGCAGGCCGGCGCGGGCTACCAGCCGGGCGAGCCGAATTTCGCGGCCATCCAAGCCTGGAATGCGGCGGGGGTCTACCAGAAGGCGATCGCGCTGATGGGACGACAGATCGATGGTGGTGAGCGCGGAGCCGCGATGCGATAGTTGGCGGCGCTAGCAAGGCTGCCGTCGGTCGCTATCGCGGCTGTGCCTTGCAAACGGCGCGGCCTTGGGTGATCGCAAAGAAGCCGGCGAACAGCGGTTCAACCGCTCGAGGCGATCTTGAGAATTGCGGCGATCCTGCTGCGCAGGCGCGCCGCGCTTTCGACAATCTGGCCTTCAGTCTGGGCCTCTAGGGTCTGGCCGTGGCCGACAAACCTAGGATCTGTTGGCAGGGGATCAGGATCATCTGCCGCGGGAAGATCGGCAAGCCTGGCGGCCGAAGCGTGATCTTCGGACCATATGATGGCATCGAAGCACATACCGCGCCTCAGCATCTCTGCTTCCAGGGCGCTCGCATGCTCGATCCAATCAGGCGTTTCGCGAACTCGAAATCGTCGTTTCTGGCCTAACTTGTTGAGCTCGTCGTCGACAGCCAGTGCGCCTCGCGCACCATGGTGCATCATCAGCAGGGTGTCGTTTGTGAACGCCTGATAATTCATGGGGACTCCCCGAACCAAAGTCCCGCGCTGTGGAAGCAGTTTTTGTAGCCAACACTTTAAAGACCAGTTAATGGCGACCGCGGCATAATGCACGATCAAGTGAAAACGCAAGCGCATAGGACGTAACGGCGCCTCCTGTTTATCTGCTCAGCGGCCTGGATTGTCAGATCAGGAGATCGACGCGGCCGCTTGTGTCTCGTTCAGCCGCAAGGGCTCGCTGCCGCCAGCGCAGCATCAGCTTGGCGAGTGCTTCGGCGGACAATCCGTAAGTGTCGATCAGCGCGACGTCGCGGCTCGGCTGTGCCGCTTCTTCGCTCGCCGGCCCATCTTCCTTCGACTGTGTGTTGCTGTACCAGACCGATTTGGCATGGGAACGCGCCGCAGCCACCGCGTCGGCCCTGATGACGGTGCTGTCGCGCCAATGGATGCGGGGCCGCTGGAAGAACAACGTTCGTTCCTCGAACCCGCTTGCATCCAGCGTCAAAGAAGCCGCCCCAGGAACGAGCCGTGCTGCGGAGACGAGCAGGCAGGCACCGAAGAATCCAACCCCGATCCAGCCCCAAACCGCGTAAGCGCTGTCATCGAGGATCAAGAGGCCGCCGATGACGACCAACGGCAGTGAGCCGGCGGCCAGCATCGCCCACTTCTCGCGCGACGGGTGCAATGTGACGGGCCCAGGAAATCGAGACAGAAGCTCCTCGACCGGGGCATCTCGTTCTGGTGTGTCCGACATTTCTTCGTCACTCATCCGGTCGGACGCGATCCATCGTCTTGCGCGGCCAAAAGTCTGCGGCCAAGTCTTTCGCAATTGCTGCCGTTTTCCAGGCTGGAGCATGCTCCGGACCTTGAGAGGTAACTTCAGCGCAGAATGGTCTTTTCCGAAAAGCTCATGCTCAATCAAAGACCCGGAGGCGATGGTGCTTTTGGCGTTAGCCCATCGCGCTCTGCGGCCTGCGGCCGACACGCGCAATCAGGGTCCGCGCACCGACCGGCAACGATGAGAACAGAGCTGACAGCAGATCGTGCGTCGCCATTACGAAACGTCTCCACCTTCCTCACGCATCGGCGGGCAGGCGCCCGCGCGCGGCAAGGTGGTGCGCAAATCTTAACAACCGCGCTTTTGCAAGCTGACAAATCGAAGCAATTTTTACTGGTCGCAGGACATGCGCGCCAGCGCCGCCAGCCGATCGAGACAACGAATTTTGTAGCCAGGGTCGAAGCGGGGAAATCCGGCTAGAGATCGCTCATTCGCTCGGGTGTGGTTCTGCGCACGATGGCAGGCTTGCCGGTGTTACCCGCGGCCAAAAGCGTGCTCATTTGGCCAAGCGGCGCTCCTGCTCCTTGAGCAGGGCTTCAAGCTCATCATTGTGCCGCGCGAGGCGCTCGGCGTTTCGCTCCTCGTCCGCGGCGCCTGACTGCGAGGTGGCTTGTGCGGTGATCTGGCGGATGTTGTCGCGCAGAATCGCGATGCGATGAGCGAGCTCCGCAGAAGACATTGAACTAAGATCAGCCATGGTCGTTTCCCCCGCTTGTCGTTCCCTTGCCGCGACCCCTCAGGGCGCAAATCCGGACGGCGCCGGACGGGCTTTCGGTTGTGCGGTCAGAAGAACTTCACTGCGTCTATATCATATTGCCCGGTCACCGGCATCCGGGCCGGGCGACCTGGATCGATCGTCTTGCCAATGATCTCGCCGTTGGCGCCAAGCATCTGTCCTATGTTAGCCTGATCGCCTGTCAAATCGCCTGCGCGAGGATCGAGGGGCAGGGCTCATCGTGGGGGAACAGAACCAAGGGAGCTGCTATGGCCAACTATACGGTCGGGTTGAAAACCGGGGCGCGCACCAGGGCGCTCACGATCGAAGCCGAGGACGCATTGCTCGCGGCGCTGAAGAGCAAGCTCGAAAATCCAGAGGCACTGATCATCTATGTTCGCAAAGCCAATCGGCGTGGCGATCGTCGCCATCCACATGAGGGGCTGCGGAGCAAGAAGATCGCATAGCGTGTCTGGGGCGCAACCTTGATTTGCGCGGCGGCCCGACCCGGGAGGCGGGCCGCGGGCTTGTGCGTCGCCACCTCCATCTCGTTCCGAGAGACCAGCCTGGCGGAACACGGATGTTGACGGCAGCCGCTGTTTGTAAGCCGCGAAGCGGGCTCGGAATGGCCGGGGGTTTATGGCATCCTTCCCCACATTGGACCGGTGGTGCGGCCCTATGATCAAGGGAGACTGTCATGTCCATGCATATGTTGCTGTGCAATTTCACCGATCAGGCGGTGCGCAATATGAAGGAGATGCCGACTCGTCGGGCGGCGGCACGGGAGAAAGCCAAGAAGCTGGGCGTGGAGATCAAGGAAGCCTACCTTGCACTTGGCGCCTACGATTTCATGATCCGAGTGGATGCACCCGATGATGAGACGCTCGCCAAATTCGTCCTGTCGCTGGCCGGCATCGGAGCGCTACGCACAACGACGGTGAGGCTCTTCGCCGACGATCAATACGAGCAGATCGTGAACGGATTGGTGTAACCGCACGGGCGCCGTCGCGGCGGGCTGGTTGCTGACGCTCGCGGGTCTTTAGAGCCGACGCTCGGAACGACAGCGAGCCGGCCGGCCATCAGCAGCGCGTTTATAAGCGGCCTATTTTTCGTGGAATGTCCGCGCGTGACGGCGTCCGCGGCGGGCGAGCCCCATAAGTGACGCGACCAGGCGGCACGGCCCGTTAACATGTGATTCGAACCGGAACTGGGTCGTCCGCACGGGGGGCGGGTACTATGCGCGGAACGCGATGTTGCAATGCAACAAAACATGCCGCAATGCAGCAAGGAGCGTCTAAACTATTCGTCGAATCCTTCCGAGGAGAATGAACAGTGAAGAAGATTAGCTTGTCAATCGCAGCCGCCGTTTCCATCGCGGCTAGCAGTGCCGCCTTCGCCGCCGAGCGGCCGACCTATGAGGTGAACGGTTTTCCGGTCTCTCCCGTGCAGGTCGGCCTGCTGGGCGCCAAGAATGTCCAGGAGCAGCCGGCTGCATCCGCCGCCCCGCTCCACCAGGCGAGCATCCTGATGCCGCAGCGCAAACTGAAGACGGCGACCGCCGCCCCGATCACCACTGGGGCCGGTCACTGAGTTCCCTCCGTCCAGAAGCAGGGCGGGTTAGCGAAGTGCAACCCGCCGATCTGGTCTCATAGCGTAGCGGATGACGGTTTTCCTGATCCGCTATGCGCCAACCGAGCGGCTCCTCCCTTTCAGAACGGCGCGCCTCGGCTAGCCGCCCAAGTTCGGCCGCCACACGCGTCAAGGCACCGTCCCAGGCCTGCGGCTTCTCCTGTCGGAACAGCCGCAGGCTCGAGGGACTATCCTCGCGGTCGCGCAGCCAGCGCCAGTCCTGCGCATAGGGCAGCAGGATCCAGGCCGGGCGGCCCATGGCGCCGGCCAGATGCGCCACCGACGTGTCAACCGAGATGACGAGATCGAGCGCGGCCACCGCGGCGGCGCTATCGGCAAAGTCGCCGAGCCCTGGCGCAAGATCAATCACATCAGGCCCAAGCCCAGCCAGCACCGGCGCATCGGAGCGGCCCGCATTGTAGTGTTCGGCCGCCTCGCGCAGCATTGGATCAACCGCAGCGACGCTCATGTCGTGTCAGCTTCCATGGAGTCTTCACGGACCTTCAACGGGTCAACACCCGATTCCGGCGGATGGAGTTTTGGGTCTACGTTGCGCGCGCGGCGCCGACGCGGCTTTGCGTGACGTTGGCGCGTGATGTGAAGGCGCTCTGGAGGAGGATGAAGAGAGGTCACCAAAGTGCCATCCTCTCGGCATCTCAACGCCCCATCTTTGTGCGCCACTTCGACATTGCCCGTAGTCAGAGTGTGGTTTCGATGAGATTGTTAAGTCATAGTCTCGGATTGCTCCTTCTCGCAACCGCGAGTGGCGCAGGCATGGCGCAGCAGACGACTGGCGCCATCAACCCGAACGCCACGTCTGATCAAACGCCCGCGCAGCAAGCATCGCCGCAAAAAGGTAATTGCATGCCGATCGGCATCACGGCGGCCGGCGACGTTGTCTTTCCATTCGAGTGCAAAGAGTTTCTCGAGAAATACAAGGCCGACATGGACAAGTCGGCCACCGTCGGCGGTGCTCCCACTAGGCCCAACAGCACAACCGAGGTTCAAGCGCCCGAAGCGGCGCCGGCCGTCTCCAAGGCGGCGACGCCCGCCCCAAAGGACGCGACCGACCAGTCCAGCAACAATGGAGCGGCCGCTGTGGCGAATGCTCCGGCCGCCCCGAAAGGCAAGACTGCCGGAGAGAAACCGAAGCCCGAGCGGAAGCTGGCTGACACCGACAGTGCGGCAACAGCACCTCGCGACGGGGCCGCAGGCAAGCGCAAGCACGAGCATGAGCACGAGAAGGGAAGTCCCGCCTGCATGCAATTCCGCTCCTACGATTCCGGAGCCGGAACGTATCGAGGCTACGACGGAGAAGTGCATCCCTGCCCACCCAAATAGAGCTTGCAACGCCTGGGGCGAAAGGTCCCGGGGCTCGGTTAAGATTAATTAAGTTATATCAATAATACTACCTCTGCGGGAAAAATGCCGGAGGTTGAATCTCTCCATGGTCGAGGGTCGTATTGCGCCTCGTTATCGTGTCAACAAACGGGCCACCATCGACTATGGTGGGGACAAATATCCGTGCACGGTTCGCGATATTTCCGCTACAGGCGCGGCGTTGGAGCTTCCGGACTCAATGATCATCGTTCGTCGCGTCAAGGAGTTCACGCTGCTGATCCCGGAAGATCGCTTGAGGCTGTCGTGCCGCGTCGTCTGGCAAAGAGATTTTCGAATGGGTGTCACCTTCGATTGATCGCTCGACCAGCGAGGGCGGAAGCGTAAGCCGCCGATCTCGTGAATGGAGTGGCGGATTACGCCTTCGCTGACGACCTATGCCCTGTTATGCCGCGCGGTTTTGCTCGGGCGATAGACCGGCCGCGCCGATCTGGGTGAGCAGGGTGAGGAGGTCAAAATAGTGCGTGTCGTATCTGACCCTTTCACCGTCGATCTGCATCACGGAGCACGCCGGCAGTTCCGCAACGCGGTTCGATGGGGGAATGATCCCTGACGGCGTTTGCAGGGGGCCGGTGTGCGTGGCCTTCCATACGAGTTCGAGGACCGCGGTGTCCCCGACGGCCAGTTCACGGATAATGGTGCCCGTGGCGTCGGGGAAAGCGGTGGTCCAGCCTTGCAGGGCCTCGATGATCTGATCGGGGCCCTGGATGCGGCGGTTGGTGGCTTTCTCGTCATACACCGCATCGGGGGCATAAAGGTCCCTTATCCTGTCCCAATCCTTCTCGTTGAACGCGGTGATCGAGGCCTTCGCGATTTCAAGAACGTTCGCCATGACGTGCAATCCTTCTATCGGCGCCAGGACAGGCTGCAACTGCGAGCGGCTGTATTCGCTCCGGCAAGGCGGTTCGGCGCGGAGCATCGCCTCACCATTCCATTGGTCTGAAAAGGAGATGGCGGGTTCAAGCGCCGCGCGAACGCGCACCCCGATAGGGGTGAGGAGGGGCGGCAATGGACCGAGCATCGACGATTCACCTCCCGACCTGCGAGCCTCGGCCGACACGTTGCTGATCCGCGTGCGCACATAGGCTTGCTAGCCGCAATTCCACGCCGGCCCGATGGGCGTCCAGCTCCAGCACGGGCCGAAACTGCCGCCGTTGTAGCGTCCGCGGTAAAATCCGGGACGGCCGAAATAGTGCCACTCGCCGTTGTACCAGTACTGCGGGGCATCGTCGGGCGTAGAGCGGATGGCTCCCTTCTCGCCAAACACGGGAGTGTTGTTGTTGGGCGGCTGATGATAGCCGGGCAGGAAGCCATAGCCATGCCAGTGAGGCTTGTGCCGCTTGTGCGCGGGCGCGGTGAACGCAACGGCCGGCAGGAGCAAGAGGAGAATGGCAGTCGATAGAAAGATTATGCGCGACATGGGGTGTAAGATACGTGCTGTGCTGCTCTGATGCGACAATAGGTAGGGCCGGTTAGCGCAGCGTAACCCGCCGCTCGAACAATGGCGGATCGCGCTTTCGTTGATCCGCGCTGCGAACTCATCCGGGCTACGCTTGCTAACACCAAGTACGGTCCGCATGAGCACCTGATCGAGGGAATGCACGGCAATGAGAACCAGAGTTGCTTTGCTGGTGTTGGCGCTGCTTGGAACGGCGCAGGCGTTGGCTGTCGAGGACGGCGGCCCGAACCCGACGAACTACAAGATAGCCGGAGCATGGTATAGCCTCGGGAAGGGCGAAGCAGGGCGCGTTCGATGTGGACCCGTCAATTACAGTGCGGCGAAGGCTTTGCTCTACACAAGTCCGAATGCCAGTGAATTTCCGATCATCAATGTGTACGACGCGGAGAATCGCGTGATTGGGAGCATCTCATTTGGGCGTATCCCGGATGCGGTGTGTGCTTTCGACAAAATGTTCTTCAAGCCGGGTGGAGGCTAGCGCGTTGGCCCCTGGTGTCATGTCTCCGACGTCTGATTTACGCAGTGCCATTCCGGGGCGCCCGAAGGGCGAACCCGGAATCTCCCGCCGCAATTTCCGGGTTCGGCGCTGGCGCGCCGCGTCGGAATGATGGAATGAAGCGTCGGAGTCACAACGCTAATCCCGGTCGTCGGCAGCAAGGCGCAGGAACTGGCGCTTCATCGCGTTGACCTTGGCGAGATAGGCCGCGACGAGGTGATCGCCGCAGCGCTCGCCGGCCATCGTCTGAAAACCACGGCGCACGAAGGCCCTGGCGGGACCTGCGCCGCAGAGATGGATGAATGCGGCCAGATCCTGCTTCTGCTGCGGGCTTGCCTTCACATCGCCCGCGCGGGCGAGAACCGCTGCGACATTGCGGTCCAGATACACCGCCGTCAGCTCGATGGCATGGCTCGGGATCGCGCGGATATAGAGGCTGGTGAACCCGCATCCGGCATCCACGACGGCATTGCTGCGAATACAGGAGCGCGCGGCCTCGGCGTAAGCCGCATCCGTCATCTGGTACAGGCCGACAGCGCTCGAGGCCGGCTGGTAGATTGCGAAAGGATTCAGGCTCAGTCGCCAGCGCCAATAAGTGCGCGCCACCGGATTGCCTGAACTCTCGACCTGCGCCAGCGCGGCCAGCAATTCGGGCGTGATCGTGCCGGTGGAATAGGTGCGGAAGAGCGGTCCGTACTGCCGCCACGTCTCGGCCGGCTCCTTGTCGAGCGCGTTGCCGACGAAGAAGAACAGCTCGGTCGGCTTGTGGAGCACGTGATAGACGAGGTTCGTGAGCGAGATGACCGCGAGAAGAACCGCCGCGGCGCCAACGATCCGCACCGGCCGCGGCGCTCTCGCCAGCTTGCCTCGCGCCCAACGCGCGGCCTGCCGGAGGCGAAGGGGAGAGAGGATGCTCTTGCTTTGTCTTGACATGGATCTTGCGCGAGAAGGACTTGGCCTAGCATAGGGTGGGCTCGCGCATCACGCTCGAAAAAACATAGGTTCACCTTCTCGCGGCGCATGTCGCGTCCGAGCCTTTGCAATGTTGTCACCCTCCAGAGCAGAGGGCGCAGGGAAGGCCGGGTGGCCGCTTGCACCCGGGGCCCCCGCGCGAAAAATTTGCGCGAGAGCGCGTTGACCACAGGTACAGGCGGAAAACACTCCGGCCTTCCCTGCGCGAGTGGTTTTACGGCTTACTTCGCGCTCTCCCCGGTGAACCAGCTTGTTTGCCACCGTCATCGGCGCGAGCGTTCAGCATCGTCGCCAACTTGGCGCCTGCATGGGCGCGCCAGGACCACACGACTTCGCCGTCCGCGATGCCTGCCGCTCGTCCATCGGCACGATCACGTCCACCGCATTCCGCTCCACGTTCGTGACGACGCGTACGTCCCTCTGCAAGGAAGCGGAACGGGAGGGAAGAAACATCAATTTCTGAAAAAACGAAAGAGAATTATTTTCGCGCCGCCATCTTGAATGCCGTCACAGGGCTTGATTCCGCTCGGCAAATTTCGATTTGCGCGCGGACGATTTCGGATGCGAAACGCCAGGATGGATCGCGGCCGTCGCGTTCACGCTGGCGGCGCCACGCCGGCTGTGTACCGGCGAGTCATTCCCGCAGAGCCCTAACCTCCGCGCGGAAGCCGCTCGTCGGCAGCGCGGGCATTTTGGCGAGATCGATCGAGAGGTCCTGTTCCGGTGTCTCCAAATCGATGTCACGTGCCAGCGTTCGCAGCATTGCCTTCATCACCTTGATCGTCAGCCATTCGCCGGCGCAGCGGTGATTGACGGCATGATCGCCTCCACCTTGCGGAATCATCGTGAAGGGATCGCCAGGCCATTGCATGAAGCGCTCGGGACGAAACGTCATCGGTTCGTCCCATGATGCGTCGTCATGGCAGGTGCCGTAGAGGTCCAGCAGGAAGAGATCGCCTTCATCGAAGTGACAGCCGCGCCAGTCGAACTGCGTGCGCGCCTTGCCGGCCACGAAAGGGAAGAAGGGATAGAAGCGGCGGACCTCCTGCACAAAGGCTTCCAGATACGCATCGTCGCTGCTGAGCTGCTGGCGGGCCTCGGGATGCTCCCTTAGCGCGAGCAGGGCAAAGGTCATGAAGCGCGCGATCGCGACGGTGGGCCGCAGGATGTTGAGCAGCTCAACCGCGGCAACATCGGGAGTGAGAAGTTCGCCGTCGAGATCGCGGTGCATCGCAATCGCATGCAGGGCGGTTCCCTGCGCCGGCCGCGCCCGCCCGGCGCGCACGTCCTCGACGATCCCACGCAGGAGACGTTCGGCCCTGTAACGCTCGACACGCGCGAGCCAGTTGGACGGCCCGACCGATCCGGCATTGTCGATCATCGCGCCGATGTCGACGGTGAGATCGGCAAGATCACTCTCGCTCAGATCTATGTCTGCCCAGCGACAGCTTGCCGCGCAGAGCACCTTTCGCAATTCATCATGCATGACCACGGGGCCATGCCCGACAAGGCGCCGCGCATGATCGCGCAAGCCGCTGGACGCCAGTTCGGCAATCTCCTGCAGGCGGCCCGCGGACATCAGCGACATCATCATCATCGCCTTGCGATGGTGGTGGGCATCGGCATCGAGCACCGCAACACTGCCTTCGTCCTGCAGCAGGTGCAGCACCGAATTTGGCAATCCACCCCGGCGCGTGAAGCGACCCTCCTCATAGAACATCGCGGCCGCATCGGCGCCCCTGATACAGTAGAAGGCACGTCCAAGCAGACGGGTGGAAAAGATGTCCGAATTGAACTTGCGGCAGCGATTGCTGATGAAATTGTACCCTTCGGAAACAAGGGCGAGCGAGTGGTCGAGGCCGCCTTCGTCGGGAATGGTTGCCATGGTTCGAGGCTCCTATCGGCTGCCGAAGTCGAAAGGCGATCGTCGCCGTCATCAGGCGATCGCCCGCCGGACTGTCCAAGCGTGGAATGCGCGATGGACAAAGCACCCTCGCGAGCGGCGCGTTCCACCAGGGAAACAGGTGCCGCGTGGGCGCTCAGCCGTCGCTCCAGCACCACACGCATTCGCGTGACTGCGAAGCAACGCCCTTGTCGTCCGCCGGTTCATTTTGATGCGCGGCACGGGGAGCGTGGCTCTCCGCCGTAGTGCGTAGGGCGGGGTTAGCGAAGCGTAACTCGCCGCACGCCGAACAGAATGGCGGACTACGCTTCACTAATCCGCCCTAGCGTTCTACGCTCGCTTCGTCTACTTGCTCACAGACGGCCGGGCCGGGAACGGCGGGAGTCGTTTGCGCTTTCGCTCGTTGAGATCGGGCGCACAACTCTCAGCGATCGTAAAGATCGGCAATATTTTCAGGTCAGCGTGAGAACTACGTTGTTAACGAGGTCGGTGATCATATCGTCCGCCTGTGACTGGACGATCTTCACGCTGGAGGGGTGGGCTGAGGTGTTTCGTCGGTCCAGCTCCTTCTTAAGAATTTTGAAGATCCCGGAGTTGTAAAGGTCGGCGGTGTTCGCGATCTCCAGCACCTGGCGCTCCTGCAGGCAGTCACCGAAGTCATCGTACTTGGTGATGTGGATGTTTTTAAGGTTCTGGTATCGCCGCGAAATAGCGTCGTTGAATTTATCGAGCCTGGTCTGGTCTCTCAAAATCCACTCAAGCAGATGGCTGTAGGCGAGATTCCAAACCATCACGATGCAAGCTCGGTAGGCGCGCACGCGGTAGCAGTCGATGGCCTCCGCCAGGAAGACCTTCTCTGCCATGTCTGGAACTATGCCTGGCAAGTCGTTGAGTAACTTGCTAACCGCCTGCATGCTGGGGTGGCTTCCATACTTGGCGTCAAGCTGACTACGTATTGTTCGCGTGAGCTTAAAACCGGTGCGCTCGCGGGCAAGGTCGGGTGTGTTCATGGTCGCCATCCGCAGGACGTACTTGCCAACATCTCCCGGAATTAGGTGAAGCTCCTTGAAGCAGGCGCGGATATTGTCCGAGCCAAAATGCTCCTGACCCTTGTGTGTGTGAAGATACCAAGCGAATAACTGTATCTTCTCCCTCGGTGGCAACTTGTCGAAGTCCGCCACTTGGTCAACGAGTTCGGAAAGCTTCATCCTACGCTGCCGAGCTTTCCTTGGCCTTCGCCAACCCAAGCTGATTGATAGCGTACTTTCCAGTCTCGGGAGACTCGAAGTACTGTTTGTGCTTCAGCTCGCGGAGAGGCTGTGCGAAGTCGTTGATGTTGGTCGGCCAATTCAGGTGGCGATAGCAGGTGTAGATGTGCCGCTCGTCGATCACCTCGATATTGCGGGAGTCGTGCAGCCACGCTGCGATCGCCAGATAGCGCTTATGGTTGCTCTTGAACGTGCCGATAGATGACAGCGGCGGGTCGCTGGTAACATCAAGGTCGTTGATGACCTGCGGCTTCGGCGCAACCCGGCGCGGCGTCTTCTTCTTCGGTGCGGCCGGCGTCGCGTCAATAGCATTCGTTTCGTCGATATTGTCGAACAAGTCGGGCTCATCAGGCTCCTCGACGGCTCCGTTTCCACCATTCAATTGAGCGGGAGCAGCAGGAGGAAGACGCTTTGGTGCCGGAGGGGACCCGCGCAAGGCGTTGGTGATCGCCTGGGTGACCGACTGAATCTGGTCGTCGGCAATCTCGGCGTCGAACATGATAAACTTGATGCGGGAAGTTCCGCCAGTCTTACCGGAATTCTTTGCCATCACTCAGTTTCCGAACTAAAGGGACGAATCAGATGTTGTAGGAGCAGCCTGCTGTATCCCTTGGTTGCGGGTTGCGTTCAAGTGTAAGTTGCCTCTTTGTTCTCCATTTCCTCGGGTATGCGGCACAAAATAGGTGGAAAACAGGGTTTCGCGCTGAAGGCAAATCGGGCAGCAGGCTCGCTCTATAATTGCATCAAAAGAATAGTTTCGACGTGAAGTGGTGCCGCATCGGGGCCGGTCGTTAAGAGGTGAAGGCAAGTATGGGGAGTCCCGCGCGAGTGCGGTCGAGGACGTGGAACATTTGATCGAGACCGGAAGATTGGAATCCCAACCTGCGATCTCGAACCGGCCGATCAACTAGCGGCGGATTAGCGCAGCGTAACCCGCCGATCCGTCGGGTGGAATGGCGGATTACGTTTTAGCTAATCCACCCTATCGCCCTCGGCATCGGAGCCCGCGCAAGATGCGGAAGGGCTAAACGGCTCGAAGCTGGAAATCAGGCACCTGAGGACCTAGTCATCCACGAAGTTTAGCCAGTGGCTCGGGTGAGCGAAGCGATATCCGGGAAGCTCATACGAAACCCGGACGTCGCTGCGATCATGCGGGCTACGGTTGCTTTCGTTAAATGCGCCCTGCGAACTGTGGCCTATGGTCCTGCGATCTCAATTCACGAATGTTTCACAGAAGCTAAACGTAGCCAACGTCCTGGATCACGAGGAGCCTTCGAGTCATGCACGTGTTCCGTCGTCGCGAACAAGACGACGTTCGCGCCGGCATGGCGGGTCGCACTCTTGTATCGGATACCGTCAAGAGGTCCTCCCTCAAACCTGAAGTCTCGGAGAAATTCCGTATAAACTTGCGTCGGAATATATTCCACGTGTGTTCGATCGTCGCGTGCGACAGGTTCACTTATTAAATTTGAGAACTCGTGAAGAAATGAAAGGCCTAATCTTTCCCGTTGGCTCGCTTTTGAAAAAAAGCCGGGTAATTTGGGCAAGGCTGCAAGGTCAAGGATTCGGATGCTTCGGTTCGTTTTGAAGGTTCCTAGAGAGAATAGCGTATTACGTATCTCTGCAACCGCCAATGCGGCGGTCTCCGCGCCGTAAAACATTGGAATCCCAGGCGGGTTCATTCTATTAGATTGCGTCGCGTATTCCTCAGGTGGAGGTCCTAATTCTTTTGCTGTCTCGTATTTAACATCCGCGCTCCCTCTGGGGCGCGCGCGAAAAAGAGAATATCCGCCAGGAATATCCTTTATAAGCCCAAGATCGTCAGCCAGCTTGGCTATGTCGGACAAGAGCGTGAAGAACGATCTATCGTCGGGATGACCACTGTCTTCGCCGCCAAGCTTATGAAAAAAGAAGCGCCGAGCGTGTTTTACCTCGGTACAGAAGTTCAACCAACCAAATTTCAAGCTTTGATCGAAGTCTAGGGTCAGCCAGTCGTATTCACACCACTCGTCGTCACCAATTAGGTCGAGGAGCGCCTGGGCGAGCTTGCCGTCACGGTCCTTGGGAAGTTCTAGGCCGATCTGTCCAAAGAGCAAATCATCTGTGTCGGTGTGCCAACCTTGGTAGCCGCCCTCTCGGCTTTCGTACGGAAGCTGCTCAACAGCCTTCCCATAGAACTCCAGCATGCGACCTTCGATGAAATCTGCAATCTCTTCCAGCGGAGCAGATTTGGATCGGCTTCCACAGAATGAGCATTGGTGTTTCGTCGCATTGTCTCGGATGAAGCCTTTAAGATCGTCATCTTCGAAACAGCCTGCGCACACGCATCTGTCTTCGTGGCTGTATCCAGGATAAAGATCACGTTCGGCTCGGCTCATACTAATTTGCGCGTCGACTTCTTGCGAGTTGTTGGTTTCGATGTGGGCCTACTAAACAACGGCGCCCCAGGACGCCGTTGCTTGAGTCGCGCGAAGAAATAGTACTAGTTGGCTGCTGCTACTAGTGCTTGTTTTTCACGAACACCCCGTCGTCGCCCCACACGTATCGCACTTCATGCAGGTGCCATTCCGCACCAGCGTGAAATTCCCGCACTCCGAGCACATCTCGCCTTCGTAGCCCTTGGCTTTCGCCTCGGCGCGACGTTCGGCTTTGGTGGCGACGTGGGTGGTGGTTGCCGCCGTGCCCGGCTTGCTCCATTGCAGGGCTTCCAGCTTCTCCGTTGGAGACAGGTCGTGCTGGGATTCCTGCTTCAGCGCGACGGCGCCTTCGAGGGTGTCGCCGACGCGGTTGCCTGCGCCGTGGGAGGAGAGGGCAGTGACTTTGTTTGATCCCGCTCCCTCGGCCTGCGAGGGAGCGTTACCGCCCCCGCGCATCACCACGAGGTTGTCCGTGCGGGAGCGGGTGAGGCCGCGCGACAGATATTTCGCCGCCTGGGTGGCTGCGCCGCTGTCATCAGGGGTCTTGCCTTCTTCGACGCCCTTGCCGAGCGCGTCGAAGCCGGTCTCGTTGGGATCGACATGGGCGAGGTCGAAGCGTGAGAGATAGCTCACCGCGAGCTCGCGGAAGACATAGTCGAGGATCGAGGTCGCGTACTTGATGGAGTCGTTGCCCTGGACGGGCCCCGCCGGCTCGAAGCGGGTGAAGGTGAAGGCGTCGACATATTCCTCCAGCGGTACGCCATATTGCAGGCCGAGCGAGACCGCGATGGCGAAGTTGTTGATGAAGGAGCGGAGCGCCGCGCCTTCCTTGTGCATGTCGATGAAGATCTCGCCCAGGCGCCCGTCGTCATATTCGCCGGTGCGCAAATAGACCTTGTGGCCGCCGACCACCGCCTTCTGGGTGTAGCCCTTGCGGCGATCAGGCATCTTCTCGCGCTCGCGCATGACGACGATGCGCTCGACCAGCTTCTCGACGATCTTCTCCGAGACCTGCGCGGCGCGCGCCGCCATCGGCTTCTCGTAGAGCGCCTCCACCGCATCGTCCTCGTCCTCATCGTCGCTGATGAGCTGCGAGTTGAGCGGCTGCGACAGTTTCGAGCCGTCGCGGTAGAGCGCGTTGGCCTTCAGCGCCAGCTTCCAGGACAGCATATAGGCTGCCTTGCAGTCCTCGACCGTGGCGTCGTTCGGCATGTTGATGGTCTTGGAGATAGCCCCCGAGATGAAGGGCTGCGCCGCCGCCATCATGCGGATGTGGCTTTCCACCGACAGATAGCGCTTGCCGATCTTGCCGCAGGGATTGGCGCAGTCGAACACCGGATAGTGCTCGGGCTTCAGGTGCGGGGCACCTTCCACCGTCATGGCGCCGCAGATGTGCACATTCGCCGCCTCGATCTCGCGCTTGGTGAAGCCAAGGCTCGCGAGCAGGTCGAAATTCGGCGCGGCGATCGCCTCCGCCGCGATGCCGAGCTGGTCGCGAATGAAGTCTTCGCCGAAGGTCCACTTGTTGAAGGCGAACTTGATGTCGAAGGCGGTCGGCAGCGCCTTTTCGACCTTGGCAATCGCCTCATCGGTGAAGCCCTTGGCCTTCAACGTGGTGACGTTGATGCCGGGGGCATTCGCCAGCGAGCCGTGGCCGACGGCATAGGCTTCGATCTCCGCGATCTCGCTTTCGCGATAGCCGAGCGCGCGCAGCGCTTCCGGCACGGCGCGGTTGATGATCTTGAAGTAGCCGCCGCCGGCGAGCTTCTTGAACTTCACCAGCGCGAAGTCGGGCTCGATGCCGGTGGTGTCGCAATCCATGACGAGGCCGATCGTCCCCGTCGGCGCGATCACGGTCACCTGCGCGTTGCGATAGCCGTTCTGCTCGCCGAGGGAGAGCGCATCGTCCCAGGCCGCCTTCGCATGGGCGATCAGGTCGGCTTGCGGGCAGGAGGCGTGATCGAGCGGCACCGGATTGACCGACAGCGCTTCGTAGCCGGCGGAATTGCCGTGCGCGGCGCGGCGGTGATTGCGGATCACCCGGAGCATGTGGGCCGCGTTCTTCTTGTAGCCCGGGAAGGTGCCGAGCTCGCCCGCCATCTCGGCCGAGGTCTTGTAGGCAATGCCGGTCATGATTGCGGTCAGCGCGCCGCAGAGCGAGCGGCCTTCCTTGGAGTCATAGGGCAGGCCCATGGTCATGAGCAGGCCGCCGATATTGGCAAAGCCGAGGCCCAGCGTGCGGAATTCGTAAGACAGCTCCGCGATCGCCTTGGACGGGAATTGCGCCATCAGCACCGAGATCTCGAGCACCAGCGTCCAGAGCCGGCAGAGATGCTCGTAGGAGCCGACGTCGAAGCGCTTGGTGTCCGTATTATAGAAGGTGAGCAGGTTGGCGGAGGCGAGGTTACAGGCGGTGTCGTCCAGGAACATGTATTCCGAGCAGGGATTGGACGCGCGGATGTCGCCTGATGCCTTGCAGGTGTGCCAGTCGTTCATCGTGGTGTTGAAGTGCAATCCCGGATCGGCGGACGCCCAGGCGGCGTAGCCGATCTTCTCCCAGAGATCGCGCGCCTTCAGCGTCTTGGTCACCTTCTTGTTGGTGCGACCGATCAGGCTCCAGTCGCCGTCGGTCTCGACCGCGCGCAGGAAGTCGTCCTTCAGCGACACCGAATTGTTGGAGTTCTGCCCTGATACGGTGAGGTAAGCCTCGCTGTCCCAGTCGGTATCATAGGTGTCGAACTGGATGTCCTTGTAGCCTTGCCTCGCAAACTGGATCACCCGCTTGATGTAGTTGTCGGGGACCAGCGCGCGGCGCGCGAGCTTGATTTCGCGGCGCAGGGCAGGGTTCTTCTCGGGATCGAAGCAATCATCGCCGGAGCCTTCGCAATTCACGCAGGCCTTCATCACGGCTTTGAGGTGCTTCTGGTTGATCTTGGAGCCGGTCACGAGGGCGGCGACCTTCTGCTCCTCCTTCACCTTCCAGTCGATATAGGTCTCGATGTCGGGGTGATCGACGTCGACCACGACCATCTTGGCCGCGCGGCGCGTGGTGCCACCGGACTTGATCGCGCCGGCCGCGCGGTCGCCGATCTTGAGGAAGCTCATCAGGCCGGAGGAACGGCCGCCGCCGGAGAGCTTCTCGCCTTCGCCGCGCAGCTTGGAGAAGTTCGAGCCGGTGCCGGAGCCGTATTTGAACAGGCGCGCCTCGCGCACCCACAGGTCCATGATGCCGCCCTCGTTGACGAGGTCGTCCTCGATGCCCTGGATGAAGCAGGCATGCGGCTGCGGATGCTCGTAGGCCGACTTGGACTTGGTCAGCTTGCCGGTCTTGTGGTCGACGTAATAGTGGCCCTGGCCGGGGCCGTCGACGCCATAGGCCCAGTGCAGGCCGGTGTTGAACCATTGCGGCGAGTTCGGCGCCACCATCTGCATGGCGAGCATGTAGCGCAGCTCGTCGAAGAAGGCCTGCGCGTCGTCTTCGCTGGAGAAATAGCCGCCCTTCCAGCCCCAATAGGTCCAGCAGCCGGCGAGGCGGTCGAACACCTGTTTCGCCGAGAGCTCGCTGACGAAGCGCTCATTCTCGGGCAGCGTGGCAAGCGCCTCGCTATCCGGCACCGAGCGCCAGAGCCAGGAGGGCACGGTCTCCTCCTCGACCCTTTTCAGGCGCGCGGCGACGCCTGCTTTACGGAAATATTTCTGCGCGAGCACGTCGGAGGCGACCTGCGACCAGAAGGCGGGCACCTCGACATTATCCAGGCGAAACACCACCGATCCGTCCGGATTCTTGATCTCGGAGGTCGTGAGGCGGAAATCGATCCGCGCGTAAGGTGACTCGCCTGCTTTGGTGTGGCGACGTTCGATTCGCATTGTCGTGCCCCGTCTTCTCTTTGACCGGACCGCCGACCGGCGGCCGGTTCAGTTTTTTAAACCTTACGCGAACCTCCCAAACCGCGAGGCTGTTCTCCCGCGGTCGTTCGTTTCGCATGCTCAAGCCGGTGAGTTTCCGGCCCGCCTCTCAAGGCGCGCGATCGATCAGGATCGATCCCGCACCCGGCACGTCCCTTTGAGATCCCACCCCGGAATCTCGGGCCATGCGTTCAACGCCCCAACGCTCCACGCGATACGCTTCTCGGGCCGTTTCGGCCTCGTTCTAGCGCCCCGGATGTCCCCAAGATTCAGGGCAGACGAGCCCTTCACCCGTTGCCTCAACCGGCGGACGGAGTGGTCATTCTGGAACCCTTGTGGGAGCGACCGGCGGGGACCCAAAACACACTCGCGCCGAACGGATTGGAGGCTAGGACGCTCCGTTGCGCCCGTCAAGGACTAGTGCGACTTTCTGAATCAAACACTAAATGTGGTGGAAAGCGGGGGGATAACAGGGGTCAATGCCGCACCTGTGATGGCCGCAAGTATCAGTGAGTCCAACAGGATTCGCCAAGCTAAAAAATATCCCCAAGGGTCCCGCCCGGGCGTTGCCCGCCCTTTACACAGGGGGAGATTTCGTGGGGCACAAGGGCTTGCGTTTGTGAGACTCAAACGTAAGGCCACGGGCAGGTCTTGGCTGGCATGTCCGCGAGCGTGTGGCGGAAGGCCGGCAGGGGCGGCAAAGTCCCGCCCCGATTCCTCGACCTTAGCTTCTCTTCCATGACAGAATCAGCGCCAAAGGCGGCGCGGGCGCGGATTGCGCCCGCCGGGCTTGCGTTCCTCGCGATCACCTCGATCGGCTGGGGCTTCAACTGGCCCGCGACCAAACTCCTGCTCTCCGAGCTGCCGCCGCTGACGCTGCGCGGCACCACGGGCGTGGTCGGCGCGGCGCTTCTGGCCGTGCTCGCGCTGATGCGCGGGCAGAGCCTGCATGTTCCGATTCACCTTTGGCCGCGGCTGGTGGTGGCCGGCCTCCTCAACGTCACCGGCTGGATGGTGCTGATGGGGCTCGCGCTGCTCTGGCTGCCGGCGAGCGAAGCGGCGCTGATCGCCTACACCATGCCGGTCTGGGCCGCCGCGCTCGCCTGGCCGGTGCTCGGGGAGCGGCCGACCCTGCTCCGCGGCATCGCGCTGGTGATGGCGTTCGCCGGGCTCGCGGCGATCATGGGCGGCAACGGCTTCAACGCAAGCCTGGCAAAACTGCCGGGAATCATCATGGCGCTGTGCGGCTCGATCGGCTTTGCGATCGGCACGGTGCTCGCCAAGCGTTGGCCGATCAAGCTGCCGCCGATTCCTGCCGCCGCCTGGCAGATCGGAATCGGCTGCCTGCCGGTCGCGCTGGTGGGGCTTGCGATCGAAACCACGCATTGGGCCGCGGTCACGCCGGTCGGCTGGGCGCTGTTGTTCTATTCCACCGTGGTGCAGTTCTGCATCGCCTATGTGAGCTGGTTCGCGGCACTGACGCGGCTGCCGGCCTCGATCGCGGCGATCGGCACCATGGCGGTGCCCGTGATCGGCGTGCTCGCCTCGGCCCTCGCGCTGCATGAGCCGCTCGGGGCGGGTCAGATCGGCGCGCTCGTGCTCACGCTCGCCGCGGTGGCGCTGGCAACGCGCAGTTGAGGCAAAAAGAACGGCGCCCGAAGGCGCCGCTTCTCAAGATTTCATTCGGAATCTCAACTACGGGCAGGGGTGCCGCAGGCCGTCATAGCCGAGATAGGTGCCGCTCGCCGGATCGTACGACCGATAGCGCTGCGCGCAGTAGGTCGCATCGCCGCCGACCGGAGTTGCGACCGTCACGCCCGATTCGTAGTAATCGGGGCCGTAATCGCCGTAATAATAGTCATCGTCGTAATACGGTCCGCCGTAATAGGCGTAGCTACCCAGGGCCGCGCCGGCCGCAAAGGCCGCGCCCGGCCACCAGCCGCGGTGATGCCATCCGCCACCGTGCCAGCCGCGCGGGCCGCCGTTCCAGGCCGTCGCGCCGCCGCGCCAGCCACCGCCGGCGCCGGGAGCGGTTGCAACCGCACCGGCGCCGGGGCCGAATTTCGATCCGCCCATCGCAGCATAGCTGCCGCCCACGCGGCCGCCGGTAAAACCGCCGCCCCCACCGCCAGCAAAGTGGGCGCCACCGCCGGCCATCCCGCCGCCGCCACCGATGCGGGCGCCACCGCCACCGCCGATACCGCCGCCGCCCACGTGACCGCCGCCGCCACTGCCACCAAACTTGCTCTGGGCGAGGCCTGGGCTTGCTAAGGCAAGGGACAGCGCGAGGGCCGTTGAGGCGCTCAAAAGGGTGAATTTACGCATGATCGGAACTCCATTGAGGTGAGGCGCGACGTGATGTGCATTAATTGTCCGTCGGCGTTAATGTTCCCTGGCGGGCATGCGACATGTTGAGCCGAATCAAGCATCGCAAATAGTTGATCCAGGCGTTGGCTCGCCCCCTTCGACTGGACAATCCGGCCTTCGGATGGCAAACAGCGGCAAATCAAGAGGTTGCCCGCCGCATGAAACAATTCCTGCTGAAATTCTTCACCTGGTGGAATGGCCAGACCTTCGGCACGCAACTCTGGACCTGGCGGTTTGGCGAACTAGTGGGCCAGGACGAGCAGGGCAACCGCTATTACCGCACCCGCGGCGGCAAGATCGATCCGGTTCTGCATTTCGAGCGCCGCTGGGTGATATACAACGGGCTCGCGGAAGCCAGCCGCGTTCCGCCGTCATGGCACGGCTGGTTGCATCACGTCGTCGACACCCCGCCGACCGAGATCGACTACAAGCCGCGCGAGTGGGAAAAGCCGCACGTGCCGAACCTGACCGGCACGCCCTTCGCCTATCGGCCGTCCGGCTCGACGCTCGCCAGCGGCAAGCGACCCAAGGCGACCGGCGACTACGTGCCGTGGACGCCGGGTAGCTAGGCCAGGTCCGCCGGGACCCCCTTTTTTCGAAGAATTCCGTCGCGCATGGTGCAGCGCGCAAGCGTTATTGCGCGCGGTGGCCTGTGAACAACGGTAACAGCGGGGACAGCGTGTAGGCACGCATTGTGCTCTACGCGTGGTTGTGGCTCAATACACCCATCTTACGGAGATGGGAGACCATCGCGTCGGTTCGGGTGCCAGGATCGCGACTGCCCCGATTGCAGCAGCGGATGCCGAGTAGGACTGGGCTGGGAGATAGGCCCCCGGCGAACGAGGTCCTGAAATCGCCCGCCAATGTGCGTCCACCGTAAGAAGGAAAGGCCGCCTGGGAAACCGGGCGGCCTTTTTCTTTGGGCGTCTTCTTTTGGCGTCGCGGCTTCACGCCCCCGCGGCGTGCGCCGAGAACCGCGCAGCCGCGCGTGCAACCGCTTCGGCCCGGCGCGCCTTGAACGGCGCAATACGTTCATTGACCAGCGCGAGCACCTCGGACGGCGCCGTGTCCGGCGATCCCGCATTGAACGGCGGGGCCGGGTTATACTCCATGCGCAGTTGGATCACTTCCGCGATCCGGCGATCGACGAGATGCGCGACCAGCGTCAGCGCAAAATCGATCCCTGCGGTGACGCCGCCGCCGGTGATGCGGTTGCGGTCGACGCAGACGCGCTCCGTGCTCGGGATCGCCCCGAACGCGGCAAGATGCTCGCGCGCCGACCAGTGTGTCGCGGCGCGGTAGCCGGACAATAGCCCGGCGGCGCCGAGCACCAGCGATCCCGTGCAAACCGAGGTGATGAACCGGGCGTGCTCCGCCTGCTTGCGCAGGAACGCCAGCACCTCCTCGTCATTGACCATGTCATCCGCGCCGGCGCCGCCGGGCACGCAGATCACGTCGAGTGGCGGACAGTCCGCAAATGTTGTCGTCGGCGTCAGCGTCAGCACGGAGTCGCTGGTGATCGGCTCGATGCGTTTCCAGACCAGATGCAGCTTCGCGTTGGGAATGCCGGCGAACACCTGCACGGGGCCGGTGAGGTCGAGTTGGGTGAGCTTTGGAAACAGCAAAAGACCGATTTGTAAGGGAGCGGACATCGCAAGGACCTCCTCGAAGATTGCGCTTGACGGCAACAGCGTGCCATGGTGCGTTTTCGTCTGAAATGGCTAAGTTCCCTCATTTTAAGACACGAGCGCGCAGATGATCGGCATATTGATCTTTCCCGATTTCCAGTTGCTCGATGCTGCGGGGCCGATTTCGGTGTTCGAGATCGCAGGCCGCTTCGCCAAGGCGCCCGTTCCGATCAAGCTCATCGCCGCAAAGCCGGGGCCGGTGCGGTCTTCATCCGGCGTCGAGATGCTGCCGCGCAAATTCGGCGCACCTTCCGCGCTCACGACCTTGATCATCGCCGGGGGCGAGGGCGTCGATGCTGCCTCAACCAGCAAGTGCACGCTGCAATTCGTGCGTGCGGTGGCGAAACGCGGCATCCGCGTCGCCAGCGTCTGCTCAGGCGCCTTCATTCTTGCCGAAACCGGCCTGCTCGACGGCAAGCGCGCCACCACGCATTGGCGACGCACCCGCCAGTTCCTGGCCGCCTATCCGAAGGTGAAGCTCGAGCCCGACCAGATCTTCGTCCGCGACGGCAATATCTGGAGCTCGGCCGGCATCAGTGCCGGCATCGATCTCGCGCTCGCGATGGCGGGTGAGGATTTCGGCGAGGAGGTCGTGCAGAAGACCGCGCGCCAGCTCGTGCTCTATCATCGCCGCAGCGGCGGGCAGTCGCAGTTTTCCTCGCTGTTGGAATTGAAGGCGCCGACCGGGCGTTTCGGTGCGCTGCTCACCTGGGCGCGCGAGCATCTCGACCAAAGGCTGACGGTGGAGGATCTCGCCGAACGCGCCGGCATGAGCTCGCGGCATTTCACCCGCGCTTTCATCGCGGAGACAGGCACCACGCCCTCGAAAGCGATCGAGCGCTTGCGCATCGAGGTGGCGCGCTCGCGCGTGCAATCCTCGAGCGAAGCGATCGAGCGCGTCGCCGAAGTCACGGGGTTCCGCGATCCCGAACGCATGCGCCGTGCGTTCATCCGCGCGTTCGGCCAGCCGCCACAATCGCTGCGGCGGGCGGCCAAGGAAAACATGCTTCAGCCCTGATCCTTCGGCAAAATTCTAAAGCGCGATGGGATTAGCTCGAAACGCCATCGCGCTTTAGATCCTTGTTTGAGCATGATCTTTTCGGAAAACCGCTTCACACTTTTCCGGATCATGCTCTAATCCGTGGCTTGCGGCGGAGCCATGTCCCGCATCCAGCGCGTGATGGTCGATGCCTCGGCGTCTGCGCGACCGGGACCGTTTAGCGTAGTCGTCCCGAGCAGTGCCGCTTCGCGCGCGGCGCTCGGCGTGATGCCGTAGGCTGCCTTGAACAACCGCGTGAAGTGGGCATCGCTGCCGAGCTGCCAGCGCCGGGCGACTTCACTAATTCGTGTTGGCCGCGACGTGGTGCGGCCAGATCGAAGAATGCGCGATGCAGACGGCGGCTGCGAATATAGTCGGCGACGCCGCCGACCGGCATGAACAGGCGGTAGAGTGCGGCCCGTGACAAGCCGAAATGCGCCGCCACCGAATTGGCCGTCAGGTCGGCATCGGCAAGCCGTGCCTCGATGTATTGGCGGACTCGGAACAGCGAGGCTTCCGCCGCCCCTGTGCGATCGGCATCGCGGCGTTGCAGTTCGCCCCTGAGGCAGGCGACGAGGAACGAAACTGTGCCTTCCACGACCGATTGGCATTCGTCGAGGGTCATACGCGGCGCATATTCGAATAGAGCCGCCAGATGTCTCCCCATGAGGCGAGCGAGTGCTCCTTCGCCCGGCAGCACCAGGCCATGCAGGTCCTCGACCTTGATCAGGTGGGCGTCGAACATGGGGCGTGGCACAACGAGGGTGAGGTTTTCGAAGACCGTCGCCCGCGTCTCGAGCGTCTGCGCAAGGTCGAGCACGCAAATATCGCCCGCCCTGACACGGATCGGCAAATCGGCCGCCCGGCCGTCATAGCCGCCTTTCACGTAGAGCTGCAGAATGATGTGATCGACGCCGCTGCGGGCGATGGTCTCGGGCGTGCGCCGGAAGCGCTGACCGCTGGCGCGGGCGAGGCCAAGGAGGACAGGCCCCATGGCATAGGAGCGGAGATCGGCACGAAACTTGTCCGGTTCGCCGGACGCCAATTCGTCGACGTCGAACAGCGTCGCCACGGCCTCTCGCCACGCCGAAATATTCTCGTCCGCTCCCATCTGCTCGGCGGTGAACCCAAAGCTCGGCAGCAGGGCGGAAACCGAGGCACTCTCACCGTCCAGAACAGGTCCGCACCCTTCGTCCACCGATGATCGGCCGCTTGTCATGATCTTCCAGCGCAAAGCTCTTTCGTCGGGGGAAGGGGAGCGCCGGAAGGTCGCCCTGGCCGTCACCTGACTTGAGGTTTTGTCTCAATCTATTGATTGAACGTTTCGATCGGCTTTCGCAGGCTTGACGGCAACCCGCCTTGCACGCGTATAGGGCCTATCTCGCAGGAACGTCGGGAAACGGCAACAGGCTTGGCCTGACGGCCTGCATCTCCCTCGTCGGCACGCCGCGCTCGACCGTCTTGGACGGCGGGAGTTACGTGTTGTCCTGGGCGATGAGCAGAGAAATATTGGATTCGGGAATTTCATTACCTAACAATTTTCATTCCTGCTCCGGCATGATCAAAAGATGGGCAGCCATTGTGGCTGACCTTCGCGCCGGGCAGGGCCTCGAAAAGGGCGCGGCGGTCCTGCCATAGCGAAAGATCGGCGGGCTTGTTTCCGGCACTGCCGTGGCAGTCATTCTTCCTCGCCCGACGTGCCTGGACGGGCCTCGTCCAGAAGCCTGAGCGCCTCGTCGATCTCAGCGAGAAGGCGTTCGATCTCCTCGCGCTCGTGGGGACCCGGATCCGCCTGCAGCCGGTCCAAGAGCTGCTGTTTCTGGGCCAGGAGTTTTGCCAGCGTTGTCATGGCATCGCGCGCTCGTGATTTTGGAACATCCCGGGTGTCCGCTAGCGTCCTCGATGTCGAACTTGGACGTTCGACATTGGCGACGGCCCCGGCGTTCCAAGTTGCTCCGGGGCCGTCCTGCTTTGCGGGACGTTACATCATCGCGAGCTGCCGACTAGCCCTTCTCCAGCAGCCCGAGTTTGCGGCCCAGCCACTCCGTTGTCGGCGCCTGGATCAGGATCGTCATCACGATGATGATGAAGGTGACTGAAGCGATCAGATGGGCGGCGGGAGCTCGGCTTCCGAGCAGGAGGCCGGCGAGCGCCGCCGGGATCACGCCGGTCTCGCGGCTCCAGCACATCAAGAGGAGTTCGGCCATCGTCCAGCGCGCGCGGCGGTCGGGCAGGGCGCAGAGAAAGACGGTGATGGGGCGCGCCACGAACATCAGCACCAAAGCGACCGCCACACCACCCTGCCAGTGGTGCGCCATCTCGCTGAAATCAAGCTGTGCACCGAGCAGCATGAAGATGAACAGGCGCATGATGAAGGCGGTGGTCAGGACAAATTCGTTGAGCTTCTGCGCCTCGTCCGGCTCCATCCGAAAGCCGAGCGCCTCCTTGTTGCCGAGCACGATGCCGAACACGAACACCGCCATGAAGCCGGATGCCTGCAGGCCGCTCGCAGCAAAATAGGCGCCGATCACGGCGACCAGGGTGACGACCGGCGCATATTCGGCAAGCACCGCCCAGCGCTCATGCGCGATCAGGAGCGCCGCGAGATAGCCAAGCGCGATCCCGGCGAGGAGGCCGACCGCAGCCTGTTTGAGCAGATCGAATATGGCGCCGCCGAGCGAAAAGGCGCCGCTGCTCGTCGCAAACGCCAGCACGTAAAAGGTGAGGATCGCGGCCATGGCGTCGTTGAAGGCGGATTCGCTCATCACAGTTTGCGCGACGCGATCGCGGATTCGGATCTGCCGGAAGATCGGCACCAAGGTCGCCGGATCGGTTGATGAGATGGTTGCACCGAGGAGCAACGCGAGCACCGGCGGCATCCCGAACACGAGATAAGCCGCAAGCCCGGTGATAACAGCGGTGATCAGGACGCCGACCGTCGCTAGGACGACGATGGTGATCCAGACCTGCTTCAATACGTCGAGGCGCAGCGCCGCTCCGCCGTCGAACAGGATGTAGCTTGCGCCGAACAGCAGGATGGTCTGGTTCAGCGCCGAAGCCGCGGAAATGTCGATCAGCGTGAGCCCATGCGGGCCGATCGCGATCCCCGCAAGCAGGAAGATCGCGACGTCCGGAATCCGAATGCGCTGCGCCAGGAAACCGCCGATCGTGCCGATCGCAAGGATCAGTCCGCAGCTCAGAAGCGTGTGCTTTGCGATCTCGATCGAGGCTGAGGTTTCCACGCGAAGCCAATCCAGAGAAGAAGGACGCGCGGGCTTAGCCGAGCGTTCTCAGCCAGGCGCCGATCGCGCGCGCAACCACATTAGCCCGCTGGAGGAATTTGCCCATCCTGAAGCACCCGGGAAATGGCGATAGGTCGAATCAAGGGAGCGAGACTTTGCCGGCCAGCGCCAGGGCGCCGCGCTCGCGCGCCGTCAACGCGATTGCGCCGGCAAGGTTTCTCGCGGGCCCCGCAGCAGTATCCCACCGGAAATGACCGCCTGTCAGGAGGGCCGGGATCCGGGAACGGCCCTTTCCCCGCCGTATTCGGCGTGTTAACCGGAGCGCCTGCGAGCGGCGGTTGATCTTGTACATCTGTACAATGACTTGGAGCCCGATTCGCCTTAGCTAAAGCCGCGCGAGATGCTTCGAACCATCGTCTTGGCCAGTTTTGCGGCTCTTTTTGCCGCTGCAGGGACTTCGCTTGCGCCGCCGGCGCGCGCGCAGATCGGCACGATTTTTTCCGATCCGCCACCGCGGCCGCCGGGCAGCGTTCCCCGCCGTGGCGAACAGCCCCCGCCGCCCGATGACGAGGAAGAGGTGCCTGAACTGCCGCAGGGCGGGCGGGTGTTGCCGGCGCCCAACCGCCCGATGCCGGGGCAAGGCGCCGCCTTGCCGGGCCCGGTGCAATCCCAGCCGCTCGCACCCGTGCCGGGCACGAGCGTCGTTCCGCAAAACGTCTCGCCAGGTATAGCGGTGGCGCCCCCGCAGCCCGGCCAGCAGCAGGCCAATGTGCCGCCGGGCACCAATCCGGCGTTGCCGGGCTTAGCGCCGGGGCAACGCCAGCCCAAGGGCGTGCCGCAGCCGCCCGCGACGCTGCAGCCCGGTGACGAGGTGGTCACCGAGCCGCCGGCCCAGAAGATCGTCAACAAGAAGGCAAGCTTTGCTGGGCTCGACAAGATCACCGGCCGCATCATCGATTTCGACGAGGCGATCGGCGAAACCGTCCAGTTCGGTGCGCTGCGGGTGAAGACGGATGCCTGCTATACTCGGCCCGCGACCGAGTCCGCCAACACGGATGCCTTTGTCGAGGTCGACGAGATCACGCTGCAAGGCGAGGTGAAGCGGATCTTTTCGGGCTGGATGTTTGCGTCAAGCCCGGGCCTGCACGCGGTCGAGCATCCGGTCTACGATATTTGGCTGACCGATTGTAAGGAACCGGAGACGACCGTGGTCAGCGCCGCGCCAGCGGCCGATCAGCCGAAACCCGCGCCATCGCCGGTCGCGCAGCAGAAGCGCCAGCCAGGGCCGAAACCGCCCCGTCCTGCGCCACCGCCACCAGCTCCGCCCCCGCAGCAGCAGACCCAGCAACAGCCGCCGCCTCCGCCCCCGCCGCAATCGGGCGGGCTGTTTGGGATTTTCAGGTAATTCGCCATCATTCCGCGGCCCCTCCAACGGGTCCGCGCGAGGCCCGGCCCGGTATAGGCTCCGAGGCGAGTCCGGAATCTTAAGATTCCGGGTTCGATGCTTCGCATCGCCCCGGAATGACCCGTGAAGGGACGGCCCGACTACCCTCGCGCCGCGATGATCGCGAGGGCCTCTGTACCCGGGATCGGCCGGTCGACCGGCAGTCGCTCAAAATCCCCGGGAGGCCCGTGCAGGGCCTTGTCGAGCAGGGCGGTGTAGCGCCGGCGCGGGATCTCCATCGCGCCAAAGGTCTTCAGATGTTCGGTCACGTATTGCGTGTCGAGCAGTTCGAAACCGCCGGCGATCAGCCGGGCGACAAGGTGCACCAGCGCGACCTTCGAAGCATCGCGGGCGCGGTGGAACATGCTCTCGCCGAAAAAGGCACGGCCGAGGCTCACCCCATAGAGCCCGCCGACCAGGTCGTCACCCTGCCAGGTCTCGACGCTGTGGCAGTGCCCGACTTCGTGCAGTCCGAGATAAAGATCGCGGATGCGCTTGTTGATCCAGGTATCTTCGCGGCCTTCCTGGGGCGCCGCGCAGCCCGCGATCACGGCTTTGAAGGCCGTGTTGACCCTGACCGTGAAGACGTCCGAGCGTACCGTGCGCACCAGCCGCGATGCGATCCGGAATCCGTCGAGCGGGATAATGCCGCGCATCTCCGGCTCGACCCAGAACAGGCTCGGATCGTCGGCGCTCTCGGCCATCGGGAAGATGCCGCAGGCATAGGCGCGCAACAGCACTTCGGGCGTGATTTCGGATGAGGCGGAGTCGCGGGAGGTCATGGACCCGAGCATAGCAGGGCAAACGCACCCGCGCGATGGCTGTTGCCGGCTGCCGTCGCAACCGAGGAGCTTCAGCCTGCGGCGGCGCTGGCGGATTTGGCGGCCGAGGTCTTGGCGCGCGGGAAGCGGAGCACGATCTTGGTGCCGACATGATCCGGATCGCGCGCAACGCTCGCCTCGAGCTTGGCGGCCATGGCGCTGACGATGCGCTGTCCCATGCCGGTCGAGCGCGGGTCGGCGGGCGCGCTGTCGCCCACGCCTTCGTCCGCGATCGACAGCACGAGCTCGTCGCCTGCAGCCCGCAGGTCGACGTGAATAGGCCCCGAACCATCAGGATAGGCGTATTTCACCGCGTTCATCACCAGCTCATTGACAATGATGCCGATCGCAACCGCCCTGTCGGGATCGATCTCGATCGGCTCGGACTTGAGCGTCAATCGCGACATCCGGTTGCCTTCGGCGGAGCGCCTGAGGTCATCGAGCAGCGACTCCAGATATTGGTTGAGCACCACGCTCTTCAAATCATGAGAGGTGTAGAGACGGCGATGCACCTGCGCGACCGCGGCAACGCGGCCCATGGCGTTGGTGAGCGCTGCCTTGACGTCGTCCTGGGTCGCGGAATTGGCCTGAAGATGCAGAAGCGAAGCGATGATCTGCAGACTGTTGCCGACGCGATGATTGACCTCGCGCAACAACACCTCGCGCTCGGCGGCGAGCGCGGCAAAGCGGTCGCGCGAGGCGTGCACTTCGGCCTCGGCCTCGTCACGCGCCTTCTGCAGGCGCGCCTGTTTCAGCGCGCCGTCGGCAGCGACCTGCAACAGCGGGATGAAATCGCCCTGGACGTCCTTGACCAGGTAGTCGGCGGCGCCGGCCTTGAGCGCGGTGACGGCAATGCTGGAATCCTGCGAGGCGGTGACGAACACGACCGGCGGCGCATCGGGAATTTCCAGGATACGCTCCAGCGTCTCGAGCCCGTCGAGGCCCGGCATGTACTGGTCGAGGGCGACCACATCGACACCACCGGCCGTGATCCGCTCAAGGCCGTCCGCTCCGCTCTTCGCATGCAGCACCTTGAAGCCGCCGAGTCGCGTCAAGCCGCGCTGGACCAGGCGCGCCAAGGCGTCGTCGTCGTCGATATAGAGCAGCGTCGGCATTTCAGCGGTCATGTCGTGGCGGGGGGTACCTGAATCACGGAAAAGAACAGACCGAGCTGGCGAATGGCGTTCGCAAAGCTCTCGTAGTTGACCGGCTTGGTGATGTAGACGTTGCAACCCAGCTCGTAGCACCGCTTGATCTCCTGGGAGTCGTCGGTGGTGGTCAGGACCACGACAGGGGCGCTCTTCAGATACTTGTTTTCCTTGAGCTGCCGCAGGATCTCGATCCCTGTCGTGTCGGGCAGATTGAGGTCGAGCAGGATCAGGAATGCCCGCCCCCTATGTGCGGCACCGCTGCCGTCACGGCCGAACAGATAGTTGAGCGCGTCTGTACCGTTGCTGAACGGGATGATCTCGTTGTTCACGCCGGAACGGCGAATGTTCCGCTCGATCAGGCGGGCGTGGCCTTCATCGTCCTCGATCATGATAATGGTGACGGGCGTCGTCATGCGTCCTGCTTTCGATTTGTTGCGTTCCACTTCAAGGGGAGCGTGATCGTGAAGGTGCTGCCGCTGTTAAGTTCCGATGCGACCGACATCGTTCCTCCAAGCCGTCGCACGAGTGCGCGGACATGCGCAAGCCCGATGCCCTGGCCGGGCTTGTCCTGGGTTCCCGCCCGGCGGAACAGATCGAATATGCGTTGGTGATCTTTCTGATCAATGCCGCGGCCGTTGTCGGTGACCTCGAAGATGGCAAAGCCGAGCTTGGTTCGCCCTTTTACCGAGATCTCGCCGGGAACGCCGGGTCTCAGATATTTGATCGCATTGTCGATCAGATTGGAAAAAATCTGTTCCAGCGCGAGGCGATCGCTGACCAGATTCGGCAGGTTCCCGATATCAACGGTCGCATCGGCCTCGGCCGCCTGATGCGCCAGCGTCGCGACGATGCTCTCGATGAGCTGGCGCATGTCGATGGGCACCGGCTCGAATTGGCGCCGACCCTCGCGGGTCAGGTTGAGGATGGCCGAGATCAAGCGGTCCATCTTGGCGATCGACGATTTGATAAAGGCGAGTGCCTCCGAAAACTCCTGCGACAGTTTCAGGTCGACGCCATCGAGCACCGGCTCGGTCTCGATCGAGACGACCGGCGCTTGCGCGGACGCGACGGCGCGGCCGAGCGAGGCGATGCGCTTGAAAATGTCGTGGCGCAGCTCTTCCAGCTCGCTGGTGAAGCCCATGATGTTGACCAGCGGCGAGCGCAAGTCGTGGCTGACGATATAGGCGAAGCGTTGAATCTCGTTGTTGGCTTCCCGCAAGTCCGCCGTGCGCTCATCGACGGTTGCTTCGAGATTGAGGTTGGCGTCGCGCAGCATCGCTTCCGCTTCGTCGCGTGCGCGTGCCGAGCGACGCAGCAGCATCATGGAGATGCCGGCAAGCGCGATCACGAGCGCCGAACCCGCAATCGTCACCGTCGAGGCGAGGCGCTGACTCTGCTCCGCGCTGGCGCTGCGCATCGCAAACAGCCGATTTTCCTCGGTGAGCATCGCATTGGCGATGTCACGGATGGTCGCCGTCGTATTGCCCGCGGCCGCCTCGCGCACCAGCTCCGCGGCGGCGGCCGGATTGCCGGCCTTGACCGAGTCCATCTCCCGCGCGAACTGGCTGACCCGCATTTCGATCGCGGAGCGGAGCTTGCGCACGTTTTCGCGCTGGACCGGGTTGTCCTGGGTCAGCCATTCCAGCTTGTCGAGTTCGGGGTGGATCGCTGCCACGGCTTCCTGATGATCGCCGAGGAAGTCCTGCGCCGAGGTCAGGAGATAGCCACGCGCGGAGCTTTCCGCGCGGCGGATTTCCAGCAACAGCGCGTTGGTCTGGTTCTCGACCTCAATGGTATGCACCACCGCGGCGCTGTCGTCCCTGGATTTGTAGACCAGCAGCACCGAGCCGGCGCTGATAGCCACAAGCACCAAAAATCCCGCCGCAAGCGGCAGGAACTGCCACAGCGCGCGCCTGTGCCACACTTCAGGCGTCACAGCCAATTTGCGTCCAGTAGTGTTGAGGAAATCCACGTCCCCCGAGCGAACCGTTGACGCACGCAAACGCGGAACCGGATCAAAGGTTCCCGCGCGGCAGGTATTTTTTGACGGATGTTTTTGCCTCGTGGCCGGCTCAGCCCGGCTGCTGGCCGGCCAGATACTGCTCGAGCCAATGGATGTGATAGTCGCCGTCGATGATGGCGGGTTCGCGCACCAATGCGCGGAACAGCGGCAGCGTGGTCTCGATGCCCTCGACCACCATCTCGTCGAGCGCCCGGCGCAGGCGCATCAGGCACTCGGCGCGGGTCTTGCCATGGACGATCAGCTTGCCGACCAGCGAGTCGTAGTAAGGCGGGATCACATAACCCTGGTAGACCGCGGAATCGATCCGCACGCCAAGGCCGCCGGGCGGATGATATTGCAGGATCTTGCCGGGTGAGGGACGGAAGGTCACGGGATTTTCGGCATTGACGCGGCATTCGATCGAATGGCCCGTGATGGTCACCTCATCCTGGGTGAGCGGCAGATCGCCGCCGGCGGCGATGCGGATCTGCTCGAGCACGAGGTCTAGTCCGGTGATCATCTCCGTGACGGGATGTTCAACCTGGATACGCGTGTTCATCTCGATGAAATAGAACTCGCCGTCCTCGTACAGGAACTCCACCGTGCCGACGCCGAGATATTTCATCTGTTGCATCGCCTTGGCGACGGTCGATCCGATCCTGGCGCGCGAGGCCGCGTCGATCGCGGGCGAGGGGCCTTCTTCCCAGACCTTTTGATGGCGCCGCTGCAGCGAGCAGTCGCGCTCGCCGAGATGGATCGCGCCGCCGCGGCCGTCACCAAGAACCTGAATCTCGATGTGGCGCGGCTTTTGCAGATATTTTTCCAGATAGACCGAAGCGTCGCCAAAGGCAGCCTTGGCTTCGTTGGCGGCCGTGGTGAGCGCAAGCGCCAGATCGGCCTCGGTGTGCGCCACCTTCATGCCGCGCCCGCCGCCGCCGGCGGCCGCCTTTACCAGCACGGGAAAGCCGATCGACTTTGCGATCGCCATCGCGTCCTGGTCCGGCGCGACCGCGCCGTCCGAGCCCGGCACCACCGGAATGCCAAGCTTCTTGGCCGTCTTCTTGGCCTCGATCTTGTCGCCCATCAGGCGGATGTGGTCGGCTTTCGGGCCGATGAAGTGCAGATTGTGATCGGCCAGAATTTCCGCAAAGCGCGCGTTCTCCGACAGAAAGCCGTAGCCGGGATGCACCGCGTCGGCGCCGGTGATCTCGCAGGCGGCGAGCAGCGCCGGCACGTTGAGGTAGCTATCCTTCGAGGGCGGCGGGCCGACGCAGACGCTCTCATCCGCAAGCCGCACATGCATCGCATCGGCATCGGCGGTCGAATGCACCGCGACCGTTGCGATGCCGAGCTCCTTGCAGGCCCGCAAAATGCGAAGCGCGATCTCGCCGCGATTGGCTATGAGGATTTTATCGAACATGATGTTGCAGCGAAGAGGGAGTGGCGAATAGCCAATGGAAGGACGGCGTTTCGCTACTTGCCATTCGCCATTCGCCCTCTACTCGATGATCACCAGCGGTTCGCCGAATTCGACCGGCTGGCCGTCTTCGACAAGGATCTGCGTTACGGTGCCGGCGCGCGGCGATGGAATCTGATTCATCGTCTTCATGGCCTCGATGATCAGAAGCGTCTGGCCCTGTGCGACCTTCGCGCCCACCTCGATGAAAGGCTTCGCGCCGGGCTCGGGCGCCCAATAGGCGGTGCCGACCATGGGCGAGGGCACCACGCCCGGGTGCTTGCTGAGGTCCATCGCGGCGGCCGCCGCGGGCACGGACGGCGCCGGTGTCGGCGCTGCAGCGGCCGGCTGAACCGGAACCGGCACCGAGGTCGCAATATTGATGCTGCGCGCCACGCGCACCCGAAGACCCGCACGCTCGATCTCGATCTCGCTCAGGCTGGTCTCGTCGAGCAGGAGGGCGAGCTCGCGAATGAGCGCACTGTCCTCGCTGGAAAACTTTGCGGCTGCTTTGTCGTCTGGCTGGCGCGCCATGGTCTTGATCCGAAACTCTCTGTTACGTGACGAGGAAAGCGTCAGGCTTTGACCTTCGCGCCAATCCGGGCGGCAAGGCCGTTGATCGCAAGTCGGTAGCCCTCGATGCCGAACCCACACAGGCTGGCAAAGGCGGCCACCGCAGTGAATGAGTGATGACGAAAGCTCTCGCGGGCGTGGATGTTGCTGACATGCACTTCGACCGCCGGTATTTTTACCGCGACCAGCGCATCATGCAGGGCGATCGAGGTGTGCGAATAGGCGCCGGCATTGATCACGATGCCGACCGCTTTCTTGGCGTGGGCCTCGTGAATGAAATCGACCAGTTCGCCCTCGTGATTGGATTGCCGGCAATCGGCGCGCAGACCGAATTGCGCGGCCGTTTCCGTGCAGAGCTTCTCGACATCGGCCAGCGTGGCATGACCATAAGTTTCCGGCTCCCGCGTCCCCAATAAATTGAGGTTCGGGCCGTTGAGAACGTAGATCGTCTGCTCAGGTGCTTTGGCCATCCCAATCCCGGCAATGTGGGCAGGTGGCGGCCCTTATAGGTAACAAAGTCGTCAAGGGGAAGCCTAAACGAGGCGAAGAACGGGCCCCAAGGCTTTCATCCACCTCGGAAAAAGCCGTGCAAAACCCGCCGAAAACATTGATTAACCAAACCCGCGTGGACAAGGCCGGTCCCGGAGGCCAACAGAAAGGCGGGCCGGTGCGGCCCGCCTTGTTTGCTTGCGCTCGTCAGATGCGTCAGGCCGGCAGAACGGCGACGATCTCGAGCGAGTTCGGGTCCACCACGACGATCTCGTTGCGGACCAGGAAGAACTCGTAGCCGCGCCACTCGGGGTAGACGTCGACGACTTGCGTCGGCAGCGGACGCAGGCTGACGCGCTCGCGCGGAACGCGGGTGCCGACCGAGACCGCGAAGTCGACATTGTTGACCGGCGCGACGTGCTCGCTCCGGATCACGTCGACGATCTTGGTGCGCTGCTCGGTGGACAGCTTACCGGCGGTGCCGGCCGCGCCCACTGTTGTCTCGGACCTGCCGCCGGTCCGGGTTTCGGCGTTCATGTTGCCGGTGCGGTTCTGGCCTTGCGCATTCATTTCATTGGTGCGGTTCTGGCCTTGCGCGTTCATCTCCTTGGTGTGGCTCTGACCCTGCGCGTTCATCTCATTCGTGCGGGTCTGGCCCTGCGCGTTCTGGTTCTCCTTGCGGCCTTCCCTGGTCTGCGCGTTCTTCTCGGCCTCGTGGCCAGTCTTGGTCTGCGCGTTCTTCTCGGCGTTGCGGCCCTCCTGGCCTTCCGCCTTCATGCCCTTGGAGCCCCTGCTTTCGCTCTCGGAGCTCATGCTCTTGGACTTGCTTCCGGGCGCGTTCTCTTCGGTGCGCTGGCTCTGGCCGGTCGTCGATGATTTCTGTTCGGACTTCATGCCGGACGAAGCACCGCCGCCCTTGCTGCTTTCACGATTCTCAGTTGCGGCACCGCCCGTGGCGCCACCACCCGCGGATGAAGGCGCGTTCTGCATCTGCTGCCCACCGCCAGACTCGCGGCCGCCGGTTCCTTGCGCGTTGACGAAGCCTGTCCCGGCGATCAGCGCAAGCGCAGCAACCGAGACCAAAAAGCGATTAGTCATTCCTCTCTCCTCACATTTCAGCATTGCCCGCGCCGTCAACGGCAGGAGGAGTGAGTCGTTCCGGGAGATCCGTGGTTCCTTTGGCTTTGTTTCCTGAACGTGTGATGAATGTGAAACTGCAGCGCGGCTCGCCGTCATGCGCAAAGAAAAAGGCCGGCGCTCGAGCCGGCCTTGGGAGTGATGTCTGACAGTGAGTGATGATCTTCAGCAAGTGGCCTTGCCGCAGCGCGCAATGCCGATCTTTTCCTTCAGCCCGTCGAGACCGACGGCGCCGACGACGATTTGCTTGCCGATCACGTAGCTCGGCGTGCCATTCAAGCCCATCTCTTCGGCGAGCTTCAAGTTCTCCTCGATCGTCGCCTTGATCTCGGGGCTGCTAAGATCCTTTTCGATCCGCGCGGTGTCATATCCTGCGTCCTTGGCCGCTTGCAGTGCGCGCGCCTTGTCGGCCGGACCGCGACCGCCGAGCAGCTTGGTGTGGAAGTCGAGATACTTCTTCGGATCCTGCATGCGAGCCGCGATCGCGACCTTCGCCGCCTCGACCGAGCCCTCGCTCAGGACCGGAAACTCCTTGAGCACGACCTTCAGCTTGGGATCGCTCTTCAGGAGGTCGAGCATGTCGGCCATCGCGCGCTTGCAGTAGCCGCAATTGTAATCGAAGAACTCGACGAAGGTGACGTCGCCGTCCTTGTTGCCGAGCACGACGCCGCGCGGCGAGTTGAAGATCGCATCGGCATTCTGCGCGATCGTCGCTTCGTGCTTTGCCTGCTCCGCGGCGGCCTGGCGCTTGGAGAGCTCGTTCATCGCCTCCTCGAGCACCTCGGGATGGGTGACGAGATAATTCCTGACGATGGCTTCGATGTCGCTGCGCTGGGTATCGTTGAAGCTCTGGGCCAAGGCCACGGGCAGCCCGCCGCAAAGCGAGAGCGCGAACAGGGCGGGGGCGAGCGGGCGGAAGAAGCGCATTGGCAGATCCTTTTTGCGTGACAGCCGGTGTCCTGAAATTCCCAAAACCAAAATTGCGTCTTTCAGTATCTCAGCCTGGTTCGTGTCTTTCTTGGGCATGATTTTTCCGGAAAAACCGCTACCAGGCTTTCCGGATCGTGCGTCTATCCCGGATCAGTTGCCCTTTTGGCCGGGCAACGGCTTGGCCGAGACGATATCGTCGGCCCTGACCCATCCGGGCGTGCCAACGGCGAAACGGGTTTTCGCCCGCGAGGCAAGCTCGCGTGCGGTTTTGTTGTCGCCGCGAAGATAGGCGGCTTGGGCCGAGGCCAGATCGGCCTCCGCATAATCTCCCTTCCGGCCATAGGCCATGGCTAGCTGGGTGTAGCCGAGCGGCGCCTCGCTCTCGCGCGCCACCGCCGAACGAAGGATGGAAATCGCTTCGTCAGTGTAGGCTTTGTTATCCGTGGCCACCAGCGCCTGCCCAAGTAACATCTCGATGAGCGGTGCGTTGTTGGAAAGCTGGACTGCCCTGCGCAGCGGAGCGATGGCCTCGGCCGGCTTGCCTCCCTCGAGCAGGGCCTGCCCGCGCAGCTCGTAGAAATACGGATTGTTCGGCTGGACCTGAATCAGTCCGTCGATCTGGGCCAGCGCGCTGCGCAGGTCGCCATGCAGATAGGTTGCGATCGCCCGCGCATAACGTGCCGGCAGGCTGGTGTTGGATAAGGGATAGCGGCGGTACACGGTGTCCGGCCGCTCCATGAATGCCGAGATCTTGGCGCGCACCATGTCGTGTCGCAGTTGCAACTCGGGCGAATCCTTCTTGTCCCAATAAGGACTGGAGCGCGCGAGGCCTTCCAACGCGGCGACGCGATCGGCAGGCATCGGATGCGACTGCAGATAGGGGTCGGCGCCGCGTGCGGAAAACAGGCTGTCGCTGGTGAAGCGCTTGAACGTCTCGTACATCCCCTTCGCGGACTGGCCGGTGGCGGTCAGGAATTTCACGCCGGCGCGGTCCGCATTCTCTTCCTGCTGGCGCTGATAGGACAAAAGCGAGCGGCGGATCATCTCCTGCGGGCCGGCGACCGCGGCGGCCCCAGCATCGGCGAGCCCGTTATTGCCTCCCCTGGCGGCGCCGGCGGCGATGGCGCCGGCGCCCAGCAGCATGGCGATGATCATCTGCGTCTGCGCCGAGGCCAATTGCTGGCGCAGCTTGGCGAGGTGTCCTCCGGCCAAGTGGCCGGTTTCATGCGCGAGCACGCCGATCAACTGGTTCGGCGTCTCCGATTGCACGATGGCGCCGTAGTTGACGAAGATCCGGCGACCGTCGGCGACGAACGCGTTGAAGGCGGAATCGTTGATGATGACGACGTTGATATTCTGCTTTTCGAGCCCTGCGGTGCGCAGGATCGGCCGGGTGTACTCGCGCAGGAGTTGTTCGGTCTCGGTGTCGCGCAGGATCGGCGGGCCCTTGTTCTCTGCCTGCGCAAAAGCGGGCGCAAGCGGGGAAAGCGCAAGCGCGGCGGCGAGTGCGGCGGCGATGACGCCGGACGTTCTGTTCCTGAATGCGAGGCGGAGCAACATTGAGCGGTCTTTAGCAATTGGCGGCAGGCCCGATACCGGCTATGCCCTAACAAACCGCCGAATGCGGCTAGTCTGGGGCACCCCCCCGGGGCCCGCGGAGATGCCTGTTCCCGGCGCAAACGGACATAGCAGATATCCATGCTTGAAGCGACTGTGAGGAACCGTCTGGAACTGCTGCAGGCCGCGTCCCGCCGCGGCGATGTTCCGCCGTTCATGGTGATGGATGTGATGGCGGCGGCCGAGCGAATCGAGGCCGCGGGCGGCCATGTCATTCACATGGAGGTCGGGCAGCCGGCAGCTCCTGCGCCCGGGAGTGCGATTGCCGCCGCTCACCGGGCGCTCGATGGCGCACGGATCGACTACACCTCCGCCCTCGGCATCCTGTCGCTGCGCCAACGCATCGCCCGCCATTACCGAGATACTTATCGTTGTCCGGTCGATACCGGGCGAATCGTGGTCACCACGGGCTCGTCCGGCGCGTTCATCCTGGCGTTTCTCGCCGCCTTCGAACCCGGCGACCGCGTCGCGGTCACCGTGCCCGGCTATCCGCCCTATCGGCACATCCTCACGGCGCTCGGCTGCGAGCCGGTGTTGATCGAAACCTCAAGCGAAACCCGGCACGCGCTCACAGGCGAGGCGCTGCTTGCGGCACACCGCAAGAAGCCGCTCAAGGGCGTGCTGGTCGCAAGTCCCGCCAATCCGACCGGTACCATGATGTCCAGGGAAGCCATGACCGGGCTGATCGCGGCGGCGGAAGACGCCGGCATTCGCTTCATTTCGGACGAGATCTACCATGGCCTCGACTACGCCTTTCCGGCGGTGACCGCGGCGGAGCTGTCGCCGCATGCACTCGTCATCAACTCGTTCTCGAAGTATTTCTGCATGACCGGCTGGCGGATCGGGTGGATGGTGGTACCGGAGGCGCTGGTGCGACCGATCGAACGGCTGCAGCAGAACCTTGCGATCTCGGTACCGACCTTGTCGCAATTCGCGGCGGAGGCGGCCTTCGATGGGACCGAGGAGATGGAGGCGGTCAAGCGCGGATATGTGGAAAATCGTCGCATCCTGATCGAAGGCTTGCCACGGGCAGGGCTGACCAAATTCCTGCCCGCCGATGGAGCCTTCTATCTCTATGCGGACGTATCCGACTTTACCTCCGACAGCCTTGCCTTTGCCAGGCAGATGCTCGAGGAGGCGCATGTCGCGGCGACGCCCGGCATCGACTTCGATCCGCTCCACGGCCGCAATTTCCTGCGCTTCTCCTACGCCCGTTCGGCCGACGATATGCGCGAGGCGGTCGCCCGGATCGGGCGCTGGCTGGGTAGGGCATGACCTGATCGCGCGGGTCGATTGCGCTTCACAAAGCCGCAACGGGCATTGACTCCGTTGACATAATTGGCCTTGGGTGCTTGCGCCGGGGATGAGAACGCCGCCTGCGCGTAAGCGCAGTCGCGGCTCGTATCGTAGTTTAGGGAAGAACAGAACCTCATGGCAACCATCACAACCGCGGCGCCGGCGCAGCCGTCGCGCCGCTGGTACAAGATTCTCTACGTCCAGGTGCTGATCGCGATCCTGATCGGCGTCCTGGTCGGCTGGCAGTGGCCCCATCTGGCGACCAGCGACTGGGTCAAGGCGCTTGGCGACGGCTTCATCAAGCTGATCAGGATGGTGATCGCGCCGATCATCTTCTGCACCGTGGTCTCCGGCATTGCGCATATTCAGGACGCGAAAAAGGTCGGCCGTGTCGGCATCAAGGCGCTCGTCTATTTCGAGGTCGTGTCCACCTTCGCCCTGACGGTCGGCCTGATCATGGGCAATGTGTTTCAGATCGGCCACGGGCTCGCGGCCAAGCCGGATGCCGCGGCGGTGGCCAACTACGTCAAGCAGGCGGAGGCCTCCAAGACCGTCGATTTCATCCTCAACATCATTCCCGACAGCGTGGTTGGGGCGCTGGCGCGCGGCGATATTCTGCAGGTGCTGCTGTTTGCCATCCTGTTCGGCTTCTCGCTGATGGCGCTGGGTGAGCGGGGCGAGAAGCTGCGCGGCATGATCGACGATGCCGCGCACGCGGTGTTCGGCGTGATTGCCATTGTCATGAAGGCGGCGCCGGTCGGCGCGTTCGGCGCCATGGCCTACACGATCGGCAAATTCGGGCCGTCCGCGCTCGGCAATCTGATCGGGTTGATCACGCTGTTCTATGCCACGGCGGCGCTGTTCGTCGTGATCGTGCTCGGCCTGATCGCGCGCTTTGTCGGCTTCTCCATCTTCAAGTTCATCGCCTACATCAAGGATGAGCTGCTGATCGTGCTCGGCACGTCTTCCTCCGAAAGCGCGCTGCCGCAGTTGATGGAAAAGCTGGAGCGGCTGGGCTGTTCGAAGCCGGTGGTCGGCCTCGTGGTGCCGACCGGCTACTCCTTCAATCTCGACGGCACCAACATCTACATGACGCTGGCGACGCTGTTCATCGCGCAAGCGCTCGGCGTCGACCTGACCTTCGGCCAGCAGCTCACCATCCTGGTCGTGGCGATGCTGACTTCGAAGGGCGCAAGCGGCGTCACCGGTGCGGGGTTCATCACGCTGGCGGCGACGCTGACGGTGGTCAATCCGGCGTTGGTGCCGGGCATGGCGATCGTGTTCTCGATCGACAAATTCATGAGCGAGGTGCGTGCGCTCACCAACATCACCGGCAACGGTGTCGCCGCGGTGTTCGTGTCCTGGTGGGAAGGCGAACTCGACCATGCCACGCTGCACGCACGACTGAACCAGCAAGTCGATCCCACCGACGTCGAGACTGCGGTCACGACGGGGTAGGCGGCTTCCATCCGTCATTCGGAGGCGCGCGCCCGAACTCGGGTTTACCCGAGTTCGGTTTGTTTGCTGTCCAGGTCGGCAACAGCCGACTTGGATGCGAAGCCGGAATCTCGCGCCGCAACCTCTGGGTTTGCGGGTTCGCTCGCTTTGCGAGCGCCTGGGAATGACGGGTGAAGAGAAGGCTGCGGACGACGAGGCAAAACAAAAACCGCCCGGTTCTGCCGGGCGGTTTGTCATTTCAAGACAGCGCTCTTCGGTACGGCTACTCGCTTCGGCCGAAGCGACGCGACCACCAGCCGGCCCGGCGTGGCGGGGCGGTCTCCGTGGGCGTCTCGGCAGCAGGCGCCGCTGGCGCGGACGCCGGTTCAGGCGACGGAGCAGGCTCGGCCTGGCTCACGGGCGCCGGCGCAGGTTCGGCTGCGGGCGCTTGCTCGGCCTCGCCCGGCCCGGTCGCGGACAGGAAGGTGACCTTCTCGCGCACGGTCGAACGTCGCGGCGCATGCTTCTCGGGTTCCGCGGCATGCTCAGGGCTCGCCTCCGCCGTTGGTGCGCCCGCCGCTTCCTGCGCGGCAGGTTCGGGCGCGGGCTGTGGTTCGGGAGCCGGCGCAATGGGTCCCGGCTGTGCCTCGGGTAGCGTTGCAGGCGAGGTGCCGCTGTCGAAATCGGCAACCGCATTGACGGCTTCGGAGTCCGGAGGCGGCGCGAGTTCGTCGGCGATCGAGCCGGCCAATCCTTCGTCCGTGCCGCCACCGCCGCGTCGGCGCCGACCGCCACGACGGCCCCGGCGGCGCGGTCGCCGCTCGCCGCCCGCAGCCTGATCGGCGCGCGCAGCGGCTTCCTCGGATTCGTCCTCTTCGGCTTCGCCTTCCTCGGCCTGCGCCTCGGAAACGGCGCCCGGCTCGGCAAAGATGCCTTCCTGCTCCTCGCGCGGCGCGCCTTCGCGAGCCTCGGCACCGCCGCCGCGGCCACGCCGGCGCCGACGCCGCCTGCGGCGCGGACCTTCCTGCGGCGCTTCGCCTTCGCCGCCCTCCCGGGCCGAAATTTCGTCGGAGAGCCCCTCCGTCTCCTCGGTTTCCACCTCGGATTCGCTTTCGATGTCGAAGGGCTCTTCCTCCTCGTAAATCTCCTCGGTCGGCGGCGGGGCGGCGGCCGCCTGCGCGGCCAGCAGCGCCTTGGCGGCCTCGAGCGTATGAACCTGCTCGCCGCGATCGATGATGTAGGATTGCTGGCCGCTCACGGTCGGATCCGCGATCACCGAGAGAGTGACCTTGAAGCTGTTCTCGAGGTCGCGCAGGTGACCGCGCTTGTGGTTGAGCACATAGAGCGCGACATCGGTACGGGTGCGGACCACGAGATTGTGGGTCGCGCCCTTCATCAGGATTTCCTCGAGGCCCCGCAAGAGCTGCAGCGCGACCGAGGAGACCGAGCGTACATGGCCGGTGCCGCCGCATTGCGGGCAGGGCTCGGTCGAACTCTCGAGCACGCTGGCGCGGATGCGCTGGCGCGACATTTCCAACAGGCCGAAATGCGAGATGCGGCCGACCTGGATGCGCGCGCGGTCCTGCCGCAGGCAATCCGACAGCTTGCGCTCGACCGCGCGATTGTTGCGCTTCTCATCCATGTCGATGAAATCGATGACGATCAGGCCGGCGAGGTCGCGCAAACGAAGTTGGCGCGCGACCTCTTCGGCCGCCTCCAGGTTCGTCTTCAGCGCGGTGTCCTCGATGTGGTGCTCGCGGGTGGCGCGACCGGAGTTGACGTCGATCGAGACCAGCGCTTCGGTCTGGTTGATCACGATGTAGCCGCCGGAACGCAACTGCACGACCGGTGAGAACATCGCGTCCAACTGGCTTTCCACGCCCATGCGCGAGAACAGCGGCTGGCCGTCGCGATATTGCTTCACCACCTTCACGTTGGAAGGCATCAGCATCTTCATGAAGTCGTGCGCTTCGCGGTAGCCGGGTTCGCCGGCGACCAGGATCTCGTCGATCTCCTTGTTGTAGAGGTCGCGCAGCGAGCGCTTGATCAACGAGCCTTCCTCATAGACCAGGGTCGGCGCCTGCGACTTCAGCGTGGTGTCGCGCACGGTCTCCCAGAGGCGAAGCAGATATTCGAAGTCGCGCTTGATCTCCTGGGGCGTGCGCGAGGCTCCAGCGGTGCGCAGAATGATGCCCATGCCCTCCGGCACATCCAGATCCTGCACCACTTCCTTCAGCCGCGAGCGGTCCTGGGCGGAGGTGATCTTGCGGCTGATGCCGCCGCCGCGTGCGGTGTTGGGCATCAGCACCGCGTAGCGGCCGGCCAGCGACAAATAGGTGGTCAGCGCGGCGCCCTTGTTGCCGCGCTCTTCCTTCACGACCTGCACCAGCATCACCTGGCGCCGCTTGATGACTTCCTGGATCTTGTACTGGCGGCGCGGGCGGAACGAGCGCTCCGGCACTTCCTCCAGCACGTCGTCGCCGCCAACGGACTCGACGAGGTCTTCCTCGGTCTCCTCGGCCTCGTCGGTTTCCTCGTCCTCTTCGTGAGCGTCCTCGTCGGCGGGCGCAGCCGCCTGCTCGTCAGCGGGCGACGCGGCCTCGTGCTCGGCGGCATGTTCGTCGGAGGCATGCTCGACGTCGGAGGCCTCGGAGGAGGCATCCGCGCCGTGCTGAAGCGTCTCGATTTCGTCCTTGGTGTGGTCGTCGACCTCGTGAACCTCGGGGACTTCCAGCACGTCAGGCGCAACGGCCGCTACGGAGGCGGGAACTTGGCGCGAAGCTGCAGCCGGGACGGCGTCCTCGGCGGCCTCATGCGCGTCCTCGGCATGCACCTCATCGCCGTGTTCGTCCTGATCATCGTGATCGTGATGGTCGTGATCCTGGTGATGCGCATGCTCATCGTCGTGATGGTCATGTTCATGCGCCTCGTCACGGGCCGCGGCATCGTCATGCCCTGCGTTCTCATGCGGTGCTGTCGCTTCGGCACCGGCGTGCAGATGCTCGGCGGTCTCCTGCGGGTCGGTGGCCTCGCTGCCGGAGGCAGCCTCCGCACCCTCGACGATCTCGCTCCTGATGCGCTCGTCACGGTCGCGCCGGCGCGAGCTGCGATGGCGAGAACGACGGCGGCTGGAACGGCTTTCGGTCTCTTCCTCGGCCTCGCGATGGGCACGCTCTTCGGCCTCGATCAGCGCTTGGCGGTCGGCGACCGGGATCTGGTAATAGTCGGGATGGATTTCGCTGAAGGCCAGAAAGCCGTGACGGTTACCGCCATATTCGACAAAGGCCGCCTGCAGTGACGGTTCTACCCGAGTTACCTTGGCCAGGTAGATATTGCCGCGGAGCTGCTTGCGCTGGGCGGTCTCGAAATCAAACTCTTCGACGCGATTGCCGCGGACCACGACAACCCGGGTCTCTTCCGGGTGGGTGGCATCGATCAACATTTTGTTGGGCATCTTTAAACTCTTGAAGGCGGCGCGCGCGGATCACGGGAAGCGCATATCGCGCCGCCGGGTGACGCGACGGTCCACCTGATTCGGGGGTGAGGGGAAGGCCGAAACGCAACCCGGGACGCCCAGCCGAACCCTGCGGGAGGAGGCGTCGCGTGGAGCGTTGGCTCCGCATCGGCGCGGGTCTTCCGCTGGTTTTCATCGGCATCACAGTCTGGCGCATCAAGCGTCGGCCCGTCTGGAACAGTTGGCGGCAGAAGCGGCCGCCTTATCGGTTGCTGACAACCCGTGCGGCGCTTGGGGCGCTCGCCTTTGGATCACAGGGGACCCTTGTCCGGGGTCCGGTATCTGGCCATGCCGCCGCTCGAAACCGTCCCTGGAACAAAATCGCCTGGGACTGGACGCCGCTCGGGCTCGAAACCGCTTCTCCAGATTGGGCCGCGCGGCTCGCGCTGGCTTTGCGGAGAAGTCGGAAACGCTGGAATCTTCAAAAACGGAAGGTTCCGGCGCTGCACCGGGAGGCTGAACGCGACACAACCGGCAGTAATGGCCGTCAGCACAGGTTACATACGAGGATTGGCGCCCCTGCGCAAGGGAGCGTCGCTTGGCCGCCACACTTACCTTTATTCAGTGTTGTTGCGTTAGGGTATCATTAACCCTGCGGTTCTATTGCGGTACAAGGGCCGCTCGGAGGCACGGATTCGGTGGCGAGCCACGCAAAACCTCATCTTTTGCTGGGATGCGCCGTGCTGTGCGCTGCAGCATTGTCGTGTGCCGGGTTGAGCTCGGCTCGTGCCGAAAATCAGGCGCCCATCGTTGCGCCGAGCTTCCCGGTCGCCTCCGATGCCAGGCTCGCTGGCGACACCAAGCTGACCCGATTCGTCCTGGATCTCGACAAGCCGGTCCAGTTTCGGGCGTTTACATTGGCTGACCCCTATCGGGTCGTGGTCGATATCCCCCAGCTCAATTTCCGCCTCCCGGCCGGAACCGGCGCCAGCGGGCGCGGTCTGGTCAAGGCATTTCGTTACGGCCTGGTGATGCCCGGCGGTTCGCGGATTGTCATCGATCTCGCCGGACCGGCGCGCATCGCCAATTCCAGCATGCTGGACGCCGCCAACGGCCAGCCGCCGCGATTGGTGCTTGAATTGCAGGAGGTTGACCGGGAAACCTTCATGCAATCGATGAGCACGGAGGGGCGGTCCGACTCGAAACCTGCGCTTGCCGAAGGCGCCGCGGCAACGGCTGCTCCGGAAGCCGCGCCTGCGACAAAGCCGGCCGCGCCGGCGCCGGATGCGCGTCCGGTGGTCGTGATCGATCCCGGCCATGGTGGCGTCGACAACGGCACCCAATCGGGGGGCGAGGCCGAGAAGAACCTGGTGCTCGCTTTTGGGCTGGCGCTTCGTGACCGGCTCGAGCAGAGCGGCAAATACCGGGTGGTGATGACCCGGACCGACGACACCTTCATCCCCTTGAATGACCGGGTGAAAATCGCCCGCAGCCAATCGGCGGCACTGTTTGTGTCGATCCACGCCGATGCCCTGCCGAAACACGAAGGCGATGCGCAGGGGGCGACCATTTACACCGTTTCCGATAAAGCCTCCGACGCGGAGGCAGAGCGGTTGGCCGAGGCGGAGAACCGGGCGGATGCGATCGGAGGGGTCAATTTGACCGACGAACCGACCGAGGTTGCCGACATTCTGATCGACCTCGCGCAGCGGGAAACCCGCACCTTTTCAAACCGTTTCGCACGCCTCTTGATGGGCGAGATGAAGAACGCCACGCGCATGCATAAGCACCCTCTGAAGTCCGCCGGCTTCCGGGTGCTGAAGGCCCCCGATGTCCCCTCGGTCCTGGTCGAACTCGGCTATGTCTCGAACAAAGGTGATCTCGAGCACCTCGTCTCGGAAAGCTGGCGCAATCGCACCGCCGGCTCGGTGGCCCAGGCCATCGACGCCTTTCTGGCCAAGCGATTGGCCACCGCCGGGCCGGCGAACTAATGCGAAACCCGACAAGCCCTAGTTTGGCCACAGCGGCGGTCGTATAGAAGCCGCTGCGAGGCGTTTTGGGAATCACCGAGGTCCCGCCTCGCCGACGGGCTCCTGAGTCGGACGTAGGAATGCCGGCACGCTCACTCGTCAAACGGAAGGCGCCATCTGCTCCGGCGCATGGGTTGGAACGGATAAATTAAGCATGCGCTTGCTGGTGCGCTTCCTGGGTTTCCTGTTCGCCGCTGGAACGGTGATGTTCCTGGTCGCCGTGGCGGCCGTGGCGGGATTGATCTGGCATTTCTCCAAGGACCTGCCGGACTACTCGCAGCTCCAGGATTACGAGCCGCCGGTGATGACGCGCGTCCACGCCGCCGACGGCTCGCTGCTGGCTGAATACGCCAAGGAGCGGCGGCTCTATTTGCCGATTCAGGCGGTGCCGAAACTCGTCATCAACAGCTTCCTCGCGGCCGAGGATAAGAATTTCTACGAGCACGGCGGCGTCGACTATTCCGGCATGCTGCGCGCCGCGATTCTCTACGTGCAGAATTACGGCTCCAACAGACGTCCGCAGGGCGCCTCGACCATTACCCAGCAAGTCGCAAAGAATTTCCTGCTCAACAACGAGGTGTCGTTCACCCGTAAGATCAAGGAAGCGCTGCTCGCGATGCGCATCGAGCGCACCTATTCGAAGGACAAGATCCTCGAGCTGTATCTGAACGAAATCTATCTCGGTATGGGCGCCTATGGCATCGCCGCGGCGTCGCTGGTCTATTTCGACAAATCGGTCAACGAGCTGACGATCGCGGAAGCAGCCTATCTGGCGTCGCTGCCGAAGGCGCCGGCAGCGCTGCACCCGGTGCGCAATCATGACCGCGCGGTCGAGCGGCGCAATTACGTGATCGACCGCCTGCAGGAGAACGGCTGGATCAGCACGGCGGACGCCGACAAGGCGCGCAAGTCGCCACTGGTCGTCACCTCTCATCCGACCTCGGCGCACATCTTTGCCGGCGAGTATTTCGCCGAGGAAGTGCGGCGCGACATCTTCGAGCGGTATGGCGAGAAAAAGCTCTACGAGGGGGGCCTGTCGGTCCGCACCACGCTCGATCCCAAGATCCAGATGGAGGCGCGCAAGACCATGGTCGCCGGCCTTGTCAACTATGACGAGGCGCAGGGCTACCGCGGTCCGATCTCCAAGCTCGACATCTCCGGCGACTGGGGCGTGAAACTCGCCGAAATCAAGTCGCTGTCCGATATTTCGCCGTGGCGGATGGCGGTGGTCCTCGAAACCAGCGAGCAATCGGCGCGAATCGGCTTCCAGCCGGGCCGCGAACTCGGCGGCGCGGTCAGCAAGCAGCGGGAGACCGGCATCATCACGCTCGACGGTGTGCGCTGGGCGAGGACGACATCGGGCTCCACAAGGGGCCGCGCGCCGACGGCGGTCTCGCAGGTGCTTCAGCCGGGCGACGTGATCTATGCCGATCCGCTTTACAAGGACGGCAGTCCGGTCGAGGGCCAATACCGGTTGCGGCAAGTGCCGGAAGTGTCCGGGGCCATGGTGGTCATGGATCCCAACACCGGGCGCGTGCTCGCCATGGTCGGCGGCTTCTCCTTCGACCAGAGCCAGTTCAACCGCGCCACGCAGGCCTATCGCCAGCCGGGCTCGTCCTTCAAGCCGATCGTGTATTCGGCCGCCCTGGACAATGGCTATACGCCGTCGACCCAGGTGATGGATGCGCCGATCGAAATCGATCAGGGGCAGGGCGCCGGGATTTGGCGCCCGGAGAACTTCTCGTCCGGCAAATTTCAGGGACCGACAACGCTGCGGAACGCGCTGCGCCTGTCACTCAATACGGTGACGGTGCGGCTGGCGCAGGACATCGGCATGCCGCTGATTTCCGAATATGCCCGGCGCTTCGGCGTCTACGACGAATTGCCGAACTATCTCTCCTATGCGCTGGGTGCCGGCGAAACCACGGCGCTGCGCATGGTTACGGCCTATTCCATGATCGCCAATGGCGGCAGACGCGTGAAGCCGACCCTGATCGATCGCATCCAGGATCGTTACGGTCACACCATCTTCAAGCATGACGCCCGCGAATGCCGCGGCTGCGACGCGCCGGACGGTTGGCACAACCAGCCCGAGCCGCAACTCGTCGACCGCCGTGAGCAGGTGCTGGACAACATGACCGCCTACCAGATCACCTCGATGCTGGAAGGCGTTGTGCAGGCGGGTACGGCAACCGTGGTCAAGGAAGTCGGCAAGCCGATCGCCGGCAAGACCGGCACCACCAACGAGGCCAAGGATGCCTGGTTCGTCGGCTTCTCGCCGGACGTCGCGGTCGCCATCTACATGGGCTACGACAAGCCGCGGCCGCTGGGCAGGGGCAATGCCGCAACCGGCGGCCACCTGGCCGCGCCGATCGCGCGTGATTTCCTGAAGCTCGCGCTCGCCGACAAACCGGCTATCCCGTTCAAGGTTCCCGCCGGCATCAAGCTCGTACGCGTCGATGCCAGGACCGGCATGCGCGTCGGCCCCGGCGATACCGGACGAACCATCCTGGAAGCGTTCAAGCCGGGCACGGCCCCGCCGGATAATTACAGCGTGATCGGTGTCGCCGATGCCGACGGCAACCGCATGCCGGGCCCGCCGGGAGCACCTCCGGATGCCGGCTACATCATGCGGCCGGGCACCGGCGGGCTTTACTAGCCAAATCGAGTCTTAAATTAGTTGATTGAGGCGGCGGCGATTGCGCTTTGGGCATCCCGCCGCTACATGCACAACGACACGATCGCGGCGGCCGATGCCGCCAAGAGCAAAGAAATCCAAGCAAAGAAATCCAAGCAGAGAAGTCAATGCGCGCCGAAATCGAGCGGTTGGTTGAAGAGATCAAGCAGTCAGTCGGGCTGCTGAGGAGGCATCTTTGACGTCGAAACATCGACGGCGCGATTGGCTGAGCTGAACAAGCTCGCCGAAGATCCCAATCTCTGGAACGATCCCCAAAAGGCACAAAAGCTGATGCAGGAGCGCACCTCGCTGGAGGATGCGTTGTCCGGCATCGGCAAGGTCGAGCGCGAGCTCGCCGACAATGTCGAGATGATCGAGCTCGGCGAGGCCGAGGGCGACGCCGGCATTGTCGCGGAAGCCGAGGAAGCGCTGAAGGGCCTGAAAAAAGAGGTGGCGCGGCGCGAGCTCGAGGCGCTGCTCTCGGGCGAGGCCGACCGCTTCGATTCCTATCTCGAGGTTCATGCCGGCGCCGGCGGCACCGAGAGCCAGGACTGGGCGCAGATGCTGCTGCGCATGTACACGCGCTGGGCGGAAAAGCGCGGTTTCAAGATCGAATATGTGGAAGAATCCCAGGGCGAAGAGGCCGGCATCAAGTCCGCCACCGTCCAGATCAGCGGCCATAATGCTTATGGCTGGCTGAAGACCGAGGCCGGCGTGCACCGCCTGGTGCGGATCTCGCCGTTCGATTCCAACGCGCGGCGGCACACCTCGTTCTCCTCGGTGCAGATCTTCCCGGTCATCGACGACACCATCAAGATCGACATCAAGGAATCCGACGTCCGCGTCGACACCATGCGTTCAGGCGGCGCCGGCGGCCAGCACGTCAACAAGACGGAATCGGCCGTCCGCCTCACCCATATCCCGACGGGCATCGCGGTGGTCTGCCAAGCTGGCCGGTCCCAGCACAAGAACCGGGCGCAGGCCTGGGACATGCTGCGTGCCCGCCTCTATGAGATCGAGCTGAAGAAGCGCGAGGAAAAGGCCGCCGCCGAACAGGCCGCGAAGACCGATATCGGCTGGGGACACCAGATCCGCTCTTATGTGCTGCAGCCCTATCAGATGGTGAAGGATTTGCGCACGGGCGTGCAGACCTCCGACACCTCGGGCGTCCTCGACGGCGATCTCGACGAGTTCATGGCGGCCGCGCTGGCCCAGCGCGCTTTCGGCACGGCGCCGGGCGAAGTCGAGGACGTGGACTAAGCCATGCCGCGTGTTGCGTTCATCGGTCTTGGACGCATGGGCCACGGCATGGCGGGCCGCTATCTCGATGCGGGCTTTGCGGTCACGGTGTGGAATCGCAGCAAGGCGAAGGCAGAGGATTTGATCGCCCGCGGTGCGCGATGGGCAACTTCTCCTGCGGATGCCGCAATCGACACCGATGCGGTCGTGACCATGGTCGCGGACGACGAGGCCTCGCGGGCCGTTTGGCTTGGCGAGGATGGCGCCGCGACGACCATGAAGGCCGGAACGCTCGCGATCGAATGCTCCACCGTGTCGCATCGCCATGCGCTTGACATGTCGCGCGAGCTCGACAGCCGTGGCCTGATCTATATCGACTCTCCGGTGACCGGCTTGCCCGATGCGGCGGCAAGCGGAAACCTCACGCTCCTGGTCGGTGCCGATGCTGCCGATCTGGAAAAGGCCCGGCCTTTTCTCGAGCCGATCGGCGCGACGATCCGGCATTTCGGAGCCGTCGGCACCGGCACCGTCTACAAGCTGATCAACAACCTGATGGGCGCGATCCAGATCGCCGGCATCGCCGAAGGCCTCGCCATCGCCGAGCAGGCCGGTCTCGACATGAAGCTGGTGCTCCAATCGATCGAGACGGGCGTCATTGCCAGCCCTCAAGTGATCCGGCACTCCAAACGCATGGCCGCGCGCAACTTCGCCGACGCGACGTTTACCGCCACGCTGCGGCACAAGGATGCTGCTTATGCGGTGGCGCTGGCGGAGAGTTTGCTCGCGGACAAGCCACTGATGAGCCGCGCAGCGGTGGAATCCTACGCGCGGGCGAAGGCGATTGCGCCCGATGACGACGAAGCCAAGATCATCGAGCTGGTGTCGCGGGCGAAACGCGAGTAGCCGATCGCTGCTCTCTACACATCCTACCGCCCGGCCTGCCACTCCGCGGACCAGCCTTTGAATCGCCCGCTGTCGCGCGCGCCGCCGTGCCAGGCCGCGTAAACCGCACCATCGCTTGCCACCATGAACACCGCGTCCAGCCCCTTGGAGCGGCGCAGCGTCTCGATCGCTTGTCGCGGCGTCTGCGCGATGGGACCGGCGACATTGAATGAGGTATTGACCGACATCTCGACACCGATATGGCGGCCGAGAGCTTTCAAATAGGCATAGGTGAGGGGATCGTCGGCGTCGCGGACGATCTGGATGCGTCCCGTGCCGTCGCCATGAATGACGGCCGGAATCTTCTCCCGCGCGTGCGGCTTCGAATGCGCCGTCAGCACCATGTAGTTGTAGGCATTGTAGTCGGCGTCGGAGGCTCCCTCCTGCAACTCGAAATAGTCCTGCGCCGCTTGCAGCGTCGCCATCGGCGCCAGCGGGCGGATCGCTTCGCGGTACTTGACGCGCTCGTTGAGCTTTTCCCGGGCATGGGGATCACAGGGATTGGCCAGGATCGAGCGATGGCCGAGCGCGCGCGGGCCGGTTTCGGCCGGACCTTGGTAAAGGGCGATCACGCCGTCCTTCGCGATGATGAAGGCCATCAGGTCGGCGATGGCCTCGCGGCCATCGATGGTCGAGACATCGCCGATGCGCTGTGAGGCAACGTCGTCTGCCTCGAGTGCCGCCTCAATCTCGGCGCGCGAAGGCGGCGTGCCGCAATAGAACGCATGCGTCAGCGGCGCACCGCGCGGGCTGCCGGCAAGATGCGCGAACAGCCAGGCGGCGCCAATGGTGACGCCGGCATCGCCCGGCACGGGTGGCACCCACAGATGCAGGCGTGCGTTCCGATTTTGGTTTTGCGCAAACCAGGCTTCATCGAAATGCTCGAGCAGCCGCATATTCCCGAGCGCATTGAGCGCGACGCCGCCCGTGAGCACCAGTCGATTGGCGCCGGTGATCCGCAACAAATGATCCACCACATGGATCATCGCGTCCTCGAATACGAGCTGCGTCGCAGCCGCCTTGTCCAGGCGGTCCTGTGTGTCGGGCCTGTGTTCGATGTCCTCGACCCGCAGCACCGCGTCGGGATTCCAGAGCTGGTCCGGCCTGAGCGGCTCGCCCAAAATCTCGATCAGCTCGCGTTTGTAGGGATGTTCGAACGGGTCGCAATACCAGTTGGCGAGGGCACGGTTGAGCCGCACCTCGCCATCGGGCTCGAGCTGCAGCACCTGCTTCAACCGCGCATAATAGGGATTGGTGGCGCGGCTCATGTCGCCCCAGGCGGCGGCGCCCATGTAGCGCCCTTCACTGGAGAGCCAGGTCCAGCCGCCTTGCGTCGACGAGATCACGCTGTAGAAGGCGCCGAGCGAGTCGAACATGCTCTCGTTGCAATAGAGCCGCCGCATCGCGCCGTTCTTGATGATATAGAGCGAGACCGAGCCAAGGTCGCCGGTGCCATCGAGCACGGCGAGTGCGACCGGCTCGCCGTCGTCGGTGAAGGGCGAGGCGGCAAAGGAAAACCAGGCGTGATTGTCGTGGTGCGCCAGCGTGATCAACTGAACAGGATCGGCGAGGCCGAGCTGCCGCGCCAGCTTCTTCGGTGTCCGCGTCATCTCGTCCATGCGCCGCCCGTCGAAGCCGGTCGCTTCAAGACGCCGCGCGAGTTTCAGGCTTTGCGGAAACTCCTCCAGCAGTGAGCGGAACATGGTGCCGGCCAGCGTCGGATAGTCCCAAGAGGTCAGCCAGGCGAAGATATCGGTGACGTCGCGCCCCATCCCGCGCAGGAACGCCGCCATCGCATCAATCGATTTTTGCGGAAATTCCGAGGTGTGCTTGTTGCCGGAAAAGCGCTCCTCCTCATTGTTGAGCAGAAGCCGGGGGCCGTTCGCTTGCGTGACCTCCACCAGCGCCACGCCCGAATTATGCGTGCCCGGTGCGCCGATCCCTGCGAGATAGAGCGCTTCGCCGCGGGCGAGTTTTTGCCGCGCGAGCGCGAGGCGCTCCTTGGCAAAGCGTGAGTCGAGCTGATGGAAACCGGCTCGCCCCATCGTGTGCCTGGCCAGCCACTGCGCGAAATCGAATGCCGCCTTGCCAAGGCGCGGATGTCGCGGGCCAATCCGTCTCTTCAGTTCCAAGATCAAAAACCCCGATTGCTCCGCCTGCATCAATCATAAATGTGGACAGCCAACAATGCCGTTTCGCGGCACGGGATAAGCAGTGCTTGCCAGGTCAGGCGGGCCTTGCGAGACTGCCGGTAAAAGAAAATCTGGTCGGGAGGTTGCGATGCCGGGGTGTCTCAGGAACTTTGTTGCTGTGATTGCGCTTGCCGTATCGGCCGCGCTCGCCACCGCCGCCCACGCCGAGAAGAAATACGATCCCGGCGCCAGCGATACCGAAATCAAGATCGGCAACATCATGCCTTACAGCGGACCCGCCTCGTCCTATGGCGTGATCGGCAAAACGGAGGCCGCCTACTTCAACATGATCAATGCGCAAGGCGGCATCAATGGGCGCAAGATCACCTTCATCTCCTATGACGACGCCTACAGCCCGCCGAAGGCGATCGAGCAGGCGCGCAAGCTGGTCGAAAGCGACGAGGTCCTGCTGATCTTTCAGTCGCTGGGCACGCCGTCGAACTCGGCCATGATGAAATACATGAACGCCAAAAAAGTGCCGCAGCTCTTCGTCGCGTCCGGTGCAACCAAATTCGGCGATCCCAGGAATTTCCCCTGGACCATGGGTTTTCAGCCCAATTACCAGAGCGAGGGCCGGATCTACGCCAAGTACATCCGAGAGCATTATCCCGACAGCAAGATCGCCGTGTTCTGGCAGAACGATGATGCAGGGCGGGATCAGTTCAAGGGCCTCAAAGATGGACTCGGCGACAAGATCGACATGATCATCGCCGACAAGTCCTACGAGGTGAGCGATCCCTCGATCGACTCCCAGATCGTGGCGCTGCACGATTCCGGCGCCGATATTTTCTTCTCCTGGGCGGCGCCGAAGGGCTCGGCACAGGCGATCCGCAAGGTCGGCGAGCTCGGTTGGAAGCCGAAATTCTTTCTTGCCAACACCGCAACCACCATTGCTTCCGTCCTAAAGCCGGCTGGCCTCGAATATTCCAAGGGGATCATCTCGACGGCATACGTAAAGGACCCCACCGATCCGCGCTGGAAGGACGATCCCGGCGTACAGAAATGGCGGGATTTCATGGACAAGTATTATCCGGATGGCGACAAGGCCAACGCCAATAATGCCTATGCCTACGTGGAATCACAGGCGATGGTGCAGGTTTTGAAACAGTGCGGCGACAATCTCACGCGTGAGAACGTGATGAAGCAGGCCGCCAATTTGAAGAATTTCGCCAGCGACATGCTGCTGCCGGGGATCACTATCAACACCTCGCCGGACGATTATTTTCCGATCGAACAGATGCAACTGATGCGCTTCAACGGCGAGAGCTGGGAGCTGTTTGGCGACGTCATCACCGGTGAGGTCGGCCATGCGCGGAGCCACTGACCTGGACCTGCGGCGACCCTGTACCGAGATTTGGCTGGCTGGTGTCGCTGCGGTCCCGCAGCGACACGCCGCCGGCAATGCCGACGCCCAGGACGTACATCCAGCCCTCGTGAAAATCGAACAGATGCGAGTTGAGGAGTGAGCTCACGAAATTCTGGACCACGACCACTAGCCCGATCCATGACGCCAGATCTCGCCCGGAAAACAGCAGGAGATGGCTCAACCACATCGCGTAGAGAACGATAACGCCAAGCAGTCCCCATTGCACCGCGGCGTTGAGGGTCTGATTGTGCGGATTGTTCACCACATCCGCGCGCAAGCCGGTTTGTCCGATCGCGTCCTGCTCGAACAAGTGCCTGATCGAGCCGGTACCGTGGCCGAGCAGCGGTGCGCCGGCAATGAATCTGATCGACTTGCGCCAATAGGTCAGCCGTTGCGCCGTCGACGCCAGGCTATTGGTCTCGTAGGCCTGATATTCAATCGCGATGTCGCCGATCCGCTGGCGCAAGTAGGGCGACGTCGTCCAGACCAGCAGGCCGGCAATGGTGACCGCGGCAAGCAGGGCGTGAGCCGTACGCCGATCGAGGTATCGTGCGGCAAACATCACCAGAAGCACCGGCATGTAGATCAGCGCGGTCCGGGCCGAAACGATGAACAGCATGTTGGCGAGAAAGGCCAGGATCAGCACGAGATAGCCGAGCAGAGTCGGTAAGCGTCGCTGTCGCGCGGCGACCAGGGTCGGACAAGCCAGGACAAAGATGCAGACCGCGAACTCCTGGCTTTGGTCGATGTAGTTCTTCACCGGAACGCCATCCGAGACGGTTGCTGTGATCTTCAGTGCTGGATCGAACAGCACGATCCAGGACAGCAGCAGCAACAAGGCGCAGGAGGCGACAAAGGCGACGAGGACCCCGAGGCCGCGGCGCGACTGCTGAAAGAAGTACAGCAGGAAAGGAATGAGCAGGAGCTTGGAAACCGGGTTGATGCCGTGCAGGCGTGCTGCCCATGCGGCATCAGACCAGAGCGTGCCGATCGTGGCGAGTGCGACGAATGCAAGGGGCAGGGCAGCCGCTGGATGCAGCAGGTTGCGGCCGAAGGCCTTCCAATCCATGAGGGGGAGGACGAGGAACAGCCACAACAGAATGAAAACAGTTGGCGCAGTCGTCGACCACGGCAGTGAGGCCGCCGTCAGCACGACCAGGATGTCGGTGACCCGGAGATACGTCCCCGAGCAGCGCCATGCGCGGTGCTGCTCAAACCGGCGGGCCGGCAGGGGCGTGGCGCGCGACAGGCCAGGCTCGATCGTCATGGGCGGCGAGCGTCTCGGAAATCTCAAGTCCCGTGCGTGGCGAGATCGTTGAGCGCGGCAGATGGCGCGGAGGTCTTGGCCAGAGCAACCACGTTTTCGGGGCCGGCGTGGTGTGCGAGGAAATCGCGGGCCTGGGTGTGGTGGCCGAAACGCACGGCCAGCTCCTCGCGCCGTGCCCGGATCTTGTTTCGCCATTCCTCCTGCTGCGCCAAGACCCGCGTGACGGATGCGCAGATCGACTCGGTCGAGAAGGGGTCGAAATAATCTGCGAGCTCGCCTGCCACTTCGCGAAACACCGGAATGTCCGAACACAACACCGGCGTATTTGCGGCCAGAGCTTCGATGATCGGCACACCAAATCCTTCTGCGAGGCTCGGCATGATCAGGCCATGCGCCTCAGCGATCAACGCCGCCTTGTCCTGTTCGTCCACGTAACCTGCAAGCCGCACGTTGGACGGCAAACTCCTGATCGGATGTGCGGCACCTGTATAGCCGATCACGACGAGGTCGGCGTGCGGCAATTTCCGAAAGGCACGGATCACCGAGTTCAGGTTCTTGCGCGGCTCCGCCGACACGATGATGACGAAGGTCGGCCGCGCGGAGCGGGCTGCGGCCGGCGTGGGCCGTATCGCGTCCGACGCATCGAAGCGCGTGCGCGGATAGACGACGCGGGCCGGCAGGTGCGCGAATTGCGGAAGCAACTGCCTGAACCGGTTCATGCTGTAGTTCGAGACGAATGCCAGTTCGTCGGCCTGGTGCAGGCTGGTCAGCAGGCGTGACAGAAACAGGCGCGTCGCGACGTCGCTGAGCCTGAGATCAGTGAGCGGCAAGAGATCGTGAACGACACAGATCACCCTGGCATCGGGATTGTGTGTGATCGCGACCCGTGTCGGCGTGTCGACCAGAACGATGTCGTAGCCGCGCGCGTCGATCCGCGGTGCCGGCAACCGCAGCAGCGCCGACATGTCCTGATAGCTGTAGAACCCAGGTTCGAGCAGGAAATCGCGGAACAATTTGAGATGGCGCAGGTCGGTCGGGATGTATTCGAGGCCGACGGTATTGTTCTCGATCAGCCGAGCGCGCAAGCCCAGCAGCCCGATGGCCCGGAGGAAGCAGGAGGCGAATTCCCAGGAGGTGGCGAGATGAATGCGTTGCCTGAACCACGCGATCGTGCGGCGCAGGGTGCTCCGCATCATCGGCTCAGCCATGTTGGTTTCGTCCAGGAAACGGTAGAGCGCCAACAGCTCGATCGCGCGCGAATCCGCCGGAAAGAGCGGTGTTCGCCGTTGTCGCCGTCGCAGCCGTCGATAGCGGCGCGTGGTTTCGACCAGCAGGGTGAGCTCGTGGCCCTCCGCAGCCAGTGACCGGACCAGTTCGCGGGTGAAGTGAAAGATGCCACGCTTATGGTTTGGCTCGCCGAGCGCTTCGCTGACAACCAGGATCTTCTTCATGCGCGCTTTTCTCGCAGGTCCTTCTGGCGAACGGAATTCTGATCGACCGGGATGGTGCTGACGATGCGGCCGTGATCGAGTTTGATGATGCTGGTGCAGATGCGCTGCAGCAGCGCCTGATCATGCGACGCGATGATCACGATCGCGGCCATCGAGACCAGCTTCAGCAGCCTCTGTTCGGCTTTGGCCGAGAAGTTCTCGTCGACCACGCTGAGCCACTCGTCGAGCAGGAGGATATCGGCCGGAAACGCCGTCGCCGTCGCGAACAGCACGCGCATCAGCATGCCCGAGGAGAACATGCGCAGCGGCAAATGCCGCATGCGTTCTTCGAGCTCGGTGAAAGCCCATATCTCGTCGACGATTGCCGGCGTCGGCTTTCGTCCGCCGATGCGCAGCAGCAGGCTGATATTGTCCGCCGCCACGAAGTCCAGATTGGCGCCTGCGTTCAGGCCGAGCAACGGCACGATACTGCCGTCGACCTCGACCTGGCCGCAGGTCGCCGGGTAGACGCCGGCGATCAGCCTCAGCAGCGTCGATTTGCCGGAGCCGTTGGGGCCGAACAGGCCGATGCGCGCGCCGGCTGTCGCTTCGAGCGACAGATCGTCGATGGCGCGGATCGTTCGCGCGGTGCTCGTCTCCCCGATCAGCGGCCCGAGGAGGCGACGCTTGAGCGAGAAGTCGTAGGCGCCATAGAGCGGATAGTCGAGACAGACATTGTGCAAGCGGATGCCGGCCATGGGTCAGATCCAGAACGCGGCTCTGCGCAGATGGACAACGGTGAACCAGCCCGCGAAGGCAAGCGCGGCAAGGCACGCCAGCACATAGGCGATGCTGATGATCGGAACATGGCTGTTCGCCAAGGGCTCGCGCCAGACAGCGAACAGGTGCGTCAGTGGATTGAGGCGCATGATGGCGGAGTCCTGATTGACCATCTCCGGCGACCAGATGACCGGCGAGGACAGAAAGGCCAGCGTCAACGTGGATTCGATAATCGGCTTCAGATCGCGGAAGCGCGTGGCCACGGCGCCGATGACAAGGCTCAGTCCGAACGTACAGGCGACGAAAAGTACAAATCCGGGGAGGGCGGCGAGCACCGCTTTGAGATCCATCGGGCTCAGGACGAGCCAGAGGAGCAACGGCACGGAGAGATTGTGTAGGGCGAACAATGCCTGCCGGAAGCAGCACTGCAGCAGGAAAATGACCGGTGACAAGGCGCGATCCCTGATCAGGCTCGCCGAGTCCTGCAGCGCCGTCGTGGAATCGAGCACCACGCTGTTGAGGAAATTCCAGGCGGTCAGGCTGAGCGCGAGCATGGGCAAGCGCGAGATGGTACCGCCGCCCGAGAAATGGCCGATCACTGATCCCAGCACGGCGACCATTATCGCCATCTGGATCGACATCCAGAACGGACCGAGCAGTGAGCGCACATAGCGGTGACGCATGTCGGACCAGGCCAGCGCCGCCGCGATCCGCATCGCGCCGAGCAGGCCGGTCGGCGGCGATCGCAAAGCACGGGCCGGTTGCCGTGAGGCTATCGCCTGCCGATAAACCTCCTCGATTCCCTCCTGGAACGCAGCGGTGGAATATTTCGTCGCGGCGCGATGTCGTGCGGCATCGCCCATGCGGCGTCGGCGCTCCGGATCGGCGATCAAGCTGTTGATCGCCTCCGCAAGTCGCGTCGGATCGCGCGGCGGCACGGTAATCGCCTCGATGCCGTCGCGGGCGACATGCGGTACGGCGGTATCAAGCGACGTGTTGATGATCGGACGGCCCGCGGCCATCGCTTCGAGTTGCACCAGTCCGAAGGTTTCGGCATCAGTAACCGACGGCATAACGAACACGTCCGCGATGCACATGAACTTTGCGAGTTCGTCATCCGGAACGGAGCCGAGCAGGCGCACACGGTCCTGAACACCAAGTTCGCGGATTAGCCGTTCGAGGCGCTCGCGCTCGCGACCTTCGCCGACGATCCACACCTCGAAACTCTGGTTGACCGCCGAACGCACCAGCACGTCGAAACCCTTGTAGGGAACGAGCCGGCCGCAGGCGAGCACGAGGCGTCCGCGACCATTAACGTGAGGAGGCCGCCGCGGTGGCCACTCATATTTGGAGATGTCGATGCCGAACGGCACGACGTGGCATTTGTCGGCAAATTCGCGCAGCAGCGGCGTGCCGCCTACCAGCGCGCGATCGGACACGATGATCGCGTTCGCCCGCTGCAGCGTTCGCCGCATCAGCGGCTGCACCAGCCATCGCAGCGAGGAATGCGAGACGATGTCGGCATGCCAATGCACCACCAGCGGCCGCTTCCGCGCAAATCCCGGCGCGAAGACGAGATCGGCGAGCGGAAACGGCGCATGCAGCGCCAGCAGATCATGCTCGGCGATGCGGCGCCACAGGCGCAACGGATAGGTCGGGGCCAGAGGAAGCGACAGGACATCCCCGAACGAGCGCACGCGCTCGACCGGCACGTCGTTCACGATGAGCCGCCGTTGTCCGCCCGACTTGGAGCAGACGAGCACGTTGGCTGCGAATTTGTGCTTCAGGCCCGCGCAAATAGCCCGGATCACGGAAAGCGTTCCACCGAACAGGTCGGGGTAATAGACCTTGAAGATGTGGAGCACCGACGGGCGGCGGGACAAATGGCGAAGGGGGATCACGATGGACCTCGCGCCGCTCAACCGATCAGACAGCCGGCAAGATAGGGCAGGGCAAGCGCGAACATCAGAAGCGCGCCGAGTACGATGATGGAGAGCATGACCTCGACGACCGTGCCGCGTCGGGTGGGACCACTTTCTGCTGCATTGGGAGAGTGAGCGGTGTCGTGACGAGGCATGCGTCGGGTTCCCCGTGGTTGATGGGCGTCGTATATGTGGGAAAAATTCACACGTCAACCAAGTTTGCGAAAAAAGTGGGATTGTATCCCACGAGAGGGACCGCTACAGTTTTGCCATGAATGCCAAATCCCGGAGCTCGAAGCCGGCGTCGCATCAGCCAATCGCCGCGCCGAAGCTGCACGCGCCGCTCGCGCGCCTGCTGCGTCCTTTGGTCCGGCTCTGCATTCGCAGCGGGATGACGTTTCCGGCACTGGCCCAGCTCTTGCGTGAGCTGTTCGTCAATGTCGCCGAGCACGATTTTGCGCTCGAGGGAAAGGAGCAGACCGACAGCCGTGTCAGCCTGCTCACTGGCATTCACCGCAAGGAGGTTGCGCGGCTGCGCGGGGCCGGCGCGCCGGTGAACGAGACGCCGGCCACGCTGTCGCGCACCAGCGCGATCATCGCGCGCTGGCTCGCTGCACCCGAGTTCACTGATGCCAAGGGCGAGCCGCTGCCATTGCCGCGCACGGCGGCGAACGATGCGCCGTCATTCGAGTCGCTGGTCGCTTCGATCACCAAAGACGTTCGTCCGCGCGCGGTGCTCGATGAGTGGCTGGATCGCAAGCTCGTCACCATCAACGACAATGACCAGATCGTCTTGGTGGAGACCGCTTTCGTGCCGCGCGGCGAGGACGATCGCAAGTGGCATTATCTCGGCCGCAACCTGCATGACCACATCGCGGCGGCCGCGGACAACGTGTCGTCGGCGACACCGCCCTTCATGGAGCGCGCGGTGCACTATGACGGCCTCTCGCCCAAGCTGGCGAAACGGCTGGAGGCGCGCTCGCGCGAGCTTGCGATGGAGGTGCTGAAGACCGCCAACCGGGAAGCCAATCGCGCCCTCGCCAAGGACAAGGGCGGCAACAGCCGCTGGAATTTCGGCGTCTACGTCTATCGCGATGATCCGGATGGCGGTGGCGAAGAGCCGGGCGAAGGCGATCAGCCGTGACGAAATGGCCGATCATTTCGCGCAGGTCTCTGCTCGCGGGACTTTGGCTCGCAGGATCGTCGTCCGTTTGGGCGCAGAACCGTCGCGGCGGCGATCATGGCATCGGCGGCACAGGCCTCAGTGGTGATCACGGGATCGGCGGCACCGGAATAACCGGCGGTGACCATGGCATCGGTGGCACCGGCATCGTCGGCGTGATCCAGCGTTTCGGCAGCATTTACGTCAATGGCGAGCGCATCAGCTACGACCCCAATGTGCCGGTGCGGATCGATGGGGCGGTGGCATCCGCGAAGGCACTGCGGATCGGACAGGTCGCGCGCGTGGTCGCCCAACGCAGGGCCGATGGCACGTTGACCACGCGCGGCATCGACATCGTCAGCGAGGTCGTCGGACCGATCGAGAATGTGAGAGCCGGCGAGTTGACGGTGCTCGGGCAGCGGGTGATCTCCTCCGGCAGTGAAAGCTGGCGTCGGGCCGGTACGCATGTCGCGGTCTTCGGGCTGCGCCGCACCGACGGGGTGGTTGTCGCAAGCCTGATCGAACCGCGCCGCGATAACGCGACCCGCGTCGCGGGCCTGCTGGAACGGGAGCACGGCGAGCTCCGGATTGGCGGACTGCGCGTTGACGGCGTGAACGCTGCGCTGGTTGGGCAGCGCGTTCAGGCCGAGGGCCATCTCGCGCAGGGTGTCATGCAGGTCTCGCGCGCGCGGGCGGATGATCTTTCCGATCTCGCCGGAACCAGCCGCCTGCTGATCGAGGCCTATGTGCGGCGCTCGGGCTCCGACCTGGAGTTGGGCTCGGGCTATGTGGCGCGGGACGTGTCGCGCTTTTCGCCGACGTCAGGCGAAGCGCGCGTCGTCGTAAACGCCGTACGCGACAGTTCGGGCGGCCTGCGGGTCGAATCCGTCCAGTCCGTCAGCAGCTTCCCGGGAGCGTCGATGCAAGGCCCACGCGGTCCGGGCGGCGTTCAGGGTCCGATGTCCGGTCCTGGCGCTGGGCCCCACAGCCCCGGCTATCCGCCTGGCGGTCCCGGAGGCCCGAACGGTGGTCATGGCCAAGCCATCGGGCCGGGTGGCCCGTCTGGTCCTGCTCCTGGTGGCACGCCGCCGGGGCCTGGAGATTTAGGGCCTCCCGGCGGCGGCCCGGGCGGTCCGCTTGGCGGACCTGGTGGAGGCCCCGGTCCTGGCGGATTCGGAGGAGGCCCCGGTGGATTTGGCGGCGGCCGGCATTAGCGGGTGCCGCGACTCCACGGCACCGGGCCGCGATCTGATCGAGATGAGATGTGAAGGTGGCGTCAGCCTGCCGCGAGCCGCACGCCGGCGCGCAGGAATTTTTGCGGGTCGACAGCTTCGCCGTCGATCCGTGTTTCGTAATGCAGATGCGGACCGGTCGAGCGGCCGGTCGAGCCCACTTCGCCGATCACCTCTCCAATCTTCACGTATTGGCCGACCTTGACGTTGATCTCCGACAGGTGGCCGTAGCGTGTGGAGAGCCCGTTGCCGTGATCGATCTCGACCATGCGGCCATAGCCGCCGGCCCAGCCGGCCGAGACCACTTTGCCGTTGGCGGTGGCGCGCACCGGATCGCCCATCTGGGCGCGGAAGTCGAGGCCGGTATGCATCGCGGGCCGGCCCAGGAACGGATCGACGCGTACACCGAAGCCCGAGGTGAATTCGACCTCGCCGATAACAGGCTTTCGATAGGGCACGAGCGACAACGTCCGGGTCAGCCGCTCCATCTGCGCGCGGCCGATATTGATGCGATAGAACTGGCGCTCGAAAGCGCCGGCATTGGGCGAAAGCTTGACGGGAACGAAGGGCCCGCCCATCGCGCCGCGCGGGGCTGCCGCCTCGAGCTGCGCCATGTTGAGTCCGAGATCGGTGATGACACCCCGCATGCGGCGCAGGCGCGATTCGATACTGTCTTGATAAGTGTCGAGCGCCGCCATCTGCCGGCTCTCCACCCCGTCAAGCGATTGCTCCAGGCGGACCAGCACGTTGTCCACGCCCTGGACTTTCGCAAGCTGGCTCGGCGGAGGACTCGCGGCGACAGGCGCGCGCGATTCCAGCCGCGCTTCGCGGTCGGGCGGCGCCACGAAAATCACGGTATCGCTGATCGGCGACGGCTTGGGGGTCGCGGTGCCGGTCTCCGCGGGGACGCCGGCACGCGCCGGCGGCTTGATCGAGCCGGTGATGTCGGGGATGGCGCCGAGCGCGGTTGCACGCGCCTCAAGGGCCGTCTGTCGACGCATGATCTGATCGAGCTTGCGGTCGAATTGTTCCTGATCCAGCAATTGCCGGCTGGTGGTGCGGTCGACCTTGGCGCGCAGCTCGGCGATGCGGTCCTCATAGGCGTTTTGCATCTCGGTCTGACGCGCGATCAGCCGCGTCAGGACGTCGTCGCGAAAGGCGAAATAGGTCGCGGTTGCGGCCGACCACAGGCCGAGCAGGGTGATGGTGCCGACCACGATCCAGAACGCGACGGGCCCGAACCGCACTTGCTTGCCGGCGTGCAGGATGGTGTAGCCGTTTTCGCTACGCGGTTTCGAGCCGGGCGACGGCGCACCGCCAGAGGATGGCCGGCGGACGAAGCTCCGGCCATGGTCATGAGGGTGGTGTTGGGGATATCCGGAATATTGACCTGACCGATACGTCATCAGCACTCCCGCGCCGGTCGGAAGGCGATTCCGTACGGCTAAACTTGCAGGAGCGATTTGACCTGCTCATGGTTAATTTTTGGGAAATGGGTTCCGGGCCCTAAGCGGCGCGCGCGGCCGCAAGCACCGCGTCGGCGTGGCCGTCGACCTTCACGTGACGCCAGATCCGTTTGATGCGCCCATCGCCGCCGATCAGAACAGTGGTGCGGATGATCCCCATGAACGTCCGCCCGTACAGGGATTTTTCGCCCCAGGCCCCATAGGCCTCCAGCATCTCGTGCTTCTCATCGGAGATGAGCGGAACATTCAGGTTGTGCTTGTCCCGAAACGCCTCTTGCGCCTTGGGCTTGTCTGCGGAGACGCCAAGCACCGCGGTTCCGCTCTCGGCAAAGGCTTGCGACAGTCGCGTGAAATCGATGGCCTCTTTCGTGCAGCCGGGCGTGTTAGCCCGCGGATAGAAGAACAGCACCAGCTTCTGCCCCGCGAAGTCGGAGAGGGACACCACCTCGCCGCCGTCGCGCGGCAGGCGGAAGGGAGGGGCCTTGGCACCTTCCGCCAGTTGCGGCGATTTGCCTGCCGCCGATTCGGCTTTTGCAACCGCCGGGCTGTTGGCCTTCGGAGCGCTTGATGGTTTCGATGCGGACTTCGGCGATGGTCCGGTGACGGCGTTCTTCGTTGATTTCGCCGCCGGAAGGCTCCGTGTTTTCCCGGGTTTTGCTCTCGCCGCGGCTGACCTTTTCACGCCCGTCTTGGCCCCGGCAGACGATTTGAGGGATTTCTTGCGCGATTTCTTGGACATACGCCTTCCTTTCGTCGCTTTCGGCGGATCAATCATACGTCATTACGGGTCTTGCCCGGCGAACCGGAATCGCGCCTTTGGCTGGGCAAGTCTGACGGCCCCGGAGTATGGTTACAAGGAATTCGAGGCATCCACCGTCTGCTTGTTGCTGAGCCGTTTGGGCCCTGATGACGAGCAACCGGATTAATCGAGGATTGGCGGCCATGCCGGCACAGGAGCGCTCGTTACCTGTCGACGGGTGCCGTGCCGGCGATCAATCCTCCAATGAACGCCGCTACCGAGAGGCAATGGCAAGGAATACGTCGCCCAAGGGGCCTCACCAAGGCTCCAGTCCGCCTGCCGCTGCCGTGCAACAGGTGCATTGGGACGAGCAGGATTGGGATCAGGAGCACGAGGAGGCCACCGGCCACCGTGCGCGGCGGCTGCTGTCCCGTTCCCGCCCGGGATTCCATCGTTTGGCTGCAGTCCCGCGCTGGCTTGCCGGCGAACGCTGGGTGCGACGGCTCGCAATTAGCATCGCGTCGCTGATCGTCATTTTCGCCGGATGCTTCGGCGCGCTGTGGTGGCGGCTCGGGGCGGGACCGATCAATCTCGACATGGCGACGCCCTGGCTTGCCGCCGCGATCGAGGACAATATCGGCAACGGCAACACGGTCGAAGTCGGCGGCACGCAGATCGAGCGGGCGGGACGGGTTCGGATCGCCGTGCGAATCCGCGATATCATCGTGCGCGATCGCGACCATGCGGTCGTGGCGAGCGCGCCGAAAGCCGAGGTCAAGTTGTCCGGCGCAGCGCTGCTGATGGGGCAACTTCGCGCCGAGAGCCTCAATCTGGTCGATGCCGTGCTTTCGGTGCGCATCACGCCGGATGGCTATGTCACCGTCTCTGCCGGCGAGACTGCAAAGCCGCTCGCGACCGGCGTTGCGGCGCGGCCCAAAGACGGGGCGGGATTGGCGGTGCAGCCACCTTCATCTCTCGCCGCGCCGCCCACCGCCGCTCCGGCGCCCGCGCCACCGGCCACCGCGCCCTCAAGCGGCAATGGCGGTTTGCTCGCCGGACTCGATTGGCTCGACAGCCTCAGCCTCACGGGGCTGGACGGCCAAAACCTCAACGAGATCGGCTTGAAGAATGGCAGCCTGGTGGTCGACGACCAGCAGCGCGGCAACAAGTGGAATTTTGAGAACATCAGCCTGAGCCTGCGGCGGCCAAGCGGTGGTGGCGTGGCGCTCAGCCTCGGCGAGGGGGGCGCGCATCCATGGTCGCTCGGCGTCACCGTCGGCGCCGCCGAGAATGGTGTGCGCAGCGTCGACATCCGCGCCGACAAGGTCTCGACCAGCGACATCCTTCTGGCGCTGCGCCTGAAAGACCTGACCTACAACGCGGACTTGCCGCTCAGCGGCGAGCTAAAGGGCGAATTGGGACGAGATGGCCTGCCGACCTATTTCCGAGGCAAGATCGTCGTCGGCAGCGGCACCATCACCGACACCGACACGCCCGATTATCCGATGGAGATCGACTCGGCGGAAATGAACGTCGAGTGGGACGCCGGGCGGCGCGTGTTGGTCGCACCGCTCAAGGTCGTTGCCGGCGAGAACCGGATCACCCTTTTGGCGCATCTGGAGCCGCCCAATGGCAACGACAACGACTGGCAGCTCGGTCTTTCCGGCGGCACCATCCTGCTCGGCGGTATCGACAGCGAACCGCCGCTGATCTTCAACCGCATCTCGATCGGATTTCGCTTCGACACCGAAAGAAAGCAGGTGTTGCTGACCCAGGCCGATCTCAGCAACGGGGAGATCGGCATCGCCGGCAGCGGCAGTATCGACTATTCCGGCGAGCCGCTGCTCAAGCTCGGCTTCGCCGCGACGCCGATGTCGGCTTCCGCCTTGAAGCGCATCTGGCCGGCGCTGATCGTGCCGGAGGTGCGCCAATGGGTGATCGAGCGCATCGAGCGCGGCTCGGTTCAGCGCATCGAGATCGGCGTCAATACCTTGGTGAAAAACCTGCCACGTAAGGGGCCGCCGATTCCCGACGACGGCCTCTCCATCAACATCGTGGCGAGCGGCGTCACCGTACATCCGGTGGACGGGTTGCCGTCGGTGCATGATGCCGATTTGAAGGCGCGCGTGACCGGCCGCACCGCGACCGTGACGATCGGACAGGCGAGCGCCGACACGCCGGGCGGCCGAAGGATCAACATTTCCGATTTTGTCTTCGAGGTCCCCGACACGCATCCGAAGCCGCCGCCGGCGCGAGTCAGAATGAAGGTGGACGGACCGGTTCCTGCTGCGGCCGAGATCCTCGCCTCCGATCGCCTCAGCGACCTGTCCGCAACACAGGTCGATCCGAATGCCAGCAAGGGAACGTTCTCCGCGTTCATCAATTTGGGCATGCCGGTGAAGGGTGAACTGACGGCCGACGACACGACCTATAACGTGAGCGCCGATCTGAACGGATTTGCCGCCGACAAGCTGGTGATGGGCCAGAAGCTGGAGGCCAACACGCTGAAGATCGTCGCCAACAACCAGGGCTATCAGGTCAAGGGCGACGTCAAGATCAACGGCCAGCCGGCGACGCTGGACTACCGCAAGCCAGCCGATGGCGACGCGGATATCAAATTGCAGGCGACGCTGGATGATGCGAGCCGCGCGCGACTGGGTCTCGACCTCGGTCCTGGCGTAAGCGGCGCCGTCCCGATCAAGCTGACAGGCAAGATCGGCGGTCCCGACCATGACAGCAAGCTCGCGGTTGAGGCCGATCTCACGGCGGTGAAACTCGACAACGTGCTGCCGGGCTGGGTCAAGGCGACCGGCAAATCCGGCAAGGCCACCTTCAACGTCATCCCGAAGTCCCAATCGACACGGTTCGAGGATATCGAAATCGCGGCCGGCGGCGCCTCGATCAAGGGATCGCTGGAGGTGGACCAGAACGGCGATCTGATGAACGCCAACTTCCCGACCTATTCGCCCTCCGAGGGCGACAAGACCTCATTGCGCGCCGAGCGCGGTCCGGACGGCATCGTGAAGGTGACCATGCGCGGCGATGTATTCGATGGCCGCGGTTTCCTGAAATCGGCGATCTCGGGCACGACCAAGGAAGAGAGCAAGAGCAAGCTCAAGAGCATCGACCTTGATGTCGATCTCAAGCTCGGTGCGGTTGCAGGCTATAACGGCGAGGCGATGCGCAACATCGACCTGAAGTTCTCCCGGCGGAACGGTCTGATCAAGAGCTTTGTGCTGAGCGGCAAGATCGGCCGCGACACGCCTTTGAGCGCCGAGCTGAAGCCGCGCGGGCAGGGGGTTGGACGCGAGGTCATCTACATCGAGACCAACGATGCCGGCGCCTTCTTCCGTTTCAGCGACGTCTATTCCAAGATGATCGGTGGGCAGCTCGCGCTGGCAATGGATCCGCCCACGGTCGAACCGTCGGCCAGGGAAGGCCTGATGAATGTTCGCGACTTCACGGTGAAGGGTGAGGCCGCGCTCGACCGTGTCGTGGCCGGCGGTCCCGGCGTGCAGAACGGCGTGTCGTTCTCGCGGCTGCGCGCGGAGTTCACCCGACACAACGGACAGCTCAGCGTGCGCGAAGGCGTGGTCAAGGGACCGACGGTGGGGGCAACCATCGAAGGCAGCATCGACTACGTCGCCAATCAGGTCCGCATGAGCGGCACGTTCGTGCCACTCTACGGGCTGAACAACATGTTCGGTCAGATTCCGGTGCTCGGTCTCTTTCTTGGTGGCGGCAGCAACGAGGGGCTGTTCGGCGTCACCTATGAGGTCGTCGGCACGCCGGGCGCGCCGGTGGTACGCATCAACCCGATCTCGGCAATCTTTCCGGGCGTGACGCGCAAGATCATGGAATTCAACACCGGCAAGCAGCAGAACTCGATCGAGCTTCCGCCGAACAACTGAACGGCGATCGCTCGCGCGACGATGTGACTCCTCCCCATTCCTTCGGAACCGATCGCCGCAGCGCGGCATCGCATCTCTTCCGAGAGGAACCTTCCGAACAACTTGCGATTATCAGGCCGGAGAGGACCGGAGGAGGGTCAAATGAATCAATTGATCTATCTCATCGGCCTGATCGTCGTGATCATGGCCATACTTTCGTTTTTCGGTTTGCGCTGAGGGCTTCGCACATGACAATCGAAGCCGGCACGCTTGTCGAAGACGAAGCGCTCACGCTTCCCGACGACAAAGCCTATCTGCACTGGACGCCCGTAGTTGCGGGCGCTTTTGCAGCCGCAGCATTTTCTTTCATCCTGGTGATGTTCGGCGTCACGATCGGACTCGGCGTAAGCTCGACGTCGCCGACGTGGCGCGATGCATCGGGCGCGCTGTCGCTTCTGTCGGGCATCTACCTGATCCTGCAGGCCATCGTCAGTTTCGGTATCGGCGGCTACATTGCGGGCCATCTTCGCCGCCGCTATGACGTGGCCGGTACGCCGGAGGCCGAAACGCGCGACGGCTTTCATGGCCTCGCCGCATGGGCGCTCGCGGTTCTTCTCGGGGCGGCGCTGACCGCGGTGATCGGCGCGGCGACCGTCCACGGCTCGTCATCGGCGTTGACCGCCAAAGACACGACGTCGGCCGAACCACTGCTGAGCTACGAGCTGGACCGGCTGTTCCGCGCGCCACGGCCGGCGACAAATGTGGATATGGGCGCCGAGCGTGCAGAAGCAGGCCGGATTCTCATGACATCGTCGAGCCATAACGGCGTGAACGGCGATGATCGCACCTATCTCATCCAGTCGGTCGCCGCAACGACGGGACTTTCGGCAGGCGACGCCGAACGGCGCGTCGATCAGGCGATTGCCGCTTCACGAACGGCCATTGCGCATTCGCGCCGCAGCACGATCATCCTGGCGTTTTCGATCGCCGCCGCCACCTTGCTCGGAGCGGTGAGCGCATGGGCGGCCGCCGCTTCCGGCGACCGTATAGCGAGGTGGCAATGAACGCGTCAGGGGTTTTGTTGAGCATGATCTCCGCGCAAACCCCTCGTAGTTGTCGCGGGGAAAACCGGCTTCCCTTGCGCTGACGCGGCCCTTCGGGGCCGGATCATGCTCTACGCCGCGCGCACTCCGGCGAGGAACGTGCTGACCTCGCCGGAGAGCTGCTCGGCCTGCTTGGAGAGGTTGGAAGCCGCGGTGAGCACGAGGCCGGCGGCATTGCCGGTCTCGTTGGCGGCGCTGCTGACGCCGCCAATATTGCTGGTCACGTCCTTGGTCGCCTGTGCCGTCTGCGTCACGTTGCGCGCGATCTCCGAAGTTGCCGCGCCCTGTTGCTCGATGGCCGAGCCGATCGCGGTTGCGATGACGCTGACTTCATCGATGGTCGCGGTGATGCCGCCGATGGCCTCGACTGCTTCCCTGGTGGCACCCTGGATCTGGCTGATGCGGGTGCCGATCTCCTTGGTGGCGTCGGCCGTCTGGCTGGCCAGCGTCTTCACTTCGGCGGCGACCACGGCAAAACCCCGGCCGGCCTCGCCCGCGCGCGCGGCTTCGATGGTGGCATTCAGCGCCAGCAGATTGGTCTGCTCGGCGATGCTGGAAATCAGCTCGGCGACGTGCTCGATCTGCTGGGCGCCATCGGCGAGCGCCCGCACGATGGTGTCGGTGCGGCGCGCGCTTTCGACGGCACGGTTGGTGATGGCGGCGGATTGGGCGACCTGACGGCTGATCTCGCTGATGGACGAGGACAATTCCTCGGCGGCCGCGGCGACCGTCTGCACCCGCGTGCTGGCTTCGGTAGCGGCCGAGCTGACCACGGAGGCGCGGTGATTGGTGTGTTCCGCCGTCGATGTCATGGATTGCGCAGTCGCTTCCAATTCGTGCGATCCAGACGCCATCAGCCCGACGAGCTGCCCCACCGACGCGTCGAAGCGATCGGCAAGCGCGATCAAGGCGTCACGCTTCTCTTTCTCGCTGCGCTGCTTGGTCGCGACCTGCTCGGCTTCGAGCGTGCGCGCCGTCATGGCGGTCTGGCGCAGCACTTCCAGCGTTTCCGCCATGCGTCCGATCTCGTCGCCGCGCTCGGTCTCCTCCACCGGCTGATCCAGCGCGCCGCCGGCAATGGCCTGCATCCTGTCCTTCAGGCGGCCCAGCGCTCCCGCGACATCGTTCGAAATCAGGCAGGACAATAGTCCAAGCAGCAAGGTGAGGCCGCCGCCGATGATGCCAAGACGCAGCATCAATGAGCTCACGTCCGCATCGATGTCGTCGACATAGAGGCCATAGGTCACGTAGATGTCCCACGGCTCGAAGCGGCGGGCATAAGCCATCTTGCGAACCGCGACCGTCTGACCAGGGCGCGGGAAGGTATAGCTGGCAACGCCCCCTTCAGGTCGTTCGCGCGCGGCCGCCATCTGGATATCGGCGATGACGAGACCGGTGGCGTCCCTTGCGCCGGAGACCCGGCCCTCGACCTGAGGATTGGCGATGTTCAACAGGCTCGTCGTGTCGGCGTTGTAGACGATGGCATAGCCTTGGCCGTTGTTGAAGGTCATCCGCCGGCCGCGCAGGCGGAACTGGTTCTTCGCTTCGGCAAGCGTCATTTTGCCAGCGGCGACTTCGTCCTGCAGCGTTTGCGCCATGCCGGTCATCAGATCGACCGCAGTGCGCATCTGCGCGACGCGATCTTCCAGCATGCGCTCTTTGCTGAGCCAGGCCGAGACCGCGACGATGGCGAAGACTGTCAAGGCTGCGAGAATGACAATGCTTGCGAGTTTGGTGCGGATCTTCAATCGGCTGAGCAGCATCATCGCGGCCTCTTCTAGGGGATTGTCACCACCGCGATACCAGCAAGCGCCTTACCAATGGTGAATGGAGGCGGGACAAATCGGCATGAGGCTATGCGATTGCAGCGACGAGGCTTAGTGCCGCAGGGCGGGCACAACCAAGAAGGGAATCATCCCAAGCACCACAGCGATCAGGGCAAATACAATCAGCGGATTGTAGCTATGGGTGAGGTCGTGGATCAGGCCGCCGCTCCAGGAGCCGACCGCCGAGCCTAGCCCGCTGCCGATGGAGATGCTGCCATAGATCGTGCCGACCCGATTGCCGCGAAAGATCTTCATCGCTGTAGCCGAGAGCAGCGGGCCTCGCGAACCGATCATGCTGCCGAAGCAGACGACAAAGCCGGTGAGCAACCAGAAGTTCGGGTACCATTGCAGCGCCCACAGCATCACGATGCCGATGATGGACAGCGCGTAGCTGAACAGCACCGATGGTCTGCGGCCGATCAGTCCATCCAGCGAGGAAACGCCCAACATTCCGAACAGCAATACGACGCCGGAAAAGCCCCAGGCGGTCGCGGCCTGCAGCGGCGGGAAGCCGGCTTCAACCAGATAGGCCACCACCTGTGGGGCGATGGCATACATGCCGATCGCGGTGAAGAAGAACGTCACGAACAACGCCCAGAAGGCGTGATGGCGCATCGCGCTCGCGAGCGTCCAGCCTTCGCCGTCGAAACTCTCGGCAGCTTTCTTGACCACGTGCGGCGAGCCGCGGGAAAACAGCCGCCACGGCAACAGCAGCAACGGAATGAGCAGGAGGAGCACAAGCGCGCCAAAAATCTCATAGGCGCCACGCCAGCCGAAGCGATCGATCAGGAGCTGCGAGGCGGGCAGCAGGATCAGCACGCCCGCGCCGGTCGCGGAATAGACCACCGCCATCGCGGTCGGCAATTTGGGACCGAACCAGCGGCCGAGCAGGATAGAGTTGGGCACGTTGCCGATGAAGGCGATGCCGATGCCGACGCACAGCCCGACGCTGAGCTGGAACTGCCAAAGATGAGTGGCGAAGGCGGCAGACAGGAATGCGCCGCCGAGCAGCGCAAGCCCCAGCGTATAGACCGTGCGCGGTCCCGACCGGTCGAATAGCCGTCCGATCAGGGGAGCGGCCAGGCCGCCGGCCAGCGCACACAGTGAATAGACAGAGACCACTTCGGCGCGGTCCCAGCCAAAGCTTTCCGAGATTGGCTTGAGGAAGACCGTGAAGCTCTCGCCCAGGCCGCGGCCAAGCACGGAGAGCGCAAAGCACAGTGCGAGGACAACGAGCGCTACGCGCGCCGGCTTGGCCGGCGCAGCCAAGATGTCCTCCCGCGGCGCGTTCTGATCCATTGGCGACAGGGAGCGCGCTTTGGTGCGCTTGAGCAAGCGGGTTTAGCGAATACGCCTATGCAGGCCTGAGCAGGACGTGGCGCTTCCTGCCGAGCGAAAGCTTGATCACGCCCTCCGGCGCGAGATTCGCCGATGTCAGCATCATGCGCTCGTCGGTAACGGGCGCGTCGTTGACGCGCAGGCCGCCGCCCTTGATCTGCCGCCGCGCCTCGCCGTTTGAGGCGACGAGACCTGCTTTCACGAACGCAGCCAGTACGCCGACCCCCACCTGAAGTTCGCTTTGCGGAATTTCCACGGTCGGCAGATTTTCCGCGATCGCGCCTTCCTCAAACGTCCGTCGCGCCGTTTCCGCAGCTTGCCGCGCGGCCTCCGGGCCATGGAGCAAGGTGGTCGCGGCATCAGCAAGCGCCTTCTTGGCTTCGTTGATCTCGGCGCCCTTCAGCGCGGCGAGTTTCTCGATCTCGCCGAGCGGCAGCGTGGTGAACAGTTTGAGGAAGCGCTCGACATCGGCATCTTCGGTATTGCGCCAGAATTGCCAGTATTCGTACGGGCTCTTCATGTCGGCGTTGAGCCACACCGCGCCGCTCGCGGTCTTGCCCATCTTCTCGCCCGAGGCGGTCGTGATCAGAGGCGTGGTCAGCGCATGCAGTTGCGGCGTGCCCAAACGGCGTCCGAGATCGATGCCGTTGACGATGTTGCCCCACTGGTCGGAACCGCCCATCTGCAGCCGACAATCGTAGCGCTGGTTGAGCACGACATAATCGTAGGCCTGCAGGATCATGTAGTTGAACTCGATGAAGCTCATCTCCTGATCGCGCTCGAGCCGGAGCTTGACCGAATCCATCGCCAGCATGCGGTTGACGGAGAAATGCCGGCCGATGTCGCGCAGCATTTCGATCCAGTTCAGCTTGGTCAGCCATTCCGCATTGTCGGGCATGATCGCATCACTCTTGCCCTCGCCGAAGCGCAAGAAATGCGAGAAGACCTGCTTGATGCCATCCTTGTTGCGCTCGATCTCCTCGATGGACAGAATCTTGCGCGTCTCATCCTTGCCGGAGGGATCGCCGACGCGCGTGGTGCCGCCACCCATCAGGGCGATCGGCTTGTTGCCGGTCTGCTGCAACCAGTGCAGGCACATGATCTGCACCATCGAGCCGACATGGAGCGAGGGCGCGGTGCAGTCGAAGCCGATATAGGCGACGAGTTCGCGCTTGGCGGCCAGCGCATCCAGCGATTCGGGGTCCGAAATCTGATGAATGAAGCCGCGGCTTTGCAGCACATTCAGAAAATCAGATTTAAAAGCAGTCATTTGTCTGGGACTCTGATCATTCTTGTTTTACGGTAGTTGCAGCAAATTGCGGAACCGTGACCGGACAGGCTGCCGCGTCTGCAGGCGCTGTGGCATTATAAGATGTGCCCGTTTGGCACAAGCTGGGCGTCCGGGGTAGGACTCGTGAGGCTCGCTAAAACATGATGTTGACGGCGATCGGTCTGATGAGCGGCACCTCGCTCGACGGGGTGGACGTCGCCATGATCGAGACCGACGGCAGGCGGATTCAGGCCTTTGGGCCGTCCGGCTACCGGGCTTATACCGATCCGGAGCGGAAGCTGCTGCGGGAGGCGCTCGCTGGGGCCGTGCACCTCGCTGAGCGCGATGCGCGGCCGGGTGTGCTGGCCGAGGCCGAGCGTGTCGTGACCTTGGCCCATGCGGAAGCGGTGAAGGCCTTTACCGCCCAGCACCGCATCGCGCCCGAGGAGATCGACATTGTCGGCTTCCATGGCCAGACCGTGCTGCACCGGCCCGAACGCAAGCTGACCGTGCAGATCGGCGACGCCGTGGCGCTCGCCAAAGCCATCCATATCCCGGTGATGTCTGATTTCCGAGCGGCCGATGTCGCCGCCGGTGGGCAGGGCGCGCCGTTCGTGCCGGTCTATCACCGCGCGCTGGTGCAGTCGCTGGAACGGCAGGGGCCGATCGTGGTGGTGAATATCGGCGGCGTTTCCAACATTACCTATATCGATGGCGCCGATACGCTGATCGCCTGCGACACCGGGCCCGGCAATGCGTTGCTTGACGATTTCATGCAGCGGACGACCGGGCAGAGTTTTGATTGCGACGGGCGGATGGCGGCGCAAGGGACGGCGGATGAGGCCTGGATTGCGCGAGTGCTTGAGCATCCGTTCTTTGCCAGGCGGCCGCCGAAATCGCTCGATCGCAACGATTTCGCGCATTTCAAGCTCGGCGAGATGGCGCCGGCCGATGGCGCGGCCACGCTGACCGCGCTCACCGTGGCGGCGATCGCGCGGATCGTGCCGCTGCTGCCGAAGCCGCCGCAAGGCTGGATCATCTCCGGCGGCGGCGCGCGCAATCTCACCATGACGCGGATGCTGCGCGAACGCCTCGCGCCGGCGCGCGTCGAAGCCGCCAACGCGCTCGGCTGGTCGGCGGATGCGATCGAAGCGCAGGCCTTCGGCTTCCTCGCCGTGCGGGGATTGAAGGGCCTGCCGCTCAGCTATCCCAAGACCACCGGTGTGCCGATGCCGATGACCGGTGGCGTGATCGCGCGACCTTGACAGGTTCATGCATTTGCATGTAATTAGATGCAGATGCATGAAACTGCGAGGTTCGGGATGGCTGCCCCGCTGAGGCTGATCAGTCACAAACTCTGTCCCTACGTTCAGCGCGCGGTGATCGCGCTGTCCGAAAAGGGTCTGCCGTTCGAGCGCATCGACATCGATCTTGCCGAGAAGCCGGAGTGGTTTCTCAACATCTCCCCGCTCGGCAAAGTACCCGTGCTCGTCGTCGCCTCGGATGATGGTGACGTGGCGCTGTTCGAGAGCAACGTCATTTGCGAATACATCGAGGACAGCCAGCAAGGAACCAGGCTGCATCCGCAGGATGCGCTGACGCGCGCCCAGCATCGCGCATGGATGGAATTCGGCTCCGCCATCCTCGGCGACCTGTGGGCCCTCGAAACCACCAGGGACCCCGCGACATTCGCGAACAAGCACGCGGCGATCACCGCGAAGTTCGGGCGCGTCGAGGGGGCGTTGGGCTTGGGCCCGTTTTTCGCAGGCGAAGGTTTCAGCCTCGTGGATGCGGTGTTTGCGCCGATATTTCGCTACTTCGATGTGTTCGATGAAATCGTCGACCTCGATATCTTTGATGACACGCCGAAAGTCCGTGGCTGGCGCGCCGAGCTCGCTCTCCGGCCGAGCGTTCGCTCTGCCGTCGGACCCGATTATGCGAAGTTGTTGCGCGAGTTTCTGCTTCGCCATGACGCACATCTGTTGAAGCTAGCCGCGTGATGGCGTCATGTCGCGTTCGCTTGCCTGGATGGCACTGATAGTCGCGGGGCTTCTCGATGTCGGCTGGGCCATCTCGATGAAGTATGCCGAGGGCTACACGCGGATGGGCTGGAGCCTGATCTCGCTCGCCCTGCTTGCGGCCTTCGTCTTCCTGCTCGGGCGAGCCCTGCAGGCGCTGGACCTTGGGCTTGCCTACGCGGTTTGGACCGGGATCGGTGCGGTCGGGACGGTGATCATGGGCGTGGTGCTGTTTGGCGAGGCGCTAAGTCTTGCCAAGGTCGCAGGGATCGGGCTCGTGATGATCGGCATCGTCGCGTTGAAGCTTGCCCCAGGATAGGCAGGCCTGACGCTCGGCCTATGAGCCGCCCGCCATGCGGGCCAAGGTGGCAACCGTATTCATGTTGCGCGCGGTGCCCGTCTTGGCTGCGGCAATAGCGAGCTTCGATCTCCCCATGCCTTGCGGATAATAGACATAGATCTCGCGGCGTCCGAGCCCGATCTCTTCATCCTGCCGACCGCGCACACTTGCGAGCGTGTCGGCCGGTGGCGCATGATCGAGGAAGATGGCGACCGTGTAGTTTGGCTTGGCCTTGGGAAATGGATTGTCGGCGGCGACCCGCGCCATCTCCTCGGCGCTGCGCACCAACACGCCGACGGGTTTGCCGGCGTAGGCTTCGAGCCGCTTCTCAAGTGCGGCCTTGATCGTGGCTTCCGACTTGCGGCTTTCGAACACGACATTGCCGCTGGCGATATAGGTGCGCACGGCGGCAAAGCCGAGTTCTTCGCACATGGCCTTGAGCTCGCTCATCGGCAATTTGCCGGTGCCGCCGACATTGACGGCACGCAGCAGGGCGATGAACGCGCCCATCGCCGAACCTCGCGTGTCAACGCACGTTGGCGAGCCGCATGTCGAGATAGGCGGTGATCGTCTCCATCAGCGGCTCGAGCTTGCCGTCGAAGAAATGATTGGCGCCGGGAATGACCTGCTGGTCGATCACGATGCCCTTCTGTGTCTTCAGCTTCTCGACCAGCGTGTTGACATCCTTGGGCGGGACCACCGCATCCTTTTCGCCGTGCACGATCAGGCCGGACGATGGGCAGGGCGCGAGGAAGGAGAAGTCATAGAGATTGGCGGGCGGCGCGATCGAAATAAAACCTTCGACCTCGGGGCGGCGCATCAGAAGCTGCATGCCGATCCAGGCGCCGAAGGAGAAGCCGGCGACCCAGCAAGCGCGCGCCTCGGGATTGATCGTCTGCGCCCAGTCGAGCGCGGACGCCGCGTCAGACAATTCGCCGGTGCCGTGGTCAAAGGAACCCTGGCTGCGGCCGACGCCGCGGAAGTTGAAACGCAGCACCGAGAAGCCGCGATGCGCAAAGGCGTAGTAGCACTGGTAGACGATCTGGTGATTCATCGTGCCATGGAACTGCGGATGCGGATGCAGGATCATCGCGATCGGCGCGTTCTTCTGCTTGGCCGGGTGGTAACGGCCTTCAAGGCGGCCAGCCGGGCCGTTGAAAATAACTTCAGGCATCAGTGAACCCTTGGGTGAAGGTCAGCCAGCTTCGTGCTTGCTTCATCTGGTCCCCGCAGACGAAACCTCGCAGTGAAAGTGGTTGATCGGGCGTCGGGCGATGCGCGGACGACGCTTTTGTGAACCGGAGGCGTGCGTTCTAACATAAGGCGAGGGGCAAAAAGCAAGCATCTTGAGCATCCGCCAATGCGTTCCAGACGTTGATGTTTTATTGGTTGCGGGCGGGGCGTGAGATCACCAGTTTGCATCTGGCGCGGGGACACGGCAGACGCTGATCGCAGCCCTCAATAGCTATTTAGGTATAATGGCACCTTAATGTCCGACCGGGTCTACCTCGACTGGAACGCGACCACGCCGCTTCGGCCTGAGGCGGTCGAGGCGATGGCTGCGGCTTGGCGGCTCCCCGGCAACCCGTCTTCGGTCCATGCCGAAGGCAGGCAGGCCCGCCGATTGGTGGAGGACGCCCGGGCCGCCGTTGCCGAGGCCGGTGGGGCCGTGCCCCGAAACGTGGTGTTCACCTCCAGCGGAACGGAGGCGAATGCGCTGGCGCTCAGTCCTGGCCTGCACCGCGGGACGGGAGCACCGGCGCAACGACTGCTGGTCTCCGCCGTGGAACACGCCTCGGTTCTGGCGGGCGGCCGGTTTTCGGCCGACGCAACTGCGAAGATCACGGTCACGCGCGACGGCGTCGTGGATCTGGATCACCTGCGGCGGCTTCTTGTGGAAGGTCCGCCGGCGCTGGTCTCGATCATGGCGGCCAACAACGAAACCGGAGCCCTGCAACCAGTCCGAGAGGTGGCCGAAATCGTCCATGCCGCTGGAAGTCTGCTGCACGTCGATGCGATCCAGGCGTTTGGAAAAATATCCTTCAATATCAGTTCGATAGGCGCGGACCTCGCTACGCTCTCCGCACACAAGATCGGCGGACCCAAGGGTGTGGGTGCGCTGGTGCTGGCAGAGGGCGTGAGCGGGCTGGAGCCGCTCTTGCGCGGCGGTGGCCAGGAACTGGGTCGCCGGGCCGGGACCGAGAACGTGGCTGGCATCGCTGGTTTCGGCGCCGCCGTCAGGGCGGCGATGGCCGCGCGCGAGGCCGAGTCGGCGCGGGTACAGGACTTGCGAAATCGACTGGAGAGGGGACTTCGCCAGTCCGAGGGATTGGCCGTGTTCTCGGAAGACGTGCCGCGGCTGCCCAACACGACACTTTTCACGGCGCCGGGGCTGAAGGCGGAAACCGCAGTGATCGGTTTTGACCTCGCCGGCGTGGCAGTGTCCTCCGGCTCGGCCTGCTCCTCGGGCAAGGTACAGCCTTCACATGTGCTGCAAGCTATGGGAATTGCTGAGCAATTCGCCCAGGGCGCCGTGCGCTTAAGTCTGGGCTGGTCCACGTCGGAGGCAGACATTGATCGCTGCCTGGAGGCTTGGCGAAAGCTCTCAAGTACCCTACTTAAAGGAAGCGACGAAACACGGCTTGAACGGTTCTAAGCAGGTGATTTCCTCGCAAAAGCATCGTAATAGTCTTTCGAGACCAGTCCACCGCGGTCCTTGAAACCGCGAGCGGAGGATGGAATGCCAGCCGTACAGGAGACGGTCGACCGCGTCAGGCGGATCGACGTCGATCAATATCGATATGGGTTTGAGACGCTGATCGAGTCCGAGAAGGCCCCGAAGGGTCTCTCGGAAGACATCGTCCGCTTCATTTCCGCCAAGAAGAACGAGCCGGAATGGATGCTGCAGTGGCGGCTGGAGGCCTACCGCCGCTGGTTGACCATGCGTGAGCCGACCTGGGCGCGCGTCAACTACCCCAAGATCGACTACCAGGACATCCATTATTACGCGGCGCCCAAGCCGAAGAAGCAGGTCAACTCGCTCGACGAGATCGATCCGGAGATTCTCAAGACGTATGAGAAGCTCGGCATCCCTCTGCGCGAGGTGGCGATGCTGGAAGGCATCGAGCCGCGCGTCGGCGAGACCGATCCGGTCAAGAGCAAGATCGCGGTCGATGCCGTCTTCGATTCGGTGTCGGTGGCAACCACCTTCAAGGAAGAGCTGAAGAAGGCCGGCGTGATCTTCATGCCGATTTCGGAGGCGATCCGCGAGCATCCTGAACTCGTGCAGAAGTATCTGGGTTCGGTGGTACCAACCTCGGACAACTTCTTCGCCACCCTGAATTCGGCGGTGTTCTCCGACGGCTCGTTCGTCTACGTGCCGCCGGGCGTGCGCTGCCCGATGGAGCTGTCGACCTATTTCCGCATCAACGAACGCAATACCGGCCAGTTCGAGCGCACGCTGATCATCGCCGACAAGGGCTCTTACGTCTCCTACCTCGAAGGCTGCACCGCGCCGCAGCGCGACGAGAACCAGCTCCACGCTGCCGTGGTCGAACTGGTCGCGCTCGACGATGCCGAGATCAAATATTCGACGGTGCAGAACTGGTATCCCGGCAATTCGGAAGGGCTGGGCGGCATCTATAATTTCGTCACCAAGCGCGGCGATTGCCGCGGCAGGAACTCCAAGATCTCCTGGACCCAGGTGGAAACGGGTTCGGCGATCACCTGGAAATATCCGAGCTGCATTCTGCGCGGCGACAATTCGCGCGGCGAGTTCTACTCGATCGCGATCTCCAACGGCTTCCAGCAGGTCGATTCCGGCACCAAGATGCTTCATCTCGGCAAGAACACGTCGAGCCGGATCATCTCCAAGGGCATCGCCGCGGGCAGATCGCAGAACACCTATCGCGGTCTCGTCACCGCGCACCGCAAAGCCACTGGTGCACGCAACTTCACCGCCTGCGACTCGCTGCTGATCGGCGACAAATGCGGCGCGCACACCGTGCCCTACATCGAGGCCAAGAACTCCTCGGCGACGTTCGAGCACGAAGCGACGACCTCGAAGATCTCCGAGGACGTGCTGTTCTACTGCACGCAGCGCGGGCTGTCGGAAGAGGAGGCGGTCGGCCTCGTCGTCAACGGCTTCGTGAAGGACGTGCTGCAGCAATTGCCGATGGAGTTCGCGGTCGAGGCGCAGAAGCTGATCTCGATCTCGCTCGAAGGATCGGTCGGATAATGGTCGTCCCGCGAGCCCTCGACCGACGCGGCTTGCATCACACTGGGCGACATTTTTCAGGGAATACGACGAATGGCGTTACTTGAAGTCAGAGATTTGCATGTCCGGGTCGAGGATCGCGAGATCCTTCACGGGCTCGACCTCACCGTGAACCCGGGTGAGGTGCACGCGATCATGGGGCCGAACGGGTCCGGCAAATCGACGCTTTCGCATGTGATTGCCGGCAAGCCCGGCTATGAGGTCACCGACGGTCAGATCCTGTTCAAAGGCGAGGACCTGCTCGCCATGGAACCCGATGAGCGCGCCGCTAAAGGTGTGTTCCTGGCGTTCCAATATCCGGTGGAAATTCCCGGCGTCGCCACCATGAACTTCCTGCGCACGGCGCTGAACGCGCAGCGGAAGGCGCGCGGCGAGGGCGAATATTCGACGCCTGACTTTTTGAAGAAGGTTCGCGAGGTCGCAAAGTCCCTCAACATTCCGCAGGACATGCTCAAGCGCGGCGTCAACGTCGGCTTCTCCGGCGGCGAGAAGAAGCGCAACGAGGTGCTGCAGATGGCGCTGTTCGAACCGAGCCTGTGCATCCTCGACGAGATGGATTCCGGCCTGGACATCGACGCGCTCCGGATTGCTGCCGACGGTGTCAATGCGCTGCGTTCGCCGGATCGCGCGATGGTCGTCATCACTCACTACCAGCGGCTCCTGAACTACATCGTTCCGGACTTCGTCCACGTGATGTCCAGAGGCCGCGTGGTGAAGAGCGGCGACAAGCAGCTCGCGCTCGAGCTCGAAGCTTCCGGCTATGCCCAATTCGAGGACGCGGCCTGAGCCCTAAGGAATTTCCGATGAACCTGGTTCTGGCCAAAACCGATACCGAACGCGCGGTGAGCAACGTGTTTGCGACCGCGCGCGACCGGCTGCCCGGCGCGGGTGAGGTCGCGGAGGCGCGCCGCCAAGCCTTTGAAGCTTATGAGCGCGCGGGCCTGCCGCACCGTCGCATCGAGGAGTGGAAATATACCGACCTGCGCGCACTGATGCGGGAGGTGGCGCCGCTGGCGCGCTGGCCGGATGCGGCGGCGATCGCGCGGGCGAAGGCTGCCCTCGGGCTCGTTGCGGTTGATGGGGCCGCCAAGCTGGTGCTGGTCGATGGCGTGTTCGTGCCCGAACTCTCCGGCATCGCCGAACTCGGTGATGGTGTCAGCGTGCGGACATTGCGCGAAATTCTTGAGAACAGCGCCAATGACGCGAGGAGCGACCTGCTGCTCACGTCGACAACGGATGCTGTGATTTCGCTCAATGCCGCGATGGTGACCGATGGCGTCGAGATCAGCATTGCTGACGGCACGGCGCTCTCCCGTGCGATCCAGATCGTGCATGTCGCGACGGCGTCCTCTGCATCGCTGTTCACGCGCTCCCACGTCAATCTCGGCAAGGCTACGCGTGCGACATTGATCGAGAGCTTCGTGGCCGCTGAAGGCGCAAGCGCCTATCAGACCAATGATGCGGTGATTCTCCGGGTCGGGGATGGGGCCGAGCTCTCGCATCTTCGCGTCGTGGCGGATGCGGCAGATGCCGTAAACATCTCCTCGGGGATCGTTACCGTCGGGGCGAAGACAAAACTCAACCTGTTCAACCTGACCCGGGGCGGGGCGGTGAGCCGCTATCAGGGTTTCATCACGCTGGCGGGCGAGGGGTCGGACCTTTCCGTCAACGGCATCAACCTGCTCAAGGACAAGGAGCACGGCGATACCACGCTGGTGGTCGACCATGCGGTGCCCCATTGCACCAGCCGCGAGAATTTCCGCGCCGTGGTCGACGACCGCGGGCATTCGGTGTTCCAGGGGCGCATCATCGTCCGGCCCGATGCGCAGAAGACCGACGGCAAGATGATGACACGGGCGCTACTCTTGTCCGACGAGGCCGAGGCCGACAATAAGCCGGAGCTGGAAATCTTCGCCGACGACGTCACCTGCGGCCATGGGGCGACCTCGGGCGCGCTGGACGAGAGTCTGCTGTTCTATCTGCGGGCGCGCGGCCTTTCCGAAAAGGACGCGCAGGCGCTCTTGATCCAGGCGTTCCTGGGCGAGGCGATCGAGGAGATTGCCGACGAGAGCCTGCGTGAGTTCGTGATGGCGCAAGCCGAGCGCTGGCTGGAGGTACGGCGATGAGCACGCATCCGGCCGTCCTCAACGGAGCCTATGACGTTGCTCGCGTGCGCGAGGATTTTCCGGCGCTGGCGATGCAGATCTATGGCAAGCCGCTGGTCTATCTCGACAACGCCGCTTCCGCGCAGAAGCCGAAGGCGGTGCTCGACCGCCTCATGCAGGCCTATACCAGCGAGTACGCCAACGTCCATCGCGGCCTGCACTACCTCGCCAATGCGGCGACCGAAGCCTATGAGGGCGCCCGCACCAAGGTGGCGCAGTTCGTCAACGCGCGGCGGTCCGAGGAGATCATCTTCACCCGCAACGTCACCGAGGCGATCAACCTGGTCGCCTCCTCATGGGGCGAGCCGAACATCGGCGAGGGCGACGAGATCGTGCTCTCCATCATGGAGCACCATTCCAACATCGTGCCCTGGCATTTCCTGCGGGAGCGGCACGGCGCCGTGATCAAATGGGCGCCGGTGGACGACGACGGCAATTTCCTCATCGAAGAATTCGAGAAACTGCTGACGCCCCGCACCAAGCTGGTCGCAATCACGCAGATGTCGAATGCGCTCGGCACGGTGGTGCCGGTCAAGGACGTGGTCAGACTTGCGCATGCCCGCGGCATCAAGGTGCTGGTCGATGGCGCGCAAGGGGCGGTGCATCTTCCGGTCGACGTGCAGGATATCGACTGCGATTTCTACGCTTTCACCGGTCACAAGGTCTATGGGCCGACCGGCATCGGCGCGCTTTACGCCAAGCATGATCTGCTGGTGGAGATGCGGCCCTATAACGGCGGCGGCGAGATGATCCGTGAGGTGGCAAAGGATTGGGTCACCTATGGCGATCCCCCGCACAAATTCGAAGCGGGTACGCCGCCGATCGTCCAGGCGATCGCGCTTGGGGCCGCGATCGACTATGTCAACTCGATCGGCAAGGAACGCATTGCGGCGCATGAGCACGACCTCGTCACCTATGCGCAGGACCGTCTGCGTGAAATCAACTCGCTGCGCCTGATCGGAACGGCGAAAGGCAAGGGGCCGCTGATTTCTTTTGAGATGACAGGCGCGCATCCCCACGATGTCGCGACCGTCATCGACCGACAGGGCATCGCGGTTCGCGCCGGCACCCATTGCGTGATGCCGCTTTTAGAGCGGTTCAACGTGACGGCCACCTGCCGCGCATCCTTTGCGATGTATAATACGCGTGAAGAAGTGGACCATCTGGCACAAGCGCTGATCAAGGCGCGGGAACTGTTCGCATGACCGATATCACCGACACGGCCGAAGCCCAGTTGAGCCACATGGAGACGCAATCGGCGCTGCCGCCGGAAGAAACCGAGCGGCTGACCAAGGACATCATCGCGGCGTTGAAGACGGTGTTCGATCCGGAAATCCCGGCCGACATCTACGAGCTCGGCCTGATCTACAAGGTCGACATCAAGGACGACCGCTCCGTCGACGTGGTGATGACGCTGACCACCCCGAATTGTCCGGCCGCCGGCGAGCTGCCGACGATGGTGGAGAATGCCATCGCGAGCGTCCCCGGGGTCGGCATGGTCAACGTCAGCGTGGTTTGGGAACCGGTCTGGTCGCCGGAGCGGATGAGCGACGAGGCGCGACTTGTCCTGAATATGTGGTGAGGCGTTTCGCAAGCGTAAGGCAACAGCAGCATGATCCGGCATTGATTTGCCGATGGGACTGACCACATGACGAATATGACACAGGCTTCTCCCAACCCAGCTTCCAAGCCGAAGGCGCGGCCGCGTCCGCAGGTCATGAAATTGACCGATGCGGCGGCGCAGCGCGTGCTGGAGCTGACCAGGCGTGCCGATTCCGAAATCGTCGGCTTGCGTGTCGGCGTCAAGAATGGCGGCTGTGCCGGACAGTCCTATACAGTGGAATACGCCCACGAAATCCGTTCGACCGACGAGGTCGTCGAGGACAAGGGCGTGAAGATCCTGGTCGATCCCAAAGCCGTCTTGTTCCTCCTGGGAACCGAGATGGATTACAAGGTCGACAAGATGCAGGCGCAGTTCGTCTTCAATAATCCCAACCAGGTTTCCGCCTGCGGCTGCGGCGAATCCGTTCAGCTAAAGCCCGCGCAGGTTTAGCTTCGCCGAGTCCGAGCATGATGGCCTCATCCTGCTGAGGAGCCGCGCTCTGCGCACGGCGTCTCGAAGGATGGCCGCGAGTGAGAAAAGGGCCTCATGGTCCGGGATGCGCTTCGCGCTCTCACCATGAGGGTTGACGTCGGGGTGAGGCGCCAATGGACCGCGATTTCCTGATCGATCTGTTCGTCGATTTCGGTCCTGTCACCATCCGGCGGATGTTTTCCGGCTTCGGTATCTCCGCTGATGGCACCAACTTCGCGCTGGCGCTGCGCAGCGGGCTTTATTTCCGGGCCGACGAAATCACGATCCCGCAATTCGAAACCGAGGGCTCGCAGCCGTTTCAATACCAGACCCGTACCAAGACCGTGACGGTTGGCTCCTACTGGCAGTTGCCGGCGCGGCTGTTCGATGATTCCGAAGAGCTGGCTCAATGGGCTCGGGCGGCGTTGGCGGCGGCCCAGCGCGCCGCGCTGAAGAAGCGAACGAAGGTGCGCAAGGCAGTGCCGAGAGGCGCGGCTGGCAAGAAGAAGCCTGCCAAGAAGAAAGCCGGGACAAAGAGGCTGGCGCGCTGAAATTGACATCGTCATGGCCAGGACAAGCCCGGCCAGGACGGAGCGTTCATCAAACGGAATTCACGCCACTTGGCCCCGCATCTCGGCGGTATATTCCGGATCGACTTCGCAGACCACGCGGTTGCGGCCGGCGCGCTTGGCGGCATAGAGGCAGGCGTCGGCGCGCTCGATCAGGGAGTCCGTGTCGTCGTCGGGCTTGAGCATGGAGACACCGACCGAGATGGTGACGCGGCCGAGAATCTCGCCGGTCGACTTCTTCTTCAATTCCTTGGCCATGATCGCGCGGCGGATGTGATCTGCAACCGTCAGCGCCTGGCGCAGCGCGGTATTGGGCAGCACGACCGCGAACTCCTCGCCGCCGTAGCGCGCCGTGATGTCCTGGCCCTTGATGGTCTGCTTCAGGGACAGGCCGACCAGCCGCAAGACCTGATCTCCAGTGAGATGGCCGTAGGAATCGTTGAACGACTTGAAATGATCGATGTCGAACATGAGCAGCGAGAGCGGCTGGTTATTCGCCAGCGCGTTCTGCACCTCGGTCTCGATCATGCGGTCGAAATATTTGCGATTTCCAAGTCCCGTCAGCGGGTCGGTCAGGCTTTCCGCCCGGATCGCCTCGAGACTCTGCTGCAGATTGCTGATCTCGCCTCGTGACAGCGTGAGCCGCTGTTCGAGGGCCATGTTGGTCTCGCGCATCTCGCGCGTCGACTTCAGCAGCATTTCCACGATCGGCTTGACCTGCGCGGCCGTACGCGCGGTCGAAAGCTTTTGCGTCGCACCGTCCAGGCAGGCCTCATAACTCTCGGACATGCCGAGGGCGTCGGTGAGGAGCTTTAAGACCTCATCGATTTCCCCGATGACGCGCGCGCCGACCTTGTCGATGCGGTCGGTGGTTTTGATGTGGGAAAGATAGGTGTCGTAGATCTGTTCGAGATCGGCCTCGGTCAGCTTGCCATTACGCGCCAGCGTCTCGTTGATGATCTTGTTGAGCGGCGCGTTGTATCCGGTCGCGTAGACGTACCAGATTTCATAGTTGCGAGGGATGGCTGTCTGGCGGAGAGACCTGATCTGCCCAAGGGCGACTTCGGCAAACGCCATCGTGCGTTCGTGTTCGTCGAGCACCTTGACCACTATTATGCCCCCATAGCAGGGCCGCGCCGCCCGCTTGCAGCAATCGCTCAAATTATAGCGGGCACGTTAATAGACGATCGTGAACGAGCGGTAAATAGGTGCTTCTTCAGACGCGGGCGCGCACCGGCCGCAGCAGGAAGGCCGGAAGATGGGAGTGGTCGGCCGGCTCCGAATCAACGTCGCGCGCGCGCCGCGGCTCGCCGCGTTGCGCCACCGACGGCGTGCGTTGTGCGACCGGCGCTTGTTGTCCTGGCGCACCGTGGTGGCGCCCGCCACCATGGCGCGTCTCGCGATCTCGGCCACCCTTACGTCCGCGGCGCGAGGATTCGCGTGACCTGTGCTCGCGAGGATGCTCACTCTCTTCGGCGTTTTCGCTGGAGAAATCGCCTTCGGCGCGGGGGATGCTTTGCCCGATCAGCTTTTCGATCGCCGCGACCGACTTCTGGTCCAGCGGTGTGACGATGGAAATCGCCGTTCCACTGCGACCCGCGCGCCCCGTGCGGCCGATGCGGTGGACATAATCGTCGGGATGATGAGGGACGTCGAAATTGAAGACGTGACTGACTTCGGGAATATCGAGGCCGCGTGCGGCGACATCGGAAGCGACGAGCAGCGGCAGTTCGCCCTTGCGGAATTGATCGAGCGCCGCCATGCGCGCCGGCTGATCCATGTCGCCATGCAGGGCGCCAACGGAAAAGCCATGCTTCTGCAGCGACTTGTGAAGGATAGCGACCTCGCGCTTGCGATTGCAGAAGATGATCGCGTTCTTCAGGTCCTTGGCTTCACGCAACAGGTGCCGCAATAGCTCGCGTTTTTGATGTGGTTCGCTGCGGGCGGGCACCTGCGATTGCGCGACCGTGGAGGCGGTGGTCGCGGGCCTGGAGACCTCGACCTTGACGGGATTGTGCAGGAAGGCCTCAGTGACGCGCCGAATCTCCGGCGGCATCGTCGCGGTAAAGAACAGGGTCTGGCGGGTGAACGGAACGAGCTTGCAGATGCGCTCGATGTCGGGGATGAAGCCCATGTCGAGCATGCGGTCGGCTTCGTCGATCACCAGGAGCTCGACCCCGGTGAGAAGTAGTCCGCCGCGCTCGGTATGATCGAGCAGGCGACCGGGAGTTGCGATCAGAACGTCGACGCCCCTGGTCAATTTGGAGTCCTGATCGCCGAACGAGACGCCGCCGATCAGGAGCGCGACGTTGAGCTTCTGGCCTGCACCATAGCGATCAAAATTCTCTTTGACCTGGGCGGCCAGCTCGCGGGTCGGCTCCAGGATCAGGGTGCGGGGCATGCGGGCCCGCGCGCGACCCTTTTCCAGGATGGTGAGCATTGGGAGCACGAAGGCGGCGGTCTTGCCGGTGCCGGTCTGGGCGATGCCGAGAACGTCTCGACGGGCCAGCACGTGCGGAATTGCCTGATCCTGAATAGGGGTGGGGTTGGTGTAGCCGGTAGCCGCAACGGCCGCTAGCACCTTGTCGGATAGACCGAGATGGGAAAAAGACATTGAGCCTCTAGTCGAAACCGCCGTTTGGTATCGAGGGGGTAAAAGGCTGTCGCGTGCAACCCCGAAACGGCGCGCTTTCAAAAGCTGGGGGCGCTGACTTACGCTGACGGCGGCATTTCAGCGGAATCGCTTGTTCGATTACCTGCCGCTTCAACAGGGAACATAGGGTGGAATCGCCGGAAGTCAATGGAGCAGGCGCGGGAAGCGCCGAAAAACCCTAACGTTTTCGCCCAAATCCCTGTCAGCCATGCACTGCCGTGACGTTTTCCGAAGCCTATCCTTGGGGGCCGCGGCACCGGTCGGGGATGGTCGAGGTGCTCACCTATGGCGATGACAGCGTGTTGGAGATCGGGAGTTTTCGTCCCTAATGCGACAGCATTATTGCCATTTCTGCGCGCATTTTGTTGCTCATATGCAACTTGCGCGATCAAAGTGATGCCGGTGGCCAGCCAACCCAGGGTTCCATATCGCTCGCCTTCAGCGTGTAGCGTACTATCACTCAACAGTTCGCTCGCTGTGCTTTGGAGGGGCTTCCATGAAACGGCATCTTGGTTGGGTTTTCGCGTCTGTTATTTCGATCGCAGGCCTTGACGGCGCTTCGGCGGCCGATATCGCGGCACGGCCCTACACCAAGGCGCCGCCGGCCCCCGCGCCCGTCCTCTACGACTGGAGCGGCTTCTATATTGGTGTCAACGGCGGCGGTGGCTCGTCGCACAATTGCTGGGACCTCGTAACCGATATTTTTGCCAGTCTGCCCGGACGGGAAGGTTGCCATAACGCAACCGGGGGCACGGCCGGTGGTCAAATCGGCTATCGCTGGCAGACAGCCAGTTGGGTGTTCGGTCTCGAAGGGCAGGGTAACTGGGCTGATTTCAGAGGCAGTAATACTAGCCTTCTCTTCGCGCCCGACTTCAACCGTTCGCGACTCGATGCTTTTGGGTTGCTCACCGGTCAGGTTGGCTACGCCTGGAACAATGTCCTGCTCTACGTCAAAGGCGGCGCCGCCGTCGCCGGCAACAGGTTTGACGCGTTCAGCGGGACCGGCGCGTTGCTGGCCCGGGCCGACGAAACCCGTTGGGGCGGCACGGTCGGCGCCGGTCTGGAATTCGGCTTCGCGCCAAACTGGTCAATCGGTGTCGAGTACGACCATCTGTTCATGGGCAGCCGCAACGTCAACCTCACGGGTCCGACCGGGGCGTTCTTTGAGACCGAACACATCGGTCAGGACGTCGACATTGGCCTGGTTCGCCTGAACTGGCGCTTCGGCGGTTTTGGCGGCTTGGGTGCTCCGGTCGCTGCCCGTTATTGATTTCGGTCGTCCGCGATCAGTGCAAGCCCCGGTCTTGGCCGGGGCTTGTCGTTTTGGCGCGGAAACGCCGGCGATCGCTTTTAGCCCGTAATGGAATAGCCGCCGTCCACGGGGATCGCGGTGCCGGTGACGAAGTCGGAAGCGGACGAAGCGAGAAACACTGCAATACCCGCGAAGTCGTCGATCGCACCCCAGCGTGCCACGGGCGTACGTGCCAGCACGCGCTCATGCAGGCCGCCGATCTCGGCGCGGGCGCGTTTGGTGAGGTCGGTGTCGATCCAACCCGGGAGAATCGCATTGACCTGGATCTTATCGGCGGCCCAGGCGCAAGCGCATGAACGCGTGAACTGCACGATGCCGCCCTTGCTCGCCGCGTAGGCCGGCGCAAAGCTTGCGCCGAAGATCGACATCATCGAGCCGATGTTGATGATCTTGCCGCCGCCGGCTTCCTTCATCGCTGGATGCACAGCTTTCGAACAAGCAAAAGCGCTGGTGAGGTTGGTATCGATCACCCGTTGCCATTCATCGAGCTCGAGTGCGTGCGGCGGCTTGCGGATGTTGATACCGGCGTTGTTGATGAGAATGTCGATGCGGCCGAACTCGCTTCCGACGCGCTCGACCATCTTGGCAACGGCGTTCCCGTCGGTGACATCGGCGACAACAGAAATGGCCTTGGCACCGCGGGCTGCGATCTCCGCTACCGCTTGCTCCGACTTATCCGCATTGCGTCCGACGATGGCGAGCTTCGCGCCAGCATCGGCGAGCCCACGCGCCATGCCTAATCCAATGCCGCCATTGCCGCCGGTGACGATTGCGATCTTGCCGCCGAGGTCGAACAGTTCGGGTTTCATTGTGGATCTACTCCAAAGGATTTCAGCCCTTCGCTTGCCAGATCAAGATCAGCCCAAGGGCGGCCAGGGCCACGCCATAGCCGGCCCATTGGATTTCATCGACCATGAAGCTTTCAGGCGGCCACCTGATAACGCCGGTGCCTTGGCCGATCCAGAGCAGGCCAATGGCAAGTGCCAACAGGCCAACGATCAGAAGCGCCCTGCGCATGGTGTTTCCTCCCAAGACGAATTGAGGGCGGTCTCTTATCGACATTCGGCCTTCGTCCGGCCGCGCAACGCTTCGGCGGCGGCGACGAGGGAAACTTTCGGCGAGCCTAAACACAGTCCAAGGGCGTGACCAGCCGCGAGCCGCTCGAATCCGCCATGGAATATGGCGGTCAACAAGGTGAGCTTCACCCGAAACGGCGCTTGTCCACTTCTTGTGGAATGCAGGAATCAAAAAGCCCCGGACCAGGCCGGGGCTTTCAAGTTTGACGTCAGAAAGCGATCAGTACTTCGCGACCACCGGGCCGGTCCAGTTGAAGCGGTAGACCAGCGAGGTGCTGACGGTCTGCACCAGAGGCTTGAAGGTGACCGAGTCGCCGAACAGGATGTTCGTGCCGTCGAAGCGCTCGTCGACGGCCTTCTTGTTGTAATAGGCCGCGCGATATTCGGTCTTCATGAACCAGCCGGGCGCCGTGAGGCCGAAGATGTTCAGGCTGTTTTCGACGCCGCCACCGACAAACCAGCCGTTGCGATTGAAGCTGTCGGTGTGAAGACCGACCGGGAGGCCGCTGAGATTATCGACCAGGGTCGAGCCCGACCAGTGCGAACCGGAATAACCGCCGTTGACATAGGAGAACACGTTCGGCGCAACCAGATAGCCGAAGCGCACGCCGGCGGCCCAGGAGTCCTGCAGCTTGATGCGGCCGGTGATGCCGTTGAACGCATCCGAGAGGCTGCCGCGCAGACTGCCGAACTGGCCGTCAGCGAACACGCCAACCACCCAGCTATTGTTGAACTGCCAGTCATAGCCGAGACCGACGGTGCCGAACCAACCATCGCCGCCCTGGCGCTGATCGATCGTCAGCGGCACGGCGCCCACGGTCGTCTGCGTGTGCTGGTCGGCATCCCAGATGCCGCCGCCGCCACCGCCGAAGATGTAGAAGCCGGTCCAGTTATAAGCGGGCGCGACCGGCGGAGGAGCCTTGGTGTAAGGCCGCGCCGCGAGATCGGCCGCATTGGCCGAGCCGGTGATCGCTGCCACAGCGGACAGAGCGAGCAGGAGCTTTTTCATTGTCATTCCTTCAGATCTTTGAGCGTTCGAACTGACCGCGTTGAAATTCCAGGCGGGGCCTCGTCCCCAATTCGCAAACAATATAGCCGGTTCGACCCAAAATGCTGTTGCAGGGTAGGCACAGTTGTGCCGAAAACCATCGCGTAAGCACGGGAAAGAGGATTTCTGCAAGCGTTTGAAAACTAAAGAAAATCGCCTCCGGGCGCGACCGGAGGCGATTTTCTTCGGCGCAACGGATGGCTGTGATTGCCTAAACGTCCAGCAGGTCTTCCCTGGCGAATTCGGCCTTTTCGGAGATGAAGGCGAATCGCGCCTCGGCCTTGGTGCCCATCAGGCGCTCGACCGAATCGGCGGTACCTTCGCGATCGTCGGCAAGCAGCACCACGCGAAGCAGCGTGCGCCTGGCCGGGTCCATCGTGGTTTCCTTGAGCTGCGCCGGCATCATTTCGCCGAGGCCCTTGAATCGGCCGATATCGACCTTGGCGTTGGCGTTGAACTCGCTCTTTAGCTTCTTCTCCTTGTCGGCATCGTCCCTGGCATAGACCGTCTTGCTACCGTGGGTGAGCTTGTAGAGCGGCGGCACCGCAAGGTAGAGATGGCCTTCATCGATCAGGCGCGGCATCTGCCGGTAGAAGAAGGTGATCAGGAGCGAGGCGATATGCGCGCCGTCGACGTCGGCGTCGGTCATGATGATGATGCGCGAGTAGCGTAAATCCTCTTCGCGATAATGCGCGCCGGTGCCGCAGCCGAGCGCCTGCACGAGATCGGCGAGCTGGGCGTTGGCCATCAGCTTGTCCTTGCCGGCGGAGGCGACGTTGAGAATCTTGCCGCGCAAGGGCAGCACGGCCTGCTTCTTGCGATCGCGCGCGACCTTTGCGGTGCCGCCCGCGGAGTCGCCTTCGACGATGAAGATCTCCGATCCTTCCTGCGCGCTGTCGGTGCAGTCGGCGAGCTTGCCGGGCAGCCGCGCTTTCTTGGTCGCGGTCTTGCGCGCGACCTCCTTCTCCTGGCGGCGGCGGATGCGTTCGTCGGCGCGCTCGATCACGAAGTCGAGCAGCCTGTTGGCCTGCACGGGATTGCCGGATAGCCAGTGGTCGAACGGATCCTTCACCGCCTGTTCGACGATGCGCTGCGCTTCGGCGGTGGCGAGTCGGTCCTTGGTCTGGCCCTGAAATTCGGGCTCGCGCACGAACACCGAGAGCATGACGGCGGCACCGACCATCACGTCTTCGGACGTGACGTTGGCGGCGCGCTTGCTCTGGCCGACGCGTTCGGCGTGATCCTTCAGGCCGCGCAACAAGGCGCTGCGGATGCCCGATTCGTGGGTGCCGCCGTCGCCGGTCGGGATCGTGTTGCAGTAGGAGGACATGAAGCCGTCGGCATCCGCGGTCCAAGCTACCGCCCATTCGCAACCGCCATGGCCGCCGACGCGCCCGGACTTGCCGGAGAAAATATCCGGATGCACCAGCGTGTCGGCATGGATCGCGGCGGCGAGATAGTCCTTCAGGCCGCCGGGGAAGTGGAACGTCGCTTCCGCCGGCACGTCTTCGACGGCCTTGAGCAGGTCAGGTGCGCAACGCCAGCGAATTTCGACGCCACCAAACAGATAGGCCTTGGAGCGCGCCATCTTGAACAGCCGCTGCGGCTTGAACGCGGCCTTGGCGCCGAAAATCTCCGGATCGGGCTTGAAGCGAACCTTGGTGCCGCGGCGGTTGCTGACCTTGCCGAGGTCCTCGAGCTTGCCCTTGGGATGGCCGCGTTCGAACGCCATGCGATAGAGCTTCTGGCCGCGCGCGACCTCGACCTCGAGCCGTGTCGACAACGCGTTCACCACGGAAATACCGACGCCATGCAGACCGCCGGAGGTCTCATAGACCTTGGAGTCGAACTTTCCGCCCGCGTGCAGCGTGCACATGATGATTTCGAGCGCGGACTTCTTCGGGAATTTCGGATGCGGGTCGATGGGAATGCCGCGGCCATTGTCGGTCACGGTGAGGAAGCCGTCGGCTGAAAGCTCCACCTCGATGAAGGTGGCGTGGCCCGCCAGCGCCTCGTCCATCGAGTTGTCGATGACTTCGGCAAAGAGATGGTGCAGCGCCTTTTCGTCGGTGCCGCCGATATACATGCCCGGGCGCCGGCGTACCGGTTCCAGACCCTCGAGCACCTCGATGTCGCGCGCGGTGTAGCCGTCTTCGGCGCCACCGCCGCGTGAGGCAGCCTTTGCCGCCGGGCGGCGTTTTGGGTCCTCAGCCCCAAACAGGTCGTTGGGCGCTTTGGTTTTGGCAAGAGCTTTCAAAGGTTTGGCCATAGATCTTCATATAGTGCGCGCAAGTACGCGCGGCGAATCAGGGTTCAGGTGACTATGCCACGGCCGGGCTTAAAAAGTGACGGCCGGCTCCGCAAGGGGATTACCGCGTCCTATGCCTTTGTGACTTGAAGTCGCGCAAGCGGCCGGCTTACGTGTTTTTAGGCGTCTGGGCGCTAACCGGGTTCCAGGATTGGAACGGGGCGAGAAGGGCTTTTTTGGGACATGGAAGAGTTTGCGCGCGCCGTGGTCAGTTTCGTGCGCGACCATCAGGCCTGGGCCGCCCCGATCGTGTTCCTGCTGGCGTTCGGTGAATCGCTCGCGTTTTTCTCGCTATTGATCCCGGCCTGGGGCGCGCTGGTCGCGATTGGCGCGCTGATCGGGGCAAGTGGTATCAACTTCCTCCCGGTGTGGATTGCAGGCGGCATCGGTGCGGCGCTGGGGGACTGGGTCTCCTATTGGTTCGGCTTTCGTTACAAGGAACAGGTTGCGCAGATCTGGCCGCTCTCGCGCTATCCCGACATCCTGCCCAGGGGCGAAGCTTTCGTTCGGCGCTGGGGCGTCCCCAGCATCTTCATCGGTCGTTTCTTCGGCCCCTTGCGCGCCTCGGTGCCGTTGGTGGCCGGCATTTTCGAAATGCCCTATTGGGAGTTTCAAGTCGCCAATTTCGTTTCCGCCCTGATCTGGGCCGCCGTCCTGCTCCTGTTTGGCGACGTGATCGCGCAGGTGATGGAATGGCTCTGGCGCGCGGTTTAGCCGGAATAAACGCGAGAGGGCGGGGGTTAGCGACCGGGACACTCGTCCTGTTCGCGCAGCAAACGCGATCTTGCTACGATCGACGCAAGACAGGCGACGAGCGAACAATTCGGAATTCATTCTGTCGGTGGGAGGACGGCCATGCAACTATCACGACGGCAAGCACTCGCGTCCGCCGCGGCGATCGCGGCTGCACCATTGCTCGGGTCGACGGCGGCGAGTGCCGCTGCGGCGCCGGCGGATAAACAGGCGCCAAGCTTCTATCGCTACAGGGTCGGCGACATCGAGGTCAGCGTGGTGTCCGACGGCAGGTTCACCTTTCCGCTGGAGGATTCCTTCATCACCAATGCCAAGAAGGAAGACGTCAGCGCGGCGCTCCAACGGGCGTTCCTGCCCGGCGATACGATGACGATCTATTTCGCCCCGCTCGTGATCAACACCGGCGGCAAGGTCGTGGTGATTGATACCGGCAACGGACCATTGGCGCGGGAGAAGAACAGGACCAACGGGCTGTTCGCGGAGAACATGGCGGCCGCGGGCTTCGATCCCAAGGCCGTCGACATGGTGGTGATTTCTCACTTTCACACCGACCACGTGAACGGGTTGCTGACCGCCGAAGGCACGCCGGCCTTTCCGAATGCCGAAGTGCTGGTGCCGGCGGTCGAATGGAAGTTCTGGATGGACGATGGCGAGATGAGCCGCGCGCCCGCGGGCCGCATGCAGAGCCTGTTCAAGAACAACCGCAACATCTTCGATGCCGGCCTCAAGCGAAAGGTGACGCCGTACGAGTGGGGCAAGGAAATCGCGCCCGGCCTGCTTGCGGTCGAGACCGTCGGGCACACGCCTGGGCATACGTCCTACGTGCTGTCATCCGGTTCGGGGAAGGTGTTCATCCAATCCGACGTGACCAACAATCCGAATCCGTTTGCGACACATCCGGGGTGGCATGCCTTTTTCGATCAGGACGCGGATGTTGCGGAAAAAACGCGCCGCCGCATCTATGACATGGTGGTAACGGAGAAGCTGCTGCTTCAGGCATTCCATTATCCGTTCCCCGGACTAGCCCATCTCGAAAAGGACGGCGACGGGTATCGAGTCATTCCGATGCCGTGGAATCCGGCGATCTGACATGGAGCGTCATTCCGGGGCGCGCGCCTCGAGCGCGCGAACCCGGAATCTGGAGCTTGGGGCGCGAGAGTCCGGGTTCGCTTGCGTTGCAAGCGCCCCGAAATGACGCCATCGTATCTTGACCGCCCGCAGGCATCGCTTTATAGCCCCACGCATGATCAACGCCGCGACCATCCGCATCGCTCGCCGCCGCCGCGCCTACGCGGCATGGGCGGTTGTCGGCGTTTGAGATCATCGCCTCTGCCGCCGGATTGGATCCTGCGGCATTCTCCTCAAAAGAAAACGCGCATCCGATTCGGCGGCTCCTAGGTCAAATAGGAGTGAGACATGTACACGCCTCCGATGTTCAAAGCCGATCGCGCGGCCTGCCTGAAATTTGCCGAAGCGCGCGGATTTGGGCTCATCTGCGCTTTCGACGGCAGCAAGCCGATCGCCTCCACACTGCCGTTCTATCTCTCATACGCTGAGGACGGCACGCCGCGCGCGGCGTTTCATGTCGCCCGTCACAATCCGCTGATAAAGCTCGCAGGAGCGACATCGTCGTGGCTCCTGGCCGTCACCGGCGCCGACGTCTATGTCTCGGCGGACTACTACGTCTCGCCCGACCAGGTGCCGACCTGGCTCTATCAGGCCGTGCATCTGACCGGTCCGGTGCGGGTGCTGACGGATGACGAGCTTACGGTGCAGGTCGATACGCTGAGCACCAAGTTCGAGGAGCGGCTCTTGCCCAAGAAGCCCTGGACATCGGCGAAAATGACGGCGGGACGGTTTGAGGCGATGAAGAGGGCGATCGTCGGCTTGGTGATGACGGTTGAGGAGGTCGAAGGCAGTTTCAAGCTCAACCAGCACAAGACCGAGGCGGATTACCGCGCGGTGAGCGCCGCGTTGGCCGCGCGGCCCGATGCGAACGCACAACAGATTTCGCATCTGATGCGCGAGGCGAGGCCTGCGGCATTTGCTGACGAAGCGGCGGGCAATGAAGGGAGCGCAACATGAGCAGCAAGAAGAAAATCGGTGTCCTCGGCGCTTCCGGCTACACCGGCGCGGATGCGGTGCGCCTGCTGGCGCGGCATCCGCACGCCGAGATCACGACCTTGACCGCAAACACCCATGCCGGCCGCGCAATGGACGACGTGTTCCCGCATTTCTTCATGCTGGACCTGCCCAAGCTCGTGGAATGGGAGAAGGTCGATTGGAGGCAACTCGATGCCGTGTTCTGCGGCCTGCCGCACGGCACGACCCAGGAGATCATCGCCGCGGTCCTCAAAGCCAATCCGGCCATCAAGGTCCTGGATATGTCCGCGGATTTTCGGCTGCGCGACAGGGAGGTCTATGCGAAATGGTACGGACACGAGCACCGCGCGCCGGAACTGCAAGGTGAAGCCGTCTACGGACTAACCGAATTCTATCGGAAGAAAATTGCATCGAGCCGGCTGGTGGCCTGTCCTGGTTGCTATCCGACGGCGTCGTTGCTGGCCCTGGTGCCGCTCGCCAAGACCAAGCTGATCGACGTGCACGACATTCTCATCGATGCCAAGTCCGGTGTGACCGGGGCCGGGCGCGGGCTGAAGCAGAACACGCTGTTCTCGGAGGCGGGCGAGGGGCTGTCGCCCTATTCGGTCGGCACGCATCGTCATGCGCCCGAGATCGAGCAGGAGATCGGCGCCGCCGCCGGTGCCGCCGTGACGGTGAATTTCACGCCGCACCTGATTCCGATGGCACGCGGCGAACTTTGCACGTGCTATGTCAGACTCGATGGCGCGAGCGTCGATGATCTGCGCGATGCGCTCTCGAACGCCTATCGCAACGAGCCGTTCGTCCATGTTGCGAAAAAGGGCGTGATGCCACAGACCCAGAATGTACGCGGGTCCAACTATGTGCAGATCGCCGTGTTTCCCGATCGCATCAAGAACCGGGCCATCGTGATCTCGGTGCTGGACAATCTGGTGAAGGGATCGGCCGGGCAGGCGATCCAGAACATGAACCTGATGTTCGGCTTTCCGGAAACCGCCGGGCTGGAGCAGATCGCGCTGTTCCCGTAAGTTCATTCACGCCGTCATTCCGGGGCGATGCGTTAGCATCGAACCCGGAATCTCGAGATTCCGGGTTCGGCTCTGCGAACCGCCCCGGAATGACGGCGCCAAAATTGGCCGCCCAAGATGCCGACCGATTCGAAAGATAAGCGCGCAGACGCGCCCAACTTGCCAGTCACGCCCGCCGACATCGACGCCGCGGCCGCGGCGATCCGTGGCGCGGTGCTGGTTAGCGCATGCGAGGAAAGCCGGACGCTGGGCGAGATGTGCGGCTGCCGGATCTGGCTCAAATTCGAGAATCTGCAGTTCACGTCCTCCTTCAAGGAGCGCGGCGCGTTGAACCGCCTTTTGGCCCTTTCACCCGAACAACGCGGGCGCGGTGTCGTCGCGATGTCGGCGGGCAATCACGCGCAGGGCGTGGCCTATCATGCCAAGCGTCTCGGCATTTCCGCGACCATCGTGATGCCCATCGGCACGCCGATGGTGAAGATCGAAAACACGCGGCGGCATGGCGCGGCGGTGATGATCTCGGGCGCCACGCTGGAAGAGGCGGGCGAGTTCGCGCTCGCACATGCCAAGGCCCACGGCATGACGCTGATCCACCCTTACGATGATCCGTTGATCATCGCGGGGCAGGGGACCATCGCGCCCGAAATGCTCGAAGCGGTGCCGCTTCTGGATACGCTTGTGGTTCCGATCGGCGGCGGCGGGCTGATCTCCGGCATCGCGATCGCGGCGCGTGCCGTGCGGCCGGATTTGCGCATCCTCGGCGTTCAGGCCCAGCTTTACCCGTCGATGTACAATGCGATCTACGGCCAGGCGCTGCCGATGCGCGGCGATACGCTTGCCGAGGGCATCGCGGTCAAATCGCCCGGAAAGATCACGACGGACATCATCCGCGATCTGGTCGACGACGTCGTGCTCGTCAGCGAGGATCAGATCGAGCGGGCGGTCGCGACCTTGATCTCGATCGAAAAGACGGTGGTGGAAGGCGCCGGCGCCGCAGGCCTTGCTGCTGTGATGTCGAACCCTGAACGCTTTGCGGGTCGCAATGTCGGTCTCATCCTGACAGGCGGAAATATCGATACCAGGCTGATCGCTTCCGTCCTGACCCGCGAGCTGGCGCGCGAGGGTCGGCTGACCCAGCTTGCGATCGACCTCGTGGACCGGCCGGGTCAGCTTGCCGCGGTGTCAATCCTGCTGGCCGAGGCTGGCGCCAACATTATCGAAGTCTCGCATCAGCGCACCTTTTCCGATCTGCCGGCCAAGGCGACCTTGCTCGAGCTCGTGATCGAAACGCGCGATCGGGCCCATCTGGATGACGTTATGGCACGGCTCAGCGCGGCGGGGTTCATCGCGCGCTGGATGTGAGGGACTCAGAAAATCCCGAAGATCGCCAGCGCCAGCACGGCCTGTGCCAGAAAGCCGACGGTGAAGGCGATCGTGCGAAACACCGGCAGCCCCAGCGTGTAGACGATCAGATGCGCGACGCGGGACCAGAAATAGACCGCGCTGGCATAGACCGTCCATTTGGTCGAGTAGTCGATCTCGTTGAGGATCAGCACCAGGGGTGCAAAGATCACCAGATTTTCGACCGCGTTGTCGTGGGCGAACATCAGCCGTGTCGCCCATGGCGCATGCGGCTTGGCGTCGCGGGCCGGATTGGCCATCGTGCCGGACAGCCCGCGCACCTGGGCACGGTTGACGATGTAGGGGATCCACAAGATGCCCGTCAAAATGACGGTCAAGGTCAGCCAGAACAACTCGGGTGTCAGCAATCCGGATGCCATCGTCTCCCCCTCTTACGCGCTTTCGAGATCAGTGTTGCTGGTGTGCTTATACCCGAGCGCAAGAAGCTTCGCCAAACCTTCGCTATGAGCGGACCCGGACGTAACTTCCGGGTGCGTCCTCGATCGGCGGCAAGGCATCGCTGCCGATGGCGCGTGCCGGCACTTCCTCCGCATCGATGCTGGCAAGCCATTCGCGCCAGTCCGGCCACCACGAGCCCTTATGTTCCTGCGCGGCATTCAACCAGTCCTCCAGCGAGATGTCGCGAATCTCGTCATTGGTCCAGTACTGGTACTTGTTCGCCGCCGGGGGATTGACGACACCGGCGATATGACCGGAGCCGGAAAGCACGAATTTCACTGGCCCGCCAAAAAATTGCGAGCCGTAAAGCACGGAATCGGCCGGCGCGATGTGATCCTCACGCGTCGCCAGATTGTAGACCGGCACCTTGACCTTGGAGAGATCGAGCAGGGTGTTGTCGAGCACCATCGTGCCTGAGGACAGCCTGTTCTCCAAATAGCAGTTGCGCAGGTAATAGGAGTGGTTGGCCGCGGGCATGCGCGTTGCGTCCGAATTCCAGTGCAGCAGATCGAACGCGGCCGGCGGCTGCCCTTTCAAGTAATTGCTGACCACATAGGACCAGATCAGGTCGTTCGAGCGCAGCATGTTGAAGGCCATCGCCATCCTGGCGCCTTCCAGCACGCCGGCTTCCTGCATGTCGCGTTCCAGCGCCGAAATCTGGCCCTCATCGACGAACACGAGCAAATCGCCGGCGTGGGTGAAGTCGACCTGCGCCGCCAGGAAGGTCGCCGAAGTGGTGCGCACGCGCCGCTTTTCCGCAAGCCAGGCCAGCGTGGTCGCGAGCAGGGTGCCGCCGACGCAATAGCCGAGCGTATGCACCTTCATCTCGCCGGTGGCCTTTTCGATCGCGTCCATCGCCGCGAGCGGGCCTTCCTTCATGTAGTCTTCCCAGGTCTTGGCGCCCAAGCTCCTGTCGGGATTGACCCAGGAAATGACGAAGACCGTGATGCCCTGGTCGACGCACCATTTGATGAAGGATTTCTCCGGGCGCAGGTCCAGGATGTAGAATTTGTTGATCCAGGGCGGCACGATCAGAAGCGGCGTACGCAGCACCTTCTCCGTCGTCGGCTCGTACTGGATGAGCTGCATCAGCTCGTTCTGATAGATCACCTTGCCGGGCGTGACCGCCATGTTGACGCCGAGCTGGAGATCGGCGGGATCGGACTGCCGGATTTTGAGGATACCCTTGCCGGCCTCGATGTCTTCCGCCAGCATCTGCATGCCGCGCACCAGATTGTCGCCACTGGAGGCCAGCGTCTCGCGCAACACTTCCGGGTTTGTGAACACGAAATTCGAAGGCGCCAGCGCATTGACGATCTGCTGGATGTAGAACTCCGCCTTCTTGCGCGTGTGCGGATCGAGCCCTTCGGCATTGCGCACGAGATCGTGGGCCCATTGTGCGCTCAGCAGATAAAGCTGCATCACGAAATCGAAGAAGTGGTTCGATTTCCATTCCGGGTCGGCGAAGCGCTTGTCGCGCGGCGAGGGGGCGATTGCCGGCGCGGCCTCTTGCCCTGCGAGTCGCCGTACCGCCGAGCCCCAGAGGTCGAGGTATCCTTTGGCGATCCTGGTCTGCAGGTCGGCGGCGCGCTCATTGTCGGCCAGCCAATATTCGGCGACCGCGGTCATCGTCCTGATCACCTCGGCAAGCTCGGTCGGCGGATTATCTTTGACCTCGCCGCTCTCGCGCGGCTTCAGATAGGCCGCCAGCGCCTTGCCGCCGCTCTCCATGGCGCGGGCCAGATTCATCGCAAAGGCCTCGGCGTCGAATGTCTTGGTCAGCCCGGTATCGATCTTCACGTCGTTCATGGGAAAGACACTACCGATTCATTTCGCTTGCGTCACCGCGAGATCGCGCTAGCAGTTTTCAAGTTAACTTTTGCGGCGTGGCGCGTGTTGCACTGCGACAATCAATCTTGGTTCCGTCACATTGCAGCCCTATCGCTCTCCTCTACTGTTTCTGGCTCTAATCGTTTCGGGCGACAATGGTTTGAGCTGCGGCAGATTGGGCGCTGCTTAAATCGGCGAAGTGGGATTGGCCAAAGCGATGTCGGTCGGACGGCACACAACCGTGCTTGCATTGGGTATGTTGGCGTTGTCGGCCTTTGTGCTGGCCGGCTGCTCCAGTCCCATTGCCGATATGCCTTCGCTCGGCACGCCGGCGGACGCCTCGGCGCATGCAAAGGACTCCGGGACCTATCTGCCCGTCCATGATCTGCCGCCGGATCGGGACGAGGCGGTGATCCCGCCGGACCAGCGCGCCAAGATCGAAGCTGAATTGATCAAAGCGCGCGACCGTCAGGCCTCGACCACCCAAAATCCCAACGCGAAGTGAGCGCTGGCGCGGGCGTCGGTCCGTGCTAAAAGAACTATGCTCAACCGCAAATCAGGGCAACTGCTTAGAATTTTGCCGCTGAATTCGTGCTAGGTTCTTGATTTGGCACGATTTTTTGGCAAGTTGGATTTCGTTTCGCAAATGCCCCATTGGGATTGCGATTCTGCCCATGCCGGTTGCCGGAGTTAAGGAGCCATGGAAGAATTTTACCGCATCCGCCGTTTGCCGCCTTACGTTTTTGAGCAAGTGAACCGGGCCAAGGCGGCCGCGCGGAACGCCGGCGCCGATATCATCGACCTTGGCATGGGCAATCCCGACCTGCCGGCGCCACCCCATGTCCTGGACAAGTTGAAGGAGACGCTGGGTAAGCCGCGGACCGACCGCTACTCGGCGTCCCGCGGCATTCCCGGCCTGCGCAAGGCCCAGGCGGCGTATTATGCGCGGCGCTTCGGGGTGAAGCTCAATCCGGAGACCCAAATCGTTGCGACGCTCGGCTCCAAGGAAGGCTTCGCCAATGTCGCCCAGGCGATCACCGCGCCCGGCGACGTCATCCTGTGTCCGAACCCGAGCTATCCGATCCACGCCTTCGGCTTTCTGATGGCGGGCGGGGTGATCCGCTCGGTCCCATCCGAGCCGACCCCGCAATTCTTTGAAGCGGTCGAGCGCGCTATCGTCCATTCCATCCCGAAGCCGATCGCGCTCGTGGTCTGCTATCCCTCCAATCCCACGGCCTATGTCGCAAGTCTCGACTTCTATCGGGACCTCGTGGCGTTTGCGAAGCGTCACGAAATCTTCATCCTCTCGGACCTCGCTTATGCGGAGGTCTATTTCGACGATCGCAACCCGCCGCCGTCCGTGCTGCAGGTGCCCGGCGCGATCGACGTCACCGTCGAGTTCACCTCGATGTCGAAGACCTTCTCGATGGCCGGCTGGCGCATGGGCTTCGCCGTCGGTAATGAGCGGATCATCGCGGCCTTGGCGCGCGTCAAGTCCTATCTCGATTACGGCGCGTTCACGCCGATCCAGGTGGCGGCGACCGCCGCGCTGAACGGTCCGGAGGACTGCATTCGCGAGATGCGCGATACCTATCGCAAGCGGCGCGATGCGCTGGTGGAATCGTTCGGTCGCGCCGGCTGGGAGATTCCGCCGCCCGAAGCCTCGATGTTCGCCTGGGCGCCGCTGCCCGAAGCATTCAAGACGCTAGGCAGCATGCAGTTCGCGACCCTGATGGTGGAAAAGTCCGGCGTCGTGGTCTCGCCCGGCGTCGGCTTCGGCGAGCATGGCGAAGGCTATGTGCGCATCGCCATGGTGGAAAACGAGCAGCGTATCCGCCAGGCCGCCCGCGGCGTGCGCCGCTTCCTTGAAAGCGGTATCGAAAGGTTGCACAACGTGGTTCCTCTCGCCAACCGGCGGTAGGCATGATCCCGAAAAGTGGCATCCGGTTTTCGGATCAGATCATGCCTGCAGCATAAAGTCTTTCCAGGTCTAGTCTGTTATGGTCGCACCCCTGAGAGTGGGTATAGCGGGGCTCGGCACCGTGGGTGCTGAGGTCGTCCGTCTGATCGAAAGCCAGGGCACTAGCCTGGCGTCGCGGTGTGGGCGCCCCGTACGTGTGGTCGCCGTCACCGCGCGATCGAAGGCAAAAAAGCGCGGCGTCGATCTGCGCGGCATCGCCTGGGTGAAGGATCCACAGGCGCTTGCGGAAAATCCTGATGTCGATTGCCTGGTCGAACTGATCGGCGGGGCCGGCGAGCCGGCGCTCTCCGCGATCGAGATCGCGCTGAAAGCCGGCAAGTCAGTGGTGACCGCCAACAAGGCGCTGATCGCCAAACATGGCCTGCGGCTCGCCAAGGCCGCCGAGGCGCACGGGGCGGCGCTGAATTTCGAAGCGGCGGTCGGCGCCGCGATCCCGGTCGTGAAGACCTTGCGCGAGGGGCTTGCGGGCACCGCGATCAACCGCGTCTATGGCATCCTCAACGGCACCTGCAATTACATCCTGACGCGGATGGAGCAGGAGGGGCTGTCTTTCGAAGAATGCCTGAAGGATGCGCAGCGGCTCGGCTATGCGGAGGCCGATCCGTCTTTCGATATCGATGGCCACGACACCGCGCAAAAGCTCGCCATCCTGGCGAGCCTCGCCTTCGGCACCAGGGTGGCGGAGAGCGCCATTTATGTCGAGGGCATTTCGTCGATTACGCCGGAAGACCTGCGCGCGGCGAGTGACCTCGGCTATCGCGTCAAGCTGTTGGGCGTTGCGGTACGCACGGCCAAAGGCATCGAGCAGCGCGTGCATCCGACCATGGTGCCCAAATCTTCATCGATCGCGCAGGTCATGGGCGTGACCAATGCGGCGACGATCGACGGCGAAGGCATCCCGCCGCTAACCTTGGTGGGGCCGGGCGCAGGCGGTGCCGCGACTGCCTCCGCGGTGGTTGCCGACATTGCCGATGTCGCCCGCGGCGTGCGGGTAAGCCCGTTCGGCCGCCCGGTCGACCGGCTCCGCGCGACCGAAAAGGCGCCGATGGAGCGGCACGAGGGCGGCTATTACATCCGCCTGATGGCGCGCGATTTCCCCGGCACCGCCGCCGCCATCGCCACCCGGCTCGCCGAGCAGAAGATTTCCCTGGAATCGATCGTGCAGCGCCACAGCAATGGTGTTGACCTTGGGCGCACGGGAGGCAAGGCTTCGCAAGTGCCCGTTATTTTGATTACCTATGCTACCCATGAGGACGCGGTCTACCGCGCCTTGAAGGCGGTCCAGCGCGACAAGGTGATCAGCGGCCGCCCGCAAGTCATAAGGATCGAAAAGAATTGACGCCAAATCGAACCGATTACGCGTTAGGTGATTGACGGCGGGCCGGAAGGCCCGTGAGATAGTTTTCTAAGGAGTGCGCCGATGTCGACCCATATTTCCGTTCCGCCACAGATGTTGCTTGAGCGCATTCTGACGCTCGAACTGGTGCGGGTGACGGAGCGTGCGGCGGTCTCGGCCGCGCGGCTGCGCGGCCATGGCAATGAGAAGGCGGCCGACCAGGCTGCGGTCGACGCCATGCGGCGCGAGCTCAACAAGCTGCCGATCGAAGGCACGATCGTGATCGGCGAGGGCGAGCGCGACGAGGCGCCGATGCTGTTCATCGGCGAGAAGGTCGGGCTCAATGCCGGCCCGCAGGTCGACATCGCGGTGGACCCGCTCGAGGGCACCACGCTGTGCGCCAAGAACATGCCGGGCGCCATCGCCACCATGGCGATCGCCGATGGCGGCACGCTGTTGCATGCGCCCGACGTCTATATGCAGAAGCTCGCGATCGGCCCCGGCTATCCGAAAGGCCTGGTCGAGCTCGATGCCTCTCCGGCCGACAACGTCAAGCGGCTGGCGAAGGCCAAGGGCGTTGACGCTTCCGCGATCACGGTCCTGGTTCTGGATCGTCCGCGCCATGCCGACATCATTCAGAGCGTGCGCTCGACGGGAGCTGCGGTGCGTCTCATCACCGACGGCGACGTCGCCGGCGTGATCCATTGCGCCGACCCCGACAATACCGGCGTCGACATGTACATCGGCACGGGCGGTGCGCCGGAGGGCGTTTTGGCCGCAGTGGCTCTGCGCTGCATTGGCGGCCAGATGCAATGCCGTCTCGTGCTCGACAGCGATGAGAAGCGGGAGCGCGCCCACAAGATGGGCATCACCGATCCCAAGATGATCTACGGCATCGAGGACATGGCGAGAGGCGACTGCCTGTTCGCGGCAACCGGCGTCACCACCGGATCGTTGTTGACTGGCGCCAAGTTCCGCAAGGACGGTGTGATCGAGACGGAGACCGTGGTGATGCGCTCGGTCACCGGCACCGTTCGTTATATCAAGGCCGAGCACCGCCAGCTCGAGAAGTTCCACCTGGATTAACCCCAAGCATCGTCCTTGGGACGTCATTCCGGGGCGCGCAAAGCGCGAACCCGGAATCCAGAGGTTGCGGCGCGAGATTCCGGGCTCGATGCTTGCGCATCGCCCCGGAATGACGAAGAACAAGACAAAGGGGAAGCGACCGTATCAGATCTTTCGGCCGTCAAAGCGCTGGTGTTCGACGTGTTCGGCACGGTCGTCGACTGGCGCACCAGCCTGATCAACGATTTCACCAGATGGGGCGAGACGCGCGGCCTCAAGGCCGATTGGATCGCGTTGGTCGACGGCTGGCGCGCGGTCTACACCGCCTCGATGGACGAGGTGCGCAAGCATCCCGAGCGCGGCTATGTGATCCTCGACGTGCTGCATCGGCGCTCCCTGGAAAAGCTGGTCGCCCAACTCGGCATCTCCGGGCTCACGGATGCCGATCTGCATCATCTCACCATGGGATGGCATCGCCTCTATCCCTGGCCGGACAGCGTGCCCGGGCTCACCCGGCTCAAGAAGAAATATGTCATCTCGCCGCTCTCGAACGGCAACGTGGCGCTGCTCACCAACATGGCGAAGTTTGCAGGCCTGCCCTGGGACCTCATCATGTCCGCGGAGTTGTTCGAGCATTACAAGCCCGACCCCGAAACCTATCTCGGCGCGGCCAGGCTGCTTTGCCTGCAGCCAGGTGAGGTGATGATGGTGGCGGCCCACAATTACGATCTGAAGAACGCGCAAAAGCACGGTCTGAAGACCGCCTTCGTGGCGCGCCCGACCGAGTACGGTCCCTTGCAGAAGGTAGACTTCGAGGCCACGGGCGATTGGGACATCGTGGCCAAGGATTTCGGCGAAATCGCCGACCGGCTCGGGTGCTGAAGCTCTGGCTTATCCAGCTCCGCTCATGATCACGCCGAACCAGCCGAGCCCTTTATACGTCTCATAGCCCGGCGTGGCGTGGAAGGCGACCAGCGCGCCGGAGCGGTCATGATAGAAGCCGCTGCGCCGGCCCTCGAGCGACAAGGTTACGCGTTCGGTGAGCAGGCCCTGGCCGTCGGAGGCTGCTATCACCCGAAAATTGGAATCGACCAGCAGCACGCGTGCCTTGTCGTCGGTGCCGACGCGCACGCCCTGCACGATGGCCCGGGCCTGCGGCTCCCAATCGAAGTGAATGGCGAGCACGCCGATCGGCTTGCCATGGGCTTTGCCGTCGGCGCGCACGCTCGCGCAATAGGTCGCGACCTGCGCGTTGCCGAGCAGGGGCTGGCACTCGACATTGCCGGCGACATAGTCGTCGCCCGAGGCGAGCCCACGCGCTTGCGCAAACCATCTGGTGGCAGCGACATTCTGGCCTTTGACGCTGAAACGATTGGGCCGCCCACTGGCGATCACGTTGCCCTCGAGGTCGCAAAGCCAGAGATCGAGATAGACGGTATAGGCCGACAGGATCACGCCGAGCCGCTCAGAGACGTGTGCAACGGCGGCCGCTTCGGGCGCCGCCGCGCATTCCACGACGGCCGAGTCGGTGGCCCACCAGCGCACGTCGCAGGTCCGCTCGTAGAGATTGCGGTCGATCAATTCGATGGCGTTGAGCGACAGGTCGACCAGGCGCTCGCCGCGCGAGCGCTCGACCATGCGCTGGATCGAGGTCATGAGATTGGCGGTGCGCTTGGTGAGCTGGGTTTCCAGCTCGCGCGCTATTCCCTCGACCTGCTGGCCGACGCCGCGCACCTCCTGCGCGACCACCGCGAACCCGGCGCCTTGCGCGCCCGCGCGCGAACTCTCGATCAGCGCGTTCAGCGCCAGCATCTTCATCTGGTTGGTGATCTGCTGGATCGATTTGGTCTTGTCGATGGCGATTTGGTTGACTTCGGCCGTGAGCCGGCCGATCAGCGCGGAAATGTCGGAATCGTCCTCTTCTGCAGCGCCCGGCTTGGCCGGCGTGTTGGCAAATGGTTTGGCTCGGTTCTGTTGAAGTGCAACAGACATTGGCGAATGTCCTCGTACCGCTGGTCCCGCAATCACAACCAGGGCGGGAATCGTGATCAAACAGCTTTTGAGTTAAATCGTCGGCGCATGGTCGCGGATGAGAGCTAACGCACATTTAATTTCACGGCGCTTTCGCCCCGTTTTAGCTGTCGGAAACTGCACGTTTATTCGGCAGTTCGCTGCTTTTTTCGGCGATTGGGGGTAACACCACGGAACCTGTGTGATTCGCAGCTCCGGCCGGTGCACGCCAAAACGCCGTCCACTACACTTCCGCGTTGCGCAGCCTGTGTGCTCATTTCCGATCTGGCATCATGAACGTTCCCGCAATCGCACTACCGATCGAATCGCCGCCGGCCTTTCTCGGCGTCAGCCAATCACTGACCGGAAAGCTCTGGCGCGACCGCCTGGACGCGCGCGGCGCGGCGCGCGCGCTTGCGATCGCGCAGCGCCATGATCTGCCGGAACTGCTGGCGCGCGTCCTCGCCGGGCGCGATGTCGATATCGACGCGGTGCCGGATTTCCTGGATCCGACCATCCGCAAATTGATGCCCGACCCCTTCACGGTGACGCAGATGGAAGCGGCGGCCAGGCGCATTGCCGACGCTGCCACGCGCGGTGAAAAGGTCGCCATCTTCGGTGACTATGATGTCGACGGCGCGACCTCGGCCGCGCTGCTCGCCTGGCACTTGCGCCATTGTGGGCTCGATCCATTGATCCACATTCCGGACCGGCTGTTCGAGGGCTATGGCCCCAACACCGACGCGGTACGCATGCTGGCGGGCAAGGGCGCGACGCTCCTGATCACGGTCGATTGCGGTACCACCAGCATCGAGCCGTTGGCGGAGGCGAAGCGCCTCGGCATGTCCGTCGTCGTCATCGACCATCATCAATGCGGGACGGACTTGCCCGAGGTGGATGCGCTGGTGAACCCGAACCGGCCGGACGATCTCTCCGGGCTCGGCTATCTCGCGGCTGTCGGATTGACGCTGGTCACGCTGGTGGCGGTCAACCGCGAATTGCGCAAGCGCAGCTTCTGGACCAGCGAAATGCCGGAGCCCGATCTGCTCAGCATGCTGCATCACGTGGCGCTCGGCACGGTTGCGGACGTCGCGCCGCTGATCGGGCTCAACCGCGCGTTGGTCGCCAAGGGGCTGATCGCGATGCGCCGGCGCGATCATGTCGGCCACACCGCGCTGATGGATGTCTCCAGGCTCAACGGTCCGCCGGAGGCGTGGCATCTTGGTTTTCTGCTCGGCCCGCGCATCAATGCCGGCGGGCGCATCGGGCGTGCCGATCTCGGCGTACGGCTGCTCTTGGAGGGCGACGTCTCGGAAGCCGCGCGGATTGCAGCCGAACTCGACCGGCTCAACACCGAGCGGCGGCAGATTGAGCAGGATGCCGAGGCGCAGGCCGAAGCTGAGGCGCTCGCCTCGCTCGGCCTCGAGGATAAGGGGTCGGTGATCGTCACCGCATCCGAGGGCTGGCATCCCGGCGTCGTCGGCCTGGTCGCCGCGCGGCTGAAGGAAAAATTTGCGCGGCCGGCGTTCGCGGTTGCGCTCGAACCCGGCGGCATCGGCACCGGTTCGGGTCGCTCCATTCCCGGCGTCGATCTCGGCAAGGCGGTGCGCCAGGCCGTCACTGACGGCGTGCTCATCAAGGGAGGCGGCCACGCGATGGCCGCGGGCGTCACGCTGCGCAAGGAAAAGCTTGCGGAGTTTCGCGCCTATCTGGAAAGCGCGCTGGCCCACGACGTCGCTCAGGCGCGGCATGTCAACGAACTGTTGATCGATGGCGCGATTTCGGCACGGGGCGTTACGGCAGAGCTCGCGAAGACGCTCGATCGCGCCGGCCCGTTCGGCAGCGGCAATCCCGAGCCGGTGCTGGCGCTGCCATCGCATCAACTCATCTACGCCGATGAAGTGGGACAGGCGCATCTGCGGCTGCGCTTCAAATCCGGTGACGGCGCGATCGTCAACGCCATGGCGTTCCGCTCGGTTGGACAAAAGCTCGGCAACGCGCTGACACAGAATCGCGGACAGCCGCTGCATGTCGCGGGCTCGCTTGCCATCGACCGTTTCCAGGGAACGGAGCGCGTGCAATTGCGCGTGCTCGACGTCGCGCTGCCCGATCAGGGGCCGAGTGTGATCAGATAGAGCATGATGCGGAAAGTGTGCAGCGGTTCTCCAAAAAGGTCGTGCTTCAAAGAATTTGGAGCGCCATGACGATTCAACCTAATCTCATCGCGCTCTAGACTGTTCAAACCAACGAAGAACAAGCAAATGGGAGGAAAAATGGCAGGGCAGGTTGCGGGCAAGGTTGCCTTGGTCACGGGCGGTGCGTCGGGCATTGGGCAAGCGATCGCCGAACTGCTGGCGCAGGAGGGCGCGTCCGTCGTTGTCACGGATATCGATGAGCTCAAGGGACCGGAGGTTGTGGCCGGCATTCGCAAGGCAGGCGGCGAGCAGGCGATATTTCTCCAGCAGGACGTGACCAGCGAACCGCGTTGGGCGGAAGTCGTGGCCGAAATCGAGCAGCGCTTCGGACGGCTGGATGTGCTTGTTGCAAATGCAGGCATCGGGATCGGCGTGCTCTCGATTGTCGAGATGTCGCTGGCGGATTGGCGGCGGCAGACCGCCATCAATCTCGACGGCGTATTCCTGTCGGTGAAGTACTGCCTGCCTCTGATGCGTAAGGGCGGCCGTGGCGGCTCCATCATCATGATGTCGTCGCTGGCTGGTCTGCGGGGATCAGCGACGCTGGCTGGCTATTCCGCAACCAAAGGCGGCGTGCGCCTGTTCGCCAAATCGATTGCGATGGAATGCGCTTCGTTCGGCGACGGCATCCGCGTCAACTCGGTGCATCCTGGAATCATCGACACCCCGATTTGGGCGAAGATTCCGCCGGGCGCCTCCAGCGGCCAGAATGCGCCGATCGATCCGCAGGAACTCGCGCGCCTTGCGACCCCATTGGGGCGTGCCGGGCAGGCGCAGGAGATCGCCCAGGGCGTGCTGTACCTTGCCTCCGACGCATCGAGCTATGTGACCGGGACCGAACTTGTTATCGATGGCGGTATGTTCGCGGGGACCGCGGTTCGCCGGTCGTGAGGGAGAGCTAGAGCGTTTCACGTTTTGATAGAAGCGTATCCGGCGTTTTCGAAGTAGTTGCTGCATTCGTTGGGCTGGATGGTTGTGACGAGGCTGCCGATATGGCGGCAAATCTCGTCGATCGTGCGCTTTTGGGCGGTGCGCATCCAATGCTTGATCTTGGCGAAGGTCTGTTCGATCGGATTGAGGTCCGGCGAGTATGGCGGCAGATACCAGAGCCTTGCGCCGGCGGCTTTGATCAGGCGGCGCAGGGCCGCCGACTTGTGGCTGCCGAGATTGTCCATGATGACGATGTCGCCTGGCCGGAGCTGGGGGACGAGAAGCTGCTGAACATAGGCACGGAAACATTCGCCGTTGATTGGGCCGTCGAACAAGCAAGGTGCGGTGAGGCGGTCGCAGCGCAAGGCGCCAAGGAATGTCAGCGTCCGCCAGTGGCCATGTGGCGTGAAGCTCCGCACCCGCTCGCCTTTTGGCCCCCATCCGCGCAGTGGGGCCATGTTGGTCTTAATCCAGGTCTCGTCGATAAAGACCAGGCGTCGGGGATCGAGCTTGGCCTGCCATGAGCGCCAGCGCTGGCGTCTACGTGCGACGTCGGAGCGAGCCCGCTCGAGGGCGAGCAGCGTTTTTTTTGAACCGCAGCCCTTCGCGACGCAGAAACAGCCAAACCGCATTGTGGGAGACCTTAACCCCTCGCGCGGCGAGTTCGTCCTTCAAGGCATGCAGCGTCAAATGCGGCGTCTGGCTAATCCGTTCCCTGATGAAGGCGCGATGCGGTTCAAGCACCGGCTTACGGTGGCCGCCTATCTTGCCAGGCGCTACCGAGCCGGTCTGGCGATGACGCTGCGACCACTTCACCACGGACGACACCGCAACGCCAAACCTCGCTGCGACCGAACGACAGCTCTCACCCTTCGCAACCGCCGCAACAACACGCTTACGCAGGTCATTGGAAATTGGTCGAACCATCGGATGCTGGCCTCCAGTCCCAGCCAGCATCTTGAATCACATTCGCCCCAAATCCGGAATCCCTCCCGATTCAATTAAGCTGTGAACCGCTCTAGCCACCCTGTCGCAAGCGCGCCAGCACCTTTAGTCCACCATAACCGTCGGCCGGCTGAATGCCCGTCTTGAGCTGGTAATCGCGGACCGCCTTCATGGTATCGTTGCCGACGCGGCCGTCGGTGCCGCCGGTGTCAAAACCGGCCTTGGTCAACCGTGTCTGCATCTCCTGCACCTCGGCTAGCGTAAGCGCGCGCTCCGAGCCCGGGAAGGGCTGGATGAAAGGGCCGGCGCCGAGAATGCGGTCGCCGAGATGGCAGATTGCGAGTGCGTAATTCATCGAGGGATTGTAGCTGCGCACGGCATAGAAATTCGGCCCCAGGAGGAAGGCAGGCCCGCCCGCCACCGGCATCCACATCTGCGCCGACGCATTGGGCTGCGGGAACGGCTGGCCGTCGGCGCGGGTAACGCCGGCACTGGCCCAGGCCGCATAGCTGCGGCTGCCGCTCATCGCGCCATCGGGACTTTTCACCTCGTAACCCCAATGTTCGCCGCGATGATATTTGCCGCGGTTGACCAGGAATTTTGCGGTCGAGCCCAGCGCATCATCCGGCTTGCCGAAGGGCGAGATCTTGCCGTCGCCGTCATAGTCGATGCCGACATGCAGCCAGACTTCCGGCATCCATTGCGTATGTCCCATGGCGCCGGCCCATGATCCTCGCATCTCCTCCGGCGTACTCCAGCCGCGATCGACGATCCGCAGCGCGTTGAGGAGCTCACTTTCCCAATAGGCCTTGCGGCGCGGCTCGTTCCAGGCGAGCGCGGCCAGCGAAGGGAATACGGGACGCATGTGGTTCTTCTGCACGATCGGATCGCCATAGGCGGATTCGACGCCCCACAGCGCGAGCAGCGTGCCGCGCTCGACGCCGAAATCTCTCTCGATTCGCGCGAACAGCGCCGCGTTTGCCGCGAGCGCCTCCTTGCCGTGGATGATGCGCCACTCCGAAACGCGGCGATTGAGGTATTGCCAGATCTGCTCGTTGAATTCCGGCTGGTTGCGGATCTCCTTGAACACGGTCATGTCGGGCTCGACATGGGCCATCGCGCGATCCCAGGTCGCCCGCGAAATGCCCGCCCCGAGCGCGCGCCGGTGGAAATTCTCGCGCCACTGCTCGAAGCCGGGCGGGGCGGCGAGCACCCCGGCGGGCAAGACCAGGGCGACGGCGGACGCGCCGGCGCGCAGCAGGGCGCGCCGCGTCGGCAGGTTCCAGGAATCAGACTGTCTCATCGGCCTAATCTAGCCTCGCGCGGGCCGCCGCAAAACCGGCTCTGCCAGGGCGTTCTAGCTCTCCTGCTGCAGGCTCACGGCAATGTTGGCGAGCCACTCCCGGATGATGCGCTCGTCTTTGGCCGTCAGGCCCGCCGCAAGCCGCTGTTCCAACGCCAGCGCCCGCTTGCGGCATTGCTCGAGCAGCGCGCCGCCGTGCGGTGTCAGCGTCCATTGCAGCATCCGCCCATGCACCGGATGCGGCGTTTTCCTGATCGCGCCGTCACGCTCGAGATTGCGGATGATGACGCCGATCGTTTGCGGCGTGAGCAAAGCGACGCGGGCGAGATCGGCGCCGGATAGGCCCGGATAGGCCTTGAGCATGGTGAGCACGACGAACTGCGGCACCGTCGCACCAAATTCGGCAAGCGAGCGCTCCAAGGCGAGGCGCGATGCTGCCTGGGCCTGCCGCAGAAGATAGCCGAGATAGCCGCTTTCGCCGCGCTTGCCTTCGCCCACCGGCGGCGGCCGCACGGAGACAGGCCGCCTCGTGACGGCGACACCTTCCTTGCTAGGAGGGGATGTTTTCGAGCGCGCTTTCGGACGTGGTTTTCGAACTCTGCCCGGCTCCTCGCGCCGCGGCTCTCGCGGCTTCATATCCAACTTGCGCATGCTATAAGAGCTCTTATAATTGATCAGAGCTCTTATAGCATCAGGTGATCAAGATGTCACACGCCCGCAAGGACTATCCGGATTTCAGGGCGCTCGCGCCCGACATCTACGAACGTGTGGCGGCGCTGGGCCAGCTCGCCGGCAAGGCCGGCCTGGAGAAGGAGCTGTTGGAGCTGGTGAAGATTCGCGCTTCCCAGATCAACGGCTGCGCCTTCTGCGTGCAGTTTCATCTCCTCGAGGCGGAGCGGCTCGGCATGTCGATCGACAAGCTCAATCTCCTGGTGGTCTGGCGCGAGGCGCCGCAATTCTCGGCCCGGGAGCGCGCCGCATTGGCGTGGACGGAGGCACTGACCTTGCTGCCAGACGGCGTGAGCGATGAGAGCTACGCGCAAGCCAGCGCGGAATTTTCGGAGAAGGAGCTGGTCTATCTCAGCTCGGCCGTCGCGGTGATCAACGTCTGGAACCGGTTCGGCGTCGCTTTTCGCTGGACGCCGCCGGCGCGACAGGCCGCGCGCGCCGCAAGCTGAGGCGGAGGGCAGGGGGAAGGACAACGATCCAGGAGAGAAACATGATATCGATCCCAACATTCGGTCTCGCGCCGGCGCGGTCCGCTGCACGGCCGATCTCGCTGTCCGTACTTGCGGGCCTGGCCTGTGCGCTCGCTCTCGGAAAGGCGCTGCCGCTGACGATGGATGCAATGTCCGGTCTCGTGGCGCCGCTTTGCGCCAGCGCCGCCGCTGCGGGATCGCCGCTCGACAAGGTCGAGCCGATCGCCTCGTATCCGCTGCCTAACGTGCCGGGCAAGCGCGTCACCATCGTACGCGTCTTCTACGGTCCCGGCGGCTTCTCGCGTGCGCATCGGCATGCCGGCTCGGTGACCGCGTACGTCACCAAGGGCGAAATTCGCTCTCAGCTCGGCGGCGGTCCGCTTGAGACATTCAAGGTCGGTCAATCCTTCTTCGAGCCGCCCGGTTCGACGCATCTTGTTTCGGCCAATGCGAGCAATAACGAACCGGCCGAGTTGATTGCCGTGTTCGTGGCCGACGAGGGCGCGCAACTCACCACCTTCATCGAGTGAGGCAAGCCGGACGGGCCTTTAGGAGGAAGCGGTCGTAGAACTCCGCGGTCAGGGATTGGCGCGGAGCGAGCGGGTTGTGGCGCCGTGCATTGCTCACCGGCTACAATCTGCTTGCCCCGCAAGTCCCGTTTCTGTCCGCTCACGAGGTCTCAATGATAGAGCGATATTCTGATCACGCCGCGAACGAGCGGACCTTTCTCGCCTGGGTCCGCACCGGCATCGCGGTCATCGCGTTCGGCTTTGTGGTCGAAAAGTTCAATCTGTTTGTGCGGACGATGGCGGAGGCGAACGCGTTCGGCACTTCGAAAAATTTGCGGCTGGAAGCGCTGTCCGGCGCCTTCAGCCATTACGACGGACTGGCGCTGACCCTCGTCGGCATCGCCATCATCGCCACCTCGCTGCTCCGCTTCGTTCGCACCAGTCGATGGATCGACGACCAGCAATCGCATTCGGCGCGCGGCGTCAGGGCCGAGCTCATTCTATCGGTGGTACTGGCGCTGATCGTGATAACGATGATCGCTTACTTTGCGCTGTATTGAGAATTTTCTCTGCCTGGCCTTGGGTCGGGCGCTCCACCTCGTCCGGGAGCGCACGCGCCATTGGGGTTTCCGTGATCTGCGATCGGAAACCGTGGCCGCGGCCGCGGATCAGGCGCTCAGTGGGATTGACCCGGATCCAGCCGCAGCCGCGCAGGCAGGAGGCGACGTAAGCCGCCGAAGCCGGCTGAGGCATACCGCACCCCGAGATTTCCGGCGTCCGAAACTTCTCGGCAGAAGGACCTATCTAGGCCGCCGACGGGAACCAAGGCGAGAGCTGCCGGCAAGTCTGCGACAAACCGGACAGCCATTCCGCCCCACCCGTGGTTCCCTGGAGCAACATCGCTCCGATATCAGTCCTTCGCGCGCTCGGCGTAGGAGCCGTCTTCGGTCATCACCACGATCCGGGTGCCGACGGTGATGTGCGGCGGCACCTGGGTGCGCACGCCGTTGGAGAGCACGGCGGGCTTGTAGGAGGAGGAGGCGGTCTGGCCCTTGGTGACGGGCTCGGTTTCCACCACTTCCAGCGTCACGCGCTGCGGGAGCTGCATAGCCACCGGGGTGGTGTCGTGCATCAACAGCTTGACCGTCATGCTTTCCTGCAAATACGGGGCCGAACTGCCGACGATCTCCTTGGGGACCTGGACCTGGTCATAGGTCTCGGGGTTCATGAAATGGTAGCCGTCACCGTCTTCATAGAGGTAAGTAAAATTGCGCTCCTCGACGGTCGCCTTTTCCACCTGGTCGGTGGTCTTGTAGCGCTCCGAGACCTTCACGCCGTCGCTGATTCGGCGCATTTCGATCTGGCTGACCGGCGTTCCCTTGCCGGGATGGATGTTCTCGGCGCTCAGAACGACATAGAGCTTGCCGTCTTGCTCGATGACGTTGCCTTTGCGAATAGAGCTGGCGATGACTCTCAAAGCTGCTTTTCCTGATATTTTGGCCCGAAACGACGACAAATGCCGGTTTGGGGGTACGAACGGTGCGGTTTCGGGCCGCAACATACTGATTTTGTCGCGGGACGCCAGCGTTTTGCCGCCAGAGGGGTGGCAAGCCTGATGGCCGAAAACGTCCCGTCTTCGCCCTGGTGGTCGACCTCACGCCACGCCGATGCGCGGCCGTTCCTGGCCGCCCGCGGTGCGGTCGCCCGCGCGTTGCGGGCCTGGTTCGAGGCTCAGGGATTTACCGAGGTGGAGACCGGGATTTTGCAGGTCTCGCCGGGAAACGAGACGCACCTGCACGCGCCGCGGACCGAGCTGACCCGCAGCAGCGGCGAGCGGTTGACGCGGTTCCTGCGCACCTCGCCCGAATTTGCCTGCAAGAAGCTGCTGGCCGCGGGCGAAGACAAGATCGTGGAATTCGCCCGGGTGTTTCGCGACCGCGAGCGCGGCGACCTGCACCTGCCAGAATTTACCATGCTGGAATGGTACCGCGCCAACGCGCCCTACGATGTGGTGATAGGCGATTGTGTCGCGGTGGTTGCAGAGGCCGCAAGGGCCACGGGGATCCGGCAATTCTCCTTCCGCGGCAGGGCTGCCGATCCCTTCGCCGCGCCGGAATTCTTGACGGTCGCAGCCGCCTTCGAGCGCCATGCCGGGATTGACCTGCTCGCGACGATCAACGGTGCCGAGGGCGATCGTGCGCAGCTCGCGGCCGCGGCGGGGCAGAAGGTCCGCCTCGCCGACGATGACACGTGGTCCGATATTTTCAGCAAAATCCTGGTGGAGCATATAGAACCCCATCTGGGGCAGGGACGTTTGACGGTCTTGTTCGAATACCCAGCCCCGGAAGCGGCGCTGGCGCGCGTGAAGCCGGACGAGCCACGCGTTGCGGAACGCTTCGAGGTTTATGCCTGCGGCGTCGAACTCGCCAACGGGTTCGGCGAATTGACCGACGCGAATGAGCAGCGCCGCCGCTTTGGGCTTGCGATGGACGAAAAGCAGCGCCGCTATGGCGAGCGCTATCCGCTGGACGAGGAGTTTTTGGCCGCTCTGGCCGAGATGCCGCCGGCGAGCGGGGTTGCGCTCGGCTTCGACCGCCTGGTGATGCTGGCGAGCGGTGCCTTGCGCATCGACCAAGTGGTGTGGACGCCGGCGGCCTTTGACAGATGAGCAGAATGAATTTTGCAACCACCCTCCGCGATGCCGGCGAACTCGTCGCACGCGGGCTTGCGCCGGAATCCGATCTTGCCGATCTGCAAAAGGTCGCGGCGCGCTATGCGATTGCCGTGACGCCCGACATTGCCGCGCTGATCGATCCCAACGATCCCGCCGATCCGATTGCGCGCCAATTCATCCCGAGCCGGCAGGAGCTGTCGGTCGCCGCGGGCGAGAATCCCGATCCGATCGGCGATGATGCACATTCGCCGGTCGCCGGCATCGTGCACCGCTATCCCGACCGGGTGCTCTTGAAGCTGGTCCATGTCTGCGCGGTCTATTGCCGCTTCTGCTTTCGCCGCGAGATGGTCGGTCCCGGCAAGGGGAGCGCCTTATCCGATGCGGCCTATGCGCGAGCGCTCGACTATATTCGCGCCCACAACGAAATCTGGGAAGTCATCCTGACCGGCGGCGATCCCCTGATGCTGTCGCCGCGGCGGCTGGCGCAGGTCATGACCGATCTCGCTCAAATCGGCCACGTCAAGATCATTCGGATTCATACCCGGGTGCCGGTCGCCGATCCCTTACGGATCAGCGATGATCTCGTGAGCGCGCTGAAAGTGGCCGGCGCCACGGTCTGGGTGGCGCTGCATGCCAATCATGCCAGGGAATTGACGGACAGGGCGCGCGCCTCTGTCGCGCGGCTGATCGACGCTGGCATTCCGATGGTGAGCCAGTCGGTGCTTTTGCGCGGCGTCAATGACAACCCCGCCGCTTTGGAGGAATTGATGCGTGCCTTCGTTGAATGCCGTATCAAGCCCTATTACCTGCATCATGGTGACCTCGCGCCCGGGACGGCGCATCTGCGTACCACGCTGGCCGAGGGTCAGGCGCTGATGAAAGGCTTGCGAGGGCGGGTATCCGGGTTGTGTCAGCCAGAGTATGTGCTGGACATCCCGGGCGGTGCCGGTAAAGCGCCGGTCGGACCGAACTATCTCGCGAGCGAAGATTCTTCTGTGAGTGAACGTGATGCAAATCGAGAAACGCGCTATCGTATCGTCGATTATTGTGGCGAAGTGCATCTCTACCCGCCCGAGCCGCGATCAAGATAGCGTGCGTTTCTCAATTCTTCGACGGAGGAGCAACATGAAGGGAAAGATTGGTTTGGTGGCGCTCATGGTTCTCCTCAGTGGGACCGCCGCCGTTGCGCAGAGCGGCAACAAGGGATCATCATCGCCGTCGGTAGGCCAGACGATCCACGGTGGCATACCCGAGGCGCCGATCGGCCATCGTCAGCCGCGGGCCGGCGACGTGCCCAGCGAGCAGAATCTGAGCAATCCGAACGATCCCGCGAACAAGGAAGACGCAGCGCTCGACAAGAAGATCAAGAGCATCTGCCGCGGCTGCTGATTCACCAGCGCTCGGCGGAGAATCTTGCCGCGAGCGTGTCGATGAACAAGCGCGTTCGTGCCGGCAGTTGCGCTACCGGGAGCCAGACTGCGCTGACCGGAACAGGCAGCGGCTCAAAATCGGTCAGCACAAGTTCGACCCGTCCATCGTCGATCAGGCGCCGTATCTGCCAATACGGGGCAAGACCAATTCCCAGACCCGCCGCAACCGCCTCGTTGCATGCGGCGGCGTCGTTTGCCGTAAAAGTGCCGCGCACGCGTATCCACGCAATTTGCCCCTCGATCGTCAGCGGCCAGGCATCCTGCTCCGGGCCGATCGTTCTCACCACGCAGTGGTGACGGGCCAGATCGGCAGGCGTGGTCGGCCGCCCGTGACGCTCGAGGTAGCCGGGCGTCGCAAACAGAACGCGCCGGAGATGGGCGAGCCCGCGCCTGCGAAGTCCGGATGAGGGGAGATCGCCGATGCGGATGGCAAGATCGAGCCGATCCGCAACCAGATTGGCAAACCCGTCATTGAGCACCAGTTCGACCTCGACGCCGGGCCACCGCTGCATGAACGTCGCCACCACGGGCACCACATAGACGGGTCCGAACAGGACCGATGCGGCGATCCGCAGCCGGCCCGAAACGACTTCGCCATACTGCTCGGCCTCCGCGCGCGCCAGGTCGATTTGCCCGAGCGCGGCCTTGATGCGATCATAGAACGCGAGTCCTGCGGCGGTGACTTCTGATCGCCGGGTCGTGCGCAAGATCAGGGGCGTGCCGAGCTCGCGCTCGAGCAATGCGAGCGAGCGGCTGATCCCCTGCAACGAACGGCCGAGGGCTCTCGCCGCCGCCGTCAGGCTGCCGTGGTCGACGGCGGCAACAAAGGCGGCGTAGTCGTCCAGATCCGCCATGGACTCCAATTCTTCCAGCTTTTGAGAGAATATATCGCATAAATCACCAATTATCACCAGATTGGCCGATGCATAGGTTCCCCGCATGCGTCGCCGCTCGCGATGCCTTTGCAATCTGGAACCCCAAGATGTCGCCAGCGTCCCCAGCACACGCCACTCAACGCTCCGCAGATGGCCGGATGTCACCCGCACTCCTTGCGGTGCTGACGTTCGCAGTCGGGCTGATCGTATTGCCGCTGTTCGCGGCTCAACCCCTCGTCGGACTGATCGGCCCAAGCCTGGGCATGCCCATCGCGCTCGCCGGCCTTGCGCCGACGCTGACGCTGCTTGGCTATGCCGTTGGGCTCGTGGCGTTTGTCCCGCTAGTCGATCTCATGGAAAACCGGCGCCTGATCATCGCAACGCTTGCCCTCGACGTCGTCGCGCTCGCCTGTGCTGCCATGGCGCCGACGCCCTCGCTGTTTCTGTTATCGGCGTTTGCCGTCGGCGTTGCGACCAGTTCGATTCAAATGCTGATTCCGCTCGCGGCTGCGATCACGCCGGAGCATCTGCGCGGCCGGGCCATCGGTACGGCTATGAGCGGATTGATGGTGGGCATTCTGCTGTCGCGACCGATCGCAAGTCTGGTGACGGAGCATTTCGGCTGGCGCCTGTCCTATGCAGTGGACGCAGCGGCGATGGCCGGCCTCGCGCTCATGCTGCTGGCGATACTTCCGCGGCACCGGCCGCCTGCAACCGTCGGCTACGGTGCGTTGGTCGTCTCGCTTTGGACACTGCTTGGGCAAGAGCCCGTTCTCCGGCGGCGTGCAGCCTATCAAGCCCTGTGCATGGCGGCCTTCGGCAGTTTCTGGACCGCCATCGCCTTGCGCCTTGCCGCATCCCCCTTCCATCTCGATCAATCCGGCATCGCCTTGTTCGCGCTTGCCGGAGCAGGTGGCGCGGTCGTCGCGCCGATCGCCGGCCGCGCTGGCGATCGCGGCTTGACCGTCCTGGCCACCCGGATCGCGCATGCGACAACGGTTGGCGCACTGGTCCTTTCGGGGGTCGCCGGAGCGGGTTGGTTCGGTTTCGAGCCAGCCCGGCATCACGGCCTTGCTCTGGCGCTCCTGTGCCTTGCCGCTTTCGTGCTGGATATCGGCGTGATCGGCGACCAGACGCTGGGCCGCCGTGCCATCAACATGCTGCATCCCGAAGCGCGAGGACGTATCAATGGCCTCTTTACGGGGATCTTCTTCGTCGGCAGCGCCACCGGATCGGCGCTGTCGGGATTTGCATGGGCGACCAGCGGCTGGTCGATGGTTTGCCTCTGCGGGCTCGTCTTTGCCGGCGCCGCCTTGCTCCTCGGCCTGCGGGATCGCAGGGCATCGACGAAAAAGTCGCTGCTGCTGGCTGAAACGAACTGTTAGTTCGGGCTATCACCGTCGATCAAATCGTCACGATGATCTTGCCGAATTGCTGGTTCGATTCCAGGAAGCGATGCGCCTCGACGATCTGGTCGAAGCGGAACGTCTTGGCGATGACCGGCCGAAGCGCACCTGATTCCAGCCCTTCGAGGATGAACGCCTTCGCGACCTCCAGCCGCGCCGGATCTCCGGTGATCTCATGGACGAGGTAGCCGCGCAGCGTGAGGCATTTGCTCAGCACCGTGAACAGCGGAAAAGGCGTCGGCTCCGGGCTCAAGCCGCCATATTCGATCAGGATGCCGCCGCGCGACATCGCGGCGGTCAAGGGAGCGAAGATCGGGCCGCCGATCGAATCGAAGACCACGCGGACCCCGGTGGTGCCGGCGATCTCTGTCAGCCGGGCTTGCAGATCTTCTTCCGCTGTCGCGATCACATGCGCGGCGCCGCAGGCGAGCAGGGCCTGTGTCTTGGCAGCCGTCCGCGTCACCGCAATCGGGATCGCGCCAACCATATTGGCGATCTGGATTGCGGCGAGGCCGACACTGCTTGATGCCGCCGTGATGAGGACATGGTCATCCTTGCCAAGCCTGCTGATCTCGACCAGCGCGCCGTAGGCCGTCAAATATTGCATCCAGACGGCCGCCGCTGCCTCAAAGCTCAGCGAGATCTCATCTCTTTGTTTGAGCATGATCTCCGCGCAAACGCGTCCTGCGTTTGTCGCGAGGAAAACCGGTTTCCACTTTTCCGGATCATGCTCCTAGGCTGAACGCTCCCGCACGTCGCCCGGCTGGCTCTGCCGTCGTGCCGCGACCGCTTCGGCCAGGAGGTTGAGGGCCGGCACCGTGGTCTCCCAGTCGATGCAGCCGTCGGTGATGCTTTGACCGTAAGCGAGCGCCGCACCAGGCCGCACGTCCTGCCGCCCCGCGACCAGATTGCTCTCGATCATCACGCCCAGGATGCGGTGCTCGCCGTCGGACACCTGGCGGGCGATATCGGCGACGACTTGCGGCTGGTTCTCCGGTTTCTTGTTGCTGTTGGCATGGCTCGTGTCGATCATCAGTCGCGGCGCCACGCCTGATCGCGCGAGCTCGGCAGCGGCCGCCTCGACGCTGGCAGAGTCGTAATTGGGCGCGCGACCGCCGCGCAGGATGATATGGCAGTCCTGGTTGCCGCTGGTCGCCGCGATCGCCGAGCGTCCGCCCTTGGTGACCGCCATGAAATGGTGGGGATGCGAGGCCGCCATCACCGCTTCCGCCGCGATGCGGACGTTGCCGTCCGTGCCGTTCTTGAAGCCGACCGGGCAGGAGAGGCCGGAGGCAAGCTGGCGGTGAATTTGGCTTTCCGTGGTCCGCGCGCCGATCGCAGCCCACGACACCAGGTCGGCAATGTATTGCGGCGTGGTCACATCGAGGAATTCGGTCCCGGCCGGCAGACCGAGATTGTTGATCGCGGAGAGCACCGAGCGCGCGAGTCGCAGGCCCTTGTTGATGTTGAAGCTGCCGTCGAGGTCGGGATCGTTGATCAGTCCTTTCCAGCCGACCGTCGTTCGCGGCTTCTCGAAATAGACGCGCATGACGATCTCGAGGTGATCGGAAAGCTGTTCGCGCATCGCGGCGAGCCGTTCGGCATAGCCGATTGCAGCCGCGGGATCGTGGATCGAGCAGGGGCCCACGATGACGAGAAGCCGATCATCGGTGCCATTGAGGATACCGTGAATGGCATTGCGCGCGGCCATGACGACGCGCGTTGCGGTCAGGGTGCGCGGGACTTCGCGCATCACCTCTTCCGGCGTACTCAGCTCCTTGATTTCCTTGATCCGAAGATCGTCTGTCGTACTCAACACGGCTGGCTGGCTCCTGTGACTCTTGATTGAGCATGATCTTCTCGGAAAGCCGGTATCCACTTTTCCGGATCATGCTCTTAAGAACCTGCCGGCAACAAAAAAGCCGCCAGGTCTGGCGGCTGTTCGGACGTCTGCTGCAATTCCTCAGATTGAGCGCGATCCTCCCGCCGCCAGCGAGCTGTCGTAGCTAAAGTACCAAAAGTAGCTGGTGGCGAAGGTGATCATGGCTGTCCTCTTAGCGCAGCAGTTACCCCTTGTCATCCAAAAAAACATCAGGCCTGCCGGGCGGCCAGCGCCATTCCGATCAGCGTGGTCCCGCCGAAGACAAGGTTAATGCCTACCAAGATCCCGATCGCCCATGCCGCCGATCCCGGCAGGCCCGAGATGATGATGAAGGCGATCACGATATCGACGAGGCCGGCGACAAGCAGCCAGCCCGAGCGCTCCGACAATTCGCGCCGATGCTCCAGCGCATACATGATGGTGGCGACACCCTCGGCGAGGAAGTAGACGCCGATCACCAGGGTGAGGGCATAGATACCCTGCGCGGGCTGTGCCAGCAGGATGACACCAGCGATGATGGCGAGGATCGCCGAGATCAGCGACCACCAGAAGCCTGGCATGGCCCGGGCCCAAAAGGTCAGCATCAGGCCGGCGATGCCGCTGATCAAGAACATCCAGCCGAGAAAGATCGTAACCGCAAGGCTGGCGAGAGGCGGCACGATGATGGCGGCAAGGCCGAGGATCACCAGCAGAATGCCCTCGATCAAGAAGGCCTTCCAATGGTCGCGGACCGCGGCCCTCATTTCGGATTGCAGCCGACGGATGTCTTCGCTGGTGTCTCGAGGAAGGGTCATCTCGGGTCTCCGGACCGACATTGCAGGCCAATCTCTGGCGTTCCTATCTCGCAATCAATCGCATTCTGAGCGAGTTCCATTTTGGTCGTTGATTGCCCATACAGCCCTTTTTTGCGTAGAATGCGCATAAAATCTTGAATAGCGCGCGATTAGCGCATAAATAATGCACGTTTGCTCGTTTTTTTGGCAGAAATGCGCAAATTGGTTGAGTGTGCGCGGTGCGCGGGAGAAAAACAGAAATGCAGCTTCCAATTAAGCGAGCGATCGAGAAGGTGCCTGGCGGGATGATGGTGGTCCCGCTGTTGGTTGGGGCGCTTATTGCGACCTTCTTTCCCGATACCCCGAAGTTTTTTGGCTCCTTCACCGGCGCACTGTTCTCTGGCGCACTGACGATCCTCGCCGTGTTTTACGTTTGCATGGGCGCAAGCATCGACTTCCGCGCGACCCCCTACATCATGAAGAAGGGCGGCACCCTGCTGATCGTGAAGGTTGGCGTTGCCGTTGTCCTCGGCCTGATCTTCGGCCGCATTTTGGGAGAAGCGCCGGTCGCAGCCGGGATGTTCGCGGGTGTCTCGACCCTCGCGATCGTCGCGGCCATGAACGACACCAATGGCGGTCTCTATATGGCGTTGATGGGCCAATATGGACGTCCGCGTGACGTCGGCGCCTATACCATCATGTCGCTGGAGAGCGGTCCTTTCCTTACCATGATTACCTTGGGCGTCGCTGGCCTCTCGGCATTTCCATGGCAGACCCTCGTGGGCGCTATCTTGCCTCTGGTGGTGGGCATGATCATCGGCAATCTCGATCGCGAGATGCGCGACTTCCTGGGCCGCGCAGTGCCTGTGATGATCCCGTTCTTCGCCTTCGCGCTCGGCGCCGGCCTCGATCTGTCGAAGGTCTGGCAGGCCGGTCTACTCGGCCTCGGCATGGGGGTGGGCGTGGTCGTTGTGACCGGCATCCCACTGTTCTTCGCCGATCGCATCACCGGCGGGAATGGCGTCGCGGGTGTTGCGGCGGCCTCGACGGCTGGCAATGCGGCGGCCGTCCCGGCGATTGTCGCCGCGGCCAATCCGGCCTATGCGGACGCGGCACGGCCTGCGACTATCCTCGTCGCGGCGTGCGTCGTGGTTACCGCAATCCTCGTGCCGATCGTCACCGCCTGGATGGCCCGCGTCATTGGTAGCGACGTCGAGCAGGCCGCAGAAGAGGACGTGGCTGCTGCCGGCAAGATGACCCTCGCAGCGCGCTCGGCCGTTGCCGAGGCAGGTCACTGAAGATGGCCCCTAAAGCGTTTTCGAGCGAAATGAGTATCAGTTCGCGTCAAGAAAATGCGTCAAGCCAGAGCTGGCTGATCGTCGCTGACGATCTCACCGGTGCCGCGGACTGTGCGATCGCCTTCGGTAGAAGGGGGCGTGCGGCTGCGGTGACGTGGGGTGAGGTGACCGACGCGTCGGGTTACGAGCTGCCCGTCCTGGCATACGATGCAGCGAGTCGCGGCCTTTCGGCCGAGGCCGCTGCAGCCCGCCATGCCGATGTGCTGGCGCGCATGTGCGAACCCGGACGTATTCTTTTCAAAAAAATTGACTCGACGCTGCGGGGGCAACCTGCGGCCGAGACTGCCGCCGCGCTTGCGCATCTCAAGTCACGGTCGGGGCCGGCCCTCGGCGTGTTCGCGCCGGCCTTTCCGGCCACCGGCCGCACTACCATTGACGGGCGCATCCTGGTCAAAGGCCGCCCTCTCGAGGAGGCCGAGGTCTGGCGGCGCGACCACACCTATCCGAATGCCGATCTTGTCGACGTTCTCGCGACCGGGGCCATTCGCGGTGAGAAGGTCAAGCTCGCTGCCGTGCGCGGTGGCGATCTCAAAGCCACGTTCGCGAGGCTCGCCGGGGAGGGCGATGTGGTCGCAGCTTGCGACGCCGAGACTGACCACGATCTGCATTTGATTGCGGAGGCGAGCCTGCATGCATCGCCCGCAACCTTCTTCATCGGCAGCGCCGGCCTCGCGCATGCGCTGGCCGGCCTCGAAGTCAGACATGCCGTCGAGCCGCTGCGCATTCCGACGAGCGCATCCGGCACACTGATCGTGGTGGGCTCGCTCGCCGGCGCGTCTCGCGTCGCCGCGCGCGAGCTGGAGGCGACCGGCACGGTGGCGCATTTGCCGATCGCGCCGGAGACGCTGCTCAACGATGGTGCCGGCCGGGCGGCGCTCGCCGCGGACGTGATGAAACGACTTGCCGGCGGCGGCGATGCATTGGTTGAGATCATGATGGATGATCACCCCGACATGTCGCTGGGCCCGGAGCTCGCTCAGGCTCTCGCCGACGCTCTGGAGGCCGTCGCACCCATGATCGGCGCCTTTGCTGCGACCGGGGGCGAAACCGCCGCGGCGATGCTGTCGCGCTTCGGCGTCAACGGCATCCGCCTTGCCGACGAAATCGAGCCGGGCGTGTCGCTCGGCCTCACTCTTGGCCGATTGTCCGTTCCGATCGCCACCAAAGCGGGCGCGTTCGGTGACGAGCAAAGCCTTATCCGCATCAGCGAGCGCCTTCGCGCCGTCCGAACCAGAGGAAGTTTCATATGACTCGTCCGACCATTGCGATCACCATGGGAGATCCGGCCGGTATCGGGCCCGAGGTGATCATGAAGGCGCTGGCGCAGCCGGAGGTGCACGCGATCTGCAATGCGCTGGTGATCGGCGATGCCAACCGTCTTCGAAACGCCGGTCAGATCGTCGGCGTGTCGCTTAAGGTCGCGGCGTTGAGCGACGCGAAGGAGGCGAATTTTGCGTCGAAGGCCGTGCAGTGCGTTGACCTGAAGCTGGTTCCGGACGATCTGCCGTTCGGCAAGGTGTCGGCGACGGCAGGTGAGGCGGCCTATCGCTATATAGAAAAAGCCGTGCAGGTGGTGCAGGCAGGGCTCGCGCAGGGCATCTGCACCGCGCCGCTCTCGAAGGAAGCGCTGCATGCGGCCGGCCACAAATATCCCGGCCATACCGAGCTCTTGGCGCATCTGACCGGCACGCCGGAAGTGTCGATGATGCTGGTGTCGCCGAAACTCCGCGTCATTCACGTGACCACGCATATCGGCCTGCTCGATGCGATCGAGAAGATCGAGCCCGGCCTCGTCGAGCGTGTCATCGCACGCGGACATGACGTGCTGGCGCGCGCCGGCATCGCCAATCCGAAGATCGGCGTCTGCGCCATCAATCCGCATGCCGGCGAGAACGGGTTGTTCGGTCGCGGCGAGGAAGCCGCGAAGATCACGCCGGCCGTGGAAGCCTGTCAGCGCAAGGGCTGGGATGTGCGGGGCCCCCTCCCTGCCGACACGCTGTTCTTCCTGGCCGGCCGCGGCGACTACGACATGGTGGTCGCGATGTATCACGATCAGGGCCATGGACCCATCAAGGTGCTCGGGCTGGAAGCCGGCGTGAACATCACTGTTGGCCTGCCTGTGATCCGCACCTCGGTCGATCACGGGACCGCCTTCGACATTGCGGGCAAGGGTATCGCTGACGAGCGCAGCCTGATCGAGGCGCTGCGGCAGGCGGTCGATCTCGCGCCGAAGAAGGCGGCTTGAGGGCGACACCCGCCATGCGGGCTCCTCAGGACGAGGAGCGAGATGTGAGTTAAGTGCTCATATTGCACGGCCGATGCATCGTGATATCCATCGGCCGTGCCGCGAGGCCGAGCTCGGCTGACCGCAATGAATCTGGGGCTGAGGTTCGATGTCGATGCGCAGCAAGGAGCGTCACGCTCGTCTGTTGGAAGCACTGAACGCGGGAGAGATCGACGTCGACGATCTCGCGCGGCGCTTCGACGTCTCCGCCTCCACCGTGCGGCGCGACCTGCAGCATCTCTCCAAGAACAATGCTGTGCGCCGTACCTATGGCGGCGCCATCCTCACCGCCCACGCGAACGAGACGACGCTCGAGCAGCGCCTTGCGGTTCAAGGCGAACAGAAGCAGGCGATCGCGCGCGCGGCGATCGATCTGATCGAGGACGGCGATACCCTGATTCTCGATGCCGGCTCGACGGTCGCAGCCTTCGGCCGACTGCTGCAGCAGCGGCGGCTGCGCATCATCACCAACAACCTTGCCCTGCTGCCCTTCCTCGCGAAGGCTCCGGCCATAGAGCTGGTTGTGCTGGGCGGCGTGCTGCGCACCAACAGCATGAGCACCATGGGGCCGCTCGCCAATGAGGCGTTGCGGCGCATGACCGCGGATCGCGCCGTCATGAGCGCCGACGGCGTGGTGAATGGCCGTGGCCTGTGCGAGGCGGATCTCGAGCAGGTCGCACTGAAGTCGCTGATGATGCAGCAGTCGAAAGAAGTCCTCGTTCTCGCCGACGCCAGCAAGCTCGGCCGAGCCGAACAAATGGCCTGGGCGCCGCTGCCGCCGCGCTGGACTCTCGTGACTGATGTCGGCGCATCTGAGGAGCAGTGCAAGGGTCTCGCCGATGCGGGAGCGCGCGTGATTGTTGCTGGCGTCCGCTGAGCCGGCATCGCAATCTTCCTCGTGATCGGAGAAAACATCCGACCGAGGTGGGGGCGCGGTAGAAAGAATCGCTGAATTAGATGGTGGTGCGCAGCCGGCTGCGACCGAGAAGATAGATCGCGGTTGTGACAACCAAAAGCGCGCTGCCGAGCAGGATGGAGGTGAACCCGACGGGTACGAGCACGATCGTCATGTTGCGCTCGGGGTTGAGCAGCCAATGGTGCACCGAGGTCAGCACGAAAGCGAGCCCGGCAAATCCGGCGCCCCCGCCGATCATCAGCAGCGCCCACATCCGCCGCAATTGGCTCAAACGCTCCCGTGCGACTTTGGTCCGGGGCGCATGATGACGGGCAACCCGCCGCACGAGGCGCGCGGCGAACGCAATCGATGAAAACCCGATCAGCATGCTCGTTGCGCCAAACCACAGCCTGGCCGACGGGGCGAGATCCGGATATTTCTGCAGCATCAGCAGCGGGAAATCGAAAGCGGCGTGCAGCGCGAGCGGTCCGATCAGCATCAGGATCCAGCTCGACATGCGCGCCCAGTCACGGTGGTAGCGGTGGGCACCGAGCGCGGTGCCGGTACGCGCGATCGCGAGATAGGCGCCGGCGATAATGCCGAGCGCGCCATGGAAGGGCACGGTGAGCACGCTGCGCAATGCCGCGAGCGAGCGCCACATCTCCGCGTGCTGCACGAGATAGGCGAGGTTTTCGTAGGCCGCAAAGCCCAGTCCGGCCGCCGCACCGTACACCACCGTGTCCATGGGATCATCGAGCGGCCGGCGTCGCGCCGAGACGGCGAAGATGACCAGGATCTTCACCGTTTCCTCCGGCAGTGCGACGCCGAACAGCGAATGCACGATCTGCGCGAGCCAGGGGTTGTCCGGCGCTATGACGAGATCCCGGAACGGTGCACGCAAGATACCCAACAGCGAAATGCTGCCTGCGCCGAGCAGAAAGGCACCCCACACCTTGGCAGGCGACCCCGGGCGCTCGCCGGCGGCGATCACGAGCCACAGGATCAGGAGCGCGGGCGCGACCGCTGCGGTACCGATGGACGTCGGGAGTGAGGCAAGTAGGTTCATATGGGTGGCAAAATAGGCCATATTTTCGGGTTAGCTACCCCGGTGGTGCGACCTTATGCCTCCGTCGGCGGTACCGAGTGCCCGACGACGGGCCGCCTTTAGCAACCGCGGCAAATATTGCGCAGTTGCGCCCTGACCTGCGCCTCGTCGTCATTTTGCGGGTCCGCATAGCCGGTCGCGTCGGGGCTACTGCTGGAAATCGGGCGCGATGGTTTCGGTAACGGAATGGGGTAGGTGGCGATCGGCGGGTTGATTTTGTCGTAACAGGTGAGTCGCAAGGCCGGATCTGTAATAGTCTTGCAGTCCTGCGTCGCGGCCTGCGCGACCTGTGAGAACGCGCAAAGCGCGATTAGCGCGGCTGGAAATCTCATCAGCGGACCTTCCTTCGGCGTCAGGCGTGCTCAAGGATGGCCGGCCGGTCGCCGAATCCTGATTAGCCAGTCAAATCAATGGTTTTGGAGATTGTTTGAAGAACAAAATGCATGACTTCGCGCGTTCTGTCTATAAGTGAATTCTTTAAGAACGCGGAACCGCGGCTCGCAGATTTGCTTTGAGCATCTTCCGAATGGCCGCGCGGCACGGACGGGTTCGAGACGTTCGTTGGTGAGCTGAACCCGATATGGATCGACGCCGGCTGATGGAGGTGCGAGCAACATCGATGCGAACGACGGCTCGCCGCTGATTGGACAACGACGATGCATTCCCTCGACATTGCCGTCATCGTCTTGGCCGGGGTCGCGCTGTTTGCGGCCTTCGTCAATGGCGCGATCGGTTACGGGTTTTCATCGCTCACGGTCCCGCTTGCGCTCATCTTCTACACAAATCGCATCCTCAATCCGGCCGTCGTGGTCGTGGAGGTGCTGATCAATTTCTATGTGCTTTTGATCAACCTGAAGGGTGTGCCGAGCGTCTGGAGACGGGTGTTTCCGATTCTGGCGGGGCTTTTGCCCGGCATTGCCGTCGGCTCCATCGCGCTTGCCTCACTGCAGCCCGGCTGGGTCAAATTCGCGACCTACACGATCTTCCTACCGCTGATCTTGATCCAGGCCGCAGGCTGGCGCCGCCCCATTCAATCGACCTGGCTGGTCGGGTTGCCCTTCGGCACGATGCTGGGCGTGCTGTATTCGGTCACGACCATCTCAGGCCCGCCGCTGGCAATCCTGTTCAACAATCAGGGCCTGGTCAAAAACGAGTTTCGGGCCGGCCTGGCCCTGGTCCGCGCCGTCGAGTCGAGCGTCACCGCGATCGCTTATTACAAGCTCGGCCTCTTCATCACCGAGAGCGCGCAACTGCTCTACGTGTTCATTCCAAGCGTTGCGGTCGGCATCCCGCTGGGCGCCCTTCTGATGCGCCGGGTTGATCCCGAGACCTTTCGGCGCATCTGCATGAGTTTTGACGCCTGGGTGGTCGGATTTGGCCTTTCGCGGACGCTGATCGAACTCAACTTGATGCAGAGCCCGTGGGCCTACGCCGTCATGCTGGCGACGATCCTGATCGACGTCTGGTTATTGTACCTGTTCTTCGCCAGGCGGGCCGCCGCCAGGAGCGCTCAGGACAAGCTGTAAGCCTTCGCGTAGCCGGAACGCGCGTCGCGAGCCTAGTGTTGTTTCTCTGACATCTGATTCACTCGGTGTCACTCCGGGGCTCGCGAAGCGAGAACCCGGGATCTCGCGCCACAACCTCTGGATTCCGGGTTCAGCCCTGCGGGCTGTGCCCGGAATGACGGAAGGGATTGTCAGAGTCACAACACTAGTTGTGGGCCGCGCCGGTCTTGGCGTTCGCCTTCGACGACTTGGCCGTAGCGGTCTTGGGGGCATCGGTCGTACGCACCGCGCCCCAGGGATCGCTTGGACCCCGGTCTGGAATATTGCCGAGAGATCGCTGATAGGCGCGATCAGCTTCTTTTTCGGCCTCGATATCGGACTGCGATCTTTCCTTGTCCGTTTCCCCATAGCGCGGAACGTGCTGCTGGGCGAAAGCCGACGTGGCCGATAGCGCGATCATCGCCGCGGCAATAAAAATGCGCATGAATGGCTCCCCCGATCCTGACCAACTCAAGCCTAGACGCGGGTTGTGTCTAAAGCACGATCACGCCAGCAGCGAAATCCCCAAAACCTACTGCCGTGCTCACCGCGGCGATTGTGCGCTGCATACAACCCTGCGTGATGGCCGGAACCCCTTATTAGACTGGCCGTTGCTCTCTCCGAAACGGGAGGGAGCCTGCCATGAACAAGTTTTCCATCCTGTGCATCGTGCTTTGCGCGAGCCTTTCGGGCGCCGCGGCGTCCGCGCGCGGGCAGGGCGGTGGCATGGGCATGCACAGTTCATCCACGTCCGGCGGTGTGTTCGGTAGCAGCGCGGCTGCGCCCGGCACCAACTCGCTGGGCACGGCGCTGCCGTCATCCGGCCGGGGCAACGGTCGGATGAAGGGGCCACCCCTTGGGACCGGCAATGCGGCTGTCGACCGCGAAGACGCCAGGGTCTCCAAGATGGTGGAATCGATCTGCCGCGGCTGCTGAGGAAAGGCTTGTCGAGAAGCCCGGTTTCTCAGAAGCCCACGTGCTCGTTGATATAGAAGGTGTTGAGGATCGTGATGCGGGGCTGATCGGTCTGGATGGTCGGACGGCCGTGCCAGCTCATTTTCTTCAACGTGTGATAGGCCTTCAGCACCACGAAGGCGTATCCGACATTGGGCAGGAACGGAATCGTCTTCACCGGCTCCAGGCAATAGGAGCCGGGGTGCAGCAGGCCTTTCAGCGAGGCTTGGTACAGCGTTGTCCCCAACGCCTGTTGGCTCGCATCGGTCGGACAATAAAGCTGCATCGTCACGACCTTCTTGCGCGTGTCCGGATGCGGCTTGATCTGATAGCCGTCCCGGTCCCGGTAGACGACCGGCTTTGCCACCAGCTTCAGCGCATCGGGACCGGCGACCTTGTCGCCGCGGGCGCGAATTTCCAGCCCGTCATGAAGCCTGGCGCGGATCGCGTTCTCGACCTCTTTCGAGGTCAGCATGGTCGAGACCGCAGCCCAGGCTTCGCGCAGTTCGGGATCGATCTTGTCGACATTGTCGCCGTAGAGCCGCAGCGCCATGCGCGTGCCGGTCCCGGTGATTGGGTCATAGCCCCGGGTGGGAATATGCCGCACCAGATCCCGGTAGAAATCGGCCGGGAAGAAGTCCCGAAAGACGATGTGCGGAAAGGGCAGGGCGAAGTGATCGGCGGCCTTGATGCTGGCAACCGCGTGCGCGGTGAGTTCGCCGGCGAGGTCGGATGGTGCCGCTTTCGCAAGTGCTGGCATGGAAATCCCCCAAAGACGCCCCCACGGCGCAGTTTGCCTTCTGGGCCGGTCGAGCGTCAACGAGCTTCGTGACGCAAGTGGATGGAACCGCTCTATAAGCGGAGCCGGGCCCGCGAGAGCGCCTCTCGGCGGTTCCCGCTCAGCCCGGCGATGAGCGGCGCAGCTATATCAGTCGCGGCGGTCCTTGTCGCCCAAGGCGAGGCCGTCCGAGATCAAATCTGGTTGCATCTTGTTAGCTTTCGCCGCTTGCGCGCTTACTTCTTGCGCCGCCTCTGCGGTCACTTGGCGAGCAGCCGCCGGCACGCGTCGACAAAGACCTGCGCGCCCGTGACGATGTCCTCGTCGGCCGTATTTTCATGCCAATGATGGCTGATGCCGCCGATCGAGGGCACGAATAGCATGCCGGCCGGCATGATGGTGGCCAGCACCTGCGCGTCGTGGCCGGCACCGCTCGGCATGCGCAAGGATTTGCCGCCCGCAAGGGCGTCGCTCGCATCCTCGATCGCCTGCTGGAAGGCGGCATCCATCATGGCAGGAGCGCCTTTGCGGATGCACTCCACCACCACCTCGCAGCGGCCCTGTGCGTTGACCTCATGGGCCATGCCGTGCAGCGCCGCCTCCAGGCGCGCGACCACGGATGGATCGTCGTCGCGAATCTGGAACAGCATTTCGGCCCGGCCCGGGATGATGCTCGGCGCGCCCGGATCGAGCGTGATGCGGCCCGCGGTCCAGACCGTGCGCGGCCCGCACAGCTTGGGAAAGCGCTCGTCGATCGCGACGCAGAACCTGGCGAGCGCCAGTCCCGCGTCCTTGCGAATGGCCATCCGCGTGGTGCCGGCGTGGTTCTGCTCGCCGCTGAAGGTGATGCGGTATTGCCAGATGCCGACGATGGAGGTGACAATGCCGATCTTGAGGCGGGAGCTTTCCAGCGTTTCGCCTTGCTCGATATGCGCCTCCAGATAGCCGATATGGCGTCCTCGCTCGGCCGTGACGAGCGCTCGTCCCGCAAGCCCGACGGCAGCAAGGGAATCCCGCATCGTGCGGCCGCTGGTGCGGTCGCGCGCGGCATCGATATCGGCTTCCGTGACGCCACCGACATAGGATCGGCTGCCGAGGAAATGACCGAAATGACCTTCCTCATCGCACCACGCCGCCACCTCGACCGCGCCCTTGATGTCAGGATCGGGATTGAGAACGCGCGCCGCTTCGAGCGCATAGACGACGCCGAGTGGTCCATCGAGCCAGCCCGCGTAATTCTGGCTTTCCAGATGCGAGCCGGCGAGCAGCTTGGCTCCGGCTTTGGCGCTGGTGCTCACCACATTGCCGATGCCGTCGATCGAAGCGGTCAAGCCCGCGGCCGGCAATTGCTCGATCAGCCAGTGAAGCGAACCCATATGCGCGTCCGAAAAGGTCGGCTTATGGACGCCGGTCTTGTAAGCGCCGATCGCGCGCAGCGCGTTGAGATCGGACAAGACGCGGGCGCCATCGACGGGCAAGGACGTGTCGGGCATGGAGGAGCACCTCTTGCAAATCGCAGGACCGGTGCAGCATTCCATTCAGACTGCGCGACAGATGGCAACCGCCATCATGCGCGATGCGCCTGGTCCCGCGCTCACTGGTGATGATGCATTCGAACCGTTGGCCGGCGCCGCGGCCCCTGGGGCGCGAAAAACGGATTGACTATGCATTGCGCCGAGCGGCCCGAGGCCGACGCTTGACACTGCGCCATCGAGGTATAGCCGCAGGCAACGTAGCCGCCATTGATGCCGTAGACCTGCAGGCAAACCGGATAGTTCGGGTCATACATCTGAGCCCGCACCGGCGCTGCGGTGGTGAGAATGGCGGTCACCAGGACCGCCACAGAAAGGATGGTCTTCACGATCTGCTCGCAGAATCGGCTGTTCGATCGACACTGAGCCTGAGTGCGAATCTCGGGCCCGCACCATCTTACGATCCTGGCTAGTCGATGGAAGCCGTTCAGGCCACGACGCTTTGGCTGGACGCGGTCTGGGTGCCGGTGCTGGCCGTCCCCTTGGCGGTGTAGCCTTGGCTGCTCGCCGTTGCGCTGGCCGTAGTTTGGACCTCGGTCGTGCCGTCGGAATAGGTGATGGTCGTGGTGGTGATGCCATTCACGGTCACCGAGACCTCGCTGACGATGGTCTTGCTTGAGGATGACGAACCTCCACCCGTCGCCCCGCTTCCAGCGGTGGATTGCGACGATGAGGCAGACTGGGACGACGCGGTTGCAGATGGGGACGATGCGGTCGCGGTTGTGACCGAACCAATGGCAGAGATGGACATAGGAGACCTCGGGGAGACCGATGAGGGGCAAGCGCGGTTTGCGATCCGCTCGATGCTTGAACGCGGATCTCCGACAAAGCAGGCGCGGCAATTGCGGGGTGACGGCGGGTTCCTCGCTTGGGCTTTCGTCGCGTTCGCATCATCTCGCGAGGGCGACCAGCCGGCGGTGTCGCTAACAACCCCGGCGGGCTGCTTTCCAAGTTTCGGCAGTCGGCGCGGGCCCGATCGTGTCAAGCGGAACGTCTTGGGCGCGCTGCATTGCAGCCGCATTACCTCCACTGAATGGTCTCGTCGAAATCAGACGCTAACCAAATTTTGCGGCTAAGAGTTTTGCTAGCTTTCACCTCTAAAGGAGTGTCCATGCGCATCCTTACGGCATCGGTGATTATTGCAGTCGTCTTCCTCGGGATACCGGCTTTCGTGCAGGCACAAGGAGTGTCCTCGCAATCGCAGGTACCGGTACCGACACCGCCTGCTCAGCCCAGCACGGTCATACGGAGCATACAGGTCGTCGATATCAAGGAACTGAAACCGGAGGTTCGCGCAAAGATCGATCAAATCGTCGCGAACACGAGTGCAGAAGATCTGCAGTCACTTCGGAAGTCCATCGACGCGACGCCGGAGGCGGCATCCGTGCTTAAGGCCAAGGGCCTGAGTTCGTCGCAGGTCGTCGCCATCAACCTTGCCGATGGGGTCCTGACGATGATTACCAAGGCAGCCTGACATCAGGTAGCTTTGGACCGGGTCGACCACCTTTCCACGGTATGAGAATTTCGTTCCGTCCAAAGCGGTCCGCCGATCTGAACCGGCGGGTTGATGCAGGCACATAGCCCCAGTCGTCATCCCTTTGCCTCATACCCGCTTATTGGAGAACACAAGCTTGATCTAATTGGCATCCCGTTCGTTGCGAGATTGCCTGCTCAACAGTCGCGCCAAGGCGGGCAGCACGCGGTAGCGGGCGATCTCGTGCGGAAACTCGCCGCGGTTGGCAAGCAGGAGCACGCCAAGCTTGCGGGCCGGCACAAGCCCCATATAGGCGGTGGCGTTGTTGAGGCCGCCGGGCTTGTCGACAATGCCGATGCCGTCCACGTCGACATTTTCCCAGGCCATGGCCTGTCCGAATTGCCCGCTGACGCGGAACATCTCCTTCTGCGTCATCCGCAAGGCCTGGCCTAGCTGCGGGTCGGCCGCGCTGCCGTCGAGGCAGGCGGAAAGGAAGATGGAAAGATCCCGTGCCGAGGAGAACATCTGCCCGGTCCCCGGAAAGTCGTAATAGCTCTGCTGACTGCCCGGCGGGCCGATCGCGGTGCCCTTGTCGGAATAGCCCTGAACGACGCGCTGCATCAGCTCCGGACCCATGATGGCACGATTGTCCGGCCCACGCTCGGGGATGAGCGTCGCCGTCATGCCGAGCGGCGTCAGGATCCGCTGCTCGATGAGCTTGCCGATCGGGAGTCCGTAGCGACGCTCCAGCGCGAGCTGGAGCAGTACGTAACCGGCGTGGCTGTAGATGCGCTGCTTGCCTGGCGCTGCGTCCGCGCCCGGCCTCCACGCATTGAGCAGGTCGAAAAATCCGGCCAGGGAGTAGGACTCATTGGGCCAGGGCGGATGGTCGGTTGGCAGCAGCAGGCCGGATGTATGCGTGGCGAGCTCGCCGATCGTGATCCGGCGCAGATCATCGCTGCGCAATTCGCCGACATATTTGCTGACGGGGTCGTCCAGGCTCAATTCGCCGCGCAGCGTGCCGAGCGCGACCAGCGTCGCCTCGAACACTTTGCGCAAGGAGGCAAGATTGAACAGCGTATCCGGTGTGACGCGCCGCCGCGCGGCCTCGTCGGCGAGACCGTAATTGAAGAAGCGCGTATGCCCGGCGGCGTAGACGGCAAAGGCGACGCCACCCGGATCGTCTTCCGTCGCCGCGGACGCGATATCGCGGGCGACGATGTCCTCGACCTGAGAGTCCAAGGCGGAATCTGCGACGGCCCCTCGCGGCAGGACAAGCAGTGGAACAAGCAGGAGCGCCAAGCTTCCGGCGGCGTAATGCCGCCACGTCATCAGAACCGGTTTCATGTACACGTCGCCCGCAGTTCGCCCACGGCTCGTCGTCCATCAGCGGATTGGAGCTGACGGTCGAGCATGAGAGGTCCGCGGTGCAGTGGTGGTTGCCCGAGTGATATTTCGGGTCCAACGCGCTAAGCGTTGTGATCGGTCCCTGCGCGCACGATTGTTTGATCAAGGCGCGTGTGTGGAGGCTCGACGCTCCCCGTCGAGCGCGTCGCCGTGGCGTCAGCCGGGCGTTATTGGTCTCGTCGAACAGGCGCTGACATTTGCGCTCCCTGCAGCTTCGAGGCGGGAGCTTGCTCGGACGTTTCCGGCAACGTCAGGGCGCGCTGGCGGATTTCCCCAACCGAAGCACATCCAACGAGGCGGAATGTCGTTTTGCTAAGTAGTTGAAATGGCTGGCGCTCCCTAGCGGAATCGAACCGCTCTCTCCACCGTGAAAGGGTGGCGTCCTGACCGATAGACGAAGGGAGCAAAACGCCCTGCCACGACGGAACGCTCGTGGCTTCGCGCAAAGCCTTGCAAACTGCCGGTAAATCGTTGTTTTCAGGCGAAGATCGACCGGGCCGGACCGGCGGAGGGCGGCTTTCGCCACGGCTCGCCGGCCGGCGAACGTATAGAGGCGTTTGCGCGGAGGGGCAAGACGGCGCGGCAACCATCTTGATCGCTGCCCACAAGGCGCTTTTTGCATTGAAAAATCAACAGTTTTTAAAGATTGCGGTGGTTAGCCCTAGCGCTTCGGGAGAGCCGGACGATGGCGCCGACGAGAAAACGAGACAGCCGCAAGCTTTTCGGGCAACCCGCCTGGATCACCCTCGAGGGCGGATTCGCGGCGCGCCAGTGCGTGATCGCCGATATCTCGTCATCCGGCGCGCGGCTGGTGCTCGACGACATCAATATCTTGCCCGCCAGACTCCGCCTGGCCTTCGCCCGCGACGCCCGCACGGGGCGGACCTGCCAGGTGGTCTGGCGCCGCGGCAAATCGGTGGGCGTCAAGTTCGTCAGGTAGCCGTAGGGCCGTCATTCCGGTGCGTGAAGCGCAGATCCGAAATCTCGAGAGTCGGGGTTCGATGCTGTCGCATCGCCCCGAATGACGGGCGATATGGGCGACCTCACGACATCGGCGGCGCGACGTATTGCTTGAACCCAGGCCGCTCGGCGATGAGTGCCAGCCAGCGCTCCAGATGCGGCTGCCCGGGCCGCGTGATGCCCTCGACCCCGAGCCAGCGCCGCGCATAAGCGCCGAGGGCGATGTCGGCGAGGCTGAACTCGTCGCCTTCGATATACCGCCGCGTCGACAGATGATGCTCGGCGACCCGCCAGACCTCGGCGGCCGCATCGGCATCCTTTTGGATCGCGGCCATGTCGCGGCTCTCCGGCGGCGTCCGCACCAGGGCCCAGAACACCGGACGATCGACCGGCTGCACCGTGGAGAGCGTCCAGTCCAGCCAGCGCTCGACCGCGGCGCGCCGTTTCGGTTCCTGCGGATAGATGGGCGTTTCCGGCCGATAGGCGAGGCAGAGATAACGCATGATGGAATTGGATTCCCACAGCGCATAATCGCCGTCGACCAGCGTCGGCACGCGCGCGTTGGGATTCATCGCGAGATAATGAGGCTCGCGCGTGTGGCCGAACTGCATGCCGGCATCGATGCGCTCGAAGGGAAGGTCGAGCTCGGCGAGGCACCACAGCACTTTCTGCACATTGACCGAATTGGCCCGGCCCCAGATCGTCAGTCCCTGACTCACGGCGCGCTCCCGTCGCATACGCTTTTTACTCGGGTCACTGTCTTAAAGCGCGCGAGGCCAAAATGCAAAAGGCCCCGCGGTTGAGGCGGAGCCTCTTGTGCCGGAAAGCGCTCGGATCTTCCGGCTGCTACCAGTGGCCGGTATTCGGCATCGATGCCCACGGCTCGGCCGGCGGCTTGGGCTCGCCCTTCTGCAACAGCTCGATCGAGTGCAGGTCGGGCGAGCGCACGAAGGCCATGTTGCCGTCGCGCGGCGGGCGGTTGATGGTGATGCCCATCTTCATCAGCTTCTCGCAGGTCGCGTAGATGTCGTCGACCTCATAGGCGAGGTGGCCGAAATGGCGGTCTTCGCCGTATTTCTCCTCGTCCCAATTGTAGGTGAGCTCGACCAGCGGCGCGCCGCGCGTCGGCGGCAGCGACTTCAGCGCCGCCTCGTCCTCGGGCGCGCACAGAAACACCAGTGTGAACCTGCCTTTATCGTTTTCGATCCGGCGGACTTCCTTCAGCCCCAGCGCATCGCGATAGAATTTCAGCGCGGCATCGAGCTTGTGGACGCGCAGCATGGTGTGGAGAAAGCGCATGTTCGTTGTCTCCCTTGAGGGCCGGTTGGTTGCGGGAGGGTTCTTAGCAGCAAAAGCATGCAAAGGGCAGGGTCGCGGACCTGCGACGGCTCGCCCGTTGCGATCAAATTCGCTCCATTGGCCGGCCTTTGCGCCGCAAGATGTGCGGAAGCTCGCCGCGGCTGATGCTTCGGTTCCTCTCCGTACTTCTCCGGATATATGTGTGCCCGGCAAAGCACAACCGGTTGGTTGCGTTGGCTTGACCGTGAGGCCGCGATTGCGGCGGAATCAACGAATCAACTAGACCCCGAGGCGGGGCTGGGAAGCGGAGAGTAACGAATGAGAGTCGCTTCCTTGGAAAGTGTATTGGCGGCGGCCACGCTGGTGTCGGCCATCGTCGTCGTGCTGTGGGGAATCAAGATTCTCCACGGCGCGTGAACTGACAGGAGCCTGCGTCGAATAAGAAGCCTCCATTCAAGAGGTCCGCGACTGAGGCGTCTTCCGCGGCGGCGGAAGCCTGCAGTTCAGGCAGAAAGACGGAGCGTTGGCAGGCGTTCGACTTTTCTTACGTCGCGCCGCGATGATCGCGTTTCCGTTTACGGCCCGGGATTCGCGCCTTCGATTTACGACCTGATTTACCATCCAGGCGCAGCACTGCAGCGTTCGGTCGCGCGGACGCGTTGCAGAAAAGAGTCACGTCGTCACGACGACAACAAAGCGGGTGAAAGTCGTTGACGACGAATCGATTGCGGCTCAAAGCTTGCGCCATCACCAATGCGTATTGTGTTCGTTGTCGGCCGCCGCTGATGCGCGCGGGCCGGAAGGAATCTTTGGTCCAAGGGTCTCATGCATTTTGGCTTCTACATGATGATCGCAGCACTCGTTCTGATGGGTCTCGAGGTCGTTTACGCGCTTTATCAATTGGCAACTTTCGTTCTCTGACTCCCGCGATCGGGGCTGCCCGTCCCGCGCCGGCATGGACGACTTCGTCGTGCAACCAGTGATGCGCGCGCCGATCGAGACCGGCCGGCGGACCTGGACCGCCCGCCGGCGAGCGGCCGGCAATCAGAGGCGCGCGGGGTCCGCTCGACGCGGCCGCCGGCCGGCTGTATGTTGTGGAGGAGAGGGGGCAACGATCCCATGCGGAACGGGCTCTATTCCATCCACATCCAGATGCTTGATGGTGTGGAGGGCCGCGACAGCGGCATCATCATCTTGCGTGATGGCAAGCTGATCTCGGGTGGCCCCTATTTCTGGTCGGTCGGCACCTATAAGAGCGGCAACGGAACCTGGAAGGGCGAACTCGCCACGAACCAGCACACGGAATTTCCGGATCCATTCGTTCGCCCGCTGTTCGGCGGCAAAGAAGTGACCAGCGGTTTTTCAGGGACCTTTTCGGACGATCATGCTGAAGTATTCGGCACGACGCTGGTGGGCACCCGCAGCCTGAGCTTTCATGCAACCTTAAAGCGCCTCGCGGATATCTGATGCGCAGCGCTGCGGTTCACCTCGGGCGGTGAGCGGTTTCGTTATCGTCGCTCGGCGGCTTGTGGTGGATCGCAAGCACGACGAAGCCGGCATAGCCGACGAGATCGATCAGGACTTCCATCCAGGCTGGCACGGGCACACTCCTAAGTTGATAACAACTGCCGAAGGTAGAGTTGGTTCCCGGTCACCCACGGATGGAAGCTGCCGCGCTTTCACATGGCGCGAGCTCTGGCTGTGGCGGCCATTCAGCGGCCATAAAAAACAACCCGCCGACATCCTTGAAAAGATGTCGACGGGCCTTCACGTGCTCTAGCCTCTCCAACAAATCGCATAACGCAGCGCGCATCGCTTCGTTCCCGGCAGCTCGATTTTTCGGATGCCTGGTGGCGTTACGGTTCCGCTTGCACGCAGCAGTTCCCCGAAACCATCGCATGCGGGTTTGCGTTGGGAGCGCAGGGCCACAAGCGAGGAGGAGAAGGGTATGAAAAGAGCTCTCGCGATCTTGGCGACCGCCGCAACGTTGGGCGCGACCACCATGGCCGCGCCGGCACAGGCGCGCGGCTGGGGTCCGGGATTGGCTTTCGGTCTCGCCGCAGGCGCCTTGACCGCAGGCGCGATCGCGGCCACCAGCCCCTATTATTACGGACCGGGTTACTACTACGGGCCGGCTCCGGCCTACTACTATGGTCCGGGCCCCTACGCCTATTACGGCGGTCCGTACTACCATCGGCACCACTACTGGCATCGCCACTACTGGTGATGCAAAGAAGCCCGGAAGCATCCGCTTCCGGGCTTTTTCAGGCGCTCAATTGCTTGGAGCGTTACTTGGCGCGCGAGGCGCGCCTCACGGCCACAAGCGTCACGGCCAAAATGAGGGGCGGCCGCCCTTGCGGGCGTTTTCCATAGTCGTCGTGAAATATTCTTCGCGCTCGCGCTCGAATTTTTCCTGCGTTGCGCGGAAGCTTGCGATGCGCGCGGCGATTTCTTCGCGTTCTTTCGCGAGGCGGTCCTTTTGTTCGGTCATGCCGATCCCTTGTTGTTGGAGTCCTCCGCGCCACGGCATCGGACTCGTGTACTCGACGAGAGTTTGAGTCGTACAACATACATTGCTTATGAGATTGGGGCGCGATTGGGGAAAGAGCGACACGGCATTGTGATGCGTGCGGACGCGATCTGCGATCTGGCGGGAGCTGCGCGCTGTTGGTGGTGGATAAGACGCAAGCCGTCCTTGTCGCAAACGTGGCTTCTCGATACGCAAAAAGATATCGCGACGCGCGACGTGGCTTTCCGCCGGGATCGAAGGGATCGCCGAAGGATCGGGAGCGTGCAATCGATCAGCGGCGCGAGGATGGCCGTTGCGTACCCTTTGCGTTCGCCAATGCATGCAAGGGTGCTGCGATGCATGACGAACAACACACGACGAACAAGAGGGGAGAGCAGATGGCAAAGATCGATCTTGATGCAATGAGCATCGAAGAACTCGCGAACCTGCGCGACCGTGCAATCGAAAAGCTCGCGGAGAAGGTCGCGGCCAGGCAAGCGGAGCTGGAGGCGGAACTCGAGCGCCTGTCGCAATACGGCGGCAAGGCGGCAAAGAAGAAGGAAGCCGCGCCTCCGGTCGCGCGTGCAAAGAAGAGCGAGAAGAGCATCGAGGCCGAGCAGGCCAAGCCGGAAGGCGAACCGCCGGTGGCCGAAGCGGCCTGATTGTGGACGGGCGCGCCCCAATCAAGACTGGCTAACCAGAAAGACGGCTCACCAGCTTTACCGACCGGGAGACTTTGCAAGGCGACGGAAGACGAAATCCTGCTGGCCGTGCTAGATTGAGCGCGGCCAGCACAATCGGTTCATCGTCTATGATCGCATCGGATCTTCGTAGCGGCGTGGAGCGGCTCGGCGAGATGATCGCCGAAGCGTCGACCATCGTTCCCTTCACTGGCGCCGGCATCTCGACGGAATCTGGCATACCTGATTTCCGTTCGCCGGGCGGGTTGTGGACCCGCAACCGGCCGATCCCCTATGAGGAGTTCGTCGCAAGTCAGGAGGCGCGCGACGAATCCTGGCGGCGGCGCTTTGCCATGGAACCGACCTTTGCCGCGGCGAAGCCGGGGCGCGGCCATCGCGCACTCGCCGCGCTTTATCGCGCCGGCAAGGTTCCCGCCGTCATCACCCAGAACATCGACAATCTCCATCAACGCTCGGGTTTCGCGCCCGATCACGTGATCGAACTGCACGGCAACACGACCTATGCCCGCTGCATCGGCTGCGGCAAGATCTATGATCTCATTTGGGTCAAGCAGCGCTTTGATGAGAACGGCGCGCCTGATTGCATCGACTGCGATGAGCCGGTGAAGACCGCCACCATCTCCTTTGGACAAGCGATGCCGGAAGATGCAATGGAGCGCGCTACCGAGCTCGCACAGGCATGCGACCTCTTTATTGCGATCGGATCATCGCTCGTGGTCTGGCCCGCCGCCGGGTTTCCAATGATGGCCAAGGATGCCGGCGCTCGTCTGATCATTATCAATCGCGAGCCGACCGATCAGGACGATATTGCGGATCTGGTGATCCGACACGATATCGGAGAAGCGCTGGGCCCCTTTGTGGGCGACTAGACCCGCGCCCGCAGAGTTGCGTTAGCGCAAGGTCGCCGCTTTAGCGCAAAGTCTAAGGCTCGAGTGATTCGGCCTGTGCAAGCTGTTCATAGGTTCCGACAATTTTGTTTTTTTTCTATGCGCCGCAAGCCGGGATGTTATCTTTTGTTTTGAGAGATTCGCGCGGGTTCATCAGAGAGAATCGTTGATGGCGCGAGTTCGGGTGCCGTCGCGGGTGGCGGACGGCGAATGTTGTGAGGTCCGGATTTATGGGGTCGGACAGTTTTGAGTCCAAGAAGGGCGGAGGTCCCCTGTCGGGTGGGACCGGGGCAAACCGGCTTGGACCGAGTGAATTTTCAAGCACTGGGCGTGACCGTGATCCGGCGATCGAGGCGATCTCCGGATTGGGCGATACCGCCAACCTGGTCGAGATCAGCGGAACCATCAAATGGTTCGACGCCTCGAAAGGGTATGGTTTCATCGTACCAGACAATGGCTGGCCCGACGTGCTTCTGCATGTCACCGTGCTGAGGCGCGACGGCTACCAGACCGCCTACGAGGGCGCTCGCCTGGTGGTTGAATGCGTGCAGCGCGCCAAAGGCTATCAGGCCTTCCGCATCCTCTCCATGGATGAGTCCACCGCGATCCATCCGGCGCAGATGCTGCCGCCGAGGACTCATGTCACGGTTACTCCGACGAGTGGGTTGGAGCGGGCGCAGGTCAAATGGTTCAACCGCCTGCGCGGCTTCGGCTTCCTCACCATGGGTGAGGGCACGCCGGATATTTTCGTGCACATGGAAACGCTGCGGCGGTTCGGCATGACGGAGTTGCGTCCCGGCCAATATGTGCTGGTCCGCTTCGGGCCCGGAGCCAAGGGCATGATGGCAGCCGAGATCCATCCCGAAACCGGCTCGCCCGCGCTGTCTTCGCATTAGTCAAATTCGCGGCGGCAATCTCGAACCGTCATCCCTGGGGCGCGAGCCACTGGGGCCGCGCGGAAGCGAGGTCCGATGACGGGGTCCGCGAGCCTGCAGGGATGAACGGCCCCGCCGCAACCATTCGGCCCGTCACCCTTTCGAGACGGCCGCAGAGCCGGCCAACGGGCCGCGATTGGCGCGGAGCGATGGCGGTCTCCTCATCAGGGTGACAGATCGAGGTAAGGGGCGGGTGGTGTCGACCGGCGAAGCTCGGGATTCAACTGCCGGACCCCAATGACCGGCTCCGCAGGATAGGATTGTGGCCTTGCTGCCGCCGCCTTGAGCGTGTATCTCGCATGGCGAGGAGCGGGGTATAGCGCAGCCTGGTAGCGCGGCAGTTTTGGGTACTGCAGGTCGTTGGTTCGAATCCAGCTGCCCCGACCAAAACCCTTTTCGTTTCAATTGATTGCAGGGTGCGTATTTGAGGGCGGATTAGTTGCGGATGTCCGCGCAGCGCCGAGACCCTCGATCACACAACACGCCGCCCTGCCTCCGCGCTCCTTGTCGGCGTGATCCGCATAGCTCGCAGGCCTTTGCAAGAAAGGTAAGCCCGACGATGACGGCAGCCACTCCAGGCCGACGCCCGTGGTCCGGCGATGCACCTGGACATAAGAGTGATTTGCGGCACCGTGGCCGCTGGCTCGTTGTTCGCGCGCGCCGGCGGTAACAAACATGCGAGGCGGTTCGAACAGCCGCCTCGCATTTCGCTTTCGACGTACGGGCCTGCGGCTTCGGCCGCGCGTGGCGGATTCGATCGTATCAACGAAGGCCGGATTGACCGACACCGGTGAGGTCGGGGCCTGCACGGCGTGACGCCGAATTGTTGGCCGCCAATTCAGACCAGGGAAGGGCGCCCGACGGCCTCTGGATGGATCGGCTCATGGCGAGAACGACCGCAGCCCCCACGAGCGCCATCAGAATCATCGGCAGCAAGCCGAGCGCAAAGCTACCCGTCTGGTCCTTGATGAAGCCGAGCAGGAAAGGCGCGACAAAGCCGGAGACATTCGCGAGCGAATTGATCATGGCGATCCCTGCAGCCTTGTTCGCGGGGCTGATCCATTCGGATACGAGAGCCCAGAACGGCCCCTTCACTCCAAAGCCGCCCGTCATCGCGACACACAGCGCGACGACCACGAGGCCAAGGTAAAAACCCGTTTCATGAGGCGCTTCAAGCTGATTTGGGCCGTCCAGTCCCCCGCGAAAAAATATTTCTCTTTCGTTTTTTTGCGAAATTGAGGGTTAATGAGCGCCGTTCCGCACCGGCAAGGGGCGTATCGCGATCGTCACGAACGTGGCGCGGAATGCGGTGGCCGCGTGAGTGCCGACAGACGAGCGGCACTATTCGCGGACGGCGAAGTCGTGTGGTCCTGGCGCGCCCATGCAGGCGTCAAGTTGGCGACGATGCTGACGCATCGCGCCGGCGACGGTGGCAATCAAGCTGGTTCACCGAGGAGAGCGCGGAGTAAGCCGTAAACCATCGCGCAGGGAAGGCCGGTGTGACACCGCCTTACCTGTGGTTACTCCCGTGTGCGCTTTTGCGCACTTTTTTGCACACGGGGCCATGGGTGTGGCGAACACCCGGTCTTCCCTGCGCCCTCTGATTTCGAAGAGGGTGGTTATGAGCAAAGCTCGGGCGAAATGCGCCGCGGGAATGCGAACGCGTATCCTGATGCTGTTTGAAAATTGCATGCGTTTACGTCGCGACCCACAGGCACAGGCCATGGCTGTTGCGAAGCTCGATGACCCATCGGCCACGGACGGAGTCCGCTGTGACGACAGGCTGGCCAAACGAAAATGGATGCCCCCGAGCGTGCCCGGGGCGTCCTCCCGGGAGCATCCTCAAGTCAAAGCGGTATTCCGGGGAAGGAACGCCCGCGTGCGGATAGAAGAAGCTGATCGCGGCCCGCCCGTCTTTGCGCTGGATCAATGACAAAGCCAGAGGGGCCTTTGGCCGGTCAATCCGCGGCTTCCGCCTGGGCGCCGCGGCCGAGCGCAAACTGGCCGACCGGACCTTCGGCGTGGAACGGCAGCCCCGTCATCCTCGCGAACAGCTCGATATTGCCGGTGCCGATGGCGCAGCCGCCGAGGCCCATATCGGTGGCGGTCAGATAGAACGTCTGCACCATTGCTCCGACGTCCTTCAGAATCAGGGAGTAGGCGATTGCGCTGTATTTCCAGGACAAGCGCCCGAACCGTGCGGCAATGGTGATCAGCACTTGCGGCAAGGTGGCTGCATCCATGGCGAATTGCGCCGCGCCAAGCATGGCCTCCAATTCTGTCGCAGCAGCCCCGATCTCGACCAGCGCATGCGCGGATGCATCATAGTGATAGAAGCCGCGCGACAGGCCGGCGCAATTGGCGACAGCGAGATAGAGCTCGAGTTCATAGGCGCTGCCGGCGGACGGGTAGGGACGAGAGGTAAAGCCGACGACCGGGCCGTCGCCCTCAAAATCGACCGGGCTCTCCCAGCGCGACAGGACGCGGGCGGTGGTGTCGAGGAATTGGCCGAGCTCGGCGAGCGTGATCGGGTTGGCCTCGTCGAAGTCCCGCACCGAGTGGCGCTCGCGCAAGAGCTTTGGCATCGGCAATGGCGCGCGTGTCGGCGGCTCGAGCCCGATCAACTCGATCCTGTTGCCCGGCCAGCTTGGCCGCTCTGCCGGCAGCGGCGGGATCAGGCCAGCGTAAGGGTAGAGCCCGCCCAGCGGATTGGCCTGCCGCCCCTCCGTCGAGCGGGTGTGGAAGAGGAGATCGTGGAAGTCCCACAGCACGAGATTGTCGTCGCCTTCCTGCGGCCGCAGGCCGTCGCCGTCCTTGGCATCGAGCGTCAGGAGGATCTGGCAATCGGCGAGCAGCGCGAACAGCTCAAGCCCCGGAAATCCGCGCTGCTGCCGCAGGGTCGCAAGCTTTTGCGGCTTCGACAGTTGGGCAAGAAAGCTCGCAACGGTCGGATCGCAGATCTGAAACAGCGCGGCGGCGCGCGGCGACTCCAGGACCAGCGCATTGCCGCGGCGGCGCAGATAGGCAAAGCGGGACAGCACGACGGTATCGCTTGCGCGCAGCTTTGCGGCTTGCGGCCAGTAATCCGCAACCTGCGGCTCGATGACGGCGAGATGCTTGTTTCCGCGCGACAGCGGGTACTCGATCAACCCGCTGCGGGCAAGGCGCCGGACCAATGCCGAAATCTCCTGGTCGAGCGGTTTGCGGGCGGCGGCGAAAGACCCAAGCGGCAGGCCGGCGCGCAATCCTGCGGCCTGCTTGATCGCTCCTGTGCTGAACGGACCAAGGTCGAGCGGATAGCCGTCGACGCTGGCGGCGAGACGGCCGTCGGCCTGCGCCTCCAGGCGGACGCGCTCGTTCAGTCTTGCGGACAGCGTCGCGCTTTGCGTCTTTCGCCCTGGTTTCTTGGAAGGAGCACGCAAGGAATCCGGCTTCCGTCAGGTGTGCGGGAGGAACGGGGTCAGCTCGCTCTCCAGGCGCGGGCGGTCGAGCAGGCCGAGCTTGACGGGGATATCGTACAGCCGGCCAGGGCCGAAGCGGCGATAGAAGTGGCGCAAGCCGGGCACGATCACGCGCACAACCGGCACGCCGACGTCGGGGCGGGTCTGGTCGAGCACCAGAAAATCGTAACCCGCTTCGCGGGCGACATCGACGCACGCCTCGACCTGGCCGCGGCTGTTATCGGCGAGCTTGAGGCCCGGCGCAGGCGGTACGACCGGATTCTCGGCCGGGAGGAGGAACGGGTAGTTCTCGAGCCGCAGCGGGGTGACGCCGTCGAGCGACGGCTTCTCGCCGCTGGCGCCGCCCATCATGCCGATGGCCAGGAACTGGTTCAGCTCGGTCAGCGCGCGCAGCAGCGCAATGCGGCGATCGAAATGCGCGCCGGAGCCGAACTCGATGTTCTCGTGACCGTCCTGGATCCAATGCATGATCGCGACATAGGTCGGCACGCCGAGATCGCTGGTGACGTCGAGCACCCAGACCTTGCGTCCGGCAGCAGCGAACTGCGATCTGAGATCGCGGACATAGGAATCGTCGAACTGGTCGAGATCAAGCTCGGCACGGCGTACCTGATTGTACCACCAGATCGCGTAGGCATCTCGTTCCACGAGCTCGAGGAAACCCTGCACGATGGCTTCCTCCAGCGTATTGCCGGCGGCGCAGCCGTTCGAATCCGTATGCGCATCGTGATAGAAGAAATACGCGAGGCCCGTCGGGACGTAGCGGAAGCGGTGATCGCGGAGCGACCAGACCGGTGTCCATTCGATCTTCTCGGATGGATCGAGCGGCGGGGGCACCGGATGCTGATCGTCCGCTTGCGGATCGAGCCGCGTCTCGAACTGCCGTTGGCTGAAGAGCTGGACGTCGTTGGGAAGGATCGCTTCGCCCGGCGCGAAGTCGGTGAAGCGCCGCTTGAACCTGATCTCGTCGCCTTGGAAAATCCCGGAATAACGCTCGATCGCTTCCATCAGCGCGCTGGCTTCGGCCTGCTCCGCGGTCGAGCCCTTGCCGAAACTGCCGCCTTGCAACCCGGACCGGAGCTGGTCGAGGCTTTGCGCGGGGGCGGAGAAATTGTGCTGGGCGAAGAAGTTGGTGTTGAGCGGCAGGTCGGCCTGGATACGCTCGAGCTTCGTCACCACGCCGGTGAGCGGGCTCACATGCCTGCGAAAGCGCGCCACCGTGGCCTGCGAGGTGACGGTGCGATAGCCGCCGCTGGTCATGACCAGTTTGGCGCCGGGCCCGAGCTCGATCGGCTTCGGGGCGCGACGCGGGTTCTGCAGCTTCCGCTCGCCGCAATCGGGACATTGCGGCCGCTTTGCCACGTAGTGTCTTGCAACCGTCGCGCCCAGAAGGTCGAAGCTTGCGATGTGATCGTTAAGATCGGTGCGGAAGCCGGAGGCGATCGCCTTGGCGATTTCGACCGCGGCGAAGTGAACAGCGTTTTGACCAAAGGGCTTGCGCACGAGCGGCGAGACCGCAACGGGCCGCGCCGGTCCGCGCTCGAGAAAACCCTTGATCTCGCGATTCCTGATCATACGGTCGAAGATACAGGTCCAGCATGCGTTCTCCGGCGGATTGAACACCGGCCCGACCAGCGGAAAGACGCCGGACGGTTGGACCAGCAACCACGGCGTCCTGTCGGTCACACGCTGCTTGTTCAGTTCAGCGAGCCGCCGCTCCAGATAGTCGTTGACGAGCGTGACGGTGAGATCGGGCGAGCGATTGACGATGTTGACGCCGAGATCGCGCAGCGCCGTGCTCAGCTCCCTGGCGCCGTCCACATCGATCGCCTCGATGCGCACGCGACACTTCTTGAGAGCCTCTGCGGCGGCGGAGGGAGGAAGGCCGAGGCTCGCCCAATAGCCGGCCACAGGAGCGGTGAAGGAATTCGAAACGGGCACGACGTAGCCGCGCTCGATCAGGCGCTTGAGCGCTTCCTCGATCTGACCGTCCGGGAATTTGGGCTTCAGCTTGGCGAGGAGCTGTTGCTGGCTCTTTCCGCGGTCGCCGATCGTCTCTGCGAGCGCGCAATAGAGCGCGCCATGAAGGAAGAATTTGCGATCCTCGGAATAGAGACAGACGACATCGCCGGGCAGCACATAGGCGGTGAAATTCGGCGCGAACTGCAGAACGGCGTCGGCCTTCTGGGTGTTGCGTTTGGCGGTCATCGTGTCAGCACACGCACTCTATCGATGAAGGTCCAGCGCCGGCGCATGCCGGCTTCCGCGGCGAGCAGGCATTCTCGTCCAGACCGCGCGCTAGCATGTTTCGCCGTGCTTGGAAATATGCTCGGTCTGCGGCCGCAGAGGCTGCCAAGTCACGAGCGGCGAGAGCGCTGTGGCGGGCACATGAATTGGCCGGGTCCCTTATCGAGCCCGGCCAATGAAATAAGCGCTCGTTGCTGCGCAATCAGAATGCGCGGCGGTTTAGCACCAACGGCAGACGCCCCAAGACGCACAGCAGGCGCCGCAACCAGCGCAGCCGCCACAACGGCAGGCCCTGCAGCCGCAGCCGCGGCAGCCACAACCGCGGCAACCGCCACAGCGGCAGCCCCAGGCCATCTGCTGCACACCACCGGTGCCGCTCTCTTTATCGAAGAGATGGAAGGTCGCGAGGCTGACGTCGGCGATTTCCTCCTCGCCCAGAACGAAGCGCTGATTCGGCACGGTGTTCAGCGATTGCGGGACGTCTGCTGTGGGCATCGTAGACGCGGATGCGCTTCCTACCATAGAAAGGCCCAGTCCAGCGGCACCCAATGCCGGCACGGCAGCAGCTTTGGTCACGCGCTTCAGTTTCGAAGCTTGCTTCACCCGTGGCATCGTCGCATCCTCCATACCTGTCAGAAGTGTTTTCAAACTCCAGCCAATAAATTCTACGCTTGGCTCGTTCGCTAGGCAAGTTAGATGGCTTCACTAACTCGTTGTAGTGTATTCAGTTCCTGTTCATCTTGATGAATCACGCGCTGAATAAAAACGTTCACAATCATGAGCGCACGCGCGACGCGTGCAAGTTGCGATGCGTTGCCGCAATTGGTTGTTGAGGCGATCGGAGAGAGTTCTGAATGGTCGATCATCCCGCGACCTTTGCCTGGTACGAACTGCTGACGACCGATTTGCCCGCAGCCCAAGCGTTCTATCGCGACGTTGTCGGCTGGGATGTGCAGGACGCCTCCACGCCACAATTCGCTTACCGGGTCTTTAGCATCGACGACATGCCGGTAGCAGGCCTGATGGAGCTGCCGCCAGAAGGACGCGAAAAAGGCGCCATGCCGCGGTGGGTTGGTTACGTCGCGGTGCAGGACGTGGACGGCGCGGTGGAGCGGCTCAGAGATCTCGGGGGTGCGATATATGTACCGCCGACCGACAGCAATATCGGCCGCATCTCGGTTGTCGCCGATCCGCAGACGGCAACGTTCGCCTTGGCCGAAGGGCTCAAATATGGCGGTGCGCGTGCTGCAGAGGCGAGTGAGCTTGGCCGCGTGGGCTGGCACGAGCTGCTCGCCGCCGATGGCAAGTCGGCATTTGACTTCTACAGCGCATTGTTCGGTTGGGAGAAAGCGCGGGCTGAAGCGGCTCCGCTCGACTCGTATCAACTGTTTGCCGCGGGCGGGCGCACGCTCGGTGGCATGTTCACCAAGTTTGCCGCCACGCCGGTGCCGTTCTGGCTCTACTATTTCGATGTCGCCGACCTCGACAACGCCATGGAGCAAGTGAAGTCGGCAAGCGGCCGGATCGCGCAGGGGCCGGTCGAACTTTGGGACGGAACCTGGATCGCCCGCTGCATCGACCCGCAGGGGGCGATGTTCGCGCTGCAGGGCAAGCGGAATCCGGACTCGTCCGGCCGGTCCGGCGAGCCAGCGTCCGATGCAACGCTCGCCTGGTCCACCGCTTGGGGCGGTATCTCTTCCCGTGGCCGGCTGATTGGCGACAAGCCCAGGGGCAGGGGACGTCGTTGAAGCGCTTCGCCACCTACAGCCTTCTACGTCGGCTTGGGGGCTGCTGCCGCGGCCTTAGCCGCCGGCTTGTCCTGCCGTTTCGACCAGGAGATGTAGTAGGCAACCGTGGTCATGATGGCGATGCCGGCGACGCTGACCAGGACCTGCGCAAGGAACGAGCCGGAGCTGAGCGTCAGCGTGAAGTGTGCGACGAAGGACAGGAAAACACCGACACAGAACACCGCCAGGGACTGCTGGCCGCAGACGATGGCCGGATCGAAAACCGGCCACTCCAGGCCCGGCCAGGTCTTCGGAATGAAGCGCACCACCAGCATCGCGATGACGATGAAATGGAGGAAGCGATAGGGCGCCATATAGGTCTTATCGTTCGGATTGAACGTCGAATACAGCCAATCCGGGAACAGCGCTCCGAAGTCCGGAAAGCGGCCGGCCATGGTCATGATCAGCGCAAAGATCAGGTAAGCGATGCCGAGATAAAGCGCAGCCTTGGAATTGATGATCCAGGCTGCCCGCTTGGCGCCGCCGAGCGCGCACCACGAGCCGAACACGAACAGCACCTGCCAAGCATACGGATCGAAGTACCAGACGCCGGCGGGATAGGCAGTGAAATTCCAGCCGAAATGCCGGGCGACCAGCCAGAGCACGATCGACGCCGCCATGGTGAGGTCGGGCTGGCGCAGCATGAACCACAGCACTGGCGGGAAGAACCCCATCAGCACAATGTAAAGCGGCAGCACGTCCAGATTGACCGGCTTGAATTTGAGCAGCAGCCCCTGGCCGAGGGTCTCCGTGGCATGGTCGACGAGGCCTGCGACATTGAACTCGTTGATCAGCTCGGAATCCATGAAGCGCCGCGCCAGAAAACTGATCGCCACGATGTAGATCACGAACAGGATGACATGGGCGACATAGAGCTGCCAGACCCGCTTGGTGAGCCGGGTCGCGCCGACGATGAAGCCGCGTTCGATCATCATCCGCGCGTACACGAAAGAGGCCGTGTAGCCCGAAATGAAAACGAACAGGTCGGCAGCGTCGGAAAACCCCCAGTTCCGGGTCGTGATCCAGTTCACGACATTATCGGGAATATGGTCCAGGAAAATCGCCCAGTTCGCGATGCCGCGAAACAGGTCGAGGCGGAGATCGCGTCCTTTTTCCGGCAGGCTGGCGTTGATCTTCATGGGCGTTTCGCGGGTAAAGTTGTTTCTTGAAATTGAAGCCGGTGGAGCCCCTTGCCGCCTCAGCTTGCCACCCTGCTGTGTCGCGATTGTCACAGCGCGACAGAGTGACTATACCGGGAGGGCGAGGGTAACGTCCCGGGTCGAGGAATCACCGCTCAAGACCACGAGCGGTGGCTCTAGCCTATCTTGGACGTTTCGACCACGCCCTTCAATACGGCTTTTTTCGAGGTCCCGACCATCCATGACTGCACGGATTTTCAAGCCCGCCAAAAACGCCATGCAATCGGGTAAGGCCAACATCTTGGATTGGCAGCTCGACTATGAGCCGGAGCAACCCCGCGCCATCGAGCCCCTGATGGGCTGGACCTCCTCGACCGACATGAAGCAGCAGGTCACCTTGCGCTTCCATACCAAGGAAGAGGCTATCGCCTACTGCGAACGCAAGGGCATTCCCTATCAAGTGATGGAGCCGAAGGAGCCGGTCCGGCGCCCGGTGGCCTATGCCGACAATTTTTCGTTCCGGCGCGGTGAACCCTGGACGCACTAGCCGTTGCGGGGGGGGCGCTGCCAACCCCGCGGGCTCGGCCCGCGCGGCCACACCGGAGTTGCCGAGGCGGCTTTGCAATGACACCTTAACGCAAGCCGCCTTCGATTGCGGCATTTCATAAATCGCGAAAGCCATGCCGCTGCATTCCAATATCGATCCCGCATCACCGGATTTCGCGCGCAATGCCGAATCCATGCGCGCGCTGGTTACGGATCTCACCGAGAAACTGACGACCGTCGCGGGTGGCGGCGGCGAGGCTTCCCGAGCCCGGCATACGTCGCGCGGAAAGATGCTCGCCCGTCAGCGCGTCGACCTGTTGGTCGATCCGGGCACGGCCTTTCTCGAATTGTCGCCGCTCGCCGCTTACGGTCTGTATGGTGGCGACGTGCACTCCGCCAGCATCATCACTGGGGTTGGACGGATTGCCGGGCGCGAATGCGTCATCGTGGCTAATGATGCCACGATCAAGGGCGGCACCTATTACCCGATGACGGTGAAGAAGCACCTGCGCGCCCAGGACATCGCGCGCCAGAACAATCTTCCTTGCGTGTACATGGTGGATTCCGGCGGAGCGTTTCTGCCTCTGCAGGACGAGATCTTCCCTGACGAACGACATTTCGGCCGCATCTTCTACAACCAGGCGCAGATGTCGGCGCTGGGCATCCCCCAGATCGCCATAGTCATGGGTTCCTGCACGGCCGGTGGCGCCTATGTGCCGGCGATGTCGGATGAGAGCATCATTGTGCGCAATCAGGGCACGATCTTCCTTGGCGGGCCGCCCTTGGTGAAAGCTGCGACCGGCGAGGTGGTCAGCGCGGAGGAACTCGGTGGTGCCGACGTGCATTCGCGCCAGTCTGGTGTCACCGATCATTACGCCCAGAACGACGCGCATGCGATCGGGATCGCACGGCGCATCGTCGGCACGCTCAAGCCGCCGCGGCACAATGTGCTGAATATGCGAGAGCCGCGCGAGCCGCTATTTCCGGCGGAAGAAATTTACGGTGTGGTGCCGGTCGACGGTCGAAAGCCGTTCGACGTACGCGACATCATCGCGCGGATTGTGGATGGCTCTGAATTCGACGAGTTCAAGAAGCTGTACGGCCAGACGCTCGTCTGCGGCTTCGCTCATATCTGGGGTTACCCGGTCGGTATTATCGCAAACAACGGCATTTTGTTCAGCGAAAGCTCGCTAAAGGGCGCGCATTTCATCGAACTCTGCTGTCAGCGTGGCATTCCGCTGGTGTTCTTGCAGAACATCACGGGTTTCATGGTCGGCAAAAAATACGAAGCCGGGGGCATTGCGCGTGATGGTGCGAAACTCGTGACTGCCGTCGCAACGGCTTCGGTGCCGAAATTCACGGTCGTGATCGGCGGCTCCTATGGTGCCGGCAATTACGGCATGTGCGGGCGCGCTTACAGCCCGCGTTTCCTCTGGATGTGGCCGAACGCGCGAATCTCGGTCATGGGCGGTGAGCAAGCGTCCATGGTGCTGAGCCAGGTCCGGCGCGACAATATCGAAGCCAAGGGTGAGGCCTGGTCGGCGGAAGAGGAGGAGGCGTTTCGTTCGCCGATCCGCGCGCAATATGAAAGCCAGGGCAATCCCTATTATGCGACCGCGCGGCTATGGGATGACGGTGTGATCGATCCAGCCGACACGCGGCTGATCCTGGGGCTCGGTCTTTCCGCCGCCGCGAATGCGCCGATCGAACCCACGAAATTCGGACTGTTCAGGATGTGACGATGGATCGTTCCAAGTTGTACCGTCGCTTCCGCACGCTGCTCATTGCCAATCGCGGAGAGATCGCAGTCCGGGTGATCCGCACCGCCAAACGGATGGGCCTGCGCACGGTCGCCGTCTATTCCGAGGCTGACCGTGGAGCCATGCATGTCGAGATGGCCGACGAGGCCGTGTTGCTCGGCCCTGCGCGGGCCCGCGACAGCTATCTCGACATCGCGCGGGTGATCGAGGCCGCGCGCAAGACCGGCGCGGAGGCCGTGCATCCTGGCTACGGTTTCCTTTCCGAGAATGCGGAATTCGCACAAGCCTGTGCGGAAGCCGGCATCGTCTTCGTTGGCCCGACCGCCGAGATGATGACCGCAATGGGATCGAAATCCGGCTCCAAGGCTTTGATGGAAAAGGCCGGCGTACCATTGGTGCCGGGCTATCACGGCGAGGCGCAGGACGAGGCGATACTCGCGAATGCCGCCAACAAGATTGGCTTTCCGGTGTTGGTCAAGGCGTCCGCGGGCGGCGGTGGACGCGGCATGCGGATCGTGCGCTCGGCAGACGAGCTTTCTGCCGCGATCGTTAGCGCCAAGCGCGAGGCCAAGGCCGCCTTTGGCGACGACCGCCTCTTGATCGAGAAATTCGTCGACAATCCCCGGCATATCGAGGTGCAGATCATCGGCGACAGTCACGGCAATCTGTTGTCGCTGTTCGAGCGCGAATGCACCTTGCAGCGGCGGCACCAAAAGGTGATCGAGGAGGCGCCATCGCCGACGCTCAACGCCACCCAGCGTGAGGCGGTCTGCGCTGCCGCGCGGAAAGCCGCGGGCGCGGTCAACTATGTCGGCGCTGGCACGATCGAGTTCGTTTCGGACGGCAAGGATGTGTTCTTCATCGAGATGAACACCCGCCTGCAGGTCGAACATCCGGTGACCGAGCTGATCACCGGCATTGATCTCGTCGAGTGGCAATTGCGCGTCGCCTTCGGCGAAAAGCTGCCGCTGAACCAGGATCAGATCAGGTTGAACGGTCACGCCATCGAAGCGCGCATCTATGCGGAAAATCCCGCCAGGAATTTCATGCCCTCGGTCGGGAAGATCAGCGCTTGGCGGCATCCCGAAGACAGCGAGGGTTTGCGCATCGATGCTGGCTATCGGGCGACCGATACGGTCTCGCCCTATTACGATGCCATGCTTGCGAAGATGATCGCCTGGGCGCCCACGCGCAGGGACGCGATCGAGCGGCTTAACCGGGGTCTGCAGGGGACCGACATCCGCGGCGTGATCACCAATATTCCGTTTCTCGCGGCATTGATCAGCCATCCGCAAGTTGCTGCCAACACGATCGATACCGGCTTCATCGAGCGCGAATTGGAGGCGTTGACGCCCGCCCCGCCACCTGCGGGCGAACTCGAACTGTGCGCGGCCGTAGCGGCGCTCCTCGGCGGGGAAGCGGAGGTGGCAAAGGCCGTGGCGCATTCGCCCTGGCAGAGCTTTGGCTGGATGCCGGTCGGCCGCCGCGAGCGGGTATTTTCGTTTCGGCAAGGCCACGGGGCTGAGCGAAAGGTGACGCTGCGCTATGGCAAGGCGCCTATGACGCTTGCGATCGACCGCCGCGAGCATACTTTTGCGTTTAGCCGAGCCGAACGCGACAGCTTCGATCTCACGCTCGACAACGTGAGAACGCCTGTGGTCGCGATGATCGACGGACATGAGCTTTACCTGCGGACCCGCAACGGGCGCTTCGAATTGCATTGGGTCGATCCGTTCGGCGGCGAAACGGAGGAGCAGACCGGCGAGGACAAGATCATGGCGCCATTGCCCGGAACGGTCGTCGCGGTACTTGCACAGGAGGGTGCTAAACTGGACAAAGGCGCCCCGATCCTTACGCTGGAAGTCATGAAGATGGAGCAGACCCTGCGGGCACCGTTTGCCGGCGTCCTGAAGGCCGTTAGGTGCAAGGTCGGCGACATCGTGCAGGAAGGCGCGGAACTTGCCGAGGTCGAGCCTTCGGGCGAATGAGCCGGACATCGAATGAGCGACGTGCGCATCATCGAAATGGGGCCGCGAGACGGCCTGCAGAACGAGAAGACGCCCATCAGCGTCGCCGACCGCATCGCCTTTGTCGAGCGGCTGGTTGATGCGGGCTTGCGTACCGTGGAGGTCGGCGCCTTCGTCTCGCCCAAGGCTATCCCGCAAATGGTGGGGTCGGATGAGGTGCTACGCGGCGTCGGCCACATTGGAAACGCCGAATTCCATGTTCTGGTCCCGAACGAGAAGGGCTACGAGGCCGCGCGTGGCGCGGGTGCCAAAGTCGTTTCGGTCTTCGCCGCGGCTTCGGAAGGCTTTTCCCGCGCCAACATCAATTGCTCGATTGCGGAATCGATCGAGCGCTTCAAGCCGGTGCTGGCCCGGGCGAAAGCTGATGGCCTCAAGGTGCGCGGCTATATTTCTTGCGTGCTCGGCTGCCCGTTTGACGGCGAGATCAGGCCGCAGGCGGTGGCCGATGTCGCAGGAAAACTGTGGGAACTCGGTTGTTACGAAATCTCGCTGGGCGACACGATCGGAGTTGGCACGCCGCTCAAAGCCAAGCAGATGCTGCGCGCGGTTGCCGATCACGTGCCTGCGGCCAACCTCGCGATGCATTTTCATGACACCTATAGCCAGGCCTTGGCGAACCTGTATGCCGGCATGGAAGAGGGCGTTCATGTGATTGACGCCGCGGCGGGCGGGCTGGGCGGCTGCCCATACGCGCCGGGAGCCACCGGCAATGTGGCGACCGAAGACGTGGTCTATATGCTCGAGGGCATGGGAATCAGGACGGGCGTCGATATGGAAAAGTTGCTGGCGGCGACCAATGAGATCAGCCGCCTGCTCGCCCGCCCGCCGGTCAGCCGCGTGGCCACGGCGCTGAATGCGAAGAAGAGACGGGCAGTCACCTAGCACGTGCTATCTCGCCCCCTCCGGCCCCATGATCAGGTCGGGCAGCCAGGTCGAAATCTCCGGCACGAAGCACAGCACCAGAACCGCGGCCATCATCAACAGCACGAACGGCAGTGTCCCCCAGATCACCTCGCGCAGGGGAATATCGGGCGCGACGTTGCGGATAACAAAGATGTTGAGCCCCACCGGCGGGTGGATCAGTCCCATCTCCATCACGATGGTCATGATGATTCCGAACCAGATGATGTCGAAATTAGCCGCCCGCAGCGGCGGCAGGATGATCGGCGCGGTCATCAGGATGATCGAGACCGGCGGCAGGAAGAAGCCAAGCACAATGACCAGCAGCAGGATCGCCGCAAGCAGCTCCCAGCGCGGCAGGTGCATCGCGACGATGGCTTCCGCCGCCGACTGCGAGATGTGCAGATAGCTCATCACGTAGGAATAAAGCAGCGACATGCCGATGATCAGCATCAGCATGGTGGATTCGCGAATGGTCGAGGTCAGGATCGGGGCAAGATCGGTCGGCCGCCACACGCCATAGATCATCGCGATCAGGCCGAGCGCTAAGATCCCGCCGAGCCCAGCGGTCTCAGATGGTGTCGCGTAACCGCCGTAGAGCGCGATCATCACGCCCGTCAACAGCAGCACGAAGGGAAGGACGCGGGGCAGGGCGCTGAACCGCTCCGCCAGCGTGAACTCGTCACGGGTGAGAATGGCAGCGGGCGGTCCGCCCTTCTTGTAGACGGCTTCGGCTGCGGCATATTCCCGGCGGAAGCGGATCACGGCATAGGCGCCGAACAGTGACACCAGCAGCAGCCCCGGCCCGATGCCGGCGAGAAACAGCCGGCCCAGCGATTTCTCCGCGGCGACCGCGAACAGGATCATGGTGATGGAGGGCGGCAGCAGGATCCCGAGGGTGCCGCCGGCGGCGATGATGCCGGCCGCGAACCCGCCGGAATAACCGCGCTTGCGCATCTCCGGGATTCCGGCCGAACCGATCGCGGAGCAGGTCGCGGGCGAGGAGCCCGCCATCGCCGCAAACAGCGCGCAGGCAAACACGTTGGCAACGCCAAGGCCGCCGGGCACGCGGTGCAGCCACGCATGCAGTGCTGAGTACAGATCCTGACCGGCACGGGACTTGCCGATCGCGGCGCCCTTCAAGATGAAGAGCGGGATCGACAACAACGTGATCGAGGCCATTTCCTCATAGACATTCTGCGTCACCGTATCGAGCGAAGCGGTGGGCATATAAATGCCCATGAACACGACGGCGACAGCGCCGAGCGCGAACGCGATCGGCATACCGGAAAACATCGCAACCAGCGTTGCGACCCCGTAACTCAAGCCAATGCCGAACACACTCATCGGCGCGAAGCCCCCGCAAGCGGCGTGATGATCTGCAGCAAGAGCTGCAGGCACAGAAGCGTCATGCCGCACGCCATCAGCGCATAGGGAATGGCGAGCGGCGGCGACCACATCGAGTTGGAAACTTGGCCGTCGACATAGGCTTCCTGCGTCAGGGTCCAGGATTTCCAGGTGAAGAAGGCGCAGAACAGGAAGCTGGCGACATCGACGAGCCAGAGGCGGATACGATTGGCGAGCGGCGAGAGCAGCCCGACGAAGGCTTCGATGCTGACATGACCGCGTTTTGCCTGCACGTAGGCCGACGTCATGAAGGTGGCGCCGACGAGCAGGAACACCGCGGCCTCGTCTTGCCAATAATTGGCGGCCTGAAACAGCGCGCGGCCGATCACGCTGTAGCTCAAGATCACGCAGGCCGCGATCAAGGCGATCGCGGCGAAAACGAGAATGACGTTGTTGAGCAGCGCGAGGCCGCGGCCGAGAGCGGCTACCAGCGCGTTGCCGGTGGCCGCCTCGGAGGCGTCCTCACGACCCGGAAGGGGACCGTGGATCATGTGTTGACGTTGGAGGCCAGTTTCAGAAGGTTGGCAGCGGTTGCGGTCTTGGCCCCATAGTCCTTCCACGCAGTGTCGCGGGCGATGTCACGCCATTTGTTGACGGTCGCGAGATCGAGCGGAGCGACCTTCGCGCCGGCCTTCTCGTAGACTTTGGCGACCTCGACATCATCCTCCTGCGCGCCCTTACGCCCGAAGGCCTCAAGCTCGCTGCCGACCGCGACGATGATGTCCTGGTGGTTCTTCGGCAGCTTGTCGAACACCGCCTTCGACATCATCAAGGGCTCCAGCATGAACCAGTAGGACGCGCCCGCGCCCGAGGTCAGCGCCTTGGAGACTTCCTCGAGCCTGAACGAGATCAGGCTGGTCGACGAGGTGATGCCGGCGTCGCAGGCGCCGGTCTGCATCGCCTGATAGATTTCGTTCGATGGCACCGACAGCACGGAGGCGCCCGCCGTCTGCAACACCATGTCCATCTCGCGTGAGCCGCCGCGCACCTTCATGCCCTTGGCGTCCTCGGGTGCGACGATCGCCCGTGACCGGCTGGCGACACCACCCGCCTGCCAGACCCAGGAGAGCAGAATGATGCCTTTATCGGCGAGAAAATCGCTCAGTGCCTTGCCGACCGGCTCCGTCTTCCAGCGCATCCCCTGATCGTAGGTTGCAACCAGGCCGGGCATCAGGCCGATATTCGTCTCCGGCAGTTCGCCGCCGGCATAGGGCATTGGATAGAGGCTGATATCGAGCGCCCCCTTGCGCATCGCGGAGAACTGCGCGTTGGTCTTGATCAGGGAAGAATTGGGATAGATTTCGGCGGAAATGTCGCCGCCGCTACGTTTTGCCACCTCAGCGGCAAACATGCGGCAAAGCCGGTCGCGGAAGTCGCCCTTGTCGATGGTGCCGCCGGGGAACTGGTGCGAGATCTTCAGCGTGGTTGCGGCCTTTGCGGTGCCAACTCCAAACCGGAGGATGGCGGGGGCAGCCAGCGCTGATGCGATGAGATGACGGCGTGTAAGCATGGAAAACGTCCCCTTTAATGCAACCGTTGAGCAGGTTTTCAACCCGGCCTTGTGCATCACCTTAGCCGGAATGCAACCCGCATTTCTCTAATCTGATAGTTGGAACCTCGCCGCGATTGGCGGCGACACTTTGTTGCGGCGCACACCCGCTCCAACCCCTGCCGATGTGCGCGCGCACTAACACGTCCATCACGGGCGAAATTGTGTCGAAGCGGCAAAACCACCCCCTGCGCCGGCCGCAAAAAAGCCCGGACTGCGAAAATTTTACAGATCGCCGCGTAACAAACCTCGCTGTGGCGGCGTCGAGCAGGGAGGCGGCGTCAGTCGCTTGCAAAAATCAGCTCTCGAAGGGATGACCATCATGACCATTTGCACTCGGATCGCGCTCGCTGTTTCGGCCGCCGTGGTGTCGCTCAGCCTGACGCTTGCTCCCGCAGCCTTCGCCGATGACACCATGAAAAATGACACGATGTCCAAGGACAGCATGTCGCATGACAGCATGAAGAAGGACACCATGTCGAAGGACAGCATGAAGAAGGGCGATGCGATGTCCAAGGACGGCATGAAAAAAGATGACGGGATGATGAAAAAGAACTGAGCGCCGCGCGCCAATTCTTCGTTCTGGCAAAAGCCAGGGCTCATATCGCGGTCAGGTTGCCGTGTTCGGTGGCAGGTCGCTGTCACGACAACCACGGCCTGTGGTCATGGGTCCTGGCTTTTCGCCATGACGACGTCGGAGAGACGTTCCGATTCAATTTTCAGACAGCGTAGGTCGCAATGGCGTCTAACGATGGAGAGACAAGAGTCCGCATTCTCGCGGCGCCGTTCGCGCCCGAGCTGTGCAAGCGTCTGTCCCTCCAAGGATACAGAGGGTGCAGGGAAGGCCGGGTGCCCGCCGCACCCGCGGCCCCCGCGCAACAAGAACGCGCGGGGCAGAAGCCACAGGTTAGGCGAAAGCAGTCCGGCCTTCCCTGCGCGAGTGGTTTACGGCTTATTTCGCGCTCTTCTCGGTGAACCGGCTTGTTTGCCACCGTCGCCCGCGCATCATCTTGCGCGGACTTGGCGCCTGCATGGGCGCGCCAGAACCACACGACTTCGCCGTCCGCATCAATGCCGCACGTCTTACGGCATATCCGCGGCCACCGCATTCCGCCCCACGTTCGTGACGACGCGTAACGCCCCTCATGTCGGCGCGGAACGGGCGTAGTAATCCTCAATTTCTGAAAAAACGAAAGCGGAATATTTTTGCGGAAGATCTTGAACGCACTGATCCGCTTGAAGTGCTTTGCGAAATTGGCTTTTACGCGCGCTGATTTTTCGGGATGTTTTTTCCGAACGATCGACGTCGCATCCGCGAAATCGAACAGATTGCGCGTCGGAGTGATTTGCCCGACGGGCTTCTCCGTTATCATTCCGGGCTCGCGCTTTGCGCGTCCCGGAATGACGGCTGCGGGACAATTCGGCCATGAACAACTCTTCCGGCCGGTCGTTGCGAACCTACTTCCGCTTGCCTCGCGCTTTACGCGCGGCGTAGCGCGCGTCGCGCTTGGCTTTCTGTTCGGCCAGAAGCGCAGCCTGCCGTGCGGCTTCTTCTTCCTTTTCCCGCGCAATGCGCGCGGCTTCGAGCGCTGCGGCCTCCTCCTCGCGGCGCTTCTGTTCCGCCTTGGCGGCCTCGCGCTCCTGTCGCACGCGCTCACGGTTGGCGGCGATCGCCGCGCGCTCGGCGCGGCGTCGCGCGACCTCGGGATCATCGGGGCCGGGCTGCTCGCGGAATCTCTTGAGAAGATTTTCCCGCGCGCGCTGCGCCGCTTTCTGCCGGTCTGCGAAACCGGGTTCTTTGAATCCACTCATCGAATGGGCCTTGTTACGTCACTCTTCGTTGTTGCAATTGGCTGTGTCGCGCACCGCGAGGTCGGGCGCGAAATCGGCAGGGATTTACCGCGTCGCGGGCTGAGAAGCCACCACCTTGCGCGCGCGTTGCCTCATCAAAATCGAACAAAAATTGCCGAATTGTGATTTCATTCACAGGTACTTGCGCGAACCCCTGCCTAAGGTGCGGCTGCTCAAAGAGGAGTAGCGGCCATGGCCGTTCCATCGCAAAATCGCAAGCCAGTTGCGTGGATCGTTTGGGTGGCGGCTTGTGCGGCAGGTATTGCAGTTGCGCTCAGCTATCCAAGGCCGGTCTCCCATCCGGTTCTCGGCGCCGGCTGGCATTGCAGCCGCACGGCTTTCCTGACGCGTTGCGTCCGAGATGACCACAAGTCGCCTGTCGTCGACAGCAGCCGCCATGTCGAGAGGGCCGTGCTTCGGCGGGTGTGAGCTCAGGCGGTAGTCCCGCCTGTTACCCTCGATTTGCTTGTGAGCTTTTCCCTCACGTAGAGCGCGATCATGCCGTTGCCGGCATTGAGACAGGGGGCGGTCCAGACCTCCCCAGTGGTGATCGTCGCTTGGCTGATGCTTCGCCGCGACAGGCGGATTGCGGAGGCGATGACTTTGCCGGCGCCGCATTCGGTGGTGCAGCCGATCGAGCGGCAATCATTGCCGTCCCGCGTCTTGGCATAAAGGCTGGCTGCGGCCGGTCCAGGTGGACCTTGGGCGCCGGTGCGTCCTGGCGACCCGGCGGGGCTGGCCGGATGGGCGGCCCCGGATCTCCCTTGTCGTCTTGAGGCCCTCCGACGCGCGCGGAGAGGGGAGCCACGATCGCGCAAAGCACCGCTAAAGCAAAAAGGCGGCGCGAATGGCATTGATGGCCTTCTCCCGGTGGCGCCCGTTTCGCATGAACCTTGCCTTGCGGGAACCGGTCGACGTGAAATCACCACAATTGCGCTGGCCGGCAAAGCGCGTACCCCTATGTTGGGCGCGGAGCAAGACGGCAGAAGGCGGCGAACGGACCATGGCTGAACCTGAACAAGGCGATAATCGCCGTGGCGCGATCGTTGGGCTCGTAATCGCTGTTCTCTTGCTTGGCGTGGGCCTCTGGCTCGCGCGCGAGCTCGGCTCGGCCAGCAAGCTGCAGGATTGCGTGATGTCGGGCCGGACCAATTGCAACGTGATCGAGCCCGCGCGATAAGGGCCTTGAGTGCGGATTCGCTAAGCGCGATCCGGCAGCCGACGACGCAAAATTGTCTTGATCTTACATATTTGTAACAAGACAAAGCGCGAGAAGCTGTCAGCAATGGAGGCGTGCCCGTCTCTTGACGTTTGAGAGCTGGGGCACGCTATGGGATTGGGCATGACTTGTTCGGAAGGCCACTATCCGCTCTTCCGGATCATGCTCTGATGAAGGGGGAATGCGAGACATGAACGCGTCCAGCCGAACAAGACTGGTCTTGCCGCTGATTTCGCTGATGGCTGTATCGGCCGTTCCGGCGCAGGCGCAGGAATCGAAATTCGGGAATCCGGGCCAGCCGCCAGCCAATCAGGCCGCGCCGGGAAGGCCGGCCATGCAGGCCCATCCTGCGCGTCCGGGCGGCGGTGTTGCGCCGGGCAGGGCCGCCGATGCGCGTTTCGCGCGCGGTGCGGTCGTGGCGCGCGACTTTGGCGGCCATGCCTATCGTGGCCGCGTCGACTGGCACGGCGGCCGCTGGCGCCATGAGATGCACGACGGCCGCATGGGCTGGTGGTGGGATGTCGGCGGCGTCTGGTATTACTACCCCGAGCGAATGGACGGGCCGCCGACTTACATCTCCGACGACTATGCCGACGACGTGGTTTATGCGGATGCGCCGCCGCCCGGCGTCTATGCGCCGCCAACTGCGGCCTATGCGCCTCCGCCGCCACCTCCACCGCCGCCCGCGCCGGATCCGGGTGCGAGCGCCCTTGGCGGCGCGATTGTCGGTGGCGTGCTGGGCGGGCTGTTGACCGGGCACGCTTCGGGTGCGGCAGCCGGCGCCGTCATCGGCGGTGCAACCGGCGCGATCGCCGGCGCTACCGCTGCGTCCCGGCCCGGCTACTATCTTGCGCAGGGTAATTGCTATTACCGCTATCCAAACGGCCAATACGTGCAGGCCGATCCGCGCTGGTGTTATTGAGCGGAAGTCACCGTTGAAATTCTGCGAAGCCGGAGCGCGCGAAAAACGCGCTCCGGCTTTCGTTTGTCCGGCGCAGGCGCGATGCACGATGAGATCATGATCCGATTAGACCGAATCGGATCATGATCTCACCTCTTTGTTTGAGCATGATCTTTTCGGAAGACCGGTTTCCACTTTTGCGGATCATGCTCTTGTCGCTGGGAACGAGGTTCGGACTGAGCAGTGTGCCGAAATTCTAGCCGCGTGTGTTAAGTGCATCACACAACGCCGCCGCGAATCGGCTTATCCTGCAGACCTTTCTCCCTGGACTGGACCCGTCGCGAATGGCGGGCCCTTTTTGATCCGGCAACTGGTCCCAGTCCGCGCCTGCTCTCCTGACATCGACGACGTCATCGCCTCGTTCGCCGCCGCGCGTTCTTTTGCACCCGGGCAGCGCATCACAAGCCTTAGGATCAATATCATTCGCGCCGAATTAATCGGGCCTGGAAGCTGCGTTCTTCTGAGGAGGTTCCAAATGTACAGGCGCGTCCCTCTGCTCACGATACCCACTCTCATTCTGGCATTTGGCGCGTCCGGTGCGATGGCACAGGACCGCATGATGCCCGCGCCAGACCAGCAACAAGTGCAATCGCACCCAATGGGCCAGGAGGGTGCCGGCCCGATGGGAGGCCAGGGAGGCATGATGCGGGAACACACGATGGGTCGGGGTATGATGGGAGCCGGCATGATGGGCCACGGCATGATGGGCCCGCCCCCGATCATGTTGCGCATCATGTTCGCCCTGATCGATACCGACAGCGACGGCACCATCTCCCTGCAGGAGTTTCAGGCGGCGCACGAACGAATCTTCAAGGCCATGGATGCCAACAAGGATGGCACACTGACCCTGGAGGAGATGCAGGCGTTCATGCACCCGCAGCATTAGAGCGAGTCTTGCGGGCCGTTCACGTTGCTGGAGATGCGGCCGCGGCCGGTGGAGTCTTGGGATCCGGAAGATGAGGTCGTAAGCGATCCCCGGGTCGCATCTGCTCTCTCTCTCTCGCCTCTCGAGCGGAGAGGCCAATGCCATCATCAAGCCGCTCGGCAGTCGCGCAGCGTGCCGCTTTATGAAAGAGCCGTGTCGCAGTGCCTTGCCCCGACTACCAAGCGTCGATCATATTTGAGTATCACTCATGCTTACGGCGGCGCTTGATCAGCCAATAGACACCGTAGCCAACTGCGAGGATCGGAAGACCTGCGCCAGCTATTGGCCCGGGGGCTCCCTTGAGATGGCCGGGGGCGTTCTCGCAATTCCCACGGTCGTTACAAGCTTTCGCGGGCGGCGCAACCATTGTCAGGGTGAGGGCCAAAAGCGCAGCGGAAATGCCAGAGCCGATTCCCATTTGATTTCTCCTTGCACTTCGAGCAAGTGTTAATAATTTAAATTAAATATACAAATAAAAATTAAACTATTTTAATTTAAATGAGGTTCCAGGCATTTTTTTGCTGGCGGTGCAATCCTTCGTCAGGATCGGGAAATTGAGTGAATACGTCTGCCAAGACGCGTCAAATCGTTGAAACCGGCCTGTTATCTCTTGCAGTTCGCAGCGCATTGACGGCCGCCGGCCCTGGTGATCATCATCTTGGCCGCGTGGTCGCCTGCTACGGCAGTGGAGGGCAGCCAATGATAAAGAATATCGTGGTCGGATGTACCATCGTGTCCTTGATGTTCATGGTGCTGCTTGCCTTCGCCCAAGAGCACCATGAGTGCTGGAACGGGCACTTGGTCAAAATATTCAAGCCCTGCGGATCGCTCAGCCCTTCGATGTGAGCGCCGAGCGTGCGGGAGCGCGCGATCGCCGCAATCACCGCCCCGCTGTCCTGATGCGCCAAATCACCGACAACATGCCCGATCGCGCAATGATCGTCGGCAAAGGGTCAGCGCGGCCAGCCGCGACCTTGCTGCGAGCAGCCTTCACCGCACCAGCGCCACCACGACAGCCACGATGAGCGCCAACATCGCAACCACGAGTGATTTGCGGGCGAGGCGCGCGGCACGACCGGCATCTGTCGCAGCGCTCACGGCCGTCATTCTTGCGAGCTCGATCCGCTCTTGTTCGAGTTTTCTGTCGCTCATTTTCGTCGTCGCCGCTGGCGCCTTGCCCGGCTCCGCATGGGCCGGACTGTCGTTTGGTCTATATGTTCCCATTTTGTTCTTATTGCAACTGGAGAATGGCCAGCGAGAGCTCAAGCGGATATGGCCTGCCCGGGTTCGCTGTCGGCGTTGGGCTGGTCCAGCCGCGAAACTGGCGAGGCGCAGGCCTCCTCGTCCGCTTGAACGGCGGGAGATGCGGCGGACCCACCAAGCGACGCTAATGGCAGCATGGAGTTCGCAGCGGATGACGCGTCGTTCACCCACCCCGCGAGCTCTGCAATGCGCCTATCAGGCGGCGAATCGTCTATGGATTTGTCCTTGCGGTTGATGCCTCACGACTGTGCCGGACCCGCAGTCTTCCAACTCGTCGGTTTGGCATCCTAAGCAGTCCCGGCTGGCCGCACCTTGACCAGATTTGACGCTCTGCTGATCCGGGGGCGCAGGGTGAGGGCGAGCATGCCTGATTCCGCCGCCGGCTCTTGGCCTCAGCCGCCTTTGGCACCGCGCGCAAACTCTCGGGATCATTGGCGATCCCAGCAGGACTCGAACCTGCAACCCGCGGAGTAGAAATCCGCTACTCTATCCAGTTGAGCTATGGGACCGTCTCAAGGCGCGCCGCCAAACCGGCAGGCGACTTTCATAGCACTGCCAATATGAAAAATCCGCAATTGCGAAAAGAGTTTTCCGAACCGGTTTCGAGGAAGATGCGACAAAGGCGGTAAGAGGTCGGCCGCCAGCGGTCCGCCGCATGTTGCGCCCGTCCGGGGGCGCCGAGGTTCCTGGTTATTCTATGTCGATTGCGCCTTTCTGCTATTCAAGTTCCCCCGCCATCAGTCCGTCACCTTTTCGCACTTCTTTTCCGGCCGCGCGGCGCAGGTCCGCGGGCCCATGGAGCTCCGTCATGATCGGTTTGGTTCGCGCCGCGGCGGTTTGCGCCACGCTGGCGTTTGGCCTGGTCTCTGCATTGGCCGCGGACAAGGCCTTCAGGCGCGACGATCTCGCGGATTCCGCCATCAAGCTGGAGGCCCAGATCAAGGGGGAGGCGGGGCCGGTCGGCAAGTCCGCGGCTGGCTTGAGGGCCGACGCGGACGCCGCCTTCAAGCGCAACGATGTCCGCTCGGGCCTGCAGATCCTCGGGCAGATCGCCGCCGTCGCGCCGGAGGATGCCGGCAACTGGCTGCGGCTGGCCCGCGTCATTTTCCAGATCGTGCCGAAAAATTCCAGCGAGCAGACCTTCCTGCTCGAGCGCGCCTCGACGGCCGCCTATATCGCCTATCAGCGCGCCGGCAATCCACAGGACGAGGCGGATGCTCTGGCCGTGCTCGGCCGCGCCCTGGCGGAGCGGCATTTGTGGCGGCCGGCGCTGGACGCGCTCAGGCTCTCGCTCGATAGCCGCGAGGTTGCCGACGTCCGTGGACGGTATGAGAGGCTGCGCGACGAGCACGGCTTCAAACTCATGGATTACAGCGTCGATTCCGATTCGGCCTCGCCCCGGATCTGTTTTCAGTTCTCCGAAGAACTCGCCAAGCGCACCGACTTCACGCCATACGTCGCGCTGGCTGGTGCCGACAAGCCGGCGCTGTCGTCGGAAGAGAAGCAGCTTTGCATTGAGGGACTGAAGCACGGCGAGCGCTACAACGTCGTCCTGCGCGCGGGTCTACCCTCCACGGTGAAGGAGACGCTGCCCAAGTCGGCCGAGTTCAACGTCTATGTGCGCGACCGCAAGCCCTTCGTGCGCTTCACCGGCCGCGCCTACGTGCTGCCGCGCACCGGCCAGCGCGGTATTCCGCTCGTCAGCGTCAACACGCCGGCGGTCGCGATCGACGTCTACCGGATCGGCGATCGCAATCTGATCAACACCGTGATCGACAGCGATTTCCAGCGGCCGATCAGCAGCTATCAGCTCTCCGATCTCGGCGATCAGCGCGGACAAAAGGTCTGGTCGGGCGAACTGACCACGGCCACCACGCTCAACCAGGAGGTCACGACCGCATTCCCGGTCGACCAGGCGCTTGGCGACCTGCGGCCGGGCGTCTATGTCATGACGGCGGCGGCCAAGGGCCCGGGTACCAGCGGCGACGAGGACAGTCAGCTCGCGACCCAGTGGTTCATCGTCTCCGATCTCGGCATCACGGCCTTCTCGGGCAATGATGGCATTCATGTCTTCGTCAATTCGCTGGCATCCACCGCGCCGGTTGCGCGCGCCGAGGTGCGACTGATCGCGCGCAACAACGAGATCTTGGCCGCCCGCAAGACCGATGACGCCGGTCATGTGCTGTTCGAGGCGGGCTTTGCGCGCGGCGAGGGCGGGCTGTCGCCGGCGCTGCTGACGGTTGCGGGCGAAAAGGCCGACTACGCGTTCCTGAGCCTCAAATCCAACCCGTTCGATCTGTCCGACCGCGGCGTGGCGGGGCGGGCGGTCCCTGCGGGCGCGGATGCCTTCGTTTACGCCGAGCGCGGCGTCTACCGCTCGAGCGAGACCGTCTATCTGACTGCGTTGTTGCGCGACGGGCAGGGCAATGCGCTCACCGGCATGCCGCTCACCCTGGTGATCGAGCGGCCCGATGGCGTCGAATTTCGCCGTGCCCTGCTGCCCGACCAGGGCGCCGGCGGCCGGAGCCTCGCCGTTCCGCTCAATTCGGCCGTGCCGACGGGCACCTGGCGCGTTCGCGCGTTCACCGACCCGAAAGGAAGCTCGGTCGGCGAGACCACCTTCATGGTCGAGGATTACATCCCCGAGCGGCTCGAATTCGACTTAAGCTCCAAGGATAAGCTGATCAAAGCGGATGCTCCGGTGCAGCTTAACGTCGACGGGCATTTCCTCTATGGCGCGCCGGCATCGAACCTGCAGCTCGAGGGCGACATGCTGGTCGCGCCCGCCGCCGAGCGGCCCGGCTTTCCGGGCTATCAATTCGGCGTCGCCGACGAGGAGACCACCTCCAACGAACGGACCCCGATCGAGGACCTGCCGGAATCCGATGCCAACGGCGTCGCGAGCTTCCCGGTGAGCCTGGCAAAACCGCCGACATCGACCCGGCCGCAGGAAGCGCAAATCTTCATTCGCATGGCGGAGAGCGGCGGCCGCGCGGTCGAGCGCAAGCTGGTGCTCCCGGTTGCGCCGACCGCGGCGCAGATCGGGGTCAAGCCGCTGTTCGGCGATCGCAATGTCGCCGAAGGCGATAAGGCAGACTTCGACGTCGTGTTCGTTTCGCCCGAGGGCAAGACGTTGCCGCGCGATGGCCTGCGCTATGAGCTGTTGAAGATTGAATCGCGCTGGCAGTGGTACCGCCAGAACTCCTCTTGGGACTATGAGCCGATCAAGTCGACCAGCCGCGTTGCCGACGGCGATCTCACTCTTGCCGCCGACAAGCCGACACGCATCAGCTTCACGCCGCAACCCGGTCGCTACCGGCTGGACGTGAAATCGAGCGAGGCGGATGGGCCGATCACCTCGGTGCAGTTCGATGTCGGCTGGTATTCCGACGGCAGCGCCGACACGCCGGACCTGTTGGAGACCTTGATCGACAAGCCGGACTATCAGTCCGGGGACACCATGGTCGTCACGGTGAACGCGCGCACGGCCGGCAAGTTCACTGTCAACGTGCTCGGCGAGCGGCTTCTGACGACGCAGACCCTGGACGTCAAGGAAGGCACCACGCAGGTCAGGATTCCCGTCGGCAAGGACTGGGGCACCGGCGCCTATGTGCTGACGACCTTGCGGCGACCGCTGGATGCGGCGGCACAGCGCATGCCGGGCCGCGCCATCGGCCTGAAATGGTTCGGCATCGACAAGACGGCGCGCACACTCGCGGTCAATTTGTCGCCGCCATCGTTGGTCCGTCCGAACGCGACGTTGAAGATTCCCGTGAAGCTGACCGGTCTCAATCCCGGCGAAGACGCCAAGGTGGTCGTTGCCGCGGTCGATGTCGGCATTCTCAACCTGACCAATTACAAGCCGCCTGCGCCGGACGATTATTATCTCGGCCAGCGACGCCTGACCGCGGAGATCCGCGATCTCTATGGCCAATTGATCGACGGCATGCAGGGCACGCGCGGCCAGATCAGGTCCGGCGGCGATGCCGGCGCCGCCGAACTGCAGGGCTCGCCGCCGACGCAGAAGCCGCTGGCGCTCTATTCCGGCATTGTCACGGTCGCTGCCGACGGCACCGCCGAGATCAGCTTCGACATTCCGGATTTCGCCGGCACCGCGCGGGTGATGGCGGTGGCGTGGAGTGCGACCAAGCTCGGCCGCGCCAGCCTCGACGTCACGGTGAGCGATCCCGTCGTGCTTACCGCGACCTTGCCGCGCTTCCTGCTCAACGGCGATCACGGCACGATGAGCTTCGATCTCGACAATGTCGAGGGTGCGCCCGGCGACTATGTCATCGACGTGAAGACATCGGGGCCGGTCAAGATCGACGGCGATCCGGCGACGACGCTGCATCTCGCGGCCAAACAGCGCAGCTCGACCACGCTGGCGCTCGATGGCGGCGGCGCCGGTCCCGCGCAGATCGATGTCGCTGTTGCTGGCCCGAACGGGCTTGCCCTGGCGCGGCACTATGCGCTCGACGTCAAACCCGCCACGCAAATCCTGGCGCGCCGCTCGATCAGGACGCTGGCGAAGGGCGAAAGCCTGACGCTGACGTCGGACATGTTCTCCGATCTCGTGTCGGGCACCGGCAGCGTGTCGCTGTCGGCGAGCCTGTCGACGGCGCTCGATGCCGCAACCATCCTGCAGGCATTGGACCGCTACCCCTATGGCTGCTCGGAGCAGATCACCAGCCGCGCCATGCCGCTGCTCTATGTCAACGAGCTTGCAGCCGGCGCGCGTCTGGCGATGGACACCGATCTCGACCAGCGTATCAGGGATGCAATCGACCGCTTGCTCGCGCGCCAGGGCTCCAACGGCTCGTTCGGGCTGTGGTCGGCCGGCGGCGACGACGCCTGGCTCGATGCCTATGTCACGGATTTCCTGACCCGTGCCCGCGAAAAGGGCTTTGCGGTGCCCGACGGGCTGTTCAAGAACGCGCTCGACCGCATCCGAAACTCGGTCGTAAACGCCAGCGAGCCGGACAAGGACGGCGGGCGCGATCTCGCCTACGGCCTCTATGTGCTCGCGCGCAACGGCGCTGCGCCGATCGGGGACTTGCGCTATCTCGCCGACACCAAGCTAAGCAATCTGGCGACGCCGATCGCCAAGGCGCAGCTCGCGGCGGCGCTGGCGCTGGTCGGCGACCGCAATCGGGCGGAGCGGGTCTATGCCGCCGCGCTCGACAGCCTCAATCCCAAACCGGCGCTGGAATTCGGTCGCAGCGATTACGGCTCGGCGCTGCGCGACGCCGCCGCGCTGATCTCGCTTGCGGCCGAAGGCAATGCGCCGAAAGCGACGATCACGCAAGCCGTCGCCCGTGTCGAGGCCGCGCGGGGACTGACGCCGTATACCTCGACACAGGAGAATGCCTGGATGGTGCTGGCCGCCCGCGCGCTCGCCAAGGAGACGCTGGCGCTCGACCTCAACGGCGAGGCGGTCAAAACCGCGCTCTTCCGCAGCTACAAGGCAGGTGAGATGGCGAACAAGCCGCTCAAGCTCACCAACACGGGCGATGCGCCGGTGCAGGTGGTGGTCTCGGTGTCAGGCGCTCCCGTCGTACCGGAGCCCGCGGCCTCGAATGGTTTTACGATCGAGCGCAATTACTACACGCTCGACGGCAAGCCGGCCGATGTGAGCAAGGCCAAGCAGAATGACCGTTTCGCCGTGGTGTTGAAGATCACCGAGCCGAAGCCGGAATACGGCCATATCATCGTCTCCGACTATCTGCCAGCCGGGCTCGAGATCGACAATCCGCACCTGGTCTCCTCCGGAGACAGCGGCACGCTGGACTGGATCGAGGACGGGGTCGACGCGGCAGACACCGAATTCCGTGATGACCGCTTCACCGCGGCGGTCGACCGCGCCAGCGACGCCAAATCGGTGTTCACTCTGGCCTATGTCGTGCGCGCGGTCTCGCCAGGGAAATACGTGCTGCCACAGGCCTATGTCGAGGACATGTACAATCCCTCGCGCTACGGCCGCACCGGCACCGGCAGCATGGAGGTGCGGGCCGCGAAATGAGTGGTGGTGAGATGAGCGAAATGCCTCCGCAACAATCGTCGTCATGCCCGGGCTCCTCGCGGGCATTCACATCTTGCTCGCGCGCCAAGGACAAGGGCCTGGATGGCCGGGACACGCCAGGCCGTGACGGTGGAAAGCGGCGAGGCGTCCTCCGCGTTGCTGTGGTCGCCTTAGCAGGGATTTGCATCGCCAGCGTCTTCACGGCCTGGGTCGTCTCGCTCGGCCCGTTGCCGCTCGATAAGGCACGCCAGGTCTCCACCACCATCGTCGATCGCAATGGCAAGCTCCTGCGCGCCTATGCGATGGCGGATGGACGCTGGCGGCTGCCGGTCGATGCGAAAAGGGACGTCGATCCGATCTATCTCAACCTGCTGCTTGCGTATGAAGACCAGCGTTTCCGCAGCCACGACGGCGTCGATCCGCTGGCGCTGGCGCGCGCGGGGTTTCAACTTGTGACCCGCGGTCACATCGTCTCGGGCGGCTCGACCATCACCATGCAGCTCGCGCGATTGATGGAGCCGCGGCGCGAGCGATCGCTTTATGCCAAGCTGCACCAGATCGTGCGCGCGATCGAGCTCGAGCACGCGCTCACCAAGGACCAGATCCTGAACCTCTACCTCGCGCTCGCGCCCTATGGGGGCAATCTCGAAGGGATCCGCGCCGCTTCCATTGCCTATTTCGGCAAGGAGCCGAAACGGCTGTCGCTGTCGGAGGCCGCATTGCTGGTCGCGCTGCCGCAGTCGCCGGAGCGGCGGCGGCTCGATCGTTATCCGGACGCAGCGCGCGAAGGACGTGATCGCGTGCTCGACCGCATGGTCGAGGAGCATCGCATCAGCAGCGACGAAGCGGCGCAGGCCAAGGCGGTGCCGGTGCCGAAGCTGCGCAAGCCGATGCCGATCCTGGCGCCGCATTCCGCCGATCAGGCGGTCGCGATCATGAAGGATGCGCCGGTCATCAAGCTGACGCTGGACTACAACTTGCAAAGGATGCTCGAGCCGCTCGCGCGCGACCGCGCCGCCGCGCTGGGGCCGAACATTTCGGTGGCTATCATCGCGGTCGATAACGAGAGCGGCGATGTGCTCGCCCGTGTCGGCTCGGCGGATTATTTCGACGATAGGCGGGCAGGGCAGGTCGACATGACGCGCGCGGTGCGCTCGCCCGGCTCGACGCTCAAGCCCTTCATCTATGGCCTCGCTTTCGAGGACGGTTTCGTTCATCCGGAGAGCCTGATCGACGACCGTCCGATCCGCTTCGGCTCCTATGCGCCGGAGAATTTCGACCTGACCTACCAGGGCACGGTACCCGTGCGCAAAGCGCTGCAACTGTCGCTGAACGTGCCGGCGATTGCGCTGCTCGACCGCGTCGGCGCGAGCCGGCTGTCCGCGCGCTTGCGGCAGGCCGGCGGCAATCTGGTGTTGCCGAAGGACGAGGCACCGGGGCTCGCGATGGGACTGGGTGGCGTCGGCGTCACCTTGCAGGATCTTGCTCTGCTTTATGCGGGGCTGCCGCGGCTTGGAACCACAAGGCCGCTCCGCGAGATCATCGGCGTCAAGGACGATGCTCGCGAGCCGCTGCGGCTGATGGATCGCGTGGCCGCCTGGGAGGTCGGCAACATTCTGTTGGGCACGCCGCCACCGGAAAATGCGCCGCATAACCGCATCGCGTTCAAGACTGGAACCAGCTACGGCTATCGCGATGCCTGGTCGATCGGATTCGACGGCCGCATGACGATCGGCGTCTGGGTCGGCCGCCCCGACGGCGCCCCGGTCCCCGGCCTCATCGGGCGCAATGCGGCCGCGCCGATCCTGTTCGACGCTTTCGCGCGCAGCGGAAAGCTGCCAACCCCGTTGCCGAAGCCGCCGAAGGGTGCTCTGGTCGCGAGCAATACCAAATTGCCGCTGCCGTTGCGGCGGTTCCGCCCCCTCGGGGAACTGGTGCGCGCCGGCGGCGGGCAGCCGCTGCATATCCAGTTCCCGTTGGACGGTTCCCGGATCGATGTGGACCGTGCGGACGGCCCGGAGGCCGCCGCGATGCCGGTGAGGGTTTCCGGCGGCGTGCTGCCGATCACCATGCTGGTGAACGGCAGGGCCGCCGGCGAGATCGACGGCCGCAGGCAGCGCCTGATCGATCCGCCGGGACCGGGATTTGCGCGTCTCACCGTGATCGACGCGACTGGCGCGGCCGACACAGTCGTCGTGAGAATCCAATAGGTCCGCCTTAAGCGGTTGTGGGGATAGCGGTTTCGGCGTATGCGGAACCCCCATGGCCGACACTTATGCCCGCCCTCGATTTGGCGCCTCGCGTGAGCCCAAAAACCTGGTCAATCCAGGGGGCCGGCTCGTCCGCATGATCGATTTCGTCACCGGCAGCCACACGCGCGCGGTGGCTTTTCTGCTGCTTTGCGGGCTGTTGTTCTTCCTGCCGGGGTTTTTCAACATCCCGCCGGTCGATCGCGACGAGGCGCGCTTTGCGCAAGCGACCAAGCAGATGGTCGAAACCGGCGATTTCGTCGACATCCGCTTCCAGGAAGACGTGCGCTACAAGAAGCCGGTTGGCATCTACTGGATGCAGGCGGCCGCCGTCCAGACCGCCTCCGCCCTTGGCCTGCCGCGTGCGGAGTTGCGCATCTGGGTCTATCGGATTCCGTCGCTGATCGGAGCGATCGGCGCCGTGCTGCTGACTTACTGGACGGCGCTCGCCTTCGTGACGCGACGCGGGGCCGTGCTCGCGGCGCTCCTGATGTGCGGTTCGGTCCTGCTCGGGGTCGAAGCGCGGCTTGCCAAGACGGATGCGATGCTGCTGCTCACGGTCGTTGCGGCGATGGGCGCCATGGCGCGGGCCTATCTGTGCTGGCAGCGCGGCGAGGATCCCGCGCATCCGCCCTGGAGTTGGCCCGCGATTTTCTGGACCGCGCTGGCTGGTGGCATCCTGATCAAGGGTCCGCTGATCCTGTTGTTCGCAGGCCTGACCATCGTCACGCTGGCGTTGCTCGATCGCAGCATCGCCTGGCTGCGGCTGCTGCGCCCCGTCTGGGGCCTGATGTGGACGCTGGTGCTCGTGCTGCCCTGGTTCGTTGCGATCTTCTGGCGCGCGGGCGATGCGTTCTTCGCCGAGTCCGTCGGCGGCGACATGTTGAGCAAGCTCGGCGCGCAGGAATCCCACGGCATGCCGCCGGGGCTCTATCTGCTGCTGTTCTGGGTGACGTTCTGGCCAGGCGCACCGCTCGCCGCGATGGCCGCGCCCGCGGTCTGGCGGGCGCGGCGCGAGCCTGGCGCGCAGTACCTCCTGGCGTGGCTGGTGCCATCCTGGATCGTGTTCGAGGCGGTGCTGACCAAGCTGCCGCATTATGTGCTGCCGCTTTACCCGGCCATCGCGATCCTGACCGCCGGCGCGGTTGAGCGGCGCGTGCTCTCGCGGTCCTGGCTGATGCGAGGATCGGCCTGGTGGTTCGCGATTCCGGCGCTGGCATCGTTGATCGCGGTGATCGGGGCGATTGCGCTAACCCGGCAGCCGGCATTCCTGGCCTGGCCATTCGTGGCGGCGGCATTGATCTTCGGTCTGTTCGCCTGGTGGCTTTACGAGGATAGCCGGGCCGAGCGCTCGCTGCTGAATGCGGTGGTTGCGGCGCTGTTTCTGGCCTTTGCCATCTACGGCGTGGTGCTGCCGTCCTTGACACCGCTGTTTCCGAGCGCCGAGATCGCGCGCGCGTTGCGCAACGTTCGTTGCGTCGGACCGAAGGCCGCCTCAGCGGGCTTCCACGAGCCGAGCCTCGTGTTCATGACCGGCACCTCCACGCTGCTGACCGATGGGTCGGGCGCGGCGGATTTCCTGAACCAGGGGAGCTGCCGCTTCGCGCTGGTGGAAGCGCGTTCGGAGCGCAGTTTTGCGCAGCGGGCCGAGGCAATCGGGCTGCGCTACAACGTGGCGAACCGGATCGAGGGCTATAACATCTCGCAAGGCAGGTCAGTTTCGATCGCAATCTTCCGCTCCGAAGGCACGGAGTGATGTCCATCTCGGTGCTCGGCGGTGAATCCCAGAACTATTTCGTGCAACTCTTTGCGCTCTCGCGTTCGTCGGTTGCGCAGCTCGTGCGTGCGCCCTCGCATGCGCGGCGAGGCGCGGCCGCGCGGCATCTTGGGCGTCAGCTCCTGCTGCTCACGGCAATCGGCGGCGCGCTCGTCGTTGTCCTCATGATCTCCTTTGATGCGACGGAGATCACATTGATGCCGCCGCGCGGAACGCCATCGCTTTGGCCAGTGCGAATTCTCACCGACTTCGGCAAGGACATCTATGTGCTGTGGGCCTTGCTGGCCGCGCTTGCGGTGATCGCATTGCTCACGCCCGCCTTGCATGGCGCCTCACGCGCCAGGGTTTTGCGCCTGGGCACACGGGTGCAGTATGTGCTGTTGGCAGTAGCATGTTCGGATCTGCTGTCCGAGATTCTCAAATACGCGATCGGTCGCGGCCGACCTTTCGTGGGCGGGAAGGCGAATGCCTTCAATTTCATGCCCTTTGCCGGAACCGAGGCCTACTTCAGCCTTCCATCCTCACATGCGGTGACTGCCTTCGCCCTGGCCTTTGCGATCGGCGCGGTCTGGCCGCGGGCTCGCGCTGTGATGTTCGCTTACGCCGTTGTCATTGCCGGGACCCGTCTGGTGCTGCTCGCCCACCATCCGAGCGATGTGGTTGGCGGTGCCATCGTCGGAATCGCCGGCGCCATGGCCGTGCGCTACTGGTTTGCCGCGCGTCGTCTCGGCTTCGCCATTCGTTCCGACGGCAAAATTGTCCCGATTTAGGCCTTTTGCCCGGACTTGATCCGTTTGGGGAAGGGCTCCCGGAGTTCTCCGGGTCACGTTCTAAAAGGGTTGCCCGCGCCGCTTCAGCCCCATAAGAAGCGGGCGCAGCAGTGTCCCGGAACCCTGCGCTTTTGTGCGGCTGACCATCTCATCTGACGAGCGTCGATTTGCCTTCTTCCGACAAACCGGTTTCTGACGGTGCCTTGGCGGTTTCCATCGTCGTTCCCGTCCGTAATGAGGCCGAAAACATCGTTCCGCTGATCGAGGAAATCTCGGCGGCGCTCGATGGCCGCTGGGCCTATGAGATCATCTACGTGAACGATGGCTCGACGGATGCGACGGCTGAGCGGCTGGCGGTCGCCATGAAACGGTGGCCGAACCTGCGGCAGCTCAAGCATGCGGTCTCGTCAGGCCAGTCCGCGGCTGTGCGCAGCGGCGTGCGGGCCGCGCGCGGCACCATCGTGGCGACGCTGGACGGCGACGGCCAGAACAATCCGGCATTCCTGCCGGACTTGATCCGGGCGGTCGAAAGGGGCGGGATGCGGGTCGGGCTTGCCGCGGGCCAGCGGGTGGGGCGCAAGGACACGGGCTTCAAGAGGTTTCAATCGCGCGCGGCCAACGCCATCCGCAGCGCCATCCTGCATGACGGCACGCGTGACACCGGCTGCGGGCTCAAGGCATTCCGACGCGAGGTGTTCTTGATGATGCCCTATTTCGACGGGCTGCACCGATTTCTCCCTGCGCTGGTGCGGCGTGAGGGCTATGACATCGCCTATGTGGACGTGATCGATCGGCCCCGCCGGTCGGGCGTGTCGAACTATGGCTTCTTCGACCGGCTCTGGATCGGGATCATGGATCTCTTGGGCGTATGGTGGCTGATCCGGCGCAAGAAGCCGACTCCTGTGGTGACCGAGGTAACGTCGACATGACCGCCCTGATCAACTACCTGCACGATGTCTTTGTCATCAAATTCGACGCCTGGGTCGTGCTGGGCTTTGTGGCGCAGGCGTTCTTCACCATGCGCTTCGTGGTGCAGTGGATCGCCTCGGAACGCGCGCGCGCCAGTGTGATTCCGGTCGCATTCTGGTTCTTCTCGATTGGCGGCGGCGTCCTGCTGTTGGTCTATGCACTCTACCGTCGCGATCCCGTCTTCATCGCTGGCCAGGCGCTCGGACTGCTCGTCTATATACGTAACCTCTATTTCATTATCCTGACCGGCCGGCAGTCGTCGAAGGCGTGATTTCGGCCTCGGGCGAACGGTCTCTTCCCCTTCGGCCGCTTCCTGCTCGTCAACCTGCGGAGGCAGCGTCCTTGTCGTCGGTTGCGCCTTCATCAGGCTCGACGACCCTCAGACGGCTTGGCCGTAGCGCGCCCGCTCGCTCCAGCACCGGATAAGCGACCGAGCAGATGTGCGAGTGGATACGCTTCAGGTCACGCAGCACGTCGAGATGCAACGAACTCGACTCGATGCTCTCGGGGCGACGCTCACGCAGTCGCTCCAAATGGCTCTCGGCGGCGGCCAATTCTGCCGTGCGCAAAGTCGCCTTCTCCGCAATGAGCTGCCGGGCGATCTTCACATCACCGGACATGAAGACACTGAACGCGAGCTTGAGGTTACTCATCACTTCCTGGTGGAAGGCCTCCAGCTCCGCAGCGCCCTGTTTTGAGAAGGCGAGCTTCCGCTTGATCTTCTTCTGGGCGAGCTCCATCAGATTCTTGTCTATGATGTCGCCGATGTGCTCGAGGTTGATGGAGAAGGCGATGATCTCCATTGCACGGTGACCGTCGCGTTCGTCCAGACTCTCTCGTGTGAGCTGCGTCACGTAGAGCTTGACCGCCTCGTCGAGCTTGTCGACCGTGTTGTCCATCCGGCTGACCTCGGCGACAAGGCGGCGATCGTCGGTCATCAGCGCCGTCATGGCCTGACGCAGCATGGTCTCGACGATGTCACCCAGATGAAGAACCTCGCGCTCCGCGCAGGCGAGCGCGACCGACGGTGTACCGAGCGCTGCCTCGTCAAGATAGAGCGGTGAGGCGGGATTGTTGGGTTTCGCACGTTCGGGCAGGAATTTCGTCAGCAGCGAAGCCAACCAGCCAAGCGGAAGAATGAAGAGGATCGCCAGCGCCAGATTGAACGCGGTGTGGAAGTCCGCGGTCATGCGCGAGGGATTGGGCTCGAGCCGGCCGAGCACCTCGGCGATCGGATGCAGGAACGGCAACACCAGGGCACAGCCGACCAAGCGGTTGAGAAGGTTGCCCAACGGCAGCCGGCGGCTGGCCGGGTTGCTGCTGTTGCTGCCTTCGATAACCGGGTTGATGGCACTTCCGAGGTTTGCACCGAGCGTCAAGGCCAGCGCCGCCACGGGCGTAATGAAGCCCGAATAGGCCAGCGACATGATCAGCAACACGACCGTGACGCTCGAATGGGCGATCCAGGTCAGCACTGCGGCCATCAGGACGCACAGCATAGAGTCGCCGGTGATCGCGGCGAGAAGCGTGCGAACCACGGGCGCATCCTCGGCCGGCGCAAGCGTATCGAGCAGGATATGCAACGACAACAGCATTAGCCCTACGCCGATGGCGACCCGGCCGAGATCGCGCGTGCGGGTCTGGCCGCCTCGCTTGAATGCGATCACGCCGACCACAAACAGCAATGGTGCCACCGCCGTGACATTGAATGATAGAGCTTGAACGATGAGCGTCGTGCCAACGTTCGCTCCCAGCATGATGGCCAGCGCGGGAGCAAGATCGACCGCGCCGCCGGTGACGAATGAGGAGGTCATCAGGCCGGTCGCGGTGCTGCTTTGCAGGAGCGCCGTGACGGCGAGGCCGGCTAGAAAGGCCAGAAATCGGTTACGCAGCGCTGTCCCGAGAAAGCGCCGCAGGTCAGATCCGAAGGCACGGACAATCCCGCTGTGGACCATGTGAAGTCCCCACAGCAGCAGCGCCACGCCGCCCATCAGGTCGAGCAGGACCATGCTTCCCATCGGCTCTCGATCCCAGCATTGCTCGGAAACATCAGGCTATCGCCAAATGGCGAGCGATCAATGGTTTTCCTGAAAACGCCGTCGGTCAAACGCTGCGTTAACGTCTCCGCCGCCTTGGCGTTCCTGATCGGAGACGGCCGTCGCTGCGCATCTAAGCTGCGTTGAACACCGCAAAACCGCGGTCGAGATCTGCCTTGAGATCTTCAACATTCTCCAGCCCGATGTGCAGCCGCAGCGTCGGTCCCCCGGGCGCCCATCGTGTTGCGGTTCGATACTCGGTGCAGTCGAAGGGAATCGCGAGGCTCTCAAAGCCGCCCCAGGAATAGCCCATGCCGAACAGTTTCAGGCTGTTGAGCATGGCGTCGACCGCGGCTTGCGGCTTTGCTTGCAGCACGATGCTGAACAATCCGGATGCGCCGGTAAAATCCCGCTTCCAGATCGCATGACCGGGATCGCTCTCCAGCGCCGGATGCAAGACCCTGATGACCTCGGGCCGGTTCGCAAGCCAGCGCGCCATCTCAAGACCTGCACGATGATGCTGCGCGAGCCGCACCGCGAGCGTCCGCAATCCACGCAGCGCCAGGAACACATCGTCGGGCCCGGCGCAAACGCCGAGCAGGCGGATGGCCTCGCTGACCCTCGGCCAAGTCTTGGCATTGGCCGAGATGGTGCCAAACATGATGTCGGAATGGCCGCCGATATATTTGGTGGCCGCCTGGATGCTGATATCGACGCCTTGCTCCAGGGAGCGGTGATACAGTGGGGTCGCCCAGGTGTTGTCGTCGATGACGAGCGCACCGCGTTCATGCGCCACGGCCGCGATGGCCAGGATGTCCGGCATCTCGAAAGATTGCGAGCCGGGCGCCTCGACCAGGACCGCCCTGGTGTTGGGCTTGAATAACTTTTCGATCGCCCCGCCGATCAAGGGATCGAAATAGGTGGTCTCAATGCCATAGCGGGCGAGCATGCCGTTGCAGAAATTGCGGGTCGGCCGGTAGGCATTGTCGCAGACGAGCAGGTGGTCACCGGTTTTCAACACCGCGAGCAGAGCGGTCGAGATTGCCGCGAGCCCGGAGGGCGCCAGGCCAACACCCGCGCATTGTGGCCCTTCCAGCGCCATCAGCGTTTCCTGCAGCGCTTTCGTCGTCGGCGTGCCATGGCGGCCGTATTGGAACTCTCCGCGATGGGCGTGCAGATCCTCCGCCGTCGGATAGAGCACGGTCGAGCCGTGCACCACCGGCGGATTGACGAAGCCCTTCTGCGCCTTGGTGTCGCGGCCGGCGGTCACCAGTGTGGTCTCGGCTTGCTGCCCGCTCGGTAATCCACTCGAAGAACCCATCTGTCAGCCGCTACCTTAAGTTTTGTCGCCGCTCGCGGCATCAGTTCGATCCGTTGGGGCGGAATTGTTAGTAACAGGACAAAGAAGAGGTGCGTCAACCCCTTGACCCGGCGCGCCAGTCGTTCTGTGATGCAGGGGAGCTATTCAGTCGCCGCACGTTGAGGGGCTTGCCGCGACCTCCGATCCATCGCTTGGCCGGTCTGCGCGTTAACCGTGTTCGGGTTAGCGTTTGCGGCAGGGATCGCCGGGTTGGCCCAATGACGTTATGCGTTGAAAAGCGAACGCCCATGAGGACGACCCCTTGAAAAGGCCCTTTGCCATGAAACGCGTACCCTTGTTGTTCACTTTTGCCCTCGCCGCCGTGTTCTCCGCCCAGGCTGCCGGCGCGGAAACGCTCAAGACGGTCAAGGACCGGGGCATGCTATCCTGCGGCGTGAGCCAGGGTCTGCCGGGCTTTTCCTCGCCGGACGACAAGGGCAACTGGACCGGGCTGGATGTCGATGTCTGCCGCGCGATTGCGGCGGCGATCTTCGATGATCCGACCAAGGTCAAATTCGTGCCGCTCTCGGCCAAGGACCGTTTCACGGCGCTGCAGTCGGGCGAAATCGACGTGCTGTCGCGCAACACCACCTGGACGCTGTCGCGCGACACCTCGCTGGGCGCCAACTTCACCGGCGTGACCTATTATGACGGCCAGGGCTTCCTGGTGAAGAAATCGCTGAAGGTGAACTCGGCGCTCGAGCTGAACAGCGCGTCCGTGTGCGTGCAGACCGGCACCACGACCGAGCAGAATCTCGCCGATTACTTCAAAGGCAACAACATGAAATACGAGGTGATCGCGTTCCAGAGCGCCGACGAGACCGTCAAGGCGTATGAATCCGGTCGCTGCGACGTCTTCACCTCCGACGTCTCCCAGCTCTACGCCGAGCGCCTCAAGCTCGCCAATCCCGCCGATCACGTCGTGCTTCCCGAAGTGATCTCCAAGGAGCCGCTCGGCCCGATGGTGCGCCATGGCGACGACCAGTGGTTCGATATCGTCAAGTGGACGCTGTTTGCGATGATCGATGCCGAAGAGCTCGGCGTGACCCAGAAGAACGTGGACGAAATGGCGAAGTCGGATAAGCCGGACCTGAAGCGCGCCTTCGGCACCGACGGCAATCTCGGCGAACAGCTCGGCCTCACCAAGGATTGGTTCTCCCGGATCATCAAGGCGGTCGGTAACTATGGCGAGTCCTTCGACCGCAATGTCGGCGCCGGCTCCAAGCTGCAGATCGCGCGAGGTCTGAACCAGCTCTGGAACAAGGGCGGCATCCAGTACGCTCCGCCGATCCGCTGATCTCCTCGACGCGAACGGCTGCGGCGATGAGTATCGACGACGTCCGGTCACCACCGCCGCAATATGCGCTCCGGCTGAAGCGGGCCCTTGGCGGCCGCGCCGGCTGGGGCGGCTTTGCGTTGCAGATCGTCTTCGTGATCGCGCTGGCCTGGATCGGCTACGAGATCGTCGCCAATGCCCGCGCTAACCTGGAGACGCAGCGGATCACCTCGGGCTTCGGCTTCCTGCGGAATACCGCGGGCTTCGACGTCAGCCAGACGCTGATTCCCTATTCAGGATCCGACACCTATACGCGCGTGTTTTTCGTCGGACTGCTCAACACGCTGCTGGTCTCGGTGATCGGCATTTTCTTCGCCACCGTGATCGGATTCATCGTGGGCCTCGGGCGGCTGTCGCCGAACTGGCTGGTGTCGCGCGTGGCCGGCGCCTACGTCGAGCTGGTGCGCAACCTGCCGCTTCTGTTCCAGATCCTGTTCTGGTACCTGGCCGTGCTGGCCGCGCTGCCCGGCCCACGGCAGAGCATCTCGCTGTTCAACAGCTTCTTTCTCTCAAATCGCGGTCTGGTGATTCCAAGACCTCTCGCCGAACCAGGGCTTGATGCCTTCCTGATCGCGCTCCTCGTCGCGATCATTGCCGCGCTGGCGCTACGTTACTATGCGCGTCGGCAATTGTTCCAGAAGGGAAGGGCGATCCACATCTGGCCCTACGTGCTCGGTCTCCTCGTCGGGCTGCCGCTGGCAAGCTGGCTTATCTTCGGCGGACCGTTCGGTTTCGAGGTGCCTGTCCTCAAGGGCTTCAATTTTGCCGGCGGGACGCGCGTCATTCCGGAGTTCGTGGCGCTCACGGTCGCGCTGTCGACTTATACTGCCGCGTTCATCGCCGAGGTCGTGCGCGCCGGCATCCTGTCGGTGCACAAGGGCCAGATGGAGGCGGGCGCCTCGCTGGGCTTGAGCCGCGGCGCGACGCTGCGGCTGATCGTGGTGCCGCAGGCGCTGCGCGTCATCCTGCCGCCGCTCACCAACCAATATCTGAACCTCACCAAGAACTCGTCGCTGGCGGTGGCGATCGGTTATCCGGATCTCGTCTCCGTCTTTGCCGGTACGACGCTGAGCCAGACCGGCCAGGCGATCGAGATCATCGCCATCACCATGGGCGTCTACCTGTTGATCTCACTGGTGACCAGCGCGATCATGAGCCTGTACGGATGGCGGCTGAGCCGGAGCCTCGGGCAATGACCGATATGACTGCTTCATCCTTTGTTCGCGGGGCGCTGGTCGCCGAGCGGCCCGCGCCGGTCAAGACCACGGGCCTTGTCGGATTCTTGCGCACCCGGCTGTTGAACTCGCCGACCAACGTCCTACTCACAATTCTCGGCATTCTCCTGCTCTGGTACACGGTCATCCCGGCCATCAGATTCATGCTGGTCGATGCAGTCTGGCAGGGCACCGACCGCAATGCCTGCCTGGAGCAGAATGCCGGCCACGCCGTCGGCGCCTGCTGGCCCTATATCGGCGCCAAGCTCGATCAGTTCATCTACGGCTTCTATCCGACGCCCGAACGCTGGCGGGTCAATCTGACCTTTGCGCTGGGCGCAGTTCTACTGCTGCCGTTGCTCGTTCCGCGCCTGCCCGGGAAAGGCATCAATGCCGGCCTGTTCTTTCTCGCGTTTCCCGTGGTCGCCTTCTTCCTGCTGCATGGCGGCGGGTTGAATGGCTTTGGCGTGAGCTGGACCACCGCCCTGCTGTCCGCCTTCGCCGACAGCATCAAAAGCGCGGGCGATGCGCTCGTGCGGGCGGGAGGGGCGATACCGGTCATCGGACCCGTGCTCTGGCTGTGCGGGCAGCTCGTCGTCGTCATCGGCGTGACGCTGTCGCTGATCCTTCTGCCGCTGGTTTGGCTGCGCGACCAGATCCAGGCCGCCGGCCGGCCGGTCTGGGTTGATTTGGCGTTGACCGCGATCATCGTCTCGGGATTGTTGTTTTGGCTGGGCGGCGGCATGCGCGCCGGTTGGCGGACGCTGGCCACGAGCCTCGCAAGCTTTGCAGGCATCGCCATCGTGATCGCCGTCATGGGGCTCGACCGCGGCGGCCTGCCCATCGTCGATACGAGGTTATGGGGCGGCCTCCTGGTGACGTTGGTGGTGTCGGTGACAGGTATCGTCACCTCGATGCCGATCGGCGTCGCGCTGGCCTTGGGCCGACGCTCGACCATCCCGTTGATCCGGATCTTTTCGATCGCCTTCATCGAGTTCTGGCGTGGTGTGCCGCTGATCACGGTGCTGTTCTTCGCCACCTATATGCTGCCACTGTTCCTGCCGGGCAATTTCACCGTGGACGGCCTGGTACGCGCCCTGATCGGCGTTGCCCTGTTCTCCGGCGCCTATCAGGCCGAGGTGATCCGCGGCGGGCTGCAGGCGATCCCGCGCGGACAAACCGAGGCGGCGAGTGCGCTGGGGCTCTCCTGGTGGAAGATGACGGCGCTGGTGGTGATGCCGCAGGCGTTGCGCCACGTCATCCCGGGTCTGGTCAACAGCTTCATCGCGCTGTTCAAGGACACCTCGCTGGTGTCGATCGTGGCCCTGTTCGACCTGTTGGGATCGCTGCGCGCCTCGTTCTCCGATCCGAACTGGGCGACGCCGACGACCGCGTTCACCGGCTTCGCCTTTACCGGAATGATCTATTTCGCTTTCTGCTTCGGAATGTCACGCTACTCATTGTTCGTCGAGAACCGCCTCAATCCTCACCGGCGGAGCTGAACCGAGATCATCATGACCGAGAACCCGATCGTCAGCATCAAAGGCCTCAACAAGTGGTACGGTGATTTTCACGTGCTGCGCGATGTCAATCTGGAGGTCGGCAGAGGCGAGCGCATCGTGATCTGCGGCCCTTCGGGGTCCGGCAAGTCGACGCTGATCCGCTGCATCAACGCGCTGGAGGAGTTCCAGGAAGGCGAGATCGTCGTCGACGGCATCGAACTGGGGCCGAACCTGCGCCGCGTCGACGAGGTGCGGCGCGAGGTCGGCATGGTGTTCCAGAGCTTCAACCTGTTTCCGCATCTGACAGTGCTGGAGAACTGCACGCTGGCGCCGATCTGGGTGCGCAACATTCCGCAGAAGGATGCGGAACTGACCGCGATGAAATATCTGGAGCGGGTCAAGATCCCGCACCAGGCTCATAAATATCCGGGCCAGATGTCCGGCGGCCAGCAGCAGCGGGTCGCGATCGCGCGCGCGCTCACCATGAGCCCGAAGGTGATGCTGTTCGACGAGCCGACCTCGGCGCTCGATCCGGAAATGGTCAAGGAAGTGCTCGACACCATGGTCGACCTCGCCAGGGAAGGCATGACGATGCTGGTCGTGACCCACGAAATGGGATTTGCGCGGGAGGTGGCGAACCGCGTGGTGTTCATGGACGCCGGCCAGATCATCGAGTCCAACACGCCGGCGAACTTCTTCGCCCATCCGCAGCATGCGCGCTCAAAGCTGTTCTTGAGCCAGATTTTGCGACATTAGCTGTTTCCCGTCATTCCGGGATGGTGCGCTAGTAGCACCAGACCTCAGATGCGCAATTGCGCATCGGGGAATCCCGAGATCCCGGGTTCGATGCTTCGCATCGCCCCCGAATAACGGCCGGGCGGCACGCTACACAAACGGCACGTCGATCTTGGTCCGCCGCTCCAACCATTCCGGCACGGGGAGGTTCTTCGACCGCATGAAGTCCGGGTTGAACAGCTTTGACTGATAGCGGTTTCCGGAATCGGCGAGGATGGTAACGATCGTGTGGCCCGGGCCGAGCTGCCGCGCAAGGCGGATGGCGCCGGCGACGTTGATGCCGGTCGAGCCGCCGAGGCAGAGGCCCTCGTGCTCGAGCAGGTCATAGATCACGGTCACGGCTTCCTCGTCCGATACCAAGAAGGCATCGTCGACCCTCGCCGTCTCGATGATCGGTGTGACGCGGCCAAGCCCGATACCTTCCGTGATCGAATCTCCTGGTGTCGATTTGACCTCGCCGTGCTTGAACAGTTCATACATCGCAAAGCCATGCGGGTCGGCACAGGCGGTCACGACCTCCTTGTTCTTCTCTTTCAGATAGCGGCTGATGCCGGCGAGCGTGCCGCCGGTGCCGACCGAGCAGATGAAGCCATCGACCTTGCCGTCGGTCTGCTGCCAGATCTCCGGACCGGTCGATTCGTAATGGGCCTTGGCGTTGTCGAGATTGTTCCACTGGTCGGCGAACAGCACGCCGTTCGGCTCGGACTGTCGCAGACGTTCCGCGAGCCGCCGCCCGACATGCTGGTAATTGTTGGGGTTGGCGTAGGGCAGCATCGGCACCTCGACGAGCTCGGCGCCGCACAGCCGCAGCATGTCCTTCTTTTCCTGGCTCTGGGTTTGCGGGATCACGATCAGCGTCCGATAGCCCCTCGCGCTCGCCACCACGGCAAGACCAATGCCCGTGTTGCCCGCGGTTGATTCCACCACGAGGCCACCCGGCTTGAGCTCGCCGCGTTTCTCCGCTTCGAGGATCATCCATTTGCCGGCGCGATCCTTGACGGACTGGCCGGGATTCATGAACTCGGCCTTGCCGAGAATCGTGCAGCCTGTCTCTTCAGAGGCTCGCTTGAGCTTGATGAGCGGGGTGTTGCCGATGGCTTGGACGACGTCGTTGTTGAAAATCATATCTTTGCAATGCCGGCCGTTTCCTCGAGTCCAGCAAAGGTAATAGGGCGATGCGGTGGCGCAAGCCAGCGGATTTATCGCTGCTTTGCGAAAACCACCTGCCGGACGTCGATGTTGCCGGAAAGGAATCCGGCCTCGCAGTAGGCCAGATAATACTCCCACAACCGCCGGAACCGATCGTCGAAGCCAAGCGGTCTCAGGCTCGGCCAGGCGCTGCGGAAGTTGTCTCGCCAGGCCGCGAGTGTCTTGGCATAATCTTGCCCGAAAATGCGTTCGCGGATGACAGGAATGCCGAACCGCTCGCCCAGCGATTTCAGGACCTGTGGCGAAGGCAGCATGCCGCCCGGAAACACGTAGCGCTGGATGAAGTCGACCTCGCGCCGATAGCTCTGAAACATGCTGTCTTGAATCGTGATAGCCTGAATGCCGGCCAGCCCGCCGGGCAGAAGGCGGTCGCGGAGCTGGGAGAAATATTTCGGCCAGAATTGCTCGCCGACGGCCTCGATCATCTCGATCGAGGCGATCCGGTCATATTGGTCGCGCTCGTCGCGGTAGTCCTGCAGCCTGATCTCGACCTTCTCGGCAAGTCCCGCTTCGTGGATGCGCTTTTGCGCAAAATCGCGCTGCTCCTTGCTGATGGTGAGCCCGACGACCTTCGCGCCAAAGCTCTTGGCGACGTATTCGGCAAAGCCGCCCCATCCGCAACCGATTTCGAGCAGCTTCTGGCCAGGCCTCAGGTCGATGGCTTCGGCAAGCCTGCGATATTTGTTCTTCTGCGCCGCCGCGAGGTCGGCGGTATGGTCCTCGAACAGTGCCGACGAATAGGTCATGCTGGGATCGAGCCAGGCCGAATAGAACGCGTTGCCAATGTCGTAATGCGCATAGATGTTGCGCCGCGCCTGCCGCCTGGTGTTGCGGTTGAACCAGTGCCGCACCATCTGCACGAGCCGCATCAGCGGCTTGTTGGCGAGCATCGCCTGGATCAGGTCGTGGTTGACGCAGAAGACGTAGAGAAACTGCGTCAGGTCCGGTGTATCCCATTCGCCGCTTAGATAGGCCTCGGCGATGCCGATGTCGCCGCCCTTGAGAAGCCGTGCCGCAAAACCGTAATCGCGGACGGTCATCTTCGCCGCCGGGCCGGGCTCGACACCCCCAAGCCGGACCACGCGACCATCGGGCAGGGTGACGTCGAGGGTGCCGCGCCTGAGCCGTGAACCAAATCCGAGTGCCAGCCGCACCAGGCGCGGCAGGTCGGAAAGCTTCGCATCCAGATTGTCAGGGGTTACGGAAATGACGTCAGACATGCAGATCCACCACTCATGTGGCCCTGTGTCCGAACGCACGTGTCTACCGGCGGGCAAGCCTCCACGCTCGCTGGACCAGAGCGCGCCCCCCGCGGGCGGTCAGCGCGGAACCACTATTAGCGTCGGTTCCATGACGAGCCAAGGCTGTTCGGCGGTTGCGCGGAGCGCTTGTTGAAGGAGGAGAGGGTGGGGCGTATAGCCGGGCCCATGTCAGATTTGAGCGAGAGCCCCGCCGGAGCGGCGCATGTGGCGGAGTGCGAGCGCTGCCAGAAGCCGCTGCCGCTCTGCGTCTGCGACAGCATCACGCCGATAAAGAACCGGATATCGCTCCTGATCCTGCAGCATCCGCAGGAGCAGGACCGGGCCCTCGGGACCGCGAGGTTGACGGCGCTGCATTTTACCGACGCGGTCGTCAAGATCGGGCTGTCCTGGCCGAGCCTTGCCAAGGCGTTGGGGCGGCCGGTCGCCGATCCCTCGCGCTGGGCGGTGCTGTATCTCGGCTCGGCGAAGGCGGCGGCGCTCGATCCGGGCAAGGAGATCGTCGCGCTCGATCGCAAAGGCGAACTCGCCGAGAACCAGCGGACGATCCTGGAGCGAATCGAGGGCGTGGTGCTGCTCGACGGCACCTGGAGCCAGGCCAAGGCGCTGTGGTGGCGAAATCCGTGGATGCTGAAATGCCAGCGCGTGATCCTTGGGCCGAAGCGGCCATCGGCCTACGGCGAACTGCGCCGCGAACCTCGCCGCGACGGGCTGTCGACGCTCGAGGCGGCGGCCCTGCTGATCGCGGCGCTGGAAAAAAGGCCGGACATCGAAACGACGTTGAACGCCGCTTTCGGGCGGATGCTGATGCGCTTTCGTGAGGTCCAGCGCACAGATCCCGAACTTGCGCCGCGGCCGAAGCCGCGAAGGAGCTGCGATTTCCGCCGGCGGAAGCGGGCCTAGCGAAAGTCGCCACGGGGGCGGGAACTCAGGCTCGCGCGCCGGATCGCATTAACGGGTCGCATTGATTGATGGAGGCCACGACCAGAATTGAACTGGTGTAAACGGTTTTGCAGACCGCTGCGTAACCACTCCGCCACGTGGCCCCATTGCGCGGGTTAGATACAGGCGATCAAGGGCCTAGGCAACCGCCCTTGCCAGATTATTGGCAGGTTTCGGGCTTCCTCGCCCAAATCAACATCTTGCGCCGAGTTTTTGAGAGGTCGGGGCAGGGCAGTGGCCCGGGCCTAGCTGGCGGCGTACCAGCCTTCAGGGAACGGGATCAGCGGCCAGGTCGTGTCGTTGTCGTTGGCCGCCTTCGGCGGCACGCGAAGGAGCGGTAGCTGAGCCAGCATTGTTTCCTCCCCTTGGGCCGGCGCAATCGCCATTCGGACCACATCCAGCATTCGTTCGAACTCAGCTTCACTCATTGCGCTCTTCCCTTTGAGGCGGCGCAACAACGTCGCAAAACTCGCTTGTTTCGCAGTTGAGCGGATCGCTCAAATTCTAACGATGCCGGCGCTTGGGCCAGCATGGTTAGCAAGCTCTTGCCGATTTCGGCCGGACCCTAGTGGATGCGTGCGCCCCCCAGTGTGAGAAAATCCACATTTGCACGGAAAAATTTCCTCCGAATCGGCAGCCTGGCGCGCCGTTTTCCATCGATGAGGCGATATCCGCCGCGTTGAATTGGGGCTGTGGACGGACTTATCCCGCCCTGTGAATTTCCGCGCAGCAAGTCGTTGTGACCAAACGGAATTTTCTCGAATCTGGCCTTGTGCAAATGCTGCGGACAACCGCAGATAAACCACCACGTTACGTTTTGGAGTTAAGGCGTCCTCCGAGGCTCCCGAGAGCTTGGAAACTCGCTAAATCCCGAGCACCCAGACGGCTACGATCGTGGCAATCACGGCGATTCCGCTGATCGTCCAACCGGTCACATAGGCTCCGCCATCCGGCTCCGGCCGGTCGACCATGGTGTCGCGCCAATGGTTCATGACAGCCTCCAAGAGCTTTCGCTTCTTCTCAGTTAGGTCCGGCGAACGGCGGGAAAGGTTCAAACACCGGTTGCAGGTGGCCGCGCTCTCGTCCCACGACACAATTTTTGGGCAGCCGGCTGCCCAAATCTTGGAGGCGCCCGATCCAATTTTTTGTGCGCCCTCGGACAAGTTTTTCCGAAAGCGTTGGCCCAGGTTTCTTCGATGTCTGGACATGGCAGGCGCCATGGCAACCTCGAAGGAGCTGGCAACATGCTGAAAGGGCTTATGACCGAACCACGGCGCGCTCGGCGCCTTCTTGCATTGGGCGCGATCGTCGTCGCGGGATTTCTCCTGAACGCGAACGCCGAGGCCGCGCCGGCGGGCTGCGCGGCGGTGCAAGCCAAATATCCGCAGTGGAAGGGCAAGACGCTGGTCAATGCGATCAATCCGCATACACCCGGCTATGAGGCGATCGATCCCAAGGACCCCAGCAAATATGTCGGCTTCGACATCGATCTCGGCGAAGCGATCGGCGACTGCCTTGGCTTCAAGCTGACCTACAAGCCCGTCGTATTCGCGGCGCTGCTGACGACGCTGGCGAGCGGCCAGGCCGATATCGTGATCTCCGACATCTACGCAACCAAGGAGCGCGCCAAGGCGGCCGACTTCATCACCTACTCGAAGGTCTTCGACGGCGTTCTCGTCGCCAAGGGTAACCCGAAGGGCATCCACGGCATCGACCTGACGCTGTGCGGCGCGGCTGCCGCTGAAAACACCGGCTTCGTCGAGGTGCCGCTGGTGCAGGAGATGGGACCCAAGTGCAAGGCGGCGGGCAAGCCCGAGCCGACGCTGCAGCTCTATGACAACAATGCCAACTGCATCCAGGCGATCCTGGCCGGCCGCGCGGACACCTACATCAACGACGTCAACACGGTGGACCAGGCGGTGAAAGCCAATCCGGACAAGCTGGAGAAGGCGATCGCGGTCACTATTCCTTACTCCGTCGGCATCGCCGTGCCGAAGGACAAGCCCGAGTTTCGCGACGCCGTGCTGGCCGCGCTGATCGAGGTACAGAAGGCGGGCATTCACATGGAGCTCCTGAAGAAGTGGGAGCTGGACGTGAACAACTTCAAGGAACCCGACATCCTCACCGCCGACTGATGTCGCTGTTCCTGCACTATCTTAGTCTGCCGTATCTGCTCGAGGGCATCGAGCTGACCTTGCAGGTCACCGCCCTCGGGCTCGCCGGCGGACTGCTCCTCGGCCTGATCCTCGCATGGATGCAGCTCAGCCGCTTTTGGCTGCTGGCTACCTTCGCGCGCGGCTACACCGTGATCTTCCGCGGCACACCGCTGATCCTGCAGATGGTGTTTGCCTATGATGCGCTGCCTCATATCGGCATCAAGCTTCCGGCCGTGATCGCGGCGGGGCTCGCGCTCGCCTGCAACGAGGCGCCTTTCATCGCCGAGATGCTCCGTGCCGGCGTGCTCGGCGTCGATCGCGGCCAGCTTTTGGCTGGCCAGGCGCTTGGCATGACGCCAGCCGTCCTGATGCGCCGGGTGATCGCGCCCCAGGCGATCCGCACCATGATCCCGGCCTTCGGCAACGAATCCGTCAGCGCGCTGAAAAATTCCTCGCTTGCCTCCGTGATCGCCGTGCAGGAGCTGACGTTGCGCAGCACCCAATTGGCGTCGTCGACTTTCGATTTCTTCTCGATCTTTTTCGCCTCGGGCCTGCTCTATCTCATGCTGACCGGGGCCGTCAGCGGCATCCAGCTCGCGATCGAATGGATGCTTGATCTCGATCGCGCGCCGCGGCAGCGCCGGCTCGCCGACTATCTCCCCTTGTCTCTGCCTTGGCGCCGCGTCGATCTCACCACGAAACTGCAGCTCGCCGAGAAGACGGCGCTGTCGGCCGCAACAGAAACGGCTGCGCCTGACATCGTCACATCCCGCGCGCGCCTGCTCACGCGTGAGGAACGCGCCAAGCGCGCCGCAACCATTGCCCGCAACAATATCGCCGTGGAGGTGAAGGATTTGCGCAAGAGCTACGGTCCGCAGACCGTGCTCGAAACGCTGAACCTGACAGTGAGGGTGGGCGAGGTCGTCGCCCTGTTAGGAGCGAGTGGTTCGGGCAAGAGCACGCTGCTCCGCTGCATCAATCATCTGGAGAATTGGGATTCCGGCATCGTGCGGGTGGGCGGCCGCCGTCTCGGGTTTCGCGATGATGGCAAACGGCTGTCGCCGCGCGACATCGCCAACGAGCGGGCGAGTGTCGGCGTCGGCATGGTGTTTCAGCAATTCAACCTGTTTAGCCATCTCTCGGCCAAGGAGAACATCGCCGGCCCGCTGCGCTGGGTGCACGGCATGAGCCGGACCGATGCCGATCGCCGCGCGCGCGAGCTCCTGGAGCGCGTGGGCTTGAGTCATCGTGCGGACGCGCTGCCGCGGCATCTGTCCGGCGGCCAGCAGCAACGCGTGGCAATAGCGCGTGCGCTCGCGCCAAATCCAAGCGTGCTGCTGCTGGACGAGCCGACCTCGGCGCTCGATCCGGAACTCGTCAACGAGGTGCTGGAGGTGATCCGCCGGCTCGCCGTCGACGACGGGCTGACCATGATCATCTCCACGCACCAGATTCGCTTCGCCGACGAGGTGGCTGACCGCGTGGCCTTCCTCAACGCCGGAGCGATCCTTGAGGAAGGACCGGCGCATGAAGTGCTCACCAATCCGCGCCATCCGCTGACCGCGCGCTTTCTCAACGTCATGGACGCGGACAGGGCGAAAGGCGCGCCGGAGTTGGTCCGATGGCGATGAACCGCTTGAGAACCGTCCGATCGCGCAAGCCGAAAGAGGCCATGACATGAGACACTTTACCCTGCCGGTGTCGCCGGCGACCGTTCACTGGGGCTATTTCAGCAAGAAGGTTGCCCCCGCGCTGACGCTGCGTTCGGGCGACCGCGCCACGATCGAGACGCTGACCCATCATGCCAATGACGATTATGAGCGCATGATCGCAGGCGATCCCGGCGCAGAGAGCGTGTTTCACTGGACGCGCGAGCACAAGGCCGTGGCGCGGCGTGGGTCCGGCCCGACGCAAGGCCCGTTCGTGCGCGGATCGGGCGAGGGGCTTGGCGTGCATCTTCTGACCGGGCCGGTGGCAGTCGAAAATGCCGAGCCGGGCGATATCCTGGAGGTCCGCGTGCTCGACGTGCGTCCGCGGCCGAGCTGCAGCGCCTGCCATGCCGGCAAATGTTTCGGCTCCAACGTCGCCGCGAATTGGGGCTTTCACTACCACGATTTGATCGAGGAGCCGAAGCCGCGCGAGGTCGTCACCATCTTCGAGCTCGACACCTCGGGCGAGCCGTTCGCGCGCGCGGTGTACAATTATGTCTGGACGCCGCAGACCGATCCCGACGGCATCCTGCATCCCACCATCGATTATCCAGGCGTGCGGGTGGATCACGGCAGCATCCGCAAGCGGGAGAACATCTTGCGCAGCGTCAAGGTGCCGGCGCGGCTGCATTTCGGCACCATGGGGCTTGCACCGTCCGAGGCCGATTTCGTCAGCTCCATTCCGCCGAGCTACACCGGCGGCAATATCGACGACTGGCGGATCGGGAAGGGGGCGCGGATGTACTATCCCGTTGCCGTGCCGGGCGCGTTCTTCTCGGTGGGTGATCCGCATGCCGCGCAGGGCGACAGCGAACTCGGCGGTACCGCGATCGAGACCTCGCTCACCGGCGATTTCGAATTCATCCTGCACAAGGAGAACGATCTCGCCGGCACGGTGCTGGAGGGCCTCGCCCATCCGATGCTGGAGACCGATCAGGCCTGGTCAGTCTACGGTTTCACCTATCCGAACTACCTCGCCGAACTGGGGGCGGCAGCGCAGACCGAAATCGCGAACCATTCGAGCCTCGATCGCGCCATGCGGGATGCGTTTCGCAAGCTGCGCCGCTTTCTCATGACCGTGCACGGGCTGAGCGAAGATGAGGCGATCTCGCTGATGTCGGTGGCTGCGGATTTCGGTGTGACGCAGGTGGTCGATGCCAATTGGGGCGTTCATGGGACGATCCGCAAGAACGTGTTCCGGTGCGACTAATGCCTTGATCAAAAGTGGCTTTCGCCAGTTCGTCGAAACGGGCGACGTTTTTGCCGTCGGCTTCTCGGCGATCGGCTTTGCATCCCTGGCACGGGGGTTGCTTGCAACCCGTGCTGGGTCGACGCATGAGCTTTCGTCCGTTCACAAGTGAATCCTATGCGCAGAACGACCGCCCAGAGGCCTGGCGGGACGTCCTGAGCGCGGTCGGCCTGAAGCCGGCAACGCCAAGCGCCTTCTATGACGGTCATGCGACGGCTTCGCACCGAAATGCCCCGGGCGTGGCCTTGACCCGGCTGGCGGCGGGAGCGCAGGCGGTGTCGCCTGACGTGCAGGCGAGCGAAGAGTTGCCGATCGTGCTCATGGCGCTGGAGGACGGCGTCGTGCTGCGGAGCGGCGGCGCGCATCGAATCATCCCCGTCGGCCACCTCTTGCTCCTGCCAAGGAGCGGCGATTGGCGGGTCGTTTTCCAACGCGACATGCGCGCGATCGTGCTGTCGGTGACCGCGGCGGCGCTGCATGGCCGCATCGCCGGCAGGTCCGGATTTGGCGAGCCGCGGGTCATGGCGCCCGGCGGCTTTGCCAACGTGTTCTCGCGAATGCTGGAGGCAACCGCGCGAACGCTCGAAGATCTCAGCGATCTCGAATGGGCCGCGGTCGCCCAAAGCTTGGTCGATCTCCTCCTCACCCTCGTACGCCGGCTACCTGCGACGACGCATGATGCCGGCCATAGCGCAACGCAGGCGGCGATCCTGCATCGCATCTGCCAGACCATCGAGCGTAGGCTGGACGACTCCGAACTGTCGCCCTCGCGCGCCGCGCAGGCCGAGGGCATTTCCGAGCGCTATTTGCAGAAGCTGTTCGAAGGCGTCGGCGACAACTTTACGCACTATGTCCGGGAGCGGCGCCTGCAGCGGGCCTGGGCCGATCTGTCCAACCCGGCCGAGGCGCATCGATCCATTTCGGAAATCGCGTTCCGCTACGGCTTCAGTGACTCCGCGCATTTCAGCCGAACCTTTCGCCAGCGCTTTGGATTGTCGCCGCGCGAATTCCGCCAGCAGGAGGCGGAACGCGCAACCTCATCCGCCGCGGCAAGAGAACAGCGCGGATGGCCGCAGGACGCACTTGCCCAGATGCGGGCGCATCACTCGGCGGACGTCAAACGGAGCTGCGCCGCACCGTCCCAGCCGATCGAGCAGGTGAGCACCGCGGATCCATCGCATCATCACATCGCGGTCGAAGCTGCGCGGGTCCATTGGGGTTATTTCAGCCGCTCTTTGCCGGCACAGGCCGAGATTGCATCCGGCAACACCATCACCATCGAAACCCTGACGCAGCATGCGTCCGATGATCCCGAATTGATGATCGCGGGCGATGCGGGTGCCGAAAGCGTGTTCGGCTGGACGGCTGACAGAAAGAATGTGGATCGGCGCGGCGCCGGCCCGATCGACGCCTCCGTGTTCGGCCGCGGCGCCGGCGAGGGATTTGGGGTGCACATCTGCACCGGTCCGGTCGCGGTCAAGGACGCGCAGCCCGGGGACGTGCTTGAGGTTCGCATCCTCGATATCGTGCCGCGGCCGAGTCGGAATCCGCGCTTTAAGGGCAGGGTGTTCGGCAGCAGCGTCGCGGCCTGGTGGGGCTATCATTACAACGAGTTTCTGGCTGCTCCGAAGCCACGCGAGGCAGTGACGATCTACGAAATCTTTGGCTGGGACGAGGCGCCGCATGCGCGAGCGCTTTATTCCTATCGCTGGGAGCCGCAGACCGATCCATTCGGCGTCATCCATCGCACTTACGACTATCCGGGTATTCCCGTCGCGCCCGGCACGGTCAAACGCCGCCATGCCGTGCTCGACGGCATCCGCATTCCGCTGCGGCCGCATTTCGGCGTGATCGCGGTGGCGCCGCGCGAGGTCGATTTCGTCGATTCCATTCCGCCGTCCTATTTCGGCGGCAATCTCGACAATTGGCGGCTCGGCAAGGGCGCGACCGTCTATCTGCCGGTCGCCGTGCCCGGCGCCCTGTTGTCGGTCGGAGATCCCCATGCCGCGCAGGGCGACGGCGAATTGAGCGGCACGGCGATCGAGTGTTCGATGACCGGTACCTTCCAGGTGATCCTGCATAAGAAGGGCACGCTCGCGGGGCAGCCGTTTGCCGATCTCAGCTATCCCCTGATCGAGACCGAAACGGATTGGGTGCTGACCGGTTTCAGCCATCCCAATTATCTCGCCGAGTTCGGCGCGCAGGGGCAGAGCGAGGTTTACGCGACGTCCTCGCTCGACCTCGCCATGAAGGACGCGTTCCGCAAGATGCGCCGCTTTCTCATGAACATCAAAGGGCTCAGCGAGGACGAGGCGATTGCGCTGATGTCTGCCGCCGTCGACTTCGGCGTTACGCAGGTGGTGGACGGCAATTGGGGCGTACACGCGATCTTAAGCAAGCGCCTGTTCGAGAGCGCGCCCTGATTCTGAAGAGAGAGGACCGACTCCGTTGAAATTTCATATGATCCCGGGCGGGCCGAGGCCCGTCGCGCCCTTCAGCCATGCCGTGGAGACCGACGGCTTTGTGTTCGTGACCGGCCAGATGCCGGACCGGCCGGAAAGCCCGGGCGTCCTGCCGGAGGGCATCGTCGCGCAAACGCGGGCGGTGATGGAGAATTTGAAGGTGGTGCTGGCGGGACTAGGTCTCGGCCTCGAACACGTCGTGATGGCGCGAATCTATCTGACGCGCTTCCGCGAAGATTATGCGGCGATGAATGAGACGTATCGCGGGTACTTTGCGCCGGATCGGCTGCCCGCGCGCACCTCCGTCGGCGTGACCGGACTTGCTTATGATGCCCTGATCGAGATTGATCTGGTCTGCCGGCGCGAATCGGTGCCGTGAGCGGTCAGCCAAGGGGAAGCTGAACACCACTTTACCGCAGAGGGGCCGCGCGGCCTCTTCCAGATGTTGCCCGCCATGCGACAAGCGGTCACAGTTGCGGCTTTCCACCACATCGCGCGTGCGGCTTTGATAAGGTGATACCCGTAGTTGTACGGGGCGCCTGTTCCTCAATACGGTTACATTCCGCTGTAACGATCTCACAATGAGCGGAGAAGCCGAGTTCGACCATCAACGGGAGGCGGAGGCTGCCATGAAGATGGCGGCCGCTACGAGCGGAGATGAGCGGCTGACATGGGTGCGGGTCGCACAAGCCTGGCATGAACTCGGTCGCGCCCGAGGGGAAGGACCGGTGTATGTTGATCGTGCCCGCAGCTCCAAAGAAACGAAATTGAAACGCTGATCCGCGCGCTGTGAAGCCAATCAAAACGCTGTGGAAGAGTCCCGCTCGATTCAGGTTTCGCTCGCCGGATTGCTCCTATCAGTCATCTTTATCCGCTACGGCATCGACCTGGGATCGGCGGTCTAGGGGCGAGGGCCCGGACCATGCTGTCGCACGCCGCCCGTCCATTGCTCGGCATCATCGCCGCTTGTCTCGCCGGCTTTATTCTTTTCTCGCGATCTCTTGAGCACGTCGGCCTGGGTTGCAGCCGAAACGCCACGGACGATCACACCGGCTCATCAAAGTCGGCAAAGCCAGTCCGCTTGTGACTGCTAGGGATTGAACATGACGCAAGCTACACAGCGGAGTTCTAAGGGACGCTTGATCAATTCAGAGAAACGTTGGCCAGCTAAATGCTGCTGGTGTAAATAGCGTCGTCCTTGTGAACCTCGCCGTGCCTTTCGGAGCTCCTGGCCGTCCCCTTGAGCGGTCCAAGGCTCGTTTGTGATCCTCGACCCAACCTGCGGGTGCGACAGGGGATCAGGCTCAGACGGTGCGGTGGAAGCTCGTGATCGCGACTTCGCGGTCCGCTCTGGATGCCCCAAACCGATTGTCGCGTGATCACCTCTGGTTTCAGCCAATCCTGTCGGCATGTCCTCAGCGTGGGCTCGTGCGCCGTCGCTCCCGAGTTGTCCGGCTGGACGGTCTTCCGTAATGGTCCGCAAGGACTTCCCTTCCTCCTCGCTTGTCGGGGGGCTGATCGCAATTTTGTCGAGCGCAGCGGGCCCGGCTGAGCCTTCGTCCGCGAGACCATCAGCTTGCGGCTGTATGGCGTCTTTCGAGAGTTGCGGCCATGGTGCGGCCTGTTCGGAAGGCTCGACAAGCCAAAGGTATCCACCCGCGAGCAAAATCCCGACGACCGCCAAAATAAAAAGGGCGCGCATCCGGAGCTCCATAGTCTCCGCAGAGGCCAGTCTGCTTACCGGAGACGCAGCCAAGGTCTGCTTGGCTCTGAGCTGTCCGGATTGAACATCCAAACCTATGTACCTGCAAGTGCTGCGAGTCCTTGCTTTGAACTTCCTCGGCATCCCGGTCTGGAAGTTCGGCGGCGCGTAAGCGCCGCCTAGCTCGCTGGCGTCTTAGAATGGGACTTAGCTGTCAGTCAGCCCTCCGGGCACGGGTTGACAGCGGCCCATCCCAGATTCGACCGCGATTGCAGCGGTGGCGCAAATCCTACACGCCCGATCACCGACGCCCGCGCGTCAAGCAACGCTAACGTCGCAATGGGTGTTCATCCAGCCCTGGAGACGATGCCGTCCCACCCGGCCATCGCGATCTCGGCTACGGCCAGGAGCTCCGCCCTATCGGCGCCGTCACGGGCCCGGATCGCCATCCCGCTCTGAACGGTTTGCAGAAACCGCGCGAGCTCGATGACATCGACGGACGTTGGCAGCTCGCCTTCTGAAACGGCCTCTTCCAAACGAGCTCTGAGCAGATCAAACGCGCTACCGCGTGCCGCACGCATCAGGTCGCTGAGTTCGGCGTGGCCGTCGCTGCCAACTGTGCCAAGCGTAACCATACATCCATGAGGCAGATCGCAATCCGACCCCGTCATGGCGGCCGCGGAGTCTCGCAGGTAAGCCAACGCCGCGTCGCGCGCCGTGGCCGCCTTACGAAACCGCCCCAGAACAAGGTCTTCATAGGTCGCGCAGTAGAACCTGAGCGCCTCGGCATACAGCTCGTCCTTCGAACCGAAGGCGGCATAGAGACTCGTCGAACCGACGCCCATCACCTCCGTTAAGTCGGAAATCGACGTCGCCTCGTACCCCTTGACCCAGAACACTCTCATTGCCTGCGCCAGCGCGGCTTCACGATCGAACGCGCGCGGCCGCCCCCGTCCACGGGGTGCCAGGCCAACGCGTTCCGATGAGCTTTGATCCTTTTTTTGCATCGATCACTACATAAAACCGTTGACACCTCTTCGCAACGGCCATAGCAAATATGTATCGATCACTGCATAAAAGATGAATCATGATCAACTTGACTGGAAAACGGGCCCTTGTAACCGGCGGCTCTCGGGGAATCGGGGCGGCCATCGCACTCGCGCTGGCTGAGAATGGGGCGGACGTCGCTCTGACCTTCCAACGTTCGAACGAGCGCGCCCACGCGGTGGTGACGTCAATCGAGCAGCTTGGCCGCCGCGCCGCGGCCATCCAGGCCGACAGCGCCGATCCGACCGCCATCAGACGATCCGTCGATGAGGCCGTCAGGGCGTTGGGAGGGCTGGACATTCTCGTCAACAACGCCGCGATCGCGCTCTACGACACGATCGCCGACTTCAAGGTGCAAGACATTGACGCGCTCCTCGCTGTGAACGTCCGCGGCCCTGTGCTGACCACGCAGGCCGCTCTCCCACACCTGGGCGCGGGTAGCCGCGTGATCACGATCGGTTCCGCCGGTGCGGATCGCATTGTCGGATCGACCGGCACCGTCTATTACATGACGAAGGCCGCGCTGCAGTCCTTCACCCGCGGTCTGGCGCACGAGCTTGGGCCACGCGACATCACGGCGAATCTCGTCCAGCCGGGCTCAACCGACACCGACATGAACCCCGCCGACGGTGAGTTCTCGGACTTCCAGCGCGGTCTCATCCCCTTGGGCCGGTTTGGCGCGCCAGCGGACATCGCCGCCACCGTTGCCTTCCTGGCAAGTCCCGCCGCCCGTCAGATCACTGGGACTATCGTGAACGTGGACGGTGGGCTGTTGGCCTGAAGGCGCGCAGACTGCCTGAAAAGGAGCAGACAGAGTCATCAACATTGATGGACACGGCGACCGCCGCACGACAGTCTGCAAACCGTGAACTAGCCTTTTCTGAGAAGACTTTCAAAACGCCGCCTCTTGGCCTCAGGCTAGGCTGACGGGTTGGCGAGGTGCATGCCTCGCCTTCCCAAACCACCTCGCCGTGGCAGCTTCACTGTCACTGCCTTCCGCCCCAACGCCCCCCAAGGTCATCGGCTGAGTCTGATTTGTCGACGTACGCGCGGGCCTGATCGCCTGGAGCATGGTGGTTGAACGCGCCGGATGTAGCGCTCGATCTTCGGTATCTACGCTACGCAGAGCACGAACAAATGTGGCCCACCTTCAAAGAGGGCGGTCGAGGCGGTGGGTCAACCAGCCCCAAATGATCCAGCAATTTCAATGAGCGCTTTAAGCGTTGGCTCCCCGGGCTGGATTCGAACCAGCGACCATCCGATTAACAGTCGGATGCTCTACCGCTGAGCTACCGAGGAATGAGCGAAACAAATGTTCGCGAGCGCGGAGCGTATAACAAAGCCTTTTCCGCTTGCATAGGAGAAATCGCGCACTTGCTTGTGAATGTCGCCAGGGGTCGAAACGCAAGGTGCCGCAATAAGTTGCCTGGCAGTTTTTCAAATCGGGGGAGGGTAGTCCCAGGTGCCGTTCGCTTCTTTTCAGTGTCGCGGGGCGGGTCCGCCGCTGCGACGCCAAATCGACTTATTTGGCCAAGAGCCTCCGGACGTGGGTTTCACGGAGGTGATTCCATGAAAGAGAGCATTGGGGCCCAGCGAACCGATTCGATGCCCTCGATTGTTCCGAGCCACGTGGTCTCGCTGACCGATGATGAATGTGTCGCTCGCTTGGCGCGCGTCATCGAAGAGCATGATTTTGGCCATTTGGACGAGATCGCTCGGCTAATCGGCCGCCTTGCTGTCACAATCGAATAAAGGCAGCCCAAAGAACCGGACTGAGAACACAGAGGGCCGGCCCTGCCGGTGCCCTCTGTGTTGCGTTTTGGCAGGGCTTGTACCAAAAGACGCGGCGTTCAGCTCCTTCCGCGGGCTTGCTCCGCTTTCGCTTCTGACAAGGTTCACCAATGTCCGGTTTTGCGACCGCGCGCCAGAAAATGGTCGATGGCCAGGTGCGCACCAATGATGTCACCGATACTCGAATCATCGAGGCGATGCTTGCGATTCCCCGCGAGCTGTTCGTCCCGCAGGACAAGCAGGCGCTCGCTTATCTCGACCTCGATCTCGACGTGAGCACGGGCGGTTCCACGAAGCGCTTCATGATCAAGCCTCAGGTCCTCGCCAAATTGCTGCAGGCGGCTTCGATCGAGGCAAGCGACAAGGTGCTGGTGGTGGGTTGCGCGAGCGGCTATGCGGCGGCGGTAGCCGCACGCCTCGCGGCCAAGGTGACCGCGACCGAAAGCGATTCGGCTTTGGTCGAGAAAGGTAATGCCATACTTGACCAGCTCGGCTTCACGAACGCGACGATCAAATCAGGAGCCGCTGCTGACGGTTATCCGGCCGATGCGCCTTATGACGTCATTATTCTCAATGGCGCCACGGAAGTGAGGCCGGAACGGCTCTTCGACCAGCTCGCCGAGGGCGGTAGGCTGGTGGGTATCTTTGCCGCGAGCAGGCCGGCTCGCGCCACGCTCGTGACCCGCTCGCACGGGGATCTCGGCCATCGTGCGCTTTTTGATGCCGCCGCTCCCATCTTGCCCGGGCTGGAGCGGCATCCGAGTTTCGAGTTCTAGGCCAGTGGCATCCCAGGGTGGGCCAATGGACATCCCGAGTGGTGTTAAAATCCCGTTTTGAATCAGAAGTGTGGCGCGGATGCTGCAGCCAAAGAGTTTCCTTTGGGTTCTGCCCGGAGGTGGTTCCGTAGCGCTTGTGCGCAGCTTATGTTGGGCGGGGCGCTGACTCTAGGGGTGGCCCGGCAAGCTGGGGCGAGCCGGTGCTAGAATGAATGGAATAACAGGAATGCATGGGGTGAAGGTCTTCACCGGAGCTGCGGCTGCGGTCCTTCTGATGGCGTGTGCTGGACCGACGCCGGTCCTTGCGGACACGATCGAGGCTGCGCTGATCCGGGCCTATCAAAGCAATCCCCAGCTCAATGCGCAACGCGCGCAGGTGAGATCGACTGACGAAAACGTGCCGAAGGCGCTGTCGGGCTATCGTCCCACGGTGAACCTCACCGCCAGTACCGGTTATCAATATACGGACGAGACGTTGAGCCAGAGTGGCGCCAAGCTCAGGGTTCATGGCACGAACATCCCCCGCAGTGTCGGTGTCACGGCCTCGCAAAATTTGTTCAACGGATACCAGACCGCCAATGGCGTGCGCGCGGCCGAAGCCCAGGTTTCGGGGTCACGCGAGGCTCTGCGTGTGCTGGAAGAGACGGTGCTCTTCAACGCCGCCACGGTGTACATGGACTATCTGCGGGATGCGGCCAATCTGGAAGTCCAGAAAAGCAACGTGCGCGTGCTGGAGCAGACGCTGAAGCAAACGCGCGATCGCTTCAACGTCGGCGAGGTGACGCGCACCGACGTCGCGCAATCGGAAGCGCAGTTGGCCGCCGGCAAGACACAGGAGCTGACCGCTGAGTCAAACCTGACGACGACGCGGTCGAATTTCCGCCGCATCATCGGCACCGAACCTACAAACCTTGCGCCGGGTTCGCCGGTCGACCGCTTCCTGCCCTCGACGTTGCAGCAGGCGGTTGACATCAGCCTGATCGAGAATCCGAATGTGACCGCCGCCATGTACGGCGTCGACGTCAACTACCTGCAGGTGAAGATCAACGAAGGCGCGCTGCTGCCAAGCGTTACGTTGCAGGCATCGGTCCAGCAAGCCAATGACCAGAGCCCGACGATCGCCCAACAGTTTACAGCGGCTGCAGTCGCGAATGTCAGGGTTCCGATTTACCAGGGCGGCGCGGAATACTCGCTGATCCGCCAGTCGAAAGAAAATCTCGCTCAGCAGCGGCTTACGTTGGAGACGACCCGCGATCAGACCCGCGCGAACACGGTCACCGCCTGGGGCCAACTGGTTGCAACCAAGGCGCAGGTGGCGTCGGCGCAAGCGCAGGTGACGGCGTCCGAGATCGCGCTGAACGGCGTGCGCGAAGAAGCTAAGGCAGGCCAGCGCACCACGCTCGACGTGCTGAACGCGCAGCAGGCGCTGGTCAATGCACGCATCGCGCTCGTGACCGCGCAACATGACCGGGTCGTCGCATCGTACAACGTACTCCAAGCGATCGGGCGACTGTCGCCGCAGGTGCTCAATCTGCGCACCCCGACTTACGATCCGAGCGTGCATTACCAGCAAGTTCGCGACAGTTGGGCCGGCGTTCGCACGCCCGACGGACGCTAATCGCGCACCATTCAGCGACGAGTCGTTTTCAAGCGCCGGAAGATCCGTTGGGTCTTCCGGCGCTTTGCTTGCAAACGCTGACGGCCATGACATAGCCTTTCTTTGGGCGACAGAGCGATTCGCGCGTCCGGAGAGTCGTCAGCCGCGACGCTTCGTTGCCCTCAAGCAAGGGGTGGGGCTTTCGCGCGAGTTGCATCGAGCGGCGCTTGATCTGGGGACAAGTGAGTCCTGGGCGATCAAATCGCCGGCTCCTCGGCCCCGGAACCGGAAAACCCGTCGTGGCTGATGTAAAACAACGCATGCGAGGGCGTTGATGATGTGGAGTCGGAAATGACGCAGCCTGCAAAGGTCCAAGAACCCTCCATGGAGGAGATTCTGGCGTCGATCCGGCGCATCATCGCCGATGACGAAGCCAAGCCGCCGGCAGCCGAAAAGCCTGTCGGTCCGCCACCGGCGCCTCCGCCGCCCGCCGCTGCAAAACCGGAAAAGCCCGCTGCGCCGCCGGCCGCCGCCAAGCCGGCAACGGCCGACGCGCCGTCGTCGAAAATCGCTGCGGCGGCGCCTGTTCCGCCAAAGGTGGCCGCGCCGCCACCACCACCGGCACCGCCCCAACCGGCACCGGCTCCTGCGGTGGCGGCCAGCAACAGCCAGGACGACATCGACGCTCTGCTGGCGGGCCTCGACGAAACCACAACGCCGGAGGAAGTGCGACCGCCGCAGCCCGATGGCGAGGTGTTCGAACTGACCGACGAGATGGCGGTGCCCGCGCCGCAAGCTTCGCCGCCGCAACCGCAGCCATCGCAAGCGTCCTTCCAGAAGGTCGAGCCCGACGACGACATCGAGTTCGCCGAATCGGCCGCTTCGCGGGCGATCCATCGGCAGCCTGCTTACGATCCGCCTCCATTTGCGGCGCCGCCGGCGCCCTCAAGGGAGATTTTGTCGCAATCGACGGTGACCGCCGTGGAATCCGCCTTCAATACGCTTGCCAACACCGTGCTCAGCAATAACGCCCGGACCCTGGAAGATCTGGTTAAGGAAATGCTGCGCCCGATGTTGAAATCCTGGCTCGATGACAATCTGCCGGGCCTGGTCGAGCGGATCGTAAAGGCGGAAATCGAGCGAGTTTCGCGCGGCCGGTAACGCCTCGGGCAGGGTTGACCACCCCCATTCAGCCATTAGCTCCGCTCTTATGCGCGATTGAACCGGTCTGTCCGGTTGACTTGGCGCGCGCGCGCGGCTTTCTAGCCTGTTCCATACCCCGATTGCACGGCCATGATCGAAAAAACCTACCAGCCTGCCGATATTGAGGGCCGCATGTCCCTCGTCTGGGAAGACGCCCGCGCGTTCCGCGCCGGCCGTCCCGATCGGCGCGATGCCAAGCCATTCACCATCGTGATTCCTCCGCCGAATGTGACGGGCTCGCTCCATATGGGGCACGCGCTCAACAACACGCTGCAGGACATTCTTTGCCGCTTCGAGCGCATGCGCGGCCGCGACGTGCTGTGGCAGCCGGGGACCGATCACGCAGGTATCGCGACGCAGATGGTGGTCGAGCGGCAGTTGATGGAACGCCAGCAGCCCGGCCGACGCGAACTGGGGCGACAAAAATTCGTCGAGCGTGTCTGGCAGTGGAAGGAAGAGAGCGGCGGCACCATCATCAACCAGCTCAAGCGTCTTGGCGCGTCCTGTGATTGGTCGCGTGAGCGCTTTACCATGGACGAGGGCCTTTCGCGCGCAGTCGTGAAAGTGTTCGTCGAGCTCCATCGGCAAGGGCTGATCTATAAAGACAAGCGGCTGGTGAACTGGGATCCCAAGCTGCTGACCGCGATTTCCGACATCGAAGTGCAGCAGATCGAGGTCAAGGGCCATCTCTGGTATCTGCGCTATCCGCTGGAGGGCAAGACCTTCAGCCCCGACGATCCCTCGAGCTTCATCGTGGTCGCCACCACGCGTCCCGAAACCATGCTCGGCGATACTGCGGTCGCGGTGCATCCGGACGATCCGCGCTATACCGACCTGGTCGGCAAATACGTGATCCTGCCACTGGTCGGACGCAAGATTCCGATCATCGCCGATACCTATTCCGACCCCGAAAAGGGCTCGGGCGCGGTGAAGGTGACGCCGGCGCATGACTTCAACGATTTCGAGATCGGCCGGCGGCACGGTCTGCCGCAAATCAATGTGTTCGACAAGGAGGCGCACCTCGCGCTCGTCGGCAACGAAGACTACTTGCGCGGATTGCCGGAAGGCTCGCAGGAATTTGCCGAAGAATTCAACGGCGTCGAACGCTTTGCTGCGCGCAAGAAGCTGGTGGCGCGTCTGGAGGATTTCGGTTTCCTCGAGCGGATCGAGCCGAACACCCATATGGTGCCGCACGGCGACCGCTCGGGCACGGTAATCGAACCCTATCTCACGGACCAATGGTACGTTGACGCGAACACTCTGGCGCAGCCGGCGATCGACGCCGTGCGCTCGGGGCGAACGGTCTTTGTCCCGAAGAATTGGGAAAAGACCTATTTCGAATGGATGGAGAACATCCAGCCCTGGTGCATCTCGCGCCAGCTCTGGTGGGGCCACCAGATCCCGGCCTGGTACGGGCCTGACGGCAAGGTGTTCGTCGCGGAGACCGAGGAAGAGGCCGTCAGTAACGCGCTCGGCTATTATGTCGAGCAGGAGGTCATCACGCCCGAGCAGGGGCGGGAGATGGCGCTCGATCGCAACAAGCGCGCGGGCTTTATCACCCGCGATGAGGACGTGCTCGACACCTGGTTCTCTTCGGCGTTATGGCCGTTCTCGACTCTCGGCTGGCCCGACGATACGCCGGAGGTGAAGCGCTATTACCCAACGGACGTGCTGGTCACCGGCTTCGACATCATCTTCTTCTGGGTCGCGCGGATGATGATGATGGGCCTGCACTTCATGAAGGAGGCGCCGTTCTCGACCGTCTACATGCACCGCCTCGTCCGCGACGAGAAGGGCGCGAAGATGTCGAAGTCGAGGGGCAACGTCATCGACCCGCTCGGCGTCATCGACGAATACGGAGCCGATGCCTTGCGTTTTGCGCTGGCGCGCGGCGCCGCCCAAGGCCATGACGTCAGATTGTCCTCGCAGCATGTGGAGACCAATCGCAACTTTGCGACCAAGCTCTGGAACGCCTGCCGCTTCGCGGAGATGAACGACTGCGTTCAGCCCGAAGGCTTTGAGCCCACCAAGGCCAAGGACACGCTGAACCGCTGGATCGCGCATGAGACCGCGCGTGCCGTGCGCGAGGTAACCGAGGCGCTGGAGGCCTTCCGTTTCAATGATGCCGCCAATGCGATCTACCGTTTTGTCTGGAACGTCTATTGCGACTGGTATCTCGAGCTCGCAAAGCCCGTGCTGAGCGGGCAGGAGGGGCCGGTGAAGACGGAGACCCGGGCCATGGTGGCCTGGGCGCGCGACGAAATCCTAAAGCTCCTGCATCCCTTCATGCCCTTCATCACCGAAGCGCTGTGGGAGACGACCGCGCGCCGCGAGACCTTGCTCGCGCTGACGCCTTGGTCGCGCAAGGAAGCGGAGCTGACGCCCGAGCAGGTTTCGGAGATTACGTTGATGACGAGCATGAGCGCCAGCGATCCGCTGGTTCCGCCCGTGCTGCTCTCCTCCTTCGATCCCTCCTTCGAGGACACGGCGGCGGAGGCCGAGATCGGCTGGGTCGTCGATCTCGTCACGGCGATCCGTTCGGTGCGCGCCGAGATGAACATTCCTCCGGCCACATTGACGCCGCTGGTGCTGGCAGGCAGCTCCGCCGAAACCAAAGAGCGCGCGCCGCGCTGGAGCGAGGTGATCAAGCGCTTGGCGCGGCTGTCAGAGATTTCTTTTGCCGATCGTCCGCCCGAGGGTGCGGTGCAGGTCGTCGTGCGCGGCGAAGTCGCGGCCCTGCCGCTGAAGGGCGTGATCGACCTCTCCGCGGAGCGTGCCCGGCTCGACAAGGAGATGGCCAAAGCCGAAGCCGACATCAAGCGCGTCGACGCAAAGCTCGGAAACGAGAAATTCGTCGCCAACGCGCCCGAAGAAGTCGTTGAGGAAGAGCGCGAGAAGCGTGAAGCAGCCGTGGCTCGCAAGGAGAAGATTCTCGAGGCACTCGAGCGACTGCAGCACGTCGGCGCCTAGTATTGGTTCAAGCCACGCTCGGAAAGGGCTTGCTTAGAAATTTCGAGCCCTTCAGTCCGTAGCGCCAGGGCAGGTCGACGGCCTTCGTAATGCCGATGCGGACGCCGGCGGCCAGCTCGGCCTTGCCGGTCCGTGCATAAAGGGCAAAGGGCGGGGCATCGAGCGGCAGGCCGTTATGCGCTTGGGTGATGCCGAGCGCCTCCGTCAGCTTGCCCGGCCCCGAACACAGCGCCCGAAGGTCCTGCAGGCCGCGCCGGCGCCGCATTGCCTCGATCCCGTGGGTCGGCTCCAGCGCGCGGATCAGGACCGCGCTCGCCGAGCCCGCCTGTTCGCACACAAAGTTCACGCACCAGTGGATGCCGTAGGAGCGGTAGACATAGGCAAAGCCCGGCGGACCGAACATCACCTGGTTGCGCGGGGTGGGGCCACGGTAAGAATGCGCGGCCGGATCGGTGTGATGATAGGCCTCCACCTCGACAATGAGGCCGCCGATGCCATTGAACAGAAGCGTCGCACCGATCAGTTCGGGTGCGACTTCGTGCACGCTGCGCCCGAAGAATGTCCGTTTGAGCGGCTTGCCGAGGATGGGCGCAGCAACAGCAGCCGGTTTCGAGTTTTGAGCCATTTTCAGGTGGGAATCGGTATGGAACAGGTGGGAAGGCTGCCAATATCCCTACCATTCTGCTAGCGTCCGGGGCAGCCGGGTTGCACGGTTCCGGCATACGGATTACCTACGGCCCATCATGGTCACCATTATCGATACCGTCTCGCCGACTCCATTGCGCCCGCGTCACCCCGAAAAGGTGAATCGGCCGGATGCGCTCTCGCCGCCGAAGCCGGACTGGATCCGCGTGCGCGCGCCGACCACCCGCGGCTATGCCGAGACCCGCAACATCGTCAAAGAGAACGGCTTGGTCACGGTCTGCGAGGAGGCCGGTTGCCCCAATATCGGCGAGTGCTGGGACAAGAAGCACGCCACCTTCATGATCATGGGTGACACCTGCACGCGCGCCTGCGCCTTCTGCAACGTCAGGACCGGCCTGCCGGATGCGCTCGATGCGGGAGAACCCGAGCATGTCGCGGAAGCGACCGCAAAGCTTGGGCTCTCGCACGTGGTGATCACTTCGGTGGACCGCGACGATCTCGCCGATGGCGGCGCTGAGCATTTTGCCAAAACCATCCGTGCCATCCGCGCGCGTTGCGCCTCGACCACTATCGAGGTGCTGACCCCCGATTTCTTGCGCAAGGACGGCGCTTTGGAGGTCGTGGTCGCGGCAAAGCCCGACGTCTTCAACCACAACCTCGAGACCGTGCCATCGCGCTATCTCAATGTGCGGCCCGGCGCGCGCTATTTCCATTCGGTGCGACTGTTGCAGCGGGTCAAGGAGCTCGACCCGACGATGTTCACCAAGTCCGGCATCATGGTGGGTTTGGGCGAAGAGCGGCACGAGGTGCTGCAGGTCATGGACGACCTGCGCTCGGCGGACGTCGATTTCCTCACCATCGGCCAATATCTGCAGCCGACCCGCAAGCATCATTCCGTGATGCGCTATGTGCCGCCGGATGAGTTCAAGGCCTATGAGAAGGTCGCCTATGCCAAGGGATTCTTGATGGTATCGGCGAGTCCGCTGACCCGTTCCTCGCACCATGCCGGCGAGGATTTTGCGAAATTGCAGGCGGCGAGGGCGGCGATCGCCCGTTGAAAACGTGAGCGGCTTGGGCATGCGGCGGCCTGGCCTGTGACCGCGAGCGATTGCTGTTTGAAGCCTGGACTTGAAGTGTCATGCCAAGATTTGCCAGCAAACGCCTCGTTCCCCACAGCGCCGAGCAGATGTTCGACCTCGTCGCCGACGTCGAGCGTTATCCCGAATTCGTCCCGCTGTGCCACTCGCTCACGGTGCGCCAGCGCACCAAGAGGCCTGATGGTACGGAGGTCGTGGTTGCCGACATGACCGTCTCGTTCAAGTTGGTACGGGAATCCTTCACGAGCCAGGTGACACTGGATCGGCCGGACCGCAAGATACTGGTCGAGTATTTGCGCGGACCTTTCCGCAGCCTCGAGAACCGTTGGACCTTCGAGCCGCGAGGCGAGGACGCCTGCGAGGTCGGATTCTATCTCGCATACGAGTTCAAGAGCCGCATGCTCGCCACGCTGATGGGCGCGATGTTCGATACCGCTTTCGCGCGATTTTCCGCCGCGTTCGAAAAGCGTGCCGACGCGATCTATGGCAGGAAGCCGGCGGTATCCTCGTGGTAGGTGGCAGCGCTAAGCCGCCTGGGCCGGCCCCAGCGTGTCCGCCATTTGCGCTCCCCTCGCTCCCATCGGCTTCGCCTGTCCCGTCGTGGTGTCGTGCGCCGTCTGGTGCTCCGTCTCGGCGTCGAGCTCGGCGCCGATCAGAACCGCGATGGCGGAAATCCACAGCCAAGTCATGAAGCCGATCGCGGCTCCCAACGAGCCATAGGTTTGATTGTAGCTGCCAAAATTCGCCGTGTACCACGAGAACAGCGCGGACGCGGCTAGCCATAGGGCGGCCGCCAATGCACTGCCCCAGCTTATCCAGCGCCAGTGCGGCATCCGCCGGCTTGGGCCGTAGCGGTAGATGATGCCCAGCGCCAGCGTCAGCACGACGAAGAGCGCGGGCCAGCGCCCGGCTCGGACCAGCAGGTCGGTGCTGCCGGAAAGGCCCAGATAGTTCAACGCGACGGGAAGCACCACGACCGCGCCAAGCGCGACCAGGGCGAAAGCAATTGCGGCGAGCGTGAACAGTAGCGAAACGAGGTTGAGCTTGATCAGGCCGCGCTTTTCTTTCTCGCCATAGACGATGTTCAAGGTGTCGAACAAAGACTTCATCGCGGCGTTGGCGCTCCACAGCGAGATCGCGAACCCAATGAGGAACGTCCAGCCGAGCGTCTGTCCGCCTTTCGAGGCCACCCGCGTGAGCTGATCGCGGGCAACATCGATGGCCCCTCCCGGCATGAACCCCGAGAGCGTGTCCAAATGCGCCGTGATCGTCGCGGGATCGGCGAAGAGGCCGTAGATGGCGACCAGCGCCGCAAGCGCGGGAAAAATGGCGAGCAAACTGTAAAACGTCATTCCGGCCGCGAGCGCTAGGATGCGATGCTCGTCGACGTTGGTGTAGACCCGGAGCAGGATGTCTTTCCAACCACGCAGCGGGATCTCGGAAGGCGTGCTCGCTGACCGCCCGCGGTGACTTTCGGCTTGGTCCTTGGGGGCGGGGGCGCGCACGCCGGCGCGAGCATTTGGCGAGGAGCCGTCCGCGATCCAGAACAGCGCCGCCATCAACGCAACGCCGAGGAGTACGGCCCAATCCGATACCGCATGCGCGCTTACCCGGCGCCTGGCTCGAACTCCAAGATGTCGCCCTTCTTGCGCTGCCGGCATTGACGACAGCCCTTCCATGCGGCCCTGGCCCAACGATTGAAGGCAACGACGCAAACCGAATCATGTTCCAGACCAGAAGAGGGGACTCGAAGGACGTCCGAAGGGCTCGTCGAGGCGCCCCAAGGGAGCACGTCGGGAAGCCCCGCTCACCCACGAACGAATGCGAGCAGGTCCGGGTTGATCATGTCGGCATGCACCGTACACATGCCATGCGGGTAGCCTTGATAGATCTTCAACGTCGCGTTCCTGATGATGCTCGCCGACAGCACGCCGGCATCCGCGTAAGGCACGATTTGGTCGTCATCGCCATGCATTACGAGGGTCGGCACCTCGATCGCGGCGAGGTCGGAATTGAAATCGGTTTCCGAAAAGACCTTGATGCACTCGTAATGGGCGTTGACGGCGCCCATCATGCCCTGCCGCCACCAGTTGTCGATCACGCCCTCGAGCACCTTCGCGCCGGGCCGGTTGAAGCCATAGAACGGGATCGGCACCTCGCGATAGAACTGGGCGCGGTTGGCCGCGAGCTGGCTGCGCAGGTCGTCGAACACCGAGATCGGCAGGCCCCCGGGGTTTTGCTCGGTCTTCAGCATGATCGGCGGCACGGCGCTGATCAGTACTGCCTTGGCAACACGGCCCTTGCCGTGGCGGGCGACGTAGCGCGCCACTTCGCCGCCACCAGTGGAGTGACCGACGTGGATGGCGTCCCTCAGACCCAGCGCCGCGGCCAATTCGGCAACATCGGCCGCATAGGTATCCATCTCGTGACCGGAGTTGGGTTGGCCGGAGCGCCCATGCCCGCGCCGGTCATGCGCGATGACGCGATAGCCGTGCTGCAGGAAGAACAGCATCTGGCTGTCCCAGTCGTCGGCACTGAGCGGCCAACCATGATGGAAGACGATGGGTTGGCCGGAGCCCCAATCCTTGTAGAAGATCTGCGTGCCGTCTTTTGTGGTGATGAAAGGCATATACTAACTCCGTGCAAAGCTGGGCTGGCGGCCGAATAGGGCAACGAAGTCGGCGCGGACGTGGCGGCGCGGCGCACGGAGGCGATTCTGCCGTGTGTTTTGGCAAATTGCTGCATCGTTACGATATTCGCCTGGCATCTTGGGGTGTCGCGATGGCCTTGCGCTCTCGCGTGGACCAAGGTTCGTGACGGCGCCAAACTAGGATCAGCCACATGCCCATGTCTTTCCCGGACCTGCTTTTGTTTTGACCGCTCTTGCGGTGAGGCTCCGAGCAGTTGAACTTACGAACGTCGGCAGCGCCGATATTCTCCCGGCGTCTTGCCGGTGGCGCGACGGAAGGCGCGGGTAAAACTTGCCTGCGAGGAGAAGCGCGCGTTAAGCGCGATCTGCACGAGCGGCAGCTTGCCGGCAGCAATCTCCGTCATCGCGTTTTCCAGCCGCAGCCGGCTGACATAGCGGTGAGGGGAAACACCGACGGCGCGCGTGAACATGCGGGTAAAGTAAAACGGGCTGAGGCCTGCGACCTCTGCGAGGTCCGACAGCGCGATCTCGTCGGCAATATGGGTGGCGATATAATCGAGCACGCGGCGCAGTCTCACCTGGCAGGAAGACTGGGAGGCGGCCCCGATCGGCCTGCAGGATCCGCTGTCGGAATATTTTTGCAGGAGCCGCGCCGCCAGCATCAGCGATGCCGTTTCCACGTACATCCTGCCGACCGCCGTTTCGTTTTTCATCTCGGAAAGGACAGAAAGCCCGATCTGTCCGATCATCTCATCGCGAATGCCCGCGGCGTAGCGAATGGAGTGGGCGGGGGCGCCCGGAAGATTGAAGTCGTCGCTCAGCCGGCCAAAGAGCGCCGTCGGCAAGTACAGATGCAGCATTTTCGGCAGCGCGGCGCTGATCGAGATCTCGTTGTCGCCGACCGCGATGGGGGTCATCCAGATCGTTCCGGTCGTGGGGATGGTCTGTTGGCGCTGACCGGCGCCGGTGCGGCTGACCAAGCCGTCGTCGTTGCCGCAAACCGCGAGCGTCAACTCCATGTGCAGCGGCAGGACGACGGGCGTCTCGCTGATCCCGTGCGATCGCAATTCGGCGGAGAGAGTGGACCAGCCGAGCCCTGCCGACGACTGCAGAAGCGCCGAGGCCGGATACTTTCTCGCGCCATGGGTCTGAAGTTCCATCGAGCTGTTCCGTGTCATCCCCGATTTCCTTCTGAAAGCTCCTGCTTGCCCCAGCCGTGTCGCGGGCGGTCTAGTCCGAGGCCTGGAGAACGGCGCTCCGCATCGAGAGAATATCATTCCGCAGCCTGCGCAGCGCCTCGTTGGAAAAGCCGGTTGCGGCTTTGACGCAGGAGGGGAAATCGCGCGCCTTGGTCCGCATTCCCGCGCCCTTGCGGGTCAGGCGCACGCGGACCTGGCGTTCGTCTTCGGGATCGCGGTTGCGGGTCAAGAGACCCGATTTCTCCAGCCGCTTCAACAGCGGCGTCAGCGTGCTGGATTCCAGGAGCAGCGTTTCGCCGAGATCGCCGACGGTCTGATCGTTCCGGGCCCAGAGCGCGATCATGACCAGATATTGGGGGTAGGTGAGGCCGATGGATTCGAGAAGCGGCTTGTAGAGGCGGTTGAATGCATGTCCCGCTGAATAGATCGCAAAACAGATGAAGTCGTCAGGTTCGGGAACGGCATGCGGCATGAAGGAAGGAACCTCCGGCTTGCGGCGTCTTTGGGCCGTCAATCATGCGACATATGTCGCGAGCGATTGAATCGCAAGTCGTTGAATTGCGACTGGCGCGGACCATTTACATCGCACGCGATTGAATCGCGATGGAGATTCCGATGGGCCCGCCGCGGACCAGAGCAAGCGCCGTTCAGCAAGGCAGCGCGCATGATGCGGCGCAGGGCTCCGCACCTGCCGGCGACGCTGCGCCCGATCTGCAGGCCGACGGGCGGCGGAAATATCCGCGCTCCAGGCTGCTGGCGTCTTCGGCCGAACGCGGCTGGAAGACGCTCGCGGCCGAACTCCGCTGCCATCCGTCCGGCAGGATCATCTCGTGCGCGCAAGACTGCATCGAGATCGTCATTGCTGTTTCCGGTTCGGATGACGGTCTCGTGATCCGTGCCGGAGCGGGGCGGCAGGAGCAGGCGCGGCCGGTCACCGGAACGATATGGCTAGCTCCGACCGGCGTTGGACGCGAGGACATCGTGCTGACGGCGCCGATGCCCAAGGCGCTGCATCTCTATTTGCCGCTTCGACAATTCGATACGCTCGCCGACCAATACAGCCTTGCGCGATCGCTGGTGCGTTCGATCCAATATGTAGGCGGGGTGGACGACGCGTTGATCCGGCAGATCGGCGCGGCTCTGCTCGACGAGGTGAATCACGAAACCGCGACCGGCCGCATGTTCGCGGAGACGGCTTCGTTGATGCTTGCCGCGCGGCTGATCCACAGCTATGCGGCCAAGGGCCTGCTTGAGGACGGCGCAGGCGCTCCCACGCCGTTCGACAGTGTGCGGCTGCAGCGCGTGCTCGATTACATCGAGCAGCACCTGGAGCACGAGATCACGGTGGCGGCACTCGCCGAGCAGGCGCATCTCAGCGCCTTCCATTTCACGCGGATGTTCACGGCCGCGCTCGGCGTTCCGCCTTATCGCTATGTGAGTCGCCGTCGCCTTGAAGCCGCAATGGCCATGCTGACGAGGGGCAAGCTGCCGCTGTCCGAGATCGCGCACCGCGCTGGCTTTTCGTCGCAAGCGAGCTTTACCCGTGCCTTCCGCCGCGCCACCGGCATGACGCCCGGCGCCTATCGGCGGCTGGTGCGGTGAGGGCGTTCGGCGTACCCACAAAGACAGTCCTTCCGATTTGGTCGTCAAACAGCCATTCACTCCGACGTCGTCGCTCGGTCGAACCGAGTATTCCAGAGACGCCGGTGCTTGAGCCGAAAGGCCGCTGGATGCCCGGCATGCATCCGATCTCGGGCTTATCCCGGATCGGCATAATCAATCCGCAAATCGGCCAGTGCCGATTTGCGGGGCATGAGGAGAGAGGAGACGAGAATTCGCGTTCTCGCGGCGCGTTGCGTCCGAGCTTTGCATCTGCTTGTCCCTCCGAAAATCGAGAGGGCGCAGGGAAGGCCAGGTGCCCGCCGCACCCGCGGCCCCGTGTGCCAAAAATTGCGCGAAAGCGCACACGGGAGTAACCACAGGCAAGGCGGAGTCACACCGGCCTTCCCTGCGCGATGGTTTTACGGCATACTCCGCGCTCTCCTCGGTGAACCAGCTTGTTGCCACCGTCGCCGGCGCGATGCGTCAGCATCGCGCCCGGCTTAGCGCCTGCATGTGCGCGCCAGGACCACACGACTTCGCCGTCCGCGACAGGTGCTGCTCGTCCATCAACACCATCACGGCCACCGCACCCTGTCCCACGTTTCGTGACGATCGGCCGTAACGCCCCTCTTGCCGGGACAGGATGCGCGAGACGATGGCGGTGATTTGCCCGACGGCGCAAGCCGACGGCCTGCGGCAGATTAACGCGACGGGCAAATCGGTGCGTTAGACATTGGCGACGTCGTCACGTTGCTTTCCCGCACGCGGCTCGCTGGAGCACCGGCGAGACCAACCATGTGGACGCCTTCAGCGCATCCCGGAATGACCGCGACGACGTCGAGAGCCAAATCCAACGGCAAAGATCCAAATCCAACGGCAAAGATCCAAATCCAACGGCAAAGATGATGTCTCAGTGACTCTTGTTCAGAGGTTCCTGGCCGCCCCGCGCGGAATCACTGGCAGTGTCGTTGCCCGGGGCCACGGGGGCCTGAGCGGGTTGCTCGCTTTGCCGGGGAGGGGCGCTGCCTGTGGTCGCGCCCTTCTGCGTTCCCATGTTGGTGCCGTAGAGGGACCAGACCATCCACACGATCGCGAAGCATACGATGACGATCGGGATGAGGAGCGCGTAGGGAACATTTCTCCTCAACCCGAAATCCGGCCTCGCCGCGTTTGCTTCGGCCACCTCTTCGACGTGCCGGACGGCTTGCGTGTTCCGGTCGAGCCGCTCCCGCTCGTTGCGCCGCAACCGGCCGGCACGCATGGCTGCATACGCAAGAGCGAGCCCGAGAACAATGATCCCTGCCGCCCAGGCCACGAAAAGCCAGAACGAATACGCATTCGGAGTCCCGCCGACCATGGATGTGAACTCCTTCCGTGCTTGCCGCACTTTCGATGCGACTAGTCCAATGATCGGTCGTCCCGCCGGTTCCAAGATTCGGTGACCTCCCGACGCATTTCCGAACGACGCGATCGGCCCGCAGCGCTTTCAGAAAAGCTCTCTGTGCAGGCGGGGTCCTTGCCATGCAAAGATCCTCAAGCGAAGCGGCGAGCGCTGAAATTGATTTGAGTCTCGTCACTGCGTGAGATCTGGTCTGACATTTTTGACGTCAGCAAATTCATTCCCTTACCTTCGCCTAACCGTCAGAAGTTCCTGCTCGATAGAGACACGTAGCGACCTGTGCGGTTCAATCCGCAGATCAGCGAAGCTGCTGCCTTTGAAACTGGCATGTCGCATCGAGAACGGCTGCCTATCATTTCAGCGGTCACAACATCTTGCGCCGCCGCATTTGCGTCGTGAAGAGCAGCGAAGATGTGGTATGGTTGAACAATTCAGCCGCTTCAATCGACGGTTTCCGATTGCGAGGAGCCTCCGATGATCGATTTGACTGGCTACAAGCTGACATTCGATGACGAGTTCAACACCAGAAGCATCTCGCTGACAGGCGCTGGCACCACTTGGGCTGATACGCGCGCGGAATGGCGCGGTGATGCGTTTTCGGACGTCGGCTTGGGCACGAGCTCGTTTGTCGATCCCGGCTCGGGCTATGATCCGTTCTCCGTCTCGCAGGGCGCGCTTACGATCACCGCCGTGCCTGATCGAACGCCGTATGGAGTCCCCGGAGCCTGGGAGTCCGGCCTGATCACCACGCAGGGACATTTTTCCCAGACATACGGTTACTTCGAGATCCGCGCGGATTTCTCGAGCCTGCCCGGCGGTTGGGATGCGTTCTGGCTGCTGCCTGATCATCAGATCCCTGATCCGACCCAGACCGGGCATTGGCAGGAGCTGGATGTCGCCGAACGTTATGGCGTTTCCGATTCAACCGTCTACAGCGGCATTCACACCACCGACCCGGGGCCGAACCAGGACTGGCAAGATCTGCTCCAGGTCACGAGCCAGATGCCGAATCCTGCCGGCTATCACACCTATGGCATGAACTGGCAGCCGGATCAGGTCAGTTTCTACATCGATGGCCAGTTCATCGGGTCGCACCCAACGCCGAGCGATATGCACGGCCCCATGTACATGATCGCGGACCTGGCCACGCAGGCGCCCGCCGACATCGCAGGCGTGCCGATCAGTTCGCACATCGACTACATCAGGGTTTTCTCTTCCGATCCGTCCGCAACAGCCGTTGCGCAAGACACGGTCTCGTCGCCGGACGGATATGATCCCGGCCTGTACGGCGCCACGACGGCTTCGCAGGTATCACAGAATCCGCCGACGCAGCCGCCGCCGGCGGGATCGACAGTGATTGGCAGCGGGCCGGATCAATTGGTGTTGAAGATCAGCGAAGACGCTTATCTCGGCGACGCCATGTACACCGTCTCGGTCGACGGCGTTCAGATCGGCGACACGCTCACCGCGCACGCTTCTCACGCCTCGGGCCAGGACGAACTTGTTACGGTCGAAGGCGATTGGGGCCCCGGTAGCCATAGCGTGCTCGTTCACTTCCTCAATGATCGCTGGGACGGCACGCCGCAAACCGATCGCAACCTGTATGTCGACGGCGCGACCTACAACGGAGCGGTCGTCCCGGGAGGCGCGATCGGAAGCGCGGTCGGGCAGACCTTCAGCTTCCAGGACACCTCGACCGGGACAACGGCAGCGACTGGAACGACAACAACGCCAACGTCGGGCACATCGGGTCAGACTTCGGGGTCACAGACCTCGACGCAGTCGCCGCCGGCGGGATCGACCGTGATCGGCAGCGGACCGGACCAGTTGGTGCTGAAGATCAGCGAAGACGCCTATCTTGGCGACGCGATGTACACCGTCTCGGTCGACGGCGTTCAGGTCGGGGACACGCTCACAGCGCACGCCTCTCACGCCGCGGGCCAGGACGAGCTCGTCACCGTGGACGGCAATTGGGCCCCCGGCGACCACAGCGTGCTCGTTCACTTCCTCAACGATCGCTGGGACGGCACGCCGCAAACGGATCGTAACCTTTATGTCGATGGGGCGACCTACAATGGAGCGGCCGTCCCGGGAGGCGCGATCGGAAGCGCGCTCGGGCAGACCTTCACCTTCCATGATTTGGCGTGACGTCGGGGCGGCTGCTGCGGCTCAATGCAGCCGTTTGATTGAGACCGACTATCCCCGCGGCGGTCGCCTTCGCTTCACCGCATGCCGGCGCGGCGTCCGCGCCACCCGCAGCCGCAACCGGCTCGCGGCTTCGCGGCGCGGCTTTGCGCTCGCATGGGGAGCCCGGGCGAGCTCCATCAGCATGCGGAGCGCTTCCACTACGCTGCGCTGGCGCACGGCGGTGCGGCCGATGCCGCCGAAGCGCATTTCGCGGTGGATGATGCGACCGTCGCGCGCAGCGGCGGCGAAATGCACGAGGCCCACCGGCTTGCCGGGAACGGCGCCGCCGGGGCCGGCAATGCCGGTGATCGCCACCGCAAGATCGACGCCGGCGCGTTCCAGCGCCCCGATCGCCATTTGTGTTGCGGTCTCCTTGCTGACCGCCCCGAAGGTTGCGAGCGTCGAGGCGTTGACCCCGAGCATCGCGCGCTTGGCTTCATTGGAATAGGTGACAAAACCGCGGTCCACCACGTCGGACGACCCGGGAATGTCGGTCAGCGCGCCGGCGACGAGGCCGCCGGTGCAGGACTCGGCGGTTGCGATGGTGAGCTTGCGCATCCGGCACAGATCAAGCAGCGAACGGGCGAGGGGCCGAGCGTCGCTGCCGGTCATTGTCAAACGCTCCAGGGCAGGCGGATGGTGGCGCTCGCAGTGGCGGCGATGCCTTCCTCGCGGCCGGTGAAGCCGAGCTTTTCGGATGTGGTCGCCTTCACGGCCACCCGCGAGATGTCGACGCCGGAAATCTCGGCAATCCGCGCCCGCATCGCATCGCGCAAGGGACCGATCTTCGGCCGCTCGCAGATCAGGGTGACCTCGAGATTGGCGATGCGGCCGCCGCGCGCGGTGACGCGGTCCACCGCATATTTCAGGAAGCGGTCGGAGGAGGCGCCCTTCCACTTGGGATCGGAAGGCGGGAAGTGGGAGCCGATGTCGCCGTCCGCGAGCGCGCCCAGAATCGCGTCGACCAGCGCATGCAGGCCGACGTCGCCGTCGGAATGCGCAAGAAAGCCCTTGGTGTGGGGCACGCGCACGCCGCAGATCATGACATGATCGCCCGCGCCGAAGGCGTGCACGTCATAGCCGGTGCCGGTCCTGATGTCGCCGAGAGACGCGGCCAGGCGCGCTTCCTCGCGCACAAAATCTTCGGGAGTGGTGAGCTTCATATTGGCAACATCGCCTTCAAAGGTTGCAACCGTCAATCCCGCCCACTCGGCGAGCGCCGCATCATCTGTGAAATCATCACGTCCCTCGCGCGCGGCGCGGCGGTGCGCCTCCAAAATGACGTCGTAACGAAACGCCTGCGGTGTTTGCGCGATCCGAAGCTGCGCGCGGGCAGGGGTGTCGGCGACGTTGCCGCCGGCGTCCACCAGCTTGATGGTGTCGGCGACCGGAATGGTCGGAATCGCAGCGCCGGTCCGGTGTGCAGCCTCGATTGCGCGCGAGATCAGCGCCTGCGAGACAAAGGGGCGCGCCGCATCGTGGATCAGCACGATATCGGGCTTTTGCCCGGCCAGCGCCTCGAGCCCGGCGCGCACGGATGCCTGCCGCGTCGTGCCGCCATGCGCCGGTTCTCGATGACGCAGACCAGCGGTCGCCGCATTGAAGATCGCGGTGTCGTCGGGGTTGAGCACGGGCTGCACGGCATCGATTTGCGGATGCGTGCAGAACGGCTGCATGGCGCGAAAGATCACGGTCTGCCCGGCGATGACGCGATATTGTTTTGGTCCGCCGCTGCCGGCGCGTAAGCCTCGCCCGGCTGCGACAAGGACGGCTGCCGTCCGTTCAGAATTTGCCATGCGACTCAAATATCGGTGATGCGTTAGAGAGGGTTTCGCGCGATGCGCGGCCCAGGCGGGGCAGCCCATAACACGGGTTGGCCGAAAAGGTGAGAGATTCAGCTTCTCGTCGGCGCGATCAGCAGGGCAGATATTGCTGCAGTGCACTTGCCAGACTGCAACAATTGTCTAAACTGTAGGCATAAAGCTTGACTGCACAAGAATTGTGCGCAAAATGGCATCGACAGCAGCCGCGATGATGCGGCTGCGCCCCAAAAGACGAGACATCCGTGAACGGCCCGGACGATCTACGTTCCAAGTCGCTGAGAATAGGCGATATTCAGCTCGCCAACCGGGTCCTACTCGCCCCGATGTCAGGCATTACCGACGCCCCTTTCCGGCGTCTGGCGGCAAGGCTGGGGGCCGGCCTGGTCGTCTCCGAAATGACCGCCAGCGACGATTTGGCTCAAGGCCGCCCCATCTCCAGGTTGCGTTGCGAGGCGGCCGGAGTCGGCCCCCATGTGGTGCAGCTCGCAGGCTGCGAAGCCCGTTGGATGGCCGAGGGGGTCCGAATCGCCGAACAGGCCGGCGCCGACATCATTGACATCAATATGGGCTGTCCCGCCCGCCACGTGACCGGCGGACAGTCCGGATCGGCGCTGATGCGCGATCTCGACCATGCGACCGGTCTGATCGAAGCGACCGTCGCGGCCGCAACAGTCCCGGTGACGCTGAAGATGCGGCTCGGCTGGGATGACCGCACGCGCAATGCGCCTGAGCTGGCGCGCCGCGCCGAAGCCGCCGGCGTGAAGATGGTCACGGTGCACGGCCGCACCCGCGCGCAATTCTACAAGGGCAGTGCCGACTGGGCCGCTATACGCGCCGTGCGCGAGGCGGTTTCCATTCCGCTCGTCGTCAATGGCGACATCACCTCATTCGAGGCCGCGGTCACCGCGCTCGACCAATCGGGGGCGGATGCCGTGATGATCGGCCGCGGCGCGCAAGGCGCCCCTTGGGTGCCCGGGCAGATCGCGCGGCGGCTCGCGACCGGGATCGTCGAGGAGGCGCCGAGCCTGCCGCAGCAGCTCGCCTACTTACGCGCGCTCTATGATGAAGTCTGCGGCCATTACGGCTTGCGTGTCGGCCTGCGCCACGCGCGCAAGCATCTGTCCTGGGCCCTCGACATTGCCGCCGCTTGCGCGCAGGCGCCCGCCGAGACGCTCAAGGGCTGGCGCGAGCGGATTCTGACGTCGGACGATCCGCGCCGCGTGCATCAGGCCCTCACCGAAGCGTTCGACGACTTTGCATGGAGTGCCGCTGCATGACCACGACAGCCGCAGAACATCGCAAGGCACTGCTATCCGACAGCGATGCGATCCTGAACGCGCTGCCGAATCCCGTGCTGCTGATCGGGCCGGACGGCAGGATCATCGACGCCAACAACGCCGCCGAGGCCTTTTTTGATCTCTCGACGCAGTTCCTGCAGCGCCAGTCGCTGAAGGAGCTGGTGCCGTTCGGCAGTCCCTTGCTGTCCCTGATCGACCAGGTCCGCTCGGGCAATTCGCCGGTCAATGAATACAAGGTCGATCTCGGTACGCCGCGCAACGGCGGCGATCGCCAGGTGGATCTGCATGTCGCGCCGCTCACCGAGCGGCCGGGCCATATCGTGGTGATGCTGCAGGAGCGCACCATCGCCGACAAGATGGACCGCCAGCTCACCCATCGCAGCGCCGCGCGCTCGGTGATCGCGCTGGCCGCGATGCTCGCGCATGAGATCAAGAACCCGCTCTCCGGTATCCGCGGCGCCGCGCAACTCTTGGAGCAGCAGGCCTCGTCCGAGGATCGCATGCTGACGCGGCTGATCTGCGATGAGGCCGACCGTATCGTGACGCTCGTCGATCGCATGGAAGTGTTCGGCGACGACCGTCCGGTGGCGCGCGGCCCCGTCAACATCCATTCCGTGCTCGATCATGTGAAGCGGCTGGCGCAATCGGGATTTGCCCGCAACGTCCGCTTTGTCGAGGATTACGATCCCTCGTTGCCGCCGGTGCTCGCCAACCAGGATCAGCTCATCCAGGTGTTCCTGAACCTGGTGAAGAACGCGGCCGAAGCCGTGGTCGATCTCGGGACCGATGCCGAAATCCAGCTTACCACCGCGTTCCGGCCGGGCGTGCGGCTCTCGGTCCCCGGCAAGAAATCGCGTGTCTCCTTGCCGTTGGAATTCTGTGTCAAGGACAATGGTCCCGGCGTGCCGGAGGACCTGTTGCCCAATCTGTTCGATCCGTTCGTGACGACGAAACAGACCGGCAGCGGCCTCGGCCTTGCGCTGGTCGCGAAGATCGTCGGCGACCACGGCGGCATCATCGAATGCGAGTCGCAGCCGCGCAAGACCACGTTCCGGGTGCTGATGCCCATGTACAACAGCGCCAAACAGCAACCAGAGCAAAGCCATCGCGATGACGTTCCGGGGACGCCGTTGCATGCCTCACAGGACCGATGAGGACTAACAATGCCTGCAGGTAGCATTCTTGTCGCCGATGACGACACCGCCATCCGGACCGTTCTCAATCAGGCTCTCTCGCGCGCCGGCTATGAAGTCCGGCTCACCGGGAACGCAGCCACCTTGTGGCGCTGGGTCAGCCAGGGCGAGGGCGACCTCGTCATCACCGACGTGGTGATGCCGGACGAAAACGCGTTCGACCTCTTGCCGCGCATCAAGAAGATGCGACCGAATCTCCCGGTCATCGTGATGAGCGCGCAGAACACTTTCATGACCGCGATCCGCGCGTCCGAGCGCGGCGCGTATGAGTATCTGCCAAAGCCGTTCGATCTGAAGGAGCTGATCGCGATCGTGGGCCGTGCGCTTGCCGAGCCGAAGGAGCGCACGCCGAGCCAGCCGGACGAGCAGGAATTCGAATCGATCCCGCTGGTCGGCCGCTCGCCGGCGATGCAGGAAATCTACCGCGTGCTGGCGCGATTGATGCAGACCGATCTCACCGTGATGATTTCGGGCGAATCCGGCACCGGCAAGGAGCTGGTGGCGCGCGCGCTGCATGACTACGGCAAGCGGCGCAACGGGCCGTTCGTTGCGGTCAACATGGCGGCGATCCCGCGCGATCTCATCGAATCGGAGCTGTTCGGCCATGAGCGCGGCGCGTTCACCGGCGCCAACACCCGCGCCTCGGGCCGCTTCGAACAGGCCGAAGGCGGCACGCTGTTTCTGGACGAGATCGGCGACATGCCGATGGAGGCGCAGACCCGGCTGTTGCGCGTGCTGCAGCAGGGCGAATACACCACCGTGGGCGGCCGTACCCCGATCAAGACCGACGTGCGCATTGTTGCCGCCTCGAACAAGGATCTGCGCATCCTGATTCAGCAGGGCCTGTTTCGCGAAGACCTGTTCTTCCGCCTCAACGTGGTGCCGCTGCGGCTGCCGCCGCTGCGCGAGCGCATCGAGGACTTGCCGGATCTCGTGCGGCACTTCTTCGCGCTTGCCGAGAAGGACGGCTTGCCGCCGAAGAAGCTGGACGCGCTGGCGCTGGAGCGGCTGAAGCAGCATCGCTGGCCGGGAAATGTGCGTGAACTGGAAAATCTCGCCCGGCGGCTCGCGGCGCTCTATCCGCAGGACGTCATCACCGCCTCGGTCATCGATGGCGAGCTCGCGCCTCCGGCGGTGACCGCCGGCGCCGCCGTCCAGCACGGCATTGATAATCTCGGTGGCGCGGTGGAGGCGTATTTGTCCTCGCACTTCCAGGGCTTCCCGAACGGCGTGCCGCCGCCGGGCCTCTATCACCGCATCCTCAAGGAGATCGAGGTTCCGCTGCTCACGGCAGCGCTGGCCGCAACCCGCGGCAATCAGATCCGGGCGGCCGACCTGCTCGGGCTCAACCGCAACACGCTGCGGAAAAAGATCCGCGATCTCGACATCCAGGTCTATCGCAGCGGCAATTGAGGCAATGGAACCCCGCCTGCTGGAGGTCTAGCAGGCGGGGCCGCTCCGAGCTTGGGAGACCGAAGCTGCGCCTCTGAGAACGGCGCGCGGTCATCCTGCGATGCGAAGCTTACACCTCGCTTACACACATCCGGCTATCCACGACTTCGGTGCGAACAGGTCCGGCGCAACCTAGGATAGGAACGGAAAGCGGGCCGGAGCGTTCATCATCATTAAACCCGACCCGAGGAGCCAGTCAGATGCATCGCATTCTGTTCGCCGGCATGTCTGCTGTTGCCTTGCTTGTCGTCGCTGCCTCGCTCTCGCCAGCATCCGCTGCGGGACGTTACTGCCTGCAGGGGAGACACTGGGGCCATCCAGGCAACTGCCAATTCGCCACCTATAGCCAGTGCATGGCGAGTGCATCCGGCACCAACGCGACCTGTGGCATCAACCCGCGTTATGCTTTCGCGCGCCAGCGTCGCGGCTACCGGTAACCGGCCATTTCCGTCGAATTTGCACGCCATCCGGACGCACCGGGAACTTCGCGAGTCCCGGTGCGTTGGTTCGGCTGAACAACCCAATCGAGTTGCGTGCGAATGCGATCGCGGGTCCGCCAAATGCTTACAGAAGGGCTGAGAGTGGCGCTGCCGATTGGGTCGGCTTCGGCCCGCTCGGGTCCGGAGCCGCAGTCTCGGCCCCGAACCTGGTAGGCCGCTCGTGAGCAGCAAGCGTCCAGACACCCTTTCCCCAGAACAGGCAGCAAGGCAGGACCGACAGCGACGAGCTGCCGAGGAGGGGGCGCAGGCCATGAAAGAGGCCGCGGAGAAAGCAATAGCGGTGCGCGCCAATATGGCGCGGCTTCGTGAACTCAGGCTCGCCAAGGAAGCCGCCGACAACCGGACCAAGGCCGCCAAGGCAAGCCGGAAAGCCTAGTCCACGCAGCCAGTTCGGCCTGGACCACGCGCCGGTTTAGTGAACCAGCTCACAAAAAATACCCGCCACATCATGTAGGTGAATGTCGTCTGCCTCCGATCACCTCATGATCGGGAGAAGGAGAGCAATTGAGCCCGAGGATGGAGCACGAGATGTCGCCATTGGAACGGCAGGCCGCAGACGCCCTGCGGCGCGCGCGCCGGCTCCCGATCGGCCCGGACCGCAATGACCTGCGGCAGCTTGCGATGGGTCTTCTGTGGCTGCACCGGCACGGCATGGATGCGCTGGTGGAGCGCCGCTCCGCGATTAGGGAGGGCCGCTCTCTCGATACATCGGAGCCCGCATAGACTTGCGGCGACATTTTCAAAAGCTTTCGTTCGCTTGTGGATGAATATTTCGGCGGCAGACACGCCGCGGAATTGTCGCAATTCGGCAACATTGTGATATGAATGCATCAGTTCGCATCCCCGCGAACGTGACCCGCTTCAGCACCACACTTTGTCGGAATGATCAGCGCAGAGGCCGCCCCAGCACCGTTCGATCCATCGCTTGCTGAGCCAAAGCGGTCGTCCCTGCGGCGCTGGCTGGCGCCGTTTGCGGTCGGCATCGCGCTTCTGTCGGCGTTCCTGACCTTCATCGTGCTGACGGGTCTCACCCGGATCCCGCCGACCCCGCCGGTGGTGAAGTCGTTCTACCTCATCAACGTCGCCACCATCCTGCTCCTGGTGGGAATCATTCTCCGCGAAGTCTGGCAGATGGTGCTGGCGCGGCGCCGTGGCCGGGCCGCTGCGCGCCTGCACATCCAGGTCGTCGGGCTGTTCTCGGTGATTGCGGTGTTGCCAGCGGTGCTGGTCGCGATCATCGCCAACGTCACCATCGACCGTGGTCTCGACCGGCTGTTTTCGGGGCCGACGCGGGAAGTCATTCAGAACTCGCTGACCATTGCCCGCGCCTATGTGCAGGAACACGCCCAGCTCATTCGTGGCGACATTCTGGGAATGGCCGTCGACATCAGCCATGCAAGGCCGCTCTACGACCAGGATCGCGGCTCATTTCTGCAATTGCTGACGGCGAGTGCCGTCGCCCGCAATCTGCCGGGCGCCATGATCATGGACAAGGACGCCAAGCCGTTGGTCACGGCGGATACCGGCTCTCAGCTACCCTATTCGCCGCCGTCGCCCGACTTCCTGAAAAACGTCAATGAGGACGAGCCCGAAATCGCGGTGCTGCCCGATTCGAATTCGGTCGCGGCCGTGATCCGGCTGCGGGCCTTCACCGACACGTTCCTCTATGTCGAGCGCGTGCTCGATCCGCGGGTGGTGGCGCAACTCAAGCAGACCGAGGCCAGCGTCGCCGGTTATTCCGAAATGGAATCGCAACGGCTCGGCATCCAGGTCGCCTTCGCGCTGATGTTTGCCGTGATCGCGCTGACCATCCTGATGGCCTCGGTGCTGATCGGGTTGAATTTCGCCAACTGGCTGGTGGCCCCGATCCGGCGCCTGATGAACGCGGCCAATATGGTCTCCACAGGCGATCTGCATGTGCAGGTGCCGGTGATGAAGTCGGAGGGCGATCTCGCCCAGTTGGGTGAAACCTTCAACAAGATGACGCAGGAGCTGCGCACCCAGCGCGACGAACTCGTCAACGCGAGCGAGCTGATCGACAGCCGGCGTCGTTTCATCGAGGGCGTGCTGTCATCGGCCAGCGCCGGCATCATCGGCGTCGATGCGTCCGGCAGCATCGGCATTCTCAACCGTTCCGCGGAAAAGCTGATCGGCCATGCCGAATCCGAGACGCTGGACCATCCGCTCTCCGATGTGCTGCCCGAACTCGATGAATTGATGAAGACCGCGCGCGAGGGCAACCAGCGCCTCGTCCAAGGGCAGGTGACGTTGCTGCGCGACGGCAGCGAGCGCAATCTCTCGGTCCGCATCAGCGCCGAGAAGACCAGCCAATCCTCGCGCGACAGCTACATCATCACGCTCGACGACATCACCGAGCTGGTCTCCGCGCAGCGCACCTCGGCCTGGGGCGATGTGGCGCGCCGCATCGCCCACGAGATCAAGAATCCGTTGACGCCGATACAGCTCTCCGCCGAACGCATCCGCCGCAAATTCGGCAAGGTCATCACCGAGGACAAGGCGGTGTTCGACCAATGCACCGAAACCATCGTGCGCCAGGTCGACGATATCAGACGGATGGTCGATGAGTTCTCACGTTTCGCGCGCATGCCCAAGCCGGTGATCGAGGGCGAGGACGTGGCCGACACCGTGCGACAGGCCGTGTTCCTGATGAAGGTCGGGCATCCCGATATCGATATCGAAACCGACATCAAGGAAGATCCGCTCCGTGCGCAGTTCGATCGACGGCTGATCTCCCAGGCGCTGACCAACATCATCAAGAATGCGACCGAAGCCATCGAGGCGGTAGCGCCGGACGAATTGGGCAAGGGCCGTATCGACGTCGTCGCCCAGCGCGAGAAGGACGAGATCATCATCGACGTCATCGACAACGGGATCGGACTGCCCAAAGTGGCGCGCCAGCGCCTGCTCGAGCCCTATGTGACGACGCGCGCCAAGGGCACGGGCCTTGGGCTTGCCATCGTCGGACGCGTGCTCGAGGACCATGGCGGGCGCATCGAACTCAAGGATGCGTCCGATTTCCGGCCCGGCCAGCGCGGCGCGTGGATGCGCCTGCGTTTTGCGGTCTCGGGACGTGCATCGAAAATCGAGGTGAAGGGGCAGGGTACGGACAACAACCCGACGATGAGCGAAACGAAACCGACAGACGAAACAAAACAGCCGGCATCAGAAACCAACAACACGGCTGAAACGACCAACAGTGACACAAAAACCGAAGCCGCAACGGGCAACTGACGAGAGGCAGGGTGGGACCGATGGCAAGTGATATTTTGATCGTCGACGACGAAGCCGACATTCGTGAACTGGTTGCGGGCATTCTCGACGATGAGGGGTTCTCGACCCGCACCGCGCGCGACAGCGATACGGCGCTCGCCGAGATCGCCAACCGCCGTCCGCACCTGGTGTTTCTCGACATCTGGCTGCAAGGCTCCAAGCTCGACGGGCTGCAGCTCCTGGAGCAGATCAAGCGCGATCATCCCGATCTGCCCGTCGTCATGATCTCCGGTCACGGCAACATCGAAACCGCGGTCGCCGCGATCAAGCGCGGCGCCTATGACTTCATCGAGAAGCCGTTCAAATCGGATCGGCTCATCCTCGTGGCGACGCGTGCGCTGGAGACGTCGCGACTGAAACGGGAAGTGCGGGAATTGAAACAGCTCGCGCCGACCGCGAGCATTCTGACCGGACGCTCGCCGTCAATGAACCAGCTCCGGCAGACGATCGAGCGCGCGGCGAAGGCCAACAGCCGCATCCTGATCGTCGGCCCCGCCGGTTCGGGGAAGGAATTGGTGGCGCGTACGCTGCATGCTGCTTCCAATCGCGCCGATGGACCATTCGTGGTGATCAATGCCGCGGCCATCACGCCGGAGCGGATGGAAGTCGAACTGTTCGGCATCGAGCAGTCCAACGGCGAGCAGCCGCGCAAGACCGGCGCGCTGGAGGAGGCGCATGGCGGCACGCTGTTCATCGACGAAATCGGCGACATGCCGCGCGAGACCCAGAACAAGATCCTGCGGGTACTGGTCGACCAGACTTTCCAGCGCCAGGGCGGCACCACAAAGGTCCATGTCGACGTCCGCATCATTTCCTCGACCGCGCGCAACCTCGAAGAGGAAATCGCCGCCGGCCATTTCCGCGAGGACCTCTATCATCGGCTCTCCGTGGTGCCGATCCGCGTGCCGCCGCTGTCGGAGCGGCGGGAGGACATCCCCGAACTGATCGATTATTTCATGGATCAGATCTCGGCTACCACTGGCCTGCCGAAGCGGCAGATCGGCCAGGACGCGATGGCGGTGCTGCAATCGCATGTCTGGCCGGGCAACGTCCGCCAGTTGCGCAACAACGTCGAGCGCGTCATGATTCTGGCCGCCGGCGGGCCCGAAACCATCATCACCGCTGATATGCTGCCGCAGGACGTCGGCTCCATGGTCCCGGCGATGCCGACCAGCAACAATGGCGAGCACATCATGGGCCTGCCGTTGCGCGAGGCGCGCGAGGTGTTCGAGCGGGACTATTTGATCGCCCAGATCAGCCGTTTCTCGGGCAATATCTCGCGAACCGCAGAATTTGTCGGTATGGAGCGATCGGCACTGCACCGGAAGCTGAAGGCGCTCGGGGTCGGCTGAAAGGCGGAAAGCCCAAAAAGCGTTGCCGTTTCATGTATTTGCTTGGGAAAATTCGCCTTTCTTTGAAAGTTTTGCAAAGAAATCTGCGATTTGGCCCTCCCATTGCCGTCTCAAGCGGCTTGCCTAAAAACCGGACCTGCCCTCTAATCGGCTCGCCGCACCCCAGAGGGGGACTCAGGGGGTGGGGCAGCCGGGGAATGCCCCATCAGAGGGCGGCAACCGGTCCAATAAAAAGAAGCACATAGCGGGATAAAAACAATGGCGGCAGACCGCGCACAAAATCTACAAGACACCTTCCTCAATCACGTTCGTAAAACCAAGACGCCACTGACGATCTTTCTGGTCAACGGAGTGAAGCTGCAGGGCATTGTCACCTGGTTCGACAACTTCTGCTTGCTGTTGCGGCGCGATGGACACTCGCAGCTTGTGTACAAGCACGCGATCTCGACCATCATGCCGGGCGCCCCCATCCAGTTGTTCGAAGGCGGTGAGGATGCGTCGGCTTGAGAGTGATCTGATTGGAGCCCCGAGAGCGAGAACGGGGAGCTGACCGTCCGCGGTCGGCGGGGCAGAAACCAACAGGGCGGGTGATCGTCATCGGCCCGTATGTACGGATGCGCCGCGGCGGAGCCGAAGCGCAAACGGACGAGCACGCCTCGCGCGATTTCGAGGCCCGGCTCGATGAAGCCAAGGGCCTCGCTCGCGCCATCGATCTCGAGGTCGTCGATGCCCTGATCGCGCCGATCAGCGAAATCAAGCCGGCGACCTATCTCGGCAAGGGCAAGGTCGAGGAGATCACCGGCCTTGTCGGCGCGCGAGATGCGGAGCTCGTGGTGATGGATTGTGCGCTCTCGCCAATCCAGCAGCGCAATCTGGAGAAGGCCTGGAACACCAAGGTGCTCGACCGCACCGGGCTGATCCTGGAAATCTTCGGGCGCCGCGCCAAGACCAGGGAGGGCGCGCTGCAGGTCGAGCTCGCCCATCTGAACTATCAGCGCAGCCGCCTGGTGCGGTCCTGGACCCACCTGGAACGCCAGCGCGGCGGGTTCGGCTTCATGGGTGGCCCGGGCGAAACGCAGATCGAGGCGGACCGCCGGCTGATCGGCGAGCGCATCACCCGCCTCGAGAATGAACTGAAGAAGGTTCAGGCGACGCGACGGCTGCATCGCGCCGGACGCAAACGCGTGCCCTATCGTGTGGTCGCGCTGGTCGGCTACACCAATGCCGGCAAATCGACGCTGTTCAACCGCCTTACCCGCGCCGACGTGCAGGCCGCCGACATGCTGTTCGCAACGCTCGATCCGACGCTGCGCGCGATCAACCTGCCGCATGGTGGCAAGGCGATGCTATCCGACACTGTCGGCTTCATCTCGAACCTGCCGACCCAGCTCGTCGCGGCGTTCCGGGCCACGCTGGAAGAGGTGCTGGAAGCCGACGTCATCCTGCATGTCCGCGACATCTCCCATGAAGATGCGGAGGCGCAGCAGCGCGATGTCGATGCCGTGCTGCGCCAGCTTGGGATCGACCCCGACTCCGCGCGTATTCTTGAAGTCTGGAACAAGATCGACCGCTTCAGCCCGGAGGAGCGTGAAAAGCTCGCCAATATCGCCGCGCGCCGCCCATCGGAGCATCCGTGCCTGTTGGTGTCAGCGCAAACCGGGGAGGGCATCGACGCGCTGCTCGTCGCCATCGAAGACCAGCTCGCGGCTGCACGCGTCACGCTGGATCTGTCGATCGATGCCTCCGATGGCGCCGGCATTTCCTGGCTGCACCGCAATTCGGAAGTGCTCAACAAGGAGCTCCACGACGGCCGTTTCGACATGACCGTGCGCGTCGAGCCGAGCAAGCGCGACATCGTGGTGTCGAGGTTCGATGCCGAGCCGCATGGGATGTGAGCGCAACTGGAATGTGGAATGCGCCCTGGCGAAGCGGGCATCCAACTATCACCGTCACCTTGAGGAGGCCGCCAACGGGTCCGCGCGATGCGCGGCCCGATGACAGGCTCCGCGGCTGTCTCGAAGGGCGACGGCCCGGCCCTCGCAGCGGGGCCGTTCATCCTTCGAGGCTCGCTGATCGCGAGCGCCTCAGGATGACGGTTCAACTTGGGTCCCGCCTCGGCGCTCGCTTTGCTCGCTTGGCTGGGACGACGGAGCGTTTTCGCTCTGCTTCGCCTCGTTCCACAGCGCATCCATCTCGTCGAGTGAAGCTTCCTGCAGCGTTCGGCCCCGCGCTTCAAGCGCGCGCTCGATATAGGCAAAGCGGCGCTCGAATTTGGCGTTGGAGGCGCGCAGCGCCATGTCGGGGTCAGCGCCGACATGGCGGGCGAGATTGACCAGCGCGAACAGGAGATCGCCGGTCTCGCTTTCGAGCTCGGCCTTGTCGTTGCGGTCCAACGCAGCCTCGATCTCGTCCGCTTCTTCGCGGATCTTCTTCAAGACAGCGCGCGGATCGTTCCAGTCAAAGCCGACCGTCGATGCCTTGCGCTGTAACGCCATCGCACGGCTCAGCGCCGGCTGCCCGGCCTTCACGCCTGACAGCAGCGATTTGTGGTCGTGTTCTTCGGCGGGACGGCGCGCGGCGCGCTCGGCCTTTTCTTCCGCCTTGATGCGGTCCCAGTTGCCCTTGACGTCGGCCGACGTCAGCTCCCCGCTCTCGTCACCGAAGACATGCGGGTGCCGGCGGATCATCTTCCTGGTGATGGCTTCGACGACATCGCCGAAAGCAAAGGCGTGCTGCTCTTCGGCCATGCGGGCGTGGAACACGACCTGCAGCAACAGGTCCCCAAGTTCCTCGCGCAGATCGTCGAGGTCGCCACGCGCAATCGCGTCCGCGACCTCATAGGCCTCTTCGATGGTGTAGGGGGCGATGGTCGCAAAATTCTGCTCGAGGTCCCAGGGGCAGCCCGTCACTGGCGTGCGCAGCCTCGCCATGATCTCGATGAGGGCGGCAATATCGCGGGAAGGGGTCATGGCGATCGGAGTTCCCTAACAGAAACGCTGGCTTCTCTATGCCGCAAGATGCGGCGCGGTCCCAGCCTCAAACAGCGCTGATTTCCACTTGTTCGCCGGAAATGCTATGGGCCGCGTATGAGTGAGCAATTCCCATCAGAAACAGCGCTGGTGCTGTTTTCCGGAGGGCAGGATTCCACCACCTGTCTCGCCTGGGCGCTGTCGCGCTTTGCGCGCGTCGAAACGCTCGGCTTTGCCTATGGACAGCGCCACGCCATCGAGCTGTCCTGCCGCGACCGGCTGCTGGACGGCATCAGGGCCTCGCGCGCCGATTGGGCCGCCAAGCTCGGCGACAGCCATACGCTGGACATTCCGACCCTGGCCGCGATTTCCGAGACGGCGCTGACGCACGAGGTGGCGATCGAAATGGGGGCGGACGGCCTGCCCAACACGTTCGTGCCCGGCCGCAATTTGATCTTCCTGACTTTTGCGGCGGCGCTCGCCTATCGGCGCGGCATCTCGCACATCGTGGGCGGCATGTGCGAGACCGACTATTCCGGATATCCCGATTGCCGCGACGAGACCATCCGTGCGCTCGGCACCGCGCTCAATCTCGGCATGGCCAGGCATTTCGAGCTGCACACGCCGCTGATGTGGCTGGACAAGGCCGCGACCTGGCGACTAGCGCATGCGCTCGGCGGCGCGGCGCTGGTCGACCTGATCCGCGAGCACTCCCACACCTGCTATCTCGGCGAGCGCGGCGCGCGCCATGATTGGGGCTATGGCTGCGGCAAGTGCCCGGCCTGCGAACTGCGGGCGAAAGGCTGGCGGGAGTATGTGGCGGGCGGTTAGTGCGGGCTCCGCCCTGACCGTCATTCCGGGGCGATGCGACGCATCAAACGGGGAATCTCGCACTTCCGGGTTTGTAGTTGGCGCGACGCTCCGGAACGACGGCGATGGGTCTACCCAAAATCCTCCGGCTTGAGCTCGATCGGCTTGCCGTGCGGGGTGCGGTCGGCGGCATGGTCCCAGGCGGCGCGGTAGCGGTGCTGCGTGTCCATCGACGCCACGCCTTTTTGCGCCACCAGCCTTTCCAGCGTCGCCAGCCAGTGGCGGTAATAGGTCTCGCCCATGTCGGGATCCCCGGCCGCTTGCGCGCGCTTGATTTCGTCCGCGAGCGCCGCCGCCCATTCCGTCCAGGTGAAGACCCCACGCTGATGCAGCGTCAGCGCCATCGCGAAGGCATGGGCTTCCCAGGGTTCGCGAAAGACCGGTCCGCCCTCGTCGCGAGGAATGCCGGGAACTTCCGCGGTCGCGCGCGCCGCCGCGTCCATCAGACGGGCTCCAGATAGGGCTCGAAGGCGTCGATCGAGACTTTCACCGTGGGATCGCTGTCCGGCCCCCAAAGCTCACGCCCGTCGAACACGACGGTGTAAAGCCATTGCGGGTTTTCGCCCAATTCCTTGGCAGCCGAATCCGGAAACACATGACAGCCATGGTCGCGCTCGACCACGCCGACATGACCGCGCACGTAACGCGGGAGCCTCGTGTGCGTCACGGGGTGCATGTTCCTGGCGCGCACCTTGTCGCCAGGCTTGAACTTGGCCGCGGCCTGTGGCGTGCGCCCGAACTGGCCGCGCGTCATGATGCGCTCGACATCGCCACGCGTGAACTGACCGCGCTTGAGCGGCTTTGCTGCTTGCACCGCATGGCCCGCCGCCATCTCGGTCTCGGAGACAAAGCCCTTGTCGCGCAGCATGTTTTCCAGCCCGAGCAGCCATTTCTGGTAATATGAGCTGGCGAGATAGACGTGCGGCGGCAATGTCTCGCGATAGTAGCGCGAGGTGTCGATGTTGTAGGCGCCGGCGGCACCCATCGCGCGCACCATCGCCATCACGCGCGCTTCCCAGTCGGCATGAAACATCGGCTCGTTCGGTTCGGCCTCGACCCTGCCGAACCCATCCATGCCGCCCATGTCGTGCACGCCGTTCATGATGCCGCTCCCGGCGCTTTCGGAAAGCCCGTGCCGATCATGGAATCGCGCGTTACGAGTTCGGCGAGCTGCTCCTCGCTGAATCCTTCAGTGCCCGCGGGCCGCATCGGCAGCACCAGGAAGCGGGTCTCGGCGGTCGAATCCCACACCCGAATTTCCGTGTCCTTCGGCAGCGTGACGCCGAAATCGCCGAGCACGCCACGCGGGTCTTTGACCGCACGGGAGCGATAGGGCGAGGCTTTGTACCAGACCGGCGGCAGGCCCAACAATTCCCAAGGATAACAGGAGCACAGCGTACACACGACCATGTTGTGACGGGTCGGCGTATTCTCCACCACGACGAGATGATCGCCGACGCGGCTGACATGGCCGAGCGTGCCCACCGCCTTAGTGCCGTCTTCCAGCAGCGCTTTCTTGAAGGCGGGATCCGTCCAGGCCTTGGCGACGACACGCGCCCCGTTATGCGGGCCGATCTTGGTCTCATAGGCCTGGATGATCGCATCGAGCGCGCCGGGCTCGACATAGCCTTTCTCGGTCAGAATGGTTTCGAGTGCGCGTACGCGCAGCTCGGTTTCGGACAGCTCCGAGCGGCCGTGATCGTGGTGATGGTCGTGAGGGCTCATGCCGCAAAAATAGGCTCAAGATGCCGTCCCTGTCGAGGTCTATCCTCGACGCGCGCCGGCCGGCTCTGTCGAATCCTGAAATGTTGCCCGTGCGGCGGCTGGCGCGAGACTTGCAATCCCTTTCTCGTAGTTGCCGAGGTGTCCTCAATCACTTTTGAGGCCGCGCGTCACGGCAATCACCGATTTGTGGTCAGAGAAGCGGGCGTATTACGGCAGAAACGGACTGCTTGGACATTCAACTCTCGCTTATGATCCCTAGATCCAGCCTTCGGGCTGGCGCGTGCGGCGCAAGCCGCCCGCGGTAACAACGCCGCCAGCTCGTCGGCGCGGCGGGGGCGCTTCTTAGCGAGCTGCCAACAACGGGCAAGGGAACGCAACAGGCGGGGCGGCGGAGAAATCGCGCGCAACGGCTGATCGTGTACGCTCTTACGTCATGGGGCTTCGTGCCCCCTTGTGAGGGCCGATCCGGCTTTTGCGCGGGCGGTGCGGCGGCTGCCGCCAGTTGAGGCTGTTACGAGAATTGCGCCCGCCCAGCCGTGCCCACGGCGAGGTGCGGGCGGGGAGTGCCAATGGGTATTGTTCGGTTCGCGCTCAGATATCCGCACACGTTCTACGTGGTCGCCGCCCTGATCCTGTTTCTGGGCATCGTCAGCGTGCGCGAAATGCCCACCGACATCTTTCCGGAAATCAATATTCCCGTGGTGACGGTGATCTGGAGCTACACGGGCTTGAGCACGCCCGAGATGGAGCAGCGCGTCACCACCTACAGCCAGTATTCGATCTCGTCGAACGTCAACGGCATCAGGAACATCGAGGCGCAGACGCTGGCCGGGCTGTCGGTGCAAAAGATCTACTTCCAGCCGGACGTCAATCTCGACCTTGCGATCTCGCAGATCGTCTCTGCCACCAACTCCATTCGCGCGCTGATGCCGCCCGGTATTCAGCCGCCGATCGTGGTGCAGTTCAATGCCTCGAGCGTGCCGGTGCTGCAGATCAGCCTGAGCTCGGATTCGCTGAGTGAGCAGCAGCTCTATGACTACGGCATCTACCGGATCCGCCAGCAGCTCGCGCCGATTCCCGGCATCACGCTGCCGACGCCGGCGGGCGGCAAGTACCGGCAGATCATGGTCGACATCGATCCGAACAAGCTGGTGGCGAAGGGGCTGACCCCGCTCGACGTGGTGAACGCCGTCAATGCGCAGAACCTGACATTGCCGGCGGGCACCGCCAAATTCGGCAACACTCAGTACGTCGTCCGTACCAATGCAACGCCGCCCTCGATCGACGACCTCAACAATATCCCGATCAAGGTGGTGAACGGGGCCACCGTCTTCGTCAAGGACGTCGGCCAGATCCATGACGGTTGGCTGGTGCAGCAGAACGTCGTGCGCGAGAACGGGCGGCGCTCCGTGCTGCTCTCCATCATCAAGAACGGCAATGCCTCGACTGTCAGCGTCGTCAATGCGGTGCATAAGGCACTGCAGACCGCACGCGCGGCCGCGCCGCCGGGCATGCAGATCAACGAGCTGTTCGATCAGTCCGTGTTCGTGAAGGAGTCGGTCACGGGCGTGCTGCGCGAAGGCGCGATCGCCGCGGGCCTGACGGCGCTGATGATCCTGTTGTTCCTGGGCTCGTGGCGATCGACGGTCGTCGTCATGGTGTCGATCCCGCTGTCGATCTTGGCCTCGTTGATCGTCCTGTATTTCCTCGGCGAGACGCTGAACACGATGACGCTGGGCGGGCTTGCGCTCGCGGTCGGCATCCTCGTCGACGATTCCACCGTCACCATCGAGAACACTCACCGCCTGCTCACCGAGGAGCGCCAGCCGCTGCCCCAGGCCACCCTGCATGGTGCGGCCGGGATCGCGGTGCCGACGCTGGTCTCGACGCTCGCGATCTCCTGCGTGTTCACGTCGGTCGTGTTCCTGGAAGGGCCCGCCAAATACCTGTTCACGCCGCTCGGCCTTGCCGTGGTGTTCGCGATGCTGGCCTCTTACGGGTTGTCGCGGACGCTGACGCCGATCATCATCGGACTCTTGCTCAAGGGCGAACATCACGGCCCCGCGGATCAGGCGACGCGCAATCCGTTCGCGCGCTTCCACGCCGCATTCGAGCGCAATTTCGAGCGGCTGCGGCACGCTTATTCGCGCTCTCTCACCGAGCTGCTCAATCACCGCTTCATTCTGCCCATCGGCATGGTGGCAGTGCTGGCGCTCGGTGTGGTGCTGTATCCGATGGTCGGGCGCGACTTCTTCCCGGCGATTGATGGCGGGCAGATCCAGTTGCACGTCCGCGCCCCCGCGGGCACCCGGATCGAGACCACGGAGCGGATCTTCCAGGACATCGAGAACAAGATCCGCGAGATCATCCCCGACAGCGAGCGCGAACTGGTGGTGGACAATATCGGCCTGCCGGCGCGCGCCTATAACCTCGCTTTCAGCGACGGCTCGACCATCGGCGTCAACGACGGTGTGATCCTGGTTTCGCTGAAGGAGGGCCACCGCCGCACCGCCGAATATGTACGCAAGCTGCGCGAGGTCCTGCCGGTCGCGTTCCCGGAAGACACGTTCTACTTCCAGGCAGCCGACATCGTGACCCAGATCCTCAATTTCGGCCTGCCGGCGCAGATCGACGTGCGCACCGTGGGCTATGACCGCGCCAACAATCTGCGCATAGCCAAGGAATTGCGCCAGCGCATCGCCGCGATCCAGGGCGTCGCGGACGCGCATCTGCAGCAGGAGGTGGACGCGCCGGCGTTCTTTGCCGACATCGACCGCTCGCGCGCGGCGCAACTCGGGCTGAACGCGAACACGATCGCGACCAATGTCAATGTCAGCTTGAGCTCGTCCGAGCAGGTGACGCCGAATTTCTGGACCGATCCCGCGTCGGGCATACCCTATTACCTCGCCGTGCAGACGCCCGAGAGCAAGATCGGTTCGCTCAACGATCTCGCCAACACGCCGGTCTCGACGTCGCTGGCGTCCGCTCTGACCGACACGCCGATCCCGGGCCTGCTCAGCAACGTCGCGACCTTCAAGCGCACGACCGTTCCGACCAATGCCAACCAAGCCAACGTGCAGCCGGTCTACGAGGTCTATGCCAGTACGCAGGGCCGCGATCTCGGCAGCGTGGCCAGCGAGATCAGCAAGATCGTCGCCGACCTGCAGAAGGAGCTCAAACCCGGCAACACCATTCAGGTGATCGGGCAGATCCAGAGCATGAACGGCGCCTTCATCGACCTCGGCATCGGGCTGCTATTTGCCGCCGTGTTCGTCTATTTCTTGATGGTGGTGAACTACCAGAATTTTGGCGATCCCTTCGTCGTCATCCTGGCGCTCCCGGCCACGCTGTGCGGCATTCTGACCATGCTGTTCGTCACGGGTACCACGATGAACGTGCCGTCGCTGATGGGCGCGATCATGGCCGTCGGCGTCGCCTCCGCAAACTCCATCCTGCTCGTGACATTCGCGCGCGAGCAGCAGCTCGCAGGCAAGACCGCGTTCGAGGCTGCCATCGAAGCCGGCCACACCAGGATCAGGCCGGTGCTGATGACGGCGGCGGCGATGATCGTCGGCATGATCCCGATGGCGATCGGCGCGCCCGGCGAAGAGCAGAATGCGGCGCTGGCGCGCGCGGTCATCGGCGGCCTCCTGTTCGCGACGCCGACGACGCTGTTGGTCGTGCCCTACCTGTTCGCCGTGCTGCGCAAGGGCAACGACGGCAAGACACATCACGGGGTATTCGACGAGGTGCTGGAATGAACTTCAACGGGCCTTTCAATGCGGAAGAGGCGGCGGAGACCGATCGGCAAACCGAGATGCCGGCCCCGCCCGCGCACAAGCGCAAGCGGCGAGGGCGTTTGATCCTGCTCGGCGTGGTGCTCGTCTTCGCAGGGGCGCTGACGTCCGGCGCCTGGAACCATCTGTCGCAATACCGTCAGGCCGCAGCCGCCGCGGAACAGCAGCGCGACCTGGTCCCACAGGTTCGCATCGCCACCGTGCAGCCGAGCGAGGAGGTCCAGACCGTCACCCTGCCTGCGACGACCTCGGCCTTTGCCAGCGCCAACATCTTCGCGCGCGCCTCCGGCTATATTGGCCGGCGCGAGGTCGATATCGGTGACCGCGTCAAGGCGGGGCAATTGCTGGCGGAGATCGTGGCGCCCGAGCTCGATCACCAGATCGCGCAGGCCGAAGCGACGCTCGCCCAGCTCAAATCGGCGCTGCAGCAGGCGGAAGCCAACCGGAAGCTCGCGGAGGTGACCTGGGACCGCGATCGGCCGCTGGTCGAGAAGGGCTGGGTCACCGCGCAGCAGGGCACGATCGATCAGCAAACGCTGAAGGCGCAGGAGGCCGCCGTCCTGGTGGCCCAGTCCAATGTCGCCGCCGAAGAAGCGCAGCTTCAGGTACTGCATCAGCAGAAGGACTATCAGCGCGTGGTGGCGCCGTTCGACGGCGTCATCACCCAGCGCAATATCGACGTGGGTAGCCTGGTGCAGGCCGATGCGACCTCGGGCACCTTCATGTTCAACATCATGCAGGGCAACGTCATCCGCACACAGGTGTTCGTGCCGCAGGACCAGGCGTTCGGGCTCAAGCCTGGTATCGATGCCGTGGTGCACGTACCAGAGATCCCGGATCGCACCTTTCCAGGCAAGGTGACGCGCATCGCGGACGCCCTCCAGCCGGGCTCGCGGACCTTGCTGACCGAGATCGATATCCCAAATCCGGACGGGGCGCTCACGCCCGGCATCTACTGCACCATCGACCTGCGCATCCCGCGCAAGACGCCGAGCTTCAGGGTGTCGGCCGATGCCGTGATCTTCAACGCGGGCGGCATGCAGGTCGCCGTGGTCGAAAACGGCGTCGTGCATCTACGCAAGATCAACGTGGTGCGCGACTTGGGGCGGGAGGTCGAGATCAACAGCGGCGTCAAGCGCGGCGACCAGGTCATCCTCAATCCGGCCGTCGATCTCGCCGACGGCGCGAAGGTGCGCATGCGCACACCCGCGGCAGTGTCGTGAGGGCGGGCGGGCTGGATCTCAGGTGACGAATTCCGTCGCCAGTCGGAAGATGATCCAGCCCGCCACGACCAGCAATATGCCGATGAGCAAGAGCTTCTCTTGCCAGGTCACGCCGCGGCGGATTTCGTCGGCCTCATGGTGTGCCGCAGCCTTGCGCGCGGCGGCGGCGCTGATGTGAGACAATGGCTGCTCCGCGCCTTGCATCCTAAACGTCCACAGATCTTGCCCCTTGCGTAGCTCGCAAGCTCCTTGCTGGGAACGCCGCTATTGTCGCCGCTTGCCCCGGAGTTTTCATTGATGCGGATCAATCGGGCGGCTTTGACCGCAATCCGCCGGCCACTTGATCTTCGTCAATTCCAACCCGGCGCCTACATCTACCTTGATGAAGATAGTGGATCGCCTGGAGCGAAGGAATGAGCAGATTAAAGATACCACATAATGCTTTCGTATTCGTCGGGGACGGCCGCAAGGCGTTGTTCCTGCGCAACGAGGGCGATGAGAAGTTCCCCAATCTGAAGACGGAAAACGTGTTTGCCAACGAAAACCCGCCGACCCATGAGCAGGGCAGCGAGCGACCGGGGCGGGTGAGCAAAGCGCTGGAGTCGGGTCAGCGCAGCGCGGTCGAGTCGGTCGACTGGCATCAGATCGAAGAGCATCGCTTTACACGGAAGGTGGCGGCGGCGATGGAAGAGGTGGTGCGGACGAGGAGGGTTCCCGCGCTGATCGTGGTGGCGCCGCCGAAGACCTTGGCCGACCTGCGCAATGCTTTCCACGAGGACATCAAGTCGCGTGTGATCGCCGAGATCAACAAGGACCTCACCAAACATCCGATTGGCGAGATCGAATCGCACCTGACCAACGCCGCCTGAGAAACGTCTCGCGGCAGCGCGGCTCACGACGAAAGCGCGGGGCGCACGACCGAGCACGCGCGCTTTGTCCATTCATGCGAGGCTGCGCCCGCAGGCGAAGCGAGCCCCACCGGGGATAGCCGGGAGATGAGGCCTCAGCAGAAGGCCCGCTTCGCGCGGGCCCTTTTTACAGACGCGGTCGGCTTGGTCACGTTTTTGCCGCGTGTCGGGCGGCTGGTTACCGCCGCAACTATTTCCCGAAAGCCTGAAATCCGGCAGTAGCACGAGCGCTGCAATGTCGCTCCCATCGCACAATGGGAGAAGGTCGATGATATCAAGCCCACTCGACGCCTTGGTGGCGCAGGCGCAAGCCCGGCCCAGGAGCGCAGCTTTCGTTTTTCACGAGGAAGCTTGGACCTGCGAGCGGATCCTGCGCGAATCCGAAATGGTTGCGCGCGGAATGGCGGCCCGCGGCGTCAGGCGAGGCGATCGCGTGGTGCTCCACATGGTGAACCGGCCGGAACTTGTTATTGCCTATTATGCCTGTTTTCGCTTGGGAGCTGTTGCGGCGCCACTCGGACCCGCGCTCAAATTCGCTGAACTCGCACCGCTCTTGCAGCGGTTGAGGCCTGCCCTCTACGTTGGCGAGGCGCAAACTTACGACAACGTCGCTCCTGCCGACGAACTTATCCTGCGGCGGGACAAGCGCTTCATCGTCGGCGCAACCCCGGCAGACGATGGCGGTCTGGTATCGGAAAGTCTGTTCGACGGCGCCAGCAACGGTCGTCCGCCGGTTTCCTGTGCCGTGGACGAAGCCGCGGTGCTCATCTCGACGTCCGGAACCACCGGAGAACCCAAATTCGTCGTTCATACGCCGACAACCTTGGGCGCCTCCGTGGACCAGCTCATCAGGAACTGGGGAATTGCCGAGGATGACGTCGTCACCATGCCGCTGCCGCTGGCGCACATGGGCGGGCTGATCAGTCTCTTGTGCTATGTGCAACTCGGCGCCGTCTTTGTGCTGCTCGAGAGTTTCGACGCCGACGAGGTTTTGGATACGATCGAGCGCCACCAGTGCACATGGCACCTCGGCTTTCCCGCGTTTCGGTCTCAAGCGTGGCTGCGTGACGCGGATAGGGCAGGACGCGCAGATCCGGCTGGTCGACGAGCATGGCGAGGACGTCGCCGACGGCAAAGTTGGCGAGCTTCTGCTGCGCGGCGCAAACCTGTTCGCCGGCTATTGGAACGATCCGCAGGCGACGGCGGAGAGCATGAAGGGCGGCTGGTATCATACCGGGGATCTGATGCAGCGCGGCGAGGACAGTGAGCTGCTGTTCGTGGGCCGCAAGAAGGACATCATCACTCGCGAGGGCCGGGTATCCATCCCGGCGCGCGGCGCTGCCCCGGTAGAGCCTTCCACTGTCAAGCGCCTGGATATCCGACCATGCACAAATTGATCCGAAGCATCGTTTTGGCAGCGCTACTCAGCAGCCGCACAGCCTCTGGCGAGACCGTTGGCCTTGCAAAATCGTCCGTGATCGAGGTGCCGTCCCCGCAGATGCAAATGGCCCGAGGCGCGCCAATTGGCCATCGCCAGCCGCAGGCGAAAGACGTTCCGTCCGAAAACCCCAGCGATCTCGAACGCGTCAGCGAAGAGGACCGTGCCGTCGATCGCAAGCTCACGATCTGTCGGGGCTGCTGAGCCCGACCAGCAAGGCAGCTACAAATGACCGATCTCACAGAAAAGGCGCTGCGCCGGCTAGGCGAACGTCTGCCCGGCCGCGTTATCGCGCCCCGGCAATGGCCGCTACCGGACGGCCACGGCGCTCTGGGCGAAGCAGACTGGCGCCATGCCGCAAGCCGTCGTGCATTGCCGCCGCGCCGCGGACGTCCAAGCGGCGATCGACACCGCGGGCCGCGCCGGACTCCCTCTCTCCGTTCGCGGCGGCGGTCACGACTGGGCGGGGAGGGCGTTGTGCGACGGACTGGTCCTCGACCTCGGCGACATGCGCGACGTCATCATCAGCCCAGATCGGCGCAGCGCATTGGTTGGGGGAGGCGCCCGGACCGCTGACTTGCTCGTGGCGACGGATCGTCTGGGCCTCGTCGCTGCCACGGGCTCCTGCAGCGGCGTCGGAATGGCCGGCCTCACCTTGTGGGGCGGCTATGGAACGCTAATCGGCCGGTTCGGGCTCGCCCTCGACAATCTGATTGCCGCCGATGTCGTGCTCGCCGACGGCAGCGCGGTCACCGCGGATGCCCTCCGTGAGAGGGAGATGTTCTGGGCGCTGTGCGAACTGAGGGACATGACCGCGAATGGAAGCCGCCACCGGCTTTTCATCGTGCTGAAGGCAAAGGCCCGCGCTATTCCGCGGGCGCGAGCCGTTGGAGCTTGCGTGTTGCATTGATCTCGCGCATCCGGACACGAGCACGGCGCTTGCGCCACCAGATCACGACTCCGGTCACTGCCAGCGCCGCAACCACCAATCCCATCATCGAGATCAGGATGCGGCCCGGAAGCCCGAGGATGCGACCGGAGTGAAGGGGAAACTGCGCCTGCACGAAGATGTCCGCGGCGGTGCCGACCCACGGCAGCCTCTCGCCGATCGGGCGTCCGTCCGCGCTATCATAATAGAGCTGCGCCGGACCGACGCCGCCGGCACCATGATCGTCGCCGGGTGAGAAGAACGCCGCGGCATAGACGCCGTGGGCGGGCCCATAATTGATCGAGCCGACCGGCGTGGTCCAGCCGCGACTCCCGCCGTCTGCTGTCGCACGCGCCGCGATGTCCGCGAAGCTGACCTTCGGCTCGATCGGATCGTCAAGATGGCGATACGGCCGCAGCTCATATGGCGTCGGAGTGTAGTTCGACACCATCTTCATCAGCGGCGAGAACACCTCGAAATAGAGATTGAGTGAGAAGGCCGTAAAGGCGATCACGAACAGCGGCACCCACGCCCAAAGGCTGAAGGCGCGGTGAATGTCGAAGTTGATCCGGTAAGCGCTGCCTGAGGTCTTGATCTTCCAGGACGGCGCCCAGCGCGCCCAGAAGCCACGGCCGAGTTCACCTTCGACTGCAGGCGCTCGCGACGCACTGGCGCGTCGGCGGGAGGGCAGTGTCAGATAGAAGCCGACGAAGCAATCGACGGTCCAGATGATGGCGATGACGCCAAGGATGCGCATGCCCCAGCGATCGCTGCCCCAGAATTCCGGAATGTGCATCGTGTAGTGCAGCTTGTAGAGGAACGAGACGAAGTTCTCCTTTGTCACCGGCCACACCGCGCCCCAATAGCGCCGCCCGAGCTCTGCGCCCGTGTTGGGATCGAGGAAGATCTGGTTGTAGTCGAGCGTGTAGCGTTTGCCGGTTGCGGGATCGACTCTCGGCAGCACGAAGAACCACAGCGATCGGCCTTTTTCCGGGGTCGTGAAGATGTGGACGACCCGTGCGCGCGGGTCGCGCTGCTCGATCAGCCTGGCAAGATCGACCGACGGAATCGCGGGACCGCTGCTGCTCACCTCGAACAGATGCTTGTTCAGGATCTCGTCGATCTCGTGGTCCCATGAGATGATCGCGCCGGTGATGCCGGAAAAGAACAGGAAGCCGGCAGTGAGCAGGCCCGCCCAGCGATGCAGTCGCCCGAGGATCGATCTCATGACATTCTGCCCCTGTCGTCGTGTGTCTCACTAGCGAGGGTGGACGCCGCTCGTCGATCGACCCGCGGCGTCGAATTGTCGCGCTTGGAGATGTTCTAAATTCACCAGCGATAGGTCAGCCTGGCGACTGCCTTGCGGCCTTCGGCGTAGAAGCAACCCGACAGGCTGTAGCAGGCGGCGACATAGCGCGTATCGGCGATGTTGGTGACGTTCAGCGCCAGGCGGTAATTGTCCTTGCTGTAGGCGATCAGCGCGTCTGCCACCGTCGAGGCGCCAACCCTGAAGGTGTTGGCGTCGTCGCCCCAGGTCGCGCCGACATAGCGGATGCCGCCGCCGAACTGCACGCCGGCGAGCGGCCCGCCCTGCAGCGTGTAGTCGCTCCACAGCGAGAAGCGATTGAGCGGCACCGTGCTCGGCGTGTTGCCGACATTCACCGGATCTTGCGTGACCACCGCATCGACGTAGGCGTAGGCGGCGCGCAGATTCCAGCCCTCGGCCAGCGACGCCGTCCCTTCGAGCTCGATGCCCCGCGATCTCACCTGTCCGGTCTGTTCGGCGGTGTAGAGGGGAGGCGGATAGGTGACGACGTTGTCGCGCGTCAGGTCGAATGCGGCCAACGTGAACAGCGCGTTGAGTCCGACCGGCTGGTATTTGACGCCGACCTCGTATTGAACGCCGGTCTCCGGCTTCAGCAACTGGCCCGCGGCATCGGCCGCGAGCACCGGCAGGAACGATTCGGAATAGCTGAAATAGGGCGCGAGGCCGTTGTCAAAATTATACATCACGGCGGCGCGGCCGGTGAAGGCGGAGGCATCGGTCGAGGCGGTGGTGTTGGCAAGGCCGCTGTCCACCGTCGTCGTCACGAAATCCTGGCGCCCGCCGAGCTGGAACGACACCCGGCCGATCTTGATCTGGTCCTGAGCGTAGAGCCCGACCTGCGATTGCTTGATGCCGGTATCGTCGGTAAGGCCGCCGATGGTCCAGTCGTTGCTGTAGACCGGGGCGAACACGTTGATATCGGGGCTCGAGGTCGTCACCGCATAGGCGGTGTCGCGGAAGGATGTGTTGCGGTAGTCGAGGCCGACCAGCGTCGTATGGCCGAGGAGGCCGGTGGTGAACTTGCCCTGGAGCTGGTTGTCGACCGCGAATGAATTGATGGTCGAGTTGCTCGTGCTGCCGGCGCGCGCCAGCAGGCCCGCGGCTTCGTCTGCATAGCCAGCGCCGTAGAACACCTTCTCCTCGTTGTGCTGCCAAGCATAGCGCAGGTTCTGCCGGAACGTGATGGCGTCGTTGAAGTCGTGCGAGAACTGATAGCCGGCCGTGGCGATCTCGGTGTTGAATGCATCGAAATTAGGAACGCCCGCGAAGAACGAGGTTGGGATGATGCGGCCGTTATTGGGCCACACCGTGCCCGAGGCCGGCAGAAACTGCAGACCCCAGCCCGCTCTGTCCCTTTGGTAATTGGCCAGAAACGTGATGGTGGTGTCGTCGTTCGGCTTGACGGTGACGGCGGGTGCGATGAAGACGCGGTTGTCCTTGGTGAAGTCGACCTGGGTTTCGCCGTCGCGGACAAGCCCGGTCAGGCGCCACAGCACCGTGCCTTCCTTGTTGGCGGCTCCGCCGGCGTCGAACTGGCCCTGGTAGCGGTTGAAGCTGCCGCCCGAGACGGATATCTCGCCGAATTGCTGCGCCGTCGGCAGCTTGCTCACATAGTTGAGGATGCCGCCGGTGCCGCTGCCGCCATACATGGCCGAGGAGGGCCCCTTCAGCACTTCGAGCCGCTCGGCGCCGTAGGGATCGAGGCCGTTGAAATGAACGTAGTTGGAGGCGGGCAAGCGCAGGCCGTCGAGATAGAGGCCGGGCATGGTCATATCGAAACCGCGGATCTGCAGGCCGCCGAAGCGCGTGTCTGATCCGCCATTGACGTCGCCGCTGACGCCTGCGGTGTAGCGCAGCGCGGCGCCGATCGATTCGGCGCCCTGGTTTCTGACCTGGTCGGTGGTGATGACGGAGATCGACTGCGGGGTCTCGATGATCGGAGTGTCGGTCTTGGTCGCGGTGCCGCTGCGGGTTGCGACGAAGCCATGGACCGGACCATTGGCGCGCTCGCCAGCACCGGCACCTGACGCGGTTGCGACCGCCGCAGCTTCGGGCGAACGTGCGGCGCGGCTGGTGCGCGCCGCTCGCGCGGCTGCAGCGCGGCGGGATGACTGGACGGCATGGGAGCGCGTGCGCTGCTGCGGAGCATCCACGGTGACCGGGGGAAGTGACGCCTGCGCCTGCGCGGTGCCACCGGGCAGCGAGAGCTCAAGTGCGCCGATCGCTCCGACGCAGATCACTTGCACGTAGATCAGTTGTAGTAGGTGCAGCCGAGTGTTGAACCGCGAGTGAGATGCAGTTGCTGTCACGCTGTGATGCTCCGAATGTGCCGGCTTCGCCGGTATGATTTTTGGTCGCCCGCTCTATCGCAGGCATCTTCGGAGCACGATGGGGGATGGTCTGGAATTGCTCCAGGTTTGCGCGGTGCGCGCGCAGATGTTGCTGTGATCGCTGGAATTAGCAACGCTCGCTGCGACAATCTGTCCCGCGACGGCTTTGGTGACAACGTGCAGCAGAACGCGTCTCGTCCGAGCGATAGCGAATCCGAGCGTCAAGCTGACTTCGCAGATTATCGATGGTGCTGGCGCTTCGAACGCATGCAGCAATCGTGTTCGCAGTCCCTCAGGATCTCGACTGCTCGACTATTAGTGCAGGTGTGCGAGGAAGCGGACAAGCTCTACCACTTCGAAATGAAGAAACCGGAAAACAGAGAGAAGATGTGGCGCCTGCAGGACGACTGGATGAGCGCAAAAGAGGCCATGACGTTCGATGAATGGCGTCTCCGTGTGAGAGAACGAAAGCGCAATCTATAGTCATTATGAGGACCGACGAAGTAAGGAGGAGGACCGGTTCCGGGCCAGAATGAATCCCTCGCGTTGCCGGATTTGAGTCGCATTGCGACCCAGGTCCCGGGTCAAAGGTCATAGCCGGGCGGGGCGCAACACCGGGGGGTGTGCCATGTCCGGTCATTTGCGATTTTCGTTCGCCGCTTTTCTTTTCCTCGCCGCGGGTCTGTCGACATCACCTGCATCTTCGAATCCCTTCGCCAACCTGTTCTCCCCCGATACCGCCGCTGCTCCGGAAGCCACTGCACCCGCGCGCCCTGAAGACGAGTGCTTGCCGCAACCCGGCAAGTCCACGGCGGACGGCCAGCACTGGGTCTACCGTTTCGACGGCCAACGCAAATGCTGGTTCCAGGCTGCCGAAGGGACCGCGACGAAGAAGCAAGTTCGTCGCCACGCCGCGAAAAATGCTGCCTCTCGCAACGAGAACGAGGCCACGTCGCACAAGCGGAAAGCGGTCGTGGATGCGCGTGCGGAGTTGCTACGCTCCGCGGCGCCAGCGGAACCGCTCCAGCCGGCGCCGCCACCGCCGGAGCTCGAGGTGGTCGATGCGGCTCCCGTCCATGTTACCGGAGCCGCGACGCTCGTGCCTCCGGCGCCGGTCATCGCCAAGCCCGCCAGCGACCAGCTCACGCCTGATCATCCCACGCCCCGCCAGGTCGACGTCGAGAAGCTTCTGGTGGCCGCGCCGGCCGCCAGCGACGCGGTTGGCGCCTCAGTGCCTCCGGTGACCTCAGTGCCTCCGGCGACTTCGGTGCCTCCGGCCGCCCCAATTGCCGTTTCCATGGCCGAGGCGGGCGACCAGGGGCGAGGGTGGACGACGACCTGGCTCGGCGTGCTGCTGCTGGCGCTCGGGTTCGTCTTCCTCTTGAGCTCAAGCCGGACTCTTCGGGGAGTGTTTGGCATCTGACCGGTCGGACGACTTCCCGATCCGAGGACGGAGGCCCGCGCCGCCTTTCGTCTTGGGCGGAGTACGTTCAAATCGGCCGACGTGTTGGGAAGAGCCGGTGATGTTTCAGCCGAGCTTTCCGGTCCGGAGCGTAGCTGGTGCAGGAATCGCGTGTGAAGGGAATGCAGACATCTGGCGGCCGCTACGACAAGACATCCGCTGACGTCAGCCGCATCTATGATTCGCATAAGGTATATTATGGAATATATTTATATCGAATAAGATCAGACATTTACGCCAAAATCCTGGTGCGTCGCGTCAATATGGGCGATCGCGGCCAGTTTCCTGACACCCGCTGGACCCTACGCGCTCACTTCTCAGAAAGCCGATATTGCCGTCCGCCACGCACGCTGCAATAAGCGCTCGTGACGGGATCAAGGCTGACCCCGACCCACCCGCTGCGCCGCAGTTCGTATTGCGACCACAACAACAAGAAGCTTCAGGGAGAATGAGATGAGCTTTTCACGACGCACACTGTTGAAGGCTTCCGCTGCCTCGGCGGTCCTGGGCGGTCTCGGAGCCCCAATGGTGGCGCGGGCTCAGGCGGCCGAGTTCTCGTACAAATACGCCAATAACCTGCCGGACACCCATCCGATGAACACGCGCGCCAAGGAGATGGCCGCGGCGATCAAGGCTGAGACCAACGGGCGTTTCGAGCTCCAGATCTTTCCGAATAACCAGCTCGGCTCCGATACCGATATGTTGAGCCAGGTCCGCTCCGGCGGCATCGAGTTCTTCACGCTGTCGGGTCTGATCCTGTCGACGCTCGTGCCGGCGGCCTCGATCAACGGCATCGGCTTTGCGTTCCCGGACTACGATACGGTCTGGAAGGCCATGGATGGCGACCTCGGCGCTCATGTGCGCGGCGAGATCAACAAGGCCGGCCTCGAGGTCATGGACAAGATCTGGGACAATGGCTTCAGGCAGACCACGTCCTCGACCAGGCCGATCAATGGCCCGGACGACTTCAAGGGCTTCAAGATCCGCGTTCCGGTCTCGCCGCTCTGGACCTCGATGTTCAAGGCCTTCGACGCGGCGCCCGCTTCGATCAACTTCAGCGAAGTCTATTCGGCGCTGCAGACCAAGGTGGTCGAGGGCCAGGAAAATCCACTGGCGATCATCTCGACCGCCAAGCTCTACGAGGTGCAGAAATACTGCTCGCTGACCAATCATATGTGGGACGGGTTCTGGTTCCTGGGCAATCGCCGCGCCTGGCAGGCCGTGCCGGCCGACATGCGTGCGATCGTCGCCAAGCACATCAATGCGGCGGCGGTGAACGAGCGTGCCGATGTCGCCAAGCTGAATGCGAATCTGCAACAGGAACTGGCGGCCAAGGGCCTCGTCTTCAATCAGCCGGCCACGGCACCATTCCGCGACAAGCTCAAGGCCGCCGGATTCTACGCCGAATGGAAAGGTAAATACGGCGAGCAGGCCTGGGCGCTCCTGGAAAAGGCGGTCGGCAAGCTGTCGTAACGGGTGCCGCCATGGCCCAGGTCCAAATCACGGAAGTCGAGATCACGGAAGCTGCGGTCGGTGAGGTGACCTTGAAATCGCCTCGCCGCCCTTCCCTTGTGGCATCGATCGAACGGGGGCTGGGGCTGATGGTCGAGATCCCGGCAGCGATCCTGGTCGTTGCCGAGATCGTCATCCTGTTTGCTGGCGTGGTGTCGCGGTACGGATTGCGGCAGCCTCTGATCTGGTCGGACGAACTGGCCTCGATCCTGTTCCTGTGGTTGGCCATGCTGGGCGCGGCGGTCGCATTCCGGCGTTCCGAACACATGCGGATGACCGCTATCGTGGGCAGCGCCAGTCCGCCTGTACGGGCCTATCTCGACGTGGTCGCGACCTGCGCGGAGCTGGCCTTCCTGCTGCTGATCGTCTGGCCGGCCTACGAATACGCTTACGACGAAAGCTTCATCACGACGCCAGCGCTGCAGATCCCCAATATCTGGCGCGCGCTGGCGCTGCCGATCGGTAGTTGCCTGATGGCGCTGTTTGCGCTGTTGCGGCTGGCACGGAGCGGCAACGTCAAGCTGGTGCTCGCGGCGGCGATTTCCGTGGCCGCCTTGATCGGGCTGTTCTGGCTGGCCCAGCCGTGGCTGCGGCCGCTCGGCAATCTCAACCTGGTGATCTTCTTCGTCGGCGTTGCCGGCTTTTGCGTGTTCGCTGGCGTACCGATCGCATTCGGCTTTGGGCTTGCCGTGTTCGGCTATCTCGCGCTGACCACGCGCACGCCGCTGTCGGTGCTCGTCGGGCGGATGGATGAGGGCATGAGCCATTTGATCCTACTCTCGGTGCCGCTGTTCGTCTTCCTGGGACTTCTGATCGAGATGACGGGCATGGCGCGGGCCATGGTCGCGTTCCTGGCGAACGTCCTCGGCCATGTCCGTGGCGGCCTGCACTATGTGCTGGTCGGCGCGATGTACCTGGTGTCGGGCATTTCCGGCTCGAAGGCCGCCGACATGGCCGCTGTCGCGCCGGTGCTGTTTCCCGAGATGAAGCAGCGCGGCGCCAAACCCGGCGATCTCGTCGCCCTGCTCGCTGCGACCGGCGCGCAGACCGAAACCATTCCGCCGAGCCTTGTGCTGATCACCATCGGTTCGGTCACGGGCGTGTCGATCTCGGCGCTGTTCACCGGCGGTCTCTTGCCCGCCGTGGTGTTGGCGGTCACGCTGTCGGCGCTGGTGTGGTGGCGCTACCGCAAGGAGGATTTGAGCCACGTCCGCCGGGCGGGCTTCGGCGAGGTGGTGCGCTCGCTAATCGTCGCCCTGCCCGCACTTGCCCTGCCCTTCGTGATCCGCGCCGCGGTCGTGGAAGGGGTGGCAACGGCGACCGAAGTCTCGACCATCGGCATTGTATACGGCCTTGTCGTCGGGCTCCTGGTCTATCGCCGCTTCGACTGGAGACGGCTGATGCCGATGCTGATCGAGACGGCCTCGCTCTCCGGCGCCATCCTGCTGATCATCGGCACCGCGACGGGCATGGCCTGGGGGCTAACGCAATCCGGATTTTCCCGCGCGCTCGCCGCCGCCATGACCGGCCTGCCCGGCGGCGCCGCATCGTTTATCGCGGTGTCGATCGTGGCCTTCACCATTCTCGGCAGCGTGCTGGAAGGTATTCCTGCCGTCGTGCTGTTCGGCCCGCTTCTGTTCCCGATCGCGCGGACCGTCGGCGTCCACGAGGTGCACTATGCCATGATCATCATCCTGGCCATGGGCATCGGATTGTTCGCTCCGCCCTTCGGCGTAGGGTATTATGCGGCCTGCGCGATCGGGCGGGTTGATCCGGCGCAAGGCATCCGGCCGATCTGGGGTTATTTGCTCGCGCTCCTGGTCGGACTTATCATCGTCGCTGTATTTCCATGGATCTCGATCGGGTTCCTGTAAGTTTTTTTATAAACGGGAGGTGGCCGATGGATGGGAAAGTGAACCAATACGATATCGGTCTGGACAAGAACGCCGCCAACTACGTGCCGCTGACGCCGTTGAGCTTCCTTGCGCGCAGCGCCGCCGTCTACCCCGACCACACCAGCACGGTCTATGAAGGCCGCCGCTTCACCTGGGCCGAGACCTACGCGCGCTGCCGGCGCTTTGCCTCCTATCTCGCCGCGCACGGCATCGGTGGCGGCGATACCGTGGCGGCGATGCTGCCCAACGTGCCCGCGATGAACGAAGCGCATTTCGCGGTGCCGATGACGGGCGCTGTGCTGAACACGCTGAACATCCGCCTCGATGCACCCTCGATCGCATTCCAGCTCGATCACGGCGGCGCCAGGATCATCCTGGTTGACCCGGAATTCGCGGACGTGATCAGCGAGGCGCTCAAGCTGATGAGCGGGCCGAAGCCGCTCGTGATCGACGTCGATGATTCGTCCTTCGCCGGCGGCAGGCGGATCGGCGACATCGAATATGAGGCCGCCCTCGCGCAAGGCGACGCCAGCTTCGTCCCGCGCTATCCCGACGACGAGTGGAACGCGATCGCCCTGAGCTATACGTCGGGTACAACCGGCAATCCCAAGGGCGTCGTGACGCATCATCGCGGAGCCTATCTGAACGCCGTGAGCAACATCCTCGCAGGTGGGCTCGGCGAGCATCCGGTCTATCTCTGGACGCTGCCGATGTTCCACTGCAACGGCTGGTGCTTCCCGTGGACAGTTGCCGCCGCCGCCGGCGTCAATGTTTGTCTGCGCAAGGTCGAGCCGACAAAGATCTTCGAGCTGATCAAGACGCACGGCGTCACCCACATGTGCGGCGCGCCGATCGTGTACAACACGCTGATCAATGCCCCCGACGCGCCCAAGGGCACGGCCGCGCGACGCGTAGCCGGCCTGATCGCGGGTGCGGCACCGCCGGTCGCGGTGCTCGAGGGCGCCGAGCGCATCGGCATCAAGCTCACCCACGTCTACGGCCTCACCGAGGTCTATGGTCCCGCCTCCGTCTGCGCCGAGCAGCCCGGCTGGGATGAGTTGCCGGCCGCCGAGCGCGCGCAGATGAAGCGGCGGCAGGGCGTGTCCTATCCGCTGGAGGAAGCCGTTACCGTGCTCGATCCGGAAACCATGCGCGAGGTGCCGCGCGACGGGCAGACCATCGGCGAGGTCATGTTCCGCGGCAACATCGTCATGAAGGGCTATTTGAAGAACGAGAAGGCGACCAGGGAAGCCTTTGCGGGGGGCTGGTTTCACACCGGCGATCTCGGCGTGCTCGACCAGCACGGCTATGTCATCATCAAGGACCGCTCCAAGGACATCATCATCTCCGGCGGCGAGAATGTTTCGTCCGTCGAGGTCGAGGATGTTCTCTACAAACATCCCGCCGTCCTGTTCGCCGCCGTGGTGGCAAAACCCGATCCGAAATGGGGTGAAGTGCCCTGTGCCTTCGTCGAATTGAAGGAGGGCGCCAACGCCACCGAAGCCGAGATCATCGCCTATTGCCGCAGCCAAATGTCCGGCTTCAAGACGCCCAAGATGGTGGTGTTCGGGCCGATCCCGAAGACTTCGACAGGGAAGATCCAGAAATTCCTGCTGCGCAACCAGATGCAGTCGGCGAAGGCGATTTCGGCATAGCGCTTGCTGTCATTCCGGGGCGCCTCGCGGAGGCGAACCCGGAATGACAGCCTTCGGCCGTCACCCCACCTCCAACCTCATTCCGTCGTAGGCTGGCACCACGTTCTCCGGCAGCTTGTGCCGCAGCACCTCGTAGTCGAGATCGGAATGCAGGTTGGTGATCACTGCCCGGCGCGGCTTGAAGCGATCGATCCAGGATAGAGCGTCGTCGACGCTGAAATGACTGGGATGCGGCGCATAGCGCAGCGCGTCGACGATCCAGAGATCGAGATCTTCCAGGAACGGCCAGCTCTCCTGTGGGATGTCGTTGAGATCAGGCGAATAGGCAGCGTTGCCAATGCGATAGCCGAGCGCCGGGATGTTGCCGTGCTGCACCTGGAAGGCCGACATGGTCACCGTGCCGCCCTTGCCTTCGATGTTGCGGCTTTCGTTGGCTTCGATCCCATGCCGCTCCAGGATCGGCGGATAGTCGCTGCCTTCCGGCGAAATGAAGCAGTAGGAGAACCGCGCCATGATGTCCTTGGCGGTGGATTGATTGAAATAGGTCGGAATGCGCCGACGCTGGTGGATCACCACCGAGCGGAGATCGTCGATCCCATGCGTCTGGTCGGCATGCTCATGCGTCAGGAAGACCGCGTCGAGGTGATCGACATTGGCATCGATCAATTGCTCGCGCAGATCAGGCGAGGTGTCGATCACGATGCGCGTGACGCCCTGCCCGGTGACCCGTTCGACCAGAAGCGAGCAGCGGCGCCGGCGATTTTTCGGATTGTTCGGATCGCACCGGCCCCAGCCGAGCGCCGGGCGCGGAACGCCGGCCGACGAGCCGCAGCCGAGAATTGTGAGTGTGAGCGTCATGCTGTCTGCGGCGCCGGCACTTTCGAGAACAGGCGGAAGAAATTCTCACTGGTCTGGCGCGAAATCTCCTCGAGCGACACGCCGCGTACCTCCGCCAGCACCTTGGCGACCTCAACGACATAGGCCGGCTCGTTGCGCTTGCCGCGGAATTTGCCGGGCGCGAGATAAGGAGAGTCGGTTTCGACCATGATGCGGTCGGCGGGCAGCTCAGCGGCCAGCGCGCGCAAATTCTCGGACTTCTTGAACGTCAGAATGCCCGTGAATGAGATCGAAAGGCCCAATTCGATTGCCTTCATCGCAAGGTCCCGCCCACCAGTGTAGCAATGCAGCACGGCGCGAAAAGGTCCCTTAGCGACTTCCTCTTCCAGGATGCGGCGGCAATCCTCATCGGCCTCGCGGGTGTGGATGACAAGCGGCAGACCGGTCAGGCGCGCGGCCGCGATATGGGCGCGGAAGCCGCGCGCCTGTGCCGCCGGCGAGCCATTGTCATAGAAATAGTCGAGCCCCGCCTCCCCCAGCGCCACGACTTTCGGATGCCGGGTCAGCTCGGCCAGTTCATCAGGGGAAATGCCATCCTCTTCATCTGCATGATGCGGATGGGTGCCAACCGAGCAATAGACATTGGGAAAGCGCTCGGCGATCGCGATGAGCGCCGACAACTGTCGCACCCGTGTCGAGATCGTGACCATGCGGCCGATCCCCGCCTCGGCGGCGCGCGCCACGATCCCGTCGAGGTCGCCGGTGAAGTCTGGAAAATCCAGGTGGCAGTGACTGTCGACAAGCATGAACGAACCGCCTTAAGCCGCTGTAGGCTCGATATAACGCGGGAATACGGCCTGCGGTGCCGGCAACTTCGTGCCGGATGCGATCCGCGTTGTCCCGCCGAGCGTCGCAAAATTGCGCTCGCTCTCGGGGATACCGAGGCTGTCGAGCAGTTTTGCAGCGGCCGCCGGCATCACCGGCTGGGTCAATATAGCGATCTGCCTGATCACTTCCGCCGTCACGTAGAGCACGGTGCGTTGGCGCGCGGGATCCGTCTTGGCCAGCGCCCATGGCGCCTCGCCCGCGAAATAGCGGTTGGCTTCGGCAACCGCCGACCACACGGTGTTCAGCCATTGATGGATCTGCTGGGTCGCCATGGCGCTGCGCGACGCCGCGATCATCGCATCGGCCTCGGCGAGGATCGACTTGTCGCTGTCGCTGAAGCTGCCCGGCTCGGGCAGCACGCCGCCGAGTTGCTTCGCGATCATCGACAACGAACGCTGCGCCAGATTGCCGAGGTCATTGGCGAGATCGGCATTGATGCGCGCGACGATGGCTTCGTGGTTGTAATTGCCGTCCTGGCCGAACGGCACCTCGCGCAGGAAGAAATAGCGTATCTGATCGACGCCATACTGGTCGGCGAGATTGAAGGGGTCGACGACATTGCCGACCGACTTCGACATCTTCTCGCCCCTGTTGAACAGGAAGCCATGCGCGTAGACCCGCTTCTGCACGGGAATGCCCGCCGACATCAGAAACGCCGGCCAGTAGACCGCGTGAAAGCGGATGATGTCCTTGCCGATGACATGCACATCGGCCGGCCAATAGCGCCAGTTCGGATCGCCCTCATCGGGGAAACCGACGCCGGTGATGTAATTGGTGAGCGCATCGACCCAGACATACATCACGTGCTTGGGAGCGTCGGGCACCTTGACGCCCCAATCGAACGTGGTGCGCGAGATCGAGAGATCGCGCAGGCCGCTCTTCACGAAGCTGATCACCTCGTTCTTGCGCGCGTCGGGGCCGATGAAATCCGGCTGCGACTCGTAGAGCGCAAGCAGCCTGTCCTGATAGGCCGACAGACGAAAGAAATAGCTCTCCTCCTCCACCCACTCGACCGGCGTGCCCTGCGGGCCGAGGCGCACCCCATCCTCGCCGAGCCTCGTCTCTTCCTCGGCGTAATAGGCCTCGTCGCGCACCGAGTACCAGCCCGAATAGCTGTCGAGATAGATGTCGCCATTCTCGGCCATGCGCCGCCAGATCTCCTGGCTGGAGCGATGGTGCTGCTCTTCCGTGGTGCGGATGAAGCGGTCGAAGGAAACATTGAGACGCTCGTCCATGTCCTTGAACCGCGCCGCATTCCTGGTGGCGAGCTCGTGCGGCAGCATGCCTTCGTTCTGCGCGGTCTGAATCATCTTCAGACCGTGCTCGTCCGTGCCGGTCAGGAAGAACACATCCTTGCCGTCAAGCCGCTGGAAGCGCGCCAGCGCGTCCGTTGCAATCGCCTCATAGGCGTGTCCGATATGCGGATTTCCATTGGGATAGGCGATGGCCGTCGTGATGTAGAAGCGGTTGCCGCGGGAGGTTGCCTGCGGCGTCCCAACGGTTGCAGCTTTTGGCGTGGCGGCACGCGCTGGCTTGGCAACGGCCGATTTGGCGGTCTTTGCTCTTGGTGCGGCCGCGTTCGAAGCCGCCGCCGTCTTTGGAGCTTTTTTCACGCTCCTCGTCGCGGTCTTTGACGCGGATCGGGCCTTGGCAGCCGTCTTGGCCGCCTTCCTGGCCTTTCCTGCCTTCTTGACGCCGCGCTTCACCTTTTTGGCGGAGCCCGTTGCTTTCTTGACAGCGCGCTTGGCTTTGGCGCGTTTCTTGGTCGCCGCTGCGGCGGACTTGCGCGTGCGCTTCTTGCCCACTTTCTTCGCGGCTTTCTTGGTCGTCTTCTTGGCAATTGTCTTACGCGCTGCCACCGCAAATGTCCTTGGTTTGAGCTCTACAGAATGTCGGGGTTGAAGCGCGCGGGCTTGCGAAATCCCCTACCGCGTCGCTTCCGCAAGCATGCCGAACACCGAGAAAACCAGCGGTTTTCGTTCAAGATTGTAGTCCTGGGTGTCGCGCGCGGCGCGGGCGATCTTTTCCCATACCTCCGCCAGCCGTGCAAGGCGGGGCAGGTTCGCATTCGCGTCAAGGCCCGGCGCACGCAGGCGCTCGGCCACCCAATGCTCGATGCTGTCGACGAAGGCCGCGAGCGCCACGCGGTCGCTGGTGCCGAGCGCGTCACCGAGCGCGTGCAGCTCGCGCGGATCGACGCCTGGCAAAGCGGCGAGCAGCGCTGCTGTGCGCTGCTGCAGCTTCAGGCTGTCGCCTCCCAGCAGCGTGAGCGCTCGCGCCACGCTGCCTTCCGAGGCGGCGGCGGCTTCGCGCAAGCCGGGCTCATCAGCCGCGAGACCCGCGGCCTGTGCCGCCGCGCTGATGACGTCTGCCTGCGATAGCGGCCGCAACGAAAGCTTGCGGCAGCGTGACTGGATCGTCGCCAGCACCCGGCGCGGCGCATGGCTGATCAGGAGAAACAGCGATTGCTGCGGCGGCTCCTCGAGAATCTTGAGCAGTGCGTTCGCCGCGTTGGGGTTGAGCTCGTCGACGGTGTCGACGATGCAGACCCGCCAGCCTTCGACGGCCGCGGTCGAGCCGAAGAAGGCGATCGTCTCGCGCGTTTCGTCGACGGTAATGACCGTGCGCATCACGCCTTTGTCGTTCAGCGTGCGCTCCAGCGTCAAAAGGCCGCCATGCGCGCCCGCGGCGACCTGCCGGGCCACCGGCTCGTTCTGGTCGACCTGGAGCGTCTCGGCCCTCTGCACCTCGGGAGCGAGCGGATCGCGACGGCTCAGCACAAAGCGCGCCATGCGGTAGGCGAGCGTCGCCTTGCCGATGCCCTGTGGTCCCCCGAGCAGCCAGGCATGCGGAATCCGCCCGCTGCGATAGGCGGAAAGCAGCGCCGCTTCGGCGTCGCGATGCCCGAACAACGCGGACGTCTCGCGCGGATGCGGCACGAGCGTCTCGACTTCCGCCTGGCGAGGACTCATGCGGGCGCGGCCACGTTGGCCGGGTTGGCGAAGAAGCGCTCGCTCACGGCACTCCAGACACGGGCTGCAACCGTGCTCACGTCGGCATTGGCATCGATCAGCACGCAGCGCTCCGGTTCACTTGCGCCGATTTCGCGATAGGCTTCGCGAAGCTCTTGATGAAACTTGAGGTCCTCCGACTCGAAACGATCCGGCGGCTCGCCGCCGCGACGGGACGCGGCCCGCTTCAAACCGATCTCGACCGGCAGGTCGAGGATGATGGTCAAATCCGGCTTGAGGTCCCCGATGGTCACCCGCTGCATGGCGTTGAGCACGCCCGGGGCGACATGACCGAGCTTGACCTGATAGGCCCGCGTCGAATCATAGAAGCGATCGCAAAGCACCCAAGCGCCCTGGGTCAGCGCCGGCAGGATCACCGTTCGCACGTGATCGTCACGTGCGGCCGCAAACAACAAGGTCTCCGCGTCTGGTCCGAGCAGCTTGCCGACCCCTGACAGAACGAGATGACGGATGATTTCCGCGCCCGGCGAGCCGCCAGGCTCCCGGGTTAGCACGACGCGCAGCCTGGCCGCTTCAAGATGCTCGGCCAACTTCTTGATCTGGGTGGATTTTCCGGCGCCCTCGCCGCCCTCGAATGTGATGAAGCGCCCGCGCCCGGGAGCTCGTCTGGTCGCGTCCTCCGCCATGTCAGAGCTTCTCGACACCGGCGCGGAACATGCCGATCACAAGCTCGCTCGCCCCATCGATCGCGCGGCGCATGGTGGATCCTATAGCGACGGACTCGGCGGCATAGACAGGCTGCTCTACGGCGATATTGGGGCCGCGCCAGACCTTGATGAGGCCGACTGGCTGCCCGGCCTGGATGGGCGCGTGCACCGGGCCCTTATAGACGAGGCGCGCGATCAGTTTCTCGTTGGAGTTCTTCTGCACCATCACCTTAATTGGCTCGGGACTCGTGAGCGGGACCGAGCGGCTGTCGCCGCCGAACACGCGCGCATAGCCGAGCGGCTGCTGCGCGGCGAACAGGTTGCGCCATTCGAAATTGCGGAACCCCCATTCCAGCATCTTCTTGGCCTCGTTGGCGCGATCTTCAGAGTCCTCCAGGCCGTTGACCACAACGATCAAGCGAACCCCGTTCTGGACCGCAGACCCGACGATGCCGTAGCCGCCCTCCTTGGTGTACCCGGTCTTCAGGCCGTCAGCGCCTTCCAGAGAGTTAAGCAGCGGGTTGCGGTTCTGCTGCCGGATCTTGTTCCAGGTGAACTCCTTCTCTCCGAACAATTTGTAGAATTCGGGGTAGGTCAGGATGATATGGCGCGCCAACATGGCCAGCTCGCGCACCGTCATCTTGTTGCCGGGGTCTGGCAGGCCGTTGGCGTTGGCGAAGGTCGATTTGGTGAGGCCGAGCTCGCGCGCGCGCTTGGTCATGAAGTCGCTCGCAAAGGTGCGCTCGTTGCCGGCCATGCCCTCGGCCAGCGCGATGCAGGCGTCATTGCCGCTCTGGATGACGGCGCCATGCAGAAGATCGTCCACCGAGACCTTGCTGTGTATGGCCGCAAACATCGTCGAGGTGCCCGAGGGCGCGCCGCCATGGCGCCAGGCATATTCGCTGATCGGATATTCGTCGGTCAGCTTGACCTTGCCCTCCTGGATGGCGTGGAACACCACTTCGGCGGTCATCAGCTTCATCATGCTGGAGGGCGCGCGCAACTCATCCGCGTTCTTCTCGAACAGCACGCTGCCCGTGGTGGCTTCGATCAGGATTGCGGTCGGGGCGTCGCCTTCAAAGCCGCCCTCTTCCTTCTTGGCCCCCTGCACGCTCTGATTGGCGGCGAGCAGCGCGCCGCCCCAGGCAACCGATGCCGCGACCGCACCAGCGATCAGGCCGCGCAGCAGCCGTCCGGTCGTAACCTTACCCAGGCTGAACGGGAACATCAGGCGCGCCTTTAACGAAGTCCTTGAACAGCGCCTTCTAACAGTTGGAAGTCACGCAAACAACACGGCTTTTTGGCGCCGCCGGCGATTGTCGGTGAAATCGAAGGAACCTATCGTGAGCATCCCACATTCAAAAACAAACGGGAAACGCCATGCCTTCCTCGCGCACCATCGCCGTCAACGGCATCGAGCTGTACCTGCTCGAGGAGGGCCAGGGCCCGCTTGTCCTGCTCTGTCACGGCTGGCCGGAATTGTCCTATTCCTGGCGCCACCAGATCGCCGCGCTGGCGCGGGCCGGCTTTCATGTCGTGGCGCCCGACATGCGAGGCTTCGGCAACAGCAGCGCGCCTGCCGATGTCGGCGCCTACAGCATCTTTCACATCGTCGGGGACATGGTTGCGCTCACCGCCGCGCTTGGCGAAAGCAAGGCCGCCATCGTCGGCCACGATTGGGGCGCGCCCGTCGCCTGGCATGCAGCGCTGTTCCGCCCCGATCTCTTCACCGCGGTGGCCGGGATGAGCGTGCCGCCGCCCTTCCGCGGCCGCGGCCGGCCGCTCGAGACCTTGCGCGAGAACGGCATCAGCAATTTCTATTGGCAATACTTTCAGACGCCCGGCGTCGCCGAGGCCGAGTTCGAGCGCGATGTCGCGCGCAGCATGCGGGCGCTGCTGGGGAGCGGCTTTTCCGATGCGTCGGCTTCGCTCTTCATCGATGCGGCCAAGGGCTTTCTCGGCGAGGTCTCCGCCGACCGCCCGCTGCCGCACTGGCTGAGCGAGGCCGATCTCGCGTTCTTCGTCGGCACCTATCAGCGGACCGGCTTTCGTGGCGGGCTAAATTGGTACCGTAACATCGATCGCAACTGGGAACTGACCGCGCCCTGGCAGGACGCCCAGATCCGCCAGCCGTCGCTGTTCATCGCGGGCGCTCAGGATTCGGTAGTGACCGGGCTGATCGGCGCCAAGCGCATTAACGAGCTCGAGCGGGTGCTGCCGAATCTGAAAGGAAAGCTCATCATCGATGGCGCCGGCCACTGGATCCAGCAGGAGCGGCCGGAACAGGTCAACGCCGCACTGATCGCGTTCCTGAAGGACAATGCGGTCTAGCTGACGCGGTCAGTACAGGCCGCGTCCGGCCAGCACTTCGCTCGGGCCCTGCGAATCGACCGGCGCATAGGCGGAGACCGGGCTGACGGGCTCGGCATAACGCGCGTCTTCCTCATAGGAGACCGCGCGGTGGTTTTCGAGAGTCCGGCCGCTCGAGCGTGCACGGCTCGCAGCCGACATCTCGGAGGTCGCATTGACCGAGGCGTAATCGGCCGAAGTGTTGCCGAGGCTATAGGGCCGGTCCTGCGGCATCGGCACCTCGCCGTGGATCGGACGTCCGTAGGACGGACCTTCCGGAACGAATGGGCGGGCGGAGGCAACGCGCACGAGCGATGGCGCCGGTGCCGGCACGCCGGTGCGCAAGGTCGCCATCAACACCCGATCGTCGGAGCCTTCCAGTGGCGCCCGGCCGACGTATTCGACCCGCACCCGCGCGGTGCCGTTGCCTTTGAAGCCAAGCAGATCGGCCGCCTTGTGCGAGACGTCGATCAGGCGGTTGGCGGCATAGGGGCCACGGTCGTTGACGCGCACGATCAGCGACTTGCCGTTGGCGAGATTGGTGACCCGCGCGTAGCACGGCATCGGCAATGTCGGATGCGCCGCGCTCAGCGAATCCATGTCGAAGACCTCGCCGTTGGCCGTCAGCCGGCCGTGAAAGTCGTCGCCATACCAGGAGGCCAGACCCTCCGCGCGGTAGTTGACGTCTTCCTGGGGCACATAGATGCGACCGGCCACCACATAGGGCTTGCCGACGCGGTACGTGCCGCCACCCTTCGGCACCGGCTCGCCGGGCTCGACAACGCGCGGACTCGAAGAGACGCCGTATTTGGGATCGAGCCGGCTCGCGAACTTGTTGGACGAGGCGCAGTTGGCGAGGACCAGGCAGAGAGTTACAGCAACAGCGCCGCGCGCCACGCCGACCACGCGATCTGTTTGTCGAATCCCCATCTGCCCCAAATTACCATTCAGCCGGCCCGCCGCCTATTGCACAGACTGCGGCCGGCTCACTTTACGTTTCGGTGCACCACCCCTCGCACCGGGAGCGGACGATATCGCAACCGGAACAAGGCGGAAATGGGGAGACCGTTGTCGTGGTGAATCAATGGTTGTCCGCGCAGGTCGTTGATCTGCCGGCTTGAACCGCACTCTCCGTGCTCCCTTTTGAGACACCTGTTGCGGGAAATCCCCACCTGAACGGGAATATGGGCAGTGCCGGAGGAATCTTTTTGACTGTGCAGGGTGGCACTGTGTTTTCTGCTGCGCGGGGCCGGAAGGATGCTTGCAATGTTCGAAACTGTGACTGCGGTAATGGGCTTGGTCGGTGTCGGGATTTTCCTGGCTCACGCTTTTGAGGGCGTGCTTTGGGCCTGATGGCCTGAAGCAGCCGCCTACGGCGCACTGCCGCAAATTCGGCTCGTTCGGAACGCTTGATCGATTCGGACGAGCTTGGAGATCGGAGGGTGTACATGCGCAATCATGACCTTGTCTCCGACAGCTTTCTGGCACTGACCGCTGCCGGTCTTGCACTGCTGTGCTCGAGCCTCATCGCGTTCGCCTTTACCTGACCGCGCCGGTGCGTGGCGCGAGCATGAACTACGAAATGACTCGACGGCCTTGCCGTGGCTGCGGGCTCTGCTGCCTTTAGGCTGAACAGGCCGGGGCTGCTTCCTGATCTGGCCGTTGCGCTTGATACCGGTCGGAAATGCGTCTGGCCCACTGAGGCAGCTTCCCTTGGCCCCGCATTCTCGAGCGAGAGAACTCGCAAAGCCGTGAACTGACTTCACCGTTGACCTCGCGACGAAGTTTTCGCTGCTCCGACGAAATCATTTTTCCACGCGTGCGAAGACGCGCCGAAACCAAGCGGCGCCATCATGGCTCCATTGATCAACAACGGAGTCGATCATGTGGACGGTCCTCAGCCTGATCTACCGGCACTATTGCCGTATCAGCCTCCTCACGATGCGGAAACTTCATCTCGGCGCAGCCGGCTGAAGTGCGAAAATTGAATGGGGGAAGTGCCATGCTTGCCGAAAAGTTCTTTTTGATGCTTGAGACGCTCATTAGAAGCCACGCCTATGCCGACGGCAGCCCGCCCGTCGTGAGCACTTCGCCGCACGTGCCGGTCAAACTGCCGGAAGGCAAGCAGGCCTGAGTCGACGCTTGCAGCCGGCCGTGAAAAGTGACCGATCTGCGCCTTGTTGCGACTGACCGTTCTGTCCCATGGACATCATCGGATTGAAGCTGCGCGCTCGCAGACGCGAACGCATCGGGCGTTCCGCACGCCGGCAGCTTGCCAGACGATGCTTTGGCGCCTGGGATTGTTTATCCTCGCGATGCCCCCCACCTCTTCTTCCAACGGCAACGTCTGCTTGCGCCCGATCACGGAGGCAACATGAGGAACCTTTTCATCGCCGCCCTATTCGCCGCCGCCATCCCCGGAATAAGCGCCGCCAATGCCGCAGATGGATGCGGCGCGGGCTGCTATGCAGCCCCCAGAGGAGGCTGCGTCGTCAATGGCTGGAGCATCGCCGCCACGGGAGGCGTGTCCAATGAATGCCCCGTATGGACGAGGCCTCGCCGCCCCTGTCCTTATGGTTATAGCTGGAAATTCGGGGCCTGCTTCATGAGCAGGTAAGGGGCTTATTCGGAGCGCGCGAGGGTCAGCCCAGGCCGGCTGACTCCAGCGCGGCCCAAGCCGCGGCGGCTTGGCGATGGTTCAGATCAGCGCTCCCTGCTGCACCATCGCCGCATAGAATCACTTGCGCGGAGAGACCAGGCTGATCTCGCTTCTTTAGGGCTCCGAATGATCGAAATGCTGCAAGCGGCACTCCGCCCCGAACTCCCCTGCAAACTTTAGCGTCACGTCAGGCCCGCTACGGGTCTGACCGCATTCCGTCCCCATCCATCCTTGAAATTCCCCCCGCCAAATGCTTGATGTCGCAGCATTGGAAGGGTGGCCGAGTGGTTTAAGGCACCGGTCTTGAAAACCGGCGTGCCCGCAAGGGTACCGTGGGTTCGAATCCCACCCCTTCCGCCAAATTCGCAAAATCCCTCATGAGTCAGTGTAGCCGTTAGCGGTCGCCGCCACCGGCTGCGGCCTCGCGCCGGGCAAGAGGGTCCAGTCCCCCAGATCAGTCAACAGGCCACGCCATGCGCGTTCGCAACGTCTCGGGAATGGCGGCTAGTGAACGGGCCTTTTGCTCCTCGGTGAAGACGCTTCGCCACTCCGCAACTTCGCCCTTTCTGAAATGGTGCGCCTCGCTGCGAAACCGCGACAGATCGCCCAGCTCCGGGTTGGAGATATCGAAAAAGTTTAAGAGCCGGCGGAAAAATGCCGCCTGGTCATCGATCATCTGCTCGTAGGTCGACACCAGAACGCGATCGGCATTCCTGTCCGCATACTCCAGCCACGAGGCAGTCCAATGGACGATGTGAGGCAAGAAATGAGTTATCTGCCAGTCCAACCGGCCGCTGAAGTCCAAAGCAAGGTAGTCCTCGCCTGGGATTGGTGCGACATAATCGAGCATGCCCCTTTGATTGAGTGCAACGAACTTATCGAGGTGATGCGTCCAACTTAATGTCACGGAGCGCGGATCGCGCAAATGGACCACCCATTTGGGGACGAATTTTTCCAGAATGGCAAGATTGTTCGGTCTGCAATCCGCGTGCTGCTGAGCCGCGAATCCTCCTTGGCTGAACTTGCGGGCCTGATCGAGAAGCAGAGAGTCGTTCGGGACGTACCCGGTGCCCAGGACAAGATGCTCGCACCCGGCGAGCTCCTGCAACGCAGTCAGAATGAAAACACTCCCGGACTTCGGAATAGTGTTCACAAAGATCTTCGCGTGATTTTTCTTTGGTGAGTTTGTTTCCGAATGTTTCTGCAACGAGTGGCGCACCGGGCGCAGCATTCGACCCATCTGCTGAAAGGACGATGAAAATCGCAACTGCAGCCCCCGTCGGCAACATTGATCCGTTGCGCGCGAACCTGGGCCCAACAAGGCGATGTGACAAGTGAAGGATAGTTTAGATAGCTGAACGCGGCAGCGTGCGTGAATGAAGCAAGCCTGGTGCTCGCCCACGCGATCGGAGCGAGAGAAGCCAAGCGACGCGGGGCTGATGCTTGAGCGGCCCGTCATGAATTTGGCTCTCCTCGCATTCAGCGTTCGTCTTTCGCGTGAAGCGCGAGACACTGGCGCCAGCATGATTGCAAAACCTGGAGTGGCCGTCACTTGAACTGGACCCCGCGGTTTTCGCCGATCATCATTTCCCGAAGCTATCTGCAAATCATCGGCGCTTCGCAGGCGTCCTGTTGATCAGCGCCGCCCTACGCCAAGCGCCACTTCGCGCGCCCCGGGAACGCCGGCTACTGCGCAAACGCGGATCACGCCAACGTGCTCGGAACCAATCCGGGTTCGGTCGGGTTCACTGCGCATGGGCGGTAAACGGCAAGAAGGCAACAGCATGGGTCGGAAGCTTACGCCCCGCCAAGCGATCGCGAGGTCCTACCCCGGCTGGGACTACGCCATGGCGGACCGGCTGATCGCCTGGCTCGATCATTGCGGCTATGAGATCGTCGAGAAAAACGCGGGTCACAAGGAGCCGAGCCTCGTACCCGACGAATCCGCCTTACCGGCGTCGCCGGAGTTCGAACGCAGCCACTGAAACCGACGCCCGCGAGGAGACCGCCGCGGCGGATTTCGCCTGGGACGGTGACGGCATTGACGCCCCAAGGCTTCTGGGGCAATCCGGCATCGGGGACAGGCAATCCGGCGAAGCATGGCCATTTCCGATTATCTCAAAGCGATCCGCGCCAAGGTCGGGCACGACCTCGTTGCGCTCACGGCAGTTGCCGCTGTGATCTTCGACGATCAAGGCCGCCTGCTGCTGGGCCAAGATTCTGAAATGGGATTTTGGACGCTTCCCGGCGGCGCCATCGATCCGCACGAACAGCCTGCGGACGCGGCTCTGCGCGAATGTTTTGAAGAGACCGGGCTCTTTGCCGAGCTGCAAGGCATCATCGGAGTGTTCGGCGGCCCGGAATTCCTCATTCGCTATCCCAATGGCGATCTCGCGTACTACACCTGTATCGCGTTTCGCGCCAAGGCCGTGGGCGGCGCGCATCGACCGGGCGATGGTGAGATGTCGGCCTTGCGCTATTTCAGCAAATCCGAATGTGAGGGTCTGATGATCTCCCCCGCCAGCAGGCTGATCGCGCGGGAGGCATTTGCCGGCGCATCGCAACCCTATTTTCGACCGCCGACCTGGACGCCGGACGCACCGAAGGCATAGCGGGCAATTTCCGGTGCGCCGATGCGAGCAGCGTCTATTGCATGCCGATCAAGACCCGATATCGTCCGTAGTCTCCCGGTCTAGGACGGCTCTGCATTACCCGTTAGAGAGGTCGCCATCGGCGCACGTGATGGGCGGGGGAAAGTTGCGAGGCCCGGACTCCTAGGCACACCGGGCCTCGCACTTATTTCGGCGAAGCGAACCTCCTTCGCGGGCCAACAAACCCGCCATCCCAAATCAAAGACCCTGCAAAACCTGCTCCACCTTGCACCGGAACCCGCAAGTTGGCGGCCGCTGGCGCGAACTGCCCATGACATGGTGCCCCTGCCCACCCGGCTAGTTCCACAACCGGCCACGAGCTCCCAGATTGAGGTGAAACCCCATGGGAGCCATCCATGACCGATCCGAACGCCACCAGCCTTGCCGCCATCTCCTCGTCCTTCGCCGATATCGTCGCGCGCGCAGCGCCGGCAGTCGTTTCCGTCCATTCCCATCGCTTGCGCGCCTCCGGCTTTGTCTGGAAACCCGGCCTTGTCGTGACGGCGGACGAGGCTTTGGCGGAGGACGGTGAGATCTCCGTCAAGCTCGCCGACGGAGCGGAGCGCGCCGCGCGCATCGCCGGCCGCGATCACACCACCGATGTCGCACTGCTGCGTGTCGACACGGGGAGCATCGCGGCCGCAACATTGTCCCCCACCGTGCCGGCGCTCGGCTCTCTCGCCCTGGTCGTTGCCGCCGAGCGCGGTGCGCCCACCGCATCCCTCGCCATGGTGTCGTTGGTCGGGGAACGCTGGCGCAGCCTGCGCGGCGGCGAGATCGATGCGCGGCTCGAGCTCGACGTTCGCCTGCGCCACAGCCACCAGGGCGGCCTTGCTGTCGATGCCTCCGGCAACGCGGTCGGCATGGCGGTGCAGGGGCCAAGGCGCGTGCTCGTCATCCCCACGGCGACCATCGAGCGCGTCGCGGCCAGGCTCGAGAGCCATGGCCGCATTGCGCGCGGCTATCTCGGCCTTGGCCTGCAGCCGGTCAGGCTCGATGAGGGCGTTGGCGCCATGGTCATGAACGTCGACAAGCAGGGGCCGGCGGCGGCTGCCGGCATCCGGCAAGGCGACATCATTATCGGTTTCAACGACGAAAAACTCACCGGCGTCCGCGCGCTTGCGCGTACGCTCGGTCCTGACAGCGTCGGCTCCGTGGTCGACGTTTCGGTCCGCCGCGCCGGCGAGCCCGTACAATTCAAGCTGACCGTCGGTGAGAGGCCGGAGGCGTGAGCGAACCGGAGCCCATCGTGCTCGCTGTCGAGATCGACGATCCGGTGCTTGCGGACCGTCTCGCCTCGCTGCTTGGCGGCGTCGCGGGCCTGCGGCTGGCGGCGCCGGGAGAGACGGCGAACGTCGCGGTCGTCTCGCGTGAACCGCGCAAGGCCGCCGAGCCCGCCGAGATCGAACTGACGCCGAGAGAGCTCGACGTGCTCGCCTTGCTCGCGGAAGGCGCTTCCAACAAGGCGATTGCACGCCAGCTCGGGATATCGGTTCACACCGCCAAATTCCACGTCGGCTCGATCCTCGACAAGCTCGACGCGACCGGTCGCACCGATGCGGTCACCCACGCCGCACGGCGCGGGGTCATCAATCTCTAGCGGCGATGATCTTCCGCGCAGACCCTTGGCAGCGTCACCTCGTGGCGGTCTCGGCGGGCGGAAGGGCGGACTCAAGCTGATAGGCCGAGATGCGGTCGATTTGGAATTCGACCTCGGGCGGCGATTGGGCATCGACAAACCCGACCCCGCCAAACACCTTGGATCCCATTGCCAGGTTCACGATCATGTACATGGGATCCTCGAAGCTGCCTGGCGCCTTGATCTCCGACACCGGCTTGCGGTCGATGAAATAGACCAGCCGGTCGCGCTCCCACAGCACACCATAATCGTGAAAGTCTTCCCAAGCATTGGCGACGGAAAAATCGAAGCCGCAACGTTCGACCAAGCCGGTGGACGGATTTCGCCATTGCGTGGTCATCACCACGTCACCCGGCTGTTGTCCCCGTCCCTCAATGACGTCGATTTCCGGCGGCCAGCCGCCGTTGTTGGCAAGCAGCCAGAAGGCCGGCCATACGCCGACGCCCACCGGGACCTTCGCGCGAATTTCGAAATAGCCATGCTTCTGGGAGAAGGATTGCTGCGTGGTCAGCAGGCCCGACACATATTCGCTGTTGAAGAGCACCTCTTTCAGCTCGGGAGGCGTTCGCCGCGCCATGATCGAAAGGACTCCGCGCTCGACCTTGAAGGGATCGAGGCCGAGAGGCACTGTCCCGCGCCCTTCGTAACCGGGGTCGACATAGATCTGCTGCTCGCCATTATATCTCGTCTTGCGCCGCAACTCCGATCCATCACCGCCGGCATAGAAGGACTCCGGCATCACGACGGGCCCAGCGTAGTGCGGCACCCATCGTCCGCTTCGAAGCGGATGCTCATCGAAATCGTCCTGGAAGGTTCTTTGCAACAACACGGTCTGTGGCATCGGCGAAGGCGATGGCTCGATGCGGGCACATCGTTCGCCCGGTGCGTCGTCGGGGATCTGCAGCAGGAGTTTTGGTGGGGCACCCGTGCTGGTGTCCTCTGCGAAGACCGGCGGCACCAGCGCAAAACAGGCGCCCAGGATCAGCGCTGTTAGCATCGGGGTTGCCACGCCTTTGGATATCGACGCGCTCCTCACGTCTTCCCTCCAAATTGTGTCTTGGGCTGCACCGGCACGGTGACCTTCCGATCACTCCGAAGTTAAACGGCGGCCATGGCGTGAAAAAGTGGCCACCATTCAAAGAACCGTGTGGGCGGCGTTATCACGGTGGCCGACTCGTCATAGGGAACTGGCATTGCTGTGCCCCGCCTGACAGGCCGAACGATTCTGGCGTGGATCGGAAACTGTGAACCTGTTCACAGCGCATTCCCCCATTTACCCCTTCAATGCGCAGCCGGTTGTTCTGGAATCACGATGACAAAGAAAATCGATCTGTTGACGGCTTCGATCGCCCTTGGTGTTGCGAGCTACGCGGCGATCATCCTCGACTGCCTGGCGGTGGACCAATTTGGGCTGTCTGATCGGCAAATTTGCCGATCAGCAGTGGCCGTCGCCTTTCTGATCGCGCTCGTCCTTGGGGCAGCCTCCTTCAGCAAGGAAGTGGGCAAAGCCAAGAGGTCCGACCCGAGGCGCTAGCCAACGATCCGCGAATTGAGGTTTAACATAGCAGCGGATCCGGTACTTGTTGCGATCGGTTTGCGGATTCGCCCGATTTTTTTAAATGCCAATTCGCAGGGGGCGATTTTGAAGGCTTTCTTCCGAGCCGCGTTGTTCGCATGGCTCTTGATCTCACCCGCGTTGGCGGAGCGGCTGGTCGATCCCAGTACCGTTGCGCCGGAATATCGCGACGCGGCCGTCAAGCGCCGTGCCGAGCAGATCAGGCAACTTGAATGCGCCAAGAAGGCCGACATCGCAAAAGTGATGCCACGCGAGCGAACTGCGTTCCTGCTCCACTGCCTCGAGGCGGACGCGACTCAATAGATCCGATCAGGACTTGCGTGACTGTCATTCGATGACGCGCCGGCAATAAACTCCACGACACTCGCCGGCTGCAAACCTGCTCGCGCAGAAACCGTTGGCATCATGGGGACCATCGCGGCAACAGGCAGGGAACGCGCCCGCCACAGTGTGTTGACGAGCAGGAAATAGACTGCCGAGGTCCACAGGGACTGCCAGTTCCGAAAGCCCTCGTTGAAGACAATATAGATCGCGGCGAGGGCAAGCAGGCCTGCGAACACTTCCTCCGCGATCGGTCGCGCAGACGACGTCGAACGGTTCGCCAACGTCGCTGTCCAGAACGGCACGACGGCCATGGTCAGGCTCGCAAAGGGGAAATCGCGCCACCGCGCGTCGAACACGAGGCTGAGCGCGGTCTCCACCGCGAGCAGCGTCACGGCCATCAACGCGAATCCCAAAATCTGCTTTGGCAATGCAAGCGGCGCGCCCTCGCCTCTGCCGATCAGCTCCCGAAATGTCGGTATCGCCCGCTTCGACGTGATCGCATTCGAACACAGGATTGGCGCGGCCATGCCTACGCTCAGCAGCGAGCCCTGCAGGAGCCAGCCGCCGAGCCCGTAACTTTGGTAGAGAAAATCCTCGGCCGCGAGGCCCAGCAAAATCCCGCCCAAGGTTGCCGACATTGCGACGCCGACCCACGATGCCAGGCGCGGCAAGGACGGCCGCCGCCTGAGCGCGAGCAAGGCGGAGCCAAATGTGCAAAGCCCGAATAAGAGGCCGCCCGCAAGCTGAAGGCGCCAGAGCGGATGATTGCTGACCGTCGCCCCAGCCGGATATTTCAGCTCGCGAGTCCAACCGTCAAACACGCCCCAGGCGCCCCCGACCGTGCCTTCCCACTGCCGCTTCCACGGCTCGTCGTAGGCCTCGAACAGATTGACGCGGAAATTCTCCCGCCGCGCACGCTCGACAAGCTCGGCAACAAAGCGCGCCTGGTTGATGCGTGATGGCAGCGCCCCCTCGCGCATGCGCCCCCTGCTCGGCCACCCCGCCTCTCCGATCAGGATCTCCTTGCCCGGAAACTCAAGCGCGACCCGCTTGCGAATCTCATCCACATGAGCGGCCGCCTGCTCGGCGCGGACAGGAAAGTCCTCCCAATAGGGCAGGACATGGATGGTGATGAAATCGACGTCATCGGCGACGACGCGATAGCGTTCCCAGAACTCCCACACGTCGGCATAGGTCACGGGAATCTTCACGCGCGACTTGGCTGAGCGGATGGTCTGCCGAAGATCGGACGCAATCATCTCGCCGCGCAACAGCACCTCGCTGCCGACGATCATCGCCGTGATCACGCCGGGATATTTCTCGACCAGCGATACCGCTTGGTCGATCAGCAGCGCGTTCTTGGCACGGTCCCGCCCGATCCAAACGCCCAGAATGACCTTCAGCCCGACCTTGGAAGCAAGTTCAGGCACCTTGTCCAGGCCGTTATCGATCGAATAGGTGCGAACACATTGCGTGACCTTGGAAAGTTCGGCCAAGTCAGCGGCGATCTGCTCCGGGCTGATGATCAGATCCTGCATAAACGGCGTTTGCTCGCCGCGAAACGGCGCGTAGGACACACAATCCAGCTTGATCGCCGGATCGACCGGCGCGGACGCCAATGTCACTGGCCTGCCCAACCACCACCAGCCCGCGGCGATCAGGCCCAGGGACAGGACAAGAAGCGCCAGCGGCGCACGAACGGCAATGGGAGGCGTCCTCGGCAAGGCGTATCGATCGGGTTTGGAGTGATTAGCGGTTTAGGTGAGAATTCGATAGCTGCTATATTGACCTGCCTCAAGGGCTGGCTACGACAGATTAGCCTTGCTCGCATGCAAATTTGTCTTGGCCTGAACCATGCTGCTCAACAGATTTTCCCGGCGCCATTTTGCCAAGCTGGCAGGCTGGTCGGCCGCTCTCGGACTGACGAGATCTTCCATCAAGTCCGCCCGGGCCGAGCGGGCCGGAGCGCTGCCGCACGCCGGCGGCGAATCGCGTTTTCCCAACGACTTTCTGTGGGGAACTGCGACATCCGCTTATCAAGTGGAGGGAGCCGTCAATGAAGACGGACGAGGTCCATCGATTTGGGACCGCTTCGCTCACACCCCTGGAAAGATCGCCGATCACAGCAATGCCGACGTCGCCAACGATCATTACCATCGCTACAAGCAAGACGTTCAATTGATGAAGGCTATCGGAGCCAAGGCATATCGCTTCTCGATCGCCTGGCCTCGCGTCTTTCCCGAAGGATCGGGCGCACCGAACCCAAGGGGCCTCGACTTCTACAACCGCCTTGTCGACGAATTACTGGCGAGCGACATCGCGCCGTTTGCCACCCTGTATCATTGGGATTTACCCCAAGCGCTGCAGGATCGCTTCGGCGGCTGGCAGTCCCGCGAGACCTCAAAGGCATTTGCCGATTATGCAGCCTATGTCGCCGAACGCCTGAGCGATCGGGTGAAACACATTTTCACGATCAATGAATGTTCGAGGCTCGTGCATTTCGGCTATGGCCTGGGCGTCGATGCGCCCGGTTTGAAACTATCCGCACGTGAACTGAACCAGGTACGCCACCATGTCGCACTTGGACACGGACTAGCAGTGCAGGCCATCCGCGCTCATGGAAAAGCCGGAACCAAGGTCGGACCGGCCGAGAATATCTTGACCTGCATACCTGCCGTCGCAACGCCCGACAACGTACGCGCGGCGGAAGCGGCGACTCGCGAACTCAACGCCAGTTACATCACCGTGATACTGGAGGGACAATATACGCAGCGCTTCCTGGCGGAAGCCGGAGGTGCCGCTCCGACATACACGACCGAGGATCTGAGGGTCATTTCATCCCCGATCGATTTCATCGGGCTGAACATCTACAAGCCCGACCAATATGTCGTCGCAAGCGAGGGACAGGACGGCTTTAGCCTGGTGCCATTTCCCGCATCGTTCCCGCACATGTACTCCTCGTGGCTGAGGATTGGACCTGAAGCGATGTATTGGTCGCCGCGTCACGTGGCGAAGCTATGGGGCGTGCGATCGATCTACATCACTGAAAATGGAGCGTCCGCCGTCGACGAACCTGACGCGAACGGCAATGTCGTCGATATCGATCGGATCATGTATCTGCGCGGCTATCTGAGCGAGATGCAACGCGCGACAGCGGAAGGAATACCCGTGTCCGGGTATTTTCTCTGGAGTCTGATGGACAACTTCGAATGGATCGACGGCTTTCAAACGCGCTTCGGACTTTACCGGGTCGATTTCGCGACCCAACGCCGAACGCCAAAGCTGAGCGCTTCATTTTTTCGTGAGACGATCAGACAGAACCGCGTCGTCTGACCGCTCCGGGTCATGATCTGACGGCGATCGTGACAGTCGTCATCCTGCTTGTATGTCGGGTCTAACGAAAACAACGGTTGATATCCTTAACACAGACTATTGTGCCGCCGTCAGCCTTGCGAAACACTACCCGCACACGTGCATGTTGGGGCGTAACATGCGTAAGCAGGATGGCGGTTACGACTATCATCGCTATCGGCAGTTGCTGGCCGAGGCGAATGACGAGAAAAAGCGGCTGGCGTTGATCGAGCTGTTGATCCAGGAGCGGGCCAAGGATCGGCTGGCGGCCGAACGCGCTTCCGATCACGCCGCGACAACTGCGATGACGATCGCAAAGGTGCTCGGCACATCGGCTCCCCGTGACAGGAGCTACTCCAGCACGTCGCTTAAGCTGGCGCCGTTGCGATTGGTTACGGATCCGCGGCGAGCCGGCGGTCGGTGATCATCGCCCCCTTAAAGCTTTCCCGCTTTGTGCCGCCTGCTCTGGCCATTTCACCCGGCATTTGAGCTCCAATAGGACCCGGCCCGTGGCCGATTGTCAGATCACACGTTTCGCGGTAGCGAGATGGCTGCATGTGACGCGGTGCCTTTGAGGCAGACTCAACGCCCGCCGTTCGGAGCAAGCCATTGCCGATCCATTCTCGCCTCGCCGCCCTTGGTCTACTTGTGCTGACCGCGCTGTTCGTGCTGCCAGAGGCTCGTGCGGACAAGGCGCAGACGCTGACGCTGTTGGCGAAGCCGCAGCCGTTGCCCGACATGACCCTCGGTCGCGAAAAGGCGCCCATCACCATCATCGAATACTCGTCGCTGACCTGTCCGCATTGTGCAGCCTTTGCGGAGAACGTCTTTCCTATGCTGCAGACGAAATACATCGACACGGGCAAGGTTCGCTTCGTGTCGCGGGAGTTCCCGCTGGAGATCAAGGCTGTAGCCGCCTCGATGCTTGCGCGCTGCATCGCCGGCGATAATGCGCAGCGCTATTTCGACGCGCTCACGATGCTGTTCAAGCAGCAGGACGCGGTCGTGGCACACACCACCGATACGCTGAAATCCATCGGCGGCCATTTCGGCATGAGCGAGCAGGATGTCGACACCTGCGAGAAGAACCAGGAAATGCTCGACAAGATCGGGGCCGGCCAGAAATTCGCCTTTGACCAGCTCAAGGTTAGCGCGACGCCCACCTTCTTCATTAACGGCGAAATGGTGAAAGGCGCGATGTCGTTCGAGGAGTTGGACAAGCGGCTTAGCAAACTCTTGGCGCGCTGATGTCGCGTGCTGTTGCCCGCCGGTTTGGGGCGAGACCAATCACTTTGCAGTCATAGCCCGGCGTGGCGTTGGCCACACCATCGCGGCGCGTTGATGCGACGTTGCGCCAAACCGGCTTTGAATCCCGGCACTTGCCGTGCGCATCGCATCGACATTTGCGCCTACTCTCCCGCGCCGCAATAGCCATAAGCCGAACGAGGTTCCGGCCTTGCCGCTTGTCGCAATCGCAGGGTAGCCTTCGGATGAAGGCGAAAAGCGCAGGCGCAACGCTCGCCTCCTAAAAAAATGAACATGCGCCATTGGGGAAATGCCATGTTCGATATACTCGATCGACGCACGAGTCTGTCCCGAAATCAGATCAAGATTCTCCTCGCCGCCATCATCGGCGATGCCCTGGAGTTCTTCGATTATTTCCTGATCGGCTTCGTGCTCGCCTTTCTGATCGGGCCGTGGAAGCTCACCTTCGGCCAATCCGCGACCGTGCTCATGAGTTCGGGAATCGGCGCGATCATCGGCGCCTATGCCTGGGGCTGGCTTGCCGACCGCCTCGGCCGCCGATTGGTTTTCATTGGCACCGTCATCAATTTCTCGGTCGCCACGGGCCTGCTCTATTTCACGCCCGACAACGGCTGGATCTATCTGGCGATCATGCGCTTTTTCGTCGGCACCGGCGTCGGCGGCCTTTATTGCGTCGACCTGCCCTTGGTCCAGGAATTCATGCCCTCCTCCAAGCGCGGCTGGGTTGGCGGGCTCGTCACTTGCGTCATTCCTCTCGGCGTCGGCATCGGAGCGGTCCTCGGCGCCTTTATCGGCACCGATCAGTGGCGGCTGCTCTTTGCCATTGGCGTGCTGCCGGCATTGCTGGTGCTCCTGGTCCGCATCTGGGTTCCCGAGAGCCCACGCTGGCTCTGCCGGCAGGGCCGATATGCGGAGGCGCGCAAGTCGCTCGCCTGGGCGCTGCAGGTCGAGCCGTCCTCCTTGCCAATGCCGACCGCGGCCGATGCCGGACCGGTCGTTGTCAGCAATTGGTTCGATCTCTTCAAATATCCGCGCAGCCTGATCGTGTCCTGGCTCGGCAATGCCGGAGCCCAAACCGGGGTCTACGGCCTCACCTTGTGGGCGCCATCGCTGTTCGTGGTGCTCCTGAAGGTGACCCCGCAGGGGGCCGCCCGGATGATGATCCTGCTGAGCGTATTCGGCTTCATCGGCCGGCTGTCGTTCTCGTTCTTTTCGGAATTCATGGGACGGCGCAACGCCGGCGGCCTGCTCGGTTTCGGCGCGGGATTCCTGACCATTTTGGCGGGTTACAATTATGATGCAACGGTCATGGGCATTTCGGCATTCTGGCTGATCCTGGCGCTGACCTTCTTCTTCGCCGATGGCGGCTTTGCCATCGTCGGCCCCTATGCCGCGGAAGTCTGGCCGTCGCATCTGCGCACCTCCGGCATGGGCTCGGCCTATGGCTTTGGCGGCATCGGCAAGATCATCGGCCCCGTCGGCCTCGCACTGATCGTCGGCTCCAACAATTATCTCAAGCCGGACGTGCCACTGCCGCAGATCCCAACGGCGTTCGTTTATCTCGGCTGCTGGTTCCTGATGGCCGGTGCCGTCTATTACTTCTTGGGCATCGAGACCAAGGGCAAGTCGATCGAGCAGATCGATCAGGAGCTGAACGCCGCGGCCGATTTGCCCGCGGTGCAGCAGGTCCGGCAGGCCTGAGGGGGTTCGGCCATGCCTGCCGCAACCACGGCCGAGCTTGCTGGCGATCCAGGCGTGCTCGCCCGCGCGCAAGCCCTCCGCGAGGCGGTTGCGGCCGCCGCCGACGACATCGAACGGGAGCGGCGGTTGCCGCCTCCCCTGCTCGACAGGCTGCATGAAGCCGAGCTTTTCCGCTTGCTGCTGCCGCGCTCATGCAACGGGATCGAGACCGATCCCGTTACCTTCTTCCACGTGATGGAGACCATCGCGCAGGCCGACGCCTCGACGGCCTGGTGCCTCAGCCAGGCCGGCGGCTGCGCGATGTCGGCAGCCTATCTCGACCTGCCGGTGGCGCAGGCGATCTTCGGCGATGACCCCCGTGCGGTGCTTGCCTGGGGGCCGGGTCCAAAGGTGAAGGCGATCGAATGCGAGGGCGGCTACCGCGTGACGGGCGTCTGGGCCTTTGCCTCGGGCGGCCGCCACGCCACCTGGCTGGGCGCGCATTGTCCGATTTTCAACGCGGACGGCTCGCCAAAACGCGACGAGAACGGCGTTCAGATCGAACGCACCATGCTGGTGAGGAGCGAGGACGTGACCTGGACGGACATCTGGAGCACGGTCGGCCTCCGGGGCACGGCCAGTGATCAGTTCGCCCTGAACGAGTTCTTCGTCCGCGCCGACCATTCGATTACCCGGGAGTTCGATCGCGAATGCCGGGAGAGCGGTCCGCTCTACCGGATGGGCTCCGGCACCTGTTACCAGGTCGGCTTTGCCGGCGTTGCCTGCGGCATTGCCCGCGGCGCGCTCGACTGCTTCGTCGATCTGGCGCGCAACAAGGTGCCGCGCGGCTTCAAGAGCCCGCTGCGCGACAATGCCGTGGTGCAGTCGGGCCTGGCCCAGGCCGAAGTGGGACTCCGCGCCGCCCGCGGCTTCGTGCTGCAATCAATGGCCGAGATCTGGAAGCAGCTTCAGGCCGGTGCAATGATCACGGTGGAACAGCGTATCGTCGTGCGGATGGCAGCAACGCACGCCATCGTGAAAGCGCGCGAAGCGGTCGACTTCGCCTATCATACTGCCGGCGCGACAGCGATCTTCGAGAACCACCCGCTGGAGCGGCGCTTTCGCGACATGCACACCGTGACCCAGCAATTGCAGGGGCGGATGAGCCATTTCGAAACCGTCGGTGCCTGGATGCTCGGCGCCGACGCCGACCTCACCTTCGTCTAGGGAGAACAAGAGCATGCCGCTTGGCACACTACAGCACTTCACGATCGAGCCGCGGGACCTCGAGCGCAGCAAGGATTTCTATGTCGACGTGCTCGGCCTCGAAATCGGCGACCGTCCGCCGCTCGATTTCCCGGGCTATTGGCTCTACTCCGGCGGGGTCGCCACCGTGCACCTGATGGGCACCCGCAAGCCGCGGGAGGGGATTGTCGTGCGCGGCACCGAGAAGACGTACGCGGACACCGGCCGCTTCGACCATATCGCCTTTGCCGCCACCGGTGTGGAGGCCATGCGCGATCGCCTGCGCTCCAAGGGTGTGACGTTTCGGGAGAGCATCGTGGCGCGTACCGGTGACACCCAGTTCTTTCTCTATGATCCCGATGGCGTCGGAGTTGAGCTGAATTTCCCAAGGGCTTAAGCCCTGCACAAGAACGGCTGCGGTACCATCCGGCCGCCGAGTGCGGCCGAATTGCAACGCGCCGCGCTCACGTCATGTCGATCCCGACAAAGGTCACGCCGCAGCCATCAGTCCGGCGCGAAACGGTCGGCTTTTCTTCATCATTGCATTGAGGATTTGAGGAGCCGCGCCGCTGCGGCAGGATAGCCGGGTGCCGGGCCTTTAACCTACCCCAGGGCACGCGTGCCCGGCTATTCGCAAGCGCTGGGCACATCGAAACGAGAGCGCGTCGTCCGGCGACGCGCCATGCGCCGCTTCGCCTCTCAATCCAGACCGCGCTCGTGGCTGAGGCGGACCATCTCCTCGATGAAGATCTGCTTCTGCTTGTCGTCGAGGCTCGCATAGAGCGGCTCGGCGGCGTCGGCCACGTTGCGCTGATCGGAGGCGCGGTCGACCAGAAACTGGGCCTCATTGCGCATCTGTTCGACGATGTCATCGGGCGGATCGCGCTTGGCGCGGGCGATGCGCAGGTTGAGACGGTCGGCGCCATTGTGACCGAGATAGTGCATTGCACTTGCGAACGGTCCCCAATTCTTCTCCTGGTCCGCCGTCAGGTTCAGCTCCTTCTTGATCCGATCGATGAGCACGTCGTTGTTGGCGACGATCTGCTCGGCGGTCAGTTGCGGCTCGCCCTCCTGCGTCAGCACCGTGACGGGCTTATTATTATTGCTCAGAGACGCGTTATTGCTCGGAGGCGCGCTCGGAGCCTTGGCCGTCTTGGTGGCCTTCGGCGCCTTTGCCGCGTTGCTCTGCCTGTCCTTGTCTTTGTCGTTCTTGTCGTTGGCAGCGGGCGCGGTCGCCTGCTGCCCGGTATTCCCGGTGAACACGCCCGTGACGCCGGTGACGACGCCGACAACCCCGCCGATCGCGCCACCCAAGACGCCGCCGACAGGACCTGCCGCCTTGTTGCCCTCCCGCGCGCCCTGTTCCACGCCCTTCACCAGCCCCTGCGCGTCACCCTGTCGCGGCGCGCCGAACAGCGCGATTACGGTGGCCCCAAGCGCGATGCACAGCTTTAACCGCGCACGCAGCTTCGACGTCCTGCTGATCATTTGCCAGGCTCCATGACGGATCGGAATCGAAAATCGTTGGGTTTAACGAGCGGCGGGACTCCCCATCCTGCAGCTCGATTCTTACGTTTCCGCAGTACGTAAGTCCACCGTGTGCGACGCTTTGCAGCGATCGAGAAAAACCGTGACCTGCGAGGCCATTACAGGCGAAGCCGTACATGCTTGCCTGGCGATCGCGGCAATGACAGAGCGCGATTGATGTGTGATTGCGCAACGCGTACGCAGCGCAAAGCGGAGAGATAGCGACGGCGCATTATGTGCGACGCAATATTCGACGCCGCGTGATCGCAAACGCCTGTTAACTTTCGGCAGGCAGGCGCATCGGACGCAACATTAGTTCTAGAGAACTCCGTCACCGGATTTCTCGACAGAAGCTTTCAATTCTGCTCTGATCACTGGCAATGAAATCTCCGCGAAGCCTGACTGGGCCGCGATGCAAAAACAAAAAACGAGATTTCTCATCACATAAGATGGCTCACCAGGAGGAACGCCATGTCAGGGAGAAGGCTCACACGCCGTGAATTCGTAGCCAGCACTGCCGTCACATCCGCCGCGCTCGTCGCCGCGCCTTACGTTCGTTCGGCGCACGCAGCCGGTAAACTCTCGATCGGTTTCTGGGATCACTGGGTTCCCGGCGCCAACAAGGCCTCCACTGATCTCTGCAATGAATGGGCGGCCAAGGAAAAGGTCGACCTTCAGATCGACTACATCACGAGCCAGGGCAACAAGAACCTCGTGACCATTGCCGCCGAAGCGCAGGCGAAGTCCGGCCACGATATCTTCCAGATGCCGACTTGGTGGTGTCATTCCAATTCCGACCTGATGGAACCCGTGAACGACATCATGGAGCCCATCATCAAGCAGAACGGGGAAGTCAACGGCACGGTGAAGTATCTCGGCAATCTCGACGGCAAGTGGATGGGCGTGCCCGCTTGCGTCGGCAGCCAGATCAAGGGCCCCTGCTCCCGCATCGACCTGATGAAGAAATATGCCGGGATCGACGTGCAGGAGATGTATCCGGCCGGCAGCCCGCCCAAGGCTGACAACTGGAACACCGATACCTTCCTCAAGGCGGCCGAGGCCTGCCACAAGGCCGGTTATCCCTTCGGCATCGGGCTCGGTGAAACTTCCGACTCCGTCGACACCGCCGGCGCGTTCTTCCAGGCTTTTGGCGCGGAGCTCGTCAACGCCAAGGGCGATCTCACCGTGAAGACTGACAACGTCCGGCAGGCGCTCGAATTCTACAAGAAGCTGGTCCCCTTCCTGCCGCCCGATGTGGCGGCCTGGGACGACGCGTCGAACAACAAGTGGCTGGTCGCCGGCAAGGGTGCCATGATCATGAACCCGCCGAGCGCCTGGGCGGTGGCGAAACGCGATGCGCCGCAAGTGGCAGAGCAATTGTGGACCCATGGTTTCCCGGTGGGACCGAAGGGCCGCTTTGCGCCATTCCTGCCCTTCTTCTGGTCAATCTGGACCTTCTCGAAGAACAAGGAAGCGGCCAAGAGCCTCCTCGTTCATCTGTCAAAGCCGTCCTCGATCGAGAAGATGGTGGACGCCAGCGGCGGGTACGATCTGCCCGCCTTTGAGAACCTGACGACCCTGAAGGTGTGGGCGGAGGCGGAGCCGCCGAAGGGCACGCTCTACCACTACCCGAACCCGTATCACCATCAGGTACTCTCCATCGCAGCTTCGCCGGCGCCGCCCAAGGTCGCCCAACAGATCTATTTCCAGGCGACGCAGACCAAGATGTGCCTGCGCTATGCGCACGGCGAGAAGATGGAAGACACGCTCGCCTGGGCGGAAGGCGAGTGCGAGGGCTTCCTGCGAAGCTGACGGGGTGAACCTGCCCGTGGCAACCCGCCGAGCGCGGCTTGCCACGGTGCATCCCTCGTCGCCTGAGCCGGAAGCTGACTACGGCGGAACGGTTTGCCGGTGAAAGTCCCTGCAAGGAACACGCACCATGGCTGATGTCGCCTTTCAACAGAACAGGATCGCCCGCGCAACGAGCACCCGGCGCGGCTCAAGCCTACGCTACGCGCTCAAGCGGAAGTCCACCGCTGCGTTCCTGATGACGCTGCCGCTCATTCTGCTGATCGCGATCCTCGTGATCTATCCGGCGTTCTACTCGCTGCATCTGGCGACGTTGAACAAGTCGATGCAGAAGTTCGTCGGCCTCGGCAATTTCCAGTTTCTGTTCAGGCGCGAGACGTTCTGGCTGGTCGTCAAACAATCCTGCATCTTTGCCATCACGGCCGTGATCTTCAAGGCGCTGATCGGCTTCATCGTCGCGCATTTCGTCCACAACATCCCGGCCAAAGGCCAGCGCAAATGGCGCGGCATGCTCTTGGTGCCCTGGGTGATCCCGCCCGCAATGAGCACGCTGGCCTGGCTTTGGCTGTTTGATCCCTCCTACAGCGCGTTCAACTATACACTCTCGTTGTTCGGCATCGGCCCAATTCCTTGGCTTGGCGAAGCCGGCTGGGCGCGCTTCTCGGTGATCCTCGTCAATATCTGGTACGGCGCTCCCTTCTTCATGATCATGTACCTGGCGGCGCTGAAGTCGGTGCCGGATCAGCTCTATGAGGCCGCCGCGATCGACGGCGCCAATTGGTGGCAACGGATCTGGTACGTGACGCTGCCGATGATGCGCAACATCATCGCGATCACAACGCTGTTCTCGCTGATCGTCACCTTCGCCAATTTCGACATCGTCAGAATCCTGACCAATGGCGGCCCGTTGGATCACACTCACCTCTTCGCGACCTGGGCGTTCCGGGTCGGCATTGAGGGCAGCGATATTCCGCTCGGCGCCAGCGTCTCGCTGTTCATGTTCCCGATCCTGGCGATCGCGGCGATCTTCATCCTGCGCGACATCTCCAAACGTGGGAACGAAGCCTGATGAGCACACTTGCAATCGATAAATCCGGACCGACCCGCAAGGTCAAATACGGCAGCGTGAGCCGGAGCCGCGCCTGGGCGTTGCGCTGGTCGTATTTCTTCCTCATCGTGTTCGCGGTCTTTTCGCTCACGCCGCCGTTCTACATGCTGATCACGTCGCTGAAGAGCAGCGCCGAGATCTCCGCGGCGACCAATCCCTGGTGGGTGTTTCATCCGACGCTCAGCAACTACATCGAGTTGCTGGGATCGAACCAGTACATACGCTTCTTCCTCAATTCGGCGATGGTGTCGGTCGTCGTCGTGATCATCACCATGCTGATCAGCATACCCGCGGCGTTTGCTCTGGCGCGCATGAAGTTCTGGGGCTCGGCGCTGCTGGCAACCGGCGTTTTCCTGACCTACCTGATCCCGGACTCGCTGCTGTTTCTTCCGCTGTTCAAGATGTTCTCGTTCTTCAGCGACTGGACAGGAATCCCACTCGTCAACCATTGGTACGTGCTGCTGCTGGTCTATCCGACGCTGACGGTGCCGTTCTGCACCTGGATCATGATCGGCTATTTCGCGTCCATCCCGAAGGAGCTGGACGAGGCCGCCATCATCGACGGTGCCTCCTGGCTGCAGACGCTGACGCGCATCTTCATTCCGGTGGCGCTGCCGGGACTCATCGCCGCCACCATCTTCGCCTTCACGGTGTCCTGGGCGCAGTTCCTCTATCCGCTGGTCTTTACCACCTCGACTGATCAACTCGTGCTGCCGGTCGGCATCGTCACCACGCTGATCAAGGGTGACGTGTTCAACTGGGGCCAGATCATGACCGGCGCGCTGCTTGGCGCGGCGCCGCCGCTGATCATCTATGCCTTCCTGATGGATTATTACATTGCCGGCCTCACCGCCGGCGCGACGAAGGGTTGAAGCCGATGGCCGAAGTGAATCTGCGCAAAGTGGTGAAACGTTACGAGGATGTCGAAGCCGTGCGCGGCATCGACCTCGATATAGCCGACGAGGAGTTCGTCGTGCTGGTCGGTCCGTCCGGCTGCGGCAAGTCGACCACGTTGCGGATGATCGCCGGGCTCGAGGACATCACCGACGGCGACATCATGATCGGCGGCGACGTCGTCAACGACGTTCCGCCGAAAGATCGCGACATCGCGATGGTGTTCCAGAACTACGCGCTCTACCCGCATATGACGGTCGAAGAGAACATGTCCTTCGGACTGCGGCTGAAGCACTACCCCAAGGCCGAGATCAAGGCCCGTGTCACCGAAGCCGCCCGCCTGCTCGACATTACCGACCTCATTGACCGCAAGCCGAAACAGCTATCCGGCGGTCAGCGCCAGCGTGTCGCCATGGGGCGCGCCATCGTGCGCAATCCCAAGGTCTTTCTGTTCGACGAGCCGCTGTCCAATCTCGACGCCAAGCTCAGGGTACAGATGCGCATCGAGATCAAGAAGGTGCACCAGAAGGTGCGCACCACCACCGTTTACGTGACCCACGACCAGGTCGAGGCGATGACGCTGGCCGATCGCGTGGTGGTCATGAATAAAGGCCGGATCGAGCAGATCGGTACGCCCAACGAACTCTATCACAACCCGGCCACGCGGTTCGTCGCCGGCTTTATCGGTTCGCCCGCGATGAATTTCGTGCCGTGCCGGCTCGAGGAGCTTGACGGCAAGCTCAACGTCCGCCTCACCGACCGCCTCGCCTTCCCGGTGCCGGGCCAGCGCGCCGTACGTTACCAGAATATTCCGCGCAACGAACCGCTGTTGATGGGCATCCGCCCCGAGCACATCACGGAGGCGCGGCCGCACGCCGAACCGGGTGTCGAAGCTTTCGACACGGTCCTCGATGTGACCGAGCCGATGGGGATGGAGACGCTGGTCTACTTCACCCTCGAAGGCGCTCAGATCTGCGGACGCGTCAACCCCAACTGGGGCGCGCGCGAGGGTGCGCCGATGCGATTGGCTGTGGACCTCAACAACATGCACCTGCTAAACGAGGCGAGTGGCGTCGTCCTGGGACGGCCATAGACACTCTCCTAAGGGCAGGAAATGGCAGCAAACAAGAAGAAAATCCTCGTCACGGCGCTTTAGAACCCTGTCCGCCAGCCTCCGCCCGCCAACTTTTTTGTTCGAGAAGTAGTTATTTTTCAGGGGGTTTTGACAAAACCCCCTGTCCGTTCTCCTCCAACAACGTCCAGAACAAACCGTGTGCAGCCGCGACCGATTGGGGGTACGGCTGGGGGTACGGCCATTGCGTGCCCCCTCGATGACGTTCATTTAAGGTTCTCATTCCACGCCGGAGAGGGGCAAAATGGCAGCGTTGAACAAGCTGACGTCCAAGCAGGTCGAGGCAATCCAGAAGAACGGCGAGCCCGGCAAGTACGCCGATGGCGGCGGCCTGTTTCTGCTCAAGACGCCGAAGGGCGAGTGCTACTGGCGCTATAAGTACCGCGTCGCCGGGCAAGAGCGCCTGACTGGCTTCGGCAACCTTGATGAATGCACGTTGGCGCAGGCGCGCGAGAGGCACCGGGCCGCGCGCGAGATCGTCGTAGCGGGTGGCGACCCGGTCACCGAAAAGCGTCAGGAGGTCGCCGCCAAGAAGGAGGCAGCGGCGGCCCGCCGCCCCTTTCGCGAGGTCGCGCAAGAATGGCTAGATGCCAAGTACCCCGAGACCCGCCGTGCCAACCGCACCATCAAGGCCAAGAAGAACAGCATCAAAAAGCTCAATGCCGGGTTCGGGGGCAAGGAGATCAGCACGCTCGCGGCCCTCGATCTCGTCGAGGTCCTGCGCAAGTGCGAGCGCGCCGAGACGTACGAGACCCGGCTGCGGGTCCAGCAGGACGCCATCGCCATTTGCGGCTATGCCGTGGTGGCTGGTTATCTCAAGATGAACCCGTTCGCTGGCGTCAGCTACGGCGACGCCTTCACCAGCCCTGCCGAAACCTATGAGCCGCGCCCAGCGCTCACCGACGCCAAGGCGTTCGGGAAGCTGTTGCGCGATATCGACCATCGCTGCGTCATAGGGCACGACAAGCGGCAGCGTCACGCCGCCGTTGATCGCCATGCCTTGCGGCTGCTGGCGCTGATTTGGGTTCGTCCCGGCGAGCTGGCAGCCGCCGAATGGGCGCATGTCGATTGGGACGCCAAGAAGCTGATCGTGCCGTGGGAAACCCTCAAGATGCGAACGCACCGTAAGCAGAAGAAGTCCTCGCGCATGGGCAAGGACTTTGAAGTGCCGCTCTCACGGCAGGCGCTCGCCGAGCTACGCGAGCTGCACAAGCTAACGGGCGGCCATCGGTTCCTGTTCCCCGGCCGCCCCGGCAAGGGCGGCGACGCCATCCAGATGCGCAACAAACACATCTCTGCGGTATCGATCAACGAGACGCTGAACCGGATTGGCTACAAGGGCATTCACTGCGCCCATGGCTTCCGCTCAACCGCCTCGACCATGCTCAATGCTGAGCGCGTTATCGTAAACGGCATGAAACTGCCCCGCTTCGCCGAGCAGAAGGCGTTGATCGAAGTGCAGCTCGATCACGAAGATGCTTCCACGCAGGCGATCTACGATCGTGGCGGCTATTGGGAAGAGCGTTGCGATCTGATGCAGCTCTGGAGCGACCGCATCGACGAGATGCGCGCCGATCGGCCCAAGCTCAAGGCGGTCGCCTAAAGAAAAAGGCCGCCCTTCCGGGCGGCTTAATTCGTTCGGCGATAGTGCGCGCCGCTACTGGACGCGTGCTCCCCTGCGCCGACCCTTCTTGTCTGGCATCTTTTTGCCCGGCTTCCATGGCTTAAGCGCGCGGGCGTTCATGGCATCGATGCTATCGAGATCAACGAACGTGCGATTGCCGCGCGTGAACGCAACGATCGCGCCTTCATTGATTTTCTCATAGAGTTTGGTGCGGCCCATCTTGCCGTAGCCACACGCCTCCTTCACGGTCCCCAGCCGCATCGGTTTGCTCTCGCTGCTCGTGCTCATGTTCTCACTCATCAAAACACCTTAAGGCGATCCTTGATTAGTCCCTCCGCGATCCGCTCACAGCCCTCGTCATGGCGCTCACGCCACGCATCGGCGTAACCGCCCCGGCTCTTCGTCACCCAACCCGCATCGAGCCCGCGCGAATGCGCGAACGCGACCGCATTGACGGCTTCACAGAGTTCAGGCTGGGCGCGCAAGTATTGCGCGGGCCAGCCGAGTGCTGCCTCCATACACGCGATCTCGTTCGCGCTCGGCTGGATGCGCACGCGGTTCTGCTGCCGCATGGTGCGCTCAAGCTCACCCTGTTCGGCCTGCGCGACCAAATCGAAATATTCGTACATATGCGGCGGCCATGCCGAGCGCACGCCCAAGCGATCGCGGCGCGGCAGCAACCGGAGTGTCGTGAAGCCTTTGGTGATGCGCAGCGCCACGTGCGGGCCGTTCCATGTCGAAGGCAGCTCCTCGAACTCGTCAAGGCGCACGACGTTGCGGCGGATCGGCACGGTCACGGTTAACCTCGTTAGTTGGTCAGCTCGACCATCTACTTGGACCAATTCGCCCGATCGCGGAAGGTAGCTATTCAGGGCTATCTAGGGGTAATTCAGGGGTTCCGAGCTTGCGACTTACGTTTGCAAAAGCACGTCGTCCACATCCGCAGATTGGCGGACATGACGATCTGCTCTGGAAACTCGGCGCGCGCCGTTGGCGTGTTGACAGGTGGCAAAATAAAAATACCCCCGCGAGCCCTTGCTCGCAGGGGTATTTCATATCATCGAGCGCGAGTACATCCGTCGCCGCCCAATGATCCACATCGTGTCGCAACTGCATACTACACGATCTCACGCATGATGTTGAGCGCTACTGCAAGGTGCGCTGCTGCACCTCGCAGTCCCCGATCGACAACTTTGCGACCAGCATCGGTTGCTGTTCGCTCTTAGCGGTGGGCAAACATCTCCTCAAACTTTTTGGCGCTCTCTGCGCGGGCTTGCCACTCGCGCCGGGCGGCTTTCTCGCGCGCCAGTTCGAAGCCCGCGACGGTGGTCCCGATCACTTCATCGATCGCGGCTGCATCGAGCGTGCGACGGATGCGTAACACGATGGACAACGCCATGATGATCGGCACATGCGGAAACAGGAGGTCGTATGCGCGTTGTTCGCAGAACTTCAGGAAGTGTTCGGCCGCCGTGGAGGAGGTAGAGATCAAACTCGCAAGCTCGACTGCCTGTTCAACGTCGCTGACGGACGGCACGGGGGCACCGGGGAGAAGCATTTTTTCCGCGACGGTACCCGCTGCAAGCTCCGTGCAACGGTTGACGATATGCGCATAGATGTCTGCGACATCACCGCCATGATCCTCGCCCACCCGAGGCATCAGGTTGCGCAGCCTCGCGCAGATGTTGGAGTGCTTCGCCTCGCGCTGGGCATCCCGCTCGCCATCGCCTTCGACATCGTTGCTGAATGAGACAGTGTACTCCGGTCCCCACACGAGCCCTCCATACCTGCCGTTCGTGTCGGGCTGCACGGTCGCGCCACCGAGCGGCTTTCCGAGAATGCGCGCGCAGGTTGCGTGACCGCTTTCGTGTATCGAGACCCTTAGATCGTCGTCCGCGGAGCGACCGATCATCGTGAGCATCTTGTGGTACTCGTCGTCTTCGTCGGTCTCAAAGTTCTCGACCTGATCAGTCATTCCACATACTCCGTTGCGGGCCGCCGCACGTCGCGAAGGAGAACACGACGGCGGCGGCGCACGTGAACCGGCGGGACCGTGCAACAGATCGCAGGGCCTCCGACCGCCGGTGACGTTTATTCATGAGACAGTCGGCTATTGCGCAGGACGATATTGTGCCGCGCCCGCATGCGGGCACGGACACTCCTTAGCACGTCAGGATCGCCGAGCGACCGGATCGATGACGCGGCATCCGCAGGCACGCCAACGAGCGAGGCTTCGAACAGTTGCCACCGCGTTGCAGTGAAGGTGAGGTCGTCGTCCCAGCGCGCATCGCGTTCATCGACGACACCGCCATCTGCGTCGGTGATCTGCCATTGATCGACCCTGTAGCCCGCGCTGATCCCGGTCAGCTCGCCGCGCGCGACCATGCCTTCGGCCTTCTGGCCCTGTTCGGTCTGATTGAACTTGAAGCGACCGACCAGCGCGCCGTGCTCGAACCACGCATCAACGAGACGGCCGAGCAGTTTGTCGATGCTGCTCTGAGCGTGGTGATCAAGCAACGGGATGCCGCCCTCGCGCAGGCGGCTGAGATCGACCGCGTCGGGCGAGATGCGCAGCAGTTCGGTACCGTAGCTGCGCTTGACCGGCGAGCCCATCGAAATCACGGCCTCGACGGTGTGCTGGTGCTTGTCATAGGTCAGCGGCCCGCCTGCCGACGCGTCGTCAGCGGCGAGCCGAATTTGAAGCTGATCGCGGCGCGGCAGCATTACAGCATCCTCGGCACTGCGATCGTGATCTCACGCTCTTCAGAAGAACGATCGATCACACGGAAATCGGCCGCCACCAAGGCCGGGTCGAGCTTCGGGGAACGCGGCACTCCGCCCTTGAACGTCGGTCCGTGCTTCACCGGCTGATAATCGAACAACGGCTCCGGGGTCACGGCGGGCGGAGCCGCCGGGGCAACGGGCGCGGGCTTCGGTGCGGGTATCGCCATCGAGCCGTCGCGGATAGCCAGCGGCATCGCGTTCAGCTCGGGACTGTGGAAATTCAGAGCAGTTTCGACCTGCGCCGCGCAGTTCTGCACATATGCGGCAAGCTGGCCGCACTCGAAATTCCAATGAAGCTCACCAAGCGCGTCAGCAAGGATGCGCGACTGTTCAATCCAAGGCTTTAACGCCTTCTCGATGGCAGAGACCTTGGTGGTGACCTCTTCGGCCGCAGCAGCGCGGGCAATGCGGTCCTGCTCAGCGGCAAGCCGGGCTTCGGCTTCGGCCTTCTCCTTCATCAGGATGCCGATCGCATCATCGATCCCCTCAAGCAGGCTGGCGGCATCGCTGACGGCGCGCTGCAACTTGATCAGCTTCTGATCGTCGAGATCATCGACACCGATCAGCGCGTCCTGCCGGGCCTTGGTGGCCTTGTCTAAGGCCATCCGGGCCGCGCTGCGCTGCGCGTCGAGCTGCGCACCGCGCTTGGTGAGCGCGGCGATAGTGTCTTCGATCTTCTGGGTCATGGTTCTGCGGAATGGGAGTTTCATGTTGTGAGTTTAGGCTGCCGCGCTCCGATTTGTGGAGGCCACGCACTTGGGCGCCGCCAACTTCACGCTCTTTTCGCTTTGGCGCGGCCAAGTTTTTTGCTTTTTTTCCGCTTTCCGCCTTCGGCACCTTTCGGAGCTAAGCGGACGTCAAGCGGCCAAGACCCGGCGATGACCCGGTCGAAAATGGACCCGAAGCAGACATCCAAGGCCATTCGATTAATCATTGAACAAACCATCCACTAAAACTCTCTAGGCTCGCGCTAGATGATTTAAACGCTCGGGATATATCGTGCCTTTCAACGGCGGATGAGAGCAATGTATAGACGGCTTTGGATCATCTTGTTGCTGATGATCGGGACGTCCCTGTTGGCGGGGTATGTCGGCCTCGTTTTTCTGCCTTCCCTGTTAGCTGTGTGGCTAGTCGCTGTATTGGCGTTCGCCTCGCCAGTGGTTGTTGTCGCGCCTGTATTGGTTGGGGCGCAAATCGCGTGGCCAGTTACTTGCGTCGCGCTTCCGTTATCCGCGATGGCTATTCGGTCGGCAAAAGCGTCGGCGCCAGTCTTCCTTTCGCTTATTGGTGCGGGATCAGCGTTGATCTCTGGCAAGCTATTAGCTCGTACCGTGGGCTACGGGACAACAGATTTGCTTTGGGCCTGCGTCTTCTCCGGTGCCTTCCTGGGAGCTCTATTTGGGTACGCAATGTGGAGGTTCGATCGGTTAGGCACCACCGAAGTCGAAGCGGCGGGAAGCTTGCAGACGACAATAAGCGCAAAGTGGCTAAATATAGCTCTACCCGCTATCTTCTTAGGAGTGGCCCTAACTTACTTGGCGTTCGGGGGGGCGTCCAACCAACCATTTTTGGATAGCAACGGTATGAAGCGCTGTACCGAAGAAGGAGGAAAACTGTCGCCGCGTGAAGATGGGCGGGGCTTTAGGTGCGTTGATCCTCCAAGAAACAACTAGCGGTCACCGCCTCCGATTTTCAGCCTGCAGAAAAACCATCCTAGCCAACTCGTTTTCCGGCGATGACGGGTTTGCCGAGTGAGACGGCCGCCTTTGGCCCGAAGCGCCATCTCGCTGCCATTCACCAACCGCGTCGCTCTTGGGCGCAAGCGGACATCATCAGCTTGCCACCCGCTCCTTCGTCGCCGCGCGAACCTCCGGCGCCTGCGACCACTTCGGCCAGTATTCCTTGAACAGGTTCTCGGCCTTCACGCGTGCAGGCTTGCCGCCGCAATGCTCCTCGACATAGGCGAGCAAGCGCGACTTGCTCACGATCCATGTCGCGCCTTTCTCGGCAATCGGTTGGCCGATTGAGGCGGCATGCGCAATCCAGTCGCGAATGCACTGATCAGTCACCTCGCAAATAAGCGCAGCCCGCGAGGTCGTCAGGAACTCGCCGGTGCGGAGATCGTGGAGGGCATCACCAACCGGAGCGAGCTGGCGGACGCGGGCGGCAAGCCGAGCGGCATGGGCGGCGAGCCGGGTATGTTCGGATGCGAGCCGGTCGAGATCGGCGGCGAGTGACTGCTGGTCGTCATTCATCCCACCACCTCCTCATCCTCGGCGTCCGGCCACTGCGCCGCGAACATCTCCGCAAAGAAGTCACAGCCGTCACGTGGCCACTGGGCCGCCTCCGAGACCTGCTCCATCATCTCGCCCCAGATCAAGTCGGTCCTAGCGCCAAGCGCGTCGTCGTCGATACGGTGCGATCGGCCAACATCGAGATAGGTCGCCTGATATTCCGCAAGCAGCGGTGCAAGCGTGACGGCCATCTGCCGCCGCTTGTCGAGCGACGGCTCGGCGCTAATGGCAGCGACCTGCTTCTCGAACTCGGCGATGAGCCCATCCAGCTCTTTGGAATGCAGCCGGTAGCGGTCACGGACGCGGCTGCTCTCGCGGCGCTCGCGCGGGCTCTTTGCAAGAGCCTCGGCGATCCGCGACAAATACCAGCGCGGCCGGTCGTGTGCGTCGAAGGCGTCCGGCGCGAGACGATCGACGGCGCGTTGGATGGTCTGCCGATCGCGTCCAAGGAGGCGCGATGCACGATATGAAGTTACAAGTTCCTCTTCCACTCGTAAGCCCCTTCTATAACAAAATTTCAATGTTGTTGTTGTTGACCTCATAAAATTTCTTATCTCTGGGAACCCCGGTCGGGGGCGCGCCACCCGACCCCTATGCAGGTAGAGGGAGGACCCGTATAAGTTGTGTTAGTGAGTTCATTCGCTTTCTTTTCGAGGCGATGCTGTGCCTCGCGACCATCCAAGGGATGGTGACCGTCCAACTACCCGCCTGCCGCGAGTATCACTGCCCGGTGAAGCCGCCGACGGGGGTGATCGGCGTGTTCGCGGTCATCGTCGTCATCGCCATGATGGCCGTCGCGCTGATCGCCGCGCAGGCGGCCGCAGAACGTGATATTCTGCGTACGCAAAGGGGCCCTTGTCGTGGCCTATCTGGAACTTCCTCCAGATACAGCCTCACCGCAGACGGAGGCCGCTGCCAATGCACTTTCACGTGTATCGAGACCAAAACCGCGCTGGACACGTCGATCTTGTCGGCGAAGGCGACCACCCGTGGACCGTTGACTTGGTCACCCTCACGGCCGCAGCCATCCTTGTGGTGGGCTTCGCCTGCGCTATCGTGGCAAACTTGATCGTCCGATAGTCCTCGCGGGCAGAAATGCTTCTAGGCGCCCGACGCCAGCAGCATCTCGCGGGCTTTTTCCCCGTAACGCCGGGGTACGGCTTGGTCGGCGTGTCGATCGCGATCTGATTTCTGCGTGGTCATGGCTGCGGCGATCTCCAAAACCGGCTCGCCCGCAGCCCCGCGACGGCGGAAACCGGACACTGCTGACACTGACGACACTGACGATCCACACCGACACCGAGGACCGCGCCAGCCCCACGCGCACTCGCCTCGAAAGGTGAGCGACCTCGGCAATCACGACGGAGCGACCCTGCCCAGAGGGGCGCCGCGCCAACCCCGACCGACCTGAGCGGCCTTTCGCCACCAAAGGCGACCTCCTCGTTTGCAAGAAACCGGTGGGAGAGATGGCTTGGAGCGACCTGAGCGACCTGAGCGACCTATCTAGAGAGTTCCGGCTATGCCCTTCACCAGTGGAAATGTGCTGTATCCCGCACCGGGCCGAGCGGGCTGGGCTGGTGCATCCTGCAGCCAACAGGAAGTTGCCGCTCGGAGGCGCTCAGGTCGCTCACCTGACGCATTGGGCTTTAGCTCTCGGTGCTGCGCTTGCGGAAGTAGCCCTTCTCCCGCCCAATGCCGGGGATCGAGACATAGCCGTTCTTGGCCCGCTCCCAGCCCAGTTTTTTCATGACGGTCGCGAACCGCATGGTGTGCTGGGTGGTTTGGCTCCCCGGCTGGATCCCGAGGACATACTCCAGCACGTGCGACGCTATGACCTTTTCCTCGTCTCGCTCGTCATAGATGATCGTTCGCGTGCCTTCGTGTCGCACGCCGTCCTTCCAGTAGCCGTAGGTCGTCAGGTCGGGCATGTTTCGGAGGATGTCCTCCCAAGGGTCAGTCACGCGGCGGGCCTCTTGCTCGGCAGCGGCAGCTCCCCACAGCGCCTCATCGAGCACGAGGCTTTCGCCTTGGCTCTGGTAGTGCGCAGCCTCGCCCCACAACTGCAGCCGGTCACGTTTGAGCTTCGCGATGTCGATTGCTTTCAGAACCCGCAACGGCCAGAACCGTCGATTGCCGGTTTGCGACTGCAAGTAACGGTCGCTGTTCGTGGTGCCGACCTCAATCGAGTGGCGCTTCTGCTTCTTGACGAAATGCCCATATGCCGGTCGCGCAATATCGACCATCCTGCTTGCGTATGCCTTAACAGTCTCGACCTCGGCCTTCTTCATTCCGGCGAGATCGGCGTTCTCATGTATCCAGATTTCGGCAAGCTGCTCCTGCACCTCCCGGCTGTTCTTGCCGATGATGCTTTCGTCGGAGAAGTTCTCGTCGCCAGCGAGCACGCGCAATGCGGTGGATTTGTTGAAGCCCTCCTCGCTCTCAAGCACCGGGATGGTGTCGAACTTGATGCCGGGAATGCGCGCTCTCGCGGCGGCGGCAATCATGGTCTTGCGCATGAAGGCGGCGTTCAGCGGGGTATCTTCGCAGTTGAGATAATCCGCCGCCACCCGGTCCAGCCGATTGATCCCATCCCAGTTCGCCTCAGCTTTCGCAAGCATATCCACCACGGGATCGAAGCAGTGCTCCAGCGCGAGCGAGATCACGGCGTCCCGCGTGTGCTTGTCCGTCAGATCAAACCCGAACGTATCGGACATCACTTGCCGGAGGGCGATGATGCCGTTGTCGGTCACTTCACCGAAGATGTGTTCGATCGCATGGCGCACGTTGTCGTCCTTAAAGCCGAACAGTAGCTTGTTGTGGAACGTGTCATAGCTGCACTCGATGCCGAGCGCGGTGATGGCAAGACGCGCATTGTGCATGCTGGGTGTCGGTGATCCATCCTTCTTTTGCTCGCGCCAGTTCAGCGCGCCTGCCGTGCGCACCTTCCCCGCCGGTGGCTCATGTGAGCGCAGGATCAGGCGCTCGATCGCGCGGTGCTTGTCCGCCTGATGCCCAATGTGCTGGTTGCATTGCAGATCAGCCAACAGCGCCGCCGCGATCTGCTCGTTGCTGTAGCGGCCGTCATGCTTAAAGATCGCGGCGAGAGCAAAAGCAACCTCGCTCCAGCTCTGGTATGGCTTTGCGAGCACCTTGGCATGCTGGAGATCGAAATTGAGGTCCTTGAGGTTGCCGGAATGCGCGATGATCGCCCTGCCTTTGCCGCTGAAATCGGATGGCAGATCGGCGGCCCCCTTAAGCCACCCCCTGTGCTGCTCGACAACGGCCCAATCGATGCTCGCCTTCCCGGTGCGGGTGTTGTTGGCGCTGGCGTTGCCGCCATTAGAGCTGTTGGTATTTCTCTCCTTTGACGGCACCGGAAAGTCTTCCAGCTTGCAAACCGAGCCATCGGAGCTGAGCAGGCTGGATTGGCATGGCTTGCGCCCTTTCTTCAGCTTCACCGGGTTCGGCAGGTTCTTGGTCCAAGGCAGCCGCATGATGCGGTCGATATTCTGCGTCCCCGCTACGCTACCAAGCTTCTCCATCACCGCCTTAGCGCGAGCTTCAACGTCATCGACGATGATCTGAGCTTCAGGCGCGAGGCCCCAAATGGGTGCCCCTTTTGGATCAACAGCCTTGACCGGCTTGGGTAATGGAATGGGCTGGTCCAAGCGCCACAATGCCTGCACGCCATTCCCGCTATCGATCACAAACGTCGGTGCGGGCTGAAACGCTTTCAGCGAGGTTAAGTAGCGGTCCTTGGCTGCATCGGATGGCTCCTCATCGCGCGGATCGAGATCGGCGAGAACAAACTCAATCGCAGCGACATCGGGCTTCGACGCTTTTCTGTTCTCGACCCGAACCGGATTGACCGAGAAGTGGAGATTGCGCTTGCCGTCGTGCTCGCTGATGAACCTGCGTGCTGCCTCAGGGCTTCTGATAGTCCTCGTGATGATATCGTTGTTGACGCGCGGATTGATCGCCGTTAACTGCCACGGCCCGGCGGGGCGCAAATGCATCAGAAATTCGATGGCCCGCTCCAGCAGGGGCTTGGTGCGGTCATGCATGGCACACACCTCCCATCCGCTCGTTGCAGCCGGTAACGGCGCAGCGCCGCACCTTGTCATCGCGCGCGTTTTCGCACATAGTGCGGCTCACGATCATGGTCTTTTCCAGAAGGCTATGGTTGCGTTTGGAAGCAGAAATTCGTGCCCGGCGATGGTGGCGACCGTTGCCGGGCTTTTCTCTTCTGCAGGTGATTGAGAGGTGAGAGACAGCAGCCGCATGGGCTACCGATCGATTTGCTCAGCGGCATCGAGCTCTTGGGCAATCGAAAGATCTCGTCGGTTACGCCACCTGCATCTGCGGCTGCTTGCGCTGACCATGGATAATCCGTCCGCCCATCGCACGCTGCCTCACCCGCTCACTGACGCGGCGAATAGCGCTCTCACGCTTCCGGCGAGCGCTGGCCTCGACCATGCCGGTCGGCAGCTCGGCAAATGGCGCCATGATCTCGGTGAACTCGGTCGAGCCCGGCGCTGGCATGAACGGCCCGGACAGATCGACGCCAAGACGTGCGGCGTTAGCTCGAACAGTGCGAGTGATCTGATTGACGTTAATCGCGGTGACGCGCTCGATGGTGTAGCCCGGCGCCAAGTTCGCCACCTCCGCGCCGATCATAGCGAGCGACGCGGCGTGCGCGCCGCATGCGAGATGCCCACGCGTGCCGTCAGCCTCTCGGATGAGATCGACCATAACGAACAATGCATCGATCGGGCCGTGCTCGGCTTCGGCGATCACGTTCAGCAAGGTGTCGGCGAACGCGCGCGCAAACGACGCGGCCACGCCCGCGCCATAGGTTTTGGCCAACTCCAAGACCAGCAGAATTGCGACGGCATCGACTGGCGTATACCAGCGCGACGCCGACGCACGGCAATCGCCAAATGCGAGCGCGATCTCCCCGCGCCGTTGCATGCTTTTCCACGCTTCCACGCTGCGGCACGTCGTCCGCAGTAGTTCGGTTTTGGTCATGATCTGCTGCTGCAGCATGGTGGTTCCTTTTTGGCACAGGAGAGTTCGGCCGCGCCGAATGGGGCGCGTCGGTGTGGTGTTCGTGATTGTGGAGACAGGCGGCCTTGCGGCTCGCGCCAAAAGAAAAGCCGCTCCGAATGGAGCGGCTATTTTGCAGACGCTATTGTGGCCTGCGCGACGCGATGGAGGTACCCCACGAAACGGGTCTGATCAACCCGCTGGAATGCGGAAACTGTAAAATAGCCCTAAATAGCTCGATTTTATCCATAGATAGCTCCCCCGCGAACCCGCGCGAGGGTCGCCTCGCATCTTGACGCTTCGAAGATTAAGCGTTTTCTGGACAAAGCGAACGAGCAAGTGTTTCGGGGGGATCACGTATGCATGTCGATGCGCCTATCGCTGAAATTCCGCGCGGCGCCGCGCGCGAGTACATCACCCGTGAGGGGTTCGCGGCCGTCTACCTCGCGGTGATCGATGACCGCTGCGTCGTCGGCGCGTCGCAGGACCTGCAGCAATCGCAGAGCGCGTTACAGAAGCGCTCGCCGAGCTTGCGGGTCGTCCGCGCGTGGTGGGTGAAGGATCGCGCCACCGCCGATGGCATCGCGCGGGCCGTCAAGAAGGCTTTCGACAGGGACGACCAAGACCGCCTCGCGGCGGACGCTACGCACGTGCAGGCGGCGATCGAGGCCGCAGCCCGTGCGCAACGGGTGGCGCTGACCGCTCATGCGAGCGTGATGAAAAAAGTGAAAGCGGTCACTGCGCTAGAAAAGCGCGCCGTCAGCGCCGCCACGCTGACCGGGGACATGAAGCCCTTCAATCAAGCCTATGCGGCGTATCGTGTCCGGCACGGCAAGGGGGCGATGAGCTATAACGTTGCGAGGGCTCGGCTGGCTCGCGTGCTGAAGCTGCAGGGCGAAGGCGGCGGCTGTGATGTCACAGGCGCAATCGCCGAGGTGTTTGGGGATGGAGCGTCGGGCGAAGCTCCGAATTAGCCTGTTCGCTCGTTTAGCGGCCCTTCCGCTCGCAATTCCGGCCCTGCGCACCTACTTTAGTTAAAATGTATGCGCATCAATGTGTGATACCGGCGATGGCCGATCATGGAAGGATAACCACATGGAAAAATTTCAGGTCACCCACGCCATCAAGCCAATAGTCGATGAGCTGTGGGCAATTGCTAATCGAATTGAGCCGGGCTCAGCGTTCAGAATGTACGAAGACTTGTTCGTCGAGTTCAGCTCGGGAGAGGCGTCGGCGAAATTTTGCGGCTATGCTTGGTTTATGCATAACTTGCCACTTTCGCGCGTTGATAATGGCCGCACCGCTGTGTTGTTGAAGTGGTGACCCGCCTACAAAAGATCACCTTCGGCGAGATGCGCGCTGCTGGCGTGCGCAATGTGCTGATCTATTGCACGGACGATACCTGCTGCCGCTGCATCACGGTGCCCGACGATGCCGATCGCTGGCCGGATGAGCTGTGGATATCCGACGTTGAAGACAAATTCGTCTGCACCGCTTGCGGCCAGCGCGGCGCCGACATCCGGCCAGACTGGGCCGCCGCCAAGACGCGCGCTTGAACGGCGCCGTGCTCGGGTATCTTTCACTCGGGCTGCCCCTCAGTTTGCCTGACGCTCGGAAGGCCAGCCTCGTCGGAGCAATTCCTTATATCCGACCTTTGAGACCCACTTGGCCCGTGCCAGATGGCTGTCGAATACTCGTCGCGCCCGTTCGGGCTCGCGATCTGGATCAATGTGCAGCACGATCCGTGAGACCTCGCGCCAGTCGGCACCTTCCGCGTCAGCATCAAGCATGCGCAGATAGGTGATGCCATGCTCTTCATCATAGACGGCTAAGTCGGGGTCGGAGGGCGCCAGATCGGCGACGGCTGGATTTTGGAGGGGCGGCATCGGGTGTCCTTACGACGTCAGGTTGTGGCGCCCGGATCATTTCCCGGCTTTGCGTCAGTAGCGTGACGGCCTGCTTGGGCCGAACCAAGCGCTCAGCCGCGAGGTATAGCGGCTTGCCCCAGTCGGCCCGTCCGGCGATGATCTGACATGGGTACCAAATCCCGCGATCGGCTATACGGCACCTCGGTCCGAATAGCGGCCCAGCGCGCGGCTGAGGCGCGCCGCGAAGCCGATAAGCTCGCCTGCGAGGCGTGGAACAAGCGCATGCTCGCCTTCAAGGGACCGGCGCAGCCCTCGCCTACGCTCGGTGACGCGGTCAATGCGGGCTACACCTATCTTGAGGTCCGATGCTTGGGCTGTGACACCCATCAAACCGTCGCGCTCGACATCGTGCGGCGGCCGAAGACGACGCCGGTCCATGAGCTGGAACGATACATGCGGTGCAAGGACTGCTCGGAGGTGCGCGGCTATCCGTACAAGCGGAGCCATCTGGTCGCGCTACGGCGCACAAAGATTTCGGCAAGCGATCCGCCGTCGCATTGGTGGCCGGGGGAGCGGTGATGAGCATTAGTTCGGAAGAACCATATTCCGTCGCAAAGGGCTACGTGCAGTCCGCGTATTCGATGATGGCCAACCCTCACCGCCTGCAACTACCGGATGACATAACGCTTTTCATGGCATTTCACATGCTCTGCGGTTTTGCCGTCGAATTGTACTTCAAGGCGTTCCTCATCCATAAAGGCTACACCGAAGCTCAGTTGAGACAACGAGACATTGGGCACGACCTCGTAAAACTGCGAGACCGATGCAGGTGCGAGGGATTGTATGACACTGGGGGTGACCTGTTGGTCGATTTGTTGGCCGAAAAACATAAGAGTTTCGAATATCGCTACATGAAGCGAGCGAGCGAGTATCGTACTTCGGACGTGAGGGCGATTTTTTTCGCCTTCTCGTGTCTCGATCGGTTAATCAATACGGCCATAGGCGCCAGCGCGTCCAGAGGAGAAGCGCCGCGCCGTGGGTGGAAGTTTCCTAGCGACGGTGCATGGCGATTGCCGCTATTGTAACAGCCTCTCTCCACAGTCCGCGCATGTGCAATCTCTACTCAATCACCACCAACCAAGCCGCGATCGTCACCCTCTTCCGCGTGATCAATCGCTATGTCGGCAACCTACCCCCGATGCCGGGCGTCTTTCCCGACTACCCTGCCCCTGTGATTCGTAACACCGACGCGGGCACCGAGATGGTGACGATGCGCTGGGGCATGCCGCCACCGCCGCGCATGGGCGGTGCGCCGGTCTTTGCCAAATCTTATTCTGTTACTCGCGTAACCTACTTGTCTCATCGGCGCGGTAGGTAACCCCTAAGATATACACGGACGCCGGAAGGGCATAGGTCACGGGCCGGGATCGGAAGCGCGAGATGGGTTGCAGATGCGAATTTAGTTGATGGAAGCTTGAGAATGATGCGTGAAGTCGAAGCCCACCTACGATCTTTTCTGTGCCGTGATTATTATGAAGATGTCATCCGGCTGAACAAAGCCATATCAAGATCAGGAAATGGCGCGGGACTGCAGCCGATGATGCCACCTTTCGCCTACTCTGGAAATCCGTTCGCACTACGACGGAAGCAATGTATCGCGCTCTTCGGCCTAAATCCGCGGTGGCTTGGTCCAGAAGATAAATGGGCCGAAAGAGAATACTGGCCTGTGAAGCGCGCCGTCGACGCGTTTCGGTCCGGCCAAGAAGCTGGCTTCCACGAATATCGACGCATACGCGCCGGTTATTTTGACGACGACAGCACTATCTATTACGGAAAGTATTTTACGCGGCTAGGAAATTTAATTGGGAAGCATCTTTTCGGCTACCATCGCAGCACGCCGGGAAACACGTTTGCCCGGTCAGTGTTTCGACAGTCGATCTTCAAGACCGACTTCCTGCCGTGGTTTTCAAACAATACGAGCGACATTAGCTGGGGCAAGGTGGCCAGCTCCAGCTCGCAAGATCAAGCACTCCAGTCTTACTATGAATTGATCAGTTCGTTTTTAACGGCTCTTGAGCCCCGTTGGATACAATGCAATGGTAAAGAGAGCCGTCAATTGGCTGAGCTTCTGTTTGAGGCTCGCTTTTCGGAAGAAAGCGTTCACGGCGCAAGCGGCAAAAGGTATATCTTTTTCGTCGGTGAGACCACGAGGCCGATAGGCATTCCCATCATCTCGCATAGCTTCGGTCGTTTCAATGGGGAGGATAGTTTCTCGGCGATAGCCGCGCGGTTCAAAGCCCTTTGCGGCGCGCATACTTTCAATTTCGATTAGCTTTTAGTGCGCGCCAGTAATGGGGTTCTTGTCCGACCGCACCTTCCGACCCCGAGGTCGGCGCCCGCAAGGTGCGAGAACTGGCGAATGCATTCGAGCCGGTGCAGGACGGCCGCATCTATATCGAGAAGATGAAGGGGTCGTTTCTGTATCAGCTCGAGGACACACCTGCGGAGTGCAATGCTGGCCTCGACCTTTGCGTCGCCAAAGGCTGGCTCTGGCTCCACGAGAGCGGCAGCTATGTGAAGTTCACCGAGGCGGGTGCGGCGCCGTTTTAACCGATAGCGCGCTCGCAGTGTAGAAGTCATAAAGGTTCACGAGATGAATGACCGCCAGCCGCCCTTCGAAGAACGGAAGTGGAAGCACGAACTAGAGATCGAGCGGCAGAAGTGGCTGTTCGAAACCAATCGGGATGACGCGCATCGAGCGCATGATCAAAGCCGAGAGTTTCACACCTACGTCAATCAGTCGGCGATCGAAGGGGCAAACCTCGCCCTCAAGACCCTAATACTGATCAATGGCGGCGCTGCCGTGGCGATCCTGACGTTTCTCGGAGCACTTGCAGCGAAGGACAAAGCAGATTTCGTCCAGATCGGGAACGTCGCCCATACGCTGCGTGACTACGCCATCGGCGTCGCATTAGCATTGGCCGCGATGGCTCTGGCGTATCTAACCAATTATTTTCTGGCTGGTCAGGAAGGGCGCAAGTCGTTTCATTATGATCATCCGTTCATCCGAGAAACGACGGCCAGCCGCAAATACAAGCTGGCGTACTATACATCTCATGCACTGGCCTTCTTATGCGCGATGCTTTCGCTGATAGCGTTCATCGTCGGCATGTGGACCACGAGCGACCGGGTCACCAAGATCATCGAAAGGCCAAGCAGCGCAATCGTTGCTGATTAGCGACAACGCCGATCATGGCCAAAGGAAGCTGGCACCGCACCTTCGACGATCCCATCCCCCTGCCCGGTGGCGGCGAGCTGCATACCCTGCGCGATGCTGCCAACTTCATCACCAAGCTCCCCAAACGCGAGCACGACGCGCCGGAATGGCGCGCAGCGATCGAGGCGCTGATGCTGGTCGCGGAATACGGCGGCGACACCATGCTGCCGCGCATCGGCATTATGCGGGCGCTGTATCCGGGCGGTGCCGTGCCGGGGCCGCGCAAGAAGCGGGCGAAGAATTATCGGATCGTAAGATGAGCACGAGACGTGCCAGTCGAGGCCGTCGTCGGCTGTTGAACGAGAGCAGACAATCTCGGGCTCGGACACTTCTGCCCCTGACCCGTTGCGGAAATGCACCTAATTCCCGGCGGAATTTGTAGCGGGAGGCAGTACCTTGTTTCCCCTCAACACAGCCCACATTATGAAGAGTATTCCTTCCGCCGAGGAGGCGGAGGCCGCGCAGAACATAAAAGCTTGCAGCGCAAGAAAACCGCGGGGGGAATGTTCGACTAACAAGCGAACCGGAAGCTGGTCAACAAAGTTGTACAAGTTTGTCGCCACGAATATTCCGATTAGCCCTAGGAATACGAACGAAGCCAAAACTCCGCTAATCGTCCATCCTCTCCTTAGCAGGTCCGAGTACTGGTCAAGGCTCGGCAGGGTCACCGCTCCAGTCACAACCCTCAGGATGACCAGCGCAAGTGCAATCCAAACGAACATCTCGAATAGCGCGAAATCAAATGGATTGAGCTGACCAATCATCTTGCTTTTACAGGCGGCGATATCGAAAACATTCAGCAGGTAGCGGCAATTCAACAGGAAGTCATACTGCTTCTGGATGAATGACACGCCTTGCGGTGATAACATACCGAGCCCAAGGGCTTTCCAAAAACGGAAAAGCTGCTGGCCAAAAATAAGCGCGATAGCGGCGGCAAACGGCAGCGCCAAGAGAGCGCGAGCTAGTCCCCCGGCTCCGCGAAGGGCGGGCGGCATTAGGCTTTCAAAAAGCCGCGCGACTATTGCCACGGTGTCCTCGCAAGCAAGCAGCCACTAGGATTGCAACTTCAGCGATAACAATGCAACCTTTACTCTGACTAAGATTAACAGATTGTTGCGCGTTAGACTTCCGCTTCTGTGCCATCCCGGAATTGTTGCTCATGTCCGCTTTCAATATTCAGCAGACCACCGGATCGGATCACCCTAGGCGCAGGCGGTCACCGGCTGCGAGGCGTTTTCCGCTTCGCACGATCTTCGGCCGTGACCTTCCGCTTTGCCTTGGCCCGCATCCGGCCAAGCGCCTGCTCAAACGTCTCGGTCCGCTTCTCAGGCAAGCGGTCTACTAGATCGGGCATGAAGCGCTCGACGAGGTCGCGAGTGGCGTTGTCGATCCATTGGATGTCGTCGAAAGCGGTGATCTGATCTCGGATTACCCGGAAGTCGTCCTCGGTCATCGGCGCGCCATCGGGGCGGAGCGGTGTTCGCTTTGGCTTGATGCGCTTCATGGCCGTTAACCGAGCGTTTCGAGACATCGTTCCAGTCTACTGCAATCCAACCGAGAGCGCCCGTGCGCCTCCCGCTCATCATCGCCCTGACGCTTCTTGCGTCAACCTTCCCCGCCCTACCTGCCGACCTGATCGGGCGCGCCAGCATCATCGACGGCGACACCTTGGAACTCCACGGCACGCGCGTACGCCTCTGGGGCATCGACGCGCCTGAAAGCGCCCAGCTCTGCCGCAATAGCGACAGCGATCTATACCGATGCGGCGCCAAGGCCGCGAATGATCTTGACGCCTTCATTGCCCGCCGACCAGTGAGTTGCACGGCCGTCGCGCTAGATCAGTACGGCCGGACCGTCGCGACCTGCACGGTCGGCGGTGTCGATCTCGGGGAATGGCTTGTCGGCCATGGGCTCGCGCTCGATTGGCCGCACTATTCCCATGGCAGGTACAGCGCTGCCCAGAACGGTGCCAAGCGCGCTGGGCGCGGTAGTTGGGCGGGCAGTTTAGTGGCGCCGTGGCTGTGTCGGGCGTGCATCAGGGCGCGCGGGAGGCCGGGCGGGTGTTCGGACGATGCGAGCGCGCATCCGTGAAGCTGCCCCACCCCCGGCCTCCGTTCCACCCCCGGCCTCCGTTGCCGTCCACGATAAGCCGCGCTAGTTTGGGGGTACCAAAAGGGGTACGGGAGGTGCCCCTACTCAAAAAGGGCCTAAAACAAAGTGCATCACAATAAAATGAAGATCCTCGTCACGGAATCCATGTCGGCGACGGGGCGAGCACTCCTCAATGCGCGTGACGACATCGATCTCGTCGAATTCCCCAACATGATTTCGGCCCCGGATTTCGAGGCCCTTCTGCGCGCGCAGGCGCCGGTGCACGGGGTTGCGCTCGGAGCGACCAAGTTCGGCGAGCCCGAACTCGAAGCGTCCGGCGACATGAAGGTCGTGACCCGTATCGGGGTCGGCTACGACGCGGTGGACGTGCCGGCGCTGAGCCGCCGCAAGGTCCCGCTGATGGTGGCGGGCACGGCCAATTCGCCCTCGGTTGCCGAATGCGCGCTGTTCATGATGCTGACGCTCGCCAAGCGGGCCGTTGAAATGGACACGATGGTCAAGAACGGCACCTGGCCTGAGCGGCTCGGCAAATTGCCCTACGACCTCTTCGGCAAGACCTTGCTGATCGTTGGTTTCGGTCGCATTGGCACCCGCACCGCCAAGCGCTGTCAGGCCATGGAGATGCAGGTCCTGGTTTACGATCCCTACAAGAGCCCTGCTGATATCAAGGCGGCGGGCTGCGAAGCGGTGCCCGAGCTCAATGCGGCGTTGCCGCGCGCCGATTTCGTCAGCATTCATTGTCCGAAGACGCCGGAAACGGTCGGCCTGTTCAACGCGGCGCGGCTCCGGCTGATGAAGCCGATGGCTTACCTCATCAACACCGCGCGCGGTGGCATTGTCGACGAGAGGGCGCTTTACGATGCGTTGGCATCGGGCAAGCTCGCCGGCGCCGGCCTTGACGTCTTCGAACAGGAGCCGCCGCCGGTCAGCAATCCGCTGTTCGGCCTGCCCAACGTGGTCACGGCGCCGCATGTTGCGGGCGTTACGCGCGAAGCCGTCGACCGCATGAGCGAGCAGACTGCGCGCAACATCCTGAGCGCGCTTGACGGCGATCCGATCCGGCAGAACGTGATCAATCAGGACGTGCTCGGGTGATTTCGGCAGCGGCGGGCGCGCCATCCGGGTGCGCCCGCTGTACGCCCAGTTTCAATGGGTGGTCCAATGGCTCTCAAGGAATATGGCAGCTACGACGCGGTCGGTCTTGCCGACCTTGTCCGCAAAAAGGAGGTGACGCCTCGAGAGCTGCTCGACGAAGCCATCGCCCGAACTGAAAAGCTCGATCCGCAGATCAATGCCGTCGTGGTCAAGCATTACGACTATGCCGAACGACAGATCGACAAGGGGCTTCCCGAGGGCCCCTTCGCGGGCGTTCCCTTCCTGCTGAAGGACCTCGACCTGTTGGAGGGCACGCGCACGACATTCGGCGCCAGTCTCTACAAGGACGAGGTTGCTGATCATTCGAGCACGCTGGCGCTGCGCTGCCTGAACGCGGGGCTGACGATTTTCGGCAAGACTTCGAGCCCCGAGTTCGGCTTGATGCCGACCACCGAACCGCGCCTGCACGGCCCAACCCGCAATCCCTGGAATCTCGCACATTCCGCCGGCGGTTCCTCCGGCGGCGCAGCAGCGGCGGTCGCCGCGCGTATCCTGCCTGTCGCCCACGCCAGCGACGGCGGCGGCTCGATCCGCATCCCCGCCTCGGCCTGTGGCGTGTTCGGGCTGAAGCCGACCCGCGCGCGCAATCCGGTTGGACCGGATCGCGGCCAGGGCTGGGCCGGCCTTTCCTGCGGGCACGTCGTCAGCATCAGCGTGCGCGACAGCGCGGCCATGCTGGACGCCTTGTGCGGGCCGGAGCCGACAAGCCCCTATCACGCGCCGGCGCCGGAGCGGCCTTTCGTCGAAGAAGTCAGGCGCGACCCCGGCCGCCTGCGCATCGCCTTTACAGCCAAGTCGCCCTATGGCGAGGCGATCGATGCCGAGATATCGGCGGCCGTGCACGACACCGCATCGCTGTTGGAGAAGCTTGGCCATCATGTCGAGGAGCGCGCGCCCGTGCTGCCGCTCGATCCCGCGGAGGTGATGGCCACCATCGTCGGCGCCAACACCGCCCTGAGCGTGCGGCTGGCGGAAAAGCGCTTCGGGCGACCCATGACGGCGGAGGATTTCGAAATCCTGACGCTCGTGATGGCACACAATGCGCAAAGCACCAGTGCGACCGATTACGTCGCGGCGGAGCTCGGCGCGTTCCGAATGTCGCGCGCGCTCGCCGAATTCTTCGCAAGCTGCGACGTCTTCCTGAGCCCAACCTTGTGCACGCCGCCGCTGCGCCTCGGCGAGCTCAATTCGATGGCACAGGACCTGTCCCATATCGGGCCAACCCTGCGGCGTTACATGCCGGGCACCTCGATGTTCAACATGTCGGGCCAGCCTGCCATGTCGGTGCCACTTGCCTGGAATAGCGCCGGGTTGCCCCTCGGCATGATGTTCGCCGCGCGGTTCGGCGACGAAGCGACGCTGCTGCGCCTCGCCGCGCAGCTCGAGCAGGAGCGGCCGTGGAGCGCGAAACTGCCGCCGATTTGCACCTAAATAGCCCAAACTCGGCCTTATTCGGGGGCAAGCCTCGCAGAACCTGCGCGCCGGCCATGGCACGTGTGGGCCGGATGCCATGTTTCGGAGGACGGAACATTGACCCAGAGCGATCCAACGGATGAGGCGCTCGCCACCATTGCGAGCATCCTTGAGTACCCGCAGACCCCTCGTGGATCAGAAGAGCCCACGACTGCATCGCCCCCTATCGCACCGGTCGGCGCCGATGGCTACACCAAGATCGGTCCCGGCCCGATGGCCGCGATCCGTTTCAAATGGAGCGTGCGCCGCGGCGAAAACGACGAGTACTTCGTCGACGAGATGATCGGAGAAAATTCCGCCCCGATCGTGCTCGGCCCGATGAGCGCGGAAGCGGCGATCAAGATGGTCGACGAACGCGAGAGCGAGGCGCGGGCCCGCTTTGAGCAGATCCGACGTGAAATGATTGCTCGCAGTCCTGCAGCCGAGACCGCGGAGGACGTGCGGCGAGCTGGCGAGGCTTAGCCTCTTGCCTTTCCCATATCGGGCGTGTTTGCGAATGTCGAGGACTTGCCTATAGGACGATCGATTCGGCATTTCCTTTCGTGAATGAGAGCCCGATGCAACGCATCCTGTCCTGCCTCGCTGCAGCGCTCGTGCTTTTGGCGGGCGCGGCGCCGGCCCAAGAGTCTCGCCAAGAGCCCCGTCAGGAGATCTCCCGCCTCGACGAGATCATCAAGCGCGGAACGCTGCGCGTCGGCATGACCGGGGATTATCTGCCCTTCAGCGCCTTCGACAGCGCAAGCGGCAAATTCCGCGGCTTTGACGTCGACATGGCGGAAGCCCTGGGCAAAGCGCTTGGGGTCAAGGTCGACTATGTCAAAACAACCTGGCCGTACCTCACCAAGGATTTCGAGGCCGACAATTTCGATGTCGCGATGGGCGGCGTCTCGATCACGCTGGACCGGCAGAAGAAAGGATTCTTCTCAACGCCCGTCATGCGCGAGGGCAAAACGCCGATCGCGCGCTGCGCCGATGCGGACAAATTCCAGACGCTGGAGACGATCGATCAGCCGGGAGTCCGCGTGATCGTCAATCCCGGCGGCACCAACGAGCGCTTTGCGCGCGCCCACATCAAGAATGCCGACATCAAGGTTTACGGCGACAATGTCACGATCTTCGACGAGATCGCCAAGGGTGATGCCGATCTGATGATGACGGACGCCTCAGAAACCCGCTATCAGCAGAAGCTGCATCCCGGCGTACTCTGTGCCATACACCCGGACAAGCCCTTCGACTTTGCCGAGAAGGCTTATTGGCTGCAGCGCGACGAGGCTCTGAAAGCCTTTGTCGACCAGTGGCTGCATATCGCGATGGCGGACGGCAGCTTCAAGAGGATTTATGCAGCCTGGTTCGAGTGAGGTCAGGAACCGTTCCCGCTCTCCGGACATTGACCGGCCGTCCGCACCGCGTGCGCGGGGCGCGTTGAACCTGAGCCGCTAGGCCACGACTCATGTTTTGAAGTGATCTGGATCGCGCTCTGGGCGCGCGCCCCTGCGCAGGACCGTGCGAGGGGGACCAGGACCGTGCGAGGGGGACAAAGCCGCTCAGGAGGTCACGATGACAAGGCTGTTGGCTCTTGCCGCATTCCTGTTCGCGAGCAGCGCGGCCCAGGCGCAATACACGTTCCATTATGGCGGACACACCATCCATATTGATCCGGACCGCGGCACCGTCTCGATCCCCGGCATTTACGACAACACCGGTCGCAAGGCCAAACGCATCCGCAATCATGATCAGGCGTCCGCACACAGGCAACAGCAGTCCGCGCGGGAAGCAAAAGTCGAACCGCAGCCGCCGGGACCAGCCGCGCCGCCTGCTGACGCGGCTGCCATACCAGGGCCAGCGCAAACGGTGGTGACGCCGTCTCCAGCCTCTCCGACGACGGACAACCCGCCACCGACGGAGCCCGCGCCGACGACAACGGCGAACAGGACGCCGGCAGATGCGGCCGTGTCGTCTCCGCCCGCAGCAAAGCCCGGCGCTGCTGCTGCGCCGATCTCGCAGCCGGCCCCTGCGCCCGCAGCGCTGCGCGATCCCAATTCGCCGCTCGGGGTGTGGCTGACGGAAGAGAAGGAAGGCAAGGTCCGCATCGAGCAGTGCGGCGCCAATCTCTGCGGCTATTCGGTGGACGCAAAGTCCAACCAGAATGGCGAGCAGGTTCTCATCAACATGAAACCGGGCAAGGACCTGAAATGGACTGGCCGGATTCTTGATCCCAACACGGGCAGCACCTACGACTCGACCATCGCCTTGAGGGGGCCGGACACGCTTCGCGTCCAGGGCTGCGCCTTTGGCGGCATGTTCTGCGGCGGCCAGACCTGGACGCGCGTCGATTGAGGCGGCCCGCCCTACGCTTCTCCCACGCGCTGCGGCTTTGATCTCACCGGGCGGTCCGAGATCAGCCATGACGCCGTCATTTACGAAGCCGACGCTGGTCGAGCACGTTCTGCCGTTATCTCCTGGAACAGCACGATCTCGCCGTGGTGCGCGGCACCTGTTTCGGCCTTGCGCCGTTTTTCCGCTTGTCCTACGCCGCTTCCGAACAAAACTTGCGAGGCCATCGCCCGCATCGCTAACGCTTGCAAGGAGCTGTCATGAGCCCATCGAACGCAGCCAAGAGTAACTTGCGCACCGGCGGCCAGATCCTGATCGATCAGCTCGTCGCGCAAGGGGTCGAGCGGGTCACCTGCGTTCCCGGCGAAAGCTATCTCGCCGCGTTGGACGCGCTGCATGACAGCAAGATCGACGTCATGATCTGCCGCGCCGAGGGCGGCGCGGCCATGATGGCTGAGGCCTACGGCAAGCTCACGGGACGCCCCGGCATCTGCTTCGTCACCCGCGGTCCCGGCGCAAGCAATGCCTGCCATGGCGTGCACATCGCGATGCAGGACTCCACGCCGATGATCCTCTTCATCGGCCAGGTCGATACCGGCATGCGCGAGCGCGAGGCTTTCCAAGAGGTCGACTACAAGGCCATGTTCGGCAGCATGGCGAAATGGGTGGTCGAGATCGACCGCCCCGATCGCATTCCGGAATTGGTGGCGCGCGCGTTCCGCGTCGCCATGCAGGGCCGCCGCGGCCCCGTGGTGATCGCGCTGCCGGAAAACATGCTGACCGAAGCGGCTGCGGTGAGCGACGCACCGCGCGTCGAGCCCGCGGTGAGCTGGCCCGCGCCATCCGATATCGGGCGTCTCGGCGCCTTGCTTGCGCAAGCGAAGGCGCCGATCGCCATTCTCGGTGGGTCGGGTTGGGACGAAGCGGCAGCCAGGAGCATTGCGCACTTCGCCGAGCGCTTCGAACTGCCCGTCGCAACCTCGTTCCGCCGCGCTTCGCTGTTTGACGCCGATCATCCCAACTATGCCGGCGACCTCGGCATCGGACCCGATCCGCGCCTGAAAGCCCGCATCACCGGCGCCGACCTGATCCTGCTGATTGGCGGCCGGCTGTCGGAAATGCCGTCCTCCTCCTATACGTTGCTCGACATTCCCTCCCCCGCTCAGCAACTCGTTCACGTGCATCCGGGCGCGGAAGAGCTCGGCCGCGTCTATCAACCGACGCTCGCGATCGAGGCCGGCCCGGCCGCCTTCGCTCAGGCCGTCGAGATATTGAGGCCTCGCGCGCCTGTCGCTTGGAAGGGCGAAGCCGCGAAGGCCCATGCCGATTACCTCGACTGGACCGACAAGCCCCGCGAACTTCCAGGCGCCTTCCAATATGGGGAAGTCGTCGCGTGGCTGCGTGACCGCCTGCCGAAGGACGCGATCGTCTGCAATGGCGCCGGCAATTATGCCGGCTGGCTGCATCGCCATCATCGTTTCCACACCTTCGCCGCGCAGCTCGCGCCAACCTCCGGCTCCATGGGCTATGGTGTCCCAGCCGCCGTGCTGGCGAAGCGGCAATATCCCGATCGTGTCGTCGTCGCCTTTGCCGGCGATGGCTGCTTCCTGATGAACGGCCAGGAGTTCGCCACCGCCGTCCAATATGGCGCGGCGATCATCGTCGTCATCATCGACAACGGCCAATACGGCACCATTCGCATGCATCAGGAGCGCGACTATCCGGGCCGCGTGATCGGAACGCAGCTCCAAAACCCCGACTTCGCGCTCTATGCCAGAGCCTTCGGCGGCCACGGCGAGCGGGTCGAGCGCACCGAGGATTTTGCGCCCGCCTTCGAGCGTGCGCTAACCTCCGGCAAGCCCTCGATCCTGCATTGCTTCCTCGATCCGCGCGCGATCTCGGTGGGCAAGGACTTTGTACCGAGCTAGGCTTGAGCCATGACAGAGACCAGCGCGCGCCACGTTGCCATCATTGGAGCCGGCGCTGTCGGCGTGATCAGCGCCATCGAGGCGCTGCGCGACGGCCACCGCGTAACCCTGATCGATCCCGGCGAACCCGGCGGGACGCAGGCGGCAAGCTATGGCAATGCCGGCTGGCTGTCGTCGCATTCGGTGATTCCGCCGGCGGAGCCTGGCGTCTGGAAGAAGGTGCCGAAATATCTGATGGATCCGCTGGGGCCGCTGGCGATCCGCTGGTCCTATTTGCCGAGAGTCCTGCCCTGGCTGATCCGCTATCTCTTGTCAGGCTGGACCGAGGCAAAGGTCGAGGCGACGGCTCGCGCGCTGCGGCCGCTGCTCAAGGATGCGCCCGCCCTCCACAAGAAGTTGGCGGAGGAAGCTGGAGTTCCCGATCTGATCGAGCGCAATGGCGTGCTGCACGTCTTTCCCTCGCGCGCACCGTTCGATGATGATCTCGGCTGGCGCATCCGCAAGCGCGTCGGCGTTGAGTGGCTTGAACTCTCGGCCGATGAAATGCGCCAGCGCGAGCCCGATCTTCATCCGCGCTACACCTTTGGTCTCCTGGTCGAAGAGGCCGGGCGCTGCCGCAACCCCGGCAATTACATTGCTGCACTTGCCCGGCTGGCGCTGTCGCGCGGTGCGCAGCGCGTGGCCGCGAAGGCAACGGCGCTGAAGCTGCAGAACGGCAGGCTCGTCAGCGTCGTCACCGACCGCGGCGAAATCGCCTGTGATGCCGCCGTGGTTGCCGCGGGCGCGCGGTCCAAGGCGCTTGCGGCCTCCGTCGGCGATAACCTGCCGCTCGAGACCGAGCGCGGCTATCATGTCGTCATCGAAGATCCAGGCACCGGGCCGCGCACCTCGATGATGGTATCCGATGCCAAGATGGTCGTGAACTGGACCGACCAGGGGCTGCGCGCCGCGGGCACGGTCGAGATCGCAGGTCTCGAGGCCCCGCCGAACTGGAAGCGCGCCGACATTCTTCGCGACAATCTCTTCAGCATGTTCCCAAAACTGGCCAAGGACGTCCCGGCGTCCCGCATCAAGACCTGGTTCGGGCATCGTCCGAGCATGCCGGACGGCCGCCCCTGCATTGGCTATGCGAGGGCCTCGAAGGACATCGTCTATGCATTCGGCCACGGCCATATCGGCCTGGTCGGCTCGGCGCGCACCGGCCGCCTGGTCGCACAACTGCTCGGGCATCGCGAGCCGGAGATTCCGCTCGGGCCTTTTTCGCCCGATCGCCTTCTCTGATCGGGGCGCGACTCACGCGCCCACTCGATGGGCGCGATTTACGATGAGCACACGGCGTTTCTGCGCGGCTTCAAACCGGCGCCAGCCGGCACAGCGATCCGGCCGCAGCGGCGCTATCCAACAGCCGCGTTGTATTCGGCGTCGGTGACGTGCTCCATCCATGTCACGTGATTGCCGTCCAGCGATTCGTGCATCGCGACGTGAACCATGCCCGTGGTCGGAGCGGCGCCATGCCAGTGCTTCTCGCCTGGCGGAATCCAGACGATGTCGCCCGCTTTGATCTCGCGGATCGGGCCGCCCTTGGCCTGGATCCGCCCGACACCCTGGATCACATAGAGCGTCTGCCCCAAGGGATGGGTGTGCCATGCCGTGCGCGCGCCGGGCTCAAACGCGACGCGAGCGGAGGCAACACGTGCCGGCGCCTGCGGGGTGATGATCGGGTCCTGCCATACCGTACCCGTAAAGCTTTCGGCCGGTGCGCGGCGGGTCGGGCGCGATCCGGCGAGATAGACGTCCACCATGTTGTCTCTCCCTATGTCTGCTCACTCGTAGGTGGGCAAAGCCGCGTCAGCGCCGTGCCCAGCGATCCTCACTGGTCGTGTGATGGCGGGCGCGCTTTGCTTTGCCCACCCTGCAACACTCCGCGCCCTACTTCTTCGAGGCAGCGTAGCGCGCCTTGGTCTCGGCATTCATGGGATAAAGGCCAGGCAGCGATGCGCCATTGTTCACCTCGTTGACGATCCAGGCTTCCATGCGTTCCTGCTCCGGTCCTTCCGCGAGCACATGGTCCAGGAAAGCCTGCGGGATCAGGACCGCACCGTCCTGGTCGGCCACCACGATGTCGTTCGGGAATACCGCAACACCGCCGCAGCCGATCGGCTCGCCCCAGCCGACAAAGGTTAGCCCCGCCACCGAGGGCGGCGCCGCATAGCCATTGCACCACACCGGCAGGTTCGTACCCATCACGCCTTCGAGATCGCGCACCACGCCATCGGTAATCAGCGCCGTGACGCCGCGCTTGACCATGCGCGCACACAAGATGTCGCCAAAGATGCCGGCATCGGAGATGCCCATGGCATCGACCACGGCGATGCAGCCCTCGGGCATGGCCTCGATCGCAGTGCGGGTGGAAATCGGCGAGGACCAGGACTCCGGCGTCGCCAGATCCTCACGCGCCGGCACGAAGCGGAGCGTGAAGGCCGCGCCGACGAGCCGCTTCTGTCCCGGATGCAACGGACGCGCGCCCCGCATCCAGACGTTTCGCAACCCCTTTTTCAGGAGAACCGTGGTGATGGTCGCAGTGGAGACTTTGGAAAGGGTCGCGATGGCGTCGGGGGTCAGGGACATCGAAGGTTAGGCTCCTTAAGGGTGAGCAGATTGCGGGCGCATCTTGCGGGGCGCGCACCTGCCGTCAAGCGAAAGCTGCAGGCCTCAATTCCTCGCAAGCGATAAAGCAACCTTATCACGCGGCATTGCATCAATTTATTGAACTTGCGGGATTTTTTCGGGAAAGCGGATTCCACTGGAACACAAAACAAGCTACAGCTTGGCAAGCTCCCGATTTCGATATTGTGAGACGATGGAAGCCACGCTCCCTCCACCCCGCCTTTTGCCCAGCGGCGACAGCGCTATCACGGTGGAGTTCTCGAAAGTGATCGATGAGACCGCCAATCAGCGCGTGCTGGCGCTCGATCGCGCGCTCAGCGAGGCAGCCGTCGAGGGGGTGACCGAGGCCGTGCCGACCTACCGGTCGCTCCTCGTCCACTACGATCCCTGTCAAATCGACTTCGCGACGCTTGGCGAAAAGTTGCTGGCACTCGCAAAACGTCCCGTGCCGCCGAACGGAAAGACGCGGCATTGGCGTGTGCCTGTTGCCTATGGGGGAGAGAACGGCATCGATCTCGAGGATGTCGCGAAAGCCCTGCACACGACGCCGGAGGAGATCGTGGCGCGCCATGTCGCAGGCAATTATCGTGTCGCCATGATCGGCTTTTCACCGGGATGGTCATATCTCAGCGGTCTCGACAAATCGCTGCACATGCCGCGGCGGCAGAGTCCGCGCCTGTTGACGCCGCCCGGCACGATCTCGATCGGCGGCGTGCAGACCGGCATTCAATGCGTCGCCGCGCCCAGCGGCTGGCACCTTCTCGGACGCACGCCGGTGCGGACCTATCAGTTGCATCGCGAACCGATCTTCCTGCTGGAGCCCGGCGACCGCGTGACCTTCTACGCTATCGATCCGAAAACTTTTGCGGAACAGGAGCAGGCCGCGGAGAACGGCGAGATCGTTGCCGAGTTGATAGCCTCATGACCAAGCTCATCGTCACCAGCATTGGTCCTGCAAGCTCGGTTCAGGATGGCGGCCGCCACGGAGCACAGCGTTATGGCTTGACCGAGAGCGGCGCCATGGATCGGCTTGCGCTGGCCGCCGCCAACACCCTGCTTGGCAACGCGCCGTTTGCTGCGGGCGTGGAAATAGGCCCATTTGGCGCTGCGTTCACCGCGCACGAGGGCGCAGTTCGCGTGGCGCTGACCGGCGCGGCCCGAAGTGCCGACATTGCCGGACAGCCGGTCGCGTTCGACAGCTCGATGATCATTCCTGAGGGCGCGACCCTCACGCTCGGATTCGCCAAGGGCGGTGCCTTCAGCTATCTCGCGATCGAAGGCGGCATCACGGGGGAGCCGATGTTCGGCAGTCTCGCGGTCAATGCCCGCGCCGGGCTCGGCAGCCCCTATCCGCGCGCGCTGCAGGCCGGAGATGAGTTGCCTGCACGCGCCGCGAGCGCTGCGCCCGAGCGGCGGATCGAACTGCCCGCCGCGACGAACGGCCCGATCCGGGTGGTGCTCGGTCCGCAGGACGACGAGTTCAGCGATGAGGCGAAAAAGCTGTTTCTCGACAGCGAATGGATGATCTCGGCCACCAGCGACCGCATGGGCTATCGGCTGGAAGGGCCGGTCATCAAGCATCTCCACGGCCACAACATCGTCTCCGATGGCACCGTGAACGGCAGCATCCAGGTGCCCGGGAATGGCGCGCCAATCGTATTGATGATGGACCGCGGCACCACCGGCGGCTACCCGAAGATCGCAACGGTGATCTCCCCGGACCTGCGCCGCCTGGCCCAGACCCCGGCCGGAACCGCGTTCCGCTTCAAAGCGATCAGCGTGGTGGAGGCGCAGACGGAAGCAAAAAAATACGCGCAATTGTTGCGCTCCCTGCCCGATCGCCTGCGCACGATCGAGAACGTCGAACTCAACATCGAAGCATTGCATGATGCCAACGTCGCGGGCCATGCGGTGAATGCGGTGGATGCGGACACCTGGCATCACGTGCCGGGAGACAGTCAAGAGGCGGGACTTTCAGGAAGCGGAAGACCAACATGAGCACAATCGATCTCAATTGCGATCTCGGCGAAAGCTTTGGCCCCTGGGTGATGGGCAATGACGAGGCCATGATCGATCTTGCAACCTCCGTCAACATCGCCTGCGGCTTTCACGCCGGCGACGCCGACATCATGCGCAAGACCGTGGACCTTGCCAAAGCCCGAGGTGTTTCGATCGGCGCCCATCCCGGCTATCGCGACCTGCACGGCTTCGGCCGTCGTCCGGTGCCGGGGCTGAAATCGTCGGAGATCGAGAATCTCGTCGCCTATCAGATCGGCGCGCTGCAGGCGATCGCGACCGCCGCCGGCCACAAGGTCACGCATGTGAAAGCGCACGGCGCGCTCTCCAACGTCGCCTGTGAAGACGACATGACCGCCCAGGCCATCGCGAACGCGATCAAGGCCGTCGATCCGAGCCTGGTGTTTGTGGTGCTCGCGAATTCGCGCCTGGTGAAGGCCGGCGAAAACGCCAACCTGCCGATGGTGCATGAGGTCTTCGCCGACCGCGCCTATGAAGATGATGGGCAATTGGTGTCCCGCCGCAAGCCCGGCGCGGTGCTGCATGACGCCCGGCAGGTCACTGAGCGCGTGGTGCGGATGGTGCAGGATGGCGAGGTGGTGTCCATCACCGGCAAGCGCATCAAGATGCGCATGGACACGGTCTGCATTCACGGCGACACGCCCGGCGCGGTCGACATCGCGAAGGGCTTGCGCAGGGCACTCGCGGATGCGGGAATTACGGTGGCGCCGTTCAAGCGCGCGACGTAGACCTTTGCCGAAGCCGTAGGGTGGGCAAAGCGAAGCGTGCCCACCCTACGCGGCGGCAAGGTTGATGGTGGGCCTGGCGCCACGCGCCTTTGCCCACCCTGCAATCTAAATCCATCAGAACGGGTGCACCGAGAGCGTGCCGAACACGATCGCGGCGATGACCGCGAAGGCACCGCAGAGCGCCGCGAGATGAAGGCCGCGGCCCGTGCGACGGGACAGGGAGCGCGCATGAAAATGCAGGCGGGCTTCCGCTGATAGTTCGCGCATGGTGGTTCTCCAACGCCCCATCGCGCGCCATCAAATAGCATCCGCCGGCCGTTGCAAGAGCGGCGACCAAAGAGCGATGCGGCCACTGCCGTGGAGCTCGTTCCCAGTCCAAATTTCTCCGCAAGCAGTCGTTATGAGAATTTTCTTCGTTACGATTGCGTGAAATTGGAACCGCTCGAAAGACGCCGCTCAGTACACGTCCTGCTGGAAGCGGCCTTTCTTCTTGAGTTCCGCGACGAAGGCCACGGCTTCGTCGGTTGAGCGGGCGCCGAACTGGGCGACGATATCGACCAGCGCGCGCTCGACGTCCTTCGCCATCCGCTTAGCGTCGCCGCAGATATAGAGATGCGCGCCTTCGGCGAGCCAGGTCCACAGTTCGCGGCCGACTTCCCGCATCCGGTCCTGCACGTAGAACTTCTTCGCACCATCGCGCGACCAGGCGAGCGACAGCCGCGTCAACAGACCTGACGTCTTCATCGCGTTGAGCTCATCGGCATAGAAGAAGTCGTAATCGCTGCGCTGATGTCCGAAGAACAACCAGTTCTTCCCCGTGGCGCCGGTCGCCTTGCGATCGAGCAGGAAGGCGCGGAACGGCGCAATCCCTGTGCCTGGCCCGACCATGATGATCGGCGTTTTCGGATCCTGCGGCAGGCCAAAGCCGTGCGCCTTCTGCACATACACGTTCAGCTTCTCGCCGGGATTGATGCGCTCGGCAAGGAACGTCGAGGCGAGGCCGAGACGCCGGCGCTTGCCGACGACATAGCGCACGCAATCGACGGTGAGCGACAGTTTTCCGGGCGTTGCATTGTGCGATGACGAGATCGAATAGAGCCGCGGCTGCAGCGGCTCCAGCGCTTCCACAAACGCCTCGGGATGCGGACGGACGCCGGAAAATTTCTGCAGGGCCGCCATCACGTCGAGCGTCGCCGCATCGCCGTCGGGGTCCTCGCCTTGTGCCAGCGCGCGGGCCTTTTCCCGCTGGGCGCCGCCGGTGATGAAGGAGATCAACTCGAACAACTTATCCGGCGCGGGCGACAGCGATACATCGCTGATCAGGGCCTCGCGCAGCGTCTTGCCGTTGACCTTGGTCGTGTGGGAGGCCCCCAGCAACGCGATGATCTGGTCGACCAGGCCCAAATCGTTCTTGGCGAAAACGCCGAAGGAATCGCCCACGACGTAATCGAGAGCCGACTCGGAAAGATCGAAATCGATGTGATAGGTCTCTTTCTCCGAGCCCTTCTTGTTGAGAAGCCGGCGCCCGACGAAGGTCGCTGGCGCCGGATTGTCGCGGGAGCGGCCAGGCTCGGCGACCACGGCGGGAGCTGCAGGCGCTGCGGGGGCCGAAGAGGCCGCCTTTGCTGGGGCTGGTGCCTTATCGAGCTCCTCGTAGAGCGTCTTCAGCATCCGCGCGGTTTCCTTACCGCCGGGGACGCAGAGATTGAGCCGCGCTTCGGACTTGTCGGCAATCGCATTGGAATAGTCGCGGCAATTGTAGCCGCACTGACCGCAATCCTGCTGCGCCATCGCGGCCATCATGCGCCGCCGCAGCGGGCGTCCTTCGGCAAGCTTCATGCGCTCGGCGATCGGCAGGGTCTGGTCATGCCACGGCGCGTCGTCGTCGTCCTCGGCGGCGGCCGGCGCTTGCAGCATGGCGGCGCCCTGCTCGGGCGACAGCGGCACGGCCACGTCGTTGGACAACAGTCCTGCGAGGAAGCCGTTCAACCAGGAACGCTGCGCCTCGGAGAACGGCGCGCTCGGCGGAATGATCTCGATCTTCGGCGGTGGCGTGATCTGGTTCATGGGGAGACCTCCGCATCTGCGAGCTTGCGCAGCGCTTCGCCGTCGTAGCGGCGGGCAAAGCTAAGGAACGTTTCGTCGGGTGAAGACCGATGCGCGAGATAAGCCTTCAACAGCCTCTCGACGGTCTTTGGCGCATCCACCGCCTTGACATCGCGATAGACCTCGCGGCCGATGTCGGCGTGCGGTCCGAAGCCGCCGCCGGCGAACAGATGGTAGCCCTCGACCACCTCGTCGCCCTCGCCTTCACCGGTCGGCACCTTCGCGGCGATCAGACCGATGTCGCTGATGTAATGCTGCGCGCAGGAATGATGGCAGCCGGTGAGGTGGATGTTGATTGGCGTCTCGATGTCGACGCGCGTCTCGCACCAATCGCCGATCGCGGCAGCGTGGCCCTTGGTGTCGGAAGCCGCAAATTTGCAGCCCTTGTTGCCGGTGCAGGCGATCAAGCCGGCGCGAATTTGCGAGGCTTTTGTCGAGAGGCCAAGCTTTTCGATCGCCGCAGTCGCGAGCGCCACATTCTCATCGCGCACGCCCGAGATCAAAAGGTTCTGCCACACGGTCAGGCGGATCTCGCCGTCGCCGAGGTCCTGCGCGGTTTTCGCCAAGCCCCGCATCTGCTCGCAAGTCAGCTTGCCGAGCGGCAACACCACCCCGATCCAATTCAGGCCGTCCTGCTTCTGCTTGTGCACGCCGATATGGGCCATCCGGTGGAACGCCGGCCGGGGCGCGATCGCTTCGGAAGGCAGGCGCACCAATTTGCGGCCGAGCTTCTCTTCGACCCCCGCCATGAACTTGTCGACGCCCATGCTGTCGAGCACATATTTGAGCCGCGCTTTCAGCCGGTTGGTGCGGTCGCCGGTCTCGATGAAGAGACGCACGATCGCATCCGCCACCTGCGTGGCCTCCTCCGGCTTGACGATGATGCCGGTCTCCTTGGCAAAATCCTTATGGCCGGTGATGCCGCCGATCCCGAGGCGAAACCACACGCCGGGATCGATGCCGAAACCATCCTTCACTTCCACGGCGGCAAACGCGATGTCGTTGGTGTCTTCCAGCACGGCGATGCGGCCGGCGCCGTCGAAGGCGACGTTGAATTTGCGCGGCAAGCCATGGAGCGAGCGGTCGTTCAAGATGTGAAAATGCCATTCGCGCGCGTAAGGCCGCGTGTCGATCAGCTCCTGCGGGTCGATGCCTGCGGTCGGCGTGCCCGTGACGTTACGAATGTTGTCGGCGCCGGAGCCGCGCGAGCAGAGGCCGAGATCCTGGATGCCTTCGATCAGCGCCACGCTGTTCCGAGGCAGAATTTCCCGAATCTGGATGTTGGCGCGGGTCGTGACATGACTGTAGCCGCCGCCATAGATCTCGGCGAGATCGGCGAGACCCGCGAACTGCCAGTGCTTGAGGATGCCGTTCGGCATGCGCAACCGGCACATGTAGGAATCCTGTGCCGGTGCGACGTAGAACAGGCCGTAATAGCGCCAGCGGAAATTGTCGGCGGGCGATGGCGGCGTGTTGTTCGTCGCCTGCTCTTTCAGCCGCTCGTAAGCGTCGAACGGATGCAGCTCACGCTTGAACTTCTCCTGGTCGGCGAGTTTCTTGCCTGACGCCGTGACCTTGTCCTGCGCCTTCAGATGGATGGCGTCCGGCCCGGTCGGCTCGGCACTCGCTTTGCCGGCGGCCGCGCCGCCGCCGAGTCCACGGCCGACCCGGCTGATCTGCAAGCCGGTGGCAAAACCTTCGAGATAACGCTTCTGCTCGTCGGTAAAATCGACGGAAACTGCTTCGAGCTTCATGATGCTGACGTGCCCTTATTCGGCTGCGGTCTGGGCCGCAACGGGCGCGGCCGAGATGGATTTTTGCGCGGGCTTGTAGGTCACGTAGAGCGCGAGGCCCGTGAAGACGAAGCCACCAAACAGATTGCCGAGCGTGACTGGGATCTGATTCCAAACCCACCAGTCGTAAACGCTGACCTTGGCGCCGAGCAGCATGCCCGTCGGGATCACGAACATATTGACGACGGCGTGCTCGAAGCCGAGCGCGAAGAACAGGAAGATCGGAAGCCAGGTCGCCGCAATCTTTCCAATCGTCGAGGTCGACGTCATCGCCATGACCACGCCGAGGCAGACCAGCCAATTGCAAAGAATGCCTTTGACAAAGACGCTGACCATGCCGGCCGTACCGAGCGCCGCGTTGGCGATGGTCTTGGCCTCGGAGACCGCAACGATGCGCGCGGCGACCCCGGTCACTTCGACCTTGCCCATGTTGGTAAGCGAGATCGCGATCAAGACCCCGAATGCGATGCTGCCAAGCAGATTCGCGACGAAGACCCAGGACCAGTTGGCGATCACCGCGTTCCAGCTCGCCTTGCCTTCAAGGCGCGCCAGCGGCACCAGCGCAAAACTCCCCGTAACCAGCTCGAGGCCCAGTAGCACGATGATCACGAGGCTGACGGGGAAGATCAGCGCGCCGATCAACGGCTGTCCCGTGGTCACGGCGCCGGTGAATGCAAGCGTCGTAGCCGCGCCCAGCAACGCACCGGAAAGAGCACCACGAATGAGCAGGTCGCGCGGGCCAAGCGCGAGCTTCTTGAGCCCCGCATCGATCATCGAGGCAATCACGTCGGTAGGCTTTGCGTAATCCATAGCGATGCTCCAGCAGCCACGCGGCGCGTGGTCACAACGGGTGAAGGGGCGTGCGATCGCTCGGAACTTCGACGTGCGGGCCAGCGCACTTTTGAACTTGCGAGACGATCCGGTCAGCCTCGTTGCTGCGGAAGTCCGTCTTGGACTTGGGCCAGCGGGCATCTCCGGCGGCTGGCTTGCAAACCTCTATTCAAGTTATGTGCCAATGCAGCATTCTGAGAAAAATACTGCTAAATCAAAAAGGTAATTCGGTTGCGGCGCATCAAATGAATAACGATCCATGCCTTTTCCGAAGGCAAAAGCTCAAATGGCGTGCAGCAAACTGCAGCGCCTAATCTTTAGTCAGATCAGATTGAGCGGATTACAGGCGGCTGCGCGGTATCTTGAAAGCGGCCAAATAGGCCGCCATGTCGTCCGGATTGAAGGCGGGGCCATCGAATGGCCCAATCGGACGATTTGCTGCCACGTCCGCCCCCGTACCCAGCGCGGCGTCGTAAAGCTCCGGCCTGAACACGGCCATGGCGGCCCTCAGGGCATCCGGGCTGAACCGGGCTTGTGCCCAGCGCACCATTTGAGAGTAGAGCCAAGCCGCCTGCGCCGGATCCGGCCGGCCCGCGGCTTCGCGCCCCACCAGGAGATAGCGGCTGTTCTCGCGGAAGGTGCCATCGGGCGAAATCTTCAGGCGGCCGTCCAACGTGCGTTGGATCACTTCCGCGTCCACGCCGATGCGGTCCGGCTGTGCCAGGATTCGCGCGGCCTCGGCGCGGTTTGCCGGCTGCTCGATGAAGTCGGCGGCACGGGACGCGGCGCGGACCAGGCGCGCGACCGTATCCGGATTTTTCTCGGCCCAGCCCTGCCGGATCGCGAGCACCTTTTCGGTGGCGTGCACCAGGATGTCCGCGACAAAATGCAGGATGTGGCCGACGCCGTGATCGACCGCGATTGAATTCCACGGCGCACCCACACAGAAGCCGTCGACATGCCCGCTCTCGAGGCTTTCCACCATGAAAGGCGGCGGCAGCACCACCAACCGCACATCCTCGTCGGGATCGACCCCACCCGCCGCCATCCAGAACCGCAATTGAAAATTGTGGGTGGAGAACGGGAAGGTCATGGCGAAGGTCAGGGGCTCGGCCCCGCTTTTGCGCCTTGCGGCCACCACGCGCGCCAGCGCCCGCGCCGTCGCCATCGGATCGAAGCGGTCGCCATCGATCTCAGCCATCATCGCGGCGTGCAGCGCCGCCGAGACGGTGATCGCGTTACCGTTGATGCCGAGGTTGAAGGGTGCGACGATCGGGACCTTGACATGGCCGAGCCCTAAGCTCGAGGCGATCGCGACCGGCGCAAGCAAGTGGGCGGCATCGAACAGCCCGATATTGAGCTTGTCGCGGACATTGGACCACGACACCTCCCGCACCAGGTTGACGTCGAGCCCTTCGGCTTTGGCGAATCCCTTGTCGACGGCAACGATGAGGGCTGCGGCATCGACCAGCGGAATGAAGCCGATATGAAGGGGCGTGGTCATTTCAGGAGCTCCGATGCGGTCAGGATCGACTGCGCGATCTCGCCGATCTTTTTCTTCTCGCGCATCGCGGTGGAGCGCATCAGGACATAGGCCTCTTCCTCCGTGAGCCCCTTCAATTTCATCAGGATACCCTTGGCGCGGTCGATCACCTTACGCTCTTCCAGCGCGGATTTGGTGCGGTCGAGCTCGTCCTGCAGCTTGGCGAACGCATTGAAGCGGGAGACGCACAGATCGAGGATCGGCTTGATCCGCTCTTTTTTCAGCCCGTCGACGATATAGGCGGACACGCCGGCATCCACGGAGGCCTGGATCGAGGCGGCGTCGCTCTGGTCCACGAACATGGCGATCGGCCGGCGCACTGCCCGGCTGACCTGGAACATCTGCTCCAGGATGTCGCGACTGGGGTTTTCCAGGTCGATGACGATGATGTCAGGGTCGAGCGCGTAGATGCGGGCGAGCAGGCTCTGCATTTCGCTGATCCGCACGACGCTGCTGTAGCCCGCTTCGCGCAGCCCCTCCTCCAGGATCGCGGCACGGATCGGGCTTTCGTCGACAATCACAATTTTGGGCGACTGCTCAGCTTTGGGCGGCTGCTCGGCGGTCATCGATCACTCGTCTTCGAACCCGTATGCATAGCACGGCAAATTCCGGCTTGAAGCCTTGTCTTTGTGAGCAATTAGGACTAGCTCACGGCCATCAATCAGGCAGATTTGGACGATGCAGCAGGCCTCCGCGCCAAGAATTAGCTTTGTTTCGCTTGGTTGCCTAAAAGACAACCAATGTGGTCTTTCGGGACGCTCATGAAGCCAGCCCCGCGCATATCGTTTACCAGCCTCGGCTGTCCCAAGGCGCTCGTGGACTCCGAGCGGATCATCACGCGCCTGCGTGCGGAAGGCTATGAGCTCGCCCGCAAGCATGATGGCGCTGACATCGTCATCGTCAATACCTGCGGGTTCCTGGACAGCGCCAAGCAGGAATCGCTTGCCGCCATCGGCGAGGCTATGGCCGAGAACGGCAAGGTCATCGTCACTGGCTGCATGGGCGCGGAACCGGAAGCGATCGAAACCGCCTATCCCGGCGTGCTCTCGATCACGGGACCGCAACAGTATGAGACCGTCTTGGATGCCGTGCACCGCGCGCTGCCGCCGCTGCACAATCCCCATCTCGACCTGGTGCCGCCGCAAGGCATCAAATTGACGCCGCGGCACTACGCTTATCTGAAGATCTCCGAAGGCTGCAACAACCGCTGCAGCTTCTGCATCATCCCGAAATTGCGCGGCGATCTGGTGTCGCGGCCTGCCAGCGACGTGCTACGCGAGGCGGAGCGGCTGGTCGGCGCGGGCGTCAAGGAGCTCCTGGTCATTTCGCAAGACACCTCGGCCTACGGCGTCGACCTGCGCTATGAGGCAAGCCCGTGGAAGGACCGCGAGGTCCGCGCCAAATTCGTCGATCTTGCACGCGAGCTCGGCGAACTCGGTGCTTGGGTGCGGCTGCAATACGTTTATCCCTACCCCCATGTCGACGAGGTCATCCCGCTGATGGCCGAAGGCAAGGTGCTGCCCTATCTCGACATTCCCTTCCAGCACGCAAGTCCGGAAATCCTGAAGGCGATGCGGCGTCCGGCGGCGCAGGACAAGACGCTGTCGCGAATCGCAAAATGGCGTGCGCAATGTCCGGAACTCGCCCTGCGCTCGACCTTCATCGTCGGCTTCCCCGGCGAGACCGAATCGGATTTCGCCTATCTGCTGGATTGGCTTGATGAGGCCGAGCTCGATCGCGTCGGCTGCTTCAAATACGAGCCCGTGGCCGGTGCGACGTCGAATGCGCTGCCCAATCCCGTGCCCGACGAGGTCAAACAGGAGCGCTGGAACGCGCTGATGGCGCGCCAGCAAAAGATCTCCGCGCGCCGGCTCAAGCGCAAGGTCGGCACGCGGCAGCAGGTCATCATCGACGAGATTGGGCCGACGGTGGCGAAGGGTCGTTCAAAGGCCGACGCGCCGGAGATTGATGGCTCGGTCTATCTCTCAAGCCGCCGCCCGCTGCGCGTCGGCGAACTCGTCACGGCGAAGATCGACCGCTCGGACGAATACGATTTGCACGGCAGCGTCGCGGGCTTTTGAGCCCCCGCCCCTTGGCGCTGATGGTATCCTGGCTTGATGTAATGCTGCAGGAGGACATGCGATGCCCAGGCCCCTGAAGGTCAAGATCTTTATGGATATCAGCCCGAGCGTGATCGAAGAGCAGATCAACGCCTGGCTGGAGAAGCTCGGTTCGGCGAGCATCATCAAATCCGAGACCGTGGTCACGGCCATCGCCAAGAAGTCGGGCGACGGGACCACTCCCTGCATTGTTGTGACCATCTGGTACGAGCCTCCCGCGTCCGACCAGGAACGTCCCGGTTTCCGGGCTGCTTGACACCCATGCCCTTCGGCGGTAAGGGCACGCGCCATGATCTTCACTCGGACCCAGCGCCGCGCAGCTTTCCGTCGTCACCGCCGTGACGATGACGGGTTGCGCCATGTCCGACGCCAGCGCTGAATAGATCATCAGCTCTAAGGTTTTCGAGAAGGCCGCAACCCAGGAAGTTGCGGCCTTCTCTGCATTTCGGCCCCACGTTTGATCCCACACTGCAGGAGACATCGGACATGACCAACGTCGCCCATCCGTTTGATGCGCTGATGGACATCACCGCGCGCCCGAAGAAGGTGTTCGTGCGCGGCGACGGGTCTTGGCTGTGGGATGATACCGGCAAGCGCTACCTGGATTTCATTCAGGGCTGGGCGGTGAACTGCCTCGGACATTCGCCGCCTGTCGTGGCGCAAGCGATCGCGAGCCAGGCGAAAACCCTGATCACGGCGAGCCCTGCCTATTACAACGCGGCAAGCCTCGAACTCGCCAAGGCGCTGGTCGAGAAGAGCTGCTTCGACCAGGTGTTCTTCGCCAATTCGGGCGCGGAAGCCAATGAAGGCGCCATCAAGCTCGCGCGCAAATACGGCGCCTTGCATAAGGGCGGCGCGTTCGAAATCATCACCTTTGAAGGCGGCTTTCATGGCCGGACGCTGGCGACCATGTCGGCCTCCGGCAAGAAGGCCTTCGAGCCGCTGTTCGAACCCAAGGTCAAGGGTTTCTCCAAGGCGCGGTTCAATGACATCACCTCCGTCCGCGAACTGATCAACAAGAACACCGTCGGCGTGATGCTGGAGCCGATCCAGGGCGAAGCCGGCGTGCGGCCGGCGACCGACCAATTCTTGAAGGATTTGCGGACATTGACGCAGGATCACGGGCTGCTTTTGATCTTCGACGAGATCCAGACCGGCATGGGCCGCACCGGAAAGCTCTTCCATTACGAGCATGCGGAGATCACGCCCGACATCATGACGCTCGGCAAGGGCATCGGCGGAGGCGCGCCGCTCGCGGCCCTGCTCGCCACCGAACGCGCCTCCTGTTTCGAGCATGGCGACCAGGGCGGCACATTCAATGGCAATTCGCTGATGTGCGCAGCGGGCCTTGCGGTCCTCGCGGAGGTCAGCCGGCCGGCGTTCCTGAAATCGGTGGCCGATACGGGGCTGTTCCTGGAAGCTGAATTGCAGCGCCTATCGGCGCGGCACGGCCTCGGCGAGGTGCGCGGGCGCGGCCTCTTGCTCGCGCTCGATCTGAAACTGCCGATTGGTGCCGCGCTCGTAGCGCAGGCGCTTGAAGGCGGGTTATTGCTCAACTCGCCGCGGCCGGACACGTTGCGCTTCATGCCCGCGCTCAATGTCACGCGGGAGGAGATCTTGCAGATGACCGATCAGCTCGACACGATGCTGACCAAGGCCGGAGCCGCGAGGCGGGTGGCGTAGCGAAGGAAATTGGGACATACGAACATGGCAGCGAAAGTCTTCATCGATGGCGAGGCCGGAACGACGGGCCTGCAAATCCGCCAGAGATTGCTCGGTCGGACCGATGTCGAGCTCATCTCGATCGACTCGGCGGGGCGGAAGGACCCGCAGGCGCGAAAGGAGATGCTCAACGGCGCCGACGTCGCCATTCTCTGTCTGCCGGACGATGCGGCGCGCGAGGCCATGAGCCTGATCGAAAACAAGGCTGTTCGCGTGATCGACGCCTCGACCGCGCACAGGACCCTGGACGGCTGGGCCTACGGCTTTCCGGAAATGGCAAAGGGACAGCGCGAGGCGATTGCGAAGGCGCGCTTTGTGGCCAATCCTGGTTGCTATCCGACCGGTTTCATAGCGCTGGTGCGGCCGCTGGTGGATGCCGGCCTGTTGCCACGCAGTTGGCCGGTCACCGTCAACGCCGTCTCCGGCTACACCGGCGGTGGCCGCAAGATGATCGAAGAATTCGAAGACGAAGCCTCGCCCGCGTTCACGCATGTTCCCTATCGCGTTTACGCGCTGTCTCTGGCCCATAAACATGTGCCCGAGATGAGGTCGCATGGCGGGCTCGATCATGCCCCGCTGTTTGCGCCGGCGGTGGGCCGTTACGCCCAGGGCATGATCGTCGAAGTGCCGCTCCCTCTTTATGCGCTGCCGGCCAAGCCGGCGCTTGCCGATCTTCACGCCACTTTGGCCAAGGCCTATGCCGGCGAGCATTTTGTCGAAGTGGCGACACTGGACGAAGCGGCATCCGTCACGACGCTTGCGCCTGAGGGCTTGAACGGGACCAACAAATTGAAGCTTTACGTGTTCGGCTCGAATAAGCTCGGGCAAGCCAGGCTCGTGGCCGTGCTCGATAATCTCGGCAAGGGCGCGTCAGGCGCAGCGGTGCAGAATCTCAATCTGATGCTGGGACTTCCCGAAGCCGCAGGCCTGGATGAGCCATTTGAATGGAGCACCGCTGCATAGCATGGCACCACGGCCCGCGACGAATACGGCCCATCGCGACAGAGCGGCTACGGCTTCAGGATCGAAGCCCCTGTCGTCGCGCGGCTCTCCAGATCGATATGGGCCTTGGCCGCGTCCTTCAGCGCATAAGCGTGATTGATGGGGACGTGCAGTGTGCCGTTGATGACGGCGGCGAACAGCGTATCGGCCCCCTCAAGCAATTCCTTGCGTGTGCCGATATAGTCGTTCAGTTTTGGGCGCGTCGCAAACAGCGAGCCGTGATTGTTCAACTCGGCGATCGCAAAGGGGGGCACGGGTCCTGAGGCGTTGCCGAAGCTGACGAACAAGCCGCGCCGTTTCAAACAGGACAGCGAGCCGGGAAAGGTCGCCTTACCGACGCCGTCATAGACGACATCACACAGTTCGTTGCGGCTGATCTGCTTCACGCGCGCCACGAAATCCTCCTCGTTGTAGAGGATCACGTGGTCGCAGCCGCTCGCGAGCGCAAGCTCCGCCTTCGCCTTCGATCCCACGGTGCCGATCACATGCGCGCCCTTCGCGCGCGCCCATTGGCAGGCGAGCAACCCGATGCCGCCGGCGGCCGCATGGATCAGCACCCGGTGATGCTGTTCGACCTTGAACGTCTTGTGCAGGAGGTACCAGACCGTCAGGCCCTTCAGCATCAAGACGGCGCCCTGCTCGTAGGTGATATGGTCGGGCAGCTTGACCAGCTTGTCCCATGCAATGTTGCGCTCGCTCGTATAGCCGCCGAGGTTGGTGTAATAGGCGACGCGATCGCCGGGATGAAAATGCGTCACGCCAGGGCCGACGGCGACCACTTCGCCCGCGGCTTCGTTGCCAGCGATGAATGGCAATCCCGGAGCCTTGTAGAGTCCGGTGCGGTAGTAAGTGTCGATGAAGTTCAGACCAACCGCGTGCTGGCGGATGCGCACCTCGCCGGCGGCCGGGGCCGGCACGTCGATGGCCTCATAGACCAGCGTTTCCGGCCCGCCCACCTTGTGCACGCGCACGGCCTTGACCATCACTCACCTCCCCTGGTGATCTGCCAAAAATGAAACGAATGCCATCGCACCCGTCTTGTCAACTCGACGGTCGCAGGATGCGCATCAGCCGCCCGCTCTTCGGTTGCGCCTCGCGAGCATGTTGAAGAATTCCACCGCGGCCGAGAAGGCAATCGCGAAATAGATGTAGCCGCGCGGGATGTGGAAGTGGAATCCGTCCGCGACCAGCGCGACGCCGATCAAGACCAAAAACGCGAGCGCCAGCATTTTGGTGGTCGGATGGTTCGCGACGAAGCGGGCGATCGGGCCTGAGGAGGCATACATGATGATACAGGCGATCACCACCGCCGCGATCATGATGGCGAGGTCCTGCGCCATGCCGATGGCCGTGATGATGGAGTCGAGCGAGAACACGATGTCGATCACGACGATCTGCGCAATCACCCAGACGAACGCGCTTGCGCCCTGCCCCTTGGCGTGCGCTTCCTCCTCGCCCTCGACCTCGCCATGGATCTCGTGAGTCGCCTTAGCGATCAAAAACAATCCGCCGCCGATCAGAATGATATCGCGCCAGGAAAACGCCACGTCGCGCACGGTCAGCACAGCCTCGGTCAAACCGATCAGCCAGACCAGGAGACTGAGGAGCAAAATCCGGAATAACAGCGCCAGTGCGAGTCCGATTTGGCGGGCGCGCCTCGCCAGCGGCTCCTGGATGCGCGACACGATCACGGAGATGAAGATGACGTTGTCGATGCCAAGCACGATCTCGAGCGCCGTCAACGTCAACAGTGCCGCCCAGGCCTCCGGGCTGAGTAGCAGTTGGATCATGACTTCAAGGATCTCAGGAAACGGATTGCGGCGTCGCTGGCGACGACGTAGGCCGCGATCGCGCACAAAGCTATGACGACCGGCGTTCCCACGTCGAAATCCCTAAGCAGCACATGCAGGGAAAGCACGGCCCAGAGCACGATCAACGCCAGTGTCAGCCAGCGCAGCCGAAGCGTCCGAACCGGATGCAAGACGTGGAAGGGCAGAAAGGTCGCCGCGATCAGGACGAGCACGACGATGCTCGACAGCGCCGGCGGCCAATGCAGCAGAAACAGGTAGAACGCGGCCAGATTCCATAGCCCGGGAAAGCCGCGAAAATGGTTATCCACCCCCTTCATGCGGCGATCGGCGAAGTAGAGCGCGCCCGACACGGTGATCCCGACGCCCAGCAGCGGAGCGGCCAGCGGCAACAGCAGTCCGCCGGCCGTAATGGCATAGGCCGGCACAAAGACGTAGGTGACGAAATCGACCACGAGATCGAGCACGTCGCCCGACCAGTTTGGCTGCAATCGCACCACGTCCAGTCGCCTTGCGAGCGGACCGTCGGCCCCGTCGATGATCAGCGCCGCGCCAAGCCAGAAAAACATCGCGGCCCAGTGCTCGCGCACCGCCTCCAGCAGTGCCAGCAATGCGACGCCGGCGCCGAGCGCGGTCAAGACATGCACAGAGAACGCGGCGGCCCGGGCGCCCGGCGCGGCGTGCGGCATATCCGGCTGGCTAACTTGCTCCATCATGGCCGGCGCAGTGCTATCAGGAATCGGAGGGTTTTGCACACCGGACCTTGCGGCCTTCCGCCGCGTTATTGCAACGGGAAGAGAGGCGCGGGACCGGCGATCTTGAAAATGTCGCCCGAAGGGTGAATTGTCGGGTCATGAGTAACGCTCCAGTGACCTACGATGTTGCCGTGGTTGGTGGCGGCCCTGCCGGGCTTTCCGCGGCGATTGCGCTGGCCCAGGCCGGCAGCAACACGTTGCTGATCGCCCGCCGCACACCTTACGCGGACAATCGCACCACCGCCCTGCTTGGCGGCTCCATCGACTTTCTCACGAGCCTCGGCGTCTGGGAGCGCTGCCGCGACCAGGCGGCGCCGCTGGTCGAAATGCGACTGGTCGATGACACCGCGCGGCTGATCCGCGCGCCAGAGGTGTGCTTTTCCGCAGGCGAAATTGGCCTTGAGGCGTTCGGCTACAACATTGAAAACCGTGTCCTGGTCGCGGCGCTGGAACAACGGGCCACCGAAATCGCGGGCCTGATGCGGCTCGATGACGAAGCCGAAACGGTGCTTTCGAATGACGCGGAGGTTGCGATCCTCACGACGCACGGCGCCTCGCTCTCGGCGCGGCTCGTGGTGGGCGCCGACGGACGGCATTCGCTCTGCCGCGAGGCGGCTGGAATCGCGGTTGCCAAACGCGAGTTGAACCAGGCCGCCCTTACATTCAACATCGCCCATGCCCGGCCACACCGTAACGCTTCAACCGAGTTTCACACATCTCACGGCCCCTGCGTCTTCGTACCCTTGCCGGGAAACCGCTGCAGTATCGTGTGGGTCACCTCGCCCCGGGAGGCCGAGCGACTGCTGGCGCTGACCGACAGCGAGTTGTCGGAGGCCGCGGAAAGGCAATCGCATTCGATCTTCGGCAGCGTTCGGGTCGAAGCGGGCCGGCACGTCTTTCCGCTGGCGATCGAGCGGCCGAAGCAATTTGCGCACGAACGCATCGTGCTGGTCGGGGAAGCCGCGCATGTGATCCCCCCGATTGGGGCACAGGGGCTCAATCTGGGCCTGCGTGATGCCTCCGACATTGCCGACCTCGTGGGTGAGGCGGTGCTTGCCGGCAAGGATCCCGGCGCGTCGGAGGTGCTGCAGCGCTACGATTTCGCGCGGCGTGCCGACGTCTTGAGCCGTACCTTTGTCATCGACGTTGCGAACCGTTCGCTGCTCAGCGATTTCCTGCCGATGCAGTCGCTCCGCGCCGCCGGCCTGCATCTGATCGGCTCGATCGGCCCGCTGCGACGGCTCGCCATGCGCGAGGGGCTGGCGCCGTCCTGGCACGCCTTTCGCGCAAGACCGCGAACGCCTACGGGAAGGTCAGCCGGCCGCTCTGGATGAACCACATCACGCTGGTGAGCGTGACGACGGACGCAAAAGTTCCGATCAGCACGGCGACGGACGCCTGCTCAATCCAGGCCTCGTTTTGCCGCGCGATCACGAACACATTCAGCGCAGGCGGCAGCGAGGCCATCAGCACCGCAACCGCGGCCCAGGGCTGCGCGAACGGCCCGAACAGCAGCATCAAGGCAAACGCCGCGAGCGGATGGATCAAGAGCTTGATCGCGATCACGCCCGGCACTTCCCAGGGGACTCGCCTGAACGAGCGCAGCGCCACCGTCACGCCCAGCACGAAAAGGGCTGTGGGCGCCGCGGCGTTCTGCAGGAACAGAAGCGTGTTGTCGATCGCAACAGGCAAGCGGATGTGGAAGGCAGCCGCCAGCGCGCCGGCGGCGGCCGACACGATGAGCGGATTGAGCGTGATTTGCCGCACCACAAGACCCAGCGCGTGCAGCACGGATGGGTGATCGCGGTCGGTCAATTCGATCAACAGCGGCACGATCGTGAACAGGAAGATGCTGTCGCAGCAAAAGATCAGTGCCGTCGGCGCCGCCGCCTTCGCGCCGAGCACCGCAAGCGCGAGTCCCGGGCCCATATAGCCGATGTTCCCGTAGCCTCCGGAAAGCCCGGCTAGCGTCGCTTCACGCAATGAGAGGCCGCCGGCAAACCGCCCAATCAGCAAGGCGAGGACAAACGCCGTCATCGTGCCCAAGGTGGTCGCGATCAGGAACGGCGGATTGTTCAGCTCCGCAAAGGGCGTCTTGGAGGTGATGACGAACAGCAGTGCCGGCAGCGAGACGTAAAGCAGGAAGAAATTCATCCAGGCAAGGCCGGCCTCAGGCAGGCTCTTGGCTTTGCCACAGGCATAGCCGATGAAGATCAGGCCGAAATACGGAACGGCCAGGTTGAGAATGTCGGTCATTTCGGAGGGATTTCGGCAGGCCGCCCCGCCCCGGGGCTGTTACAATGGGTTAATTCGGGCCCTTGGGCACTAGCATCCCCGCCCGTCATGGTCTATCGACAGGGAATGATCAAAGCGCGAACCGCCAAGTTCCAGATCGGTCAGATCGTGCGCCACCGGATCTTTTCGTTCCGTGGGGTGATTTTTGACGTCGATCCGGAATTCAACAACACCGAGGAATGGTGGCTGTCGATCGCGGAGGAGATGCGCCCGCGCAAGGACCAACCGTTCTACCATCTGCTCGCCGAGAACTCGGAAACCGAATACGTGGCCTATGTTTCCGAGCAGAACCTTTTGCCCGACGATTCCGGGGAGCCGATCCGCCATTCGCAGGTCTCCGAGATCTTCATCAAGGACAAATCCGGCGGCTACCGGCCTCGCAATCCCTCGTTGAACTAATTCGGCGCGTGAAATACGTCCCGTAAGCTCAAGAGAATCCTGAATGAAAAGGCGCTCCCTTCCAGAAGCGCCTTTTTTCGGATCAATTTATGGCTCGCGCCGCCGCTATTTGGCAGCCGCGCTGGGTGCCGGGCCGCCGGCCGGCTGTTGCTGCTGCTGCGGCTGGGTCTGCTCGAGCTTCTTGCGCGTCTCTTCGGCGCGCTTCTGTAACTCTTCCTGCAGCTTCTTCTGGGTTTCCTCGAACACCTTCGGATCGGTCGGCGGGCCGTCATAGGCCTTGGCGAATTCGCCGAGCGGCAGCGGCAGCGTCAGCGGCGCGCCGTTGGCATTGATCGCCTGAACCACCAGGTTCTGGCCCTTCTTCATGTTGTTGATCAGTTCCGGGGTCGCCTCGTAATCGGACATACAGCCGTTGGCGAAGCAGATCACGTAGGGGCTCTGCTGCGGCGGGTTGTTGTCGACGATGATGCGGGTACCGTGCTGGAGCTGCATGCCGAGCGGCAGCGTCACGCGGAGGATCTTCTTGGGCTCCCCTTCCGGCTCGATGATCACGGCGGCGATCACCGGCTGACCGGACTCGATGCGGCCGTCCTTGCCGGTGAAGCAGACCTGCTTGGCATTGGCGTCCTGGCCCTTCAGGCAGAACTTCGTCCATGGCGCATAGATGAGCTGGATCTGCTGGTCGGCCGGCTGCTGACCCTGGGCCGGCTGCTGCTGGGCCTGAGCGCCGGGGGCGGGCTGAGCCGCGGGCGCCTGAGCAGCCGGAGCCGGCGCATGGGGGGCCGCCTTCGGTGCCGCCTTCTTCGCACCCGGCGCGGGGGCCGGGGCCTGGGCGTGGGCGTAAGGCACAAACGGAACAGACAGCGCGGTTGCCGCCAGCAAGGCGAGTAGCCGCCCACGCGGCCCGACCGACGCGGCCAAATAGCGGAAATTCATTGCGGAAAACCCTTTCTGAACGGGAGTGCCCGAAACCGCCGGAGGCGCTAGCACCTCGCCGTCTCGCGCGGCTGTCTCCTAGTCAATTGAGGCGGATACGTGACACGTCAGCAGCCAGTCTCAATCGCTCGCCTTCATACAGGGGCGAGCCAAAAGATCAATGCCGGCAAGCGTGTTTGATGGCTTTTGATGGCTGTCACACACCTGTTGCGATGCGCTATGCTAGAACCTGCCAGTGAGCTATTCCGAATCAATTCCCTACGTTCCCGGGTTAGCTTTTAGGCCTAAGCGCAACGTCGCCGGCCTCGCGCTTGCGCTGGGCATTGGCCTCGCGCTTGCAATTCCCGCGCCGCTCGCGGCAGCGGAAAGCGATGCGATCGCCATGCACGGCGCTCCGGCCCTGCCGCCCGGCTTCAATCATATGCCCTACGTCAATCCCGACGCGCCAAAGGGCGGAAGACTCACCTGGGGACTGCTCGGAACTTTCGACAGCCTCAATCCTCTGATCGTCAAAGGTCTCGCAGCGCAGCAGATCCGCGGCTATGTGGTCGAAAGCCTGATGGCGCGCGGCAATGACGAAGCCTTCACGCTCTATGGCCTGCTCGCCAAATCGGTGGAGACGGATGACGCCCGGGACTATGTCACCTTCCATCTCGACCCGCATGCGCGCTTTTCTGACGGGCAGCCGGTCACTGCCGACGACGTGCTGTTTTCCTGGGCGCTGTTGCGCGACCACGGCCGCCCCAATCACCGGCAATATTACGCCAAGGTCGCCAAGGCCGAAGCGCTTGACCCGCTCACGGTGCGATTCGATCTCGCCGGCGCCAACGATCGCGAACTGCCGCTGATCCTCGGCCTGATGCCGATCCTGCCGCGGCATGCGATCGACATCGCCACATTTGAGGAAACCACGTTGAAGGCGCCAGTCGGTTCCGGTCCCTATCGCGTCACCGAGGTCAAGCCGGGCACCTCCGTCACCCTCACCCGCAATCCCGACTATTGGGGCCGCGATCTGCCCGTCAACCGCGGGCTGTACAATTTCGATGAGATCAAGCTCGACTTCTACCGCGAGGCCAACAGCCAGTTCGAAGCGTTCAAGCGCGGCCTCTATGACTTTCGCGTGGAGACGGAGCCGCTGCGCTGGCACGACGGCTATGATTTTCCGGCCGCACGCAGCGGCAAGGTGATCCGCGACACGATCAAGACCGGCCTGCCCGAGCCTTCGGAATTTCTGGTGTTCAACACCCGCCGCCCGGTGTTCTCGGACATCAGGGTGCGCAGAGCGCTGACGCTGCTGTTCGATTTCGAGTGGGTCAATCGCAATTACTTCTTTGGACTCTATTCGCGCAAGGCCGGCTTTTTTGCCGGCTCCGAATTGTCCGCCTATGAGCGCCCCGCCGATCCGCGCGAGCGCGAGCTCTTGAAGCCGTTCGCGGCCCGGATCGCGCCCGACATTCTCGACGGCAGCTACCGCCTGCCGGTCACCGACGGTTCGGGGCGAGACCGCGAAAGCCTGCGCAGCGCGCTCAGGCTGCTGTCGGAGGCCGGTTACGATCTCGACGGCACCGTCCTGCGGCAACGCCAGACCAAGGCGCCGCTGAGCTTCGAGATCCTCGTCACCACCCGCGACCAGGAGCGCATCGCGTTGGCGTTCGCCGGCAACGTCAAGCGCGCCGGCATCGAGGCGAAGGTTCGCCTCGTCGACCCCGTGCAGTTCGACCAGCGTCGCCTCGACTTCGATTTCGACATGATCCAGAACCGTTGGGACCAGTCGCTGTCCCCCGGCAATGAACAGTCGTTCTATTGGGGCAGCCAGGCCGCGGACATCAAGGGCACCCGCAACTACATGGGCGCCAAGGACCCCGCGATCGACGCCATGATCGCGGCGCTGCTGGCCGCGCGCGGGCATGACGATTTCATCTCGGCCGTGCGCGCGCTGGACCGGGCCCTGATGTCCGGCTTTTACGCAATTCCCGTGCTCAATGCCGGGGAGCAATGGATTGCGCGCTGGAATCGGATAGAACGTCCAGCGGCCACCTCGCTCTTTGGCTACCTGCCGGAGAGCTGGTGGCAGCATCAAGCACCAGACGCCCCTGCGAAATGAGCCCCACGCCCTGGTCAGCCAAGTGAGCCGGATCACGTGAACCAGATCAACGCTTCGCCGACCCTCGACGTGCTGTTCCAGCGCATTCTGGCACGAAAGCCCGAGACGCTGGCGCTGATCGATCCGCCGAATAAGCAGCGCATCACCGGTCAGGCGCCGAGAGCCCTGACCTATGCGGAGGCGGATCGCGCGATTTCGGCGCTGGCGGCCCATTTCACCGAGGCGGGACTGCCGAGCCATTCGGTGATCGCGGTCCAGCTCCCCAATACGATCGAGTTCATGCTGACGGTGCTCGCCGCCCACCGAGCCGGCCTTGTGGTCGCGTTGCTCCCGCAATTGTGGCGGCAGGCCGATCTGGTCGCGGCGCTCAACCGCACCAGCGCGCGCGCCATCGTCACCACCAGCAGGATCGACGGCGTGCTGCATTCCGACCTCGCCATGAACGCCGCCGCCGAGGTGTTTTCGATCCGGCATGTCTGCGGCTTCGGCAGCGACCTGCCGGAGGGCATGGCCTCGTTCGACCAGGCGATGGCGCGGGACGCCATGCCGACGCGCACCGCCATCCAGGACGGCCGCAAGGCGGCAATCATTTCCTTCGATATGACCGCGGACGGGTTTCGCGCCGTCCCCCGTCCGCATTTCAGCCTGATCGCGGGCGGGCTCGCGATCTCCCTGGAAAGCGATGTGCCCCAGGGCGCGATCATCATGTCGGCCTTCGCGCCCGGCTCCTTCGCCGGACTTGCCGCGTCGATGGTGACCTGGCTGCTGTCGGGGGCCACGCTGGCCCTGCACCATCCCTTCGATGGCGATGTGCTGGAGCAACAGATCACCGCGCATCGCTGCGACACGCTGATCGCGCCGGCCCAATTGGCCTTGCGGCTGGACGAGCTCGACCTTGCAAGCCGGCTGCCGAGCCTGCGCCGTGTGATCGGCCTCTGGCGCGCCCCGGAACAGGTGGCCTCCAGTCCCGCCTGGACGGCTCAGCAGGCGTCCATGACGGACGTGTACCTGTTTGGCGAGGCCGGACTGTTCGGGGCACGGCGCACCGAGGAGGGCACGCCCGCCCCCATCAAGCCGGGATTGCACGGCGCGCGGCGCGAACTCGCGGGCCACTCGATCGCCGGCGAAATCCTGTTGACGCCCAAGGGCACGCTCGGGCTGCGCGGCCCGATGGTGACGGTCGCGGCCTACGCACCGCCCCCGCCGCCAACCGACTCGCTGGTCGCGCAACCGCCGCGCGATTATGTCGATACCGAATATGCCGCGCGGATCGACCGGCAAAGCGGCGCCATCTGCGTCACGGCGCCGCCATCGGGCATCATGCCGGTCGGCGGCTATCGTTTCCTGTCGCAGGATTTGCAGGAGTGGTCGAAACGGCTCGGACAAGGGGCGCTGCTCACGGCCCTGCCCGATCGCCTGAGCGGCCATCGCCTGGCCGGAAGAGCCCAGGACAACGCCCGCGCCCGCGAGGCCCTGACCGAACTCGGCCTCAACCCATTGATGGTGGAAGCATTTCGCGACCGCACCGCGCCGGCCTGAAGACCAGCGGTTGCGGTTCCGTTGACAGTGCATTAAGGCCCGCACATTAGGATCCGCGGCTCCAGCACGCTTTGCCGAGTCGCGGGTTTGTCGATGTCCCAGCAGGGTCCGATTCTGATCGTATCGAGTGCGGGGCGTCCCTCTTTTGCCCGCGCGCTCGACGACGCAAAATTGTTTCCGCTGATCGATGCCAATTTTGCGGAAGCGCCCCGCGCGGTTCGCGAGGTGCAGCCGGCCGCCGTCGTGGTCGCTGCGGCCAATCTGCCCCAGCCCCAATTCGAGGCGCTGGCGAGCCTGGTCGGCGCGCGAAAGCCCTACGTTCCGCTGATCGCGCTCAATCCGGTGACCGCGCTGCCGGACAACGCCCTTCCGCTCTGGCGTAGCGAAGCCAACCCGGACCGCCTGGTCGCGCGGCTTTCCGCGGCCTTGCGCATTCGCGCCCTGCACGCGACCGTGCTGCGCAGGCTCGAGGACGATGCGACGCAACAGCCTTTGCCCGAGATCGATTCCGTGCGTGACGCCACCGCGCTCCTGATCGGCCGCGGCGGCAACTACCCTGCCCTTTCGGTCGCGCTCGGCGAGCGCATGGGCGTGGTCGGCGCGCTCAGCATCGAGGCGGCCGCGAACCATCTCAACAACCGCGACATCGACGGCATCGTGCTCAGCGAAGGTTTCACGCCGCGCGTGGTCGATGCCTTTCTCACCGTGCTGTCGGAGGATTCCCGCTTTCGCCATCTGCCCATCGCTCTGACCTCGGGTCCGTTGGCGCGCAATTATGATCTCGCCAATCTCGAAACGATCTTCGGCCAGCCTGCCGAGATTGCCGCCGCGGCCTTGCCGCTGATCCGGCAGCACGCGTTTGAGGCGCAGTTGAGTCGCACGCTCGCGGCGATCGACGCCGACGGCCTGCTCGACCCGAAGACGGGCTTGCTGACCAGCGCGGCCTTTGCCCGCGATTTTGCCAAGGCCGTCGAGCAGACGCTGTCGGGCGGCGGCGGCCTGTCGGTGGCGCGCTTCGCCTTCAATCCGGGATATCCGCGCGCGCAGCTCGACGGCGCGCGCATCATCAGCCGCCTCAAGCGGCAGACCGATTTCGGCGCGGCCCACCACGACGGCTCGGTGCTGGTTGTGCTCAACGACACTGACTTGCGGGCAGCTCATGCGGTCGCACGGCGCCTTTACAGCGTGATGCGCCACACCTCCAACGGCCGACGCTCGCGCTCGGACCCGACCGTGACGGTTGCGACCTTGCTGCCCTCGGACACGCCGAGGTCGCTGCTGGCACGGCTGTACGAGGGCACACGCGAGGCGGTGTGAGGGCCTGGTGCGGGCGTAACGATTCCGATTCAACCTTACAGTTCCTCAGTCATTGCGCGCGCAAGCGAAGCAATCCATGGCCACACGAACGCTCTCTCCATTCGCGTCATGGCAGGGCTTGTCCCGGCCATCCACGACGTTTTCCTGGCAAGAGAAGGCTTGGATGCCCGGGATGAGCCGGGGCATGACGAGCAAGGTGCGACGCCTTTGTGCGTAACATCCACTTTCAATTTCAATGGCCGAGGATGTGACTCCGCGTTCTCGCGGCGCCTTTCGCGTCCGAGCTTTTGACTTTTGCCGCCCTTCCTCACAGAAGAGGGCGCAGGGAAGACCGAGTGCCCGCCGGCACCCGTGGGCCCTCGCGCGAAAAAATACGCGCAAGAGCGCGAAGACCACAGGTGGAGGCGGAGAACACTCCGGCCTTCCCTGCGCAGTGGTTTTACGGCTTACTTCGAGCTCTCCCCGGTGAACCAGCTTGTTTGCCACCGTCATCGGCGCGATGCGTAAGCATCGTCGCCAACTTGGCGCCTGTATCGGCGCGCCAGGACCACACGACTTCGCCGTCCGCGATTGGCGCCGCTCGTCAGTCAGCGCATTCGCGTCCACCGCATCCCGCCCCACGTTCGTGACGATCGCGATCGTCCCTCTTCAATCGAGGCGGGATGCGCGAACAATACACTCGATTAGACTTCTGAAAAACAGAAATATTTTTTCCGCGGGGGCTAGTGTTCCGTCACTGACAGACGATTCACAAATCGGCGCGAACCTGCAAGTCTGCGCCGATGAGGAAGATCGAACAGATTGCGGTCGGCGCGACCGATCGTGAGCGACTGGAGCGGCTGGTCCGGGGCCGGAACACGCCGCAGAAGGTGGTTTGGAGAGCACGGATCGTGTTGCTGGCAAGCGATGGACTGACGGCGGAGGCGATTGCGGCGGCGGTTGGCAAGAGCCTGCTGACCGTGCGCCGCTGGCGTCAGCGCTACTTGGCGAAGGGCGTGGACGGGCTGCTGAAGGACGCGACCCGGCCATCGCGCGTCAAACCGTTGTCGCCCGAAAAGATCAAGCAGGTTGTGCACATGACGCTGCACGAGAAGCCGCCAAATGCGACCCATTGGAGCGTGCGCAGCATGGCGAAGGCGGTGGGCCTCTCCTACAGCAGCGTCCAGCGTATCTGGCATGCGCACGAACTGAAACCGCATCTCGTCGACACCTTCAAAGTCTCGCGCGACAGGAACTTCGCTGCCAAGGTGGAAGACGTGGTCGGGCTCTATCTCAATCCGCCGGACAAGGCGCTGGTCCTCTGCGTCGATGAAAAGAGCCAAATCCAGGCTCTCGATCGTACCCAGCCCGGTCTGCCCATGAAGAAGGGCCGCGCCGGCACCATGACCCACGACTACAAGCGCAACGGCACTACGACCTTGTTCGCGGCACTCAGCATGCTGGACGGCAAGGTGATCGGGACGTGCATGCCACGCCATCGGCATCGTGAGTTCCTTCGCTTTCTCAGGCTGATCGACCAGCAGACCCCGCCCGGCCTCGACCTGCATCTGGTCGTTGACAACTATGCGACCCACAAAACGCCGGCCGTAAAGCGTTGGCTCAAGGCGCATCCACGCTTCCATTTGCACTTCACTCCGACCTCGGCCTCTTGGCTCAACATGGTGGAGCGCTTCTTTGCCGAGATCACTCGAAACCGCATCCGCCGCGGCACCTTCGAGAATGTCGCCGAACTGAAAAGCGCGATCATGGAATACCTGGAAAACCACAATGCCGATCCAAAGCCCTTCATCTGGACCAAGTCCGCAGGCGAAATCCTCGAAAAAGTCGCCCGTGCGAAACAAGCGTTAGAGTCACAACACTAGACAGGATTTCGCGCATCGCGCGCGTCGGGCAAATCAATTGCGCGTTTGCCGTGTTCGCGAAGAGGTCAGGCGTGCGGATGATCGATCATGCACATCTGGCCGAGCGCGACGAGCATGCGTGGCTCAACTGCATCGCGGACTACCAAGCGCGGTATCATTTTTTCAATTCATGCAGCATTCGATCCAACTGCCGGTCAATCCCGTGTTCAAGCGCAGTGACGGATCTATACTGGGCAAGCTTTCGTTTTTGGTCGTAGCGTTCAACCCAAAGCGCAAGGCGTTAGTTTTTTTACGTACGAATTTTTTGTTATCCGGTGCGCGAAAGTCCAAGAAATCATGTCATCCGCTCGCTAACCTCACGTCGTTTTTTTACGAGCTGGTATTTCACAGGAGCGTGATCATGAAAAACGTCATTCCCATTGTGATCGCAACTGCTTCTCTTCTTACAATGTCTGATGCACAAGCAGCAGCTCAACAACACCGGACCCATCATCATCGCACCGTAGTGATGGGCGCTACGATCAGTCCGGCTTTACTCAATGCCAATGCCAGTCTCAATGCCAACCTCAGTGACCACGAGATGCATATGCGGAATCTGCATGATTCCGGGTACAATCCAAAGAATGACTTTGGTCCTTCTGGCAATATGTCTGATCCTAATAACTGGTAACGCGATGAGATAATGACCTTGGGTTCGCGGCTTGCGGCGATTGTCGTAGCATAGCGACCGGCGTTTGCTGCGGTCGCATATGTACACACCATCGCGCTCGGGATGGACCTACGGTTCTGCTTCAATGGCCGCTGTTGTGGGCCCTTCCCGACCGCCCCCGACACGTGTTTCGATATCTGCCGTCGGGGGCACTCGACATGGTCGGCACAGGGCCAAATCGACCCTCACGACGCTAAGCGACCACGCGGCCTTCGGGCGGCGTGCCGCGTCTTACCACCAGCGCTGTTGCATCGGTTGATAGTATTGGCCGGCGCGCGGGCGCGTATAGCCGGGTTGGGAGTTCCAATTGCGCTGCTGGAAAAAGAAGCTGAAGCCATTGCCCCAGTCGTTGCCGCTCGCAACGGGAACATCGACCGTAGGCCGGCGCATCAGGAAGCCGCCTTGTGGCTGATCGTTCAGCACCGCGACGAACTCGGTGCGATAGTTGGTCTCGCGGCTCAGCGGCTCGTCCGAGACGATGATCGAGGATCGCGGCAATGCAGTCGGCGCGATGCGATCGAACACATCCTTGGGGATGGTGATGCGGTCGAGCGCGTCCTTGGCGTCGTCGGCGTTGTCGATCGTGACCACGGTCCAGCGCAGGCCCGCGTCGCTCTGCGCCATTGCTGTGAACACATGCGTGCCGATCGGCTTGTCGGGATTGCGGATCGTGACCGGAACCTCGATGCTGGCATCGAACACCTCGCCCCCGTCCGGCCAGGGCTTATGCGTGTTGCGTCGCACGTAAAGCTTCTGCGTCGCGCGGCTGATGTAGACCGAGACCGGCTCGAGTGCGAGCTTCGCTTCGCTCGCAGCCTTGGCCGCGTCGGCCTTCTTGGCCTGAGCCACCTTGGCGGCGTCCTTTGCGGCAGCGGCGGCGTCGAGCTTCGACTTCGCGTCGTTCTTCGCGATGTCGAGCTGCGTCCCCGCATCCGCGGCTTTGAGGGCGGCCCTCTGCTTCAGCTCCTCGGCCCGCGCCTTGGCCTGGTCCGTCTTGGCGGCGGCGACTGCCTTGTCGGCGGACGCGAGCTCGGCGTCGGCGCGGGTCTTGAGCCTTTGCAGCTTGCGCAGCGACGCCGTGAGCGAGGCCGCCTCGCGCGCCGCTGTTGCGGCGGCTTTCTTCGCCTCGTCGGCCGTTCTGGCGGCCTCGGCGGCCTCGCGGGCGAGCGTCTCGGCACGGGCCGGAGCAGCCGCGATGGCCTCCGCGTTCGGCACGAAGAGCGCGGGGTGAGAAAACGCGACCGGGGCCGCGTCGTTCGGCGAGATGATCACCCGCATCCCGATCCACGTTTTGTCGAACAGCTTCTCCGCAAAGTCGTAGGGCATCCGCACGCAGCCGTGCGAGGCCGCATATCCCGGCAGCGGCCCGCCGTGCAGCGCGATGCCGTTCCAGGTGATGCGCTGCATGTTCGGCATCCAGGCGTCATCATAGAGGGTCGAGTGGTGGTCCTTGTCCTTCTCGATGACGGCGAACACGCCGGCTGGCGTTTCGCGTCCCGTGGTGCCGGTCGACACCGGCGCGCGCAGGATCGAGCCGTCGGCGTCATAGAAAGTGACCTGCTGGGACTTGATCGACACGATCGCCATGATTGGCTCGCCTGCCTCGCGCGGCGCCGTCGCCTCGATGGCTGGCGCGGGACGCGCCTGTTTCGCCGCAGCGGCGGCGGTCAACGCCGTCAGTGCCGCCATCGCCGCGATCACCACAATGACGGGAGGCGCCCAACGCCCCATCGCCCCGGCGGATTGCGCTGTCGCAAATCGATTTGCCATGCCATGCTCCGGTCGAAATGGCTGTCCGTGCTTGCGTCGGTCGAGATCGGCGACCAGCTTATTTGACTAAGGCCGGCACAGCCAGACCGATCCGCTGTCAGCTTCTGGCTGCGGATTATGTCTGACTTGAGTCCGCAAAGCGCTGCAAAGTGGACATGGCTCAAGGCGGGTTGACCAGTTCGTAGGCCGGATAAGCGACAGGGGCTGGGCAAGAATTCACGCCAGTTGTCCACCCGTGGAACATCGTTCGCCGTTGCAGCGCGCGCGGCTGATCGAACACTTGCTCAGCCTCGACAGCATAATCCGCCCTTGCTTCAATCGTCAGCACGGTGACACGCGACGATCATGACAGGGTCTTCCGGACCACCGCGGAGGGGGCCTGCGAAAACAATGGCGGGTTACGCCTTCGGCTCCAACCCGCCCTACGCCTCCCCTACTTGACCCGCAAAGCGTCGAGCAGTGCGTGGAATGCCCGGGCGTAGTCGCTGCCCGCCCTGCGCAGGTCGCGGCCCGAGCAGGCGACGGCCGCTTCGGTGACGGCGCCGAGCAGGAGCCGTGACAGCGGCTCGATGGGCTGCGGTGCGATCAGGCCGTCGTCCATGGCACGCTTCAGCGCTGTCGCGAAGCGACCGCCGAAATGCCGGTTGTCGATCTCGCGCCAACGCTCCCAGCCGAGCACCGCGGGGCCATCGTGGAGCACGATCTGGCCCGTCGCGCCCTTTGCGCATGCCGTGAAATAGGCTTGCGTGCCCTTGGCCATCGCCGAGAGCGCGTCCTCCTCGCTCGCCGCGGCGCGGTCGACCTCAGCGAGCAGGTCCTGAGAGGCCAGGTCGAACACCGCTTCGAACAGCGCCTCCTTCGTCTCGAAATGGTGGTAGACCGCACCCTTGGCGACATGCGCGCTCGCCGCGACCTCATCGATCGTGGTTGCGGCAAAACCACGCTCGCCGAACAGACGCTTCGCCGCCTTCAGGATCGCCGCCTGCGTCGCCTGACGCCGCTCCGACTGTGTTGCCATCGGCGTATTATCGCGAACCGAAAACTCTTTGCAATTGACTTTCCGACCTTTGGTCGGTAAATACCGACTTATAGTCGGTAATTCGTGAGGACTCCCATGACCTCTGCACCGGCGCGACCAATCTTCGCGAGCCTTGGGGCCGGGCTCTTCGCAGGCACCACCAACCTGATCGCCGCAGGTGCGATCTTCGGCGGCACACTGACGCACGGCCTGCAGCTCATCGCTTCAGGCCTCCTCGGCGAATGGGCGTTCAAGGGCGCCACGCCAGCGGCCGCGCTCGGCGCCAGCCTGCACTACGGCATCTCGATCATTGCCGCGGGCCTTTATTGCGCGCTGGTCCTTCGTCGCAAGTGGTGGCGAGAACATTGGCTGATCGGCGGTACGCTGTTCGGCATCGTCAGCTATCTTGTGATGAATGTGATCGTCGTGCCGCTGTCGAACGCTCCGAACCCGGACTTTTCGCCCGTCATCGTTGCCAAAGAACTCGTGGCCCACACTGTGATGTTCGGCATTCCCATCGCCGGCATCATCACCGCGGTCCTGCGACCACCCTCAGGCGGCGCATGATCCGCCATCATGAATCGCTGGGATAATCGGTTGCGCCCTCAGCGCCAACCCGCCCTATGGTCTGCGATCTCGACGGCAATCTCGTAGACAACCTCGTAGAAGGGGCTCGCTTCGCTTGATCGCGGGCAACCAATACTCGCTGCGCCGAGGCTGCGAGGAAAAGCTCGTTGATGGCAATTTATGCAGGCATACGACTCCCCCCACCCCAAGCTGTTGTTATCCCAGCCTGAGGTGAGGAGACGAAGCTGGACGACGAGACCTGGCGCTATTGCGTCTTGATGGTCCCGTTGTCGTTGAAGTTGTTCTTCGGATTGTATCCGGAGTCGTGCAGGTTTCGCATATACATGGTGTAGTCGCTGTTACTCACACCGCCCATCGTGGCGGGCGGAGGCGCACCCATGCCGGGCGCACCGACGGCGCCATAGGCACCCATCGCGCGGTGATAACTCATCGCCGGGCGATAATGATGATGCGTCCGATACGCAGCCAAAGCAGCGGAAGTGGAGAGGGCGAGGATAGTAATAGCAAGAACGCTCTTGACCATAGTCAGCTCCTCTGACGTACCTGCCCCAAGGAGTAGGTAGGTTGTAGCACAACCGGCACTCCCGCGATAGCTCGTTGGGACCGAGGAGCGACAGCGCCATCAGCCGTCCGCCCTGCACTCAACAAATACGCGCTCAACAAAAAAAGGCCGCCCGCAATATGCCGGGCGGCCTCCGGGCTTAAAATAGATGCGGCGAAAAAATCTGTCTCAACCCCGGTGCGCGGATGTTATCGGCAGCATGAGCGCGCGAATGTTCGGTAGCGAACGTTCCGGTCCAAGAACCAAGCCGCTGTTGCATATCGGGCACACGGCAGCGATGCCACCTCACGCGCGGCCTTCGCCTGCAATCATTTGCAATCAAAATTGAAGATCGTCTCTGAGTCTTGGAGACGAAGAGAGCGTCACGCATCCGCGGATCGCGGTGCGCTTCGATCGCTTTTGTCATCGGCCGCGACCGCCAGCAGCCAGATCGCAAACCCCGCCAGAGCCAGGCCGCAGCCGACCCAACCGGTCGATGTCCATCCGTAGCCGGCAGAGATGGCGAGGCCGCCGAGCCACGGGCCAAGCGCATTTGCGGTGTTGAAAGCGGAGTGGTTGAGCGCGGCTGGGAGGGCTTGGGCTTCGCCTGATACATCCATCAGCCGCGTCTGCAGCACACTCCCAAGAGCTCCGCTCATGCCAATGAGAAATGCATCTGATGTCACGGTCCAGATGTTCAACGCGGCCCAGGGGAACAAGGCCAAGGCGGCGGCACTCCAGAGCAGCAGTCCGCCCGCCGTCGGCATGATCGCGCGGTCGGCGAAACGCGGCACGACAATATTGCCGATGGTCAGGCCAAGTCCGAACGCCGACAAGACCAGCGGTACGAAGGTCGGCGAAACGTGCGTCACTTCCATCAACGTCGTCGCCGTATAGGTGTAAACCGCAAACAAACCGCCAAAGCCGATGGCACCGATTGCGAGCGTGAGCCAGACCTGACCGCGTTTCAGTGCGTCCAGTTCGCGCAATGGGCTCGCCTCCGGAGCCGGTTGATCGTGGGGCGCGAACCAGGCAACCGTCGAAAAGGCGGCGACGGCGAGCGCGGCGACGACGCCAAAACTCCAGCGCCAGCCGACCGCTTGTCCCAGCCAGTTCGCAAGGGGAACGCCGATCACGGTCGCGACCGTCAGGCCAAGGAACATCTTGCCGACGGCCTGAGTCCGCTTGTGGAACGGCACCAGCGATGCCGCCACCATGGCCGCCGCGCCAAAATAGGCGCCGTGCGGGAAGCCGCTGAAGAAACGGAACGCCAGCATCCAGTGATAGCTGGGCGCAAACGCACTTAGCGCGTTGCCGACCGCGAACATGGCCATCAGCAACAGCAGGACGTTCCGACGCGCCAGGCGCGCCGTCAATACCGCGAGCACCGGCGCGCCAATCACCACCCCCAACGCATACATGCTGATGACATTTCCGGCGGTCGGCTCATCGATTCGCAGATCGGGCGCGAAATAAGGCAACAGGCTCATGGTTGCGAATTCGGTGGTGCCGATCGCAAAGCCGCCCATGGCCAACGCGAACAGGACAAGGCCGATCCCAGGCGGGGCGGCATTCTGCTTTTCCATATCTTTTCTCGGGTTCTTGGATCGCGGATTCGAGCGCCTTAGGGATCGATGGAGCGAGTAGCTCGACCGGATGGCGCCGGCGCGATCATGGACGGTTGCAGCCGCCGGTTTGCACGACGGACTGCTGAAACTTTAGGCGATCGGTGTTGGTGAATCCGATGGCGGATTCGGGCGGATGTTCACAGAGTGCGTGTCGCATGTCTTCCATGCGTTCGCACGGCTTGAGCACTCATCATTCATTGGAGCGTGAGACCTGACGGATAGAGGCACCTGGTAGCAGCATCACATTGGCTTGCGTGACATCGATCAGATAGCCACACATGCCGGAAAATCCAAATGATGTCTGCGTGATGTCCGGGCGCTTCTGGCGTGGCGAGCGGTGGTAGGCTGCGCCTTGCCCGCGCCACATCGCCACGCCCTCAAGCCGCCTTCTTCTTCTCCGCGAGGTTGGCGAGTTGCCGCAAGATCTCCGTCGTCCCGTTGAGCCGCTCTTCCGGCGTTTCCCAGTTCTGGAAAAACACCACCTTCATGTCGGGCCGGACCTTGGCCGCCTGGCCATGCTGCTTGATGAAGGTGACGAGACGGTCGGGCTGGGCAAAGCTGTTGTCGCGGAAGCTGATGACGGCGCCCTTCGGCCCGGCATCGACCTTCTCGACATTGGCGCGGCGGCAATAGCCCTTGATGGCGGCGATCTTGAAGAGATAGCGCACCTCGTCGGGCAGCACACCGAAGCGATCGCGCATTTCGGCGGCGAAATTCTCGATCTCCTCCTCGGTCTCGAGATCGGCGAGCCGCCGGTACAGCGACAGCCGCACCGGGAGATCGGAGACGTAGTCCTCTGGGATCAGCACGGGCATGCCGACTGTAATCTGCGGCGACCAGCGCTCGGCCACGGGCTCGGTGATGCCGGCCTTGAGGTTGACGATGGCCTCCTCGAGCATCTGTTGATACAGCTCGAAACCGACTTCCTTGATGTGTCCGGACTGTTCCTCGCCGAGCAGATTGCCGGCGCCGCGGATGTCGAGGTCGTGCGAGGCGAGCTGGAAGCCGGCGCCCAGCGTTTCCAATGACTGCAGCACGGTGAGACGCTTCTCAGCCTGCGCTGTGATCTTCTGCTGCGCCGGCAGCGTGAACAGCGCATAGGCGCGCAGCTTCGAGCGCCCCACCCGGCCGCGGAGCTGATAGAGCTGCGCGAGGCCGAACATGTCGGCGCGATGCACGATCAGTGTGTTGGCATTGGGAATGTCGAGGCCGGATTCCACGATCGTGGTCGAGAGCAGCACGTCATATTTGCCGTCGTAGAAGGCGGAGATGATGTCTTCGATCACGCCCGGCGCCATCTGGCCGTGCGCGACCGCGACCTTCATCTCCGGCACGGTCTTGTCCAGAAACTCCTTCACGCCGGCGAGATCTTCGATCCGCGGCACCACGTAGAAGGCCTGGCCGCCGCGGTAGCGCTCGCGCAAGAGGGCCTCGCGGATCATCAGGGGATCATGGGGTGCCACGAAGGTGCGGACCGCGAGCCGATCGACCGGAGGCGAGGCAATGATCGAGAGCTCGCGCACGCCGGTCAAAGCGAGCTGGAGCGTGCGCGGAATGGGGGTCGCGCTGAGCGTCAGCACATGCACTTCGGCGCGGAGCTGCTTCAGCCGCTCCTTGTGGCTGACGCCGAAATGCTGCTCCTCGTCGACGATGAGGAGACCGAGATCGCGGAATTTGATGGTCTTTCCGAGCAGCGCATGGGTGCCGACCACGATGTCGATCGAGCCATCGGCAATCCCCTTCTTCACCTGGTTGAGCTCCTTGGTGGAAACCAGGCGCGAAGCCTGCGCCACCTTCACGGGGAAGCCGCGGAAGCGCTCGCTGAAGGTCTTGAAATGCTGGCGGGCGAGCAACGTCGTGGGCACCACGACCGCGACCTGCTTGCCGTCGAGCGCCACCGCAAAGGCCGCCCGCAACGCCACCTCGGTCTTGCCGAAGCCGACGTCGCCGCAGATGAGGCGGTCCATGGGACGGCCGATTTCGAGATCCTTCAGCGTCGCCTGGATGGCGGTGAGCTGGTCCTCGGTCTCATCATAAGGGAAGCGCGCGCAGAACTCGTCATAGAGCCCCGCCTGTACCGGCAGTTTCGGCGCTTCGTGCAGCATGCGCTCGGCGGCGATCTTGATCAGTTCGCCCGCGATCTCGCGAATGCGGTTCTTCAGCTTCGCCTTGCGTTGCTGCCAGCCGGTGCCGCCAAGCCGGTCCAGTTCGACATTGGCCTGGTCGGAGCCATAGCGCGACAACAGCTCGATGTTCTCGACCGGCAGAAAGAGCTTCGTATCCGCCGCGTAGTGCAGTTCGAGGCAGTCATGCGGGGCACCCGCGACCTCCAGCGTCTGCAGGCCGACGAAGCGGCCGATGCCGTGCTCGACATGGACGACCAGGTCGCCGGCGGCAAGGCTGGTGATCTCCGCGATGAAATTGTCGGCCTTGCGGCTCGCCTTGCGCGGCCGCACCAGGCGATCGCCGAGGATGTCTTCTTCGGTGATGAGCGCGACGTGCTCGGTCTCGAAGCCGCTTTCGAGGCCAAGCACCGCGAGCGTGGTCTCGTTGCGCGGGGTCGCCTGCACCATGCGCCAGCTATTGACGCTAGTGACGTTCACGAGCTTGTGGTCGCGCAGCATGCTGCCCATGCGGTCGCGCGAGCCCTCGCTCCACAATGCGATCACGACCTTCTTGCGCTGTGTCTGCAGCGCCTGCACATGGGCGACCACCGCCTCGAACACGTTGACCGTGGCATCGTTGCGCTCGGGCGCGAAGTCGCGGCCCTTGCGCGCGCCGGCATCGAACACGCTCTCGCCTTCCGGCACCGCGAACGGCGTGAACCGCGCCAGCGCCACCTCCTCCAAACGCCTGCCCCATTCGGCTTCGGTCAGATAGAGCCGGTCGGGCGGCAACGGCTTGTAGATCGCGCCGCCGCCCGGATGCTTCAGCGCCTCGCGCCGCGCTTCGTAATAGTCGGCGATCTGCTTGAAACGCTCGCGCACGGCGTCTTCGGCCTGCGGCTCGATCGTAACGGGCGCCTGCCCGAGATAATCGAACAGCGTTTCCATCCTCTCGTGGAACAGCGGCAGCCAGTGCTCCATGCCGGGATGGCGGCGGCCTTCGCTGACAGCCTCGTACAGCGCATCGTCGCGCTCGGGCGCGCCGAACTCGGCCGTGTAGGCCATGCGGAAGCGCCGGATGGTTTCGGTGACGAGCTGAAATTCCGAGATCGGCACCAGGTCGAGCGAGCGCATGTCCAAAAGCGTGCGCTGGGTCTCGGCATCGAAGGAGCGGATCGATTCCAGGCTGTCGCCGAAGAAATCCAGGCGCACCGGCTGATCGAGGCCGGCCGGAAACAGGTCGAGAATGCCGCCGCGCACCGCGTATTCCCCGGGCTCGCGCACGGTCGAGGCGCGCGTGTAACCGTTATGCTCGAGCCAGGCGACGATGGAATCCATCGGCACGACATGGCCGGGCGCGACCGACAGCGCCTGGGCCGCGACGATGTCGCGCGGCGGTACGCGCTGGACCATCGCATTGACGCTTGTGAGCACGATCAGCGGCTTGTCGCTGCCCGTCAGCCGCGACAGCCGTGCCAGCGCGGTCATGCGCTGCGCCAGGATGCCGCCATGCGGGGAGACGCGGTCGTAAGGCTGGCAGTCCCAGGCCGGGAACTGCATCACCGGCAGATCGGGCGCGAAGAAGTCGAGCGCGCGGGCGAGCTGCTGCATGCGTGGTCCGTCACGGCAGATCACCGCGAGGCTGATCGCGGATTTCTTCGGCCGCGCGGCGATGGCGCGCGCGAGATCCGAGACGATCAGGCCTTCCGCGCCCTCGGCGACATTGGCAAGTGTCAGCACCTTACCCGGGTGCAGCAATTCGGCCGGCGACGTTGCGGTCTTTTTCATACGTCCAAACCCGTCGCGCGAAACGCCTTGATGCGATCGAACAGCGCCCCTGCGTAGGCCGGTGCCGGCGGCTTCTCTTCGGTCAGCGCCGCATAGAGATCGGGATCGGGGACCTCGATCAGCCGCTCCAGTTCCGTCACCTCGCCGTCCGAAAGGCTTGCAATCTCGGCATCGGCAAAGCGCCCGAGAATGAGGTCCATCTCGCGCGTGCCGCGGTGCCAGCAGCGAAACAACAGCCGCTTGCGGCGGTCATCGAGGCCGCCGCTCGATCGTGTCGATCCAGTCATCCCAAAATCCAGTCCAACGCCAAAAGCCCGGACGGGCCGGGCGCGGTTCATATAGCCATCGGGACGACGGATGTCAGCATCTATCGTTCCTAGACTTATCAACCGCTCCGTTATTGCCGGGCTTGACCGGGCGATCCATCGTCTCTTGAAGATGGACGCGCGGGAATCCAGGCCGAAGAGGCCCGCGTGACGGATGAGTGGTACGAACGACCTTATGCGCCCTGCCCTGCTCAATCCGCTGTTTGCACCGGTCACGAGCCTTGCCGGCGTCGGGCCGAAGCAGGACAAGCTGCTGCGCTATCTGCTCGGGCGTGACGAGACGCCGCGGCTCGTCGATCTGTTGCTGCATCTGCCGAGCAGCGTGATCGACCGCAGGGCGCGGCCCAAGGTCCGCGATGCGGTGCCGGGAACCGTGGTGACGCTGGAAATCACTGTCGACCGTCATCGCCCGCCCCCGCCGCGCAACGCACGCGCGCCTTATCTCGTCTATGCCAGTGACGACACCGGCGATCTCGTCCTGACCTTTTTCCGCGCCAAGCCCGGCTATGTCGAAAAGCTGCTGCCGGTCGGCGCCAAGCGTTACGTCTCCGGCACGCTGCAGATGTATGACGGCATGGCGCAGATCGTGCATCCCGATCGCGTGGTCGACGAAGCGGCTTTCGCAAAACTGTCGGGCATCGATCCTGTCTATCCCTTGACCGAAGGTCTGGCGCTCGGCGCTCTGCGGCGGGCGATCGCGCAAGCGCTGCAAAAGCTTCCCGACCTGCCGGAATGGATCGGCCCTGAGGTCATCCGCCGCTGCCATTTCCCGCCGATTGAGGACGCGCTGACACGCGTGCATGTGCCAGTCGAACTGACCGACGTGCTCCCCGAAAGCCCGTTCTGGTCGCGCCTTGCCTTCGACGAACTGCTCGCGGGTCAACTGGCTCTCGCTTTGGTGCGTGCGCAGTTGCGCCGGCCGGCCGGCAACCGCCACGCCGGCGACGGGCATTTGCGCAGGAAGATCATCGATGCGCTGCCCTATGCGCTCACCACCTCGCAGCGGAAGGCGGTCGCGGCCATCGCGGAGGATTTGCGCCAGCCGGTGCGCATGCTTCGGCTCCTGCAGGGCGACGTCGGCTCCGGTAAAACCGTGGTGGCGCTGCTCGCGGCCGCAGCCGTCGTCGAAGCCGGCAAGCAGGCGGCCCTGATGGCGCCGACCGAGATTCTGGCGCGCCAGCACATCAAGACGATCGCGCCGCTGGCCGAGCGCGCAGGCCTGCGCGCCGCCATCCTGACCGGCCGCGAAAAGGGCAAGGAGCGACGCGATCTCCTGTCCCGGCTCGCGGCTGGCGAGATCGACTTCCTGGTCGGTACTCACGCGCTCATCCAGGACGACGTCGCCTTCAAGGCGCTGGCGCTTGCCGTGGTCGACGAGCAGCATCGATTTGGCGTGCGTGAGCGCCTCGCCCTGACTGAAAAAGGCGAAGCGGTCGACGTGCTGGTGCTGAGCGCAACGCCGATCCCGCGCACGCTGGTGCTGACCTATTTCGGCGACATGGACATCTCGGAGCTGCGTGAGAAGCCGGCGGGCCGCCAGCCGATCGATACCCGCGCTGTGCCTGACACCCGACTCGAGGAGGTGATCGAGGCGGTTGGCCGGGCGCTCTCCGCAGGCAAGCGCGTTTACTGGATCTGTCCGCTGGTCGAGGAATCCGAGACCGTCAATCTCACCGACGCTGAGGCGCGTTTCAAAAGCCTGCAGCAACGCTTTGGCCACCAGGTCGGCCTCGTCCATGGCAAGATGCGAGGCTCCGACAAGGACCGCGTGATGGCGCAGTTCGCCGCCGGGGAGATCGGCCTCTTGGTCGCCACGACGGTCGTCGAGGTCGGGGTCGATGTTCCGGCCGCGACCATCATGGTGATCGAAAATGCCGAGCGTTTCGGGCTAGCCCAACTGCACCAGTTGCGCGGGCGGATCGGCCGCGGCCAGGAAGCGTCGACTTGCCTCCTGCTCTACCGCGAACCCTTAAGCGAAATGTCGAAGGCGCGGCTCAAGGTGATCCGCGAAACCACCGATGGCTTTCGGATCGCCGAGGAAGATTTGCGCCTGCGGGGCGAAGGCGACGTGTTGGGGGTGCGCCAAAGCGGCCTGCCCGGCTATCGCATCGCGCGCTCTGACGTGCATGCGCAGCTCATCACGCAGGCGCGCGACGAGGCGCTGCGGATCATGAAGGAGAACCCGAAGCTGGCAGGTCCGCGCGGCGAGGCCCTGCGCTGCCTGCTTTATCTGTTCGAGCGCGACGAGGCCTTGCCGCTGATGGGCGCGGGATGATGTAGGTTGCTGTCATTCCGGGGCATCGCGGAGCGATGAACCCGGAATCTCGAGATTCCGGGGTTGCGCTTCGCGCGCCCCGGAATGACGCGACGCGTCACTCCACCTTCTCCGGCGCCGGCTTCAGTGCCGAGGCGCCGGCATTGGCGATGCGCGCGGCATTCGCCATGCCGGCGAGCGCGGCCACCTTCTTCTGCTGATCGGAGCCGGGCTGGACCACGCCCGCGGACATGATCAGCGTCGCCGCTTCCTCGGCGCTCATTTCGACCTCGATGATCCTGCTTTTCGGCACGTAGAAGAAGAAGCCGGTGGTCGGGTTCGGTGAGCACGGCAGGAACACCGAGATATGCTCCTCCTGCCCTGGAAGGCTGTTCGCCACATCGGCGCTTGGCGGCTGCGAGATCAAAACGATCGACCACATCCCGGGCGAGGGAAATTCGACCAGTCCGACGCGGCGAAAGCTGGAGCCCTTGCCGGAAAACAGCGTCTCGAACACCTGCTTCATGGCGCGATAGATCGCGCGCACCGCCGGAATGCGTCCCAGGATCCGCTCGCCAAGGTCGAGCAAGGTGCGCCCGATCAGGTTGGCGGTGAGAAAGCCGAGCAGCGTCAGCGCAACGACGGCCACGACCAGCCCGGAACCGGGCACGCCGAACGGCAGATATGTTTCCGGCCGGTAGGCGATCGGCACGAAGGGCCGCACCAGACCGTCGACCCAGGTCACGAACCACCAGGTCAGGTAGAGCGTGATCGCGACAGGGCCTGTGACGACGAGGCCGGTCAGGAAATAGTTCCGCAATCGGCCCATCACGCCGGTGTGGGGGGTCTCCAGCGGCGGCTCGGCCGGAGACTCTGTCGGGGGCAAATCGTCGCGGGAGGTCATTCGGGTTCCAGGTCAGTCGCGGACTCTTCAGCTATGCTCTTCTAGCAGTTTTTTGAAGACCACAGCCGCCCCGACTTTCGCCCTCCCGCCTATTCGACGGTCACCGATTTCGCAAGGTTACGCGGCTGATCGACGTCGGTGCCCATCACGACCGCGGTATGATAGGCCAAGAGCTGCACCGGAATGGCATAAATCATGGGCGTAAAGGTCGCCGCCATGTCCGGCATGACGATGGTGACGAGCGAATCCACGGTCGCCTCGGAGGCGCCCTTGGCGTCGGTCATCAGGATGATGTTGCCGCCGCGGGCGGCAACTTCCTGCATGTTCGAGACGGTTTTCTCGAAAACGCGGTCATGCGGCGCGATCACCACGACCGGCATGGTCTCGTCGATCAGCGCAATCGGCCCGTGCTTGAGCTCACCCGCGGCATAAGCTTCGGCATGGATATAGCTGATTTCCTTCAGCTTCAGCGCGCCCTCCAGGGCCAGCGGGAACGAGGTGCCGCGACCGAGATAGAGCACGTCGCGCGATTTGGCGATATCGCGCGCCAGCTTTTCGATCTGCGGCTCGGTCGCCAGCGCCGCGGCGATCAGCCGCGGGATTTCGATCAGGCCGCGCACGAGCTTGGCCTCGTCCTCTCCCGACAATTCGCCGCGCGCCGTTCCGGCCGCCACCGCAAGCGCGGCAAGCACCATGAGCTGGCAGGTGAAGGCCTTGGTCGAAGCGACGCCGATTTCCGGACCCGCCAGCGTCGGCAGCACGGTCTCGCTCTCGCGCGCAATCGTCGAGGTCGGCACGTTGACCACCGAGAGCGTGTGCAGCCCCTGCGCCTTGGCGTAGCGCAGCGCGGCCAGCGTATCGGCGGTCTCGCCCGACTGCGAAATGAATATCGCAAGATCCCCCTTGCGCAGGGGGGCCTCGCGGTAGCGGAACTCGGAAGCGACATCGATTTCGACCGGCACGCGCGCCAGCCGCTCGAACCAGTATTTGGCGACGTAGCCGGCATAGCTCGCGGTGCCGCAGGCCGTGATCGAGATGCGGCCAACGTCGTTGAAGTCGAACGGCAGCTTGAGCGGCAGCGCGACGCGTTCGGCGGCGATATCGACATAACGCGCCAGCGTATGTCCGACCACTTCCGGCTGTTCGTGGATCTCCTTGGCCATGAAGTGACGATAATTCGCCTTGTCGACCAGGAACGACGACGCGCCCGACTTGAGCGTTTCCCGATGGGCGACGGCGCCTTTCGAATCGTAGATGACGCCTGTGTTGCGGGTCAGCACGGCCCAGTCGCCGTCTTCGAGGTAGGTGATGCTGTCGGTGAAGGGCGCGAGTGCGATCGCATCCGACCCCAGGTACATTTCGCCCTCGCCATGTCCGATCGCGAGCGGCGAGCCCTTGCGCGCGCCGATCATGAGGTCGTCATGGCCTTTGAACAGGAACGCCAGCGCAAACGCGCCGCGCAGACGCGGCAGCGACGCTTTCACCGCGTCCTGCGGCGAATAGCCCTTGCGCAGATAGGACTCGACGAGATGCGCGACCACCTCGGTATCGGTCTCCGAGGAGAACGCGGCGCCGTTCTGCTCCAGTTCGGTGCGCAGCTCGCGAAAATTCTCGATGATGCCGTTGTGCACGACCGCGACATTGTCGGTCGCATGTGGATGGGCGTTGCTCTCGGTTGGCTTGCCATGGGTGGCCCAGCGGGTATGGCCGATGCCGGTATGGCCCGCCAGCGGCTCGGCGCGCAGCCGCTTCTCCAGATTCTTCAGCTTGCCCTCGGCGCGGCGGCGCTCGAGATGGTCACCTTCCAGCGTCGCGACGCCGGCGGAATCGTAGCCGCGATATTCGAGCCGCTTCAGTGAATCGACCAGCAGCTCGGCGACCGGTGCGCGCCCCAAAATCCCGACAATCCCGCACATGCGGATCAATCTCCGAGTTTAAGGAAATGATCGTAAAAGCCGCGGGAATCTTTAACGAAATTCGGTTCCCTGCAGGACTCAATATTTATTGCCGATTGCGACAACGTTAAGCGAACAGCTTAACCCCTCGCGCCGCCGCCTGCCATCCGCGATTTCCCGGAGGCCGGGGCCTTAACCGCTGATCAACGCTTTTGATCAACGATCGGGTGAAGTGGAGAGAGAACCATGAGCGGTAAGCGCGACAAATCGCCCGATCCCAAGGGAATCGCCTTCATGCACGCGCGCGCCAGCGAGACCGCCGGCACCCATCTCGCCCACTGGCCACCGCCGCATCACGATCGCGAGGCGCCGGCGATGCTGAAGGTCAAACATCCTGACGGCGAACCAGGCAAGCGCACCAGGGCGCGCGGCTGGCGCCTGACACGCGCGATGTTTTCCGAATTCGCCGACGGCGAGGATTAGCGCGCGTGTCACCACGGTGCGCGGGCAGATCCCGCTCACTATACCGGTTAGGGCACGACGGTTCCGGCGTATCTCAGGACCTGAGTCGCCGACGCTCCCTCTCGAAATATCCCTCAATGTAGCCTGCTTTCAAGAACGCGGCAGAAATTTCCTCTGCGTCTGCCTGCAGGTTGAGAGTCCGGAGAGCACTTTCGACCAACTCATTCAGCGATGCTCTAAGTCGCTTGGTCAGCTTGAACTTGCTTGGAGTCCGCACAGAAAGCAATGCATAGAAAAATCCTTTGCTTTCGTATGTGTCGGTAACATCTCTGCTACTTGTCCAGGCCGCCCAATCGACAGTTCCGCGCGTTAAAACGGAACGAACGTTCTCAGGCAGCCAAGTAGAGTGCTCTGATAGCAGCCAGACCACGTTCGCAAAACTCTCATAACCTTCAACCTTAGGTGCAAACATCTGACCGGAAAAATAGTGGTGCGCGATCTGCCACGCTTCGTATCCCCCGAATGCGGGATGGCGCAGGGACCACTCTTCGTCACAGAGGTGCTCCGTCGCTCGTTGCTTGTGCTGGACGATCGAACGCTCCAGCTCTTCATCAAAAATTTGCGCCAAGAAGCCACTAAATGGTGGAAGCGTAAGTTGGGGCGCGTAACATGCAACATGCCATGGGCTACGAGAGCAAAGCTCAGCTAAACCCGGAAATTCTTGAATGAACTTATGAACGACGTCGGGATGCGATACCTGGCAGATCTTGTTTCTCTCAGCATGTTCCGACCACGCCATTTGCAGTGCAGTCCACGCGAGGTGCCTTCCCCGCTCTGCGCCCGAGGAGTTATCGTGTGGAAGCGGGAACGTCCAACTGCCCCAGACGGTCGCATCCGGAACAACTGCGCCGCCGTTGCTCATTCTGTTGGACGCCTCGACCACGTCGAGCCACCATTCGTCCGAAATCACAGGTGGCTCGACCCCCCAACGTAAGAGTTCGTCTCTTGCCGAGATCAAAGGGCTCTCATCGGGACGCAATTTCTTCAACAGGCCGGCGCAGACCTCATCCAATCCCCGAGCGGAGTGTAGTGCAACAGTGTCGGCCAGCGGCGGAGAGAACTCAACGATATCAGTGGCAGTGACCTTATGCCAAATTGGCAAAATCAATCTTCGATCCTCGGCAATTTGGCGCGCGACCAGACCATCCAGTTCACGTTGTGCCCACCCCTTTCTAAAGAAATGCGGACTTAGGACCACAATTCCGAAGCGAGATTTTGCCAAGCCTTTGTCGATCGCTCGTCGTAAACCATCCCCAACAGAAAGCGAGAATTCGTCGTACCAGATTTCGAGGTGACGCTTCGATAAAGCCTCCGCTAGCGGCCGAACAAACTCGTCCTTGTCTTCACTAGCATGGCAGATGAAAGCATCGTAAAGCATTAGTCTTCAGCCACCTGTCTGTGATCGTCTATAATCGTAGGCGCCCGAACCTCGACGAATGGGATGTAAGAAACTAGTGCACTGCCCCTATTCTTTCGCTCAGTCTTTCGGCTTCTTGTCCTTCGTCTTCAATTCGCGATAGCGCGTCGCACCGCCCTCGCGGATGCTTTGCGGACTGCGCTCCACGGCCATGGCATCGTCGGGCACGTCCTTGGTGATCACCGAGCCCGAGCCGATATAGGCGCCGTTGCCGATCTTCACCGGCGCGACCAGCGAGGAGTTGGTGCCGACAAAGGCGCCCTTGCCGATCATGGTCTTGTGTTTGGAGAAGCCGTCATAATTGCAGGTGATGGTGCCGGCGCCGATATTGGTGTTGGCACCGACCTCGGCATCGCCGATGTAAGAGAGGTGATTGACCTTGACGCCGGCTTCCAGCCGCGCCGCCTTCGTTTCCACGAAATTGCCGATCCTTGCGCCGTCGCCGAGCGAGGTCCCCGGCCTCAAGCGCGCATAAGGTCCGACCGATGCGCGGCTGCCGATCTCGGCCTGCACCAGATGCGAGAAGGAATGGATCACCGCGCCATCGCCGATGGTCACGCCGGGCCCGATCACCACGAATGGCTCGATGGTGACGTCTTTTCCGAATTGCGTGTCCGTGGCGAGGAAAACCGTCTCAGGCGCGATCATGGTGACACCGGCATCGAGTGCAGCCTGGCGAAGCCGCGCCTGCATGACGGCCTCCGCTTCCGCAAGCTGTGCCTTGGTGTTGATGCCGCGCACTTCATCCTCGTTTGTTTCGATCACGACGGCCTCCAATCCCATGTCTCTCACGATGGCGACGGCATCGACCAGATAATATTCGCCCTTGCTGTTGGCGTTGCCGATCTTTTCGAGAATAGAAAGCGCCTTGTCGCCGGCGAACGCCATCACGCCGGCATTGCACAGGTCGATCTTGCGCTCCGCCGCGCTGGCATCAGCATGCTCGCGGATGGCTGCGAGCCGGCCGCCTTCGAGCAGAAGTCGGCCATAGCCGGTGGGATCCGCGGCGCGGAAGCCGAGGACACTAAGGGCCGCGCCCTCGCTCAGCGGTGCGCGAAGCCGCTCGAAGGTCGCAGCGGAGATCAAGGGCGTGTCGCCGAAGGCGACCAGCAGATCGTCAGGCCTGCGTGCGATCGCCTCGCGCGCGGCCAGCACCGCATGCGCTGTCCCGAGCCGCTCGCGCTGGATGAAGATGGAGGCGTCGGGACGAAGCCGCTTCACTTCATCGGCCACTGCCTGATGGTCAGGCCCGATCACCACGGCAAGCGAGGCGCCAGCGCCCTTGGGCGCGGCCTGCAGGACATGGGACAGCAGCGATTGCCCGGCGATCGGATGCAATACTTTCGCCAATTGCGAGCGCATCCGCGTGCCCTCGCCGGCCGCGAGCACCACTGTCAGGCTGGATCGAGCGTTCATTGCTGTCCTTTTCGCAAACTTGTCGTCAGCGCGCCGTCATAAAGCGTTTTTCCCGCCCCGCAAATGTCCGGGATTCAAGATCGGCCGCCAATTCCTGTTAATGTTTCCCTGTGATTCGTTGAGGTTCCCCTTCGTATGGCAAAGGAAACGGACAAAAAGGCCGGCGCCTTCGAGCTCGAAAATCCCGGGCTTCTGTCCGGGCTTTTCGCCGAAGAGAATGAATTCGACCGGCGCGCTTTATTGAGGATTGGGACCTGGGGAGTGACCGCGGTCGGCGCCGTGGTCCTCGCGGTCGTCTCCAACCAATCGTCGCTGGGTTGGCGGCGCGAGCAGGTTGCGGCCGCCGATCTCGCGCGCCAGGCCCAGCAAATCCAGGCGCTCGCGCGCGAAAGCCAGAACGAGACGCGACGGCTCGTTTCCGCGATCGAGACGCTGAACAGCGACCGCGACCGGCTGTTTGCCCGCGTCACGGTGCTCGAGCAAGGACTGGACTCGGTCACCGGCGCGCTCGCAAAACAGAGCCCGGTCCCGCAAGCGGCACCCGCGCCGCAAGCCTCCGCCGTCCCGCCCATGTCGGCGCAAAGTGCGGTGACGCAGCCGGCCGCGCAAAGTGTCGCAACAGCAGTCCCGGCGCCCGTTCCGGCCCCGGTGACGACCACGACGGCAGCCCCGCTTGCCGCGGATAAATCACACGCGGACGCGGCCAAACCTGAAACGCAGGCTCCTGCATCAGCGGCCACAAACGCGAACGCATCGGCGGCGCCTTTAAACCCGGCAGCCGCCGCATCGCTGATGGCGAAATCCATGATCGGTCCACCCGAGCCGGCCGCAGCGAAACCAGCCGAGCCGGCCAAGGGGGGCGAGATCAAGGCGGGCGAGGTCAAGGCGGCCGACGCCAAGATCACCGATGCCAGGATCGCCGAGGCCAAGATCGCCGAGGCTAAGGCAGCCGTTACCAAGATAGCCGATGCTAAAACACACGATATCAAGACGGCCGATGCAAAAGCGCCTGATGTAAAGACGGCCGACGCCAAAGGCACGAACGCGCCGGCGACTCCCTCGGCTGCGCCGCCGGCGGCTTCGCAGCGGCCACCGCCCGAACTGACCGCCTTGGCGTCGGCCAAAAACTCAGAAGCGCCGGAGCAAGCGACGGTTACGGTCGATGTGCAGCGGACGGATTTTGCGGTGGATCTGGGCAGCGCCAATTCGCTCGGCGGCCTGCGCGCGCTCTGGCGCGGGGTGCGGCATTCAAACGCAGCTCTCGCCACTTTGAGCCCCATCATCATGGTGAAGGAAGGCAATAACGGGCTGGGCATGCAGCTCCATCTGGCGGCAGGCCCGCTCAAGGATGCAGCGACGGCCGCAAAGATCTGCGCGGCGCTCGTCGAGCACAAGCACGGTTGCGAAACCACGGTCTATGATGGTCAGCGTTTGGCCATGACGGGCGACGAGAGTCAGCCGCTTTCGGCGGCGGCCAAGCCACTGCCCGAGGCCAAGCAAGGTTTCTACAAGCGGAGCAAGCACGCCAAGAAAGAGGAACCGCCGCCGGCGGCCGCGGCCCCACCCCCGCCTCCGCCCCCGCAGCCGGAGCAGCCATCCGCCCTTTCGACGCTGTTCGGCAGGCATTAAATTACCCTCGTCTTTGCAGCGGGTTGGGTGTAGGTCTGCAAGCCCCGGCAGGATCAGCCGGGGCACACCGTCGTTTCGCCTCCATTCGACTTCGATCAGGCATGAAGAAAACTCCGTTCCGGCTCACGCCCTATCAGGTGCAATGGCTCCTTATCGTGGGCTTCGTCAGCGTCGGCTATGCACTGTACCTGCGCTATCTCGCGATCGAGTTCTCGACCGTGGCGTTGGCCTGCGATGCCGGCCTGCGGACCGTGCTGTGCACGTCGCGCTCGGTCGCGACGGCGCTGTTCAAGAACAACGTGTTCGGCATCGTCGCGGTGGTGATCGCGGCATTGCACGTCATCCGCCCCTCCATCGTGCTGCTGACGGGAGGGTTGATCGTGGCGGGCCTTGGGATCGTGCTCTACAACGTCGCGCTCTCGGGGATCGCGATCGGCCTGCTCATTTTAGGCTTTGCGCGGCCCGCCCCCGCCACAGCGTGACAGCGAACAGCGCATAGATTGCGCAGGTCCACACCGACTGCCAGTTATCCCGGCCCTCGTTGAAGCCGACATAGATCGCCGACATCGCGAGCAGGCCGGCGAAGACGGCTTCCGCGAGCGGGCGCTGGCCCTGCTGCGGCCGGTTCAGCGTCAAGAGCGCGAACGGCACCACCGCCATCGTCAGCGAAGCAAACGGGAAATCGCGGTAGCGCGGATCGAAGACAAAGCCGAGCGCAGTTTCGCAAGCGATCACTGCGGTCACAATCAAGGCCGCCCCCAAGACCAGGGTCAAAGCCTCGCGGCGCTTGTCGTCGCGCGGGCCGAGCAGGTCCAGGAAGGTCGGCAGCGAGCGTCCGGACACCAGCGCATTGGCGCACAGGATGGGTGAGGCAATCCCGGCGGCGAACAGCGCGCCCCATTGCAGCCAGCCGCCCCAACCGTAGCTTTCATAGAACATCTTGTCGGCGGCAACACCGAACAGGATTCCGGCCGTGGTCGCGGAAATCCCCACCGCGATCCAGGAGCTCAACCGCGGCGTCCAGGGCCTACGGCGTAGCGTGAGAAGCGCGGTGGCGAACACAAATACGCTGATCAACATGCCCGCCGCCATCTGCCACTTCCAGAGCGGATAATTGCTGATCGGCACGCCGGGCGGATATTTCAGCTCGCGCCGGGCCGCATCGAACAGGCCCCAGAAGCCGCCGACCGTTCCCTCGAGCTGCCGTTTCCAGGGCTGGTCGTAGGCCTCGATCAGGTTGACGCGAAAATTCTCCCGCTTGGCGAGCGACAGGATCTCCGAGACCACCCGCGCCTGGTTGGTCCGCGACGGCAGCGCGCCTTCGCGCATCCGCCCTGCGCTTGGCCATCCCGTCTCGCCGATCAGGATCTCCTTGCCGGGAAAAGCCACTGCCATCTGCTGGCGGATCGAATCGACATGGGCGGCGGCGAATTTGGAGCGGATTGGGAAGTCTTCCCAATAAGGCAGGATGTGAATGGTGATGAAATCGACCGCATCGTAGATTTCGCGGTTCTTCAGCCAGTATTCCCAGACGTCCGCATAGGTGACCGGGACCGTCACCTGCGATTTCACCGAGCGAATGGTGGCCGCCAGATCGTTGACCGTCATCTCCCCGCGCAGCAGCACCTCATTGCCGACCACGACGGCCGTAATGACGTCGGGATATTGCTTGGTCAGCCTCACCACGGTCGCGATCTGGTTCAGGTTCTTGAAGCGGCTGTTGCTGAGCCAGATGCCCTGGATGACTTTCAGCCCGACCTTTTGCGCAATACCCGCGACCTGATCCTGCCCGTACTCGATCGAATAGGTGCGCACGCATTCGGTGACCTTGGCGAGTTGCCTCAGGTCCTGCTCGATCTGCTCTGCCGAGATATGGACATTCCCGCTGAGCGGCGACTGCGCGTCGCGAAACGGCGCGTAGGAGACGCATTGCAGCTTGGCGCTGGGATCGATCGGCGCGCGCTCGAGCATGATGGGCGTGGCCAGCCACCACCACACGGCAGCGATCGCGCCCAACGAGACGAGCAACAGCGCCAGTGGCGTACGAAAAGAAATCAGTTCCATCCTCCAGGCGGGGGAAGCGTCGATTAGCCGGAAGCCGGCCGTCTGCCAAGAGCCGGAAGCGCCTTCTTTCCAGACCAGTCGTCACAGGATTTTACCACAAAGCGATAAAGTTGTGACTTTGCTGGACAAAATCCGAAATACAGGTCATGGGATCAGCGTTGCGTCTCTGCCGCATTGGAGACCCATTTGAACGGCATCACCGGTCATATCCGCGGCGGAGGCGGCGGAAGGACTGCAACAATTGGGGAATCCATGCGTCGACGGGTGCTTGAGCTTAAGAACATCACTGTGCGCCGTCTCGCTGTCCTCGGGCTCATCGCCCTCTTGAGCATCGGAACTGCCTTCGCCCAAAGTGGCGATAACAAGGCCCAGGAGCAATCGGGCAAACCCGCCGCCAACCAGGCCGACGCGGCCAAGGAGAGTCAGCACAAGATCGACCAGTTCGTCGAAGCGGCGCAGGCCATCAACGGCCCTGCCGGAAACCCCGAATGCGTCTGGCTCGGCCGGCGCGTGGTGCAACTCGTCTGGGTCGACGATCTCGACACCGCCTTCCGTCACCTCGATCTCTATGACCGCTTCGGCTGCCCCGGTGGCCACATCCAGGCGGCTTTCCGCTGCCTGACCCGTTTCGCCAACCAGATCGACGACAAGGTCCCCAACAGTCTGCGGGATCACGTCCACGCCTGCTGGATCAATCCGGGCGCCCAGCCGCAGGCGGTGGCGGCCGCGCCGTCGAACCCGCCCGCGACCGCAGGTGCAACTCCCGCGCCGACGCCAACTCCGGCCAATCCGCAGCCGCAAGCCTCGCCGCAGCCGCCCGCGAAATAGTCAGCCCGCGTTCAGGTTTGATGGGCTAGCAACCATCTGGACCATGCGAGTTGAATGCTGCGCCCTTAAAACGCCATGGCGTCATATCAGTTGTTTAATGGCGTGGCAGGACTATCCTTTAGTCGCCGTCGTGGCGGTCGAACCTAGGGGACAGGTTCGCATGTCCCACTGCATGCCCCATCTGGTCTAGTCGCGATGCGCGCCGTCGTTGCCGTTCTGCTGTTTGTCAGCGCCGTTCACGCGGCGCTCTGGGGGATTCTTCAGGACAAGCAGGAGGCGCCTGATTTCAAGGGCATGCTGCCCAGCGTCTCCTACGCACCGTTCGAAGGCACGGCCCACCCGGACGTCGACAACATCCCGACGATCGAACGCATCCGCGCCGACATGAAGAAGCTCGCGACGATAACGCGGGCGATCCGTCTTTATTCGTCGACCGGAGGCGTCGAGCTGGTGCCGCCGATCGCCGCCGAGTTTGGGCTCAAGGTCACCGTCGGCGCGTGGATCGACAAAAACTCCGATCGCAACGAGCGCGAGATCGAGGCCGCGATCAACCTCGCCCGCCGCAATAGCAACGTGATCGGCATCGTCGTCGGCAACGAGACGATCTACCGCGGCGAACAGAAGGTCGACGACCTGATCGAGCTCATCAAGCGGGTGAAGAAATCGGTCAACGTTCCCGTCACGACCGGCGAAATCTGGAACATCTGGCGCGACAATCCGTCGCTGGCGTCGAACGTCGATTTCATCGCCGCGCACGTTCTGCCCTATTGGGAGAATTTCTCCTCCGCCCAGGCCGTCGACCAGGCCGTCTATCTTTACCAGTTGCTGCGCGAGAAATATCCCGGCAAGCGGGTGGTCATCGCCGAGTTCGGCTGGCCCAGCGCCGGCTACAATCTGCTCAATGCCGACCCCGGGCCGTTCCAGCAGGCCAAGGTCCTGCGTAATTTCGTTACCCGGGCCGAATCCATCGGCATGGAATACAACATCGTCGAGGCGATCGATCAGCCCTGGAAATTCTTCGAGGGCGGCGTCGGCCCCTATTGGGGCGTCCTCAACGCCGCGCGCGAGCCGAAGTTTTCCTGGACCGGACCGATCGTGAACCCGGATTACTGGAAGCTCGCCACGATCGCGCTTCTGGTCGGCATCCTGATGTCGCTGCCGATCCTGAGCATGGCAGCGCCGACCGCGCTGCAGGCCCTGGTGCTCTCGGCCGCCGCCAACGGCGTCGGCGCCTGGATCGCCACCGTGTTCGCCTATTGGAACGGCCATTACTTCGTGTTCGGCTCGGCGTTCGCGCTGACCCTGGGCCTCATCCTGCTGGTGCCGCTGATCCTGATCGCGATGGCACGGATCGAGGAGATCGCGGCCGTCGCATTCGGCCATCTGCCGCGCCGCCTGCTGGTCAAGGGCAGGAACATGCGCGCCAATCCGGCGGACGCCGCATATCCGAAAGTATCGATCCACGTGCCGGCCTATTTCGAGCCGCCGGAGATGCTGAAGCAGACGCTCGATGCGCTGGCCCGGCTCGACTATCCGAACTTCGAATGCGTCGTCATCATCAACAACACGCCGGATCCGGCGTTCTGGCAGCCGATCCAGGATCACTGCCGCGCGCTCGGCGAGCGCTTCAAGTTCATCAATGCCGAAAAGGTCTCGGGCTTTAAGGCCGGCGCGCTGCGCATCGCCATGGACCGCACGGCGGCTGACGCGGAGATCGTCGGCATCATCGACGCCGATTATGTGGTTCACCCCGACTGGCTGAAGGATCTGGTGCCGGTCTTCAACGATCCGCGCGTCGGACTCGTGCAGGCGCCGCAGGACCATCGCGACGAAGACCGCTCGCTGATGCATTACGTCATGAACGGCGAATATGCCGGCTTCTTCGACATCGGCATGGTCCAGCGCAACGAGGAGAACGCCATCATCGTGCACGGCACGATGTGCCTGATCCGCCGCGCGGCCATGGACATGGCCGGCGGCTGGTCGAGCGACACCATCTGCGAGGACACCGATCTCGGCCTTGCGATCCAGGAACTCGGCTGGCTCACGCATTACACCAACAGCCGTTACGGCCAGGGCCTCCTGCCCGACACTTACGAAGCCTTCAAGAAGCAGCGCCATCGCTGGGCCTATGGCGGCTTCCAGATCGTCAAGAAGCACTGGCGGCGTTTCCTGCCCGGCGCGAGCCGGCTGACGCCGGATCAGAAGCGCGAATTCTCGCTCGGCTGGCTGAACTGGCTCGGCGCGGAAAGCCTGGGCGTGCTGGTGGCGATCCTGAACCTGATCTGGGTGCCGATCGTGGCCTTTGCCGACATCGCCATTCCCGACCGCATCCTGACGCTGCCGATCATCGCGGCCTTCGTAGTCTCGCTCGGGCATTTCCTGGTGATGTACCGCCTGCGGGTACCGGTGAAGACCGGGCAGATGCTGGGCGCGATGATTGCGGCCATGAGCGTGCAATGGACGGTGTGCCGCGCGGTTGCGCAGGGCCTGATTACTGAGCACCTGCCCTTTGCGCGGACATCCAAGGGCGGGCTGTCGCGGATGTCGATTGAGTTCCAGGCGTTCTGGGAGGCCGTGATCGCCGCGCTGCTGCTGGCCGGCGCGGGCGTGCTGATCGCCACCAACAGCGCGCGGCAGATCCACGAGATCTATATTTTCGCCGTGGTCCTGGTGCTGGAGAGCCTGCCCTTCCTGTCGGCGGTCGCGATCGCCACGCTGGAGCTCTCACGGGCGAACTCTTTTGCCTTCTGGCGCAACACCGCCGTGCGTACGGCGGAACTGATCGGCCTGCGCCCGGTGGCGCTGCCGGTCGCCCCGCCCCAGCGCGCCGGCAGCGAGGTCCCGCGCGACGGCCGCTGATTGGGTTGGATGGTTTTGACGATTCGTGCCTTTATCTTTTAAGAAGGGCGCGTAACGATTGCCTGGAGTTGCGGAATGCGGGCAGAGGCCCGCTTTGCAAGGGTCCCATTCGCAACTATTGACCCGCGAGGGATCGGCCCCTACACAGCGCGGGCCGGAGCATGGTCCAAGACAAGCCGCGACGCCTTGGATGCGGCAACCATGGTCAGGGGAGCGAGCGCGTAGCTCAGACGGTAGAGCACGTGACTTTTAATCACGGGGTCCTGGGTTCGATCCCCAGCGCGCTCACCAAGGATTTCAACGACTTAGTTGGATATAGGCTCGGTTCGGTCCCTTGTTGTACAACCAAGGGAACACCACCATGCACTCTCAAACCGAGGACATTTACGGATATACGCCACAGCCAGGCGAGACCTTGATTCACTCTGATGAGGTCGCTTGCATCCTGGTCTATCGAAATGGCCAGCCGAACAAGATCATTTATCCGGACGGCCGCGTAGAACCCTTTAGTCCGCGCGATAGGCCGAAGGCGGGCTAAGCGTGTCTTTTGGAGCTGCTGACGATGACTGGACGCCATGGGACCGGCGTCGTTCGGGGGTACTGTCCGTATTTAGGCCCCAGTGTCCTAAGTTGAGTAAAGGAGTGCCCTAATTCCGAATGTCACACGAAGCCTTTGAGCCCCAGATCGGCATGAAGTAGCATCCTAAGTGCGCCACTATCGACGCTTGTACAGCAATGGAGCTTTTGCAATGTCAAATGGTCCAGCGATAGTTTGCTACGGCGAAGTCGATGATCGGCAGAAACCACCACACGACCTTCGTGTATATCCCTCCGGGTCTGTCCATCTCACGCGTGATAAACCCGGCGTGTTCAATTTCGCATTTTTGCGCCCTATAGCCCTAAAGAATCCTCCTATTGTGATACTGACAAGTGCAGGCTTGGCGGGCGATGGCACCCAGTGGACGAATGTTTATGTGCGAGACGTGACGAATACCGACTTCAGGGTGGTCGGCTATCTGAATGGCGGTAATGCAAACACCACTTTCTCCTTCCTGGTGCTTTCTGCAGGCTGATTAAATCAAAGAGGCCGCCTCAGTTGGCGGCCTCTCTCCTAATTTAATTAGGATAGCACCGAGCGGGCCTGTCTATCGATCTTCGTCCGGATGTACCCAAACATAGGGCGTAATCTCCCGTTCCTCGGTTAGCCTGATCATATGCACGGGCGGAGCATGCCTGCCCTTGCGGCATGATCGGCATTTGAGCGAGGCCTCCAGCTTCCAAATCGGGGTGCTACGCGGACGGCGGATCGCGTCCAACGGGATACTCGCCTTGGTCTCGCAGCGATGACACTTCACCTCCAGCCAGCCATAACCACCATTGAGGCATTGAGCGATCGTGGGGGATGGCTGGGCAGGTCCCCCAAAGCCTTCCATACGGAGGGACCAGGCGTGAGCCTCGGCTCGATCGGCCTCACGGATGGCCTCCGTAGCCCGCTTACGGGCGGCCTCGGCGTTCACCCTGGCCGCACTGACGCGCCCACCCCAAATTACCTCACGCGACTTCGTGCTGTTCATGGGCTAGATTACAGCGAACCCAGCCGCCGTTTTCAACGCCACTAGGATTAGAGGCCCGGAACGGCTTGGGCATACCAGTGCTTTGCGAATGCAGTTCTTACCACAGTATTCCACGGGCTCAATTTGGCGCGGGCCTGTTGTTCGCCGCCTCGATGCTAACGGTGATGGCGCCCGCCGAGGCTGATGACTTAGTTGGGCAAGCAAACATCGTCGACGGCGATACCCTCGAGATCCACGGCAATCGCATCCGGCTCTGGGGAATTGATGCCCCCGAAAGCACCCAACTCTGCCGCGGCGATGACAGCGAGCAATATCGCTGTGGCGCCCAAGCAGCCAACGATCTAGATTCCTTCATTGCCCAGCGGCCTGTGAACTGTAATCCAATCAGTCTCGACCGATATGGGCGGACGGTAGCGATGTGTATGGTCGGGGGCGCCGATCTTGGCGAATGGCTGGTACGAAACGGTCTCGCTTTAGATTGGCCGGAATACTCCCGTGGAAAGTACGGCGCGGCTCAAAGGAAGGCCGAGCAATCCGGGCGAGGAATATGGAAGGGCAGCTACGTTGAACCCTGGTTATACAGGGTGTGCATCCGGGCCGGCGGCAGACCAGCCAATTGCTCGGACGACGCAAACGCTCATCCATAACGGCGGCATCATGTGCAATCTTTACAGCATCACAACTAACCAAGCCGCCATTATCGCCCTGTTTCGGGTCGTCAACCGCTACGTCGGCAACCTGCCGCCAATGCCTGGAGTGTTTCCTGACTACCCGGCCCCGGTCATCCGCAACACCGAGACTGGAACCGAGATGCTGACGATGCGCTGGGGCATGCCGCCTCCGCCGCGCATGGGCGGTGCGCCGGTCACGAACATCCGCAACACGTCCTCGCCGCATTGGCGCATGTGGCTCAAGCCCGAAAACCGCTGCCTGGTGCCGGCCAACAGCTTCGCCGAGTACGCGCCGGAGCCGAACCCCGAGACGAAAAAGAAAGACGTCGTGTGGTTCGCGCTCAATGAGGACCGGCCGCTGTTCGCATTCGCCGGCATCTGGACCACGTTCAACGGCGACCGCGGGACCAAGTCGAAGCCTATCCCGGGACCGCATCAGGTCTATGGCTTCTTAACAACCGAGGCGAATGCCGTCGTGAAGCCGATCCATCCAAAGGCAATGCCTGTGATCCTGACCACAGAGGAAGAACGCGACGTATGGATGCAGGCGCCGTGGGACGAGGCGAAGGCACTACAGCGGCCTCTCCCGGATGACGCGCTCCAAATCGTGATGCGTGGTGCGGAGAAGGAAGACCGGGCGGCGGCGTAGGTTTGGGCCGGTCTAGTACGTCCGCTTGTAAGCAAGGGCGGACGATCTCGGTCTCGGACACTTCCAACCGTGACCCATTGCGGACACAACAGAGCGCTCGATTTCGCTGCGGTTCCAAGGCTCAGTCCAGCAAGGCAGGGAGGCACGAAATGGCTAACGCATTGATCGTTCGCCCATCGTCCGATGTGTTGTCGCCGACAAACGCTGGTCGCGCCGCCCAATACGTCCGCATGTCGACCGACCATCAGCGCTACTCTACGCAAAACCAAGCTGCCGCCATGGCAGTCTATGCCGCGCAGCATAGCCTCGTGATTGTTCGCACGTATGCGGATGAGGGCAGAAGCGGACTTCGTATTCACCACCGCGAGGGCTTGATTGAACTGATCGATGATGTTCGCAATAGTCGGGCAGACTTTGACCACATCCTTGTCTATGACGTGAGCCGTTGGGGCAGATTTCAGGATGTCGATGAAAGCGCCTATTACGAGTTCATCTGCCGTCAGGCGGGGATCAAGGTTTGCTACTGCGCCGAGGAGTTCGACAACGATGGTAGCGTCATCGCGAGCATTGTGAAGAACCTCAAGCGCGTAATGGCGGCCGAATACTCAAGGGAGCTTTCGGTGAAGGTCCACACTGGCGCATGCCGCGTAGCCAGCCTCGGATTTAAGCAGGGTGGCGCCGTTAGCTATGGGCTCCAGCGCGAGTTGGTCGATGAAGATGGGCGTTCGAGATGCATTCTGGCCAAGGGCCAGCGTAAGCATTTGCATACGGACCGAGTCGTGGTCCGGCCCGGCCCGGAGCGCGAGCAACGAGTCGTGGCCCAAATTTTTCGGGAGTATGTCGTTCACCGCAGGTCCCAAGCGTCAATCGCCCGCTTGCTCAACAATGAACAAATTCCCAACCATCGGGGAACGCCGTGGTCTGACGCGATGATCGGCAACATCTTGAGCAATGAGGCGTACATCGGCAACAGCGTCTACAATCGCAAGTCATTCCGGCTCAAGCAGGTGATGAAGAAGAACCCGCCAGAGCTGTGGATTAGAGCTACGGGCTTGTACGAACCGATTGTTGACAAGAGCATTTTCCTCAAAGCTCAAGAATTACTGAAAGACCAATATGTCAGGCTCTCCGATGAGCACCTTCTAAACAAGCTGCAAGAGGCCCTCTCAGTGCATAGAAAGCTCAGTGTTTCGATTATGGCAGCGATGGACGGGATGCCGAGCGCCGCCCTCTATGCATATCGGTTCGGCAGCTTGCGGGAAGCCTTCCGCCGTGTCGGCTATGTCAATTCAGAACGCGATTTTGACTACCTTGACGCGCGCCAACAATCCGACGGCGAGTTGTTGAGGCAGGCATCGGCCCTTGCCACTCGCATCAGAGCGTTTGGTGCCGCCGCCATTTTCGACGCCGAAACTAAGGTGATGACAGTTGACAGCAGACTGACCATCTCGCTGCGCATAGCACGCTACTATGTCGCGCCGCGTCACGCGCCCGCTTGGCTGGTTCATCGACGGAAAATCGAGCCTGCCGGACTTATTTTGGCGCTGAGACTGGACGAGGAAACAAACAGAGAGGTTATCGACTACTTCTTGCTACCCTTGAAGGAAATGGCCAAGGAGCGGATCAATCTCACTGCAACGCCCCGCTCGCGCTTCGCGGCTTATCGCTGCCCTACCGTGAATGACGTTTTGCGAGCCGTTATGTCAAAAGTTGCGGCCCTACCGACGTGAGGGCGGTGGCTCCAGCGGACCTTGTTCCGCTTGTCTCCCTCTGGGCCCATCTCGGAAGTATCGCTCATGTCTGAGCTTCCGCATTCAGCGGACCAAGAGGGTGCAGTCTGTTGGCGTATTGCGCGTCGTGAGCGAAGCAGCTAATTCCGAACCATGAAATTCGTCAGCGACCGCCCCTTCGCCGATCCCGAGGTCGCCGCGCGCAAGCTCCTCGAAATCGCCCACAGGGTCCAAGCGGTCCAGGACGGCCGGATCCACATCGAAAAGATCAACTGGCCTTTTCTAACGGACCCTGCGATCAGGGGCACTCCGTCCGAATACAAGGCGGCCCTTGAGTTTGCCGTCGCCAAGGGCTGGTTCTGGAGACCGCCGCAACAAGTTCGCGACCTGCTCTTAACCATTGCGGCGACACAGGCAGCGTTGATTACGTGGCTCCGCCCTTCGTGCGGAAATAAATCGCAATGAACTGCAACCGGTTCCGACAAATTACAACCGTCTGGAAGTTCGTGGGGAAGCTTCGCTCGTTGTGGTTGCCGGCGAGGTGGTGAGTTGTTACCGTCGGGGTCAGTTCGCGCAGCCCTGCCGCAGGGGGAATGCGGTATTACCACTGACGCGCGATGGGTGGGTATATGCACGTTCATGTCGCCGGACGCGCTGAGGAAGCGCGCATTCGCTATCTCGATGGTCTCAGAGGTGTTGCGGCGCTCACCGTTCTGATCAGCCACACGATTATGACGGTCATACCCGCCATCATCACTCTCCAGCCCAACGACAGTTTGGCGGATCCGGCACTGGTTCAGTTCGCCATTGGGGTCGGTAAATCGCCGATCGGATTGCTGTGGAACGGCAACTCCGCAGTCTGCATCTTCTTCGTTCTCAGCGGCTACGTCATGGCCGATTTCGCCGCCGGCACGCGGCTTGGATTTACTGCGCAGATCGTGCGGCGCTATGTTCGCCTGGCCCTGCCGATCTTGCTAATCTCAACTTTCGCGTACCTTCTCCTGCGGTTCGGGCTATTTCACAATGCGCAGGCCAGCAAGATTTTAGGAAGCGCCTGGCTCGGACACTGGTATCAGTTCGGGCCATCTGGCCGGGTGATGGCGTTCGAGGCGCTGATCGGAACGTTCCTGACCGGATCTGCGGAGTACAACTGCAATATCTGGACGATGCGGACAGAGCTCGTCGGCTCTTTGTACATCCTTACGATCGGGGCGATCGGCCGAAACGCCCGCGAGAGAGCCGTGCTTTACGCGCTCTTTGGTGCCGTTTTCTATTCGGAGTATGTCCTCCTCTTCGTGATCGGCGCATTATTTCGCGAGTTTCACGGCAAGATCCATGATCGTGCGTCGCCGACCTGGCTGCCGATCTTGGCGTTCGCTATCGGCTGCTATTTTTGTTCAATGCCGGATGCGTTACCGAATGACCCCTTGCCTTGGTATGATCTGCTCATGCCTCGCATCTTCACCCTCGATAATGCGCGTTACTGGCACTCAATCGGGGCATCTCTTCTGGTGTTTGGGGTCTTGCACTCGTTCGCTGTGCAACGGCTCTTCAGCTCGACGGTCGCGCAATTCCTTGGCCGGATCAGTTTCACGCTCTATCTGATGCATATTCCCCTTCTCTGCAGCTTCACGGCTTGGCTGGTCCTGTTGATGCAGGGACAGGGTGTGGCGGTGATTGCCGCGGTTTGTTTTCCAACCACGATCGCAGTCTGCGTAGTCGCAGCGGCGCTCGCCACTCCTTTCGTAGACGGACAGGCTATCCGCATTTCGCGCCAGATCGGCAAAGCCGTCGACGGCTTCATCAGCCAGACAAAGCCGCGGAGCGAAGCACAGAACACGCTGCAGCCTGCGATCGTGGCCGATACGGGGATCCAGTCAGCGCGAAGCATAGCCAGTGGCCGTTAGTCGCGGCGTGGCCATGGTGAGACACCGCTAGTCGCGTTGGCAGAGCGCTTGTTGGTCATCGGCGTCAGATTGCCGAAATATGCGCTGGATTCACAGCGATCCCCGCTGAGTTCTCCCGAGGACAATTGCCGTTCCGGTCTCGGCGGGGATCATTAGGGGAGCCTTAGCGCCTGTTTGCAACCGATGGCCGTATTCACTCGCGGATCGTGAATGCACGATGTAGTTGAGGGCCGTTTCACGAGGATGAGCCCGCCGTCCATGGTAAGATAGTATCGCTCTGTTGTACAATAGGTATCATAACACAGCAGCTTTGCTCAACATAGCCGGCTGTCAAGTCGGCGGTTCCGACGGTTTGACTTTACCGGGCGGCGCCATATACAACCTAGAATCTATGCAATCTGGAATCGATTTTGCTTGATCGCTAAATCGGTGATTTAGCCGCGGTATGCGGCACGTGGGGCAAGGGATGGGTGTAGGTCCGCATGCTATTCAATTAACCCGTATTATTCAGGAAAAGGGATTTCTCGCCAAAGGCTTCAGCGTTTTGGAATTGGGCAGTCAGGATTTCGCACCGACGCCCGCGGAAGCTCGCAGCGCGATCCGCCGTGAGTTTGCTTTGGATCGCTCCAGCATCTCCACCCCTGGAGATTTTTACAGGGCGATCGGCTGTGAACGATACGAGTGTATCGATCTCGATGGAAAGCACGGGGCCAAGACGTTTGATCTAAACTTCGACATTCGGGAGAAGTACGCTTTCGACGATCAGTTCGATCTGGTGACCAATCACGGCACCACCGAGCACTTGTTGAATCAGCACACCGCCTTTTTGAATGTGCACAATCTGACTGCACCTGACGGCGTTATGCTGCATGGTCTCCCGTTTCAGGGTTATCAGAACCACGGGATGTTCAATTACAATCCTTCGTTCTTTCTGGATCTTGCAACTGCCAATGGCTACGAGATCTTAGGGCTGTATCTGAGCATAAACGACGCGCTGTATCCGTACTCGGAAGAGTTCTTGGCCGCCTATGACGTAAGGTGTTCCGAGGACGTGCTCGTGATGGCTGCTCTCCGTAAGCAGTCCAATACGGCGTTTAAGACGCCGTATGACGGCCGATATTTCACGCTGCACGGGAAAGACAAGATATCAGCGCGTGACGAGGTCGGATCAAGCATTCGTTTTCGCGATCGGGGCGCAGGGGAGGAAACCTCATCTCCTGACCACGAAAGTCCGTCATCCCCTACGCAAAGGGCCGATCGCTATTCGAGACCGTATACCTTCATCACGCCGGTTTGGGGCGAGCCATACGTCGACACTTACGTTCACGTCACTCTCCCCTCGCAATTGTCTGAAGGAAACCTTGGCGCCTTCGCGAGCGGCGAGGTCGAGTACGTCATCGTAACCACGGCCCATGATGAACGCCGGATTCGGTCAAGCGATGCATTCGCAAAGCTGCAAAAGATTGCATCTGTCTCTTTCATTCGACATCAAGCAATCAATGGAGAAACATCGTATCAGCGACAGACGCGCGCTGCGAACCTTGCACTTCGTAGGATTGTAAAGGAAACGGCGGCCTTCTTTTTGACGGCGGACGACTTTTTCGCCGATGGTCTTTTTGGCTACGCCCGCAAGCGCCTGAGTGAAGGCGCTCGGGCCGTCATCGTTCCGACATTGCGAGCGACCCAAGCCGGCTTTAATGCCTACCTGCAGGCATCCGGAGTATCGTCTCTCAAGCCTCGAGAGCTCGTGCGCGCCATCATGCAGCATGAGCATCCTCTGCTGACTTCGGTCGTCATCAATTGTCCGTCGCGGGTCTGGCATGAACTGCCCTCTCAAACTCTGGTGCGCCTGAAGGACGGTTACGTTGGCCGCTGGAACGTCATGCATCCGCTGGCGGTGAAGGTCGCGCCACCGGTGGCAGATATCGAGTCGACCTGGGATTGGAATTATCCAGCGCTGGTTGCGCGCAACGCCGATGACATCGAAATCATCCGGGATTCCGATTGCGGGTTCATCTGCAGTCCTACAGAGATGAACTACTCACAGGACTATCCGATTTTGCGCGGGGCTACTCGTCGAATCCGTATCCGCACGCTGATCGAATGGATCAGTATCAATTGGGGGCTGAATTTTCATTTGCTGCAGACGTCAGATTATGTCCGGCTGCATGCTGGAGACATCGGCCCCGAGTGGAAGGCCGCGGAAGTCGAGCTCGACAAGGTCTGCGGACCGTACATCGCTTTTGTTAAAAAGCGCGCAGCTCGGCAACCGGAGAACCTGCGCAATTCGAACGTCGACCTGCTGTCCCGTCCATTTGCCGGCACTCAACGGTTCATATTGTGGCGTCGCGCAGCTCGCATCTCCATTCGTAGCGCCCGTTCGAGTGTCAAGAATCGTATTTTGACCCTGCTCAGACGCGTAGCCCGTCGGATCGCGAGGGGATGACGGTAGCTCGCGTGGCCAGCGGGCCAAAGTCATGACGTCAAGCCGAATCGAGACATTACGGCCGGGGAGCCATAATGTCAGGTTTGTCCATCCCGGCGATCTGGATTGTTGCCCTTGTGCTCTATCTTGTCGTTGAGCGCGCAGGTCTGCTCTTGCGAGACAGATGGACGGGTTTGTCCACGGGCGGCCGAAAGGGTTATCGGCACGAAAGGATCTTGTTCCGGTGGAGTTTTTCAACGCGAGGGCAAGTGACTAGGATAGAGCATGACTTGGATTGGAAGCTGTATGGGGAGCTTCCGACCGCCGCCCACTTTGGCGCTGGCGCGTCTAGGCGGGCCGCGACTATTAAGGACTTGGCTGACGGGTTGCGGCGATGGCGGCTGTGGATTTCGCTCGGCTGGCTCGATGTCAAGCAACGTTATCGCCGCGCCGTACTCGGTCCGTTCTGGATCACCATTAGCATGTCGATCCTGGTGCTAACGCTCGGTACTGTCTATTCCGGCCTTTTCAAGCAGGATGTTCATTCGTTCCTTCCCTATCTCTCTGCCGGCTTCATTGTCTGGAATTTCTGCACGGGGACGATCAACGAGAGCGCGACAGCTTTCATCGGGGCCGAGGGCCTGATTAAGCAGGGCGGGATACCGCAATCGCTGCACATCTTCCGCACGATTTTTCGCAACTTCGTCATTAACGCACACAACCTCTCGGTCATGCTTCTTCTCTACGTGTGGCAGCCGGCACTTTTGAACTGGCATCTCTTGCTGTTGTTGTCTGGGCTTGCTCTGATGCTCGTCAACTTCGTATGGATTTCGCTCATTGTCGGCGTGCTCTGCACTCGCTTTCGCGACTTGCCGCCGATCATCATCAATTTCCTGCAAATCCTGTTTTTCGTGACACCGGTCATGTATCAGCCAGATCATCTGCCGCCGCGCCTCAGCTTCATTGTCGAGCTGAATCCGTTCTACTACTTGATGGAGGCGGTGCGCGCGCCGATGCTGGGGAAAGCACCGCCGGACAACACCTATCTCGCTCTTATTTTCATGGCGGTCACCGGCTCGCTGTTAGCCTTCTGGTTTTTCGAGAGAACGCGTGCGCGCATCGCATACTGGCTCTAGCTCGGAAAATCCCAATGGTCGCGCCGTCGTCTCACGAAATGAGCCGCCATACAGAGGCACTTTAGTGGCGGCCGCCGGGCTTGGGGAGCCAACGCCTAAGCAGCGGACCACACGCGAGTCTGGTTAGCTGGCCCCGGTATGGACGCTCGCTGTAACTCCGGAGCCACAGCGCTGATGTCCGGCCAGACTGGCAGACCGACTTAACCGGCAAAACGCGGCCAGCCGGGACTGCTTACGTGATGCCAAACAGACGAGTTGCGTGACTGCGGGTCCGGCGCAGTCGTGAGGCATCAACCGCGAGGCATACATCCTACCCGATTCGCATTTTCGCTAGGGGCGCCTATCTGGATCACATGAGATTCTGCGCGCGTTGCGATAACACCCGTTGGGTTTGCGAGGCTCATCCCGACAGGCCCTGGATCGATAGCCCCCGCGGCTGTCAGTGCGGCGCGCCTGGAGAGCCCTGCCCGGTCTGCAACAAGGCGGACGATGATACCGAGCCCGAGCTGCCCGAGGATTTCGAGGTCGACAAGCGGCGCAGCATCAAAGACTGGGACCCGTAGAGTCGCATTCGCGGCCGTCGCCCTATATGACCGGCAGTTCCTGAGTACCCAGCCCGAATGTCCTGGTCCATCGAATTCGACGACCCGATTGCGCTCGCCAAAGGCAAGCCGTTGCGCACCTTGCGCGATGCTGCCGAGCACATCACTGCGCTGCCCCGCGCAGTTGCGGAGCTCGATCACTGGCAGACTGCAATTGCGTGCCTCATCGCCGCGGCAGAGAAGCGCGGAATCGTGATGATGGCGCGGATAGCCATGGTGCAGGCGCTGCAGGCTGGAAAGCCACAACCAGCGCCGTCGATGCGCAAGAAGGCCGCTAAGAAATACCGGATCATCGGCTGATCACGAGCACGTCGGGGTGCGTCGGTGACTACTTGCCGCCTCGCATCCGTCAGCAATGCGCCCGAACCATCGTCGCAATTAACGGCCGTCAGATGCCGCGCTGGTCTCTGGCTAACCGCTCCACCGCTCCCCACGGCCTCCAGCCTAGGCGGTGGAGCGGGATATTCAATTGAAGCCGCAGCGTGCCTGGCGCTCAGCAGTTGGTGAAGTTGGCGTTGGCCGCGCAGGCCTTGGCACCGGCGCCGCTAACAGTCGTGGCGCCAAATGCTCCAGTGCCCGTCATCATCAACGTGCCAGCGTTGATCGTGAACGAGGTCGACCCCACTTCACTGCCGGTGATCTGAACCCACTTTGCGTGATTGATGAATATCGGCGAGTCGAAGACGCTGCCGTCGAAATGAGTGATCGAGGTGTTGGCGCCATCATCGATGTAAAGCGAATACGTCGCACCCTGCACGCTCAGATCCGTTTGCAGAAAGTGATTTTCGGCAATGGTCAACCCAGGGACGTTGGCGCCCTGAACAAACCCGTAGGTAGTTGGTATCGTTCCTGGAGAGACCGCATCCAGTTTCGTTCGGACATACCAATTGGCGCCGCTGCTCTGAACGCATCCCACATAACCGCAGATGAAACTATTGAAGACAAGCCCGTCCGTGCCGTTGTTCTTGAGCCCAAAGGTCCCAAACCACACGCGGCTATTCAATATGTGCGCAACACAATTGTCACCGATGAATATGGCAGGCTGAGTTGTTGCTGCGTTTTGGTACCCGTAGACGCTGAACTTATCGATTCCACCGTTCAAACCACCGCCGGGACATGTTCCGGAAGATGTGTAGAATTGCACCGCAATGCTGTCCGTGTGAACCTGGATCGATGTCGAGTCAATGCTCGAGGCCAAAAGCCATATTCCGCCTCTTACGACAACTCCCCCGCCAGAGACGAGGTAATTCCCGGGCGGGAAATAGACGGTGCCGCCACCGAACGTGTTATGCATATAGTCAATATGGCACTGGATGGCAGTTGTATCGTCCGTCGAATTATCGCCTGCAGCGGCAGCGCAGCCGTGCTGCGCCGATTTCACATCAAACCACGGCTTGCCACTTCCGAAAATTCCATCGCCATTAATGAAGTTCGTGCCATTCAGGTTGACTTGGCCGCCCAGCGTTATTGGCTGATTGGTAGAAATGGCAGTCTGGTCTTGGACGATCGTGCCAGTCGTCCCACTGAACGTAACAAGATCGCCGCTGGTTGAGCTTCCTGGACCCGAGACATTCCCAGCTCCCGCTGGCGTGGCCCAGTTGCCATCAGCGCGCAGGAAGTTCGTTGTGCCGCCGCCCGAGCCGGGCACGCAGCCAGCCTGCGCCGATCCGAAGGTCGTGCACTTCAGCGTCGTTCCAGAGAACGATAGTGTAGGATCAAGCGTGATTTCTGACGGAGATGCGAGTACTCCCGTGGGATTGCCCAACAGCGTCGATGCACTTTCGTTTTGTAGCTTCGAATAGGTTACAGAGCCGTTCGCAAGATTGCTAGTGGTAATCGTCAGAGTGTTTGGAGCAACGCCGCAATCCTGCAGGAGACCAGTGGTCCCGTTGAAGCAGGCAAGATTCCCACTCACGACAGGAGCGTTCGGCATGATCGAATTGATCACGTCATTCTGAAATGCCCGCACGCCAGCCGGCGTGATCTGGCCAGCAGTATTATCCGGGAATGTCGTGCCGATCTCAGTCGAGAGTTGCGCCTTTGTTTTTTGCGCAAAGCTCGGCGAGCTGAGCAACGCCGCACAAAGCAAAGCAATGACAATTCCAAAATAAGCAAGCGGTCGGGCGACCGGGCGTGAGGCAACCATAGAGAAACGTCTTTCCGAATACCCTCTCGGGTTCGGCTTCATTCAGTGAAGCCGCTGGAAAGACGGTTTTTCGCCAATGTCTCAAAGGCGGGGCTGATCCGGAAAGCCCATCCGAAATGCTCTTTAGGCGAGTAACTTTACTCGAAGGGTAGAGATTCCGCCTGCAGCAAATTCTTGAATTTGTCTTCGTCGAGTGCCGCCAGCTTTTTCAGAGTATGCGCAACAGAACACCACCGTATGTTTTGAGCCTTCAACTCGCGCACTCTCTCGCGCGTCGTCTTGAGCTCACGCTTGAGGCCGAGGATAGCTATTTCTTGCCGATCGGTCATTCAGTTGATCCTGACAACTGAGACCGTGCTGTCTTTTCCGGTGCCACTGTTGTTACCGATTATGAACCCCGACGTGGAGGTCGAGTCCTTGCAGCTTATCTTCAGATTTCCCACTGGGGCCGATAAGTATCCACTCAGATGTACGTCAAGCGTGGCGCTGGCCGCGGTAATCGTGACGATGCTACTGTCAAGCACGCTGCTTCCGTCCCACAGTTTGCAAGCGATCACGTCTCCGCTAGGGCCGCTAACAGTTGCCTGCCCCATCGCAAGCCAAGTCCCAGTGTTGCCTTGGGCAACGCTTGGGCCATCAAAATAGGTCGAGGTACTCGACAGAGAGACGTTGGCGCCGATCGAATTGGTAAAGACCGAGAGCGAAACAGCGCAGGCGCCGCTCGAACTGATCGTGCCGCCCGACAAGCCGGGGCCGCAGGTTACGGATGTCACCGTGCCAGGATTGCTGATGGAATCAGCGAACGCGAGTCCACAGGGGAGGCCAAGCGCAAGGGCAAGGACAAGGATACGCCGGATCATTGCCGCCCCCCAGCAAACGCCGAGCTGAACCCGCTATTGAAGTGAGCAGGCGCCGACAAGCGCTGCCAAAGAAGGCCGGTCGTGACGGCCAGAACCAGGGTGAGAAAAGCGAGCCGACTTACCTTATGCTTTGCCAACTGTGACATGATATCAAAACTCATCAAGTGCCTATGCGAAAATGTTTGCGTGAAATCGGGTTCTCCCCCGCCTCACTTGCGCTCCAACCTGTCGAGCCGCTCAGCCAGCGCCAAAATCAGCATCCTATTTTGTTGCTCCAGCGTCGAGCGCTCCCAGGTGCTTACGTAGCTGACCATTTTCTGCGCGCGCGTCTCCCACTCTGTGGCAAGCGCCGCCGTTTCAGCGTTCGCCGCATCGTGCGCATCAACCGTCGACGCCGGGCTCTCCCACCTGGGCAGGTCCGGCTTTTCGAAAAACTCCGCCGGAGCACCATTGATCTCGTGCAGCCGGCGATTCTTCTTCAAAACAGCCTGGGCTTCCGTAATCGCCCGCCGGGCCCGATGCACTCGTTCCCTAGTGTGATGCAGCCGCGTGGCGGCGTCGATTAGCGGCTGGGCTGCCCTCGCATTTTCCTGCTCCGTATCGGCCTGGGCCGCAAGCTTCTGCAGCCGGACAATATCCCCGGAAATGAAGCCCCCGACCTCCACACTCGGGCCGTAGTGCTTACGCACCCTGGCAACCATCGCTTCCCACTCAGCTCTATGCATCATCCGGCTAATTCCTCAGTTGCGTTCAAAGTAGCCCTACCTTGAATATTCTCGGTTTGAGTGTTGTTATGGGTCATGGCCGAACAGTCATTCCCGACCAAAGAAAAGAAGCGAGAACCGATCTTCACGCGCGCAGGGCGCGTCATAATCATCTCGTTTCTGTTTTCGTTCGCAGTCATGGCTGCCGCCAGGACGCTAGGATACGAACACAGCGTACTGGGGACCCTCGTTGTTCTCGTCACGGTAAATGTGGCGGGCGGGATTGCCGCGTTCATCATCGAGCGGCAGCGGGCTCAAGAAGCCGCTTCCCAAGTTGCGGAAGAGTGGATGAGGCTAGCCCAGTCACCCCTCTTCCAATCTGATTCAAACGATTTACCCGGCCAGCCCTATTCGCTTGTTCATTCATCAAATCGCGAATTAAGGCAGCGAATTGCGGATCATCCATCCGGCGAGTGATGAGAGGCGCAATCTGTTGATAGGCATCGGCATAGCGCTGAGCCTTGGCGCCTTCCAAAATGGTTTGAGGTTTCATCCACTCGGGGATGAAGGAAGCGGGCTTAGTGAGATCCAAGTTGGATAGGTAGCCCAATTCACTCGGTTGTGGCGAAATGGCGTTGACACGCTCCTTTTTAGGAGTGGTTTGCGTGCCGCCAATGACGTTCTCCGTCTTCTTTGAGACATTCACTTCTGCCTGAAGGTCTTGAATCAGGCGATTAGCCCTCTCCTTCCCGAACAGCAGCTCGAGCTTATCGCGATTAGCCCGCGTCAAGAGAGTGTTTCTGGCCGTCGTGTCACCGCGCACAGAGTTTTCCATGATTTGCTGGATCGCATCACGAGCGCCTTGCACGCGCGCCGAAAGCTCTGGACCGGATAACCCATTTAGCTCGCGAGCAAGATCATCCTTGCGCGTGTTGCGAGCGAAGGTTTTTTGCCCCTCTTCGATCTGATGCAAGAGCTCGGAATGCTCGGCGAAGGTCTCGCGTGCCTGCGCCCAAACCTGACCGGCCGGCGTCTTGTCAATCTCGCTCAGCATCTCACGCTTAAGATTGACGAGTTCGCGGTACAATTCCTTGTCGCCGCCGTCTTGTGCCGATGCGATCCGACGATCCAGGCCACGCTTAACGTAATCCCAGCCCTCCGCGGTCGGGTAAGATTTCTCTTTACCAGGGGTAAAGTAGTTCTTGTTGAAGGGCCGACCACTAATCCCGGAAAGCTCCTCTGCCAAGTCGAATGCCCCGGCATTTTCCAAACGCGGGATCAGCGCTTTCAGCTCAGGGGTGGGCTCCACCTGCATAGTGCGGAATCGATCATACAGCGGATCAGCCGCCGTGCCGCGGGCGTTCTCAATGCTGTTCGTCAGATCTGCAATATCGACGTGTGGGACGGTATTGCGATCAAGAGACTGCAGAATCCGATCTGCCTGCCCACGCGCTCGGTCCCGATACGCTTCTCTGACAAATCCCTTGTGCGGGCCTGGAATATCGGCCAACGCGCCGGCAATGTCCGTAGTTGCGTCGTTGATGTCGGCCAACATTCCGGCTCGCCCATACCGCGCACGCGTCTCGGCCAATGATTGCGGCGTCTCTCCCTCAACCGCATTCACAAGCATGTTGCGGCCAACTGAGTTGACGCCTGCCATCTCCCCCGTCTGGCGCGGCATCCATTCCAATAGCCTATTTCCACCAGCGGAGATGGCTTCCCCGACCATTGGACCGAGGGCGCCGCCGGCCATAGCCAGAGGAACGGGACCAAAGATGCCCTGATCGGTCGGGTTATTGCCCTTCAAAAGCTGATTAGTGGTCTCGATCGCGCCAGCACCACCAATGCCCTGATAGACGCGAGCGCCGAGAGAATTGCCACGCATACCAAGGATGCGTTGGCCTACATTAGTCACTAGGCTGGGCGCCGCAGGCACTGCACGGGTGGCCGCAATGCTCATCGGACCACCAGAGAGCGGACCAAGTGCGATCGCCCCGCCTGTCACATCGGCCGCTGTCGAAGCTATCGGATGCTGTTCGCCATAGAGCAGGTTTTGTTCATCCTGGTAGGCGAGATTTTCTCGATATCGCTCGCCGAACGTCTTTTTGGCAGCAGCAGAGCTCACCAAAGGCTGCACTGCAGCCCCCGCAGCCGCCGTTGCCTTATCGAACAACGGTCCGATGATCGGCATGCTCGAGACCATCCGGTTATTGAAACCGGATGCATTGACGACATCGACACGTGATCTTGCTGGACTAACGTAGAGGCGAGCCTTCTTCTCTTCCTTCGGCTCGGAGCGGGCATATTTGTCAAACAGCGCATCAGGGTCAGCCGAATCCGTTGCCGCCGCCTCAGCGGTCGGCTGCGCGTCGCGCGAATACCGCTCGAAAATATCGTCGTCGCTCATACCGCGGTTCACCACCCTATTTGCTTCCGACGCGCCTCTAACAAACGCCGTTCGCGAGCTTCTTCCTTGCGATTCCACTCTTCGTCGGAATCAGAGTCGCGCGGGAGAGCGTCGGTAGCGGCCCGGGCAGTTACTGGTCCGGCCGGCGCGTGGGACCGCGGACGAGCGAGAACGGGGGACTTGGGTGCGGCGAGCTTATCCATGGCGATGGCCCGCTTAATCGGGGCCAACCCCCTGAGCTCGTCAGCCTTTTCGAGATCCCGGCCAAGCTCAAAAAGAACACGTGCCGGATCCTCGGTCTCCAAGGCTATTTCCAAGATATCCATCGGAATTCGCCCGTCGTCGTCGAGCAGAGCGAGGTCCTGTTTGGCTTTGCCCCATTTGTCGCCGAACGCCTTGGAGCCAGCCGCCTCAACGGCGTTGCATTTGGCGTTGAACTCTTCGATCGCGCGTTCAAGGGCCGCCTGTTCGCGAACAGCAGCCTCCGCCATGCCGCCGTTAGCCATCAGGCTGCTCCAGCAATCTCGATGCCGTCCGCCTTTAGCTGGTTGGCCAAAGTCGTCCGAATGAAATCGCTTCGCGACATGAGGCGGGAGACAGCCGCCTTGTCCAGCGCGTTTGCGAAGGATCGAGGCGTCTTGACCTGCACCAACGTATCGAACGCCACGCGTTCGCTCTTCATGGCTTTCACCATCGGTTTTGCGGGCCACACGCGGCGAGGCACAGCTATGCTGTCCTCCCGCAAGCCTGCGGGATTTGGGGGATTGTCGAACCTTTTAGACGGTCACTTAACCCAGGTAGCCCGGAGGCCGGGTGCCGCAGAAGCGGCCGGGGAAGAGGATTGTCTCTTCAATCAGGACGGCCCGTATCGTCGCAGTCGGGATCACGAGGTGATCAGCGCGGCCTGCCAACAGGTGGGCAGTTTCGATTAGCCGGACTGAACCTCGGTCGCCACCTTCGCCAGAACAGGTGGAACGAGACTACCCTACCAGATCAGAACGTAATTACAAGTACTTTCTTCAAGCAATATTCACGAACGCCTTTTCTATTCTTAGAAATACATAAGCTCTTCTGATATCTTCTGATCAGAATAGTATTATTTGCAGTAATCGCTGCCACCACCGAAGCGGCGCCGGCCAGGCGCACCGCTCCCCATCTTATTACATCACTTTCAACGGGTGTTGACAGAGATGTAAACACTTGGAATGGATATTCAGACTCGGTAGTACGGTTAGACTGATGGTGTCGAACGGCAAATTCATCGCCTACTATCGCGTCTCCACCGCTCGCCAGGGACGCAGCGGGCTTGGCCTTGAAGCTCAACGGGCCGCCGTTGCCAGCTATCTCAACGGTGGCAACTGGACCATCGTCGCCGAATTTACCGAGGTCGAGAGCGGCCGGAGGGCCGATCGCCCCGAGCTCGACAAGGCTTTAGCCGCAGCGCGCTTGCACCGCTGCCCGCTTGTCGTCAGCAAGGTGGATCGTCTGACCCGCAGTGTTGCCTTCCTGAGCCGCCTGCTCGAGGCAAACGTTGATATGAGGTTTGCGGACCTGCCGCAGATCGAAGGCGCTACAGGGCGGTTTCTATTGCAGCAAATGGCTTCCGTTGCCGAGCTGGAAGCGGGCATGATTGCTGCTCGCACTCGCGCGGCGTTGGCAGCCGCAAAGGCTAGAGGCAAAAAATTAGGTGGGCAGCGCATCCGACGCAGCAACGGTCAGCCGGTATTGATCAGCCATGCCGCTCAAAAGCGCGGCGCAACCGCCAACAGAATGCGCGCTGTCGATCGTGCGGCGGATTTGGCACCCATCATTACCGAGATCCAGGCCAATGGTGCAAAGACCCTGGCGGCCATTGCAGAGGGCCTAAATGCGGCCAGCATTCCAACCCCGCGAGGACAGGGCAAATGGAGCCCGGTGCAGGTTAAGCGCACCCTGGAGGCTCTGAAGGAGGCTGAGGGGCCCGCAGGCGTCGCTTGACCGAGGCGATTCTTCAACGGCAGTTTTCGCACCTCATACCGAGCGGCCCGACATATCGGAGCGCATACGATTGAACCTGATCGCATCGTACCGGGGTGATAACTGGGTCGACGCACCGCCGCCGATCAGCCGTACAGTCTTTTCTGTAGAAAGCTATAGGCAACGGCAACAAGGATGGCGCCAAGTGCACGGAGCAGATAGAGCATCTTCTGAGGCCAACCCTTGTAGCGCACCTCGAGGTTATTTTTGTCGAGCTGGATTCCTGGGATCACTGAGTCGAGAGCAAGCAAAAAGGTAGCGAACGGAGTCTTAGGTTGGTACGCTCCTGCTTCTAGTCGACCTGAGGCGCACCAGAAGATTGCCCAGCCAAGCAAAACAAAAAGAAGAATGTAAACGAAACCGATTTCGGGTGAGAAGCCGTAATTCACGAGATAGCGGAGAAAGGTCAGTTGAGCAAAATCGGCCAACGACTGTGTCCTCGCCAAATCCCGGTTTCGCTCATTCATGGCGATTAAGACATCATCGGAAATGCGTTTTTCCCCGCGTTCCGTGTAAGATTTTGCAATCAGAGTATACGGCTCGAGATCTGGGCTCTTTGTGTCGACGTCCAAGGCCGTGACAACTGGCATTGGGTTACTGCCGAGGTAGGCATTAGCGAAAATGAACTGGTTCAGCTTGATCCGCTTCGGCAAGGACTTTTCATTGACCTGAAGAGTGAAAACTCCATTGTCAACGGACTCGATAATGCTCAGGTCGGGTGTCGTGCCGTTCTTGGCACCAGTCCATTTAGGCTGAAAAATGAATAGATCGTCGACTTTCACATGCGTGAAGTTCATGGCGCCGTAATCGCCTTCCAGTATCGCCAGTCGGTCGTCGATCCGAACCGTGTCGATCACGAGTTCGCCATCATGTTCCACGTTGTTGGACGACGGTTGCTTGGGCTGAGTGATCAGGTTCTCACGCTCGCGGTTCGATCCGCGCACTGCCCCAATCGTCGTCATCCCGCAATCGCGCTTGTCGACCCCTGGAACCGATTCGGACCGTGAAATCTGTTCGGAATTGTTTTCGGAAACAGATACGCTGCTGAGTAAAATATTCTTGGCCGTAACTAAGTTTATGTTGATGCTTCCTGAGTAAACATTTTCTAGCCTTACGCCGCCATCAACGGCTGCATTCTGAATCGAGAGCCTTCCAACGTGCGCGTGGCGGAGGTCTAGTGATTTTAGCAATGCGGTGTCGATAACCAGTATGTCGGTGTTGAACCCCGCAAATCTAAGCTGTTCTGTCCAAGTGTGAGGCCTCAACTTTGGCTCGCCGAAAACTTTCGACAGGAAATTCGCGCTGAGCCTCCTCGATGGCTCATTCGCCAGCTCTCGCGGGGACTTATTTCGAAGAGTGCTAAGCTTGTTCTTGTAGATCGTATCGCGGTCAGGTGCATCTTTTGCCTGCTGATTTGCGCAATCGTTTGCGTCCCTCTCGTCGAAATCGACAGGTAGGTGTTGGCAGATTTGGCTCCATGCCCATTTTTCTTCGTCGGACCAGCCCCAGTTCGGGTCGACCTTCGCCTCACATGCGGTCTGGTCGACAAGATAGACGGGGGTTGCGTTGTCGAATCGGTTGGAAGACCTTGGGAAGGCGTCCTGGGCTACACATGCTGGCGAGACGATTGTCAGCGTGATGCTGCACCAGGCGGCGAACGCCAGAAGCGATGCAGGCTTGCGCCGCGGCCGTTCCCATTCCAAACACGCTGCGCTTTGCATGTTCGTGCCTCCCGGGATCGGGTGAAAAACAATATTTGACAGAGCCCATCCGCAAACACTGTGATCCAACTCACAGCGGCCACGGTTTTATCGATGGCCGCCAATTCAACTAAGCCCAGCCATTGCTCGCCGGCTCTAAAACGCATCCAACGCATCCTTCGCCGCTTTTATTATCCGGCGGACTTCTCGACGCTGCTCAATCATGTCTTGGCTGTACTGGCCGTGCTTCCACATCCCATTGCGGGGCCCCTTAGGACCGCCGCTGCCGGGTGCGCCCCCGTGCATGCGGCACCTGCCCTTTGGCGTAGCGGGCGCTTGGCAAAGCGTCCCACGACGCGTCTTGGCCAGACAGCGCGGTGCCTGACGTAGGCTCAACGGCTCTCGAGACCGTTGCATGGCCTCGTCGAGGGACGTTGCACCTCTGCCCCCCTCCCTATCCACACTCCTCATCCGAGCTTCTCCCCCTCAACCACCCGCAACGCGGCGGATTCGATTGCCATCTGATCCGCCGCCGTTCCAAGAGCAGGCGCCGGATTGACGTTTCCGACCACGGCCTGGCCGCCGTTGATCGTGACGTGCTCGACCCGCACGGTCTGTTGCGGTCTTCGCGATTTCATCAGCGCCTGGAAAAGCCGCTCATAAGTACCCATGAGCTTGATCGCCATTAGGCCGTGTTCTTGCATCTGCGGCATAAACTCGGCCCGCTTGCATCGCGTCAGCATTTCCATCGCCACTTCATAGGAGGCGATGAGTTGCTGGCAAAGCATGACCTCGGCAGGACCATGAGGTGTAAGCCCAAGAAAAGCTTCGAATGCGAAGTCATAGGCGTCTTTCGAGGGCAATTCCTCCCCCTTGCCGCGCATGACACCGAGTACCCGACCCATGGAGTGGTTCAAAAGGTCTGGATACTTCATCACGTCCTGATATCTCTGCACTTCCTCCGCAGAGAACGTGTGGTGGAGCGTTGGAGTCGCCGATCCCTGCGGCGGATTCTCTGCAGGCCGAGCCACTTTCGTCGCCTTCTTGGACTTGCCGGATCTCAACTTCGTGTCCTTCTTTGCTGTCATGCCTGATCCCTTATTTGAGCTCGTTGGGCGATTTCCAATGGTTCAACATGCCGGTAACCAGCCAATTTCCGTTCGTTTAATTTCCAAACGGAAGCATCCTCATCCCGCCAGCCGCTAAAGAGATTGGATCCTGGGCTCCACTTGCTGCTGCAACGTTCAGGTAATCACCAGAGCAATCACCACATCGTGGACAGGCGCCGAAATACCAACGGCTGTTAGTGGGGCGGCGCTTGAAGATTATTGCGTTTCCGCGATCGGTCATTTTGCAATTCCTACATTTGAGTTTCCCGGCCTTCGGCTGGCGCTTCCGGTGCGTCGCTCGGCGACACCGAGCACGCCACGAAGGCTAGGCGTGTAGCCCGCCCCCAGCGGGCGTTCACACGCCCTAGGGGGTATAAGGGGGTGTGTATGGCCAGGCGTCTGAAGGCCGTCTGAAGGGGGTCTGAAGGGTGTCTGAACTCATCACGTCACCCATTGTAAGCCGTCAATCTGGTCGTTTGCCGCGATGGTGGGCCTATGGTCTCGATCGCGATTCTCTTGGTGCTCAGCAGCCGCTCCAGGGCACCGGCAAAGGCGCGCTTGCTGATCCCCTGTGCGTCGCCATGACGCGCGAATACGGTCGGAGCGTAGGCGGCCGACGGCTTTGGGCTGACGTTTATCCCATGCTCTTCATGCCAGCGCAGGAGCGACATGAACACGAGTTCAGCACGCTGATCGCGTTCGGCTCTATCCAGTCCGAAATCGCCATCCTGCCGCTCAAACACACCGTCAGCCCATTTCAATCTGATCGGTTGGCCCTTTTGCGCATAGTTGGCTTTCTTTACTGAAAGCTCACGGATCGTTTCGTCCGGCTCCACAAGTCGGCTCTTCTCGCCAGCATCGCTCACGAAAACCCGTTCAAGATACAGGCGCGAGCGCACGCTGTTTGACCACCCCGTGTTGCCCGAAGAACCCGATCCTGACGCCATGCCGGAAAGGCTGGGATGAGCCAGCACAACAGGCGTTGTTTCGTAACGAATGGCCAAGCCGCGAAGCAGGCCAATAAACTGCCGCGCCTGAGCCCGCTGATTTTCATCCCCACTGAAAAGATCGGCGAGTGTGTCCAGAACGACCAGGGACGGCCTGATTTCCTCCACGGCCAGCTCGAGCTGCTTCCACAGCTCGGTTGTCTCGATCACATTGCCGCGGCCATTGGGGCCCGCTAGCACGGCATCCTCGCCGGCTAGCGGGATGATATGCAATGCAGCCAAGTCAACAAAACTGGCGTCGTAGGACTGCACAATGCGCGCGAAACGGCGATGGAGCTCGTCCTCGTCATCCTCCGCGGAGAAGTAGATCGCGCTTCCATAGCCAATTTCTTCAAAGCCAACCCATGGGCGCCCCAGCACGGTAGCGGCAGCCAATTGCTGAGCTAGAAGGCTTTTGCCGGTGGCCCCATCGCCGCCCAATAGCGTGACGGTACGCGCCGGGATAAGCCCCGGCACATGCCAAATGGCTTCTGGTACGGCCTTTCCGTCCCAACGATCGGCGGTGAAGATTTTCAGTGGCGCACGCCTCGGTGTCGCCGTCGATCTCCGATTGAGGACAGCGACACGGTTATTGATGACGCGGGCGCCGATGCCTGGAAACGATCCAAACGCAACACCGTCTTCCACCCACGATACAACGTAACCGGTATGAGCTTCCACGTCGGCGGTGATCAGCGCGCGCGAGCGTAGCGGGTCGGCATCCAATACTGGCGCATGGCCTCGACGACGGCTGGGATGTCGGCGTGGGCGTTGCGCAGGAACTCTTCGGTCTCGCGGCCCTTTCTTGGCGGTCCCAGCAGTGGACGCCTTTGATCGTCGACGCAATGCAGCAGGATGGGCAAGAGCAAGCCGTGGTGTATGTTGCTGATGTCAAGCAGCGGGGCCCAGGCCGATAGTCTCAGCTGCATGGCGGCATGGAATCCCTGGCACCACGGCCGCGCATCAACGTCGCCATTCGGCTTGCGGGCATGGGTCGGCGCGAACCGATGGGGTGCGGTGGAAAGACCGTTGCTGATGTCGTTGTGGCGCAGCGCGACGGCCGAGATCGCGGCGAACTCCGGCGTTCCGCCATGGTTGAATGCGTCGGCGTCGATGGCGAGTAGCGGACAGATCCAGTCGAGTGGACTCATCGACACCGGCCCGGCCACGATCGCGGCAACATAGCCGTCGAGCATGGGAAGACTCGTGGCGACGGGATGCCGCTCGGCGCGAGCCTGCAGCCAAGGCTCAAGTTTGTCGAGCGGCATCGCGGCTGCTGCCATCGATGATGAGGAAGATGATGATGACGAACGGTGGCGTCGGCTCATGCAGCCACCCGTGCGCTGAGCTCCTGGGCCGCCTTCCAGTTCCAGGCGAGAAGTTCGTGCAGCTGGTGGTTCTTGGTCTGACCGGAGACGATGCGCTCCAGCACATCGGCCAGATACGCCTGCGGATCGAGTTCGTGGAGCTTTGCCGTATTGACCAACGATGCAAGAATTGCCCAGCTCTCGGCGCCACCCTCGCTACCGCTGAACAATGAGTTCCGCCTTCCCATTGCAATCGGGCGCATGGAACGCTCGACGCTGTTGGAATCGACCTCGACGCGGCCATCGCGGAGGAACAGCGTCAGTCCGTCCCAGTGATTGAGCGTATAGTTGATGGCCTCAGTCAGCTTCGACTGGGAGAACAGCTGGTCGAGCATCGAGGTCAGCCGCGCCTTCAGCTGCTCCTCCACCAGCGGTGCAGTCTTGGTGCGGCGGACGGCAAGCCGCTGTTCGGCGCTGGAGCCGCGGATCTCGGCCTCGATGGCGTAAACCGCCTGCAGGCGCTCGATCACCTCGTGGGCGAACGGCGACTGCATTGTCTTGTACACCTCGACGAATTTGCGTCGGGCATGCGCGAGACAAAAAGCGAGCTGGATCGCGCCGCCATGACCACGCGCAAGCGCTTTGTAGGCGGCATAGCCATCCACCTGCAGAATGCCGGAGAAGCCGGTCAATTGGCCGGCGATCTCCTCGGTGCCGCGGCCATCGGCAAACACATAGGCAACCGCCGGCGGCGATGGGCCGCCCCATGGGCGATCATCCATCGCATGCGCCCAGAACTGGCAAATACGGGCGCGATGTCGCCCGGGATCGAGCACCGGCATCGGCGTCTCGTCGCAGAACAGCCGCGGCGAAGCCTGGATCGTCCGCAACTGAAGCTCATAAAGGCTTTTGAGCCACCATGCCGCACGCTTCACCCAGCCGGCGAGCGTCGCGCGGTCGAGATGAATGCCCTGACCGGCCAGGATCTGCACTTGGCGGTACAGCGGCAGATACCAGGCAAACTTCGACACCACCACGTGGGTCACCAGCGCCGTCGAGGCCATGCCGCCCTCGATCAGGCGCGGCAGCACCTTCGCCTGGACCACGCCGTCGGTGCAGGCGCGGCAGCCATATTTGGGACGGATCGTGCGCAGCACGCGCAGGATCGCAGGGATGACGTCCAGCACTTCGCTGACGTCTTCGCCGATCCTGTGCAGAAGGCCCTGGCAGCACGGGCACGCTGTCGTCTCCGGCTCGAGCACCTGCTCGCAGCGCGGCAAATGCTTGGGCAGTGCGCCGATGTTGCGCCTCGCCTTTTTGCGCGGATTCGCAGCCGGCTTCGTCGCAGACACATCGTCGTTGGCCGACGCAGGCGGTGTGACGTCGGTCGCGAGATCGTCCAGCTCGAGCGCGAGCTGCTCGGCCACGACCGCCGCCAGCCGCTCCGAGCGCTTGCCGAAGATCATCTCCTTCAGCGTCTGCATCGCCACACGCAGCTTCTCGTTCTCGGCGTCAAGCGCAAGCACCATCTCGGTCAGAGCCGCTGCGTCGGTCGGAAGAGCTTCGGGACGAATCGCCATGATCGAACGATATATCCGCGTATCACAGGCTCCAGCAAAATCTTCGTCTCTCAGCCGACAACGGTCGGCTGCTTCACAGGCTTGGGTGAAATACGCGTCCACTCAAGTCCGTCGAGAAGCATCGCGAGTTGTGTGGCACTTAGATGCACTACGCCGTCGCGGATCGGAGGCCAGGTGAAGTGTCCCTGGTGCAGCCACTTCGTCACCAGCACCATGCCGCTGCCATCCCATGCCAGAAGCTTCACTCTGTCCGCGCGCTTGCTGCGAAACACGAAGACGTCGCCGCAGTACGGGTTCGCACGCAGCGCTTCGCTCACCAGCGCCGACAGCGTGTGCACTGACTTGCGAAAGTCGACCGGCTGTGCCGCCAGCACCACCTTGAGGTCTGACCGTAATGCAATCAACGGATGCCCCGAAGCGCCGATAGCACCGTCGAAAGTGTCGCCAACTCCACTCCTGGCTCGACCCGGATGCGTGCCCCTCCCACCTCGATCTCGATCATCCCGCCAAGCTTGCCTCGGGGCGATGCCATCTGCGGCAGCTCCTTATGCGCGGACGCTAAGCGGTCCGGCTCCTCTGCTGTCGCCGCCGGACCGCTCTCGGATGTGATCTGGACCGGCACGAAGCCCGGCGCCTGAAGGCCCGCTGCCGTCGCGAACTTGTGCCGCCACACCGTCAGCAGCCCACGGACAACGCCATGGCGCCGAGCCACCTCAGAAACATTGGCCCCTTCCTCGAAGCTCTCCGCCACGATCCGCGCCTTCTCTTCCGCCGTCCACTGCCGTCGCCGACGCTGCCCCGTGATCACTTCGATCCGACGATAGGAGCCGCCTTCCTGCCTGGCATCAAGCATGGCTTCATGCATGGCATCTGCCATTGCCCACCTCCAAAAAACAGTTCATGCCACGATCTATCGCAGCTCAGTCGCGCGATGCCCAGGTGGGGGGCTCATGCCGGTTACGATACAACACCATCTCCGTGCGCAGGGTGGCGCACACGTTGGCCCACTTTGAGCTCAGTCATTTGCTAACGCGTGACAGCCACACCACGCGTCAGACCATATCAGCGGCCAGACGCCATAATGTTCGTAGGTGTGTTCCGTGGAAAATTGAGGCGGACCGAAACGGCATTCACCGGGAAAAGCCGATGAGCCCGGACGGCTGTATGGTACTTGGAATCCCGAATATTCCGGATGGAAGAAACGGCACGTTGCACAGCGGCGGGGTGGCTGATGCTCCGTGCGTTTGTTTTGCGCGTCCGCGCGATAAACCTGATCCGTCATCGCGCTTGGCCTCCGGCACCGGAAGCGAGACATGCTTGGAGCGCCTGGATTAGCAACGGTAGGTTAGACGGATGAATGAGGATCAGGTGATCCTCGTCCTCGTCCCAGTTCCGCTCCTGTCTGATGACGATGTCGCCTCGGCGATTTTCATAAACGGCTATTGCGGCCTGCGATGAAACGACGACGCAGTCACTATCGATACCGAAATAGTTCTCATCGGTCAGATCTTCGTGACCAGACCCTGCAAGACTGATCCTGCCTTTAGCCACAGCGTCGTCGACCATCTCCTCCGGCGTTTTGGGCACGAATTTCTTCTGAAACTCCCTGGCGCCCTCAATGAGAAGCTGCCGCATCTCGGTCGGAGAAGGCCGCTCCGGGGATTTTTGCGACGGCTGGGGAACGTCAAGGCGAAATTCATCGCCGTTGCCTTTGGGCGCCGAAAGCCCAGGGCTGAGATGCGCGTCGTTCATTGGAGCACCTCCTCGCCGCCGAGGCCGGCGCATGCCGCCAGGAAATCAGCGAGCTCAGCGGGTACAGCGTAGCAGCGATAAACGTGCCGACCTGCCGGAGTCCGTGGGACGGCGGGCAATTCGCTGAAACACTCACCGCTAGCCGTAATGCGTTTGGTAGGTTTTCGCTGGCCTGCCTTTCGTCGTGCACAGCGCTGAATTCCCGCCGAAGAGCGGACAAAGGGTTTGGATTTTTCGAGGGGATTTGGTATATGTCGCATGTGAAAAGACTTTCTGATTAGAGCCCGGTACGCTCGCCGATCCCGCCAAGGAGTCGAGCTGCCGGGCTTTTCCTTGGAACTAAGCGGCGACAGCTTCGCGCGCAGCGATAACCTGCTTTTTCAGGCGTTCAATCTGCCGCTGGCGAAATTGTCTGTTCTGCTCTGCACGTTCGCGCGCGGCCGCGGTCTGCTCTTCGACCTTTGCGCGCAACCAGGCGACGGCCTCATCCGGATCGTAAAGCGGCCGGCGATTCCAAGTCATCGCGACCGGCGGCCCCTCGCCCCTCGAGGCGATTTTGTTCAGATAGTTTAGGCTCAGGGCAGGAAGGCCGTTCTGCCTAAAATGCTCAGTGAGCTGATGCCTGTAGAGTTTCGGTTTGCCGGGGACGGTTTTGCCAAGGGCGGCAGGTGCGCTCGCGCATGTCTCGATATTCGGCGCGTAAGTGATACCCGTGAACACCGTCCAGCGCTTGTTTGAGATCGACATTTAGCTTTGTCTTTCCTGGGTTGAACCTGGAAAGACTTAAATCACGGGAAAATTTGGCAGCAAAAATTGGCAAATTTGGCAGGGCGCAAATTTCTGCCAGATTTATTTCTTGCGGGGCGCCCCAGGATCCTGCCATTCCGGCGGCGCTAACCTTTTTCTGATGTCGCGCGCTGTCGTCCTATCAATTCCGAATTTTTGCTGCAGCCACTTTACGTCCTCGTCTCGCGACGGATTTTTTTTGCCGCGATGTTCTTGAATCCGCTGTAAATAGGTAGCTTCGACCTGTTCGAGCGTAGACCTTTCGGGAGTCTTTGCAGGAGCTTGGCCTCGAAGCCACTCAAAAAAACTTCCAGGCTGATCAATCCTGACGTCGAACCATTTTGTACGTCGGCCGGCGTGATCATCATCAAACACTCGGTCGTCCGAAATATCGGCTAAATCTAATTCAAGAACGCGCGATGGCTCTCGCCCACCTAGTCGGCGCGGAAAGTCGAAATATCGAGTAGGGATTTGCTGGCCATCATCGCTGCCGGCATTCCGGCTGCCATACAAAGCGAACTTGCCGAGACGGGCTGCCTCGCAGAATGCGCGAGTCGCCGGCGCACGTCGTGCCGCGCGTTCAATAGGGTCGAGCGGGCACGCGCCAAGACCAAAAGCCATCAAGTCAATGGCGTCATCTAGCCAAATGATTGATTGCTCCTGTAGCTGGTTAAGGGCTTCGGGGGTCACCGCATCTGGCGTCCATGGCTGCGCCATGAATGCGCGCCAGCGATCTAAATGCTCGCGTTCTTCTCTAGCCCTGCGATTCCAGAGGCTATCCTCAGGAGGCTCTGCAAATTCATGCGGCCCCATTTCGTCACTGGACATCGCACCTCCGCTGGTGCTCTCCGCAAAGTGGTCGACGCGACAGGCTGGTGCGGTCCAGCTTTTCGGGCCGTCGTCCTAGCCGCGCCGATTGATGCTAGCGCCATTTGCCTGCGCGAAGATCCCGTTTCAACAAACTGAAAGCCGCTGCGCCTCGGCAGCCTCGGACCTCAAATTAGTCGCGCAGGGGGCGCTTACCAATTTTCGAAGTCAGTTCGGCTATCTTCTTGGAGTCTTTCGCTTTGATTGCCTTGCGTAACTCCCTTAGATCTTCTTGACCAAACGCCGCCGTCTGCTGGCGGGTTCGTTCTAGCTGGATGGGAGGGGTTTTTGAAGTTTCTGCCATTGCCGCGGGTGATTCTGGCTTCGGGGCTGCTGGCCGGTCTGCCCGCATTTGCTTCTTGGGCGCGTTCTTCGCGCGAGATAACTCGGCATTCCAGTATGCGTGAGACTTCGCCTTGGCCGCAATGAGCTTACCATCGCTCATCTCCGACTTGCCTGCTTTTTCCTGCAACGGCTGATCTACGAATTGTGATGCAATGATCTGCAATACACCGGCCTTGATGGAGGCCTCCGCGTACTTGCGATCAATCGTGCCGTCCTCGTACCAGCGCTCCATGTCGGCTTCGGTGCATTTGCCCGCCGCTTCTCGCTCATGCATCTCGTCCACCTCGTCGCGCATTCTCAGCATTTGGCCCAGCAGATCCGATGGCGGCCAATGCCCCACAGCATCCCTGTATTGGATGGCGGCCTGGACCACCCTGTTGAACTGCATCATCAGTTCGTAGGGCTTTCCAGCCCCTCGAACAATTCGGAGCAAATTGGCTGCTGTGATATGGAGCGCGTTTCTTAGCTCCTGTTCAGCCAGAAGCCGGCTTCGCCCCTCCGGGCCGCCTCCCTCAATCACTCTAAAATCTGCCATGGGGTCGGTCTCCTGCCGACCCCAATCTTTCCTGACGCGAAGATCAAAAACAAGACCCGCCAAGATGCAGTCGGCGCGGCCCTTTTTGTCGCCTCTAGGCCGATAGTGACCGCAAACACTCCCGGATATTGGCATTAAGATAGTATTGCCACGTGTGGGTCTTGTTGAACCGCTCTTCCGGAGGGGCATTCTCGTCATAGTCATCGTCAACGAGGTCGCTGGGCCATGAATGCCCCTTCTCTTCCATTGAATTGCAGTAAGTTACGAGAGCTGCGACACCTTGAAGCGTCGTTGGAACTACGCTCACCAGTTGCAACTCGCAGTCGTTTTCAGCGCGAGAAAGCTCGTGCTTTCTGATCTCATGACTGATCCAACGGGGATCATCTGTTTCCACGATCTTTACTCCGTCGCTGTCCCAACCAAATTCAGTCTGACGGCGTGCTTTCGGAATGGTCTCCTCAAGCTTGCTCTGTTCCTCGAGCGATTCAGAAAATGCGTCATAGGCCTGCTTATGGGCCTCGATCGCTACGAAAATAGGGTCAGCGGGCGAAGGGATCATGGCAGCGCTCGTGGCTTCGGGCAACTCCCTCGTCTTCACGATCGCGTCTTTCCTAACCTGTTCAACGAACGAGCCGAAGAGATCTGACAGGCCCGTAACCGCTATGGTACCAGTCAAGAGCGAATAAAGACTCCACTCATTGTCCAAGTTGAGATCGCCAGTGTGCTCGGCCACACCTGGCCGGCAATCCCATATCGCGACCAGCGCTTTTGCGCGAAGGCCGGCTAAGCTTTGTATTTCTGCATCTCTAATCAGCTCGGCGATCGGATTCATTTCATCGTGCAGCGCACTCTCTGTGTCGGCGGCTTGACGGGCACCATTGCACGCGAGCGCTTGCTGAAGAAAGAGGAATGCCGGAGAATGTGCGCCATCCGGTTCCGTCCAAGCTGGGCTGCAGTAGTCTTCTCCGAACTTCGCATACGTTTCCGCTCTTGCCTCCCGATGGAGCCGTGCCCACTCGAACCAGGCCGTCATGTATTTGGGCAAAAGCTTTTCAAACCTCACGCCGGCAGCGATGATTTTGGCATCCGGATGGGCTGCCTCAATCGGCGAAACGGTCGCGACGCCTGCGACGGCTGAGCTGACGAGCATATTCATTACTGACCTCCTGTTGATTCGAGCCCCGGTTGAGAGAATCGATAAAGGTCCGCTTGGTTCTGGGCTTGATCTGACGGCCAGACATGCGTCAGACCCGCTTTCCGGAATCAGAGCAGATGAAGAGAATTGAATGGCGCCCGGGGCGCTAGTGCTAAACGCTTTCATGGCCTGTCTCCCCTAGTTTGCTGTCCGCGTCTCGTGGGCGATGAGCTCGGGCGATATGGTCTCCCGATCTGCTCCCGCCGCCATGTAGGCCAGTGTCATCATGACCTCAGCCGGGAGGATCAGCTTCACCACAACGTTTTCATAGGCATCGCCATCAACGCTGGGCATGGTGAAGACAAGTCGGCGGTTCGGCCCGAGCGCGTCAATGCGTGCTATGCGATGGCAGTACATATCCGGGGCTTGGTCGATCAAACGGTCGTTCATGGGATTCTCTCGATTGGGACTCCAGTGGTTGATACGCCTTGGTCACTGGCCTAACCGCTTACGCTGATTGCAATTCCCAAGGTGGGCTTAGACGATGCCGCCGGCCTGCCAATCGAGATTACCGACTTGCTCCAGCAATCCATCCATGTCGCCGATGCCAGTGTCATCGAGTTCCCGTGGATCGTCGTCCTCCTGATCGCAGTCGTCCTCTTCAAGATCGTGATCAAACGTCGCCCATTTCATCCGCTGCGTGTAGGACTTCTCCTGATTGATCATCCGATCAAAGCTGCCCAGCGAAGGCTCGCTGTCCCCGCCTTCTTCAAATAGACTGCTATCGTCGTCCTCCAGTTCGGTCATCACGTACGGGTCGCTCTCATCCAGAAATCGGATGAGCCGGCAAATCTCGTCCCTTGCCTCTCTGCGGAGCCGCCGCAGGGTGCTGATTGCCTCGACCCGCATTGCGTGCTGCTCGGCCAGTCGGTCAGCCCGCTCTGGAGGCATATTGAGCTCATGAAATTTGACCGCACACAGCCGTGGCGCGTCTGGCGCGCGATTAGTCTCGCTCATCGGTAAATGTCCTTGGTGGTTAGCCTTGATCAGTCTTTCGTTCAGAACGTTTCCTGCCTCTCGGCTTGCCCCAAGCGCGCCGCATAAGCGCTGCGGTCGATTTTGGGCATAGCTCCGCCGTTCACCGGAATGGTGTTTCTGGCCATTCTTTGCAATTCCAGGGCTTGGAAACCTTACACAAATGATGTAAGGCTACGCGAAATCAAAGTCAACATAAAAAATGTAAGGTTGCTCGAAAAATGACAATCTCCCCTGAGCAGTGCAGGGCGGCGCGCGGTTTGTTGGGCTGGTCCCAATCCGACCTTTCCGAGGCCAGCAAGACAGCCACAAAGACGATTGCTGACTTTGAGCGAGGGGCACGCGAGCCCTATGCGCGCACGTTGGAGGACGTGCAGGCCGCCCTCGAGCAGGCCGGTGTCGAATTTATCCCTGAGAATGGTGGGGGCGCGGGAGTTAGATTGGCAAAGAGAGCCAAGCGGTCCAAATAGCCCCGTCACTGGCTCCTTTCGATTTTGTGATTGATCCACTTTGGATCCGTAAGGCCAGCGTCAGGTCGGGCATCTAGTGTGTTCCTCGATGATGCACGACATCTTGTACTTTCTCTTTCCACTCATATCGGCTGTGCTGGTGCTCGGCTGGCTGGTTTTCGTGACGCTCGGCGCATAAGCGGCCGCCTCAATGGCCGCCCTCCCGGCTGGCGAGGCGCACGAAGCGAAAATGGAAAGGGGCGCGCTAACGCCCCTTCCGGGTTTGACCGATCTTACCAAAGACCGTGTTGGACGGTGTCCTTAAGAGTCATCGAGCTATCGGCGAAGATTGGCGCATCGAGCGACACCAACCCGAATTTGCCGACGCCGTGTCTGTTGGCTTCTCGGTTATGCGAGGCCACGAATTCACGGATCCGCCCGCGTACCTGATCGCGCCGCAGCGACCCTTCCAGCAGCGCCATAAAGATCGATTGCACGATATCGTCGCGGATATCGCGCGGCAGGTTGGCTGGCACCAACGTGGCTATGGCGTGATAGTCGTTTGCCTGCTCCCGCCGTTCGGCCGTGGCTTTCCGAGCTCGATAAACGGCCCAGCGCTGCTCTCCGGACAGCCGGCGAATGCGCGGTATGTGTGCCCTCACAAACATATCAAGCTCCGGGTCGGCTTTTCGCGCGTTGTAGAACTGCACGGTGTTGACCGTGATCTCACGTTTTTTGCCGCGAAGCCATTTGCCAGTAATCTCCGCGATGGGCTTCCCGGCCATAAGCATGCGCTTGACCTTCTCCAGTTTGGCCGGAGGAAGGGGCATCGCACGATTGATCCGGGCTTGATGGCACACGCGGCAATTCCGCATGGTCCAACCTTGTGGACTGACATGGATGTAGGCGTCGGCCAAGGAGTGGCCCCGCTTGCAATGCGTGCGATTTGCCCGTGGGGCGCCTTTGCGCTTGTTAGCTGCCTTATAGTTTTGTTCCAAGAGAGGGAGCGCCTTAGAGGCAAATTCGGGATGTTGTGCGCAGTATTCACGAAACCTGTCGTTGGTTGTGATGATCGGCACACGTTTCCCCCGGAATTTGCCGCCACTTATTCCTCTCAGCGTTCTCCCTTCTCGCAGGGCTGACAGGATCTGCTCTGCCTTGGCTTCATCGATCGGTGCGCATATCGATCCCCTGGGCTGTCGTGCAGGTTGCGTGCAGATCTTGCGCCGGCCTTTCCGATGATGGCCCCTCCGGTAGAGTTTCCTTTTTTTGCTCGATGCAAACGCAGCGCAAGGTTGGGGATTCCGACGACGCTGCTGGAACCTCGTACTGCTGTCGGAAATAACCGAGCAAACAAATTGATCGTATTCGGGATTTTGCTGGCGGTACAGCTTCAGCTTGTTGTGCCCGATAATGCGCTCGCCAGTTCTTTTCCCACCGGACTTGCCCCAACAGATCTGGCCTATCGTTTGTCCCGCATTGAGCGCCTCCGTGACGCGCTGAATCTCATCCTCTGTTGGCGGTCGTGGCGCTGCTGCTCGGCGGGCCATGCAGATCCTGCACCTCCTAAACTTCGTTTTTCCTTCAACGAGAAGATTGGCGCCGAGCAGCGGATGTCCAAACTTGCAGTGCGTCTGGTTTCGCTTCAGCGCCCCCTTGCGCTGGCGGGCGGCGGCATCATTCGCCACGACAAGTGCTTTGGCCCGTGCACCCCATTCGGGGTTTTCTGCGCAGTACTTTTCGAACGCACCACGGGTGTGCATCGCTGGACGAACGCGCTCGTTGTTCCGACGACCAGTAAGAATCTGGTTCAGAGAATTGCCGGCCTCTAACAGTGCCATGAATTCAGTGTGACGAAACGGAATGACTCCCATAGTTCATCTCCATCATGCGCGGAATGCGCACGCGGAGGGAGCGGCTGAGTCGCGGCGTTGCAGGGGCTAAGGCATGGCAACCTTAGGGCGAGCTACTGCGAACAATGTTGCCGAAAGCCTACGCCACTCAGCAGTAGACATGCCTAGATGAGATGCGAACGGAAAATGGCGCCGAGGACGCTCCCGGTGAGTGCGTCGACAACATGAGATTCCGGACCAGCCCCTATTTCGACCTCCGCCACTTAGAAATCCGCGGCGCGATCCTGCGCCCCACGCTCGAGGCGATCGAAGCGGAAGTGAAGCTGTTTTCCGACTCACCGCCTGATCGCCCAGGAGCCCAAATCATCCCGAGCGATGTTGATGGCGGGCAGGAGAAAAGCTTTCCGAATAGAAGGGCGCTGATGTGCTCAGGGCGGCGACGGAACCTATGACTGCCGATCTGGCCGCCGCCGTCCTCAAAGCCATGGAGGGTGAGGACACCTCCAAAGACGAACCGCAGAACGTGTCGCAGGGCGTCCTGCGAAGCCCGCAAAACCATGCCGGAAAGGGCGTGATGCAGGTCAATGAGGACATACCTGCAAAATGGAAGTTGGCCAATCCTGCGGAATCGTCCTAGGTTGACGCCACTTTCTTGGCGCCCTAGGGTTGCAGAAAAGGCGGGGAGAAGTCCAATTTGGGACCGAAATGGCGTGCCACCATGCGGGTGGCAATATGGGTTGTTGCGGCCTTTATTGGCTTATATCCCGTCTGTCACGCAGTCCATTTGCGACCGACGATCAGGTTGGTCTATCTCGCCGAAATGGCGAACCAAAAGCTGCTGTTCAGGGACTACTTCTTCATCGTGGTGGTTTTCGTATCGGCTTCTTTTGGGAACATCATCTACTGCATTGTGAACGGCGAGCGCCTTCCGAATTGGATGAAGGGCCTGTTCGGGCTCGCATCCCTCTACTACCTGTACGTCCTCGTCTATGGAGTGAGCCGATTCTCGGAGTTGACGGAAATGACCATTCCCGTACCAGTGACAGAGCTGCACGACGATCTTACGTTTATGGGGCTGGCAATTTTTGTAACTTTATTAGCAGAACTTGCCATTTCATTAACCGAAAATCTGGAACATACTACCGCCCAGGTTGTTGCATAGCTGGAGCAGGATAAGGTGCAACTATGGCCGACATTCTCCTCTCTCCCGAAGCAGCGAAATTCATCAGCGGGTTCGTCGCCGGTGCAGCAGTTTGTATTTTTGCGCTTCGCTTCGGGCTGGCTGACAAAACCCGGCAATTTTTGATGAATAAGATGAAGTCCTTCGTTCATCTTCACTGATGCCGCTGCTGAAATCCGCCCTCTCGCCACGCTTGAGAGCCAACCCAGCCATCCGGCTCGCTTGCGCGGCCGTTGTCTTCCGCCATAATTGGTCTTGGCACCATCGAGGCTGTAAGCCTGCTGATGGTTGATCCGGTTCACCTTGAAACGTTCAGGCGGATGGTCCCAAGCGGCGGCTTCGTGTGCATGAACCGTTGTGCCCTTGGCGATCCGGAGGATGAAATTGGCGGCTTGTCTCTCCGAGCCGAACACACAGCCGGAAACGAATTGCCGCCGCGCTCGTGAACGATCACAACCATCTTGCGCTTGCCGCTCTGGTTGTAGGCGAAGCGTAGCCGCCGAAATAACCGCCGTCCACCTCAGCGGCCTTGCCTCATCCCTCCACAAGACGACCCTTCATTTCCTCAGCCGAGGCCTCCCGCAGTTCATGCAAGTGGAGGAAATCTTACCGCGTCCGACGGTCTGTCCGGCGTATTGACGAGTCGTCCGTGAAAATGAGCCGAGGCCGTTGAGCGGGAATCGGTTTTTGGCGCCGGTTGCGGTTTTGAGATTGCAAGCTTTCGAGGGTTGAGGCCTCGAAAGCTTGCAATTTCGTTTTGGAGATTCCCTCGAATCGCCGGGCATGATTCCGTGGTCGCAGCGGAGGGGACCGATGCGACCGAAAAAGTCGGAACCGACAGCGGAAGGCGATCTGTTTCGCGCCAGGCTGGATCAGATCATCAATCTGAAGCACGAGCTGGTGCAGCTCGGCGCCAAGATCGACTGGGATTGGATCGATCGCGAGATCGCACCGCTCTACAGCGACAAGGGCCGGCCGGGCGTGGCGAGCCGCTTCCTGATCGGGCTGCTGCTGCTCAAGCACATCTACGGCTTGTCCGACGAAGGCGTCTGCGAGCGCTGGGTCTACGACCCGTATTTCCAGCACTTCACCGGCTTTGAATTTTTCCAGCATGAGTTCCCGCACGAGCGTTCCGGCCTCAGCCATTGGCGCAAGCGGCTTGGTAGCAAACTGGAGCTGTTGCTGGCCGAGAGCCTGAGGGTAGCGCATGAGACTGGCGCGTTGCGGACGCGCGATCTGAAGCGGGTGACGGTGGACACCACCGTTCAGCCCAAGGCCATCACCTTCCCGACCGACGCCAAGCTCGTCCATGCGGCGATCAAGGGCCTCAATCGGCTGGCACGCGCGCACGGCGTGCGGCTGCGGCAGTCCTATCTGCGTATCGCCAAGCGGGCGGCGATGATGGCCGGGCGCTATGCCCACGCCAAGCAGTTCAAGCGCCATCGTCGGCAGTTGCGCAGCTTGCGAACCTGGCTCGGCCGGCTTATCCGCGACATCCGCCGTAAGATCGGAGGTCAGTCGGAGCTTGAGGCTGCCTTCGAGCAGGCGCTTTTGCGCGCCGCGCAAATCCGCTCCCAGGAGCAGCGCCAGCGTGGCTGGAAGCTCTATTCCTTCCACGCGCCCGAGGTCGAATGCATCGGCAAGGGCAAGGCCTCGGCGCCTTATGAGTTCGGCGTCAAAGCCTCGATCGTGACCACTAACGCCCGCGCTCCGGGCGGCCAGTTTGTGCTGCACGCCCAGGCGCTGCCGGGCAACCCATATGACGGCCACACGCTCGGTGACGTCATCGAGGCCACCGAGAAGCTCACCGGTTGCGCGATCGAGCGCGGCTATGTCGACAAGGGCTATCGCGGCCACAAAACCGAAAACCCGCGCCGCGTCTTCATCTCCGGCCAGAAGCGGGGCGTCTTCGGCGCAATCAAACGCGAACTCAAGCGCCGCTCAGCCATCGAGCCCGTGATCGGACACATGAAGACCGACGGTCAACTCGGCCGCTGCTATCTCAAGGGCCGCGAGGGCGATGCGGCCAACGTCATCCTCTCTGCCGTCGGCCACAATCTCCGCCTCGTCCTCGCCTGGCTTAGCCTTCTGCTACGCTTGATCTTGAACGCCTTGATGCGACTGCTCGCCGCCCCAACCGCGCTCAATTGGGCTTCTTAACGGACGACTGACGAAGAAAGCCTGTACTGCCTCAAAGGGAGCCGGTGACGCGCGCAGAGGTGAGCCCGCAATATGACGACGCACTATTTCCCCGATGCAGACGAGCTGGAGCTGCGGCCTTTTACGCGGGCCTTTGTGCGCTTGATGTTTGCCCATGCTGCTTTCGAGCGCCGCATTTCCGACTTGCTCACGGTGATCACCGGCGTCCCAGGATTTGGCGAACGGTCGGGCAACCGGTGGCCGTCAAATCAACGCGTCAAGCGGATGAAGAAGCTGATCAAGGAACACCATCCTGCCGGACTGGCGCATACAACGGAGTTATTAGCCTTCTTGGACAGCTCCGTCCGGCTATCTCACGATCGCAACTTGCTTGCGCACGGGACGTGGTGGGAGCTTGACGCTGATGTTGGCACGATCGCGGTGCGCGCCGGGACAGATTGGCCGCAAGAGGATCAACACCGGACGTTCACGATTGCTGATATTGACGCCACGGCCATATCGCTAGACAATCTAGAAGTGGAATTGTGGAAAATTCAAAGGGCCATTGCGAACAGCTTAGGTCGATAATCGCGCCCGCCGCTACGCAGACGTGGATAGCAGGCGCGTTAGGTTTCTTGTCTGGGCCGGTGAAGGCCTAGGTTCGGAATATCGGCCCTCATCGGGATTACGTTCTCTTGGGGCGGCGTCAGAATCCAAGCCACATGAGCAGCCAGCGCTTCGAAGGCTGCCCGCTTCTCGTCCAGATACTCATAACGGTTGTAGACGCCCTCAACGCCCGCCAAGACGTGTCCCATGCAGCGCTCCGCATGTTCGGCCGGCACCTTGGCGCGCGTCATTAGCGTCCGTGCGGTCCTTCGCAAGTCATGGAGCGTCCAACCGGGCATTCCGGCCCTGCCCTCGTCTTTGCGGAGCTTGGCGATGGCCGCATCTAAGTCCTTCTTAGCTTTGGAAAAACCGCTGAAGGGTTTTTTTCCGCCTGTGGTCGAGAAGATGAACCAGCTATTGCCCTTCACCTCCTCGGGCTTGTCGCCGATCAGTTCCTTCATGCCGGCGGTCAGCGGAATCACGTGGTCAAGCTTGTTCTTGTAGCGCTCGCCTGGGATCGTCCACAGATCGCCCTCAATCTCCCTGGAATGCATCTTGGCGGATTCATTGCGGCGGGTTGCGCAGAGCAAGAGGGATTTCACGAAACGCGCATAGCAGGCGGGTTCCGTCACCTTCTCGAGGCCCGCCCAAACGTCGCGGATCTCCTCATCAGTAAGAATCCGCTTACCGGCCCGGGCCTTCGGCTTGGTCTTTGCCATGCCGCGCACGATCGGCGAGCGGAAGCTGTCGACCCGGGTTTCGTGCCAATTCATGATCTTGCGGATATGCGCCAAGGCGCGGTCCGCGGCGACGGGGCCTCGGTCGTCCGCAATCGCGTCGAGCAATTTTACGATCTCGGATCGAAGGATCTCGTCAATTTGCTTGGCCCCAATACCGGGCCAGGCAATCTCCTTTTTGGTTCTCTTGGATTTGATCCGGGTCGGGTAGACGAGCCGCTTCAGCGCGCTCTCGATTTGCCCCTTGCTACGGAGCTCGGCGCCATCGCGCTTGAGATAATCCGTTGCGACGGCCTCAAACGTGTTTTCGGGTGATCCGGGTTTCGGCGCGGTCGCCCCGATCTCTACGAGCGGTTTCCCGCCTAGCTGAACCCTAAGTCGGGCCTCGTCTGCGGCCACCTTGGCTTTCTTCAGCCCGAGATCAAACTTGAACGTCACCCGCGATTGCTCGCGCGTGTTCCGATCCCGATACTGGTAGACGTAGCTCTTGTGGCCCGTCTCGCTGACCATCAGGCCGAAATTGGTGAAGCTCTTATCCCAGTAGATCGTTCGCCGTTTGCCCGGTTCCACGGTGGCGGCATCCACAAAATCGGCGGTCAATTTGATGATGGGCATGCGATGTTCCGTACAACCGCGGTACAACCACCACCCACGTAAACTAGGGGAAACCAAAAGCAACAGAAATCTCTGGAAAACATTGATTCGTCAGGCTAAAAGTAAAGTAGGGACAAGAACCGGAAACGCGCGGAAATCCCGATTCCAGGACTTTTAATCACGGGGTCCTGGGTTCGATCCCCAGCGCGCTCACCAAATAAGATCAAAGACTTAGCCGCAGAATACCGATCCCGATCTTTAGGCCAAGAATCCCGCGTGCACACGCACACGAGAATGACCCAAGTGCGGTTCGGCCAAGTGCTGCCGCCTGTCCAGCCAGCCCTCATTGCGAGGGTACGCGTTTGCTAGTCTTAAAGGCCCCGTAAAGCCCGCCCCGCGGCATAGCACTTGCTGAATGATCGGCGGCTGGGGATTGCATAGCCCAGTTTGATACAGGCGCCGCCAGGACAGCGTATTTCGAGCCTGGCGGCGTATTTTTTTGAGACAGTCGGGGCTTCAGGCCGCAATCGCTCTCAGGGATTGAAACCAGATTGCGGTTGGCGAAATCCATCTCACCGAAGATCAATGGACTGTGCATCGCCATGCCGAACTCTGGCTCAACGCGAAAGAGGCAGTCGCTCAGTACGTTGTCGGCGCCGCTGCTTCGCCGCCAAACTTGGACGGATCATTGTAGCTCGGGGTGTCGCCGTAATAGACCGGCGGGCGAGGCGGTGCGTAAACCGAGCCTGGAACGGCGGCAAAGCTCGAGGCCACGCCGGGACGAATGAAGACGTGGTGACGCGAACGGGGGTGATGCGCCGTTGCCGAAGCCGCGGAAGCACCCAAGGCGACCAACATTCCTAAAGCCAAAACCGCGCGCATTGCATTCGCTCCAATGGACCAACGCCGCTTCTGAACCTTTGGGGGCGAGCGGTCCCAGCCGGGGCGAGCCGGGACCGCTGCCGCGCGGGCCGCTGGGGGGGGGGAGGATGCAATTGCCCGCTGCCGCTCATGTGTGTTCGTGCGGGCCTGGCCCAAGGTCCGATGGCTTCACGATCGGTCACATCGGCGGCATCGCTTGTAGGTGCCCGCCCTGCTCCGCTGGAAATCACCTTGCCTGCCGGCGTTGTCGGCCCTCTCGAATCGGGCGATCTTGTCGACGTGCGGAAACAGGATTGTCCTATTGCTGGTTGCTGGTTCGAGGTCCGCGCTCTTGCGGTCGCTTCGGCCATGCAAGTCGAGCAGAAGCGTTAACCGATCCTCGGTCCGAGAAGCGCAGATGCGCCGCGTCTTTGAAACGGCTTCTTTACCCTCGGGCGGGCCGCGGCAGATGGCCCCTACGATATCCCCCCGACGAAACCATTTTTAGGACCCGACGAAACCATCCTGAAACCAGCGGACTTCTATAAGGGAGCCCATAAGAAAATAAGGCAGGGTTTTGGCGTAAGGACGAGTTCGATGATCGAGGCATTGGCACTCCTAGTCGCATTTTTTAGCGCCAGCATTTTCGTGGCCCATGCGGTCGAGGCTTATTTCTGATCGCACTGCGGATCAGGCGACGATGATCCTGATGGCACCGCGGCGCGGCGTATTTTCACGTTGTCGTGTTGCAGGTGAGTAGACCTGTTTTGGCCTATTTCCGCTCCCCAGCTTAGCAATGAGACAAACAGGAACGCACCATGCGCAAGCTCACGCCCCGAGAAGCTATCGCTCGAGCCTATCCCGGCTATGACCGCACCATGGCAGATCGGCTGATCGCCTGGCTTGATGCTTGCGGTTATGAAATCGTCGAGAAGGATCACGACGTCAGCGTCGCCCCGTCGCAGCCGAAAGATGACGAGCGCCAGGCGAGCCTGGCCTTCGAGCACTAACCACCTTCGAGCAGAACTGTCTTCGCGCGCTCACGGTTGAGTGCGCTCGTCGCGTTTATTGCAACGTTGGAGACGCGCCGGCAGCGCCTTACTCGCCTTTGATGAAGACGTCGCCCAGCGACGCGACCGTCGTGGGATGCGCTTCGGACCAACCTTGGCTCTCCGCGAGATGCTCGTAACGTTCGGCCATGCGGATCAGCCGGCGGCGTATGGTCTTGTCGGCCTCTTGCTCCGCCTGCTGCCTGAGTTCGGCCGCCTCGCGGATGAGATCGGAACGTTCGGCCATGAATGTCCTCCGCACGTTCGGGAAGCAGCTTTCATGCCGCAACTATCGCGATAATCGATGCGCGCAAGTGAGGTTCCTCCGGAAATCGCAGACGAGGTCTTCCAACTTGCAGGTGAGGCCACGTTTACCCGGAGCAGTGTGACTGGGAACATCCGCCGCCACGCTTGGTTGTGTCGCGAAGGATTCACAAGGGACCCGTCATGAAACTCGCGACGATAATACTCGCCTCCGCCTTTGCACTGACAAGCACGGTCGCACTCGCGCATGGCTACAAGCACACACACCATGGCATGCGCCACTCGATGAACATGATGCGCCACTCGTCCAATTCGGGTAATCCGAATGGCTCGGCAGGCGGCCCCACGACTCTGAGCGGGACCGGCTCATCCACCTATGGCGGGTCCTCGCCCGGGACCAGCGGGAGGCCATGACGAGGCTCCGCGCTGCACCGCAAGACGGCCTGAATAGCGAAGAACCACTGCCCTCTGAGCCGCTTTAACCGCCCTGCCCCGGCAATCGCTGTTGCGGTGCTCCATGATCCCCCTGTTGCACAAGCCTTCCCCCGGCGCTAACCCTACGCTCGGTGGCCAAGCGGGGCGGGCCGCTTGTTTCGAGCGCGCGGGGGGCGAGCGTTGCGTAACGGATTTTCGAGGACCCACCTGTTTCTCAAGCTCAAGCCTTGGTCGCCTGCCGCATTCCTGATCGCGCTATCCGTTCTGGCGGTCGCGATCGGCCTGCGCATGCTGTTCGATTGCCTGGGTGCCACGCTGTACTTCGCAACGTTCTTTCCGGCTGTGCTGCTGGCGAGCCTGCTTGCAGGCATACCCGCAGGGGCTTGCGCGGCGCTGTTGTCCATCCCCATCGTTTGGTGGGCCTTTCTGCCGCCGGTTTTCGAGTTCAGCCCGCTGACCCCTGCCGATTACAGGGATTTCACGATGTTCCTGTTGGGAAGTGGCTTATTGATCTGGTTCGCCCAGCTCTGTCGCGAGGCGATCATGCTGCAGCGCGTGGAATCGTCCCGCGAATTCTAGGCGCGGCCCTTCTCCGACCGGGATCGGCGCGCAGTGAGACCCGTCCTGCAATGAAAGGCATCTGGCACCGTCTCATCATGAGCCTGCTGTTGATCGCGGCGCTCGTGGTCATCTGGCACGTGCTGGGCGCCAGTTGAGCTGGTCAATGGCAGGTGGCGTTCCTGGCCTTCCGCGTAGAGGAGCAACGAATTCTCGGCGCGGGGCTCTAAACCTGCTAGATGGAAGGACGCATCGTTGAACGGGAGCGCCGATCAGGCGTTGCCGCCAGCCGTGGCAAATAGCCGAGCGCTCGTGCCCTGGGGTAGGTTGTGACAGGCGCGGCACCCGGCTATTCGGCCGCGCGGCGGTGCGGCCTTTATATAAAAGCATCAAAGCTTTAAAGAACCGTCTTCGCTCGCTTTGCGAGCCGCGCCCAAACGCGGCCGCAAACGGCGCAAAAAACTTGGCCTCGATTCTCGCCCCGTCTGTTGATAACCCAGCGCCTGCCTTCCACCTGGAGCGCCGCAACATGTTATCGACGGGCCGATTGCCCGCGCGCACGAAAGGACGACCATGCGGATTACCCTCATCGGCTCCCGCCATTTTGGTGTGACCACATTCAACATGCTCAGGGAGCATGGGGTCGAGGTCGCACGGGTCGTGGTGCACGATGGCGAAGACCGCCTCGCCGCCGCTGCGCGTGCCGTCGGGATCGAGGTCGTGGTGCAGGCCGATCCCAAGCTGGTCACGACCCCCGAGATCGCGCCCAACACCGACTTGATCGTGACCGCGCACAGCCACGCTCGTGTCAGCAAGGACGCGCTCGCTGCGGCGAAGCTTGGCGGCATCGGCTATCATCCCTCGCTTCTGCCCCGCCATCGCGGCATCGCTGCGGTGGAATGGACCATCAAGGAAGGCGATCCGATCGCCGGTGGCACCGTCTACCATCTCGCCGACCGCATGGATGCCGGCGCAATCGCAGCGCAGGAGTGGTGCTTCGTCAAGAAGGGCGAAACCGCCCGCGAATTGTGGGAGCGCGCGCTTGCGCCGCTCGGGCAGAAACTGCTCGCCGAGGTGATTGAATACGCCAAGGCCCACAACGCGCTGCCGGCCAAACCGCAGGACGAGCAGTTCGCCACGAAGGCGCCGGCGCTGTCCCCGCATTAAATCAAATCCTTCGGCCATTAACCATCCGGTCGTGCAAAATCCGGCTCACGCGCCGGGCTCGGTCGTAGGGTTATACGACTGAAATTACAGGAACAATTTTAACTGTGGCGACGCAGCAAATTTTCGTCACATTTGATCCGAATAAGCCATCCTATCCCCCACATTGAGGATTTCTTATTCATGCGTTTCAGTCGCATCGGTTCGATTGTTTGTGCTTCCGTTCTGGCCGGCGCTGCAACGGCCCCAGCGTTTGCAGCATCGCCCTATGATGGACTCTGGCATGTCACGATCGTGACCAAGACCGGCAGTTGCGAGCCCACCGCAAGCTCGACGCTTACGGTCACGGACGGTAAGATTTCGGCAGCCGGTGCGAATGTCTCCGGCAGCATCGGACGTGAGGGCCTTGTTCGTGTCTCAATCAACGGTGCATATGCGAACGGACAACTCAATGGCAATGTCGGATCAGGTAAGTGGAATGGTGCGTCAGCGGGCATACCGTGCAGCGGTCGGTGGGAAGCATCGCGGCAATAGTGCCGTCACAACCAACGGTGGCGTAAGCAATTTCCGGCGGCTGTTCATCACAGCCGCCGTTTTATTTGGTGCTGGTCTTTTTGGCCCCGCCGCTCACGCGCAAGCCGGTCCCTTCGCGGCGCTCGCCGGGCGCTGGGCCGGCAGCGGCACCGTGACGCTGGATGACGGCTCGACCGAGCGCATCCGCTGCCGCGCGACTTACGCGGTCGGTGGACCGCGGATGGACCTGACGCTCACCTGCGCCAGCGAGTCCTACAAGTTCGATCTCCGCGGCGATGTGGTCGCAGAGGCGGGCGGCGCAATCTCGGGCACGTGGAGCGAGGCCAGCCGCAATGTCACCGGCAACCTGCAGGGCCGTGGGCGTGACGGCAGCTTCCAGGTGGTCGCCAGCGGTCCCGGCTTCAACGCCAATATCTCGCTCGTCACCCACGGCAATCGCCAGTCGATCACGATGCGGGCGGAGAACCAATTCCGCGGCGCTTCGATCACGCTGTCGCGCTAGATCTATCCGAACCGAAAGCGCGCCTCAGCGCGCTTTCGGTTTCGCCAGCCGCTCCGCGGTCTGGTTCATGGTCTTGGCGATCAGAAGCGCCTGCTCCTTGGTCAGGGCAAAATCCTGCACGCCTTTCTGCGTGGTCAGCGACAAGACCATGATGTGCGGTTCCTGCTCCGGCCAGCCGGTCGCGAAGGCGGTGACAAAGTCAGCGGACGTTTTTCGTTGCGTCATTACAAAATCTCCTAAGCGGCCGGAACGAAGGCCGTTACTTCGATTTCGACCTTGGCGCGGGCATCAACCAGGCCGTCGATGTAGAGCAGGGTCGAAGGCGGAAAGTTGCGACCCAGCGTCTCTTTCCAGGCGCTGGCGATGCCGGCTCCTGCGGACTCGTACTCGTTGCGGCTGGTGAGATACCAGGTCAGGCGAACAATATGCTCAGGGCCGGCGCCGGCTTCGGCGAGCAGCTTTGTGATCCGCCGCAAGGCAGTCGCAACCTGCGTGGCCATATCGGGCGCATAATCGCCCTTTCCGTCCCCGCCGGTCTGCCCCGCCAGCACGATCCATCGCCCGGGACTGCTGAATTCGACGCCATGGGAAAAGCCTCGTGGCCGAGACCATTCGGCCGGTTGCAAGATGCGCATGATCGTCTCTCTCCCTTTTTCCGTCGTTTCGGGGCAGGCCAAGCAACTAGCACCAAACCGCTCGATCCTCCCACGGTGAAATTCACCTTCACGAATTTGCAGGGTGCCGGGTTGCAGATGCCGGGCGCATTTGCGGTTGCAAATAGACCCCTATTCGCCGATACCGCAGCCGGCTCTTCTCTGCCGACCGGGTCCCGCTGCGCCATGTCGACGACGCCTTCCAAACCTATGGCCGCGCTCTGGATGGCGGGCTGGCTTTCGCTGATGCTGGTCATGGCGGTCGCCGGCCGCGAGGCCACGCGCGAATTGAACGTGTTCGAGCTGATGGAGGTGCGTTCCCTCCTCGGCTTCCTGCTGCTCTACCCGCTGATCCATCGGAGCGGCGGCTTTTCCGCGTTGGGGACCTCGCGCCTGCCCCAGCATATCGCCCGCAACCTCATCCACTATGGCGCGCAGCTCGGCTGGTTCTTCGCGCTGACGCTGATCCCGATCGGACAGGTGGTGGCAATCGAATTCACCATGCCGATCTGGACCGCGATCCTGGCGGCGAGCTTCCTCGGCGAACACCTCACGTTGGGGAAGCTGACGGCGATTGTCCTCGGTATCATTGGCGTCGCCATCATCGTGCGTCCCGCCACGGGCGAGATCAATCCGGGGCAACTGATTGCGCTTGGCGCCGCAGTCGGCTTCGGCGTCTCCATGGCCCTGGTCAAATCGCTGACCCGCACCGAGAGCGCACTTGCGATCATCTTCTGGATGCTCGTGGTGCAGTCGACTGCCGGTCTCTTGCCGACGCTTTACACCTGGACGTGGCCGTCCGCCTATGGCTGGGGCTTGATGGTCGTGATCGCCATCTGCGGCACTTACTCGCATTATTGCCTTGCGAACGCGATGCGCTATGCCGACGCCACCGTGGTGGTGCCGATGGATTTCCTACGGGTGCCGCTGACCGCAACCGCCGGCTGGCTGCTCTATGCCGAGCGGCTCGATGCGTTCACGGTGCTGGGCGCCGGCCTCATCCTCACCGGCAATCTGTTGAATCTGAAGGCATCCGAGGCGGCTGCCTCGCGCTCTGCGCTCAAGCGACCGGCCGACCAGCCGGTCAAACTCTGATCTGATCAGACAGTCCGCAGAACCGGGAATCTCGAGATTCCCGGTTCGACGCTGTCGCGTCGCCCCGGAACGACAGGGGGTTAGAAACTATTTCCCCGCCGCCTTGCGCAGCGCTTGGTTGATGCGGTCCTGCCAGCCCGGGCCGCCCCCCTGGAAATATTCCAGCACATCCTGGTCGATCCGCAGCGTGACCTGTTCCTTCACGCCGGGAATGGCGGTCTTCCTGGGCGGCGCTTCCGCAACTTTGGCGGTCACCTTTTTGAACGCAGCTTCGGCTTCGCTGCGCGCGTCACTTAAGGTCCGCGGTCTTCTCGGTTGATCCGGCATCATCCAATTCCTTCAAACAAAGCGGTCGAAAGATAGCGTTCGGAGAACGACGGCACGATGGCAAGAATGATCTTGCCGGCATTTTCCGTCCGGCGGCCGAGCTGCAAGGCGGCCGCGACGGCCGCGCCGGAGGAGATGCCGCCGGGAATGCCCTCATGACGGGCCAGGGCACGCGCGGTCTCGATCGCGGTAGCGCTGTCGATCCTGACGATCTCGTCGATCACCGACCGATCGAGGATATCAGGGACAAAGCCGGCACCGATCCCCTGGATCTTGTGCGGTGAATGCTGCCCGCCCGATAGCACCGGGCTTTCCTCGGGCTCCACGGCGACCACGCGCAAGGACGGTTTGCGCGGCTTCAGCACCTGGCCGACGCCGCTGATTGTGCCGCCGGTGCCGACGCCCGCCACGAAGATATCGATGTTGCCGCCGGTGTCGTTCCAGATCTCTTCCGCGGTGGTGCGGCGATGAATTTCGGGATTGGCGAGGTTCTTGAATTGCTGGGGCATCACGGAATTCGGTGTGGTCCGCAGCAGTTCCTCGGCCTTGGCGATGGCGCCTTTCATGCCTTGCCCCGCCGGGGTCAGCACGAGCTCGGCGCCGAGGAATGCCAGCATCCTGCGCCGCTCGACCGACATCGAGTCCGGCATCACCAGCTTCAGCCGATAGCCGCGCGAGGCCGCAACGAAGGCGAGCGCAATGCCGGTGTTCCCGGAGGTCGGTTCGATCAGCACCGTGTCCGCGTTGATCTTCCCCTCTTTCTCCATTGCGACGATCATGGCCGCACCGATGCGATCCTTCACGCTTGCGGCCGGATTGAAATATTCTAATTTGGCGAGGATGGTCGCCTGCACGCCGCGCGCCGGCGGCAAATTGCGCAGCCGGACGATCGGCGTGTCGCCGATCGCATCGACAATGCTGTCGAAGATCCGGCCACGGCCGGGACGGTGCATTGCATCCGTGGCTGCCGATGCATCCATTACGAACTCCTGATGACGGTGAAAGCGCGGGGACCCGGCCGATGGCGCAAGTTAGCGATTGCGCACGCCGCCGCGCAAGGAACAATGATTCAAATCAAATACATCGATCAAAGTACGCTGCGTTGCAAAAGTTTCGCGCGGCCAAATAACGCAAAAGCTACGCAATTGTGTTGCTACACTGTCAACGATTTTGGTGTATAAGTTGTGCAAGGCTTCGGAACGCAGAGGGGTCCGCGATGCCAGCTCTTGCTGAATTCCTGTCGACCGTCACGCCTCTCCCCGATCCGCGCGGGAGCGAGTTACCAACCTGCCCTGTCTGCGCAGACTCCATGGTAGCTGCGGAAGCTTCCGCCTATCTGTCGGACAATCTGATCAGCTATCTCTGGACCTGCGACACCTGCGGTTACGGCTTCGTGACCAAGCACACGACCAAGCGGATGATGTGCAATTAGGTTGTCAGAGCGGCGATATCGCCCTGCGCCCAACCGGCGCGGACACGCTCGTAAAGCTCAGAGAAGCTCCCGTTCGCGATGGCATCCCTGATGTCGGCCATCAGGCGCTGATAATAGGCGATGTTGATCTCGGACAAGAGCATCGCACCCAATGTCTCGCCTGATCTGACGAGGTGATGCAGATAGGCGCGCGAGATGTCTCGCATCGAGGGCCAGGTGCTTTCCTCATCCAGCGGTCGCGGATCATTGGCGTGGCGCGCGTTGCGCAGGTTGATGGCGCCGAACCGGGTGAAGGCGACGCCATGCCGTCCGTTGCGCGTCGGGAGCACGCAGTCGAACATATCGATGCCGCGCCTGACCGCCTCCAGAATATCGTCCGGCGTGCCGACGCCCATCAGGTAGCGCGGCCGATCGGAAGGCAGGAGCGGTGCGGTCTCCTCGATCATGGTCAGCATCACCGCTTGCGGCTCGCCCACGGCGAGCCCGCCGATCGCGTAACCGTGAAAGCCGATGTCGGCGAGCTCACGCGCGCTGATCTTGCGCAGCTCGGGGACGTCGCCGCCCTGCACGATGCCGAACAGCATGTAGCCCGGCAGCGCGGTTTCGAAAGCACGCTTGCAGCGCTCCGCCCAGCGCAGCGAGAGCTGCATCGCGCGATCGATGTCCGTCCGCTCGGCGGGCAGCCGCACGCATTCGTCGAGCTGCATAGCGATGTCCGAGCCAAGCAGCCGCTGCACCTCGATCGATCGCTCCGGCGACAGCTCGACCTTCACACCGTCGATATGGGAACGGAAGGTCACGGCCTGCTCGGTCAGTTTACGCAAATCCGAGAGCGACATCACCTGGAAGCCGCCGGAATCGGTCAGCATCGGCCCACCCCATCCGGTGAAGCGCTGCAACCCGCCGAGCGCGGCAATGCGCTCAGCGCCGGGCCGCAGCATCAGATGATAGGTGTTGCCGAGCACGATGTCGGAGCCGGCTACGCGGACCTCGCGCCAGTACAGGCCCTTCATGGCCCCGGCCGTGCCGACCGGCATGAAGGCGGGCGTGCGCACCACGCCATGCGGCGTGGTCAGCCGGCCGGTGCGGGCCGTGCCGTCGGTCGCGAGCAGTTCGAAATGGTTGGGAAGCGTCATGGGCCGGCTTATGGCGTAACAACGCGGTCGGATTCAACCGTTCTGGAGCCGTTATCGGCCTTGAAAGCCGTTGACGGCGCTCCGCCGTGCCCCTATGTTCCCGCGCCATGTTCACCGCGACCAAACGCACGACCAAAACCACCAAAGCCCGGCAGGGCCTCGGAGGCGTGCGCGCGTAGCTGACTGAAAAGCCGCGTTATCTCGAACCGAGCCCCGCCTTGAGAAAGGTCCGGGGCTTTTTCATTGCCTGATGGAGAGCAAAGTGAAGAACGATCCCGTTGTCGCGATTGTCGGCGTGACCGGCGCGGTGGGCGCCGAATTCATCGCCACTATGGACAAGCGCGACTTTCGCGTCAGCAAGCTGAAGGCGCTGGCGAGCGCGCGTTCGGCCGGCCAGACGGTGAGCTTTCGCGGCAAGACCGTCACGATCGAGGAGCTCAACGAGCGCTCGTTCGAGGGCGTCGACATCGCCCTGTTCTCCGCGGGCGGCTCGATCTCGCGGAAGTTCGCGCCTCTGGCCGTGCGGTCCGGCGCCGTGGTCGTCGACAACTCCTCCGCCTTCCGCATGGACCCGAACGTGCCGCTGGTGATCCCCGAGATCAACGCGCAGCGCATCCGCGAGCACAAGGGCATCATCGCCAATCCGAATTGCGCGGCGATCACGGCCCTGGTGCCGCTGTGGCCGATCCACCAGAAGAACCGCATCAAGCGTGTGATCATCACGACCTATCAGGCGGCGAGCGGCGCAGGTGCGGCGGCAATGGATGAACTGGTGCAATCCACCCGCGCCTATCTCAACGGCCAGGTGTTTCCGCCCAAGGTGATGCCGCACCCCTACGCCTTCAACCTGTTCAGCCACAACACCGCGATCGACCCGGAGACCGGCTACAACGACGAAGAGAGCAAGGTCATCAACGAGACGCGCAAGATCTTCGAGGACGAGAAGATCGGGGTGGGCGTCACCTGCGTGCGCGTGCCGGTGTTGCGGGCGCATTGCGAAGCCATCACCTTCGAATGCGAGAGGCCGATTTCGGAAGCCGAGGTCCGCAACATCCTGGCGGTGGCGCCCGGCGTGCGAGTCGTGGACGACCGGGCCAACAATTATTTCCCGATGCCGGTCGATGCCTCAGGGCAGGACGACGTGCTTGTCGGCCGTATCCGCAAGGATCTGTCCGACCCATCCGGCCACTCGATTTCGATGTTCGTCGCCGCCGACCAGCTCCTGAAGGGCGCCGCGCTGAATGCGGTGCAGATCGCGGAACTGTTGCCGGAGCGGGTGATGGCGTGACGTAACTATCTGAACCAGCTGAGCCGTCGCGGCGGCAAGAACACCTTTCATCGGAAGAGGTCGATTTGCTCTTGGCGGTGCCAATGGGGCCGGTCGAACACGCCCGATGACAGGCTCCGCATCGTCCAGTGCAAATTGATTGATGGGTTACGGTCTATCTTGAGCGCTGCGGTCCTCGCAGCGCGCGAGTGGCTCCGCGCAGACTCGGTAGTTCTTGCACGCGGGCGCGGGCAGACGGCAATGATCTGACGTAGGAAGCAGTAAAAATCCGAATTGGTCAGTCTCGCTGTCCACTGCGTAGCTCGCCCGCAACAGTCTTGGACAAATTCGAGCCGCCCGGTCGCGTGCCATAGTTATGGCAACTCTGGGTTTACGCTGATGCTGGCAGCACGCATGGAATGAGAAGACAGCGAAGTGGAGCCGGCGGCGTAACGAAGGGACGGCAAAATGCGCATACATTTGCTGGCGACGACTGCCATGGCTACAGCATTGCTCGGGACGACATCATCCGCGCGCGCCCAAGCCATAATTGCCAATTGGCAAGGTACACAGTCAACCAACTGGTTCACTGCTGGCAACTGGTCGACCACTCCGCCCAACCTGATCCCAACTAGTACTACGTCACTTGTAACCATTAACACCGTAACGCCAAATCCAACGGTGATTGGAGCCGCAGGCGCGACAGCCGGAGCTGTCATCGTCGGCTCGGGCTCGACGGGCACGGGCATGCTCACGATCGAGAACGGCGGGACCCTGAGTGCTCTCACCGTTTTTGTAGGACAACCGGCCGGGTCGCAGGGTACCGTAACGGTATCCGGCCCCGGCTCCACCTTAACCACCACGGGCGCTATGGCGGTCGGCGTGCAAGGCCAAGGCATGCTCACCATCAGCAATGGCGCCGTGGTGACCAACATCGCAACGTCGCTTGGTCTAGGGGCTGGGGGCACCGGCACCCTCAACCTCAACAGCGGGGGCACACTGCAGACTGCGGGGCTGGTCGTGGGGTCTATCCCCCCCACCCCCATCTCCAGCACAGGGGTGGCCAACTTCGATGGCGGCACGTTGCGTGCAGTGCCTCCGGCACCGCCACCGACGGTCCCTCCGCCCTTCTTCATCGGCGGCTTTTCCACCGGCGAACTCAATCTCCTCCCCGGCGGCTTGACTATCGATAGTAACGGTTTAGCGGTCGCTACCGACACCACCTCGGGCTTCAGCGGCGTGGGCGGGCTGACCAAGGAGGGCAGTGGCATGCTGACCCTCAACGCCGCAAACACCTACAGCGGCCCGACCGCGGTCAATGCCGGCACGCTGCAGGCCGGCATCCCCAACGCGTTCGCGCCGGGGAGCGCCTACACGATCGCGAGCGGCGCCACGCTCGATCTCAACAGCTTCAACCAGACCATCGGCTCGTTGGCCGGGGCCGGCAACGTCACGCTCGGCAGCGCTACCTTGACGACGGGCGGCGACAATACCAGCACGACCTTCTCCGGCGCGATCTCCGGCAGCGGAGAAGTCAACAAGGTCGGCGGAGGCACCTGGGTGCTCAGCGGCGACAGCCCCGGCTTTACGGGCAGCATGACGGTAGACGGCGGCACGGTCGAGGTGGATGGTTCAATCGCGGGGGCCTCCGTCACTGTGCACGCGGGCGATACCCTGGGTGGCACTGGCACCGTGGGCGCGACCACCATCCGGAGCGGTGGCACACTGGCACCTGGCAATGCGGCCAATCCGACCGGCACGCTGACAGTCAACGGCAGTCTCGCATTTGAGTCCGGCGCGTTCTATCTGGTGCAGGTCAATTCCTCGACGGCCTCGCTCACCAATGTCACCGGCACCGCGACGCTCGCCGGCACCGTGGTGGCCAACGTGACGTCCGGCTCCGCCATCAGTAAGAGGTACGACATTCTGCATTCGGCCGGGCTCGGCGGCACCACCTTCGATGCGCTCGTCCTCACCGATCCGAATTTCAGGGGAATCTTAACCTACAGCGCGACCGACGTGTTCTTGGACCTAACGGCGGCCCAACTTGGCACCGGCCTCAATCTCACTCGGAACCAGCAAAGCGTCGCCAACGCGCTCAATAACTTCTTCAATTCCGGCGGCACGCTGCCGCCGGCCTTCGGGGCACTCTTCGGCCTGACCGGCGGCAATCTCACCCATGCCCTGGACCAAGTTTCCGGCGAAGCCGCAACCGGCGCACAGCAGGCCGCCTTCCAGCTCGGCGATCAGTTCCTCAACGTGATGCTTGATCCCTTCGTCGATGGCCGTTGCGGGATTGGTGGCACCGACTATCCACCGCTCGGCTATCCGCCAGACTGCCAAACGCGGCCGTCGTCGCCCGCACTCGCCTATGCCTCGATGTACACCAAGGCGCCGCCGATGGCCCCGCCGGTCTATGTCCCGCACTGGTCAGTGTGGGGCGCCGGCTATGGCGGCGGCAACCACACCGATGGCGATGCGGTGATCGGCAGCCACGACCTGTCGGCGCGCGCAGCGGGCTTTGCCACCGGGTTCGATTATCACTTGGCGCCCAATTCCGTGGTGGGATTTGCGCTCGCCGCCGGCGGCACCAATTGGAGCCTGTCGCAGGGGCTGGGCGGCGGCCGGAGCGACGCGCTGCAGGCCGGCATCTATGGCGCGACCCGTTGGGGCCCGGCCTATTTCGCCGGGGACTTCGCCTTCACCAATCACTGGATGTCGACCGACCGCCTTGCCTTTGAAGGCGACCATTTGACGGCTGATTTCAACGCGCAGAGCTACGGCGGGCGGCTCGAAGGCGGCTACCGGTTCGCGACCCCGTTTGTCGGCATCGCGCCCTACGCGGCGATCCAGGCGCAGAGCTTCCACACGCCGAGCTACAGCGAGATCGGCACCCTTCCCGATGGCTTTGCCCTGGCCTTCGGGTCGCGTAACGCGACCGATACCAGGAGCGAGCTGGGCGCGCGCTTCGACCAGGCTTGGCCGGTCTTTTCCGATGCCGTGGTGGTGCTGCGCGGACGGCTCGCCTGGGCGCACGACTGGGTCAGCGATCCCACGCTGACGCCGCTGTTCCAGTCGCTGCCAGGGGCGAGCTTCGTCGTCAACGGCGCTACGCCGCCGCAGGACTCCGCGCTGACGTCTTTGGGTGCGGAGTTGCGGTTCGCCAATCACATCTCGCTGCTCGCCAAGTTTGATGGCCAGTTCGCCTCAAACTCGCAGACCTACGCCGGCACGGGCACGATCCGCTACACGTGGTGAGCGGCGCGCGGCCTGGGACACTGCCGAGGACACCCAGTCCGTGCCATTTTGAAGTTGCTTGTCGTTTCGCGAGGCCTCGCGTCCCCCGCCGGCGAGAAGGTGCCCCCGGGAGTGCCTTGATCGTCTCACTGATTATCGCGAAACAACAAGCACGCATCGCCATAGGAATAAAACCGGTAGCCCTTGGCGATCGCATGCGTGTAGGCGCGCTTCATGGTGTCGAGCCCTGCGAAGGCCGAGACCAGCATGAACAGGGTCGAGCGCGGCAGGTGGAAATTCGTGAGCAAAATATCGACCCCGCGAAAACGATAGCCCGGCGTGATGAAGATCGAGGTCTCGTCCGCGAACGGCTCGATCATGCCGTCCTCGGCTGCCGCGCTTTCCAGGAGGCGCAGCGAGGTGGTGCCGACCGCCACGATCCGACCCCGGTCGGCGCGGGCCTGGTTCAACGCCGCAGCGGTCTCGGCGGAGATGCGGCCCCACTCGGCATGCATCCGATGGCCTTCGGTATCCTCTGCCTTCACCGGCAGGAAGGTCCCCGCCCCCACGTGCAGCGTGACCGTGTGAATGCCGACGCCATGGGCGCGTAGCGCGGATTCCAGCGCCGGCGTGAAATGCAGGCCCGCGGTCGGTGCAGCGACCGCGCCCTCGGCCTGCGCGAACATGGTCTGGTAGTCCTGCGCATCCCGCTCGTCGACGTCACGTTTGGAGGCGATATAGGGCGGCAGCGGCGTCACGCCGAGATCGTCGATGGCCTGATCGAGCGCCGGGCCGTGAAACGAAAAGGACAGCGTGACCTCGCCTTCCTCGCCCTTGCGCTCGACCTGGGCGTCGAGATGGCCGAGCAGGCAGACCTTGCCCTCGTTGCCGAAACGGATGATGTCGCCCTCGACGAGTTTTTTGGCGGGCCTCACCAGCGCCTGCCAGCGCGAGCCGTCGAGCCGCTTGATCAATGTTGCATCGATCCTGGGCTCGGTGGGGCGCCCAATGCGCCGGCCGGACAACTGCGCCGCGATCACCTTGGTGTCGTTGACCACGAGCTGATCGCCGGCCTCGAGCCATTTCGGCAGCTCCGAGACCACGTGGTCGCGCAGCACGCCATCGCCCTGCACCACCAGCATGCGCGCGGAATCCCGCGGACTCGCGGGACGCAGCGCGATGCTTTCAGGTGGCAGGTCGAAGTCGAACAAATCGGTGCGCATGGAGTTTGAGTGCGCGCTTCCTCACTTGCTGTCATTCCGGGGCACGCGAAGCGTGAACCCGGAATCTCGAGATTCCGGGTTCGGTGCTTTGCACCGCCCCGGAATGACGGTGTCTTAGGTTACTCCGCGTCCACGGCCATGCGCGCCTTGACGATCTTGTCCGGGTTCTGCACCGGCTCGCCGCGCTTGATCTTGTCGACGTTCTCCATGCCCTCGGTGACCTTGCCCCAGACCGTGTACTGGCCGTTGAGGAAGGAGGCGTCATCGAAGCAGATGAAGAACTGGCTGTCGGCGGAATCCGGATTGGCGGCGCGCGCCATCGACGCAGTGCCGCGCACATGCGGCTCCCTGTTGAACTCGGCCTTCAGCTTCTGGCCGCTCCCGCCGGTGCCGGTGCCATGCGGGCAGCCGGTCTGCGCCATGAAGCCGTCGATCACGCGATGGAACACGATGCCGTCGTAAAAGCCCTCGCGCACGAGTTCCTTGATGCGCGCGACGTGGTTGGGGGCGAGGTCCGGACGCATCTCAATGGTGACGGGCCCCTGGGTGGTTTCAAGGATCAAAGTGTTCTCGGTAACAGCCATGCTTGTTTCTCTGTCGGTTTGGGGGTGGGCCTAACGTTATGGAACCGGATCGAAAACGGGTGGCCGGCCACGGCGCCCGCCATACTCTCGGTAAATGGCATCGGCGTACATCGTTGCAACGTCTCCATCACAGCGATGCGGTATTGAAGGCGGTCGTTGTCGGTCGCGCCGGGCGATTCATAGGTAATCCGCGGGCGGCCCAAAATCTCGCCGGCGCGATTGAAGCTGACGATCACGGTGATGTCGATCGGATTGGCGCGCGACGGTGGCGGCGGTCTCCAACAGCTATAGAGTTTTGCGAGCGCATCCTTGATGGTGTTGACCTGTCCGTCCTCGGCTTGCGCCGACGACGCGAACAAGGCGAGCGCCGAGGCTGCGGCAATCAGGATGCGCAACGGCCGGCCGGCGCCGCTCACTTGATATCGGATGCGACTTGCACCTTCACCATCTTGTCGGGATCGGTGACCGTGCCGCTCGCCGAGCCGGACGGGGCCTTCTTCAGCTTGTCGACGACATCCATGCCCTGCACGACTTCGCCGATGACGGTGTATTGACCATCGAGGCTCGGCGCATCCGCGAACATGATGAAGAACTGCGAATTGGCGGAATCGACGCTGTCACCGCGCCGCGCCATGCCGACGATGCCGCGCTTGAAGTGAACGTTTGAGAATTCCTGCTTCAGGTTCGGATATTTCGATCCGCCGGTGCCATTGAAGTTCTGGCCGTCCCCGGTCTGCGCCATGAAGCCCTCCATCACGCGGTGGAACGGCACGTTGTTATAGAAGCCGTCGCGCGCGAGCTGCTTGATGCGCTCGGCATGGTTCGGCGCGAGATCAGGGCGCAGCTTGATGACGATGCGCCCCTTGGTGGTGTCGATCACGATCGCATTGGCCTTGTCGAGGCCGGCGGGCAAGGATTGCGCAAGCGCAGGCGCCACCGAGATGAGCGCGAAGAGGACGGCAAGGACTCGGATCATGAAAACTCCGGATCGTTGGACGAGACGTTGGCTTGCGCGCGAATGCGGTCAGCCGGCGAATTTGGCCTTGAGCGCGGCGGCGACGAGCGGCGGCACGAAGGCGGAGAAGTCGCCGCCCATGCCGGCGATCTGCCGGACCAGTGTGGCGGTGATCGGGCGGACAGGCGCGGACGCCGGAACGAAGACCGTATGCACGTCGGGCGCCATGGTTTCGTTCATCCCGGCAAGCTGCATCTCGTAATCGAGATCGGTGCCGTCCCGAAGGCCCCGGATCATGATGGTCGCATTGTTCTGTTGCGCCGCCGCGACCGTGAGATTGTCGTAGGTGGTGCAGTCGAAGGCGCAGCCGGCCGCGGCTGCGACCGGCGCAAAGACATCCTTCACCATCTTCAGCCGTTCGTCGGTGGAGAACAGCGGCTTCTTGCCCGAGTGCACGCCGATGGCGACGATCAGCTTGTCGCAAAGCGTGACGGCGTGGCGGACCACATCCAGATGGCCATTGGTGACGGGATCGAAGGAACCTGGATAAAGGGCGATGCGCGGCATGGCCCCTCCTACCCCGCCCGTGTGATGCGGGCAAGCCATCAGGTTCCATGGAGACGCCGCCCCGACCGCAGCCCGTTCGGCCATTGCACCGGCCGGGCCGACCGAACCGCCCATCGCCTGGGCGGGCACTGTTTCACCCAGAACCGCCCGACGAAACAAAACACGCCCGAAATGAAACCATTTTTCGCTTTTGGCGAAGGCATCTCGAAACCGTTCACGGTTAAGAACCCGCCCAACCAAATGACGGGCCAGTAAGGCCCGTGGCAGGGGACCGTCAAATGATCAAAGCTCTTTTCGCAGTCGCGGCGGCTGCCTTCATTGCCGCTGCCCTCACCGCTCTGCCCGGCTTTGCCCCGCAGGTCGAAGCGAGCGTCCCGCAGGCCCTGGCCAAGGGCGAGCGGCTCGATATCCGCCCAGTCGGCCCGGATTGCTCCCACCAGGCCTGGCCAAATTTCGAAGCCGCCTGCCTGCGCACCGCCGGCAGCAAGCTGGCCGTCCGGCAAGCGCGCCTAGTCTCCGCGGACCGCACGCCATAAATAGTACCCGTTACAACATGCAACTTTAAGCTTGTTGGCAGATACCGGCAGCTCGTTGTGGCTGCGAAGCCTCGTCTTACCGCGTCAGTAAATCCTCATGGTGGGCTGACGCTACAAAGAGCGCAATTTGCCAGGGAGAAGGGGCGAGCCCCCTACCCCCCGTTGTTTCCATTTCCATTGCCGCCATTACCATTGCCGTTCTCGGCATCCTCGGGGATGTGCTCGACGGAGACCACGTGCTCGTCCTCGGCGGTGTCGAACACGATCACGCCCTGGGTCGAACGGCCGGCAATGCGAATGTCCTCGACCGGGCAGCGGATGAGCTGGCCCTTGTCGGTGACCAGCATGATCTGGTCGGAATCCTCGACCGGGAACGAGGCGATGAGCTTGCCGTTGCGCTCATTGACCGACATCGCGACGATGCCTTTGCCGCCGCGACCGGTGGTGCGGTATTCGTACGACGAGGACCGTTTGCCATAGCCGTTCTCGCTGATGGTCAGCACGAACTGCTCGGCCGCGGACATCTCGACGTAGCGCTGCTCGCCAAGCTCCATGGTGCCGCTGGCGTCCTCGGCATCCCCGCCCGCCTCTTCCTCGACGCCGCCGCGGCGCACCGCATTGGCGCGGCGCAGATAGGCCGCGCGCTCCTCGGAGTCAGCGTCCATGTGGCGGAGGATGGAGAGCGAGATCACCTTGTCGTTCTCGGCCAGCGCGATGCCGCGCACGCCCATCGAGGTGCGGCCGGTAAAGACACGCACGTCGGTGACCGGGAAGCGGATGCACTGCCCGCCCGCGGCAGTCAGAAGCACGTCGTCCCGCTCCGTGCAGATCTGCACGTCGACGATCGCCTCGCCCTCGTCGAGCTTCATGGCGATGATGCCGGAACGGCGCACGTCGACGAAGTCGGACAGCTTGTTGCGCCGGACATTGCCGCCTGTCGTGGCGAACATCACGTCGAACTGCGCCCAGGAGGATTCATCCTCCGGCAGCGGCATGATCGTGGTGATGCGCTCGCCCTGCTCCAGGGGCAGGATGTTGATCAGCGCCTTACCGCGCGCGTTGGGCGCTGCGACCGGCAGCCGCCAGACCTTTTCCTTGTAGACCTGGCCGCGTGAGGAGAAGAACAGCACCGGCGTATGGGTCGAGGCTACGAACAGGCGGCTGACGAAATCCTCTTCGCGGGTCTGCATGCCGGCCCGGCCTTTGCCGCCGCGGCGCTGCGCGCGATAGGCCGACAGCGGCACGCGCTTGGCATAGCCCGCATGCGAAACCGTGACCACCATATCCTCGCGCTGGATCAGGTCCTCGTCTTCGACCTCGCCTTCCTGCTCGATGATCGTTGTCTTGCGCGCCGTGGCGAACTCTTCCTTGATCGCGGCGAGTTCGGTCTTGATGATTGCCTGCACGCGCGCACGCGAGCGCAGAATGTCGAGATAATCGTTGATCTCGGCCTTCAGCTTGTCCAACTCGTCCGAGATTTCCTCCCGGCCGAGCGCGGTCAGGCGCTGCAGACGCAAATCGAGGATCGCCCTGGCCTGCTCCAGCGAGAGCCGGATCGTACCGTCGGGCGAGAGCCGGTGGCGCGGATCGTCGATCAGCGTGAGCATCGCCTCGACGTCCCGCGCCGGCCAGTCGCGCGACATCAACGTCTCGCGCGCGGCTTCGGGATTTGGCGACGTGCGGATCACGCGGATGATCTCGTCGATGTTGGCAACCGCAATGGCGAGACCGACCAGGATGTGGGCACGGTCGCGCGCTTTGGCGAGCAGGAATTTGGTGCGGCGTGTCACCACCTGTTCGCGGAAATTGACGAAGACCGTCAGCAGGTCCTTCAGATTCATCGTCTGCGGCCGGCCGCCGTCGAGCGCCAACATATTGGCGGGGAAACTCGTTTGCAGCGGCGTGAACTTGTAGAGCTGGTTCAACACCACGTCGGCCATGGCATCCCGCTTCAGCTCGATCACGACACGAAAGCCCTCGCGGTCGGATTCGTCGCGCAGGTCGGCGATGCCGTCGATCTTCTTCTCGCGCACCAGATCGGCGATGCGCTCGACCATGGTCGCCTTGTTGATCTGGTAGGGGATCTCCGTGACGATGATCGCCTCGCGATCCTTCCGGATCGTGTCGATCGTCACCTTGCCCCGCATCACGATCGAGCCGCGACCGAGATGATAGGCGGAGCGGATGCCCTGGCGGCCCAGAATGATGCCGCCGGTCGGGAAGTCCGGTCCGGGAATGATGCTGATCAGCTCGTCGATCGTGAGCGACGGATTGTCGATCAGCGCCACGCAGGCGTCGATCACTTCGCCGAGATTGTGCGGCGGAATATTGGTCGCCATGCCGACGGCGATGCCGCCGGCGCCGTTGACAAGAAGGTTCGGAAATTTTGCCGGAAGGACCGACGGTTCCTTATCCGAGTTGTCGTAGTTGGGCTGAAAGTCGACCGTGTCCTTGTCGATGTCATCGAGAAGCGGAATGGCGGATCGATCCAGGCGCGCTTCCGTGTAACGATAAGCCGCGGGCGGATCACCGTCGACCGAACCGAAGTTGCCCTGGCCATCGATCAACGGCACGCGCATGGAAAAATCCTGCGCCATGCGGACCATCGCGTCGTAAATCGATTGGTCGCCGTGTGGGTGATATTTACCGATGACGTCGCCGACGACGCGCGCGGATTTGACGTATTTCTTTTCCGGCGTGTGCCCCTGCTCGTACATCGAGTAGAGGATGCGGCGATGCACCGGCTTCAACCCGTCGCGCGCATCGGGCAGCGCACGCGCCACGATTACGCTCATGGCGTAATCGAGGTAGGAGCGTTTCATCTCATCGAGAATGGAAACGGGACGAATGTCGGAAGGTCCCGACGGCTCGCCGGGCTTGTTATCTTCAGGTTCAGACAAGGGGAAATCCGGTCAGTCTTTAGCTAAGAATCATATAGCGCATGGGGGCAGTTTTCACCACCCCCAACCGACCCGAGAGGATCGTTTTTCTCTTCGTTTTTCCAGTTACTTACGGGGCGATCAGGCCCCCTCATCGACGACCCGCAGCCGGGCTTTTCCTGGCGCCTCGTTTCAGGGGCCGAACACCACCTGATGCATGATGCGCCCGGGCAGAAGCGTGAACAGGCCGGCGACGACCAGCGCGCCCGAAAACAGCATGATCATCGACCTGCGATGCGCCCCGACCTCATGACGGCGGGCCTTCCAGACCGCAAACGGAAGCACGGCGAGCGTGAAGATCGAGAGCAAGTGGATCGGGCTGAAGGGGCCGCGCAAGCGAAGCTCGTGAATCCAGAACGAGCTGATCGCAACCATCCCCATCAGCGCCACCCAGATCCATCCCAAGGTCCGATGCGGCAAGGTGCCCTTGGGCGCCGCAAGCTGCACCACGCCGAGCACGAAGGCCGCCATCGCCGCCGACGCGTGAAGCGGGATCGCAGGCGCGGCCTCGAGCAGTGGCGCAAGACTCAATCAAGCCTCATGCGGCGCTCAGAACGGGATGTCGTCATCCATGTCGCTGTTGCGGGCGCCGGCCGGCACGGCGCGACGCGGCGCAGGACCAGAGGACGACGGTCCGATCGCTCCGAAATCGCCACCCGTATCGTCGGCGCCAAAGCTTCCGCCGCCGCCGCGGCCATCAAGCATGGTCAGGTTGGAATTGAAGCCCTGCAGCACGACTTCGGTGGTGTATTTCTCGGCGCCGCTCTGGTCGGTCCATTTGCGCGTCTGCAGTTGCCCCTCGACGTAAACCTTGGCGCCTTTCTTCAGATATTGCTCGGCAACCTTGGCAAGCCCTTCGTTGAAGATCACCACCCGGTGCCACTCGGTCTTTTCCTTGCGCTCGCCGGTCGCCCGGTCGCGCCAGGTCTCCGAGGTCGCTACGCTCAAATTGGCGATCGGCCGGCCATCCTGGGTCCGCCGAATCTCCGGATCCTTGCCAAGATTTCCGACCAGGATCACCTTGTTCACGCTTCCCGCCATCGCCACTCTCCACGCTGAAAAATCGGAAGGCTCGGCCGGCACCGGCCTGCCCTAAGCCGCCGACCCTATACGCTTGCAGCGCGCTTAAGCCCGGCCATTCCTGAATTTATCCCCATATATAGCACCGCCGCAGGCCATGTTCCAGTTTTGTTCCAGGAAACGGGACCCCAATGCGGTCCGCGTCCGCCTTCTCGAAGAGCCTTCCCCCAAACGGCCGGCAGCCACCCTCCGCATGCCGCGCAAGGCACCGAAAAACCATGGATGTCCATTAGCTTAGCCACTGCGCAGTTCTCCACCGAGTGTTGCATTTCAGAGACGGCATTTCCGGTTCAATAGGGATATATACCGGCTGAGTTTGGATCGCATGGGCGGTCGCGACTGCTATTTGAGGGCGCTTCTGGGGAACTTAGGGAAGCGTAGGGTCCGGGGACGGTACGATGAAAGGGATTTTGCTGGGTGCGGTCGGGTTGATCGCATTGAGCGCTGCGGCTCCGGCGAGCGCAGCGGATCTTGCCGCACGGCCCTACACCAAGGCTCCCCCGATGGTGGCCGCGATCTATGATTGGAGCGGCTTTTACATCGGCATCAACGGCGGTGGTGGCTGGAGCCACAATTGCTGGACCAACACCGCGACCCCCGCAGGCGCGACCGTTCCGACCGTTTCGGAAGGCTGTCATGACGCCAGCGGCGGCATGGTCGGCGGCCAGATCGGCTATCGCTGGCAGGCGGCCAACTGGGTGTTCGGCGTCGAGGGCCAGGGTGACTGGGCCGACTTCAAGGGATCGAACGTCAGCGTCGCCTCACCGATCTTCGGGTTTGCCGCCACGAACCAGACCAAGGTCGATGCTGTCGGTTTGATCACCGGCCAGGTCGGCTACGCCTGGAGCAATGTGCTCTGGTACGTGAAGGGCGGCGCCGCCGTGACCCACAATAAGTACCAAGGCCTCCTGACTGCGACTGGCACGGTGTTCGACCGGGCTGACGAGGCCCGTTGGGGCGGCGCGATCGGAACCGGCGTTGAGGTCGGCTTCGCACCGAACTGGTCGGTTGGCGTCGAATACGACCATCTCTTCATGGGCCGCCAGACCTTTACGCTCACGGCTCCTGCCGGCGCGTTCTCGCGCACCGATAGCATCAAGCAGGACGTCGACATGGCAACCGTCCGGGTGAACTACCGCTGGGGCGGTCCTGTCGTCGGAAGGTACTGATCCTCGCCGACAGTTCGACTAAATTGCTCTAAAAAGGCCGGCTTTTTGCCGGCCTTTTTGTTGCCTGTCCGCAACAGTCCGATCGAGCCAGCCCGGATTCTCATCAACCAGCGCTTAACCACTGTGCATTTGTGAAACACCTGCGTTTTTTTGGTGACGGCATTTTGCAATCCGCTTCGCTATAGCTTGCTGCGGTTCAATTGATTCCGCTGCTGGTTGCGGCCGGTGGCCTTAAGAAAATGGATTGGAGAAGAAAATGAAAAAGGCTTTGCTGGTCGGCGTGAGTTTGGCGGCTATGGGGATTGCCCCGGCCGTTGCGGCGGACCTGGCTGCGCGTCCCTACACCAAGGCGCCCGCGCTGGCGCCCGTTTACAATTGGGGCGGCTTCTACATCGGCATCAACGGCGGCGGCGCCTCGAGCCACAATTGCTGGGACACGACCGCCATCGCCGGCGTCGCTGTGCCCGTGACCCGCGAAGGCTGCCATGATGCGACCGGCGGTCTCGTTGGCGGTCAGATCGGCTACCGGTGGCAGGCGGCGAGCTGGGTCTTCGGCGTGGAAGCTCAGGGCGACTGGGCGGACCTGAAGGGATCGAATGTGAGTTCGCCCGCTGCTTTTGCGCCCCTGGTCAACCAGACCAAGATCGATGCGATTGGCCTCTTCACCGGTCAGGTCGGCTATGCCTGGAACAACGTGCTCTGGTACGTGAAGGGCGGCGCTGCCGTGACCAACAACAAGTACAACGGCCTGTCGGGCGGCGTTGTGTTCGATCAGGCCAGCGAGACCCGCTGGGGCGGCGCTGTCGGAACCGGCATCGAGATTGGCTTCGCGCCGGGCTGGTCCGTTGGCGTCGAATACAACCACCTGTTCATGGGCAGCAGCAGCATCAACTTCAATTCGCCCGTGCTCCTTGGTATCAACACCCGCACCGACAGCATCAAGCAGGATGTCGACATGGGCACGGTCCGCGTGAACTACACCTTCGGCGGTCCGGTGGTCGCGCGCTACTGATCCTCGCAAGCTTCTGAATGGGAAAGGCCGGCCACGCGCCGGCCTTTTTGTTTGCGCGCGTTCCTGCTGCCGGCTGCCGCCATTGCCCTTTACGGAAACGTGGAAACCGTTGATGGTCTGCACACGGCACTGGAAATTCCTTGTCGTTCTTCCTATGTTCCGAGCTTCACCCATCGGCGTCAGATCTCGGCTCACGCAGCGAGGCGCGCCTTGAACCTGCGCTGCTCACGCGCCCGGAATTGCCACCATGGATGAAATCCTCAAAGCGCGACGGCAACAGAATGCGAGCTCCTTACGCGCAATCACCATCCGCGGCGCGCGCGAGCACAACCTGAAAAACATCGACGTCGAGATCCCGCGCGACAAGCTCGTCGTGTTCACCGGCCTCTCCGGCTCCGGCAAATCCTCCCTCGCGTTCGACACCATCTATGCCGAGGGCCAGCGCCGCTACGTGGAATCGCTGTCGGCCTATGCGCGGCAATTCCTGGAGATGATGCAGAAGCCCGACGTCGACCAGATCGACGGCCTGTCGCCTGCGATCTCGATCGAACAGAAGACCACCTCGAAGAATCCGCGCTCCACCGTCGGCACCGTCACGGAGATCTACGACTACATGCGCCTGCTCTGGGCGCGCGTCGGCGTGCCCTATTCGCCGGCCACCGGCCTGCCGATCGAAAGCCAGACCGTATCGCAAATGGTCGACCGCGTGCTGGCGCTGCCGGAGGGCACGCGGCTCTATCTGCTCGCGCCGGTCGTGCGTGGCCGCAAGGGCGAGTACAAGAAGGAACTCGCCGAATACCTCAAAAAGGGTTTCCAGCGCGTCAAGATCGACGGCACCTTCTATGAGCTCGCCGAGGCGCCGAACCTGGATAAGAAATTCCCGCACGACATCGACGTCGTGGTCGACCGCATCGTGGTGCGCCCCGACATCGGCCAGCGCCTCGCGGAGAGCTTTGAAACCGCGCTGAAGCTCGCCGAAGGCCTCGCGGTCATCGAATATGCCGACGCGCCGGCGGCGCCGGTCGAAGAGAAGAAGAAGACCGCAAAGATCCACGACAAGAGCGGGCCCGAGCGCATCCTGTTCTCGGAAAAGTTCGCCTGCCCCGTTTCCGGCTTCACCATTCCCGAGATCGAGCCGCGGCTGTTCTCCTTCAACAACCCCTATGGCGCCTGCCCGGCCTGCGGCGGGCTCGGTGTCGAGCAGCACGTCGACGAAGACCTCGTGATCCCGGACAAGGAGCTCACGCTTCGCAAGGGCGCGATCGCGCCCTGGGCCAAATCGTCTTCGCCCTATTACATCCAGACGCTGACCGCGCTCGGCAAGCACTACAAGTTCACGCTCGACACCAAGTGGAAGGAGCTGCCGAAGAAGGTGCAGAACGCGCTGCTGCACGGCTCCGGCGACGACGAGATCAAATTCTCCTACGAGGACGGCGTGCGCTCCTACGACACCAAGAAGCCGTTCGAGGGCGTGATCACCAACATCAACCGCCGCTATCGCGAGACCGAGAGCGAGTGGGCGCGCGAAGAGCTGGCAAAGTATTTTGCCGATGTGCCGTGTGAAGCCTGCAATGGCTATCGCCTGAAGCCCGAGGCTTTGTGCGTCAAGGTTGGCGGCAAGCATATCGGCGAGATCTCCGAGTTCTCGGTCAAGCGCGCTGCCGAATGGTTCGAGGACGTGCCGGCCGCGCTGAACGCGCAGCAAAACGAGATCGCCACGCGCGTCCTGAAGGAGATCCGTGAACGCCTCACGTTTCTGATCGACGTCGGCCTCAATTACCTGACGCTGTCGCGCTCCTCCGGCACGCTGTCCGGCGGCGAAAGCCAGCGCATTCGGCTGGCCTCACAGATCGGTTCGGGGCTGACAGGCGTGCTCTATGTGCTGGACGAGCCCTCGATCGGGCTGCACCAGCGCGACAATGCGCGCCTGCTCGATACGCTGAAACGCCTGCGCGACCTCGGCAACACCGTGATCGTGGTCGAGCATGACGAGGACGCCATCCGCCTCGCGGACCACGTGCTCGACATCGGCCCGGGCGCCGGCATGCATGGCGGCAACATCGTCGCACAAGGCACGCCGGCTGAGATCATGCGCAATCCGAAGTCGCTGACCGGCAAATATCTCACCGGCGAACAGTTCGTGGCAGTGCCGGAGCGGCGGCCGCCCAACCATCGCCGCACCATCAAGGTGGTGAACGCGCGCGGCAACAATTTGAAGAACGTCACCGCGGAGATTCCGCTGGGGCTGTTCACCTGCATCACCGGCGTTTCCGGCGGCGGCAAGTCGACGCTTTTGATCGACACGCTCTACAAGGCGATCGCCCGCAAGCTCAACAATGCGAGCGAGGGCGCTGCGCCGCACGACCGCATCGAGGGGCTGGAGCATATCGACAAGATCATCGACATAGACCAGTCGCCGATCGGCCGCACGCCGCGCTCCAACCCCGCAACCTATACCGGCGCCTTCACGCCGATCCGCGAATGGTTTGCCGGCCTACCCGAGGCGAAGGCGCGCGGTTATGAGCCCGGGCGCTTCTCCTTCAACGTCAAGGGCGGCCGCTGCGAGGCCTGCCAAGGCGACGGCGTCATCAAGATCGAGATGCACTTTTTGCCCGACGTCTACGTCACCTGTGACGTCTGCAAGGGCAAGCGCTACAACCGCGAGACGCTGGAGGTGCTGTTCAAGGGCAAGTCGATTGCCGACGTGCTTGACATGACCGTTGAAGAAGCCGCCGAGTTCTTCAAGGCGGTCCCGCGCGTGCGCGACACCTTCCGGACCCTGCACCGCGTCGGCCTCGACTACATCCATGTCGGCCAGCAGGCCACCACGCTCTCAGGCGGTGAGGCCCAACGCGTCAAGCTCGCGAAAGAACTCTCCAAGCGCGCGACGGGCCGCACGCTCTACATTCTGGACGAGCCGACCACGGGCCTGCACTTCCACGACGTCAAGAAGCTGCTCGAAGTGCTGCACGAACTGGTCGCGCAAGGCAACACGGTCGTGGTCATCGAGCACAATCTCGAAGTCATCAAAACCGCCGATTGGGTGATCGACCTCGGCCCCGAAGGCGGCGACGGCGGCGGCGAAATCGTCGCCTGGGGCCCGCCGGAAGATATCGTCAAGGCACCGCGGAGCTATACGGGGCAGTTTTTGGCCCCGGTGCTCGCGAAGGCGAACAAGCCGCGGAAGGCGGGTGGGGCGAGCGAGGCGGCGGAGTAATCGTGCCAAAGCGGGGAAGGCGGCAAGATGTCCACGCCTGTCAACACTGTGGCAGGCATCTGAAGGACGGTGAAGTCGAATTTGACCACATCATACCGATCGCAAAGGTCGGCAGTTCTGAGGAGCACAACATCCGGCTTACATGCTTTGATTGCAATCGCGACAAGAGTGACGAATACGTGCCCTGACACGATAGAAATTCGCCACCCGTACGATAGGTAGAGCGCAGCGAAACCCATCGCGCCGCCGCGCAAAGATGGTGGGTTTCGCTAACGCTCAACCCACCCTACGATCCCGTTACGCCGCCCGCTCAATCCCCGTCACCACCCCCTTCCCCCGCACCTCCGCCTCCTCGAATTCCGCAGCGACAATGGCCCGATCCAGCGCGGCGCGCAGCTCCTTCGCGGTCTCCAGCGTCAGTTCGAGCCCGGCGCGCGCGCCGGGCTCCAGGCTCGTGTTGATGAAGTCGAGCGTGATCACGTCGCCCTCCGGCGCGTGACGGGCGTGGTCGTAGGCGACCACGCTGTGCGTGAGCGGGAACCATTCGTCGCCGCGCTTGGCCATGCCACAGGCAGCCGCGATCTCGATGATGGACGTGCACATAGCAACCTCCTCACTTCGCCAGATGCTTGCCGAAGAAGCCGAAGACCTTGCTCCAGGCATCCATGCACTGCTCCACCCGGTACAGCGGCCGGTGCCAATAGAAAAAGCCGTGACCCGCACCGTCGTAGCGATGGAATTCGTAAGTCTTACCGAGCTTCTTCAGCTCTGCCTCGTGCTGGTTCACCTGCTCCGGGCTCGGTGCGCGATCGTCGTTGCCGAAGATGCCGATCAGCGGACAGCAGAGGTCCTTGGTCATATCGATCGGCGCCACCGGCGTCTTGTCGTTGAGCTCGTCCTTGCCCATCACTACGCGGCCGCCCCACAGCTCGGCGCAGGCGTCGACGTCCTTTCGCTGGCAGGCATAGATGAAGGCGTGCCGGCCCCCGGAGCAGGAGCCGAACAGGCCGACCTTGCCGTTGTGATTTGCTTGCGCGCGCATCCACTTCACGGCGGCCTCGGTGTCGCCCACCATCTGGGCGTCGGGAATACCGCCCTCGGCACGCACCTTGGCGGCGACGTCGTCCGGATTGCCATCGCCCGCGCGTTGATAGAGATTGGCACAGATCGCGAGATAGCCGTGATGCGCGAAGCGCCGTGTCGTCTCGATGTAAAACTCGCTCCAGCCTGGCATGTGGTGGACCAACACCACGCCCGGAAACGGTCCGGCGCCGGACGGTTTTGCGACATAGGCGGTAATCGGCGTCCCCTTGTCGCCTTTGATCGTAACGTTTTCGCAGGTCATGCCTCGGTAAAATGACATCGTCTTGCTCCAGCCGCGTTAGCCGTTGATCGGCATTGCAGGTCACCTGCCCGTATCGGTTGTACGGAAAGTGTGAAAGACGGAACAGTCTACTCCACCGCCTTTCTTATAAAAGGCGCATTGTACGTTTGCCATGTATCTCTGCCCTGCTCGCATTTCATGCCCTATTCCTTTGTCATATTCGATCTCGACGGCACGCTGGCCGACAGCTTTCCGTGGTTTCGGCGCCATGTGAACGGATTCGCCGACCGCTACGGCTTCCGTCGCGTTGCGGACGAAGACGTGGAGTCGCTGCGCCACGCCGGCTCGCGCGAAATCCTCGATCATCTCCAGGTCCCGCTCTGGAAGCTGCCCCTGATCGCTCGCCACATGCGGCGGCTGAAGGGGCTGCATATCGCCGACATCCCGCTATTTGACGGCGCGGAGCTGATGCTGCGCAATCTCGCGGAGGGCGGCTTCCGCCTTGCGCTGGTCAGTTCGGACAGCGAAGCAAATGCGCGCACCCAGCTCGGCCAAGCTGCCGCGCTGTTTTCGCATTTCGATTGCGGTGCCTCGATTTTCGGCAAGGCCGCCAAGTTTCGGCGGGTGATGGGACGGGCCGGCGTCAAGCCGTCGCAGGTGATCGCGATCGGCGACGAAATTCGCGACATCGAAGCCGCCCGCGCCGCAGGCATCGCCTGCGGCGCTGTTCTCTGGGGGTTTGCCGCGCCGAAGGCACTGCGTGCTCTTGCGCCCGACCTGACGTTCGAGCGCATGGAGGACATTGCGCGCGAATTGGGCGCTGCGCGTGGGACGCAATAGCGCGGCAACCCGCATCCTACCGCCGCAGAAAAGCCCCGAACGCCCGCGGTCCGTCGCCAACCTTGATCTCCGCCGTCACCTTCAGCTCGGCCGCATCGATGATGCTGAGCGTATTGCTCTCCCAGTTCGCCACGACGATGCGCCGCGCGTCCGCGGTTGCGGCGATGCCTTCGGGATAGTCGCCCACGCTGATGCGCTTGATCGGCGCCAGAGCGGTCAGATCGAACACACTGACCGTGCCGTCATATTGGTCGGTCACGAAGCCGCGTCCGGCCGCCAGCGCCACCGCATAGGGACGCAGCCCGACCTTCACGCGACCGATCTCGCGCGCTTCGGCGATATCGATCACCGATACGTCGTTGGATCCGACATTCGCCGCATAGGCCCGCCCGCCTTCCGCATCGATGGTGACGCCGAACGGGCGCGTCCCGACCTTAACGACAGCCCGCCGTTCCCGCGTCGCGGTGTCGATGATCGAGACGCTGTCATCATCCCGGTCCGCAGAGAGCAGAAGCCGCCCGTCGGGCGTCACCGCAAGCCCGGATGGGGAGGCGCCGACCGCGATGCTCGCAGCAACCCGCTGGCCCTCGGGATCGACGACGCGCACGGCCGCGGCATACCAGTCGGCCACATAGACCGTGGCGCCGTTCGGAGCGGCCGCCACGCCAAGCGGACCGCCACCGACCTCGATCCGGCCGATCACACGACGTGCTGCGGCGTCGATCACCGTCAAGACCTTGCTGTCGGGACTGGTCACGTAGGCGAAGCGTCCGTCCGGCGTGACCGCAATACCCGCCGGCTTGCCGCCGATCGCAATGGTCGCGATCGGCTGCGATGTTCCGAGGTCCACGACCGTGAGGTTGTCACTGAGCTGATTGGTGACAAAGGCCTCCTCGGCGGAAGCCGGACTGATGCTGGCGACCACCGCCGCCAGAACGATGGCCCGCACGATCAGCTTCCGCTCTCGATCTTCTTTTTCAGCGCCTCCAGGCCCGTGCGATACAGCCCGCTCACCGCCTTCATCGCAGCCTCGTCGTTCAGCTCCGGCGGCGGGTCGTTGTTGGGATAGCCGCGATAGAACGCGCCGGCCCACTCCAAAAGGGTCGTCTTGCCGTCGGCGCCTGGCGATACCGTCAGGGTCGAGGAGTAGTTGGTGACCGGCAGCACCTTCACGTCGACCGTGGTAATGCGGTACGAGTAGGTCATCTTCTCGGCATCATACTTGTAGAGCTCCTCGTCGATGGTCGCGCCGGTGGACAGCGTCAGCCGCCGCGTGGCGCCGATCTCGTTACCCTTGTCACCCTCGGTCTTGCTGACCGGCTGCAACCAGTTCATGTCCTGAAAATTGCCAATCACCGCCCACACCTTCGCAGGCGGTGCATTGATCTCGATCGATTCGTTCACCTTCCGGCGGGTCGGCCCATGGGCCCAGGCGGTCCCCAGCACGGCCAGCACCCCCAGCGCAGCCGCGACCGTCGCGATCGTTACCCTCATATGTCGTGTCCTCACAGCTTTTGTTGGTCCACGCAAATGATGCGTGGCGGTCCATCCTAGAGCACGAGCGGGAAAGGAGGGTACCGGTTTTTTTAAGGCAATCGCAGACTGACGAGCGTAGCCCGCATGAGCGGCAGAGATACGGTCGAGCCGGACGATGACGGGCGATTTGCCGTTTGAAACTTGAATCAGGAAGCTTCAATACATCGTCCCGGCGAAAGCCGCGACCCATACCGCGGAATCTGCGTTGAGGCCCGGATGGTAGACGAACATTCGTAACAACAAAGGCCTGCGGTGAGAGCTCCTGGCTTTCGCCAGGACGACGATGCTGTTGGCCTGTTTGAAGACGCCCCTATCCGCGCGCTCACTCCGCAAGCACGGCTTCCACAAATCCCTTGGGGTCCTCGCAGAATTCGCGCATGGCCTTGTAGTGATCAGTCTGCTCGAGCGTGGTCGGCTCCAGCCCGTGCTTGGTGAGGCGCAACAGGGTCGCGTTCGGATAGGCCATCAGAACCGGCGAGTGTGTGGCCATGATCACCTGGCAATGGCCAATGTCGTCCATCCGCCGCAGCAGCTTCAGAAACTCGATCTGGCGAGATGGCGACAGCGCCGACTCCGGCTCGTCAAAAATGAAGATGCCCTGCCGCTGGCAGCGCTCGTTGAAGAAGCGCAAGAAGCCCTCGCCGTGCGAATGCGAGAGGAAGTCGGGCGGCGGCGGGTTAAATGGGTCCTCGAGAGCTGCCTTATCCAAATATCGCGCGACCGAGAAAAAACTCTCGGCGCGAAAGAACCAGCCATTGGTGATTTTCGGCAGCCAACTCGCGCGAAGCGCATCGGAGAGTTCGCCGCCCATGACTTCGATCGCATTGGAATGATCGACCGGCATGTAGCCCTTGCCCCCGCCCGCTTCATCGTAGCCCGCGAGCGCCGCGATGCCCTCAAGCAGCGTCGATTTGCCGGTCCCGTTTTCGCCGACGATGATGGTGATGGCGCGTTCGAATCGGAGCTCGAATTCGTCACGCAGAAAGGGCAGACAAAACGGATAGGCCTCGCGATCGGAAATGCGCGAGACGTCGAGCCAGAGCCGCCTGAGATAAGGCGCCGGCATCCGGATGTCGCGCTTTTTCGGTCGCCAGCCCATGCTTCCCCAATCCAGATGATCAGTGCCTGCGCAAACTCGATTTCATTCCGCCAGCGCAGCCTCGACGAAGCCCGTCGGATCCTCGCAGAACTCGCGCATCACCTTGAAATGGTCCGTCTGCCGCACCATCACGGGCTCGAGCCCGTATTTCGAGAGGCGCAGCAGCCTCGCATTGGGATAGGCCATCAGCATCGGCGAATGCGTGGCCATGATGATCTGGCAACGACCTGACTCGTCCATGCGCTGCATCAGCTTCAAGAACTCCATCTGGCGCGCCGGCGACAGCGCCGACTCCGGTTCATCGAAGATGTAGATGCCCTGGCGCTGGCAGCGCTCATTGAAGAAGCGCAGAAAACCTTCCCCGTGAGAATACGACAGAAAATCAGGCGGCTCTGCACTGACGGCGTCCAGATATCTGGCTACGGAGAAAAACGTCTCGGCGCGGAAGAACCAGCCCTTGGTGACCTTCGGCAGCCAGGCGGCACGAAGTGCCTCCGACAAATCACCGCCCATCACTTCAAGAGCATTGGAATGGTCGACCGTACTGTATCCCTTACCGCCACCCGCACCATCATAGCCAGCCAGCTCCGCGATACCCTCGAGCAGCGTGGATTTACCGGCCCCGTTCTCCCCCACGATAATGGTAATGGCGCGGTCGAAGCGGATCTCGAAGTCGTCGTGCAGGAAGGGAAGACAGAACGGATAGGCCTCGCGATCAGGAATGGACGCCGGATCAAGCCAAAGCCGCTTCAGATAGGGCGCCGGCAGATTGGTGTCGCGCTGCTTCCTCGAACTCATGAACTCAAAGCCCCCACGCATTCGCAATGCTCAGCCCGAGCTTGTGGCACATTCCCGTGAACGTAACAAGAACATTCGTCAGCCAATTCCGGCGGCCATAGACTTGGCCGCCTATCCCACCGCCTCCAGCACCAGCTCCATAGTCATCAGGATCGGGTTGTCGCCGCGGACCAACCGCCCTTCCGCAAGGCCTCCCGTATAGTCGACCAGCGCCACATCAAGCTGAGCCTCCAGCGTGCCATCGGCTGCGGGACCAATGGAGCCCGAGGTCACCGTCAGCTCGGTCGCAAACGGCTCAACAACGCGGCCATCGGCAAACCGCGCCCCGATGGTCGAGCCGACCCCGCCGCGAATTCGGGCCGCAGTAATGCCATGCGCGCGGCAGAAGGCTTCCAAGCTGCCGGCAAAATCCTGGTTGGGGCGCAGCCGCAGCGCGAACGCGCGTGTGATTGCGTCTACTCCCTTCGCCTCGCTCGGGACCGGACCAAACAATTTGAAATTGGTCTCCGGGTCGGGCTCGGCCTTGAACACGGCGCCGTTGATCCCGAAGGCTTCCACCTCGAACGATTCGGCAACGATGGTCTCTTCGGGCAGGATGTGGCCGCCATTCACACGGCCATGAGCTTCGAGCCACATACCGTGACAATGGAAGAACGGTGCGCCGTCGCGCTCGCCGAAGGTCATGGTCGCGTGCTTGAGCCAGACCTGGCCCTCCGGGCGGAAAGTCTCGCTGTAGAATGCAGCGTTCTCGCCGGTCTTGGACAGCGCCGGCATGACGTAGGCGAACGGGCCGAGCGCCCCGCCCCTGATGTTCAGCGCGCCGCCCGCAAAACCCTTTGCCGCGAAGGCCCGACGCCCGGCCTCCAGCAGCGGAATGCCGGCTTCAAGCGTGAAGGCAAAGCCGCGGCCGCGCACTTCGACCCACTGGATGCGTTCGGGGTTCGGCGGGCCTGGCTGTTTGACCTCGCGCATGGCTCGTCCGCGTCAGCTTGCTTGGCTCTTTGGTTTTGATTTGGACGCGTTTTCTTCACGCGAACCGGTGCCCACTTCGCTCGAAAACGCTTTGCTAACATCAAGCAGCCCGCGCGCCTCCAGCTCGTCGCGCACCATCCGCTTCGGGATCTTGCCGTAGCCCGATTTCGGCAAGGCATCCCAGAAGAAGAAGCGCTTGGGCATCTTGTAGCGCGGCACCTTCTGCGCGAGAAACGCCGCCATCTCGGCCTCGCTCACCGGCTGTGCGCCCTCGCGCAGCACGCAGACGGCAACGCCAATCTCGCCCCAGACTGGATCCGGCACGCCGAGCACGGCGACCTCGCCCACCGCAGGATGGGTGAGAATCTTCTCCTCGATCTCGCGTGGATAGATGTTGGAGCCGCCGGAGATGTACATGTCGGAGGCGCGGCCGGTGATGTAGACGAACCCCTCCTCGTCCATATGGCCGAGATCGCCAGTGCGAAACCAGCCGTCGCGGAACGCTTTCGCATTGGCTTCGGGATTGTTGTAGTAGCCCGCGAACACCGCCGGACCGATGACGCAGATCTCCCCGGTCTCGAAGGCCTTGAGCTCGCGCCCCTGATCGTCCTGGATCGAGACCTGCATGCCCGTGCGCTCATAACCGCAACTGCCGATCTTCGCATGCGGCCCGTCGTCCTCGAAATGCAGCGCGGTCGGCAGCACCGTGATGTTGCCGGTGACCTCGCCGAGCCCGAAATACTGGACCAGCACCTTCCCGAGCTTCTTCAGTGCGGCCTTCTGGTCCTCCCGGTACATCGGCGCACCGGCGTAGATCACATAGCGCAATGACGAATGATCATATTGGTCGACTGCCGGATGCTCGACCATCATCTTCAAGATCGTCGGCACGGTGAAGAGATTGCTCACCCGACGCGCCTGGATCAGCCGAAAGGCTTCCGCGATGTCGAAGCGTTCGGTCGGCAGCAAAATCGTCGGCACGCCGCGCGCGGTCTGCATCAATTGATGCACGCCGGCGCCATGCGAGAGTGGCGCGACAACCAGCGAGGCGTCGGCTTCCGTCGTGCCGGGCGTGAGATCGGCAAGATGGTTGGTGACGACAAACCCCATCTGGCCATGGGTCAGCACCGCCGCCTTGGAACGGCCGGTCGTGCCGGACGTAAAGAAGAACCAGCAGGGATCGTCGTGCTCGACCACGGCGTTCGGCACGGCGGCGCCGGCATGCGCGGCAATCGCCTCGCGCAGCGAACGCTCACCGAAACCGGCTTCCGGGCCGATCCGCCAGGTGAAATCAGGGCCAGAGACGGCGGCCGCGTGATCGGGGAAATCGCCATGGCACAAAAATACCTTCGCGCCCGAGGCGCTCGCGAGATAGGCGACCTCGTCCGGCATCAGGCGGAAATTGGTGGGCACCCAGACCGCACCGAGACGGAAGGCCGCGAACATCGACCAGAACATCTCCTCGCAATTCTTGGAATGCACGAGGATGCGGTCGCCCTTGGTGATCCCGCGCGCGGCAAGCGCGGCCGCAAGCGCCGATACTTCCGCGTCGATCTCCCGCCAAGTCCAGGATTTGTCGGCCCATATGAACCCATCCCGATCACCAAGCCGGCGCGCATTCTGGGTCAGCATGTGCGCAAGGTTCATCACCCGGCGCGACATCCGCAACCGTTCGCCTGGGGTGGTCTCTGACGTGCTCTCACTCATTTCCGTCCCATCCATGCGCCGGCCGCGATCAGGATGATGCCGATCACGCCGGAGACAATGCCATGTTTGACATGCACCCGCATTCCGCCCGCTTCATGTCCGGGAAAGAAGCCCGGCAACTGGTCCGCGGGCACCAGGACGTAGACGGCGGCGGCGATCAGGAGAATGACGCCGAGCGCAGTCAGCACGAGCTTCATGGGTGTTTCCCCACCAGGGGGCGCTTGGCTGCGCCCCGCGTTGAAACAATCGATGTTCGCCTCTGTTTATCGTGAGATGGCGAGGGCGAGCAAGGGCGGCTCGGAGTACGATAAGCTTGCCACAGCGGAGAACCACATTGCGCGCTGGTATCTCGTCCCGTAGGCAGGCAACTGAAAAAATGACGACGTCAGGGAGCGCCGCCGACGGTCAACCCTGCTCGAGGCTTAACCTGGTCTCGCATCATCTGAAAGACGTGAAGAACCCGAAACAAGTCGAGCCGAATGCATGAGCGATGTCGTTAACAACAAGGCCCAACACCGCTTCGAGCTCACTGTCGACGGCCATCGCGCCGACGCTTATTACAAGCTCGAGGGCAACGTCATCACTTTCGTCCACACCGAAGTGCCGCCGGAACTCGGCGGCCAGGGTGTCGGATCAAAGCTCGTGAAAGGCGCGCTCGAGCAGGTGCGCGCCGAGGGAATGAAAGTGATTGCGCAATGCCCCTTCGTCAAAGCCTACATCGACAAGCACGCGGAGTATCAGGACTTGTTGGAAACCTAGGTCCGCATCCTGGCGCTGCACGTGAAAGCAAGACCCGCACCGATCGCGCGGGCCATTGCGGTCGCTGCGAAGCTCAGTGCTTGATCTCGGGCGGCAGCTTGCCGCCATTGGCCACGAGCTTGGCCATCACCTGCTTGTGCAGCCACACGTTCATGCTGGCGGAATCATTGGTATCGCCGGTGTAGCCCAATTCCTTTGCGAGCTCCTTCCGCGCGGCAAGGCTGGAATCGATGTCGAGCGCCTTCAGCAGGTCAACGATCGAGGTGCGCCATTCCAGCTTCTCGTGATGCGCCGCCACAGCCTTGTCCACGATCGCCGCGACGTCGACGCTTTGCGGTGGCGCCGCCGGCGCCGCTTGTGTTGACGCTGACGGCGGCGCGGCCGAGGTGCCGCCCGCAGTCGCACCACTACCTGCCGTGCCGCCGGTCGGGGTCGCGGCGGCATGGTTGCCGAAGATCGCGCTCATGATTTTTCCGAAAACGCTCATCGTTTGGTCCCCATGAGAAAAGACAATGTGTGAAGGCTTCCAGGCGCCCGTCTGGTCAGCCGACGTCAGCATCGGCATCGTGCACGAGAGCTTATCTCCGTCGAGTCGATCCGCCAATACGCAGTCAATAAGCGAATCCAGCTTACCCGAGGCAAAATGACGGCGGAATGACGCGCTCGCGTTTGCGTTGCGGCAAAGAAAATTTTTCACTGAGCCGTGAGTCATCGGCGCGGCGTTTGGGAGTATGCTCGCTTGCAAGAGTTCGCGACTGGCCTGTTCCGGTTCGCGCATGGCCAGATCAGCGATCGTTCCATCGGCGACCGCAAGCGCCCGACCGGACGCAAGGGGTGACCGCCGCGGCAAGGGAGCTAACGGCCATGGCCACGTTCTACCAAGGCAATGTGTCTTCGCAGGTCCGCTCGGCGCAGGACAGCGCGGCGGGCCCGGCGATCCGGTCTCTCACCCTGTCCGATCTGCGCCAGGCGTTGCGGGAGGGGTGGGACGATTTTCAGGCGGTGCCCAGCCACGCCCTCTTTCTTTGCATCATCTATCCCGTGCTGGGATTGGTGCTGGCGCGCGCCGTGCTCGGCTATTCGGTGATTCCGCTGATGTTTCCGCTCGCCGCCGGTTTCGCCCTGCTTGGGCCACTGGCAGCGGTTCCTCTATACGAGTTGAGCCGCCGCCGCGAACGCGGCGAGGAAGTTTCCGCCTGGGATGCGCTCGAACTCGTGCGCTCACCCTCTTTTGGTGCCATGCTCGCGCTCGGGGCCATGCTGCTCGCCTGGTTCGTCACGTGGGTTGCGACCGCGCAGGCGATCTACGTTGCCGCATTCGGCTATGCCGGGGTGACCGGTATCTCCGATTTTGTCACGCGCGTGTTCACGACGACGCAAGGCTGGTGGCTGATCGTGGTCGGCTGTGGTGTCGGCTTCCTGTTCGCGCTGATTGCCTTGTGCCTCACCGTGGTCGCCTTCCCCCTGATATTGGATCGTCACACCAGCGCCGGTGAAGGCATGGTTACCTCCCTCCGCGTCACCGCCCATAACCCGGTGTCAGTCGCGGCCTGGGGCCTGATCGTCGCGGCACTGCTCGTGTTGGGAACGCTGCCATTTTTCCTTGGGCTGGCCGTCGTCATCCCGCTCTTGGGGCACGCGAGCTGGCATCTCTATCGCAAGGCGGTCGAGATTGATCCAAATGCGCGCCCGCTCCCGCCCCGGCCCCATGTGCGGAAACCGGCCGCCGATTTCCCCGCCAACCTGTTTCCTTGGCGCCGTCGCGGCAACCCGTAGGCTCGCAACCTGGTGAACAACACCGCCGGCCGCCGCGCGACCGGCGGTGTTGTTTGCAAACAGCCAAGCATTGCGTTCGCCACGCCGGGATCGCTGCCCATCCTCGGAGCAGGCCTCGCATGACCAAAGCCTTGTTTTGGCCGCGGTTGCCACCGACATTTCGGTGCGCTACTCACCTCCGATCGAAATTGCCTGAGGAGCTTCGATGCGCGCTCGCACTGCCCTCACTGCCCTGGTGTTGAGTGCCGCGTTGGTCTTGCCCGGAACATCCGCGCTCGCCGCGTCCTGTGGCACCACCAGTTTCGACGCCTGGCTCGCCGACTTCAAGAAGGAGGCTGCTGGCAAAGGCATCTCGCAAACGGCCATCGATGCTGGGCTGAATGGGGTAACGCTCGATCAGGCCGTGCTGTCGCGCGACCGTTCGCAGAAGGTGTTCAGCCAAAGTTTCGAAGAGTTTTCCGGGCGCATGGTGCCGCCCCGGCTGGCGCGCGGCTCCAACATGATGAAGCAATACGGTTCGGTGCTGTCGCGCATCGAAGAGCGTTACGGCGTGCCGGGCGAAGTGCTGGTGGCGATCTGGGGGCTGGAGACGGATTTCGGCGTCAACACCGGCAAATTTCCGACCATCCGCTCGCTTGCAACCCTCGCCTATGATTGTCGTCGCGCCGACCAATTTCGTGCCGAGTTGATGGATGCGCTGCGAATCGTGGAGCGCGGTGACCTGACGCCCGCCGAAATGCGCGGGGCATGGGCGGGCGAAATCGGCCAGACCCAGTTCATGCCGTCGTCCTGGATGAAATTCGCCGTCGATTTCGACGGCAATGGCCGGCGCGACCTCATGCACAGTGCGCCCGATGTCCTCGCGTCAACTGCGAACTATCTCGCCAGCTATGGCTGGCAGCGCGGCAAGGATTGGGAGCCCGGCAGCCCGAATTTCGCGGTGTTGCAGCAGTGGAACAAGAGCGAAGTTTATGCGCACACGGTAGCTTACTTCGCCACTCAGCTCGCCCACGCGCCTTGAGAAATTTGTCAAAAGAGATTGCCAGCGCGCATTGGGCCGATCGCCACGCAACCGGCCCCTTACGCGAATAGGCTTACTTAGCCGTCGTCGCCTGCATGGCCTTGGTGAGATGAGCGCCGCACGCCGCAATCTTGCCGTTCAGCATGGAGTCCTGAGCAGCCGCGATTTCCTTCTCGGCCACCCACTTGCTATCGCCATCGGCCATAGCTTCGACGGCCGACTCGGTCTTGCCGAAGTTCGGCCCACTGCAACCGACTGCGGACAATTTAGCGGCCTGCACCGGAACAACCGCAAAAGCGACTGCAGCGACAACCGCTGCCCCGAGTAACTTTTTGATCATGTTACTTTCCATTTTTTGAGAACAGAACCGGCGACATTGCCGGATTCCGCGAAATCATTTTTCGCTGATGGTTCCCAAACTTCGGAATGAAAATCGCGCGATGGAAATGTGATCGGCGTGTGCCGCAGAGCCTTATGCACGCAACGATTGCTTCGCGTCACGAGCCGGTAAGGAGGTCGTGCATGCGCGTCTGCGGGTCGCCCCGCAACCGATCGAGATCAGGCCACGACCCGACTGGTCTATGGGCCCCGAGCAAGCCCCGCCAGCGGGCTCGTGCTGCCGTTCGTCTCCGGGTCGCAGGTCGCCGGCATTGGTTCCCAGCAAGAAACTCCCGCCATACGCGACCCAAAGAGTGCTTCTATGTTCATTTTTTTATACAGCTTCCGTATGCGAATCGCGCATGCACGGCCGGGCTTTGGCGCCAGCGCGAGGCGCAACGCCGCAGCTTGTGGCGCTATATCACCGTGCCTGTCTGGTCCGACGACGAGGCCATTACGCAGTTGCGGTAATCACATGATTTCACGTAGGTATTCTGTGGATTTGATCCGAATTTTGATCACTTTTGTGCACCGCGCCAATAAATTAACGAAAGCTTACCGGCGGCATGCATTTTCGGCTTAGCTGCACCGCAACATAAGCGCTACCGATCCAAGGAACTCTCTTCTATATTCATTTCAACGATGAGGCTCGCCTCCAAGAGCTGAATCACCATGCAAGGAGACTACCCATGTTGCTCTCGCTCATCCGGATGATCCAGGCGTTCCGGGAGTATCAGCGCAATGTTGCCGAACTGTCGGCGCTCAGTGACCGCGAGCTGGCTGACATTGGCTTGGACCGCTCGGACATTCCGCGCGTTGCAGCCGGCAATTACAACGGCTGATCCCGTCCCGACGCCCCGAAATTCGAACCGATGGATAACGCCCGCACTTCGCGGGCGTTGTCATTTGCGGGAAACCGGCCTCGGACAGCCTGCGACCCTAATTTTTAGCGTATCCACTTTTCTGGATCACACGCCAGATGCGTTTGGATTGAAAACGCGCTAACCCTCCGCCCATGAGCGGGACCCAATCTTCTTCTGACGTTGTCCACATCATCGGCGCGGGCCTTGCGGGCTCCGAGGCTGCTTGGCAGGTCGCCGAACGCGGCATCGGCGTCATCCTGCACGAAATGCGCCCCTTGCGCATGACCGAAGCGCACCGCACCGACGGCTTGGCCGAACTCGTCTGCTCCAATTCGTTCCGCTCCGATGATGCCGCCAACAATGCCGTCGGGCTCCTGCATGCCGAGATGCGCAGGCTTGGCTCGCTCATCATGCGCGCGGCCGATGCCAATCAGGTGCCCGCGGGTGGCGCGCTCGCAGTCGACCGCGAGGGATTTTCCGCGGCCGTAACCAAGGCGCTGCATGCCCATCCGCTGATCCAGATCGAACGGGGCGAGATCGCCGGCTTGCCGCCATCGGACTGGGCCAATGTCATTGTTGCGACGGGTCCCCTGACCTCGGCAGCCCTTGCCGATGCCATCCGCGAACTGACCGATGAGGATGCGCTCGCCTTTTTTGATGCGATCGCGCCCATTGTCCACAAGGATACGGTCGACATGTCCGTGGCGTGGTTTCAATCGCGCTACGACAAGGCTGGGCCTGGCGGCAGCGGCGCCGACTACATCAATTGTCCCATGACCGAGGAGCAGTACGGCGCCTTCGTGGACGCGCTGCTTGCAGGCGAGAAGACCGAATTCCACGACTGGGAGGCCAACACGCCCTATTTCGACGGCTGCCTGCCCATTGAAGTCATGGCGAGCCGCGGCCGCGAGACACTGCGGCACGGGCCCATGAAACCGGTCGGGCTCACCAATCCGCATAGTCCGACCGTCAAGCCCTATGCCGTCGTGCAGCTACGCCAGGACAACAAGCTCGGCACGCTCTACAACATGGTCGGATTCCAGACCAAACTGAAATACGGAGCCCAGCAGCGCATCTTCCGGACCATCCCGGGGCTTGAGAAGGCTGAGTTCGCCCGTCTCGGCGGACTGCACCGCAACACCTTTCTCAACTCGCCAAAGCTGCTCGACAGCGAGCTGCGGCTCCGCGCGCAGCCGCGGCTGCGCTTTGCCGGCCAGATGACCGGATGCGAAGGCTATGTGGAATCGGCAAGCATCGGGCTGATCGCCGGGCTCTACGCAGCAGCGAACGCCCGCGGGCGCTCTCTGGCGCCACCCCCACCAACGACGGCGCTGGGCGCCCTGCTCGGTCACATTACCGGCGGCCATATTGAAACCATCGAGCCGGGCGCGCGCTCGTTCCAGCCGATGAATATCAATTTCGGCCTGTTCCCGCCGCTCGCGGTATCCCCGACCAAGAAGGCGGACGGCACGCGGCTGCGCGGCAACGAAAGGACGGTCGCCAAAAAGCAGGCCTTGAGCGCCCGGGCCCTGGCCGACATCGACCGCTGGATCAGCGACAATCTGCACATTGCGGCGGCAGCATAGACGATGAGCCTGCCAAAGGACGACGCTGCGGTGCTCTCGGCGCGCTGGATCGAGGGCGTGCTGCTCAAGCGGGACGTATTTTCAACCGTCGAACGGGGGCGCTTCCGGATTGACGACGGCGAGACCGACGCGGTGCTGCGCCGGCTCGATCAGGTGCCCTGGTGGTCGTTCCTGCTGGCGCGCCATTTGTTTGCGCGCGAACGCAAGGCGCTGTCGCGTGCCAAGGGCCTGGCGGTTGGCCCGGAACTGCTCTGGGCCGGCAGACGAGCGCTGGTCCGCGGCTTCATCGATGGCGTCGCGCTGCATTTGGCAAAGCCCTATGGCGACATCGAATACTTCCGCTCAGCCAAGGTCACGTTGCATCGATTACATCGCGCCGGCATCTGCCATAACGATCTGGCCAAGGAGCAGAACTGGCTGGTCGGCCGCGACGGGCGGGCTTATGTCACCGATTTTCAGCTTGCCGCCTGCTTCCGCAAACGCAGCCGACTGTTCCGCATCGCAGCTTACGAGGATTTGCGGCATCTGCTCAAGCACAAGCGCAGCTACGCGCCGCACGCGCTCACGCCGAGCGAGAGGAAGATCCTCGCGCGCAAATCGTTCGTCGCCAGTCTCTGGCTCGCCACCGGCAAGAAAGTCTATCGCGCCATTACCCGCGGGCTCTTCAATTTCACCGACCGTGAGGGCGGCGGCCGTCGCCTGGTGAACGACGCGCCGGTCCTGGCCGACTTGATCCGCAAGAATCCCGCCGTGCGCGATACCGCGATTGTCGCCTTCGCCGATCGACGCTCCGGCGTCGGGCTCTACGCCTTCGTCGAGGCCGATCGCGCGGCGCTCGAATCGCAGTTGCGCACGGAACTCGCCGCCGCGAAGGGGCCCAAGCCACCTGAGCACATCCAGGTGGTGCATGCGCTACCGCGCGACGCCAGCGGCCGGCCACGCACCGAGATCCTCCAACTTGTCGCGATGAACCAGCTCGATCTGATCGAGCCGATGATGGCGAGCGAGGCCGACCGCGCCTTCCTGAAGGATATCCTGGAGCAGCGGAAGAACCTGCGTGACCGCTTCAACTTCGAGACAAGCGATCTGAAGCTGCCCTTGCACTGAATGACGTGGAAGCGCGGGCCGGCTTCGAGGGTTACGAAAACGTCTTCGACCGCGACGCACGCCACAGCGTCCAGAGCGTCGACAGTCGCGACGGCGTCTGCGGCGCGAAGGGATCATGATCCGCCCGTGACAGCCGTGCCAGTTCGCGCTTGACGACGGAGAGCGGCAGGAAAACCGGCCTCACTTCGTTGGGCACATCGGCAAGCAAGGTGAACGCGGTACCAAGATGCTGGCGGGCCTCGCCGAGCAGTTCGTCGACCGCGGCACGCAGGCGTGTCGTCTGCTTCCCGGCGAAAACCTCTTCGAGGTCGCTGCCCTGCGCTGTCAGCAGTTGCTGCGGCAGGAAGGACTGGTGACGCGAGGCATCGTAAGGCAACCTTGCGATCACCCGCACAATGCCCTCGGCAAGTCCGGCATGCCGCGCCAGATGATCGATCTCCGGCAGCGGCGGAGCTGCAAACCGCGCGGCAAGCGCGAACAGCGCCGACGAGGTATCGTTGAGGTAGCCCTCCAGCGCTGCCAGCGTCGGCATCGGATCGTTGTAGAGATCGAACTGATGCTCCTCGATCAGGCGCAACAGGATGTCGACCGGAAGATTGAAGCTGCGGATAGCCAACAACAGTTCCGCGGCCACAGGATTGCCTTCCACACCGCCACGGCCCTGCCCCGCAAGCGTGTCGCTCCACCATTGCAGGCGAATTTCTCCAGGCAGAGGTTGTGTGACCTGGTCATGCACCCGGGTGATTTCGACGTTGAAGGCACAAAGTGCGAGCAGCGCACGGCGCTGCTCCGCGGGCAGAAAGATGGTTGCGGCGTAGCGGGCAAAGTCATGGCTGCGCACTAGGTCGGCGCAGAACGCCGCGTCGTCCTTGGCATCGTTTGCGCTCATGGGACCGCAATCAGGGCCGCCGCCACGCGCCGCCGCTCACCGATCATGATGTTGTAAGTGCGGATCGCGGGTCCCGTTTGCATCGTGTCCAGGACCACCCGCACGTTGCGCAGCGCGTTGCGCAGCTCCGGGGGCGGCAACCAGACCGCATTGCCAGTGCCTACGATGAGGGTGTCAATCGAGTTCGCGGCGTCAAAGACACGCGCCAGAGAATATTTGTCGATCTGCTCGGGCCTGGTCACGTCCCAAGCCCAGACTGCATCGGGCAGACACAGAAGCGAGCCGCGATGCGACATGCCGGCAAAAGCAAACCCGCCATTGCCATAGGCATCGATAGGCGCCGAGCGCGGAAGATGGGGGGCGTCGGATGCGTTGGGCATGATCGGTCCGAAGAACGAGCTTCCTGCCTCAGGGTCAAGTCCTGAAGCGCCATTTTCGGTCCATGCGCCGCTATTTCTTTGCCGGCCTGTCGGGCTTCTTGGCAGGTGTCTCCGGCGCCTCGGCCCGCTGGGTGCCGACGCCGAGATAGATCAGGACCGGCGCCGCGATGAAGATGGACGTGTAGGTTCCGACCAGCACCACGCCGAACATCATCACGGCGGTAAAGCTGTGAATGGCCTGTCCCCCGAACAGGAGCAGCGCGAGCAGCGCCAGCGTCACCGTGACATGGGTGATGATCGAACGCGACAGCGTCGAGTTGATCGACTCGTTCAAGAGCTGGGGCATCGGCATTTTCTTGTAGCGCCGCAGCATTTCGCGGATCCGGTCATAGATGACGACCGTATCGTTGAGCGAATAGCCGAGAATGGTCAGCAGCGCCGCGATGCTGGTGAGGTCGAAATCGACCTGCGAGATCGACATGAAGCCGATGGTCAGCACGATGTCATGCACGTTGGCGATCATGGCACCGAGCGCGAATTGCCACTCGAAGCGGAACCAGAGATAGACCAGGATCGCCATGATCGCGAGCATCAGGCCGATCATGCCGTAGGCCAGAAGCTCGCCGGAGACACGCGGCCCGACCACCTCGACGCGACGATAGTCGACCGAATCGCCGAGCGCGCCACGGACCTTGTTCACCGCCTCCTGCTGCGCGGCATCGCCGCCGGGTTGCTCGGCAACGCGGATCAGAACCTCGTCCGGTCCGCCGAACTGCTGCAATTGCACTTCACCGAGGCCCAGCGCGTTCAGACTCGATCGCATGCCTGCGATGTCGGCCACCCCCGACTTGGCCCGGACTTCGAGCAGCGTGCCGCCCTTGAAGTCGATGCCGAAGTTCAGGCCGTGGGTGAAGAAAAGCGTGATCGCCACGATCGACAGCATCGCCGAGATCGGGAAACTGATGCGGCGGAACCGCGTAAAGTCGAAATGCGTGTTGTCGGGGACGATGCGCAGCGAGGGCAGCAGGCCGAACGCGCTGACGACGGTCAGCACGGCAATGAGAACGCCGAGAGAGATCAGAACGATGTGAGTCACAGCCGCAATTTCCTAGATCGGCACGGTTTGTGGCCGCTTCCAGCGCACCCACCATGCCACGATCAGTCGGGTCAGGGTGAAAGCGGTGAAAACCGTTGTGAGAATGCCGATGCCGAGCGTCACGGCGAAGCCGCGCACCGGTCCGGTGCCGATATAAAACAGCACCGCGGCGGCGATGAAGGTGGTGATGTTGGAGTCCAGAATCGTCGCCAGCGCCCGCTTGAAGCCGGCGTCGATCGCGGAAATCGCGTTGCGGCCGCCGCGCAACTCCTCGCGGATACGCTCATAGATCAGCACGTTGGAGTCGACCGCAATACCGACGGTCAGCACGATGCCGGCGATGCCCGGCAATGTCAGCGTCGCATTAAGCAGCGACAGCAGCCCGAAGATCATCGCAACGTTCACGAGCACGGCGATATTGGCGAACAGACCGAACAGCCGATAGGTCAGGAGCATGAACACCACGACCATGATCGCGCCGACATAGGCGGCGAGCTTGCCCTTCTCGATCGAATCCTGGCCGAGCCCCGGCCCCACCGTGCGTTCCTCAATCACCGTAAGTGGCGCGGGCAGCGCGCCGGCCCGCAGCAGGATCGCCAGATCGTTGGCCGACTGGACGGTGAAATTGCCGGAAATCTGGCCCTGACCGCCGGTGATCGGCTCGCGGATCACGGGCGCGGAAATGACCTCATTGTCCAGCACGATGGCGAAGGGCTGCCCGACATTCTCGGTCGTTGCCTGCGCAAACTTGCGCGAGCCAGTCGAGTTGAATTTGAAACTCACCACCGGCTCGCCCGTGCGCGGATCGAACGCCGTTTGTGCGTCCGTCAGATCGCCGCCGGAGACCAGCACCTGTTTCTTGACGACATAGGGCACCTTCGGCGACGACGCGCTCATCAAGAGCTCGGAATCCGACGGCAATTGGCCCTGCTGCGCCTGCTCCGGCGACACGCTGGTGTCGACCATCCGGAATTCCATCTTGGCCGTCTTGCCCAGCAATTGCTTCAGCCGGGTTGGATCCTGCAGGCCCGGAACCTGCACGAGGATGCGGTCAGTGCCTTGCCGCTGAATCACCGGCTCGACCGTGCCGAGCTGGTTGACGCGGCGCTCGACGATCTGGATTGACTGCTCGATAGTCTGGCGGATGCGCTCGTTGATCGCTGCCTGCGGCACCGTGAGGCGGATCAGGCCGCCACCGGCCTCGGTGACCTCGACTGAGCGCTGGCCGCTCGAGCCCAACAGCCCGCCCAAGGGCTGCGACAAGTCGCGCAGTTTGCCAAGCGCTGTCTGAACATCGCTATCCTTGACGCGCACCTCGACGGCATCGCCGCGCGTAGCAAGCCCGGTATAGCCGATCCTCGCCTCGCGCAGGGTGCGCCGCACATCGTCGCGGATCTGATCGAGCTTGTCCTTCTTCACGTAGTTGGAATCGACCTCGAGCAAGAGATAGGACCCGCCCTGCAGATCGAGGCCAAGCACGAGACGGCGCTGTGCCCACAGCGGCCAGTTCTTCACCGTCGCTTCAGGGAAAAAATTCGGCACCGCGCAGAGGCACACGATTAGCGCCGTCAGGATGATGCCGAGCGCCTTCCACCGCGTGAAATACAACATCGAGTTGACTCTTTAAGAACCAGAATGTGGACGAGAAACGCGATCAGCTCGCGGCCTCGTCCTTGGCCTCGCTCTTGGCCGGCTCGCCCTTCGCCCGCACGCCGGAGATCATCTGCCGCATTTGTCGGACCCGGACGCCATCGGAAATTTCGAATTCGATCTGATCGTCATCGACGACCTTGGTCACCTTGCCCACCAGCCCGCCAGACGTCACCACCGTGTCGCCACGGCGGATGTTCTTGACGAGGTCGGCATGGTCGCGGACCTTCTTCTGCTGCGGGCGCAGGATCAGGAAATACATGATCACGAAGATCAGCGCGAATGGCAGAAGCGACATCAACATGCTGTTGGTGTCGCCGCCAGCCGCGGCCTGAGCATAGGCGGGGGTAATCAGCATCGGGCAATCCTTTGTGGGACGGCAACAAGCCGGCAAAGCCTCAAGACGGCGCCGGCTCCGGGAAATTTGCGCGGACTATAGCGGTCGCAGTCCCAATTGCAACGCCGCCCGCCCCTCATTTGGGGCGGCTTGCGGCCGTTGAAAAGGCTCGATAAAGGCTGCGCCGTCAGGAAACTCACTTATGTCAAAAAAGCCCCAAAAAACTGCCTCCGCACCCGCGCTCAAGGCGATGCCGCGGAAATCCGCCAAACCCGCGACAAAACGCCCAAGCGCGCCTGCCGCATCAGACCAAGATGACAATGCGGCAAGAATCGCCGCCGCGCTCGAAGCTATCGCGGCGCACCTTTCCGCGAACGCGCCCGCAGCGCTCTCATCCGACTCCTTCGCGGACGCCGACGCCTTCGTCTGGCACCCGAACGGACGGCTGACCAAGGTCCCGCGTGTCAGCCGCGTCGAGATGACCCTGCTCAAGGGCATCGACCGGATGCGCGACATCCTGATCGAGAATACCGAGCGGTTCGCCAACGGCCTGCCCGCCAACAACGCCCTGCTCTGGGGCGCCCGCGGCATGGGCAAATCCTCGCTGGTGAAGGCTGCCCATGCCACCATCAATCTCGACCGCAAGTCCGCCGACCGGCTGAAGCTGATCGAGATCCACCGCGAGGACATCGAGAGCCTGCCGACGCTGATGGAGCTTCTGCGCAGTTCCGATTTCCGCTTCATCGTGTTCTGCGACGACCTCTCCTTCGACGGCAACGACGCCTCCTACAAGTCGCTGAAGGCGGTGCTGGAGGGCGGCATCGAGGGCCGGCCGGATAATGTGATCCTCTACGCCACCTCCAACCGCAGGCACCTGCTCGCGCGCGAGATGATCGAGAACGAGCGCTCGACTGCGATCAATCCGGGCGAAGCCGTCGAAGAGAAGGTCTCGCTGTCCGACCGGTTCGGACTGTGGCTCGGCTTCCACCGCTGCAGCCAGGACGAATATCTCGCCATGGTGAAGGGCTATTGCGGGCATTTCGGCATCGAGCTTGCCGAGGAAGAGCTGGAGCACGAAGCCCTGGAATGGGCGACCACCCGCGGCTCGCGCTCGGGTCGCGTGGCCTGGCAATTCACTCAGGAATTGGCCGGGCGGTTGGGGGTCAAGCTCAGCGGGAGATGAGGGGCTGGCGCCTCACGCCCCGTTCAGGAATTGCAGGGGATCGACCGGCGTCGATCCCTTGCGGATCTCGAAGTGGAGCTGCGGCGACGCCACTTCACCCGACTGGCCGGACTTGGCAATCACCTGGCCGCGCTTGATCGTATCGCCGCGTTTGACCAACAGCTCACTCGCATGGGCATATGCGGTGACGTAGCCGTTGGCATGCCGCACCAGGACCAGATTGCCATACCCCTTCAATTCATTTCCCGCGTAAGCGACGACGCCGTCCTCCGCGGCCTTGACCGGCGTACCCTCGGGCACTGCGAGGTTGATGCCATCGTTGGATTTGCCGTTGGTCTTGGCGCCGTAGCTCGCGATCACCTTGCCGCGCACCGGCCAACGGAACGTCGGTAGCGCACCGGTGGCCTCGCTGGCCTTGACCGGGCTCTCGGGCGCGCCGTCCTCGGCCGATGGGCTCGCCTGGGCGAGCCGCGCCGTCTGCTGCGGAACCGCTGCTGCGAGCCTTGGGACGGCCACAGGCGCTGCAACCTGCTGCGGCGCTGCAGCCGCAACTGGAGCGGCGACCGCCGGCGCCGCGGCAACCGCCTTGGCCGGGACGGTCAGCCGCGTGCCGAGCTTGAGCTTGGCGCCAGTGTCGAGACGATTGGCCCGGGCAAGTTCCACCACCGAGACGTGGTAACGGCGGGCGATGCTGTGCAGGGTGTCGCCGGAATTGACCACATGAATGCCGGGCGCGGCAGCCACAGCCACCGGTTTGGCCGTCGGCGCCATGGGCGCAAGGGCAGGCGCGGCGGCCGGACTAGCTGCGGCGGTCTCGGTCGGCTGCGGAATGATGAGCGACTGTCCGGGCGACAGCGTCCGCGGCCCCTTGTAGCCATTGGCGGCGAGGATCGCCGCGGGTGTGACGTGATAGCGATGGGCCAGCACATCCAGCGTGTCGCTGGTGCCGACGATCACCCTGATATGGGCTAGCGGACGGCCGGCGGCGACAGAACGTGGCGGCACGGTGCCGGTCGCCTCGAGCCTCGGCTGGGGCGGCGGCGTATAGGAGGCCACGCCCCGTCCTCCGCCGGACACGCCGGCGCTCGCGGTTGGATAGGACTGCGGCGCGGCAACCACCGGCGGCGCGCCGGCGGATGACCCGTAAGAGGCTTGCGGCCGGGCATATTGCGGCAGCTCGTGCCGTTCGACCGGCGGCGCGGGCGCGGCGGCGACCGAGCCGGTGGCTTCCTGCTGCGAGGCAAAGGGATTGGAAAAACCGCCCTGGGACAATCGCGTCGACATGTCGGCGCTGCAGCCGGCAAAAGCGAACGAGATCAGCGTCAACGCCGCAGCGTGCGGTACGCGGCGTGCGCAAAGCAACTCGGCAACACGGGACATGGTTACTCACTCGTACGCAACAAAATACCGATTTGAGTAAACAACATCCCCAGTAAACAAGCGCTTAACCCTGCGAGTAAGATCTTGGCGGGCCAGCCGATCCGGCACTCGGCGCTGCCGCCTCAGAGTTCTTTGGCGACGCCCGGAAGCGCCGGCACGAAGCGCACATCCACCAGCTCCTTGCGGTCGAAGCCGGTCTCGGTCCTCACGATGCGAACCAGCGTCTGGACCCCGTGCGGCGGCCCCACCGGCGCGATCAGGATGCCCTCGGGCTCGAGCCGCTGCATCAGTTCATTCGGGATCTGCGCCATGGCCGCCGTGACGATGATGCGGTCAAACTGACCGAGCTGCTCGGGCACGGCAAAACCGTCGCCCAGCATGACCTCGACGTTGTGGTAGCCGAGATCCTCCAGCCGTCGGCGCGCCCCATCAGCGAGCGTCCGGAATCGCTCCATGGTCACCACATGGCCGGCGAGGCGCGACAGGACCGCGGCCTGATAGCCCGAGCCTGTGCCGATCTCGAGCACCCGGTGACGCTTCTGCAGCTTGAGCTGCTCGGTCATGTAGGCGACCACGAATGGCTGGCTGATGGTCTGCCCGCAGGCAATGCCGAGCGCAGTGTCGCAATAGGCATCGGCACGATCGGTCTGCTCGACGAACGTCTCCCGCGGCACCTCCTCCATGGCGCGCAACACCGCCTGATCGCTGATGCCGCGCCGCCGCAGCGTCAACTGGAACATCATCTTTTCGGGAGGAGTGGTCGCCTTCGCCGACATTTGGCTCTCGCTCTTGCGCAACCTCTCGTGAAATCTAACGAGATCGGCCGGACAAGGTTGACGTGAGATGGGCGGATACACGCAAGCCCACGGCTCGAATCACTGTTCCGTCCTAGGAACCCGCCGTGCTAACTTGACGTTTAATGCGTTGGCGATCAATGCGGTCGTTCGGCCGACGATGCCATGGGCCGATGGACGGGCTTTCAGGCAATGTTGGCGTTGCGTCTCTGGCAAAGATTTGCCAACCTTTCGATAAGGGGAACGGGCAAGGACTGACATCATGACTGCGACGCGGCCGCCGCGCGGCTCTGTGTTCCTCGTCGAAGACGAGGTCATGATCAGGATGATGGTCGCCGACATGCTTGAAGAGCTCGGCTACACCGTTGCGGCCGAGGCCGGCGAAATCAACGAGGCGATCCGGCTGGCGCAATCGACCTATTACGACCTCGCCATCCTTGACGTAAACGTGAACGGAAAGGTGATTTCTCCCGTCGCCGATCTGGTCAAGGCCCGCAACCGCCCCTTCATCTTCGCCACCGGCTACGGCTCCTCAGGCCTGCCGGAAGAATATCGCGACCGTCCTGCGCTGCAGAAGCCGTTTCAACTGGAGACGCTCGGCAAAGTGATCGACACCGCGCTGCGCAACGCACCGGCGTGACTAGGTCCGCCGGCTTTTCGGTACGTGCCGGCTTACTTTCGGATTTAATTTTCAAACAGCCGAAGGCTTGTCTCATTGCCGCAGCGGGGCCTCGTGGTTCGAGACGCGCGGCCTTGCCGCGCTCCTCGCGATGAGGGTCGCACCTGGCACCGCGCGTATAGCTTCTCCCGAGGAGCGCGTTCGAGCGCACGTCTCGAAGGATGGACACGGCGACGCTGCAGCCACGACTTCGCATCCTCGCGGCGCGATCCTCGCCCGAGTTTTGTCCATGATCACCCTCCGAGAAACAGAGGGCGCAGGGAAGACCGGGTGCTGGCTGCACCCATGGCCACCGCGCGAAAAGAGTTTGCGCAAAAGCGCGCGTTGACCGACAGGTTCAGCCGGAGCAGTCCGGCCTTCCCTGCGCAGTGGTTTACGGCTTACTTCGGGCTCTCCCCGGTGAACCAGCTTGTTGCCACCGTCGTAGGCCACGATGCGTCAGCATCGTTGCCAACTTAGCGCCTGCATGGGCGCGCCAGGACCACACGACTTCGCCGTCCGTGTCAGCCTCGTTCGTCTTGCGACGCCTTCACGTCCACCGCATCCTAAGCCCAACGTCCGTGACGATCGCGATACGTCCCTCGATTTCGGGCCGGGACGGCGCAAGCAAACATCAATTTCTGAAAAAACGAAAGAGCAATATTTCTCGCGCAAGATCTGGACAGCGCAAATCAGCCTGAAACGGCTCGCGAAATTGGCTTTTTGCGCCACGCGCCTTGCATGTGTCTCAAGGTCCTAGCCGTCACAAAAATCGCGCTGATCCCTACCCGTCGGGCGAATCTCGTCGACGCTTCGCGCGGGCGTGCCCCAGCTTTCCGCTACGCACATCTGAACCAACTCACCGCTTCTGTCTGGTCGGTGGGACTTGGGTATCGCCAGAGGCTGACGGGCGAGGCCGGCAGCGACCGCGAGCGCGAATTCATTCAAGCTGAGCGTGGGACCAACAACGCCCTGACCCCCGGGACCGGCTCATAAGCCATGGCTTCATCGATCTGATGGAAACTGAACTCCTTCCCGATCCTCGTTTTGAACAGCGGATCGTCGACCAATCCTTCGATCTCCTTCATTGCGGCGGCGAGGCGCTGCGGATCACTCACTGTGGCACTTTCGAGATTGGAAAATCTTCTCAGCGTCAGGTTCTTCTCCATGAGCAGCATCGTGGGTAGCGTGATCGGCACGGAGCCACCCAGGAAGCCGTAAATATAAATCGTCGAATTCATCGGAAGAATCGGCAAGATACGGCTGACAAGAGCACCGCCGACGCCGTCAAATACCGCGGTCGTTCCAAGCTGGGTGGTCAATTTGCCGAGCTCTGCTTCGAAATCATCTTGCCTCGTGAGGAGAACGTTTTCCACGCCATGCTGAATGAGTTCTTCGCGCGCCGACGCTGAGCGCACTAGGAAGATAGCGGGCACATTTCGCCGTCGCGTGAGAGAGGCCGCGATGTACCCGGTTGCCGAGTTTCCTGCCGTGACGATGATCCCTTTGTGCCCTTTGGCCTGGATCTCGGAGAGAAACGCGTAGACCGTGAGGATATTGGCAAACGATCCGCAATAGTCGCGCGCGCGGACATCGTCAGGCAGGATCAAGCAGCTTCTATAAGAAACCTGCGCCCTCTCGCACCAGAGCCCAATTGTGTCGGGGCTCCTGCTAATGGACTTATAGATCGCCACCTGCTTACCCAGGTATTCAGATGGCACGCCCGCCCCCACTGCTGCAACTTTGCCCGATCCATTCGCCCCATAAACATCGTGACCATCGGGCACAAAGCGGGTCGCCCCTGGCAACGGCCTCGTCAGAAAGAACTTATCACCATGGGTGATCGTCGCGGCATCCATGTCGACCAGGATGTGACCCGGAGGCGGTGCCTCCGGTGCTCGGATATCGCGCACCTCCAACGTGCGGCTCGATGTCACGCAAATCGCTTTCAAGGCAGTCCACCTTCCGCTCGGGTCAAGCGCGGGATTGCGGCACCCGAGCCGCATCACAGAAGGCGCAAGCCACGATAGATTTGCAAGTACGGAAATTTTTGTTAGTGCCCTACTCCATGAAAGCTCAAGCTCAATGTCCGGTGACCTTCACCTCTCGAGTCCTAGGAGGAAAATGGAAGGCAAGGATCGTCTGGGCGCTGCTTCGGAATGAAAATTTGCGCTTCTCCGAGGTGCGCAGGGCATGTCCTCCCATCAGCGACAGGATTCTTTCCAAAGAGCTGAAGGAACTTGAGGGCTGGGGTCTCATCTCGAGGCGCGAATACTCCACCATCCCACCTCACACTGAATACAGCCTGACAGACCTGGGACAGACGCTTCGCCCTTTGATGATGGCGATGGCGGAGTGGGGAGCGAAGACTCAGGAAACGGTGGTTGCTGCGTCGAAATAATGGATCACACGCCACGATCCCAATCGATGGGACTGCGGCTTTCTGCGAACGTATTTCCATCGCGCTCCTGCGAGACCATCCGCTCCCGCCGCTCGTGAGCAAATCCAATCAACGCGCCAGGTCCGGTGTCAGATGGCGCGTGGAAAGCCAGAACAGCAAGGCGGTGACACTGATCGCAGCGCCCAATGCGCATACGCCGATCCAGCCGGCGTGAGCATAGATAAGCGTCGAGACGACCGAGCCGGTGGCGCTGCCGATGGAGTAGAAGATCATGTAGCCGGCGGTGAGGCGGCTGCGCGCCTCGGGCCGCGTGCGAAGAATGAGGCTCTGATTGGCGACGTGAACCGATTGCAGGGCGAAATCCATGGCAATGACGCAGACGATCAGGCCCCACAGCGAATGATACAGGAGCGCAGCCGGCAGCCATGAGACGAGCATGATCGCGAGTGCGAGGCCGGTTATCCATTGCGCCCTGCCCCGATCTGCAAGATGGCCGGCGCTGGTCGCACCAACGGCGCCCATCGCGCCGGCAAGACCGAACAAGCCGACCTGCGTGTGGGACAGCGAGAACGGCGGCGCACTCAGCGGCAGCACCATGGGGGTCCACAGGACGGTCATGGTCGCAAAGATCAGCAAGGCGAGCACGGCGCGAATGCGCAACACTGGTTCCTGGACGAACAGCGTGAACACCGATCCGATCAGCTTCGGGTAGGACATGGAGGCGCCATACACGTCCTGCCGCGGCAGCAGTCTTGCGAGCACGGTCGCCACCACCAGCGTTGCGCCTGCCGAGGCAAGGTAGACCGATCGCCAGCCGAACAGGTCCGACAAGGTGCCGGAGATGGTGCGGGCAAGGAGAATCCCGATGATGATGCCGCTGGTGACGGTGCCCACTGCGCTGCCGCGCTGGCAAGGATGCGCCAGGGTCGCCGCATAGGCCACCAGGGTCTGGGTGACGACAGCGAGCAGGCCGACCGCCACCATTCCGGCAAGGAGAACCGTACTTGTCGGCGCCACGGCGACGGTGACGAGCGCCAACACCGAGAGAAGGGACTGGCCGACGATCAGGCGTCGCCGGTTCAGAAGATCGCCGAGCGGCACCAGCAGCAGGAGCCCCAGGCCATAGCCGACCTGGGTGACGCCGATGACGAGCCCGACCGTTGCGCGGCTCATGGCGAATTCGTCGGCCATCGTGTCGAGCAAGGGTTGGGCATAATAGACGTTAGCGACAGCGAGACCGCAGGCAACGGCAAACAGAAGTGCCACCCCGCGCGACAATGCGGCCGTCTCAGTCGACGCCGGCGTCGCGCCGCCGACGTTCTTCACCGCCCTACCCACAGCCGCGCCGGCTCCGCCTTCGATCTGCATCGACTGATTCCTTCTTAGTTTTAATTTGCAACCTACGGACGCGGAAAAATGCCCGACTTGTTGATCCTTCGCGCGCTCTCAGCTTGCGTGGAGTGCCATCAGGTCCGTTGGATGAAGGCCGAGATCAGCGTCGTGACATCGTCCGGAGCGTCCTCCAGGCAATAATGTCCGACGCCGGCGAGACGCTCGATCGGCGCGTGGGGAAAGAGCGCACTGAAGAGCGGCAGGAAATGTTCAGCCCGGAGCGTGCGATCGGCATCGCCCCAGATCGCGAGCGCGGGTTTCTGACGGATTGCGCGTTCGGCGCTAGCATCAGGCGTTTCGAACCTGTGGGCGCCGGTTGCAAAACCCTTGGCCCAGCCGATCGCGCCAAGGCAGTCCGCGGGATTCGCGAATGGCGCGCTATAGGCGGCAAGCCAAGCATCGGTGATGAGCGCATTGTTCTGAAAGCCGTTGAGCTTGAGCGTACTCAGGATGTTGAAGCCGAGTTGCCCGAGCACCGGCTCCAGAGTGCCGTCTGCCTCGGCTTTGGCGATCCATTGAAACCAGGGAGAGGTGCGTGCATTGACGGTGATACGGTCAACGAGATCGGCCTGGCCAAACGGCGTCGGTCCGTTGGTCGAGATGACGCGACGAATGCGGTCCGGATGCCGTGCGGCCAATCCCATCCCCACGGGACCACCGAAATCGTGCATGACGAGGGTGATGTCGCGCAGGTCGAGCGCGACGACGAACCGCTCGAGATTGTCGATGTGATCCTGCAGCCAATAACTGCGGTGCTGCGGAGTCTCGCTCTTCCCAAAGCCCATGTGATCGGGCACGACCACGCGGTGAGTCCTGCCGAGAACCGGAACGAGGTGGCGAAACAGATAGCCCCAGGTCGGCTCGCCATGCAGGCAAAGAACCACCTCACCGCCGCGCGGACCTTCGTCGACATAGTGCATCTGGAAGCCGGGCGCGCCGGTGAAATGCGGCGCGAAGGCAAAGGTGCCGTCGAACGTGGCATCGGATCGGATCATTGGGGTCCTCACAATTGTCAGACTAGGTTTCAAACTAAAACCATGCCTTGGCTATAACGCTTGAGGTTTTAGATTGCAACCATTATATCCGCGGGCAAGTAACCCGGGTCCGCCGGCGCTGTGCAGGACGAGGATGGAGGGCTGACCGCAATGGCGAAGAGAATAAGCCACAGGGATTCGCTCTGCGGCGTGGCGCGGCCGCTCGATGCGATCGGCGACTGGTGGTCGCTTCTGATTGTTCGCGACGCGTTCGACGGCTTGCGGCGTTTCGGGGAGTTCCAGAAGAACCTGGGACTTGCGAAGAACATTCTTTCAGCCCGTCTGCGCAACCTGGTCGCGCACGGGATCATGGATACCCTACCTGCCGCCGACGGAAGTCCTCACCAGGAATATGTGCTGACCGCAAAGGGCCGCGGCTTATTCCCCGTTCTTGTCGCGCTCCGGCAATGGGGTGAAGATTTCTTCTTTGAGCCTGACGAGACGCACGTCCTTCTCTTGGACAAGAAGACGTCCCTCCCCGTGCGAAAGCTTGAACTGCGTGCCCATGACGGGCGCATCCTCGGCCCGGAAGACACCTTCGTGCGTATGCCGCCGCGTCCGGCTAAACAGACCAAACGCTAACCTACTTGCCTCGGAGGCTCACCTCTTCCCAGCGGGGAGAGGTCGGATTGCGCGTGGTGATGCGAAGCATCGTCCAGAGCAATCCGGGTCAGGGCTGCAGCGCTCAATGGAGACCGGAATCCCGCACACACGACTTCCGGAGTCACTCGGACGCGCGGGCCTCACCAGGCGCCACCCAGCTCGATCGCGCAGCAGTCAAAAACCTCTGTGTCGAGCTGTGCCTTGCGTGTGGCGCGAAATTCTCCGAAAAGCGCAGCTCCCCCATAGGCACGCGCCGCTAACCTCACGGCCCGTTTGCGCGCGGAGCCCCATTGAACCCGCCCAAATTCCGATCCGCCGCCTTCCGAAGATAAACGACATGACGAAGCCCGCCCGATTCTGCGCTGCCAAGCCGCGTCTCTATCACGCGCCATCCTCCTACTATTCGATGATCGCACGGCTCGCGCTCGCCGAAGGCGGCATCGCCTATGAGCCCGTCTTCATCGATATCCATTACAGGGCGAGCCAGCAGCAGCCGGATTATGTGCGGCTCAATCCCAACATGACCGTGCCCACACTCGTGCTGCCAGACCGCATCCTCGATCAGAGCCGCGATATCGCCGAATATGCGCTCGGTGTCAGCGAAGGACGGCTGGATAGCGAGACCAAAGCCTGGGTCGACCTCCACTACGCCTATCCGATCGAAGAACTGACCTTCGGCGGGATTCTCGCCCGCAATCCCCTGGCGCGGATCATGATCCCGCGGCAGCTCAAGGCCGCGCATCGCCGCCTGCTGACGCGCGCCGCCGAAAACCCTGACCTCGCAGATATCTATGAGGCGCGCGCTGCGGTCTTCGCCGAGCGCGTCCGCATCTTCGATCCCGACGCTGTCGTGCGGCTTTCGCAGCAGCGCCGCAATGAAGCGGTCGGCCTGATGGATCGGCTGGAGCGGACGCTTTCCGATAGCCGCGCGGTGATCGTGCCGCCCGCCTATGGCCTTGCCGATGTGGTCTTTACTGCATTGCTCGCGCGCATGGAATTTGCCGGTCTGGGCGAGCGGATTCCACAGCGGCCGGCGCTTGCACGCTATTGGCGCGCTATGCAGGCGCGCCCAAGCTTTGCCGCTGCGGACATCTGGACCAAGCTCCATGTCTTGCGCCTGATCGGCGGGATCCTGGGCATCGCCAGAGGATGACGGGCGACGCCGCCCGAAACCGCACTAGGGTCCAGACTCATTAAATCCACCATACAAGAGCTGCGGCAAGGCAGACGGAGGCCAAGTAGTTGCGTGCCAGCTTGTCATAACGGGTCGCGATGCGCCTGAAGTCCTTCAGTCTGTTGAAGGCGCTCTCGATGCGCCAGCGGAGCTTGTAGAGGCGCTTGTTGAAGCTAAACAGTCGTACCCTGTTGCTGCGGTTTGGAATGACCGGCTTGGTTCCGCGCTCGTCCAGGTTCTCGCGTAATTCATCGCCGTCGTAGGCGGTGTCGCCGAGCATATGCTTCGGCGGCTTTACTCTGCGGATCAGGCGCTTGGCGATCGGGTAGTCGTGCGCCTCGCCTCCAGTCAGCAGGATGGCGATCAGCCGCCCCTTAGCATCTGCGAGTGCGTGTATCTTCGTGTTGCGCCCTCCACGCGAGCGGCCAATAGCCTGCTTTTGCTCCCCCTTTTTCCGCCCGCTGCCGAGCGATGCGCTTTGACATGCGTGGAGTCGATCATTTGCATCTCCATTGCGCGACCCTGGCCGGCAAGCTCACGGAATAGGTTTTCCCAGACCCCACGTCGTGCCCAGCGCACAAAGCGATTGTAGATCGTCGTCGCAGGACCATATTCGGGCGGGCAATCGCACCAGCGGCAACCACTTTTCAGCACATGAACAATGCCACTGATGACGCGGCGATCATCTGCACGCTCGACACCACGGACATCCGTCGGCAGATGGGGTTCAATCCGCCCCCACTGTTCGTCGCTCAGCCAAAATAGATTCTTGCGCACGATCCCAGCCCCTTCCAAAAACGAATCAGGATCGTATTGTCAGCGCAAAGAAATTAATGAGTTCTGACCCTAATCTGTCCCGCCGGGGCAGATCATTTCAACGCCTCGCCCAGCTCGGCGGAGAACGCTTCATCCGTGCGGTTCAGCCGCAGCGGGGTCACTGAGACGTAACGCGCGGCGAGGGCGGCGAGATCAGTGCCCTCCTCCGGCGCGTCCATCATCGCCGTGCGCTCAAAACCGATCCAGAAGTAGGGATTGCCCCGGCCATCGCGGCGCTGATCCACTTTCAGGAAGCCGAGATTGCGCTTGCCCTGGCGCGTGACCCGTATGCCCGCAACGTCTTCCGGCGCGCACGCAGGAAAGTTGATGTTGATCACGGTATTGTTCGGCACGCCGGCCGCGATCACCTTGCGGATGATGTCGGGCGCGAATTGCAGCGCGGTGTCCCACAACGGTCTTTCGCGCGTCTCGGCTGAAAATTCCTGCGACAGCGCGAATGACGGCAGGCCCAGGATGGTGCCCTCCAGCGCGCCGGCAATGGTGCCGGAATAAACCACGTCCTCCGCGACGTTGCGACCCTTGTTGACGCCGGACAGCACGACCTCAGGCAGCTTCGGCAAAAGAATGTGCCGTGCGCCCATGATGACGCAGTCGGTCGGCGTGCCGCGTACGGCAAAGTGGCGTTCCGTCACCTCGCGCAGCCGCAAGGGATCGTTCAATGACAACGAATGCGACACGCCGGACTGGTCGAGTTCAGGTGCGACCACCCACACGTCATCGGACAATGCGCGGGCGATCTGCTCGACGACTTTCAGTCCCTGGGCGTGAATGCCGTCGTCGTTCGTGCAGAGAATTCGCATTCAGCCAAGAGTCCTTATTCGATCAATTAGCAAATCTTTCGGTCTTGTCTTATCCGCTGGATACCCCTGAGGCAAACTCTTCCAAGCCGCGGCGCGCGGCAGCAGCTATTGCGCCGCGATCACCTTGAGCCCGCCCATATAGGGCTGCAGCACGTCGGGGATCGCGATCGAGCCGTCTTCCTGCTGATAGGTTTCCATGACCGCGATCAGCGCGCGGCCGACCGCGGTACCGGAGCCGTTCAGCGTGTGCACGAAGCGCGGCTTGCCGTCGCTGCCGCGGTAGCGCGCATCCATGCGGCGCGCCTGGAAATCGCCGCAGACCGAGCAGCTCGAGATTTCGCGGAAGGCACCGCCGTCGCCCTGCCCCGGCATCCAGACCTCGATGTCGTAGGTCTTCTGCGAGGAAAAGCCCATGTCGCCCGTGCACAGCGTCATCACGCGGTAGTGCAGGTCGAGCTGGCGCAGCACCTCTTCGGCGCAGGCGAGCATGCGCTCGTGCTCGTCCTTGCTGGTTTCAGGCGTGGTGATCGAGACCAGTTCCACCTTCGTGAACTGATGCTGGCGGATCATGCCGCGGGTGTCGCGCCCGGCCGCGCCCGCCTCGGCGCGGAAGCACGGCGTCAGCGCCGTGAGCCGCATCGGCAATTGCCTTTCGTCGAGGATGCTTTCGCGCACGAGATTGGTGAGCGAGACTTCGGCGGTCGGGATCAGGCCGAGGCGTTCGCTGCGCAGCCGCTCATCGGGGCTCGCCAGGAGTTCACCCTTGATCGCCCAGAACTGATCGTCCTCGAATTTCGGCAACTGGCCGGTGCCGAACATCACTTCGTTCCGCACGAGCAGGGGCGGATTGATCTCGGTGTAGCCATGCTCGTTGGTGTGCAGGTCGAGCATGAACTGGCCGATGGCGCGTTCGAGGCGCGCCAGGCCCTTCTTGAGGACCACGAAGCGCGCGCCCGACAATTTGGCTGCAGTCTCGAAATCCATGTGACCGAGCGCGCCGCCGAGATCGTCATGCGCCTTCGGTGTGAATGCATAATTGCGCTTGTTGCCGAAGACGTGGCGCTGCACATTGCCGTGCTCGTCGAGGCCATCAGGCACCTCGGCGAGCGGCAGGTTCGGTATCGCGGCCAGCGCCTCCCGCAATTCGTCGTCGGTGGCTTTGGCGGCCGCCTCGAGCTCCGGCAGCGTGACCTTGAGCTTTGAGACCTCATCCATCAGCGCCGCCGCGCGCGCCTCGTCCTTCGCTTTCTTGGCGTCGCCGATTTCCTTGGACGCCGCATTGCGCCGCGCCTGCGCCTGTTCGGACGCCAGGATCGCCGCGCGGCGCTTCTCGTCGATCGCCAGCAGAGAGGCCGACAGCGGCTCAAGCCCGCGGCGCTTCAAGGCTGCGTCAAAGGCCTCCGGGTTTTCGCGAATCCATTTGATGTCGTGCATGGCAATGTCGTCCTAAGGCGTCGCGCCGCGAAATTTCAACATATCTGTTGACAGTCTACGGCGCGTACTAGCATGGCCGTCATCGCCCGCGAAAGCGGGCGATCCAGTATTCCAGAGGCGATAGCGATCCGATCGAGAGGCCGCGACGGACTGGATACCCCGCATGCGCGGGGTACGCTGGTGGTGACTGGGACGTGCCCTTATTCCGCGGGGTTGGCGGCTGGCGGTGTCGGCGTCGTGGCGGCCTGTGCGGCGGCCTTCTTTTCCACCATGCGCACGGCGATGATAGAGCCTTCGTAGAGCAGAAGCAGCGGGATCGCGAGCGAGGATTGGCTCAGCACGTCCGGCGGCGTCAGCACGGCGGCGATGATGAAGGCGATGACGATGAAATAGCGGCGCTTGCTGCGCAGCATCTCGGAGGTGATGATGCCGATCCGACCGAGCAGCGTCAGGATCACCGGAAGCTGGAACGCGATGCCGAAGGCGAAGATCAGCGACATCATCAGCGACAGATATTCGCCGACCTTGGGCAGGAGCGCGATCTGTGCGGTCTCGGCCCCTGCGGCCTGCTGCATGCCGAGCGAAAAGCGGATCAGCATCGGCAGCACGACGAAATAGACCAGCATGGCGCCGAGCACGAAAAAGATCGGGGTCGCGATCAGATAGGGCAGAAACGCGCTGCGTTCGTGCCGATAGAGGCCCGGCGCAACGAATTTGTAGATCTGGGTCGCGACGATCGGGAACGAGATGAAGCCGGCACCGAACAGCGCGAGCTTGAGCTGGGTGATGAAGTACTCCAGCAGCGCCGTGTAGATGAACTTCGAGTTCTCCGGCCCCGCCACCCAGACGAACGGCCAGACCAGGACATTGTAGATCTGCTTGGCGAAGAAAAAGCAGAAGATGAAGGCCACGCCGAAGCCGAGCAGCGACTTGATCAGGCGCGAGCGCAGCTCGATCAAATGATCAAGCAACGGTGCCTTGCTGGCCTCGATGTCGGCATCGGTCATGACGCTTTGGCGTCCTTCAGTCCGTCGGAAGCAGCCGGTGCCTGTTCCGCCACCGCGGTGGGCTCGTTCTCGCTGACGACGGCGAGCGGCTCGCTGGCCGCGTGGGTTTCGGCTTCGACAAAGGTCTGCGGCGCCGGCGCTTCCGGCGCCGTCGGGGTCACTGGCGGCTCGACGGCAGGCGGAGCCTCCGTCGCCTCTGCAGGCTTGTCCGTGGGCTTGTCGAGGTCGTCAATGCGCAGCGAGCTCGAGACGTCCTTCTCCAGCGAGGAGAGCAGATTACGACCGGAGAAGCCGCTGGCGGCGTCGCGCACCTCGTCGAAGCTCTTCTTAAGGTCAGCCATCTCGGCCTCGCGCAGCGCTTCCTGAAACTGGCTCTGGAATTCGGCGGCCATCTTGCGCGCCTTGCCCATCCATTGCCCGACCGTGCGCAGGACCCCCGGCAGCTCCTTCGGGCCGATGGCAATCAGCGCGACAACTGCGATGAGGACAAATTCACTCCACCCGATGTCGAACATCAAACTTTCCGCTCACGCGAAACTATCTTGCCCCGCAGCAGAGGCCGGGGGGCCGACCGCGCTCTCCTCGACGTCCGGTCAGACAGCCTTGCTGCCGATATCCGAGCGAGCCGCCGTCGGTTGGCCCGCATTGTGATCGATGCTCTTCATCGGCTCAGGCTTCTCGGCAGTCTTCTCGTCGTCCTGCATGCCCTTCTTGAAAGCCTTGATGCCCTGCGCGACGTCGCCCATCAGGTCCGAAATCTTGCCGCGCCCAAACAGCAGGAGGACGACTGCGATCACGACGATCCAGTGCCAAATACTAAGCGAACCCATCCTGCAACCTCCAAAACACGAAACGGCCGGCACCCGGCCTGATCTTGCCGCAAACGTAGGCTTGGCGGGTGTCAAAAACAAGGACTTCGGGTGCGTTAAATCGCGGCCGAAGCTCGGCTATTTGCGCTACCGTTAACCTACGGGGATGGTGCCTTGAACTCCAAACCATCTCCGTCATCCCCGCGCAAACGGCTGCGCCGTTTGTCGCTGGAGGTGCTTGCGAAGCAAGCCTCGAAGGATGACGGATCAGCAGGGCTGTCCAGCTCTGCGAGTTACTGCGTCGCTACGCCGCGTCTCCGCCCTCGCCGCCCCCGCTCTCCGGTTCGGGCGCGGGCGCCAGCGTGAGTTCCAGATCGCCCGGCTCGAGTGGATCTTCGTCCTCGCGCAGCGTCGGATCATCCGATGGCGTCGGAACGGTAAAGCCGGTCGGCAGGCGCGTATCCAGCATGCCGGTACCCTTGAGCTCCTCCAGGCCCGGCAGGTCGCTGAGCGCCTCCAGGCTGAATTGCGACAGGAACGCTTCCGTGGTCCCGAACGTCAGGGGACGGCCCGGCGTCTTGCGGCGGCCGCGCGGCCGGATCCATCCGGTCTCCAAAAGCACGTCCAGTGTCCCCTTGGAGGTGACCACGCCGCGGATTTCCTCGATCTCGGCCCGCGTCACCGGCTGGTGATAGGCGACGATCGCCAGCACCTCAATCGCCGCGCGCGACAGCCGCCGCGTCTCGGTGCTTTCGCGTGTCATCAACCAGGCGAGGTCGCCGGCGGTGCGGAAGGTCCACTTGTTGGCGATGCGCACCAGATTGACGCCGCGGGGGGCGTAATCCGCCTGGAGCTGCGCCAGCGCAGCCTTGACGTCGACGCCCTCAGGCATGCGTTTGGCGAGCGTTGCCGTGTCGAGCGGTTCCGAGGAGGCGAACAGCAGCGCTTCCAGCAGCCGCAATTCCTCGGGCCGCGCCTGCGGATCCGCGACAGGCTCCTCGGCGATGGCTTCGCGTTTTTCCGCCAAGCTGGCCATGGCTGGGTCTCCTTCTTCCAACACTTAACTACTCGGCCGTCATATCCGGCACGGGTTCAGCAGCCGGCGGCTGCGGCGGGCGTTTGCGAAAGAAAATCGGCGCGAACGCCTCTTTCTGGTTCAGTTCCAGTTGCCCCTCGCGCACAAGTTCGAGCGCCGCCGCAAAGCTGGAGGCAAAGACGGTGGCGCGTTGCGAGGGTTCGGCAACGTAGCGAACCAAATATTCGTCGAGACAGCCCCAATCCTCGGATTCGGGCAAGCCGATCAGCCGCTCCAGCGATGCGCGCGCTTCCGCAAGCGACCACACGGTGCGCCTGGCCAGATGCACCGATGCCAGCACCCCTTGCTGGCGCTGCGTCGCGTAGGCCGTGAGCAAGTCGTATAGGGTTGCGGTGTATTTGGGATGGCGAATCTCGGCGATGGCCTCGGGATTGCCGCGCGGAAAGATGTCGCGCTGCAATTGCGGCCGGTTCATCAGGCGGTTGGCCGCCTCGCGGATCGCCTCGAGCCGGCGCAGCCGGTTGGCCAGCGCCGTCGCCATCTCCTCGGCGCTCGGCCCGTCCGGTACCGCCGGCTCCGGCAACAATAGCCGCGATTTCAGGAAGGCAAGCCAGGCCGCCATCACGAGATAGTCGGCCGCGAGCTCAAGGCGGACCTTTCGCGCCTCCTCGATGAACTGCAGATACTGGTCGGCCAGCGCCAGGATCGAGATCTTGTGAAGATCGACTTTCTGTTGGCGCGCGAGCGCGAGCAGGAGATCGAGCGGGCCCTCATAGCCCTCGACGTCGACCACCAGTGCCGGCTCGCCTTCGGCCAGTTCGGTTGGCCGGCCGGTCTCAAAGGACAGGATTTCCGCGCTCATGCGCCAGCTATTCCCGCTCGCTCAATCAATGCATCCAGTTCGGCCCGCGCCGCTTGCCGATCGAACGGCTGCGGCGCCTTGCGCGACGACAACGCGCGCCTTGCGCGCTGCTGGGCCGGGCCCGACAGTTCGGGCGTCATCCGGGCAACGTCGCGCATCTCCTCGAGCTTGCCGTTGCAATGCAGGACCATGTCGCATCCGGCGGCGATGATCGCAGCCGTCCGCTCGGCAATCGATCCCGCCAGCGCATTCATAGACACGTCATCACTCATCAACAGACCTTGGAACCCAATCACGCCGCGAATCACCCGTTCGACCATTGTCGCAGAAGTCGTCGCCGGATGGGCGGAGTCGAAGACGCTAAACACAACATGTGCTGTCATCGCCATTGGCAGGTCCGAAAGCGGCCGAAAAGCCGCAAAATCGGTGCGTTCCAGCTCACTTTCGGCCGTATCGACCACCGGAAGCTTAAAATGGGTATCGGCCGTCGCCCGTCCATGGCCCGGGATATGTTTCAGGACCGGTAAAATACCACCCTGCTCCAGTCCCTCGGTCACCGCCCGCGCGATGGCCGCGACCTTGCCGGGCTCGGTCCCGTAGGCGCGGTTGCCGATCACCGCATCGGCACCGGCGACCGGCACATCGGCGAGCGGCAGGCAGTCCACGCTGACGCCGAGCTGATGCAGATCGTCCGCAATGAGCCGTGCGCTCAGCCGCGCCGCTTTCAGCCCGAGCTCCTCGTCGATGTCATAGAGCCGGCCGAACAGCGCGCCAGCCGGATAAACCGGCCAGTGCGGCGGGCCCAAGCGGGCGACACGGCCGCCCTCCTGGTCGATCAGGACAGGCGCGTCGGGCCCGCCCAGACAGTTGCGCAATTCCCTAACCAGATGAGAGACTTGCCTGGGAGTCTCGACGTTTCGCTTGAACAGGATGAAGCCCCACGGGCGTTCCGCCGCGATGAAAGCGCGTTCGGCCTCGCTGAGTTCGGTTCCGGCAACGCCGGTGATGAACGCTTTCGTCATGACCGGCCGATTAGCCCGCTGCCGATCAAGGGGTCAAGGAAACGGCAGCTAATTCCTCTGGACGACGCACTGGCCGCCGGCACTTTTCAGATTGCTGCAGAACTGCACGGCTTCCTCAGACGTCCCGAACGGACCCACCATCGCCCGATAGTAAACGCCTTTCTCGCCGAGATCTGCGCGCTTGATCACCGGGCTCTGCGAAGCCAGGACCTGCGGGAACTTGTTCTGCAGCGCACGGAACGACGCACTCGCGTCGGCCTCGTTCCGCTGCGAGGAGACCTGGACCATATAGCCGCCGCTCGTCGCCGGGGGAGCGCTGGGCAAAACCTGAGTCGGCACCGTCGACGCCACCCGGGTCTCGGCGGCCGGCGCCGGTTGCCCCTGAGGCGACAGCGACAACGGCATATTGGCGCTGGCATTGGCCTGGGCCGGCGACGTCCTGCTTGCGCTCTTGGCGGCCGGCTGCTTCGCGGCCGCGGTTGGCGCCTGCGTATTGACCGGCACCGACGCCGTATCAGGCTCATCGCTCTTGACCGAGAAAGTCTTGATCTTGCGCGGCTCGGCGCTCGGCAAGGTGCCATTGCTGACCATCGCCGCCGGCCCGGTGCCCGGAGGCGCGGGCGGCATGGCATTGGCCGAGACGCTCGCCGCCGATGGCGGATTGGCGTTCTGGTTCAGCGGCGGGAAGACGACCCGCGGGCCGGCGACGCGGGCGTTGACGTCCACGGGCTGCTCCTCGCGGGGCACGATTTTTTCGGTGCCATCGCCCGGCGCGATGCGATCCGGCATCTTGGCGCTGCCGTCGGAGGGCGTCGGGATGATCTTGGTCGGGCTGTTATCCGCCTTGATGATCGGCGGTTCACCGCTGCGCACGTGCGTGAAATAGGTCCGGTAGCCATAGGCCGCCGCCGTGCCCAGCACGCCCAGCGCCAGAACGGCAATGACCGCGAACATCGGGCCGCGGCGCCGCGGCGCCGGCTCTTCCTCGCCCTCCTCCTGATAACCCGCCTCGTAGGCGTAGGGATCGTCGGGATAGGCCGGCTCGCGCTGCAGATCCTGCAGGCTGCTTTCGAGCTGCCCATAGAGCGCATCGTCGTACCGCGACGGATCGAGCGCGGCCTGCGGCTCGGCATACGCCTGCTCGTCCTGGTAATGTTGCCCGTCCCCATAGTACGCATCAGGCTGCGCCTGCTGCGGCGTCGCGCCATAGCGGTGCAGCGGATGCATCGAGCCCAGATAATCCTCGCCTCCAGTCTCCACCTGGGGGGCAGGCGGAAAGTCCCGGCGGACGTCGCTCACCGCCTCGCGACGGATATTGGCGCGCTGTATCCAGGACGGCGGGCCGGCCGGCGCAGGCGCTTCATCGGGCTCCGCTTCCGGCTGGTGGGCCTGCTGGTAGTCTTGCGAGAAATCCTGCCGGTAGTCCCGGCTCGGCCGATAGTCCTGCCGCGGCACGGGGCGCGGTGGGACCTGAGGGCTGGGCTGGCCCGCCGTTCCGAACGGATCGGTCTGACCGATCAGCCGCGCCAGTTCGGCCAAGGGGTCGCTCTCAACACGGTCAGACTCATACTGTTCGCCGCCGCGGCCATGGCTGGCGGCGCCGTAACGTCTGTCCTGATATCGATCGGCCATCGTGATGCCTTTAGAGAAAGCCGCCCCGCTTCGCCTGAATGCTAAACCAGCTCTGCCGGGGTGCGCCCACACGCCAACTATAGATAGGCAACAAACTAACCCAGACTACCGCATTTCGTCCGGAGCATGGACGCCCAGAATGGCGAGCCCTGATGCCAAAACCGATACGACGCCCTGGACCATGGCCAGCCGTGCCTTGGTCAACTCTGGATCATCAGAGATAATGAAGCGTAAATAGGGCAAATCATGCCCTTTGTTCCAGAGCGCGTGGAGTTCGCTGGCGAGATCGTAGAGATAAAAGGCGATCCGGTGCGGCTCATGGGCCGCCGCCGCCCCCTCGATGACCCGCGGGAACAGCGCAAGCCGCTTCAAAAGGTCCAACTCGGCGGGGTCGCTCAGCCGCTCGATCGCGGCCCCGGCAAGATAGGCGACCCGGGCGGCCGTTTCCTCGGGCAGATCGGGCACGACCTCACGCGCTTTCCGAAACACCGAATGTCCGCGCGCGTGTCCGTACTGCACGTAGAAGACCGGATTGTCCTTTGACTGCTCGATGACCTTGGCGAGGTCGAAATCCAGCACCGCGTCATTCTTGCGGTAGAGCATCATGAAGCGGACGGCATCCCGGCCGACCTCATCGACCACTTCGCGCAAGGTGACAAAATCGCCGGATCGTTTCGACATCTTCACCGGCTCGCCGTTGCGCAAGAGCTTGACGAGCTGCACGATCTTCACGTCGAGCACGGCCTGACCCGCAGTGACCGCCTTCACGGCCGCCTGCATGCGCTTGATGTAGCCGCCGTGATCGGCGCCGAACACGTCGATCAGATCGGCAAAGCCGCGATCGAACTTGTTCTTGTGATTGGCGATGTCGGACGCGAAGTAGGTGTAGGAGCCGTCCGACTTGATCAGCGGACGATCGACGTCATCGCCAAAGGCAGTGGCGCGGAACAGAAGCTGTTCGCGGTCTTCCCAATCCTCCACCGGTGCGCCCTTCGGCGGCGGCAGGCGGCCGACATAGACGTCGCCGCGGGCGCGCAGGAAATCGATGGTTTCGGCGACCTTGTTGTTGCCGCCCTCGATCAGCGAGCGCTCGGAGAAAAAGACATCGTGATGAATGTTGAGCGCGGCGAGATCGCCCTTGATCTCGTCCATCATCATCGCGATCGCCTTGTCACGCGCGATCGGGAGCCACTGCGCCTCCGGCATGGTGCGCAAGCGGCCGCCATATTCGGCCGCCAAGGCCTGCCCCACCGGCTTCAGATAATCGCCGGGATAGAGCCCCTCGGGGATGGCGCCGATGTCCTCGCCCAGCGTCTCGCGATAGCGCAGGTAAGCCGAGCGGGCGAGCACGTCGACCTGGGCACCGGCGTCGTTGATGTAATATTCGCGCGTGACGTCGCGGCCGGCGAACTGCAACAAATTGCACAGTGCGTCGCCAAACACCGCGCCGCGGCAATGACCGACATGCATCGGCCCCGTGGGGTTGGCCGAGACGTATTCCACATTGACCTTGGCGGCAGCCCCCGCGGGGCAACGGCCATAGGCCTCCCCTTCCCGCAGCACGGTGCGCAGCGCATCGGCCCAGGCCTGCGGTTTCAAGGTGAGATTGATGAAGCCGGGGCCAGCAATATCGACCTTCGCGATCAGCGCGTCCTCGCGCAGCCGCGCCGCGATCGCCTCGGCGAGATCGCGCGGCTTTGCCTTGGCCTCCTTGGCGAGCACCATCGCGGCATTGGTGGCCATGTCGCCATGGCTCGCCTCGCGCGGCGGTTCCACAACCACGCGGGAAAAATCCGTTGTCTCCGGCCAATGGCCTTCCCTGGCCAAGGCAGCGCAAATCGCGTGCACGCGCGCGAGCACGTCCGCGAAAAGGTGGAGTGAGGTGGGCTGATCGGCCATGGCCGCCGCCTAACGCAAATCCGGGGTCGAGTCAAAAAGCCTTTGATGCTCCATGAGCGCGAAACGGTCGGTCATCCCGGCGATGAAATTGCCGATCCGTCGTGCCCGCGCCGCCCCGGCGGTCTGCTCGGTGCCCTCCCGCCATTCGTCGGGCATATCAGCGGGACTGCGCTCGTAACGGGCAAAGAGATCGAAGATGATCTGCTCGGCATCCTTCATGATGCTCATGACGCGCTCGTGCCGGTACATGTGCGCTTTCAGGAACGCCTTGATGCCCGCCTCGGTCTCGGCGACATCAGGCGGAAACAGCATAAGCTGCTGACCGGCGTTGCGCACCTCTTCGACCGACTGGGGCCGCACCAGCGAGAGTTGCCGCCGGGTCTCCGCCGCGACCGCGCCGATCAGGTAGGAGATCAGCTCACGCACGAACTCCGCGCCCCGCCTGTCGCCGTCGAGACCAGGATAGTTTCCGTCGATCGCCGCGATCATGCGCTCCGCGGCCGGCATGACCTTGAGATCATCGACGGCAAACAGGCCGGCACGCAGGCCATCGTCGATATCGTGGGCATCATAGGCAATGTCGTCGGCAATCGCCGCCGCCTGTGCCTCCAGCGAGGCAAAAGTTGAGAGCTCGAGGTCAAAGGCTTGGACGAAATCGGAGATGCCGACAGGCACGCCGCGCTCAACGTAGCGGCCGATCGCCGTGCCGTCGCGCGCCGTCAGCGGACCATTGTGCTTGACGATGCCTTCCAACATTTCCCAGGTCAGGTTGAGCCCATCGAAGCTCGGATAGCGATGCTCGAGCGCGGTGACGACCCGTAGTGACTGGGCATTATGGTCGAACCCGCCATGCGCCTTCAGGCAGGCGTCCAGCGCCCGCTCGCCGGCGTGTCCAAACGGCGGATGCCCGAGATCATGGGCCAGCGCCAGGGCCTCGGTCAGGTCCTCGTCCAGGCCAAGTTGACGGGCGAGCGCCCGTGCGATTTGCGCCACTTCCAGCGAATGGGTGAGCCGGGTGCGATAATGATCGCCCTCGTGGAACACGAAAACTTGGGTTTTATGCTTCAGGCGGCGGAAGGCGTTGGAATGAATGACCCGGTCGCAATCCCTGCGGAACGGGCTGCGGGTCCGGCTCGGCGGCTCCGCAAACAGCCGGCCGCGGGACCGATCGGGGTCGCAGGCATAGGGCGCACGAGGGGCAGCCATTCCGACCGACACGGGTATTTAGTCCCTATCCATTTGATTCCTTAAGGCTCTGTACTTAACTATCTCAGGCGTCGGATACCAATGAATTGGCGATGACGCTTCGCCGGAGTGAGCTCCGCACAAGACCTAGAGAGACCGAAGATGACAGCAGCCGTGACCATCAGCGAGCGGGCCGCCCGCCGCATCGGTGAAATCCTGAGGAGCGAAGGTGGTGGCGCCATGCTGCGCATCTCCGTGGAGGGCGGCGGCTGCTCCGGATTCCAATATAAATTCGACGTCGACCGCGCCAAGGCGGACGACGACCTCGTGATCGAGCGCGATAATGCGGTCGTGCTGGTCGATTCGGCCTCGGCGCCGTTTCTGGCGGGATCGGAGGTCGATTTCGTCGACGACCTCATCGGCGCGTCGTTTCGGGTCAATAATCCCAACGCCACCGCCTCCTGCGGCTGCGGCACCAGTTTTTCGATCTAGAGATTCCAGCTATAGAGCTGATCGGTCGGGGCACGGTTCAACCTCTCCCGCAGGGAGAAGTCCGATCGCACCAAATGATGCGATCCGGGTGAGGGGTTACGGTCTATCGAGAGAGCCGCGCCCCCTCACCCGGATCGCTGACGCGATCCGACCTCTCCCCGCTGGGGAGAGGTGAAGTGCGTTTTCTTTGCTTCAACTTCCAGCTCTTTCCATCAGCCGGGCCATTTCCCATGCGCATCGCCACCTGGAACGTCAATTCGATCAGGCAGAGGATCGAGCACCTCATGACCTGGTTGAAGGAGTGCGAGCCCGACATTGTCTGCCTGCAGGAAATCAAGTGCACCGACGAGGCCTTTCCGCGGCTCGAGATCGAGGCGCTCGGGTACAACGTCGTCACGCACGGGCAGAAGACGTTCAATGGCGTGGCGCTGCTGTCGAAGCTGCCGTTCGATGAAACGAAATCGGGGCTCGCCGGCGACGACGAGGACGCCCATGCCCGGTTTCTCGAAGGCGTGGTGACGCTCAAGCACGGCGTGGTGCGCATCGCCTGCCTCTACCTGCCTAATGGAAATCCTCCTGACAGCGACAAATATCCCTACAAGCTCAAATGGATGTCGCGGCTTCTTGAGTATTCGAAGGAGCGGCTGAAGACCGAAGAGCCCCTGGTGCTCGCAGGCGACTTTAACGTCATCCCGACGGCAACCGACGTCTACAACCCCGTCAACTGGGTCAATGACGCCCTGTTCCGTCCCACCACCCGCGAAGCCTTCCAGTCACTCCTCGGGCTCGGGCTGACCGATGCTGTCCGCGCGGTGACCGACGCACCGGGCCAATACACCTTCTGGGACTACCAGGCCGGCTGCTGGCAGAAGAACTGGGGCCTGCGCATCGACCACTTGCTCCTCTCCCCGCAGGCCAGCGACCGCCTCGTCGATGTCGGCATCGACAGCTATGTGCGCGGCTGGGAGAAGCCATCCGACCACGTGCCGGTGTGGGCGGATTTTGATTTGGAGAAGGTGTAAGCCCCACCCGCCGGAGCCTGAATGAACATTCGCGACGCCAGGCTGGAGGATGCGGAGGCCGCTTGCACGGTGCTCCGAACTTCGATCACCGAACTTTGCGCCGCAGATCACGATAATGATCCGGCGCTCCTGGAGCGCTGGCTGGCCAACAAGAAGCCAGAGATCGTTGCGGGTTGGATCGCTCGACCAGACAGTTCGGTTCTCGTCGCAGTCGAGGGCGACACTATCTTTGCGGTCGGATCGGTGAGTGACGCGGGCGAAATCACCCTGAACTATGTCGCACCTGAAGCGCGCTTTCGCGGCGTCAGCCGCGCGCTGCTCAGAGCCCTGGAAGCGCGGGCGCTTGAGCGCGGCAACATAGAGTGCCGCCTACACAGTACCGAGACCGCGCGTCGATTCTATCTCTCGAGCGGCTATGTCGATACTGGCACGCCGTCGCGAAAATTCGGTATGAACTCGGGCTATCCGATGTCGAAGCGCATCAGCCCGTGAGTTGTGTGAGAGCGTAGGATGGGTAGAGCGAAAGCGAAACCCATCACCTTACCAGCCGGCGTGGTGGATGGTGGGTTTCGCTGCCGCTCAACCCACCCTGCGCAGCCTCAATCCCGCTTGCCCTGCACCCAGTGCTCGAGCATCTGCAGCGCCATGGCGCGGTCGTTGTCGGAGGCTTTTGCAAAGGCGCGGTTGTAGCTTTCCTTGATCCAGGTCTCGTCCGGACCGGCGCTGTCACGCGCCAGGGTGAGCCACATCAGCCCGCGCGCTGCCTGGCGCGGCAGGCGGTCGCCGTTGAACAGCATCTGACCGAGCAGCGCCTGCGCCTCGTGCTGCCCCTTCTGAGCGGCCAGCCCGAGCCAGCGCGCACCGTAGCGGAAATTATCCGGCGTGGCGTCCGGCGCCTTCAGATAGAGCCGAGCCAGATCGTACTGTGCATCCGCATTGCCGAAATAGGACGCCGCATAAGAGAACATCTCCCGCGCCCGCTCCGGATCCGGCTTCACCTTCGAATTGGGAATGCCATTCAGATAGTAGCGTCCGAGCGCGACGAAGGCGTTGGCGACGATCGAGGCCTGCGGTGCCGACGGGCTGTCCTCGGCATGCTCATTGGCGATGCGGCTGAAATATTCGAAAGCGCGCACATCATCCTGAGCGACGCCGTCGCCATTGGCGTACATCCGCCCCAGCTTCCACTGCGCGACGGGATGCCCGCCTTCGGCGGCATATTGCAGCGCAGTGAGCGAGGTATCCTGCGTAACCGCTGCCTGCGCCCCCTTCTTCAGGGTCAAGGCGCCGGCCGCGCTGCCAGACTGGGCGGACGCGACGGGGATGGTGGCATCCTGGTTGACCGGCGCGCCGTCAAAGGCGAACGCCGCGGTGGCGACGGAAGACGCACCCAACAGCAACGCAACAATGATACGCCTAGATGTCCGCATAACACTGCTTCTCATGCGCTGCACCCGGATGGGTCACGGCCCCGCCGACCGCTGGCCCGACCTGCTGCGCGTATTTCCAGAGAGCACCTGATGTATGGTTGGTCTCACGAGACCGCCATTTGGTTCTGCGCTCGGTCAATTCCGCGTCGGTCAATTTCACGTTAAGAGTCCCGGCGACCGCATCGATCTCGATGATGTCGCCGTCCTGCAACAATCCAATCGGTCCGCCGACCGCCGCTTCCGGCCCGACATGGCCGATGCAGAAGCCGCGCGTCGCGCCGGAGAACCGGCCGTCGGTGATGAGGGCGATCTTGCCGCCCATGCCCTGTCCGGTGAGCGCCGCCGTGGTCTGCAGCATTTCGCGCATGCCGGGACCGCCGCGCGGCCCCTCATAGCGGATGACGATGACGTCGCCTTCCTTGTAGGTGCGCTTCTGGACGGCCTCGAAGGCGTCCTCCTCGCGGTCGAAACACCGGGCCGGTCCGGTGAAACGCAAATTCGACATGCCCGCGACCTTCACGATCGCACCTTCTGGCGCAAGGTTGCCCTTCAGCCCAACCACCCCGCCAGTGACGGTGATCGGGTTGTCGGCTGACCGCACCACATCCTGGTGCGGGTTCCATTTTACGCTTTTGAGATTTTCGGCGATCGTGCGGCCCGTGACGGTCAAGCAGTCGCCGTGCAGGAAGCCGTTATCGAGCAACGTTTTCATCAGAAGCGGTATGCCGCCAGCTTCGAACAGGTCTTTGGCGACATAACGACCACCCGGCTTCAAATCGGCGACGTATGGTGTCTTTTTGAAGATTTCGGCGACGTCGAACAGGTCGAACTTGATGCCCGCCTCATGCGCGATGGCCGGTAGGTGCAACGCAGCATTGGTCGACCCGCCGGACGCTGCAACAACGGCCGCAGCATTCTCCAGCGACTTGCGCGTCACGATGTCGCGCGGCCGGATGTTGGCCGCGATCAGCTCCATCACCCTTTCGCCGGCGGCCATGCAGAAGGAATCACGAATCTCGTAGGGGGCCGGTGCGCCGGCCGAATAAGGCAGCGCCAAGCCGATCGCCTCGGAGACGGTCGCCATGGTGTTGGCGGTGAACTGTGCCCCGCAGGCGCCCGCCGAAGGGCACGCCACGCGTTCGATCTCGTCGAGGTCGGCATCGGACATCGCGCCGACCGAGTGCTTGCCGACTGCCTCGAACATGTCCTGCACTGTGACCTGTTGGCCACGGAAATTGCCGGGCAGGATCGAGCCGCCGTAGATGAAGATCGAGGGCACGTTGAGCCGAACCATCGCCATCATCATGCCCGGGAGCGATTTGTCGCAGCCGGCAAGCCCGACCAGCGCGTCATAGGCATGGCCGCGGACGGTCAGCTCGACCGAATCGGCGATGCATTCGCGCGACGGCAGCGACGAGCGCATGCCGTCGTGGCCCATCGCAATGCCGTCGGTGACCGTAATGGTGCAGAACTCGCGCGGGGTGCCGCCGCCGTGCGCGACACCCTTCTTCACCGCCTGGGCCTGCCGCATCAGCGAAATATTGCACGGCGCCGCCTCATTCCAGCAGGAGGCAACACCTACGAAAGGCTGGTGAATTTGTGCGGTGGTCAACCCCATCGCGTAGAGATAAGAGCGATGCGGTGCCCTCTCGGGCCCCTCCGTCACGTGACGGCTCGGGAGCCTGTTCTTGAGATTGGTGTTGGCGTCCATCGCGAAGTCCGCTTCCCCGGCCAATCTTTCGGACCCGGAAAAAGACCCCTGACATTGAGGGCCTTCCTTCGCCTGTAGACGTTTTGGCCAACAGCCTACAAAGTCATCATTTCACGAAGGGGTGTGGCCAAAAAGCGGCGCGGGCAAGAGTAGACTGCGGCGTGAGCCAAATGTTCCTCTCGCTGTTGCGAGATCGCAACAATCGTAGCGCCGCAGCAACGATTTTCTTAGCTATGACGCCGTGAAAGGCGGCTAATCGACCTTCACATTGGCGGCCTTGATCATCGGCCACCACTTGGCGATCTCCGCCTTTTGCCAGTCGCCCAGCGCTTCCGGGGTGAGCTTATCCGCCGGCGGCATCTGCAATCCCAGGTTTTCGAGCTGCTTGCGGACCTGCGAATCATTCAAGGCATCGACCGCCGCGGCATTGAGCTTGGCCACGACCTCCTTGGGCGTGCCCTTGGGCACCCAAAGGCCCGACCACAGGGTCATGTGGAAGCCTGACAGCCCCGCCTCGTCGGTGGTCGGGATGTCCGGCGCCGATCCGGCGCGCTTGTCGTCGGTCACGGCATAGCCGCGTATCGTGCCGGCGCGGACCTGGTTGATGGAGTTGGAGAGCTGATCGACGATCAGGTCGATCTGGCCGGCGACGAGATCGTTCAGCGCCGGGCCCGTGCCGCGATACGGCACATATTGCAGTTTGATGCCCGTGGCGTTTTCAAAATAGAGCCCGGCGATGTGGCTGCCGGAGCCCGCGCCGGCGGTTCCGGCCGTGGCGGGCGCCGGCCGTGCCTTGAGCCAGCCGATCAGCTCCTTCAGCGTCGTCGCGGGGACCGCGTTCTTGCTGACAATGATCATCGGGTTGCTTGGCAAGAGCACCACCGGCTCGAGATCACTCACGAGGTCGTAGTTGAGCTTGTAGATCGCGCCATTGGCGACGTGGGTGCCGAGATGGCCGAAGCCGACCGTGTAGCCGTCAGGCGCGGCATGCACCGCGCGCCCCACCCCGATCGAGCCGCCGGCGCCGGTGACGTTCTCGACCAGGATCGCCTGGCCCAGCGTCAGCTTCATGCGCTCACCGAGAATACGTGCCATCGCGTCCGACGGGCCGCCCGCCGAGAACGGCACTACAATGGTGATGGGACGCGAGGGAAAATTGTCGGCGGACGCAGGGCAACAGAACGCTAGCAGTGCGATAAAGGTGGCCCAAACTGCTCTTCCCATCCGCGTCCTCCCGCGAACTCAGTAGAAACTCTTGAACCAACCCATCTTAACCCGTCATCCTGAGGCGCTCGCGAAAGCGAGCCTCGAAAGATGAACGGCCCTGCTGCAACAGTCGGGCGTCGCCCTTCGAGGCCTCCGCTGCGCGGAGGCGCCTCGGGCTGACGGTCGCAGTTAGGAGTTCGCTTCGACCTGATCTCATTGCACCTTAGAACATCGCGTAGTCGATCGGCTTGTTTCGATCGAGCGTTCGCGTGACTGGCGGCAGCGGGTATTTAAGGCCGGAGGCGCAGTTGAAGAGCATCACGCGATCATTCTTGCTGACGCGGCCATCGGCGAGGCTCTGCTGATAGGCGGCGTAGGTCGCGGCTCCCTCGGGGCACAACAGCAGGCCCTCTTCGCGCGCGACCTCGTTGAGCGCAGCCGAAATCGCCTCGTCGCTCACGGCGATGGCAAAACCTTTGCTTTGGCGCACGGCACGCAGAATCAGAAAATCCCCGATCGCCTGCGGCACGCGGATTCCAGAGGCGATGGTGTGCGCGTCTTCCCATCGCGCGGCATGCTCGGTGCCATTCTCGAAAGCGCGCACCATCGGCGCGCAGCCGGCCGCCTGCACCGCGACCATCCGCGGGCGCTTTGAACCGATGAAGCCGATCGCCTCCAGTTCGGCAAAGGCCTTCCACATGCCGATCAGCCCGGTACCGCCGCCTGTCGGATAAAAGATCACGTCGGGCACGTCCCAGCCGAGCTGCTCGGCGAGTTCCAGCCCCATCGTTTTCTTGCCTTCGATCCGGTACGGCTCTTTCAAGGTCGAGGTATCGAACCAGCCGACCTTCGCCTTGCCTTCACCGACGATCTTGCCGCAATCATCGATCAGGCCGTTGACGCGGTAGACCGTCGCACCCTGCAGCGCGATCTCGCTGACATTCACTTCCGGCGTATCGGCGGGGCAGAAGATGGTGGTCTTGATCCCGCAGGCGGTGGCGTAGGCTGCGAGCGCCGCGCCGGCATTGCCGTTGGTCGGCATCGCCATGTGCTTGATGCCGAGCGCCTTGCCCATCGAGACCGCCATGACCAGCCCGCGCGCCTTGAACGAGCCGGTCGGCAGGCGTCCTTCATCCTTCACGATGATTTCGCCGCCGCCGAGTTTCTTTCCAAGTTTTGGCAGGCGGATGAGCGGCGTCATCACCTCCCCCAGACTGACGATGTCCTTGCATTTGCGCACCGGCAGCAACTCGCGGTAGCGCCACATGTCGGCGGGGCGGTGCTGAAGCGCATCCTTGCTCAGCGCGTTCCTGACGCCTGCGAGATCGTAACGGACCAAGAGCGGCTTGCCGGCCTTCGACAAATTGTGCACCTGGTCGGCGGGGTAGCCGTCGCCTTCCATCGCGCATTCGAGATGGGTGACGAAGGTCGGACGCTCGATGGTCAGGTTGTCGTTGTCGTGCACGAGTTCGCTCTCTCTTCGAAGGGCATTGGTTGTCCGTCATTGCGAGGAGCGTAAGCGACGAGGCATCCAGACTGCATCCGCGGCACTGGATCGCCTCGCCCGCAATGACCTCAGATATTCAGCACGCGCCCGTAGGCGTCGAGCACCGCCTCCTTCATCATTTCCGACAGCGTCGGGTGCGGGAATACGGTGTGCATCAGCTCTTCTTCGGTCGTCTCCAGGTTCATGGCGACGACATAGCCCTGGATCAGCTCTGTGACTTCGGCGCCGATCATATGCGCGCCCAGAAGCTGGCCGGTCTTCTTGTCGAAGATCACCTTCACGAGCCCCTGGTCCTCGCCGAGCGCAATCGCCTTGCCATTGCCGATGAAGGGGAAACGACCGACGCGAATTTCGCGGCCGCCTTCTTTCGCCTTGGCCTCGGTGAGACCGACTGAAGCGATTTGTGGGTTGCAATAGGTGCAGCCGGGGATGAGAAGCTTGTCCATCGGATGCGGATTGAGGCCCTTGATCGCCTCGACGCAGATCACGCCCTCATGCTCGGCCTTGTGCGCGAGCATCGGCGGACCCGCGACATCGCCGATGGCGTAGATGCCGGGCACATTGGTCTTGCAATGCCCGTCGATGACGATGGTGCCGCGATCGGTCTTGACCCCGAGCTTTTCCAGCCCGAGATTTTCGATGTTTCCGACCACGCCGACCGCGGAAATCACCCGCTCGAACTCTACGGACTGAAGCTTGCCCTTGCCGTCGTCGATCGTGGCGACGACGCTGTCGGCCTTCTTCTCCAGCTTTGCCACCTTGGCACCGGTGATGATCTTGATGCCCTGCTTCTCGAAACGCTTGCGCGCAAGCCCTGCGATCTCCGCATCCTCGACCGGCAGGATCTGCGGCAACACCTCGACGACGGTGACGTCGCTGCCCATGGTGTGGAAGAAGGACGCAAATTCGATGCCGATGGCTCCGGAGCCGACGACCAGCAGCGATTTCGGAAACCGATCCGGCACCATCGCTTCAAAGTAGGTCCAGACCAGCTTCTTGTCCGGCTCGAGCCCCGGCAGCACACGCGGGCGCGCGCCGGTCGCGACAATGATGTGCTTGGCCTGATAGGCGCCCTCACCCAGCGCGCCCTTCGGCCCTTCGACGGCGGACTTCTTCACCGTGATTTTGCCGGGCGCGTCGACCACCGCCTCGCCCCAGATCACGGCGACCTTGTTCTTCTTCATCAGGAAGCCGACGCCGTCGTTGAGCTGCTTCGAGACCGCGCGCGAGCGCTGCACCACGGCTTTGGTGTCGTAGCCGACCTTCTCCGCATACAGCCCATAACTCTTTGCGTGCTGCATGTAGTGGAAGATTTCCGCCGAGCGCAAAAGCGCCTTGGTCGGAATGCAGCCCCAGTTCAGGCAGATGCCGCCGAGATAGGATTTCTCCACAATCGCGGTCTTGAAGCCGAGCTGCGCGGCGCGGATCGCGGTGACATAGCCGCCAGGTCCGGAGCCGATGATGATGACGTCGAAGGATGTGTCGGCCATTGCAAGCTACTCTTGATTTCCTTCCCTGCTCTCTCCGAGGAGAGAGCGGCGCACGTTTACGGCGTTTCCTACACCATCATCATCACGGGGTTTTCGATGAGCTGCTTGAAGGCGCCGATCAGTTCGGCCCCCAACGCACCGTCGATGGCGCGGTGATCGCAGGACAGCGTCACGCTCATGAGACTGGCGATCTCGATCTTGCCGTCACGCACGACGGGGCGCTGCTCGCTGGTGCCGACCGCAAGGATGGTGGCATGCGGCGGATTGATCACCGCGGTGAAATGGTTGATGCCGTACATGCCGAGGTTGGACACCGCCGTCGTGCCGCCCTGATATTCCTCGGGCTTGAGCTTTCTGGCGCGGGCGCGGGCGGCAAAATCCTTCATCTCGTTGGAGATGACGGACAGCGGCTTCGTCTCGGCTTTGCGGATGATCGGCGTGATCAATCCGCCGGGCATGGCCACCGCCACGCCGACGTCGGAATGCTTGTGCTTGACCATGCCGCCTTCGGTCCAGCTCACATTGCAGTCGGGTATCCGCTGCAACGCGATCGCCATCGCCTTGATGACGAAGTCGTTGACCGAGAGCTTGTAGAGCGGCTTTTTCTCCTTGTCCTTCGGTGCCGCGGCATTGATCTGCTCGCGCGCATCGAGCAGCCGGCCGATGTCGCAGTCGATGGTCAGATAGAAATGCGGCACGGTCTGCACCGACGCCGTCAGGCGCTGCGCGATCGTGCGTCGCATATTGTCGTGCGGCACGATCTCGTAAGAGCCCGGCTCGAAGAGCCCGAGAATCTGCTTGTCGGACATCGACGGCGCGAGCGCGGGTCCCGCGGCAGGTGCAGCCGCGGGGGCTTTCAGGCCCTTGCCGGCTTTCGCCTGTTCGACGTCATGGGCGATGATGCGGCCATGCGGGCCGGTGCCAAGGATGCGGGACAGATCGATGCCGGCGTCCTTCGCCAGCCGCCGCGCCAACGGCGAGGAAAAGATGCGGCCCTGTCCATTGCCCTGCGCGGCGGGCGCCGGGGCCTGCGGCGCCGGCGCTGCGGCGGGAACCGGCGCGGGCGCTGCTGCAGGCGGCGGTGGCGCCGCTGCGGGCGCGGCGGCAGCCGGCTTCGGCGCCGGCGCCTCGGCGGCCGGTTTTGGCGGCGCTTTGCCGGCGGCGGCACCAGCCGCTTTCACGTCCTCGCCGTCACCGGCGAGCACCGCGATGACGTCGTTGACGGGCACGTCCTGCGTACCTTCCGGCACCAGGATCTTTGCAATCGTGCCCTCATCGACCGCCTCGACCTCCATGGTGGCCTTGTCGGTTTCGATCTCGGCAATCACGTCACCCGATTTGACCTTGTCGCCCTCTTTTTTGAGCCACCTCGCAAGGTTGCCCTTCTCCATCGTCGGCGACAGCGCGGGCATCAGGATGTTGATGGGCATGCTGACCTCAAACAGCTAACTTTTTGACGTTGCCTTCCCTCGTGGAAGCCAACCGGAATCGTTTGGGCATTGCGGCGCCCGACCAGGAACGTAGAGCGCTCAATTGCCGATGTCGCCTTGCCAGATGCGCTCGTTGGCGGGATTCGCGCGCCAGGACTTCATCATGTTGACCGAGCGATCGTCAGCAAGATCAATGAAGGGAATGCCGAACTGGGTCAGGATGTCCTTGGCGCCGGGAAAGGTCACGGACTCTCCGATCACCAGCAGCTTCAGCTTGAACAGACCGATCGCACCCGCACACATCGAGCATGGCGACAGCGTCGTATACATCACCGTGTCGTGGAACGAGATCAGTCCGGCATCGCGCAGGCACGACATCTCGCCATGCAGGATCACGTTCTTCTCCTGCATGCGCCGATTGTGGCCGCGGGCGATGATCTTGTTGTCGCGCGTCAGCACCGCGCCGATCGGCAGACCGCCTTCGGAGATGCCGATCTCGGCCTCACGAATCGCCTCGGCCATGAAGTCGTAATGATATTGTTCGATTGCCACCTTCAGTGCCCCTTTGACGAGCGAGGTGTGGTCGTGCCGACATCCGTGGGACGTTCGAGCTCAGCCTCGAACATGTCGAGGATACGGCCAAGCGCTTCCTCCTCGCTATAGTCGCTCTCGCGCGCATAGGCGCGCGCTGCGTGGCGGGCGATGTCGACGAGCAGGAGGCCCCACATGTCCGGCTCCTCGAAAGCGCGGGTGAAGGCGATGGAGAGGCCGCCGTCGAGCACGAAGGCGCGCAACACCTCGGTGGCGTCCTCACGGCCGATGACGTCTGGAGGTAGGGGCTGCTCCTTGGGGCCGGGCATGGCGCGGCTCACCGATAACAGACGGCTTTGGCGGCCTGAACCACCTCTGCGGCCGAAGGCAGCGCGAGCTTTTCAAGATTAGCCGCATAGGGCATCGGCACGTCCTTGCCGGAGACGCGCAGCACCGGCGCATCCAGATAATCGAAAGCGTGCTCCATGATGCGTGCGGCGATCTCGGCGCCGACGCCGTTCTGCTGCCAGCCCTCTTCCACCGTGACCGCGCGCCCGGTCTTCTTCACGGACTCGACGATGGTCTCGGTATCCAGCGGGCGCAGCGTGCGCACGTCCACGACTTCGGCCTCTATCCCTTCCTTGGCGAGTTCCTCGGCCGCCTTCAGCGCGTAGGTCATGCCCATCGACCAGGAGATGATGGTGACGTGGCTGCCCTGTCGCGCGACGCGCGCCTTGCCGATCGGAACGACGTAGTCGTCGAGCTTCGGTACCTCGCCGGAATGGCCGTAGAGCACTTCGTTCTCGAGGAAGACCACCGGATTGGGATCGCGGATCGCGGCTTTCAGAAGGCCCTTGTAATCGGCGGCAGAGAACGGCGCGATCACCTTCAGGCCCGGAATCTGCGAATACCAGGCGGAATAATCCTGGCTGTGCTGGGCGGCGACGCGGGCGGCGGCGCCGTTCGGCCCGCGGAACACGATCGAGCAGCCCATCTGTCCGCCGGACATATAGAGCGTCTTGGCGGCCGAGTTGATGAGCTGATCCATCGCCTGCATGGCGAAGTTGAAGGTCATGAACTCGACGATCGGCTTCAGGCCGGCCATCGCCGCACCAATGCCGACGCCCGCGAACCCGTGCTCGGTGATCGGCGTGTCGATCACGCGCCGCGCGCCGAACTCCTGCAGCAACCCCTGCGTCACCTTGTAGGCGCCCTGATATTCCGCGACCTCTTCGCCTATGATGAATACGTCAGGATCGCGCCGCATCTCTTCGGCCATGGCATCGCGCAGCGCCTCGCGGATGGTCATCGTGACCATTTCGGTGCCGGCGGGCACTTCCGGTTCGGGGACGGCAACGGCCTGAGGTGCGGCCGGAGCTGCGGGCGAGACAGGCGCCTCCTTCTTGGCCTCGGCAGGCGGCGCGGATTCCGCGGCCTTCTGCTGCTTTGCGGGTGGCGCCGCCTTGGCGAGGTCCGCGGCGCTTTCGCCGTCGGCGAGGATGGTGGCGATCGGCGTGTTGACCGCGACGTCCGCGGTACCTTCCGGGATCAGGATCTTGCCGAGCGTGCCCTCATCGGTCGCCTCGACTTCCATCGTCGCTTTGTCGGTCTCGATCTCGGCGATGACGTCACCGGACTTGATCGGCTCGCCTTCCTTTTTCAGCCATTTGGCGAGGTTGCCCTTTTCCATGGTGGGCGACAGCGCAGGCATCAGCACTTGAATGGGCATGGTAACTCCGGATGGGCTTCGCGTGCGCTTAATCAGCGATAGACGTCGGTGTAAAGCTCGGATGCATCGGGCTCGGGATCGTGCTGGGCGAAGTCGGCCGCTGCGTTGACGATCTCACGAACCTCGGCGTCGATTGCCTTCAGCTCGTCCTCGCTGACCTTCGCCGCCAACAGACGGTTGCGGACCTGCTCGATCGGATCGTGCTCGTGGCGGACTTTCTCGACCTCCTCGCGCGTTCGATATTTGGCGGGATCGGACATCGAGTGGCCACGATAACGGTAGGTCTGCATCTCGAGGATGTAGGGCCCCTTGCCGGCGCGGCACCAGGCGATCGCCTTGTCGCCGGCGGCCTTGACCGCGCGGACGTCCATGCCGTCCACCTGCTCGCCCGGGATATTGAAGGAGGCGCCGCGCTTGGAGAAATCGGATTGCGCGGAGGCCCGCGTCACCGAGGTGCCCATAGCGTAACGATTGTTCTCGATGACATAGACAACCGGCAGTTTCCAAAGCTCCGCCATGTTGAAGCTTTCGTAGACCTGGCCTTGGTTGGCCGCGCCGTCGCCGAAATAAGTGATGCTCACGAAGTCGTTGCCGCGATAGCGATTCGCAAAAGCGAGCCCGGTGCCGAGTGACACCTGAGCGCCGACGATGCCATGGCCGCCGAAGAAGTTCTTCTCCATGCTGAACATGTGCATGGACCCGCCTTTGCCCTTGGAATAGCCGCCACGGCGTCCCGTCAGCTCAGCCATGACGCCCTTGGGGTCCATGCCGCAGGCGAGCATGTGTCCATGGTCCCGGTATCCGGTGATGACCTCATCGCCCAGCTTCAGGGCCATCTGCATCCCGACCACGACGGCTTCCTGGCCGATGTAGAGGTGGCAGAAGCCACCGATCGCACCCATGCCGTAGAGCTGGCCGGCCTTTTCCTCAAAGCGCCGGATCAGGAGCATGTCCCGCAGCGCCCTCAGTTCCTGTTCTTTTGTGAACTCCGCGACCGCGCCCTCTCCTTTTTCCGCGTTCAGTTCTTTTGCAGCGCTTTTCTTGGGTGCGGCCATGGCGATTCCGGCTTCAGGGGGAGAATGGATGCGCCCTCTCTAACCCAACTCAAACCGGCGTGGAAGGATTGCCGTGCTGCGGCAAAAGTTTTGCTATGCCGCAGTGCAGCGCAGATGAAAGTTTTGAAAAGACTCCCGCCCGCTTGCGATATTCAATTGCTCAGAAGGGCGGCAGATCGCAAAGCCGTGACGCGCTTGCTCCGGCCCTGCTCTCAGGCGAGCCACCGCCGCGCGATTTGGAGCGCATGGTCAACAAAGAGAAAAAGCCGGCGGTACCGCGCTCTCGCGCCGTACCGCCGGACTCAAGTCTGGGGAGAAAACTCCGGGGATGAAGCAATGGGGTCTTAGAAGAAGCCCAGCTTCTTCGGGCTGTAGCTGACCAGGAGGTTCTTGGTCTGCTGATAGTGATCGAGCATCATCTTGTGCGTCTCGCGTCCGATGCCCGACTGCTTGTAGCCGCCGAAGGCTGCATGCGCCGGATAGGCGTGGTAGCAGTTCGTCCAGACTCGCCCCGCCTGGATCGCGCGACCGAAGCGGTAGCAGCGATTGGCATCGCGGCTCCAGACGCCAGCGCCCAAGCCGTAGAGCGTGTCGTTGGCGATCGAAAGCGCCTCCTCGTCCGTCTTGAACGTCGTAACCGAAACCACCGGCCCAAAGATCTCTTCCTGGAAGATGCGCATCCGGTTATTGCCCTGGAACACCGTGGGCTGGACATAAAAGCCGCCGGCGAGATCGCCGCCGAGCTGTGCGCGCTTGCCGCCGGCCAGCAGCTTCGCCCCCTCCTGTCGACCGATGTCGATGTAGGAGAGGATCTTTTCGAGCTGCTCGTTGGAGGCCTGCGCCCCGATCATGGTCGCTGGATTGCGCGGATCGTCCTGCTTGATCGCCGCGACGCGGCCGAGCGCCCGCTCCATGAACTTGTCGAAGATGTCTTCGTGCACCAGCGCCCGGCTTGGGCAGGTGCAGACTTCGCCCTGGTTGAGCGCGAACATCACAAAGCCTTCGATCGCCTTGTCGAAGAAGTCGTCGTACTCGGCGGCGACGTCCTTGAAGAAGATGTTGGGCGATTTGCCGCCGAGTTCGAGCGTCACCGGGATCAGGTTCTGACTGGCATACTGCATGATCAGCCGCCCCGTGGTGGTCTCGCCGGTGAACGCGATCTTGGCGATGCGCGGGCTCGAGGCGAGCGGTTTGCCGGCTTCCAGGCCGAAGCCGTTGACGATGTTGATGACGCCGGGCGGCAAGAGATCGGCGACGAGCTCGATCCAGACCATGATCGATGCCGGCGTCTGTTCGGCGGGCTTGAGCACGACGCAATTGCCGGCCGCGAGCGCCGGCGCGAGTTTCCAGCACGCCATCAGCAGCGGGAAGTTCCAGGGGATGATCTGGCCGACCACACCCAGCGGCTCGTGGAAGTGATAGGCCACGGTGTCCTGATCAATCTCGGCCAGAGTGCCCTCTTGCCCGCGCACCACGCCGGCAAAGTAGCGGAAGTGGTCGATGGCCAGCGGCAGGTCGGCGGCGCGGGTCTCGCGGATCGGCTTGCCGTTATCCCAGGTCTCGGCCACCGCAAGGCGCTCGAGATTGGCCTCCATGCGGTCGGCGATGCGGTTGAGAATGATGGCGCGCTCGACGACGCTGGTCTTGCTCCAGGCGTCCTTCGCCGCATGGGCCGCATCGAGTGCGGCCTCGACGTCCTGCGCATCCGAGCGCGCGATCCTGCAGACGACATGGCCGGTCACCGGCGAGATGTTGTCGAAATATTTGCCCGAATGCGGCGCGACCCATTTGCCGCCGATGAAATTGTCGTAGCGCTCAGCGAAGGGCGCCGTGGTCGTCGTCAGAAATTCCGGCTTGTTCATGGCGTGTCTACTCCCGCTGTTTTGTTGCATCGTTCGTCGCCTTGCGACGTGGCGAATGGTCTCGCGGGAGGCCGTAAATGTCAGCCCGGGTGCAACGGCCGACGGCTGAAACTGTCGCAGATTTGCGACAGTTTCGCGCGCGCTCATCCATCGGAGGAGAAAGCGCGGGCTACTGGACCCCGCGTTTTCGCGGAGTATGTCGGGAAAGCCTGAGGCCGCTCAATCTGGCTTGAGGCCGAACCGCTTCAGCTTGCGGTGGAGCGTTGCGCGGCTGACGCCGAGCGCCTTGGCCGCGGCCGAAACATTGCCGCGGGCCCGCAGCAACGCGCGTTGCAATACACCGCGCTCGCTATCGCTGAATTGCTCAAGCCCCGCGCCCACGCCGCCCAGGAGATCGGCCGCCGGGATCGGCTGAAACGCGCGGTCGGGCGCAACACCCAATGCGGCACGCGCCGAGCGCGTGGCGCCTATCACGAGATCGTCGGCATCGACCGCAAGCAGTCCTCCGCCATGACCATCGAATGCGGGCACCAGCACAATTCTCGCCTTCGGGAAGGCTGCCCTGAACATATCGGCTTCAATGCGGCGCGCCGCTTCTCCAACCGCAAGCGTGATCAGATCTGTGAATGCCTCGGTGCGGTCGGCGCGGCAGGAGGAGACATCGAGCACGCCGGCGAGCTTCGCGTCCTGATCGTAGATCGGTGCGGCCGTGCAGCTCAGCAGCGTGTTGCGGGTGAAGAAATGCTGGTCGCGATCGATCGTCAGCGGCCGCCTTTCGACCAGACAGGTGCCGATGCCGTTGGTGCCTTCGTGCTCCTCGCTCCAGATCGCGCCGGTCCACAGGCCCCAGGACTCGAAGGTGGCGTCGTCGGCCGGAGAGCCGCGGCGCTCGACGGGCACACCATCCTGTGCCGCGAGCAGAACGCAGCATCCCGCCGCGCCGACCGCCTGGTAAAGCCGATCCATGACCGGCCGGGCTGCTTGCAACAGTGGGGCGGCTTTCTCCCGCGCCCGACCGAGTTCGGCTTCGGTCAGTCTCAGCGGTGGCCGGCTGCCGGCGGGATCGAGCTGATGGAATCGGGACGAACGGCACCATGATGCCACCACGGCAGATTTGGCTGCATGGCCTGATGCGATCGCAGCCTCGACCAACGCCGCGTGATGCGCAAGCTGGCGCTCTTTCATCGCGTTTGGCGTTCCTCCCAAGAGCTCCTTCGAAAGACAATTGCTAGGGCAGCCCCGCGCGGCACCATTTGATCTGGGTCAAATTCGGTACCGACGGACAAATCCAAATCTATCACAGCCTGCCGGAAATCGAGTCCGAATGAGCAGGCACGCATCCTGACCCGACATCCCCGCGCAAACGGCCTTGCCGTTTGCCGCTGGAGGTGCTCGCCAGTTTACTTCGGATGGTTCGTCCGCACCAGATCATGCGGATTGACATAGTCAAGCTGGTAGCGGGCGCGCTCGTCCAGCATGTCCGGATCGACCCGGTCCGAGCGCAACAACGAGACGCGCTTCTCGCCCTCCGCCCGCTCCTGCTTCAATCGCGCAAGCTCCGACGTCAGCGCGATGATCTCCTGGTCGAGTTCCTGTCGCGCATTGAGGCCGTAACGACCGGTATAGGCGTTGACCCAGAAATAGCCGATCATGGCAGCGGCCATGGTGTAGAGGGCAAGACCGGTCAGGAAGGATTTGAGGCGTGCGCGGGAGACCATGCGCGACAGCATGCGGCGGTCCGGTTAACGGACCGCTAAGGATACCGCCGCGCTTGTCGGGCACCTCTTACTTGTTGTGCTTCTCGACGTGGGCCGCGAACGCGGCGATATATTGCTGCAGCACCGTCTTCAGCGACTCCTTCACCAGTTCGCCCTTCTCGTCGAAGGCATCGCCCACGCCGTTCAGATAGATTTCCGGCTGTTGCAGGATCGGCCCCGAGATGCCCGGCAGGATGTTCTGCAAATGCTTGGCCGCGCTGACGCCGCCAAGCGGTCCGGGCGAGCTGGAGATGATGCCGGTCGGCTTACCATTGAACGAGCTTTTACCATAGGGACGCGATCCGACATCGATCGCGTTCTTCAGAACGCCCGGGATCGAACGATTATATTCCGGCGTCACGAACAGCACGCCATTCGACTTCTGCAGCTTTTCGCGGAAGGCGAGCCAATCGGCCGGCGGATTCGCCTCGAGATCCTGGTTGAAGAAGGAGATGCCGGCCGGCGTGATCACCTCGAGCTTGAGCGTTGCGGGGGCGAGCTTCGCCAAGGCATTGGCGATCTTCAGCGAAAAGCTCTCTTTGCGCAGGCTGCCGACGAGGGCGACGATCTGGTGGGCCATAGAAATTTCCTTCTCGGAGGTTGAGGAACCGGCTGGGCCGCGCACTTAAACCGGCCGATCAGGAACATGCAAGTGCATGGACCGAGCAATTTCAGAAACGCAGCGTTTGCAAAACTGCGCCGTTGTAACGAGAAGCGGGCCGCCTCGGGAAGGCAGCCCGCCCAGATCCGCAAACCGCGGTGAGGATCAGATCGACAAACGACGTATGTCCTGGCGTCCTTGTCCCACCACACCGCCAGGACGCCATTCATCCGGCCTTGTGCGGATTGATCAGGAATTTCTCGCCGGTGGCGCGCTTGGCGTAAAGATCGACATTGGACAGGTCGAGCGCCTCGGACAATGACACGGTCTTGGTGTAATGGCTGGCGAAGGTGGTCTTGAGCTCGCTCGCCACGCGCCCGCGCAGCTTCTGTATTCCATCCGGCCCGATTTTCATCAGGAAGGGAAACAGCAGCCAGCCGCCGACGCCCCAGGCCATGCCAAAGCCGCGATGCAATTCGATCGGCCCGGGATCGAGGCTGCCATAGACATAGACCTGCTTGTGCACGTTCGAGCCGTAGCGGCTGTAGGCTTTGGCGTCCCGGTTGATGGCAGCTTCCATGCAGTTGAGGATTTGGCCGGCGAGCTTGCCGCCGCCGATCGCGTCGAAGGCGAGCGTCGCTCCTGTTACATGCAGGGCGTTGGTCAAATCATCCACGAAGCTCGGCGAGGATGAGTCCACCACATATTTTGCGCCGATCTTGCGCAAAATCTCCGCCTGTTCCGGCTTGCGCACGATGTTGACCAGGGGAATGCCGTCCTTGAGGCAAATCTTGTTGAGCATCTGCCCGAGATTGGAGGCGGCCGCGGTGTGCACCAGCGCCTTGTGCCCTTCCCGCCGCATGGTCTCGGTCATGCCGAGCGCGGTGAACGGATTGACGAACCAGGATGCACCTTCGGCCGCCGTCGTCCCGGCCGGCAAGGCCATGCAGTCGCTGACCTTGATGCAGCGATATTGTGCATACATGGCGCCGCCGATCATCGATACGGTCTTGCCCATCAGCGCTTTCGCCGCATCCGACGAGCCGGTCCTGATCACGACGCCGGCGCCCTCATTGCCGACCGGCATGGATTGATCGAGCCGCGCCGCCATTGCCGTCATAGCCGCTTGCGGGACTTTTGCCGTGATCGCCGGCCGCTCCTTGCCGCCGGACGTCTTTGCTGTCGTAAGGTCGGCGGCGCCGATCAGAAGCCCGATGTCGGAGGGGTTGATCGGCGTTGCCTCGATGCGGACGACGACTTCGTCCGGACCGGGGTCGGGAGTCGGCACTTCGGCCAACGAAATCTCGAGTTCGCCGGAGCTCTTGATCAACGAGCGTAGCTGCAGCCCGGTCTCACCTTCGGACGCCATCGAATCCTCCCTGCTTCATGTTTGGTCGCCTTCAATTAAGTTTGAAGGCAACCGCCAGCAAGGGGGCAAGTGGCGCGTCCCAGTCCCGGCCGTAGCGGTGACCGCGGAATCAGACGATCAGCACGTCATGCGCGGTGAGCGGCGCCGTAACCCCGGCGAGCGTCACGGACGCGCCGTGGCCGAGGTCGATGACGGTGTCGTGCCCGACGACCTCTACGGAAAGATGCGCGAAATCGCTCGCCGTCGTCGACGATATTTCGAGAACGTCGTGCCCCAGAGCATCGCCGACCTTGAAATTGTTGATGACGTCATGTGCGGCCGGCTGGGTCTGGGTGAAGACGAAATTATCGCCGCTTGCGCTGTTCATCACATCATTGCCCGCCGTCGATGTCAGCGTGACGCCCGGCGTGTAGGCCGTCATGGTGTGCGAACCGTCCTTGTTGTCGAACGTGGTCGCGACCGTGTGTCCCGACGGATCAATGACATCGTGCCGCGCCGAATAGGCTTGTCCCGTGATACCGTAAGTGTCCACCGTGCGGCTGCCATCGAGATGTCGGCTCGTCTGCTCGGCAAGGCTGCCGTCTGCCGCATAGTTCGACTGCACGAAGGTGCCATCGGTTTGCGTGATGGTTTGCTGCGTCAGTTGCCCGGGGCCGTCATACTGATCCGACGTCGTGATACCGCTCGCATCGACCGTCTGCTTGTCAAGCAGCGAGCCGTCGCCGCGATACTGCTCGATTAGCAGGCTGTGGCCCGAAGCATCGTTGAACACGTGCTGCGACGTGTAGTCCTTGCCGACAATTCCGTAGGTGTAAATGTCGCGCGAGCCATCAGCATGCCGCTGGGTTTCGCCGGTCAGCGTGCCGTCCGATGCGTAAGTGGACTGCACGACCGAGCCGTCCGCTTGCGCGACGGTTTCCTGCGTGAGGTGGCCGGAAGCGTCATATTGATCCAGCGTCTTGACGCCGCTTGCATCGACGGTCTGCTTGTCAAGCAGCGAGCCATCGCTACGATACTGCTCGACCAGCGTGCTGTGGCCGGACGCATCGGTCGCGACATGCTGTGAGGTGTAGTCCTGGCCGGCGATGCCGTAGGTATCGATCTGCCGGGAGCCGTCCGAGGCACGCTCGGTCTCGCCTGTGAGCGCGCCGCTGGTGTTGAAATTGAATTGATCGTAGGAGCCGTCGGCGTGGCGGATGGCGAATTGCAGCAGATGACCCGCATCATCGTAGCTATCGGTGCTGACCGAACCATCGCTGTTGACGACCTGCTTGAACGCCAACTGGTCGTTGCCGAAGAAGCGCTCGATCAACGTGGTCGCGCCGCCGGCGCTGATCGTATCGTGCTCGGCAACGTAAGCTTTGCCGGTGATGTCGGAGACGTAGAGATCGCGTGAGCCGTCCGTATGGCGAATGGTCTCCGTCGTCGTGCCTCCTGCGGTGGCCGCGATCTGGACGGAGTCGCCGGGATCGGTTGTCGTTGCCAGATTGCCGACGTTGACGGCGGTATCGGCAAACTGCAGGGACTGGATGTTCGTCAGATGATCGACGACGCCGGAGGCGTTGTCTGTGACGATCGTCTCATTGCCGGCAAAGCTGATGCTGTAATCGCCGAGATTCCCTTGGAAAACAGCCGTATTGGTCCCGCCGCCGCCATCGATCGTGTCGTTGCCGGCGCCGACATAGACCACGTCATTTCCCGCCCCGCCGTAGACCGTATCGTTGGCGGTCGCATCGCCGACAAACCAGTCCTGATGGCTCGTGGTGTCGAAATGGATGGTGCGGACGTAGAGGTCGAAGGTGCCGGGACTGCTCGCATTGGTGGCATCGCTTGGGCTCAGGGCGACGCCATTGATGGAGAAATCCTTCACATGCAGCGCGCGCCCCGACGTAGCATTCAGCAACGCGATATCGACGCTGTTGACCGCGCCGACCGTGGAATTGTCGAAGGTGACGGTATACGTCTGGTAGCCCGACGGATCGGTAGCGGGCGTGAATTCGAAAACGCCGGACACCGGCTGCCCGTTGACGAGAATTTGCGCCTGCGCGCCGACGCCGTTCACCACCGAGCCCCAGCCGGTCAGCGTGATCGTCGTGGTCTGCAGCGGAGCCAACGTCGTCGGCCCGGCGTGGATGGTGTTGTCGCCGTCTCCGACGTGGATGACCTTGTCGCCCAGATTGGCGTTGATCACATTGTTGCTGTCGCCGACATCGATGGTACCGGCAATCGGCGTCGCGTTGACCGTCAGGCTCGGGATAGAGCCCTGGTCATGGAAATATTGCGAGACCAAGGTCTCGGCGGGCTTGCCCATCGGCGAGAAGCCGGTGGTGTTGTACTGATTATTGAGATCCCACTGCCAGAGCTCGACGCCCTTCAGCCAGCTCCCGCCATGAGTGGCCCAGACCTGGAAGAACGCGTTGTAGGCATCCGCCTGCGCGTTCGCGTCGGCCGTGACGTTGGTGCTCAGCGACGACGGCGAAATCGCGGTGCCCTCGATGCTGCGATAACCCATCTCCGTCATCAGCACCGGCTTGTTGTACTGTTCGGAGAGCGAGTGCAGAAAATCGACCGGCGACTTGTATTCGAACGCGGCCGCGTAATAGGGATTGTAGGGAACCTCGGTCCAGGCATGGATGAGATCCTGAACTGTCGGTGTCTCGCTCGAGGTCAGCGGCGGATATGTGTTCACACCGATGGTGTCGACCTGATCCCAGAACGAGACGTGCGACGCCTCGTCGGTCGCCGCGGCGTAGGTAATTTCTCCGTGATACACTTGGCGGACCGCGGCAATGATGTCGGTCCAATAAGAGCGATATTGCGCGCCCGTCAGGCTCCCCATCTCGTTGCCGATCGCAAAGGTCGCGACGCCGCCCTCCTGGGCAATAGTGGCAAGATGGACGATTTCCGCCTTGTAGTTGGCAAAGAAGGTCGCAACATCCGACGGCGCGAGGCTGTAGGTCGACGATCCGTCCAGCGGCGAAATCGCCGCCTTGAACACGACTGACAGCCCCGCGGCTTCGGCGGCCTGAAAGCCTGCCAGCAGGCTTGCATCGCTTTCCGTCTTTTGGGGCTGGGCAAACACATCGTTGCTGGTGTGGCTGTCCGTCCAGATGCGGACGGTCAGCTCGACCGAGTTCGAGCCGAGCGATGCGATGGTCTGAAAGGCCTGATTGGCTGAAGCGCTGGAGAATTGTCCGTTCCACTCGGACAATGCACCGAAGCCTTGAACGTCGAAGAGATTTGCCACGCGAGGATTCCGTCCTTGGCCCCGACGAAGCCTAAGCTCCCTCGTTGTCGTTTCTCTGACGGTTACCGCGAAGCGTTACGTTCACCTTAAAGAGACTGGGTTCCGCGCGAATTTCGAAAAGCGGTGGATCGCAAGAGCACGACCCTCCTTTCGATTCCAAGCGTGCCCAATCTCTTTGCAGTTCCGCGTACGGAACTGCAGGTTCGATCAGCGCATTGGATCTACGGCATCGGAGAGGCGGTCGCCATCCGGTAAACCCCGTCGTTTCGTCTTCAAACAAAACGATGCGCCGATGGTTTCTATTTTGTTTTACATCTTTTACGCGAGCGCGCGCAGCGCCGCCTTGCCGGCGTACTTCGCCTGCTTGCCCAATTCCTGCTCAATGCGCAGCAACTGATTGTATTTCGACGTGCGATCGGAGCGCGCAAGTGAGCCGGTCTTGATCTGACCGCAATTGGTGGCGACGGCGAGATCGGCGATGGTCGAGTCTTCGGTTTCGCCGGAGCGATGCGACATCACAGCGGTGTAGCCGGCCTTGAATGCCAATTCGACGGCGGCGAGTGTTTCGGTCAACGTGCCGATCTGGTTGACCTTGATCAGGATGGAATTGGCGCGGCCGTTTTTGATGCCGTCAGCGAGGCGGTTCACATTCGTGACAAACAGATCGTCGCCGACAAGCTGGCACTTGCCGCCGATCATGTCGGTCAGTTCCTTCCAGCCCTCCATGTCGTCTTCCGACATGCCGTCCTCGATCGAGACGATCGGATAGCGCGAGACGAGATCGGCGAGATACTTGGCCTGCTCGGAGCGCGAGCGGGTCTTGTTCTCGCCGCCATAGACATAATTGCCGTCCTTGAAGAACTCGGTGGCCGCGCAGTCCAGCGCCAGCATCACGTCCTGGCCCGCCTTGTAGCCGGCCTTGCCGATCGCGCTCATCACGAACTCGAGCGCGGCATCCGCCGACGGCAGGTTGGGCGCGAAGCCGCCCTCGTCGCCAACATTGGTGTTGTGGCCGGCCTTCTTCAGCTCCCCGCGCAGCGTATGGAAGATTTCCGAGCCGCAGCGCAGCGCGTCGGCGAAGGTCGCTGCGCCCACCGGCATGATCATGAACTCCTGGAAGTCGATCGGGTTGTCAGCATGCACGCCGCCATTGACGATGTTCATCATCGGCACCGGCAAAGTCCGCGCCGAGGTGCCGCCGACATAGCGGTAGAGCGGCATGTCGAAGGATGCCGCCGCGGCCTTGGCGCAGGCGAGCGAGACGCCGAGGATCGCATTGGCACCCAGCCTGCTCTTGTTCGGCGTGCCGTCCAGATCGATCATGGTCTGGTCGATCAGAACCTGCTGCTCGACCTCCATATCGGCGAGCGCCTCGAAGATCTCGCCATTGACGGCGGCGACCGCCTTCTGCACGCCCTTGCCGAGGTAGCGCGCCTTGTCGCCGTCCCGCAACTCCACCGCCTCATGCGCGCCGGTGGAGGCCCCCGACGGCACGGCGGCGCGCCCGAGCGAGCCGTCCTCCAGCACCACGTCCACTTCGACGGTGGGATTGCCGCGGCTGTCGAGAATTTCGCGGCCGATGATGTCGACGATAGCGGTCATGATTGCCTCGTTTGGATGCTGGACCTTGGGATTGGCGAGCTTCTAGCGCAACGCATCGGAGCGGAAAAGGTCGCGTGACGTGGCGGAGCGGATTGGTTAAGAGGGGCCCATGTCCAAAAAGCCCAACAAACCGGCAAATTTCGCCGGCCTGCAGCTTGGCCGCGCCGTGGAATGGCCCCACTCTCCGGAGGAGGCCAAGCTCGACCGCGTACCCAATCCGCAAAGCGACACCGATTACCTGGTGCGTTTCACCGTGCCGGAGTTCACCTCGATCTGCCCGGTCACGGGCCAGCCGGACTTCGCGCATCTCGTGATCGATTACGCGCCTGGCCAATGGCTCCTGGAATCGAAATCACTGAAGCTTTATGTCGCAAGCTTCCGTAATCATGGCGCTTTCCACGAAGATTGCACGGTCATGATCGGAAAGCGGATATCAGCCGAAATCAAGCCGAAATGGCTGCGCATCGGCGGTTACTGGTATCCGCGCGGTGGCATCCCGATCGACGTGTTCTGGCAGGCCGGCAAACTGCCAAGGGGACTCTGGGTTCCGGATCAGGGCGTCGCGCCCTATCGCGGGCGGGGTTGAGGCGCAGCGGATGAGTTGAGCGTTAGGGCCTGACGTCGGGTCTGCCGGCAGCATCTGCCGGCGTACGGGGCCGCAGGAGTCGCGCGCAAATCAAGCCGAGCACGACCATGATAGCGGCCGCCGTCGACAGCACCGGCAGCTTACCGGCGTGCTGCAGGCCGAAGCCATAGGCGATCGGCCCGGCGGTTTGCCCCATGAAAAAGAAGAACGAATGCAGCGCCATTGCGGTGGCGCGGGCTTCGACCGAGAGCTCGCTGGCGAACACCTGCAGGCAGCCGTGGATCATGTAAAAGCCCCAACCCATCGCCAGCAGGTTGAGGAACTGGATTTTCCACCCCGGCCCAAAGGCGAGCGCGACGAGCTGCAAGGCCACGAGGCTCGCACCCGCGATCATCATCCCCTTCACGCCAAGCCTCGGCAGGAAGTGCGACACGGTCAGCGTATAAAACAGCCCGCCGACCGCGAATCCCGCGATCACGATCCCGGCGATGGACAGCGAGGTCACGCCGAGATCCATCAAAAACGCGGCGATGAACGGAAACAGCCCCAACACGCAACAGCCCTCGATGAAGACGGCCGAAAAACAGATCCGCGCGTTCGGATTGCTGAAGATGGTGCGATAGCCCTGTTTGAGCGATGAGAGATTGGTCTTGGGCGGATGGGTCAACGCGGCGCCGCGAAAGCCGGCGGCGACCACCATCGATGCAAGCAGGACGAGCGCGCCAAGCACGGCAAGCACGCCGCGCCAACCCAGGAAATCGCCGATCAGGCCCGAGACGGAGGCTCCCAGCAGATTGCCGGTCATCGACCCTGCAAGCGTGCGTCCGATCGCGACCTGCCGCTTGTCCGGCGCGACAAGGTCGCTGGTCAGGCCGAGCGCCACCGGAAACACGCCGCCTGAGCCGATGCCGGCGAGAATGCGCGTGGCGAAAAACAGCAGAAACGAATTCGATAGCGCGCCCAATATGCTGGCCACGCCCAGCAGCGCCAGGCAGCCGATCATCAGCCGCGCTTTGCCGAACAGGTCGGCGGCCGCCCCGAGCACGGGCTGCACCAGCGCATAGGTGAGTGCGAAGGCGGAGGCAAAGCTTGCTGCAGTCGCGATGCTGATCGAAAACTCGTCCGCGACATGCGGCAGCACCGGATCGAGCGCGCGCGCCGAGAGGCTTGCCGCAAAGCTGGTCAGGGCGATGATGTTGATTGCCGCCGGCAGGCCTTGATCGTGCGGTGTCCGCTGGACGGTCTGATGCATTACGCTGGCTTGCTTCGCTCTGGCTTGGCCTTGGCCAGCGCATCGAAACCCATCAGGCGCCGCAACAGGCCTTCGAACGCGTTGAGCGGCACCATGTTGGGACCATCGGAGGGCGCGTGGTCGGGGTCGGGATGGGTCTCGATGAAGACGCCGGCGACGCCGACCGCCACCGCGGCCCGCGCCAGCACCGGCACGAATTCACGCTCGCCACCCGATGAGGTCCCCTTCCCGCCCGGTTGCTGCACCGAATGGGTGGCATCGAAGATGACGGGCGCGCCGGTGGTGCGCGCCATGATCGGCAGCGCGCGCATATCGGAGATGAGCGTGTTGTAGCCGAAGGAGGCGCCGCGCTCGGTCACCAGCACGTCCGTATTGCCGGCGCCCGTGATCTTCGCGACCACATTGGCCATGTCCCAGGGCGCAAGGAACTGGCCCTTCTTGACGTTGACGACCTTTCCGGTCGCAGCCGCCGCGAGCAGGAGGTCGGTCTGCCGGCACAGAAAGGCTGGGATCTGCAGGACGTCGACCGCTTCGGCCACTTCCGCGCATTGGGCCGCCTCGTGCACGTCCGTGAGCACGGGCAAGCCGAGCGAGGCGCGGATTTCGGCGAAGATCGGCAGCGCCTGTGTCAGCCCGATGCCACGGGCGGCGGAGGCACTGGTGCGGTTGGCCTTGTCGAACGAGGTCTTGTAGACGAGGCCGATTCCGAGCCGGGCGGCGATCTCCTTCAGCGCGGACGCCACTTCCAGGGCATGCGCACGGCTTTCGAGCTGGCAGGGGCCGGCAATGACCGAGAGCGGCAGGGCATTGCCGAATTTGACCGAGCCAACCGTGACGACCGGTGCTGCCGAATGTTTGACGTCCAAGATATCGATCCTTAATCAGGCCCTGCGGCCGATCACCTGCGCTGTTACTTCACCGCGGAGAATGCGGTCGGCACCAAGAGCTGGTTCACGATGTTGCCCACGATCTGGCCATCGGCTTCGGTCTTGGCGCGTGCCTCGATCCATTCCGGATCGGTCTGGAATGCGGTCCATTTCTTGTCGCGCTCCGCCAGAGATTCCCAGGCCAATAGATAAGTCAGTTCCTGGTTCGATTCCCCGATCAGCGTCGTAAAAAAGCCGGCCTGCTTGATGCCGTGCTTCTCCCATAGCTTGAGCGTGATCGTCTCGAAGCGCTTGAGCAGCGCCGGCAGCCGGCCGGGCAGGCAACGATAGACACGCATTTCGTAGATCATGGTTTCGCTCCCCTTTTTGAGCGCGCGTTTATAGCGATTGAATTGGGCCCTGTCTTGAGCCAATCCGGCCCTACGACGCAGCGCGGGTTGCATAGCTGGCTCGCCTCCCCTCGGGAGAAGCTCGCCCTGCGGCCCGATGTCCTGGATAGCCCGATACCACGCAATGCTGCCGCAATGTTGCTAGTGCTAAATGGCTCGTGAGAAGTGGGTCCAGGCGATGCGAATTCTGCTGGTCGAAGATGAGCCGGAAATGGCTGCGGCGCTCGCCACGGCGCTCAGGAACTACGACATGGTGGTCGATCACGTCCCTACGCTCGCCGAGGCGGAGGAGGCTGTCTCCGGCGAGGTGCACGGCGCGGTGCTGCTTGATCGCCAGCTTCCTGACGGCGATGGCCTCGCCTTGATCCCCAAGCTCAGGGCGCGGGCGGACGGCGTCCCCATCATCGTGTTGACGGCCCGCGGCGAACTGGCCGACCGGATTGCTGGCCTGGATCGTGGCGCGGACGATTACCTGGCAAAGCCGTTCGCGATCGAGGAGTTGCTGGCCCGGTTGCGTGCCGTGCTGCGTCGGCCTGCCGGACTGCAGGCGGATGTGATCCGCGCCGGCCGGCTGTCATTCGACTTCGGTCATCGCGAGGCCAGCATCCAGGGCGTCCGCCTCGAGCTGCCGCGCCGTGAACTGCTCGTGCTCGAGACGCTGCTGCGGCGCATGGGCCGCACCGTTCTACGCGCCACGCTGGAACAAGCCGTCTACGGCTTCAGCGACGAGATCCAGTCCAACGCGCTTGACACGCACGTCTCGCGTCTCAGGCGCAAGCTGGCTGAAGCCAATGCCGCGATTGAGATCCACGGCATTCGCGGGGTCGGATACCTGTTGAAACGGCAACCGTGACTCGCTCGCTCCGATCGCGGCTGCTCTTGGGGCTCGTCCCCCTGCAGGCCGCCTTGTTGGCGCTCCTGCTCCTCGTTGTGATCGGAACGTTGTGGCAAGCCGGCTTTCTGCTTGCGCCGCGCGACGAGGATCACGTCATCGACATCGTGCAGCGGGCCGTGGCGCGCGATGGCTCAGGCAGGCTCGTCCTGCAGCCCACGGACGAACTACAGCGACTCCGATCCGAGATTCCCGACCTCTGGCTTCTGGTCAGGGACAGCCAGGGCGGTTCGCTATCGGAAGGCGCGGTGCCGCCGGACATGGCCCAGATCGGGGCCGCCCTCGACCACATCAGCCAGGCGCGCCTCGGCTGGCAGCTCTTCGACGATCCGCGCAAGGCACCGGTGCGGCTGAAGCGCATCGACACCGCGGCCGGAAATTTGCAGATCTTGACGGCGACACAGGGCGACCTATCCGGACGCAAGGCGTTGCTGGCAACCATCCTGGTGTTTCTCGGTCTCGCCCTGCCCGGCTTTCTGCTGATGACGTTGGCAACCTTCATAGCAACGCCGATCGTGGTACGCCGTGCGCTTGCGGGGCTTTCCCTGGTTGCGGATCAGGCCCGACAGATCGATACGCACCAACGCGGCGTGCGGCTGGCGCTGACGCATGTACCGGCCGAGATCGTGCAATTGGTAGCAACCATCAACGATGCTTTGAGCCGCCTCGACGACGGCTATGCGCGTCACCAGCGCTTCGTCGCGGATGCCGCGCATGAGCTGCGTACCCCCATCGCCATCCTGAACACGCGGCTGGAGGCCATGCCGCCGAGTTCGGAACGAACTCGGCTGCTGGAAGATGTGGCGCGCCTTGCCACTCTGGCGGACCAGTTGCTCGACATTCAACGCCTCGAGCAGAACCGAAATTCGTTCGCCCCAGTCGACCTGGTGGCACTCGCGCAACGCGTCGCTGCCGACCTCGCGCCGCTCGCGATTGCAGGCGGATATGAGCTCGCTTTCAACGCCGAGGCCGATCGCATCGAATGCTGCGGTGATGCGAACGCGCTGGAACGGGCTGTAATCAATCTGGTGCAGAATGCGATCCAGCACGGCGGCCGCCAGGGCACGATCAGCATCTGCGTGACGCCGCCCGCGATCATCGAAGTGTCGGATCAGGGGACCGGCATTCCGCCCGAGCACCGCGCGCTGATTTTCGAACCCTTCTATCGTCTGCACCCGCTGAACCGCGGCGCCGGCCTGGGGCTGAACCTGGTGCGCGAAATCGCCCATCTGCACGGCGGCAGCATCACGGTGTTTGATGCGCCATCCAAGGGCGCCTGCTTCCGATTGAGCTTACGGCCGATCCAAGCCGCGCGGTAAGTCGCTCACCGCCGCTCGGCCGCGTGCACGGCAAAGCAAGCACGCCTCCATGCAAGAGCCAACTCGATGCGATGTGCGATCGCCGGGAGCGCGCAATGCTGGCGTAATGCACGGCGCGGAGATTGGGCTCCATCTCGAGCAGGATTCGAGAGCAGACGACTGCCGGAGTTTCCATGTCCCACGATTTCTTCTCGTTCTTTCTTGCCTGGCTGTCGGCCCCTCGCCGGGTCGGCGCGATCGCCCCATCCAGCACGGCGCTCGCCGAGCTCATCACCCGCGAAATCACAGCCGCAAGCGGCCCGATTCTGGAATTGGGACCGGGCACAGGCGTTTTCACCTATCAACTGCTAAGGCGCGGCATCCGGCAGGAGGATTTGACGCTCGTCGAATATGGCTCCGACTTCATGCGCCTCCTGCAACTGCGCTTTCCCGGAGCACGCGTGCTGTGGATGGACGCGGCGCGGCTCGCGGACGAGCGGCTGTTCGATAGCGCGCCGGTCGGCGCGGTCGTCAGCGGTCTGCCGCTCCTCAACATGTCGACCCGCAGGGTGATGTCGATCATTGGCGGCGCGTTCAGCTACCTGCGCCCCGGCGGAGCCTTCTACCAGTTCACCTACGGCATGACTTGCCCGGTGCCGAGACCCGTTCTCGACCGGCTCGGGCTTCGCGCGAAGCTGGTCGATCGCGCAATGCTCAACGTCCCGCCCGCTGCCGTCTACCGATTGACACGGCGACCGCAATGCAGGCTCGTGGCACAAAACAACGACGTGCCACGACGTACCGTCCTCACGACCGGTCCGATCACTGGTTCAGAGATTACACCAGCCGGCTCTGCACGACGGCCGCTTGGATGAAGGACGCGAACAGCGGATGCGGTTCGAACGGCCGGGATTTCAGCTCGGGATGGAATTGCACGCCGATGAACCAGGGATGGTCCTCATATTCGACGATCTCCGGCAGCACGCCGTCGGGCGACAGGCCGGAGAATTTCAACCCGTGCTGCTCCAGCCGGTCCTTGTAGGCCATGTTCACTTCGTAGCGGTGGCGATGCCGCTCGGAAATCTCGGTCGCCCCGCCATAGACCTCAGACACCCGGCTGCCGCGCTTGAGCACCGCGGGATAGGCCCCTAGCCGCATGGTGCCGCCGAGGTCGCCATTCCTGGCCCGCTTTTCCAGCTCGTTGCCGCGCAGCCACTCGGTCATCAGGCCGACCAGCGGCTCGGGCGTCGATCCGAATTCGGTGGAATTGGCCTTCTCGATGCCGACCAGATTGCGCGCGGCCTCGATCACGGCCATCTGCATGCCGAAGCAAATGCCGAAATAGGGCACATCGCGCTCGCGCGCGAATTGCGCGGCCTTGATCTTGCCTTCCGCGCCACGCTGGCCGAAGCCGCCGGGGACCAGGATGCCGTTGACGTGTTCGAGAAACGGCGCTGGATCCTCGTTCTCGAACACCTCGCTCTCGATCCAGTCGAGATTGACCTTGACCTTGTTGGCGATGCCGCCGTGCGACAGCGCCTCGATCAGCGACTTATAGGCATCTTTCATCCCGGTATATTTGCCGACGATCGCGATGGTGACGTCGCCTTCCGGATTGCGGACGCGCTCGTTGATAGTGTGCCAGCTCTGCAGCGCCGGCGGAATGCGCGACTCGATGCCGAACGCGGCCAGCACTTCGTCGTCGAGGCCAGCAGCGTGATAGGCCTCGGGCACCGCATAGATGTTGTCGACGTCGCGCGCCTCGATCACGGCGCTCTCGCGCACATTGCAGAACAGGCCAAGCTTGCGCCGCTCCTCCTTCGGGATCGGCCGGTCGGTGCGGCACAACAGGATGTCCGGCTGGATACCGATCGAGCGCAATTCCTTGACCGAATGCTGCGTCGGCTTGGTCTTCAGTTCGCCGGCGCTCGGGATGTAGGGGAGCAGCGTGAGGTGAATGTAGACGGCGTGGTCGCGCGGCAATTCGTTCTTGAGTTGCCGGATCGCCTCGAAGAACGGCAGGCCTTCGATGTCACCGACGGTGCCGCCGATCTCGACCAGCACGAAGTCGTAGCCCTCGTTGCCGTCGAGAATGAATTCCTTGATCGCATTGGTGACGTGCGGCACCACCTGGATGGTGGCGCCGAGATAATCGCCGCGCCGCTCCTTGGTGAGGATGTCCTGGTAGATGCGCCCGGTGGTGATGTTGTCAGCCTTGGTGGCCGGGCGTCCCGTGAAACGCTCGTAATGGCCGAGATCGAGGTCGGTCTCGGCACCATCATCGGTCACGAACACTTCGCCGTGCTGATACGGCGACATCGTTCCGGGATCGAGATTGAGATAGGGATCGAGCTTGCGAAGCCGGACCTTGTAGCCCCGCGCCTGCAGCAGCGCACCGAGTGCCGCTGAAGCAAGCCCCTTGCCGAGCGAGGAGACCACGCCGCCGGTGATGAATATGTACCGCGCCATGGGACTTAACCTTTAACGCCGTTGGCGCGATTCGCCAAAACGAATCGCGCGCCGCGGCCAAACTTCGGCGCGGCTGTGGGTGACTGAAAAAAGAGAGTGCTGCCAGTACCTTGATGGTGATTTCTGATGCAGGATGCCAGCCGTCCTCCTGCATGGCCACTCTGCTTTATTGTGACTGCGGAGCCTGCGGCGTCGCGGGTGCCTGTTTCTGCTGCTGTTCGTCCGCCTTCTTGAGCGTATCCAGCACGCCACCGCTGGTCGGCGGCGCCACGGGTGCCGCTCCGCCGGGCTGCGACTGCGAGGCGGGTTGTGCGCCCAGGATCGAGGTCGGCTTACGATCGAGGCTGGCGATCCAGGACAACAGCAGGCTCGTCGCGAAGAACCCCACCGCCAACACCGCCGTCGTGCGGGTCAACAGGTTTGCGGTCCCGCGACTGGACATGAAGCCGGCCCCGCCGCCCATGCCGAGTCCGCCGCCTTCGGATTTCTGCAGCAACACTGCGCCGATCAGCACGATGACGATCATGAGATGAATGACAATAACGACAGTCTGCATCTTAACCTTCCGTCACAAGCCGAGCCCGCCCGGCGCGGGCTCTCGGACGGCGGCTTGCGGAGTTCATGAAGTTGCGCGCGTGTTACACGAAAGGGCAGCGCAAAGCCACCCCCGACATCGCTCACCCCCTTTAGCTAAGGGCAAGCTTTCGCGATCGCAAGGAAATCGGCTGCTTTCAGGCTGGCGCCACCCACCAGCGCACCGTCGACATTGGCCACCGCCATCAGCTCGGCCGCATTCGAGGGCTTGACCGAGCCGCCATAGAGGATCCGCATCCGCGCCCCCTCCCGGTTGAACCGCCCGGTCAGAAAATCCCGAATAAACCCATGAATTTGCTCGACATCTGCTGCCGTCGGAGTGCGGCCGGTGCCGATCGCCCAGACCGGCTCATAGGCGACCACCAGATTGTCGGCCCGCGAGCCGTCCGGCAGCGACTGGCTGAGCTGCCCGCGGAGGACATCCAGCGTCTGCCCGGCGTCCCGCTGCGCTTCCGTCTCCCCGACGCAGACGATGGCCACGAGCCCTGCGCGCCAAACCGCCTCCGCCTTCTGCCGGATCAACAGATCGCTTTCGCCGTGATCGGCCCGCCTTTCGGAGTGGCCGACAATGATGGCGCTGGCGCCAGCATCGGCCAGCATTTCGGCGGAGATATCGCCGGTATGGGCGCCCGACGGCTTGGGGTGACAATCCTGCGCGCCAACCGCCAATCCCGCTGCGGCACCGGCCTTCTCCGCAAAAGCCGCAACCAGGGTCGCAGGCGGGCAGACCAGGAGATCGGCCTTCGAGGCGACCTCCGCAGCGCCTGCCAGCATCGCCTCGAACTCCCCAATGGAAGCTCTCAAGCCATTCATTTTCCAGTTGCCGGCGATCAGCGGGCGGATGGCATCGGTCATGGCGTTTTTCCAGTGAAAGACAACTTCCCCTGCGCTAGCAAAGCGCGGCCCTCAGTTCCAGATTGGACGCAAGCCTTTTAACCGCTTCTTGCGGTCGTTAGCGGCAGCAGTTAGGCCTCCGCTCAAGGTTGCGGGGGCCCCGCTGCCTCTTTATGATGCGTAATCAATTCGGTGACGCCCGTTTTGCAGCATCCGCTATAAGCGGGGTGTACCGGTTCCCCTCAGGACAAGTTGGATCCCATGCTTCGAGGAATGCGCAAAGCCTCATCCAATTGGCTCGGCAAAATCATTATGGCCGGGGCCATGGGCGCGTTGATCGTCAGTTTCGGTATCTGGGGCATTGCCGACATCTTCAGGGGCTTTGGCCAGTCGACGCTGGCGACCGTAGGTCACACCGAGATTTCCATCAACGAGTTCCGCCAGCTCTATATGGACAAGCTGCAGCAGCTTGGCCGCCAGTTCGGCCGTCCGCTGACCCCCGAACAGGCACGCGCCTTCGGCCTCGACCGCCAGCTCCTGGAGCAGACGATTGCGGAAGCCGCGCTGGATGAGGAGGCGCACCGGCTCGGACTGGGACAATCCGACGCCGAGACCATGCGGGTGATCTTCAGCGATCCGAACTTCAAGGGGGTCGGCGGCGCCTTCGACCCGCAGCGCTTCCAGGCCATCATCCGCCAGTTCGGCTTTACCGAGGCCCGCTATATCGCCGACCAGAAGAAGGTTTCGCTGCGCCGCCAGATCGCAGGCACGCTATCGGCCGGGCTAGAGCCGTCGAAAACGCTGATGGAAGCGTTGATGCATTATCAGGACGAACAGCGCTCGGTCGAATACGTCAAACTGAGTGCCGCACAAGCCGGCACGATCGACCCGCCCTCGCCGGAGACGCTCGCCGGCTATTTCGACGAGCACAAGGCGCAGTTCCGTGCGCCCGAATACCGCAAGATCGCCTTCGTCGTGGTGACACCGGAGGAGATCGGCAAATGGTCTGATATCTCCGACGATGACGCCAAGAAGCTGTACGAGCAGCGCAAGGAGAGGCTCGGCACGCCGGAAAAGCGCGAGGTCTCCCAGATCGTGTTTCCCAACATGGAAGAAGCGACAGCCGCCCGCGCACACATCACATCGGGCCTGTCGTTCGACGATCTCGCCAAAGAGCGTAAGCTGAGCTCCGCCGACGTCGATCTCGGGGTGGTGAGCAAATCCGGCATTCTCGATCCCGCATTCGCCGACGCGGCGTTTTCGTTGCCTTCCGGCGAAGTGAGCCAGCCGGTGCAGGGGCGGTTCGGCGTCGCGCTGCTCAAGGTCGGCAAAATCCAGCCGGCCGTGCAGCCGAGCTATGAGAGTGTTGCGGCCGACCTGAAGAAGGAGATCGCCATCGAGCGCGCCCGCGACAAGGTCGCAAGCTTGCGCGACAAGATGGAGGACGAGCGCGGCGGAGGCGCCAGCGTTTTGGAAGCGGCCCAGAAACTCGGGCTCGCCGCCACCACGATCGAGGCCGTCGATCGCTCGGGTCACCTGCCCGACGGGCAGCCGGCCAATATTCCCCCCGGCCTCGATGTGGTTGCGCAAGCCTTCAACAGCGATGTCGGGGTCGACAACGAGCCGATCTCCTACCGGGGCGGGTATGTCTGGTACGACGTGCTGGGCGTCACGCCGCCGCGCGACCGGACGCTTGACGAGGTCAAGGATCAGGTCGCGGCGCACTGGCGCGAGGATCAGATTGCCAGCCGCCTGCGCGACAAAGCCACGCAGATTGTACAAAACCTCGGCCAGAGCGGCAGCCTCGCCGATCAGGCGGCGAGCATCGGGGCCAAGGTCGAGACTGCCACGGGATTGAAGCGCGATGGCTCGGGATCCGGCCTGCCCGCCAACGTCGTTGCGGCCGTCTTCCGCTCGGCCAAGGACGCTGCAGGCCAGGCCGATGGCCAGGGCGATACCGAGAGGTTCGTGTTCCGCGTCACCGACATCACGGTGCCGCCGGTTGATCTCGCTTCCGACGCGGCCAAGAAGCTGAAAGAGAGCCTGCAGGGCGCGTTGAGCAACGAGGAGCTCGCGCAATACGTCGCAAAGCTGGAAAAGACTATCGGCACATCGATCAACGAGGAAGCCTTCGCGCAGATTACGGGCGGCGGCAGCAGCAACTGAGCAGTGTTCGAAAGTACGCGATGGACGACCTCAAATCGATTATTGCCAAAGTCGCCACCGGCGCCACGCTGAGCCGTGAAGAAGCGGCTTCCACCTTCGACAGCATGATGTCGGGCGAGGCGACGCCCTCGCAAATGGGCGGGCTCCTGATGGCGCTGCGGGTGCGCGGCGAGACCGTCGAGGAGATTACCGGCGCAGTCTCGGCGATGCGCGACAAGATGCTGCGGGTGACAGCGCCCGCCAATGCCGTTGACATCGTCGGCACCGGCGGTGACGGCTCCGGCTCCGTCAATGTGTCGACCTGCGCCGCCTTCATCGTCGCCGGCGCAGGCATCCCGGTGGCAAAACATGGCAACCGCGCGCTGTCGTCGCGCTCCGGCGCCGCCGACGTGCTGGCTTCGCTTGGAGTCAAGATCGACCTCAAGCCGGAAGAGGTCGGACGTTGCGTGAGCGAGGCCGGCATCGGCTTCATGTTCGCGCCTGCGCACCACCCCGCTATGAAGAACGTCGGCCCGACCCGGGTCGAGCTTGCCACCCGCACAATCTTCAATCTCCTGGGGCCGCTCTCCAACCCAGCCGGCGTCAAGCGGCAGATGGTCGGCGTGTTCTCGCGGCAATGGGTGCAGCCCTTGGCGCAGGTCTTGAAGAATCTCGGCTCGGAATCGGTATGGGTCGTGCACGGCTCCGACGGGCTCGACGAGATCACCCTCACCGGCCCGACATTCGTCGCGGCGCTGGAAAAGGGGGAGATCCGCACGTTCGAGGTGACCCCGGAGGAGGCCGGCCTTCCCCGTTGCGGCCATGACGGATTGAAAGGCGGCGATGCCGAGGCCAATGCGATCGCCCTGCAAAGCGTGCTCGACGGCATGCCAAGCCCCTATCGCGATGTCGCGGTTTTGAACGCGGCGGCGGCGTTGATCGTCGCGGGTCATGCCAAGGATTTGAAGGAAGGCGTCGCAATCGGGCAAAAATCGATCGATAGCGGTGCCGCGGCCGCGCGCTTGAAACACCTGATTGCGGTCTCCAACGGTTAACAGCCGAGACCACCAATGTCCGACATTCTAACGAAGATCGAGGCCTACAAGCGCGAGGAGATCGCGGCCGCCAAGCGCGCCCTGCCGCTGGCGGACCTCGAAGCACTTGCAAGGACCGCCCCGCCCCCTCGCGGATTTGTCAGCGCCATCCGCAGAAAACACGCTGCGGGGGATTATGCGCTGATCGCCGAGATCAAGAAGGCGTCGCCTTCCAAAGGGCTCATCCGCGCCGATTTTGATCCGCCCTCGCTCGCAAAAGCCTATGAAGCGGGCGGTGCAGCCTGCCTTTCGGTGCTGACGGATACGCCCTCGTTCCAGGGGCACCTCGACTTCATGGTGGCCGCCCGCGCGGCAACCAGCCTGCCGGTGCTGCGCAAGGACTTCATGTTCGACACCTACCAGGTCGCGGAGGCCCGTGCACATGGCGCCGACTGCATCCTGATCATCATGGCTGCGCTCAGCGACGGAGCGGCCAAGGATATCGAGGATGCCGCCTTGGCCCACGGCATGGATGTGCTGATCGAAATCCACGATCGCGCCGAACTCGATCGCGCGCTCGCACTGCGCTCACCGATGATCGGCATCAACAACCGGAATCTCCGCACCTTCGAGACGACGCTTTCGACCAGCGAGGCGCTCGCGCCGCTCGTGCCGAAGGACCGCGTGATCGTCGGTGAAAGCGGCATCTTCGTCCCCGCCGATCTGGCGAGGCTTTCACGCGTGGGCATTTCGACTTTCCTGGTCGGCGAGAGTCTGATGCGCCAGGCCGACGTCACCGCAGCGACCCGCACACTGCTGGCGCGCGATTAGAGCTGCAGCGGAACACGACGATGGCACACAAGGCATCCGATTCCCCTGCCCTCACCCACATCGACGCCGCCGGCGAGGCGCGCATGGTCGACGTGTCGGAGAAGCCGGCCACCGAACGCGTTGCGGTCGCCGAAGGCCGTGTCGTCATGAGCAAGGCGACGTTGGATTTGATCGTTTCGGGCAACGCCAAGAAGGGCGACGTGCTGGGAACGGCGCGCATCGCCGGCATCATGGCTGCCAAGCGCACCTCCGATCTGATCCCGCTGTGCCATCCACTGGCGCTGTCGAAGGTCACCGTGGATATCACGCCGGACGCCACTCTACCGGGCTGTATCGTCAGCGCGAGTGTCAAGGTCACGGGGCCCACCGGCGTTGAGATGGAGGCGCTGACCGCGGTGTCGATCGCATGTCTCACGATCTACGACATGGTCAAAGCCGTCGAGCGCGGCGTGCGCATCGAGGGTATTCATCTCGTTGAAAAGAAGGGCGGCAAGTCCGGTCACTACAGGGCCTGACACTGGCCGCGTCATCACGGCGGAGTGATCGCCATCACCGGAAGAGCCCGGCTACGTCGGTGTTAAACTGTGCGCGTCCGCATCACCCCAACGCGGAGACTGCCGATGTCGCCGTGCAGGATTGTCGCCACAATGGCGATTCTGGCCGCCGCAATCACAACGCCGGCGCCAGCACAACAAGTGATGTCCGAACCGGCCTATTGCGCGTTCTTCTATCCGAATGCCAATTGCCAAAACAAGGGACCTGGCAATCCCTATACTGATCCCAATTACCGGCGCAACGGCGGCCAGAGCTCCGGGCTTTGGCCCAGCGAAACGACGGTCGGCATCGCTCCAAACCGGATACAGCGTTCGAACGGCAGTGTCGCGGATGGAATGAGAACACGCCACCGGAGCGGCGCCACTCGATGAGTCCGATGCGCTGTTCGCGCGCTCACCCCCCCGCACGCTGACGTTCCCGATAGGCCCGGGCCTTGCTGCGGTTGCCACATAAGGTCGACATGCACCAGCGCCGCGTCGCCGGCTTCGAGCGATCGAAGAAGACCCGCCGGCATTCTTCGGCCGCGCACATCTTCAGCCGGTCCAGTGATCCATCGCGCGCGCCATCGTAAAGTTCAGCAACGACAGCCGATAGTCCCGCCAGCGCATCGGCGTGGGCCGGCTGCAATCTTGCCCCTGCCTCGCCGCCGAATTCGGCAAGCAGCGGGAATGCTGCCAATCTCTCGTTCAATGTACGGGTCACGCTGCCTTGCCGGCGGCCGGCGGGATCGTGCTGCAGATACGCACGCACGGCCGCGCGAAGCCTGAGCGCGGTCTCCAGCGTCGCTGGCGTGACTTTCGCACCAGCGCGCAACAGTCCGCGTTCCGCCATCCACGCAGCGAGGTCCTGCGCAGTTTTCAGCTCGTCATCCTGCTGGTGCGGCACGCCGTGATGCGTGAAATGCCGCACATCCAGCGTGTTTGCGAAATCGTAAAGATTCGCCAGTGCGTCGGGAACCTTGAACTTTCGCGACTGCTTCGACATTCAACACCATTAAAACATTTTTGCTGGTTGACGCAACCAACACCGGTATAATAAGTTTACTGGTGTCTAACTGGAAGGGAGGCCGTGATGCTGGAACAGGCAGCGTGGTTCCGACCCCGCATCTTCTACGGCTGGTTCGTCGTCGCAGCCGCCTTTGCCGTCACCTTTATCGGCTTCGGCTGCGCCTACACGTTCAGCGCCTTTCTCGAACAGCTCGAGCACGACTTCGGCGCCTCCCGCGGCTCAGTATCGCTGGTGTTCTCGCTCGCCGGTTTTCTTTATTTCGGGCTCGGCATTGTGAGCGGACCACTGGCCGATCGCTTCGGCTCGCGCCCACTGGCGATTGCGGGCATGGTTCTGATCGGCCTCGGGCTTGCGCTCGCAAGCGTGGCGCAAAGCCTTGCGGAGGTCTACGCGGCCTACGGGCTCGGCGTCGGAGTTGGGGTTGGCTGCGCCTATGTGCCGGCAATCGGCGCTGTGCAGCGCTGGTTCGTTCGGCGTCGCGGCTTCGCCTCGGGCCTCGCGGTGAGCGGCATCGGTGTCGGCACGCTCGCGATGCCGCCGCTTGCCTCGCTGTTGATCGCAAGCATCGGCTGGCGCGGCGCCTATCTTGCGCTCGGCCTGTTGGCGCTTGTGCTCGGTAGCGCAATGGCGCTGCTGATCGAGAACGATCCGCAACGCCGCGGCCTCCACCCTGACGGCGATGATTTGCCGATGCAGACGGGGCGCGCACCGGCCGCTGGCGCCGCTGTTGGCGAGGCGATCCGCTCGCCTCGCTTTGTCAGTCTCTACGCGGCCTGCCTGATCTGCTCGTTCGGCGTATTCGTTCCGTTCGTCCACCTCGTGCCGTTTGCGCGCGATCAGGGGATTACGGCTTCATCGGCGGCATTGCTGCTGAGCGTGATTGGCGTCGGGAGCACCGCCGGACGCTTCCTGCTGGGCGGCCTCGCCGACCGGATGGGTCGCGAACGGTCGCTGCTGCTGATGTTCATTGGCATGGCCGTGGCCTTGGCGATTTGGGCCGCATCAAGCGACGTTTGGGCGTTGGCAGCTTTCGCATTCGTCTACGGCGTGTTTTACGGCGGATGGGTTGCCGTGCTTCCCGCCGTGGTGATGGATTATTTCGGCGGCCGCAATGTCAGCGGCATCATCGGCGTGCTCTATACGAGCGTCGCGTTCGGCACCTTGATCGGCCCAAGTGCGGCCGGATTCGCGTTCGATCTCAGCCACAGCTACGAGCTGCCCATCATCGCGAGCGCCGCGACCAATATCATCGCCGCCGTTATCGTGGCCCTCACCTCAAGGCCGGCGGCGCGCAGGGCAAAGCCGCTCACCCAACAGTGAGGCGCAAGGTCGTGGCGGCGATCTTTACCGCGAATTAACCCCGATTGCTAACGGCGCCTCCATATCGGTGGCGTAGAGCTACGGGAAGCCGCGACCTTAGATTGAGGCCACCATCGGCCGCGGCGACGATCAGGCCAATGACCGGAAATGAAGCCGCCCCGATCGACAGCTACGTCCGCGCGCGCGGCGGTCCGATCCGCTGGCTTGTGGTCGGCGGCCTGTTGCTGATCGGCTCGATCACGATCGGCGCCACGGTCGTTGCGAGCAACTCCCGCGAGCGGGCGCTGCGCGGCAGCGAACGGGAATTGGAAAACACCGTTCTTTTGCTGGCGCGACATTTCGATCAGCAACTCCAGGACTTCGGAGCTGTCCAGCGCGACCTTTCCGCCTTCGTCAGGGCCGAGGGAATCGAGACCGGCGAACAGTTCAAGCGCCGGATGTCAGGCAATGACATTCATCTCATGCTGAGCGCCAAGCTGGGCGCACTGTCCTACGTTGGCGGGGTGAATCTTTTCGACAACGATGGCAGGCTGATCAACTCCTCGGCGGCCTGGCCGGTCCCGGACGTTACGGTCGCGGATCGCCCCTACTTCCAGACTTTCAAATATGACCCCCATTCGCCCGACATCATGGTCCAACCGGTCCACAGTCGGGTGACTGGCGTGTGGACGGCCGTGATTGTCCGCAAACTGACGGGACCGAGCGGAGAATTCCTCGGGGTCATCGGCCGCGGCATAGAGCCCGCCAATTTCGAGACGTTTTTGGCATCGGTCGCCCTCGGGCCGGATGCAGCAATCTCCATGCACCACCGCGATGGCACGCTGCTGGCGCGCTATCCTCACGTCGAAGCGATGATCGGACGGAATTTCAAGCAGGGCCCCGCGGAACAACAGAGCGTGTTCGAGCTGCCTCACCACACCGCTCGCTTGGTCAGCCCGATCGACGGCCAGGTGCGGCTGGTCGCCTCGCGCGCGCTCACGAATTTCCCGATCGTCATCGTCGCCACCACGACCAAGGCGGCAGCTCTCGCCGTCTGGCGCGAGCAGGTCGGCATCCTCATCGCGGTGGCCGGCGCCTCGGTTCTTGCCATTGCGACCCTGTTCCTGGTTATCCGCAAACTAACCCAGCAATACCGAGCCTCCGAGCAGCGGCTGAGATTGGAAAAACAGCGCCTCGACCGGGCCGTCAACAACATGACGCAGGGGCTTCTACTGTTCGATGCGTCGGAGCGGCTGGTGGTCTGCAACCAGCGCTACATCGAGATGTATGGCCTGTCCGCCGATGTCGTGCGGCCCGGATGCAGCTTTCGCGACATCATCCGGCATCGCAAGGCGACGGGATCGCTGATCGGCGACGAGGAGCAATACATCGCCTCGGTGCTCCGCGACATCGATCGGCGAGCGGTCAGCGTGATCGAGACCTCCGACGGGCGCGCCGTGCAGATCGTCAATGAGCCGCTTGCCGACGGCGGCTGGGTCGCCACCCACGAGGACATCACCGAGCGCCGCCGCGCCGAGCAGCGCATCGCCCACCTGGCCCATTACGATATGCTGACCAACCTTCCCAACCGCGCCCTGTTCCATGACCGGCTGAGGCAGGAACTGGCGCAGCTCGGCGGCGGGCGACAGCTTGCGGTGCTGTACATCGATATCGACGAGTTCAAGAGCGTCAACGACGCGCTTGGTCACATGGTCGGCGACGAATTGCTCAAATCGGTCGCCGGCAGTTTGAGTCGCTGCATCAGCGAGACCGACTTCGTCGCCCGGCTGGGCGGAGACGAGTTCGCAATCGTGCAGCTCGGCATCGCAACCGCCGACGATATCCTCAATCTCGTGACGCGGATCTTCGACGCGATCAGGACCCCGTTCGAGTGCCTTGGCCATCGCGTGACGAGCGATGCAAGTATCGGCGTCGCGCTGGCGCCAGACCATGGCGTCGACCTCGACCAGATCCTGCGCAATGCGGATCTGGCGATGTACGCCGCCAAGACAGCGGGACGCCGGACCTATCGCTTCTTCGATCCGGAGATGGAGGCGTACGTCAAGGCCCGCCGTGCAATGGAGATCGACCTGCGCGAGGCGATTGCGGCCGGCGCGCTCGAGGTTCATTACCAGCCCTGCGTCAGTCTCAAGGACGACCGCATCACAGGGTGCGAGGCGCTGGTGCGCTGGCGCCATGCCGAACGCGGGATGATCTCGCCCGCCGAGTTCATTCCCATTGCCGAGGACACCGGGCTGATCAACGAGCTTGGCGAATGGGTGTTGATGACGGCCTGCGCGGACGCGGCGCGCTGGCCGGACACGATCCGCCTCGCGGTGAATGTCTCGCCGGTCCAGTTCAAGAGCGGCACGCTCGCGCTGAAGGTCATGACGGCCCTTGCCGCATCCGGCCTGCCGGCGGACAGGCTCGAGCTGGAGATCACCGAAGCGGTCTTGATCCGCGATGATGCGACCGCGCTTGCGATCCTGCATCAGCTCCGCGCCATCGGCGTGCGGATCGCGCTGGACGACTTCGGCACCGGCTATTCGTCGCTGAGCTACCTGCAGCGTTTCCCGTTCGACAAGATCAAGATCGACCGCAGCTTTGTCGAGCACGTCGCCGAGCCGGAGGGATCGTCGTCCATCGTGCAGGCCGTGGTCCACCTCGCAAATGCCCGCCAGATGACCACGACGGCCGAGGGCGTCGAGACCGAGTCGCAGAAGCACTTGCTCCGCTCGCTCGGCTGTTCGGAAATGCAGGGCTATCTGTTCAGCGCGGCCAGATCGGCGGGTGAGATCGCGAAGCTATTCGCATCGCACGGCGAGAGCGCCGCCGTCGCATAGCAAGGACGGCCCAAGGCCGCCCTGCTCTCGCACATCCCGTTCGCGCCTGGGCGATCAGTTCGGCACCGTCTGCTTTGGCGCCAGCGGCACGCCGGCATTGACGGTGGTGCCGCGCAATATGTTGTAGGCGGCATGCAGCGCCTTGTCGTCCTTCTCATCCGGCGGCACGTAGGACTGCGAGCCGGTCTGCTCCTTGCCCTCAGCCGACAGATGCCCGCGCATCGAAGCTTCGCCCTTGGTATCCGCGCGGCCCTTCAGATCATCCGGCACGTCCTGCAGAATCTCGATGTCGGGCGTGATACCCTGGGCCTGGATCGAATGGCCCGACGGCGTGAAGTAACGCGCAGTCGTCAGCGCCAGCGCGCCATTGCCGGCGCCGAGCGGAATGATGGTCTGCACCGAGCCCTTGCCGAAGGAACGCGTACCGACCAGGGTCGCGCGCTTGTGGTCGTGCAGCGCGCCGGCGACGATTTCCGACGCCGAAGCCGAGCCGCCGTTGATCAACACCACCATCGGCTTGCCCTTGGTGAGATCGCCGCCGCGCGCGGTGAAGCGCTGGGTCTCTTCCGGGTTACGGCCACGGGTCGAAACCACCTCGCCTCGCGGCAGGAACGAGCCCGAGACCGAGACCGCCTGATCGAGCAGGCCGCCCGGATTGTTCCGCAGGTCCACCACAAAGCCGGCGAGCTTCTCCTGCGGGATCTGCTTTTCGATGTCGGAGATCGCCTTGTGCAGGCCGTCGGTGGTCTGCTCGTTGAAGGAGGTGATGCGGATGTAGCCGATGTCACCACCCTCGGTGTGATAGCGCACCGGCTTCACCCGAATGATCTCACGCGTGATCGACACGTCGAACGGCTGATCCTTGCCTTTACGGACAATGGTCAGCTTGGTCTTGGTGTCGGCCGCGCCCTTCATCTTGTTGACGGCCTGCTCGAGGGTCAGGCCCTGCACCGCCTCACCGTCGATCTGTGTGATCAGATCGCCGGACATGATGCCCGCCTTCGCGGCCGGAGTATCGTCGATCGGCGCAACCACCTTGACCAGACCATCCTCCATGGTGACCTCGATGCCGAGGCCGCCGAACTCACCCGACGTGGTCTCCTGCATTTCGCGCCAGGCCTTGTCGTTCATGTAGCGCGAATGCGGATCAAGCGAGGTGACCATGCCGTTGATCGCGCCCTCGATCAGCTTGGAGTCGTCGGGCTTCTCGACATAGTCGGCCTTAACGCGCTCGAAGACCTCGCCGAACAGGTTGAGCTGCGAATAGGTGTCAGCGCCCGCGGCGGTGGCTCTGGCGATCAGGTGCGAGCTTTGCGGCCCGGTCACCAGAAGGGTCAGGCCAACACCTGTCAGGGAACCCATTACAAAGAGCCAATTCTTCCGCATCGCTGCCGCTGCCTTCCGCGCTGTTGGTGATTTCGCGCCCGCCTGACCCGGTCAGGTATGATTGAGGCGCCAAGCTCACAATACCTTTCTGGTTTCTTCAAGGCCGACTGGCCAATCCGACCTGCCAGGTCGACGGTTTCGTTCCAAAACCGCGCTTGGCGCGGGTCGAGAGCCAATAGCCAAACTGCGGCGGTACATTTCGGAACGCGCCCTCCGAGCCTAATTTCAAGGCAGCGTCCATTGGCCAATTCGGATTATTCAGGATTTCGCGGCCAATGGCGATCAAATCCGCTTGTCCGTTTTGTAGGATTTGCTCGGCCTGATCACCATGGATGATGAGGCCGACCGCCATGGTCATGATACCCGCCTGGCGCCGGACATGGTCCGCCAGCGGCACCTGATAGTTGTATCTGATTTCGCTTCCCAAAATCGGCGCAAGATCCGTGATTCCGCCCGAGGAGCAGTCGATCACATCGACTCCCTTGGTCTTGAGAATCCTGGCGAGCCGGACGCTCTGCTCCGGACCCCAACCGGCGTGGTCCTCCACCGACAGCCGCACGAACAACGGCTTGCTGTCAGGCCAATGCGCACGGACGGATTCCGTTACCTCAATGAGGAAGCGCATCCGATTCGCTTCCGATCCGCCATATTCGTCGCCGCGCTGGTTGGAACGCTCGGACAGAAATTCATGGACCAGGTAGCCGTGGGCGCCATGCAGTTCCAGCACCTCGAACCCGGCCTCCTGTGCGCGGCGCGCCGCCTCGCCCCAGGCCTGCACGAGGTCCTTCACCTCGTCTCGCTCCAGCGCCCTGGGCACCGGCCATTTCTCGCTATGGGCAATCGCGCTGGGCGCGACCGGCGTCCATGCCTCCCAATCCTCGATCTCCGGTGTACGCTGTAACGGCCCCCCGCCTTCCCAGGGGCGGTAAGCGCGCGCCTTGCGGCCGGAGTGGCCGAGCTGGATCCCGGGCACTGCGTTCTGTTGCTTGATGAATTTCACCAGCCGCCGCAGCGGCTCGATGAACGCATCATCCCAGATGCCGAGGTCGCCGACAGTGCCGCAGCCGCGCCGCTCGACCTTGGTCGATTCCACGATCACCAGGCCGGCGCCGCCGGCGGCGAACTTGCCGGCGTTCATCAGGTGCCAGTCGGTCGGAAACCCCTTCACCGCGGAATATTGATGCATCGGCGGCACCACCACCCGGTTGCGCAAGCTCACGTCGCGGAGCGACAGCGGCGTAAACAGGAGCGGCCCGGTCATGGTGATGTCCTTGCTGGTTTCCTCAAACCCTAAACTCTCATTCGCGTCTGCATGCGCAGCCTATGCCCGGCTTTGCGAGCAAGCCATGCAATTTTGGGATGGCATGAAGCCCTCGGAAGCGATACCCGAAAGGTCCAAACAAGCATCACATTCCCGGGAGGACTTTCATGAACGACGCGACCCCGATCCGGCCAAACCGGAACGTCGAGCTTGGCGCGAGCAACGAACCCTTCCAGAACCTGCATGAGTTCGTGCGCAAGGCGCGCGCCAACCTCAACCAGAACGCCTGGGATTACATCGTCGGGGCCGCGGAGACAGAAACCACGATGCGCCGTAACCGCATGGCGCTGGACGAGATCGCGTTCCGGCCGCGCGTGCTGCGCGATGTTTCCAAGGTAGATCCGTCCGTCGAACGATTTGGCCGCAAGTTGCGCCTGCCGGTCATGATGGCACCGGTCGGTGCGCTGGAGATTTTCGAGCCGGTCGCGGCGGCCGCCGCGGTCACGCGCGCGGTCGGCAAATTCGGCGCCGCCCATATGCTGAGTTCGGTTTCCGAGCCTGGGCTCGAGAAGGTCGCCGAAGCCGCGCCCGACGCGCTGCGCATCTATCAACTCTATGTGCGCGGCGATGATGCCTTCGTCGACGACTGCGTGAGCCGGGCGGTTGCGAACGGTTACACCGCGTTCTGCCTGACCGTCGACACCGCCCATTACAGCCGGCGCGAACGCGACATCGCCAAGCGCTACGTCCGCGAAAGCCGGCTGCGCGCGACCGGTGGCGATTACCAGAAGTCGCTGAGCTGGCGCACGGTCAAGCTCATCAAAGACAAGTACAAGATCCCGCTCATCATCAAGGGCATCGCCACCGCGGAGGACACCGCCATCGCGCTCGATCACGGCGTCGACTGGATCTACGTTTCCAATCATGGTGGACGACAGCTTGATCATGGCCGCGGCGCCATGCATGTGCTGCCCGAGATCGTCGATGCCGTGAAAGGCCGGGCCAAGATCATGATCGACGGCGGCTTCTGCCGCGGCTCCGACGTGGTGAAGGCGGTCGCGCTGGGCGCCGACATTGTCGGGATTGGCCGCCTGCAATGCTGGGCGCTGGCCGCGGCTGGCGAGAGCGGCGTGCTGCGCATGCTGGAACTCTTGGAAGACGAAGTCATCCGCACCCTCGGGCTGCTCGGCGTCACCTCTTTCGCCGACCTCAACAAATCCTATCTCCACCCCTCGACCGCCACCAACGCGCCGAGCGTGTTCAGCGCATTCCCTTTGGTCGACATCGAACCGTATCGCTACTGAGCTATAGGGGCGGAGCATTCTCAACTGGTATCCTCAGACGACATCATGACCTCCGCCCTCCTCTCGCCCGGCGCGGCCGACGCGCTCCTGTTCGATCTCGGCCGCGTCGTGATCGACATCGATTTCGAGAAGGCGCTGGCCTGCTGGGCCGGCCACGCCGGCTGCACGCCGGCCGACATCGCCGCGCGCTTCGTGCGCGACGACGCCTACCGCCATCACGAGGTCGGAAAGATCAGTGATGCGGCCTATTTCGAGAGCCTGCGCACCTCGCTCGGCATTCCTCTTTCCGACGATCAGTTTCTGGAAGGCTGGAACGCTATCTTCGCCGGCGAAATGCCTGATATCGACGCGCTGCTCGCGCGCGCCGCCAAGCATCTGCCGCTCTATGCGTTCTCCAACACCAATGCGGCGCATGTCGCGCATTTTCCGAGCGTCTATGCCGACGTGCTGGCGCATTTCCGCGAGGTGTTTTTCTCGTCCAGCATCGGCCTGCGCAAGCCGGATGCCGCCGCCTACCGTCACGTGATCAACGCAATCGGCGTGCCCGCCTCACGCATCGTGTTCTTCGACGATCTCGCCGAGAACATCGAAGGCGCGCGGGCCGTGGGGATCCATGCGGTGCATGTGAAATCAACTGCCGATATCGCCGAGGCGCTTGCCGCACTGGGGATCTGAGGCGGCCCTCTGTTCGGTCATTCCGGGGCCCCTCGAAGAGGCGAACTAATCTTTAAGATTCCGGTTCGGTGCTTCGCACCGCCCCGGAATGACGGTCAGGCAGTGCGAGCCTCCTACCCGCCTTTTTAGGAGACGGCTTTGTGGGACCGTTTCCGCTGCATTCTGTCGTTCCGACCTACCGGTCCCAGCAAGGCCGCGAGCAGTAAGAGAACCGGACAGATCAGCCAGAGGTAGAATCCTGACCCAAAGCCGCAGACCGCGTTGCCGGCGACGTCATTGGGTAAATAGGTCAACGTCACCGATGTAGGAGCGAGCACCGCAGCCAGTATTGCAAATGCCGATTTGAGGGATCTGCCCAGCGGCAACGCGGCGATAAGCATCAGCGGGTTAGCGAACCACCCAAACTGCCCGATGAGTATCCCCAACGATCCCATGACGAGAAAGAACCATCCCGGCACTTCATCCGGATTTACACAATCAATATTCTTGAAGGCATCTTTGCTTATCGAAACTGCCGGCGAGAACAGACAAGAGATGAAAAGAACAAGTGCCCCAATGTAAATGAGCCGCATCATTTGACTGCGGCGCGCCATTGAAAACATGATCAGGAAATCCTTCGAAAAACGAAATCAGAACTGCGCATCCATTTTCCGAGGTGTCCAGCACTTCCTAGCCCTCTCTAATCATGCGTTCGCGATTCGGGTATCATAATACACCACAATTCCTGATTGTATTCACCGTTCGCCGGCGCGACGCTCATGCGTGAAGGGCTGATCATGGTTGCAATTGCCCCGCTCTTCGTCCGGTAGAGACGGCGGAGGCAATCCGTTCCATGTCGTGTCGGTTTGGGGCAACCCAATCATCGCTGCCGGCGCCAGGCCGAACAGCACCTAGTCCAGTGTCGCGGGCGTGAAGCTCAGTGGCTCATGTTGCGGGACGCGTCGATGTGGCGGGGGCCGCCCCCATGCACTGCTGCACCTCGCCCGGCACGTTATAGTCGCGCATGATCGTGCGGCTGTCGCGCAGCCCACACGCTTCTCGCTGCACCACAAACATCCAGAGTGCGTGGCCGGCCTCTCTCACCAGGGCGCGTCGCGCCTGCTGCGCTGACGCCGTTGCGTCCGAGCGCGGATGGGCGGCATCGAACTCCCGCAGCCTGGCGAGGGCTCGTTCCAGCGCGCGCCCCATCCGTCCAAGCGCTGTGGCCCTCTCCTCGGCGAGCTCATAGTCGAGAATGCCGACGGGAGCGCGATGAAGGCGAAAATCGCGAGACATCCGTTGTGTATAGCGCCACGTCGGTCGCATGCGCAACGATGCGCCCTGCGGGAAAGTACCTGCAGGACCTGCGCAATCACAGACAGCCTCAAAAAGATTTTAGAGTGCTTGGCCGTGCAGATTGGGCGTTGTCCTCTATCTAAAGGCGGAGAAAGGACCAACCATGATGACCATGAAACTGGCGATTGCGGCGCTCGTGACCGTAGGGCTGGCGGCAGCACCCTTTGCTGCGGAAGCGAAGAAGCACAGGCAAGTCAGGCGCCATATTCCGATAGCGCAAGCCGAAACCTATGGGATGTCTGGAATATCGGCGACGCAACCCCGAACCTATGGGACATCAGGAAATTCTGTCGGAACCGTCACCGCTCCGTCGGTCGGATCGTACAATTGGCCGTCGGTCGGCGTGACCAACTCAGTCCCCACCTGGAGCAACACGAATCCGGGCGTTCGCAGGTAACGGGAAGATCAGCACGGCCCACAGCGGGGTGTGAGTTGTCAATACGATGCGGGCCTGGCGGCCTGGCGTTCCTCGACGGCGCGCGATGAGACGACTGCTGGACGCCGCCGCGGCGCTCGCACGTCTGCACCTGCCGCGCATTGATGCTGCGTCCACATAGCTCCGCGCCTTGGAGGTGATCATGCGCTGAGCTGCGCAGATGAAGGCGGTACTTAAGCCGCATTCGTGTGGCCGCGCGACTCCGTTTGAAGTCAGTGCCATGCTGATCAACAACAACTTGCCCATAGGTCAGCACTGCTGCGTTTTTCGAATCAGCTCAAGATGATTCCCTGCGTCAAATATCTTAGGAGTTCGTTATGGTGGTTCGACTTTCCTTTGGACTTTTGATCGCAACGAGCTTGGCGCTGACGGGCTATTTTGGTGCGGCAGCCTGGCGTCTAACCAGCGACCAACAACTCGAGAGCGTCGGATCGAAAGTACCTTTCGAGTTCGCCCGTTCGCGCCGGCCATGATACGCGGCATCAGCAATGCCCTGGTAGCACTGGTGCTCGCGTCACTGATCGACAAGTATTTTTACGACGGGCGCTACACTGATGCCGCACTTTCGATACTGAGCCAAGTCCGGCACTCATTAGGATTGTAAGTTAGGATTGTGAGGGCGCTCCGGCGCCATTCATCAATTAGAAACCATGAAAAATAATCTGCAAACTTTCGGGAAACCGAGGGCACCTCTCCGAGTCGAATGAGCGGAGGGCCGCGGAATGACTGATCCGGGTTTCTTGAGAGAGCAGCAAGTCCGTATTGACCGCTATCGGGCTTTAGAGCGCGAGGTGACCGATCCGCTCGCCGCGCGCCTGCTGCACGACATCGTCCTCGAGCTTGAAGCGGATGCTCAGCGTTCCCGCTTCAATGCTCCTCACCACGATGCCCCCAAACGCGGCGTGTGATCTCACACGAGCCTGAAGAACGTTCTACGCTCACGGGGTAACGGTTGGGACGGCGCCACTTCCCTCCAGCCGCGATCCATCTTGTCGCCCCTGCCGTTTGAAAAAGGGCGTGAGACGAGCTGTCGGAGCTGCGAAACCCAACCTGAATGGCCAAGTGATGGGAGATGTTGGACATCATGCATCACGTTTACCTTGCCCTCACCTTCACTGGAGTGGTCGTGCTTGTCTTTGTCTCCCTCCTTGCCCTGGAGAGGCTGATAGGGTGACCCGGCGCATGGACGCCACGCTTTTCTTTGTTACCTGAGGTAGTCCGCCACCAGTCAGGTAAGGCTTCATTTACCTACAAGCCCAATGATTTACCGGTCGTTTAGGAGGTTTCCACCATGCGTGCGGAGCCGCGGGATTTCCCATTCGCGACACCAACGGACCCTGCTGAGCAGACGCCTCATCAGGAAGCAGGAGACGGTCAGTCTCAGATCCATGTCCTTGCCGGCGACCGCATCGCTGCCGCCGATTCAATCCCGTCAGGCCCGGACGAACCAGCAATTGATCTGGCCCAGGTCCGGGGGTTTGGTTTCAGACAGATCGCAAGATTCAAGGAGATCCTGAGCGGGCTCCACAACCGGATGACGACCCGGTGGAATTGGGTGACCCTCCGCCCGTCCTTGATCGGAAGCGCCCTCGTCTTTGCCTTTGGCCTCGGCTGGGCATGCGCATCTATGCTCAATTCGAACCCCGATGCGAGCCTGAGCTCGCCGGACCAGAAAGATGCGAGCTTGGCCTCGCTTGACCAGGAAGCGGACGCGTCACCTCGGCGGCCCGGCTCCGAACAAGAAAATGTCCGGCATCATCACCATCGCATTGCAACCGCGGCAACCGCCCCTCCACCAGCGCCTCCTGAGTCAGACAAATCAAAGCCGCCAGCATCAGTCGCAAGCGCGCGCGCAAGCCCTTCGGGCACCGTTCAGATGCGCGCCGAACCGCAGGGCTCGATTTCCCAGAGCACGAGGGAGCGAACATCGCCGGTTCGAGCGTTGCCGGGCTCGAGCGATCCGCCACGGCGGCTTGTGCCGTTCCCCGAGTCGAAACCGACCACCATCGCCGGGTGGAGCGTCCGTGAAGTCCATGGCGACAACGCGGTGCTGGCCGGCCCCGACCGCGTCTGGACCGTGCGAACGGGAGATACCGTGCCAGGGGTAGGCCGGATCGATACGATCGTGCGATGGGGCAATCGTTGGATCGTCGCGACCACCGCGGGACTCATTTCGACCGAATAATCTCGCGCTCGGGACGAGCATGGGCCGTTCCGAGATTTTCTTCAGAAGATCGCGCCAAATGATCCCGAGAGCGCCACTCTTGCCGATCCGCCATTCACGGAGATGATGGTGCCAGCGCACCACCATCGCGGTATCATGCTCTACTTGGACGATACTTGGACGATCGATGGCGGCCTGTTGACCCCGACGAAAAACAAGCGCGCGTCCATCGAAGGCCGGTTCGCGGCAGACATCGAAAAGCTCTGCGCGCCGGTCATCACTTTGAAGGGAGCAACGAGATAGGGGAGCGACGAGATGAGCGATGCTCAGGGTTTCCAGATCGAGGTGCCTCAGGAAATAGTCCAATACTGGGGCTGGTTCTTGGCTTTCGGCATCGGGCTCGTCGTGCTCGGCCTCGCCGCGATCGCCCGATCGTTCAGGGCGACGATCGTGACCATGCTGTTTTTTGGATGGCTGCTGATCATCGCCTCCGCACTGGAGATCGTGCAATCCTTCATGGTGGGGCACTGGGCCGGATTCTTCCATCACCTGTTCGCTGCCGTCCTGTTCGGCGTCGCAGGCCTCCTGCTGATCACCAAGCCTATCATGAGCGCCGAGACATTGACGCTGTTCATGGGCCTGTTCTTTCTGATCGGCGGCATCTTCCAATTCGTGACGGCGCTGGTGCTGGGGTCGGCCGGCTGGGAGTGGCAGGCCCTTGATGGAGGCATCACCTTCGTGCTCGGCATGCTCGTCGTGTCGCAGTGGCCGATCTCGGGTCTTTGGGCCATCGGCCTTTTCCTCGGCATCGATCTGATCTTCTACGGCGCCGCTTGGATCGCGGTCGCGTTGAGCCTGCGCACGGCTTGAGCGATCGATCTCAGTACGGCTTGGCCGGCCCTGCGAGACAGTCGCCGACGTCAACTCCCCAATCGCGCCAACGCCGCCTTAGCGGAATATCTTCGCTAAGGCGGCGTTGGCCTTGCACTGGGCACTGAAATTCCCAGCCGTCGGAAATACTGCACTACGACGCCGCACGCGTTCAATGTTCCATACCCCCACACCGGAATGATACGGAAAAGTCATACCGATCGCGTTCCCGCGGTTAATCGCAGGTATTAGTACCCGATCCCATGGGAATTGTTTGTCTCTGGTTTGGAACAGCCCGGTCGGTTTGCGCGTTTGAGGTGCGTGCCGTGCCAGCCCACGGCTCAAGCGTCCGGGAGGCCCTGACACCTGCAAGGCGTCGGGGCCTTTTCTTGCGCGCTCAGCTTATGCCTCTTCTTCGATCAGCTTACGCCCTGGGTGGACGCATCATAGATCCTGCACCGCTGCTGTTGTTTCGCCGGGCGCGGGCTCATGCACGAGGTGCAACCGCTCCAGCGAATTGCATGCGCAGGCCAAGCGAACGGGCGCCGCCTTTGCCTCGCCGCGCGCTCTCGGCTAGAAGCGACCCGCGATCCCAAATGCGATCGCAGAATCTGGAGTTTTGCCCGTGGCCCTGATGCCGGTTGCCGACGCACTCGCCGCGATCCTCGATGGCGCCAAGCCCTTGCCGGAGGAATCCGTCGCATTGGATCTCGCCTATCACCGCACGCTGGCGCGCGATGTCGTGGCGCTGCGTACGCAGCCGCCGCAAGCGATGTCGGCGATGGACGGCTATGCCGTGCGCGCGGCCGATGCCGCCGAGGTCAACGCAAAGCTCAAGGTGATCGGCGAGGTCGCCGCGGGCCGGCCGTTCGACCGCGCTCTCGGCAAAGGCGAAGCCGCGCGCATTTTCACCGGCGGCGTCATCCCCGAAGGCGCCGATGCCGTGGTGATCCAGGAAGACACGGTTGCCGACGGCGGCGCCATCACAATCAAGGAAGCCGCGATCCTCGGCCGGCATATCCGCCCCGCCGGCGTCGACTTTCGGCAAGGCGACGTCCTGCTCGAGGCGGGAAGCCGTCTGACCGACCGCGATCTCTCGCTCGCCGCCAGCATGAATTATCCGGAACTGCCGGTGCGCGGCCGCCCCAAGGTCGCCCTGCTCGCCACCGGCGACGAATTGGTGATGCCGGGCACCGAGCCGGGTCCGGGCCAGATCGTCTATTCCAATGGCTACGCCCTGCGCGCGCTGATGCGCAGCGAGGGCGCCGAGGTCGTCGATCTCGGCGTCGCCGCTGACACCATGGAGGCGACCGTCGCCGGTATCCGCCGCGCCCGCGATCTGGGCGCCGACATCCTGGTCACCACCGGCGGCGCGTCGGTCGGCGACCACGATCTCGTCAAGAAGGCGCTGGAAGCCGAGCGGGTCAGCATCGCGTTCTGGCAGATCGCCATGCGGCCCGGCAAACCGATGATGCACGGCCGGCTCGGTGCCATGCGCGTCGTCGGCGTCCCCGGCAATCCCGTCTCGTCTTATGTCTGCACCCTGCTGTTCGTGGTGCCGCTAATCCGCGCGCTTTCCGGCCGCAAGACCATCCATCACGCCCGCGAGGCCGCCCTGCTCGGCCGCGACATCGGGCCCAATGACGTGCGCGAGGATTACTTGCGCGCAACGCTCGATGACCGCGCCGAGGGCGCCCCGATCGCAACACCGGTCACCCGGCAGGACTCCTCGCTGCTCAACTATCTCTCGCGCGCCCGGGTACTGGTGATCCGCCCGCCCTTTGCGCCGGCGGCGAAGGCCGGCTCGCCTTGCGAGATCCTGCGGCTGCCGGAATAGCTGCGCTCGATGACTTGCACCATCGTTCCGGGACGATGCGAAGTGTCGAAATCCGCAAATGACGGCGCATGTGGCCGGCATGATTCGGGCGAGATCGGCGGCATCCGCTCGCGCATCGTGCCGTTCGCGCATCTTGCGAGCACGCACGCGAGCGGACTAAGGTTCCGCGCGCGCTTTTCACGCAAACTAATCGCGTTCACCGGAAATTAAGTGGTTGCGGAACACTTATCGAACATATAGTGTCCGTTCATGATTTGTTTCGACGATCTAGGGGGAGCCGACGGCTCCGACATCCCGGAATCGAACGACATCAACCTGGGGATTGGTCGCGATGCTTACGCGCAAACAGTATGAACTTCTGCGTTTCATCAACGAGCGGCTGAAAGAGGCTGGCGTTCCGCCCTCCTTCGACGAGATGAAGGATGCGCTCGATTTGCGCTCGAAGTCGGGAATCCATCGCCTCATCACCGCACTTGAGGAGCGCGGCTTCATTCGTCGCCTGCCGAACCGCGCCCGCGCCATCGAGGTGATCAAGCTGCCCGAACTGTCGCCGGCGACCTCCGGCCGCCGCGGCTTCACGCCCAGCGTCATCGAAGGCAATCTCGGCAAGGGACGCGGCGCGGCCGCCGATGATGGCGAGCGTCCGGTGGCCGTTCCGGTGATGGGCCGCATCGCGGCCGGCACGCCGATCGAGGCGCTGCAGACCCGCAGCCATACGATCAGCGTGCCGCCGGATATGCTCGGCTCCGGCGAGCATTATGCGCTGGAGGTGCGCGGCGACTCCATGGTGGATGCCGGCATTCTCGACGGCGACATGGCGCTGATCCAGCGAAATGAGACCGCCGATACTGGCGACATCGTGGTCGCGCTGATCGACGACGAGGAAGCGACGCTGAAGCGTTTCCGCCGTCGCGGCGCCTCGATCGCGCTGGAACCCGCGAACACCGCCTACGAGGTGCGCATCCTGCCGCCGAACCGCGTCAAGATTCAGGGCAAGCTGGTCGGGCTCTACCGAAAGTACTAAACTGTCTGCGCGCGCCTGACGCACGTGAGGCGCGCGACTGCGATTGCGTTGGCACTGCCGGATGCCGATTCCGGCAGAGTTGGAGTTTGTGCCCCGCCAGCAATGGATGCGATGCACACGTCGAGCGCTGACGCTCAAAGGAAATGCACACAGTCAAACGGATGTGATCGCACTTCGCCATTGCGGGCCGCATAATCGCCCACAAGCCCTCTGAGACTGGAGGGCTCGTCCACTCTGATAGAGGCCTGCGCCTCGAAAGAGCGCGGGTTGACTATCTCAAGCGAGGAGCAATCCGATGTGTGACTATAGCCTGCATGCCGTGGCGTCACGTCCCGCTCAGGTTGGCGAAACGCTGATCACCACGACATTCCGCGGCACCTCGACCCGCGGTTTTGCATCAGAGAGCGATCCGACGGTCGCGGTCTGCATGCTGCCGGGCACCGAGCTCGCCTTCGCCGACAACGTTCGCTATGACAATCGATGGATCTGGACGCGGACCGTCAACTTCCGTGTCGGAAAATTCAACACCATCGATACGCACATTCCCGATCGTCATCATGATGCGATCGAATTTCCGGATGGCAGCCACGTGCTGGTGACCCTGCTCTGCGAGGGCCAGCGGGTAACAGTGCTGCAGTTGCCGGTGACGCACCCTGTCGGCACGCCCGCGCACACCGCGGAGACGACGCCCGCGACGCGGCGGTTGCCGGTCGACTGAGACAGTTAGCGCAATCGATGGTTCCGCCGGTTTTTGCCGGCGGTGCCGCGCGCGTATCGAACGTGATTTTTGAGTGGTTTGTAAACGCGTCCTTGGAGCTGACCTGTGGTCAACAAGATCACGTGGCAGAAGGCCGGGCGGGTGGCGCAGCCTGGCCGCTATATGTTTACGTTTGGCTGGCTCACGGTGACGGCCGAAGATATCGGCATCTGGCAGCAATTTCCCAACGCGGCGTTTACGCTGGTCAGGCTGCCGGGCAGCGGCGACGGCATCGCCGAAGAATTTCACCTGGGCGCCTTCGATATCGCTCAAGATGATATGCGCCGAGAGCCGGCTGCGGCCGGCTCTCAGAGCGGAGAGATCGCTTAGCTACTTCCGCAATGCACTGGCGACGGGACCAACGAGCTGTTGCGCGAGCATGTGGTAGCCCTCCGGAGTCAGATGCATGCCATCAGGCTGGTGCGGTTTGCCCCGGAACATTCCGTTTGGCAGCATGACAACCCTGACCCCCATCGCCGTGAGCCGACGTTGCAACTCAATGGTGTAGTTGGGCGCTCCCTTTCTCAGATCATTTCCGCCGGGCTGAAGAATCACGACCTTGGTCCCTTTCGGAACTGCGCTTTCCAGCCGAGCCATCATGCCGCCCGTGGTGTCACCGCTGATGCCCGCATTGATCACGTTGACGTCCAAGCCTCGCGCACGAAGCATCGCCTCAAGCTGTGCCGGGTACGCCTGGTCAGGCGAGACGCCCTTGCCGGCGGTGTTGCTCGCACCGAGGGCGACGACAGTCGCGGCATGTGCTCCGCCAAGCTGAAAGAAAACCGCCAACGCGACAAGTGGAAGAAGCAGTCTGGATATGACGCTCATCTTCAGATCCTGAATTTGATTCTACAGCAATAGCTCGGTGCATCAGCATCCCAGATGTCGAGCGTCAAGCACACACGGCCCTGAAACCGCCGCGGGGCCTCCAGATCCGCCAAGGTGAGGATGACGGCGGAGCAAGACCCGATTGTTCACTGCTGGCGAATAGTCCTTTCCGGTTTTCCCGGGTTCCCGGACTCATGCTCCCGCACTACGTGACCTGCCGACGCAACAACACCCGAAGCGCTCCCGCTTCACTAAGCGTCAGCAATGAGGAGATACCCCATGCGCAAGGCCGTTCTCACTACCCTCGGCGCCCTGCTGATTGCCGCAACGACCGTTCAGGCCGCTTCCGCCGCTGAGCACGATCGCACCCGCAAGGCCCCGCCGGCTGCGACGACCAGCCAGCAATTCCGCAATTCCAACAACGCCGCCGCATCGTCGAGCGGGCTCGGGGTGTACTCGGGCGGCTGGTCGGCTCCCGCCGGTCACTGACGGCCCCGCGAACGAGAAAAACTCCGGCCCAGCGCCGGAGTTCTTTGCAAATTTTGTCAGTCGTCCGGCTGCAGATCGGATTCGGAGGGCGTGGCGTCCTTGCCGCGCTGCGCAGCCGGGCGCGACAGATTGGCCGTATCGGTCTCGGCATAGGCTGCTGCCGGAGACCACGGCCGGTCAAAGCCGCGCGGCCTCACCGCCTCGACGTCAAAGCCGCTCCCGTCGCGCCGCAATGCCAGCGCCCCTTGTCGCCGCAGCCGATCGCGGTCGATCACGGCGGCCGCACAATCCTTCGACGCCTGATGGATCGTCACAACAAGCGCGGCGCGATCGCAATCATCAAGCAAGGCGTCCGCGCGCAGCGCCTGCGCGACAAAGGCGCCGTCGGCCATCGCCACCACGCAGCCGGCCTCATCGCATGAGACTCCTTGCGCGAGCGAAGCTTCGCCGCCCGCTCTGGGATCGGCATCGGCGGCAAGCCATTCTTTCACGAGGAATGCGTCCTTGCCGGTCTGCATCAGATGCAGGTGTCCGTCGCGGCCGCGCACCGCAACGCTCCGCCCGTCGCCGGAAATCAGCACATCGGCCGGCGGCGCGGCGAGCGCCCAGACCACGGCTAAGGCAAGCACAAGCGCGCCCGACCAGCGCAGCGGCGTGCGCAACAGTCCCATCACGATGATACCGATGGAAGCCAGGGCCAGCGGCGCTGCGCCGAACGCCGCCATGCGGCCGATCGCGCCGGGCAGATGCGCCACCCTTGCGTAACCACGATCATCCAGTCGATGCCAACGCCCATCAGCCACCAGAAAAAACCGTCGAGGCCGAATGGCATCGCGAGCAGCCCGAGCAGCCCGGCCGGCATCACGAGCGCCGAGACAACCGGCATCGCCGCGAGATTGGCGAGCACACCGAACGGCGTGACGCGATGGAAATGGAAGGCGGCGTAGGGCGTGGTGGCCAGTCCCGCCACCAGCGAAGCCAGCATCAGCATCATGAGCTCGCGGCCGCCCCACAGTGCCACGCGCGCAGCAGTCGAACTGTCGGGCGTGGCCAGCAGGCGGGGCATGCCAACCTGCACCAGTGCCACGAGTGCCAGCGTCGCGGCAAAGGACATTTGGAAGCTCGGATGCACCAGCGCCTCCGGCGCGATCGCCAGCACGATCATGGCGGCAACCGCGAGCGTGCGGAAGGTGATGGCGCGGCGGTCGACCATCACCGCGATCAGCACCACCGCGGTCATGAAGAACGATCTTTGCGTCGCCACCTCCGCGCCCGAGAGCAGCAGATAAAACGCCGCAGCGACGAGTGCGGCAGCCGCCGCCCACTTCTTGATCGGAAAGCCGACGGCAAGGCCGGGTATCAGCGCCAGCAATGCGCGCACGGCGAAGAACACCACGCCGGCGACGACCGCCATGTGATAGCCGGAGATCGACAGCACATGGCCGAGGCCGGAGATGAACATCGCATCGTTGACCGGCTCGGAGATCGCATCGCGCCGCCCGGTCAAAAGCGCGGTCGCTATCGAGCGCTCATCACCCTCAAGGCGCGTGCGGATGCGCGCATCGATGGCATCGCGCAGGCCCTGCATGAGTGCGGCGTAGCGCAAGGACAGCCCGCCACTCTCGGGCGGTTTGGTGATGGTGATGCCGCCCATCGCGAATCCCGACGCACCGATGCCCTGGAAAAACAGGTCGCGCGCGAAATCGTAGGACCCCGGCCTCAAGGGCGAGAGCGGCGGCATCAATCGCGCCTTCAACTCGACAAAGCTGCCGACATCGGGCGCGGTGCCTTTCTTCACCGACAGCCGAACGCGCTCGAGCTTCAGATCGCCGCGTTGGGCTTCCATGTGGACGACGCGCAGCACGAAGCGGTCCGTGCGCTCACGAATGTCGCGCGTCTCGACGAATCCGGACAGAGCGACCGAATAAAGCGGCCGGGACAGCACGATATGGGCGACATGCGCAGTTCTGAATGTCGCCGTGGCGAACCCCGCGGCTGCGGCGGCGGTCAGCACGAGAGCAGGAAAGAATTTCCAGCGCCGCAACAGGAACGCCGCGAGGCAAAGCACCAACGCGGTGAACGTGGCGACCACGAGCTGCGGCTCATGATCCGCGCTGAAGTAGACCGCGATCCCCGCGCCGAAGGCCACGGGCACCCAGGGCAACAGCCGCCCGGCGCCCGCCTCCGCGCGGACCCAGCTCCTGAACTTCGCAACGAACGATGTCCAGAGGTCAAGACCGGCCGGCGCGAAACCGCCGGCCTGCGCCGCTCCGCGCGGCGGCCAGGTCGTCGCGATCCCTCGCACTCTGCCGCCGCCCCGCTCCGCCATCCACTGCCCGCTGCACGCAATAACGCGGTCATGCTACCTGACGGTGCCGGTACCGAGATAGCGGAACAAAATGAGAAACCGGGAGCAGTTCTTGGCTTATGCCCAGGAGGAGCCGGGCAGCGGGATCGGTCATCAAAGGCTCGTTGCCAATCAGCCACGGCTACGACCGAAACAGTGCGTAGTAGATCACGTACAGCCAACCCAAGATGCCATGGATGATCGCCCAAAGTATCGAGTGGTTAGCGGTGTAGGATATCGCGATAGCAAGGGCGGAGCCAAAGCTCACGCCGTATTTTGCTCCCTCAACTTGAACCCCGTAGTACCGATTTCCGTTCATGCTCGCCCACCTCGGTTAAGCCGCCGCCCGATCTTCCTTGTCAGCGCCCCGCATCACGATCCTGAGCGCGTCATCCGGCAGCGGCCGTTGCAGCGCCTTCGCCTCATCCCACGGCGCCCGCATCCAGACATCGCGTTCTTCATCCGTCGTCAGGATTACCGGCATCGCTTTCGGATGGATCGGCTTCACCACGGGGTTCGCCTCGGTTGTGAGGAACCATAGACGCATTGCAGAATGTTAAGCGAAGGGCCGAGCAAGCTCCACAATCGGCCTTTGCAAAAAAGGAAGCCGCCGACGGAAGGCGGCTTCCTCTCCGTTTTTGGTTGCAAATGCTATGGCGCGTCCATTGCCTTAGTCTTTCGGCGGCGGTGCGTTCGGGATGGCCGACACCATCCGGATTTTCAACTTCCCGCCCTCGCGGAGGTATACTGCGGTCCAACGGCCCGCAAGCTCAACAGCCTGCCCACTCTGGTTCTTGCCGGTGATGCGGTACTCGCCCAACGCGAGGACCGTATCGCTTCCCAAGGGCCAAGCCTGATCCACTGCTATTTCCTCGTGATTAAACCCAGCCTTGAATAGGCCTTGGTAGAACTCCGCGATGTTCGTGTGCGGCCCTGCTGGGTTAACGAGAGCGCCACCGGCCGCGTACAGCGCGGCGATCCCTGCTCCATCCTGTTTGTTGAAGTTTTCCGCGACTGCAGAGCCGATTTTTTCCACCTCCTGCTTGAGATCGGTAGCCGCCGCTGGCGCTGCAAACGCTGCGAGCAAGAAGCACAAAACGTAGGACATTCGCATTGTGTGTCCTCCTCGAATAAATTTGCTGTTTTGAAAAGATGCTGGCCCCATCGCGGGAGCAGCGATGAACCATAGCACACAATCGTACATTGATTAGAAATGCCACCTAGGTACGCTGATGCCGCAGGCGCAAGAACTCCACTCGTTGAGCTCTTGCGTGGTCGCCTCCGCGATTGCTGGCGGCATCAACTGGAGCTGGAAACGCAGATGCGACCGCCCCCCCAGCCGCGGAAGAGGGCCCGAAGAAGCACCGCAATTGTCGGCCGAGAGGCAATTTTCTGTGCATGCCACATTGACTCAACCCCAGCGCGAGTAGTGAGATGAAGCGCCGTGGGCTTGGGGGCTCACCGAGGTTTTCGCGTGAGAATGGGGGCGGTCGGAAATGGCTTCGAGGATTGCGGCGCTCAGTGCGCTTGTCGGCGTCGTGGGACTCGGAGGCTGTGCTGGCACGCAACTTGCGCATAATACGCTGGACGTCGCATCGACCCTAACCGACATCGAAACCAGGCAGGTCTTAGCGAACCTCAGTCGAACCATCGACGAGCCGTACGCCATTCCCACTCAGGTCGACATTCAGACCGGCTCCATTCAAACGACCAACTCAATCACGCCGTCTATAAGCGCCCCTCTTTCCCGATCTGCGGTCCGCACTGCAGGCGGCGCGATTAGTAGCCTGACGACTGCAGGAACTGGGATTTCAGTGGGTGCAAGCGACGGATGGACTCAAACCTGGCAGGTCACGCCTGTCTCCGATCCAACAACGCTTACAAACATCAGAGCGCTCTACCACTATGTAATCTACGGTCTTGACGGACATGAAAATCTGCCACCGGCAGTTCTCAAATTGCCCCCAAGACATATCTTTTGGAGCGGCATTGCTGCCGACGGCTCCACAAATCCTCCTCCCCCAAGTTTAGCAGTGCGGGATCTTGGATTGTTTGGCAATCATGAGCTTTTCGTATCTGCGCAAGATTTCAATAACGGGTACCTCGCAGATTTGGTCCTCCTCGTTCTGCCGCCGGCAGCCCCGGCTGGACCCGCAGCCGCCGGCCAGAAGACGAAGAAAGGCGCCGCCGTCGAGCACGGGGGTAAGCGGGCTGGTACAGTTCGTCCGTTCGTGGAAAAGCCCGCAATTCTCGTTGTACCGCCTGTGACCCAATGAATTGATCACCGCGCATCTTGACGCCAGCGGCACCTGGACGGCGGAACAAAATGAGAATCCGGAAGTGCGCCTCCGCTTATGCCCTGAAAGTGTCGGGCGCGACCGGCAGGCGGGTGATCGGGTGCTCGACCGGCTGGGTCGTCGCGGGCTTGTGCCGCTTCGCCGCAGAAGCCTTGTGACGCTCCTTTGCGAGCGCGTCAGTCCCCGCATAGGCGGTTGCCAGCAAGGTCGCAATCACCAGAATGGTGAGCTTTCGCATGCGAGCCTCCACTTTTTGCTTTTAAATACAGGTCGAGAATGAACCCATTCGCCGCGGCTCGCTATGATCCGCGTCACGCAAAGCGGCGCAACAGAATACCGGGCTGATTGAGCCGAAAGTCTCATAATGCCGCGATCCGCAGTTAAGCTGCGCTACTTTCCGCGCTTCCGCTCCCACGCACAAGCCAGCACGATGGTTATCCAGACCTCTGCGCCGGCGAACCCAGGGGTGCTGAATACGAGCGAACAGCAACACACTCAGCCACACGCCCAAGAACAGACTGGCTGCCTCCTGCCAGTGTTGAATGCGCATGCGCTGCCCTCTGCCAAAATCTTGTAAGCCGAAATCTGCGCCACTCGTCGGGGGACGGTTGCCGCCGTTCGACACCTTTCAGCCCGAGCTGGAGCCTCTTGCAACTAACCCACGCGCGGATGCAAACTGTCCAGGCTTGATGGGCGTCAACGTCTGAGCTTTGCCCGGCCGAAGTGACCGGCCGCGCGGCTCGGAACAAGAGGAGGATGACGCCATGCGAGAAATCGAAATCCATTCCTATGCACGGCAATTGCTGGAAGCGCACGGCGCCAGGGCGATTGCGGAAGCCGCCCAGAATGCCATCGACCTCGAAGCAAAAGGCGATGTCGAACTGGCCAGAACCTGGCGGCATATCGAGGACGCCATGAAGCTCATGCGTGGGCCGCATCAAAGCTGAGGCAGCCGGCGCAAACGCCGCCACGCGGGACCGAGCCCGGTGCGGTAGCGGCGCAAAACATGGAGCGTGGACCCAATCCGTCCAAACCGCTTAGCCGCGGCTGATCGGTGAGACGAAGCCGCGGCTCGCCACCAGAGGAGTGAAGCCATGGTGCCGAATTGTGCGACAGCCGAAGATCTCATGAAGACGATCAAGGATGAAAAGGTCGAGATGATCGATCTGCGGTTCACCGACTTGCCGGGAGTCTGGCAACATTTCTCGGTCCCCCCGAGCGCCGTGAGTGCAGATGCGCTCGATGAAGGCATCGGCTTCGACGGCTCATCGATCCGCGGCTTCCAGGAGATCCAGGAGAGCGACATGTTGGTCGTTCCGGATCCCACGACCGCCTTCTTCGACCCCTTTAGCCCGACAAGGACGCTTGTGCTGATCTGCAACATTAGGGATCCCGTGACCGGCCAGTCCTACAGCCGTGATCCCCGTTACATCGCGCAAAAGGCCGAGATCCACCTGAGGGGCACCGGTCAGGCCGATACGAGCTACTTCGGCCCGGAGGCGGAGTTCTTCGTCTTCGACGACGTGCGCTACGGACAAGGCATCAATCACGCCTTCCACGAGATCGATTCCCGTGAAGGTAGCTGGAACACCGCTAAGGACGAAGGGCCGAATTTGGGCCACAAGCCGCGCCCGAAAGAGGGATACTTCCCCGTCCCTCCGACCGACAGCATGCAGGCACTGCGCACCGAAATGGTGCTGACGATGGAAGCACTTGGAATCAAGATCGAAGCTCATCACCACGAGGTGGCAACTGGCGGCCAGAACGAAATAGACATGCGCTTCACCACGCTGACCCGCATGGCGGACAATCTGATGATGTACAAATATGTGGTGAAGAACACGGCCCACCAGCACGGCATGACGGCGACGTTCATGCCGAAGCCGTTGTTCGAGGACAACGCTTCGGGCATGCACGTTCATCAAAGCTTATGGAAGAGCGAAACCAACCTGTTCTACGATAAGAGTGACTACGCGGAGCTGAGCAAGCTCGGCCGCCACTACATCGGCGGGCTCTTGACCCACGCCTGGGCGCTGTGCGGGCTTTGCGCCCCGACCACGAACTCCTATCGGCGCCTGGTGCCGGGTTACGAAGCTCCGATCAATCTGGTCTATTCCCAGCGCAATCGCTCGGCCTGCTGCCGGATCCCAATGTATTCACCGAACCCGCGGGCAAAACGCGTCGAATTTCGCTCGCCAGACCCGTCCTGCAATCCCTATCTCGCTTTCTCGGCGATGCTGATGGCCGGCCTCGACGGCATTGAGAAGAGGATCGACCCCGGCAGCCCGATCGACAAAAACCTCTACGATCTGCCACCCGCCGAGGCGAAGGAGGTGAAGTCGACCCCGGGATCGCTGGACCAGGCGCTCGACGCCCTCGAACGCGATCATACATTCCTGCTACGCGGTGATGTGTTCACCGCCGACGTGATCGAGACCTGGCTCGCCTACAAGCGCGAGAAGGAGGTCGATGCTATCAGGCTGCGGCCCCATCCTTACGAGTTCCATCTCTACTACGACATTTAAGCCAGCACATCCGCCGGTTAAGTTGCAGTGCCAGGCTCGTCATTGCGAGGAGCGAAAGCGACGACGCAATCCAGATTGCATCCGTGGAGAAAGTCTGGATTGCTTCGCTTGCGCTCGCAATTGTGCATGTTCACTAATTCGCTGATCGAATCCCCCCTGCGGGCTGGATTCGATCAGCGAATTAGTGAACATGCACAGCAATGACGCCGCGTCGCTGATTTTTCACTCAGCTCGGCGGACACGTTAACAGAGCCGCGACGCGGTTATGCCGAGCACGGCTCACATTCCTAAAGCTGGCAAATGACCGAGGTCAGGTTGCTTCGCCGCGCGGGGAGAAGTGGCCAAGCAGATCCATCGGCAGCGGGAAGACCACCGTCGAGGACCGCTCGCCGGCGATGTCATGCAGCGCCGCGAAATAGCGCAACTGCATCGCCTGCGGCTCCTGCGCCAGGGCTCGGCCGGCCTCGACGAGCTTCTCGGCCGCCTGCTGCTCGCCCATCGCATTGATCACCTTGGCACGCCGCAATCGCTCCGCCTCGGCCTGCTTGGCGATGGCGCGCACCATGGTTTCATTGATATCGACATCCTTGATCTCGACACCGGTGACCTTGATGCCCCAGGCATCGGTTTGCTTGTCGAGGATCTCCTGGATGTCGGCGTTGAGCCTGTCCCGCTCTGCGAGCATCTCGTCCAGGTCATGCTTGCCCAGCACCGAGCGCAGCGTGGTCTGCGCGAGCTGGCTGGTCGCGGCCATGTAGTCGCCGACTTTGATGATGGCGCGCTCGGGATCAACAATGCGGAAGTAGAGAACGGCATTGACCTTGACCGAGACGTTGTCGCGAGAGATCACGTCCTGGGGCGGCACGACCTGCACCATGACCCTGAGATCGACCTTCACCATCTGTTGCGCGATCGGAATAAGGATGATGATGCCCGGTCCCTTCACACCCGTGAAGCGTCCGAGCGTAAAGACGACGCCGCGCTCGTATTCGCGCAGGATGCGAACGGCCGACAAAAGAAATATGATGATGACCACTGCGATGGCTGCATAGGTCAGGTAATCAAGCATCATGACGCACCTCCTTCGCCGGTCAGCGCAGGCCGGCGCCGTACCACCAGCGTCAAATCCACAATATTGGCCACCTCGACCACCTCTCCCGGCTTGAAGGTTTCAGCGCCGCGCGCTTGCCAGCGCTCACCCTGGGTGAAGACATGCCCTTCATTCCCGGACCAGTCGAGGACCTCGGCACGCAGGCCGCGCATCGCCTGCGCGCCGACCCGCGCCAAACCCTTGCGGGCGCGCAGGAGCGAGCCGAGGACGGCGAGGACGAGGCCGGCGAACATCGCCGCAGTGATCCCGATGACCCACCACGACAGTCGGTAGCCCGGCGCCTGGACGTTGAAGAGCATCACGGCCCCGAGCACGAAGGCGATGATCCCGCCGGTGCCCAGAACCACGGTCGGGTTGAAGGCTTCGACGGTCAGAAGTGCGATCCCGACCAGCATCAACGCAAGGCCGGCGTAGCTTATGGGCAGCATATTGAGAGCATAGAGACCCACGAGCAGGCAGATTGTCCCGACCACACCGGGCGCGACCACGCCCGGAGACAAGAATTCGAAAATCAGGCCGTAGATCCCGACCATCAGCAAAATGAAGGCGACGTTGGGATCGGTGATGACCGCGAGGAATCGCGAGATCCATCCGGGATCGATCGCCTCGATCACGGCATCCTTCGTCGCCAGGCGTCGCGTGCCGCCACCCGCAACCTCCACCGTGCGGCCATCGACCTGCTTGAGCAAATCGGCCTGATCGCGCGCGATGAGGTCGACGACGTTCGCCTGCAGCGCACCATTGGCAGAGAGGGTCGCGGCCTCGCGGACGGCCTTCTCGGCCCAATCCGCATTGCGGCCGCGCAGCTCGGCGAGGCTGCGGATGAAGGCGACGGCATCATTGGTCACCTTTTCGGTCATGGCGTCCTTCGGCTTGGCCTGATGGTCGCCATCTTTGTTGTCTTTGCCGTCCTTGTCGGGGGTGGCTTGCGGCAGACCCGGGATCGAACCGCCAATCTGTACCGGGGTCGCCGCACCGAGATTGGTGCCCGGTGCCATTGCCGCGATATGGGTTGCGTACAGAATGTAGGTCCCGGCGCTGGCTGCATGGGCGCCGGAGGGCGCGACGTAACCGACGACTGGGACCGGCGAGGCCAGCACGTCTGCGATGATCTCGCGCATGCTGGTGGCGAGGCCACCTGGCGTATTCAGGCGCAGGACGACCACCTCGGCGTGCCTCTCGGCTGCCCTGGTCAAACCGTCCTTGACGTAACCGACTGTCGCCGGTCCGATCGCGCCGTCGATGGAAATGGTCAGTGCAAGACCGTCCCTCTCCCCCGCCAAGCTGGGAAGGGACGACTGAGCCAGAGCGACGCCCGCAATCGCCGCAACCAGGGCCGCCTGTACGGTCTGCACGGCAAGGACTCCCTTGCCCGGATATATGGCGGTACCGGCCTCGAACGACAATGAGCGCCGCGACCGGCCCTGCCAGGGATGCTTGCCGCGAAAGCGACCGGCTCAGCCCTTGCGGCCGACTTCCTTCGCAAAGGTGTCGCGCAGCCCGATGGTGCGGTTGAACACCAGCCGCTCCGGCGTGGAATCCTTGTCGCGCACGAAATAGCCCTGCCGTTCGAACTGCACGACCTCGTCCGAATTGGCTGTCGCGATCGCCGGCTCGATCCGCGCATCGCGCAGGATTTCCAGCGATTGCGGATTCAGGTCGGCGGCGAAATTGGCCGCATCCGGATTGGGTTTTGCAAAGAGCTGGTTGTAGATGCGGATCTCCGCCGGCAGCGACTGCGCGGCCGGCAGCCAGTGCAAGGTCGCCTTGACCTTGCGGCCATCGGGCGCGTTGCCGCCGCGGGTTTCCGGATCGTAGGTGCAGCGCAGCTCCACCACCTCACCGGATGCGTCCTTGATCGCCTCGCGGCATTTGATGAAATAGGCGTAGCGCAGCCGCACCTCGCTGCCGGGCGACAGGCGGAAAAACTTCTTGGGCGGGTTTTCCATGAAGTCGTCGCGCTCGATGTAGAGCTCGCGGCCGAAGGCGACGCGGCGCGTGCCTTTCGACGGATCGTCGGGATGATTGACCGCCTCGATCTCCTCGACCTGCCCTTCCGCATAGTTCTCTATGACGACCTTCAACGGCCGCAGCACCGCCATTCGCCGCAGCGCCGTGCGGTTGAGCTCCTCGCGGATGCAGAACTCCAGCATGCCGACGTCGACCACGCTGTTGGACTTGGCAACACCGATGCGCCTCACGAATTCGCGGACCGCCGCCGGCGGCACGCCGCGCCGCTTCAACCCCGCGATGGTGGGCATGCGCGGATCGTCCCAGCCCGAGACATGGCCCTCGCGCACGAGCTGGGTCAGCACGCGCTTGGAGAGCAGCGTGTAAGTCAGGTTGAGGCGCGCAAATTCATACTGGTGCGGCTGCGAGGGCACCGGCAGCTTCTCGATGAACCAGTCGTAGAGCGGCCGGTGATCCTCGAATTCCAGCGTGCAGATCGAATGGGTGATGCCCTCGACCGCGTCCGACTGGCCGTGCGCGTAGTCGTAGCTCGGATAGATCTTCCACGTATCGCCGGTCCGCGGATGGGTCGCATGCAGGATGCGGTACATCACTGGGTCGCGCAGGTTGATGTTCGGCGAGGCCATGTCGATCTTCGCACGCAGCACCCGCGCGCCGTTCGGAAACTCGCCGGCCTTCATGCGGCGGAACAGGTCAAGGTTTTCCTCGACCGAACGGTCGCGGAACGGGCTGTTCTTGCCGGGTTCGGTCAGGGTACCGCGATTGATGCGGATCTCCTCCTGAGACTGATCATCGACATAGGCAAGCCCGGCGCGGATCAGCCCCTCCGCCCATTCATAGAGCCGGTCGAAATAGTCGGAGGCGTAGAACAGGTTCTTGCCCCAATCGAAACCGAGCCAGCGCACGTCGGCCTGAATGGAGTCGATATATTCCTGCTCTTCCTTGATCGGATTGGTATCGTCGAAGCGCAGGTTGCAGCGCCCGGAAAACTCCTGCGCAATGCCGAAATTGAGCGCGATCGACTTGGCATGGCCGATATGCAGATAGCCGTTCGGCTCCGGAGGGAACCGGGTGACGATTTCCTGGTATTTCTTGGCAGCGAGATCGGCCTGGATGATGTCGCGGATGAAGTCGCGCCCTGCGTCTACCGTCTCTGCTACCGCCGGTTCTGAAACCATTCTGTCGTCCTGTATCGGGAGATGAGCGGACCTTCTGCCAAATTCGCCTAGGCGAGCCAAGAGGTCAGGCCCGGATCCGCTTGCTTTAACCAAGCCTTTAGTTATGCACGGTTCCTGCTATACACCACCGCCCATGATGCATACGACCCGCTTCCGTAATGGCTGATTCCGTCGTCACCCGCTTCGCCCCCTCGCCCACCGGTTTCCTCCATATCGGAGGGGCCCGCACCGCGCTGTTCAACTGGCTCTATGCGAAAAAGCATGGCGGCAAGATGCTGCTGCGGATCGAGGACACCGACCGGGAGCGTTCGACCAAGGCGGCGATCGACGCCATTCTGGACGGGCTGAGCTGGCTGGAGCTGAATTGGGACGGCGAGGTCATCTACCAGTTCAGCCGCGCCGCGCGCCATCGCGAGGTCGCCGAGCAATTGCTGGCGGCCGGCAAGGCATACCGCTGCTACGCTACGCCGGACGAGCTCGCCGCCATGCGCGAAAAGGCGCGCGCCGAAGGGCGCACCCGCCTTTATGACGGCATGTGGCGCGACCGTGATCCTTCCGAGGCGCCCGCCGGCATGAAGCCGACCATCCGCCTGCGCGCGCCGCTGACGGGCGAGACCGTGATCGAGGATCAGGTGCAGGGCCGCGTGGTCTGGCAGAACGAGAATCTGGACGACCTCGTGCTGCTGCGTGGCGACGGCACCCCGACCTACATGCTGGCCGTGGTGGTCGACGACCACGACATGGGCGTCACCCACATCATCCGCGGCGACGACCACCTGATCAACGCGGCGCGCCAAAAGCAGATCTATGACGCGCTGGAGTGGCCGATCCCCAGCATGTCGCATATCCCGCTGATCCATGGCCCGGATGGCTCGAAGCTTTCCAAGCGCCACGGGGCGCTCGGGGTCGATGCCTACCGCGCCATGGGATATCTGCCGGCAGCGCTGCGCAACTACCTGGTCCGGCTCGGCTGGAGCCATGGCGACCAGGAGATATTCTCGACCGAGGAGATGGTCGCGGCGTTCGACCTCTCGGCGATCGGACGCTCGGCCGCCCGCTTCGATTTCGCCAAACTGGAAAATCTCAACGGCTATTATATCCGCCACACCGACGATCAATCGCTGGTGCGGATGCTCGAGAGCGTGCTCGACTACGTCCCCAAAGGCGCGGAGCTCAAGCCCAAGCTCAACGAGGTCACCCGCGCGCAGCTCCTTGCGGCCATGCCGAGCCTGAAGGAGCGCGCCAAGACCCTGATCGAGCTGATCGAGGGCGCGTATTTCATCTTTGCCGACCGGCCGCTGCAGGTCGAGCCGAAAGCGCAGGCCCTGCTGACGCCCGAAAACCGTGCCCTGATCGGCCGGCTCCGCGCTGATCTCGAGACCGTCGACCCCTGGAGCGCGCAGACCACGGAAGCGGCGATGCGCGGCTTCGCCGAGGCCAACGGCCTCAAACTCGGCGCGGTGGCGCAACCGCTGCGCGTGGCGCTGACCGGAAAGACCACCTCGCCCGGCATTTTCGAGGTCCTTTCGGTGCTGGGACAGGCGGAATCCCTGGCGAGACTGGCGGATCAAGCCTCAACTTAAGTCGGTCTTTACCTCTTGAAGTGGCCATCTTGCAGCGCACATAGCAATAAGCTACGCATTTGCGAGGTGCTCTTGGAATAACCGGCTGCCGCCCCCGTTTTAGTCACCTTGGGCATGCTCAGCCGCCGGCTTTTCGCAACGATTTCATCGGGGACTTCACGATGGACGCAACATCAAACAATACAAAAAACGCAACGCTGACGGTCGGCAACAAGACCTACGATCTCCCGATCCACAGCGGCACTATCGGTCCCGATGTCGTCGACATCGGCAAGCTCTACGGCCAGTCCGGACTGTTTACATACGACCCGGGCTTCACCTCGACCGCGAGTTGCCAGTCCAAGATCACCTATATCGACGGCGACGCCGGCGTTCTGGAATACCGCGGCTATCCGATCGAACAGCTCGCCGAGCACGGCGACTTCCTGGAAACCTGCTATCTCCTGCTCTACGGAGAGCTGCCGACCGCCGCGCAAAAGAAGGACTTTGACTACCGCGTCACGCATCACACCATGGTGCACGAGCAGATGGCGCGCTTCTTCCAGGGCTTCCGCCGCGACGCTCATCCGATGGCGATCATGGTCGCATGCGTCGGCGCGCTCGCTGCCTTCTATCACGACTCTACCGACATCAACGATCCGCAGCAGCGCATGATCGCCTCGATGCGGATGATCGCGAAGATCCCGACGCTTGCGGCGATGGCCTACAAATACTCGATCGGCCAGCCCTTCATGTATCCGAAGAACTCGCTGAAATTCGCCGAGAACTTCCTGTACATGTGCTTCGGCGTGCCATGCGAGGAATACAAGGTCAGCCCGGTGCTGGCGGATGCGCTGGAAAAGATCTTCATCCTGCACGCCGATCATGAGCAGAACGCTTCGACCTCGACGGTTCGCATCGCCGGCTCCTCCGGCGCCAACCCGTTCGCCTGCATCGCCGCCGGCATCGCCTGCCTGTGGGGCCCGGCGCACGGCGGCGCCAATGAAGCTGCGCTGAATATGCTCTCCAGCATCGGCAAGGTCGAAAACATTCCGGACTTCATCGCAAAGGTGAAGGACAAGAACAGCGAAGTCCGCCTGATGGGCTTTGGCCACCGCGTCTACAAGAACTACGATCCGCGCGCCAAGATCATGCAGAAGATGTGTCACGCCGTGCTGAAGGAAACCGGCCACGGCGACGACCCGATGCTGAAGGTCGCGATGGAGCTGGAGAAGATCGCGCTCAACGATCAGTACTTCATCGACCGCAAGCTCTACCCGAATGTCGACTTCTATTCGGGCATCACGCTGAAGGCGATGGGCTTCCCGACCTCGATGTTCACCGTGCTGTTCGCGGTCGCCCGCACCGTCGGCTGGATCAGCCAGTGGAGCGAGATGATCGAGGACCCGCAGCAGAAGATCGGCCGGCCGCGCCAGCTCTATACCGGCGTCGCCCGCCGCGACTACGTTCCGATCGAGAAGCGCAAGTAAGACGCACCTCTCTCATCGAATAGAGAAGGCCGGGCGCGGAAGCGTCCGGCTTTTTTGCTCCTGCGCATCATGGTATCTCGCCAGCCCCACTCCCCGTCCCTGCCCGACCATGTTGACACGACGCCGCCTCACAAAGCTTGGCTTGGCCACTGCGGCCGGAATGCTCACCACGGATTGGCGCCGCTTCGGCATGGCCGCAGAGACCGGATTTGCCCGGCTGCCGGACGCGTTCGCGAAGGCAGAAGTGGACAGCGGCGGACGGCTGGGCGTGACGGTGCTCGATACTGGAGACGGTACGGCGATCGGCCACCACGAAAACGAGCGCTTCCCGATGTGCAGCACGTTCAAGGTGCTCGCAGCGGCTGCCGTTCTCTCCAGAATAGATGCGGGCGAGGAGCAGATCGCGCGACGCATTCGCGTTGCACCAGGCGATCTTCTGGCTTATGCGCCGGTCACCAAGCAACATGTCGGCGCGGACATGTCGGTCGCGGATCTGTGCGAAGCCGCGTTGACGCTGAGCGACAACACGGCCGCCAACCTGTTGCTCGCAAGTCTCGGCGGGCCTTCGGCGGTGACGCAATATGCGCGTGCTCTCGGCGACGACTTGACCCGCCTCGATCGGATCGAGCCCGACCTCAACACGGCTGATCCCGGAGATCTGCGCGACACCACCACGCCTCTGGCGATGGCGCGCGATCTGGCGGCGCTCGCGACCGGGACCGCGCTCTCGCCCGCCTCGCGCGAGCTGCTGATCAATTGGCTCGTCGGTTGCAAAACCGGCGATGCAAAGCTGCGCGCTGGTCTGCCAAAGACCTGGCGCGTGGGCGACAAGACCGGCTCGGGCGCTCACGGCACCAGCAACGACGTCGCAGTGATCTGGCCTCCCGGCCGCGCTCCGCTGATCATCGCCGTGTATCTGACGGAAACGGCGCTTCCTGACGACAAGCGCAACGCCAGCTTTGCGGCGATTGGCCGGGCTGTTGCAGCAGCTCTGCCCCGGCAATAGCGTCGAAGATTGGGCGCGCATCTTCTCGAGGCGCTCAAGGGCGACTGCTCTAATTCCCTCGCCTGCCCTGTCGCATCGTCGCCAGCACAATGTCGGCGGCGCGCACGCTCGGCGGCTGGTCACCGACGCCCATGATCCTGTCGATCGCTTTGAAAGCTTCGACTTGCCGCCGGCGTTGCGGGCTATCGACGAGCAGCTCGCGCAGACTGCCTGCCAGATTTTCCGGCGTGCAGTCGTTCTGGATGAATTCCGGCACGACATTCTCGCCGACCACGAGATTGGCGAGGATCACGGATGACACCTTGATCGCGCGCAGCACGATAAAGGCCTCGATGCTGCCGGCCCGGTAGCCCGCGACCATCGGCACGCCGGACAGCGCAAGCTCGAGGGTCACGGTGCCGGATTTGGCAAGCGCCGCGCGGGCGATCCTGAAGGCTGCGCGCTTCTCGGTCTCGCCCACCACGATTTTCGGCGCGACCTGCCAATCGGCGCTGGCTGCGCGGACGGCTTCCACAAGATGCGGCATGGTCGGCAAGATCAGCTCGAAAGCGGCGCCTTGCGCCTGTAGCAAGCTCAGCGCCTTGCCGAAAATCGCCATGTGATGCCTGATCTCGCTGCGGCGGCTGCCTGGCAGCACCAACAGCACCGGCGGCTCGCCGTCGCGGCGTTGCTGCTCGGCGGCGTTGGGCCGCAGCGTCGCGAGCTGGTCGGTCAGGGTATGGCCGACATAGCTGCAGGGCGGCCCCTGCAGCTTGCGATAGGCCTCCGGCTCGAACGGCAGCAGCGCCAGCACGTGATCGATATAGCTGCGCATGGTGCGCGCCCGCCCCGGCCGCCACGCCCATACCGTCGGCGAAACGTAGTCGACGATCGGGATCGCGCCATCGCGGGCACGCACGCGGCGCGCCACGCGATGGGTGAAGTCCGGGCTATCGATGATCACGAGCACATCGGGCGCCGCCTCGATCGCGGCCGCCGCGGTCAGCTTGATCAGCCGCAAGATCTTGGGGAGCTGCTTGACGATCGCGGCGAGACCAATGATCGAGAGCTCCTCGATCGGAAACAGCGATGTCAGGCCTTCCTGCGCCATCGCGCGGCCGCCGACGCCCTCGAAGCGAACGGCATCGCCGAGCCGCTGGCGCAGCACTTTCATCAGAGCGGCCCCGAGCCGGTCGCCGGATTCCTCCGTCGCGATCAGGAAGATCGTCCGCCCGACCCCGGGCGACTGGCGCGCCGGGCTCACGCGGGCACACCCGTGACGAACAGGCCATGGGCGTCGGCCTTCTCGACCATGACTTGCGGCTCGGCGACCAGCGTGTTGCCGGCAACGACGGCGATCCCTGCGAGTTTCGCCCTTGCCGCTCCCTCGACCGTGCCCGGGCCGACGGTCGGCAGGTCGAACCGCAGATCCTGGCCCCGCTTCGGCGCCTTCACCAGTACGCCGCGCTTCTCGGCCGCGCGGATACGGCCCTCTTCGCGCAAGGCGGCGATGCGCGCGAGCAGCCCGTCGGTGCCCTCGATGTCCTCCACGCCCACCACATGACGATCGATCACGATCACCGCCTGGCCGATATCGAATGGACTGAGCGCCGCCAGCACCTCGCGCGCCAAGGCGATGTCCGTGTTCGCGTCGGCCGTCGGCACAGCCCGGGTCAAGCAGCCCTCGGGCATCAAGATGTCGGGCGCGACGTCCTTGACCCCGAGCAGGCGGAAGCCGTCGCGCTCGAAAATGCGCCCCACCCCAGACAGCAGATGATCATCGCCGCCGCGGAAAGCCGCCCACACCTTTGGAAGCACGCGCAGCGTCGCCCAGTCCAGCCGGATTTCCGACAAGGCCGGCCGCGCCAGCGTGCCGATAAAGACGAGATCGCGGCAACCCTCGCTGCGAAATAGCTTTTTCGCACGTCCATACTGACCGATGGAGATCCAGTGATGGCGGAAACGATCGAGCTGCCTGCCATCGCAGGCGCCGCGCAGCGCAAACAGGACCGGTACGATGCCGCGCGCGAGGAGCGAATCCGCCACCGCAAACGGCATGGCGCCGCCGCCCGCGATCAGGCCGACGGGCGATGATATCTCTTGCGCTCCGTCTGTCATGGCGGGAGCCGGGGCCATCGTCAGTGTCGGCTGTTGTCGCCGGCCGGCAGGCAGAGCGGCCGGTGCTTGCCGCCTTCGATGAAGGCGAGGATCTCCGCGATGGCCGGGTCTTCGCTCGCCAGGCCCTGCACGGCGGCCAGCCTTTCGGCGAATACGCCGGGCCCATGAAACAGCTTTTGATAGAAGGCGCGCACGGTCGCGAGCCGCTCGCGGGTGAACTTCCGCCGCTTCATGCCGATGATGTTGAGGCCTTCGAGCACCGCATATTGTCCATTGGCGAGCCCGAACGGAATGATGTCGCCGCGCACGCCGCAGACGCCGCCGATCATCACCTGCGAGCCGACGCGCGTGAACTGGTGCACCGCCGACAAGCCGCCGATGTAGACGAAATCGCCGATCTCGCAGTGGCCGCCAAGCGTGGCCGAAGTGGCGAAGATCGCGTCGTTGCCGACCATGCAATCGTGGCCGACGTGGCTGTTGTTCATGAAGAAGCCGCGATCACCCACGCGCGTCAGCCCGCCGCCTTTGACGGTGCCGACATTCATCGTCACGCCCTCGCGGATGGTGCAGCCGGAGCCGATCTGAAGTCTGGTCGGCTCGCCGCGATAGCTGAGATCCTGCGGCGCGCCGCCCAAGGCCGCGAATGGCGAGATCACGCAATCATCGCCGATCGAGGTATGGCCCGTCACCGACACATGACTCGTCAGCCTGCAGTTCTTTCCGATCACGACATGCGGGCCGATGATGCAATAGGGCCCGATGCTCGTGCCCTCGCCAATCACCGCGCCGTCCTCAACGCGTGCGGTCGGATCGATCGTGCTCATGCGCCGCGTGGTCCCCAGCCTGCTCGAAATACTCGCGAATTTTGCGGTGGTTAGCGTGCAATGCAACACCTGTCCAGTGACAGATGGTTACGCGTTGTTGCGGCATCGCTCGGCTGCCAACGCGCACCCTGGCTAGCCCCGTCATCCTCCTCCAGCGACAAACGGCAAAGCCGTTTGCGCGGGGACGAGGGGGGAGTTCGCTCGCTCGACAGAGCGCGAGTGTCTGCTTCAATCCGTCAGCATGGCGCCGACATCGGCCTCGGCGACGACGGTGCCGTTGACCTTGGCCTCGCCGTGAAACCACCACATCGCCTTGCGGCGGTTGATCAGGCGCATGTGATACTCGATGGTGTCGCCGGGGATCACGGGTTTGCGGAATTTGCACTTGTCGATGGTGAGGAAATACACCGCGCGGGGCTTTTCGGTGCCCTCCACCGAGCGGATGCCGATCACGCCGGCGGTCTGCGCCATCGCCTCGATCATCATCACGCCGGGATAGACCGGGCGATCCGGAAAATGTCCGAGAAACGGCGGCTCGTTGAAGGTCACGTTCTTGATGCCGATGCCGCTGAAATCGGTGCGGATCTTGATCACCCGATCGATCAGCAGCATCGGATAGCGGTGCGGAAGGGTGTTGAGGATGTCGTTGATATCGACCGTCTCAAACTTGACCGGTGCCTCCTCCATCACTCCTGTCCTTCGCCCTTCACATCACTCTTGGCATCGACCTTTTCGCCGCGCGCCAGACGCTCCAGCGCAAGCACCTCTCGGAACCACTGCTTGGTCGGCCTGGCCAGATGACCGCCCCACCGCGCATTGGCCGGGATGTCGTCCTTCACCGCACTCATGGCCGCGATCTGCGCGCCGTCGCCAATCTTGATGTGGTTGTTGAGCCCGGCCTTCGCGCCAATCGCCACATTGTCGCCGATCGTCAGACTGCCCGCGAGCCCGATCTGGGCCGCCAGCAGGCACCGCCTGCCGATGCTGACATTGTGACCGATTTGGACCTGGTTGTCGATTTTGGTGCCCTCACCGATCACGGTATCGCGCAAACTGCCGCGGTCGATCGTGGTTCCCGCACCGATTTCGACGTCGTTCTGGATCAGCACCCGCCCGGTCTGCGGCACCTTCAGATGGCCCTCGGGGCCGAAGAAGACGAAGCCGTAGCCGTCCTGTCCGATATTGCAGCCGGGATGGATCAAGACGTTGTTGCCGATCATGGCGCATTGGATCGCGCAATGAGCGCCCACATTGCAGTCCCGGCCGATCTTCACATTGGCGGCGATCACCGCACCGGCGCCGATCACGGTTCCCGAGCCGATCTCGACATGCGGGCCGATCACCGCAAGCGGCTCGACGATGACCCCATCCTCCAGCCGCGCCGTCGGATCAATGATCGCGGAGGGCGCGATCCCCTCGCAGCCGAACCAGGACTGCGGCCGCAGCGTGTCGTGATGCAGCTCGCGCGCAATCTGCACGAAGGCGCGAAAAGGCTGCTTGGCGCGCAGCACCGCTACGTGCGGCGGCACGCTGGCCTCGAAGCGCGCGCTCACCAGACACGCGCCGGCCTTGGTCGCGGCAAGCTGGTCCGAATATTTGAGATTGTCGAAGAACGCCAAGTGCATGGGGCCGGCTTCATCGAGCGATGCCAGTCCTCTCACCTGTTGGCCGGCCCGGGAAGGATCGGCCAAATGCGCCCCGGTCAACGCGGCAAGTTCAGCCAGCGTCGATGACCGGGGTTGTTCGAAGAATGTTGGCTGCGCCATTCCCTCCGTCGCGGGTTAGGGCGGTAACTGAGCGTGATGATTTCTCATCACGCTTCATGTTCTCGTTTGAGCATGATCTTCCCGGAAAACCGTTACACGCTTTGCGCTAACGCGGGTCTCCGGGTCGGACCATGCTCCAGGATCAGAAGCTCGTGCCGCCGCCGAACTTGAACTCCTGCACGCGGTCATACGCACCCTTGGTCAGCGGCACCGCATAGTCGAAGCGCAGCGGACCGAACGGCGACTGCCAGATCAGGCCGATACCGACCGAGGATCGTACGACGTTGCTGTTGTCGTACACCAGGCCCGTACAGGTGCCGGGCGACGGCGGGTTCACGGTCGGCCTGATGCAGTTCGAGTTCGCAGGCGTCGTGATTTCGCCGGTCGCAGCCCAAGTCGTCGGACCCTGATAGTCGAACAAACCACCCGCGTCGGCATAGACCGCGCCCTTCAGGCCCACTTCCTTGGGCAGGAACCAGAACGGCATCTGCAATTCGAACGACGCACCCCAGTACTTGGTGCCACCGATCGCGTCCATCGTTCCATAGGGATTGATGTCGCGCGGACCGATGCCGTTCGGCGCGAAGCCGCGGACGAGATTCGGGCCCATCTGGAAGTGATCCAGCATGCGCAGCTCGTTGTTGCCGACCTTGTTCAGCATACCCGCCTGCAGGTGGATCAAGCCCACGATATCAGCCACCAGCGGGGTGTAGTATTTGCCGTCGATCTGGCTCTTCAGATAGGTCACATCGCCGCCGACGCCGGCGAAATCCTGCTTGAAGTCGATCAACAGACCGTCGGTCGGGTTCTTGTTGTTGTCGAGGGTGTTGTAGTCCAGCGTGTAGCCGAGCGCCGAGGTGAGCGACGAGCCGCCCGCCAGTTCCTTACGCACCGGCAACGAAGCTTCACCGTCGCTGTAGCACCACAGCCCGAGCCCGGAATCAGTGGCGGTTTGTCCACCTGATGTTACCGAGCCACCCGGCCCGACACCTGGTGCATTCGCCTGCACCCAGGCCGGCGACGGATTGAAGGCCAGCGACGCGTTGTTCGGATTGTTGTTACAGTTGTCGAGGTAATAGGGCAGCGAGATGCTCTGTTGATAGAGCGAGTAGCGGAGCTGCAGCGAGAGGTCTTCGCGCAGTTGCAGGCCCAGGCGCGGGCTGAAGCCCACAGTCTTGGTGCCGTACGCGATATAGGAGTTGGGCAACTGCTCGCGGTAGTAGGCGTCGAGGCCCAGCGCGATGCGGTAGTCGAGCAGATAGGGCTCGACGAAGGACAGCGAGACGCCGCGCGCATACTGGCCATAGGTCAGCGACGCCTTGGCGAACAGGCCCCGGCCGAGGAAGTTACGCTCGGAAATGCTGACCTCGCCGAGCGCACCGTCGGTGGTGGAATAGCCGCCCGACACTGAGAAGTCGCCGGTGGATTTCTCTTCGAGGTCGACGTTCAGGATCACCCGGTCGCTGGACGAGCCAGGCTCGGTGGTGATCTTCACGCTCTTGAAGAAGTCGAGGTTTTTCAGGCGCCGTTCGGCGCGATCGACCAGCGCACGGTTATAGGCGTCGCCTTCCGAAATGTCGAACTCGCGCCGGATCACGTAATCGCGGGTCCGCGTGTTGCCGCGGATGTTGATGCGCTCGATATAGGTGCGCGGGCCCTCCTCGATCGAAAACACGATCGAGACGGTGTGATTGTCGAAATTGCGGTCGCCGCGCGGACGCACCACCGCGAACGCATAGCCGCGCCGCGAGGCCTCGATCTGCATCGATTCGACCGACTTCTCCACCGCTTCGGCGTTATAGAGCGAGCCGACCGATACGTAGGAGAAGCTCGAAAGCGTATTGGGATCGAAGTTGGCGATGCCCGATTCGAACTTGACCGAGGCGACGCGATATTGCTGGCCTTCCTCGATCTTGAAGGTGACGAGGAAGCCCTTCCTTTCGGGATCGTATTCGGTGAGCGCCGCGACCACCTGCACGTCGGCAAAGCCGTGCTTCAGATAGAAACGGCGAATCAGGTCGCGGTCGGCCTCGACGCGGTCCGGATCATAGACGTCGCCGTTGCCGAGGAAACTCAGCAGGTTGGTCTCGTGCGTCTTGATGACGTCCTTCAGGCGGTAGGACGAATAATAGTTGTTGCCGACGAATTCGATGGATTTGACGCCGGTCTTCGGCCCTTCCTCGATCGTAAAGACGAGGTCGACGCGGTTGTTCGGCTGCTCGATGATTTCGGGCGTCACATGCACATCGTAACGGCCGGAGCGGCGATAGATCTCGGCGATACGCAGCGCGTCCGACTGCACCATCGGGCGGGAGAAAGTGCCGCGGGGCTTGGATTGGATCTCGGCCGAAAGCTGCTCGTCCTTGATCTTCTTATTGCCCTCGAAGGCGATGCGATTGATCACGGGGTTTTCGACCACGGAGACCACCAGGTGGCCGCCGGCGCGGTTGATTTTCACGTCCTGGAACAGGCCGGTCTCGATCAGCGCCTTCAGGCCGTCGTCGATGGCCGCCGCATCCAGCGCGCCATTGGGCCCGGGCTTGAAATAAGAGCGGATGGTGTCGGCTTCGACGCGCCGGTTCCCCTCCACCTGGATCGAGGCCACCGTTTGGGCGGCGGCCGGAGAAGACACGGCAACGGTTGCCAGCTCGGCAACCACCGGCACGGCGAACATGATCAGGGCGGCGAGCATGCCCCCCCGCACTCGCATTCCAAACTTCATGCGCAACGCGCCCTTGTCATTCCAGTGTCGGAACGCACCCCCGCGCCCCGACAGATTCGCTTCGTCACCCTGCTTCTAGCCAGTTTCACGCATGTGGCAAACGGCCGAGGGCGCTGCATTTCCATTTTCATTCCAAGGCGTTGCCATTAGGCAACGCCACAAAAAAGCCGCTTCACGATGCCGCGAAGTGCAGAATGTCATTATAAGTCGCAAACACCATCAGCATGAGCACCAGACCGAGCCCGATTCGGAACCCCATCTCTTGGGCCCGCTCCGAGAGCGGACGGCCCCGCACTGCCTCCACGGCATAGAACAGAAGGTGACCACCATCGAGGAGTGGAACCGGGAACAGATTCAAGAGCCCGATGGAAATCGAAAGCACCGCGGCCAGGTGAATCAGCGGCGCAAGTCCGATCGTGGCGACCTGCCCGGAAATCTGCGCGATCCGGAGCGGCCCACCGACCTGATCGGCAGCCTCGCGGCCGGTGAAAACACCGCCGATATAGGCGAGCGTCCGGTCGATCACGAACCAGGTTTCTTTCACGCCGAGCCACAGCGCCGTGGCCGGATCGACGCGCTCGGTCAGGACATCGCCAGCCGCCGTCTGGCGGGTGATCCCGAGCACGCCGCTCCGATGCACATTCCCAAACGGGTCTTTCACTTCCCTTAATTCCGGCGTGCCGTGCAGCGTCACGGTGTCATCGCCGCGCTTGACGGTGAAGGTCAGATGATCGCCCGGGTGGATGCTGACGATCCGCTGCATGTCATTGAAACTGTCGATCTTGCTGCCGTCGATCGACAGCACGACGTCGCCGACCTCGAAACCGGCAGCCGCCGCCGGGCTATTCGCCTCCACCTTGTCGACCCGCGCCGTCGTACTGGGCTTGCCGAAGAAGGTGAACAGGCAGGTGAAGATCACGATCGCCAGCACGAAGTTGGCGATCGGCCCCGCCGCAACGATCGCGGCACGCGGACCCACCTTCTTGTGATGGAAGCTGCCCGCGCGCTCTTCGTCGGTCATGTTGGCGAGCGCGTGAGCCGATGGCGTGGAAGCCTCGGTGTCGTCGCCCAGGAATTTCACGTAGCCGCCGAGCGGCACCGCCGAAATCCTCCAGCGCGTCCCGTGCCGGTCATTAAAGCCGACGAGCTCCGGTCCAAAGCCCAGCGAGAACGTCAACACCTTCACCCCGGCCCAGCGGGCGACCAGGAAGTGACCGAGCTCGTGAAAGAAAACGACGATGGTAAGGACGAACAGGAAGGGGATCACGTAGCCGATGAAGCCATGACCCAACGTGTTGAAACTATGCAGAAAAATTTCGGACATGAGATTCCCCTCAAGCAGAGCCTGAGGCCCCGTCCCCGACCCCTAGGATGCCTTTAGGGCAATTTGAGGCAAGAGGGAGGCAGCTCTGTTTCGCGCGTTATGGTCAACAGCGATGGCGTCGTCGGCAGAGCTCAGCGGCGCCAGATTCGTAGAACGACTCCAGGCCTCCATCGTTGCCTCGACAAGGCGCGCAATCGCGCCGAACTTGATCTGACCCGCGATGAAGGCCGCAACCGCCACTTCGTTCGCGGCATTGAAAACTGTGGTGGCGCCGCGGCCCATGCGCAATGCTTCATAGGCCAGCCGAAGGCCCGGAAAACGTTCAAAATCCGGTGCCTCGAACGTCAACTGGCCGATCTTGGCAAGATCGAGCTTCGCCGAAGGCCCTTTGATGCGTTCCGGCCATCCCAGGCAGTGCGCGATCGGGATGCGCATGTCGGGAGTCCCGAGCTGGGCCACCACCGAGCGATCCGAAAATTCCACCATGCCGTGCACGATCGATTGCGGATGCACCAGCACGTCGATCTCTTCCGGCTTCAGCGCGAACAGGTAGGAGGCTTCGATCACCTCGAGGCCCTTGTTCATCATCGACGCCGAATCGATGGTGATCTTCTGTCCCATGCTCCAGTTCGGATGTTTCAGCGCCTGCGCCAGCGTTGCCTGCTCGATATCGGCCGGCGCCCAGGTCCTGAACGGCCCGCCGGAGGCCGTGATGATCACCCGCACCAGCTCCTCGCGATGACCGGAGGACAGTGCCTGAAACAACGCGTTGTGCTCGGAATCCGCCGGCAGAATGCAGGCGCCCGCCGTCGCCGCGCGCTGCATGAAAAAATCGCCGGCGCAAACCAGGCATTCCTTGTTGGCGAGTGCCACCGTCGCTCCGCGATCGACCGCGGCCAGCGCGGGCTTCAGGCCGGCCGCGCCGGAGACCGCGGCCATCACCCAATCCGCCGGCCGCGCCGCGGCTTCGATCACCGCGCTTTCGCCTGCCCCGCATTCAATGCCGGTACCGGCTAGCGCCTCGCGCAATTCGCTGAGACGCGCGGGATCGGCCACCGCGGCAAAACGCGCGCCGAACTCCTTGGCGAGTTTTGCCAGTCCCTGCACGTTGCTGTTGCCGGTCAGCGCCTCGACCCGATAGCGGTCGCGCGCGCCACGCAGCAGATCCATGGTGCTGTCGCCGATCGAGCCGGTCGCACCCAATACGGTGACGCTACGGATGGCCCGGTCGGCCGTTTTATTGTTACGCAGTGGAACAGCGTTCATCGTCTCACCAAATCATAAGACCGCGGCCGATGCCATCCACACCGTGCCGCAAAATTCCGAAAATCATGGCGAGCACAATCGCCGCAACCAGGCCGTCGAGCCGGTCCATCAGCCCGCCATGACCGGGGATGAGATGGCTGGAGTCCTTCACCCCAAAACGGCGTTTGATCGCGGATTCAAAGAGATCGCCAAATTGTCCGGCGACCGACAGCACGCCGGCCAGGGCAAGCAGCGGTAAGGTCCTGCCGACGCCGGACGCGACAAACCCGACCGCCACCACGAGGCTTGCCACAAAGCCGCCGATGGCTCCCGCCCAGGTTTTGTTCGGGCTGACCTGCGGCCAGAGCTTCGGCCCCCCGATGCCACGCCCGGCGAAATAACCGCCGATATCGGTGGCCCAGGCGACCAGCAGAACGAAGATCAGCGCAACAAAGCCCATATCGGGGTCGGCGCGGACCAGCACCGCGGCAAATTGCGCGGCGGCCGCATAGAGAAATCCGCCCGTGGTCCAGCCGCGGCGCTGCCGCGAGAGCAATGCGACGCCGATCAGCCCCAAGGCCGAGATAATCAGCGCCGCATCAAGCCTGCCGAGCGCAAGGCATAGAGCGCTCAGCGCGAGCGCCAGTGCGCCGCTCACCACGACACGCATCTGGTGCACGGCGCCGACGACCATGAGCCATTCGACGTCGAGGCCGATCACCGCAAGCGCGACCAGTGCGGTCCACAGCCAGCCGCCGACATAGGCGCACACCAGCGCCAGCGGGACCAGCACCGCGGCGGCTAAAACGCGCATCAGAAGATTGCGCGATGGCGGCCCGGCAAGGGCCGCGGGCACTTCCTCACCTTTGCTCACGATGCGGTTTTCGCGACCAGACCGCCGAACCGGCGCTCTCGCCTGGCGTATTCGGCGATCGCGCCTTCGAGCGCGGCCTTGTCGAAATCCGGCCAATGCATCGGCACGAACACGAGTTCGCTATAGGCCGCCTGCCACATCAGAAAATTCGACAACCGCTGTTCACCGCTGGTCCGGATGATCAGGTCGGGATGGGGAATATCGGGCGCGTCGAGATATTGGCCGAGCACATCCGCATCGATCGTCTCCGGGGCACGCTTGCCTTCGGCGACTTCGCGCGCCAGCCGCTGCGCGGCACGTGCGATCTCCTGCCGCGATCCGTAGTTGAAGGCGACCACGAGGTTGAGTCGGGTGTTGTTGCGCGTGAGCTCCTCGGCCTCGCTCAGTAGCGCGCAGATATCGGGGTCGAGACCCTCGCGCTCTCCGATCACGCGGACGCGCACGCCGTCGCGGTGCAGGCTCGCCAGGTCGTTGCGAATGAAGCGGCGCAACAGGCCGAACAGATCGCCGATCTCGCTGGCCGGCCGCGACCAGTTTTCGGCGCTGAAGGAGAAAATGGTCAGATGATGGATGCCGAGTTCGTGCGCCGCGCGAACCACGCGCCGCAACGCTTCGACCCCGCGGCGATGCCCCTCGGCGCGAGGTAAGCCGCGCGCCGCCGCCCAGCGTCCGTTGCCGTCCATGATGATGGCGACGTGCAACTGACCGTCGGATCGGTCCGTTCCTTGCCTGTCGGGGACGGCGGCCTTGGACATCGGATGATCTTTCAAACCGTGAGGATTTCTTTTTCCTTGGCCGCAAGCAATTGATCGATCTCCGCAATCGTCCCGTCGGTCGCCTTCTGCACGTCGGCAGCCAAGCGCCCCTGATCGTCCTCGGAGATCTCGTGGCTCTTTTCCAGCTTCTTGACGAGGTCGAGGCCGTCGCGCCGCACATGCCTGACGGCCACGCGCGCGGCCTCGGCATATTTGTGCGCGACCTTCACCAGCTCCTTGCGGCGCTCTTCGTTGAGCTCGGGGATGCGCAGCCGAAGCACCTGCCCCTCGGTCGCCGGCGTGAGCCCGAGATTGGAATCGATGATCGCCTTCTCGACCGCCTTGACCATCGACTTGTCCCAGACCTGCACCGAGATCATCCGCGGCTCGGGCACGCTGATGGTCGCAACCTGATTCAGCGGCATGTGCGAGCCATAGGCATCGACCTGCACCGGCTCGAGCATCGAGGCCGAGGCGCGCCCCGTGCGCAAGCCGCTCAGTTCATGCTTGAGCGCCTGGGTTGCGCCTTGCATCCGGCGCTTCAATTCGTTGATGTCGAAATTACCCGTGGGCATAACGCTCTCCCATCATTACAAAACTCTTTAGGCCGTCGGCCGGCGCGTATCAGTCAGCGGACCGCCATCTTCTCCTTGAACATGATCTTTTCGGAAAAGCCGACACCCGGTTTTCCGGATCATGCTCGAAGCATCAACCGGCGACGACGGTTCCCCGCCCCGTCCCACGCAGCATCGCACTGATCGAGCCGGGCTCGGAAATCGAAAACACGATGATAGGCAGCGACGTCTCGCGGGCAAGCGCGAATGCAGTCGCGTCCATGACCTTGTAGCCACCCTCGATCGCCTGCGTATGGGTCAGCCGTTCGAACCGCTTCGCGGAAGGGTCTAGCTTGGGATCGGCGCTGTAGACCCCGTCCACATTGGTGGCTTTGAGCACCGCCTGCGCGTCGATTTCGGCCGCCCGCAACACGGCGGTGGTATCCGTGGTGAAAAAGGGGTTGCCGGTTCCCCCGCCGAGCAGCACGATGCGCCCTTCGGCAAGATATTTGTGCGTCGCACCGCGGGTGAACAACTCGCAGATTTCGGGCATGACGAAGGCCGAGAGCGTCTTGGCCGGCGCGCCCTTGCCCTCGATCGCCGCCTCCAGCGCGAGGCAATTCATGATCGTCGCCAACATGCCCATGGTGTCGCCGGTCGAACGCGACATGCCGCGCGCGGAGACACCACGAATCATGTTGCCGCCACCAACCACCACCGCGATCTCGGCGCCGAGTTCGCGGGCCGCGATCAGGTCGGAGGCGATGCGATCGATGGTGGGCTGATCTAAACCGAAGGGCTGGCTGCCTGCGAGATATTCGCCCGACAGCTTGATCACCACGCGACGATAGACCGGCTCAGCCATTCGCACTCGCTTTCGCTTGCGGGCGCTTCCGGCGCAAACGCCGGAAGCATCAACGGCTACTTCTTGCCGCTGGCGGCCGCGACTTCAGCAGCGAAATCGCTTTCCTGCCGCTCGATTCCCTCGCCGAGAGCATAGCGCACAAATCCGGCGATCTTCACCGGCGCGCCGACCTTGCCCTCAACTTCTTTCAGCACCTGCGCGACCGACTTGCCGCCATGCTCGGCATGGATCGAGGCCTGTTCCAGGAGGCAAACCTCCTTGTAGAAGGTCTTCAGGCCGGAATCGACGATCTTCTCGATCACGTTCTCGGGCTTGCCCTGCTGGCGGTACTTGTCGGCGAGCACGTCCTTCTCGCGCTTGACCACCTCGGGATCGAGGCCAGCGGGATCAAGCGCCTGCGGATTGGTCGCCGCGACATGCATCGCGAACAGGCGGCCGAGCGCTGCCAGCTCGTCGGCCTTGCCGGCCGATTCGAGTGCGACGATCACGCCCATCTTCCCCGCACCTTCGGTGACGGCGCCATGGACATAGCTCGAGACCACGCCTTGACCGACCTCGAGGAGAGCGGCGCGACGCAGCGTCATGTTCTCGCCGATGGTGGCGATCGCATCCGAAATCGCCGTCTCGATGGTGACGCTGCCGACCTTGGCCGCCTTGATCTTCTCGACATCGGCGCCGACGTCGAGCGCGACCTGGGCAATCATCTTGACCAGACCCTGGAACTGCTCGTTGCGCGCGACGAAATCAGTCTCCGAATTGACCTCGACCACGACACCCTTGGTGCCCTTGGTGACCGCGCCGATCAGGCCGTCCGCGGCAACGCGGCCAGCCTTCTTGGCGGCCTTCGACAGGCCCTTCTTGCGCAGCCAATCCTGCGCAGCCGTCATGTCGCCGCCGGTCTCGGTGAGCGCGGCTTTGCAATCCATCATTCCTGCGCCGGTCGACTCGCGCAGGTCCTTGACCATCGCGGCGGTGATTGTAGCCATTGTTGAATTCCCTTTTGCCTGTCCGGACCGAATGCGGCGCGGCGCTTCCCCGCCACGCCGCATTCCGCGATCAGGAACTTAACGCTTGTATGTGAGGGCCGAAAAACAACTGCGGCCCTCGCCTTTGGTTACTCCGCTTCCGCGGTCAGCTTCTTGGCCTGCGCGACCCAGGCATCGGCGCGGCTCGGCAGGCCGACCTCTTCGCCGATCTGGTGCGCGGTCTCGCGATCGAGTTCGGCCAACTGCCAGTAATGGAACACGCCGAGATCGTTGAGCTTCTTCTCGATCGCACCCGACACGCCCGACAGCTTCTTGAGGTCGTCGGCGGTGCCGCGCGGCCCAGGCAGGCCCTGGAACGCGGACGTCTGCGGCGCGGTCGGAATTTCCTCACTCACCGGCTCCGCAGCGGCGCCGATGTCGATGCCGGCGTCTCCTTGCGCACGCGAAATACCGTCGATCGCGGCGCGCGCGACGAGATCGCAATAGAGCGAAATGGCGCGGCCCGCGTCGTCATTGCCCGGCACCACGTAAGTGATGCCCTTCGGGTCCGAATTGGTATCGACGATGGCGGCGACGGGAATATTGAGCCGCTGCGCCTCCTGGATCGCGATATCTTCTTTGTTGGTGTCGATCACGAAGATCATATCGGGCAGGCCGCCCATGTCCTTGATGCCGCCCAGCGACCGGTCGAGCTTGTCGCGCTCGCGCTGCAGCGTCAGCCGCTCCTTCTTGGTGTAGGAGTTCGCTTCGCCCGAAGAGAGCACCTCGTCCAGATGCCGCAGCCGCTTGATCGAGGCGGAGATCGTCTTCCAGTTGGTCAGCGTGCCGCCGAGCCAGCGCGAATTGACGAAATACTGCGCCGAGCGCTTTGCGGCGTCGGCGACATTGTCCTGCGCCTGCCGCTTGGTGCCGACGAACAGGATGCGGCCGCCCTTGGCGACGGTGTCGCTGACCGCCTGCAAGGCGTGGTGTAGCATCGGCACGGTCTGCGCGAGGTCGATGATGTGAATGTTGTTGCGGGTGCCGAAAATGAACGGTGCCATTTTCGGATTCCAGCGATGGGATTGGTGACCGAAATGCACGCCAGCCTCAAGGAGCTGGCGCATCGAGAAGTCGGGTAGCGCCATAGGTTTGATTCTCCGGTTGGTTCCTCCGGAAACGTGTGAGCAAACGGGCACTTAAGGCCCGGCTGCCACCGGACGGCTTCGACAGCCATGTTTCCGTGTGAGATGGCGCGCTATATAGCGCGATTTCGGCCAGAAGCAAGGAAATAAGGCCGGATTGGCGGCTAGCTGGCCGAACTTCGGGCCACTTGCTCCGCCGTCCCAACGCCGGTTCCGGCCGCGTTGATCGCCTTTATCTCGGCCCTAGCCCGAACGAAAGCCAGGCTCTGGGGGTATCAGAACCGGGGCTTAAGCTTTGGTCAGGGCGTCTTAAGCACCTCCTTCAGCACTCCTTCAGCACTTGGGCTGGTTCGGCGGGCATTTCTTTGGCGCGGCTGCGGTCGGCCTCGGCGGTGCGGCCGGCCTGGGCGGGGGCGCGGCATGGGCCATCGGGGGCGCCGACGGGGCACGGGCCATCGGCGGTGGCGACGGGACACGGGCGACCGGCGGTGGCGCGTGAACCGCAGGCGGCGGTGGCGGCGCACGGTGCACCGGCGGTGGTGGCGGCGCGGTCGCACGCGCGCTCACCGGCGGAGATGGCCTTGAGGGGGCGGGCGGCGCGGCATGCTGCTGCGGAGCAAGCCTGGGCGGCGCATGCGGCGGCGACGGCGGCGGGCTCGACAGCCTCGCCGTCGGCCTCGAAGCGGCCGGAGGCACCGGCGGTGCCCCGCGCTTCTGCAGCGACTCCGCGGCCGGCTTTGGCGGCGCCACATTGGCCGACGGCGGACTGGCGGGACCTGGTTTACCCGGCGCAGCGCCGGGCGGCGGCGGCGATGGGGCAAGCCTGGCATTGGGATGCACCCCTGCGGGCGGAGTTCCCGTTGCCGGCGGCGCCGTGGGCGCCAGCTTTGCGCTCGGGCTCACCGCGGCTGGCCCGCTTGCCGCAGGCGCTGGCGGCGCCCCTTTGCCGGGCACAGGCAACTCATTGGCTCTCGGCAGCGCGGGCTGCGGCGGCGATGTGCTCGGATGCACGTTGGCCGGGGCCGCGGCGGGCGTGCTCAGCTTGGATGCCGGAGCGAAGGTCGCGCTCGGCGGCACCGGGGCCTTGCCCTGCTGGATCAGCGTCGCTTGATGCCTGACCGAAGGCGGCACCGGCGGGCTTGCCCCGACCGGCGCAGCGCTCGCTGCGGCCGCGGCGGCTTGCGGCGCACCGGGCGCCGCGGCAGCCGATGCCGGCGGCGGCTGGTTGATCACGTTATTGATGACGGTCGTGTTATGGATGTTGTTGAAGATGATGTTGTTCGGCGGCGGCGCGACATAGACCGGCGGCCGCACGAAGACAGGTATCGGCACGAACATGGGTTGCGGCAGGATGAACAGCCCGACCGGCGCGATCGGCGGCGGAAGCACCACGAAATCGGGCGGCGGTGGCGGCAGGAAGAACACCGGCGGTGGCGGCGGCGGCACGAAGCCGAAATCCGGATCGCCGAAAGACAGCACGGGCCGATCGACATAGACGACTTCATCCGGCGGGGGCGGCGGCACGTCATAGTCGATCATCGCAAATGACGGCGGCGGCTCCAGCGGTGCGGTCAAGATGGCGAGCCGGCGCCGCGCGTCATAGGCGTGCGGTCCATGCGGATAGCGCCGCAAATAGGACCAATAGGCCTCCGGCGTGTCGGTCCGGTAGGTACGGCGCCAGGTAATCGCCTCGCGCCTGGCCGCGATGATTGCCCTCACCCGCTTGGCCAGGGGATCGTTCGGAAAGGCTAGGACAAAATCCTCATAGCCTTGCAGCGTGTCGCGTTCGAGTGCGGCCGTGTACGCGTCCTGCACCGAGAGTTCGCGAATCGGCCGATCGCGAATCGCGGCGACCTGGTCCGCCGGTCCCTGCACCGGCGGCGCGTCGGGCGCGCGGTCGAAGAACGAAAACTGCGCCTGGATCTTCTGGCCGTCCCACGGCACCTGGGCGCCCTTGCTCGCCTCGTTGACGCGCAGCCGCACGCGATCGAACACGTCCGGCAGCGACAATCCGCCGGTGCGGATCATCTCGGCCAGCGATTGCGCGTAGATTCCGTAAGGCCCCTGCTCGCTGGGCGCGACCGTGCCGGGCGCGGCGTTGAAGGCGATCAGCATGTTGCTGTCGGGCTCGACCAGCGCAAGGCCGCTGGCGATCTGCTGGCCGCCTTCGATGAAGGGCTGCTGCCGCGCGGCATCCAGCACGACCACGCCGGCCTTCAATGGGAGCGCGGCGAGCTGGCGCGTATAGTCGCTGATCCGCAGGCCCTCGGTCGGGATGTCGGTGTCGCGGTTGATCGTGGAATCGACCGGAATGAAGTAGTTCTCGCCGGCGAGCTGCACGCCATAGCCCGCGAGATAAATCATTGCGACGGTATCCTGGCCCGAACTCTCTGCCTTCTGGATGAAATCGCGAAAACTCTTGCGCAGCGTATCGCCGTCGAGATCGCGGGCGCCGATGACATCAAAGCCGGCGGCCTGCAGGGTCTGCGCGATCAGGCCGGCATCGTTGGCGGCGGTCGCGAGCGGTGCCTTGGCGTAAGCGCTGTTGCCGATGACGAGCGCGATGCGCTTTTCCTGTTGCTGGGCAGAGGCGGAACTGCCCCACGCCGACAGCGCGGCGATCAACGCCAAACAAAAAGAGACGAGCGGGAAGGTTCTGGCCGGTTTCATGGCTTGTTCGCCCCATCAATCACGATGCACGCATTCAGCGCGACAGGAGCTGAATATCACTTGAATAAAAATTGCTGGCATTATGGCCGAAGGGCCAGCCGAAAAGAAATCTTGCGCTGCGCGAACGGGGCCTGGGTTTGGGGCCTCAGATCCTCATGCGGGCCACGCTCGAGACCCGCCCCGGGCGTAACTTTGCGGCCGTCGTCTGGGCGGCTTGGGAGCGATTCGGGTTTCACGCGTGAGCCAACAAGTCGACGTGGCCGGTGTGCAGGCGATAGATGCCGCCGACCACCTTCAGCTTGTTCTGGTCAACGGCGGTGCTGAGAATGGGGATTGCCGATTTCAGCTTGGTGACGTTGTCGATCACGTTCTGCCTGATGGCATTGTCGAGCGCATCGCCGCTTTGCTGCGCTGCGGTCTTCACCGCCGGCGCAATGGCGCTCACCAGCGACGGTATGTGCCCCGGCAGCGTCTTGTCATCCTTGAGCGAGGCGATGGTCGAGGCGACCGCGCCGCAACTGTCATGGCCAAGCACCAGAATGAGCGGCGTGCTCAGCACGGCAACCGCATATTCCATGCTGGCGACCGTTTCGTCCGCGGCGAAATTCCCTGCCACGCGGCAGACGAACAGGTCGCCGCGTCCGGTATCGAAGGCATATTCGGGAGCGACGCGCGAATCGGCGCAGCTCAAGACCGCCGCATAGGGATTCTGCCCTCCGACGAGCGCACCCCGCTCATGCTTGAAGTCATGGCGGCGTGAGACGCCGGCAACGTAGCGGGCATTTCCTTCCATCAAACGCTTCAGCGACGCATCCGGCGATAGCACGTTTTCCGGCTTGGGCGGCGCTTTCGCTTCCTTTGCACCGGCGCTATCTGCAACCAACAGGCCGAGCGCCGAGGCTGCGAGCAGAACGACGGAGCGCCGCGACGGCACGAGAGGACGACTGAGATCTTGGGTGCATCTTTCGCACATGGCTCTCCTCCGCCTCACCGGTTGCCGCGTCCGCGCGTCGACGACGCTTGACGCAGGCAGCGATCGAGGCGGCGATTCTACCGCGAAACCCTGACAGAACAGACTCAGTTGGCGAGACGCCGGGCCCAAATAGCTAAGCTCGATTACCGCCATCGCATGCAAATCGGTCCGTCCGCCGGACCGAAGGCTTCGGATGCGTGAACACGGTTTCGATAGCCGCTCATGGCTCTATAGCTGCTGCACGTCGACGACGCCCGCGACCGCCTTGATCGCGCCGGCGATTTGCGGCGAGACCTTGAAGCGGCCGGGTAGCTTCATCTCCACCTCGGTCTCGAGGTCCAGCATCATGACCAGGCTGACCTCGCCGTCGCCATTTCCGCGCGGCGCGATTGCTGGCGCCGGAACCTTGACCGCGGCACCATTGGCGGCTGCGGCTTCCGGCGCCGCAAGCCTCCGTGCGATCGATTCCAGCGGCTTGGTGTCGCGCAGGAAGATGCGAAGGCCCTTCTGGGTCTTGGCAGCGGCGTCATCCAATGGCTCGGCGTGCAGCACGCGCGCGCGCACGTCCTCGCCCTGCAATTCGGCCCCTAGTTGCAAGAGCACGGCGCCACCGGGCTCCAAGAGATCGCGATATTGCGCAAGGCCTTCGGAGAACAGCACCGCCTCGAAATGCCCGGTCGGATCCGACAGGCCGATGATACCCATCTTGTTGCCGGTCTTGGTGCGGCGCTCCATGCGCGACACCACTGTCGCCGCGACCTTGCCGGCGGTGGCGCCGGACTTCACGGCACGGGAAAACTCCGCCCAGGACTGCACCCGCAGCCGCTTCAACACGGTGGCGTAGTCGTCGAGCGGATGGCCGGAAAGGAAGAAGCCGATGGCATCGTATTCGCGCCTGAGCCGCTCCGCCGGCAACCATGGTTCGACCTGCGGCAAGATGATGGTCGGCGCGTCGGCGGCATTGCCGAACATGTCGTTTTGGCCGCTGCTCGCCGCCTCATGGCTCCGCTGACAGGCGGCAAGGATCGCTTCGGCGCCCGCAAACACGCGCGCACGGTTCGTATCCAGCACATCGAAAGCGCCGGCCGCGGCAAGGCTTTCGATGATGCGCTTGTTGATGGCGCGCGGGCTGACCCGGCCCGCGAAATCGGCGAGCGAGGTGAACGGGCCGCTCTTCCTGCGCTCCTCCACGATCTGCTCGACCGCCTGCGGGCCAACGCCTTTCAAGGCCGCGAGCGCATAGTGGATCTTGCCGTCGGCGACCTCGAAAGTGGCCCCGGAATGGTTGATCGAGGGCGGCTCGACCTTGATGCCGAGCCGCTGTGCCTCGGCGCGGAATTCGGAGAGCTTGTCGGTGTTGTTGAGATCGAGCGTCATTGACGCCGCGATGAATTCCACCGGGTAGTGCGCCTTCATATAGGCGGTGTAGTACGACACCAGCGCGTAGGCTGCGGCGTGACTCTTGTTGAAGCCGTAGTCGGCGAACTTGGCCAGCAGCTCGAAGATCGTTTCCGCCTGCCCTTTCGGCACGCCGTTCTTCACCGAACCGGCAACGAAACGCTCGCGCTGCTTGTCCATCTCGGCGCGAATCTTCTTGCCCATGGCGCGGCGCAAGAGGTCGGCTTCGCCGAGCGAATAGCCGGCCATTCTCTGCGCGATCTGCATCACCTGCTCCTGGTAGATGATGACGCCGAACGTCTCCTTCAGGATCGGTTCCAGCAGCGGGTGCAGATATTCCGGCTCTTCCTCGCCATGCTTGCGCGCGCAATAGGTCGGGATGTTCGCCATCGGGCCCGGGCGATAGAGCGCGACCAGCGCGATGATGTCCTCGAAACGGTCGGGGCGCATGTCGATCAGCGCGCGCCGCATGCCCTGGCTTTCCACCTGGAACACGCCGACCACATCGCCCCTGGCCAGCATCTGGTAGCTTTCGGCATCGTCGATCGGCAATGTCGGAAGGCTGACCTCGACATTCCGCTGCTTCAACAGCTTGACCGCGACGTCGAGCACCGTGAGCGTCTTCAGGCCGAGGAAGTCGAATTTGACGAGCCCCGCAGGCTCGACCCATTTCATGTTGAACTGGGTCACCGGCATGTCGGATTTCGGATCGCGGTAGAGCGGCACGAGCTCGCTCAAGGGGCGATCGCCGATCACGATGCCGGCAGCGTGGGTGGAGGCGTGCCGCGTCAGGCCTTCGAGGCGCATCGCGATGTCGAAAGCGCGCGCCACCACCGGATCTTCGTCGCGGAAGGCCTGCAGCTTGGGTTCGCCCTCGATCGCGGCGGCCAGTGTGACCGGCGCAGCCGGATTCTGCGGCACCAGCTTGGTGAGCTTATCGACCTGGCCGTACGGCATCTGCAGCACGCGGCCGACGTCGCGCAACACGCCGCGCGCCTGCAGGGTGCCGAAGGTGATGATCTGCGCGACCTGATCGCGGCCGTAGCGCTGCTGCACATACGAGATCACCTCGCCGCGCCGGTCCTGGCAGAAGTCGATGTCGAAGTCGGGCATCGACACGCGCTCCGGATTAAGGAAGCGCTCGAACAGCAGGTTGAACCGCATCGGGTCGAGATCGGTGATGGTCAAAACCCACGCGACCAGCGAGCCCGCGCCGGAGCCGCGGCCCGGTCCGACCGGAATGTCGTGCGCCTTCGCCCATTTGATGAAGTCGGACACGATCAGGAAGTAGCCCGCGTATTTCATGCGGGTGATGACGTCGAGCTCGAAGGCAAGCCGCTTCTGATAGTCCTCTTCCGTCATTCCCGGCGCGAGGCCGTGAATCTTCAGCCGGCGGTCCAGCCCCTCTTCCGCCTGTTTGCGCAGTTCGGCGGCCTCCGCGCTTGCGGCGTCCTCGGCACCGGAGCCGGCGCCAACCGTGAAAAGCGGCAGGATCGGCTTGCGCGTGAGTGGCCGGAACGAACAGCGTTCGGCGATCTCCACCGTCGAGGCCAAGGCTTCGGGAATGTCGGCAAACAGCACCGCCATTTCCGCGCGCGTCTTGAAGCGGTGATCGGACGTGAGCTGCTCGCGATCGGTCTCGGCAATCAGGCGTCCGCCTGCGATGCAGAGCAGCGCGTCATGCGCCTCGTAATCGTCCGTGCTGGCGAAATATGGCTCGTTGGTTGCTACCAGCGGCAGGCCTTTTTCATAGGCGATGTCGATCAGGCCGCCCTCGACCTTGCGCTCGCGGTCCATGCCGTGCCGCTGCAGCTCGATATAGAGGCGATCGCCGAACACGCCGGCGAGACGCTCGCAACGTGAGGCCGCGAGCGCGGCGTGATCGTGTTGCAGGGCGAGCGAGATCGGCCCGTCCGGACCGCCCGTCAGCGCGATCAGGCCCTCGGCTTCGTCTTGCAGCCAATCGAACTTGATATGAGGCGCCTGATGGACCGGCGTTTCCAGAAAGGCGCGCGAGTTGAGCCGCATCAGGCTGCGGTAGCCGCGCTCGCGCGCGGCGAGCAGCACGATGCGCGCCGGCGTTGCCAGATGCGCATTGCGCGAATTGGGATCCATATCGCCGAAATCCACCGCCAGCTCGCAGCCGACAATCGGCTGGATGCCGTAGCCGGCCATCTTGTCGGAGAATTCCAGCGCCCCGAACATGTTGTCGGTGTCGGTCAGCGCCAGCGCCGGCTGGCGGTCGGCTTTGGCCAGCTCGCCGAGCTTGGCGATCTTGATGGAGCCCTTCAGCAACGAATAGGCGGAATGGACGTGGAGATGGACGAATCCGGCGCTGGACATGGTTGGGTGGATCAAAGCTTGCGTGGGTCAGGGCGATGTGCGGCCTTGTTCGAGGCACCCTCGCCCCACCGACTCGCTTCCAATATGGTGATGGCCCCGGCGTAAAGAGTCCACGCACCAACGCAGGTTTGGCACCGCCGTCCAGCTTTTCCCCAGCGCCGGATTCCTGTCAGAATCAGAGCTGGGAAATGAGTTGCGCCCACACCGCGATCATGCCGACGAACAGCGTGATTGATGCCAGCGCCGCCGCCTCTTCCACGAAGATCTTCAACATCGCACTGCCTCCACGGACGAAGAACATAGAGAGAACATTGTTCCTTTTTTGTTCTTGCGTCAAGGCAAGCCCCGACCGTGGCGTCCTGAAACCCCTCGGGTTGGTTAATTGGAGCCGCCAACAATCGCGGTAGCCTGCGACTATAGGAGCATGATCCGGAAAAGTGTGAAGCGGTTTTCCGAAGAGATCATGCTCAAACAAGAATCCAAAGCGCGATGGCGATTCGACCTAATCCCATCGCGCTTTAGTCAGGAAACGGCGGCTCGTCTGGGCCGGGTGAGGCGAGCAGGAGGTGAAACAGCGCGCGATCGCCGCGGTACTTGGCTCCGTTCCGACTATCTTCCCAGCCGGACATCATGATCTTGCCGGCGCTGTTGCAGACACGCCACTCCCATCGCGATCTGCCGCGCTTTTCGACCACCACCTCGAACATGAACGGAAAAATACGACCGAGTCGCCGGGTGGCTTTGCGCGGCATCAATTCAACGCCCCCCGGAAACTACGGCCTCTCCGCTATCAGGCCGAATCCACGATCCCGGCTCCAAATGGTCGTTCGCCTCGCCACACAAGCAAAAGCCCCGGCCACGAGGCCGGGGCTTTCGATCCGCCGCTTAACGCGTCAAAGATCAGTCGTTTAGGCGATCAGTACTTGGCGATGATCGGGCCGCCGAACTTGTAGTTGATGCGCGCGGTCACGAGATCGACGTCCTGACGGATGCGATCGGAAGCCACGGCACCGGCCGGCGTGACGAACGTCACCGTACCATCCTGCATGAACAGGTGATCGTATTCGACGCCAACCGACCAGCCCGGCGCGAAGCCGACTTCGACGCCAGCGCCAACAGCGCCGCCCCAACGGGTCTCGTCGGTCCTCGCGAGCTCGACGCCGGTCAGAGCCGAGTTAACGCTGAAGCGATTGCTGGTCACCGCAGCACCGCCCTTGGCGTAGAGCAGCACGTTGTTGAAGGCATAGCCGACCTGACCGGTGATCAGGCCGAACGCGTCGATCTTGGTCCGGTTGCTGTCAGCCAGGAAGGCGGTGCTCACGTTGGAGCCGCTGAAGTCGGCCCAGTTGCCCTGGCCCTCGACACCGAACACCCACTGGCCGAACTGCCAGCGATAGCCGATCTGACCACCGACGGTGCCGCCGGTCGCGTCATGGGAGCCTTCCGGCACGACGCCGAGGAAGTCCCAGGAATTGTGGCTCGAGCCCCAACCGCCGTTGATGCCGATATAGAAGCCGGTCCAGTCATAGATCGCGGCCACCGGCGCTGGCGGCGCCTTGGTGTAAGGACGCGCAGCCAAGTCTGCGCCAAATGCGGGCGCCGCCGCGCTGAGGGCGACGATGCTCGCAGTCACAAGCAGCAATTTCTTCGTCATTTCGTTTTCGATTCCTTTTGATGGCCCCCGGGCCGCACGCGTCATAACAGCGTCAGCGGGAATTGCTGTAACTGGAGCGCAACACTCGCATCGAAAGCGCCGCCCTCCTCGATGCAAATTAACGGTGCAAGCGTAAGCACTTGTGGAACTTTTGATTTGCAGTGGTTCCAGGCTCGATTACAAGCACGTGAACGCTCACACATTGCGGCGAAACTGTGCCAAGTGTGTGAAGAACTTATGGGAGATGCACATGCGCCGTATGCGCAATATTGCCGCGGTTGTCCTTGCTCTGGGCGCTGCAACGACATTTGGGAACCAGCCGGCAAATGCCGTGGGCGTGCGCCATCCGTTCTGCATCCAGGGCGACGAATATCCGGGCCTTAGCAACTGCGCTTTCGACAGCTACGCGCAGTGCATGGCTTCGGCATCCGGGCGATTTCTGACCTGCATCGCGAATCCCTTCTTCGCCGGCGCGAGCGATGACCCCTACGCCTATCCCAACCGCAAACGCCCGTTCCCGTCGCGCTATGTTCCCTATCCGCCGAATCCGTATTGGGAGCGCTGAGAACCAGCGCGAGCCGATGAGAGTGCACGCGCGAACGTGAGTTGACTGGCGCGCGACAGAGCGATCCGGTGCCTCATGACCGCCGTATCACGTGGCGATCCGGCTCGCGATCTTTCGCATGGGAGGTTTTGATATGCGCATTCCGGTTTTGGCTTTTTTGGCGCTCGGAACCGTCCTTGCATCCGCGAGCGTTCGCGCGCAGACCTATGATCCCTCCTATCCGGTCTGTCTGCACGTCTACGGCCCGCTCAATTACTACGAGTGCCGCTACACTTCGCTGGCGCAGTGCAACGCCTCCGCATCGGGCCGCTCTGCGCAGTGCCTCGTCAATCCGTTCTTCGCAACCGCCGGAATCGGCGACCCGCCGGTTCGCTATCGGCGGCATCATCGTCGCGCCTACTGAGCTGGGCCGCTTCGACCAGGGTTTCGGGCGGAACTCCAGCGCCGACCGGTCTCAATCCAGCTCGACGATCTGGCCCTCGACGATCGACACGCGACGATCCATCCGGCCAGCCAGCTCCATGTTGTGGGTCGCGATCAGCATCGCCACGTGCGTGGCCTTCACGAGCTGCATCAGCGCCTGGAAGACGTGATCGGAGGTGTGGGGATCGAGATTGCCGGTCGGCTCGTCCGCAAGCAGCACGCGCGGCGCGTTGGCGACCGCGCGCGCGATTGCAACGCGCTGCTGCTCGCCGCCCGAGAGCTCCGCCGGCCGATGCTTCAGGCGCTCCCCAAGACCGAGATAGGTAAGGATTTCGGTCGCGCGCTTGACCGTCTCGGACTTTCTCAGGCCGCGGATCATCTGCGGCAGCATGACATTCTCAAGTGCGGAGAACTCCGGCAGCAGCCGGTGCGACTGATAGACGAAACCGATCTCGGTGCGGCGAATCTGGGTGCGTTCGACGTCGGACAATTGCGACGTCGGAGCTCCCCCGACATAGACCTCGCCCTCATCGGGAGTCTCCAACAGGCCCGCGATGTGCAGTAGCGTCGACTTGCCCGAGCCGGACGGCGCGACCAGCGCTACCGACTGCCCTGCCCAGAGCGCCAGCTTGGCGCCGCTGAGAATCGTCAGCGGTTCATCGCCCTGCATGTACTGGCGCTTGATCTCGTGGAGATAGATGACCGGTACATCTTCCGCCCCCTGCTCCATCAGGTCCCTCATTCGTAACGCAGCGCATCGACCGGATCGAGCCGGGCGGCGCGCCAGGACGGATAGAGCGTGGCAAGGAAAGAGAGCGTCAGCGCCATGATCACGACGGCAGTGGTCTCGCCGAAATCGACTTCGGCCGGCAGCTTTGAAAGGAAATAAAGCTCGGGCGAAAACAATTCGGTGTTGGTGACCCAGGACAGGAATTGGCGGATCGATTCGATGTTCAGGCAGATGATGAGCCCGACACAGAACCCGACCAGCGTTCCGACCACGCCGATTGCAGCCCCTGTGATCAGGAAGATCCGCATGATCGCTCCTTGCGAGGCGCCCATGGTGCGCAGGATGGCGATGTCGCTGCCCTTGTCCTTGACCAGCATGATCAGCCCGGACACGATGTTGAGCGCCGCGACCAGCACGATCATGGTCAGGATCAGGAACATCACGTTGCGCTCCACCTGAAGCGCGTTGAAGAAGGTCGAATTGCGTTGCCGCCAATCGACCAGGAAGATCGGGCGTCCGGCCGCCTCGGTCACGCTCTTGCGGAACGCGTCGATGCGATCAGGATTGTTGGTGAAGACCTCGATCGCGGTGACGTCGTTGTTGCGGTTGAAATAGGCCTGCGCCTCCGTGAGCGGCATGAACACCATGCCGGCGTCATATTCCGACATGCCGATCTCAAACACCGCCGCGACGCGATAGGGCTTGATGCGCGGCGTGGTGCCCATCGGGGTCACCGCGCCCTTCGGCGACACCAGCGTGACGCTGTCGCCGGCATGCACCGACAATTGGTCGGCGAGCCTGCGGCCGATCGCGATTCCCTGCCCCTCGTCAAAGCCCTCCAGCGAACCTTGCTTGATGTTCTTGGCGATCGAGGTGAGATTGTTCAGGTCATCCGCGCGCATGCCGCGAATGAGCACGCCGGCCGCGTTGAAGGGCGAGGATGCCAGCCCCTGGCCGTCCACCACGGGTGCCGCGAGCCGTATCCCCTGAACCTGGCTGATGCGTTCGGCAACGTCCTTCCAGTCCGTGAGCGGAGACTCCAAAGGCTGCACCAGGAGATGGCCGTTGAGGCCGAGGATCTTGTCCAGCAGTTCCTTACGAAAGCCGTTCATCACCGCCATCACGATGATCAGCGTGGCGACGCCCAGCATGATGCCGAGAAAGGAGAAGCCGGCGATGACCGAGATGAATCCTTCCCTGCGGCGCGCACGCAAATAGCGCGCCGACAGCATCCATTCGAACGGCGCGAAAGGTGCGGTTCGGGTCGGTTCGTTCATGGTCTCATCCATCCCTCGATAATCCCATGATTCGGGGCAAATGTGGCCGGATTGGCCGCTGCGGGAGGCGTGCTCGGTGGATAATGTCAGCCGGCGATCCGCGCCACCACGTCGGCGGCAGACATGCTCTCGCGCGCACCGTCCGCACGTCGCTTGATCTCGATCTTGCCTTCCGCAAGTCCCTTCGGTCCGACCATGATCTGCCAGGGAATCCCGATCAGGTCGGCGGCGGCGAACTTCGCGCCCGCACGCTGATCGGTGTCGTCATACAGGACATCGACGCCCTTCGCCATCAACTCGCGATAGAGTTTTTCGCAGGCCGTGTCGGTGTCGTCGCTGCCCTGCTTCAAGTTCAGAATGGTCGCCGTAAACGGGGCCACCGGCTCCGGCCACTTGATCCCGGCATCGTCGTGGCAGGCCTCGATGATGGCGCCAAGCAAGCGCGAGACGCCGACGCCATAGGAGCCGCCATGGATCGGCACCTCGGCCCCATCGGGACCGGCGACATAGGCCTTCATCGGTTCGGAATATTTGGTACCGAAATAGAAGATCTGGCCGACCTCGATGCCGCGCGTGTTCACCCTGCGCTCGACCGGGACTTCGCGCTCGAAGCGCGCGGCCTCGTGCACGTCTTCGGTGGCCGCATAGAGCGATGTCCACTGCTTGATGATCGGCGTGAGGTCGCCGTCATAATTGACGTCCTCACCCGGTACCGGCAACTCCAGCACGTCGCGGTCGCAATAGACGGCGGACTCGCCGGTCTCGGCCAGCACGATGAATTCATGGCTGAGATCGCCGCCGATCGGCCCCGTTTCCGCGCGCATCGGGATCGCCTTCAATCCCATCCGCGCGAAGGTGCGCAAATACGCGACGAACATCTTGTTGTAGGAGCGCCGCGCGCCAGCCTCATCGAGATCGAAGGAGTATGCGTCCTTCATCAGAAACTCGCGACCGCGCATCACGCCAAAGCGGGGACGCTGCTCGTCGCGGAATTTCCACTGGATGTGATAGAGGTTGAGCGGCAAGTTCCGGTAAGACTTCACGTAAGCGCGGAAGATCTCGGTGATCATTTCCTCGTTGGTGGGCCCATACAGGAGCTCGCGCTTGTGGCGGTCGCTGATGCGCAGCATCTCCGGACCATAGGCCTCATAGCGGCCGCTCTCGCGCCAGAGGTCGGCGAGCTGCAGAGTGGGCATCAGCAATTCCAGCGCGCCGGCGCGGTCCTGTTCCTCGCGCACGATCTGCTCGATCTTCTTCAGCACACGAAAGCCGAGCGGCAGCCAGGCATAGATGCCCGCCGCCTCCTGCCGCAGCATGCCTGCGCGCAGCATCAGCCGATGCGAAACGATCTCCGCCTCTTTCGGATTCTCTTTCAGGATGGGCAGAAAAAACCGCGTCAATCGCATGGGCCGCGCCTTGGGAATCGATATCAGGAGTTTGCGGGCTGCAGTGAAACCGGATCAGCCGCCAAAACACAAGGGAGGACTTCAAAGAAACCCGCTAAGCCATCGGATTTCCAGCCATTTCCCTCGCATAGATTAGAACCACGATTAAGACACAAACACGTCAGGCGTGACGCATCGCCTGAAAAAATGGGCCTATCCCATTGTGGGAACGGCCCGAAATCCTCCTTTGGATAGTTTTCCGAAGCACCAGTTCGGCCGCGGATCGGCCCGGCCGCCCGGCGCCGCCAGGGGCGACGGCCGGCCGAGGCGACGCACGGGCCAGGTTCACATCTTCATGCCGGAGTGATCGGGCATTTTCTTCATATCCATCTTGCCGCCCATGCCCGAGCCGCCGGCCGACGCGCCCGCCGGCCCTTGTGCGCCGACGCCCTCGATGTCCAGCGAGACCGTCACCTTACCCGCCTTCTCGAACTCGAGCGTGACCGGGACCTTGTCGCCCTGCTTCAGCGGCGCTTTGAGATCCATCATCATCAGATGATAGCCGCCTGGCGCGAGCTTGACCGTCTTGCCGGGATCGATGGTGAGGCCCTTCTCGACCGGGCGCATCTTCATGACGCCGTTCTCCATGGACATTTCATGGACCTGCACGCTAGCGGCGACATCGGATGATCCGCCGATCAACCGGTCGGGCGCGCTGCCCTTGTTCTCGATCGTCAGATAGCCGCCGCCGATCTTCGCCCCGTTCGGCGTGGCACGGCTCCAGGCCTGACTGATGACGAGGTCGCCGGCCTTGACGTCGTCGGCACGCACGGGCGCGGCAACGACAGAGGCGACCAAGGCGGCGCAGGCGATCGACGCCAGCGTCAGTTTTCGGATCAACATGTGTTCTACTCCTTTTTGTTGAAGCGATTTCAGTGAACGAGGTGAATGGCGGGATGCAGCGTGCCGAGCACTCCGACCATGATAAAGATCGCAAACGCGAGCACGAGCTCGATGAGAGTGTTGCGTCTTAATGCCGAAAGCGCGCGCCGATCCTCTCCGCTCTTGGCGGCCATCGCGAGCCGAGGTGTGAGCCAGAGCCGGTTCACCGCGGCGAAGCCGACCATGGTCGCGAAGACCGCGATCTTGAGCATCAGGAGCTGCCCATAATCGGTGACAAGCAGCGCGCGGAACGAGCCGACGAGAATCCATGCGATCACGAATCCCGATCCGATCAGGACGGCCACGCTCGCGACACCAATGGTGGAAAACCGCCTGACAGCATCCGATTGCAGCGATCCCCATTCGAAGCTTGAATGCCGCGCGACGGCGAACAGAACCGGAAGTCCGATCAGCCCGCCGATCCAGGCGGACGCGGCGGAGAGATGGAGAACGTCGGCGGCAAGATGCAGATCGCCCAATTCTCCAAGCGTCGATCCGGCATGCCCGGTCCAGGCGAGCGCGCCGACCAGTCCCAACGCCGCCAAGAGCGCGAGCCGGCGCGGCAGCACGAAGCGGTCGAGCAGCAGACAGCCGGCCAGCAGGACGGCCAGCGCGGCACGGATTTCCGCGACCAAGCCAAATTGCGTCTCGTCGAGGACGGTCCACATGGCGCCGGATCTGATCGCCTCATTGAGGCCAAGACCCGCGATCGACATGGTCTGCAGCGCAAGCCAGATCAGGCCGCTCGTGGCGGAAATCACAAGTAGGGCCCAGGCAAGTCCCGTCAGGCGCGACCGCACGATCGCGCTGCCTTTCGGCGCCGCCCGCAGGGCCGGTTCGGCCACCAAGCCTCGGAATATGAGGACGCCGGCGGTCGCCGCCGACGCCCCGAAATGGATCGCGCGCGTCAGCACCAACGGACCATCGATCTCCGCGACCAACCAGCTCATGGGCTTGCCGCCGACCTACTGCCCGACCTGGAAGGTAAAGCTGCCGTCGGTCGTGTGGGTGTCGACCGAAAGCACGTGCCAGTTCACGCGATAGGTGCCGTTGCCGCCCCCGCGCAGCGGGACCGACATCTGGTTGCCGCTGACGCGGGTCTTGCCGCCGTCGACGCGTTGGCCGGCCGCGTTGGTCACGGTGATGTGGCTGAAGGCCGGCTCCAGCTTCTGCGTGAACCAGAGCGTCACCTCGCGCGGCGGAGTTGCGACCTTGTTGCCGACGCGCGGCTCGGCGTGGTCAAGGAACGCATGGGCGTGTGCGGCACCGGTTGTGAGCATCAGGACAACCGGGACGGTTTCGATCAGAGACGAGCGTCGCATGTTCATTACCTTGCAAAGGGGCTGGCGGGTTGCACGGCGCCGCCGAACAGCGGCTTGCCGATCCCGTGTGGATCGATGTCATCGAGGTAGAGGTGAAGCTGCGCGATCACCCCGACATTGCTGCCGCTCTGCCGGTTGATCGGGATCAGTGCCTCCACGCCGACCTGGAAAGTGTTGCCGACCCAAATCACGCCGGGATTGATCGTGCCGGTGGTCAACGTTCCCGAGGTCAGGGTGTTCGACACCGGCGTCTGCAGGCTGGCCTCGACCAGCGGGATCAGATGATTGATGAAATCCGGCAGGCCCAAATCCATCACCGACGATTTCAGATAGGGCATGCTGTATTGAATCGTGCCGCCCCAGTTCAGCACGCGCGGATGGAACTCAGTGTCGGCCGTCAGCGCACCGGTGTCGGGATCGAGCGCGAAAGTGGTTGTGGAACTCCGCTCCGGGATCGCATAGCCCACCTGACCGGTAATCGCGATCGGGCGGAGCCAGGACAGAGTGTCCGGTAAATCACCCAAGCCTTTGCCGAAATAGATCGTGGGCGTGTAGGTGTTGAAGGGATCGGCGCCGACGCTCGAAGCCCCGGTGCCGCCCCACTCCACGGTCAAGCCCGCCGACAACACGAACTCGTGCTCGGGATTCCTGTACACCCGGTATTTGAACGTCGTCTCCAGGTTCTGGAAGCCGCTGGCTCCCGCGATCGTCGGATCGACGGAGCGAAGGAAGGTGTAGGTCGAGCCAAGCGAGATCGCAAAATCGTCGGTGATGCGCTTGGAGAACTCGGCCGAGATGTCGCGCTGCCGCGCCGGCGGATCGTCGCCGGTCTTGAAGCTGTCGACCGTCGGAAGCGACAGCTCGTCATTGACGCCGGGATCGTCGATGCTGAGCGTCGCCGGGAAGAAGCGATTGCCGACGATCTCGTGGGCTACGCCTGGATGGAACGGAATGAGGGCGGCGCCGAGCCCGGCAAGACTCGTACGCATGAGACGGAAGGACATTGGGAATCTCCGCAACTGCCTGAGAACGATGCTTCAGCGGCCGAATGACCGCGACATCACATCGGCAGTGGCGGGGCGCGGGCCTGCGTATTGGAGCCGATACGGGACTGTGGCTGCCGCGGTGCCGCTGCGCTCCAGACCACGCGCGTGGTTTGGCGGTAAGGGATCGTAAAGGCGGCTTGCTGCGGCGCGTTGCCGGAAGCGCTGGCCTGCACCGCGCAACAAAGGATGCAGGCCTCATCATGCGCGCGAGGGTCGCCCTGATCGCTCCCACCTGAGGTCCCGCCCGGAGCGCCGTGACAGATTTGGGCTATCTGCAGCGGATCGGACGTCACGGCTGCTGTGGCCCAGCAGGCGACGATCGGCGCCAAGATCTGCGCCACCAGCGCGATCAGGAGAACCGGCAGAAATTTTCGTTGCAACCGCTGCATCCGCAAATCCGGTTAGGCGCGCAAGTAGCTAATCACTACGGGAGTCCCGAGTCGAGATCGCCGCTGACCGCCTCGGCCTTCGCGTGACATAAATCTCATGAGATGTCCTTCAGAAGGTGTATTTGGCCGCGAGCACATAGGTCCGTCCGGGGAAGGGATGGAACAGGAAATACTGCTCATCGAACAGGTTATCGATGCCGAAATCGAACGAGAAATTCCTGGCCGCGGCGTAGTGGATCTTCATGTCCACGACGAAGTAATTGTCGAAGGCGCCGTAGACGTGTGGGATGATGTCCGTGTTGTCGAGCGTCGAATATTGCTTGCCGCTGTAGCGCGCAGCCACCGTATAGGCCCAGCTATCGTTGGGCCGATAGGTAACTCCTAACCGGGCCCGCCAGTCCGGCACATAGGGCACCCGCTTGCCGACGACCGTGTCGGGAAGACCCGTCAGCGGATTGGTGCCCGCCCAGGTCGGATCCGACAGGATGCGGGAATCGACATAGGTCACGCTGCCGAACACCTGCAGCCCCGCGATCAGCACGTTGTTCTTGTCCGCCGACAGTTCGACGCCTTGCATGCGGATGGCCCCGACATTGCTGACGGAGGTTTGCAGCGATTGCGCGCCGGTGCTGGCGTTGGTGACAGTGTTGGTCTGCGAGATCAGCGCATTGTTGGTACGCTCCCCGAACAGCGTCAGACGCACGCGGCCGTCGTCCCAGTGGCGTTCGATGTTCAGTTCGCCGCTGAAATCCTGCTCCGGCAGCAGAAGCGGATTGGGCAGAAAGACGTTTCCGCCCGAATTGACGTTCTGGTAGAGCTCGGCCACGGTCGGATAACGATAGGCTTCGCCGAAATTGGCGGTGATATTCCATTCCTTATTGGGGTCGTAGGACAGCGAGGCCTTCGGCGAGAAATTCGTCGAATTGAGCTGCGGTTGGTTGGTCGCAAATGTCCTGGTGATCGCGCCAGCGGACGTCGTGATCGTATTGACGTTGAGACCGTCCAGCGCCTCCCAGCTCTCCAGCCGCCCGCCCAGCGTCAGCTTCAGATTGGGCACGATCTTCCAGGCATCCTGGACCCAGAGCGCGCCAGTGCGCGTCTCGCCCTCGCCGTTCGAGTAGAGCGCCCCCGTGCCCGTTGACGACGTTGTGGTCCAGACCGTCGACGCATAGACCGGATTCTCGAGCCGGTAGCGGTCGCCGTGAAGGCCGAAGCTGATCTCATGCGGCCCATCATAGCCGTAAGGACGCCAGATGGCCTTGGCATCCGCGTTCTGCCAGTTGGTGCCGTCATTGCGCGTGATCTTGCCGTTCAGCGAATAGCCGACGCCGGTCGCGGCCACCGTGAACGGATTGAGCATGATATCCTGAAGGTAGTTGTAGGTCGAAGCCGACAGATCGAAATCGAACACCCCTTTGCTGTCGCTCTTCAGCGACACCGCGTTGCTCAGATGCGTCTCTTCCCAAGTGTACTTGTTGCTCGCAAAGGCGGACAGGCCCGCGAAGGTCGGCAACCCTGTCGCCGTCGACGTCAAATAGCTCTGAGGATTTGAGGTCTGAACGTTATTCCAGACCCCAAGGGAATACGTCCCCTGGACCGTCGACGTAAAATCATAGGCAAGCCGGACGTTACCCGAGGCCTGCTGCGAGTGCGCAAGCGTCCCTGCCCCCGCCACATTGGCGGCCAGCCCCTGCTTGTTGAGCGCCGGAAAGGCGCCGGTCGTCCCGGCTGGAATCGCGCCGTTGGTCACATAGGTCAGCGGCTGCTGGTAAGTATCGAGATAATTGGCGGTGACGAGCCAAGACAAGGCGCCGTTTCGATTGCCTGCGGCCGCGCTGGTCTGGCTGGTGACATAGGTGTCCTTGGTGCCGTATTGCTTCCACGGCATCACCGACACCGTTTCCTTGGCGGTTGCGAACGGCTTGTCCGGCATTTTCGAGGTGATCAAGAGCACGCCCCCAATGGAGTTTCCCGGATAGGCCGCCGCGAACGGTCCGTTCAGGACATCGATCCGCTGGATCGCCTCCGGAGAGATTAGGTTCCAGTGGGGTGAGCCGTTTTGGTTGTTGTTGTTGATGAGCGCCGAGATCAGCAGATCGTCGTAGTAGATGAGCGTCCGTGCGCTGGAATTGAGACCCCAGGTGCGGGTGGCCAGCACCGCCTGATTGTCGCCGTCGTTGCGCTTGCGGACGAACAGGCTCGGCATGTATTTGACGGCGTCCTCGGGATCCTTGAGGTTGATGGTCTCCTCGATCTGCCTGGCCGTGATGCTGTAGGACTGCTGCGGCAGTTGGTAGCGTTCCTTGATGGGCGGCGTCGCGTAGGACGCGTTGACACCGCCGCCGTCGATGGTCGACGAGACCACCGCGGCCTGCTGCGGCAAGCTCGCAGCGGCGGGCTTCTGCGCACGCGGTCCGACGGCCGCTGGTGGCTTGCTCCTGCGCTCCGCCGCGCGAGGCGCATGGACGACAAGGGTCGGCAGCACGTTTTGGCTGGATTGAGCGTTTGCGGCGGGCGCCAGCGATAGCGCCAACTCCACCGCGACCACGCTCATGCCACCCAGGGCATGAACACGAGACATCTTGAATTAAAATCCTTCCTGACGGACACGGCGGCGAAAATCGCCGGCCGCGAACACGGCTCATCCGGCGCGGCACGAGGCCACGCGGGTTCGTTCAACTGCGATCAGGAAAGTGACGGGGGCGCTCGCGCCTGCGCGTTCGAGCCCGTGCGGAGCGCTGAAAAGCCCGACGTTGGCTCACGCCAGACGACGACTGTCGGCTGACGATAGGGAGTCCACACCGTAAACATCCGCGGCGCGTCGACGGACCCGCTCGCCTGCAGCAGGCAACACATCGCGCAGGCACCATCATGGGCAGGATGTCCGCCCTGGTCGTCCTGCCCGGATGCATCGCCAATGCTGTGACAGATTTCTGCTAACGGCAGCGGATCGGACGCGGCGAGAGCGGCGGCCCAACAGGCGGCAATCGGTGCAAGGACTTGCACCGCCAGCGCGATCAGAACGACCGGAAGGAATTTTTGCAGGCGCCGCCGCATCAGGGAATCCGATTGACGCACTACCTGATCACCGCGAGAGTTCCAAGTCGAGATCAGGTTGATCCCGGAGGTCAGCCGGTCAATTGCGCGCACAGAATTATTCGGACTGCCTCCGGTTGAGCAGTGGCAACGCGCTGAAATGACGTGCCTTTTACAGACACAGCCGATGCTACTATATTACCTTCGACTAAATGGGTGTGCATACGGACGCGATCCCAGGTGAGCAATTTCCAATCGTTTCGAAAACTGCTCGAAGTTTGAACATTCGTTGCCGAAAATGATGACAAGGCAGTAAAGATAGTCTAGGAATCCAACTACAGGCTACGCCGCAAGCCAAGCCTGGTGGTCCAAGTCTCGGGAGGAGCCCTGACGCGCAGAAGCAGCGTCGTCCCGCCAGCAAGATCAAATCTAAATTTTGCGGGTACAAAGGGTCGACACAATTTTTCGAGCAGGGCCCGCTGCCCTGCTCTTTTTTTGGGGCAGCGCTGCTGCGTGCCTTCGGTAGAGAATGGGCCGCTCCGCGCGACATCACTGCGAGCACCGCACCGATCTGTCGCTTGCGCCGACACACTAAGAAGCCAAGCATCGCGCAAGATGAGCGCTTAAGCGCGCAAGTGCTGCATCACCGCTCGACGACGAGCCATCAGCGCCGGCGCCTTTACGATTGCAGGGCGCCGCAGCCTTTGGACGAGCCCGCGCAGCGTCGCTGCCTATCACCGCTCCTGCATTGCTCGATCAAATGCGGTGCACAACGCCTCGTCGGGAATGCATCCGAACTGCCCATAGCGGGAACAAATCGATTGTGAGACACTGCCCCTCCAATCGCGGCGCGAGCAAGATGCCGCGGTCATAAAAAGGCACCATGGGAGCGAGCAATGTCCGAGACGGATCAATCTAAAGCGAGCAGGCGAGACCTTATTCAGGCGGCAGGCGCCGGGGCCGCCGCGGCAGTGTTGGGCGCGATGGGCGTCAACCCGGCCATGGCAGCCGAAGTCACCCGTTCGGAGAAACCGCTGAAGGCCGCATTCTCCAATGCCGGCCTGCAAGCCACCTGGTGTGCGCAGGGCAAGCAGGCGGCGGAATGGTGGGGCAAGCTGTTCAATGTCGAGGTCACCTGGTTCGACGGCCAGCTCGACGCGGTCAAGCAGCGCGCCGCCATCGACAACATGGCCTCGCAGAAATGGGATTTTGTCGCGATCCAGGCCTTCGGCATCGGCACGCTGACCCAGCCCGTGCAGAAGATGATCGATGCCGGCATTCCCGTGATCGATATGGATACGCTGATCGCGCCGCTGGACCAGATCAACGTCCATGCCTTCCTCGCACCCGACAACGAGTTCATGGGCGCGTCGGTGACGCAAGCGCTGGTCAATGCCATCGGCGGCAAGGGCAAGATGATCATGACCCAGGGTGCGCTGGGCCATACCGGCGCACAGGGCCGCGCCAAGGGCTTCAACTCGGTCATCAAGCAGTATCCGAACATCGAGGTGCTCGACACCCAGCCCGCGGATTGGGACGTCTCGAAGACGGCGCGTCTTTGGGAGACCTATCTGACAAAATACCCACAGATCGACGCGGCCTTCTTCCACAATGACGACATGGCGCTCGCCGCCTACAACATCATGAAGGCGCACAACCGCACCAACATCCTGATCGGCGGCGTCGACGCCATGCCGCCGGCAATCCAGGCGGTGAGCGACGGCCGGATGTATGCCACCGTGCGCAACCCCTCCTGCCGTATCCATGGCGGCGCCATTGTCGCGGGCGTCGCCGCTGTCGTCGCGGGGGAGAAAACCGGCCAGGGCGGCATCCCCAAGAACGTCGTGACCGACGGCCCGGTCGTTACCAAGGCCAACGCCCCCGGCATGCAGTGGATGGAGGATCACTTCCTGATCTGAGCTTGCCGATGTCGGAGGGTCGCTCACCCATCCTCGAACTCACGCAGATCACGAAAGCCTTCGGTGGCGTCGAAGCTCTGCGTGGGGTCGACTTTGCGCTTTATCCTGGCGAGATCCACGGTCTCGTCGGCGAGAACGGCGCCGGCAAGAGCACGCTGATGAAGATCATCGCCGGCGTGCACCCGGAATTTTCCGGCCGTTTCATGCTGGACGGCGGCGAGACCCGCTTCCGTTCGACCCGCGACGCGCGCGCGGCCGGGATCGCGATGGTGCATCAAGAACTCAGCGTCGCGCCCGATCTGTCGGTCGCCGAAAATGTGTTCTTCGGCGTGCAGCCGACCAACCGCCTCGGGCTCGTGCAGTGGCGGCGCATGGCGCGCGAGGCCAGCGAGCAGCTCGCCCGTTTCGGCATCCACGTTGATCCGATGTCCCGGCTCGGCGATCTGCCGATCGGGCTGCAGCAACTGATCGAGATCGCCCGCGTGCTGTTCTCGGGCGCGCGCATCATCATCCTGGACGAACCGACCTCGGCACTATCTCCGCCTGAAGTCGAGCGCCTGTTCGCGACCTTGCGGCGGCTGCGCGACGCCGGCACCGCGATCGTGTTCATTTCGCATTTCATCGAGGACATTCTGAACATCTCCGACACGGTGACGGTGTTTCGCAACGGCCGGAAGGTGGCGGAGACCGCTGCGGCCGCCACCACCAAAGCCGAGTTGATCGAGGCCATGATCGGTAAGGGTCGCGAGGCTCTGGAGGAGACCTATACCCATGATGTCGCTCTGCCCGCGGCAAGCCGGGAGCCGGTGGTGCTGGCGGCAAACGGGCTTTCGCTCAACCGCAGCCTGCGGGAAGTCTCTTTCGAGGCGCGGGCCGGCGAGGTGCTGGGCATCTACGGCTTCATGGGCTGCGGCCAGATCGAGCTCGCGCGCATCCTGTTTGGCAAGCTAAAACCCGACCGCGGGACGCTCGAGGTCGCGGGCAAGGCGAAGGCGTTTGCCTCTACGGCCGATGCGCGACGTGCCGGCGTCGCCTTCGTGCCCGAGAGCCGCCGCGCCATGCTCTTCCACCAGGAACCAGTCTACAAGAATGTCTCGATCAGCATTCTCGATCGCATCTCATCCGTATGGCTGAAGCCAGCGCGTGAGCGTGCAATCGCGATGCGCCAGGTGGAACAATTGCAGATCAGGCCCACGGCGGTCGAACTCGATCTCGGCATGCTCTCCGGCGGCAACCAGCAGAAGGTCGCGCTGGCCAAGTGGCTCACCTTCCCGCCACGCCTGCTCGTGCTCTGCGAGCCGACACGCGGCATGGATGTCGGGGCCAAGAACGACGTCATCCACATTGTGAGGAGCTTGCGCGAACAGGGGCTGGCCATCATCGTGCTGTCGACCGAGCCCGAGACCGTGCTCTCGCTCGCCGATCGCATCATCGTGTTGAAGCGCGGCGCCGTGGTGCGCGAATTTGCCAATGAAGCGATCAGCAAGGATCGCCTGTTGGAAGCGGCCTGATGGAGGGGCTTTATGGCCACTAGTGATAGCGCAGCGGTCCACGCCGAACACCGAAAAGCTTCCGGCAGGATTGCCGCCTTGCTGCGCTCGCAGATGCGCAACATCGCGCCGTTCCTGACGCTGATCCTCCTCTCCGCATTCTTTGCGGTCGCCAGCCCCTCTTTCGCGACGATCGATAATGTCGGCAACATCCTGACCCAGGTCTCGGTCACCGGCATCATCGCGGTTGGGCTGACCTTCGTCATCCTCTGCGCCGAAATCGACCTCTCGATCGCCAGCATCGCCAACGTCACCGGCATTGCGGTCGCCTATTTCACGGCGCAGGAATCCTACGTCAATATCGCCAACATCCCCCTGCCCGGCTGGGCGGCGATCCTGCTCGCGCTTGCGCTCTGTGCCGGACTTGGCCTCGTCAACGCGCTCGGGCTGACGCTGATCGGTATTCCCTCCTTCATCATGACGCTGGCCATGATGCAGATCGCAGCCGGCATCTCGGCGCTCCTGGTGCGCGGACAGATTGCCTACAAGGTGCCCGACCTGATCGCGACGCTCGGCTCGGCCTCGATTGGCGGCATTCCCTGGATCGTCATCGTCGCCGCATTGATGCTGCTTATCGGCCATCTCGTGCTGACCTACACGCGCTTTGGCCGCTACGTCTACATGGTCGGCGGCAACCGCGAAGCGGCCGAATATTCCGGGCTCAATGTCAAGCTGATCCTCGGCAGCGTCATGGTCATCGCGGCGGTCTGTTCAGGGATCGGCGGCATGCTCGGCGTCGCGCATTTCGGCAGCGCCCAACAGAATGAATTCGACACCTATCTGCTGGACTCGATCGCCGCCGTCGTGGTCGGCGGCACCAGCCTGTTCGGCGGCCGCGGCGGCATCGGCAACACCATCGTCGGCCTGTTCGTGCTCGGTGTGCTCAACAACGGGCTAGATCACGTCAACATCGACAGTTTCCTGAAGATATTGATCCGCGGCCTCATCCTGCTCGCGGCACTCGTGATCAACGTCTACGCGCAGCGGCTGCGAGCAAAGGCGGCGGAGTAGCTCAGGCGCTCGAAGCGATTCACACACACAGTCGCTCCCCATCATCCTGAGGTGCCGACGCGAGGCTCGCTTACGCGAGCACCTCAGGATGACGGTATTGACTGCCGGTTTGCTTAGGCCCTTATTCAGCAAAAATCCGGCTGCCAGTCGCGGAGCTGGCGGGCACGCCTGGTCACGTCGCCGATGGTCGCGAATGATGCCGTGTCCACCAGCATCGCCCGTGCGAGATGCAGGCTTCTTGCCTCGCAAACCGCACGGAGACGCGCGTCCTCGATCCATTCGAAATCGATGTTGTGCGCAAGCCCGAGGATACGGCGGATGATCTTTGCCGCGGCAAAGCCAACAGTGTCACGGAATAGCCGCTCCACGTATTGCTGCCGCTCGGCTTCCAGCCACGCCTCGCCCGTCAGGCCCGCAAACAGCGCTTTCGGATAGCCGTCCCCATGCGCCTCGCAGCGCCACAGCTCCGCGAATTTGCGGGCGACCTCGGTCCAGACCTGCTCAATCGTCTGCAGCAGCCAGGCCTCGAAGGTGCGCCGCTCGCCGGCGCTGCGCTCATGGCCGGCGGAGGCGAGATAGGCCATGATCAGATTGGCGAGCACGGCACCGATATCGAAGCCCATCGGGCCATAAAACGCGAACTCGGGATCGATCACCCGCGTCTCGGTCTCCGTCACCATGATCGATCCCGTGTGGAGGTCGCCGTGGATCAACGCTTGCGGCTGGCCCATGAACTTGAGCTTGAGGCGCGAGATCGCGACATGAGCATCGAGATCCTCGCGAAAGCGCGCGGCTATCTCGTCGAGCCAGGGCGCGGTCCAGCGGTTCTGCTCCGCCTCGCGATAGGGATCGGTGAAGATCAGGTCTTCCGTGATCTTGCAGAGCGCGTGATTGCCGGCGAACGCGGCGATCCCCTCCTTCTTCTGCGCCGCGGAAACGGCAAGATCGGAGGTGAAGAACAGCGTTCTCGCCAGGAACGTCGTGATGTCCTCGACAAAGCGCGGATAGATCGTGCCGGCGATCAGCCCCTTGCGCATGATGATATGGGGCTCGAGCAGATCCATTGCGGTCAGCGCCAACGCCTCATCGTGATGCAGGACCGCTGGCACGAGACCGGGCGCCAGCCGCGCCTGATGGGTGAGCGCGAGATATTCATAATGCGCGCGCGAGAGCGGCAGCGGCCAGCTCTCGCCGACCAGGCGCACATAGGGGAGCGCCTGCTTGACGGCGATACCGCCCGCGCTGCCCCTGACGATGAAGACGAGATTGAGGTTGCCGTCGCCGACCTCGCTGATCGACCAGGCGTCTGATGTGCCTCCAAGCCGGCTTGCAACATCAGGCAATTGCGCCAAATAGTCCCGCAGGTCAGCCTCGCGCAGGACACGGTACGGGCCTGGCCGGGACTCGCGCACCGGCCGTTCTTGCAATGTCATGACCGTTCCCTCCCGTGCGGTCGCTAGGTCGAGCGCTTCAACTCGCCGCCTAATACGGCATGCCCATCAGCTTTGATAATCGCTCGATCGAAAGATAGCCTGCATCATAGGCGAGCATGCCGAGGCCGAAAACCACGGCCGAAATGACCGTATTCCAGATCAGCTTGATGCCCATGCGGCTTGCGATCGGTGCGCCCGGGTCGGTGCCCGGCGCGCCCACGCCGTCCTCATGCTGACTGCGCACGCCGAACGGCAGGGTAAGAAACAGCGTGACCCACCAGATCACGAAGTAGATCGCAAACGCGGTCGAGATTGTGTAGGCCATCGTGCGCCTACGCCTGCTCGATCTCGACCAGCGCGCCCGAAAAATCCTTCGGATGCAGGAACAGGACCGGCTTGCCATGCGCGCCGATCTTGGGCTCGCCGTCTCCCAGCACCCGCGCGCCTTCCTTGATCAGCGTGTCACGGGAGGCGATGATATCGGGTACCTCATAGCAGAGGTGATGGATGCCGCCCTCGGCGTTGCGCTCGAGGAATTTCGCGATCGGCGAGTTGTCGCCGAGCGGCTGGATGAACTCGATCTTGGTATTGGGCAATGTGACGAATACGGTGATCACGCCATGCTCGGGCAGCGGCACGGCGTTCGAGATGTCGGCGCCGAAGGCTGCGCCGTAGATCTTCGCGGCCTTCTCGGCATCCTTGACCGCGATCGCCACGTGATTGAGCCGGCCGAGCATGCGAGTCCTCCCTCTATTGTTTTTGCGCGTTGGCTCTTTGGATTGAGCATGATCTCTTCGGAAAACCGCTACGCACTTTTCCGGATCATGCTCTAGACCTCGAGAACGTGCACGAGGCAGAGCGGCTTCTTGCCCCAATATTCGTTGATCGTGCCGCGAACAGCCCTGCGCACCGACTCGGCCAGCGCATCCGGATCGCGCCGCCTGGGCCGCGGCAAGCCCTCGATCGTCGAGACCACGACGTCGAAGACGATGTCGTCGAACGTTTCGCCGGCCGTATTCTTCTCGGGGATACCGACAAGATCAATCTCCGGATCGTCGGCGAGCTCCCCTTTTTCGGTCATGGCGATGGCCACAAAAACGCACCCCGCAAATCCCATCCGCCGCCGCTCGACCACGGCGCGCGACTTGGCGTCCTCCAGGATGGTGCCGTCCTTGTAGAGCCGGCCAGACGGCAATTGGTCGATGACGCCGGGCGCGCCTGGTCCGAGCTTGATCAGATCGCCATTGCGGCAGGTCAGCACCTTGGGAACGCCGGCGGCGCGTGCAAGCTGGGCGTGTTCGGACAGATGCAGCGCCTCGCCATGTACGGGGATCAGAATTTGCGGCCGCGTCCAGGCCAGCATGTCCCGCAGCTCGTCGCGACGCGGGTGCCCGGAGACGTGAACCAGATGCGTGCGGTCGGTTATGACCTCGACCCCCTGCATCACCAGGCCGTTGATGATGGCGCCAACGGCCTTCTCGTTGCCCGGAATGGTGCGGGAGGAGAAGATGAGGCGGTCACCCTTGTTGAGCGTTATCTCGGGATGATCGTCATTTGCGATCCGCGCCAGCGCCGCGCGCGGCTCGCCCTGGCTGCCGGTACAGAGCGCGACCACCCGATCCGGCGGAAAATGGCCATAGAATTCCGGGCTGCGGAAATCCTGCACGCCCTCGAGATAGCCCGTTTCGCGCGCCACCTGCACCACGCGCGCCATGGCACGGCCAACGACGACCACCTCGCGCTCCGCGGCCCTGGCCGCATCCGCCACCGCCTTGATGCGGGCGACGTTCGAGGCAAAGGTCGTCACCGCGACACGGCCGCGGGCGGCCTTCACCAGTTCGGCAATGGTCTTTGCGACCTCGGTCTCCGACGGCGAGCGGCCCTCGCGGACCGCGTTGGTGGAATCCCCGACCAAGGCAAGCAGGCCGGCATCGCCCAGTTCGCGCAAGCGCCGCTCGTCGGTCGGCGGGCCGATGATCGGCGTCGGATCGATCTTCCAGTCGCCGGTGTGCAGCACCGTGCCGACCTCGGTATGGATCGCCAGCGCATGCGATTCCGGAATTGAATGCGCGACCGGAATGAACTCGACATTGAACGGCCCGACGTCGACCCGGCCTCCCGATGGCACCACGGTGACCGGGATCTTGGGCGCGTTGCGCTCGGCTGCGCACTTGGCTTCGAACAGCGCGGCGCTAAACTTGGTCGCATAGATCGGGCATTTCAGCCGCGGCCAAAGATCGATGATGGCGCCAAAATGGTCCTCGTGGGCATGCGTCAGCACCAGGCCGACGAGGTTCTGGCGCTCCTTTTCGAGGAAGGAGATGTCGGGCATGATCAAGTCGATGCCCGGCAAATGCTCTTCGTCGCCAAAGGAGACACCAAGGTCGACCGCGAGAAAGGACCGCTGGTGGCGATTGCCGAGGCCATAAATCGACAGGTTCATGCCGATCTCGCCAACGCCGCCGAGCGGCGCAAAGGTCAGTTCATCTGCCATCAGGTGGCACCCGCCGAGGCCGCCGAGCCAAAATAGACGTCACCCGCCGTGATCGGCACCAATTCCCCACTGGCGGTCCGGACGATCATACAGCCTTGCTCGTCGATCGTGTCGAACGTTCCCTCAATCGCTTCGTCGCCGGACTTGATCGCCACCGCTTGCCCGAGTCCGGCCGCCCGCTCAAGCCAGAGCCGGCGAATTTCACGGAATCCCCGGCCAGCGTCCCAGATCCCGCGAAACTCGGCCCAGCCATCAGAGAGGGCGGCGAACAGCTCTTCGGCGCTGACATCGATCCCGAGCGAACGAAGCGAGGTCGCCGGCGTCGGCGTATCCGTCGGCGCCGCCACGACATTGGTGCCGATACCAACCACGACCGCGAGCCCGCCCGTCACCGCTTCGGCCTCCAGCAGAATGCCGGCGAGCTTTTGCCGTCCGGCAAGGACGTCGTTGGGCCATTTCAACGAGAATTTCAGGTTATCCGAACCCGGCGAACGCAGGGCCGCTTCGACGCACAGCTTGGCAAGCGCGGATTCCAGTGCGAGCCCCGCCGCAAAACCAAGGGTCGCGGCCACCGCCGGCGTAACGGTCAAGACCTCCAGGATGCTGCTTGCAAGATTGCCGCGCGGCGCGATCCAGGGGCGCAGCCGCCGGCCACGGCCGGCGGTCTGCTCGGAGGTGACGAACCACATCGGACCGCGCTCGCCCTCGCGCGCACGCACCATCGCCTCCGCATTGGTCGAACCGATCTGATCGAAGGCAGCGAGCCGGTAACCTGCAGAGCTTGCGCGCGGGCCGAGCGTGAATGACATCTAGAACAGCGATTTGGCCGCTGATGTCGCAGCGCTAACCAGCGGTCCGGGATAGACGAAGAACAGGATATTGAAGAGGCCCGCGATCGCGAGCACCGTGCCCAACTCGAGCCGCACCGGATCGAGCCTGGTCAGCGGCTCATCGAAATACATCACCTTGACGATGAGCAGATAATAATAGGCGCCGACCACGCTGGTGAGCACGCCGATGACCGAGAGCGTGAACAGCCCCGCCTTGATCGCCGCGACGAACACGTACCATTTGGCGAAAAAGCCCGCGAGCGGCGGAATGCCCGCCAACGAGAACAGGAGCATGGCAAAGAAGAAGGCCAGCATCGGGTTGGTGCGCGACAGGCCCGCAAAGTCGCTGATCTCTTCGAAGCTCTGGCCATTGCGCTTGATCGCGATGATGATGGCGAACGAACCGAGCGTCATGGCGACATAAATCGCGATATAGACCAGCACGCCCTGGGCGCCCTCGACCGTGCCTGCGGCAAGGCCCACCAGCGCAAAACCCATATGGCCGATCGAGGAATAGGCCATCAGCCGCTTGATATTGCGCTGCCCGATCGCGGCGAAGGATCCCAGCGCCATGGAGGCGATGGAGACGAACACCACGATCTGCTGCCATTGGGCGAGAATACCCGGGAACGCCGTGAGCGTGATGCGGGTGAACACCGCAAGCGCCGCCACTTTCGGTGCGGAAGCAAAGAAGGCGGTAACCGGCGTCGGCGCCCCCTCGTAGACGTCGGGCGTCCACATGTGGAACGGCACGGCGGAGACCTTGAAGCAAAGACCGGCGAGCAGGAAAACAAGGCCGAATGCGACACCGACGGTGCCGGTCTTGAGTGCGGCCGCAAGCCCGGCAAAGCTCACCGTGCCGGTGAAGCCGTAGATCAGCGATGCGCCATAGAGCAGCATGCCCGAGGACAGCGCGCCGAGCACAAAATATTTGAGGCCGGCCTCGGTGGATTTGGCGTTGTCGCGGTTGCTGGCGGCGACCACGTAAAGCGCCAGCGACATCAGCTCGAGCCCGAGATAGAGCGAGATCAGGTCGCCGGCCGAGATCAGCACCATCATGCCGAGGGTGGAGAGCACCACCAGGATCGAATATTCGAAAATGCGCCGCGACGGATCGGAGAGGAATTCGGCCGAGAGCACCAGCGTCACGACCGAGCCGATCAGCGCCAGAATCTTCAGGAAACGCGCGAAATCGTCGACGATGAAGCTTCCGCCGAAGGTCGTGAGCTTGCCGGAGGGCAGCATCAGCTCGAGGATGCCGACGACGACCAAAAGGCACACGGCAAGGCTCGTCACCAGCCTCGTGGTGCCCTGCCCCCGATAAGCGCCGAGCATCAGGAGCGCCATGCCCCCCGCGGCCAGCACCAGTTCGGGGAGAACCGGCTGCAATTGGTAACCTGCAGTCTCAAAGCTCATAGCGGTTGATCCTAACCTGCCGCGTTATTGCAGCAGCGCGGCGGCCTTAACGGCCGTGACCGCGGTGGTGTAATTGTTGACGAGTTGCTGCACGGATGCCGCCGACATGTCGAGCACCGGCTTCGGATAGACGCCGAACCAGATGGTGAGCGCGATCAGCGGGAACAGCGTCAGGCATTCGCGGAACGTCATGTCCTTGATCGTCATCAGCGTCGGCTTGACCAGCGCGCCGAAAATGATCTTCCGGTACAGCCACAGCGCGTAGCACGCCGACAGGATCACGCCCGTGGTCGCGAAGAAGGTCGTCGGCAGCGACACCTTGAAGGTGCCGAGCAGCGTCATGAACTCGCCGATGAAGCCGGAGGTGCCGGGCAACCCGACATTGGCCATGGTGAAGACCATGAACGCCAGCGCGTACAGCGGCATCCGGTTCACAAGCCCGCCATAGGCGGCGATCTCGCGGGTGTGCATGCGGTCGTAGACGATGCCGACGCAAAGGAACAGCGCGCCGGAGACGATGCCGTGGGAGATCATCTGGAACACGCCGCCGGCCACGCCCTGCATGGTGCCCGCGAAAATGCCCATGGTGACGAAGCCCATATGCGCCACCGAGGAATAGGCGATCAGCTTCTTCATGTCCTCCTGCATCATCGCCACCAGCGAGGTGTAGATGATCGCAATCACCGACAGCGTGAAGATCAGCGGCGCGAAGTCGTGCGAGGCCAGCGGGAACATCGGCAGCGAGAAGCGCAGGAAGCCGTAGCCGCCCATCTTCAGGAGGATCGCGGCCAGGATCACCGAGCCGGCGGTCGGCGCCTCGACGTGAGCATCGGGCAGCCAGGTGTGCACCGGCCACATCGGCATCTTCACGGCAAAGGAGGCGAAGAAAGCGAGCCAGGCCCAGGTCTGCAACGACCGCGGCACCGCCGTGTGCATCAGGGTCGGGATATCGGTGGTCCCGCCGTTCCAATACAGTGCCATGATGGCGAGCAGCATCAGGACCGAGCCGAGCAGCGTGTAGAGGAAGAACTTGAATGACGCGTAGACCCGGCGCGGACCGCCCCAGACACCGATGATCAGGAACATCGGGATCAGGCCGCCCTCGAAGAACAGATAGAACAGCACGAGGTCGAGCGCGCAGAAGGTGCCGACCATCAGCGTTTCCAAGACCAGGAACGCGATCATGTACTCGCGCACGCGGGTCGTGATCGATTTCCAGCTCGCGATGATGCAGAACGGCATCAACGCGGTGGTCAGGATCACGAACGGCAGCGAAATGCCGTCGACGCCCATGTGGTAGTTGATGCCGGTGGCAAGCCAGGTGCCCTTCTCGACGAACTGGAAGTCCGTCTGGGTCGGATCGAAGCGCCAGACCAAGATCAGCGACAGCGCGAAGGTGACGAGCGTGGTCCACAGCGCGATCCAGCGCGTGGTGCGGTTGGCGACCTCATCGCTGCCCCGCGCCATCACATAGATCAATGCCACGCCCAGGATGGGCAGGAAGGTCGTGATGAAGAGAATGGGCCAGGTTGTCATTTACTGGCCTCCAAAGCCGAACATGAACCAGGTGATGAGGCCGGCGGCGCCGATCAGCATCGCAAAGGCGTAGTGATAGAGATAGCCGGTCTGGATCTTGACGACGTTGCGGGTGACGTCGAGCACGCGCGCGGAGACGCCGTCCGGGCCCAAGCCGTCGATGAGCCAACCATCGCCCTTCTTCCAGAGGAAGCGCCCGAGCCACTTCGCCGGCCGCACCAGGACAGCGTCGTACAGCTCGTCGAAGTACCACTTGTTGAGCAGGAAGTTGTAGAGCAGCGGCTGCTGCTCGGCGAGTTCGACCGGCAGATAGGGCCGGCGGATATAGAAAATGTAGGAGACCACGAAGCCGATCACCATCATCACGAACGGCAGGTAGCCGAGCCAGTGCGGCATCTGCTCCATGTCTTCAAGGATATGCGGGTTCATCTTCACGGACTCGCGGAAGAACTCCTCGACCCCCTGGCCGGCGAACAGCTCCCTGAACGGGAAGCCGGACAGGATCGAGCCGGCGGCCAGCACGCCGATCGGGACCAGCATCCAGAGCGGGCTCTCATGCGCCGCCTCGTAGTGTCCCCGGTCATGCGGCTCGCCAAAGAAGGTCTTGAAGATCAGGCGCCAGGAATAGAACGATGTGAGGCCCGCCGCGACCACCGTGAGGACATAGGCGTAGGTCGCGAGCGGATTGTGCGAGGCATAGGCGGATTCGATGATCGCGTCCTTGGAGAAATAACCGGCGAACATCGGGAACCCCGTCAGCGCCAGCGTGCCGATGCACATCACCGCGAACGTATAGGGAATCTTGCGCCACAACCCACCCATGTTGCGGATGTCCTGCTCGTGGTGCATCGCGTAGATCACCGAGCCGGAGCCTAGGAACAGAAGCGCCTTGAAGAAGGCATGGGTGAACAGGTGGAACATGCCCACCGAGTAAGCCCCCGCTCCCATGGCCACGAACATGTAGCCGAGTTGCGAGCACGTCGAGTAGGCGACGATGCGCTTGATATCGTTCTGCACGAGGCCGATGGTCGCGGCAAAGAATGCCGTGGTCGCACCTATGAACATCACAAAAGCCTGCGCGGTCGGCGCGAGCTCGAACAGGGGCGACAGGCGCGCCACCATGAAGACGCCGGCCGTCACCATGGTGGCGGCATGGATCAGCGCCGAGACCGGGGTCGGGCCCTCCATGGCGTCAGGCAACCAGGTGTGCAGCAGGAACTGCGCCGATTTGCCCATCGCGCCCATGAACAGCAGCAGGCAGGCCAAGGTCAGCGCATCCGGATGCCAGCCGAAGAAATCGATGGTTTTGCCGGCAAGCCCCGGCGCGCCCGCAAAGATGGTCTCGAAATCGGTCGAGCCGATCAGCGCGAACACCGCGAAAATGCCAAGCGCGAAGCCGAAATCGCCGACGCGGTTGACGACGAACGCCTTGATCGCGGCGGCGTTCGCGGACGGCCGTTGATACCAGAAGCCGATCAGCAGATAGCTTGCCAGGCCCACGCCTTCCCAGCCGAAGAAGAGCTGGACCAGGTTGTCGGCGGTCACCAGCATCAGCATGGCGAAGGTGAACAGCGACAGATAGCCGAAGAAGCGCGGCCGATGCGGATCCTCGTCCATGTAGCCGATGGAATAGAGGTGCACGAGCGAGGATACCGTGGTGACCACGACCAGCATCACCGCAGTCAGCGTATCCACCCGCAGCGCCCACGAGACCTGCAGATCGCCAGAGACGATCCACGGGAACAGCGCGATCCGTGCGTCGTGATGCAGGAAGCCGACATCGACGAAAGTGAACCAGGACAGCGCGGCAGAGACGAACAACAGGCCCGTCGTGATCAACTCCGCCGCGCGCGAACCTGCTGCGGCCGACTCGCTCGGGCCGTGTCCGTGATCGTCATGTCCCGGCTCGTCATGGGACTCGTGAATAACGGACGCTTCCTCATCGATCGCCGTCGTGCTGTGCGAGTTCGCACCGTGACCATGCGCGTCGTCGTGATGTTCCACCGTGTCGCCGCTCGGGTTGCGCCCATGCGCCCCGACAACGGCGATGATGCCCGCAAGGATGGCGCCCAGCAGCGGCAGGAAAACGATTGCCTGGATCATAGCCGGGTCAGCCCTTCATCAGATTGACGTCTTCGACCGCGATCGAACCGCGGTTGCGGAAATACACGACCAGGATGGCGAGTCCGATCGCAGCTTCCGCGGCCGCGACGGTCAGAACCAAAAGTGCAAACACCTGGCCGACGATATCGCCGAGGAAGGTCGAGAACGCCACCAGGTTGATGTTGACCGCAAGCAGGATCAGTTCGATCGACATCAGGATGACGATGATGTTCTTCCGGTTCAGGAAGATGCCGAGAATGCCGAGCGTGAACAGGATCGCGCCGACCGCCAGATAGTGTCCGAGCCCAATCGTCATTATTGCACCCACTCCGCGGCGTCCGCGTCCTGCAGCCCCTGCCCCGACGCGACCTTGCGGATCGTCATGGCGAGCTCGGGCGTGCGAGCGTTCTGCACGCTGATATCCTGCCGCTTGACATGCGCCTTATGGCGCAAGGTCAGCACGATCGCGCCGATCATCGCGACCAGCAGCACCATGCCGGCAAGCTGGAAGTAATGAATGTACTTCGTGTAGAGCACGAGCCCGAGCGCCTCGGTGTTGCTGACATTGGCCGGGATCGCCGCGGTGATCGACTTGCTGACGGTGGGATTGATCACCCAGAAGCCGACGGTCAAGAGCAGCTCGAACAGGAAGATGCCGCCGACCACGAGCCCGACCGGCAGATATTCGATGAAGCCTTCGCGAAGCTGGTCGAAGTCGACATCCAGCATCATGATCACGAACAGGAACAGCACCGCGACCGCGCCGACATAGACCACGATCAGGATCATCGCCAGGAACTCCGCGCCCATCAGCACGAACAGGCCGGCGGCGTTGACGAAGGCGAGGATGAGGAACAGCACGGAGTGAACGGGATTGCGGGAGGCAATCACCATCACGGCGGACGCGACGCAGATCGCGGCGAACAGGTAAAAGAACAGCGCGGGAAGGATCATTCTCTGCCCCTTGTCCCCTTACCGGTACGGCGCGTCGAGCGCGATCGCCTTCGCGATCTCGCGTTCCCAGCGGTCGCCGTTGGCGAGCAGCTTGGCCTTGTCGTAGTAGAGCTCTTCGCGCGTCTCGGTCGCGAATTCGAAGTTCGGCCCCTCGACGATGGCGTCGACAGGGCAGGCCTCCTGGCACAGGCCGCAATAGATGCACTTCACCATGTCGATGTCGTAGCGCACCGTACGGCGCGTGCCGTCATTGCGGCGCGGGCCCGCCTCGATAGTGATCGCCTGCGCCGGGCAGATCGCCTCGCACAGCTTGCAGGCGATGCAGCGCTCTTCGCCGTTGGGATAACGGCGCAGCGCATGCTCACCCCGGAAGCGCGGTGAAATCGGGTTCTTCTCAAAGGGGTAATTGATGGTCGGCTTCGGCTGAAAGAAGTAGCGCATGGCGAGAAAGAACGCCGATACGAATTCAGACAGCAGCAGCGACCGCGCGGCAGCTTTGACGCTCATAGCAACCTCATTTCGGCGCGATGTCGGCGAAATGCAGCACGCCGGCCACGATCACCACCATCACCAGCGACAGCGGCAGGAACACCTTCCAGCCGAGCCGCATCAATTGATCGTAGCGGTAGCGCGGCACGATCGCCTTGGCCATCGCAAACAGGAAGAACATGAAGAACAGTTTCAACGCGAACCAGATCACCCCGGGGATCCAGGTGAACGGCGGTAGCGCGACCGGCGGCAACCAGCCGCCCAGGAACAGGATGGTCGCCATCGCGCACATCGTGGTGATGGCAACGTACTCGCCGAGCATGAACAGAAGATACGGCGTCGAGCCGTATTCGACCATGAAGCCCGCGACCAGCTCCGATTCGGCTTCGACCAGATCGAACGGCGGACGATTGGTCTCCGCCAGCGCCGAGACGTAGAACACCACGAACATCGGCAGCAGCGGCCACACATACCAGTTCAGGATGGTGAGCTGCGGCAGCCCGATCAGGCTGGCAAGCCCGCGGGTGTTCTGCGCCTCCACCACGGCCGACAGGTTGAGCGAGCCGGCGCAGAGCAGCACCGTGATGATCACAAAGCCGATAGAGACTTCGTAGGACACCATTTGCGCCGCCGAGCGCAGCGCGGCCAGGAACGGATATTTCGAGTTCGACGACCAGCCGGCCATGATGATGCCGTAGATCGACAACGACGAGATCGCGAAGATGTAGAGAATGCCGACATTGATGTCGGAGATCACCCAGCCGAGATTAGTCGGGATCACCGCCCAGGCAGCGAGGGCGAGCACGCAGGACACCAGCGGCGCCAGCAGGAACACGCCCTTGTTGGCGCCAGCCGGAATGATCGGCTCCTTCAGCACGAACTTCAGCAGGTCGGCGAAGGACTGCAGCAGGCCGAAAGGCCCGACCACGTTGGGACCGCGCCGGATCTGCACCGCGGCCCAGATCTTGCGGTCGGCGAGCAGGATGTAGGCGATGGCGATCAAGAGCACGACGAGCAGCAACACGCTTTCCGCGACCATCACGATCAGCGGCCAGAGGAAGCCGGTCCAGAATGAGCTTGCGAAGAAATCAGCCATGATCTTAACGCCTATTCCGCTGCCTGCAGCACGCGCTCCGCGGCCAAGCGCGAACATTCCGCCATCACCGCCGAGGCGCGCGCGATCGCATTCGTCAGGTAGAAATCCTCGACCGATGATTTGAACGGCGCCTTCTCCAGGCTGCCGCCCTTGCCTGCAAGAGCCTTGACCTCGGCGGCATTGCCCGCCGCGATCTGGTCGAGGCGCATCAGATACGGCACCGCCTTGAAGATGGCCCTGCGCAAATCGGCGACCGAGTCATAGGGCAGCTTCTTGCCCAGGACTTCCGACAGCGCACGGATGATGGCCCAGTCCTCGCGCGCGTCTCCCGGCGGGAACGCGGCGCGGCCGGCCATCTGCACGCGGCCCTCGGTGTTGACGTAGATCGCGGATTTTTCGGTGTAGGCGGCGCCCGGCAGGATCACGTCGGCGCGGTGCGCGCCACGATCGCCGTGGGTGCCGATATAGACCACGAAGGTACCATCGGGCGCGTTGATCTCGTCGGCGCCGAGCAGGAACAGCACGTCCAACGTGCCGAAGGTCGCCATCTGCGCGGCATTCAGGCCGCCCGATCCGGGCACAAAGCCGATATCGAGCGCGCCGACCCGCGAAGCGGTGTCGTGCAGGACGGCAAAGCCGTTCCAGTCGTCCTTGAGTGCTCCGAAGTCGGCTGCGATTTTTGCCGCCAGCGACAGCACGGCGGCGCCGTCATGACGGCCAGCCGCGCCCGAGCCGACCAGCACGATCGGGTTCTTGGCTTTCTTCAGAACATCCGCAAACGAGCCCTTGCCGCTCGCGAGTTCGCTCAGGCTGTCGGTGCCTGCGCCGAGATAATCATAGTCGTAGGTCAGGTCGGCCTTCGGACCGATCACGCCGATCTTGAGCTGGCCAGTCCGCCAGCGCTTGCGGATGCGGGCGTTGAGGACGGCCGCCTCCTTGCGCGGATTGGCGCCGACGATAAGAAGCACATCCGCCTGCTCGATGCCGGCGATGGTCGGGTTGAAAATGTAGGAGGCGCGGCCGAGCTTCGGATCGAAGGCATCACCGCCCTGCACCGCAAGATTGCTCGAGCCCCATTTGGCCAGCAGATCCTTCAGCGCGAACATCTCCTCGACGCCTGCAAGGTCGCCGGCGATGGCGCCGACGCGCCTGCCGTCGATGCGCCCGGTCTTGGCCGCGATCGCGGCGAAGGCTTCCGGCCACGCGGCTGCGCGCAACTTGCCGTTCTCGCGGATATAGGGCCGGTCGAGTCGCTGCGTGCGCAGACCGTCGACGATGTGGCGCGTCTTGTCCGAGATCCATTCCTCGTTCACGGCGTCATTGGTGCGCGGCAGGATCCGCATCACCTCGCGGCCGCGGGTATCGACGCGGATCGCGGATCCCACGCCGTCCATGACGTCGACCGATTGCGTCTTGCCCAATTCCCAGGGCCGCGCGGCGAAGGCGTAAGGCTTGGAGGTCAGCGCGCCCACCGGGCAGATATCGACGAGGTTGCCCTGCAGCTCCGAGCTCAGCGCATGTTCGAGATAGGTGGTGATCTCCATGTCCTCGCCGCGGCCGGTCGCGCCCATCTCGGGCGTGCCGCAGACCTCGGCGGAGAAGCGGACGCAGCGCGTGCACTGGATGCAGCGGTTCATCGAGGTCTTGACCAGCGCGCCCAGATATTTGTCCTCGACCGCGCGCTTGTTCTCGGCGAAACGGCTGGTGTCGACGCCGTAGCCCATCGCCTGGTCCTGCAGGTCGCATTCGCCGCCCTGGTCGCAGATCGGGCAGTCCAGCGGATGGTTGATCAGCAGGAACTCCATCACGCCTTCGCGCGCCTTCTTCACCATCGGCGAACGCGTCGAGATCTCCGGCGGCTCGCCCTTCGGGCCGGGCCGGCAATCGCGCACGCCCCAGGCGCAGCTTGCCACCGGCTTGGGCCCGCCTTTGACCTCGACCAGGCACATCCGGCAATTGCCGGCGATGGAGAGGCGCTCGTGGTAGCAGAAGCGCGGAATTTCAGCGCCGGCGGCCTCGCACGCCTGCAGCAGCGTGTATTCCGCGGGGACATCGATCTCTTTGCCGTCGATGATGAGCTTCGTCATTGCCTGTTACTCCGCCGCGGCCATGTGGACGGGGTCGCGGATGCCGATATCGTCGATATCCGCCTTGCGCGAATATTCGTCGATCCGGGCTTCGATCTCGTGACGGAAATGCGCGATCAGCCCCTGGATCGGCCATGCCGCGGCATCGCCCAACGCGCAGATGGTATGGCCCTCGACCTGCTTGGTGACCTCAAGCAGCATATCGATCTCGCGCTTATGCGCGCGGCCCTCGGCCATGCGGGTCAACACCCGCCACATCCACCCGGTTCCCTCACGGCAGGGGGTGCACTGGCCGCAGCTCTCGTGCTTGTAGAAGTAGGAAATGCGCGCGATCGCCCGGATCAGGTCGGTCGACTTGTCCATGACGATGACGGCGGCGGTTCCGAGGCCGGAACGCAGCTTGCTCAGGCTGTCGAAATCCATCGCCGTGTCGATGATCTGCTCGGCCGGCACCATACGCACCGAGGAGCCGCCGGGGATGACGGCCTTCAGATTGTCCCAGCCGCCGCGGATGCCGCCACAATGCTTCTCGATCAACTCGCGGAAGGGAATCCCCATCGCCTCTTCGACGTTGCAGGGACGCTCGACATGGCCGGAGATGCAGAACAGCTTTGTGCCCGTGTTGTTCGGCCGGCCGATGCCGGCAAACCAGGCGGCGCCGCGGCGGAGAATATCCGGCGCGACCGCGATCGACTCGACGTTGTTGACCGTGGTCGGACAGCCGTAGAGGCCGACATTGGCAGGGAACGGCGGCTTCAGCCTCGGCTGGCCCTTCTTGCCTTCTAGGCTCTCCAGCAGCGCGGTTTCTTCGCCGCAGATATAGGCGCCGGCGCCATGCGCGACGTAGAGGTCGAACGGCCAGCCATGGATATTGTCCTTGCCGATCAGCTTGGCCTCATAGGCCTGATCGATCGCGGCCTGCAGATGCTCCCGCTCCCGGATGAACTCGCCGCGTACGTAGATGTAGCAGGCGTGCGCCCCCATCGCGAAGCTCGCGATCAGACAGCCTTCGATCAGAAGATGCGGATCGTGCCGCATGATCTCCCGGTCCTTGCAGGTGCCGGGCTCCGATTCGTCGGCATTGACGACCAGATAGCTCGGCCGGCCGTCCTTGTTCTCCTTCGGCATGAACGACCATTTGAGGCCGGTCGGGAAGCCCGCCCCGCCGCGCCCGCGCAGGCCCGAGGCCTTCATCTCATTGATGATCCAGTCGCGCCCCTTGTCGAGGATTGCCTTGGTGCCGTCCCAGCCACCGCGGCGGCGCGCGCCCTCCAGGCCCCAATCCTGCAGGCCGTAGAGGTTCTTGAAGATGCGGTCCTTGTCGTCGAGCATGACTAAACAGCTTTCCGATCCGAGAATGGGGCTTTCGGCGCACGCCTCATGTCGTTTCCTTCAGCGTGGTCGGCCCGGTGATGGGCGCCGAGAACTGGCGGCCGTTCTGCGGCCCCGGCTTCGGCGGATTGCCTGACGCAAAGCCGTCAAGGACTTTGCCAAAACTGTCTTTGGTGAGGTCTTCGTAAGTATCCTTCCAGATCATGACCATGGGCGCGTTCACGCAGGCGCCCAGGCACTCGACCTCTTCCCAGCTAAAGTTGCCATCCTTGGAGAGGTGGAACGGCTCGTGATGGATACGGCTCTGGCACACTTCGATGATGTCGCCGGCGCCGCGCAAGCGACACGGCGTCGTGCCGCAGACCTGGACATGGGCCTTCTTGCCGACCGGCTGAAGCTGAAACATCGTGTAGAAGGTCGCGATTTCGAGCATGCGGATATAGGGCATGTCCAGCATGTCGGCGACGACCCGGATTGCCGCCTCCGAGACCCAGCCCTCGTTCTGCTCCTGCGCCCGCCACAGGATCGCGATCGCCGCGGAAGCCTGCCGCCCCGGCGGATATTTCGTGATCTCGCGCTTGGCCCAGGCGAGATTCTCCTCCGTGAAAGCGAAGCTTTCCGGCTGCAGTTCTTTAGGCGCAAGGCGGCGAACGGACATCGTGTTCTAGACTCTCATTGCATGCGACGCGCGGCATCCGCGTTTAGCGCATCGATCCGGTTTTGCCAGAACACGCTTGCGGTGCCGAAGACGTTGTAGCCGACGTGGGTGGAAACCTTGATACGGTCGAGGATCGACAGCTCGGTCACGGTCTCCAGGCGGCTGGAGCGGGGATCGTAGACCATCAGCCTCAACGGCGTTTGCTCCAGGATGTAGCGCGACACCGTATGATCAGGATCATTGCCGTGCTCTTCGCAGAGGACCACGCTATCGCCCTCGAGCAGCCGCGAGCCCCCCTTGATGGCCTCGACCTCGACGCCTTCGACGTCGAGCTTGATCAGATATTTGCCCTCGGCGGAGACCTTGCCGTCGTCGATCAGATCGTCGAGCGCGATCACGGGCACTTCCTCGCCGCCGTCGCTGTCGGCCTCGCCTGCGATACTGAAGGCCTCGTGCTTGGTGCCGGAAAGCTGCGCGGACCCGCGCTTAGCGCCGACCGCGCACTTCATCAGCTCAAAGCGATCGCCGTTGACGCGCGCGTTGTTGGCAAGCTTTTGGAAATTCTGCGACGACGGCTCGATCGCGATGACCCGGTGCGAGCCGAACGGCGCGCTCGACACCAGGACCGACCAGTAACCGTAATTGGCGCCGCAATCGATCAGCGTATAGTCGACGTCGGCGGAGTGGCGGAACAAGAGCTCGAGTTCGTCCTCATAATGATAGGAACGGTTGAGCAGCTTGCTCCAATAGCCGTCGCCATAGGGAAACTCGAAGACAGCGTCCTCGTTGAGCTTGATCGCGATGTTGCGCTCGGGGAGCGTCTTGCGCAGCAGATTGGCGCAGCCGATGTAGCCGCGATGCGAGAAGTGCGAGGAAATCTTCGACCCCGTGGCCAACGCCAGCGCAGCCGTGCGCTCCCAGAGGTTCGCTCCTTCGAGCGCCCCGGAGGCACGGTCAAACTGGATCGGCGCCTGCGCCATCAACGATCGACCTCTCCGAACACGATGTCGAGGGAGCCGAGAATGGCGGAGACGTCGGCCAGCAGATGACCCCTGGAGATGAAGTCCATCGCCTGCAGATGCGCAAATCCCGGCGCGCGGATCTTGCACTTGTAGGGCTTGTTGGTGCCATCGGCGACGAGATAGACGCCGAATTCGCCCTTCGGCGCCTCCACCGCGGCGTAGACCTCGCCTTCCGGCACGTGGAAGCCTTCGGTGTAGAGCTTGAAGTGATGGATCAAGGCTTCCATCGAGCGCTTCATCTCGCCACGGCGCGGCGGGAAGATCTTGTTGTCCTGTACCACGACCGGCCCCTGCCCGTCGGGGCTGCGCAGCTTGGCGATGCACTGCTTCATGATACGCACGGACTGCCGCATCTCTTCCATGCGGATCAGGTAGCGATCGTAGCAGTCGCCGTTCTTGCCGACCGGAATATCGAAATCCATTTCGGCATAGCATTCATAAGGCTGCGCCTTGCGCAGGTCCCAGGCCGCGCCGGAGCCGCGCACCATCACGCCGGAAAAGCCCCACTCCCAGGCCTGCTTCAGCGTCACCTTGCCGATGTCGACGTTGCGCTGCTTGAAGATGCGGTTGGCCGTGAGCAGCCGGTCGAGGTCGTCGACCACCTTCAAGAAGGGATCGCACCAGGCATCGATATCGTCAATTAGCTTCGGCGGCAGGTCCTGATGCACGCCGCCGATGCGGAAATAGGCGGCATGCATGCGCGCGCCGGACGCACGCTCGTAAAAGACCATCAGTTTTTCGCGCTCCTCGAACCCCCACAGCGGTGGGGTGAGCGCGCCGACGTCCATCGCCTGCGTGGTGACGTTGAGCAGATGCGACAGGATGCGGCCGATCTCGCAGTAGAGGACGCGGATGAGCTGGCCGCGCCTAGGCACCTCGATGCCGAGCAGCTTTTCCGCAGCCAAGCAGAAGGCGTGCTCCTGGTTCATCGGCGCGACGTAATCGAGCCGATCGAAATAAGGAATCGCCTGCAGATAGGTCTTGGCTTCGATCAGCTTCTCGGTGCCGCGATGGAGCAAGCCGATATGCGGATCGACGCGCTCCACCACCTCACCATCGAGCTCCAGCACCAGGCGCAGAACGCCGTGCGCCGCCGGATGCTGCGGGCCGAAGTTGATGGTGAAATTGCGAAGGCCTGGGCTTTGTTCATTCATGGTGCGCCCTCCATGTGCGGGCGAATAGCGAATGGCGAGTAGCAAACAGCGTCACGATTTCTTCCCCGCCTTCTCATCCCCCGGCAGCGGATAATCCGCCCCTTCCCAGGGCGAGAGAAAATCGAACTTGCGGAATTCCTGGTTGAGGCGGACCGGCTCGTACAGCACCCGCTTCTCCTGGTCGTCGTAACGCACCTCGACGAATCCGGTGAGCGGGAAATCCTTGCGCAGCGGATGGCCCTCGAAACCGTAGTCGGTCAGGATGCGCCGCATGTCCGGATGGCCAACGAAGATCACGCCGTAGAGGTCGTAAGCCTCCCGCTCGAACCAGTCGGCGCCGGGAAACACCTCGATGATCGAGGGCACCTGCGTGGTTTCGTCGGCCTCGGCCTTCAGCCGGATGCGGGTGTTCAGCGTCGGTGACAGGAAGTGATACACCACGTCGAAGCGCTTCTCGCGTCCGGGACGATCCACGGCCGTGATGTCGGTGATATTGACAAAGCGGCAGTTGGGATCGTCGCGCAGAAATCGCACGACCTGCACGATCTTGCTGGCCTCAACCATCACTGTAAGCTGGTTGAATGCCACCACATGTCCGAGCGCCGCTCCCGGAAGCGCGCTAACGATCGTTTGCCCCAGGGCCTCGAGCCTGCCGTCGTCCATCGCTTAAAACCTTTTAGCGTTCGATCGTGCCGGTGCGCCGGATCTTCTTCTGCAACAGCAGCACGCCGTAAAGCAGCGCTTCTGCCGTCGGCGGACAGCCGGGCACGTAGATGTCGATCGGAACGATGCGGTCGCAGCCGCGAACCACAGAATAGGAATAATGATAGTAGCCGCCGCCGTTCGCGCAGGACCCCATCGAAATGACGTAACGCGGCTCCGGCATCTGGTCGTAGACCTTGCGCAGCGCCGGGGCCATCTTGTTGGTCAGCGTGCCCGCGACGATCATCACGTCCGACTGGCGCGGCGAAGCGCGCGGCGCAAAGCCGAATCGCTCGACGTCGTAACGCGGCATGGAGACCTGCATCATCTCGACCGCGCAGCAGGCGAGACCGAAGGTCATCCACATCAGCGAGCCGGTGCGCGCCCAGGTGATAAGGTCATCGGCTGCGGCGACAAAGAAGCCCTTGTCCGCCAGCTCGTGATTGATTTCGAGGAAATAGGCGTCATTGGCGCCGACCGGCTTGCCGGTCGCGGGATCAATGATCCCGGTCGCGGGCGGGGCGACCAAGGGGCCTTTGGCAGAGGGTGCCGCGGTTGGGCTCAATCCCATTCGAGCGCGCCTTTCTTCCATTCATATGCAAAGCCGACCGTCAGTACGGCCAGGAACACGATCATCGACCAGAAACCGGTCGCCCCCAGCTTCGCGAACGCCACCGCCCAGGGGAACAGGAACGCGACCTCGAGATCGAAGATGATGAAGAGGATCGCGACCAGGTAGAACCGGACGTCGAACTTCATGCGGGCGTCATCGAAAGCGTTGAATCCGCATTCGTAAGCCGAGAGCTTCTCCGGGTCGGGTTGCTGGAAGGCAACCACGAACGGAGCGATCAGGAGCACCAGCCCGATCACGGCCGCTACCCCAATAAAGACAACAAGTGGCAGATAATTCTGCAGGATGCCGGTCATCGGCGCTTACCTTCTGCTGCGGTTTCGGGAGAGCCGCAGATTCGTCGATTTGGAATTATTCCGAGGCTTTAGCGCAGCGCAGTAAGTGGCGCAAGACAAGCAATTTTGACGCCTCCAAGCCGCCCCCGGCGGCGAAAAACGCCGGCCCTGTATAGTGATGCATGCGCCCAGCCGGCCGTTTGCGCGTCCCTGTCCGTTGAACGATCTCCATTGAGATCGGAAGTCCAAGCTCAAGGAAAGAAGAAGAACGCCATCAGCCGGCGCCGAGGGGCCGCCGGCATCCCCAGAAAAAATTCGATCTTCGCCAAAGCCACACGATCATGGCCGGGTGGCCGGCATGGATCTTTGCTGGTCGCCCCGCTCCCGGATCCGCTAGCGTCGGCGGCCGGATTGCCGCAGTCGCAGGCGCTCCCGCGCCCAGGCCCAGACGCTCACCAGCACGGGACAGCCGACCAGGAGCCAGCACAGACAGCGGCCGGTGTCGCCCAAGAGCAACCCGGCCAAGAGGCCGGCCAGCGTCGACGCCGCAATCATCAGCGGCGCCCCGAAAACGCGGAGACCGCGCGCCAGCGGAACGAGGCGAGCGGACATTATTGAGGCCGGCACAGGACGGGCACGGCGGATGCGACAGAGTTCCTTCTCGGCCGCCGCGCGAACCAGAGATAGGCGCCGCTGCCGATCACGATGATCGTCATGATGTCCAGCGCGGCCCAGATCAGCTTTAGCGGCATCCCGCCATAGTCGCCGAAATGCAGCGGCTGCGACAGCAGAAGTGCCTGCAGATAGAACGGCAGCTCACGGCTATCGGCCACCACGGCCGTTTCACCGTCGAGCAGCACCGGCTTGAGCAGGCGCGACGTCAGGGGCGTGTTGCCGCGCATGAACGCCACGAAATGGTGCGAACTCGAGAATGGTGTTCCTGGAAAAGCGATGAAGGCGATGTCCATTCCCGGCGCAGCCTGCCTGGCCCGGCCAACCACATCGTCCAGCGAAGCTAGATGCGAGGGAGCCGATTTGCCGCCATAGGCCGCCACCATCTGAGCGAGCTCTGTCGTCTTCCACTGGTTCAACATCAGTTCCGCCCAGGTGTTGATGACGCCGGTGGCGCCGACCACCAACGCCCACATGATCGTCACCACGCCGAGCAGATTGTGCCAGTCGAGCCATCTCACCCGGCGCGAGCTGTGTCCGCGGATCGTCGCAAAGCGCAAGCGGCGGGTGAACGGCGCGTACAACACAACGCCCGATATGATGGCGACGATCAAGAGCAATCCCATGCCGCCCAGAAACAGTTTGCCGGCCTGGCCGGCGAACATATCGGTATGCAGTTTCAAGATGATGAGCATCGGGCCTGTGCCGACCAGGCCGAGCGGCTTGGCCCGCACCGCATCGAACGCCCGGACGGTCGCATCGTCGGGCTTGCCGTTCGGAGCGCTGTTCGTAAACGCGGTGACGAGGCCAGGCTCGTCCTTGTCCCAGGAGATGTATTGCAGCACCCTCCCCGGGTCGGCGGCGAGCGCGGCATCCGCGATCCGCTGCACTGGCGCGGGCGGCAAGCCGGCGCTCGACTCCGGTCGCGGTGCGTAACCGAGGAGCTCGTCGATCTCATCGTGAAAGATCAATGGCAGGCCGGTCACGAAGAGCAGCAGCAGAAACAGCGTCGGGATCAGGCTGGACCAGGTGTGGACCAGCGACCAGAGCCTGACGGTTCGCGCCTTCACCGCTCGCCTCCCCTGGGCCCCGACATCACCACTTGTAGGCAAGGCTGGCCGTCACGCGGCGGCGGTCGCCGTAGAAGCAGGCCGTGGGAGTGGAGCAGTTCGCGACGTAGATCTCGTCGGAAATGTTGCTGACGTTCAAGGCGGCACGCCAGTTCTGCCATTCGTAATGAATTGCGGCATCGCCCATCACCACGGATGGAACCTCGAGCGTATTCGCGGGGTCGGCGAAGGAAGAGCCGATGTAACGCACGCCTCCCCCGAAGCCGAAGCCGGTCAATGGCCCCTCCTGGAACGTGTAGTCCGCCCAGGCCGAAGCCATCTGCTGCGGCGTGGCCGCGGGCGCCTTGCCGATCAAGGCCGGGTTCAGGTCCTTGCTGATGAACAGATCATAGGTCGTGAAGGAGCCGACCAGCTTCAGCCCGGGCAGGACATTGGCGACCGCCTCCAACTCCAGCCCCCGCGACGTCCATTCGCCATTCTGGACCTGCAGCAACGCGTTGTTCGGATCGGTTGTCAGAACGTTCTGGCGCTTCAGATCAAACAACGCCACGCCGAAATGTCCGTTGAAGCCGTTGGGCTGATACTTCAATCCGACCTCGGCCTGCTGCCCGGTCTCCGGCTGCGCCAATTGCCCGCCCGCGGTGACGGTGACGACCGGGTTGTAACTGGTCGCATAGGAGACGTAGGGAGCCAATCCGAAATCGAAATTGTAGATCAGGCCGGCGCGACCGCTGAACTGACTGTCGTCGCGACTCTGGCCGAGCCCGATGTGATTGTCGTTGGTCGTCGTCACCCAGTCGTTTCGGCCGCTCAGCACCAGTGTGAACCGGTCCAGCTTGATCTGGTCCTGCACGTAAGTGCCGAGTTGCTTCTGCATCAGCGTTCTGTCCGCGTACGGCGCTCCGCTAAATTGGGCAGTGGGGGTGTAGACCGGGTTGAGCAGATTAATGGACGTGGCGGCGCCAAAGCCCTGCCAGTCGTCGAGGCCGTAATACTTGAGGTCGAGGCCGAACAGCGTGGTGTGGCTCAGAATACCCGTGTTGAAGCGGTATTCGACTTGACTGTCGAGATCGCCTTGGTTGCCGATCCCGTGCGTCAGGAAGTTGCCGCGCGCGAGATTAGCGGCGGCCGGCGTCGTTGCGTATCCGAGACCGTATAGCGTCGAGAGGGTCACGTCGACATGCGCGAACCGGGCGTTCTGTCGGAACGTGACATCGTCGGAGAGATTACGCTCGAACTGATAGCCGATCATCTCCTGTTCGCGCCTGAAGGTATCCGCGCTGGGCTCGCTGGTGAACAGGCTGGTCGGAATACGGCCGAACGGTGCGGCAACAACAGTGCCGATATAGGGCAGGAAGTTCTGGCTGCGGGTCTCGTTCTTCGACGCTGACGCGAGCACGGTGAATGTCGTGTCGGCGTCGGGTTTGTAGGTCACCGACGGCGCGATGAAGAAGTTGTTGTCCGGGGTGAAATCGACCTGCGTCCCGCCCCCCTGAACCTGCCCGACCAACCGGTAATAGAGCTTGCCATTGTCTCCCGGCGTTGCGACTGGCCCGCCGAAATCAAAGGACAGATATCCATTGCCGAAATTATTGACGCCGGTCTCGAGATAGCGGATCGGCTCGGCCGGGGGCATCTTGCTGATCGCATTGACGATGCCGCTGGGGCTCGAGCCGCCATACAGCACCGCGGACGGCCCGCGCAGAATCTCAACGCGCTCGAGATTGAAGGGCTGCAGTTTCCAGCTCGCATAGGAGGCGTAGAAGAGCTGCAGCCCATCGAGGAACATGCCGACGTCATTGGACGTGAAGCCGCGGATCAGGAACCAGTCGTTGCGGTTGTCGGCGCCGAACGTTCCGGCGAGGACGCCTGGCGCGTAACGCAGGATCTCGTCGAACTTGCCCGGCTTTTGGTCCCGGATCTGTTCGCTGCCGATAACAGAGACGGCCTGCGGGGTCTCCATGATCGGTGTGTTGGTCTTGGTACCGGACGAGCTTCGGTTGGCGACGTAGCCTTGAATCGGCCCACGCGGACTCTCGACAAATCCGACATTGCGCTGCGGCTGCGGCTGCGGCTTGCTCGCCTGCGTCGCGCGTGCTGAGCGTCGCTCAGTTTGCGAGGCCCGGCGCCGCGGCTCACTCGGACGGACCGTCACCGGCGGAAGATTTTCCGCGCCGGATTGCGTGCTTGACGTGCCTGCCTGCTGCGCGAAGGAAACCTGCGGCAACAAAACCAATGCGGACGCGGTCGCCAATGCGGCGATCCGCAAAAAACCCAACGAATTCAACGCGCCACCCCAACCCTGAATGCTTCGGCCTACCGTCAGAATCGACGATGCGGCCATTGCGGCGACGCTTATGCGATGGTTGGCGCTTTACCTAATGGAATACCTCTTAGAACCGGTCTTAGAATGCTTCGAGAAAACTCCCCTTCACGCCGCGACCAGCGCACCGAATCGAAGCGAGGCTGGGTCCGCGCGCAAGGAGGTGATGAATCCATCCTTTCTGCGAACGAAATCATTTTGGCAAAGGCGCGAAACCAGTCTGAAACATATTGAGGCTAAGCCTCCAAGCGACACAACGGCGCCTCGAGACGCCTGGGAGGCTTAAAATGAACCACTCGCTCCATTCGGCCGACCGCGCGACCCACCTGAAGGTCGTGGTGATGGCGCTGGTGGCGAGTCTTGCGGTGGCAGCCTTGGGCATCGCGACCCGCAGCCATGTGGACTACACCCAGACAGCCCATGTCATCAAAGCCGGCAAGCCGATCGTGATGACGAACTCGAATGCCATGATGGTCCGCTGAGCGGCGGTTCATCCGGGAGATTGGGGTTGGGAACGGTCGCATTCCCGTAAGGTTCACGTCAGGGTTGCGAGATAGGATCATCAGACGCGACTCAGCGAGCGGCGACCGGAAAGATGTTCCCAAGAGAGTGGATGTGGCTCGATCCTTATGAAGAGCGCCCCAGGAGCGGATTGATTACCCATCAGTACCGCACGCTGGAGGCCGATTGCCCTGAGATGCGATTAACGGGCATTGGTGGGGAACGCGCGCAGCCATCGCGGGGCTTGAGCACCGCGAGCGGCTCGAAGACACCGCATCCAAGGTCGAAACCTCCGCATTGAATGCGAGCGGCTTCACTGAGATGGGTTTGAAGCCGCACTCATAAAACAGGACCATCCTGTGAGGCGTTGGGAGCATTCAGCCGCCGACGAGCCAGTGAAAAAAGGTAACCAGGGTCCTCCCCCACGCTTGTTAGGCCGGAGTTCCCTCCCGGGAACCTGTTCCGCGCGCGCTGCCCCGGCGATGGCCGCCCAAAACTCTTGAATTTGTGCAGCGCAGTCCCATATAGACCCGTGCGATGGCGTGATCACGCTGTCGCTGCCCTTCTTGGGCGTTTTCCTCCCTAGACTTGGGCCTCCTGCCATCGCAGGCGGCCCTTTTTCTTTTCTGGCCCCTCGAATTGGCGGTGGTCCTCCGATCGGCTTGCACCGCGCCTTACGTCGCGTGAAGCTGGAGGAAGCTCATCCCGGGTGGACGTGGACGGCGAGCGTGCGGTCCGACAGCAAAGCTCCAGCGCGTATGACCGGCGGCGGAGCCGCCTCTTGGGGCGGCATCGGGTCCCCCTCGCGATGGTCCGTGCTGGTTTGGACCGTGCTGCTGGTGGCGATGGTCGTGTCGTTCAGGCCGGCGGTTCCGGTCATCTGGGGCGACACGCCGTCCTTCGTCGAGTCTGCGCTTCTCACGCTCGATGCTGGACGGCTGACTGTGGCCGGCGGGCGCGATCCGGGGTACCCGGCATTCCTTGCCACGATCTTCGCGTTCGGAGGCGATCTCGGGACAGTGGTGCGCGTGCAAGAGGCCGCGTGGGCCGTGCTGATTCTAACAATGGCAGCGACCACCCGGATGGCGACGCGCGGCGCCGTTGGGCTCGTGCCAGTCATCCTGGTCGCGACCTATCCGGGCCTGCTGCTGTTCAGGAACGTGCTCACCGCGGATCTTCTCTTTGCGGTCTTCCTCAATCTGGCAACGGCTGCATTGCTTGTTGCCACCTGCATCGACGATGCGGCGCGGTGCTGGGCGGTGGCGGCCTCTGTCTTGTGCGCGGCGCTCGCCGCCTGTTTCCGATCGCAAGGGCTCCTGGTCCCAATCGCCGCCATCCTGATGGGCGCTTGGCTGGCCCGGCCCGGCACCATCGCGCGTTTTGCCGTGATGGCCATGTCCGTTGCGATCGCCGTGGCGCTCCTTGTGGCAGGCTCCCGGTTCGGCGCTGCGGCTTCCGACCAGGCGTCGGCCGTATTCGTACCCAAGACACTGTTCTGCAATCACCTGAACATTGCGCTTGCAAGCGATGCAGCGCGCCGCGAGATCGCATCAGTGGCCGGCGACCGCGCCGATGCCACCATGGCGCGGCTTGAAGCCGACTTCGCCGCGGAGCCGGGTCGCTGGCCCGTGCTTGGGTTTTTCGGCGACGCGTGCCTGTTCGACACCGCACTTGAACGGGACGTCGCGGACGGGAACGCTGTCGACGCGGCCGCAGCCTATCGGCGTATCTTCCTGGCCGCCGTACGCGACCGGCCGCTGGCCTACGCAGGCAAAGTCCTGCGTCAGATGGCCTTTGGGGCGTCGGTCGCATGGCCGCCTTACGGGCTCGACTCTGCCATACCGGTGTCGAACGACGACGTGCCGCACGTGTCGGACATCATCACGCGGCACGGCCGCAACCTTCACCCGACCCAGTTGCAAGGCGAACCCGTTCGGATCGGGCTGCTGTCCGACGTCCCAGGCCTCTCCGCCTATCTGTTCAGAGCCCTGTCCGCCGCCTTCGTTGTTGCAGTCATATTCTGGACGGTAACGGCTGTGGGGCGTCGGCACCGCTCTCAGTTCCTGACGCGCGCAGGCATCGTGATCGTGATGTGGGCCGCTTCGATCGCAACCGCCGCCTGCGCCCATACCCTCGACATCGGACGCTATCTGATTCCCGCAGTGCCGATGGTGGGCCTGATGCTGTCCATTTTCGCGGCCGAACTGGCCGAGACGATCACGCGTCTGCGGAAGGGGGCCGATTGAGGCGCCCTGCCCGTTCGAGCCGCACCATCAGATCGAGCCGTCGCCATCCCAGGTCCTGCGCAGCAGAGTGAGCCAGGCCTCGGCCGCAGGCGAGAGATAGGCGCCGCGTCGCCAGGCCATCGCCATCGTCCACTCGACGCCAGGCTCGTCGAGGAGCACGAGACTGATCGGCACCTGTGTTCGCTGAGTCGCAATCATCCGCGGCAGAAAGGCGACACCGAGCCCCGCGCCCGCCAGTTCGGCGATGAAGTCGATCTGGCTGCTGCGCGCAGCGACCGCAGGCTCGAAGCCGTTGCGGCGGCACGCATCAAGAATGATCCGATTAAGGGCAAAGCCCGTCTCGAACAGAATGAACGGCATATCACGCAGATCGCTCAGCGTGACCTTGGGCTTGTCGGCGAGCGGATGATCGGCCGGCAAAAGCGCCATCAGCGGCTCGCGCCGCACGGCCTGCGAGGCGAACTCCTCCGTGATCGGCAGCAGCAGGCCGGCGAAATCAATCTCGCCTGCGTGGAGCAACTCGTTGAGGCGGTCGCTGCCATGCTCGACCAGCCTGATCTCGATCTCGGGATGGCGTTGGCGATAGAGGGCGAACAGCGGGGCAAACAGTGTGCTGCTGCCGATGGGCGGCAGGCCGAGCCGCAAGACCCCACGTGTCAGTCCGCGCAACTCCTTGAGTTCGGCCTCAAGATCGTCCCGCTCGGCCAAGAGCCGGAGGGCCCGGCGGTAGACGATCTCTCCTGCAGCCGTCAGCCGGCTTCGGTGGCCGAGCCGATCGAGCAAGGGCAAACCGAGTTCATCCTCCAACTGCTTGACCGCCTTGCTGACGGTGGATTGCGTGGCGAATACCACCTTGGCGGCTTGGGAGAAGCCGCCTTGGCGAACAACCTCCACGAAGGCTCTTAATGTCCTGAGTTCCATGGTATTCCAATAGCGACTTAATCCATTCAATCAATTCATTTTATACATGCTGCATTGCGAGATATAGTGATCTGGACAGGTTTTTTGGGATTTCTCGATGTCGCACCGCAACATCCTGGTCCTTGCACGCCATCGCTTGCGCCGCAGCCGGCTGCTGCAGATCGCGCTGATGGGAGCGTTCTGGCTTGCCGGCGAAGAGATCGCCCGAATCTGCGGGCTGCCGGTACCCGGCGGCATCGTTGGCATGGCCCTGGCGCTGGCGGTATTGTGTGCACGCGGCCTCAAGGTTGCGAGCATGAAACGCGGCGCCGATTGGCTCCTGGCCGAGATGCTGCTGTTCTTCGTACCGGCTGTACTCGCGCTTCTCGACCACCGCGAGTTCATGGGCCTGCTGGGCCTGAAAATCCTCGCCATCATCCTCGTCAGCACGACGGCGGTGATGTGCGTGACGGCCCTGACGGTCGACTTCTGCTACCGCTGGAGCGACGGCGATGAACGCACCCGCCCTGTGGCATGAGCCTCTTGCGCAGGCGGCCGGTTGGTCGCTGGCGACCATCTTGTTCTATTTTCTGGCCAAGCGTCTTCATCGCAAATGGCCGCGCTGGTGGCTGATGCCTCTTGCGGTCGCGCCGGCACTGCTGATGCTGGCTGCTCTCATCCTGCACGAGTCCTACCGCGACTATATCCGCGGCACGCACTGGCTGGTGGCGCTGCTGGGCCCCGCAACCGTCGCTTTCGCCGTCCCCATTTATGAGCAGCGGGCGCTGATCCGCCGTCGTTGGCCGCTGCTGCTGGCGGGCATGATCGCAGGCAGCTTCACCGCTATCGCATCGAGTTGGGCGCTCGCTGATTTGCTGGGTATCGATGGGGCGCTCCGCCTCAGCCTGCTGCCGCGCTCGATCAGCACGCCGTTCGCCATGGAGGTCTCGGACGAAATCGGCGGCATACCTGATCTCACCGCGGTGTTCGTCGTGCTCACCGGCATTATCGGCGCGGCGGTCGGCGACGTGGTGCTGGCGCGGCTACCGCTGCATTCAAGGCTGGCCAAAGGCGCGCTGTTCGGTATCGGCGCGCATGGGGCGGGAACAGCCCGGGCTCATCAAATCGGTCGGGAAGAAGGAGCAATCGCCGGTCTCGTGATGGTGCTGGTCGGATTGATGAACGTGGCCTTGGCACCCGTCATCGTTCAGCTCATGAGATAGTGGTGCCGAACGGCGCCACGGCCAAGGTGCTTCTTCCACGAAGGCCGCATCGTATCTACGTTGCGCCCCACAGTTTTCCGGTCACTGCGCTCCAAGCCACCAGGCGCAATCACGCTGGGGGCATCCTTTCGAATTTCGGCAAGGCTGGATCGAGGTGATCCCACGCGTGACCCGCAGCGCTCCAGATAACGTTTTGCGGCTTATACCGGCTTGGATCATCGAGGCTCCCCGCACGCGCGACGAAAACGTCCGGTATGTCGCGAAAGATCATATAGACCGGTGAACCGCAGGTGGCGCAGAAGCCGCGCGTTTTGACCGTTCCATTGTCGCCAACCAAGTCCCAATGCGTCGCCTCGCCCTGGACGCTCACGGCTGAACGCGGGAAGAACAAGTGGGACAAGTGCCCGGTGCCACTTTCACGCTGGCATTGGCGACACTGGCAATCGTTCATCGCCATAGGTTCGGCGGAGATCTTGTAGCGGATCGCGCCGCAGGCACACCCACCGGTATATGGCTCGTTCATGTCTTCTCACCTTGATCTGAAACGCCGTTGGCCAAACAAGCATTTGAGGGCATCGAACGTGCTCGCCCACCAACTTGGACGGGCGAGCGGACGACGCTCGTCTGCGCAGCGTCAGCCCTGCTCGTCGGCGATGCTGCCGAGGTTTTGCAGGACCTTTTTCCAACCCTCGCTCATGTTCTTGTAAGCCGTATCGTTCCTCGGCAGGACGAAACCGGAGTGGACAAGTCGGAGGCGCGTTCCATTCTCAACCCTCGAGAGAGTCCACGTGACCACCGTGTCCAACTGTGAGCCGTATCCGACATTTCCATCGTGTCCTCCTTTCCAGGCATATGCGAGGCGTTCGTCGCGCTTCACCTCCAGCACCTGACAGTGGATGGTACCGTCCCACGCGCCGGCCGGCTTTGTCTGGAAAGTAAAATGCTTGCCCTCCACGGGCTCGAAACCTGTCGGCGCCATGATCCAACGGCTCATCAGTTCGCCGCTCGTCAGCGTCTTCCAGATTGTCTCGGGCGCATGTGGGAAGACCTCGTCTATCACGATCTCCTGCGTATCGAGCTTCGATGCGGCGTCAGTCATGGATCGATCTCCTTCAGGAGGGTACGAAGATTGGCGAACCGCTTGCGCCAGAGCACGCCGTAATGGCTCATCCAATCGAAGAGTGGAGCAAGGCCCTCGGGTCGGGCGCGATAGTAAACCTTCCGACCCTCGGGCCGTTCGGCGACCAGACCAGCCTGCTTCAATGCTTTGAGATGTTGTGAGATCGCGCCCTGCGTTACCCCGCTCCCCCGCGTCAGCTCCACTACGCTGATCTCGTCAGCGCTGATCACCCGCTCGAACACGGCTCGCCGGGTTGGATCAGCAAGGGCGCGCATCACAGTATCGATGTGGGGTGTTACATGCATAACAACTCATTAGTCTGCACTGATTGATTAGTCAATACTAATACATCCGATCAGGAGCTCGCCAGGCCCGCGCAAGGGAGCGCGAGCAGGAACGTGAGCGCGACGAATTTCTATGATCGCGGATTTAGCGGCGCAGCTACCCAGTCTTTGATCAGAATCCGGAGTTCGGGAGATCGTCGGCTGTCGCAGGGATGATGTCGGGAAGATCGAAAACCGGAAACAGACTCTGCGCGAGGGGCTTTGCAAAGAGCGTCAACGTGGAGATGGTGCCGTTCTCGATGGTAAGCACATGGATGGAATGTGCGGTCCAAGGCGCATCGCTGCTCGCGCGCGAATACGCTGCGAAAGCTGGTTGATTGTTGGCAGCCGTCGGAACCAGTCGAAAGCTCTCGTAAGCTCGCCATGCCCATTCGAAGAAGTTGCCGATAGCCGTACGGCCCGCGTACCACTGTACTTTCGGCGGCATCGTGTACGTCGCGTCCTCTTTAAGCAGAGCCACAAGACCATCGACGTCAAGTCGTTCCCAGGCTCGCAAATAACGGCCTAGAAGTTCCTGCTCGAGCGGATTTGCCGAGCGCGACACCGCAGGTCGACCATCGGGGTAGCGCTTAGAAAGCGTCTCGCGCGCCCGCTGCAAGATACTGTTGATCGAAGCCGTTGAGCCGCCAAGAAGGGTTGCCGCCTCATTGGCAGACCAGCCCAGCACGTCGCACAGCAAGAGCGCGGCTCGCTGGCGGGGAGGCAAGCCCTGTATGACGGCGACGAAGGCGAGTCGGACAGCTTCCCGCGACAGATAGCGCGCCTCGGGGTTCGCCGACTCGTCAATGCCTTCAAGATACGAGTCTGGATAGGGTTCTAGCCATGGGACGTCGGCAACAGCCGTACCATCTGGCATGTGCGCGCCCGCTGCAGGCATCCATTCGTTCGGCAGGAGCCGCGGCGCGTTCCTTCGAGCCGCCAGCGCATTCAGGCAAACGTTCGTTGCAATCTGATATAACCAAGAACGGAAAGATCCGCGCCCCTCGAATTTGCCGAAGCCTCGCCAAGCTCGCAGGAGAGTCTCCTGAACCGCGTCTTCGGCTTCGTGGACCGAGCCAAGCATCCGATAGCAATGCAGTTTAAGCTCGCGGCGAAGCGGCTCTACGAGCCGACCAAACTCATCATTGGGGCGGTTCGGATCTCTTTTTGAGCTTGGCACGTCAGCCGCGGCCATCGCTATCGGATATTTGCATTCGGACAGCATGCTTCAAGCCCAGACGATCAGAGTAAACTTTCGACGACTCGGCCCAACCACGATAACGATGACTATCGGCGCAAGCCAACGTCGTCGCTCATTGAGGCACAACTTCGAGCCCACGGCCCGAGACAATGAAAGTGTTGCCTTCAACACGGCCGATATTCGTGGCCAACTCGATGACTGCGGTCGCAACGTGCGCTGAAGTCGGTGGCGAGGCCATACTCCGAACGACGTCCGCCGCGGGTATGCCGAGATAGCGAGAATAACCGGCGATCGCATGCTTTCCCAGGTCGGTATCCGGCATGATGCGCGGCGCCAGCGAAATGAACCGCAATCCAAGTCCTAAACGATCCGATTCCTTCTGTGCATAGTTAGCAATGAAAAGCTGCGTACGCTTGGCCCCGGCGTATCCTCCCGAGTTCGGCGAACCCGCGAGGGCCGCGCCGCTCGATATCAGAATGATCTGAGTGCCGGCGGGCAGCGGGCGCGATATTGCGGCCTTGCAGAAATTAAACGCAATCCTGACGTCAACGGCCCAGTTTACACTGAACTCGTGCCAGCTCTGCTCATGAAACGGGGCCGCGGGCGGAAAGGCTCCGGCACAAATGGCAAGAATGCTTGGCTCGAGGGTCTCAAATACTTTGAGCGGAGCATCTTCGTCCGTCGCATCGAGCGACAGAATCTGGACACCCGCGATCGCTTGTTGCAGTTGCCTCAGGGGCGCCTGCTGCCGAGCGACCGCAAGCACCCGCGCGCCATTGCCGCGAGCTTCCTCCACGATACGCCGCCCCACGCCTCGGCTCCCACCGATGACCACGATGTCCTTGCCCGTTAATGCAAGCATTCTGTTCTCCTGGCGTTTGGGTGTTCATGCCTGCCCACCCGACGAATAAGACCAGCTCGACCTGCGAAACTCATCGGTGATGCCCACTTTTTTTTCGCTGCTGAGCACCAGTCGACGCAGCCACGATACCGTGCAAAAAATCACGCGCAGCGCCCTCACCGCATGCGCCAGCGCCGCAGACCTGCCAGGACCGAACAGCCCATCCAGAGCTTTTAGCCTGCCGCCGGCCACGCATCCGGCTTCATGTGTAAGACAAACGCGGCGGCTTGGAATCGTCGGCCCCCATAGGCACCAGCTTCCTAGACGCCTTCCAGAGCTGTCCATTGATAAAATTCGGCGCGAGTCGGCGCATGAATGCGAGTTGCTCCGACTGCCCCGGCCGGATCTCGAGGACACCCGCCTTGAGCCCCTCGAACGATTGCTTCACTAACTGCTCGGTTGTGATCATGGTGATGCCATCTCCTCGAAGGTCAGCCGTCATCTCGGTCTTCACCGCCGGAGGCATGAGCTCGATGACCTCCACCCCGGTTTCCTCTAGCTGGAAACGAAGCGACTGCGTGTACGAGTGGATCGCCGCCTTGGTGGCGCAGTATATCGGCAAGCACGGCAACGGCACGAATGCCAGGGCAGAAGACACGTTGATGAGAGTGCCTCTGTTAGCCTTGAGCATGTCGATGAATGCAGAAGTCATCCGGATTACGCCGCCCGCGTTGACCTCCAACTCCACCGTCAAGCCGGCAAGGTCGGCCGCCGTGCCCTTGAGGTTCTTATAGCGGCTGATGCCGGCGTTGTTCATCAGCACATCGAGCTCAGGGAAGTCCGCCTTCACGCGCGCTGCAAGCGCAGCGATCTGCGTGGGGTCGGAAACATCGCTCTGGATCGTATGAAGCTTCGGGTGCTGTCGCTTCACCTGGTCGAGCGCTGCCTGGCGTCGCCCGGTCACGATGACTTGGTTACCGAGCTCGACGAATTTGAGCGCGAACGCAAGACCGATGCCAGCGGATCCTCCGGTGATGAGGACTGTGCGACCGGTGAGTTTCATGAGATTCCCCTTAGTGAACTGTGCTCCTGGATCGGAGCGGTGTCATCAAACGCTGCGATAAGAGTGGATCAAGATAATCGGGGGCTGCACGTGCCTCGCAGTCCGCTGCGAGGATGCGACCCGCACCGCCCTTTTGCGATGCCTGCTCCCGCCAACCCTCGATCGCCCAGCTCGGGCGATCGAGGGCATGAAAGCGCCGGCCAAGCCGAAGAACGCCCTAGTCGTCGAGGCTTCCCAAGCTCATGTTGAGGATGGTGCCGGTCATTGCACTCGCCTGATCGGAGGCCATGAAAGCAGCCGCATTGGCCATCTCCGCAAGCGTCGTCAACCGGCGCGGGTGGGTCCTGCTTGCGATCAAATCGTGGAATTGATCCCAGGAAACTCCCCAGGCTTTGGCATGAAGACCGTAAACCTCCTTGATCGTGCCCGAGTCCGGCATGCCCAGGGGTCGAAGACCGACGACCCGAACGCCGTGACGCGCGAGTTCCGCGGAGAGATTCCGAGTGAGCGCTTCCACCGCGGCCATGGCTGGGCCGACCCCTCCCATCAACGGAATGCCGGTCCGCGAGGGCGTTGAGGTGACGGTCATGATCACCCCTGATTTCTTTTCGACCATCCTGCGAGCGGCCAGACGCGCGGTCAGCAGATACGATTTTGTGTAAGTCGCGATCGGCAAAGAGAACTGGTCGAGCGCGAGATCGATCAGGGAAACCCCCTGCAGCTTCGTGTTCGGGATGCCGACAGCGTTGAAGGAGATATCAATGCGGCCAGCTTCGTCGACGACCGACTGCAGATGCCCATTGATCGCGTCCTCTTTGAGAGCATCGACCTCCGCCGTTCGGACCGCCGCTCCATTAAAGGCAACTTCCTTTGCGACAGCTTCGACCGAAGCTCGGTTGCGCCCGGTGAGAAAGAGCCTGGCTCCTTCGCGCGCGAAAGCGCGCGCCACGGCGCCGCCGACCGCGCCTCCAGCTCCGTAGATCACTGCAACCTTGTCCTTCAGCATCATCTCTGGCTTCCCGCTCTGTTTTCTTGATCCCTCGTCATTCCGAGCGACCTCATGCGTAAGACCGAGATGGCAGGCAAAATTCATCGGTGCCGCACCATAATTTTTGGATGCGTTCTTTGGCGAAGACCGGTCCCGCCTAAGGCCCGAGATGCCGACCGCGCGCGGAAAGGACAAACGGGTTAATCTGAATGCCCTGGACAACAGCCGGTTTTCTGAAGATATCGAGCGGACTGATAGCCAACTTTGCCTCGCCAATAGGACAGTTCGGCGCGCTTGGCGTTCGGCGACGGCTAGACCAGAGTCTTGACCGTGCGGAGACATACATGCAGGAATCCACAATCGATCACGCTCGGTTTGCTGAAGTCGACTTGAACCTTCTGGTCGCGCTTGATGCCATCAATTCTGCCGGTAGCGTTACCAAAGCCGCAAACAGGCTCGGCATAAATCAATCATCTCTCAGCCATCAGTTGGGGCGATTGCGCGAGCTTTTCGGTGACGAGCTTTTCGTGCGAAACGGTATAGGCATGACCCCGACCCCACGCGGCGCCGCAATCGCGAAAGCTGCTTCGGAGATCCTGCGCCATATCGATCGAGATTTGCTCAGGGCGATCGCCTTCTCTCCTGCCGAGACTAGCCGGATCTTCAAGCTTGGCATACCGGACTATCTGGAGAGTGTATTCGTCCCGCCCCTGGCAAGGTTCTGCCTGGACGCCGCGCCCCATGCGCGTCTGGAACTTCATTCGCTCGATCACCAAAGAGCGACGGATATGTTGGACAGGGGCGAAATCGATGTCGCCGTCGGGAATGTTTCGGATGGGGGCCTTGTGCACAAACGCAAGGTCCTATTCGATGATAACTACGTTTGCCTGCACAGCCCGGCACTTCTCGAAAAGGTGCGGTCCATTACTCTCGAAGAATACTTCCAGCTTCCTCACGTAGCGGTCGATTTGAAGGAAAGCGCGTGCAGACTGGTCGACGATACGCTCGAACAGAAGAAACGAAGCCGGAGGATCGTGGTGTCCACCCCTCACGCTCACGCTATTCCGATATTACTCAAGTCTCTTACGGCGATCGCAACTGTTCCACGATTGTTCGCCGATAATGCAGCGAAAGCGCATGGCCTCGCGGTAAGCCGGCTACCGTTCGATGTTGCGCCCTTTCAAATTTCGATGGTGTGGCATGCCTCCAGTCACGTCGACCCAGGAATGATTTGGTTCCGGGGAGCAGTCGCTGACGTCACGCGATCTCTGCGGTAACTCCTGCCCCGAAAATCATCTGCAGAACGCTTCGGCTTCAATTGGCGCCACCCATGTTCGACTCCGAAGTTCGACGGCTATGGATCGCGCGGAGGACACGAACGATGTGCCGGCATCGCAATGCGGATTGATCAGATCAGATCCGGGGACCAGGGCTCGTCGAGAATGGAGTAGGATTCGCCCGATGCTCGGACCCGGGCAAAGCCAGGAAAGTTCAGATGCATACCCGCAATGAGGGGATTTTCGGCCGCCGCCATGGCCAATACCGCACGGCGCGTCACAGACGCGGCGGCGGAATCCACGTCGAAGGCGATCGTCACTGCCGGCCTTGGGACCTGAATGTTCGGGTAATGAACGATGTCACCCCAAATGAGAAGGGTCTGCGTACCTGAACTGATCCTGTAACCGCTGTGCCCCGGCGTGTGGCCAGGTAGATGCAAAAGAGTGATACCGGGCACGACGTCACCGTCGACGACGGTCCGCCGCCGATCTCCATAGGCAGCAAAGACGCTCCTAGTGTTCCGTCACTGACAGACGATTCACAAATCGGCGCGAACCTGCAAGTCTGCGCCGATGAGGAAGATCGAACAGATTGCGGTCGGCGCGACCGATCGTGAGCGACTGGAGCGGCTGGTCCGGGGCCGGAACACGCCGCAGAAGGTGGTTTGGAGAGCACGGATCGTGTTGCTGGCAAGCGATGGACTGACGGCGGAGGCGATTGCGGCGGCGGTTGGCAAGAGCCTGCTGACCGTGCGCCGCTGGCGTCAGCGCTACTTGGCGAAGGGCGTGGACGGGCTGCTGAAGGACGCGACCCGGCCATCGCGCGTCAAACCGTTGTCGCCCGAAAAGATCAAGCAGGTTGTGCACATGACGCTGCACGAGAAGCCGCCAAATGCGACCCATTGGAGCGTGCGCAGCATGGCGAAGGCGGTGGGCCTCTCCTACAGCAGCGTCCAGCGTATCTGGCATGCGCACGAACTGAAACCGCATCTCGTCGACACCTTCAAAGTCTCGCGCGACAGGAACTTCGCTGCCAAGGTGGAAGACGTGGTCGGGCTCTATCTCAATCCGCCGGACAAGGCGCTGGTCCTCTGCGTCGATGAAAAGAGCCAAATCCAGGCTCTCGATCGTACCCAGCCCGGTCTGCCCATGAAGAAGGGCCGCGCCGGCACCATGACCCACGACTACAAGCGCAACGGCACTACGACCTTGTTCGCGGCACTCAGCATGCTGGACGGCAAGGTGATCGGGACGTGCATGCCACGCCATCGGCATCGTGAGTTCCTTCGCTTTCTCAGGCTGATCGACCAGCAGACCCCGCCCGGCCTCGACCTGCATCTGGTCGTTGACAACTATGCGACCCACAAAACGCCGGCCGTAAAGCGTTGGCTCAAGGCGCATCCACGCTTCCATTTGCACTTCACTCCGACCTCGGCCTCTTGGCTCAACATGGTGGAGCGCTTCTTTGCCGAGATCACTCGAAACCGCATCCGCCGCGGCACCTTCGAGAATGTCGCCGAACTGAAAAGCGCGATCATGGAATACCTGGAAAACCACAATGCCGATCCAAAGCCCTTCATCTGGACCAAGTCCGCAGGCGAAATCCTCGAAAAAGTCGCCCGTGCGAAACAAGCGTTAGAGTCACAACACTAGCGAGATGAAAAAATGGCTGCACGGCGTCCGGCGCACGGCTCAAATTGCCATCGTCGCTCCAGAATTTATATTCCTCCTCGTGGAGGACGAGTTCTGCATTCGGAAACAGGACGGCCGAGGGCGACGCCCCGATTAAGCCTCCGACGTGATCGGGATGCGCATGCGTGAGAAACACGTGGTTTATCTGGTGCGGGTCAATGTTGGCTGCAGCAAGCGCGACCTGGAGCCGTCCGCCCCACCCATTGATGCCGCCGGCCCCGCCGTCTATGAGAATCGTCCTCCCGCCACCTTCGACGAGGTAAGCCGAGACGGTCATCGCCGATGAGCGTGGACGCCCTGCCGCGGCGATCATTTCTGCAGCTTCATCGGGTTTTATCCCGGTCAGCAAATCGAACGGAACATCGACGATACCATCCACAAGCGCGGTTACGATGTAATCGCCAATTTCTCTTCTGTTCAGGCCAGATGCCTGGACTTGCGCGAGCTTTGTCAAAGGATCTCCTCACGAGAGCTTTGGAGTTGGTGCCGAGGAGTTAGTGACAGTTGAGCTGCTCGATTTCAAATCGAGGCAATCAATTCAGAAAATCGAAATTCTGCATAAAGCTTCCGAACCCGCGAACATATGCCAGGGCATCAACACATTACCCCATGGTCGACCGCGAGAAATCCCGCGGGACATGAGAGCTCCTCGTGGGCGGGGGACAGGATAGCGATCTTCCGCCTCAACAGAGAGCAGTCGAATGAGAAACGCTCAGGCATTGCATGCGCTGATCGCCGAGACCAGGCAATGTAATGGGGAGCCCCTCGCCCCACATTTGGCGTGAGTGGGCGGAGGCTCCCCACCAGCCTCTTCCCGAACGGGGCGAGGCGCGCAGGAACGTCGGGGCTGCGAGCGTCCCTACTTCAACATTGTCGCAACGTTGTCCTTCGTCACAATGTCGAGACCGGTGTAGATGATCTCCGGCACCTTCTGACCCTTCTTGATTGCAAGAAGAGTATCCATCGATTTCTCGCCCATCTCGAACGGGCGCTGCCCGACCAGTGCATTGGCATAACCCTCGTTCAGAAGTTCGAGCTGCATCTTGAGCGTGTCGGCCACGACGAGCGTGAACTTGCCAGCATCCATGTCCTTCTTGCTCTTGCTGGCGAACGCCTTGAAGCCTTCCGGCGCAAACATTGGCCAGCCGCCAACCGGGATGATCGCCGCGAGGTCGGGAGTCGCGGTGCGCAGATCGGTCATCTGCTGCACGGCAAGCGCGGGGTCGTCATTGCAGAAAGTCGGCGAGCCCGGGACTTCGGTCCACTTCGAACCTTTAAGCGCTTCGCGGACGCCATTGACGCGCTCGGCCAAATTCTCCGCACCCGGGCCGCCGGACACCATCGCGTATTTGCCGCCATCGGGCCGGAGCTTGAGCAACTGCTTGCCAAGCGCGACGCCGAACTCCTTGTTGTTGGTGCCGATATAGGCAATCCGCTTCGAGCCCGGCGCGTCCGAGTCAAACGTGATGACGGGAATGCCGGCTGCCGTCGCCGCCTCGATCGACTTGGTCATCGCGGCGACGTCGGCGACCGAGATGGCCAACCCGTCCACCTTCTGGGTGATGAAATCCTGGATGATCTGCGCCTGCGTCGCCGGCTCGTGCTCGACAGGACCTTTATAGATGCATTCGATGTTGCCGAGCTCCTTGGCACGTTTCTGGCAGCCGTCGCGCGCGAAATCGAAGAACGGATTGTTCATGGCCTTGGGCACGATCACGAATTTGTAGGTCTCGGCGAGCGCCGGCGTCGCCATCATGGCGACAGTGATGCCGGCAAGAAAAAGTTTTCTCATAGCTTCCCTCCGCATTTTTGTGCCTATCCTTTTTGAAAACTGTGGCTCCGGGAGGCGGATAGGGATCATTTCGTCATCCTCCGGGAGGAACTCTCAAATCATGCGCGATCGGATGCGATCGACCAGCACCGCCACAATGATGATCACGCCCACCAGAGTCTGCTGCCAATAGGAGCTGACCTGCGCGAGCACGAGGCCGTTGCGGATCACCTCGAGCAGCACGCAGCCGACGATGGCCCCAAGCGGGCCGCCGACGCCACCGGCGAGATTGGCACCGCCGATGACGGCGGCCGCAATGACGTTCAGCTCATAGGACGTCGCCATGTTTGCCGGCGCCGATCCCAGCCAGCCGGAGATGATGATGCCCTGCAGACCCGCTGCGAGCGCACAGATCACATAGACGGCGATCTTCACCCGCACGACCGCAATTCCGGTCAGCGCGGCCGCCTTCTCGTTGCCGCCGAGGGCAAAGACGTGGCGGCCGAAACTGGTGTGATGCAGCACGACCGCCATCGCCACCGCGAGAACCAGCAGATAGATGAACGGCGCGGGCATGCCCAACACAACGCCCGATGTCAGCCCATAGAAATAGTTGGCGTCGGGCCCACCGGGAAAACTGCCGCGGCCGTTGCTGACGACGTAGCCCAGTCCGCGCACGATCGAGAGCATGCCGAGCGTCGTCACGAAAGGCGAGAGCCCAAGCACCGCGGTGCAGAATCCGTTGACAAGGCCGACGATCAGCGCGACGCCAAGCCCCGCCAGGACCGAGGCGAGCAGGATCAAACCGGGCACATTGGCAATCACGGTCTTGCCGTCCCCGGCCAAATGCACAAACCACTCCGCGCCAGGCAGGCCCGGGGTCGAGAGCTGCGTCATCACCATCGAGGTGATCATCGCGGAAAAGCACATCATCGAGCCGACCGAGAGATCGATGCCGCCGGTGATGATCACGAAGGTCACGCCGAGCGTGGCGATGGCGATAAAGGAAAAATTCTTCGCCACATTCTGCATATTGCCTTCGGTGAAGAAATACGGGCTGGCGAAGTTCATCACCACGAACAGCGCCACAAGCGCGAGCAGGACGTAACCGGTCTGCGAGGCAAAGATGCCGCTCTGCCACCATCTGGCCTTGCCGACATTGGTGAAGGTGATAGGAGATTCGATCGGCGTGGCCATCACGCGGCCTCCTTCGCTCCGGTAATGAGGGAGGTCACTTCCTCGGGGCTGGTGTCGCCGATCGCCTTGTCGGCGCGCTTCTCGCCGCGGCGCATGACGACGACGCGGTCGCACACCGCGAACACGTCGGGCATGCGATGCGAGATCAGCATTACGGCCACGCCCTGCTCCTTCAGGCGATGGATCAGGCCAAGAACCTGCTCGACCTGACGGACCGAGATCGCGGCCGTCGGCTCGTCCATCATCACGAGCTTAGCATTGGACAGCCGCGTCCGCGCGATCGCGACCGCCTGACGCTGGCCGCCCGACATCTGCTTGACGAGATCGTGCGGACGGGTCTCCGAGCGCAGCTCTCCGAACAGTTCCAGCGCACGCGCTGCCATCGCCTTGTGATCGAGAAACGCGAACGGACCAAATTTGCGCTTGAGCTCGCGGCCGAGAAAGACATTGGCTGCCGCCGTAAGATTGTCGGCGAGCGCGAGGTCCTGGTAGACGACCTCGATTCCGACCGCGCGTGCATCGATGGGGCGGGCAAAATGGACCGCGTTCCCGTCAAAGCGGATCTCGCCCTGACTCGGCGGGAAATTGCCGGCGATGATCTTGACGAGCGTCGACTTGCCGGCGCCGTTGTCTCCCATCAAGCCAACCACTTCGCCGGGCAAGATGCGCATGTCGACGCCGTGCAGCGCACGAATGGCGCCGAATTCCTTGCCGATGCCTCTCAGCTCCAGGACCGGCCTCCCGGTTGCGTGAGTGGTTACCATGAGTTGCCGCTGTCCATTCCGAGATACACGCCTTCCTCCCTTCCGGCCCGTTTTGCGGTGTGCGAACTGCGCCGCCCTTCCCGCAGAAGCCGCCTACGGCAGATTGTCCCGCATCACGATATCGATTCGAATTTTCTCCTGTTCGCTCAGGATCGGCTCCCCCCTCGCAAGCGCGAGCAGCACGCGCACGGCGGCGCGCGCCTCATGACCTGGATTTTGCGAGATCGCCGCAGCCATCACGCCCTGCAACAACAGCTTGCGCGTCAACACCGTCACGTCATGGCCGACGAACACCACCTGCTTCTCGCGGCCCTGCTCCACCAGCGCCTTGGCGACGCCGGCCGTTCCGGCGCCGACATTGTAGAGGCCGACAATGTCCGGGTGCCTGCCAAGCAAGCGCGTCATTAGCTGCTCCGAGCGCACATCGTCGTCGCGGCTCTCGAGGACGGGCAGCACATCGAGTCCGGAGAACTCGCCCCCCATCACCTGGTTGAAGCCGAAGATGCGCTCGGCATGGTCGCGCAAGCCTCGCGAGCCGGCGATGATCGCGACCTTTCCCTTGCGGACACCAACGAGCCGGCCGACCAGCGCGCCAGCGGTGCGGCCAGCCGCGATATTGTCGATCCCGACATAATGATGGCGGCGCGACGAGGGCACGTCGGAGACCAGGGTCACGACCTTGGTGCCGGCATCGACGAGATCGTTGATGGCCGCGCGAACGCTCGGATGATCCAATGCCACCACGGCGACGCCATCATAATCATCGGCGAGCGCGTCCAGCGAAGAGGCGAGAGCGGAGGCTTCAAAGACATCGGTCGCGACCGTCTCAATCGCGAGACGGCGGGCCGAGAGCCAGGCCGACATCTGGCCAAGGTAGGAGTGGATCTGTTGCATGAACAAATTCGGACCTGACGGCATCACGAAGGCAAAGCGCCGGGTCCGGCCGCGGGCGAGCTCCGCTGCCGCCACATGAGGCTGAAATGCGTTGCGCTCGATCGCCTCCCTGACGCGGCGAACGGTATCCGGCCGCACTCCGGGGCGATTGTGCAGCACGCGGTCGACGGTCGCCAGGCTGACACCGGCCTGCCGGGCGATGTCCTTTAGCGTGAGCACGGCAGGTACGTCCCTCTCCTTCATAGACGAAGGCTAGCAGAGGTCAATTGAGGTACGCAACTCATATTGAGGGGCAGATTGCCACTTTCGTGCTGCGGTTGCGCGAGCCGAGATGTGGCCACTGCTTGAGCGCCGTCGTGTAGGTCAGGCACGACGGCAATCTGGGCGGGGCAAGCAGTGGAGCGCCGCCGGTGAGAGCGGCGCTCCATAAAGATGCCACCGGCGCCGCCAGCGATCAGTCCGAGGTCCGGCCTTTATCTCGGTCTCGCGAGGTAACGAGGTTTCGACGGCAAGAGCTTCCGATGCCCACCATTGGTGAGCATAGAGCCGCAGCTAAGCTGCCAGAGCCTCCTCTATATGAGCCTCTATCCGGTTGCGTCCCTGCTGTTTCGATCGATAGAGCGCCGCGTCTGCGTTGCGAAGGATTGCATCGAGAGCCATAGAGGCGGCCGATTGACGGGCGATACCAATGCTGAGCGTTGGGTGGACCTTGAGAACGCCCCGCCCACTGACAGCTACTGAAAATGCCTGGCTGATATCCGCGGCCACTTCTGTGGCTTCATCCAGCGGAGCGTTGCCGAGAAGCACGACGAACTCATCGCCTCCTATTCGCGCAACAACATCTCGGGGCGGAAGGTGGATCTTGATCACATCCACGAGCACCCGAAGAAGCTCGTCGCCTGCCGCGTGACCATGCTTGTCGTTCAGCGACTTGAAATGATCCATGTCGATGAGCAATGCCGTCACCCGCGCCGTCCCAAGTTCGGCATAGGCGCGGGCCAGACCCGCACGGTTGAGCGCACCAGTCAGCGGATCGCTGTTCGCAAACGCGGTTAGCTGGTGGTGATTTCGCTCCGCCGCCATGAGCATCATGACCATGTTACGCAGCACGATGAACAGGACAGCGAACATCGCCAGCAAGCTGTGAGCACTGCTGCCGTCGAACAGCCGCTCTGCGCCGATTTCGCCCGTGGCCGCCAGCGGGGCCCGAGCAGCGAACATCAGAGCAGTCGGCAAATAAAGGCCTGCCAGAATCCACGCGGAATAAAGCCGTTCGCGCATGCCCAGGAGGACGCCTTCGCGCACAATGACTAGGTCGACCACGCAATAGATGACCGAACCGAAAATGATGCGGCCCCTGGTGTCCGACGCTCCATCAAGCACGAAAACGCATATGAGAATGCCCGCGAGGACTGAAAGCAAAACGTGCTGCAAGTGTGTCGGACGGTTCGCAAACACGCGAACGGCCGGCAGCATGCAGACGTAACCTGCCAATGTCGCGGAGTTGCCGAGATCGACTGAGATGAAATCCGGAGCGAGATCACGAAGCGCGATCGCGAACGTGCCGATACCGGTTAGAGCGTTTCACGTTTTGATGGAAGCGTATCCGGCGTTTTCGAAGTAGTTGCTGCATTCGTTGGGCTGGATGGTTGTGATGAGGCTGCCGATATGGCGGCAAATCTCGTCGATGGTGCGCTTCTGGGCGGCGCGCATCCAGTGCTTGATCTTGGCGAAGGCCTGTTCGATCGGATTGAGGTCGGGGGAGTATGGCGGCAGGTACCAGAGCCTTGCGCCGGCGGCTTTGATCAGGCGGCGCAGGACCGCCGACTTGTGGCTGCCGAGATTGTCCATGATGACGATGTCGCCGGGCTGAAGCTGCGGAACGAGAACCTGCTGGACATAGGCGCGGAAGCATTCGCCGTTGATTGGGCCGTCGAACAGGCACGGCGCGGTGAGGCGGTCGCAGCGCAAGGCGCCAAGGAATGTCAGCGTCCGCCAATGGCCATGTGGCGTGAAGCTCCGCACCCGCGCGCCTTTTGGCCCCCATCCGCGCAGTGGGGCCATGTTGGTCTTAATCCAGGTCTCGTCGATAAAGACCAGGCGTCGGGGATCGAGGTTGGCCTGCCATGAACGCCAGCGCTGGCGTCTACGCGCGACGTCTGAGCGAGCTCGCTCGAGGGCGAGCAGCGTTTTTTTTGAACCGCAGCCCTTCGCGACGCAGAAACAGCCAAACCGCATTGTGGGAAACCTTGATCCCGCGCGCCGCCAGTTCGTCCTTTAGGGCGTGAAGCGTCACATGCGGCGTCTGACTGATCCGTTCCTTGATGAAGGCGCGATGCGGCTCAAGGACGGGTTTGCGATGGCCCCCATCTTCCCGGGCGCTACCGAGCCGGTCGCGCGATAACGTTGCGACCACTTCACCACGGACGACACCGCAACGCCAAACCTCGCTGCGACCGAACGACAGCTCTCACCCTTCGCAACCGCCGCAACAACACGCTTACGCAGGTCATTGGAAATTGGTCGAACCATCGGATGCTGGCCTCCAGTCCCAGCCAGCATCTTGAATCACATTCGCCCCAAAACCGGAATCCCTCCCGATTCAATTAAGCTGTGAACCGCTCTAGGATATTGCCGAGGCCCCACCACAGCGGCCAGCGACCGAAACGCCCGATAAAATAGCTTGCGAGCTGAAGCGCCCCCAGCAACGCCAAGGTTAACGAAGCGACAACATAGATTGTTCTCAAATCGAGGACCATGAGCCTCGCGCCCCACGCCCCACGCCTTGGGAGCGGCATAAAGCAGGCCGGTTGTGATCCCCTTGAAGATATCCCTAAATTGCAAGGAATTTTCCTGTCGCGCGACCGAACATCGCGGCCGCACTTCTTCCGCTAAAACCGGAGGCGCTCACCGGCCCAGTCCTACCAAGGGGCGATGGTTCCCCGGATTTAACAGCAGCGACTACATGTCCACGGTCATCGACAGGAGATACGTGCGCGGTGCCCCGAGGAAGAACGTTCCGAATGAGGCCACGCTGGACCAGTAATCCGCACCGGTCACGTTCTGGACGTTTGCGCGGAAAACCGTCTTCCGGCCGTTGATCTGTGTCGTGTAGCGGGCGCCGAGATCAAGCCGCGTCCAATCCGGGATCGGCTGTGTGTTCGCTGTATCGACGAACTGCTTGCCCGTGTAGATGAGTGCCCCATTCAAAGTGAGCCCCGTCACCAAGGGAAGATCCCATTCGGCTCCGATATTGGCCTGCACGCTCGGAACGCCGATCGGCGTATTGCCGATGTTCGCCGCAATTGCAGTCTTCGTTAGGGTGCCATCCAGCAGCGAAAAGCCTCCCAGGATCCGAACATCGGCCATGAGTTCGCCGTAGACGTTGAACTCGAGCCCACGGACTTGCTGTTCGGCGGTCGCCGCGAAGCGCCCGGCGGACAGCTCGCCGCTCGCCTTCGAGATCTCGAAGGCGCTGAAGGTGGTTGCGACCCTGCCGAAGCCCACCTTGATGCCGACCTCGTACTGCTTGGCGATGTAGGGCGGGAGCACTTCGCCGAAATTGGAAGCAGCTTGGGGCGCTACATCGCCCCGGCTTAGGCCTTCGATGTAGTTCGCGTACAGAGAGACGTTGTCCCGGGGGCGGATGACGAGGCCGACCACGGGGGTAGTCGCGCTCTTGTCGTAGGACGAGGTCAGTGTTCCGACATTCGAGAGGTAGTTGTTGGCCTCGATGCCCTGGCGCCGCACACCCAACGTCAACAGGATGCGCTCATCGAGCACGGACAAGGTGTCGGCAATCGAGAGCCCGGTGAGATCACTGTCCGAGAGCCGAGGGCGACCGCTGATTTCGTTCGCGAACTGGGTTGGCGCCACGGTCGGATTATAGATGTTCGACGCGACAAGACTGCCATTGGTGAGCCGCCGGTAGAGAACGTCCTGATAAACCGAGGCCTGGAAGGCGACGGCATGGTGGACGAAACCAGTATCGAAGCCGGCACGGACGCCGCCATCGTATGTGCCTCGATCAACGGTCAGGCCGAAGAACTGGGGGGTCGAGGTCGTGTCGCCGCGTGTGTTGATGATCGTCGGAAGACCGAAGAATCGCTCGACGTCGGTCCGCGATCCGCCGATGTCGGCGAACAGCGTAACCTGATCGGTTACATCGTATTCGGTGCGCAACAAGGCAGACTGATCGTTGATGCGCGACCATTCCCAGGGTTGCGTCACGTTCAGCCGACCGTCCGGCGCCTTCGGCACTTGAAGGCCGGGAGCAATTAGGAAGGGACGCAAGGGAGCGTCGAACCGATCGGTCTGGGCGATGACGTAGAGCCAAGACCTGAACCGTTCGCCCTGATAGTCGAGGGCCAGCGATCCGACCCCCGTCGTTTCGGACTGACGGTCAATGGGCGTGTCGCCGCCGCGCAGGCTGCCGCTGGTGCGCACGCCCCATTCCTTGCCGTCACCATAACGCCTTCCAACATCCCAGTGACCGCCGAACCGAGCGGCCGAGCCATAATCCATGGTGAAGCGGGTCAAGTCCTCTCCCGCGCGCTTAGGTACAACGTTGATGACGCCGCCGACGCCGCCATTGGGTGCGATGCCCGACAGCGCGGCTGAGGGGCCCTTGAGCACTTCGATGCGCTCGACGTAGTCCGTGAAGATGCGGTAGTTCGGCGCGATCCCGTAAAGGCCGTCGAAGGCGAACTCACCGTTGTTGCCTTCGTTGACGGGGAAGCCGCGAATGTTGAACGATTCGACCATACCGCCCGTCGGGTGGGAGCTGCGCACGGAAGGATCCAGGATCAAGGCATCGGTAGCCGTCGCCGCCTGCTGATCCCGGATGAACTTGTCCGTGTAGCTTGTCACGTTGAACGGCGACTTCATGGTGTCGGTGTTTCCGAGCAGTCCCAGCCGCGCGCCCTGAGCGACCTGGCCGCCTGCAAAGGCGGGCACGACACCCGACCGCCACGGCTGCGATTGCACGGCGGCCGTTTCGACTTGCGGAGCGCCAGACACCGGGGCGCGGCGTGAAGCTGATCGGACCTGGGCGGCATTTCGTTTGGTCGGTGCACGGCGGACCGACTGTCGGGTCGGCGCATCGACAGTAACGGGTGGAAGGGAGATGCCGCCTTGCGACGTTTGGGATTGAGCGGGCGATTCGAACCACGCCAGCAACGCCACTCCACTCAGCAGTGTCGCACCGAAGCGACCTACCGCCCCACCCCCACCTGCAAGTCCCATTTCCAGAAAGACCCCATCAACAGCACGTCGCCGAACGTAAGATGGTCCTAGGCTCGGCCCGCAATGACTGCGGATCGGAGATCCGCTCTCCGCGTCCGAGCACGGCGACACTTATCGGCCTTGTGAATCAGCTCCCCTGCAGACTCGCGCTCCGGGGTGCTTGCCTGTGCCTTATCGGCTAACTCCGACCGCCAGCGATCTGCACCGCCTCTTTAGAGAGGCGCTATTGTGACAGCAACGCAAATGCGTGCGCTGCGACTTAGAATGTCTCAACCATCGAGGACTCGAATAGGCCGACACCGTATTCGGAAAAGATTCCAAAGATGGTTTTGAAGGATTCCAAATCAATGCTGTTGAAATTTTGCAGGAGCGACGGATGAGAGCGCTCTCGCCCGCCCCATGCTCCCTCTCAAGTTGGCTTTGATGACTATGCCGTGCTGATGGTCGAGTGGACGCAAACTCAGTCTACAAAATGATCATCATCATTCCTCTCGATCTGATTGACCGAAAGGGTACGTTGGGCGGGATCAGCATCAGATCTCCGGCCCTTCATGAGATGTTTCTTACCTTGCGAGTACAGTTCTGCTCGCCATTTGGTGATCGATGTTATCTGCTCAAACTCTGTCCAAACGAACAGGCGCGCAATCAGCTTCCGCGTCGCCCCTGTATTCTGAGCAACGGCGTGCGGATCTGAAATACACCCGCGGTGCTTCTGCTTAGTTCTGTTCCCGATTGTCGTTCCTCTTTAATCGCATGGAGATCCTCGGTGACCACGCTCAAGCTCTTGTCGATTGGCCTCGTTATTGCGGCCCTCGCAAGCTCTCTTACGGCTCGAGAGGGCCAGGCAAAGTCGCGACATGTTAAGAAGGCCCACGCGGCGTCGGCCTCAAATTGCGCGCGGGCTCCGGACGTTGGCGCATTCGCCACTCGGCCCTGGAGCAAGCCTCCGTGCGAGCCCAGTACTACGGCCCATTGATCAGTCCGCACCAGCCATCGGTCCGGCAACGCATCGCGGCTGCCTGGCCGACGGTTAGATTCCAAGCCAATTGAGATCGATGCCGATCACTGCGTCGAGTCTTCTTGTCCTGTCATTCGCAAGCCAGTAGCAGGAGTTTTCCCATGCGTCTTTCGACCGTCCTTGCCGCTACCGCTATGACTATGCTCGCTGCGTCCTTCCGAGCCAGTCCGGCGCAACAGCCGAGTGAGCGCGTGCAGGTCGGGCTGCTTGAATGCCGCGGCGGGGCCAGTGTCGGCTTCATCATTGGATCGGAAACTAATCTGGGATGCGTGCTGCACGTCGACGGCATGCCTGAAGGCCATTACATCGCCGTCATCAAAAAGGTTGGTCTCGATATCGGCCTCACCGAGGAGACCAAGCTCGCCTGGAATGTTTTTGCGCCGACAGCGCGACTTGGACCGGGCGACCTCGCCGGCAACTACGCCGGTGTCGACGGTAGTGCGGTGGTCGGCATCGGCGTGGGCGGCAATGTCTTGCTCGGCGGTTCAAACAATTCCATCGCACTGCAGCCGGTGAGTGTAGAGGATGCCGTCGGCTTAAGCGTAGCTGCAGGCCTGGAAAGCCTTGAGCTTCGGCCCGGAAGGTAGCCGGCGCGCTGGAGCGAGGCTGGCGTGCAAAGCGTAGCGCGGGGAGCGCTGGATAGCGTGGAGCAATACTGAAGTGCTCCACGCCAATGGCTTACAAGCCGCCTGCCCCGATCAGGAATCGAGGTCTCGCCCTCTTGTTTCCGGCATGAAGCAAACTGCAACGAAGAACGCCAAGCCGGAAACTACGACCGGGTACCACAGCCCATAATACAGACTGCCCGTAAATACGTTCATCGCCGAAACGACGAATGAGAGCATCCCGCCTACCCAGCCCGCGCCGATGTGAAAAGGAAACGACAGTGATGTGTAGCGAATGCGCGCTGGAAAGAGCTCGACCATGAAGGCGGCCATAGGCCCGTACACCATGGCGAGATAAAGCACGAGCACGAACAGCAGCCCGAACACAGCAGGCCGATTGATGCGGGAAAGGTCCGCCACCTGAGGCCATCCGGCAGACACCAGGGCCTGCTTGAGCGCATCGGGATTGAAGCCCTCAACGACCCGGCCCGAAATGCGGGTCGTCGTTGGTTGCCCTTGGGCCGCCTCTGTCGATCGATACTGAACACCGAGGTCGGTCAGGTAGCCCGTCACCTTGTCGCATTCCGTGGTCGCTTCGGCAAACAGGCGGAAATGACAATCACGGGCGCTGACCACGATGTCGGTGCTCTCGAGGAAACGCTCGAGCGCCGGATTGGCGTAGTGGGTCAACCCCTTGAAGATTGGCTGGATCGTTACCGTCGCGAGCAGGCACGCCGCAATCATGATCGGCTTGCGGCCGATCCGATCCGAGAGCCAGCCGAAGCCAATATAGAGCGGGGTGACGACCACCAGCGCAAGGCCGATCAGCAATTGCACTTCCTCGATCGGCACTTTCAGGGTCTTGTTGAGGAAGAACATCGAATAAAAGTGACCGGTGCCGAAAATCGCCCCCAGGCCAGCCGCGATAATGAAGAGAAGCACGATACATTTAAGGTTCGTGGCGTGCGCAAAGCTCTCGACGACCGGAGCCTTCGACGTCGTCCCGGCGGCCTTCATTTTCCGGAATGTCGGCGACTCCTGCAGCTTGGCTCGGAAATAGACCGAGATGATCAGCATCAACAGCGAGAAAAGGAACGGCATCCGCCAGCCCCATTCCCTAAACTGCACATCGGAGAGAACGACCTTCAGGAAATATACGACGATGATGGAGCTCAGCAGCCCCAACGTGGCCGTGGTCTGGAGCGAACTCGTATAGGCGCCCCGCCGGTCGACCGGCGAATGCTCCGCAACGTAGGTCACGGCGCCGCCGACTTCGCCGCCCAGCGCAAGCCCCTGCAGGAGGCGAAGGGTGACGAGGCCGTAGGTTGCGGCGATCCCGATCTGATCGTAGGTCGGAAGCGCCCCCACACCAACCGTGGCGATGCCCATCAGAAGGATGGTCACCAGAAACGTCTTCTTCCGGCCGACCATGTCTCCCAGTCGCCCAAACACGAGGGCGCCGATCGGCCGGACCAGGAAGCCGGCACCGAACGTCGCAAGGCTCGCGAGGAATGCAGCGGTCTCGTTGCCCTTAGGAAAGAACAGATTTCCGAGCTGGACCGCGAGCGCGGCGTAAATATAGAAATCGTACCATTCCAGTAGCGCACCGAAAGACGACGCCAGAACAACCTTCCTCTCTTCGGCGGTCATCGCCGATCCGCTGCGCGTCACGCTGATCTGCTGAAGCATCTCCGTCATACAGTCCCTCCCACCATCATTTCCCTTTTGTCATTTACCCATGAGGTCTCCGCCGCTCCTTACGGGCGATTGCGGCCGTTCCTAACCTGTCGCGGTTCCCGCCCCCGTGATGCGCTCCAATGCCTCATCGAGATCCATGACAGACGCACACTTCTGCGCCATGTCGAACAGGTTTGCTTCGTGGGGTCCGATTGCGCGGTCACCGACGCAATCCCTGACAACCAGCGGCCGAAAGCCCAGCGACATGGCGTCAACGACGCTGGCGCGGACGCAACCGCTGGTCACGCAACCCGCGACCAGGAGCGTGCGAACACCTTTCTGCGTCAGCCAGGGCCCCAGCGGCGTCGCAAAAAACGCCGACGGAACGGTCTTGCGTACGACCAGCTCGCCGCTTGCCGGCGCAAGTTGCGGAACGATCGCGCTGTTCGGAGTGTGCTCCTTCAACGCGAGCAGTCCCGGCACCTTCATCGCGAACACGTTGGCGTCGCTGTCGTCATCGGCAAAGACAATCCGTGAATGCGCGACAGGCCATTTTCGCTGGCGCGCCTCGCCCAGCAGCCCCATCGTTCTCTCCATGGCGGCGGCGATGTTGCCGCCGCCGAATACGGCAGGATCGAGAAATCCGTTGACGAAATCGATGATCAGCAGCCCAAACGGGCCGCTGAGATCGAGATCCTTGCCGAACCCCTGTCGTCGATAGGTCTGCGTCTCGTCGATCATTCCGCGGCCTCTCTAACGGGGCCACCGTCCAGCACCCTGCCCTTGCGAACGACTTCCTCGCCGTCGAGCGCGATCGTACAGTTGCGCATCGGAATATCGATGTGGCACGCCGTGGTTCGGCTGCCGCCGGCTTCGTTGTTCGGACCAAACGAGAACAGGAAGTTGCCCTCGAACGCGCGTGCGTCCATGCCGATCGTCGCCTCGCGATCATAGAGGCCAAGCGTCGACCACTTCGCGCGCGGCTGCAGCCCCCAACCGATATGCGACATCGCATAGGCGTCCGGATCGTTGTATGAGGCCATGTACTCGCTGAGAATTTCGGCATCGACGCCGCCGTCGATCGACGTCACGAAGCCCTTTTCGATCTTGAAGTGAATGCGATCGTGAATGTAGGACTTCATCGGGAGGAGGATGTCGCCCCTCTCCATCACGATCGTTCCTTCGGCCTCCCCTTCGTTCGCCCAGGTCAGGGCGAACCCACTGGGCCAATGGTCCCAGCGTCCGGGCTCGTCGACGAACCCGTATTCGCTGATTGCCGGAAATTGGCCGAGCTTGAAGCGGACGTCAGTTCCGGCAGGAGACGTGACGTGCATCTCCTTCGCCTTGCCGAGCTTGGCGCTCGCCGCCATCACGCGCGCTCGGTCCGCCAGCGTCGGCACCATGCGAACCAGGACCTCTGGAGGCTCGACCGCGAGCAGGATCTTGGTGCCGGCTTTCAGAATCTCGTGCTGCTCCGGGGAGAACAGAAGGGTCATGAGGTCGAGAACGAGATCGCTCTCCTTCAGCGACGCAATTGCCGCACGATTGCCTGTCAACGGCGTGGTGCCGAGATAGGCTAGCGAGTCGCGGCTGAGCGCCTTGTCTCCATTCACCGGAAGCAAGTCGAGGCGGTTGACGATCGCGCCCATCGATGCAGCGGCGACGATCGCGGTCGAGAGAGTCTGCGGATGGGTCGAGGCGCTCGTCAGCACCGTGACGAGCTGCCCCGCTTGCAGCTTGGAAAGCGTGAGAACCTGCTTCCAGGCCTGTATCAGATCGTGATCACTGACCGACATGTTCGTTCTCCTTGCTGGTCCATGTTTCTAGGCATCCAACCGCGTACCGAGGAAATCTTCGAAAGCGGCGTAGAACCCCTCCTCGTCATCCCACGGGATCATGTGACCCGCGGCCGCTACCCGCGTAAACGTGATCGACGGAAGCAGCGATCGAATCTCAACGACATCCTCTTTGCGGATCACGTCGCCGCGGCCGGCAGCGATCAAATGCACCGGGACGTTGATTGATCGAAGATCTGCGTGGATATCGTCGCTGTGAAAGCCATCGAAGCTCGCGCAGACCGCGCGTTCATCGCAGGTATGCAGCCATTCCGCTCGGAGCCGAAGCTGATCATCCGTCCAAGTCGGACAGAACGCGCGCATCCCATCTGCATCACATCCTTGCGCAGCGAGCCGGATGGAATCTACGTACCAGTCCAATTTCGCTGGATAAGCCCTTCGCCCTGGTCCCGAGACCGGCGGGTCCACGAGAGCAAGCCGCGCCAGACCTGCCGGGCGAGCGCTCGCGGCCCGGATAGAGATCCGCGCGCCCATGGAGTGTCCGACCACGGAATAGCGCTCCAGTCCCAGGGCCGCCGCGAGGCCAACCAGATCGGCGGCCTGGGCATCAAGGCTATAATCGAGCAACGCTCCGCTCTGCGAGAGGCCGCGGCCGCGGATGTCCAGGATGTAGGTCTCGAAGTGCCGACCGAACCGCTCGCCAACGAAGCCCCATGTAATCGCGGGGCTTGTAATTCCCGGCAACACGATCACTGCGTCGCGGTCCGGCCGGTGCTGCCCGTAGCGCAAATAGTGCTGCCTGATCCCGTTGGCGTGGATGTTTGCGCCGTACTGGAAAGTGCTCATGCGTGAACGCTCGCGGCGCGAGGCGCGATGGCCTGATCGTCGAAGGCGCCCGACAGTAGCGCGCCTGCACCGGGCACCCTGGTGCTGAGGTTCAGGGCCCTGAGCATGGCGTAGGTCGTGGCGACCGCCGCCGTGATCACGGGCTTTCCGGTCCGCGCCTCGACCTCGGCGATCGATGGTAACGACGGCATTTGCACGCATGCCGACAAAACAACGGCATCTGCGTCCTTCACGTTCATTGCTGCGACGATCCCGGGGAGCCTCGCCGGATCATGACGTCCCACCTGGATGTTGTCGGGGATCTCGAGCGCCCGGGAGTCGGTGACCTTGACCCCTTCCTGCTCGATGTAATCAATGACGAGCTGCGTCAGCGGCTTCATGTATGGCGCGACGACGGCTACACGTTTCGCTTTAATGACATGCAGAGCGTCGACCAGGGCTCCCGCACTGGTCACGACTGGCGCTGGCGCGCCGTTTTCAACCGTACGGCCATGAAGCCGCTCCTGCGAGATGCGGTGATAGGATTTTCCAATGCTCATGATGGCGACAAGGCAGGCATAGCCCAGCACGTCGACGCGTGCGTCTGACAGCTCAATCGCGCAGCGATCGGACTCGCTGTCCATCGCCGCCAACTCCTCCTTCTTTACGGTCTTCATCCGCATCCGGCTGGAATGGAATGTGAAGCGCGTGCCATGCACGAGCGCGTGCGCACCGAGCATCGCCGGGATTTCGGTCTCCATCGTAGTATTCGAGCTCGGCACGATCTGACCGATACGAAAGACTCTCTGCATTGTCGTATCTCCGAGGATAATCAGCCCAGTTTCAGGATGCGCTCCGCATTTCGTGAGCAGACCCGCTCCCGGGTGTCATCCGACAGCGGAGCGCTTTCGATGAAATCAGCCGCAATCGCCGTCGACTCGTACGGATAGTCGACGGAGAACATGACGGCGTCGTCGCCCATTTCCGCGAGTGCGCAGGCGAGCGCCGCCGGAGAGCAGACCCCTGACGTGGTGATGACGATGTTGCGCCCGAAATATTCGGACGGCCTCAGCGCCAGCTTCACGCCGTGCGAATAGACCGCGAAGCGGCTGTCGAACCGCCACCGCAGCATCGGCAGCCCCTCGCCCATGTGACCAAGGATGATCTTCACTTGCGGAAAGCGATCGAACACGCCGCCAAACAGCAGCCTGAGCGCGTGCGTCGCGGTCTCGACACCCCATCCCCACACGGCACCTGAAAGTTCGGGATGTCCCTCGTAGGCCTTGGTGATCGGCAAGGGATCCGTTGGATGGAGATAGAGCGGAACGTCAAGCTGCTGCATGCGCTCCCACAACTCGTCGTAGGCCGGCGCGTCGTAATAGATTCCGTTGGTATGCCCGTTAACCAGCGCGCCTTTGAAACCGAGCGTTTCGACCGCGCGCGACAATTCCGCTGCCGCTGCGCGCGGCGAATGCATCGGAAGCGATGCGAAGCCGGCGTAGCGGTGCGGATGCCGGGCGACCTGCCGGGCCAGGAAATCGTTGTTCTCGGCGGCCCGACGAATGGCGGTGTCGACATCGGTCTCGGCCTGCACGCTCGGCCCGGTCTGCGACAGAACCGCAACGTCGATACCGGCACGATCCATCTCGCCAAGGCGAATGTCGTCGAAATCGGTGAGCCGCGACGACAGCTCGGACTGCGTCGCCGAGCCCATCAGGCTGGTGAAGACCTTCGAATATGTCTCGAATCCGGGCGCGGTGAAGTGCTCTTCAAGAGCGATCTTTCGAATTCGTCTGGCCGTCATCGCAGTCGTTCCGCAGCTTCGAGATTGAGTGGACAAGTCAGCCGGCGCTTTGACGGACGTCTTCCGTCAAAGTCAGCACGGGCATCGAGTCGCGTTCACCTTGGCGCGCGAGCAAGTCGCAGGCGCCGCATTAGCGTTACTTCACCAGCGGACAATCGCTGTCGGCGAGCGGCTTGAAAGCCTCGTCAGCCGGAATGGTCGCGAGCACCTTGTAATAGTCCCACGGCGCCTTCGACTCCGACGGCTTCTTGACCTCGACGAGGTACATGTCATGGATCATGCGCCCGTCGGCCCGCACCGTGCCGGTCTGCGTGAAGGCGTCCCGCACCGGGATGGCCCGCATCTTCTCTGCCACCGCCGGCCCATCATCGGTGCCGGCCGCCTTGACGGCCCTGAGATAGTGAAGCACGCCGGAATAGACGCCGGCCTGCGCCATGGTCGGCATCGCATTACGCCGCTTGTAGAACTTTTCCGCGAAGGCCCGGGTTTGGTCGTTCAGATCCCAATAGTAGCCGGTCACGAAGGTAAGTCCCTGCGCGACCGCGAGACCGAGGCTGTGCACGTCGGTGATGAAGGTGACTGGCGTAACGAGCGTCTGCCCACTCTCGACAATGTTGAATTCGTGCGCCTGCTTCACGGCGTTGACGGTGTCGCCACCGGCGTTCGCCAGCGCGATGACTTTCGCTTTCGACGACTGGGCCTGGAGCAGGAACGACGAGAGGTCCGGCGTATTGAGCGGATGCCGCGCCGTGCCGGCGACCGTGCCTCCGGCCGCCTTCACGGCCTTGGATGCCTCAGCCTCCAGCGAGAGCCCGAATGCATAGTCGACAGTGATGAAATACCAGCTACTGAGGCCCTTCTTGACCAGAGCCGAGGCCACGCCCGCGGCGTTGGAATAGTTGTCGTATGTCCACTGGAAGCCCGTCGGCGAACAAGCCTTGCCGGTGAGATCCATCGTGGCCGCAGTGGAGTAGATCGCAATCTTCTTCTTGCTCCTGGCGATCTCCTGCACGGCAAGTGCAACACCGGAGTTCGGGAAATCGATTACCATGTCGACGCTCTCGACGTCGAACCAGCGGCGCGCCAACTGCCCGCCGACGTCGGGCTTGTTCTGGTGATCTCCCGAAATCACCTTGATCGGTTTGCCGAGAACGGTGGGCCCGAATTCCTCGACAGCGATCTCTGCGGCCGCCACCGATCCCTGCCCGCCGAGATCGGCATAAACCCCGCTGAGGTCGTTCAGCACGCCGATTTTGATGGCGTCCGGCCCCGCCTTGGCCGGTCCGAGTCCCAACATTAAAATGAACGCGAGCGTCGATGGCACGAATCTGCCCATGGCTTCCTTCCCCTTAGCTGCGCGTTCCATTCGTTTCTTGAATTTGCTAACGGGGGTCAGCCCGGTTCGATGGTAACGCTCGTAATAAAACGATGTATACTGAGCATTTATGATCCAGCAGCGGATGTCAATAGGCCGGCAGCCCAATTTGCGGCCACCGCCTGCTTAAAAGTGGAAGGACGTGCACGTTGAAGAAGCAACCGATGACCAAACCGTCGAGGAGCGAAGCCAAGGTAGAGACCGCGCGCATGCCGCTGTCGTCGCGCCCGGGGTACCTCGTACGCCGGCTGCATCAGATCCACTCCGCAATCTTCCAGGAGGAATGCCAGGAATTTGGGATCACTCCGGTGCAGTACGGCCTCATCACCGCCCTGCTCAACAATCCCGGGATCGATCAGGTCACGCTCGGCAGCGAAGTCGGCATCGACCGCACGAACGTTGCGGACGTACTCAATCGTCTGTCCGAACGAGGTCTGGTGCGCCGCGAACGGAGCAAGGTGGACCGCCGGTCGATGGTCGCGTTCCTGACCAAGGAAGGCGAGGACATTGCGGAGCGAATGTACGACAGCATGCGCCGCGCGCAGGATCGCTTCCTTGCTCCGCTGCGCCCGGAATTCCGCTCGGCATTTCTTGCGATGGTGACGGAACTGATCGAAGGAAACAGCAAATACAGCCTGCCCGAGGCATCCGCCACTTCCGAACGTCGCCGAAAGAAGGCGCGGGAGGACGAGTGATGGCGACGGTCAATGGATCGCAAAATTCATCAGTATACTTCCCTAATGTGCGCTTATTGCTGCACATTATGCGCAGGTCAGCGCGCAAAGTCGCCGCGACACGGAGGGGGTTCGCGCGCTAGCTTCCCGGAAACAGGCGAGCCTTGATGATCGACCAGATCAGCCTGAAGCCACCGAGTGCGGCGCCGGCTTGCGCCGGCCGCGGCGCGCCGGTGATCGCGGCCTCAAGATTTCCAGCGAACGCCGCAGCGAGGCGGCGCACTATGTCCCGCACCAGGCCGGCCCGATTGAACTGGGCCAGCGGCCCGCCCAGCTTCCAAGTGAGAGTCACGGCAATGACGGAGGCATTGGGACCGTCGGCGAGCACTTTCCACCGGGCGGTCCCTTCGGCCGACGACCCCTGGCCCGCATCGCGTCCGCGCCCACTCATCCAACCTTCGCGCCTGGCAGCGTCCATGCCAACCTTGGCCTGACCGCTGAATGCGACCTTGATCGGTCCCAGCGCTATTCGCACCTTTCCTGTCAGGTCGTCTCCCGCCAGCGTCGAGATCTCGGCACCCGGCACACAAGGAACGACACGCCGGAGATCGGAAAGTACCGCCCAAACCTGCTCGGGCGATGCTGCGACCCGGACATGCTCCTCGATCGAGGTCCCGCCGTCGGCCACGTTGGCCGGCGCGGAGGGCTGGTCGGCGGGCAAGGTGCGGGGCGGCCTGGGCTTGTCGACAGCCCGCGTCGGCAAGGAAGGTGATCGCGCATCGCCCAGCGCGGTGCGGGACGGCGAAATGGGTGCAGTCGCGGCAGCAGGGCTTTTCCCCGCAGCGACCTTCCGGACCGCTTCGACAATGCCGACATAGCCGGTGCACCTGCAGAGATTGCCCGACAATTCCTCCCGTATCTGCGGCTCCGGAATGTCGCCGAGGCGCAGCACGATGTCGCGTGCGGTGGTCAGCATTCCCGGTGTACAGAACCCGCATTGCAGCGCGTGGCACTCCGAAAATGCTTCGCGAAGCTCGTTCATCGTGGGATCGTCATCAAACCCCTCAATCGTCGTGACATGCGCCCCGTCGCAGTCCGCAACGAACGTAATGCAGGATCGCTGCACTTTGCCGTCGACAACCACCGTGCAGGCGCCGCAAACACCCTGCTCGCATCCAAGATGAGTGCCGGTGAACTGCAGTTCCTGCCGCAGGAAGTCGGCGAGCAGAGTCCGCGGCTCGACATTGGCGTTCACGGCATTGCCGTTCACGGTCATCAGGACCTCGGTCATCGATGCTGCTCCTTGCCGAGCCTCGCCAGGGCGCGGGACACGGCCACCGCGTGCAACTCCTGCGCATCGACATCAAGATGCGGGAGAGCCCCGCGGAGTTCATCTGCCACGATCGTAGCGGCCGTGGCGGCACCGGATTCGGCAAGCCGTGCCGCCGTTCTCGGCAAAAGCGCGGGCGGCCCATCGGTTGCACCGGCAAGCACCCTGCTCAACCCGATTTTCGGATCCAGAATGACGACGCCGATTGCGTTCGCGAACTCACCGGTCTTGCGGCAAACCTTGTAATAGGCCCACTCGGCGCCGGCCGAGAGCCTTGGGACCTCAATCGCCGCGATCACGTCGGTCTCGGCAAGCTTGGTCGTAAATGCGCCCTCGACGAAGGTCTCGGCCGCGTAGCGCCTTTGCGTTACCTCGGTGCCGCTCCCCTGCACCACGATCGTGGCGCCGAGTGCGGCAAGCGTCGAGACCCAGTCCGCGGCGGGATCGGCATGCGCAAGGCTTCCCCCGATGGTCCCACGGTTGCGAATCGCGCGGTAGGCGATGCCGTGCGCGACGAAGCGCAACAGGCCCCGGGTCGGGTCCTCCAGCACACCATCCTCGATCTCGGCATGCGTCCATCCGGCGCCGATCGCAAACACCCTGTCGTCGGCCTCGAGCCTTCGAAAGTCGCTGGCGCGCTTGATGTTCACAAGAAGCTTCGGCCGTGCCAGCCTCAGATTGAGCATCGGTCCTAGCGACTGTCCGCCGGCTAGCACCTTGCCGTCTCCATTCGCCGCGGCGAGCAGTTCGGATGCTTCGCCGAGCGAGCGGCATTTCTGAATTCGAAAGCGGACGGCTTCATTGCGCAATGTTCCATTCGCCGTCGGCGGTGCCGCTCGCGCGCGCCTTCCTGATAGCCTCACGGATCCGCTTGGGGCTGGCTGGAATCTGCCGGACCGTCGCCCCGATGGGTGCGAGCGCATCGTTGATCGCATTGATGATCGCCGCCGCCGGCGCGATTGCACCCCCCTCGCCGACCCCCTTGATGCCGTGCGCCGAGTAGGGCGAGAGCGTCTCGCGATGCGCGATGCGAAAGCTGGGAAGTTCGGTGGGACCGGGCAGGATGTAGTCGAGCAGCGTGGAGGCCAGCGGCTGGCCGCTGCTGTCGTACGGACTTTCCTCGAACAGCGCGGTCCCGATTCCCTGCGCCGCGCCGCCATAGGTCTGACCCTCGACGATCATCGGGTTCACAATGCGCCCGCAATCCTCGACGATGGCATAGTCGAGGATTTCCACCTGCCCGGTGTCAGCGTCCACGGCGAGGCGGACCGCGTGGCTGGCATAGGAGAAGAGGCCGCTATCGACCGCGGGCTTGTAGCCTTCGGTCGCCTCCAGCCCGCCGGTGTCGACCGAGTCGGGAAGCTGGTCCGGACGCATGTACCAGGCGCGCCCGACATCCTCGTAGCTGACACTGGCATTGCCTGCGAAGATCCTGCCGTCGGCGAAAGTGACCGCTCCCATCTCGACCTGCAGCAGGTGAGCTGCGATCGCCTTGATCCGTCTCGCAACCACTTCCGAGGCGCGCGAGACAGCGCCGCCGGACATCACGATCCCGCGCGATGCGTAGGCGCCTGTCGAAAACGGCGTGGTCGCCGTATCGCCCAGAGTTACCCGGATATCCCTGAACGGCACGCCGGTCTGTTCGCTGGCGATCTGCGCCAGCGTGGTCTCCAGTCCCTGCCCAATCGTATGGATACCGGCACTGACCTCCAGGGCGCCGTCCGGCGTCAGTTTGACGTGGGCTTGGTCGAAACCCGGCACCAGCGGCAGCCCCCAGGCTGCGAACACCTTGGTGCCGTGCGCGGACTGCTCGGTGTAGCTTGCGAAGCCAATGCCCAGGTAGCGGCCCTTGTCGTCGCGCTTCGGCCCTGCCCGGAACGCCTCCAAGCCGATCATGTCCTTCGCCGCGACCAACGCCTCCGGGTAGTTGCCGGAGTCGTAGTGTTTGTTGGTGATGTTCGTGTACGGCATTGCCGACGCTTGAACGAGGTTATCCCGGCGTACCTCCCAGGCTTCGCGGCCGACCTTTTGCGCGATCGCGTCGATGACCTGCTCCATGGCAAAGCAAACGCCGGGCCGGGCCACGCCGCGATACGGGGCGAACGGCGGCTTGTTGGTCGCTACCGAGTAGGTGCGGCACCGATAGGCGGTCAGGTGGTACGGGCCCGGCAGATTGCCGCCCGCCTGCGCCGCCTCCAGACACGCCGTGAACGGCCAGACCGAATAGGCTCCGGTGTCGACCGATACTTCGGCGTCCATGGCCAGCAGCCGGCCGTCTCGGTCCGCGTACGCTCTGATCTTGTATTGATGCTCCCGCGCGTTCGCACCCGCGACGAGATGCTCGCGCCGATCCTCGAGCCATCGAAACGGCGCCTTGAACGTCGATGCAAGCCAGGCGACCGCGACTTCTTCCGGTTGCAACAGGCACTTGTAGCCGAAGCCTCCGCCGACGTCGGGCGCAGCGATCCGGATGCGCGCCTGGGGGATCCCGAGACATTCGGCAAGCCCGACGCGGATCAGATGCGGCACCTGGGTCGAGGTATGCACGACGAGCTGATCGGCCCGATGGTCCCACCATGCCAGCACGCCCTTGCCTTCCATCGGATGCATGGTCTGGCGCGCGCAGGACATCTCGAGCTCGACCGCGACCGACGCTCGCGCAATCACGTCCTCGACGCCGCTGTCGAAGAATGTCTCGAGAAACAGGTTGTCCCCCCATTCCTCGTGCAGGAGCGCAGCTCCGGTGCGGCGGCCCGAGTCGCATGATGTGACTGCCGGGAGATCCTGGAGCTCGATGTCGACCTGCTCCGCAAGGTCCTCCGCCACCGCGCGGCTGGCGCCGACGCACATCGCAATCGGCTCGCCGACGAACCGGACCTTGTCGGTCGCGAGCACAGGATACTTGGAGAGCTTGTATCCCGGGATCGACGATCGCGTGACGATCGGCGAGACCCCGGCAAGATCTTCGGCGAAGAAAGTGCACGCCGCATGTTGCGAAGGTTTTGCCTTGGACGCAATGCGTGCATGTGCAACGGGGCTGCGCAGGAAAGCCACCTCGCGAATGCCAGGCATCTGGATGTCGCCGACGAAGCGTCCCCGACCGCGCAGATGGCGCGCGTCCTCCTTCCGGCGAACCCGGGCGCCGATCCCACCATCCAAAACCTGCCCCTCGCCCATCACCACCTCATCCGCGTCATTACTCGCCCGTCCGGCTCCCCGACCATGGTCGCCCGCCGACCGGGCGCCGATCCAAGCTATCATACCGGGATGCAGAGAGCGTTTGGAACGAGCAGATTATCGTAGATGCAGCGGCGCTGCACGAGTTTGAGACCGGCATCGGTGCGTCGAAAGACGTCGTGATAGGTACCGACCTGATGGATGGTTGCATCCGGCCGATCGAACAGCACCTGAAGAACGACGTAATTCGCCCGCGCCTTGATCTCCCCAGTTTCGGTTTCGCCGTGGAGCTGGAGATTGCTGATCATATGGCGCAGATAGCGAGGCGCGAACATGGCGGTCTTTTCCAGCGCGAACGCCCGGTCGCGGATCATGCCCTGATTCTCGCAATAGATGAGGCCGACGGGAAAATTCCGCTCCTCGTTCTCGCGCGACAGCACGACATAGCTTGCGTCGGGCGTGAACATCTCGCTCCAGTCCGACAACCTTTGTTCGTCGAGCGCAGCCGCATAGGCGCAGTTGAACCGTTCGATCTCGTAGTGGAGCAGCAGGTCGTCCAGACGCACCGGACGGGAAAGTGTCGTATTTGTTGCCAGCATGAGATTGACCTAGCGATGTGATGCAAATCAGAGTTCCATCGCGCTGCGCCAGTGCTGGTACATCGCGCGAATGGATGCTTCGGAGATCAGGGTATCCGCGGTCCCGATAACGTCGGGATCGAGTTCGACGACGTGCTTGCCATCAGGCACTCCGAGCATGCCGTCCTGTACGAACTTGATCGCCTCGTTGTCCTCGAGGCCGAGGAAGCCGGCGGGTCCCATCAGGTTGCCCTGCCGCAATCGATGGCGCGTCATTTGCTCGTCATCACCCTCGAAGCCGAACATCGTCCATTTCATGATGAATTCGTTCGGGCCGGTCGGAACAATCTGACGAACGCCCAGCGTGTTCATCTCCCGCTGCACGATGAGGTTCGGCCAGATGGTCGTCATGGTCACCGACCATGGGCTGTCGAACTCGTTGATGAAATCCATGAAGCGCGGCTCGGCAAGCGTCATGCCCTCCTTATAGGCGCGCATTTCCTTCTTCGTCGCGCCGTCCAGCTTGCTCGCGTCCGACTTGGCCGATGCCATCACGCCATGGCGGCCGGACGCATCCGCAATCATCGACGACTTGTTGCCGGCAACGAGCAGGCCGAACGTGACGAGGAAGGTGTGGAGCAGCGTTGCGTGATAGGGGTCCTTGAGGTTCTCGTGATAGAGCTTCCAGTTGCCAGGCAGGGTGTGCCGGTAATGGCCCAGCACCATCGGCTTGCGGCCGTCGAAGGTCGCTTCGAATTCACGCAGGATGTCTGGCCCCAGATAATCGGCAAGCGGCTCCATATCCTCGCAGTAGGACGCGAAGACGACGCCGCGATGTGTCGTCACCTTGAGCCGCTTCAGGCCGTGATCGTCCGGCTTGAAACTCGCTGGCATGCCGCCCTTGCCATCGACGCCGCGACGGAACGGCACTCCGGCCAGATTGCCCTTCAGGTCATAGGACCATTGGTGATAGGGGCAGACGAACTCCTTGGCGTTGCCGCTCAGTTCGCGGCAGAACTCGGCCGCGCGATGCGCGCACCGGTTCTCGAACGCGCTGATGGTCCCGTCTTCCGCACGCGATACCACGATCGGTGTTGGGCCCACGTTCGAGCGAATGAAGTCGCCGGGATTCGGAATCTCGCTTTCGAGCGCGACATAGTTCCACGTGCGGCCGTGGAATATCTTCTCGACCTCGCGTTGGTAGATATAGTCGTCGGTATAGACCCAGTCGGGAATCCGCGTCAGTCCCTCGGACGGCCAGACGTATTGCTTCGCGGCCTGCGGCCTCGATTCCACTGTCACGGGCAGCTCCTTCTCCTTGCTTTTGCCGTTGACGACGACGGCCGATGCCTTCGCGACATCGAATGTTTCCGCATTCTCCAGCTCTTCGCGCGCCCGGCGTATCGCGCCGGGATCGGAGAACGCGACGACGCTGGTAAGCCGCCCTGTTGCCGGATCAATTGTCCTGTAGACAGCGCCCTGCTCACCATCGCGCCCCGTAAGCGCGACTTTGTCACCGGGCGCGGCCACTCCGAGGATCTGGATGTTGAGACCGAACTGGTCGGTCCAGAACCACGGCTTTGGCACGTCCGCTGCGGGCGCTACTCCCGCTATGGACCGCGCTGCCGCGGCCCCTTGCTGCTCGGCGTTGTGCCAACTTTCGAGGCGGCCGCGCCGGCCCCTGATCGGCGAATGATGCAGAGCGCAGTCCCCGGCGGCCCAGATGCCCGGGACGCTGGTCCTCTGCTCGGCGTCGACGACGATTGCCCCGTCGACCTCACAGCCCGCTGCAGCGGCGAGCGCCGTCTCGGGCACGAGTCCCACGCCAATGCAGACTGCATCTGCGTTGAAGACACCACCTGACGTGCGCACACAGAGCCCGTCACCAGCGCGCTCAATCGCTTCCACGGCCACCTCAAGCTGAACGCTCACCCCGTGACGCTCGGCGAGCGTACGGAAGGCGCGCCCCAGCGGAGCAGGCAGCACGCGCGTCATGAGTTCCGATTCCCGCTCGAGGACCACGGCCGAAATCTTCAGCGACGCAGCCACGGAAGCGAGTTCCAGGCCGATGAATCCTCCGCCGATGATCACGATCCGCTTGGCACTCTCCAGCGCCGCGCGGATCGCCGCCGCATCCTCCAGCGTGCGAAGAAAGTGAACCCCGGGCAGATCGGCACCGGGGATATCGAGACGCCGAGGAACGCCACCTGTCGCAAGCAGAAGCGCACCGTAACCCAGCTCTCGTCCATCACTCAGGGTTACGATTCTTGCTTTCGGGTCGATCCGCTTCGCATTGACATTGCGATGCACCGCGACATCCAGCGCAAGGGCATCGGACTGCGACAGGCGCACGCACGACTCCGCGGTCGTCTTTCCGAGCAGAATGTCCTTGGAGAGCGGTGGCCTTTCATACGGGAAATGCGGCTCGCGCCCGACCACGGCGATCGGACCAGTGAATCCATGTGCACGCAATCCCCGAACCGCGGCGGCGGCGGCCTGCCCCGCCCCCACCACGACAACCGGGCCATGTGCGCAGGATGATCTGGGTTCGCCAGATATCGGCAGCGGGTGCACGGCCCCAGCGGCGGGCGAATCCAGATCGACGAATACCGTCCCTTCCTCGACTTTGACAGCAAAGGTCTGGATATCCTTCGTCAGCGGCGCGCACAGCGCCTTGCCGGAGCGAATGTCAAACAGCCCCTGATGGAGCGGACATTCGATCTTTCCGTCCTCGACATATCCATCGGCCAGGAACGCAAGCGCATGCGTACATATGCCGTGCGTCGCGTAGACCTCATCACCGAGGCGATATAGCGCCACCGGCGTTCCGTCGATCCGGATCTCCTTGACCATTTCGGAACGCAGATCCCCCAACGAGATCGCCCTTCGCCACGCCATGCCCGCCTCGCCTCCTCCGTCCTGTTTTTAATCAGTATACATCCTTTTTTTATCCACGCAAGATGAGCGGCACCACCAGAGACGCCTGACCCGCAAACGCAATGATGCAATAAATCCAGCGATATCTTACGATATCCAGGCGTCGACGCTGTTTGACCGAGTCATCGATGGCGACGCCTAAAGAGATGCGTACTGATATTGTTGATGATCGATCAGGTCGTGCATCGCTTCGCTCTCGCTGGGCCGTGCCGGCGCCGGCGGTCGACACCAAGGATACGCTCTCAGGGATTTTCGCCTGGTGCGCGATGCCTACGGGAGCGCCGAGATGCGCCAACTCGCCGATATGCGGCGACCCCGCGTCGCGATGGTGACGGCGGATCAATCACCGACCAGTCGAACAAGAGGGCAAACACCGTCGCGGCCAATAACCGGCTGCGCAACACCTATAATCCGGTCAACGTCGCGAGCGTCCGGCGCTTTGACCAAGCCCGTGCCGTGGGAGCCCAGATGCTAGAACAGAGGGCGACCGAAAGCGTCACAACGACGGCCCTTATGACACTTTTGGAATGTCAGCGGGAACAGAAAAAAAGAGCGTAAGCCATTGAAATAACGTCTGTTTCAATGGCGCGAGAGACGGGGCTCGAACCCGCGACCTCCGCCGTGACAGGGCGGCGCTCTAACCAACTGAGCTACTCCCGCGGATGCGGCGTGAGCCGCATTCGGATGCAGGGCTTAATGGGGCACACATTCCAAGTCAAGGATGTTGCAAATCCTCGCAAAAATCAGCGGTTTTTGCCGCGCTGATGCAGAAAATGGCCTAATTTTCAGGGCGAAACGGCGTAGTAGCTACCCACAGAATCATCTAAGGCCTGAAGCGTCTTAGGTTCCTACGCCATTGTTAACAACGAGGAGGGCCCAACATGGCAAAGAAAGCAGCGACTCCGGCGACGATTACGCTCAAGCATCTCGCCGCAGCGATTGCCGAGGACCAGGAACTTTCGAAGAAGCAAGCCGAGGGCATTCTGACCGACGTTGTGACGCGGATCACCAAGCACCTGAAAAAGGGTGAACGCATCCGTATCGTCGGTCTCGGCATTCTGCAGGTGCGCAAGCGCGCCGCTCGCATGGGGCGCAATCCCGCCACCGGTGAAGCCATCCACATCAAGGCCAGCAAGAAAGTCGCCTTCCGCCCGGCCAAGGAACTCAAGGAAGCGATCTGACCGCCCTTTCGGCCTTCTAGCGCCAGCCAGAAGCGTCATTCCGGTTGCCTCGCGAGGGGCTCCCCCGGAATGACGCTTTTTCCGTTATAAGGGTCGCTCTGTCCCTCAGTCGCGGTTCTCAGCGTGAATTCGTCCCTGAACTTTCAGCACAGCGTGACCGAGCGCTTCCTGCGCTACGTCACCATCGACACCCAGTCGGATCCGGAATCACCGACCTGCCCCTCCACGGAGAAACAGAAGGATCTCGGACGCCTGCTCGTCTCCGAGCTCAAGGCGCTCGGAATTGCCGACGCCCATCTCGATGAGAACGGCTATGTCTATGCGACCATTCCGGCGAATACGTCCAAGAAGGTGCCGGTGATCTGCTTCTGTTCGCATATGGACACATCGCCCGACTGCACGGGTGCGAACGTCAAGCCGCAGATCGTCAGAAACTACCGCGGCGGCGACATCATCCTCCCCGCCGATCCCAACCAGATCATCCGCGTCGCCGAGCATCCGGCGCTGAAAGATCAGATCGGCAACGACATCATCACGACCGACGGCACAACGCTGCTGGGGGCCGACAACAAAGCCGGCATCGCCGAGATCATGGATGCCGCGCAGTTCTTCGTGCAAAATCCGCAGGTCAAGCACGGCACCATCAAGATCCTGTTCACGCCCGATGAGGAGATCGGTCGCGGTGTTGACAGGGTCGACTTGAAAAAGCTCGGGGCCGATTTCGCCTACACCATTGATGGCGAAACCGCCGGCCAGATCGAGGACGAGACCTTTTCCGCCGACGCCGCCACGATCCTCATCCAGGGTGTCAGCACCCACCCGGGTTTTGCCAAAGGCAAAATGGAGCATGCGATCAAGATCGCAGCCGCCATCATCGAGCGGCTGCCCAAGACCACCTGCTCGCCCGAAACCACCGAAGGCAAAGAGGGCTTTCTCCACCCGATCGGCATCTCCGGCGCGCTCGAACAAGCCACGATCGGCTTCATCGTGCGCGACTTCACCGTGGCTGGCCTGAAGGAAAAAGAGGCGCTGCTCGAGCGTATCGTCAAGGACGTCATGAAGGACTACCCGCGCTCCACCTACCGGATGGAGGTGAAAGAGCAGTACCGGAACATGAAAGAAGTGATCGACCGACATCCCGAAACGGTCGAATACGCCATGGAGGCGATCCGCCGTGCAGGGCTTGAGCCGGTGCGCGCCAGCATTCGCGGCGGCACCGACGGCTCGCGGCTCAGCTTCATGGGGCTGCCCTGCCCCAACGTCTTCGCCGGCGAGCACGCCTTTCACTCCCGCCTGGAATGGGTCAGCCGCCAGGACATGGAAAAAGCCGTGCTGACCATCGTGCATCTCGCAATGATCTGGGAGGAGCGGGCCTAGCCCGGAAGGCCGCACTCAAGGAGCCTTACGAAGCGCGCGCGGTGACGATCCAGATCGACGCCGGCAGCGGCACGCTTTCACCACGCGCGTATGGCGCCAGCGCTTCGCGGATCGAATTGCGCGCGGCTTCGCGGACTTGCGCTGGATGATCCTGCAGGGCGCGGCTCGCCGGGCCGATCTCCAGCGCGCCCTGAACGGCGGCCTCGAGGCCCCGCCCGATCGCGACGTCCAGCGCCAGATCATGCGGCTGCATCGCGATGGACCTATACCCCGCCTCGGTCAGGATTCGATGCACGCGCTCTTCGGACGCGAAGGAGAATGGCCCGGGATCGTCGGGACCTTGTGGCGGCAGTTTCGGCACATGCTTGTAGACGGCCTGCAGCGGCGCCATGAAAAACGGATTCTCGCGCGGCTCGCGCCAGCAGATGAAGGCCACGCGCCCGGACGGCCGCAGGGCTTTGCGCAAATTGACGAAGGAGACCGCGGGCTCGGCAAAAAACATCACGCCGAAGCGCGACACCAGAAGGTCGAAGCTCGCCGCATCGAAGGGATAAACGGTGGCATCGGCGAGCACGAAATCGACGGGCAATTCAGCCGGCGCATTCTGCCGCGCGCGTGCCAGCATCGGGCCTGACACATCGATCCCGAGGACATGACCTGATGGCCCCACCTTCCTTGCAAAGGCAACGGTGGTGGCGCCGCTCCCGCATCCGACATCGATGGCCCGTTCGCCCGGCTTCGGATCGGCATGCGCGATGAGGAGATCGAGAATCGGCGCGAGCAGGATGTCCTGCGCCTGCTGCCGATCGGCCCAGCGCTGGCCGCCCGGCCCGTTCCAATAGTCGATCTGGTCGGCGTTACGCTCGTGACCAACTGGCGTATTCATGTGTAATTCCGATGCAAGGTAAGACCGCCGCACCGAGTGTGATGAAAGCAGCCCGGTTTTGCAATCGCCCGTCCGCCGGGCTCAGGCGCCGCGTCGCGGCGTCATCCGCATCGGCAAGCCATGTGCCGGGCGCAAGGTGATTTTCTGCAGCGGCCACACTTGCGCGCCGGACACCAGTTGCATGTCGAAGGCTTGCACAAGCTTCGCCAGCACCAAGGTTGCTTCCTGCAGCGCGAAGGACGAGCCAATGCAGGTGCGTGGGCCGGCCCCGAACGGCAGATAGGCGAAGCGCGCGATCTTGGCTTTCGCAGGCGCGAGAAAACGCGTGGGATCGAACGCGTCCGGCCTGTCCCAGAGCCGCCGATGCCGATGCAGGATGTAGGGCGCAATCACGACCACCGAGCGTGGCTTGACAGGAAGGCTGCCAATCGCGTCGGCCTGCTCGGGAGCGCGGCTCAGCGCCGCGATCGGCGGATAGAGCCGCAGCGCCTCCTCCACCACCGCTTTGGTGACGACGAGCCGCTCCAATAAACCGTCGGGGTCACCGGACAGTTCGGCGTCCGCCTCCTGGCGCACCCGCGCGTACCAACAAGGCGATTGAGAGAGCAGAAAGGCGGACCAGGCCAGCGTGTTCGCGGTGGTCTCATGTCCGGCCGAGAGGAAGGTCAGGATGTTCGAGCGCACCTCGGCAAGGCTCATCGGCCGGCCGGTCGAGGGATCGAGGGCGCGCAGCAGCAGCGTCAGCAAATCATCAGGCGCCGCGGGCTCGCCGGGGCTGTCGAGCCGGCGCTGCCGGGTCGCGATGATCCGCCCAATAACGCCTTCGAAATACGCCATGGTTTGCCGCAACCGCTTGCGGCCCGGCCTTGGCACGGCCCCCGGCACGCCCATCAGATCAAGCACGCCAATGCGTCCGATGCAGGCGAAATACGCGTTCATCGCCGCGCGAAACTCGTCGAAATCGCCGCCGATCCCGTCCGAGAAGATGGTGAGCGCGAGGACATTCAGCGTCAGCAGCGTAAATTCGGCCGCGATATCGATCGTGTCGCCCGGTTCAAGGCGCCGCAAGCGCTCGGTGAGCCGGTCTGCGGCGGCGAGCATTGCACTCGTGAAGGTGGTCACGGTCCGGCGCGCAAAGAGCGGCGCCAGTGTTCGCCGCTGCACTTCCCAGCGCTCGCCCTCGACGCTGAGCAGGCCATCGGAAAGACCGGTGGCAAGGATGCGCCGTTGGATCGGATCCTTGCGGTAATTGGCGGCGTTGTCAACCAGCACATGCTTGATCGCGACGGGATCATGCACCAGGAGAGCCTCCAGAAAGGGGAGCTTAACCCTTGCAATGGGCTCTTCGAAAAACTCTTCGCTCCAGCACTCGAGCGGATTCCGTTTCAGTGTCGCCAAGAGATGGATCAGCCCCGGCCTGTCTGGCCGTGGCTTCGGCGCGGGGGGGCAATATGACCCGGCGATTTCGTCTTCCGAGGTAAACAACATTCGCTGAATAGGCTAACGCGTGAGGACAAGAAAATGTGATCCAAACGCGGCGATTTTATCGAAGTTCCGCTCCTGGCGGGGTGCTTCGCATCAGATCTCGTTAGCGAGCGGTAAATTCAGGCCGCGAAAACTAATCAAAAGTTGCACGCGCGCTTAAACGCGACGGAAGCGCGTCTCAAGCGAGAATGCGGCGATCGCCAACAGGCGACTGAAACGGGTTCACTCTGTCTTGTCCTGGATGAGTAGAGTATTCGCTCATGAATCAAAATCGATTGTTTGCCCGAACGAGGCCCGAAGGCAGAGTTTCCAAGGCCGCCAAGATTCTGTTCGGACCTAAAGCGCCCGTGCTCGATTGCACGCTGATCGACTACTCGGCGGGCGGGGCTTGCCTGCAATTGCTGACCTACGCCGACCTGCCGCAACGGTTTGAAGTGCTCTACGGCACCACCAAAAAACGCTGCAGGCTGGTCTGGAAGCGTGGACTGCGAATTGGCGTGGCGTTCTAAGCAAGCGCGGCGGTTTTATGCACCGCCTACAGTGAAGAACCCCACGTGACGGCGGGGTTCTGAGTTCGACGTCCGCGGCCGCCGGCGCCGGGCGTGGTCGATCGGGCAAAGGGATCGAACCTTGGAAGTGGTGGGCGGCGAGAGACTCGAACTCCCGACATCCGGTGTGTAAAACCGACGCTCTAACCAACTGAGCTAGCCGCCCTGCAGCACATTCCGGGAAGGTAGAACCGGATCTCCTCGCGATCAAACGCCATGCGTTCGTTCGGAGGGCATGCGCCAACGTCGCGCGAGACCAGAGGCATCGCACTTCGGCTCCGGTGTTTAGCCCTATCTCGCCCCGCTGGGCAAGCTAGTCCATGGGGCGGCCGGGCAATTCCCTGACCTCGCTGATCCATGGGACCGCCGAGCGGCACCAGATTTGCTGGGTGGGCCTGAGGGCGGCGCGCTGACGGATCGCGCCCCAGCGGATTCCCCATTCATCGGTGTGCTCGCCCTCGCCGCTCGTGAACAGCGGGGTGCCGCAATCGCCGCAGAAGTGCTGATAGCGGACCCGGCCGTTGTCGCCGGTTCTGGGATAGATCTTCGGCGCCTGTCCCGCCGTCCGGATTTGACTGCCCGAACAGATCACCGTCACTCGAAAAGGCGAGCCGGTCAAAGCCTGGCAATCCGTGCAGTGACAAACCCACACCGCCCGCGGATCGATATCGGCCTCGAAGGTCACCCGGCCGCAATGACAACGCCCATCCACTTGCATCGCGCTTAACTCTCTTTTCTGACACGTTTTCTTGACGCGAGCCCCGGCCTCCCCATTGGCGCGAAAAGACGATCAAAAAAAGAAACGGCGCCCGAAGGCGCCGTTTTTATGCTGTTCTTTTTTAGTCCGCCGCTCAGTGGGCCGTGAGGCCGCCGGACGCTTCGTCGCTGGTTTCTTGTGCAACCGGAACCTTGGTGTCCTCTTCCCAGACGATCGGCACCGGCGGACGCACCAGCGCACGCGAGATGACGTCGTCCAGGCGGGCGACCGGGATGATCTCCATGCCACCCTTGATCGCATCGGAGATTTCCGTGAGATCCTTGGCATTGTCCTCGGGGATCAGCACCGTCTTGATGCCGCCGCGTGCGGCCGCAAGCAGCTTCTCCTTCAGGCCGCCGATCGGCAGCACCCGGCCCCGCAGCGTGATTTCGCCGGTCATCGCGACGTCATGACGAACCGGAATGCCGGTCATGACCGAGATGATGGCGGTCGCCATCGCAACGCCTGCGGACGGTCCGTCCTTTGGGGTCGCCCCCTCCGGCACGTGGACGTGGATGTCCCGCTTGTCGAACATCGGCGGTTCGATGCCGTAGGTGATCGCCCGCGAGCGGACGTAGGATGCCGCAGCCGAGATCGACTCCTTCATCACGTCACGCAGATTGCCCGTGACCGTCATCTTGCCCTTGCCGGGCATCATGACGCCTTCGATGGTCAGCAGCTCACCGCCGACATCGGTCCAGGCAAGGCCGGTGACGATACCGACCTGATCGTCGCTCTCGATCTCGCCGAAGCGATATTTCGGCACGCCGAGGAAGTCCTCGATAGTCTTCTCGGTCACCTTCACCGACTTCTTCTTCGAGATCATCAGCTCCTTCACGGCCTTGCGGGCCAGTGTGGAGAGCTCGCGCTCCAGGTTACGCACGCCCGCCTCGCGGGTGTAGCGACGGATCACCAACAGCAACGCGTCGTCGTCGATCGACCACTCCTTCGGATCGAGGCCGTGCTTGGAGAGCGCGCTCGGGATCAGATGCTTGCGCGCGATCTCGACCTTCTCGTTCTCCGTGTAGCCGGCGATCCGGATGATCTCCATGCGGTCCATCAGCGGCCCCGGAATATTGAGCGTATTCGCGGTCGTGATGAACATCACGTTGGACAGATCGTAGTCGACCTCGAGGTAGTGATCGTTGAAGGTCGAGTTCTGCTCGGGGTCTAGGACCTCGAGCAGCGCCGACGATGGATCGCCGCGGAAATCGGCGCCCATCTTGTCGATCTCGTCCAGCAGGAACAGCGGATTCGAGGTCTTCGCCTTGCGCATCGACTGGATGATCTTGCCGGGCATCGAGCCGATATAGGTGCGCCGGTGACCGCGGATCTCCGCTTCATCCCGCACGCCGCCGAGCGAGACGCGCACGAATTCGCGCCCCGTTGCCTTCGCGATCGATTTGCCGAGCGAGGTCTTGCCGACGCCGGGAGGCCCAACCAAACACAGGATCGGCCCGGTCAGCTTGTTGGCCCGCGACTGCACCGCGAGATACTCGACGATGCGGTCTTTGACCTTCTCGAGCCCGTAGTGATCGGCATCCAGGATCGCCTGCGCCTGCTCCAGATCCTTCTTGACCTTGGACTTCTTGTTCCACGGAATGGACAGCAGCCAATCGAGATAGTTGCGCACGACGGTCGCTTCCGCGGACATCGGCGACATCTGACGCAGCTTCTTCAGCTCGTGCTGCGCCTTCTCCCGCGCTTCCTTGGAAAGCTTGGTCTTGTTGATCTTCTCTTCCAGATCGGCGAGCTCGTCGCGACCATCCTCGTCGCCCAGCTCCTTCTGGATCGCCTTCATCTGCTCGTTGAGGTAATACTCGCGCTGGGTCTTCTCCATCTGACGCTTGACGCGCGAGCGGATGCGCTTTTCGACCTGCAGCACCGAGATCTCGCTCTCCATCAGGCCCAGCACCTTCTCCAGGCGCGTGGTGACCGACAGCGTCTCCAGGATGCCCTGGCGATCCGCGATCTTCACCGCAAGATGCGAGGCAACGGTATCGGCGAGCTTGCCGAAATCGGTGATCGCCTGAACGACGCCGACGACCTCGGCGGAGATCTTCTTGTTCAGCTTTACATAGCTTTCGAAGTCGGACACGACCGAACGCGCCAGCGCCTCCGCCTCGACGGACTTGGCGTCGGTGTCGGCAAGCGCGACCGCGGTCGCCTCGTAGAACTCGGCGCGGTCGGAATATTTCTGCACGCGCGCGCGCTCGAGGCCTTCGACCAGCACTTTCACCGTGCCGTCGGGCAACTTCAAAAGCTGCAGCACGCTTGCGAGCGTACCGGTTTCGTAGATTGCATCGGGCGCAGGATCGTCATCGGACGCATTCTTCTGCGTCGCCAGCATCACCAGCGCGTCGTTGCGCATCACCTCTTCCAGGGCGCGAATGGATTTCTCGCGGCCCACGAACAGCGGCACGATGTTGTGCGGAAAGACGACGATATCGCGGAGCGGCAGCACCGGATAAGAATGGGGCTCGCCGTGGACGATAGTTGGTCGGGTTTTCGGGGTTGTCATGGGCTGTTCCTTCTGTTGTGCCCCCTTGCACGCAGCCCGCGATACTGCGCAACCGCCACAAGGTGCCGAGTTGATCCGAAGATGATGGGGTCGCTTGCTTCGCCCGGCTCCTTTCGGATCGATGGTAAAGGCGAATCTAAATGGAAATTCTGATCGCCCGCCACCATTAGGTGGCTATCGTGTATGGGGGTGTCAAGCCTGTGAAATCGCCCGCAAAATTGCGGGCCGCCAGAGCGAAGCGATTACGCAAAGCGCGGCTGTGAAAACACACTCCACAGCCGCTTTCTCAAACACAGCGCGAGCTCTTGATCAGGCGCTGGCGCTGCTCTCGACCGCACGGTCCGAGCGGTCGGCGTAGATGTAGAGCGGACGCGCCGTCCCCTCCACCACCTCGCGCGAGATCACCACCTCTTCGACGCCTTCCAGACCAGGAAGATCGAACATGGTCTCGAGCAGAATGCTCTCCAGGATCGAACGCAGCCCGCGCGCGCCGGTCTTGCGCTCGATTGCCTTGCGGGCGACCGCGCCCAAGGCCTCGTCGGCGAAGGTGAGCTCGATGTTCTCCATTTCGAACAGCCGCTGATACTGCTTGACCAACGCGTTCTTCGGATCGGTCAGGATCTTCTTCAGCGATGTCTCGTCCAGATCCTCCAGCGTCGCCACGACAGGCAGACGGCCGACGAATTCGGGAATCAGGCCGTATTTCAGCAGGTCTTCCGGCTCGACGTGGCGGAAGATTTCGCCGGTACGACGATCCTCCGGAGCCAGCACCTGCGCCGCGAAGCCGATCGAGGTCGAACGCCCGCGCGCCGAGATGATCTTCTCCAGGCCCGAGAAGGCGCCGCCGCAGATGAAGAGGATGTTGGTGGTGTCGACCTGCAAGAACTCCTGCTGCGGATGCTTGCGGCCGCCCTGCGGCGGCACCGAGGCCACCGTCCCTTCCATGATCTTGAGCAGCGCCTGCTGCACGCCTTCGCCCGACACGTCCCGCGTGATCGAGGGGTTGTCGGACTTGCGACTGATCTTGTCGATCTCGTCGATATAGACGATGCCGCGCTGCGCGCGCTCGACATTGTAGTCGGCCGCCTGCAGCAGCTTCAGGATGATGTTTTCAACGTCCTCACCCACGTAGCCGGCTTCGGTCAACGTGGTCGCATCCGCCATGGTGAAGGGCACGTCCAGAATGCGCGCCAGCGTCTGCGCCAGCAACGTCTTGCCCGAACCGGTCGGACCGATCAGCAGGATGTTCGACTTCGCAAGCTCGACGTCATTGTGCTTGGTCTGATGGTTCAGCCGCTTGTAGTGATTGTGCACGGCGACCGAGAGCACCTTCTTGGCGTGGCTCTGGCCGATCACATAGTCGTCGAGAACCTTGCAGATTTCCTTTGGCGTCGGGATACCGTCGCGCGACTTCACCAGCGAGGATTTGTTCTCCTCGCGAATGATGTCCATGCAGAGTTCGACGCACTCGTCGCAGATGAAAACCGTCGGCCCCGCGATCAGCTTGCGGACCTCGTGCTGGCTCTTGCCGCAAAACGAGCAATACAGCGTGTTCTTGGAGTCGCTCGTGCCGACCTTACTCATTCCTATCTCCGTCCGCCGTTCGACCTCGTCCGCTCAATCGCTCCATTTCGGGAAGGTCCGACATGGATAGTAGATAGAGCAAATTCCGTACCAAAAAAGACCCTCAGCGCTTCATCCCGTGCGAACCACGGTTCACTCGAATCCCCCGCGATCTTATCCGATCCCCCATAGCCAACCATGCTGACACGCGACTATCAAGAATTCGCTAAACGCGCGCCGACCTCAATCCGTGACAATACCGTGATTTTGCATATTCGCACGAGAAGAAAAGGTCGAAATCGTCCCAGCGTTGCGCGATTGCCACGCCAAATCAGCACGAAAGGGGAACTTTCTGCCCCGTGGCGAGCGCGCTGCGGCCACGCGAGCGGCCGCAAAGCGCCCGTCCGCCTTAACGCTGCAGCGCGGCCTGCGATCCCCGCAATTCCACGCGGTCACGCCGCCTTGGCTGCGGTGGCCGGATCGTCCGGACGCTTGTCGATCACCTTGTCGACCAGGCCGAACTCCTTGGCCTGGTCGGCGGTGAGGAACTTGTCGCGCTCCAGCGCATCCTCGATCGCCTTGTAGGTCTGGCCGGTGTGCTTGACGTAGATCTCGTTGAGCCGCTTCTTCAGGTTCAGGATCTCTTGCGCATGCAGCATGATGTCCGTTGCCTGGCCCTGGAAGCCGCCGGAGGGCTGGTGCACCATGATGCGCGAGTTCGGCAGCGTGAAGCGCATGTCCCTCTCGCCGGCGGCGAGCAGGAGCGAGCCCATTGAGGCGGCCTGTCCCGTGCACAGCGTCGAAACCGGCGGGCGGATGAACTGCATGGTGTCGTAGATCGCAAGGCCCGACGTCACCACCCCGCCCGGCGAGTTGATGTACATCGAGATTTCCTTCTTCGGATTTTCCGCCTCAAGGAACAGGAGCTGCGCGACGATCAGGGTCGACATGCCGTCCTCGACCGGGCCGGTCACGAAGATGATGCGCTCTTTCAAGAGGCGCGAGAAAATATCGTAGGCGCGTTCACCGCGGTTAGTCTGCTCGACGACCATCGGCACGAGGTTCATGTAGGTTTCAACGGGATCGCGCATGAGTCACCCAAGAGTTGGTGGGGGCGAACATCCAGCGGCGAACCATGGGAAAAGCAGGTGCCGGGGCGGACGCACGTCCCGTGATGCAAGACAAGGCCAAGACGCAAGCTCAGATATGAGCCAATTTCGCGGCGGCAAGAGCCCAAAGCCCCGACCGTCGCGACAGAAGTTCAAGCCGATTCGAAGCGTGGCGGCCAGCGATCCCGGCCGCTTTCGCTATTCATCATTAACGCCGCCCTGACGCTCGATCAGGCCGCGCTTTTCTCGTCCTCTTCCTTGAAGAGCTCCTCGCGCGAGACCTTCTTTTCGGTCACGTTGGCGAGTTCGAGGATGAAGTCGACGACCTTGTCCTCATAGATCGGTGCGCGAATCTGGGCCAGCGCATGGGCGTTGTTGCGGTAATAATCCCAGATTTCCTTCTCGCGGCCGGGCACCTGGCGCGCACGCTCGATCACCGCGCGGCCGACTTCGTCGTCGGTCACGGTAATCTTGTTCTTTTCACCGATCTCGGAAAGCACAAGGCCGAGCCGAACGCGGCGGTCGGCGATCTTGCGGTATTCCTCCTTCGCCGCGTCCTCAGTCGTGTTCTCGTCGGCGAAGGTCTTGCCGCTCGAGTCCATCTCGGCCTTGATCGAGTTCCACATCAGGTTGAACTCTTCATCGACCAGCGACGGCGGCGCCTCGAATTTGTGGCCCTCGTCGAGGCGGTCAAGCAACGCGCGCTTGACGCGCCGACGCGTTGCGGCGGCGAACTCCGCCGTCAGCCGCTCGCGCATCGCCTCTTTCAGCTTATCGAGCGATTCGAGCCCGAGCGTTTTGGCGAACTCGTCATTGATCTCGACCGCCTGCGGCGCCTCGACCAAAGTTGCCGTGGTCTCGAACTCCGCCGGCTGGCCGGCCAAGGTCGCGTTGGCGTAGTTCTTGGGGAAGGACAGCTTCAGCGTGCGGGTCTCGCCGGCCGCAATTCCGTTGAGCTGCTCTTCGAAGCCGGGAATGAAGGTGTTGGAGCCGATCACGACGGGAATCTTCTCGCCGGTGCCGCCCTCGAACGGCTTGCCGTCGATCATGCCCTTGAAGTTGATCGTCACGCGGTCGCCCGACTCGGCCTTGGCGCCCTCGCCCTTGTCGGCGTAGTTGCGATTCTGGTCGGCAATCCGCTTGATCGCTTCGTCGATATCGGCATCGGTGACGTCAGCGACGGGCTTTTCGACGTTGAAGCTCTTGAAGTCGGCGAGCTGAATCGCCGGCACCACTTCGATCGCGACCGTGTAGGTCAGATCGGACTTGCCGGTCAGCAGATCGTCGACCTCGTTCTTCTCGGTCGGCATCGTGATCTTCGGCTCGGTCGCAAGGCGGAAGCCGCGCTCGGTGAAGATCTGCGTGTTGGTGTCGCGGATGGTCTGGTCAATGGTCTCGGCCATCACCGAACGGCCATAGACTTTCTTCAGGTGACTGACCGGCACCTTGCCGGGACGAAAGCCGTTGAGGCGGACCTTCTCCTTGAGATCGACCAGCCGCGCATCCGCCTTGGCGTCGAGATCGGAAGCGGGAACGCTGATCTTGAATTCGTGCTTCAATCCCTCCGAGAGGGTTTCGGTGACCTGCATGGTAAAAAATCTTCTTCTGCTTCCTCGGGGTTGAGGCCCCGAAATTATCCATCCCTTCGGCGCGCGGCAAAAGCCTTGCGCCGGTTGTGTCGGCGAACCAATCCCGCGGAGGAAACAGGTTCTCCAGTGATCCCTGGTGCAAACGCCAAACAGCGCTTGGTGCGGGCGGAGGGACTCGAACCCCCACAACTTTCGTCACTGGAACCTAAATCCAGCGCGTCTACCAGTTCCGCCACGCCCGCGTGAACAGCATCAGTCCGGCCGCGAGGGCCGCGGGCGGCGGGCTTATAACATGGGCCCGCCCCTTCGCAGCAAAAAAATGGACCTTTGACAACCCACCGCAGCAACTGGACACAAGAGACTAGAAATGGTCCGCATCGGTCTCATGGCAAAGCAGATTTCGACGCCGAATCGGCGCGAGGTGATGGCCGGGCTCACCGCCGCCTCCCTGATGCCGGCCGCATCCCGAATTGCTTCGGCGCAAACACGTGTTCAAGCCCCGCAAACCCTGGAGCTTGAAGCAAAGCCAAGCCTGACTGCACTGCGCCCGGGCCAGCCGACGATACCAATATGGGGATTGCAAGGGCCACCCGCACCCCCTCGCCTCAAGCGCGGCGCGCTTGAGGTCATCTTTCGAAACGCCCTGCCGGTTGCGACGACCGTCGACTGGCGCGGCCTGGACGGCGCAGCGGCGGCGGAGCCGCTTACCGTGCGACTGCCTGTCGCGCCGGGAGCCGAAGCGACTCTTTCCGTGGCTCTGCGCCGCGCCGGCACGCTCCTTTGTGACCTCCGGCTGCTGGGTGACGGGCAAGCCCCGTCGCGTCCACTTCCGGTAATCGTCAGGGAAGACGCCCCACCGGCCGTTGATCGCGACGAGACCTTCCTGATCGAGGATTGGCGGTTACGCGGCGACGGATCGGCCTGGGCGCCGGGCGCGGCGGCCAATGACGCATCGACCATCTACACGGTCAATGGAGAGGTTTCGCCGGAGATTTCCGTGCGTTCTGGCGATCGCCTCAGGCTTCGCTTCATCAATGGCTGTCAACGCCAAGTCATCGCTTTGAAGATCGAAGGATATGACGTTCGCGTCATCGCCCTGGACGGCGCGCCCGCGGAGCCCTTCCTGGCCCGCAACAGCGCCCTCGTCATGGCACCCGGTGGCCGCGTCGACGCCCTGATCGACGCCACGGCCACTCCGGGCACAGCTTCCCAGATCCTGCTGCACGACGGCAAGGAAGCCCGCAGCCTGGCCCGCCTGGCGATCTCAGCCGAGCCGCCGGTTCGGCCGACACCGCTCCCGCCGGCCGAGCCATTGACGGCCGATGGGCTGCCCGCGCGGCTGGACCTGAAAGGCGCCCATCGGGTCGATCTCAGCCTCGCAGGGCCGGAATGGACAAGTCCGGCCAGCTTTTCGGGATCGGCGCCGCCGGCGTTCAAAACCAAAGCGGGCCGGACCGTCGTGCTGACGCTGGACAACCGCGCCGACCTTGCCACCATCTTTCACCTGCACGGCCACCATTTTCGCCTGCTTGACCGGCTCGACGACGGCTGGAAGCCATTTTGGTTGGATACGCTCGCCGTGGAACCGGGGCAGACGCAACGCATCGCTTTTGCCACGGAATTTTCCGGGCGTTGGCTGTTGGAATCCGTTGCGACCTCCTGGGCGGCGCCGCGTCTTGTGCGATGGTACAGTGTTGAATGAGGAAACGACCATGACCAAAACAACCCCCGCGATTCGCAGCATCAAGGCCCGCGCCGTCGTCGCCCCGATCGCCCGTCCCGTGAAAAACGCGTTCGGCGTCATCGAAGCGGCACCCCTGGTGCTGATCGACGTCGCAACCGACCAGGGCGTTACCGGGCACGCCTACATCTTCGGCTACAACAAGCTGAGCCTGAAACCGCTGGTCACGCTGATCGAGGAGATCGGACGCGATCTCACCGGCAAAGCCATCGTGCCATTCGATCTGATGGCGGCGATGGACGCCAAATTCCGCCTGCTCGGCTGGCAGGGCCTGGTTGGCATGGCCGTCTCCGGCCTCGACATGGCGTTCTGGGACGCGCTCGGCCGGCTCGCGGACAAGCCGCTCGTCGAACTCCTGGGTGGTTCGGCGCGGCCCCTACGCGCCTATGACAGTTACGGCGCGGTCGATCCGGTCACCGACGAACGGGCGCTCAAGCGTTCGCTGGAGCAAGGCTTTCGTGGTATCAAGATCAAGGGCGGCGACGGCGACGCCGCCAATGATGAGCGCGTGGTGAAGGGCGTGCGCGCCCTGCTCGGCCCGGACGTCGCGCTGATGATCGACTTCAACCAGTCGCTCGACCCGGCCGAGGCCAAGCGCCGTATCGCGCGCCTTGCGCCCTACGACCTCACCTGGGTCGAGGAACCCGTGCCGCAGGAAAACCTGACGGGTCACGCCAAGGTGCGCGCAGGCTCGCCGATCCCGATCCAGGCCGGTGAGAACTGGTGGTTTCCGCGTGGCTTCGCCGAGGCCATTGCGGCCGGCGCGAGCGACTTCATCATGCCCGACCTGATGAAGGTCGGCGGCGTCACCGGCTGGCTCAATATCGCGGGACAAGCGGACGCCGCTTCGATCCCGATGTCGAGCCATCTGTTTGCGGAAGCGAGCGCGCATGTGCTCGCGGTGACGCCGACGGCGCATTGGCTGGAGGTGATGGATCTCGGCAACGCGATCCTCGCCGATCCGATGAAGATCGTGGACGGCACGCTCACCGCGCGCGGACCGGGCCTGGGGCTGGAATGGAACGAGCCTGCAATCGCAAAATATCTGATCTGAAGAGCCCGTCCGGCGCCGCTCAGTAGTCGATGCCGAACTCGTCGTAGATGTGCCGGTGCACGGCGGGGAGAACTTCGGGCAGATCCTCCGCGATCAGGCCCGGTCCCGCCTCGCGGCCGGCCTCGCCGTGCATCCATACGCCGATGCTGGCCGCCTCGAAGGCCGGCACCCCCTGCGCCAAGAGCCCTGCGATGATCCCGGACAGCACGTCGCCGGCGCCGGCGGTGGCGAGCCAGGGCGGCGCGTTCGCGGCGATCGTGGCGCGGCCGTCTGGCGCCGCGACCGTGGTATCGGGCCCCTTCAGGAGCACGACCGCACCGGAGCGCTCGGCCGCCGCCCGCACGCGCTCGAGCTTGGAGCGGCCGGGATGCTTGTTGCTGATGTCGCTGAAGAGCCGCGGAAACTCACCCTCGTGCGGGGTCAGTACGACCTGGCTGTCGCGCGAGCCCTTGATGGCCTCGAACAGACGGTCCGGCGCGTCCGCATAGCTTGTCAGCGCGTCGGCATCGAGCACCAATGCCCGTTGCGCCGACAGGGCGGCATGAACGAACTCGCGGGTGCGCTCGCCAATGCCCGCGCCAGGGCCGATCACACAGGCGTTGAGACGTTTGTCGGAGAGTCGCTCGCCGAACTCGATTGCCGTATCGACCGGACGCACCATCACCGCCGTCAGCGCCGTGGCGTTTACCGCCAGCGCATCCCGGGGCGATGCCAGCGTCACGAGGCCCGCGCCGGCGCGCAAAGCGCCGCGCGCCGCCATCCGGGCAGCTCCCGTGGCGGCGATATCGCCGGAGACGACCAGCACATGGCCGCGCGCATATTTGTGTGCGTCGGTCCGCGGCACCGGGAACGCCTTGCGCCAGAATTGCGGGCTGTTTTCGAAGGCCTGCGGCTTGATCTCGTCGAGCACCCCCGTCTCGATGCCGATATCGGCAACCCGGACGCGGCCGCAATACAACCGGCCGGGCAGCAGCAGATGCGCGGGCTTCTTGCGAAAAAAGGTGATGGTTTCGGTCGCACGCACCGCGATCCCCATCACCGCGGCGGTGGTGCCGTTGATGCCGCTCGGCAGATCGACCGCAACGACCGGGGCGCCATTGGCATTGATCGCCGCGATCATCTCGTGGGCTTCGCCGGTGACCGAACGGCTGAGACCCGCGCCGAACAGCGCGTCGATGATCAAGGCGGGCTTGCCGATCGCCTGCGGCGTGAACGGCAGCACCGGATGTTTCCAGCCCTTCGCCGCGGACGCGGCATCGCCCTTGAGCGCGTCGCGCTCGCACATCAGGCTCACGGAGACCTCCCGCCCCTGCGCCGCAAGTTCCGCCGCGGCGACAAAACCGTCGCCACCATTGTTGCCCGGCCCGGCGATCACCAGGATCGGTCCCTCCTCCACCAGGTCCTGTGCCGTCTCGGCAACCGCTTGACCCGCGCTCAGCATCAGTGCAAAGCCCGGCGTGCCTGCGGCGATGGTGAGCCGGTCTGCACGTTCCATCTCAGCGGTGGTTAGAACTTCCATGCCGAATTCCTGGTAAGATCGCCTCATCCTGAGGCATTTCTTCTTTGCGCGGACCGGTCTCCACCAGCGACTGCATATCCGTTCATCGGTTTGCCTATTTCGCAGGCTTCGCTATTGTGGCGCTTCGGCTCAGTAGCAAGCGAAATGCCGGTTAAAAGTCTGATAACGTTCCGAAATCAGGCCGCTTAACAACTTGGCATAGACCCTGCTTTTGAGGAAGCCGCTTCGGTTCGCCGTGCCTACTGGCCGTGAAAACCTCACGCCGGACACTGCCGGAGGGTCAGGCGGGGTCCGAACTTCAGGCATCGAACAGCTCTGCGCATATGCGCAGCCTGAAGACAAGGTTGCAATGTTGGATTGGGAAAGGCCCGAGGAGGCGCTCAAGTGAAGAAGATCGAAGCCATCATCAAGCCGTTCAAGCTCGACGAGGTGAAGGAAGCGCTCCAGGAAGTGGGACTGCAGGGCATCACGGTGACCGAGGCCAAGGGGTTCGGCCGGCAGAAGGGGCATGCGGAGCTTTACCGCGGCGCCGAGTACATCGTCGACTTCCTGCCCAAGGTCAAAATCGAGATCGTGATCGGCGACGATCTGGTGGAGAAGGCCATCGACGCCATCCGGCGCGCCGCGCAGACCGGCCGGATCGGCGATGGCAAGATCTTCGTATCCAATATCGAGGAAGCGATCCGCATCCGCACCGGCGAATCCGGCCTGGACGCAATTTAGTTCCACGTTTGAAGGATTCAGAAGCATCAAATTGGCGGCGCGGTCGGTATTTCCGGCAACTTCTGTTGTCTTGAGCCCCACCCGACGCTATTGAGCTGTCACCCGCGGTCGTTGGTCCGCGGAACGGATCACGACGACCTGTAGCCTAGAGGGGGATTCATGAAGACCGCCAAGGACGTCCTCAAATCGATCAAAGACAACGACGTCAAATACGTCGACCTGCGTTTCACCGATCCGCGCGGCAAGTGGCAGCATGTCACCTTCGATGCCGGCATGATCGAAGAGGATTCGTTCGCCGAGGGTTTGATGTTCGACGGCTCGTCGATCGCCGGCTGGAAGGCGATCAATGAATCCGACATGTGCCTGATGCCGGACCCCGTCACCGCGACGATCGACCCGTTCTTCGCAGAGACCACCATGATCCTGGTCTGCGACGTGCTGGAACCGACCACCGGCGAACCCTACAACCGCGACCCCCGCGGCATCGCCAAGAAGGCCGAGGCGATGGTCAAGTCGCTTGGCATCGGCGACACCGTCTATTTCGGACCCGAGGCCGAGTTCTTCGTATTCGACGACGTCCGCTACAGCGCGACCCCCTACAACACCGGCTTCAAGCTGGACTCCTCCGAGCTGCCGATCAACTCCGACACCGATTATGAGGGCGGCAATCTCGGCCACCGCATCCGCACCAAGATGGGCTATTTCCCGGTGCCGCCGCAGGACTCGGTGCAGGACATGCGCTCGGAAATGCTGGGCGCCATGGCCAAGATGGGCGTCAAGGTCGAGAAGCATCACCACGAAGTCGCTTCCGCCCAGCATGAGCTCGGCATGAAGTTCGACACGCTGACGCTGATGGCCGACCAGATGCAGATCTACAAATACTGCATCCAGCAGGTCGCCCACATCTACGGCAAGACGGCCACCTTCATGCCGAAGCCGGTCTATGGCGACAACGGCTCGGGCATGCATTGCCACCAGTCGATCTGGAAGGAGGGCAAGCCTGTCTTCGCCGGCAACAAGTACTCCGATCTTTCGGAGATCTGCCTGTCCTACATCGCCGGCATCATCAAGCACGCCAAGGCGATCAACGCCTTCACCAACCCCTCGACCAATTCCTACAAGCGCCTGGTCCCGGGTTACGAAGCGCCGGTGCTGCTAGCCTACTCGGCGCGCAACCGCTCGGCCTCCTGCCGCATTCCCTACACGGCCTCACCGAAGGCCAAGCGCGTCGAGGTGCGCTTCCCCGATCCGCTCGCCAATCCGTATCTCGGCTTTGCCGCGATGCTGATGGCGGGTCTCGACGGCGTCAAGAACAAGCTCGATCCGGGCCCGGCGATGGACAAGGACCTTTACGACCTGCCGAAGGAAGAGCTGAAGCAGATCCCGACCGTGTGCGGCAGCTTGCGCGAGGCGCTGGAAAATCTCGACAAGGACCGCGCCTTCCTGAAGGCCGGCGGCGTGTTCGACGACGACTTCATCGACGCCTATATCGAGCTGAAGATGACCGAGGTCGAGCGCTTCGAGATGACGCCGCACCCGGTCGAGTTCGACATGTATTATTCGGGCTGATCGACCCTACGCTTCAGTCGAAAAATGAAAGGCGCTCCCTCGCGGGGCGCCTTTTGCTTTCGCGGATGCCGCGGCGGCTCAACCTACGGCGCAATGAGATTAGGTTTAGTTGGTCGTCGCGGCGGTTCACCTCTCCCCATCCGGGTGATGGGCCGCAGCTCTCAACCGAGACCGTAAACCCTCACCCGGATCGCATCCATCGATGCGATCCGACCTCTCCCTCCGGGAGAGGTGAACCGAGTCCGCGGTTGATACCGATCCAACCGCAACTCATCGCACCTTTGGTCTCATCCTGCTCCATTTTGCACTCAGGTATGAGCGGCGACCTTCGCGCGCGCGGCGAGCGCTTGCCCGAACGCCTGGAACAGCTTCCGATTGATTGGATTGCGCTGCGGATCATATTCGGCGTGCCATTGCACACCGAGCGCGAAGGCGGGTGCATCGGCAATCCGGATCGCCTCGATCGTGCCATCCTCGGCGATGCCCTCCACCACGACGCGCTTGCCCGGCTCCAGAATGCCCTGCCCGTGCAGCGAATTGACGCGGATTTTCTCGCACCCTAGGATCTTTTCGAAGGCGCCGCCCGGCACGAGCGTTACCTCATGACGATCGGCGAAGATAACCTTGGGATCGGGATGGATTTCACCGTTCTCGAGCCGAGGCATGCGGTGGTTTATCCGGCCGGGCAATTCCCTGATCTCCGGATGCAAGGAGCCGCCGAAGGCGACGTTCATCTCCTGTAGGCCACGGCAGATACCGAACAGGGGAATCCCCCTGGTAACGCAGGCTTCCGCCACCGCCAGCGCCACCTCGTCGCGCAGGATGTCATAGGGCTCGTGCTTGGCGTGCGGTTCGGTATTGAAGCGGGTCGGATGAACATTGGCACGGGCGCCGGTCAGCACGATGCCGTCGACGAGGTCCAGCAAGGCTCCGATGTCAGTAATCTCCGGGCAGCCGGCGAACATCAGCGGCAAGGCGCCCGCCACCTCGGCTACGGCGCGAAGGTTGCGTTCGCCCACAGCCTGCACTGCAAACCTGTTCTCGATGCGGTGGGCGTTTCCGATTACGCCGACAACCGGCTTCCTCCTCATACCTCGTTCCGTTCTCCCGGCTGGCGAATGAGTGATCATGCCCGCCGGCCTGCGCCGGATCAACATCTCTGCCTGCGGAGCGGTGATGCGAATTTTGGATAAAAGCGCTGCCGCGTCCAACCGGCGCGCCCGCCCCGGCTTGATCCCGGCCAGGTTTGGCGAAAGAGTGCTTTTTGCAGTAGCGAGGATGCGGGGAGCAACGTGTCGGTATCCAATGACGAGCGCCTGCAGGCGCGCAAGGATCTAGCCTGGTCCATCACGATCGGCGGTATCGGCACGGTGCTGTTTGCCGCAGTGGTGGCATTCACCTGGTATTTCGCGGCCACGCTGTTCCTGATCTTCACAGGCACCCTGCTGGCCGTGGCGCTCAACGCGCTGACCACCAAGCTCGGCGAGTTCATCCGCCTGCCGCATGCGCTGCGGCTGGCCATCGTCTGCGTCGTGCTGGCGGTTCTGTTCGCCGGCGTGGTTTTCCTGGGCGGCGCCACCATCGCCCAACAGGCCACGGCGCTGAGCGATACCATCAAGTCACAGCTCGTGAACGTCAAAAGCTTCCTCGACCGGCATGGCATCGACACCAGCTATTTCGAACTTGGCGGCACCGGCGCGGGCGAAGCCGCAGGCGCGGGCGCAACTGCGCCGGCAACCTCCGGTCCCCGGCTGCCGAGCGCCGGCGCGCTTGCCTCCAGCGGCGGGGCCATCGTGAGCCAGACGTTCAAACTGCTGCTCGGCACCGTCAGCGCCGTCGGCAACTTCTTCATCGTCTTGTTTCTCGGACTTGCGTTTGCGGCGCAGCCCGGCATCTATCGCAGCGGGCTCTTGTTCATGGCGCCCGCGAAACAGCGCGCCCGCGCCACCGTAATCGTCGACCGCATCGGCGATACGCTGGAGCGTTGGCTGATCGCGCAGATCATCACGATGTTCGCGGTCTTCCTGGTCACCTGGATCGGGCTTGCCATCATCGGGATCCAGGGCGCGTTCATCCTGGGCATCCAGGCCGGCCTGCTGGCCTTCATCCCGACGGTCGGCGCCTTGATCGGCGGGCTGATCGTGGTGCTCGCCAGTCTCGCCTCGGGATGGATCGCGGCCTTGAGCGCCGCCATCCTGTTCCTCGGCGTGCACGCGATGGAAAGCTACATACTGACGCCACTGATCCAGCGTCAGGCGCTCGACATCCCGCCTGCCACGCTGTTCGCATTCCAGATCCTGCTTGGCGTGGTGTTCGGGATCTGGGGGCTGGCCTTGGCGCTGCCCTTGATCGCCGTCGCCAAGGTCATGATCAACTATTTCAAGTCGGACGAAGCCGCGGTCGAGCCGGCAGCCTGACGCGGGTTTCAGACCGCCGACGTCAGCACCGTCTCGGTATGCTCGACCTCGGGCGGGGCGGCAAAATACTGGCCGACCAGGCCGCGCCATTCGGTAAAATTCTCCGAGCCGCGGAAATCGACCGTATGGCTTTCCAGCGTTTCCCATTTGACCATCAAACGATAGCGCTGGGGTTTCTCGATCGATTTGTGCAGCTCGAACCCGTGAAAGCCCTTGGAGCGGCCGAAGGCGGCGCGCGCCTTGGCAACGGCGGCCTCGAAATCCTTCTCGCTGCCGGGCTTGACGTCGATTTGCGCAATTTCAGTGATCATGGGCGTTTGGCCTCCGGTTCTGGAGCACGATCAGAAAAGTAGGTACCGGTTTTCTGAACAGATCATGCTCAAATCGAAACACAAGAGCGCGATCACGTCTGGAAGAAAAGTCATCGCGCTGGGTGCGCGTATCTAGCTTACGAGGCGGAAAAGAAAAAGGGCACCCGAAAGGCGCCCTGCCCCACGCGCACTGCAGCGCTCGATGGACCGGCGCCGCTAGAAACATGATCCGGAAAGGTGTGAAGCGGTTTTCCGAAAAGATCATGCTCAAACAAGAATCTAAAGCGCGATAGCGATTCGACCTAATCCCATCGCGCTTTAGGCCACAGCCGGCCGCGACTTCGGCGGCGGAAGGCCCGCCGTCTTGCGCCGCCAATTCTCCAGCGACAGCGGCAACTCCTCCGCGGTTTCCACCCGGTTGCGACCGCTGCGCTTCGCCTGGTAGAGCGCGGTGTCGGCCGCAGCGAGCAGCACTTCGAGTTCGGTGCCCGCCGGCCCGCCGGCGACGCCGATGCTGACGGTGGTATCGACCGGGCCTTCCTCGACCACGATACCCGAGGTTTCGAACGCCTCGCGCACCCGCTCAGCCACGAGCACCGCCTCTTCCAGCGAGCACGGCAACAGCGCCGCGAATTCCTCGCCGCCGATCCGGCCCGACAAGTCGCTGATGCGCAGATTGTTCACCACGATCGTCGCGAACAGTTTGAGAATTTCGTCGCCGGCGGGGTGGCCGAAGCGGTCGTTGATGCCTTTGAAATGATCGATGTCGAAGATCAACGCGGTCACCGGACGGCCGGCTTCGGCTTCGCGCTCGATCACGCGCGCGCAGGCTTCGGCAAAACCGCGGCGGTTGAGCATGCCCGTCAGCGGGTCCATTGAGGCCGCGTTCTTATGTGCGGTGACCGTGCGTTCCGAGACCAGCATGAAGATGACGAACACCGTGCCGACCGCGTAGAGCACGAGTTCGATGGAAAAGACGGTGACCCAGATGCTCGAGGAAAACTGCTCGTCGGAGGACCGCAGCATGTCCCCGAGCACGATCGGCAGCATCAGCACGAAACCGTGCAGCACCGGCATCGCGACCGCCGGCCAACGCCGCTGCAAGGCCTTGCGCCGCTCCGACCACAATTCGGTGGCAGTCAAGGCCGCGTAGATCGCGACAATGGCCGCGCCGATGGTCATCCGCAAGGCGGCCGCATGCGGATCGAGGCTCGTCACCGCCGCGATCCAGCCAACCGCGCCGAGCAGCAGCCCCGGCACATTGGGCTTGCGACCGTGGAATACACGCGCGGCGTTCCAGACCATGCCGCAGGCGATGAATCCGACCGCATTCACCGCGAGCGAGAGCATATCGCCGAGGGCGTTGCCGGCTATCGTCCACAACGCCACGGATGCTGCGCCGAGCAGATAGGCGATCCCCCACCATTTCAACGCGGGATTCCGTTCCTGCCGGCCGAAGAACAGCAGCATGGCGCCGAGCAGCGCGGCGACCAGCGTGGCCATCAGATATAGCGTGATGCTGTCGAGCGACATCGCTCACTCCGAATGTTAGGCAGCGCATCCGGTTGGCCCCGGAAAAAGCGTTGCTCGCCCATTGCGGAGGACAAGCTAGAAGCGGCGCGTTCGAAATCGGTTTGCGTTCACACGCAAGTTTTCAGGAAAAACCGCGACAAGTTCGGCTCAATAAAGCAGCAAAAAGGCGCCCCGCGCTGCAAAACATGCGCCGCAAAAAACAGAGTGCGATCAGGTTTCTGATCGCACTCTGTTAGCCTTTGGGAATGCCGCATTCGCGGCAAATGCGAGCGAAGCGATTAGCGCTTCGAGAACTGGAACGACTTGCGCGCCTTGGCGCGGCCGTACTTCTTGCGCTCGACCACGCGCGAGTCGCGGGTCAGGAAGCCGCCCTTCTTCAACACGCTGCGCAGGTCCGGCTCGAAATTGGTCAGCGCCTTGGAGATGCCGTGACGCACCGCGCCGGCCTGGCCCGAAAGGCCGCCGCCGGCGACCGTGCAGATCACGTCGTACTGGCCATTGCGGGCGGCAGCGACCAGCGGCTGCTGGATCATCATGCGCAGCACCGGGCGTGCGAAATAGGACTCGACCTCGCGGGAATTGACCATGATCTTGCCGGCGCCGGGCTTGATCCAGACGCGAGCGACCGCGTCCTTGCGCTTGCCGGTGGCATAGGCGCGACCGAGCTTGTCGACCTTCTTCTCGTATTTCGGCGCTTCGGGAGCGGCCGGCTTCAACTGCGACAGTTGATCGAGGGACTGAATGCTCTCGGCCATCTTATGCGGCCCTCATGTTCTTGCGGTTCATCTTGGCGATATCGATCTTCTCCGGCTGCTGCGCCTCGTGCGGATGCTCCGCGCCCGGATAGACACGCAGATTGCCCATCTGCACGCGGCCAAGCGGCCCGCGCGGGATCATGCGCTCGATCGCCTTCTCCACCACGCGCTCGGGGAAGCGGCCCTCGAGGATCTGGCGGGCGGTACGTTCCTTGACGTGACCGACATAGCCCGTGTGCTTGTGGTAGACCTTCTGCTCGCGCTTGCGGCCCGTCAGCACCGCGTGCGCGGCGTTGATGATGATGACGTTGTCGCCGCAATCGACATGGGGCGTGTAGGTCGGGAGATGTTTGCCGCGCAGCCGCATGGCGACCAGCGAAGCGAGCCGGCCGACCACGATGCCCTTGGCATCGATCAGCACCCACTTCTTCGTCACCTCGGCAGGCTTTGCCGAATAGGTTTTCATCTGATGCAATCCGTGAAAGGGAAACGGCCGCACGAAAACGCGCGGCCGAACTGGGCGGATTTCTAGAGACTGAACCGGCGCGCGTCAACGCCCCCGATCAAAATTTAGATGAGCAAAAACAATCGCTTACAATTAAGGTGCGATATTACCATCAAATTCTCTATTTGTTTGGAATGGAATAGGTCGCGGTGACATGGGCGATCGGGTCGGAAGCGGCTCCCGATGTCAGGCTGACCTCCCCGACCGCCAGCCGCTTGCCAAGCTTGAGCAGCCGCGCGGCGGCCAGCACATCCTCGCCCTGCGCGCCCTTGCGCAGGAAATTGATGTTGAGGTTGGTCGTGACGGCAAGCCCTACGGGTCCGATCGCCGACAACACCACCACATACATCGCGCAGTCGGCCAGCGCCATCAATGTCGGCCCCGAGATCGTCCCGCCTGGGCGCAACATCTTCTCGCTATAGCGCTGGCGCAAGAGACAGGACTCGCCGTCGGCGTGTTCGATGGTGATGTCGCCCCCGGTGCTGAACGCCTGCGGAAACTCCTCGTGCAGGAATCTCTCCAGTTCCGGCACGCTCATTTTGGCAATCGCCATGTGCTTTCCTGCCCTCGATTTGGGCTGTCTGTTACATTAGATTGCAGATATCACCCAAATGGATTTTCAGATGCCCGAGCCAGCCCGCGCCCCAACACAAGATACCGAGATTCTGCTGCGCGAGACGATCGGTCCCATTGCCCTGCTCACGCTCAATCGCCCCGCTGCGCGCAACAGCCTGTCGGAAGCGATGATTGCGGAACTTCATGCCGCACTGAACCAGATCGGCGAAGACCGGAGCATCCGCGCGGTGGTGATCGCGGCAAACGGTCCGGCTTTTTCGGCCGGACACGATCTGAAGGAGTTGACCGCCCGCCGCAAAGACGCCGATCGCGGCCGCGCCTATTTCGCGCAAGTGATGAATGCCTGCAGTGCGATGATGCAGGCGATCGTGCATCTGCCGAAGCCTGTGGTTGCCGCGGTGCAAGGCATCGCGACCGCGGCGGGCTGCCAATTGGTCGCGAGCTGCGACCTCGCGGTCGCATCAGAAGCTGCGAGCTTCGCAACGCCCGGCGTCGATATCGGCCTGTTCTGCTCGACGCCGATGGTGGCGCTCTCGCGCAACGTGCCGCGCAAGCAGGCCATGGAGATGCTGCTCACCGGCGACCCCATTTCGGCCGCCACCGCCAAAGAGATTGGCCTGATCAACCGGGTGGTTCGTACTGGCAGCGAGCGCGAAGCCGCAATAGCGCTGGCGCAAAAGGTCGCGCTCAAATCCGCCCATACGATCAAGCTCGGCAAGACGGCTTTTTACCGCCAGGCGGAAATGAACCTTGCCGACGCCTACCGCTACGCGGCCGAGGTGATGACCGAGAACATGATGGCGCGCGACGCCGAAGAAGGCATTGGTGCCTTCATCGAGAAGCGGGAGCCGAAATGGCAGGACCGCTAATCGTGGTCTCCGTCATTCCGGGGCGGTCCGTCAGGACCGAACCCGGAATCTCGAGATTCCGGGTTCGATGCTTTCGCATCGCCCCGGAATGACGGCAGAGACGCTTGGCCCAAAATACGAACAACTCAAATGAACCACGACACCTACTCCGACGATTACATCAGAAGCATCCTCAACAGCGTCAAGACGATCGCGATGATCGGCGCTTCGCCGATCGACGTGCGGCCGAGCTATTTTGCGTTCAAATATCTGGTGCAGCGCGGCTACGACATGATCCCGATCAATCCCGGGCATGTCGGCAAGAGCCTGCTCGGCAGGCCTTTCGTCGCTTCGCTCAGCGCAATCGGCCGGCCCATCGATATGATCGACATCTTCAGGAGCTCCAAGCACATCATGCCGGTGGTGGACGAGGCGTTGAAGCTCGATCCGCTGCCGAAAGTGATCTGGATGCAGCTTGGGGCCCGCGACGACGAAGCGGCGGCCAAGGCCGAAGCCGCCGGCCTGAAGGTCGTGATGAACCGCTGCCCGAAGATTGAATATGGCAGGCTGTCCTCGGAGATTTCCTGGATGGGCGTCAATTCGCGCACGATCAGTGCCAAGCGCGCCCCTATACCGACGCAAGGCATGCGACTGTCTCTCAATCGCATGAGCGTCGGCGGCGGTGCCACCGCGGCTTCCGATCGGGCCGCGAAGAGCAGGGACGAACAGTCCTGACGCGGTTGCGAAACGATTGTTGCGGCGACATCGCGCCGGCCAGCATGATCATTGTGAATTCACTGCGGCGGATCACCGCGCCTTGACGGCGAACGCACGCGCGATAAGCATGCGCGCAATTTCAAGCGAAGAGCAGCAGGACCTCGCGAATGACCGATCGAATCCCCGGATTTTCGACCCTCGCCGTGCACGCCGGTGCGCAGCCCGATCCCACCACCGGCGCGCGGGCGACGCCGATCTATCAGACCACGTCATTCGTGTTCAACGATGCCGACCATGCGGCGTCGCTGTTCGGCCTGCAGGCATTCGGCAACATCTACACCCGGATCGGAAATCCCACCAACGCGGTGCTCGAAGAGCGCGTCGCCGCACTCGAGGGCGGCACCGCGGCGCTTGCGGTCGCCTCCGGCCATGCCGCGCAGGTGATCGTGCTGCAGCAGCTCCTGACGCCGGGCGACGAATTCATCGCTGCACGAAAACTCTACGGCGGCTCGATCAATCAGTTCACCCACGCCTTCAAGAGCTTTGGCTGGAACGTGGTGTGGGCCGATCCCGACGATATCACGACTTTCGAGCGCGCGGTGAGCCCGCGCACCAAGGCTATCTTCATCGAGTCGATCGCCAATCCCGGCGGCAGCATCACGGATATCGAGGCGATCGCGGCCATCGCGCGCTCGGCCGGCGTGCCGCTGATCGTCGACAACACGCTCGCGAGCCCTTATCTGATCCGCCCGATCGATCATGGCGCCGACATCGTCGTGCATTCGCTGACGAAGTTTCTCGGCGGCCATGGCAATTCGCTCGGCGGCATCATCGTCGATGCCGGCACCTTCGATTGGTCGAAGGACAACAAATATCCGATGCTGAACGAGCCGCGCCCCGAATATCACGGCATCCGGATCCAGGAGACTTTCGGCAATTTCGCCTTTGCCATTGCCTGCCGCGTGCTGGGTCTGCGCGACCTCGGGCCGGCGCTGTCGCCGTTCAACGCATTTCTCATTCTCACGGGCATCGAGACGCTGCCGCTCCGTATGCAAAAGCACTGCGACAACGCCAAAGCGGTGGCGGAATTCCTGGCCGGCCACCCGGCGGTGGCCTCGGTCAGCTATGCCGGGCTGCCGGGCGACAAGTACAACAATCTCGCCCGCAAATACGCGCCGAAGGGCGCCGGCGCGGTATTCACCTTCAATCTCAAGGGCGGCTACGAGGCCGGTGTCAATCTGGTCTCGAATCTGCAACTGTTCTCGCACCTCGCCAATGTCGGCGACACCCGCTCGCTGGTGATCCATCCGGCCTCGACTACCCACAGTCAGCTCGACGATGCCGCCAAGATCAAGGCCGGTGCCGGCCCCGACGTGGTGCGCCTGTCGATCGGCATCGAGGACAAGGAAGACTTGATCGCGGATCTGGACCAGGCATTGAAAGCTTGAGCGTTAACCTCGTTGGCGCCGTAGGCCTCCCGTTAACGGATGTTCCGGCATAGATTGGCTCGGAACATTCCCGGATTCGGAGCGGCCGATGCTGCGCTTGGCGACATTGATGTCTTTGGCGATGGCGGCGCTTAGCCCCGCCTTCGCCGCGGATCAGATCGTCACGCCGCAGGTCAAACGGCACGCCCGCGTGATCCTGCCGCCGGGGCTCCCTCGTGCGCACTACAGGTACCAGACGACGCTCGTCTACAAGGCCGCACCGCCCCCGCCGCCGGTGGTCGTCGTCGAACCCAATCCGGATGTGCTGATCACGTCGGGGCCGTCGACCCCGTTGCTTCCGGGCTCGACGACCCTGCCGGGCTATTACGGCCGGCCCTTCGACTATGATTACCAGGGGCCATATTACGGCGGCGGTCCGTATCCCAGCTATTTCTGGCGCCTGCCCTACGCCTGCGGCGTCTACGGCTATTGCTAGACTAACCAGCCTGCCCGAGCGGCGCGGCAACCTGGCGCGGCGCGCTTTCCAACTGACGGCTGGCGAGCCGCTCGGCCTGCATGACCGCCAGCGTCAGCACCAGGATCGCGACCGCCTGGTGCTCGAGCGCCAGTCCGATCGGAACCTGGTTGAGCAAGGTCAGGATGCCGAGCGTCGCCTGCAACGTGATCGCCGCGACCAGCCATAAAGCGCCGCCGATAGCGGCGGCACCGGCGCGCGAACGCATCGCGTCGAAGGCGTGCGCGATCGCCAGCGCAAACAGCGCATAGGCCGTCATCCGATGCTCGAACTGCACGGTCAGCGTATTGTCGAACAGATTGCGCCACCAGGGCGTATCGAACCATAGCCGCGCGGCCGAAGGTATGAACGCGCCGTCGATCTCGGGCCAGGTATTGTAGACGCGGCCCGCGCGCAGGCCGGCCACCAGCGCACCGAGATAGAGCTGCACGAAGGTGACGGCGAGCAGGACGAAGCCCGTCATTTTCAGCCGCACGGCCGCTCCGCTCGACTCCCGTTCCGTGAGCCGCCGCATCGTCCAGACGATCGCCGCATAGATCAGAAGGGCGAGCACCAGGTGCGTTGCCAGCCGGTAGTGCGAAACCTCGATCCGCTCCGACAGGCCCGAGGCGACCATCCACCACCCGACCGCGCCCTGCAGCGCGCCCAGGCCGAAGATCAGCCAGAGCCGCCGCTTCAATTCGGCGCTGAGCGCCCCGCGCCAGAGGAAATAGAGAAAGGGCAGCAGGTAGACCACGCCGATCACGCGACCGAGCAGGCGGTGGCTCCATTCCCACCAGAAGATGGTCTTGAAGTCCGACAGGCTCATTCCGGCGTTGAGCGCGTGATATTGCGGGATCTGCTTGTATCCCTCGAAGGCCTCTTGCCATTGCACGGCGCTGAGCGGCGGCAGCACGCCGGTGACTGGCTTCCACTCCACGATTGAGAGCCCCGACTCGGTCAGCCGTGTGGCGCCGCCGACCACGACCATCAATGCGATCAGCGCCGCGACCGAAAGGAGCCAGATGCGGACGGCGCGATGGGCCGAGGCTGGTTGGGCGGCAATCGTCATCACAGATGGGCGGAACACCGGCTTGAATGGATTGGCGTGCCCCTTATAGTCGCGGCCCTGCCGCGCGCAAGCCGCGGCCGTAACGCCCGGGCCAAACATTTCCGTCATGACGATCCGCACCCGCAAATTGCTTGGAACCATCGCCCTCCTGCTGCTGGCGCTGGTGTGGTCGCTGACCGGCATGGCGGTGGCGCAACTGCCGGTGCTGGCCAATTCCGGGCTGCTGCAGGCGATCTTCTATGTCGTGGCGGGCATGGGCTGGGTGCTGCCGGCGATGCCGATCGTAAGCTGGATGTCGCGGCCCGATTTCAAATCCTAAATGCTCCGCGTCGGCTGGACCGGCGCGAAGGCGACGCCGGACAGCAGGACGCGCATGGCGCGCAACGAGTGCCCTCGCCCATCCCAACCGACCCGCGGCAGCGCGTGCAAATTGGTGCGCCCTTCCGCCTCCACGATTCCGGGAATGGAAGAGACGGCGCTGGCAAACCCGGCTTGTTCCGTCATCAACACGTGGGCACGCCGCCATGACGCGCGATCCCCAAACGGATAGGCGAAATGCCTGATCTCGCGGCGGAGGGCGGTCTCCGCAACGGCCCTGCCCATCGTCATCTCGCGTAAGGCATCCGCGTCTTTCAGGTTCGACAGCACGGGATGGTTCACGGTCGCACTGCCTATGGTCACGTTGGGGTCGGCCGCAAGCCTCGCCAGATCGGTCCAGTCCATGAAAGCGTCGCGCGTGAGCCGCGCGAGGTCAACGGAATAGCGTCTGCAAAGATCGTTGATGGCCGCCGACAGCTCGGGTGGCGGCAGCGAGCGCATCCATCCCGAGAGGAACGCGTAGAGCTCGTGTTTTTCGCCGCTCGTCCTGATCGTGAAGTGCCGTTCGTCGCCCTCGACCACGAGGCTCAGCCGGCGCTCCCTGCCGATGATCTCCTCGAGCGCCAGCCACCATGGTTCGCCAACCCCGTCCACGCAGGCTGTCGGCACATAGACGATGAAGGGAACCCGACGCCGCGACAGCACGGGATAGGCGAAGGTGATGAGATCCTTGTAGGCGCCGTCGAAGCTGAGGCAGACGAAGCGCCGCGGCTGCGGCATGATGACGGCACGCCGGCACGCCTCGTCGAGGCCGACGATGTCGTAGTTCCAGCGTTGCAAGGCCCGAATGGTGCGATCGAGGAATCGGGGCGTGATTTCGTCGGCTCTGAGCGGCTGAAACGATCCGTGCCGGCGTGGGCGCACACGCTGGAAACGAAGAATTGCGCCGGCTCCGCCGCGCTCCTTCCCGCTCCACCACACGCGGCCGCTGAAATAGGCGAGCTCAAGCTTGAGGCTCGTCAGCCATCTGTTATCGGATGCCAATTGTCCCCGCCTTTTGACAAGCGGTTATCCCGCGCCCCATCACACTGTCATTACTCTTTGTTGACACTTCTTTGCAAAGCTCGCCTTGAGCTGGAAAAGCGCAAATATTTCCCGTCAATTCGGATCTGGCGATGACAATGGCTGCCGCGATCGAAAGCACGGCAGAAGCGCCGGCGCGGTCGAAACCAGGCCGCATCGCGCATATCGACCTGTTAAGCGATCTCGAATCCGCCGAAACCCTCTGGCGGAGCCTCGAGACACCCGAGCAGCTTTTCACGCCTTATCAGCGGCTTGATTTTCTCGCCTGCTGGCAGCGCGAGGTCGGCTCGCGCGACAATGCGACGCCGCTGGTCGTGATCGGCTATGATGCCGAGCACCGCCCGCTGCTGCTGCTGCCGCTCATCCTCAAGCAAAGCCATGGCGTTCGCGTCGCCTCCTTCATGGGCGGCAAGCATACAACCTTCAACATGGCGCTGTGGGATCGCGCCTTTGCCGCGGCGGCCCAACGCGCCGATCTCGATGCGGTCATCCACGAACTCCGCGAACGGTCCGCGGCCGACGTGCTCGCGCTGGCGCAGCAGCCGCTGCGCTGGCGCGATGTGCAGAACCCGTTTGCGCTGTTGCCGCATCAGCCCTCGGTCAATGATTGCCCGGTGTTGAACATGCAGCCGGGTGCTCCGTCTTCATCGCTGATCAGCAACTCCTTCCGCAAGCGGCTGCGGGCCAAGGAACGCAAGCTGGAGAAACTTCCCGGTTACCGTCATCACGTCGCGACGGAAGATGCGGAAATCGATCGCCTGCTCGACTGGTTCTTCCGCATCAAGCCGCTGCGCATGGCGCAGCAAGGGCTGCCGAACGTATTCGCCGATCCGGGCGTTGCGGATTTCGTCCGCAAGGCCTGCCTGACACGACGGCCCGGCGAGGGCCGCGTGATCGATATCCATGCGCTGCAGTGCGATGAGGAGATCATCGCGCTCTATGCCGGGGTTGCCGACGGCTATCGCTTCTCGATGATGTTCAACACCTACACGCTCTCGGATCACTCCCGCTATAGCCCGGGCCTGATCCTGCTGCGCAACATCGTCGATCATTATGCGGCACGCGGCTATCGTGCCCTCGATCTCGGCATCGGCTCGAACGACTACAAACATCTGTTCTGCAAGAGCGCGGAGCCGATCTTCGACAGTTTCATTCCGCTCAATGCCCGCGGCAGGCTTGCGGCGGCAGCGATGTCCGTCCTCGCTCGCGGCAAGCGTGCGGTGAAGCGCAACCCGGCGCTCCTTCGCCTGGCCCAAGGCGTTCGCAAAGCGCTCCGCTAAGACACGGCGCGCGAGGTCAGGCTGCGAACACGCGCGGCGCTGGATCCGGAGTATCCGACGGCTCAGCCGGCTTGCTCAGCATCGTCACGCTGCCGAAACCGACGGCCTTGAGCTGTTCGCATAAGAGAGTGCGGGCGTCCGCCTGCATCGCTGCATCCGGCACCACCACCGCTCGCGCATTGGCGGTGAGCAGTTCGGCCGGCAGATCGGAGGCCAGGCCAGCGTCGAGCAGCACGTGATCATACACACGAGACAGGGCGTCGATCGCGAGCATCAGCCGCGGCGACTGCAACAAGCCGCGGTCGAACCCGGGACGCCCGGCGCTGACCAGATGAACGCGCGAGAGCCGATCACGGGTGATGATTTGCGAGAACGAGGCCTCACCCTGCATCAGTTCGGCGATGCCTGGTGCGACCGGATCGACCGAGCTGGCGTGAAACATCGGCGAGGACGCCGCGAGGTCGACCAGGACCACCCGCGCGCTCCGGGCAAGCAGGCGCGCCAAGGTCAATGCCGTGAACGTAATGCCGTCACCGCTCGCGGTGCCGAGCACGGTGACCCTGCGGCCCGCCTCGCCGGCTCCGGCCAGCGCTTGCGCCAACTCTTCGATCTCGCCGAGAGCGGGCGCCGCTTCGGCAGGCGCTTGCGCGTCGATGTGCGTTTCCACCGCAGCAGGCGCAAGGGGCGGAGCAGGTTCGAACACAGGCTCTGTGGCGACGTGAACCGCAGGCTCAACCGCAGGTGCCTCCGGAAGTTGCGACGCGCCCGTGAAGGCCGCAACCGCGCGCGGCGCCGTGATGCGCAGGAGTTCGCCGGTCACGATCACGCCGGCACTCAGCATCAGCGTCGCCAGCGTCGCGATCAGGACGATCGGCAGCTTCTTCGGATAGGCGGGCGTATTGGAGACGATGGCGCGGGAGATGATGCGGCCATCCGACGGCGTGGCATCGATGGTCTCGCGCGTCGTGGCCTCGCGATATTTGGCAAGATAGGACTCGAGGAGATCGCGCTGGGCCTTGGCCTCCCGCTCCAGCGCGCGGAGCTGGACGTCCTGGCCGTTGGAGGACGAGGCTTGCTTTTTCAGTTGATCCAGGCTCGCACTCAAGCTCTCGACGCGCCCGCCGGCGATCCGCGCGTCATTTTCTAGCGATCGGGAGATCTTGGCGGCCTCGTCGCGAATCTGATGGTCGAGATCGGCAAGCTGCGCCTTCAGTTCCTTGATGCGCGGGTGATTATCGAGCAAGGTCGAGGACTGCTCGGCGAGCTGCGCGCGCAAGGTCACCCGCTGTTCGGTCAGGCGGCGCATCAGCTCGGAATTGAGCACTTCCGAAGCCTCGATCGGCTTGCCGCTCTGGAGCATTTCGCGGATCAGCCGCGCCTTGGTCTCGGCGTCCGATTTGAGCGCTCGCGCATTGTTCAATTGGGTATTGACCTCGCCCAACTGCTGGTTGGACAAAGTGGTGTTGTTGGTGCCGACGAACAGGCTCGACTTGGAACGGAAGTCCTCGACGCGCGCCTCGGCGTCGGCGACCCTCTGACGCAGACTGTCGATCTCGCCCGCCAGCCATTGGCTCGCCGCCTTGGCCTGCTGCTGCTTGGCATTCTGCTGCAGGACCAGGTAGCCGTCGGCGATCGAATTGGCGACGCGCGCCGCCAGCTCCGGATCCTGCGACTGAAACTCCACGACGATGACGCGCGATTTGTCGACGGCATAGGCCGTGAGACGCTCGAAATAGGAATCGAGCACACGCTCTTCCGGCGTCATCGAATAGGGATCCCGCCCGATCCCGAACAATGCCGCCAGCGATCTCAGCGGCGAGACACCGCGCAACACGGGATCGAACTCCGGCAGTTCGGCAAGCTTGTTCTTCTTGATCACCTCACGCGCCAGGTCGCGCGAGAGCACGAGCTGCACCTGGCTCGTCACCGCCTCGGGATCGAGCGCGGTACGCTCCTCGTTGCGCTCGCCATTTGGGCGCAAGAACACGTTTTCGCGCCCGTCGATCAGGATTCGCGCCTCGGATTTGTAGCGGGGCGTGATGACGTTGACGACGGCGACAGACAACACGGCCGCGAGCAAAGTCGGCACGATGATCCAGGTCCGCTTGCGCGCAAGCGCCTCGCCGAGCGCACGCAGATCGATATCGCCGGCCGCGACCGACATAACGGGTTTCAGTTCGGGAGCTGGCGCAGGCTTTTCGACGGCCTCTCGGGCCTCAGCCTTGTTCCCGTCCCCACGCCAGAACGCCCAACGCATCACACACCCCCGAAGAACACGACCCCACTTTACCTTCTCCGATTACACTCCATTAAGGTTGAGGCGGAGTTAATCCCGCGCGACGAAAGAGGCGCTGAAAACAGTCGCGCTTATGCTTTGTTAACCACCAAAGCCCTTAATCGGAATCGAGATTTCCCGAAGGTTGTGCCGTGCCAGGCGCGCGTGCCGTCGAGAGCCGTGTAATCGCCCGCGCGCGCCAGCATAGGCTGGTTCTGATCATGTCCCCGCCCCCCGACCGGCCGCTTCGCATCCTGCACGCCGTCCGCGCGCCCGTCGGCGGAATCTTCCGTCATATCCTCGACCTCGCCAATGGACAGGCCGATCGCGGCTATCAGGTCGGCATCCTCGCCGACAGCCTCACAGGCGGCGAGCGCGCGGACAAGGCGTTGGCCGCTATCGCGCCACGCCTCAAGCTCGGCGTTCATCGGCTCGCCATTCGCCGCGAACCGTCGGCGACGGATGGTTTGGTGTGGGCGCAGTTCATGCGCCTGATCCGTCGCTTGCGCCCGGACGTGCTGCACGGGCATGGCGCCAAAGCCGGCGCTTTCATTCGCTTAAGACCCCGCTCGAAATCGGCCATCCGCGTCTACACCCCGCATGGGGGCTCGCTGCACTACCCGCCTGAGACGTTCAAGGGCGCGTTCTACAGCCGCCTCGAGCGCGCACTGATGGACAGCACCGATCTGTTCCTGTTCGAAAGCGCATTCGCGCGCAACACCTATCAGCGCATCATCGGCACGCCGAAAAGCGTGGTGCGCTGCGTGTTCAACGGTGTGACCGCGGACGAGTTCGATCCTGTCCGCAAGGCGGATGATGCAACCGACCTCGTCTATGTCGGCGAGTTCCGGCACATCAAGGGCGCCGATCTCCTGATCGACGCGGTGGCGCGTCTGCATGCCGAGGGCAAGCCATTGACGCTGACGCTGGCCGGCGATGGCGAGGAAACGGCGGCGCTGAAGGCGCAAGTCGAAAGGCTGGCTTTGACCCATTCGGTGCGCTTCATTGGTCACGTCAAGGCGCGCGACGGCTTTACCGGGGGGCGGCTCCTGGTCGTCCCTTCACGCGGCGACTCCATGCCTTATGTCGTGATCGAGGCGGGCGCCGCGGGGATCCCGATGGTTGCCGCCAGGGTCGGCGGCATTCCGGAAATCTTCGGCCCCCACTGCGAGTCCCTGTTCGCCCCGAGCGACGTCGCGGCGATGGCCGATGCGATCAAGACTGCGCTCAATGATCCCGAAGCAATGCTGGCGCGCGCCAAGGCCCTGCGCGAGCGCATCTTCGCGGATTTCTCGCAGAAGGCGATGGTCGAGGGCGTACTGGCCGGTTACCGCGATGCATTCGCCACGCTCTCGAACGCCCGGAAATGATTCAGTAACCCTCGTTTACCAAGCTAACAGTTTCTTCCGAATTGTCCGCTAAGCCCCGTCCTGGGGGCATTCCGCATTGGCGCGCCAACACCTATTTGGCGCACGGCAACGGGACGTGGACGACAGTGGAACCGATCAACGCACGCTCGATGTTGGATGCCGCGGCTTTCGCCGCGACGGCGACAACGGACGGCCGCCCCCTGGTTGAAAGGCGACGCCGGCTTTCACCGGCCGCGCTCGCGGTGGCCGATCAGAAGGTCGGCCGCGCCTACTCGCCGATCGTGATCGCAGGCGTCGTGCGCCTCGCCGATTTTCTGCTCTTGAGCGCAGTCGGGCTTACGCTCTACTTCGGCTACGTGGTCCGGCTCGACGGTTTTCGCTGGGAATATGTCGCCGCCATCTTCGCGATGACGATCGCCACCGTGGTCTGCTTCCAGGCCGCGGACATCTACCAGGTGCAGGTGTTTCGCGGCCAGCTCCGGCAGATGACGCGAATGATCTCATCCTGGGCGTTCGTGTTCCTGCTGTTCATGGGTGCGTCCTTCCTTGCCAAGATGGGCGGCGCCGTGTCGCGGCTCTGGCTGTCCGCGTTCTTCTCCCTGGGCCTTGCGGCGTTGATCGCCGAACGGCTGATCCTGCGCACCCTGGTGCGGCGCTGGGCACGGCAGGGTCGGCTCGACCGTCGCACCGTCATTATCGGCGCCGACCAAAGCGGCGAACAACTGATACGGGCGCTGAAGGCGCAGCAGGATTCAGATATTTGCGTGCTCGGCGTGTTCGACGACCGCAATGATGATCGCGCGCTGGAGACCTGCGCCGGCGTTCCGAAACTGGGCAAGGTCGACGACATCGTCGAATTTGCCCGGCGCACCCGCGTCGACCTAGTGTTGTTCGCGCTGCCGATTTCGGCGGAGACGCGCATCCTGGAAATGTTGAAGAAGTTGTGGGTGCTGCCGGTCGACATCCGCCTTTCCGCGCACACCAACAAGCTGCGCTTCCGCCCCCGCTCCTACTCCTATCTCGGCAAGGTGCCCACGCTCGACGTGTTCGAGGCGCCCATCACCGATTGGGATCTGGTGATGAAATGGCTGTTCGATCGCGTCGTCGGCGGCATGATCCTTCTGGCCGCGCTGCCGGTCATGGCGCTGGTGGCGCTGGCGATCAAACTCGACAGTCCGGGCCCGGTGCTGTTCCGGCAGAAGCGCTTCGGCTTCAACAATGAGCGCATCGACGTCTTCAAGTTTCGCTCGCTCTACCATCACCAGGCCGACCCGACCGCCTCGAAGGTGGTGACCAAGGACGATCCGCGCGTCACCCGCGTCGGGCGCTTCATCCGCAAGACGAGCCTTGACGAGCTGCCGCAGCTCTTCAACGTCGTCTTCAAGGGCAATCTCTCGCTGATCGGCCCGCGCCCGCATGCCGTGCAGGGCAAGCTGCAGAGCCGCCTGTTCGACGAAGCGGTCGACGGCTATTTCGCACGCCATCGCGTCAAGCCAGGCATCACCGGTTGGGCCCAGATCAACGGCTGGCGCGGCGAGATCGACAACGAAGAGAAGATCCAGAAGCGCGTCGAGTTCGACCTCTACTACATCGAGAACTGGTCGGTGCTGTTGGACGCTTGCATTCTCTTGAAGACGCCGATCGCCCTGATGACCAAGAGCGAGAACGCGTATTGAGGTTTTATTTCGGTGTCATCGCCCGGCTCGACCGGGCGATCCCGTGATCCGAGGCGGCGAACATCACATCGGCTGCTCGGATGACTGGATCCCCTGCTTTCGCGGGGCATGACGCACCAGTGGTTGCCGTGTACGAGTTGCGTTGAGTACCGTGTGATGGGCTATGCAGCGACAACCGAGATCTCACCGCCCGTAGCAGCGCCGGGCGTGCTCGCCCTGCAGCGCACGCTGGTGTGGCTGGCCGGCGCGGCCAGCGCCATCGTCTTCATCGAGCCCAGCCCCTACGAGTTCGTGACGCTCTGCGCCGCCGTGCTGTTCTTCGCCACTGGCCTCAGGCTGCGAGTGGTGTTCATGCCGCTGCTCGCGCTCCTGGTCCTGGTGAATATCGGCTACAGCATCGGTGCGATCCCGCTATTTGGCGAATCCGACGTGTTGAACTGGATCATGACGTCCTGGTACATGGCCGTCACCGTGATCTTTTTCGCCCTTGTCATCGCCGAGGATACCCCGGCGCGGCTCGACATGCTGCGCCGCGGCCTCATTGTCGGCGGGATGATCGCTTCGCTTGCGGCGATCGCCGGCTATTTCGATCTCGTGCCCGGCGGCCACGATCTGTTGACACTCTATGAGCGCGCGCGCGGCACCTTTAAGGATCCGAACGTGCTCGGCGCCTACCTGATCCTTCCGGCCTTGTTTGCGCTCCAGAACGTCGTCTCGCAACGCTTCGCGAAAGCATCCCGCAACGCGATCGCCTTCGGCATCATAGCGCTGGCCATTCTACTGGCCTTTTCCCGCGCCGCCTGGGGCGGGCTCATCCTTACCGCCGCCTTCATGCTGGCGCTGATGGTGTTGACCAGCACCTCGCGCGCCGAGCGCTCGCGCATCGTGGTGATGGCAACCATCGCCGTCGTCCTCGGCGTAGTGCTGGTTGCCGTGCTCCTGTCGTTCGACTCCATCTCGGAGATGTTCCGCCAACGCGCGAGTCTCGAGCAGAGTTACGACGAAGGCCGGTTCGGACGTTTCGGCCGCCATATCCTCGGCGCCGAGATGGCGCTCGACCTGCCCTTCGGCATCGGCCCCCTGCAATTCCACCGCTACTTCCCTGAAGACACCCATAACTCCTATCTCAACGCCTTCATGTCGGGCGGCTGGCTGTCCGGTATCTGCTATCCTGCGCTGGTCTTTCTCACGGTCATGCTGGGATTCCGGCACGTTTTCGTCCGCGTGCCCTGGCGAGGCGCTTATCTTGTGATCTTCTCGGCCTTCCTCGGCACCGTCGGCGAAGGCTTTGTGATCGATACCGACCACTGGCGCCACTTCTGGCTGATGCTCGGCGCGATGTGGGGAATGATCGCCGCGGCGCAGCGTTACAAGGCGGCTGATGGGGCTGCCATAGCCGCACCGGAAACCCGCAGCTAAAGCAGCCCGCCTCCCAATCTCCGGCGTCATTGCGAGCGCAAGCGAAGCAATCCAGGCTTTCTCCGCAGATGCAGTCTCGATTGCTCCGTCGCTTTCGCTCCTCGCAATGACGGGCTTGGCTGACGGACATTGACAGGCCAAAACAAATAAAGAGCATCTGTCATGAGAGATGGAGGGATTATCGAGATGCGGTTCATCTTGGCTGCATTACTTGGGGTCGTGCTGGCGGCGCCGGCGCATGCTTCCTGCGAGTGCCGCTGCGTCGAGGGCGAGATGCAGGCCCTATGCAGCAGTTCGATCGACATCGCGCCGATCTGCCCTGCCACGGTTTGCGCAATTCCTCCGCCTTCGATCGCGCCAATCCAGCCGCCGCAGGTCGCCCCGCTTGGCACGTCCGAGTGCTCGCCGCGTCAGGTGCTCAATCCCGACACGCATCGCTACGAGTGGCGCAGGCTCTGCAATTGATTGAGATCAGGCGTCGAACCCACGGCGCTGCCGCTTGTTAGCTCATTGCCGGGCTCGCCCCTTCTTCTTCGGCGCCGCAGGCTTCTGCGTCTGCGTATCGACAAGCCCCTTGAGCACACCGGTCGCTTCCAACGACGCCTTGTAGCCTTGCTTGGCAAAGTTGAGCAGTAGCTGCAGTTCGGCGTCCGAATAGCCGCTCCAGAGCTTCTGCATCGCCTTCTGCAGCGGCACGTAGAGCTCTCCGATCCTGGCCGCAGCCTCCGGCACGATCGCAATGAAGACCTTGCGCCGATCCGTCTCGTCACGCTCGCGGCGCACGAACCCTGCTTTTTCCAGCCGGTCGATAACGCCCGTGATCGCGCCGGTGGTCAGTCCCGTGACCTCGGCGAGCCGGCCCGCCGTGACGCGTCCTTCCAGATTGAGCACATCCATGCAGTCGAGGTCCGAACCGGAGACGCCGGCGACATCGGCAACGGTCTGCCCGTAGAGCACGCCCTGTGCGGACGCCCGCCGCATCGCTTCCTCCAATTCCTGCAACAGTGCAGCCCGCACCTTCGGTCTTGACAACGGTCACCTCATTACTTAGAAGCTTAATGTCTTATACGCTAAGATAATTAGCCAATGACTATCTTACAACTGCCTCGCACCATGGAGCAAGAGATGACCCGAACTCCCCGCAAGGCCTTGATCATTGGTGGTGGCATCGCCGGCCCTGCCACCGCGATCTTTCTCAAGAGAGCCGGCATCGAGGCGGCCATCTATGAAGCTTGGCCCTATGCAACCGGCATCGGCGGCGGGCTGCAGATTGCGCCCAACGGCATGCATGTGCTGGCCGAACTCGGCCTTGCGGAACAGATGATCCGCCGCGGTGCGGTCACCGAATCCTTCGATTTCCACTCCCGTAATGGCACCAGGCTCGGCTCGATCAACCGCAATATGCGAGAGCGTTTCGGCCAGCCGGCGGTGAGCATGTCCCGCGCCGCCTTGAACGAGGAGCTGGTCGACATGGCCTGGTCGTCCTGTGTCGCGGTGCATTTCGAGAAGCGCCTTGCGTGCATCGAAGATCGCGCGGACCGACCGATCGTCGCCCATTTCACCGACGGATCCAGTGCCGAGGGCGACTTCCTGATCGGAGCCGACGGCGTGCATTCGGCGGTGCGCCAGCACGTCGTGCCGGACGGACCAAAGCCCTTCAACACCGGCCTGATCGGCTTCGGCGGCTTCGCGCCGCGCGCGGTGCTCGATGACGCGGCGATCGGGCCGCGCATCGAAGCGACGTTCGGGCAAAGCGGGTTTTTCGGCTATGGCTATTGCAGCCCTGATCCCGACCACGGCGTGATGTGGTGGAGCACGCAACCTTCGCAAGGCCTCGACGCCGCCACGTATCGCGCGATGAGCCAAGCAGCCCTGCGGCGGCATTTGCACGATTTCCATGCCGGCTGGCACGATCCGATCGCCCGCATCATTGATGCGGCCGACAATATCGGCGTCACCGACACGCTGGATGTAGCGAGCCTGCCGATCTGGTCGCGCGGCCGCACTCTCCTGATCGGCGATGCCGCTCATGCCACCAGCCCGCATGCCGGCCAGGGTGCCTCGCTTGCGCTCGAGGACGCACTGCGGCTGGCGCGGCTGATGCGGGAGCATGGTGAGTTGCGGGCCACGTTCGAGACGTTCGAGGCCGAACGCCGGCCGCGCGTCGAGCGGGTCGTGGCGCTTGCCCGGCGCAACGGCAGCAACAAGCGGGAGTTCAGCGCCACCGGCGCGTGGATTCGCGACCGGATGATGCAGCTTCTCATCCCCTTCGCTTCGAAGGGTATGGACTGGATGTACGCCTACAATCCCGCCGCGCTTACGTCTCCACGCGAAAGGTCAAACCTGCATTATCGACGAGCCGCTTGATCAACGCGTCACGCATCGCGGCGCCCGGGGTCCAGAATCCGGCGGGAACGTCGGGCGCGTCGCGCAGCAGGCAGATGGCGCATTCGGAGATCATCTTTGAGGTCGAGCCGTAGCCGGGGTCGCGGTCACCAGTGACGACAGCGCGGACTTGGCGTCCATCGGGCGCGATCGCGACATAGAGCAGATCGAAGCGGCCGCTCTCGCGCTCTTCTTTTGACGGTCCCTCGCCCGGCTTGGGTGCATTCGGGCCGGTCTTTTCGGCATTGGCGGCCATCACCTTCTTGGCATTCGCCGCGCCTTCCTCGCCGGGCCCCGTCAGCGCCATCTCGTCGTAGACGAAGTCCTTGCCGTAGGGAAAGCCCATCAGCATGTTGGAGCGATGGACATTGCGCGTGTTGATGGTCGCCATCATGAACGGTGCGGACCAGGATTGCAGGTCTTCTTCATAAACCGGCTTGCTGCCTGGCGGTTGTTTCGGACCCTCAAAGCCGGGGGTCAATGCAAACGGGTTCTTCAGGATCGCAACCAGACTGAGATCCTTGGCCACCGCATCAAAGGTCGCCTTTGCGCTCGCCGCCGTGCCGCCGGACAGCGTCCCGCGCATCTCGCGCACGCGACCCTTGACGCGGGGAGCGGGCGCGCCGAACACGCGCCGGGCTTCCTTCTGCACAAAATATGCGCCGAGCTCGAACGGCACCGAGTCGAACCCGCAGGAGAATACGATGCGCGCGCCGCTCGCTTTCGCGGCTGCCTCGTGCTTATCGATCATCTGCCGCATCCACACCGGCTCGCCGCAGAGATCGATATAGTCGGTGCCAGATGCCGCGCAGGCCGCCACCAGATCGGAGCCATAGAGCTGGTAGGGACCGACGGTCGAGATCACCAGTCCGGCTTGCGCGATCATCGCCTGCAGAGAAGCCGGATCGCTGGAGTCGGCAGCGATCAGGGGCGTGTCGGCCGCAGCGCCAATGGCGTCGCGCACTTTGGCCAGCTTCTCCAGGCTGCGCCCGGCCATCGCCCATTTCAGTTGCTTGTCATCGCGGTAATGCGTGGCGAGATATTCCGCCACGAGCTGGCCGGTGAAACCGGTCGCGCCATAAACGATGATGTCGAATTTCGACGAAGAGGTCATACTGAGTTCCTGAGTTTCCCGTCATTGCGATCCTCGGACCTTCTAGTCCCGGGAAGGCCCTGGAAGCAAATCGTCTGTCTTACCGGTGAGGCGATAGCCGATGAGGCCTATCCATTCGCGCATTGCCAGGTCGGTCAGCGCGAGTCCTTCGGCCGCGAGCGCGCTGAAGGCGATGAGATCCGCCGGTCCGCCGAGATGCCAGTCCACGGGATAAGGCTCGACCACAAAGCCCGCTTTTCGGAACAGCCCGATCGCGCGCGGCATATGATAGGCCGAGGTGACGAGCAGCCAGCGTTCGCCCGGTTTGGGCGCGGCAACGGCCTTTGAAAATTCCGCATTCTCGAACGTGTTGCGCGAGCGGCGCTCGAAGATCAGCCGCGACCTCTCGATGCCAAGGCTGTCGAAAACCATCGCCGCATAGTCGGCCTCGCGTGCGTCGTTCGAGATCAGGTTGGGGCTGCCGCCGGTGAAGACGATGCGTGCGTTGGGATATTTGCGGGCGAGCGCAGCGCCTGCGATGATGCGATCGGCCGCGCTTCGCACCACCGGCGCTGCGCGTGCGGCCGAGATATCGGAGTCGATCGGCCCGCCCAAAATGACGATCCCGTCGGGCGCGCCGCGCCTCGCATCCCAGGCCGGAAACCGACTCTCCAGCGGATAGAGCAAAACGTTGCCCAGCGGAGAGAAGCCGCAGAGCGCAAGCAACAAAATGGTCAGCACAACAAGCGCGCGACCGGCAGAGGCAAATCGGGTCAAGAGCAGAAGCAGGCCGAGAACGCCGATCCCGATCAGGAAATTCGTCGGCAGCAGCGCGATGCCGATGGTTTTGGAGAGAACGAAAAACAAGGAAATCTCTTTCGAATGAATTGCGCGGGCAAGCCTGGCGCCATGTCATACGCGGACTTGATCCGCCTATCCATCTGCCCGCATAAAAAGGGCGATCAAAAATGACGGCGTGCCGGGCGTACACCATCTGAAAAGAAGGCCTTCTCATGACCCATCATCATCTGGATTCGAGCCCGGAGACCTGCCACTGGGGTTTTTTCGAGGCCAAGCTGAAGCCCGTGCTCACCATCGACAGCGGCGATGACGTCACGATCGATACCATCAGCGGTGGACCGGACGTGGTCCCGGACCGCAGCCGATTTCACATTCCGCCCGAATTGTTCGAGGTGCACACCAGGAATGAACGGATGGTGCCGGGTCATATCCTGACCGGCCCGATCGCGGTTCGCGGCGCCGAGCCGGGCGACGTTCTCGAAATCGATATCCTCGAGGTCAAGCTCAGGCAGGATTGGGGCTACAACCTGATCCGCCCGCTCGCGGGCACCCTGCCCGACGATTTCACCGAGCCGCGGCTCCTGAACATTCCGCTCGATCTCACGCGCATGGTGGGCCGGTTGCCTTGGGGGCTCGATCTGCCGCTGAAGCCTTTCTTCGGCGTGATGGGCGTCGCGCCGCCGCCCGCCTGGGGACGCATCTCCTCGCTGATCCCGCGCGCGATGGGCGGCAATCTCGACAACAAGGAGCTGGGCGCCGGCGCCAAACTTTATCTGCCCGTATTCGTGCCGGGCGCACTGTTTTCGTGCGGCGACGGCCACGGCGTGCAGGGCGATGGCGAAGTCTGCGTCACAGCGATCGAGACCGCGCTGCAAGGCCGCTTCCGCCTGACGCTGCGCAAGGACCTGCACCTCGATTACCCGCGCGCCGAGACGGCGACACACTACATGACCATGGCCATGGATCCCGATCTCGACCAATGCGTGGTGCGCGCCCTGCGCGACATGATCGTGCTGCTCGGGGAGAAGCGGAATCTCTCGCAGGAGCACGCCTACACCCTCTGCAGCCTGGCTGCCGATTTGCGGGTGACGCAAACCGTGAACGGCAGCAAGGGCATCCATTGCATGATCGCCAAGGACATCGTGCACGGCTGAGGCGGCTTCTTCGGCAATAAGGCCTCGCCAAATTCCCTCATTCCGGCGCGGGGCGCTTCTCGTCCCCACGAATCTGCCCCGCCGCGCGCGGCGCGGCGGACGTCCTTTCGCACGTCAAAACGGCCCCTGAAACGCGGCCTCCGACGCTCGCGCAGGCGGCCGCCGCCGGCGATTCGAAAAACATCCAACCGATTCAATGGATTAGGCAGAGACTGTACAACGGTCCATTTTCTAAATAGAGTCCTAATCGTTACTTTTCTGTACCCGCGTTAGAGCTTAGTTTTTCGTATGGCCACCGAGAAAGCCGAGACTGACCGCATTCCCGTGACCTTGGCGCTTTCGACGATCGCTTATCTCGAGAAACTGGTGAGGCAGGGCACCCACGGCACGAGCGTCCCCGGTGTCGCCAGGACCTTGATCGAGGAAGGCATCCGGAACGCCATCAAGGACGGGCTGCTGTCCATTCGGGACAACGGCAAGCCTTAACCGGGGTGTTTGCGTGACGCGGGAGGTGCGGTCGGCGGGCCAAGAGGGATCGAAAAGAGATCAAGCTTGGAAGCACCAACATGTCCGCCATCCAGCCGACCTGGACCACAGAACGTATCGAATTGCTGAAGATCCATTTTGCGGCCGGGCTGACTTGCCGCGAGATTGCCGAGCGGATCGGCGTCAGCCGCAATGCGGTGATCGGCAAGATTTCCCGTCTCAATCTCATGCGCGACAAGGCCGGCCCTGCCCGGAAAGAGCGGTCCGGCGAGCCGCGGAAGCGAGCGGCCTCACGGCTGCGGCGCCAGATCTTGAGGGCCATCTCGGTCGAGGAAACACGGGCGGAGGAGGAGCCGATCGCCAACGGGCATCGCTGCTCGCTGTTCGAATTGAGCAAGCAAACCTGCCGCTGGCCGCTATCGACCCCGGGGGCGGCGGATTTCTGCTTCTGCGGCAACCCGCCGCTCGAAGGCCTGCCCTACTGCCCCCGTCACAGCCGCCTGGCGTACAGGATAAGCGTGCGATAGTCCCATCAGCCCAAGCGCCAGCCGACCTCCTCGGCAAAGCGCTTGAAGAACTCCGGCGTATAGGCATCTTCCGGGTTCTGCCGCACGCGCTCGTCTAGTCTGTGCGCGTCTTCGCCGACGAGAATGCGCCACCTCTCGGCCCTGACGCCATCGAGAATGATTTTCGCGGCTTGCGCCGCCGTGGTTGGCGCGTCCTCGAGGAAGACGCGGGCGCGCTCGGCGGCGAGCGATTGAATTTGCTCGTCCGACATTTGGTCCACGCCCTCGACGCCGTTGGTCTTGAGGCGCACGCGCGTCTGGGCGATCTCGTTCTCGCTCAAGCGCTCGCTGCCGCTCTGAACCTTTCGCGTGTTCGAGACGATGGCTGTGCCGATATGCCCCGGCATCACCACCGAGCACTTGATATGCGGCGCATTGAGGCGGAGATCGTTGATCAGGGCCTCTGTAAATCCCTTCACGGCGAATTTCGCGGCGCTATAGGCGGTGTGCGCCACACCCATGCCGACGGAAGCCCAAAAGCCGTTGACGCTCGAGGTGTTGACGATGTGAGCCTCGTCGGCCTTCATCAGCATCGGCAGGAAGGTTCGCACGCCGAGATAAACGCCGCCCCAGCAAATATTGAAGGTGCGCTCCCACTGCTCGCGCGTATTGGTGAACAGGCTGCCGCCGCCCCCGATGCCGGCATTGTTGAATAAGAGATGGATCTTGTCGGTCGCCTGCTGCTCCGCAAGCTCGTCGCGAAAGCGCTTGAGCTGATCCTCGATCGAGACGTCGGCAAGATGCGTGGTGACGCGCAGGCCTTGCGGTGTTGGCTCGATCTCGCAGAGCCGCTTGCTTTCGGCCATCGCCTCTGCCGAAACGTCGCACATCGCGACGTTGCATCCCTCCGCGACGAGCTGCCGCGCAAGCTCGCGGCCCATGCCCGTGCCGCCACCGGTGATGACGGCGATCTTTCCGGCGAAGTCCTTCATGCGACGCCCTTCCCTGTTTGCTCGTGTGTTTTTGGTGGCCGTCATGAGCTTCGCCCCGGGCCAGCGCCAATCTAGCATCTGAACACCGCCGGTAAAGCGCGGCTCGCCGGTGCCGCGCATGCGGCATCACAAGAGGACAGGATTATTCCTTCAGAGGGAAAGAAAGTGCGCGCCGTGCGTTAATGCACACGGAGCTAAAGCGAGCCATGACCGCAGGCAGATCTCAGCGCTTGAAGACACCGGCCGTTGCAATCGATCCCGCATGCAGCGGCCAGACCGCCACGCCTTTGGGTTGGCTGCTGCTCGCCGCCTGCTGCGTGCTGGCCGGGTCAGGCGCGCCCTTGCACGCCGCGCAGCTCAAGGCCGAGAACGTCAATGCGGCCCAATTCTCCGGCAAGCCGCCACCGGCCCATGAGGTCTCGCCGCTTGGCATTCGCCTGCAGGTCCTGCTTGCCCGCGCGCATTTTTCGTCAGGCGAGATCGACGGCAAATTCGGCGAGAACGCCAAAAAGGCGCTCCGCGCCTACGCCGAAGCGCAGCAACTGCCGAGCGGAGACAGGCTGACGCCCCAGGTCTGGCAAAAACTTGCCGCCGATGACGGCCCCGTGCTCACGACCTATCAAATCACCGCGAAGGATATCGCGGGCCCTTTCCTGTCAAGGCTGCCCCACAAGATGGAGGACATGAAACATCTGCACCGGCTCGATTACACGAACCCGCGTGAAGAGTTGGCGGAGACGTTTCACATGAGCCAGGAGCTATTGGCTGCGCTCAATCCGGGCCAACATTTTCGCAAAGCCGGCGCAACGATCGTTGTGACCGACACTGGATCCGGCGCGGACGTCCCGGCACAAGCAGACCGCGTCGAGGTCGACAAGATCAGGCAGACCGTTGAGGTCTTCGACTCCTCAAACCGGCTGATCGATTTCTTCCCGGCAACGGTCGGCAGCGAGGAAAAGCCCTCCCCGAGCGGGACGCTGCGGGTGACGCGTATCGACCACAATCCGATCTATCACTACAACCCCAAATACCACTTCAAAGGGGTGCACGCGAAATCGCCGTTCATCATCAGGCCGGGGCCGAACAATCCGGTCGGCACCGTCTGGATCAGCCTTTCCGCGGAAGGCTACGGCATTCATGGCACGCCGGACCCGGGCAAGGTCAGCAAAGCCGCCTCGCACGGCTGCGTTCGGCTGACCAATTGGGATGCCGAGCGATTGGCGACTGAGGTGAAGAAAAGCACACCCGTCGCATTCGTCGACAGTTCGAACTCGTAGACCGAAAACCGCGGTCGTCTGTGCCGAAGGCACCTAGCGTGTGTACCAGCGCGCCGCCTCGGCGGTCCGCTCGGGCGTGTCCCTCAGGCAGCGGCGCGCCGCTTCGATCTGCGCGTCGGTGGCGCCATGGCTGCGCGCCCACATTTCGGCGGTCGATTCGGAATATTTCGCCACGTAGAAGCGAACCACCGAGCAGGACATGCGCTGCATGATCCCATGCTGATTGCCCGCGACAGCGACGGACGAAACGGACGAAAGAGAAAAGGTCAGCGCGATCGCGCCGACTACACGCGTGAACATAAAGCCCCCTGTCATCTACCCTGTAATCACAGGACCAGACTCCTCTGCGTCGCGCAAATTAAACTTGCACGCGAAGCAGCTCTCACAGCTTATCCACTGCGGGACTGTTTCTCGCTTGCATCACTCGCGCCCGATTGCCGCGCGCCGGTGCGCAAAAAGGCATCAGCGCGCCTTGTCGCATCCTCATACGGAACCAATCGCCGGTTTGGGCCTTCTGCTTTTTTGAGGAGGATTGCATGAACATCCACGGCGACATCACGGACGAACTCAGCGGCGATGGGATGATCATCATCGACGGACGCGACGTCGCCTTGGTTCCCTACTCCCTGACGCTATCGCCAGAGGCCGGCCCCTTGATTGCGGAGGGTTCGATCTCCGGACCGGAGCCGCTGATGCGCCGTGTCAAACAGGCCGGCGCCGTCAAGCTCGCGCTCGAGGATGGCCCCGTCCTCACGATCCGCTGCGAGGGCGGCCGTAGCGGCACCCGCTGGGTAAAGGCGCTGAAGACGTGACTGTAGCTGGCCGATAGAACAGATACTCGGAGCGGCGAGATTTGAACTCGCGACCCCTAGCCCTCCCAGTCCCGGACTGAGCCTTGATATTGCTCACCATCTTGGAAACCACCGGATTTTACCTCCGTTGAGCCCATCCGCGGGCTTCCTGGACTCACTGAGAGGGTCTCTGGACATTGAAAGACTTCGGTAGCTACCGGACCAAACGTTGCCGCTCCTCTGAACTCAATTGATCCATCGCATCTTGATCGAGAGAGCCAGCGCCGATGATCTGGACCGGGCTGTCCGGGTTTTGTGAGCGGCATTGATTTGTGTCGCGGCCGCGACAGTCCTGCTCGTCCGGAGGGCTCCCGCCTCCGCCCCCATAGCCGAGCACCTCGACGATGATGACCGAGGGCTGGCCGCTACTGGGCTGTGTCGGCGCGGCGGCCTGCTGGGTCGCCGCGGTGGTGTTTGCGGAGAGCGAAAGCTGGCCGGTTGGCGCCGGAACGGTCGGCAGGCCAGTGGCGCTGCCTTGCACCTGGATGTTGGCGGCGTTGACGATCTGCAGTGCAGCGAGGTTGAGATTGCCGGAGACGCGGATGCCGGCCTCGCCCGCGTCGATGGTACCCAATGGCGCGATCAGGTCGACATTGCTCGGCGGTGTGCCCGGGATGGTCGCGAGCGCGGCGATGCCGGCGCCGCTCGACGGCGAGGCGGGCGACAGGCTGACATTGCCGTATTCGTCGTAGCTCAAGAGCGGCGGGGTAAAGATCGTGGTCGTCTTTGAGCCGCGGCCGGCGTTGATGTCACCGGTGGCCGACCAGGCGAGAATGTTGCCGCCGAAGGTCGTCATGATGCGGCTCTGGCCGAGCAGGATGCTGCCGAGCGAATAGACGTCGATGTCGCTGTTGCGTCCCTGTGTGATCAGGCCGGCGGCGGCGCCCGGCGTGACGCCTTCCACGCCGAGGATGGTCTGTCCGCCCGGATCGAGGATCTGGATGGCGCCACCGAACTGGGTGTGGATGCCGGCGTCGGCAAGATAAGGATTGCCGGAGGAATTCTTAGCAATGCCGCTGAACATGGTGAGGCCGCCCGAATAGGTGATCGGGTCGCCATGCGCGTCCTGATCCGGGAACAGCGTCGCGATCGCATCGCGGCCGCGCAGGTAGCTCTTGAAACGCGGGCTGTTGGTGTCGTTGTACTCGCGGCCGCCGAGGGTGAGTTCCTCATAGAAGACCTGACGCACGAACACGCCCTGCTGCTCGCTCGGCAAAGCAAGGAAATAGGCGAGCGCACCCGCCGCGCTTCCGGTGTAGCCGAGGCGCTGCTGCAGCCATATCAAAAGCTCCTGATCATAGGTCTTTACCACCTTGCCGCTGCCGGCGAGCGGGGTGCCGTCGCTCGGCAACTGGTTGGCCGGATCGAAATAGAGCCTGGCAAAATCGGCATAGTCCGGCCCCTTGGCGCCGACGCCCGTCAGCGTCGTGATGCCGGCGCCGCCCGCGCTGTTGGCGGGGTTGACCACATCGCCCACGCTGGTCAGCGAGCCGAAATAGCCTTGGTAAAGATTGCGGCCAGCCTGCATCTGCAGCAGCCCCGGACCCATGATGTCGACCGACTGGTAGATGATGTCGCGGCCGGCCTGCATCAGCGAAATGCTGTTGGCGCTGGTGTTCAGGAATACGTCCGCCACCGCACCCGTGCCGACGATGTCGCGACCGGCGATGACCTCGAACGGCTTGGCCGCGAGATACCAGGTGGCATGATTAGGCCTGAAGCCCAAGGCGTAACTGGCCGTCTGCGTCAGTTGCTGGCCAAGTGTGAGATCGTCGATATCGACGCCGGCGTAGACCAGCGCGGGCTGGGCATCCCCTTGATGCAGATTGGAGACGGGCGTGTCTTCGCCGAAGGCGATTGGGTTGGAAAGGTTGATGCGGTAGGCCGCGTCCGGTGGAGCGTTTGAGCCCGCTGTGGTATTCGATGCAGTTGAGAACACCGGATGGAGCGGCGTCGCCAACGTGCTCATATCCGCGCCCGACATCGCCACGACCTGGCTCGCGCCATAGATCGAGCCTGCCGCCAGCAATTCGAGCTGACCTGAGGTCGACGGGATCATCTCAAGAGGCAGGCCTGTCGAAGCCGCGCCGGGTTCGCCGAAACGGATATCGCCATTTGCGGCTGCCACGATCAGCGTGCCCGGATAGAAGCCATTGGCGTTCTGTAAGTTGTTGGAGGTCGCCCCGGTCAGCGGCGCCACATCCCCGCCTGCCGCGTAGAGGCTGATCGCGGTGGCGGAGGTCCACAGCGTGAAATTGGTAGTGCCGCCGCTCGCCGCAGTAATCCCTTTAGCCTGCGTGTAGGGACTGCCATTCACGTTGGTCGAAGCCGCCATGCCGGCATCGCTCGCGCCGCCGAGCACAAGGTCGCCGCGCGTCGCGATGTTGACCGTGCCGTCGCCCGGCGCGAAGGTCGGGCCGGGCGTCGCCATTGAGCCCTTGATCGTATTGACATCGAGCGTGCGCGGATCGACCGATGTCCAGGACGCCGCTCTGAAATTCTGCGCCAGCGTGCCGATCGACCCGGCATTGACAGCGATATCTCCGCGCAGATCGGTGACCGACCCGAAATAATCGGAAGGCAAGCTCGATCCAATCAAGGGATCCATGGAATTGAAGGTGCCCCCGACGCTCAGCGTCAGGTCGCCGCCGCCGGTCTGCAGCAGCGTACCGTCCGGCAACATCCGTCCGGTCGAGACGACCGCAAGATCGAGCCCGGTCGAGATATTTGTGTTGGCGCCATTGGTCGCGCCGGCATTGCGTCCGGCGATCACGGTCAGGTTGCCGCCGCCGAGGGTGCCGACGCCCTGGAAGCCGACGAGGGAATAAGCGGATGCATACTGCTGAGTCTTGGCCCAACTGCCGAAATTGACCCACCAAGCCGTCGGATCCGGCGACAGGCCGCCACCGCCTTGGCTTCCAAACCAATTGCCGATCCGGTCGGAATCCACCCAGCGGACGGAATTGTCCGCCATCTGGATATAGCCCATGACGTCCTGCTGCGCTGAGAGCAGCAGGTCGCCGCCATGCTCCGGATACCAGGCATGCGCCGCGCCGCCGGTCGTTTCTCCGATCAGATCGTAGGGATTGCTGCCGTCAGGGGACAGGATCGGCGCCGATTGCGTTCCGGCCGTGTAAACGCCGTAGGGCGTGGCTTCGCTGAAGCTTCCGCCGGCGAGCAATTCGAGGCTGCCGGTGCCAGTGCGGATTACGCCGAAGGAGCTGCCGTTCAGCGATGCGTTGTAAGCTGAATCGTTGAGCGTGAGATTGCCTTGACCGTTGAGAGCCTGCGTCGTCCGAAGCACGCGCTGATCGGCGGCCGCGAGATCAGCGCCTGCCACCACACGGATCGAAGCCGAGAGCGAACCGGCCGGCAGCATGGTAGCGGCCGGCGTGGTCGAGGCGGCCGCTGGAATTGCGGGCTTCGTCACAATGCCGACGGTAGGCATGTTGGACGCCTCGAACGCGAATCCGAAGCTGTTGCTGGCGCTCAGGATCGTGCCCGCGGGGATCGTATCTCCGGGATTGTAATAATTATTGTTGCTGTCGACGAGATTGCCCCAGTATTGAAACGTCCACCAATTATAGAAGTCATCATTTGGAATCGTCCAATCGTTCACGACATAGACGTCCGTATTGTCATCCTTCCAATAGGTGAAACCATTCCTTGTATTTTCGTAGAAATATGAGGAGTTCGTAACGTCGAAGATCGTATAGGTAGCCGGCACTGCCGGCGCGGACTTGAACCCATCGGAAATGCTTCCCGTGAGAGTCACGTTGCCGCCTGCGCGAATGACGAGGGCCATTGGCTCGCCAGCACCGTAGGTGGCGGAAGTCGGGTCGCGATCGGCCCCCTGCCCATAGCGATATTTCGCGAGGTCGAGATCGCCCGAGGTCATAAGGTCGCCGGTCGAGGTGATCTGGACGCCTGGCCGCAGGTGGAAGACGCTGCCGTAAGCGGCGAGGCCGGCGAGTTTCCCTTGCAGGCTGCTGTTCGCCAGCGCGGCATTGATGAAGGTCGTGCTGTCCAGGTCGACCTGATCGAGAAAGGCTTGATCGACGATCTGGGTGTTGGTGGTTGGATCATTGTTCTGGTACGGCGCATTGGCGTATGTCGCGAAGGCGTTCAGCGCAATGCTGCCCGCACCGTAAATCCTGACGCCCGCGGTCGCCGCGATGGCCACGTCATTGCCGCGTGCATTGGCCGGCGCATTCGTTCCGGCAGTGAGCGAGCCGTAGGTCGTGTCCACAATGGTTGCGCCACTTGTCGCGCTGACAGCGCCCACCGTATCGACGAGGCGCGGCGCGTTGAGCACGACGTCGCCATAATTGACGATCTGGTTGCGGGCTGTATCGAGGTTCCTGGGGTCGGTGATGCGCAGGTCCATGGTGGCGCGGTCGTCCAGCCGCAGCTCGCCCTGCGCTGTGGTCAACTCGATATGCGCGCGGTTCTTGGCCTCGATGGGGTAAGCCTGCTTTGAGTTGCTGTAGCCATCGACCTGCAGGACGGTGCCATGCGCATCAAGGTCGGCGATGGAGGTGAGTTCGAGATCGTCGCGCGCCGACAGCCGGATGGTGCCGGGCGCCGCGCCTGAGGCGTCGATGGTGCCATTGATCGTCAGACTACCGCCATCGATCGACACCGTCACCTGATGCGCCTTGACGCCATCGCCGATGGTGAGATCGCCGCTCTTGATGTCAAAGCTGCGGGCATCGAAGAAGCCGCCCTGGTTCAGGCTGGCATTGAGTCCGGCAAAATCGGCCAGCGTGCCGGCGCTGACGTTGAAGTCGCCGCTGGTGTTGCCGCCGGTCGCGCCGCCCACGAGGCTGCCACCGAGCGCCACGCTGCCGTTGCCCGCGCCGACGCTGATCGAGCCGGCATTGGCATTGGTTGCGGAGACGTCGATCACCGAGGCTGCCGCCTGCGTGAAGCCGCCCTGCGCGCTGTTGAAGATCGCGGTGCCGCCGAAGCCGTAGACGGTGGCGCGCTGGATCATCGAGGGCCGGCCCGAGAGATCGATGCGGCTGCCGGCATCAAGCGCGATATCGTTGGTCGCGTTCACCACCAGCTTGCCGCTCGGCAGCAGGATGGTGCTGGCGATGGCGACGCTGTCACCGGTCAGATCGATCTCAGCGCCGGAGACGGTCGAGGTCGCCGCACTCGGTGCGAGCCCCGCGGGTACGGTGACGCTCAGCGCCCCGCCGGCCGTATAGGCCATGATCGACTTCTGCACGCCGGTCAGGAGCGGCGTCGCCAGCGTCAGGTTGTCGCCGGTGCCGCTCTGGCCGAACACGGCGCCTGCCGCCGCACTCGGCGCCTGGTAGACGTAGAGCGAACTGTTGCCGGCGGAGACGATCTGCGAACTGGCGGTCAGGTTGACATTGCCGAAGCCGTAGATGACGCGGCTCGGAGTGGTCGTGTCCAACGAGACGAACTGGCCGAGATCGATCTCGTTCGCCTTGATGTCGAGCGTGCCTGTGCCGGTCCCGAGCCCACCGGCTCCAAGCGCCGGCGGCGTCGCGCCGGCAATGCCGTTCCAGGTGATCTTGCCGGCGGCGATGGTCGCGGTGTCGCCTGCGCTCCCATAGCCGTACATCGCGGGCGTGTTCAGCACGAGATCGATGCCGGTGCCGGTGGCATCGAGACCGGCCGAGCCGAACAGGTTAACGGAGTTCGCAGCGCTCAGCGTGATCTTCTCCAACGCGGGCGCGGCATGGGTGGGATCGCCGTTGACGAGCGTATTGAACAGAGCCTGATTGAACAGGAAGCCGGTCGGCGCGCCGGCCGCGGCGATCGTGGTGGCATCGCCGATATTGATGCTGCCGACCGCGAGCGTGATGTTGCGCGACCCGAAATGGGCGGATGGATCGATGCTCGAGGCACCGTTGGTGGCGAAGGCCAGCGTGCCCTCGGAATAGAGATGTGAGCCGGCCCCGACCGTGATCGTGCCGGAGCCGCCATTCGAACCGAGGAAATCCAGGTTGCCGTTGGACAGCGCCAGCACGGTGGTGCCGTAGCTCGTGGTGTAGCCCATGCCAAGCGACGTCGAATCGAACGGCGCAGGGCCCTGGCCGATCGTGCTGAGCGTGACGTTGTTGCCGATGGTGATGTTGCCGCCCACCAGGAACAATTCGCCGGCCTTCAGCGTAACGCCATCGCGGATGTAGAGGTCGCTGCCGCCCTGGAAGGTCACCACGCCATTGAGAATATTCTCATAGCCGTTGATGATCAGCCGTGGTGCACCGACAGCATCGAGATCGGCTGCGCGGATCGACACCCCGGCAAAATTGGGAGTCGGGGCATCGGCATAGATCTCCCCGACGCCCTGGACCGCCACCTGACCGGCAAATCCACCTTGGCCGGCTTGGAACAGCGCCGTGCCATCAAAGGACAGAGCACTATCGGTTGGCTGCGATGTGGAGGTAGACGGGGTCTCGAACTTCAGCACCAGCGTCTTGCCGTCCGCGGGCAGCAGCGATCGCGTGCCGCCGAACTGCGTCGCAGAGGCGATCATGAAGTCGCTGTAGCTCTCTTCGTCGTATTGCGAGTATTTGCGCACGGCCGTACCGGGCGTGATCAGCACCACCGACGGCAATGCGCTTCTGATGCCTGTGTTGGCGATGCTGGTGTAGGCAGCCGCCGCATAAGTGCCGTTGCCGATCGGGCCGATGCCGATCGGTGTTGTCTTGACGGCCCCGAGTTCGACGCGATAGGCCCCGGGTAGCAGCGCATAGTTCGACGGCAGCAATGTATAGGTGCCGGCGGGCAGGCCGGGCACGCCGGCGGGAACAGTGATCTGCTGGCCGATCGCCGGATCGCCGGCGCCATTTTCCGGTGCGACGGGCGCGTAGGCCGAGGCGTAGCCCGGCACGATCGCGTAGACCTTGTCGCTCGCCTTGCTCATCGGGGTGGTCGGATTGGCGTTGACGAGCGCTGTGGTGAGCACATTGACCGAGCCGCCGCGACCGGAGATGAAGCCGGCCCCGCTGAGCGTGCCGCCGCCCGACAGGTCCAGCGTCGCACTGTTGTGGACATCAACGTATTGCGCATCCAGCAGGACACCGGACTGCACCCCAGCAGGGCTATTGTTGAAGTTCGTCAGACCGTTCGGCCTAAGGCTCGACCCGCCGTAAGTATAGGTAACGCCGTCAATGGTACCGCCATAGGGGATGGTCAAACCCGCCATCGACACCGACGCCAAGCTGCCCGGCAGCAAGTCCACCCGTTGCGATATGAGGAGAGGATCGTATCCCCAGTGGTCGGAGCCAAACGCGATGCTGCCGAACGGCGCGCGCACAATGCCACCCTGCTCGACGATCGGCGCGGCGAGCGTGAGACTGCCGAACACGGACAGCGGCGTGTCCGGGATCGTGTCGGTGGTCCGGCCAATGGTCAGGGTCGCCGTGTAATAGTCGTTGTTCGCTGTTGGCGAATTGTTTCGTCCGGCCGCCACGGTGGCGACCACGCCTGTGGCAGGATAGATCTGCGCGGCATCGAGTTCGAGATTCCAAGAGGTCGCGAGCTGAGTTCCTTGCGGTGCGGTGGTCGCCAGGAAGCGGATATCACCCCGGCTGCGCAGTATTGTGTTGAAGAAGCCTGGCGCATCGATGTTGATCCACTCGAAGGTCGAGGAATCCTGGTAACGGTATGCGCGCGAGAAGACGATCGGCCCCTGAATGTCGATCTGATCGGCGTCCGCTTCGAAGGTCGCGGTGGTCGCCGCTGCGCTGGGAGCCGGGTTGCCAATGCTGCCGCTGTTGCCGTAACCGTCCTTGGCGATATTCGGCGGTTCGCTCAGCAGCATGTAAGGTGCGGACAGCCACACTTTGCCGGTGCCAGGCAGAGGCGTCACCGCGGCGGGACCGGAGGTGAAGGCGGCCGCGGTGAGCGTGAGGCTTTGGCCAAGCGCAAGCGATACATCGTGGGACGATTGGTTCCCGAACTGCATGTAGTCGCCCGAGCTCAGCGACAGGCTGCCGAAGCCCCCGTCCTTGATCATCTTGGCGCTGACCGTGGTCTGGCCGAACTCAAGATCCGAAGCATCGGTGCCCGGCGCGATGTCGGCCGGCAGTAGCGACGGCTGACGGTCCTGAACCACCGTCATCACGCTCGCAACTTGAACGTTCGCAGGCACTAACCGGAGAGGAAAAGTTAGAGGGTCAAAAAACGGCGTGATCAGCGAGATCGAGAGGCTACCCCCGGCTGCGCCGGGGCCGCCTGCGGCCGCGTGCATATCGCCGTCGAGATAGAGACCGCTCATGGAGCTCAGCGCGATCGACCCGCCATTGCTCGCGAGCGGCAGCGCGTTGCCTGACGCGGTCGGCGACATCCCGGCGGCCGAGTTGACGGTGATGCCGGCGCCGTCGGCATCGAGTTCGGCGCCGGGGCGGATGATCACGAAGGCCGTTCCGCCGCTGAGACTGATGCTGCCGCCATCGGTGACCGTGCCGTAGGTGCGGCCCATGATGTCGGACGCCGTGTAGGTCTCGCCGGAAACATCGAGCCTGCCAGTCGCGCCGATCCACACCGAGAGGCCGCGGCCGTTGCCCGCTGAATCAAAGTTGCGGAGCGCGTCCGCGCTGTTGTCGGTCTCGTTGATCAAACTGATGCTGCCGCCACGAGCGGTCAGGCTGCCATCGACGGTGATCTGACCGACGGCATCGAGCTTGATGCTCTGTCCGGGATCGACGCTGATCGAGCCACCATCCGCCACGACGATCGCGCCGCCACCGACGACGGCGCCGCCCGCGTCCTTGACCACGGAACGGAGCGTCACGCTGGCGCCGGCGCGCTGTGTCAGCGTCGCGTTCATCGGATTTTCCGTGAACAGCGGCGGCAGCCACAGCGACAACGCTAACGCGGGATCACTGCCGGACGGCGCCGTATAGCTTGCGGCGGTGAATTGATAGACGGGCATGGTGGGCGCGATGCTCGCGCCGGACGCGACGACCAAGCCGAGACCCGCGTTGATGTCGTAGTTGGAGAAGCCCGCGCTGAAGAACGAGGGAGCAAGTCCTGGCGCTGGCTCTACCGGCACGGTCTGCGGCAGCGCCGCACCCTGCGGCAGCACATAACCGACCGGATAGGTCATCGGCGTGGATTGAACCGACCCGGCTGCGTAAGTGACCTGATAACGGTTTACCGGAAGACCGTTCGGAAAGACGTTTGAGGGAACGATGGTCCGCGCAGGGATTATTTCGGTTCCCGCCCAGCCGGTGACGGTCGAGCCCGCAGGCAAAATATTCGACCCGCAGGGCCATCCACCGTAACAACCACTATTGTTATGAGTGTCTGTTGCCCACACAGTCAGTCCGGCCGGGACGGTCCAATCTGCGCCGGTCGGTCCGCTAGGCATTGTGTTGCTCAACGTAATGTCGACAGGCGTGGGCGTATCGAACACCATCGTGGTCTGAGTAAGCGTCAACGGTGCCGGCAGCGGCTGCCCGGCCGGAATCGTCAGCGCCTGCTTGAGCTTCAACGCGACCGGTGCCGGCGTGCCAGCCGCGAGCGTGCCGCCCGCGAATGACGCACTGTCCCCGACGACAAGAGCCCCCGGTGCGACCAGGTTGCCGGGCGAGGAAAGCGTGAGTGTGCCGCCGCCATTGACGCCATAGGCGCGGATGGCAGTCCCCAACGTCAGCGTTGCGCCGTCTGCGCCGCCGCCGCCGGCCGGATCAGCCGCGATCAGCGTGACATTGCCGCCCTTGCCGCCCTGCGTCTTGCCGTTGGCGAGAATGGCGCCGCCCGAGGAGACATCGATCGTGCTGCCCTCGGTCAGCGTCAGGTCCCCCGGGGAATCGAAGGTGACATTGCCGCCATTGAGGAAGGCAAGGTTCGACTGGCTGTCAGGATCAGTGAGCGCATTGACCCACAAGCCGCGGGCGTCGATGGTGACGCCGGCCTCCAGCGTCAACGCCGCGCGGCCAGTCAGGCTCGCCAGCAACACGGTGCTGTTGTTTGCACCCCTGAGGATGTTGCTGACGGTGATGCTGCCCGAGCGCGCGGTGATGTCGGCGGCGACATCGACGACCGGTGCGGTCAGCTTGACCTGCGCACCCGGCGCAAATTGCAGCGGCGCGTTGACGGCGATCTTGCTTGTCGTGCTGATGTTGAGGCCGCCGAGGCCGAAGCTGTCGAGCGTCGGCGCATCGAACCAGGCGGTGTTGATGCGATCGGCGGGAAGCGCGGTGATGGGATCGAGGCTCGCCGTGACCGGCGCGACATCGTCAAACTTCACGTCACTCGCATAGGCATTGGCAAGGCCATAGCCGTTGTACTGCCCGAGCACCAGCGTGCCCGGCAGCGGCACGGTGTTCTGCGTCAGCTTGTAGCCATCGGCGACGGCGGAAGGCCGCGCAGCAATCTGCTGCGCACCCGCGATGACATTGGCGACGATCGTACCCTCGAACAGCGACGTCGGGGTTGACAGATTGAGGCTGCCGGCATCGCGGCCCACGATGTAGCTGTTCTGCCAGATCGCGCTCTTGCCGCCGAGTGGGCTGAGATAGACTTCGGTCAAGTCCTTATCCAGCTTGCCATCGACGTAATGCAACACCGTGAAGCCGTTGGCGACCGCGATATAGGTCAGATCAGACGGCGCGTTATTGATGTTGTAGATATGCCCGTCGCTGCCGAGCAGCCTTGTCTGTTGCAGATAGCCGCCCTGGTACTGCACCGAGCCGCCGGAGATGTTGAAGGTCGAGCCCGTCTGCGCCACCACTTCCGGCGCCTGCAGCGTGATGCTGCCGCCAACCGCGGTCCACTCGCCGATGCTATGACCGGTGTTATTCAAATAGCCCGACACTTCGAGCAGGCCGCCGCCGGTGTAATAGCGGTCGCTGGCATAGCCGCCGGTGCCGGCCGGCACCAGGATCAGATCGCGCGCATCGACCCAGACATTGGCATTGAGGAGCGTGCCGCTGTCGCGGTTGGCCGGTGAATCACGCAACTCGTTGCCCTGGACGTTGACCGAGATGTCGTTGGCCGACATCGGCAACACCACGTTTTGCGAGCCGGAGACATCGATGGTCGCGCCGCTCTCGGCGAACACGCGCTGACCTGCGGAGACGGAGACCTGGCCGCCCTGCGCCATCGTCTGCGAACCGCTCCTAAAATCGACCAGCCCGCCGGTGACGATCTCGATGCGAGAGAGGTCCTTGCGGTCGACAAGTGTGGACAGATTGTCGAACTGACCGATGGCGAGGCCGTCGGGCCCTGACGCTGCGATCAGGCCGTCACGCTTGGTGTCGAGTGCAGTCGCGGCCGGATCGAGGCCGGACAGTACGGCTGCGGCATCGGCGGTCTCCGGCAAGATCGCGGTGAGGCTGTTGCCGGTCAGCGTCACTCTGCCGGTTGTATCAGAGGCTGAATTGAGCAGATGGATCGTGCCGCGCTGATTGACCGAGGTGGTCGAGAGCAGCACCCCGTCCTGAGCGATCGTGTGGCCGGCGAGCGTGATGTCGCCCTGCTGCGAGAACACGAGGCCGGTGTTGACGACGCTGCCGCTCAGGCTGCCGGCATGGATGACGGGCGCAATCTCGCTGCCCAGCGTGGTCGAGGACTGATTGGAGCCGGTGGTGCTGTAGCCCTGGCGCAAAGCAAAATCGTCGCCAGCGGCAAATTGCGCCTGCCCTTTCGGCGTGGTGATCGAGCCGGCATTGTCGACCTCGGTGCCCATCATCAGCACGAAGCCGCCGCCGGCCGTCACCGACGAAGGCGCGAGGGTCGAGATCTGCGCGCCCGGTTCGACGATGACCTTGCCGCCGGCCGCGGTGAAATTGGGTGTGTAGGTGATCGTGCTGCCGCTGCCGCCGGTGCTGGAGTAGATGCCGTTGGCCAGGAATTGTTGATCGATGATGTCGGCCGTCGATGCGATCAACGCTCCGACGTTGATCTGGCTCGCGCCGCCGAAGATGATGCCGTTCTGGTTGATGACCAGCACCTGGCCCTGCGCGTTGATGTTGCCGAGGATCTGGCTCGGACCGAGATTGCCGACGACGCGGTTCAGCGCCGTCCAGGTGCTGGCCTGCTGGTTGAAATTGACGCTCGTCTGGGCCCCGACGTTGAACGTGGTCCAGCTCAGGATCGCCTGCGGCGCGGTCTGCTGGATGTATACGTTAGTCTGGCCGCCGCTCGTGCTCTGGGTCGGTGCGTTGGCGCCGAGCCAAGTCGCCCCCGGCGCGACCTGAAGCCCGCCCGGCGTCAATCCGTTCGGCACGACCACCTGCGGCAAGGTCTGCGACGTCCCCCCCGCCTGGGCCGCAGCGCGGCCAGCGGCCTGCACCGCCTGGATCGCCTGCAGCGCGCGCGTCAAGCTGGTCTGCGTCTGCTTTGCCGCCGTGGCCGCCTGCTGGGCGGCGGCGGTGGCCGCATCGCTCGCAACCGTCGGCGCCGACATGACAGCGCTGTAATTGCCGAGCGAGCGCGCCAACGCACCGTGGCCGCCGGAGAGCACCAGCGCCATCACACTCGTGCCGGCCAGCAGCGCCCAAGCCATGTCTTGGCGGTACGACCGCCAAAGCGCGCGAGCGGTCACGGCGCAAGTGACGGGCGTGGCGGGCGCGAAGGCCTTTGTCACGGAGGGACATCGAATTTCCTCTTGAAACTTGGAGCGTCGAGTTAGCGGCGGGCCACGGCGCCGGCTGGCGCGCCCATCGCAGACTTGAGGTGTTGTGAATCGTCCGGCGGCGGATCGAGCCAGAGGCCAAGCTCGGGCAGATCGATCGCGAGCTTGTGGGTGTCGCTGTCGTAGCCGCTGATACCGAGCCGGCGCACGCCGGGCACGACCTGGATGTCGTGGATCTCGGTGCAGCCGCCGATGTAGCGCAGCGTGCCGATCACCTGCCCGCTCGCGATCTCGACCGCGACCAGGCCACAAATCAGCTCCCGTCCGATGCGCTCGACCGGCAGGCCCTCGAACGGCTTGCTGTCGCGCATCAAGGACAGTCCGATAAACAAATAACCCTCGTGGACCGCGAGCCCACGGGCAAAGCCGGGCAAGGTGACGATCGGACGCCGCGCGCCGCTGACGCGGTCGACCTCGAGCAGCGTGCCAGTGCCGGCTTCGATCATGTAGAGCCGCCCATCGACCAGCCGCGCCGAATGCGGCATGCACAGGCCATCCGCCAGCACACGCCCGCTCGGCACCTCGACCAGCACACCGCCATCAAGCCTGCGCTCGGTCCAGTCGCGCGGCACGTCCGTGGTGCCGAGCGCGGTGGCGTAACGAACCTCGCCGTTCTCCACTGCCATGCCGTTGAGGTGGCAGCGATCGCCGGGCCGGACCTCGCTGATCCACGGCGGCTGCCACACCGGGACAAAATTATGGATGCCGTCGATGCGGCAGATGCAGGAATAGGCGGTGTTGACCGCGAGAAGACCGCCGCTCGCATCGAACACCATGTCGTGTAGCGAACATTCGCCGGTCGTATAGTGGACCCGCGGCACGAAATAGCCGTCGAAGATACCCGGGAATTTCGGCAGGCTCGGCGCCAGCTTGCGGATGTTGGTCAGCACGATCACTTCGGACAAAGCCGCAACCGCGAGCCGGTCGCCCGCAAGCGCAAGCCCCATCGCAGCCTGAAAAGCAGCAAACATCTGCACCGGCCGACCGTCGCCGAGACTGGAGAAGGTCATCACCGTGCTCGACTGGTAATTCGTGATCACCAGCGAGCAGCCGAGCTTCTCGAGCAGCGCCACGAACGACGGCGTGACCTGGTAGTCGATCGCTTCGGCCTGATTGACGCGCCGACGCCCCGGCGCATTCGATGCGTGATTCATCAGCCCATTCATCGCGCGAGCCAGTCGCGTCCAGTCGAGCAGCGGGCGCAGCCAGTTCGAATGCGCGGACAGCGGAGCAGTCTGCCGCCCGCCGCAAGCCGGTTCACAAAAGCACCCATATGCGTCCCTCGTTATCGCCCCTTAAGACGGCTGGGCGCGCGGGGGACTGAACCAGCGTCACAAAAAATTCACGAAAAATAACGACTGGCGGAATTCGCGCGCAGCTTTCAGGAAAGAATGAGCACGCCGCCGGGAAGCGACGTGACCCGCGCGCCATACGCTTCGCGCACCAGAGCGATCAGATCGTCCACGTGATCGAGCGGGATCCGGGCTTCGACGCGCCGCTTCCCAAGCGCCTCGTTCATCAGGACGATGCGCCCGGACCGATATCGGTTGATCTCCTCGACGACCTCGGACAAGGGTGTCCCCCGAAACACGAGGTGCCCTTCGCGCCAAGCCATCACGACGGTCGCATCGATCATTCGTTCGGAGCCAAACCCGCCGTCCGCATAGGAGATCTGTCGTCCCTCGCCGAGCGAAACCGATTGCCCGGAATAGTCAATGCCGACCGAGCCGCGATGACAGGTCACCGTTGTTCGCGAGCCGTCGCAGCGAACGTCGAATTGGGCATCGCTGCCATGTATCAGGCCCCCTGCGGAGCTAACTGTCAGCCGCCGCGAAAGCGTCTGCGCGACCGTGATCGCGGCTTCCCCCGAGATGAGTTCGACGCGCTGCTCATCGCCCTGGTGCCGAACATTAAGGCTGGTGCGCGTATTCAGATCGATGGAGACACCGTTTTCAATGGCGATCCGCTGTCGTTCGCCGATCTTGGTGCGATAGTCGGCAGCAAGTTCATAAGCAGACGGCCACGCGTTCAAAGGCGGCCGCGCGACCAGATAGCCGGCCGCAACAATGGATGCAGCCATGCTCCCGCCCAGGAATGCACGGCGCCGCAATGCTGGCATACGCGCGCTTTTCGCTTGAGCAAGAGCGCTGGATTTCGCCATGCCCTGGGCAACCGGACCGAGCCCCTCCCACAACAGATTCGCTTCGGCGAAAGCCTGGGCGTGCGCCGAACTGCGGCTACACCAGCGCCTGAGCGCATCCGCATCGGCCGAGGTCGCACGTCCCGACGTCAGCCGGAGCAACCACTCCTGCGCTTCGCGCTCGAGCGTCCCGTTTCCGGGCTCCTCGGTCATGGTCTGGTCGTCTTCGTGCATCCTAGTCCTTAGACGGTTTCCGGGCTCCGGGACCGAACCTGCGGATCACCTTTCTGTTCAGGCGTTGCGAACAATGTTGCAACGCAAAGAGAAGCTCCTTTTCGACCATCCGCGGCGAAATGCCGAAACGATGCGCTATATCCTCATGTTTCATTTCCTTGACGCGGGCGAGCAGGAATATCTCCTTGCGAACGTCAGTTCATTCAACGCATCTTCCAGCGAGGCCATGTCGGCCCGCGCTTCTGCGATACGCTCAGGATCGAGCACGTCATCCATCATATGGCGCAGGGTCGCGATCTCTCCGTCGGTGAGCTTGCGCTTTTCGGCCTGCTTGCGATCAGCCGCAACGTTGAGCGCCATGCGAAACAGATAGGCCTCGGGCCGCTCGACCAGTCCGACATCGCCAATACGGCCAATCCGGAGCCAGGTTTCATGCAGCACTTCCATTGCGAAGGAATCGGAGCCGAGGCGTCGACGCAAACGCGCGAGGAAACTCTGATAGCCGGATTCAAGTATCCCACGCATGCGAGTCGTGGTTGTGTCGCTCATGGATGCGGACCGGACTGCTTTGCACAGCTCCGACCGGCCATCTTCTTCAAGATCACGGTGAACGGCTGGGGCAAGTCTTGCGGCGGGGCTACGAGGCTGGCATTTGTCAAATCGGCCGTGATTGCGGCGTCACGGGCTTCGTCACCTGTCGAGCCCAATAGATGTAACGCTTGAATGGTGCCGCGGTCTCCGATCCACATCTGAAAGGCGATGCGGTACGCTCCCGGTCGGATCTCGTCGTTTCGGCAGAGGATCCTCTCGAGTGCCCCCTGCAACTGCGAGAAATAGACGTCATCGTCGCTGTGCTGAGTCCCCAATTGCGCCATCTGGCGGGTGCTCTCCGGCGCGCGCACCAAAGTGAATGCACGATCCCCCGAATACCGGATCGAGAACCCGGTGCCAGCCAGGATGATGCGCAAGGCATCCGATGGTGACAAGCGTCCCCTGACAGCGGAGGATCGGAACGCGCTAACGAGTTGCTCATCGACCAAAATGGTCATTCCGCTTCTGTCCGCGAAGCTAATGAGAGCGCTCGCCAGGGGCTGGGAGGGAATGTCGAAGTCGATGCTCGCGGCCTGCGCATATCCTGGGCATGCGGTCAACATGGAGCAAAGGAGAAAGATCTGTGCACACGACGGCGGACAGGTCCAAATCGATCCGGCAATTTCCGCGGCCGATGTGAATATGCGCGCCACTTTCATTTTTACAAAAATGTCATGACTGGACCGCGGGACCTTAGATAGCCCCTGTGACACGCGGATGTCAGGCTTGCCGACACGTGGGGTGAGTACACATGCTAGAGGCAGATGAGGCACTCGCGACACTGTTTGTGGCGCTCCGCCGTCATCGCAATTGTGCATGTTCACTAATTCGCTGATCGAATGGTTTCGCTGGTGCGGACAAAGGTCCGATCCAGCGTCGCGAGATCAAGCTTTGCGATTTGAAGGCCCTTCGAGCTGCGAACCTCGGGGCCTTTTTACTGTTCGGGATAGTCCCGCTGCGACCGGAGCAACTCGAAAAATCTTCCGACTAGTGAATTGCTCGCTTCGTTCTCCGCTACATTGCCAGCTCCTCCCGCAGAATACGGAGCATCTCCCTTTGCACCGACCTGGTGTCGGCCCTCAGAACCACATTGCGGATGTCAGCAATAACCGTCGCGGCTTCGGGGTCTCCTTCGACCACAGCGATCCGCTCTAGCTGCGCGAGCTGTGACTCAAAATTCTCGACAACGAAGTTGGCGTGGGGGTCGGCGCCGGTCGTGGCGTTGTCCTGGTGGTTTAGTTGCTGGCAAAAGTTCTCGGCGTCGCCAGCATCGCGCCCGTGGATCGAGATGGGTGCGGCATTTACTGTTCGATGGGTCGGCGGGCCCTCGGAAATGCCGGAGCGCACGGCATGCGAACACGCGGGAGCGCCTCCGGTGGTCTGTGCAGCGACTTCGGGGATTCTGCCGTGTTCTGTTCGCTTTTTCGCCCTTCTTCCTCGATGGGAGGGATCGCGAAAAAGCTATCCAGCTCAAGGACTTTAGTTGGTCGGAGCGGCGAGATTTGAACTCGCGACCCCTAGTCTCCCAGACTAGTGCGCTAACCGGGCTGCGCCACGCTCCGCCGCCGTTCCCATAGCTGCGATCCCATCTTCGCGCAAGGCAAAGACACACGCACCTGGTTAACGCCGGCCGCCTGGCCGGATCACCCGTCCTTCAAGGCCTGGTCGAGCAACTGCCGGCAGTCGATCAGGTCCCGCAGCACGCCTTCGAGGCGCTCGCGGTCAAGGGCGCTGCGGTCCGGGTTCCGGCCCGGCGACGGAGCGCCCCGGAAGGTCGCCAGGATGTCCTCCTCGGTCTCGACGAAGCGGAAATCGATCCCCTCCTCCTCGTCGCCGCCCTCATACTCTTCCTCTTCAGCCTCGGTGCTGGGCTCGGCCTGATCCTCCTCCATGAGGCTCTGACCAATCGCCTCCTCGAGCGCTCCGAACGACACGGCAGCCGAACTATCGGCGAGGTTCTGCACGGACTTGACGCCGTGCTCCTTGAGGATGCGCTGCACCCCGCGAATGGTGTAGCCCTCGCCATAGAGCAGGCGACGGATACCCTTGAGCAGATCGACGTCGTCGGGACGGTAGTAGCGGCGGCCGCCGCTCCGCTTCATCGGCTTGATTTGAGCGAAGCGCGTCTCCCAGAAACGCAGGACGTGCTGCGGAATGTCGAGCTCTTGCGCGACCTCGCTGATAGTTCGGAATGCATCCGGCGCCTTGTCCAAAGGCTCGCTTCCCTTCCGACCTCAAGAATTAACTTAGGTTACTCGGACGCGCTCTCGCCGTTGATGCTGTTGTTGTTGCCGGCGTGACCGTTGTTGATCCGCTGCTTCAGGATAGCGGATGGCTTGAACACCATCACCCGTCGCGGCGAGATCGGGACCTCCATGCCGGTCTTGGGATTGCGGCCGATCCGCTGCCCCTTCTTCCTGACCATGAAGGAACCGAACGAAGACAATTTTACCGTCTCGCCCTTCTCCAGGCAGTCCGTAATTTCCTTCAAGACCAGTTCGACGAAGGCCGACGATTCGGTGCGAGACAACCCGACCTTCTGATAGACGGCTTCACAGAGATCAACACGTGTGACTGTTTTTCCGGTTCCGGACATCGCCTTGCCCCAACTCACGGCGAACAATTTGTACCTGAAATTAGGAGCTTAGGCCCCGACGGTCAACTCTGCTGTACGGACAATGGTATTCAAAAGCGGTGCAAAGCCGTCGAGAATCTCTCTCGCGATCACCAGCGCAGCAGTGCGGAACCCCAGGTGAAGCCGCCGCCCATCGCCTCTAACAGCACCAGATCGCCTTTCTTGATGCGGCCATCCTTCACGGCGACCGACAGGGCCAGCGGTATCGAAGCCGCCGAGGTATTGCCGTGCTGATCCACCGTCAGCACCACCTTCTGCGGTGCAATGTGGAGCTTGTGTGCCGACGCATCGATGATTCGCTTATTCGCTTGATGCGGGACGAACCAATCGAGATCATCCGCCGTCAGCCCGGTGGCGCTGAATGCGTCGACGATCACATCCGTGATCATGCCGACCGCATGCTTGAAAACCTCCCGGCCTTCCATGCGCAGGTGTCCGACCGTCTGCGTCGACGATGGACCGCCGTCGACATAGAGCTTCGACTTGTGGCGGCCGTCGGAGCGCAGGTGCGTCGTCAAAACGCCGCGGTCCGAGGATTTTCCAGGCTGCGTTTGCGCCTCCAGGACGATCGCACCCGCGCCGTCACCGAACAGCACGCAGGTGCCGCGGTCATTCCAATCGAGGATGCGCGAAAATGTCTCGGCTCCGATCACGAGCGCGCGCTTATACGCGCCCGTGCGCAGGAAATTGTCGGCGGTCGCAAGCGCGAAAATAAATCCTGAACAAACCGCCTGCAGGTCGAATGCCGCGCCGTGATGAATCTCCAGCCCGTTCTGGACGGCCACCGCTGTCGCCGGAAAGGTATTGTCGGGTGTCGACGTGGCCAGCACGATGAGATCGATGGACTGCGCATCGACCCCGGCATCGGCCAACGCCGCCCGCGCGGCATTGATCGCCAAATGCGAGGTGCACTCGCCTTCCGCCGCGATGTGGCGCTGCCGGATACCGGTGCGTTGCACGATCCATTCGTCGGAAGTGTCAACCCGCGTCGCCAGTTCGGCATTGGTCAAAATCCGCTGCGGCAGGTAGGAACCACAGCCGAGCACCACCGAACGAACAGTCACGAGATAGCCTCCTGCGCGGCCGGCGCTGACGCCAGCGCGCCGCCATCACGATTGAGCATTTGGTTGATCTTGGTCAGGAGATGGTAGTGGACCATCTCATAGCCGACATCAACGGCATAGGCAAAGCCCTCGGCATCCGCCCCGCCATGGCTCTTGACCACGACGCCCCTCAAGCCCAACAGCACGCCGCCATTGGACTTGCTGGGATCGAGCTTCTCCCGCAGCGCGCGGAACGCATTGCGGGCAAACAGATAGCCGATGCGCGAGCGCCAGCTCTGCGCCATGGCGCCACGAAGAAATTCGGAAATCTGCCGCGCGGTTCCCTCGGCCGCTTTCAGCGCGATGTTGCCGCTGAACCCTTCGGTCACGATCACGTCGGCGGCGCCGCGCCCGATGCCGTCGCCTTCGACAAAGCCGATATATTCGAGTTGCGGCAAGTTCATCGCGCGCAGGATTTCGGCGGCCTCCCGGATCTCCTCGTGGCCCTTGATCTCCTCAACCCCGATGTTGAGCAGACCTACGGTCGGTCGTTTTAAGTTGAACAGGACGCTCGCCATCGCGCTGCCCATCACCGCGAGCGCCACCAGATGGTGCGCGTCGCCACCGATCGTGGCGCCGAGGTCAAGCACGACGGAATCGCCACGGGTCGTCGGCCAAGTCGCCGCGATCGCGGGGCGGTCGATGCCGGGCAAGGTGTGCAGGTTGAGGCGGCCCATTGCCATCAATGCGCCGGTGTTGCCCGCGGACACCGCAACGTCGGCTTCGCCCTTTTTCACCGCATCGATCGCCAGCCACATCGACGAGTTTCTCCGCCCGCGACGCAATGCCTGACTGGGCTTCTCATGGCTGCTCACCGCAACATCGGTGTGGATCACGCGCGAAACGGCCTTGAGCCTGGGGTGTTTTGCAAGCTCCGGCTCGATCCGGGCGCGATCGCCGAACAGGAGAAATTCAGTGTCGGGCTGTCGGGACAGCGAGATCGCCGCGCCGGGAATAACGACCGATGCGCCGACATCGCCCCCCATGGCGTCAAGCGCGATTCGAACCTTTTGCGGCATGAACGTCCCGGAAACCACTGAAAGCCGCCGCTCGGATAGCGGCGAAACGGCCAAGCGAGAGGCGAGTTGCCGGGCCGGGCCGCCGCGACAATAGCGTGTTCAGGCCCCGACACAACCTCTTGACCTCCGCCTTTTCTGCTCAACGCAGCTTGCGACACGGAATCAGGCGTCGGCGATAAAGCAAGATTTTCAGGTGCTTATGTAGCCTTTCCAAAGCGATATGCAACCTTTCCTCGCGCGGCCCCGCCTCCCACTGAGCCCATGAGGCATGTTACCCGTCCTTCGAACCGCCGGATTTCGGCTTTTTCGCACCAGCTTTCAGCGTTTTCAGCGCGGCAAATGGATGATCCTCGGGATCGGCGGCGGTGATATGCGGCTCGAAGACCGCTCCCGGCTTACGCGGGTAGGGATCGATCGCCAGAAACAACACGTCGGTCGCAAGCCGGCCGAGATCGATGATGCCGTTCACGATGGGCTCCGGAGGCTCGGGGAGCTCACCCTCAGCACCCCTCGGATTCTCGCCAAGATCGTCAGCGACCGGCGTAATCTGCTCTTCGGGGGCAAAGATCAGGTCGATCGCCTCGTCGATGTCGTTCTCGATCGGTTCGAGCGTGACCACGCAGGTCTGCCCGATCCGCGCCGTGAGGCGGCCGGCGACATGAACACGGCCGCGGCTTCGCAGGCTCAGGTCGAACGAGGCACGCGCCGACGAAATCTCGCGCACGCCCGCAATCTCCGCTATCGTCGCGCGCACAGCCGGATTGGCCTCGATTTCGCGATGCAGGCCCGTATCGGGTATTTGCACCACATTGACAGTTGCGCGCCAGGGATCGGCCGGGTCTATGGCGTTGTTCATGGTTTGGCACTCCCTTGGGCTTGTCGGGGTGATGGAAATCGCCACGACGCCGCCAGCAGCGCGGCATCGTCGAGCTGACCAAGCTGCGCGATGGCGGCCTCAGTATAGGCAGCAAGACGTCGCGCATTCTCGCTTTGTCCCCCCTCCAAGATATTCCTGCAGAGCGCCAGCGCCAGCGCCTCGCTGCTATCGGTCAGCGCAAGGTCATAGGCCGCGCTGCGGCCATAGAACGCCTCCCCGAAAGCCTGCATGCGCTTGGGGACAGCGAGGTCGCCAACCCCCATCTCCCTCAAGTTCGCGTCCATATCGGCGCAGAAATGGTCGAACAGGGCTTGAGACAGCTCCGCACCCCCTGCCTCATTCTGCCGGAGCCGCCGCAAAACCATCCACAGGTGCAGCAAAAGCAGGTCAAAACGGCCGTTAACCGTATCCGGCACGCCAAAGCCTTGATAATCCAAGTCCTGATAAAACAAGGGTTCTCGCGCTTGCGTCACGATCATGCCATAGATGGCTTCAATGGTGCCGCGCGGGGCTAGCCGGGGTTTCCTGAAGTGATTGAACGGCCAAAGCATTGTGGGTTCCGCAAGCGAGCCCTGTTGCCTGTTAACGGCTCATCGATAAGAGGCTTGGGGTGGCCGGTTCTAAGGGGACCTGCCTGCGACCGCAATGACTGATACGGTTTGGAAAAGTCGAGGCGTGGCCGCGCCGCGCCGTCTCCTTGCGCGCTGGCGGCTCGCGGCCGCCGTGGCGCTGACGTGTGCCGCGCTGGCCGCCTGCACCGGCGAGCAATTCCAGAAGGGCTACATCCTGCCGCCCGGGGCGCTCGAGCAGATCCCGATCGGCGCGAGCCAGGACCAGGTCCTGATCGTGATGGGCACGCCCTCCACCGTCGCCACCCTCGACGGCGAGGTGTTCTATTACATCTCGCAGCGCGCCGAGCGGCCGATCGCTTTCATGAACCAGAAGATCACCGACCAGCGGGTGATTGCAGTCTATTTCGACAAGAATCGGCAGGTGCGACGCCTCGCCAATTACGGCCTGAAGGACGGCAAGATCTTCGACTTCATCAGCCGCACCACGGCGACATCAGGCCAGGAGCTGAGCTATCTGCAGCCGCTGTTCAAGCTGCTGAGCTTCAATTAGCGACCTTCCAGCCAGCCCGTAGCGTCGACTGCTGGATGCGGGCCATTTCTCGCCCGCATCTTCGTTCAGTCGTGCGCGCTAAAGTGCCCGTGCAGCGCGTTGGCATCGAGGCGCGCGAACTGCGCATGGCTAAGATGAAGCAGCGTCTCGTGGTCGCCGGCTTCTATATAAATCTCCGGCTGCGTCTGGATGCTGTCATCGACGATGACATCGAGCCCATAGCAGGCGCCGACGGCGGGAACGGCGCCATGTGCACAATCAGCAAACAGCCGATTGACCTCATGTTCGTTGGCCATGTCGATATCGCTACCGAGTTTGGCTCTCAGGTCTGAGATCTTCAGGTGATGCGATGCCGGCAGAACCGCGAGCATGTAGCCGCCATCGCGCCGCAGCACGATGGCCTTCGCGACGCAGTCGCCCGAGACGTGGCATGCCTCGGCCGTGCGGGAGGACGTCAAGGTGAGTTCGTGCGGAATCTCGTCGTAAGGGATGTTCTGGGCAGCCAGATACCTGCGGAGCGTGGGGGAAACGGACATGGCGTACCTCCGGTGCGACATGCAGCCACTCACCGTGAGCCCCCGCCGCACGGATGAGCGGCTGCCTGGTTGTTGATGCCTAGCATAGGTACTGTCTCAGGAAGTCGCAATTCGTCATTCTCTGACCTGAAGAGCCTCGCGATCGAAAGCCCTGACGGCACGTTCTGCCTCCGAGCGGAAGAAGGACAGACGATTGGATATCTCGACTTTCGAGGCTGAAGCGGACTAGATAGGGCGAACCGGAGATCGTCGCTTTCGATGCCAAGACGTCATCGACGCGATCATGTGCTCGCCGACGGGCGCACGACCGGCATCGAAAGTACCGACATCTAAGCAAGGAGTGTTCTCAGCTCAGACTACACATAAATCCAGGGAGGACAGACCATGGCTCGCATAAGTCGGCGTGAGCTTCTCAAGCTTTCCGGCGGTGGTGCAATCGCCGCAAGGACCGGGGGAATAGCGTCAGTTCTCGCTCTCAAACAGGCGCCAGCCTTTGCCCAGGCCACGACGCTCCACTGGCTGCGGTGGAATGATTTCGTCCCCGCCTCCGACGCCGTTCTCCTGAAGGAGATTGTGCCGGAATGCGAGAAGGCGCTCGGCATCAAGCTCAACATCGAGATGATCAATGGCAACGACATCCAGGCCCGCACCACGTCTGCAATCCAGTCGGGCTCCGGTCCAGACGTCATTTGTGCACTGAACAATTGGCCGCAGCTCTATCCTGAGAGCGTTATCGATGTCAGCGACGTTGCCGAGGAGATCGGCAACGCCCAAGGCGGCTTCTACGAGGAATCACGCGTCGTTGCGAACGACGGCAAGAAATGGATCGCGGTGCCGTGGTGCGTGCTCGGCGCACAATTGGCCTACCGCAAGTCCTGGTTCGCGGAGATCGGCTACGAGGCGCCGAAATTCCCGCAAACCTGGGAGGAATATCGCGAGGCCGGTAAGAAGCTCAAGGCGAAGGGCAGGCCCTTCGGTCAAGCGGTCAGCCACAGCTTCGGCGACCCGCCGACTTACGCCTATCCGTATCTTTGGTCATGGGGCGGCAAGGAGGTCGAGGCGGACGGCAAGACAGTGGTGTTGAACTCCAAGCCGACCGTCGATTCCGTCAACTTCGCCGTCGCCTTCTGGAAGGACGCTTATGATGAGGGAGGGCTCGCCTGGGACGACAGCAGCAATAACCGGGCCTTTCTCTCAGGCACGATCAGCAGCAGCTTGAACGGCGCCTCGATCTATCTTGAGGCCAAGCGCAAGCCCGACGTCTATCTTACCGAAAGCGGCGCTCCGCTCTTTCAGGACATCCTGCACGCGCCGCTGCCGAAGGGCGCCGCCGGCCAGTTCGGCTATCACCTGCCGATGTCCAACATGCTGATGAAGTATGTGAAGGATCCAAAGGCCGGCAAGGAGTTCCTGCGCTGGATCACATCGAAACCGGTCTATCAGGCGTGGTTCGACTCGCAGCAGGGCTATTCCGTCGGGGCGACCACAATTTGGGAGAAGGACAAGCTCTGGGACAAAGATCCGGTGATGCTGCCCTTCCGGACGGCGGCGCGGGCGGGGCGTTTTCCTGGCTATGCCGGACCGGCCGACCGCCACGCAGCCGAGGTGCTGAGCAAGTACATCATCGTCGACATGACCGCCAAGGCGATCCAAGGCATGCCGGCGCAAGACGCCGTGAAATGGGCGCATGAGGAGGTCGCGAGGATTCACGCCTAGAGCATGATGAGATGAGGTTCGGTTGGTTGAAGAGTTTCACCTCTCCCCAGCGGGGAGAGGTCGGATTGCGAAGCAATCCGGGTGAGGGGCCGCAGCGCTCAAGAGAGACGGGAATCCCTCACCCGGATCGCATCTTTCGATGCCGGCTCGCGCCGATGCTTTCGAACTCATGACGCTTCGAATCGTTGTGGGAGCATGATCCGGACATTGGCGTGAGCGGACAACAAAGGCGGCAGTAAAGCGAGCCACGGTCGAGAGGACCTGAGATGGCCGTCAGCGAGATCACGACTTCGGACACCTACAAGGGCGCCGTACGGCGGTGGCCGATCACGCGCCTCCTTGAAGACGAGCGCTGGCTCGCATTCGTGCTGCTGTTGCCGACGATGGTGTTGCTTGCCCTGTTCATCGCCTACCCGTTCGTCAAGGGTGTCGAGCTGGCGGTCACGGATGCCAAGGTCGGCGTACCCGGCAGGTTCGTCGGGATGCAGAATTTCCTTATGCTCCTGAACGACAGCATCTTCCGCATCGCGGTGTGGAACACCGTCGTCTACACGGCAGTGACGACCGTGTTCAAGCTCGCTCTCGGACTCTGGCTTGCGCTTCTTCTCAATCGAAACTTTAAGGGAAAGGCCCTCACCCGCGCCTTCATTCTGTTGCCGTTCATCATCCCCACCGTGCTCTCGACTTTCGCATGGAAGTGGATGTTCGACCCCACATTCAGCGTGATCAATTGGACGCTGTTCAGGCTCGGCCTCATCCATAGCCGGATCAATTGGCTGGGTGATCCGAGCCTGGCGCTAATCTCGGTGATCATCGTCAATATCTGGCGCGGCGTGCCGTTTTACGCGATCAGCCTCCTCGCGGGCCTGCAAACGATCAATCCGGAGCTGCAGGATGCCGCCGCAATCGACGGCGCAAGGCCCTGGCAACGCTTCTGGTACGTGACGTGGCCGCTGCTCCTGCCGGTCACCATGGTCGTGGTGCTGTTTTCGGTCATCCAGACCTTCGCCGATTTTCAGCTCGTCTACGTGCTGACCGGCGGTGGTCCCGCCAACGCGACCCAACTCTTCGCCACCTATGCCTACCAGGTCGGCGTCGGCACCGGGCTCTTGAGCGAGGGCGCGGCGATCTCGCTCGCCATGTTCCCGGTGCTGCTCGTCGTGGTGATCGTGCAGCTTCTTTACATCCGCCGGGTGGAGACCCTTTGAGTCATGATCGAAGGTGCAAAATGGCGGCGCTGGGTTTTCTTCTATGTCCCGCTCGGCGTCTTCGTCTTCGTGTTACTGTTTCCGTTCTACTGGATGATGGTCACCGCGGTACGGCCCGACAATGAGCTCTACCGGCCTTGGATGGCGCCGAACTACGCGCCGTTTTGGACCTTCCATCCGACGCTCGATCACATCAGATATCTGCTCCAGGAGACCCTGTTCAACACCTGGATGCTCAACACCCTCTTCATTTCGGTTGCTGCAACTTTGATCTCGCTGGCCTGCGGGCTCTTGGCCGGCTATGCGCTCTCGCGCTTGAAATTCCGCTTTGCCGGGACGCTCGGGACCGGCATTTTCATCACCTACCTCGTTCCGCAAACGCTGCTCTTCATTCCCCTGGCCGACATCGTCCGCAACTTTCGCCTCGGCGATACGCCATGGGCGCTGATCCTGACCTATCCCACGTTCCTGATCCCGTTCTGCACCTGGCTGCTGATGGGCTACTTCAAGGCCATTCCGCGAGAACTCGAGGAATGCGCTCGCATCGACGGCGCCACCCGCTGGCAGGCCATGGTGCACATCATCTTCCCGATCGCGGTGCCGGGAATCCTCTCGGCCGGGATCTTCGCCTTCACGCTGTCGTGGAATGAGTTCATCTACGCCCTGGTCTTCCTGTCTTCCCCTGCGCAAAAGACCGTTTCCGTCGGCGTCACCTCCGAGCTGATCCGCGGCGATGTATTCTACTGGGGCTCGCTGATGGCCGGCGCGCTTCTGGGGTCGATACCGGTCGCGTTCATCTACTCGTTCTTCGTCGAATATTACGTTGCTGGTCTCACCGGTGCGGTCAAAGGGTGAGCACCATGGCGCGGGTCGTCATACGCAACTTGAACAAGATGTTTGACGGGGTCCATGCCGTCAAGGATGTGAACCTCGAGATCAACGACAAGGAATTCGTCGTTCTTGTCGGTCCGTCCGGCTGCGGCAAGACCACGACGCTGCGCATGGTGGCCGGTCTTGAATCCATCAGCTCGGGCGAAATCCTGATCGGTGACAAGGTCGTCAATCAACTGCCGCCGATGGATCGCGACATCGCCATGGTGTTCCAGAACTATGCCCTCTATCCGCATATGAACGTCTACGACAACATGGCGTTCGGCTTGAAGATGCGGCGGTTCGGTCGGGCGGAAATCGAGGCGCGCGTGCAGGCGGCGGCCGAGATCCTTGGTATCCAGGAGCAGCTCCGGCGCAAGCCGCGGCAACTCTCCGGCGGCCAGCGCCAGCGCGTCGCCTTGGGCCGCGCCATCGTTCGCCATCCCAAGGTGTTCCTGTTCGACGAGCCGCTTTCGAACCTCGACGCCAAGCTGCGCGTCCAGATGCGCGTGGAGATCAAGAGAATCCACGCTCGTCTCGGCACCACCGCGATCTACGTGACCCACGATCAGGTCGAGGCGATGACGCTCGGCGACCGCGTCGTCGTCATGAAGGATGGCCTCGTTCAACAGGTCGGCGAACCGCTCGAGCTCTACAATGCGCCCGCCAATCGTTTCGTTGCAGGCTTCCTCGGCTCACCTGCAATGAACTTCGCGACGGTGACGATCGTCGCCGCTCCTGACGGCCCTTTATGGGTCCACAACGAAGGGATCCACGTCAAGCTGCCGGGCCAGGTCGCCGACCGGCTCCGTCCCTATGTCGGGGAAAAGGTCACACTTGGAATCCGCCCGGAGGACCTGCACGTCGCCTCCGGCCGCGATCCGGCAGAGCTCGCCTTCGATGCCGCGGTCGAGGTCGTCGAGAAGCTGGGGTCGGAGATTCTGCTGGATGTGAAGGTCGGCCCCAACAGCATGGCGGCCGCAGTAGAGCCGACCGTCCAGGCGAAAGTCCATGACCGGCTTCGCCTCGCGCTCAATCCGGACCGGCTGTACTTTTTCGACGGTGCGTCGCAAGCGGCGATTTGACGAGCTTCCACCTCAGCGATGCTGCAGGCACGGCACGTATTGCGGGACCGCCCTATTCTGCAGCCTGCGCGCGCGCTCGCCTCGACCCGAACCGCGCCTTCACCCATTCCCGCATACGTTGGAAAACAACGTACAGCATCGGGATCACGAAGATGCCGAGAGAGCTCGCGGCGAGCATTCCTCCGAACACGGCAGTGCCCACCGCGCGGCGGCTCAGTTGCGCCGCACCGGTCGCAACGACCAGCGGGACGAGGCCGAGAATGAAAGCGATCGACGTCATCATCACCGCGCGGAAGCGCATCCGCGCGCCGAGCTCCGCAGCATCCACGATCGATAGTCCCGCCTCGCGCTGCTCCTTTGCGAATTCGACGATGAGGATGCCGTTTTTCGCGGCAAGCGCAATCAGCACCACGAGCCCGATCTGCGCATAGAGATCGAGATTGAGCCGCGCCACTTGGATCGCCACAAAGGATCCCAATACGCCCACCACCACGGACAGCAACACCGGAATCGGAATGGTCCAGCTTTCGTAAAGCGCCACCAGGAACAGATAGGCGAACAGGATCGCAAGACCGAGAATGATGCCGGTCTGCCCGGAGGCCTGCTGCTCCTGGAACGCCGTTCCGGTCCACTCATAGGAGTAACCTGCCGGCAGCGTCTTGTCGGAGATCTCCTGCATGGCGGCGATGGCGGTGCCGGATGAGACGCCGGGGCCAGGTGAGCCATTAATGGTGACGGAACGATAATTGTTGTAGCGGCTGATGACCTGCGGGCCGAGCACTATCTTCGCGGCGGCGATCGAGCGCAGCGGCACCATCTCGTTGCGGGCATTTCGGATATAGATCTGCCATAGCGCGGAAATGTCGGCGCGGTCTCGCGCTTCGCCCTGGATATTGACCTGCCAGGTGCGGCCGAAAAGATTGAAGTTATTGACGTAGAAACCGCCAAGCGTGGCCTGCAGCGCCGTGAAGACATCGCTCATGTTGAGCCCGAGCGCCTGTGCCTTGGCGCGATCGATATCGAGATAGACGGACGGGTTGCTGGCCGAGAAGGTCGAGAACACGTGCGTCAGCCGCGGATCCTGGTTCGCCGCGGCGATCAGCCCGCTCATCACGCTGTTCATGTCGGTGGGGTCCTGTCCCTCCAAGGCTTCGAGCTGAAATTCGAATCCGCCGCTGGTCGAGAGCCCGATGATGGGCGGCAGATTGAAGGCAAGGATATTGGCTTGCCGTATCTGATTGCCCGTGGCAAACGCCTTCCCGATCAGCGCCTGCGCGGATTTGGCGAGGCTGGTACGATCGGCAAAGGGCTTCAGGCGGACCACAAGCAACGCGGCGTTCGGCTCGGCGACGCCGTCGAGCAGCGAAAAGCCGATGATCGAAAGCACGTGATCCACTCCGTCGAACTGGCGCAACTTGTCCTCGACCTGCCCTGCGACCTCGCTGGTCCGCGGCACCGAGGCGCCGTCCGGTAACTGCACCATCACGAAGAATGCGCCCTGATCCTCCTCCGGCAGGAAACCCGTGGGCGTGATCAGGGAAATGCCGAATGCGCCGGCGCCGACGAGCGCCACGAACAGCACGGAAAGCACAGCAACGCGAACGAGACGCCGCACCCCGCCCGCATAACGGTCGCGCACCCAGTCGATGCCGCCGAGCACGCGCCCCATGATGCCGCGGCGCGGTCCGGTGTGGCGCAGGAACAGCGCGCAGAGCGCGGGCGAAAGCGTCAGCGCATTGATGGCCGAGATCGTCATCGCGGCGCTGATGGTCACCGCGAACTGCCGAAATAGCGTACCCGAAATTCCCGGAATGAATGCGATCGGCACAAACACCGAAAGCAGCACCAGGCTGATCGCGATGATCGGCGCGGTGATCTGGGCCATGGCCTTCTTCGCCGCTTCCGCCGGCGAAAGCTGCGGCTCCTCCTCCATCACGCGTTCGACGTTCTCCACGACGACGATGGCATCATCGACGACGATGCCGATGGCCAGCACCATCGCGAGCAGCGAGACCGTGTTGGCGGAATAGCCCATGGCCAGAAGCACAGCGAAGGCGCCGATCAGGCTGACCGGTACCGCGATGGATGGGATGATGGTGGCGCGCAGATTGCCGAGGAAGAGGAAGACGACAATCACGACCAGCACGAAGGCTTCAGCGAGCGTTCGCAAGACCTCGCGGATCGTGTCGCGCACGAAGGTGGTGGAATCGTGCACCACGCGATATTTCAATCCCTCGGGAAAGCGCGCCGACAACCTGTCCAAGGTTGCCCCGACGGCGTTCGCCGTCGAGACCGCGTTGGCACCGGGCGCCAGATAAATGCCGATCGGCACCCCCGGCTTGCCGTCGATTCGCGCTTCGCTGTCGAGGTTCTGCGCACCGATTTCGACCCGCGCGACATCATGGACGCGCAGCACCGAGCCATCCGGATTGGCCCGCAGCACGATATCGCCGAATTGCTCTGCGCTCGCGAGCCGCCCCTGAGTCTGGACATTGAACTGGAACTGCTGCTGATCGCTGATCGGACGCGCACCGATCCGTCCCACCGGCGCCTGGACGCTTTGCGCGCGGATCGCATTGATGACGTCGCTCGGCGCCAGGCCGAGGCTGGTCAGCCGCTGGGTGTCGAACCAGATCCGCATCGAATAATTCATACGCGCAAACAGGTTCGCCTGGCCAACGCCGGGCGTGCGCGAGATGGCGTCGAGCAGATTGATGATGGCGTAGTTGGTGATGAACAGCGGGTCCTGCTGCCCGTTCTCGCTATAGAGCACGAGAAACTGCAGCACCGCCGACGAGCGCTTCTGAACGGTCAATCCCTGGGCCTGCACCTCGGAGGGCAGTTGCGAGAGCGCCGTCTGAACCCGGTTGTTGACGTTGACGGTGTCGATGTTCGGGTCTGTCCCGAGGGCAAAGGAAACAGTCAGATTGTAGCTGCCGTCGCTGCCGCTCGTCGACTTCATGTAAAGCATCTGGTCGACGCCGACGATCTGAGCTTCGAGCGGCTGGGCGACGCTCGACTCGACCACCGCAGCGGATGCGCCCGGAAACATGCCGGAGACCGTCACCTGCGGCGGCACGATGTCAGGAAATTGCGCGACCGGAATGCGCAACAGCGCCAGCGCTCCCGCGATCGTGATGACAAATGCGATGACGATGGCAAGCCGCGGACGATCGATGAAGACGGCCGAGATCATGTCAGCGTCCGCCGGAACCGCTTGGGGGCGCCGGATCGTTGCCTCGCTGCGGAGCGCCCGTGGCGCTCCCCACCGTTGAAGTGCCACCGCCGCCGGCGCCAGGCGCGGCACCTTGGCGCCCATCGCGAGTCGAGCCTTCACCTCCGCTGCTGCCGTGCGCGCTCTCCTCCATGAGCGCCTGCACCTGCGCGCTCGCCGGCCCCGGCGCCACTTTGGCGCCAGCCCTCACCCGCTGCAGCCCTTCGACGACGACGCGCTCGCCCTGTTGCAACCCGCTGATCACGCCTGCGAGCGTCGCGGTGGACTGGCCGACCTGGATGCGGCGCTGCTGTGCCGTATTGTCGTTGCCGACCACAAACACGTAACTGCCCTGCTGGTCCGAGAGCACGGCGGCGCGCGGCACTGCCAGCACCTGGATCGGCTGCACGCCTTCGAGCAGCACGGTGACGAACTCGCCATCGAACAACTCACGAACGGGTGTGCCGCTGCCTTTCACCTCCTGGATGGCCGGATTCGCGATTTCGCCGCGCAAGGTAATGGTGTCGGTGTTGGTCGTGATCGTATTGTTCGCAAAATTGAGATGGCCTGTGCTGCCATACATGCGCCCGTTCGGGAGCTGCAGGCGAATGACCACGGCATTGAACCCGCCGCGCGGCACATAACGATCGCGCAAGACCAGCGCCTCACGCACCGACACCGGGAACGTCACATACATGGGATCCTGGCTGACGATGGTCGTGAGTACGCCGGACGACGGACTGACCACGTTGCCTTCGGTCACCGAGGTTCGCCCGATCTTCCCGTCGATCGGCGAAGTGATGTCGGTATAGCCGAGATTGATCTGTGAAGCCCGGACCTGCGCCTGCGCCGCCTGGACCTGCGCCTCCAGACTGCGCTGGTTCGCAATGGCCGCGTCATAATTGGACTGCAGCCCGGCGGGGCCTTTGAGGAGGGCTTCGGCGCGCTGCGTAGTCAGCTTGGCATTTTCCAGGGTCGCTTGTAGCTGGGCAACCGCGGCCTGTTTCGCGGCCAAGTCGGCCTGGAAAGGCCCCTTTTCCAGCTCATAGAGCTTATCGCCGGTCTTGACCTCGCCGCCTTCAGTGAACAGCCGCTTTTCGAGAAAAGCGGTCACGCGGGCGACAGCATCGACGTGGCGCACCGCCTCGATCCTGCCCAGAAACTGCTCTGTTTCCGTCATCGGCCGAGGAGTTGCCGCAACCACTCCCACGGCGGGCGGCGCGGCAGGCGGGTTCTGGGCCCAGGCAGCCGGCGCAACAAGCATGGTCGCGCAACAGGCCCACGCTGTCCAATAAGGTCGAACCAACATGCGTCCCTCGATCGGCCGTGCTGCCGACCCTAGGTGTGCGAGGTGCGGCAGTTCCGGTGCCAACGCACTTAGGTTGCGAAGGTTCAACGACATGCCAAACCCCACCGACAATTTACAGCGGCCAGGGCGGCGGTCGGCCCATGGCTGGGCGGGTGATGCGAGCACATGCACCGGCACTCTCATGCGCAACATCGCCCGCGCGCTGACGCGACATGAGACGGCTCGGCAGCGTGTCGCCTCCTGAAAATCAAATGAGACAACGAGTTAGCCGCAGGCCGACCCGCCAGGCGTCCGCACCCTCCGGGACGATTGAGGCCTGCTGTTGCCGTCGACACAAATATCAGTAATATGTCAGATATATACAAAACAAAATATTCCGGGGAGGACTGGACATGAGTAGCTTGACGACGGGCGGCTCCATTGATTTGGCGCGGCCGGTTATGGATGCCGCGGATTCAGCAACGCACACCGCGGCCATCGCGGCCCGCCTGGAGCGGTTGCCGCTCACCTCGTATCAGCGGAGCATCTTCGCCATCATCGCCACCGCCTGGTTCTTCGACAGCATGGACCTCGGTGCGCTCACTTTCGTTCTTGGCTCGATCCGGCAGGGTTTCGGCCTCTCGACGGCACAAACCGGCCTGCTCTCGGGCATGAGTTTCCTTGGCATGTTCGTAGGCGCCGCCTGCGCCGGACTGTTGGCAGATCGCTTCGGCCGCACGCGCGTCTTTCAAGCCAGCATGATCTTCTGGGGATTGGGCAGCATTCTCTGCGGTCTTGCACCATCGGTGGAGGCACTTGCAGCCGCCCGCGTTCTGCTCGGCTTCGGCATGGGCATGGAATTTCCGGTCGCGCAATCGATGGTGTCCGAGTTCATTCCTGCCAAGCAACGCGGGCGATACATTGCCCTGCTGGAAGGCTTTTGGCCGATCGGCTTTGTCGCGTCGGGCCTTCTGGCCTTCGCCGTGCTTTCGGTCGCTGATTGGCGATGGGTGTTCATTCTGCAGGGCGTGCCGGCGATTTTCGTCCTGATCGTGCGCCGCTACGTCCCGGAGTCGCCGCGCTGGCTCGCCAGCCGCGGCGACATCGCCGGCGCCGACAGGGTGATGTCCGACATTGAAGCCAAGGTCTCGCAGCGGCTCAATGGCGCGGCGCTGCCGGCGCCTTCACCGCAATTCATCGAGGCACGTGGCACGCGCGGCCTATCGACATTGTTCGCCGCTGGCTACGCACAGCGAACCGCGATGCTGTGGAGCCTCTGGTTCTTTGCGCTGCTCGGCTTCTACGGCCTGACCACCTGGCTCGGCGCGCTGCTGCAGGCCAAGGGCTTTCCGGTGACCAAATCGGTCTTCTACACGATCGTGATCTCGCTGGCCGGCATTCCGGGTTTTCTGACCGCGGCGTGGTTGATCGAAAGCCTCGGACGAAAACCGACGCTGATCGGCGCGTTGCTCGGCGCCGCCATCGCCTGCTACTTCTATGGGGCCGCAGCGGATCAGGTCCAACTGATCGTTGCCGGCCTCTGCATGCAGTTCTGCTCCTTCGGAATGTGGTCGGCCCTCTACGCCTACACGCCTGAGCTCTACCCCACCCACATTCGCGCAACGGGCACGGGGTTTGCTTCGGCCGTTGGGCGCATTGGCTCTCTGATCGGTCCGTCGCTGATCGGCTTCATTCTGCCGGCCGCCGGCCAGTCCGGCGTCTTCGCGCTCGGCGCGGGCGCCTTCGGCCTAGCCGCTCTCGCCGTGCTTCTCCTCGGTGAGGAAACCAAGGGGCGGACACTCGAGAGCATTTCGCACTGAAGAGCCGGCTGCCGCAAGCGCGTCTTGCATCGCGACCAATTGACCCTCCTCGTCACGCGTGGAATATCGTCGTGGCGAGCGAAGGGAGAATCACGGCAGATGGCCGCGGACAGGCGAACCGGGCGGGCCCGCACCACCAAACCAGGCAAATCCCGGACGCGGAAGATGATCCCGTCCGATACGGGTGGCAGCGCGGAGCACCAGGCCGAGGAGCCGGAAACGCTGACCGACCGCGCGTATCGGCAAATCGAGGAACTGATCGTCACCCTGGCGTTGCCGCCCGAGACGGTCCTGTCGGAGCAGTCGCTGGCCGCCAAGCTGGCCATCGGGCGCACGCCAATCCGGGAGGCGCTGCAGCGACTGGCCCGCGACGGACTCATCGTCATCCTGCCACGGCGCGGCATCCTGGTTTCGCAGATCAACATCAAGAGACAGATGCGCCTGCTTGAAGTGCGGCGCGAGCTCGAGCGACTGATGGCTCGGGGCGCAGCCGAGCGTGCAACCGAAGAGGAGATCGCGCAATTCGCCGCCATCGCCAGGGACATGCGCCGCGCTTCGGACAAGGCCGATGACATGGCGTTCATGCGGCTCGATCGCGAGTTCAACGAGCTCGTCAGCCATAGCGCGAGAAACGAATTCGCCTCGCGCGCAATGGGGCTGATGCACGGTCTGTCCAGGCGCTTTTGGTATCAGCATTATCGCGAGGTCGGGGATTTGCCGCTGTCGGCCCGCCTGCATGCGGAGGTCGCCGAGGCGATTGCCGCGCGCGATCCGGACGCGGCGGCGAAAGCCTCCGATCGTCTGCTGGACTATATCGAAAGCTTCACGCGCAAGACGATCGAGACGTAATCAAAAAACCACAACGCTGCGGATCGCCGCGCCACGGCGCAGGGCCTCGAAGCCTTCGTTCACCTCCTCGAGCGAGATGCGGGCCGTGATCAACTCATCCAGCTTGAGCCGGCCAGCCAAGGCGGCTTGCGCCAGCATGGGAAAGTCGCGCAGCGGCCGGGCCCCGCCATAGCTGGAACGTCTGATGCGTTTCTCCTGCATCAGGGAGCCCCAGCGGAATGCGACGTCCTGTTCGACATCGATCTTTCCCAGCCAGATGACCTCGCCGCCGGGCCGCACCGCCTCGGTCGTCAAACGAAACGCGCGCCCGCTGCCCGCCGACTCCAACACCAGGTCGACTCCGCGGCCGCCGGTCAATTGACCCGAGAAATCGATCACATCGTCGCTTGCGGCATTGATCGCATGCGTCGCACCAAGTCGCTTCGCCAAGTCGAGCTTCTTGCCGTCAAGATCCACGGCAATGACGGCGCCCGCCCCCGCCATGCGAGCCCCCTGGACGGCCGCGAGCCCGACCGCGCCGCATCCGATCACCATGACACTGTCGCCATAGCGAATGGACGCGACGTTGAGCGCCGCACCAACGCCGGTCATGACGCCGCAGCCGATCAGGCAGGCCTGGTCGAAAGGCAGCTCTTTTTCGACCACGATCGCCTGCTGCGCCGGCACGATGCAGTATTCGGCCAACGCGCCGAGATACATCAGGTGCTTGAGCTCTCGCCCATCGGACAAGCGTGCCCGGCTCCGCCCGTCGAACTGCACGGCACGCGACGCCCGGCCAAGATAGGATTCGCAAAGGATCGGCAAATCACGATCGCAATAGAAGCAATGACCGCAATGCGGGTTCCAGGAGAGAACGACGTGGTCGCCGACGGAAACACCGCGCGCCTTCGGTCCGACCTGCTCGACAATGCCGGCCGCCTCGTGGCCAAGGAGGATGGGCATCGGGTTGCGCAGGCCGCCTTCAATCACCTCGAGATCGGTGTGACAAAGCCCGACCGCCTTGACGCGGATGAGGACATCGTCCGGCGCTAATTCGCTCGCCTCGACCGTTTCGATGGCGAGCGGCGACTTCGGCGCATGGAGGACCGCCGCTTTGTATGTGAGCCCCACCGAAACGTCCCTCGCCTCTGTCTCAGGATGTCGTCCGCGCTGGGATGCGATCTTTCTTGAGCACGGCCACGGCGGCCTCGATGTCGTCCGAGCTCATCTCCCATTCGTTGCCGAAATTGGCCACCACGGCCTTCATGAAGGGCTCAACGAGCGCTTTGGCGGCGACCGCATCCTTGAGATGTTCGGCCAGGATCGCGAGCGATAGCTGCCGCGGTTCATCGCCCTCGTAGCTCCATTCGAAGCCGTTCGCGGTGTACCGGCAGAGATCAAGCCTCTGATCGAGAGGACGGCCGTCCACCGTGACCGCGATCCCGTCGATGGTGCGGTCTCCACAAAATTTCTTCATGCCTTGCGTCCTCCGGCACCCAGCATCTTGCCCAATTGATACATCAGTGATATGTCAGCCGCAAGATCAAATGTCGGCCTGGTTTGGCAATGGGAGGACGGCCATGGAACTCGCTTCAACCGCCATGTCGGATCGTCAGCGCCGCTACCGCGAAACCTACCGCGAGCGCGTGGCGGGCTGGTACAATGGTTGGCTTCACGTCTTCATCATCTATGCGATCGGCGTCACCGCGCTCTACATCTATCTCGCCAATGTTCGCGACCTGCGCGCCTGGGAATTGCTGATCGTGCCGATCGCCTTTCTCGGCGCGAATTTTTTCGAGTGGTGGATTCATCGTTACGTGATGCACCGCCCCTCGCAGATCAGGGCATTCCGCGCAATCTACAATCGTCACACACTGATGCATCACCAGTTCTTCACCGAACAGGAGATGCGCTTCGCCGATCATCATGACTGGCGGGTCACCTTCTTTCCGCCCTACGCGCTGGCAACCTTCACCCTGATGTCGATCCCGCTCGCGCTAGCGGCCGGCTCGATCGTCTCGGCCAATGTCGGATGGCTCCTCATCGCGACGACGACATCGATGTATCTGATCTACGAGTTCATGCATTTCTGCTGCCACGTCGACGAGAACTGGTTCGTCCGCAGCGTGCCGCTCGTGAACACCATCCGCCGCCATCACACGGCCCATCACGATCAGTCGATCATGATGGAGCGGAATATGAACCTCACCTTCCCGATCATGGATTGGCTGTTCCGCACCTCCGACCTGGACCGCGGCCTATTGGGCCATCTCTTCAACGGTTACGACACGCGCTTCATCAGGCGTAACATGCGCAAGGCCGTGCGCACGCCGCGGATCGATCCGGCCGCGACCTCCGTGCCTGCGGAGTAGCCGATCATGGCCGCCATCGAGCCAAATGGCATCGCGCTTGCGCTGTTCGCCGCGAGCTTTGCGGCCTGCTGCCTCGGCTTCTTCACGCTGGTCGGCATGTTTCCGCCGAGCGCCCGGCCGCGAGCGGTAGCGGGCGCTGCAGGCAGCGCACTTGTGCTGCTCAACGCCGTGCTCTGCGTCATGCTCTTGGCAGGCGTAGCGCTGCTCGTGGAGCAGCGATTGCGCTGGACGTCTGCGGTCGTTTTCGGTGGCCTGATCTTTCTGTTTATCCCCTCGATCTTCCAGATCATCCCCAATGAGCGCCGGGACAGTCGCGGCGGGCTCGCCGTGCTTGGCCTTGTTCAGATCGCCTCATTGGTATTGCTGGTCTCGTCAGCCGTCGGATTTTCCCTGTAAGGATGTCGTCGATGCCCCTTCCGATCAAGACCGCTCTTTCCATCATCGTGCTGCTCGTTGCCTGCGCGGCCTACGCCTATCAGGACTCGATCGGACAGCATGGTCCAAAGATCGCAATCATGGTGCTCGCCCCGTTCATGGTGATCGCGATGTGGATCTTCCCGGAAGTGACGCGAAAATAACCAGCACGACGGCGAGCAGGCTGCTCTATGGTGCGCGTGGCTCCATGGTCATTCGCGCACCGCGACCATGCACAGACTTCCGAGCAGCGGTCCTGCCGCGAGAATCACAAGAGCGACCTGAAACGATCCGGTTGCCGCGAAGACCACGCCCACGATGCTGGGAACGATCACGCTGCCCAGTTGCCAGAACGCATTGATCACACCTGTTGCGGTTGCCGTGAAGCGTCCATCGACCTTTTCCGTGATCATGGCAGCGAGAAGCGGGCTGTAGACGACCGCGGTCAGTCCAAGAAAGGGCGCGGCGAGCAGAAACCCTTGTTTGGAGCTCATCAAGCCAAAGATCGTCAGCATCGCCGTGAATGCGAGGAGATCATAGATGACGAGGTTTCGTCGCTTTCCGCCCAGCACGTCCGACAAGAAACCGTAGATCGGCTTGGACACGGCGGCCGCGACGCCGAAAATCAGCGCGATGACGCCCGCGTCAACTGGACTGAGCTGATAGCCGCGAACCATCAGCGCGGTTGCCCAAAACGCAAAGCCCCACGTTCCCCAATTGGCTCCAAAACCCGCGAGCGCGATCAGGACGAGGTTGCGGTCCCTGCAGAGCCCGGACAGTCCACGTCGCCATGTGGTGAAGTCCGATTCCGCTGGCCGGGCGCCGGCCGTGCGCCTCGCCGGCGAGTCGGCGAGCAGGGCAAGACAGATCACGGCAACCAGCGCCGTCAGGCCGCCAAGAACCCAATAGAGCGCGCGCCAGTCGACGATGCCCAGAAGTGCGGGAAAGACGGCATTGGCGCAGGCAATACCGATCGACGGCGCGGTGGAGAAGAGTCCGAGCGCCCTCCCGCGTTCGGCGCGGCCGAACCAGCACGCGACGATCTTGACGCAGGCGGCGTAATCGGCCCCGGCGAAGAGGCCCATGAGACCCTGCAGCACGAGCCCCATTGCGAAGGAAGAGGTAAATCCGAACAGGAAGGTGGTTGCGGCGAGCGGGGTGAGAGCCAGAAACAGCATCAGCCTCGGTCCGATCCGATCCGTGACAAAGCCCGCCAATGCGCTGGCGGATACATAGCCGACATAGAAGGCTGTCACGAATAGGCCGAGTGCCGCGATCGGAATTTGTAGTGATTTGCTTGCCAGAAGGTTGGCGTTTGCCCACGCCAGGCGGTCGAGAAACGTCACGAAGAACGCCGCGAACGCGACGGAGAGGACGACCCAGCGATACGGCGCCGTCAGCTCATCTGCGGGCAGCGCTTCCTTTACAACGCCCGTTCTTGCGTCCGCAAGCTCCGCAGACACGCTCATCATCTCGCCCTCCCTCAGAAATCTTCGCTGCGCGGCGTTCACTCGGCCAATCGCACCAGCGTTTCGGCAGTCAATTTCGGATCGGAGATCATGCACGCGTGCGACGATGCGAGACTTTGAAACCGCCAGTCGGTTCGCGCTTTCGCGCGTGCCCGGAACGGATCGATCGCACCCATCGCCGGTCCTTCGCAGCTCACGTAGACCGTGTCGATCCCAGCCCCGACCGCCTTCGTCAGCCTGGGAGGCTCGACATACGTGCCAATCGGTTGCGGCCGCAGCCGCCGCTCCAGCCAGGCGATCTGATCCGGATCGGTCACTCCAAAGGCGGCGATCGGCGGCGGCGGAAAGCCGTTCGCGGGCGTTGCTCGAGCTGCCGCCACGGCTCATCCGGCCGCAGTTGCCGCAGACAGATGCGCACGCGATGGCAGCGCCCTCGCGGCAGCCAGACCGTCTTGAATGATCTTGGGTGGAACCGATCGAAGGTCCCATTCGAAATCCGCCGCATGTGCGGCCAGGTGCCCAGCCGCCTGGCCAAGGGCCATCGCGGTCGCCTGGTGCCGGATCGCCCCATTTGCTTCACGGCTTGCCGAGATGGCGCGGCCGGTGACGAGGAGGTTTTTGACCTGCGCGCAGGTCATGGTGCGCACCGGAATTTCGAAAGGCTGCGAAGGCATCAGCAGTCGCAGCTTGCCGTCCTCTTCGTGCACGTCCAGAGGACCACATCCCAGCGCGATGGAATCCGCAAACGGCGTCGCCTCGATCACATCCTGCTCGGTGAGCCAGTAGTCGCCGACAAGCCGGACGCTCTCCCGCACGCCGATGTGGCTTGCGATCCCCGCAAGCTCGCAGGTCGCAAAGCCTGGCATCCTGCGTTTCAGGAAAGCGTAGATCCTGCCGACCTGATAGCGTCCGATGAACTCGGCTTTGGTCAGATCGTTGGGATCGAGGCTATCGAGACCATCCAAGTGGCTCATCAGGCAGATGGCGTCGGACTGCCCGACGGGCGAGACCGACAACACGTCCCAGAACAACTCGCCGCCGGCGATGCCCTCGAGGGCGATCGCGCGCTTCTCCTGTCTTGTTAGGGCACGAAACCTTGCGACGTCGACATGCGACAGCCGAAAGACGAGGCTCATCCCCATCCGCTGCTCGCCTGGCGCGGGGCCTTTCATCGGCGCACCCGCATGGCGCGCCACGACGGCATCACCGCTCGCGTCGACGACGCAGCTCGCCTCCACCTCGAGGCGCCCGCCCGACGTCTCGACCTGTACCGCGCTCACGCGGTCACCTTCCCGACGGGCACCGCTGATGCGGGCGTGAACCAAAGCGGAAACGCCGCTCTCCAGCACCAGCTCGTCGGCAACGAGCTTGGCGATCTCGGGATTGAACGGCAGGCGTTTTAGATGAAGCGGCCGCGCAGTGGCTTCCGCGAGCACGTAGTTCTCAAAACCCTTGGACCCACCGCGAGCGATGACCCTCTCGGCGAACTCCATCGGCAGACCGCCGACGGCGCAGGTCTCGCCGTTGTAGAAGCCGAGCCACTGGGCCACCATCCCCGTGGTGCCCGTTCCACCGAAGCAGCCGGACGACTCCACCACAGCAACCCGCGCGCCCAGCCTCGCGGCAGACACCGCCGCCATCAGACCCGAGGCGCCCCCACCGGCTACGACCACGTCGAAATGATCGCTCGATCGGACCGGCGTCAGCCTACTCGCCCTCTGCAAAATATCGCTTCCGCGAACGACCATGACGCTCCTTCCCTGTTTTGCGCGCATTGGCGCGCGTCTGCTGTTGGGAATTATGCGCGTCCACCCGTGACACGCCACGGCGATTTGTGCGTTTTTGTGCTAATTCGTGCGCTCTGCGCACACAGAGTCCCCATCCATGGTTCCATCGACATTCAAGACAAGCCGCTCAAGCGACGACGACGAGGCGAACCGCGATTTCGTCGGCGCTTTTGCGCGGGGTCTTGCGGTCATCGAGGCATTCGGCCCCGAGAACAAGGGCATGACGTTGTCGCAGGTCGCGGAACGCGCAGGCCTCGACCGTGCGGTCGCGCGGAGGCTGCTCCTGACGCTCGTGAAGCTCGGCTTTGCCCGCGTCCATGAGCGCCGGTTCGAGCTCACCACCCGCGTACTGCGTCTCGCTTATTCCTTCCTGTCGTCGTCCGGCCTCGGCACGTCGCTGCAGCCCTTTCTGGACGACCTCGCGCGTGCCATCGGCGAGACCGTCTCGCTATCCGTGCTGGACGAGGCCGAGACCGTTTTCATTGCGCGTTCTGATACGCCGGGCCGGCGTCTGTCCTATGTGATCACGACGGGGATGCGCCTGCCCGCATTCTCCGCTGCATCGGGGCGAATACTGCTCGCCCACAAGCCCCGCATTGAAGTCGAGCGCCTGCTGTCGCGGACAAGGATCACGCGGCATACGCGGCACACCATCATGCTCAAGCGCGAGATCATGGCGCAGATCGCCGAGGCCAGGGTGAAAGGCTATTGCATCAACTATGAAGAACTGGAGGACGGCCTCGTCAGCGTCTCCGTTCCCGTTCTCAACCGTGCCGGAATCGTGGTGGCCTCGCTCAATGCAAGCACCAGCTCTGCGCGCGCCAACAGGGAAAGATTGGCTGGCGAATTCGTCTCCAAGCTGAAGGCAATGGCGGACGAGCTTTCCTTGATGCTGCCCTGACCGGGTGTCGCGGCCCGGTGTAAATCGCGCGACGAGCTGATTTGCCGGACGAGCCGCCGTTGCAAAATCCTGTCAATGCCCGCGCCTGAGAAATATTCGTATGGTCTTCACGTTCCGATCCGGCAGGGAGCGTACGCGTCGTCACGAACGTGGAGCGGAATACGGTGGCCGCGACGGTGCCGATTGACGAGCGGCATCGACGCGGACGTCGAAGTCGTGTGGTCCCGGCGCAGCCATGCGAGTGCCAAGCATCGCACCGACGTGCCCCCTGCGGGCGGCTTTCTCGAGTAGCACCCTTGCAGTGAAAGGATCACGGCGACCGCCACGTCCGTTCGCCATCATCTCCGCGAGCGCCACCTCGGCTTCAGCCATGCCGGCTCCGGCCGCCCGCGCGATCCAGGTGCGACCTTCCGTGGCATCTGTCGGCACGCCGCGCCCCTCGACCAGCATCCGTCCATACCGATATTGCGCGTCCACGACACTATCAGCGGCTCTGCGCATCCACTGGGCGGCCAGGCGCTCGTCACGTTCCATCCCGAGTCCTTCTGCCAGACAGACGCCGAGGTTGAAAGCTGCGGCAAGGTCTCCGGACGTGGCTGCCTGCTCCAACAACTGGCGCGCCTTGACCGGGTCCTCAGGATGGCCAACACCCCTGAGGGAAAGATTGGCAAGATCCACCCGGGCCTGCGGGTCGCCTGCTTCGGCGGAGATGCGGAGCCAGTGCGAAGCTTCATCCGGATCGCGCGCAACTCCAGCCCCGGTCAGATAGAGCAGGCCGAGTGACCGTGCTGCCGTCGGGTGACCGGCCTCCGCGGCACGACGATACCAAATCGCCGCCTCCGCATGATTCGGGGGAAGCGCCTCTCCGCGCCTGGCGTAAAGGTCCCCTAGCCGCGCCGCCGCCTCCGCATCCCCGGCCAGTGCGGCTCGTCGCAGCCACACTTCTCCCTCGGTCTGGTTTCGCTCAACTCCCAGCCCGCCGATGAGCGCCTCCCCCCAGCGTGTCTGACCGGAGCGATTGCCCTTCTCGGCCGCCTGCCTATAGAGGTCAGCCGCGATCACGTCACTGCGCTCGACGCCGATGCCGCCTCGGGTCAGTTCACCGAGCAAGTACAACGCGCTCGCCAGTCCCGCTTCCGCCGCACGACGGACATAGCCCGCGGCCCTTTGTTGCCCTGCCTCATCCTTGGCGACGCGCGCCAGCCACAGGCCGTAGCCGAGGGCGCCTTGCGGACAATTGCCGTCGGCGGACCGCTCGTACCATTGATGCGCCGCGTCGAGGTCGCGCACCGCTTCCGGGCCGGAAGCAAGGATATAGCCAAGAATGGCTAGCGCATCCGCAGAGCCAGCTTCAGCCGCGAGGCGCGCCCATTTCTCCGCCGCGACAAAGTCGGGCTCGCAGGGGTCGTCGCCCGAGAACAGGCTTGAAATTTCCTCGTGCACCGAAGTGCCGACACCTCGCAGATACAGCAATGCAAGCTGCCACTGGGCTTCGATGTGGCCTTGGGTCGCGGCGCGCCTCAGCCAGTGCAGGCCGTCGGTCCGGCTGACTGGAACGCCCGCGCCTTCGAGATAGCATCGCCCGACCCGATATTCGCCTTCCGCGAGGCCGGCGCGGGCGGCACGGGCGAGAAGCGGAAAGGCCTGCACGCGCTGGCCCTCGTCAGCAAGCCGCAGGGCATGTCGCAACGCTGCCACCGGCGACAGCGCATCGATCAAGCGAACCAAAAGGCCCCTTCGATACTTTGTCCCGCCACTCGTTCTGCGTTGGCTGGCCCGGCTCATGGCTCGCGCATCGCCTCTGATGCGACCGGCCGGATACGGCCGAGCAGATAGGTGAGGACGGTGCGCTTGCCAATCATGATGTCGGCAATGACAGGCATGCCCGGTACAATACGAAAGCCGGCTGGGACGCCGTGCAGTTGCACGTTGTCGATGGTGATGCGGGAGCGGTAGAAGGGCTCGGTGCTACCGGGCTTAGGGGGCACAAACCCCGAACGCGTCTTGACCTCGTCCTGCCCGGTAAAGCTGTCCGCACTGATCACGCGGACCGCTCCGCGCGCCAAGCCATACTGCGAGAATGGGAACGTCTCGAACTTAATTGCCACGGGGGTGCCAACCTGCACGAAGCCGCCGTCGCGTCCCACGACATTTGCTTCCACCTCAAGAGGGGCGTTGGTGGGGACCAACGTGATGAACTGGTCTCCGGATTGCAGCACGGAGCCGACGGAAACCTTTGCCACCGTCAAGACGGTTGCGTCGCGACTGGCGCGCAGTTCCACGAGCTGATGGCGCAACCGCGCTTTATTGAGCTGTTCGCGCGCATCGGCCAGCTTCTGCGTCTGCTCCGAGAGCTTCTGCGACACCTCGGCAAGCCAGTTCTGCTCATAGGCATCGCGTTCGGCCTTCAATGCCTCGAGATCGCGGCGCGCGCTCTCGGCAGTTTCCGTTGCATTCGCGAGACCACGCGTCGTTTCCAAGAGATTGTCGGTCGCGGTCAGCGATAAGAGCGTGCTGCCCACTTGATGCCGCTCCAGTTCTTTACGGACAGACACGATCTGTTCGGCCACGGCCTTGCGCGCTTGGTAAGCGTTCACGTCAGCTACGGCGCGTGCGACAGCGGCCTGCAGCCCACTGATGCGTTGCTTATAAGTCTCACGTTTGAAATCGCGCTCCGACTGACGCTGGGCATATATCGACGCCTGCAGCGACAGGTTTGGATCAGAGCCTGTGGACGTGAACGGACGTCCCGTGGCTTCTGCCTGCATGCGCGAGACTTCCGCCTGCAACGTCGAAACCTGCGCCTCGGACGCGCTCACGTCCGCCGCCGCGAAGGTTGGATCGAGCCGCGCAACCACATCGCCGGTGTGCACACTTTGCCCCTCGGTCACGTCGATCGACTGAACAACCGAAGTCTCTAACGGTTGCAGGACGAGCAAGGGTACCTTGGAGACCACCTTTCCCTGGGCGGTCACAACCCGGTCGATCGGGATCAGCCCTATCGCCATCAGACAAGCCGCGAACATGCTGGAGATGACCCATATCGTGCCACGCGCCGTGCGGGGGATTGGGGCGGCGGTGATGGCGCGGGATGGCGACTGAAATTCCAGTATCACTGGAAGCGTGGGATCGTCCGCCCGGTTCGCGCGGCTAGCCAGCCTTTGCATGACGCGGCCCTTGATTGCCGAGATGACGGTTCTGTTGGGTCCAGAGCTGCCGGTAGATGCCGCAGCGTTCGACGAGCAAGCGATGCGGCGCCATATCCACGGCCTTGCCGTTGTCCAGGACAAGGATTTGGTCACAATCGATCAAGGACGACAGGCGGTGCGAAACAATGATCATGGTCCTGCCGTGCGCGATACGAAGCAAATTGGCGTTCAGCACCGCCTCGCTCTCCGGATCGAGCGCGCTCATTGCTTCATCGAGGATCAAGATGCGCGGATCGGTAATGAGGGCGCGTGCGATCGCCAGACGCTGCCGCTGCCCGCCCGAGAGGTTCGGCGACCCCTCCTCGATGATCGTCTCGTAGCCATTTGGCATGCGCTCGATGAATTCCTCGGCGCCGGCGAGGCGCGCCGCGCGCACGACATCGCTGAGCGTGAGCGCGGGGCGACCCGCGATGATGTTTTCGTAAATCGCGCCGCGGAACAGGAAGTTCTCCTGGAGCACCACACCGAAACTCTGGCGTAGATGCCGCAGATTGATCTCGCGCACGTCGTTGCCATCGATCTTCACGAACCCGCTATAGTCCCGGTTGATCCCCTGCAAGAGCCGGGTCAACGTCGACTTCCCGGACCCGCTGCGTCCGACGATGCCAAGCATCGTGCCGGCGGGCACTGCAAATGTGACACGATCAAGCGCGGGAATTTTCGTGTCGCCATATGTAAAGGTTACATCATCGAAGGTGATCGCGCCGGCGAGTTGTGGACGCAGTCCGCGGGAAAGGCCGTCATATTCCAGCGGACGGTTCAGCACCGATGCGGCCTCGCTGATCGCGGCGCCGACCTCCTCGTAATTCTCGATCAGGCGCGCCAGCCCGGCGAGTGGCTGCGCGACGCGCATGCTGAGCATCATGAAGGCGAACAGTGCGCCTACGGCGTAGCCGGATTTGTCAGCGATCGCGATATAGGCACCGATCAAGACAACGCCGATCGACATAAATCGCTCGATCGGATTAGCGATCGTTTGGGGCCAGTTTGCGAGTTTCCCAAAGGCAAGCCGCCACTTTCCGGCCTCGGCAACGCGCACATCCCACAGCATCCGGCGCTGCGGCTCGAGCGCGAGGGATTTCACGGTTTTCACCCCGAAGACCGTCTCGCCCAATGCGGCGGCCTTTTCGGCCTCAGCCACAACGACTTTGGCGAATGCGCGCTGCAACGGGCGGAGATAGGCCAATACGACCAACACGATGAGCGCGGCACAGGCGAGCACCACAAGGGCGAGAAACGAATTGAGATAGAACAGGAATGGAAGCAGTACAGCCAGCGTGCTCATATCGAGAAACGTCGCCAGCAGCTTTCCAGTCAGGAATTCACGAACCTTGTAGACCTGCGCGATCTTATGCATGGTCTCGCCGGCCGGGTGGCGCTCGAAATAGTCGAGTGGCAGCCGCAGGAGACGGTTGAATACGTGCAAGTTCAGCTTCGCATCCAGCCGCGCGCCGACGACCATCACGATCAATCGGCGGGCATAACCGAGGACTGCCTCGTAAAGGGTTGCAATCGCAAGGATGGCGGCAACGAGCGCCAAGGTCGAGTAACTACCGTGCGTCAGCACCTTGTCCACCACCGTCATCACCAACAAGGGCGGGAAGATCGTCAGGAAGCTCAGCGTCAGCGAGCCAAGCCCGATGTCGCGGAGCGAGGACTTCTCCTGCAATACGAGGCCCGACACCCAGCCTAGCGTGAACGGCGCGTCCGTCTCCATCTTCCCACGCTGGGCGCGAAGCAGCAGCGCTTCACCGGACCAGACCCGCTCGAGGCGCAGTTCGTCCACTGGAAGCGCTATCTCGCTTGCGAGCGCGCGAGGATCCCGAAGGAAAACGACATTGCGATCAGCGTCCGCGCCCACCATCAGGGTCGCGCTGCCGTCCGCAAGCAGCAGCACCACCGGTCCAGCATCCACAAAGTGCATAAGCTGGCGCCACCGCAATCGCACCGCTCGCGCCCACATTCCGCTGTTCTGCACCCATTCGGAGAGCGAGGCGGCCGACGGCATGCCCTGCGCACCCGAGGAGACGACCTCGCTCGGATCCAACTCCGTGCCGTGGAATCTCGCGGCAACCATCACTGCCTGCACACGGGGATGGATTAGGTCACTGCCCGTTTGGCGCGCAGCGCCGACATCAGCGGAGACCGTAGGCTGCGTCAACGAGCCGAGACGCTGTCCTATCGACATGTCCACGACGGTGCCTCCTCAGAGGAGCATCCGAAAAAACGACCTGACGTTCTGAGCTGCGAGCTGCGCCGCCATCACGTGGCGCGCGGCGGCCGGAAGGGTTGAAACATCATCAACCCTTCCGAATTGCGATATTCCGCGCTTCGCAGTCGCGGCCATTTAAAACATACAGCGGCTCGACCCTTACTATCCGTGCAAGGAGTGTGCTGCTGTCATCGACGTGGCCGACTTATCGGGTTCTGGAATCGCCGCCAAACTCCCAAAGAGACCGTGCGCCTCGTTCTGCACTCCTGCTGTAAAGTAAATCTTGCTCGGATCGGTGCCGGCATTGCCAGTGCCGGGCATAAGCGCCCAGAGATCGCCGATGGTGATCGGGGCACCGTTGGCGCCTTCCAATTTGCCGAGGAAATGATCGTTCTTCGGATTGAAGACGTTGATCGTCCCGTCGCCGAAATTCCCAACGAGAAGATCGTTGGCGAATTCGCCAAAACCGGCGGGCGCGATCGCAAGTCCCCACGGAGAATTGAGCGGACCACCGGACGCCACCCGGTGCATCAGATGCCCTTCCAAGTCGAACTCGTCTACAAAACCATGGCCTGGCCCGGCGACATCATCATGTTTGGTGTCGTTCTGCAGCGCGAACGTGACGAACAGGTGGCCGTCAAGAACCTGCACGTTGAAAGGCGCATAGCCGACCGGCAGGTGCGGATCGGTAAAGCTCTTCACCTGCTTGAAGTTGTCGTTGAATACGTCGACTGTGCCATTTCGGAAGTTTGCCGCGTAAAGCAACGTGCCATCCTCGGTCTGTGCAATTGCGAGACCCTTGTAGACGGCCCCGGCACCGCCCTGCGAGTTATCGACAGCCAAGACAGAACTCGCTTTGTCCACATTCGGGTTCCAGCCGGAGATGGTACCGTCCTCGGTTGCGAAGATGAACACCGAGGATCCCGTATGGCCGCCGCTGCTGACGTTGAACCCACTTCCCGCAATATTGAACACGTCTCCAGTCGGGGCGGCCGCCGTGGTCTGCCCCGGAGGTGCCGCGATCGCGATTGAGTCAAGCCCACCGACATTCACCTTGGCTCCAGCACCGGTATAGACCGTCGTCACACCCACGCCGTTGTCCGAGACCCAGAAGGGGCTCGTCGCACTGTGAGCTATGCCCCAGGGGTTGATCAGATCCGGATCGATCGTCATCGCAGGAACGAAGCCATCCGAAACCAGATTGGTTTGCGCAAAGGATGTCTCCTCCTGCTCATGGTGGACGTGACGGCGACCTTCGATCTCCTCAACGCGGCGTTGAATCTCGCTTGCAATTGCAGACAAGTTTAAGCTCATTGCTGCCTCCTGCGGATTGTCGATTTTCAGCCTTGCTCGGTACCGTTGGAGTCGCGCCTACCCGCGGCATGGGATCATCTCTTCGCGATCAGACCGCTCTTACTGATCAGACGCGCCCCTCGCGTTAAGAGAATGCAACCCCGGCTTTCAGTGTCGGGGCATTGAGATCACGACAGCTAACCACACGCACCAGTTCTTGTGATTGCAGCTCAACGCTTCCGGAGTCGCTGTTTTTTTTGCAGAGAATAGGACTTTGAAGCGTCCAAGGCACTGACGTCTCGATTTGGTGAGGACTTTGCAGCGACCACTATGCAAGAGATCATTCGATCTGATCTGCTATGCCCCGCAAAACGCAATTCAAGTAGATGTATTGTGAGGGATCAAGTGAGGGCTGTTGCCGTATCGCCGAGCCGCGTCGACTACGCGGCTCGAATTATCCGCATGCAAGAAGAGTAAAATTGAGAAGCTGACTTTTTTGTCAGAAACTAACTCACTCACAATTGAAGTTGGTCTTGTGAGTCCGATGAGAGCGCAGGGGCTGGAGCTCATGACATCGGCTTCTTTTCCAAATGCCGGCTCTTGTGTCGCGGACCACGATGAACCGACTCGTGCAGTACGGCTTAGAGAGCCTTCAATGTATATGGCGTCTCAGGTGATCAGGTAACCTCCACCGTATGGCCTATCTCGCCGATATTGGGATGCTCGCGTTTTGCTCCTGCGTCCATGCCCGAGCGGTCTGGTGATTGACAGCCAGTCTGCACGATCGACCCGTCACGCATGCTCCACGAATTGATTTGCCCGCCGGGCGCTCTCGGAAAAATCCTGTCCAGTCCTCGCGTCAAAAATATTTCTGTTTTTCAGAAACCAGAATCAGTCGTATCGTCGCTGCCGTTCCGATCCGGCAGGAGGGGCGTACGCGTCGTCACGAACGTGGAGCGGAATGCGGTGGCCGTGGATGTGCCGAGAGACGTGCGGCACTCCCCGCGGACGGTGAAGTCGTGTGGTCCTGGCGCGCCCATGCAGGCGCCAAGTCGGCGACGATGCTTAATGCTCGCGCCGGCGACGGTGGCAACAAGCTGGTTCACCGAGGAGAGTACGAAGTAAGCCGTAAACCACTGCGCAGGGAAGGCCGGTGTGACTCCGCCTTGCCTGTGGTTACTCCCGTGTGCGCTTTTGCGCGATTTCTTGCACACGGGGCCGCGGGTGCGGCGGGCACCCGGCCTTCCCTGCGCCCTCTGTATTTCGTGAGGGCCAAGCAGATGCAAAGCTCGGACGCGAATAGCGCCGCGAGAATGCGCAGTCGCATTCTCGTCATGCCCCGCGCAGGCGGGCATCCACGACGGGGCGTCCGTTCGGCTCAAGCTTCGGCGCCTCTGGAATGCTGGACCGTCCGGTCCCGTCCACACCAAGTCGTCGACGAGGCTCACGAGACCAGCGCGCGCCGGAGCTTCAGCGGAAGCAACAATGACGGCGAAGGTGAATCGGCAATGAAAGGCGACAATGACTCTACGGCACCAAACAAAAGCCCCGCCGGCCTACGCCCGCGGGGCCTGTCGTTCTTGCTCCAACTGCTGCTCAATGCGCCAGAATAGCCAGCAGCAGCAGCGCCACGATGTTGGTGATCTTGATCATCGGGTTCACCGCGGGACCCGCCGTGTCCTTATAGGGATCGCCGACGGTGTCGCCGGTCACGGCCGACTTGTGCGCGTCGGAGCCCTTGCCGCCGTAATGGCCGTCCTCGATGTACTTCTTGGCGTTATCCCAGGCGCCGCCGCCCGACGTCATCGAGATCGCGACGAACAGGCCGGTCACGATCACGCCGAGCAGCATCGCGCCGACGGCCGAGAATGCCGCCGATTTGCCGACGGCGCCGCCGCCCGCGATCGCATAGATCAGGAAATAGACGACGATCGGCGAGAGCACCGGCAGCAGCGAAGGCACGATCATTTCCTTGATCGCCGCCTTGGTCAGGAGGTCGACGGCCTTGCCATAGTCCGGCTTGTCGGTCCCCTGCATGATGCCAGGCTTTTCGCGGAACTGGCGGCGGACTTCCTCCACGATCGAACCAGCCGCGCGACCAACCGCCGTCATGCCAAGCGCACCGAAGAGGTACGGCAGGAGGCCGCCGAACAGAAGGCCGACGACGACATAGGGATTAGTGAGCGAGAAATCAGGATTGACGCCACTGAAGTAGGCGTTGCCCGCGCCACCGCCGATGAAGAACTTGAGGTCCTGGTTATAGGCCGCAAACAGAACCAGCGCGCCGAGGCCGGCCGAGCCGATCGCATAGCCCTTGGTGACCGCCTTGGTGGTGTTCCCAACCGCATCGAGCGCGTCGGTCGATTTGCGCACCTCCTTCGGCAGACCGGCCATTTCGGCAATGCCGCCCGCATTGTCGGTGACCGGACCGAAAGCGTCGAGCGCGACGATCATGCCGGCCAGCGACAGCATCGTCGTGGTGGCAATCGCTATCCCGAACAGGCCGGCGAGATTGTAGGTGATGAGAATCCCGGCGATGATCACGATCGCCGGCAAGGCGGTCGCTTCCATCGAGATCGCAAGGCCCTGGATCACGTTTGTGCCGTGTCCCGTCACCGAGGCTGCCGCGATCGACTTCACCGGGCGAAAGTCGGTGCCGGTGTAATATTCGGTGATCCAGATGATCAGACCGGTCACCGCCAGGCCGACCACGCCGCAGGCGAACAGCGCCGCGCCGCTATACTCGACACCATCAAGCTTGCCGAAGCCGATCAGCCAGTAGATGACGGCGGCGACGCCGACGAGCGACAGGATGCCGGTCGCGATCAGGCCCTTGTACAGCGCGCCCATGATCGACTGGCTGGGGCCGAGCTTGACGAAGAAGGTGCCGATGATCGAGGTGATGATGCAGATGCCGCCGATGGCGAGCGGCAGCGTCATCATGTTGGCGAGGATCGGCGTCTTGGCGAAGAAGATCGCCGCCAACACCATGGTGGCGACCGCGGTCACCGCATAGGTCTCGAACAGGTCCGCCGCCATGCCGGCGCAGTCACCGACATTGTCGCCGACGTTGTCGGCGATGGTGGCGGGGTTGCGGGGATCATCCTCGGGGATGCCGGCCTCGACCTTGCCGACGAGGTCGCCGCCGACGTCGGCGCCTTTGGTGAAGATGCCGCCGCCGAGACGAGCGAAGATCGAGATCAGCGACGCGCCGAAGCCGAGCGCGACCATCGCATCGACGACGGTCCGGCTGTCATGGGCCAGATGCAGCGAATAGGTCAGAAAGCCGAAGTAGAGGGTGACACCGAGCAATGCGAGGCCGGCCACAAGGAGGCCGGTGATGGCACCGGATTTGAAGGCGAGCTCAAGTCCGCCGGCGAGCGAAGTGGTGGCGGCCTGGGCGGTGCGCACATTGGCGCGTACCGAGACGTTCATGCCGATGAAACCGGCCGCGCCAGAAAGGATGGCCCCGACCGCAAAGCCGACCGCGACCAGCACGCCGAGGAAGAAGGCGAGCAGCAAGAAGATGACGATCCCGACCACACCGATGGTGGTGTATTGGCGCCGCAGATAGGCCTGCGCGCCCTCGCGCACCGCAGCCGAGATTTCCTGCATCCGCGGATTGCCGGCATCGGCGCTGAGCACCGATCTGGTCGCCCAAATGGCGTAAACAACCGAAAGCGCTCCGCAGAGCACGATCAACCATAAAGCTGTCATTGCACTCCCTCAGATTATTATATTTGTCCCCTCGCCCATGCTGCGGACGCAGCCGGCTCAGATGTCGCTGGTCCGCCCTGCCCAAGGGCGGCCGCAAATCGGCGAGGACCTTGCCAAAGTTGTCCCCAGCGCGCAACGCCGGGAAGGGAGAAAAAGGTCCTTTTTGGAGCGCTTCCCACGCCAAAAGCCGCGCTATCGCGAGGAACTCTCAGAAATGGCTGTAGGACAGGACTTTTAATGCCAGCTCCCGGCCCTGCCCATCGAGAAACCGCGGAGCCTCGCTCCCGGCGAGGATCGTCCCGATGGATGTCACCGCAACACCAGCCTGCCGCGCCGCTTCGGCAAAGTCCGCGCAGCGCGCTTCCGGCACGGTGCACACGATCTCGTAATCATCGCCGGCGGAAATCAACGCGGCCATCGAAGCGACGCCGCGATCGAGGAGTCCTGCGGCCGCGGCAGAGAGCGGAACGCTGGGCAGGTCGATCCTTGCCGATACACCTGAGGCCGCGCAGAGCTTGGAGAAATCTCCGGCAAGACCATCAGAGACGTCCATCGCGGCGCTGGCATGTTCGCGCAGTGCGATCGCCAGCGCGTTGCGGGGTTGGGGAATACGGTAACGCGCGATGAGCATCTCTCTGGCTGCAGCATCTCCGGTAAGCGCCGCGGCGGCGGCGCCCCCCTTCAGGATGTCGAGCCCCAGCGAGGCATCGCCGATCGTGCCGCTGACCATCACACGATCGCCGGGCTTGGCTCCGCTGCGAGGGACCATTTTGCCGGCCGGTACACGGCCAAGCGCCGCAATCGAGATCATCGTCGGCCCCAGCGTCGAAACCGTATCACCGCCAAGCAGGGGACAGCGGAACTGGGCGGCATCCTCACCCAATGCACGGGCGAAAGGCGCGAGCCAGGCGTCCTCGGCACGGCGCAACGCCAGCGTCAGCACGAAGCCGGCGGGGTCGGCGCCCTTGGCAGCGAGATCGGACAGGTTGACCCGCAGCGCCTTGCGCGCAACGGTCTCGGGCGGATCGTCGGGCAGGAAGTGCACGCCCTCGACAATGGCGTCGGTCTTCACGACGACATCCTCGCCCGATGTTTTCAGGATCGCCGCATCATCGACGAGACCGAACGCGCCGGGATCGGTCGCCAGCGGCTTGAAATATCGCGCGATGAGAGAATCTTCGCCGGATCCTGAGCTGCTCGTCATGCGTTCAAGGCTCGTCGCTTACGCTCCTCGCGGTGAGCGGGCACTATCCGCGCGCAAATTCCTCCGCGCGAAACTGCCGCGCGATCTGCTCCAGCACCGCATTCACCATGCCGGTCTCTTCCCTGTCGACAAACGCGTGCGCGACATCGACATATTCGGATACCACGACCTTGGCGGGTACGTCCCTGCGATGCTCGAGCTCATAGGCGCCGGCGCGCAGGACCGCGCGCAAGATGGCATCGATCCGCTTCAGCGGCCAGCCTTTCGACAGCGCCTCATCAATCAAGGGATCGAGCCGCGTCTGATCGCGCACGACGCCGGCGACGATGTCGCGGAAGAACGCGGCTTCCGCCGGCAAATATTGCTCGCCCTCGACCTCGCCGCCGAGCCAATGGCTCTCGAACTCGGCGAAGATGTCGTTGATGCCGGAACCACCGATGTCCATCTGATAGAGCGCCTGCACGGCAGCAAGCCGAGCCGCTCCGCGCCGGTTAGCCTTTCTGTCCGGGCCCTTTTTCTCCGGTCCTCTGACCTGATTTCGTTTGCTCTCGGCCATGATCAAGATTTTGCCAACCGGCGTTTGATGCGCAGCATCGCGAGCGCCGCGCGCGCCGCATCGCCGCCCTTGTTGAGTTCGCTCGCGCGCGCCCGCGCCCAAGCCTGTGCCTCCGTGTTGACGGTGAGAATGCCGTTGCCGAGCGGAAGTTTCCGCGCCACGGCAAGATCCATCAACGCGCGAGAGGACTCCGTGGAGACGATCTCGAAATGGATGGTATCACCCCTGATCACGCAGCCCAATGCGATGATGGCGTCATAGGGTTTTCCCTTGCTTTCGGCCGCATCGACCGCAATCGCTATCGCCGCCGGAATTTCCAGGGCGCCGGGAACCGTGATCACGTCGTGCGTAACGCCGGCCGCCCTCAACTCGGCGACGGCGCCCTCGAGCAGCGCATCCTGGATGTCGTCATAGAAGCGTGCTTCGACAATCAGCGCGCGAGCGCCCGAAATGTCGGTCTGATCTTTCAACGGAGCGCGTCGCGCATCTGCCATTTGGTTGCCAATTCGGAGTTAATTGCGAGTTGTGCTGCTTTTAGGCGCGGCGGCCCGCAAAGCCAAGGCCGCACCTCATTTCATTTCCGCAAGCCTGGCCGCATAGCGCGCCATCAGGTCGACCTCGATGTTGACCTCGCCGCCGGCGCGCCAGTCCGACAACGTCGTGACATCGAGCGTGTGCGGAATGATCAGCACCGAAAAGGCGGTGTCGTGCACGGTGTTGACGGTCAGCGAAACGCCGTCCAGCGTCACCGAGCCTTTCGGAGCGATAAAGCGCGCCAGCTCGCGTGTGGTGTTGAGTTCGAACCGCGCCATGTCGGGCAGGTCCTCGCGGTTCAGAATGCTGGCGATGCCGTCGGCGTGACCTGCGACGAGGTGACCGCCAAGCTCGTCACCGATTTTGAGCGCGCGCTCCAGATTAAGCCGGGTGCCGACGGCCCAGTGCCTTGCCGTCGTCAACCGAAGCGTTTCCGCGGCGGCGTCAACGTCGAACCAGGTCTTGCCGCCCTCGACACCGGAGGCGACCACCGTCAGGCAAACACCGTTGCAGGCGATCGAGGCGCCGTCGGCGATGGTCGCGCGATCGTAGTCGCAGGCGATGCGCAGGCGGTGCAACTGCCCCTGCGCTGTCGGCTTCAGCGAAACGATCTGGCCGATATCGGTGACTATCCCGGTGAACATTTAAGCGCGCTCGTAAACCGTGAGAACATCCTTGCCGAGGCTCTCGCTAGCACGAACGCGAAACGCGGGCGACTGCGTGATTGCGGTGAGCGGCAATGCATCCAGCGCGTTCACCCCGCCCTCGCCGATCGCGTCGGGTGCGCGCAGCAGCCAGGCCTCGTCGACGAGACCAGCGGTCACGAAGGACGAGGCGATGCGGCTACCACCTTCCACCATCAGGCGCGTGATGCCTTTCTCCGCCAGCGTGCGCAGCACTGCCGGCACGTCGAGCCCGGACGTGACTGTCGGCGGCATGCGGATGACCTGCGCGCCTGCCGCGCCCAGTTTTGCGGCAGACGGCGCCTCTGCCAATTCCGACGCCATAACCCAGAGCGGTGTCTCGCGCGCGGAATGCACCAGGCGGCTGTCGCCCGGAATGCGCAGCGCCCGATCCAGCACGACCCGCACCGGCGAGAGCGCTTCCATGCCCGGCAACCGACAGGTCAGCAGCGGATCGTCCGCCAGCACGGTGCCGATGCCGACCAGGAGGGCATCGCTCTGCGCGCGCAAGAGATGCACGCGCCTGCGCGCCGCCTCGCCGGTGATGGCGACCGGCTTGCGACCGGATGCGCCGATCTTGCCATCCTCGGAGATCGCAAGCTTCAGGATCACATGCGGACGACGATCCCTGACGCGGCGAAAATGCCCCGCATGCGCGTAAGCGGCTTCCTCCGCCCCGAGCCCGACATCGACCGCGATGCCGGCGGCGCGCAGTTTTGCAAAACCCTGCCCCGCGACTTCGGGATTGGGATCCTCTATTGCCGCCACGACTCGCGCGATGCCGGAGGCGATCACGGCGTCGGTGCAGGGCGGCGATTTGCCGAAATGCGAACAGGGCTCCAGCGTCACGTAGAGCGTCGCGCCGCGCGTGGCGTTCCCGGCACGCTGCAGTGCCACTGGCTCGGCATGCGGACGCCCACCCGGCTGCGTCCAACCGCGCCCGACAATGATGCCGTCCTTGACCACCACGGCGCCGACTGCGGGGTTCGGCCAGGTGCGGCCGAGGCCACGCCGGCCCAAAGTGAGCGCGAGCCGCATGAAGCGGCGGTCCGCTTCCTGCGCGTCGCGAGCTTTCCGGGCGAGCTGATCCTCCAGGATGCGGAAGATCATTTGCGCATCGGGACGATCCGCGCCTCGTCCTCGCCCGAGAGCTCGCCGAGCACCGTCTCGAAATCCTTGGCCTCCCGGAAATTGCGGTAGACCGAGGCGAAGCGGACATAGGCGACGTCGTCGAGCGTGCGCAGATGCTCCATCACGATCTCGCCGATCGCCTCCGAGGAAACCTCGGCCTCACCCGCGCTCTCGAGCTCGCGCACGATGGCCGAGACCATCTTCTCCACCCGCTCCGGCTCCACGGGGCGCTTGCGCAAGGAGATCTGCACCGAGCGCACCAGCTTGTCGCGATCGAACGGCACGCGGCGGCCGTTGCGCTTGATCACCGTGAGCTCACGCAACTGCACGCGCTCGAAGGTGGTGAAGCGGAAATTGCAGGCGATGCAAACGCGCCGCCGCCGGATCACGGACGAATCCTCGGTCGGACGCGAATCCTTCACCTGCGTATCAAGACTGTTGCAGCTCGGACAGCGCATCCGGATTGGGCCCTATTGATAGATGGGGAAACGGTCGGTCAGCTCCCGCACGCGTGCCTTGATCGCGCTTTCCACCAGAGGCGCCTTGCCGTCCTGCGATTGCGCAATCGCGTTGAGCACTTCCGCGATCATGCCGCCGACCTGCTTGAACTCGGCGACGCCGAAGCCGCGGGTGGTCGTGGCCGGCGTGCCCAGGCGCAGACCGGAGGTCACGAAGGGCGTCTCGGGGTCGAACGGAATACCGTTCTTGTTGCAGGTGATGCCGGCGCGGACCAGCGCCTTTTCCGAGACATTGCCCTTCAGCCCCTTTGGCCGAAGGTCGACCAGCATGAGATGGTTGTCGGTGCCGCCGGAGACGATGTCCAGCCCATGGCCGCGCAGCGTTTCCGCAAGCGCCTTGGCGTTTTCGACGACGTTCTTGGCATAGACCTTGAAGTCCGGCCGCAACGCTTCGGCAAACGCCACCGCCTTCGCGGCGATCACATGCATCAGGGGACCGCCCTGCAGGCCCGGGAAGATCGCCGAATTGAGTTTCTTGGTCAGGCTCTCGTCGTTCCACAGGATCAGGCCGCCGCGCGGACCGCGCAACGACTTGTGCGTCGTCGTGGTCGTGACATGAGCATAGGGCACGGGCGAGGCATGCACGCCGCCGGCCACGAGACCGGCGAAATGCGCCATGTCGACCAACAGATAAGCGCCGACGCTGTCGGCGATCTCGCGGAAGCGCTTGAAGTCCCACGGGCGCGAATAGGCCGAGCCGCCGGCGATGATCAGCTTCGGCTTCACGTGCTCGGCCTGCTTCGCCACCGCATCCATGTCGATGAGATGGTCTTCGCGCCGCACCGTGTAGTGCGATGCCTTGAACCACTTGCCGGACATGTTGACCGGCGAGCCGTGGGTGAGATGACCGCCCGCGGCGAGATCGAGACCCATGAAGGTGTCGCCCGGCTGCAGCAGCGCCAGGAATACCGCCTGGTTCATCTGGCTGCCGGAGTTCGGCTGCACGTTGGCGAAATTCGCGCCGAACAGCTTCTTGGCTCGTTCGATCGCCAACGTCTCGGCGACGTCGACCCATTCGCAGCCGCCATAGTAGCGGGCGCCGGGATAGCCTTCGGCATATTTGTTGGTCATCACCGAGCCCTGCGCTTCAAGCACGGCGCGGCTGACGATGTTTTCCGACGCGATCAGTTCGATCTCATGGCGCTGGCGGCCCAGCTCGCCCTGGATCGCGGCGGCAATCTCGGGATCGGCCTGCGCGAGCGTGGCGGTGAAGAAAGAATCGGGGGCGGAGGCAGCTTTGGCGCTGGAGGACGAAGAGGTCATCGGCGAAATATCTCCACCGCCGCAACCAGTTAGCGGGTCACGGTCGGTCTTGGTAGAGGGAGCGGAAGCGGGCCAGCCCGATTAGCATATCATAGGCTGACGGCCAAGCACTTGCGGTTCGAGCCCGATATTTATGCAAGATGTGGTGGGAATTGAGTGGATTTCCACCCTGCCCCATGGGTTCCCCCGGTTCTTCCAGCGTCGTTCCGAGGCGCCTCGAAGAGGCGAACCCGGAATCTCGAGATTCTCAGGTGCGTAATTGCGCACCATAGTTCGATGCGGAGCCTGTCGTCTGGCCGCGCTTTGCGCGGACCGGGTGGCATCGCCCCGGAATGACGGCGCCGCACACATCTTCGCGTTCTCGCTGCGCGACCCCGCCCGAGCTTTGCCAGTGACATCGCCCTTCGAGATGAGAGGGCGCAGGGAAGGCCAGGTGCCCGCCGCACCCGCGGCCCCGTGTGCAAAAAATTGCGCGAAAGCGCACACGGGAGTAACCACAGGCAAGGCGGAGTCACACCGGCCTTCCCTGCGCGATGGTTTACGGCTTACTCCGCGCTCTCCTCGGTGAACCAGCTTGATTGCCACCGTCGCCCGCGTGATGCGCACGCATCACCCGCGAACTTGGCGCCTGCATGGGCGCGCCAGGACCACACGACTTCGCCGTCCGCGATAGGTGCCGCTCGTCCATCAACACCATCACGGCCACCGCACCCTGTCCCACGTTTCGTGACGATCGGCCGTAACGCCCCTCTTGCCGGGACAGGATGCGCGAGACGATGGCGGTGATTTGCCCGACGGCGCAAGCCGACGCCCTGCGGCAGATTAACGCGACGGGCAAATCGAGTCTTTTGGGTTCGCTTCATTTGCGCGTCGGTCGTGCGGCATGCATTCGATGCTCGACGCTGACGGGCGCGCTTCGCGCCTTCGCTCTTCGAGCTACGGCGGACAAGTCGCTCACCCTACAAAGCCGCAAGAGGCCTCGCCTCACAGCCCGGTATACCCGGCCTTCACCGGATCGGTCGAGCCGTCGAGCTGACGCAGATAGGTCAGCCCGCACACCGTGAGCCGGTGTGCATCCGTTTCGCCGCCCTCGATCAGCATGTTGACGTATTCGGTCACCTTGGCGCGCGCTTCCGCGCTGGCTGCGGCGGAGCTGTTCACCAGGAGATCATAGGTTTGCATGATGCGGTCGATCGCCGCCTGCGCTGAATCCTCGGCCATGTCGTTACGCAAGGTCGACCTCGCGCTCGGACTCGAATTTGGCGATCGCCTTGTTGGCGAGCTTCAGCCTGTTGGCTTCTCCGCAGTGGAACAACTGCACAACGATGCCGAGCAGCCGATCGTCGGTCGCGAAATCGTCAGCGATAGCGCCGCTCCGGCGCAGATAGCTCGCGGCGATGGTGTAGGCCTCGCCGACTACCTCCGTGTTCATCACGCGCATTCCGCGTTCGACCAGCATGCGTCTCGATCCTCCGTTGGGAGGGAAATAAGCCGCAGGCCTCGGACAAGTTCCACCTGGACGGTATGTTTTTTTGCGCGCGCGAAGAAAAGAAAGAGCGCGCCGGGTCCCAAGGGGATCCAGCGCGCTTGAAAAGGGGAAGTCTGAAGGGGATGGCTCGCCGGTCTTCTTGACGGCCGGCTTGGCCGAGAGTTCCTCAGAGCCGGTAAAGGATCTGGTCGGTCCAGAACCGCTCGAGACGATGCAGCGACTTGTTCAGCGTCGCGAACTCCTCGTTCGAGATGCCGCCGACCTGTTCCACCGTCTTAACGTGCTTCTGATAGAGCGCCTCGACGATGCGTCGGATCTCCTGGCCTTGCGGGGTCAGGCGAATGCGCACCGAGCGGCGATCCACGCGCGAGCGTTGATGATCGAGGAAGCCGAGCTCGACCAGCTTCTTCAGATTGTAGGAGACGTTGGAGCCAAGGTAATAACCGCGCGTGCGCAGTTCGCCCGCGGTCAGTTCCTTGTCGCCGATATTGTAGAGCAGCAGCGCCTGCACCGAATTGATGTCGGAGCGGCCGCGACGATCGAATTCATCCTTGATGACGTCCAGCAGGCGGCGATGCAGCCGCTCCACCAACGTCAACGCTTCGAGGTAGAGAGGCTGCACAGCCGGCTGGCCGGCCGTGCGCTCAACGGCTTCCGCCGCCGTTGCAACGGCTTTCATCATGACACTTCCCCTGTTGTCGTTTTATCGACTTATTCGACGAAACTTGTGTCCCGTCCGATAGCCGCAACTTAAGAGGGCGGTTTGAACATCCGCTTAAATAAGACAATAAAGAGAGAATGAATTTCACACAGTGAATCGCGGATTAAGCCGATGAACCAAGGGCTTTTGGCAACTTTCCATTGACGGTGCAGGCCCAATGTTCACGCTTCGTCTCGCCTCGCCTGTCGCATTCCAAAACAGGTGCAGGACGACGGAAAGGTTCGCGTAACGGCTGTGGCGAATTGCGGACGGTCGTCTTAAGGAGCAATTAGCGACAAGCTTTATGAGCGCTGCGGACTCCCTTCTTGTCGTCTGCTGGACAAGGTGTCGCGGACAAAGCCCGCGACCGCGCCGATCCGGAGCTTACGCCAAGACGCCTAAATCACGCCTTGATCGATCTGCCGGATGGTCTGAACGATCAGCCTTCGATGCTCCCTCAGCGCTTCGAGGCTGCCAGCAAACGCCCGCAAGCTGCGTTCGGCGAGCACCGTGTCATGGCCGTCGACACATTGCTTATCGAGATCGGCAATTTGCTCCATGACCGCCATCTCTGCGCCCGCGATCAGCCGGTCCACTTTTCGAAGCATTGCCTGTTCTGTGAGGCGGTCCATCACGCATCCCCTCAGAAGGCTCTTTAACTCGCGGCCGCAGGCGAGCGTTCCCCGGGGGCGGATGCATCGGATTCGCAAGTTCGCCCTGAGCATTCTTGCGTGCATACTCACGGCTTGGGCGCGGCCGACTTGCCCGCATTGGTTCCTGCGCTATGGCGGCCGCTCGCGCGCGGCCATCCAGGCCAGCGCCAGATAGGCGGCGAGCATCAGGGCCTCCCCGGCAACGACCAAGAGGCTGCCGCCATAGATTGCAGGGAACATCAACTCGATCACCGCCATCGACACCACGGTGGTCAGCCACACCACGGCACCCCACGGCGTTGCCAGCCACAGGCCGACGGCGGCGACCAGTTCGATCACGGCGAAATAGACGGTCGCGGCCTGCCAGGCGGTCGGCTGGTTCTCGAACGCTTCGTCCTCGCTGCCGATGAAACCGGTCACCTGTGCCCAGTGATAGAGGCCCTTGAGTATCGCGAGCACGGCCATGATGCGCAGAAACAGCACCAGGCGGCGGGTCCAGACATTGTCGTCGGGTTGGATCCGCTCCGACGAAATCGCCGCGATCGATATTGCACCGTCCCTGGCATTGTCCCGCGCCGGGTCGCGCGCCGAGGTGTCAGACATGCCGGCAGTCGCTCATGAGGGGGGAGATGGTGTTCATGGGCCAAGGATTCATGGAAAGACGTTCGTGCATAGGTCATGACCGCCTGCCGCGACAAAATCAACGATCAATGCCGGATCAATCCCGAGTGAATACCGGCCCCGAGCATTGGAGGCTTGCGGCAGGTCAAGTGACGCGGCTAAGTCAGGATGCTAGAATTAGAACAAATCAATGGCGTCCGCCGGGAGAAAATGAGCATGGCAATCAAGTTCGGCCGTCCGATCGAAGTCCGCGAAGTGTCGCGGCGAGAGGCTCCCGCGGCCCCTGCCCTCGATTTGACGGTTCGCCCGCGCCGCAACCGCAAGGCGGAATGGGCGCGCCGCCTGGTGCGAGAGAACGTGCTCACGACGGATGATCTGATCTGGCCGCTGTTTGTCATCGAGGGCCACAACGCCCGGGCCAATGTCGCCTCGATGCCAGGCGTGGACCGGCTTTCCGTCGACCAGGCGGTGCGCGACGCCGAGCGCGCGATGAAACTCAACATCCCCTGCATCGCCCTGTTTCCCTACACCGAGCCGTCCTTGCGCGATTCCCAAGGTTCGGAAGCGGTCAACCCCGACAATCTCGTCTGCAAGACGGTGCGCGCGGTGAAAAAGGAATTTCCCGATCTCGGCGTGCTCTGCGACGTCGCGCTGGATCCCTTCACCAGTCACGGCCATGACGGCCTGATCGAGGATGGCAGGATCCTCAACGACGAGACGGTGGCCGTGCTGGTGCGCCAGGCCCTGGTGCAGGCCGAAGCCGGCTGCGACATCATCGCGCCATCCGACATGATGGACGGTCGCGTCGGTGCGATCAGGCAGGCGCTGGACCAGGCTGGATTCCTCGACGTGCAGATCATGGCCTATGCAGCCAAATACGCCTCGGCCTTCTACGGACCGTTCCGTGATGCGATCGGCTCGGCCAAGACGCTGACCGGCGACAAGCGTACCTACCAGATGGACAGCGCCAATTCGGATGAAGCGCTTCGCGAGGTCGAGCTCGACATCGCGGAAGGGGCCGACATGGTGATGGTCAAGCCCGGCATGCCCTATCTCGACGTGCTACGGCGGGTCAAAGATACCTTTGCGATGCCGACCTTCGCCTACCAGGTCTCAGGCGAATACGCGATGATCGCTGCGGCCGCGAACAATGGCTGGATCGACGGCGAACGCGCGATGATGGAAAGCCTCTTGGCGTTCAAGCGCGCCGGCGCCGACGGCATCCTGACCTATTTTGCACCGCAAGCAGCCGAACGGGTGCAAAGACACGTCTGAAAGTTCACAGCCAAAGCGCGCATCGCGCTTCAGCTTCTTGATTGCGCATAATCTTTTCGGAAAACCGGCTGCCACTTTTCCAGGTCATGCTCTGACGGGCGCCACAATTGGTGCGAATATTCCGATTCCGCCATCGGAGTCGGGCCTTGCAAGTGATCGGCCGGTTCCCATGTGGTTGCGTGGAAAGCGCAGTCGGAGGGACTGACCATGTCATATTCCGGTTCAACCAATGCGGGTGGCGGTGGCGGCTGGCACGATGGTGGCCCACCGGATGTTCGCCCCCATGCGTTCGATCCCTATTTGGAGCCGGAACTGTTTCGCGGCGTGCTGACGCGCCGGGTGTTTGCCTTCCTCATCGACGTGATCGTGCTTGCGATCCCCGTGGTGCTTGCCGTGGTGTTCATCGCCTTGTTCGGATTGATCACGCTCGGGCTGGGCTGGGCGCTGTTTTGGCTGGTCTCGCCGGCCTCAGTGATCTGGGCGCTCGTCTATTACGGCGCCACGCTCGGTGGTCCGCATTCGGCTACCATCGGGATGCGGGTGATGGACCTGGAGTTGCGCACCTGGTACGGCGCATCCGGGTATTTCCTGCTCGGCGCCATGCATGCGGTGCTATTCTGGATTTCGATCTCGTTCCTCTCGCCGCTTGTTCTGTTGCTCGGGCTGCTCAACGCCCGCCGGCGGCTGTTGCACGATTTCGTGCTGGGAACCGTTATCATCAACAATTCGGTCCGCTCCCCGATCGGACAAACGGCGCGTAGCTATTGAACTCCCACAAGACAATTGACCATCGGCCCCGGCAGCGCGATGCTGTTCGAGTCCTAAAGACCTGACGCCCCGTGACCCAGCACTCGCGTGACACCCCGCAATTCTACCTGACGGCGCCCTCGCCCTGCCCTTATCTGCCAGGTCGGCACGAGCGCAAGGTGTTCACGCATCTGGTGGGCGACAAGGCGGCCGACCTCAACGACCTGCTCACTCATGGCGGCTTCCGCCGCAGCCAGTCGATCGCTTATCGTCCGGCCTGCGACCAATGCCGCGCCTGCGTCTCCGTGCGTGTCATCGCCAACGAATTCCGTCCCTCGCGCAGCTTCCGCAAGGTCCTGGCGCGCAACTCCGATGTCATCGGCGAGCAGCGCAGCGCCGTGCCGACCTCTGAGCAATATTCGATTTTCCGCGCCTATCTCGACCAGCGGCATCGCCACGGCGGCATGGCCGACATGACCGTGCTCGACTACGCGATGATGGTGGAGGACAGCCATGTCGAGACCCGCATCATCGAATACCGCCGTCGTGGCGTCGACAGTGGAATCACTGGGCGCGGCGACGAGTTGATCGCGGTGGCGCTCACCGATGTGCTGAGCGACGGGCTGTCGATGGTGTATTCCTTCTTCGAGCCCTCACTGCACGAGCGCTCGCTCGGCACTTTCATGATCCTCGACCATATCGCGCGGGCACGGCGGCAAGGCCTGCCTTACGTCTATCTTGGCTACTGGATCGAGGGCTCCAAGAAGATGGACTACAAGGCCCGCTTCCTACCGCAGCAGCGGCTCGCGCCTTCGGGCTGGCTGCGGGTCGACGCGTCAGGCGATGTGGCCAGCGAGCCGCAGGATTAGCTCTCCCACTATCTTGACGGGCAAGCCGAGGATATACATATTTTCGATGTATATCTATGGAGGATTGTCATGCAGGTCGCCAAATGGGGAAATAGTCTGGCCGTCCGTCTTCCTGCGGCCGTCGTTGAGGCGCTTGCGCTCAAGGAAGGCGATGAGATCGAAATTCACGTCGCCGGCACGCGGCAATTCGATATTGCCCGTAAGCCCGGACGTGATGAACTCTTGAAGCGCCTCCGTGCGTTCCGCGGTCGTTTGCCTGCCGATTTCAAATTCGACAGGGAAGAGGCGAATGCCCGCTGATTTCTTCGACACGAGCGTGCTCGTTTACATTGTCTCCGGGGACACGGAGAAAGCCGATCGAGCCGAGGCTGTGGTCGCGAAGGGCGGAGCAATCAGCGTACAAGTCCTCAACGAAGTCGCCAATGTATCACGGCGGAAGATGCGGATGTCATGGGCAGAGACCCATTCATTTCTGAGCACGCTGCGCAGCGTGCTGGACGTCCATCCTCTCACGTTAGAGACGCATGAAACGGGGCTGCACCTCGCCGAGCGGTACGGTTTTTCCACCTATGACGCGATGATCGCAGCTTCTGCACTTCAAGCCGGCAGCAAGAGGTTGTGGTCAGAGGATATGCAGCACGGCATGACCTTGGATCAAGGTCTCCGGATCATCAATCCGTTTCGGAACTGAACGCGGCTCACCCGCTCACGTAATCGAACACCAGCTTCGCATTCAGCGCGATGATCAGCGCCGCGATCACGGTCGCGAGCACCGTCAGCCAGCGCGGCGCCACGAACGGCCCCATCTTCGCGCTGCTCGCGGTGAACATCACCAGCGGCACCACCGCGAACGGCAATTGCAGGCTGAGCACGACCTGGCTCAGGATCAGGAGCTTGCCTGTCGCCTTCTCGCCGGCCAGCACGGTGACGATCACCGCGGGCAGGATGGCGATCATCCGCGTCAGCAGCCGGCGCAGCCAAGGCGTGATGCGGAAATTCAAAAAGCCTTCCATCACGATCTGGCCCGACAGGGTCGCGGTGATGGTCGAGTTCAGCCCGCAGCAGAGCAGCGCGACGGCAAACAGCGTCGGCGCCAACGTCGAGCCGAGCAACGGCGCCAGAAAGGAATGCGCCTGGTCCAGTTCGGCCACCTCGGTCTGGCCCGAGCGATGGAACGTCGCCGCCGCCAGGATCAGGATGGAGGCGTTGATGACGAAGGCAAAGCAGAGCGCGATGGTGGAATCGATGGTCGCAAGCGTGATGGCTTCGTGCTTCTCGGCGGGCGTCCGGCCGTAGCCGCGCGTCTGCACCAGGCCCGAATGCAGATAGAGATTATGCGGCATCACGGTGGCGCCGAGAATGCCGAGCCCGAGATAGAGCATGTCGTGATTGGCGAGAAGATCGCTACTCGGCAGGAAGCCGCGGATCACCGCACCCCAATCGGGATCGGCAAGCGCGATCTGCACGGCAAAGCAGGCGGCGATCACGCCTAGCATCGTCACCACGAAGGCCTCGATCCAGCGAAAGCCAAAGGCTTGCAGCGCCAGGATGAGAAAGACGTCGAGCGCGGTGATCACGACGCCGATGGCGAGCGGAATCTCGAACAGCAGGTTGAGGCCGATCGCGGTGCCGATCACTTCGGCAAGATCAGTCGCGGTGATCGCGACCTCAGCCGACAGCCACAACGGCCAGGCCACCCAGCGCGGACAGGAATCGCGGCACGCCTGCGCCAGGTCACGCCCGGCGCCGACGCCGAGCCGCGTGCACAGCGACTGCAGCACGATCGCCATGACATTGGACAGCAGTGCGACGGTCAGCAGCGAATAGCCGAATTTCGAGCCGCCGGCGAGCGAGGTGGCCCAATTGCCGGGGTCCATATAGCCAACGGCGACGAGATAGCCGGGACCGAGAAAGGCGAGCAGCTTGCGCCAGAACGACCCTTCCCGCGCGGTCCGCACCGACGCGAACATGTCCGAGAGCGAAGGTTCGCCGCGCGCGCCGCGCCATCCCGGGGCCGACGACGTGTCCCGGACGTCCACCTCGGATTCAGAGACAAAACCGCCGGGCCTAGCGTCCATGGGCACAGGATGACCGAATTCCGTTTTTATTGCAACTCATTTGCAAAAGCATCTAGACACATCCTGGTGTTCCAGTGGCTTACGCCCGCCCAGTTTCCTCGCTCCTATCGGTAAGCGGGTGGGTTTGGCGGCTCTCGCTCCGCATAATGCAGTCAATCAGCAATCCGGGAACCGCGCTATGTCCGAGATCAAAGACGACCTTCACCTTCCCGCAACCTTCAACCGCCTGGCCTGGTCCAACCTCGCCGCGCAGTCGGCCGAGCAGATTGCGCTTGCGGCCGCTCCCATCGTCGCCGTGCTGTCGCTCGGCGTCGCGGAAGGAGCAACCGGGCTATTGCAAACGGCCCTGACCGCCCCGTTCGTGCTGTTCGCGATCCCCGCAGGCCTCCTCACCGACCGCATCTCGCGGCGCGTGTTGATGGCGGGTGCGGAGGCGCTACGCGCGGCGGCACTGGCCGCCATCCTGCTCTTGATCTGGTCCGGCTGGCTGAAACTATCGTGGCTTGCGCTGCTCGGCTTCGTCGCGGTGTGCGGCACGGTCGCCTACAGCGTCGCGGCGCCGGCGCTGGTGCCGTCCCTGGTCGCGCCGCAACTGTTGCCGGCGGCAAATGCGCGGATCGAGCTTGCGCGCACCGTGGCCTTCGCCAGCGGACCCGCGCTCGGCGGCGTGCTGGTCGGCTGGGTCGGCGCCGGCCCGGCGTTCGGATTTGCCGCGGCGCTGTCCGCGATCGCCGTGGTGCTGCTTGCGGGGATCTACGAGCCGGCGCGGCAGCCAGCGGCGCGGCGTCATCCGCTGCAGGAGATCCGCGAGGGTGCAAGTTTCGTCATGCATCATGCGCTGCTGCGGCCGGTCTTCATCACGCAGTTCATCTTCAACACCGGCTGGTTCGTCATATCCGCCGTGTTCGTGCCCTACGCGGTGCGCCATCTCGCGCTATCGGCGACCGGCGTCGGCACCACTCTCGCGATGTACGGCATCGGCATGGTGGTCGGCGCGCTCGCGGCGACGCGGGTGATGAAGCGCCTGCCCTTCGGTACCGTCATTGGGCTTGGGCCGGTGTGCGGTTTCGCAGCGGCCGGGATCATGGCGCTGACGACCGTCGCGTCGACGCCGCTGCTCGCGGGCTTGAGTTTTTTCCTCCTCGGCGTCGGCCCGATCCTGTGGGTGATCTCGACCACGACCTTGCGGCAATCGGTGACACCGCCGCGACTGCTCGGCCGCGTCTCGGCGATCAACATCCTGAGCTACGGCGCGCGTCCGCTGGGCTCGGCGATCGGCGCCATCGTCGGCGGGCTCTACGGCGCCGAAGCCTGCCTATATCTTGCCTTCGCCATCTTCGGCGCGCAGGCCGTGGTGATCCTGCTGTCGCCCGCGGTGAGCCTCGCGCGCCAGCCGGAGATGGTCGGGGACGGGCAAGCCGCGTCCGCCTGCTGAAGAAAAACTAGCTCTTCAAATAGCGCTCGTAACCGCCCGTCATGGCCTCGTTGCCGGCCATGTCGGGATCGAGCGTGTAGAGATCCTGCGCGCGTCCGATCCCGCGCAGCGCGTAGCGGCCCGTCGAAACCAGATAGCGGCGGCCCGTTGCATCGAGGCCGCTGCGAAACTCCGATGACGCCAGCAGTTGGCGATCCACCGAATTGCACATCGACGCGATGCGGCTGACCTCATTGACGGCAGGCCCCACCACCGTGAAGTCGAGCCGGTCCTCGCTACCGATATTGCCGTAAAAGACTTCGCCGACATGCAGACCGACATAGGCGGACGTGACCGGCTTCCCGGCGGCGGAACGCTCACCATTCACCGCGCTCATGTTGAGCCGAAAGCGATGCTCGGCCCGCAGCGCCGCCCGCCGTGCAACGGCCATGTCCTCGCCGGTGAAGATCGCGAGCACCCCATCTCCAATCAGCTTGAGCACGTCGCCGCCGGCGTCATGGATCGCCTCGATCGAGGCCTGCGCATAATCGTTGAGGAACGGGATGATCTCGTCCGGCCCGATGCTCTCCGAAATCGCCGTCGAGCCCCGCAGGTCGGAGAACCACAAGACCGCATTGATGCGCTCGGTCACGCCGCGCGAGATGCGCCCGCGCAGCACCTGCTCCGATGCATCGCGTCCGAGATAGACGCGCCCCAGCGTGCGCGCGATGTCGACGTGCTGCGCCGACTTGATCGCAAGCCCGAGCACCGGCACCAGGTCGCGCAGCGCGGCAAGCTGTCCCTTGGTAAAGCCCTCCTGGCGACGGGTCGTCCAGTAGGAATAAAAGCAGTCCATCTGACCAAGCGTGCCGGCATCGCCGAAACGATGCACGAAGGCGAGGAAGTGCCGGTGGCCTTTCTCGGCGAGATCGCCGATCATGGAAAAGTCGCGGCCGGCGCAGTCGGAGAGATCAAGGATGAACTCGTCGTGCCCATTCTCGAGCATGTAATGGAAGACGGAGCGGCGCCAGTTTCTGGCCGCATCGCCCTCCGCGCTCGATGTGTATTGGAACGTGTCGCTTTCATTGCTTTCGCGGTCGTTCCAGCGAAAGCCGCGCCCCTCATAGATCGGATGCAGCGTATCGATGAACGCGAGCCCGCGCGACAAGGCAAGTCCGGCTGCCCTGCAGCGCTCGCAGAAGCCGCGAATCAGGTCGGTCTCGGGAAGACCTGTGAGGCCCTGGCTGACGAGCCAGTTCATCAGGTCCAGACGGGAGGCAAGTTCCATGCAAGCGATTATGCCGCGCAATCATGTCGGGTGGAAGGTGGCCTTGCGGCCGGTGCGCTTGACGAGTGCGCTGGTGGCGTCGCAAATGCTGCATAAGATGCATGACCGGCAAGCAAGACGGCGCCCGACGGCATGAACGGGCGCCGCTATCCCCTGATCCTGGCACTCGGCATCACGCAGACGTTGGCCTGGGCTTCCAGCTACTACCTGCCGGCGATCCTGGCCGATCCGATCGCACGCGATCTCTCCATGTCCTCCAACTGGGTCTTTGGCGCCTTTTCGGCAGCGCTGGTGATTTCCGCCCTGCTTGGACCGCGGGTCGGCCGCCAGATCGATCTGATCGGCGGCCGCCCGGTGCTGACGATCTCGAACCTGACGCTGGCGGGCGGGCTGGCATTGCTTGGCCTCACCCACTCGCTTCCCATGCTGGTTGCGGCCTGGCTGTTGCTCGGCATCGGCATGGGATACGGGCTCTATGACGCCGCCTTTGGCGCATTGGGCCGCATCTATGGCGAGGCGGCGCGCGGGCCGATCACCGGCATCACGCTGATGGCGGGCTTTGCTTCCACCATCGGCTGGCCGCTGACGGCGCTGGGGCTGGAACACATCGGCTGGCGCGAGACCTGCTTTGCCTGGGCGGCCGCGCACATTGTGATCGGGCTTCCGCTCAATTTCTTCATGCTTCCACCTGTCCCCGGCGCGAAGCGCGCCGCCGCAAGTTCGGTCAAGCCGCACATCCCGATCGACCGGACCATGGTGCTGATCGCTTTTGCTTTCGCCGCCGCATGGACCGTGACCGGCGCGATGGCCGCCCACTTCCCGCGCATCATGGAAGCGGCGGGCGCAACACCGGTGCAGGCGGTGGCGGCCGGCGCGCTGATCGGGCCTGCGCAGGTCGGGGCGCGTATTGTCGAAGCGGCTGTGCTGAAGCGCTATCATCCGATTGTCTCGACGCGCCTCGCCTGCCTCACGCACCCGCTCGGCGCGGCGATCCTCGCGCTGACGGGCGGCGCGACGCCCGGCCTGTTTGCGCTCCTTCACGGTTCCGGCAACGGCATTCTGACCATTGCGCGCGGCACCCTGCCGCTCGCGATTTTCGGTCCGCAGAACTACGCCTATCGGCTGGGCCTGATCGGAGCGCCATCGCGCATGGCACAAGCGGCGGCGCCGTTGTTGTTCGGTCTTCTGATCGACGTGATGGGAAGCGGCATTCTGATCGTCTCATCCGCGCTCAGCCTCGCCGCCCTCGCGGCGCTGATGCTGCTGAGACAAAGGCCGGAGCCGTCCTGAAGGGCTCGAGAGCGAAATTGCTCTTCCCATTGCCGGGCGTTTGCCGCACAACGCTCGGCATGGACAACCAGACAGATCCGGAGAGCGGCTTCAGAAAACGATGGCGCTGGCTCAGCACGCCACCGCAGGTCTACGTGCTTTACCTGGTCGGCCTGATCGTGGTGTGGATGGTTTCGTTCTACGCGGGAACGCTGAACCCGAGGAAGACGGTCACGCCCATCGCGCCACCTGTTTCCGCTCCAGTCAGATAGCGGCTCGCGTCGGTTAAATCAGCGGTTCGACATCACGCCCGCCGCGGCGCGCTAACCCAGTGCTGCAGCCGCCGCGCTGCTCACAGCTATTTTGAATGCGATCTCCAATAATCCGCGAGACGATCCGCCCACATCCGCGCGTGTATATCCGTGCCGGCATGGCGCATGTGGCAGCCATCATATCGCAAAGCGAGGCCGATCTTGTCGGTATCAGGACCGGCATACGCGCCGAGCGCTGGATTGGGCACCGCGCCTTGCGCCGAGCGGATAATCTCGTCGGGAACGCTGCCGCACAGCGTCGCCGTCGCGACGAAAACGGGCCCCGTCACATCAGCGGCGCGCAGGCCCGCGATGATCTCCAGGTAGTTGCGCAGATATGACAGCCGGCCGGCCTCTTTCATCTGCGTGGTGACGTGCAGGATCGTGCCATCCTCTGCGCCGTTCGTGGAGAAGGCGAAGGCATTGAACTCGCCCTGGTGCCAGAGGACGGCACTTGGCTCGAGCTTCGCGTCCCGCAGCGCCGCGATGGTTGCCAACAGCACCTCGAAATACTTGCCGCCGCGCGCGCGCCACTCTTCCAGATAGGTCCCGCTGATCGCCACCGGTGCGATCACCAGGTTTTTCACGAGCCCGCGATCCATCAACTCATCGCCAAGCTGGGCCGCGACGTTCTCGCCCTCGCCGGCTGTTCCCAGCAGCGGATTGCGCGCGATGTAGCATTGTCCGTCGAAGCGATCGAAATTGTAGAAGACATTGTGCGGCCGGTAGAGCCTGCCTTGGTCCGGCGCTCCCGTGTTCGAGAAATTCGATTGCCCCGCGGTCAGCAAGACCGCCAGACCCTCCCGCGGAATCTGGTCGCATGGAATCGGGGTGGCCTTCGCCCGCACGGCCTCGTTGTCCTGCAGCAGGCAGCGCGAAGCGTTGCCGCCCGCGATGAAATCCGCATCCGAGCCATATAACGCACGCGCGAGATTGCGCCCCTGGAGCAAGCGCGTCACCTCGGGGTCGCCGCTGGCATCATCGATCCGGCGATCGATATCATCGAAGCTGGCGCGGCGCGCGCGGACGCGTTCGACCAGCGCCAGAAAGCTCGGCCGGGTCGAGATTGGCCCGGTAGCGCAAGGGACGCAATTGCCGTCACGCGATTTGGCCGACGTGGTCGGCTGGCATGCGTCGCGCTCGGGCAGCACCTGGGCGGCGGCACTCGGAACGATCAGCGCCAGGCACAGGGCGATCGCTACGGCCACGGACGAGAGGAATGGCATCATGTTGGGCTCTGGAAGCGCCGGGCGCGGCGATCTCGTTGCATCGGGAGTGGGTTATAGTCCGCGTTTATGAATCAGAACCGAATCAAATCGGAGGTTTTCGCGTTCCTTGCCGCGGGCTGGTGGCCGACCGCACTTCTGCTGGCGGGCACCGCAGCGGCCGCCCCGGTGCTGGGTGGCCTCGTCAGGCCGATCTTTGTGCTCGGATGCGCCGTTGCAGGGTGGTTTGCCTGGCGCAAGAGCGCCGAGGCGCACGTTCAGTCGGCCATCCTGCTGTTTGCTTTCGCGCCTTTCGTGCGCCGCCTGGTCGATGTGGTCGCGGGCTTCGACCCCTCAAGCATCATGCTCAGCGGCCCACTGCTGTTCATTGTGGCGCCCTTCCCAAGCTTCTGGTCCCTGCTGGCGAGCAAGGACCGGCCGAGCAATCCCTGGCTGGTACTGCCTGTCATCATTCTGGCCTGCGTCGTCTATGGCGCTGCGTTGTCGATCTTTCAGAATGACTGGTTCAATGCCGCCAATGGCGGGATGAAATGGGCCGCACCCGTGCTCTACGCGATGGCCCTGCAGCAGCAGGCCGACTCCCGTTTCGCGCTCGCGCACGCGATGGCGCGCATGTTCCTGGTGGTTCTGCCGCTCACCGGACTTTACGGCATTTGGCAATATGTCGATCCGCAGAGCTGGGATCAGTTCTGGATGGTGAATGCGAGCATCACCTCGGTCGGCTATCCACTGCCTTACATGGTCCGTGTCTTCAGCACCATGAACGCGCCGGCGAGCTACGCGACCTTTACCGCGACCGGGCTGCTGCTGGTCGGCTTCCTGCGGCCAGGCTGGCAAGCGCTGGCGGCGAGCGTGCCGGCGGCGATTGGCCTCTTGCTATCGCTGTACCGCACAAGCTGGATCGCGCTGGCGGTATGCGTGCTGTTTTGCATGCTTTTCCAGCAGACCCGGAAACGAGCACTGGCGACAACCATCGGCATTGCCTGCGCCGTGATTGCCGCGACCGCGTTTGCGCCATTCAGCGACGTCATCACATCGCGATTTGAATCGCTCGGCAGCGTTGCGAATGACAGCAGCGGCACCGAGCGGCTGGATGAGTTCGTGACATTGTGGAACGCGCCGGACAGCACAGTCACAGGCAGAGGGTTCACCATCACGGACGTCGGCGTCGCCGGCGCCATGCCGATCGATGGGCAAATCATCGCGAGCTGGGTGACCATGGGCATTCCGGTCGGACTGGTGTGCCTGGCGGCCTACATCTGGACTGGCCTTTGGGCAGCGTCGGCGGCCTGGCGGATGCCGATGCGCGAGGGCGTCGTTCTCGGCGCGCTGGCCGTTGGGGCGCTGCTGGTCCAGATGCCGCTGACCAGCGTCTCGTCGGGCGAGGTGTCCGCGCTGTTCTGGATGTGCGTCGCGATGGCCTGTCCGATCGATCAGACCGCCGGCGCGGCGGAGACGAGCGCGCTACCGGCGCCGGACAACCAGACCAGCGTCTGATCAGGCATCCCAGGCCATCGACAAGCAACGGATTGACAGCCGACGTCGGCCTCGGTGTAATGGGTCTATGGGGACACCGCGATCTCCCCACGAGGCGACATGCCCAAGTATCGCGTCCCGTCATCTTTTGCGAGGACGCCATCCATGTCCGCTTACACCACGATATCTCCGGAAAAATTGGCACGGCTGATCGGCACGCCGAACAGTCCTGCCGTGATCGATGTCCGCACCGAGGAGGATTTCGCCGCCGACCCGCGGCTGATCCCCGGCGCGCTTCGGCGCAAGGCGGAAGCCGTTCGCGACTGGGGTAGAGAGTTTGCCGGTCGTTCCGTGATCGTCACGTGCCTGCGGGGCGAGACGCTCGCGCAGGGCACGGCCGCCTGGCTGAGACACCTGGAGGTGCGCGCCGAAACACTCGACGGCGGCTTTCAGGGCTGGAAAGCCGCGAAGCTTCCCCTCGTGCCGCTGGCAAAATTACCGCCACGCGACGCAGAAGGACGCACCGTCTGGGTCACGCGCGCGCGGCCGAAGATCGACCGCATCGCCTGCCCCTGGCTGATCCGCAGGTTCGTCGATCCGCGGGCGGTGTTCCTGTTCGTCGCGCCCGCTGAGGTCGTCGGCGTCGGCGAGCGTTACGATGCCGCACCGTTCGACATCGAAAACGTGTTCTGGAGCCATCGCGGCGAGCGCTGCACCTTCGATGTCATGGTCGAGGAATTCGGCCTCGCCAGCCCGCCCCTTCTGCGCCTTGCGACCATGGTGCGCGGCGCGGACACCGCAAGACTCGATCTCTGTCCCGAAGCGCCCGGCCTGCTCGCGGCCTCGCTCGGCCTGTCGCGCATGTATGACGACGATCTCAAGCAGCTTGAGGCTGGGATCGTGCTTTACGATGCGTTCTATCGCTGGTGCCGCGATGCGACCGACGAGACGCATAATTGGCCCACCAACAAGGTGAAGCCGTAGCGGGCGTGGACCTGGAGTACGACAGAGAGGCTGACGCCGATCACGGCGTCGGCCTCGAACCATCGCTCGCACGCGTCACGGCCGTGATCAAAAATCGCGTCATGCGGCCGTTACCTTCGATGGCGATCAATCGCGGACTATTGTCCAGCCACCGCTCGTACCGGTGCTAATGTTCGCCAAAGACCTCAGGCTCCGGCCGGAGAGATGTAAGCAAGCCTGACGACCTTGCTCGGCAAACGGTGCTGCTGTGCGACGTAGCGGTCAAACCCTATTCCGCAGGTTCCCCGCGAATTGGTCGCGTAAGTACCCAGCGTTGGTCGCATTGCTGCCGTAACCCACTGGAATGATGATCGGAAATACAGGGGTACCAAGATGCCATACACTGTTGTTTTCAGCGCGATGGACAACGGCGATGCGTCGGCCACCGATGCGACCACAGCAAAGGAGGCGCTCGCGATCATCGACGCGCTCCAACGAAGTCACGAGGAGATCATCTTCATAAGATCACCTCACGAAGGCGAGATCGGAGTCGAGATGCTTCGGGTCCTGGCGAAGGAAGAAGAAGAGGAGCTGCCCATGGCCATGGGCCAATAATCGACGCAATCACAGAACTTGGGCGTATGAAGTATGGCGGATGTACCCAGCTTCATGCGTTCTGAATAAGCCCCCGGAAGAGAGGTTCGGGGGCTTATTCATTTGGGCGGATTGATGCGGCCGAGGCGACCGCGCGAACACGCGAGAACACACGAATTGGCCTGAGCAGGTCGCGTCCTCTCGCCAGACGAGCCACGCGACGGCGTGCTCCGGATCGCGCGCTCCAATCGTGCCGGGGCAATCGAGGTACGGCGAGAGACGATCATCTAGTGCACCGTCCCCCAGTCCGGTGGAGGAAGGTTCGTCAGATCGTAAAGATATTGCAGCTCGGCTTCGAGGCGCTCGTTGAGCAATAGCAGCGCCTTCAACGCGCCGTGAACGTCGCCGCTGCATTCGTCAATGAGATGGTTGATCAAGTCGTTGATTGACATCGTTGCCCCCATGCGCGCGGGTTACACTCATCGCTGCCGTCTGAGGCAAAACTGAGCCTAGTCCCCAGAATCCACAGTCGGATCCACAATGGGCGGCTTAAGGCTCGCAAACTGAGATCATGATCCGATTACGGAATCGGATCATGATCTCATCTCTTTGTTTGAGCATGATCTTCTCGGAAAACCGGCTTCCACTTTTCCGGATCATGCTCCAGGAGTATCGTCCCCAGCTCGGATCCGGAGTTGCGCTTCGAGCATGATGCCGCACTGCCGCAGGCCAGAGCGGCAAAAAAAACCTCCGCCTGTTGTAGATGGGTGACGCCTCTCCCGCAGCTCGTAAGGTTATGCTGCATTCCGGCTGGGGGGCCGTAACGATGTTCGATGTCTATCTAAATCACAGGCGTGATCTGCTCGTTGTGCGCAAGGGTTTCCCAATACCGCGCAGCGACGCGGCAAGCAGATGGCGCAAGAAAAAGAGAGTCGTCAGCGTCAGCGAGGAGATTAGTCGAGCTGTCCAAAGGCAAGGCTATTACTTACGCAAGTTGAGTACCAAGCACATGCGCTAGGTTTGCTTGCGGACCCTTCCCTGCGGCTGCACCGATATCCGCATCCCATTCGGCGATCGTGGATGCTGCACACCTCGGCTCGGCTTCATCACGCCTTATACCGCGTCCGCCGACGCCAGCCGGCAGGCCTCGCGGCTGGTTTCGACCTGCAAGGTGGCATGATGAATGTTGAAGCGACGCGACAGCCCGTCGCAGACCTTATGCAAGAACGCATCGTCGGAGCCGCAGGGGCGGACGAGGTGCGCGGTCAGCGCGGTCTCGTTGGTGCTCATGGCCCAGATGTGCAGGTCGTGCACGTCGGCAACCCCCTCCAGTCCGGCGAGATAGTCTCTGACATCGGCATATTCGATGCTCCTCGGCACAGCGTCGAGCGCCAGATTGACGCTGTCCCGTGCCAGTCCCCACCCGCTCACGAGCACCACCGCCGCAACGACGAGGCTGGTGGCGGGATCAACCCATAGCCAGCCTGTCAGCGTGATCACCAGGGCCGCAACCACGACGCCGAAGGATACGAGGGCGTCCGCCGCCATGTGCAGAAAGGCGCCGCGAATGTTGAGGTCGCTGGCGCGGCCGCGCATGAACAAGAGCGCGGTAACCCCATTGACGAGAATGCCGAGGGCCGCGACCCAAATCACCGTCGGACCGGCAACGGCCGCGGGGAAACGAAACCGGTCGATGGCTTCCACCACGATGCCGCCGACCGCGAACAACAGCAGGGCTGCGTTGATCAGCGCGGCGAGAATCGATGCCCGCCGGTAGCCATAGGTATGCAGCTCTGTGGGCCGCTTGCTCGAGAGCCAGGCGGCGCCCCACGCCAAGAGCAGCGCGACGACATCGGACAGATTGTGCAGGGCATCCGAAATCAGCGCCAGCGAATTGGCGAGATAGCCAAAGACCAGCTCCGCGATCACGAAGGCCGAGTTGAGGGTTACGCCGACCGCGAAAGCGAAGCCAAAGCTTTGCGGCGCGTGGCTATGGCCCACATGGCCGTGAGAGCGGTCGTGGACGTGATCGTGAACATGCATCGGGCTATAACCCTCGTCCGCTCGAAGCGATCGCAGCAAGGGTTATAGCCCGCGCAGAATTGAACACTATTACAGCCAGATCCTGATCCGATGAGACGGAATTGCTAACGCGGCCCTCGGGGTCCGGATCATGCACTATTCGATGCTTTTGCCGAACCTGTTCGACTTCGGCAGCCCATGCGCGAGGCGGCCGGCATCGGCGCGGTTGCCGCGCCAATCGGCCAGTTCCTTCATGCCCATGCCCTGGTCGCGACCGGCGGAATCCTTCCAGGTCAGCCCGGTCTTGGAATCGAACACGGTCACGTCCGAGAGCGAAGCGCTGGTGTATTTCTGCAGGCGCACACCGCGGCCGCGCGCCATTTCCGGCACCTGATCGATTGGGAAGATCACCATCTTGTGGTTGGTGCCGATCACCGCGACCGTGTCGCCAGCCACGGTCGCGATCGCCCGGGCCTCGTTCGGCATCTCGACATTGAGCACCTGCTTGCCCTTGCGGGTGGTGCCGACGCAGTCTTCCTCCTTGACGATGAAGCCCTGCCCTTCGGAGCTTGCGACCAGGAACTTGCGCTCGCCCTTGTGGACGAACAGGGAGACGATCGCCGCATCCTGCTCCATGTCCACGAACATGCGGATGGGCTCGCCATGGCCACGCCCGCCCGGCAATTTGGCGACATCGAGCGAATAGAATTTGCCGTTGGTGGCGAACAGCAAAAGCTTCGACGTCGTCTCGGCAAAGAAGGCATGATCGAGCTTGTCGTCGGTCTTGAAAGCAAGGCCCGAGAGATCCTCGATATGGCCCTTCAGCGTACGCACCCAGCCCTTCTCGGAAACCACGACGGTGACCGGCTCGCGTTCGACGAAGGCTTCCTCGATCGCGGCGAGATCGTGCTCGGGCGCGTCGGCGAATTGGGTGCGGCGCTTGCCGAGCGGTGTCTTCGGCCCGAACATCTCGCGCACCTTCTTCACCTGCTCGCCGACCTTGGACCATTGCGCCGCTTCCGAGCCGAGCAGCGCTTCGATCTCCTTCAGTTCCTTGCGGAGGTTCTTGTCCTCGGTGCGGATTTCCATTTCCTCGAGCTTGCGCAAGGAGCGCAGGCGCATGTTGAGGATGGCATCGGCCTGGACTTCGGTGAGCTTGAAGGTCTTCATCAACACCGGCTTCGGCTCGTCCTCGGTGCGGATGATCTTGATCACCTTATCGATGTTCAGATAGGCGACCAGATAGCCCGCGAGAATCTCCAGCCGGTGCTCGATCTGCCCCTTGCGGTAGTTGGTGCGCCGGACCAGCACGTCACGCAGATGGTCGAGCCATTCGCGCAGCGCCTCGGCGAGCCCGAGCACCTTCGGCACCCGGCCGCCCTTCACCAGCACGTTGAGATTCAACGGAATGCGGCTTTCCAACTCGGTGAGCCGGAACAGCGATTCCATGAGAAGCTCCGGATCGACCGTGCGCGACTTCGGTTCGATCACGAGCCGAACTTCCGCGGCCGATTCATCGCGGACGTCGCCGACCAGCGGCAGTTTCTTCTCGTTCAGGAGCTCGGCGATCTTCTCGACCAGCCGCGACTTCTGCACGAGCCAGGGGATCTCGGTGATGACGATCTGCCAGGTGCCGCGGGCGCCCTCCTCCTGCACCCATTTTGCACGGGTGCGGAAAGAGCCCCGGCCGGTCGTATAGGCCTCGGCGATCGCCTCCTTGGAATCGACGATGATGCCGCCGGTCGGGAAATCCGGCCCCTTCACCCAGCGCAGCAGCGCGCGCGATTTGGCGGCCGGTTTTTCGATCAGGTGCAACGCGGCGTCGCACAGCTCCGCGGCATTGTGCGGCGGAATGGCGGTCGCCATGCCGACCGCGATGCCTTGCGCACCGTTGGCGAGCAGGTTGGGAAAGCCGCCCGGCAGAACCACCGGCTCTTTGGAATTGCCGTCGTAGTTGGGACGAAAGTCGACAGCCTCTTCATCGATGCCGTCGAGCAGAAGCTGCGCGACTTCCGTCATGCGCGCTTCGGTATAGCGGTAGGCGGCGGCATTATCGCCGTCGATGTTGCCGAAATTGCCCTGGCCGTCGACCAGCGGATAGCGCGCGGCGAAATCCTGCGCGAGGCGCACCATGGCGTCGTAGATCGCCTGATCGCCGTGCGGATGGAACGAACCCATCACGTCGCCGACGATCTTGGCCGATTTCTTGAACGCGGCGTTCGGATCGAGCCGCAGCAGCCGCATGCCATAGAGAATGCGGCGATGCACCGGCTTGAGCCCGTCGCGGGCGTCCGGCAGCGCGCGGTGCATGATGGTGGACAATGCGTAGGAGAGATAGCGCTCTTCCAACGCCTCCCGCAGCGCGATCTCGTCGACCCTGGAGGGCTCGGGCGGAGTCAGTGGTTTGCCCATAAATCCTTTGCTCTCAATCGTTTCGTACCGCTTTTAGGGATCCCGGACGGCGGCGCAAGAGGTGATTCGCCGCAATATAGCAGCCTGCCGCGGCCACCCCAATGCGAAGGCCCGGGGACCCGCGGGCGATCGATGGAACCGGCGCGCATGTGGCGGCTTGAGCGCCATACGCGCGGACGGCCCACGCATCGCGCAGGCTATTTCGGAAACAGCTTGTCGCGAATGTAACGCGAGGTCGCCGTCAGTCTTATGCCGCGCGGTTTGCGCCACACCGCCTTGTCGATCTCGCGCTTGTCACCGATCTTCAGTTCGCCCGATGCCTTGCGCGCGATGAAGATCGCGTCGCTCATGCGCCCGGAGCTGCGCTTCTTCTTCTTCACTTCCTTCCAAAGCTTGAGCCGGCCAAGCTTGAGCTTGGGCAGCTCCTCCTTGATCTCACGGCGAAGGCATTGCTTGTCGCTCTCGCTGGCCCGCTTGCGGCCGCCGGGAAACATCCATCGCCTGTCGCGCCGTCGTCTGACCAGAAGGACGCGACCGCGCTTGGAGGCCACCAGCTTTGAGGACTTCGCCATCTCTGATCGAGAGTAACGCCCCTAAAAAACACCAAGAAATCACGACAGTTAAGCACGATTACGACGATTCGCAATTTGGCCGCTATCGATGTGTGGACGGTTGTGGGATTGAGCGGTCCTCGCCGAGAAGTGGCTTTCCGACGCAAAAGACGGCCCCGGACGCGCGGGGTGCGCCGGGGCCATTAACCGTTCTTCCGAAGCGGCGGCGTGCTCCGGAAAGAGCCGAGCGAACTTTAGGCCGTCGCTCGTCCGAGGTAACCACCCGCGGCGATCAGCACGAAAAGCTGGTGACGGCCGTTACGAAAAAACGCTCTTCAAAATATTATGCTCCTACCCGCAGCGAAGCCTGCGCCGCCGCCGCGGCCGGGTCTGCATCATATGTTATCCCGCAACATTAAATCTTTCCGTGGGTTGTGGGAGACGGAATACCAGTCTCCGCGCATGAGCGATGGTGAAGATCGCAGATCAATGAGATCCAAGGGGCGCCATCTCAGGCTGTCTCCGCGGAGGGAACTCCGCCTCCTCGCACGGCGTTTAACCTGTGCTGAGGGTTTGTGCGGGGATGAAGGACTTTTCGGACGCCGTTTTCTCTCCTGACGTCATTGAACTCATGACGGCTGCATTGCGGGCATCCGTTGCGAGCTTGCCGGAACCGGTGAGCTCGACGCATGTGACCTTGCTCGCCGAATCCATTTTGCGCGCGGCCAAGGCCGGCGAGCGCGATGTCGCCGTGCTGCAAAGGCTCGCGCTTCTGGAGCTGCAACTCGCGCCGCGATCGTAGCGTTGCGGCCCCGGGAAATGGCATCTCAAACTGCGGCCATGGTCGCCGGATCCGGCGCGGCGTGCCCGTTTGTGATGAGGAATTGCGGGATGTGGCCGAGGCTCGTCACGAGCGCGGCATCCACCCCCAGCGCCTTGCGCCAGTCGTGGCCCTCGGTGAGGATCACGCCGATGCCGACGACATCGGCGCCGGCTTGCCGGACAAGCCGCAGCGTCGCCGCGAGACTCGAGCCGGTCGCGACGACGTCATCGACCACCACGACCCGCCGTCCCTTCAGCAGTGGAACAGCCCGCCGATCGAGCAACAGCCGCTGCGAGCCCGCCGAGGTCACCGACGTGACGTGCTCGACCAGCGCATCGCCGAGATGAATCTTGGGCGACTTCTGGACGATGACGTACTGATCAAGCCCGAGGTGGCGCGAGACCTCGATGGCGACGGGAATCCCCAGCGTCGCGGCCCCGACGATGATATCCGGCCTGGTCGCCGCGAGCCGCGTCGCCAGCGCCTTGCCGATCCGCTCGCCGAAAGAGACGCCCATGTCGATCACCATCAGCAGCGAAATGGCGAGCTTGTCGTTGATCGCGACGATCGGAAGCTCGGTCGGCTCGCCCGCGATGTCGACCGTATAGTTCGCGGGTGTGAGTTTGTTCGCGCTCATGTCATCTCATCGGAAGGGTTGGAGGAAAGGCGGTCTGGATAGTGAGCCAGCCGATGTCGCGCCAGCTCGTGCGCGCGACTTTGGGATCGAAGCCATAGATCGATAGTGCCAGCGCAATCATCTCGGCCATGCGATAGGTCTGCACCATCAGCGGCACGCCGCGGCCGAGCGCGTAGACGATCCGTTTCGCGAGCGGCCCCCGATCAAGCTCGAGACCGCGTGCCCGCTGGGTCTCGCCGATGTTGCGGAACTCCTCGCGCATCAGCGGGATCATGCCGACGACGAGAACGAGCACGAGCGTGACGAACCCCGGCAGGCGGCGACGGCTGCAGGCGGCCAGCAACGAGCCCGCCGACGTGGTCTCGATGGCGATGAAGAAACTGCCGGTCGTTGCGATCAGGCGGAAGGCCATCCGCAGCGCGTCATCGATGGCGGTCGCGATCGGCACACCGTTCCAGACAAAGCTCAAGGTCCAGCTCAGCGTGACCAGGCCGCCGACCAGCGCCATCAGCTTCAGGTAGCCCGAGGTCTGCGGCAGGCGGCAGATGATCACGCCGAAAAGCGCGATCGCCGCGGCGAGCCCTGATGCGAGGGCGTTACCGGCGAGCCAGCCAAGCGATGACAGCAGAAGCGCGGCCACAAGCTTGACGAACGGATTGATACGATCAAGCGGATGCACGCTGCGCTCCTTCGATCGGGGAGATTTCGCCGCCCACCGGCCGCCGCCAGCCGCGGCGGGCGAACACATCCGATGACCATGCCGCTTGCGTCGGCCCGTCGAAGGCAAGCCGTCCCCCGTCCAGGATCAACACGCGATCACTGGCGCGGTCGACGAGCTGCAGATCGTGCGAAACCAGAAGCACCGCGCATCCGCGGCTGCGGCAACGTGCGAGAAAAGCGAGCACGCCGGCACGGGAGTCCCGATCACAGGCGATCAGCGGCTCGTCGAGGATGACGACCGAGGGCGATGTTGCCTCGATACAGACCAGTGCCAGCATGAGCTGCTCGCGTGCCGACAGCGTGAACGGCGACGCCTCGGCCCTGTCGGCGAGGCCGACGCCGCGGAGCAACTCGATTGCCCCGTCGCGATGGGCCGCTACCGCCTTGGCGCCCGTCTCGCCTCCGGACAGCGAGAAGACCACCTCCTCCACTAGCGACAGAAGAAAGAACATGCGCCGCAGGTTTTGCGCGACATAGCCGATCTCGCGCGCCCGCTGCGCGACGGTCCAGCCGGCGCTGTCCTTGCCCCCGATCTCGATCGATCCACTTGCGGCCGCCTCAAGCCCGAGCAGCGTGCGCATCAACGTGGTCTTGCCGGCGCCATTACTTCCGATCAGCCCGGCGACCTCGCCTCGTGCCAGCGCCAGGTCGACCGAGGAAAGCACGGGCGCCCCGTCCGGGCGGCGCAGCGTGCTCGACAACTGCTTGACGGTCAGCGCCGCGCCGGTGTGCTCCCGTTGCTGCATCGGGCGGGGCTCTTGCGGAGCGAAAGGCGGCTCGATGCCGGCCGCCACGTAGGGTATCGAGGCGCGGACCGCCGCCGACCATGGGAGGTCGTCGATGACACCGCCCTCCTTGAGGAACACCACGCGATCCGCGACGCCGTCGAACCAGCCGAGATCCTGCTCGGCGATCAGTATCGTCAGCTCCTGCTTTCGCAACTCACGCATGATAGCGACCATGCGCGCCCGCGCATCGGGATCGAGACCACTGGTCGGCTCGTCCAGGATCAGGACCTGCGGCTGCCACACCAGCGCCGAGGCGAGCGCCGCGATCCTGCGTTCGCCGCCGGACAAGGTGCGCACCTGACGGCCGATGAGACGCCCAATGTTCATCTGCTCGATTACGGCAGCCACGCGGGTGCGGATCTCCGCCTTTGGCACGCCGCGGTTCTCGAGCGGAAAGGCGATCAGGTCCTCGACGGAGAGATCCCACACCTGGTCCTCGACCGATTGCAGGACGACGCCGATGCGGCGAAACAGATCGGCAGTCCCGATCATCGCGATATCGGCGCCGCCGAGCGATACCCTGCCCTGCATGCGCTGCGGCCGGATCAACTTGGGAACGACGCCCGCCGCCACGGCAAGCAGGCTCGACTTGCCCGAGCCGCCCGCCCCCGTCACGATCGTGACGCTGCCTTGCTCCAGAGCGAGATCGATATTGGACAGCACGTGGGCGTCGGCGCGAAAGCCGACGCTCACCGCCTGCAAATTGAGCATTCCGATGGCTCCCCGGGTGGTCAGAACCGGTGCAGGCTTCCGCGGCTGAGGCCGGCCAGAAGCTTGGCGCCGGGGCGCACCAGGAGGGGCGTTCCGATCACCATCGGAACGATGTCCGACAGACCGATGTAGAGCATCGCATACCAGAACGGGAAAATGCCGAGGAAAGCAAGGCTCGCCGACACCGCCGCCACCATGATGACGCCGACCACCGCGCAGATCACGGCGATCTTCGCCAGCACCGGCATGGAGAGATCGAAACTGGTCTTGCGCAGATTGACCAGCAGCGGCGGCACGACACCGGTGAGCCCGACCATGATGCCATCCACGATCAGCGAGTGCGCCGGAATGAACGTGCCCGCCAGCAGCGACCATACGATCGTGCCGATATAGCCGCAGATGAAGCCGCTCTTCGGCCCGAGCAGGAGCCCGATCAAGGGCGGCAGGAATGCGAAGATGCGCCACTGGATGACGCCGGGCACGAGTTGAATTGGATTGGCGTAGGCCCACAACACGCCGGTCGCGACGCCGCACACGACGGCCAGGACGATCGGAAAGAACCCGACCGAGTCGGATTCGGTGTAAGTCATTTGCGAACTCATCTCATGCTCCGTCTGCCAGGAAATTTGACCATCTCGAAATTGTTCGGCGACTCGCGCTGCGACTTCTGCGCGAGAGTACCTCGCTCGATCGCAGAAATCCCGCTTCACCACAGATTTGCAGGCAAGTTCCGGGCCACGGACTGCGTAGATCGCGGGCAAGCGGATTCGCGTGGCCGCTCCAGCGCCACGCATGGAGCACAGGTGATGTGATCGCTTTCCTCGTCGAGGTGTTGCTTTGGCGCGAACGCCCTGGCGCATCCGCGACCGCGCTGCAGTTGCCGATCAGCTCAAGGCGGCTCCGTTCGGCATGACGGAAGCGCGGCAGTTCAGGAGGCGACGGTTGCCTTCGACCGCCGCCTCGTCACCGCGCTGATGAAGCCGTCGCGGGCATCCGAGTGGCCCTGGCCGCGCGGCTCCAGCACATGGCGCAACAGGAAGAGGCCGGTGAGCTGGAAGCCATCGAGCAGATCCTGATCGGACCAGGCATTTTGCCGGCTTTCATCCTCGCGCAGGAATGGCGGCAGGGGCAGCAGGCGGTCGCGCCAGGGCTCGCCGGCCGTGCGCGATACCGCACTGCCTGATTTCGGCGAGACGTAGACCAGATCGGTGATCTCCCCAGTCGCGGCACAAGTCTGCAGATCAAGTCCAAAGCCGAGCTCGGCGAGCATTGCGAGCTCAAAGCGCACGAGATGCACCGCCGCTTCGCCGGCGTCGTCGAAATCGTCGAGCGTCCGCTCCAGCATCTCGTAGATATCTTCGTGCGGATCGCGTTCCGGCAACAGCCGCGCCAGCGATGCCAGATGGGTGACCCCATAGACCGCATGGGACGACGCGAGCAGGCCGGCGGCGCGCAGCCGCGTCCCCTCTATCGCGTAAGTGCCGAGATGCTCATCGAGCCGCGCCCGCCATACCGCACGAACGCTGTTGCCCGGCTGCAGCCAGGGCCGCATTCGCGCGCTCGCCGCGCCTCGCACCAGGCCGAGGTGGCGGCCATGGGCGCGGGTCAAAAGCTCGACAATGGCCGATGCCTCGCCATGCCGGCGCACCCCGAGCACGATGCCTTCGTCGGTCCATTCCATGGTCAAAAGTGTATCACGTGGGGTGGGCTCAGCGAAGCAAGCACCCGTCGTTTCGGGGCGGCCCGAAGATCCGAACCCAGAATCTCGAGAGTCCGGGTTCGCCTTCGGCGCCCCGGAATGACGGCGGGAGGTCAGGCGTTGAACCAGCCCTTGGCGTCGCCGGTGAAAGAGAAATAGAGCCCGAACGCGGTCAGGACGCAGGACACGATCTCGATGCCGCTGTCCAGTTCCAGGCCGTTATCCCCGATGACCTGCACCAGTGACAGCACCGACAGCACAAGCGCCGCGGCCAGCACCCAGCGCGGCCAGTTCTTGCGGTGCCGGGCGGCCAGGTGGACGAAATAGAGCAAGAGCAGGATCATGGCGCCGCCAAGGATCGCGGCGGCCAGGATCATGGAATCCGTCATCTCCGCGGTCGGTGTGCGGTCCTCAAAAGCGAGCGACAGCGCGTCCAGCATCAGGGACGAATAGAGCAGCGCTTCGAACCACCGGACGTTATTCGGGACGTTCATCGGGATCGGCAAATTATTCCTTTGGGAACTCAAGTCCCATTTCCCGGTAACGGTCGGGATCATCGCCCCAGTTTTCGCGCACTTTGACGAACAAGAACAGGTGCACCGGCACGCCGAGGATCTCGGCGATCTCCTTGCGCGCTTCGGCGCCGATCGACTTGATGGTGGCGCCGCCCTTGCCCAGCACGATCTTGCGCTGCCCTTCCCGCTCCACAAAGATGGTCTGCTCGATGCGCACGGACTTGTCCTTGCGCTCTTTCCAGCTCTCGGTCTCGACGGTGGACTGATACGGCAACTCCTGATGGAGCTGCTGAAAGATCTTCTCCCGGGTGATTTCGGCCGCCAGATGCCGCAGCGGCGCGTCAGACATCTGATCCTCGGGATAAAGGAACGGCCCCGCCGGCACCATTTCGGCAAGCGCGTGGCGCAGGTCCGCGACGCCGCTGCCCGACAGCGCCGAGATCATGAAGGTCCTGGCAAAGGCCAGGCGGTCATTGGCCGCTTTCGCCAGCGCCAGCAGTTTTTCGCGCGGCACGAGGTCGATCTTGTTCAGCACCAGAATCTTGTCGTGCTCGACACCGGCGAGCCTGTTCAGGATGCCGTCGGCTTCCGCATCGATGCCGAGCTTGGCATCGAGCAAGACGCAGACGAGGTCGGCATCATGGGCGCCGCTCCATGCCGTCGACACCATGGCGCGATCGAGCCGACGCTTCGGCGAGAAGATACCAGGCGTATCGACCAGAATGATCTGCGACTGGCCTTCGATCACGATGCCCCGGATCAGGGCGCGCGTGGTCTGCACCTTGCGCGAGACGATGGTGACCTTGGAGCCGACGAGCGCGTTGACGAGAGTGGATTTGCCGACATTGGGCGCGCCGATCAGCGCGACAAAGCCGCAGCGCGTTGGCGCGGGCGGCGCGTCGGCGCGTGCCTCATCCGTCATTGCCGCCGCCGCTGACGCCTTCGCGCTCGATCATTACCGAGGCGGCGACCTTTTCCGCCGCACGCTTGCTGCCGCCGACCCCTTCGGCCGGCGCGAGTCCCGGCAGGTCCACCGCGACGCGGAACTGCGGATCGTGATGGGGTCCGGTGCGCTCGACCTCGCGATAAACCGGTGTCGGCAGGCCTTTGCCTTGCGCCCACTCCTGCAGCACCGTCTTGGGATCGCGCAGCGGACGCCGCGGCTTGTGCATCCGCTCGGTCCAGTTGCGCGTGACGAATTCGGCTGCCGCCGTGTAGCCGCCATCGAGATAGATCGCGCCGATCACGGCTTCGCAGACGTCGCCCAGCACCGATTTGCGCAAGCGCGCGCCGACGCTGGCGCCGACGGCGCCGAGCTTGATGTCCTCGGCCAGTCCAAGCGACTTTGCGACATCGGCGCAGCTCTCCTTGCGAACGAGCTCGGCGAGGCGCTTGGACAATTCGCCCTCATCCGCGTTGGGAAAGGCGCGATAAAGCATGTCCGAGACGATCAACCCCAGCACGTGGTCACCCAAGAACTCGAGCCGCTGATAGCTCTCGGTGCGCTTGCGCTGGGACTTCAGCGCGGAAACATGGGTGAAGGCGGTGATCAGCAGGTTGGGATCGGCAAAATTGTGCCCGATCCGCGCCTCGATTTCCGCATGCGCAGGCTTGGCAGCCGCCGCGGCCTTGGCGGCGCTGGCCTTGCTGCGCTTCTTCTTCGCTGGTCTGGCCTTGCGCCCGGGCTCAGGCTCCTGGCTCTGCTGGCCGGCAAGCGAACTGGTCTGGATGTCCGGTGTGTCGTCGTTCATCGCACGATTTTGAATAGGCGATTCCAACGCACCGCCCACGGCCAGCGCCAGAACATCCAGGCGTGCTCGCCTTCCGCAATGGAGAAGAAGATCATCTGGGCGCGCCCCACGATGTTTTCGAACGGCACATAGCCGACCGCCGACAGCACGCGGCTGTCGGTCGAATTATCGCGGTTGTCGCCCATCATGAAGAAATGGCCGGGCGGGACGGTGTAGACGTTGGTGTTGTCGTAAAAGCCGTTGTCGACGCAGTCGAGCGTCTCATAGCTCACCCCATTGGGCAGCGTCTCTTTCCAGCGCTTCACCCGTGCGGTCGCCTCCGAGCCGCACGGATCTTCGCCGATGAAATCACTCAGCCGCTCACGCTCGACCGGCTTGTCATTGATATAGAGCAGGCCCTCCTTCATCTGGATCCGGTCACCAGGAAGTCCGATCACGCGCTTGATGTAGTCGGTGGAGTCATCCTTGGGCAGACGAAACACCACGACGTCGCCGCGTTGAGGCTCCGAGCCGAAGATGCGCCCCGCGAACAAGGGCGGCGAGAGCGGCAGCGAATAGTGGCTGTAGCCGTAGGAAAATTTCGAGACGAACAGGTAGTCGCCGACCAGGAGCGTCGCCTTCATCGATCCCGAGGGGATGTTGAAGGGCTGAAACAGGAAGGTGCGAATCACGAGCGCAATCAGGAGCGCGTGGATGACGACGCGGATCGTCTCGCCAAGGCCGCTTTCAGTTTTGGTCGGAGATGTCACGCTCATCGTTTCCTGCTTCCTATTCCGCCGACCGCCCCGCGCGATGGCAGAACATCCCCACGCGAACGGCGTATGCCTCGCGCTTATCGAGGGAATTGGTCCTGATTCTGATAGTGAGAGCCAATTCCGGCGCAAACCCGAATTCGCCCGCATGGAGTATCGCGCGGCTGTTTTAGACCGTTGCGCCCGGGCGCGCAACAAACGGCCGCATCAAAACTTTCCAACCGTCTGAATTCACTGCTATTTTTAGTTTTCGCCCGCGACGGCCCCCACCGAGCCGCAGTCCGCTAGGATTCGTCCGAGCGGACTGCGGAAATGATGACGAAGGCCTGGGCCAACGGCCAATCATCGGTGATGGAGACGTCGATTCGCGCCTCAAAGCCCTCCGGCGTCAGGGCCTGCAGCCGCGCCAGTGCCCCGCCGGTCAACCGCATGGTCGGACGCCCGCCCGGCAGGTTGATGACGCCCATGTCGCGCCACCAGACGCCGCGCCTGATTCCCGTTCCCAATGCCTTGGAGCAGGCTTCCTTGGCGGCGAATCGCTTAGCATAGGTTGCAACCACCATCTTTTCGCTTTTGGCGCGACGGGCGGCCCTGGCGCGCTCCTCTTCCGTGAAGATCCGGTCCAGGAAGCGATCGCCATGCCGCTCGATCACCTTGGCGACGCGACGAATATCGATCAGGTCGGAGCCGATGCCGATGATCATAGGCTAGCGCCCTCTTTCCGAAGTTCGAGAACGATCGTGGAAGCCCCTTACACGAACTTCGGAAAGCAAAGGGCACTAGCAAACAATGAAATATTCTAGCGCCGCTTTTCGATTTGAAGTTCCTGGCGCGAACTCGCGGCCAGCTCTGCAGGAACTTCAAATCGGCGGCGCTAGCCTCCGGCCCCGGTCCATGGCCGCCCGCATGGTCCGCACGGTCTCGGCCAGTCCGACGAAAAGCGCCTCGCCGATCATGAAGTAGCCGATATTGAGCTCGGCAATTTCAGGCAGCGCCGAGATTTTCTCGGCGGTCTCATAATCCAGTCCATGACCGGCATGGACCTCAAGGCCGGCCGAGCGGGCAAGTGCCGCGCCGGCGACGATGCGCTGCCATTCCGCCTCGGCCTTGTCGCTGTGCCCATCGACCACGGCGTCGCACCATGCGCCGGTGTGGAGCTCGATCACGGGCGCGCGCAGCTTCGCCGCCGTCTCGATCTGCCGCGGATCCGCGGCGATGAACAGCGACACCCGGATGCCGGCATCGTTCAGGCGCGCGATGAAGGGGGCAAGCACATTGTGCTGGCCGACCACATCGAGGCCGCCTTCGGTCGTGAGTTCCTGCCGTCGTTCCGGCACCAGGCAGACGGCGTGCGGCTTGGTCGCAAGCGAGATCCGCATCATATCGTCGGTCGCCGCCATCTCGAAATTCAGCGGCTTTGATATCTCGGCCTTCAGCCGTGCCATGTCGGAATCGCGGATATGGCGGCGATCCTCGCGCAAATGCGCGGTGATGCCGTCGGCGCCCGCTTCGATCGCCAGCAACGCCGCCCGCACCGGATCAGGCCGCTCGCCGCCGCGCGCATTCCGTAAGGTCGCGACGTGATCGACATTGACGCCAAGGCGCAGCGGGGGAGCAGGCATGACCGGACTCGCTAAAATGAGAGCAACCTAACCATTCACGCGCTCGACCCGTGCGACCACGGCCTTGGCGCGCAACTGCGCGATGATAGCGCTGAGGTGCTTGAGGTCATAGACCTCGAGATCGATGGTCAGTTCCGTGAAATCGGGCGAGCGGCGAAACATGCTGATGTTGTCGATATTGCCGTCGTGCTCGGCGATTACGGTTGCGACCTGGGCGAGGCTGCCGGGCTCGTTGACGTTCTCGACCAGGATGCGCGCCGGAAAGCGCTGCGGCGTCGTTTCATCGACGTCCCAGCGCACGTCCAGCCAGCGCTCCGGCTCTTCCTCGAAATCCTTCAAGGCCGGCGACTGGATCGGATAGATCGTGATGCCCTCGCCCGGGGTCACGATGCCGACGATGCGATCGCCCGGCACCGCGCCGCCGTTCGGCGCGAATTTGACCGGCAGGTCGGAATTGATGCCGCGGATCGGGATCGCGTTGGGACTGCGGGCGGGGTCAGGCGGCGACTTGGCCACGGGGCTCTTCTTCGCGCCGTAGCGCGCAACCCTCTCCTCCTTGTAGTCCGGGTACATGGCCCGCGCGACGTTGGAGGCCTTCATCTCGCCGCGGCCGACGGCGGCCATCACATCCTCGATCGAGTTGCGAGCGAGCCTGGGCAATGCCCCCTTCAGCTTGTCGTCGGCGTATTCCAGCTTGGCGCGCTCGAACAGGCGCTCGACGATACGGCGGCCGAGCCCGGCGTACTGATCGCGCACCGCGGCGCGGGTGGCGCGCCGGATCGCGGCGCGTGCCTTGCCGGTCACGGCAAGGGACTCCCAGGCCGACGGCGGCGCCGATTGCGCTTCCGACGTCAGCACCTCCACCTCGTCGCCGTTCTGCAGCTCCGAGGACAGAGCCGAGAACTTGCCATTGATCTTGCAGCCGACCGCGCTGTTGCCGACGTCGGTGTGCACCGCATAGGCGAAGTCGATCACATTGGCATGCCGCGGCAATGCGATCAGCTTGCCCTTCGGCGTGAAGCAGAACACTTGGTCATGGAACAGCTCCAGCTTGGTGTGCTCTAGGAACTCTTCCGGGTTGGCGCCTTCGGAGAGGATCGCAATGGTACTGCGCAGCCAGGCAAAGGCATTGGATTCGCGCTTCAACAGTTCGGTCGGCGAGCCAACACCTTCCTTATAGAACACGTGCGCGGCGATACCGAACTCCGCTACGCGGTGCATTTCCTCGGTCCGGATCTGCAATTCGACGCGCTGGTTGCCGGGACCGATCACCGTGGTGTGGATCGAGCGGTAATCGTTCTGCTTCGGTGTCGAGATGTAATCCTTGAAACGACCCGGTACCACCGGCCAGGTGGTGTGCACGATGCCGAGCGCGCGGTAGCAGGATTCGACGTCGCCGACGATGACGCGGAAAGCGAAGATGTCGGACAGTTGCTCGAAGCCGACCGACTTGCGCTCCATCTTGGTCCAGATCGAAAACGGCTTCTTGCGCCGGCCATAGACCTGCGCGGTCAATCCGTTCTTGCGCAGATTCGTAGTGAGCTGGGTTTCGATCTCGCCGATCAGGTTGCGGTTGCGCTCCGCCAGAGAGTCGAGCCGCTGCTTGACCACGGCATGGGCTTCCGGATCGAGCGTGCGGAACGAGAGGTCTTCCAGCTCTTCCCGCATCTCCTGCATGCCCATGCGGCCTGCGAGCGGCGCGTAGATGTCGAGCGTCTCCTCGGCGATGCGCTGGCGCGATTCGGGGCGGACGAATTCCAGCGTGCGCATGTTGTGCAGGCGATCGGCGAGCTTGATCAGCAGCACGCGCACGTCGTCGGAGATCGCGAGCAGGAGCTTGCGCAGATTTTCCGCCTGCTTGGCCTCGCGCGACACGAGTTCCAGCCGCTTCAGCTTGGTCAGCCCCTCGACCAGCGCGCCGATCTCCGGGCCGAAGATCTGGTCGATCTCCGCCCGCGTCGCCTCGGTATCCTCGATGGTATCGTGCAGCAGCGCCGCCACGATCGTGGCGTCGTCGAGTTTGAGGTCGGTGAGAATCGCCGCGACTTCCAGCGGATGAGAGAAATAGGGGTCGCCCGAGGCGCGGGTCTGCGACCCGTGCGCCTTCATGGCGTAGACATAGGCGCGGTTGAGCAGGTCCTCGTTCGTATCGGGGTTGTAGGAGCGGACGCGCTCGACCAGGTCATATTGCCGCATCATGCGGACGCGGGACTTCGGCGGCTTCGCCGGCGCAGAGGGCGCCATCGCGACCTGCTCGGTCGCCGCCTGCATCTGGGGTGGGCCTTGGCGCCAATACGCCATCGAAAACCGCCTCTCACGCTTTCGCGGCCGCAATATGCGGCGTTGCTCAACTGCGGCCCAGTGTAACGCCAATGAGGCAGCCCGCCGATTAAATCGGGGACAGCCTAAGCGGACGTTTGTGGGCCGCGGGAAGACCCTAAGGTAACCACGAAAACGCCAACAAAAGCAAAGGCCCGGATCAGAATCCGGGCCCTAAAGATGTGGCGGCTGGAAAGGTCGGAAGCAAGCCTCGGCTTGGCGGCTTACTCGTCCTCTTCGGGCTGCTCCTCGGGCGGCGCCAAGCCCTCAAGTCCCTTCAAGAGCTCCTCTTCGGTCATGCGCTCGACCGCCACTTCGGTGTCGTCCGCATCGACGCTGGCGCCGGCCGAACCGATCAAGGGCACGGTATCGGGCTCGGGCTCGTCCACCTCGACGAACTTCTGCAGCGAGTGCACGAGCTCTTCGCGCAGGTCCTCCGGCGAAATGGTCGAATCAGCGATCTCCCGCAGCGAAACGACAGGGTTTTTGTCGTTATCGCGATCAACTGTAAGTTGTGAGCCGGAGGAAATCATACGGGCGCGATGTGCGGCCAGCAGGACGAGGTCGAACCGGTTGTCCACCTTGTCAATGCAGTCTTCTACGGTGACGCGCGCCATGGCCTGTCGCTCCGTTGGTTGGGGGTCAATAAATGTCGATTTGCCCGCTAGTTATAGAGCCGGGCGGCCTTTCGCAAGACTAATTTGTGATTTGGCCTCACGTGAACGCTCTGATAACCGATATGAGGGTGTGGGATCGAAAGCGGCACGTGGCGGTTTTGGACAAGAAAACGCTTTATTGCTTCGTCACAGTTATACCTTTATTGCCCCGCCCCTACCCGATTTGCGGTAATGTCCGAAAGACGATCCGGCCGGCGTCGGCAGTGCTTTGAAATGCGCGGTCCCTGCCGCCGCGCCAAGAACGGATACCAAACAACGCGAGTAAGCAACGAATGTCCTCTTCCTCAAACAAGATCGCGCTCTTTATCGACGGCGCCAATCTTTACGCGACGGCCAAGACGCTCGGTTTCGATATCGACTACAAGCGCCTCCTCAAGGAATTCCAAAGCCGCGGCAATCTCGTCCGCGCGTTCTACTACACCGCGATCATCGAAGATCAGGAGTATTCCTCGATCCGCCCCCTGATCGACTGGCTGGACTACAACGGTTACACGGTCGTGACCAAGGCGACCAAAGAGTTCATCGACGCCAGCGGCCGTCGCAAGGTCAAAGGCAACATGGACATCGAACTCGCCGTCGACGCGATGGAACTCGCCGAGCACATCGATCAGATGGTGCTGTTCTCCGGCGACGGTGACTTTCGGTCCCTGGTCGAGGCCGTGCAGCGCCGCGGCGTGCGCGTAACGGTGATCTCGACCATCTCGAGCCAGCCGCCGATGATTGCCGATGAGCTGCGCCGCCAGGCCGACGTCTTCACCGATCTCGTGGAGCTGCAGTCGAAACTCGGCCGCGATCCGTCCGAACGCCCCGCGCCGCGCGAGCCGCGTCATCATGCGCCGCAATTCCTGCAGCGCGCGACGACGATGGCGCCACGGGGCGGCGATGACGATTTCGACGATTGAGAAGCATGCGGCGGGGGCACCGACATCCTCCGCGCCGCTCGGCATCGAACCCGACCGCAACTGTCCGCTCTGCCCAAGGCTAGCCGCATTCCGCGCCGAGGCGCGGACGAAGCAACCCGGCTGGTTCAATGCACCGGTGCCCTCCTTCGGTGATCCCGCGGCCCGCCTGTTGGTGGTCGGACTAGCGCCGGGGTTGCAGGGCGCCAATCGCACCGGCCGCCCCTTCACCGGTGATTTTGCCGGCGACCTGCTCTATGCGACGCTGCTCGAGTATGGCTTTGCGCGCGGCCATTACGAGGCGCGGCCCGACGACGGACTCACGCTGGTCGATTGCCTCATCAGCAACGCGGTGCGCTGCGTGCCGCCGCAGAACAAGCCGCTGCCGGCAGAGATCAACACCTGCCGATCCTTTCTCGCCGCGACCATCGATCATCTGCCGCGGCTGCGCGCGATCGTCGCGCTCGGCCGCATCGCGCATGATTCCGTGGTGAAAGCACTGAAGCTGCGCAGTTCAGCGGCGCCATTCGCGCATGGCGCGGTCCATCAGGCCGGGCGGCTCAAGCTTTACGACAGCTATCATTGCTCCCGCTACAACACCAACACAGGCGTGCTGACGGCGGACATGTTTCGCAGCGTGTTTGCGAAGGTGAAGGCGGATATGGATTGACGCGCTGGGTGGACCACTCTTGCTGCGGGCCGAGCACCAATCTCAAACCGTCATCCTGAGACGCTCGCGCAGCGAGCCTCGAAGGATGAACGGCCCCGCTGCAGCCACTCGTGCGCGACGCAAAGGGATGAACGCCCTTGGGCATATACGTCTACATGCTCCGTTGCTCCGATGGCTCATTCTATGTTGAAAGCGCAACCGGAGAAGATCTGTCGCCACGTATCGATCAGCACAATGCAGGCGCCTATCCCGGCTACACATTCTCGCGTCGACCGGTCGTTCTCGTCTGGTCCGAGTATTTCGACCGCATCACGGACGGGATTGCCATCGAACGACAGATCAAGGCTGGAGTCGCACCAAAAAAAGAAGCGCTCATTCGTTCCGATTGGAAAGCCCTCAGTGTACTCGCCCGTCGTCGGGCTGGAGCGCCGAAAGCGAGTGAGTGAAGCAGCCGCGCCGTGCATCCTTCGAGGCTCGCTTCGCTCGCGCCTCAGGATGACGGGTCAAATGAGCGCCGCTGAAAGGATGGCCAGCGCTAAGCCTTATTCTCCTTCAACCACGCCAGCACTTCCGCGGCATTCTGGTCCGGCGGAAATACCGGATAGAACACGTGGGTGATGCGGGCGTCATCGATGATCAGCGTCAGCCGCTTGATCAGCGTCAGTCCCGCCACCTCCATCGTGGGCAGGCGCAGCGCCTTGGTCAGTTCAAGCTTCTCGTCCGACAGCACCGGAAACGGCAGATGCAGCCGCGAGGCCATCTCGGTCTGATAGGCGTTGTCCTGCGTGGACAGGCCGAACACATGGGCGGCACCCGCCGCCTTCAGCTCGGCGAACAAATCGCGGAAAGCGCAGGTCTGCGGCGTACAGCCGCGCGCCCCCGGGATCATGTCCCAGTCGTCGACCAGCGCGATCTTGCCGGGCTCGCCGGTGCGGGGATAAGCGAACACGACGCTGCGTCCGGAAAGCGCCGACAACGTCACCATGGTGTCGTCGGTCGCACGCAGGCCGATGGGCGGGATCGCCATGCCGGGCAGGTGCGCCGCGCCGCCATCGTCGCTCGGCGCGGGGATCTTGCTCCAATCGACTTCGAGAAGATTTCGCTGGTTCATGTCGTTTCCTCAACATCCTCGACGCCCGATCCTCATGGTGAGGAGGCGCTAGCGCCGTCTCGAACCATGAGGCCGCCGCTCGAGCCTCATCCTTCGAGACGCCCGCCGGCGGCGGGCTCCTCAGGATGAGGGCAATCATTACCCCCTTGCCCGCAACAGGCGGCCTTTCTCCCGACCCCAGTCTCGTTTCTTGAGAGTCTCGCGCTTGTCGTGCAGCTTCTTGCCCTTGGCGACGGCGAGCTGCAGCTTGGCGCGGCCGCGCTCGTTAAAGTAAAGCTTGAGCGGGATCAGCGTCATGCCTTCGCGATCCACCGCGCCGATCAATTTGTTGATCTGCTTGCGGTGCAACAACAGCTTGCGCGGCCGTTTCGGCTCATGGTTGAAGCGGTTGGCCTGCAGATATTCGGGAATGTTGGCGTTGATCAGCCAGATCTCGCCGCCCCTTGCATCGGCATAGGATTCCGCGATCGTGCTCTTGCCGCCGCGCATCGACTTCACTTCGGTACCGCTCAGCGCAATCCCGGCTTCCACCGTATCCTCGATCGCGTAGTTGAACCGCGCTTTCCGGTTTTCCGCGACCACCTTGATCGCACGTTCGTTTTTCTCGGCCACTTCAAGTCTTCTTCAACAGATCCCGGATTTCGGTCAGGAGCTCTACCTCGGGTGTCGGCTTCGCCGGCGCGGGAGCTGCTTCCTCATGGCGCCTCAACTTGTTCATGACGCGAACGACGAGGAACATCGCAAAGGCGACGATGAAGAAATTGATGGTGAGCGTCAGGAAATGCCCCCAAGCCAGTACCGCGCCTTGTTTTTTTGCTTCCGCAAGATCCCCCGCAGTGACCTTGCTCGACAGGGGCAGGAAATAGTTGGAGAAGTCGATCCCGCCGGTGACCGCGCCGACAACCGGCATGATGACGTCGGCAACCAGAGAGCTGACGATCGCTCCGAACGCCGCGCCGATAATGAGGCCGACCGCGAGGTCGACGACATTGCCTTTCATCGCGAATTCGCGGAATTCCTTCAGCACCTCCGCCTCCCTCCTCGTTGACCCGCGAAGAGCGTATCAATTGATCAAGCCGGCATGCACCATGGCGTTGCGCACGGCGATCCGGGTGGGTTCGGACACCGGCACCATCGGCAGGCGCAGCTTCTCCTCGATCTTGCCGAGCAGCGAGAGCGCATATTTCACCGGCGCCGGATTGCTTTCGATGAACAAGTTCATGTGCAGCGGCATCAGCTTGTCGTGAATCTTCAGCGCGGTGGCGTGATCGCCGCGCTGCCAGGCGACGTGAAACTCCGAGCAGAGCCTTGGCGCGACATTCGATGTCACGGAGATGCAGCCGTGACCGCCATGGGCCATATAACCGAGCACGGTCGCGTCTTCGCCCGAGAGCTGGTTGAAATCCTCGCCCATGGCTGCACGCTGTTGCGACACCCGCACCATGCTCGCGGTCGCGTCCTTGACGCCCGCGATGTTCTTGAGCTCGAACAGCCGCTTCATGGTATCAACCGACATGTCGATCACCGAGCGCGGCGGAATGTTGTAGATGATGATCGGAATCCCGATCGCATCGTTCATGGCCTTGAAGTGCTGGTAAAGACCCTCCTGCGTCGGCTTGTTGTAATAAGGTGTCACCACCAGCACGGCGTCTGCACCCGCTTGTTCGGCGTGTTCGCAGAGTTCGATGGCTTCCTTGGTCGAATTGGAACCGGCGCCGGCGATGACAGGCACCCGGCCCTTGGCCTCCGCGATGCACCACTCCACCACGCGCTTGTGCTCGTCATGGCTCAGCGTCGGGCTCTCGCCGGTGGTACCGACCGGGACCAGCCCGTGGGTGCCCTCGGAGATCTGCCAATTCACCAGCGAACGGAACGCCGCCTCGTCCACTGAGCCATTTTTGAACGGGGTCACGAGGGCGGTGAAGGAGCCCCGGAATTTTGTCTTGGCTGCCATGGAACTTCTCCAAAAACGCGGGCTGCGGCCGCTAGCATCTGGCTGAAAACTCCTTCTTATCGGGTCCGGCGACTGGGCGAAAGGGTCGCTTGCCCCCTCTCAGGTCCACCGTAGCCTCGCGGGAGCCTTCGGCCGCGATTTCGCCGCGGTGCGGGCGCACAAACCGGGCCTTCGGGGCGCGTTTTCCAGTTTTTTCCGAAATATTCAGACGAATACCGCTAACCCTTGGGCGACCAAATGATTCGCCGCGAAGGAATGCCGTGATCCCCTCTCCTCTCGCCGCCGTTTTGCGATCGACGGGCCTGCTTGCCTTGTCCTCGGTGCTGGCGATCGGCCTGACCATTTCGGTCGGGCTAACCGCCTATGCGGCAAACGAGCTGATCGGTCCCAAGGTTCCTCTGCCGAAGCCTCGCCCGATCGCACGCAATGCAGCATCCACGGCCCGCAACGCCGTACCCAAGGCCATTCCGGTCTCGGCGCACGCCTCCGCGTCCGTTCCCGCGACCGCGCCGAAGGTAACCGCAAGCATTTCCAGCCAGGCACCGCTGGCCACACCGCCGACGCGACAGCGTGCCGCAATGCCGGCGCTCGCCCCGCGCAAGCCGATCGTCCCGGCCGCGATCGCCGCGACCGCCTCGACCTCGCAAGGCGACCGCGACGCGCTGGAAAACGTCATCGAGCTCATTCGCAAGCACAACCCGACCGAGGCGACCCAGGTCGAGGCTTCGATCTCCGATCCCGTGGCGAAAAAGCTCGCCGAATGGATCATCCTGCGCAGCGACGACAATGGCGCGAGCGCCGAACGCTATCGTGCTTTCATCGAGGCCAATCCGAGCTGGCCATCGCAGACATTCCTGCGCCGGCGGCTGGAGGCCACGCTGTGGGACGACAAGCGCGAGGACTCCGCGGTGTGGTCGTGGTTCGAGAACGAATCGCCGCTGTCGGCCAAAGGCCGCTTTGCGCTAGCCAAGGTACTGCTGGCGCGGGGCGACCGCACCAATGCCGAGCGGCTGGTGCGCGAGGCCTGGCGCAACGACTCCATGGGTGAGGAAACCGAGAGCACCGCGCTCGACCTGTTCGGCGCGCTGCTTGCGCCGTCCGACCACAAGGCGCGCATGGACACGCTGCTCTATGGCAGCGAGCATGAGGCCGCGATGCGCGCAGCCAAGCGTCTGGGCTCCGGCTATGTCGCCTTGGCCAAGGCGCGGATCGCTGCCTACCGCAAGGCGCCCAATCTTCGCGCCCTGCTGGAAGCCGTTCCGTACGAGCTGCGCAGCGACACCGGCTATCTCTTCGCCAAGATCCAATTGCTGCGGCGTGAGGAAAAATTCGCGGAAGCCGCGCAGCTCATGGTGAACGCGCCGCGCGATCCGGCCCGCCTTTATAATCTCGACGAATGGTGGGTCGAGCGGCGCCTGCTCGCGCGCAAGATGATCGACGCCGGCGAATATCGCACCGCCTATGTGATCGCGCGCGATGCCGCGCTGCCGACCCGCGATATCTACAAGACCGAGCAGGAATTCACCGCGGGCTGGATCGCGCTGCGCTTCCTCAACGATCCCACGACCGCCGCCCAGCATTTTGCCCGGATCGGCGTCGGCAGCGTCAACCCGACCACGCTCGCGCGCGCCGGCTATTGGCAGGGCCGCGCGGCGGAAGCCGCCGGCCGGATGCAGGAGGCGCGCGCAGCCTACGCCTCCGCCGCCGAGCAATCGACGAGCTATTACGGGCAATTGGCCCGCGCCAAGCTCGGCCTGCCGCAGCTCGGCTTACGGTCGGCGCCGCGCAGCCGCAGCGCCGAACGGCTGGAGATCGTCCGCGCCGTGCAGTTGCTCTACGAGCTGGACGAACGCGAAATCGCGGTGCCGATCTTCGCAGACATGGGCGAGAACGGCGATCCCGAAGCACTGGTCGGACTCGGCGAGCTCGCGCATCGCTATAACGATGCGCGCGGCATGCTCCTGGTCGGCAAGGCCGCGCTCAATCGCGGGCTGCCGTTCGACTTCTATGCCTATCCCCTCAACGGCATTCCGCAGTACCGGGCGATCGGGCCGGAGGTCGAGCAGAGCGTCGTCTTCGCGATCGCGCGGCAGGAAAGCGCTTTCAATCAGGCCGTGGTGTCGCCGGCGCAGGCCTATGGCCTGATGCAGGTGACGCCCGATGCCGGCCAATATGTCTGCAAGCGCGCCGGCGTCGCCTTCGATCTCAGGCGGATGAAGAGCGATCCGGTCTACAACACGGCGCTCGGCGCCGCCGAGCTCGGCGGCCTGCTGGAGGATTATCGCGGCTCCTACATCATGGCCTTCGCGGCGTACAACGCCGGTCGCGGCAGCCTGAAGAAATGGATCGAGCGTTACGGCGATCCGCGCGATCCCAAAGTGGACGCGGTCGACTGGGTGGAGCTGATCCCCTTCTCCGAGACTCGCAACTATGTGCAGCGGGTGATGGAGAACCTGCAGGTCTACCGCGCCCGTTTCGGCGGCGGCACGCATCTGCAGATCGAGGCCGACTTGCATCGCGGTGCGATCGAATAGCGGCGCCGAGAAATCAAACGATTGCCGATGCACACGCTTCCTGGAGCGCGAACGAGCGACGCGTCACAGCGGCTGCCCACACAACTGCCTCATTGCTTTAGACCAATGTCACCGCGACACTCGAGGCAAAATGCCCTAGTATGGAGCCGGCAACTTGTGCGTGGAGGACTATATCGGCGCAGCTTTTGCATGAGCCCAATCGGGCTAGGACCAATCAAACTAGAAAAAAGACCAGAGACCACTCTGGCTATCTGGGGAGGATCGGGTGAACTTAGCAGACGTTCAGAACTTCTGGGCGAGAGCTCTCGGCGTGCGAGGGCCGCAATGGATGATCATTATGGCCTTGCATGAGCTCGAGCGGGGCAAGGCCGTTCCGGTCGCGGCGGTCGCCGAAATGCTTCACGTCGACGCTGCGTTCGTGACGACGCAATCGAGACTTCTCTGCAGGAGAGGCTTTGTTTGGCAGATCGAAGACGACGAGGTTGTCTTCCTCTCACTCACGGACAAGGCGCGCAAGCATTTGGCCGAGCTGACTTCGCGACAGATCTAGAGAGTAGCGTCATTACGAGCGCAAGCGAGGCAATCCAGTCCGCATCCGCGGAGAAAGTCTGCATTGCTTCGTCACTAGAGCCAGTCATCGGGCCGCGCTTTGCGCGGAGCCGTTGGCTTCTCGCAATGACGGCTTGGTCGAAGGCGCTCATCCTCCACAAGAGCTCCACAGGAGCGCGTGCTCTTTGCGAGAGCACGGACGCTCACATTTCGCATTGATCGACGCCGTCCTAAGCAAAAACCCGGCGGATGGGCATGCAGTGCGCTTGCCAAGATGTCGGCGGGCACTCCCTCACCCTGATCGAGATCCTGCAACGCGGCAATGATCATCCATTGCGGGCCACGGACGCCGAGAACCTGCGCCCCAGAATTTTCGAATCTCTTCCAAATGCATCGGCGGTTTTCCGAGCTAGGAGCGGTTCACAGCTTCATTGAATCGGAAGGGATTCCGGTTTTGGGGCGAATGTGATTCAAGATGCTGGCTGGGACTGGAGGCCAGCATCCGATGGTTCGACCAATTTCCAATGACCTGCGTAAGCGTGTTGTTGCGGCGGTTGCGAAGGGTGAGAGCTGTCGTTCGGTCGCAGCGAGGTTTGGCGTTGCGGTGTCGTCCGTGGTGAAGTGGTCGCAACGTTATCGCGCGACCGGCTCGGTAGCGCCCGGGAAGATGGGGGCCATCGCAAACCCGTCCTTGAGCCGCATCGCGCCTTCATCAAGGAACGGATCAGTCAGACGCCGCATGTGACGCTTCACGCCCTAAAGGACGAACTGGCGGCGCGCGGGATCAAGGTTTCCCACAATGCGGTTTGGCTGTTTCTGCGTCGCGAAGGGCTGCGGTTCAAAAAAACGCTGCTCGCCCTCGAGCGAGCTCGCTCCGACGTCGCGCGTAGACGCCAGCGCTGGCGTTCATGGCAGGCCAACCTCGATACCCGACGCCTGGTCTTTATCGACGAGACCTGGATTAAGACCAACATGGCCCCACTGCGCGGATGGGGGCCAAAAGGCGCGCGGGTGCGGAGCTTCACGCCACATGGCCACTGGCGCACCCTGACTTTTGTCGGCGCCTTGCGCTGCGACCGCCTCACCGCACCGTGCCTGTTCGACGGCCCAATCAACGGCGAATGCTTCCGCGCCTATGTCCAGCAGGTTCTCGTTCCGCAGCTTCAGCCCGGCGACATCGTCATCATGGACAATCTCGGCAGTCATAAGTCGGCGGTCCTGCGCCGCTTGATCAAAGCCGCCGGCGCGAGGCTCTGGTACCTGCCGCCATACTCCCCGACCTCAATCCGATCGAACAGGCCTTCGCCAAGATCAAGCACTGGATGCGCGCCGCCCAGAAGCGCACCATCGACGACATTTGCCGCCATATCGGCAGCCTCATCACAACCATCCAGCCCAACGAATGCAGCAACTACTTCGAAAACGCCGGATACGCTTCTATCAAAACGTGAAACGCTCTAAGACATTTCCAGTCTCACGCAAAAGGGCAATTCCAATACATTTTATCGCAGACCTGCCGGAGATCGTATTGGCGGCCCCGTCTTGGAGTAAGCCGAGAGCACGGCCCTCGGTTTCCTGCCGAGCTGTATTGGAATGCCCCGGAGGGGGGACGCCCTGGTCAGAAGTCACGCAGCACGCTGACGTTGAGCGTCCATCCGCGCACGGGTCTCAGCGGCCTCCGGAACCGGACAGAACAGATGAACTGCGCCGGCGCGTGCACGCGTCGTCAGGGGGGTGTTGCACAAATGGCACGCAATCAAGCCCTCCCACCCAAGTTATTGTTTTTTCTGAAGATTTCTGGCAGGAGTTTTCGACTGTCCGTTTGCCAGTTCGCGCTCGTTACCCAACCGCAGGCGTCCCGCACATTACAAACGGGACAGACCAAATCTGGCGCTTGCGGCGCAGGGCAGCGTCAGGCATATCGGCGCTGCCGGAGACGTGGCCGAGTGGCTGAAGGCGGCGGTTTGCTAAACCGTTATAGGGTTGTAAAGCCCTATCGAGGGTTCGAATCCCTCCGTCTCCGCCACCAGCTTGTTTCGCAGCGTGCGCCAAAAGCCCAAAGCCAACGCGGTCTATTGAGCAGCTAGGCCCCGCGCAGCCTGAACCCGTGTGACCGGGGGCGGGTCCCATTTTCCCGTGATCGCCTCTGATTTCGGGGCATACATGCGCATGGTCAAATTGAACGGCCCCTTTGGAGCTGGCAGCCAGTTGGCTTCCTTGTCAGTGCCCGGACTTTCGTTCTGAAAATAAAGATCGAGCGATCCGTCCGGATTGTATTTCCACGGCATCCAGCTACTGACGGCGAAGCGATTGAGCGCGTTTGGGACCTGATAGCCCTCGCTGTTATACAGTGTGACGGACCAGAACGCGTGGACGGGTGGTGTGCTTGCCTTATCGAAGTGAAGAACGAACTTGTTCGACCCCTCGAGCGGCTTTCCCATCTCATCACCAAGATTGAAGGGATAGATCGCATCTTCAGGCACGCTCGCCCCAAGGCCGACTGCGGCCACGACAGCGCGTTTTAAGTAGTAGTTGCCATAGACGCCCATCGTGGTCGTATTCATTTGCCAGCCGTTGACGACGCGGGCCAGCCTTGGTGTGATCCATTCCATCAATTTATGCGCGTCTTCCGGAGCCGTCATGAGCCCCCTTCGAATGGCAGGATCGACCTTGCTCAAGTCGAAACTCTTGCCACGCTCGATGCCGATCTTCTTCAGCTCATCCAGCATAGGTTGATCAGTGATGTGCGGAGGGTTCACCTTCAAAAGCTCGGCGGCATATGCGAAGTAGCGATCTGCCGACATCCCGTCCACCTGCTCTTTCGGCGGCGTCTTCATGTCGATGCTGGGATCGACTTTCACGGTCAACAGCTGAGGTGGTTTGCCCCACTCGGACAGTGGGGTGACCCTGTAGTCCGCTTGTATCTTGTGGACTGCATCATAGTCCTGTGGACCGTCAGTTTTCGTGCGCCCGATCACGATGCTGTAGGGGGTCGGCGCCTCGATGACCTGTGTATCCTTGGGCAGCTTGAAATCCTCGATGACACGCTGTCGTAAGTAAGCGCTTAGCCGCAACCCTATTGATGCTGGCTTGACGTTTTGCGGAACCGCCATGGCATGAGGTCGTCGATTTCGCTTTGGGGATGGCCGGCAATGATCGCCGTGAGCGTTTCGGCGATGTAGGCGACCGGGTTGACGTCGTTGAGCTTACAGGTCGCCACGATGGATGCGAGCAAGGCCCAGTTTTCGGCTCCGACCTCATGACCGGCGAAGAGAGCGTTTTTTCTGGTCAAGCAGATTGGCCGGATCGCGTTTTCAACCGGATTGGTATCGAGCTCGAGACGCCCGTCATCGAGGAAGCGCGTCAGCCCCTGCCAATGATTGAGCGCGTAGCGGATGTCCTCAGCGAGCGTCGAGCCGCTGGAGATCATCGACAGCTGTTTCTCGAACCACGGCTTCAACGCCTCGACGAGCGGCAGCGAGTGTTCCTTCCGCGCGGCCAGCCTGATATCCGGCGATGAACCGCGTACCATGGCTTCGATGGCGTAGAGCTGTGCGATCTGCCGGACGGCGGCCTCGGCGATCGGCGATTTACTGTTGCGGGCCAATTTGACGAAGCGCCGGCGCAAATGGCTCCAGCAATGTACGAGCGTCCACGGCCCTTGCGGTCGGGCGACTTCGAGCAGCCGATCATAACCGTCATAGGCATCGCATTGCAGGAAGCGTCCGTTGAAGCCGTCCAGGAACTGCTCAGCGAAGGCGCCGCTGCGACCGGGGGCATATCGGAACAGCACGATCGGCGGACTTGGGCCGCTATGGCCGCGGTCGTCGGAGACGATTGCCCAGAAGTAGCCCTTCTTCGTTTGACCCCGCCCAGGATCGAGCACCGGCGCCGTGGTTTCATCCATGAACAGACGATCCGCTGCTGCCAGATGGCGGCGCATGCGGTCGGCAACGGGTTGCAGATGGAAGCAGGCGCGGCCTGACCAATTGCCCAGGGTCGCCCGATCAAGCCGGATCCCCTGGCGCGCATAGATCTCGGCCTGACGGTAAAACGGCGTATGGTCGCCAAACTTGGAGACGATCACCTGCGCAATCGCCGCTTCGGTCGGTAGTCCGCCAGGCACGACATGCTCCGGCGCGTGCGCCTGCACGACAGGGCCGGAGCAGCGGCGGCAGATGTATTTCGGGCGGCGCGTGACCAGCACGCGCCATTGTGCCGGGATCACGTCAAGGCGCTTGCTGACGTCCTCGCCGATCTTCGTCATCGCGCCGCAGCCGCACGGACAGAACGTGCTCGCAGGCTCGAGGATCCGCTCCACCCGCGGCAAATGGGCAGGCAAGCAGCCCCGATTGCGATGACGGTCCTGATCCGATCCAGCACGCGATCGGCCCCTGATGACGGCCGCAGCCTTCTCCTGTGCCGCGTCCAGGACGCCTTGCGCGATCTCCACGTCTTCGAGCGGCAAATGATATTGATCTGGCCGCAGCTTCTCGGACTTCGCTCCGAACTTCTCTCGGCGTAGTTCCCCGAGAATGACCTCCAACCGGCGCCGCGCTTCTTCCGACGTTGCCAGCGCCGCTTGATGTTCGCTCAATGCTGCCTGCGTTTGCGCTAAAAGCGCCTTCAGGCGTTCATTCTCGTCGCGAAGCGTCGCGGTGCTCATGCGCCATGTCGAGCACATCTGCGCCGCCGGCGCCATGCCCAACTCGGTACAGAGTCATTCTGCCGCACTTATCCAGCGACCTGTGGACGCCGCGCTTCCTCCGGGCGGACCAATCTCCAGTCCAAGCCTTCGAACAGTGCCGCGAACATCGCCGGCGATATCCGCATCACGCCATCCGCAATCTTTGGCCACACGAACTTGCAACCCTCGAGGCGTTTGTGCACCAGCACCAGGCCCGTTCGATCCCACACCAAAATCTTGATCCGGTCCGCCCGTTTCGACCGGAACACGAAGGCTGCACCGCTGAACGGATCGAGACCAAGCATCTCCTGCACCTTCGCAGCAAGCCCATCATGCCCACAGCGGAAGTCGACGGGCCGCGTCGCGATGTAAATCTTCAGCTCGGCGCCGGGGACAATCATCGTGACGCCCGCACCGCGCGGATCACTCGAGATAACTGCTCCCCATCTATCGCCGCGTCCGTCCGCACGACGACGTCGCCAATCGCAATCTCGAGCTTGACTGTTGGAACGTGACGCTCCTCAAACGGCCCCTCCACGACCAGCGGCGCGAACGGCGGCTGCGGAGCCTCGCACGACGGCAATTCGCCGCGCTGTCGGAAGCGTCGTCGCCAATCGTAAATTTGCCAGCGCGTCGCCCCGTGCTTGCGCGCCACCTCCGCCACCTGAGCGCCGGGCAACAGACTTTCGGCGACGATCCGAGCCCGCTCGGCCTCTGAACGCACGCGACGCCCGGACGGTCCCTCAAGCACCTCAAGCCGGCTGACTGCTCCACCAACTGATGAGCTGTCCAAATGGGCGTCTTTTTTGCCGTCCGATCCCATCCCAAACCTCCGTTCAAGCCGGAGGCTTCTTCGCACATCTAATCCAACCCCGAAGCCAGGGTATTGGCTGAGCGCTTACTGTCGTAAATCAGGCCGCCATCCAGGTGGAATGACCATGCCCCCAAGTTTTATCCAGTCCTGAGTTCGCCCTGGCTGTTGGATTTACCCGGTTGGGCGGTGGGAGCGACGGGAGCTGGCGCGGAGCCCTCGGCAAAGCGCAGCGCCAGATCCCGGCGCGGGTGGCAGATCAAGGCAAACTCAGATGGTGTTCTCCATCCAAGCTGCGAGTGTGGTCGTGCCTCGTTGTAATCGGCCTGCCAGCATTTGAGCGCGATGCGGGCGTGGGCCAGCGACGTGAACAGTGTCTCGTTCAACAGTTCGTCCCGCAGCCGGCCATTGAAGCTCTCGATGAAGGCGTTCTGCATGGGCTTGCCCGGCGCGATGTAGTGCCATGCGATGCGGTTCTGATCGGCCCATGCCAGGATGGCGTTGCTGGTGAGTTCGCTGCCATTGTCGCTGACCACCATCTTCGGCTTGCCGCGCTCAATCACCAGCCGGTCCAGTTCCCGCGCCACCGGCGTGCCGGAGAGCGAGGTATCGGCCACCAGCGCCAGGCACTCGCGGCTGCAGTCGTCGACCACTGTCAGGATGCAGAAGCGGCGGCCGTCGGTGAGTTGATCGGATACGAAGTCAAGCGACCAGCGGTCGTTCGGCGCCATTGGCACCATCATTGGCGCCCGGGTCCCGATCGCCCGCTTGCGACCGCCACGGCGAGGCACCGCAAGCTTCTCTTCCCGGTAGAGCCGGAACAGCTTCTTGTGGTTGATCACATAGCCCTCTCGCTTGAGCAGAACGTGCAGGCGCCGATAGCCGAAGCGGCGGCGCTGCTGGGCGATCGCCCTCATGCGCTGGCGAAGGCCGGCTTGGTCCGCCCGGGTCGTCTGGTATCTCATGGTCATGCGGCAGCAGCCGATGGCTTTACACGCCCGCCGTTCGCTCATCGCGAATGCGCCTCGCAGATGGGCGACAGCTTCCGCTTGGCCGCGGGCGTCACCATTTCTTTCCCAAGAGATCCTTCAAGGCCGCGTTGTCCAGCATGGCGTCGGCCAACAGCCGTTTCAGCCGCGTGTTCTCGTCCTCCAGCGTCTTCAGCCGCTTGGCCTCCGAGACCTCCATCCCACCGAACTTGGCCTTCCATTTGTAGATGCTGGCGTCGCTGACGCCATGCTTGCGACACAGGTCGGCGACCGAGACGCCGGCCTCGTGCTCCTTCAAAATCCCGATGATTTGCTCTTCCAAAAAGCGGCTGCGTTTCATGCTCTGGTCCTTGTCGTGGGCCAGAACGAACTTCAAACTGGATTAAGCCCGTGGGGCAAGGTCAGGAACGACCAGAAACGTCTGAGCCTGCGTCCCTGTCGTTCTCCAGGCTGGAGACGCATACACATCGGTCCACATGTCGAGCATGGGTAGAAGGAAGTAACGACCGTTGGTATCAGGCGAGGAAACAACGACAGGCTCTTTGGTCATGTCGAGCCAAGCCAAGGAATACAGCGTATCGAAGTTGATACGGACGACGAGCTTGAGATCGTCGGGGGGATAAGCGGCTGCGCTTACGAAAGTGTTCATCGGCCCTCTGAGCGGCTCCTTTCCGGGCTCGCTGTTAGTGCTCCAAAGCCGCGTAACATCCGTCGAAATCAACGGATAGAAATACAGATACGCGTTGACGCCAATGGCGTGTGCCTCTTGCTCGGTTATGGCTGATTGGGAATCTGCCGGAACTGCAGAACTAGCCAGGAAGCAAGAGCTCAAGAGGACGGCTAATTTTATATGCTTCATTCGCCTACTCCCGCATCAGCTCGTCTTTTCCGGATGCTAGAGGGCGAAGAACACGATCGCCTATGCAAGTTCGGCAAGCCGGAGCTTAGTGGGTGGGACCGATCGACTCAGGACTCCCGCGCGAGGCCAACAGGTAGCGTTTGAAATAGTCGGCCGTGAAGAACCTCCCAAGCCATTCAGCGGACTCAATTTTGCGGACGGAGCGGCATTTGAGATTGCAAGCTTTTGGGGTGTGAGACCGCAAAAGCTTGCAACTTCGTTTTCGGGATTATCGATGCCCGTGATTCCTTCGGTCGCATCGGAGGCGACGATGCGACCGAACGAACGACGCGACAGCGGACAGACCGATATCTTGCGCTCGCGGCTGGACGCGATCATCGACATAGGGCACCCGCTGGTGAAGCTTGCGCAGACGATCGACTGGTGGTTCCTCGAGCAGCGCTTCGGGGCGGTTTACGAGGGTTTGCTTTCCGCCATCTGCGGATTCCGACGAAGTCGCCCAGGGATTCCGAGACGATGTCGCCCACCTTTCCGATTTGATCTCGCCCGGGGGCGAGGCGTTCTGGCAGAGGTCGTCGCGGGCGCTGGCATCGAGCGGGGCGAAGACCAGTCGTCGAGGATGAGCAGATCGACGCGGCCAAGCGCGCGCAGCAGGTGCGGATGGCGGCCGTCGTCGCGGGCGAGTGCCAGATCGTCGAACAGGCGCTGGGCGCGCTGGTAAAGGACGGAGCGATTGTCGCGGCAGGCCTTGTGGCCGAGCGCCGAGGCGATCCAGCTCTTGCCGACGCCGGCTGGTCCGCAGATCAGCAGGTTAGTGTGGTCATCGAGCCAGCGGCCCTCGACAAGCTTGGCGAACAGCGGGCGGGTTATTGCTTGCGGACCCTGATTTCCCGTGAGCGTGGTTGCGGTGCTGGCTGATCGTGTGGTGTGCGCGCGCCAAAGAGAGAGAACAGGCCAGGCGGCACCGGATCACCAGGCTGCCATCTTACGATCGTTCCGGGAATGGCCGTAGTCACGCCGGCTGAGCCCGCCGGCCCGGTGGCAGCAGCAGTCCCCATCAAGCCGCCGAACAGAATCGTTGCGAATAGAAGGGAGGGCTTCATGTTTGCTACAGCCTCCTCTGGTCCTATAGAGATCATATTACCAAACACCCGCCGATCGGCCTATGCGAAACCGGCAGATTTGCCGAATGCCGCGGACCCCAACCTGCCCGGTGCGTGGTCTGGCCGAAAATTGCCCAGCCCGCGTCCCGGTCCAACGCGCGTTCGGCTGACCCACCAATCGGATGCCCTCCGCCGCGCGATGAGGTCTCGCTATCCGACTTAATTCCAACACCGCATGCGAGCCCCGGCACGATGCCACAATTCCGTGCATTGATCAGAAGTGGTAGTCGCGATAAAACACGCCCATTCCTAGCGGCGGCGATTGGGGTAGGTGAACAGCGATCTTTGAGGGTCAGCCAGTTTGGGGCTGGCCCATGGATATTTCATAACCGCGAACTTTTCTCGGGAGGCCGGAAATGGCCTGGAGTAGGGTTATCAGCTTCACCGATCCGCTGGCATGTCAGGCGGCGATCCTGGCGGCCGACGTCGAAATATTCCCGATAACAAGAGAAGATTTTGAGGTCGAAATCACGCAGGTCGGCACAAACCGGCTTTGGATGCAACGTTTCCACGTATCCTCGCCGCAACTCTGCACGGTCGCCTGCAAGCCAGACCGGCGATCGATCGGCTTTCTTACCGAGCCCAATTCGTCGCCGTTCCAACACTGCGGCCTGGAAGTCTTGCCCGGCGACATCATCGTCAACAGATCCGATGTGGTGCATCGGCGATCCGGCCCCAATCTAAAATACGGCTCGATGTCTCTCCCGATCGATGAACTCGATACTGCAGTCGAGGCAATCATCGGCCGTGACTTTGTGAAAAGACTGGATCAGCGGATTGTTCATCCGCATCCTCAATTGATGTCGCGCCTGTTGAGGCTGCACAGAGCGATAGGACAGCTCGCCCATGACTGTCCGGACATACTGCAACTGCCAGAGGTGCTTCGTGCGCTTGAGAACGAGCTTATCCACACCATGGTCCGATGTCTCGCGGAGGGCGCCGACGTAGAGACCACGACTGGCGGCCGCCGCCACGACGCGATCATCGCGCGTTTCGAAGATTTCCTGGCGGCAAATCCCGACCGGCCGCTTTATCTCACCGAAATCTGTGCCGGCATCGGCGTCGCGGAACGAACGCTTCGTGCCTCATGCGAAGAGCATCTGGGGATGGGACCGATCCGCTTTCTCACCCTACGCCGAATGCACTTCGTCCGGCGGGCGCTGTTGCGTGCGGATCCATCCAAGTCAACTGTCACCCACATTGCCACGAATCACGGGTTTTGGGAGCTTGGGCGTTTCTCGGTCGCGTACCGTACACTATTCGGGGAGTCGCCATCGGATACATTGCACCGCGCCGTGGAGCGCACTGTGGTCGGCATTGATCGCGGGTCGACACTCGCGGGCGGCGAAACTCCACACTTGAACCAAAAGCACGCGAAGAAAGACACAACCAGGTGTCGAATTGCGGGTCTCTTGCCGAAACGGCAGGGGACGCCTCTCACCAGCGTGCCCTGATCTCAACATCGTATCTCGGTCGAGGGCGCTAGTCGACAATTACACGGCAAGTCCCTGCAACGACGATCGCCTTGACGGACGGGCATCTATGAAGGGCCCTTGAGATCATTTTTGCGAAATTTTGATACGCGTAACCGCGGACTGTTCTGCCTGGGGGAGACCGATGCCTTGGAGTAGAGTCCTCAGTTTTACCGACCCCCTGGCCTGCCAGGCGGCCGTTCAGGCTGGCGACGTGGAAATCCTTCCTACCGCGAGGGGACGCTTTCATGTCGAAATGACGCAAATCGGCATGGACAAGTTGTGGATGCAGCGTTTCGGCGTGGTTCTGCCGCAGATAAGCACCATAGCGACGGCGCATGATCGCATGGCCATCGGCTTCGTCGAGACAAGCTCACCGAACCTGCAACATTGCGGCGTCGAGGTCACGCCGAACGATATCCTCGTTCATGGCCACGACATCCTGCACCAGCGATCTGCATCCGGCTTTCACTACGGAACAATGTCAGTTCCGCTGAACGACTTTCCTGCGTTTGCAAAGCGATCACTGGGCGAGAGTTTTTGGAAGAACCGCGCTCCTCGATTGTCCGTCCGAGTCCTGCGTTGATGTCGCGACTGCTGAAGCTGCACAGGATTGTCGGCCGACTTGCACACGACGCTCCCGATATACTTGCTCTGCCGGAAGTACGCCGAGCGTTGGAGGAACAATTGATCCACGCCATGGTACGATGCCTCGCCGAAGGCGCCGGCGTCGAGGTCACTACGGGTGGTCGCCGCCACGATGCGATCATCGCGCGCTTCGAGGATTTCCTGGCGGCAAATCCCGACCGGCCGCTTTAGCTTACCGAAATCTGTGCCGGCATCGGCGTCGCGGAACGAACGCTTCGTGCCTCATGCGAAGAGCATCTGGGGATGGGCCCGATCCGTTTTCTCACCCTGCGCCGAATGCATCTGGCGCGCCGGGCGTTGCTGCGCGCCGAGCCGGGAAGTGCTACCGTAACTCGCGTCGTGACCGATCACGGTTTTTGGGAACTTGGCCGCTTTTCTGTCGCGTATCGCGCGCTGTTCGGGGAGTCGCCGTCCGAGACGTTGCGGCACTCCGTGGAGCCTACTCCGGCCCAAATTGCCCATCCGTCACTTAGAGCCATTGCGGCGGAAATGCCTGAATTGGCGTGACGCGCTGGGGCGAGGCGTCGATAGGCTGCTCAGCCAGCAAGCCCCCTCGGCCAATTTAGGAACATTGTGATCTTGCAAATGTTTGTCGATCGGATCGCGGGACGAGATAAGTCGCGGCCCGGAAACCGAAGCGCCACATTACGCGCGGAATTCCCGAGCTCTGCGAAAACCTCCGGATAAGCCGATCCGTTCTGTTGCTTCCCCACGGGGTTTCGCTTTCCCTGTGTCCGGGCACGGGGATTCCTGCGGATGCGTGGACCCGCTTCTGAGCTGTTTCTACTTTTCACTCTGCTTGCAGATACCAGCATCGCTGCCACAGCTTGCGTTGATCCGACTCAGCTTGCACACTCGGCCGTCCGGCTTACGCGATATTTCGACGAGTTGGAGAGCCATGACCATCGCGGTTTGGTCGGAGTGAGGGGCACCGGATGGTTTCTATCCCCAACGACGATCGTTACCGCCGAGCACGTCACCGCCGCAATGACGCTCTCAACCCAAAGCTGGAAGCCGCTCGAGATCGTCGACGAAGATGGCAGCCAATTCGTCCCCACGCGCATTCAGCGCGTAGCGGGACCCCAAACCGAAAGGCTCGCTATCATCGAACTGCAACGCGCCGTCTCGGACGCGAGAAGTGTCGCAATCCGCAAAGAGCCGCTGGCGCCCGACGAGCAGGTCATGGTCCTCACCTATCCGGCCGGGCGTCCGCAGCTCATCACCGGACGATTCGTTCAATTCGGGGATTACGGAAAGCTCATTGGTTTGGTGCTGTTGGAAATGTACGACGGCGACAATCGCCTCATTGTCGATCACGGCGCGTCAGGAGCCCCCGTTTTCGATTGCAAGGGCCGCATCGCGGCTGTGGTCAGCAATGTCTTTACTCAAAGCATCGAGTGGGCACACCACGAGATACGCATCTCGACCGCGTGGGGCATGCCGAACGTCGTGTCTGTGCCCATCCAGGCGCTCGATGACAGTTCTCCCCAACCCCACTGAGATCGTAGATTCCACTGGTATTTGCTCGTTTCGCTCATCCGCTAACGAGACCAACGGCGCTTCCTGTCGCGTGGCGCTTCTCTGCGCTCGCGTCCGGTTAACATACACGCAAGCAGCCATGGCATCCTACTCAAACTCCCGTCTGTTTGCCGCTATCGCATAGTGGCTCGGGATGCCGATGATTATCTTTCCCTTAGCCGGGGGTCATATTTGGTCGGAGAACACTTAACTCGCGACCGGCTGGGTTTAGTGTCCTGCAGGGAGACGAATATGCTTAGCTTGAGAACACTCTTCGCTGTCGCTTTGCTCGTCCCATTCATTGGCGCGTCATTACCGGTAAAAGCGGCCAAGATGGATTCCAGGGCAGCACGTGCTGAATGCTTCAGGCAGGCGCAGGCTGCAGTGAACACCATCGGCTTTAGTCCGACAACTGCCGACAAAAATGAGGTTGGAATGGACGCCTATCGCCAGTGCTGCTATAAAATGGGCATACGGCCATAAGACGACATGATCGTCTTCTAAAGACCGCTGTCGGGCGGTCTTTTTTTGTTGACCGTGGCCTCAGTCGCGATCCCTCCCCCACCACCTGCCGGAATTGCATAGCCGCCGCGCCCTCCGAAGTTCCGAAGCCGCATAGCCAGATCCGGCCGCTGATCTAAAGCTTTCCAACTCGGTGAGGCGCAGAACCTTGAACAGGCCGCAAGAACTGTCCGCCGCTCCGACGGGTGGGAGATATGGCAGAAGGCGGTACACTTACCTTTAGCGATCCGCAGAGTTACGAAGCCGCATTTGGCGATGGACGTGTCAACCTCACGGTGACAGGCGCCGGAGATTTCAAGGCACGACTGACATGGCTGAAATTGCGGCATCTCGACGTTCGTCGGTATTACGAAAGCCTCCCGCGTATTGCCTTTATTTCGCTGCCCACCGATCGGATTTTTCTGTCGTTTCCGGTGGGTACGGCATCACCGATATTCGGTGGATTTGCTTTGCGAAGCGGCGACATGGTCTTTCACAGCCGCGGCGAGTGCGTGCATCAACGCACCAGCGGCGAGTGCCAATGGTGTTTGATATCGTTGCCGCCTGAGCAACTCGCCAGTTGCGGCAAGGCATTGACCGGACGGTCGATCACGTCCCCACCTGCAAACAGGATACTCCGTCCCTCGCGCTCGGAAGCAGCAAGGTTTCAGGGCCTGCTCAGGCAGGCCTGCCACCTTGCGGAAGCCAAAGCGAAACTCATCGCGCGTCCTGAGATCGCACGAGCACTGGAGCAGGAAATGCTTCACGCCATCGTGCATTTCCTGGCTGCCAACGAGGCCGACGACCATCCCAGGGCAAGACATCATCGCGCTGCCGTAGTGCTTCGTTTCGAACAAACGCTGAGCAAGCGCATTGATCAAAAATTTAGGATGCCGACGATTTGCGCGGAGATTGGCGTAGCAGAGAGAACGCTGCGGATGTGCTGCAGCGAATTTCTCGGCGTGAGCCCCACGCGGTATGCCTTGTTGCAACGATTGAACAAAGCTCGCGCAGCGCTGCGGCGCGCCGATCCTTCGAAGGCGAGCGTCGCGCAGGTGGCCCGAAATCATCAATTCCTGGAGCTTGGGCGTTTTGCGGTGACGTATCGCACCACCTTCGGTGAATCGCCTTCAACCACACTGCAGCGCAATTACGAAATTTAAGAGCACCTTGCCGAAACCGCATAGCGTAACACGCTCCCTGTGGTTCGACTCCGCGTTAACCGCCCCTGTCAATGTCACAGCGTACGACGTTGGCTGACGCCGAGATTGAAGGCGCCCTTCTATTGCAGTCGATCCCGGGAAGCGGAGGATGGAAGGAGTGCTTGGCCGACCTAGAACAGGCGCGCTCCGAAGAGCTACTTCAATGCACACTGCCGTCCCATCACACAATTGTCCAAGATAGGAGAATAATCAATGTTGCGTAGAGCACTGATTGGATGTGCAGCCGCCCTCGTTGTGGGCGCAACCCTTGTCCCCGCCGACGCGCTCGCTCGTGGTTTTCGCGGTGGAGGGTTTCACGCTGGTGGGTTTCACGGCGGCGGGTTTCGCGCGGCAGGTTACCGAGGCCATGCCGTAGGCGTCGCGGGACGTGGCGTGGCTTATCGCGGAGCGGCCTATCGTGGAGCATATCCTTACCGCGGAGCAGCAGTTGGCGCAGCGGCGGTTGGGGCCGCGGCGGCTGGTTATTACGGCGCTTACGGCTACAACAGCGGCTGTTACCGTAGCGCCGCCGGCTGGGTCTGCCCAAATCAGTACTGACCGCCTCACGGATCGGTATTGACCGCCTACCGAGCGATCCGGACGGCAGACGCCGCCGGGATTTGACGTCTCTCCTTTGTCGCAACGGCGGAATCTCGGTCGTTCGCGAGGGAGGGACTCGAGAACAAGATAGAGGTGCGGTAGGCGCAGTCGAGGACGGGCACGCGGAATATCGAGGCGCGCGGTGCCACTTACATTATCAATAGCACAACCACGACGTCACCATCGTCAGTTCCGTTTCGAGCACGATCTGTTGAACGCGTGAACAAGCGTGCGCAAGACGGCCCCGCGCAGCAGCCACCTGCCGATCAACCACTCGCGGGTCCAAAAACCGTAAATCGCCGGACTTGCATAGCGCATCCGGGTCGTCTCAAGGAATTTTCGTGTTCGCAAGGCATCGAACGGTTGCCCAAACGATCCAGCATCAATCAGCAAGGGCAAAGACGGTCGGTGGGTGGAACTGGGCGAAGGCTGCGGCCCGTGCCTCGGCAGCCGAGATTGAGGAAAGCAACCATGAGCATGTTCAGAGCAATCTGGGGCGCTCTTGTCGTGTTGTGTACCGCCACCACGATGGCCAGCGTTCCCGCCTCCGCCCAGCGGCAGGGGCAGAAACCCAACATCCTCTTCATCATGGGCGACGATATCGGCTGGATGCAGCCGAGCATCTATCACCGCGGCCTGATGGTCGGCGAAACGCCGAACATCGACCGTATCGGCAATGAGGGCGCGATTTTCATGGATTACGTCGCCATGCAGAGCTGCACCTCGGGGCGCAACGCGTTTTTCACCGGTATGTATCCGCTGCGCACCGGCATGATCCCGCCGCAACTTCCGGGCAGCCCGTCCTACTTGCGGCCCGGCACGCCGGCGCTCGCCAAATTCCTACTTGATCTCGGCTACACCACCGGCGAGTTCGGCAAGAACCACTTGGGCGACCACACCGACGCGCTGCCAACGGCGCATGGCTTCCAAGAATATTGGGGCTATCTCTACCATCTCGATGCCATGCAGCAAGTGAGCTTCCCTGACATCAACAAGACGCCGCTGCAGCAGACCGTTGCGCCGCCCTGCAAGAACACGCCGATACCCGGCATTCCGGAAGTGCCGGGTGCTGTGGACCCCAAAACCACGATGTGTCTAACGCCTCCACGCAACATCCTAGCGTGCAAGTCGCCGGACGGCAGCAGCAAGAGCCAAATGTGCAGCGACGAGGGCCCGCTGACGTTGGAGCGCTCGAGGACGGTTGATGAGGAGATCTCCGAAAAGGTCGTCGACTTCCTTGACCGCAACGACCCGAAGAAGACCGGCAAGCCGTTCTTCGTCTGGTACAACCCGGCACGCATGCATGTGGTTACCGTGCTGCCACCAAAATATGAGGCGATGATCGGCGAGCGCGGCGGCAAGGACTGGGGCGTCAATGAAGCCGGCATGAAGCAGCTCGACGACAATATCGGCGTCGTTCTTAAAAAGCTCGACGACATGGGCCAGGCCGACAATACCGTCGTCGTGTTCACTACGGACAACGGTGCCGAGGCGATTTCCTTCCCGGACGGCGGCGTGACCCCGTTCAAGGGCCAGAAAGGCGAAGCCTGGGAAGGCGGCTATCGCGCGCCGATGGTGGTCCGGTGGCCGGGACATATTAAGGCGGGTACGGTGAAGAACCAGCTCTTCGCAGCGCTTGATTGGGTGCCCACCTTCATCGATATCGCGGGCGGCCCGAAGGGTGACGGGCTCAAGCAGCAGATCGAGGCTGGCCAGTACCCCGGCATCGTTAAGACCACGCTCGATGGCTTCGACCAGCGCGACTATCTCGAAGGCAACTCCGAAAAGTCGGCGCGCGATTACTTCTTCTACTACTCGGGCGCAACGCCCTCCGCGGTGCGCTACAAGAATTGGAAGATGTACTACACCATGTCGGAGCCTGGGCCGGCCGGGTGGATTATGCCGCTCGTTCCGTTCCACTTCACGTTGGTCCAAAACATCAAGCGCGATCCCTTCGAGCAGAACGTCGGCATCAATCAGAAGTCAGCCATGAGCCTGGGCGGCGCGCTCGGTGCCCCGGCAACAGCATTCCAGTATGACTGGAACATGCTGCCGATCGGCCAGCGGTTGTGGCTGGAGCATTTGTCGTCCTACGAAAAGTTCCCGCCGCTGCAGGCGCCGGAGAGCTACAACCTCAGCCAGGTCCTGGAAGAGGTCAAGAAGGCCAATGCCAGTCACGCAAGCGATTAGCTTCGCAGGCCTGATGTGACAAGCGGACGCCCGCCGTGGGCGTCCGCTCCCCGCAGGTGAGCGCTGAATGCGCTTCGCATGCAATCCCTTCGAGACACATCGACCTGCCCCACGCCCTTGCGATGACCAGGAGTGCTCATGACCATGACAACGGACCCCGTGAACTCGCCACGAAACGTGCGGCGGGTGATTACCGGTTCGTTGACTAGAACGACGGCCATCCGAGTGCACCGGGCAATCGCCATTAAAGCGCAGATAGGCAGGTGACATATGAGCAGTAGCAGGACGATTTGGCTCGGTTTGCTTGCAGCGCTCGCCTCCATAATGGTCCTGCCGGCGCAATGTCGTTTTCATTCTCGCCGATAACGTTGGGTACGGTGATTTGGGCGCCCATGGCGACGGTGAGCTGCGCGGCGCGCCGACGCCGCGTCTCGATCAGTTGGCCCGCGAGGGATTGCGTCTCACTCAGTTCCTGGTCGAGCCGGCCTGCACGCCGTGGCGGGCGGCGTCGATGACGGCGCGGTACTCCGTCCACAACGGTCTGTCGATGATGGCCGTCAAAGCAAAGGCCCCCTACACCTTCCTGCGCGTGCCTTCACAATGGGTGAGCTGTTCAAGGAACAAGGCTACGCCACGGCAATCTTCGGCAAGTGGCGTCTGGGTAGCGAACCACGGAGCCTGCCACGCGCACGGGTTCGACGAATTCTACCGCATCCGACCGGCCATCTCGTGGGATGCGGCCAGCGCTTCGATGGCAGGCTACCCAAAGGCGTATAATATCGGAATGGATCCGCATGAGGATCTCGTTGTCGCAGGCCTGTTTGGCTGGATCTCCGAACCCTCGCTTAAGGTGGTCGAACAATACCTGTAGTCGGTCAAAAGATAACGCCATCCGCCTGCCCCGAACCTCACACGCTTCAGCAGTGGTGGTGGCTAGTCACCGCCACGCCAGCGGCCCGGCAGTTTCTCAGTGGAAATGCTGAGGCTTCGCTATCGACGAGCTCGGACACGACGACCAGCCGAAACTGCATAGCTTCATCAGCGCACTTCCGCCAACTTCCCATCATCGACCTGCGTCATTGGAAGCAGGTAAACTTACAAGTGGACGTCTTGGCCGGACAGTTCCGGTGATCGCATATTGAGCGCCGGCTTGGCTTCAGTTCTGCTGATGCCCTTTTACGAGTGCAAGGCAGATCGCGCCACTTCAGCTCATGCGAGAGCGACGCCCGAAATCAAAAGGAGGCATGCAATGCGCAACAAGAGATTAGCGATTCTGAGCAGTATTGCGATCGTCGCATCGATGCTGGCGCTGACTCCAGAACCTGCCGGCGCGAGAGGAGGCTTCGGTGGTGGCGGCTTCCACGGCGGCGGGTTTGGTGGCGGGTTCCATGGTGGCGGCTTCGGCGGCGGCTTCCGTGGCGGAGGCTTTGCAGCGAGAGGTTTCGGAGGCGGATTAAGCGGCGCTCGCTTCGCGGGAAGCCGCGCCATGGCTATTGGCGCTGGCGGCTTTCGCGGCGCCGGTGTGGTCGGACGACCTGGCTGGGGCGGCGCTGCATGGCGCGGTGCTGCATGGCGCGGAGGCTGGGCTGGATGGCGGCCCGGCTGGCGCGGTGGCTGGGGCGGATGGGGCTGGCCGGTTGCGGCTGGCGTCGCCGCCGGCGTCATCGCCGCCAATGCTGCCTGGGACTACGACTATCCCTATGCGGGCTATGACCAGTGTTTGTTCTGGAACGGCTTCGCCTGGGTGAACGGCTGCTATCAGTCTCCCGGTTGGTGGTGGTGACGAACCGATGAAATGGGGCGCCCGCTAAGCATCGCATTGAAGCCGGAGGCCACATGAAATTCCTGACTGGCGTGCTCGCGGCAATGCTCTTGCCAGCGGGTGCAGGGGTGAGTCACGCGACTGTTCGGATTGCCCATGACCGCGGCGGACTGATTGCGAGCTACTTATACAAATATGAAAAGCTGCGCGCTTCCGGCGACACCGTGATCATTGACGGCCTCTGCGCTTCGGCATGCACGATCGTGCTTGCCGCGATCCCGCCGAACAACATCTGTGTAACTTCAAACGCCAATCTCGCGTTCCATGCGGCCTGGGAATTTGGCGTCCGGGGGCGCGCCATCCCAAACTTTGAAGCAACGCAGATGCTATTCTCATTGTATCCGTTGCCGGTGCAGCGCTGGATCGCTCGTCGCGGCGGTTTGACGCCGCGACCACTCTTTCTTCGAGGCAAGCAACTCCAGTCGATTTATCGCTCCTGCGCAACGGCCTCCGCGTCACGCTGACCCATAGCCGCTCCGCCCCAAGGCAATACCGATCCTGCGGAGGACAACGGAAAAGACCAGGATCATCCGCCCTGGCACTTCAGCTTCGCGAGATCAACGTTGACGCTGCATTGCTCGGCGATGCTCTTGACCGCCCGCGTGAAGTCGGGATCGTGGATCAAATTCTGATAGTTCATTCCGCGGACCGCCGCTCTCGACGGCTGCGAAAGATTGACGATCAGCGCAAAGGCGTTTAGCGCGCCCAGCAAACAGAGGAACGAGGTCAAGATAACGTTGGCTCTGACCGACATTGCCGATCTCCCGATTTTTCGTCGCAGGTGAAGCAGCAAGGCTCGTGCCCGCCGCCGCCCAGCGGGATGGTAACACGCGGTATGTCTGCTCGATATGCCTATCCGCGTTAGCCGCGGATCGCCGAAGTCAAGGCGATGTAGGAATGCAACACGAATTCTGTCTCGCTGCTCGCCTCGCAAGCGGATCGGCAAATTTAACTTGCCGTAATCGCATAGCGCTTCGGCGGCGCTTCGACGATTCTCCCGTCCGGCATCCGACCGATGATCCGAAATATCTTCGGTGTGGATCGGCAACGGCAAATCGGCCGGTGGGTGGAAATGGGCGACGGCTGCGGCCTGCGCTTTCGGCACTCCATCTTGAGGAAAGCAACCATGCACATGTTCAGAGCAATCCGGGGCGCTTTTGTCGTGTTGTGTACCACCACAATCATTGCCAGCGCTCCCGCGTCCGCCCAGCAGGGCCAGAAACCCAACATCCTTGTGATTATGGGTGACGATGTCGGCTGGTTCAATGTCGGCGCTTACCACCGCGGGATGATGTCCGGCAAAACACCAAATCTCGACAAGTTGGCGTCCGACGGCATGATGTTCACCGACTACTACGCCGAGGCGAGTTGCACGGCGGGCCGTGCCAACTTCATCACCGGCGAGTTGCCAATCCGTACTGGATTGACAACGGTCGGTCAGGCCGGTGCCGATGTCGGCATACCGGACCAAGCCGTGACGCTTGCCACTGCACTCAAATCGCTCGGCTATGCAACCGGCCAGTTCGGCAAGAACCACCTCGGCGATCTCAACAAATATCTGCCGACGGTGCACGGCTTCGACGAGTTCTTCGGCTATTTATATCACCTGGACGCGATGTCCGATCCCTACTGGTACTCGTTCCCGGTCAACGAGGCATACTACAACAAGTACGGCCCGCGCAGCCTGATCCACAGCTACGCGACGGACACCGACGACCCCACCGAGATGCCGCGCTGGGGCAAGATCGGCAAGCAACGGATCGTCGACGAGGGCCCGCTGCCGCCGTTCCCCGACATGTCCAACGTGCCGAATATGCACGATCTGCCGTTCCTCAAGCCGAAGTACAACATGACCACCTTTGATGAGGATCTGGTCAAGGCGTCCAACGACTTCATGGACAAGGCCAAGCGCGACGGCAAGCCCTTCTTCGTCTGGCACAACACGACGCGTATGCACGTCTGGACGTTCCTGCAGAAGAAGTACGCCGCCATGCAGAACCACGACACGAACTATGGTCTCGAGGAAGCCGGCATGGCCCAGTTGGACGATAGCGTAGGCGCTCTGCTCAAACATATCGACGACATCGGCGAAACCAACAACACCATCGTCATCTTCACAACGGACAACGGCGCCGAGGTGTTCACCTGGCCGGATGGTGGCATGACCCCGTTCAAGGCCACCAAAGGGACCAGCTTTGAAGGCGGATTCCGCGTGCCGGCCATCATTCGTTGGCCGGGTCACGTCAAGCCGGGTTCGGTCGAGAATGGAATCTTCTCGGGTCTCGATTGGTTCCCGACACTGACCGCTGCGGCGGGAAATCCGAACATTACCGACCAGCTTCTCAAAGGCGTGTCGCTGGAAGGCCGCACCTACAAGAACCATCTCGACGGCTACAATCAGATGGATCTTCTGACCGGCAAGGGCCCGTCAGTTCGCCACGAGATCTTCTATTTTGCCGGCCCGAAACTCGGCGCACTTCGCTACGATGACTTCAAGTTCCAGTTCTTCCAGCAGCCATACGGATGGCCCGGTGAGAAGGACACGACCGACATGCCAACGGTCATCAATATCCGCCAGGACCCGTTCGAGCGGACGCCATCAATCCGCGGCGAGAGCCTGAATAACATGGGCGGCGGTTATATGAATGATTTCTTTGGCCGCGAATTTTGGCGGTTCGTGCTTGTACAACAGGAAGTCGCCAATTTGGCGAAAACGGCCATTGATTACCCTCCAATGCAAGCACCGGCAAGCTTCAACCTTGAAGCGGTAAAGAGGGAAATTGATGAGAAGATCAAAGCCCATCAAGGGCAATAATCGGGCTTGGGCTTTCAAAAGCGGGCGCTCTGCGGAGAGTGCCCGCCCATCCTTGCCGAAATCTGCAGGGCAGATCGTCTTCTCGGCCTCCGAAAATTCCGATGCATATCAGCACCGCGGGTGGGACATTTAACTCGGCTTGTCTCAACAGAAGGCAAGGCGCCTGCGCGCTCCAAGCCTCCGACCCGTGATTCAGTTCAACTGGAAGGAGCACCCCATGAATGTCGCGTTTTTGCCAATCGCACTTGCTGTTCAACTTGGAAATCCGTTGGTGACCCCCATCGGAGATCGTGTACCGACGATCGACGTCGAACGGACCTGCAAAGAAACGGCGGCCACGGATAAAGCAATGAACCTCGATCTTCCTCAATCCGTCGCGAATTGCATGCGCGACGAGAATGCGGCGCGAGAGCAGCTTGCCACTGTATGGTCGACCTATTCCGTTTCCATTCGCGATCGTTGCACGCAGGAAGCGACCCTCGTCGGAATGGGCAGCTACGTCGATCTGCTGACCTGCATGCAGATGACGGATCCGGCGAAGTTGTCGCCAGCGCTCGACCTGAAGGGAGCGAGCAAAAATCGAAGCAAGAACTAGTGCCAAGCGCCACGCGGGCAGCGCAGCCGGCGGCTTTGCCGGGACCGAAGGAAGCCCGAGACGTGCAGCCCCTTGTTAGGGCCAGCCTGATTATTAAGGATAGTCATTATGAAAACTCTATCGTTGGTTATCGGCATCGCTGCAGCGCTTGCGGCTACCGGTGCTTCAGCTCAATCGATTAACCTGACCGGGATCTATATGTGCGTTGACATGTGCCGAGGAAGTCAACTTGCCCATGTCACGCAGAACGGGCCCGCGCTTAACCTCTTAACCGAAGCAGGCGTACCCGCCCAAGCATGGCCAGACTGGTTTGCGCCGGCAAGCCGGATCTGGATTGATGCCTTCAACCAAGGTGCCATTTATTCTCCGGATGGCATGGTCATTCAGTTCGATAATGGGACCATCTGGCACCGGGGCTTGCCACCGCTACGGCGAAGGTAGTGCCGGTGGAACCTGCTGGCCCGCGCCGGCTATCGACCCAAGCCGCCTTGATCCAGTTCAGAGCAGTACCGGTAAATTGCCGAATCTGCATAGCCCGAAGGGACCGGTGCTGATCAATTTCCCTTGGAGAAATCCGGCAGGTCTGACGAGCAGAGCCAGTGGAACGCAACAGGAGCACGAGCGGCAGGAGCGACAAGCGTCCTCGGCGCAGCGTCAATTCGAAGACGGCCACAAGCAAAGCAGATGCCGGCAACGCACCGGTCCGCTCGAAGCCACGGATCATCGCGCTAGCTGCAATCGGCGCCATCGTGACGGGCGGCTTAGCTCTGTTGTTCGTGGCCGATCGCGAGGAGCTTCGCACCCACACACCGCCCCCCGCCCTCGCCTTTGTCGGCAGCGAAACCTGCGCCGGTTGCCACCAGGCCGAAACGGCGCTGTGGAAGAAATCCCAGCACAGGCACGCCATGCAGCACGCCAGCGCCACCACTGTGCTCGGAGATTTCGACAACGCAAATTTCGATTACTACGGTATTCAATCCCGCTTTTTCAAAAAGGACGACAAATTCTTCGTTGAAACCGACGGCCCCGACGGCAAGCTTGCCACGTTCGAGGTCAAATACACGTTCGGCATCGATCCACTGCAGCAATATCTGATCGAATTCCCGGATGGCCGCATCCAGGCGCTGTCAATTGCGTGGGACAGCCGGCCGAAGGACCGGGGCGGCCAACGCTGGTTTCATCTCTATCCCAATGAAGACATCAAGCACGACGATGCGCTGCACTGGACCAAGCTCAATCAAAACTGGAATTTTATGTGCGCCGAGTGCCATTCCACTGGCGTCCACAAGAACTACGACGCGGCCAAAGACAACTTCCACACCAGTTGGTCCGAAATCAACGTAGGCTGCGAGGCGTGTCACGGCAAAGGCTCGCGGCACGTCGCGTGGGCGTACAATCAGCGACGCTGGTGGCCTTTCGAAAGAGATGGACACCCGCTGAAGGGTCTCCCGGTGTTCCTGGACGAGCGAGAAGGTGTCACTTGGCAGCTCGATCCCAAAACCGGCAATTCGCGACGCAGCGTCGCCCCGGCAAATATTCGCCGCGAAGTCGAAACCTGCGGACTGTGCCACGCGCGGCGTGCCGAATTTTCGGAGGATTGGATACCCGGACAACCCTTGTCAGACACTCATGTCGCCTCTCTCCTTGCTCGCGGTCTCTATCATGCAGACGGGCAGATGCTCGACGAGGTTTACAACTATGGCTCGTTCAGGCAGAGCAGGATGTTCGCGGCCGGCGTTACCTGCAGCGACTGTCACGAGCCACACGCTGCCACGCTGCGCACGCCCGGCGATGGCGTGTGCCTGCAATGCCATGCGCCGGAAAAATACGAGACTGCCTCGCATACCCACCACGCCGGCGTCACGCCGAGGGTCACCTGTGCGTCGTGCCATATGCCGGTCAGTACCTACATGGTGATCGACAAACGGCACGATCACAGCCTTCGAATTCCGAGACCGGACCTGTCAGTGACGCTCGGCACGCCCAACGCCTGCAACAATTGTCATGCCGATCAATCTGCGCAATGGGCCGCTGATGCCATCGAGCGTTGGCACGGGCCGGTACGGAAGGGTTTCCAGAATTACGCCGAGGCATTTCATGCTTCCTGGACCGACCGAGCCGATGCGGCTGCGCTGCTTGCGGTGGTTGCAGCAGACCCGACAAACCCGGCAATCGCGCGCGCAAGCGCCCTTAGCGAACTTCGTTCGCGAGTCTCGCCCACCAATATCGAGCTCGCGCGTAGGGGGCTGTCAGATCCTGATCCATTGGTGCGGATCGGGGCGATTGACATGCTAGACGGCCTGCCAGTCGATCGGATCTGGCCCCTCGTCTCGCCGCTTCTCGCCGACACTAGTCGCGGCGTTCGCATCAGGGCAGCGTCCGCGTTGGCCGCCCTGCCGACCGCCAACCAACCGGCTTCCGACCGCGCTGCTTTCGAGCGGGCCGCCGCCGAATTTACTGCTGCACAGCGCCTCAATGCAGATCGACCCGAAGGCCGCTCGACGCTCGGCAATTTCTATGCGCGTCGCGGGCTCACGGATGCTGCAGAAAATGAGTATAAGGGGGCACTGCAACTCAGCGCCCAATATACGCCTGCTGCGATCAACCTTGCGGACCTCTACCGGCAGCGCGGTCGGGATGGCGATGGTGAGAAAGTGTTGAGGGCAGCTATCGCATCGTCCGCCCGCGACGCGGGCTTGCACCATGCGCTCGGGCTTACCCTGATCCGGGAAAAACGCTCCGATGATGCGCTCCTCGAATTGCGGATGGCAACCGAGCTCGAGCCTGACCGGACGCGCTACGCTTATGTCTACGCCGTGGCACTGCATTCCTCGGGCGCGGTGGACGAGGCGACGAAGGTCCTGAAAGAGAATCTGGCTCGTCATCCAAGCGATCGCGACACCTTGCGCGCCCTGGTAAGCTTCAGCCGCGATGCCGGCGATATCGCCGCAGCGCTTGGATATGCTGAGCACCTCTCACGCATAGCCCCGAACGACCCGAATACCGCCCGTCTCACCGACGACCTTCGCGCCCGTTTGAAGCAATAGGGCTGGCCGGCCGTTCAAAAAGCGACCTGCGTGCGCATCGCGAAAGCGTCGAACCTGGCGCCGGCATCTCCATTGTTGGTCGAGCTGATCTGCTTAGCGATGTTGCCGTGCAAATAGTCGAACATAAAGCGCACGTTGCCATTGACGTACCAGTTCAAACCCACGGTGTAGATGGTCTGCTGTCCACCAGCGACGCCATTTGCCGTTCCCAGTTGATTGTTCAAATTCATGGTGCTGACGCGTCCGGCGATCTCCCACGCGCCCCAGCCGCCGCCCCATAGCGAGAACGGATTTGCAGGGATGATGCCGCCATAGGCCGCGGTGGCCGGAAGATAGGGATGGGTTTCGCCGGTTAGCACAAGGCTCGCTTCGGCGTAACCGCCCTGGAATTTCAGATTCGGCAAGCCCAGCAGGTTGTTACGGGCGACGTTGTACCAGAAGTATTCGCCCTGGAAGAAAAATAGGCCGTAAGTCGCAGCGGCTTCGGCATTGTAGACCTGTGCCCCCGATATGCCTGACATTGCGTCGGTGGTGATAATCACTGTCGGATCGATGCGCAATTCCGGTCGGTCGCTCAATGTAAGGGTAAACGAGTTGTCGACTAGGTTGTGCGGCGGCTTGATCAGAAATTCGGCGTCGGCCCCGAAATGCAGCGAGTAGTCGTATCCGCTGATGACCTGACCAGCGACACGGGCCGTCGCGCCGAGTTGCTCTGTGGTGCCGTTGGGATTGGTGCTGGAGGCCGAATGGATCGCGCCGGTGGTAGGCCCAGTCACATAGGATCCGGCCCAGAACACGTCATTGTACCACCGCGCTCCAAAGGCGGATCGCTTGTTGCCCGCCGCAATATTGACGGCGATCACCTCCGAGGAGGCCCGTTCGAGAAACAGGGTGTCGGTCGAACTCGTGATCTCGTCGAGCGCGTAGGGAACTTTCATGTAGCCGCCCTCGATGGCGAGCTGGCCGCCGAAGGGCTTGATGCCGGTGTAACTAAGGTAGGCCCTCTCAATGCCTGACAGGCCGCCACCCGGCAGGAAATCGACCTTCGTGCCACCTGCGCTTGCAGTGCCTGCGAAGCCGTCGGAAGAGCCGCCGAAGTCGTAATAGAGGAAGTAATTCCAGTCACCCAGGAATTTACCCAGCACGCCAATGCGGGCGCGGCGAGCATTGACGCCGTCATCGAGACGTTGCGGTTTGGTGTTTGCGGTATTGGGACGATAGTCGTAACCGCCGGCGTCAAAATCCAGATGGCTGGTCAGCGCGATGCAATTCTGTTCGTCGGCTGTGCAAATCGTCGGCCGGTTGTTCGGCATTTTGACGATGGCCTCCGGCGGCCGGGGCGGAGCCTTGACGGGGACAGTATTAGCGTCGACAACGCTGACCTTGGCGCTCGCTTCGACTTTGGCGTTGGCCTTTGCCGCGGCAGCCGTATTGGCTGCGGTCTGCTTCTGCAGCCTGTCGAGCTTTTCCTCCATCAGCCGGAGCTGTCTCTTCAGCGCGGCGATCTCCGCGTCTGCTGAGCCCGCCGATTGCGCGCTGACCTGCGAACCGGCAAATGTCGTCACCAGGGCAATTGCAACTTTCGTACTCTGCCTTGCGATGGCCACGGAAGCGCCCTCCTCATTGGTTGGGATTGGACTCGTCTCGAAAAGAATTGATGTTCGCGCAGCCTGAACGACACTCTGGCCGGCCAGATATCGCGACTTCTATTGGCTGATTGCGTTGCTGACGCGGTGCCAGACTGCATCCTTCACCGCAATCAGTGGCGGCGGTGGCAGCGTCATGGGCGGCTCTATCCGCCTGACGCCATCGATCACCAGAGTGGCAAGGTCGATTTCGCCGTCCGTGTAGTAAGGATCGCCTTCGCCATTTCGGCTGAACAAGGTCGGGCCCGTTCCGGAAATCTGAAAAAAATCTTGAACCATCCCGGCGTCGCGCAAATCGCGCATCAGGAGGTCACGCTCCGCATCAATGTCAGGGGCGATGTGATGGGTCACCTGCCCCGTGTCATGGCTCAATCCTACCCCGCGGTCGAAGGTCGCTGAACCGAGCCAGACCGGACGGCCGTCCGTTCCCTTCTCGAGCACCTGCCAGAAGCGGACGTGATGGCGCCGGTCCGCGCTTCTGCCATCAGGCTTCTCGAATGCGAGCTGCTCCCTTTTTCCCTCGTAGTAGAGTGGACTGACAGGTGCATCGCGATAGGGGCGATCAAGCACCACACTTCCGACGATCTCGACGCTGGTACGCAACGTAATCGGGTCAGCCGGAAACCAGCCGGCTGCATTCATGGCGCGAAGGACATCTTCCTTGCTGCCGATCAACCCTACATTGAGAGCATCACCGGGGATGCCGCTCGCTGTTCGCGTCACCATGGGCAGGGAAGCCAAGCCCGGCTCGTGTTCGTGATGTCTCCACAACGCGGGTAATATGACGTAGGCCAGCGTCAGGTAGGCGAAGAGCACGCCCACAAGAACTATCCACCATCGTCGCGCAGCCGTAATCCGTGTCATATGCCGCCACCGCCAAATGGTTGCGATAGCTTCGTGCAGCCTCTCCCCGCGCGCGATCCGCCAAAATTCGCTGGGTGTGGACTGGGATCAATCAGATCAAATAGTTGCTCATGTCGTCATAAGGAGCTTGGCACCGCCGCTTCTATTTCGTGAACATGGGCCTTGTGGGCGTCGGCGGCGTTGGCGCCGCCGGCGAGAGGTTGAACGTCAGCCAGAGATTCCAGCCCGCTGGCCTATTTTCATTGGCGAATTCGCCATAGGCCTTCAGGTTGATATACCCCTGCATTTTGTCGCCGACCGGAAAAATGTAGCCGACCTGCGGGCCGACACCGATCACCCGCGACTGGAAACAACCGACGCGATCGCCGGAGCCGCTGTCGCAGCCGATCTCCTGATAGAGGTAACCCACCAGGCCGACTTGCCACTGCTTGGTCAGGAATTGCGACACGCCCCAGTCGAGGTGCATGTCGACGCCGCTCTGATATTGGGTGGAAGGGTTGACGAAGTTGTAGGTGAATCCGAGCACGGCCGAAGCTTCACGCCCGGTCTTTTGGTCGAAATAGGTGTAGCCGAAGCCGGAGTCGATCGCCCAGTGTCCGAGTCCAATATTTGCGAGACGGGTCGACTGGTAGGCGCCGACTGGGATGTCGCCGGTGATGTAGGTCATGAAGTTGTTGACACCGGCGTTCCATTTCAGCTGGAACATTGGGAGCAAATCGCCAAACGCGATGATCGAGCTGTTGATGCTGTCGAAGCGCGAGAACGGAACGGTGCCGAACGGTGTCGCCAATGCTCCTGAGAGCGTTCCCGCAAGCGTGCTCGAGTTGGAGCCGTAGACTCCCAACAGGCTGGCGGAGGCCTGAGCACCCAAAACCGGGGTCGCGAAGGTATAGGTCCCGGCCAAGAGGCCAAGATCCAAGTTTGCATTGACGTTACCGGTGAAGCTGGCCGTCAGGTTCGCGGGAACGCGACCGAGCGTGATGTCACGTGCGCGCGCCACGTCGCCGGCGGCGGAAACCGAGTCGTGCCAATAAATCGATGTCATGGACCAGCCCGGGGCCTGCGCGGGGACAGCCGCGAGGCTGCCGAAGAATCCGGGGATCCAGAAGCTGACGCCGTCTTCATCGGCTCGGGCGATTTGAGAGGTAAGCGCGAGCGAGGCGGCAACTACCCCAACACACAAATAAAAATACCGTCGAGAAAAACTGGACCCCATGCCCAATGACAGGCATCGCATCTGCCGCTCCTCCTGGCCCTATGCCCCTGCCAAGAGTCCCGCACGCGGAGACTCAACTCCCGATCAGCATAACTCGACACTGCCACCGGTCGTCTATGCAGAATCGGCAAGCCCCGCGATCGCCGGATGTTTGTTGAAGGACTGTGCCCTGGGTGCCACAACCGATCTTCGTGGCCGCCTGCCGTTTTCGCATAGTCGCACAGGATCAATTCCTCCAAAATCGAGAGAAGCAAAACGGCTTCATTTGGCCTGCAATGGCAAAGCTCACGGGTCACATCCGAAGGTGAGCAAACTTACCTTTTGCGTCGCTCGGTACTGGGCAGGCGCGAGTTGAGAGCGGGCGCCCCATGAGAACGGGTCGAGATCTCCTGTTTTTGTCCTTCCTTGTCCTCGCCGGCATGCTGTTGGCGAACCGGGCGACCGGTCCTGTCGCAAGGGCCGCCGGAGAATCGGCCAAGGATATGCTCGCCGCCCAGATCCGCAGCCAGGGGGTTGTGTGCGACAACCCGCAGCGCGCTGTGCGGGACGTAAAGCGCTCCAGGCCGGATTATGACGTCTGGGTTCTCACATGCCAGAACGCAACATACAGGATCGGTCGCTATCCCGACCTTGCGGCGAAGATCGTGCGGCTTCGATAGTGCTGCCGGAGATCCGAGCTTGCCTCCATCCTCCGTCCGCGGGTCGTGCGCCGCAGCGTGCCCCGCTCGCTGCAAGCCGATGATGCACACCGGCGACCGGCTTACCAGGAGGCATCGACCTGTGACGCCTTAGAGAGAGGCCATGCGCATGAAACATGCCATGTGGAACTTCGCGGCGGAACGATCGCACCTGCTCTTCCGGTCCGCCAGCTTGGCCAACGCAGGCTTTTTCGTTTGCCTGATCCTGCTGCTCATCGCACCGGCCAGAGCTCTCGACCGCGTCTCGCTGCAGCTCAAGTGGAAGCACCAATTTCAGTTCGCCGGCTATTACGCAGCGATCGAGAAAGGCTTTTATCGCGACGGCGGTCTGGAGGTCGAAATTCGCGAAGGCGGCCTCGACATCGATGCGGGCGCCGCAGTCGCGTCTGGTGCTGCCGACTTTGGCGTTTGCACAACGAGCGTTCTGGTGGATCCGGCCCAACGCGCGAACAATGTTGTCCTCGGTGTGATCTTCCAGCACTCCGCAGCCATCATCTTGGTGCCGCATCGCGTCGGAATTCATGCCGTTTCAGAGTTGAAGGGCCACCGTTTAATGGATGTTCCCGGCGAAGTCGCCATCGCTGTAATGCTGAAACGCGAGGGCGTCGACTATGGGAGTCTGCCACGTGTCTACTACGACGGTAATCCACGCGGTCTGCTCGACGGCAAGGCGGACGCGATGGTCGCATATAGCACGAACGAGCCTTACCTTTTTGAGGAGTACGGTACGCCGTATCTGACCTTTTCGCCGCGCGCCTATGGGCTCGACTTTTATGGCGATAACCTTTGCACCTCGAAACGGCAGGTAACGGAGCATCCCGAACGCGTGCGCGCATTTCGCGACGCCAGCCTGAAGGGCTGGGAGTATGCCCTCGCCCACAAGGACGAGATCGTCGGCCTAATCCAACGCAAGTATCCGACGCAAAAGAGTCAGAAGGCTCTGCTGTTTGAAGCAGCACGGACCGAACCACTGATCCAGCCGCATCTGAAGCCGATTGGCGACCAGAGCAACGAGCGCTGGGCGACCATCGCCAAGGCTTATGTCGAGCTCGGCATGTTAAGCGAGGGGAAGCTGCCTGAAGGCTTGCTCTACATGCCCGACGGCAGCGGATGGCGCGCGTGGCTAAAGGCACCGCTGCTGTCCGCCCCGCTTGCCGCAATCCTCCTGTTCGCCGCGGGCTGGACCATCTACCGGAACGCTCGCGCGCTTGGTGCACTTCGGCTCAGCGCAGTGATGTCCGGATTGTTTGTGCTTCTCAGCATTCCGACGCTGATTTTCATCCTGCTTTACAACTATGAGCAGAATGCCGCCGCGATCAATGCGACCTTAAACGACGTTGTGGCCAAGACCAAGCAGGCAAGCATCGAGGACGCCGAGAACTTGATCAATCCGGTCGCAGCCACGTTGACGCTGCTCGCGACGGTTGCCGCAGAGAACCCGGAAGGCTTCAAAAAGGAAGAGAGCCGGAATTTACTCTACCAGGCCCTCACCTCGGCGCGGCAGATCGATGCGATTTATGTCAGTTTCGAAGATGGCTATCATAGGGTCGTGACCCGGATCGACGACGACCGCAGGCGCTCCGATCCCCAGATCCCTCCATCGGCGAACTGGCATTCCAGCTATATCGACAGCTTTTCCGGCTCCCCGCGACGGGTCCGGCATCGCACGTTTTTCGACACCTGGCCACATCTGGTCGGAAATTACGATGTCGAGCAAATCATGGATATCAGGACGCTACGGGGATATCAGGCCGCGAAGGACACACGTTCTCTGATCGTAGAGGAACCGTCACTCAATCCGGATACCGGATATCCGGTCATCTTCGTCCGGTTTCCGATTGTCAGGAATGAGGCCTTCATCGGCTGCGCCACTGCTAATATCACCCTCGACATACTATCGCAGTTTCTCACCAGTCACCGTGCGAGCCCTCGCAGCACCACGGTCATCGCCAATCCAGCCAAGGGCACCATTATCGCGCATCCCGACCCGAAGAAGACCGTGCGTCTTGAGAACAGCCGGCTGGAACTCGCCAAACTCGATAGCATTGCCGACGACAATGTGCGTGAGGCTTATCGATTGCAGAGCGAGACTAACAGCGACGATTTCTTCTTCCGCTCGCCGGCAAACGACGAGGAAATCAGCGCGTCCTTTACGCGCTTTCCCGGCAGTTTCGGACAGCCGTGGGAGATCATTATCCTGACGCCGACCGACGACTTTGTCGGCACTCTCAAGCGAACGAACCGGCAGATGATCGTTCTGATCGCCGCTCTAACCGGCCTCGAGCTGCTGCTGATCTATGTCTTCTCGCGGCGATTGTCGCGACCAATCGAGGGCGTGTCACGGGAGTTGCGCTCGGTCGAGGACCTGACGTTCTCTCATGCTGCGCCCCCATCATCTAAAATAAAGGAGATCAAGGAGCTGCAAACTGCAGTGTCGCTGTTCGAGACTTCGCTGCGCTCGTTCTCGTCGTTCGTTCCGCTGGATGTGGTTCGACAGCTCATCAAAACCGGCACGCCGTTGACGCTTGGCGTCGAACCACGCTTCATGACGGTCCTGTTTGCCGATCTGCAGGATTTTTCGACTCTCGCCGAGCAGATGGCGCCGAATGATCTGCTCGCGCAACTCTCGGTCTATTTTGAAGCCGTTTCGCACGCGATTGCAGAGGAATCCGGCACAGTCGACAAATTCATCGGCGATGGCATCATGGCGTTCTGGGGAGCACCGGCGCATCGCGACGACCACGTGCTGCGTGCCTGCTGCGGCGCATTGCGGGCCGTGCGGCGAATGCAGCAGCTCAACACGGAATGGAGCGCGCAAGCGCGGCCGCCATTGCATCTTCGAATCGGGCTGCATTGCGGGGACGTGCTGGTCGGCAACGTCGGCTCAAGCGAACGGCTGAGCTACACGGTGATGGGCGACGGGGTCAATGTCGCCTCGCGGCTCGAGGGCATCAACAAGACGTTCGGCACCACGATCTGCATCAGCGACAAGGTTATCGCGGCCGCGGGATCGGCTATCGTTGCAAGACCCATCAGGAAAGTTCAGGTCAAGGGACGCAAGCATGAGTTTATGATCCATGAGTTATTGGGAATCAGAAACATCACCGATCCTGAGTTGGCCGCGGCTACTGGAAGTGAGAGGTTGTGTGACATGACCCGGGCCGCCTCGGATCATTTCGAGCGCGGGCAGTTCGATGAAGCCGCCCAGCGCTATGAGCAAATATTGCGGACGTTTCCTGAAGACGCGGTTGCCAAATCATTGCTGGCGATGTGCTCAAGCATGACGCAGGCTTAGCAGAGCACATCCCCGCGACCTGCTGAAGAACGCAAAACTGCGGCAGTTTACTGGTACGCATCCGGTGACGGCCGCCTTGGAGTGAGGCATGTTGTTGAGAACTGTCCTTATGGACAGTGATAGGTGCAGTGCCCAAGTCGAACGGCTTGAGGTGGTGGACACGGGCCGGCGGCGGCGCTGGTCCGAGGATGAGAAGCTCAAGATCGCCCTGGAGAGCTTACAGGCGCCGCGCCAGGTCGCGGCAACAGCGCGGCGGTATGGCGTTTCGCGCTCATTGCTGCTGCGATGGCGACGCTCGTTTCGGCCGGAGCCGAAGGATGCCGCCGATCAACCTGGCTTCGTACCGGCGATAGTCTCGGAATCAGGGCCGACGCCTGGTCCAGTCGCGCCGGCCAGCAGCGGCGGGTCGATCGAGATCGAGTTTGCGGCCGGGGCTCGGATGCGGATCACGGGCGCGGTCGACGCGGCGACGCTGAAGGCCGCCGTGGCGGCGCTGGCAGATGGACGCCACCGGTGATCCCCATTGCGTCGGGCGTGCGGGTGTGGATTGCGACCGGCCACACCGATATGCGTCGCGGCATGAACTCGCTGGGCTTGCTGGTGCAGGAAGCCTTCAAGCGAGACCCGCACGGCGGCGACCTCTATGTGTTCCGCGGCAAAAGTGGCAAGCTGATCAAGATCCTTTGGCACGATGGACTGGGCATGTCGCTCTACGCCAAGCGGCTGGAGCGCGGCCGCTTCGTGTGGCCGTCGTCGGCTGATGGCGTGGTGACCATCACCCCAGCCCAGCTTGGCTACCTGCTGGAGGGTATCGACTGGCGGCTGCCGCAACATACCTGGCGACCGCAGGCGGCGGGCTGATCGCCGGGATTTGAATCGGTGGCAGGATCTGCGGTTCGGACAGAGATCGCGTCTTGTGCTTCTCTGGTCGGCGATGGGCGCTGATGATTCTCTTCCCGACGATGTGACCACGCGGCAGGCGATGCTGCGCACCGAGCGAGCGGCCCGGTTGGCCGCGGAGGCGGAAGCCCAGGCGGGGACCTTGCTGATCGAGAAGCTCAAGCTCACGATCAAGAAGCTCCGGCACGAGCAGTTCGGACAGTCCTCCGAGCGAGGCGCATTGCTGGACCAGCTCGAGCTCCAGCTCGCCGACCTGGAGGAGACCGCAGCGCAAGCTGAGACCGCGGCGCAGATGACAGCCGAGAAGATTGCGGTGCCATCGTTCGAGCGCCGCAAGCCAGCCCGTCGGCCGCTGCCGGAGCATTTGCCGCGGGAGCGCATTGTTTATCCGGTGCCTGCCATCTGCCCATGCTGCGGCGACAGCCGATTGCGCAAGATTGGCGAGGACGTGACCGAGACGCTGGAGCTCGTTCCCCGCCAGTGGAAGGTGATCCAGCACGTGCGCGAGAAGCTCGTCTGCCGGGCCTGCGAAGCGATCACCCAGCCGCCGGCTCCCTCGCATCCGATTGCGCGCGGTCGTGCAGGGCCCAAGCTGCTGGCCCATGTCCTGTTCGCCAAGTACGGCCTGCACCTGCCGCTTCATCGTCAGAGCGACGTCTACCAGCGTGAAGGCATCGATCTCGACGTCTCGACGCTTGCGGACTGGGTCAGTGCCTCCGCGGCAACCCTGATGCCTCTGGTCGATGCGATCCGGAGCCACGTCTTCGCAGCCGAGCGCATCCACGCAGATGACACCACGGTGCCGGTCCTGGCCAAGGGCAAGACCCGGACCGGTCGGCTCTGGACCTACGTACGCGACAACCGTCCGTTTGCCGGCCCAGATCCGCCGGCGGCCGTGTTCTTCTACTCGCCCGATCGTGGCGGTGCGCATCCGGAGCAGCATCTCGCCGGCTATGCCGGACTGATGCAGGCCGACGCCTACGCCGGTTTTGGCAGGCTCTACGAGGCCAATCGTAAGGGCGGCCCGATCATCGAGGCCGCGTGCTGGGCGCACGGCAGACGCAAGTTCTTGGATCTGGCACGGCTCACCAAGGCGCCGATCGCGGCTGAGGCGGTCAAGCGCATCGATATCCTGTTCGCCATCGAGCGTGAGATCAACGGTCTTGCTCCGGAGGAGCGCCTACGTGTGCGCCAGGAGCGTAGCCGCCACCTGATCGTCGAGTTGGAGGCGTGGTTGCGCGAACAGCGCGCCAAGCTCTCCAGGAACAACGACACGACCAAAGCGATCAATTACTGCCTCAGCCGCTGGGATGCATTTAGCCGCTTCCTCGATGACGGACGGCTTTGCATGTCGAACAATGCTGCCGAGCGCGAGCTACGGGCGGTCGCTGTGGGACGAAAAAATTGGACCTTCGGCGGGTCCGACGAGGGCGGCCGGCGTGCGGCCGCCATCTACAGCCTCATCGCCACCGCCAAGCTCAACGACATCGATCCGCAGGCTTGGCTTGCCGACGTGCTGGCGCGCCTACCGGATCACCCTGCCAAGCGCATCCACGAACTCATGCCCTGGAATTGGCGACCTCAGAACGTCGCCCAGGCCGCATAAGCGCGGTCAGCCATCTGCTCAAGATGACCTAACCAGGGGCCGCCACCGGACGCGTACGTTTACTGCGCGGGGCTCTGTTACGCGATGGCATGTTCATGCCGTCATGACCTGGACGTTAGGGATCGGGCCAGGGAATGCGGGCGCCACTCGCATGGGGGATCCAGCACGCAGTAGGCATTCTTGGTGTGAATGCGCTTCCTCTTGCGTGCTGTAGCAACGAAATGAAGGCCCACGCGCACCAACGCAAACCCCGGCGGTTTCCCGCCGGGGCCTTGTTAGACAATGCTCAGTGCGTTCAGATCAGAAGTTGCGCTGAACGCGAACGTTGAGAGACACGGTGTCCTGGTTGTGGAAGGTCCAATTCTGGACCGGCTGCGGCGCACCCGGCGAGAAGAGGCCCGTTACGCCCGAGAAACCGGTGTTCAGGTGAGTCCACATGACTTCGCCCGAGAACGTCAGGTTCTTAACCGGAGTCCAGCGGGTGATAACACCGAGCTGGGAGACGTTGAAGTTCGGGTCGCAGGTATAGCTCACGCCTCGACCGGGGACGACTGTAGCAATGGCTGAACAGAGCTCGGCCTTTGCGGTGTCGTCATAGCGTACCCAAGACCAGCTACCAAACAAGCTGGTCGACCAGTACGGATCCCAGTTGTGGTTGAACGCACCGCGGAAACCAAAGGCTTCCGTCAGGTGAATCGAACCATCGCCGCCGGCCGCGACCGGGAGGTACACGCCGTCCGTGGTCAACCCGACACCGAGGCTGCCATCGGGTCCGAACTGGCCGGGAACACCACCCAACATCAAGAAGGACGGCGAAGCAGCCGAGGTAGAGATCACGTTCTTGGTGTCACCCTTGGCCCAGCTCGCGTCCAACTTGATGTCGTCGCCGGGACCGGTCGGGATGTTCTTGATCTGCAACGCAGCCATCACCGAACCACCCAGCTTCGTGTCTGGGTGACCCGACAGGACCGAAGCGGTGTTTGGCACGGCGCCAGCAGTGCCGGAGCTGAGCGAGTTGTACGATGCATTGACGGTGTGCAATGCGCCCGACAGCTGGAACAGACCCCAAGCCTGATCGATACGCACGTTACCAACCAGGTCTGGCGCCACAAAGCCGCCGTAGGCGTTCTGGCCCTGGAAGGTCGAGCCAACAGGAACCGACAAGTTGTACAGCGGGGTGCGGTTGAACACGGTCGGATCATCGAGGCCGATGGTGGCCGACACGCCGTTACCGAACTGCGCCTGATACTGGATGTTGTTCACGCCAGTGACGGTGTCGTGGCCGCCCAGCAGGAACGATGTGTTGTTGCCGGGATAGCCGTTCCAGGGCGTTGCATAAGCCGAGGACGACTTACCGAAGGTGAATCCGGCAAACTGGATGAAGACGTACTCAACCGCGACATAGCCGCCGCCTGGGCCGTTCAGAATGCCCCCAGAGAGGCCATTGAGAGCGCTGACGTTCGCAGCAAGACCGTTCGGGTTGGTCGTACCGAAGTTATTGAACTGGAAGTCGCCCTGCATAAAGGTGCGGACGACGCCGTATTCGGTAGCGGTACGGGTATCGACCGTCAGCGCCATACGGGAACGGCTGTTGATCCGGTCGGCGAAGCGGTTGCCCTGACCGCCGTCACCGTTCCAGAACGGAGCATCGTAAACGCCGCCGTTAAACGTGGTATCGATGCGCAGATAACCGCCGATCTTCATGCAGGTGTCGGTGCCAGGGATATACCAGAATCCGGCACCATACAGGGAGCAGATCCTCACGTACTCGACCGCTTTGGCCTTGACGGGAAGATCAGCAGCCTGTGCCCCGCTCATGGCGATGAGACCCGCCACTGAGCCGAGCATAAGGCTCTTAACCAACTTCATGTTAAACCTCCAAGTTGCTCTATCAGGGAAGGTTCCGGATCCACTGGGTGAAACACCCCAAGTCAGGTCCCTTAGTCCCCGTGACCCGCGCATGCGTCTCATCGCGCCTTCGGACACACCCGCGAAACGCGAGGGACGTAAAGCGACAAGCTGAAAACACGGGACGACTTCGGGATGCCCCCCTCCGTCGCGATGTCAGAATTACCGAAGGGCCATGCACAAGCAACAAAGGAACCGCTTCGAACGCAGTGCTGCAGCGCGTTTTCCGAAGGGTGTTGCACAAATAACACGCAATCGTGATCGCGCCGTCTTCGCAACTCTTTGTTTTTTCAGCGGATTTCAAAACAGCGTTGATCGATGCGCGCTTTTCGTGCAAACGGCCACGGACGCCATCTCCCGTGACACAATTACATCAGCAGCGAATCGAGAGCGGCCTCGCAGGCGCCAATGATGGCCAATGATAATGATAATGATAATGAGTATCGGAGCCATCGCTGATCGGTCTCGTCCGCCATCCGTCCCGTCCGCCGACGAGTCGCGACCGGCCGTTGCGGCTTGGCCGGAGCCGCAGTTGGAGGCGTGAATCGGTTCTCCGGTCGGGCCCTACGCACGTCACGAGCGGGACAGGCCAATCTGCCGCTTCCGGCGCAGAGCAGCGTCAGGCATACCGCCGTGCCAGAGAGGTGGCCGAGTGGCTCAAGGCGGCGGTTTGCTAAAGCCTTGAAGTCCTATTGAGGGTTCGAGTCCCTCCGTCCCCGCCACCTAGGCACCGAACGCTAAGAGGCTCTGCCTCGCGCCGCGCGGCCGATGCGCCCGATCTATTGTAAAGCGGCCGTCCGACATCGCTGCAACGATCGCCGCGTTCTTCTCGTGCCGTTTGGCCTTTTCTTCAATCGCGACGACCCAAGCCTTAATGAAACCGCGCCCACGGTATGCGCGGCGCAAGGCGCCGCTCTCGTACTCAGCGCTACAGACGTGCGGCTCAATGCGCGCTGATCCAGGCGCGGGCTTCGCGCTGGGCGCGAGCGATCTCTTCGTCGGACATCTGCTCGGCGACCTCGCGGCGAAGCGCGATCGCATCGCTGCGACCCTTGAGCGCCGCGAGGTTGAACCATTTGTGGGCGGCCACGAGGTCGACGAGGCCGGAGCGGCCGCTCGCCCAGTACAACCCGCGCTCGAACAACAGGTCCGGGATCGCAGTCGCCGCAACCGGCGTCGCCGCATCCAGATCGATCAAACCCTGAAACATACGCACTCCCCTTTTTCTTCTTGCCGCAGCTCGTACGAGCCGCGGCCCCTGTCCACTTCTGTCACTATCCCCCAAGCCGCTGCGGGCTTGTTGAGGCAGATCATGACCGATCAAATTTGAAAGGCAGTTTAAGAGGTGCGATGAACCGGACGTAAACGCGGCGTGCCGCGCCCGGGCGCTGAATTCTAGAAATGCCGGGATTGCAAGGCTTTCTGCCGCTTCGAGAGATTCGGTTTACCGTGCCGGTTCGGTTCGCGATAACCATCGCGGCACCAATCGCGAGCTCCCTTCTCGTCGCCGCGAAAGCTTGCGCAAGCAGGGACCCGTTAGGCAACAGCCAGCCGCATGAGCATGCCCGGGCTTGTCCCTGCGTCCACGATTTTGTTTCGGATACCCGGGGCAAGCCCCGGCATGACGAGCAAGGTTTGACCGTCTCAGCAGCGATGCCGGCCTGTGATGGCTCCCGGCTCTGCGCGGAGCCTGCCATCGCGCGCGGCGACCCGTTGTGGCGTTTGCCAGGAGTTCGCTTGGCCGGGACGACGGCCGATCTCGGCGGCAGGACCAAACGCCCACGCTTGAATGCTTGCTATCGATGTCGGGGAGAGAAAGGGAAGGCCCGCTGACGTTTTTGCCTTCCGGAGAACGAGGGCGTCGGCGAACACGTCAGGACCAGATCTCATCCGGAGATGAGCCCCGGTGAAACTGCGGTCCTCTCACCGAGGAGCCGCATCGAACGAAGAAACCTTGTTTCTTCTGCCGGACCGGCTTTGCGAGGCGAAGCCTTCGAAAGTGATGGTCCAGCCGCTCGACCTGATGTCTCGCCGACACCCTCTTTCGTCAATCGGAGCTACCAGGATCGTCCCATCGGCTCCAATGACGTGCCGGCAACAAGCCTGCCGGCATTCGTAAGCCAGGCGAGGCTTACTTCTTCTTCTTGGCGACCTTGCGGGTCTTCTTCGCAGTCTTCTTCACTGCGCTCTTCGCCTTCTTCGCCTTCTTCGCTTTCTTAGCCATAGTGCCCTCCGATCTAAGTGAGATGGCTATCATTCGCTGCGTGCACTCGGGAATCGAGATACACGACATCCCGAATACACCAACACGGCGAAAAAAACAGCGTCCCGCTTAAGGAAGTGTTGACGCGTCGATCCGTGTGCGCGCAGTGCGCATCGACTCAACACAAGGCGAAGATTGCGAGCAGCGATGCAAGAAGCGCCGCAAGGATCGACGCTTCCATTTGTCGAATATGCAAGAAGTGCTTGTGCCGCAGCGGTTTCTTGAATTGATCGATGATGCGCTTCTTGCAACGATGATGTTGCTGCGAATAGCGAAAGCCGCGCGGACGACGCTTGTTGGAAGTCCGGACCGCGTTTTTCGGCAATGAAAAAAATTTTGGGAGTAACCCTGCAAAGCCGCCTCGCGGGGGCGAGAGAGCACCGTCACGAGCGAATCGAGACGGTCGATTCGTGATTGGTGGAGTGCCGGTCGACGGCGAAGCGCGGCTTGGTACGTCCGCCGAAGTGGCGTGCAGCAGTACCCTCGAGCCGCTCATGAAGCTGTCATCGCCCGGCTTGCCGCCTCCGCTGAAGCTCGGCGCGCCCAGCACTCGTGAGCCTCATCGAGGCTTTGGCGTAAGACCGGACCGGACGATCCAGTACGCCGCGGCGCGCATCGTGAGCTCGCAACGGGCGCCACGGGTTACTGGATGCCCGCATTCGCGGGCATGACGTGAGGAAAGTCCGTCCGAAACCCGGCGTCACACGCCGAGCTTTTCCTTCAACAGCGCATTGACGGCCTTGGGATCGGCCTTGCCGCCGGTCGACTTCATGACCTGGCCGACGAACCACTGGATCGCCGCCGGCTTCGCGCGCGCCTGCTCGACCTTATCGGGATTGGTGGCAATGATATCGTCGACCACCTTCTCGATCGCGGCGAGGTCGGTGACCTGCTTCATGCCGCGCTCTTCCACCAACGCTCTCGGATCGCCGCCCTCCTGCCAGACGATCTCGAACAGATCCTTGGCGATCTTGCCGGAGATCGTTCCCTCCCCAATCAGATCGACGATCGCGGCGAGCTGCGTGGCGGATACCGGCGAGCTCGCGATGTCCTTGCCCTCCTTGTTCAGGCGGCCGAACAGCTCGTTGATCACCCAGTTGGCGGCGACCTTGCCGTCTCGCTTGGCGTCGGCGAGCTTGGCGAGCACCGCTTCGTAGAAGTCGGCGCTCTCGCGCTCGGCGACGAGGACGCCGGCGTCATAGGGCGACAGCCCGAGATCGGCGATGAAGCGGGCCTTCTTCTGGTCCGGCAGCTCCGGAAGCCTCGCTTTCAGCTCGTCGACGAAGGCCTGGCTGAACTCGAGCGGCAGCAGGTCGGGATCGGGGAAATAACGGTAGTCGTGCGCTTCTTCCTTGGTGCGCATCGAGCGCGTCTCGCCCTTGCCGGGGTCGAACAGCCGCGTCTCCTGCTCGATTGTACCACCGTCCTCGATGATGTCGATCTGGCGGCCTGCTTCATACTCGATCGCCTGGCCGATGAAGTTGATCGAGTTCATGTTCTTGATTTCGCAGCGGGTGCCGAGCGGTCCGCCTGGCTTGCGCACGGAAACGTTGACGTCGGCGCGCAGGTTTCCCTTTTCCATGTCGCCGTCGCAGGTACCGAGATAGCGGAGGATTGAACGCAGCTTCGACACATAGGCCTTGGCCTGCTCGGCATCGCGGATATCGGGCTTGGAGACGATCTCCATCAGCGCCACGCCGGAGCGGTTGAGATCGACAAAGGACATGCTCGGCGATTGGTCGTGCAGCGACTTGCCCGCGTCCTGTTCCAGATGCAGCCGCTCGATGCCGATCGTCGCCGTCTTGCCGCCGTCGAGTTCGACCGTGACCTCGCCCTCACCCACGATCGGCGACTTGTATTGGCTGATCTGATAGCCTTGCGGCAGGTCGGGATAAAAATAGTTCTTACGGTCGAACACCGAACGCAGGTTGATCTTGGCATTGAGACCCAGCCCGGTGCGCACCGCCTGCTTGACGCATTCCTCGTTGATGACCGGCAGCATGCCGGGCATCGCGGCATCCACCAGCGAGACATGGCTGTTCGGCTCGCCGCCGAACGCGGTGGAGGCGCCGGAAAACAGTTTTGACTTGGAGGTGACTTGGGCATGCACCTCCATGCCAATCACGACCTCCCAGTCGCCGGTTGCGCCCTTGATCAGCTTGCCGCTTGCTGCCGTCATGCCTTGCCATCCTCGATGAGGGCGGAAGCGATCCGCTCCCATTCGGTCTCCAGAGAATCCTTCGCCATCGGCTGGCCCGCCTGCCGGTACCAATAGCCGGCGTTGCCAAGATCGCCTTCGACGCGGTGCAGATAGGCATGCACCCAGGCCGCCTCGCGCGTCGTCTCGTCCTGGACGATCTTGTGGGCCTTGTCCCAGTCGCCCTTCGCCGCCCACCAGAGCGCCGCGAGCGGCGGCGCCAGCGCAGCCGCGGGCGCGGCGTCCGACAGGCTCGCCTTGAACGCCGCGGTGCTCACCACCACCTCTCGGGCGTAAAGCGCCCCGCCGCCTGCTCGATCACCTCGCCGAGCGAGAATAGCGTCTCCTCGTCAAAGGGTTTTCCGATCAACTGCAGCGCCAGCGGCAAACCCTGTGCATCCTTGCCGGCGGGCACCGCGATGCCCGGCAGCCCTGCCATGTTCACGGTCACCGTGAAGATGTCGTTCAGATACATCTCGACCGGATCGCCGCCACCCTTCTCGCCGACGCCAAAGGCCGCCGACGGCGTCGCAGGCGTGAGGATCGCGTTGATGCCCTTCGCAAACAACTCCTCAAAGTCTCTCTTGATCAGGGTGCGCACCTTTTGCGCACGCAGATAATAGGCGTCGTAATAACCGGCCGAGAGCACATAGGTGCCGATCATGACACGGCGGCGCACCTCGGCGCCGAAGCCGGCCGCACGGGTGTTCTCATACATGTCACTGATGCTGCCGCCCGGCACGCGCAGCCCGTAGCGCACGCCGTCATAGCGCGCGAGGTTCGAGGAGGCTTCCGCCGGCGCGACGATATAATAGGCCGGCAGCGCATATTTGGTGTGCGGCAGCGACACTTCGACCAGCTCGGCGCCGGCCGCCTTCAGCCAGGCCGCGCCCTCGCTCCAGAGCTTTTCGATCTCGGCCGGCATGCCGTCGAGGCGATACTCCCTGGGGATGCCGATCTTCATGCCCTTTACTGACTTTCCAACCGCAGCCTCATAGTCGGGCACGGGCGTATCCACCGAGGTGGTGTCCTTCGGATCGTGGCCGGCCATCGAACGCAGCAGCAGCGCGGCATCGCGCACGCTGCGCGCGATCGGACCCGCCTGATCGAGCGAGGATGCAAAGGCGACGATGCCCCAGCGCGAACAGCGGCCATAGGTCGGCTTGATGCCGACCGTCGCAGTGAAGGCCGCGGGTTGGCGGATCGAGCCGCCGGTGTCGGTTGCGGTGGCGCCCATGCAGAGCAGCGCGGCAACCGCCGACGCCGAGCCGCCTGAGGAGCCGCCCGGCACCAGCGTCGTGTTGGAGCCCTCGCGCCGCCAGGGATTTGCCACCGGGCCGAAGCAGGAGGTCTCGTTCGACGAGCCCATGGCGAACTCGTCATTGTTGAGCTTGCCCAGCATGACCGCACCGTCACGCCAGAGCTGCGCGGTGACGGTGGACTCATATGTCGGCACGAAGTCTCCGAGAATCTTCGAGCAGGCGGTGGTGCGCACGCCCTTGGTCGCGAACAGGTCCTTGATGCCAAGCGGAATGCCTGCGAGGGGCCCGCCGTCGCCCTTGATGATCCGGCTATCCGCCTCGCGCGCCATGGCGCGCGCCTGGTCCGGCGTCTCCAGTACGAAGGCGTTGAGCGCACGCGCCTCCTCCATCGCCTTCAGATGGGCGTTGGTCAGTTCCAGCGACGTGAACGATTTTTTCGCAAGGCCCTCGCGGGCCTCGGCGAGCGTCAGCGATGTGAGAGCGGTCATTTATTGATCGGGCTGCAGAAGAACGGAGACAAGGTCTTGTCGTTTTTGGGATCGTCTTGCTTGGCACGCGCATTGGCCTCGGCCTGCGCCTCGAGTTGATCGAGCACGGCATTGACCGCAGCTTCGGGATCGGCGGCCTTCCCCTGCCGCTCCATCGCGTCGAGATAGTTCATGTAGGCCTGATAAGCCTTTTCATCGTCGCAGAGCAGACACATCGGACTTCCCGTCTCGGGTAATTGCGCACTTCGTATCCAAAGGCGCGACCAGACTATTCGACGACCTTCGGCACCAGGAAGAAATGATTATCCGTCGCCGGCGCATTCTTGACGATATCATCGGGGATCTCGCCATCATTGACCACGTCGGCCCGTTTCTTCATCTCCATCGGCATCACTGACGTCATCGGCTCCACGCCGGCGACATCGACCTCCGACAATTGCTCGACGAAGGACAGAATCGCGTTCAGCTCGCCCTGCAGGTGCGGAACCTCTGAAGCGGTGACCTTGATCCGCGCCAGGTGCGCGATCCGGCGGACGGTATCGGCGTCGACAAACATTATATAAGGCCTCAAAACGGCAGATTCATCCTGCCGTATAGCAGAGGCCGGTTTTGCACCGCAACCGCAGACGCCTGTCGGCCCGCTTTTCCTCGCTTGGTCGGCGTCGGTGGGAGTGCAAGACGGGGGCTAACCAGCCCGTTTTGCCGCCGAGAGCCCCGCCGAAACAGCGCCGGCCTGCGCAGACAGGGCGCGACCGATGCGCTTGAGCATCTCGCTCGCCTGCCGGGCGCTGTAGTCGACAAGCCATCGCCCGAAGGCGGCGGGCGAGAGCGCCGGCGCATAGAGAAAACCCTGAACGGCGTCGCATCCGAGTTCGCTGAGCAGATTGCGCTGTTCCTCGGTCTCGACACCTTCCGCGACGACGGTCAGGTGCAAGCTCTGGCCCACGCGCACCACCGCGGTCACGATCGCCTTGGCACAGCCGTCCTTCTCGACGTCCCGCATGAAGCTGCGGTCGATCTTCAACTCGCGAATCGGCAATTGCGCGAGCCGGCTGAGGCTGGAATAACCCGTCCCAAAATCATCCAATGACAGGCCAACACCCAGCTCGCGGATGGCATTCATCGTCTCGATCGCGACCGATCGCTCATTCATGATCACGCCTTCCGTGATCTCGAGCATGAGGACGTGCGGCGGCAGAGCATGGCAGGTGAGGATCTCGGCGACCGATGCCGCGAGGTTCGGGTTCTGGAAATTGATCGGCGATAAGTTGACGGAGACGCAGGGAATATCCAGCCCGGCCCGACGCCACGCCGCCATCTGCCGACAGGCCTCGCGGATCGACCAGAGCCCGATCTGCTCGATGAGACCGCCCTCTTCGGCCAGAGGGATGAATTTTGCCGGCGGCACCTCGCCAAGGTCGGGATCATGCCAGCGTGCCAGCGCCTCGACGCCATGGATGGCGCCGTCGGCCGTCCCGATCTGCGGCTGATAGTGAAGGGTCAAGCCGTCGCTCGCGATGGCGCGGCGGAGCGCTGCGCTATACTCGAGCCGCTGCTCGCGGAGCCGTTTCATGTCGGCGCTGAAGAAACGGTAGGTCGAACGTCCCGCCCGCTTGGCGTTGTACATCGCGGCATCCGCCTGCTGGATCAGCGTGTCGATGTCGGTTGCGCTGTCCGGGTAGAGGCTGATGCCGATGCTGACCGATGTCGCCACCTGCCGGTTTCCGATCTGCAAGGGTGAGGCCAGCGCTTCGGTGATGCGCGAGGCGATGGAAGCGGCGTCGCGAGCGTCGCGGTTCGGCATCACGATCACGAACTCATCGCCACCCAGGCGGCCCAGCATGTCCGCTGGCTGGATCTGCGCACGCAGGCACCGAGCGAGTTCGGCCAGCAATTGGTCGCCGGCGGAATGCCCGAGCGTGTCGTTGACGTCCTTGAAATTGTCGAGATCAAGGAACGCCAGTGCGACGTGCTTGCCGTCGGGGCAGGTCTGGATCGCTTCATCGATCAGGTGCCGCAGGCGCGCGCGGTTGGGCAGCCCGGTCAGCGTATCGTAATAGGCAAGCTGCGCGATCTGCGCGCGTGCTTCCTTGCGCTCGATCGCAAGGGCCGCGACATGGATGCAGGCGTCGATGATGCGTTGATGCCAGCGGCTGGGCGCACGCGATTCCCTGAAATAAAAGGCGAAGGTTCCGATCACCCGGCCGTCCTTGGCCTTGATCGGCGTCGACCAGCAGGCGCGCAACCCGATTTGAAGCGGCAGGTGCTTGTAGGGTTGCCAGCGCGGATCTGTATCGATGTCCACCGCCAGCACCGGTTCCCCATAATAAGCCGAGCTGCCGCAAGAGCCGACGTCCGGGCCGATCGCGACGCCATCGAGCGCACGCGAGTATTCGTCAGGGAGGCTCGGACCGCCCAGCGGGCGTACCAATCCGTTGGCGTCAATGTGAAGGAGCGAGGAGATGACGTCGGGCGCAATTTGCTCGACACGGCGGCAAAGGCGGTCGGCGATGTCAGTGATCGGAAGTTCATCCGCAAGCGCCGTCATGATCAGTTGCTGCAGCGAGCGTAACTGCACGCTCTCGGAGATGTCGGTCAGCAGCGCGAACATGTACTTGACCCGCCCGCGCGGGTTACGAAATGGCTGGATGTGGGCGGAGATCCAGATTTCGTTGCCGTTTTTGTCATACGCGAGGATATCCTCCTCGCCCAAACTGCCCTCGATGATCCCGCGCCACAAAGCTGCGAGCCTGTTGTGGTCGGTATGTCGGCCGACAAGCAGTTCGATCGCGTGCCGCCCCTTGGCCTCCTCGGGCGCGTAGCCGAACATTCCCGCGAACGTGGCGTTGGTGTAGATGATCTTCAGATCACGATCGGTGATGACGATCGCACGGCTGGTCTTGTCGGCGACCAGCGAGAGCAGCGCGACCTTCTCGCGTACCTCGCGTTCGGCGCTGATGTCGCGAGCAAAGACCAGATACTGAGTCTGCCCTTCAATCTCGACCGACGAAAACGACAGCGCGGCGCGGACCCTGCTACCGTCATTGCGCCGGATCTTGAACTCGGCACGACGTGCGTCAGATGAGGACGACACCGCGAGCAGGTGCTCGCGAAGATCATCGAGCCCAAGGCGGCTGACATCGCGACCGAGCACGTCGTCGCGATCGAGCCCCCACATCTCCTCCGCCGCCTTGCTGAAATAACTTACGCGGAAATCGCCATCGATGAACACAATGGCGTCGTTTGCCCGCTCGAGCGCGGCGAGCGGCAGTTCCGGGGTTTCGGCCGCGGACAAATCGTGGGCGCGCATCGTCTAACCTTGGACCTGTCTTGCAAGGCAGCGACGTGGACTTGCGCAGACGAGTGAACATGTTGGACGGAAAGCCTATCGCTCCAACGGTATGCAAAGCGTTTGCTCGCACCGCGCGGCGGGCGCGAGAACGATCATCCTTAACAATCGGCTATTCCGTCGCCCTCTTCGCGTTGGAGGGCGACAGCGCCGGAGATCGATCGACCTCGCTTCGGTATTAAGTTACGCAGAAAGCGCACGGAGGCGCGCAAGCGCTTCGCCCGCCAGCGCGCGGGTTAGTTCGGTCGCTGGCACATCGCGTCCCATCCGCACGGCCTGCCCCGCCCAGAGATTGGTGAAATCGATCCGCCCCTGCTTCTCCGCGGCCTGGCGCAGCGGCGCCAGCGCGGTCGCGGCATGGGGAAAGGCCGGAGCATCAGGCGAAATCGGGCCGACCTCACGCATCACGCGGTTGGCTACGCCGCGCGCGGGGCGCCCGGTCATGACGTTGGTGATCACCGTGGAATCGTCACGCGCATCGGCGAGCGCCGCCCGCGCCGGCGCGATCACCTTGGACTCCGGACAGCGCAGATAGGCGCTGCCGATCTGCACCCCGCTGGCACCGAGCGCGAACGCCGCCGCGATGCCGCGCCCGTCGGCGATGCCGCCGGTGGCAATCACCGGCACCCTCACCGCATCCACCACCTGCGGCACCAGCGCAAAAGTACCCGGCTGTTCGGCGATGTTGTCGGTGAGAAACATGCCGCGATGGCCACCGGCCTCGGCACCTTGCGCGATGATGATGTCCGCGCCGTTCTGCTCCAGCCAGATCGCTTCCTTGACGATCGTCGCCGACGCCATCACGAGACAACCGGCCGCCTTGACGCGCTTGAGCAGCGCCGGCTCCGGCAGGCCGAAGTGGAAGCTGACGATCTCGGGCTTGAGTTCCTCCACAACCGCGCACATGGCCGCATCGAACGGCGCACGGTTGGCGGCGTTGACGGGCGCCGCAGGGTCCAACCCAAACTCTCCGTAATAGGATGCAAGCCGCTCTCGCCAGCCCGATTCGCGCTCGGCGTCCGCGGCGACGGGTTGGTGGCAGAAAAAGTTCATGTTGATGGGCGCTGCGACCCGCTGGCGGATGATGTTGACCTGCTCACGCGCCTTCTCAGCCGAAAGCATCGCGCATGGCAGCGAGCCCAGCCCTCCCCCTTGCGCCACCGCGATCACGAGGTCGGCATCCATGACGCCCGCCATCGGCGCCAGCACGATCGGAAATTCGGTCTTGATGAGATTGAGCAAACGGCGGTCCGGCCACATGGTTTGGTCTTTCGATTGCGAGGACGACTTGCTTGGCACATTAGTGCGCTCCGACGGCGGCGAGAATTCAATAATCGAGAACATGTCGGTCTCGATCGTAAAACAGAATGTGAGCCTGCGATCGGCTTTGCCTGAACGCCGGCCTGCGTGTTATGCCGCAGCATGCCTGCCCCCATCCTCGCGCTCATCGACGCCGCCGCGCATTGGCCGCCGCGCGGCGCGCTTGTCGGGCTTGATCTCGGCACCAAGACCATCGGCGTCGCGGTGTCCGATCCGGACCGCAGGCTCGCGACCGGCGTCGAGACCATCAAGCGCAAGGCTTTCAAGGCGGATGCGGCGCGGCTGCTCGCAATTGCGGTGGAACGTAAGGCGGCCGGCTTCGTGCTGGGATTGCCCATCAACATGGATGGCAGCGAGGGCCCGCGCGCGCAATCGACCCGCGCCTTTGCCCGCAACCTGTCGCAGCTCACCGAGCTTCCGATTGCGCTGTGGGACGAGCGATTGTCGACGGCGGCGGTGGAGCGCGAATTGATCGGCATGGACGTGAGCCGCGCCAAGCGCGCCGAGGTGATCGACGAGCACGCAGCGATCTTCATCCTGCAGGGCGCACTCGACCGGCTGGCGAATCTGCGGACGGGCTGAGGCCAGAAAGGAGCCCGCACCCTTCATCATAGCAACGACGAAGAGGAAACGCGGTGCCTACGACTGCCCTGCCAGCCAGATGGTCTGGATCACCGCGCCGAGATTGTTCAGCCCATGCAGGACGATCGTCAGCCAGGTCGAGCCACTGCGGTAGCGCAAGTACCCGAACCAGAGGCCGAGCACGAACACTTCGGCGAAGAAATACCAATCATATTGCAGGTGCAGGCTCGTCCACACCAGCGACGACAGAACGATCGCGCCGATCGGGCCAAGAACCGTCTCCGACCAGCCGCGATAGAGAAAGCCGCGCGCGAAAAGCTCTTCCGAGATCGGCGCAGCGACGCAGAAGGCGACGATCAACAGCCAGAGCGCACCGTCGCTGCGCGCCGATTTCAAGACATTGACCATGAAGTCCGGCGAGCTCTCGTGCCCGACCAGGCGGGACAAGAGCTCCCAAGAGCCGAGTATGGCAACGAGGCCGACCGCGCCGATCAGGAGGTTTTTCCAGGGCGTTAAGCGCAGCACGAGGTAGTCGGCAAATGGCGTCGTCGTGAAGCGGATCGCAAGCCAGAGCGCCGCGACCACCGCCGGCAGCCCCATGATCACCGAGAGCGAAATCGTCGTGCCGCTGCTTGCAGCAGCACGGATCGCCTCCTCAATGGAGATCCCGTCACCCTTTTGCAGGACCACATAACCCACGACCGCGATTTGACCGACAAACAATGCGGCGAAGGCGAATAAGCCCCATAACGCGGTGCCCCAGAAATGCCAGACGCGGCGCCTCTTTGGCGCTTCGACGACGAGGGACGGGTTTTCGGAATTGAGAGAGTCCATCAAGTCACTTTCACGGCAGCGCCCGCTCCAGGAGCGCGCGGATATCATCGTTTGTGAACTCAACCGAGCCATACATGCCGGTGTGATTGGCCGCAAGCCGGGTTGCCGCGAACAGCTCGGCCTGACGCGGGGCCACTCTGTTCAACGCCGCGGCAGCCGCCAGCAGCGCCAGTTTTTCCACCGCGATCCGCGCGACGCGCTCACTGTCCGGCCGGCGGAACGTCTTGCCGATGAAGGCAACCGCCTCACCCGCGCCGGATAGCCCCTGCGTCTCCGCTGATAGTTCGCGCAGCACGGCCAGCGCGGCCTCGGCCTCCCGCGCGAGCGCCCGCAGCACGTCCAGGCACATCACATTGCCGGAACCTTCCCAGATCGCATTGACCGGCGACTCCCGGTAATGCCGCGCCAGGATGCCTTCCTCGACATAACCATTGCCGCCGAGGCACTCCATCGCCTCGTAGAGGAAGGGCGGCGCGCTCTTGCAGACCCAGTATTTGATGGCGGGCGTCAGCAGCCGCATGTAGGTCGCCTCGCCCGGCTCCTGCGGCGCGCGGTCGAAGGCACGGCAGACCTGCATCACCAGCGCAACCGATGCTTCCACGTGCAACGCCATGTCCGCCAGCACCGCCTGCATCAGCAGCTGATCGGCGAGGTGCTTTTGGAACACGCTGCGATGGCGTGCATGATGCAGCGCATGCGCAAGCCCGGAACGCATCAGGCCTGCGGAGGCGATGGCGCAATCCTGGCGCGTGAGCTGCACCATCTGGATGATGGTGCGGATCCCCTTGCCCTCCTCGCCGACCGGCAAGGCATAGGCGCCGACGAACTCGACCTCGCTCGAGGCGTTGGAACGGTTGCCAAGCTTGTCCTTCAGCCGCTGGAACTGCAGGGCGTTGACCGAACCATCGGGCGCAAAGCGCGGCATGAAGAAGCAGGTCAGCCCGCCTTCCGCCTGCGCCAGCACCAGAAACGCATCGCACATCGGCGCCGACATGAACCATTTGTGCCCGGTGAGACGGTAGCCGTCGGCGGTACGCTCCGCGCGCGTCATATTGGCGCGCACGTCGGTGCCGCCCTGCTTTTCGGTCATGCCCATGCCGAGCGTCATGCCTCGCTTGGTCCACCAGGGCGCGAAAGTCGGATCATAGGCGCGCTGCGCGATGACAGGCATGGTCTTGGCGAGCAGATCCGGCTGGCTGGCGAGTGCGGCGACCGAAGCGCGCGTCATGGTGATGGGACACAGATGGCCGGTCTCCACTTGCGCAGCCATGTAGAATTTCGCGGCGCGCACGACCTCGCTGGGCGCGCCCGCCGGCTTGCCGTCGGCCGTCCAGGTCGAATTGTGCACGCCCGCATGGGCCGAATGCGCCATCAGCTCGTGGTAGGAGGGGTGAAACTCGACCTCGTCGCGGCGGTTGCCGCGGGAATCGAAGGTCTTGAGCTTGGGCGTGTTTTCATTGGCAAGCCGGCCGCGCGCGGCCATCGCCGCGGAACCCCAATGCCGGCCGAAATCAGACAGTTCCTTCGCCGCGTCCGCCCCGCCATTGGCCGCGACCGCGTCGACCAGCGGCTCATCCGCCGTAAAAAGATCGACGTCCTCGAACGGCGGCGACTGGTTGAAAACCTCGTGGGTCGCGAACGAGGGCTTGGTCATGGCCGATACCTCCGCAAGGAATCATGGCCGGCGCGGCGAATTGGGGGAAATCATAGGCCGCCCCGCCCGCGCCCGGCAGCGAAAAGTGCCACCACTCCTTGGCATAGTTCACAAAGCCTTGCCGCGCCATGACACCACGGCTCGATGTCATCATGGCGGGGCTTCGCCCGGTTCTTCAGACGGCACCGTCATTCCGGGATGGTCCGAAAGACCAGACCCGGAATCTCGAGATTTCCGGGTTCGTCGCCTGCGCGACGCCCCGGAATGACGGCGAAAGCGGATCAGCACTCCCCGGGGGATAACTCGCCCCGCCACCTTTCACACTTGCGGCCACAAGCATCCGCGCCTATAGCTCTGGCTTTAATGACATCGCCATCGAAATCGACCTTCGTCCTCGGCCACCGGCATTTGCTGGGAATCGAGGGACTTTCCGCTGCCGATATTACCGGCCTGCTCGACCTTTCCGAAGAGTATGTCGAGCTCAATCGCCAGATCGACAAGAAGCGCACGTCCTTGCGCGGGCGCACGCAGATCAACCTGTTCTTCGAGGCCTCGACCCGCACCCAATCCTCCTTCGAGATCGCGGGGAAACGGCTGGGCGCCGACGTGATGAACATGTCGGTATCCTCCTCCTCCATGCGCAAGGGGGAAACCCTGATCGACACCGCGGCGACGCTGAACGCCATGCACCCGGACATCCTGGTGGTGCGGCATCACGCCTCGGGCGCGGTGGAACTTCTGGCGCGCAAGGTCGACGGCTCCGTGATCAATGCCGGCGACGGCGCGCATGAGCATCCCACCCAGGCGCTGCTCGATGCGCTCACGATCCGCCGTAACAAGGGCCGGATCGAGGGACTTGTGGTCGCGATCTGCGGCGATGTCCTGCATTCGCGCGTGGCGCGTTCCAACATCCTCTTGCTCAACACCATGGGCGCGCGGGTGCGCGTGGTCGCGCCCTCCACGCTGCTGCCGGTCGGCATCGAGCGGATGGGCGTCGAGGTCGCGCGCGACATGCGTGCAGGCCTGGAAGGCGCTGACATCGTCATGATGCTGCGCCTGCAGCGCGAGCGCATGAACGGCTCCTTCGTGCCGTCCTCCAGCGAGTATTTCCACTATTTCGGGCTCGACCAGAAGAAGCTTGCCTACGCCAAACCCGATGCGCTGGTGATGCATCCGGGGCCGATGAACCGCGGCGTCGAGATCGACTCCATCGTGGCCGACGGCGCCCAGTCGTTGATCCGCGAGCAGGTCGAAATGGGCGTGGCGGTACGCATGGCGGTGTTGGAAGCGCTCGCCCGCAACTTGCCGAACGCCTAGTTCAGAACTGGGACACTGGAGAATGCCGATCCTGACCGACCGCCGCCCGATCCTGCTCGCCAATGCGCGCGTGATCGATCCGTCGCGCGACTTCGACGGCCTTGCCGATGTATTGATCGCCGACGGCGTCGTTCGCGAGATGCGGCGCGGCATCGGCGCGGCCGGCGTGCCCGAGGGCACCGACATTATCAACTGCACCGGCAAGATCGTCGCCCCCGGCCTGATCGACATGCGCGCTTTCGTCGGCGAGCCCGGCTTCAGTCATCGCGAGACCTTCGCCTCCGCGAGCCAGGCGGCGGCATCCGGCGGCATTACGACGATCATCTGCCAGCCCGATACCGAACCGGTGATCGACAATTCGGCGACGGTCGACTTCGTGCTGCGCCGTGCCCGCGACACCGCCATCGTCAACATCCAGCCGATGGCGGCGCTGACCAAGGGTCTGCACGGCGAGGAGATGACCGAGATCGGGTTGTTGAAAGCGGCCGGCGCGGTCGCCTTCAGCGACGGCGACAAGAGCGTCACCAACGCGCAGGTGATGCGACGGGCGCTCACCTACGCCCGTGATTTCGACGCGCTGATCGTGCATCACACCGAGGATCCCGATCTCGTCGGCGAAGGCGTGATGAACGAAGGCGAGTTCGCGGCAAGGTTGGGCTTGATGGGCATTCCCGACGCGGCCGAGGCCGTGATGCTGGAGCGCGACATGCGGCTGGTGGCGCTGACCGGCGGGCGCTATCACGCCGCATCGCTCTCCTGCATCGCTTCGCTCGAGATCTTGAAGCGCGCCCGCGATGCGGGGCTCCCGGTCAGCGCCTCCGTCTCGATCAATCACGTCACGCTGAACGAGAACGACATCGGCCCCTACCGTACCTTCCTCAAGCTGTGCCCGCCGCTGCGCACTGAAAACGACCGGCAGGCCCTGGTTCAGGCGGTATCGTCGGGCCTGATCGACGTCATCATGTCCGACCACAATCCGCAGGATGTCGAGGTCAAGCGCCTGCCCTTCGCGGAAGCCGCTTTTGGCGCCGTCGGCCTGCAGACCATGTTGCCGGCGGCCCTGCGACTGATCCACAATGGCGACATGGACTGGAAGACCCTGATCCGCGCCATGTCGACCCGCCCCGCCGAGTTGCTCGGCCTGCCGGGCGGGTCCTTGCGCGCGGGCGCGCCCGCCGACGTGATCGTGATCGATCCCGAGACGCCCTGGGTGCTCGATCCCGCCGATCTGAAATCGCAATGCAAGAACACGCCGTTCGATGAAGCCCGGTTCTCGGGCCGGGTGGTACGCACCATCGTCGGCGGCCGCACCGTATATGAGCATGTCTGAAGCGCGGCATAGCCCCGCTGGGAGCCGCTCCAATGGGACCTGACGCTTTCCTGCCGATCGCTCTTTTCATCGGCTATCTCTTCGGCTCGATCCCGTTCGGGCTGATCCTGACCCGGCTCGCGGGCACGGCGGACCTGCGCTCCATCGGTTCCGGCAACATCGGCGCCACCAATGTCCTGCGCACCGGCCGCAAGGGCTTGGCTGCCGCCACGCTGCTGCTCGACGCGCTGAAGGGCACGGCCGCGGTCATGATCGCGGGCTCACTCGGCGGACCGAACGCGGCCATGCTGGCGGCGCTCGGCGCATTTCTGGGCCATCTGTTTCCGGTCTGGCTGAAATTTCGCGGCGGCAAGGGCGTCGCCGTCTATATCGGCGTATTGCTGGCGCTGTTCTGGCCGGCGGCGGTGGTATTCTGCGCGATCTGGCTCACGACGGCCGTCGTCACCCGCTACTCCTCGCTCTCTGCGCTGGTTGCAAGCGTTGTCACGCCGCTGTTTCTGTGGTGGTTCGGCCATCCGGCGCTGGCCTCGTTGTTCGCCGTGCTGACGCTGCTGCTGTTCTACATGCATCGCGAGAATATCAAGCGGTTGCAGGCCGGCACCGAGGGACGAATCGGCGAGAAGCGGTAGTTCATTCCTCGCTCCGTCCTTCCGGGGCGGTGCGAAGCACCAAACCCGGAATGACGGAACGAGAACCGAGCCTATCGCTGCAAAGTTACAACACATCGCGCAAATCCTGTTCGCAACGCATGTGCAGCGCTGGCAAGACTCTCTTTCGCCTGCCATCTTTGCTGCGGGGTAGTTCGCGTCAAACGGTTGCCGAAGATGAACGAGAACGATTCATCAGGCGCACAGCGGGGGCTGACTTTGCAGAGCACTACGCCATCTGAGGCGCGCGAGTTCCGGAGCGGCGCCAGCGCGCTGCTGGCCGCCGCAGACATCTGGTCGACGAACAGCGCGCCGCCGGTGCCGACGGAAGCCGTCGCGGCAACGGTGGAAGCTGAGCCGCCCCAAACGCCTGAGATCGTGCAAGGCCCCGCGAAACCCGCGACCGTGCACGGGCCGCGGCCATCCGAGCTTGCGGCGGAAGCGCGTTTCTTCTTCAATTCGATTGGAAAGCGGGCTCGACAAGCTCAACTGGCGTCGCAGGCGAGCGCCAGGGTCAGCGTGACGCCGTCGACACCAGAGGCCATGCCGGGCTTGGCCGACGCTATAGCCTGGCCGCCGCGAAAACTGTCGCTCGCCCTGCAAGGGGGTGGCTCGTTTGCGGCCTTCACCTGGGGCGTGCTGGAACGGCTGCTCGAAGAGCCAGCTTGCGCCTTTGATGCCATCAGCGGCGCCAGCGCAGGCAGCGTCAATGCCGTGCTGCTGGCGTCCGGACTGGTCGAGGGCGGGCGTGAGCGCGCACGGACGCGCCTAGCGCAATTCTGGAATCGGATGGTGGATGAGGCATCGTTCCGGTCGCTGATGCTGCTCGGCGGATTTTCGCCGGCCGGAAGCTCTGTCGCTTTCGGCGCGGCATTGCGCTCGGGCCAGTTCGATCCGCTCGACATTGACCCGCTGCGCAGGGTGCTCGCCAAGCACGTCAATTTCGAAGCACTGCGCGCCCCGTCCTGCCCCAAGCTCCTGATCGGGGCGACGCGCGTTCGCGATGGCGCGGCGCGCATTTTCCGCAATTCCGAGATCACCGCGGATGTGGCGCTGGCCTCGACCTGTCCTCCGCTTGTCCACTGCGCCGTCGAGATCGATGGCGATGCGCATTGGGACGGCGGCTATGCGACCAACCCGCCGCTGGTCGACTTGGTGCAGGAGTCATCCGCGACCGAGCTCTTGATCGTCCAGGTCACGCCGTCGCGCGACAGTTACGTGCCGATCACGGGCGCCGCAATCGATCGTCGTCTCGACCAGATCACCGCGAATGCAAGTTTGAACGCGGAAGTCGCCGCACTCGAATGGGCCCGCAGCGCCGGCGCGACCGCACCTCGGATCTCGCGGATCGCAGCGGAGGACGAGATCGACGGGCTCGCCCAGCGCAGTGCGGTTGATCTCGGCCGCGCCTTCGTGATGGCCTTGCACCGGAGCGGACGAACCGCCGCTGACCGCTGGCTGCGGGGGGCAACAAGGCCGGTCCCAGCGAAGCCGGAGTCGGCTCCGGTGCATCCCTCGCGTGAGCCGGAGCTGGTCTAAATCCGCAGCGCGCCTTCAAGAAAACGCGCTGCCGCGAGCGCCTTTGCATCCTCGCCAAAGCGCGCCACGATCTGCACGCCCACCGGCAAACCACCGTCGGCGACGTCGGCGGGTACGTTCACGCAAGGTGTACCCAGCAAGGTCCAGAGCCGGTTGAAGCGCGGGTCGCCGGTTGAGGCGAGTCCCTTGGTCGCGGCGCCCGGCGCGGAATAGGTCAGCACGACATCGACATCGGAGAGTGCGTCGCCAAATGCAGCGCGTGCGCGATTGCCGATCTCCAGCGCCTCGGCGTGGGCGGATGGTGACAGCCCGGCGGTCTCGTCCATCTTGGACCGCAGCTTCGGCGCGATCTCGTCATGATGCGTGGCGTATTCCCAGACGAGTGCACGATGCGCCTCGAAATCCTGGATGATCGGCTGGATCTGCCAGGCTTCCGCCACGACATCGGCGAGCTTGAGCGCGCGAACGGTCGCACCCGCGCGCTCGGCCGCCGCAGCCGCGATCCGCAAGGCGGCATCGCTCGCCGCTTCCACGCTGCTCGCGAAATCCTGGGTGACCACGCCGATCCGCGGCGGCTTTGCCAGAGGATCGCTCGCAAGGTCCGGTCGGCCGGTCATCGCCGACAACGCAAGGGCCAGATCCTCAACGCCGGCCGCGAACAGCCCGACCGTATCCAGCGTCCATGAGTAGCACTTGACGCCGACCGTCGGCAGCAGCCGATAGGATGGCTTGATCGCGGCAACGCCGCAGAACGAGGCGGGCCGGATCACCGAGCCCGCGGTCTGCGTGCCCAGTGCCAGAGGAATCATGCCGGCCGCCACCGCCGCCGCCGAGCCCGCGGACGATCCGCCCGGCGTGTGGCCGTGATTGCGCGGATTAAGGGTCGCGGTCGGATCGAGCGCGGCGAACGTGGTGGTCGTGGTCTTGCCGACGATCGTTGCCCCTGCCCGCTTGAGCATCATCACCACAGATGCATCGGCACGCGGCTGCCATCCCCTGTAGATGGATGAGCCCATCTCGGTCGGCAGATCGGAGGTGTCGATGATGTCCTTGATGCCGACAGCGATGCCGCGCAGCGGCCCCGCGCCCGCCGCACGCGGCGCCTTGGCGCGGTGAACGAAGGCGCCGATCGCTTTTTCCTGAATTTCGATTGCTTCCAATGATTGCGCCAGCGCGGCGTCGGGCGACAACTCGCCGTGATCGATGCGACGCTTGAGGTCGGAAACGGAGATCATGGCGGACACTCCTTTCAGTGATCGAGCCGGTCCTTAGAAATCGCATTGACGCGATGCAGGCAACCCCGAACTCCGTCATGGCCGGGCTTGACCCGTCCATGACGAATGAAGAGAGTGTACTCCACCCCCTTCCCTACGCGCGCAGGTTGCTTCATGTTAGCCGCGCAGGGGACCTTCGCGTGGACGCCATCACCTCACAATTGCAGCTTACCGATGCCGAGCGGATTGACCGCCTGCGGCTGATCCGGTCCGAAAATGTCGGACCGCGCACGTTTCGCTCGCTGCTTGCGCATTGCGGCAATGCGCGCGAGGCGCTGCGGCAGCTGCCGGAGCTTGCACGTCGTGGCGGTGCGGGTCGGTTGCGCATCTGCGGCGAGGAGGAGGCACGCGCCGAGCTTGGCGCTTGCCGAAAGTTCGGCATCGACCTGCTGGCGCCGGAGGAAGCCGGCTATCCGCCGCGGCTTGCGACGATCGATGATGCGCCGCCGCTGCTGGCTGTGCGCGGTGCGAGCAGCAGCCTGATGCGGCCGATGATCGCGATCGTCGGCTCCCGCAACGCCTCCGCCGCGGGATTGAAATTCGCGCAGGTGCTGGCGCGCGAACTCGGCGACGCCGGTTTTGTCGTCATCTCCGGGCTTGCGCGCGGCGTCGACCAGGCCGCGCATCGCGCCAGCATTGCGAGCGGCACCGTGGCGGTGCTGGCGGGCGGGCATGACCGCATCTATCCGCCCGAGCACGAGGATCTGCTTGCCGCCATTCTCGCGTCAGAAGGCGCGGCCATCTCCGAAATGCCGCTCGGACATGAGCCGCGGGCGCGGGACTTTCCTCGCCGCAACCGGCTGATATCAGGGGCCGGGCTCGGCGTGGTCGTGGTCGAGGCCGCCCAGCGTTCAGGCTCGCTGATCACCGCGCGCATGGCAGCCGAACAGGGCCGCGAGGTCTTCGCTGTCCCAGGCTCCCCGCTCGACCCGCGCGCCGCCGGCACCAATGATCTGATCAAGCAAGGCGCAACGCTGGTCACGGAAGCGGCCGATATCATTCAGGCCGTCGCGCCGATCATGGAGCGGCCGATCGCGTTGCCTGCGAATGAACCGGACAGCGATCCGCTTGAAAGCAACCTGCCAAGCGCGGAGCGCGACCGCGTCGTCACGCTGCTCGGGCCGACGCCGGTCTCGATCGACGATTTGATCCGGATGGCCGACATGCCCGCGTCGATGGTGCGCACGGTGCTGCTCGAACTCGAACTCGCCGGCAAGCTCGAGCGCCATGGCGGCGGACTGGTCTCGCTCGTTTGATCAGGCGGTGTCGTTGCGCTGGTCGAAGTGGGCGCGCGCGGCCTCGATTTGCTCCATGTGATCCATCGCCCATGTGCCGAGCGCGATCACCGGCTTGCTCAGGCCGCGCCCGAGATCTGTGAGCTCGTAGTCGACTCGCGGCGGAATGGTCGGGAAAACGGTGCGCGTGACCAGCCCGTCGCGCTCCAGCCCACGCAGCGTCAAGGTCAGCATCCGCTGCGAAATGCTGCCGATCAGGCGCTTGATCTCATTGAAGCGCTTGGGCCCATTGAAGAGCATCATGATGACGAGGACGCTCCATTTGTCGCCGACACGCGAAAGGATGGAGGCGACACCCCGGCAGTTGTCATGGTCCAGTTGTGCCGGAGGTGCAGGAAATTCGCTGTGCGCAGGTTTCACTGATGTGCCCGGGTTTCAAAAAAGTGCGTTCTTGCGGCGTTTGTGGACGGTCACTCATATAGCGCCGGTTACAAACTTATACCAAAGGGTGACTGCTATGACAAAACTTCTGCACATCGATTCCAGCGTGCTCGGCCCGCACTCGGTCAGCCGCCAGGTGACCGCCGCGATCGTCGATCGGCTGCGCCAGGCGACACCTGGCGTTGAGATCGTCTATCGAGATCTCTCCGCCTCGCCGCTCGCCCACCTGTCCGGAGCGCAGCTCGCGGCGGCCCAGGGTGCGCCCAATCCCGATCCGACCGTGCAGCAGGAGCTCGCCACCAGTTCAGCCGTGCTGGCGGAGTTCCTCGCCGCCGACATCGTCGTGCTCGGTGCGCCCATGTACAATTTCACCATCCCGAGCCAGCTCAAGGCCTGGATCGATCGCATCCTGGTCGCAGGCAAGACCTTCAAATATGGCGCGCAGGGGCCGGAAGGACTGGCAGGCGACAAGCGCGTGATCGTCGCCATCTCGCGCGGCGGATTTTACGGTCCGGGCTCACCGGCCGAGGCATTGGAACATCTGGAATCCTATTTGCGCGGCGTGTTCGGCTTCATCGGCGTGACGAAGCTCGAGTTCATTTCCGCCGATGGCATTCAGATCGGCCCCGAGCATCGCGAAAAGGCGCTGGCAGGCGCGCTGCAGGCGGCGACCCAGCTTCACGCCGCGTAAGCGAACGACTGCCGCCGAGCCGCCGCCACGCGGCGGCAACTCGCGCGCAAAACGAGGAAGCATCAATACCAGTAGCCCTGTTGCCCAAACAGCAGGGCTACCAGGCAAACCAATAGGCCGATGCCGGAGAAGAGCGCGATCGCAATGAGCTCGCTGCTCCAGGACGGCTTGCGCGCGGACTGTACAGCCTTTCGTAGATCGTCACGGCTGAGTTGGGATTGCCAGCTATCGGATTTGTCCGAAATGCGCGCTGCGGGAATCGATAAACCAAGTGCTTTAAGCATAACAGCACTCCAATATTCTTTTTAAGAAATGACTTGTTAAAAAAATGACCTGCCTTGCAAGAAAGGTATCTGCAGCCGCGCGCAAGGTTCAACGCGGCCGAAAATAACTGTTCAAGAAAAAGCGAGTGGCCAACGCCTTCCCTTGAGAGAACGCGTCGGCCGCTTTGTTTGGGAGGACGGAACCGGCCTTTAGCCGCGAAAGATCGGCGCCCCCGCAGGCGAACCCGTCGCGCCGCCGTCGACAAAGATTTCCGCACTCTGCACATGCGCCGCATCGTCGGAGGCCAGGAACAGCACGGTTTTGGCGATGTGATCGGCTTCGGCCATTCTGCCGAGCGGGGTCGTGCGCGCGATGCGCTGCTCCAGCGCTGCAAAGGCCTCGGGCGTCGGGGCCGCGCCATTCCAGATCGGCGTCCGCGCACCGCCAGGCGCCACCACGTTGACCCTGATGCCACGCGGCGACAGTTCTGATGCCATCACCCGCGCCATCGCGCGCACACCGGCCTTGCTCGCGGCGTAGGCCGAATAGCCGGGATTGCCAAGCACGGAGATCACCGAGCCGTTGAGAATGATCGACGCGCCGTCGTTCATATATGGCAGCGCCGATTGCACGGTGAAGAACACCGAGGTGATGTTGGTCCTGATCACCGTCTCGAAGGTTTCCAGGGTCGTCGCACCGAGCGGCGTGCTGCCGGGAATGCCGGCATTGGCAAAGAGGATGTCGAGCTTGCCGAACGTCTCGACCGCCCGCCTGATCGCTGCCTCGGTAGCTGCGTTATCGGTCGCATCCGCCGCCACCGCCAGCGCGCTCGCGCCCAGTTCGTTGGCCGCCGCGTCGAGCGTCTCCCTGTTGCGGCCGGTAATGGTCACTTTAGCGCCTTCGGCGACGAACAGTCTTGCGGTCGCAAAGCCGATGCCGCTGTTTCCGCCGGTAATCAATGCCGTCTTGTTCGCGAGTCTCACGAGTGCCTCCATGCTGGTTTGGTTTCATAATTAAACCGGACTTGCGATCTAGGTCGCCTGGTTTTATAATGCAACTACACAAAGCGGTGATGCATGCATCATCGAACGAAAATCTGAACGAGCGGCGATGGTGAAACGGACGAGCCTGGAAGGCGATGGATGCCCGATCGCGCGATCGCTGGACGTGATTGGTGACTGGTGGTCGCTGCTCATCATCCGCGACGCCTTTTTGGGCCGCCGCCGCTTCGGCGAGTTTCAAAAGAGCCTGGGGCTGGCCAAGAACATTCTCACGGCGCGGCTGCGCATGCTGGTCGAGGAAGGCATTCTCAGGATGGCGCCCGCCTCCGACGGCAGCGCCTACCAGGAATATGTGCTCACCGAAAAAGGGCGTGGCGTGTTCCCGATCCTGGTCGCCTTGCGGCAATGGAGCGAAGAGTTCGACCGCTGCCCCGAAAGCATCGCAACCATCATGGTCGATCGCGAAAAAGGCCGGCCGGTGAAAAGGCTCGAGCTGCGCGCCCAGGATGGCCGCTTGCTCACGCCGGCCGACATCGCGCTAAAGCCGCGCCCCGCAGCAAAGCGTCGCCGGGCGAGCGCGTAAGCCGCGCGCTCAAGACAGCTTCCGCCGTCGGCGTAAGCGATCCTCTGCCTCAAGCCGCACCATCGCCAGCAGATGATTGAGCAGATGCAGCTCGTGGCGCCGGGCGAGTTCGGCAAGTTCGGACACGGTCTCGGCAATGAAAGCGGCAGCCTCGTCCGGTCCGCCCTCCCCGGGCGGGTCATCGTTTTCCGATTGGCGGTTTCTGCGCGAGGTCGCCCGCTTCCGCTTGCGTCCAGTGCCGGCCACGCAATTACATCCCGCTCGGTGTATTTGCATCAAAATACACCCAAATGGTGCGCAACCCTAGGGCGGTATTGTGCAACCAATCCGGGGTGAAGTTCCCTTTCTTCGTCCCACTTTCAACACCTGGCGATTTGACAGAGGGGCCGGCACCACCCATGTTCGGACCCAAAGGGGGCGGCTCGAGTCTTGACGGAACCGCCCTAGATTCTCCCGTAAGTCACTGGAATTACATGAATATCGTCATTGTGGAGTCGCCGGCGAAAGCCAAGACGATCAACAAATATTTGGGCTCGTCCTACGAGGTTCTGGCCTCCTTCGGCCATGTCCGCGACCTCCCGGCGAAGAACGGATCGGTCGATCCGGACCATAATTTCAGGATGATTTGGGAGGTCGATCCCAAGGCGGCAGGCCGGCTCAACGATATTGCCAAATCCTTGAAAGGCGCCGACCGCCTGATCCTGGCAACCGACCCTGATCGCGAGGGCGAGGCTATCTCCTGGCACGTGCTGGAGGTGTTGAAGGAGAAGCGCGCACTCAAGGATCAGAAGATCGAGCGCGTGGTCTTCAATGCCATTACCAAGCAGGCAATCTCCGAGGCCATGAAGAACCCGCGCCAGATCGACGGCGCCCTGGTTGACGCCTATATGGCGCGCCGCGCGCTGGACTATCTGGTCGGCTTCACCCTCTCCCCTGTCCTTTGGCGCAAGCTGCCCGGCGCCCGCTCGGCGGGCCGGGTGCAGTCGGTCGCGCTGCGGCTGGTCTGCGACCGCGAGCTCGAGATCGAAAAATTCGTGCCCAGGGAATATTGGTCGCTGATCGCGACCTTGCTCACGCCGCGCGGCGAGGCCTTCGAGGCCCGCCTGGTCGGCGCCGACGGCAAGAAGATTCAAAGGCTCGACATCGGCTCCGGCGCGGAGGCCGAAGCGTTCAAGAAGGCGCTGGAAGCGGCCGCCTTCACCGTCACGACGGTCGATGCCAAACCGGCGCGGCGCAATCCCCAGGCCCCCTTCACCACCTCGACTTTGCAGCAGGAAGCAAGCCGTAAGCTCGGCTTTGCCCCGGCGCACACCATGCGCATCGCCCAGCGCCTTTATGAAGGCATCGATATCGGCGGCGAGACCACCGGCCTCATCACCTATATGCGTACCGACGGCGTGCAGATCGCAGGCGAAGCGATCACCCAGGCGCGCAAGGTGATCGGTGAGGACTACGGCAATGCCTATGTCCCCGACAGTCCGCGCCAGTACCAGACCCGCGCCAAGAACGCGCAGGAAGCCCACGAGGCGATCCGTCCGACCGACCTGTCGCGCAGGCCCGACGCCATGCGCCGCAAACTCGATGCCGATCAAGCCAAGCTTTATGAGCTGATCTGGAAACGCACCATCGCCAGCCAGATGGAATCGGCCGAGCTCGAGCGCACCACCGTCGACATATCGGCGAAGGCGGGTGGACGCGCGCTGGAGCTCCGCGCCACCGGCCAGGTCATCAAGTTCGACGGTTTCCTCGCGCTCTATCAGGAAGGCCACGACGACGATGGCGACGAGGAGGACAGCCGTCGCCTGCCCGCCATGAGCCAAGGCGAAAACCTGAAGCGGCAAAACCTTGCCGTCACCCAGCACTTCACCGAGCCGCCGCCACGCTTCTCTGAAGCTTCGCTGGTCAAGCGGATGGAAGAGCTCGGCATAGGCCGTCCCTCGACCTATGCCTCGATCCTGCAGGTCCTGAAGGACCGCGGTTATGTGCGGCTGGAGAAGAAGCGGCTCTATGGTGCCGACAAGGGCCGCGTCGTCATCGCGTTCCTGGAAAACTTCTTCCGCCGCTATGTCGAATATGACTTCACGGCCGACCTCGAAGAGCAGCTCGACCGCATCTCCAACAATGAGATCTCCTGGCAGCAGGTGCTGAAGGATTTCTGGCGCGACTTCATCGGCGCCGTCGATGATATCAAGGATCTGCGCGTTGCCGAGGTCCTGTCCGCGCTCGATGAGATGCTCGGCCCGCACATCTATCCGCCGCGCGCCGATGGCGGCGATCCCAGGCAGTGTCCGACCTGCGGCACCGGCAAGCTGCATCTGAAGGCCGGCAAGTTCGGCGCCTTCGTCGGCTGTTCAAACTATCCGGAGTGCCGTTACACCCGTCCGCTCGCCGCCGACAACGAGGCAGCCAATGCCGACCGTGTGCTCGGCCGGGATCCCGAGACCGGGCTCGACGTCGCCGTCAAGGCGGGGCGCTTTGGTCCCTACATCCAGCTCGGCGAGCAGAAAGACTATGATGAGGGCGAGAAGCCCAAACGCGCCGGCATCCCCAAGGGCACCAATCCCGCCGACGTCGATCTCCAGCTCGCGCTGAAGCTGCTGTCGCTTCCGCGTGAGATCGGCAAGCACCCGGAAACCGGCCTTCCGATCACGGCCGGCATCGGCCGGTTCGGACCGTTCGTGCGGCATGACAAGACCTATGCGAGCCTGGAAGCCGGGGACGAAGTCTTTGACATCGGCTTGAACCGGGCCGTCGCCCTGATCGCGGAAAAGGCGGCCAAGGGTCCAAGCCGCCGCTTCGGCGCCGATCCCGGCAAGGTGCTGGGCGATCATCCGAGCCTCGGGCCCGTCGCGGTGAAGAGCGGACGCTACGGTGCCTATGTCACCGCAGGCGGCGTCAACGCCACCATCCCGAGCGAGTTCGAGAAGGACAGCGTCACGCTCGAACAGGCGATCGCACTGATCGACGAACGCGCGGCGAAGGGTGGCGGCAAGGCCAAGACCAAGGCCGCAAAGACCAAGACGGCCAAACCCGCCAAGGATGAGACCGAAGCCGCCAAGCCCGCGAAAAAGGTCGCGGTGAAGAAGGCTGCGGTCAAGCCGAAGCCGGAGGCCACCAGCAAGGCGCGTGCTCCGGTGGCGACGGCAGCCAAGACATCTGCCGCAAAACCCGCGCCGGCGTCAAAACCGGCGGCGAAGAAGAGCGCCGGAAAGGCTCGCTGACCACAGTGAAGAAGCAGAAGGACAATGGCTTTCCCGACCGCCAGGCCATTGTTGCCTTCATCCGCCAAAATCCTGGCAAGGTCGGGACACGCGAGATCGCCCGCGAGTTCGGGTTGAAGAATGCCGACCGCGCCGAGCTCAAGCGGATCCTGCGCGAGCTCGCCAACGAAGGCACCATCAAGAAGCGCGGCAGGAAGGTGCAGCAAACCGAGGCCCTGCCGCCGACTGTCGTCGCCGACATTACCGGCCGCGACCGCGACGGCGAATTGATCGCGACCCCGACCGAATGGGACGAGGTGGAAAGCGGCGAGCCGCCAAAGATCCGCATCCATCTGCCGCGCCGCGCGCGTCCCTCCGCCACCGCCGGTGTCGGCGACCGCACGCTGCTGCATGTCGAGCCCTCCGACGAGGGTGACGGCGCGGCCTATCGCGGACGCATCATCAAGATCATCGATCGCGCCAAGAGCCGCATTCTCGGCATCTTCCGCAAGCTTCCCGACGGCGGCGGCCGGCTCGTTCCCGTCGACCGCAAGCAGGCCGGACGCGAACTCAACATCGCGGAAGCCGACAGCCAAGGCGCGCGGGACGGCGACCTCGTCAGCGTCGACCTGATCCGCACCCGCGCCTTCGGCCTCGCCTCCGGGCGGGTGAAGGAGCGGCTTGGTGCGATCGCGTCGGAAAAAGCGATCAGCCTGATCGCGATCCACGCCCATGACATCCCGATGGAGTTCTCCAGGGCCGCGCTGCGCGAGGCCGAGGAAGCGCAGCCTGCGACGCTGAGGGGCCGTGAGGACTGGCGCGAGGTGCCGCTCGTCACCATCGATCCGCCCGACGCCAAGGACCATGATGACGCGGTGCATGCGCAAGCCGATCCCGATCCGAAGAACAAAGGCGGCTTCATCCTCCACGTGGCGATTGCCGACGTCGCCTTCTATGTGCGCCCCCACTCCGCGCTCGACCACGACGCTTTGATGCGCGGCAACTCGGTCTATTTCCCCGACCGCGTGGTGCCGATGCTGCCCGAGCGCATCTCCAACAATCTCTGCTCGCTGGTGCCGGGTGAGCCGCGCGGGGCGCTCGCGGTGCGCATGGTAATCGGCGCCGACGGCCGCAAGCGCTCGCACAGCTTCCATCGCGTGCTGATGCGCTCGGCCGCAAAACTCCATTACGCGCAGGTGCAGGCGGCGATCGATGGGCAGCCCGACGACAGCACGGGCCCTTTGCTCGATCCGATCCTCAAGCCGCTTTATGCGGCGCATGAGGCGATCAAGCACGCGCGCAAGGAGCGCGACCCGCTCGATCTCGATATTCCCGAGCGCAAGATCCTGCTCAAGGCCGACGGCACCGTCGATCGCGTCATCGTGCCGCAAAGGCTGGAGGCGCATAAATTGATCGAGGAGTTCATGATCCTCGCCAATGTCGCCGCGGCCGAAATGCTGGAGAAAAAGGCGCTGCCGCTGATCTATCGCGTGCACGACGAGCCCAGCTTCGAGAAGGTGCAGGCGCTGCAGGAATTCCTGCGCACGCTCGACCTGCCGTTTGCGAAGGGCGGAGCGCTACGGCCCTCCTTGTTCAATCGCGTGCTGGCGCAGGTTCAGGGGCAGGACTACGAGCACCTGGTCAATGAAGTGGTGCTGCGCTCGCAGGCGCAGGCCGAATATTCGGCCGAGAATTACGGCCATTTTGGCCTGAACCTGCGCCGCTACGCGCATTTCACCTCGCCGATCCGGCGCTATGCCGATCTGATCGTGCACCGCGCCCTGATCCGCGGATTGGGGCTTGGCGAGGGAGCGCTGCCGGATGGCGAGTCGCTGGAAACCTTGAGCGAAATCGCCGCGCAGATTTCCGCAACCGAACGCCGGGCCATGAAGGCGGAGCGCGAGACCGCCGATCGCCTGATCGCGCATCATCTCGCCGACCGCATCGGTGCGACGTTTCAGGGCCGTATTTCCGGGGTCACCCGCGCCGGCCTGTTCGTCAAGCTCGACGACACCGGCGCCGACGGCTTCATTCCGATGCGTTCGCTGGGCAGCGAGTATTACAATTACGACGAAACCCGCCACGCTCTGGTCGGTTCACGCTCCGGAGCCACCCATCGGCTCGGCGATGTGGTAGATGTGCGGCTGGTGGAGGCGCAGCCGGTCGCGGGCGCGCTGCGGTTCGAGCTTTTGAGCGAGGGCGAATTCGCGCCCACGGTGCGCCGGCGGGACGGCGCCAAGATGCGCGCTGCGCAATTGCGCCGCGTCACACGTGAGAAAGGCCGCAAGCAGGACCGGACAAAGGCCCGCAAGACAAAAGCGGGCAAGACCAAGCGAGGCAAGTGATGGACAGTGCAAATCCAGCCACCAGGGTGTGGACCCGCGAGACCGCCGAGACCGCTACGCACGAGAAACGCGATCTCTGGCTTGCGATGAAGCGCGGCTTTCGCGGCCGCTGCCCGCGCTGCGGTGAAGGCAAGCTGTTTCGCGCTTTCCTGAAGGTGGACAACAACTGCTCGGTCTGCGGCCTCGACTTCACGCCGCATCGCGCCGACGACCTGCCGGCCTACCTTGTCATCGTCATTGTCGGGCATGTCGTCGTGCCGCTCGCGCTGATGATCGAAACCGAATATGCGCCGCCCGTCGCATTGCAGCTTGCGATCTATCTTCCCTTGACGTTGATCCTGTCGTTGCTCCTGCTGCAGCCCGTGAAAGGCACCGTGGTCGGCCTGCAATGGGCGCTGCGCATGCATGGCTTTGACGACGAAGGCGGCTATAGGGACGACCCGCCGCTGTAGACTATCCTCGACCCGCCGTCATCAGTTTTGATCAGAAAAAGAACAAATCATCGGGGTGGAAATGACGGAAGCAGCGGCAGCGGCTAACGAAGAAAAGCGGGAAGAAAAAGAGGCCGACCATCATCCCTATTACCGGCCGAAGGATGCGGCGACGCTGATCCTAGTCGATCGCGCCGGTCCCATTCCAAGGGTTCTGGTCGGCCGCCGCCACGACAAGGTCGTGTTCATGCCCGGCAAATTCGTCTTCCCGGGCGGTCGCGTCGACAGGGCGGATCATCGCGTGCCGGTCGCGGCGCCGATTCCGAAAGAGCTTGAAGCCAACCTGCTGAAAGGCAGTCCCAAGATCACCGCCTCCCGCGCCAAATCGCTTGCGATTGCCGCGATCCGCGAAGCCTGCGAGGAGACCGGCCTCTGCCTGGGACGCAAGACCGATAGCTCCGCAGGACTCGACGGCCCCTGGGCGCCATTCGCGCAAGCAGGCCTGCTGCCCGATCCGTCCGGGCTCTTCCTGATTGCCCGCGCCATCACGCCGCCGGGCCGCGTGCGCCGTTTTGATACGCGCTTCTTCACCGCGGACGCCTCCGCCATCACTCATCGCGTGGAGGGCGTGGTGCATGCGGACGCCGAACTGGTCGAACTCGTCTGGGTCGAACTCGGCTCGAAGCCGCTGGCCGACCTGCACCCGATGACCAAGAACGTCCTGGGCGAACTGGAAAGACGGCTTGCCACTGGGCCGCTCCATCACGACGCGCCAGTGCCGTTTTTCCACTTCTACGGCGGCAAGATGCAGAAGGATGTGTTGGGAGCCTAGCCCCCTTGACGTCATTCCGGGGCGCGACGACGTCGCGAACCCGGAGTCTAGAAGTTGTGGCGCGAGATTCCGCTTTCGCGCTTCGCGCGCGCCGGAATGACGAGCATGCCAGAGCGCAGCCTAAAAACAAAATAATCTTCCGTCATTCCACGCTGGCGCCGCCCGCGGCCATCCCTATGTCTTTGCAACGACACTTTCAGCGGGAAGCGGGCGATGAGACAACGTCAACTCAAGCTCGGCGCTTTCATGCGCCCGGTCTCAATCCACACCGGCGCATGGCGCTATCCGGGCGCGTGGCCCGACGCCAACTTCAATTTCCCGCATCTGAAGGACCTGATCCGGAAACTGGAGGCGGGCAAATTCGACGCCTTCTTCATGGCCGATCACCTGGCCGTGCTGAACATGCCGATCAATGCCTTGAAGCGCAGCCACACCGTGACCTCGTTCGAGCCGTTCACGCTACTCTCGGCGCTGTCGACCGTCACCGAGAACATCGGCCTGGTCGCGACCGGCTCGACCACGTTTGACGAGCCCTATCACATCGCCCGCCGTTTCGCCTCGCTCGATCACATCTCCGGCGGCCGCGCCGGCTGGAATATCGTCACCACGTCCAATCCCGACGCCGCCCTGAACTTTGGCCTCGACGATCACATGGAGCACGCCGAGCGCTATCGCCGCGCGCGCGAGTTCTACGACGTGGTGACGGGATTGTGGGACTCCTTCGCCGACGACGCCTTCGTCCGCGATGTCGAGCAAGGCCTCTATTTCGACCCCGCCAAAATGCATGTGCTCGACCACAAGGGCAAATATCTGAAAGTACGCGGTCCGCTCAACATCGCCCGCCCCGTGCAGGGCTGGCCGGTGATCGTGCAGGCCGGCGCATCCGAAGACGGCAGGCAGCTTGCGGCGGAAACCGCGGAAGCGGTGTTCACAGGCGGCGGGAGTCTTCCCGACGGGCAGAAGCTCTATGCCGACATCAAGGGCCGCATGGAAAAGATCGGGCGCAATCCAGAGCATCTGAAGATCCTGCCGGGCGCCTTTGTCGTGGTCGGCGACAGCGTGGAAGAAGCCAAGGAGAAGCGCGCCCTGCTCGACAGCAGGGTGCATTACGATAGCGCCATCGCCTCGCTCTCGGTGATCCTGGGCACGGATGCCTCCGGCTTCGATCCCGACGGGCCGCTGCCGGAGATCCCCGAAACCAATGCTTCCAAGAGCGGGCGGCAGCGGCTGGTGGAGATCGCCGTCCGCGAAAAGCTCACCGTGCGCCAGCTCGCGCAGCGCGTCGGCGGCTATGGCGGGCTGTCGTTCGTCGGCACGCCCCAGACCATCGCCGACCAGATGCAGGAATGGCTGGAGAGCCGCGGCAGCGACGGCTTCAACATCATGTTTCCCTACCTGCCGCAGGGGCTGAGCGATTTCGTCGACAAGGTCATTCCGGAACTGCAGCGGCGGGGCATTTTCCGCAAGGAATATGAGGGCAAGACGCTGCGCGAGAATCTCGGCCTGCCGCGGCCGAAAAACCGGTTCTTTGAGGGTTAATCACGCGGAATCGGCCCCTTTTTCGGTCCGAAATCCTTGACTTTGAGCCGTATCTCGCTAGGTTGCCGGCAACTCAAGCGGTCCGGTTTTGGCCGGCGCCCTGCCCAGGCTCCCAGAATCGAAGGTTTTAGGACATGGCCAAAGCGGTCACCATCAAGGTCAAGCTCGTGTCCTCGGCGGACACCGGCTACTACTACGTCGCCAAGAAAAACTCGCGCACCATGACTGAGAAGCTGGTCAAGAAGAAGTATGACCCGGTCGCGCGCAAGCACGTCGAGTTCCGCGAAGCAAAAATCAAGTAACATCGCGGGAATGCTGCTGACTTCCGACGGGGCCTTGAGCCCCGTTTTTATTTGCGGCGGAAGGTCACGCTTTCGCCGTTCCAGCCTTCGGGCATGATCCTTGCCTCGCGCTGTCGCCGGATCAGGCTCTCCTCCGGTCCGACAAAAGGTTCGCCATGATCGCAACCTTGGACGAAGGCAATGTTGGTGGCTATTCGGTCACCTACGAACGCGACGAGAGCTACTTTCCGGTCTACATCACGGCCGCGCTCGCGGCGATCTTTCTCACCGCCACCTGGATCACCGGCGCGCTCTATTGGCTGCTGCCTGCCGCGGCGGCCGCCGCCTTCACCTACTACAACATGCCGCTGCTGGAGACCGGCCGCCCCACGATCGGCGCCAATCAATACGGCATCTTCATCCAGGCCTTCGGGCTGATCCGTTGGCGCGCCATCGAACGCATCGACCTCGTCGAGATCGCCGAGCGCGCCATGACGGTCCATGAATTGCAGATCGTGCTCAACGTCCCGCTCTCCAGCGCGCTGGTCGCCGATTGGCGCAAACAGCCATTCCACCGCCGCTTCATGCGCCTGCCCTGGCGGATGAATCACAGCAACATGGTGCGGATCGATATCGAGCCGTTCGACCAGCCGCCGGACGCGATCCACCGCACGTTCCTGCGGATGTGGCGCTATTATCGGAGTTAATCCCGTCATTCTCGCGCAAACGGCTTCGCCGTTTGTCACTGGACGGCCGCTTTGCGGCCTCCTCAGGATGACGGGTCGAAAACACCCATCTGGTTCACGTCCTCACCATGACGTTCGCATATTCATCCGCCCGCATCCCGTAGGTCCAGGCAACCGCCTCGCGCGCGGTCTGGACGTTTGCGGGCACCTGTAGGAAGAAGTGCTTATGCGTGCCGTCCGGCTCCGGCGTCGCGTTGATCACCTCGACGGCGGACCAGATGTCATAATTGAACCAGATCCTGCGCCAGAGCACGCCGGTCTCGTCCGCGGCTATTTTTCTCGCCCCGCCGAGCGCCACGAAACACTGCGGCGTCATGATCTCGATCATGCAACGGCGGAGCTGAACGTTGCTCTCGGCATCGATCGCGGCGAGCGTGATCGTTGCCGGCTGTTCGATCATCCAGCGCGGCACCTCCACGCCCTTCCAGGCGAAGACCGACCAGCCATCGGCAAAGCGCAGCGCCGGTCCGCTCGCATGATGCAGCCGCGCCTCGGCGTCGCTGCGCAGCACCTTCGGCCGCTCCGACAGCCAGCAGGTGTGCTCGTGCGGCTGCAGCCAGCCCACATTCATCGCCACCTGCCAAAGTCCGAGCAGCAGCGCGGTCTCCTCCTTGAGGCCGAGGACATCGCGGACATATTCGTAAGGCCCGAGCCAGGACAGCTCGGCTGGCCCCGCCGCGCTGTAGCGAAAGCCGTCGCGCCCCAGCAGCACATTGAGCGTGCCCCGCCACGACAGTGGACGCGATCTCTGCAGGCGACTGAGCAGGGATCTGCCGTCATGCGCCGTTCCCGTCCCCTGGACGACGGCGTCCACGACGGAGGCGATCAGCGCATCGGCGGGATTCACCGCGCGCTCGACCTGCGCGCGGATCCGCGCGCGCAGGCGTGCCCGCACGCGCGCTGCGACCTGCCGGCGCGGCCGGTCGATCACGGCCGATTTCACATTCGGCCCCTCGGTGCGCGATGCCAGGCTGGCGCGATCAGACAGGTCGACCGGACCGTCGCACCAGATTATGCGGCTCGGCGGCTTCAGCTCCGCGGCCTGGTAGGCCAGCCGAACGCCCTGCTCGGCCGCCGCGCGATCGCATGGCGCGGTCGAGCGGCGGATCGCCAGCCAGCGCGCCCGATAGCGATCGAGCGCGGCCGTCTGCTCAGCCGTCAGTGCCTCAATCGGCGAGGACGCGCGCATCCCTGGGCCCGAGCTCGCGCTGGCGGCGGACGCGGTAAGTTCCGCGTGGCAGCGTGATCGGCGCATGTTCCTCATGCGTCACCCGCGCGTAAGGGGATGTGACCTGGACATGGCCGAGATAGAGGCCTGGGGGGATATCGGCCGCGAGCTTCTCGTCCCGGAATAACGTCACGCGCTCGGCGATCGCGTGACGATGGCCGCTCTCCTCGCCTTCCGCCAGCACCATGGCCACGCCGTCGAGATTTTCGGTCACCGTGCCCGACGGAGCCGCATCGGCAACGCGCTCAAGCAGCAGGTCTCCTTGCGCAAAGATCTCCCTCATCGCCGTCTCCTTGTGCTTTCGAGCACCCGGCGGCGTGCTGGGTGCTCTTTCGTTCCACCCAATGTCTCAATCTCTTTAAACCTCATCCGGCGCGGAGGTTCGCGCCGCATGAGGATCTTTTATGTTGGGCAGTATAGCACGATCAGTGCACGACTTCTCCGTGCAGTGCGAGATCGAGCCCTTCGCGCTCCGCATCCTCGGAGACGCGCAAGCCCACGAACATCTTGACGACGAGCAGGATGATCAGGCTGACAACGGCGTCATAGATGAACACCGTCGCTACACCGATGCACTGGTTGACGAACTGGCCGGGGTTGCCTTCCAGCACGCCGGCGGTACCGCCATATTGCTTCACCGCGAAGACCCCCGTCAGCAAGGCGCCCACGATGCCGCCCAGGGCGTGCACGCCGAAACAATCCAGCGCGTCGTCATAGGCAAACATCCGTTTCAGCCCGGTGCAGCCCCAATAGCAGACGACGCCGGCGGCGATGCCGATGGCAAAGGCGCCGACCGGGCCGACAAAGCCGGAGGCCGGCGTGATGGCGACGAGGCCCGCCACCGCACCGGAGCAGATGCCGACCACGGTCGGCTTGCCCTTCAGCGCCCATTCCACCAGCATCCAGGTGAAGGCGGCCACCGCAGTCGCGATCTGCGTCACCAGCATGGCCATGCCGGCCTGCATGCCTGCGGTCACCGCGGAGCCGGCGTTGAAACCGAACCAGCCGACCCACAACAGCGAGGCGCCGATGAAGGTGAGCACCATGTTGTGTGCCGGTCCGGTCTCGACGCGCTTGCCGAGCATGATGGCACACATCAGCCCGGCGACGCCCGCATTGATGTGCACCACCGTACCGCCGGCGAAGTCGAGCACCTTGACCCAGGCATCGTCGTTGCCTGCGGCGAAGATGCCGTCGGGACCCCAGACCCAGTGCGCGATCGGTGCGTAGACGAAGATCGCCCACAGGCCGATGAACCAGAGCATCGCCGAGAATTTCATGCGCTCGGCGAAGGCGCCGGCGATCAGCGCGGGCGTGATGATCGCGAACGTCATCTGGAAGCAGATGTAGACGCTCTCAGGAATCGTTGCGGCGAGCGGATTGGGATTGCCGATGCCGCCGGCGCCGATATCGCTCAGGATGTCCTTGAGGAACATGCGGTCGAGCCCGCCCACGAACGGTGAGCCGGCCCGGAACGCCATGCTGTAGGTCAAGATCGCGAACAGGATGGTGACGAGGCAGGTGACCGCGAAGCTGGTCATAACGGTGTCGCCGACGTTCTTCTTGCGCACCATGCCGCCATAGAACAGGCCAAGGCCCGGAATGGTCATCATCAGCACCAGCGCCACAGAGGTCAGCATCCAGGCGGTGTCGCCGGAGTTCGGTGTGCACTTCTCCAGGATCTTCCCGCCGCAGGCCGGCGGCGCGTCGTCGGCAAACGCAAGGTCACCCAGCGCGAGCCAGAGGGCCGCGACCCCGACCAGCGCCACCACTGATGTCGCGAGCCTCCGGCGCGCGATTTTCCCCGATTCCATTGTCGTCCTCCTTGTCCCAATCGTTGTCGGCATTGTTGTAGGCGTGTTGCAGTGCAGGCGTCTTGGAGCTCCTGGTCGTTTGGACGCAGGCGAACGGCGCCCGGCGCGAAGTGCTGTTCGCGCCTTTTTCGCCCTGCTTGCGTTGTTGAGAATGGGGACGATGACCCGCAGAGGCTGCAGGCGGATCGATCCGAATGTCGGGCGCAGAGGCTCTGCCCGGCGCCGCTGCGCGGCCGTCGAGGCGTACCGGCTGAAGATTGGCGACGACGAGCCTCATGGCTGACCGGCCTTGTCCTTGGGAAGCCCAAGGTCGGGAGAACGTCAGCGACGTTTCCCGACTCCAATTCCTAGCCAGCTTCAGTCAAGATTCGTGCCATTCGCGATGGCGGCGCAACCACCTGACTTCCTGCGGATTTTGCGCCTTTGCGGCGGAGAACAGTTTTCTCCTGCCGCTTTAGTCGGCAAATATCAGCCCAAAGAATAGGCGGCACTTCAGGCCGGACGCAGCATCGGCGGAGCCGTCGGCCGCAGCAGTGCAAAGGCAACCTGGATGACACCGGCCGCCAGCCCCACGGCCACACCGATCCGCCAGGCCAGACCGTACGAGCCAAGCGTATCGTAGATCAGGCCGCCGCCATAGGCGCCGACAAAGCTGCCGATCTGGTGGCTCATGAAGGCAAGGCCCTGGATCATCGCCTGCCATTGCAGGCCGAACATTTCCGCGACCGCGCCGGCGACCAGCGGCCCGACGCCGAGCCACAAAAATCCCATCAGGGCCCCGAACACCAGCGTCGTGGTCGGCGTCGGTGGCAGCATGAAATACCAGGCAAGCACCAGGGAGCGGCAGACATAGATGCCGCCGAGCAGCGCGAGCTTGTTCCAGCGCCCGCCGGCCCAGCCGAAGAACAGGCTGCCGAGCACGTTGAAGCCGCCGATCACCCCAAGCGTCTGCGCGCTCAGCATCGGGTCCATGCCGCAGATCAGGAGATAAGACGGTAAATGCGTGGTGATGAAGACGAGCTGCATGCCGCAGACGAAATAGGCCAACGTCATCACCACGAAGGACGCGTTGGTGAAGGCCATGCTCACCGCGGCGCCGGCCGAGATGTTGCCGCCGATCTGGCCGGACGACCGCTCGGGCAGCGGTATCTTGTCGACCCGGCCGGCAAGCCAGGCAGCGGGAAGCAGCAACAGCGCGAGCACGACAAAGCCACCAAGGCCGAAGCGCCAGCCATAGCCCTCATTGAGCACCTGCCCGATCGGCGCCGATAACAGCGCTCCCAGCGAGCCCGCCCCCGAAACGATGCCCAGCACGGTGCTGCGCACGCTTTCAGGCACCGCGCGCGTCGCAACCGACATCGCAATCGCCGCCGCCGTGCAGGCCAGGGACATCCCGATCAGGACGCCCGCGCCGACCATGACAGCAACAAAGCCATGCGCGCTCGCCATCAGCACCAGACCCACGATGTAGAATAGCGCGCCCGCGATCATGATGGGACGAAAACCGTGGCGCACGGTCAGCGCGCCGGCGACCGGCTGCAAAAATCCCCAGGCAAGATTTTGCACCGCAATCGCGAGCGTGAACTCCGAGACCGAAATGCCGATGTCGTGCGTCAGCGGTTGCAGAAAGATCCCGAGCGACTGGCGCAGCCCCATGCTCAGGCTCAACATCAAGGAGGCGCCGATCAGAATCGCAAGCGCGGGACGCAGGGTCTTGGCGAGGGTCACGGTTGTTTTCTCCCCTTTTTGCGGCCGCATCTCAGGCGCGGGCTTGATTACACAGGTCTGTGTAATTAACATACCAAGGGCCGTCGCTTGTCAAGGCAAAAGTAAACAGGTCTGTGTACATGCCCGCCGCCGCCAAACCCGACATGAAAGAGCGGATCCTGCACACCGCGGACCGGCTGTTCTATCTGAAGGGCATTCGCGCCATCGGCGTCGATACCATCGCCGCTGAGATCGGCATCAGCAAACGCACGCTCTACAACCACTTTCCGTCCAAGGACGAGCTGATCTCGGCCTATCTCAAGCGACGCTTTGTGGTGGCGAGCGCGTCCGAGAAGCCGCCGGTCGCGCAGATTCTCGGCTATTTCGATGCGCTCGAGCGGCGCTTTTCCGCGAAGGATTTCCGCGGCTGTCCCTTCGTCAACGCAGTCGCCGAACTCGGCCCCGAGGACCGCGCAGTGAAGAAGATCGCGATCGCCTTCAAGGAAAGCCGCAGGCTCTGGTTTCGCGATCTCCTGGCACAGCTTGGTGTGGCCGATGCGGAAGGCTTGGCGACACAACTCGTGCTCCTGGTCGATGGTTCGATCGCGCAGGATCTGGTGCGCGATGATCCGGCCATGGCGCGGGCGGCGAAAGCGGCGGCGAAGGTGTTGTTGAAGAATGCGGGGGTGAAAGTCGAAGACGACGCTACGCAAGCACCACGGGGACTTTCGAAGCGGCAGGCTTCCGCATCCTGAGCCGTCATCGTCCGCGACAGCGGATGATCCATGGTTGGAGGCGGTCAGCTTCCAGGCGCGAGCATTGCCGGGCGGTCGTCGGCTGACAGCGATCGTTAGTCAGCCGGGATGAAGCGGAGGGTGCCTGCTCGACGCGTTGGCCTGCCGGTGTCGTTGGTATGATTGACGCCATCCATGACAGGCACCTCGGAGAAATCGAATGGGCTTACCCCGTCCAGGCAAGCCACGTTGACGGCATACAGGTTCTGGTTCGATCGTCGTTGATGATGCGTGTATATTCCGCAGCGAGAACAGAAGAAGTGCTGCGCTGATCCGGTATGGAAACGGTAGCTTGTTAGCGCATCCTCCCCCCGCAGGAGCTTGATCCCACCCATTTCCGCCATGACAACGACGGCGCCGCGCATCCGGCAGTAAGAGCAGGTGCAGCGGCGGATCGAATTGAAACCATCGCTGAGCGTCGCCTCGAAACGCACCGCGCCGCAATGGCACTGGCCAGCCCGAACCTTCGTGTCGCTCACCATGTTGCCTGTGTCTCCTGTAAAGATCACGTCTGGATGACGGCCGACATCGTCTGCGTCATGAGTTGCATGAGCGTCATCAACCACTAGCGGTCGCTGCCGCCTCAGAGCATCGCCTTCCAATTTGCGCGAGGGACTGCGGCGCGTTACACAGCCAAATACGATCGGCGTCATACTGCCTGCGCAACTATCATCATTTGCTGACTGAGACTGACCTCAAGATCAATACGAACGTATCTCTGGAATTTGAGCCCGACAATTCAAAAAAATTCGCGCACAACGCGAGAAAAACTCACGCGAAGGTTCGATGCGCATTTCAACAATGCTGTGTGTGAACCAAGTGGTCGGAAGCGGGACCCCGCCCCCACGCTGGTTGAGTCCAGCCCCAAGGGCGGCCAGATCCCGGAAGTCGGCGGGCCCGGCTGACACTGTTCGTTCTTCATCGAATTATTTGCGCCACCAATCCGCATAGCTTGCGGCTTTCGATCGCCTTGAGAGTAACACTCTGCCATGGAACGACACGCCTTCCGAACCCCGAATGTCGTGCTCGAGCTCGCCCTGGTGGTTGTCCTCGCCACGCTTTGGGGCGCTTCCTATTCTTTCATCAAGATCGGCGTTGAGACCATTCCACCGATCACGTTGATCGCGGCGCGCACCTCGATTGCGGGACTGGTGCTGCTCGGCGCCATGCGCTCCCGCCGCGTGAAGCTGCCATGGGATGCCGAAACTTGGCGGCGCTTTGCCTTCCAGGCTTTCCTAAACAGTGTGATCCCCTGGACGCTGATCGCGTGGAGCGAACGCTTTGTCGATGCGGGCCTTGCCACGATCCTCAACTCGGCTTCACCCATTTTCACTTTCCTGCTCACCACGGCAGTCACCCGGCACGAAGCGACGACACCACGCAAGCTGTTCGGCATCGCGGCCGGCATGGCCGGGATTTGCCTGATCGTCGGCGTACAGGCATTTCAGGACGTCGGCCGCGCGCTGCTCGCCGAGCTCGCGATTGTTGCGGCGACCGTCTGCTATGCCTGCGCGGCGATCTTCGGCCGCAACTTTGGAAATCTCGATCCGCTTGCCCCGGCGGCCGGATCGCTGATCGCGGGTGCGATGATCCTTCTTCCCTTCAGTCTCGTGACGGAGCAGCCGTGGAGCCTGAGCCCGTCCACATCATCTCTTCTGGCGCTGCTCGCACTTGCCGTGTTTTCCACCGCGCTTGCCTTTGTGATCTATTTCCGCCTGATCCAGACCCTCGGATCAGTCGGCACGACGGCGCAGGCCTATCTGCGGGTGCCGGTCGGCGTCGCAATCGGCGCGCTCCTGCTCGGCGAGAAGCTCACCGCGACGGCCTGGATTGGCCTTGCCTGCGTAGTGCTGGGCGTCGGCGCGATGACCATTCCGCCGCGCAAACCCGCTACACCCATAGCTGCTTGATCTGGCTAAGCGCGTCGCCACCACCGGACGCGTCAGGCGCTGCGCTGCTAGCCGCAAGCGGTCCGGAATCCCCTTCCGCAGCCTAGCGATGGCGCAGGATCTGGCACGCCACGAGCCCGCCGTGGGCGGGCGGCGAAGGAGTGGAATCGGCGTGGTCGCTCAAGTCGGCTTTCACTGTTCGCTCCGCCGAACAACCCGTTCAGGTTTTGCTCAATTATCGCACAGGCGAACGGCGGCTATCCATGCGCCGTCTTGAAAGGAGATTGGCATGTCCAGCCTCGACCGGTCCGGCACGTTCGTCCTCGGCGATCGCCGCGTAAAACGGCTTGGCTATGGCGCCATGCAGCTCGCAGAGCCCGGTGTCTTCGGTCCGCCCAGGGATCATGATGCGGCAGTGGCCGTGCTGCGCGAGGCCGTGGCCTCGGGCGTCAATCATATAGATACAAGTGACTTTTACGGCCCGCACATTACCAACCACCTGATCCGCGAGGCGCTGTATCCTTATCCGGAAGACCTCATCATCGTCACCAAGGTCGGTGCCCGGCGCGGCGCGGATGCATCATGGAATCCCGCCTTCTCGCGCGAGGAGCTCACCCAGGCCGTGCACGACAATCTCCGCAATCTCGGCCTCGATGTGCTTGATGTGGTCAACCTCCGCGCCATGTTCGACGCGCATGGCCCTGCCGAGGGCTCGATCGAGGCGCCACTCACCGTCCTGGCCGAGCTCCAGCGTCAGGGTCTGGTGCGCCACATCGGACTGAGCAATGTCACCCCCGCGCAAATCGCGGAAGGCCGCCGAATCTGCGACATCGTCTGCGTGCAGAACCACTACAGTCTGGCTCATCGGGCCGATGACGCCTTGATCGACGATCTCGCCCGCGAGGGGATTGCCTACGTGCCATACTTTCCGCTCGGCGGGTTCAGCCCGCTGCAGTCGTCCAGCCTGTCTGGCGTCGCTGCGCGCCTTGGAGCCGCGCCCATGCGGGTCGCGCTCGCCTGGCTGCTTCGGCGCGCGCCCAATATCCTCCTGATCCCCGGCACCTCCTCCATCACGCATCTGCGCGAGAATCTCGCCGCAGCCGAACTCGATCTGCCGGATGATGCGATCAAGGCGTTGGATGGCGTCGCCGCGAGTGCTGGTTCTGCCTGATGGGTCGTAGTCGGGCTCCGACGACGTTAGGCAATTGACTTCAGGTCAAGTGATTTGCCCGTCGGGCAGGCTGCGAAAAATCCTGTCCAGTCCTCGCGTCAAAAATATTTCTGTTTTTCCGAAGGTAGAATCAATCGTATCGTCCCCGCGTTCCGCTTCCTTGCAGAGGGACGTACGCGTCGTCACGAACGTGGAGCGGAATGCGGTGGCCGCCATGGTGCTGACTGACGAGCGGCCCCAATCGCGGACGGCGAAGTCGTGTGGTCCTGGCGCGCCCATGCAGGCGCCAAGTTCGCGACGATGCGCTTTGCGCATCGCGCGGACGACGGTGGCAATCAAGCTTGGTTCACCGGGAGAGCGCGAAGTAAGCCGTAAAGCCACTGCGCAGGGAGGGCCGGAGTGTCTCCGCCTGTACCTGTGGTCAACGCGCTCTTCGCGCAATTCTTTGCGCGGGGGCCTCGGGTGCAGCGGCCACCCGGCCTCCCTGCGCCCTTGTGTGGAGAAAATCTGCCAGAATGTGCAAACGGGCGGTTGGATCAGAACCGCCCGTTGCTGGAACTGAGCCCGCTGCGGCCAAAGGCCATGAGCCTGGTACAGAGCGTGGGACAGCTCCGGTGTCTTCCTCAACCCGAACAGTTGCAAGGGCCTTTGAGCCCGAACCGAGCAAGGAAGGGAGTGGATGATGGCACAAAATGACGCTGTTGTCGTCGGTATCGATGTATCCAAGGCCAAGGTGGATGCGTGCATCCGTGCGCTCAACCTGAGCCGGGCCTTTCCGAGCACGCCAGAGGGACGAGGTAAGCTGGTTGCCTGGTTGCGCAAGCACAAGGTGACCAAGGCAGTGATGGAGGCGAGCGGCGGCTACGAGCGGGACTGGGCCAAGGCGCTGCGCCAGGCCAGCATCGAGGTGCGGATCGTCGATCCCAAGCGAGTTCGCAACTTCGCGCAATCGGCCGGACGCCTGGCCAAGAACGATGCGATCGATGCAGAGATGATCGCCTGGTTCGTCGAGACATTCAGCGAGGGGCCGGCTCAGGTCTACGATGCGGCCCGTGAGGAACTCCAGGCGCAGGTGAAGGCACGCTCAGCTCTTGTCAATCTCAGGGCGCGCCTTCAGTGCCAAAGCGAGCATGCCGCGCCCGGATTGGTGCAGAAAGCACAAGCCCGCGTTCTGAAATGCCTGGACAATGAGATTGCCAAGCTCGAGGCCGCGATCTCCGCCAAAGTGAAATCCACCCCGGATTTGGCCGAGCGCGCTGAGATCATCGAGAGTGTGCCCGGGCTCGGCGAGACCAGCGCCACAAACCTCGTTGCAGGCTTGCCGGAACTCGGCGAAGTCAGCGACAAGATTGCCAGTGCTCTGATCGGCGCTGCCCCGTATGACGACGACAGCGGCAAACGGCGCGGCCACCGCCGCATCAAGGGTGGCCGCCGCTGGGTGAGAAACGCCATCTACATGCCCTGTGTCGGCGCCGCCAGGCTGAACAACCCTGTCCTCATGGCCTTCTATGATCGCCTGATCGCCAGGGGCAAAAAGCCCAAGGTGGCTCTCGTCGCCTGCATGCGTAAGCTGATCGTGATCCTCAACACCATGCTCGCGCGGCGGCAGAAATGGGATCCTAGCCGCTACGCGTTGCGGTGAGTCGAGCGAGCGCGCTCCTATCGCCCTCGGTCCGCGACCAAGCGCATGCCAAGCCGACAGACCGGCGAGCGGACGGGCTCAAGGCCTTCAGCCGCCGAAGGCGGTGGCGCGCCTTCGCGCCAGCCTTGAGACCGGCCGATCGCCGGGCTACTTCCAACACAGTTGCTCTGCATTCGGAGGGTCATGGACGATGCAGAACTCGGGCGAGGTCCGTCGCGAGAATGCGAACGTGTGACCAGGCGCCGCCATTGCGAGGAGCGCAGGCGACGAAGCAATCCAGAATCGCGTGCGTGGCTCTGAATTGCTTCGCTTGCGCTCGCAATGACGAGTGAGCTGTTTGAAAATTGAATCAGGATATCACGAGGACGTCGTCCTGCCGCAGGCCAGGACCCACAGTCAATGGGTGCCGGCCTTCTCGGGGGCGACACTGAGCGAGTATCCTACGCCGCCTGCGCCACGACGCGGTTGCGGCCGTCGTGCTTGGCGCGATAGAGCGCCTTATCGGCGCGCTTTAAGACATCGGCGACCGCCTCGGCCTTTTGCTCGAGCGTCGAGAGCCCGATCGAGATCGTGACCTCGATCTGCTTGGCTCCCTTATTGACCGCAAACGGCTCGCCGGCAATGCTGCGCCGGAGCCGCTCGGCCACCATGCCGGCGACGTGCAGATCGGTTTCCGGCATTACGATCACGAACTCCTCGCCGCCATAGCGGCAAGCGAGATCGATGCCGCGGATCGACTTGCGCACGCGCACGGCGAACTCGCGCAGGACGTCGTCGCCCGCATCATGGCCATAGGTGTCGTTGATCGACTTGAAATAGTCGATGTCGAGCATCATCAGCGCGAGCGGCTTGCCGCGGGATGCCGCCTGTTCGGCGAGCGTCGCCAGATGGCTCTCCATGTAGCGGCGATTATGCAGTCCGGTGAGCGCGTCGGTGATCGCCATCTCGATCGAGTTCTGCACATTGTCGCGCAGGTGGTCGGTGTAGCGGCGCCGGCGGATCTGGGTACGCGCGCGCGCCATCAGTTCGTTCTTGTCGACCGGGCGCAACAGATAGTCGTTGACCCCGATCTCGAGCCCGCGCAACAGCCGCGTGTTGCTCTCGGGATCGGCAATGGCAAGGATCGGCACCTGGCGCGTGCGCTCCAGCGAGCGCGCCTGGCTGCAAAGGCGGAGCCCATCGAAATTGTCGAGGTCGAGCGAAACGATCAGAAGATCGTAGTTGCCTTCGGCGGCGTGAAACAACGCTTCTGCCGGATTGGTCTCGACATCGAGACTGTGCTCGGCGGCAAGCAGCGGCGCGATCCGCTCATAGGATGACGGGCGGTCGTCCACCAGCAGGACGCGGCCGCCCTTCCCCGCGTCGGCGACCGCGCTGCGCTCCGGCGCCTGCACCCCGATCTCGAGCGAGGTCAGCGCGCGCATGCGCAGCTCGTCGGTCATCATCTTCAACCGGGTCAGCGAGCGCACCCGTGCCAGCAGCACGATGTCGGAGACCGGCTTGGTCAGAAAATCATCGGCACCGGCCTCGAGCCCGCGCACGCGGTCGGCCGGGCTGTCGAGCGCGGTCACCATGACCACGGGAATGAAATGCGTCGCCGGATCCGATTTCAGGCGACGGCAGACTTCGAAACCGTCCATGTCCGGCATCATCACGTCGAGCAGGATCAGGTCGCACTCGGCGCGCTGGCACATCTTCAAAGCTTCCGTGCCATTGCTCGCCGTCATCACGTCAAAATACTCGGCTGACAGACGGGCTTCCAAAAGCTTGACGTTGGCGGGGACGTCGTCGACCACCAAGATACGCGCGGACACTGAAACTCACTCCTACCCGATAAATCGCCTGACAGTTTCAATGAATTTGCCGACCGAAATCGGCTTCGAAAGATAAGCCTCGCAGCCGCCTTCGCGGATACGCTCCTCGTCACCCTTCATCGCGAAGGCGGTGACGGCCACGACAGGGATCGCGCGCAATTCCGGATCATCCTTGATCCAACGCGTCACTTCGAGCCCGGAAACCTGCGGGAGCTGAATATCCATGAGGATCAGGTCGGGTCGCATTTTGCGCACCAGATTGAGCGCCTCGAAACCGTTGCTGGTCCCCGAGGTCTGATAGCCGTGAGCCTCCAACAGATCGCGGAAGAGCTTCATGTTGAGCTCGTTGTCCTCCACGATCAGGACGGTCTTAGCCATCCCGTCCTCCAATCCTCTCGTCCCAGAAGCTGGCCCGGTTTGAGCTGCGTTCAACCCTCGGCCGGGTTGCCCGCGAAATCTAATTCAAACTAGCGTCAGATTCGCTCCAACCCGTTAAGCCCGCTCTTCTTCTTCGTCATTGTGGTTGCCACTTGCTTGAACGGATCCGGAAGACTCGGGCATGATGGTTTGCAAATTAGACATCATAAGTTAACGGAAAGGCAAATCGGGCCGTTGAAAAAGCCTGTTCAAAACCCCCGGGAAGTCGCTGAAATCGTTGCGATTCAGGCCCTAAATTTTATTGCGAGCGAGCCTGAAAGGCTGGGCCTGTTCCTGGCCGAGACAGGAATCGGGCCGGACACCCTGCGCAAGTCGGCCGCCGATCCCCGGTTCCTGGCCAGCGTGCTCGACTTCGTGATGCGCGATGACGCGACCGTGAAGGCGTTCGCGAATGCCTCCGACCTGCACACGACCAACATCGCCGCCGCGGCCGAAGTGCTCAGCGATCCCAAATGGGAGCGCGACGTACCGTGAGCGATCCCGCGCCAGTGGTGGGGCCGACCTGCTTCTGCCGGGACTGCCTCGCCGATCTGGACGCGAGCGCCAAGCGCTGCGGCGAATGCGGTTCCCCGCGCCTCGTCCGTCATCGGGCGCTGCCCGCGCTGGCGCTCGCCCATATCGATTGCGATGCATTTTACGCGACGGTCGAAAAGCGCGATAACCCTGACATCGCGGACAGGCCCGTCATCATCGGCGGCGGAAAGCGCGGCGTGGTCTCGGCGGCCTGCTACATCGCGCGGACCTATGGCGTGCGCTCGGCGATGCCGATGTTCAAGGCGCTGGAACTCTGCCCTAATGCGGCCGTGATCCCACCCGACATGGCGAAATATGTTCGGGTCGGCCGCGAGGTGCGCCAGGCGATGCTGCGGCTGACGCCCCTGGTGGAACCGCTCTCGATCGACGAGGCTTTTCTCGATCTCGCCGGCACGCAGCGGGTCCACGGCATGATCCCGGCAAAGGTCCTGGCGCGTTTTGCCCGTGACGTCGAGCGCGACATCGGGATCACGGTGTCGGTCGGGCTATCCTGCAACAAGTTCCTGGCCAAGATCGCGTCCGATCTCGACAAGCCCCGCGGCTTTGCCGCGCTCGACCAGGAGCAAGCGTGCGCACTATTGGCCGACAGGCCCGTGGGGTTCATCTTCGGCGTGGGGCCGGCGACACAGGAAAGGCTCGCCAGGGGCGGCTTTCGCACCATCGCCGATCTGCAGCGCGCCGACGAGATCGAGTTGATGAAGCAGTTTCCGTCCGATGGACGCAGGCTGTGGCGGCTGGCGCGCGGCATCGACGACCGCAAGGTCGTGCCCGATCGCGGCGCCAAGACGATTTCGAGCGAGACCACGTTCGAAACCGATATCCGCGATTTCGCCACCCTGGAAAGGCTGTTGTGGCGCCTGTCGGAAAAAGTGTCGCTGCGGCTGAAGAATGCGGGCCTGGCCGGCTCGACCATCACGCTGAAGCTGAAGACTGCGGATTTCCGCCAGCGCGCGCGTTCGCAATCGATCACCGCGCCGACCCAGCTTGCCGCCAAGATTTTTGCGGTCTCGCGCGAGCTCCTCGCGAAAGAGATCGATGGCACCGCCTTCCGCCTGATGGGAGCCGGCGTCAGCGCGCTGCGGCCGGGTTCGCAGGCCGACGACAGCGACATGCTCGACCGCCGCGCCGCGCATGCCGAACGGGCGATGGATGATTTGCGCAAGAAATTCGGCGCAGGCGCGGTGATCCGCGGCATCGCCTATGGCGGGCCGGAAAGGGCCGGCTGAAGCGAGAGAGCCGTCCTTGCGAGGAGCGAAGCGAACGAAGCAAATCCAGAATCTTCACGCGGCGCTGGATTGCTTCGGTTCAGTCGTAATGACGGCTTGGTTGCAGCGGATCAATAGAACGACCCGGGCTCGCACGGCGTGCTGTTGGTCCAGGGCGCACTGGCAAAGGCGCCGACGCGCGGTGCCGGGACACAACGATAGCCCCCGGTGTAATACGCACCATAAGGCGCGGCGGGCACGACGCTGGCATAAGCGTCCTCTGCAGCGGCCCGCGAGATCGCATGGTGCTGCCGCGCCATAGCCGGAGTAGCGAGCATAGCTGCAGCAAGTACGGCTGCCGACAGGAATTTCAGCTTGGCCATTCTATCTCTCCATCGATTGTGAGAAGCCAATGCTATGTGGCTTCTCCACCCAGATGAGAAACGCGCGCGGCTGTTTAAAGGGATCGGCAGCTCACATTGATTCAAGGACGCGCGAGCCTTGCGCGTCCGATGATCACGAGATTTGGAAAAACATAACGGTGTATTTAATGGCTGCGCGTGGCGCCCTGCTCGCCTCAATTACAAGGCTTGCTCTGCTTGGCGTCCTTGATGTCGAACTTTGCGAGCGTGCCGGCGATGACGAAATCATTGTAGTCGAGCACCAGTGCGCGCGAGACCCCGTTCTCGAACAGCTCGAACGACATCGCATAGACCGGCGTCTGCTCGCCTTCCTTGTTCTTGGCATCGCGGTCGTAATAGCTCACCGTAACCGGCCAGCGCGTCAGCGACTTCATCTGGGCGTTCTCGGTGGAGGGATCCGGAGCAGCAACCGCCTTGTCGCCCGGGACCGCCTGCCCGATCACGGTCAGCGTGTTGTAGACCTTCTCGCCATTGTCGGATCCGTCGTAGACGGTCAGCTCGAGCAACGATTTGCCTTCCTTGGCCGCAGCAATGATGCGCTTGATCTGTTCGGTCGGGAACACGGCCGCGCCGTCGATCGTGAACGTCTTGTTCTCGGGCTGCTTCAACTTGACGGTGATGTGGTCGCCGCTGCGCTCGGCAATGCCGTCGACCGGGGTGGGATCGCTATCATTGGTCCGCGTCTCGATATTGAAGCGATAGGTCTTGCCGGCGCCATCCTCCCACGAGCTCGAGCGCAGGTCGCTCAGCATCATCTTGCCCTCGCCGATCTCGAGCTCGGAGACCTGCCGGAAATCCGAGGTGTAGCCCTCACAGGCATTGCCGGAAAAATTATACAGGATGCGGCCGCGCGCGCTGTTGATCGGGTTGGAGCCGCGCGACTTCAGAAGGCTCAGATCATACAGCGCCTGATGCGGCAGAAACGGCACGGCGGCCCAGGCTTGCACCGGCCCGCAAGCTAGAGCCGCAATTGCCAGCGCACCGAGCGACGTCCGGAAAGAATGAGCCATGACCGATCCTTGAGCGGAGAGATTTGTGAAGCTTATCACCGGTCCATTGCGTCGCAACTGGGGCCGCTTCACGGAAAAGTGCACCTTTCCCGCGCACAATCCTGTTTTTCCAGAGAAAAGTCCTCCGCGCCTCCCGCGCGAGCCCCGCTTGCATGTCATGGCGCAATGGGCGAAACAAGGCCGCGCCCGGTCGGAGGCCGATCGGGAATTTGGGCACCCTTCTAGAGCGAGGACGTCACATGGCGGGCACGATCGAGCAGAAATTAGCATCACTGGGTATCACCCTGCCCCAACCGGCCGCGCCCGTGGCGAACTATGTCGGCTTTGTCCGGACCGGTAATCTCCTGTTCGTGTCCGGCCAGGTCTGCTTCGATGCGGCCGGCAAGCTGATTGCCAAGGGCAAGCTCGGCGCGGGCGTCACGGTCGAGCAGGGCAACGCGGCCGCACGCGGCTGCGCCATCAACCTGCTCGCGCAGGTCAAGGCCGCAATCGGCGATCTCGACAAGGTCGTGCAGGTGGTTCGCCTCGGCGGCTTCGTCAACTCGGCCCCGGACTTCCTCGAAGGGCCGAAAGTGCTCAACGGCGCGTCGGATCTGATGGTCGAGGTGTTCGGCGATAAGGGCCGCCATGCCCGCACCACGGTCGGCGTGGCGGCGCTGCCCGCGGATGCTTCGGTGGAGGTTGAGGGCCTCTTCGAAGTCGCCTGATCGAGGACGCCCGTCTTGCGCGCACCGGATTGGCTGACGGCGCGGCCGGTCGCTCATCGCGGCCTGCACGAGGAGGCGCGCGGCATCATCGAGAATATGCCGGCGGCGGCGCGTGGCGCGATCGCCGGCAATTTCGCCATCGAATGCGACATCCAGCTTAGCGCCGATGGCGAGGCCATGGTGCACCATGACGATGTGCTGGGCCGCCTCACCGGGAGCAGCGGCCGCCTGCGCGACAAGACCGTCGCGGAATTAAAGGCGGTGCGCTTCAAGGCGACCTCCGAGTCCATGATGACGCTCGCCGAGCTCTGCGAGCTGGTCGCCGGCCGTGTGCCGCTGGTCATCGAGGTCAAGAGCCATTTCGATGGTGACCGTAAGCTCGTGACGCGCATGGCGGAGGTGCTGTCCTCCTACGACGGTCCAGCGGTTGGGATGTCGTTCGATCCCGACCAGGTGATGGCGTTGCGCGAACTGATCCCCTCGCGCCCGCGCGGCATCGTTGCCGAGCGCCACTACACCGAAGGGGGTTGGCCAGAAGCCTCGCCCACGCAGCGGCGCGACATGACACATCTGCGCCATTTCTTTCGGACCCAGCCGGATTTCGTCGCCTATTACGTCAACGAGCTGCCCGCGGCGGCGCCCTGGCTCGCCCGCAATATCTTCGGCTGCCCACTGCTGACCTGGACCGTACGCACCCCCGAGCAGCGCGACCGCGCAGCCCGTTATGCGGATCAGATGATATTCGAGGGATTTGTGCCCTAAGCCGATCGCCTCATTCCGGGGCGGTGCGCAGCACCGAACCCGGAATCACGGTGCATGTGTTCTGCTCGGCGCACAAAATGACTGCGCAAAGATCACCTCTTGAAGTCCCTGCTGCGATGCACGATCTTCAGGGCAGATGGCGTCTTCCGAAATCACTCTCGAAGCAGTTCCCTCTGTCGCCGATGTTTCGGCTGAAGCCTGGGACGCGTGTGCCAATCCGCAGGTCCCGAGCAACCGGGGACGTGGCCTTGCCCCGGGTTTGGATGGCAGCGCAGCCGGCTCCTGCATGGAGACAAAAGCCTCTTACAACCCCTTTGTTTCGCACGCATTTTTCTCCGCCTTGGAGGCCTCCGGCTCGGCGACGGTGCGAACCGGCTGGGCGGCACGGCATCTTTTGGCGAAAATCGATGGCACGGTTGCCGGCATCGTACCGTGCTATCTGAAATCGCATTCGCAGGGTGAGTATGTTTTCGATCGCGGCTGGGCGGATGCCTATGAGCGCGCCGGCGGGCGCTATTACCCGAAACTGCAGGCGTCGGTCCCCTTCACGCCGGCGACCGGCCCCCGCCTTCTGATCCGCGACGGCGTGAATCGCGAGCAGATCGCATTGGCTCTTGCGAGCGGGTTGATCGCGCTTACCGGCGTCAGCAAGGCCTCGTCGGCGCATGTCACCTTCGCGCCGGAAGCAGAATGGAAGCTTCTCGCCGAGCATGGCTTCCTGCAGCGTACTGACCAGCAGTTCCACTGGCACAATCAGGGCTTTGCCGCCTTCGACGATTTCCTCGCCACCCTCAATTCGCGCCACCGCAAGGCGATCAAGCGCGAGCGCCGCGATGCGGTCGCAGCCGGCATCACCGTTCATTGGCTCACGGGCTCCGACATCACCGAGGACGCGTGGGACGCCTTCTTCGAATTCTACATGGAGACCGGCTCGCGCAAATGGGGCCGGCCGTATCTGACCCGTGCATTCTATTCGCTGGTCGGCGAGAGCATGGCGAGCGACGTGCTCCTGGTGATGGCACGGCGCAACCATCGCTGGATTGCAGGCGCGATCAACTTTATCGGCTCGGACACGCTGTTCGGTCGTCACTGGGGCGCGATCGAGCATCACCCGTTTCTGCACTTCGAGATCTGCTACTATCAAGCGATCGAATTTGCGATCAAACACCGCCTCAAGGTGGTTGAGGCCGGCGCGCAGGGCGAGCACAAGCTCGCGCGCGGCTACCTGCCGCAGACCACCTATTCCGCGCATTACATCGCCGATCCTGGCCTGCGGCGGGCGATCGCCGACTATCTCAAGCGCGAGCGCGCCTATGTGGCCGAGGCCGGCCGCGAGCTTGCGGAAGCCGCACCATTCCGAAAGGCCGACGAAGCGCCTTGACCACGCGCGCACGCGCAGCGAAATTGCGCCAAATTTGTTCGGGAGCCGCCATGACCGCCTATGACAACAACAACGTCTTCGCAAAAATTCTGCGCGGTGAATTTCCCTGCTATAAGGTTTATGAGAACGAGCATGTGCTCGCCTTCCTCGACATCATGCCGCGCGCGCCCGGCCACACGCTGGTGATCCCCAAGGCCCCTGCCCGCAACATCCTCGACATCAACGAGGAAGACTACCTGCACGTGGCGCGCGCAACGCGCATCATCGCGCGTGCGGCGAAGACCGCGTTCAATGCCGATGGCGTCACCATTCAGCAGTTCAACGAGGCCGCCGGCGGTCAAGTGGTGTTTCACCTGCATGTGCACGTGATGCCGCGCCAAGAGGGCATCGCGCTGCTCCCGCCCGCAAGCCGCAGGGAAGATGTCAAAGTGCTGGAGGATCACGCCGACAAACTGATTTCGGCGTTGAAGGGATTGTAAGTTTCTCCTCTCGTCATTCGAGCCAATGGGTGGCCCGATGACAGGCCCCGCGAAGCAATCCAGAGCCACTCGATGACTCTGGATTGCTCCGTCGCTGCGCTCCTCGCAATGACGGTGGGTCCCTACTCCGTCTGAAAATCCCCCGGCTGGGGCTGGGCCAGCGGCGTGAACTCGCAGCGGTCCGGCTTGACGTCGAGTAGCGGCGTGCCGTCGAGACAATCGAGACCACGCACGAGGATGGTATTACCCTCCACGCCCTCAAGCTTGACGATGGACGTCCCGATCGGGTTGGGGCGCACCGGCGAGCGCAGCGAGAAGGTACCGCGAGTCGCCCTGTTGTTCTTCGGACTCTGCAGCACCACGTCGCGCCGCGACTTGTCGAGCCAGTAGATCACTTCGAGGTTGCTGTAGAAATCGACGCCCTTGATCGCGGGCACCCAGGGCTCGAAGATCTCCAGCCGGCAAATCGGTCCGTCATGGCGGCCCTGCCGCGGCGTCTCCAGCCGCGAGGTCCAGGGCGTACGGATGCGGCCGATGAAGACAAGACCGGCGTCCACAGCCTGCGGCATCTCGACCGCGACCTCGCCTTCACGAAGTTCATTCTCTCGTACCATGTGTCAGTCCTGCGTGCTGGCCGAAAGTCTAGCGAATTACCGCCGCGCCGCAATTGCGGCACCTCAACCTGCGGATGGCGGGCATAGGGTTCTAACCCCTTACCCCCATATTCCGCAGCACAAAGCAAGCGCCACCGGCGCGGCGGATGCGGTTGCAGAGATCGTCCGCTTCGGGCCGTGTATCGGCACCGATGCGGACCTGATAGAACGGTCGGGTGCCGCGGTTGCGCATGACGGAAGAGAGGATGCTCGGGTCCCGATCGCCGATGATCGAGCCAAGTCCCTTGATCGCACGAGCATACATCCCTAGCGCCTTGTCGCGATCAAAGCCGGCGGCGAGCTGCACGCCCCAGAGCTTCGCGGCGGCGAGCTGCACATGATGCTCGAGCTGAGTGACGAAGGGATTGGGCGCGCGTTTCAGCAGCGCCATCAACTCGCGGCACGACGTCATGGGGCTGCTCGGCGGCATCTTGGCGCCCTTGCCCGCCGCCGCCCATTCGTCCACCGTCGACCCCGTAATCGCCACAACATAGTTGCGGGTTTGCTCCGGCATAGGGCCTTGCCTTGCAAGCCATTCCTGCACCCGGCGCGGACCGGCATTGTAGGCGGCTGCAGCCAGTCCGAGGTTACCGAACTGGTTGCGCAGCTCTGCCAAGAATTCCGCGGATTTCGGCAACGCTTGCACCGGATCGAAGGGATCCAGCAGCCGCCGCTCGCTGGCTGTACCCGGCATGAACTGGGCAATGCCTTGCGCGCGCTCGCCGTTGCGCGTCACAGGGCCGACCGCGTCCGACTGAAAACGGCTCTCCTGCCAGATCACGCGGGCGAAAAATTCGAGCGGCAGGTCGTTGGCGCGAGCCGCCGATTCCACCATCAGGCAGATCGCTTCGCGGGTGCCGCTGTCCGCCTCGTCCGACTTCGGCGACTGTTTCGGAATGGCCAGTTCCTCGACGCTCGGCGTTGCGATGCCGGTCTTGGCCGGCGTGTCGTCCGCCGATGCGGTGTTGGTCAGCGCCAGGAGCGCGATCACGGCAAGCGAGAAGGCGGCACGCATGCCGACAAAAGTCCGCAAACGCATGCTTGTTCCCTCGGAACGCTCGACAGAAGGACGCGCCGGTCCCTTTTTTGAAAAAGATCGTGGCAATTCGCCGCGAACGCAAGCCGCGATGGCGCCCCTCCAAGCTCTTGTGAAGGCTCAGGAGAAATCGCCGCTCAGCCGGGTTGATCCGGCTTAAGCAGATCGTCGCGCCCGTGACATTGTCTTATCCCGCGGTCCGAAAGCGCGATGCGGAATCTTACCCTTAAGCCGCTTTCTCGCCGTTGACGTTGAGGCGACGATACGCTCGATTGCGAGGCACTTTCTTCAACCTTTCAGGGATGGCATGCAACTACTTGTCTCTTCCCGCCCAAAGGGCCTGTCGCTCCCCGACAAACTGATCCTCGCCTGCGCGGCCCTCATCGCCGTCGCTGTGGCGTCATTTGCGACCCCGGCGCTGGCGCAGGCGACATGGCGGATGGTGACGGAATATCCCCAAAGCAACATTTCGGGCACCGGGCTGGCAACCTTCGCGCGACTTGTCTCGGCGCGCACCAGCGGTGCCGTCAGCGTGACCATCGCTTTCGATAACGAGGCCAAGATCACTTCGGGCGACATGCCGCGCGCCGCCAAGGAGGGAGTTATCAGCGGCGGCGACGCCTTTGCCGGCGCGCTCACGCATCTCGATGCCGTGTTCGGCCTGCCGACTCTGCCCTTCGTGGTGCAATCGGCCGACGTTGCGCGCACCGTCAACAAGCGGGCGCGGCCGCTTTACGAACAGGCGCTGCGGACGCAGGGCCTGAAACTGCTCTATCTCACGATCTGGCCGGCGACCGGCTTGTGGTCGGAGCAGCCGCTGCTCGTCCATGACGAGTTGACTCACCTCAAGCTGCGCACCTACGACGACAGCTCGACAGCCGTGATGCGCGCCGCCGGCGCAAGCGCTGAATTCCTTCCCTTGAACGAGGCGATCAAGGGATTGAAGGAGCACCGGCTCAATGCCTTCCTCACCTCCGGCGACGGCGGCGCCGGACGCAAGCTCTGGGACTATCTGCCGCATTTTACGGCGATCAACTATGCCATGCCGGTCTCGCTTGCCTTCGTGCGAACAGAGGATTTCGAGGCGCTCCCGGATGCGCTCAAGGGCGAGGTGGAGGCAGCCGCCGCTAAGACCGAGCAGAGCCAGTTCGACCTGCTTGCGAACAGAAGCAGCGAAAATTATGCGCGGATGCGGGCCAACGGCGTCAGCATCGCAGAGCCGGCACCTCCGGCCCTCATTGCCACGCTGCGGCAGGCCGCGACGGCCCCGATCGCCGCCTGGAAGGCGCGGAATTCGACTGTTGCGGTCGAGATCGTGGAATGGGCAATGAAGCAATAAGGTTGCGCGCATAGCTGATGGAACCCTGCCCCGCCTGCTCGGTTGGCCCTATTCCCGCTAGTTTGCCGGGCAGTTAAGCAAGGCTCGATTCTTTAGGATGTCTCCTGCAGTTGTTGAGTACGCCGATGGCCTGCCGTTGCCGCAGCGCTATTGGGCGATCGTCACGATTGCGTTTGGTATCGTGATGGCGGTGGTCGACGGCGCCATCGCCAATGTCGCCCTGCCCACCATCGCAAGTGACCTCAATGCCTCGCCGGCGTTCTCGATCTGGATCGTCAACGGTTACCAGCTCGCGGTGACGATCTCGCTGCTTCCGCTGGCCTCGCTCGGCGAGATCATCGGCTACCGGCGGGTCTATATCGCCGGGCTGGTGCTGTTTACGCTCGCATCGCTGTTTTGCGCGCTCGCGCATACGCTGATGCTGCTTACGGTTGCGCGCATCGTGCAGGGATTTGGCGCGGCCGGCATCCTCAGCGTCAACTCCGCTTTGGTGCGTTACACCTATCCACACGATCAGCTTGGCCGCGGGATCGGCATCAATGCCATGGTGGTTGCGACCTCCGCAGCAGTCGGCCCGACCATCGCCGCCGGCATTCTGGCCGTGGCAAGCTGGCCCTACCTGTTTGCCGTGAACGTGCCGATCGGCCTCATCACGCTGGCGCTCGCCTGGCGCTCTCTGCCGTATGCGAGGCCCGCTGAACACGCCTTCGACTGGCAGAGCGCCGGCCTCAGCGCCATCACCTTCGGAGTGGGGATCGCCGCCATCGACAGCGTCGGACATGGCGAGCCTCTCGCTACCTGCCTGCTGCAATTCGCGATCGCGGGCGCCGCCGCCGCCGCGCTGATCTATCGCGAAACGCACATGGAAACCCCGCCGCTGTTGCCGGTCGATCTGTTGCGGATTCCGATCTTTGCGCTGTCGATCGCAACCTCGATCGCCTCATTCTGCGGCCAGATGCTGGCCTTTGTCGCCTTGCCCTTCTATCTGCAGAGCCGGTTCGGCTACACGGCCGTCCGCATGGGTCTATTGATCACGCCCTGGCCGATCGCGGTCGCCTTCGCCGCTCCGCTGGCGGGCCGGCTGGTCGAGCGGTTTCCGGCCGGCCTTTTGGGTGGCATCGGGCTGCTCATCTTTGCGCTGGGGCTGGCGACGCTGGCGCTGTTACCGGCCCATCCGACGCCTTCGGACGTGATCTGGCGCATGGCGCTGGCCGGCTTCGGTTTCGGCCTGTTCCAGACGCCCAACAATCGCACCATGATCGCGGCCGCACCGCGCGAGCGCTCCGGCGGCGCCAGCGGCATGCTGGGCACCGCGCGGCTGCTTGGACAAACCACCGGGGCTGCCCTGGTCGCGCTGTTCCTCGCACGCTATCCGGCCGAGGGGACACAGCTCTCGCTGCTCGCCGGCGTCGGCTTTGCCTTGGTCGGCGCCATGCTGAGCATGCTCAGGCTCTCGCCCGCCGGCGCCCGCGGCGCCGAGGAGGTGCGTGTGCGTGACGGTCAGCGCCTGAAGGGCGAGTGAGCGCGGCACCGCGCGCCGCCCAACGCCCACGATCGGCAAGCCCGCAATCAAGCCGCGACAGGCAAAAAGGCCGGCTTTTCAGCCGGCCTTTCGATCGATCAATCGAAGCACGCGTCAGACTTTGACCAGCGGCCCCTTCGAGGTCGGCCCCTTGGCGCCGCCGCCTGGGCCGCCCGATTTCGGCTTGCGCTTGCGCGCGCCAGGCAGCTTCTCTGGCTTCGGCGTGACCGGACCTTCGACGAACTCGAAGCCGATCTTGTCCGTCCCCGTCGCCTCATCCTTGACCAGCACGACCCGGACATGGCCGCCGCCCTTGAGCTTGCCAAACAGCACCTCGTCAGCCAGCGGCTTCTTGATGTGCTCCTGGATGACGCGCGCCATGGGCCGCGCGCCCATCTGCTGGTCGTAGCCGTGCTCGATCAGCCAGGCCTTGGCGGGCTCGGACAGCTCGATAGTGACGTCGCGGTCGGCGAGCTGCGCCTCGAGCTGCAGCACGAACTTTTCCACCACCATGCCGATCACGTCGACATTGAGATGCGCGAACGAGATGATGGCATCGAGGCGGTTGCGGAATTCCGGCGCAAATTGCCGGTTGATGGCCTCGTGGTCGTCGCCTTCGCGCTTGCTGCGGGTGAAGCCGAAAGCCTGCTTGGCGAGATCGGCAGCGCCCGCATTCGTTGTCATGATCAGGATCACGTTGCGGAAATTGACCTGCTTGCCGTTGTGGTCGGTGAGCCGGCCGTGATCCATGATCTGCAACAGTACGTTGTACAGATCCGGATGCGCCTTCTCGATTTCGTCCAGCAGCACCACGCAATGCGGATGCTGATCGACGCCGTCGGTCAAGAGACCGCCCTGGTCGAAGCCGACATAGCCCGGAGGCGCGCCGATCAGGCGCGACACCGTGTGCCGCTCCATGTATTCGGACATATCGAAGCGCAGCAGTTCCACGCCCAGCGTCGCTGCGAGCTGTTTTGCGACCTCGGTCTTGCCGACGCCGGTGGGACCGGAGAACAGATAGCAGCCGATCGGCTTTTCCGGTTCGCGCAGGCCCGCACGCGCAAGCTTGATCGAAGCGGAAAGCGACTCGATCGCCTTGTCCTGACCGAACACCACGCGCTTCAAGGTCGTTTCGAGATGCTTCAGCACCTCGGCATCGTCCTTTGAGACGCTCTTGGGCGGAATCCGCGCCATCGTAGCGATCGTGGTTTCGATCTCCTTGATGCCGATGGTCTTCTTGCGCTTGTTCTCGGCGACCAGCATCTGCGCCGCTCCCGACTCGTCGATCACGTCGATCGCCTTGTCCGGCAGCTTGCGGTCATGGATGTAGCGCGAGGAGAGCTGCACCGCAGCCTCGATCGCCTCGTTGGTGTATTTCAGCCGGTGATAGTCCTCGAAATAGGGCTTCAGCCCCTTCAGGATCGCGATCGCGTCTTCCACCGACGGTTCGTTGATGTCGATCTTCTGGAAGCGCCGCACCAGCGCGCGGTCCTTCTCAAAGTGTTGGCGATATTCCTTGTAGGTCGTCGAGCCCATGCAGCGGATCGTGCCCGAAGCCAGGGCCGGCTTCAGCAAATTGGACGCATCCATCGCGCCGCCGGAGGTGGCGCCGGCGCCGATCACGGTATGAATCTCGTCGATGAACAGGATCGCGTTGGGGTGCGCCTCCAGTTCCTTCAGCACCTGCTTCAAGCGCTCCTCGAAGTCACCGCGATAGCGCGTGCCCGCAAGCAGCGTGCCCATGTCCAGCGAGAACACGGTGGCCGCCGCCAAAACCTCCGGCACCTCGCTGTCGACGATGCGCTTGGCGAGTCCTTCGGCGATCGCAGTCTTGCCGACGCCGGCCTCGCCGACGAACAGCGGATTGTTCTTCTGGCGCCGGCACAACACCTGGATCGCGCGGTTGATCTCGGAGTTCCGCCCGATCACCGGGTCGATCTTGCCGTCACGCGCCTTCTTGTTGAGGTTGACGCAATAGGTCTCGAGCGCCTCGCCCTTTTTCTTGGCGTCCTCGTTGCCCTTGGTCTCCGTCTCCTCGTCGACGCCGCGCACGGGCCGCGCCTCGGAAACGCCGGGCCGCTTGGCAATGCCGTGGCTGATGTAGTTGACGGCGTCGTAACGCGTCATGTCCTGCTCCTGCAGGAAATACGCGGCATGGCTTTCGCGCTCGGCAAAAATCGCGATCAGGACATTGGCGCCGGTCACCTCTTCGCGACCGGACGACTGCACGTGAATCACCGCGCGCTGAATCACGCGCTGGAAACCGGCGGTCGGCTTGGCGTCGTCGGCGCCATCGGTAACCAGATTTTCGAATTCGGTTTCGAGATAGTTGACCAAGCTCGTGCGCAGCTTGTCGAGATCGACACTGCAGGCACGCATCACGGCCGCCGCATCGGAGTCGTCAATCAGCGACAGCAAGAGATGCTCTAGCGTCGCGTATTGGTGATGTCGCTCATTGGCAATCGCCAGCGCACGATGCAGGGATTGCTCAAGGCTCTGGGAAAAAGTCGGCATTCGCGCTCCTGTGGCCCCCTGCCATCATGATCGCCGTCGCCCGTCGAGGCAACAACAACCTTACTCACCATATAGTTATACAAGTTCGCGGCAAAAGACCGGTTCCGCGAGTTAAGCGTCGCAACAGCGGCATCCGTCCACGGTATTTCTCGATGCAAGACCCGTTCCGCTTTGGACCGAACGGGCACGCCGTTATTTTTTTTCCATTACGCACTGCAGGGGATGCTGATGCTTGCGCGCGAAATCCATCACCTGCGTCACCTTGGTCTCGGCGATCTCGTAGGTGAAGACGCCGCACTCCCCGATCCCGTGATGGTGGACGTGCAGCATGATCTTGGTCGCGGCTTCCGGGTCCTTATTGAAGAATTTCTCCAGCACGTGAACGACGAACTCCATCGGCGTGTAGTCGTCGTTGAGGATCAGGACGCGATAGAGATTAGGCCGCTTTGTCTTCGGCTTGACCTTGGTGATGACGGAGGTGGAAGGACCGCCGACGCCCCCGGTACGGTTCTCGTCGTTGCTCATTCGAACGGCAAAGACGGCGGAGGCGGGCCGAACAGATGGATCAGAGCTCAAAGTTAGTTGCGACATGGCACAAGCGTTCAAAGGGTCCCCACGGAAGCCGAATAGCGATCGTGTGACGCTGCCGAAGCTACCTCGGTCTCCAGACAAGCTTTCCAGATCGCCGCTCCCGTTCGGTCCGGCCCCCGGGGCGGATCGATCGATGGAATATGGGTCAGTCGGCGCCTCATCGCAAGCGCGGGGTCATTGGACCCGCATACGGCGAGGTCGATTCCCGACCAGGCGATCAACATCGTAGGTTAATCAATCCTGCGCCGATTTACAAAACCAATTCCATTCGGCTTTGCGATTCCGCAAGAGCTGTCCGCTTTGTGACGAGCTTTAGCCGCGGCGGAACATGCGTGTCCCTTACCGTGCTTTGCCCGAACAAGCCCTTGCTTCGCTCAAACAAAAAAGCCCGGCCGACGCGACCGGGCTTTCGGCGATGATCGTGTCGGCGTTGCGGCTTTACTGCGCCGGCGTCGGCGCAAACTTCGCGGCCAGCGTTTCCACCGGCTTGAACACCTGCTTGGCGAGATCGCCATAGAGACCGGCAATCTTCTGCGACTCCGCGACAAAGGTTTCATACGCCGCCTTGACGTATTCGGTCTCCGCCTCGAGCACCTTGTCCAGCGATTTCACGCTGGAAAGTTTTTCCACAAACGACTTGGTGTCCTCATACGATTTCTTGCCGTAGTCGCCGTACGCTGTGGCGATCGCGCTGAGCCCGTTCTGCACATTGGTGGCGGAAGCTACGAATGTTTCGAACTGCTCCTTGCCGTAATTCTGGAAGTCCTCAACCTTGAACATTACAAATTCCTTTTCCCAGACTGCTTGAATAGCCGGGAGGTCCCGGCTCCCTGACGCGACCGTTAGATACCGCATTGCACAATAAACGTCAAGATTTTTGTGCACTGCACAATCAATTCAAAATTCCGGCAAATCCAGGGTTCAAAGCAAGGGTTACTTAAGGCTTTGGCAACCCTCGCCCCCTACCCTGATTCCTGGACCTGTTCACCCTTCCGCAGGCAGTAAAAAAGCTGTTTGTGAGCAGTGCCTTAGCTAGAAAAGCGGCCTGAACTTCGACTCCGCGGGCAAGCCAATGGCCTGGATCGACGTTCGCGCAGGGAATGATCAGCGGGGACTGGGCACAATTTTGCCTCACGAGCCGGTGATCAAGTCAGAAACTGGGACGGGGATTCATGCTTCGCAAAAACTTGGCTTCCTCGCGCTTGGTGCGAGTTAGCATTTTCGGGGTCGTCACGCTGACGGCCGGCGCGATGGTCACGACCGACAGCGCTCAGGCGCGTCGCTCTCACCGTTCTCACCACCACGTTGCCCGCTCTCATCAGGACTCGGGCGACGACTACAGCCCCAAATTTTCGTCGATCATCGTCGACGGCAACTCCGGCGCGGTGCTTACGGCCAATAGCCCCGATGGGCTTCGTCACCCAGCCTCGTTGACCAAGATGATGACGCTCTATCTGCTGTTTGAGCGTCTCGATGCTGGCAAGATCAAGCTCGATAGCGAAATGCCGGTATCGGAACACGCCTCCGAGCAGGATCCGACCAAGCTTGGCCTGCGCCCTGGGCAAACCATCAAGGTCGAGGACGCCATCAAAGGGCTGATCACTCGCTCCGCCAATGATGCTGCCGTCGTGATCGCCGAAGCACTGGGCGGCAGCGAAGATAACTTCGCCAGAATGATGACGCGCAAAGCGCGCGAACTCGGTATGAGCCGCACCGTCTATCGCAACGCATCCGGCCTTCCGAACGACGAGCAGGTGACGACGGCACGCGACCAATCGATTCTCGGACGCGCCTTGCAAGACCGCTTCCCGCGCTACTACCGCTATTTCTCGACGACGGCCTTCACCTTCCACGGCCAGACGATCCGTGGTCACAATCACCTGCTCGGCAGCGTGGAAGGCGTCGACGGCATCAAGACCGGCTACACCCGTAGCTCCGGCTTCAACCTGGTCACCTCGATGCATCGGGGCAACCGTTTCCTGATCGGCGTGGTGATGGGCGGACGCAGTGGCGGTTCGCGCGACGCTATCATGCGCAGTCTGCTGGCCGAAAACCTCGATAAGGCTTCCACCGTCCGTACCGCTGCCGCGATCACCGAGCACAACGTCGCGGACAACACGGCTGACGCCGATGATGACGCGCCCGATACCCGCTCGAAGGGCGTGCAAGCCGCCGTCGCGGAACCTGCGGCGGCAGCGCAGGCCCCTGCACCGGCCCCGCGCATGTCCCTCCTGGCCCAGGCGACCGCGGCGGTGCCACCCGCGCAGCCGAAAGATCCCGCTCCGCTCACCAACGGCGTGATCCAGAGTCAACCGGTGGCGGTCATTCCAGGCTCCTCGGAGCCGATGAAGCCGGTCCGGGTGAAGACCGTGCAGGTGAAAGCTGGCCCGTTGAAGCTCGCTTCCGCGGCCCCGTCGCAGCCGGCACCGCCCGTGACCAGCGCCCTCCCGCCGACGCGACCTGACGTCGCTGAAACCTCCAATGCCCTCGTCGCGAGGGCTGAGACCGGTCGCGGCGAACCGCCAAGGGCCGATACCGCCAAGCCCGAAACAGCGAGAACTGATCTGCCGCCGCAACCGCCGGGCTTTGGGACCGGCAACGGCATTCTTGGTGTACTCCCCGCCTCCAGCGTGCCCTCCTCTTCGCCGGCGCAGGCGATGGCCTATGCCGCCCCATCGCAGGCCCAAGCCGCACCGCAGAGTGCTATCAGCAAGTCCGCGGCCGTCCATACCGGCTGGATCGTCCAGGTCGGCGCGCTGGAGAGCGAAAGCGAGGCGCAGCAACGCATCGAGGCCGCGCGCAACCAGGCCCGCGGCCTGCTCGCCAAGGCGGACCCGTTCACCGAGCCCGTGATCGCCAAAGGCGACCGTAAACTCTACCGCGCCCGTTTCGCAGGCCTTGACCGCGATCAGGCGGAAGCGGTGTGCCGGACGCTGAAGCGTTCCGAAATCTCCTGCATCACCGTGAAGAACTAAACATCAAACCCGCAAGAGCGAGACAGAGGGCCCGCGCCGCAAAAGCGCGGGCTTTTTGCGTCTGTCCGGTCCCGAACTTCTTCGCGGCGACTGTCTTGCTCGGAGCAGATGCGTCGGAACAGAAAGCCCGGGTCACGGTTCTGGCAGAACCGCGGCTTCTTCCGAGCTGCAGTGCCGCAAAGCTGCAAACGTCTCGTCAAGAATTTGCGGTTAGAACTTTTTGCAACAAATGATCGACCACGCCGCGCAACGGCGGGCGACCTCGGCGTCACTCAGAGGCGGCCAGCGGCTTTCGGTTGTAGCGTTTGTTGGCGTTGCCGGAGTCAGCCGTGATGCGTGCGAAGCAGAGTATCCTTGGCCTCGTTTACACGGGCGGCGAGATACGTCGACCCCCCTTGGTCGGGATGCAGTTTCTTCATGAGCGTACGGTGGGCTTTGGCGATTTCGTCGCGCCCCGCGCCCGGCTGCAGGCCAAGGATCTGGTAGGCCTCCTCTTTCGTCATTTTGCTGCTCGCCGTCGCGCGGCGCTGCCCCCCTGCCGCATTTCGCTGCGCGTCCTCACGCCAAGCGGGAAACCGGCGGTCCAGATAGCTTTCAAGTAAGGCCACGCTTTCCGCGTCAAAGGCCGTGATCATCGCCGTCAACTGCGGCAGGTCGAACTCATCGAGTTGGCGCCCCGCATAAGGGCCGGCCACAATCCGGCCTTTCAGTTCGCCGCTGTCGTGGTCCAGAGTCATTTCCAGAAAATGCGAGCGGACCTGCGAGCGCTGTCCTGCGGAGCGCTGGCCGCCGCCAAACAAGCCGCCGATGTTGCCGAACCCAGACGATCCGAACGGCGACCAGCCCAACAGGCCCGCGCCGAACACGCCGATCGGAATGGCAACCGCAAGCTCGCCGCGCAAACCGACGAAGGCGGCGACCGCCAACGCCACCACGCCACCGGCGATCTTGAGCGCGCGCGCGAGCACGGCCGGGTTTGCGGCCCGGAACATCTGCAGCAGCAAGTAAAGCGTGAGGACGGCAACGGCGCCCGCGATCAGGGTCGGCATGGCTCCAATATAATGAAATCAGCCGCAAAAAGTCAGGGATCACTTGATCTGGCCGAGCAGCTTGGCCGCGCCGCTCTCGCGAGCCGACAGCCGCCTTAAGGCTTCGCGCCCTCCGGCGGCATAGGCGGCCGCGGCGCGCAAAAGTTCGCGCAATTGGGCCCCGGCGCCCGGATTGAACCGGCACCAGGCCCCGCCGCTCAAGCGTGCGATTTCACGAAATGCCTGCTCGGCCGTGGGATCATGTCCCTCCTGGAACATGAACACCGGCACTTTGAGCATGCCGAGTTCGCCCGCCTTGGCGCAGAGATCGTCGACGCTCTCTTCCATGGCATCGCCCACGAACGCCACTGCGCGCACGCCGGACGCCGCCGCCTCGCGCCTCGCTTCGGCCAGCACCTTGCCGATCTGGGTGTTGCCGCCGCGACAATCGATCTTGCCCATCAACCGTGCGAGTTCGGAGCTGTCGGAAATCCATCGCGAGGCGCGGCATTCATTGAACCCGCGGTAATAGACGAGACGAATATCGAGGCTGCCGAGCGAGGCCGCTTCGCGGAACATATCCGCCTGGAGCGCGCAGGCCATGTCCCAGGTCGGCTGCCGGCTCATGGTGGCATCGAGCGCGAACACCAACCGCCCTCTCGCGCCCGCTGCATGCGGCAACATCGTCCGGGCCTTGGCGACGAAGGCGGCGATGTCCTCCGAGCTAGATGTTTTGGCTTGAGGCACGGAGCCGCACTGCTCGGCCTGTCGCGCCTCGTCTGGCAATTTATTTCTGGTCGGCTCGGGTGACACGACCATGGCCCTCGCAGTTGGTGGCGAGCCTAATCTGGGCCGGCTTGTCAGGATGTGCCAGTGCTTTCCGTCGCAACCGAAAGGCAGTTCGGATAATTAGTGCGTCAGCGCCTTTGCCTTCTCAGGCTGCTTGCCGACCGGCACGTAAGGCGCCACCGGGCCAGGCTCCGCCAATACCTTCGGCGTGCTGACTTCAACCGGCGTGCTGTCGGAGGTATCGCTATCGGCCAGGAATTTATCCAGCATGCTCTGGATCGAGGCCTTGGCCGTCTCAGAGCCGGTATCGCGCATGTCGTTATGCTGGAATTCGGTCTTTACGACCGTAATACCCTCCTTCTCGCAGATGTCTTCGGTCGGGACCACGCCAGGATCGGCCTTGAACTGCGGATCGTGCGAACGGAACGAGAGGATCTTGAACTTGCCCGAGGTGACGAAGGGCACGCGCAGATTATCGAGCGTCACGACCTTCTTGACCTCTTCGGGATACTGCTTGGCGAAGTACATGGTGATATCGCCGCCCATGGAATGTCCGACGACGGTCAGGTGGTCGTAATCCGCGTTGGGTTGAACGTTCTTCATCTCCTCAACGGCGAACCTGATATTGGCAACGCCGCGCTGGATCTGCTTCAGACGTCCGACATAGAGCTCGCCAACCTTGGTCACCATCGGCGGGTCGGTCGGCAGGTCGTGCTGGATACTGACGACGACATAGCCGCGCGCGGCGAACACGTTCGCCAGGAACGAGTATTCGGTGTTCTTGACGGTGTTGCCGTGATTGAGGATTGCGACCGGCAGCTTGATCATGCCGGCATTCGCCTGCATCTCCTTGTCGCGGCGAACAGCGATATCAACCGGCACAGGGCGGTTGTCGCGCGCCGGATCGTAAAAGGTCAGAGACTCGTGCTTGATCGCCCATTTGCTCGCCATGATATAGCCAACGACGAACACGGCGCCGACCGACAAAAGAACGGTAATTCCACGCTTCATTCTTGACCTCGGAGATCGGCTTGATCGCCCAATTCGAGTGCGGAAAGTCGCTCTATTCCCTAGTATATGTAACGACTGCGTGACAGGAAGACCAAATGTTGTGAATTTGCCGCCTTATCGTTGTGCGCCGCACCTAGATATTGCACAGCGGTAACGAGCAACTGCCGGCCTCATTAAACTTCGACGCTTTGAGTCAAGCTCCGGTTCAAATGTAGAAAAGCCCGCGCGAGCGGGCTTTGCATTGCGCAGGATCAGTTATGGGTAGTAGGAAATACCGTAACGTGCTAAGCGAGAATATCGTGCAGCTCGAGCGGCTTATCGACCTGGGCGAACCACTCCGCCCGATTTGCGGCGCGGCGCCGGCCGCGTTCATCCAGCGGTAATTTGAGCTGGCGCAACAGGCTCGTCACCTCTTCGCGGGCGGTGACATGGCCAAGGCTTGGCCGCGTGCCGAGCGTCGCCTCGTCGATGTCATCGAGCGCGGTCAGGCCACGCGGAAAGAACTCGCGATAGACCACGCGCTCGGCAAGACCGTCGATGGCGCGGAAGCCGAGTTGGAATGACAGTTCCTTCAGCCCGTCGGCGACGAGCTGCTTGTTGCGCGAGCCCAGCATCGACAGGCGGTTGCGGACCACGATCCAGTCGGTGGTGGCGCCGTCGAGCTGGCGGCGCTTGCGCCTGGTATCCCGGACCATCTCCGCATAATGGCTGATGCCGGTCACCGCATAGGTCGCGGGGTCGACGGTGCCGAGCACGTCGAAATCGAGAAAGCTGTCGTTGATCGGGGTGACCAAGGTGTCGGCCATGGAGTGCGCAAGTCGCATCAGGTAGCTGTCGGTACCCGGCGTGTCGATGACGATGAAATCGAAGGTCCGCTCGACCGCGCTCACCGCCTCGGCAAACTGCTGGAACTCCGAGTTCTCGTTCTCGGCGATCTGCATGGTCTCGCCGAGCTTGATGCAACTATGGACCGGCAGTTCGAGCGTGAGTCCGGTACGCCGCGCCCAGGCGCTGCGGTTATTGATGTAATGCGTAAAACTCTGCTGGCGGGAGTCGAGATCGATGGTGGCGACGCGCTGGCCTGCTTTCAGAAGAGCAACGGCAATATGCAACGCCGCGGTGGATTTGCCCGACCCGCCTTTCTCGTTGCCCATCACGACCACATGGGCGGCGCCCGATCGCCCCTGGCCAGCCTGCACCAGCATGTTTCAGCCCCCGTGACATCTTTGAGTTGCGCGCCGCTGCGGTCAAGTGAAATGCACGCAGGCAGCATTAAATCGCACGTCGTGTCACTTATTGATGACTCGCCCGTCCGCGTTGCATCTTCTGCGGCCGAGCCCACAAATTTTGTGCGAGTGATGTACGCGTTCAACACAAAGACGTCAGCGGACGCGCATGGTGGGCCAACCGCGCTGTTGCCAAAGTCGAATTCTCTGTTGTTAATGCGCGCGCTCTTACGCCAGCCTGGCGATCCTGCGGTCCCGCCATCAAACCAGTCGAGCCCCGATGTCACGAAGTCCCATGATCGTCCGCACGGTCCCTACCTTGCGGCGCGCCGTCGATAGTCTCCGCACCCGCAGAGCCACGGTCGCACTGGTGCCAACCATGGGTGCGCTCCATGACGGCCATGTGTCGCTGGTCGACCTCGCGAAGCGGCGCGCGGACAAAGTGGTCGTCTCGATCTTCGTGAACCCCACCCAGTTCGCACCGACGGAGGATTTCGGCTCTTATCCGCGAACCTGGAAGGCGGATATCGCCAAGCTGGCGGCCGAGAAAGTCGATCTCGTCTGGCACCCCGACGTCAAAGCCATGTATCCGGACGGTTTCTCGACCCGCATCCTGCCCGAAGGCCCCGCGACGGTCGGCCTGGAGGATCGTTTCCGTCCGCATTTCTTTGGCGGGGTCGCAACCGTCGTCGCAAAGCTATTCGCGCAGGTCCGGCCGGACGTCGCCATCTTCGGCGAAAAGGATTTCCAGCAGCTACGAGTGGTGACGCGGATGGCGACCGATCTCGACCTCGGTGTCAAAGTGATCGGTTCAAAGACCGTCCGCGAGCGCGATGGGCTCGCGATGTCGTCCCGCAACGTCTATTTGTCGCCAGAGGAGCGGCAGATTGCGCCCGAGCTTTACCGCGCCATGAAAGAAAGCGCACGCCTCCTGCGCAGCGGCACCGAGATCGAGGCGGCGATGGCCGCTGGCACCGAAATCATCAAGCGAGCGGGCTTTAAGCTGGACTATTTCGAACTCCGGCATGCCGAGACGCTGGCGCCGGTCAGCTCGCGCGACGAACGACCGATGCGCATCCTGGTCGCCGCCAAGCTCGGAACCACCCGCCTGATCGACAATATGGGAGTTTAGCTAAAGCAGCCCAAGCTCGCGCAATTCACGCCGCATCGGTTCGGGCATGTCGGCGAGGGCGGATGCCGACGTCTTCGTGAGATCCGGCGGCACGGCCTCTTCCTTGAGATAGCGCCAGCCCTGGAAGGGACGCATCGGGCGCGGCGACACCGCGATCACCTTGGGCTGCATCACCAGACGGCAACGGCCGATGCCGTCACGGTCACGGAACGGCTCGATCGCAACGATCTTCTCGCGCGCCGCGATCTCGCCGCGGATCACCCAATAAAGCGAGCCACCGTTCAGGATCTCGTCGATCCGCTTCGGCGTCATCCGGGTCACGTGAACGTGCCGCTGCGGCAGCCCCTTCTTCTTGGCCAGCTTCATTCGCTCGGCGACCCATCCTTTCAGCTCTTTGACGGAATCGCAGCCAACGGCGAGCTTGATCAGATGCAACGGCATGGTTGTTCGAAACTAACGAGCGGCGGAGGCGCAATCAATCGTTCGATGGCGCGGGCTGAGAAGGTGTCGGCGAAAGCAGGGTTGGCCCTACCCCGGGCGCTGGCGTTGGTGATGGCGTCGAGCGTGGCGGTTTGGGTGTGGTCTTCTTGGCCGCGGCCACGGCCGGGCTTGGGCGTGGGGCCGGCGCTGCCGCATTCCCCGGCGGTGGAGATGAGCGCGCTCCTCCCGTACCTGTGCCCGGCTCCGGCGCCATGATGCTCACGGGAGGCGTAGAAGCTGCCGACGGAAAGTCGGCATTGGTCGGCTTACCCGTCGGCACCGAGGGCGGGAACGCCGCAAGTGCTCCCATGCCCGGAGCCATGGCGGACGATCCGGTGGCAGCCGTGGTCTGCGGCGCACTCCACGTTGCGGCGTAGCGGTTGACGAGCGCTTCATAGAGATGCTCGTCCATATTGGTGATGATCTGGTGATTATCGGTCAGCGAGCGGAACACGCTGCATTCGGTCGGCGAGCAGTGCTCCCGCGCCTGCAGTACCTGCGCCACCAGACCGTAGCGGTCATGCTCAATCGAACGGCGCACCGCCTGCATGTCCGGGGTCATGATTTTCGCTGCGGTGGCGGCATCGCCCAGTGCAGTCAGGCGAGAAATCTGGGAGGCGATATAGCTCACCGCGGCAGCAGTGGATTCGGCCGACGCGAACACCGCCCTCTCGCAGGCTGCCAGCACGACATCACCGGCAAGGTCGTCAAGGCAGGATAGAGACGGCAACACGGGGCCGCTGATTGGAGCCACGGACCGCGCCTCGGTTGCAGCGCTACGGCCGGATGGCGTGCCGTAGCCGCGAATGGTCGACGCCACCGCGATCCCGACCGCCAGCAACGTAATGACCGTGAGCGCACCGGTGGCGACCGATTTCTCGGCACGCGCAAGCGTGATCACGACGAGAACCCCGAAAAAGCCCGCCGCGGCCAGTGTCAGCCACATCGGAAAGGCCGACGAGCGCCAGAAATCGTCCAGCGATGTAGCCCATGACCAATTCATGCGCGAAGAATCCCTGAGCCAGCCCGAAAAGCATTCTCAGCCAAGGCGAATGCCTCATCAAGGCATGCATAGTGTAGAATGACCGCGAGAGCCTCTTTTGGTCGGCGCAGACGCAGGTTCCGCTTGGTCCTACCGGATACGGCAGTTCCTTCCAAGCGAATCGGGCGGCATCGCCGCAACGGTGTGCGGGCGGTTGAACACACTTGGAGCCCCCGCGCCAGTGGCCTAAGCGCGCAGGCCTCAAAGGGAAACACTAAGGGTCGTGTGTAGCTGTTCGGTTAGGAGAGGGCGAGCTGGCTTTCCTTGGCGACCCGTTCGAAAGCTTCCGTGGCGCTCTTGATCCGGTACTGGCAGTCATCACCTTCGGTCGGGAGCTGACGGATGACCTCGTAGGTGCCGCGTGCGGCCGGACGCGAGATGTTGCTTGCAGTGAAGTACACGGTCGATCCAACGGGGAATTTGTGTTTCAACGCCCTCTCCATCACACAACAATACCGGTCCGCGCCCACGGTCCCGCTGCAGCGGCCGGTTGGATTCAGCGCCGGTTGTATAGCACGCGCCCATGCAGATTGGCCAGCTTCATGGCGGCATGGCAAACCCACAAATTCCGCAAGCTTTTCAGAGTGATAAAAGGTTAATCCGGATGGCTCACGGCCACCCGCGACAGCCGCCCTACGCCCCTGCCCCGCCGCGCCCTTTACGCATTGTGCGGCAGCTTCCCGTCGGGGCTCGCGCGGTCCACGGCGACCGGCAATTGGTGCGCCAGCACCTCCGAGACCTGATCGATCGGTATGTTGTACTTCGCGGCGATCTGCCGGACGGTGTCGTTGCCAAGCACCTGCCTGATTTGGTCGGCGGTTATCGGCAGATTCTGGCCGGTGCCGATCCAGGACTTGACCTGCTCGCCGAAGCCAGCCTGCTGGAGCTTGGCGATGATCGCATTGAGCCCACCCTGGCCGCCCGAACCGAAGACTTCGCTCATCACCACCGGCAGTACCGCAGCGCCAAGTTGACCGAGCGCACTCTTAAACGCCGGCGAATTTTCTAGTGAATCGAAGATACCCATGGTCTTCCCTCTGTTTGCGGGGCTGCAGAACCGTTCCGATTGAGGCGCGGCGGCACCTGTCCGTCAAGCCACGGACGGCGCCACATTGTCGTTGCGACGGTCTGCAGCATTCCCTCTCATCGGTCATGATCTACATGTTCTCGAACTTTTCGATGACAAGCGTTTCGGCGAGCGCCGCCTCGGTCCATTCCCGAAAGGCGGGCAGCGCCATCATCGTCTGCATATAGGTCTTCGCCTCCGCCCCCACATCGATCGCATAGGTGCGGAACCGATGCACGACCGGCGCGTACATCGCATCCGCGCCGCTGAAGGCACCGAACAGGAACGGTCCGCGACTGCCGTAGCGCCGGCGGCACTCGCTCCAGATCTCCTCAATGCGCGCGATATTGGCCAGGGCATCCGACGACAGCGCGACGGCGCCGACCGGCCGGTGCAGGTTCATGCCGCATTCGTTCCGCAGCGGCATGAATCCTGAGTGCATCTCGGCGGAGATCGAGCGCGCATGCGCGCGCATGGCGGCGTCCTCGGGCCACAGCTTCTTCTCCGGGAAGCGCTCGGCCAGATATTCAATGATGGAAAGCGAATCCCACACGGTGACGTCGCCATCGACCAGCGACGGTACCTTGCCCGAACGCGAATAGCTCAAGATGCGCTGCTTGTCGGCCGGGTTGTCGGTGTAGAGCGGTATGAAGACCTCCTCGAAGGCGATGTCGCTGGCGCGCATTGCGAGCCAAGGCCGCATCGACCATGAGGAGTAATTCTTGTTGCCGATCACGAGCGTCAAAGTCATCCCGCACGAATCCCTTTTTGGCGTATGGTCGCGCCGACCGGGCGGCGCTGACGCGCTTTACCATTTTAGCGCGGGGGTTGCATCATGGCTTCATATTCGTATACGGCCGACATCCTGGCCGTAGGCTTTTTCGTCTTCGAGTGGTTGGCTTACGCCATCACGCTCGAACATACGGCTTACGGCCGCGACAGCCTTTCGGCGCGCATGAATGTGTATCGCGAAATCTGGGTGCGCCGGCTGCTGGACCGCGAGGCCCGCATGGTCGACATGCAGATCATGGCTTCGCTGCAGAACGGCACGGCGTTTTTTGCCTCCACCAGCCTGTTTGCCATCGGTGGCGCGCTGGCACTGCTTCGCGCCGGCGCTGACGCGGCGATCGTGCTCAGCAAACTGCCGGTCGACTTGAGCCCCTCGGCGCATCTGTGGGAGGTCAAATGCGTCGGGCTGGTGCTGATCTGCGTCTATGCCTTTTTCAAATTCGCCTGGGCGTATCGGCTGTTCAACTATGTCGCAATCCTGTTCGGCGCGATGCCGCCGGCCACCAAGCGGGACACGGCGGAGGCCGACGCCCATGTGATCCGCACCACGCGTTTGTTCGAGGCAGCCGGGCGGCATTTCAACCGCGGGCAGCGCGCATTCTTCTTCGCACTCGGCTATCTCGGCTGGTTCATCAGCCCTTACGTCCTGTTCGTGACCACCGCCGCCGTCGTGATCGTGACCTGGCGGCGCCAGTTCGCCTCAAATGCCTGGAGTGCCATGGGGAGCTGAAGCATGACCGCTTTGGCCTGACGCGCACACCGTCTCGGACCGTCATCCCCGCGTCGGCGCCTCTGGGCAACGGTGATAGTTCGGTCCGCTTGGCGGTAAGAGGCCCTAGAGCGGTTCACAGCTTCATTGAATCGGAAGGGATTCCGGTTTTGGGGCGAATGTGATTCAAGATGCTGGCTGGGACTGGAGGCCAGCATCCGATGGTTCGACCAATTTCCAATGACCTGCGTAAGCGTGTTGTTGCGGCGGTTGCGAAGGGTGAGAGCTGTCGTTCGGTCGCAGCGAGGTTTGGCGTTGCGGTGTCGTCCGTGGTGAAGTGGTCGCAACGTTATCGCGCGACCGGCTCGGTAGCGCCCGGGAAGATGGGGGGCCATCGCAAACCCGTCCTTGAGCCGCATCGCGCCTTCATCAAGGAACGGATCAGTCAGACGCCGCATGTGACGCTTCACGCCCTAAAGGACGAACTGGCGGCGCGCGGGATCAAGGTTTCCCACAATGCGGTTTGGCTGTTTCTGCGTCGCGAAGGGCTGCGGTTCAAAAAAACGCTGCTCGCCCTCGAGCGAGCTCGCTCAGACGTCGCGCGTAGACGCCAGCGCTGGCGTTCATGGCAGGCCAACCTCGATCCCCGACGCCTGGTCTTTATCGACGAGACCTGGATCAAGACCAACATGGCCCCACTGCGCGGATGGGGGCCAAAAGGCGAGCGGGTGCGGAGCTTCACGCCACATGGCCACTGGCGCACCCTGACTTTTGTCGGCGCCTTGCGCTGCGACCGCCTCACCGCGCCGTGCCTGTTCGACGGCCCAATCAACGGCGAATGCTTCCGCGCCTATGTCCAGCAGGTTCTCGTTCCGCAGCTTCAGCCCGGCGACATCGTCATCATGGACAATCTCGGCAGTCACAAGTCGGCTGTCCTGCGCAGCTTGATCAAAGCCGCCGGCGCGAGGCTCTGGTACCTGCCGCCATACTCCCCCGACCTCAATCCGATCGAACAGGCCTTCGCCAAGATCAAGCACTGGATGCGCGCCGCCCAGAAGCGCACCATCGACGACATTTGCCGCCATATCGGCAGCCTCATCACAACCATCCAGCCCAACGAATGCAGCAACTACTTCGAAAACGCCGGATACGCTTCTATCAAAACGTGAAACGCTCTAGACGAAATCCTGCGGAGTGAAGGAGAGATCGAGCACCTTCCATTCGCCGTAGCGATCCGGCGGCAGCATGTCATAGGGTTGGCAGGCCAGTAGCGCCCGGACCGCGCTCTGCTTCAGATCCACGCCTTTCAGCGAGGCGGTGCCTTCGATCAGGATGGGCTCGGCCGCAAGCCGCGCCTGCGGCGTCATCATAACGCGCAGCTTCACCATGACATTATCCGATCGCGCCACCGACGCCGGCAGCTTCGAGCAGCTCTTCAGGTGCTGCCGAAATGCGGCCACCACGCTCGCGGGCACATTGGCTGCAGAAGATGCGTTCGCGTCGATGCCATCGCCCGGTCTGTCGGGCGTGGAGGTTGGAGGCGGCAGGGCGTCCGGCAGCCCGAGCATGACGTGATATTTGACTGTCAGATCGGGCTCGGGCGGCGTATAGGCGGGTGGCCCGGAAGGCGCCGAGGCTGCGGCGGTCGGCTGCTGCGGTGCGGCTTGCGGCTGAGCCGCGGTTTCATGGCTTTCCGGAGGCGTTTGGCTCTGCGGCGGCTGCGCCGCTTCCGCCGGCGGCGGGGACGCGGCCGGTTGCGTCATTGTGGCCGCATCAAGCTGTGGCAGTTGGGGCTTCGGCTTCTGCTCAGGTTCCGGCGGCTTCGGAGCCTCCTCTGGCGTAACCAGATCGACCGCGATCGGCTCGGCCGTAACCGTGCCGAACGGATGCACCTCGCTGAACAGCAGGATCAGCGCGAGACCTGCGAGATGCACCACTGCCGAGGCTACAATGCCCGGCCGCATGAGCTGCCGAACGTCCATCCTGTCCGACCGATTTGATCGCCGTCCCTCGCCTCAGCATAGCCGCCCGCACGGCGGCCTCAACCCCATTTCGGCGCGAATCCAAAATCGGTCAGCCGGCCCTTTGGACTGGCAAGCTCAAAGATCTGCTCCATCTCCTCGCCGGAGAGCGCGAAATCGAAAATGTTGATGTTCTCGGACAGGCGCTCGATGCGGGAGGTGCGCGGGATGGCCGACACATTCTGCTGCACCAACCAGCGCAGGCAGACCTGGGCCGGCGTCTTGCGGTGCGTACGCCCGATCCGCAGCAAGGTCTCGTCGTTCTTGATCTTGCCCTTGGCGACCGGGCTATAAGCAACTACCGCCATGCCCTCCTGCGCGCACGCCGCCCTGACCTTGGCCTGGTCGAGATAAGGGTGGTACTCAACCTGGTCGCATGCGAGCGGCTCAGGACAAGCCTTCACCGCCTCCTCGATCAAGGCCACGGTGAAATTGGAGACGCCGATGTGCCGGGTCAGCCCCAGCCGCTTGGCATGCGCCAGCGCGCCCAGCGTCTCGGCCAATGGCACGTGCGGATTGGGCCAGTGCAGCAGCAACAGGTCGACATGGGGCTGGCGCAGCCTGACCAGGCTTTCCTTGGCCGAACGCTCGAGATCATTCGGCGCGAAATGATTGGTCCAGACCTTGGTGGTGAGGAAGACCTCGTCGCGCTTTACGCCTGCGGCGCGCACTCCATCGCCGACCTCGCGTTCGTTGTCGTAGACCTGGGCGGTGTCGATGTGGCGATAGCCGAGCTTGAGCGCCTGCTCGACGATGCGCGCACAGGTACGCCCACGCAGCTCCCACGTGCCAAGCCCGATGGCCGGGATCCTGGCGCCATTGGCTTCAATGAATTGCATGATGGAACTCTGACCAATCGTGCCGTCATTATGTCCCGCAGGCATTGACGTGCCAACTGGCGGCGCCGGGCCCCCCTCTTTGGATCGGCCTTTGCCCACTCAACTTTTCGCCAGGGCCGCAAACACCGTATCGGGCGCGTGGGCAATGACAGCGAGCAGCGCCCGCGCCGGTCCCCGCGGCATGCGCTTGCCCTGCTCCCAATTCCGGATGGTTTCGACGGGCACCCCGACTTTCGCTGCAAATTCCTGCTGGGTCAGCCGCGCGCGGCGGCGGAGGTCGCGCACTTCAATCGGCGCGGTTTCGGCGCGGCCGCTCGGTGCATCCGGCGCCAGTGGAAACTCCTGCCCATCGCGCAATTCGACGATGCGTCCATCCGCTTTCAGCCGAAACCGCTGCATGCTCAAACCTCGCGCATGGCCTGCCAAGCGCGCCACGGAACAAGAGCTGGGTGGATTTGCCGTGCGCGCTCGATGGGACCATGATGGGACAAGCGCGTTAAGGTCGAATTAACGATAACCACCGTTTGACACAACAAAGCACGTGATCTTGGACTGTACTCTCATGCGTTCCCCCATCGGCCAACCAAGCGAATTGCCGGCTAGCGACCGTCCTGGAGCGTGGCTCCTTGGATTACTTGTCGCGCTCGCCATGTCCTGCTCTGCCGCCGCACCAGTTGCGGCAGGCGCGCCAACGGAAGGCGCCGCTTGCCCGCGCAACGACGCGGTGGGCACCTCGCGCATTCTCGAGGTCGATGCCGCAAGTTTCCCGCGGGTCGGTTTGAAGAGCTTTCCGCAGACCTTGCCGCTGCAGGATAAGGAGGTCGTGCTGACCTTTGACGACGGGCCCTGGCCGCCGACGACGCAGAAGGTGTTGCAGGCGCTGGCGCAGGAATGCGTGCACGCAACTTTCTTCCTGATCGGCAGGTCCGCGTCCGAATATCCGGACCTGGTGAAGCGGATCGCCGCGGAGGGGCACACGATCGGCCACCACACCTGGTCGCATCCGAGTCTGAAGCGCATTGCGCCCGACGAGGCCGTCGCCCAGATCGAACGAGGCATCGCAGCCGATGAAAAGGCGCTTCACGGTGTTGCGAGCGCAACTCCATCGACCCCGTTCTTCCGCTTTCCGGGTTTCGAATCCACACCCGCAACGCTCGATCTCTTGCAATCGCGCGGCATCGTTGTGTTCGGGGCTGATCTCTGGGCGAGCGACTGGCAAGACATGACGCCGCAGCAGGAGCTGGACCTGCTGATCAAACGCCTCAACGTGGCCCAGAAAGGCATCATCCTGCTGCATGATACCAAGGGAAGGACCGCCGCCATGCTGCCGGCCTTTCTGCGCTATTTGCGGGAGAACGGCTACCGCGTGGTGCAGGCGGTGGCTGCGGACCAGCAGAAGCCACCGGCCGTCGACATGACCCGGGCGCCCTGATCTGACATCTTTGTGAAACTTAGGCGGTTAATGCTGTATTCATCCCACGCGGTGCAGTCATAGATATTTGGCGTGGGAATACGGACGGTGCGTGATGGTCAGTAAGGGTTCGTTTGGCGTCCGGATCGGAGCTTGGGCCGCCCTTTGCGTTGGGGTCGCCTGGCTCCCCGCGCAAGCCGCGGTCGCGGCCGAATGCCCGGGCCATCCCGATGCGATCGGTACCGAACGAACCATCGTGGTCGACCCGCGCGAGCACCCGCGCATCGGCACCATGCAATATCCCGAAACGCTACCGCTGCGCGACCATGAGGTGGTGCTTACTTTCGACGACGGACCGCTGCCGCGTCACAGCAACCAGATTCTGCAGATCCTCGCCGATAATTGCGTGAAGGCGACGTTCTTCCTGATTGGCCAGCAGGCTCGTGCCAATCCGGAAGGCGTGCGCAAGCTGGTGGCGGCCGGCCACTCGTTCGGCACGCACAGCCAGACCCATCCGCTGACTTTCGAGAAGATGCCAGACGAGCGCGTCAGGCAGGAGGTCGACGAGGGGATTGCATCGGTCACCGCGGCACTGAGCGATCACAACGCTCTTGCGCCCTTCTTCCGCGTTCCGGGCCTGTTGCGGGCCAAGAACGTTGAGGACTATTTGGCTTCCAAGGGCATTCAGGTCTGGAGCGCGGACTTTGTCGCCGACGATTGGCGCCACATCTCGCCGGCGCGCGTCTATCAGCTTGCGATCAAGCGGCTGGAGCAGAAGCACAAGGGTATCCTGCTGCTGCACGACATCCAGGCCCGCACGGCTGCCGCACTGCCTATGATCCTGCATGAGATGAAAGTACGCGGCTATCATATCGTGCACGTCGTGTCGGCAACGCCTGAGCAGCCGGCAACGCCGACCGAGCCGCAGGACTGGCACATGCGCCCGACGCCCGAGGCCATGCCGGTTGCGGAGGGCGCGAAACTCCCGACTTTCGTCTTCAGCGAGGCGGAGCGCCTGGTGGCACCAACGTCTGATTTCGGTACGCTTGACGGCAAACTGCTGCTGAGCGGCGAGCCGTTCGACCGGGTGAAACGGCCGATCGAAGCCACCGCCTGGCCGAGCCCGACGGCACAGCCGGCGAACACTGCGGCGACGACGCTCCCGGCGCCGTCGGAAAGCCTGTTCGAGATCCCCGAGAAAGCGCAGACGCCGCTGGCGGCGGCTGCACGGGCCGCAGCCGAGACACCGCAGGCCGCCACTGCAAATGCGGCGCGAACAGCCTTCGCCCGCGCCGCTGGCTCGCAAAAGCGCGTTGCCCGTGGCGGCAAGGCCGAGGCGCAGGCGCGTGGCGAGAAGGGCGTGCGGCATCCGGTCAAGGTGGCCAGCCTCAAGAAACGCGAACGGTAATATCAGCCTTCGAAGCGATCGGCCCGACAGGCCGAGACGTCCACGCTGGGCGTCTCGCCGCTCATCAGTTCGGCCAGCAGCCGCCCCGTTACCGGTCCCAGGGTAAAGCCCTGATGGCCGTGCCCGAAATGCATCCACAGCCCCTTGTGCCGAGGGGCAGGCCCCAGAACCGGCAGCATGTCGGGCATGCACGGCCGGGTGCCGAACCACGGCTCGGCTTCGACCGGCCGGCCCAGATCGATGATTTGGCGCGCCGCCTGCTCCGCGCGTGCAAGCTGCGCCGGCGCTGGTTTATCGTCGGGCATCGCAAGCTCGGCGCCGGTGGTGATGCGCAGGCCGTTTTTCATCGGCGCTATCACGTAACCGGAAGCCACATCGCGCAATGGCAGACGGAGCACGCTGCCGCCTGCATAGTGCCGGTGATAGCCGCGCTTGCGCACCATCGGAATACGGTAACCGAATTTTCGCAAGGCGTCCGGCGACCACGGTCCCAGCGCGACCACAACGGCTTCAGCGTCGATGCGCCCATCGCGGGCTGTGACCGACCAAACGCCGTTGCGTTCGGCTAGCGTGGCGGCGTCGCCGAGCACGATCGCCCCGCCCGAACGTTCGAACAGCTTGGCATAGGCCGCAACGAGCCCACCGGGATCGGAAACGGTCCACGGCTCCAGCCAATGCAACCCGCCAAGACCTGCATCCATCAGGCCGGGCTCGACCTGTTTGAGCTCGTGCGCCGTCAAAACGCTGAACTTCGCGCCGTGAGCCGCATGCAGTGCCTCGGCCGCGGCGACCTCCGCGTCGAATGCAGCCTGCTCGCGGTAGAGCACGCGAAAACCCTCCCGGCGCACCAGCGCGTCTGCTCCGGCTTCGCCGATCAGATCCTCATGCTCCCGCGGGGCACGGCTGATGATCTCGGCATAGGCCGCCGAGATCCGATCATGCCGCCCCGGTGCCGAATGCGACCAGTAGCTGAGCAGCGGGCCGACATGATGACGCAGCGTCGCCATGCGATAGCGCACGTCATTGGTTCGGCCGGTCGCGATCCGCAGCAATGAGCGCCAGTCCCGCGGCATCGGATATGGCCGCAATGCCTCGCTCTGGATGATCCCGGCATTGCCATAGCTCGTCTCCTGCCCCGGCGGCTTGCGGTCGACGAGCGCCACCGACCAGCCACGACGCCGCAAATGGATCGCGGTGGCCACCCCGACCATCCCGGTGCCGAGAACGATCGCGCTTCTCATGGCAGAAAGTCCGCCTGTTCCGCACGTGCTGTCATCAGAATTGGAAATAAAGAAATTCAACGCGCTGCCACATGCCGAACAGCGAGACCGCGAATGTCAGCGAGCTCAGCAAAGCCCAGCCGAAGCTCGGCTGCCAGCGCACGAAGGCTGCCGTCTCCGGCGCGCGACGGTATTCGCGATAGCGAAACACTTGCGGAACATTGGGCAGAAAAAGCGCGATCGCCAGTGCCACCATGACCGCGCTCCAGCCGATCAGCAAGAGTCGCTCCTCACCGACCAGCAGAGGCAAGTCCATCACGCGAAGAATGCCGGGCGAGCCGTAAGCGGCGCCGGCCGTTTCGAGCCCCGCCAGACTGGCAAGCATGTGTCCTGCCCCAGTCACCGATTTCGCGCGAAAGAACACCCAGGCGACAACCACAGCGACGAATGTCAATCCCCAGGAGGACATCTGTGTCACCAGACCTGCCCGCCGCTTCCATTTATCACCGCGCCAGAGATGATTGAGAACGAGATAGAGGCCGTGAAGCCCGCCCCAGATCAGGAAGTTCCAGCCGGCGCCGTGCCAGAGCCCTCCCAGCAGCATGGTCACCATCAGGTTGATGTAACGCCGCTGCACGCCGAGCCGGTTGCCGCCGAGCGGAATGTAGAGATAGTCGCGCAAGAAGCGCGACAGGGTAATGTGCCAGCGCCGCCAGAAATCGATGATCGATGTCGCCTTGTAAGGCGAGCGGAAGTTGACCGGCAAGCGAATGCCGAACAGCAAAGCCAGCCCGATCGCCATGTCCGAGTAGCCCGAGAAATCGAAATAGATCTGCAGCGTATAGGCCAGGATTGTCAGCCAGGCCCATTCCGCAGGTACGCTGCCGCCGGCATCCACATGGGCGAACAAGGGGTTGACAAACTGCGCGAGGTTGTCGGCGATCGCAACCTTCTTAAACAGGCCGGCTACAAAGATCGCCCAGCCCTGGGCCCCAAGCAGCGCCGAGCGGCCCACGCGCTCGCGCTTGAACTGCGGAATCATCTCGGCGTGATGAACCAGCGGTCCTGCGATCAGATGCGGGAAGAAGGCGACAAATAGCGTGAAGCTTACGATGTCGCGTTCCACCTTCGCGCCGCGCATCACATCGACCAAATAGGCAATCTGCTGGAACGTGAAGAAGGAGATGCCGAGCGGCAGAACGACATCGAGATGCGGCAACGGCGCGCCGGTCGCCTCATGCAAGACGTCAAACAGAAAATCGGCGTATTTGAAAAAGCCGAGGACCGAGAGGTTGAGCGCGACGCCGACGGTGCCAATCGTGCGGCGCCGCAAGGGATCGTCCATCGCCAGCCCAAGCAGGTAGTTGATCGCCACCGATCCTGCAAACAACGACAGGTAAATCGGCCGCCAAGCGCCATAAAACGTCAACGACGCCACGGCCAGGACCACGATGCCGGCGCGAGCGGAATGACGACGCGCCGCGGCAAAGGCGAGAATCGTGGCGGGAAGAAATTGAAATATGAATGCGAACGAGCTGAACAGCATCGGATGCGGCTACTGCTTCAGCATCCCAACGAGATAGCGGGTGTAGATTGGCACGCCCGACGCATTGACATGCATTTCGTCGGCGTAGTTCTGCTGTGCCAGCCCCGGGACCTGCGGAAGGTTCAACACCTCGAACCCGCAGCGACGCCCCGCGTCCGTGATCAAGTCTACGTATTGGTCGTCTTTTGTCCGCCAGGCCGGGTCAGATGCGCGATCATAGCGCGGCGCCCACGGAGGTATCACCACCGTGAGCCTGCGCGTGAAACCGACCATGTCGCAAAGCGCGCCGATCCCGAACCTCGCCTTGGGACCAGAAATGTCCCAATTCGCATAATGAGCGTGCGAACCGATTGTCGCTGGCCAGCGGTCTTCCGGCTCCGTCTGGTCAATGGTTCCGAGCCCGAATGCAGGCGGCGGAGGCCCGCGATCGCTGATGTTCTGATCCGCCGCCAGCCGACTTGCAAAAGCCTCCCGGACGAAGCGGATCAGCGTGCCTATCTTTAAGGGAAGAAAGCTGATCATCTCGTCGAGGACACCCAGCCGCGCCACCACGTCAAGCGGGTAGACTGCAGCCGACTTCACGCCCTCGTTAAACAGAAATGGCGCGACGCTGACGACCGTGTGGGCGTCCCGAAAGGCCTCGGGTTCTTGACGCATGGCCGCGAGCAACGCCAGCGGCTCGCCGGCATCATAGGCGATGTTGACGACAGCACCAGCAGGTCTTCCGATCAGTTGCGCGACGAGAACAGGATCGACTTGATAGACGGTCCGACTCTCCCCGCCGAAAATGAGCACAGGGTGCGTTTTCAACAGCGGCAGTTTCTTGGCAAGGAGAGCCGGCACATCATCATGGACGCGCTTTGCGAGCGAGAGCAGTCCGGCAAGCGTCCCGAGCCAGACGATCGCGCTGAGCGCGAAGGTGAGCAGCAACCATGTGTGCGTCATGTACGGCGCACGGATTTGTGACCGCCTGGGCTGAACTGAAGACAGGAGCATCGGAGCCGCGATGAGGAGCGCAAGAGCGCTCACTCTTCACAGGTAGGTGCGGCATGTCAATTGAAAGCACCACTCGCGAGACTTCTCTCTGTGCCGCCCGGGGTGCGGAACCCCGCTCGATGTACGAGGAATTGTGGCGGCTGTTTCAGTCGAAGGCAGAGCTTCACGCGCTGGCTGTCGTCGCCCGGTCGACCAGACGACCAGTATTTCAAAGGCGATAATGCAAAACATCAGCCAGCACGACGCACTAGATCCCCGCTTTCGCGGGGAATGACGATTGGCTTGAAATATCTACCGACGATTAAACGCAGAGCCTAGCCTCGGTCGGCGGACCGCCCTCACCTTGCCGCTGTTGCCACCGCCGCAAAAGAACTGGTCACCGCCGTCGGATTCGAGTCCGGAGACCCCGGTGCCGGCCGGCATATCGAGTCGCTCCAGCACCTCGCCGGTCTGCGGGTCTATTCGCCGCACATCGCTCTCGTCACCTTCCCAGGTGCCGTGCCAAAGCTCGCCGTCAACCCAGGTCACACCGGTGACGAAGCGATTGGTCTCGATGGTGCGAAGGATCGTCCCCGTTTCGGGATCGATCTGATGGATCTTGCGATCCCGATATACGCCCACCCAGAGCGTCCCCTCGGCCCAGGCGAGCCCGGAATCTCCGCCGGCGCCAGGCGCCGGGATGGTGGCGAGCACCCGCCCGCTCTTCGGATCGATCTTCTGGATGCGGTCCTCGGCGATCTGAAACAGGTGCCGGCCGTCGAAAGCCGTTCCTGCATGGGCCGCGACGTCGATCGAGCGCCGCATGGTCCCGCTCCCCGGGTCCAACGCGCTCAACCTGTCTCCCGTCGCGAACCAGACCTGCTCGCCGTCATAGGTTACTCCATGCACCTTTTCGACCCCCGGAAAGGGCCCATATTCGCGGATGATTTCGGCCGCCTCTCTCTTCATCTTTCGATCCTCGCCAGTATTTTGATGGCGCGATCCTAGTCCGCGGGCAAAGGAGCCGGGAGTAACAAGGTGGTCGCGAAACCGGGCACGGGCGGGGTCACCCACCGGCGCGCGCGGCCGCGGCCAAAGGACTGCACCTTGCCGGCTGCAGCAAGCTCGTCGAGCGAGCGCTGCACGGTGCGCTGGCTGGCACCAAGCGCCAGCGCCAGTGCCGAGCTCGACCAGGACTCGCCGTCGGCGAGAAAAGCCAGCACCGCCGCGTGTGCCTCTTCGACCGGCCGCGCCAGCACGACCGCCTTGCGCGCACCGCGCGGCACCAGTGCAAAGCCTTCCCTGGTCGCGCTGATATCGGCGAACGTGCGAAGAACGCGGCGAAGTCGCCCGATTTCCACACGCAGCCGTGCGCGATGCGATTCATCGGCGTGCTTTCCTCGGAAAGCTAAGGCGACCAGCGTACCCCTGGGCACGTCGTGCGGCCAAGCTTCGGCCAAGGCGCGCGCGAGCGCAAACAACACCGGACGCGTCGTCAGCGAGATCACCTTGGTCGCATCGCGTACGGCATGGCGGCTTGCGTCCACGACGAGCGCGTCCGATGCCAGCAATGTCTCGACCTCCTCAAGCAGAAGTGGTCGCGACTCGCCATTGGCAATCAGGCGCGCCGCGGGCCTGTTCAGCACGAGGGACGCGCTTTCGACCTCGGCGATCAACGCCGGGATGGCCGCTTGCCGCGCGGCGCGCTCGGCCCGAACGAGCGCTTCGCGCGCCGGTTTCGTCCGGAGGCGTCGCATTGCGATCCCGGCAACGACCAGCTCATGGGCGGCTCGTGAGGCCGGCAGCAACGGCGTGGGGTCGAGTGCGGCAAGCCGGCGCTCGGCTTCGTCGAGATGTCCGATCAGGAGCAGGCGGCGGACCTCGAGATACCGCGCATGGGCGGCATTGACGCGATCGCCGTGTGTTTCGAGCGTCGCCCGCGCCGCATCGAGCGCTTTCGCCGAAAAGCCCAGGTCGCGCGAGACCAGTGCGATCTCGGCCTCGGCCACCACGCACCGCGCGCGGGCGACCGCCTCTTTCGGACCGAACGCGCGCGCCGCGCCTCGCAGCAGCGCCTTGGCGCGAACGAGATCGCCGAGCTGCGCCATCGCGATGCCGCGAAGCGCGAGCGCAGGCGCATCGTCGCGCAACGCGACCCGCTTCAGTGCACCCAGGGGATCACCCGCCGCGAGCGCCCGGCCCGCGGCCGTGATGAGCGAGTCCATTTGAATCCCGCCACACTTGTCACTCTCACCGCTGCTAGGTCCTAGTCTATCTCACGGCCACAAACCAGTACGTCCTGGCGAGGAGGCCATCATGGTCGACCGCACGGCCACTCAACGCGAAACTGCAGGTGCCTGCACCAGAGGCGGCGATGGCACCGCGCTTGGCGCAGCCGACTGGTTATCTCTGGCGGCGGCCCCGACATTCGCAACAATGGCACTGCTGACGTCCGTTCTTGGTGGTGGCGCGACGGACATGCTCTGCACGAGCGCGCATCCCTCGCCGCTAGGCGGAATGGTGCCGATGTACTTGCTGATGAGCGCCTTCCATTTGGCGCCCTGGCTGAAGTTCGTCTCGCGGCAACGCGCCGCCAGGATGCGGAATCATGTTTAGCATCGGGGCGAGCAAAGTCGCGTCAGCGACGTGCCCACCAGTCGCATCGCAGATCGGGGTTGGTGGGCACGTTTGCGGATTGCCTACCCTATTCCGCTACTCGGCTCCCGTTGGCCCCACTCAATCCGTCACGATCTTGGCGACGCAGAGCAGCACTACGAGCGCCAGAAAGAACAGGTCCATATAGGCCTTCAGCTCGTTGTCACGGCGCAGCACGCTGACGTCCTGAATGGTCTGCTTGCGCAACGGCGAGACTGCGCCGCCGTCGGTGATCAGAGAGACGAGCTTGCGCCCCTCCGCCTCCAATCGTTCGATCCGCTGGTAGAAGAAGAACGAGCGCACAGCGGAGACGGCGCGCAGGCCGGCATAGATCAAGACGAGGAGCGCGAGGACCGCGCGATTGTTGTATTTCTCGATGTAGTTCAGACTGAAATAGACCGAGGCCAGCAACGCGAAATCAGTGACGAAGTGGTAGACGAAGCTCAGGAATCGCATGGGTGCCCCGTGGCGGTAGGTGTTTCGTCTCTCGTTCGTGCGCGAAGTCTTGCCTTCCGGACGCAGGGCCGGAACAGCCGCAGTCAATCCCACTCTTAATCGGACTTACGCCACTGTTGTAACAGCAGGGCAACGGAAGTGAGGTCCGGCAGCGTTTGTCCCCCCGCGCAACGAACCGGCGCCGCCATTTAGGCGCACGAGCGAGCCGCTTTCAACCCCGATTCCGAGTGCTTCATCCCGGACGGTATATGATTCCTCTATTCCGTTTCCTGCGGACCGGCCGCGTCCTTCGCAAATCCCCCGGTTTCTCGGCTCAAAGCAACGTGGCAGCGAACACCGGATCGGGCTACAATGAGCCTTGCCACAGCATGTGGAGTGCGCCGATGCCCAGAAAAGGAATCACGGGCCACGACGAATGGGTCGTCACCGAAGCCTTGGCGACCGCCTTCGTGGCGCTGGAACAGCTCCCGTCGAAGCACCAGCCGCGGGCCCACATGGAGGACATCAGGAAGCTGCTCGCCAACGGCCGCGAGCCGGCAACCGTCCGCCTGCATCTGGCGCAAGCCAAATGCCGGCTCAACCCTCACCTTAACCCCTTGAGCATCTACGAGGAATACGGCATCAGCAGCGACCTTTACGGCTGAGGCCTGCATCACCCGCGTTTCGCTGCTTCGCAGAACCGAGGTAGGGCCATGCTACCAGCCGCTATCCGTCCTGGAGCGCCGAGAGGCTGCTAGCAACTTCAATAGCGGACATGGGAAAGGCGGGCGGCTCGACCGCAAGGCACGATCTCGACATCACGTCGGAAAGACACGGCAGCAGCGTCACTGCCGGCGGGTTACGCACATTTTCCGCAGCCGCCCGCAGTTTGCGCGGTTTGGCCGAAGTCCCCATCTTTTGCTATGATCTTCGTGTTGCGGAGAACGGCCATGAAAGCGTTTTTGTTGGGTTGCGCAGCCGCGATCGTGATCGCCGCGATCGGCGTTGTTGTCCTGAACCAGGTTCAAGAACCGGTCCAGCAGGCCTTTGCGACAAGCGCAGTACGCCTCTGATCGGCCGATGAAATCGACCCGCCTATTCCGCTGGCGCGGCGGCGGGCTGCCGTCGCGCATCATTGGGACCGGTGCGCGCGCTCTCCTCTTCGAGCCACAGGCTGTGGTGCTCCTTGGCCCAGTTGACGTCCACCGTACCCGATCCCATCGCTTCGAAGGCGCCTTCCATTCCGATCGTGCCAATGTAGATGTGCGCCAGCATCGCCGCTATGAACAGAACCGCGACGACGGAGTGGACAACTTGCGCGAGTTGCATCCCTTCGATGCCTGACAGGTAGAAGGGAAACATGAGCTGATATCCGGTGGCTGCAACCAGACCGCCGCCAATGACCACGATCCAGTAAATCGCCTTCTGGCCTGCATTAAAGCGGTAGGCCGGCGGCTGATCGTGTCCGACGATGCCGCCGCCTCGCTTGAGCCAATCGACATCAACCTTGTTGGGGATATTCCCGGCGAGCCACATCAGGAAGATCAGCACGACGCCGATGGTGAACGGGAAGCTCAGATAGTTGTGAGCGTACTTCGCCCATTGCGACCATTCGGAAAACGCCTCGAAGCCGATCAGCGGTAGCAGCAAAGGCCGGCCGAAGGTGATGTTCAGCCCCGAAATCGCGAGCACGATGAAACAGGTCGCCGTCATCCAGTGCACGAAGCGCTCAAAGGTCGTGAAGCGCACGATGGTTCGACCGGAACGTCCGCTTTCGAGCCGGACCATGCCGCGGGTGAGATAAAAGATCAGGAGCACGGCGAGCATGCCCAGGACCGCAATTCCGCCGACCCAGCGCAGCGCTACTGTCCGAAACTCACGCCACTCGCGCCCGGCCGGCTGCACGAGGACGCTGGACCGCTGATCGGGAATGCTGACGCGCCCCTGTATTCGGTCGAATTCCTGGAGAAGTTGCTGCTCCCTCACGGAGCTCGCCGTCGGGTTGACCTGATCCTGCTGGGCCATGGATGGTGCTGACGCCGTCAGAATCAACAGAAATGCCAACGCGCCGACAGTCCGAGAAATCAACCGCTCGAAAGAGGCCATGAACTCCTCCCGGTAGCTTGCGCGCTTCGCATGCCGCGCCGCCTCAAGACTCGATGGTTTCGCGATAGGCGGTTTTCCAACCCCAGGCGCCAGAGCCGTAACCACGTTTCTTGACGCGCTCCTTGTAGATCTGGGCGATGACTTCGCCATCGCCGGCGAGCAACGACTTGGTCGAGCACATCTCGGCGCAGAGCGGCAATTTGCCCTCGGCAAGACGGTTCGCCCCATACTTCTCGTATTCTTCCTTGCTGCCATCGGCCTCGGGACCGCCGGCGCAGTACGTGCATTTGTCCATTTTGCCGCGCGAGCCAAAATTACCGACCTTTGGATATTGCGGCGCACCGAACGGACAGGCATAGAAGCAATAACCGCAGCCGATGCACAGATCCTTGGAGTGAAGCACGACACCGTCGGCCGTCGTGTAGAAGCAGTTCACCGGGCAGACCGCGGCGCAGGGCGCGTCGGTACAATGCATGCAGGCCATCGTGACGGATCGCTCGCCCGGCTTGCCGTCGTTGATGGTAACGACGCGGCGCCGGTTGATGCCCCAGGGCACTTCGTGCTCGTTCTTGCAGGCGGTCACGCATGCATTGCACTCGATGCACCGGTCGGCGTCGCAGAGAAATTTCATCCGAGCCATGTACGTTGCTCCTCTTAAGCTGCGACGATTTGACAGAGCGTAACCTTCGGCTCCTGCATGCCGGTCGCAGGGTCATAGCCGTAGGTCGTGATCGTATTTGCGCTCTCGCCGAGCACGATCGGGTCGGTGCCCGCGGGATAGTTCTTGCGCAGATCGTTGCCGCCGAACCAGCCGCCGAAGTGGAACGGCATCCAGGCAACGCCCTTCCCGACCCGTTCGGTGACCAGCGCCTTCATCCTGGCACGCGAGTTGTTTTCGGCGCCGCTCACCCAGACCCAGCCGCCATCCTTGATGCCGCGATCAGCGGCATCCGACGGATTGATCTCGATGAACATGTCCTGCTGCAGTTCGGCGAGCCACGGATTGGTGCGGGTCTCCTCGCCGCCGCCCTCATATTCCACAAGGCGACCGGAGGACAGGATCAGTGGAAATTGCTTGGCGATCCCCTTCTCTACCGCAGCCTTCTGCACCGAGAATCCGATGTTGGGTACGCGGAACTGCTTTGCGTCAGGCAACGTCGGATATTTTGCGACCAATTCGACCCGCGGGGTGTAGATCGGCTCGCGGTGGACCGGAATGGGATCCGGCAAGCCGAACGCATTCATGCGCGCCTTGCCGTTGCCGTAGGGCACGCAGCCATGCATCAGCGCAACGCGCTGGATGCCGCCCGACAGGTCGAGCGACCAGGAGACCGTATCGGGGTTGGCGGGATTGACCTTGTTGATGGTGGCCATCTCGGCCTCAGTCAGCTCCTTGTCCCAGCCGAGCTTCTTCAACACCGCCAGCGTGAACTCGGGGTAGCCGTCCTGAATCGCCGAACCCTTTGAATACGAGCCCTCCGCCAACAGGCTGACCTTCCGTGTGGTGCCGTCGGGCAGCTTCTCCTCGCGCTCGAGGCCGAAGCGCGGCCGGAACGTGCCGCCGCCATCCATCACATGGAGATTGGTATTGTAGAGCAGGGCCGTGCCGGGGTGCCGCAGTTCCGGCGTGCCCCAGCATGGCCACGGCAGACCGTAATAGTCGCCTCCGACTTCCGGATCGTCCTTGGGCGCGCGCATGGTCACCAGGTCGAACTTGGCCTGGTTCTTCATGTGCGCTTTCAACCGTTCCGGCGATTGGCCGCAATAGCCGGTCGACCAGCTACCGCGATTGATCTCGCGCAGCACGTCCTCGGCCTCGGGAAGATTATTCTCGACCCTGATGTTTTTGAACATCTTGTCGGCAACGCCGAATTTCTTCGCCATAAGATAGATGAGCTCAAGATCATCCTTGCATTCGAACACCGGTTTGACGATCTGCTCACCCCATTGCAGCGAGCGGTTCGAAGCGACCCGCGATCCCTTGCACTCGAACTGAGTAGCGATGGGGAGAAGATAGAGATCATCTTTGCGCCCGGCCTCGACAGAGAGCGACGTCCATGTCGTGGGATGGGGGTCGGCGACCACCAGCAATTCGAGCGCCTTCAGCCCCTTCAGAGATTCGGGAATGCGCGTAATACTGTTGCTGGCGTGTCCCTGCACGAACACCGCCTTGATATTGTCCTGCTGCGCAACGTCGCTCTTCGGCAGGATGGTGGCATCGAACCAGCGTGTCAGCGGAATGCCTGGCGTTTCCATCTGCTTCTTGTCGCTGAAGCGCGAGGCCAGATAATCGTAATCGACTTCCCAGACCCGCGCCCAGTGCTTCCAGGCGCCTTCCGCGAGGCCGTAGTAGAACGGCAGCGTCACGATATCGAGGCCAACGTCCGTTGCACCCTGGACGTTGTCGTGGCCACGGAAGATATTTGCGCCTGTCCCCGCCTTGCCCACGTTTCCGGTAAGCAAGAGCGCAATGCAACTCGTTCGCACATTGGCCGTGCCGACCGTGTGCTGCGTCTGGCCCATGCACCAGATCAGCGTCGAAGGCTTCTCGGTGGCAAACATCTTGGCGACCCGCTCGAGCTGCGCAGGGGGCACCCCGCTGACGCGCTCGACTTCGTCCGGCGTCCACTTCTCGACTTCCTTGCGAAGATCGTCGAAGCCGTAGACGCGTTGCCGAATGAACTCCTGGTCCTCCCAGCCATTCTTGAGAACGTGCCACATCATCCCGTAGAGCACGGGGATATCGGTGCCGGGCCGCAACCGTACATATTCCGTCGCATGCGCCGCGGTCCGCGTCAGACGCGGGTCGACAACGATGAAATTGGCCCTATTCAACTCCTTTCCTTCGAGCAGATGCTGCAACGATACAGGATGGGCCTCCGCCGGATTTCCGCCCCAGATGATCAGGGTCTTCGAATTCCTGATGTCATTGAAGCTGTTCGTCATCGCGCCGTAGCCCCATGTATTGGCCACGCCCGTGACTGTCGTCGAATGGCAGATGCGCGCCTGATGGTCGGTGTTGTTGGTGCCCCAGAACGCGCCGAGCTTGCGGAAGAGATAGGAGCCCTCATTCGTCATCTTGGCTGATCCAAGCCAATAGACGGAATCGGGGCCGGATTTCTCACGGACCTGCATCAGCTTGTCGCCGATCTCATTGATGGCGGTATCCCACGAGATGCGCGTCCATTGACCGCCCGCAAGTTTCATCGGGTAGCGCAGCCGGCGCTCGCTATGCACGAGTTCGCGCACCGAGGCGCCCTTGGCGCAATGTGATCCGCGATTGATTGGCGAATCCCAGCTCGGCTCCTGGCCAACCCATACCCCGTTCAACACTTCCGCGGTTACCGTGCATCCGACCGCACAATGCGTGCAGATGTTCTTGCGTACGGTTGCCCCTGCGGAGAGCGGACCGGCGGCGGCAGCTTCCGCCTTGCGAACACCTCCGACCGGCAATGTGCCCAACGCGGCGAGCGCGCCTCCGGCAAGGCCGGAACGGCGCAGAAATGCACGGCGGTCAAGTCCGCCGACTTGCCCGGACAGGGTGGCCGCGACGGATCCGTGTGAAGCGGTTTCGGAACGCTGTGTCCTCTTGATCAGCACGGCAGCCTCCTCAACCCGGATAACGATTGACGCGATAGTACTTCTTCACATGATCGGTTTCTTTGTAGCGCGCCTTCAGTTTCTCATCGTTGGTCTCGCTGTCTGCCCGCGCGGGCGCGAGCAAGGGCGTTGCCAGCGTCGCGCTGGCACCAACTGTGCCGATACCGACCTTGCGGAGGAAATCGCGGCGGCCGACGGTCGTTTGCTTCTCGTCCTTCATCGCATTCCTCCTCAACCGGTGCAGTGGTCAACTGGCGAACGTAAAAGCCTCAGCTTCGATTTCCAGAAACACGCGTCCAAGTGTTCCGACCGAGCGGTAGAACCTGGCGTTTTCAGCTTTCTCCAAATCAGCGAATAAATGACCCATCCAGCGGGACAGATGTTTCTCGAAGAAGGCGCGCTGCGCGTGCGGCGACGCGACGAAGCGACCAGCCGCAAGGCCGGCCATGATCTCGCACAACGTCGCCGCATGATCCTCGGGTTCGGAATTGGTTTCGACCCGCTCGATACCAAGCGCGGCAAGATCCTCGCGCAAGCGGGACAGCGGGCGTTCGTTGAGGAAGCCGGTCAGATAGTAGGATGCGTAGGGCAGCAGCTCGCCACGCCCTACTCCGACGAACACATCGAAATATTCGCGCTCAACCTCGGTAGCGACGGCACGCGCCGCCGCTTCCGCGAGAGCCGCATGGGCACGCCCCAGCGGCGTCGCATCGTGGGGCAGTTGCGCGATCTGTTCCAGCAACGCAGGCGATGGCGCGGAAGCGAGCAACGTTGCGAGCAACGCATATTCCTGCGCACGCGCGGCATCGAGCGGATCAACAGCATGATCCGCCGCCGCCGCTGACTCGCCGTAGAGATCGGGACGAAGCAACTTGCGCGGCACGTCGGTCGCGGCTTCCACCGCGACCACCCGCTCCGCAGGCACCCTGTTCCAGTTGGAAACGGAAGGCTGCGCAATACCAATCTTGCGGGCAAGCTGGGCTACGCCGCCTGCTGCATCGATAGCTCGATTGAGGCCCGCATCGCGCACGTGGACCTCCCCATCCAGGGTGCCAAGCGCTTGAATAGCTTTGCGCAATCAAGACTAGGAGCGAGTTGGGGAACGGTCAATCGAGAGCCATAGCCCGAGACTATATCATTTGGTCGCAGTCTACCGCGGCAACGCGCCGCCATGCGTGCGTCGCCGAGGAGGACTTCCCTCGCTCTCTCCCGGCTCGCCCTGCATCGCACACGCCCGTTGCGATGCAGCAGAGCCCGGTTGCGGTTCGGCCGAGATGGACGCACAGGATGGTTGAGGCTCACCAGTCACTTCCGCCGGCTCTGACGCTTGCCGGAGTTCGCCCGATTGTTCGGCCGCCTCGGTGGGTGACTTCGAGATGCTTTCGGCCGCCTGCGCAACGCCGCCGACAATGCGGTGAACGAGGGCCGCTAGCTGCTCCGCCGAATAGTCGAGCGGACCAAAGCCGGGCATCGCGTCCGGGTCGTTGAAATCCCAGGCGCTCTCTGCGAGCCCGACGAAATCGCGGATCGCAGGATCGCTGCTCCAGGCTCGACGAAGCGCCGCGCGGCTCAACTCCTGCGGGATGCCCTTGCGCAGAAACGCGGTGATATCGGTGGCCGCGTCGATGGAATCGACTGGCGGCAAACTCGCAAGATCCAATTCCGGATGGGACGCCTCTTCCGCAGCACCGGCCGATGCTACCGGCTGCCGCACCTCAACGGGCTTCTCGGGCTGTGGCACAGCCTGACCCGCCCTCGCCTCCTGCTTGCGACGAGACCAGCGCGCCAGAAAATCATCACCGCTCATTCCCGCCCATCCTCATGGCGCCGCCGCGCCAGCGCCTCCGGATCGGCCCGGCGTCGCTCGCGCTTGACGAATTGCCTTTCGACGTGGTGCTCGGCAACAAAGCTTTCAATCGCCTGATGCAGCACCTCAGGCATCGGCACTGCCTCGACCAGATTGGCGGCGGCTTCGGTGAACGCCTCGCCCTCGGCCGGATCCGCGGTGACGGCCGAAACGGCGTAAGGCCAGGCGCCCTCGGAAGGGCTCAACACGATCCAGATGCTCGGTGCGCCGCTGGCAAGATTGTCGCGGTATCGCTCGGTCTCCGAGCGATAAAGATCGACTGTCGCACTGCCCGCATAAAAGAGCGTCGCCTCGCGCTGCTCGCGTATGACCGTCCAGGGCGTCATCGCCGGCTCATCCGGCAGCACGCCGATACCTCGCCATATGAAATCGACCCACGGAGACCCCGACTTGCGACGCTCCACCACGACGCCAACGGGAATGCGCTGCAACGGCGGGGCGGCGGGAGTCATGCTGTCGCCTCCGGATGCTTGATCGGCAACCCCGTCAAGAGATTTTGCGGCTTCATTCGCACCAGCCGGTCGGATGTCATTGCCAGTATCAAATAGACCGGCTCGCGATCGAGAGTATCGGCCGCCAGCGCAGCATCAGCAAAGGTGAGCTGGAACAGCGCAAGCACGCGGCCGGCCGTGCGGTCGTCGAGGGTCTCACCATTCCAGAGCCGATCGCCGATGCGGGTCGCCTCGGCGTCGAGCCCCACATACCAGGTGAGTCTTGCATCACGCAGCTCTGTCGTGGGCTTGATCCTGACATCGATGCCAAGCAGGTGAGAAATAAAATGCGTCATCGCTGCCGCGATCGCTGCTCGTCCTGGTCCGGTTCCGCTGAGGTCAAGCGCCATGTCGAACTGGTCGCTGCGTTGCCAATAGCTGTCGGCGTTCTCTTCGCTGAGAACGTCGACGTCGCCCTCGGCGGTTGCGCCGAGCATGGACATCAGCGACAGAACTGGAGTCGCGTTGCGGCAGCCAATGATCTCATCATCTGCCAGAAGCAGCGAATGTTCGTGCGTAATGAGCCGCTGTAGCCGGAAGAACAGCTCACCCGCGCGCAACGTGAACGGATCATCGCAGCCGTCCAATGCGTTGCGCATGATCACGTGAACAAGCTGATCGATGAACAGCGGCGGCAAATTGACCGAGCCTGAACGGATCAACACGAGATAGGCAGCCTCCAGGGTCGGATGACGCAACAAAAGGTCGCGGAACGCGAGCACGAAGTGCCAATTCTCCCGCGCATCGGCATCCACGATTGCTGCCAGTTCGTCAGCGCCGACCGCCAAGCGCGGATCATCCAGCAGGTTCCGGTGCAACATGCGCTCGACGGGACAGGCATCATCCGGCGGCCTGAGTTCGGGACGCACGAAATAGGCTTTCAGAAATTCGTCTGTGACCACAAGCCCGCCGCTCGCATCACGATCGAGCAAGTGGTGGCCGCTCGCGATCCAGAAATCTCTCATCGGCGCCACTGCTCCCGGCTCATGTTTCCAAAATTGAGGCTGCTCTCGAGTTCGGCGTCATCCTCCACTTCCATGAAATGGGAACGCCCCGCTTTGCGCTGCCGCTCTCGAAACCAGCCGCGGACGTCTACTGAGCTTCACAGACGCGGTCCTCCGAGCTTCGCGTCGAGCCAGGAGGGCGCGGCGAGCGCTTTGCGCAGATCGTGCCGATCGGTGGTTTCTGCCTCGATGCGGCGCACCAGAAGGTCGCCATTGCCGTCGATCGCACGAGAGCTCTGCCGTTCGCGTTCGAGGCGGCTCAAGAAATCGCGCGCGATGCCGTCGAAGCCGTCGACTTGCCAGGCATCGAGAACCCGCATCAGATGCCGAGCAAAGCCTTGCGTCACCTGAACCGCGCCCGTCTCGCCGAAGCCTTCCTGGTCGAGCGCGGACGCAAGCGGATACACGCCTGGTTCCTTGTCGGCGGCCGCCACCGTCCGGATCATGGCACCGAACACCAGCCAGCCCGGCGGCTCGTTCTCCTTCGCGGACGAAGGCCAACCGAGCCGCCCGCCACCGACAAGCCCGCCGTCAACCCGGATCGCGTCCGGCCATTCGATCGTGATCTCCTTGTTTGGCGGTGCGCGGGCGCGCAACGCATCGGTCAGCGCCACCATCGCGGCATAGAAAGCGCGACGTGCGCTGCGCAGCGGCTCGCTCGGTTCAAGCACCACGGCGAACTCGGCGAGATCAAATCGCCCGACATGGGTAAGCGTGCCGGCGCCGCTCTCCTCTGCGATGTCGATGGCATGGGCGAAGGCGTCACGGCTCTCGCGCAGCCTCACCAGCGTGAACGGCGGAGGCAGATCGATCGGTTCTGAAACGAACACGCTCGTACGGATGGCTCCAGCCTCCTTTCTTCTTTAGACAGAATAGCTTATACGAAGGGGATGGGCGGCGCGAGTCTCTCGGTTTGAGAGGATGATCAGCTCGCATGGTGCAGGCACCGAAAACGATCCTGATGTGCTCGTGTGAAGACACGATGCACCTCGATGTGTCCGCCGCAAAATGCGCATGCCGCAACGGCGAGATTGCGACGTTCCGTCAGTTGTGTCGCGCCGAGCTTGATCGATTTCGCGATGCAGCGAAATCTGATGCACCGCTCATCGTCGGCTGCACCCAGGAAGCTCCGCTGTTCGTCGAACAAGCCGGAGAACGCCGCCAGAGCATGGATTTCATCAACCTCCGTGAGACCGCCGGCTGGTCCGCTGAAGGAGCGCGCGCCGGTCCGAAAATGGCAGCGTTGCTGGCGGCTGCATCCGAGCCCTCGCCTCCCTATCCTTTCGTGACCTTGTCGAGCGAGGGCGTGGTCCTAATCTACGGCCGCGACGAAGCCGCCATCGAAGCCGGCGTCCTGCTCGCCGATCACCTCGACGTGACGGTCATGATCACGACGCCGGCTCAGGTCGCGCCGCCGGCGACGACATCGTTTCCCATCGTCAAAGGAACCATCCGCAACGCCAAGGGCCATCTCGGGGCGTTTGAGCTCACCATCGACGACTTTGCGGCGCCGCGTCCCTCCTCGCGGGATGCGTTCGTCTTCGAGGCTGCGCGCAGCGGCCTGACGTCGCGTTGCGACCTCGTCCTTGACCTCTCCGGTGGCTCGCCGCTGTTCCCCGCGCATCATCTGCGTGAGGGATATCTGCGCGCCGACCCGAAGGACCCGGCGGCCATGCTGCGTGCCGTGCTGAAAGCGCGCGATCTCGTCGGCAGCTTCGACAAACCGCAATACGTCAACTTTACCGCCGAGCTCTGCGCCCATTCGCGCTCGAAGCTGACCGGCTGCCATCGCTGCCTCGATCTTTGCCCGACCGGAGCCATCACGCCCGACGGCGATCACGTGAGGATCGATGCGGAGGTCTGCGCCGGCTGCGGCCAGTGCACGGCAGCCTGCCCGACCGGCGCAGCCTCGTACGCCCTGCCGCCGCCGGACGCGCTGCTGCACAAGTTGCGCGCGATGCTGCTGACATACCGTGAGGCGGGCGGCTCCAATGCCGTCGTGCTGTTTCACGATGACCAGCACGGCAGGGCGCTGATCGATGCGCTCGCCCGCCATGGCGATGGCCTTCCGGCACATGCGCTGCCGCTTGCCGTCAACGGGGTGACACAGGTTGGCCTCGAGGCCGTCGTCGCGGCTTTCGCATACGGCGCGGCGGGGATCCGCTTTCTACTCCGGGCAAGGCCGCTGCACGACATCGCCGGCCTCTCCCAGACCATCGCGATGGCCGATGCCATTCTCGCTGGACTTGGATTTTCGGGGCGGGCGGTTTCAACGATCGAGACAGACGATCCCGATGCGCTCGGCGAGGCGCTACGCGGGATAGAGCCCGGACCGATTGTGGAGCATCCCGCCACCTTCAAAACCGTCGGCAAGCGGCGCGACCTGCTTCGCCTCGCCCTTCATGAGTTGCACCGCGTGGCACCTGCGCCGACCGACGTCGTTGCCCTTCCCGAAGGTGCACCACTCGGCACGGTCACCGTCGATGTGGCGGGATGCACACTGTGCCTGTCCTGCGTATCCGCCTGTCCCACCGGCGCCCTTCGCGACGATCCCGAACGTCCTGTCCTCAAATTTGTCGAAGACGCCTGCGTGCAATGCGGATTGTGCCAGAGTACATGCCCGGAGAAGGTGATTACGCTGAAGCCGCAGATCGATTTTCGCGCCGCCAGAGCCGCGGCCGAGATCATCAAGGAGGAGGAACCCGCCCTCTGCATCCGCTGCGGCAAGCCGTTCGGTGTGAAGAGCACGATCGAGAGGATCGCGGCGAAGCTGGAAGGCCGCCACTGGATGTATCCCGCAGGCGATAGCCGGCTGGACGCGATCAGAATGTGCGCCGACTGCCGCGTCATCAGCATGAGCGAGCAGCAATTCGATCCGTTCGCCGGCGCTGGCGAACGCACGCCGGTCCGGACCACCGACGATTATCTGCGCGAGCGCGAGAGCAAGCATTAGGCCGCATGCCCGACGAAGGGCTGCGCGGGCGCACACGCCCGCCTCGTGCGGCGGCTCATAAATCTAAAACCCAGGCCATTGCTCGACCGGGAGGTCTGTCAAATTCGGATGGTTCTTGAGCAATTGAGTGACGTCCAGGTTAGGACGGCCTTTGAGAGCCTCTGCGACGCAATGATTGACGTATCTGCGGCGCGCCAGCCACTTGACCTTCCTGCCCTTGGCCTCCGCCTTGCATGCGATGATCGCTTGCTTTACGGCAGCCCTATCAGCGTTGGACGGAGCCGCCGCCGCGGCCGGCATGAATGCAGCGGCGCTGCTCAGCACCATCGCGGCAACGCCCGCAAATAGAGCTGTGGCGAGACGAGACATGATGCCCTCCCCATGATTGTCGTCTGCCACGAACTTACGGCAAAAACCGGCTTTCCGGCAGGGGTGACAGGTGTGGCGAATGCCACGCGCGCGGCCTGATGCGGCGCGCTTATCTCGCTGTGGCGCGTCCCAAGAAATCAGTCAACGCTTTGCGGTCCTCAGGCGATCCAATGCGCTGCTCCGGCATCTTGGTACCAGGCGTGTAGGCATTCGGACCGATTTCGAAGAGCCTGGACACGGTTTCCGGGCTCCAGATGATGTTCATGTGCTTGAGTGCCTCGGAGAAGCGATATCCCGGCAGCGACGCAATCCTGCGGCCATACAATCCGGCGAGCGTCGGCCCGGCGCGCTGCACTTCCTTCTCCGAGAGCGTATGACAGGCAACGCAGGCCCTGAACACGTCGGCACCATGATCTCCGGCATAGGCGGCCAGCGGATCGCGCGCCGTGCCTTGCAGCGACGAGCCGATGGGATTACCGGTACGCGCGTTCCAACGCCGGATCCTGCCGTCAGCGCAACCGGTCAGCAGGGTTGCATTGTCGGGCAGGAATGCCAGCGACCACACCGGCGAACCCGGACCGACCAACGTTCGCTCGACGCGGCGCGTCTTTCGATCGATCACCGCCACGGCGCCGCCAATTTCGGCTGCCGCTATCAGCGTACCGTCCGGAGAGATCGCCAGCGCAACGATCGGCGTCGAACTAGCCTGCGCCTCCCCGATCTCCCTGCCCTCCTTGGTCAGAAACCGCAGCTTGCCATCGGCTCCGCCCGTTGCGATTTGGCCGTCAGGTGCGATGGCGACTGCGTTGAGAGGCGACGGGGGCGTGACGACATCCGGCGGCCCTCCCGCGAGTGGCCAGATCCTCAGTGCGAGATCGTAACCGACACTGACCAGTGATTGCCCATCCGGCGCGAACGCAACGCCATTGACGTTTTGGCTATGGCCCTCAAGCACCTGCTGCGCGCCGCCGGCAAGCGACCAGAGTCGAACCGTGTGATCCCAGGACGCCGATGCGAGCTTCGCACCATCGGGCGAGACCGCAAGCGCGACGATTGGCGCGCGATGCCCCTCGAAAACCTGATCCGGCTGCTGCCGGCCCGACGTCCAGATCGCTATCCGCGCATCCGCTCCTGCGGTCGCCATTCGCCCGTCCTTGAGGAAGGCAACCGCATTCACCGCGTCCGAGTGGAAACGAAGGACTTGCTCTGCTGATTCCGTTTTGAGCGACCATCGGATGGCTGCGGTATCGAAGCTCCCGGACAGAGCGCTTTGGCCATCGCTCGAAACGGCGATCGCCCGCACCGGCCCGCCGTGCCCCGCCAGTTGCGCCTGCACCTGCCTTGGACCAAGCGCCAAAAGAGCCGCGACGACGAAGAAACTTACGGCCCAATTCATTGGCGGCCCCGACCAGCTATCGCCCGTCACGCCCCGGCTCAACGTCCGCGATCCTGACCCGCGCGTCCAGGACAGCGCAAGTCACAACGCCCAGCTTGACGCCCATCGTAGCGGGCCCGCCCGGACGTTTGCGCCTCACTCCTGCACCGCAACGACAGCAGTCGTCATTCGGTTCCATGCTGCATTGCAGAGCGGAGGGCCGTCGTGCCGCTAAACGTCGCGCAAGCCGCCATGGCATTGAATCACACCAGGCCAACACCTATCGTCAACTCGACACGTCAAGGACGACGTCATGCAAATACGACCCAAAACGTATCTGCAGTTCATCTATTGGTGGCGATCGTTCCGTGATTTGATGCCGCGACGTGCTCGCGACGCGCCTGTCGGGGCATCACCGCCCCTCATCTATGCCGCTATCGTGCTGGCGTTACTTTTAGCCATTTTGGAAATAGATGTTCATCGAGACGAATTGGCATCGCTTGGTCTTCTCAGCAATGACCACCCGATCGATACGAGCCCTATGAGCCCGTAAGATTTCGAGCTTCGACCAAGCGTGGCCTCGATAGCTCGCTTGTAGTGGCCTCCTTCGCGATGAGCCCGGACTCGCTACAGGCCTTCGGTTTAGCGCGTCACCTCCCTCGGATATACCAACGAGCGGTCCTCAAAGGTCTCGACCGGCAGCTTGTCCGCGCGGCCGCTTTGCATGTCCTGCAATGCGAACATACCGGCGGTCGCCCTGGATCCATGGTTCGAGAGCGGGTGCGATCGCATTACTCCGGTCGCGGCTGAGAGAAGAGCAAGGGCCGCGATTGCAGACACAACTAGACCCTTCATGCGACATCTCCGTTCGGCGGCACTGGAAGAAGTTGCAGCGTCTGATCTAGCGCAAATCGCGTCCCGGAGATGTGAGCCGCCTCACAGGTCTGACAGTGTTGGGAGGCTCACTCGCATTGAACCTGCACGGGCTTGCCGACGCGCCTCGCATCGGCGTGTCTTGGACACTCGTTCGCGCATTGGGCCGTACACATCGAGGCAAATCCCCGCCGCTTCGCGCTCGGTCGGAGACGAAGACCCCCGTCCGTTATAGCTGCTCTTGAATTTGCAGATGTCGGGTCACAATCCGAGATAGCGCTGAAGTAGTTGTGGTTGCGCCGATATCTCTGCGGCCGGGCCTTCGTGCACAATGTGGCCGTTGTTCATAATGTAGGCCCGATCGGCGAGCGCCAGCGTGGCCGCCAGATTCTGCTCGACCAGCACGATTGTCTGCCCCGCTTCGGCGAGCCTGCGGCAGGCGGCCATAAGGTCCCGCACAATCACCGGAGCCAATCCCTCGAACGGCTCGTCCAGCAAGATCAGCTTGGGCTCGCGGATCAATGCGCGTGCGATCGCCAGCATCTGCTGCTCGCCGCCGGATAGATCACTGCCGCGGCTGTGCCGGCGTTGGGCGAGCCGCGGAAAGGTGTCATAGATGCGCTCGAGCCGTGCGCCATTCGGCGCGGTCAAACTCGCCAGAACCAGGTTTTCCTCGACATCGAGGCTGCCAAAAATGCGCCGCTCCTCGGGAACGAGTTGCATCCCCAAGCGCGCAATCGCATGCGCAGGCTTGCGGGCTACATCTTCGCCGTTGAACGTGATCGAGCCGGAAGATGGCTTCACCAGTCCCATCAGGCTTTTCAGGGTCGTGCTCTTGCCGGCACCGTTGCGGCCAAGGAGCGCCACGACTTCGTGCGCCTCGACACGCAATCCGACGTCGAACAGGATATGCGAATCGCCATAGTAGCTATTGAGCGATTTGACCTCGAGCAGGCTCATGCCGCCGCCATTCCTCCGAGATAGGCTTCCTGCACGCTGATGTTGCCCTTGACCTCCTCCGCCGTACCTTCGGTCAAGATACGGCCCTCGTGCAGCACGGTGATCCGCTCGGCCAGCTCGAAAATCGCGTCCATATCGTGATCGATCACGATCATGGTTCGGCCGCGGCTGATCGCCTTGAGAAGATGTACGGTCTCGATGCGCTCGCGCGGGCTCAAGCCGGCGAGCGGCTCGTCCAACAGCAGGAGGCTGGGCGAAGTGGCGAGCGCAAGACCGATTTCGAGGCGCCGCTTCTCGCCATAGGCAAGATCCGACACGGGCAGATCGGCGCGTTCGGAGAGATGCACAAGCGAAAGCATCTGCGCGACCCGCTCGGTCAGGCCCGGTACCCGGGCCACGCCACTGAATATATCGAGGCGGAACGGTCCGCGTCGCTCGGCGAGCGCGGCGATGGTGAGGTTTTCGCGCACCGTCAGCCGCGTGAAGAGCTGGTTGACCTGATAGCTCTTGGTGAGGCCGAGCTGACAGACTTCCGTCACGCTGCGACCGGTGATATCGCGGCCTTCGAACACAATCCGGCCGGCGCTCGGCGCCACCTCGCAGGTGAGCATCTTAAAGAAGGTGGTTTTGCCGGCACCGTTCGGCCCGATGATTCCGCGGAGCTCACCCCACCGCACCGAGAAATCGATGTTGTTGTTCGCGACCAGCCCGCCATATCGCTTGGTCAGTCCTTCGGCCCGCAAGACGATCTCCGCGCCGCCTGGCCTGCCGTCTCGTACGGGCAACGGCACCACCGGCGCCCCATGGCTTACCATGATCGTGGGCGGATGGGCTCCCGCGGCCGTGCGGTACTGATCGCGTGCAAGCACGCTGACGAGGTCGGCCATGCCGCCGACAATGCCGCGGCGCAGGAAACAGACCAGGAGCACGAAGACGAGGCCCAGCACCAGCTTCCAGGTGGCGCCGAGATGCAGCGTGGTCTGGAAGAAGTCGCTGAGATAAAGCCAGACGGTCGCCCCCACCAGCGCTCCGAACAGCGTACCGGCACCGCCGATCGCGGTCTGCATCACCAACTGCCCTGATGTGTCGAACGTAAACGCATCGGGCGGCATGAACGCTTGCAACACCCCAAGGAGTCCGCCGGCAAACCCGGCATAGGCGGCTGCGATAACGAAGGCCGTGAGCTTGTAGCCGTGGACATTGTGACCGACAGCGGCTGCCCGCTGCGGATTGTCACGGATCGCGCGCAGGATCACGCCGACCGGCGATCGCACGATGCGCAGCGCGATCACAATACCGACGAAATACCAGAATGCGAGAAAGGCGTAGAACGACCAGTCGGTATCGAAGGCGATGGTGGTGAAGCCGAGCGATAGTGTCGGTGTCGGCACGCCCGGCAGGCCATTCTCGCCGCCGGTATACGCCGAGAGCGGATTGAACTCCACGAAATAGAACACCTGCGCGATCGCGACCGTGATCATGGCGAAATAGATGCCGGTGCGCCTGAGCGCGATCAGCCCGACCAGGTAGCCGACGATGGCGGCCGCGATCATGCCGATGAACAATGCGACGGTCACGTTCGGAAAGTTCAGCACGGTGAGCAGATAAGCCGCAACAAAGCCACCGGTGCCGTAAAAGGCCGATTGGCCGAACGACAACAGCCCGGTGAAACCGAACAGAATGTCAAAGCCAATTCCGAACAGACCCCAGATCAGGATCCGGTTGATGGTGGTCGGCGAAAAGCCGATATGGGGCAGCAGGAAAGGCGCGGCGAGCAGTCCTGCCGCGGTCAGCGCCTCGACGATAATGGGACGTTGCTTCAGCATGGAATGAACCGCGCTCATTCGCGGCCCGCCGTGCCGAGCAGCCCATAGGGACGCAGCACCAGAACTAGCGTCATCGCCACGAACAGCATCACATAGGAATATCCGGGGTTGAACATCGAGGTGAGGCTGATGATTTCCCCGGCGATGAGGCCGCCCAGGATCGCGCCCATAAAGGAGCCGACGCCGCCGATCACGACGACGACGAAGGTCTGCACCAAAACCGCCTCGCCCACGTCAGGTGCGATCGAGACCACCGGCGCGTTGACGATGCCGGCAAAGCCCGCCGCCATGGCACCGATGCCGAACACCACCATGAATACCTTCTGGACATCGATACCGAGCGCATCGACCATTGCGGAATCCTCGATGCCTGCGCGCACGATCAGGCCGAGACGAGTGCGATACAGCACGAGATAGAGAGCTATCAGCGCCGCGACGACGATCCCGAGCAGCGCCAGCCGGTAGGTCGGATAGAACATGAACCCGATCGGGGTGATTCCAGCCAGCGCGGGCGGCGGCGATACGGTTTTCGATAGGCTGCCGAACAAGAAGCGTACGGTCTCGACGAAAACGATACCGAGACCGAAGGTGACAAGAAGCTGATCCTCATGAGGCCTGGCATAGAAGTAGCGGATCACCGCCCGCTCCATTACCACGCCAACGACCATGACGAACAGCGAGCCGGCGACCACCCCGACCACGAATGAGCCGGTGTGGGTGTAGGCGAGCCACCCGGCGTAGCCGCCAAGCATGAACATGGCACCGTGCGCAAGATTGAGGACGCCGAGCGTTCCATAGATGATCGTCAGGCCGGACGAGATCAGCGCGAGCAATGCGCCGAGCACCAGCCCGTTGAACAATTGCGATATGAAATTCGCCCAGTTGACCACACCAGCCTCGCGCGGGATGTCCCGTCAATCTCTGTGATCGAGATCAGGTGTAATCGCCGAGATGGCAGCCGAATGCGTCGGATTTCTGCATCAGCGGCTCGCCGGGGACGACGTCGACGACCTCCCAATAATCCTCGTTGTTCTTCATGTCCTTCGGAGCCTTGCCACGCACGATGATGACCGGGCGGACGAGCTGGTGATCCTCAGGACGGAAGTGGACGTCGCCGACGGTCGAGGGGAAGGTCTCGCCTTTCTCGTACTGCTTGATCACGTCGGGCGGATAGAAACTGCCTGCCTCAGAGACCATGCGCGCCCAGATGGCAAATTGCATGTAGGCATTGTTGGCACCCCATTCCGGCTTGTAGCCGTACTTCTTATCGAAGGCCTCAACGAACATCTTGGCGAGCGGAAACTTGTCTTCCAGCGTCCACCAGAAGTCAGTGGCGGCAAAGACGCCCTCGGTGAGCTCCGGTCCCACCTCTTTGGCGAGGAACGGGATCTGGTAGGGGACGACGAGCCTCATCGTCGGGATGAGCCCGAACTGCTTGGCCTGCTGAATCGATAGCACGGCATCGCGACCCCAATTCACGTTGACCATGACGTCCGCGCCGGAATTGGCGATGTTCGTCAGGTATTGGCTGTAGTCCTGTGTACCGAGCGGCGAGATCTGGTTGGTCACCATGGTCCAGCCGCCGTTCTTGGTCAGGTAGTCGTTGACTGACTTGGTGACGGTGTGGCCATAGGTATAATCCGGCGTCATGAACGCGGCCTTCTTGCTTTTGCCGAAATTCTTCACCAGCACGGGGCCGATCGCGTTTGCGGCCGTTTCGCCGTAGAAGCACTGCCGGAACGAGTAACGCGCACAGTCCTTGCCCGTCGTGTCGTTCGAGCCGGAAATCCCCACCAGATAGAGCACCTTCTCACGCTCGGCGAATTTGTTGAGCGCGACCGCGACCGCCGAGGAGGTGGCGCCAGTCATGGCGATGATCTTGTTCTCGTTGATGAAGCGCTGCTGTTCCTGAACCGCCTCGTTCGGCTTGGCGGCAGAGTCGGCAATCACCAGCGTGACCTGCTTGCCGAGCAAGCCCTTCTCGACCTTTGGCGCAATCTTCTTAACAAGAGGATCGCCGCTGTTTATGTGCTCGACGGCGAGTTGCATCCCCTTGATTTCATCTTCGCCCTGCACGGCATAAGTCCCGGTACGCGGCACGGTCGCGCCGATCGTCACGGTTGCTGCCTCGCTGCCGGCCGGCCAAGTTCCGATCGGGGGATGGTCCGCAGCCAATGCTGGAAATGCGAACGATCCGGGCAGCAACATCCCGCCCATGAGCCCCGCACTGGCGTGAAGCAGTGTCCGTCGGGACATCAGCCCACGTGATATCTGGTCTTCGCTGAATTCGGATGAACCTAAGCGGCTTGGCCTGCGCATTTTCCTCCTCCACCTTTGGCATCTTTTAGCATTGCCCTTTGCCCCACCAGCGTGGCCAGCCCCTCGCCTCACACTCTGCCGCCCTCCACCAAAGACGGTCCCTCCCTCAAGAGACAACCGTCAATGCCACTTTGGTTGCAAGACGTTTTCCATCAGCAGCCAAAACGACAATGACGGTACGCCAGCGTACATAAGAGGGCGGCGGACACATTCATGCGCCCGAGATCAACAGACATGAATGGCGCATTGATCGGAGCGGAGCATTCCGTGTTGCTGGCGCCGGAGTGATGTTGCATGATCACGTCATGCGAGAGATGGCACATCGCAGCGTAGGCGCGCTGATCTTTTTTGCGGCTGCCATTCTGACGGCGTTCGGATTGGCAGACCTCGCGCACAATGAGCTCGGCCTCTCGCTTCAGATCATTCGAAGGAGTGCGCTGTTGACCGCCGCTCTGGTACTCGGCTTCTTGCTGCTCATGTACTCGGACCGTTTTGGCAGGCTAAAATAGGATTCTGATCGGGCACTTGGGTTTCGCGGTGCCGATACGACCTGCCGCAGCGCAGCCCAGCGCACGACACATCTTCGCGCCTTCTTCGTACGATGACGTACTTGGATGCTGAATCAGTCATGTTTGCTGACAGGCTTAAGTCGAACTGCGGAGGCATACGTTTGGCGGCATAATGCCGCAATAAAAAACGATCCAGTGGACGAGACAAATCCCTCATCTGGATTCGCCTTCTCCGACTGGAGGCAAAGGAGGAGGGATTGAATATGAGAACGCGCAAACGCGCGCGCGTCACGCGACGCCGTTTCTTGAAGCAAACGGGTTTCACCCTCGTTGCCGCCGGCACGGCCCCACTCATTTCCGCGCCACTCGTGTCCCGCGCACTCGCCGATGCGAAGACGCTTTCCATCGTCCAATGGAGCCATTTTGTCCCCGCCTACGATAAGTGGTTCGACAAGTTCGCAAGGGACTGGGGCGAGAAGAACCACATCGGCGTCACGGTCGACCACATCCCCGTCCAGGACGTTGCGGCGCGCGCGGCCGCGGAAGCCTCGGCCCAGGCAGGACACGACCTGTTCGGCTGGAACGGCGCCGGTGGTGCGCATCTCTACCGAAAGTTCCTGGTCGACGTCACGAGCCTCGTCGAGCCGGTTCAGCAGAAATACGGCAAGGTCACCGTGATCGGCAGGCAGATCGGCTACAACCAGGATGACCATACCTGGTCAGCATTTCCCGACTATTACATCAACTTCCCGGTCATGTACCGAAAGAGCCTGTGGGACGGCATCGGAGTGCAGCCGGATAGCTGGGACAACATTCGAATCGGCGGCGCCAAGCTGAAGGCCAAAGGCAATCCTGTGGGAATTTCGCTGGGCCATTCCAACGATCCGAACACCACCTGGCGCGGGCTCTTATGGAGCTATGGCGGCGCGGTTCAGGACGAAGCCGGCAAGCACGTCGTACTGAACAGCAAGGAGAGCGTCGAAGCCGTGAAGTTCGTCACCGCCCTCTACAAGGAGGCGATGACACCGGACGTCTTGTCCTGGAGCGATGCCAGCAACAATCAGTACATCGATTCCGGCGTGAGTTCGCTGATCATCAACCCGATCTCGGCCTATCGGACCGCCCAGCAGCTCAACAAGAAAGTGGCCGACGATATCTTTGTCATGAAGCCGCCCAAAGGGCCCGTGCGCCAGATCATGGGCGCCGCCGCGGAGTTCTACGGCATCTGGAATTTCGCCAAGAACCAGGATGCCGCGAAGGATTTCCTCAAATACTACGCCGACAACTGGGTCGAGGCCTTCAAGGCGAGTTCCGGCTACAACATGCCGATCTTCGCCAATATCGTGCCCAAGCCGATGCCGCTGCTGTCGGACGACCCGACCTCGACGCCGCATGACAAGCTCGCGGTCTTACAGACCTCCGACGAGTGGTCCGCGGCACCCGGCTATCCCGGGCCGTCCTGGCCCGCCACGGATGAAGTCTACAATGACTTTATCATCTGCGACATGATGGCGAAGGCCGCAACTGGCGCGATGAGCGCTGAAGACTCGGTCACATGGGCCGCCCAGCAGTGCGAAGCCATTTTCAAGAAGTGGCAGCACAGAGCTTAGAGCGCGACGGCCAACGCCTCGATGGCGTCCTCCTCCGTCCAGGCAAGCCGCCGCTATCGGCTCAAGGAGCCAGATCGGGGGTAAACACTCAAGGAAGCGCTGAGCAAGCAAGGGCGGCGCCGACTGTCAACTCTAATGTCCGGATATCCAATGGCTGCGGTCCTGGCCACGAATATCGTCAAACAGTTTGATGACGTTCTCGCCGTCAACGGCATCACGCTCGCCGTACCCGACGGCGAGTTCATGGTGCTGCTCGGACCGTCGGGCTGCGGCAAGACGACGTTTCTTCGCATCATCTGCGGGCTTGAACGGCAGACCGCCGGCGATCTGATCATCGGCGGCAGCGTCGTCAATGACATCCCGCCGCGTGCGCGCGGCGTTGCGATGATGTTCCAGAGCTATGGACTGTATCCACACTACACGGTCCGCAACAACATTGCATTCCCGCTGCGAACGCAGCGCGCGTCCCGCGCCGAGATCGACACGAAGGTCAAATGGGCGGCGCAACTGCTCGGACTTTCGCATCTGCTCGACCGACGGCCGCGCCAACTCTCCGGCGGCGAACGACAACGTGTTGCGTTGGCGCGCGCGCTGGTGCGCGAGCCGACCGCACTCCTGCTCGACGAGCCGCTCTCCAATCTGGACGCGAAGCTGCGCGCTTCGGCCCGCCAGGAGATCAAGCAATTCCAGCAGCGGGTGGGCGTGACCACGATCTACGTCACCCACGATCAGGTCGAGGCCATGGGCATGGGCGACCGCATTGCGGTGATCGAGCGTGGCAAGGTGCGTCAGGTTGGAACGCCGGCCGAGATCTATAACGAGCCCGCCGACCGCTTCGTTGCGACCTTTGTCGGCTCTCCGCCGATGAACCTGCTGGCGCGCAATGACGCCTATCTCGGGTTTCGGCCAGAGAACTTCCTACCCAGGGAAATGGTCGACGATGGCAATGGCGGGGTGACCGAATTCTCGTTCCGCATCGATCGTTGCGAATATCTCGGCTCCGAGAGGATCGCCTATGGCGTGATCGAAGGCTTTGAATCGCCGCAGCTCACCACGGCGAAATTGCCGCCAGCGCATGTTGCGGAGGAAAGCATCCGCCCCGGCCAATGGCATCGTTTCGCGGTGCGCAACAGCGCGCTGCGTTACTTCGATCACGACGGCAAGCGCGTGATCCGCTCCTAAAGCGAGTTGTCGCCGATGGTTACGATCGCCGAACCAGTACCCAAGCAACCCGTCTCGCGCTTTCGCTTCATCCTGGACCGCCGCGACGTTCTCGGTGCGCTCTTCGTCGCGCCGGCCATTCTCTACGTCTTTCTGCTGGTCGGGGTGCCGTTCCTGCTGGCCGTGTATTACTCCATTAGCGCCTACACCATCTACGATCCTTCGTGGCGTTTCGTCGGCCTTTCAAATTTCGAACAGGTCATCCAAAACCCGGTGTTCCTGGACACGCTGGGCAACACCTTCCTTTTCACCTTCGGATCGCAGCTCCTCGGGCTTATCCTGGGCAAGTTCGGCGCGCTGCTCTTGCTGCGCCCGTTTCCCGGGCGCAAGATCGTCAGAGCGCTGATCATCCTGCCATGGGCCGTGCCGATCGCACTCGCCAGCGTCGCCTGGGAGTGGATGTTCGACTCGCTCTACAGCGTCATCAACTGGACGCTGATCGCGCTCGGCATCATCGACCGCTCCAATGCTCCGAACTGGCTCGGCAACCCGCATCTGGCGATGCTGTGTGTGATCGTGGTCAACGCCTGGCGTTTCTTCCCGTTCGCGATCGTCGTCTTTCTCGCCGGCATCACCTCGGTGCCCCAGGACATCATTGACGCTGCCACGGTCGACGGCGCGGGGTTCTGGCGGCGCAATTACCAGATCATCATGCCGATGATCCTGCCGATCGTCGCGATCGGCCTGATCTTCGGGATCGTGTTCACCTTCACCGATCTCTCTGTCGTCTATCTCCTGACCAATGGCGGTCCGGTCAACGCCACCTCGGTGCTCGGTTTCGAAGGCTTCCAGGTCGGCATCGTCTCCGGCGACGTGTCGCATGGCGCCGCCATCTCGCTGTTCATGCTGCCCGTGCTGTTCCTGGTGGTCATAGGCATGCTGCGCTTCATCCGGCGGCGGGAGATCTGAAGATGCAACGAGCCCTCGCCAAGGTCGGCAAAGAGGTCGCATTCTATCTCGCGATCGCGTTCTTCGTCGCTCTGACGACCTTTCCGTTCTATTGGATGCTGATCACCTCGCTGAAAAGCAATCCCGACCTCTATAACGTCACCAACGTTCCGTTCTGGTTCAACGAGCCGCCCACACTTGAGCATTTCCGCTACCTGTTCGAGCAGACCCTGTTTGGACGCTGGCTTGTGAATTCGCTCATCATTGGGGTCTGTGTCGTCGTGATCACGCTGCTTGCCGCCCTGCCCGCCGGCTACAGCCTGGCGCGAATGACCGGCCGCAGCGGCGAGGCGATGGGAATCGGCATCTTCCTGACTTACCTCGTACCGCCGACGCTGCTGTTCCTGCCGCTGTCGCGAATTATCGCCAATCTGGGTTTGCAGAATTCCATGTGGTCGCTCGTGCTGGTGTATCCGACCTTTACGATCCCGTTCTGCACCTGGCTGTTGATGGGGTTCTTCAAGGCGATGCCGGTGGAAATCGAGGAGGCGGCGATCGTCGACGGCTGCAGCGTGTTCGGCGCTTTCATCAAGATGGTGCTTCCGCTGTCACTGCCGGCCATTTTGACGGCGGTGATCTTTACCTTCACGCTGACCTTGCAGGAGTTCGTCTACGCGCTGACTTTCATTTCCTCCTCGGACCAGAAGCCGATCACACTTGGGGTCGCCACCGATCTCGTGCGCGGCGACATCTTTTTCTGGGGCGAGATCATGGCCGGCGCCTTGATCGCCAGCATTCCGGTAGCGATCGCCTACAATCTGTTTCTCGATCGTTTTATCTCTGGCATTACCGGCGGCGCCGTCAAATAGCTTACCAAACCCAGCTCTGGGGCCGAGGTACCCTTCTCCTTGATCACTCGTCGTCTCGCACGCGCGACAAGATCAGCACTAAGCTCTGTCCGCTCGTTCCGCCAACCGTGCTCTTGAGGGACGCGCGCTCAAGTCGTCGCTCGTGTATTCCGCCGCGGCAGTACGCTCCCGTACGTTTCCTCATCGGCAGCATAGGCGCTGCGCGTTGCAACACTGGCGGGAGGGTGTTGGAACAGCCGCCATACGGTGTTGGTTGATCTTGAGGGCGGAGCCAGGAGCCAAGGTGTGGTTCAGTCGCCTCATGACTGCCGCAACTTCAGAATTCGTGAAACGGGCCGCGATTGCTGTCGGGCTCGCGTCGGTCGCGTTTCTGGCATGGTATCTACGAGATTTCCTTCTGGTCCTGGTCGGCTCGGTGCTGGTTGCGACGCTCCTGGAGCTGGTGAGCGAGCCGTTCGTGCGGTGGTGTCGCCTGCCGCGTTGGGCTGCGCTGCTCATCGCTGGACTCCTTGTGCTCGTGGCGATCGGCGGATCTGCCTTCCTGTTCGGCACGCAGATGAGCTCCGAGCTTGAGGACGTCCTCAGCCGGGCCAATTCGGCAACCACATCCATCACGAAGACGCTGCAAAATTCCCAGTTCGGCCGGCTGGTGTTGTCGCACATCAGCGGGGAAATGCCATCGCTGAGCAGCCTGCTCGGTGATGTACTCAAAATCAGTCTCCACCTCGTCGAGGCGGTCATCTTCATCGTTTTTGCGGGTATTTACCTTGCAGCGCAGCCCGACCTCTACCGCAGCGGTGCGGCCTACCTGTTCCCAGGGAAATCGCGTCTGATTGCCGCTGACACCATAGACGATATCGGCCGGGCGCTGCGACTGTGGCTCCTCGGTCAGCTCATCCAGATGCTGCTGATTGGGCTGCTTTCCACGTTTGCCCTCTGGCTCATTGGGTTACCCTCGCCGCTCGCCCTCGGTGCAATCGCCGGGATCGCCGAGTTCATTCCCTATCTCGGGCCGATCCTTGCCGCCATCCCGGCCCTTCTCGTCGCGGTGACCCAGGGATTGCATCCGGTGCTTTGGACATTGGTGGCCTACATCGCCATACACCAAGTGGAAGGAAATCTGATCGCGCCGATCATCCAGCGCCACATGGTTCTTGTCCCTCCCGCGACGCTCTTGCTCAGCATCGTCGCAATCAGCCTTCTGTTCGGGAACGCGGCGATTGTGTTCGCCGCGCCAATGACGGTGATCAGTTTCGTTGCCGTCAAGAAGCTTTATGTGCGCGACAGCCTGGGACAATCCACGTCGCTCCCGGGTGAGGCCGATGCGGAACGTCTTTGAAGTAGATCGATTGAGACGCCGACGAAGCCTGAGGAACCAATGGGATGGAACTTGCGTTATCGATCGGCTGGCTGGCCTTCGTGTCGTGGCTGATCCTGCGCGCCTGTACGCAGCGCGATCTGTTTCCAGTCGTGAGGCCGGAAGAGGCGACACGCGACACGCTCCCGCGCATCACGGTGCTCGTTCCCGCTCGAAATGAAAGTGCCAATCTCGCGCGCTGCGTCAACTCGCTTCTTGACCAAACCTATCCTTCGGATCGACTCAAGATCATCGTTGTCGACGATCATTCCACCGACGACACTTTCGAGATTGCAGCCTCGATCGCCCGAGACCGACCGCAGCTAACGGTCATTAAGAGTTCTCCGTTGCCGCCGCAATGGGTCGGCAAGTGCCATGCCTGCTGGATTGGCGCGAGGACCGCGTCGTCGGACGACGACTGGATATGTTTCCTTGATGCCGATGTCATCGCCGAGCCTGAGCTTCTGAGTGCCGCGTTGGCGGTGGCGCAGGCGCAGCGACTGGACCTGTTGTCGCTGACGCCGCGTCAGCGGCTGGAGAGCTTCGCCGAACGTCTCGTCATTCCCTGCGGACTGTACCTGATGGCCTTCTCCCAGGATCTGGCGACGGTTCAGGCGGATCACAGCGACAAGGTCATCGCCAGCGGGCAATTCATGCTGGTCCGCAGGAGCGCCTACGAGTCGGTCGGGGGCCACGCCGCCGTGCATGACGCAATCTGCGAGGACGTCCGACTGGCCCTGCGGATCAAGCGAGCCGGCGGACAAGTCATGTTGCAGGACGGAAAGGCCCTTCTCTCGGCCCGGATGTATACGGGGTGGAGCAGCCTGTGGAACGGCATCTCCAAGAACCTTGTCGAGATGCTTGGCGGACCTACTGCGACGCTGATCACGTCTGCACTCGTGCTCGCACTGTCGGTCGCGACACTGCTGGTCCCCGCGATCGACGGCATTTCATGCGCGCACGGGAGGGAGGCGGCCTGTATCGCCTTGATCCCCGCTTTGCTTGGGACTGCTGCGGCCTTCGGCCTCCACATTGCGGGCGCAGTCTATTTTGGCATCCCATTCTGGTACGGCTTACTGTTTCCGCTCGGCTATGCGATGGGGGTATGTCTCGCACTTGACAGCCTTCGGCGGCGCTGGCGTGGGAAGATCGTCTGGAAGGGACGGACTTATCCGTGAGCGACCAACCCGACTCGGGCGGACAAGAACGCGACCACGAGCATGTGGCAAGGATCTCGACCCCGACGATCCTGTTCGTTGTGGCCGCGACGGTGCTCGCTGTCTACGAGCTGCAGCTCGTTCTAATGCCCTTCGTCCTTGCAGGCGTCGTGAGCTACATCTGCACGCCCGCCATCGACAAGATTAGCCAAAAAGGCCGCCTTCCGCGTCTCCTTGTCTCCATTCTGGGCTTCCTCTTGCTTCTGGCACTGCTTGCGGCAATTGCATTTCTCGGAGTGCCGCCGCTGGTTGGAGAGATCAAACGCATCGCGACCGACTTCGAAGGCACGGTGAACAGTCTCGCTCAAGGCGTCGTTGGCCCAGGAAAAATCAACCTGCTCGGCCAGGAAATGGACGCCCAGGGCCTTGCGAAGGCATTAGCAGGAGCCATTCGCGAGTCGGTCGGCAACATGCGCGTGCTGACATTGCTCGGGGGATCGGCAGTCGTTTCCGGGTTCGGATTTCTTCTGACGCTGGTCCTTCTCTTCTTTTTCATGGTTAGCGGCCCCAGCATCGTTCGCGGGCTGCTATGGCTGATCCCTCCAGGAGAGCGTCCGCTCATACGAGATCATATCTTGTCCAATTTGGATCCGGTTCTCAGGCGATATTTCATAGGCGTCCTCGGAGTCGTGGCATTTGCTGGCGTATTCGCCTATGTCGGCCTTGGCGTGGTGCTCGGGCTCCCGCACGCGCTCTTTCTCGCTCTGGTGACGGGGATCTTGGAGGCGATTCCGATTGTGGGGCCGATTGCTGCGGCGGCCATGGCGGGACTGGTCGCTCTCCATCACAACTCAGGATTGGCCGCCATTCTCGGATACGCGATCTATATCGCCGCGCTGCGGCTATCGATCGATCAGCTCTTCGGACCGCTCGTGCTGGGCGCAGCCGGGCGCGTTCATCCCGTTCTCATCATCTTCTGCTTCTTGGCCGGAGGGAGTCTGTTCGGCGTGATCGGCGTCGTTCTCGCTGTTCCGGTCGCGCTGATCGTGAGAGCGACCCTTGCGGTGCTCTATGACGAGCCAGCGGATGGCGCGATCGACGGCAAGCGATGAGAGCCGGTGTTGGCTCGCACCCGTGCGGCTCATATGGTCCTCTATCGAAAGACTGAATGATCGGCCTCGACTGTCGGCGCGCTGGAGGACACCCCCAAATAGCCATGTTTGTCGAACCAGCCGACCGCATCGCGAAGAGCACTTGCGTATGGCCGCGCCATGTAGCCGAGCTCCCGTTCGGCCTTTGCCGACGTGAAGAACATCTTGTGCCTGGAGAGCAGAACGCCCGCCCAGGTGGCAAGCGGCTCCCGCCCCGTTATATACGCCCGCGCCTCACCGGCGGCTGCCGCCGGAAGCGCCAAATACCAGGGAATCCGAATAAGGGGAGCTGATCGCCCGACAAGCCCGGCGATCTCGGCCAGCATCCGGGAGAACAGAACATTTTGCCCGCCAAGAATATAGCGCTCCCCGATCCTACCCTGCCGCATCGCCGCAAGATGCCCGAATCCGACATCATCGACGTGGACGAGATTCAGTCCCGTATCGACATAGGCCGGCATCAGACCGGAGGCAGCCGCGACGATAATTCTCCCCGTCGGAGTCGGTCGGATGTCGCGCGGGCCGATTGGCGTCGACGGATTGACGATGACCGCTGGAAGCCCCCTCTCCTGCGCCATGTCCAGAACCAATTGCTCTGCCGCAAGCTTGCTGCGCTTATAGGCGCCAATCGCCTGCCGCGGAGACAGAGTCTCCGACTCACCGGCAGGCACGCCGTCGTGCCGACAGCTCAACGTCGCCACACTGCTGGTATAGACGACCCGCTCGATCCCGGCCCGCAAGGCCTCCTCCATGAGATTGCGCGTCCCGATCACATTCGTTGAAAAGATCGTCGCGCTGTCCCAGGATGACAATCTGTAATCGGCCGCGACGTGAAACAGGTAGCGGCAGCCGTCGCATGCGGCTCTGAGCGAATTGGTGTCCCTTAGGTCACCCTCGACGAATTGCAGGCCTGCCGCGGCCAAGTCAGTTCGCGGGCTGCGTCGGCGCACCAGCGCGCGCATCGAGAACCCCGCGAGCACTAATTGACGCAACACGGCGGATCCGACGAAGCCGCTGGCCCCGGTTATCAGCACGTCGGGCGATCTTGCCATGCAAGCACCTCGGAAGGCAGTTCTTGGCGCGGCAGACCGTCATTTTTTCGTTGCCAGGCCGCAAACAGCACAGCGGATGTCGTGAGAAGGCCGCGCGTTTCAGTGACATTGATAACGCACAGTGCGCCAACTGTTCCAATTGCGATCGGGACGCCGTCCAGCGCAGCGTCGGCTCTCCGTTCCGGGAATAATATAGCTACAGCCCCACCCGATAGACGCTTGCGCTGAGCATGTCGCAGCAATTGACGAGCGCCTTGCGTGCCGGCAGCCAATCCATGCACAGCCGTACGACATTGAGCGTATCCGCCGGCCGCTTCAGCAAGCAATGACCAAGCGCAGACATCCGCGCTTCGCCAGTGCTCGACACGCACGCCAGAGCGGCGCGTGGTATCTTGCGATGCATCGAGTCGATCACGACACGCACGGCCACAAAACGCATCCCATGCCTGGCGGCGAATTGGGCGACGAGGTGAGATTCCATATCCACCGCGAGCGCACCCGATCGCATCCCGAGCTCACGTCGCTGTGTCCTTGGGACGATCGCCGCATCGACGCCGGCGATCGGGGCGTAGAGGGCTCGCGGAATGGCCGACAGTAGCCATCCTGACCAGGCATCATCCGTCGAAAAGCTTCCGTTGTGTCCAACAACGCCGGAAGCAATGACGACGTCACCTGAACCCAGCTCGGGCGAAAGCCCGCCTGCGAGCCCAAAGCTTATGACACCTTTGCAGCTTGCGGCTGTCGCCCGATCGAGGACTGTACCCAAATCTGGCAACTGTCCGCCGCCAATCTCCCCCGGAAATTCACTTATGAGAATTTCCGCCTCAAGTGCGAGGCCGACGCAGACAATTGCCTGGCCGTTTTCGGCCGCGTTATCCCCCGGCCCCTTGAGCAGCCTGGTAACTGGCATTTTTCAGAACATCTGGCATTTTTTCGGAATATAATGGACTGCGGCCGCGAAGGTCTGAACCGGCGGTCCATCCCATAAACATGGGCGAGGCTCAATAGTTTCAAAGTGCATGCTCGCCGATGCGAGCGGCGTGATCCTTTCCGGAGCATCGTCAGGACACGCGCCGACGCGTCAGCACATCTAAAGGAGATCTCTGCGCGCTGCCGGACCGAGTTAGCGGCCGTTCTTTGGAACCTGCAGCTCCGAGCCGCATTCGTCCTTCTGAAGATGGTCGATAACAGCGTTCGCCGGCGTCGACGCTCAAATCCTCTGACCGTTTGCGGCGCGGCTCCCGCTCAAATTGGAGCGAGCTCAAACAACAGATAGGCAGTACGACTCTTATGCTTAGCCTTCACGAAAATATTTCGCTGTTGGCAGAGCTCTGCGTGGCCGGGGCGACACTCGGCATTCTTTACAATCTGGTTGCCGCACTCCTCGTTCTTCGATTTGGGAATCCGGCCAAGCCTACTGTCTCCAAGCTGCCGCGAGTGAGCATCCTAAAGCCGCTCCATGGCGCTGAACCCGGACTGTATCCGCGACTTACGACTTTCTGCCAGCAGGATTATCCGGAGGAGGTTCAGCTCATTTGCGGAACACAGCAAGCGGACGATCAGGCGATACACACGGTTCGGCTGGTGAAAAAACTGAATCCTGCCGCCCAGATTGATCTGATCGTCGACGAACGCTCCCGCGGCACCAATCGGAAGGTCGGAAACCTGGTCAACATGGAGCCCAGAGTTCGTCACGAAGTCGTTGTGCTGTCCGACAGCGATATACTCGTCGACAATCATTTCTTGCGGCGGATCGCAGCAGAGCTGGAGAGCAGAAAAGCGGGAGCGGTGACCTGCGTCTATTACGGAGTGGGGTTGCGCGGCATCTGGGCTCGCCTGTCGGCCGCGAACATCAACTGCCAACTTCTTCCCAACGTCATCGTCGCCCTGTCATTTGGCGCTGCCAGGCCCTGCTTCGGCTCGGCTATCGCCCTGCGCGCGGAAACGCTGAAGCAGATCGGCGGCCTTGTCGCTTTCGCGGACGAGCTCGCCGACGATTACGCCATCGGCAAGGCGGTGCGAGCGCTCGGAAAGGACGTTGTTATTACGCGCTGGGCCGTGGGACACGCTTGTTTTGATCGGAGCTTTCGCGCCTTCTGGGAGCACCACATGCGATCAGCGCGGACCATCCGCTCGATCGATCCCATCGGCTACGTAGGATTGCTTTTCATGCATCCGCTGATGCTGTCGGTACTTGCCGCGTGCGCCGGAACGCCTCATTCGCTCGTCCTCATCACCTCGGCGCTGTCGGCACGCGCCATTCTAAGCACCAGCGTGGAGAGCACGTTCGGCTTGCAACGACAGAGCTTCTGGCTGCTGGCACTGCACGACGCAATCTCTTTTGCGGTCTACGTGTGCAGCTTCTTCGGCAATTCGGTCACCTGGCGGGGATACAACTTTCACATCCAGCGTAACGGCACCATCGAAACGGGCGACCTGATTCCGGAGCCTCGGCGAAGCGAGGATTGATCACCGACTGAAGCTTGGTGCTGGCGGCACGATCTGGATGGGCATGTAACATGTCTCTTTCGCACCTGCGAATGGCGCCGGGGCGCCATTTCGCGAGCGTACGGGATTCCGCCCCGGTAGGCGGTGTCGGCGCGCACCCTTGCGCCGCGGGGAAAATTCGCAATTGCGAGCACTTAGGAACAGATGGGCTGATGGTTGGCTCGTCTGTGGTCTTCATCGGATGATGCATTGGTCCAAGAAGCGCCAGGGTCCAATTGCCGATGATACTCACGATCGATCAGGCCGAAACAGTCGCAGGCCATCCGCTCCAGCTCCTGCACATGCTCGATTTGGATGAACCGCCGCCTGGTGGAGATCACTCCGTCGATCTCGAGCTCTTCCAGTCTCTCCGTGACGCTTGCGCGCCGCACGCCTAGTAGCTGGCCGATGACCTCGTGGGTCAACGGAATTTCGTCCGCATTCAGGCTCCTGCTGGCAAGCAGGAGCCATCGCGCCAGGCGCTGCTTCAGCGGATGCCGCAGGTTGCAGGCGCCGCACTGAGATGTCTGCACAAGCAGGAAGGCGACGTAGCGATTTAGCAGCGTGTGCAGCACCGGGAGGCGCTGCAGCATCTCGCGGAATGCCGGCGCTGCAATGCGTAGAGCCGTCCCGCCAACCTGAACGATGCGGCGGTGCAAAGGCGCAATCTGGGTCCCAAGCATGAGAGGTACGCCGACGCAGCCATCCGATCCGATGAGCCAAACTTCAACGAAGTTTTCGTTGCCAACTCTTGCCGCGACCGACACCAGCCCGCTTTCGAGAAAATAGATGTACTCCATCGGCAGCTTCCAGTGCTGGAGCACCTGGCGGGGGCGGAGTTCCGTTTTCTCCGCCGCTTCAAGCAGGACTGACAGCTCCTCCGGCGGGAGTAAGCGGAGCAGCTTATTTTGCAATGTCGGAGCCCTTCGTGTTTCGACAGGGCTCATCCCCTCCGATCGAGGTCCTTCGTCCGAACCTGGCAATATGTCCATGGCAAACCTCTTGCCCCCCGTATTCACTCTTGCAGCGCAGCCGCATCCGGCGTAGACGCGTGTGCCCGTGGGTCCTCCAGTACAATAGGAACCGGCCGCTTCAATGAGGGTTCCTAAATAGACGCACAACATCCCTGGTTCAAATGAAGCCGGAAGCTGTGGCCTGACGAAGGCTGCCGGCTGTTGTGCGAGTGCGCTGCACGAATTGAGACGAACTCGATTCCATTGAGCCGCGGGATGTCCGTTCGCGATCGGCTGCTCCTATATTTGCGCAAGCGTCTCGAAAGCGACCCGGTGCCGCTTCGCTTGGTGTTCTGGGACGGCTATCAATTCGATTTTGCGCCGGGGCCATCCGTCACCCTCGTCCTGCACAGCGATGAGCCAATTCGCGCGCTGTTGCGGGGCAACTTCGAGCGCCTTGGGGATGCCTACGTGAATGGCGCGATTTCGATTGAGGGCAAGATCGAGGACGTCCTCGCGGTCGGCATTTCGCTCGCCGAGCGTTTCGGACGACCTGGAGTACTGCAGCGGCTTACGCGCCTGACGAGGCTCATCCCGCACCGCCGCTCGGCAGAAGCCGACGCCGCGAACGTCCAGCATCACTACGACGTCGGCAACGACTTCTACCGCCTCTGGCTCGACGAGCGGATGATCTACTCGTGCGCCTACTTCAAGACGGGCCTGGAGGACATTCACACCGCGCAAAGGCAAAAGCTCGATCATATCTGCCGGAAGTTGATGGTCAGACCCGGCGAGCGCCTGCTCGATATTGGATGCGGCTGGGGCGGCCTCCTGGTGTGGGCGGTAACGCGTTACGGGGCGAATGGCGTAGGAATCACGATCAGCGAACGCCAATACGCCTATGCGAAAGAGCTTGTCGCGGCTTCCAATCTCTCCGACCGGATCGAAATTCGTCGCCAGGACTACCGCGATCTCCGCCACGACTCCGCCTTCGACAAGATCGTATCGGTCGGAATGTACGAGCATGTCGGACTGGAGAATCTCTCGTCCTACTTCTCGATCATCGCCGATCTGCTTGAGCCTGGCGGGGCGTTCCTCAACCACGGCATTGTGGCGACCGATCCGAAAGGTCGCGCCCGCGGGCCCGCGGGGGGAGAATTCATCGACCGATATGTGTTTCCCGGCGGCGCCGTGCCGCATCTCTCCCGTGTGCTCGTTGAGATTTCACGCGCCGGGTTGGAGTTTGCCGATGCCGAAGATCTGCGGCCGCATTATGCGCTGACCCTGCAGCATTGGAGCGGCAGACTCGAAGCGCACCGTAGCGATGCCATCCGTACCGCCGGCGAGCGGCGGTTTCGGATTTGGCGGGTTTTCCTTGCAGGCATGGCCTGCGCCTTCGATCGCGGCTGGCTGTCGGTGGCGCAAGTGCTGTCCTTCAAACCGCTCGGAAGCGGTGGAGCGAGCAGACCATGGACACGCGCCTATCAATATGCGGAAAATCCTCCGGATCGGGATGCCATTCCGTGCGCGGCAACTTGGACCGGGCCCACAACTGAGGAATGGGCTACGGAAGGGCCCCCTTCTCCCCAGCTCCGCGGAGTCGTCTAGCTCTCCGGCCCCGGGCGGCGCAGATTTGAATGAGATGGCCTTGAACGTGTCATGCTGAACGGTCTCGTCAATCTCATCGACAGAAGACTCCGCGCCCTCCACGGCGTGACGGAATATACGTCATCTCCGGACTGTATCTTTCGCATTCAGTTGGGGACCAGCCCAGAGCGGATCATGCTGGAAGACGGTACAGTGGTCGGCGCCGGCACCCGCATCGCCATCCTGCATTTTTGGAACGAGCACATCCCTCCTTTCCCCGTGGGCGGGCCCAGGCTCGGCTGGGCGCGCCGGATAAGCCGTGCATTGGAGCATTCCCTGAGCGAGCTTGAACTATACCTCGCCTCACGGCCCGATCTCGACGACGTCCTGGCGATCCGAGCCGAGATGACCCTCGCGGCCGCCGAACGGGCCCCTCAGCTCCTTGCTCTCGCCGCCAAATACGGTTTCGCGCCGATCAAGACCCGGAACGCATCCTTGGGCAGGCAGGTTCACCGCTTGGGCGAGAACATCCTGATTGCGATGCTCGTGTTGGCGCATAACCCCCGCGCCTTCCGCGTCGATACGCTGCGCCGCTCATGCACGCCGATCTTCATCTCTCGAACTGAGATGCGCAGGCGTTTCGGCAAAGGCGGCGAAAACACGCACCAGCGGACCGATCTGCGCGAACCGGGCGAAGCGGATGGCGGGAGGCGAGCTACCAAGGACTAACATCAATCGATCGATATCCGTCGTGGTCCGCTTGCACGGCACAAAGGCGCGGTACCGTACCATTTCTGCATCGAGCCTCGGAACATTAAAGCATTGCCGATCATTTCCCGAGTGCGCTGGCAGAATTCCTGCTGTTGCGCTGCTTTAACGATCGCCCTTGCGAAAGATGAAAGGGCCTCATCGCCGCACCCCGCCTCATGTCGAACCCCATCGAAGAGTACGGCCTAATCGGGGATGGAGAAACAGCCGCGCTGGTCCATCAGAGCGGCTCCATCGACTGGTTGTGCTTGCCGCGTTTTGACTCCGATGCTTGCTTCGCCGCCCTGCTGGGCATGGCGGAGAATGGATTCTGGAAACTTGCTCCTGTGAGCCCGGCGCGGACCTCGCGCCATTACGCAAAAGACACCCTCGTCCTGGAGATGGAGTTTGAAACCAGCTCAGGAGCGGTGCGGCTAACGGATTTCATGCCCATTCGCGACATGAACCCGGCTCTGATCCGGATCGTGACAGGCTTGCGCGGTCGGGTGACGATGCGCAGTGAAATGAACCTTTGTTTCGACTATGGGTCGGCTCATCCCTGGCTTGACGTCCATGGCGACCGGGCGATCGCGCGGGTCGGTCCTGATCTTGCCGTTCTTTACTCCCCGCTCAAGCTGCATCGGGATGGACCGACGGTTGTCTGCGAGTTCGATTTGAGCGCCTCCGAAGAGCGCGCCTTCGCTCTGATCTATGGCTGCAGCTCTGCACCCGAGCCGCCCGCCGTGGATGCGGCCGACGCGCTGTCCGAGACTCTGCAGCATTGGCGCAAATGGATCGGCCGCTTTCGGAAGCAAACCGACTGGCCTGATCCAGTTCGCCGCTCGCTCATTACACTGAAGGCAATGATCTACCGCCCAACCGGCGGCATGATCGCCGCGCCGACCAGTTCGCTTCCAGAGCGGTCCGGCAGTGCCTACAACTGGGACTATCGCTATTGCTGGATCCGCGACGCGGCGTTCAATCTCATCGCGCTGATCGATGCCGGCTATCAGGCCGAGGCGACCCAATGGCGCAACTGGATGTTGCGCGCGGTGGCCGGCGATCCCGAAAAGATGCGCATCCTGTACCGCGTCGACGGCTCTCGCCGGCTGGAAGAATGGGTTGCCGATTGGCTTCCGGGCTATCGATGGATTCCTCCGGTCCGGGTTGGCAACGCTGCGGCTTCGCAGCGCCAACTCGACATATTCGGCGAACTCCTGGATTCCATTCATATCGGTGCTCAAGCCGGTATAGAGCGATCGAGCCAGGAGGAGGAAGTGCTTGAAGGCGTCGTCAAACATGTCGAAGCTGTGTGGCGCCTGCCGGACAACGGCCTTTGGGAATTACGCGGCCAACCCCACCATTTCGTCTACTCCAAGGTCTCGGCCTGGGTTGCGATCGATCGCTATATCCGACACCGTGAAGTGTACGGCCCTCATGCCGATGCCAACCTTGGCTGGATGAGAAGATTGCGGAAGACGATGCACGATGAGATATGTCAGGAGGGTTACGTTTCGGGCCTTGGTCATTTTGTCGAGTACTTCGGAGGCGAGTCGCTGGACGCTAGTCTCTTGCTCTTGCCCCTCCTCGGCTTTCTGCCGATCGAGGACGAACGGATCGCGCGCACGATCGACGCGGTCGAGAAGCACCTTGTGGTCGACGGCCTTGTTCACCGCAAAAAACCGCAGCAGCAGAATCCGGAAGGCGCCTTCCTTGCTTGTAGCTGCTGGCTGGCCGATTGTCAGTTGATGCAGGGACGATGCGAGGCCGCTCGCAAGACCTTCGAGCGTGTTCTCGCCGTGAGCAATGATCTCGGTCTTCTCGCCGAAGAGTACGACGTCAACACCAAGCGTTTCACCGGCAATTTTCCTCAGGCACTCTCGCACGTCGCCGTCGTGCGTACCGCCTTGCGTTTCTCCGGCGCGGTCAGCGAGCGCGGCGATGGACGGTCGAACCCGTCCGCGTGACCGGATCCTATACAGCGGGCTATCAGCAGCCGTTCTCGGGAGAGGCTCACTGTAAGCATGCGGCGTGGGCCGCTGGCCAGCTAGATTATTCTGATTGCCAGCGCTTGAGCCATTCCGGATTTTCTTTGTACATCCGGATGAGCTCGATCAGGTTTTCGATTCCGAAGTCGGTGAACGCCTGGATGCCGTCTTCGCCGACGCCATAGACCCAGATCACACCGTCCTCGATTTCCATTTCGATGGCCGCAACCATTCTTCGTCTTCGCCGAGGTCCTTGGCGACCTGACTGATGGTGGTGACGTGATGGACTTGTTGACGTGCGTGGTCATGCCGCTCGAGCGGAGATCGTTGCTGTCGCTGGCTTCCAATTCCAGGGCAGCAGCTCGTCCAGCCGATGAGCCGGATGGGAGGCGATGCGGGCGAGGACGTCCGCCAGCCAGGCCTGCGGGTCGACACTGTTCATCTTGCAGGAGATGATCAAGGTATACATGGCTGCGGCACGCCGTCCGCCGCGGTCAGAGCCGCAGAACAGCCAGGATTTTCGCCCAAGAGCTATGCCTCTTAGGCCTCTCTCGGCAGCGTTGTTGGAGAGACAGATACGCCCGTCCTCGAGGAAGAAGGTGAAGCTCGGCCAGCGCTTCAGGACGTAGGTGAACGCCTTCGCCAGGTCGTGCCCGCGAGAGAGCTTGGCAAGCTGCTCCCGCATGTAGATTTGAAGATCCTCGACAATGGGCCGGCTCAGCGTCTGCCGAACCTCCAGGCGCTCTTGTGTGCTCTTGCCATTGATCGAGCGCTCGATCTCGAACAGCGCATCGATCCGGCGCACGACCTCGATCGCGATCGGCGAGATCGGGATTTCCTTTTTGCCAGTGGCCTTGCGCCGCGCATTCTCTTCGATGTCGGCCATGGCGAAGAATGGACGTCGCGCATGCGCCCAGCAAGCAGCCTCCCGGATCGGTCCGGGCTGGCGCCCAGCCAGATAGAGCTGGTTGTACCCGTCAAAGGCATCGGCCTGCAGGATGCCGGCATAACGGGCCAAATGCGCCTGAGGATGCTCGCCCTTGCGGTCGCGTGAGTAGTAGAACATGGCCGCCGGCGGACCCGCGCCACCAAAGGGTCGGTCGTCCCGGACGTAAATCCAGCACCGTCCCGTGTCGGTCTTTCCCTTGGCCAGCACCGGCACCGTCGTATCATCGGCATGAAGACGCTCGGCCGCCATGACATGGGCTTCGATGAGGCGCAGCAGAGGATCCAGTACCGTGCAGACCGATCCCACGGCGTCGGCCATGGTCGAGAGCGCGATCGGCACGCCCTCCAGGGCGTAGCGCTCGGCCTGGCGGTTCAACGGCTGATGCTGGCCGAACTTCTCGAACATGATCATGGCCAGCAGGCTCGGACCGGCCCAGCCTCGTGCGACAGCATGGAACGGCGCTGGAGCCTGGCTGATCTTCTCACAGTCGCGGCAGCTAAACTTCTCCCGCACCGTCTCGATCACTTTCCACTGGCGCGGCACGGATTCCAGCGTCCGGGTCACGTCCTCGCCGAGCTTGCGCAGGCGCTTGCTGCCGCAGCACTCGCAAGCCGTCGGTGGATCGATCACCACCCGTTCGCGTGGAAGATGCTCGGGGAAGGTCTGGCGCTCGGCGCGCTTGCGCGTAAATCCGCGCACCGTCGTCGTCTTGGCCACGGCACGTTCGGCTGCCAATTCGTCTTCAGTGGCGTTACTTTCCAGCTCTTCGAACGTCAGCGCTAACTGATCCATCAGGCGGGACGATCGCTCTGACCGTTGGCCGTAGATCTGATGCCTTAGCTTGGCGATCTGCAGCTTCTGCTGGGCGATCAGCGCCTCGTCTTCTGACGCTTTGGCGCGGGCGACCGCAAGTTCGGCCGCGATCACCAAGCCGTTCGCGCGCTCGATCGCCAGCGCCTCTTTCAAGGCGGCGACCTCATCCGGAATCCCGTCGCGACCACCATCCATGCGACGCAATGAATCACAGATTGGACGCGTTGGGACTCCTAAAATGGAAACGCTCGCAGATTTCTTCGCTCAGCCCGCGCTCTGCGGCCGCCAACTTAGTTGTGGATTTCTCCAGTCGATGCCCTCGAGCATATAGGCCATCTGCGCCGCCGAGATCGACACCGCACCGCCCGATGCCGAGGGCCAGATGAACTTGCCGCGGTCAAGACGCTTGGCATAGAGCGACATGCCTAGCACTACTTTGGCGGATCGTTGATTTTGCCGTGCGTTATAGGATTCCCGAATCAATTTTTCAATGATTCATGGGTGGTCGGCTCTTGGAGGGCTGACCATGGCGGGATGGGAAGACGAACTCGAACGCTGGCTGATGCCGTTCTTGGACCGGCTGGGTCATAAGTCTCGGCAGCAGATGTGTCCCCGTTACGTTGCGGGATTGATCGGTCCTGGCGATCGCAAGAGCGTTCAGCCGATGGCAGAACGCCTCGCAACCGGCAACTACGATCAGCTGCACCATTTCATCGCCGATGGTGTCTGGGACGCGACGCCGCTGGAGACAGAGCTGCTCAGCCAGGCGGACCGACTGGTCGGCGGCAGGGATGCGGTGCTGGTTATTGATGACACCGCACTGCCGAAGAAAGGTGAACGGTCGGTTGGTGTTGCGGCTCAATATGCGTCGGCTCTCGGCAAAACGGCAAATTGCCAAACACTGGTGTCGTTGACGCTCGCGCGCGGCGAAGTGCCAGTGATGGTCGCGTTACGTCTCTTTCTGCCTGACAGTTGGACAAGCGACGTGTCTCGTTTGAAGCGCGCTCGCGTGCCAGTCGAATATCGAACGCCACGGTCCAAGCCGGAGATTGCTTTGGCCGAGATTGATCGCGCGATGGCAGCCAACGTGCGCTTTGGATGTGTGCTGGCGGATGCGGGATACGGACTTAGCGCACCGTTTCGACAAGGGCTGACAGAGCGCGGGCTGGCCTGGGCTGTCGGTATCCCTCGGCACCTGAAAGTGTATCCGGTCGATGTGAAGCTCATTTGGCCGATTACCAAGGTCCGCGGGAAACCACGAAAGCACCACGTGCCCGATATCTTATCGATTGCGGCAGAACAAATGCTGGCCAGCGCCAAATGGAAAACCGTGAGTTGGCGCAGCGGGACGAAAGGTCGGCTGAAAGCCCGATTTGCTGCTCTCCGTGTCCGCACCGCCGACGGTCCTCCTCAGCGGATCTGGGATAAGGGTCAGCAGCATCTCCCGGGCGACGAAGCCTGGCTCATTGGCGAGCAACGTGCCTCAGGGGAGAAGAAATACTATCTTGCCAATCTCCCGGCGGCGACAGATCTGCGCACACTGGCTGCCACCATCAAGGCACGATGGATTTGTGAGCAGGCGCATCAGCAGTTGAAGGAGGAGCTTGGACCTGATCACTTCGAGGGGCGATCATGGCAGGGCCTTCATCGCCACGCCCTAATGACAATGATTGCCTATGCCTTCCTACAGCATCGTCGCCGCGCACACGCGGGGCGGAAAAAAAAGAATCAACGGACCTCCGCCCCAGCCAACGATGCCCGCCGTACGTCACGCCATCGTCGATCTCATCCTTCGGCCGCCGCCTCAACGGTGCCCATACTGCCGAAGACAAATCCTTGAAAACCACTGGCGCAAACAGATTCTGCCAAAGTAGTGCTAGCCCGTCATGCCATAAAATCTTGACCAGATCGCCGCGGCGGCCCCGGAAGATGTAGAGATCACCGGCATGAGGATCGCGCTTCAAGCTCTCCTGAACCGTAAGAGCCAAGCTTTGCATGCCGCGGCGCATGTCCGTGTGACCCGTGGCGATCCAGACCCTGACGCCGCTCGGGATCGGGATCATCGCCGCCTCAATAGCTCAAGAACCCGCTGCAGCGCCTCGCTGTCTACGTCACGGTCAACCCGCACCCGACAGCCGCCAAGCTCGATCTCGATGATTCCAGCCCTTGCACGCTGCGCAGGAGGCGAACACGACGGTTGCGGCGCGCATGTCGATGCTGAAGCCGGCGTAGAAGTGATCTCCACCGGAACGAGCGCCGGAACGGTCTCGCCGCCTAAGCAGCCCTGGCGTGCCTGTCGGCGCCACGTGAACAGCAGGCTTTGAGCCATTCCATGTCGGCGGGCGACGCCGCAGACCGTCTCGCCAGGTTGCAAGGTCTCCTCAACTAGGCGGACCTTCTCGTCGTAACTCCATCGGCGCCGACGTTCAGCACCTAAGACCTTGACCTGCATTCGCTACATGACCTTAAGGCTAGACTTAAGGTCACATCCTCAGAAAGGCCGCGGAATTGCACAAGGTGGCCCGCCGCCGCCGCAGGGATACGGCTCACTGGCCAGTCTGCGGCGTTTGAATGCGGGGATGGGTCGGCTCAGAATGCGGCGGCCAGCCTTGCCGATTGGAATAGTCGGTCATGCTCAAACCATACAGAAACAGCAGCCAGAAAAAGCCGCTGATGGCGAACACCCATTTCAGCGAAGCTGATCCTTTCAGGCGCATGAAAAGGATGAACAAGGCGGCTGTCTGTATCCCTGCTATCCCGTACTGCACAATCGGCGCCCAGATCCCCATATTGAGGTATGCAGTCCAAACGCTCACGCCAGCCAGCAGGAGCATGACGCCCCAGGCGATGACGAAGGGCAATGCCCGCGCACGTCTTGCTTCAATTTCGGGCCCGATGCTCATGAGCGTCCAAGCAGGTAGATGCTGGGGAAGAGAAAAAGCCATACGGTATCGACGAAGCTCCAGTAGATTCCGACCGCTTCGAGCGGCGCATAATAGGCAGGCCCTATCTCGCCATGCCGTATCCGCCAGAGCAGCATGTAAAGGACCAGCGCGATTCCGACCGTGAGATGCACCGCGTGCAGGCCTGTTCCAACCCAGTAAAACACCCAGAACAGCTCCCCCGCTGATCCCTCTCCCGGCTTGGACTCGAAATGGACCACAGGCACGACCTTGTCCTGATAGTCGAGATAATATTCGTAGCCCTTGACGATGAGAAAGGCGCAGCCGAGCGCCACGGTGACGACCAGCCAGATTATCATCCTGCGAGGGTTCTCGTCCTGGGCGGCTGCATTGACGGCAAGCACCATGGTCAGGCTGCTCGTGAGCAGCAGCACGAAGTTCAGGCTGCCGCACCACAGCACCGTGTCCCGTGCGGCAACTTCAAATTCGTGCGGATAAGTCATTCGATAAAGAAAATAGGCGAAGATCAGGGCGCCGAAGAAGATCGTCTCATTCACCAGGAAGACCCACATCCCGAGCTGGGCCGTATCGCCTTGCTGTTCGAGCGTGGCGTATTGCACCTCGGGCGCAAGCCGTGCACTACCGGACATGCCGCGCACCCTCCTGGCTCACAAAGCTGTCGTTCTCCGGATCGTAACTGTAGGGTCCGAGCCTGACGACCGGCGTCCGCTCGAAATTGTGCTTCGGTGGCGGAGAGGGCGTGAGCCATTCAAGGCCGGTCGCGCCCCAAGGATTGGCTCCCGCCTTGCGCCCCCAGAACACGGTCCAGCCGAGATAGAACAACGGAAGAAGATAGGCCACCGCAAGAATGGAAGCGCCCGCTGAGGACAGCAGGTTCCAGGACTGCCATTCCGCCGGATAGGTGTAGGAGCGCCTGGGCATGCCGAGATAGCCGAGCACGAATTGCGGAAAGAATGTCAGATTGAACCCGATATAGGTGAGGATCGCGGCAAATCGCGCCCACATTTCCGGATAGAGGCGACCGGTCATTTTCGGCCACCAGTAATGCAGCGCGCCGAAGAAGGCGCTGACGGTCGCGCCGACCATGATGTAGTGGAAGTGAGCGATGACGAAATAGGTGCCGTGGACGTCGACATCGACCGCAAGGGTCGCCAGCATCAGTCCCGTGACCCCGCCCATCGTGAACAACAGCACGAACCCGAGTGCATAGAGCATCGGCGCATCGAAGGTGATCCGTCCCTTGTGCAGGCTCACCGTCCAGTTGAACACCTTGATGGCCGAGGGCACGGCAACAAAGAACGTCGCCAGCGAAAAGACGATCCCGGAATAGATCGAAATTCCCGCCACGAACATGTGATGCGCCCAGACAAAAAAGCTCAGGATCGCGATAGACATCAGCGCGATCGTCATTCCGGCATAGCCGAACACCGGCCGTCGCGCATAGCAGGGAATGATTTCACTGGCGACGCCCATCGCTGGCAGGATCATGATGTAGACCGCCGGGTGCGAGTAGAACCAGAACATGTGCTGCCACAGCAGTGGGTCGCCGCCATGGCGGGCATCGAACAGCCCGACGCCGATGAACCGCTCGACGGCAAGAAGAAATGTATCCATTGCTAGGACCGGAGTGGCCGTCAGCATGACGACGCTCACGGCATAGATGGCCCACACGAACAGCGGCAGGCGCATCCAGGTCATGCCGGGCGCGCGCAATCGATGAATGGTGACGACGAAATTGAGAGCGGTCATGATCGACGAGAAGCCGTTGATGAAGACCGCCATGGCCGCCGCGAAGACATAGCCATTGGCGTAGACCGTGGACAGCGGTGTGTAAAACGTCCAGCCGGTATCGGCCCCTCCCATGACGAGGGCATAAAGCACCACGAGACCTGACAAATTGAAAACGTACCAGCTCAGAAGGTTGACGCGCGGAAATGCGAGATCACGCGCCCCGATCATCATCGGAATGAAGAAATTGCCGAAGGTCGTCGGGATTGATGGAATGAGAAAGAACCAGACCATGATGATGCCGTGCATCGTGAACATGCGGTTATAAAGTGCCGGCTGCAGCAGGCCTTCAGGTGTTGCGAGATTCATCCGCATCAGCGTGGCGGCGCCGCCGCCGACAAAGAAAAAGAACGTGATCGAGACGAAGAAGAGAAGTGCGATGCGCTTATGGTCACGGGTGAACAGCCAGGAGGCGACCGTATTCTCCGATGTGAGATAGCTGGGCTCGGTCGTGGCGCCGGGTTCGAGCGCCGGAACCCGCCCAAATGTCGTGGTGCTCATCGGCCGGCCTCCTGCTTACCCCCGAGGGATTTGATATAGGCAATCAGCTTCAGCAGTTCGTCCTCCCCGAGCTGCCCGGAAAAATCGGGCATGACGGGCGGGTATCCGGCAACAGTGAAGCTGCGCGGGTTGAGAATGCAGTCCCGCAAATACGCATCATCGGCGATCCGGACCGAGCCGTCCTCCAGGTGCACCAGCGTGCCGTAGAGCCCTGCGAGCGAGGGCGCATGAACCGTGCTGTTCTCGCCGTGGCAGCCGCTGCAGCCATGCGCGCGGAAGAGATCGGCGCCCTGTGCCGCAAGGGATTGGTCCACGCCCTGCTCGCCAAGCCAGCGCGCGTAATCTGGCGCCGTCATCACGACGATATCCCCCTGCATCGTCGCATGCTGAAGCCCGCAATACTGCGTGCATTCGAGCTTGAACACGCCGGTTTTGTTGGCCTTGAACCAGATGGTTTCGAGCGTACCGGGCACCACGTCGTGCTTGATGCGGAACGCCGGGACAAAGAAGCTGTGAATGACGTCCTCGGACGCCATCACTAGCCTGATCGTCTTGTCGACTGGAACGTGCAGTGCATCGATCTCGCGCTGTCCGCCCGGATGCTCGACCTTCCACATCCACTGCTTGCCCACGACATAGACCTCCTCGTCTGCCGGCGGCGGCTTGAACAGCCATAGGTAGATGGCCGCCCCCCAGACAAAGAGGATCAGGAACACGCCGAGCGTCGCGGAAGTCCAGGCGATTTCGAAGTGCCACGTCTTTTCAACCAGATTGGCCCGTGAGGCGGCGCTGCGGCTACGGTAGCGGATGCAGAAGCTCAGCATCATCACGACGACCGTCGCCATGATCAGGCCGCTAAGCGCGAGTTCGGCTATGTAGAGGTTGTTGACCACCACTGCGTTGACGGCGGCTGTATCAGGCCAAAATGGGATCCAGTGATACATGGCCTCACCCGTAGCGCCGCCGCCGGATAGCGATGAATATTGCGATTGCGGTCAACGCGGCCCCGATATTGGCAGCCGTAAAGGCCGCCATGACCGAGACCGTCCATTGGCCGAGCGGCGCGCCCTGAACGTGGCAGAGCAACAGCAGACGAGTTAGAGGCCCCTGCGACTTGTCTTGCTCGGCATCCGCAAAGGCCGCGACCACTTCCTGCGGGCTCACCGTCGAGCCCTCCACATAACGGCTGATGACGCCATCCGGCGCCGCCACGATGAATCCTGCGGGATGGATGTAGGTATCGAGCAGAGGGTCATACCGATACGGAAATCCCACAGTCTCCGCGATGTTGCGTACACTCGCGGGGCTACCCGTCAGAAAGTGCAGGCCCGCCCTGCTCCCGGCACGATCAAGCAATGCGGCATAGGTCTCCGTTGCGGCAGCCGCGTCGCGTGGCCGATCGCGCGGATCGATGCTGATTGCAACCAACTGGTAATCGCGCCCCGGTTCGAGCGGCAGGGTCTTGAGCGTATCACTGACCAGATTGCGCAGGGTCACGCCGCACAGCGACGTGCAGCGCAGATATTCGAGCACAAGGATGACAGGTGACTTGGTAAAGTACGCGCCGAGCGAGACGCTGCGGCCGTCTTCATCGATGAGCCTCTCGCTGAGCGGCAGCCGCGCGCCTGGATGCGCTCGAAACGACAGGTCTACAATATCGCTGGTCTCGGGCGTTCCCGATCGAGAGATGCGCGGTCCGAGGTAAGCGATGCTCGAACCAACAGCCCCGAGCAGGACGACAAGGACCAGAGCGTGGGCGATCCGCATCATTGTTGCGCCTTCGGAAAGCCGTCGATCCCCGTCTGCGCAAGCTTCTTCATCGCCTGTTCAATCGGGATATGGACAATCCCCTTCTGCTTATCGATCCAGTAGTAGCTGTTGAGCCGCTGTGCCTCCTCGGCGCGAAAGCGCTCCAAGTCGGCTTCCGGATTGGTCTGCAGACGGGGACCCGGTGGATTGATGTGCAGCGTGCGGCTGACGTCAGGCAGCGCATCCGGATATGCGACGATCAGCACCACGCAAGAGATGGCGAGCAGCGCAAGGAGGCCGATATAGATCACGGCAACCGGGCGCAGCTCCCAGTCGGTCGGCTCGAACGCGGTGACCGGATCATCCTGCTGAACCTCTGTATCGGCCATGACCACCGGGGTCGCAGGATCGGGTTTGGATTTCTTGGGCAGCTTGCGCAAGAAAAGGTAGACTCCAAGCATGGCAGTGAGGACCGCGCCGGCGATGACATTCCGCCACGCCACGCGGCCAACGCCTTGCGTCTCCTCGTGCGCCTGGTCAGCCATGGTCCGTGGTCCAGAGCGGTCGGTTCGCCGGCGCAAGCCCGCGGGAATAACGCAATTCAAAGGCAAACAGCAGCATGATCGCGCCGCCCAGGGCCAGAACCGCCGCAACGTCAAGCCAGAATGGCGTCGGGCTCGTGGACTCCGGCATGATCAGAAGCCAGGTGTTCGCGACCCGGCTGATCAGGACCAAGGCACAGACGATCCCAACCACGCCTCGATGGCACTTGCTGGGCGCCCACAGCAGGACGAAGAACGGCACCACGAATCCGAAGCCGGCCGAGACGTAGATCGCCGGACGCCATGCCGAGTCGAGTCGCTTCAGGTACCATGGGATCTCCGTCCTGAGATTCTCCTCCCAGATGATCAGGAACTGCATGAACTCGAGATAGGCCCAGAAGATCGTTGTCGCGAGCAGGATGCGCGCAAGGTCGCTCATATGCGTGCGGCGCCTCTCCTCGGCTGGCCAACCAGAAGCTGCGACGGTCAACAACACCGTCGCCATCCCCGTGTTGAACCAGTTGGCCGCTTGCGTGTACGGGAAGATCGATGACCAAAACCGAGGTTCAAGCGAGAGAATCCAGTCGATCGCGGCAAAGCTCGCGGACAACGCCAGCACAATGAGTCCGATTGCACTGATCCAAGACAGACCGGAGCGCACAGGCTCCTTTCCCTCGCGCGGCCCCCACAGTGCGTAGCCCGCCAGCAGATTCCACAGCACCACGTAGATCCCATATCGGACACGAAAGGCGTGGGGATTAAGATAGAAGGTATTCGGCAGGTCCGGCGCCGGGTGCGTCCAGCCATACAGCGAATTCAAATCGATGAAGGCCGGAATGCCGGCAAGGCTTGCGAGCGGCATTGTCATGGTGGCGGCAGCGAGAACCGGCCGGGCCGTTTCCATCCAATCGCCACCGCTGAGGTCGTGTACGAGCACGAGCGTGACGCCCGCGAGTGGGATGCCGAGCCAAAGGACGTAGCTGCACAACCACGCATGCGCAAAAGCAGCCCAGTCCGACAGCGCACCGATGATGCAACCGGCAACGCCGATCGCGGAAACGACGACTGCACCAATCCTGACCCACATCGGTTTCATTGCAGCGCGCTCCGCTTGTCGGCTGGCACGTCGGACAGCGATGCGCTCGCACTTGCCTGTAAAGCCCGGATATAAGCCACGATGGCCCAGCGGTCCGCGGGGTCGACCCTGTCCGCGTAGGAATACATCGCGCCATAACCATGCGTCATCACGTCATAGAAGAGCTGGTTGGGCGCGTTCCGCAACGTCTGGCTGTGATACGATGGCGGGTGCGGAAACCCGCGCTGCACGATGATGCCATTGCCGTCCCCGCCCCTGCTGTGGCAAGGCGAGCAATAAATGTCGAAGCGCTGCTGGCCGCGTTCGAGCAGTGCCATAGTAACCGGCGGAGGGCTCGGCACAGCAGGAGAATCGTCGCGTGCGACCGTGTGCGGCACCGGTTTGATCGGCCAGTTGACCTGAGAGCCGACGGGCACTTCATAAGGATTCAACTTCGGCTGATTGGCCATGTTGTCGCACGCCGTCAGCGCGGCCGACAGAACAGCCACCGCCGCGCCCGACCTCCACCTCATGCCGGCACCTCCTCGATGCGTTCGGCACCGAGCCGCTCAAACAGGGCGCGCACGGACGCCGCGTCGAAACGTGGATCGGTCGCCTCAATGCAGATGACGAAGCGGTCGCGGGAGGCGCGTTCGAAGGCTCCCGCCTCGAAGATCGGATGATAGAGCCTGGGCAATCCGGACGCCGCCAGCATCCCGATAAAGCCGGCGGCAATCGTCACCAGTAGCATGAACTCAAACGTTCCGACCATGAAGGCCGGCCAACTGTTGTACGGGCGGCCGCCGACATTGATAGGATAGTTCAATGCTTCGTCCCAGAATTGGATCCAGTATCCCCAAAACGCACCCAGGACCGCGGCGGTGAACATCAGAAGCGGCAGAAGCGGCTTCGGCCCCGGATGGATGATCCGATCCAGCCCCTCGACCGGATAGGGCGTATAGGCTTCGAACGCGCGAAAGCCGGACCGACGCAGATCTTCTGCCGCGTTCCTCACCGCGTCCGGTGTTGCAAACTCCGCCACGAGGCCAAAGAGCTTCTTCATTTGACCTTCTCTTCGTCGATGATCTCCCGCACTTCGGCGAGCGAAATGATCGGCGCAAATCTCAGGAACAGGAAGAACAGCGTCAGAAACAGCCCGATCGTTCCGGCGAGCGTCGCCCAATCCCAGAGGGTTGGGAAATAGTAACCCCAATACGAGGGCATATAATTGTGCTCGAGGCTCGCCGTCGTGAAGACAACGCGCTCCTGCCACATCCCGACGATGATTCCGCCGGAGATCAGGAACAGCAGGACCTGATTGCGGCGAACGACCGGCAACCACAACAATTGCGGAACGATCACGGTGAGGATCTTCTCCGACCAGAACAAGGGTGCCGTAAATCCGAACGCTCGGTGAAGGAATTCGGTCCGTTCGGCAACGTCACTGCTGTAGAGCGGACCGAACGCTTCCCAGACGTAGGCGTAAGCGAGCATCAGGCTGCCGACGAGCATCACCTTGGCCATGGCGTTGAAATGATATTCCGTCAGCACGCTCTGGAGGCCGTAGCCCCAGCGTACAAGGATCGTCAGCATGACGATGATCGCGGTGCCCGACGTTACCGCGCCGAAGAAGAAGTAAGGAGGAAATTGCGTATCATGCCATCCTGGCGTCAGTCCCGCCGCATAGTCGAGGCCGACCACGCTGTGCACAGAGATGACCATCGGCGCCATGATAGCGGACATGATCGCGTAGACGATGCGCTGGTTCTGCCACTCCGCGACGGACCCGCGCCACCCCAGGGCGAGGATTCCGTAGAAGATCTTCTTCGGCTTGGTCGTCGCAAGATCGCGTACTGTCGCGAGATCGGGCAGGATCCCTGCGTAATAGTACATGATCGACATCAGAATGTAGCAAAGCAGGCAGATGAAATCCCACCACAGCGGGCTGCGCATCTGCGGCCAGACGCCCATCACGGTCGAATAGGGAAACAGCCAATAGAAAAATCCCGGCCTGCCCAGATGCATGATCGGCATCAGGCCCGCGCAGGGCGCGGCTGACAGCAACATGCTTTCGGCGATGCGGTTCGTGGCCGAACGCCATGGCGATCGTGTCAGGAAGAACAGCGCGGACACGATCGTTCCCCCGCTCGCCAGTGCGATCCACCAGACATATTCGGCAATCGCAAGCCCCCACGCGACCGGTATCTCGACGCCCCACACTCCGATGCCGACGATGAACAACACCGCCATCTGGACGATCAGCACCGTGAGCAGCGCGAATGAAACGCCGAAGCCGATCCACCACCAAAGCGGCGCCTTGCGCATGAGCACGCGACTGCTCACGTCCTCGCTCAAGGTGGTCAGGGTCACATCCGGCCCGACAACCCGCCCAAGGGCCGGCAATTCATTCGTCAGCGTCGTCGCCATGGCGTATTGCCTCGCCGTCTCCGGACGTATCGGTCTTGATCGCCGGATTGGGATTGCGGATAAGCGCGCTGTAACTGGTCCGCGGCCGCGTATTCAGTTCATCGAGCAACGCATAGTCGATCGGCCACGCTTTGCGTTTGGCGACGCCGCTGTTGCTGTCGTTGCGATCGCCGAACACGATCGCCTGGGTCGGGCAGCTCTGCTGGCAGGCAGTACGCACCTCGCCATCGGCGATCTTGCGATTTTCCTTCTCCGCGTCGATCTGAACGGTGCGGATGCGCTGAATGCAATAGGTGCATTTCTCCATCACGCCACGGCCGCGCACCGTCACTTGCGGGTTCCAGGACTCCGCAGCGCGCTCGTTCTCTTCGGCATATCCATAGAAATTGAAGCGACGAACCTTGTAAGGGCAGTTGTTGGAGCAAAACCGCGTGCCGACGCAGCGGTTATAGACCATCAGGTTGAGACCTTCGTGATCGTGCACGGTGGCGTGCACCGGGCAGACCACTTCGCACGGCGCCTGTTCGCAATGCATGCAAGGCATCGGCTCGAACGCCGTATCGGGCGCATCGGCCGAGCCGGAATAGTAGCGATCGACTCGCAGCCAATGCATCACGCGTCCTGCGAGGACCTGGTCCTTTCCAACGATGGGGATGTTGTTTTCGGCCTGGCAGGCGATCGTGCAGGCTTGGCAACCGATGCAGGAATTGAGATCGACCGCCATGGCCCAGGCGCGATCCGGATATTGATAGGCCTGATAAAGCGACTCTGCCTTCTTCCGCTCTACGATCTTGCCGGGATCGCTCTTGAATTGCGTGAGATCGCCCTCCCGGATGAGGTCGCGCCCGAGCACGCGATCCTGGCCCTGGGTGGTCGCGAGCCTGTAAGTCTCTTCCGTCTTGACGATCGAGGCTATCTCGACACTCCAAGTATGGCCGGAGTTGCGGACGATATAGGCGCTGAAGCCGGAGCCGACGCCAAGTCCGCCCGCGGCGCGGCCCCAGCCTAGCGGCAAGGTGATGCAATCGGGCGCCTGACCGGGCAGCACGAAGATAGGCGCCTTCAGCTTCGCCTTGTCGATGACGATCTCGACGACATCGTGCGTCTTCAGATCGAGCCGCTTCGCCGTACTTGGTGCGACGAGCGCGGCGTTGTCCCAGGTCAAGCGCGTGAAAGCGCGAGCCATTTCAAGAAGCCAGGGATTATTGGCGTGGCGCCCATCCCAAAGTCCCTCATCCGACCGGAACAGCGCTTGCAGCGCCGGCTGGCTAGCTGTGGCCGTGGGGTGTTCTTGAATGGCGACGTCAGAAACCTGCTTGAGCGACAGGGCGGGTTCTGCGGTGTCGGCAACGACCCCGGTCCGCAGAGAGTTGTGCCAGAACGCTTCAAAGTCGCCCCGGTTCTCCTGCTGAACACGCGCCCGCCAGAAATCACGCAACAGTCCGTAAGTATCGGGCGACAAATCCTCAAGCAGTACGGCGAGGAGTTCCTGCGGGGCGCGACCGCCATACAGCGGACGCACCTGCGGCTGCATGATCGTCACCGTGCCGTCGAAAGCGCGCGCATCGCTCCAAGCTTCAAAGGCGTGCGCAGCGGGAATGCGCCACCTGCACGCGACCGCCGTTTCATCATCATAGAGTGCAAGTGAGACCGAGAACGGGACGTGGCGCAGCCGCGCGGCAAACTCGAGATCGGCGGGCGCATCATAGACCGGGTTCGCGCCGAGGATCAGGAGTGTGTCAACCTTTCCCGACGCCATATCGTCGGCAAGTTCGGCAAGCGATTGCTGCTTCGACCCGGGCATTGCCTCGACGGGAGCGATCAGCTTGACCGTGCTGTCGAAGGCGCCAAGTCTGGCGTTGATCGCATCAGTCAGCAGATGGACTTCGGCAGGCTGCTCCCGTCCGGCATGCACGAGGGCCCTGCCCTTGTTCTCACTCAAATCATCGGCCGCTGCCTTCAGCCAAGGTGCATATCTGTTTTCCGCTTGCGACCATGCTTGCGGACCAGCTCCCAGCAGTGCCGCGAGATAACGCAAGGCGTCGATGATCTCGCCCGGCTGCATGGCAAGGCGATGATCCGCCTTCGCGCCGAGCAGCGTGGGCGTGCTTTCGATCGCATAGACCCGGCTCATTGTACCGCCGCTTTCAGCCGGCCGCCGCGCCGCGGCAAACTGCCGGGCATAGGCGAGCCAACCCGGCGTTGCCGAGATCAGATCGCTTTCGACGCCGAGGATTCGTTCGGCCTTGCTCAGGTCGAAAATCCGATCCGCATTCTGTCCAAAGCTCCGTGCGGCGGAGGCGTATTCGCTGTCGCGATGAAGCGGCTCCCATTGATGCCAGCGCATGGCCGGAAACTGCTGCTGCAGCTTAGTCATCTGGTCGGCTAACGACGGCGAGGTGATCGCTCTGGTCAGGATGCGTAACCTCTCCCCTTTTCTCTCCACCAAGGCATCGCGCCGGCTGTGCAGTGCGCTGACGAAGCTCTCCCAGGGAGCGATCCTTCCCTCGCCAAAAATGGTCTGGGCACGCCGCGGGTCATAGAGTTCGAGAATGCTCGCCTGCATGATCGCGCTCGCCGCACCCAGAGATGCGGGGTGATCCGGATTACCTTCGACCTTGATTGGCCGCGCCATCTGATGCGCGACCAGGACCCCTGTGGCGTAGCCATCCTGGAGCGTCGCGCCAGTGTAGTAGCGGTTGCGACCGGGCACGACGTTTTCGGGCTGCTCGACATAGGGCAGCAGTTGCCGCTGCTCGACCTCAGGACCGCATCCAGATAATCCACCCAGCGCCATCGATGCCGCCATCAACTGGAGGAATCGGCGGCGGTCGAATGCATTGACGACATCGCGAAACCGCGGTGCCTGCCGTTCGACCAGCGCCACGAACTCCGGTGACTCGGCCAATTCCTCGAGGCTTCGCCAATATGTGCGGACTGGTTCCTTCATCGGTGACAGATTCCGCAGTCGGACAGAGCTTCCGTTTTGATGTGGTACTGCACCAGCAACGCATCACCCGAGGGAGTTGAATCGGTGCGACGCCAGTGCGGGTTGAAGACCTGGTCCTTCGGGCGAAGGTGCGGCGCCGGATCGCGATGGCACGAGAGACACCAGCTCATGTAGAGGCTGTTGGCCTTCCAGGTCATTGCCATGTCGCCAATCGGACCGTGGCACTCCGTGCAACCGACGCCCTTGGCGATGTGGATGCTGTGGTCGAAATAGACATAATCCGGAAGGGTGTAGACCCGCGTCCACCTGATCGGACTGTTTTCGGCCACGCTTTCCCGGTCTGGCTCCAGCATTGCGGCATTGGTCCAGATCTGCGAATGACAGGTCATGCAAATTGCGGTCGATGGCATTCCCGCGTTCGAGGATTCCTCCACTGTCGTGTGGCAATAGCGGCAATCCAGCCCAAGTCCGCTGACGTGATGCTTATGACTGAACGGGATGGGCTGCTCGGGCGTGAAACGTTGCTGGCTGTTGTAATCCATTAACGGCACGATCCAGATGGCCGCCGCCAAAAACACGCACACGCAAAACGCCCCGACGAGCGCTGCGGTCATGAACAAATTTGCTCGTGGCCCGAACACCGCCATCAGTAAGCCCTGTGACAGCCACCCCGGCGCGTCACGCCAGTTCACACGATGTCGGAATATCGGCGAGCTGCGAAAAGAAACTCTATTGAAGGGGTGTCGTTCCAAAGACTTTCGACGACACTGCCGGCGCGATCGGCGTCGCGTTTGTACGTTCGCGTACAAAGCTCACAGCGCTTGATGCAGGTGTCCTCGTAGCGGGTGGCTCTGACGCGACCGAGCGGTCCATCCAAGCGGCCGTCAGGGCGGCATAGGATGACCCGCATGGCCGAAATGCGTGAGCAGATGAGGGCCAAGCTCGTCGATGCGGCTCACGCCCAACAGGCCCATCGCATCCAATGCTTCGGAGTTGAGAATCTCCAGGGCACGGGCCGCACCTGCGGTACCGGCCGCGCCGAGCCCGTACAGCGGCGCACGCCCGACCCAGACGGCATCGGCGCCCAGCGCAAGCGCTTTGAGCATGTCTGTTCCTCGTCGAACGCCGCCCGACACATACAGCGCGATCCGATCGCGGACGATGTTCCGTGCGACGGGCACGAGATCAAGCGGCGAGATCGTCCAGTCGAGTTGCCGTCCGCCATGACTGCTCAGCACGACTCCATCCACGCCGCTGTCGACGGCGCGCCGCACGTCATCCGGACTGAGGATCCCCTTCAGAATGAACGGCTTCTTCCAGCGCTGCCGTATCTTTGCGACCGTATCCCAGCTTAGCGAGGTCGGTTGATGCGCGCGGACCCAATTCGATGTTGCGAAAAAGCTGCGGCGGTTTTTCGGAACGAAATCGATGATGTTCGGAAAGTCGGGTATGCCATGGGACAGCACGTTTTGCGCCATCCAGCGCGGATGAGACATGCTCTCCAGCGCAGCGGAGGTGGAAAGCCGCCTCTTCCCGACCTGGTTGCGCCGCTGCCACTCGCGATCACCGAAAATCTGCGTATTGGTCGTGAGCACGAGGGCTTCACAGCCGGCCTGGTCCGCGCGGCGAAGGAGCTCCTGCCAGACTTCGTCGCCCCCAAAGACGTAGAGCTGCCACCAATGGCGCACGCCGGGCGCCGCCTTGGCCACCTGTTCCATTGTGTCGTTCGACATGGTGCTCTGGACGAAGGGAACGCCGGCGTGCAACGCAGCCTGCGCCAGCATGCTGTCGCCGTGAGCGCGGAAGATGCCGTTGAGCCCCGTGGGCGACACTACGACGGGCATAGCGGCGGGGCGGCCGAGGATGTCCGTCTTGAGCGTGCGGCGGGATACGTCGACGAGGGTCCGCGGCACGAAACGCCAATCGGCATAGGCACGCCGTTCACGGAATAGCGTCGCTTCATCCTGCGCACCGCCTTCGAGATATTCGAGCGCGAACCGGGGCAAGCGCCGATGGCTCATCGCCCGCAGATCGGCAATAGCAATGGCGCGCTGCAGGTCGAAACCGGTGTAATATCGCCGCGACGGCGTTCCATCGACTTGCGCGATCTCGGTGTGGCGATTGGGGTCGTAGGCCGTCGGATGCGACCGGCGACCGAGCGCCAAGCCGGCGACGATCCCGGCGAGGCCAGCAAGGCCATAGGCCAAGAACGGAGCGGCTCCGTGAGTAGCGGCGCGGTGCTGACCAAACCTGTCTAGGACCGACATCGCAACCTGAATCCCTGACTTTTCGCTTGGCGTCTGCCGTCACATCTCGGCGAGCTTGCCGCCACGCAGCGAACTCGGGAGAACATATCGCCCGACGATGTTGTTCCTCCGAGTCGGGTTACTCATCTGCCACGATGTCGTGCGCGTCGCCGCCAATCATGGCTCAGCATCCGGGCGTCTCGCACCCGTTAGAAGCTCCTCCTTACCTTGCCGGATGCATTCGACCGCCCAAACCCAACGTATAGGAGAAGACCAAGTGCCGCGACGGCTCCCACACCGGCAATGGCCGCGTTGACATTGAGGCGCGCCGGAGCTTCGCGGTAGGCCTCCGATGCCTCGCGGGCAGGCATTTGCTGCCTGGCCCTGACCGCCAGCGCCAGGACTTCGGCCGGATGCATGGCCCAACGATGCGCACCATGCAGAATCTGTTCGCGGCAACTGAAGCCATCGGCAACGATCAGCGTATCGGCTGGCGCCTTGCGAACCGCAGGAAGCAGCTCCTGCTCGGCGATCTTCATCGAGACATCATAATGCTCGGCCTCATATCCGAAAGAGCCGGCTTGGCCACAGCAGCCAAGTTTCGGATAGTCGACCTTGAGCCCCATCGCATCGAACATCTTCTGTTGGGCATCAAATTCGAGCACGGAGCGGTGATGGCAATGCGCATGGGCGAGCGCCGCACGCTCGAACCGCGGCGGCTTCCAGTGGGGATTCTTCATCAAGAACTCGCTGAGCAGCATGGTCTGCTTGGCGAGACGATGCGCATCGCCGTCGTCGGGCATCAGGTTGACAAGCTCGTCTCGGAACACCGACACGCAGCTCGGCTCGAGGCCCACCACCGGCACCCCTGTCCGGATTGCTGGACGCAAGGCATCGAGCACCTGGTTGAGCTTGCGTTTGGCCAGCCCGAGCATTCCGTAATCATAGAGCGGTCGACCGCAGCACAGCGGCGCTGCCGGAACAAGGACACGATAACCGGCGTCCTCCAGAACAGTGACGGCGGCTTTGGCGGTGCCCGGCAGGAAATAGTTATTGAAGGTGTCGGGCCAGAGGATGACCGGCGGGCGCGAGCGATCCTCGATGTGTCGGTTGCGCAGAAACCAGTGCTGAAACGTCTCCGCGCTGAACTTCGGGGGCTCGCGCTCGTGAGCGAACCCGGCCACGCGCCGCAGCACGCTGCCGACCACCGGCGACTGCACCAGCAAATTGGTAAAGCCCGGCGCGACGGCGGCGAGCCGCGCCCAAGCGAAAACCAGTCCCATCGAATAGGCCGCGGCCGGGCGCGCGCGCCGCGCGTAGTAATGGGAGAGAAATTCCGCCTTGTAGGTCGCCATGTCGACCGAGACCGGGCAATCGTGCTTGCAGCCCTTGCATTGCAGACACAGATCGAGCGCCTCGCGCACTGCCTCCTCGCGCCAACCGCGCTTGAGCTCATCGCCCCGCATCATCTCGAACAGCAAATGCGCGCGGCCGCGGGTCGAATGCATCTCTTCGCGCGTTGCCTGAAAGCTCGGGCACATCACCTGCCCGCCGAGCGAGCGGCACTTTCCGACCCCAAAGCAGCGCTCAGCCGCGGTGGCAAAGGAGCCGCGATCGTCGGGGAATTTGAAATGCGTCTTCACCTGCCGCGGGTGGTAATCGGGGCCGAGCCTTAAATCAGCGTCGAGCGGCTGCGGGTCGATGATCTTTCCAGGATTCATCCGCCAATGCGGATCCCAGATCGCCTTGAACTCGCGGAACGCCTGGATCAGGTCAGGCCCGAACATTTTCGGCAACAGTTCGGCCTTTGCCTGGCCATCGCCGTGCTCGCCCGAGAGCGAGCCTCCGTAAGACAGGCACAAGTCTGATGCTTCTTCCATGTAGGCGCGGAACCTGGCCACCCCCTCCGTCGTCCGCAGGCCGAAGGTCATTCGAGCATGGATGCAGCCGTCACCGAAGTGGCCAAAGGCGGTGTAGGCATAACCATATCGCTCGCACAGCGCCTTGAAGTCGCGCAGGTATGGACCCAGCCGATCAGGTGGGACGGCCGCATCCTCCCAGCTCGGCCATGCCTCCTCGACGAGAGGAATATGGCTCGACCCGACGCCGGACTCGCGCACATGCCAGACTGCGGCCTGCTCCTTGCGATCTTCGATCACCCGCATGCCGGTTGACCTGGTACCGATCCGCTGCAGCCGACGATAGGCTGTCTCGGCCTTGCGGTTTGCGCCCCTCTGATCTTCCCCGCCGAACTCGAGCAGAAGCCAGGCGTGTCCATCCGGCAACTGTGCCGCCCCGGCCACCGATTTAGCTTTGCGTCGCATGTTGACGACGACGTGTTCGTCGATACCTTCCAGCGCCAGCGCGCCAAGCTCCCGGATCGCGGGCACGTCGTCACCTGCCTCGGCGAGATCGTGATAGCCGAGCACAAGCAGGCTGCGCGCCGACGGCGACGGCCGCAACTTCACGGTGGCCGCGAGCGTCAGCGCGCAGGTGCTCTCGGACCCGACCAGCGCGCGCGCGACATGAAACCCGTTCTCCGGTAGAAGCGAGTCGAGGTTATATCCGGAGACACGACGCGGAATTTTCGGATAGCGCGCGCGGATCTGCTCGCCGTAGCGCCCCGCGAGCTCACGAAGCCGCCGATAAATCTCGGCGCGGCGCCCGCCGCCACGCTGGATCAATTCGAAGGCATCCTCCGAGGTCTCTCCCACGCGGGTGCGCAAGCCGTCATAGGTGAGAACGTCGAGCTCCTCGACGTTGTCGACGGTCTTTCCGCCCCAAAACGTATGGGCCCCACACGAATTATTGCCGATATTTCCACCCAGCGTGCAGTACTGGTGAGTAGCCGGATCGGGCGCGAAGGTAAGCCCGTGGCGCTCCGCGGCTTCGCGCAGTTGGTCGTTGATGAGGCCAGGCTCGACCCTGGCAAGGCGCGCATCCGGATCGATCGCAAGAAGACGGTTCATGTGTTTGGAGAAATCAATCACGACCGCGACGTTGCAACACTGGCCGGAGAGGCTCGTCCCGCAACCACGGCCGAAGATCGGCACGCCGCGGGGGCGGCAACTCTCGACTGCGGCAATGACGTCGTCCGCATCACGCGGGATCACGACGCCGATCGGGACGTGGCGGTAGATGGAAAGATCGGTTGCATAGAGCGCGCGCGCTCCCGCCTCGAAGCGGACCTCACCTTTAACGCGGCGCTGCAGCTCAGCATTGAGATCCCGTGCAGCCTCGCGACGCCGGCGCTGCACTGCATCGGTCCCCTCGCCGCGCCCATAGGGCGTGCGCGGTAGGAGCTCGGGAACGATGTTCATTCATTTTCTCCGTCGCGGCCCGTAAGCTTCTCCATCACCCGCGCGGCACTGCCGAACGGGCTTTCGGCGAAGCTGAACTCCTGTACGGCATGTCGCCCGATGGAGAGTCCGATCGGGCGCCGGTTCACCTCGCCGCGCGCGAGCGCCGTTACCAGCTTCTTGGCCTCATCATTCGTGATCACCGGCGGCCATGGTGGCTCGAGCGGATCGACCACGCACTCGATCAAGGCAGGACCGGGCTGATCTAGCGCCGACCTGATCTGCTCGCGGCAGCGGGCCGGCTCCTCGATGCGCACGCCGTGCGCCCCGCATGCCTCCGCGACCTTGACGAAATCGACCGGCGCGAGATCGACGCCGTATTCCGGATTGCCCAGATAGAGCATCTGCTCCCATTTGATGAGGCCGAGCGTGTTGTTTTTCATCACCACGACTTTGACCGGCAGCTTGTTCTGCACCAAGGTGATGAAATCACCCATCATCATGGTGAACGAGCCGTCTCCGGTAAACGCAACGACCTGGCGATCCGGGTACGCCGTCTGCGCGCCGATTGCATATGGTACGGCCGCGGCCATCGAACACATTGTTCCGCTAAAGGAGAATCTCTGGCCCTCGCGCGGGCGCATGCGCGCCGCCCACGTGGTCACGGTACCGGAGTCCCCGCAGAGAATGGCATTCGAGGCCATCAGATCCGGCAAGTGCCAGCCAACGACCTGGGGTCGCATCGGTTGCCGCGGGTCGCTGGCACGCTCCTGCATCAGCGCCCACCACTCTTTCATCGCGCTCTGCGCCTGGCTGAGGAAGCTGCGGTCCTCGTTCCGCTTGAGCTTGGAGAGCAGCGCCCGCAGGGTCGCCTGAGCATCGCCGACGAGACCAATATCGACGGGGTAACGCAACCCGATATGTTCCGGCTTGTCGTCGATCTGTACACTGACAGCCTGGCCGGGCTTTGGAAGGAATTCGATATAGGGAAACGAGCTGCCGACGATCAGCAAGGCGTCGCAGGCCTTGAGCGCATCGACCGACGGCCGCGTCCCGACGACGCCGATGCCGCCGGTCGTGTACTCGCTCGTGTCGGCGATGCAGTCCTTGCCGAGCATCGCCTTGACGATGGGTGCACCGAGCCGCTCGGCAACCTGCTCAAGCTCGGCGCCCGCGCCGCGTGCGCCGGCCCCAGCGAGAATCGCGACCTTTCTTCGGCTCCCGATCAGGTCGGCCGCTTCCCTGATCAGCCCGTCATCGGCAGGCAGGCGTCGCGGCGGCTGATACTGCGCCGAGCTGTGGCCCTTGACGTTGCGTTTGAACCTTCGCTCAGCGCTGGCCGGCATGGCCTGGATATCGATGGGCAACGCGACATGCGCGACCGCACGGTTGGACAACGCAGCGCGGCAGGCGAGATTGACGACATTCTCCAAATGCGCCGGGCCCATCACCCGCTGATTGTAAATCGCAACGTCCTGATAGAGGTAATCCTGATTGATATCCTGCAGGTAGTGCGTTCCGATCAGATCGTGATAGGTCATGCCAGTGAGCGCGAGCACCGGCGCGCCGTCGACCTTCGCGTCGTAGAGGCCATTGAGCATGTGTACGGCACCGGGCGCTGCGGTCGAGAAGCACACGCCAAGGCGCCCGCTGAACTTCCCGTAAGCCGACGCCGCGAGTGCAGCGGTTTCCTCGTGCAGGCAATGGATGTAGCGGATCCGGTCTTTCGCCTTGCGGAACCCTTCCACCAACCCATTGATGCCGTCGCCGGGTAATCCGAAGACCGTGTCGACCCCCCAGTGCATCAGAATGTCAACGAGATTATCGGACACCGTCATCGGCATTTGGCTGACCTCAGCGAGGTGATCGGCTGATGCTGGTAAAAGCGTCGCGGCAGAAATCGTTCCTGAACGACTGCGGACCGCGGAACGGCAGAACCTCCAGTCTCAAGGCAGAAGCTCGAGCCAAGGACTTTGCCCAGCGCGGAGCGTCGGGCTAGGCTTCGGTCGGCGTTCCCTTTCGCATCGATGGAGAGATCATGCGGGTCGCAATTTGCGGCGGCGGAGTGATCGGAGCCTGCGCTGCGTATTACCTCGCTCGCCACGGGATCAACGTCATCGTCGTGGAGCGGGCCGACGTGGCCGCGGCGGCATCGGGTAAGGCCGGCGGATTTCTGGCTCTGGATTGGTGTGCCGGGACTCCTCTCGATGCGATGGTGCGCCGAAGCTTTGTACTCCACGCCGACCTGCCCCGCGAGGTTGGCGCTGATTGGGCCTACCAGCGCATGACCGCCTATGGCGGGTTTGTTGTCGCCGATGGCGATGCTCGTCGTCGTCCGCGGGCCAAACTCAACTGGCTATCCGAGAGCGTAATCATCACCGATCGACTAGGCACGCCGGAAACAACGGCCGTTGTTCACCCGCGCAAATTCACTTCCGCAATGATGAGCGCGGCGCAACGACACGGCGCCCTACTCCGCCTGGGCCGGGTCACCGGCGTCGTCCGGAGCGCGGATGGATCGAGGATAAGGGGCGTCGAGGCCGACGGCACCACTGTCGAGGCGGACGCCGTCCTAATCGCCATGGGACCTTGGTCGATGGCGGCTGCAGCGTGGCTCCGTCTGCCCGCTGTGTTTGGGCAGAGGAGTCCGAGCCTGGTCTACGACACCGGCACAGATGTTCCGGCGAATGCGCTCTTCCTCGACTATCGCGAGGAAAGCGGCAACATCGCCATGGTTGAGGTCTTCCCGCGGGCGGACGGGAGCACCCTCGTCACCGCCTTCTCCAATCAGACCCCATTGCCGCCCGACCCCGCCACGGTGACGCCTGACGCGAGCGAGATCGATCGCCTCCAAGAGATCGCAGCACGGCTGTCACCTGCGTTCCGGCCGGAACGGATAATCGCTCGACAAGCCTGCTTCCGCCCGGTCACGCAAGACGGTCTGCCGTTCGTCGGCGAAGTGCCGGAGAGCGAGGGCGTCTACGTCGCCACCGGCCATAGCGTCTGGGGCATTCTCAATGCTCCGGCAACGGGCGAAGCCTTGGCGGAGTTGATCGCAGAGGGCGCCTCGCGGAGCACCGATCTAGCTCCGTTCGATCCGGCCCGGCTTCGGCCCTAACTCCATCGCCGGTGCGGTTTAGCTGATGGCGGAACTCCTGCTGCGATCAATTAGTTCTGTCCCCGTGCCGAACGGCGGCGTCGGGTCGCTATCTTAGGGCCGGTGCCCACCATTTCGGCAGGCAGAGAAATTTCGGGAGTCGAGCAATGTTCGAAAACCACGAAGTCGCCACTCCGATGACCAGCATTGCAGCGCTCCTGACGCAAAAACAGCACCTGCTCAGCCGCCTGGAAGAATGTCCTGGCCCCAACGAGCGGGAGGAGATCGAGCGTCTGCTTGACAGAATAGATGCCGAACTGAACGCGGTCGACAGACCGGATCGGCTATGAGCCCACCGGGCTATCGGGTACGGCCGTTTTGTTTCATGGTTCGGTTGCAAACATGAAAGGTCGGGAAGAGCTCAGTGAAGTCGTGATCGGGGCCCGTCAGCTCGCAGGGATATTGGGCATCCCTCACGATGCAACCGGCCTTGCGGTCTTTGCGCATGGTAGCGGAAGCGGTCGCATGAGCCCGCGCAACAACCAGGTTGCGGCCGGCCTTCGCGAGGCTGGGCTCGCAACGCTGCTGCTTGACCTTCTCACCCCCGACGAGGAGGGAGACCGGCGCAACGTGTTTGATGTCGCGCTACTCGCCTCACGGCTGTCCGAGGCCGCGGATTGGACCCGCACACATCCCAAGCTTAAGGCACTTCCGATAGGTTATTTCGGTGCAAGCACGGGCGCGGCTGCGGCGCTGATTGCCACAGCCGAACACCGCAATGTCGCGGCCGTCGTGTCGCGCGGCGGTCGTCCGGATCTCGCCGGTGGGGCCTTGCGAGCCGTGCGTGCACCAACCCTGCTGATCGTCGGCGGCGCCGATACGCCGGTGATCGCACTCAACCGTTCGGCGTTCGCGGAGCTGTCTTGCGAGAAGGATCTCGTTGTCGTGCCGGGGGCCACCCACCTGTTTGAAGAACCCGGCGCCTTGGACCAGGTTGTGATACACGCGAAGCGCTGGTTCCGCCGGTTTTTGTGATCACTGCTGCCACTCGGGGAAGGAGACTCCGTTCTTGCCGACCGGAGCGAGGCCGGCGGAAGTAACCGATAAGGGACTGAAGCCGACGTTGCTTCACCGCATCAACTGCCGCGCCTTCGGGCTGCACCAACGACTTAGGGCGCGGCGTCCGACAAGCTGCGTCGCAATACGGACACGCCGCGCGCTAATTCGACCCGCCCTAGCGCTGATGCGATCAGACTGTTAGCTACGACACCCCAAGTGCGTCGCGAATCCTTTTCGCGTTCGATTGAAAATCTTTCGGATCGCCGACGACCTCGCCTGGAGCCGGATAGAGCCAAATGTGGGCATGCGGCACTTCCTCGCCCAGAATGCTCGCGTGTATCTCCGGGCAGAACGCCTTTTGCATCGCCCGCGCGATCTTCCATACCACTTCGAAATATGCGCCGGCATTCGGGACGTCCCAGACCCAGCGAACGTGGCGCTTGGGGATTACCAGTGTGTGACCCGGGGATTGCGGGCGAATGTCGAGGAAGGCGAGATAATCTTCGTCCTCATAGACTCTTGTGGACGGAACCTCGCCGCGGACGATCTTGCAAAATACACACTCGGTCATGTCTCCGACTACTCCGGCTGGCGGCATTCATCTCATCCCATCCGTAGCTAATCAGTCGGACCGGCTATGCCACGGGCTCACGGGCTAATGCGACCAGATTTTAACTCTTGCCGAAGGCGAGGTTGGGACCCTCCGCGCGGAACGAGACCTGCTCCCCTTGCATTGACGTCCTAGCCAGCCGTGTTGCGGCTCGGGCGCTGAGGAGCTTTCGAGGACCTCCGGGCCTGGATCTGGGGCGTCGGAGGAAATGCGATGTTCGGCCTGCTCCTCTGGCGCGCTTACACGGCCGCAAGGCAGGATCGCGCAAGCGCGGCGCTCCCACCAGTTGTTTATTCGCTCTCGCTCGGCTGGTTTGTGCTCATTTTCCGTGGCATCTGGCGGTCGGCCGGCAATTATCGCGGTCCAAAGATATGGGGAACGCTCGCGAGGCTGGGCGTGCTCGTCGGGACCTTGCGTATGGCGACCGAGGCTGCAATCCTCTTTCCTGCAAGCCGCAAGCAATTGCGGAGTAGGCCCTAATACCGGTAGCAGTCTTGCCGACGCGATCTCACGCGTCGAATTCCTGCGGTCAGCGCCCCTTCCACAATCAGGGTTTGTACTGTCTGGCGGCTACCGAGACCTAAAATAGGCCCGGCCACGCATTCCGGCGTGACGACCTATTCCGCTATTTCGGCACCATGCCAGCGAGAATGTCCTATAGGCTTCACCCGGTCTTTCGCGAGGCTTGCACGACACCAGCGCCGTCAGCCGGAACCCAGGAACCCCTGCGTCCGCATTCTGTTGAGCAGTCCACGACAGAAGACAGCGAGCACGAGTGGTCGCGACATGGTGTCTGTGCGACGAAGGCGCCCTCAGGCCGAGGTTTCGGGGGAGATCGTCGAAAAAGGCGACATCTATTTTGCCTACCGACCGCCGATCGAGGAAGATAGCGCCGAAGGCCTGGCTGACGTCCAGCGCTTTTACATGGTGATGAGGCCGGAAGGACAGGCCCGGCTTCGTATGGCAGTCCTCGGGCGCAAGCGGCTGCCCGAGGCACGCGACCACGAACGCATCTGGGGTTTCATCGAGGCAGTCAAGTCCGGTCCCGCCGTCGAGGACGAATTCCATGGGCATCATTATACGACCAAGACCCGCGGCGAGCGCACCCTGCCGCCGGTCAGGCCCGCAGGCGAAGGAGTGTATGCGCTGCTCAAGCGCGACCGCAGTCTTCACCTGACCTATGAACTTGAACTGCCGCAGCGGCCCGGCCAGGTCCAAGAGGAGCTGAATATTGAACGCCAGGCCGCTTACATACTGTCCATCAAGAACCCTGAGGCCGGCTCGCCGCCCGGCGCGGGATTGTCGGAGCGGCAAGAGGCGCACTACCCCAAACCGCTCGAGCAGGAATTCCGAGGCCGCCGCTTTGCATCGGAGGACCGCACCTTCTCGACTACGAAGGCGCTGAGTTCATCCTGGTCGGCGCGCGCACCGATCCCGAGCGCGCCTATCCCGAACGCGCCTATGCGGTCGATATCGAGACCGAACACGAGACGGCCCGCAATGCCGACATTTTCCGCCAGCTCAAGACGTCGCCACGCGAGCATCCGATCGGTCCGCTGATCAAGGGCGAATGGCAATAGCGGATGGGCATCTGTCTTGGCCGCACCACCTGACAGCGTCCGTTCAATTGAACCGGCGCCTCTTCCGCGCGGCCGAGCGGCCGACGGAAGGGAACTTCTATCGTCCGCGCCGATTGGAACAGAAGCAGGCAATGGTGACATCGATGCATGCGCGAGATTGTCATAACCCGACGCCGCGTGCCGACTCCTCGGCCGAGGTCGACGCGTACAGGCTCGCGCGCCTTATGCAAGCGGAGCGATTCTATGAGGAGGTTCTTTCGGATTTGCTCGAAGCGCGCCTGCCGTTCCTCGTGGGTGGCGGCTACGCTGTGAACATCTATACCGGTGCACGCCGTCCCACAAAGGATCTCGACATTTTCACGACCGCGCGTGAATTTCCCCGCCTGCTTGCCTGCCTTGAGCACGACGGCCGCACTGCATCAACGGTGGACGAGCGCTGGATCGGCAAGATCCATCACGGCAATGATTTCGTCGATATCATCTTTGACTCGAGCAATGGCGCGGTGCCGGTCCAAGAACAGTGGTTTACCCAGGCGCGACAGGGTCGTGTGCTTGGGCTTTGCGTGCCCTTGATCAGCCCGACCGAGCTTATTTGGTCCAAAGTCTTCGTCCAGAAACGGCAGCGCCATGATGGCTGTGATATCGCCAATGTCATATTGAAGCAGCGCGACGACATCGATTGGCAGCGCCTGCTTGCGTACATGGACGCGCATTGGGAGGTCCTGCTTTGTCACGTGCTCAGCTTCCGCTGGATCTATCCCAGCGAGCGCGATGCGATCCCAGCCTGGCTGCTTGATGAACTTCTCAAGCGATTAAGACGACAGCGCGAACATCCACCACCCGGAGACCGACTATGCCGCGGCCGATTGTTGTCGAGCTCCGATTATCGGAGCGCCATCGAAGCGTGGGGATTTCTGGACGTCGAAGGCGAATGCGACAATGACGGCTGACACCAACTCGTTCACATTTGCCAGCATCGGCGATCTCCACGTCAAAGACGATCACCCGGGTTCCCTTCGCGAACTATTCGGCGAGGTCTCAAAGCGCGCGGGCGCCCTCGTGCTTTGCGGCGATCTTACCGATACCGGCACGCCCGCCCAGGCCGCGCTCCTCTCGGAGGAGTTGCGCGCCTGCACGATTCCGGTCATCGGTGTTCTCGGCAATCATGACTACGAGTCAGGACATGCCGATCAGGTAAGGCGGATTCTTTGTGATGCCGGTGTGCGCCTGCTGGATGGCCACGCTGCGGAGGTCAATGGCGTGGCATTTATCGGCGTGAAGGGTTTTGCCGGCGGATTTGGGCCACGGATGTTGAGCTCTTTCGGCGAACCGGCGATCAAAACCTTCGTCGCCGAGGCAATGAGCGAGGCGATGCGGCTGGAAAACATCATGCGCACCGTGAATAGTGAGCGCGCCGTTGTAGTCCTGCACTATGCGCCGATCGCGGAAACGGTGGAGGGTGAACCGCTAGAGATCTATCCTTTCCTTGGATGTTCGCGCCTTGCGGAGACGATTGACCGTTTCAAGGTGAGCGCCGTCGTGCACGGTCACGCGCATCGCGGAAGATATGAAGGGCGCACGCCCGCCGGCGCGCCCGTGTACAACGTCGCCAGACACGTGCAGAAGCCGTCAGGCCTGCCATATGCCCTCATTTCCGTCTGACGCAGCCCAGCCTCGACAATGTCCAGACACTACGACGCCGTCCTGTTTGACTTACTGACCGCTCTCCTTGATAGCTGGTCTCTCTGGAACGCGGTCCCCGGCAGCGAAGCCGCCGGCCGCTCCTGGCGTGCCGAATATCTCAGGATGACCTACGGCACAGGCCCTTACCGTCCCTATGAGGACATCGTTCGCGAAGCAGCCGACCGGGTCGGGCTGCCCTCGGGCCGCGCCGATGCTCTCGCTGCACGATATAGTGAGCTGAAGCCCTGGCCCGGCGTTACGGGCGTCCTGACCAAGCTTCGCGAAGCCGGCGTGCCGCTCGGCGTCGTGACCAATTGCTCCGAGAAGCTGGGGCGCATCGCCGTCGGTCGAATCGGGGTCCCGTTCGAGGTGGTCGTCACGGCTGAGCGGGCGGGCTTCTACAAGCCCGATCCCCATCCCTACAACCTTGCGCTTGAGGAATTAGGGGTCGCGCCGGAGCGCTCCCTCTTTGTCGCCGGCTCGCCCTACGACCTGTTCGGAACCGCGCGCGTCGGGCTACCGGCCTTCTGGCACGACCGAATGGGCGCGGAGCTTGAGGGCGCCCCCACCCCGATCGCGAGACATCGAGACCTGATGCCGCTCATTGCCGTCGTCCTCGGCTGAACCGATGCGTGGCCGGAGCTTGCCAGCGGCGCTCGCCTCGATGCTTTGGTGTGGTCGGGACCAAATCCGGCTTTGCGAACCGTGCAGTCCGCGACCGCCGCAGGACCTGATCGAACGCAACCGCATCAACCTGCGCCTGCGCACCTGTGGCGGCACATGCGCGCTTGGGGGCCGAGCCCTTGTCCCCTAACCGCCCAAATCACGAACACTGATCTCATGGAAACGGGCTCCGGTGATCGGGAACTGGCAAGTCTGTCACACAAGCTTCGTCACCTAGATGCTTTAAAGCACCCTCACCCGGCATCGGCCAAGGAAGGGACGCTCGATCATGTGTGCACCGGCGCGGGCTTTCGTGGCCCATCGGACTCCCACGCGTATTCGAATCAAGCTCGCCAAGGCTTCGGGGAAGACTCCGGAGTCTCGCGCCGATCTTGTGAACCTCAAGCAGCATCTCCTGGAACATCCACACGTCCTCGGCTTGCAACTAAGCCCGCTCACGGCCAGCCTGATCATCGAATGCCGGAAAGGCTTCGAACTGACGGCACGACACCGGCAGCTTCTGGGATTGGATATGCAAGCGCTAATGCAGTCGGCCCCTCATCGCCCGGGTCATGCAAGTGGACTGTCCGGTACCCTGATGCTTGCACATGTGCTGAAGCTCATGGTTGCGATCAGCACCAGGCAGATCGGCACGCAACTCATCGAGTGCGTTGTTGACGGCTTAATTCAGGCTGCAAGGAGCGAAGCCCAGCGCCGCGCCGCAGATCAAAAGCCGCTCGTCGCTGTCTCCGCCAAATAAGAGCGTCCGTGCGGAGCCGGTCCTTCAAGCACGTTCTTGATCCGAGCGGGTTTGATCTCGGTCGCTGGCCGACGAATCTCGAAGCAATCGCGCACTGGGATTTAATCTGTCGCATCACCCATGCGTGATTTTCCAAGGCTCGAACTTTGCTGTCCTATGTAAATTCATACAGTTGTAACATTCCTTACTCTCTCGCGTTAGGCCAAGTGGTTGTGAACCCCAGCGGGCAGAAGGAGCGTGCAATGAGTGCTTTTGAAGATCTATTCAAAGGCGGTAACATCGTGACAGGTCTGGCTATCGGGATCGGCGCCGCCGTGGTTGCACCGGTGATCACCCCGGTGCTGCGTCCGATCGCCAAATCTCTGCTCAAAGCCGGGCTCGTCGCCTATGACCAGGGGCGCGTTGCGTTCGCCGAATTGAACGAGCAGACAAGCGATCTCGTCGCGGAGGCGCGTTCCGAACTCGCCGAGGCGGGGCATACTGTGGAAGGTGGCCCAGAAGCGGAAGAGGGACGGCCACAGCACGCCTGACTTCGCTGATTTTGCTGAGAGCGGCCGGCGCGCGCGGCGGACGGGTGCGGTCTGCCGGGGGTATTCCTGCGCCGGCTGAAGAGCTCGTCACAAGGCGATCCTTCTGCAGTTCGGTACGGCATGTCGACGGTGCGCGATTCCACGATGATGCCCAGCGACGTCACGCCCGTCCACACGGCCGTTCGGGGCCGCGTGAGGTTTCGGGTCGCTGGATTGCGGGATGAGCCGTCGCTTGCTCGCACCATCGAGCGTGGCCTTATGCTATTCCCGGGCGTCACCCAGGCGTCGGCGAGCTCACGCACCGGAAATGTTCTCGTCCTCCATGACGAGGACACGGCGGTGCACGGGCTTGCCGGCCACATCGACGCGCTGCGGAGGGGTGAGGTCCAGTTGGATCGCGAGGACGAGTCCGCCGCACATCAATGGCACGCCATGGAGCCGGCCGAAGTTGCCGAGGCGGTTTGCACATCACCCCTGAAGGGACTTTCGCCGCAGGAGGCTCAGCAGCGGCTTGAGAGCGATGGGCCGAATGCCATTCCTCGCACCGCTGGCCGCACGGATTGGTCCATCCTGATGGAACAGTTCCAGGGGCTTCCGGTTGCCATGCTCGCCGGCGCGGCCGTGTTGTCTCTGGCCACCGGCGGACTGCTCGAGGCCGGCGCTATTCTCGCGGTTGTCGGACTGAACGCTGCGATCGGCTTCGGGGTGGAGAAGCGCACGGAGCAAACCATCAGCCAGCTCGGTGCGCCTTGCACGCGAAGCGCGCAGCTCATCCGGGACGGAATGGAAATCGAAGTCCCGACCCAGAACATCGTTCGTGGCGATATGATCGTTCTGCAACGCGGCTCCGTGGTTCCGGCCGATGGCAGGCTCCTGTGTGCCGATGCGCTCACGGTCAGCGAGGCTGCGCTGACGGGCGAGAGCCAGCCGGTCGCGAAATCGGAAGGCTTGCTTGCGGAGTCCGCCGCCGCGCTCGGCGACCGCAGCAACATGGTCTACCGCGGCACGATCGTGACAGGCGGCAGCGGGAGGGCGGTCGTTGTGGCCACCGGCCGGCACACGGAGATGGGGCGGATCCAGCAATTGGTTGGTATCAGCACATCTCCGGAAACGCCATCGCTGCGGCAGATGCGCGAACTGGGGCGCCAGTTATTCTGGGCGACAGCGGCCGCAACAGGCGTCATTTTCGGCGCAGGCCTGTTGCGCGGACTATCGCTCCTGCAACTCGTGCGATCTTCGCTTGCGGTGGCCGTGGCCGCGGTGCCCGAAGGCCTGCCCATGGTGGCGACCACGACGCTCGCCCTGGGTGTCGAAAACATGCGCCGGCGCGGCATCCTGGTGCGGCGGCTCGATGCGATCGAGACGCTCGCCGCCGCGAACGTGATCTGCTTCGACAAGACGGGCACGCTGACCCACGGCGCAATGTCTCTCGATTCGGTTGCCATCGGCGATCATGTCTGGCGCAGCTCCGACGGCGTCTGGACCGATCGCGGCGGCGAATATGCGGGCAAGAGCGACATGCGGCGCCTGCAACGGCTGCTCTCGATCGCCAGCCTGTGCAGCGATGCAGAGGTTCGTGATGCCCGGCAGCGTTTCGAAGCGAGGCGGTCCAGCACGGAAGTGGCATTGATCGAAGGGGCGCTCGCAATGGGCATTGACGTGACCCAACTGCGGCGTGATCACCCGCGCTACTCGGTTCAGCGTCGCACCGAGGCCTACCGCTTCATGGTGACCTGCCATCACGCGCCGCGAGGTTTCCTCATCGCCATGAAGGGCAGTCCGGCGGACGTGCTCGCGCGTTGCCGGTGGGAGCTGTCACCAAATGGACGGCGCAGGCGTCTGACGCCCGAGCGGAAAAATGCCATCGAAGGCATCAACCAGCAGCTCGCGGAGAAGGGCTTGCGCGTGCTCGGCGTAGCCTTTTTTGAGGGGCGGAAATCCCGCGGAAGTGGGGAGCTCGATCCGGCCGAGGTTGCGGATCTCGTATGGCTCGGTCTTGCGGCTCTTTCCGACCCGCTTCGCTCCGATGTCCGGGACCTGATGCCGCAGCTTCATCGCGCAGGCATTCACACCGTGATGCTAACAGGCGACCAGCGCCGGACCGCGTACACGATCGCCAGTGAAGTCGGGTTGAGCGGTGATGCTCCCATTGAGGTGATCGATGCCGTCGAGCTCGACCGTCTCGATACAGCGGAGCTTGTGCGCGCGGCAAGGCGCGCCCATGCGTTTGCGCGCATCACGCCGACCCAGAAGCTGAGGATCGTGCAGTCTCTGCAACACGCCGGGGCAGTCGTTGCGATGGTCGGCGACGGCATCAACGATAGCCCGGCGTTGCGCGCCGCAAACGTCGGCATCGCAATTGGACGCAACGAGGAATCTGCCGCTCGCGAAGTCGCCGACATCTTTTTCGCGAACGACCAGCTCGGAATGCTGCCGGTCGCCGTCGCGTGCGGCCGTTCTACTTATGTCAATGTCCGAAAGGCGGTGCATTATATATTGAGCACCAACACGAGCGAGGTCCTGACGGTGCTGGCCTCGACTGCTGCAGGTGCCGGCGAGATATTGAGCCCCGTGCAACTGCTTTGGATCAATCTGGTCTCCGATGTATTTCCCGGCATTGGACTCGCCATGGGTGAGCCGGATCCGAGAGTCTTGGATCGCGCCCCTCACGCCGCGGACGAACCGATCCTGAAGACTTCCGATTTCGGGCGGCTCGCGAGGGAAGCCGGGCTGATTACGGCCGGCAGTTTTGGAGCCGGGCTGATCGGAGCCACGCGCTATGGCATCGCTTCCCCGCAGGCGAGGACGATGACATTCGGAAGCCTGGTCACGGGGCAGCTCCTGCACGCGCTCACCTACGCCGACAGAGGCAACGGCGGGCCGATGCCATCCAACGCGGCCCTGCTTGGAATTGTAGGGGGATCGCTGCTGCTCCAGGGTCTGGCAATGTTCGTTCCCGGCCTTCGCAGCATCCTTGGCGTCGCGCCGATCGGTGCGCTCGACCTTACAGCCATGATCGCCGGCGGCGTGCTGCCATATCTCGGCAATCGTGCACTTGCCGAAGCGGGAACGGCATCGGCGTACCAAGCTCAAGGCCGGGATTTGGCGGCGGGCGTGCGCATGGATTCAGACGCAGCACGCCCGACCGACCCGGCGGAACGGCTTCTGCAACGGACTGCCGTCCACACGTTGGGCGGTGGCGAAGCCTCAAGACGCCTCAGGCCTGCGCACCCGTCGCGATCCGCCGCTAGGCGAGCGTCGTTGACTCGCTGAACCGGTCGGCCGAGTTCCGGTGTTGCGCACTAGTCGTCCGTTAAGAAGCCGATTTGAGCGCGGTTGGGGCGGCGAGCAGTCGCATCAAGGCGTTCAAGATCAAGCGTAGCAGAAGGCTAAGCCAGGCGAGGACGAGGCGGAGATTGTGGCCGACGGCAGAGAGGATGACGTTGGCCGCATCGCCCTCGCGGCCCTTGAGATAGCAGCGGCCGAGTTGACCGTCGGTCTTCATGTGTCCGATCACGGGCTCGATGGCTGAGCGGCGCTTGAGCTCGCGTTTGATTGCGCCGAAGACGCCCCGCTTCTGGCCGGAGATGAAGACGCGGCGCGGGTTTTCGGTTTTGTGGCCGCGATAGCCCTTGTCGACATAGCCGCGCTCGATCGCGCAACCGGTGAGCTTCTCGGTGGCCTCGATGACGTCACCGAGCGTGTGGCCGTCATATGGGTTGCCCGGCAGCGCCTGGGCGTGCAGCACAAACTGGCCGCCCGGAGCGCGGGCGTTAGTGGTCACGATCGAGGCTTTGACGCCGAACTCATAAGGCGCCGAGGCCTTGCCCTTGCCGATGCATTCGACCTCGGGCGCGTGGAAGGAATAGAGCTTCCAGCCACGCTGGCGCTGCTCCTGGGAGCGGATTTGCGCGGCGCGCAAAAGCGCCTGCTCGAAGGCAGCCTCAAGCTCCGACTGACCTCCGATCTTACGGCGGATGTCGCGGATAAGCCGGCCGAGCCAGGTTCGCAAGCTGCGCAATTGCCGACGATGGCGCTTGAACTGCTTGGCGTGGGCATAGCGCCCGGCCATCATCGCCGCCCGCTTGGCGATACGCAGATAGGACTGCCGCAGCCGCACGCCGTGCGCGCGTGCCAGCCGATTGAGGCCCTTGATCGCCGCATGGACGAGCTTGGCGTCGGTCGGGAAGGTGATGGCCTTGGGCTGAACGGTGGTGTCCACCGTCACCCGCTTCAGATCGCGCGTCCGCAACGCGCCAGTCTCATGCGCTACCCTCAGGCTCTCGGCCAGCAACAGCTCCAGTTTGCTACCAAGCCGCTTGCGCCAATGGCTGAGGCCGGAACGCTCGTGCGGGAACTCATGCTGGAAAAATTCAAAGCCGGTGAAGTGCTGGAAATACGGGTCGTAGACCCAGCGCTCGCAGACGCCTTCGTCGGACAAGCCGTAGATGTGCTTGAGCAGCAGCAGCCCGATCAGGAAGCGGCTCGCCACGCCCGGCCGGCCCTTGTCGCTGTAGAGCGGTGCGATCTCGCGATCGATCCAATCCCAGTCGATCTTGGCGCCGAGCTGCACCAGCTCGTGCTTCAGATTGATGATCTGATCCAGCCTGGCGCGAAACAGATCGCCTTCCGCTGTCGGTTCCGACTTTTTCGGTCGCATCGGTCCCCTCCGCTGCGACCACAGAATCATGCCCGGCGATTCGAGGGATCTCGAAAACGAAATTGCAAGCTTTCGAGGCCTCAACCCTCGAAAGCTTGCAATCTCAAAACCGCAACCGGCGCCAAAAACCGATTCCCGCTCAACGGCCTCGGCTCATTTTCACGGACGACGCACTAAGATCTCCTCGGGAAGACGACCTCCGCCCGCTTCCTCGGCGGCCGCTCGAGCGCTTCTGATGTTGCTTCGGAGGTCACGCCCGCGTGGCTCCTCTTTTCCCGTTCAGACGACGCCAGCCTGCGCGTGACCATCGAGTAGAACAACAGCGACGCGGCCGAACCAAGATAACGTCCGCTCAACACCTGATAGACGCCAATTGCGGCAAACAAGCCGGCCAGCCCCGGGCGCTGCAGGAGTTGCTTGGCACCATAGGAGTTCCAGAAATTCTCGACAGCGCTGCCGAACGCCTGCCCCCTTGCGAGCTGGAACAAAGCGAGTCCCGAAAGGCCCGTCGCAACCGCGTCCAAGGCAGAGGCCGGTCCGAGACCCGAGGCCTTCAGCGGGCTCGACTGGTTCGTCGGTGCCGTCGTTCGATCAGCGATCCTGAACAGTTCATATTCGGCTGCGACAGCCGCGATCGGCGCGAAGCTTCCGGCATGATGAAGCAGAATACTCGCCGTCTCGGGCGTCACCTTCAACCGTTCGACAGCGGAATTGACGGACAGTTTTTGCCTGACCGTTTCGAAGTAATGGTCGTCGCCGCGCTTCTCCGGCACGCGCAATCGAGTTCGCCCGGCAACCTGGTGCGCAATGTAAGCAGTAGGGGTCATGCGAACGGTATCCTTCCACTACTGATCACGAGGCCAATGTCGGCCAGAGACGTGGCAAAACTTGGAGCCCATCGATGATTTGTCCGCCTACCCCAACAACCACGTGACCATGAAGATGAGACAGCCTGCACAAGCTCCGACGATCGTGCCGTTCATCCTGATATATTGCAGATCGCTCCCCACCACGAGCTCGAGGCGATCCGAAAGGGTGCGCGTATCCCAATTTCGCACGACCTCCGCGAAAAACGAGCCGATCTCGCTGCGCCACGCGATAACGGAGTCGGACAAGTCCTCCACGACCTCGTCGATGTGTCGCTGCATCGCGGCGTCCGCCCCCAGCGCCTCGGCGACGATCGAAACCGGCTTTTCCAACGCCACCCGCAGCCTCGATGAGGGTCGCGCCAGATCGTCGAGCGTCGCCTGGCAGATTTCGTTCCAAACCGACCTGACCCAATCCTGCGTCTCGGGATGAGCCAGCAGGCGCCTCATGCCCTCATTTATCTTCTCACGCTGCTCCGCCGAGTTGATCATTTCGTCGATTGCCGACGTGAGTGCCTCACGAAACCTAGAGGAGACCTCACTCTCCGGCCGAGACAATCCATTGAGCAACTCCGTGATACCATTGACGATAGCGGCTGCAATCCGGCGATCGATCGCCTTCGGAATCCACCAGCGGCTGCGATCGGCTACAAGCTTGTCGATTTGGTCGCGGTTCTTTTCGAGCCAGCCGCTCGCGAGCTCGCTGACCCGTTCAAACAGAATGTTCGCCTCCTGGCTGCCGGTGAGAACGCGAAGCCCACGTCCGATCATCGGCGCGAAATCCGCCTGGCGAAACTGGTCGCTCAGGATCCGCTGCAGAAACTCGCCAAGATCCGGGCTCCTCAGTGAATGGATGAGATAGGGAAGCATTGCCGTGATCGAGTGCGCGACAAGCGGCGCAGTGCTCGGCGCGGCGAGCCAGGCCGCAAATCGTGCCCCAACGTGCATTTCGCGCAGCTTCGGCAGAAGCACATCCGTCGTGAGAAAATTGCGCTCGATGAAGCGCCCGATGGTGCGGCCGATCCTGTCCTTGTTGTTGGGGATAATTGCGGTGTGGGGGATAGGGAGCCCCAGCGGGCGTCGGAACAAGGCCGTCACCGCGAACCAATCGGCAAGACCGCCAACCATGCCCGCCTCGGCACCGGATCGGATGAGCAGCGTCCCGAAACCGGGCTCCGGAACCAAACGTGTCAAGGCGAATATCACCCCCATGCCGACGAGCATGGTCGTAGCAACGATCCGGTTCCGTCGCAGTCGCTTGCGCGTTGGCCCGTCGGACTCGCTCGCCAGCAGCGAAAGTGCTTTGCGGGGCGATGCCGGGGCGTGCTCTGGCAACATTCGGCCCATCCCTTCGTCACTGCCCCCCTGGCGACGGATGTAAGCCTAAGTCGGAAAATTGCATCGGAGCGTTCGATTGAACCGAGCGGACGCGGGTACCCCTAGTGTTGAACGGTTCACCACCATGTCGCGCGAGACGTTTTTGGACTGGTTCTGGCCATCCAGATTTCTGGCTCTACCCGCTCGCCGACTGCCTGGGAAAGTTCAGCTTTGCCCTTTCTCGCCGGCATGTCTGCGCCGCTCATTGGCGATCCGATGACGCGCGCGCCCGCAGCGAGCCGGCTCCAGCGCCTTGCTGCCGATGTATCAAAGCGCGTTCCATTTTGGAGAGGTGCTACTTCGGCGCGCAGCCTTACGCATTCGCGTCGCGATTGACCTCGGTCTTTGCAAGCGTCGTGAGCAATTCGTCCGCCCGCTTTTCCTGCTCAAGGCTGTTGTGCAGCAGATGCTGATCCTCGCGAAATTCGAGCTGGCCCGCGAGCGCGGCTGCGGTGCCCTAGGCCGCAATTTCATAATGCTCGAGCCTCTGCGCGGAAGCGATGATGCCCGCGTCGCGAACATTGTCGTGTGTCACGATCGTGCACATCTTTTCGGTCTCGTTGATGAGCGCTTGCATGGCTTGATCCGCATGCAGCTTTGGGCTGGCTCCGTGCTTCTTCAGGATCGAGCGGAGCCGTTCGCCTTGTACAATTGTCTCTCGCTGGTGCTGCTCAAGCACGGCCCTCAATGAGGCGTGCGACGATGCCCTCGCCGTCCGGACCAGTGCATGCTCAAGCTGCTCTTCGACACTGACCAGCTCCTGCAACTCGGCAGTGTACATGCCGTTGAAATTGTCGATCTGCATAAACGTGCTCCTATGCGGCATCGGCCGCCGACGGTTCTCCCAGCTTCGAGGGTTTCCGATTGGCACTGTCCTTCGCGGGAAGCTGCAGCACTGTTGCCCTTTGGCCAACGCGCAGCATTGCAAGTAGAACGACCCTGCCGTTCTCAAATTCCAGCGCGTCGTGATGCGTGTCCCTCACTCGCTGATGGACCTTCCGAAAGCGCGCCAGCCGCGCCCCAGTGCTGCCAAACCGCATTCTCGGTAACAACTGTGCAAACGGATGATTGCAGACGACGTCCTCGCTGAAGGCAAGCTCGGTTCCGGGCAACAGGCATACGGCAACTTCCGGCTCCCCGACAGCGGAGAACCCACGCGTGGCAGTATTCGGGAATTCGCTCGTGACCAGCACATCCCCGGCCTTTGCCGGACGCGCTTGGACAGCATGCATGCTGTAGTCACACATTGGACAACCCTCCATTGCTTGTCATTGCTGGCCCGATTAGGTGCTGGCGAGCTTTGGACCGCTCCCGCTCGCAACACCCCAACGCCCGCGCCCCAGACACCATTTCCAACAACCTGCGGAGGAGCCAGTTCCTCTCCTGTTATCAACGCCGGACAGCACCATAAGAGCCTGGATCGCCGGCGCAGATTTCGGGGGTATGGAGGTGATTCCAACAGGTGCAATGGCCGCTTGGCCTCACGCCGCCTCCACTTCAAGCGCCACTTGAATCCGGATGAACATCCGATTCCTTCCATGCTTGATCGAGATCGGCGACTGCCTGGCGCAAGCTCACGCCAAAAAGTCAGATTCAACCACCTGTATTCCGCATCACCTTCAAAACCTGAAAGCGTAAATGCGCCCATCTGCGCCGACATAGAGGCGGTCCTGCGTCGCGATCACCGTTTGAAAGCGTCGGAGACCGCTCAATGGCTCGCTTGCAAAAATTTCCTCGCCCGTATCGCCGCGAAACGCGTGCAGCCGATCATCGCCTTCGGCGCCAAGCATCCACACTGTCGGATTGGAATGCCCGTCGGTGGTGGTCGCAACAGGGGAGCCACGGCCGCGGAGCGCACCGCACCACGCAGTCGTCAGCATCAGTGGTGGTCCTGCTGCAATCTTCACGACTATCAGATCGTGACCGCGGCCCGGTTGCGGGCAATGCGTCCCGGGGGCTTGAAAAGCAACAAAGACATCATCCCCGACTGCGTAAGCTGTCGGTGAGGTGATGATCCACGACCGCGATACTGTTTCGGCAGCAAGCTGGCCGCCAATCCCGCCGAGATCGTTTCGATCAAGAAGATAGGCCTTGCCATCCTTTCCCAGCGCCAGGATCAGAGCACGACCGCCGCCCGCGCCGGGAACGTCGAGAGGAAGTGGATTGCTGCCTCCCAGATCCGCGTCTCGGGCATCGAGCGCCTTCCAATCTGACGGCGCAAAATAATTCCTCTTGTCTTCGCTGCGCCGCAGGTCGGCTCCAACCCGAAACACGCTTTCGCCGTCGTTCCAACTCGACGCGCCGAGGGTGTTTCCGGTCGCAAAATAGATGTCGTGGCCTACGACACTCAGTCCGCCAGGCGACCAGGTGCCACCTCCCCGCGCACGGGTCTCGAAGCTGACGAGCTTGCCCTGATCCTGCAGCGAAATTCCGACCACCCAGCCATGATAGTTGCCGCAATCCCCGAAATGGCCGCCGAAGGCGACGTAGATTGTCCCATCAAGAAGTGTAAGCGCGGCACGCTGATTTTGCACCCGCGGATCGAACTGCCGCCCCAACCTTTGCAGGGCGTCGGCAATATCGATCGGCCAGCCCGGAAGGACGCTGCCATCCTTCGTCGAAAGTGCGAACACCTCGTGATGCGCGCCGTTTTCCCGCTCCACGGCTGCATCGAAATAGATGGCCGCCGTCGCAGGGTCGATCACCGGAGTGCCGGTGATGCCAAGCGGATTGATGTTCCCGCATGGCAATGACGAGGCTCGCACGGGGCGCCCCACGAGGCGCCTCCATAATTCCCTCCCGGTCATCGCATCGAAGGCCTGAACGATATTGTCCTCCGTCGCCACGAACACCATCCCGGTGTTCGTTCCGGGAGGACGCCAGTAAAGCGGCTGGGCGTACATCGAGCCCGCGACGCGAGCGTCGAACGCGCGATCCAACTCGACAGATCTGGCATTCTCCCAGGACAACCCGGGAACCACGTACCGGCCGCTTCGGCTGTTGTCGCCGTGATAGGTCAGAACTGAGCTGTCCTGAGCGAGGCCGTGCAGCGGCGAGAACGCAAATGCAAATAGTCCCGCCATGACGGCGGCACGTGCTGTGATTGAAAAGACGCTGCGAATGTTCATGCGCGCTCGGCAGTCCGGTCCTGCGCTGTTCCGCCCTCATTGGGGGTCCGTGATAAGAGCTGCGGCGTTCCACTCTCGCGCATCGAGCGCCGGCTCACTGCTTGTCGGCGAGGATTTCGGCGACCTCGTACAGATGAGGATCGATATCGTCGGTGAGCTTTCCAAACTCGCCCCAGACCTTGCGAAATTCGGGTGACTGGTGCGCGGCGCGCAGCAGATCACGGTTTTCCCATTGAATGTAATTGACGATACGGCGCCCATCAAGGCTGCGATGCAGGCTGATCGAGATGAAGCCCGGTTGCCGTTGCATGAAGCGAGCGCGCTCGCGCATGAGCGACAATGCTTCGGCCTGCTTTTCGGGTTCAGCTTCGATAATGGTAATCTGGGTGACTGCCTGCTTGTCGGTTTGGATCTGCGGCATGGCGCTCTCCTTTCGCACCTTATCGATCGATCTCCCCAAACACGATGTCCAGCGAACCGATGATCGCCGAGACATCGGCGAGCAGGTGCCCGCGGCTGAGCAAGTCCATCGCCTGCAGATGTGCGAACGATGGCGCGCGGATCTTGCACCTGTAGGGTTGGTTCGTGCCATCCGAGACCAGATAGACGCCGAACTCGCCCTTGGGAGCCTCGACCGCAGCATAGACTTCGCCGGCCGGCACGTGAAAGCCCTCCGTGTAAAGTTTGAAATGGTGGATCAAGGCCTCCATGGAGCGTTTCATCTCGCCGCGCCGCGGGGGGAAGATCTTGTTGTCCTGGACCGCGACCGGCCCCTGCCCGTCAGGAGCACGGAGTTTTGCGATGCACTGTCTCATGATACGTATCGACTGCCGCATTTCTTCCATGCGGACGAGATAGCGGTCGTAACAGTCACCGTTCTTGCCGATCGGAATGTCGAACTCCATTTCGGGATAGCATTCATAGGGCTGCGCCTTGCGCAGGTCCCAGGCCGCGCCCGAGCCGCGCACCATCACGCCGGAAAAGCCCCACTCCCAGGCCTGCTTCAGCGTCACCCTGCCGACATCGACGTTCCGCTGCTTGAAGATGCGAAGGCCCGTCAGCAGCCGATCCAGATCGTCAACCACGCGCAGGAAGGGATCACAGAAGGCTTCGATGTCGTCAATCAGTTTCGGGGTTAGATCTTGACGCACGCCGCCGACGCGGAAGTAATTTGCGTGCATGCGCGCGCCGGACGCGCGTTCGTAGAACACCATCAGCTTCTCGCGCTCTTCGAATCCCCACAGCGGCGGGGTGAGCGCGCCGACATCCATCGCCTGGGTCGTAATGTTGAGAAGATGCGAAAGCAGGCGTCCAATTTCACAGTAGAGCACGCGGATCAATTGACCACGTCGCGGCACTTCGATGCCGAGGAGCTTTTCCACTGCGAGGCAGAACGCATGCTCCTGGTTCATCGGCGCGACATAGTCGAGCCGGTCGAAATACCCGATCGATTGCAAATAGGTCTTGTGTTCGATCAGTTTTTCGGTGCCGCGATGAAGCAGGCCGATGTGCGGATCGACGCGCCGGACCACCTCGCCGTCAAGTTCCAGCACAAGGCGAAGCACCCCGTGCGCAGCAGGATGCTGGGGGCCGAAATTGATGGTGAAATTGCGAAGTCCGGCTTCCTGCATGGGAGTTCTCGCTCACGACGCCGCCGATTGTTTGCCAGTGAACGCGCCAAAATCCCATTTTCGGCTGGCGCAGCTATCCCAACCCACTCCCGGCCAGAAGGACAGCAGAGCTGCGGTTTAGTCCCATCCGAGGGAGCCGCGTGATGCCAAACGCCGCCCAAGCTTTGGTTGTTCCTAAAGCTGTCGTGACTGCGCGGGCAATGCTCGCCGCGGAGAGATAAATGGCCTCGGCTCTACCTGCCTCGCATGGACGATTGCCTGGCCGGGAACGTGCAGGCACCGGCCCCGTTGAGCTGGTGTTCGCACACGCATAGGAGACGAACCATGAAGATCAGCGAGGTAATGACACGCGACGCGAAACTTGCAAGTCCAAACGACACATTGCAGCACGCGGCCAAGTCGATGAAGGCTTGCGATTGCGGCGTCCTTCCGGTCGCCGAGGGTGACCGGCTCGTCGGCATGATCACCGATCGCGACATTGCAGTGCGGTGCATTGCGGAGGGCAAGGGCCCCGACGCCAAGGTTCGCGACGCGATGACGGAAGGCGTGAAATATTGCTTCGAGGACGAGGACGTCGCTCACGTCTGCGCCAATATGAGTGAGATCCAGGTGCGGCGGTTGCCTGTCATGAGCCGAAACAAGCGCCTCGTCGGCATCGTCTCGCTCGGCGATTTGGCGCGCCAGTCGCCATCCACCGGGCGGGCGCTGCATGGCATCACGAAACCGAGTCAGCAGCACAATCAGAGTTCCGCCGCCGCCTGACGCGCATCAAGACGTTCCGGGGTGCGCAAGCTATGATCCGGGCATTGGGCCAGGGGATAACCTGCCGCGGATGCAAGTCGCACACCACGGCCTCGCGCAGGAGTCGTCCGCGCCCTGCATGTGGCGGCCGGAGACCTCCACTCAGACGGAATGCCGAACGTGAACACCAAGACGGCCGTTCACGAAGTCCTGCAAATCGAACGTTGACCCGCCCATGGAAGCATTGGCTCATGCGCGTGAACTGCGACGAGGCGCATTTGTCTCTGGGCTGCACAGGGAGATGTCCGTGATCGGAGATATGTTGATCGCCGGTCTCTTGGCCCTCATCGGGCCGGTCGGCCTCCCCGCGTCTTCAGCGTTCGCGCAGGAGACACCGCCGCCTCTCGCGGCCCGTACCGGACTGCCGGCCAATTTCGATCAGGTCTTTGCTCATCGCTTTGCCGAGGCCAACGGCGTGCGACTGCATTACGTGATTGGCGGCCCGCCGGGTGGCGATCTGGTTGTGCTTCTACATGGGTGGCCGCAGACCTGGTACACGTGGCGGCGCGTCATGCCCGCTCTGGCGGACGCGGGCTATCGAGTCGTCGCGGTTGACTACCGCGGCGCCGGCGACTCGGAAAAGCCGCTTGCCGGTTACGACAAGGCGACAATGGCCGCGGATGTCCGCGCACTCGTGCAACAATTGGGCGTGGGAAGGATCAACCTCGTCGGGCGCGATATCGTAGTGATGGTCGCCTACGCCTATGCGGCGCAGTGGCCGGATGAGGTCGCAAGGCTGGCGATGCTCGATGTGCCGCTGCCAGGCACACGGGTATGGGACGAACTGATCCATAAGCCAGACCCGGACATTTGGCACTTCGGCCTGCACCAGCAACGCGACGTCGCTGAGATGCTCGTCGCAGGACGCGAATACCCGTACATTTCCGATTTTTACAAGAAACGGCTTGCCGCACCCATAGCCGATAAAGATCTCGCAGTTTACGCGCGGGCCTATGCGGCGCCGGGCGGCCTGCGCGCAGGCTTTGAGCTCTATCGCGCCTTTCCGGAAGACGAGCCTCGATTCAGGGAATTCCAGAAGCGGAAACTCAAGATGCCGGTCCTGGCGCTCGCCGGTGAGCGCAGCAACGGCGCCAAGGAAATCGCGATGGCCAAGGAAGTGGCTGATGACGTGCGCGGTGGTGTTGCTCCTGAAACGGGACATTGGCTTCCGGACGAGAATCCGGGATTTGTTTCTACCCGGCTTCTCGCCTTTTTCGCCGAGACCGGGAGCGGATCGCGATGAAGATTTCCGTGCCGTGGATGCAACTCTCAAGCGGCGGCTTCGCGCCACCACGGCACTCAGGCGAAGGCGCGCAACGACGGACACGATCGTGGTGCGGCGGGCGAACAGAATGTAGAGACCGTCCCGCCTTGCGGCCTGAGGCCGTCAAGAATTGGTTCGAGATGATGCCGCCACCTCAATCCGACGCGGGCGATTGCTTCGGCTCTGCGGCGCGCCGCGCAAACAAGGGCGATCGGTGGCGATATGCAGGAGGCACCCCGCCGGACGGTTTGCTTTTTGCGTGGATCTATCAGTCCTGCAAAATGAACATGCTCCCGCCGGTCTTCAAAAGGAAAAGTTTCCCGCCTCGGTCGGCGCTATCTTAGAGGGCTCGATAACGGCTGATGCCGGCGAACCACATGAGGGCCGGTTCGTTGCACAAGCCGCCAATTTCTAGGGAGAGTCGCAATGAAGCCAACTGTTGCCGAACTCCTTGCGCGAAAGCAGCAGCTCCTGGAGCGGCTACAAGAAGAGCGCGGTTTGAATGAGCAGGACGAAATTGAGCATCTGCTCGTTGGGATCAACGCCATTTTGAATGCGCTGGATGGGACGCAGATGGAATCCATGGCGAAGCGACATTGAGCCAGGCGAGCCGCATCAGCTCATGATGCGACGTCAGGCGCGAACCTTTGCCAGCGCACGGGCAAGTTCCCATGAAGTGACGTGCTCGCCGCGCCCACGTCGGATGGCCAGTGAGGATCTGAAGCATCCGAATTCCAAACGAAAGATCGGACCAAGCCGGCGATTGCCAAAGTTGATCCGGGACTCAGCTTCCACGGCGCGGCTCTCGCGCAGCAAATCATTTCCCTAGCTGCCCGATAAGGCAAACGATTAGCCTTCTTTTTCCGAGCATCTGTTCAACGAAATCCTCAATGCATAGAAAAAAGGCAGCAACGATCGCGCCAATGTTGGGCGCGACCCAATCAAGCCTGTACCGGAGATTTCGTAGATGTCTCGTTTGTCACTCCGCACGATTGACAATGCGCCTGAGGCCGCAAAGCCCCGCTTGGAGGCGGCGCAAAGCAATAACGGCTTTCTCCCAAATCTCGTCCGCCTGCTCGCCAATGCTCCCGTCGCGCTTGAGGCCTATCAGACGCTCACTGCGATCAGCGTACGAGGCGGACTTAGCCCTGCGGAACGCGAGGCGGTTCAGATCACCGCCGCGGCAACGCATGGTTGCGGCTTCTGCGTCGCAGGTCATACCGCGATCGCCTACAAGAAGATCGGATTGAACGAGGATGTCGTCAGCGCATTGCGCAATGGCGATCCGGTTCCCGACGCACGGCTGAATGCCGTCGCGCAGTTCACGAAGGCGGTCATTCGAACCCGCGGCAATGTCCACGATACTGAACTCAAAGCATTCCTCGCGGCAGGCTTCAGCGAAGCCAGCGCGCTCGAAGTCGTCCTCGGCGTCAGCTTGGCGACATTGTGCAATTTCAGCAACAATCTTGGCCAGCCCACGCTCAATCCGGAACTCGCACCGTATGCTTGGGATCCGGCGCCGGCGGAGGCCGCCGAGTAGCGATGAGCGGCATGATTGATGCGATTCTTCCGGCCGATCTCGGCCGCTGGCTGGACGGCAACGCCCTCGAACTGGACGTCAAGTCGGAGGGCGCATCGTCCCTTCTGCCAAAGCTCGGCGGGGCCGGCCTGTTCAAAATCGGAGTGCCCACTCAGTTCGGCGGATCCGGAGCGGATGTAGCGGCTGCAATTGGCGCGATCGCGGCGGTGTCCGCACGGTCCCTCGCAGCAGGCTTCGTGTTCTGGGGGCACCGCACCTTTATCGAATATCTGCTGCAGAGCCCGAACGGAGCGTTGCGGGAACGGCTATTACCAGACTTGCTGGCGGGCCATCGGGCGGGCGCCACCGGCCTGTCGAACGCCATGAAGTTCCTCAATGGACTTGAGGAGCTCCAGCTTAGAGCCGCGCAGCACGGTCAGTCGATCCAGATCGAGGGCAAACTGCCATGGGTGACCAATCTGCGGAAGGAAGGGTTCGACGTCGCCGCGGCGGTGCGGGGTGGCGATCGCCGGCCCGCCTTCGTGATCAGCCTGTCCTCCGACGATGATGGCGTGGAACGCTCCGGGGATCTTGACCTCATGGCTATGCGCGCCACCAACACTGCGGCCATCAAGATTGGGCGCGCGGTAATCGGCGAAGATCGCATCATCCATGCCAATGCCAGCGAATGGCTTCTGCAGGTGCGCCCGGCTTTTCTGGGATTGCAATGTGGCATGTCGATCGGACTGGCGCGCCGCTCGCTTTCGGAAGCTCAACGCCAGATCGGTAGCGGCCGCGGCGTCCTGATGGCTCCGATCGAGAGATTGGCGGCGGAGCTGCACGATCTTGAGGCGCGACTGCTCTCGCAGGTCAACGGGCCACTGTTTGTCGACCAGCCGATCTTGCTGTTTCGTCTGCGCATCCGATTGGCCAAGATCGTCAGCGAGGCTCTTGAGCTTGAGCTCGGCGCCACCGGCGGCAAGGCCTATCTGTCCAGCCCGGGCGAAGGCTACCAGCGTCGCCTGCGCGAAAGCGCGTTCATTCCGGTCGTCACGCCCAGTCTCGTCCAGTTAAAGGCCGCGATCGAGGCACAGGAACAGCCAACACGGGCACGCGAAATCGCATGAGCGGCGAACCGATTCTTCAAGCCAGCGCCATCGCCCTCCGCTATCCCGGTGCCGGCCGCAACGTGATCGAGGACTTCGACATTGACTTGAAATCGGGCGAGACGGTCAGTGTTCTCGGGCCGAGCGGCGCCGGCAAATCGAGCTTGCTGCGCATCCTGGCCGGCCTGCAGCCGCCGACAAATGGAACGATAGCCGTGCATGGCGCTCCATTGCGCGGCCCACATCCGCGCCTCGCCATCGCCTTTCAGGACCCGACTCTGCTTCCGTGGCTGACGCTCGAACGCAACGTGGCATTCGGGCTCGACTTCAAGCATCAGCCGCGGTTGTCGCGATCCGAGCGAACAAGCCGCGTCGACAGCGCGATCAGCGAGGTCGGCTTGTCCCAGGCGCGGCATCATTTTCCGGATCAGCTCTCCGGCGGCATGGCGCAGCGCGCCGCGCTGGCGCGCTGCCTGACCCGCAAGCCGGATATCCTGCTGCTCGATGAGCCATTTGGCGCACTCGACGAAGTGACGCGAACGGAGATGCAGCATCTGCTGCTGAAGATCGTGCGCGATTTCCGGACCGCCACCGTCCTCGTCACCCACGATATCGACGAGGCGCTCTTGGTCTCGGATCGCATCCTCCTGCTCGGCCGATCCCCTGCCCGCCTGATCGGCGAATGGAGCATCGACCTGCCAAAGCCCCGAGAGGATTACGTTAGGGAGCTCGGTGCGATCCGGGTTGAAATCGTCGGCGCCCTGCACCGCGCGATCCGCACCCACTAGAGAGAGACAATACAGATGTTGTTTGAAGACGATTTCTCGCGTCGCGACCTGTTGAAGCTGTCTGCCATCTTGACGGCGGGCGGCGCGCTGCCGCTGCTGCGCACCTATGAGGCCCGCGCGCAGGAGAAAGACGCGCCGGTGCGGATTGGCTATCTGCCGATCACCGACGCGACGCCGCTGCTGGTTGCTCATGGCAAGGGCTATTTCGAGGCAGAAGGGCTGCAGGTGGCAAAGCCGGTGCTGCTGCGAAGCTGGGCGCAAATCCTGGAAGCCTTCATATCCGGGCAGGTCAATGTGGTGCACTTGCTGTCGCCGATCACGGTCTGGGCGCGCTTTGGCAGCAAGGCGCCTGCGAAGGTCGTCGCCTGGAACCATACTGGCGGCTCCGCGCTGACAGTTCGGCCCGAGATCAACAGCGTGAAGGAGTTGGGAGGCAAGACCGTCGCCATTCCGTTCTGGTACTCGATCCACAATGTCGTGCTGCAGGCGCTCTTTCGCGAGAACGGCCTGACACCGGTGGCGCGGCGCGACGCGCAGCCCGCCGCCAACGAAGTCCAGCTCGTCGTGATGGCGCCGTCCGACATGGTACCCGCACTCGCCTCAAATCAGATCACCGGCTACATCGTGGCCGAACCGTTCAACGCCGCCGCGGAGACGCTCGGAATCGGCAAGGTGCTGCGGTTCACGGGCGATGTCTGGAAAGACCATGCGTGCTGCGTCGTCTTCATGCACGAGCGTGACCTGCGAGAGCGGCCCGAATGGTCGCAGAAGGTCGTCAACGCCATGGTAAAGGCACAACTATGGACACGCGCGAACCGGGCGGAAACGGCAGCGCTGCTTTCCAAGGACGGCGTCAACAAATACACGCCGCACGCGACCGCAGTGCTGGAGAAAGTCCTGTCACCGCCCGAGAGCGACAACGCCGCCTATGTGCAGTCCGGCGCGATCCGCAACCCTGCCTGGCTGGAACGGCGGATCGATTTTCAGCCCTATCCTTACGCGAGCTACACTGAGGAGCTGGTTCGTCGCCTGAAAACCACGCTGATCGAAGGTGACCATGCATTCCTCAGCGACCTCGATCCTGTCGCGGCGGGACGCGAACTGGTCTACGACAGCTTTGTCAAAAAAGCGGTGCTGGCGGCTGGTGGGCTGAAGGCCTTCGGCTTGCCGGACGACTTCACGCGGCAGGAGCTGATCGTCGCATGACCGCGAGCTGGACATCGGCCGAAACACGTGGGGCGTCCGCGACAGCAGACCAAGGTGCCAAGGCCACGAACGCGATTGCCTGGCTTCGCTTTGCTGCCAAGAAATCAATCGGCGTCGCCGGCATTGCCGTTCTGGTCGTTGTCTGGTGGATCGCGACCGACGTGCTCGCCCAGCCCGGCGGCTTTCTGCGCCATTTTTCGCCAATCGAAGCTGTTGCAAGCTTCATCCAGCTTGCAAGCCACTCCGACCTGTCCATCCATGTCCTTGTCAGCCTCCGCCGTGTCCTGGTTGGCCTTGGTCTTGCCCTTCTGATTGGCGTGCCACTCGGCTTGGCCGTCGGGACATCCTCATTGTTGAACGCAGCAACTTCGCCGGCTTTTCAGTTTCTGCGGATGATCTCGCCGTTATCGTGGATGCCACTCGCCGTGATGGTGTTTGGCGTCGGCGACCGGCCGATCTACTTCCTGCTGACCTTTGCGGCCATATGGCCAATCCTTCTCAACACCGCTGAAGGCGTCCGACGCCTTCAGCCAAGCTGGCTTTCTCTTGCCGCCAGTCTCTCGGCCACGCGCTGGGAGACGCTGCGTCACATCGTAGTCCCGGGCATCCTGGCGCACGTCTTGACAGGCCTGCGGCTGGCCATCGGCATCGTCTGGATCGTCCTGGTGCCCTGTGAAATGCTCGGCGTATCGGCGGGCCTCGGCTACTTCATCCTCGACACCCGCGACCGGCTGGCCTATTCCGAACTGACCGCGACGGTCTTGATGATCGGCATCCTGGGCTTTCTGCTGGATGCCGCGGCGCGCGGCCTGTATCGGCTTGCGACTCGCGCGCACTGAAGGATCGAGATCCGGGCGAACCCAAACAATCGTCGAGCTCGAGGGACGACTAGCTGTTGAATCCAGCGGGAATGAACGCCGGCAGCTTCTCCTCGATGAACTGTTTCACCTGCGGCGACTTGAAAACCTCGATGAAGGCCTTCAGCCGCGGATCGTCCTTCTTCTCCGGCTTGGCCGTGAAGCGCAATACAAGTCCATCATCGATGGTGCGGTCGACAATCAGGGCAGTCTTTGGATCGCCCCCAGCCGCGATCAGATAGGTGATATTGACCAGCGCGAGCGTGACGTCATCCAGCGAGCGATACGTCTGCGCCGGATCGAGCTCGACGATCTTCAGGTTCTTAGGATTATCTGTAATGTCGAGCTTGCTGACCGAGAATCCCTTGCCCGGCGTGAGCTTGATCAAGCCGGCCCGCTCCAGAAGAATCAATCCGCGCGCACCGTTCAGGGGCTCGTTCGGGATTGCGACGGAGTCTCCGGACTTGATTTCGTCGAGGCTCTTGATCTTCTTCGAGAACAGTCCGACAGGAGCGATCACGCCGACCTTGTCGACCTGCACCAGATTGAGGCCGCGCTGCTTGTTCTGGAGCGCCAGATAGTTTCCATGCTGGAACAGATTTGCGTCGACGTCGCCACTATAGACCGCCTCATTGATCGCAACCCAGTCGGTCAATTCGATCACCTTGACATCAATGCCTTTGGACTTGGCGAGGCCGGCAGCGAACTGAACGAGTTGTCCAACCGGGCCGGCGCTGGTCGCGATTTTGAGCGGCTCGCCAGCAAAAGCGGCCGTGGCGAGCGCAAGCAACAGGCCAGTAGCCTGCGCGACACCGGTCAGCGTTCTAATCATTCCGAATGTTCTCCCGACGCAATGTTCAAGCCGCCTTGCGGGCGCCTTCGCCCGCATCAATCTTCGCAAGCGCCTGCGCAAGATCGGCAAGGATGTCATCAGGATGCTCGATACCGACCGAGAGCCGCACGTAACCCGGGGTCACGCCGGCGGCGAGTTGTTCTTCCGTACTGAGCTGCTGGTGTGTGGTCGAAGCCGGATGAATGGCGAGCGAGCGCGCATCGCCGATATTGGCGACGTGATAGAAGAGCTGCAAGGCGTCGATGAACCTGCGGCCCGCCTCGATCCCGCCCTTGAGCTCAAAGCCAACCAGCGCGCCGTAGCCGCCTTTTAGATACGCGTCGGCGCGACGACGATTTTCGCCGTTCTGCAGGCCTGGGAAGATCACGTGCGAAATCGACGGATGCTTGGCGAGGAAATTCGCCACCTTGATCGCGTTCTCATTATGCTGACGCAGCCGCAGCGGTAGCGTTTCGAGCCCCTGAATGAACTGAAAGGCATTTTGTGGAGCGATCGCCGCGCCGAGGTCACGCAGCAGCTTCACCCGCGCGCGCAGGATGTAGGCGATCGGTCCGAGCGGCTTCGCGGCCTCGGTCCAGATTGCACCGTGATAGGCATCGTCGGGCTGCGTGAGCAACGGAAAGCGCGACGCATGCGCTTCCCAGTCGAAATTGCCGCCATCAATGATCGCGCCACCGATCGACGTGCCGTGGCCCCCGATATATTTGGTCGTGGAATAGACCACGACGGCCGCGCCATGCTCGAACGGCCGCGCAATCAGAGGCGCAGCGGTGTTATCGAGGATCAGAGGCACGCCTAATGAACGGCCGATATCGGCGACCTCCTTGATCGGAAACACGTTGAGCTTCGGATTGGGCAGCGTCTCGGCGTAGTACGCCCGTGTCCTGGCGTCGGTTGCGCGACGGAAATTCTCGGGCTCCGCCGGATCGACGAAGCGCACCTCGATGCCGAACTGCTTCAATGTCTGGGAAAACAGGGTCCAGGTGCCGCCATAGAGATCCGTCGATGAGACCACGTTGTCGCCGGCCTGCGCAACATTGAAGAGGGCAAAAGCGGAGGCGGTCTGCCCCGACGAGAGAGCCAGCGCGCCCACGCCCCCTTCGAGGGCAGCCAGCCTCTCCTCGAAAGCATCCTGGGTCGGATTCTTGATGCGGGTATAGATCTGGCCGATTGCCTCCAGCGCAAACAGGCGCGAGGCATGATCAGTGTCTTGAAATTGATACGAGGTCGTCTGATAGATGGGTACGGCCACTGCGCCCGTTGCCGGGTCGGAGCGATACGACCCGCCGTGCAGTGCTAGCGTCTCGAAGTTCTTCGTTTCGACAGCCATTCTGTTTCTCCGGCTCCGTCAGATGACCCTACGTCGGCTTGTATGTGCCGCGCACATGTGCGCCGATAGGCACAAATGATGCGTGCCGATTTCAGAGCTGTCGAGCCGTTTGGAAAAATAGCGATGCACGTGCTGCAGTCGCGAGCATCGATGCGCATTTCTTTTTCAATGGCGGCGCCGCCGGAGTTTATTCATCTTGGTGCGATCGTTCACCTTCACCGCCTTAGCAACCGATCAGACCGTGCATATAGAGCTCCATCTTCAGCGAAGACTCGCAGGAGCCGATGAAATGTTGCCACTTACAAATTGAAGCGCAGCAGAATTTCGGCACGATAGGCTGAGAATTGAAAATAATGTCATTCGGGAGAAGTGATAAGACTGAGCATAGAGCGTACGCAGCCTTCAACGGCCGCTTCCGACGATTTCAGGCGCTTGAAGTGGCAAGGACAATACATGGGAAGACGGCGCGAGCTTCGCTTTAATGCCTTCAACATGACCGCGCCGAGCCATAATTGGGCGGGTCTCTGGTCACACCCGCGGGACGCTTCGATCGACTACAATACCCTGGATTACTGGGTTGATTATGCCAGGACCGCGGAGCGGGGACTGCTCGACGGTATCTTTCTGGCGGACGTCTTCGGTGTCTATGATGTCTATGGCGCCAGTCCGGACACGGCTATCAGCCAGGCCGTTCAGCTTCCCAATGCCGAGCCGACGCTGCTTGTGTCCGCCATGGCGCTCGTCACGAAGCATCTCGGCTTCGGCATCACGTCGAACCTGACGTTTGAGCACCCCTACCAATTCGCCCGTCGCTTTTCGACGCTCGACCACCTCACCCAGGGGAGGATCGGCTGGAACATCGTGACCGGCTATCTCGACAGCGGCGCGCGCGGCATGGGTCACGCCGGCGGTCGCGCCCACGACGACCGCTATGACGCAGCGGAAGACTTTCTCGCCGCTGCCTACAAGCTGTGGGAAGAAAGCTGGGAGCGGGACGCGGTTCGCCGCGATCGGACAGCGCGGGTATTCACCGATCCTGCAAAGATCCATCGGATCCGGCATAACGGGCCGTACTACCGCGTCGACGGCATTCACCTGGCCGAACCGTCGCCACAGCGCACGCCCCTCTTGTATCAGGCCGGTACCTCGCGGCGCGGCCGCGCCTTTGCCGCCAAGCACGCTGAGGCGATCTTCCTCAATGGCCAGACCAAGCCGATCCTTGCCCGCGCGGTACGAGAGATCCGGAACGCGGCGAAGGACTTTGGGCGTGATCCCTACGACATCCGCCTGTTTGCGGGCGCGACCGTCATCGTCGGGCGGACGCGCGCCGAGGCCAACGACATTCTCGAAGACTACGCTCGCCATGTCGACGTGGCGGGCCAACTGGCCTTGCTCTCGGGTTGGACCGGGATCGATTTCTCCACCTACCGTCCGGACCAACCGATCCGGTATGTCGAGAGCAACGCAATCCAGTCGATGGTCGAGAACTTCACGGTGCGCAGCGATCGGCCGGTCAAGGTCGGCGATCTCGCAAGCCTGAGCCGCACGGGCGCGCGCTCGCCGTTCGTCGTAGGATCACCTCAGGACGTCGCTGACGAGCTGATCGCCTGGGCCGACGAGACGGATGTCGATGGCTTCAACCTGTTCCGCCTGGTCGTACCGGAGTCGCTTAACGCCTTTGTCGACCTCGTCGTGCCCGAGTTGCAATCGCGCGGCGTCTACAAGACAGCCTACCGCGAAGGAACGCTGCGTGAGAAACTGTTTCCCGGCAGAGGCCCGCTGCTGCATCCCACGCATCCGGGCGCGAGCTACCGTCACCCGGGCGCGCTCGCAACATCGGCCATCCGAACCGATGCAGCCGAATAGACAGCACGAAGTCCTCGGCCGCGGCCGGCGCCAGTAGGAAGCCAACCGGCCCTCATGCGCTGCACGCTGGGCGTCGCAAGACCCGGGATGAAAGCCTCACGCCGGATCCCGCTCTCCATACGAGCGTGAACGGGCCGCCGTTCGCATGCGCGGGGGCTCCGACAGTCAAAACGTTCCGCGGTCTTGCATCCGGCGAGAAACTTGAACCCCAATCCGCAGATTTTACGAAATTGCCAGAGAGGGACCAATGACCGCAAATGCAGTGTTGCTGGCCAGGCCAGCCAATCCCCGCCGCCTCCTCCAAAACGCCAGAGGTCCGCTCATGATGTTCAGGCTGCTTGCTGCATTTTTTCTCCTGTGCGTTGCCGCCGCCGGCGAGGCGCGCGCGGAAGGACGACTGCGCATCGTGGAACAGTTTGGGACGGTTTACCTGCCGCTGCACGTGTTGCGCGACCAGAAGCTGGTCGAAAAGCACGGCAAGGAGGCTGGGATCGATATCAAGGTGGAATGGACCAAGCTCAGCGGCGGCGCGGCGATCAACGACGCGCTGTTGTCCGGCGCCGTCGATGTGGGGGCGGCCGGCGCGGGGCCGGTGATCGTGCTCTGGGATCGCACCAAGGGCAGCGCAGACGTGAAGATCATCGCGGCCCTTGGCGAGCAGCCGAACTACCTGGTCACCAACAATCCCAATATCAAGACGCTGAAGGACTTCACCAAGTCCGACAAGATCGCCGTGCCGGCCGTCGTGGTTTCGCAGCAATCGCGCCTCCTGCAGATTGCCGCCGAGAAGGAGCTCGGTGAGGGCAAGTACAACGCGCTCGACGACCTTACCGTCAATCTGCCCCACCCCGATGCGACGGCCGCGATCCTCTCCGGCTCGTCGGCGATCTCGGCGCACTTCTCCAACCCGCCGTACCAGGAACAGGAATTGAAGGATCCGAAGGTCCACAAGATCCTGAGTTCCTACGACATCATGGAAGGCCGGATCACGCCGACGCTGCTCTATGCGACATCGAAATTCCGCAAGGAGAATCCGAAGACCTTCAGGGCGCTGTTCGACGCGTTGGCCGAAGCCTCGCAGTGGATCGAGACCCACAAGACCGAGGCGGCGGAGACCTACATCCGCGTCGAGCAATCCAAACTCGAACCAGCCTTCGTCAAGTCAGTCATCGACAACGAGGATGTCGATTTCACCATCGTTCCGCAGGGCACTTACAAATACGCGGCCTTTCTCGCCAGGATCGGCGCAATCAAGAACAAGCCAGCGAGCTGGAAGGACTATACGTTCGAAGAACTCCACGACAAGCCGGGAAGTTGAAGAAGATGAACGGCGCAGCCGGGGCTGTCCTTGAGGCCGCAGATCTGACGCTCGACTACGTCTCCGACAACGGCCGCGTTCGTGCGGTCGAGAATGTCAGCTTCGCCGTCACGAAAGGCGAGCGGCTGGTTCTGCTAGGGCCTTCCGGCTGCGGCAAATCGTCGATCCTGAAGACCATCGCAGGCTTCATCAAGCCGAGCGAGGGAAGCATCCTGCTCGACGGCCGTCCGGTCACCAAGCCGGGGCCGGACCGGGTGGTGGTGTTCCAGGAATTCGACCAATTGCTGCCCTGGAAGACCGTACGCGAAAATGTCGCGTTCCCGTTGAAGGTGGCGCGGGGCAAATCACAGGCGGAGGCGCGTGAAATTGCGGAGCAAGCCCTGGTGAGAGTCGGTCTCGCCCGCGCGCTCGATGCCTATCCGCACACGCTGTCGGGCGGCATGAAGCAGCGCGCCGCGATTGCCCGCGCGCTCGCCACCGCGCCGGAGGTCCTGCTGATGGACGAACCCTTCGCCGCGCTCGACGCGCTGACGCGCACCAATCTCCAGAGCGACCTGCTCGATCTTGCGGAAGAATTGAAATTCACGCTGGTGTTTGTAACCCACGCGATCGAGGAGGCCGTACTGATAGGCACCAAGCTTCACCTACTCAGCGCGCATCCCGGCCGGACGCTGGCGACCTTCGACACGAAGGGATTCGGACGGGACAAGCTCGGCACTACGGAATTCCAGGAGATCGTCCGCGACATCAACGCCGCGCTGTTTGCGCGCCCTGCCGGAGCTGCCGCATGACGGATCAAATCGTCGATCTGCCGGCTGCGGAAGGCCCGCAGCCTTTACAGCGCCGTCGAACCTTCAGCCATTCCGTCGGCTTCCGGCGCAGCGTCGTTCTCGTCGCCCTCGCCTTGCTCTGGCAGATCGCAGCCGACCTGACCGCCAATCCGCTGCTGCTGCCTAGCTTCACCCAGACTGCCGCTGCTCTCTGGGATGCCCTGCTCCATGAAAATCTCGCGACAGCCGTCATTGCCTCGCTCTGTGTTCTGCTCAAGGGATATTTGATCGCGCTGGGTCTGGCGATCGTCCTGGTTTCCCTGGCGATCGCCAACATCTTTGTGCGCGAAGCGCTGCTCACACTGACCGCGATGTTCAATCCGCTTCCAGCCATCGCCTTGCTGCCGCTGGCGATGCTCTGGTTCGGCCTCGGCGAGACCAGTCTGATCTTCGTGCTGGTGCATTCGGTGCTGTGGCCGTTTGCGCTGGCGACCTTCACCGGCTTTCAGTCAGTACCCGAGACACACCGCCTGGTCGGCCGCAATTACGGCCTCACGGGTCCGCGGTACGTCGGCTATATCCTGATCCCATCTGCCATGCCCTCGATCATTTCGGGGCTCAAGATCGGCTGGGCATTTGCATGGCGCACGCTGATCGCCGCTGAGCTCGTGTTCGGCGTCAGCTCCAGCCAGGGTGGGCTCGGCTGGTTCATCTTCCGCAACCGCAACGAACTATTCACCGACAAGGTATTCGCCGGGCTCGTGAGCGTCATCCTGATCGGGCTTGTCGTCGAATTCGGCCTATTCCGCGCCTTGGAGAGCGCAACCGTACGGCGATGGGGAACACAAACCTAAGACGTCTCACGGTTGGCAGATCGGCGCGGACTTGGACACGCTAAGCCAGCGCATCGCACTTGATGCGATAAAGCGCCACGTCCGGGAAATGTCATCCTCGAAGGGGCGACAGGCAGAGAATTTTACGGCTGATCCGGCTCGTTTTCTGGAATTGCGCACGGCCGCGATTGTCTGCAAATCATCGCCGTGCACCCTACGAAAGAGAAAACGGATGCCATCTCTTGCCCCAGTTCTGCGCAGCCTCGCGGCCGGCGCAATTGGCCTTGTTGTTAGCTCGCTGTTCGCGCCGGCTGCCCGGTCCGAAGAAATCCGGATCGGCTATCAAAAATCGTCGACGCTGACGGCCATCCTGAAGACCAATGGTGACCTTGAGAAGGCACTTGCGCCGCTCGGCATCACGGTAAGCTGGCGCGAGTTCACGAGCGGATTGCCGCTCCTGGAAGCCATCAATATCGGAAGCGTGGATTTTGGCGCCGATGTCGCCGACACCGTGCCGATCTTCGCGCAGGCCGCCGGTGCCAAGCTCGCCTATATCGCCGAGGAAGCGGCATCGCCCTCGGCGCAGGCGGTCCTGGTGCCGCGCTCATCGCCTATCAAGACGGTCGCCGATCTCAAGGGCAAGAAAGTGGCCGTTACCAAAGGCGCCGGCAGTCATTATCTGCTGCTCGTCGCGCTCGCCAAGGCCGGTCTCAGCTTCCAGGACATCAGCCCGGCCTACCTGACGCCGGCCGATGGACGAACCGCCTTCATCGGCAACAGCGTCGATGCCTGGGTCGCCTGGGATCCGTTCCTCTCCAGCACGTTGAAACAGTCCGATGCTCGGGTTCTCGCCGACGGGAGCAACGGCCTTGCAAGCTACAAGCGCTATTATCTCGCCTCCGCCGCCTACGCTGACGCGCACGGCGATGCCTTGAACGTCATTTTCAGCAAGCTGGTCGAGACCGGCAAATGGGTCAAGGCGCATCCGGCGGACGCGGCCGCCACGTTGACGGGCCTGTGGGGCATCGATGCAGCCACGGTCGAGGAGGCCAATAGCCACCGCTCCTATCTGGTCGGGCCGGTAACGAAGTCCGGCCTGTCGGAGCAGCAGCGCATCGCGGACGCGTTCCTCGCCGAGCATTTGATCCCGGCCAAGCTCGATACCACGGCGTTGAAGATCTGGACGCCCAGCGGCCCCTGAACGCTCGCCTCCGGCGGCGCAGGCGGCCTCAGTGCCCAAACAGAAGGTAACTGCGGTCGATGCCGCGAAGCTCCCGGGTTTCATCGGTCCAGCCGATCGCGCGGCGATAACTGCCGAGCAGCGCGGCCTGCTTCAAGGCAAGGACATCGACGCTCTGCGCCGCATCAGCGAAAGGCGCGACGAACAACGCGTCTTCCGGGCAGTAGAGCTCGCAGAGGAAGCAGGTCTGGCAGTCGCTCTGGCGGGCGATCACCGGAATGCCGCCGGTCTTGTCGAAGACGTCGGTGGGGCAGACATTCACGCAGATGTCGCAGGACGTGCAGCGCTCGGCATCGATGACCTCAATCATTCCGCCGCCTCCGCGTAAGCAGCATCCGCATGGACGCGCGGTGCCGTCCAGACCTCATCAAGGCCGCCCGTCGTGACATAGTGCCGGAAACGTTCGTTCTGGTCTGGAAAATCATCGCGCCGATGCATGCCGCGGCTTTCCTTCCGTGCCAGGGCGCTGCGATACATCCAGCGCGCCGTCGCGAGCATGGCAGCCGCCTCGCGGGCGCGTAGCACGTCGGCTTCGGCCGCGGCATCAGCACTGGACGCTGCGGCCCAGAGCGCATCGAGCCGCTGCAGCGAACCATCAAGACGGCCAGCCTCGCGGAAATAGTTCAGTTCGTACGGAAACACTTCGTCCTGAACTGAGCGCACCAGTTCTGCCGGTGCGAACGACCGGCCGGAGCGCTCGCGAAGTGCGACCGTCCCTGCGCGCGACACTTGCCGGCTCGGCATGGAGCAAGCCAGCCGCGCATAATCGGCCGCCCCCCGCCCCGCCCAGGTGCCCGAAGACATGGCCCAGGCCGCGTTGTGGCTGCCGCCGCCGGTGAACCCGCCGCAGACCAGTTCGCGTGTCGCCCCATCACCTGCGGCATAGAGCCCGGGCACGGTGGTGGCGCAGGTGTCGTCGACAATGCGCAGTCCGCCGGTGCCGCGCACGGTGCCTTCGAGGCGCAATGTGACGGGGAAGCGCTGTGTGAACGGATCGATGCCGGTGCGGTCGAAAGGCAGGAAGAAATTCGGCTGTGACACCCGCATCGACCGCCGCACCGCTTCGTCGGCCCTGTCGAGCCGCGCGTAGACCGGCCCTTGCATCAACGCACGCGCAATGGCCGAGCGGCCGCCCTTCGAAGCCGCGCCCGGAACGACGCTGCCATCCTCATAGGTGAACGTCGCCCAGCCATAGAACAGCGTCTTGGTCACCGAGCCGAATGCCGCCGAAATCGCGTAAGGGTTGGAGAATTCCATGCCGGTCAATTCGGCGCCGGCTTCCGCGGCCATCAGGTAACCATCGCCGGTCAGCACGTTCGAGCCCAGCGTCTTGCTCAGAAATGCGCAGCCGCCGGTCGCGATCACAACCGCCTTGGCGTGCACGATCCACCGGTCGTCCTTCTGCCGGCGCACACCTGTCGCGCCGGCGACCGCGCCGCCGTCATCAACCAAGAGCTCAAGCGCCGGACTATGATCGAGAATGGTGACGCCCGCCGCCTTGGTGCGCTTGCGCATCAAGCGCATATATTCCGGGCCCTGTAGCGAATTGCGCTGGGATTTGCCGTCGTCATCAACCGGATAGGGATAACCCCATTTGGCCAAACGATTGCTTTGCGCATAGGTGCAATCGAGCGTGCGTGCCATCCAGCGGCGGTCCTGGAGATAGCCGCCCATCTTCTCGCGGCCTGCCATGGCGGCTTCGCGAAGCGCGGGTTGGGGATCGATATACCAGACGCCGGTCCCGGCCGCGGCCGTCGCACCCGAGGTGCCACAAAATCCCTTGTCCGCCAGCACGACGCGCGCCCCGTGCTCCGCCGCGCTGATCGCTGCCCATGTGCCCGCGGGGCCGCCGCCGAGGACCAGAACATCCGCGTCGTATTCAACAGATCCGGCCGTGGCCGACAGCTTTTCGGCGCGTCCTCTCATGGATCACTCTCCGCAGTCCAGTTTCACGCGGCAAAGTGTTGACGCCGCGTCGTACAAGATCGCGTGAGCTCATGCCTCTGGCAATTTCAGATATTCGCGCGGATATGGTCGAAGCTTTCCTCGGCGCACGCGGGGAAAGAAGATTCATGTGGTGGCACAGGCAGCGTTTTCTTTTGATCGTAGAACGCAGCAGTAGTCTGCTGAACGTGACGCGGGATCGGGGCCGATTTTTCTTCCTATTCCGGGAGAACCATGACGGCTCGACCCTGTGCGATCATTTCGAACTCGCGACGCCACCCGAGCCCTTTTGCGCCATGCGCGTCGGCCGTGGCTTCTCCTTAAGAGCCCGTCGCCGGCTCTAGCAGTCGCGTTGCCTGCGCCTGGCGCACCCGCGGTATCACCTCGAGCGCAAACCGCCGCATCTCTGCCTCGAACGGCTGGAATTGCAGCATGAACAATTCGATACCGGCATTGTAGAAGTCGCGAATGCGCGCCGCCACCTCGTCATAGCTGCCGACGAGACCGGCGGCAGTTCCGCCGTTGGTACCGACGCGCGGCGTCTTCTGCATGGTCTGCATCATTACGACTTTGGGATCGGTGTTCTGCCGCTGGATTGCCTTCATCGGCGCGTCCCTCGCTGCAAGTGCCAACAGGCGCTCGTGCTCGGCATGCGCGTGCTCGCTGGTCTCACGAGCTACGACGAAGGCGGAGAGGCCGAACCTCAGCGGCGGTGCGCCGGAGCGTGGGCGCGCTGCCACATCTGCAATGAGCCCGGCCACGTCAGAAAGCGGTTGCCCATTGATGAACCAGACGTCGCCGTGGTCGGCGACCAATGCACGCGCGGGTTCGGACTCGCCTCCGACATAGATCGTCGGCCGCGGCCGATAGAGGCTCGTCGGCCGGAGCACGTAGTCGCGCACGTCAAAATGCTTTCCCTTATAAGTGAGCCGCTCACCCTCGATCAGGCGCGATACAACCGAGATCCATTCGCGGCCGTAGGCGTAGCGTTCGTCATGCTCGGCAAAGCCGATACCGGCTTTCTCGAGTTCCGGACGATTCCAGGCATTGACGAGATTGATCGCAAAGCGGCCGCGGCTGATGTTCTCGATGCCAAGCGCCAGCTTGGCCAGCACGACGGGATGATAGAGATAAGGCTTGATCGCCGCGATGATCTCGATCCGGCTCGTCAACGCCGCGACCGCTGCCGCGGCGCTCCAGGCCTCGAGCTGGTCGAAATCCTCGATATGCGGGTTGATGGTGTGCTGCGCGATCAAGGTTGAGTCGTAGCCAAGCTCTTCCGCGGCAAGCACGAGATCACGGTTGCGCTCCCATGAGGCGTCATAGGGTTCATCCGGGTCCTGGTACGCGCCACGTGATCCGTGCACAACCGCCCAGATGCCAAAGCGAGGGGACGTTGCTGTCATGGAAGCCTCTCTTCAGAAGTGCTCGCGTTATCTCGCGCGAACGCGGCCTGTTTTGACCAACGGGTGCTTCAACTTCAAGCGCATCCACATCAAAAGATATTCTTTGCCACCCGAGCACGCGCGGAGAAATGAGAAAACTCCGGAACGAATGACAATTGAAAAACCGCTCTGTTTCTGTTCGCCGAAATTCGTGGGACAGTTTGAGCATGTGATGAAGGTTTGCAACTAACGACAGCGCAGCGAGTGGTGACCCATGCCTGTTTCCCGCGCAGCAGGATGGCTGCGTCCTTGCTTTCCATCACCCTTCACGCGGCGCAATAGGAACAGAGCAGCTTGAGCAATACCGAGCAAACCCTGGCGGCGACCAAATTTGATCAGGCGCGGCCTCCAGCTCCGCAGCATACGCCCGCACCGTTGGGCAAAGGTAGCCTGCTGGCGATCTCCTGGCTCGCGCCGGGCGCGATCGTGATCGTCTGGGAATTGCTTGCAAGAGGTGGATGGATTTCGCCGCAGGTGCTGCCTGCGCCAAGCAAGGTCATTGCGACCGCGATAAAATTGGCGACGACCGACAACCTCTTGAACGATCTTGGGGTGAGCCTGCTGCGCGCAGCGAGCGGCTTTGCGATCGGCGCCGGCATCGGCTTTGCACTTGGCACCCTGGTCGGCTTCTCGCGCATCGCGGAGGCTGCGATAGACCGCAGCGTCCAGATGATCCGCGCCATTCCTTTCCTTGCGGTTCTCCCGCTCGTGATCGTCTGGCTCGGCGTGGGCGAAGCCGAGAAGATTTTCTTGGTCGCGCTTGGCGTGACGTTTCCAATCTACATCAACACCACGCTCGGAATTCGGCAGGTCGATCCCAAGCTGGTCGAGCTCGGACGCGTCCAGGGGCTCGGCCGACTCGAACTGATCCGCCGCGTTATCCTGCCCGGTGCCCTGCCCTCAATCCTGACCGGCGTGCGCTATGCGCTTGCGACAGCGTGGCTCGCGCTGGTCGTGGCCGAAACCATCGGCGCCCAGTCCGGCATCGGATTCCTCGCCATGGATGCGCGGGAGTTTCTACGCACCGATGTCATCGTGCTCACGATCGTGATCTACGCCCTGATCGGCGTCGCGGCCGATGCGATCGCGCGGTTGCTCGAACGGCGCCTGTTGGCCTGGCACCCCAACTATGGAGGCCAACGATGACCGTCCAGGTCGCGCTGCCTTCCCCCTCTACGTCGACGACTCCGGCCGTGGTGGTGAGCAATCTCCGCCGCGCCTATGGCGACCGAATCGTGATCGATAGGCTCAATTTGCGTATCCAGCGCGGGGAGTTCGTGGTGCTGCTGGGCGAAAGCGGCTGCGGCAAGACCACGCTGCTGCGGGCGCTGGCGGGCCTCGATCCGATTCAGGGCGGACGCATTGCAGCGCCGCGGCGGCCGGCCGTCGTGTTCCAGGAGCATCGGCTGCTGCCATGGGACAGCCTTTGGCGCAACGTCTCACTCGGCCTTCAAGTGCCAGACGCGCGCGAACGTGCCGCTGCCGCGCTCGCCGAGGTCGGGCTCGGCGACCGGCTCGATGACTGGCCACGTAACCTTTCGGGCGGACAGGCCCAGCGCGTGGCGCTCGCCCGCGCCTTGGTGCAGCAGCCCGAGCTTCTGCTGCTGGACGAGCCGTTCGCCGTGCTCGATGCGCTGACGCGCATCCGCATGCACGACCTCGTCCGCGAGCTCGTCGCCAATCATCGGCCGGGCGTGCTTCTCGTGACGCACGATGTCGACGAGGCGATCGCGCTGGCCGATCGTATCCTGGTCATGCGCGATGGCGCGATCGCTTTTGAACACCGCAAGGCCGACACGACATCGATCGAACGAACCACGCTGCTCGCCGAACTCGGCGTGCTCGCTTCCCGCCCTGCTGCGTAAGGGACTCAAGGATCGTACCATGTCTTTCTCTTCATTTGGCAACCCCTCCCGCCGTCGCTTTTTCGGCACGGCAGCTTTCGGGATCGGCGCCCTCGCCGGCCTCGATCTCGGCGAACCCGCCTGGTCGGCGGCCGGCCGCACCACCGATCTGGTGCGCCTCACCTGGGGTCTCAGCGGCCTCAACCTCATCGCCAAGGAACGGGGCGAGTTTGAAAAGGTGCTGGCCGAGGACGGCATCAAGGTGGAATGGCTCGGGCCATTTCCGAACCACGCGCCGACCTTGCAAGCCGTCACCGGCGGCAGCGCCGACTTTTCCTTTGGCGGCAGCACGACGCCGGCGCTGGCCGCGATCATCGCGGGCTCTCCCCTTGTCTTTACTCAGTTCGTCGTCTACGAGCCCCGCACCACCGCGATCATCGCCAAGGACGATTCCGGCATCAACAAAATCGAGGACCTGGTCGGCAAATCGGTCGCGGTCAATCGCTCGGGACTTGGCGAATTCCTGCTGGTAGCGGCCCTGGAGAAACACAAGGTCGACCGTTCCGCGGTGAAGTTCGTCTATCTCAATCCGCCCGATGCCGCGCCTGCGCTGGCCTCCGGCAAGGTCGACGCCTGGTCGATGTGGAGCCCCGGGGTCGATATCGCGCGGCTCGAATACAAGGCCCACGACATCTTCCTCGAGGGCCGCGATCTCGAATTCCAGATCGACTACACCTCTCATCTGACCACCCGCAAATTCGCGACCGACAATCCCGCGCTGGTCCGCGCGGTCAACGATGCCTTCCGCGCCGAGGGCAAGTGGATTTCGGAGAACAGCAAAGAGGCCGAATACATCGCACAGAAGGCCGGCAAATACAGCGATCAGGTACGCGACCAGTTCATCGCGATGAACAGGCAGTACCGCTACTTCCCGGTCAACGACGAGAAATTCCTGTCCGAATTGCAGCGGGCCGCGGACTGGCTTGTTGCGCGAAAGGTCCTGCCCGAGCCGATCAAGGTCACCGATCATCTCGCACAGCTCTGATCGCGACTGCCCTCAGCAATCACATCCGGATTCAAAAAATGAACAAACCAGTATCCGCCATAAGTTTCGCTCCATCCCGGCCGGTCGACCTCCACTCCCCCGAGTTGGACAACCTACTCGCCCAGATCGCTGAAGGCGAAAGCGAGCGCGAGCGGGAACGCGTCCTGCCGTTTGAGGCGATTGATCTCATCCGGCGCGCCAAGCTGGGCGCATTGCGCCTGCCGGTTTCCGCCGGCGGCGCCGGCAGCACCATCCGCGAACTATTCGAGATCGTCATTCGCCTTGGCGAAGCCGACGCCAATGTCGCGCACATCCTCCGCAACCATTTCAGCGTGGTCGAGCGGCTCGTCCGCCGCCCGCGCGACGAGCAGGGCCGGATATGGCAGCAGGCGGTCGCTGATGGCGCCATCATCGGGCTTGCCACGACCGAACTTGAAAGCCCACAAGTCGGCAACATCGTCCCGAATACCACCTTTACCCCCGATGGCGACGACTACCTCCTGAACGGGACCAAATATTACAGCACCGGCACGCTCTATTCCGACTACGTCCTGGTTCGCGCCGCCGATCCATCGGGCAAACCGGGCGCGACCATCATCCCGGTGAAACGGGAAGGCGTCGAGCTGATCGACGATTGGGATGGGCTGGGGCAGCGGCTGACAGCGACCGGCACCACGTATTTCCGGAACGTCCGGGTCAGGCGACAAGAGATCGTGTTCGATGCGCCCGATGTCGGATATGGTGTTCCGTATTCGAATACGTTTGCGCAACTCTTCCTGACCGCTATCGTCGCGGGCATTGCACGGGCCGCCTTGCGCGATGCCGCAGCGCTGGTTCGCTCCCGGAAACGAACCTTCTACTATGCGCCGAGCGAAGTGCCGACCGACGATCCGGTGCTGCAGCAAACCGTCGGGCAGATCGCGAGTGGCGCGTTTGCCGCCGAGACAGTGGTCCTTGCGGCTGCCGAGGCGCTGGATGTAGCGACCGACGCATTCGACGCCGGCGCACCCGATGCGGCCGAGGCCGCCCACAAGGCGGCGCTAGTGTCAGCCAAGGCCAAGATCGTCGCCGACGATTCTGCCATCCGCGCCGGCAGCCTGCTGTTTGATGTCGGCGGCGCATCCGCCACCAAGAAGGCGACCAATTTTGATCGGCACTGGCGCAACGCGCGCACCCTGTCGTCACACAATCCGACCAACTACAAGGCGCGGTCGATCGGGCAACACGTGATCAGCGGCACCCCACTGCCGGCCAAGGGCTTCTTCTAGGAGCAAGCCTTCCGCCAGGCAATCCGAGGTGCCAATGGAGGAGACAGATGGCCAGAGCGGACTTCCATCTCGTCAATGAGACCGACGAAGTCGAGCAACAATTCCGTTCTGTCATGCGCCGCCTCGCCGGCGGCGTCAGCATCATCACCGCCGGTCAGGGTAGTGAGATCACGGGCATGACCGTCACCTCCCTGACATCGCTCAGCGCCACCCCTCCCCGTCTCCTGGTCAGCATCAACCGGCAGGCATCTTCCTTTCCATTGATCGAGCGACACCGGCTGTTCGGCGTCAATATCCTGGGCTCCGACCAGCATGGCATAGCGGGTCGGTTCAGCAACGGCCGGCTGAAGGGCAGCCAGCGTTTTGAGGGCATCGAGTGGTCTCCCGGCTCATCGGGCGTGCCTCTGCTCAGCCATTCATTGGCGAGGATCGAATGCCAGGTCGAGGAAATCATCGAGCGCCATTCGCACGGCATCGTCGTGGGCAGCCTGCTGAGCTTCGAGCTGTCCCCTCGCTTGTCGGGCCTCGTCTATTGGAACGGCCAATATATCGAGATCGACCGCGACAGCGACCTCGACCTGCTGGCAGAGGTCGGCATTCCCCTCGCCCATGCCCGGTGATGCATGAAACGCGAACCCCCGCGGGATGAGAGCCCCCTCGCAACCGATCCGGACGGCCCGGCGCTCAAGCGATGGCAGCTCGACCGCATCGTTGCTAAGCTGCGGATATCGCGCGAGGAGACGCACAGTATCCGCCGCGACGGTGAGGCGCGCCGTGCCCCTTCCCGCGAAGCGTTGAAAGATATCCTGAACAGGCTGACCGAAGCCCTGTTTCCGCGCCACTACGGGCGGTTCGATCTTGACGGGGAGAATATCGACTATTTTGTCGGGCACACGCTGGGTGTCGCGCTCGATCAGCTCGCCGAGCAGATCCATCGCGGCGCCCTCTTCATCGGCGACGAGCTGTTGCCCGGATTTCGTCGGCAGGGTGCGATCGATCTCACCCGCCAATTCGCATCCGAGCTTCCGGCGCTCCGCGGCCTCCTCATCAGCGATCTGCGCGCCGCCTTCGTCGGCGATCCCGCCGCGAGGAATTTTCCGGAAATCCTGATCGGCTATCCCGGCATGACGGCGATCATCCATCACCGCCTTGCCCACATTCTCCACCGGTTGGACGCGCGGCTGGTGGCGCGCCTGGTCGCCGAGATCGCCCATACCAGGACGGGAATCGACATTCATCCGGGCGCCAGCATCGGATCGGGCTTCTTTATCGATCACGGCACCGGCGTCGTGATCGGCGAGACCACGATCATCGGCGACAATGTGCGCATCTATCAGGCCGTCACCCTCGGCGCCCGCCATTTCCCGACCGATGACGAAGGCAATCTGATCAAGGGCGATGCCCGCCATCCGATCGTCGAGGACGACGTCGTGATCTACGCCGGCGCCACTATCCTGGGGCGGATCACGATCGGCCGCGGCTCGACGATCGGCGGGAATGTCTGGCTCACGCAAAGCATTCCGCCGAACAGTGTGGTGACCCAGGCCACAGTGCGCAACAAGCCGGGCGCCGGTTAGACCGCCGCCTTCCACCGCATCAGACGCCGCTCCAGCGCCTCCAGCAGGGCATTGAACGTCAGGCCGATCACGGTGATTCCGAGAATGCCGAAATACATCTGCGGGATCAGGAAGCTGTACTGGCTGTAGATGATGAGATAGCCGAGACCCGCCTTCGCACCAACCATTTCGGAGGCGACCAGCACCAGCATGGCCGACGCGCTGGCCAGGCGAATGCCAACAAAGATCGTGGGCAGCGCCGCAGGCAGGATGACCTTGCGGAAGAGCTGCTGCGGGCTCGCCCCCATCGTCCGCGCCGATTTGACCAGCAGCGGGTCGACCTGCCTGACGGCCGCGATGGTGTTGAGCAGCAGCGGCCAGGCGCAGCTATAGATCACCATGGTGACCTTCGACAGCTCGCCGATCCCGAGCAGGAGGATGAACACGGGCAACAGCGCGAGCGGCGCCGTGTTGCGGCAAACTTCGATGAATTGATTGAGCAGGTCGCCGAGTCGGGCGTACCAGCCGACCGCTAGCCCCAACGGGACAATCAGCACCACCGAGATCAGGAAGCCGCTCAGCGCGCGCAACAGACTCGCCGCGACGTCGTCGTAAAGCTCACCGCTTTGGGCAAGCTGCCAGCCTGCGGCGATCACATCCGAAAACGGTGGCAGAAATGCTGGGTCTGCCAATCCGAGCCGCGGCACGGCTTCCCAGAGCGCCAGCAAGAGGAGCACCAGAAGAGAGCGCTTGCCGAACGCAATCACCCTGCGCATCGCGGGACGCAAGGCCTCCCACCTGTTGAAAGCCTGGTCGGGCTCCTGTCCGTGGATCATCGGCCGGCCCTGCGCGAGCTCGATGAGCGGCAGCAACTCGAGGCTAGACATGGGCAAGCTCCTTTTCAGCCTTCTCTGCGTGACGCGCATCCGCCTCGCTCGCGATTTGGCCATTCTGGGCCTTCAGCACTTCTTCCCGCAACAGCGACCAGACCTCATGCCGGGTCTGGCCGAACGCAGGAAGCGAGCGCACGTCGTCGGTCTCGCTGTGCAGTTCCTCCGGCACCCCGATCACCTGCTTGATGCGTCCCGGGCGCGACGTCATGATCGCGACCCGTTGGCCAAGCACGACAGCTTCGTCGATGCCATGCGTGATGAAGAGGATCGTTTTTCCGGTTGTCCGCCAGATGCGCAGCAGCTCGCCCTGGAGCGTTTCGCGCGTCTGCGCATCGAGGGCTGCAAACGGTTCGTCCATCAACAGCACCTCGGGATCATAGGCGAGGCTGCGCGCAATCGCGACACGCTGCTTCATGCCGCCGGATAGTTCATGCGGATAGCGGTCGGCGAAGGCGGCAAGCCCGACGAGGCCGAGATAGTGCAGCGCGCGGTCGCGGCGCTCCCTGGATTTCAGGCCTGCAATATCGAGCCCGAACTCGACGTTCTGTGCCGCGGTCCGCCAGGGAAACAGTGCATACTGCTGAAACACGATGCCGCGATCGCGCGCCGGTCCAGTGATCGGACGGCCATCGAGCAGGATTTGGCCGCTGGTCGGAAGCGCCAGTCCGCCGAGCAGATCCAGCAAGGTGGACTTGCCGCAACCGCTCGGGCCGACCAGCGCCAGGAACTCCCCGGCGCGTACGTCGAGTGTGATATCCTCCAGCGCCGTGAAGCGGCGCGGTGGCCCGCCGCCCTCTCCCCGGACAGTGAATTCTTTCCGAACCTGCTCAAAGCTGATCTTGACCGCGTTCATTTGGCGTCCGCCTGCTTGCCAGTGCGATAGAAGTTGAACTCGTTTGTGTAGGTATCCGCCGCCTTGAGCTGATTGGGCTTGAGCAGGCCGTCCTTGACCAGCCAGTCAATCCAGATCTGGATTTCGCCATCGCTGATGACGCCGCCCTTGGTGGCAACGCCGGTGCTCTTCCAGTATTTGATGGGCGAGGCATCCTCGTTCCGCTTGCGATCGGCAATGATCCTCTCGAACCGGGCGCGCACCTCTTCCGCCTGCGTCGTTTGCGCCCAGGCGATGGCACGCGAAACGCCCTCCACGAGCTTGCGAGACGTGTTGGGATTGTCCTTGATAAACTTGTCGCGCAGGACATAGGCGCCGCCAGTGAAATTGCCGAACAGATCGGTGTCGGCGAATAGTTGGCGGATGCCGCCACGCTCGAGCGCCTTGTCACGCAGAATTCCACTGAGCGTCGTGACGTCGACCGATCCTTGGCGCAACGCCTGCTCGCCAGTGACCGGCGGGACCGCGACCAGTGTGACCTGCTTTGCTTCTGCTGCGCTGAGGCCATTGCGGGCGAGATATTCGCGGAGCACGAATTCCAGATGCGCACCCAGCGTATTAACCGCAACCTTCTTGCCAATCAGGTCACGAGCGGACCTGATCGGGCTGTCCTCCCTCACATAATAGCCGTGGTAGGTGCCAGCGTCGGATCCGTAATAGCCGACTACGGCCTTAATCGGCGCTTTTGCGGCAATCAGTTTGATAATGGCGCCATAGAAGGCACCGCCGATGTCGACATCTCCGGTGACAACTGTCTGGATGTCCTGCGGCCCCGAGATGGTGTTACCGACCCATTTCAGCTTCAGCGGCGCCAGATAGCCCAGATCGTCGGCAAGCTCCACAAATGTAACCTGCCCGGCCCAGCCCTGATAACGGATTTCGGTCTGCTCCGGCAGCGGATCCGCCAGCGCCTGGCTGAACAAAACGATGGTCATGGCGCCCCCCCACAGGACGCGCCATGACGCCTTCGCCAATCGGCTTAAGGAGATCGCGGCCGGCCACTTTCCAGCTTGGGACAAATTCGTCATCTACCTGTTCTCCGATTGAGAAGCGCCTGTCAGGCTGCCTTGGCCTGGGGCTTGATGGCCTTGATGCGCGTCACGCTCTTGCGGCCATCAACGCTCACCGGTGCGTCGCCATCGAGGGTGACCCGGCGGACGACGCGGTGCTGATCGCCGTAATCGTTCACGGCGTAATGCTGGGTGGCGCGATTGTCCCAGATCGCGACGTCGCCCTGCTTCCAGCTCCAGCGTACGGTGTTTTCCGGCGCCGTAATGTGAGACTGGAACAGATCGAACAGCTTCTGGCTGTCGTATTTTGGCACCCCGACGAAGCGCTGCACGAAGTTGCCGAGCACAAGCGTCCGCTCTCCGGTCTCGGGATGGACCCGAACCACAGGATGTTCGGTCTCGTAGATCGTGCCGGTGAAGACCTCGTCGAAATGCTTCCTGTCGGCTTCGCTGGCGCGCTGCTTCACCGCATAGTCATAGGCGTTGCAGTGAACGGCCCACAGCTCGTCGGCAAGCCGCTGCAGCGGCGGCGGCAGATCGAGATAGGCGGCTGCCGTATTGGACCAGATCGTGTCACCGCCGAACGGCGGGATCACGACACCACGTAGGATGGAAATCTTGGGATAGGCGTCCACGAAAGTGACATCGGTGTGCCACTGGTCCGCACGGCCGCCGCCGCGGCCGGAATCGAGCTCCAGAACCGACGCCGTGCCCTTGGCGGCGCCGATGGTCGGATGCGGAACGAGCTTACCAAGCCGCAGCCCAAAGCGTTCCTGCTCGGCATCGTCGAGATGATCCTGATCGCGGAAGAAGATCACCTTGCGCTCGAGCAGCACCTTGTTGATCGCCCCGATCACCTGGTCGGACAGGTCGCCCGACAGCTTGATGTTTCTGATCTCGGCACCAATGCGGGCGGCGCGCTTGACGATATCCGCCCGCGGGATGACGTTGTCGATGGCAGTGGTGTCAGTCATCTTCGTAGTCCCCAAGGCTGCGATCTCGTTGCTGGGCAAAGCTCCGCCATTCGCCGATCGCTTGAAGCAATGGCGGAGCATTGGTCGGATTATTCTGTAATCAGGCCTCTTTGCGGCTTGCCATCGGCTTTCCTCGCCGAACAGGCACGCTGACGCGAGACCTCTCCATCCTCAAGTCGCTTCGGTGCGAACTCGACGCGTAGTCGTAAGATGTTATCGCAAGCCAACTGCAAATACGTTCCAAACTTGCAAGCGATCGGGAAAGAGCTGCGCTCACATCGCGTAGCCGGACGAAATGCGGGTGGTCTTTCATTCGTGTTACTCCGCGGCAGCGGATTGCGGCGACCGCCAGACCGCCGACGCATAAAGCGCGGCATCGAAATCTTCGGCCACGGGTCCGTTGATGCGCGCCTCGTGCTGCGCGAGATCCGCGAGGAACAGATCGCGGCTGATCCGCGCAACGACAGACGGGACATCGCGCTTGGAGCTTGGGATATCTCCAACCGGCAGACCAAAGCTGACGAAGGCCGCGGGATTGAAGACGTGAATGTCCTTCAGATACGGAGCATTCCCCGGTTCCTTCTCGAGAAATTCGTGTCCCGCACCGAGATAGGGGTAAGCGGAAAGGACGTCGTCCCGCTCTTCCTCCGCTGGTGTGAAGCGATCGCGCCAGAGCAGAATCTCGTGCGCAAAGCCGGAGAGTTCCGGCCGCGCCGCGAGGTCCAGGCTATACCCCGTGCCGGCAATGACGAAGTCGAAGGCGATCTGCCCTTGGGGCGTGGTCGCAAGCAGCCGCCTACCGTGGGGTTTTGCTGAGATCCACGGCGCACCCAAATGCAAGTGAAAATCAGGGAAACGTGCGGCCCGCGATATTGAATCGGCCGGCGGAGTCGACCCCTCGCGGCGGAAGCGCAGGGCTTGTTGCCATCGTAGCGCGTCCGGCAACGATCCGTAGTTATCATAGGCTCCCGGATAAAGGCGCAGCCGGATCACCGGCAGCGCCGCAAGCGCCGCGCGGCGTGCAAAGAGATGAACCTCCCTGGCGCCGTTCTCGAGTGCCACCGCGGCAGCGTCAAAGGCCGACGCTGCGCTTCCGAGCACGGCAACCGACTTGCCGCGCAACGCGTCGAAATCGATGCGCTCGGAGGTGTGGGCGTAAAGCTCATTTGGCAGGTTCTGGCACAGCACGTCAGGGATATACGGACCATTGCCGGCAAAGCCGGTTGCGAGAATGATCTTTCTCGCGGTCTCAATGGTCGTTTTGCCGCCCCTCTCCAGGTAAACGCGGAAATGACGATCGCTCGGCACGATGCGAACGAGCCGTGTGCCATAGCGGACGGATATACCGAGTTGTTCCCGATACCAGTCAAGGTAAGCCGCCCAATCGATCCGCGGGATGCGGTCCAATGCGTCGTAGGCCGCAGCTCCGTGCCGTGCTTCATACCAGGCCTGAAAGCTCAGACCGGGCAAGCCGAGTTCGGGACCGGGGAGGGTCTTTGGGGTGCGCAGCTTATGCATGCGCGCGCTCGTCAGCCAAACGCCGGCGCCGGCGTGGTCCTCCGCAGCGTCAATCAGCGAGACCTTGCCGATGCCGGCCCGGCGTAGTGCGAATGCAAACGTGCTGCCGGACTGACCGCCGCCAACGACGAGGACGTTGTGATCTATTCCATCCTGATCCGGCACCCAGTTCTGCGGATCGGGCCCGATCAGGCGAAGGGTTTCTCGCGCGCTGGCATCAGGATCGAGCTGAGGCATGATCTAATCCACTTCGAGATGACCTATCCAAGCCTGCAAATCGTAGAAGCGAATGATGCGCAGTCAATGAAATGAAACCAGCGTTGTTTTTTGGAGTGCACAACGATCCCGTCGTCATCGATCGCCTCGCTAAAACATTTTGGGCGATCTACGCCGCCGGTAACGACAACGGTGTAATCGTGATCGATCATTGCGCTTCTCACGAGCGTTAGCGCCGTTTGCGCTCTCATCTACGCCAGCGGCATCGCGCATAACGTTCATGCTCAGCTTCTCTGCAACAACGTAAATTCATTTCATCGACATCGTTGCGAACTCCGACATACACTTTCTTAGTCTCGCGCACACCGCACGCGGCACGCCTGCGTTCGGGCACAATGCGAGAGCAGTCATCGAGGAACATCGAATGTCGCAGCTCGGCGGCGTCATTAGCCTTGCGCAGGACACACCCGGTCTCGCTCAGGCCTACGAGCAGGCGGGTGTCCTGCAATTTCATCACGGCAAATTCCTGATCGGGCCGCTCGCAGTGAAAGAGGGAGAGCATGTGCTCGATATCGGTGCGGGCACCGGCCGGTTGACCGAGTTTGTGGCAGGCCTGGTCGGGCCGACCGGACGGGTCATCGGGATCGATCCGCTCGAGTACCGGATCGCGATCGCTCGCTTGCGGCAATCGACGACCCTGACATTCGAAACCGGCCGTGCCGAGGACCTATCGCGATTTGACGATGGTTCGTTCGATGTCGTGTATCTCAACAGCGTACTGCACTGGATCGAGGACAAGGCGCAGGCCCTCAAAGAGATTCATCGCGTGCTCAAGGCAGGCGGCAGGCTCGGACTGAACGTCCAGGATCCTGCAAAACCGCACGAATCCCGCACGCTGCTGCGCAAGGCGATCCAGCAAGCCGGGCTTGGCGACCACCACTCCGACTCGCACCGGGTTCTTGGCGCCAGTGATGACGAGCTCAGACGGCTGTTAACCGAGGCCGGCTTCACCGAATATCGGAGCGATCTGCGAGCGCTCGTCGAGGTCCACCGCGACGCGGACTCCTTGCTCAAATGGTCGGAGGCAAGTGCTTTCGGCAATTTCCTGGATGGCTTCTCCGAGACGGAGCGTGCGATGGTTCGCGTCGCCTTTACCGATCTCCTCGAGAGCAAGCGCGTGCCCGAAGGGCTACGGCTGGAGCGATATCTGCGCTTCGCCTTTGCGCGCAAGCCCGACAATCCATCAGGATTCCGGGCGTCCTCGACCTGATCTTTCTCTCCATGTTCGAAACAGCCGCACGAGCGCATGAACCATGAGTGACCGACGACAGCTTGCTCTCAATCTCTTCATCTATCCGGGCGGCCATCATGAGGCAGCGTGGCGTTATAAGGGCTACCCGGCGGATCGTATCCTCGATGTTTCCTTCTACCAGGAGCTCACCCAACGGGCCGAGGCCCACAAATTCGATGCCATCTTCTTCGCTGACGGACCAGCACTTGCAGACAACGTCCGTTATGCGCAGCGCTTTCGATTCGAACCGATCACCTGGCTCGCCGCGATCGCCGCGGTCACCAAGCGCATCGGCCTGATCGCAACCGCATCGACCACCTATACAGAGCCCTATAATCTGGCTCGGCTGTTTGCTTCGCTCGATCACTTGAGCCAGGGCCGCGCCGGCTGGAACATTGTCACGACAAGCACGCCCTATGCTGCGCAGAATTTTGGACTGCCCGAGCATCCGCCGCACCACGAGCGATACGAGCGGGCCCGGGAGTATCTCGACGTCATCACAAAACTTTGGGATAGCTGGGAGGACGATGCTCTCGTCAATGATCCGGTCTCCGGAATTTTCGCCGACACCAGCAAGATCCACACGATCGATCACGTCGGCAAGCACCTGCGCGTACGTGGTCCGCTGAACATCTCGCGTTCGCCTCAGGGGCGCCCGGTCTATGTTCAGGCCGGCTCATCCGAAGACGGGCGCGCCTTCGCCGCTCGTTTCGCGGAGGCGATCTTCACCGCGCATCAGACACTCGCCAGTGCCCAGGAGTTTTATGCCGATATCAAGCGGCAAGCCGGCAGCTTCGGCCGCAGTCCCGACCAGATCAAGATCCTTCCGGGCATCAGCCCGTTCATCGGCAGCACGCAGGCCGAGGCCGATCGTCTGCAGGAGGAGTTCAACGATCTCATCCAGCCGGAGTATTCGCTGACCCAGCTCCGGCAGATGATCGGGCTTGATCTGACCGGATTTGACCTTGACGGCCCCTTCCCGCGCCACTTGATCGATACCGGCGGCCCGCGGGGCGTGGCGAGCCGGTTCAAGCTCGTCGTCGACATTGTCGATCGCGAGAAGCCGACCATCCGGCAACTGGTGCAGCGCCTGGCAGGCGCGCGCGGCCATTGGGTGATCGCCGGCCCTCCCGAAAAGATCGCGGACAACATCCAGACCTGGTTCGAGAACGGTGCGGCCGATGGCTTCAACGTGATGCCGCCCTGGCTGCCGGGCGGCTTCGACATCTTCGCCCAAGAGGTCGTTCCGATCCTGCGCAAGCGGGGCCTGTTCCGCGACGACTATAACGGCAAAACCCTCCGCGAACATTACGGGCTGAAGAGGCCTGCAAGCGTGTTCAGTCATCCGGCCCAAGCGATCGCGTAGCGCTTACACACCATCCCGAAATGAGAATACGTAAAGAAAAGATGAAGAAACTCTGGGTTCTGCTGTCCAGCCTCGTTCTTTCCACTGTCATCGCGGCCAACGCCTTGGCCCAGCAAGCCGCCAAGGCCGAACTCAAGGTGGGCTTCGTTCCAGGCCCGTATATCGACGAGTTCAAGGCCGGCGTCGAACCGGAACTCAAGAAGAAGGGCTATGCCGTCCGCTACTACGAGTTCTCGACCGGATTGGAAGCCAACAACGCCGTCTTCAAAGGCGACATCGACGCCAATGTCATGCAGCACACCGTCTTCCTCAACTCCTACAACGAGCGGCAGAAGACGGACCTTGTCGGCATCGTCCACGTACCGACCCCGCCGATGGGACTTTACTCGAAAAAGTACGTGCCGGGCACGCCCATCAAGGCAGGCTCGACGGTCGCCGTACCGAATGATCCGGTCAACCTGCAGCGCGCGCTCTGGATTTTGCGCGATCTCGGCCTGGTCGAAATCCGCGACAGCAAGCCAGTCGATGTCACCGAGCTCGACGTCATCAAGAACCCCGGCGGCATCAAGATCGTGCCCCTGGAATCAGCACAGGCGCCGCGGGCGCTGGACGATGTGGACTTCGCTGCCATCCAGGGCAACTTCGCGATCTATAGTGGACTTAAGCTGACCAATGCCTTCGCATTGGAGAAGATGACGACGCCTTACATCAATGTCGTGGCCGTCAAGCACGACAATGCCGAAAGCCCCTGGGCGCAGGACGTCGTATCCGCCTACAAGTCGCCGACATTCAAGAACGCGATCCTGTCGGACCGCTTCTATGACGGCTTCACGCTGCCGGACTATCTGCGATGATGAATAGTCGATCCGGCCCCTTCGCGTAATCTGTCGAGGCTTGCTGATATGACCGCCTCGTGCCTTCAATTCGCGCAATCGTTCCCTCTTTCAGGTGCGCGGAAACGCGTATTTCGCTCGAGGTACCGGCAACCGCCTTCGGTCGAGGTCCGGGTTCTCATCGGCACCGTTGCGATCTCACTCTGCCTCGCGATTTGCGTTCGGATGGGTCAGCAGTATCAGAGCCCCGATCAACGAGCGATGCTATCCGCAATGCTTGCCGCCGGCGGCATGCCCCTGACCTACTCACCGGCGGCGCTGTGCACCGCACCGAATCATCATTCCCGGTTTGACCAAAGCGAAATGCGTGCTCTGTTTCGAAACTAGCACTGTGGCGGAGGCGGTCTCCACCCCGCTCACGACATCACCCATATTCGTTGCCGAACTGCCATGAGGCTTATCGCTTGCTTTCCAAGCCGCGCGGTGCCGACCCGCTTGCCTCCGAGGCGCGGCAATCGTCCACGCCTCGCGATGGCAAAAGCTCCCGTCAGGACACCGGTGCGAAGAACACGAGCGCGCGCACCTCGATGCTTTCCCGCGGCGGCGCGCCCGGCGCCAGCGGATTTTCGAACGAGGTATGGAATGACAGCCGCGCACGACCGTCGTTGGCGCTGTCATGGATCCGAATTAAGAGCGCTTCGTCGGCCCGCATCTCCGAGAAGTAGTACCAGCGATGGCTAGGCTTGTATTCCACTCGCGAGGTTTCGCCGCGAACATGGGCATAAACGAGATCGCTCGCGATCAAATCATCATCCGTGAAAGACCGTGCGTCGCACAGCGCGAGCGGTGAGTCCAACACGGGACCGCGAACTGGTCGCCACACATTGACGATACCGAACCGGTGTTTCAACAATTCGTCCGCCTCGGCTCCGAGGTGGTCGCGAACGCGGCGCGGGGCGGAATTCACCGTGTGGTCATTGTGCACCTGCCGCGAGGGTGGCGCCAGCCCTGCCCGCGCCGCATTGCGTACATTGTGGTCGAATATGAACACACGGCTTGCACCGACTTTATCGCGCAACAATTTATCGACTTCCGGATAGTAGACGCGCTTGATCTCTTGCTCGTCATAGAAGTCCGCAACCGCGGTGGGCGCCTTCACGAGCGAAAACCCGTTGCGGTCGAGCGTGAATTCAGATTCGCGGCCGCGAGCGTCCTCGATCTGGACTTCACGTTCGTCGTCGATGCCGTTCCATTGCGGCACGCCGGGGGGTGGATCGATGCGATAGAACGTCGGCTTCTCTGGACCGCGCTTGAGGTAGTGAAGCTTTGCAGTCAGAGTTTTGGGAAGAAACGGCTGTTTCGAGTGGCATGACTGTTACTGCTCCGCGTTAAGGCAGATTGTTGTGTCCAACATTGCTTCGCCGCGATCGGAGTCGAGTAAGTTGCGTTGCCGGCTCCGATTGATCGAATGTCGCGGCAGCTTCCCCAACTTAATGCATTTGCATGCAATGGTCAGCGTGGCGATGAACCAAAGAGTCGCTTTCTGCGCGTGCGATCCTCCAAAGATCGCTTCGTCGGGGAAAATTGCTTCTCTTGGTCCGGACTAATCAAAGCAATCTCACGGATTTTCATTCTTGAACCGGTCGGCGTTACGGTTCCTGCCCGAAAGGCTGTGGAAGGATGGCTGCGGTGGACGTCTAAGCTGACGGATCGATCCAAATATCCGCAAAGCTTCCGTTCAGTCCTTCGGCACCCGGTGCAAAATTGCGCACCTTGCGGTTTGCGATGATGACGCCACCAGCCGCCACAAGATCGACTGAGGCAACCTCTTGGTGAATGATCGCCTGAAATTTCGCCCAGATATCCCGTCGCTTATCGATGTTTGGCTCGACGGCAGCAGCCTCCAGCAGCTTGTCGACTTCCGGATCGCTGTAGTGGGCCGCGTTGGAGAACGGCAGGCCGATGCGGAAATTCTTGGACCAATACGCGCGCTGGATGCCAAGCGTTGGGTCAAAGGTGTTCGACAGGCTCTCGATCGTCAGGTCGAAGGCCCGATCGCGGTACACGACATTCAGATAGGTGGCGAGATCGTAGCGCTGAACCTCGATATCGAGCCCTATCCGGCGCAATGAGTTCCGCAGGAAGTCCGCAAAACTTGAGGGGAGGAAGGGATTTTGGGTCAGCCGCAGCTTTGCCCTGATGCCGCCGGCGCCACGCTTCAAGCCGGCTTCTTCGAGCAGTTGCTCGGCCGTCTTCGGATCGAACGGCCAGGCCTGCACCTTGGGGTCATAGAATTTCGGCAGCGCGGTGGACACCGGCGACGGCGACACCAGCGCGTACCCAAAGAAGACCACGTCCACCAGCGCTTTCGGATCGATTGCATGCGCAATCGCCTGACGCACACGGCGATCCCGCAGCAGCGCGGTATCGAAATTGAAGAACAGTTGCTGCTGCGGACCCGAATAGGCATAGGCAGTCGTATCGACGACGAAGCGCTTGTCGGTCTTGAAGCGCTCGATGTCGCCATACGGCACGGGCGTTGCGCCGATATCCACTTCACCGGCCTCCAGCGCGGCCGCGCGCGCGGCGGGGTCGAGCACGATTTTCATCACCAGCCGGTCGACATAGGGCTTCGGCGCGTCCCAGTAGTTGGGATTCCTCACAAAGAGCAGATGGCTTCCGGGCACCCATTCGCGCAGGATGAAGGGCCCCGTGCCGATGGTCTGCTCCAGGCGTGGCTGGTCCTCGGGCTTGAGCGCCTCGTAGATGTGTTTCGGCACGATCGGCGACTCGGCGCCCGCAAGCGCAGTGATGAGGAACGGCGCGGGCTTGGAGAGAATGATCACCGCAGTCAACGGATCCGGCGTCTCGACGACCTCGACATTGGCGAAGGTGATCCGGCCGCGCGGATGGGCGATCTTCAGCCGCTCGATCGAGAACGCAACGTCTGCGGACGTGAACTCATGTCCATCCGACCATTTGACGCCTGGTCGAAGACGGAATGTGTAGACGACGCCATCGTCACTGATGGTCCAGGAGGTCGCGAGGACCGGCTGCGGATTGAGATCATAGTCGTACGCAAGAAGTCCTTCGTTGATCTTGGTGCCGATGGTCTGGCCGGTTCCCGACGAGGTATTGATCGCAATGAGCGCGGAGGGATCGGGATAGTAGACCCAGTTGAGCGTCCCGCCTGCAACCGGCTTGCCCTCATCCCTGGCGGAGCCCATCGCTGGCCACATCGCCGCGGCAGCAGCCGAGCCGATGATTCCCTGATTAAACCGTCGGCGATTCAGCGACATCACGCCACCTTTCAAAATCTTCAAGCCGGTCGGGCCGAGAGCTGAGGCTCCCGCCGCAACGCACCCCTGCAGCGCAGTAATGATAGGCACGGCTCGCAGAGAATTTGCTTTCGTTGTTCGTCGGGACTGCGGACGATCGCGCACACGGTCCGGCACATCAGCGATAGCAAAATTTTCATTATCCGCTGACGCACTTCGCGGGATTGATTGTCTAGTCTATCGATGGATTATTGCCGCAAGCGCCGCGCATCAATGGCGAGCAATTTGCGATGATTGACATCACACGCCGACAAATGACCAAGAGCCTGCTGCTTGGAGGTGCAGGTGCATTCGGCATAGCGATCACGCCAGGCCGCGCGCGAGCTGCTGACGAGGCGCGGCGCGGCGGCACACTGAATATCGTGATCCAGCCTGAGCCGCCAATTCTGGTCAGCCTCACGCACACGGCTGGTCCTACCACGCGGGTCAGTCCCAAAGTGACCGAAGGGCTGCTCACCTTTGATCTCGACTTCAATCCGCGGCCACAGCTCGCCACCGCCTGGCGCAGGAGTGACGACGGGCTGCGTTACACCTTCGACTTGCGGCGTGGCGTGAAATGGCATGACGGGCGGGATTTCACCTCGGCCGATGTCGCCTATTCGATCGAGCTCTTGAAACAGTATCATCCGCGCGGCCGGGGCACGCTCGCCTCGGTGCGTGAGGTGCTGACACCCGATCAGCATATCGCGGAGATCGTGCTCGACAAGCCGGCGCCCTATCTGCTTGCTGCGCTGACCGCCTCCGAGTCCCCGATCGTGCCGCGGCACGTCTATGAAGGCACCGATCCGCTCGCCAACCCGAACGGCCGCGCCCCGATCGGCACTGGTCCCTTCATCTTCAGGGAGTGGAAGCAAGGAAGCCACATTCTGCTCGAACGCAATCCGAATTATTGGGATCCGGCCAGGCCCTTTCTCGACCGCATCGTAATCCGCTTCATCGCTGATGCAAATGCGCGGGCCGTAGCGCTCGAGACCGGCGAGATCCATCTTGCGCCTGACACGCCCGTGCCGCTGAGCCAGCTCGAGACACTGAAAGCCGATCCTAGCCTTCTGATCGAAACCCGCGGCTACGATTATCAGCCGATCGTTTACCGGCTCGAATTCAATCTCGCCAACCCATATTTCGCCAAGCCCGCGGTCCGTCAGGCGGTGGCCCATGCCATCGACCGCGAAACCATCACGCGCGTGGTCTTCTATGGATGGGGCGAGAGCGCGCCCGCCGCGATCAGTCCCGCCTTGAAACAGTTCTACAACCGCGACATCCCGCGCCACGACTTCGATCCGAACAAGGCGGAGGCCCTGCTTGATGCCGCGGGTTATCCACGCGGCGCTGACGGCATCAGGTTCAAGGTGTTTCACGACTACATGCCCTACAGCGAAACCTACCAGCAGCTTGGCGCCTACACGCGCCAGGCGCTCGCCAACATCGGTATTGGCGTGACGTTGCGCGCACAGGACGTGCCGACCTGGTTCAAACGCACCTACACCAACCGCGATTTCGACTTCATGAGCAACGGCATGAGCCATTCCTTCGACCCGACGGTCGGCGTGCAGCGCCTCTATTGGTCTAAGAACTTCAAGCCGGGCGTGCCGTTCTCCAACGGCTCGGGCTACAGCAATCCGGAGGTCGACCGGCTGCTCGAAGCCGCGGCAGTTGAAAGCGATCCGGCCAAGCGGCGCGAGCTGTTTCGTGCCTTCCAAGTGATCATCGCGACCGACCTGCCCGATATCAACCTCGTGACCGGCGCCAATCTCACCATCGCCAACCGCAAAGTCCGTAACCATACGACCACAATCGATGGCCCATCCGCCAACTTTGCCGACGTCTGGCTCGGGGCCTGATCACACCTGAGGTTCACACCATGAGTTTCGACCTGGACACATCGAATCCGCATTTTGCCAAGGCCGCGGAGCTGCGCGAGATCTTCGCCCGCGACGCCGCCGCGCGCGACCGCGCCGGCGGCAAGCCAGTCGAGCAGCTCGCGCTGCTCAAGGCGAGCGGCCTCCTCAACATCCTCGTGCCGCCGGACTATGGCGGCGCGGGCGAACGCTGGTCGACAGCGCTGAAGATCGCGCGGGAATTCGCCAAGGTGGATGGGGCGCTCGGTCATCTCTATGGCTACCATTTCGGCTCGCAACATGCGGCCCTCTTACGCGGCACGCCCGAGCAGGCCGCCGACATCTTCCGCCGCACCGTCACCGGAAACTGGTTCTGGGGCAACACGGCGAACAGCTTCTCCAAGAGCCTGTTCGGGCGCCGCGAGGGCGACGGCTACATTCTTGACGGCTACCGGCCCTTCACCTCGGGCTCGCATATCGCGGATTATCTCCAGATCGCGTGGGAGGATCACGAGACCGATGTGCGCAGCTTCGCCGTGATCCCGGCGACGCGCGAGGGCATCCAGGTCGAGAACGACTGGGACGGTTTCGGCCAGCGTCAGACCGGCAGCGGGCGCGTGACCTACAGATCTGTCCGCGTTCACGATCAAGAGGTGCTGGCCTACAAGCCGGACGGCGGCCGCCCCTATCAGACCATCACGCCGTTCCTGCAGCAGAGCACGCTGCTCAACGTCTTCATTGGCAGCGCCCAAGGTGCCCTGCTCACTGCGCGTGACTACACCAAGGAGACATCGCGCCCCTGGATCCATTCCGGCGTCGAGAAACACACTGACGATCCCTGGGTCAGGCGGGTCTATGGCGAGCTCTATACGCGCGTGAAGGCGGCGACTCTCTTGGCCGATGAAGCGGCCGCGACGCTCGATTGGGTCTGGTCGCGCGGCCGCGACCTCACGGCCGCCGAGCGCGGCGAAGCTGCTGTCGTCATCGCCGGCGCCAATGTCCATGCCGGGGAGGTCGCGCTCGAGGTCACCAGCCGGATTTTCGAGGTGATGGGCGCCCGCTCCGCCACCATCACCAATGGTTATGATCGCTTCTGGCGCAACGTCCGGATCCACACTTTGCATAATCCGGCCGAATACAAGACCCGCAATGTGGGCTCCTGGTTCCTGACCGGCGCGCACCCCGAGCCTTCAACCTTCCAATAGGCCTGCTGTCACGGCTTCGAAACGGTAGCATGTCCAAAATCATTCAAGTCAACGGCTTTGCCATCTTCAGCCCGGTTCACCTGTCACCGGGATTGTGGCGCCATCCCGATGACCGCTCGCTCGACTTTGCGAGCCTTGACTACTGGACCGATCTCGCCCGGACGCTGGAAGCCGGAAAATTCGACGCGGTCTTCATTGCCGACGGCATCGGCATTCACGATGTCTATGCCGGCAATGCCGACGCAGCCCTGGCCACCGGCGCACAAATCCCCAAGCTCGACCCGATGCTGCTCGTCTCGGCGATGGCCCATGTCACCGAGCATCTCGGCCTGGGTGTCACGGCCTCGGTCTCCTACGAGCCGCCCTTCACGCTTGCGCGCCGCTTCTCCACGCTGGACCACCTGACCAAGGGGCGCGTCGCCTGGAACATCGTCACCGGTTATTCCGCCGCCGCATCAAAGGCCGTCGGCCGCGACAGCATCATGCCGCACGATCCCCGCTACGATCTCGCAGATGAGTTTCTCGATGCCGTCTACGCGCTGTGGGAAGGTAGCTGGGACGAAGAGGCGGTCATCGCCGATCGCGCGAGCGGCGTCTTCGCCGACCCGACGCGCATCCGGAAGATTCAGCATCAAGGACAGCACTTCAAGGTCGACGCCATTCATCTTGTGCATCCCTCGCCGCAACGGACGCCATTCCTGTTCCAGGCCGGAGCCTCCAACCGTGGCAAGGACTTTGCCGCGCGGCACGCCGAAGCAGTCTTCCTCGGGGAGCACTCAAAGACCCGCACCGCGACTAATGTTGCGGAGACCCGGGCTCGCGCTCGTGCGTTTGGACGCCACGGCGGCGATATCCGCTTCTTTGCCTTGGCTGCCGTGATCGCCGGCGAGACCCGTGCCGAGGCCGAAGCCAAATATCGCGACTACCAGCGCTACATCGATCCCAGGGGATCGCTTGCGCTCCTCTCCGGCTGGACTGGCATCGACCTCTCCCGCTACAGCATCGACGATCCCTTCCCCACGGTGAAGAAGGACAATGCAGTCACCTCCATGATCGATTCCTTCTCGCGGACCGAGCGTCCCTGGACGATCCGCGAGATCATCGAACATAACGGCATCGGCGGCCGCGGCCCCGTGATCGTGGGCTCTGTCTCGGAGGTCGCCGACCAGCTCCAGGCCTGGGTCGACGAGACCGATATCGACGGCTTCAATCTCAGCTACGCAGTGACCCCCGGCGGATATCAGGATTTCGCCGAGCTCGTGGTGCCGGAGCTGCAGCGACGTGGCGTCTACAAGACGGACTATGCGCCGGGGACGCTGCGGGAGAAGACTTTTGGACCCGGCCAAGCTCGCCTGCCCGCCTCGCATCCGGCGGCACGCTTCCGCCCCGCTCCTGCGGAAAATCACCTGCGCGCGAGCGCGCAGGGCTGAGCCCATCCAGATTTGCCGGAACCTTCAGCTCGCGCGGGGAAGCGCGTGACGCAGTCCCGCCTGCTCCATCAGCGGGACGACGCGACGGCCGAAGAAATCAAGGTCGGGCTTGAAATCGAAAAAGCTGAGCTGCAGCCCGTCAATGCCCGCCTGCTTGAGCTGCAGGAATTGCTCGACGACCTGCTCTGGCGTGCCGATCACCTCGATATTGCCGCCGATCGCGCGCCGTTTGGGCGCATCGCGGCCGACCCGTCCCTTCCAGGCATGGGCATCGCTGGCAAAATTCTGCATGCTCGCGATGGGATCGATATGCTCGACGATGGCGTCGTGGTATTGCCATGTCTCCCGCTCCGTCTCGCGGCAAATCACCATCGGATTGAGCAGCGTCCGCACCTCGCGCCCGACATCGACAGCAGCCTGCTTGACGCGGCTCACGTGCGCCGGCAGCGCCTCGATCGCGTCCGCAAACGACGAGCCCGCAGGGCTCGTAATGAAGACGATGTCCGAATAGCGGCCAGCGAACGCGATCCCGGCGTCCGATCCGGTGGCGTTGACCAGGACTGGCCGTCCAAAGCGCGGCTTTGGCGTCACGAACGCATTGCTCAATCGCCACGGAGACTTCCCTTCAAAGGAGAAGTTCTCGCTGTCGCTCCAGAGCCGCTGCAGCACCTCGACGAACTCCGCCGCCAGCTCGTAACGCCGGTCGTGCTCGATCTGGTTCCAGCCGAAGGCCTCGTGCTCGATCGCACGATGACCCGTGACGACGTTGATGCCCCATCGTCCGCCGGATATGTGATCCAGTGTGGCGCCATATTTGGCAAGGTGCAGCGGATGGATCGGTCCATAGAGAACATGGATCGTTGATATCAACATGATCTTTGACGTCAACGCGGCAAGCGATGCCGTGGCCATGAAGGAATCAAGCGCCTCACCCGTGAACACGCCGCCGTACCCGCCTTTGGGCAACCACTGCGACAGCGCAAAGACCAGGTCGAAACCGAACGACTCCGCACTGAGTGTCAGATCGCGGTTGTAGTCGAAGGTCCACGTTGTCGATCGTGGCAACGTCGACGCACTCCAGCCGCCCGCCTGGATCGGCAGGAACAAACCCAACAGCAACGGCTGCTTGAGCGCCTTCGATAATGGACTGTCTGGGAATTGCGTTGGCGACGGAAGGATCGGCCACCCAACTATGTCGCCCGGCTTGTGGACTATCGTCATTGCCTATCCGTTCGTCCTGATGATCGACCTCGCATCTTGCATCGGCAACGCCAGCAATGCAGCACGCTCGTGTAACGCGCTCGTGTGAGCTGTTCGACGTTGACTTGCTCTACCAATATTGTCAACTAATCGGCATTCGTGCGCTTTGACGCTTCTGTCTCACGAGAAATCGGACGAAATGTCGGCGTCAAACGTATTTTTTTGACAGGGCCTCGCAAATTGGAAAAATGATGTCGAGCATCGAGCGTCTCGCGAAGACTTTTCGTCGCACGTTCTTGCAGGCGATCCCGACCGTGATCGGAATTGTTGTGATCAACTTTCTTCTGCTGCAGCTTGCACCCGGTGATGCGGCCGACGTGCTGGCGGGAGAATCCGGTTCCGCCACCATGGAGACGGTGGCGGCCTTGCGGGCGCGCTTTGGTCTCGATCAGCCGGTGATCGTCCAGCTCATCGCCTATCTCGACAATCTCGCGCACTTCAGTCTCGGCTTCTCGCCACGCTACAATCTTCCGGTCGTCGATATCATTGCCCAGCGTCTGCCTGGCACCGTGATCCTGATGATATCGGCACAGCTCATCGCGCTCGCCGGCGGGATCGTGCTCGGAGTGGTGATGGCCTCGTTCGCCGGCCGATGGCCGGACCGGGTGATCTCGGTCGTCGTGACCCTGTTCTACTCCATCCCGGGCTTCTGGATCGGGCTGATGCTGATCCTGGTGTTCTCGGTCAGGCTAGGCTGGCTACCGAGTGGCGGCTCAGCGACGATTGGCGCAGATATCGGCGGCTTCGACGCCCTGCTCGACCGTGCGCGTTACATGGTCCTGCCGGCGGTCTCGCTCGCGCTGTTCTACATCGCGATCTATTCGCGACTCGCGCGTACGGCGATGTTGGAGGCCCAAACCCAGGATTATGTGCGCACCGCCGCGGCAAAGGGCCTCTCGCCGCTGGCCATCACGGTTCACCATGTGCTGCGCAACGCACTGTTACCCGTCACCACCGTCGCCGGCATGCATTTTGGCGGGCTCCTCGGCGGCGCCGTCGTGGTCGAGACTGTCTATAGCTGGCCCGGCCTCGGCAGGCTTGCTTTTGAAGCCGTGATGAGCCGCGACTTCAGCGTGCTGCTCGGCATTCTCCTGCTGTCGTCGCTGCTCGTGATCATCGCCAACGTGACCGTGGATCTCGTGCAGGCCTGGCTTGATCCCCGCATTGAGGCGCGCTGATGGACGTGATCGACGTATCTGTGCAATCCACCTCCGCGCCTCCGGCTGCGGTACCACCGTCGCAACTTGCTCCCGACCAGACGACCTGGCCGAACATCCACGCTCCCGAGACCCACATCGTCAGCGGAGCTGCTCTCCCGGGTCGCACACGATCGCTACGTCTTCTGCTGCGAAACCCTTCGGCTGTCGCCGGAATCTGCCTGCTGTTGCTCATCGTGGCTGCCGCTGCGCTGGCGCCGGTTCTCTATCCTGGCGATCCGCTGTCGATGGTCGCGCGGCCGCTGATCTGGCCAGGTCATAACGCGGCCTTCCCGCTGGGCACCGATTCGCTCGGCCGCGACGTCGCCGCAGGACTGATGCACGGCGCTCGCGTCTCGCTTCTGATCGGATTTGTCGCGACCACGATCGGTCTCACCGTCGGCATCTTGGTCGGGGCGGTCGCGGGTTATCGCGGCGGCTGGGTCGATGACGTCCTGGTGCGGTTGATCGAGTTATTCCAGACTGTGCCGAGCTTCATCCTGCTCGTGGTTCTGGTCGCGATTGCGCAGCCCTCGATCGCAACCGTGACCTGGGCCATCGGACTCGTCACCTGGCCAACCATTGCACGACTGGTGCGCGCCGAATTCCGTGCCTTGCGCGAGAAGGAATTCGTGATGGCTGCACGCAGCCTCGGCTTCGGTCACGGCCGCATCGTCATCAGGGAAATCCTGCCCAACGCGCTGCCGTCGATCATCGTCACGGCCTCCGCGATGGTGGCAACCGCGATCCTGATGGAGGCCGCGCTCTCCTTTCTCGGCCTCGGCGATCCCAACGTCGTGAGCTGGGGCAGCATGATCGGCGCCGGCCGTGAGTTGATCAGGACGGCCTGGTACCTCACCGCGCTGCCAGGCCTTGTGATCGTGCTGACCGTGCTGTCCTTCAACCTGATCGGTGACGGCTTGACCGACGTACTCAATCCTCGTCTCAGCCGGGAGCGCTGACCGTGGCACCGCTACTCGAGATCAACAATCTGACGATCGGATTTCCGAACGCAACCCCCGTCCGCGATCTCAGCTTCAGCGTCGCTGTGGCCGAAACGCTGGCCATCGTCGGCGAATCCGGTTCGGGCAAATCGTTGACCGCCCTGGCATTGATGCGGCTGCTGCCCAAAAGCGCTCGTATCGTCACAGGGCAAGTCCTGCTCAGCGGCGATGATCTCATCGCGCTGCCGGAGATGGAGATGCGGCGGCGTCGCGGCCGCGACATCGCCATGATCTTCCAGGAGCCGATGACTTCGCTCAATCCGGTGCTGACCGTCGGGCGGCAGATCGGCGAGGTGCTGCGCCTGCACCGTGGGCTCTCGAAAGCCCAGGCACTCCGCGAGGCCGCCGAGCTCCTCGACCTCGTCCGCATCCCAAATCCCGATCGCTGCCTCGACGACCACCCGCACCGGCTATCGGGCGGCATGCGCCAGCGCGTCATGATCGCGATGGCGGTCGCGTGCCGTCCGAAGCTTCTGATCGCGGACGAGCCGACGACGGCGCTCGATGTAACCATTCAGGCGCAGGTGCTCGAATTGCTCGACCGCCTGCGCCGCGAGCTGTCGCTCTCGCTGCTATTGATCACCCACGATCTCGGCCTGGTCGGGCAATGGGCCGACCGCGTCGTGGTGATGTATGCCGGACGCAAGGTCGAGGAAGCGCCGCCCGACGCGCTGTTTGCGCGTCCACTGCATCCCTACACAAGAGGCCTGCTCGCGGCATCGCCACGGCTTCATGACAGGCTTCACTACCGCCAAGGTCGCCTTTCCGAGATTGCCGGCAGCATCGCTTCGGCGCTGAATGAGCGCGGATGCCCGTTCGCGCCGCGCTGTCCGGATCGGCGGGCGCTTTGCCGGACGCAGTTTCCCGATGAACAGATAGCAAGCGAGGGACGGCGCGTTGCATGCCACGTCGCGCTCACCACAGAGACACAGGACCGGATCCATGACGTTGCTGTCGGTCTCTGAGCTCCGCACAACCTACAATTCCGGCGGAACGGCATTCCACGCGGTGGATGGGGTCTCGTTCGACATCAGGCGCGGCGAGACCGTCGGCCTTGTCGGCGAATCCGGCTGCGGCAAGTCGACGCTCGGCAAGAGCATTCTGCGCCTGGTCGAGCCCTCCGCCGGGCGGATCGAATTCGACGGCACCGACGTCACGGCGCTGCCGGAGCGTTCGTTCCGCGCGCATCGGCGCCGGCTGCAGATGGTGTTCCAGGACCCTTTCGCCTCCCTCAATCCGCGCCAGACCATCGGCGAGATTCTCACAGCCCCCCTCGATGTCCACGCCATCGGCACGCGCTCCGAGCGGCGGAAACGCGTGGAGGATATTCTGATCCGCGTCGGTCTGCCGCCCGATGCCGCAGCGCGCTATCCGCACGAATTCTCGGGCGGTCAGCGCCAGCGCATCGGCATTGCGCGGGCGCTGATCCTCGGCCCCGACCTGATCATCTGTGACGAGCCGGTCTCCGCGCTCGATCTGTCGGTCCAGGCGCAGATCCTCAACCTGCTCGCAGAGCTCAAGCGCAGCCTCGATCTGTCACTGCTGTTCATTTCGCACGATCTCTCGGTGGTGCGCTATCTCGCCGATCGCGTGCTCGTGATGTATCTCGGCCGCATCGTCGAGAGCGGCAGCCACGAGCAGATCTGGCAGATGCCGCTGCATCCCTACACAAGGGCGCTGATCGATGCCGTCCCGGACCCGGAGCGCCGTCGTTATGCAGCGCCGCTGCCCGGTGACTTGCCGGATCCGCGGGCGGCCGGCAGCGGTTGTCGGTTCCAGCCGCGTTGTCCGATCGCGACCGATATCTGCAGACGCCGGGATCCAGAGTTGCGCGGTCACGCCCAAGGCCGGCGCGTCGCCTGCCACCACGCCGACCTCAATTCAACCTGACCCAAGGCAGCGGGTCAGGCGCGGAGCCAGACATTGGCAAAATTGCCCTGCACACCCGTTCCATCCATGGTGTGGCCGACCACGCGGCGGTTATACACGGTGACCGGCTTGCTAAGCATCAGCGGCAGAACAGGAAGTTCATCCGCCACGATCTCCTGAAAGCGATCGATCAGGGCTTTCCGCTTACCCACATCCGCTTCCACTGCAATCTCTGCAAACAGCCGATCGACCTCAGGGTTCGAATAATGGCTGGCATTGGTGAAGGCGACACCCTTGCGGTAGTTGTCGCTGGTGAAGAAACGCTGCAGGCCGACCGTCGGATCGAACATGTTGGTGAAGGGGTGATTGGTGAAGTCATAGTCCCGATCGGAATAGACCCGCTTCAGATAGCTTGGAAAATCCTGCCCCCGGACTGTGACATCGATACCCACGGCGGCCAGCGCGCTCTTGACGGTTTCGCCGGTGCGCTTGAAATTCTCGCCGAAGGGCTGGAAATCATGGGTGAGCGCAAACCGCCAGCGCCCCTTCAGCGGATAGCCGGCCTCATCGAGCAGCCGCGCGGCCTTCTTGGGGTCGTAAGCATAAGTCGTCACGTCCGGATTGTAGAACCGCTTCAGCGTCGGACTGACGATGCTGACGGTCGGCTCGCCCAGCCCGTACCAGGCGACATTGAGCACAACGGCCGGATCGATCGCATGCGCAATGGCCTTCCTGACCTGCAGGTTCTTCAGATAGGGATTATCGAGATTGAACTCGAGGCCGTAGAGTGTTGGCGCGTATTCATAACCCCGGGTTTCCAATCCAAGCTGAGCCAAACCCTGGAAACGCTCCAGATCCAGCGGGGATACCGGCGTTGAGCCGCCGATGTCGAGCTCGCCGGTCTCGAATGCAACCGCACGCGCCGCGCCGTCCGGAATGATCCGCACCAGCAGAGAGTCCAGGTAAGGCTTCGGCGGATCCCAATAATCGGGATTGCGGACATAGCTGATGTGGCTGCCCTGCGCCCATTCCTTGAAGATGAAAGGGCCGGTCCCTATTGGCGCGCGGTTGTTGGGGTTCTGCAGCGGGTCGCCCTTGTCCTCATAGATATGCCGCGGAAGAATTGGCGATTCTCCTGCTGCGAGGGCATAGAGCAGATAGGGCGCCGGTTTAGACAGGGTCAAGACAACCGCATGGTCACCGGCGGCACGCGCATCCTGCAGGTTGGAGAAGGTCGTGCGGCCGCGCGGATGCGCCGATTTTAACAGACCGAGCGAATAGACCACGTCGGCGGCAGTGAATGTATTGCCGTCGTGCCATTTGAGGTTACGCCGCAGCTCGAAGCGATATTGCAGCCCGTCTTCGCTGACGCTCCATGATGTCGCAAGCTGCGGTTTTGGATTAAGGCCAAAGTCATAGCTCAGCAGCCCCTCGACCACCTTGCTGCTTGCCTGGATTGCCGGCCCCTCGGTGGTATTGAAGCAGACAAGCGTGGTCGGCTCGGGATGGATGACAAAGGAGAGCCGCCCACCATATCGGGGACTATCGTCTGCTGCTCGTGCCCAGTCGCCGCTGCCCGGCAGCAGAAGGCCGCCGGCAGACGCGGTCAGAAAACCTCGTCGGCTAATCGTCATGCCATATTACCGCAGCTCATATCCAAGGGCCTTCAACTCCGCCTGCAGCCTGTCACGGCCGTTGAGCGCCTGAACGCTGCCCAATCGCTTGAGCACAGCCTCGACCCATCCCACCGCGGGCAAACCCTGCGAGACCTGAAATTGCCGCAGCAACTCGTCATAGACGGCGATGCCCTCGTCCCGTGGCCGCGCTTGATAGGTTTCGCGATGGACCACGACCCGTTGCGGCAGCCGCGGCTTCACCGCGGATTGGACGGCCGGATCCGGATAGCCCACACAAAGACCGAACACTGGCGCGACATGCGGCGGCAGACCGAGCTCGCGGGCAACCTCATTCGGCTTGTTTCGCAACGCGCCGATATACACCGCACCAAGACCAAGCGACTCCAATGCAACCACGGCGTTCTGAGCGGCAAGTGCCGCATCGATCGCCGAAATCAGAAAGGTCTCGAGGTAGCGAAGGCCTTCGACGGGCCGGTCCGCCTCGCCCGCGAGCCGTTCGATGCGCGACAGATCGGATAGAAACACCAGGAAAAGCGGAGCTTGCCGGATATGCGCCTGCCCGCCTGCATAGTCCGAGAGCCGCGCCCTGCGCGCCTCGTCTTCGACAACGACGACGCTCCAGGTCTGAAGGTTCGAGGATGAGGCCGCCGACTGTGCGGCGGCGACGATCGCCTCGAGCGCGCCCTCAGGCAGCTTGTCCGGCAGATAAGCGCGGATCGAACGATGAGCCAGCAAGCCTGTCAGCACACTATTCCAGGCTCTGTGGACATCGGGCCTTTGCTGACCATAGCGCCGGGCCAGCGCCTCGATCTCGGGCGGTGTCGCATCTTCCACGCGTTCGGCCAAGCTGTGGTTCACTTGCGCTGCGCTCATGTGTCCGACCTCAATCTCGCTATTGTCATACGGTGCTCCCGACCAGCCGCGCTACCGCATTCCGCGCTCACGCCGCGCGCGCCTGCAGGCGACGCACGCGCGGGATCACATGCTCGGCAAAGCGCCGCATGTTGTCCTCGACAGGTTGAAACTGCAGCATGAAGAGCTCGACGCCGATGGCGTGAAAGTCGAGAATGCGCTTGGCGACGGTGTCATAGCTCCCGACCAAACGGGCCGAAGACCCGCCATTGGTTCCGACCCTCGCCTCCTTGGCCGCCGTCTTGAACATCTGGGCTTCCGGATCGGCATTGGCGACCAGCCGTGCGCGGGTCGGCTTGTCCTGTTCGGAGATGGCAAACAAATTCCCTAGTTCGGCCTGCGCCTCGGCGTCGGTATCGCGGGCAACCACAAAGGCCGACATGCCGAAACAGATCGGCGCTCCTTTCCGCGGCCTGCGCGCGACATCCTGGATCAGGGCACGGATGTCCTCGAGCGGCTGGCCGTTCATGAAATAGATGTCTGCGCTGCTAGCGGCGAGCGCGCGCGCCGCCTCGGACTCACCGCCGAGATAGATGGTGGGCCGGCTACGATACTGGTCCGCCGGTCGCAACTGATAGGAGTCCACATTGAAATGTCGGCCACGGAAATCAACGCGTCGCCCGGCCATGAGGGCCTCGACGATCTCAATCCACTCCCGGCCATAAGCGTAGCGGTCGTCATGCGCAGGGAAGCCGATGCCTGCCCGCTCAAGCTCCGGGCGGTACCAGGCATTGACGAGATTGATGCCGAAACGACCCGCGCTGATATTCTCGATCTGCAGTGCCATCTTGGCCAGCACGACCGGATGCACCAGCAGCGGCTTGATCGCGGCGATGAGTTCGATCCTGCTGGTGAGGCCAGCAAGCGCCGCCGCCCCCGTCCAGTTCTCCAGCAGGTCCTGGTCGTCACCGCTCGGGTGAATGATGTGCTGGGCGAGCAGCGTTGATTCATATCCCAGCGCCTCGGCTTCCAGGATGTGCCGGCGATTGCGCCTCCATGAGGCATCGGGCGGATCAAGCGGATGGTGGCGCGAGGCCCAGGCGCCATGGGTGAGCGCCCAGACGCCGAACCGCAGAGGTGATCCCATCGATGCACTCCGCGCGCCGGCTGGTTGGAGCACCGATCCAGCTTCCGGCGCGGAGCATGGACCAGCGGTGTCGCCGGTCGCTCCGTCGACACCTTGTACGCTGCGATCCCGGGATCGAAGAGAGGCTGTCGCGTGGCCCGCCCGAGATGGCGTGATCATCTTGCGGCCACGCGACAGTCAGTTAGCTCCAAGATGACAGAGCGACGGTCCCCCCGCGTCGCCTCATCATCTCAGAACTCTCCCGCCGCTCCAGGAGCCGAAGAGCCTGCCTTGTCTTTGGGAAGTTCGGTGACCAGCGCTTCCGTGGTCACGATCAACGCAGCGACGGAGGCTGCGTCCTGAAGCGCCGTCCGGACCACCTTGGCCGGGTCGACGATGCCGGCCTCGAACAGGTCGACATATTGTTCGGCCTGGGCATCGAAACCGAAAGTCGGCGACCTGTGCTCCAGAACCTTGCCAACCACGATGGAGCCTTCGACCCCGGCATTCTCGGCAATCTGGCGGATCGGGCTTTCAAGCGCCTTCAACACGATGTTGATGCCGGCCTGCACGTCCGGATTGGCATGAGTGAGCTTGCCGATGGCGGACTTGGCGCGCAGCAATGCAATGCCGCCGCCCGGCACGATGCCTTCTGCTATTGCCGCCCTGGTGGCATTGAGCGCATCATCGACGCGGTCCTTCTTTTCCTTGACCTCGATCTCCGTGGCACCGCCAACGCGAATGACGGCAACGCCGCCCGACAGCTTCGCCAGCCGCTCCTGCAGCTTCTCACGGTCGTAATCCGAAGTGGTCTCTTCAATCTGCGCCTTGATCTGGGCGATGCGGCTGTCGATGTCCTTGCGCTTCCCGGCGCCGCCGACAACCGTTGTGTTCTCCTTGTCGATCCGGATGCGCTTGGCGCGACCGAGCTGCGATAGCGTGACGCTTTCCAGCTTGATGCCGAGCTCATCGGAAATGGTCTGGCCGCCGGTCAGGGTCGCGATATCCTCCAGCAGCGCCTTGCGACGGTCGCCAAAGCCCGGCGCCTTCACGGCGGCGACCTTCAAGCCGCCCCGCAACTTGTTGACGACCAGTGTCGCCAGCGCCTCGCCCTCGACGTCCTCGGCGATGATCAGAAGCGGCTTGCCCGTCTGTACGACGGCCTCGAGGACCAGCAGAAGCGGGTGCAGCGAGTTCAACTTGGACTCGTGAATCAGAACATAGGGATCCTCGAATTCGACGAGCAGCTTATCGGCGTTCGTGACGAAGTAAGGCGACAGGTACCCGCGGTCGAACTGGAGCCCCTCGACGACGTCGAGCTCGGTGTCCAGGCTCTTTGCTTCCTCGACCGTGATAACGCCGTCATTGCCTACTTTCTTGACCGCATTCGCGATGATCTTGCCAATGGCGACGTCCCCATTTGCGGAGATGGTGCCGACTTGCGCGACCTCTTCAGAAGACTGCACCTTCCTGGCCCGCTTCTCGATATCCTTGATCGCTTCCGCAACCGCCAGATCGATGCCGCGCTTCAAGTCGAGCGGGTTGAGACTGGCGGCGACCGCCTTGGCTCCCTCCCGCACGATGGCCTGGGCCAGCACGGTCGCCGTAGTGGTGCCGTCGCCGGCGAGATCGTTGGTCTTGGACGCGACTTCGCGCAGGAGCTGGGCGCCGAGATTCTCGTACCTGTCCTCGAGCTCGATTTCCTTGGCTACCGTCACACCGTCCTTGGTGATGCGCGGCGCACCGAACGATTTCTCGATGACGACGTTACGGCCCTTTGGACCGAGCGTCACCTTGACCGCGTTAGCGAGGACATCGACGCCGCGCAGCAACCGCTCGCGCGCATCGGCCGAGAATTTTACGTCTTTGGCAGCCATGAAATGAAATCTCCTTGCGAAACTGTTGGAGTGTCGGGGCCCACGCAGGACCGTTGCACTTGCGCGCACCAGCCGCGGCGAAGCGGCAGCAATAAGATCAGCCGATGATGCCGAGGATGTCGGATTCCTTGGCGATCAAGAGGTCTTCACCGTTGATCTTGACTTCGGTACCGGACCACTTTCCGAACAGGACGCGATCACCTGTCTTCACATCCAATGGAAGCAGCTTACCGGTCTCGTCGCGTGCGCCACTACCGACCGCGATCACCTCTCCCTCTTGCGGCTTTTCTTTCGCCGTGTCGGGAATGATGATGCCACCCTTGGTTTTGGCGCTCTCCTCAACACGCCGGATGACTACGCGATCATGCAGTGGACGAAAGGTCATATGTTCTCTCTACTCTGATCTCTGTTGCGACAGGCCTGAATGATGGTCGTCAGCGATTGCAATTTTCGCTGCAGCGACTTGAGTACGAAACGTAATGGGGCACGTAGTTTGGTGTCCATGTCAAATTGCGCGGCGAACATAGGCCAATGCTTTTGAAGCTAATGCGTCTTGCGGAATAGTTGATGCAATCGACGCCGACATGCAGATCGCAAGCGCGGTCAGGCGCGCTTCAACGTGTATGCAGGCCGACAACGGTCCTCACGTGCATCGAACAAGCTCGATGACAACTGCGTCGGCAACCGATCGCAGAGCCCGTCACGGCCAAAGCAACGATCATGGCATGTCCGCGGTGGAGCCCCAAGCTGGCCTCACCACGCCCAAAGCTGACGGAAGGCCGCATTCAGAGCGATAGTCTATTGGTTGTATATACTAATCCGTTCGCGGGATCAGTGACCCAAATACCGCGCCGAGCCGGTCGGATATGATCGACAGGAGCTCAAGATCCGATCCGACGCCGGGGTATTATCTTCGCTTTTTGTATCCAAATAGCCACATCTGCTTCTTGAATAGATCGATTCTATGGAATAGCCACCTCTCAACGGACTTCAGAGTCCCTACCCGTCTGGATTTCATGCTGACCGCTCGCGGAAAATACGGCCTCAAGGCCATGCTACATCTGGCGACGCTGGAGATGGATAAGACTGCGCAGGCCAGCGAGATCGCCAAGGCCCACAACATCCCAAAGAAGTTCCTCGATGCGATCCTGGGAGACCTCAGGAAGGCCGGCCTCGTGATCAGCCGGAAGGGTCCGGGCGGCGGCTATGCGCTGGCGCGACGGCCACGCGAAATTCAGGTTGGCGCCGTGATCCGCGTGCTGGACGGGCCGCTGGCGCCTATCGCCTGCGCCAGCCGGACGGCTTTCAAGCCATGCCGCGACTGCAAGGACGTCAAAGCCTGCGCGATCCGCATCGTGATGACCGCAGCGCGCGATGCTCTTTCAGATGTGCTCGACACGGTCACGATTTCCGACATGGTCCAGCCCGCAAAGTCGTCGCGCAGGTCGCCCCAGGCGATGGCACGACGGCTGCTTCTGGATCTGCCGTCTCGCTCGACCTGACGCAGGCCCATCTGCCTGGAACTCTCGCCAGGCGGCTTGCCGCTGCCCGTCGGAGCAGCCGAGGACGGCGCTAAACATGGTGATGGCGCTCAATTCGCAGGCCGGACAAGGCCAAGCGAGTCGCGCAGTGTCGCGCCGTCATACTCAGTGCGGAACAGGCCGCGCCGTTGCAGCTCGGGCACCAGGAGGTGAACGACATCCTCTACGCCGCCGGGCAAATAGGGTACCTGCAGCATGAAGCCGTCGCAGGCTCCGGCCTCGAACCATTCCTGCATGCGATCCGCCACCGAGCCGGGCGTGCCGGTGAAGCCGAGCGTGGTGCGGCCGGCGCCGTACCGCTGTCCAAGTTCGGCAAGGCTCACGCCGGAGCGACGGGTCAGTTCGGCAACCTCCCGGTAAATGGCCCTGCACGCCCGGAACATCCAGGTTTTCCGGCAGGACCTGATCCTGCGGAAACAACGACAGGTCGACACCGAGATGATAGGACAACGTCGAAAGACCGGCCGTAGGATGAGCGAGCCCATATAGCTCGTCGCAGAGCGCCTTCGCTGTGTTTTCCGTCTCTGCGATAACAGGAGCAATGCCGGGCAGCACCTTGAGCGTGTCAGGATCGCGGCCAAACCGCACGGCGCGTGCCCGCAGGTCGTTGCGGAATTCGACGGCGACGTCGATCAATCCCGGTGTCACGAAGATGATCTCGGCCCACCGCGCGGCGAAGTCGCGGCCGCGATCCGAGGCGCCAGCCTGGATGAAGACCGGACGTCCTTGCGGCGGTCGGCTGACATTGAGGGGACCGCGGACATTGAACCATTTGCCGGCGTGGTCAATCCGGCGAACCTTGGTTGGATCGGCAAACAGCGGCTTTTGACGATCGCGAACCAGCGCGCCGTCCCGCCATGAATCCCATAGCTTAACTGTTACATCGAGGAATTCGTCAGCGCGATCGTAACGCTCGTCGCGCGAGAGCTGCTCGGTGAGGCCGAAATTGCGCGCTTCCGACTCCTGAAACGAGGTAACGATATTCCATGCGGCGCGGCCGCCACTAAGGTGATCGAGCGTCGCCAGCGCGCGAGCCACGCTGTACGGCTGGGTGTAAGTCGTGGAAATCGTAGCACCAAGGCCGATATGCTTGGTCGCGGCTGCGACGAACGACAGAACCGTCAGCGGATCAAGGCGCAACGCGCCCAGCGCACCATAGCGGAGCTGGCTCTCGAGGCTGCCGCCCAGCGTATCCGGAATGGCGACGATGTCGGCGATGAAGAGAAGGTCGAAGCGCCCCTGCTCCAGCAGCCGCCCGATGTTCTGATAGTAGCCCGCGGAAAGCAGATCGCCTTCGGCCTTCGGATGGCGCCAGCCGCCGTGACTGCCCGAGACCGGGCCGGCGGAGACAAAGGCGGCAAGGTGAAGTTTCTTGTTGGACATCGATCAGCTCACAGTCCACGAAATCTCGATGGGCCCACCACGCTTGAGGGTGTTGTAGATCGGGCAACTCGAGGTGAAGCTGCCGACCAGCACTTCCGCCTCGCTTGCGTTCACACCGGACAGGCGCACGGCAATGCGAATCCATTCATATCGGGTCGGGTCAGTGGCATGTCGCTGGAACGAGACCTCGGTCCCCGCGTCGACCAGAGCTATGCCTCGCTCGGCCGCCGTCTTCTGGATTAGTCCGAGCGAGCAGCTCCCGAGCGAGGACAGCAGCAACTCGCCGGCCGTGATCGCCTCGCCAGGACCGCCGGCGCCGGCGCGCTGGTCGGAAATGAAATGGTGCTTCCCCGCGCTCAGCAAATAGCGGCCGAACAAACCTATTGTGGCGGAGGTAATTGCAACCGTCTCGCCGACTTGCGCATTCATGCTTTCTCTCCATCCTTGGCGAGGACGCGACCGGCTGTCCACGTTGCGAGGTCAGGCGGCCTCGCCTCAGGCTCCAAGTTCCAGGGCAACAGCCTTCTTTGCCTCATCGAATTGCGAGCCGAGCAGGAACGAGCGGACATCGACCTTGTTTGGCAGCACGCCCAGCGCCTGGAAATTGTCGGCAAGATCCTGCGTCGACGCCGCGGCAGCTTCGTCAATGGGCTTCAGGGCGACCGCACCGGACTCGGACAACCGGGCGTCACGGATTAGCTGCTCATAGACCGCCTGCTCGCTTCCATTGGGCGGAAAGCCGCCTTGAGATGCCCAGAGCGCGACGGACTCCGCCGGATGCGCAAAAATGTAGGCTTGTGTCTCGCGAATGATTTTCACGAGCCTGGCGAACACCTGCGGGTATTTCGCTGCGACCGCGGCCCGCGCGACGTAAAACGCGTAGTCATAGGTCTTCACGCTCGGCAACAGACGGGCCTTGTCGCCGAGCTTCGCCAGCGCCAGTGCGGTTGCCGGCTGCCAGTGGATCCAGCCATCGATGCTGCCTTGAGCAAAGGCCGTGAAGGCGTCGGCGCCGCTGAGGCTCAGGGCCTCAACGTCCGAAAGCCGCAAGCCCGCCGTCTCCAGGTACTTGATCAGGCTGTAAGTGCTGGTGGTGCCATTCTGGTGCGCGATCTTCTTGCCCTTGAGATCCGCAGCCGTCTTGATCGGCGAATTCGCCTGCACCAGAAAGTCGACCTCGTTGGCGGGTAGCGGATAGGCCGCCAACGGCGTGATCGGCACGCGTGCCGGAACGGCATTCACCACGGCGGTCGCGGTCGCAAATGTGAAGTCGATCGATCCAGCCTTCACGGCCTCCATCACCGGAAGCGAGGCGGTGAAGCCGGGTTGCCATATGATCCTGGTCCCGAGTTCCTGCTCCAGCTTGCGTCCCCCTGCACCGGCCTGCAGTGAAGCCCAAACGCCGGTGCGTCCGTCCCCGATGACAGCCACCGTCAGCCGCGGCGGAGTGCTCTCGGCAGCGTACGACGATGAAACGAGGCGCGAACCGGCCGATGCCGCGACAAGCGCCGCTCCCGATGCAGCAACCAGGGTTCGCCGCGAAATCCCGGCGGCACGCGGGCCAATCGATCTGTTCGAGATCATCCAATTGTTCCTTTCGTGATGTCTCAAGCGACCGCCGACAGGCTGCCCTCAGCGGTCAATAGACCGTCGAGCAGCTCTTCCTTCAGGGCGCCCAGAGCCGGGTCCCCGCGATGCCGCGGACGCGGTCGATCGAGCATGAGATCCCGTGCGATGCCGCCATCCTTGATCAGGAGCACGCGATCGGACAGCAGCAGCGCCTCCTCGACGTCGTGCGTCACCAGCACGACCGTGCGTGGCCGCGCGGCAAGGAGCCTCGCCAGCAGCAATTGCATCGCTGCGCGCGTGATGGCGTCGAGCGCACCGAAAGGCTCATCGAGCAGCAGCAGGTCCGGCTCATGGATCAGCGCCCGCGCCAATGCCACGCGCTGACGTTGGCCGCCGGATAGCCCAACCGGAAACTCGTTCTCACGACCATCCAGACCAACTGCGCGAAGAATGGCCTCGGCCTCCCGGTCGCGGCCCTTGAGGCCCAGCGTGACATTGCGCAGCACGGTACGCCACGGCAGCAGGCGATCCTCCTGAAACATCAGGCGCACGTCGGCCTTGTGTCCCGCTCTGTGCAGCTCAATGCGCCCTGCTGATGGCGCTTCAAGGCCGGCAACCAGACGCAGCAGGGTGGACTTGCCGGCCCCGCTCGGACCGATGATCGAGACAAACTGGCCTGCAGCGATATCGAGATCGACCGCATGCAGCACCGCGCGGCCCGCGAAGGACTTCTTGACCGAACGCAAGCTGACCTCCGCGCCGCTCATGCCTTGCCCCGTTCGGCGTAGTTCGGGTGCCAGCGCAGAAGACGTCGCTCGATCAGGCGCGTGATGAGATCGGATAGCCAGCCTGCGATGGAATAAAGGATGACGGCGAGCACAATAATGTCGATGCGCAAAAGCTCGCGCGCGTTCTGCACCAGATAGCCCACACCGTCCCGCGATGCGATGGTTTCGCCGACAACCAGGGTGAGCCAGGCGACACCAAGCGCATAGCGAATGCCGACCAGGATCGGTTGCAGCGCCGCCGGCAGGACGACGGACCAGACCAGTGCGATACGACCGAGGCCGTAGGACTTGCCGAGCTCGATCAGCTTGGGATCGACGTTGCGAATGCCGCCGACTGTATTGATGTAGACCGGAAACAGCGATCCCATGGCGACCAGAATTAGCCGTGGTTCCTCGCCAATGCCGAACCAGAGGATCATCAGCGGCACCAGCGCCAGATGCGGGACGGTGCGTATCATCTGCAACGAGCGGTCGATCAAGTCGCGCGCCGGCTCGAACAGGCCGACAACCAGCCCAAGCAAGAGGCCCGCCGAGGCGCCGGTGCCAAAACCGATAACGACACGGCGAAGGCTGACGAGGATGTCATGCTGCAGCTCGCCCCGCGCGGCGAGCTGGCGAGCGGCATTCCAGATGTCCGACGGGGCCGGCACAATCGCGGTGGATACAATGCCGGTGGCCGACAGAGCCTGCCAAACCGCGAGCAAGCCGAATGGTAAGAGCCACGGGAGCAGTGCGCCACGCAGGGACGCGCTTCGTGCGTGCAAGGGCGTCGTCCTGCCCGCCCCTTCGGCGACGTCGGCAACGATCGTCACCACGGGCTCACCCGCCCGGAGGCGAACAACAGCCGGCGTCGCTGCCGCCGCAGAAAGCAGTGACGCATCCGTCATGGAATCGAGCCGACTTCCTCTCACTGGAGACCGCTGTCAGCTTGGCAAACTCCGACGCACAATTCGATGGTAGCGAAATCCATTTTTCGCCCAGCGGTGTGACAGGCGTTCTCTTCGGAGGGCTGGTTACAGAATCAAATTTCGACGCGCGTGCACTGAAGCGATGCGGCGCCCTTGCACTATGCGGGGCAGCAGCGATGTCGCTGAAAGATCGACGCCGTGCCAAGCCAGCCCCCGCTCGCGCTCCCCCGCCGGAATGACATCACACGGGTGCGGCCCGGCCATCCAAACTTAGGGCAGAACAGTTCAGAACCTCACTTCGAGGGCGAGCACGGCGAAGGTTGCAAGCCAGTGCTCGCCCATATAGTCACCGGCAATGTGCGGCAGGCTTGCCGTCAGGTGCCGCGCCCCCGCTGTTTCTGCAACCTGCCGCCGCGGATCGCTTGACGGCAGCGCCCGCGCGAGCGACCGCCAGCACCAGGCGCGGCTCAAATTCAAACCATCGAGATGGGCGATCTTTCCGTCCGTGCGGTCGGTGACGGTGGCAGGCCGGAACAGGGTCGCAGGCTCGCCCTGTGCGATCTGCGGAAGGAAACGATCGAACCAGGGGAGGAACGCGTCTTCTGGTAGAAGGCGACGCATACATTCGGCTTCGATGAGTGCTGACGATTGAAAGTCGTCCAGACTTGGTTCGCCCCAGGCCGGACAATGGGCATCTTCGCCGTACCAACGTCGGGCGGTGTCCAACAGCAGCGATGCAAATGCGGGATCCCGCACCGCGTCGGCATAGTCTGCTGCCAGACGCAATGCGAAGGCCGTATTGAAATGCGTGCCGACGCGGACCGGATAGACGGCGCGTGGCAGGAAATCCCGAAACTGTTGCCCGATCACTTCAGCCAAAGGCGCGAGACCACGCGACCACGATCTCCGCTCATGGCCCATCAGTTCTGCCATCAGCTTGAACAACCATGCCCAACCATAGGGACGCTTGAACCCGCGAGCCGTTGGGCGGGCAAAATACGCGCATTCCGCAGCGACTTTCTCCGGCACGAATTGGACGTCAAACAAGGCGCGGATATCCGCAGCCGGCGCAAAGCCGGGAAAGCGGCGCAACAGGTAGGCGAGCATCCAGTAGCTGTGAACGCAGGAATGCCAATCGTAGCTGCCATAAAAGACCGGGTGCAGATCGTTCGGCGCGCGCGCATCTGCCGGCTCAGCCAGCGCGTGATCGAGATTATTGGGATATTCGCGCGTGACATGGCCGAGTGCGATCCGGGCAAAGCGTGCCGCCAGATCTTCCGTGAGCCGCAGGTCTTGCGTGAGCAGATCTGGCATGGGCTTCACTCCTGATGAGCCAAAATATCTTTGGGCCGCAGCAGGAGAGGCATCGTGGCCAGGAGCGCCGCCGCGGCGCCAAGTGCAAAGGGTCCGGCATTCGCGGTCCCGGCCACCAATCCGCCGAGCGGGCCGCCGACCGCGAGTCCCAGGTCCCAGGCAGACGTAACCGCGCCCAGTGCCGCGCTGCGTTCGCGCGGATCGGCCGCTTCCGTTACGAGGCTCGCCAGACACGGATAAAGCATGGAGAGCCCCGCGCCGGTCAACATCGTAAAGGTGAAGGCCGGCCACGCCGTATGCGCGGCATAAAGACCCGCAAGTCCCGCGGCTTCGACAAGGAAGGCGGCCAGGATCACGCGCCGCGCCCCGAAGCGATCGACCGAAGGGCTGCCGACGAACCGTGTGATCATGAAGGCGATGCCGAACGCGGCGAGCGCGAGATCCTTGCCTATAAGGTGGAGAGCCTCGAAACGGGGTACCAGGAAAGCCGCGATGACGCCATAACCAATGCTGGCGAAGACGTTCGAAGCGCCGGGTATCCACGCCGCCTTGGGCAGAAAGGCACGGCGAATGCTTGCACCCGCTAGTGAAGCTCGGTCCGAATGTCGAGTCCACGCGACTAATACCGAGGCAAGTGCCGGAAATGTGCTCGCGGCGATCCACACGCTGCGATAACTGCCCACGGCCAAAATTGCAGCCCCGAGCACCGGCCCGGCAGCCAGCCCGGTCCACATCGACAGGCCAAAGTGCCCGGCAATTCTGCCCCGCCGCGAAGGCTCCGCGCGTGCCAGAACCCAGCCGATGGATGCCGTAAACAGCGCGCCCTCGCCCGCTCCCAGAGCGAGGCGGGCGAGAATCAGCTCCGGCAACCCAGTCGCAACCAGATGACCGAGGCCACCGGCCAAGCCGAGAATTGAGCCCGCCATGACCACGCCGCGCCCGCCGCGCTGGTCCGCAAGGCGGCCAGCGAGCGGGCGGGCAACCATGGTGGCGAGAGACCCAATCGTCACCGCCATGCCGGCAGTAACGGCGTCCGCACCCAACCGATCATGGGCGTAGGAGGGCATGACGTGGATCGTCATGCCAATCGCAGCGTAGCCAAAAAAGCAGGCAGCCCAGAGTGGCCAATACGTCGCAGCCTCGGCGATCGTTGCGTGCCGGAAATTGGAGGGAGTGCTCATTAGCATCGAACTCGCATATTATCAGATGACATTATGCGTGCTCGTTGATATGACTCAATTCAGTTATCCTCATCCAGATTATGCGGCTATCGCATGAACACGCGCGATCTCGAGGCCTTCCTAGCAGTGGTGGAAACCGGCTCGATTGTCGGTGCGTCGGCCCGTCTGCACCTGACGCAGCCGGGCATCAGCCGCCGCATCCAAACTTTGGAAGATCTGCTGGGTGTGGCCTTGCTCGACCGGGCATCGAAGCCCCTCAAACCAACGGCAGCGGGGCGCGAAACCTACCAGCATGGGCGCCGCGTATTGCGCGTGCTCGAAGATCTCAAGACCGGGCTGTCATCAGAAAGAACAGTCGGCGGAGAATTCCGGCTCGGCATCACCCCGTATCTGTCTGAGGTCGCGATGACGACGCCGCTCGACCGGCTCCGAACCGTTTTCCCGGACCTTACTTTGCGCGTCACGACGGGATGGCCGGAACAGCTTCTCGATCAACTTCGTCGCGGCGAGATCGACGTGGCGGCGTTCTGCCTTCCGGAGGCGATCAATCCGCCAGACGAATTCGAGGGCGATCCGATTGATCTCCAGCCGCTATTCGTCGTCGCGCCGCGAACATTTGTCCTGCCGTCTCCTGCAACACTGCGCGACGTGTCAGGCCTTCCCTGGATCATCAACCAGGATGGGTGCGGCTTCCGTAGCGTCCTTCGACGTCGTCTTGAGCAGGAGCGCCTGCCCTGGCGGATCGGTGTCGAAGCGCTCAGCTCGGACCTGCGGCTTTCCCTTGTTGCGCGCGGGGTCGGCATCACCTTGGCAACCAAAGCCGCGATTGAAAGTTTTCGGTTGCGAAACAGGCTCAAGATCGTCGCTATGCGGGACTTTGAGCCGAAGGTCAGGGCGTGGGTCGTTCACCGCCCACCTATTGGCCGACTGAGGAAACCGATTGAATGCCTCAATGGTGCTCTCAAGGTGGCACTTGAAACGCCTGACCCCCTCGCCCAGTTCGAGCTAGGCACTACAACGTCGCCGCCTGCGAACGTGCGCAGGTCGCCTAAGGGGCGCAGGGATTCCTGACGGTTTTCTAGCCTGCGGATCATCGGGCCCGCAAAAGAGTCGCCGTGGTTTCGGAAGACTGCGGCACCGGCAGCGCCTCGAGGCTTTGGATCAGCCGGCGATATCGACCACCACGCGATTGGCGAGTTTGACGGGATCGGTGCCGGACTTGATGATCGAGGCGCGCTTGAGATCAGCGGTGATCTTCACCACCTCCCGGCGCAGCGCATCCCCCGCGGGATGATGGCTGTGGGTGTGGTCGCGAAGCATCGCGGCGAGATCGGCGACGGCGATCTTCGGCGTGTATTTCGAGAAGACTTCGGCGGCATCGTCAGGATGTGCGGCGACATGGTGGGCGGCGTCGCGGATCGCATGGGTCAGCGCCGCGACCGCGGCCGGATCGTTGGCCCAGAGAGAGCTGCGCACACCAAGCGTGCAGCATGACAGATCGGCGTAGTCACCGCTCAAATTCGACGCGATTTCGACGAGCTCGCCATTGGAGCGACGCTTGGTCAGCCAGGCATTCGGGTCGGAATCGGCGATGGCCTGGATTTCGCCCCGCTGTAGGGCGATTAGCTGCAGGTCGGCGGGAAACTCGCGCCATTGCACATCGGCCTGCGGGTCAAGTCCGGCATCGGAGAGGAGGATGGCAAAGAAATTGCGCGGCGGGCCGGAGATGCTGGAAACTCCGATCGTCTTGCCTTTCAGACCAGTGATGTCCGCAATCTCGGAATTCTTGGCCACGAACAGACGGGTGCAGCCACCATGCAGGCCGGTGGTGAGCTTGACATCGATGCCCTGCTCGAGCGGTTTCAGCCAATTGAGCAGCATGCTCGAACCAGCGTCCGCCTTGTCTGTTGCGAGCGCCTGGAGCATCTGATCGGTGCTGCCGGCGAGCTGCAGAAACTCGACATCGAGATTGTACCTTGCGAAAAAGCCGCGATGCAGCGCGACCGGCACCGCCGCAGTGCAGATGCCTGTGCCGTTATAAGCGAAGCGGATGTGGCGCGATGGGCCGACGGCCGTCTCGCCGGCATCGGCGGTGCGACAGATCGGGACGTCGCCTTGGAAGTCAGTCGCAGACCCCAAACCGAACACCGGCAAGGCCCGCGCGGCCTGCATCAACCCAAGCGGCGCGCCGATGCCGGCCAGCCCCGCGAGGCCCAATAGCCGGCGGCGTGACGGCAAGCTCGGCCAGTCCTCAGATGAAGTCGTCATATGAAACTCCCATGTTGCGTGTCGCTGATGCCGGATGTCGCCCAGCGATCAGAACGCGCCGTCATATTCCAACGTGACGCGATGGATGCGTCGTGGCGCCTTGCCGTAGTCGCGCAGGGCGTAATGCTGGACTTGCCGATTGTCCCAGATCGCGACGTCGCCTTCCTGCCACTCGAAGCGGGCCTGCACTTCGGGCGTCTTGATAGTTCAGGAGGCTCTGGCTTGCTGTTTTGGACACACCGAGCAGATGGCTGGTATGTGCCTCGCTGACGAAGATCAGCTTGCGGCCGGTCTCCGGATGGGTCTTGACAACAGGAACCTCGATCGGCGGAAACTTGACCGCCGCCTCTCTGATGCGCGCGAGCCCCTCTTCCGCCATCTCCTGGCCCCCTCCCGCGTAGCCGGTGAGCAGATCCGACAACGCAGCCTTCTTCGGCGCGGCAAAGAAGGTGTTCACCGCCGTCAGCTTCTCGAAATAGCGGGCGTGGTCCGGATCGAGCAGATCATAGGCCGCAGTGGATGAGGCCCAGATCGTGTCGCCGCCGCCGCCCGGCGGCACCTGCCTGATGTGCAGCACCGTCGCCTTCGGCGGTTGGCGCTGCCAGGACACGTCGACGTGCCAATTGTCAGTGCCGCCAGACTTGGTGTTCTCGTCATGAGCAATGACCTCGATCTCGGGGAAACCTTCAACCGACGGCAGATAGATGTTCTTGCGGATGGGATTCCCGAAGACGCGGGCAAGCTCGACATGCTGCGCGAAGCTCAGCGCCTGCTTGCGGAAGAAGATGACGCCGTGCTGCACCAGAGCGTGGTAAAGATCTCGCTCATTCTGACCGCTGAGCGGCCTGGTGAGATCGATGTTCTCGATCACGGCACCGATCAGTGGCTTGTAGGGCCGGATGATAATATCCTGGTGGGCCCGCTCTGCTTTGGCAGCACCTTTCTCTAGCGCGACGCTCATCCTTCGTCCCCTCAAAGATTGCAGACTCAAAGGGTAGATGTGACGCGTCGACCGCGTCAAGATTATCCATTAAACAAGTAGACAATTGCCGCGCAGCGCCTCGTGAGCGAGGAATTCGCATCTTCCCTGTACTAAGGAGGAAAACGTTTCACCGTCGAAGGATGACCGTTCCCGCCGCTGCCAAGATCGGAAGCAATCTCAATTTGCGGCAGCCACCATCCCTGATGGCTGTCAGGCTTGATGTCATTGGTTTGTGTCGGCCGCCACAGACGTCGTCTTGCCAAGCAACCCCTTTGCCAACGTTAGTATCTCGCCGTCCGCTGGTATAAGGAGCTGCCACGGCGGAACGCCTTGCTCGACCGCGTATCGTTTCAATTCGTCGCGCGTGACGGTCGCGTGGTCGAGAGATTCCATATGCGTCGCGATCACCAGGACATCCCGCGCCAACCTGCAGGTCGCCACCGCTTCCGCGGCGTCCATCGTGATGAGGTCGCCGTCCCACCGCGCTCCGCAGGCGTGGATGACGATAATGTCGGGCTGGCTTTCGACGATCGTGGCCTGGACTGCAGGATAAAGCACGGTATCGCCGGCCCAATAGAGGGAGGGTTCGCCATCTGCCGTGATGGAGAACCCCATCACCGATCCCATCTTCTTCACGACCGGCCCGAGACCATGGCTGCCCTCTCGCCGTTGGAAGCGGATGCCCTGCCAGTCTACAATATCGTCAAGGGGTGTAACCTCTCTGAACCCATGGGAGCGGATCTGATCCTCGTCGCCCGGCTGGCAGATCAGCGGCAGATGCTTCGGCACCAGAGACTGTGCCACGGGATCGAAATGGTCGGCATGCAGATGCGAAACGAGGACGAGTTCGACGCCGTCAAGAATTTCCTCGGGGCTAACAGGCAAATCGACCAGCGGATTCGGCGCGCGTCCGGTGAAGGACGGACGCGAGCCCTTTGGAGCAAAGAACGGATCGATCAAGATCGTTCTGCCCAGGACATTGAGTTTCAACGTGGCGTTACGCAGCAGCCGCAGTTTCATGGTCGTGTCCTCAGTAGAGATTGTCGCCCGCCGGCTCCGATCCGGGCATCGATATCGTCGACGGTCTCGCTGTCGAACCTTGTCTATTCCCGCAGGATTCCGACACGATCGCCAGCTCGGTGCGGTTGAGGCGAGAACCTGTTGCTTTCATGGTTCATTGACCAGTGGCACGAATGCCGGTTATCGTGAACATCATGCCAAATTCGCCCGCTGCTGCCGGCAGATCGCGTCTCTCCCGCGACAAGCGCGTCGTCGCCGTACTTGCCTATGATGGGGTCAATGCCTTCGAGCTCGGTCTTGCCGTCGAGGTCTTCGGCATGGCCCCCGACCAGTACCGCGTCATGGTTTGCTCCGAGCGTCCAGGACGGCCGCTGCTTGCCAATAATGGCCTCAGGATCATCGCCGATATCGGTTTACGGGCATTGGCGCGAGCTGACACGATCATCGTGCCTGGCTCGCTCGAAATCCTGGAGTCCCCGCCCGCAACGCTGCTCGATGCGCTCCGACGAGCGCATCGGCGCGGCGCGCGCGTCGCATCGATTTGTGCCGGCGCTTTCATTCTGGCTGCAGCAGGGTTGCTTGACGGCCGGCACGCTACAGCGCACTGGGCGCACACGGAGACGCTCGCACGGCGATATCCGCGTGTGCAGGTTGATGCAAACGTGCTCTATGTCGAGGACGGCAACATCATGAGTTCGGCCGGCCGGGCCGCCGGGCTCGATTTGTGCCTTCACATCGTGCGTCGTGATCATGGCGCCGAGATCGCCAACCGGGTGGCGCAGCGCCTGGTGATTGCGCCACATCGCGACGGCGGGCAGGCACAATTCATTCCCCAGCCGGTGCGCAAGACAGAAGGCGACGCCCTCAGCTCGGTATTCGCATGGGCACAGCGCCATCTTGATCGCGACCTGACGATTGCAGGTCTCGCGACGCGTGCAAGGATGAGCCGGCGCACCTTCATCCGACGCTTCGAGGACGCGACGGGGATATCGCCTGGCGAATGGGTGGTGCAGGCGCGCGTCTCAAAGGCGCGCGAGCTCCTGGAGGCGACAGAGATCCCGATCGAGCGCGTCGCGACCGAGACCGGCTTCGGCTCCGCGGACGCGATGAGGCATCACTTCAGGTCACGCCTCGGCACCAGCCCGGCACTCTACCGGGCAGCTTTTCGCGCACCCGCCGTCTAGGGCCTGCCTCAAAACGCAGGAATCTGGCCAGGCAACTTGTCTTTGATGAGTTGGCGAATGGTGTCGTTCTGATAGGCACGCACCAGCTTGGGTACCCACGGTGCATCCTTGTCCCGCTCACGTACGGCGATGAAGTTGTTGTAGGGGTTGTTGACGGCGGATTCGATCGCGATCGAATCTTTGCCCGGAATAAGTCCGGCTGGAACGGCGTAGTTGGTGTTGATGACAGCGGCGTCGAGATCGTCGAGGCTGCGTGGGAGCTGAGCCGCGTCGATCTCGCGGATCTGGAGCTTCCTGGGGTTGTCGATGACGTCGAGCACGGTCGGCAACAGGCCCACGCCGTCCCTCACCTTGATCAGCTTCTCGGCTTGCAGCAAGAGCAGCGCGCGCCCGCCATTGGAAGGATCGTTCGGAATCCCGATCGAAGCGCCCTCCCCGATCTCGGCGACGGACTTGGCCTTCCTGGAGTAGAGACCGATCGGGGCAACGATCGTCTCTCCGACCGGAACGATCTTGTAACCCCTTGTCTTGATCTGATTGTCGAGAAACGGCTTGTGTTGGAACGCGTTGGCGTCCAGCTCGCCGGCGTCGAGGGCCGCATTCGGCAAGAGATAGTCGTTGAAGACCACGACACTGACGTCGAGCCCATCCTTCGCGGCAATCTCCTTGACTTTCGCCCAGACGATCTCGGAGTCGCCGCCGGATATTCCGACCTTGATCTTCTGATCGGCAAGGGCTGGAGCAGCAAAGAAAGCGATTGCGACCACGAGAGAGAGTAGACGGTTCATTTGTACGATCCCCAAGACTCAGACTTAAGGCTCCACGCGAGGAGGCACGAGCCGTCATCACCGCATTCACTCGGCGGCGGCGTTCAACGAGCCTCGGCGAAGCGAAAGCCGCACTGGCGTGGGATTGTGAAGGATGTCCAGCACCGGGCAGTGACGGTCGACGATCTCTTTCAACCGCTTGAGGTCCGCCTCGGACGCCGGGCTGTCTAAAACAACCTCCGCCTCGATCGTCTGATAGCCCGGCCGCACGTCATCTTGGACATTGAAGAAGCCGCGCAGATCGATCGTGCCTGAGAGCTGAACGGACACGCCATTCAGGGGAATGCCGAGCGCATCGGCATAAAGGCGATAAGTGATCTCCTGGCACGAGCCTAGCGCCGCCAAGATGTATTCCACGGGATTGGGTGCACTATCCTGTCCACCAAGCCCCGCCGGCTCGTCGACAGCGACGCTGAATTGGCGAATGGCAACATTGCTATTGACGCCGTGACCAAGGCGAGATTGCGCATGAAACTCAGCCTGCGCCTGCGTGGGATCGGCGCCGAGCGCGGCTTGAGTTCCCGAAAACACTTCCTTGAATTTGAAGGTCATGCTGGTTGCCTCCGCTGGCAGTGGTCCACGATGAAATCATGTTGACCACCCTCATCCGCTTTATCAATTGAGCGGCAGCAAAAACGATGAACGCCATCCGGAGTGAACGAATGCCAGCACATTCATTCCACGACCAGGCACGATGGCAGACGAAACGGTGGGCTTGCGCGTTGCGAGGAGGAGCCCATTCCAGCCGATTACTGCCAACCCGAATGATCGGACTGCGCGTTCTCTTCGGATGGCCGCTAGTCTAGCAGCGTGTAGGAAATCGAAGAATGTCGTTCTTGACCGTCCTCGCGGTTCGGTAGCGGAGGCGAAGCTACTCCTGGGTTAAGGCTTCTCGGGCCCCCCGGATACGATCGAGGGCGACCTTGTAGGCCTTCTCGCCGATCTTCAGCCGGTGCCCCAAATCAACCGAAGCCTCGCCCCAGATGGGCTAGTAGTTCGTCGCGGACTTCTCGTTCGGAATGCCGTCGATCGGGCATTCCTCCGTCCCGACCGTCGGGCGGGTCAGCGCCTCGACCATGTTCCGCGTGCCTTCCGGATCAGCGATCCATTTCTGGTAAAAGTCGTAGGGGCAGGCGGCGACGCCGCGCGCGCCTTCGCCGGAATTGATCATGCCGGTGTAGCCGCGATGCAGCAGCTTGAACAAATGGTTCTGTGATTGGTTATTGCGGCGGGCATCCCGGATCAGGCTCTTCGACAGGCCGGCGTACTGGATTCCGTATTCCTCCTCGCCGGTCTCGCCAAGCGTGCGGCCATCGAATCCGATGATCGCGGAGTGGCCGAAATAGGAGTACACGCCATCGAAGCCCGCGGCATTGGCAACCGCGACGTAGACGTTGTTGGCCCAGGCCATCGCCTTGGATATCAGCACCTGCTGCTCCTTGGCCGGATACATATAACCCTGGCAGCGCACGATTAGCTCGGCGCCCCTCATCGCGCAGTCGCGCCAGATCTCCGGATAGTTGCCGTCGTCGCAGATGATCAGGCTGATCTTCAGGCCCTTCGGGCCTTCGGAGACATAGGTGCATTTGCCAGGATACCAGCCCTCGATCGGCACCCAAGGCATGATCTTGCGATACTTCTGCACGATCTCGCCCTTGTCGTTCATCAGGATCAGCGTGTTGTAGGGCGCCTTGTGCGGATGCTCCTCATGGCGCTCGCCTGTGAGCGAGAACACCCCCCACACTTTCGCCTTGCGGCACGCCTCGGCAAAAATCCCGGTCTCGGCACCAGGCACCTGTGAAGCGGTGTCGTACATCTCATTGGAGTCATACATGATGCCGTGCGTGGAATATTCCGGAAAGATCACCAGATCCATGCCCGGCAGGCCGCGCTTCATGCCGACGACCATCTCGGCGATCTTGCGGGCGTTGTCGAGCACCTCGGCCTTGGTGTGCAGGCGCGGCATCTTGTAGTTGACGACCGCGACGCCGACCGTGTCGTTGCTGGAAGATATGTCACCGTGAAGCATTTGAACGCCCTTTTCTGGTTTGAATTTTCAGTCTGCGACGGCCGCGCTACGTCAGTGGCTGATCATCCAAGGGCGCGCGGTCGGGAAGCCGACAGCGCCGCTCCTGCTTTTCGTGATGAGCCGTCCCGCTTTCTTCTTGCCGGTCGTGCAGCAGCCACAGCCCGCGCCGTGGCTAGCCTTGTACTGATCGAGCGTCTTCGGCGCATGCCTGCTCCGCTCGTTGGTAACGTGCGCCTTGCGCTTGTCCGCTGGCATGCAGAAGAGCGCCGGCGCGGTGAGGATCACGCGCGGCGATTTCATCTCGCATTGCGGACAATCCTGCGGATCGTCGCATTCGGTCATCGGACGCATATCAGTGAACGGGCCGCAATCGTTGCAGAGATATTCATAGACGGGCATTTCTGATCCTTGCGCAGCGGTTGATGGGTGCCGGGTGCGGGGCAGCGAAATACGGCCGTCCCGCATCCTTCGCACAGGGATCACTTGTCCGGCGAGATCGGCATCTGGATGTCGCCCTTGATGTGCTTCACCGGACCGGCCGACGACGGCATGACGTCGAATTCAAAGATCTCGGTCGGGAGCCACAGCGTGGCACAGGCGTTCGGCACGTCGACTACGCCCGAGATGTGGCCCTGGCACGGCGCGGTCCCGAGGATCGAATAAGCCTGCGCACCGGAGTAGCCGAACTTCTTGAGATACTCGATCGCGTTCAGGCAGGCCTGCCGATACGCGATGTGGACGTCGAGGTAATGCTGCTTGCCGGCCTCGTCCACCGAGATGCCCTCGAAGATCAGATAGTCCCTGTAGCTCGGCGTGATCGGCGACGGCTTGAATACAGGATTCTTAATGCCGTACTTCGCCACGCCGTCCTTGATGACCTCCACTTTCAGATGCAGCCAGCCGGCCATTTCGATGGCGCCGCAGAAGGTGATCTCGCCGTCGCCCTGGCTGAAGTGCAAATCGCCCATCGAAAGGCCGCCGCCCCGCACGTATACCGGAAAGTAAATCTTCGAGCCGCGGGAGAGATCCTTGATGTCGCAGTTGCCGCCATGCTCGCGCGGCGGCACGGTGCGGGCGCCTTCGAGACCGACCTTCTCCTTGGCATCACCCTTCGCCTGCCCGGCATGCGCGGTCGGCGCAAACGGTGGATTGGCAAGGCCGGGTACGCGTGTCGGATTGGTGGCGATCAAGTCGGCTTCGCGCGCATTCCAGGCCGCGAGCATCTTGGGATCAGGCAGGCAGCCGATCAGGCCGGGATGGATCAGGCCGGCGAAATTCACGCCGGGCACATGACGCGATGAGGTGTAAAGACCCTTGATGTCCCAGATCGACTTCTGCGCCAGCGGGAAATGATCAGTCAGGAAGCCGCCCCCGTTCTGCTTGGAGAAGAAGCCGTTGAAGCCCCACAAGCTCTCCTTCAGAGGGCCGACATCGAGCAGGTCGACCACGAGCAGATCGCCTGGCTCAGCGCCCTTGACGCCGATTGGCCCGGACAGGAAGTGCACGATCGAGAGGTCGATGTCGCGCACATCATCGGCGGAATCGTTATTTTTGATGAAGCCGCCGGTCCAGTCATAGGTCTCGATGATGAAGTCGTCGCCCGGATTGACCCACGCTACGATCGGAATGTCGGGGTGCCAACGATTGTGAACCTTGTCGTTTTCGTAGGCGGACCTGGCGAGATCGACCTTAATCAGTGTCTCTGGCATCGAGATGCTCCCCTTCGTTTACAGGCTGTGGTTAGACCGAGAGGTATTTCGAGATCTGCGCGGCATCGATGCCGTCCCGCGGATCGTCACGCACGATCTCGCCGTTCTCGATCACGAGCACGCGGTCGGCGATGTCGAGCGCAAAGCTCAGGACCTGCTCGGAGACGACGATCGACAGGCCCCGCTCGTCACGGATTCGCTTCAGCGTTCGCGCCATCTCCTTGATGATCGACGGCTGGATGCCTTCGGTTGGCTCGTCCAGCAGCAGCACCTTCGGCTTGGTGGCGAGCGCGCGCGCGATCGCCAATTGTTGCTGTTGCCCGCCCGACAGATTGCCGCCGCGGCGGTTCTTCATCTCCAGCAGAACCGGAAAAAGTTCGTAGATGTCTTTGGGCACTTCCGAGCCGCCAGACACGACCAGACCGGTCTCGATGTTTTCCTTCACCGTCATGGTCGAGAAGATCATGCGACCCTGCGGCACGTAAGCGAGGCCCTTGGCGACGCGATCGTAGCTCGGGAGCGCGCCGAGCTCGGTGCCGTCCATCGTCACCGAGCCGCTCTTGGTCGGCACGATCCCCATCAGCGACTTCATCAGTGTTGTCTTGCCCATGCCGTTACGGCCCATGATTGCCACGATCTCGTTGGGCGCCACCGATACGTTGAGACCGTGCAGCACCTCGCTCTGTCCGTAGGCAACGTGGAGATCATTGATGGCCAGCATGAACGTACTCCTTAATGGCCGAGGTAGACTTCGATCACTTTGGGGTCGTTCTTGACGTGCTCCATGGTGCCCTCGGAGAGGATCTGGCCCTGGTGCAGCACGGTGACCTTGTGCGCGATGTCCTCGACGAATTTCATGTCGTGCTCGATGACCAGAACCGAGCGGTCCTTGATGATGCGGTTGAGCAGCTCGGCGGTCTTGGCGCGCTCGCTGACGCTCATGCCGGCGACGGGTTCGTCGAGCATCAGCAGATCGGGGTCCTGGATCAGAAGCATGCCGATCTCGAGCCACTGCTTCTGGCCGTGGCTGAGCAGTGCAGCGCTCATGTTGAGGCGGTCTTTGAGGAAGATCATCTCGGCGACCTCGTTCACGCGGTCCCGTACGACAACGTCGCGCGTGAACGTCAGCGCGCCGAACACGGTGCGGCCACGCGGAAAGGAGATCTCGAGGTTCTCAAACACCGTGAGGTCGTCGTAGATCGACGGCGTCTGGAACTTGCGGCCGATGCCGGCCTTCACGATCTGGTTCTCCTTCAGTTTGGTCAGGTCCTTGCCGCGGAACTCGATCGAGCCTGACGTGGCCTTGGTCTTCCCACAGATCAGGTCGAGGACGGTGGTCTTGCCGGCGCCGTTGGGGCCGATAATGACGCGGATCTCGTTTTCCTCGACATAGAAGGAGAGATCGTTGACCGCCTTGAACCCATCGAACGATACGGTGAGTGCTTCGACCGACAGCAGGAAGGGTTTGGGCTGATGACCGATGAGCATGGTGTCCTCCTCATTCCGCCGGCGCGCCATCGGCGACCGAATCTTCGGTCCAGCCGGTGCCGGACTTCGGCTTGCGCGCGGCGATCAGCCGGCTGATCCGCGGCTGGACGTAGTCGCCCCAGAGACCGGCGAGGCCGTTGGGGAACGCGAGCACGACGGCAATGAACAATCCGCCGAGGCCGAATAACCAGAGTTCGGGAAAGGACTCGGAGAGACTGGTCTTGGCGAAGTTGACGAGGAGCGAACCGTAGACCGCACCCAAGATCGAGAGCCGGCCGCCGACCGCCGTGTAGATCACCATCTCGATCGAGGGCACGATGCCGACGAAGGAAGGCGACATGAAGCCGACATTGAGCGCGAACATCGCACCGCCGATCGCGGCGAAGACCGCGGCGATACAGAAGACGAAGATCTTGAAATTGGCCACGCTATAGCCGGAGAAGCGAACCCGGTCCTCCTGGTCGCGCATCGCGACCAGGATACGGCCAAGCTTCGAATGCCGGATGAATTGCGCGAGGAAGATGCAGGCGAACAAGCAGCCGACCTCGAAGAAGTAGAGCACGACCTTGGCGTGATCTGGCCGGATGTCCCAACCCTTCAGCGTGCGCAGATCGGTCATGCCGTTGATGCCACCGGTGTAGCCCTGCTGGCCAACGATCAAGATGGTCAGGATCGCAGCGACCGCCTGCGTGATGATCGCGAAATAGGTGCCGCCGACGCGGCGCTTGAACATGGCAGCGCCGATGATCAAGGCAAAGATGCCCGGCACCAGGACGACGGCGGCGATGGTGAAGGCGAGGCTGTGGAAGGGCTGCCAAAAAAACGGCAGCGTCGTGATCTGATTCCAGTCCATGAAATCGGGAATGCCGGGTGTCGACTGGATCTTGGTATTCTCCACGCTCGACGCCTCGAGCTTGAGGAACATCGCCATGGAGTAGCCGCCGAGGCCGAAGAACACGCCCTGCCCCAGACTCAGGATGCCGCCATAGCCCCAGCAAATCACCAGCCCCAGCGCAACGAAGGCGTAGGTGAGATATTTGGCGACCAGATTGAGCCTGAAGACGTCGAGGCAAAGCGGCAGGATGACCACCAGCAGGACGGCCAGCACCAGGATGCCGATCAACTCCGAACGCGTGGTGAAGCGACTGTCGTTCATGGATTCAGCCCCTGCACTTGTTATTTGCGGATCTTGAGGGCGAACAGGCCTTGCGGCCGCAGCATCAGAATTCCGACCACCACGAGCAGCGTCAGCACTTTCGCCATCGATCCTGACATGAAGAATTCGAGCGTCGATTGCGTCTGCGAGATCGAGAAGGCCGAAGCGATGGTGCCGAGCAGGCTGGCGGCGCCGCCGAACACGACGACCAGGAAGGTGTCGACGATGTAGAGCTGACCTGACGTCGGTCCGGTCGAGCCGATCATGGTAAAGGCGCTGCCGGCGACGCCGGCGATGCCGCAGCCCAGCGCAAAGGTGTTGCGATCGACCTTCGCGGTGTTGATGCCGACGGCACCCGCCATGACGCGGTTCTGCACGACGGCGCGGACCTGGCGGCCCCAGCGCGACCTGAACATAATGTAGGCGACCGCGATCGTGATCAGCACCGTCAGACCCATCACGAAGACGCCGTTGATCGGCACTTCAATCGAGTCGGTCACGTGCAGCGATCCCAGCATCCACTGCGGCAGTTCGACGCCCACCTCGCGCGCGCCGAAGATCGAGCGATAGGCCTGCTGCAGCATCAGGCTGAGGCCCCAGGTTGCAAGCAGCGTGTCCAGCGGCCGTTTGTAGAGATGGCGGATCAACAGCCACTCCACCACCATCCCGAGCGCGCCGGAGGCCAGGAACGCCAAGATCATCGCGAGGAAGAAATAGCCGCTGAAAAGGCCCGGCAGATAGGATTGGAAGACGTTCGACGTGATCCAGGTGACGTAGGCGCCGAGGATCATGAACTCGCCATGCGCCATGTTGATGACGCCCATCTGGCCGAAGATGATCGCAAGGCCGAGCGCCATCAGGACGTAGACGGAAAACAGAATCAGGCCGGCAAAGCCCTGCATGACGAAGATGGAGCCCAGATCACCAATCGAATAGTCGCCGAACATCGATGTTTCTCCGTCGGGAATAAGGTCCCGCGTCGCGAGACAATTCGCGATGCGGGGTCGTGAAGCGTGGATTGACGATCCACGCCAGGGAGCGGTTGGCTGGGAACGCCGGAGGAGAATTCCGCGCGCTTACTGATAGCCCTTCGGGAACGGATCCGGCTCGACCAGATCTGCCGTTTCGTAGATCAGCTCGAACTGGCCATCGAGCTTGGCGCGACCGACGCGGGTCTTCGACCAGAGGTGATGGTTCTCGTGGATGCGCACGTATCCTTCCGGGGCGCCCTTGAATTCCACGCCCGGCGAGGCAGCCGCGATCTTGTCGATATCGAAGCTACCGGCCTTCTCTACCGTCAACTTCCACAGCCACGGGCCAAGATAGGCGGCCTGCGTCACGTCGCCGATCACCGTCTTCTCGCCCCACATCTTCTTGAAGGCGGGGACGAAGGCCTTGTTATTGGCATTGTCGAGCGACTGGAAATACTTCATGCAGGCATAGGCGCCCGCGATGTTCTCGCCGCCGATGCCGTCGATTTCGTCCTCGGTGACCGAGATCGTCAGCAGCGCCTGCTTGGATAGATCGATACCGGCCGCCTTGAGCTGTTTGTAGAAGGCGACGTTGGAGCCACCGACCACGTCGGTGAAGATCACGTCCGGCTTGGTCAGCTTGATCTTGTTGATCACCGAATTGAACTGGGTGCTGCCGAGCGCATAATATTCCTCGCCGACGACCTTGCCCTTCAGCACGTTTTCGACATGCTTACGCGCGATCTTGTTCGAGGTGCGCGGCCAGATATAGTCCGAGCCAATGAAGAAGAACGACTTCGCCCCCTTCTCCTTGGCGATCCAGTTCAGGCCGGCGAGAATCTGCTGGGTGGCTTCCTGGCCAGTGTAGATGACGTTCTTGGACTGCTCGAGACCTTCATAGAAGGTCGGGTAGTAGAGCATACCGTTGTACTGTTCCACCACCGGCAGCACTGCTTTCCGCGACGCCGAGGTCCAGCAGCCCATGATCGCCGCGACCTTGTCGTTGACGAGAAGCTTCTTGGCCTTCTCCGCGAATGTCGGCCAGTCGCTGGCGCCGTCCTCCTGGATGAACTTGATCTTGCGCCCGAGCACGCCGCCGGCGGCGTTGATCTGCTCAATCGCGAGCTTCTCGGCTTCGATCGAGCCCGTCTCCGAGATCGCCATTGTGCCGGTGGCCGAGTGAAGGATGCCAACCGTGACCTCAGTATCGGTCACCGCAAGTCCCGTGGAGTTGACCGCGGATGTTGCTGGCGCCTGCGCAAAGGACGACCGCGGAAGCACGGTTATGGCGGGAATCGCCGCCATTCCCATCAGCAGCTTGCGGCGGAATGCCGATTGCAGGCCCTGGTTGGTTTCGTCTGACATTAGCACCCCGTTGGTTTGAGAACGCGCTTATTGGTCAGGCGAGGATGGCCTAGAATTGTGCACCGCACGGATACGCAAGATTGCGTATACTGCACCGCAAAATAGCGACGTAGGTTTTTGGTACGGGGTTTGCTGGCGATCGAGAGGGTCGGTCGTTTGCAGTGAGGGTACGGACGTGGCAGGACGGCAGCGGATAGACCGCGTCAGGCGCCAGTACAATCAATGGGTCGCCAACCAGACGCTGGAGGACTATGCGCTGCGCTTCACCGCCAAGGGCGCGCGGCGCTGGTCCGCCGCCCGCGTCGCCAACACCGCGCTCGGCGCGATCTCGTTCCTGGCGCTGGAAGCGATCGGCGGCACCATCACGCTGAACTACGGCGCGGCCAACGCGACCGCTGCCATCCTGGTCGTCAGCGTCATCATCTTCTGTTGTGGACTGCCGATTGCCTATTATGCCGCAAAATGCGGCATCGATATCGACCTGCTGACCCGCGGCGCCGGCTTCGGCTATATCGGCTCCACAATCACCTCGCTAATCTACGCGTCCTTCACCTTCATCTTCTTTGCCTTCGAGGCGGTCATTCTCGCGGCCGCCCTGGAGATGTGCTTTGGTATCCCGCGGCCGCTCGGCTATCTCATCAGCGCCATCGTCATCATTCCGCTGGTGACCTACGGCATCACCCTGATCAGCCGCTTCCAGTTATGGACGCAGCCGCTCTGGATCATCCTGCACGTCCTCCCCTTCCTGGCGATCGCCTATGCTGATCCGCATTCGTTCACGGAATGGCGGAAATTCGCCGGCGAGCATGGCAATCCAGACGGCCATCTCGACCTTCTGCTGTTCGGCACCGCGGCGTCGGTGGTGTTTTCGCTGGTGGCACAGATTGGCGAGCAGGTCGACTTCCTGCGCTTTCTGCCGCGCGACCGCCGCACCTCGCGGACCTCGTGGTGGATCGCCCTGCTCGGTGCCGGTCCCGGCTGGATCATCTTCGGTGCGCTCAAACTGCTCGTAGGTTCATTCCTCGCCTATTTCGCGCTGAGCCACGGCGTCGCCGTCGAACAGGCCGCCGAGCCCGCCAACATGTATCTCGAAGCGTTCCGCTACGTGCTGTCGCAACCGCATCTGGCGCTGGCGCTCACCGGCACCTTCGTCATCCTCTCGCAAGTCAAGATCAACGTCACCAATGCCTATGCCGGCTCGATCGCGTGGTCGAACTTCTTCTCCCGGCTGACGCACAGCCACCCCGGCCGCGTGGTCTGGTTGGTGTTCAACGTCATGGTGGCGCTTCTCCTGATGGAAATCGGCGTCTACAAAGCGCTAGAGCAGACGCTGGCGCTCTACTCCAACGTCGCGATCGCCTGGGTCGGCGCGCTGGTCGCCGATCTCGTCATCAACAAGCCGCTCGGCCTACGCCCGCAGCAGATCGAGTTCAAGCGCGCTCATCTTTACGACATTAACCCGGTTGGCGTCGGCGCCATGACGATCGCGACCATCGTCTCGATCAGCGCGTTCTACGGCCTGTTCGGTCCCACCGCGAAGGCGCTGTCGGCCTTCGTCGCGCTCGCGGCGGCCTTCATCTCGGCGCCGCTGATCGCGTGGGCCACCGATGGCAAGTATTATATCGCCCGCAAGCCGAAGCGGAGCTGGCAGAACGTCGAGGCGATCCAGTGCTGCATCTGCGAGCATTCGTTCGAACCGGAGGACATGGCGTCCTGCCCGGCCTACGCCGGGCCGATCTGCTCGCTGTGCTGTTCGCTCGATGCCCGCTGCCACGATCTCTGCAAGCCGCACGCGCGGATCGGCGCACAGGTGTCGGAGACGCTCGGTAAAATATTGCCCGAGGCAGTCTATACCCGGATCAACTCGCAGTTCGGACATTATATAGGCGTGTTCGCGATCTCCGCCGGCCTGGTCGGGTTGACGCTGGGACTGATCTATCTGCAGACATCGGCGACCGTGCATGCGGACGCACTATTGGCGGATGTGCTGTGGAAGGTGTTCTTTGCGCTGATCATCATCATTGGCGTGGTCGCTTGGCTGTTCGTGCTGGCGCAGCAGAGTCGCCGCGCCGCGGAACAGGAAACACGGCGACAGACCACGCTTCTGATCCAGGAGATCGACGCGCACAAACGCACTGATGCGAAATTGCAGCGCGCCAAGGAGGTCGCGGAATCCGCCAACCTCGCCAAGAGCCGCTATGTCGTGGGCTTGAGCCACGAGCTGCGCTCGCCGCTGAACGCGATCTCCGGCTATGCGCAGCTCCTGGAGCAGGACAGCAGTTTGCAGGCGCGCCCGCGCGAGCAAGTGCATGTGGTCCGCCGCAGCGCAGACCACCTCTCCGGACTGATCGACGGCATCCTGGATATCTCCAAGATCGAAGCGGGACGGCTCTATCTGTCGCGCGACGAGGTGCGCCTCAGCGATTTCCTCGATCAGCTCGTCGGCATGTTCCGCGTTCAGGCGGCGGCCAAGGGCATCGACTTCGTGTTCAAACGGCCTGCGGTGCTGCCCGTCGTGGTCTATGCCGACGAGAAGCGGCTGCGGCAAATCCTGATTAATCTCTTGTCGAACGCGATCAAGTTCACGCTGGCCGGCAGCGTGCAGTTCGTGGTGCATTACCGCAGCCCGGTCGCCGAGTTCGAGGTGACCGATACCGGGCCTGGCATCCGGGCGGATGACCTCGAGCGCATCTTTGCTCCCTTCGAACGCGGCGCGCTCGGCGTCTCGCAGCCGCAGACCGGCACCGGCCTCGGACTGACCATCAGCCGCTTGCTTGCCGGCGTGATGGGCGGCGACATCAAGGTGACCAGCACGGTCGGTACCGGCAGCACATTCCGTGTGAAACTCCTGCTCTCCGAAGTCACCAATCCCAGGCGTGAAGCGCCGGTGGAAGCTCCCATCTACGGTTATCTCGGTCCACGCAAGACCATCCTGATCACCGATGACGACCCGACCCATCGCGACCTCTTGCGCGAGGTGCTGGCGCCGCTCGGATTCATCGTGCTCAGCGCCCCGGACGGGCCGGGCTGCCTCGCGCTGGCGCTGCACTGCCGCCCGGATCTGTTCCTGCTCGACATCTCGATGGCCGGCATGGACGGCTGGACGGTCGCGGAGACGCTGCGCGCAAACGGCCATCACCAAGCGCGCATCCTGATGGTATCGGCGAGCGCGCTCGAAGCACACGGCGCGCCGCTGGCGCAGCCATTCCATGATGGTTATCTGATGAAACCGATCGATATCCCGCGGCTGCTCGAAACCATCAGGCAATTGCTCAGGATCGAATGGCAATATGAAGCCGACCAGATCTCGGCGCCGCTCTGGAAACCGGAGAGCGGCTCGCGGCCTCCGGTGAAATATGTCGAGGAGCTGATTGGTCTCGGCCAGCTCGGCTATATCAGAGCGATCCAACTCAAGCTCGACGAGATCGGCTCCGAAAACCCTGAACACGCCGACTTCGTCTCGCAGATGCGCACGCTGATCGACCGCTTCGATCTTGACCAATACATGGCGACGCTCAAAACCTTGCACAACTATGATCACTGATCCGAAAAAGCGCGACGTCGCCCTCGTCGTCGATGACTCCCCGGAGACGCTGCGGCTGCTGACCGACGCGCTTGACGGCGCCGGTATGACCGTCATGGTCGCGCTCGATGGCGCATCCGCGATGCGAATTGTCGACCAGATCACGCCCGACATCGTGCTGCTCGATGCGGTGATGCCCGGCATGGACGGGTTTGAGACCTGCAAGCGGCTGAGGCGCGACGCCGGCCTCGACGGCGTGCCGATCATCTTCATGACGGGACTGGCCGAGACCGAGCACATCGTGCGCGGGCTGGAGGCCGGCGGCGTCGATTATGTGACGAAGCCGATCGCGGTCGAGGAGATGCTGGCGCGGATCCGCGTCCACCTCGCCAATGCGCGGATGACCCAGAGCGCGCGCGCAGCCCTCGACGTCTCCGGCCGCTATCTGCTCGCAGTCAACAGCGATGGCAAGTTGTTATGGGCGACGCCGCAAGCCCAAAAGCTTCTCGCGGACACCCTGACCGACGACGCTATCGACGATTTCGTGCTGCCCGACCCGATGCCGCAATGGCTCGACGAGGTGCAGAAGGCCAAATCTGCCGCGAAGACCGCGACCATGCCCTCCCTCCCCGTCAAGGAGCAACTGCGACTGCAATATATGGGCAAGCTCGGGCCGAACGAATTCCTGCTCCGCCTCGCCAAGGATTCAGGCGCCGATGCGCCAGCGGAATTTTCAAAAGAGCTAGGTCTTACCACGCGCGAGGGCGAAGTGCTGTCCTGGCTGGCTAAAGGAAAGACCAACCGGGATATAGCGCAAATCCTGGGCTTGAGCCCACGTACCGTCGACAAGCATCTTGAGCAAATCTATTCCAAGCTCGGCGTCGAGAATCGCACCGCGGCGGCCGCGATCGCAGTCAAAGCCAAAAACTTGAAGCAATGATCTGCGAGGCCGCTTAAGCGGCACCACCCTGTTTTCTCAAAAGCTCTCGCGACGGGCATTCAGAAGCAATCCTTCCATAACGCGCCCATTTCGCGATTTGAACCTCCACGACTGACCGGCACAAATTCGCGGCTTGCCTAATAAGAGCACTCGCCTCCCGAACGTCGGCGGCAAACGCCGCAGTACGTATTCGATACTGCACAGCCTCACGCATCCACGGCTGATGACAACAGGAGACGCGAATCACGTAAATATTGCAAGTTTGACGACAGAAAGGAATGGATGCAGTAAGCCGGCGACTGCTGTCGTTGAAGCGCAGCAGCTTGGCTCCCCTCACCGGTCACGGCCAAGCGCCGAGCCGAAAAATGCATTCATCGTCGCGAGGCAGGTCAAACGCTATCGTGGGCAGTCGTAGGTTGGCGTCGAAAATTGTCGTATTCAGCGCTGACGGAGCCCAGTCCGGGTAACTTCCCCGATCGTCAGACCGCACAACCACCCTCAAGCTCGTCCATTTCCGCCCAAACGGGCATTCCCAAGCTAAGCAGTGCCAGCAGATCGGGTATCGACCAGCACCGCGCTCACTTCGACGTCGAACTCCGTAAAGCCCGACTGCATCAACACTCTGGCGGGCGGCGGATTTCCGACGTACTCGGCGTAAATGGCGTCAAATATCGCATGCTTGCCAAGATCCTTTAAGAAAACATCGATTTTGACCGCTGAGGCCGTGCTGTCGCTTCGCGCGTTCTGCCGCGAGATCCTGCGTAACGAGTTCTTTCTCGCGACTATCCAGCCACCGCGCCGCCGCGGGATTATCATCCAGATAGAAAAAGCTCACGATGCCGAGAACGATGGCGGCGACCGCGAACAGCAGGAACAGCCACTGCCAGCCTCGGAGGCCCGCCACGTCATTCAGATGCTGCACAATGAGGCCTGACAGCGGCGCTCCGATGATGGCCGACATCGGCACACCGACAAAGAACAATGCCGTGATCCGGGCGCGATATTGTGCCGAGAACCAAAACGTCAAGTACAGCATCACGCCCGGAAGAAAGCCGGCTTCCGCCGCTCCGAACAGAAGACGAAGAATATAAAGATCGGTCGAGTTCCGGATGAACATCTGCGCGCCGCTGACGAGACCCCACAGAACCATGATCCGAAGCAAAGTCTTGCGTACTCCGATGCGGTCGAGCATCAGGTTGCTTGGGACATCGAACAGACTGTAGATAACGTAAAACAGGCCCGCGGCTAGGCCGTAATGAGCGTCGGTAAGATGGAGGTCGTCGAGGAACTGCAGTTTGGCAAAGCCAATATGGACGCGATCGATATAGCAGATGAAGTAGAGCAGCAGGATAAAGGGGATTATGCGATAGGATATTTTTCGATACGTTGCGGCCTTGATATCGGCGAGACCTTCAGAAACCACGGCAATCCTCCCTTTCTTATTTTATCTCGTTTTTATCTTTATCTGGCTCGACATTTACGGCTTTCCAAAGCCGCCGCCGCCGGGTGTCTCCAGCGTCAAACGCGCGCCCGGCTGAAGCAGTATGATCTCCCGCGGATCGATTGGCGTACCATCGACCAAGACTCGGCCGCAGCTTCCTGCGCTGCCTCCCAACAAGCCGGGCGCTGGCGTTTTCAACCGATCGGCCATGAAGGAGGCGGTCACCGGACTATCCGCAAGAACGACCAACTCGAAGGTTTGCCCGTCGCCGCCGCGGTGATGGCCCCTGCCTCCTGTCTCGCGTCGAAGAGCACGACGGATGACGCGTACGGGCGCCTGCGTCTCCAGCACTTCGATAGGCGTATTGGCGAGGTTACTCGGCAAGCTGAGCGTCGGCAGGCCATCGCTGTTGGCTCCGCCGCCCTGCCCTCCGTTCAGGAAGAACCTTGAGGTGAAGCGATCATCTTGGTGAACGCCCGACAGATGAATGCACCACAGCGGAGAACCGGATGCAGCCCGTACCTTGTTCGGCAATATCGGAGCGAGCGCTCCCATGATGGCGGGCGGGATGAGCTGTCCCGTCATTGCACGCGCGCTGACGGCTGCCGGAAATTTAGGATTCAGGATCGAGCCGAGCTCGAACGATGAATTGGATCGAGCAACTGAGCGACGTAGTGAGCGCGACTACGCGGTATGGCCGGGATCGACATCCCTCGGGGTCTTCTTACGCGATTGTGGCGTCATCCTCGCAGGAGATGGCTTACCAAGCACACCGCGTGGTCCCAACTGTTCACGCTGGACGTCTTCTTCTGAAAAGTCCGGCTCTCTTCCATTGGGTTCTTTTGACATGTCGTTGTTCCAAAGGGATCAAGATGACAACCACTGCTCGTTCACACCTTTCCTGCCAAGTGGCAACGTTAATCGCCGCTCGAACGCCGATCTGGAATCGAAGAACGAGTAACTTCCCAACCGTCCAAGAGATAGCCGTCCCAAGCGATCACACCCTCGCCAGGCTCAGCGGCGAACTCGCGGTAATGAGGTGCCCACTCCGGCTTCCAGTTCAAGAACTGGTCGTTCAATCCATCATGCACGCGACATGGTTTGTCCGGATCAAATTCGCTCATAGGATTCATTTGTCGTCGTCCAGCTTCGGAGGTTCGTCATAGCCCTGACGGCTGCTGTAGAACAGTAAGGCCATCAAGCCGATTCCAATGATCAATGAGAAAGCGACGCCAGCCACCAAGGCGATCCAACCCGCAAGCGGCATATCGCCGAGCCCGGAATAGGCGAAGAGCAGACTGCCCGCGAGGAGCAGAAGAAGCGCAGTCCCAAAGAGGATACTTCCAATCCGCATGGCAGACCTCTGCTCACCAATCGCAATTGGATGTGGAGGTTCCTAGCGCTCAATGTCGTAAAGCGATAGAGCAGACTGCGGGGCACCTAAGGGCGGGTAACGAATTTTCCGACGACGCGATCTGCCGAGCAGGAGCTTGTGTCGCGGGCACAGTTCGACGGTGTTTCCCGGAGCCGGTTTTGCGATGCGGGAAAGATTACATCGCTAATCCACGGAGCCGCAGAAAACAATTTGGTGGTGTTCAATGGTGGCGCAGGAGAAAAGATGCAATCGCCCACGGTCGAACTTGCCCGGAAGCTCGTTCAGTTGCCCTCGTTGAATCCGCCCGGACAGGAGAAGGATTGCATCGCCCTTCTCGCGCATATGCTGACGGACGCTGAACTCGACGTCCGCACCTACGAATTCGCTGCGGGGCGTCCTTCCCTCGTCGCACGTGCCGTGGGGTCGGAAAACGCGAAACCCTTGGCATTCACCGTCATGTCGACGTTGTGCCGCTCGGAGAGAAGCCGTGGACGGTCGAGCCATTCGCTGGTGAGATTCGCGACGGTAAGCTGTTCGGTCGCGGCGCGAGCGATATGAAGTCCGGGGTGGCTGCCTTCGTCACTGCCACGCTGGCGCATGTGCGGAGCAATACTCCGCTCAAGCGCGGCGTCACGCTTGTCATCACCGCGGGGGAAGAGACGGGATGTGAGGGCGCCTTCCATCTCGCCAACCAGGGCGCGCTGGGGCCTGCAGATCTCCTGATTGTTGCTGAACCAAGCTCCAACCTGCCGATCATCGCGCACAAGGGCTCAGTGCGGCTGCGCATCTCCGCGAAGGGAAAGACCGCCCAGTCATCAATGCCGGAGTTGGGCGATAACGCGATCTACAAGATCACCAAGTGGATCCGGCTCATCGAGACTCTCAAATTCCCGATCCAAAACCACCCTTTGCTCGGTAGCACGACATCCTCGGTGACCACCGTATAAGGTGGACAGAACATCAACTCCGTTCCGGATTCAGCAGGGTTCACCGTCGACTTCCGTACCGTTCCCGCTCACGACCACAGCCGCCTCGTGGCCGATGTTCAGAAGATATGCGGCGATGAAGCGGCGATCGAAGTCGTCACCGACTTCCGGGGCTTCGCGACGGACCCAGACGATCCGAATATCGACCCGCTGGTGGACATCCTCGCGGCGCGGCTGGGAAGGCGGCCGCAAGCGACCGGTGCTCCGTATTTTACGGACGCTTCCGCATTGGTGCCCGGCTTCGACAACGTTGCGACCGTCGTCATCGGACCCGGCGAGGCCGCCCAGTGCCATCAGACCGACGAATTTTGCTACGTCCAGAATATCGATGACGCGTTCGACATCTATAGCTCGCTCATCCAACGGATGTGCAAATAACTCGGCGGCGCCTATCCCGGCGCCACTGGGCTCGTGACGGGACCGCCACGCCTGGCGTCAACCGGAACATCACACATCCTTCGGGCGTTCCTCTCTTTGAGGACGGTCGACATGTGAAGCACGGGCCGTTGATGGATCAGGTATGAGCCGAACGTCGACCCTGCCGAAGCGCCTGCAGCCGATGCTCGCGACACTGACGGACGCGCCCTTCGATGATCCCGGTTGGGTCTTCGAAGACAAGTACGACGGCTTCCGCATGATCGCCGAAATCGAGCACGGCAAAGTCACGCTCTACAGCCGCAACGGCAAGATCATCAGCCACAGCTACATCGAGGTCGCCAAGGCACTCGAAGGCGTCAAGAGCGACGGCGTCATTGACGGCGAACTCGTCGCAATGGGAAAGGATGGCGTCTCGCGTTTTCAACTGCTCCAGAACGCGCTGCGACACGAGGCAAAGCTTCTGTACTGCGTTTTCGACCTGATGTTCGAGAACGGAGTGGACCTGCGAAAGCAATCTCTCCTCGAGCGCAAAAAACGGCTTAAAACCATCTTGCCGCGCCAGAAGCTGATCGCGTTCAGTCACCACCGTAATGCAAATGGCACGAAGTTCTTCGCGGAGGCCGAGCAGAAGGGACTGGAAGGGATCATGGCGAAGCGCGCAGACAGCGCGTACACCTCCGGCGGCCGGACGGCCGATTGGCTTAAGATCAAGACGGCGAAGCGACAGGAAGTCGTGATCGCCGGCTTCACAGCGCCCCGACGCACTAGGCCGTTCTTCGGCGCCCTCGTTCTCGCGGTAAGAGAGAACGATGCCTGGAGTTACATCGGCCATGTAGGGACCGGCTTCAGCCACAAGACGCTGAAGGAGCTGCACGGCAAGCTCGTGAAGCTGAAAGCCTCAAAACGCCTTTCCCTGCCAAGGTCAAGGACGAGAGCGTGACCACCTGGGTCAAGCCGTCGCTGGTAGCCGAGGTGAAGTTCGCGGAGTGGACGAGCAAAGGCGAAATGCGTCAGCCCGTCTACCTCGGACTCAGAGCCGACAAGCAAGCGAATGACGTCGTACGCGAACGAGAGCGGCCTCGAAACAGCGCCCGGCGTTCAAAATAGAAGGGAGGACCATGCCCAAGGCCGACGCGAGAACGGTGGCGAAGCTTCTCCGGGAGTACGCGCAGCGCACGGCCTTGCGCGGGGGCAATCCCTACCGGGCGAAAGCCTATTCGCGCGCGGCGGACAGCCTGGCCGCTCTCGCTGAGCCGCTGGACAAGCTCATCATGGACGAGCGGCTCACGGAGATTCCGGGCGTCGGCGAAGCGATCGCCGACATCATCACGAAGCTCTACCAAACCGGCACCCACCCGAGCCTGGAACAATTACGCAAGGAAATCCCGGCGGGCGTGCTCGAACTCTTGGATGTTCCCGGGCTGCGGCCGGAAAAGGTTTTACCTCTCTACAAAGATTTGGGCATCACTTCACTGGCCGAACTCGAAGCGGCTGCGAAGGAAGACCGCATCAAGACAAGCAAGGGTCTGGGCGGCGCACTCCAGACGAAGATCCTGCAGAATGTGGCGATCGCGAAGAGCGGAGAAGGAAGCCTCCATCTGCACCGGGCCGCTGCCCTCCTCGATCACGCGAAGGACTCGCTGCGAACCGCCAGGCCAGAGCTCAAGCACCTGACCGTCGCCGGCGACTTCCGCCGTGGGTGCGAGTTGGTGCGAGACCTGGCGATCGTGGCGGAAAAACCCGTATCCGATGATCCCGACATCAATTCCGGCGGCCTTCAGCTCCACCTCGCCGATCGCAAGCACTTCGGAGCCGCCCTCCTATTCGCGACCGGCTCTGCCGCCCATCTCGAAGGGCTGCGCGAGCTCGCGGAAAGAAAAGGCATGACTCTCGAACCGGACGGACTCCACAAGGGCGGGAGCGTAATCGCCGCCAAGGAGGAGGATATCTACCGTGCGCTCGGCCTGCCTTTCATCGTACCGGAGTTGCGCGAGGGCCGCGGCGAGATCGAACGGGCGCTCAAGGGCAAGCTGCCGAAGCTCGTCAGGGATGATGACCTTCGCGGAATCCTGCATTGCCACACGGATGCGTCGGACGGGACGGAAACGCTGGAGACGATGGCCAAGGCCACGCGCGACCGAGGCTTCGACTATTTTGGGGTGGCCGACCATTCAAAGTCGGCGCACTACGCCGGAGGGCTCTCCGTGGAGCAGATTGAGCAGCAGCACCGCGAAGCCGACCGTCTCAACAAGAGGTTCGGAAGGGACTTTCGGATCCTGAAGGGTATCGAGTCCGACATCCTGGCGGACGGATCGCTGGACTATCCGGGCGATATGCTGGCCCCTTTCGACTTCGTGGTCGCCAGCATCCATGGCCGCTTCAAGATGGACAGAAAGACCCAGACCGACCGGCTGTTGCGGGCGATCGCCAATCCGTTCACCACGATCATCGGTCACATGACCGGCCGCCAGCTTCAGCGCCGCCCGGGATACGAAATCGACATCGAGAAGGTGCTTCGCGCCTGTGCGAAGCACGACGTCGTGGTCGAGATCAATGCGCATCCATGGCGGCTTGATCTGGACTGGCGCTGGCACCAGGCAGCGCTCGATTGCGGATGCATGATGAGCATCAATCCGGATGCGCACTCGATCCGAGAATTGGATCACATGCACTGGGGTGTCGAGATGGCCCGGAAGGGCGGCGTACCGCCTGATCGCGTGCTGAATGCGAGGTCGCTTCAGGAAATCACGCGATACTTCCGGCAAAAGCGGCGCTCTCAATCAAAAGCGACCTAACGGATTTCATCAGGATGGACGTACTCCGAGGCAGCGTGGTGGCAGTCGCCTGCGACTCCGGGCATCATTTCAGCAAGCCACGCCGCGGATTGGTGCAACTCGTCCCAGGTCACGGCCTGGAGGGCGATGCACATGGGAGACCGTACGTCCGACACCGTTACCTCGCTCGCCGCAACCCTCGCGCTCCAAACCTCCGCCAAGTCCATCTGATACCTGTTGAGTTGTTTGACGAGTTTGCAAGCTTCGGCCGCCAGATCTCGCCCGGGGATTTAGGCGAGAACATCACGACCAGCGGGCTCCAACTGGAGCGGTTGCCGCTCGGGACCTCCTGCGGCTAGGTTCACATGCCACCGTCGAATTGACGGGTCTGCGAACACCGTGCGTTCTCCTCAATCATTTCCAAACGGTCTGAAGAACCGGCTGCTCAACGGAAACGAGAGGCCGCCCTACAAATGCGGCGTCATGGGAATGGTGCGCGCAGGAGGTCCGTTACGCGCCAGCGACAAAATCTGCGTGTTCCTGCCGGACGGTGATCAGGTGCCGCTGCCTCCTCTGTAACGAAGGCGCCCTGCCGCCTCCCCCGCACGCGCAGTGCGCCTTTCAGCTGTTCTCTTCCTTTTCCACATCGAGCTTTTCTCGCCCGCGAGCAGGTATTGCCGGCGCCTCACGATCATGTGTCCGGCCAAATCCGGGTTGTCCTATTGAATTACGATTGTAATTTAATATTACGGTCGTAATGACATCTACTCGCCCTCTCGACGCGGCCACGAGATGCCGCCTTTCAGCTCTTTGCGAGGACCTCATGGACGACACGACCGCCACTCCGAGCCGCCCCGTATCCCGGGAAACGGACGACCTCGCATTCCTTGGGCTCGCAGCCGCTGCAGCCGCGATCCGCAAGGGCGACGTCACCTCCGAGAACTACGCTACTGCGCTTTTGCGGCGCGCCCGAGCCCTTGCCGATTTGCATGCCTTCATCACCATCGACGAGGCCTCCGTGCTCGCGGCCGCGAGGGAAGCAGATAAAGCGCGTGCAGCCGGCTCAGCGGCCGCGCTCCTGGGCGTGCCGCTGGGGGTAAAGGACAGCTATCTGACGAAAGGGCTGCCAACGAGCCTGGGCCTCGAAGAGCTTGCCCACTTTGTGCCGCATGAAGACGCAGACGCTGTTCGCGCCATCAAGGATGCGGGCGCTCTGGTCTTCGGCAAGAACAACCTCGTGGAGATGTCCTACGGCTTGACCGGTCACAACGCGCGGTATGGCCAGGTGAAGAACCCGCACGCCCGCGATCGCATGTCGGGCGGCTCGTCGAGCGGCTCCGCCGCATCCGTCGCTGCCAACATCGTACCGGCGTCTCTAGGGGGCGATACCGTCGGATCGATCCGGGTGCCCGCGTCGCTTTGTGGCGTGGTGGGGTTCAAGCCAACGACCGGGCGATGGCCGCGTAATGGGGTCGCGCCGATCTCGCATACCCTCGACACCACAGGCTTGTTCGCGCGCAACGTTGAGGATTGCGCTCTGGTGGATCAGGTCGTGATTGGTGAACAGGCCGCGGAGCTCCCAGACGGCGGCTACGGCCTGAAGGGAGTCCGGCTGGCCTTTGCGCCGCGGCAGTTCCTGCATCTGGTAGACTCGGAAGTCGAGGCCCGCTTCCGCGAGGTGATTCGGCGGTTGCAGGACGCCGGCGCGGAGGTCCTTGAGGTAAATCTTGGCGACGATTTCAATGCCCTTATCCAAACTGCGACATGGGGCATCTTTGCTCATGAGACAATGGGTGCAATTTCGGAATTCCTTCGTCGCCATGAGATTCCGACCACGTTCGAGGCCATTTACGAGGGTCTTAAACCCCAGCTTCGCCAGGCGTGGGGGCATATCGTATTGCCGGGCGGCGCAGGCGCTATATCGGCAGAGGCCTATCAGACGGCGCTCAACGTGAGCCGCCCGGAAATCAAGCGCCGCCTCAACGAGGCGTTCCTCACGGAAGGCGCGCAAGCCATTCTACAGCCAACGACGCCGTGCACGGCGCCTTTCATCGAGGAACAGGCAACCGTCCATATTGCCGGGCAGGAAGTCAGCTACCTTGCTTTGGCGAACCACACCGTGTCGGCGAGCAGCGTGGGGCTGCCGGGTATCAGCCTTCCTGTTGGCTTGTCTCGCGCAGGGCTGCCGATCGGCCTTGAGCTGGATGGCCCCTTAGGGAGCGACCGAGCGCTTTTGGATTTGGCGCGCCGTCTCGAAGGCGTTTTGAGCGCCTAGCCGCTTCGGTAGCTCAATATTCCTCGATGCAGCTGTAAGCGCGACAGGCGAGAAAACGGGAAGCAACGATGCGTTTCGAGAAAGGTCACAAAGCGGCCACGCGACGGCACATCGTCGATGTAGCATCGAAGTGCATCCGTCGAAATGGCGTCTCTGCCGCCGGGATCGGCGGCATCATGGCCGAATCCGGTCTGACAAAAGGAGCATTCTCTCCCCACTTCGAGTCCAAGGAAGCCCTCGTTCGCGAGGCGCTCGCGAGCGCGCTCGCCGTGCAGCAAGGTCGACTCGATGAAAATCAGCGGAAGGGTGTGGACCTCGATGGCGTGATCCGAAGCTACCTCAACCGCGCCCACCTCAAAGATCCGGCAGAGGGGTGCCCCTCGGCAGCGTTGCTTCCGGAAATCGGCCGACAACCCGTACCTACCCGGCAGGCCTATCAGGAGGGAGTGCGTAGCTATGTTTCGGCCTTGGCCGGGCTGCTTCCGGGCACCGACTCCGCAACGAACCATCGCCGCGCGACGGCAATCTTCGGCCTCATGGTCGGAACCCTGCAACTCGCGCGGGCCGTGCCCGATGCTACCCATGCCGAGCAGATCCTGGAAGGCGGCATCGAGGCTGCGCTCCACCTGGCGCGAACTCCGAGTCCCGATGGTTGAGGCGGTCTTGCCACCTACTCCCGCGCACGACGGAGCGCACCCTGGAGCCGCTCCCTCTCCTTTTCCCACCGGTCGTCCTCGGCGCGCGAGCGCTTCTCCAGAGCCTCGACCTCCGCCTGAATGGCCGCAGCCCTCTTCGCATGCTCGCGCTGGGCCTTGTCCAGCGCGGCCTGCGCCGTTGCCGTCGCCTTCTCGCGCCGTTCGCGATCCCGTTCCCGGGCGGCCTCCTCGCGCCGGCGCTCGGCGTCACGGCGTTTTTGCTCCTTCTCGAACTCGGCGGCGGCCTTGCGGGCATCCCGTTCGCTGATCTTGGGAGCGGCTCGCTTGCTCGGCTTCTCGCGGCGTCTTTCCCGCCGATCCTCCGATCCCAGGTCGGACGGGAGATTGGAGTGTTCCGCGAAGCGCCCGTTCGATCCTGCCGGCCGCTTCAGCACCACGCCCGGTTTCGACATCGTCGCTGCGACCACGTCCGGACCGTCCGTCTCCTTAGCGACGCCTTGGTGGAAAAAGATTGCTGCCCGCGCCCCAGGCCTCCAGCGCTGCCTTCATCGAGGGCGCCGCGATCGCAAGATCGTAAAAGCCGAGCGAGGTCTGGAATGTCTTGAGCTTCCTGGCCATGAATCGTGCTGGCTCTCGGGTCTCCTAGCGCCGACGCGCAACCCAGATACCAAGTAGAAACGCGACGAAGAGCGACTGCAAGGGAGCCTTCACAGTCACCTTGCGCAGCCGCTCGGCCCAGCGGACCGCGGTATCCTGCGAAGGCGACTGGAGCCATGGCCGGCGCGGTTGAACGAGTGCTCGTTACCGCCCTGCTCGTTCGTGAGCCCGGAGGCCTCGGTCACTGCCGAGGCCTCTTTCATATCCATACGGCTCTCCTCCTCGGGCTCAGGCAGACTTCCGATGCTGCCTAGCGGCGGGCTTCTTCGTCGCCGTCTCCTTTGCCTGCTTCTTGCCAGCGATCGACATCAGCATCTCCTTCTGACCAGCAGCCGCGGTGCGTTGCTTCTTGGCCGGCTTCTTCGAAGCCGAGGTCTCGGCCGCGGCGCCGCCGACGCTCCGGGGCAGCGCCTCCATCAGGTCGACGACGTTTTCGCCCCGCGGCCGCTCCTTCGGCGTGATCGGCTTGCCTTGACGGCGGGCCCAACGCCGCTGACGCCCGCGAACGATCTCGACCAGGCATGGACGCCATCAGAGGCGTTGCAGCGTTTTCTGAAACGCACCGAAAGCGGTGAAACGTACTTTAGGAAATTGATGCGGAGTCACCGCATCGCTAGACTCCAAGCATTGGCGTGCGGAGAACGCATGCTTGAGCCAGAAAAACGCGATCCCCGCGCGCCCGGGGATCGGCGGATGTATTTGTACTTCAACTATTCCGAGTCCGGCTCGCTGCGCTGGTATGTGAAAGTTAGTCGCAAAGGCCGCAGGATCGGGATCAGTGAGGAGTATGGCACGCCAGCGTTCGACGCCGCTTATGAAGCAGGCGTCGCAGCGTTGGGAGGGGTCACCCGTATGCGTCGCGTCAAGACCACGCTCAGACCGGACCAACCGGAGCGACGTTATCTCTATGTTGATGTGAGTCAGCGCGGCCAACTGCGCTACTATGTGCAATTGCGCAACAAGCTGCCGAAGATCCGGATTAAGCCTGAGTTCGGCACGACCGACTTCGAGACCGAGGTCGATGCTGCGATCGCCGCCCAGATCGCCGTCTGTGGCAATGAAGGCGACTACATCAACGCGCAGAAGCTGCGGAACGAGAAGCGCCTTGCTCTGCCGACCACGCAGGCCAAACTCGGCACGCTGCGCTGGTACTGGAACGGCTACCAGCAGAGTGATCATTGGCTTGGTGATCTCAGTGTCGGCCACGAAGGCCTGGCCGAGTCGACTCGGCTCCAGCGTACCGGGCTGATCGAGAGCTTGTTGCCCGAGAATGGGGAGAAGCCGTTCGCTGTACTGACACGCAAGGCCATCAAGGCGGAAATGAAGGCACGCACGCCCTCCCAGGCCGGCAACCTGCTGTCGGCCCTGCGTGGGATGATCCGCTGGATGATTGACGAGGGCCACCTCGATGAAGACGATAATCCAACGATCGGCCTGCGGTCGGGCAAAGCGAAGGCGTCACGCGAGAGCGGTGGGTTCGTGCCATGGACCGAGGAAGATATGGCAATGTACCGAGCGAAGTGGCCGCTTGGCACCGAGCCACGACTGATGTTCGACATCCTTCACTACACCTTCCTGCGGCTTGGCGATGCTCACCGTTTCGGCCCGCCGCACTTGCGGCAGATCGTGCGCAAGATGGCGGTGCAGATTGCCACCGAGAAAAGCCGGGGCAACACGACCGTCACTGTGCCTGTGCACCCCGAATTTGCGGAAAGCTTGTGGGCGGGTCGGGCTGCCGGGATCATCGGCTCCGAAGTATTCACCGGCAAGATTGTGCGCGGCCGCGTTCTGCCAATGAAGAAGAAGACATGGGCGGCCAAGTTCAAGAAATACGCGGTCCTGGCCGGCGTCAACGAGCCCAAGAAGAGCTGCCATGGGGTGCGTAAGGCCCGTGCGGAGGTCGCCGCTTATGCGGACTGCACGGAGAGCCAGATGATGGCGATGTTCGGTTGGACGGACCCGAAAATGCCCGCGCATTACATCGCGCAAGCGAACCGGGAAAAACTCGGCATGAGTGGTATGGAGAAGGTCGTGGCGTTCGATGAGAGCCAGTCACTCGACGACTTTTTGCAGCTGCCGGAGACGAACAGCACGCGAACGCCGGCCGGGAACGGACTGGTAACATTCCCGGGTAACATCAGGAAAAAAGCGTAGGGATTTCAAGGCCAAACGTGGGTTTATGGTGCGCTCGGAGGGACTCGAACCCCCACGATGTTACTCACTGCCACCTCAAGGCAGCGCGTCTACCAGTTCCGCCACGAGCGCGCTTGGGAAGTGCCGGCGAAGGCGCCGGATCAACGGCGCCGATGTAACAAATCGACCCCGGGGGGACAAGGCCTGACGGGCGTCCAAACCCAAGGTTTTGCGATAGTTTTGTGGGATCTTACCGGGTCCCTGGGGATTTCGGCAGCATCTGCTTGACCTCGACCGCAATGCGGTTGCGGTCGACCAGCACGACCCCGCTGGCAACGGGCAGATTATTGGCGAGCACCTTGACCTCGTCCGCCTCGGTGGCGTCCAGTTCGATGATGGCGCCGCGCGACAGCCGGAGGACTTGATGGATGGGCATGGTCGAAGTCCCCAGGACGACCATGAGATCGACGGTGACTTTATCGAGAGTTGACACTTTTGAACCGCCGAAACCGGGACTAGATGGCTACCTGGAAAGACATCACCACGTTATGGTTAGCCAATGGTTAATGGCCGCGAAAACCTCGATTTGACGCCCTTTGCGGGGCCGGCCGGCAATGCGGTGGAATGGCGGATTTCGGATTCGCTGGTCCCCTACCCGGACGCGGTCGCAGCTATGGAGGCGCGCGCGGCAGCTATCGCGGCCCAAGAGGCGCCCGAACTGGTGTGGCTCTTGGAGCACCCCCCGCTCTACACGTCCGGCACCTCCGGCAGGTCCGGCGACCTCCTGGAGGCCCGCTTTCCCCTGTTTGCGACCGGGCGCGGCGGCCAGGTGACCTATCACGGTCCGGGCCAGCGGGTCGCCTATGTCATGCTGGACCTGAAGCGGCGGCGGCCGGACGTGCGCGCCTATGTCGCCAGTCTGGAGGAATGGATCATCCGCACTCTTGCGGCCTTCAACGTCCGCGGCGAGCGGCGCGAGGACCGCGTCGGCGTCTGGGTGAAGCGGCCGGACAAGGGCCCCTCCTTCGAGGACAAGATCGCCGCCATCGGCGTGCGGCTCAAGCGCTGGGTCTCCTTCCACGGGGTCGCCCTCAACGTCGAGCCGGAGCTCTCGCATTTCTCCGCCATTGTGCCCTGTGGTGTCGTCGACCCGCGCTATGGCGTCACCTCGCTGGTCGATCTCGGTCATCTCGTGACCATGGCAGATGTGGACATCGCGCTGCGGCAGGCCTTTGAGGAGATTTTCGGCGCCACAAAGGCCCGCTTGCCGGAGGCAACGGCTTGAAAGCTCAAGCCGCCGCCTTGTCCGGCGCCACCTCGAGCTTGCGCGCGATATAGCGCCGCTCCTGGCTCAGGCCGCCAAAGCCATAGGCGTCCGCCTTCACCTCATCTACGTGAGCATAGCTCTCGTGGTGCAGTGGCCCGAGCAACTCGCCCATGCGCTGATGGATCGCGGCGAGATAGGCCGCCTTCTCATCCTTGGTGTTGGTGCCATCGACGACATGCACGTCGAGCCAGTAGCTCGCGAGCTTCGCTTCCGCCAGCGACTTGCCGCCGGCGAACCAATCCGCGGCATCGACCGCCTTGACGATGACGGCAGTCACCTTGGGATCCTTGCGCAGGATCTTTGCAGTGAGCTCGTTCACCGCGGACGCGATCTCGGCCTTCAGTCGCGGCCGCTCACGAGCGGTCGAATAGGTGACGGTGATCAGAGGCATGATCGTTCTCCTTTATCTTTCGCGCGAGGCTTTCGCCTCGCCGGGAAAAATAGACCCGCATCCGTCATTTTGGTATGTTATCTCGATTGATAACAATGATAACCATTCATAATGACAGGCATCCTCGACATCGCGACCGTCCAGGCCTTCCTGCTGGTTGCGGAATTGCAGAGCTTTACCCGCGCGGCCGAAGTGCTCGGCACGACGCAGGCCGCAGTCAGCCTGAAGCTGCAACGGCTCGAGGCGACGCTGGGCAAGCGGCTGGTCGACCGCGCGCAGTGCGCTTGACCGCGGATGGGAGGACCTTTGTTGCGCATGCCCGCGCCCTGATGGACGCGCACGATCGCGCCCTCTCCGCACCTGCCGTGCCGACGCAACAATTGACGCTTGGCATCAGCGATCATGCCGCCGGCGGCGAGCTCGTGCCGCTGCTCGAGCGGCTGCATGCGGTGTCCTCGCGGCTCGTGCTGTCGGTGACGATCGGCTTCTCCCGCGAACTGCTCGACGCCTACGATCGTGGCGAGCTCGATGCGGTGGTCGTGCGGCAGGAGGGCAGCCGGCGCGGCGGTGAGAAATTGGCGGAAGATGAGTTCGGCTGGTTCGCCTCGCCCCGTTTCGCCTGGCGCGGCGGCGAGCCGTTGCGGCTGGCCGTGCTGGCGCCACCCTGCGGCGTGCGCGCAACCGCGTTCCGCGCACTGGAGAAGGCGGGCACCGCCTGGAAAGAAGCGTTTGTCGGCGGCGGCGTGGCGGCCGTGGTCGCGGCGGCGCTGGCCGGATTGGCGGTGGCGCCGCTCGCGCGGCGCATCGCGCCGGCTGGCTTACGCGATATCGGCCCCGCGCACGGCCTGCCGCGGCTTGGCAGATCGAAGGTAATGTTGCACTCCAAGGTGAGCGAGCCTACCAAGCTTGCTGCGTTGCGAACGCTGGCGGCCACCTTCCGCAGCGTCGCCAAATCCGCCTAGCCAGAGGCAAAACGAACGAAATGCAATGGATGCGCTGACCCTGTTCGGCCTGTTCGCCGTCACCCTGATGCTCGTGTGCTACGCGCTCGAAGCGCGCAGCGTGTGGTATATACTTGCCTTTGCCGGCGCCTGCGCGCTCGGCTCCGCCTATGGCTTCCTGCAGGGCGCTTGGCCCTTCGGCTTGGTGGAGGCCGTCTGGGCCGTGGTTGCCTTCCGCCGCTGGCTTCAGGTTCGTGCGCTGGCTGGCTGAGTGGACGGTGACCCGAATTCAGGGGAAAAGGGCCATGCTGCGGAACAAAGTTCGGGCGCATGCGTTTGCCCGCGTCAAGGCGGGGTCCTGATGGTTCAAAAGGTCAAGCAACAGAGGGACTTGTTCGAGAGCGAACGCAGTTTCCGTCTTCTCGTCGAGGGCGTTGCCGATTACGCACTCTATATGCTCGATCCGAACGGGATCATTACCAGTTGGAATATTGGCGGCCAGCGCATCAAGGGCTATTTCCCCGAAGAGATCGTCGGCCAGCATTTCTCCCGCTTCTACACTGAGACCGACCGCGCCAACGGCAAGCCCGCGCGGGCGCTTCGCATCGCGCGTGAGCAGGGCCGCTACGAGGACGAAGGCTGGCGCGTCCGCAAGGACGGCACCTTTTTTTGGGCGAGCGTGGTCATCGATCCGATCTACGAGGATGGCGAGCTTATCGGCTACGCCAAGATCACCCGCGACGTCACCGAGCGGCGCGAAGCCCAGCTCAAGCTCGAGCAGATGCAGAAGCAGCTTGCCGAGTCGCAGAAGCTCGATGCGCTGGGGCAGCTCACCGGAGGCGTCGCGCACGACTTCAACAATCTCCTGATGATCATCAGCGGCAGCTTGCATGCGCTCAAACGTGGCGCCAGCAACGATCCCAAAATGCAGCGCGCCGTCGCTGCGATCGAGAGCGCGACCAAGCGCGGCGCGGCGTTGACCGGTCAGCTACTAACCTTCGCCCGCCGCCAGAGCGTCAACCCCGAACCTGTCAATCTGGCCGAAAGGATCGAGGCCGTTCGCGAGGTGCTGGACACCGGCGTCGGCAGCGCCGTGCGCCTCGTCTTCGACATGACGCCGGATATCTGGCCGGTGACGGTTGACATCGCCGAGTTCGAGACCGCGCTGGTCAACCTCGTGATCAATGCGCGCGACGCCATGCCCGTGGGCGGCACGATCACGATCTTTGCGCACAACGAGACGATCAACGAAGGGCCGAATGTGGGTGACTTCGTCGCGGTCGGCGTCGAAGACACGGGCCAGGGCATCGCGCCCGATATTCTCGGCAAGATCTTCGATCCCTTCTTCACGACCAAGCCCGTCGGCAAGGGAACGGGGCTGGGTCTGTCGCAGGTCCATGGCTTCGCGCATCAGGCTGGCGGCACTGTCAGGGTGGAAAGCGAGCTCGGCAAGGGCACCAAGCTGAGCATCCTGTTGCCGCGGCAGCATGTGGAGCACGGACCGGACCAGGGCGAAGCCATCGAGCTCGGCGGATGCGGTACCGTGCTTCTGGTGGAAGACAATCCGGATGTCGCTTCCGTGAGCCGCCATTTGCTGGAGCAACTCGGCTACAGGGTTCTTCGGGTGGCGGACGCCGATGCCGCGCTGCGCGAGATCGAGCGCGAGGACATTGATCTCGTGTTTTCCGATATCGTCATGCCCGGCAAGCTCGATGGCCTTGGGCTTGCGCGCCGCCTGAGGGAGAATCGTCCCGACCTGCCGGTCCTGCTGGCCACCGGCTATAGCGAGGCGGCGGCCGACGTCCGCGGCGATTTTCCGATCCTGCGCAAGCCCTATGAAATCCACCAACTCAGCCGCGCGATCGCCGGCCTGCGGCGCTAGATTAATCAAACGGTCGGAAGCACCGAGAAGCTCTCGCCCGGCCGGCGCAGATTGAGCTGGTGGGGCTCGGCAGGCTCGTTGAGCACGGCGCTGACGTAGGCCGAGGGTGGCCCCTGCTGGCACAACCTCACCAACTCGGCGACCGTAGGCGCGGCGCCTGCGAACAGCGCCTCCACGCTGCCATCGCGGCGATTGCGTACCCAGCCCTCGAGCCCGGCGGCCTGCGCCTGGTACTCGACCCAGGCGCGGTAGCCGACGCCCTGAACCCTGCCCTGAATCCGCACCAAGAGGATCGCGTGGGTCATCGCCTGGGCCCGAGAAAATCCGCGGCCCGCGCTTTCGTCGCCGCATCGCGCGTGACTTGGTTGGTGAGATCCGAAGAAGCAAGACCCTTTAGCTGCTTTGGCGGGGTTCCTTCACGCAGCGCCTTGAGCGTCTCGAAGACGGCCTGCGTTGCGGCAGCAATGGGCGCGTGGCCCTGCAGCGCGATCCGCACGCGCAGCGAGGCCAGGTAACCGAGATCGTTGATGTCGTCCGGCACCCCGCCAAGCACGATCGGGAGCTGCGTTGCGGCGGAGAGCGCTTCGAGCTCCGCAGCGCGCTTGATGCCGGTGAAAAACAGCGCATCGACACCGGCCGCCTCATAGGCTTTCGCGCGTGCGATCGCATCCTCAAGCGAGGTGATCGCTGCGGCACCCGTGCGGCCGATGATGACGATCGAGGGATCGCCGCGGCCGTCGAGCGCGGCCTTCATCTTGCCTACGCCCTCTTCCAGTGAAATCAGCCGCGTCTTCGCGTCGCCGAACGGCTGCGGCAGCAGCGTGTCCTCGATGGTGAGGCCACCCGCACCGGCCGCCTCCAATTCCTGCACGGTACGGCGGACATTGAGCGCATTGCCGTAGCCGTGGTCGGCATCGACCAGGACCGGCAACTGAGCTGCACGCGACATCCGCCGCATCTGTTCGGCAAGCTCGGTCAGCGTGATCAGTGCGATGTCGGGGTCGCCGAGCACCGCGAGCGAGGCAACCGAGCCGCCAAACATGCCGACCTCGAATCCGAGATCCTCCGCAATGCGGATCGAGATCGCGTCATAGACCGAGCCCGGACGGATGCAGGATGATCCCGCAAGCACCGACCGCAATTTCTCTCTGCGCTGACGAAAGGTCATGAAGATCTCTTCCAAACGTGACGTTTCGAGGACCGTCATTGCGATGAGCGAAGCGACGAGGCAATCCAGAGTCTCACGTGCGGCCTTGGATTGCTTCGCTGCGCTCGCAATGACGTCACGCAAACTCGAGGATCAACGCATCCACGGCCAGCGTGGCGCCCGGAGATGCATAGATCTTCTTCACCGTACCGTCCTGCTCCGCGCGCAACACGTTCTGCATCTTCATCGCCTCGACCACTGCAAGCGTCTCGCCGGCCTTGACCTCCTGCCCTTCGGTGACTGCGATCGAAACCACGAGCCCCGGCATTGGACACAATAGCTTCTTGCCGGTATCGGCTGCGGTAACGACCGGCATCAGCCGGGCGGAGGCGGCTTCCGCCTCGGTGAAGACGTAGACGGGAACTTCGACACCCTGATGGGCAAGCCGCACGCCGTTGGGAATCGGGCGCACCTGCACCGCGATCAAGAGACCATCAATGGTGCCTTCCCAGACGGGCTCGCCCGGCTTCCAGGGCGAGACCAGATGATGCGGACTGCCCAGCTCGCCGTCGGCGATGAATCGCACCGCGATCCCGCCATCCTCGCGCACGATGTCGAGCAGAACCTCATCATGATCGAGCCACACCGCGCGCCGGCGCTCGCGGCGCACCAGGCGTCCCTGCATCTGACCAGAGATTTGCCGCTTGCGCTCGCCGAGCACGTGGTCGATGGCGGCGCCGACTGCGGCGATCCGGCGCGCGATCTCGCCTTCGGGGCGCTGCGGCGAAAAGCCTCGCGGAAACTCCTCCGCGATGAAGCCGGTGGAGAGCTTGCCTTCACGCCAGCGCGGATGGTTCATCAAAGCCGAGAGGAACGGAATATTGTGCCGGATGCCGTCGACATAGAACGCATCCAGCGCGGTCGATTGCGCTTCGACGGCGGCCGCGCGCGATGGCCCGTGGGTGACGAGTTTCGCGATCATCGGATCGTAATAGATCGAGATCTCCCCGCCCTCCTGCACGCCGGTATCGTTGCGCACGGTGATGCCGTTGGCGCTGCTCTCCGGCGGCGGCTGGTATTTGACGAGGCGGCCGACCGAGGGCAGGAAATTGCGAAAGGGATCCTCGGCATAGACGCGAGATTCCACCGCCCAGCCCGTGAGCGTGACGTCCTTTTGCGTGAGCTGCAGTTTTTCGCCCGCCGCGACGCGGATCATCTGCTCGACGAGATCGATGCCGGTGACCAGTTCGGTTACGGGATGTTCGACCTGCAGGCGCGTGTTCATTTCCAGGAAGTAGAAACTCTTGTCCTGGCCCGCGACGAACTCGACGGTTCCTGCAGAATCATACTTCACGGCTTTCGCCAGCGCGACCGCCTGCTCGCCCATCTTGCGCCGTGTGCTCTCGTCCAGAAGCGGCGACGGCGCCTCCTCGATCACCTTCTGATTGCGGCGCTGGATCGAACATTCGCGCTCGCCGAGATAGATGACGTTGCCGTGCTTGTCCCCTAACACCTGGATCTCGATGTGACGGGGATCGACGATGAATTTCTCGACGAACACGCGATCGTCGCCGAAGGAGGATTTGGCCTCGGCGCGCGCGAGACTAAATCCTTCGGCGACTTCGGACTTTGAATGCGCAATGCGCATGCCCTTGCCGCCACCGCCGGCGGAGGCCTTGATCATCACGGGATAGCCGATCTCATCGGCGATCCGGACCGCGTGCTTGTCATCCTCGATGACGCCAAGATAGCCGGGGACGGTCGAGACTTTCGCTTTTGCCGCCGCTTTCTTGGATTCGATCTTGTCGCCCATCGCGGCGATCGCATCCGGATTGGGACCGATGAAGACGATGCCCGCCTTCGCGAGCGCGCGCGGAAAGGCCTCACGCTCGGACAGAAATCCGTAGCCCGGATGGACGGCCTCCGCGCCCGTCTTGCGGCAGGCCTCAATGATCTTGTCGATCACCAGATAGCTCTCAGCGGCCTGCGGCGGGCCGATCAACACGGCCTCATCGGCCATCTCGACATGCAGCGCGTCGCGGTCGGCGTCGGAATAGACGGCCACTGTCTGAATACCCATACGGCGGGCGGTCTTGATGATCCGGCAGGCGATCTCGCCGCGATTTGCGATCAGGATTTTCTTGAACATCTTTTGTTTTCAGGACCTTAGGCGGGCTCCTCCCGCGAGCCTTGCAGGCGGGGCGGACGTCACATTCCGTCTACAGCAAAACGGGGCCGAGGCAACGGCTGATCTGCCGCAAATGCGCAGGTCTGGGTGGATTTTGCCCGGGTGCTCTACCCCGTGCGTCCGCTTCGCACGCGCGAGGGCGCGGTCATGGCCTCCAGCTTCAAGAGCTCATCGAGCTGCTGGCGGGTCAAGAGCCCCTCCTCCAGCACGATGTCGGCGATTTTCCGCTTCTCGCTCAGCGCGCGTTTGGCGACGCGCGAAGATATCTCATAGCCGAGCGTCGGACCGAGCGCTGTGACGAGCCCGATCGAATCCTCGACCAGCGCGCGGCAGCGCTCGCGGTCGGCCTCGATCCCGTTGACGCAGCGCGTCGTCAACGTGGTGATCGCCGCGGTGAGATGGCGGAGCGACGACAAAAGGCAATAACCGATGGTCGGCTCGAAAGCGTTGAGCTGGAGCTGGCCGCCCTCGGCGCACATCGTCACGGTCATGTCGTGCCCGACCACCATGAAAGCAACCTGGTTGACGACCTCGGGGATAACGGGATTGACCTTGCCGGGCATGATCGACGATCCCGCCTGCACGGCGGGTAAGCGAATCTCCGCAAGGCCGGCGCGCGGGCCGCTGGAGAGCAGCCGCAGATCGTTGCAGATCTTGGAAAGCTTGACCGCGACCCGCTTAAGCACGCCCGAGAACAAAACGAATGCACCCATGTCCGATGTCGCCTCGATCAGGTTCGATGCCGGCACCAGCGGTTGTTTTGAGATGCGCGCAAGCTCCTCGATCGCGAGCGCCGCGTAGCGCGGATCGGTGTTGATGCCGGTGCCGATCGCGGTCGCGCCGAGATTGACCTCGCGGAACAACGCCGCCGCTTCCCTGATCCGTGACTCGTCTTCCTTGATGGTCACGAAATACGCATCGAATTCCTGACCGAGCGTCATCGGCACCGCATCCTGGAGCTGCGTGCGGCCGATCTTGAGCACGTCTCCGAATTCCACCGCCTTGGCCTTGAAGGCATAGGCCAATTCGTCCAACGCCGCGATCAAAGGTTCGGCGGCAAAGATCACCGCGAGGCGCAGGGCTGTTGGATAGGAGTCATTGGTCGATTGCGACATGTTGACGTCGTCATTGGGATGCAGCGCCGCATAGTCCCCCTTCGCACGCCCCATGCATTCCAGCGCGACGTTGGCGACGACCTCGTTGGTATTCATGTTCGTCGAGGTGCCGGCGCCGCCCTGCACGGCATCGACCACGAATTGGTCGTGATACCTGCCATCGGCGATGATGCTGCAGGCCCGGTCGATGGCGTCGGCCTTCTCCTCGGAAAGGTGGCCGAGCCGCCGATTGGCGCGCGCGGCCGCCTGCTTCACATAGACCAGCGCGCGCACGAAATTCGGGAAGTGCCCCACCGGCACACCGGTGATTGGAAAATTTTCGACCGCTCGCAAGGTGTGGACGCCCCAATAGGCGTCCGACGGAACGTCGCGTTCGCCGAGCAGATCGTGCTCGCGGCGCATCGTGGTCCGCGACAGCTCGATCGTCTGCGTGGTAGCAAGCTGGACGCTCGGACGAGCTTCGCCGGCAGGCGTTTCAGCGGAAGACGTTGTGACGGCCACTGGATGATCCCTTCAATGTAGCGTGCAGCAGGCCCGCTCAGTTGGATTCGGCGGGATGATGACCCGCTGCGTCGGCGCGTTCAAGCGCCGCTTGTTGACGGGATGCAGGCGGGATCAGCCGGAATAGCTGTGAAAGCGCCCGCGCACATAGGCGTGCGAAACCGCCTTCATCAGCTCGCTGACCTCGCATTCAAGAAAATTATTGGCAACGATAAGCGCGCGAATGGTCGCACGCATGTCTCCATCGCAGGCGGCAATGGCCTCATCCACCGTGCTCTCCAGTTCGTCGTCCTCCATCCCCTGCCGCTTTGAGCTGATGACATCGAAGCCATTCCCCTTGATCGCCATTTGACCGCCACAAGCTTCATGTTCTCCTTTTGTTCTCTTGTGTCAACAGGGAACAGCGGCGCCTCGGATTACCTCCCTCGCGGCTTGGCGACATCCTGCACCAAGCGGTGGATGAAGCGCAGCTTTTCGATCACTGCGGGTGTCAGCACGAACGGATAGAGATCCCGCGTGCCCATCGCGCGGTTGATGCTGTTCATGGCAAAAGTAAAGGGCAGCCACGCCGCAACGATCGCATCAAGACTTTCCGCGCCATAGGGATCAAAGGCGATCTGCGCCGACAGTCCGCCAATCCGGTCGGCGGAAGGTCTCACCTCGATCCCAAAGGCCGCCGCCATCTCCAGCGTGTCGACGATGTGCAGATAGTGCGCCCAGGTCTCGGCAAAATCCTCCCAGGGGTGCATGGCTGCGTAGGCGGAGACGAAATTTTCCCGCCAGTCCTGCGGCGGCCCTTCGGCGTAGTGGCGCTGCAGCGCGTGCCCGTAATCCATGGAGTCGTCGCCGAACATTGTGCGGCAGGCGTTGAGCCGGCCGCCATCGCGCACCAGCACATCCCAGAAATAATGGCCGACCTCATGCCGGAAATGGCCGAGCAGCGTGCGGTAGGGCTCGCCCATCTCGAGCCGGCGCCTCTCGCGTTCGAGTTCGTCCGCCTCGGTCAGCGCGATCGTGATCAGCCCGTTGTCATGGCCCGTCATGATGCGCTGTCCACGCGCGGGATCATCGGCGAGGAAGTTGAAGATCAGCCCGTGCTCGGGGTCTTCGGCGCGTGTCCTCACCGGCAGATTCCAGCGGAGCAGCGAATAGAACAGCCGGTGCTTTGCCGCCTCGAGCTCACGCCAGCACGCGAGCCGCACAGGGTCCGAGAGATCGGGCACCGTACCGTTGTGACGGCAGGCGCGACAATAGCGCTCGCCGGCATCGGTCAGCCAGTTGCACGCGTCGAAAGCGGCGTTGGCGCAGAACACGCGGCCTCTGCCCCCATCCGCCAGCGTCCGGAAGGTTTCGTCTTCAGGCTCGATCGCGGACATCGACGCCTTCTCCGGCAGAAATGCCAAGCCGTGACCGCAACGGGTGCAAGTGCGGTTCTCGAAATAAAGGACGTTGCCGCAGGCCTGACAGACGAACAGCTTCACGGGACCGATCCGACAGGTGAATAATTCGCAGCGCGCCCCCCCCGCAAAGACGCGGATCGGGCCGACATGGTTCCGTTGCGGCGGAACGATTCGCGGAGCGCTGCGTTTTCTCATGTGCGTTTCCCCAACGCGAGAAGAAGGCCCCGCCGATGGCGCTCCCAGGCAGAGCGACGGCGGGGCTTATCTTTGGCGCATCTCATTTTGATGGATTTGCACCGATGGCGCTTTACCGGGTGAAGCCGACGCGGACTGACGAGAAAATCGCCAAGGCGATTTCGCGCCACGCCAACCCCGCTTACGAGAAGGCTGCCGAGGCACTGTCCTGGGGCGCCGACGAGCATGTGCTGATCGCGCTCGCCGCAGGCTTTTGGCTGTACGCGCGAGGCTGCGGCGAGCGCGCGCGGGTCACCAGCAATCATCTGCTGTTAACAACCGCCGTGGTGACGCTGCTTCCGCATGTTCTAAAGAGCGTGTTCGATCAGGAGCGGCCCGACCGGCGTACGATCCGCGGCCATCTTCACGGCATCCCGTTTTCCGGCAAACCGTTCGACGCGTTTCCATCCGGCCATGCCATTCATGTCGGCGCGCTTGCCTCCGCCGCGACCGAGCTGCCGCCGCGCCAGCGTAACCTGGTATGGGGTGTCGGCGCCGGCCTGGTGCTGACGCGGGTGGTGCTGCTCGCGCACTGGCTGAGTGATGTGCTGGCGGGGCTTGCCATTGGTGCGCTGGCCGAGCGGCTGCTGCGGTTCTGGACCGGTTACGGTTCCACCCCCGAAGCATGACGGATAGAACTGCGCCCGCAATTGTGGGACTATTGCCCCGCTGGGGGATGTGTATGAGCAATCCGGACAGCTCGAACGGTATCCTGCCCGAAGCCGCCGCCGCCGAAAAGTTGCGGCTGCACTTGCAGGAAATTGCCCGCGAGCGCGACAGAGCCCATCGCGCGCTGCAGGAGCGCGAGGCTGAATTGGCGCGCATTCAGCGCATCGCGCGCGTCGGCGGATTGGAAATCGACCTGCGCGAGGGCTTTCGCAATTACCGATCGCCCGAATACCTCGTGATCCATGGCCTGCCGCCGGAAGCGGCCAATGAGACGCATCAAGACTGGGTCAAGCGCATCCACCCTGACGATCGCGCAGCGGCGGAAAGGCATTTTCTGGAGACCATCGCCGGCACGGCTGAGGACTACACAGCGGAATACCGCATCGTGCGGCCGAACGACGGCCAGGTCAGATGGATTCGCGTGGTCGCCAAGATCGAGCGCGATGCCGAAAGGCGTGCGATCCGCCTCGTCGGCGCCCATATCGACATCACCGACCGCATGCTCGCGCAGGCGACCTTGCGCGAGAGCGAGGAACGCTTCCGCCTCATCGCCAACAGCGCGCCGGTGCCGATCTGGGTCACCAGGCTCGACAGGACGCGCTCCTTCGCCAATCAGGCCTATGTCGACTTTCTCGGCCTGCCTTATGAGGAGGCGATCAAATATGACTGGCGCAAGGCCCTGCATCCGGACGATCTGCCGCGCATCCTGAAAGAACAGGTCGCCGGCGAATCCTCGCTCAAGCCGTTCGTCCTGGAGGCGCGTTACAGGCGTGCCGACGGCGAATGGCGCTGGCTGCGTTCGGAATCGCAGCCGCGCTGGGATCCGACCGGCAAGCATGTCGGCTTCATCGGCGTTGCGCATGACGTTACGGCCGCCAAGCAGGCCGAGATCGAGCTGCGGCGGCTGAACGAGACGCTGGAGCAGCGCATCAAGGAGCGCACCGCGCAGCTCGAAGCCAACGAAGCCAGGATGCGGGCCATCCTCGAGAGCAGCCATCAATATCAGGGCCTGCTGAGCCCTGAAGGCATTGTACTCTACGCGAACAGGACCGCGCTTGCCGGCATTCGCGCCACAACCGCCGACGTGATCGGCAAGCCATTCTGGGAAACACCCTGGTTCACCGCGACGGAAGGCGCGCCTGAAACAATCCGCGATGCCTTCGCCAGGGTGATGCAGGGCGAAGACATCCGCGCCGAGATGGCGCTGCGCCTGCCAATCGGCGAGCGCCATTTCGATTTCACCATGCGGCCGGTGTTCGATCAGCATGGCGCCGTCACCGGTGCCGTGCCCGAAGCGGTCGACACCACCGAGCGCCGCCAGGGCGAAGAGGTGCTGCGCCAGGCGCAAAAGATGGAGGCGATCGGCCAATTGACCGGCGGCGTCGCCCACGATTTCAACAACCTTCTCACCATCATCCGCTCCGCCACGGATTTCCTGCGCCGGCGCGATCTGCCGGAAGAACGGCGCCGCCGCTATGTCGACGCGATTTCCGAGACGGTGGAGCGCGCTTCCAAGCTCACCACCCAGTTGCTCGCCTTCGCCCGGCGCCAACCGCTCAAGCCGCAGCTCTTCGACGTCGGCACCGAGGTCGAAAATGTCGCTCAGCTCATTCGCCCGCTGGTCGGCAGCCGCATTCAGATCACGACGGACATCGCCGATGTCAAAACCTTCGCTGTCGCCGATATCGCCCAGTTCGAGACGGCATTGATCAATCTCGCCGTCAACGCCCGCGACGCCATGGATGGCGAAGGCCGCCTGAAGATCGCGGTCAAGACGGTCGGGCTGATCCCCGCCCTGCGCGGCCAGGCCCAGCGTCACGGCGACTTCATCGCCATTTCTGTTGAGGATACTGGTACCGGAATTGCGCCGGACCATCTCACCGCGATCTTCGAGCCGTTCTTCACCACCAAGGAAGTCGGCAAGGGCACCGGGCTCGGCCTCAGCCAGGCCTTCGGGTTTGCCAAGCAGTCCGACGGGGACATCGCGGTTGCCAGCACACTGGGCCAAGGCACAACCTTCACCATCTATCTGCCGCAGGCGGAGGCGCCAGCCGACGCCGCGCAGACCGCCAGCCTCGGCAACGAGCCCGCAACCAGCGGCCGCGGCTATCGCGTGCTGGTCGTCGAGGATAATGACGAGGTGGGGCGCTTCTCCACCGAGCTCCTGGAGGATCTCGGCTATACGGTCCACCGCGCTGATAATGCGGCCACGGCACTGAGGATCCTTGCCGAAGACGAGTTCACCGTCGATCTCGTGTTCTCCGACGTCATCATGCCCGGGATGAACGGCGTCGAACTCGCCGGCGCCATCCGCGATCGTTATCCGGGATTGCCGGTCGTGCTGACCAGCGGTTACAGTAACGTTCTGGCCGAGAACGCCCATCGCGGATTCGAGTTGATTCAAAAACCCTACTCCGTCGAAGCGCTGTCTCGCATCCTGCGCAAGGCCGTGGCAGGCAAGATAGCGGCCGCGCGTTGAGACCGCTTGCCCTGGAACAGAACACGGACGTCTGAGGCGCAAGAGCAGCAATGCCCTCCCTTCGCTCCCGATTGCTGGCTCTGTGGATCATGCTGGTCATCTCCGGCGCGGCGACGGCTTACCTTCTCGTCGAGTCCTTTCAGCAGACCGCAAATGCGCGCGTCGCGCGCGCGGAGGAACTGGTGGCGCGCGCTTGCCGCGACATCGCCGACCGATATCAATCCTCCGCTTCGGATCGGATCGGCCCGACGATCGATGACCGGCTCAAGCAACAGCTCACGGCCCTGGTCCAGGCGGCTCTCTCGACCGCCATTGGAGTCGAAGGCGGCATCTGGCAGGCGGACGCAGGCTCACTCGCTTATGCCTTTCCGTCCTATGAAGGCACCGGCCCGAAGACCGACCTTCCCGCGGCGGAGCTGAACACGATTGGCGGCATCAACGCCGAAGCGCTGCGCTCCGGGCAGCCGGCCGGGCTACGACAGCCGTCGCGCTCGCAAACTCTCCTCGTGCATGCCTGCCCGCTGCGCGGACCGCTGCAGGGCACCACCGCCTGGACGATGACGCGCGTGTTCTCGGCGCAGGGGCCGGCCTACACGCAGTTGCTCGCCGGCCTGATCGTCCTCGCACTGACCATTTTCGGTTCAGCCGCCTGGCTCGCGCGCGTGCTGCTGTCCTGGTCACGGAAGATCGCGCTATTGGAGGCGGCGCTTGGCAAGGGCGCCAGCGGCGCGGTCGATCTGCCCAAGCTTCCCCACACGCATGAGCAGGAGCTCGACCGTCTGGTCGACGCGCTGAATGAGACCGGCGAACGGCTTGCGCGGGAGCGCCGGCGTGCCGCCACGGCTGAACGGCTGGCCGCGGTCGGGCGGTTGTCCGCTGGACTTGCCCATGAAATTCGAAATCCCATCGCCGCAATGCGGCTCAAGGCCGAAAACGCACTCGCCTCATCGGACGACCGCCGCAAGACCACAGCGCTGCAAGCGATCCTTGCCCAGGTCGCGCGGCTCGATGCATTGCTGCGCAATCTCCTGCAAATGACCCAGGCAGGCGATCTGAAGCCGCAAGACATCGAGCTCGCCGCCTTCGTCCAAGGCACGATCGAACCCCATCAGGAGCTCGCGGCGGCAAAGGGCGTCACCTTGCAGGCCGGAACTTTGGATGCCGACAATCCGCTACCTCGCTTCGATCCCTTCCAGATGCAGCGGGCCCTCGATAACTTGATCCTCAACGCGATCCAGAACACCCAATCCGGTGATCGCATCATTATCGACGCGCTTCACTGCGGCGATAAACTGTTGTTGCGGGTCGCCGACACCGGCCCGGGCGTCAGCGAAGACATCCGCGAGCGCCTGTTCGAACCGTTTGCGACCGCGCGCGCCGATGGGACTGGCCTTGGACTGGCGATCGTGCGGGAAATCGCGGGCGCTCACCGCGGAGAAGCACGGCTTGCGCCGACAGCATCCGGCGCAAGTTTCGAGATCGAGGTGCCATGGCGAACGTCCTGATCATCGATGACGATGCAGCCTTGCGCGAGGGGCTCTCCGAGACGCTGAGCGATCTCGGCCACTCCGTGCAAACGGCCTCCTCGGGCCGCGAGGGTCTGGCCGTGCTCACCGACGAAGTGCATGCCGTGCTGCTCGACGTCAACATGCCGGTCATGGACGGCATCGAGGTGCTCAGGCGGATCCGATCGCGCGAGGCTCCGCCTGCCGTCGTGGTGTTGACCGCCTTTGCCAGTGCGGAGAACACGATCGAGGCGATGCGGCTCGGTGCATTCGATCACCTCACCAAACCGATCGGACGCGAGGAGCTGAAGCACCTGATGGAGCGCCTGCCTTCGCGACGGCGCGCGACGGCGATCGCCGCCAAAGGCACTCTTGATGCGCTGATCGGCTTCAGCGAAGGCATGCGGCGGGTGCAGAAGCAGATCGGACTTGCCGCCGACAGTCAGTCCACGGTTCTCATTCTGGGCGAGACCGGCACCGGAAAAGAGTTGGTAGCGCGCGCGCTGCATGTCCATAGCGCGCGCAAGAACGGCCCGTTCATCGCGGTCAATTGCGCCGCCATTCCCGAGGACCTCTTGGAGAGCGAGCTGTTCGGCCATGTGAAGGGCTCGTTCACCGGCGCGACCAACGACCGCTCGGGCGCGTTCCGCGATGCGGAAAATGGCACGCTGTTTCTGGACGAGATCGGCGACATGAAGCTCGCGATGCAGGCGAAGATCCTGCGCGTGCTCCAGGAGCGTATGATCACCCCGGTCGGCGGCAAGCCGGTCCGGACCACTGCCCGCATCGTCGCGGCGACCCACCGCGATCTGGCAAGGCTGGTGGCGCAGGGAGCGTTTCGCGAAGATCTTTATTACCGTCTGAACGTCGTTCCCGTCGCCATTCCGCCCTTGCGCGAGCGCGCATCCGACATCATGCCGCTCGCCGAGCACTTTCTCGCACTGTCCGCCTCGCCCGGACAGCCGATCAAGCAGCTCAGTCCGGCCGCGATCGACAAGCTCACGCGCCAGAGTTGGCCGGGTAACGTCAGGCAGCTCCGCAACGTCATCGAACGGGCCTGCGTGCTGACCAGGGGGCACGTGATCGAAGCCGATGATCTCGACACCAGCGCTGCGGACAACCATTCGGTTTCGACGGCGTTGCCCGAGAGCGATCTGCCGGCGGCGGTGGCCAAACTCGAGGAAGCAATGATCCGCAAGGCGCTGGAGGCTTGCGGCGGCAATCGCACCGAAGCGGCGCGACGCCTCAACATCAACCGCCAGCTTCTCTACACAAAAATGCAGCGCTACGGCCTTGCAGGAAGCGAAGCGTCAGGAAATCCGACGTCCGCCGTCGGGAAAGACGACGATTGAGCCCCCTCGCCCGCGGCTAACCCCTTAAAAAAACAAGCACCTTCTCTCTGGCACAGCGGTTGCTGAACCGCTTGTGTCGGCGACGTCGTCGCCACTTCGAAAAGAGGAAAGTCATGCACTGGATCGACCCCAACTGCCTGCCCGAGGTGAAAGGCACCATTGAACGCTTCGTGCTCAATCCGCACGGCGAGATCGACGGCTTCGTCATGATCGCCGAGAACGAGGCGCTCACGCTCGTTCACATGCCCCCACATCTGGAGGCCGAACTCGTGTCACATGTGAAGCCGGGGGACGCGGTCAGTGTCCGTGGCGTGCGGCCGCGCGGCACAGCCCTGCTCGCGGCCGTCGCGGTGACCGCGCCGGACGCCACAGAGATCATCGATCGCGGACCGGATCATGACCGCGAGCCGGCGCCGAAGCTCGAGAAAAAGAAGATGTCGGCGGCAGGCGCGGTGCGACTGTCGCTGTTCGGTCCCAAGGGCGAGCTTCGCGGCGCGCTCCTCGCCGATGGAACGGTTATCCGCATCGGGCCCAAGGAGGCCAAGGAGGTCGCGAGGCTTCTCGCGCCGGGTGCGAGCGTGGCGGTCAGCGGTGATGGCGCGGAAACCAAACATGGCCGCATCATCCACGCCAAGGAAATCGGCATCGCCTTGAGCGAGCTTTGGCCGATCAAGGCGGAAAGGCCGAAGCCCAAGCACGATGAGAAGCACAACCCCAAACGTGATGAAAAGCACGAGCACAAGCACGATCACGGGGCGCACGCCTGAGGCAGGCGCTCATCATCACTGATACGTCGAGGGCGCGAGGTTTCAACATGGCAGCCGATTCCAACACCAAACGGCGTGCGACCTGCGCCCTCGACACCGCCAATTTTTTTCTCGCCGATGTGCGTGACGGGCTGGGTCCGTATCTTGCGATCTATCTCTTGACCGAGCAGAAATGGGACGAGGCACGCATCGGCCTCGTGATGTCGATCGCAACCGTCGCCGGCATCATCGCGCAGACGCCGGCCGGCGCGCTGGTGGATGCGACACGCGCAAAACGTCTGATGATGGTCGCCGCGGCCCTGATCGTCACCGGCGCCTGCCTGCTGTTGCCGTTGTTTCCGAGCTTCTGGCCGGTCACGATCTCGCAAGGCATTGCGCATGCGGCCGGCGTGGTCTTCCCGCCGGCGCTGGCTGCGGTGTCGCTCGGCGCGGTCGGCACTCAGGCCTTCACCGCGCGGATCGGTCGCAATGAGAGCTTCAATCATGCCGGCAATGCGACCACGGCAGCCCTCGCAGGGGGAGCCGCCTACGTGTTCGGTCCGCAGGTGGTCTTCTGCCTGCTCGCCTTCAATTCCCTTGCCAGCCTCGTCAGCGTGCTCGCGATCCCGGAAAGTGCGATTGACCATAATCTCGCACGGGGCCTGAATGAACATGGAAGCAAGATCAGCGGCGCAAAGGGAGAGCCTTCGGGATTGAGCATTCTCCTGACCTGCCGCCCGCTCCTGATCTTCGCCGTCTGCGTGACGCTGTTCCATCTCTCGAACGCGGCGATGCTGCCGCTGGTTGGACAGAAGCTGGCGCTCCAGGACAAGAATCTCGGCACCAGCCTGATGTCGGCCTGCATTGTCGCCGCGCAAATCGTGATGGTGCCGATGGCGATGCTAGTGGGTGCGCGCGCCGACAGATGGGGCCACAAGCGCTTCTTCCTCGCCGCGCTCCTGATCCTCCCTTTACGCGGGGCGCTTTACACGCTATCCGATGACAGGGCGTGGCTCGTCGGCGTGCAACTGCTGGACGGTATCGGCGCCGGCATTTTCGGCGCAATTTTCCCCGTCATCGTGGCGGATATCACGCGCAACACCGGACGCTTCAACGTCGCGCAAGGCGCGATCATCACGGCACAGAGCATCGGGGCCGCGCTCTCCACCGCGCTTGCAGGCGTGGTGGCGGTCAAGGCCGGTTACAGCGCGGCGTTTCTCACACTTGGCGCGGTGGCGGCGGTCGGCTTTGCCGTGTGCTGGCTGCTGCTGCCGGAAACGCGCGAGAGGTCCGACGAAGGCACATGCCGATTGGGGCAGACAGAGCTGCCTGCATCCGCTATCGCTGCCGAATGATTATCCGCAACCTGCTGGAGACGACGCGAGAATGACGCCGCATGACATGCTTTGGGCCTGGAGCATCATCATCCTGGCGACCGCGGGCGTCATCGTCAGGCCCTTCCACCTGCCGGAAGCGATCTGGGCGGTTGCGGGCGCGGTCGCGCTGGTGCTGCTGGGGCTGTTGCCGTGGAACGATGCGCTCCGCGGCGTCGGCAAGGGTCTCGACGTCTATTTCTTCTTAATCGGCATGATGCTGACCGCCGAACTCGCACGCAGCGAGGGATTGTTCGATTACCTCGCGGCCTTTGCCGTCGACCATGCGCGCGGTTCACCGCGGCGGCTGTTCCTGCTGGTCTATGCGGTCGGCATTCTCGTGACGGTGCTGTTGTCCAACGACGCCAGCGCCATCGTGCTGACGCCTGCGGTCTATGCGGCGACCCGCGCCGCCGGCGCAAGTCCCCTGCCCTATCTCTTCATCTGCGCCTTCATCGCCAATGCGGCGAGCTTCGTGCTGCCGATCTCCAATCCCGCCAATCTCGTCGTGTTCGGCGCACGCATGCCGCATCTTGTCGAATGGTTGCGCGAATTCGCCCTGCCGTCGGTCGCCTCGATCGTCATCACGTATATCGTGCTTCGGCTGACCCAGGCCCGCGCCTTGGCCGAACAAAAACTCGAAACCAGTGTGCCCAAACCCAAGCTCGGGCGCGGCGGCAGATTGACCGCGATCGGCATTGCCGCAATCGGCGGGGTGCTCGTGACGGCCTCCGCGCTCGATGTGCAACTGGGCTTGCCGACCTTCATCTGCGGTGTACTTACCGCGACAGCCGTGCTCGGGTTGAGCCGACAGTCGCCTTGGCCGGTGATGAAAGGCATTTCCTGGAGCGTCCTGCCGCTGGTCGCAGGCCTGTTCATCATGGTGGAAGCGCTGGCCAGGATCGGTGCGATCGGCCAGCTTAACGCTTTCCTGCATGGCGCGGTCGAGATATCCGCAAGGCAGACCGCGTGGGGCACAGGACTCGTCACCGCAATGGCCACTAATGTCGCCAACAATCTTCCGGTCGGATTGGTGGCCGGCTCGGTCGCCGCAAGCGATCATCTTCCGTCGAAAGTGGTTAGCGCCATGCTGATCGGCGTCGATCTCGGGCCGAACCTGTCCGTCACCGGATCGCTTGCGACCATCCTGTGGCTGGTCGCGCTGCGGCGGGAGCGTATCCGCGTGACCGCCTGGCGCTTCCTGCAGATCGGCGTGCTCGTCACCCCGCCCGCTCTGATCGCGGCGCTTGCGGTGGCGATCCGCTAGATCATGATCCGATTGGACGGAATCGGATCATGATCTCATCTCTTTGTTTGAGCATGATGTTTTCGGAAAATTGGTTTCCACTTTTCCGGATCATGCTCTATCGCATGATCCGACCCGACGGGTCACGTCAGCGCATCCATTGATCAAGTTGTACCGACGAGTCCGTGTTTGCGAGACATCACTGGGCCGGCGGCCGCAAGGGGCTTTTGACCCATCCTTCGGCTTCGTCCGATTTGAGCGGATCGGGGCCGTCGCAGTCCAAGCATTGCGGCATGCGCTCGCCCTTGCCGCCCGGCACCAGGGCCAGCACCATTGGTTTGCCGCACTTTGGACAGCGCTTCTGGCCCGATGTTTGGGTCATTGCGACCCCACGATGGTCACTCCCGCGGGCGAACGCTGCGACCTGGCCCGCTCAAGCTTCTTATCAGCAGGGCGTCGGACTGGGCCGCCTCGCACGCGACTGTCTTTCCACGCCGACACTTCCTGTTGCAGCTTGGCCGCCCAGCGACGCTCGACGGCGTCGAGCACGTGCAGCGGCAATTTTGTCTCATACATATGCTTTTCCTCCCGTTCAGGCTGCGAGCGCTCGGCTCACAGATTGCAGGCGGTTGGGTTTTCCGCCCGGCGGATGCTGAGGCTTGCCGCCGCCCGGATCGCGCGGACCGTCATCAAGTTCGGACAGCGCTTCCAGGATCTCGTCGACCGTCACCGGCGCCTTGAGCACGCTTGGCTCGCGCAGCGCCGGGCATGAAGCGATGGCTGAGGCGTCGGAGACCCACGACGACAGGATGGCGCGCTTCTCGGCGAGGCTCAGCGTGGGATGTGACACCACATCTCGCGGATGGTCGAACTCGGTACCGGGATGCAGCAGCGCGTTGAAGTCGAACACATTGCCATTGGACGCGGTGGTCGGCCGCATGTTTTCCTCCAATCATTGACCAGTTGACTTAAAACCCGCGCACCCCGCGCGGGACGTCTCCAAGAGCAAAGTCGGATAGAAGAGGCTGCCCGCAAAGCCGGCTTGCGGGCGGCCACAACAAAATTGGAACGAGGCCAAAAGGTTTCAAGATCGCGGTGAAAAATTCGTCGCGGCGGCGCGCAATATGCACCCTGGCGAAAGTCGCCGGGGGCGTGGTCGGCATCGTCAAGCGGCCGCCTCGTAATTGACCGCCTTCTCCGCGATCTTGGTCAGCGTGTCGTCGGTCTTCTTTTCCTCCGACAGGGTCTGATCAAGCAGCTTCACCGCGTCCTTCAGGTCGAGCTTGGCCGCCCAGGATTTCAACGTGCCATAGCGCGAGATTTCGTAATGCTCGACCGCCTGGGCGGCGGCGAGCAGGCCTGCATCGAGCGCAGGCGTGTCGGCATATTCCTCCATCACCTCCTTGCCTTCGTCGATAATGCCGTCGATCGCCTCGCACTTCTTGCCGCGCGCGGGTTTCCCGATCAGCTCGAACACCTCCTCCAGGCGCTCGACGTGCTGTTCGGTCTCGTCATGGTGCTTCTCGAAGGCCGCCTGCAGGTCCTCCGAATTGGCGGCCTTGGCCATCTTCGGCAGCGCCCTCAGAATCTGCTTCTCGGCGTAGTAGATGTCCTTCAGCGTATCCAGGAATAGTTCGTTAAGGTCTTTCTCTTTCTGAGCCATCGCGCACTCCATTCGCTCTGCGCGAGACAACCGGGGCTTGCACGGAAGGTTCCTGTCGGGCTCGTGCAAGCGACAGTATTTCGGCGGGCTTCGGTTTCGTTCAGATCGACCTGGTCTCGAAATCGCATCGGGTTCTGGATCGGCTTACTCGCGCGCCTTGCCCTCCGGCAGCTCGCGGTCGCGGGCAACACTGAGCCGAGAGGCGGCCCCGCTCCGCCGGGTGTGGCGCAGCAAGCGCCGCAGCCACCACGCCGAGACGGCGAGGCCGAGCCAAGCGACACAAGCTATTGCGAGAGTGAGCACGGCCCCTTGGCGCGCCAAGAGCCACACGATGAGGCCGAAGACAGCAAGCGCGATGCTGCCCCAGCCGGCGCCCGCGGAATCGAGTGCGGCCGCCTCCTGCCCTCGCCGTCCGCCGGAGAGGCCCTTTTCCTCCTTACGCTTGCGCTCATGCTTTTCGATCAGTGTGGCGCTGGCGCAAAAGATGGCCGGAAAGGCGAGAAACAGGCCGCCGGTCACAGGCCCGTCGATTTTCGCGACGACACCGGCCAGCACCGTGGCGAGTCCGCCGAGCCCGAAGCGCACGGCGTGCTCGTACCAGCGGCTCTGCTGCAAACCCTGCGGCTTGAGATGAATGGGCATCGCCTACCCCAGCAAGGCGAGCTTGAGCGCAAAGGCGACGCCGAACCATACGACAACACACGTCAACGTCGCCGCGAGCGCCGACCAGCGCCAACGCATCAGGAGCTGGCAGACAGCGAAACTGTAGGTCGCAAGCGCGACCGCCCCGAGCGCCATCGAACGCCCCTCGATCGCGGCATAGCCGGCGCCCTCTTTCCAGAACGCTAGCGCCAATGTCGCGAGCGCGATCGAAGGCGCCGCGCCAAACAGGCCGGCAAAGCTCTTCGGCCGCAACATGTCGCCGAGCACGGCGAATGCGGACACGACCGCTCCGCCGACCAGAAAGCGAAACGCGTACTCCAAGGCGAGTTCCCTCCGAACAAGCTTTGAAGCTCAACGCCCCGCCGAAATCGCGGTTCCGGCCGGCTGTCATAATTGCGTCACGGACCGCTCGACCCGTGGGCAGAGGTTAACCCGCGTGATGCAGGTAAGCCGGGGTGAACAGGCCGGTATTTTTCAGCGCATCGAGATCGTTAATCGTCAGCATCCGCTCGCGCAGCACGATCAGGCCAGCCGCCCGCAATTCCTGCAGCGTGCGATTGAGATGCACGACCGACAGGCCGGTCGCGTCGGCAAGATCCATCTGGGTAATTGGAAAAGCGCAGCTGGTGCCGTCGACCTGTCCGATGGCCTTCAGCCGCTCGAAAATCTCGCAAAGCAAATGCGCGACGCGCTCCAGAGCGACCCGTCGGCCGATGTTGAGCGTCCATTCCCGCTGAATGGAGTTGTTGGCGAGCCATTCGCACCACACGGCCTCTGTCAAGGTGCGATCGCTCGCGATCAGTTCTTCAAAGCGCTCCCGTTCGATTTCGGAATAGATCACCGGCGTGAGCGAGCCGATCGAATGGTCCATGCGGGACAGCAGATAGGAATAGGCATCACAGACCTCGCCGGGCAGAATGAAATTCACGATCTGCCGTCGTCCGTCCTCCAGCGTCTTGTAGCGAGCGAGCCATCCCGACAGGATGAAGCGGATCCGGTCGGGCCGATCGCCTTCGGAGATCAGGTCCTGCCCCGCTCCCAGGCGCAACATGCGCTCGCGCACCGCCTTGTCCACGGCAGTGGCCGCCGGTCCGGACAATGGCCGGAACGCGGCCAGCCGACGCAATACCACCTGCGTTTGCGTTCCATCGAAGCGCGCCGGGCTCATTAACTCTCCATCGCCGGGCTATGCACAACCCGGCGGCTGAGCGGTATCTCGATCGTGCACTGGATGCCGGACGGATCGTATCGCAGCGAGGTCCTCGCCTTGAACTCGAACGCCAGCGTCCGCTCCAACATCTCGGTCCCAAAGCCCTTTCGCTGCGGCGGGGATACAGGCGGCCCGCCCCGCTCGTGCCATTGAAAGATCAGTTCGCGCGGATTGCTGGCCTCCACAATACGCCAGGTGATATCGATGCGTCCCGACGGCTGGCTCAGAGCGCCATATTTTACCGTGTTGGTCGCTAGTTCGTGAATGGCGAGCGCAAAGGTCTCCGCCGGTTTGGGCTGCAGGCGTATCGTCGGCCCGGAAATGCGCACCTGTTCGCCCTCGCGGGCATTGTAGGCCATCAATTCCTCGGCCACCAGATATTCGAGATCGACGCCGCCCTCCGGGTCGCGCGTCACCATGGCCTGCGTGCGCGCGAAAGCGTTCAACCGCCCGTCGAGATGAGCGGAATATTCCTCGACCGTGCTGCTGGTCAGCGCCGAGCGGCGGGCGATCGAGCGCACCACCCCGAGCGTATTGCGAACCCGGTGCTGGAGTTCCGAGAGCAGAAGCCGCTGCCGCTCTTCGGCGCGGGTGATGGCGGTCACGTCGATGAAGGTGATGACAACGCCCGCGATGAAATTGTCGATGCTGCGATACGGCAAAATCCGCACGATGTAGCGCGTGCCGCTGTCGGGCGCGGTGAGCTCGCGCTCGGCGCTCGCCAGTGTCCGTAGCACGCGCCGCACGTCGTCGTAGAGCTCCTCGATCGGGATTTTCGCCTTGATATGCGAGACCGGGCGGCCGATGTCGGTTTCCACCAGGTGCAACACCTGGGTAATGGCGGGCGTGAAATTCATCACCCGCATGTCGTTGTCGAGGAACACGGTTCCGATCTGCGTGCTCTCCAGGAAATTCTTCAGGTCGCTGGTGGCGCGGGTCAATTCCTGCACCCGATGCGCCAGCTCGCCGTTGACGGTCGTGAGCTCCTCATTGACTGATTGCAGCTCTTCCCGCGAGGTCTCCAGCTCCTCGTTGGCCGATTGCAGCTCCTCGTTCAGCGACTGGTATTCCTCGTTGGAGGATTTCAGCTCCTCATTTGTGCTCTCGAGCTCTTCGATGGTGGCCTGCAGGCGCTCGCGCGTGGCGCGCAGCTCGCTTTCCAACCTCTCGACATGCTCACTGCGGACCAGCGCATTGCCGTTGCTGTTCGGGCGGTTCGCGCCGCGGGCCGGTCCGTCCTTGAACAGCACCACGAAATTGCGATGCGCTTCGGCTCCCTCCAGAACAGGCTCGACCGTGATGTCGACCAACACGGTGTGTCCGTTCACACCGAGCGAGACCTGCTCGGCACGGACGGTATCGTTGCTTTCGCGCGCCTGGCTCAGCGCGGTGCGCAGTTCCAGCCGCAGATCGCGATGGACGAGACTGAGCAGGTCGAGCGTCGCGGCGCCCGCGGTCGGCTCGATGTAGCGGCCTGTCCGACCGGAAAAGTGCAGGATCTGGAACTGGTCGTCGGTGATGACATAGGCCGGCGCGTATCGCTCCGCGATGCGCTGGGCACGCCGCTCGAGGCCAACATCCGGGCCATAATTCCGCACCGGCGGCATCTCGACTGCCACCCGCCCCGCAGTCGTCGTGATTGGAAACTCCGGCGGCAGCCGTGTACCCGTCTCGAGCTTGCGGAAGATGCGGGCGCGGCGATCGACCGGCGCGAACAGCTTCGGATGCCGTGTAACGTTTTCGGAATTGCCGAGAAATAGAAAACGCCCCGGCAGCAGCGCAAAATGAAACAGCGGAATGACGCGGTTCTGCAGCTCGGAATTCAAATAGATCAGGAGATTGCGGCAGGAGACGAGATCGAGCTTGGAGAATGGCGCGTCCTTGACGACGTTGTGCTGCGAGAAGATGCACATCTCGCGCAATTCCTTCACGACGCAATAGGTGTCGCCTTCGCGGACGAACCAGCGCGCGAGGCGTTCGGGCGACATATCGTGCTCGATACTGGTGCGGTAGCGTCCGACGCGGGCGGTCGCGAGCGCGCGTCCGTCAATGTCCGTGGCAAAGATCTGCACCTGCGGCGGTGCTTCCAGTCTCGCCATGTGCTCGCGCAGCAGAATCGCGATCGAATAGGCCTCCTCGCCGGTCGCGCAGCCGAGAACCCAGACCCGCACCTGCTGGCCCGCGGACTTGTTCTCGAAGATCTTCGGGATCACCTGGGTTTCCAGCACTTCGAATTCGCGATTGTCGCGGAAAAATTCGGTGACGCCGATCAACAGATCGTTGAAGAGATGCTGGACCTCATCCTTGTCGCTGCGCAGAAAGTCGACATAAGCCGCGATGTCTTCGATCTGCACGACCTGCATCCGCCGCTGCACCCGTCGCAGGAAAGTGTTCTGCTTGTAGCCGTGAAAATCATTGCCGGTCTTGTTGCGCAGAATGTCCGCGATCCGCGTCAGAGAGGCGGCGGCGGCGGCAAGGACTTCGTCAAAACCCTGCCTCTGTTCGATCCGGCGCAGGTGCCGGGCATAGACCTGGATGTGCTCGGGAATCTCCTCGGGCGCGAGCACGAAGTCGGCAATTGCGGCAGGCGTGTTGACTTCGGCGAGATGATCCGCACTCGCCTGCGAGGTCTGCTCCGCGATAGCCAGTCCGCCGTGATCCTTCAATGTCGCAACGCCCAGCGTGCCGTCGCCGCCGGTCCCGGCCAGGATGACGCCGATCGAATGCTCTGCCCGGTCTTCGGCGAGAGAGACCAGAAAACTGTCGATGGTTGCGCGCTCCCCCGGCGCCTGCTCGGCCTCGCGAACCACAAATTTGTCACCTTGCAGCGTGGTGATCATATTGACGGGACAAAGATAGACGGCCCTGCCCTCGATCTCCGCGCCATCGCTCGCTTCGATCACTTTGACACCATCCAGATGCCCAAGCCGCTCCCGAAGCCACGCGGGATCGAGGGCCTCCCGATGCTGCAAGACGAGCACAACGGCCTGGTCGAGACCCAGCGCGAGCCTGGAGAAGAACCGCTCAATGCTGTCCTTGGCGCTGGCGGACGCGCCGACGCCAATCACCAGCGGCTTGCGCGTCGTTTGGCCGTCTCCGGTCTGCGTTTTACCGTCGTTGCTCATCGGGCCCGTTTTCAAAAAGTCCACAACTAGAAGAGCTTGCAAGTTAACCGAACTAGCCTTCCGGCGGAACAGGGGTGTCGATGTGGACGCCCGCCACCTCTGCGTGCCGGATGGTCGAACCCAGCTAACAGCGTACGGAAGACATTGGTCCGTGATGGCGTCCGATCTACCGCAACACGTTTTGCCATATCGCGTCTAGATTTTCTTCACGGCTGAAGCAATGACGCGCTCTCCGGATGGACCGGGACGAGTTGGCTGCTGGAAGGAGCTACGCCCGCCCGTTCCGGACTCGTGGGAGAGGCTGGGTGGGGGTCGGCCGCTGCACTGCATCGCGGAACCGCGGACTGCAGAACTGAATTATTGCGCGTGCTGAAGATGGACGATCCGCTGCTCGATGAGCGCACGGTGACGCTCCCATTCGACCAGCGTGCGTTTGAACAGCTCCAGAAGCCGTTCCGCCTGTGTGCTGTTCTGGCCGGAGGCTCGCAGCGACGTCACCAGGTCCTGCTGATTGCGAACCCGCTCCCGGCCCTTATCGATATCCGCCAGCGCCTTAAGCAACGTCCGTCGCTCCATCTGGAGCTCCCGAACCCATTCCGCTGCGCTTGGTTCCGGCATCTGGGCCCCACGGCCTAATCGTTGGAGGGCTTCGGATCGAGCGATTGTAGCATAACGCGCCGGATCATGTCGGCGTATCCACGATATTCGGCGGCCCTGGCATCGTACATCTGTGCCACCGCGAGCCTTCCGCTCTGGCGGCCATCTTCCGCCATGCGGTGGACGAGTTCGGCTCGCTCCTCGATGATGCGCAAAGCGACGCGTAGGGCCTCATCCACCCGGCCCTCCTGATCCTTCGCCAGCGCCTCGGCGGTATAGGCGTGACCGACCTGGCAGCGAAAACGCAGCGGACTGCCCGCTTTCAGCGTAGAGAGCACGCCGCCGCAACTCGGGCACGTCAGCGGCGCCGGATCAGCGATCTGCTTGATCCCTTCGCTGTCGATGCGCTCGCCGGCGGCGATTTCCACCTCCAGCCTGATCTCGGGCGGGATCGGCAACGGCGTGCCGGCCTGCTCGCGAACCAGGTCGGAGAGGACATCACCAAGCCGTGCTGCTGGAACGCAGAGATCGACCGTCGTCGTCTCCAGCGCCCGCCGCGGCATTTCATCCGCTGTCGCGTCCGAGGGGTCCTGCACCAGCGCCATCCCGCCGCAGCGCTTGATGGCATTGAGGCCGGCGGCCCCGTCCGAGAGCAGCCCGCTCAGCACCACACCGATAACACGTGGACCGTAGTGAAGGGCTGCGGAGCGGAATAAGGGATCGATGGCCGGGCGGACCATGTTCTCGCGCGGTCCGCGTCCAAGCATCATACGACCGTCGACCAGCAGCAGATGATGGTCCGGCGCAGCGAGATAAACATGGCCGTTCTCGATTTGCAGGCCATTTTCGGCCTCTCGTACCGGCAATTTGCCGGCCGCCGCGGCAACGGTACGGAGAATGCCAATTCCCCGAGCCGGAATGTGCAGCACAACAAATACAGCGGCCGGCAGATCGCGCTGCAGCCGGCCGAGAATATGCTTCAGGGGCGCCGTTGCTCCAGACGATCCCCCGATGACGATGATGTCGCGGTTGGCCAAGGCACTCATCCGCCTGCAAATCGTAGGCCCGGTGGAACCCAAGTAGCACCAAGTCGTTCTCCAACAAGGCCCAGCAACGGGTGGATGTTCCTAATTTGTTTTTAGCTGAATCGGGAATTGGAGCCAGATGTCGTCAATCGGCACGATCGCGGCGGCTGCACGCGCACCGCTGACTGGACGACGGGTGCTGGTCATCGAGGATGAGTATTTCATAGCCGACGACATCACCCGTGAACTCGCCTCGCTTGGCGCCGAAGTCATCGGGCCGATCGGCGAAATCGAAGAGGCGCAGCGCGTTCTGAGGGCCGGCACGGTCATTGACGGCGCATTGCTCGACATCAACATCAGAAGCTCGATGGTCTTTCCGCTCGCGCGCGAGCTGAAGACCCGCAATGTGCCGTTCCTGTTCACGACGGGATACGACAAGGCCACGCTCTCTCCCGAGTTCCAGGACGTGCCCGTGTTCGAAAAGCCGCTGGACCTGCCCGCGATGAGCCGCTCATTGGTCGGAATGATGCTCCGGGGCGGAACAGCCTAGCGGCAGGACGATCGCGGCACATCACAAGAGCGCTGTAGTCGCGCGGTCCGCCCGTCCTAATCCTCGGGCATGTTCGCGCCGCTCCTCTCGTTAGAATGGGGCAAGCTGCATCCACGCGACCCCGGCAATCAGGACAATGAACCCCGTCATGGCGACGACGAGGAAAGATCGTTCAACCCAATCCATTGCATACCTGCCCAATTGAAAGCCACAGGCTGTCGCGCCTCTCGCCGCGCGTCTGTCTCATTTGTGAATCTTTCGAAAAGATTTTGCGTAGTCCCAGTGAGAGCCGAGGTTTCTCGGCCGGAACATAGGTTCCGAACGTGGCTCGCGCTCTGGTCAGTCACAGCAAAGCTGCATCGCCGAACCACCCACGTAGGTCGGCTTGCCCACGGAAACGTTACAAAGCTCGCCTCACGCGCAACAAGACGCCGCATCGCTCTCTTTGCGGGCGCGGGAACGGCGCAGCAACTGGCAGGTTGATCGCACGTCTAAGCTCTTGAATGCATGGTCGAACGTGAACACCAGACAGCGATCCGCCGCCTCCGAGACCCGTCCAGCTGTGATGGTAGTCGAGGACGAGGTTCTCTTACGCATGATGATTGCCGAGGAACTTCGCAGATCCGACCTGCAAGTCATCGAATGCGGGACTGCGGATGAAGCGCTCGACGTACTGCATAGCGGCACGCCCGTTTCGACCGTCTTGAGCGATGTCCGCATGCCCGGTTCGCTGGACGGGGTAAAGCTAGCCAAGGCAGTACATGAGGAATTTCCGGGGGTGCCCGTCTTTCTGACCTCAAGCTTGGCTCCCCCGCTCGACACGGCGCCCCACGAAGGCTTCTTTCAGAAACCGTACGATCCGCGCGTGGTGGTGCGCACGATCAAATCCACCATGCGGTAGGAACGCCCGACGCCGGGTGCCGTTTGGCCGGCATGGAAGTCAGGCACGAACGAGTTGATGAACAGTGGGTGCTGCTTGCGGAGAACGACGTGCTCCTGCGCAGCCACCTGGCGCAATATTTGCGCGACTGCGGCTATAAGGTCGCGGAGGCCATCAGCGCATATGAGGCGATCACAATCCTCAACCGCAACCATCCGGGCATCGAGGCGGTGATCAGCAATGTCGAGATCGCGGGTGATGGTTTCGGGCTTTCGCAATGGCTGAGGCACAATCGAGCAGGGCTGCCAATCTTACTGACCGGCACTGCCCAACGCGCCGCCGACGCGGCTTCGCAACTGTGCAGGCGCGGGTCCGCCGCAACAGCATCGGAATCGCCTGATATCCTCCTGCGTCGAATTCAACAGGCGCTCGCGAATCGAAAAGCAGCAAATGCATCAGGACGAGCATAGCCCGTTGCTTTGAACGAGCGGTGCATACCGCATCGGCAATGAGTTATGAATGGCGCAAGCTGCAACGGCGGCGTGGCCGAACGCGACCGAGATCTGGTGCAGGTCGGTGACGACATCCCCGATCCCATATAATTGATCGACACTGCTCCGCTGTTTCGCATCCACTTTCAGGAAACCGTCGTCGGTGTGATCCGCACCAAGCTGAAGTGCCAATTCGGAGCGGACGTCGGACCCCATCGCCGGGTACACGACCTCGAACCGTTCGCGCGAGCGGTCGACGAGCACGGCTTCGATCGCACGCTCGCTTCTGTCAAGGCGGTGCAAAGGCGCAGTCACGCGCACCCCGGCCTTCGCCAGCCGCTGCAACGCTGCTTCATCGCGGTAGCCGTCGACTGGTATCAACGTGATATCGGCGCTGTAGACGCGCATGAACAACGCCTTCCCCGTCGCATGATCCGACGGGCCGATAATGGCGATTCGTCTATCGATAGCTTCGAAGGCATCGCAGATCGGGCAATATCTCAGGAGACCCTGCTGCACCGCCTGAACCCAATCAGGCAAAGGGGTCTGCTTGTCGACGATGCCGGTGGCCAGGATCACCCGGTCGGCCCAAAGCTCGCCACCGGCATGGCGGGCGAGGAACGCTGTCTCGGCTTTTTCCAGTGAGGTGACGGAAGCGCGGACGATGCGCACGCCGAGACGCCTAACCTGCTTCTCCATGCGCACCAGCAATTCGCGGCCCGGAATGCCGTCGGGAAATCCCGGCAGGTTGTGGCTGCGCGGGATCAGCGCCGCCCGGCTCGCACCATCATCGATGATGCTCACCTGCCGGCGGAAGCGCGCCAGGTAGATTGCCGCCATCAGCCCGGCCGGTCCTCCGCCGATGATCAAGACCTCGGCATGCGCATCGGATCCCGTCACTTGTGCAACCTTATCATCGATGGATGCAAGGGCGGCCGCGCCTGTCGCGCGCCTAATTGGTTAAGCCGCACCACCCGCGGAAGGTTCACATCCGGCGCTGATCGCGGCGACCAAGCCGCGACAGCCGGCCCACGACACACGAATGGCCAGGATCGGCGGAGCTTTGGCCAGGATCGACGGATGTCGCGCGTTGTAGCCAGCCTCCCGCGCTTTTAAGTCTCCGCTCGTCAACTCAATCGGCGCGGAGCCAAGCGATGTACCAGCTTCACTACTTTCCCGGCAATGCAAACGCAGCGCCTCACATGGTGCTGGAAGAGATCGGCCGGCGCCACGAGCTGGTCCTGGTCGATCGCGCCATGAACGCGCAGAAGTCGAACGACTATCTCAAGCTCAATCCCAACGGCCGCATCCCTACCCTGATCGATGGCGACCTCGTGCTGTTCGAGGCGGCCGCCATCATTCTCCATCTCGTCGACCAGCATCCCGAAGCGGATCTCGCGCCCAGGATCGGCGCGCGCGAGCGTGCGAAGTTCTATCAATGGATGATCTTCCTGACCAACTCGCTGCAGGAAGAGCTGATGATCTGGCAATATCCGGATCGCCTGACCGGCAGCGACGTCGCCGCGACCGAGATCGTCAGGCAAGGCGCCGAGAAGCGAGCCGGCGCCTATCTTGATGTGATCGAGCAGCATCTGACGGCCAACGGCCCGCTCTTCCTCGGCGACAAGCTGAGCGCCGCGGATTTCTACCTTGTCATGCTCGCCCGTTGGGCCCGCCCCATGGCCAACCCGCCGCGCGCGCGACCCCACATCGCCAATCTGCTCGACAAGATCACCGCCCTGCCCGCCGTCCGCCGCGCCTACGCGCGCGAAGGCATCACCGGCGAAATCTGCTGAGCAAGCAAACCAGTCCGCGCCCCTGTTGGCCGGCCCTAAGGAGCACAGAACCATGACGACACAGCGCACAAGCCGGAACATGCCTGATCGAATGGACCTGCCCTTCGTGGGACTGGCAACTTTCGCAGGCCAGCCCGCCTGCCCCGACTGGGACAGGCTCGACGGCGCCGATGTCGCCGTCCTCGGCATCCCGATCGACACCGCCTCGAGCTATCGCGTCGGAACGCGTTTTGGTCCGCGCGCCATCCGCGAGATGTCGATGTTCCACGGCTTCGGGCCGAAGGGCGTGTTCGATTTCGAGGACGAGGTCACCTATCTTTCCGCCGATGAAGTCAAGATCGTCGACGCCGGCGACAGCGACGTAATCTACGCCGATACCAAGCGTAGCCTGGCGAATGCCGAGCTGGCGGTCCGGGCGCTGCTGGATGCCAGGACGATGCCCTACATTCTCGGCGGCGACCACGCCATCACCATGGCGACCATCGCGGCCTACTCGAACGAGAAGCCGATCCACATCGTGCATCTCGACGCCCATTTCGATTTCATCGACCAGCGCAACGGCATAGGCTGGGGCCACGGCAGTCCGATGCGGCGCGCCTCCGAGATGGCGCATGTCAAAGCGATCACCACGCTTGGTCCCCACAACATGGCCGCCGTCAGCAAGGAGGATTACGAAGCCGCGAAAGCCTATGGCACCCATGTGGTGCCGTTACGCAAGATCCGCGCAATCGGTGCGGCCGCAGCCCTCGCCCATATCCCCGAGCGCGAGCGCGTCTACGTGTCGATCGACATCGACAGCTTCGATCCCTCCATCGCGCCCGGCACCGCGACCATCAGCCACGGCGGCTTCACTTACTACGAGGCGAAGGACCTCTTGCGCGAAGTGGCCCGGCGCTTCGAGGTGGTCGGCGTGGATTTCGTTGAGGTATCGCCGCCTTACGACCCCTCGGGAATCACATCGCTGCTCGCGGCACGAACCAGCCTCGATTTCATCGGCTCGATCTTCCACGAGCGCGCGAAGCGACGAGCCAGCTCGTAACCATACCGACCCCCGCAAGCAGACCTCGGGCGCAGCCTCTTAAGGCGCGCCAGCGATGAACTCATGCCTCTAAAACGAAAGGAAACTTCCGATGGACGACAAAATTAAAAGGCCGTTTCTGACTCACGCCTCCGGCGCGCCCGTGGCCGATAACGTGAACATCATGACGGCGGGGCCGCGCGGCCCGGCGCTGCTGCAGGATGTCTGGCTGATCGAGAAGCTCGCGCATTTCCACCGGGAAGTCATCCCCGAGCGGCGCATGCACGCCAAGGGCGCAGGCGCCCACGGCACGTTCACCGTCACCCGCGACATCACCCGTTACACCAAGGCCAGGATCTTCTCGAAGGTCGGCAAGCAGACGCCGATGTTCGCACGGTTCTCGACGGTGGCCGGCGAGCGCGGTGCGGCCGATGCCGAGCGTGATATTCGCGGCTTCGCGCTGAAGTTCTATACCGACGAGGGCAATTGGGATGTGGTCGGTAACAACACTCCGGTGTTCTTCTTCCGCGATCCCTTACGCTTCATCGACCTGAACCACGCGATCAAGCGACACCCGCGCACGGGAATGCGGGACCCGGATATGAACTGGGATTTCTGGACGCTGCTGCCCGAAGCGCTGCATCAGGTCACCATCATCATGAGCGATCGCGGCATCCCAAGGAGCTTCCGCCACCAGCATGGTTTCGGCAGCCACACCTACAGCCTCATCAACGCCAACAATGAGCGCGTCTGGGTGAAGTTTCACTTCCGCACGCAGCAGGGAATCCAGAATTTGACCGATGCCGAGGCCGAGGCGCTGGTCGGCAAGGACCGGGAGAGCCATCAACGCGACCTCTTCACCAGCATCGAACGCGGGGATTTCCCGCGCTGGACGCTGTTCATCCAGGTCATGACTGAGGCGCAGGCCAAGACTTTTCGGTTCAACCCGTTCGATCTGACGAAGGTCTGGCCGAAGGCGGATTATCCGTTGATCGAGGTCGGCTATTTCGAGCTCAACCGAAACCCGGAGAACTTCTTCGCCGAGGTCGAGCAGGCGGCGTTCACGCCCGCCAACGTGGTGCCCGGCATCGGCTATTCGCCAGACAAGATGCTGCAGGCTCGCCTGTTTTCATACGGCGATGCCCAGCGCTACCGTCTCGGCGTCAATCACCACCAGATCCCGATCAACGCGCCGAAATGTCCATTCCATACCTATCACCGGGATGGCGCCATGCGCACCGACGGCAATCTTGGCGGCACCGCGACGTATTGGCCAAACAGCCTGGGCGAGTGGACGGACCAGCCGGAGCTAAACGAGCCTCCGCTGGAGATCACCGGCGCAGCCGCCCATTGGGATCACCGTGTGGACGACGATCACTGGCAACAGCCGGGCGATCTGTTCCGCAAGATGAATGCCGCCCAGAAGCAGGCGCTGTTCGACAACACCGCCCGCCAGGTCGGCAAGGCTTCCAGGCACATCCAGGAGCGCCATGTGACCAACTGCGCCAAGGCGGACCCGGCCTACGGCAAGGGCGTTGCCGACGCGCTCGCCAAATTCGCCGCCGGCGAGCTTTGAGCCGACCGGAGTATGGTCCGAAATCTTCGCGACAAACGGGAAGATTTGCGCCGAGATCATGCTCAAAGGAAAAGATGGAGCGAGATGACGAAAGAAAAGCCATCCCGCTCGAGGTAGTTCAGCTCGTGCACGCTGTTCGACCGAGGCGAACGGCGTGCGCCGGCGCGGTCCACAGACAGCGGAACCGATGGCAGTAGGTGGGAACCGATCGATGGCGAAAGTGCTTCTGATCGAAGATGACAGCGAAACCGCAGAGGCCATTGCTGCAGGTCTGACCGATCGTGGCTTCGAGGTCGACTGGGCGTCGAACGGGATCGAGGGCCTGAACAAGGCGCGTGCGTCCCAGCCCGATGTCGTGATCCTCGATCGCCAATTGCCCGGAATGGATGGGCTCGATGTCATCTGGTCCTTGCGCCAGGACCGGATGCGCAAGCCCGTCCTGGTGCTAAGTGCGCTGACCGGAGTTGAGGATCGCGTGCGCGGGCTGCGAACGGGCGGTGATGACTATCTCACCAAGCCTTTCGCGCTCGTCGAACTCGCCGCCAGACTGGAAGCCCTGCTGCGTCGGCCGGCCGAGACGCGCGAGACCGTCTTGCGCGTCGGAGCGCTCGAGCTCGATCTGATCGAGCGGACCGTCAGGCGCGGCGACCGCCAGATCACACTCTTGCCGCGCGAGCTTCGCCTGCTCGAATATATGATGCGACGCAGCGGCCAATCGCTCACCCGGGCGATGCTGCTCAAGGACGTCTGGAACTACAACTTCGTCCCGGACACCAACCTGGTCGACGTGCATATGGGCCGCCTGCGCCATAAGGTCGACGGCCCGGGCGAGACGCCGATGATTTACAGTGTCCGCGGGGTAGGCTTTATTCTCCGTGAGACCGCGAGCAATCCACATGCCCCAGCGACGTCGTCACTTTCAGGCTGCGGCTAGAGCCCGCAGCCGCATTGCGGGCGATCGCTCGGGCGAAGGACGACATGCGTAGCATCCCTGTTGCCATCGTCGTTCCGGAGAACGCGCAGTCGCTGGACATTGCGGGGCCACTCGATGCCTTCCTGGAAGCTAACCGCCAGGCGCCGGGGACATGCAATTACGAGGTTCGGCTGTTGTCGACCGGCCGGAAACGCGCCGTCAAGGCGGGCAGCCTGTCGTTGCTGGCCGACAGCACGGTTTTCGACGACGACGGTCCGATCGAGACGCTGCTCGTCGCCGGCACCCCCGATTATGCTCAGGCTTATGGCAACACCGATCTTCACAACTGGCTGCGGCGCCGCGCACCGCAGAGCGCCCGCTATGGATCCGTCTGCACCGGCGCGTTCTTCCTCGGCGCCGCCGGATTGCTCGACGATCTGAACGCGACCACGCACTGGCAGCACGCCGCCGAATTGGCGGAGCGCTTTCCCAAAGCCAAGGTCGCGCCGGATCAAATCTTCGTCCAGGATGGCGCGCTATGGACCTCGGCTGGCGTGACGGCGGGCATCGATCTGGCGCTCAAGCTGATCGAAGACGATCACGGCCGCGGCGTCGCGCTTTCGGTCGCCCGCCGACTCGTGGTCTTTCTCAAGCGTCCGGGCGGCCAGTCGCAATTCAGCGCGCATCTGGCGGCACAGATCGCCGCGGAGAGCCGTATTCAGGCGGTGCAGCATTGGATCCTCGATCACCTTTCGATCGATCTCGCGGTCAAGACCCTCGCCTCCCGCGCAGCGATGAGCGTCCGCAATTTCACGCGCGTCTTCCAGCAGGAGACCGGGATCACGCCCGCCGATTTTGTTGAAATGGCGCGGATCGATTCCGCACGACGCCTGCTCGAGGAGACGGACAAGCCCTTGCAGCGCGTCGCGGCGGCCTGCGGCTTTGCCAATCCCGATACCATGCGGCGCGCCTTCTTGCGCCGGATCGGCACAGGACCCAGCGAATATCGGGAGCGGTTTCGCCGCTAGACATCGTCCGCGGCGCTGTTTCGCTTTGGCGGCTAATTCGTCGTCTGCCCCAGATATCGAAATAGAACGTCGTTCCACCAGTCCGACTGTTCCGCCTCAAGCAGCGCGACGTTCAGCTCTTTTCGCAACGGGCTGTCGCTGCGCAGCGCGATCGCATAGTCCTGCGGCTCAAACCTCACCTCGCTAAGTTCTGCGGACAAGCCACCCTGGCGGATCATCCAGGCCAGGATGGGCCGATCATAGGCAAACGCGTCGATCGTTCCCTTTCGCAGGGCCTCGAATCCCTCTTTTGGCGACGCAACCGTTCTGTATTTGACGCGCATCCGCGACAGCGCGTCCTCTGTCGCGGTGCCCTGCACGATGCCGACGCGCACGGCGGAAAGATCGCCAACGCTGTTGACCATGCCGTGCAGGCGCTTCGTCGTGAGTGTCGAGGTGATCCCTGCCGTGAACACCGCGATCGCGATCACCGAGACCACCATCCAGATTACGGCGATGATCCGCCCGGCCAGCGTGACAGGAATGATGCTGGCGTCGACACGCTGCGTCATCGCGTTGGCCGACCAAAATACGCCCGAACTGAGGCCGCGCACCACGCCGCCGCCAAATCCCTCATTGTTGCGGCGCTCGAACAGCCAGATCAGCACGCCTGCAAGGAGAGCTAGCCCAAGCAAGGCGCCTATGGCCTGCATGAAACTGTAGGAGGTGATCGAACGCACGACGGGCATCCAGCTTGCGACTCGGTCGGACTGCACGGCAACACCGGTTCCCGTGTGGAAGTAAGGCGTCGTGAAATCAACCTGCTGTTCACGCGCGGGCGTCACGGTAATGGCAGCCACGGCCACATCGAAATCCCCAGTGCGGACGCCATCCAGCAGTGATGGGACCGAGGCAGCCTCCGCGAACCGATATTGCAATCCGAGCTTGCCGGCAATGCGACGCCAGAGTTCGATGCTCATCCCTTCCCAGTTTCCGTCCTTGTCCTTCATCGCAAACGGCGGAGCCTCCTTGGTGCCGACAACGAGCTCGCGATTTTGGGCCTCGCCCTCCAGCGCGGCTGCCTGCAGGGACGTCGACAGAACCAGAACCGCGGTCAAAACAAGTATGACCGCGGTCGATACAGATCGAAGGTATCGCTTCATGCCATAACCAATATTCAGTTCACCGCCAGCCCTCGCGAATTTCCAGGTGCCGCTGAGAATTTTGTCGGGCGCGCGGTCGAGAGGGATCGTGTAGTTCCAGTCCCAGGATCGAGGATACCGATGACCGGCGCGGAAATGTGGTCGGCGCGCAGCGCCGTGCGGCGAGCCGAATGAGCACTCGCCTCCCGACCTCTCCAAGGCTCGATAGCACCGCTCCGCCAATCGGCCTCTTAGCGGCCTTTTTTCAAACCGACATCCCTGCGCAAACGGTTTTGCCGTTTGTCGCCGGGGGGCGCCACCGGGTCCACGCCAAGCGCAGGCCGATGACAGGCTCCGCGACGGCGCCTCGTCAGGGTGATGAGAGTTGCGTGCTCGCTTCGAACCGAGCTGATCTGCTCGCGTCAGGCCAGACCCCGCGCGATCAGTTTCTGGTCGCGCTCCGATTACCGTACGCCCACGGTTTTCGTTCCCGCCGGCTTATCTCACCGCGCGGGTTGGCGGCCCATGGTGTTCTTGATCAGACCAATGATCGCCGTAAGGATCGCGCCGGTGATACCGCCGCCAACGGCCTGGCCGACCAGCGCGCCGATATCGACACTATCGGCCGCGCCCTGCAGAACCGGCAGCAGCGCAGTGAGAATTGTCCCCCCGCCTGCCCCACCGATCGCGCCGGCGATGCTGTTGCCTAGCGGGCCGAGATCCAGGTTCTTCATCGACGCGCCCGCGGCGTTGCCTCCGATCGCGCCGGCAATAAGCTGGATGATGAGATTGATGATCGTTTCCGACATGACCTTCTCCCTTTCTCCACGCCATCAGAATCCTTCCGGTCGGCCCCATCATGAAGGTCCGCCATCAGCTCCAATCATCGAGATCTGCAATGCGCCGCCGCGAGAAGACGAGCGAGCCGGCGCCCGTCATTCCCGACTGTGCGCTGGGACGATCTTTCGGGTCCGGCGGGATCTGCGCCGTCGTTGCGTAGCGGTCGCCTCGACGGGTGCCGGTGCACTTCCGGTCGGTCACCGGTGTAAGATCGATCCGGAAGCCGTTCGCGCGCACGCGGTGAGAGGGCGCCCGTGCCGCACGATGACGGTTGGAACCCAGGCGGAAGGGGCGGCCGGGACTCCAGACCATGTCCCGAGCCAGAGCACCTTTTGGCTGCCTGCTACGCTCGATGCTTGGTTGCGGCATCGCGACGTCCCGCATCCGTTGGGCCGCGTCGAAAGATAGTTCTCGAAACCTTTCCGCCTGACGGAGTATTAGGTTAGGCGTACTACCCTAGGTAAGCAAGCAGATTAAATGACGTAGGCACTTACCTATTAGCAGCCGATGCATTCTGATGGTCGGCTATCGCCGGCCGCAAGCCTTGCGCTCAGTCCGCCGACCAAATCACAATCTGCTCTCCTCCGCTTCATGGGAGACGAGAGGAGAATCCTTCCGGAAAAGAACATACAACGCCGGCAGCACCAGGAGCGTCAGCACGGTTGAGGAGATGATGCCGCCGATGACCACCGTCGCCAGCGGCCGCTGAACCTCAGCGCCGGCGCCGGTCGCAATCGCCATCGGCACAAAGCCCAGCGAAGCGACGAGCGCCGTCATCAGAACCGGACGCAATCGCGTCAAGGCCCCCTCCTGGACCGCGTCCAGCACCGTCTTTCCATCTCGACGCAAGCGCTCGATGAAGGCGATGATCACCAACCCATTGAGGACCGCAACCCCCGAGAGTGCGATGAAGCCCACCGCAGCACTGATCGAAAGCGGAATGCCTCGCAGCAGTAGCGCCGCGACCCCGCCGGTCAGCGCCAGCGGCACGCCGCTGAACACCAGCAGCGCGTCGGCGGCCGACCCCATGCTCATGAACAGCAGCATGAAGACCAAGAGCAGCACCAAGGGCACGACAATCGTCAACCGCTTCGTCGCCGCGACGAGTTGCTCGAACTGGCCGCCCCATCCGATCCAATAGCCGGCCGGGACCTTCACGCTCCGGGCAACGGCATCCTGCGCCTCCGCCACGAACGAGCCGAGATCGCGCCCGCGGACGTTGGCCGTAACCACGATCCGCCGCTTGCCGTTCTCGCGGCTGATCTGGTTCGGTCCGGGCGTCGCCTCCACCGCCGCCAGCGAGGACAGCGGCACGAAGCGTGTCTGCGAGAGTGACGGTGCCGGCAATGCTGTCCTGATTGGTGCGAGCGAAGTCGCCTCCCCGCCAGGCAGCGGGATCGGAATTGCGCGGATCGCATCGAGATTGCCGCGCAGACGCTCCGGCAGTCTCACCACAATCTCGAAACGTCGATCTCCTTCGAACAGCTTTCCCGCGCTCTTGCCGCCGACGGCGATTTTCACCACGGTTTGAACGTCGCTGATGCTGAGGCCGTAGCGCGAAAGCGCGCGCCGATCGAGCTTTACGGTCAGGATGGGGAGTCCGGCGACCTGCTCGGTCTTGACGTCTGTCGCGCCGCGAATGCCGCGGATCACGCCTTCGACCTGCTTGGCCGCGCCTTGCAGGATGTCGAGATCGTCGCCGAAGACCTTGACGCCGACGTCGCTGCGCACGCCCGAGATCAGTTCGTTGACGCGCAACTGGATGGGTTGCGAGAACTCGTAGCTGCTGCCCAGGATTTCGTTGGCGGCATTTTCGATGGCCTCGACGACTTCGGATTTCGGCTTGTCCGGCTCAGCCCATTCCTCCCGCGGTTTGAGCATGACGTAGCCATCGGTCTGCGACGGAGCCATCGGATCGGTGGCCACTTCGGCTGTACCGATCCGCGTAAAGAAGTCCTTCACTTCCGGCACCTGCCGGACGCGCTTTTCCAATAGTTTTTGCAAATCGATCGATTCAGTAAGGCTGGTGCCGGGGATCCGGATTGCCGCGAGCGCCACGTCGCCTTCATCGAGGCTGGGAATGAATTCGCCACCCATGCGTGTGGCTGCAAAGCCGCCCGCGACTACGATGGCGGCAGCGCCGAGGGCGACCGCGCCCCTGTTTGCGATCGCAAGCCGCAACAACGGGACATAGATCCGCTTCGCCGCGCGCATGAACAGGCTTTCCTGCTCCGACACTTTGCCGGTCACGAAGACCGCGACCGCCGCCGGGACAAAGGTGATCGACAACAGGGCCGCACCGCCCAGCGCCATCAGCACGGTCAAGGCCATCGGCGTGAACATCTTCCCTTCGACGCCGGTCAGCGTCAGCACCGGAAGATAGACCACCGCGATGATCAGCGTCCCGAACAGGCTGGGCTTGATGACCTCGCTGGCGCCGCGGACAATAGTCTCCAGCCGCTCGGATGTCCTGAGTAGCCCGCCCTTGCGCCGCTGCGCCTGCGCAAGCAACCGGAGACAGTTCTCGACGATGATCACGGCACCATCGACGATGATGCCGAAGTCAATCGCGCCGAGGCTCATCAGGTTGGCGCTGACTTTCGTCTCGAGCATGCCGCTGACGGTCATTCCATGGACAGCGGTATCACGCAGGCTGCCACGAGCGCGGCCCTGATATTGCCGAGGATCAGGAACAACACGGCAACAACGAGAGCGGCGCCCTCCGCGAGATTGTTCTCGACCGTGCGGATCGTCGCCTCCACGAGGTGAGCCCGGTCGTAGACCGTCCGCGTCACGACGCCCTCCGGAAGGGACTTCGCGATCTCCCCCAGCTTTGCCGCGACGCGCCGGGCCACCGCCCGGCTGTTCTCTCCGATCAGCAGCATGGCGGTGCCGAGAACGGTTTCCTCGCCATCGAGCGTAGCGGCACCAGTTCGAAGGTCGCACCCCTCGGTGACCTCTGCGACGTCCCTGATCCGAACCGGCGTGCCGCTCCGGGACCCGATCACAACATCCTCGATCTCGGCAACGCTTCCGACCTGACCGGGAGAGCGGACCAGGTATTGTTCACCGTTCCGTTCGATATAGCCGGCACTGACGTTGGCGTTGTTGTTTGCGAGCGCGGTCATGACGTCGCGGAAGCCGAGGCCGTAGGCCATCAGCCTTCCAGGGTCGGGCAGGACATGGAATTGGCGCTCGAAGCCGCCGATGGTGTTGACCTCGATCACGCCGGGCACGTTGCGGAGCTGTGGCCGGATGATCCAGTCCTGCATGGTGCGCAGATGGGTCAGCGTGAAATCCTTGCCGCCGGGGGTCTTCACACCTGTCTTCGCTTCGACGGTGTACATGTAGATTTCACCGAGCCCCGTCGAGATCGGCCCCATCGCAACTTCGACTCCCGCCGGAAGCTGGTCCTTCACCTGCTGGATGCGTTCATTCACGAGTTGACGGGCAAAATAGATATCTGTGCCGTCCTGGAATACGACCGTCACCTGGCTCAAGGCGTAGCGCGAGAGCGATCGCGTGTAGTCCAGCTTGGGCAGGCCGGCCATCGCGGTCTCGACCGGAAAGGTGATGCGCTGCTCGGTTTCAAGCGGCGAATAGCCGGGCGCCTGCGTGTTGATCTGCACCTGCACGTTGGTGATATCGGGGACTGCATCGATCGGCAGGCATTGGAAATTCCACGTGCCGAACAGAGCAGCGCCGACGGCAAGCAGCATGATCAGCCAGCGTTGGCGCACGGAGAATGCGAGGATGCGCTCAATCATGGCCCGCTTCTCCCTTGCCCATCTCCGCCTTGACCAGAAAGCTCCTCTCGGCGACATAGCGCTCGCCGGCCGACAGCCCGGCCTTGATCTCCACGAAGTTCGGGTCCGACTCGCCGATTTCGACTGGCCGGGCCTCGATCTTGTCGCCCTCCTCGCGGACGAAGACGATCGTCCTGTTCTCAAGAGTCTGGATGGCCCCTGCCCGAACGGCCACCGGAACATGGCGCGCGGCCAGGACGAGCCGCGCGGTCACGAACAGACCGGGCCGCAGCCGTGCGTCGGCGTTCGGCAGCACCACGCGCGCCAGCGCCGTCTGGGTCTCGCTGGTTCCGATCGGAGCGAGATAGGAGATGGTGCCCCTGATCTCGCCGCGGCCATCGTCGGGATCGATCAGGATCGCCTCACCCACGCGGACGCGCTTCAGATCCTGGCGATAGATCGAAAGATCGGCCCAGATCGTGGAGAGATCCGCGACCACAAACGCCGGCTTCTGTTCGGAAACATATTCTCCGAGCGAAATCTGCCGGTCGATCACGGTGCCGCCGATCGGCGCCTTGAGATCATAGACGGTCAGGCTCTGGTTGCTTTCGATCGACGCCAGCAGATCGTCCTTCGCGACCGTGTCGCCGATCCGCTTTCTGATCGAACGCACGATGCCTGCGAATCTCGGGGTAACCTGAACCACCGTCTCCTGATTGGCGCGCAGCACGCCGTTGAACGAGAGAGTGTCGGAAAGCGTCGCGTTGGCGGCTTCGGCCAGCTTCACGCCGGCGGCAGCCAGCTTCACGTCGCTGATCCTGATCCGGTCGGCCCCGTGCTCGTCTTGTTCGACATGCTCCTCTGCCAGCTTCTCTTTCTTCTCCGACGCCTGGCCCGAAGCTTGCGTGGTCTCGACCTTTACGGGAGCGAGCACTTGGTGGCCGAAGGCGCCGATGGCAGCCGCCACAAAGGCCACAGCGAAAATGGTTGAGGTCTTCATCTCGCGCCCTCCCGCGCCAGCCTGAAAGGATCTCCGACAAGCCCCTCGATCGTCGCTACTGCGACGTGAAAATTCTGCAGAGCCTCCTGCTCGCGAAGCCGTGCCTGGGCGACGCTCGCCTGCGCGTCCAGCACTTCGAGCAACGTGTATCGGCCCTGGCCGTAGCCTTGCGAGATCGCGTCGGAAGCCTCTTGCGCTCGAGGGATCGCGGTCTCGCGCAGCACGGACAGCTCGCGCAGGGAGCCTTGCAGCGAGTCATAGGCGCGCCCTGCGATCACGATCAGCGCATTGCGGTTGGCCTCGCGCTCCGCTCGCGTCTTTGCGAGGCTTTCCTGGGCCGAAAGGATGTTGCCCTGGTTCTGATCGAACAGCGGGATCGGGACCGAAAGGGTCAGTCTGACCGCGTCGTCGTTAGTGTCGTTGAAATGACGCCATCCTGCGGCGATGCGCACGTCCGGATAGGGTTTCAGCCGCGCCAGCAGAAGCTCCGCGTTGCGCTGCGCATAGACGGCGGTCCAGCGGACCAGTTGCGGATTGGCGTCAATGGCCGCAATGACGGACTGAAAGGATGGCGGGCGGCCCGTGACCTCGAGCCGTCCGGAGACTGATACGAATTTGGGCGCTGTGTCCCCCATCAAGACCGCGAGTTCGCGGCGGGCGCTTGCCAGCATCGACCTGACCCGCTCGCGATCCGCCTTCACCAGCGCGGATGCGACTTCCGCTCGCCCCGTCTCTGCCGGCGAGGACGCTCCCGCCTCGACCCGGCGCCGCAACAGCGGCGTCAGCCGGTCGATGGCGGCGATCTGGTCATCGAGAATCTGAATCCGGCATTGCGCGCCGAGAACGTTGAGGAAAGCGACCGCCGTCTCCGACAGAACCTCGAGCCGAACAGCCTTGCGCTGGAAAGCGGCGACTTCGACTCCGGCCTGGCCGGCCGCGATCCGCGCCTCGCGTTTGCCGAACCATTCGAAGGCCTGGCTGATCTGCAGTGTGTTCTCCGCCGACTTGGTGCCCTGATAGATGCGCGACCCGAAGGAATTGTCCTGTTCGTACGACAGCTCTGGATTTGGCAGGACGCCGGACTGGATACGTTGCCCGGTGGCGATACCCATGTCACGCTCCGCCGAAGTCAGGCGCGGACTTGCGGCAAGAGAGCGCGCAAGCGCCTCCCGCAGCGTGAGCGTCTGAGCCTGCGAATCGCCCGCCACCACCAAGCTGATGGCAAATGCCGCCGCGCCCGCGATGCGCGCGGCCGTTGGTCCGAATGCCATGAAGACAACCTGCTGAACGAGGACTTTTGAAGCGGCCGCTGACGCGCCGCGACTCCGTTCAGATCAGGTGTTTGGGCGGTGGCGTATCGATGCCGGGTACGAGACCGGAAAGGCGCATCGTGCGCTGCAAGATCGGCGCACTCCGCGGCGCCAGGTTCATCCAAGCCTGAACCGGCGAAGGGACCGAGACCGAGAAGCAGCCGTGGCAGTGATGCTCGGCAGCAACGCCTTTGTCCCGGTGCTCCTCCCCTTTGGCAATATCGCTCACGACCATGCCGCCGGAAGGGTTCGTTACATCGAGGCCGCACACGCCGTGCAGCGCGCCCGCGAGCAAGTAGACCAGCGTCAGCAATACCGCCGCTATGCGTCGCGGAGCACTGATGACCAAGAGCTGGGGTTTTCTTGCGAACATTCGGAAATTGTTTGGTGCGGACTTCCGACTATCACGCCCTCCCCCCGGAGTCGACGTTACAACATTACGCTGTGAGTTCATCGGATGGTCGCAGCCCCGGAGCGAAGAATCGCAAGGCTGGCCTACTTGCGGTTGCCGCGCTGGGCTGGCGTGCACCGCCGCGGTGCGGTTGAAAAAAACTACGCATCGGCAGCGTGGATTGCCACGCGATCGGGCTGGCGAGGTCTGCCAGCCCGACTCTTTGTCACTATTGGAATGGTGCAGGAGCGGTATTGGGCATGCAGGGAGGTACAGTATAGGGATCCGAGGCAAACGCGCCGACATTTGGAGCCCGCATACAGTCTGTAACGCCTGGATGGCCCTTGGCCGTGGCGTGCCGTGCCGCGACGTCGCTGCGAGCAGCCATGGCCTGCGTTGTGAATACGGCAGCCGCGATCAACGCCGCCGACACGAAGGTCAGTTTGGTCATTTGTTTCTCCCACATGGTGACAGAAGCCAAGGAAGCGCTCGGCTCCTTGTTGTGAAGAGCGGCCGGGCTTGGAAAATATTTCATCACGCGCTTTCAACGAAACGCGATCTTCTGCGCACGCTGCGCGGCACGCTGAACACAGCTCACGCTGCTGCATCGAGGCTGAGCAACGGCACTGGTAGGCAATGTCATCGCTATCCGCCGCAGTCTCGCCGATACAGAAGTGGTGCGGCCCTGCCGTGAACCGATGCGATGTCTGCCTCATGGAGACAGATTTGCAAAGCTGCCAAACGTTTGCGTGATTGGGAAATATCCAGACTCCAATCTCGGTCTTCCTTTCAGAAACGCAAATGCCTCCGCTCGCGCGAGGCTCAATCGAGGAAGCCGACGTTGAAGATCACATACCTTCTGGCAGCCCTGCTGCTTGCGTCATCCTTCGCGACCCAAACCACGACTCATGTGCGAACCAACAGCAGCAGCAATCGAACGCATGTCGACACCCGACCGACAGATGGCAGTCGACTCCAGGGATACGGCATCGAAGGCCGCGAGATCGCAGCTCCGACCTGGAGCTTCGCCTGCATGAACGACCAAGGCCCACAACAATGTGACGAGCCCATGTGGGTCTATGGGAGCCCCGACTATCTCGCGCAATTTAAGAATGCCTTCTGACATTGACCCGCACACAGGAGAGAGAAAACGTGGAACTCACGACAGTAGCTAGCTGACGACTTGCCGCGACACCCAACTGGGCAGCCCTGCACCAGCGGCCATTCTGGTGGACGGCAATTGTCCACGCCGACCGTTCCGTCACCTCGGGAAATATTCCCGGGCGATGCCGGGAAAACATCTCAAGTCTTCCTTTGCCCTCTCAGCTATCGCTGCGCGTGCAGGATCTCCATCCTACAACGCGCGAAAGAATAGCCAGGGAGGAACACATGTGCACGTTGCCTCACCATGCCGGTTGCTCTTACGGTGCAGACGGACTCAGTCGGCGTTACATGCTGAAACGGCTCATGGCCCTGGGCCTGACGGCGTCGCTCGCCACGCTCGTCCTCGATCGCGGGGCCATGGCAGCCATAAGCCTTCTCGACCGCGCGGAACTCATCGACGGCGTGACGGCGCTCATCGCCAGGGCCAAATCCCCCGAGCTTCGCGAGGCCCGCGTTTTCGATCTCTCAGGCAGCGAGTTGCCGTGGAAGGATCTCGGCATCACCCTCGCTAAGGGGCAGGAAGTGACGTTCCTGCTCGGCGGTCGCGTGTGGCTCGCCCGCGAACAGGATCTGTGGGTCGAGCCCGGTGTTGCGTTTCACGTACGCACCCGCGGCGCCCGCCCGATGTTCAATCCGATGAGCAACACCGGGACGATGACCGCCGCCGCCGACGGTCCACTCGAAATCGCACGATCACTCGTCGAGTTCAAGGATGCGGCTGGCGAACTGGCGGTGCCGAAGGACGAGTACGCCAAGGCCGACGCGCACATCTACGGCGTGGCGCTGGTCTGGCGCGGCAGCGCGCTCGCGGGCCTGACAAGCCTGCTCAGCCACGGCGACATCGACGGCATCATCGCTGCGGAAGTGGCGCGGCTCCAGTCGCCCCGCAAGCTGCCGGCGGGCTGGCACAACTTCTTCATGCTAGGCGGCGGCCCGGTCATCTTCAACGATATCGGCAATGGCGCAATTTCCGTCGAACCGCTGAAAAACGCCGGCATTCTGCAGCGCCCCGTCGGCATCGAGCTGAAGCCGCAAACCAAGCTGAGCTGGCGTTGGATTGTCGAGGAGCTGCCCTCGCGGTTGCCGGAAGACCAGCTTACGTCGCACGACTATCTCTCCATCGCCGCGGAGTTCGACGACGGCCAGGACCTCACCTATTTCTGGAGCTCAAGCCTCCCTGTCGGCAAGGCGTTCCGCTGCCCGATCCCCCGCTGGACGCCGCTCGAGTCGCACATGGCGGTCCGCAGCGGCTCTGTCGATCTCGGCAAGTGGGTCAGCGACGAGCGTGACGTCTACGCCGACTACAAGGAGCACATCGGCGGCCCGGCCAAATCCATCGTAAACGTCTGGCTGCTCGGCGTCTCGCTCTTTCAGCGCCGTAGCGGCTCGTGCCGCTTCGCCGACATGCAGATCTCTCAACCGGGCGCCGAAACCCTGAACCTTTAAGACACCGCGAGAGTGAACCGGCTCAATCGGCTCGCCGCCAGGTTAAGTCAAGGTCTGAAGCCCGTGACGAACGGTTGTACGACGCGTGGCGCGGCCACCGTTCGGCGGATCGAAATCAAGACCAAGACAGCATCTCGTGGCACTCGCGGATCTGGTCACATGGCGCAGCTATTGCCCCTTCCGGCGCTGCGCACGCCGCGCGGCGAATCGCCGAATCGGGCGCGGAACAGGCGATTGAAATGCGAAACATCCGAAAAGCCAACCTCCAACGCGATATCGGAAATCCGGTGCGTGCTGGTCTGAAGCTCGGTTAGCAGTTCGAACGCCCGTTGAAGACGTAGTTCATTCAGGCGACAGGTGAACGACCTTCCCGATGACGCCATCAGGCGCTGCAGATAACGAGGAGAGATGCCCTGGCAGCGGGCAACTGTCTCGAGGCTAAGCTCGGGATCTTGAAAGTGCCCTGCGATGTAGTCGACGACGGCGCTGTGGCGCGCAGCCACAACAGCGCTCGCATTGCTCTCGCCCAACGGAGCGCACTCGCCGATTGCGAGCGCCACCAGATCATGGATGTGAGTCAGGACCGCATCGCGCAGCGCGGGGGCGGCTAGAGCGCCCTCGTTAAATGCGGACTTCAGATACGCCATGAGAAGTCGAAGCGCCTCGGCTCGGTGCGAAATCGGCCGCATCGCGAAAGTGTCGACATTCGTCACGCGCTGCGCAAGCGCGTCGCGCGGCACGGCCAAGCCGAATTGCAGCCCTTCCACATAGGTGACAGTGGCGGGCTCCGCATGCAGAATTGCGATTGCATCGCCGGCGCGAAGCTCGACTTCATGGCCGCGCTGCGACATGCGACTCCTGCTGGGAGAGCAGACGATGAGGCCGATCGAGTCATCACCATCAGCAATGCTCGTCTGCGAACGCTTGAAACGCATGGAGGACCCTCTCAACGCGAGCGTACGCAAACCCGGGATTGATTGCAGCCTTGCTTCAGCTCGAAATGGAACGTGCGACAGAGGTTCGATATCGACGTGAACTATGACCCTCCCAAAGTTCTCGCGCCACGAAGGGATGCGCATCCTCTCCGGGAGCTCACGCGTCGAGAACCGATATGATGAGAAATCGGCTGCGCCCGTAGACATGGGGAAATCTCCAGCCTTCATAAAAACGCTCGAATGAATTGCTGCCACAATCTACTACGGTATTTGTAATTTGCAGTTCGCGCACCGACCTTTTCTTGAGCGGTGCGCCGAAGTCCAAGAAGCTACACCATGTCCCTGCTAGTCTCATTCACCTGTGATCGATGGCGATGTGAACTGGCTTACGTTGCGCCTAGAAAATTAGGTCCATAGTGATTACGAAAGTCGTGATGCTAAAAAATCTCCTTTAAGAGGAGACGACCGTGGTGGCTCTATTTCTCGTTGCCGCCATCGGGTCCAATTTCAAACATAGCTGGCGGCTGCGAGCGCAAGTCCAGCTTTGCCAAATTGTTCGCGACTGATCGAACTCAACGATCCGCGGTGCAGATTGTTCTGCAGCACTTGGATGTCCTCTGATACCGGTTTCGGTTCGTCTGTTGGGCACGACACCGTCATCAGATTTCGTCGGACACAAACTCCCTTTACTTCCGCCGCGGGTGAAATGGCCGAAATCTATCGCGTACGACGTCAACGGTGATGATCAAGCGAGGGTTCGAGCATGCCCACCATATTCGACCTGCTTTACACCGAATATTGCCGTGCCCGCCTCGCCGAAATGCGAAAGCAGCTTCTGATCCCGGTTGTTTGCGACGAAAGCCTGAAAGCGGATCGGGATGGCGGCGATCCTGGCAGCCCCGTTGATCGGGATAGCGGTTGGGCTGACGGGCCGCGACGAACGGAGCTCGAACCACTACGTAGCCACCACCCGTAACCGCATCGCTCGGTCGGCGATCTGCTCGGTACCTACGCAGTCCAACGCGCATAGCGAGCGCTTCATCGACCCATCTCCGACCGAGAGCGTGCGCGCAACGCCGCACAGGGCAGTCAGATGCATGATCGAACTCACAGCTCGAAGCCATTGGTCGGCGAGACACCGCCGGAGCTCAAGGGGTCTGGTCGCGACCTGCGGATCGATGTCTGCCGCGGCATCGCGCTGTGGTGGATTTTTCTTGACCATGTTCCCAACAACATCGGGAGCTGGTTGACACTGCGGAACTACGGCTTCAGCGACGCGGCCGAGGTATTCATGTTCATCTCGGGCGTGACCTGCGCGCTGGCCTACGGCAGGGCATCTCAGCGCGACGGCTGGAGCGGTATGATCGGTCGCTCGGTCCGGCGGGCGTGGGACATCTATGCCGCATTTCTGCTGCTCACGCTCGCTTGCGCCATCATGGTCTACCTCACAGGCCGCGATCATCTTGCCGACGAGAGCAATACGCGAATTTTGTTGGAACGTCCGGGCGTGACCCTCGCGCACGCTGCGGTCCTCCAATACCGTCCCGTCAACACCGACGTCCTCGCCGTCTTTGTGATTTTCCACGCTTCGTTCGCGCCGCTGCTATGGCTGCTGCTGCGAGCACCAAACGCGACGCTTGGCGCCTCGCTGTTGCTTTATTCGCTCGTGCAGGTCTTCGGCTGGAGCGTTCCCGCCTGGCCCAGCGGGGCGTGGTTCTTCAATCCCCTGGCCTGGCAGTTTCTGATCGTGCTGGGCGCGTGGTGCGTGATCGAGGGGCAGAAATTCCGGCCGTTGCTGACCTCTCGCACCGCGCTGTTTCTTGCCGTTCTCTATCTGGTTTTCAGCCTGATCATCGCGTTGAGTTGGAATATCACGCCGCTGGAGCCGCTGGTCCCGCAGACTGTGACGAAGCTGCTTTTCCCGCTGGACAAATCGAATCTCAGCCCGCTGCGACTATTGCATTTCTTGGCTCTTGCCATTGTTGCGCTACGCTTCGTTCCTCACGATTGGCGCGCGCTATCGACGCCGGTGATGCGCTGCGCGAGGTGCTGTGGCGAGCACTCACTGCCAATTTATTGCCTCGGCGTTCTCCTGGCGCTCGCCAGCCACCTGACGCTACTCGACATCTCGGATCGGCTCGCGATGCAGATTGGGCTTAGTCTTGGTGGCATCCTGGTGATGATCGTCGCCGCGACGCTGCTGAAGTCGATCAGCATTAAACCCGGGCGGCAGCCACGGTGGATCCCGCCGATTAAGCCTGTTACCGCGACATTCTCAAACGAGTAGTGCGCAAATGGGCCGCTACACCGTAGCCGGCCATCTCCGGATCGGATCACAATCCGCGGTCGAAGCCTAGCCGCGGCAAAAATTTCCGCGACGCGAACATGTGCTCGCTGAAGTCTCTTGGCTTCATCGCTGCTTCCGCCACGAAATCAAAAAATTCAATTCGAAGAATTCAGAATTGTGACATCAAGACTGAAATAAGACATCGTCGTCGGCTGAGTTCGCAGGTAGCATACGGTAGAAGATAACGTGTGCAGAGAGGCCAAGGAGCCCTCTACCTGCACGGCTGGACATTATATGCACCGTCACCTGGCGGGGCGCCGTTTGCGGATGAGTGACGAGGAAGATTTGCGCTGCCCAACTCGCCAGGGCGGCAAGGAGGTGAGGCATGAGGATAACGACCGTAGCGTTCGCTCTCGGAGCGGCCCTGGTGTTGTGTGACTTGGGGACCTACAGTGCCGCAGCTCAAGTCGTTCGTGAGCCACGGGCGAGGCTTGTCGTCAGGGTGCCCGTGGTAAGGCCTTACTGGGATTCCTACATTGTTCCACGATATCGTTTTCGCCCTGAGGACGACCGCATCGATCCATACGGACCGCCCGTAGTTCCGGTGATACGCTATGGGGCTCAAGAGGTGACGCTTCCGGCGTGGGGCTGGTGGAGCTGGTAAGGACGCCGAGATACAAACGCGCGCCGTGCTGCCGGCGTTGTGACTGAGCCGCCGTCGAAGCGGAGCAAAAGTATGCCCCGCTGCACCTGCGCGAGATGCCGCCTATGATCTCGCACACCGGCAGCGGCTTACATTTGATTGCGCAGCACGTCACAATACGCACCGGCTGCCATTAGCGCCGCGCATAGCTTTTTTGCCGCGACCTGGGTGTCTTCACCGATTCGGACACGTGCGGCGCCCATCTCGCCCAGGATCCCGCGAACGACGACATGCGGTTCGCGGTCTGCGATGATCGCCGTGTATTTCGGCTTCCATTCACGATAGCGAGCAAGTGCCTTTGCCGGGGTTGGCGCGCCGACCACTTCCACGCCCCATGGTTTGATGGTTTCAGGTCTCGGCGAGGATGCATCCCCCTTAGGCGCAATCAAAATCGAGGTCGCCAGATTGCACGGCACAACTTCGACCGAGGCCATCGCAACTGGGTTGGTCTGGCCACTGGCCCATTCTTCGACGGAGCGACCGGTCACGAACCGCACATAGGCGCGCGTTTCCTGCGGAAGCGGCCGCCCTCCCCCAAGCCAATCGTGAACACGTCCAGATCCGGCATTGTACGCCGCTGCCGCAAGACCGAGATTTCCAAATTCACGACGCAGGCCAGCGAGCAGCTCACCGGACTTCGCAATCGCTTCGAGCGGATCAAACGGGTTTTCAAGGCCGCTCGATTTTGCGGTCGTCGGCATGAATTGAGCTATGCCCTGCGCACCTTTCGGGCTGATCGCGTCCGGCTTGAAGCGGCTTTCCTGCCAGATCAGGCGGGTGAAGAAATCGACCGGCAGATCATTGGCCGTTGCCGCCGTGGCGAGCACCTCACAAAGGCCTGGTGCTGACGATGGAGCGTTCTGCTCCGGCCGCTCATTTGACTTGGTCTCCTGATTATCTCCTGGTTGGCGGCTTTCACTGGAGGGCTGTTGTTGCACCGCCCTCGGATCACCGCCGAAGTCGGACGCGAGTGCGAGCGGCCCGATCAGCGCGACCATCGTGGACAGGAGCAGTCTCCGCAGGAAGTCGGAAGCCCGGCCGAAGCCGCCAGGTGATGGGGCGTTGCTCACCTCAAATCTCATTACGATCGCTTTCGCGAGGCCGGGTACGCGCGAAGCCAACCTCATCGGTGCCTCCCAGAACGCGACGATCAAGATCAGGACCTCAAGGAGGGCAAAGTAGAGAGCTTTGCAACGCACAACACCGAAGCGCGGGATGCGTTCCGACTAGCCGGACCGTCACGCCCCGCTCCGGCGGGGCACCCGGTAAGCCGCGGCCTATCGGCTCAAGCACCTGCGCCTCTGGAAGACTGGATGGCCCGGCCGAGAGCCGGACCATGACGGCGGCACGAGCGGCTGGCTGCAGTGCCCCCCACTCAATCGCCCGCGTCGCACACGCTTGCCCGCGCTGTAGCAAATCTGTCACATAGCAAAATTACACAGGGCACGCCCGGAATAGACCCCCATTCGTTTGCCCCAGGAGATTGTTATGCGCCGCGCCACCGTGCTGCTATCCGCCAGTCTACTCACCTTGGCCGCCAGCGCCGCCTCCGCTGCGAATAACGCCACGCCGCACAATCTGATTCTGTTCGTCCCCGACGGCCTGCGCGCACTGAAAGTCACGCCCGAGACGGCGCCGGCGATGGCCGAGGTCCGCGACAAGGGCGTCAATTTCAAAAATCCGCACTCGCTGTTTCCGACCTTCACTATGGCCAACGCCTCAGGCTTGGCAACCGGGCATTATCTCGGCGATACCGGCACCTTCTCCAACACCATCTTCACCGGCTACACCTCCGCGCCCGCGGGCGACACCGTGGTGCCCTTCCTCGAGAACGATGCAGTGCTCGGGGATGTCGACGAGCATTTCGGCGGCAACTACCTCAATGAGGAGACGCTGTTGAAACTGGCGCGCGCCAAAGGCTTTTCAACCGCGGCAATCGGCAAGCTAGGTCCGACCTACCTGTTCGATCACACCGACCGCGCCGACAAGGCGGGCGCGCATTCGATCGTGATCGACGACTCCACCGGGGCGAAGAACGGCGTCCCGTTATCCGATGACATGAAGGACGCACTCACCAAGTCCAACCTTCCCCTCACCGCGCCCTCGCGCGGCGACAATGGCAAGGCGGGCGACGCCAAGACGCCCGGCACGACGTCCGCCAACATCGCCCAGCAGGCCTATTTCGCCGACGTCGCGACCAAGGTCGTGCTGCCAATGTTCAAGGCGCGCAACAAGCCGTTCGTGCTCGTGTTCTGGTCCCGCGATCCCGATGGCACCCAGCATAACCAGGGCGACAGCCTCAACAGCACCACTCCCGGCATCAACGGGCCCACCACCATGGCCAGCATCAAGAACGCCGATGAGAACCTTGCGCAGCTCCGCAAGGCTCTCGACGAGCTCGGCCTCGCCTCCACCACCGACATCATCGTCTCCGCCGATCACGGCTTCTCGACGATCTCCAAGCAGAGCAAGACCTCGCCGTCGGCGAAGGTGACCTATGCGGATACGCCCGAGGGCTTTCTGCCCATGGGCTTCGTCGCGCTGGATCTCGCCAAGGCGCTGGATCTGCCGCTGTTCGACCCCAATGACAAGAATGCGCCCGTCGGCGCCAATGCCCATCCGAAGGCCGGCAACGGCGTGCTCGGCAAAGATCCCGCCAAACCAGACCTCGTTGTCGCCACCAATGGCGGCTCCGACCTGATCTATCTGCCAAACAAGGACAAGAAGCTCGCCGACCGCACCATCAAGGCGCTGCTCGAGCAGGACTATGTCAGCGGCCTGTTCGTGGACGACGCGCTGGGCCGCTTCCCGGGCACGCTGCCGATGTCGCAGATCAACATGAAGGGCAAGGCGGCGACGCCCACGCCCTCGATCGTGGTCAACTTCCGCTCTTATGTGGAAGGATGCAACGAGCCGACCAACTGCTCGGTCGAGGTCGCCGACACCGTGCTGCGGCAGGGCCAGGGCATGCATGGCAGCTTCGGGCGCGGCGACACCATGAATTTCATGGCGGCGATCGGCCCCGACTTCAAGGCCGGCTATGTCGATGCCCTGCCCGTCAGCAATGCCGATGTCGGCATGACCGCGGCGCAGTTGCTCGGTCTTCGTGCCGCCGCCAATGGCGGGCTCGAAGGCCGCGTGATCTCGGAGGCTCTGCCCAACGGCATCACGCCGAAAGCGGTTGCGGCCAAGCTGATTTCGAAGCCGGCCGCGAACGGCCTGCAGACGATCGTGAAGTACCAGCGGGTGCTGTCGCAGCGCTATTTCGACGTTGCCGGCTTCCCCGGCCGCACCGTCGGCCTGGATGAAGAGACCGGCAAAGAGAAGACGGCGGGGCGCTGACCCCGCCGCCCCGAAGGGAGATGCTGGTTGGTTGAATCGGCGCGAGTCGCGGATTCGGTTGACCTGCCCTAGAGGGAGAGGTCCGGGTGAGGGTTTACGGTGTCCGAGAGCTGCGGCCCCTCACGCGGATTGCACTGGACGATGCCTTAGCATCGCGAGGAGCAATCAGACCTTTTCCCGCCGCGGAGAGGTCAACGAGGGCCCGGCAACCGCGTCCGGTTGCGCCTACATCCCGATGTCGAAAACGTTCGGCAGTTGCGCAAGCGGCAGCGCGGCCACGCCGACGATGGTGGCGACCATCGCCATCAGCGTGCGGTTGGTGTTGCGCTTGCCGCGCATCTGGGCGGCGACCCACTCCAGGGCTTCGACATTGAGACCCTTCGCATAAGCAGGTGCCCAGCTCTCGATGTCGGTGGCCGGTGACAGCGCCACGTTGCGCGGCGGCACCGGCAGGCCGGACATCGCGGCGGCGTGGTGGGCCACCGCTTTCGCCAGCAGGTCGTCGAAACGGCCCTCATCGCTGCGCTCGGTCGCGGCTTGCGCGATCTCGAACAGCGCTTCGGCCTCGGCCCGGCTGACCGGCTGATTGTCGACCGCGGCCGCGGTGAGGATGCGCGCGCACCAGGCGGCGTCGTCGGCATCGAGCGAACGGGAAAAATGCACACGGCCCTTGGTCGTCGGGCCTTCGCCGGTGATCACGCCGTCGCGCACGATGGTCAGCGCGTGGGCGGCGGTATCGCGGCAGGTAGGTTCGAGGACGCTGAGTCCTTCAGCGGCCTCAACGCGAGGGGCAGACATAGTTAGGGTTCTCAGTTTCTTGTTCTCTTCCAGCATGTCCGTACGCGCATGAACGAGCGGTTAACGATTCGAAACCGTCATCCTTCAATTCGGAGATGGTTTCCGATTAGTCGCACGCATGTGCCGTTCGGTTCCGGCCTTGCGGTCGGGGGCGGCGTGATGAGAGCCATAAGAGGCGACATCGGGGCAATCAGGTATTTTGCGGGGGCTGTGCTTTTTCGCCGCAATCCCGTACTTCAAAAGAGGGTGCTAGAGCTATGCCTCACGAGAGAATGATTTTCCCTTTTTGACATGCCCCGTTCACTTAAGGCTATCCACCGCCTATACTAGCGAATCCGAATTCACCTGTAACATGAATGACATGAGGCTGTAACATGCCACTTCAGATCGGCTCTGTAGCCCCGGATTTCGAGGCCGAAACCACCCAAGGTAAAATCAAATTCCACGACTGGATCGGGGATAGCTGGGCCCTGCTGTTTTCGCATCCCAAAGATTTTACCCCGGTCTGCACCACCGAGCTCGGTGCGCTCGCCAAATTGAAGCCTGAGTTCGACAAGCGCGGGGTCAAGCTGATAGGCTTGAGTGTCGATCCCGTCGACCAGCACGCCAAGTGGTCGGAGGACATCAGGGAGACGCAAGGCGCCGCTCCCAATTATCCGATGATCGGCGACACCGACTATAACGTCTCCAAGCTCTACGACATGCTGCCGGCGTCGACCTCCGGCGATCCGAGCAAGCGCACGCCCGCCGACAACCAGACGGTCCGCAACGTGTTCGTCATCGGCCCGGACAAGAAGATCAAGCTGGTGCTGGTCTATCCGATGACGACGGGCCGCAATTTCCAGGAAATCTTGCGCGCGATCGACTCGCTGCAGCTCACCGCCAAGCATCGCGTGGCGACCCCATCCGATTGGAAGCAGGGCGAGGACGTCATCATCTCGGGCTCGGTTAGCGATGACGAGGCCAAGAAGATCTACCCGGATGGCTGGAAGGCGCCCAAGCCTTATATCCGCATCGTGCCGCAGCCGCGCTGAGCCGAGCCTGCCATTTCCGGGGGCCCGCGGCGGGTCCCCGGAATGATGCTAGCTCAAAACCTCAACTGTACCTTCATCGATTTCGCGCGGTCACTCGCGAGCTCAAAGGCCTCGACGGCCTGTTCGAACGGCACGGAGGCGGTGATGAGCGGCTTCACGTCAAGCCGGCCCTCGCCCATCAACCGCAGTGCGAGCTCAAATTCGCCATCGAAGCGGAACGTGCCGCGCAGCTTCAGCTCTTTCGTCACGATGCTGTTGACCGGAAGGGTCATCTCGCCGCCGAGCCCGAGCTGCACGATCACCGCGCCCGGGCGCAACACGTCAAATGCCAGCCGGAGCGCGGCCTGATTGCCGGAGGCCTCGAACAGGACATCGAACACGCCCTTGCCTGCGCGCCAGGGATCGAGCGCTGCGGGCTGCGCGGCGACATTGAAGACCTGGCTCGCGCCGAGGCTGCGGGCGACGGCAAGCGGCGTATCCGCGACGTCAGTGACGACGATTTCCGCCGCCCCCGCATAGCGCGCCACCAGCACCATCAGCGCCCCGATCGGGCCGCAACCGGTCACCAGCACCCGCTTACCCATCAACTGACCGGCCTGATTGGCCGCATGCAGGCAGACCGCAAGCGGCTCGGCCATCGCGGCCTCCGCCAGCGACAGCCTGTCCGCGATCGGGACCGCCTGCGCCGCGGCGACCGTGACATGCTCGCGGAAGCCACCCTGCACGTGCGGATTGCGCATCGCGCTGCCCATGAAGCGCATGTCGAGGCACTGGTTGCGCATGCCCTCGCGGCAGTGAACGCAAACGCCGCAAGGTTGGCTCGGGTTGACGGCGACGCGCATGCCCGGCGCGAGGTGCCGCACGCCCTCACCGACTGCGGCGATCACGCCGGCGATCTCATGACCCAGCGCCATCGGCTGTTGAATCCGCACCGTGCCGAACCCGCCATGATGGTAGTAATGGAGATCGGAGCCGCAGATGCCGCCGGCCTCTATCCTGACGCGAACTTCGCCCGCTCCGGGCGCCGGATCCGGAAAATCATCGATCCGCAAATCCTTCGGTGCGTGGATGACGACGGCGCGCATGGCTCAATCTCCCGTGGCTATTCCGGCAAAGGCAATCGCGACCATCACATCGCGGCCAGCATGCCTCCGTCGACATAGATGGTCTGCCCATTGACGTAGTCGGACGCGGTGGAAGCCAGAAAGATCGCCGCTCCCACCAGCTCGTCCGGACGTCCCCAACGCTTGGAGGGAATCCGCGACATCAGCCAGGCATTGAAATCGGCGTTGTCCACCAGGGCCTGGTTCATATCAGTCAGCATATAACCGGGGCCGATCGCATTGGCCTGGATGCCGCTCGCCGCCCATTCGACCGCCATCGACTTCGTCAGATTCTTGATGCCGGCTTTCGCCGCGGTATAGGGAGCGATGGTTGGCCGCGCGAGTTCGCTGGCAAGCGATGCAATATTGATGATCTTGCCGCACTTGCGCGGGATCATCCGCTTTGCGGCTTCGCGGCCGATGACGAAGGCACTGGTGAGATTGGTCTCGACCACCTTGCGCCAGTCCGCGCTGGAAAACTCCACCAGCGGCTTGCGCATCTGGATGCCGGCATTGTTGACGAGAACATCGATCTCGATCCCGGCTTTGTCGAATCCTTCGAACGCACCGACGATCGCGGCCTCATCGGTGACGTCGAAGGCTGCGCCTTCCGTGGCAAAACCAGCGGCACGCATTTCGCCGACGGCGGCCTCGACGCGCGCCGGGTCAGTGCCGTTGATGATCAGGCGCGCGCCGGCCTTCGCCAAGCCATCGGCGATCGCGCGGCCAAGCCCACGCGAGGAGCCCGTCACCAGCGCAGTGTGGCCTTTGAGATCGAACAGCGAGAGCGTCATGGCAATTCCTCACACATGGCTGCGGCGTACGACGAGACCGGAGCGGTCAAACACCGCAGGCAACAGATCGACGCCAAGCCCCGGCCCTTCCATCGGATAGACATAGCCATCCCTGATCACGGGCATCGCCGTGACCAGCTCGTTGTACCAGCCTTTGTAGAAGGCTCGTACCGATTCCTGGATCAGGGTGTTGGGCTGGCTGAACGACATATGGATGGCTGCGATGAAGCCGACCGGGCCGATGCAGTCGTGCGGCGCAAATGGCCGGTGATAGGTCTCCGCCATCGCCGCGATCTTGCGTCCCTCGGTCAATCCGCCGGTCCAGCACAGATCGGCCATCACGACGTGCATGGCGTCGCGGTCGAGCATGTCTTTATAGGGATAGCGCGACCCCAGCGTTTCGCTGGCGCAGACCCAGACATCGGTCGAACGCGCATACTCGGCCAGCGCCTGCGGCGAGTTCATCTTGATCGGGTCTTCGTACCAGGTCGGCTTGTAGGCTTCGAGCACGCTCGCGATCTGCTTGGCCGTGGGCAAATTCCATAGCGAGTGAAACTCGACCATGATCTCCATCTTGTCGCCGACGGCTTTGCGGATTTTTTCGAACGGCTCGACCGCCTTCTTCATCTGCTCGGCAGTGATGAAGAGCCCCTGGTTTTCCTGCGCGGGCGGATCGAACGGCCAGATCTTCATGGCGGAGATGCCGCTCTCGAGCAGGCTCTCGGCCAGCGCATCCGCGCGGTTCATGAAGGCGTCGAGGTCCTCATAGGGACTGTCCTCCTCACCAAGGCTCCAATTCGAGACGGGACGGATGTTGGTCGACCGCACGTATTTGGTGCCGGCGCAGGTGTTGTAGATGCGCTGCTTGTCGCGGCAGAGCCCGCCCAGCATCTGGTGCACCGGCTGGCCGCAGACTTTGCCGAACAGGTCCCACAGGGCGATGTCGATTGCCGAGGCCGCCCGATACTCGACACCGGTCGAGGACTGCGCCATCGGCAGATTGAGCAGGTCGCGGTGGATGGCCTCGATCGCCAGGGGATCGCGACCCAACAGCCGGCCGGCAAAGGTATCGTGAATCTGGGCTTCGACGGCGCCCGCGCCGTAAAAGGTCTCACCTAGCCCGATCAGGCCGGCATCGGTGTGCAGGCGGACCCACAGCACATTGGCGAATTCCTGCGTGCGCAAGGTCTCAATGGACGTGATTTTCACGCTTGTTCTCCTCCCCGCCGGGTTCTCTTTCTTGATCGCGCCGCCTCGGCGACGGCCCGTCACCAAGCCATACGCGCACTTGTAATATATCACAATATGTTTATGGTTGCACACAGGCCTGCGCCCAAGACGCGGCCGAGGAAACCCAAGGGAAACCCCATGGCGCGTCGTCGGAAAAGCGCTGTCAAAATCATCCAGCCAGCGCGGAACGAGGAGCCGGCAAGGCACAATCGGCTCAACCTGTTCGAACTCGCCTGTCAGCGGATCGAGGATCTGCTGGTCAATTGCCAGCTCCCTCCGGGCCGTTTTCTCACCGTGCAGGAACTGCAGAGCGCGACCGGCTTCGGCCGCACGCCCGTGCATAGCGCGGTCAACAGTTTTGCCGCCGACACGCTGATCATCATCCGCCCGCGCCACGGTCTGCAGATCGCGCCGATCGATCTGTCGCGCGAACGCCTGCTGCTCGGGCTGCGGCGCGACATGGAGCGCTTTGTCGTTCGGCTCGCGGCGGAGCGCGCCTCGCTGTCGCATCGCAACCAGATGCTGCATATCGAACGTGCGCTGGGCGATCGGCGGGCAACGCTGTCGATCGACGAATTCAACAAGCTCGACCGCCGCCTCGACGCCCTGATGCTTGCCGCGAGCGGCGAGCCGTTCTTGGCCCACACCATGCGGCCGCTGCATACGATCTACCGCCGCATCGGCTACGTCTACCATCGCCTCCTGCCCGGACACACCGACCTGACCGGCACGATCGATCGGCATCTCGCGATCATCAGCGCGGTCTCCAATCGGCACGTCGAGCGGGCCGTCGCGGCGAGCGATACGCTGATCGAGTTCATGGATCAGATGTTTGAGGAGATGGAAGCCGGCATCGACCCTCGCCTACTCGATTGCAGCATCGAACCTTTGCCCGGAACATGAACCAACAGACAAGGAAAGACGGGACATGACGACAGTCGCCACCGCAGCTCCCTCACCGCACCAGCCGGTGATCCAGGACACCGTTCGCTATCTGATCAAGAACTACAGTCCCAAGGGCAACCGGGTCGGATGGCTGATGATGGCTTCCATCCTGGTGGAAGCCTGGGATCTCTATTCGATCGCTTTCGTGCTCGTCTTCATTCGCGACCAGTACAATCCCGATCCGCTGCTGCTCGGACTTGCCGCCGCCGGAACGCAAGGCGGTGCGCTGATCGGTGCGCTGATCGGCGGCTGGCTCTCCGACAAGATCGGTCGCCGCGTGATGTTCCTGGCGACGATGATCATGTTCGTCGTGCTCGCATTGGCGCAAGCCTTCGTGCCCGGTGTCATCTGGCTGATCGTCATCCGCTTCCTGCTCGGCATTCCGCTCGGCAGCGACATTTCGACCGGCTACACCTACATCATGGAATCCATGGCCAAGGGCGAACGCGAGGTCATGGGCAACCGCTGGCAATTCATGTTCGCCGTCGGCGAGGTGCTGACGCTCGCCGTCATCGCGGTCTTCCTGGTGCTCGACATCAATCATGAAACGGTGTGGCGCGTCACGCTCGGCCTCGGCGCCGTGCCGGCGCTGATCATCCTGTTCCTGCGCCATGACGTGCCGGAGACGGCGGTGTGGCTCGTCAAGCAGGGTCGCTTTCGCGAAGCCAAGGTGGTCGCGCGACAGATGTACAATGACCCGCTCGACATGCTGCCGGACCAGGACGTGAAATTGTCGAAGCCGCGTCCGACCGCGTTCCTCGGCGATTTACGCCAGGATCCGATCCGCTGGCGCGCCACGATCTACGGCTGGATCGCCTGCTTCGCACAGGCCAGCGAATTTTCCACCTTCGCCTTCTACCTTCCCGTGCTGTTTGCGATGGTCGGCGTCTCATCCATGCTCGGCAATAATCTGGTGACCATGCTGCTGTTCTGCTTCGCGGCATTGTCGGGATGGGTGGGGCCGCTGCTCACGCCGAGGATCGGCCATCGCGGTATTGCCGTTGCCGGCTTCGGTATCGTGCTGGTGTCGCTCTTGATTGCTGCGGCCGCGCTCTATACCGGCCACAAATACATCCTGCCCTTTGCGGCGGCAGGCATGTTGTGGGGCCATTATTGGGACGCCTCGAACTGCATGACCATTCCGACCATGGTGGCCAAGCCCGAATATCGGGGAACCGCGAGCGGCTTCGCCTACATGTTCGTCAAGCTGCCGTCGTTCCTGGCGATCTTCCTGTTCCCCTCGCTATTCGCCGCGATCGGCCAGGCCAATGCCACGCTGTTCGTTGCAGTTTTCCCGCTCCTCGGCCTGCTGGCTGCGATCTTTGTCCTGCCCGAGGTCTACGGCTACGAGCATGACTGACGGCAGGCTCTGAGCGGGCTTCGCTCGAGCATCGGCAAGCAGTAGGGCGAGGCGCACGCCTCGCCCTACCAGTCATCCGGACAGGGATCGACGATCTTCCAGAGCTCGGTGCCGTTCTTGATCTTCTTCATCTCGGTGGTGAGGCCGCCGTTGCGGCGGATCCAGTCCTTCACCGAGTCGGGATAGTAGGACATCAGCTCGGAGGTCCCCTCGGCGCTGGTGACCTTGATGCCGAAGGTGAAGGCCTTGTCGTAATAGGCCTGGTGGAAGCCGAGGCTGGCGCGCGGGGTGACGCAGATCTTGTTCATCGGCACGATGCCGAGCACCAGCGTGCAGGCCGAATTGCAGATGCCATCGATGACGACGCGCTCGCCGCTGTCGCGGATGCGCTTGTACTTGGCTTTGTATTCCTCGACATAGCCGCCGTGATCCCTGGTGATGTGCAGCAGCGCATGCGCCGGCGTGGCGGCAACGAACCAGAGCAATAGCAGAGCAAGCGTCGTGATGCGCATATCGAGAGTGGCTTGGTCACCTGCGGTCAAGCGGGAGCGCCGTCAGCCCGGCTCTCGAAATGTCGCCAGACTGTGTTGGGAAAGTGTTAAGCATCCGGAAACGGCCAAAAATGGGCGTGGAAGGCCCTCTTTTTGCCGGGGTTTGCTCCCCGCCGGTCGCCAGCTTGCGGCTCATTTGACAGTCGGATTGGCTCGGCTAGCGTGGTACTTGTAGGAATATTCGGAGAATCGGGATGAAGACTCTCAAGCTTGTCGCAGCCGCCGCCCTCCTGTACGCGGTCGCCAGCCAGCCAAGCGCCGCGGACGGATGGCGCCACCATCACCACCGTCATCACGCCTGGCGGCTGCCCTACCCCATCAGCTATGTGCACAATTACGGCCCCGGTCCCACGCCCGACAGCTTTGCCTATTATGACGGCCCCTCGACCAATCTGTGCTATCGGGGTTCAGCCGCTTACCGCGGCCAGGACGGCCGGCGCCATCCCTGCTTCTGAGATTGGATAGAACTCGCCCGATAAGTCTGCTATCGGGTTTGCAGGCGCTCGTAGCTCAGCTGGATAGAGCATCGGATTTCGATTCCGAGGGTCGGGAGTTCGAATCTCTCCGAGCGCGCCATTTGCATTCAACACCGCGGACATTTCCGCTCTCAGAGGGGGTCAGCGCTCGATCGCCCGAACAAAGATGTCGACAAGCGACGTGATAAGATTCTGCATGTCGCGCTTGTCAGCCGCGGTCTCGCGCAGACCTCTCATGCTGAAGACGAGCGCACGCGCAGCCTGCTCCGTCGACATCTTTAGACGCGCAGTGCCGAAGCGCTCGGAGATGAGCTCGACGACGAGGCCCTGGAAATTTCGATAGACCTGCTGAACGACGGGATACTGCAGATCGAACAGGTCCGCGGCGTCCGGGTGTGTGGCCGCAAGATCAATGCCGTGACAACCCCATAATAGACAGGCGTGAAGCAGCTTACCACGCAGATCTTTCAGATGCGCCACCTCCGCACGGATGCTGGCCAGCTTATCCTGGTCCATCCGCTCGACCACCGCTGTGAAGATGGCCTCCTTGTCCGGAAACAGCAGATAGAGCGCCGGCCGGGAGATTTCGCAGCGTTCCGCAATGTCGCCCATTGTGGTGCGAGCAAAGCCATATCTGCAGAACACTTCCGTCGCGCGTTCGACGACGCGCTGATGCTTGCTGCCGGGAATAGCCATTCTTCTCGCATCTTCCTTTCGAAGGAGGTTGCCAAATTGACGATATGACATTAATACTTATTTTGTCAGATCGTCAAAAGAGCGCAAGCGAAGCGGAGAAGGCCACGTGAACAGCGAGATTCACTTGAAAACATGGAATGCGTATCAGCGCGCTTGGGGACCGGTCCATGAAACGGAACGCGAAGAGCTGCTTCGATCAAGCGTTAGCGACAACATTTTGTATACGGATCCTTCGTCGCAGACCCATGGTCTACAGGAACTCATGATCCGCATCGCGCAATCGCAGCAGAAGTTCACGGGCGCATACTTCAGAAACGACAGCTTTCTCGAACATCACGACCAGGGACTCTTCCTCTGGACGATGTACGACAAGGACGGCCGGGCCTTCGTGAAGGGGAGCAGCTTCGGCCGCTTTGGCAACGATGGCCGACTCGTTCAGGCAACGGGCTTCTTCGAAGCACCGTCGAACAAGACTTGAGCCATTCTCGACCACGTAGGAAAGCACCTCGTCCTTTCCGTCGGCGCGCTGGGTCACCCAGCACTCCTCCGAAAGAATCGGTGTTCTTTCCGTGTCGTTTTCAACAGTCTCTAGGCCGCCAAGCATCAATTGCTGCGAAACAGAGCCGTTCATAGCCAATCGCGTTGTTTTCCAAATGGATCGGCGTGGCGGCCACTCGAGGCCAAGCGGCAGACTAAGGCGATCGGGGATTGCCGCGAGGCGCAGCACGAAATCGTAGGGCATCGTAGAATGGGTGTTTCGACCGCGTCGCTGGCCGCAACATCATAGCGCCACGGCGAAACAGTAGTGCCCATCTTCATCGGCCGTGGCGCGCCACTGCACAATTTTGTACAATAGCGCCGCGCGGGCTTCGCAATTGGCGCATGAAGGCGCTGACGGCCACTTGAAAACTTGCTGCCGGCTGCCTCACGTAGCGCGCATTCCTTGCACCGAGCCTCTCGTAAGCTGGAGAAGTTGACAGTTCGGGACCCGCTTTGATCATGCGCACCATACCGATCAATGGGCAGAGCTTATCCAGGCCGAATCTTTATTCCCAAAACTCTTGCTCGCGCCCATATCCATCGGTACGGAATGGGCGCGATCAGGAGCGCAAGCGCCAGGACAGTAAAGCTCGCGGCCCAGCGCACGCGCTGGCGCGCCCGCCCGAGCACCTCGGTCATCACAAACTGCTCGCCATTGCGCATTTCACCGTAAGATCGCAGCAACGAGGAAATCCGCGCAAGGGTGAAGTCATCCAGCGCCTCACCCTCGCTCCGGCTTCGCCTCTCCAGATCGTTCAGGCGCTCCGCCTCAGTGCGGTAGCGCTCCGCGTGCTCGCTTGCATCCGCCAAGGCGGCCTGCTCGCCACGGGTCAAATAGATCATGCGCAGCCAAGGGAACATGTATTCGGCGCCGTCGAGCACCGGCTGGTCGGCATGCGGTACGACGGTGAGTTGTAGCGCGGAGGCAGCTAGAATCGTGACGGCACCCCAGCGCGCAGCTCTAGTCGTCCTGCGCCACGCCATACGGCGACTGTTCTGCAGGAAAGCATAGAGCACGCCGCTCAAAGCCAGCGCACCGCCAAAGGTGCAAACCATGGCGGCGCCGGTCGGTAGATCGAACGCAAATGAAGCCCCAAGTCCGACGGCACTGGTGAGCGTGCCGACGGCCCAGCCGATCGTCAGCTGGATTGCGAGCGAGCGGGCAAAAATGGCACCGATCGCGGCGGGGACGATGAGAAATGAAAAGACCAGCAGTACGCCGGCAATCGCGACCGAGCTTGTGACGACCACGCCGAACGTCGCGAAAAAGAAGAATTCCCAGCCGAGTGATGGAGATCCCGTCAGCTGGCGGCGCAACAGAAAGTGCAGCAGCGCCACGGCCGCATACAATGGAACGATTGCGTAAAGCTCGCCGGTCCCGGCGAAAAGAATATTTCCCGTCAAAATCTGCTTGAGATGTTCGGCCCCCTGCGGCGCGCGGTCTACGAGCAGGATCGCAACGGCGGCGGCGAAGACATAGATCACCCCAATCAGCGCCTCCTGGGGAACGCGGGTGGCCCAAGCCCGAGTGAAAGCAAGCAGCACCGATGCGAGCAGTGTGAACGCCAGCGAATAAGCATAGGTGGCTGGGCTCTGAGCCGGATGACCGAGCATGAATGCGACCGTGGCGCCGAGGGCGGCGATCTGCGCGAGCGCCAAGTCGACGAAGATTATTTTGCGGGCGAGGATTTGGATGCCGAAATAGGCGTGGATACCGACGAGGCAGACAGATACCAAAAACGGCGGCCAGAGAAGGACGATCGCCTGGCTCATTGTGCCGATGCCGCTGCTCTCAGGACTTCGACGTTTCGCTCGAACAGCGAAATGAAGTCGTCGGTTTGGGGCAGCGCGCCCACCGACGCCGCCAAGGTCACGACCGATGCGCCCGCTTTTGCCGCCACGAATGCCACCTCTCGTTCGGGCTGATATGGCTCGCGGACGACGATACGAACCGCTCGTGCGCGCATTGTCTGCAGGAGCGCGACGAGGTGCGAGGGGCTCGGCGGCACACCGGGCTTCGTTTCGAGAAAGCCGACGAAATCCAGGCGAAACCGCCGCGCAAAGTAAGGCCAGCTGTTATGGTAGGCGACGAGCGGCATGGCTTTCAGGGGCGCGAGTTTTGTCTCCCACTCGGACAGCTTCCTCTTCAGTCGGGCGAGGAAGGCCAGCCGATTGGCTTCGTAGGTTGCAGCGTTTGCGGGGTCGCGGCGCGCCAACGCTTCCAGAATTGTGCTCGTAATAATCTCGGCGTTCTTGGGATCGAGCCAATAATGCGGGTTCCCGTTGCCATGTGCGTGGCCGTCGCTCGGGCCAACGCTCATCCCGCGAACCTCCAGCACCGGAATAGCAAAAGAGGCATCGACATAACCGGCTTTGCCCCGGCTCAGGTCGGGATTTTCGGCTTTCGCGAGCAGGCCATCGAGCCACAAATCGTAATCGAGTCCCACCCGAACGAGCAGGCGCGCATTCTTCACGCGCAGCAGGTCCTGCGGCTTGGGCTGATATTCCTCGGCGTCCATGGCGGGCGGTACGAGGCTGATTGCCTCCACGCGATCTCCACCCACGGCTTCCACAAGACTGCGCAAGTCGGTCGTCGTTGTCACAATCTGAACGCGGCTCTGCGCGATTGCGGACGACACCAGGACAGAATAGGCGCAAGCGACCATCGTCGCGAAACACAACGAAATGGATTTCCTATTCGAAGAGCTGCGCATCATGGTCGACGCCGTGCGGCCCGAGGATAACAGCATTTACCATTCGGATTCCACCTGAGGACTTCTCAGCCACCGGCTGCTTGCCCGCAGCAAGTGCACACTGTTGTTGCGCTTGCGTCGCGCTCTCGGTGGACCTAAACTGTACCATAACCGCATGTCGTGGCAGAGGGCTTAGCAGGACTCCAGGCGAGCGGTTGATATGCGACAGTTAATTGCGGTCTTGATCGCGGCGTTACTGGTGCTTGTGGGCGCGAGCCGCACCGTAATTGCGCAGCAGACGCCATCTGCCCTTTCCGCAGCGCAGCAGCTTATGCTTGTGCCCGCTTCGAAGTACCCGGGCCGAGTCCACGTGCTGCCCGCAACTCTGGAAACGACACAATGGGGGTGGTTCGACAACGCCGAACTGCCGCGGCTGATCGTTGATTCCGGTGATACCGTCGTGGTCGAGACGATGTCGCATTCTCACGGTCAGCTTTGGCCTGGCCGCACCATCGAGGAATTGAAGAAGTTGCGGACGGATTGGCCTGGCCGGGGTCCAATGTCGTTGACAGGGCCGATCTACGTGAATGGAGCGGAACCGGGCGATACCCTGCGTATCAAAATTCAAAAGATCGTACCCCGGCCGTGGGGGGCAAACTTCAATATTCCCGGCTTGTTCGGCCAGTTCCCGAAGCAATTCCCGGACGGCCAAGTTAAATACTTTTACATCGACATCGAACGCAAGATAGCCGAATTCGCGCCGGGCATCGAAATTCCCTTGCGGCCATTTCCAGGGACGCTTGGTGTCGCACGCGCTGAACCCGGCCGGTACAACGCGGTGCCGCCAGGTCCGTTCGCGGGCAATCTCGACAACCGCGATCTCATCGAGGGGACGACGCTGTACGTTCCGGTGTTCGTCCGCGGTGCGCTCGTTTGGACCGGCGACTCGCATGCGGCGCAAGGCAATGGCGAGGTGAACCTCACCGCCATGGAAACCGCCTTTCAGGAAATCACGATCACCCTGACGGTCGACAAGACGACAAAGCTGCAATGGCCTCGCATCGAGGCGCCAACCCAGTGGATCACGATGGGATTCGACGAGGACCTCAACAAAGCGCTTGCCAACGCTAAGGCAGAAACCGGCAAACTGCTGGCGGAGCAGCGCAAGCTGCCGGCTGATGAAGCCGCGGCTCTGGTTGCGAAAGTCGCCGACTGTCGCGTGACGCAAGTCGTTGATATCAAGAAGGGCATCCACTGCATGACGTCGAAAGATGCGCAAAAATCGCTTGCCGAACCGCGACCATCGGCCGAAACGTCGGAATACCTCGTAACGTATGCCGCCGATGCGGACATAAACAAGGCGATGGATGCCGCGTCCTGGAGCATGATCGAACTCCTGCAGAAAGAGAGATCGCTCTCGCGTCTCGATGCTTACTCGCTCGCTAGCATGACAATGGATTGCCGCGTCGGCGGGATGGAGGCCGCCGAGAAGGGCGTACACTGTCTGGTGCCGAAGAGTCTCTGGGTCAAGCACTAGTCGGCTATGTCGAGTGCCTGAGGCCTAGCACAAGATCGCAAGCCGTCGCAGATTAGCCGATTCGAGCGGGTCGCAGGCTGAGGCATCATAGCGCCATAGCGAAGCAATAGTGCCCCTCTTCGTCGGCCGTGGCGCGCCACTGTTCGCCTTGACGTTCACGGAGTATCACCATGGCCGATGCAGTGAAGGACGCCAGTTCGCTCTACGAGGTCGAGCGCCGCGCGCAATATGGAGCCCGTCCCGGTTTCCGGATCACGGAATTGCAGATCAGCCCGACGCAGAAAGTCCCCTGGCATTATCACAGCAATGTCCAGGACACGTTTTACGTGATCGAGGGGGCGCTGCAGATCTTCCTGCAGAACCCGAAGGAGGACGTCCACCTTGCGCGCGGGCAGACATTTTCCGTGCCGCCGGGGGCGCCCTCACCTCGTCACCAATGCCGGCGACACATCGGCTGTGTTTCTCGTTCTGCAGGGCATCGGCGAATACGATTTCGTACCGCTGACGTGAGACGATCGGGGCGCGCCGCCGGAAGGCTGGCGTCCGCTCCGCCCCTTGCCGATCTGGTTAACGCGATCCCTTTCAGCGCTTGCCATGGCGTCATGTCGTTCGGTGGATTACGCTTTCGCTAATCCTCCCTACGCGCTACCGCCCCAATTCCCGGCCGGCAATGTCGGGCATCGTCGATAGCGGACCAGAAGGCGGACATGGCAATGCCGACGCGAATGGCCCGCAGCAGACACTCCGCCCGACCTAATCCGGCTCAAGTCGGGAGAAGCGAAAATTGCAGTGGCTCGCTCCGCCGGCCAGCGTTTGCGTCCGCTCCAGGCGGATGCCGCGCGTCGCATAAGCCTCGAAGTCGAGCCCGCAGATGTGCGGCAAGATTTCCTCGTCGCCATGACGCGCGGCAAATTTGCAGAAGCCGCACGCCTTGTAGTCGATGCCAAATTCGAAATTGTCGCCGGGGCCGGGCTCGATGAAATCGTAGACGAAATCGTCCTTGTAAGCTTCCGCAAGACTTTTCGCCGCCTGCTCGCGCAGCAAGGCGCGGTTTTCGGCCGACATAAATTGGCGCCCGGAGGCAAGCCTCTCGGCCTCAGGTACCGTAAGCAATTGCGCCTTGTAGCTCTCTCGCTCGATATCGCCGATGATTGGGAACGGCACGCCGTGTCGCCGCAGCACACGCCCGATAGCCATAAATCCCATCAGTCGTATGAAGAAGTCGCTCATGCGGCTGGCGAGACCGCCGACATAGGGCATTTGCGTGAGCACGACTTCAAACTCGTCCATGACCTCTAACCGGATCTTATCCAAATCGGAGAGGTGAGCACGCTCGCGCAACATTGGTTCGGCAAAATCAAGGCGCTGGCGCATGGCGGCTTCCATTGCGCCGCGATGGCCCTCGTAGAAGGGGTGGATTTCAGCCATCGAGAGTCCTCGTTTAAAGGGCGCAGCGTATTGCAGACTGCGCCTCGCGGTCCACCTCCGTGAAGTCGCTTTTACGAAGCTCGCGACGTTCAGCTCGTGGCCCATCACGTCGATCGCGCGACTGGTCGAAAGGGCCGCTATCGAAGGGTAACCGGGCCACAAGCGAAAGCGGGAAGACAGCCGCCCTTGAGGCGCAGCGCAAGATCGTGGTCCGTCGCTGCCAGGCGAGCCTGAAAAGACCGCCCCGCGCGACACACATGCGACACATGCCGTTGCTACCAAGGGCAAAGCTAGGAGGAAACACTATGGCGGATGACCATCTCGAGGATTTGTTGAAGGCACGCGCAGCTCTCGTCAACAAGCGCCGCACTTTGGCTCAAACCATCGCCGTTCCCAGTGATATCCCTGAGAACGCGATCCGAGGCATGATCGAGGTCCAGCAGGCAATCGCGGCGATCGACCTTGCTATCGAAGAGCTGGAAGAAGAGGAATTGGACGAAGAATTAGAAGAAGCCGAGGAAGAGGACGAAGAATGACAAGGCCCCGCCGGAGCGACCGGCGTACTTCATGAACTTTTTTGGATAGTCCGTGAAGGCACCGACAGTGTCATCCGGCAATTCGGCGGCCAGCCATTCGCTAGCCGTTGTATCCGCCATAGCACGCCATCCGATCCTGCCCCTGCGCCCGGCGTCACCGATCGCGGCGGCCGAGACGGTTGGAAAACGTCCCGATCACCAGCAGCCCGAACACGAGCAATGCGCATAGCAGCGCATCGGAGCGAATCGCGTGACTGGACATGCCGAAGTCGTTATGGGCGACATAAGCAAGCCAAAGCGCGGCCAGGGCCGCGGAGCCGGCAGCAACAGCGAGCATGAAGGGAATTTTAGGAATGCGCATGTGGCCGACTATGCGTCGGCGGGCCGGCCGAGGCAACCCTTCGCGCAATGCGCGTAAACGGACGATCCGCTATCGCATTACTTGAGCTGCCACAATCAAGAACGGTTAGACTGCCATCTGAGTCTCAATGGGGATTCCAGATGCCCAACGCCCGGCCCGCTCTTGCCGCGGACCTTCCATCATTGCTCGAGCTGTTTCGCGCCTCTGAGGTCAGCGCTGCGGCGGAGCCGAGAGGGCGGGCGGAAGCGATCTGGGCTCGGATGCTGGCGCATGAGGACGTTGCCGTGTTCGTGTCGGCAATGGACGACAGGATCGTCGCAACCTGCATGCTGATCATGGCGCCCAATCTGCTGCGCGACGGCCGCGGCTACGGCTTTCTCGAAAACGTCGTCACCCATCCCGCCTTTCGTGGCCAGGGCCATGGCCGCGCCGTCGTGAGCGCCGCACTCGCCACCGCCTGGGCGAAGGATTGCCATCACGTCCTGCTGCAGAGCGGCCGCAAGGACCCGCGCGTCCATCGCTTCTACGAGGGCTGCGGATTCATTCCCGGGCTTCGCGTCGGCTACGTCGCGCAGCGTCCGCGCGAATAACGCCTCCCCGAACTCCCCTGCTGGCCGCGTTGCGCTATTCGCCCACGCAGGTCTGGATGAATTCCTTCCGCTGCGGTCCGATCACCTTCTGGTCGATCGCCTGTTTCAAGCAGTCCAGGCGCGCTTGTGCCATGCAGAGCTGCATCTGATCGGCGCGATCCTGGCCCTTGAAGGATTGCGCCGCGGCCCGGCAGGCGAAGCGCTTGCTCGCCGTAACGGGCGCGGCCGGGGCGGTGTTGGCCTGAACGGCAGGCGCGGCTGGCATCGTGGTCGCGGACTGCGCGAACGCTTCAATCGCGAAAATCACCGCGGCCGCCGCAAGCAACGCGCCAAGCAGATGTTTCATCGGTCACCTCCCCAATCGACGACCACTCAAGTTAGGAATGCCCGGTCTGAATGGGAAGTGAACGCTGCTTCACGACGCATCAGGCGCGGCTCCAATTGCGCAAGTCCGGGCCCCGACTTCCTCAAAAGCTCTCGGTCGCGCCAGAGCCCGGCATGTCGGAGGTCATGACCCGATTGGACGGAATCGGATCATGATCTCATCTCTTTGTTTGAGCGTAATCTCCGCACAAACGCTTCGCGTTTGTCGCGAGGGAAAACCGGTTTCCACTTTTCCGGATCATGCTTTAGTGATGAGCCGCAACGCTCTTGACGCAACCCGACAAGAGCTCGCCATTGGCAAACTGGCCGATGTCGCCGAGGCTGACCATGCCGACCATGCGCTTGCTCTTGTTGATGACAGGAAGCCGACGGACCTTCAGGCTCTCCATGTGATGGATTGCTTTGGCGAGGTCATCGTCCTCGCGACAGCAGTGAATGCCTTGTGTCATCACGTCGCGCGCAGTGGCGCGAGACGCATCGAAATTCCTCGCGGCAAGTCCTTTGCAGACGATGTCGCGATCGGTCACCATCCCGATCAGGCGGTCATTGTCGCCGATGGGAATGCAGCCGATGTCATGACCCTTCATCAATTTGGCGATTTCGGTGACAGGCGTATCCGGGCCGACCCAGTCGACGCCCTTATGCATCACGTCCTTCACTTTCATGGCTGACCTCCGTTGCTGAACAAAACGCGATGTAGGCAACGCGCAGCCCCCTTGGCTTGATTATACAACCAATCAACCGCGACGAAACGCGCTGCTCCGGCACTGCAATGATGTCTGTTCGGGTTGCTCCTCGACATGTTCCGCCGAGACGCGACATCGCCTCATCCCGATCGTCCGCCACCACCGGTGTTCCGATCAGGTTGGAGGCGCTACGCCCGTCGCGCGCCTGTGCGGCGTCCGCGCGAAGAACCCCGCCAACAGCTTCTCCGGTGAAATCGAACGGCTTGGAATGCTTGTCCTAGGCCGCTTCCCGCAGCGACGGGCAGAGCCGGTTTCCCCGGGGCAGGCCAGGTGTCTGCCGATGGTGCATGTTGCGCGAGATCAAGTGGAAAGGCCGGCACGCGCGAAATTGTGAACGGCCCTCGCCGCGATTCCGCCGTTCGCCGCCCTATGATCCCGCCCGTTAAACGATTGAAAGCATTGGGAATTGATTGCGATGCGGATGAATCTGACGGCCATGTTGGCGATTTTGGCGCTGTCCCTGACCTCAATCCCGGCGGTCGACGCGCGCGGTGGCCATGGTTTCGGCCATGGCGGCTTCGGCCACGGCGTCCATGGCAGCCACGGGATGGGCGGGCACGGCGCCGGCTTTTCCGGCGATCAGCGTCACGCCAATGACACCTATGTGAACGCCGCAAGCGAAGAGGAAGACAAGCTGCTGGATACAAAGATCAAGAGCATCTGTCGCGGCTGCTAAAGGCCTGGATGGTCCAAGCGTCAGCCCGCCGATTGGGTGCCGACGAGTTCACCAGAAAAAGCCGAAATGCGGCTGCTGCGCGACCTGCATCGGCTGACGACCATAACCGTAGCCGTAGCCTCCACGGTACTGGGGATACTGGGGCGCATAGGCGTATTGGGGCGCGTAGGGCGAAGGCGCATGTGCTCTCGCGACCTTCCGCTTCACGACCGGCTTCTCCGGCTTCCTCGCCTCGGCCGCGACCTGTTTGGATTGGTCGGCGGGAACTTGAGCGAAAGCCTCGCGCATCCGCGCCTTGGCGGCCGCTTCAGCAAGTGCCGGCTGTGGCACCGGACCTTGCGGCTGTGCCACGACCGTAGCCCCAGCCGGCATGGGCGCACTGGTATCAAACACGATGCGCTCCGGCCATTTGCGTTCGGATTGGATGCGGATCGCCGGCGCGTCAGCGGCGGAAGCCACGGCGCCCTCCGTTGGTGACGGCTTCGGCAGCACGGCGGCGCAGACCAACAGCAGAACGAGCAGCGCACCGCCGACACACGCGAAATAACGAACGACCAACATCTTACTGCTCCACCCGCGCCCAGCGGGGACCACCCGGTAACATATGGTATCTAGATTTGTTCCTGGTCAGGATCGTCGGTTCAACTGGTGCGATAACTTTTTCGCTATCTAACCTTAGAGCATCAATCGACCCTGCCGACATTGCGGCGTCTCAAGGCGCCAGTCTTCCGAAAAAGCCCGCCCCGCGACGGGCGCATAGAGCGGGCTGAGGATTGAAGAAAAGGTTATGCCGCAGTCGGCCCGTTCGCCGAACGCAACGCGCGTGCGGCTCTCTTCGCATCAAGGTTACCGACCTGCTCTTCACACCAGCGAGGGACGTTTTTCGAGGCGTCCGACGCGCTCCCAAATCGGGACATCGGCACGATCCACCTCGCCTCCGCGCTCCGGGGATGGTCAGCGCGATGTGCGACCGGTAAGATGATGCGTGAACCGCTGCCGGTAAAGCGGCCATGAGGAGCATGAGGGAGACACAATGCCGATCGTCACATGGGATCATGTTCACCTGCGCAGCCCCGATCCGGAGGCAACCGCGGATTGGCTTGAGAATGTGCTTGGCGGCGTCGTCATCCGCGGCCCCGGACGCATCGACGTCAAACTGGGCGGCGCCAATGTCTTCATCGCCAAGGTCGAGCCGGGCTCCGGCGTCAACGCGCCGCCGCAGACGCCCTATCAGGGGCTGGACCATTTCGGGTTATCGGTAAAAGACATCGACGCCGTCGCCGCCGAAATCAAAGCCAAGGGCGTCGAGTTCACGACGGAACCGACGACCATCCGGCCGGGCGTGCGCATTTGCTTCATTCGCGGTCCGCAAGGCATTTCGATCGAGCTGTTGGAGCGCGATCCGAAATATACGTAAGGCGCGCCCTCACCCACCCGCCGCGCCATCTTGCCGTCGCGCCGTTTGCGGCACGCAGGACATGCGCCGCGAACGAGAAGCGATATTACAGACGTTTACGTCATGCTTCCGGGCATGAAGCAGCGGATCGAAATCCCGAGATAGCCGCGGATCGGCCACACCATGGTGCGTCCGATTCGATTGGGCTCGGTGATAACAGCTTCATCGGGCACTTCGATCCACTCGCCGTCGAGGCGTACCCGATAGTGACCGTTGGCCGACTCCCAATCGACATCGGCCACTGCGGTACCGTCCGCATCCGAACAGCACGGCCCCTTGCCGCTCCTCAATCCTTCGAACCATTTGTGCAACTCGGGATTTTGTGCCGCATAGCGGCCGTCGGGATCGCGCGCGTGCGATGTCGGCGCGGTCAGCATCACCAGGACTAAAGCACAAGCGATACGAACAGATGCTTTCCAGCCGCCAGCGCTGCCAATCGGATAGTTTTTACCTGCATACGCGTCACAAAACTGACGCGGCTCATGGCCGCCGGAATCAATCCAGTTGCTCATTTCCATGCTCCAGCCCTATCCCAGGGTGCACAGATCTGCATGCATTAAGCGGGCCAGATTGGGGGTCGCTCAATACGGACAACTACGGAACACGGAGAACTACGGGAAGCCGCGCATAAGACCCGCAAAGCCCACCGAGGCCGGCTTCGGCGGCCGATATCCCGCGTTGACGCTGTTCCCCGCACATTACAAAATACTGTGATCGATGGATGCGATCTTGGGGCACATGAAGAACGGTCTGTATTCCATCCATGTCAGCCTGCTGGATGGGCGAGTCGGCAAAGGCAGCGGCGTGGTGGTGTTCCGCGACGGCAAGATCGTTGGCGGCGACGCCTATCTCTATTACACGGGCACCTACACGGTGAAGGACAACACCTTCAAGGGCGAGGTGCTGGTGCGCCGTCATACATCGAGCAAGGACGACAATCCCCTGTTCGGCGGTCCGAACCCGGTTGGCATCGGCGTCTCCGGCACCTTCACCGACAAGGATGCCGTGATGAACGGCACCGCCCTGGTCGGCAACTCCAGCCAGCTCTTCGCCGCGACGCTACGCAGGCTCGCTGATATCGACTAGCCGGCAGTGCGCCGCCGCGCTTTGACGGAATGGTCCGTCAGACGAAAGGCCATCACACGTCTGAATAGCCCAACCGCAATGAACTGATTCGCCCGTTCGCGTTAATGTGACGCATGGACAGATCCGCGGCGTGCCCCAGGGCCTTCCGCCAGGACCAACACGACCCCGCTTACTCCGCCGCCTGCTCCAGCGGCGCGACGCGCGGCAGGATCATCTGGATGCGGGTGCCGCCGCCGGGCTCGGAATCGAGATCGAGCCGCCCGCCGAGCCGGTTGGTGACGATGCTGTAGACGATATGCAGGCCGAGTCCTGTGCCGCCCTGGTCGCGGCGGGTGGTGAAGAACGGATCGAAAGCACGGCGGCGTACGTCCAGACTCATGCCGACCCCGTTGTCGGAAAAAATGATCTCGACATTGTCCTTGCCGGACTCGCGCGCGGAGATCTCGATCACGCCGGGACGACCATCGGGAAAGGCATGCGCCACCGCGTTGAGGAACAGGTTCGTCAGCACCTGCCCGTAAGGACCGGGATAGCTGTTCATCATCAGATTGGGCTGGCAATCGACGCTCAACGTCAGATTCTGCTTGCGCAGGCCCGGCCGCAGACTCATCACCACCTGCTCGGTGAGATCGGCGAGATCGAAGCTGCGCTGGTCCGAATAGTTGCGGTCGGCGGCCACCTGCTTGAACGACTGGATGAGCTCGGCGGCACGATTGAGATTGGCGACGAGCTGCGACGACGCATCCTGCGTGGTGTTGAGGAAGTCCTTGAGGCTGGAGCGGCGCAGATCGCCGCGCGCCACTTCCGCGGCGAAATTCGCCGCCTTACGCTCCAGGGCGGACGCCACCGTGAGGCTGATGCCGACGGGGTTGTTGACCTCATGCGCAACGCCCGCGACCAGCCGCCCGAGCGCGGCGAGCTTCTCCGCCTCGATCAGCGAAGCCTGCGTCTCCCGCAGATTGCGCAGGGCGGTTTCGGCGGCATCACGCGCCTTCCGCATCTCCTGCTCGCCGCGCTTGCGCTCACCGATGTCGAGCGCGACGGTAACGATGTGCTCGATCTCGCCGTCGGTATCGAGCAGCGGCAGCTTGTTGACCAGCCAATGCCGCAGGTTGCCGGCCGAGTCCAGATACGCCTCTTCGTAGAAGCCGAGCCCGTTTTTGGTCCTCAAGACACGCTGGTCGTTCTCGTCGGTCTTCGCCGCGCCATAGCGCGACATCAGATCGGTGGTGGTGTGGCCGATGGCCTCATGAGGCTCGATGTCGAAGATGCCCGCCATGTAGCGGTTCATGAGCACGTAGCGCAGATTGCGGTCCTTGACGTTGATCACCGCCGGCACGGTATCGATTACCTGCTGCAACAGGCGGCGGCCTTCGGCAATCGCATCCTCGGCGCGCTTCTGGTCGGTGATGTCGCGTACCGTGCCCTCATAGCGCACCACCTCGCCCTTGTCGTCGCGCACCGCGGTCGCACTGTCGGAAAGCCAGAGAATGCCGCCGTTGCGCTGGCGTACCTGGTATTCGAAATCACGCACCATGCCGTGCCGCTGCATCAAGCGCTTGTATTCCTCGCGGGCCTCGGGATGGACATAGACATTCTTGGAGACGTCGCCGATGCCATTGATGAGCTGTTCGGGCGTGTCATAGCCCATCATCCGCGCCAGCGACGGATTGGCGTTGAGCAGCGCGCCGCCGGGGGTGGTGACGTAAATGCCCTCGACCGAGCCCTCGAACAATTTGCGATAGCTTTCCTCGGCAAGGCGCTGTTCGCTGAGCGCCCGCAGTGCCGCCTCGCGTGCGGCATCGGCATCGACCAGGGTGCGCCGGAAAACTTCGGCGGCGCGCGCGATGTCGCCGATCTCGTTCCTGATATCGGTGGCCGGGATCGAGGCGCTCTTCTCGCCCGCGGCGAGCGCGCGGATCGAGCTCGCGATCGAGGCCAGAGGACGCACGGTGCGGCGAACCACGAAGGACGCCGCGAAGGTGCCGATCAGCACGCCGATGGTGGAGAGAATGATGCTCTGCCATTTGGCCTCGGCGAGCGTACGCGCAAAATCGTGGCTCAGCACCCGCCCCCGCTTCGCGCTGAGCTCGCGCAGCAGCTCGGTCACGCGCCCGATCAGACGCCCCTCCGCACCGAGCACATCCTTATCCAGGGACGAAATCTCGCTCTCCGTTCCAGCGATCGCCGCGATCGCCTGCGCATAGGCATCGGCCGCCTCGTGCAGAGCGGGATCATCGATCGCGAGCGCCTTCATTCGTCTGGCCGCCTCCTCGGCACGAGCGGTGTCCCTGGCGAGCAAGGCGTTGGCGATTTCGTTCTGGGCCAAAAACAGGGCGCGGCGGCTGACGCGATCAGGCGCATCGGCGACGGCTTGCTCGAAGCGGGCGCGCGCCGGCGGCAAGGCCGCGACCAGTTCGGCGCGCCGCGTGATCAGGGTCGAGACCCGCTCGATGCCCTCGCGATAGTTCGCAAGGCGCTGACTGACGCCGTCGATCATGGCCTGCTGCTCGGGCGCGAGCTGCAGCCGCGTCTTCTTCAGGAGCGTGCTCAGTTCGGAAGCGGCTTGCGCCACGCGGTCCGACTGCGCCCCCGGGTCGGTGACGAAATCGCGCGCGGCGAGCCGCAATTCGTTCATCTGGCGGTCGATTTCGGCAGCGAGGTCGCCGACATCCTGCAGCCGCTGCAACTCGCTGAATGTGGTATCGATGTGGCGGATCGCGATCACGCTCGCCATGGAGATCGCGGCAATGACGGCGAGCAGCAGCAAAAAGCTGCCAAAGGTCAATTGCCCGATCGACAGCGAAAAGGATCGGGCACGTTTCAAGAACGCCGCGAAGGCAGGTGGCATGATAATTGGGGCCTAGGACTAAAGGCCCCATTATACGCTGTATTTTGTGCCGGCGAACATGCAGGAACGGCCCCTGCGGCGGCAAATAGGCCGATTCGGGCGAATCGGGCCCGCGCCGGCGTGGCGTTAACCAAGTGCGCCGACCTCGAAGACCTCACCGTCATAGCCGGCTTCGCGGGGAATGCGGAGCTGGCGGCCGCCATTGAGCCGGGTCATCACCGGCATCACGGTGACAATCGGCTGGTCGCGGGCATCCGCCAGCGCACCCCCGACACTCGTCTGTTTGCCCAGCTTGATCAGATTGCGCGTGGTCGGAAACGGCAGCTTGAACCGGCCGCTTTCGGCGCCCTCTAGCGCCTCGCGGGGCGACAGCCAGATCGAATCGGTCGATTCCCTGCCGTCGTGCGCGCCGAGTTGGTCCGGCGGGGCTGCCGCGAGGAAGAACCAGGTGTCGAAGCGCTTGGGCATGCCCTCCGGCGTGATCCAATGCGCATAGGGCACGAGTTCGTCCAGCGCCAGCCAGAGCTGGTTCTGAGCCAGCACGTTCAGGAACGTGGTCTTGCCCTCGCACAGCGGACCGCGGCACTCCGCCTCGATCTCTTTCGCGCGGGCGGCATCGATCAGGTCCTGCGACCCTTTCGGCCGCACCAGCAGAATCCCGCTCTCCTCAAAGGTCTCTCGAATGGCCGCCACGCGGAAGCTCAACGCGCTCAGCTCGAGCCCCGCTCCGCCGGCATAGAGCTCCGCCCTTTCGACGATCTCCCTGTCGCCCTGGTCGATGCTGCCGCCGGGAAACACCAGCGCGCCCGAGCTGAACTCGATCTGATGGTGACGGACCATCATGAACACCTCGATGCCGCCAACGCATGCGCTGTCGCGCAACAGCAGCGTGGTCGACGCAGGACGTGGAGCGACGATCTCAGCCATGGATCATCCTGCGGCGCTCGACTGTGGCTGCAGATTGGCGCGGCGATCGACGCGGGCAACGCGCGAGAGCAGATAATCGACCTCGGCTTTGGCCGTCGGCGTGATGCTCGCGCCGGGCTTGCGCTGCGCGCTGGACGCGATGATGCCGCGCTTCTGCAGCACATATTTGCGCACGGCGAGCCCTGCGCCGGGCTGCTGCTCGTAGCGGATCAGCGGCAGGTGCGCGTCGAACAGATCGTGCGCGGCATCGCGCTGGCCCGCCCTCGACAGCTTGACGACGTCGATCAAGAGCTCGGGGAAAGCGTATCCGGTCATCGCGCCATCGGCGCCACGCTCCATCTCGAAATCCAGGAACAACCCGCCATTGCCGCACAGGATCGACAGCGGCCGCAGCGAGCCATCCTTCTGGAAATTGCGCAGCGCCGAGATCTTTTCCAGCCCCGGCCAGTCCTCGTGCTTGAGCATCACGCAGGAGGGATTATCCATGACTATCTTGCGGATCACCGCCGGCGTAAAGACGACATTGAGCGTCAGCGGATAATCCTGCAGCACCCAGGGCACGTCCTCGCCGGTCGCTTCCTGCGCCTGCTTGAAGTAGTTGATGATCTGGTCGTCGGTGCGCAGGCTCGGCGGCGGCGCGATCATCACGCCGGCCGCCCCGGCATCCATCGAGGCCCGTGCCAGCGAGCGCATCGAGGCAAAGCCCGGCGCCGACACGCCGACGATGACCTGCATCGTCTTGGCGCGCCTCACAAAGCGAATCGCGACCTGCTCCGCCTCGACGGCGTCGAGCTTCGGCGCTTCCCCAAGGATGCCAAGCACGGTGACGCCCTCGCAGCCGACTTCGGCATAAAAATCGACGAGGCGGTCGATCGACCTTTCGTCGATGCGGCCGTCATCGTGGAACGGCGTCGGCGCAATCGCAAAGGTGCCTGCAGCCTGGGCGGTCAGTTTTGTCACGTGCGTCTCCAATCTCTTCCGTCATTCCGGGGCACGCGAACCGTGAACCCGGAATCTCGAGGTTCCGGGCTCGATGCTTCGCATCGCCCCGGAACGACAACCCATCAAAACCTCCGCGCCGACTTCTTGATCTCCTCGTCCGAGAAGAAGATCTCGCGCGCATGGTCCACAATGTCCTGCGCCGTCCAGCCGGTGTGCGGCGGTTTCCAGCCTTCCATCTCCATCATGCGCATTTCGCGCACGCCGCGCGGGCCGGAAACGCCGAGCACCTTGCCGGTTTGGTCGCCGGACAAATCGCTGACCATGTATAGCACGGCCGGCGCGATCCCGTCCGGTCCCAAAGCGGCGCCGGGGTTCTCTTTATATCGGGGCAGGTCTGCCGTCATGCGCGTCAGCGCACCCGGGGCAAGCGTCCAGACCCGGATGTTGTATTTGCGTCCCTCGATCGCGAGCACGTTGGAAAAGCCCCAGATGCCGCCCTTGGCGGCGCCGTAATTGCTCTGGCCGAAATTGCCGATGAGGCCGGAGGTGGAGGACGTATTGACGATCACGCCACCGCCATTCTCGCGCATCCAGCGGAATACCGGGAGCGTGGCGCAGAAGGTGCCCTTCAGGTGCACCTTGATGACCTTATCCCAATCTGCCTCATTGGATTTCGCAAAGGTCTGGTCGCGCAAGATGCCGGCATTGTTGACCAGAATGTCGGCCCGGCCGAAATGCCTAATCGCGTCGTCGAAGATCGACTGGCCGCCTTGCATGGTCGAGATATCCGCACCATTGGCGATAGCGCGGCCGCCCTCGGCCTTGATCACCTCCACCACCTTCTCAGCCATTGACGTGTCGGCGCCGGAACCATCGCGGGGACCGCCGAGATCGTTGACCACGACCGCCGCGCCTTCACGCGCAAACAGCTTTGCGTATGCCTCGCCTAGCCCGCCGCCCGCACCCGTGATCAGCGCCACCTTGCCGTCGAGCAATCCCATGCCGTCCTCCCGATTTTGTTGGTGTCATTCCGGGATGGTCCGAAGGACCAGACCCGGAATCTCGAGATTCTCAGATGTTCAATCGCACATCAGAGTTCGCGCTATCGCGCGCCCCGGAATGACGACGTTAACTGAGCACCGTCATGCCATTCTTGATCACCGTGACGCCACGCGCCTTTACCTTGGCTTCGAACGAAATCACATTGCCGTCCTTCCACATGTCGAGCGTCACGGTTTCGCCGGGATAGACCGGCGACGAGAAGCGCGCCGCGTGGCGCTTGAAAGCGCTCGGGTCGTAATCGGCATAGGTCTGCAAGATACCGCGGCAGGTCATGCCATAAGTGCACATGCCGTGCAGGATCGGCCTTGGAAAGCCCGCGCGCCTGGCGAATTCCGGATCGGAGTGCAGCGGGTTGCGGTCGCCGCAGAGACGATAGATCAGCGCCTGATCCGGCCGGGTCGAGATGTCGATGGTTCTGTCGGGCCGGCGGTCCGGCACCTGGTGCGGCTCGGGTTGGCCCTCCGACGGCCCGCCAAAGCCGCCGTCGCCGCGGGCGAAACGCGAGGCGACCAGCGTTGCCAGCGGTTCACCATCAGCGTTCTTCAACACGGTCTGGTGCCGGATCACCGCGCCCTTGTCCTTGCCCTTGTCATAGACGGCGAGCACCGAGGAATCAGCGGTGATGTGCGCCGCAGTCTGGAGTGGCTTGTGGAAGGTGATGTCGCGCTCGCCATCGACCACCATGACGCGGTTGAGATTCATCTCGCCGGGCCCCGCGCCCCAGGCCGCAACGGAGGCAAAGGTCGGCACCACCTTCAGCGGGCGCGGCGTGGCGGCTGCCTCGTTGACGAAGACGAGTTCCTTCTCATCCAGAGGATCGGCGCCCATTCCGATGCCGTAGGCGTAGAGCATCACCTCGCGATCGGAGTAGCTGTATTTCTGGCCGAGATTTTTCAGGGCCATCAGCTCTTCGTATTTGATCGGCATTTTTGCTGTTGCCTCCCCATATCGCTCTTTACATCATGCTGGCGAAGGCTGGCAGCCCGCGTAGGATGGGTTGAGCGGAGCGAAACCCATCACCGCCAACCGTGGGTTTCGCTTTGCTCAACACGAACTACGAACCGTGCAACCTCTCTACACCGGCGTGAAGAACGGCAGCGGCACGCCTTCAGTCGGCTTGAACACCACCTTCACCTTTTGCCCGATTTTCAATTTGTCGATGTCGCAATCGACGAAATTCGTCTGCAGCGACGGCCCTTCCTTCAGCGTGACATAGCCGATGGCGTAAGGACCGGTCGGGGATTTGCGCATCAGGCTGAAGGTGTAGATCGTGCCCTCACCCGCACTTTCCTCCCATACCGTCTTATCCGAAAAGCAGAACGGGCAGATCGAGCGCGGGAAGTAGTGCGCTTCGCCACAGGCGGTGCAGCGCTTGATCAGGAACTTGCCTTGGGCCGCGGCATCCCAGAACGGCTTCGTCTCGGGATTGGTGACGGGCGCCGGATACTTTCTTGCTTCGGTCATTTACACGCGCTCCAGAATTGCGGTTGAGGCGGCGTGGCGAACGCCAAGCAATCCGCCGGTGCCATGGGCGATGGCGAGGTCGCAATTTTTCACCTGCACCTTGGGATGGGCTTCGCCGCGCAACTGCCGCACCGCCTCGATGATCTTGGTCATGCCGCCGCGATTGACGGGGTGATTACTGCACAGGCCGCCGCCGTCAGTATTGAACGGCAGCTTGCCGACCCCGGAGATCAGGTTGCCGTCCGCGACGAACTTGCCGCCCTCGCCCTTCCTGCAGAAGCCAAGGTCCTCGAGCTGCATCAAAACCGTGATGGTGAAGCTGTCATAGATCGATGCGTATTTGATGTCTTTAGGCGTGACACCCGCCTCTTCGAACGCGCGCGGACCGGACCAGACGCCAGCGGAATAAGTGAGATCGAGATCCTTGCCGCCACGCGGTCCCTTCATCGCCTCGCCATGGCCGATCAGCCGCACGAGTGGCTTCTTCAGGCTCTTGGCAATCTCCGGCGTGGTCACGATCAACGCGCCGCCGCCATCGGTAACAACGCAGCAATCCATGCGATGCAGCGGATCCGAAATCATCGGCGAGTTGAGCACGTCCTCGACCGTGACGACATCTTTCAGAAACGCGTGCGGATTGTATTGCGCATGATGCGAAGCGGCGACCTTGATCCAGGCGAGCTGCTCGCTGCTGGTGCCATAGTCGTGCATGTGGCGCATGGCACACATGCCGTAGGCATTGTGGGTGGTCGCGCCATAGGCCGCCTCGAAATCGGCCTCGGCGCCGGCGGCGCGCGGCGGCATCGGGCCGGTGCGCGGCTTGCCGGCGAGCGTAATCAACGCGATCGAACATTTGCCGGCGGCGATCGCCTCCGCGGCATGGCCAAGATGGATGATGTAGGAGCAGCCGCCGGTCTCGGTGGAATCGACATGGCGCACTTTCAGGCCGAGATAATCGACCATCGGCCAGGCGCCGCCAGGCGCGTCGCCGGCACAGAAATAACCGTCGATGTCTTGCTTCGAGAGCCCCGCGTCTTCAATCGCGCCCTTGGCGACCTCAGCATGAAGTTGTGCGGTGGATTTGTCCGGTGCGTGCCGGGTCGGATGCTCATAGATCCCGGCGATGTAGGCCTTGCCTTTGATGGTCAAGTCGTTCTCCGCTGGCGTTTCTTCTTCCAGCGGATTTCTTGGCCTGTTGCCGCGGCCTTGGCAAGCGGCGAAATATTCCGCCACGCGAGATGGAGCCGCAACTCACTCCGCCGCGAGCTGCCGCGGTGCCGGCGGTGGGCTGGCGAGATCGGCAGCAAGCTGCGCGTGCCGGGCCTTCGCCTCCTTGGCAGCCTTCTCCTTCACCGGACCGAAGCCGCGGATGCGATCGGGCAGCGACAGCAGCTCGACGGCAGTATCGATCGTTGCCGGCGACAGCAGCTCCAGCACGCTGGCAACATCCTTTTCGTAGGACGTGATCAGCTCACGCTCGAGCTTGCGATCGGCGCTGTAGCCGAAAATGTCGAGCGGCGTGCCGCGCAAGAACCTCATCTTCGCGAGAAAGCGGAACACCGGCATCATCCATTCACCGAACGCGCGCTTCTTCGGGCGCCCGAGCGCATCCACACCGCTTGCGAGAATTGGCGGCGCGAGGTTGAAGTTGAACTTGAATTCGCCTTCGAACTGATCCCGGAGTTGCTGCTCGAACCGGCCATCGGTATAAAGCCGCGCCACTTCGTATTCGTCCTTGTACGCGAGCAGCTTGGCGTAGTTGATCGCAACTGCACGCGGCAGCGCCTCACCGTAACCTCCAGCGGTGGCGGCGTCGCGCACCTTGTCCACCAGCTTGCGATAGCGCGCGGCCAGGCGCTTGTTCTGGTAATCGGTCAAGAGCGCGCTGCGATGGGCGATGATCTCCTCGAGCGACATCGAATCCAGCGTCTTCGCCGGCGCGGCCGGCGTCTCCTGGCCCCTGATCATGGCGTCCAGCCGGGTCGGATCGACCACGGCGAGCCGCCCGAGCCGGAAGGCTTCGGTGTTCATCTTGATGGAGACGCCATTGACCTCGATCGCCTTCTCGATGGCTTCCGCCGAAAGCGGCAGCAAGCCTTTCTGATAGGCGTAGCCCAACATCATGATGTTGGTCGCGATGGCATCGCCAAGCAGGAGCTCCGCAGGCCTCGTGAAATCAAAGAAGACAGACCCTTTGCGCAGTGCGCTTTCCAGGACCGAATTGATCTTGCGAGTCTGGAAATTGAAGTCGCGGTTAAGGATGAAATCCGCTGTGGGAATAACGTGGCTGTTGATGATCCCAGTGGTACGAGTGGATTCGCACAGCGTGATCGTATCTTTGGACGCCGCCACCACCTCGTCGGCCGCGAGTACGAGATCGGCCGTGCCGGTGACGATACGCGAGCAGGTCACATCGGCCGTATGTTCGGAGAGTCGAACATGGCTCAGCACCGCCCCGCCCTTTTGCGCAAGGCCGGACATGTCGAGGATCATGCTGGCCTTGCCCTCGATATGGGCGGCCATCCCCAGCAGCGCGCCGATGGTCAGCACACCAGTGCCGCCGACGCCGGCAACGCCAATATTGTAGGGCTGCTCCAGCGACGGAAGGGATGCCGGCTCCGGCAGCTCGCCGATCTCGCCGAGTTCGGCCGGCGCACGGCTCCGCAGCTTGGCGCCGTCGACGGTTACAAAGGACGGGCAAAAACCCTTCAGGCAAGAATAGTCTTTGTTGCACGCCGATTGATTGATGGCGCGCTTGCGTCCGAGCTCGGTTTCGAGCGGCTCGACCGAGATGCAGTTCGACTGCACCGAGCAATCGCCGCAGCCTTCGCACACCGCCGGATTGATGATGACGCGGCGGGCCGGATCCTCCATCAGACCGCGTTTGCGGCGGCGGCGTTTTTCGGCGGCGCATGTCTGCACAAAAACGATGGCGGATGTGCCCTTCGTCTCCCGGCAGGTCTTCATCACGGCGTCGAGTTCATCGCGATGCGCGATCTTAACGCCCGGCGCAATGTCGGACGGCGGATAGAGATGCGGACTTTCAGAGACCAGGTAGATCTCGCGGATACCTTCGGCATGAAGCTGGAAGGTAATCTGCTGCGGCGACAGATCACCGTCGTGCCGCTGACCGCCCGTCATGGCGACGGCATCGTTGTAGAGGATCTTGTAAGTGATGTTGGCTTTCGACGCGATGGCCTGGCGTATCGCGAGAATGCCGGAATGGAAATAGGTGCCATCGCCGAGATTGGCGAAGATGTGCTTTTCGCCCGTGAACGGTGCAATGCCGACCCACGGCACGCCCTCTCCGCCCATATGGGTGAATGTCTCCGTGTTGCGGTCCATCCAGAGCGCCATGAAGTGGCAGCCGATCCCGGCCATGGCGCGGCTGCCTTCCGGCACCTTGGTAGAGGTATTGTGCGGGCAGCCCGAGCAGAAATAGGGCGTCCGACTGATCGGCGCGACCTTCTGCACCTGCGTGGCCTCGCGACCGTTGAACCAATCGGCCTTGGCGCGCAGCATCTCCGCGATTTCGGGATTGAGGTTGAGCCGCAACAGGCGTTCCGTCAGCGAGCAAGCCAGGGAAGCGACCGAAAGCTCGGCGGCAAAGGTCAAAAAACGCTTGTCGTGCTCGTCCATCTTGCCGACGATGCGAGGCCGCACGTCGTCGCGCCAGTTGAACAGCTCCTGCTTGACCTGGTTCTCGACGATCTCGCGCCGTTCCTCGACGATGAATATCTCTTCCAGGCCCACGGCGAAATTCCGCACCCCTTCCGGCTCGAGCGGCCAGGGCATGCCGATCTTGTAAAGTCGAAGTCCGATCTTGGCGGCGACGTCTTCGTTGATACCGAGCTCGCGCAGCGCCTGGCGGACATCTTCGTAGCTCTTGCCGGACGCCATGATGCCGTAGCGCGCATTGGGGCTGTCCATGGTGATGCGGTTGACCTTGTTGGCGCGCGCAAAGGCGATCGCGGCAAAGCCCTTGTAGTCCTGCAGACGCAGATCCTGCTGATAGCGATCATCGGGCCAGCGCAGGTTCAGCCCACCTGGCGGCAGCTCGAAGTCGGTCGGGATGACGAAAGGCTTCATCTCATCGGTGAGATCGATCTCGGCGGTGGTCTCCACCACTTCCGTGATCACCTTCATGCCGACCCAGCAGCCGGAATAGCGCGACATCGCGATGCCGAGCAGGCCCATCTCAATCATCTCGTGGATGCTGGAGGGATAGAGATAAGGCATCAGCGCCGAGATGAACGCGTGGTCCGACTGATGCGGGACGGTCGAGGATTTCGCGCCGTGATCGTCGCCGGCGAGGCAGAGCACGCCGCCGTTCTTGGCCGAGCCTGCGGCGTTGCCGTGCCGAAAGACGTCGCCGGAACGGTCGACGCCGGGGCCCTTGCCGTACCAGATTCCGACGACGCCATCATAGTTGGCGCCGGGGGATAAATTGAGCTGTTGCGAACCCCAGATCGCCGTGGCGGCGAGATCCTCGTTCACGCCGGGCTGAAATCTGATGTTGTACTGCTCAAGGTGCTTGCGGGCGGCGAAGAGTTGCTGGTCATAGCCGCCAAGGGGCGAGCCGCGGTAGCCGGAAATGAAGCCTGCGGTATTGAGGCCGATGGCGCGATCCCGGCGGATTTGCGCCATCGGCAAGCGGACCAGCGCTTGTATGCCGGTCAGAAAGACGTGGCCAGTGCCCTGGGTATATTTCTGATCGAGGCTGATCGCACCTTGGTTGATTCCCATTCCACCCTCGCTAAGGCCTTTGGCCGTCTCGGCTCTTTGTCAGCTATCGAATAGCTAATGCCGCCGCTCGCAATTGCCAATCTAAGGCGGTTTTTTGTGCCCACGCACCACAAATCTGGGGCGCCGAGACCGGCACACCCAAATCGCAATTTCGTGGCTTGGCAGCCGCTCTGTTTTTCGTCTTGTGTCGCAACCGAGCATGCCCGCGAAACGACATAACGCCCGTATAATGCGGCGTGAGCAAACGGGTGCAGGGAAGAGCTAGATCGATGCGGGCGATTCTTGCTTGGCTGTTTTTGTGCAGTGCATTCGCCAGCGGCGCGCAAGCCGCCGAGCCCACTGATGAGATGATCGCACACGGCAAGGCGCTGGTGGATGCCGGCGACTGCACGGGCTGCCATACCGCAGATCCGGCAAAACCGTTCGCCGGCGGCGTCCGGATCGACACCCCGTTCGGCGCCATCTATTCCCCAAACCTCACACCGGATCGAGAGACCGGTATCGGGGCGTGGAGCGACCAGGAATTCTACAATGCGTTGCGGTTCGGGATCGCGCCCGACGGCTCGCGCTACTACCCGGTCTTCCCCTATCCCAATTTTTCCAAGCTCACCCGCCCCGACATCCTTGCGGTCCGTGCTTACCTTGCCACGCTGACGCCGTTCGCCAACAAGGCACCGCCGCCACAGCTCCGCTTCCCGTTCAATTTCCGCATGACCATGCGGCTGTGGAACTATCTGTTTTTCCGGCCCGGCATCCTGGAGCCGGACCAGCAGAAGGGTACGGACTGGAATCGTGGTCGTTATCTGGTCGAAGGCCTCGGGCATTGCGGCGTCTGCCACACGCCGAAGAACTTCTTTGGCGCCGACCGGCGCGGACGCGCCTTTAGCGGCGGGGCGGTCGGCGGCTGGTTCGCGCCACGGCTCGATGGCGCCGAGCGGAGCGGACTGAAATCCTGGAGCGTCGATGACGTTGCCGAATATCTGGCGAGCGGGCGCAACGGCAGAAGTCACGCCGATGGGCCGATGGCCGACGTCATCGTCAATTCCACCTCGAAGATGAGCGATGCCGACGTCCACGCAGTCTCGGTCTATCTGAAGAGCCTGCCGCCGGGCCCACCCGAGGCCACCACCGTGCAGCCGCCGGATGCCAGCATGAAGGAGGGGGCGGCGATCTATGCCCATGCCTGCGTCGCCTGCCACGAGGCCGACGGATCCGGCGCGCCGCGCATCTATCCGCCGCTGCCTGGCAATGCGCTGCTGCAATCGGCCGACCCATCGAGCACGTTGCGCGTCATTCTCGATGGCGCGCAGACCGTCACCACGCCGCGCGCGCCCAACACGGGCTCGATGCCGGGCTATGCGAAGCAATTGTCCGATCAGCAGATCGCCGACGTCACGAATTACATCCGAAATTCCTGGGGCAATGCCGCCTCGCTGGTCACGGCAGACCAGGTCGCCAAGGCACGCAATACTCGATAGGCGCTCACCGCTCCTCGGCGCTAAGAATGACTCGGCATTTCCCATTTGCATGCCCTTCCCATTTGCATGCCCGCGACAATCACGACCGGCAGCGAAGCATCCATCTGCTATCGCTTGGTGCCCAGTTCCACATGGTGTTCCGGAAAACAGCTCCGGTTGAGACCGCGAAGTTCAGGTTCCAACCTGAACGGGACCAAAGGAACTGCCCGGCTCCGGGAACAGTGACCTCCATCCGGCGATTGTCCTTGCGCAACGGAGGAGCCCATCATGGCACGCATTCCGAATGACCCCTATGATCCCTACCGCTCCGCGTTCAGCGACGATCCCGTCGACCGCCGGTTCGACAGCGAGGCGCAGGTCGATCCCCAACTGTCCGAGGGTCCCGCCAGCAGTGGCAAGGTGATGCTGTATGCAATCGCCATCGCGGTGGTGCTGGGGGCCATTTTCTACGGCCTCAATAACACGAGCATCCACCAAGCCTCGACCGCGCCACCGGCTCAGACCGCGCAGACGCAGCCGGCGAACCCGAATAACCAGCCCGGTATGACCACGGGTTCGGCAACCAACCGGCCGACCCCTCCGCAGTCTTCATCGACCGGATCGGAGCTCGACCGCTCGGCCAATCCGACGGCCGGTCAGAACAACGACAACCGCTAGCGCGTCAACCCCTTCACGCTCGCGGCGGACATTGGCCATTGTCCGCCGCGTTCGTTCGCCCGGACTATTCGAACATCTTGTTCAGTTCGCCGCCCGGATAGCCGCCGGCCAGTTCCGCAAACGTCCCCTTCTCCGCCATCTCACGCGCCGCCCGCATGAAGCCTGCCCAGGCCATGCGAGCCAAGGAGCCGCCGACGCTGATGCGGCGCACGCCAAGCTCGGCCGCTTCATTGAGCGACAGGCCCGATGCCCCGATCAGAAGATTGACCGGCTTCGGCTGCACCGCCTTCACGACAGCCACAATCTCCTCTCTCGTCTTGATGCCCGGCGCATAAAGACAATCTGCGCCCGCATCGGCATAGGCAGTGAGCCGATCGATCACCAGCTTGAGATCGCTCTGCCCCCACAGAAACGCCTCGCAACGGCCGACCAGCATCACGCCGCTGTTGTCGGAATCGATCGCCGCACGCGCCGCCTTGATCCGCTCGATCGCCAAGGCGCGATCGTACAGCGGATTGGACTTGTCGCCGGTGGAGTCTTCGATCGATAGTCCGGCGACGCCGGTCCTCACCCCGCGCGCGACATTGGCGGCAACTTCGTCCGGCTCCCGCGCAAATCCGCCCTCGAAATCGGCGTTGACGGGAATATCGACCGCCGCGCAAAGCGCGGTGAGATGCGCGCATACATCATCGACGGTGACATGGTTGTCGGCCTTGCCGATCGACCAGGCGAAACCGGCGCTGGTGGAAGCAATCGCCTTGAAACCGAGATGCTCCAGCGCCTTCGCCGAACCGACGTCGAAAGGATTCGGCAGCGCGAAACAGCCGCTTTCGTGCATCTTGCGGAACGCGGCACGCTTGTCAGCAGTTGTCAGCGGCATGGCTCTCTCCCATTTTGCTATTGAAAAAGCGCAAGATAGCGTTGCGCGGCTTAAGCGACAACCTTGCGCAGGAATGTTCGCTGTTCCGCCAGAATGAACTTGTGCTCCTCGGCGAAATTGAAGTTCGCAACGCCATCGGCATCGCCGCGCAGCCTTGCGCGATAGGCTTCATAGGCGGCGAGGCTCTCGAACGAGATCAGGCCGTAAGCGATGTTGTTGCTGCCCTCGTGCGGCATGAAATAGCCGATCAATTCGCCGCCGCATTTGGGAATGATGGCGAGCCAGCGCTTGGCATATTGCTCGAACTGCGCGCGCTTGAACGGATCGATCTGGTAGCGGATGAAAACGGTGATGGTCATGGGAACCTCCGATGTTTCCGTCATTGCGAGAAGCGTAGCGACGAAGCAATTCAGTCACTCTCCCGTGACTCTGGATTGCTTCGCGGAGCTCTGTCATCGGGCGCGCGTTCGCGCGACCTGTTGGCTCGCAATGACGGCGGCCAATTTTCGTTCCTGACAATAGCCGCTTGCCCGTCGACAATGCTTCGGTTATCATCGAAGCATGAAAGCCGGACCCGACATCGCCATGGTTGCATCGCTGGTGGGCGATCCCGCCCGCGCCAACATGCTGACCGCGCTTCTGAGCGGCCGCGCGCTCACCGCAAGCGAGCTCGCGCAGGAGGCCGGCATCACGCCGCAGACCGCAAGCTCCCATCTTGCCAAGCTCGAGGCAGGCGGCCTGATCGAGCCGGAAAAACAGGGCCGCCATCGCTACTACCGCCTCTCCGATCCCGATGTTGCGGGTGTCCTCGAAGGTCTTGCCGGGCTTGCCGCGCGCGCCGGCCATATGCGCGTGCGCACGGGACCGAAGGACCCGGCGCTGCGGCGCGCGCGTATCTGCTACGATCATTTGGCCGGCGATCTCGGTGTGCAGATGCTCGAGAGCATGAAGGCGCAAAAACTGGTACGGCAGAAGAAGCAGGATATCGAGCTGACGCCCGAGGGCGAACGCTTCCTGGAAAAGAACCTGCAGATATCGCCCCGCATGCTGGCCCACCCGCGCCGCCCGCTGTGCAAGGCCTGTCTCGACTGGAGCGAGCGGCGTCATCATCTTGCAGGGATGCTGGGCGCGGCGCTGATGGCGCGCTTCACCGAGCTGAAATGGGCTGCCCGTGATCCCACGCCCGGCAGCCGCGTGGTTAATTTTTCGCGAACCGGCGAGAAGCGTTTTGCCGCGCTGTTTGGCAAGGGCGAATAACAGAATAACATTCGCGTGTGACTAATCATTGTCCTCACCGCCGGGCTTGACCCGGCCGTCTGCGTGTTTATTGCCTGCCGCACCGTGGAGACGTGGATGCCCGGCACGAAGCCAGGCATGACGATGGAGTTTTCGAATGCACCGCCTACCTGCCGCGACATTGGTTGTGGCTGCCCTGCTCTCGCCCTTCATGCCCGCCAACGCGGCCGATGCGCCGCGCGAGCCCTATGGCATTGCGCTCGAGGGCTATCCCTATCCTTATCCCGTCAACCTGCTGCCGCTGGTCAATGACGGGGAGCAACTCCGCATGGCCTACATGGATGTGGCACCTGCTAATCCGAACGGCCGTACGGTGGTGCTGCTGCACGGGCGCAACTTCCCGGCAAGCTACTGGGCGCCGGTCATCAAGGTGCTGAGCGATGCCGGCTATCGCGTGGTCGTGCCGGACCAGATCGGCTTCGGCAAATCCTCCAAACCGATGGGCGAACTGCATTTCGATACGCTGGCGCGCAACACCATCGCGCTGCTCGATCATCTGCAGATCCAGAAGGCCGATATCGTAGCCCATTCCATGGGCGGCATGCTGGCGGTGCGGATCGCGCGTGCCTATCCCGATCGCGTCGCCCACCTCGTGCTCACCGCGCCGATCGGGCTCGAGGACTACCGGCTCTATGTGCCGCCGGTGCCGACCGAGAAGATCCTGGAGAACGAGGACAAGCTGACGGCGGAGGGCTACCGCAAGCAACTCGAAAACAATTATGCCATCAAGCTGCCGTCGGACCAGATCACGCCGTTCATCGATGCGCGTTTCAACATCAAGGGCAGCGCCGAATATCCGCGCTGGCTGCGCGCCTTTGTCAGCTCGGGACAGATGATCTATCGCGAGCCGGTAGCGCACGAGATCCCGCTCATTACCCAGCCGACGCTGTTCATCATGGGTGCCGACGACCACAACGCGCCGGGTCGGCCGAACGCTCCGGAAGCACTGCGGCCGAAGATGGGCCATAACGCCGAACTGGCGCAGGCGCTTGCCGCCAAAATGCCCCATGCGCGCGCCGAGGTGATCCCGAACACCGGTCACCTGGTGTTCTTGGAAGCGCCGCAGAAATATGACGAGCTGGTGCTTGGATTCCTCAAGCAGTGAGTCAGAGGCACGCATGTGGCGCAATGCGCCATGCCGTTTTCGCTGTCTGCGTTCATCGGGCATATAACTCGCATCCTTAATCTCAGTGGCGGCGTGTCGACATGTCGCAACGATTTTGCATGTCGACTCGCGCAACATGCGAAGGGCCGCACTTGCCTCGATGGCGGTATCCGCTTTTCGGGGTCACGCTCTGATGCGGCTCCAAGAAAAAGGAAGACATCCATGAAGTATCTTGTCGCTATCGCTCTCGTTGCTGGCACGGTCGCGGGCTTCAGCGGCGCAGCCAATGCCGCCGGCGGCTGCGGACCCGGCTTCCACCGCGGTGCGTATGGCGCATGCCGCCCCAACTATGGACCGCCGCCGCGCGTGTATGGACCGCGCGTGGTCGTACCGCCCCACCGCTTTTGTCCTCGCGGTTTTGTCTGGCGTTTCGGACGCTGCCGTCCGATCTGATGATTCTTTCCAGATCAAATTTTGCCAGCTCAAAGGCCGCGCCGAATACCCCGGCGCGGCCTCATTTGCGAATCGCCACGCCTTACGTTGAAGCGTCCGCGCCTCCTGATGATAAGAATCGCACATCGTCCTGCTGACGATACGCGCGCTCGTTCTCGCCGCGCGATCCGCGCCCGAGCTTTGCATTTCGTTCGTCCCTCCAGTGAAATCAGAGGGCGCAGGGAAGGCCGCGGGAAGGCCGGGTGCCCGCCGCACCCGCGGCCCCGTGTGCAAAAAATGCGCGAGAAGCGCACACGGGAGTAACCACAGGTACAAGCGGAAGCATTCCGGCCTTCCCTGCGCGATGGTTTACGGCTTACTCCGCGCTCTCCCCGGTGAGCCAGACGTTGTTGTCACAGTCATCGGCGCGATGCGCTTGCGCATCGTCGCCAACTTAGCGCCAGCCTTGGGGCGCCAGGACCACACGGCTTCGCCGTCCGCGGAACATGCGGCACGTCTCTCAGCACGCTCGCGTCCACCGCATTCCGCTCCACGTTCGTGACGACGCGTACGCCCCTTCTCGGTGCGGAACGCCACCATTAGCCATCAATTTCGGGAAAAACGAAAGCAGAATATTTTTGCGCAAAGGACTGGACGACCCAAATCAGCTTGAAGCGCCTCATGAAATTGGCTTTTACGCGCAACGATTTTTCAGGACTTGTGGCCGAGAGAGCAACATAGCGCCCGGGTAGATTCGAACCGATGGCCCGGCGGGCAAACCCCCTCGTCGTCTCGGCCCAGCCAACGGGTCCGCGCAAAGCGCGGCCCGACGACAGGCTCCGCGCCGCCTACGCTCTCACCTCCTGCGCCAGAACAAAGGTCTCTCGCGTCCGCGGAATGCCTGGCCAGTCGCGATCAAAATCCTTCACCAGCCGCTTGAGCTCCTCGCCTTTCAGCATGCGCTCGAGCGAGGCTTCATCATCGAACTGATAGGTCGCCTGGTGCAGGGAAGGATCGGACAGGCTCCAGAAGCGCCACGCCTTCGTCACGCCGAACGATCTGACGGCGTCCGGCAGATGCTCGGTCTCGTACCATTTGTCGAAGGCGGCACGCTTCGAAGCATCGGACACGGTGGCGCGGACGACAAAGAAAGCGGCGGGCATGGGTTTCCTCCCGTGGTTGTTTTGTCCTACGCGGATGAGATGGAACCCGTGCATTGGCTCGATCCATCATCTGGCCGGACCATCACGCTTGTTACACGGCGGTCACACTTTCTGCAAAGAACAGGAGAAGGATTTGGAAAAAAAGAGACGCGGGGGCTGAGTTCATCCTTGACGTGAACCATATGAACCATGTCCAGTAAACCAGAGGAGACAGCCATGGCAACAAAGGCAAAACCGGTTCCCGAGGGCTACCACACCATCACGCCGTATCTTGTCGCCGATGGCGCAGAGAAGATCATCCGTTTCATGAAGGAAGCCTTCGGAGCCCAGCCTCTGTTCGAGCCGATGATGCGGCCGGACGGCAAGATCATGCACGCGGAATTCAAGATCGGGGATTCCATCGTGATGATCGCCGATGTGTCCGAACGCGCGCAGGCCACCACTGACGCGTTGCATGTGTACGTACCCAATGTCGATGCGGTCTATCAAAAGGCCCTCAAGGCAGGCGCCAGCTCGCTGATGGAGCCGGCGGATCAATTCTATGGGGACCGCAGCGGCAGCGTGAGGGACCCGGCCGGCAACCGCTGGCACATCGGCACCCACATCGAAGATGTGCCGCCAGCCGAGTTGAAGAAGCGTGCGGAGGATTTTATGAAGCAGCAAAACAAGGCGGCGTAAGCCGCGTCTGTCGCATTTGTCGGCGGGCGAGCGAAGCAAAAAATCAAGCGAGCGCGACGCCCGCCGCAGCATCCAAATGATCAGTCCTTCGGATGGCTTGAGCAAAGTGAACCGATCACGACGACGAGTGGATTGTGGAATCTGTCATCGGGCGCGCGTTCGCGCGACCTGGGTTCAACCCACCTCGATGGTGCGGTCGCGCGGCCCTGTTGCAAGCCGCAATGACGGCTCCGCATGAGGCTTTGCAACCATCGCCGATCACATTTGAGTCGCGCAAACGTCATTCCGGCCATCGCAGCCCGGCCGGAAGAAACGATGCTGGCCGATGTTCTCCCCTGATCCGGCAATGAAGCCGGACAGCAAAAGCAAAAGAAAAGGGAGACGTAAGGTGGTCAAAAACTTGCTCGCAGCAGCCGCCGTCGCTGCAACCGTCTATGCTTTCGTGCCTGTCCATGCCGCCAAGGTCGGCGTCGGATGCACTGGCGAGAACCTGGCCAGAGCGGAAGGCGCCGTCGAGACCATGCCTGACAGTCCCAGCAAGTCCATCGCCGAAAGGGAGGTCGCCGCGGCGCAGGACGCAATGCTCACGGGAAGGATGAGCGGATGCGCGATGCATCTTACGCGGGCCATGCATGCCGGCGCCATGGCTCAGGCTCCCCGCCCGGGAATGCCGGGCCAACCTTCCTACACAAACACGGTCGCCCAGCCCTCGGCCGAAACCATGCCGCAAGCCCCGTCACAACCTCAATGGGGATGGAAACCGCTGCAGTCGGCGCAATGAACTCGTGTGAGGCATTCGGACTGACCGGCAGGCCCTGTTTGGCTTGGAGTCCGCACACAAAGCCGCGCTCCACCTGGAGCGCGGCAACAGCGATAGATTACGCTAATCCGCCCTGCGTCGCTGTGTGAGACTGGGCGCGGCCCTTACTCCCGCTTCGCGGGCGGGCCGCTCTTGTTTCCAGGCATGCCCTGGATTTTCGCGGGGTCCTGCTGCCGAACCGTGGCATTGTCCTGCTTCTCTGTCGCGGAGCCGACTGTACCCGAGCGCGCAGACGGCCCGCTCTTGCTCCCCGGATGACCCTGTATTCCGGCACCAGAATTCTGCCCGCTGGGAACTGTAACATTCGAGCCCGCATTCGGGCTGTTGCTCGATTGCGCCAACGCCGGCAGGGCCGATGTCGTCAGCGCGAGCACTATTGCGCTTGCAATCATCTTCATGGTGTCAACCTCAATGGGGTTTCAATGCTCTGCGAACGTCGGCCCGTGCCCGCCGTTCCGGCCCGCGACGAATTTAAGTAGATCAATCTCCCTGCCCTACATCGCATCGCGGGAGTCCCTGCGGTGCCACACACGCGGGGCTCTTGCGCTTTCGCAAGCGGTTCCGAGCTAAGGCGACTTGACGCACGCCCCAGCCAATTTCTGCTGCATCAGGCGAGGCATGTAGAAATCGAAAAAGCGATCGGAGTCGGAGCGCAGACAGACGGAGCTGTTCGCCGCACCTGATGCGGCGCGGGTAAAGCCCTTGTCGTCGACCTCGATCCGCATCGGCGATGCTGGGCACATCGCGGGATCGATTGCGTAGGCCACGGCGACGTCGTCGTACAGGATCGGCGTCTGCTGGCGGAATCCTTCGGCCCATTGCAGGTACAGCAGTGCCAGATCGCCGGTGACATTCGTGCTCTCGGTGAAGAGCTGCTGGCGCTTCACCTCGTCCAGTTTGAGCTGCGTGGCATCGAGCGGCATCATAGTGAGCGGCACGCCGGCGTTGAAGACCGCGCGTGCTGCCGCAACGTCTCTCGCGATATTGTATTCCGCGTCGGGATGCGGATTGGGTGCGTAAGCGTCACCATAGCCGCGATGGATCGAGCCGCCCATGATCACAATCCGCTTCAGCTTCTTGAAAGTGGCGGGGTCGCGCTCGATCGCCGCAGCCAAGTTCGTGAGCGGCGCGATGCCGATCAGAGTGATTTCGCCGGGATGCTGGCGGATCTGCTCCAGCAGAAAATCGACCGCGGCCGGATGGGCCTTCTCCGCCTGGCGCGCGGCCCAGCGCGCCTGGCTGAACATCGCCTCGCCCGGAGCGTGCTTCTCGATCCCGACCGCCACGGGAATGTCGCTGCGCCCCGTGTCGCACAGCAGACGGTCGAGCAAGCGCGCTCGCAGGGCCGTATCGCCCCAGGCCGAGGTGATGCCGAGGATCTTCAGCTCGGGGCTTGCGAGCGCAAGGCCGACGGCGAAGGCATCGTCGATGTCGTCGCCGATGTCGGTGTCGATGATGACCGGCTGCTGGGCCGGCGCTTCTGCCGCCAGCGCCGGTACGCTATCGGCGAGATGTCCGAAGACCATCGCTATCAGCAGCACGGTTGCGATGCGGCCGAAGAGCGGTGACGGAAGAAGTCGTGCGACAAAGCACATTGCGAGCTCCCAAGCGCGCGTCGCCTGCGTCAACCTACCGGGATTGTGGGGCAGATTAGCGACAGCGTAATCCGCCATGACGCACACCTCGCAAAGACGGCGGATTACGCTTCGTTAATCCGCCCTACGAACTACGAGCTCTACAACGGCAAATTATCGTGCTTCTTCACTGGCATCTCGACATGCTTGTCCCGCAGCATCGCCAGCGCCCGGGCGATCCTGCGGCGCGTCGAATGCGGCATGATGACGTCGTCGATATAGCCGCGCTCGGCGGCGATGAAGGGCGACAGGAAGCGATCCTCATATTCCCTGGTGCGGGCGGCGATCTTGTCGGGATCGCCGATGTCGGAGCGGAAGATGATCTCGACCGCGCCCTTGGCGCCCATGACAGCGATCTGCGCGGTCGGCCAGGCATAGTTCATGTCGGCGCCGATCTCCTTCGAGGCCATGACGTCGAAGGCGCCGCCATACGCTTTCCGCGTGATCACGGTGACCAGCGGAACGGTGCATTGCGAATAGGCGAACAGGAGCTTGGCGCCGTGCTTGATCAGGCCGCCATATTCCTGCGCGGTGCCGGGCAGGAAGCCCGGCACGTCCACGAAGGTGACGATCGGGATGTTGAAGGCATCGCAGAAACGCACGAAACGCGCCGCTTTCCGCGAGGCGTCGGAATCCAGCACGCCCGCCAGCACCATCGGCTGGTTGGCGACGAAGCCGACGGTGCGGCCGGCGATGCGGCCGAAGCCTGTGATGATGTTTTTCGCGAACGCCTCGGAGATCTCGAAGAAGTCGCCCTCGTCCACGACCTTCAGGATCAATTCCTTCATGTCGTAGGGCTTGTTCGGATTGTCGGGGATCAGCGTATCCAAGGACATGTCGACGCGCTCGATGTCGTCGAAGCTCGGCCATTCCGGCACGCCGTCGGTGTTGTTGGAGGGAAGGAAGTCGATCAGGCGCCGCATCTGCAACAGCGCCTCGACGTCGTTCTCGAAGGCACCGTCCGCGATCGAGGAGCGCGTTGCATGCACCGAGGCGCCGCCGAGCTCTTCCGCGGTCACCACCTCGTTCGTGACGGTCTTCACCACGTCAGGTCCGGTGACGAACATGTAGCTCGTATTCTTCACCATGAAGATGAAGTCGGTCATCGCAGGCGAATAGACGTCACCGCCGGCGCAGGGGCCCATGATTACGGAGATCTGCGGGATCACGCCCGAGGCGATCACGTTGCGGCGGAAGACATAGGAATAGCCCGCGAGCGCCGCGACACCCTCCTGGATGCGCGCACCGCCCGCGTCATAGAGACCGATGATGGGGGCGCGCGCCTTCATCGCCATGTCCTGGATCTTGACGATTTTCTGCGCATGGGTCTCGGAGAGTGAGCCTCCGAACACCGTAAAATCCTTGGCGAAAACGAAGGTCTTGCGGCCATTGACGGTGCCCCATCCCGTGACGACGCCGTCGCCCGGGATCTTGGTTTTCTCCATGCCGAACTCGGACGAGCGGTGTTCGACGAACATGTCGAACTCCTCGAAACTGCCCTTGTCGAGCAGCAGCTCGATGCGCTCGCGCGCGGTCAGCTTGCCGCGCTTGTGCTGCGCCTCGATGCGCTTCTCGCCGCCGCCAACGCGAGCCCCGGCGCGCCGTTCTTCGAGGGTGTCCAGAATGTCTTTCATTGGCCTTCGCCCGTCCCCGCATTAGGATGGTTTTGAGGGGTTCTACACGGCCATTTCGCAAATCGGAAGGCGCATTCTGCCGATCCGAAAGCCCCTGATCCGCGTTAGAAGGGGTCTCGAATCGAAACGGGGAGCGACAGAAATGACCGAGATGACCATGCCCGCCAGCACCGCGCCCGCCCCGGCCGGCGCCGTCACCGGCGGGGTAAAGATCCTGCTCCGGCTCGAGGGCCTGACGCTGTTCGCCGGCATGGTGGTGCTCTACGACGTCTGGGGCGGCTCCTGGTGGGTGTTCGCGCTGCTGTTTCTCGCCCCCGATCTCAGCTTCATCGCCTATCTCGACAATCCCAGGACCGGCGCGGTCATCTACAACGCGGCCCACAGCTACATGGCGCCGGTGGCGCTGATGACGACGGGATTTGCGTTCGGCGAGCCGCTGACGCTGTCGATCGCGATGATCTGGCTCGCCCATATCGGCATCGATCGCGCGCTCGGCTATGGGTTGAAATATCAGGCCGGCTTCGGCTTCACCCATCTCGGCCGCATCGGCCGCGCGCGAGGGCCGGCCTGACGCGGTTCGCGTGCGAGCAGCCGCGGGCGCCCGAGCCGGGATTAGCGGATCGTTAGATATTTCTTCTGAAGAATCCCTGCTTTGATGAGGGCGTTCGCCCTGCTAACTCGTGCAGGATTCGTGAGATGAAGAAGTTCGTGCTTGGAGATGTGGTCAACAGCGACAAGGGGCGGCGCGGCATCGTCCGCGCCATTTTCCGCTCAAAGGACGGCCAGCAGCTCTACGCGATCGAGAAGGACGGTTCGTTGGATTTTATCGAAGAGGCCCGGCTGTCGCCGGCGCCGCGCATCGAACTCGCGGCATAGAACGAGATGAATTTTGGTTGAATCAAGCGCTAGCGAATTCGCTCCACCTCTCCCCAGCGGGGAGAGGTCGGATCGCATCGAATGATGCGATCCGGGTGAGGGGCCGCCGCCGCAAACAAACACCGTAACCCCTCACCCGATTTGCTGCGCAAATCGACCTCTCCCTTCGGGAGAGGTGAAGCGCAAGTCGTTTCAACCTAACTCAAATCGCCCCGATGTCGCGCAGGCAGGCCTGCGTCAAGGTCATGCGGTCGGCGATGTGGCGCGGCTCGCGGCAATCCATGTTCAGCGCGAACACGGTTTGCGCTGAACCCTTTTCAGCCCAGCCGACCATCCAGCCGAGCGACGGCTCGCCGCGCTCGGCACCGACCAGCCCGGACTTGAAGCGGATGACGGCGTCACCGACCTTGGTCACGGGCAAAATGTCGCGCACCAGATCCTGGCTGCGCTTGGAAATCGGCAGCGCGCCGCGGCGCAGGCGGTCGACGAAATCGACCTGCTGCACCGGATCGATGCGCAGCTTGCCGGTGAGCCAGAACTGATCGATGCCGCCGCCGATGTCGCGGTTGCCGTAGTCGAAGAGATCGACATATTTCTGCATCCGCTCCTGGCCGATGCGGCGCGCGATCTCCTGATAGACCGGAACGACCGAGGCCGCGATCGCCGAGCGCAGGGTGTGATCCTTATTCCACGCCTCGATCGGGCGTGTGACGCCGTCCCATTTGAACACGTCCTTGTCGGGGTCCTGCACCACACCGGTTTCCAGCGCGATCAGCGAATTGGGAATCTTGAAGGTCGAGGCCGGCAATTGCGGTTCGCCCGAGCGCTCCCTGTCGCTCGCGATGACGAGATAGTCGTCGACCTTGTAGGCGACGAAGGTGCCCGCCGTTCCGTCATCGCTAAAGCGCGTCGCCAGGCCTTCGCGAATCTCGCTGTTCATCGGTGCGATATCGGCGAGGCCGCGGCGGGGCAATAAGGTCGCCGCGGCCAGAAGTGTTAGCGCATGACGACGGTCGATCACGACTGGCTCCATTCCGGTTGAAAAACGGCCGCGACGATGCTGACGCGATCGTGGTGAAAGCAAGGCGAGGCTCAGCCTGCGGGCCTGCTCAGCCTGAGCACGAACACCAGGACCTCGGCGACGGCCTTGTAGAGCTCCACCGGAATTTCGTCGCCAAGTTCGACATTGGACAACGCGCCCGCGAGCACCTCGTTCTCCTCGATCGGGATGTCGTGCTCTCTGGCGATCTCGACGATCTTGGCGCCGATCGCGCCCCTGCCCTTGGCGAGGACGGTGGGCGCTCCCTTGCGATCGCGGTCGTAGTGCAGCGCGACCGCAAGCTGGTTCTTGGCAGGCGCGTTCATAGCGCGCGGTCCAGGAAATGGCCCGCTTTGGCGAGCGGTGCTTGCGGGGGCATGCCCTCGCGGATCACGATGTCGCCGGGCGCCAGATCAGCCCGGCTCAGCGCCTGGCTGAGCTCGGCGGCGCCGGCGCGCAGGCGCGCCGCGGTCTGCGGCCGTTCCGCCCACATCCGCACCGAGGTGCGCTGCCCGCTTAAGGAAACCAGCGCATGCACCGGACCGGCCGGCTCGATGTCGAGCGTGAAGCGCGCCCGCCACACCCGTTTTGCGCCCTCGCGCTCGGCGGCCCCGCCGCCATCGCGCGAAATCTCGAACTGTGCCATCGCGGTGCCCTGCTGGGTCGCGAAGGGGATTTCGAAATTCCAGCGCGGCAGGGTGGGATCGATGCGGGTCTGGGAGGGATCGGCCTGGCCGGGCAGCGAAGCGACCTGCAGCAGCGTCTGGCGCGCCAGCGCCGCGTCGGTATCCTCAAGCAGGCGGTGGGCGACCGTTGCCAGCGAGGCATCCTGCGGGATCGAGGCATTCGCGACCGGTTGTGCCGACGGCAGCGCACCGCGAAACGGCGGTGGCGGTGTCAAAGTGTGAAGAGTGACGTCCTCGCTGCGCCCATCCGGCAGCGTGATGGTGGCCGTCGGGCCGCCTGTGGCACGCGGGATCTCCTGCAGCGCCTCCTGCACCAGAGTCAGCACCGCGGCCGTGTTGGCCGAGCCGGTTTCGAGGCTGAGCAGTGCATCGGACAGCAGGATCTGCGCATTGCCGGCCACACCCTGCTGAGGGGGCGAGAGCTGCACCTGCGGCAGCAGGATGTCGTGGCCGAGGTGTTGCACGTCCATGTCGGGCGAGAGCGGCGGAGCTTGCGGCGCGCCCGCTGCATAGGTCGCCGGCTTGGCCACGCCGGCCTGCGGACTTGCGGCCGGAGGCGAGCTCGGAGCAGCACCCGTGGTCTTCACCGTCGCGGCCAGCGCCTCGCGCAGCACGATCAGCGCAGCCTTCAGGTCGGGAATGCCGCCGGACGGCAGAGATGATGGCGAGGCGAGCGAGGCTTCGAGAAACAGCCCGGATTTCTGAAACGCGGCCTGGATGTCGCTGCCGTCGAGATTCGGGCCGAGGCTGGTCTGCTGCGACAGCACCTGCATCACCGCCCGCTGCAGGGCCGGCGGCAGACTGTTCGACGCCGCCGCGGCCGTGAGGTTGGCAAACAGCGGGCCCAAGCTTTGCTGCCGCGTCGCGGCGCTTTCGGAAGCGACCGACACCGCCATGCGTTCGAGCGGCGTCAATGGATCGCGCGGCGCGACCGCTAGCGGTGACGTGATAGCCGCAGCATTCATCCCCGCATTTGGCGCGAGGCTCACGGTATCGGTGATGGTGGCGAGCGCCGTGCCTGCGCCGGTCCCCTGCCCCTGCCCGACGATGGCGAGCCTGACGCCGCCGTCCTGGGTTTGCGAGACCGAGAGCTGCAGCGCCTGGCCCGCGGTCAACGGCACTTCCGAGAGCACGTCGAGCGTCAGGCCAGCAATGGCAATCTGCACCAGATTGTCGGCGACCTTGAGAACCTCCGCGTTGACCAGCGCGCCCGGCTGCAGCGCGACGCTGCCCGTCGCGGTACCGGCACCGACATCTTGGCTGATGCCTTGGACGGCAATGACAGGAATGGTCGGGTTGATGGAGAGGGCCATACGCGGAACTCGGCTTAAGGCGTAAAGCCTAACCTGCCCTGCGTAAACCTCGCCTTAACCGACGCGCAGCTCGCTCCGCTTCATGATGCGGATGATCTCGGCGGCAGCTCGGAAATCGACCAGCCGCGCCGCACGCCGCTCCGCCGCTTCCTCGTCCACGCCCCACTGCGAGGCATTCCAGTCCTCATCGACGTGCGCGGCGGCCCAGACCTGGTCGGGGTCACGCGCGCCGTGCAGCAGCGCGATCGCAAGCAGCGCCGAGCCCGTCAGCGTCGTCACGACGTGCAGAGCCGCGATCGACCAGGGCTCATCGGGCAAGGCCGCGCGCGCGGCCTCGATCGCCGCGTCCGGCTGGCGCACGTGCATGATGCCTTGAGCCAGGATGAAATGCGCGCCCAGCTCGTCCGCGGCCCAGAACAGCACCGGGTCCCAGTGCTCGGCCTCGCGCGCCACCAGGCCTTCCGGATGGCCGGCGCGATAAAACAGGAGATCGGAGTCAAAGTATTTGGCGATGTCCTCGGCGACGAGACCAACCCGGTCGACCACCGCCTCCACGACGCTGTTGGCAAAGCGGGTCATCGGCATGGTCAGCGGATCGATGGTCTCCTGCTGCGCCTCCCATTCTGCCGCGATCGCTTGCGCGATCCCCCGCGCCGGCGCATTGACGACGCGGCCCGAGGGCGTGCGGATCGGCCTGCCATCCAATGTTACCGCAAAGCCGCCTTCGGCCTCGATCACATCGGCCTTGGCATAGAACCGCTTGCGCTCGGGCGCGCGGGCCGCCCGCCGCGCCGCCTCCTGCGGGTCGAGTGGCGACTGGCCCGCCACTTCGTCGAACAGCTCGCGCATGTGATTTTCGCTTCCTTTGGCCGCGTCAGGATTTGCCGCCATCTATGATAGGTATGGGCCTGAAATAAAGCGAGCCGTGGGTTCTCGAAAGTTTCGGCTAGCGGAATATTCGTGCTGCGAAGGATTTGGGTTGCGAGGGATCGTTCGAGCCGGAGTGATCCTGCTTGTGGGCCTCAGCGCCTGCCGCGCCGAGGCGGGGTTTCGTTCGCCAGAATCGCTGGTCCGCAACGTCTATGCCCATTACGGCGACGGCGCACCCGAACTGTCCAAGGGCCTGCCGCGCGACCAGGACACCGCACGAAAATTCTTCGATCCCAGCCTGCGCGTGCCCTGGACCTCCGTGACGAACGAGCCCTACGACTTTCTGGTGCAGAGCCCGACCTGGAAGCTTTCCGCCATCTCGATTTCGATCTTGCGTAAACAATACGACAAGACCTTCGTGGCTGTCGCCTTCGACAATGAAGGCCGCCACGTCAGCCTCAATTTCATTCTGGTCAAGGGACCGGAGGGCTGGCTGATCACGGACATCGAAAGTCCGTATGATTCCTTGCGGATGTTTCTCGAGCAATTCAGGAACTGAGGACCCGCGTCCCCGATCAGTGCGCTTCGAACCTCTTCTCGACGACAACGGCCTCAACGAGTTGATCAGCGCGAGATCGTGTGTGCAGCTTCGGGTTATGCAGTCGATGTCCGCGCGCCCGGTGGGGCCTGGATGGTCGGAGCGGCCGCGGCGAGGAGATCCGCGCGGTCGCGTGTTTGCGGCGGATAAATTCGCTTGTGATTGATGGTTTGCTTGGTCAGCTTGGCGGATGCGCCGACCGCGTGGACCTGGCGATCCCAGCCGACCGTGTAGAGCGCACCCCACGCGCCGAGATCGAGCACGGTGACATACCAGTCGATCTCAAGAGGCAGCATGGGAAGACCGAACAGATCCGCGACCACATTGTGTCCCGCAAAGCGTCCCATCGGTCGGGCGAACTGGCATGACATGACCGTCGCGTGAACGCCGTCGACGATGCTAGAGGCAACATCGCCGGCGGCAAAGACGTGGCTCAATCCGCTCGCGCGCATAAACTTGTCCACGAAAAGACGACCCTCATGGTCTCGCTTGGTCCCCAATGCGGCGGCAACCGGGCTTGCCCGCATCCCTGCGCACCACACCACGGTGTTGGTCGCGATGAACTCGCCCGAGCTGAGCCTGACGCCATTTGCATCAACGGCGCTCACCGAAACGTTCAATCGGGTTTCGATGCCGAGCGCCGAAAGTGCCTCATGGATCGTCGCTCGCGCATTGACCCCGATCGTCGCGCCAACATCCGAACTTGGATCAACGAGTATGATCCGATACGGGCCTGAGAGGTGCGCGCTGTCGAGCTTGGCCGGCATCTCGGTCGCAACCTCGATGCCGGTGAAGCCGGCTCCAACCACGACAACCGTGGAGCGTTCCGGCGAAAGCGTCTGTCTGCCAAGCTCCGCCAAGTGCGCCTGGAGTCGGGACGCGGCCGCATAGGTATCTACGTCAAAGCTGTAGACGGCCAGGCCGGGTATGGTGGGTCGCACCAATTGGCTACCCAGCGTCAGCACAAGGCGATCATAATTCAAAAACTCTTGGCCATGATCGGTCGCTAGCGTCACCCGCCGGGTGGTTGGATCGACCGCCTCGACCTCCGCGACGATATGCTCAACGCCGATCGGATCGAGCAGTTCGGCAAGCGGAATTGCAACGTCGCTCAGGTCGACTTCGTAATTTCGCACCCGGATATTGTGATAGTCGTTTCGGTCCACGACCAATATCTCGACCTCGGATGCTGCCCGCCCGATTTGATCGAGTTTGCGCGCCGCGCCGATCGCCGCCCACAGGCCGGCAAACCCCGCTCCAAGGACCAAAATGCGCGGCACCTTGCTCTCCGGCTTACTGTCGCAAGCGAACCCTCTTGACGCGACTATATCGGAGAGACCGGCGTTGCGGAATGAGGCAAGCGACTGGTTGTTGCTAGGGTAATCAGAGCAGTCGCCGAGCTGAACCAATCGGACGCGCGCCCAACCTCTGCTGTCATTGCGAGCGAAGCGAAGCAATCCAGACTTTCTCCGCGGATGCAGTCTGGATTTGCTTCGTCGCCTTCGCTCCTCGCGATGACGGAGCTGGGGTGCCGCCAAACCAGCTCACCAAGTAGAGAACGGAGCGCCGAAAGGTGAGCCCCAAAACGGCTGCCGTTCGCGCGGACGGGCGTAGCCGAATTCGGTCGCGGGAGCGCGTCGCCGAAACTTGATTCCTCCTTGCGGTTCGCCGCTCAACAGGACCACGAAGTCAGTTCCTTTGCCGGTTTCCGAGCTAGGTGCCTCGTCGGTTACGATCAACGACGATCGCGGCACAATCCCCGGGATGCGATCGAGCACGTCCTGCGCAATGACGATCCGGTCGAGCGCCGCCTTTGCGCTGTCGAGCCGTGCCGGCATCGTCTTGGCGTTTTGGTCATCACCGCCGCGAGACCTGCCATGTGGATCGGCACCGCTACCCTGCTCATGTCCATCGTCCAGCGAGACGACGCTCCATCGAGTCTTGGCGTCACCATCACTCCGCTCCATGGCGGTGAAGACATGCGTGCCAATCGGACGATCAGGATCCACGATCGTGACCGGGGCATCAAACAGGGGCTCAAAACCCTGCCGGACGTAAAGCCGCTGTGTCTTGCGGCTAATCAACACCGAGACCGGCTCGAGTTGGCGCGCGGCCTGACGCGCTACGTCCGCTGCAGCGGCGCGCGCAGTCTGCGCCGCCTCCGCTGCTTCTCGCGCGGCCGCGCGGGCATCGAGCTTCGGCTGCAACTCCGCTTTGGCGGCGGCCACTTGTGCTTCGAGTTCGGCGATCCTGGCGGCAGCCTTCGCCTTGGCATCTTCGGCCTGTTGCTTGGCCTCATCGGAGATCGCCGAGGCACGCGCGGTTTCTGCCGTTGCCAGTTCGGCCTCGGCTCTGAGTTTTAGATTTTCCGCCGTGCGCACCGGCACCATAGCCTTCGAGGCTTCGCGAAAGGCCGACGCGGCGGCAGATCTCGCCTGATCGGCTTTCCTGGCCGCCTCGTCCGCCTCCGCGATGCGCGCAGCGATCAAAGCGCCGGCACCTGGTTTTGGCTGGAACAGAAGGGGATGGGTGATCTCGACGGGGGCAACATCGGTCGGCGCGACAATCACCCGAAGGCCGAGGTCTGTCACGTCGAACAGGCGCGCCGCGAAGTCGAAGGGCATCCGGATGCAGCCATGAGATGCCGGATAGCCTGGCAAGGGGCCGCCGTGGAGCGCGATGCCGGACCAGGTGAGGCGTTGCATGTTCGGCATGTAAGCGTCGTCATAGATGTTCGAGTAATGCTCGGCATCCTTTTGGATGACGCTGAAGACTCCCGCAGGCGTCTCGCGTCCCTTCTGGCCACTCGACACCGGCGCCCTCAAGATCCAACCGCTGGCGTCGTAGACGGTGATCCGCTGCCGCTGCAGCGAAACGATGGCCATGATCGGCTCGCCGGCGGTGCGCGACTCCACCGTCTCGACGGAGCGTTCACCGCCCCTGCTTCTGGCGCTCGCAGGATCGCCTGTCGCGATCAGCGCAGCTAGAACGGCGATCGCAAGATGCACGGCACGTATCGGCATCCGCTTCGGCTTCGGCTTCGAAACATCACACGCCATGCGAGTCTCATCGGATCGCCCCGCGCCTTGCGGAGATTAACGCTATTCAGTCCCGGCAGCCAACTCGGAACTTGGCGAGAAGCGCCGCGTGCGAATCGCTATCGCGCCGTAGAGCATGATCCGGAAAAGTGCGCAGTGGTTTTCAGAACAAAACCTAAGGGTGCGATGACGATTCACCCTGATCTCATCGCGCGCTAGAGTCTTGATTGGGCAGGATCTTTTTTCGAAAGACCAATACCCGTCGCGCCTCGAGGGTCCGAACCATGCGTTTATGTTCGCCGGGCCGACCGGCGCAACCTGCGCGCCGTGTGTCAAAGGATCGCGAATGAGATGGGACAGCCGCCGACGATGCGCGACGCGCATCACCAATGGGCGCAGCGCGCGCAGCCCTCGCGGCTGAACGCGATGGCGATTGATCGACCGCGCAATAAGAAACGGCGCTGTTACCAGCGCCGTTCTGGTGCACCTAACGCGTGGTATCGCCCCACTTTGACTGGCGCTGACGGGAGCGACCCGCTCTGGCTCTGCTGGCGTGGGAAGCCTGTTCGCGATCCACCGAAAAGGTACGCCGCCTCCAAGCGGAGTCAATCGGATCGATAACAAATTTAGGCGAAAGCGATCCGCTCGCTGCACAGCAGCATCGGGGCGGGATCGCGGGACCGCGGATGATCTGCGCGCAAAAGGTTCGCGCGTCGCGATGGGAACCGGCTTTCGCTTTGAGCTTGCGCGGGTCTTCGGCCCGGATCACGCGCCCAACGGGTTGGCCCGCGATGCTTCACAGAGCCGCGACTTAATCGCCCTCTACTCCTCGGGCGCGTTTTCGATCGGATCGAACCGGCTCGTCTCAAGCCCCAGGAGGTTCCATGATTGCTGCATGTGCGGCGGCAGCGGCGCGGTGGCATCGATCACCCCGCCGCGAGGATGTGGGATCACGATGCGGCGCGCGAGCAGGTGCAGGCGGTTCTGCAGGCCGCCGGGAAACTCCCAATTCTCGCGATTGAAATATTTGGGATCGCCGACGATGGGATGACCGATATGCGCCATGTGCGCGCGCAACTGATGCGTGCGTCCGGTGACCGGCTTCAGCGACACCCAGGCGAGCTTGTTGCCGGCGGTCTCGACCACCGCATAATAGGTCACCGCATGGCTTGCGCCCTCATCGCCATGCGCGGCGATGCGCATGATGGTCTCCTCCTCGCCTTCCTCCTTCGCAAGATAGGTCGAGATGCGGCCCTGCTTGGGTTTCGGCACACCCGCGACCAGCGCCCAGTAGATCTTTCGCGCCGAGCGATGCCGGAAAGCGCCCGTGAGTGCGGTGGCGGCAAAGCGGGTCTTTGCGACCAGCAGGCAGCCTGCGGTCTCCTTGTCGAGGCGATGCACCAGCCGTGGCTTCTGGCCCTTGGCATCGCGCATGACTTCCAGCATCTGATCGACATGGCGCGTGGTGCCAGAGCCGCCCTGCACGGCGAGGCCCGCCGGCTTGTTGAGCACGAGGACATCGTCGTCCTCGAACAGCGTCATCTCCTTCAGCGCTGCAAGCGTCTTCTGTTCCGCTTCCGACCATGCGCCCGCGAGCTTCGGCGCATCGAGCCGAAGCGGCGGAATGCGCACGCTCTGGCCCGCCTGCAGCCGATCCTTGGAATCGGCGCGCTTGCCGTTCACGCGCAGCTCGCCTTTGCGGACGATGCGCTGGATGTGGGAGAACGACAGGCCGGGAAAGCGCGCCTCGAGAAAACGGTCGACGCGCATGTTATCTTCATCCGCCGTCACGACTACGGTCTGCACCTTGGTCGGAAGCGGCAGCGGCTCTGCGGGTGACTTGGGTGGTTTCGCCGGCTGTTGCGCAACGGCCCGTTTCTCGCCGCGCTCGGCCGCAAAGCGAGCAGCCTTGCCGGGCGCGCGAAAGCCCGCCTTCTGCTCGCTATGTGGCCGCTCGCGAAACGGACGCGGCGCCTTATCCTCGCGTGCGCGGGGGTTTGACTGGGTTCTCTTGATGCGACGGCTCATGAAGCCTCCTAGCGCAAAAGCCGCCAATCGTCACGGCGAAAACGGTATAAATCCGCACGCATGTCGGGCAAGTTGGGCAAAGGACTTCAAGATATTCGAGCAAGGCCCTTATGAGACCACCGAAATTCGCTACCGCCGTCATCGCCGCCACCTTGCTTCTGACTACGGCCGCACGAGCCGAAGGCCCGATGCCCGACGACCTCGCCTGGCAGTTGATCGAGATGGGCCGGACCATTGATCCGCCCAAGACAGCCGCGCTTTATGCGCCCCTCCAGCAGAAAGAGCCTTATCCGGGCGTTACGGTCGAGCGCGATGTCCAATATGGGCCGGCGGAGCTGAACCGGCTCGATCTTTTCGTACCCGATACCAGCTCGGACGCCCGCCCGGTGCTGGTCTTTCTTCGCGGCGGCGCTTTCATCACCGGCGACAAGCACATATCCGGCAGTCCGTTCTACGACAACGTCATGCTGTGGGCCGGGAAGAACGGCTTTGTCGGCGTCAACCTCAATTACCGTCTCGCACCGCGATCGCCGTGGCCCGCGGGGGCCGAGGATATCGCCGCCGCCATTCAATGGGTGGTCGACAATATCGCTGCGCATGGCGGCGATCCCACGCGGATTTATCTCATGGGCCATTCCGCCGGCGCGGTGCACGTTGCGACCTATGTGTCGCATGCCGAATTTCACAAGCTGAAAGCCGGAGGGCTCAAGGGCGCGATCATGCTCTCTGGCATCTACGATCTCACCGCGACACCGCTGGCCGAGCCCGAGAAGGCCTATTTTGGGTCCAATCCGGCCCGCTACGCGGAACGATCTTCGCTGGACGGCCTGACGGCGACGAGGATTCCTTTCATGATCGTCACCGCGGAATTGGACCCGCCCGGATTCAACAAGCAGTTCGATCTGTTGAAAGAGGCACGCTGTAAGGCCGAAAGCGGCTGTGTCCGGGCGCTGCTGCTGCCGCAGCACAGCCATATGTCGGAAGTCTATTCCATCAACACGGCGGATACGCGCCTGACCGACCAGATCCTGGATTTTGTGAAAAGCGGAAAGTAGGGAGTGGTCTATTCACCTCTCATCGGGAGAGGTCGGATCGCATCGGAACGATGCGATCCGAGTGAGGGCTCACGGTCCAGGTGAGAGCTGCGGCCCCTCACCCGACGCTTTGCGTCCACCTCTCCCCACTGGGGAGAGGTGGACCGAATCTGCGGCGCTACTTCCCCGCGCGCTCGCGCCTGAGCTTGGCCCAGTAATCCAGCCGCTTCCTGATCTCGCGCTCGAAGCCGCGCTCGGGCGGATTATAGAAGGTTTGGCGTCCCAGGCTTTCCGGGAAATAGTCCTGGCCGGAGAAGGCGTCCGGCGCGTCGTGATCGTATTCGTAGCCGGCGCCGTAGCCTTCTTCCTGCATCAGCCTGGTCGGCGCATTGAGGATGTGCTTCGGCGGCAGAAGCGAGCCGGCCTCCTTCGCGACCCGCTTGGCTGCGCCAAAGGCCGTGTAGGCGGCGTTCGATTTCGGCGCGGTCGCGACATAGATCACGGCCTGCGCGATCGCGAGTTCGCCTTCGGGGGAGCCGAGAAAATCGTAGGCATCCTTAGCGGCATTGGCGATCAACAGCGCCTGCGGATCGGCGAGGCCAATGTCCTCCACCGCCATGCGCACCACGCGCCGCGCCAAAAACAGCGGGTCCTCGCCGGCGTCTAACATGCGTGCGAGATAATAAAGCGCGGCATCGGGATCGGAGCCGCGCACCGCCTTATGCAGCGCGGAGATTAGATTATAATGGCCGTCGGCCGATTTGTCGTAGATCGGCGCGCGCCGCTGCAGGATATCCTGCAATTGCGCGGCATTGAAAATCTCGCCGTGGCGCGCGGCGCGCCAGACTTCTTCGGCAAGCGTCAGCGCGGCGCGGCCGTCGCCATCGGCCATGCGCACCAGCGCGGTGCGCGCTTCCGCATCGAGCGGCAGCTTTTTGCCTTCGACCTCCTCCGCATGCTTGAACAGCTTTTCGATGGCGGCGGCATCGAGGGAATGGAACACCAATACGCGCGCCCGCGACAGAAGCGCCGCGTTGAGTTCGAACGAGGGGTTCTCGGTGGTGGCACCGACCAGCACCACGGTCCCGTCTTCCATCACGGGCAGGAAGGAATCCTGCTGCGCGCGGTTGAAGCGATGCACCTCGTCGACGAAGAGCAGCGTGCCCTTGCCGGTCTCGCGCCGTGCGCGCGCCGCATCGAACGCCTTCTTCAGGTCAGCGACGCCGGAGAAGACCGCGGAGATCTGCTCGAAATGCATTTCCGTGGCATCCGCCAGCAGCCGCGCCACCGTGGTCTTGCCGGTCCCCGGCGGCCCCCAGAAAACCAGCGAGCCGAGCGTGCGCGTCTCCAGCATGCGCGTCAGCGCGCCGTCCGGCCCCAGGATGTGATCCTGGCCGACCACTTCGGACAGCTTGTGCGGGCGAAGGCGGTCTGGCAGCGGGCGCGGCGCGTCCTGCTCCAGCCCGGCTGCGGCGAACAGGGTTGAACTGGTGTCGCGTGGTCGCTTCGCGCTCATCCGCCCAGGGTCACATTGATCTGCTGGCCGCCGCGCACCAGCGTGATGCGCCACAGCCGCGCCTGTTCCCGCGCGGCCTTATCGAGGTCGCTGGTTCTGGCGATCTTCCTGTTGTTGACGGCCATGATGATGTCGCCCTTCTGGAAGCCGACATTGGCGGCGGCGGAATCCTCGGCAATGCTGGTCACCACGACGCCTTCGGTAGCGGCATCGAGATGCAATTCGTCCGCAACAGCCGGTGAGATATTGGCGATGGTTGCGCCGGAAAAGGGCGAGCGGCCCGACAGCGTAATCTCGTTGCGATCGCTGTCGGGTGCGGTTTCGAGCGCCACCGTCAGCTTCACCGGGCGCCCCGCTCGCACCACGTCGATCTGCGCGGTGCCGCCGAGCGGACGCGTCGCAAAGCGGTAGTCGAAGGCATTGGGATCCTCGACGGGCTGACCATCGATGGCCGTGATGAGATCGGACGACTTCAGCCCGGCGCGTGCCGCGGGAGAATTGGGCACGATGCTTGCGACCAGCGCGCCGCTCGGGGTCTTCAGTCCGAGGCTGTCGGCGATGTCAGGCGTCACCGCCTGCAGCCGCGCGCCCAGCCACGGCCGCTTCACCGCCTTGCCGCCGTTCTTGGCGGAAGCGACGACCACGCGCACCATGTTGGAGGGAATCGCAAAGCCGATGCCCTGCGAACCGCCGGAACGCGAATAGATCGCTGTGTTGATGCCGACGAGATGACCGCTCATGTCGACCAGCGCGCCGCCGGAATTGCCAGGATTGATCGCCGCATCGGTCTGGATGAAGAACTGGTAATCGGTAATGCCGACCTGCGTGCGTGCCAAGGCCGACACGATGCCGTGGGTCACGGTCTGGCCGACGCCGAAGGGATTGCCGATCGCGAGCACGACATCGCCGACCATCAGCTCGTCGGAATTGGCGAAATCGAGCGTCGGAAATTTTTCGTGGGAATCCTTGAGCCGCAGCACCGCGAGATCGGAGCGCGAATCCTTCAACACGATCTCGGCCTCGAATTCCCGCTTGTCAGAGAGCGAGACCTTGACCTGGTCGGCGCCCTCGATGACGTGAACATTGGTGACCACGAGGCCGGACGGATCGACCATCACGCCCGAGCCGAGCGAGCGCTGCATCTGCTCCTGCGGACCGCCGGGAATGCCGAAGAAGCGTCGGAAGATCGGATCATCCAGGAACGGATTGTGGTTCTGCACGACCTTGGCGGCATAGACGTTCACCACCGCCGGCTGCACGCGATGCACGATCGGCGCGTAGGACAGGCGGAGCTCGGCGGGTGAGCTCGGCACACGGCGGTCCTGCGCGGCCAAGGGCGTTGCAATCAGCGCGGAGACACACAGCGCGGCAAGGAAGCGGATCAGCGTCATCTCGAAAGGTCCTGAAAAGACTGCCCTGACATGGGCGGAAGGTAAGTTGGGAGAAAGGGCGAGCGTCAAGCCGCACGGCCGGGCGCTTGTGCGACGTCCGGCACAGGGGCGCAAGATAGACGCTCCTGGTGGCGTTCGCCCCATTCTTTCAGCGTATCGATCACCGGGCGCAGGCTTTCGCCGACCTCGGACAGGCAATACTCCACCCGCGGCGGCACTTCGGCATAGACTTTCCGGATGATCAGCCGGTCGTCCTCCAGCGCGCGGAGCTGCTTGGTGAGCATGCGCTGGGTGATGCCGGGCATCCGCCTGCGCAGCTCGCCAAAGCGCTGCGTGCCCTGCTGCAGGTGGAACAGGATGACCCCCTTCCACTTGCCGTCGATCAGGTCCAGCGTCGCCTCGACCGCGCAGCCCGGCCGATGCCCGAAATTCCGCCTTTTCATGGGAAGTCTTCCAATAGTATCCAAACGGGGACTATATCCCTGAATTTACAGTACTTGCCAAGTCGGCGCCATAGCGACAGTTAGACGGCGGGTTTCAATCCGAGGAGACAACAGCCATGAAGGCCGTAGGCTACAAGAAATCGCTGCCGATTGAGGCGGCTGACGCCTTGATCGATTTCGACACCGCCAAGCCGGAGCCGACCGGAAAGGATATCCGCGTCGCGGTGAAGGCGATCTCGGCCAATCCGGTCGACTACAAGGTGCGCAAGCGCGCCGAACCGCCGGAGGGGCAGTACAAGATTCTGGGCTTCGATGCGGCCGGAATTGTGGATACGGTCGGGCCTGATGTGACGCTGTTCAAACCGGGCGACGAGGTCTTCTATGCCGGCTCGATCCAGCGCCAGGGCACCAATTCCGAGTTTCATCTGGTCGATGAGCGCATTGTCGGCAACAAACCAAAATCGCTGTCCTTTGCGCAGGCCGCCGCCCTGCCGCTCACCTCGATCACCGCGTGGGAATTGCTGTTCGACCGGCTGGGTGCGGTGCCCGGCAAGAGCCTCGATCCGCGCACGCTGCTGATCACCGGCGGCGCCGGCGGGGTCGGCTCGATCCTGATCCAGCTCGCGCGGCGGCTGACGGGACTGACGGTGGTCGCCACCGCCACGCGGCCGGAGTCGCAGAAATGGTGTCTCGAACTCGGCGCGCATGCGGTGATCGATCACGGCAAGCCGATGAAGGAGCAGATCGAGGCCTTGAAACTGCCGCCGGTCGCACTGGTCGCGAGCCTCACGGCCTCCGACCAGCACTACAAGGCGATCGCCGATTTTATGGCGCCGCAGGGCAGGTTCGGCCTGATCGACGATCCGCCGGAGTTCAACATCGCGGTCTTCAAGGGCAAGGCGGTTTCGGTGCACTGGGAGTCGATGTTCACCCGCTCCTCATTCCAGACGCCCGACATGATCGCCCAGCATCAGCTCTTGAGCGATGTGGCCGACCTCATCGACAAGGGCGTGCTGCGCACGACGCTGGACCAGATCTTCGGCACCATCAACGCGACCAACCTGAAGCGCGCGCATGCGTTGCTGGAGAGCGGCAAGTCGCGCGGCAAGATCGTGCTGGAGGGATGGTAGGCACCAGATGAGGTGTAGGGTGGGCAAAGCGGAACGTGCCCACCAGCCAACGCGATGATCTCGCGACATGGTGGGCACGGCGCAATAGCGCCTTTGCCCACCCTACAGGTCTACGTCCTGTCGCGAGGAGGCTCGGCGCGCTCAACAAATCCCTTGGCGAGGGCGTGGTAGACGCCCTCCTCGCAAATGAGACGCGACGAGGCGTGAGCGATCAGGGCCGCCGCCATCAGCGGCACCACCATGGCGTGGTTGTCGGTCATCTCCGTCACGATGACGAAGGCGGTGATCGGCGCCTGCACCACCCCGGCGAAATATGAGACCATGCCGAGCAGCATGATCGCGGGCAGCGGCGCACCGTGAAAGAGCAAGGCGACGTTGGCGCCAAGTCCGGCACCCACCGCAAGCGATGGCGAAAAGATGCCGCCGGGAATGCCGCTGATCGCCGCAAAGGTGGTGGCCAGGAATTTGAGGATGCCGAAGTCGGCGGGCAGCGGGGCGCCATTCTCCAGCGCCGCCTTCACCTGTGCGTAGCCGGTGCCATAGATGGTGTCGCCGGAGATCAGGCCGCAGACCGCAACCGCAAGCCCGCAGAGCAGCGCGAAGGCGAGCAAATGGCGTTTGATCGCGCGCCCCACGCCGTTTGGCAGGCCGCGCGCCATCGTGATCAGGATGCGGCTGAACAGCCCGCCCATCAGGCCACCGACGACCCCGCAGACCGGAATCGCCAGCCAGTCGATGCCGTTCCGCAGCGCCATGGGGCTGGAGCCGAAATACGCGTAATTGCCCATCAGGGCGATCGAGGTCAGGCCGGCCGCGATCACCGCGGCGATGATGAGGCTGGAGGTACGGGTCTCGAATGCCCGGCTCATCTCCTCGATGCCGAACACGATTCCGGCCAATGGCGTGTTGAAAGCCGCGGCGACGCCGGCGGCCGCGCCGGCCAGAATCAATCCCGGTTGCCGGCGTGGCGAGAAGCGACCCAGCGCGAACATGATGGACGCGCCGACCTGAACCGTCGGTCCTTCGCGCCCCACCGAAGCGCCACATAGGAGTCCGAACAGCGTGAGAATGATCTTGCCGATCGCAATACGGATCGAGACAAGGCTGCCGCGGGCTGCCTGGTCTGTCAGGTGGCGTGCCGCGATCGCCTGCGGGATTCCGCTGCCCTGGCTGTTCGGGAAGAAGCGGTTGGTCAGGAACACCGAAAGCGCGAAGCCAAGCGGCGTCACCACCAGCGCGGCATAACGCGATTTCGAGAGCAGAAGCGCAAAGGCAGCTTGCGCCTGGTCGGCGAGCGCGGCCAGCGCCACCGCGGCACCGCCGACCACGACGCCGCCGAGCAGGAAGATCGCGCGGCGCTGCCATCGTGCCGACGTGATTTTCAGGCGTCGTTTGTTGCGGGTGGAGAGCGCCGGTATCATGCGCTGAGATTGCCGATCGCCGCGCCGGATGCAAGCCGATATCCTGCGCAGGCGCCATCCGGCAGATGCGCGCCCAAGCCCGCCCCATCGGCGAGTCCGCTGGGCTCAGACGACTGGCAGCCCCTCGGCGAAAATCAGCCGCCGCTCCAGCGCCGTCCGCCGCACCTTCAGTGCTTCGGCGTATTCCTTCGAAGCGTACCATTCGCGCGCACGCTGCATCGAGGGGAATTCGACAATGACCAGCGCCTTCGGCGGTGGAGCGCCTTCCACCGCTTCCGCCGCACCGCCGCGCGCCAGATAGCGGCCGCCATATTGCGCGATCGATTGCGCAGCAAGCGTGCGGTAGCGCTCGATCGCCTTTGCGTCCCGCACCTCGACTTCGGAAATGACGTAAGCCGTCATGGCGCCGCGCCTCAAGCGATGGTATCGACGATGCCGCCCTCGACCCTCAGGGCCGCGCCGTTGGTGGCGGACGCCTCCTTCGAGGCGACATAGACGACCATGTTGGCGATTTCCTCGGTCGAGGCAAAGCGTTGCAGCAGCGAACCCGGCCGATGCTGCCTGACGAAGTTGGCCACCGCCTCCTGCTCCGACTGGCCGTTTTGCCTGGCGAGATCCTTCACGAAGGTCTCGACGCCTTCCGACAGTGTCGGGCCCGGCAGCACGGAATTGACGGTCACGGCTGTGCCGCGCGTCAGCTTGGCCAGCCCCCGCGCGATCGCGAGCTGCGCGGTCTTGGTCACGCCGTACTGGATCATTTCGGTCGGGATGTTAAGCGCGGACTCCGAGGAGATGAAAACGATGCGCCCCCAATTGCGCTTCAGCATGCCCGGCATATAGGCGCGCGACAGCCGCACGCCGGACATCACGTTGACCTCGAAAAAGCGCGTCCAGTCCTGATCGGAGATCTCGAAGAAATCCTTCGGCTCGAAAATCCCGGCATTGTTGACGAGGATGTCGACCTCCGGCAGCGCTTCGAGCAGCGCGTTGCAGCCGCCTGATGTCGAGACGTCGGCGGCGATGCCGCGGACCTTGGCGCCGGGCGCAGTTTTCGCGAGCGTTGCAGCGGCCGCATCGACCTTGCCTTGACCGCGCCCGTTGATCACGACATCGGCGCCCGAGGCCGCAAGGCCTTTGGCAATGGCGTAGCCGATCCCCGCGGTCGAGCCGGTCACCAGCGCGGTTTTCCCCGAAAGGTCGATGTTCATGCGTTATCTCCGTCAGTTGGTGCGGGAGATATTGGAGACGATGATTGCAGACGCAATCGCCGACACCTTGCTTTTCAGCATGGCGGCTCCTACCCCGTCGTCCTGGCGAAAAGCCAGGACCTCAGCGCGCGCTTGCGCTCGTCGCGACACGCGCAAGCTGTCAATTGAAGTCGGTAGTAGACACCGTCCGCGAAACCACGGCCGTGGTTATGGGTCTTGGCTTTCCGCCAGGACGACGGTGGAAGATGGCCGCCGCAAATAAAAAGCGGCGCTCTTGGCGCCGCTCTTGAAACCCAGACGAGGCAGCCGGCTTACGCCGCTTCGGCCTTCGTCTCTTCCACCGGGCCGGAGTCCTGGCCCTTGGCATCGACGTCGCGGTCGACGAACTCAATCACCGCCATCGCCGCGTTGTCGCCGTAGCGGAAGCCCGCCTTGATGATGCGGGTATAGCCGCCCTGGCGGTCCTTGTAGCGGGTGGCCAGCGTGTCGAACAGCTTCTTGACCATGTCGACGTCGCGCAGCTCGCTGATCGCCTGGCGGCGATTGGCGAGACCGCCCTTCTTGCCGAGCGTGACCAGCTTCTCCACGATCGGCCGCAGCTCCTTGGCCTTGGGCAGCGTGGTGACGATCTGCTCGTGCTTGATCAGCGCCGCGCACATATTGGCGAACATCGCGCGCCTGTGCTCGTGGGTGCGATTAAGCTTCCGATGAACCCTGCCGTGACGCATAGTCTATCCCTCTACGTTTGATCTGCCGCGACGGTTCGTCGGACATGTTGTCAGGTGGGCTTCCTGCGTTCGCCCGCCAAAGCGCAATCGCGCTTTGGCTTTTCATATGATCAGTAATGATCCTCGAAGCGCTTGGCGAGTTCGTCGATGTTCTCCGGCGGCCAGCCCGGCACTTCCATGCCGAGATGCAGGCCCATCTGCGCCAGCACTTCCTTGATTTCGTTCAGCGACTTGCGGCCGAAGTTCGGGGTGCGCAGCATCTCCGCTTCCGACTTCTGCACGAGGTCGCCGATATAGACGATGTTGTCGTTCTTCAGGCAGTTTGCCGAACGCACCGAAAGCTCGAGCTCGTCGACCTTCTTGAGGAAGGCCGGATTGAAGGCGAGATCCGGAATGATCTCCTGCGCGACTTCCTTGCGCGGCTCTTCGAAGTTGACGAACACGTTGAGCTGATCCTGCAGGATGCGCGCGGCGAACGCGACCGCATCCTCCGGCGTGATCGCACCGTTGGTCTCGATCGTCATGGTCAGCTTGTCGTAGTCGAGGATCTGGCCCTCGCGGGTGTTCTCGACCTTGTAGGAGACCTTGCGCACGGGCGAGAACAGGCTGTCGATCGGGATCAAGCCGATCGGCGCGTCCTCGGGCCGGTTGCGCTCGGCAGGCACATAGCCCTTGCCGGTCGCGACCGTGAATTCCATGCGGATCTCCGCACCCTCGTCCAGCGTGCAGATCTGCAGCTCCGGATTGAGCACGGTGATGTCACCGACCGTCTGAATGTCACCGGCGGTGACGACGCCCGGGCCCTGCTTCTTCACGACCATGCGCTTGGGGCCTTCGCCCTGCATCTTGATCGAGATGTCCTTGATGTTGAGCACGATGTCGGTCACGTCCTCGCGCACGCCGGCGATCGAGGAGAACTCGTGCAGCACGCCGTCAATGTGCACCGACTGTACGGCCGCGCCCTGCAGCGAGGACAACAGCACGCGGCGCAGTGCGTTGCCGAGCGTCTGGCCGAAGCCACGCTCCAGCGGCTCGGCGACGAGTGTCGCAAAGCGCGAGGCATCGGAGCCCGGCGTCACCTGGAGCTTGTTGGGGCGGATCAATTCCTGCCAATTTTTCTGGATCGTCACGGTTTCACCCTCAGGCCGGCCAATCCGCCATTTCGATTGCCGGCGTTGGAAACTTCGCGGATCACTTGCCGCGGATCATCAATAAAAGTTCAAGACGCCGCGAGGGACAGGCTCTCCCTGCGGCGACAACGTCAAACGCGCCGGCGCTTGCGCGGACGGCAACCATTATGCGGAATCGTCGTCACGTCGCGGATCGAGGTGACGGTGAAGCCCGCGGCCTGCAACGCGCGGAGCGCGGATTCGCGGCCCGAACCAGGGCCCGCGACCTCGACTTCCAGCGTGCGCATGCCATGTTCCTGCGCCTTCTTGGAAACATCCTCCGCCGCGACCTGCGCGGCATACGGGGTCGATTTGCGCGACCCTTTGAAGCCCATCGTGCCGGCCGACGACCAGGCGATCGTGTTGCCCTGCGCGTCGGTGATGGTGATGGTGGTATTGTTGAACGACGAGTTCACATGCGCCACGCCGGAGGCGATGTTCTTACGCTCGCGACGGCGGACGCGGGTGGCTTCCTTGCCCATTTAAAACCTTTCCTCAAGATCTCAACGCCGCCGTAACGCCAGCGGCTACACCTGTGAACGCGAACGATCGGCGGTGAACGAACCTGCTCGCCGCTGACTGCTCGCAAAGTCTCGATTACTTCTTCTTGCCGGCGATCGCCTTGGCCGGGCCCTTGCGCGTGCGCGCGTTGGTGTGGGTCCGCTGACCACGCACCGGCAGGCCGCGGCGATGACGCAGGCCACGATAGCAGCCGAGATCCATCAGCCGCTTGATGTTGATGCCGGTCTCGCGGCGAAGGTCGCCTTCCACGACATAGTCGCGGTCGATGACTTCGCGGATCTGCAGCACTTCCTGGTCGGTCAACTGGTTGACGCGGCGATCCTCGGGGATCTTGACCTTTTCCATGATATCGCCCGCGATCTTGGGGCCGATGCCATGGATGTACTGGAGCGCGATCAGCACGCGCTTATTGGTCGGGATGTTGACGCCGGCAATACGGGCCACGGACTTCTCTCCTGTCGCCGCTCCCTCCGGGGAGGCAGCTTCTTAAGTTCTTGCTCTCGGGCAGGTGTCCGCAAACGCGAACACGACGCCTTGCCCTCTGCTTCCTCGGGGCGAGGCATCGTCTGAAAAACTATCCGACTTGGATGCCGCGCTTATTAATGGATTCAAGTGGCTTTCGTCAACCGCCTCTAGCCTTTAGCTCGCTTTTTCGTGAGCTTTTTTGCGACCTTCCGGGGCGCCTTCTTGGCCGCTTTCCGGCTGGCCTCCGAAGCCCGTTTAACCGCTCTGCGGGCCGCTTTTGGGCTCTTTTTGGCCGGAGTTCGGCCCTTGGCCGCCTTGGCAGCCGATTTTGCTGGCCTTGCTGCGACCTTTTTGGTGGTCTTCCGCGCCCCCGCGTTCCGCTTGGCGGAACCCGCTTTCTTGGCCGGCTTGGCTTCCGCCGCGCCGATGGCGTGCAGGATGCGGTTGATCTCGCGGGTGACCTCCTCGATCGTCATCATGCCGTCGACGGTCAACAGCTTGCGCCGCTCGGAATAATAGTGAATCAGCGGCTCGGTCTGGGCGCGATAGCTCGCCAGGCGCTTGGTGAGGACCTCCGGCGTGTCGTCGACCCGCACCTCCTCGCCGCGCGCGCGCATCTGCGCGACCCGGGTCTCGACACGCTCTAAAAGCGCGCTCTCGTTGACGCGCAGTTCGATCACCGCGTCCAGCTTTAGGTGCTTTTTCTTCAGGAGCTCATCCAGCGCCTCGGCTTGCGGAACCGTGCGCGGAAAGCCATCCAGCACGAAGCCGCTTTTGGCGTCGGGTTGCTCGATGCGATCGGAGATGATGCCGACGACGATCTCGTCCGGGACCAAGCCGCCGGCCGCCATGATGTCCCTGGCTTGCAGCCCGACCGGCGTACCCGCTGCGACGGCCGCGCGCAGCATCTCGCCGGTGGAAAGCTGCACAATGCCGTAACGCTGAACCAGCCGCTGTGCCTGGGTGCCCTTGCCCGACCCCGGCGGTCCCAGAAGAATCAGTCTCATCGGTGTTCGCCCCCCGGCGATCGGTGAGCGAAACTCACCTGTAGTTATCTGTCCACCGCGGCAGCCGCAGCTTCTTAGCGGCGCCGCCCTCTCAGTTTCGACTTCCTGATCAGCCCTTCATATTGATGGGCGAGCAGGTAGCCTTGAACTTGCGCCACCGTATCCATGGTGACACTGACTACGATCAAAAGCGACGTACCACCAAAGTAGAACGGCACCGAAGCGTAGGAAATCAGTATTTCCGGTATCAGGCAGACGATCGCAAGATAAATCGCACCGACGACCGTAATCCGCGACAGCACGTAGTCGATATACTCCGCGGTGCGTTCACCGGGGCGGATGCCCGGGATGAAACCGCCATGCTTCTTCAGATTGTCGGCCGTCTCGGTCGGGTTGAAGACGATCGCGGTATAGAAGAAGGCGAAGAACACGATCATCGCGAGATAGAGCACGAGGAACAGCGGCCGGCCATGGCCGAGCTGAGTCGTGATCCACTGGAACCATTCCGGCCCCTTCCCGGCATTGAAGTTGGCGACCGTGGTCGGCAGCAGGAGCAGCGAGGACGCGAAGATCGGCGGAATCACACCCGAGGTGTTCAGCTTCAGCGGCAGATGCGAGGATTGGCCCTCGAACATCTTGTTGCCGACCTGACGCTTCGGATACTGGATCAGCAGCCGGCGCTGCGCTCGCTCCATGAACACGATGAAGGCGATCACGGCGACCGCCATCACGATGACGATCAGGATGAGACCGGTCGACAGCGCGCCCTGGCGGCCGAGCTCGAGCATGTTGGCGAGCGCTGTCGGCAGCTCGGCCACGATGCCGGAGAGAATGATGAGTGAGATGCCGTTGCCGATGCCGCGCGAGGTGATCTGCTCGCCCAGCCACATCAGGAACATGGTGCCGCCGGTGAGCGTCACCGCCGTGGAGAGGCGGAAGAACAGGCCGGGGTCGGTGACGACGTTGCCGGCGCCTTCGAGACCGACCGCGATACCATAGGACTGGAACGCGGCAAGCAGCACCGTCAGGTAACGGGTGTACTGGTTCAGCGTCTTGCGGCCAGCCTCGCCCTCCTTCTTCAGCGCCTCGAGCTGCGGCGAGACCGTGGTCAAGAGCTGGATGATGATCGAGGCCGAGATGTACGGCATGATGTTCAGCGCAAAGATCGCCATGCGGTGGATGCCGCCGCCAGCGAACATGTTGAACATGCCGAGAATGCCGCCGGCCTGGGTGCGGAACACCTGCTCCCAGACGTTGGGATCGATGCCGGGCAGCGGGATGTAGGTGCCGAGCCGATACACCAGCAGCGCACCCAAGGTGAACCAGATGCGCTTCTTGAGTTCGTCGGCCTTGGCCAGCGCGCCGAAGTTAAGGTTGGCCGCCAATTGTTCCGCTGCTGAGACCATCTTTGACTCTCTCCCGCCGGCCCTGCGCCGTCATGCTCGCGTGACGCGAGACATCAGGCAGGCGCCGGACAGTATTTGGTGCTCGGCCTTTGATAAGTCCATCGCAAATCCTGCGTCGTCGCCCGCGAAGGCAAAGAATGACGCAGAATTTACGCCGCCTCGCCCTCTTCCTTCGCAGGTGCGAGGACCTTGACCGTACCGCCGGCCTTCTCGACCGCGGCGATCGCCGACTTCGAGGCGCCGTGCACCTCGACGTTCACCTTCGACTTGATCTCGCCCCGCCCGAGCAGCCGCACGCCGGCCTTCGCGCGGCGGAGAACCCCGGCCTTCACCAGCGCCTCGGCGTTGATGACGCTGCCCGCATCGAGCCGCTTGGCATCGATCGCCTGCTGGATACGGTCGAGGTTGAGTTCGGCGTACTCGACCCGGAACACGTTGTTGAAGCCGCGCTTGGGCAAGCGGCGGTGCAGCGGCATCTGGCCGCCTTCAAATCCCTTGATGCGCACGCCCGAGCGCGCGGTCTGGCCCTTGCCGCCGCGGCCCGAGGTCTTGCCTTTGCCTGAACCGATGCCGCGGCCGACGCGCATGCGCTTTTTGCGCGAACCGGCGTTGTCGGCGATCTCGCTGAGCTTCATCGCCCTTCTCCTTGTCTCACTACTTCTCGTCGACGATGCGGACGAGATGTTGAACCTTTTCAATCATGCCGCGAACCGCCGGCGTATCCGGCAGTTCGGCGGTGCGGCCGATCCGATTGAGCTTCAGCCCGATCAGCGTCGAACGCTGCGAGTGGTGGCGGCGGATCGGGCTGCCGGTCTGCTCGACCCTGATGGTCTTTGCGGCCATGGTCCTAAACTCCGAAAGCTTGAATTAGTCCGCCGCCGCCTCGGCATCGCCGCCGACGCGACGAGCCTGTAGCGTGGAGACCTTGATGCTGCGGCGCGCCGCGACCGAGCGCGGCGAGTCCTGGTTCTTCAGCGCGTTGAAGGTCGCGCGCACCATGTTGTACGGGTTGGACGAGCCGATCGACTTCGCCACCACGTCCTGGATGCCGAGAGTCTCGAACACCGCGCGCATCGGACCGCCGGCGATGATTCCGGTACCGGCGGGGGCGGCACGCAGGTAGACGCGGCCCGCGCCGTGGCGGCCGGCGATGTCATGATGCAACGTGCGGCCTTCACGCAAGGCGACCCGGGTCAGGTTGCGCTTGGCGGAGTCCGTTGCCTTGCGGATCGCCTCCGGCACCTCACGCGCCTTGCCGTGGCCGAAACCGACCCGGCCCTTCTGGTCGCCGATCACGACCAGTGCCGCAAAGCCGAAGCGCTTGCCGCCCTTGACGACCTTCGCCACGCGATTGATGTGGACCAGCTTGTCGACGAACTCGCTGTCGCGCTCCTCGCGCTCCCTGCTCCGTTCGCGTCCGCCGCGTTCGCGTTCCGCTGCCATAGCTCTTTCCAATCTCTAGAGAGGCCTTCGCCTCTGTTCTATCCGTTCAGTTCGTTTTGAGCATGATCTTGTCGGAAAACCGGTACCCCCTTTTCCGGATCCTGCTCGTTAGAAGCTCAACCCGCTCTCGCGCGCCGCGTCCGCGAGCGCCTTGACGCGCCCGTGATAGAGATAGCCGCCGCGATCGAACACCACTTCGGTGACGCCGTTCTTCACGGCGCGCTCCGCCAGCAACTTGCCGACGGCCTTGGCCGCATCGATATTGGCGCCGGTGTTGCCGCTTGTGCGCATTTCCTTCTCGAGCGACGAGGCCGAAGCCAGCGTCTCGCCCTTCAGGTCGTCGATCACCTGGGCGTAGATGTGCTTCGACGAGCGGAACACGCTCAGCCGCGGACGGCCATTGGCCGAGCGCCGCAACGCCAGGCGCACGCGCTGCTTGCGCCGGGCATTCGTGACCTTGTTTCTGGACATGACCGGCTCCGTTACTTCTTCTTGCCTTCCTTGCGGAAGATGAATTCGTCGACATACTTCACGCCCTTGCCCTTATAGGGCTCCGGCGGACGGAAGGCGCGGATCTCGGCGGCTACCTGGCCGACGCGCTGCACGTCATTGCCGCTGACCGTGATCTCGGTCGGCTTCGGCACCGCGATCGAGATACCCTCCGGGATCGGGTAGATCACGTCGTGGCTGTAGCCGAGCGCGAGCTGCAGGTTCTTGCCCTGCATCGCGGCGCGGTAGCCGACGCCGGTGATCTCGAGCTTCTTCTCGAAGCCCTTGGTGACGCCGGCCACGAGATTAGCGATCTGCGCCCGGGCCGTGCCGTAAAGCGCACGCGCACGGTTGGTCTCGTAGCGCGGCGCGACCTTCACGGCGCCGTTCTCGAACTTCACCTCGACGTCGTCGTGGACGACGAACTGAAGCTGGCCCTTCGGCCCCTTCATCTTGACGGTCTGCCCTTCGACGGTCGCGGTCACACCGGACGGCACCGCCACGGGCTTTTTGCCAATGCGTGACATGGCGTAAAAATCCTTCCTCAGAACACCGTGAAGAGAACTTCGCCGCCCACATTCGCCTCGCGCGCTTCGTGGTCAGCCATGATTCCCTTCGGCGTCGACAACACCGAAATGCCGAGCCCGTTGTTGACCCGCGGCAGGTTCTTCACCGAGGTGTAGACCCGCCGGCCCGGCTTGGAGACCCGCTCGATCTCGCGGATCACCGGCTCGCCATCGAAATACTTCAGCTCGATCTCGAGCTCGTTGCGTCCCGACGGGTGCTCGACCGTGGCGTAACCGCGGATGTAGCCTTCCGACTTCAGCACATCGAGCACGTTCTGGCGCATCTTCGAGCCCGGAGACGTCACCTTGGATTTCGAGCGCATCTGCGCGTTGCGGATGCGGGTGATCAAATCGCTGATCGGATCGTGCGTTGACATCGTGCGACCCTCCTTACCAGCTCGACTTCACGAGCCCGGGAACCAGGCCCTTGGAGCCGAGTTCGCGCAGCGCGATGCGGGAGAGCTTGTTCTTGCGATAGTTGGAGCGCGGACGCCCCGTCAGCTCGCAGCGGTTGCGGATCCGCGTGGCCGACGAATTGCGCGGCATTTCCGCGAGCTTCAGGGTCGCGGCGAAACGCTCTTCCATCGGCTTGGTCTTGTCGGCGATGATCGCCTTCAGCCTCGCCCGCTTGGGCGCGGCATTCTTGGCCATCCGTTTGCGCCGGTTGTTCTTCTCGACTGAACTCTTCTTTGCCATGCTTGGCTCCTAGGTATCCGCGTTTGAGACGCTTCTCGTCAGCGTCTCACTGCCGGAACGGGAAATTGAAAGCGGTCAACAGGGCACGTGCCTCGTCGTCGGTGCGCGCGGTGGTGCACACGGTGATGTCCATGCCCCAGGACTCCCCGGCCTTGTCGAAATCGATCTCCGGGAAAATGATGTGCTCCTTGATGCCGAGCGAATAGTTGCCGCGGCCATCGAAGCTCTTCGGGTTCAGCCCGCGGAAGTCGCGCACGCGCGGCAACGCGACGTTCACGAGCCGGTCGATGAACTCGTACATCCGTGCCTTGCGCAGCGTGACCTTGCAGCCGATCGGCTGGTTCTCGCGCAGCTTGAACGTCGCGATCGCGCCCTTGGAATAGGTCACCACGGCCTTCTGGCCCGCGATCAGCGACAGGTCGGCCGCCGCGGTCTCCGCCTTCTTGCGGTCGTTCACGGCCTCGCCGACGCCCATGTTGAGCACGACCTTGTCCAGCCGCGGCACCTGCATGACGTTGCTGTAGCCGAACTTCTCGGTCAGCATGGATTTGATCTTGCGATCATACTCCGCGCGCAGGCGCGGCACGTAAGCGGTCTCAGCCATCGATCTCAGCTCCCGAGCTCTTGGCGATGCGGACTTTCTTGCCGTCCGCGTGAATCTTGAATCCGATGCGCGTCGGCTTACCGTCCTTGCCGAGATACGCGATGTTGGACAGGTGGATCGGCGCCTCCTTGGAGATGATGCCGCCCTCCTGGGACTGGGTCTGCTTCTGGTGGCGCTTCACCACGTTCACGCCGCGGACCAGCGCGGTGCCTTCCGCGGGGCGCACCTCGAACACCTCGCCGGTGCGACCCTTGTCGCGGCCGGTCAGCACGATGACCTTGTCACCTTTGCGAATCTTGGCAGCCATCACAGCACCTCCGGCGCCAGCGAAATGATCTTCATGTGGTTCTTGGCGCGCAGCTCGCGCGGTACCGGCCCGAAAATACGGGTGCCGACCGGCTCCTGCTGGTTGTTGATCAGCACCGCGGCGTTGCGGTCGAAACGGATCACCGAGCCGTCGGGCCGGCGGATGTCCTTGCGGACCCGCACCACGACGGCCTTCATCACGTCGCCCTTCTTCACCTTGCCGCGCGGAATGGCTTCCTTGATGGACACGACAATGACGTCGCCCACGGTCGCATAGCGGCGCTTGGAGCCCCCGAGCACCTTGATACACATGACACGGCGTGCGCCGGAATTGTCGGCCACGTCGAGGTTGGTCTGCATCTGAATCATTGATGCACCTCGTCCTCTTCAATCTGTCGCGCAAGCAGCTTGCGCTTTGAACTTTCAAAAAAGCCGGCCCGGCCACTCAAGGCCGGAGCCCGCCTCAGGCGGTTTTCTTGTGTTCGCCCCGGATCACGGTCCAGCGCTTCAACTTCGAGATCGGCCTGCTCTCCTCGATCCACACCGTGTCGCCCGGCTTGAACTCGTTGTTCTCGTCGTGCGCGTGGTAGTTCTTGGAGCGGCGGATCGTCTTCTTGTAGATCGGGTGGGTGAAGCGGCGATCGACGCGCACCACCACCGTCTTGGCTTGCTTGTCGCTGACGACCACGCCCTGCAGCGTACGTTTCGGCATAGGTTGTCCCTTACTTCTTCTTCGCGCGCTGTTCGGCGGCGATGGTCTTGATGCGGGCGATGTCGCGACGCGTCTCCTTCAGCCGCGAGGTGTTCTCGAGCTGCCCGGTGGCGCGCTGGAAGCGCAGGTTGAAACGCTCCTTCTTCAGATTGAGGACGGCATCCTCCATCTGGTCGGGGCTCATCGCGCGGATGTCGGAAACTTTCATCTGGGCCATGAGCATTACTCCGCAATGCGCTCGACGAAGCGCGTCTTGATCGGCAGCTTGGCGGCGGCGAGCCCCAAGGCCTCGCGCGCGGTCTGGTTGTTGACGCCGTCGATCTCGAACAGCACGCGGCCGGGCTTCACCCGCACCACCCACAATTCCGGCGAGCCCTTCCCGGAGCCCATGCGGACTTCGGCCGGCTTCTTCGACACCGGCACGTCCGGGAACACGCGGATCCAGACGCGGCCGGCGCGCTTCATGTGACGGGTGAGCGCGCGGCGGGCGGCCTCGATCTGGCGCGCTGTGACGCGCTCCGGCTCCAGGGCCTTCAGGCCGAACTGGCCGAACGACAACGTCGCGCCCGAAGACGCGACGCCGTGGATGCGGCCCTTATGCGCCTTCCGGAACTTCGTTTTCTTTGGTTGCATCATGGCTTTAAGCCCTCAAACTCTTCTTTGCCTTAGGCGGCGTCGCGGCGCTGCCGCGGGCTGCTCTCGCCCTCGGCCATCCGCTTGTCCTGCGCCATCGGATCGTGCTCGAGGATCTCGCCCTTGAAGATCCAGACCTTCACGCCGCAGGTGCCGAAGGTCGTGAACGCGGTGGCGACGCCGTAGTCGATGTCCGCGCGCAGGGTATGCAGCGGCACCCGGCCCTCGCGATACCACTCCATACGCGCGATTTCGGCACCGCCCAAGCGGCCCGAGCAGTTAATACGGATGCCTTCGGCGCCCAGCCGCATCGCCGACTGCACCGCGCGCTTCATCGCGCGGCGGAACGCGACGCGACGCTCGAGCTGCTGTGCGATCGATTCGGCGACGAGTGTCGCATCGAGCTCCGGCTTGCGGATCTCGACGATGTTGATGACGACGTCCGACGAGGTGATGTCGGCGACCTTCTTGCGCAGCTTGTCGATGTCGGCGCCCTTCTTGCCGATCACAACGCCCGGCCGCGCCGAGTGGATGGTGACGCGGCACTTCTTGTGCGGGCGCTCGATGACGATGCGCGCGACCGCAGCCTGCTTCAATTCCTTGTGCAGGATCTCGCGGATCTTGACGTCCTCGTGCAGCAGCTTGCCGTACTCGGCCTTGCCGGCGAACCAGCGCGAATCCCAGGTCCGGTTGATGCCGAGACGCAAGCCGATCGGATTGATCTTCTGACCCATCTTATTCTCCTACGCCCCGCCTTACGCGCTCGCCTCGACCTGACGAACCACGATCGTGAGCTGCGAAAACGGTTTGAAAATGCGACCCGAACGGCCGCGGCCGCGCGGAGCGAAACGTTTCATCACGATGCCGTTGCCGACGAACGCCTGCGAAACCACGAGATCATCGACGTCGAGGTCGTGGTTGTTCTCGGCATTGGCGATCGCCGACTCCAGGCACTTCTTCACGTCGACCGCGATCCGCTTGCGCGAGAACTGCAGGTCGGCGAGCGCGGCCGAGGCCTTGCGGCCGCGGATCATCTGCGCGACCAGGTTGAGCTTCTGCGGGCTCACCCGCAGCATCCGGGCGACCGCCTTGGCCTCATTGTCCGCGAGGGCGCGTTGGCGCTTTGGTTTGCTCATGGCTTAATCCTCAAGCCTTCTTGGCTTTCTTGTCGCCCGAATGGCCGTGGAAGGTCCGGGTCGGCGAGAACTCGCCGAACTTGTGACCGACCATTTCCTCGTTGACCGAGACCGGCACGTGCTTCTGGCCGTTGTAGACGCCGAAGGTCAGCCCGACGAACTGCGGCAGGATGGTCGAGCGGCGGCTCCAGATCTTGATCACGTCATGACGGCCGGAGGCGCGCGCCGCATCTGCCTTCTTCAGCAGCGACGCTTCGACGAACGGGCCTTTCCAGACTGAACGAACCATGTCCGGCGTTCCTTACTTCTTCCGCTTGTGGCGGCTTAGGAGAATGAATTTGTCGGTCGACTTGTTGGAGCGGGTCTTCTTGCCCTTGGTGGGCTTGCCCCATGGGGTGACCGGATGACGGCCGCCCGAGGTGCGGCCTTCGCCGCCGCCGTGCGGGTGATCGATCGGGTTCATGGCGACGCCGCGGTTATGCGGCCGACGGCCGAGCCAGCGCTTGCGTCCCGCCTTGCCGATCGAGATGTTCATGTGATCGGGGTTGGACACCGCGCCGATGGTGCCGCGGCAGCGGCCGTGCACCAGGCGCTGCTCGCCGGAGTTCAGGCGGAGAATGACGTGGTCCTGGTCGCGGCCGACGATCTGGGCATAGGTGCCGGCAGAACGCGCGAGCTGACCGCCCTTGCCGATCTTGGTCTCGATGTTGTGCACGATGGTACCGACCGGCATGTTGCCGAGCGGCATGACATTGCCCGGCTTCACGTCGACATAGCTGCCGGCGATGATCGTGTCGCCCACGGCCATGCGCTGCGGCGCCAGGATATAGGCCTGCTCGCCGTCCTGGTACTTGATCAGCGCGATGAAGCCGGTGCGGTTCGGATCATATTCCAGCCGCTCCACGGTCGCGGGAACATCGACCTTGTTGCGCTTGAAATCGACCAGGCGATAGGCCTTCTTGTGGCCGCCGCCGCGGAAGCGCACGGTGATGCGGCCGTTGTTGTTGCGTCCGCCGGTCGACAGCTTGCCTTCGGTCAGGGTCTTGACCGGCTTGCCCTTGTAGAGGGCCGAGCGATCGACCGTGACGAGCTGACGCTGGCCCGGGGTCGTGGGATTATAGTTTTTAAGTGCCATGACCGTATCGCCTTAGAGTCCGGTGGTCACGTCGATGCGGTGGCCCTCTTCGAGGGTCACGATCGCGCGCTTTGAGTCCGACTGCGAACCGAAATTGCCGCGGAACACCTTGGTCTTGCCCTTGCGCACCAGCGTGTTCACGCTCTTCACCTTGACGTCGAAGAGCTTTTCGATCGCTTCCTTGATCTGCGGCTTGGTCGCCTTCGCAGCGACCTTGAACAGGACCTTGTTGTGCTCGGACGCCATCGTGGCCTTTTCGGTCACGACCGGTGCGATGATCACGTCGTAATGGCGCGGCTCGATATTCTTCATTTGAAGCGCGCCTCCAGCGCATCGATCGCCGCCTTGGTCAGCACCAGCTTCTGACGGCGCAGAATGTCGTAGACGTTGATGCCCTGGATCGGCAGCACGTCCATGTTCGGGATGTTGCGAGCAGCGGCGGCAAAGCCGTTATGCAGCTCGGCGCCGTCGATGATCAGCGCATTGGTCAGCCCCAGGCCGGAGAAATGTCCGACCAGCGCCTTGGTCTTGGCGGCCTCGAGCTTCGCCTCCTGCAGCACGACCAGGTCGCCGTCCTTGGCCTTGGCCGAGAGCGCGTGCTTGAGCGCGAGCGCACGGACCTTCTTCGGCAGGTCGGTGGCGTGCGAACGCACCACCGGACCGAAGGCACGACCGCCGCCGCGGAACTGCGGCACGCGGGCCGAGCCGTGACGGGCGCCGCCGGTGCCCTTCTGCTTGTACATCTTCTTGCCGGTGCGCCAGATTTCGGCGCGGCCCTTGACCTTGTGCGTGCCGGCCTGGCGCTTGTTGAGCTGCCACTGCACGCAGCGAGCGATGATGTCGGCGCGCGGCTCGAGACCGAAAATCTCGTCCGAGAGCGTGACCGAACCCGCTTCCTTGCCTTCGAGAGTCGTGACTTTCAGTTCCATCTCACGCCCCCTGCACGGCCGGCGCTTCGGCCGCCTGTTCGCCTGAACCCGCAACCTTGAACTTGCCGGGCTTCGGCGCATCCTTCGGCAGCGGCTTCTTGATGGCGTCGCGCACCCTGATCCAGCCGCCCTTGGAGCCGGGAACGGCGCCTTCGACCAGGATCAGGCCGCGCTCGACGTCGGTCTGCACCACACGCAGGTTGAGTGTGGTGATGCGATCGACACCCATGTGACCGGGCATCTTCTTGTTCTTCCAGGTCTTGCCGGGGTCCTGACGGCCGCCGGTCGAACCGATCGAACGGTGCGAGATCGAGACACCGTGGGTCGCGCGCAGACCGCCGAAATTCCAGCGCTTCATGCCGCCCGCAAAACCCTTACCGATCGAGGTGCCGGTCACGTCGACGAACTGGCCGACCACGAAGTGATCGGCCTGGATCTCCGCGCCGACCGGGATCAGCGCGTCCTCGGACACGCGGAATTCCGCGACCTTGCGCTTCGGCTCGACCTTGGCGACCGCGAACTGGCCGCGCTCGGCCTTGGGCATGTAGACCGTCTTGCGGGCGCCGGCGCCGAGCTGCAGCGCGACATAGCCGTTCTTGTCCTTGGTGCGGTGGCCCAGCACCTGGCAATTGCCCAGCTTCAGCACGGTCACGGGGATATGCTCGCCGGTCTCTGTGAAGACCCGCGTCATCCCGACCTTTTGTGCGATCACTCCGGAGCGCATCGGTGTGCTTCCTGTCCTTAACTGTCCGCTTCATCAAAAGCGGACGGAATTGAAATCCTTAGAGCTTGATCTCGACGTCGACGCCGGCGGCCAGATCGAGCTTCATGAGAGCATCGACGGTTTGCGGTGTCGGATCGACAATGTCGAGAAGGCGCTTGTGAGTGCGCATCTCGAATTGCTCGCGGCTCTTCTTGTCGACGTGCGGCGAACGGTTGACGGTGAACTTCTCGATGCGGGTCGGCAGCGGAATGGGTCCGCGAACCTGCGCGCCGGTCCGTTTCGCCGTGTTCACGATCTCACGGGTCGACGTATCGAGGATCCGATGGTCGAACGCCTTGAGCCGTATGCGAATATTCTGGCCGTTCATTGCCGTTTGCTTTCTTTAAGTCGGTGGTGGATAGCGAGCGGCCGATTTTCGTCGGCTGCTCGCTACCCTATTCGTTGGTTTGCTTACTCGATGATCGAGGCAACGACGCCGGCACCGACGGTGCGGCCGCCTTCACGGATGGCGAAGCGCAGCTTCTCTTCCATCGCAATCGGCACGATCAGGTGCACTTCCATGTTCACGTTGTCGCCCGGCATCACCATTTCGGTGCCTTCCGGCAGGTGCACGACGCCGGTCACGTCGGTGGTGCGGAAGTAGAACTGCGGACGATAGTTGGTGAAGAACGGCGTATGGCGACCGCCCTCCTCCTTGGTGAGAATGTAAGCCTCGGCCTTGAACTTGGTGTGCGGCTTGACCGAACCCGGCTTGCACAGCACCTGGCCGCGCTCGACTTCCTCGCGCTTGGTGCCGCGGAGCAGCGCACCGATGTTGTCGCCCGCCTGACCCTGATCCAGCAGCTTGCGGAACATTTCGACGCCCGTGACGGTGGTCTTCTGGGTCGGACGCAGACCGACGATCTCGATTTCCTCGCCGACCTTGATCACGCCGCGCTCGACACGGCCCGTCACCACGGTGCCGCGGCCGGAGATCGAGAACACGTCTTCGACCGGCATCAGGAAGGGCTGATCAATCGGACGCTCGGGCTGCGGAATGTACTCGTCGACATTGCGCATCAGCTCGAGGATCGCGTCGTGACCGAGCTTCTTGTCGGAGTCTTCAAGAGCGGCCAGCGCCGAGCCCTTGATGATCGGGATCTTGTCGCCCGGGAATTCGTACTTCGAGAGCAGCTCGCGCACCTCGAGCTCGACCAGCTCGAGCAGCTCCGGATCGTCGACCATGTCGCACTTGTTGAGGAACACGACGAGCGCGGGCACGCCGACCTGGCGGGCGAGCAGGATGTGCTCGCGGGTCTGCGGCATCGGGCCATCAGCGGCCGACACGACCAGGATCGCACCGTCCATCTGGGCCGCGCCGGTGATCATGTTCTTCACATAGTCGGCGTGGCCGGGGCAGTCGACGTGCGCATAGTGGCGCTTCTGGGTCTCGTACTCGACGTGGGCGGTCGAGATGGTGATGCCGCGCGCCTTCTCTTCCGGCGCCTTGTCGATCTGGTCGTACGCCGTGAACGTTGCACCGCCGGTTTCCGCCAAGATCTTGGTGATCGCCGCGGTCAGCGACGTCTTGCCGTGGTCGACGTGACCGATCGTTCCGATGTTGCAGTGCGGTTTGGTACGTTCAAACTTTGCTTTGGCCATTTGACTCTCCGTTCAATCGCTAGCTTGCGGCTACCGACAATCAGGCAAACTTCTTCTGGACTTCTGCCGATACGTTCGCCGGCGCTTCCGCGTAGTGGTCGAACTGCATCGTGAAGGTTGCGCGCCCCTGGCTCATCGAGCGCAGGTTATTCACGTAACCGAACATGTTCATGAGCGGCACCATCGCACTGATGACGTTGGCGTTGCCGCGCATGTCTTGACCCTGGATCTGCCCGCGCCGCGAGTTGAGGTCGCCGATGACGGAGCCGGTGTAGTCTTCCGGCGTCACCACCTCGACCTTCATGATCGGCTCGAGCAGAACGGACTTGCCCATCTGCAGCGCCTCGCGGAAGCAAGCGCGCGTTGCGATTTCGAAGGCCAGCGCCGACGAGTCGACGTCGTGGAACTTGCCGTCGATGAGCTGGACCTTCACGTCCACCACCGGGAAGCCCGCGACAACGCCCGAACCCAGCACGCTCTCGAGGCCCTTTTCGACACCCGGGATGTATTCCTTCGGCACCGCACCGCCGACGATCTTCGATTCGAACTCGTAGCCTTTGCCCGGCTCGTTCGGCTCGACGATGAGCGTCACCGCGGCGAATTGACCGGTACCGCCGGTCTGCTTCTTGTGGGTGTAGCTGTGCTCGACCCGCCTGGTCACCCGCTCACGGAACGCCACCTGCGGCGCGCCGATGTTGGCGTCGACCTTGTAGGTACGCTTCAGGATATCGACCTTGATGTCGAGATGGAGCTCGCCCATGCCCTTCAGAATGGTCTGGCCGGACTCGTGATCGGTCGATACCCGGAATGACGGATCCTCGGCGGCGAGCTTGGCGAGCGCGATGCCCAGCTTTTCCTGGTCCGCCTTCGACTTCGGCTCGATCGCGATCTCGATCACCGGCTCCGGGAATTCCATCTTTTCCAGGATCACGGGATGGTTGGGATCGCACAGCGTATCGCCGGTGCGCGCTTCCTTCAGGCCCGCCAGCGCCACGATGTCGCCGGCATAGGCTTCCTTGATGTCCTCGCGGTTGTTCGCATGCATCAACAGCATGCGCCCGATCCGCTCCTTCTTCTCGCGGGTCGAGTTGATGACGCCGGTGCCCGATGCCAGCACGCCCGAATAGATGCGGCAGAAGGTGATGGTGCCGACAAACGGGTCGTCCATGATCTTGAACGCGAGCAGCGACAGCGGCTCCTTGTCGTCGGCCTTGCGCACGACCTCGTTGCCCTTGTCGTCGGTGCCTTTGATCGCGGGCACGTCGAGCGGGGACGGCAGATAATCGACCACGGCGTCGAGCAGCGGCTGCACGCCCTTGTTCTTGAAGGCCGAGCCGCACAGCACCGGATAGAACGCGCCCGAGAGCACCGCTTTGCGGATCAACCGCTTCAGCGTCGCCTCGTCCGGCTCCTTGCCTTCGAGGTAGGCGGTCATGGCGTCGTCATCGAGCTCGACGGCGGCCTCCACCAGCTTCTCGCGATATTCCTTGGCCTGGTCGGCGAGATCGGCGGGGATGTCGACATAGTCGAACTTCGCGCCGAGCGACTCGTCGTTCCAGACGATGCCCTTCATCCTCACGAGGTCGACGACACCCTTGAAGTTGTTTTCGGCACCGATCGGGAGCTGGATCGCAACCGGCTTGGCACCGAGGCGATCGACGATGTCGGACAGACACTTGAAGAAGTCGGCGCCGGTCTTGTCCATCTTGTTGGCGAAGACGATGCGCGGAACCTTGTACTTGTCGCCCTGGCGCCAGACGGTTTCGGTCTGGGGCTCGACGCCCTGGTTGGAATCGAGCACGCATACGGCGCCGTCGAGCACGCGAAGCGAACGCTCGACCTCGATGGTGAAGTCGACGTGACCGGGCGTGTCAATGATGTTCAGCCGCTTGCCGTTCCAGAACGCGGTGGTCGCAGCGGAGGTGATGGTGATGCCACGCTCCTGCTCCTGCTCCATCCAGTCCATCGTCGCGGCACCTTCGTGCACTTCGCCGATCTTGTGGCTCTTGCCGGTGTAATAGAGGATGCGCTCGGTGGTCGTGGTCTTACCGGCGTCGATATGCGCCATGATACCGAAGTTGCGGTAGTCCTCGATGGCATGTTGACGGGGCATGGAGCTATTCCTTCAAATTCCGTTCGTTTCGCCGGATCACCAGCGATAATGCGAGAAGGCGCGGTTGGCTTCCGCCATGCGGTGCACGTCCTCACGCTTCTTGACGGCGTTCCCCCGGTTGTTCGACGCATCGAGCAGCTCCGCCGAGAGCCGCTCGGTCATGGTCTTCTCGTTGCGATCGCGCGCAGCCGCGATCAGCCAGCGAATCCCCAACGCCTGCCGGCGCACCGAGCGAACCTCGACCGGAACCTGGTAGGTGGCACCGCCGACCCGGCGGGAGCGCACCTCGATCGTGGGCATGACGTTTTCCAGCGCCTGCTCGAAAACTGTCAGCGGGTTCTGCTTGGTCTTGTTCTCGATGATGCCGAGCGCGCCGTAGACGATGCTTTCGGCGACCGACTTCTTCCCGGCATACATCACCGAGTTCATGAACTTCGTAATGATGATGTTTCCGAACTTCGGGTCCGGAAGCACTTCACGCTTTTCGGCAGAATGGCGACGCGACATCTGTTCGTTTCTTTCCTCGTCATGGCCGGATTTGCCCCGGCCATCCACGACTTGGTTCCTTGCTCGAGGCCCCCGGGTCTCATTTCGTTCGCCCGAGGATGACCTTCGCTACGCTCCGGTCAGTTATTTCGGACGCTTGGCGCCGTACTTCGAACGGCGCTGCTTACGGTTCTTGACGCCCTGGGTATCGAGGACGCCGCGGAGAATGTGGTAGCGCACGCCCGGCAGGTCCTTGACGCGGCCGCCGCGGATCATCACCACCGAGTGCTCCTGCAGGTTATGCCCCTCGCCCGGGATGTAGCCGATCACCTCGAAACCGTTGGTCAGGCGCACCTTGGCAACCTTGCGGAGCGCCGAGTTCGGCTTCTTCGGGGTCGTCGTATAGACGCGCGTGCACACGCCGCGCTTCTGCGGCGACTGCTGCAGCGCCGGCACCTTCTTGCGCGACTTCTGCACCACGCGCGGGCTTGCGATCAGTTGGTTGATCGTCGGCATCTTGGCCTTCACCTTCCAGTTCGCGCGAAACCGATCGGCTTCGCAAAAATCTCTCGTTCGGGGTTACCCGCCCCGGCGGTTTCGAGGGTTACCCGCCCCGCCGGGCTCCGCTCCTTGCGAAAACAATCGCGCAAAGCGAAATCGCGCCAGCCGCTCATCGCTGAGCGGAAAGCGCTTCGACGCCACAGAGGACCGCGGTTTATTGACCTAACAGCAAGCGCTGTTCGATCCGCCACCGAGGTCATGCATCCGAATTCAATCTCAAGAGGACGTGCTCTAGAGAACTAAAATCGTCCTGGCATTGCCTAGCTATTTGCGACAGCGTTTGAGCGGCATTCGTCGAGGTTGGTGCCCATCCATGCCACCAGGGCGGGATGGGTGTTCCGTGCCGACGCTGGCGTTGCTCACCGCCTGTCGTTAAGTGCGCGCCTTGTATAAGCGTGAAATAGGCAAGTCAAGGCGAAACCACAAGTAAAGGAGAACGGAAGAAGCGCCTTTCTCAGCTACGGAATTGGCTGCTTCGCAAATGTGCAACCGATGGTCGAGGCCACCCTCGCCGCCTATGCCTTTATATCTAGCATATCCAGCAGGCGGCCGAGTCGGTGTTCGGCACCGAGCCGACCGGCATTTTACCCGGACATTATATTGCCAGATATTGCCGGGCATCAAGGCCGCCAAGCCGAGGACCCCCAGCGCCGCGATGATGGTGCCGGAATCGAGACGGCGGGTGCCTGATTCGGCCCCATAGGCATCCGGGCGACCGTTCACCAGCAGTTGCAAAGGCCCGACGGTGGTATGTACCGGCCGGCGCGATCAACGGCCATTGCCCCCGGCTTAAGACGCCAGTGCAAGCGCCATCCCCCCGCAGGCGCTTGCGATGACAACCACGAGCGGCGGCGCCCGCCACGCGATCAGCAGCACGAAACCGACCAGGGCGATTGCGAAATCACCCGGCGCCTTCACGCTCGAGGTGAAGACCGGGTTGTAAAGGGCTGCCCCGAGAATGCCGACCACGGCGGCATTGACCCCACGCATCGCGGCCTGCGCGTCCGGGCGCGTCCGGAATGCGTCCCAGAACGGCAGCATGCCGAGGAGAATCAGGATTCCCGGAAGAAATATGCCGATCAGGCCGAGTGCCGCGCCGGCGAGGCCGTGCGGCTCCGGCCTGACGACGGCGCCGAGATAGGCGGCGAAGGTAAAGAGCGGTCCCGGCACCGCCTGCGCCGCACCATAGCCGGCGAGAAAGGCGTCGTCGCTGATCCAGCCTGGCGTGACGAAGGCTTCACGGAGCAGCGGCAGCACCACGTGGCCGCCGCCGAACACCAGCGCGCCGGAGCGATAGAAGGCCGCGAACAGATCGAGCCCGCCGGCCTGCGAATGGCCCGGCACGGCCAGGACCCCGACCAGAAGGATGAAAAAGGCGGCAAGCGCCGCCACGCCGGCGCGGCGCGAGACCGGCATGCTGACATGCCCGCCGGTCGGCGGGGGTGCGCCGCGGCAGAGCCAGAGGCCTGCCAGAGCGCCGAGCAGGATCGCCGCGATCTGTGCGACGGAGGCGGTGCTGAAGAGGATGATCACGGCGGCAAGCGCCGCGATCGAGGCGCGCTCGCGATCGGGACATAGTGAACGCGCCATGCCCCAGACCGCCTGCGCGACAATTGCAACCGCGACGAGCTTGAGGCCGTGCAGCAAGCCCGTGCCGAGCGGGCCGCCTAGCGAGGCCGCGCCATAGGCAAACAGCACCAGCACGATCGCTGACGGGAGCGTGAAGCCGGTCCATGCCGCCAGCCCGCCGAGATAGCCGGCGCGCATCAGACCGATGGAGAAGCCGACCTGGCTGCTCGCAGGCCCCGGCAGAAATTGGCACAACGCGACCAGATCGGCATAGGCCTGCTCGTCGAGCCAGCGCCGGCGCGTGACGAACTCATCACGAAAATAACCGACATGCGCGATCGGTCCGCCGAAACAGCTCAAGCCCAGCTTGAGAAAGGCCGAGAGCACCTCGATGGCAGCCCCCCTTCCGGAGGCCTCCGACTGCTGTGATTGAGCAATGCCTGCCATTGAACCCCCTTCTTCGCGCTCATGCCGCACCAGCTTGTCAGGCGTAGTTGAAGAGCGCCATGAAGCCGAAATCCATATGCAGTTGCTGATGACAGTGAAATAAAGTCGATCCGGGATTGTCGGCGACGAAGTCGAATTCCGCCTCCTGAAAGCCGCCGAGCATCACCACATCCTTGATCACGCCCGCCGTCGGCTTTCCGCCGACGCGAACGAGTTCGAAGCTGTGTCGGTGCAGATGCAGTGGGTGAATGTCGTCGCTGGCGTTCCGGATTTTCAGGCGATAGCGCCGCCCCTTTTGGATAGTATAGGCGGGCTTCAGGCTGTCCATCGAGAACGCCTCACCGTTGAGCGTCCACTGGTTGAAGCCGCCGAGCGCCGCATTGTGCTTGAGGATCGTAAACTCCATCGTCTCCTCGGGCGCTGGGGGCGAAGTGTTTGCCTTGCCGAACCGGCTGTAGTCCCAGCGGAACGGCTTCGGCTTGCTCCACTGCGGTTTGCCCTTGTGACCGGCATATTCGACGACGATGCCCATCCCGCGGTTTCGATCGTCGTCGGTGAGATCGCCCATGATCCAGACGCCGGGATGCTTCATTTCGACGCTAGCGGAAACGCGTTCGGCAGTCCCGATCCAGAGCAGCGGCACCTCGGCCTCGGTTGGCACCGGATTGCCATCGAGGGCGACGACGTTGAAGCTGTGCCCCGGCAGCGCGAGGCTGCGTATCTCGCCCGCGCTGGCATTGAGCACATGAAAGAGCACCCGCTCGCCCTGCTTGACGCGGATGGGCTCACCATGACCCAGCATCCTGCCGTTGATCGAGAACAGGTCGTAGCTGAGTTCGTAACCCTTCGCCTTTTCTCTCGCCGCTGCGTCGGCGGCCTTGCCCATGTCCTGCAGCGCCTTGATCGGCTCGCCGACCAGCGCCTCCATGGGCATGTCACCGCCGTGGCTGAAGGAAGGCTCGAATTCCTTCAAGACCAGGAAGATTTCCTGGTCGTAGGCACCGGGATTGTTGCGCGGTTCGATGTAAACCGGGCCGGCCTGGCCCGTATAGGTGCCGCGATCGAGATCACTGCCCGCCACCACATGGGTGTGATAGAAGCGAAAGCCTGAAGGCTTCGGGGTGAACGCGATCCTGCGCATGCCGTGGGCTGGCACGAAGGGCGTGCCCTCCTCGGCCGCACCGTCCACCTGGCTCGGAAGCATCTGCCCGTGCCAGTGAACGAGCTCCGGCGTATCGGTATCGTTGTGAACGTCCACGACGACGCGCTGCCCCTCGTGGAAGCGCAGCCGCGGTCCTGGAAACTGTCCATTGTAGAGCGTGGTCGAGACGATGTGGTCGGGCGCGAGCTCAACCAGGCCATTGGCAATTCGCAAGGTGTAGTCAGGCTTCTCATGATCCGGCTCCTCGGCCCTCGCGAGCCGCGGCCACGCGCCTGCGAACGGCACCAGGGCGGCGCCTTTGAGTAAGTTGCGGCGGTCAATCGACATGGTTTCCTCCAAGTCGTTTCCTCACGGCCGCCCTGCCCGGATCATGCTAACGCGCGAGATTATCGAATGTCGATTCGCGAGCTGACCGGCGAATTGCACGGCTCAAAGCGAGGGTGGCGCATGCGCGTGTGGACCGGCTGGCCAACGAGGGATCCCTGTCATCCGTGGCGCGTGAAGCCGCGGGTCAGTCCTCGTCGTCATCATCGTCGTCTTCGTCGTCAGCGTGATCCGCACCGTGCTGCGCGTGGCTTTGGTCGTCCCAGAGCTTGCGATAGACGCCGTTCTTCGCCAGGAGTTCCTCATGCGAGCCGCGCTCGATCGCCTTGCCGCCCGAAATGACGATAATTTCGTCCATATCCACCACCGATGTGAGGCGATGGGTTGACCAGATCAGCGTTCGCCCCTTGGCGAGCTTGAGCAGCGTGCGGTTGATTGCGGCTTCCGTGGTCTGATCGAGCGCCGAGGTCGCTTCGTCAAGCAGCAGCACCGCGGGATCGCGGATGATCGCGCGCGCAATCGCGATGCGCTGGCGCTGGCCGCCTGAGAGCGTATCGCCGCGCTCGCCCACGACCGTGTCGTATTTCTGCGGCAGGCTCATGATGTAGCGATGGATCTCCGCCTTGCGCGCAGCCTCGACCACCTCCTCGTCCGTCGCATCCTCCTTGCCGAGCCGGATGTTCTCGCGGATCGACATGTTGAACAGCATGTTTTCCTGAAACACCACCGCCATGCAGCCGCGCAGCGACGCTCGGGTGACCTTGCGGATGTCGACGCCGTCGATCGTGACCCTCCCCTCGTCGGGCACGTAGAGGCGAAGGACCAGGTTCAGCAGCGTGCTCTTGCCCGAGCCACTGGGGCCCACGATCGCGATCGTCTTGCCGACGTTGAGCCGGAGCGAGAAATCGTCCAACACCGGCGTCAGCGCGCCCTCATATTGGAAGGTCACATGATCAAAGCTGATGTCATGGGTGATGCCCGGCAGATCCGGCGCGCCGGGCCGGTCGGCGCCACGCGTCGGCTCGTCAAGGAGTTCCTGGATGTGACGCACCGCCGCGGCGGAGGAGATCGAGACCGGGATGAAGTGCATCACATGGGCGATGTTGTAGGACACCTCCCAGAACGCGCTCTCGAAGGTGACGAAAGTGCCGACGGTGATCTGGCCCTTGGTCGCGAGATAGGCGCCGATCGCCAGCACGACGAGGTGCAGCAGCAGCACCGCGATCGTCACGGTACGCTCGACCATGGTCGACAGGAACGTGGCCGAAGCGATCTTGCGGCGCGCCTCGTCGTTGCGGAAACGGAACCAGCCGAAGGCTTTACGCTGGAGGCTGAAGGCCTTCACCACCGCTTGCGCGGCGATATTCTCCTGCAGCATGCCGAGCAGCGCGGATTCGTTGAGCTTCTGCTCGTAATTCGCCTGCACTGCCTTGGGCGTGAGAATGCGCGGACCGATCAGCGTGATCGGGAACACGAGCAAGGACACTACGGCAAGCTGCCAGTTCAAGAACAGCATCAGGATGATGCCGGCGATCAATTCGAGAAACGGCAGCGCCGCGCTGTTGGAAAAGCCTTTGACCGATCCCTCGAATGCGGACATGTCGACGGAAAAGCGCGACAGGATTTCGCCGCGCTTGGTGCGCGCGAAAAATGCGGCCGGCAGATTCTGGATATGCTCGAACAAGCGCGTGCGCACATCTGAAATCAGCGCCGCCGCGAGCCTTGCGTCCCATCTTTCGTACCAGACGGCTACGATCGAGGTGAAGATGCCGGCTGCCGCCAGCACGCCCAGGATGCGGTAAAGGGCCTGGAAATCCTCCTCGCCCAGCGCATCATCGATCAGGAACTTGAGGCTGAGCGGCATGATGACGTTGAACAGCGTCTCGACGACGACGCCGAGGCTGACGAATGCCAGTGTCTTCTTGTAGTTGCTTAGGAGGGGTTTGATGAAACCGTAGATGGTCGCGAGCGCACCGGCGGCTTCCTTCGCGCTGAAGACGACGAGCTCTTCGTCCTCATCGTCGTCCTCGAGTTCCAGCGCCTCCTCATCGTCCTCCTCCGGCTCGTCGGACGACGGCTTCGCCGGACGCTCTTCGACGACGCGCATGGGCGCGCTTTTTCGGGCGCCGAGCCGCTCATCCGGCTCCGGCGCATCCAGGGCGCTCAGGATCTCTTTTTCCGACACTGAAGGCTTGGGCGCCATTCGACCAACCGATGCTGCACGGCCGGCACGACCGCAAACAGGGCAAGGCGCGCCACCGCAACGATTCCATGCGATCGCGCGATCAACAAAACTAATACGGCAATGCGACGGCGAGGTTAATCCTCGTCGTCGACCTTGTCGAAGAACGAGTAGCGCAGGCTCTCGGCGTCCGCATACCACTGACCGGGTCCCTTGTTCGCGGCAAGGGTCGCGGCCCATAGCGCATCGCTGCAGTCGTGGCGATGCATGGAGAGGTCGAAACCGTTGCTGAAAAACAGTTCAGACCATTCCCACCAGGTGCCGAGCTTCTTCACCCCGCGCAAGAGATCGTAGCGGTCGATCAGGCCAGGCGCCATGTCCGAGGTGACCGATCCGAAGATGAGACCGGTCTTGATCACACGATTGAGTTCGCGAATGGCGCGAAGGACCTGCTTTTCGGTGACGTGGCACAGGCTGGTCTCGAATACAAAATCGAACTCGCCGTCCTCGAATGGCATGTCGACGATCGATCCGAACTTATTGAACGGCTTCAGCGCCTCCGGCGTCTTGTTGTGGACGAACCGGTTGTTCTCGATCCCCCAGGCATCGATGCCGCGATCGCGCAGCGCGCCCACCAATTCGCCGCTGGCGGAGCCGGCGACCAGAAGCTTAAAGCCCTTGTCCTGGCCCCAGACGATCTTGATCAGCTCGCTCAGATAGGCGGGATCGGTGAACTGCCGCCACACGTCACGATACGGGCCGAGCCCACGGTAATTCTCGAAATAGTCGCGATCGATCTTGTCGGACAGCATCTTGCCGTCCTGTGCGCGCGCGCGGCGCAGGCGCATCATCTCGGTGACGATAATGTCAGTCGCGGCATCCGAGGAATCGAGCAGCCCGTTGAGGGTCGAATCGAAAAGATAGTCGCCGACCAGCACCAGGCCCGGATGCTCATTCGGCTCAGGCCTATGATTGGTCATGACGTCCCGCACCGGCAGCCCGCCCGGGATCGCATTCACCGACGACAGCCAGCGATGCACCTTGCCTTCCATGAAGTGCGCGCGGGCATCGCCGAGCGAGGCCGGGAGCGACTTCAGCGCCGCCGTGATCAGCTCCTCGTCGCTGAGATTGGCAAAGGCCAGCGCGTCGGAACCTGGGATCAGGAAGTTGAGCACACCGTGCCTGCCGACATCGTGGCGCGCGCCTTCATTATAGACGCAGCAGCCGCCGAAGGCCTCCGACATGAACCAGGCGCCCGGGATCTTGTCGCCCCAGAACGGCTCGTCGAACAGCAGCGATGCGCGCAGATAATGCGCCGGCCGGTCGAAATAGGCGATGTGCTTGACCATCGACTTGCGCAGGATCTCGCCCTCCCAGCCCAAGGTCGCGAGCCAGGAGTGCGGCAGGCACATCAGCACGAGGTCGAATTCCCGCGTCTCCGGTCCCTTGCCGTTCATCATGTTGAGGCGGTAGCGGCCGGATGCGGCCTTGCCGACCTTGAGGACGCGATGATTGAGCTGAATGTCCGCATCGACCTCGGACTGCAGGCACTCGATCAACTGCTCGTTGCCGTTCTGGATCGAGTACAGGCCGATATAGCCGTCGATATCCATCACGAAGTTTTTCAGCGCGTTCAGGCCGTTGGTGTTGTGGCTTTCGGTCGCGATGTCGGAGCGGGCCATCACCTTGAAGAAGCGCCTGGCGGTCTCGTCGTCGACCTCCCTGTCGAGCAGTTCATCCGCCGTGATCTGGCTCCACGGATGCTCGTTATCGTGCGCACCGACGCCTTCGTAATATTCGATCGGAGAGATCATCTCGCTGCAGCGCCTGCGGAAGGCTTCGATGGCCTGCGCGGTCTTGGCGCCGTATTTGCGGCGCATGCCATGCACGTCGTCGAGGAGTTCACCATCGAGCTGGACCTGCTCGGCATCCATCGGAATCGTCTGCAGGCCGAAATGCTGAATCAGTTCGCGCAGGGGATCCGGCCCCGTCATCGAGTAGTCGTAAATCTCCGCGACCCCCGCCTCATACATTGCAGGAGCCGAATCGAACTTGCGCGTCGCGATCTTGCCGCCAAGGCGGTCGGACGCCTCGAAGATGGTGACGCGGCACAGGTTTCCCAGTTTCCGCTTCAGATACCAGGCGCTCATCAGGCCCCCGGGCCCGCCTCCGACAATTGCGAGATCAAGCATGATTGTTCCGTGGTTGCCGGCCGCTCCCCCAGGAACTTCCGGTCTAAGTCAAAACAGCAAAAGCGCTTTTCAGCCTGAAGGAAAGATGAACAAACCGCGCAGCGCAGCGCACAAACAGGGAAAGGAGGAAGAATATAGGTTCTTTTGGCGGCCTTTTTGGCCGATCCGTAGTCATACGGAGGCATCCCGCAGAGGTCGCCTCTCCGGAAAACCGGGACCGCCCCGCCTGACCGGGCGGCATCGCGCCTGCCGGTTGTCGCGCGGTCAGGGCCCGGCGAAGCCTCAAGACCTGCCCGCCGATCCAAAATGAAAAACCACCGGCGGGGCATCGCCGGTGGTTTTTGGAGGTTTAGCAAAAAGTAGTGACGTCTCCCCGAGACTAAGCTGCCGTCAAACGATTTGACCGGCTACCTGCGGAGGACACTACGTTATCAGATTATGTGAGTAAATAAGGTTTTGAAGAAAGCGTTATTCTTCCGGCGTGGTGTGGCGTTTCGGCATCACGCGAAGGCCGATCGGCGCACCTTTCGACCGCCCCGAGATCGTCGTCTGGGCAGCACCGGCGATCAGATCCTTGGAGTCGAGCGAAGCCCCCGGAGGGAATTCCATCCGGGGGCTTTGTTAGATTTTGAGGTTAGATTTTGAGACGATCGCGGGATCAGAAGTTGCGCTGAGCGCGAACGTTGAACGACAGCGTGTCCTGATCCTTGTATGTCCAGGTCTGTGCCGGCTCCGGTGCACCCGGCGAGAACGTCGCCGATCCCGAGAAGCCGGTGTGCAGGTGGGTCCACATCGCTTCGGCCGAGAACGTCAGGTTCTTGACCGGAGTCCAGCGGGTGATCACGCCGAGCTGAGAGACCGAGAAGTTCGGATCGCAGCTATAAGTCGTGTTCAGGCCGGCGACGACCGCACCATAGGCAGCGCAGTACTGCACCTTGGCGGTGTCGTCATACTTCACCCAGCTCCAGCCACCGAACAAGCTGGTCGACCAGTAGGGATCCCAATTGTGGTTGAACGCACCGCGGAAGCCAAAAGCCTCCGTCAGGTGGATCGAACCGTCGCCCCTGACGCCGCCAACCGTGGAGGTGGTGGGCAACCAGATGCCGTCGGTGGTCGCACCAAAGCCGATGCTGCCATCCGATCCGAACTGACCGAGCGTACCGCCCGCCATCAGGAAGTTCGGCGAAGTCGAAGACGTCGCGATCACGTTCTTGGTGTCGCCCTTCGCCCAGCTCGCGTCGATCTTGATGTCGTCGCCGGGTCCGGTCGGGATGTTCTTGATCTGCAAGGCAGCCATCACCGAGCCACCGTACTTCGTCTCGGGAGAGCCCGACAGGATCGAAGCAGTCGTCGGCGCTGCGCTCGAGCCGAGCGTGTTGTACGAGCCATTAACCTCGTGCAACGCACCCGAAATCTGGAACAGGCCCCAGGCTTGGTCGATGCGAACGTTGCCGACCACGTCCGGCATACGCACGCCGGCATAGGCGTTGGACGACGTGCCGGCCGGAGTGAGGCCGACCGAGAGGTTGTACACGGCGGTGCGGTTGTACACGACCGGATCGTCGAGACCGATGGTGGCCGACACGCCGTTGCCGAACTGCGCGGTGTATTGGATGTTGTTCACACCGGTGACGGTATCGTGACCGCCGAGCAGGTAGGACGAGTTGTTGCCTGGATACCCTTCCCAAGGCGTCGCATAGGCCGAGGACGACTTACCGAAGGTGAAGCCAGCGAACTGGATGAACACGTACTCAACCGCGACATAGCCGCCACCGGTTGTGTTCAACAGGTTCTGGTTGTTGCCGAGGTTGGTGGCGAGACCGTTCGGGTTCTGCGAGTCGTTGCCCAGCGTGTCGAACTGGATGTCGGCCTGCGCGAAGGTACGGACCACGCCGTACTCGGTCGCAGTGCGCGTATCGGTCGTGAACGCGAAACGCGAGCGGGTGATGAAGTAGTTCTTGTAGCGATCACCGAGACCGGAATCGCCGTTCCAGGCCGGCCCGTCCTGCGTACGGCTGCCGTTGAAGGTAGTGTCGATACGGAAGTAGCCGCCCAGCTTGATGCAGGTGTCGGTGCCCGGGATGTACCAGAAACCAGCACCGTACAGCGAACAGACCTTCACGTATTCGACCGCTTTGGCCTTTACGGGAAGATCAGCAGCCTGCGCCCCGCCCACGGCGAGCAAGCCCGCCGCAGAGCCGAGGATGAGGCTCTTAATCGTCTTCATTTCAATCCTCCAAGTTGCTCACTGGGAAAGGCGCCGGCCAAGCGGATTTGCATCCCCCCAGGGGCCGACCCCCTTGTCCCCTTAAAAACCGCTCAGTCGTTTCGCGCCTTTGGGACTTCCCGCCCTAAATGCGCGGGACTTGAGCGAACCACCTCACGGGACGATCCAGGACCCCCAGGCCGTCGGGAACGAATATGCATTTGCCACTTCGGTAATCAAAATAGTTTATTTGATCAGCTATTAGATTGCGGAACGCATGTATCCTTTTTGCAACGTCACAGATGCTTAAAGAGCGCAGCAAGCTGCTTTATTGACTTGGTAAATGATCTTTTTTTCTTGTTTTGCAGAAGAATTGGCACAAGATGGGGTATGGGAGCGAACAGCAAGAGGAGCGTGAGCCCAAGCGGTCCGACAAAGATGGCCGGCTTGAGCAGCGCGACGGGCAAGAATCAGGATGCGATCAGGCGACTCACCTGGGTGATCGCCGCGATCAGCGTGCACCTCGAAGAACTGCGCTACTACTGGGCCAAGACGCTCGGCATCAGCGGTCCGCAATGGATGATCCTGATGGCCTTGGCGGACCTGGACCAGAATGACGGCGTGCCGGTGAACGTCGTCTCCAAGAGGCTGCACGTCGATTCCTCGTTCGTCACCACCCAGTCAAAGCTTCTGGAGAAGAAGGGTTTTGTCCGCCGCCGGCCGTCGACCGAGGATGCGCGGATCGTCCAGATGTCGCTGACCGACAAGACCTATAAGCATCTGGCAGGCCTGGCCTCGCAGCAGGAAACCTTGAACGAGTTCATTTTTGCGGAGTTCGACAACCGCGAGCTGGAAGAGATCACCGACAAACTCGCCGCCCTGCAGGCGCGCCTCGAGAAGGCCTGCATGAAGGTGACCCTGGACATCTGAGCCCGAACGAGCAGCGAAGACGACGAAGAATCCGGACTGCATCCGCGGAGAAAGTTTGGTTGCTGCGCTTACGCTCACAATGACGTCCGCAGGTTGGACGCGCTGGCTGGAATCGCGGAGATCAGCGGCTGCGCTAGCTGGCCACGCGCTCGCCGTTGCCCAGGCGCGCGGCGATCCAGTCGAATATGAACTCGTTCGCCAGCGTCGGATTATCCAAATGTCCCTGCGCCGCGCCGGTTTCCTCGTTGGTGAAGATCTTCAGCGTCACATCCCGACCATCGGCCTTCAGACCCTCGTAGAGTTCACGCACACGATCGGCCTTGAGCCAGCCACCCTCGCCGGCCGGAATCAATACCGGGCATTTGATGTTGCGTGCTACCCTGCTCACGGCAGCACCGGAGCCGGTACGTCCGAAGCGTTCGCGCAGGAAAGCCCGTTCATGCAAGTCCCAGATGCCGCCGTCGCAAACGGCGGCCGCAAAGCGGTCATCGAATGCAATTCCACGCGCGACAAAGGATGAGCTGCCGCCGTCTGCAACGATCGCGATTTGACGGGCGTCGACGTCATCCCTTGCGACGAGATAGTCCATGATGTCGCCGATCACGGTCTCCAGATCAGATCGGCCGACCACGTCCTCGAAGGGCTCGTCGGACCCCGCCCCCAAGAGATCGACCGCCAGCAACGACATGCCGCGGTCATTGGCGTAGCGCGCCATCTTGAACAGATATTCTTCCTTCGGCTGTCCGGGCTCACCGATACAAATCACCGCCGGTCGGGGGCCCGATCCGTCGCGGGGTGGCAGAAAATAGGCCTCGAGCGGATAGCCGCTTGCCCAGGGAATCAAGACCACCTCACCCGCTGGGTCGCGGTGGCGAACATAGTTGGCGGCGCAACTGCGCATGCTCTCGACAGCGGCGTGATGTCGTTCGTCGGTGCGCTCGAAAGGAAAGGCTGCAGCCTGGTAGTAGCCGATCGCGCGGAGCCAGTTGCTGTTTGCCGTCAAGACATTGCCGCCGCGCAGCGCCGCATGGCCCCGCTTGTCGCTTGCCTCAGCGATTCTCATCCATTCCGCGTGCCATGACTCGTCGTCGGAAAAGTCGATGCGGCTCGCGGTCAGCAAGCACTCGGCAACGGTAGATCCGCCTTCTTGGGCGGCGCCAAGCAGACGCGTGAATTCGACCGACAAGTCTTCCCTGTCGGGCCAAAAGGCCTGACCTGCAGGGCTCGCTTCAAATTTCATGTGGTGAAGGTTCAAGGCATTATTCCGTCAGGTGACTTAGCCAATCGCCTTGCTCTGGGGAAGACGATAGCCCACGCCGTCGGTGCATGGGTACCCATCATTTCCAATGGGACGAGGTAGAGCGCTGCAGGATTTGCCGTAAATGTGCAGGCGCTCGGATTCGCGACGGCCGATCTTGCGCGCATGAGCGCATTGCGCGCAAAGCCGAGCAGCGCGATCAAGGCCTAACATCGTTCGTTTGCGAGCAAATGAGTTTTCGCGGCGGTTGCTGCCAATTGTTGCCGCGCGCGGATCAAGCAGTCCCGCGCGCCGCAAATGACTGCTGCCGCGCAGAGCCCCTACGATTGATGCGCCCGGCATATGCCGCCTTTCCAGTCCACGCCACCGCGCCCCTGCTTAATGCGTCTTGTTTGCGGTTTTGCGAACGCGGTCTTCACATATCTTTACACTGTAAAGATCATAGTATAGTTCGGAAACCGTCCGGTCAAGGTCAAAGTTGTCGCAACGCAACACAGAGACGCGGTACCGAACGCGAAAAACTCCTGCACCATGAGGGCTTAGCGGGAGTGACGGTGCGGGCACACGAATTGGTGATAAGCCGCACCTTGCATCGGACGATCGGATCGCGCCCAACCGCAACTAATTGCGCAATCAGCGCGCTCTCAAATCATCGAATGAGCAACGAGCATGACCGCTTCAGCCGAGCGGGCAAGCGGTTCTGCATTCATCGTGATACCGACCTGACCTCATCTTCTTGTTTGAGGATGTGCACGCTGCGCGATGCGGCCAGTATGTGACGCTCTCGCGTCTCGAATGCAGCGCTGTGATCGATCGAGAACGGCTGCCAGCAACGCCAGTTCACAACCAGCAACAAAAAAGGCCGGCGCGAGCCGGCCTTTTCGTCGATGGAATCGGGATTACTCCGCCGGCGGCAACGCCAACGGTTCGGTCTCCGGCGCCGACGGCACGATGGCCGCCTGCTTCTCGCGCTCGTCCAGAATCAGCTTGTCGCGCTTCATCGCGACTTCGCGGATCCTCGCCATCGAGGCGCCGGTACCGGCCGGGATCAGACGGCCGACAATGACGTTCTCCTTGAGGCCTTCCAGCGGGTCCACCTTGCCGTTGACGGCGGCTTCGGTGAGCACACGGGTGGTCTCCTGGAAGGAGGCCGCCGAGAAGAAGGAGCGGGTCTGCAGGCTCGCCTTGGTGATGCCGAGCAGAACCGGCGTACCCGTGGCGGGCTTCTTGCCCTCCTCCTTGGCCTTGGCGTTGAGCGCGTCGAACTCGATCTTGTCGACCTGCTCGCCCGCGATCATGTCGGTGTCACCCTGATCGGTGATCTCCACCTTCTGCAGCATCTGACGGACAATCACCTCGATGTGCTTGTCGTTGATGAGCACGCCCTGCAGCCGATAGACCTCCTGGATTTCGTTGACCAGATAGGCGGCGAGTTCCTCGATGCCCTTGATCGCCAGGATGTCGTGCGGTGCCGGATTGCCCTCGACGATGAAGTCGCCCTTTTCGACGACGTCGCCGTCCTGCAAGTGGATGTGCTTGCCCTTCGGGATCAGGTACTCACGCGGCTCTTCGGTCTTGTCGAGCGGCTCGATCGAGATGCGACGCTTGTTCTTGTAATCGCGGCCGAAGCGGATGGTACCGGCGATCTCAGCGATGATCGCCGCATCCTTCGGCTTGCGAGCCTCGAACAGTTCCGCCACCCGCGGCAGACCGCCGGTGATGTCGCGCGTCTTGGCGCTTTCGGTGGAGATACGCGCCAGGATGTCGCCGGGCTTGACCACCGTGCCGACGTCGACCGACAGAATGGCGTCGACCGACAGCATGTAGCGGGCATCGCCGCCACGCGCGAGCTTCTGCACCTTGCCGTCCTTGCCCTTGACCACGATCGCCGGGTGCAGGTCGGAACCACCCCGGGTCGTGCGCCAATCGATGACGACACGCTTGGCGATACCCGTGGACTCGTCGAGCGTCTCCGAGATCGACTGGCCCTCGACCAAATCCTCGAATCCGATCGTGCCCTCGGCCTCCGACAGCACCGGCCGGGTATAGGGATCCCATTCCGCGATCCGCTGGCCACGCTTGACCATGTCGCCTTCGTCGACATGCATGCGCGAACCGTACTGGATGCGGTGGGTCGCCCGTTCGGTGCCGTCGGCATCGACGATCGCGACCACCATGTTGCGCACCATCGCGATCAGGTGGCCCTCGCTGTTCCTGGCCACGGCGCGGTTCTTGATGACGATCTTGCCTTCGAAGTTCGATTCCACGAAGGACTGCTCGTTGATCTGCGCCGCACCGCCGATGTGGAAGGTACGCATGGTGAGCTGCGTGCCGGGCTCGCCGATCGACTGCGCGGCGATGACGCCGACCGCTTCGCCGTGGTTGACCGGCGTGCCGCGGGCGAGATCGCGGCCATAGCATTTGCCGCAGATGCCGTTGACGAGCTCGCAGGTCAGCGCCGAGCGGATCTTCACCTCCTGAATGCCAGCCTGCTGGATGGCATCCACGTGGCTTTCCTCCATCAGCGTTCCGCGCTTGACGACCACCTTGTTGGACGCGGGATCGCGCACGTCCTCGCCCGCCACGCGGCCGAGAATGCGGGAGCCCAGCGACGCGACGACCGTGCCGGCATCGACGATGGCGCGCATCTTGATGCCGAGATTGGTGCCGCAGTCGTCGGCATTGATGATGCAGTCCTGCGCCACGTCGACCAGGCGGCGGGTCAGGTAACCGGAGTTCGCGGTCTTCAACGCGGTATCCGCGAGGCCCTTGCGGGCGCCGTGGGTCGAGTTGAAGTATTCCAGCACCGAGAGGCCCTCCTTGAAGTTGGAGATGATCGGCGTCTCGATGATCTCGCCCGACGGCTTGGCCATCAGGCCGCGCATGCCGGCGAGCTGACGCATCTGCGCGGGCGAACCACGCGCACCGGAATGGGCCATCATGTAGATTGAGTTAATGTCGGCATCCGCGCCCTTGGACGTCTTCTTGGTCGCGGAGATCTCCTTCATCATCTCCTTGGCGATTTCTTCGGTCGCCTTCGACCAGGCGTCGACCACTTTGTTGTACTTCTCGCCATGGGTGATCAGGCCGTCATTGTACTGCTGCTCGAAATCCTTCGCGAGCGTGCGCGTGGAATCGACGATCTTCCACTTGCCGTGCGGCACCACCATGTCGTCCTTGCCGAAGGAGATACCGGCCTTGAACGCATTGTAGAAGCCGAGCGCCATGATGCGGTCGCAGAAGATGACCGTCTCCTTCTGGCCGCAGTGGCGATAGACCTGATCGATCACGCCCGAGATTTCGCGCTTGGTCATCAGCTTGTTGATGATGTCGAACGCGATCTTCGGGTGCTTCGGCAGCACGTTGCCGAGCATCACACGGCCAGGCGTGGTCTCGATCCAGCGGCGGACCGGCTTGCCGGCCTCATCCGCACCTTCCCAGCGATACTTGATCTTGCTGTGGAGGTGGATGACCTTGGCATGCAGCGCGTGCTCGAGCTCGGCCATGTCGCCGAACGACTTGCCCTCGCCGGGCATGCCCTCGCGCATGATCGAGAGATAGTAGAGGCCGAGCACGATGTCCTGCGACGGCACGATGATCGGCTGACCGTTCGCCGGGTGCAGGATGTTGTTGGTCGACATCATCAGCACGCGCGCTTCGAGCTGCGCTTCCAGCGACAGCGGAACGTGCACGGCCATCTGGTCGCCGTCGAAGTCGGCGTTGAAGGCAGCGCAGACCAGCGGATGGAGCTGGATCGCCTTGCCTTCGATCAAGACCGGCTCGAAAGCCTGGATGCCGAGGCGGTGCAGGGTCGGAGCACGGTTGAGCAGAACGGGGTGCTCGCGGATCACCTCGTCCAGGATGTCCCAGACCTCGGGCCGTTCCTTCTCGACCAGCTTTTTCGCCTGCTTCACCGTGGTGGACAGGCCCTTGGCGTCAAGCCGCGAATAGATGAAGGGCTTGAACAGCTCCAGCGCCATCTTCTTCGGCAGGCCGCACTGGTGCAGGCGCAGCTCCGGACCGACTACGATCACCGAACGCCCCGAATAGTCGACGCGTTTGCCGAGCAGATTCTGGCGGAAGCGGCCCTGCTTGCCCTTCAGCATGTCGGCGAGCGACTTCAGCGGCCGCTTGTTGGCGCCCGTGATGACGCGGCCGCGGCGGCCGTTGTCGAACAGCGCGTCGACGGCCTCCTGCAACATGCGCTTTTCGTTGCGGATGATGATGTCGGGCGCGCGCAGCTCCATCAGCCGCTTCAACCGGTTGTTGCGGTTGATGACGCGGCGATAGAGATCGTTGAGGTCCGAGGTCGCAAAACGGCCGCCGTCCAGCGGCACCAGCGGACGCAGGTCCGGCGGAATCACCGGGATCACGGTCATGATCATCCATTCCGGCTTGTTGCCGGAATGGCGGAACGCCTCGACGATCTTCAGCCGCTTGGCGAGCTTCTTGTGCTTGATGTCGGAGTCGGTCTCGGCCATCTCCGCGCGCAGCGAGGTCTCGAGCTTCTCGAGGTCGAGCGCCTTGAGCATCTCGCGGATCGCCTCCGCGCCGATCATGGCGGTGAACGAGTCCTGGCCGAACTCATCCTGCGCCTTCAGATACTCGTCTTCCGACAGAAGCTGACGGTCCTTGAGCGAGGTGAGACCCGGCTCGAGCACGACGTAATATTCGAAGTACAGGATCCGCTCGAGGTCCTTCAGCGTCATGTCGAGCAGAAGGCCTATGCGGGAGGGCAGCGACTTCAAAAACCAGATGTGGGCAACGGGAGCTGCGAGCTCGATATGGCCCATGCGCTCGCGCCGCACACGCGACAGCGTCACCTCGACCGAGCACTTTTCGCAGATGATGCCCTTGTATTTCATCCGCTTGTACTTGCCGCACAAGCACTCATAGTCCTTGATCGGCCCGAAGATGCGCGCGCAGAACAGGCCGTCACGCTCGGGCTTGAAGGTGCGGTAGTTGATGGTCTCCGGCTTCTTGATCTCGCCGTAGGACCAGGACAGAATCTTTTCGGGGGACGCGATCGAAATCCGGATCTGGTCAAAGACCTGAGCCGGCGTGGTCGGGTTGAAGAGATTCATAATCTCTTGGTTCATCGTCTTCTCCTCGCGTGCCGGTCAAGGCCGGCAGGAAATTCGAAATCTTTGGTCGAGGCCGCACTGCCCTTTCTTGTGCGGGTCAGGCGCGCATGCCCGGCGCGGGGCGCCGGGCATCAATGTCTTCGCTACTCGGCCGCCTCGGAGGTCGGGGCCGGCCCCATCTTGGAGTTGTGCAGATCGACGTTGAGGCCGAGCGAGCGCATTTCCTTGACCAGCACGTTGAACGATTCCGGAATACCGGCCTCGAACGTGTCGTCGCCGCGCACGATCGCCTCGTACACCTTGGTGCGGCCGGCGACGTCGTCCGACTTCACCGTCAGCATCTCCTGCAGCGTGTAGGCCGCGCCATAAGCCTCCAGCGCCCACACCTCCATTTCGCCGAAGCGCTGGCCACCGAACTGCGCCTTGCCGCCCAGCGGCTGCTGGGTGACCAGCGAGTACGGTCCGATCGAACGCGCATGGATCTTGTCGTCGACCAGATGGTGCAGCTTGAGCATGTAGATGTAGCCCACCGTCACCTTGCGATCGAAGGGATCGCCGGTCCGGCCGTCATAGACGGTCGACTGGCCCGATGCGTCGAGACCGGCAAGCTTCAGCATCTCCTCGATGTCAGTCTCCTTGGCGCCGTCGAACACCGGCGTTGCGATCGGCACACCGTGGCTCAGGTTCCGGCCGAGTTCGATCAGCTCATTGTCGTTGAGCGTCTTGATCGTCTCGTCGTCGCCATAGATCCGCTTCAAGGTCTCCTTCAGCGGCTTGATGTCCTGCTTCGAATAGTAGGCATCAACCGTCTGCGCGATGCGCCGGCCGAGGCCCGCGCAGGCCCAGCCGAGATGCGTCTCGAGAATCTGGCCGACATTCATGCGCGAGGGCACGCCGAGCGGGTTGAGCACGATGTCCGCATGCGTGCCGTCCTCGAGGAACGGCATGTCCTCGATCGGCACGATCTTGGACACGACGCCCTTGTTGCCGTGACGGCCGGCCATCTTGTCGCCGGGCTGGATCTTGCGCTTCACCGCGACGAAGACCTTGACCATCTTCATGACGCCGGGCGGCAATTCGTCGCCGCGCTGCAGTTTCTCGACCTTGTCGAGGAAGCGCTGCTCGAGCCCCTTCTTCGACTCATCGTACTGCTTCCGCATGGCCTCGATTTCGGCCATCAGCTTGTCGTTGGGCGAAGCGAACAGCCACCACTGCGACTTCGGATACTCATCGAGCACCGCGCGGGTGATCTTGGTGTCCTTCTTGAAGCCCTTCGGACCCGCGATGCCCTGGCGGCCTTCCAACAGCTCGGCAAGGCGGCTGTAGACGTTGCGGTCGAGAATCGCCTGCTCGTCATCGCGGTCCTTGGCGAGACGCTCGATCTCCTCCCGCTCGATCGCGAGCGCACGCTCGTCCTTGTCGACGCCGTGCCGGTTGAACACGCGCACTTCGACGATCGTGCCCTGCACGCCCGGTGGCACGCGCAGCGAGGTGTCACGCACGTCAGAGGCCTTTTCGCCGAAGATCGCGCGCAACAGCTTCTCTTCCGGCGTCATCGGGCTCTCGCCCTTCGGCGTGATCTTGCCGACCAGGATGTCGCCGGCCCGCACTTCCGCGCCGATATAGACGATGCCGGCTTCGTCGAGGTTCTTCAGCGCTTCTTCCGAGACGTTCGGAATATCGCGGGTGATTTCCTCAGGACCGAGCTTGGTGTCACGGGCCATCACCTCGAATTCCTCGATGTGGATCGAGGTGAAGACGTCCTCCTTCACGATCCGCTCGGAGAGCAGGATGGAGTCTTCGAAGTTGTAGCCGTTCCACGGCATGAACGCGACCAGCACGTTGCGGCCGAGCGCGAGCTCGCCGAGATCGGTCGACGGACCGTCGGCGATGATGTCGCCCTTCTTGACGGTGTCGCCGACCTTCACCAGCGGACGCTGGTTGATGCAGGTCGACTGGTTGGAGCGCTGGTACTTCATCAGCCGGTAGATATCGACGCCCGATTTGGTCGGATCGAGATCTTCGGTGGCGCGGATGACGACGCGAGTGGCGTCGATCTGGTCGACCACGCCGGAGCGGCGAGCCGCGATTGCGGCGCCGGAGTCGCGGGCGACCACGCCTTCCATGCCGGTGCCGACGAACGGCGCCTCGGCGCGAACCAGCGGGACCGCCTGGCGCTGCATGTTCGAGCCCATCAGCGCGCGGTTGGCGTCGTCGTTCTCGAGGAACGGGATCAGCGCGGCGGCCACCGACACGAGCTGCTTCGGCGAGACGTCCATATAGTCGACCTTGTCCGGCGTCATCGGCACGACCTCGCCGGCGTGACGGCAGACCACGAGGTCTTCGGTGAAGCGGCCCTTTGCGTCGAGCGGCACGTTGGCCTGCGCAACGCGATAACGTCCCTCCTCCATCGCCGAGAGGTACACCACCTCGTCGGTGACGCGGCCGTCCTTGACCTTGCGGTACGGCGTCTCGACGAAGCCGTATTTGTTCACGCGCGCGAAGGTGGCGAGCGAGTTGATCAGGCCGATGTTCGGACCTTCCGGCGTCTCGATCGGGCAGATACGGCCGTAATGCGTCGGGTGCACGTCGCGCACCTCGAAGCCCGCGCGCTCGCGGGTCAGACCGCCCGGCCCGAGCGCCGACAGGCGGCGCTTATGGGTGATCTCGGACAGCGGGTTGGTCTGGTCCATGAACTGCGAAAGCTGCGAGGAGCCGAAGAACTCACGCACCGCGGCGGCCGCCGGCTTGGCGTTGATCAAATCCTGCGGCATCACGGTGTCGATATCGACACTGGACATGCGTTCCTTGATCGCGCGCTCCATGCGCAAGAGACCGATGCGGTACTGATTCTCCATGAGCTCGCCGACCGAGCGGACGCGGCGGTTGCCGAGATGGTCGATGTCGTCGATCTCACCCTTGCCGTCGCGCAGGTCGACCAGCGTCTTGATGACCGACAGGATGTCTTCCTTGCGCAGCGTGCGCTGCGTGTCGGGCGCATCGAGGTCGAGGCGCATGTTCATCTTGACGCGGCCGACCGCGGAAAGATCGTAGCGCTCGGCATCGAAGAACAGCGACTGGAACATCGCCTGTGCCGACTCCAGCGTCGGCGGCTCGCCCGGACGCATCACGCGATAAATGTCGAACAGCGCGTCTTCGCGCGTCATGTTTTTGTCGGCATGCAGCGTGTTGCGGATGTAAGGGCCGACATTGACATGGTCGATGTCGAGCAGCGGCAGTTCCTTGTAGCCCTGCTCGTTCAGCGACTTCAGAAGCTTCTCGGTGATCTCCTCGCCGGCTTCGGCATAGATTTCGCCCGTCTTCGGATTGACGAGATCCTCGGCGACATAATTGCCGACCAGTTCCTCATCCGACATGCGCAGCGCTTTCAGCCCCTTCTCCTGGAGCTGGCGGGCGGCGCGCACGGTGAGCTTCTTGCCCGCCTCGAGCACGACCTTGCCGGTGTCGGCGTCGATCAGGTCGTTGACGGTCGAGTAGCCGCGGAAGCGGTTGGCGTCGAACGGAACGCGCCAGCCTTCCTTGGTGCGCTTGTAGAGGATCTTCTTGTAGAAGGTCGAAAGGATCTGCTCGCCGTCGAGACCGAGCGCGAACATCAGCGAGGTCACGGGAATCTTGCGGCGACGATCGATGCGCGCGTAGACGATGTCCTTGGCGTCGAACTCGATGTCGAGCCAGGACCCGCGATAGGGAATGACGCGCGCAGCGAACAGGAGCTTGCCCGAGGAATGGGTCTTGCCCTTATCGTGATCGAAGAACACGCCCGGCGAACGGTGCATCTGGGAAACGATGACGCGCTCGGTGCCGTTGACGATGAAGGTGCCGTTCATCGTCATGAGCGGAATGTCGCCCATATAGACGTCCTGCTCCTTGATGTCCTTGACCGATTTGGCACCGGTCTCTTCATCGATATCGAACACGATCAGGCGCAGCGTCACCTTCAGGGGCGCAGCAAAGGTCATGCCGCGCTGGCGGCACTCGTCGACGTCATATTTCGGCGGTTCGAACTCATACCGGACGAACTCCAGCATGGAGGTGCCGGAAAAGTCCGAAATCGGGAACACCGAGCGGAAAACCGCCTGCAAACCCTCCTCGGGACGCCCGCCCTGGGGCTCCTCGACCATCAGGAACTGGTCATAAGACGCCTTCTGAACCTCGATGAGGTTCGGCATCTCGGCGACTTCCTTAATATGTCCAAAGAACTTGCGTACGCGTTTGCGACCGGTGAATGTCTGCTGCGCCATCGGGGCCTCTCATTTCGTCGCCCTTTAGGAGGGACGACCCTTCCGGAGCGCGACTGCCACCGCCCCCGGGTTGAATTTTGATCCATTTCGAAGGCCGAAAGCCCGGTTTCAGGCTGCTTAAGTCCTGAATCTGTTCTTCAGACCATCAAAACGCAAAACGACGCGCGGGGCGCAGGAGCGCGCCCGCCCGTCAGAACCATTTCCGTCACGGACTGCAAAAGCCCGAAATTGCCTATTCTCCCAACGGCTTAAGGGGATAACGCCGCCGTCCCCGCCTCAAACCGTGCTTTCGTGCTGCCGTCCCGATATGGGATGGCGATCGTGAAGATTCGAGGGACAAGCCCGCGAATCCCCACACTTTTTTGTGTTTGACGCGCAACGGGTCGCCCCTTTGCACATCTTTGCAGCGATTCCCGGCTCCGGCCCCGGGCACCGCCCAAATTTCAACTCCCGGGGCTTGCCTCGCTTCGCCCCAAGAACTCGCCCTCTCCTCGTCTTGGCAGGGCTGGACCCAGCCCTCCACGACGCGGAGAAAGATCCCCGGACCTTCGCTTTCGCTCGCCCGGGGATTCCGCTCAAGTAACCACGGTTACTTAAGCTCGACCTTCGCGCCGGCCTTCTCGAGCTGGGCCTTGATCTTGTCGGCTTCTTCCTTGTTCACGCCTTCCTTCAGCGGCTTCGGAGCGCCTTCGACGAGGTCCTTGGCTTCCTTCAAGCCCAGGCCGGTGATGGCACGGACTTCCTTGATGACCTCGATCTTCTTGTCGCCGGCAGCGGCCAGCACGACCGTGAAGTCGGTCTTCTCTTCAGCCGGAGCGGCGGCGCCACCGCCAGCAGCTCCCGGAGCGGCAACCGCGACCGCAGCGGCGGCCGAAACGCCCCACTTCTCTTCCAGGAGCTTCGCAAGCTCGGCCGCTTCGAGCACGGTGAGATTCGAGAGGTCGTCGACGATTTTCTGCAAGTCAGCCATTGATCTGTTTCCTTAAGCGATTTGGTTCGAACCAGGGTTTGAGTTTTGCGAAGGGCGTCAGGCCGCTTCGCCCTTTGAGGCATAGGCCTGAATGACGCGCGCGAGCTTCGCCGCGGGCGCGTTCGAGAGCTGGGCGAGCTTGGTCGCCGGCGCCTGGATGAGGCCGACAAGCTTGCCGCGCAGTTCGTCGAGCGACGGCAGGGAGGCAAGCGCCTTTACGCCATCGACATTCAGGACGGTCTTGCCCATCGAGCCGCCGAGAATGACGAACTTTTCGTTCGCCTTGGCGAATTCGATGGCGACCTTTGGCGCCGCGACCGGATCGTTCGAAGTAGCGATTACGGTCGGCCCCTTCAGCAGGGAACCGATGGCAGCGACGTCAGTGCCTTCAAGAGCAATTTTGGCGAGACGGTTCTTCGAGACCTTCACCGCCGCGCCCGCCTGCTTCATCTGCTTACGCAGGGTCTGCATCTGGGCTACGGTGAGGCCGGAATAGTGAGCAACGATCGCGACGCTCGTGGTCTTGAAGACCTCATTGAGCTGTTCGACCGCCTCTTTCTTTGCCGCTCGTTCCACAGCAAGCTCTCTCCGGTTGGCGGCCTTCGCGCTTTCCGCGGGACCGCCGGGTTGCACCCATCGTCCCGCCCAAATCCACTTTACGGAGCCTTTAGGACCCCAGCGACACGGGCAAGACGACGATCTAGAAGCCTGCCCTCCCGAGACGCCTCGCGGCCCCTCGGGGTGTCAAGGTTCGAACCAAATCGGCCTCATACCGCAAGGCGCGATGAGAGGCTTAAATCCGGTCTTCACCCGTCTATGCAGGCCATGAGATTAAGCCGCTGGAGAAACTTAGCATTTCACCGTGGCGCCTGCAGTCTCGGACAGGATCGGGGCCATCAAGCAAAGCCGAAGGCCCCTCGCCCGCATACCGCAAAAGCGATAGGCCTCCCTTCCTTTCGGGTGATCCACGAGGGACGTCCTGAAAGGAATGGTCTCCTATCGTTCTCTATTCGGAATGCGAGCACGGCCGTGCCGGCCAGAGCCGGCGCGTCCGGAGCGCGCTGTTTAGCCGGTCTGCCACGGCTTGCCAAGAGCAAAATTCACACCAATTTCGGATATGCGAACCCTAGAATCTATTGCGTTGAGGTCACGCCCGGAGCCGCCCGCGCACCTCGGACGAACGGGAACTCTTGCCCGAACCAAGCAAGGCCGCGACGCATCAGACCACCGCATATGGAAGCGGCTTTCCTTGAAAGAATGCCGCGAGGTTCGCGACGACGCAGTCCTGCATCGCCTGATGCGATTCCAGCGTGTGGCCGCCGATATGGGGCGTCAGTACCACATTCGGAAAGGCGGTGAGCGCCCCCGGCGGATACGGCTCCTTGGCATAGACGTCGAGCCCGGCGCCGGCGATGATCTTGTCCTTCAGCGCCGCAACCAACGCGTCCTCATCGATCACCGAACCGCGCGCGATATTGACGACATAGCCGTCCTCGCCGAGCCTCTTGAGGATATCGCCGTTGACAATGTGATGTGTCTCGGGCCCCGCCCGCACCGCGATCACCAGCACGCTGCACCAGTCGGCGAGCGCATCGAGCGACGGGAAATATTGATACGGCAGATCATCGTGCCGGCTGCGGCTGAAATAGCCGACCTCGGCCTCGAACGCCGCCGCGCGGCCGGCGACCTTGCGGCCGATCGCGCCCATGCCATAGAGACCGACTTTTCGCCCGCGTATGCCCTGCTGCGCGCGCATCATCGGCGATGGTTTCGCCGCGGCCCAATCGCCGCTGCGCACGTAACCATCGGCGACGACCAGCCGCCGCATGGCGCCCAGCATCAGGGTAATGGCGACATCGGCGACCGATGACGCATTCGCACCCGGACTGTGGCCGACCGCGATGCCGCGGCGACTGGCCGCCTGCAGATCGATACCGTCATAACCGGTGCCATAGCAGACGATAGCCCCGAGCTTCGGGAACCGGTCCATCATCTCACCATTGAGCAGCGAACTGCCCTGGGTGATCATCGCGCGGACCTGATCGAGCTCATGCTTTGCAAAGACCTCATGCGGCGGCTTGCCGCCGGCGTCGAGGAGGTCGAAGTGGTCGCCTATGCGCTGCATCAGCGACTTGGGAAACCGTGAATAGACCAGGACTTTCTCGGGCATTGTTCTTGTTTCCCGTTAGCGCCGCCACTTCACGCGCAAAGGGCGGAACTGGTTGCCCAATTCCGCCCTTTGACCAACTCTCTTGAAGTTCACCCTTAGGCGAGCAGCGTCGAGGTGTCGACCTTCACGCCGGGCCCTTGCGTCGATGACACCGCGACGCGCTGGATGTAGGTGCCCTTCGCGCCGGCGGGCTTCGCCTTGGCGACGGCATCAGCGAGTGCGCGAACGTTTTCGACGAGCTTGTCCTCGGCGAACGAGGCCTTGCCGATGCCGGCCTGCACGATGCCGGCCTTCTCGACACGGAACTCGACCGAGCCGCCCTTGGCACCCTTCACCGCACCCGCAACATCCATTGTCACGGTGCCGACCTTCGGGTTCGGCATCATGCCGCGCGGGCCGAGCACCTTACCCAGACGGCCGACCAGCGGCATCATGTCGGGCGTAGCGATGCAGCGATCGAAGTCGATATTGCCAGCCTGGACCTTCTCAACTAGGTCCTCGGCACCGACCACGTCGGCGCCCGCGGCCTTCGCCTCGTCCGCCTTGGCACCGCGCGCGAACACGCCGACCCGCACAGTGCGGCCGGTGCCGTTCGGCAGGCTGACCACGCCACGGACCATCTGGTCGGCGTGACGGGGATCGACGCCAAGATTCATCGAGATCTCGATGGTCTCATCGAACTTGGCCTTGGCGCGTTCCTTGACCAGCTTGATGGCCTCGGGCAGCGGGTAAAGCTTCTCGCGATCAACGCCTTCGCGGGCCTTCTTCAAACGTTTTCCGACTGACATCGCCGCTTACCCCGCAACTTCCAGACCCATCGAACGGGCGGAGCCCTCGACCATCTTCATGGCCGCTTCGACGGTGTCGCAATTGAGATCCTTCATCTTCTTCTCGGCGATCTCGCGCACCTGCGCTTTGGTCACCTTGCCGGCCTTGTCGCGGCCCGGCGCCTTGGAGCCGGACTGGATCTTGGCCGCCTGCTTGAGGAAGTAGGACATCGGCGGCGTCTTCATCTCGAAGGTGAAGGACCGGTCCGCGTAGATGGTGATGATCACCGGGATCGGTGTATTCTTCTCTTCCTTCTGCGTCTGGGCGTTGAACGCCTTGCAGAATTCCATGATGTTGAGACCGCGCTGACCGAGCGCGGGGCCGATCGGGGGCGATGGGTTCGCAGCCCCGGCCGGCACCTGCAATTTCAGGTATCCGGTCACTTTCTTAGCCATTTATCACTCCTGTTCTGCCGGCTCGCGCCGGCGGTTTCAGGTTCGTGGTTCGGTTCCGGACGGCTGGCTGACCGCCCTTCACCTCCCACGTCCTCAATTGGTGCGAAGATGTCCTTCGCGCCCTCCAATCAGACCTTCTCGACCTGATTGAATTCCAGTTCCACGGGCGTCGCGCGGCCGAAGATCGACACCGCGACTTTCACGCGCGAACGCGCCTCGTCGATTTCTTCCACCACGCCGGAGAACGACGCGAACGGGCCGTCCGCGACGCGCACATTTTCGCCGATCTCGAAGGACACCGACGCCTTCGGCCGCTCCACGCCCTCCTGCACCTGATGCAGGATGCGCATGGCCTCGGCTTCCGAAATCGGCATCGGCTTGTTTTCCGCGCCCAGGAAGCCGGTAACCTTCGGCGTGTTCTTGATGAGATGGAAGGCCTCATCCGTCAGCTTCATCTTCACCAGCACGTAACCGGGGAAGAATTTGCGCTCGGCGTCGATCTTGCGGCCGCGGCGCACCTCGGTGACCTTTTCGGTCGGAACGAGCACCTGCTCGAACAGATCCTCAAGCCCGCGCTGCTTGGCCTGCTCGCGGATCGATTCCGCGACCTTCTTCTCGAAATTCGAATAGGCGTGGACGATGTACCAACGCTTGTCGGCAGTTTGGATTGCTGCGGTTGCCATCAGTGGATGCCCAGCACAAAGGTGACGAGAACGCGGATAATCTGATCCGCTGCGAAAAAGAAAATCGACGCCAAAGCGACCATGACGAACACCATGATGGTGGTGATCGTGGTCTCGCGGCGGGTCGGCCAGGTGACCTTGGCGGTCTCCGAGCGCACTTCCTGCAGGAATTTGAACGGGCTGAAAGCCATCGTCTTAAGGATCCGCGTCCGTCGCCAGACGTATTAAGATTGAAGGAAACCGAACAGCCCTGTAGCCGCCCAACCCTCTTTTTGAAGGATGAGCCGGCACGCGGGCTCGCTTGTTCGGGGATTTTAATGCCGCGCCGGAAATCCGATAACGGGCCGGCTGCGGGTTGCGCGCTATGTACTGCCGGGAGGGGCAAAGGTCAAGCTGCGCCAAGGCGGAGTCTGTTAACGCCTCGTGGTACTTTTGATTGATTTCAACGGCTTCGCTGGCAGGAGTGGTAGGGCTCGAACCTACGACCCCCGGTTTTGGAGACCGGTGCTCTACCAATTGAGCTACACTCCTAGCGGGACCGAAGCAGTGCCGCCGGCAAGCGTCCTTCAAGCATAAGCCATGGCTGATTTGCAAGGGTGAACCGGGCCGGATGGCCTGTTCAAGCCCCAGCTTCTGCGTCAGACTTCGCCTTAAGCAAGAACGAGAGCTTTGGGAGAGATCATGACTGCCCAGACCGCCGCCAAAACGACCGCCGCCCCCCAGAGCCCGCCTCTGCCGCGAGGCAAGCCGGAGTCGCTTGGGCTCAGTCCTGCCGGTCTCCAACGGCTTTCGGACGCGCTGAAGCGGGAGGTCGACAAGGGAACCATGCCCGGCGCAACCATCATGGTGGCGCGCCGCGGCGAGATCGGCTGGTTCGACGCCGTCGGGCGCCAAAGCCCTGCCTCGCCGGGGCCTATGACGGAGGACAGCATCTTCCGCATCTTTTCCATGACCAAGCCGATCGTCTCGGTCGGCATCATGATGCTGCTCGAGGAAGGCCACTTCCTCCTCAACGAGCCCGTCGCGAAGTTCATTCCGGAATTTGCCAGCCAGAAGGTCGGGGTCGAGAATAACGGGAAGCTCGAGCTCGTCCCGGTCGAGCGGCCCATGACCATCCAGGACCTGCTCCGGCACACCTCCGGCGTCACTTACGATCACACCGGCAACAGCCTGGTGCAGCAGCTTTATCGGGAATCGCGGCTGCGCAGCCGCAAGATCTCCAACGCCGAACATGCCGCCCTGGTGGCGAGCCTGCCCCTGATCTGCCAGCCCAGCGCGGAATGGAATTACAGCCGCTCGACCGACATCCTGGGCCGCATCATCGAGGTCGTCGCCGGCAAATCGCTTGGCGCCTTCCTCACCGAGCGCATCCTCGCGCCGCTGCAGATGGCCGAGACCGCCTTCTTTACCGGCGAGGTGAATGCCGGTCGGCTCGCCGAACCCTTCCCGATCGACCCCTGGAACGGCGAGAAGGTCGTGCTTTTCAACATGCTCGAGAAGCCCGCGATGGAATCCGGCGGCGGCGGACTGGTGTCGACCACCATGGACTACGCGCGCTTCTGCCAGATGCTGCTCAACGGCGGCACGCTTGATGGCACCAGGATCATCGGCCGCAAGACGCTGGAGCTGATGGCCTCCGATCATCTCGCGCCCGGCGTGAAGATCCAGGGCACGCTGGTGCCGCCCGGCCACGGCTTCGGGCTGGGCTTTGCCGTGCGCACGCAACCCGGCATCGCCTCCTTCCCGGGCTCGGTCGGCCAGTTCTTCTGGAGCGGCATGGCCGGCACCTTCTTCTGGATCGACCCGAAGGAAGAGCTGTTTTGCGTCTTCATGTCGCAGGCGCCGGGACAGCGGGAGTACACGCGCACCCTGGTGCGGAATCTGGTGTATGCGGCGGTGGAGTGAAGCTGCGGCCAGCTCAATGTTGCCCCAACAACCCTTCAGGCGAGCTTGCTTTCCGTCGTGATCTCCGGACCCGCAGGCTGATGCATGGCCTTGTGCGAGACATCGGCGATCCAGGGCTGCTGGTTCACCATCGGCAGCCGCCAGCCGCTGTGATTATCGCTCGCGAGATGATCGAGCCGCGTCACCGAGCAATTGTCGATGGTGAAGGCCAGCCCCTTTTCGACGAGTCCGCCGAGCGCGAGGCCGATTGCGGCCTTGATGGTGCCGCCATGCGCCGCCACGATGACGTCGCGTCCCGCCTGCTCGACATTGATGCGATCGACCGCGGCCTTTACGCGGATATAGAGGTCAAGAAAACTTTCGCCGCCCGGTGCGGGATCATCGACCGGCGCAAACCAGTAGCTGCCGACCTCGATCGGACGGCTTGCAAAAAACGCGGCGCGATTGAGGCCCTGCCATTCGCCCAAATTCTGCTCGGCAAATGCTGCTTCCTGGATGAGCACCCCTGGCCGCGGATAGCCCGCGGCCCAGATCGCCTCCGCGGTTTGGTGAGTGCGCTTGAGATTGCTCGCGAACCACACCGCATCGCGCGGCAGGATCTTTCCCACCGCCTCCATCACCACGCGATCGGAGGTGTCGCAACCGATGTCCTCCTGCCCATAGATGCAGCCGCCATCCTCGCGCACCGGCGCATGGCGTATCCACCACCAGCGCGTCGATACGACGCCTTTCGGAACGGCATGCTGGGCGACGAAGGGTTGATCTGGCTTGGACATCTTGGACATGATGAAGGACCTTCCCTACTCTTTGCTGTCGCTGTACGTGAGAGCACGCATGGTCTCAAGTGACATCGGCGTTTGAAAATCTGTTTGAAATTCCGCGCGGCGGCAGGCGAGCGGAAGGTAAAGGGAGAAGCGCATGGGCCGCCTCGAAGGCAAATCCGTCATCATCACCGGCGCCGGAAGCGGCATCGGCCGTGCGGCAACGCTGCTGTTCGCAACGGAAGGCGCCAGACTGATCGCGGTCGACCGCAGCGATGGCGTCAATGAGACCGTGAGCGAGGTGAAGAAAGCGGGCGGCAGGGCCGAAGCCGTGATGGCGGACGCGGGATCGGAAAAGGATGTGATCGCCTTCATCGACAGGGCACTGAAGGCTTACGGCAAGCTCGATGCGATCTGGGCCAATGCCGGCATCAGCGGCGGGCTGGTGCCGCTCGCCGAGCAGACGGTGGAGCATTGGCAGGAAATCCTGCGCGTCAACCTGATCGGCGCGTTCCTCGCAGTCAAACATTCCATACCGCACATGACACGACAGGGCTTCGGCTCGATCGTCTGCACCGCGTCCGTCGCGGGACTCAAGGCCGGCGCCAGCGGTCACCCTTACGCAGCGAGCAAGGCCGGCGTGATTAGCCTCGTGCAGACCACCGCCTATTCGCTCTCCGGCACCGGCATTCGCATCAATGCGGTCTGTCCGGGCTTGATCGAGACCGGCATGACCAAGCCAGTGTTCGACCGCGCCAAGGAGCGCGGCACCACCGACAAGATCGGTCAGCTCAATCCACTGAAGCGCGCCGGCCAGCCGCACGAGATCGCGGCCATGGGCCTGTTCCTGGCGAGCGATGAGGCGTCCTACGTGAATGGCCAGGCGTTTCCGGTGGATGGCGGCTTGACGGCGTCGATGCCGTATACGGGCAAGCCGGTTTGAGGTTTTGGCGCGAGTTGTAGACGCCACAGCGCGTGTCAGACCCCGGTCGTCATACCCCACAAAAGCGGGTATCCAGTGTGCCGCGGCCTCTCAGTCTGACCTCCACGTCTCTGGAATACCGTCATCGTCCGCTTTCGCGGACGATGACAGTGCAGAACATGGCTTTGCTCTCGCAAACACGAGCCCGCGCTCGCGGCGGCTTTCGCCCGAGTTTTTGCGTCATCCTTGTCCCTCAAAAAGAATAGAGGGCGCAGGGAAGACCGGGGAAGACCGGGTGTTCGCCACACCCATGGCCCCGTGTGCAAAAAAGTGCGCAAAAGCGCACACGGGTGGTAACCACAGGTACAGGCGGAAACACTCCGGCCTTCCCTGCGCAGTGGTTTACGGCTTACTCCGTGCTCTCCTCGGTGAACCGAGCTTGATTGCCACCGTCGCCGGCGCGATGCGTCAGCATCGTCGCCAACTTGACGCCTGCATGGGCGCGCCGGGACCACACGACTTGGCCGTCCGCGCTTGTGCCGCTCGTCAGTCAACACCATCGCGTCCACCGCATCCCGCACTCAACGTCCGTGACGACGCGTACGCTCCTCAGCGAGGCGGGACGCGAAGAGGATGCGACTGATTTGGGCCAATCGCAAAGCGATTTATTTTTGCGGGCACATCTTGAACAGACCGATCAGCTTGAAGCGCTTTGCGAAATTGGTTTTTGCGCGCACGCTGGTTCAGCAGCTCAAGCTGGCGGAGTCCTGCAGCGGCCCGTGCCCGCGCGCGGGGCTGCGCTGCGGGTTCGTAGGAGGGCGTTGAGCGGCAGCGAAACCATCATGGCGCGCGTCGAGCATGATGAGTACCGCCTCGCTCCGCCCATCCTATTGCTAGCCCGTGCGCTCCTGACAATCGGGTCCGGAAACGCTCTCAGCACAACCATCACGTTATCGGCATCTGTGGGCAGCATCACACGCTCATTGTGCAATCCAACATACGCTTCTTGCGCAAGTTGTAAGCAGTGAAACTTGATTAGGAATTCGAGAAATGTAACTTCACGGAGAAATTTGTCATGGCTCGATCAATTCGCGTCCTGTATCGGGGTCAACAGGGCCGACAGCGCAAGAATTTCAACTGGCCGCCCATCAATTTGGATTCCGCAGTGATCATTACAGCCGCAGAATTTATCCCCCAATTCGGCGGTTTGGGGGGTGGCCCCAAGACACTTGGTCGCCCGAACCTTGGCGACGCGAATGTCTACGTTACGAATGTCGGACCTCATGGAAGACCGGGCGGCGAAGCTGGGGGCGTGGAATTCCATCTGCATGTCGATTTTGGCAGCCCGCTCGACGTGGTCGTAACTATCACCGTCCTCGACGACATCGAGCAATTCGCCCAGACCTAGAGAACTCTGGGACCTCTCTCCAAGGCCGAGTCAGTTCGTAGGATGGTTGAGCGGCAGCGAAACTCATCGCGGCGCCGCGCATGATGGTGTCGCTTCGCTCCATCATCCTGCTTGCGCGCCTTACCTGCAGACAGTTTGCTTTCCTCGGCGATATAGTTGGGGGATGACCAACACAGGCACTGCATCTCCCCTTGCCGCCCCCTCCTCGACCGACCGCCAGTCGCTGATCCGCGACGCCTTCCGGCTGGAATGGCTGACCATCGGATGGATGACGGTTGAAGCCGTCGTGGCCATTGCGTCCGGCGTGACGGCAGGAAGCCTTGTGCTGCTCGCCTTCGGTCTCGACAGCGTGATCGAATTGGCATCGGCCGGGGTGCTGATCTGGCGCCTCAGCGTCGAATTGCGACATGGGCACGCCTTCTCCGAACGCGCCGAACATATTGCCAGCAGGATCGCCGGCATCTTGCTGCTTATTTTGGCGGCCTACGTGGCGATTGCCGCGGGCTGGCGACTTTGGACCGGCGCGAGCGAAGCGTTCTCCTGGCCAGGCTTTGTGATTGCCTTGCTTTCAATTCCAGCAATGCGTTACCTCGCCCACCGCAAACTCGCGATCGCCGGGAAGATCGGCAGTCGCGCGCTGCGCGCGGATGCGATGGAGGCAGTTGCCTGCGGCTGGTTGTCGTTCGTCGTCGTCGCGACGCTCGCCGCCCAATGGCTGTTCGGCGCATGGTGGATCGACAGTGTGGGCGCGCTGGCCATCGTCTACTTCCTGGTTAAGGAAGGCCGCGAGGCGCTCTCGGGTGATGAATGCGATTGCTGCTGCGGGTGAGCATCGCAGTACCGCATGAACGAAGCGATATGCGGGGCCGGGCTACACGTGGTGCGGCTACTGTGAGCCGTCATTGCGAGCGAAGCGAAGCAATCCAGACTGTCGCCGCGGCGGCAGTCTGGATTGCTTCGTCGCTTCGCTCCTCGCAATTGTGCATGTTCACTAATTCGCTGATCGAATCCAGCCCGCAGGGGGGATTCGATGCGCGACAACAGCTTCGACCGGACGATTGAACGGAATTACATTCAGAAGTGGCAGTTCTTGATCGCAGAGTATGAGGAAGTGAAAGCGGGGCGATCGGCGACATTCCGGCGGGTCGGGGATTTCTACCGCCACCACGGCACGTGCTCGCAGACCTTCCGGAAGTACTATAACCGCTACCTGCGCAGCGGCGCGGAGGCCGACCTGCTGCCGCAGCGCCGCGGGCCGAAATGGCGCGAACGCCGCCAGCCGGAAGGCATTGAGGCGGAGATCGTCGCCTGCCGCAAGCGCGGCATGAACCGATACGAGATCCATGCCGCCTTGCGTGAACAGCGCGATACGGTACCCTCGCCATCGACCATCTATCGCGTCCTAAAGCGCCACGAGCTGAACCGCCGCACCCCGGCGATGCGTGAGGAGAAACGCCGCATTATCAAGGACAAGATCGGGGAACTCGGCCATATTGACCTGCACCAACTGCCGCGCGACATGTTCCTGGTGCCGCCGCCAAGCCCTGCCTTCATCATCAGCCTGCTCGACAGTTGCTCACGCCTGGCCTGGGCCGAAGTCCTGACCTCGAAAAAGGCGCTGCCGGTCATGTTCAAGGCCCTGAAGATGATCAACACCCTGAGCGTCACCTATGGGGTCCAGTTCGCCGAGATCCTCTCTGATAACGGGGCCGAGTTCGCCTCCCGCAATAAACCGGAGGAGCACCCCTTCGAAGCCATGCTGATCGAGCTCGGCATCAAGCACCGCTACACCAGGCCCTACCGGCCGCAGACCAATGGCAAGGTCGAGCGGTTCTGGCGAACCCTGGACGATGACGTCATCGAGGGCGCCACCTTCGATAACCTTGAGCACTTCGCCAATGAACTGTTCGAGTACCTGATCTACTACAACAACTTCAGACCTCATCAGGCCCTCGGCGGCAAGACCCCAAAGGACTTCGCCGCCGCCCAGACTCAAACCATTCGATCAGCGAATTAGTGAACATGCACAGCAATGACGGCGAGTCCTCAGGCGACGCGCGCAAAAAAGGGCGCACCTCTCGGCACGCCCCTTTATGTCACATCGCGCCCGCCTTTTGCGCGTAGGCCCATGATGCCTTGGCGAGCGGCACGGTGCGCTTGGCGGATTCGATAGCCTTCGCGTTCGCGGCCGTGCCGTCGCGGATGCGGCCGGCGATGCCTTGTGTGATGCCGGCGAGGCGGAAGAGATTGTAGGAAAAATACCAGTTGAGATCCGGCAGCGCGGTGCCGGTGTAATCGCAATAGACCTGCGCCGCTTCTTCCATCGTCGGGATGTTGAGCGCCTTGAGATCGACGCCCTCCAGGCCGGGCATGATCCATTGCATCAAGAGATAGGTGAAATCCGCCATGGGATCGCCGAGCGTCGACAATTCCCAGTCCAGCACTGCGATCACGCGCGGCTCGGTCGGATGGAAGATCATGTTGTCCAGGCGATAGTCGCCGTGGACGATGGAGACGCGCTTCTGCTCGGGCAGCGTCTTTGGCAGCCACTCGATCAGCTTCTCGATTTCCGGAATGTGCTGCGTCTCCGACGCCCGGTATTGCTTGGTCCAGCGGTCGACCTGGCGCGCGAAATAGTTGCCCGACTTGCCGAAGTCGGAAAGGCCGATCCTTGCGGGATCGTACATGTGCAGCTTTGCGAGCGTCTCGATCTTGCTCTTGAAGATTTTCGGCCGCAGCTCCGCCGGCTGGCTCGGCAGCGTGGGGTCCCAGAGCACCCGGCCCTCTTCCATCGACATGATGTAGAAGGCGGCCCCGATCACGGCGTCGTCGGTGCAGAGCGCATAGGCATGCGCGACCGGAAAACCCTGGCTCCCGAGCGCGGAGATCACCCGGAACTCGCGGTCCACCGCATGCGCCGAGGGCAGCAATTTGCCGAACGGCTTGCGCCGCATCACATAGGAGCGACCTGGCGTGTCGAGCCGGTAAGTCGGGTTGGACTGGCCGCCTTTGAACTGCAGGACGGTCAGCGGGCCCGCATAGCCTTCGACGTTCTGGTGCATCCAGGCATCGAGATTTGCTTCGTTGATGCGATGCCGCTCCTCGACGGGCCTCGTGCCCGAGAACTCCTCGTCCTTTCTGACGCTGTCGGCCAAGGCGACGCTCCCTTAAGTCTTCTTATCCGTCATTCCGGGGCGCGCGAGTCAGCGAACGAACCCGGAATCTCGAGATTCCGGATTCGCCTCTTCGAGGCGCCCCGGAATGACGACCGGGAGCGCCTCTTGGTGCTCCCTTTTTACTTCACTGGAGCGTTTGCATACTTCCGAAGTTCAAGTCTGGCAATGGCGCGGCAGTGGACTTCATCGGGGCCATCCGCCAGGCGCATGGTGCGCATGGAGGCATAGTCACGGGCGAGCCCGGCCTCGTCGGATACGCCGGCGCCGCCGAAGGCCTGGATCGCCTGATCGATGATCTTCAGCGCCATCCGCGGTGCGGCGACCTTGATCATCGCGATCTCGAGCTGGGCGGTCTTGTTGCCGACCTTGTCCATCATATCGGCAGCCTTCAGGCACAGCAGCCGGTTCATCTCGATGTCGATGCGGGCTTCCGCGATGCGCTGCTCCCACACCGAGTGCTCGATGATCTTCTTGCCGAAGGCGACGCGGGAGTTGAGCCGCTTCACCATCTTCTCCAGCGCTTCCTCGGCCTTGCCGATGGTGCGCATGCAGTGATGGATGCGGCCCGGGCCGAGCCTGCCTTGCGCGATCTCGAAGCCGCGACCTTCGCCCAGCAGGAGATTGCTGGCGGGCACGCGGACGTTCTCGAGCAGCACCTGGCCGTGGCCGTGCGGTGCATCATCGAAGCCGAACACCGGAAGCATTTTTTCGATCTTGATGCCGGGGCTGTCCAGCGGCACCAGGATCTGCGACTGCTGCTGATGGCGCGCCGCTTTCGGGTCGGTCTTGCCCATCACGATCGCGATCTTGCAGCGTGGATCGCCGACCCCGGATGACCACCACTTGCGGCCGTTAATCACGTAGTGATCGCCGTCACGTTCGATGCGGGTTTCGATGTTGGTGGCGTCGGACGAAGCCACCGCCGGCTCCGTCATCAGGAAGGCTGAGCGGATCTCCCCGTTCATGAGCGGCTTCAGCCATTGCCGCTTCTGCTCCTTGGTGCCGTAGCGGATCAGCACTTCCATGTTGCCGGTGTCGGGCGCCGAGCAATTGAAGACTTCCGAGGCCCAGCCGATGTGGCCCATCTCTTCGGCGAGCGGCGCGTATTCCAGATTGGTCAATCCCGCCCCGCGAAATTCGTCATCCTCATGGGAGGACGGCGGCAGGAACATGTTCCACAGACCCTCGGCGCGCGCCTTCCTCTTCAGCTCTTCAAGCACCGGGATCACCTTCCAGCGATCGCCCGCGCCGTCCTGCTGCTTGTAGACGGGAACGGCGGGACGGACATGCTTGGTCATGAACGACTGCACCCGGTCGAGCCATTCCTTCTGCTTCGCCGACATCGTGAAATCCATGGGACGCTCCTCTCTTAAAGACTTGGGCCGCACTCTCTTCCCGCCGCTGCCACGCCACAAGAGCCTCTTCGGGACGCGCTTCGCAACCTGCGCAGCGTCGAGCCGGCATGCCGTCGCGCGGAATGCGCGCATTGACAAAACCGGCTCTCAAACGATAGTTTCATACAAATGTTTGAAATGCAACTGCGCTCTAATCTGCTGTCATTCCGGGGCGACGCGTCGAGCGTCGAACCCGGAATCCAGAGCTTGTGGCGCGAGATTCCGGGTTCGCGCTCACGCGCGCCCCGGAATGACGGAGGACTCATGAGCCTCTTGTATTGGATTTGAAACATGGCGAGCGATCAAACCAGGTCCGCCATCCTCGCCGCAGCCGAGCGGCTTTACGCCGACCGCGGCTTTGGCGACGTGACGCTGCGCGACATCGTCGCCGAAGCGAACGTCAACCTCGCCGCGGTGAATTATCATTTCGGCTCCAAGGACGAGTTGATCGCGGAGTTGTTCGTCACCCGCAGCCTGCAGCTCAACCGCGAGCGCCTGCGGCAGTTGCGCGCGGCGGAAGAAAAAGGCGGCGGCGTTGCCGACATCTCCGACATTCTGCGCGCGCTGATCGGCCCTTCTCTGCGCGGCTGTCTCGGCCCCGACAGCCAGCACTCGACCGCGGCGCGTTTCATGATCCGCGTCAACATCGAGTCGGTGCCGGCGATCCGTCGCATCCGCAACCGCGAGATCGATCATTTGCGCAAATTCATCGCGGCGATGGCGCGCGCGCTGCCCGGCCACAGTGACGTCGAACTCTATTGGGGCCTGCACTTCGCGCTCGCCATGGCGCAGCAGACCGTGCGCGATGCCGAGCGCCTGACCAAATTGTCGGACGGCAAATGCGATGTCGACGACGTCGAGGGCATCATTGAGCGCGTGGTGAAGGTGGCGGTGATGGCGCTGAATGCGGGTAATGCTGCAGGCAAGACAGCGACGCGGGCGATGGCGCGCGAGGCGCGTTAATTCGAAGCGAACGCAGCAGTTCTCCCTCGCCCGCTCTTCGCGGGGAGAGGGTCGGGGTGAGGGGCTGTTCCACGAGTGGAGATCGCCGAGAGTCCCCCTCACCCGCATCACATCTTTCGATGCGATGCGACCTCTCCCCGCAGGCGGGGCGAGGTGCACCAAGCACGCGGATCGAGCGACAACAGCGCTAAATCACGCCTTCCTTCTTCAGCCCCGCGATCTTCGCGTCATCATAGCCGAGCTTCGACGACAATATCTCCCGGGTGTGCTCCCCAAGGCGCGGCGGGTAACGATACTCTTTGACCGGCGTTTCCGAAAAGGTCAGCGCGTTGCGGATCAAGGAGAGCGAGTGCTCGAACGGATGGTCGACCTTCACCTCCATGCCGCGCGAGCACACGTGGGGATCGGCGAACACCTGCGCGAAATCGTTGACGGGGCCGCAGGGGATGCCGGCTTTCTCCAGCTCCTCCAGCCAGTAGGCGACCTTGTTCTTCAGGAACAGCCCGGCGAAGATCGCCATGATCTCCTTGCCGTGGACGACGCGGTCGTTGTTCTTGATGAATTTGGGGTTGTTGGCGAGTTCCGGTTCCCCGAGCACGGCGCAGGTGCGCGCGAACTGGGCGTCATTGCCGACCACCAGCATCAATTCGCCGTCGGCGCAGCGGAACACGCCGGCCGGCATTCCGCCATTGCCCCAGGTGCCGCGTCGCGGCGGCGTCTTGCCGCCCACGAGATAGATTTGCGCGTAATGCGACAGCGAGGCGATCACGGTGTCGAGCAGGCAGACGTCGATGTGCTGCCCCTGCCCGCCATTGGCCTTGCGGTGATAGAGCGCAGCCAGAATGCCGATCGAGGTATTCATGCCGGTCATGTAGTCGACGATCGAGGGGCCGACCTTCATCGGCCCCGCGCCGGGCTCGCCGTCCATATGGCCGGTGACGCTCATCAGGCCGCCCATGGCCTGGAAGATCGCGTCATAGCCGGCGCGCGGCGCGTAAGGCCCGGTCTGGCCGAACCCGGTCACCGAGCAATAAATCACGCCGGGATTGATCGCGCGGATCGACTCGTAATCAAGGCCGTAGCGCTTGAGGTCGCCGACCTTGTAGTTCTCCATGAAGACGTCGCAATCCTTGGCGAGCTCGCGGACGATCGCCTGCCCCTCGGGCGTGGCGATATTGACGGTGACCGAGCGCTTGTTGCGGTTGGCGCAGAGATAGAAGGAATTGTTGTTGTTCTCCCTGCCCTCGGGATCCCTGAGGTAAGGCGGCCCGAAGGCGCGCGCATCGTCGCCGGTGCCCGGCCGTTCGATCTTGATCACGTCCGCGCCGAGATCCCCCAGCATCTGCGCCGACAGCGGCCCCGCCAGCACGCGCGTGAGGTCAAGAATCTTGATGCCAGAAAGCGGCAGCGCCGACATGAAGGTTTCCTCCGGGATTTGGCTCTTGCGGCGGCTTGAGCGCGCCGAACCCCTTGCCGATACACTATTTTTTGGCTGCCGAGCACTGCGTTGGCGGCATGCGGCAATGCGCGGTATCAGGACAATCCCGGTGCACCGACAACCTTCCGGAACCCTGCCGGGGCTGCCCCTCCTGTCGAACTACGTAAACATCCGTAGTTTTGAAGGCGCCCGGCATTCCTCATATTCGGCGGCATGGGCCGCCATATCATATTTCGATGTCCTCACACCGGTATGAACGTCCAGCATTGGCTGGCCGCCTTGCCGAGCGAGCCCGCGGACAGCCATACGGCCGTCACCTGTCCGGCATGCTCCAAGTTGCATTTCATCAATAGCGCGACCGGCAAACTGCTGGGCGACGTGAACGACAAATAGCGGCGCTGCGAAGCTCACCCGCCGGAACGGCAAGACCATTAAAGCGCCTTACCCACGCTGATATCCAGCCACCCCAGCGCATTCACCGAGACTGCATCGCTCTCGTTGATCACGACCGTCGTGGTCTCGGCCTCGACGATGGCGGGTCCCTCGAGCGTTTGGCCAGGCTTGAGATCGTCCAGCGCATAGACATCGACCTCGCGCCAGGTCCCGAAATAGGCCTTGCGGCGGGAGCGCGGCAAGCATGGCGGCGCGGCGGTTGCCGCCCGCACCGCCTCTTCGACGACCGACACCGCCCCGACCGCAGCAACGCGGGCATTGACGAGCACGACCTCCTGGTCGCGCGAGGCATAGGTATAGAGCTCCTCGTGGCGGCGGTGGAAACGTTCCTCGATCTCGGCGATCAGCGCCGACGAATTGAAGTCGATGCCCTCGAGGGGCACGTCGATCTCGAAAATCTGCTCGCCGTAACGCATCTCGGCCGAGCGCTCGACCGTGATCGGGCCATCGAACCAGCCGCGCAGCCGCTGCACGCTGCGCGCTTCCAGGTGGGAAAAGATCGCCCTCACCTCGTCGGCCGTCGTGCGCGCGCCGCTCTCGAAATGCGTGCGGCTCAGCTCATAGCGCAGGTCGCTTGTCAGCATGCCCCAGGCCGACAGCACCGAGGCGGTGGTCGGGACGATGATGCGGGTGATGTCGAGCTGGCGCGCGAGCTCGGCGGCATGCAGGCCGGCGGCGCCGCCGAAGCTGAGCAGCGCAAAGCGGCGCGGATCGACGCCGCGACGCACCGTCATCAGGCGGATGCCATCGGCCATCTTCAGGTTGACTAGGCGAAAGATGCCGGCGGCCGCCTCGATGCGGGTGATCTTGAGCGCGGCAGCTAATCGGTCGATCGCGGCTTCCGCGGCCGCGACGTCCAGCGGGCGCTTGCCGCCCATGAAGGCCTTGGCGTCGAGATAGCCCAGCACGACGTTGGCATCGGTCACCGTCGCAGCAATGCCGCCATTGCCATAAGCTGCCGGACCCGGCATCGCGCCGGCGCTTTCGGGGCCGACCCGGAAAATGCCGCTGGTCTCGACTGACGCGATCGAGCCGCCGCCGGCGGCGATGCTGGCGATGTCGAGGCTGCGCAGGGCGATGCGCTCGCCCGCAAGCCCGCCGTCGGCCGACAGCGTCACGCGCCCATCCGCAACCAGCGAAATGTCGGTCGAGGTGCCGCCCATGTCGAAGGCTACGACATCGGCAATGCCGAGCATCGCCGCGCAGCGCCGCGAGCCGGAGATGCCGCCGGCAGGCCCCGACAGCACGGTCGCAGCCGCAAGCCGCGCGGCTTCTTGGACCGGCGCCATGCCGCCATGGGACAGAATGATGAACAGCGAGCCCTTCAGGCCCGCCTCGCGCAGGCGCCGCTCCAGCCGCTCGAGATAGCGCCGGACCACCGGCCCGACATAGGCATTCACCACCGTGGTGGAGACGCGTTCATATTCCTTGATCTGCGGCAGCACATCGCTGGAGCAGGACACGTTGACGTCAGGCAGCTCGCGCGCGAGCCGTTCGGCGGCGGCGAGCTCGTGAGCCGGATTGCGGTAAGCATGCAGGAAGCAGATCGCAACCGAGGTCGCGCCCGATGTCTTGATCGCCGCGATGGCCTCGCCGAGCGAGTCCTGGTCGAGCGGGGTCAGGACCTCGCCATTGGCCTTGAGCCGCTCGCGCACCCCGAAGCGCAGCTCGCGGGGCACCAGCGGCTCGGGCGGCGGGTTGCGCAGATCGTAGCGATTGGGTTTCAGGCCCTCGCGCATTTCCAGGACATCGCGATGGCCTGCGGTGGTCAGCAGCGCAACGCGGGCGCCCTTGCGCTCGAGCAGCGCGTTGGTCGCGACCGTGGTGCCGTGGACCAGCCGCTGTGTTTGCGCGAGCATCTCCCCGACAGAAAGCCCAAGCCGGCGCGCCAGCTCGTCGAGCCCGGCCATCACACCGATCGACTGATCCTGCGGCGTGGAGGGCGATTTGGCGAACACCGTGCGTCCGCTCTCGTCGATGGCGACGAGATCAGTGAAGGTGCCGCCGACGTCAATACCGATGGTGAACATGCGTCAACTCGCCCGCGCCTTCGCCGGATCGTCCGTGACGAGGCCCTGCAAACGATCGCGCTCGCGCGCTGCCGGCAAGCGCTTCTCCGGCGGTCCCCAACCGCCGCCGCCGGCGGAGCGGATCTCCAGGCAATCGCCCGGAAAAATCTCGATGCCGACCTCTTTGGTGCGCAGCTCGCGCGGCGGCCGATCCTTCGAGAGCAGCCGGTAGCGGTGTGGCTTGGAGTCCTCGCCGCCGAGCAGACCGGCCGAGCCGTGCTTGATACCCTCGCCCGCGGTATTGCCGAGCGCGACCGTCTCGGTCTCGACAACGAGATCGAGCGCCACGCCAAGCCCGCCGCGAAACTGGCCGTCGCCGCCGGAATCGGCCAAGAACTCGTGGTGACGGAAATGCAGCGGGAAACGCGCCTCCGCCACTTCGATGCTGCCGAATTTCAAGCCGCCGACGGAATGCCACTCGCCGATCGACGACCAGCCGTCACCGCCGGCGGAGGCACCGCCGCCGGGACGGGCATGGAACAGATGCCAGATGAAGGGCCGCCCGGTGCGCGGGTTCTCGCCCTTGATCGCGATCCGGAAGCGGCGGCCCCAGCCGGCCATCACCCTGTCGGGACAGGAGGCGGCGAGCGCCTTGATGATCGCTTCGACGATTTCGTTGGAGGGATGGCTGGTGCAGAGCGTCACCGGGTGACCCGGATCGGCCCAGACGATGGTGCCTTGCCTCGCCACCACCTTGAGCGGCCGCAGCGCGCCGGAATTCTTCGGCGTGTCCGGATCGATCAGATAGAAGAAGGCCATCGCCACCGCCGCATGCATGTTGGCATGCGAGGAATTGACGAAGCTCAACACTTGCGGATCGGAACCGGAGAGATCGACCTCGATGTCGCTGCCTTGCTTGATCACCTTGGCCGCGATGCGGATGTCATTGTGACCGCGCCCGTCATCATCGAGAAAGGCTTCGCCGTGGAAGGTGCCGTCCTTCCAGGTGGCGACCACACTGCGCGCCTGGCTTTCGGCCGCATCGAGCACGCCTTCGATCGCGGCCTCCACGAGCGGCGCGCTGAGCTCAGCGAACAGCTTTTGCATCCGCCGCTCGCCGAGATGCGCCGCCCCGATCATGGCGAAGAGATCGCCGCGAAAATCGTAGGAGTTGCGGACATTGAGCGCGAGCATGTCGAGAATGTCGTCGCGCAGCCTTCCAGCCTCGTAGAGCTTGATCGGCGGAATGCGCAATCCTTCCTGCCAGATCTCGGTGGCGTCCGGATTGTAGGCGCCGTGAGTGGCGCCGCCGATGTCGCTCTGGTGCGCGCGCACGATGGTCCAGAACAGCCGCCGGCCGGACGCGAAGACCGGCACGAAGATGGTGAGATCGGGAAGATGGCTGCCGCCGTGATAGGGATCGTTCATCAGGATGACATCGCCCGGCGCCACCTCGGTAAAGCGCGCCTCCACCGCGCGGGCCGCCCAAGGCAGCGCGCCGACATGGACCGGGATGTGGTCCGCCTGCGCGATCAGCCGGCTCTGTGCGTCGCAGATCGCGAGCGAGAAATCGCGACTGGAATTGAGGATCTGCGAATAGGAGGTGCGAAGCATGGCTTCGCCCATTTCGGCGACGATGCCGCTCAGGCGATGCTGGACGACCGAGCGCGTGACGGGATCAACGGTGATCATCATCGGCCTCCGCTCGCACCAAGGATGGCCCACGTCAATTCCACGTCAGGCTTTCTTCTTTTTCGCCGGCTTTGCCGTCTTCGCTGACTTGGCTGGCCCCTTCTCCTTGGCGGGCTTGGTTGCCGCCAATTCCTCCGCCGCCCGCTTGATCGACCGCGCGTAGCTGTCGGCCGCGTTCTCCGCCGTGATCTGCAGCCGCCGCGCCGCAGCCGCCGCCAGTTGCTGCGTGTTCCTGGCAAGGTGCCTGTAGCGGTCCCTGCTCTCTTTGTCCTTCGCCTTGGCAGCCAAGCCCATGAACCGGGCGTGCCGCTTCTTGGCTGCGTCGGTCAAAGTCTTGATCTGCTTTTTCGCAATCGACCGAATGACGATATCGAGGTCTGCTTCGGCCATGTCTTAAGTCCCGCGCTCCACCATTGCGCGGTCTTGATACACTGGCTCCGTGTTCCAATCAATTTGCGAAAAGCGAGCGCGGCCAAGCGGAGCTGGCCACTGGGCATAAGCGCCATGAGCAAGAACCGCGCTCCGGATTAGTTGAATGGACCACGCCCCAACAAGACGCTGCCGTTAACCTTTTATTAACCCGGGAAATTCAACCTCAAAGTGTTCTTTTTCGGGTAAATATCTGGATACGAAAGTGTCAGCGATCTTGTCCCGGTGATTTGCTGCTTCTTCGGTCAATCGTCCCTGGGACTGGGCGCGATCCCCGATGGGGCTCGATGGAGCAACGGGCATGGCTGGGCGTGAGCTGCAGGCCGATGGAAACCTACTCCTGGCCTTCGCATTGATGATCGCTGGCGCGCTGGGCGTCGGCCTTCCCATGGCGCTCCTGATCATTTGGATCTGCGCGTAGGAGTTTTCCACGCAGCGGTCTTGGCTAACTGCGCCTCGTGGCCTCGGCCGGCGCGACAAGGCTTGCTGACCTGACCCAGCGCAGCAGCAAATAGAACGCAAGCGCGTGCGTGATCATCAGCAAGGGTACATAGATGATCGGGATCGCGTAAGTGGCGCCCAGCTCGCCCGCCAAATTCGTAAGACCGATCTGGTTGCCATGGTGATAGTCGACGATGATGTCGACCGTGCCCACGACGTTGAACGCGACCACGAACAGCCAGAACAGCGGACGTATCCTCACCGTCAGAAGCGCGAGCATGGCCAGTACCCCGGTTGCGAAGTCGCCATAAGCGGCGAAGGCGGCGAAGCTCGCAGGCAGATTGGGATCGACCACGCCCGGAACGAGGAAGACCAGCCCGAAGAAGCGGAAGCTGTGCAGCGTCGCGATGGCGCGCTGCGCCTCCAGGTGATCCATCGCGTTGAGCCGGGGCAGGACATAGGCTCCGAGGCAAAGCAGCCAGGGAACGTAGCCGAGAGCGAGATGGATATCGAAGATGGCTGCCGGCGACATTGGCTCCTCCCTCTTTTCAGGAGTTGATCGGCGCAGCCTCGAACACCGCGGTCAGGATGCCGAGGCGACCTTCGAGCAGGTTTCGTCCGAGATTGGCCGCGAGTTGCGCAAAGTCCGGCCCCATCACCACGCCAAGATTGGGCGAAGGCGGCGGCCCCGACGGGCGCATTTGCGCGATCCAGGCCTTGGCGGCCTCGGAGTCGTCTTGCCAGAAGAGCGTGCGGAAGCCGGCCGGCTCGATTGCCTGGCGCGTCGCGGCGGCTGTCAGAAGAAAACTCGTGGCGTGCGTTCGCGCCCAAGGGACGGGATAAGGTGGCTCGCCGCCGTTCGATACGACGTCGAAGGTCGCAAATCTGCCGCCAGGCTTGAGCACGCGCCTGACCTCGCGGTAGAGCCGCGCGCGGTCGGAAATATTCATCGCAACGTGCTGCAGCAGCACGACGTCGAAACGGCCCTCATCAAATGGCAACGCCAACGCGCTGGCGGCCTGGAACGACACCCGCCCGCTCTGCCCCGTGCGTTCGCTCAAATAGCGCGCCGCCTCCACAAATGGTTCGCTGAGGTCGATGCCCGTGACCCGGCAGCCGTAGGTCGCAGCCAGAAAGCGCGCCGGCCCGCCGACGCCTGAGCCGATATCCAGGACTGATGTCTCCGCGGTAATCCCGGCCAGCCCCGCGAGCTCGACGGTCGCAGCGAGCCCGCGTGTGTGAAACTGGTCGAGAGGAGCGAGCTGCTGAGGTGTCAGCCGCTGATCCTCCGGTCCAAAAACGGCAAGCGCAACCTTCAGCCGTTCGGTCAGGCCGGTCGCGCGATAATGGTCGCGCACATGATCAAGAACATCGGTCACGTCAAAATCTCCTGTGAGTTTGCGCGGGGTGTGCTCGACCGCCATCAGCGGCCACGATAGGCGGGAGCACGTTTTTCCTGCAGCGCTCGAAAATACTCTTCGTGGTCTTCGCTCTGCGCGAGTCGGCCAAGTTCGGGAAACAGCGCCGCGAAGGCTGCGTCCTGGCCGTCACTGAGCGCGCGATGGGCCGAACCAAGTGTCGCTCGAACGCCGAGCGGGGCTGCGGCTGCGATCTTACGCGCGACCTCGATTGCGCGATCGAGTTGCCGTCCAGGCGGCGTCACGTATTGAACAAGGCCGAGACGGTAGGCCTCGTCGGCCCCCCATTCATCGCCGGTCAACATGTAACGCATCGCATTGCCCCAACCTGCCTCGCGAACGAATGTGACGGTCGCGCCGCCGGCCGGGAAATGACCCCTCGTCACTTCTCCTTGAGCGAATACGGCATCGCTCGCAGCAATTCGGATATCGGCGGCGAGGAAAAGCTCGTGACCTGCTCCCTGGGTCCTGCCCTGAACGGCGACAACGAGCGGCTTCTCTCGACGCGGCGGCACCGTGCCGACCGGATTGATGAATTCGCGTGTCCCCGGATTGAAGCGACCGGCGCGTAGGACTGGTGCCCAGCTTGCTGGATCGAGGATCCCCCCTACGAAGTCGGGGCCTTGAGCATAGAGGATCCCGACGCGCAACGCGTCATCGTGATCGAGCAGATAGTATGCACGGCCGAGGCCGATGACCGTCGAAAAGTTGATGCGGTCCGACTCCTGGCGATCGATGCCGATCAGCAGAATCGAGCCATCCAGGCGGTCTAGCTTGACTATGCTAGGAGCTGCCTCAATCGTCGGAGCGGACGCGTCCGGCGGCTGGTTCTGCGCAAAGCTAGTCCGGCTGCCGGCAAGCACCGTAGCGGCTGCGCCGACAGCGAGGAAGGCTCGGCGATCAACGCGATACTGGTCGCGCATGCGATCAGGAACATCAGTCATGAGGTTCCTCCAAAGCTTCAGTGGCGGTCGCGGCTCTTGGGCTCGAGATTCCGCGTCGCCTTCGGATGGCAACTCACATAGGCCGGCTTTCCGCGAGCGACTATTCGCGATAATGTCGATGGGCTATGAAGCAGAACTTCACAGTCCGGCATGGCGCGCTTGATGGCGTGGAGGCGTTCTTGAGCGTCGCCCAGCACCGCAGCTTTCGCCGGGCGGCCACCGAACTCGGCGTGAGGCATTGGCGATCAGCCAGGCCGTGCGCGCGGTCGAGCCGCGCATTGGAGCTGCGCTCTTCACCGCACGACGCGCAGCGTCGGATTGACGGAAGCGGGCGACAGGTTTCTCTCGCGCGCGCGAAGCCGGGTTTTCGAGGAGCTCGTCGCGGCGAGCGAGGTCGCGCGTGAACCCGGACAACGGCCGCCGCGGCGTCCGCGTTGCGCCGACGATTTCCGCGAGGACCATCCCGGATCGGCGTCGCCGGCACTCAACGCGGTAGCATCAGGCAGCGGCCTTCTCGTCGTCCCAGACCTTTTCGGGCATCGGCAGGCCGGCGAAGGTCTCGGCTCCCAAAGGTTTCTCGGGCGCAATCCCCATCATTTCCAACACCATCATGAGCTGGCGCGTATGTTGTCCGGAATGCCAGGTGGTGCGCTCCAGGAACTCACGCAGGTTCTGCGTGCCATAGTAGACCTGCGCGGATTGGGTGAAGTCCTTGCGCGATCCGCTCTCGTTCCACCAGTGCTGCAGTCCCTCGAAGACCTCGTCGCCATAGGCCGTGAGCGCCGCTTTCGTGCCCTTGCCGGGCTCCGGCACGCGATTATAGGAGTCCCAGATCAGGGGAATGCCGCGCTCATGCTCCAGTAGCGCATCGGCGATATTGAAGATGTGGTAAACGAGATCGGCGTAGCTGCGCGGGCGGTTCGGCAGCAGCCTGTCGAGACTGTCGTCGGGAAGCTGCTGTAGGTAGCGCCGCGCCGCCTGCTGCACCCGGCATAGCCGCGCGAAAAGATCGGCCGGCGGCAACTCGATGAAGTGACGAAGCTCGATCCCGGCGATGCGCGCGACATCGGCAAGAACCTGGCCGTTGACCCATTCGTCACCGCGGACCACGATCGGGACCTGCTGCAACCCGAACCGCTCCAGCTCCTCAAAACCCTCCTCCAGCACGTTCACGGATACGAACGGAACGTTGTGGCGGGTCAGGAATTCCTTGGTGCGCAGGCAGCTCGTGCAGCCGGGCTGCCAGAACACTTTGATTTCAGGCGTCGTCGTCGCAGTCATCTTTGTTTACTCCCTTATCCTCGGTCTTGTAGGGCAACTTGGAGCCGAGGGCTGTTTTCCAGCACGTACCTCTCCGCTTCCAGCGCCGCCATACAGCCCATGCCGGCGGCGGTGACGGCTTGACGATATTTCGGGTCCGACACGTCGCCGCAGCTAAAAACCCAGGGGCGGCTGGTACGCGTCGACCAGGGCGCGATCCGGATGTAGCCGGCCTCGTCCATATCGAGTTGGCCACGAAACAGTGCGGATGCGGGGTCGTGTCCAATAGCGACGAAAACCCCGTCGAGCGGCAGTTCCGCCGTCTCGCCGCTCACAGTGCTCACCACCTTCGCGGCTCTGGCCCGGTTCGCTCGCGCCCCACCACCGCCGAGGATCTCGCCCACCCGGCTGTTCCAAAGAATCTTGATCTTCGGGTTGCGCATGAGCCTGTCCTGCAGGATCTTCTCGGCACGGAGCGTGTTGCGCCTGTGGATGAGGAAGACGCGCGCGGCGAGGTTGGCGAGGTGAAGGGCCTCTTCAACCGCAACGTTGCCGCCGCCCACGACGGCCACCACCTTGTCGCGGAAGAAGATTCCGTCGCAAACGGCGCAGGCCGAGACACCGCGGCCACTATATTCCTGCTCTCCGGGGATGCCGAGCCAGCGCGCCTTTGCGCCGGTGGCGACAACAAGCGTGTCGGCGATATAGATGTCGCCGAGCTCTCCACCGGCCCGCACGGGCGCCTGCCTCACATCGACGAAGGTCATCATGTCCTCGATGATCCGTACGCCGACATTCACCGCCTGCTGCCGCATCTGCTCCATCAGCCAAGGCCCCTGCACGCCGGCGGCGAAGCCGGGATAGTTCTCGACGTCGGTCGTGATCGTCAGTTGACCGCCGGACTGTGGGCCCGTCACCAGGATCGGCGCAAGATTGGCGCGCGCGGCGTAGATCGCCGCGGTGTAGCCGGCCGGACCGGAGCCGATGATCAAGACCTTGCTTCGATGGGTTTGCACGCGGACCTCGCTGATGGCTTTCGCCACGCCGCGGGTCCGCTCTTGCGATCCGCCCGGTCGAGGCTATAGCTTTGCGATCCTTATGGTCTGCGAGGCACCAAGGCGATCCCTGTTTGGGCAACGGCGCGTTCGCGAGCCAAGAAATCATCGCAGCAAATCCGCGCCGACAGGACATCGAAACTTGAATCGCAGCCTTATTCGCCGCCTCGATCTCGTATCGCTCCAACTCTTCATCGCCGTCTGCGAAGAGGGCACGCTCGCGCGCGCGGCGGAACGGGAAGCGATTGCCATCTCTGCCATCAGCAAGCGTCTGGGCGATCTTGAAGCGCATCTGAACGTCGCGCTCTTCCACCGTAAGGCCCGCGGCATGGTTCCGACGCGCGCCGGCGAAGCCCTCCTCCATCATGCTCGCAGCGTGGTGCGCAGCGTCGAAAAGCTCGGCGAGGAGCTCGACGAATTCAGCCGCGGCGTGCGCGGTTATGTCCGCATCCTCGCGAACATTTCGTCGATCGTCCAGTTCCTGCCGGAAGACATTTCGAGCTTTCTGGCGCTGCACCAGCAGATCAAGGTCGACATGCAGGAGATGCCGAGCGTCCAGGTTCTGCGCAGCATCGAGGAGCGACTGGGCGATGTCGGGGTGTGCTGCGCAACGGGTTACGAGACCAGTCTCCAGACCCTGTTTTACCGCCGCGACCATCTCATGGTCGTCGTGCGCGAGGATCATAGCCTTGCCAGCCTTGCGGAGATCACCTTCGCTGAGACGGTGGATTTCGACTGCGTCGCGCTGCATCCGTCCAGCGCGATCTTCACGCTGATCCAGCGCGAGGCCGCCCGTCTCGGCCGGTCTTTGCGATGCATGATCCATGTTCCGAGCTACGATGGCCTTTGTCGCATGATCCAGGCAGGTCTCGGCATCGGCATCGTACCGAGCGGCGCTTTCGACGTCGCTGCACGGGGGCTGGGGCTGAGAGCGATCCGGCTCACCGATTCCTGGGCCAATCGTGAGATGCATGTCGTGACGGCGAACCGGGAGGCATTGTCCCGCCCCGCTCAGCTTTTCGTCGATCATCTCGTCGGCGCAAGCCTGGGGCCGGCTACCGCCTGAGGCTTTCGCGCTTCAAGAACGCTCCGTTGCCAAGACAAAAATTGAGTCCCGCGGCGCGAGCCGGTCTTCTGGCCGCCAATAGAGGCAGCGGCCAGAGCTGCGAAGCAAACCCGGGGAGGAAACATGAGAGAGCTGGAAGCGCGCACGATGCGCAAGGTGACGTGGAGACTCGTTCCGCTTCTCGCGCTGCGTCTCCTACATCGATCGGACGAACCTCGCCTTCGCCGGCTTGACCATGAACAAGGATCTCGGCTTCTCGGCGAGCGTGTTCGGGTTTGGCGGCTCTCTCTTCTTCGCGGGCTATCTGCTGCTGCAGATCCCCGGCACGCTCGCCATCAACCGCTTTGGTGCGCGGCGCGTCATGATGGTCATGACCCTGACCTGGGGTATCGTCGCGACCGGAATGGCGTTCGTCTGGAACGAGAGCAGCTTCTATGCCATGCGCGCACTGCTGGGCGCTGCGGAATCCGCGTTCTTTCCCGGCGCGATCTTTTACATCAGCCTGTGGTTTCCCGCCGCCTATCGAACGCGGATGATGGCGTTCTTCCTCCTCGCCAACCCGCTTTCGGCGGTCATCGGCTTTCCGCTGTCGGCCGCGCTCATCCAGCTCCAGGGCGTACTGGGTCTCACCGGATGGCAGTGGGTTTTCATTGGAGAGGGGTTGCCCGCCGTCGCGCTCGCCGCACTGGCATTGAAGCATCTGACAGACGTTCCGCAAAAGGCAGACTGGCTTGCACCAGAGGAACGCCAATGGCTCATCAACACCATGGCGGCCGATATGGCATCGCGCCCGCACGGGTCAGCGCGCGGCATTAGCCGCGCCATATTCAGCCGCTCCGCGATCGCGCTGGCGGTCGGGTATTTCGGGATCATCATGGGAATCTACGGCCTCAACCTCTGGCTGCCCCAGCTCGTGCGCCAGTTCGGATTCTCCATCGCCCAGACCGGGCTCGTGGCCGCGCTTCCCTATGTCGCCGCCAGCGTCGCCATGCTTATCGCCGGGCTACGCCATCCCGGAAAGAGAACGATGGCGGAGCAAGCCGCCATCGCAGCCCTGGTGGCCTGCATTGGTCTTGTTGCCAGCGCCCTGAACCAGACGGCAGCCGTGAGCCTGATCGCACTCTCGGTGGCGGCGATGGGTCTTTACTTCGCTCTCTCGGCCTTTTGGACTATTCCGACGACGATGTTTGCGGGCACGGGGGGTGCAGCCGTCATCGGTTTCGTAAGCTCGATGGGCCATGTCGGCGGCTTTGCCGGCCCGCTCCTGATGGGTCTGTTTCGCGATCTCTACAACAGCTTCGCCTTCGGCCTCTGTGGGTTGGCATTGGGCCTGTTGATCACCGCCTGGGTCGCCTGGACCTTCCGCGGCTCCTCTGCCCGGCACCTTGTACCCACCGTAGCAGCCACCGCTCCAGCGCCGCGATCCTGACCGTCTCTGACGGGCAACGCCCTGCGCCCGCTTCCGCCGCAAGCACGGCGGGCGGCGCGCGACCGGAGCATCGAAAGCTTATGGGGTCAAATCGTGTTCGCCGGATAGCCGAGCGGCAATCCGGCGCGGGCGAGCCCGCCATGGAGCGGCTCGTTCGGCATCTCGGCACGCGCAATCGCCCGCACCGCGATCAGCTTCTCGATATCGATGCTGGTGGCAAAGCCCTTGCTCTCACAGAGGAACACCAGATCTTCGAAGACGACATTGCCGGTCGCGCCGGGCGCGAACGGGCAACCGCCGAGGCCCCCGAGCGAGCCGTCGAGAATGCGCGCGCCTTCGTCGAGCGCGGCCGCGGCATTCGCAATTCCCATGCCTCTGGTATCGTGCAGGTGAACGCAGACGGGCTTTGATCCCGCAAGCCTGACGGCGGCACGCGTCAACTCACCGACCTGCTTGGGGCCCGCATATCCGACTGTATCGGCAATGCCGATCGCATCGACGCCGGCTTCGAAGCATTTTTCGACCAGCCGCAACACCTCGTCGGGATCGACCGGCCCCGCGATCGAGCAGCCCAGCGCCATCGAAATCGCCGCACTGACGATCGGCTTATGCGCGCTCGCGTCGCGCAACTCGCACAGCCGCTTGATATTCGCGATCGCGGACTCGCGCGAACGCCTGGCATTGGCCTGGCTGTGCTCTTCAGTCGCCGACAGCACCGACCCGATCTCGGCAACGCCCGAGGCCAGCGCCTCATTGGCGCCGCGCTCGTTCAACACCAGCGCGACACCGTGCGCGCCGGCCAAGGTCCCGACCGTGCCGACGATCTCGCGAACGTCGGCAAATTGCGGAAACGTTTTTGCCGGCAGGAATGAACCGACCTCGAAGTGTCGAACTCCCGCCGCATATTCGTCGCGCACCCAGCACTGCTTGGCCGACGTCGAGGGATAAGCCTTCACGAGCTGCAGTCCGTCGCGCAGACCGACCTCACGCAAGGTAATGCGTCCTTCGGGATAGACCTCCGCAACCTGCGTCATGCCCGCCTCCCAGCGGCCTTCGTAGTCGGAATATCCGGTGCGTCCAGTTCGGCGCGGATCGCGTCCGTATCGGCACCGAGCCGAGGGACTTGCAGGCCCTCGCCGAGATTGGCGCCGTTCCATTGGACCGGCAACGCCGGCACGCGGAAAGGGGCTCCGTTGGCGTTGACATTGCTGACGAGCCCACCCGGCCGCAGCACATGCGGATCATCGAACAGATCTTCGGGGCGGTTGATGGGCGAGAAGCAGATGTTGAGCGAATCGAGCTTTGCCGAGAGTTTTTCGACGTCCCAGCGCCTGATCTCTTCCGCCACACGCGGAATGATCGTTGCGCGCGCCAGAATCCGATCCGTCGTGGTGCGCAGGCTTGGGTCCTCGAGAAACTCTTGCAATCCGAACTCCCTGCAAAAGCTCTGCCAGTGACCTTCGGTGACCACGCCGACAAAAATGCGATTGCCGCCGGCGGTCTCAAAGATGTCGTAGACCGGCCAGGCATGCTCGCGCTCCGGCATCGAGCGCGGCTTGTTGCCGGTCATCTCATATTCGACCATATGCTGGGCGACCAGGAACAGGCAATTCTCGAATAGGCCGATGCGGATGTCCGAGCCTTCCTTTCGCCCACCGCGTTTCTGGTAGAGCGCAGCCAGAATCGAGATCGCGCCGAACATTCCGCCCATGATGTCGTTGGCGGACGAGCCGACACGCTGCGGCTTGTCCCTGGTGCCGGTCATGGCGGCCAGTCCCGACATCATCTGCACGACCTCGTCCAGCGCCGGGCGATGCTCGTAGGGGCCTGAGAGAAAACCCTTGTGCCCCGCGATGATCAGGTGCGGATGGCGGCGACGCAGTTCTTCGGCACCCAGACCCTGCTTCTCAAGCTGACCGTCGCGAAAATTTTCCAGGAACACGTCGGCGGTCGCCAGCAGCCGGTGCATGGTCTCGCGATCCTCTGACTTGGCGAAGTCGAGCACGACGCTGCGCTTGCCCCGGTTGAACAGCGGGAAGAAAGATGTGCCCATGCCGCCGAGCGAGCGCGTCTTGTCGCCGACGGGCGGCTCGACCTTGATCACCTCGGCGCCCAATTGGGCCAGAACCATGCCGCAGGCGGGCCCCATGACCATGTGGGTCATCTCCACGACCCTCACCCCCTCAAGCGGCAGTCCCATTGCGGCCATCGCGCCTCTCCCTGACTTTGCGAGGGCCAAACTAGGCTTTCCGCAGCCATCTGAGAAATACAATCTGCCGAATGCTACATTCGCGGTTCTAGAACGCTTGACCGTGGCTTCGCGGCAGAGCGTCGATGCACCGCCACGCGCGAACGGTCCGTGCCGAATGGCTGGACTTGCGTCGTATCGGGATACGCATCAGTCTCGGTCGTCGTGATGCACCATGAAGGCGCCGCAACGCGCCTGCGCTAGGCGACAGCCTTGGCGAGTTGCTGAGGGGTCCAGACACCGGCGGGAAACGGCTCCGCGGGGAGGAGTTTTTCGGCGCCAGCACCGGCCAATTGGGTCAGGATCTCGCAAATATCTTCGACCGAGCGCCGCATCGAGAAGCGCGGGTAGATTTCGGCAAAGGTTGCGGCCGTCGCGGCTTGCGCGGCTGCCGGATCGGCAAGCACCGTTTCGACCGCGGCGCGAAGACTGTCAGGATCTTGAGCGAAGCTGAAGCGGGAGAGAAGCGGCAGGTGCCACCTCGAGAACTGGTTGGCATCGAAGATCGGGACCGTGCCGGCTCCGAGTGAAAAGAAGACGCGGTCGTGCATCGAGAACTCGGCGTTGGGATTGAGCGAAACCGCGCCGAGATAGGAGCCAAGGCCTGCCCGCTCCGCGTCGAACGGCAGAGGTCCGAGAAAGCGCGCCGATTTTGCCATCGTGGTTTCGGCGAGCTCGCTCCAGCCGCCGCCGACGAAATCGACGGGATAATCGGCCAGCATCGCGCCGACCTCCTGAGTTCGCTGCGCCCGGGTATAGTTGTCCAAGCGCGTGAGAAGCGCGTTGAAGATCGTGTCGCCGGGGTGAGATAGACCAGATGATCGGCTGCGATGGCGGTGAGGATTTCAGGAAAGGCGCCGCAGCTTTTGCCGCGCGCGGCTTCGATCGCCTCGAACAGAATCCTCGCCAGTTTCTCCGGCATCGTCGCCCGAAATTCCCGCTCGAGTTCGGCGGTGCTCCATCCGGATTTCGCAAAGAGGATTCGTCCGTTCCTCTTCTCCGGGGATGCCGCACTGAAAAAGCCCGGATCGGGAATGCCGATATGCGCGGCGAAGACCGGGCTCTCGAGCCGAAGAAAATCGCGATTGAAGGCGGCGTGGTCCGGGAAGACATATCCATGCACCACGTACCGGCTTTGGATGCGGTGACGGCGGACGAAGTACGAGGGGTGATCGCAATACCAGGAGAAGAACGGAATTTGCGCGGCTTCCCAGAACAGCTTGTGGTCTGAGGTGTAGAGCTCAAGGCCGATACCGGACATGCCGATTGCGACCGTCTCCGAACGGCGCGGCAACAGGGCGTTGAGACGCTGCGCGGCATCCGGCGCCCGATGTTGAGCAGTTCAACCTCATGCCCGAGACGGTCGAGCTCGGCACCGGCCATTGCCAGGATTCCGCGAACTGAATCGTAAGCCGTGGTGTTCGCGGTCGGAATGCAGATAACGGTCATGATCGACGGATCTCGGCGCTAAGACTGTCCAAGACGTCGCGAAGCGCTGCAAATCCCGGACTTTGTCGTTGAACGAGTAACCGAGTTTTCTCCGGCGCGATATTTTTGCGTTTCCTCCTGAATATTCCGCCTGAACCGCTTCCCTGCCCCGTACCACCCCGGCGGGATTGCGGGCGATCCGCCGCTCCCGGCAAAAATCAGGCTGAGCGGGGACACATGCATTTGACAGACTTCGACGTCGTCGTGGTCGGAGCCGGGTTCTACGGGGCGACGATGGCCGAGCGGGTCGCGAGCCAACTCGGATGCTCGGTCTGCGTCATCGATCGACGCCACCATGTCGGCGGCAACGCGTATTCGGAAGTGGATGCCGAAAGCGGCGTCGAAGTCCACCGTTACGGCACCCATATCTTTCACACCAATTCGGAGCTCGTCTGGAGCCATCTGCAGCGCTTTACGAGCTTCACGGACTATCGCCATCGCGTTATCACCGTTGCGCGTGGCCGCGTCTATTCGATGCCGATCAATCTGGCGACGATCTCGGCTGCCTTTGGCCGTCACATGACGCCGCAAGAGGCGAGCGCCGTGATCGCCGCGGAAGCCGGCGCCGCTGGCCAGTCGCGGGCGCTCAATCTCGAGGACAAGGCGGTCGGCTCGATCGGTCGTACGCTCTACGATCTCCTCATCCGCGGCTACACGCAAAAGCAGTGGCAGACCGATCCCAAGGACCTTTCGGCCGACATCATCAGCCGGCTGCCGGTGCGGATGACCTATAATGATCGCTATTTTTCGGACCGCTTCGAGGGAATGCCCAGCCGCGGCTATACGGCGGTCTTTCAGCAGATGCTCAAGCATCCCAAAATCGACGTTCGCCTCGGCGTCGACTTCTTTGACGTCGCCGAAAGCTTACGGCCGCGGCAGCTCGTGATCTATACCGGCCCGATCGATCGCTTCTTTGGCTATCGTTGCGGCCTTCTGGGTTGGCGCACGGTCGAGCTCGAGCGGCAGGTGCATGATGTTGCCGATTTCCAGGGCACCGCCGTGATCAATTACGCTGACGAGGAGGTGCCGTTCACCCGCATTCACGAGTTCAAGCATCTTCACCCCGAACGGGAGCATGCGCTCGCGAAGACGACCATCTACCGCGAATATTCCCGCTTTGCCGGCCGCGAGGACGAGCCCTATTACCCGATCAACACCCAGGCCGACAAAAGGATCATGGAGTCCTACAAGATCATGATGGCGGCTCATCCGAACGTCATCTTCGGCGGGCGCCTCGGATCCTATAAATACCTCGACATGCACCAGGCCATCGGTGCCGCGCTCAAGACTTTCGAGCATCAGGTCCGGCCATTTCTTGCAGGAGCCGGCATGCGCGAGCGGGTCGCTGTGAACGACTGAACAAGCGCCGGTCAGATGCTTGCGCGGAGGGGCGCCACGGCGGCAGAGCTGGCCTGCTCTGCTGCGCCGATCTTATATGTAGGAAAATGCGGGCGAGCGCTCCTAAGGCGCTCGCGCCTGGTTTGGTATCGTGATCTGGGGTCGCCTCAAGCGGCCTTGGCGGTCGGTTCCGGCTCGGACGTTTCCATCGCCCTCATATAGAGATCAAGCAGAGTCTCACGCTCGTCGCGCTCCTCCTGATCCTGCTTTCTCAGCTTGATGATTTCCTTGAGGATCTTGACATCAAAACCCTCGGCCTTGGCCTCTGAAAAGACCTCCTTTTTCTGCTCGTTCAACTCCTGCAATTCGGCATCCAAGTGCTCGATCCGCTCCACAAAAGAACGAATCCGTCCGCCGGGAAGGGTGATGTCCGACATGGTGACTCCCTGTTGAATGAGATCGGGAAAATGAGCGCAAACAAGTGACCAATGTGTTAAGCCGGAGGCTGTCGTCCCCGGGCAAGCCAACGGGTCCGCGCGAAAGCGCGGCCCGATGACAAGCTCCGCGCGAGCCGGGACCCATAACCCCAGGCTGTAGTTGTGGCGCGAGATTATGGGTTACCGATCTTCGCCAAAATCCAGCCCGGGGTTATGGCCGCCTTCGCGGGGACGACACCGAATTCGTTGAAGCGGCTGCCGCACGAACAGCAGAAATCCACATGCCATAGCCCCGCCGCGCAACCGGACGGGTGGCCGGCGCGACCTGATCAGGGTGCCGCCGACAATTTCGCTTTTCCGTTCCCCGCCTGCGGGCTGACGCTGCGGCGTGATGTTGCCGTCCCCGCCCCCATCTTGCTTGCCCCCAACATCTGTTCCTTGATCAGCGCGTATAGCGCCTCTGCCGCAGGCGACAGGGTCTCATTCTTCCGCCTGACCAGCGCAATGGAACGGTAGACGACGGGCTCGACCAGCGGCACCTCGATCAGTCCCGTCGCCACGGTCGTGGCCTTCATCGCGGCCGGCAAGATGGCCGCCCCGACATTTTCGCGCGCCAGCGCAATCGCACTTGGCGTGCTTTCCACCACAAACCTGCCGCGCGGCTTCAGCGCGGCCTTGCTCAAATGGGCTTCGACGATGCGACGGTTGCCGCTGGCGCCGCCGAGCGTAATGAGATCGATACCCTGCAGACCAGACCACGCCACCTTCTTCAGTTTTGCCACCCGGTGCGAGCGGCTGCACACCAGGACGAAGGGATCGCGCATCAGCGTCTCCTCCGTAAGATCAGGATGAGGCTCGTGCTGGATGTGAATGCCGAAATCAGCCTGGCCCTGGCGCACGGCCTCCGTCACCAGCGCGCCCGATCGCTCCAGCAGTTGAACGCGATTTTCGGGATATTTCCGGGAATAGCTGCGCAGGGCCAGCGGCAACTGCCGGAACGCGACCGATTGCAATGTCGCGACCGTGACGTCGCCAACCCCCAGCCGCGACGAGGTTCGGAGCCGATCGAGTCCATGAACGAGGTCATCGACGATCCGCCGCGCCAGCGGCAAAAAATCCTTACCCGTCGGACTTAGGGACGTCGAACGCGTCGTGCGGTCCAGCAGGCGCAGGCCCACGAACGCTTCGAGGCGCTGGATGCGCCGGGTCAGCGCGGTCTGAGTGATGAAGAGATGCTCGGCCGCGCGGTTGAAGCTGCCCAACTCGGCGACATGGACAAAGGCCTGGACGCCATCGATGGGGATTTTCATGCCTATTTCTCATGAATAATTGCCATTAATGCATTTTACGTGAAGGTCGGCCTCCTGCAAGCTTCCCGGCGACGGTCGGGCAGCAACCGGCCGCACAAAGATGCCTCACGGAGGAAACGATGACGAGCGATGCGGTCGCCGACCCGATGCCCCCGGCCGCCGCTCACGCGACGCCAATCGCGACGCCTGGTTCCAACCGGCTGCAACGCTTGATGGAAATCCGGGTCGGCATCATCCCTCTGCCGATCTATCTTCTCCTGCTCGGCTTGATCGCGGCGTTCTCGTTCATGGGCAAGATCTCCGGCGAGGTGACGGTGATGATCGCCGTGCTTGTCGTCGGCGGCTTCAGTTGCGCCGAGATCGGGCGGCGGATCCCGGTTCTGAACGCGATCGGCGGATCATCACTCCTGACGATCTTCCTGCCGTCATTTCTGGTCGCGCATCAGCTATTGCCCGCGCCGCTGGTGCAGCAGGTCACGACCTTCACCAAGGCAACCAATTTCATCTATCTCTTTATCACGGCGGTCGTCGTCGGTTCGATCCTGAGCATGAACCGGCAGGTGCTGCTGCAGGGATTCGTGAAGATCTTCGTGCCGCTCACCGCCGGCTCGCTCGCCGCGCTCGGCGTCGGCGGCATCATCGGTTGGATTTGCGGCCTCGGCTTCTGGCGCTCGATCCTCTATGTCGTGATACCGGTGATGGCCGGCGGGGTCGGCGAAGGCGCAATTCCGCTCTCGGTCGGCTATACGGAGACGCTGGGACTCGATCAGGGCGCGATGATCGGCCAGATTCTGCCGCTGGTCTTCTTCGGCAATCTGGTCGCTATCGTCTGTTGCGGCGCGCTGAACTCGCTCGGCAAAAGCCGTCCCGATCTCACCGGCAACGGCCAGCTCGAGCCGGACAGCGGCGGCACGGCGGACGACGCGCAGCATCGGACGTATTCGAGCGTCACGAATATCGATGTAGCCACCGTCGCTGCGGGCGGGATCACTGGCATCGCCATTTACGTGTTTGGTACGTTGATTTACAGGCTTGTCGGTCTGCCCGCCCCGGTCGCCATGCTGTTCCTGGTGGTGGCGGCCAAGCTGTTTCGCGCCGTCCCGGCGTCAATCGAGGAAGGCGCCCGCGTCGTGTTCCGTTTCTTCGTTATCGCCGTGACCTACCCTCTGCTGTTCTCGACTGCGGTTGCATTGACACCCTGGCACGAACTGGTCGCGGCCTTCCATCCCGCCAATCTCATCACCATCGTCGCAACCGTTGTGACCCTCACGGCAACGGGATTTTACGTCGGCCGCTGGATGAAGATGTACCCGATCGAGTCCGCGATCGTGAACGCCTGCCACAGCGGCCTCGGCGGCACCGGCGATGTGATGATCCTCACCGCGGCCGAGCGAATGGAATTGATGCCGTTCGCGCAGGTGGCGACCCGGATCGGCGGTGCTATCACCGTGACTCTCGCCATCATCGCGATGGCTCATTTCAAGGTCCTCTGAACCGACACAAGGAGGATAATATGTTGATGCGAAGCAAGCTGTTCGTCCCCGGCTCGCGGCCTGAGCTGTTCGGCAAGGCGCTCGCTTCGGCCGCGGATGCCCTGTCGGTCGATCTGGAAGATGCGGTCGCCGACAGTCAGAAAGCGCGGGCCCGTGCCGAGCTCGGCCAATTCCTGCGAGACCTGCCGGCCCCCGCGCCCAAAATCATCGTGGTCCGCGTCAACGCCCCCACGACGATTGAATTTGGCGCCGACATCGACGCGCTCGCCGGAATGCGGATCGACGTCATCAATCTCCCGATGGCGGAAGATAGGGATGATGTTGTCGACGCCATCGAGCGGATCGAACGCAGCGAAACGCTGCATTCCTCCGACAGGCAGGCCAAAATCCTGCTCAACATCGAGACTCCCAAAGGCCTGCGTCATGCCGCCGAACTTGCGAGCGCACATCCCCGGGTGGTCGGCTTGCAGATCGGCTACGCCGATCTGCTGGAGCCCTGCGGCATCGCCCGGTCGGACGGCAGCGCACTTGCCCATATCCGGCTCACGGTCCGCTTCGCCGCTGCGGAAGCAGGTGTCGCCGCCTATGATGGCGCCTTCGCGAGCGTCAAAGATATCGACGGCTACCGCGCCGAGTGCCAGGCCGCGAAACGCCACGGTTTTGCCGGCAAGAGCTGTATTCACCCCAGCCAGATTGCCGCCGCGAACGAGACGTTCATGCCTGATAGCGCTGAAATCGCCTGGGCCAGGAAGGTCGTGTCAGCGGCAGCGGAAGCCGACACACGCGGTGTGGGCGCCTATCTCGTCGACGGCCAAATGATCGACAAGCCCTTCGTCGAGCGCGCGCGTGCGATCGTCGCGCTGGTGGATCGTATTCAGGCCGGAGACCCGAGATGAGCAACCTGCACGCCCGCGACTACCAACCTGATCGTCAGGGCACGCTCGATGGCATCCGCGTTCTGGACCTCTCGCGCCTGTTCGCGGGAAACGTCCTCACTCAACTCCTCGGCGACTTCGGGGCCGAAGTGATCAAGATCGAACCGCCCGAGGGCGACACGCTGCGCGGGTGGAAGACCGAGGGCATTGAGACGCACTGGAAAATCTATGCCCGCAACAAGAAGAGCCTGTGCCTGTCCTTGCGTGATCCGCGAGCCATCGAGATCATCCGCAAACTGGTGCCATCGGCGCAGATCCTGGTCGAAAGCTTTCGGCCCGGCGTGCTGGAAAAAATGGGGCTATCGCCGGATGCGCTGCTGGCGCTCAACCCGTCGCTCGTCGTCGTTCGCATTTCTGGATGGGGCCAGGACGGTCCTTATGCCCAGCGCCCGGGTTTCGGCACCGTGATTGAAGGCGTATCGGGTTTTGCCGCGATCAACGGATTTGCCGATCGGGAGCCGGTCTTGCCGCCGATGTATCTTGCCGATGGCGTTGCCGGACTCTATGGCGCCTCCGCGGCGATGATCGCGCTACGCGAAGCGGAAATGAAAGGTCGGGGCCAGGTGATCGATCTGTCACTGCTCGATCCCCTGTTTGCAATCCTGGGCCCGCAAGCCGCCAACTACCGCCTCACCGGCAAGGTAAAGCCACGCACCGGAAGCCGCTCGACCAACTCGGCGCCCCGCAACGTCTATCGATGCAGCGACGGTCACTATGTCAGCCTATCAGGTTCAATCCAGAAGATGACCGAACGCCTGTTCCGGGCGATCGGGCGAGCGGAGCTGATCGACGATCCGCGCTTCCGGACCAATTCGGACCGCCTGCGTCATGCGGAGGAACTGGACGCCATCATCGGCGCATTCATCGGGGAGCGCACGCAACAGGAAAACGTCGCATTCTTCGAAGAAGCCGAGGTCACGATCGGCCCGATCTACGACACGCCCCAGATCATGGCCGACCCTCATGTCATCGCTCGCGAAGTGATCGCCGACTATCCGGACCCGGAGATGGGACACATCCCGATGCACCACGTTGTCCCGCGTTTTGCACAGACACCGGGCTCGATACGAACGCCGGCGCCGGCTCTTGGACAGCACAACCGCGAACTGCTCGCCGAGATCGGCATCAGCCCGGCAGCTTACGACGAGCTCAAGCTGGCAGGGGTGATCTGCGGCGGCTGACAATCGGTCCGATAGGCATCGGCCAGCCCCGAACGCAAAGACACACAAAACCGGCGCCCAATATGAAAAGGGAGGAGAAATCCGTGGCGACTCAGGAAATATCAGCCCCATCTCACCGACGAAGCTTCGTGGCGGGATCGGTCTATCTGTTCGAGCGGCTTCTCCCCGATCCGTTCGTCATTGCGATCGGCTTGACGTTCGCCGTTGCGGCCGCTGCGCTCCTGTTCGCTCCCAAGGGTGATCTCGTTACCGTCGTCACGTCCTGGTATGCGGGCCTGTTCGGCATCATCGGCTTTGCTTTCCAGATGATCATGATCCTTGTGACCGGGCATGCGGTCGCGCACGCGCCGCTGGTGCAGCGTGGACTCAAGCGGCTCGTGGCAATGCTCTCCACGCCGAACCAGGCAGTCGTCGTGACCTTTCTGATCGCCGCGGTCGCCTCCTGGCTGAACTGGGGATTTGGACTTGTCGTGGGCGCCATTCTGGCGCGGGAAGTCGCGAAGCGAATTCATCTCGATTTCGGCTGGCTCGTCGCAGCCGCCTATTCCGGATGGGTCATTTGGGCGAGCGGTCCATCGAGCTCGATCGCGCTCTCGCAGGCGACACACGGAAATGCGCTCAACATCGTCGAGAAGTTGACCGGCCAGATGCTTCCATTCGGGCAGACGGTCTTTACCACCTTTAATCTGGTGCCGACGCTGGCCGTGGTCGTCCTGGTCCCGATCGTCTTTGTGTTCCTCAAGCCCCGCGAGGATGAAATCGTGGCGTTCGTCCCCGCCGATGCGCAAGAGGCATCGTCCATCAAGCCCGCCAAATCCGCGGATTCATTCGCCGAAGCCGCCAATCGCGCGCCGATCGTGAGCCTCTTTCTCGTCTTGCTGGGCGTGAGCTATCTCGGGTTCACATGGTGGTCGAAGGGCGTCAACTTCGACGCCAATAGGGTCATCCTGATCCTGCTGATCGTCGGCGTGGCCCTCCACGGCACGCCAGTCGCCTATTCGGAAGCGATGAAGAATGCGGCGAAGCAGGCCGGCTCCATGATCCTGCAATATCCGATCTACGGCGGGATCATGGGCATCATGGACACAACGGGCCTGGCCGCGATGATTTCCAAGTTCTTCGTTGCTATCGCCACCGCACACACTTTGCCGTTCTGGACCTACTTCGCATCACTGTTCATCACCTTCCTGGTCCCAAGCGGCGGCGGCCATTGGGCCGTGCAAGGACCATTCGCGATCCCCGCCGCGGTGGAGCTCCACGCATCCATTCCAGCAACGACGATGAGCGTTGCAATGGGCGAGCAGGTCTCGAACATGATGCAGCCATTCTGGGCGCTGCCGGTCGTTGCGATGGCCGGGATCGGGATTCAGCGTGTTCTCGGCTATACCGTGATCACGTTTTTCGTTGCGGGCATCATTTATGGTGCCGCGCTGCTGTTGCTGACATGACGCAAGTACCGAATTCCAGCGGGACCGCACGTCCTCAAACCGCCGCGCCGGCGGGAGCGTGCGATTCACACTGCCACGTTCTCGACCCCCGCTTTCCGACGCCCGAACTCGAACGGCCGGCCGGGATGACCGCGGCCGACTATCGTCAGCTTCAGTTGCGGATCGGGACAAATCGTGTCGTCTTCGTGCAGGCCAAATATCATCGTACCGACCATGCCTGTCTTCTCGACGCGCTCGAGCGCTTTGGCGACAAGGCGCGGGGCATCGGCGTATGTGGTCTCGACGTCACCGATGGCGAATTGAAGCGGCTCGACGCCGCCGGCATTCGCGGACTTCGCTTCAGCGTCTGGAATCCGAAAGACACGGTCACCACGACCGACATGATCGAGCCGCTGGCCAGGCGTATCGCGGATATCGGCTGGCACGTGCAGATACATATGTCCGGCGAGCAGATCGCCGATACGGCGGCCATGCTCGGCAGACTACCTTGTCCGATCGTTTTCGACCACATGGGGCGGTTGCCACCGCAGCAAGGACCTGATCATCCCGCCTTCCGCGTCATCCTCGATCTCGTGGACAAGGGCCGGGCCTGGGTGAAGCTCGCAGGTGCCTATCTCAACACCACGCAAGGACCACCCGCCTACGCGGATGCAACCAGAACGGCGCGGGCTTTCGTGGCCAACGCGCCCGAGCGGCTCGTCTGGGGCAGCGACTGGCCTCACGTAACGGAGAAGCACAAGCCGGACGATGCAAAGCTCTTCGATCTGCTTGCGGTCTGGGCGGACGACAGCAAGGTGCGGAGCGGCATCCTGGCCGACAATGCCGCCAAGCTCTATGGATTTGAGAAGAATTAGAGTGGTCGCTGCGCTCCGCGAATTGGGAGGACGCGCGCCCAACCTCCGGCGTCATTGCGAGCGCAAGCCAAGCAATCCAGACTTTCTCCGCGGATGGAGTCTGGATTGCTTCCGCTTACGCGCAAAGGCGCTTCGGCAGGACTTCACGCCTCGCCATAGCTCGCGCAGCGAGCGACGGCGGGTCGTCGCCTTCGCTCCTCGCAATGACGGGCCAGGAGAAAGCGCTCGCCCCGGCTCCGCAAGTTGATCGGCGGACGCCGGCAAGTCGCCTCACCTCAGCCCTGAAGCTGCTTGGAGAAGTCACAAAGCGTGCGGGCAAGCTCTACTACCACGGAGGTCAAGGCGGAGGGGCGATCGTTCCGGTACATCGCCGTGTAGGGAACGGGCGGAAGCGCGGGCCTGGTCGGAACGATCATGAGCTTACCGGCCTCGATCAAGGGCCGGAAGCACAGGGGCAGATAGCTCACGCCCAGCCCCGCCACCGCGAGACCGAGCACGGCTGTCATGCTGTCGCAGGTCAGCACGCGCGGAAACACCACGCCTTCCGATTTCAGCCACTTGCTGAAATAAAGGCCAGAGCCCGACTTGGCGCCCTGCATCAAGATCGGATAATCGATGAGAAGACCGGCGCTGAAAGCTGGATCCCCCTCTTCGATGATGCGGGCGTCGCGCTCTATCCCGAGCTGATGGCCGAGCTCAATGCCGTCAAGCGCGATCGCATCGGAGGCCTGATGCTGCGACGTGATTGGGGCAACCGCGGGCCGTGGCCTACATGGCCCAAGCCGGACATGCCTGACTTCACGCACATGAGTCGCAAGGTGAAGGAAGTGATCAGGGCCGCCGGCCTGCGCGATGAACTGTCCTTCACATCCTTCCGGCATGGCGGGCTAACTGAGACCGGCGATGCCGAGCTGACCGACCGCGAGATCCTGGCACAGAGTCGGCACACCACCGTCAAGGTGCTGCCGAAGTACGTCAAGCGCACCACGAAACAGATCGCACAAGGCACGAAGAAGCGTCGTGCCGTGCGAACGAAAGACGGACATTTGTCCGAATGAGCACCAGCATGCTTGTCCGAATGGAAAACGGAGGATGTGTTAAGTGATTGAAAAGCTTGGAGCGGGTGAAGGGAATCGAACCCTCGTATTCAGCTTGGAAGGCTGCTGCTCTACCATTGAGCTACACCCGCGAGGCCACGGGATCACCTAACACGGTCGGCCTGCCCGCTTCAACCGTCCTAACGCGCTTGTTCCACGGCGGAGGCGCTTTAACGGACAGCTTTAAGAAGCGCCTTTAACACGCGGCTGGGCGTGCCTATATTGGTTGTCCCATCAACAATGAAAGGAGGTGATCCAGTGTCTTATCCTAAGCGCTGTCACCTCGCTGAGGTCGCCCGCTAGGTACGTCTAGCGCCTGGCAATGGGCGCCTCGGCGCCTGGACCAGCGAGTTGCAACAGGTGAGCGCGGCGGGAGCGATCCCGCCGCGTTTCTGTTGGCCGGGTTATTCCCTCAATTTCGCGCCCTCGTTTCGAAGCGCGCGCCTACCGGCACTGGTGCGCTGTGCGGTCTCAGGATCGTTTTGCCGCATTGTGGCGGCGAAGGTTTGTGCGATGTCAGAAATGGCAACGCTCAAACGTCCTTGAGTAAGGTCGATCCGGTCAGGAAAGGGGAAAGCGATGCTCTATGCCATTCTCGCCTATCACGTCGAAACCGAGGTGATGTCGTGGACGCCGCAAGCCGATGCAACTGTCATGATGGACCTGGCCAAGGCCCATGAGCGCATCAATCAGCAAGGCAGATTGGGGCCCGCGGCGCGACTGGGCACGACCCAAAAGGCGCGGACCTTGCGCGGGCCCGGTGTAGGCACCGTGCTGGACGGCCCCTTTGCCGAAACCAAGGAGCAATTGCTTGGCTTTTACATCGTCGAGTTCGATGACGAGGATGGTGCGATCGCGGCCGCGCGCGAGCTGAAGAAGGCCAATCCCAGCGCGGTCTACGAGATCCGCCCGATCGGGGTGTTTCTGCCCGGCCAAACCATTTCGAGGAACGAGGCACCCGAGGTGATTCGCCCCGACTAAAGCGCGGAGGTCGAATCGACATCGCCCTTCCAGCTTCTTGTTCGAGCATGATCTCGGCGCAAATGCTTGGGGTTTGCGCCAACGCGGCCCTCCGGGTCCGGCTCATGCTCTGGTTACGCTACGGTTCGATCGCCGACGAAGCGATGCGCCAGCACGCCGCCGAAGGCGAGCAGCCAGAGATATTGGGCATATTGTGGGGCAACGGTCGCCAGTAGCGTGCCCGACAGCAGCAGGAGCAGCGGAAACAGCGCGCCCGCAAGCTCTGGGCGCGCCGGTTGGCCGCGGGTCGCGATCCACCACAGCCAGGCGTTCACGGCGGCAATCGCGGTCAGATGCAGCCCATAGAGCACCGCCACCGCGCTGCTCGCGCCATAATTGCCGTAGAGGCCGTTGCTGACCGGCAGGAGAATAATCAGGAGCAAAAAGCCCAAATTAATGAGGACCACCGCACGGCCGGCATGGGGCTGCCGGGCAAGCCTGCGCTGATGGCTGACCCAGAACACCCCGGCAATGACAAAGCTGAGCACCAGCGCGATCAGCCGTGGCGCATAGAGGTGGTAGAGCTCGGCCCAGCCCGGCGCATGGCCAAACTCCGTGGCCCGCGGCAGGTCATAGGCAAGCAGGGTCATGGCAACACCGAAAATGGTGTTGCTCAGGGATTCCAGCCGCCGCATTTCGAACTGTTCGGGGCTGGGTTTATCCATGGCGGTGATGCCTGGTCTAAGTCCGTCTTCGCTTTCGCTCGGCTTAAGCTACGCCGGACTCGCTTCGCCCTCACGGGCTAGGCGCGGCCGCGCCACCCGTAGCCCGCCTCCACCCTTTTCGGCGTGGCAGCCTTCGCGCTCAGTCGGCTTGCCAAGCCGCAGCTCGCGAAGCGAGCGAAGGCTGGTGGGGGAGGAAGGACTCGAACCTTCGAAGCCATGAGGCGGCTGATTTACAGTCAGCTCCCTTTGCCACTCGGGACACTCCCCCGCTCGATGGCCTCGCAACCCGCGAGGCCGCTTTCCAAGCGGCGACGGACCGGGACCATGGAGGGTGAAGACCGCGCCGCCCAATGACGGCGAACAGTCGGCCGCGTTTATGGGGACGGGGCGCGGCAAAGTCAACCAAGGCCGCCGGCGAATTTGGTACCGATTGGGGCCAAATTGCCATTGTCCGGAACCCGTGACACAAGGCGCGCAGGATGAGTGGGAGCCCATGACCGATCGCGACCGAAAGCCGCCGTTCCGGCGCGGCGGAAGACCATTCGACAAAAGCCGGTCCGGCGGCCGGCCGGCCTGGCGCGCTCGCGAGGGCGCGGGCGATGGCCCGGTCATCCTCTACGGCTGGCATACGGTGACGATGGCGCTCGCGAACCCACAGCGCCGCATCCGCAAGCTCTTGCTCACCGAGAACGCCGCGCGGCGGCTGAGTGAGGACAATATCGAGACCCTTGTGGCGCCGGAAATCGTGCGGCCCAACGAGATCGACCGCCTCTTGAGCGCCGATGCCGTGCATCAGGGGCTCTATGCCGAGGCCGATCCCCTGCCCTCGCCGGATCTGTCGACACTCGCCCCGGAAGGCCTTGTGCTGGTCCTGGACCAGATCACCGATCCGCACAATGTCGGCGCCATCCTGCGCTCGGCGGCAGCGTTCGCGGTGAAGGCGATCGTGACCACCGCGCGTCACAGCCCGGAGGCGACCGGGGTGCTGGCGAAAGCGGCCTCCGGCGCGCTCGAGCTGGTGCCGCAGGTCACGGTGCAAAACCTGGCGCGGGCGCTGACTGCGCTGAACGAACGCGGCTTCCTGACGGTCGGGCTCGACAGCGAAGGCAGCGAGGATCTCTCCACCATCGAGCTGCGCGAGCCGCTGGCGCTGGTGCTGGGCGCCGAGGGCAAGGGCCTGCGGCAATTGACGCTGGAGACCTGCCGCGCGGTGGCGCGTCTCGACCTGCCCGGCGAGATCAAGAGCCTCAACGTCTCCAACGCCGCGGTGCTCGCGCTCTATATCGGCACAAGCCGGCTTGGGCTGATGAAATGAGAGCGCCCGTCCGCGGGCTGCGAACGGGCGCTGAGATTCAGGCTGGAGCTCTTACAGCTCAGTAGTAACGGCGCAGCACACGGCGGCCATGGTAGTACGGGCCGTAGTGGTAGCCATAGTGACGCGGCGCGTAGCTGTGGTGGTAGCGATGGTGCCAGCGATAGCCGTAGCCATAGACGGGATAGGCATCTTCCTCGTAGGCCGGATAGGGCGCGAAGGCGCCGGGGCCGGTGTAGGTGGGGCCCTGGTTCACGTAGTAATATTGCGTGGTCGGTGCGGCGAGGCGCTCATAGGCCCAGCCGCCGCAGGTGCCGCATCCCGTGTAGCCATAACCGTAGCCGTAGCCATAGCTGTAGCTCGGCACATAGGCCGGCGCGCAAGGAGCGACATAGGCTCCACCACAAGGTGAGCAGCCGCCGAAGCCGCACGCGTTCGCCGTCGCGGCGCCCGCGGTCATCACGGCCGCAGCCGCAATCATTCCTGTTAAAATCTGACGCATTACTCTCTCCTGTTAAGCCTGTTTTTGTTGGCTTTTAGAATTCGGTGCGGACGTTTCTTGATTTTTGGCGGCTCGATATCACCGATAGTTCTGCGGCCCGCGCGCGCCGCCCATCGGCGGGGCGACGATGACAGGCGGCGGATAAAGCGGAACGTCCGGCGGCTGCGTGGCCGGCAGCGGCGCGGAATGCGCCGACCATGACTCGTGATATTCGGGTGGCGGCGGCGGCAATTTGCGATTGGGCGGCGGCTCGATCTCGAGCCGGCCATAGCCGGGCTTCTGGCCGAGGCTCGGATAATAGTGGCCGACATTGGGCGCGTAATCGACGTAGCGTCCGCCGTAAACGGTCGGCAGATTGTTCACGCCCTTGCCGAGGCCGAACTCGCCCTCGACGACTCCATAGGACGCATCGACGCCGTTGATGATCACGGGAATGCCGGGCCGCGCGGGGATGACGACATTGAATCCCTCCGAGGCAGACGCCGCCGAGGTCATTGCGATCAAGATGGCCGATGTCAAAGACAGACGCATGGATTGGTCCGATTGCTAAAATGCAATCTATCCGAAGGCGGGATAGGAAGGGTTAAAGGGGCGCGCCAAACTGCCGGTAAGCCTAACGCACGAGGCATTTACCGCGCTTAATTGCCGCCAATCCCGATACGAAACCGTTAACGATTCAAACGAACATGGTCTCGACGAGGGTGCGCAGGCCGATGGCGATGGTGATGACGCCGACCGCGCCCTGCAGCGCGCCGTTCGCGGCGGTGAGCCAGCGCGCGGAGACTGCAATGGGCACCGCGATCACGGTCGACAGCGCGCCCATCCCGATCATCGAGCCGATGCCGAACAGCGCGACATAGCCAAGTCCCGCGGCGACGCTCGGCGCCTGCGACACCGTCAGCACGAGCAGCGCCGCCGAGCCCGCCATGCCATGCATCAACCCCACTAGCAGCGTACGCCAGCGGAAGCCGTGGCTGTGCTGATGGGGCGCGCGCCCATGCGGCATGGTCTCGCCGGCATGGCTGTGGGCGTGAAAATGTACGGTGCCGTCGCCATGGCTGTGACTGTGGAAATGGATGCGGTCACGCCAAAGCCGCCACAGCACGTGTACGCCCAGGCCGACCAGCATGATGCCGACGGCCGTCTCCAAGGTCTGCGACCAGTTGTCCGGAATGGCATGGCCAAGCATGATGGCCGCGCCGGCGAAGACAAACAGGGTCACCGTGTGGCCGAGGCCCCAGGTCAGGCCGTGCTTGACGATATCGCCGACCTCGCTTCGCCGGGCGGCGATGCTGGATACGGCGGCGACGTGATCGGCCTCCAGGGCATGCTGCATGCCGAGAAGAAATCCGAGCCCCAAAATACCGAACATCGTCCCCGCCTGCGCTCGCAACTACCCTCGCCGCCTGTTCCACGATTCAGGCTGGCGGTGGCGGATGGAACTTCACACTGGTTCGGCCCTTGTACAACCCTCCTTCGCAAAAACCTCACGGCTGTGTGAATCGAGAGCCAAAAAAGAAGGGAACGACATCCGGCGCGAGTGCGTAGGGCTAGGTTCAACGTCAATGGAGCACCCCCATGACAAAATTAGCGATCCTTGGTGCGACGGCGCTTGCCGTCTCCGCGCTGGCGAGCCCAGCGATGGCCTGGGTTCATCATTCTGCCGGCGGTCAACATGCCGAGCGTGGTTATCGGCACCCTCATCGTGCCTATTACCCCGCAAACCCAGCCTACCAGCAGCAGGCGTATCAGCAGCAGGCCTGGAACAATGGTTATTACAACCGTGGCTATTATAACCAGGGCACCGGCTTCTGGCCCGCTGATGTCGCGGCCGGTGCGGTGGGAACCGCGGGTGCCATCGCCGCAGGTGCCGTGAACACCGCGGGCGCCATCGCGACCGCGCCGTTCCGCCCGGCTAATTCCTACGGCTATTACCCGGCTAATTCCTACGGCTATTACCCGGCCAATTCCTACGCCTATTACAATGGCTATAATGCCGGCGGCTGGCCGCAGCAGACCTATGCCGGGCCAAACGGCTTCGCCTGCACCCCCGGTACCTATTTCATGGGCGCCGACGGCCGCCGGCATCTGTGCCGGTGAGCAGGCGAAACGTTCCTCGAGAGGTAAAAAAGCGGTCCCTTCCGGGGCCGCCTTTTTTAGACGTTTTGAAGCTCGGACTTCGGCCGATGGCTTGGTTCACTAAATGTCATGGAAATGGTGCCGGCTGAGGGGATTGAACCCCCGACCTTCGGTTTACAAAACCGCTGCTCTACCGCTGAGCTAAGCCGGCTTGACCCAATTCGCTGGTGTGATCGGGCCGACGAGCTGTCGCGCCGGTCAGATAGCAGAGTTGGCGGCCAAGGGCTACAGTCCTCACTCCGCCAAGGACGGCAAGTTACCGCCCCTGCTGGATGCCCGGAATGGCCGCGATCTCCTGCGCAAGGAAATCGATCAATAGCCGCACGCGCGCGATGCCGGCGCGTTCCGGGACGATCAGCATGTTCAAGGGCACCGAGGGCGGCGCGTAGTCGGGCAGGATCGGCTTGATCCGGCCCGCGGCGATAAGATCATCGACCAGCCAGTGGTGCGTGGGCCCGATGCCGCGGCCGGCGACCAGCGCTTCACGCGCGGCCAAGCCATGGTCGACGCGAAGGCGCCCGCCAAAGGGCACCGCGTGGCGATGGCCGTCGGGCCCCTGCAGCACGAGCGTGTCGCTGCCGGCGACATTCGACATTCGCACGCCCTCATGTCCGGCGAGATCCTGCGGCACCATCGGCGTCCCGCGCGCAGCGAGATAATCGGGCGCGGCGACCAGCAGGCGGCGGGACCGGCCGAGCGGGCGCAGCTTCATCGAGCTGTCGGTCAGAGGCCCCAAGCGCAGCGCGATATCGACGCCCTCACGCACGAGATCGACGCGCTCGTCGGTGAGACTGAGATCGATCCCGACATCGGGATAGCGATCCTGAAACGCGAAGATCAGCCGGCTTACATGCATCACGCCGAACGCCGCGGTGCAGGAGATGCGGATGTTGCCGGCCGGCGCGCCGCGCGTGCCGCGGGCCTCGTCGCCCGCCTGCTCGACCAGGCGCAAGATCTGCACGCAATTTGCGTAATAGCGGCTGCCCTCGTCGGTCATGGTGACGCGCCGGGTCGTCCTGCTCAGCAAGGGAACGCCGACGGCATCCTCGAGCTCGCGAAGCTGCCGCGTCACCGTCGATTGTCCGAGCCCAAGCTCGCGCGCGACCGCCGACAGGCTGCCGCGCTCGGCGACCCGAACGAAGGTCCGCATGCGCTCCAGGGTAACGTCCGATCTATCCATTTTTCGGCACAATATTATGCGTCCGCGCCATATAGCGGATCAGTGGCAAATTCTCTAGTTGCGCGGCAGTAGCTCACCAACTGGACGCGCCTTCCCATGAAAGTTCTGCTTGTCTTCGCCCATCCCGAACCGCGCTCGCTCAATGGCGCGCTGCGCGACGTCGCCGTCCATGAACTCGAAGCGCAAGGCCATGAGGTCCGCGTCTCGGACCTTTACGCCCAGACCTGGAAGACCGCCGTCGATCGTGCCGATTTCCCGCCGCTTACGCCGGATGCACGCCTCAAGGTTGCGGATGCCTCCAAGCAGGCCTTCGAGGCGGATGCGCTGACCGAGGACGTGAAAGCCGAAATCGACAAGCTGTTATGGGCCGACGCGCTGATCCTGCAGTTTCCGCTGTGGTGGTTCTCCATGCCGGCGATCCTCAAGGGATGGGTCGATCGCGTGTTCGCCTATGGCTTTGCCTATGGCGTCGGCGAGCACAGCGACAGACGCTGGGGTGACCGCTACGGCGAAGGCAGGCTTGCGGGCAAGCGCGCGATGCTGATCGTGACCGCCGGTGGCTGGGAGGAGCACTATTCCGCCCGCGGCATCAACGGGCCCATCGATGACCTGCTGTTCCCGATCCAGCACGGCATACTTTATTATCCTGGCTATCAGGTGCTGCCGCCTTTCGTGGTCTACCGGGCCGACCGCCTCGACGAAGCCGGCCTTGCGTCTCATGCGGCGCGGCTGCGCGCGCGGATGCGGACGCTTTCGACCACAGCGCCGATTCCCTACCGGCAACAGAACGGAGGCGATTATCTGATTCCGAGCATGCAGCTCCGCGCAGGGCTCGCCGATCCGCACGCGCGCGGCTTTGCGCTGCACGTGAGAGATGAGGACGCGCTTCAGGTGCAGTCAGACCTTGAAGCCGCAGGGTGATACGGTTCGAACAGCTAAAGCGCGATGGGATTAGATCGAATCGCTATCGCGCTTTAGATTCTTGTTTGAGCATGATCTTTTCGGAAAACCGCTTCACACTTTTCCGGATCATGCTCTAATACCGCGTCCCGTCCTTGCGAAAATATCCCGCCGCGGTGGCATGCAGATCGACATCAGGATAATGGGCTTGGTCCTCACGCAGATTGGCCGAGCCGATTTCGAGAATGCGTGCGGCCGCTTCGCTGCGGTTTTGCAGGTGATGAGCGTCGGCATCGCCGGCGCGGAAAGCCGCGCAGTCGCCGGCGCGTAAAATCTCCTCGCCCGCGTCCGTCACCAGCACGACCTCCCCTTCCAGAACGTAGACGAACTCTTCCGCCTTGGTGTGCCAATGCCGCTGGCTCGACCAGGCACCGGGACCCAGCTCCAGCAGGTTGACGCCGATCTGCTTCAAGCCGGCGCCCGCGCCGAGCCGGCGGCGAAGCTTGTTGAGGCAGGGCAGCGCCAGTTCTCCGGGATAGCGCGAGCCCGATGAAACGGGTGCTTTTTCGATATCGATCCTTTTCATCCGCCTTACCCTCCCAAGTTGGCGTTCGCCTCGCGCGCCCACGCCACAGCGGTCCGACGCCACAGAAATTAACCTGGCGTTAGCCATGATTGGAGCAGCCTCGGAACCAAGCAATTCGCTGCAAATTGTCCCTGCAAGGAGACGGGGCATGGACAGATTGGCATATCTTCAGGATCAGGCGCTGCGCGCCGAGCGGCTCGCCAAGAGCATCACAGACACGCTCACCGTCGAGCGGCTGCAATCCTTCGCTGCCGAATGCCGTCGCCAGATCAAGCTGATCAGCGGCAGCCCGGATCCCATAACCTGCGCGGCGAAGCTGCACCAGGCGCAACAGGCGGCGCTTGCGCGCTCTCCTCTTGGCTAGACATTGAGAATGCGAAAATCCGACCGCGGCACGGTCCGTACCGGCGCATCCATTGCCTTGCTTCGCGCCTGATTTTGCGCGGCCAGTTTTTGCAGGCAGGCCCGCAGTTCGGCGTCCGTTTGCTTGATCTGGTTGCGAATTTCCTGCCGCTCAAAACGGGTCAGCGATGGCTCGGCGAGGTAGCGCCACGCCTGCCTGAGCCATTCCTTCAACGCCTGTACATCTCGTTCCAGAGTGTCGGCCATGGCCTCATCTTTCCAGGTACGGCATCGATAGCTTAAGCGATTCGCGGCCGAGCGAGCCCTCATCCGGTAGTTTTACGGGGAGAACTATGCGCTTTGACCTTGGTCGTCGCCGGCCGAACCTGCCGCGCCATCGCCCACTCCGGATCGGGCGTCGGGCCGGTGGCATCGCCGGTCGTTCCGACCAGTTGTCCCGGCAGCGCGTCGGTCGTCCGCATCCAGCTTTGTGTGGAGCAGAGCAAACCGAGCAGGCAGCCCTTGATGTTCAGGCGCTCGGCGCCGTCGCGCCAGATCGTGATGCCGTAGGTCCTGCCGTCCTCGGCGTTGTAGATCTCGCCGGCAAAGCGCCCCTCCTGCGTCGGCCTCAGGCCGAGGATGAGCTGATGGCCGAGAAGCGCGCGTGCACGCTTGGCAGGATCGGGATTGAGCTTGTCCCGCAGCGGCTGGCCTTTGCCGTCGGCAGCCTCCTTCATCCAAACGATATAGCCGCAGATCCGCTCCGGCGCCGCGCCGCAGTGCTCGACCCGAATGCGGGCGCGGCCGTCTTCGGTCAACCACGTCCCGCTCGGATCGGAGAGGGCCGCCGCCTGACCGCGGTTTTGCGCCACGGCCAGCAGGGTGGCCACCGCGGTACGGATGATTATTCGCCACAGGATTTTCAACACCCTCGTCGTCGTGCGCGTCTCGCCAAACCATCATCTGAGCTGAGCCAGGAGAGCGTCGGCGCCCTTGTCGATGCCGGCCGGCGCGGCTGTGAGCGCGCCGACGCTTGCCTTGATGTCGTAGGGCGTCGGGTATTGCTTGCCGACGAAGGCGTGAGGAGCCGCCCGCTCGGCGCATCAAAGACCTCGACGACATAGACCACCGAGCCTGTCAGCGTTCCTTCGCCGTCGCGCGCGGCCCGCACCCCGTTGTAGACGGCGCCGGCAAGGTCGAAGCGCGACAGGGTGCCCAGCACCGGCGTGTTGGCGACCGCTCCCGTCAAAGTGAGCCGCACGCGCAAGGTGTTCGGCGCCCGACTGCTGGTGATCGCAAAACGGCTGCCGAGGCTTTCCAGAAAGCTGGTCCGCATATAGGCGGCAAGCGTCGCCTTGTCGCGCTCGGACATGTCGCCGAATTGGTGATCGCGTCCGCGATAGATCACGAGAGGATCGAGCATGACCTTGTCGTAGGACCGCCAGTCCACAGCCGCGGCGTAACGGTACGGCATGCGGCCCGAGGAATCGGACTGGTTGGGCGCGAGATAGGCCGACGAGGCGAGCTCCGAATAAGCCACCGGCGCCACGCTGGCGCATCCCGCAGCACTCGCGCACAGCGCCAGCAGCAGCACGCCGCGCGCGGCGGTCCAACCATTCATCTCGATCTCTCCTCATTTCGGAACCGGAAAACGGACGGCGTGGCGCGGCCGACGTCGTGAAAGCGTAAGGCTGAGGCACCGGGGGCTGCAGCCATGCCGAGCATCTTTAAAACCGACCAGGCGGTTTGTAAATGGGTTAATCGACGTGAGGCGATCCGCCGCAACCAGGGCAAGCGAGCGCGAGCGGCTTGCGTTCAGCGCCTTTGACGGGAGACGGCGCGCTTGTACCTAGCCGTTCCGGCGGGCCGGTGCACGAACGGGCCGCTCGGCCTGCTCCCTCTGCGGCTGCTCGAGCGCGGGCCAGAGGCTCTCGTCAAGCAACCGCGCGAACAGCCGCTCCGACTCGGCTTCGGAGATCGGGGATAGCCGGAGCATCGCGAGCAGTGCGAGTCCGCGCGCCGCCGCCCAGCGCAGAACAGCCAAATCCGGATCGGCAGCCTCCGCCTTGATGGCATCGAGGTTCTTGGCGTCGCGGTCACGGGCCTCGGCAAGCAGGCTGGGCTCGGAAGCGAGCGCGGCGAGCATCGCCTGGGCGACCGAATATTGCTGGGCAATGATTTCCCGTGACGTGGCTATGGCCGTCGCCAGCTTTGGTTCGCGCGAAGATGAGCCGGCCGTGTTCAGAAAGTCGATGGAGAACTGGTTGAAATGCGAAAACTGCTGCTCCAGCAGTGCTCTCAACACCGCGTCCTTGGTGCGGAATTGGTGCATCAGGCCGCCTTTGCTCAGGCCGCTTTCTCGCGCGATCGCATCCAGCGTCAGCCGGCCCGGCCCATCCCGCGCAATAATGGTGAGGGCTGCGGCAAGCGCGGCTTTACGGGACCGTTCGGAGCGAGAAGGATTATCCATCGTTCAACTAAAAAGCGGGGCGCGACGGACCGGAAGCAGCGGCCGGAATGCGACACAGGACGCGCAGCGACGCCAATTGCCTGCGTTACCCCAAGCAGTTGGGATGCCAATGCCTCCCCTGTCAAGCCGTCCGGAGATCACGTCCTTGTCCGTTCCTCCGCCAGCAGCCGACAACTTCTGCAAGTCGCTGATATTTACTTACAACTTGCGGCAGGCCGCCCGCCCTTGACCGAAATCCTTATGGCCTGCGGCAAAGCCCTGACACGGCCCTTGATTCTCCCCTCGCCCTTTGCTGAAATCACGCGCGGCTGAGGTGTGCCATGAAGTGGATGCGAGAACGCGACGCTTTGATCGCGCAGACACTGGCCTTCGTTCAGTCGGTCGCGGGCAGGAAAGCGGCTGCCGGCGCGCCGCCACCTTCTCCTGCGCCCGAGTCCGCCGACACCGGCTCTGCCGCCCCCGAGATGGCCCAGCCCGACGGCACATCGACCATCGCGTCGAACCCGCCGGTCCCGCCAGCCACCGATCTGCCCCCACTCCCGGCCGCTAACGCGCGATCGAGCATCGCGGACGACCTCAAGACCGAGATCAATGCCCGTGTCGCCAGCTTTCGCGCACACCAGGAGCGGTTCAACCGCGAACGCGAGGAATATTTTTCGGCCACGCTCGCAAAGCTGCGGGCCGCAATCAGGGATGGCGCGCCGCCCCGTCCGCGAAAATAGGCCGTCGCAAGCAGCGATCCACCTGAGCGTCCAACAGGATCAGAGGAAAGCCCATACCAGCGCGACATTGGCGGTGCAGGCGACCAACAGGCCGGCCGCCAGCGCCAACTGCACGCGTTCGCCGAAAGTATGGAGTGTCGTTCCCATGGGCGAGAACATCCGGCGATTCTGGCCGTGGAGTCTCGGGGATTCTTTTTCTCGGCATTCACTTCCTGTTAAGGACTCAGGCGCCGCCCGAAGGCCCTGGTCCGGGCCTCAAGCGCCGGTTCCGGCCCGCCCCGCTGGCGGAAACCTGAAGCGGCTCCAGGCGTTATCGGCCGGCTAATCCGGAGCCAAGCCATGCCTTATGCGTTGTTTTTGAATGACGCCAAGTTGAGCAAGACCTATCCCACCGAAGCGGATGTCTGGAAACTGGCCCGCAAGAGCGGTCTTGTGGTCGACGTCGCTTCCGAAGAGGACAAGCCGACGCCCCATCCAGTGCTCGACAATGACTACGAAATCCGCGCCTGCCTGCCGGATCCGCAGGAAGACCCGGAACAGAACCAAGCCGATGCTGAACGCGACGAGGCGCGGACCCCGCAAATCTGACGCACTACTCTCAGTCGCGATTTACGTCCTGCCCCCAGCAGCTCCCGCCGTTTGACGTGAACCGAACAGCCCCAGCGCAGCCGACGTCAGGGCGTCGCGACCGCAAGCGAGGCCTGCTCGGACGAGAGCACGACGCATGCGCGCTTACGATGCAGGCCGCGGATCGCGCCGGTGACCCTCAACACCTGGCCTGCGGGGCAGGATGCATCCTGCACGAAGGCGACCTCGTACGGTCCCAGCACCAGCGGTTCGGATTTCAGGATCGTTCGGCCGGAGCAAGGCACCATCATCGCAGAGAAAATCAGCACCGCTACTAAATTACGCATGTTTCTCGTCCACCCGCCGGCGGCTGCATAATAACCGATCATCGGCTAAAGTTTCGCAAAGGGCGAAAAAAATTTTGTGCCGCGAGCTGCGCGCACACAGCGAAGAACAGAGAGCAAAAGAAAAGGCCGGCAATGAGCCGGCCTTTTGCAAGAGACGAAACGGTTCGGGCGTCTCAGTACCTGGACTGGACCGGACCACCCCAGCCGAAGCGATAGTTCACGCCGACCTTGACCGTGTGCTCATCGTCGCGGAAGCGGGAGCCGACGATCTCGGCAGGGCCACTGGTGAAGGTGGTGTTGCCGAAATTGTAATACTGGTACTCGGCCTTGGCTGACCAGTTCGGCGCGAACATGTATTCGAGGCCGGCGCCGACGGTCCAGCCATCCTTGTGCGCGCCGTCGGCCGTAAAGGCGACCGGCGTGCCGCCGACGCTCACCCCGATGTTGGGATTATCGCGCCAGGCGTAACCGCCCTTGGCATAGACCAGCGCCGGACCCCAGGTGTAGCCGAAGCGGCCGGTGACCGAGCCGAGTTGGTCATTCTTGCTCGTGATCAGGCTGCCGCCCGGAAACAGCACGCCGCTGCTACCGTTGGTCAGCCAACTGTACTGGGCCTCGGCGCCGATCACCCAGTTGGTCGCGAACTGGTAGTCGAAGCCGCCCTGCACGCCACCGAGGAATCGGCCGTCGCTTCCGATCAGGCTGTTGTTGCCGGCGAAGGCGCCGCCGATGTGGCCGCCGATATAGAATCCAGTCCAATTATAGATCGCCTGCGGCGGCGTATAGACGGGAGCCTTCGTATAGGTACGCGCCGGCATGTCGGCCGCCATCGCAGAACCTGCGAAAGCCATCAATGCAGCCGCGCCAAGCAAAAGCCTTTTCATCAGAATTCCCCTTATTGCGGTGGCGACCCTATCCAACAACATGGCCTCAATTTGGTTGCCCGGAGGGGATGCCGCAGCTTTGATCGTTCGCGACTGTGACGGACCGGCAACAAAGCGGTTTTGTTCCGGCCTGCGTCAATCTTTCGCAAACAGCGCATGCTGTTCCCTGTCATTTGGTGATCAGCGTTGCTGGCCGGTTCAGCGTTCGCAGAAAATTGAACGGATATCCCCCGCGCTGCTTGGCCGCAGTTCCCGCGACACGCCCGGACCTCGGCGGCTAGCGGCTCATATGCTCGAGATCCGGGAACGGCTGGTAATTGGCGCCAACGCAGAGCTCGCGCGCATCCTGCACCACGCGATCCAGCCTGCCATTGATGAAGAGCACGGCTTGCTCGCGTGGCGGGCGGTACGTGCCGTCGGCTTGCTGCTCGGAAAAGCGCAGGCAGCTAACGTAGCGCACCCTGCCCCCGACCGTTCGCTGCACCGGATCGGCCATCATGGCATCGCGCACGCCGACCGGATTGTTGAGGTACGTCCGCATGAACGCCAGCAATTCCGAACGGTAATTTTCGGGAAAGGGTTGCGGCGCGCTGCTGTCCTCCATGAAGGACGGTGGCCCGCTCTCATCACTGCCCAGGCAACCCGCAAGCGCGAGCGGCAACAGCACGATCGCGACAAGCCTTGCTGAAATCCCCAATTGCCGAAATCCCCAAGCTCCGGAAACCCGAAGCGCAACTCGTCTTGAAGTTCCCGAAATACGCGGCCGACCGGCACGCGTGCGCCGGCCTTCTATCCTCTCACCTGAAAAAAGGGAATCGACTTTTCGGCCAACTTCTTTTCGGCCGACTGTAAGACACGGCCCGGCCCGCCGCCATGTGTGCCAGCAGATGGCGAGGGCCGGGCCTGACGTCCGTCGGCGCGGTGGGGAAACGGATCAGCCGCGCCGAACGGAATCGCGGATCAGCTCCGCTTGGTCGAGAGCGCCGCGGGTTTGGTGCTGACCTTCGCGGCGACCTTCGGATGGCTCTTGTGCAGGCTGACCTTCTTGTGGTGATGATGGCGGATCATCTTGGCATTCGCGTTGAGCTTCTTGCTCTTGCTCGACGTGGCCGTGGCACTGGTCTGCGGCTGTCCGGTCTTGGCGGCCGGGGCTTGCGTCTGTGTGGTTTGGGTCTGGGTGGTCTTGTTCGCCGGGTTTTGGCTGCCTGAATCGGCGGCAAGCGCGGGGGCTGCGATCATCGAGGCGGCAAGCAGAGCTGCAGAAATCGTCTTGAGCATGGTTCATCTCCTACTCAGGATCTGACGTTGCCGGCCGGAGCGGCCGGGATCCGTCGATCATGCTGGCCAGCCTAGGCGGCGCGCACTGAACCTGCCCTGACACGCGAGGTCGGATTTCGTTCATCTGCATGACGACTTCGTCATGTTCCCAATAAATTGAGCACCCGAGGCCGAACTCGGACAAATAATGGCCGCCGGTTGGGAATTTTCTTTCCTTGCGGCGGTTCAGGTCCTCGGGCCTTTGGCTATGAGCGGAGGCCGCCGGGATACCGGGTCGTCACGACATCAACAGGAGAGATGCATGCGAAAATCTGCGGCCAGGCTTCTGACACTCGCGACATTGTCAATGGTACTGGCGACGGCGCCGGTGATTACAAAGGTCTACGCCAACGGCGACGACAATCCGTCCCCGCCGGCTTCCGAAAGCAAGAAGGGCAAGAAGAGGAGCGAAGCAAGGCCGAGCCAGGAGTACGCGAAATTCGCAGAAGGCTATCGCGCCGCCTACACCACCGTCTACGACCGCCAGGATTATGCCGGCGCGATCGATCAGTTGAAGGCGCTCGGCCATGACGACAACGCCGCGGTCGCCAATCTGATCGGCTATTCCTATCGCAAACTGGGCGACTACAAGCTCTCTCAGGTCTGGTACGAACGCGCGCTGAAGGCCGATCCGAACCACGTGAAGACCTGGCAGTATTACGGCTTGTGGCAGGTCGAGCAGGGCAACCGCGATCAGGCGCTGTATCATCTCAACAAGATCGCACAGCTCGCCGGCAAGGACAGCGAGGAATACCGCTCGCTCGCGGCAGCGCTTGAGCAGCCGCCTGGAACGGGCCTAGTTTATTGAGCGATCAAGCCGTCATTCCGGGGCGCGCGGCAGCGCGAACCCGGAATGCCCCGAATGAGCACGGCCCATTTGCGCTATTTCATTAACTGCTGAACCTCGGTCCGAAACGCCTGGCGCGAGGCGTCGCGGGAATAGAACATGTGTCCGCCGGGATAGACCGCGAGCTTGACGCGCGAGGCAAAAGGCGGGAGCTGATCCAGCGCGATCTGCGATCCGAAATACGGCGTAGCGAGATCGAACAGCCCATGTGCGACCAGCACCTTCAGCTTCGGATCGAGCGCCAGGATCTGGCGCAGGTCTGACGTCGATTCCAGCGGGCGCAGGCCACGGCCGAAATCCCAGGCCCGTTCCACGGCCCCATTCAACGTCTCGTAAGAACCATCCGGTCGCCAGTTCAGTTTGCGGGTGGTGAGATCGACCGCCGCGCTCGTCAGCGGCGCAACCAGCCTGTCGCCCGAGGGGTCGCCGAAGTGGAAGGAACTCGAATCCGGATAAGGATCGGTACCGAGCACGGATGCATCATAGCGACCCGTCACCTTGCCGTCGCGGCGGTCGAATTCGCGGCGAAACTCGTCGATATCGAAACGGCCGGCGAGTCTGCGGCTGACCGCCTGGTCGATGCCCGTCAGCGCGGCGACCTTGTCAGCGATCCTGTTGGTCGCATCCGTGTCGGCCTGGCCCTTGAGCAGGTCCACCAGAAAGTCGCTCCGCGCGTAGCTCTCGACATCCTTTACGTCCGCGCGCGAGAGATCCCCCTTCTTCTCCCTGTCTCGGGCGACGGCCGCAAAGGTCGGCAGGCTCGCGACATATTGGAGAATGCTGGAGCCCGACCATTCGCGGAAATCGAGCACCGGTGAGATCAAAATCAGCCCGCTGACGCCGACGCCCTGCTGCGATCCCAAATTACGAACCACCTTCGGCCCGCGGATGCCGCCATAGCTCTCGCCCGCAACATATTTGGGCGACAACAGACGATCGTTCTTTTCCAGCCAGCGGCGGATCGTCACGGCAATCGAGGCGACATCGCCATCGACCGAATAAAATTTCTTTCGCACGTCCTCGCCGGTCGCGACGAAACGGCTGTAGCCGGTACCGACGGGATCGATGAAGACGAGATCGGTGAAGTCGAGCCAGGTCTCGGCATTGGGCTTGAGATCGGGCGCAGTCGACGGCGTGACCGCATCCGCATTGATATCAAGCCGCCAGGGGCCGTTGTTGCCGAGCTGCAGCCAGGCCGACGCCGCACCGGGACCGCCATTGAAGATGAAGGTGACGGGCCGGCTGGCGCGGTCGGCCCCGTCGAGCTGATAGGCCGTATAGGCGATATCGGCCTGCGGTTCGCCCTTGTCATCGAACAGGCGGATGGAGCCGGCGGTTGCCGTGAACGCCAGCGAGCGGCCAGGCAGTTCGAGCGTGTGCTTGGTCGTAGAATCCGGCGGCAGCTTGTGTTGCTCCGCTGTCGCCGCCGAGGCGGGCGTGCTGCCGCTGCGCGCACCCGGTCCGCCCTTTTGCCCCGCCGGTGCGGTGGCCGTCGGTATATGCTCCTGCGCATCCTGGGCGGATGCGCTCGGGACGGCGGCGAACAACATGAGCAGCAGGCTGAGGGTGCGGACGGCCGGCGTTTCGATGAGCATGATTGTTCTCTCCAAGCTCCCCTGTGTAGGCCACGCGGGTTGTCCAGCCACGCAGGCATGAGCGGCCTTTTGCGGGGGTATCTAGCCCGAAATTGCGACATGTCCACGGTACCACCGCGCAATCGGTCCGGCCGCGCATCAAAAATCCGGCAATCCGCGCCCGTAAACGCCGGCATTTACGTTGATTGGCGCGGAAGCACATTCCTTAACCTCGACAAGCACGGCCGGGGTGTATAGACGACGCGGCGAATTCCCTTCAGGCGTTCCAGACGAGCTTTTAGGTTCATGAGTAAGCCCAAGCGATATGAGAAGATCGCCTTCGTCGCGAGCTCCGTGCCCGAAGCACAGGCGGCGCTGGCGCAACTCTCCGAGCTCTACGGCAATTGCGCGCCGGAGGACGCCGACGTCGTGGTTGCGCTCGGCGGCGACGGCTTGATGCTGCAGACGCTGCACAAGCACATGGGCTCGGGAAAACCGATCTACGGCATGCACCGCGGCACCGTCGGCTTTCTGATGAACGAGTACTCGACGCACGATCTGCGCACGCGGCTCGCGGCCGCGCGCGAATCCGTCATCCATCCCCTCTTGATGCGCGCGACCGACAACCACGGCGGCGTGCATGTCCATCATGCCTTCAATGAGGTCTACCTCTATCGCCAGACCTATCAAGCTGCGCGCCTGCGCATCCTGATCGACGAGCAGGAGCGCATGCCGGAGCTCATCGCCGATGGCGTGCTGGTGGCTACGCCTGCCGGATCGACCGCCTACAACCTTTCGGTGCAGGGCCCGATCCTGCCAATCAACGCCGCGCTGCTCGCGCTGACGCCGATCAGCGCGTTCCGGCCGCGGCGCTGGCGCGGCGCGCTACTGCCGAACACCGCCTATGTCACCATCGAGGTGCTCGAGGGCGAGAAGCGCCCCGTCGCGGCGGTCGCCGACCATGACGAGGTGCGCAACGTGTGCCGCGTCGAGGTGCTCTCCGACAAGACGATCTCGATGCGGATGCTGTTCGATCCCGGTCACAGCCTCGAGGAGCGCATCCTGCGCGAGCAGTTCGGTTACTAAAAGCCGCGGCTCGACGAAACTCTTTGCGGAATGGCTGCTGCCGGGCGTGCAGCGCAAACGCTTCGTTAACCAGCGCCCCATATGGTTAACAGCAATATACCGACATCCGACGTCGCGCCTTCGCGTTCCCAAGGCCGGGCCATGTTCCGCATCGATTTCAACAAGCTGCGATTTCTCGTCTGCGACGACAACCCGCATATGCGCAGAATCTTGCGCACGCTCCTGCACTCGTTCGGCGCGCGCGAGGTCTATGAGGCCGAGGACGGCGCGACCGCCCTGGAAATGTACACCCACTATGCGCCCGACATCGTCATCACCGACTGGGCGATGCCGATCTTCGACGGCCTCGAACTTGCGCAAATGATCCGGCAGCCGGAAGCCAAGGGCAATCCCTACGCGCCCATCATCATGTTGACCGGCCATTCCGAGAAGCGCCGCGTGACGGTTGCGCGTGACGCGGGCGTCACCGAATTCCTGGCCAAGCCGATTTCAGCCAAGGGGCTTTACCAGCGTATTCTCAACGTGGTCGCCAATCCGCGCCCGTTCATCAAGACCAAGACCTATTTCGGTCCCGACCGGCGGCGCAACACCAACAACGCCTATATCGGCCCCGAGCGCCGCGTCGGCGGCGAGGCCGAGGTACTGCAGCAGCCTTCGCTGCTCGACAAGGCGCGGTCACCGGTCTAGGGCGCAAGGAGACGTTCATGGCCAAAGACAAATCCTCCGGGCTGGAGATCAAGAGCTACGCCACCCATCACGTCATCACCCCACCCAACCCTCTGCGCAGCGTCTTGCGGCACGTGGACGGCAAGAGCGGCGACGATCCGGTCGCGCGAGCCGAACGGGCGCTCGCCGGTCTATCAGGTGAATTCAAGGGCTGGATGGTCGTCGAGACCGAGCGGCTGTTGGCCGCTTATGCGGCCGTTCGCAACCAAGGCTTCACCGATGCCGCCAGCGAGGAGCTGTTTCGCGCCGCCCATGACATCAAGGGCGATGCCGCAACCTTCGGCTTTCCGTCCGCCGCCGCGACGGCCGACAGTCTGTGCCGCATCATCGAACACGCCCCCGATCTCGAAAAGGTGCCGCCCGAACTGATCGAGCACCACGTCAACGCCATCCAGGCGATCGTGCACGAGCACACCAAGTTCGACACGGTGGCGGTTTCCTCCGAGCTCAGCCGCCGCTTGCGCCGCGTCGCCGACGAATATCTCGCCCACGTCAATCGCGGCCGCCCCGAGCATCTCGAAGCCATTCTCGCCCCGAGCATCGTGCCCGGGGAGTGAGATAAAGCCTTCGGTATCTCTTCATCATTGCAAGGAGCCAACGGGCCGCGCTTTGCCCGGACCCGTTGGCTCCTTGCAATGACGCTAAGCCGCGATCAGCTCATGATGCTGCCGCGCAAGCGCGGCTTCCGCGGCCAACTCCTCGCAGAACAGCCGCGCCTCTTCCCTCGCCGATTCCGTTGCAAAGCGACGCAACAGGATCAAGAGCTGCTCGGTGGCGTTGCCGTCGGTCTCGCACTGGGTCAACACGCGCTCCACCATGCGCCGGCGCAGGCGGGCGGCGGTGCCCGCCGAGTCGGCAAAGCCGATCTCATGGCAGACCTCGAGCGCGACACGGAACGCCGCAAATGTCGATTCCGGCAAGCCCGCACGGCGCAACAACGCCTCCAGACTCGCACTGCCGCGGTCATGCAACAGCGACGAGACCCGCGCCAGCGGCAGTTCGGAAAGCTCCGCCAGCGCCGCCTCGAACAACTCCAGATTGGCTGACAGCAGCGCGCGCAGGATCAGGCCGGCGGAGAGCTGACCGGTCTCGCGCAGGTGGCTGACCAGCCCGCGCATGTCGTCGCCGCGCGAGCGCGCCGCGATGTTCAGGGCCGAACGGTCGCGGGCTTCGCTCGCGAGGCGCCCTGCCCGGTCGGCGCTGAGCCAATTCCTGGCCACCACGAATTGCGCCAGCGTCTCCGAAAGCTTTGCCACCAGCGCCGCGCGTGTCGCGGCCGGCAGATCGTCGAGCAGCAGCATGGATTCCCTGATCGCGGCGAGATGGCCGTGGCGCTCGACGATACGGTCCCACGAAAACGGCGCGAGCTCGGCATAGGGATTTTCGATCAATTCCAGTGCCGCCGCCGCGCTGCCGACCTCGGCAATCGCGGCGCCGACCGATGCCGGCAGGCTGATGCGGCGGGCGATCGCGCATTGGGTTTCGCAATCGCCGGTCGCAACGATGTCGACAAGGTCGGCATCGATCAACAGCGGCGAATGTTCGAGGATGGAGACCGCGACCGATGGCTGGTCGAGCGCGAGCGCCTGCACGATCGCGGCCGGAGCCTCGCCGCTGCGCGCGAACACATCGGCCATGGCCTTTCGCACCAATGGCGACGGATCATCGAGCATCATGAGCAGCGCGCCCTCGGCCGCCGCACGATCATCCTCGGAAAGATCGGAAATCAACCAAGCCCGCGCCAGCGAGCGCGTCGCTTCCGCCCGCTCGCCCGCGGACGCGGTCCTGACCCAACTGATGAACTGCCGAACGATCATTGTCTTTCCGGCTTACGCAACCAAACGATATCGGCCTCACCGAGTCTGGTCCGCAATCGACGCCGCGGATCAGGCTGGTGGCCACAACAGGGGAAAATAAACCACGACGCTTAACAAAGCGTTCACCATAACCGACTGGTTTTATTGACGTTTTATTAAGACCCACTGGCCGGAGGTAAGATGGGAGGCGGCGGCAGCCGTTTCGGCGACCGCCGCGAACTGCGGACCGCTCATGATGCGACCCGCGCCAATGGCGCACCCGACCGCAATGAATGTCACTTGCGCTTGCCGCGCAACTTCGACGTCCGTTTCACTGCCTGCTTTTTTGTGGCGCTCCTTGTCGTCGGCGATTTCTTGCGCGGCGATGTCTTGGTGACGCGCTTCTTGCTTGCCGCCGCCACCCTCGTCGTTGCCGGGTGTTTCGGCGCGCGAGATCGCACCGGCCGCGAAGGCGCTGCCGGGTGCTCCGGAACATGCACCGGCTGCGGCGGCGCCGCCGCTCCGCTCGCGGCCGCTCTCGGAAGCAGTCCCATCCAGAATTTCAGTTCGGGCAAATCGCTGCCGTCCGGATCGAGATAGCTCTCTTGCCAATTATCGCGGTCGACGAGACCGTGCCACACCTTTGGATCCTGCCGGTGCGCCTCAACATAGCTATTCCAGCGATAGGTATGGTAGGTCGCAATGATATTGGCGGCATAAGCCGCCGCGAGCCGCGCATTACCCTCGATGATCATGAGATTGTCATCGTTCTTGCTGGACGCCTTGAAGCCCAGGTTGTGCGAGCCCGTCATGACAACTGGATGCTCGCCGAAAGGATCGAGCACGATGACCTTGCTGTGGATGTGCACGCCCTGGCCGAGAATCTCGGTGGCCCAGTTGTGGAAGACGTCCTTGATGTTCTTGGGCACCATCGATTCATAGCCAAGGTGCTGTGGCGGCTGCTTGCCGCCGGAAAACAGCGTCACGGGCGTGCCGGCCGACGGGTCGAGCGCGGCGCGGGGTGAAGGCCTGGCCGGTTTGTCGGTGATGGATTCCTCGGTGAGGCCGGCGATTTCCTGGTTCACCACGCCGCGGATGTAGAGATTCGGATTGTAATTCTCCGTACCCTCGTGATGACGGAACAGGATGTTCTGCAGCAACGTCCATTTGTTTTCCGGCTGACCGTCGGGAACGAACACGCCGGGATTGAAGAACAGGAACAGAATGCCCTGCTGCGCGCCGTTGATCAGCTTGCGCGCATAGTCGAGGTCTTCGCCCTTGTCGGTCGGAGCGAACCATTGGGTGATGCTGGCGCCGTCGACCTTGAAGCTATTGATGCCCTTCGCTCCGGCGCTGCCGTTGGTCTTGGCGAGAGCCGGCGGATAGGCGTTCTTGGCGTCCTTCAGCAGATTCCATTCGTCGAGAAAGTATTGCGCGAGTTTCGCGTCGTTTACGACGATGCCGTTGTTGGCCTGCGTGCACAATCCGGTCATCGTCCAGTTGGTGCTGCCGGAAAGCACCCGCTGCGGCTTGCCTGCGGAATCGCACGCCACCAGAAATTTGTTGTGCGCGAAGTGCCCCTGCGGAACCAGCCGGTCATACAGGTCCACCACGCCCTTCAGTTTCGCCCGAACCGTCTTGTTCTCGTCATTGTCGTTTTTCTTGCTGAAAGCGCCGTTGGCCAGGATCAAGTGACACTTCTTGCCGAGCGCCGTGAGGCCGGCGAGCAGTTCGGGGTCGTTGAGCTCGTAGAGCGCTGCATAGACATGGCCGTTGCCGTCTTTCACGTCCTTGAGCATTTGCAGGAGCTGCAGCCGCAACAATCCGCTCAAGGCGTCTCTCAGTTCATTGCCCGGCGCTTTGATAATATCCGCGATCTTGGGCTTCTTGCCGAGCGAGGCGAGCGCGCGTGACACCCACTGCGCGGAGACGATGCCCTTGTTGAAATAAGCACTGATGTTCGCCGACGCTTGGCTCGAGATCGTGATCGGCGCGGTCAAAGCGCTCGCCGCATTTTGGTCGAGTTGCAAATTGTCCTTGGTGCCGATCACCGGCACCACCGAATATTGCACGGTGTCGCCCGGCTTCACGCCGTAATCCCACCACATGAATCGCTGCAGCGGATGCTTCCAGGGTGCACTCTGGTCGAGCTTGTCATCGTCCGAAAATCCGACAAAGCCGTGCAAATAGACGTCCGGACTGCCTTTCACGACGCGGCGAATGGTGAAGCCGCGGCATCCCGGAATCGGCCTGCGGTCCGCGGGCAGCCAAACCAGACAAGTATGATCGCCGTTGTCATAAACCCTTACATCAATGGACATAGAGTATCCTCCAGCGAAGAGTCCCCCGCTGGCGAAGCTACTTCTCTACCTGAAAGCGTACAAGTTAACGGGCACACGTTTCGCAGAAATTGCCCGCGATGCCGCAAGGCAAGCCGCCTTCCGTGAAGGAAGACCGGCCGGCTGACCGCAGGGTATGCGCGTCAACCGCTGAAGGTGCCGTTGCGGTCGCTGAAGAGATCGAGCGGCGCCGGCGCGCTGGTGCTGCCCGTGGATGCCGTATCCGACGTCAGCGACGAAGAGTTGCCCCACAGGGTGTGAACGGTCGAGGAAACCGGCTGCGATCCGTCGACCTGATACAGCGAACGAAACATCGGATCGTTCGGCTGCGCGCCGTTGTTCGCGTCGCCCGTGGAAGCCGCCGCGGCCGATGCCGAACGAACATCCGGGAAAGACGAGAGATAGGCCGCGTTGTCGATTGCCGGGGCCGCGCTCACAACCGAACTCGCGGTCGCGCCCGCACCGAACATCGCCAGCGCCGTTTGCGTCTGCGGGGAGCTGGCCGCGCCGGCATAACGCGCGCTCAAGACCGAATAGACTTCCGAGACGCTGCGCGGCTGCCCCGCCCGGTCGTAGAAGATGGAGTGGTTGGCGGCGGCGGCATTCGGAAACAACCGGGCGGCATTGGCTTGCGGAGTGTCCTCGGCGCTGTTGATCAGCCTGGCGGCGCCGCCGACGCCCATGAAATGCGCCATATAGAGTTCGGCATCGCTCGGCCGGCGGCCGATCATGCCCGTGAGCTCAAAGCTGTTGGATTGAGTCAGCGCCCCCGCCATCGCGGACGCGATCGCCGGGTCGTCGCGCAGCTTCATGATGGTCCGCCGCGTCGCGGGGTCGCTGACGACATACTCGCCTGACGATGTCTTGGTGATGGCATCGGCGAGCTGGCTATAGCCGAGCTGGCCGCCGGCTTCCTTCACGGTGGCAAGCCAGGTCTGATCGATGAACTGATAGAGGCCGCGCGCCGACGAGGTGGAAGCGCTTGCGGAGGGGTTGAAGTCGGACTCCATCTTCGCGGTGGCGAGAAGATATTCGAAGCTGGCGCCGGTGTTGTTGGACGCCTGCTTGATCGCACCGGTCACTCGCGTGCGCGAAGGATCAACAGCCGTCGCGGCCGTAGCGTTTGACGTGTCGACCGACATTTCCTGCTTCCGCCCTGTTCTGGCGCCCTGATGCGCCGGACAGTGCGGCGATTATGGTTAATGCGGGGTTAAGAAAGTCCTGCCACTTGTGTCATTCCGGGGCGCGACGAAGTCGCGAACCCGAAAATCCGGAGCTTGCGGCGCGAGATTCCGGGTTTGCGCTTGCGCGCGCTCCGGAATAACGAGCGTCTATGACGGAGCTATTTCTTGTAGACCGTCTCCGGATCGACCAGCCGCTCCGCATCGACAAAGGCGAGCCGCGGTCCGCCCGCGCCCGGCTCAAGCTTGCGGTAGAAGCAGGAGCGCCGGCCGGTGTGGCAGGCTGCGCCCTTCTGCTCGACCTTGATCCAGACCGCGTCCTGGTCGCAGTCGACCCGCATCTCCAGGACGCGCTGCACGTGACCTGAGGTCTCGCCTTTTCGCCACAAGGCATTGCGCGACCGGCTGAAATACCAGGCCTCACCGCTCTCGACGGTACGGCGCAGAGCTTCCTCGTTCATATGCGCGACCATCAGCAATTCGCCGCTGGCCGCATCGGTGGCAATGCAGGTGAGGAGCCCCGACGCGTCGAACTTGGGCCGGAAACCCAAGCCCTCTTCGCGCTCGTCAATCGCTGCTGTGGACACGAAAAACCCTCGCTCGTTCAAGCGAGGGCTGGCCGCCTAGCGGTTCGGCCCTCGCACCATGGACAGGAAACGCTGCTGCTCCGCCGGATTGTCGCGGAACATCCCAGTGAAGCGGCTGGTGAACGTCATCGCGCCATGTTTGGCGACGCCGCGCACCGACATGCAGGTATGCTCCGCTTCGATCATGACCGCAACGCCGCGAGGCTTGAGGACCTCGTCGATCGCGGCGGCGATCTGGGCGGTGAGATGCTCCTGGGTCTGCAGGCGGCGAGCGAAAATATCGGTCAGCCGCGCCAGCTTCGAGAGCCCGACCACCCGTTCGACCGGCGTATAGGCGATATGCGCCTTGCCGTAGAACGGCATCATGTGGTGCTCGCATTGCGAGGTGAATTCGATGTCGCGCACCAGCACGAAATCGTCATAGCCCGCAGTCTCGCCGAAGGTGCGATCGAGCACCTCCGCCGGGCATTGATGGTAGCCCTGGTAAAGCTCGTCAAACGCCTCGACCACCCGGCGCGGCGTGTCCAGAAGGCCCTCGCGGCTCGGATCTTCGCCGATGTAGGTCAACAGCGTCTGCACGGCCGCCTCGGCCTCCGCGCGCGAAGGGCGCGGCTGGTCGGGAAGGACGGCAGCTCTGAGGAACTCGGAAGGATCGAGTTCTGCGGGACGGGCTTCGGGCAACTTGGCGTCGGAAGGCTTGTTGGGGCGGATCGGCTTAATTAATGCGTCCATGTCAACTCCGTTCGACGGTCCGTTCACGGACCGGAGTGTCACCGGCAGACGGGGCGGGATCTCCGCCGGACGCCTGAGGATCGGGGCGAGACTGTATTTCCCCCGCTTGCCCCATATATAAGACGATGAAACCCGGCCGCCAAGGCCGCCTTCCCGCGCCAGCCGCAAGACTCGCATGCCATGCTGAACGACATCTACAACAAAAAGATCATCGAACTGGCAGGAAATATCCCGCGGCTCGGCCGCCTTGCCGATCCCGACGCCAGCGCGACCGCCCATTCCAAGCTGTGCGGATCGACCGTCAAGGTCGACCTGAAAATGGATGGCGACGTCGTGACCGATTTTGCCCATGACGTGAAGGCCTGCGCGCTCGGTCAGGCCTCCTCCTCCATCATGGCGCGCCATGTCATCGGCGCGACGGCTGACGAGCTTCGCCAATTGCGGGAAACCGTGCGCAAAATGCTGAAAGAGAACGGCGCGCCGCCTCCGCCGCAAGACAAATGGGCCGACATCGCGCTCCTGGAACCCGTGCGCGACTTCAAGGCGCGGCACGCCTCGACCATGCTGACCTTCGACGCGGTGGTGGATGCGATCGGCCAGATCGAAGCGAAGAAGCAGCCGGCTGCGGCGGCCGAAGGCTGATTGCCGTCATTCCGGGGCGCTCTCGCCAAGAGCGAACCCGCTATCTCAAGATTTCCGGGCTCGGTGCTGTCGCGCCGCCCCGAATGACAAATGAGTGGCCCTTATTCTTTCCCGGGCGGTGCCGGGGCGACCGCCGCGGTCGCTTCCGCCGTCTTGGTCGACCTGGCAGTCGTATCCGTCTCCGCCTCGACATTGACGAAGCGGTCCTGCAGCGATTTCGACTTGATGGCTGCCACCGCTCCCGACGGGTCGTTGCGCGGCAGCACGTCGGCAACCCGGTCGGTCGTCACGACATTGGTCAGCCGCAGTTCCGCGGGCGTCAGTTCATGCAGGTCTTCCCACGGCGGCACGTTGAGCGAGAGAGCCAGGAGGTCGCCAGCGCCGCCCATGTCGAACGTATATTTGGCGAGCCGCCCGATATCGCGTTCCACGATCGTGAGGTCCTGCGCCGTGTAGCTTGCGGCTTTCGCATCGTCCGCGCGGTCGCCCATCCAGATCTGATGCACGCGCACATGCGCAGTCGGCGGAACATAGCGCGCCGTGCCCGACAGCAGGAGATAGACGCACATGGATTCGCAGAAGGCTTCCGGCGCAATGCTCGTGCGATCGCCTTGCTGGGTGTGGTTGACCACGCTGATACCGACGGTCGTCAACATGCCGAGGCCGCGGAAGCGGCGTCCGAGCGTGATCGAGTCGTTGACCGAGCCACCGCTCGAATCCAGCACCAATGTGGCGCCGCCGAGTTGCCGTCCGCGCGCAAAGTCCTCAAAATCCTTTGGCGTATCGGAGGTGACGATGCCGACCGCACTGACCCAACCGCGGCAATTGGGCCGGCATTCGACCCAGGTGAATTTCATCGGGGCCTTGCGCTCTTCCAGCGGCGCGCCCGCGCGGGCGGTCGCAAGCGGGTGGAACAGCGTCAGCGCGGCAATCGCTAGCGACGCCGCGGCAATAATTGTCGAGGTGCGAAATGTGGAGGATCTTGCGAGTTTCAACTTAGTTCCTTCCCCAAGCCCCAATCGACTCACAGCAAGTATCGTGCCGTTCATCAAGTCTCACACGAATGTCGCAAAAATGGTATCCGGGGGACTACGCGTCGTCCAGAGTGGCTTGCTGCACTGCGCCTAAAAGCATCTGATAATTGCTCAAAATATGGCACGATTTCAGGAACTTGAGTTCCCTGCTGAGGAACCGCGCAAATGCGCGCTCATCAGTGCGGCAGCCGGCCTATGAACAGCGCATCCTCTTCCAACCACGGGTTCCATCTTGCGGTCGCGCTCAAGCGCTTGCCGCGCAATCTCGGCCGCGCGCTGATCTGGATCTATCGCCACACACTGTCGCCGCTCGTCGGCTATCACTGCCGTCACCTGCCGACCTGTTCGGTCTATGGTGACGAAGCGATCGAGCGATTTGGGTTGTGGGCGGGAGGCTGGATGACGCTGGCGCGGCTGTTGCGCTGCCATCCCTGGGGTACGTCAGGACTTGACCTCGTGCCGACCACGCCGCCGCCCGGCGCGCGCTGGTATCTACCCTGGCGCTACGGACGATGGCACGGCGTCAACGCACCCTGATGTATTCAGTTTGTTGCGACGCCTTCGAACCTGCATCCATTCAGGTGGTGGGAACGTCGCCTCCTTGCTCGCATTGTTTTGAAAACACTCCTTCGGGAGGAAAACAACAATGCGCTGGAAACTCAGCGACCATGGTCACGATCCCCGGCAGATCGATCTCCTTGCGGTCGTGGCGCTCATCCTCATCAGCATCGGGGCCTATTTCTACTATGCCGACTACTCGGCCCCGCGACCGCACACGACAAGCTTTATCGTGCCGAGCCAGAACGTGCGCTGGTGAGAGCGCCAGCGCGAATTAGCGCCATGGCCAGAAGAAGTAGCCGGTGGTCGATTGTCCGAGCGGCGCCGGCGGGCGCGGCTTGCGGGCGCGCACCGGTTTCGGCGCCGGAGCTGGAGCGGGTTCAGCGGATGAGGCCGTCTCCGCTTGCTCCGGCTCGTTCGATGCCACCCTCACCGACAGCAGCAGGTTGGATTCATAAGCACGCCAGCGGTAGCCGATGCCGAAATCGATCGGCTGGGCGCGGGTGAACAGCTCCGCATATTGCGGTTGGTAGCGTGAGGGGAACTTGTCGATCGGCCCGGCGTAGCGGCCGAACGGGAAGAACCGCCATGCCTTCGTGCTGTAAGAGGCGAGCGGGATGCCGGAATCGTCCTGGATGATGGTGGCGCTGTTGGCGAGCAGCCAGTTGCGGACGGTGCTGAAGTTACCCGCATGCAACAGATAGGACGCGCTCTTGAGGAGACTGTTGCCGGGGGCCAGCGTATCGCAGAATTTCAGAAAGCCGCTGCGCCGCACGCCTGAGTTCGAAAGATCGGTCGAGAAATAAAACAGCGTCTTCTCCAGGCCGTCGCTGCCCGCAAAGGTAATCTTGACGCCGTGGGTGACCCCTCTGCCCTCGTCGCTGCCCGACAGCAACGTGCCCTTATCGTCGAGCGCGACCGGCGTGACGCTATGGATGGTCTTGCCGGAGCGCGCCAGGAAAACATAGAGGATCGGCAGCGTGCCGCTGATCTCGTTCGCATCCAGATCCACTTTCATCTGCTTGGTGATGAAGAACGAGAAGCTCAGGATCGAGGCCAGCGAGTGCTCAACATTGCCAAGCGCAGCATCGACGCTGCCGCGCGGGAGTCTGGTGAGATCGGGCACCGCGCCCGGCGGCTCGAGCGCAGCGAACACGTAGGTGTTCGCCTTCGCATAGAACGCATTGGCGTAAAGGAAGTCAGGCCCCGAGAACATGTAGAACATGGTCGGGCGCGGCGCGGCCAGATTGGCGTCGGCCCAGTTCCGGATCTTCGAGAGCTGGCGCTGCTCGAGCTGGGCAAAGGCGCCATTGAAGAATTTGGCGTGGCGTTGCCAGCCCGGGTCGCTGGTCAGCGGCAGCAGCGGCGAGTCGGCGGACGGCTGCATGCCGGCAAGAAAGCGTGCGGTATCGTCCGCAGTCACCTCGGCGGCGCCCGCCGGCATTGCGATTGCGAGGAGCAGGCCGGCGGCAGCGGCCGCAATTCTCAGCAAATGACGCATCGTCCGTCGCGGCCTCAAGCTGCGGAGCCGGATTCGGCCCGCTTGTGGAAAATGGCGTAAATCAAAAGGCCCGACGTCATCATCAGCATGCCCAGGAATGACTGCAGCGGCCGCTCCGTCAGCAGATAGTACATCATGAAACCGGTCACGAGCAGGAAAACCAGTGGCGTCACGGGGTATCCCCAGGCGCGATAGGGCCGCGGCAGATCAGGCTGCATGATCCGCAGCTTGATAACGCCGAGCACCGTGAAGAACGAGCAGAACAGCAGTGCAAACTGGATGAAGTCGAGCACCGCCTCGAAGCTGCGCGTGAATAGCAACAAATTTGCGACCGCGAGCTGGAACAGGATCGCGTAGCCCGGCGCCCCGCGCTGCGAGCGGCGCGCGAAGATCGTCAACGCCGGGATGTCCTCCCCCATCGTCATCATCACGCGCGGGCCGATCCACATCATCGCGGAGATCGATGAGACGAGCCCGACGCAGATCATCACGGCGACGACGCGTCCGCCGATATCGCCGAAAATGTAGCTGCCGGAGATGCTGGCGACATCGAGCTGGCCGGCCAGCCTGTCGATCGGCGCGGTGTGCAGGAACACCGCATTGAGCGCGACATAGAGCACCATCACGATCAGCGTTCCCGCAAGCAGCGCGCGCGGCAGGTTCTGCCTGGCGTCATGCATCTCGCCGGTGATGTAGGTCGCCGCGTTCCAGCCCGAGAACGAATACATCACGAAGACGAGGCCGATGGCGAAGGGCGCGCTGACGATATGGGCGAAGTCGCCGGCCTGAGGCGCAAAGGAGATCGGCTGGGCCGTGCCGATCGCGAATCCGGCCGCCAGGAACGCGACGATCAGCACCACTTTCAGTATGGTCGAGATCAATTGGAAGCTCGAGGAGTGCTTCACCCCGGTGAGCTGCACGATCGAGACCAGCCAGACCACGCCGATCGCCAGCGCCAGCGGCGAGCCTTCCGGAAACACGGACTTGCCGTACTCGCCAAACGCCATCGCCGCCAGCGCCACCGGCGCGGCGAAGCCGACGGTGGCCGACACCCAGCCTGCAAGAAAGCCGAAGGCCGGATGATAGGCGCGGCTCAAAAAGTTATATTCGCCGCTCGAGCGCGGAAACATCGCGCCTAACTCGCCGTACGAAAATACCCCGCACAGCGCGACGAGCCCGCCCACCGTCCACAACAGCAGGATCGAGAAACCGGACGGGATATCCTTGACCTGAAAGCCGAGACTCGTGAAGACGCCGACACCGATCATGTCGGCCACGACGATGGCGGTCGCCACGATGACTGAAACCGAGGGCCCGTTCGCGAGAAGCCGGCCCGGCCACGCCGCGCTTCCCGTCTCTGATGCCGTCATGTCGCTTGCCACTCTTGGTGATCGCGTCATGCTGCAGGCTGACGCCGCTCCATTCAAGAACGGTTAAGAAGGATTAAATTTGACGGGGCGAGCCGGTACTTTTCTACCGAACGACCACCCCGTGTCACCACGGCATTGCCGACGCCCGCCGGCCGCCCCACAATCAGGACACGATTTGATGGTGTTGTTTATTGATGGTCTTCTTGGGGTTTTCCGGATGTGGGGAATATGTCTGGGAAGCACCGACGTCGCCGAGCCCGACGCGCGCTAGCCGCTCGACCCGGTAGACTTGGTGGGGTGGATGGTCGGAGCCAATCCCAATTTCCATGGAAATGGTCGCGCGCGCCCGGAGAAACAACCGGGCGCGCCAGCCCATGTCCGCGCGCCACTCGCCGTGGTCCTGCTTTGTCTGCCGCTATCGCTATTGCTCGCGCAATGCAGCCAGGCGCCCAATGCCGGCGCGCTCGCGGCCAATGCGCATCCTGCCCCCATGCAGGTCGCGGCAAGCGCGACATTCGACGAACGCTTTCCCGCGCCGCAGTTCAGGGACCGCTTCCCCTCACCGGGCGAAAGCCTGGTGCAGCGGCAAATGTCGGATTTCGCGCCCAAGCCCGCGGACGCGCAGGCCGAGACCGCCTCCTACCGCGTCGCCTCGCTGGAGCCTCATGTGCCCTACAGGCGTCCCGGCGCGCATGACGACCTGACCACGCTGGTCAGCATGAAATCCTCCGCCTTCCCCTATTTCGGCAACAATCCAGCCTCCGACGCGCCGTTCCTCAACGTGGCCAAAGGCGAACGCCGCGGCCATCGCAGCCTGTCCGGCCGGGTCTATTGGGAAGACGAGACCTACAACGACAGCCGCGTGCTGGTGCACATCCCCGAGAATTTCGACCTGCACAAACCCGGCGTGATCGTGGTGTTCTTCCACGGCAACGGGGCGACGCTCGAGCGCGACGTCCGCGACCGGCAGTTGGTGCCACGGCAGATCTCCGATTCCGGGGTCAACGCCGTGTTGCTGGCGCCGCAGATGGCTGTCGATGCCGCCGATTCCAGCGCCGGCAAATTCTGGCAGCCCGGGGGCTTCCGCCGCTTCATCATGGAATCCGCCGACCATCTCGCCCGACTCTACGGCGATCCCGGTTCGGCCAAGGAATTCGCCAAGCTGCCGATCGTCATCGTCGGCTACAGCGGCGGCTTCCTGCCGACCGCCTGGAGTCTCGACGTCGGCGGCCTCAGCGATCAGGTGCGCGGCGTCGTCCTGCTCGACGCCGTCTATGGCCAGCTCGACAAGTTCGCCTCATGGGTCGAGAACCACCGCTCCGGCTTCTTCGTGAGCTCTTACACCCACTATACGGCGCGGCACGATCACGAGCTGATGCAGATGCTGCGCGACAAGGGCGTCAAGGTTTCCGAAGACATGGATGCGCCGCTGCACCCGGGCAGCGTGCTGTTTGTCGAGACCGGCGAAGGCATCACCCATCGCAACTACGTCACCCAAGCCTGGACCAAATATCCGATCGAGCAGGTGCTGGTGAAGATGGCCGCGGCACCGGCGATGAAAGTCGCATCAGGCATCCCCAGCTCCGCGAGCCGCTAGCGACGCGCCGCGGCGCGCACGTCGCCCGGACGGCAACGCGATGCAATGGCTGCGTGTTGCCGTAGAGAGCCGGCGCGGCGCGGCGATCAGGACTTCGGCAGCTTGGGCATGCTTTCGACAAAGCCGTTGAAGCAGGCCAGGCGCTCGTCTTCCTCCTTGGTGAACTTGCAGTCGGTGACGCGCTTGGCCGTCGGCGCCTTCTCCTTCGGCTCGGGCTTGATCACCGCATCGTAGCAGTTCAGCCGCTCCTTGGTGCCGTCGTCGATATCGAGACAGGACTGCAGGCGGACGGCCATCGATTGAGGCTTTGCCGACGCTGCGTTGCGCGGCTTGACCTGCACCAGCGGCTTGTCGCCGACCATCGGGGGCGGAGCTGATTGGGCAAAAGCGGGGACCGAACAAAGAACCGCGGCGAACACCAAAGCTACTCTCATGTCACATAACTCTCATTGGTATTGAAAGAGCGGGCGCCGGCCGACGGACCGGCGCACCCGGTTGCGGCTTGCGCTTTAATCCTGTCCGGTTCCCTTTGCCAAGTTCGAAAGGCGGGATTTGGGCCACAAAAGCCCGGTACGGGCCCGGGCTAGGTTGCCGGGCAAACGGCCCGCCTCGGCCGGCTCAGGATCACCAGGATCACCGCCACGGTCAGAAAGCTCATGGCGACGAAGCCGATGCCGTGGAGCAGATCGCGCCCATAAAGCACCCCGCCGATGGCCGAGCCCACCGCCTGCCCGATATACAGCACCGAGGTGTTGAGCGACACCGAGGCCGAGGCGAGTGGCGGCGCGGCGGCCACCAGCCTCACCTGCTGCATGGAATTGCTCGAGGCAAACCCAAGCCCCCAAATCGCAACCGAGACCGCCATCCAGGCATAATTGCCGGCACAGACCGCCCATCCCGCTATCCCCGTCAACATACACCCCGTCGCCAGCACGGAGGTGTTGTACGGGCCCCAACGATCCACGATCCGGGTCGCGATAACGACCCCGACGAAGCCGGCAATCCCATAGAGCGCAAACACCAGGCCCACCGCGTCGGACCCGACATGGGTCAGCTTCGACAGCAGCGGACCCATGAAGGTGAACACCACAAACTGGCCCGACATCTGCACGGTCGTGATCAGGAGCAGAAGAACGACGGTCCGGTTGCGCGCGAGCGCGCCCCAGGTCTTTAAGTCCACCGGCACGCCCTTGAGGCCTTCCGGCAGGCGCCATGCGACCAACAGAAAACAGAGAATGCCGAACGCACCGGCCGCACCATAGGCGGATCGCCAGCCATAGTGGCTGGCAATGAAGGTGATGAGCGGCAGGCCTGCGGCCGCGGCAAGCGACCAGCCGAGAAAGACATAGGCGATGGCACTGCCGCGCTTCTCAGTCGGCACGATCAGCGCGGTGGTGCCCGCCGCCTGCGGCGTATAAAGCGCGCCGATCGCCAGCATCACCATCCGGATGACGAGCAGGCTGGCATAACCGGGCGCAAGCGCGGAGGCGAGATTGGCGCAGGCCATGACGGCGAGCGTCGCTGCCAGCAGCGTTCGCCGCTCGATCCGGCTGGTCAGCCAGGCCGTCAGCGGCGAGCCGATGCACAGCACCGCCGCGCCGAAGGTAATGAGCAGGCCTGCGGTGCGGATGCTGATGTCGAGGCCATCGGCCAATTCGGTAAGCATCCCCGCCGGCGCCAGGACCGAGCAGCCGGTGAGGATGTTTCCGAGCATCAAGGAGGTGGGGGCGAAGCGGCGAGTCACGCATTCGTCATAGCAGATAGTTTAATGCATTTGCATGAAACCTTCTCATGCGACGAATGCATTCTTGGAGGACGAGGCGGGCGAAGCCCGATTGCAACACCCGAATCCCCTGCTATATCGGCACTTTCCCGCTTACCTGCGCTCGTTCGCAGGAGTGAGCTCAAGGAGCACCCATGTCCGAACAAAAACCCTCCGAACAAAAGCCGTCCGAGCAAAAACTATCCGAGCACAAATCCGAATCCGGGTTCCAATACAGCCTCTCCAATCTCAAGCCCGTGCAGCCGCCTGAGGAGATCACCCTCACCTTCCCCGACGGCGCCAAGCGCAAATTTCCGAAAGACACCACCGGCCTGGACATCGCCAAGGGTATCTCGCCCTCTCTTGCCAAGCGCACGGTCGCGATGGCGCTCAATGGCGATCTCGCCGATCTCAACGATCCGATCACGCAGGACGCCAGAATCGAATTCGTGTCCCGTGAGGAGCCGCGCGCGCTGGAATTGATCCGGCATGACTGCGCGCATGTGCTCGCGGAAGCCGTGCAATCGCTGTGGCCGGGCACCCAGGTGACGATCGGCCCGGTGATCGAGAACGGCTTCTATTACGACTTCTTCCGCAACGAGCCGTTTACGCCGGAGGATTTCGCCGCGATCGAGAAGAAGATGCGCGAGATCATCGCCCGCGACAAGCCCTTTACCAAAGAGGTTTGGGATCGCGAAAAGGCAAAGCAGGTGTTCCGCGACAAGGGCGAGGCCTTCAAGGTCGAGCTGGTTGACGCCATCCCGGGTGAAGAGCCGATCAAGATCTATTTCCAGGGCGACTGGTTCGATCTGTGCCGCGGTCCGCACATGACCTCGACGGGGAAGATCGGCAACGCCTTCAAGCTGATGAAGGTCGCGGGCGCCTATTGGCGGGGTGATTCCAACAACCCGATGCTGACCCGAATCTACGGCACCGCTTTCGCCAAGCAGGACGAGCTCGACGCCTACCTGAAGCAGATCGAGGAAGCCGAGAAACGCGACCATCGCAAGCTCGGCCGCGAGCTCGACCTGTTCCACTTCCAGGAGGAAGGTCCGGGCGTCGTGTTCTGGCACCCGAAGGGCTGGACCATCTTCCAGCAGTTGATCGCCTATATGCGCCGGCGCCTTGCCGGCGACTACAACGAGGTCAATGCCCCGCAGATCCTGGACAAGTCGCTGTGGGAGACCTCCGGCCATTGGGACTGGTACCGCGAAAACATGTTCGCGGCGCAATCGGCCGGCGACGAGGCCGAGGACAAGCGCTGGTTCGCGCTCAAGCCGATGAATTGCCCGGGCCATGTCCAGATCTTCAAGCACGGCCTGAAGAGCTACCGCGACCTGCCGTTGCGGCTTGCGGAATTTGGCGTGGTTCATCGCTACGAGCCGTCCGGCGCCATGCACGGCTTGATGCGCGTGCGCGGCTTCACCCAGGACGATGCGCATATCTTCTGCACCGAGGACCAGCTCGCCGACGAGTGTCTGAAGATCAACGATCTGATCCTCTCGACCTATGCCGATTTCGGCTTCGAGGGCGAGCTGACCGTGAAGCTCTCGACCCGGCCGGAGAAGCGGGTCGGCACGGACGCGATGTGGGATCACGCCGAGCGCGTGATGGCGACAGTGCTGTCGGAGATCGCGGCCCAGCGCAACAACATCAAGACTGAGATCAATCCGGGCGAAGGCGCCTTCTACGGGCCGAAATTCGAATATGTGCTGCGCGATGCCATCGGCCGCGACTGGCAGTGCGGAACCACGCAGGTCGACTTCAACCTGCCGGAGCGGTTCGGCGCGTTCTACATCGACCATGATGGATCGAAGAAGGCGCCGGTCATGGTGCATCGCGCGATCTGCGGCTCGATGGAGCGCTTCATCGGCATCCTGATCGAGCATTACGCCGGCAATTTCCCGCTTTGGCTGGCGCCGATCCAGGCGGTGGTCACCACCATTACCTCCGAAGGCGACGAATACGCCAAGCAGGTGGTGCAGCCGGCCCGCCGCGCGGGCCTGCGGGTCGACATCGATCTGCGCAACGAGAAGATCAACTACAAGGTCCGCGAGCATTCGCTGGCGAAAATCCCGGCCCTCCTGGTGGTCGGCAAGAAAGAGGCCGAGACGCATTCGGTCTCGGTGCGCCGGCTGGGCAGCGACGGGCAAAGGGTGATGCCGACGGACGAGGCGATCGCCGCGCTGGTGGAGGAAGCGATCCCGCCGGATGTACGGCGGGCGCGACTGCGCGCGGCGGCCGAATGAAGCGATCATAATCGCTCTAAACTGCGCTTCCGCTCGCGGGAGCGCACGCCTATCTGTGCGGCGATTGTCATGTCCGAAGAAAGAAACATCGTGCCCGACGCCATTGAACTCCTGAAAGCCCGCCGTTCGGTCAAGCCGCGCGAGATGACCGGCCCCGGCCCCTCGCCCGCCGAGATCGAGACCATCCTGACCATCGGCGCGCGGGTACCGGATCACGGCAAGCTCGCGCCCTGGCGCTTCATCATATTCGAGGGCGACGCGCGCGAGCGCGCGGGTGAAGTGATCGCAAAGGTGTTCGCGACGAAGAAGCCACAGGCGAGCGCGGCCGAGATCGAGATCGAGAAAAAGCGCCTGATGGATGCGCCGCTGGTGATCGCGGTGGTCAGCTTTACCAAGCCGCATCCGAAGGTGCCTCCGTTCGAGCAGGAATTGTCCGCCGGCGCCAGCGCGATGAACATCGTGACCGCGGCCACTGCGCTCGGCTACGGCGCCTGCTGGCTGACGGGGTGGTTCGCCTTCGACCGCGACGTGCTCGACGGTCTCGGATTGAAGCCGGACGAAAAGATCGCTGGCTTCATTCATATCGGCAAGCCAAGCAAGCCGAACGAGGAGCGCCCGCGCCCGGCGCTGTCGGAGATCGTGACGCGGTTTTAGTCCGCTGTCGTCCCCGCGAAGGCCGGGACCCATACCGCGGAATCTCTCGGTAGGCCCCTTGGCGGACAACCTTCGCGAGAACGAGGTCCTGTGGTTATGGGCCCCGGCTCTGCGCTTCGCTTGGCCGGGGACGACGGGAGACTCTTCACGCCGCCTTCACCGCACGCGCGCCGAACCGGAACAACAACTGCTCGACTTCGGCGGCCGGCTTGGCGGCGCTGAAAAGGAAGCCCTGCACCTCGTTGCAGCCCTCCGCGCGCAGCCAGTCGAGCTGATCGACCGTCTCCACGCCTTCCGCCGTGGTGGTGATGTTGAGGCTGCGGCCCAGCCCTGAGATCGCGCGCACGATGGCGAGGCAGTCGGAACGTTTCGCCAGGTCCTTCACAAAGGAACGATCGATCTTGATCTTGTCGAACGGAAAGCTGCGCAAATAGCTCAAGGACGAATAGCCGGTACCGAAATCGTCCATCGAAATGCTGACACCGAGCTCGCGGAGCTGATGCAGAATGGCGAGATTGGCCTCGGTCTCGGCCAGGAACACCGACTCGGTGATCTCGAGCTCGAGCCGCTTCGGCGACAGGCCGGAATTTGCCAGCGCCGAAATCACCACCTGGACCAGGTTGCGGCTGCGGAATTGCACCGGCGACAGATTGACCGCGACCTTCACCTGGTCCGGCCATTTCACCGCCTCGTTGCAGGCTTCGCGCAGCACCCACTCGCCGATCGACGTGATCAATCCGATGTCTTCCGCGATCGGAACGAATTCCGCCGGCGAGATCATGCCTTTCTCCGGATGGCGCCAGCGCAAGAGCGACTCGAAGCCGGAGATGCGGCCGCTCGCGATGTCGACCAGCGGCTGGTAATGCAGCTCGAACTCGCCATTGGCAAAAGCGTGCCGCAGATCGAGCTCCATGTCCCGGCGCTTCTGCGCCTGGCGGTCCATCTCCGGCTCGAAGAAGCGATGCACGCCGCGGCCGTCTTCCTTCGCCCGATAAAGCGCCATGTCGGCGTTGCGCAACAGTTCCTCGCCGCTCGTGCCGTCTCCGGGCGAGAGCGCGATGCCGATGGAGGCGCCGATCACCACTTCGTTGCCGTCGATCTCGTAAGGCTGGCTGAGCACATTGATCAGGCGCCCGGCAAAATCGCTGGTCTCGTTCGGCGAAGCGATGGAGGTGAGGATCACCGCGAATTCGTCGCCGCCGAGCCGCGCGGCAAGATTGTTGCCGTGGACATGCGCCCGCAAGCGGTCGGCGACCTGCCTCAGCAGGCGATCCCCCATGGGATGGCCGTAGGAATCGTTGACGTTCTTGAACAGGTCGAGATCGACGCAAAGCACCGCGACGCGCTTGCCGTCCGCGTTGCTGCCCTCCAGCGCCTGCTGTAGGCGTTCCTGGTAAAGCTCGCGGTTGGCCAGATTGGTCAGGCCGTCATGGTGGGCCATATAGGCGATGCGGGCCTCGGCCTTGAGGCGCTCGGTAATGTCGACGACGGCGACGAGATAGGCGTTGCGCCCCTCGAATGAGAGGCGGCGCCCGAAGGTGAGCACGCAAATCTCGCTGCCGTCGGCCCGCAGATGCCGCCAATGCCGTCCGGACTGATAGTGCTCGCCGAGATGCCGCAATGCCTGGCTGTGGCTCACCCACTCCTCCTGCGGCCACATCTCCCGGATCTTCATGCTCAGGAATTTTTCGCGGCTGTAGCCATAATGCTGCACGGCCGCGTCATTGACCTTCAGAAATCCCGTCGTCTCCGGATCGAACACCCACATCGGCATCGGATTGCTGTCGAACAGCAGCCGGAACGAGGCTTCGCGCCGCTTCAAGGGCGTGACATCGGAAATCGTCAGCGACAGGATATCGCCGAAAGCGGTCACCCCCAGTCGCAGACTGCGCTCGTCGCTGTCGATCTCGAACTGATCGCGCACCCCGTTCGCGACCGCCTCACGCAGTCGCGCGACCACCAACTCCGAACAGAGCAGATGCCCGCCTTCGCTCAAGCGCCGCCACTGCAGGCCCTGTGCGGGCACCTTGAGCAGTTTCGCCGCCCCCTCATTGTGGTGCACGATCTGGAAGTCGGATGGAGCGCCGCTCGCGTCGCGAATGGTCGAAGCCGAGATCACGCCGTCTTCGGTGGTGGAAAAGATCGCGTCCAGGAGATTGTATTGCGCCCCGCGCTCGTTGACATAGGTGCCGACCAGCGTGCCGCCCCAGCGCGAGAAGGTCGGCAGCGCCAAGACGTCATAAGTCCGCACCATGCCGTCGCGCACGCAATGAGCGACGGCCTGATAGGGGCGGCTGGTCTTCACCGCATTGGACGCCGCTTCAGTGAGGACAGTCGCGCAATCCGGCGGCAGCACGTGCATCGGAATGTCCCAGCGCTCGTCGCCGAGCCATTTCTGGGCATAGCGGCCGGTGCGCGATACCGCGAACGCGTCATGATCGCCGTTCAGCAGCACCATGTGGTCGGCGAGCCGTCCGAGGCTGCCCAGCATCACGTCCTCGTAACGGGGAAGGGTTTCGCCGGGCTTGAGCGCCGCCTGCCACTTGCGCCGCAGCACCGGCACGTCCTCGAACATGTCTGTCGTTAGTTTTGCGGACTGCTTTTTGGCAACGCCCATGAGATTCCCCGCGCACCCGGCCTTCTGCCCCGCGCGGCATCCAATGCGGACCGGCTTAATGGGATGTAAAAAATGAACGACGCGAGCGCACGATAGGCAATTATGACAGTTTTAAGTCATCCGATGGTTAGTGCGCATTAGGGACTATGACAGCAGCAGGCCAACTGGTTGCACATGCTCCGCAATTTCGCTCAGCCTTAGCGCGAATCCCTACTCACTTCTACGCTAACGCGCGATCACCTCGACCTCGCCGTCGACGCCATTGACGACGTTGAAGGGCCGCTCATAGACCTTGCCTTCGTTCTTGGCGATGGCGCGGTATTCGCCCTCAGACAGCACCACTTTTGGGAAGGCGCCGATCGATTCCTTGATGACGTCGCCGCCCGGCGTGATCACCGACCAGGCGGTATTGGCGAGCGCCTCGCCGCCCTTGTCGGTGACGAGTTTCAGCGTGATGACCGCGGCGCGATGACTGACGGTGACGTCCGTCAGCTTGCCGGCCTGCACGCGGATGTCGGAGCGCACCACGGCGTTGGCGTCGCCGTAGTTGGAGACGATGTAATAAGTGCCCTCGGGAAGCAGCACGACGTCGCCGGCGGCCACGTTGGGCACCAACGGCGCGCGCTCGCCGACTTCGAACTGGCTGCCTTTGTAGATCGCAAAGGAAATCTGGTTCTGCGGAATCTTGCTGCTGCCAACACGGCCCTCCAGCCGCAGGCCGCCGGCCGGAAGCACGAACGCCTCGCGATCGGTTTCGGCTTTCAGCGAGACCGTCCTGATCGCACTCACCAGCCCCAGCGCGACATGCACGACATAGTTGCCCTGCGGCAGCACGATGCTCGGCGTGGCCGCGCGATCTTCGCGGATCATCTTGAATGCGCCGGTTTCGTCGGGCCGATCCGCAAACACCCGCCAGACCAGCCCGGCATTGATGACCGGCAGATCCTTGCCATAGCGCGCCGAGAGCGACAGCACGCCCTGCCCGGGCGCCACGCTTGGAGCCGCGGTCGGCGGAACCGACGTGCTGGAGGGCTGATTAAGTGCGGGCTGCGTCAGTGAGGGTTGCGTCAGCACCGGCGGCAGGCCCGGGCCCGTCGCAGGCCCGCTGGAAGGTGCAAGGCTGACGGCGGGACCTGGGTCCGGTACCGCTCCGGGCGGGACCGGTGGTGGGCGGTCGCTGAACCACTGGGCTTTTGCGGGCGCAAATGCCAGCGCAGTCAGGGCAATGGCCAGCAGGAAGCACGGCAGCAGTCGATTGCTGCGCCGGAAATCGATGAAACCGTCGCTCCCCCGTATCATGAAGCAGCCTTTTACCGGAAACACGGCAAATTCAAGCCGGAAGCTGAACCAAGGGCGGGATAACGGAACCCACGGGAACCAGAAATGTTGTCTCGCTTCAGTCACAAATGCCGCCTACCGACCTCGCAGACGGCATAAACCATGCTTCTGACAGATTCTGGCAAGAGGCAATTGTCGCGCTTAGCCTGTGAGAGGCCTCTCCTGGCTTGGCGGGATGGCCTCCAGGAGAGCTTTCGGTGTTGGACGGTCTGATCAGGCGCGGACGAGACGAAGGGAACGGCATCGAAAAGGTGGGGCTCGGCACTATTCGACGCCCGGTCATCGGGCTTGCGCTCGGCGGAGGCGCGGCGCGGGGGTTTGCCCATATCGGCGTTCTGCGAACCCTGCTCGCCCATGGCATCGTCCCGAATATCGTGGTCGGCACGTCGATCGGCGCGGTGGTCGGTGGCGCCTACGCGGCCGGTCACCTCGACACGCTGGAGGAATGGGCGCGCGGCCTGCAGGTGCGAAACATTCTCGGCTATCTCGATATCCGCCTCAACGGCTCAGGCCTGATCGGGGGCGAGAAGCTTGCGGCAAAGCTCGAAGCTTCGATGGGCAATATGCTGATCGAAGACCTGCCGGTGAAATTCGCCAGTGTCGCCACCGAAGTGCGCACCGGTCATGAGATCTGGCTGACCCATGGCCGAGTCGTCGACGGCATGCGCGCATCTTACGCCCTGCCGGGCATCTTCGCGCCGGTCCTGATCGGCGACCGCTGGCTGGTCGACGGTGCGCTGGTCAATCCGGTCCCGGTGTCGGCGGCGCGCGCGCTCGGCGCCGAGATCGTCATTGCCGCCAACCTCTCTAGCGACGTGTTCACGCACTCGACCACGATCTATTCGCATGGCGCACCGGCCGAGGTGCCTGAGACCGTGATCGATTCCACCGTGCCGCCCAAGCGCGGCATCGGCCGCTTCTTCTCGCCGGAGCGCACGGTCAAGCGCGAATTTTTCGGCAGCGCCGGCCGGCCCGGCATCTCCTCCATCATGGTCGACGCCTTCAACATCATGCAGGACCGCATCACCCGCGCGCGCCTTGCCGGCGATCCGCCGGATCTGCTGATCACGCCGCGCGTCGGCCAGATCGGCTGGTTCGATTTCCATCGCGCCGCGGACCTGATCGACTTCGGCGCGCGAGCCGCCGAGCGCGCGCTGGATTCGATCCAGGAAGCGATCCCGGCGCTGGCGCCTAAAGCGGAATAACGTAAGCCAAGTTACCGGCCGCACGCGCAGCCGTGCTCCTTCTCCCCGCCTGCGGGCCGCGACGAGCAAAGTTCGCGCTGGAAAGGCTGGGACGAGGGGCTGCCGCCGCGAATGCGTGGAGAGAGCGCGTCAAGCCGTCTTGATGTATGTCCGCAGCGCTTCCTGCTCGGTCTCGTACTCCTGGACGCGCCATTTGACGACGTCGCCGATCGAGATCAGACCCACGATCCGCTCGCCCTCAAGCACCGGCAAATGGCGGAACTTGCCGAGCGTCATCATTTCCATGATGGCCGCGACCGTATCGTTCGGCCGGCAACTCACGACCTTGCGCGTCATGACCGCGCTCACCGGCTCCTCCAGCACGGCGGCTCCCCGCTCGCCCAGCACGCGCACGATGTCGCGCTCGGACAGAATGCCATCGATACGGCCCTGGCTCATGACCAAGACGGCACCGATCTTGCGCTCTCCGAGGAGCTTGATCGCCTCGGAGAGCTTGGCCTCCAGCGGGACACTAACGATTTGGTGGCCTTTGGTGTCGAGGATTGCACGTACCGTCATTGTCGTCTCCCTGAAGCGATCGCGCCCCAAAAAGCCGGCGCGGTCTTTTTGTGAGTTTCAAACAACAGTCGGGCGCCAATTTCGTTGCAGGCGCTTACTTTGCGGGCGCACGTCTCACCGGCCGCCGCTTTCTGCGGGGCGCGCGCGGCCCTCAGGCCGCGTGAGTTGAACCATCGATGATGAAGGAAATCGCCTGATGCTGCAAGCTAGTACGCCGCACCTGCAGCATCGGGATTGGTGCGCGGCACAGGATCGAACAACGAGAACAACACCAGCCCGGCGAAGAAACCGCCGATATGCGCCTGCCAGGCGACGCTGGTGCCATCGGCGCCGATCGCCAGCGAGCCGATACCGAAGATGAGGTTGACCCCAAACCACACCAGGAGAAAGGCGAGCACGCGACCATTGCGCAAGGACCGCGACAGCGACAGCGCCGGTACCTTCGCGGCAGCCTCCGCATCGCCGCGGTTCAACGACAGAAAGCTGCCTCGCACGAAAGCAAAGCGGATGGCGGCGGCCATGGCGCCCGAGACTGAGGCGGAGGCGCCGATCATCGGCGCCACGGCGTGCTCATGGGTGATGAGATGCGCGAGCGCCCCCGCGGCGGCGGTCACCGCCATGAACAGGAAAAAACGCAACGCGCCGAAGCGGCGCGCGAGCGCGCTGCCGAACGGCAAAAGCCACAGCACGTTGAAGCCAATATGGGTGAGATTGGCATGCAGCAGAGAATAGGTGACGAAGGTCCAGACCTTGGCACCGGCCCCGCCGGGGAAGGTCAAGTCGATCAGCGTTGAATCGTAGCGCTTCGGAATGAAGCCGAAGACATCGACGGTCCAGTCTTCCCATTCGACCGGCAGCAGCACGCGCAAATGGATCAGAGCGAGCAGGAGAATGTAGGCGGTCAGCGCCGGCGGCAGCGTCAGGATCGGCTCGCGCGGGCGATGTTCCTGCAGTTCCGACGAGGCGTCCTGCGGGGGGTCGAGAGGGGCTTCCAAGGGGATTTTAGACCTCAAAATGAGCGCCACCAGGCGATGATGGCCAGATAGGCGGCTTTGTCCCCGCTGCGCAAGGGCACCGAGGAGGCCAAAAATCAAAAATCCCACTGACGCGCCCCCGCGGAGAAAATTACACGCGCACGCAAGCCGCAAAACAGATTTCGCTGCCATTGCTTTCAAACGGCCAATTCACGACATTGTGGGCGGAAAGTCGCGCGCGAAACGATGATGCAGGACCCCCAATTCGACCCCTTTGGCGAGCCGGTGGCAATAGCCGAGACGCGGGCGACGGCGCGCGGGTCGCGCTGGTTGACGCGAACCGGCGCCGGCCTGTTCTGGACGCTGGTGATCGTCATCGTGGCGGCGCGTGCGATCTACTTCGAACCGGGCGTGTTCAACGGCTTCGATCGCGCCGTCGCGTTCGCGCAAAGCCTGCTCGCGTCGCTGTGATCGGACTGGCCCGGACGTAAGCGAGCCGGTCGCTGCCCATGCTCATTTGCGTGGCTGATAAACGCTCTGAGATGCAATTTCTCCCTACCGCGGCAATCTGAAAATATATTACCTTCCAACCCCCACTCAGCGCACAGTTTGTTCTGAAGCGAGGGTTTGTGCCGCTCGACAAGACAATTGCGAACAAAGATTCCGAGCAAGGCCGCCCGGGCTCCGCGTTGCGACGCCTCGGCGCCGCGCTGCCCGGCGTCGCGCTTTGTCTGTTGATTACGGTGACGTCCTTGGCGATCCAGCGGCTGGAGGAGCGGCTCTTCGGCCACCCTTATGTTGAGGCGCTGGTGATCGCGATCCTGCTCGGCATGGCGGTGCGCTCGTTCTGGCGCCCACCTGAGCGCTGGCAGATCGGCATTGCCTTCAGCGCCAAGCAGCTCCTCGAAATCGCCGTTACGCTGCTCGGGGCTTCCATCAGCTTTGCCGCGATCGCCGCCTCGGGCTCGCTGCTGCTGGCCGCCATCATCGGCACCGTGATCGTCGCGCTCGGCGTGAGCTTCGGTGTTGCCCGTGCGCTGGGCTTGCCGACGAAGCTCTCGATCCTGATCGCCTGCGGCAATTCGATTTGCGGCAATTCGGCGATCGCCGCCGTGGCGCCCGTGATCGGTGCCGACGGGGACGACATCGCCTCCTCCATCTCCTTTACCGCCGTGCTCGGGGTGCTGATGGTCTTGGGACTGCCGCTCCTCATTCCGCTGCTCGAGCTCTCGGCGACCCAATACGGGATTCTCGCAGGGCTCACCGTCTACGCGGTGCCCCAGGTGCTTGCCGCCACCGTGCCCGCGGGCGTGGTCAGCACCCAGATTGGGACGCTGGTGAAGCTGGTGCGCGTGCTGATGCTGGGACCTGTCGTGGTCGGGCTTTCGCTGATCGCCTCGCGCAGGCGCGGCGTTGGAGCGGCCAAGGCCGGCGGAAAGCCGGCAGGCCCTTTCAAGCTGGTGCCGTGGTTCATCATCGGCTTTCTCGTGCTCGCCGCGTTGCGCTCGCTGCAGATCGTGCCGGACCTGGTCGTGGAGCCGGTGACGCGGACGGCGGCGCTGCTCACGGTCGTCTCGATGGCGGCGCTGGGGCTCGGCGTCGATGTCCGCGTTCTCTCCAATGTCGGCGGCAAGGTAACAGCGGCGGTGACACTGTCCCTGATGCTGCTGCTTGCGATGAGCATCCTGCTCATTCAGCTCTTCAAGTGAAGAATTCGCCGCAAGACAGTTTCCTGAAAACGCTTTCTTCGAAAACGAAGAGGGAGGATGCTGAGAACATCCTCCCTCGCGCGGTTGGCTATTTTCACGCGGGTCCGGGGCAACATCCCCACCCCTCCGCGCGCTGACCCAATCCGTTTGACGTCGCCCGTGTAACTGCGCTTCCGCACTGCCCGTGGCCGGCAACCTGGAGAAAGCGGCCGAAGGCGAAAGCGTCATCACCTTACCAGCAACCCAGCGTGCGCCAAGCACATCGTTAATTTAACCTTAACGACGTAAAGCCCTCGGGAAAACGGCGCGAAAGCCGCCGGCGGCATGGACGCTGCACGACCCGTCCTGCACTAATGGTTAAGGGAAAGTAAGTGCGCGAGAACGGGACAGAACTGTCCCGATCGCAGCGCCGGGGAGTATGCGTCATGAAGCATCCGTCCAGCCGCGAGTTCTTCGCTTATTGGGACGGCAAACGCGGAAGCGCGCGCGCCCCCGATCGCAGCGACATCGAGCCGAACGCCGTGCGCGGCCTGCTCGGCGACATCTTCGTCCTCTCCTGTGATCTCGACGCCGGCTATCCGTTTCGCGTCGCCGGCACCCGGGTGTGCGCGCTGTTCGGCCGCGACCTCAAGGACGAGAGCTTCGCCGCGCTGTTTACCCGCGAAAGCCGCCGCGAGATCGAGGACATCGCAACCGTCGTCGCCGAGGAAATGCTGCCGAGCATCGCGGGCCTCACCGCGACCGCCGCTGACGGCACGCGGACGCATCTCGAACTGTTGCTGTTACCCTTCAACGCGCGCGCGCACACCCCGATCAGCATGACCGGCCTGCTTGCTGCGTTCGAAAGCAACCCCGGCATGCTCGGCGCGCTCGAACTGGTCTCGCACCGCTATCTGCATCAACCGGAAAAGATCATTCCGCGCGCGATCCGCAAGCTCGCGATCGCCCGCGGCTTCATGGTGTACGAGGGACTGCGTTAGCCCTTCAACCGCCGCGTCAGCGCCGCGACGAAGCGATCGGCATCGACGTCGTCGTTATAGACATGCGGTGCGATGCGCATGCGACCAAGGCGGGCCGCGACGTGGATGCCCTCGCTTGCCAGCCTCTCGATCAGCCCCGCCGGCACGCCGCCCTTGAAGCCGAGGCTTAGAATATGCGGCGCCCGCAAGCTGCGGTCCGGCACGGATAGGCCCAAACCGCGGATGTCATGGGCGATGCGATCGGTCAACATCGACAGCCGCTGCACCACCCTGCCCTGCCCCCACTCGGCCATCATCTCCATGCCGATCGAGGCCATCTCCATCGAGATGAAATGGTCGCGCTCTCCCATGTCGAAGCGGCGCGCGTCCGGCACGTAGCGCAGATCGGCGAAATAGACCGCGTTCTCGGCGCGCACATCGCGGCGGCCGTAGGATGTCTGCTCGAGCGGAACGCCGCCCTGATGCCGCTTGGCGATGTAGATGAAGGCGCGGCCATAGGGGCCGAGCAGCCACTTGTATGTCGGAAAGATCACGAAATCCGGATCCAGGCGCTGCACGTCCATCGCCAGCACGCCGGCGCTCTGCGTCGCATCGACCAGGAGCATCGCGCCTTGCCGCTTGAGCGCAGCGCGTATCGCTTGGACATCGATCACTCCGCCGTCCGACCAGTGTACCGAGGAGATCGAGGCGAGTCCGACCGGCGGCCCGCCCGGCCGTTCGACGATCGCAAGGATGGCAGATGTCCAATCGCCGTCGTCGGGCCGGTTCACCGTCTCGACGCTGAAGCCTTGCGCTTCCGCACGCGCGCGCCATTCGAGCACTGGCGAGGAATGATCGTTCTCCAGAACGATCACGCGCGAGCCGCGCGCGATCGTCACGATCTTTGCGGCGGTCGCAACGCCATAGCTGACGGAGGGAATGAGCGCGATGTCGGCCGCATCGGCATTGATCAGGCGTGCCGCGGCCCTGCGCGCGCGCTCATACTGCTCGGCCGCGAAGCTTGCATCGAGTGTCCATGGTGTCGCCTTGCGCCCGACAGCGGCGCGGCCGGCTTCTTGGGTCCGCAACGGTAACGGGCTGTAAGACGCCGCATTCAAGTAGCAGATGTGGCGCGGCATTTCGAACAGCTCACGTTGCGATGCAAGCATACGAATCCCTTTAATCTCTTACAGATTGCATTTAGACTGAAACACACGCGCCTGGCGTTCGCCGCCGGCTGGCGCTCCCGGCCTTTCTCATTTGATCACCATAACTTTCTCGGGCGGCGTCCGCATCAATTGCACGCGGCGAGCGTTCGTCGCGGAAACGTCAAAATCCCCACTATGTTGGGTTCCGGGATGATCGGAGACACAGGGCCGGAAGCGAAAGTAACGAAGCGTTCAACATTTGGGCGCCGCAAGGTCGTGCCGCGCGCCACCATCGTCGACAGCAAGAAGCATAACCAGGCTTTCCTGCTGGAGACGCTCGGCGAACTCGGATTCATTGCCAGCCCCTGCCCCGCCGAGCCGGCCAGCATCATGGAGACGGCGCCGGATCTCGTGGTGCTGGGAATCTCCGGCGGTGACGGCGTCGAGATCAGTCAAATTCTACGTGTTCTCGCCGATGCCGAGTTTGCGGGCTCGGTGCTTGCCATCGGGCCGGCTCATTCGGTTCTGGTCCAGGCCGTCCGACAGCTCTGCAATGAGCTCGGCCTTGCCATGCTGCCGATGCTGCCCACGCCTTTCAGTGTCGAGGTGCTGCGCGGGCGCGTTGCCGGATTTCTTGCTCCGGGAGCCGCGCCCAGCCCCGTGGTCGACGTCGCCGAAGCACTCAAGCTTGGCTGGCTGGAATTGTGGTATCAGCACAAGATCGACGTCCACTCGTTGCAGCCGAGCGGCGCCGAAGCGCTTGTCCGCATCCGCCACCCCGCGTGGGGTGTCGTTTCGCCCGCGGACTTCATTCCGGACAGCAGGGATTTGAGCTTCCGCCGGTTTTCCGAGTTCGTGGTCAGCCGCGCCGTGGAAGACTGGCATATGTTCGTGCAGGAGCGCGGTCCGGTCGAAATCTCGATCAACCTTCCGCTGGCGTTTCTGAAGGACCGTCCCGGGGTGCTTGATCTTTGCCGGAAGCTGCCGAGCCATCCGGCATTCGGCGGTCTGCTGGTTGAGATCAACTGCGATGACATCATTCGCAACGGCGATCTGGTGGTGGATATCGCCCAGCAGCTCCGGTTTCGCAATCTCGCCATCTCGGTCGACGATGTCGGCGCCGAATGGCCGGAATTGAGGCGGCTTGCGATCTTCCCGTTCGTCGAACTGAAGGTTGACCGCCAATTCGTCACCGGCTGCGCCGAGGACCGGCTCAAGCAGGTGGTGTGCCGGGGCATCATCGATCTCGCCCGCAATTATGGCGCACGCGTCGTCGCCAAGGGCATCGAGACGCGCGCCGACTTCCGTGCCGCCCATGAGTTGGGCTTTGATCAAGCGCAGGGTTTTCTGTTCGGCAAGCCGGTCAGCTCCCAGAAATTCGCGCGTGCCCCTCGCGTGGCTCCCGGCTGAGGTCGCCGATCGCAAGGTTTGGGCGACGCCCACACCTCACGCAACCACCGCTAACCACCCATTAACCCTGTCGGACGTAGGGTCTTTCAACACCGGGCCGCCGGTGGTCGGGTGCAACGATGGCGTTGGCGAACAAGAAATCCATTCTTCCCGCAACGGAAGAGCGTCGGCGCTTTCAGCGCGTCAAGGTGCACCTGCTCGGCCGCTACATGCTGCCGGATCGCCGCGAATTTCCTTGCCAGATCATCAATATGTCGCCCGGCGGGCTCGCATTGCTCGCGCCCGGGATCGGCAATGTCGGCGACCGCGTCATCGCCTATCTCGACCATATCGGCCGGGTCGAGGGCAAGATCACCCGCATCATCGACAATGGTTTTGCGATGACGGTCGCGGCAACCGCCCGCAAGCGCGACAAGCTTGCGGCCCAGCTCACCTGGCTCGCCAATCGCGACATTCTCAATCTGCCGGAGGATCGCCGGCACGATCGCATCATCCCGCGCAACCCGATCGCGGTGCTCACGCTCGAGGACGGCAGCAAGATGACCTGCCGCATCATCGATATGTCGCTGTCGGGCGCCGCGATTGCCGCGGAGACCCGTCCGCCGCTGCGCTCGCTGGTCATGCTCGGCCGCGTCCAGGCCCGCGTGGTGCGCAACCTCGAGGATGGCTTTGCCATCGAGTTCGTCCATCAGCAGATGGCGGAAACTCTCGAAGAGAACGTTACCGCGCGGTAAAGGCGCGGTCCCCGCAAATCGTCAGGTTTTGCCGCGGCGCGCACGCGCCGCTCGCCTGCGCATGCTTGGTCGGGGCGGATTTCCCTCGCTCGCAGTCGGTTAATGCACCCCCGCAGAAACGAAGAAAAAGGCCGTAACGGCCGCACCTGAGAGCTTAATAGATAAAATTTTATACAATTGCGATCATTTCAAATTTTATTCGAATAATGCTCAAGTCTACATCGATTTGTCGGCAGTTTTTACTTTCATTCATCTCAATTGTACTTCGCCTGCTTAGCGGCACCGCAAAACCTTTGTGCGAAGCGTGGTCCCAACAAAAAAACGGGGGCCACAATGGACTTCAGGGGACAGGCAAAGGGACTGGCGATGATCGCCGTCCTGCTCTCCATCGGCGCGAAAGCTCATGCGGGCGACGAGCGCGTGCTCTACGCGAGCCTGGGTGACACGACGCGCGCACCGATTGGCTGGGTCGAGTTCTGCGCGGAGAATCCGGGCGAATGCCAGGGCGGCCAGAGCGAGCCGCGCGACATCGTGTTGTCGCAGGCGGCCTGGCGCGACCTGCTGAAGGTCAACCGCTGGGTCAACGAGACCGTCAAGCCGATGACCGACATGGAACATTGGGGCGTGATCGAGAAATGGTCGCTCCCGACCGACGGCTACGGCGATTGCGAGGATTATGTGCTGCTCAAGCGCAAGATGCTGGTCGACGCCGGCTGGCCGCGTCAGGCGCTGCTGATCACAGTCGTGCGCGACAAGAAAGGCGAAGGTCACGCTGTGCTGACGGTGAAGACCGACAAGGGCGAGTTCATTCTCGACAATCAAAACGAGAACGTCGTGGCCTGGACCGAGACCGGCTACCGCTTCGTCAAGCGTCAGTCGCAAAGCGATCCGAACGTTTGGGTCTCGCTCGGCGATGGCCGTCCGGCGGTCGCGACCGCCAGCGCCAGGGACGGGCGCTGAGATCCACACACAAGGCTTAGGAGTTACGCGATCCGGTCACATCCCCACCCCTCCCCGTCCCAGACCGGTTCGCGCGCGGCCAGGCTTCCCCCAAAGCCTGGCCGCACCCTTTTGTGGTGCTGGAAGCCAGAGGCTGAAAACCTGTGAAGCAAGAGCCCCTTGGCCCGGCCAGTTAAGACGAAATGCAAGTTTTCGCGGCTAGAAGCGCGATGAGATCAGGTTGAATCATCATCGCGCTCCGAGGTTTTTGCGTGGGCATGATATTTGCGGAAAACCGGATCATGCTCGAAATGACTAAAATGCGAAGAAACGAAAAGACGAAAGAAAAATACGCGCGCCCCGGCTGGCGTCCAGCGATCGCCAACCCGGCCCCCTCACACCCGACCCCACGCATTGCGGCCCAACAACCTGCAAATCCAACGGCTGCCCCTGCGAAGGAGGTTTCGCTGAACCCGCTTTAAGTATCGCTGCTGCTTTCAATGCGACGTTTCACCGTCTCGCAGGTCTTGCGGACATCCTCGGTGAAGATCGTGCAATCCTCGATGCGCTTGAAGATCTTCTTGGCTTCTTCCCGATAAGCCGCTGCCGTCTCGCGCATATAGGCGATGGCATTGTGCACCTCGGCCGTCATCGCCTCGCACTTCTGCGCCGCGCTGATCAGCTCGGCGCCCATCGCCTCGATTTCCTTCGCGGCGGCCTCATAGTCGCGCACCACGGCCTCCGCACTGAGCGCGCCGACGCGCGGAACGCCGTCTTGGTGCTCGACATAGTCCGGCATGGAGTCGGTTTGAACGGACGGCGCGCGAACCGATGGCAGGGACGTCTGCCCTGGAAGTGCCGCCGTGACGTCGGATTCAAGTTTAGCCAAGTCTAAGGGAGTGACTCTGTGAACCTGCTCGCTGCTACTCATAGGTTAATCCTTCCGATACCCAATGGAACAACCCAGCAGCAGGATAGTAACAAAATATCGGGAACTGTCACTTGACTGCAGGTTTCCGGCCGGTCTGATCGATTACTTCGATCCTGTTCCCACCTGTCCTCCCCCTTACCGGCGCGGCGCACTCGGTAACAAAATACCGTGAAGGGCCTCCATTCGTGGCTGCCGCAACGGCCCAGCCTCGGTTTTGTCGGATTCCTTGCCGAAAGCTTAATTTGCGCCGGGAAACACTCTCGAATCGCTTGGCTTGGGTGAGACCCACCGCTGGCGCGACAGTCGGCAACGTTCAGTTCAATGGGGGCTTGCATCTCATGATTGAACTCGCACGCGAAGACACAAGCCCAAACGCCACACGGATTGGCACGCAGCCGATCGCCCTCGCGGCCGTCACGCTTATGGTCATTCTCGCCAGCGCGGCGGCGATGGCGCTTTGGCGCGCTCACACCGGGACCTCCCCCGAAACCGACCGCGCCATGGCCGCCCGGCAGTTGCAGCAGGCCCACGCCGCGCAGGTTTCTCAGCAGTTGGTCGAGAAAACTAGGGGGCTCGAGGTCACGCAGCAGGAATCGATCGACCAGTTGCAGGTTGTCCAGGATCAGCTCCAGCAGGTCCGCAAGCAACTCGCCGCCCAGCAGGCCGATGCCAAGCGCCTCTCCGGCCAGGTCGCCGGCCTGAGCGAGGCGGTGGACAGCCTCCGGCAGTCCTTTGCGAGCGCACAATCCGCTTCCGAGCCGTCCAGCCCGCCGACGCCGCGACGCAGGGCCTCGCGCCGGGTTCATTCCGTGAGGACGGCAGCCGCCAAGCCCCGGAGCTGAGGCGCCGCGCCCCGCTCGGCTTGCAATTTTTTGCACCCATTGTGAACCAGGTCACACTTCTCCGGGGTAATCCGGGGCATGATCCCGTTACCGGAAGGCGTGAGCCGATTTCAATTTCCGGGGCTGGCAAGGTCGTCGGCGGCATACTGCGCCGGCGGCCTTGTTTATTTTTGTCGGTGCCTCGCGCCTTTATTCCCGTCCGTTCGAGTTTTTTGTTCGCCGGCCTCGCAGGCTGGTGATTTGCGTTTCGCACTCAATTGCTCGTGAATGCGGCGCCGGAGCGCGAGGGGATCGATCGCGCTTCTCAGCTTTGATCGCGCATGGTCCTTCCGGAAAACCGGCACCCGCCTTTTCCGGATCATGCAGCTTGAGGGACAAATCGATGAGCGCCGAAACCACCATGACGTCCGACGTGATCGGACTGACCAAGCCCGCACCTTTCTCGCGCCGCGGCTTCATGACCGCCTCCGCCGCGGTGGCCGCCGGCTATACGCTCGCCACCGGGCCCGTGCGCGCCGACGTCATCAAGACCGACACCAATGGCCTGCAGGCGGGCGAGACCAAGATCAAGGTCAGCGACGGCGAAATGCCCGGCTATTTCGCGCGCCCCGCGGGCGTGAGCAACCCGCCGGTGATCCTGGTTGCGATGGAGATTTTCGGCCTCCACGAATACATCAAGGATGTCACGCGGCGCCTGGCCAAGCTCGGCGCGTTCGCCGTGGCGCCCGATTACTATTTTCGCAAGGGAGTCGATCTCACCAAGATTACCGATATCAAGGAGCTGCTGCCGATCGTGAACGCGAAGCCCGACGCGGAGCTGTTGTCCGACCTTGATGCGACGGTGGCTTGGGCGAAGTCGCAGGGGGGCGATACCACGCGGCTCGGCATTATCGGCTTCTGCAGGGGTGGGCGAACCGTTTGGGAATATGCCGCGCACAATGGCGGGCTGAAGGCCGGGGTCGCCTTTTACGGTCCGCCGGTCGATCCGCCCAATCCGGTCTGGCCGAAGAGCCCGACCCAACTCGCGCCCGACATGAAGGCGCCGGTGCTCGGGCTCTATGGCGAAGCCGACACCGGGATTCCCGTCTCCCAGGTGGAGGCGCTGAAGGCGGCTCTGGCGGCAAACCACAAGACCGCCGAGTTCAAGATCTATCCGGGCGCGCCGCACGGCTTCCACGCCGACTATCGGACGAGCTACCGCAAGGAAGCGGCGGAGGATGCCTGGGATCAGATGCAGGCCTGGTTCAAGAAATACAACGTGCTGAGCTAAGCCGCGGCCGGCTGGCGAGCGGCGACACATGCCGCTCGCGCGAAGTCGTAGATGCGCAGAGGGTAACGATACTCATCCCGCTTGAGCAATCGTGCTTGGGCAATCGTCTGGTGGGTTTCGCCTGCACTCAACCCATCCACCCGATTTACGCGCTCGCTCTACACGTTCGATGTTCGGAAGAACAATTACTCGCACACCTGGACGGTGCGGTAGCGCCAACCGTGGCGCGTATGGACACGGTGCCGGACGATGTAGCAGCCGGGGGAGTAATCGCCGTAGCCGACATAGGGGTCATCATAATAGGGATAGCCATAGTAATAGGGCCCGTAGACACCGAGCCCCAACGCTAGTCCGGGCCCGAAGCCAAAACCATGATGGTGAAAGCCGCCGCCATGGAAGCCACCACCATGGAAACCACCGAAGCCGCCATGAAAACCGCCACCATGAAAGCCGCCGCCAAAGCCACCATGCCCGCCGCGCGCCGAAGCGGCGTCAGGCGCAACGACGGCCATCGAAGCCGTCGCCAACAAGGCGATCATGGTTTTACGCAACATACTCATCATTCATTCTCCTGCCTCGTCGACAACCGCTTATGCGGCACGACGTGACGGCAAGATATCTATGATGAGTGTTATAAGCCCAGCTTGACCCTGCTCAATTCTCGGCGAGCAAAAGGAAAGCCGTCAGCAGCCGCGGCAAATGCCTTTCACCTTGCGATCGACGGATTGATTTTGCGAATCGATCGCCGAGTCATATTGCGTGTCGGGAGCGGTCCCGCTGCTGCGGGGAGCAGCCGATCCTGTGGTCGCGCTCGCCCCCGCATTCGGGGCGCCACCCGATGACTGCGCGGTGCCTGCGGCGTTGGTGCCCCGCGGCGAATTGCCGGCCCCGCTCGCATCATTGCCGGAATTATTCAAACCGGCCGCATTTGCAGGACCGGACGGCACGCCGTTGATGCCTTGCGTACCTGCTCCCGCAGTGCCGGCGCTCGGGCTTCCTGCCGACGGACCACTGGCTGCGCCGCCTGCTCCTGTCGCGCCGCCTGCGCCGGCGCCACCCGCACCACCACCTCCGCCTCCGCCACCCTGCGCCAAAGCGGAATTGCAGCCGGCGAGGATTGCGACCGCGAGCATCGATGCGAAACGGATTGATCGGGGGATTGATCGGGACATGGGTCTCTCCCTCTCTGCCCCAACAGCGCACCGCGCCCGCAGTTCCTACAAGGCGTCGGCAACACGAGAATGCGAGGTCAGCGCACCGCCGCTCGAGACAGGAAAGGCAGCTTGACCCGGTCGATCATTCCTGTTCGCCTTGCCTGGGTCAGCGTCGGCACCCATAGAGATGGCTACCATGCGCAAATTGATCGAGTTCGACGAGGATACCTACGACAAGCTCAAGCAATTGGCGCGGGACCGCATGGGAACGCTGCAGGAGCTGGCGGACGAGGCATTCGCCGACCTGCTTAAGAAGCACGGCGTTCCGGTCGATCTGAAAGATGCCTTGCGCAAGAGCGCTCGCCTGCAGGAGCCGCCGGCAAAGTCCGGCGTGCGCGCGAAGAGCGCAGCCAAGAAGCGAGCGCGCGGAGCCGGCGGCTAGCCGATCCGCTTCAAGCCCTTCTTGAACCGCGGACCGTTGGCGACATAGAAGCGTGCCGCACTTCCCATGCGCTCGACCTGCGCCGGATCCAGCGTCCTGATCACGCGCGCGGGGGCGCCGATGATCAGCGAATATTCGGGAAACTCCTTGCCCTCGGTGATGACCGCGCCGGCGCCGACGATGCTGCCGCGGCGAATCTTCGCGCCGTTCATCACGGTTGAGCCCATCCCGATCAGCGCGCCGTCTTCCAGCGTGCAGCCGTGCAAAATGACATTGTGGCCGACAGTGCAGTTCTTTCCGATGGTGAGCGGAAAGCCGAGATCGGTATGGCCGGTCGAATTGTCCTGCACATTCGAGCCCTCGCCGATCTCGATCCATTCATTGTCGCCGCGCAGCACCGCGCCGAACCAGACGCTCGCTCCCTTGTGCAGACGCACCTTGCCGATCACCGTCGCGGTTTCCGCAATGAAATAATCGCCATCGGCAGGAAGGTCGGGCGCCTGCCCGTCCAGCTCGTAAATCGCCATGAAGTTCTCCTTCTGTTGCGGAGAACTTGGCAAAAGCAAAGCGCGCTTTCAAGCGCGCCCCACGCGTGCTGGCCGACTTAAGCGAGCACGCCGGCGGCGCGCAGCGTCATCAGGAAAAAGGTTCCGGACATCATGCTCCAGAACCCGGCAATCACGGTCGCCATCATCACGAATTCAAAGCGGCGCCGCTCGACCTGAATACCCAGCAGGGTGTTGCGCATGATGATGAAAGGCGCCGCAAAGACCAGGAACGGCACGGCGGCGAAGCGCCTCGGCGTGACCCCCTCCTGCAGCAGGCCAAAGCCGGCAGGCCGCTCCGTCATGAGCTGATATCCGCTGGTCAAGGCGCCCGCCAATGCAAAGCCGATGCAAACGGCGAACAGGGAATTCAACGCTTCCGGCGACATCGAACACTCATCCGCAACACAAACCAACCCGCCACCCAGCCTTCGCAGAATTGGCGCGGCGACGCTACATCATCCTTAAGAAAAGGTTAACAGCGAAAACGGCGGCTGCATGGCCCCTCTCCGCGCAAGCCTCTCGGAAATCGCAATCGCGTGGCATAGTCGCCGCGCTGATTCGTTTCCCTCACGATGTCTCGTTCATGGCTGTGTTTCCGGTAGTGCTCTCCAGCGCACGCGATTGGCGCAAGAGCGGCCATCTGCTTCCCATCATCTCGGGTCTTGCGATCGCGGCCGCCGCGGTTGGGCTGGTGGTCTATCTGTTGTGGCCGACCTGGCGAACGCAAAGCGCCGGCGATCCCACACGGCTGCCAGTCAGCGTTGGCGGCACGCTGTTCAACGTTCCCACCGCCGCTATCAGGATAAAGATCCAGCGACGCACCGGGCCACAGGAGCGCGTCGACCTCAGCTTCGCCTTCCCGTCCCTCGAGCCGCCCGCGCCCAAACACGTCACCGCTGAGATGGTGGAGGACGCGATGCCGCCGATCGACCGGATCTTCGTGTCCATCGCGGCCCATCATGATGCGCTTTCGCCCGACGCAAGAGTGAGCACGATCTATCCGCGCTACCTCGCGGAGACGACCACGGCACTCGACAATGGTTTGACGATGCGCGCGTTCCGCGACGGCACACCCTACAGCGGCGAGGATCTGTTCTCCGCCGATCCGCCAAATCTCACTGCGCAAACCCTCGCTGCACGAAGTCTCAGCGCGCGCTGCACCCGTGACGGCTCGACGCCTGGCATGTGCCTGAGCGAGCGCCGCGTCGGCGGCGCCGACCTCATCTTTCGCTTCCCGCGAAGCTGGCTCGCGCAGTGGCGCGATGTGGCGGAAGCGATGGACCGCCTGACCGTGCAACTGCACGGCGCGGGATAGCGCCTATTCGACGAGATCGTCCTCGAGGATGGCCATCTGGAATTGAAAGGAACGGTCGTCATCCTCGTCATCGACGAAAAGAACGCCGATGAACTCCTCGCCGATATAGACCTCGGCCGAATCGTCCTTCTTTGGCCGCGGCACCACGCGTATCTTGGGATTGCCGAACACGCGCTTGAGATAGGCGTCTAGCTTCCTGACTTCTTGAACGTCCACGGCAGTCTCCAATCGGATCTCGCGCGAGATGGCTTTCGACCGAAAGTCATCTCGCTCTTCTTTCGTTATCGGCGCATGATCTCTTCGGAAAACCGATACCCACCTTGCGCTAGCGCGGTCCTCCGGGTCCGGATCATGTCCATGAATTTCCGGGGAGGTTTTAGGACGGGACGACGTGAACCGCCAGTGTTATCCGGCAGAAAAGATATGCCGGATACCACTTGCAAACATCCTCTAGAGACCCAATGCGTTGATCATCTGATCCATGGTGCGCGACGGCTCGGCGCAGCCGGCCTCGCCGATGATCTTGGCCGGAACGCCGGCGACGGTGACGTTGTTCGGCACCGGCTTCACCACCACCGAGCCTGCGGCAATCCGTGCGCAGTGGCCGATCTCGATGTTGCCGAGAATTTTCGCCCCTGCCCCGATCATCACACCGTGACGGATCTTTGGATGGCGGTCCTCATTCTCCTTGCCGGTGCCGCCGAGCGTGACGCCATGCAGGATGGAGACGTCGTCCTCGACGACAGCGGTCTCGCCGCATACGAATCCGGTAGCATGGTCGAGGAAGATACCGCGGCCGATCTTCGCCGCCGGGTTGATGTCGGTCTGGAACACTGCAGAGGAGCGGCTCTGCAGATAATAGGCGAAATCCTTGCGTCCCTTCCGATAGAGCCAATGCGCAAGGCGATGGGTCTGCAGCGCATGAAAGCCCTTGAAGTAGAGCAAGGGATCGATGAAGCGCGAGGTGGCAGGATCGCGGTCATAGACCGCGACGAGATCGGCGCGGAAGGCGTTGCCCAAATCCGGATCATCGCGCAGCGCCTCGTCATAGGTCTGGCGGATCAGGTCGCCTGAAATCGCCGAATGGTCGAGACGGTCGGCGAGACGATGGACGACGGCATCCTCGAGCCGGTCGTGATGCAGCACCGTGGAGAAGATGAAGGTGGCAAGCTCCGGCTCCTGCCGGACGATGTCCTCCGCCTCGCTGCGGACGCGGCCCCAGATCGGGTCCAGCGCCGCCAGTCGCCCGCTCTGCGGATTGGCATGGTGCATTGCCATGGGTGAGCCTCGCAAATTTCGTTTGCCGCGCTTTATAGCACGGCCGCCTAACGGAGTCTCACGGCTCCCGCAAAGGCGAATAGCAGCCTCCCGTTTCCGGTAGCGGCCAGAACCTTGAAACGGCCCTTTTTCTTGGTCGGAAAAGACAGCCTCGGCCAAGCAGGTTGCTACAACTTGGTCAGCCGTTTTGTGAAATCAAGGCGGCGTCGTGCGACTATTGGGGTATTTCGGCTGGCCCGCCATTCCCGGCATGGTGAGGCAAACAGGGGAGACTCACCATCAATACCAAGGTTTTGCGCGCGCGCCTGGCGGATACCGGCGCGATATGGATCGCTGCGGTCGTCATTCCCGCCTTTCTGATCGCGCCGGCGCTGTGGAACGGTTATCCGCTGTTGCAATTCGATACCGGCGGCTATCTCGCGCGCTGGTATGAGGGCTACCTGGTCCCGAGCCGCTCCACCGTATTCGGCCTCTATCTGCACTTTGGCGAAGGCTCGGATTTCTGGATCAACCTCGGCATCCAGGCGCTCGCGACCTTCTGGATCCTGCAGCTCACCTTGCGCGTGCTCGGTCTCGCCCAGCCCTTTCGGCTGCTCTGGATCGGTCTGCTGTTGATCCTGACCACGGCCTTGCCCTGGCTTTCCAGCATGCTCCTGACCGACATTTTTTCCGGGCTTTCGGTGCTGGCGCTGTTCATCCTGGTGCTGCAGGGGGAGAAGATTTCGCCGATCGAGAAGGCGTCGTTGTTCGTCTTCATCGCCTTTTCGGCCGCCACCCACAGCGCGACGCTTGGCGTGCTGCTGGGGCTGTGCCTGCTCGGCTTGATCGCCAAGCCCTTGCTGCGTAGGCGCATCGCGTTATCGGGACTGTTGCAGGGCATGCTTTCAATCGCGAGCGGCGCGATGATGCTGCTTGCCGCCAACCATGCGCTATCGGGACAATGGGCATGGACGCCGGGCGGCTATGGCGTCGCCTTCGGGCGGATGCTGCAGGACGGCATCGTCGCGCGCTACCTGAACGACCACTGCCCGCATCAGAACTTCAAGCTTTGTCCCTATCGCGACGCGCTTCCGGCCACCGGCGATCAGTTTCTCTGGGGCCACAGCATGTTCGACAAGCTCGGCCGTTTTGCAGGGCTCGACGACGAGATGGGCTACATCGTCACCCATTCGCTGGCCGACTATCCGGCCTGGCAGGCGGAGGCTGCGCTGAAAGCGACCGCGCAGCAATTGCTCCATGTCGCCACCGGCGAAGGCTGCACTGAATGGCTCGGCCACACCTACGGCATCATCAAGCGCTACATCCCCTCACAGACCAGGCAAATGGACGCCGCGCGCCAGCAACGCAAGGAAATCAATTTTTCTGCCGTCAATTGGCTGCATGTTCCGGTGGCGCTGGCCTCGATGCTCGTGGTCCTCTCGCTGTTCGGCTACGGCGCGTGGCGGCGCCGGTTCGACGATTCGACCCTGCTTGCGGCGACGGTCACCTTCGCGCTGCTCGGCAACGCCATGATCTGCGGCGTGATATCGGGACCGCACGACCGTTATGGCGCGCGGCTGGTGTGGATCGCGACGTTCACCGCGCTGATCGCGGCATCGCGGTTCTTTACCGATGATGACAGTGAGCTGAGCGACGACTTAGGCGCGCCGTGACAGGAAATCGACCACGCCGGTCTTGTAGACCTTGTCGCCGACCGCGCGCATGTGGTCGCGATTGGGAATGTCGAGCACTTCGGCATCGGGGATGAGCTCTCCGAGCTCTTCCGCCGAGCCCGCGACTTCATCGGCGGTGCCGACCGCGATCAGCACCGGCACGTGGATCGCCGAAACCTGTTCCCGGCTCATCAGGCCACGCGAGCCGCGCAGGCAGGCGGCGAGCGCCCGCCGGTCCGAGCGGGTCTGATCGGCAAAAGCCCGGAAGGTGCGCCCCACGGGATCGCCGACGTCGTCGAGCGAGGGCGCCTCCAGCGCCTGCGCCACATTTTCTCCAGGGCCACCGCCCTCGATCATGGCCATCCCGATGCCGCCCAGGATCGCGGAGCGCAGCCGTTCCGGCTGGTTCAGGCCGAGCCAGGCCGTCATTCGCGCGCCCAGCGAATAGCCCATCACATCGGCGCGCCCGATCTTGAGATGATCCATCAGCGCGACCACGTCGCTCGCCATCATCGGAATGGAATAGTCCGCGGGATCGTAGAGCTTTTCGGATTCGCCATGACCGCGATTGTCCAGCGCAATGACGCGGCGGCCGTTCTTGCGCAATTCCGAGACCCAGGTCGGGTAAACCCAATTGACATTCTTGGTCGACGCAAAGCCGTGCACGAGCAGAATGGGATCGCCCTCGCCTTCATCGAGATAGGCAATTTCGACGGCGCCGTTGTGGAAGCTCGGCATCAATCGTTCCATTTTTTTGCGGGGTGGAAAGTGGAGGCTTGTTGAAGTTAGGCGCGCGCCGTTCCGTTCGCCAGAGCGGCGGCGGCCCTCTGTTTGTGCAGGCGCCGCCTCTTGCCGCGGTCGAGTAAGGCCTGGGTCGCCCGCTCGGTGGTCGCCTTGATCGAGGACAGGAAACCGAACAGCGCCATCAGCGCGCCGAATAGCCACAGGGCGAGATCGAACGCGCCACTTGCGAGCAGCAGTGCGCCGCGGCCGAGGAGTTTCAGGATCGCACGGGTGCGGCCACCCTCCGCTTTCGCCAGACGCGCGGCCCGTGCGACATCCTTTGGATCTTCGGCGATCTTCAGCGTGTCCAGAGCGCCACGCGTGCCGGCTCTCTCGGTGACGCGGCCGACATCCTTGGCAAGCGCTACCAACGCGACAGCCTTTTCCGTGCGGAAGGCCGCGCGGATCGCGCCGGCCGTCTGGCCCGGCCGCAGCATGGAGCCTGAGGCCACCGCCTGCTCGAGCGCCGGCGTATCCACGATCTCGCGGGTGGAACGGCCGGCCCATTCCGCAAGCCCCTCGCCCAGCCGGCCGATCTTGCGCGCGTCCTTCACCAGGGAAAGGCCGGCGCGCACAGGTCCCGTCCCGCCGACCGATACATAGGTCGCTGCGGTCACCGCAAGACCGGCGGCCGCAAGGCCCAGCACCAGGCGGTCGGCATCCTCGCCCATCACCAGATGCTTGCCCTCGCGCAGGATGTCGCGAACGTCGCCGAAGACGAAGAGGTCACCCGTCACCGTGCCCGACAGGCTCGCGACATCGTCGGCCTCACCCGTTACAAGCCCCGTGGCAAAACGCTTGGCGAAATGCGCGCTGGAGTTTTCCTCCGCGACAGCCTCCGCCACCCGGCGCGCCATGTCATCGGAGAGGGAGATGTCTCTCTCTTTCGCCAGCTCGACAAAACTGTTGGCGAGGTCGGCGTCGCCCGCGGCCAGCGCCGCGTCGATATTCTGCGCTATGACCGTCTGGTTGTTCCGCAACACAGAATCGAGCTGAAGATTGGACAGAGTTGACGGATCATCCTGCGCGGCCAAAACGGCCCCCGCTTGGCGCGCATGCGGCCACAGCGCAACGCACAGAACTGCGCTGACCGTGACGCATAGCAATGCCGTACCGAGACGTCCTCGTTTCATCCAAAACCTGGGGTTTTGCCGCCTTTTCGCGAGCTTCTAAATAGTGTGCCGAATTTGCGACACAACGGCCCCGACGAAAGAAGGGCTTCTCTGAGAGGACAAGATTGTGTCGAATTTACATGAACAAATGGGTGGCCACGGGCTAATAAGGAATCAATCCATCCGCAGGTCAGGGGTGCGCGGCGACTTCCGCCATGCGCAGCATTGATTGCGTCCGTTACCATTGCCACTTAAGGTGAATTCGATGTCCGATAATGTCGTCCCGCACTTCCATAACGATGCCGGCGTGCCCGTCATCGAGATCGGGTCGCAGGAGTTCATGTGCGTCGGTGCGAATCCGCCGTTCGATCATCCGCATGTCTTTCTCGATCTCGGGAACGACAACGAGATCATCTGCCCCTACTGTTCGACGCTGTACCGTTTTGCGCCCGATCTCAAGGCCGGCGAAGCCCGCCCGCCGGAGTGCGTCCTGAAGGACGTCGCCTGACCTAACCTCATCCGGTGGCTGCATCCCGCACCATCTTCATCGCCGGTGCCGGTATCGGGGGGCTCACGGCGGCGCTTTCGCTCGCAAACAAGGGATTTCGCGTCGTCGTTCTGGAGAAGGCCGAGCGGCTGGAGGAAGTCGGCGCCGGCCTGCAGCTCTCGCCCAATGCCAGCCGGATCCTGATCGATCTCGGCTTGAAGGACCGGCTCGGCCGCCGCGCGGTGACGCCGGAGGCGATCTCGATCATGAGCGTGCGCGCCGGCGGCGAACTCTTGCGCGTGCCTCTTGGCAAGGCGGCGTGCGAGCGGGCCGGTGCGCCCTATTGGGTGATCCATCGTGCCGACCTGCAGAGTGCGCTGGCGGATGCGGTGACCGACCATCCCGATATCGAGCTCAAGCTCGGCTGCCAGTTCGAGGATCTCGCAGCCCATGCCAAGGGGCTCACGGTCGTTCACCGCACTGGCAACGATCGCCGCCAGGACGTCGGGCTGGCGCTGATCGGTGCCGACGGGGTCTGGTCCGCCGTGCGCAACCACTTGTTCCCCGACGCGCAGCCGCAGTTTTCCGGGCTGATCGCCTGGCGTGGCACGCTCGATGCAAACCAATTGCCCCGCGAGTACACCGCCCCCCGTGTCCAGCTCTGGATGGGACCGAAGGCGCATCTGGTCGCCTACCCGATTTCGGCGGGACGTCAGATCAATCTCGTGGCGGTCTTGCCGGGAAAGTGGAACCGGCCCGGCTGGAGCACCGGGGGTGACGAGCGGGAATTGCGGAGCGCGTTCGAAGCCTCGGGCTGGACGGGTCCCGTGCGCATGTTGATCGCCGCGGTCGACGGTTGGCGCAAATGGGCGCTGTTCACCATGCCGGAAGGCTGCGCCTGGCATCAGGGCGCGGTGGCGCTGCTCGGCGATGCCGTCCATGGCATGCTGCCCTTCGCCGCGCAGGGCGCGGGTATGGCGATCGAGGACGCAGCGGTGCTTGCGAAAACGTTGAGCGAGGGGCCGAGCGAGACCTCAGCCCAGGTCGCGGCGGCATTCAAGCACTACGGACGGCTGCGCCGCGCGCGGGTCGCACGGGTGCAGCGGCTGGCGGCCAAGCAGGGCCGCATCTATCATCTCGCCGGGCCGATCGCGTTGGCGCGCGATCTCACGATCAAGGCGATGGGGCCCGAGCGGATGCTCGCACGGCAAAACTGGATTTATGACTGGCGGCTGACGTGACCGCGCGGGGGCGCGGGCTTTGCCGGGGGCGTTGCCGGCGCGGCCGGGGGCGTTTCATGGCAGTTGTTCTTGCGCCAGGCTTCCTCGGCAAACTTGGCCTGACCGCGCACCGCGATATAGTCGTTGCGATACGCCAGTTCGGCGACCACCGGTCCGGCGGTGCCGGTCTGGGCCTTGGCCATCAGGCCCTCCAGTTCGGCGGCGCGGTTGGCGAGATTCTTGCGCTCCGGCTCCAACTGCTTGCAGTCCCACAATTCGTATTTGGCGGGATCGGCAAAGCCCGTGCTCACACTCTCGCCCACGCTCGCGCAACCCGCCAGCGTGACGGGTAGCATCAGCAGCGCCGCCCCCGCGGCGGGACGAAGCAAACTCAGCAAAGCGGACAAAGAGGATGCGCGTGCGGCCATAACCGGTTCGTAAATCGATAAGATTGACATTCGCTAAAGCAGCCGCTCATGTCCGGATTGAGGCTGGCGGGCGAAGCACCTCAGCGCCCCCGGGCATGCGGCACAGTTGCCGCTCTCAAATCCACTCCGGAAAATGCGCCAACTCTCTGATTTGTCTAGCATGATCTGTTTGGCTAACGGCCGGATCGAACCAAGCGAGCAGCCGACGCGGGAGTCGGAGCGATCAGTCACCCGAAGGAAAAACTATACCTGCGATTAATCCAACACGGATCGCAGTCGAGCAATGTGGGCATGAGGATCGCCCCAAAGAGGCGCCGCCGACGGTCGCCCCGAGTCATCACCGCGCTTGTCGCCGTGCAGCGTATCAGCCATGCCAGAATTTAAGTTTGCGCTTGATGAGACTTGCAGCGCTGCGCTGTGGCGCGTCGCGATAATTCTTGGCAACCTGTTCCGCTAACGTCGCGTGGGTCGTACGCAATTCAAGGCCGATGCGAAACCGCTCGGCCACTGTCTTGCGCAGCACGTAATTGACATTGAAGTTCGGGAGTGTCTGCGGCGCGCCGGCGCTGTGTGCCGTGTTCATGTGGTCGGGATCGCGAACATCGAGACCATCAGAATGGAAGCCCCCACTTCCGGCCGCCGTGTAAAAGCGATCAACGACTTCATAACGATTGATTTGGGCGAGGTCGTTGAGCAATAGCGGATTATAGTTGAAGTATCCGTGATCGACATAACCGACGCTCGGAAGCTGATGCATCACGACCCCGCCCAGACGCAGTGCATCGTGGATCACTTCGAACGCATTCAACTGGTTGACAACGTGCTCCGTGGTCCCGAAATTAAGCACGAGATCAAACTTCCCGCGCCGATCACGTGGAATGTGGTCGTTGTTTAGATCAAAGATGTCGGTGCGTGGCGCCGGGCACACGTCATAGCCAACATAGTCGATTTCGGTGAGATCAAGCAGATCGGCAAGAAAGGCAGTTCGCTCGCCTGGGCGCACGATTGAGGCGCGCGATATGCGTCCCGCCGCCTCCTCGATCTGCAGCGGTTCGAGCGAGCGGCCGAATTTCCGAAGGAATGCGGTGATGCGCTCCGGAGCCGCATTGTAGAGATTTTGCGTGCCAACATCGAGCATGCGCGTCGACGGCGTGAGCAAGCCCATTTCGGCCAGATATTCCAGTGCGCCGAGCCCGATCGCCATCGTTGGCCCCTCTTTTCAGCAGCCTGATTTCAGCACTGATGCGAACCTTGCCGGCTATCGGTTGGGTCCCCTGGAATGTCCGATCATTACGATGTTTCGGGGCTGCAAAATGGCCGTCAGCCACTTCGTTTAGGTGAATCGAGTCTCGATCTCGGACGGCCTAGGACGTTGGCCACAGCAGCAGCCTCTCCAACATCCCAAGGCGTTTTTAGCCCACAACCTGATCGCGAGCAAATCAATGCGGCTCGCCATGCCCGCCTGCGCGGGCAGGTCGTCGGGATCAACCAGATCCATCTTCAGCCAAGGCCGACGGACCCAGGCCGTTCAGGTGCCGCCACGGTGTTGCAAAACACGGGGGATTTTCTGCAAAACAATTGCGGCGAAAAGGCAAAAAAGCTATGCAAATCAACATCGCGGACGTGGCGGAATTGGTAGACGCAAGGGACTTAAAATGCCTTGCGACTCTTGAAAGCTCTGGCTTTTTTTGGAAAACACGATCGCGCTTTCGGCCTCAACGTGCCGGAACGAAGGGAGAATTGGAAAACCTTTCGGCGCCGTCATGGCCGTCGCGATGGCATACACGCTGGAATGCTGAGACGGCAATAAAGCATTAACAGTTTGACCGATGGCCGTGGCCTCGACCATTCAGCAAGGGTTTGCGTTAAGAACCCGATTTGATCGCGGCTGGAGCGGCGAGGAGGTACGACAGGACGTTCGGGATTAGGCGCGACAGAAGCCTCAGCCAAGGGAGGACGAGCCGGTGGTTGTGGCCGGCTCTAAGAAGGTTGGCCGCATCGCCGTGACGACGCTTGACACCGCAACGACTGAAGTGCCGTCGGTCTTCATGTGACCGGTTGCGGGTTCGATAGCCGAGCGGCGGCGGAGCTCGCTTTGATCACTCCCAAGACGCCGCGCTCCTGGCCGGAGATGAAGACAGGACGCGGGTTTTCGGTTTTGTGACGTTCCATAGCCCTTGTCATGGGCGCGCTCGACCGGACAGCCGGTGAGCGTCTCGGCGCTGACGATAACGTCGCCGAGCGTATGTTTATCACGGGGATTGTCAGGCAGCGCCTTCCATGAGTCGACTTGCTGCCGCGAAACCGACCGCTCTGAACGAGGGACCTCGCCGGTCACGCACGCCAAGCTGCTCCATCTCGCACCACTTTGCCTCCTCACCGGTGCATCCTCTTAGACGAGTGGCCGCTTGAGCTGCTGGTGCGCCCCACGGCTGTTCCCTGCCCCGCAACTTCGCGAGGCGAGTTGCTGGCCGGCGGCATCTGTCCAATCGGATTGCCGAGTGCTGCCTTGGCTGCGGAGACGTGAGCGGAGGGCAAGCTCTTTTTGCCGGCCGCAATTCCGCGCCAATCGGCCGGCGGCACGTCCGAGCGGACAGCTGCAACAATGCCTCCCAGGGCGCCAGCGCCTCGTTTCTCGTCAATCGCGATTTGACTTATCGGAGAGGCTCCAGGCACTGGCCGCACGCGAGCAGGCGACGTCGTTCATGCTGTTGTTCGTGCCCTTCAAATCCCGCAAGTCTTGCGGGCCGCCGACTCTTCAATCCTCGAACACTTCCTCGAGTCCCGCGATGTACTCTTCGATTTTGTTCTCATGCTTTTCAAAGGCGGCTTTCGATGCTTCAAGAATGATCTTGCTCTTTGCTTCAAAGGTGCTGACATTGAGCAAATCCTTAGACTGCCCCAAATGCGCCTGCATGTCTTTCATAGTCGCCCCATTTACGCGCTCTGGGGCCGCCCATGATGAGCGATCCCCGGCCGCCATTGGCTCCGAGCGTCACTTCAGTTTTGCCGCACCAAGTGCCCCAGAACCTCGTTGCAACCCTGCACAGCCTCAGCGAACGTTCTGAAGGGCGAACCGCCGATCTTGATAGCGCCGCGCCTCGGGTCAAGTTGGCGCCATGACGCCACGTAGCCGGCACGTCCATGAAAACCGGGGCCGGTCGGGCTCTCATAGGTAATGACGAACGAAAAGCCGGCGTCAGTTGCGCTCCACACTTTCAAGTGCTGGACGGCGGGGCGAAATTGGAGACTCATCGCCAGTGGTTTAGACTGCTGCTCACAGCAGGGATTAAGGCCGGCGCAGATGTCAGTGGACGCAAATGCAGTTTGACGAACACGCGTTGGCTCTCTCGAGTCAGCTTGACCAATTACAATTCTTCCCTGAGCCATCTTTGGATGACCGATTTCGTTGTCTCAGCTTCTAACAGTGAATTAGCGACCGGCGCTCGGGACATCCGAACCGATACGAGCCCATCCTCGTTGCCCGGCCACTCCCTTCCGAGAATCCTGCAGGAATTAGGCCATTGCTCCTGCCCCGCAGCTTTAACGGCTTTTCCGGCGCAACGAGTCTCTCGAAACTCCGCGCCTCGAACCGCACTCACGTCGGATCTACAATGACCATCCGAGCCGAAAGCGTCACCATGCACATCAAGCCGCCTAGCAGGGCGAACGCCAAAGGCAAGCCGGCTATATTGGCGATAAAGCCGACGGCAGCGGGACCAAAGAGCATACCCGCGTAACCAGCTGTCGTGATTACAGTGATTGCAAGCCCAGCCGGCATCGATTTCTGTTTGCCGGCGCGGCGGCAAAGCACCGGCACAACGTTCGATGCACCCAGTCCGATAAGCAGAAATCCGCTCGCGGCAATCACCGCAACGGGCGCGACAAGTAGAGCCGCGAACCCTGTCATGATCGGCAGAGTTCCGAACATGATTGTGGCGCGGTCACCCACTCGCGTCACGACGGCGTCTCCACTGAGTCGCCCTGCGGTCATCGCAACCGAAAACAGCAGATAACCAACGCCCCCATCGGCAACCGCGACAAGGCCCCGGTCAACGAGAAGCAACCCGCTCCAGTCGAGCATCGCGCCTTCGACAAGAAAAGTAACCGCGGCAAACGCCGCTAAGAGCAAAAGGTTGCGATGTGGAAACACGAACGATGGTCCCTGGTGCATCCGAGATGTTGCATGCAACCGCGGCCAAGCCACCATCATTGCAGTTGCGATCAGCCCAGAACAAACAAAGGTTGCAACGAGTGAGCCAATCCGCAGCGAGAGGCAGGCGGTCATACCCGCAGACCCAGTGACTTCGCCGATGCTGTACAGGGCGTGAAAGCCGGACATCAACGGACGATGTGCGACACGCTCCAAGTCCATCGCACAAACGTTCATGCTTACATCGATTGCCCCAAGCGAGGCTCCGAAAGCAAGCAGCACCATGCTAAGTTCCAGGGGGGTACTGGCGACAGAAAGCCAGGGTAGCGCGAGCGCAATACCGACCCCACCCGCGAGGATAATGGACTTGCAGCCGTAACGCGTGGTCATCATGCCGGCCAAAAGCATGGCGGTAACCGATCCAACGCCGAGGCAGAGTAGCAGTTCACCAAGCACGCGATCATCGACCGCGAGCCGGGCCTTCGCAAGCGGAACCAAAGGCGCCCACGTCGACAGGCCAAATCCAGCAACAAAAAATGCTAGTCGCGTCGCGAGCAAGCCGTCTGGCCGATTGGCGGATAATATCAAAGGGCACTCCGGACAGAACGGCATCGCGCGCGGCGTCGGGCGCTTCTTGCGCGCCGCGGAAATTGAGGTTGATTTCGTCAAGTAGACGCGTTGCTGGTTGCAAGTACGATGCCGCTACCAGGTGTTCCCCGTTGGTTTGCCTCAGAGCGCGGACAGGAGACGCGCCGAACCCTTCTTGAAAGCCGGTCACGGCGGAGCAAGCGCCCCCACAACCGGGCGGGTTTCGAGATCTTCCATTGTTGTCGGACGCACAACAAATCCGGACAGGCTTGTCGCAAACCGCACATATTCCAAACCGCACATCAGCGCGAGAATGGCCTCGGCATTGTGAATGAGAGAATAGACCGGGTGAATAGGACCAGTGAACTTCCAGAGCGAGAGCTGCTGAGGATATAGGGTAAGTTGCTTAACTCGCTGGGATCGAGCGTCGGCTAGGCCGAGCTCTGTTCGAGAGTCGCTTGATTGCGCCCGTGCAGAGGGTACCCGGGTCTCATGAAGTGCCCACAGCAATCGGTCTGGCCGCGTTCATGGCCGATAAGAAAGCCACTGCTTGATCCGACTTGTGACCTCTGCGGTTGAAATCCCGTAGCGGTCGTGCAGCGTCGGAAGTGCACCGGCATCAAGAAATTCGTCGGGCAACGCGATCTGGCGGAAAAGTGGATGAACGCCTGAGCGCATCAGAACTGCGGCAACTGCCTCGCCAAGGCCGCCAATCACTGTGTGGTTTTCGGCAACAACGACAAGGCGGCCCGGTTTTCTCGCTTCACGCAAGATCGTTTCGGCGTCGAGCGGCTTGATGGTTGGAACATGCAGCACGGCGGTGTCGACACGGTCCTCCTTCAACGTTTGCGCGGCCTCGACCGCACGCATGGTCATGATGCCGGATGAGATGATCAGGGCGTCCTTCCCGTCGCGGATCAGCTTGGCCTTGCCGAGCTCGAACTTGTAATCATATTCGTCCAGCACGACCGGCACCTGGCCGCGCAGCAGGCGGGTGTAGACCGGCCCGCGATAGGCCGCGATAGCGGGCACCAGCTGCTCGATTTCATGGGCATCGCAGGGATCGATCACCATCATGTTTGGCATGGCGCGAAAAAGCGCGAGATCTTCGGTGGCCTGATGGCTCGGCCCGTACCCCGAGGTCAGGCCCGGCAAGGCGCAGACGATCTTCACGTTGCGGTCTTCCTCCGCGATGGTCTGGTGAATGAAATCGTAAGCCCGCCGCGAGGCGAACACGGCGTAAGTGGTCGCGAACGGCATGAACCCTTCGGCGGCTAGGCCTGAGGCGGCACCGAACAACAGCTGCTCGGCCATGCCCATCTGGTAGTAGCGGTCTGGAAACTCGTTCGCGAAGATGTGCAGGTCGGTGTACTTGCCGAGATCGGCCGTCATGCCGATCACATCAGGGCTGCTGCGTGCGAGCTCGACGAGGGCGTGTCCGAACGGCGCCGTCTTCGTCTTCTGTCCCTCCGCGGCAATCGAGGCGATCATGGCTGAGGTGGTCAGGCGCGGCTTCCCCTGCTGCGGGGCTGTTCTGACGGTCTTCATGCCTGCTTCCCGGCTTCCAGCGCGGCAAGCGCGAGCTGCCATTCATGCTGCTCGACGCGAATGAAATGGTTCTTCTCGCGCCGCTCTAGGAACGGAACACCCTTGCCCATCAACGTGTCAGCGAGGATCATCCGCGGCTTTGGCTCGGGATGAGACTTGGCGACGTCGAACGCAGCAAGCACAGCATCGAGATCGTTACCATCGACGCGCTGCACGAACCAGCCGAAGGCCTGAAGCTTGTCGACCAGCGGCTCGAACGCCATGATCTCCGTGGAAGGACCGTCCGCCTGCTGGTTGTTGACGTCGGCGATGCCGATCAAATTGTCGAGCTTGTAATGGCCCGCCGACTGGATGGCCTCCCAGACCGAGCCCTCGTCGAGCTCACCATCCGAGAATAACGTGTACACCCGCGCCTCGGATGTTTTGCGCTTGAGCCCCAGGCCCATGCCAACGGCGATGCTCAGCCCAAGGCCGAGCGATCCGCCCGACATTTCCATTCCGGGCGTGTAGGAGGCCATACCTGACATCGGAAGGCGGCTCTCGTCGCTGCCATAGGTTTCGAGTTCTTCCTCAGGAACGATCCCCGCCTCGATCAAAGCCGCGTAGAGCGCGATGGCGTAGTGCCCGTTGGAGAGAAGGAAGCGGTCGCGTCCTTCCCAGGACGGATCTTCCGGCCGGTAGCGCATTGCGTGAAAGTACGCCACGGCGAGAACGTCGGAGATGCCCAGCGCCTGCGCGATATAGCCCTGCCCCTGGACTTCGCCCATCCGCAGCGCATTGCGCCGAATGTTGTAGGCGCGGTGCGCCAACGTGGGGGTGTTGGTAAGCGTATTGGTCGGCGTTTCCATCGATCTAGACCTTGTCGCGCTCGCTCAGTGGATGAGCATGCCGCCGTTGACGTCGATCACGGCGCCGGTGACGTAGGCGGAGAGATCCGACGCCAGGAAGGTATAGATGCCGGCGACGTCTTCTGCCGTACCGAGACGATTGAGCGGAATGCCTTCCAGGATCTTCGCCCTCATCTCATCGCTCAGCTTGCCCGCCGTGATATCGGTGCCGATCAGGCCGGGCGTGACGCAATTGACGCGGATGCCGTCTGGGCCGAACTCGCGGGCCATCGCCTTGCCGAGACCAAGCACGCCGGCCTTCGCGGCCGAATAGTGCGGACCGCCAAAAATTCCGCCGCCGCGCTGGGCGGAGACCGACGACATGCATGCGATCGATCCCGACTTCCGTGCGCGCATATGAGGGATCACGGCCTGGGAGAGGAACAGAACCCCCTTCAGATTGACGTCCTGAATGCGATCCCAATCGGCCGCCGAGATCTCCAGGAGCTTCACCGGCTGGCTGATGCCGGCATTGTTGATCAAAACATCGATGCCGCCGAAGGATTCGATCACGCGGGCAACCGTCTGCTCGCAAGACGATTTGTCAGCGACGTCGCACCGAAGTCCGATGTGGGGCTTTCCCAGCGATGCCGCAGCATCCGCCGCAGCGCCGGCGTCGAGATCCACAATGGCGACCCGAGCGCCCTCCGCCGCAAACCGCCGGGCGGTGGCAAGTCCGATGCCCCGCGGGGAGGCCGCGCCCGAAATGATTGCCGTCTTACCGCTGAGCAGCATCAATTCCTCCCGCAGATTGTTCTGCCTTGGCAACGTCAGGAATGACCCGCTAAGGGCCGAGGGACAAGCGCACAGTTGTCACGTATCGATGAATCTGGTTCACTTATCCGATGCTCTCGAATGTCCCCATCTCAGCAATTCGCGCCTTTGAAGCCGCCGCCCGCACCGGCTCGTTTCGCGATGCGGCGAATGAGCTTCACCTGACGCCAAGTGCTGTCAGTCATGCGATACGCAAGCTGGAGGGTACACTCCGGACCGTTCTGTTCGAGCGCAGCGCGCGATCCGTACGGCTTACGGCGGCCCGCGAGAACCTGATACGTCACACGGGAGCGGCGTTAGACCAACTCCGCCGTGGCCTCGAGGAGGTCGCCGCGCGCGGACCACAATTGGTGCGCGTCCATTCTGCCCCGAGCTTTGCCGCGCAATGGCTGGCACCCCGGCTTGCACAGTTTCTCGCCGCTTACCCGAAGCTCGAAGTTAGGCTCGCCGCAAGCACGGACTACGCCCGCTTCAGCAACGATGATTTCGATATCGATATCGTCTACGGTCCGCCGCGCGCGGAGGGTCTCGAGCTTCTTCCTCTCCCGGAGGAGACGGTCACCCCGCTCTGCTCCCCCGCTCTCGCAAAATCGATAAGAAAACCTGCCGATCTCCTCGATCAGAGGCTCATCCGCTCCGATGTGAAGCAGGTTCAGTGGCACCAATGGTTCACCGCGAATGGATTGGAAGCACCTGCGCTGCACGGCATGAGGTTCGATCGTAGCTTCCTGGCGATAGCGACAGCCGCGGAGGGACTGGGCGTAGCGCTAGAATCAACTCTCCTGGCGAAACGGGAACTGGCCAGCGGTCGACTGGTCGCCCCGATGGCGGGACGAGCCAACGACATTCGTTACGTCGGCCACCGCCTGATCTATCGCCGCGCCAGCCGTCAGAGACCGGCAGTACGAGCCTTTGCAGATTGGCTCGTGGCGCAACTCGACCGGGAAAACGCCGGCTCCGCTGGACGAGGTGCGGAGCTGGTGTAGCTTGGCTTCGCAAACGCCCGCTTGCGCCCAACGGCAACCCTCAGGACCCAGGCCGCGCAGATCCTCAGACCACGCATTGTTCGTTGGTGTGGCAGGGAGCCATTGCTGATGCTCCGCGATCTGTCCTGCCGAAGCGATCATCGATGTACGGCCTGAGCGCCGCGCCAGGGTTCAACATGCGCCCACGCATTCTACGACCTGGCCTGCGCAGACCGCTCGGAACGATCGAGGCGCAAAGGATTCGCCATCGGTGAAAGACCGAATTCGATGCTGATGTTCAGGGGCAGCCCGTGATTTGCACGTTGGGCGGCTAGGCCATCTCAGTAGTCAACGACACAGGAGCCTTTAGGGAATGCGAGGAGCACGATGTCAAGCGCTAACAGCCGCTGTCTACGCCAGCGCGGTTCGCAAAGCCGTGAGAGCGAGCGCATCTTCGGTCGAGCTATGGCGGTGTCTTTACAGGCGCTGCTCGATTAAGGCGCAGGTCATACCAACGCGTAAGAGCGCGTTCGTCATCGGCGATCCGATCCTGCGATTTGCGCCGCGACGTGGGTAACAGCCGAGCGAACTGGGCGTTCTGCAGCGACACTCGTCAGCTCATCGACAGGTAGGCCTGCTAAGGGCAGAACGCTGCCACGTTCGACGGTCCTCCGGACCTATCTGAACGAAATGGCAGAAACCTCGCAGCAGTATCGATTCATTTGCCGCGGTTGCGCTCGTGTGAACCTGTATCGCCTCGAGACGGGCGGGAGCCGCAGCGCACGTGCACCGGCTGTCGATAATCATTGCGCTGCGCAAGCACCTGCTTCGCCACCTTGAGAAGCGGGGGTATTCTTGTTCTGACGATGGACAAATTGATGAACACAGGACAGGCACAGCGGAGTGCAGGTTCTTCCCCGGACACTTTTGAAGAGGGGGAGCAGGAAAGTTACCTAAGCGGCTTCAGCCGAGCCATGGCGGATTGGGTCGAAGCCTTGACAGGGTATCGGACCCCAGCCTCCGCGCGCGCGCAGATCCTGGACAACTGGGTTGCCGAAGAGGGGCAGGGCGAAGCCGAGAATCGGCGGCAGGGGCGCACACGAATCAGGGATTCGGACAACACAGGCTCGCACTCGCTGGATTTGTCCTCGCTTTCGCTGACCGCTTTGCCCGCCGCCCTGCCGCCAAGATTGCTGGAACTGCGCGCCAGGCACAACGAGCTAAGCAGCCTGCCCGCTATGTCCCCACCCGGTCTCCAGCATCTTCTCATTAGCCATAATCGCTTGACCAGTTTGCCGGACGATCTTCCGGCGACCCTCTCTGAGCTGGAGGTCGCTGACAACAGCTTGACCAGTCTGCCGGCAAACCTTCCGGCCGGGCTCGAGATCCTGAACGCAAACGACAACCGGCTAACCAGCCTGCCGGACGCTCTCCCGAGCAGGCTCACCTCGCTTGCGGTCAGTGGCAATCAGCTGACCGACCTCCCCGAGTCCCTCCCCTCGTGGCTCATTGAACTCAATGTCAGCAGCAATCAATTGGCCAACCTCCCCGACCTTCTTCCGAGCACGCTCCAATCGCTCAATGTCAGCGGTAACGGGCTGACCAGCCTGCCTGAAGGTCTTCTAGAGGCTCTTGTACCGAATAATAGCCTCTACTACCCGCATCTGGAGAGCCTCGAGCTCGGGGATAACCCGCTGCCGGACGACGTCCTCGCTCATCTGGCGGCGGCTGAAGCGCCACCGCAGCTTGCGCAGCAATCCGTGCATCAGGCTGCGGCACACTGGCTCGCAGACGACCCGGCCGCGCTGGCCGAATGGCAGCACTTTGCGGATGAGCCCGGCGCCCAGGACTACGCACAGTTCCTGGAGAGGCTACGAGGGACGGTGAACTACGGCAATGACGAGTTTCGGCAGGCAGTGGCTGATGATCTGCGGCAGGCGGCGGCCAATCCGAGATTGCGAGAGCAGTTTTTCGCACAAGCTTCCGAGGCCAACGCGAGCTGCGAGGATCGTGTTACTCTGCACTGGAACGGTATGCAGACCGCGCGCCTTAACGCTGACGCCGAGGACGGGGTATATGACGGTCGGCTTGCCGAACTGATCCAGCGCTGCCGTGTTGCGTTCCGCTTGGAGGCGCTGGACGAGATCGCGCGCGACAGGTTCAACTCGCTCTTCAGCGTCGACCCGAGCGTAGACGACGTCGAAGTCTACCTGGCTTATCAACAGCGGCTGCGCGCGCCGCTGGAGCTCAGCCACCTCGCCCCTGACATGCGCTTCCTGGCGGTCTCTCACGTAAGCGAGGATGATGCGATGGAGGCGCTGGACCTGGTCCGGGAGCGGGAAGCAAGCCAGTTCACCGACTACATGGCAAGCCGCTGGCAACCCTGGGAGACGGTGCTGAGGCGCATCGCTCCGGACGAACATGCCGCGATGCAAGACCGGCTAGTCGAAGCCATGGGCGAGGAGTTTCAAACCCGCTTGAATCAGCGACTGGCCGAGCATGGTCTAGTAGGCGACCTGGATGCCGAGCGGGTGCTCGGAGCCCAAGTCCGAAACCAAATCGCGGGCGAGATCAAACGCGAGGTCATGCACCGGGTTCTCGCAGAACGTGGCCTCGAACAATGAGACTTCCCAAGACTCCCCAGTGATATTTTTCATTGCTCTGTGGCGCTAACTAAAGATCGATGGCGCAATTGACATCATCTTCGACCTGCCGCTGACGATTGACGCTTGGCGCTCGACTTTCGTCAGCGGATCAAATAACGCGGGCCGGCCATACAGAGGCTTCGGCTCGCTCAAGATCGATGGGCAGGAGTCGAGTGGCGGAAATGGTGGTCGAAGCGCACGCGGTTGGAGCAATAAACGCGGCCCAACAGACTCGCAGCACTACCAAATATCCGCAGTGGAAGGGCAAGACGCTGGTCAATGCGATCAATCCGCATTCACCCGGGTATGAGGCATCGATCCCAAGGACCCCAGCAACTAGGCTCGCAGGGTTGGGAGGGTCCAGTTGTGGACTGGCGAGTTTTGCTCGTGACGCTGTGTAGCTAGGCCTGAGCGAGGGAGTTGCTGTTCGACATGGGCTCGGAAGCATACGCAGCAACCGAGCCCGCTTCCCGCCGAACGACCCGCTAGTCGCGCCTACTCGAGGCCCACGGCTCGATCAGCATGCCATCGACCGAGAAGTGATTACGATGACACTTACATCCAACTTGTGAGTCCAAGACTATTTGGCAGTGCAAGAGGCAAAGCGGGTCACCATCCCCGTAAGCAGGCCCCTCAAGACCTACATCGACGATGCCGAAGCGCAGCATCTTGATATTGATGAACACGCGCGATCAGTCATGAATTGAGGACAGCTTTCGATCATCGGCTGGCGAGGGCTTTCAACCGCGCGAAGATCAACGAGGATCTGACCTTCCACGATCTTCGTGGCCGCGCGGTCATCCGCCTAGCAGCGGCTGGCTCTACTGTTCCGGAGATCGCGACCTTCACTAGCCATAGCCTCAAGGACATTGAAGCCGAGCTCGACAAGCACTGCTTGGGCCGCGACCTATGATTGGCCGAGAGCGCGGCGCATAAGCTGGACGCTATGCTCGGAATCGACGTCAAGCAGAGGAGAACGAACAGCGCTCGGAAGCTTCAAAATGACTTCAAAACGAGTCAAGACGTTCTCGTTCTGATCAGCCTCGATAACCGCTAAATGCTTGATCTTGCTTGGTGGGCGCACCAGGGCTCAAATCTGAGAGCCGCTGATTAAGATTCAGCGGCTCCGCCAGCACGCCGTCGTCGACGACGAAACAGCTCCTCGGGGTCGACATCCAAAGCCTTGGCTAGCCGTTCAAGTACCAAAAGAGAGGGATTTCTCTTCCCAGTCTCCACACCACTTAAGTAGGTCTGATGGATCTTGGACCTATGAGCCAGCTCTTCTTGGCTGAGTTTTTTTGCTCGGCGCAATCCTTGGATATTTAGGCCGACTCGGTCCCGCAAACGCATGCAGGGAAACCAAAGGAAACTGCGCGGTCAGCCCATAGACTATGAGTCATAAAACGCGTAGCTTTCGCGGTCGCTAGAACGAGGTTCTGATGCCACCAGATCCAATAGAGCTGCGCCTAGGTCCGTTCGTCGAAAGCGGCCGATCGATCACGAATGTAGGTTATCGAGACCTACTGACGGGCCAGATTGTGTCGTCGGTTGAGATTCCGTCAGAACTAATCGAACGCGCCGTTCTCGATGGCGTTTCGGTGGAAATCGGTTTTTCAGCAGACGGACAGATTGCATCCGCTGCAAATGGCGGCGCGTCATCTTCTTCGACGAAGATGATCCACATCGATGAGCTGGTCCAAACGTTCCTGGCCAGCGATAATCTTCACATGGAAGAGGTGACCGTATTGGATTTGAAACGACTACTCGAGAAACTCGAGAAAGCAGCTCAGGCAGTGAAGCAGTCGATCACATTGCTCGAGCAGGTCTCGAATTGAGCGATCGAGCGCAGGTCAGGACGAAGAGGTCTTTGGCTCGTCACGCCTGACTTTCCTGCTTTTCCTGAAATCCGGATCGCCATCAAGAAACGCTTCCAGCATGAACGGTATGAGATCGGCCACCTCTTCCCGGCTGCCATAGGTCTCCGCGTAAAAATCAGCGTAGTCGCGCAGTCGTGCCGCGAGGTGCGGCATCAGGGTAGTCGTCAGCTTGACGGGCGTACGATCGGGGAGTTTCGCAAGCTTCATTGCGTCATCTCGTAGTTATCCCCCTCTGAATATCCTGGTACGGCTTCAGCACCAGGTCCTTTGAAACAATCACCCGTAGCGGCCAACCTGGCCGCACCGTAACCGTCGGCTGCACGTCGAGCTCGCGCTCGACCAAGCGCTGCCCCGCTTGATTAGTCGTCTGCTGAGCACTTTCTCGCAGAGCTTTCACGAGATCGCTCTCATCATTGACGATCGACAGCTGGGTTCCTACCCCAATTAAGGTAGCCAGAGCCACGCCCTTGAGCAGCTGCCAAGTGTGGAAGTCTACCTCATCCTCGAGCCCGGCATAGCCGGCGACGTCGGTAGCAGGAAGATTCTCGATCACAACCGAATTGCCGTTCGGCAAAATGAGCCGGGACCAGACCACCAGCGCCCGCTTCTGGCCGAAAGCGACGACGCTGTCGTATTTTCCCACGATCCGCGTCCCCTGCGGGACCAACAGATGCTCGCCCGTCACCGTGTCGTACACGTTCTCGGTGACCTGAGCGATCGTCGCGCCTGGCAAGTCCGAATTCAAACCGGTGATAAGGCTTGCTGGAATAATGGATCCCGCCATCACGGCATAGGTGGCGGGCGGCGGCGCAAGGGCGTGAGGGTTGGTCGTCTCGGTGTCGGCTTTCGCGTTCACAAAGGCAAGCTTGCGCGCCTGGGACGAGGGAATGATTTCGCTGGAGCGGTCGATCAACCCTTGTGCAGCCTTTGCCAGCTCGGCAGCGGATGGCGTCGGCTCGATAGCGGGTGGACGGAAGGCAGACGGAGCACTCGCCGGCAGATCCGTTGCGCTTGCCTGCTTACTCTTCTCCTGTTTCTCCGACCGCCGGATGAACAACGCCGACTCCTTGGCTTGTTGGGCGATACGCATTTGGCGGATGCGCTCGGCTCTTTCAGCATCCTCTTCCGGATTGGCGCCAAAGCCGGCCGAAGACACACCGGACCTCTTTTCATTTTCGGCAAAGGCTCGGCCGATATCGCCAGGTGATGGTGGTCCAAGCTTCGGAACGGCCGTCATATCTGCGTAGGACTTTGGCAGTTTGTCCAGGCCATCGGCGGTCTGCTTCCGGTCAGTGTTGTAGAGGTCGGCATGCTCCGCTCCTTTGAATACTCGCTGGGGGCGGAGCGCAATCATCGTCGCGCCGGCGATTAACAGCGCGGCGACCGCGCAGCCAATCATGAGTGCGCGCCTGTTAAGCCGCCGAATCGGCCTCGGCCGCGCCCGCAATTCCAACGGCTCCGGAGGGTCCTGATCCAGCCGGCTCGTCATGAGGCGTTCCCCGTGCCGAAGGTTTGCGACACCGGTCGGGCGTCAATGCGGATGATCCGCACGACGCGCTGCGGATTTTCGCCAAGGCGGAGTTCGGCGGCGCCGAACATCCGATCCACGATGTAGTAGGATCCCCGTACCCGGTAATTCACCAGGTTCGGACGGCCATCTGCGCCTGCGACAAACAAGGGTGGTGCCTCGCCCTGCGACAGCCCGGACGGCATCTGAATATAGACCTTGTGGCCGTCGTCGAAGGCACGCAACGGCCGCCATGGCGGGTCATCGCCCTCGATGCGATAGCGGAAGTTCAAGTTGTCGAGCCGAACCCCACGATCGGCGACGCGCTGCTCATTTTCCTCCGCCGCAGCATTCTGCTTGTGAAGCGCAACGAGCGTGTCGGTCGGATAGGTCCACGAAATCGAGGCCATGTAGGTCTGCTTGGTAGAGACGAGCTCGAGGTGATAGGTGCGCCGGTCGGTCAAAATGACGAGGTTTGTCTGGATATCCGGCAGCGTCGGCTTGATCAGGATATGAACGCGCCGGCTGCTTCCCTCTCCGCTCGCGCTGTCGCCTACGACCCAGCGGACGGTATCACCCGTGGAGATGTCGATCAGCTCCTCCCCCGCTTGAAGCGCGATGGTCGAGACCCTCTCGGGGCTGGCATAAAGCCGATAGAGCGCTCCTTGCGTCCAGGGATACACCTGGATAGCGTTGATGTATCCGGCACGGGTCGGCTCCATCCGCGCGGCTTTGTTGGCCTTCGCGATCGCCTGCTCGGGCGGCATCTTCCCTTCCTTCCCGGCCTTTGCGGGATAAGGTTTCAACTGACCGGGCAGCGGCAGGATTTTTGGCGTTTCGACGATCTCCACCGGTTTTGGCGGGTCCGTCTCGGGGATCGCCTGCTCGAACGTCATGTCGTCATAAGGCGCCTCCAGGTTCAGCTTGGTGGCGCAGCCACAGAGCAGAAGGGAAAGAGCAAGGATGCTGGTCGACGCGAGTCTGGTGTGGGCAGCAGAGTTCATTTGGGATCTCCGATAAGGTCGCGTGACCAGTTGATGGAATGGACATAGAGGCCGAGGGGATTCTTGCGCAGCGTCCCGGCATCCGTGGGCGGCTTGAGGACCGTCGTGACGAGGCCGGTGTAGCTCTCCGTCTTCGCCATCGAACCGTTCTCGTAGGTGTTTTCCTTCCAGCGGATCTCAAAGCTGTCGCCCGATGCACGCACCACGGACGTGACTTCCACCGTCACCGTCCTCGAGCCGATCTTCGTGAATGGATCCGCTTCGCGCGCGTAATCGTTTAAGGCCTGCGCGCCCCGGTCGGTTACGAAATCGTAGGCACGCAGCCAATTCGTCCGCACGATGACGGGATCAATCGACAGCGACCGGACGTCCTCGATAAAGCGGGCCAGGAAATGCGCAATCTGCGCATCTGAAGGCTGGTAGGCTTCGAAGGCTGGCCCGACTGCACGGACCTCGCCGAGCCGGTCGACCTCGACCACATATGGCACGACCCCGGAGCGGGCGATCTGGGTGAGAATCGTCATTCCAAGCACGCCGGAAAGCCCGATAGCTGCCAGAGCCGCCAACCGCCAATTGCCCGCTTGAACCCGCGCCGAGCCGAGGCGCTCGTCCCAGACTTGCGCTGCCTTCTGATAGGGTGTGACCGGCTCGGGCGTCTCGCCGTAGCGAACGGAAACGCGCTGAAAGGGATAGGCTGCCATCTGTCAGTCCTCCTCCAATTTCGGACCAGACGAATGTCCGCCCTTGTCGCCTTGTTTCAGGGTGTGGACGGCAACCTTCGCTGCTTCTCCCGCGTGTCTTCGGCCCGACGACGAGGGTGCGGGAGCCGTATTTGAGGCAGCCGCGCGGCTGGCCGTGTTGCCGCCTCCCGGATTCGAGAGTTGCTCAGCAGCCATCGCTGGGGCCGAGGCGCCACCAGCCGAAGATGCGCCAGTAAGCGATGCCGCAGAACGAACTGCTGCCATCGAGCCGCCTGCCGCAACGCGCAAGCCACCGAGGGCCGCCGCTCCACCCCCGATCGCGACGGCCGCTGCGCCTGCCACCGTTCCGGCGGCCGCCCCCGCACCAAGCTGAGGTGCACCCGACACCAACCCTGCCGCGATCCCGGGCCCGAAGATGCCGACCCCAAACAGGGACAGCGCCGCAAGCAACAGGCTCATGGCGGACGCGATGTCGATCGGGTGAGTTAGCGCGCCGGCGAGCTGACCAAAGATGGTCGAACCGATACCTACGATGATCGCGAGCACCATCACCTTTACGCCGGACGCGACCACGTTACCGAGCGTCTTTTCTGCCAGGAACGCCGTCTTGCCCCAGAGCGCGAACGGCACCAGGATGAAGCTCGCAAGTGTCGTGAGCTTGAACTCGATCAGCGTGACAAAGAGCTGCACTGACAAGACAAAGAACGCGAGCACGATCAAAATCCAGCAGAACAGCAGGATAAGGATCGTCGGCAGGTTGGTCAGGACGTCAAAGCCTGAGAATTGGCTGGTCTCCTCCAGTAAAGGGTGAGCCGCCGTGAAACCGGCCGATGCGACGAATCCCGGCCGCGCCAAATCGGCGGCGGTCAGCGCACCGCCGGATGCTTTCAGGCCGATGCTGGAAAAGGAAGCAAAGACAATATCGGCAAGGCTCTTGAAGTTGCCGATAATGAACGCGAAGGCACCCACATAGAGCACTTTCTTGGCCAGCGTGACCAGGATGTGATCATCAGCCCGTACGCTCCAGGCAAGTCCGGCGAGCGTCAGGTCGATGCCGACTAACGTTGAACTCAGGAATGAGACGTCCCCCGACAGAAGGCCAAAGCCCGAGTCGATGTAATGCGAGAATGTCTCGGTAAAGCGGTCAATGACGGAGAGATCGGCCATGGCGCCCTCACCTACTTGCCGCCGCTGTATGCGTGACCATCGCCGATGAAGCGGATAAATCGCTCCTGTGCGGCAGCAGCTGAAGCCTGCTGTTCGGCGGCTCGCAAGGTGTCCGCGCGCGCTTGGGTCGCCAGAAGTGCCTGGGTCTGCAACGACTGCTTGATCTGCAGTGCAAGCAGCTCGTTGCCGGATTGTTGGGCCTGTAGGGAGCCGATGGCGCTCGACGAGTTCGCCATCAGGGTTCGAAGCGTCTGGCCATCCTGGTCCAGAGTACTGACAATGGCCGACTCGATGATGAACGTCTGCTTCAGCCCCTCGTAGCTATTGTCCCAGCGCGTGGTCGCATCCTGCACCATCTTGTCGGACGACACCGCTGCTCCATACTGGCGAGGATAGAGTTGCTGAAAAGTCTGTTGGGTCTTCTGAACATCAAACGAAATGCCCTTTGCCTGAACAATGAGGCTGTTCATCTGATTGATCGTCGAGGTCAGCTGGCCGGCGACGCTTGTCGGCAGGCTTGCAAGGTTCTTCGCCTGATTGAGCAGGGACTGCGCCTGATTTTCGAGGCCCCTGACCTGGTTATTGATCTGCTCAAGTGCTCGAGCGGCAGTCAGCAGATTCTGACTGTAGTTCGAGGGATCAAACACGATGACTTGGGCGCCAAGGCGTCGGGATCCGTTCACTGCAATAACGAGGGAAAGTGCTATGACAGCGCCTGCCCTTAGCGCTCTTCGCGCAATGGGGCAGCCTGAGATGGCTTCCAGCATGGACGACTCCAGGAGTTGAGATTGAGATCAAGCCTTGTGAGCTTGTTCGAAGGTGCTGATCAAGTTTGCGGCCCAGTGCAGCTCTCGTTCAGCGAGATAGCGCTTGCCGAAATGGTGTGGGCCGGTCCTGGCCAAAACCGCGTCTATGGCGCGTTGATCGTCGGCTGACGATGCCGCGGCAAACGCAAGCGCCACGGGCCCAAGCCCCAGCTCAAAGAGGCGATTGCCGGCGCGCGATTGCAGATAGTAATCGCGCTTGGGAAAGGCCTCGGCGATCAGGCCGACTTGAGTATCATTCAAACCGAAGCGGCGATAAGTCTCGCTCTGAGTCGGCTCGAGCGCGCGCGGGTTCGGCAGGAATATCCGCGTTGGGCAGGATTCGATGATCGCAGGCGCGATCTGGGTGTTGGCGATATCGGCAAGCGACTGGGTGGCGAAGATTACAGCCACGTTCTTCTTGCGCAGCGTCTTGAGCCATTCGCGGATGCGACCAGAAAATAGCGGGTCATCCAGAAACACCCAGGCTTCATCGAGCACCAGCAAGGTGGGCCGGCCGTTGAAACGGCCTTCGAGGGTATGGAAGAGATAGGTCAGAACCGGCGCGACCAGACCTGGCAGCGCCATCAATTCCTCCATTTCGAAGGTGAGCACGTCGGCAGCGGAAAGACGGTCGGCATCAGCATCCAGAAAGCGGCCGTAGGGTCCTTCCAGCGTGTAAGGCTGCAATGCCTGACGCAGTGCATCGCGGGCAAGCAGCGCCACAAGCCCCGTCATGGTCCGCTGGGAAACTGGCGCCGAGCCGAGGCTCTTGAGCGCCGACCAGAGTGTCTCCTTGACGTCGGGCGTCAGGGGAACGCGCTCGTGGGCAAGCACCCCGCAAAGCCAATCCAGCGCCCAGAGCCGGGCTCCCTCCTCCGCCACATCCTTCAGTGGCTGAAAGGCAAGCCCGCCCTTGGCCCCAAGCTCGTACCACGCGCCAGAGAGAGCGAGCGTGGTGGCGCGTGCGGAGCGGCCTTTGTCGAAGATGATCAATTGGGCGTTCGGATAGCGCCGGAATTGAAGGGCGAGCATCGAGAGGAGGACCGACTTGCCTGCACCGGTAGGACCGACAATGATTGTGTGCCCGACATCCCCGGCGTGCAGCGACAGGCGGAACGGGGTCGCTCCCTTGGTCTTGGCAATCAGGAGCGGCGGGCCGTCCAGGTGCTCACATCGCTCTGGTCCCGCCCAGACCGAGGACAAGGGACACATATGAGCGAGGTTAAGGGTGTGGACAATTGGCCGGCGGACGTTAGCGTAGGCCTGTCCCGGCAGGCTCCCGAGCCACGCCTCGACCGCATTGATGGTTTCACGGATGGTGGTGAAGCCCCGGCTGTTGATCACGCGTTCGACCGCGCGGATCCTCTCGTCGGCCGTGCGCGAATCCTCATCGCTGACCGTCACCGTCGTGGTGATGTAACCAAAGGCGACCAGGTCATCACCGAGCTCGGACAGCGCCGCATCGGCATCGGCCGCCTTGTTGCTGGCATCTGTATCAAGGAGGGCCGCCTGCTCGTTGAGCATCACCTCCTTGACGACGGCCGCAAGCGACTTCCGTTTCGCAAACCATTGCCGGCGGTACTTCGACAACGTCGCATTCGCCAGCGTCCGATCGAGCGGAAGGAAGCGCGTCGCCCAGCGATACGGGACGCCCAGCCTGTTCAATTCGTCGAGCAGGCCGGGAAAGGTCACATGCGGAAAGCCGAGAACCGTCAGCGCACGAAGATGGCTTCGGCCGATAGCCGGCGACAATCCTCCGGTCAGCGGCTCGTCACTCAGAAAACAATCGAGATAGGCCGGGATTTCTGGAACGCTGACCGGGTGCCGCTTGGTCGAGATGCAGCTGTGGAGATAAGTCAGGGTCTCCTCATCGTTGAGGGGCCATATTTCGGGAAGGACCGACGACAAGAGATCGATCGCTCGATCCGTTTCCTGGATGAAACGGTCACGATGATCTCGATAGCTGTGCTCGCGTTCCGGCCGGGTATATTCGCCCTCCACTCCGCTGGGGGCATCACCATCCGATGAGCCCTCGTCTTGCGACACCTGCCGAGCAGCTTCGCTACGCTTCCGATGCAATCGTTGATCGCTGACCTGGCTTTCCTGCGGACGCTCCAGAAAGAGAGCTTCAAACCGCGACACTCTTTCGGCCGGAGGCAAGTACATGAGGGTAAGGTGCAGGATGCTCTCAAAATGCTGTCCGTGCGGCCGGAATGGGTCCTCCCAGGCGTCGGCATCGCCCTCGAAGGCGGCCCGCCGTTCTTCGTCGATCAGCCATGAGACCGGGTCGGGAAACTCTGAACGCGGGTACTTGGCGGCAGGTATGCGGGTCGCATCGAAGAACAACGCCCAGCCCGATCCAAAGCGCTTCAGAACGTTGTTCACGCGCGAGGCGACGCTCATCAGCTCAGCTTCGGTCGCGCTGTCGAGGTCCGGCCCTCGATAGCGGATGGTACGCTGGAAGCTGCCGTCCTTGTTCAGAATCACCCCAGGTGCAACGAGGCAGGCCCAAGGCAGCCAATCTGCGAGCCGATAGCCATCAGCGCGAAATTCCCTCAGATTCAGCATGCGAGCCATCCCTTGTGCTTGGTGTGGCGGACGGCGACCTCGACGAACGCCGGATCGCGCTTGGCGAGCCAAACCGCAGCCCCATGGCCCACGATCCAGAGCGCGAGGCCCGCGAGCCAAAGCCGCAACCCGAGCGCCAGCACGGCCGATAAGGTGCCGATCAGGATCGCGGCAGCACGCGGCGCGCCGCCGATCAGAATTGGCTCGGTGAGCGAGCGGTGGAGCACAAGCTCAAATCCCTCTGGCCGCATCAGATCAGCGCTCCGCCGCCGAATGAGAAGAACGAAAGGAAGAAGGAGCTGGCGGCAAAGGCGATCGACAGGCCAAACACGACCTGGACCATCCTGCGAAAACCGCCGGAAGTGTCGCCAAAGGCAAGCGATATGCCGGTCACAGTGATGATGATGACGGCGACGATCTTGGCGACCGGCCCCTGTACTGACTCGAGGATACGCTCCAACGGGGCTTCCCAGGGCATACCGGAGCCGGCCGCGTGAGCCACTGAGGTGGTCACGACAATGAATGAGACAGCTGTCCCAAACTGGACGAGCGGGGACGGATGAACTCGGTATACATAGATACGCGCAGCCGAAAGTAGTCGAACAAACATCTCGTACTCTCCGTTGATCAGGGGCGATGACTCGTTGCTGGAAGGCCGGGTGGGGTTTCGAGCAGATAGTCGCCTGAGGGATCGAGGCCCTTGAGCTCGGCCACTGTCTCAATTCGACGTGCCGGGCCTCGACCCTTGATGAAGACGATGAGATCGATCGCTTCCGCGATCAGTCGGCGCGGCACGGTTGCCACGGCCTCCTGGATCAGTTGCTCAATCCGGTAGAGCGCCGCGCGGGCTGAGTTCGCGTGCACCGTGGCGATCCCACCGGGGTGGCCGGTATTCCAGGCCTTCAGCATGTCGAGGGCTTCGGCCCCCCTCACTTCGCCGACAATGATGCGGTCGGGACGCAGGCGAAGCGTGGAGCGCACGAGGTCGGCGAGATTCGCGACACCCGGCCTGGTCCGGAGGGTCACGGCGTCCCTGGCGTCACATCGCAGCTCGCGCGTGTCCTCAATGATGATGATGCGCTCGTCGAGGCGTGCGATCTCGGCCAGAAGCGCGTTGGCAAGCGTTGTCTTGCCCGACCCGGTGCCGCCGGCAATCAGAATGCTGCGACGCTCACAGATTGCAGCCGCAAGGACCCTTGTGACCGTGGGGGAGACAATCTGTGCCCTTACATAGTCGGAGAGATGGAACGTGGTTGTGGCTGGCTTTCGGATCGAAAAGCAGGGTGCAAGCGACACCGGTGGCAAGACGCCTTCGAACCGCTCGCCGGTTTCGGGAAGCTCGGCTGAGATGATCGGAGACGATGCGCTGGCCTCCGCCCGCACATGGCTTGCCACCAGGCGAATAATCCGCTCCGCCTCCTGCGCTGTCAGGATGACGCCGGTACCCGCGCGGCCCGACCCGTGCCGGTCGAGCCAAAGCTTCCCATCCGGATTGACCATGACTTCGACCACGTCGGCTTCTTCCAGGGCAAGGCTGATGGCCGGCCCCATCGCCGTTCGGAGCATCCCGCGGCGGCGTTCCCGGGTCTCGGGCGAGAGAAGGTCAGACATTGCCCACCTCCTCCCGCCCTGCCGGAGACGGCCCCCGCTGCTCGCCCGTCGCGTCTTGCGAGCGGGATCTCGTTTCCGCATTCTGAGCGGCGCCCAGGGGAGCGCCCTCCTCGATGTGGCGAGTGAATAGGTCCGGCTTTGACGTGCTGACGCGCTCCATGACGTCGGCAACAAGGCGAGCGCCGGAAGCAACGCGTTTGCCGACCTGAGCGACAAACATTTCGAACCTCTCGCGCCCAAGCGCGCGTGCGGCGTCCTGGTCGCCCGATGGCAGAGGCGGCGTAATCGTCAGGTAGTAGCGGACGAAGAGCGCAATGGTCTCCGCCATCACCGACAGATCGCCATCGATCCGATCGAGCTGCCGACTCATGCGGTCAAGCCGGCGGATCAGCGCTGCATCGCCGCTCGTGTCCCGCTCCGGATTAAGAAAACGATCCAGTGCCGCTTCCACGATCGCCGATTTGTTGGTCCCCGGTCGTTTGGCCGCGAGTTCGAGCCGCTGCGATACGCTGTCAGAGACATAGGCTGAAAGTTTTGGCTTCATCGGGAGAGCCCTTCAGAATGCGGGAAGCAGATCATCGTCATCGCGGGTGACGGCGTGAGCGCGACGAACGGTGCCTGCAGCGCTCGCCGCCCGCTGCATCTGGTCGCGATCGGCGGCTGCGTCGGCCTCGTCGTCAAGCAGGCGTTCCTCGACCGAGCGGACATCATTGGCAGGCGACGGCGCTTCATCAAACAGCGGCAATTGCTGTTTGAGCCCGCCCTCCTCGCTACCTGTCTGCATGAGCTCGCGATATGGCAGCGTCGCAAGGCGAAGATCGACAGAGCGGGTCTCACCGCCCCAGTCGTCGGGACGCGCGGCCGGACGATCGAAGTAGTCTTGGCCAGTCAGACGCGGCGGAGGAAGCAGGCGACCCACAAAATTTGCGTCCTCATAGTGGCGCAGCTTCAAGGCGCGTATTGGCGCAAGGCCAGAGACCAGCACGATGGCCTGATCAGGCGGCAACTGCATCACTTCGCCGGGCGTTAGGAGCGGCCGCGCGGTTTCCTGGCGGCTGACCATGACATGGCCGAGCCAGGGCGCGAGCCGATGACCCGCATAGTTGCGCTGGGCACGCAATTCGGTGGCAGTGCCTAGCGCGTCCGAAATCCGCTTTGCGGTTCGTTCGTCATTGGCGGAAAAGGCAATACGGACATGGCAGTTGTCCAGGATCGCATTGTTCTCACCGTAGGCTTTCGCAATCTGGTTGAGCGACTGCGCGATCAAATAGGCCCGGATGCCGTAGCCGGCCATGAAGGCGAGCGCGCTTTCGAAGAAGTCGAGGCGGCCGAGTGCTGGAAACTCGTCCAGCATCAACAGCAACTGGCGATGTGTCTGATCCCCGTCCTTTATGTTCAAGGTTTCGGTCAAGCGGCGTCCGATCTGATTGAGGATCAACCGGATCAACGGCTTGGTGCGGCTGATGTCCGACGGCGGCACGACGAGATAGAGCGTGACCGGCTTGTCAGCACCGACCAAGTCCGCAATGCGCCAATCGCAGCTTTCGGTGTTTCGGCTGACGATAGGATCCCGATAGAGCCCAAGGAAGCTCACAGCCGTCGAGAGAACGCCTGAGCGCTCGTTTTCGGACTTGTTGAGGAGCTCCCGCGCGGTCGCGGCGACAACCGGGTGCACCTTTGGCTGAGCCTCGGTGCCGAGATGGTTGGTGGCCAGCATGATCCTCAGCGTCTTTTCGAAGGACTGCGCCGGATCGGCCAGGATCTCGGTGACCCGGGTGAGCGTCTTCTCCTTTTCGGCGTAGAGGACGTGCAGGATCACGCCAAGCAGCAGCGAATGGCTGGTCTTTTCCCAATGGGTTCGGCGTTCGAGCGCACCTTCCGGATCAACCAGGATGTCGGCGATGTTCTGCACGTCCCGGACTTCGGCCGCACCCTTGCGGACCTCAAGCAACGGGTTGTAACGGGCGCTTCTTGGATCGGTCGGGTTGAACAGCAGGCAATGGGAGAAAGTTGAGCGCCAGCCGGAGGTTATTTCCCAGTTTTCACCCTTGATGTCATGCACGACAGCAGACGAGGTCCAGGACAGTAGCGTCGGAAGAACGAGCCCAACGCCCTTGCCAGAGCGCGTCGGCGCAAAGCACATGACATGTTCCGGCCCATCATGGCGCAGGTAGTTGTTTTCGAGACGACCGAGAAACACCCCCTTTGCTGCGAACAGGCCGGCAGCCCGGATTTCCTTCGTGCTTGCCCAGCGTGCCGAGCCGTAGGTCGTCACGAGTTGGTTTTGCCGCGCCCGCCACACCGAATTGATGATTGCGAACAAGGCGCCGGCGACACCACCTGTAGCCGCGATTGTGCCCCCCTCTTCAAAGATTTCAGGCGCATAGGCTTCGTAAGCGAACCACCATTCGAACAATCGCCACGGCAGATAGACGGGATAGCTGACGATGACGAACCAGGGATCGCCGAGCCGCTCCTGAAATCCGAGAGCTCCTGCCGTCCATTGTGTTGCGCCCCAGGTCGACGCGACGACGATCCCGAATACGATCGTGATCTGGCCGACATAGATTTTCGCTGGAAACATTCACCGCCCCATTCACCCACGCAACGTGAGTGGCGCGATGAAAAGGGCGAATGGCTCACGCGTTCAATCGAAATAAAAAATCGCGCTGTCAGCGAACGCGAAGTTGATCAAGCTTCGTACACCGAAGGAATTTTCGATCATGATCGAGACTGTGTCAGCAAACGCTTCAACAGCTCGTGACTCACTAGCGCAAACAGGATTTCGTTGCCGCTTCACGGGTCGGACAACCGCGAATGCGCTCCTCCAGACGGAAGCTCGACTCGCGAGTCGGTCCAGCGAAGCATTTCCGATCTAGGGTGCGACACGACGAAGTTGGTAGACGTTTCCTCAAACTGCGGGACGCTTATGAGATCCGGATCATCGAGTTCAGTCTGGTCTTTGTCCGTTCATCGAGATCGGCGCCTGCAGGGCAAGGACCGTCAGCTCTTACGGAAGACCCGAAGACTGCGGAAGGTTTCGAATACCTCCACCCGGTTGTCCAAGTTGACAAAGTTGCGTCGACTCCTTATATTTCAGCCGGAGTTCAGTCCATGCCCAAGACACAGTCGAAGCCATCTACCCCCTCCAAGGGTCCGTCCGTTCACGAGGACGGCGTGATGATGGTGCTTGAGCGCAAACCGGCCGCTCTGAAGAGCCTCGCTCTCCCTGCCGACGCTCAGGTGGCGATTGTTTCTCGGAGCGCAACGGCCCTCCGGAAAGTCCGTGAGCGCAACAAGCAACTCGGCGGCTACGAGCTCAGGTTCTTCGCTGATGCCGCCAAGCCTAAGGCGCCGGTCGTCAACAAGGAAGCGTTCGCCCCCGACGCCCGTGCGCTCGCTGTTCTCGAGGGGGTCCGGATTGCGCAGGAGGATCTTCGGCGGTCAGGGGGCGCCTATGACCTGGACCAGGTCAGAACGCTCATGCGCGGCATCTCTCGGCAGGCCATCGACAAGCGCGTGCAAGAAGGCAGCCTCCTTGCTGTTCCCGGTCCCAGCAATCACCGAAGCTTTCCAACCCTTCAGTTCAACGCGGACGGCACTGTCGTCGAGGGTCTCAAGTCCGTTCATGAGGCTCTGCCGACCAGCAATCCCTGGACCGTCCTGAATTTTCTGGCTCAGCCCGATGATCGACTGAATGGCCGTAAACCCATCGATCTGCTCAAGGAAGGCAAGGTCGAACTGGTAGTCGAGGCCGCGCGGCGAATGGCTGAACAAGGCGCGTGACCGCACCGCTGCCGCCCTACGATCTGGCTCACCGTCGTCCCCGCTTGACTCATCTGCGACGAGGCATCGTCATTCATCGGTTCTACACCGCCGAATACGATCCGATCTTTTTCGACCCGTCTCGGCTAGGGCGGTTGAATGCTCCCGACGGGAGTTATGGGGTCCTCTACGCCGCACGCGAGCCTTTCGGCGCATTCGCGGAGACGTTTCTGCGTCAGCCGGGACGGACTTTGATCAACGCGAGCCTGCTTCGGCGCAAGGCCTATGTGCGGCTCGAAATTGCAGCCGATCTCAGGCTGATCAGGCTTGCGGGCCCGAGCCTCGCGATCCTGGGGGCGACCGCCGAGGTGGTTCACGGCGGCCTGCCCTACGATGTACCGCAGGCCTGGTCGAAAGCGCTCTTCGATCACCCGCTTCGTCTCGACGGGATCGCCTATTACGCCCGCCACGACGACGAAGCCCTTTGCTACGCTATTTTTGACCGCGCTCGCGGCTCGGTCCGGGAGAACGATCGAGAGACCAACCTGGATCAGAATTGGTTCTGGCAGCTTGCGCAGCGATACAGGGTGGGACTGTCGCCAGGCTGACCGCACTCTCCTGCTAAAGGCTCAGGCCACGCCTGATCCCGATCGACCAGGAAATCCCCTCCCCGCCGACACTGCCGCTGACCACTTGCCCGCGGGCCCGCTCCAGAACCGGCCGCCAGGGCACCAGAGCAAACTCATGCGATCGCTCGATCAGAGCGTACCGCCCGCTGTGCAGCGTCAGCATGCGACGATAGACACCTGTAATGGTGTCGCCAGCCTTGACCTCGAGATGCTCGAGCCCCGTTTGCGCCGAGATATCCGCAGCTGTCTGGGTGAGTTCGCGCGCCTCCAGCGTTCGCAGCAGGTCTCGCGCATAACGCACCTGCCCTTGCTGCTCGCGCACCAGCCCCTGTTCGAGCAGCCATTGGCGCCTGGCCCGCAGCGCCGCCTCAACTGCCGCGCCCATTCCGGTACGGCCAAGAGTCTCGGACGTCTTGGCGAGGAGCTGGCGATCGAGCCAGGTCGCGCCCAAGGCTTGCGGCAGGTCCTCCAACCTTTGCCACGACAGCACCGCAATCTGAACCGGATTCCACGATCGGTAGAGCGTCTCATAGCGAAGCGCCCGGTCTAGATAGTCCTCACCAACGTTCCATCGGCCATCCGGGAGCCGCTCCACCATCCCTTCGCGCCGCATCGCCTCCAGCCGGCGCACATGAGATGCGATATACTCGCCCGACGCCTGTGGATCGAACTGGCGGTGCAGCCGGTCGCTATAGACGCCATGCTGGCTAGCCGCGACCTTGGCGATGGTATGATCGATCCCCCGTGCCTCGGCCGGGCGAGACTTGAGCTCGACGATGGTATTCCGGATAGGCGGTTCTTCATTAGCGGAAAGCGCACCGACGTCGGCGTAGTGCGTCCGCCCATCGACGCCGTCGATCACGACATAGCGACGCTCGCTTAGCTCGTCCGAAAATCCTGCGCCGACCACAAAGCCAACGAGGCGACGATCAGCCTGCTCCGGGTCGAAGATCGTATAGCTACCGGCGGCACGGGAAAGGCTCGCCGCCGCAAGCTCGCGATGCATGGTCTTGATGATGTCACCGCGCTCGCCCATGCGCCTGAGCTTGGCTTCTAGCTCTGCATCAATCTGCCAATGGCCAAGAGCGGTCTCCTCCGCCAACCCCATCCGCTCAAGCGTCCGCAACCGTCCCATTCGGGTGGCGTGCCAGACTGGATCCTTCGCGGGCTTTGCACTGAGTTCAAGACGTTCGTCCACTGCGTCGCGCAGGATAGACCGGTCGAGACGCGTGAACCGTTCTGCCGTGACCTCCTGCTGAAGCTTGCGGGCGGCCTCGATCTCTGTCTCGGGACCGAGCTCCCGGGTGATGAGGTCCGCTGCCCGCGCCCGCAAACCATGGGCGATATAGTCCCGCGCAATCACCAGATCATTTCCCTCGCCGTCCCTGCCGCGGATCACGAGGTGAGTATGGGGATGCCCCGTGTTGAAATGATCAGCCGCGACCCAGTCGAGCTTGGTACCAAGATCCTGTTCCATCTGCCGCATAAGGTCGCGGATAAACGGCTTCAGATCCGAGAGCTCGGCGCTGTCCTCTGGCGCGACGATGAACCGGAACTGGTGGCGATCGCCAGTGCTCCGTTCTGCGAATGCCTTCGCATCGGCGCGATCGCTGCTGGCGTCATACAGCTCGCCTGGTTGGCCATCACGCGTAACGCCATCACGCTGAACATAGCGCAGGTTCGCTCGCACAGCACCCGGATCGCCGCCCTTGATACGCACGATGCGCGCCTTGATCACGACACGCCGCCGGCCTGCCAAGCGCGGTCGCCCGGCTAAGGTCGCGCCGTGCGCGTGGCCGCGGCCGATCCGACCGCCCATGAACGAGGACGCTCGCCGCGAGCTCACGCCGACCTTTAGCGCCTCCTGACGGACGCGCCGCAGATAACTGGTTGCTCTTTTGGCTTTGTGGTTGGCGATTCGCCCGAGCTTCACTTCGAATTCGTCATCGATCTCTTTCATGCACCCGTCCGCTAGCCAAGAACGCGTCCGATATGTAAAGCCAACGAACGCGCGCCAAGACGCAGACGCAATCAAGCAGGACCATCATGGCGGTAAGCCTGGTCTGGCGACATTGCGCGGGCAGATGGCGCTAACTCCGGGATGTGCAGACAACGACTTAGTGGGGACAAGTCGCCAGTGCTTTTATCTTGCCCTCCCGCCCTCTACCATGTGAGCAAAGCCGGCCTCCCGCGAAATGCGAAGTTCGAACAAGCCGGAGCGGCGATGGTGGTATATTGTCACGATCCCCGTTGATAGTCCAAACTTGCGATGTGATGAGGAGAGAGAGGTGACACAGCCTTCCGGAAACGGAGCAGATGCCGGACTGCTTGCCGAGGCTATTGCTGCGCTTCGTGAGCTGGCCTCGCGCGCGCAAGAAGTGCACGATCGGTCGTTCGACGACGGCCATTCCATTGATACATGGCAGAGCGACGAGCTCCGGGCCGCGATAAAGCGCGCCGAAGCAGTCATCGCGAAGGCAGGACCTGCTAAAGTATAGCAGGCTGACAGGCCATCATGTCGGCGCCTCCCAGTCTGCTGCAGACTGCCAGGTGTGAGGGCGGATCGCGAAATCCCCCTCCAACATCAAGTGTAGTCCCGGAGGCTTACGCTGTGCTCGACGTCTTTCTCTCCATTGCTGAGGTTGCTTCGCCGCCTGGCTCGCGCTCTACGCCAAAGACGGGTCTTGACGAAAGCTGATGCAACGTACGCGCCCTTTCGGGCGCGCACGGATAGAAACTCTCCCACCTCAAATATCCGGATTCCACGTCCAGATTGGGTGCGCGACACCCAAGATATCGCACCCTAGGACCGGCCCAAAGTAGCGCGAGTCGAACGAACGCGGGTGTGGCTGCAACAGGAAAAACTCGCCCTCGACGAGCCGCATGCAGCCCTCCCAGGCCGGCAGTGGCCGCCCTTCCTGATCCTTCTCGATCACCTCGGCGACGACCTTTCCATTGATGGATATGGTACCGACAGGCTCCTTGGCACGGCACACTTCATCGCCGCCGGCTGCGGCGATCCGCTTAAGCAGGGGCACCTTGCTTGGTAGAATATTATGCGCGATGATCATGAGCTCGATTGCGGGCGGCGGCTTGAAGACCGCGAGCTCTCCGCGGTCGGGCAATCTTTGCTCCAGGTAATAGAAGCCCAGTGGCGCGCTCCCCGAGGCACTATACATAAGAATTGGCATCTCGGTCGCGGAGGACATCAGCAAGACGATGACGCCGGCACACATCGCCGAGAGAATGGTGGCCTGGTGCCGCGCTTTTGCACGATCAATCAGCATCGGATGTCGACCTCCGCTTATTGGCTTGCGAATACTCGACTAAATCCTCGATGTGGTATCGGACATAACGCCCGTGCTTGCGGTAGGCAGGCCCTGTGCCGCTCACCCGCATTTTCTCGAGCGTGTTCTTTGTGAGGCGTAGCCAGGCCGCAGCTTCCACGGTAGTGAGAAATGGCTTTTCTGGATCTCTCTCTTCACTCTTCGTCATCATCGACCTCCTCTTCCAGCTCCGGCAAAACCGTGAGATGCAAGACGAAACGTCGTCAGATCGGGAGAGATTTTGGGAGTGGCGAAGACAAACGTCTCTGTTTCGCCATCCGCTAAGAGCAAATATGGTCAAATGACTGGGGCAAACTCGTGCGGCGACCCCCGGATTAATCTAACAATTCGCGATAGCCGCCCTTCATCAATTCGGTCCCTTTGGTGACGAGCCGGCGGGTTCGGTCCTTTAAGTACTGGCTGGGACCCTGCCACTCCTCAGCAACTTTTTTCTCTCCAAAGATATTGATCGCGATCTGGCGGTAGGTTTTGCCGTTCAGGCTCGCCTGAAGCGCGATAAGGGCATGGCGGAGCCGCAGCCGCTCGTCATTTGTAAACCGCGGCCTTTGAGTCGTCGTAGGATGTTCTCCTGTGAAGCGCTGCAGGTCCCTGAGCAACTCAGTTTGGCCTGGAAGATCCGCAAGACCATGCAACTCGAAGACCGGCGCAAACGGCGCGGTCAGCACGGAAAGACCCCCGATTACAATGGGAATTTGCAAGCCCCTCCCCTTGACGAGCACCAGAGGGTGACCATCGACCCCGATGACTGCCCTTCGCTGGACATCAAAATCAGCAAGCGTGCGCGCCGCACCACTCTGCTTCGGCGCCCTTGCAGCCAACCGCACAACTCGCTTGAACGCGCTCGTGTACCAGAACACCGGAGCCTTATGGGGGCAGAGCCGAGGATCGGCGAAACTGTAGAGGCCCCATTTTTCAGCATGAGGAAAACGGCGTCGAAGGCGCAACAGCTGCGTCCCATCGCTGAGCCTGATGCATGGCTGGTGTCGCGGCACGGACCTTCGCCAATCCGCGACATAGTCCTGATTTAACCGTAAGAACTCCCACGCCCAGTCACCCCCACCATAATCGGCGGGATCGAAGCACGTCATTTGGTTCTCACTGGGACCACACGCAGAACAGAAAGAATTCAATGGCCCCCCACGGACAAGTGTGCCAGCACGAAATCTTCGGGCCAAATGGGGCAAGAGAAGAAGATCGGTCACTACTCGTTCTCTTGGCCGCGACCTGGTCGCGTTATGACGCGAGAAATCTCTGACCTCGACGGCTTAACGATACACGTCGACGTCGAAAACGTCGATTCCATGTTATGATCGCCTTGCATGCCGATCCGGCGTGCCCATCGACTAATCGAGTAGAATTGGAGGGCATATGGCTAAAAAAGCGAAAAAAGCAAAAAAAACGACCGCGAAAAAGGCCAAAAAGAAGAAGTGACTCCTTCTTGTAACAGGTCTTGCTGATGACGGCGTAGGAGGGCACGCCGCTTCAGGCACCTTGATGAGATTGAGAGCACCGACTAGAAGCCACAGCCGCTCCAAGCCCCGGCCGATTTGACCGCCGGGGCCTGCCCGGCGCGGCCCACTCGCGGTTTTTGCGGGACCGCGACCTGAGGAGAGCGTATCCTTCGCATTCGTCCTCGAACAAGTTGGCGTAGATCGGCGCGTCGATTTGAGGGGTTATCGAGCTTAAGCGAAAGTTACCTGCGGCCCTCCTCGAAGCGCTTGGGACCAGCCCGCACCGATCTCGGCCTTATGTGGTGCATCGCTAGAGCGTTGTGCGGAGTGCCGCGCTGTAAACGCAGGTTTTTTCGGCTCATGGCCGGCGGCGGAACACCGCAAAATCTCGCGGAGAGAAGCCGCGGCGCCCCGCGCGAGGTGAGGCGCCGCAAGCCAAGGTCAGCGCGACCAGACGAGCGCGTAGCCGTCATCGACCGCGACGAGGTTGGCGTAGATCGGCGCCGGGAAGGATGGGTCGTCGAGCTTGACCGAGTGATAGACAGTGTTGTCCTTCGAGGATCGCTGCCAGGCGGCACCTATCTCAACGTCTCGGGCCATCACACGCAGGCTCGGAGCCTTCTCGTTGTCGGAGCGTTCGGCGGGAAGAAAGCGCGCCTTGATGTTGAGTGAGAGCGTCTTGATGATGCCGGTGTACGAGCCATCTTCGGCACGGGTGAAGGTACCAATCTGAGCCATCGTGATCTCCTGTTGCTGTTTTCAAGCCCGCGACCATCGCGGCCTTGATGGCGATCTCTGAGCGCCGCAGCGACCGACCCGCAGCCTTTGGCCCGCAGCGGCAGCGCAGGACGGCGGGCTGAGCGATCTTGTTGCCTCGCGAGGAATGCCGCCGCAGGGCGGCAGGGGAAGAAGATCGCGAACGAGCCATTGCGGGTGAAGGTCGGCGAGCGCAGCGAGCGTATTGTGGCGCGTGATCCGCCAGCAAGGGCCCGCTATGGACGCGTGCAAGCAGCCTGACAGGAGGGCAACGGCTCAAAGGCACCAACCACCGCCGCGACCGCGACACCGCAGAGCAGCAGCAGAGCAATGGAGGTAGCGCGGCTGGATCCACCGAACCCGATCCGAAGAAGAAGGCTCATTGCACATACGAATGGCCTAGTGATGCCGCCGCCACGGATCCGATCTATTTCGTCGTGACGGAAGGCTGCCCGACGTCTCTCACCCCGAAGATAGAAATGCGTCCTCCAAGCGAGGCGATCGGAGATTGTGCCGAGGCTAATCCAGGTCCACTACACTCGGCTTCAAGACGCTCAGTAAGCAGTATGCAATCTTCGCGGAAGACCGGCTGAAGCTTTGGGATCAGCTCGCGATCGTCAGCGGTATGCGGCGCGACGAGCCAAGCATTGAACGCGCCGATTTCAGGGATGAGACCAAGAGCTTCGAGATGTCGCTATCCGGCCTGGCCTGGCAGGCCAGGACGCACTTATCCGAGGAACAAGAGATCTTAGACCGACTTGTAGGTTAGGCCCGGAAGGGCTGCTCGGCACGCCGTCCCTCTTTTGCAAAGACCCGCCCGGTTTATCGAAGATGTGGTCGAGGTGTTACATTGACGAGCCTGTCGGCCTGTTCTGTCCTGAAGAAATGTATTAGCTCAGGTGAGGTTAGGAGAGCGGCGAGATGAACAGCGGCCAGGAAATTCCGAACGAGCTTATGGTATCCGCTGGCAATGCGTCGGAAGTCCTTTGAGCCTGCAGAAGCTGCGCTCGATGACATTTCGGCCTTTGTAGGCGCGCCAATCGACTTGTTTCTGGCCAGCTTGCCAACGATCTGAAGAGCGCACATCTGGACCGCCGGACCAGCCTGATCCAAAAGCGCAGCGAGGTGTTGTCCTGATCCGCTCGCCCAGGCGAGCCCACGGCCTAGTGTCCGGGAGAGCCGCTCCAGCCAGCTCCATCAGCCCAAGCCGGGATGAGCCCGAAGTCGGTCCTGGAGGCACTGCCGATTGGCGACGAGGTTGTCGAGGTGCAGCGGCTCGTGCTCTGGCCGCTCTCCTTGGGCCAATCGTCGAACCAGCGCTCGCGTGCCCTCCACGACAAAGACGCCGCAATCATAGCTGTTCTCCTGCTCGGCCATGTCAGCTGGACTCAGGCTGACGCCGAGCCGTTTTGCGAGCTTTGCTGCACGGTCTTCGTTGTATCCCAGGATGGAGTCGTAGTGATAGGCGACCGGCCGTTGCCGGTTGCTGCGATCAACGAACAGCAGCGACCAATGGGTGCCGCGTTGATTAGGACGATCGGCGTCGTTCATCGGCAGAAACAGGAAGTCGGCTGTATCGTTGCCATTCCGATCGATGAGGCCTTGGAATCTGCGTCGCGCGTCGCTATCGCCGGCCGCCAGGCGCAGATGATAATGGGCTACAAGAGGGTCCACGAGCTGCATCCGGGCGGCGAGATCGGGATGATTGTCGTGCAGCCACCGCTCGAGCAGCTCGTAATCCCTCTGGATGTGCTCGTCCCCGAGCCATTGCGTGTCCTGGAGCACCAGCCCGGGGCCTCCGGACGGCACTGTCGGGTCCAAACCTCCGATCTGAGCATCGGAGACGGGGGCCGGAAATGCCCGCGCAGAATCAACCTCGTCGTCCCATTCGGACGGCATCGGCGCATTCAGATCAACAATTGGCTCAAGACCACCGTAGGTGTCTGAACGAGCCCTGGCAGGATGCGCTGGCGCAAACTGAGCATCGTCGCGCAATTCGGACGGCGTCGGCGCATTCAGATCAACAAATGACTCAAGACCGCCGTAGGTGTCTGAGCGGGCCCTGGCAGGATGCGCTGGCGCAAAATCAGCATCATCGCGCAACTCGGACGGCGTCGGTGCATTAAGATCAACAAATGACTCAAGACCGCCGTAAGTGTCTGAGCGAGCCCTGGCAGAGGGCGCCGGCGCAAAGTGAGCATCATCGCGCAACTCGGACGGCGTCGGTGCATTCAGATCAACAAATGACTCAAGACCGCCGTAGGTGTCTGAGCGAGCCTTGGCAGAGGGCGCTGGCGCAAAATCAGCATCGTCGCGCAGTTCGGACGGCGTCGGCGAATTCAGATCAACAAATGGCTCAAGGCCGCCGTAGGTCCGTGACGGGGCACTGGCCGTTGATGGTGATGCAGGTTCTTGCATCTGCTCCCCCAACCAAGCCCAAGCTCCCGCGCTCGGGGTGGCTGGCGTTGGAGGAAGCTCCTGCGCCGAGCCGGACTGCCGAGCGCCCCGCGCGGCCTGCGAGCTCGGCTGCTCGCGGACTTGCAGCCCCAGCGCTCGGTTCGCCTCGATGAGTTTTAAGTAGCTACGAAGATGCGACAAGTCGGGACCGTGTATTCTGGCTCCAGTCCGTTGGAACGCTAGCACATCGTGGTCCAGCTTTGACTGCTCCTCACTAGAGCCGTTAAGTCGCCCAGTTATGGTTCCCCTGCCATTTTTTTTAAGCCACGCACTCAGCGCACGAAGACGTCTAGCCCGTTGCTGCGCAGCCTGCCTCAGCTTCGCAGTCGGGGTTCTAAGATCGTTCAAGCTTTGGCGGAGCGCGGCCTCGATGAGCGGGCCGTCTTCAGGATGAGGAACCAGTTGACGGGGCCGACCAAGGACACGGGGTTCAGGGGCTTCGGCTTCTTCACCATCACGCAAGAGTCGCCGGAGAACATCCAGAGCCGATTTAATGCGGTTCTGAGGGTCTCGCCCCAGGCTCTTGTAGGCCGAAATTTCCTCATCCAGTGATGAACAGTCTCGCAAACGAGCAGCTAAGGGTCCCTTGTTATTTGCGTGGAGCCACCGAACAAATACCCCAAGCCCGGAAACACTGTTATTGATCGCCCCTGGGGTGAGCTTGCGCCGCTCGGCGTCTACACGAAACTTCGCCAAGAGCTCCGCGTCTTCGGCCGGGCACGGCAGGCTTCCGGGCGCAACCTTGTTCAGCGTGCTCGGAAACATTACATCATCACGCGATTCGTACGATCTGGACGGAAGCTGAGCTGGGACGGGCAAGGATGGCGCATTTTCCGAGCTCGGCCACATGCTCCAATCAAAGTCGAGCGGCAGCGGCGGTGACCAGGTTGAGGTGGACCGGGCGGGTTCCTGCGGTCCGGCTCGTTCTGCCCCCTGGAGCTGCTCAGGCGGGACCAAGGCGGGCCATGATGGGCTGCCTTCCGCCATCGGTGGAAGCTGATTCTGAGCGTGCCCCTTCGGGAGGACCAATGGCCAACTGACGGCGTCACGCAATGGGTTGTGCTGCCTAGCGGTATCTCCGACATGCCTCGCTACTGGATGTGCCGCTGAGGCGTATTCGTGCGCGCGCGATGGCATCGGAGCCTGCCTCTGCGATGGTGACGCCTCCAGTTGATGGGATGGAGGCCGCATCACCTGCCGCTCAATAGCGGCGCCCTGCGGATCGCTTAGCGTCTTCTTTCTCTTCGCTGATCTCAAATCCCCGACATCAGGCTCATTGCTGATGAGAACCTGCTCGCCGGGCACGAGGGTGCTCGTGTGACGTTCATCCGTGGGCTCGTGGTCATGGTTACGCCCGTTCGAGGGAAGAAGGGATTCTGCAGGATCCAATGCCAGGCCATGTCGCGGCGGCTGAAGACACGACGATGCACCGGCTTGATCGACCGTCCCAAAAAATAAATCCTGATCGTCCACCTCAGACAGTGCCGCTGGCCAACTGAAGGCTGGCTGCGACCCGCCCTGCTTAGTCGCGGCCTGAATGCCCCCTGCCCGGTCAGTGATTGAGGCGACCCCGCCCGCCGACTGGGAGGCCCGGAGACGATCTAGTGCGGTAAGAACGAGGCACCTCCGACTCGTATCGAATATCTCAGCGTCGCGGTCCAGCGACTCATCGTTAAGCCGAGCAGCGATTCCCGGCTTCTTGTTTGCAAAGAGCCACCGGCCGAACCTGCGAAGAGGACGAACATAGTTCGCCGTAGCGGTGATCTCCTTGTACCCCGCCTCAACGAGTGCGTCTTGAAGGCCGGAAATCAACGGCGCGTCTTCGGAATAAAGAGGAGCAACGTTGGGTTTTCTCGCTCCCTCACGGAGATGATCAAGTGCCGCACCGATACTTCTGTGACCGCCGGCGTCCTTGTAGCGCTTGATCTCTTCATTTAGTGATTCGTCTTCATTCCATGTCTCGCCGTGAAGCCGAGCAGCAATGCCCGGCAGGTTGTTTGCACGCAGGTGGTGGCTGAAATCCGTGAGAAGAGTTGCATAGGTGTTGGCGGTACGTGAAGTTCCCGCCGTCACTGCTTGTTTTTTGTACTCTTTGATAAGAGTCCTGTCGTCGGGATAAGGAGTCAGGTCAGGGCGGGCCGCGATCGGTGCGACTCCTCCCGTCGACTGAGAGGTCCGCAGATGAGCTAGTGCCCAACGGACGTTCACCGTTCCACGTTTTGCTATGAACTCCTCGACATCCGTGTCCATCGACTCGTCATGAAGCCGATCAGCAATCCCCGGCTTATCGTTTGCAAAGAGCCAGCGGCCCAAGCTCAGCAGATAACCGACGTTGCTCGTGGCGGTGCTCTCGGCAGCCCCGCCCTTGAGGAGCGCCTCCTTAAGCCCGGAAATAAGGAGCGCGTCTTTAGCATAAAGCGGCTCCTTGCTGCGACCTACCAACACCCCATTTGACTGAGCGGTCTGCAGCGCTGAGGCGCCCAGCAGCGCCTCATCCTCTTCGGCATGCCGCGCTAGGATTTTTTCGTGCCCGCTGGCCAGCATCATGGCTTGTGGGTCCAATGATGATGCACTAACCTCATTGGCCCAGGACTGCATTCGCACGTGACTCCGCGAATTGGCGACTTCATTCGGATGTCGCTCAATGGCATCGCCTCGCGTCGGTCTCGAATTGGCTGCGTCGTGCTCATCGTTGAGGATCTCCTCGTCTGACAGGAAGTTGTTTCTGCCTGACGCACCCATTAGCCGGTCCGCAGCCCCGTGGTGGTCGTGTTGGCAGTTCACGTGATGAAAGCTCGCTTGTGCATCAGTTGCCTGGCGGCGCGCGATTGGCTCCTCAGATGACGAAGGGCTGGGTTCGTCCATCATCCCCCAAAGCTGATCCTGATCGTGACCATCCGCCGCGAGAACCTCTGGCCAGCCGACAGCTCCATGCGAAGCGCTGTGCTGTGCAGCGCCATCCACGATACGGCTCGGCTCCATGAGCGGCGCAGCATTCAGCATCGGGCCACCGCCTTCACCATGCGGAGCCGGCGTATATGGGTGCCCGCTCGACCGCATGATGGGCCGCGCCTCAGATCGCGATGCATCCGGTTGGACCTGCATGAGCACGGGAGCGGACGGGACAGCGGCCTCGCTCAGCTGCCGCTGAAAGGCCGGCGTCTCTGCCGACGAGTCGGCCCGAGAGGCATCTTGCGCGTCCACGCTATCCGTTTGTTGACGCGCCCGATTCATTGAGACGAAGTTCATCTGTACTCACTTTCGAAAATGGACGGCCAGGAGCGCTGATCGTATGCGCCTGGACGTGAGCTGACACATCGCCCGCTTTGAGGGTTCGGCTGAGAGTGCGTTCCTGAGGTCCGACCCAGCTATAAACCCGGGTTATGGTCCCAACCTGCCGCACCAAGCGCCCCCGAGAATGCGGCGCTCCGATGTTCCCCATTTCGATCCACTTCCGCCGTCTGGACACCTAGACTCGTCTAGGAGGGATAGCTGTCGAGAACCTGACGGGCAGAACGCAGTCCCGATCCCAACGTGAGGCCAGCAATGGTTCATGCGGCTGCGCCCAATGACCAAACGGAGAACCTACCGCCACATTGCGTAGAGCCGCCCGGAAGCATCCGGCTCGGCAAGTAGGCCATGCCTATCCACATTGGCAAATCCGGAGAGTGGCCGTTGGACTTCCCGCATACGGCTCCCACCTTGTGTGAGTGACGACAAACATCATTATGGCCATGGGTGAACGATGCGTGGCCTCGGGAGCCAGTCGTCGGCGAGCCGCCTGATCGTCTGCCAAGTCGTATGATCGATCTGGCTACGGCGCCGAAGCATCCGCCTCCAGTGTTCGATGACGAAGTGGCGGAACGCGGCGAGCGCCCTTCAAACGGCGATCCGAACACCCGGAGAGGTTCGGCAGAGCCGGACGGGGAGCCCGGCGACTGGAACCGGTCTCCGTCCGGGCACCTCCACCTGCCACATAATGCACTTCTTATTATTTGCCTGCGGGCGGCCGATCGCCTCCGGAATTAATTCGCAGGTGAGCAAAAAAGAACCACGGCCGCAAGCGCTCAAACACACCCCCACCCGTCGTCGTCCATTCGCGCCGCCACCCATGAGGTTCTGTCGTTCTTCGGCTTGTCCGAGGAAGTATCCAGGAGGCACGAAGCAGAAAGGCTTTCGGCTAGCTCCAAGAGCCTTGTTTCGCGGGTGGCGAGTTCTGGACGGGTGCTTATGTCAGCGCCTGGCATAGCAAACCAAGCGGATTGTCCCGAAATAGCATCAGGACGGCTCCCGAACCAGCAGCAGTCCTGGCGGGCATGGCCTGTCGTATCCAGTTGGTTCTCACGCCATAAATGCTCTCGCTGGCGATTTCGTAGAGCTGCATCGCAAGTGAAACGTGTGCGTGCTTCCAAATTCCGAACTTGTACTGTCGACCTCTCCGCTCCCGGACGTCCGCCTCTTGGGCATGAATAGGCCGTCGAAGCGATGCGCCCTCAACGATGAGCTTATCGCAGCGCTTGCCTCCGCCTGCCGCCATGCCGCGTCCGATGAGGGTCCCCTCCATTCTGCTTTGCGGCACCCACACCTTCTTTTCTGCTGGAGCCGACATTAAGGAAATGCAGCAGCGCGGCTTCGAAGCCAACAGCCTCGCGATGTCGACGCAACCTCGCGAAAGCTCGGTGAACTCCTCGATCTCTTCTCAAACCAGGAGTGCGCCAACTGTCTCAAAAAACTCAGGCCACGTTTCCGTGTAAAAACATCACGCTCTAGCAACCGCGCCGCCGTTCACGAGGTTCGGAACCTCGGGCGAGAAGACTGTACAACGAGATCGCTTATGATCTTCAGGGAAATGGCACCAACCCTATTCAGACGACATCGGCCCGGTGTAGCGTATCCACAGTGATGGTTCCGCGACCGCGAGATACACAGGCGCAGATCTTTTGATTGCGCTCCTTTTGTTCGTCACTGAAGAAGACATCGCGATGGTCGATCTCGCCATCGAGTTCAACGACGTCAATAGCGCACAATCCGCATTCTCCGCGGTTGCAGTCGTAAATCACCTCATGGCCGGCGTCGTTGAGCACGTCCAATAGCGTACGCTCACGCGGAACTTCCAGTTCTACGTCGGAATTCTTCAACCGCACCCGAAAAGATTCTGCCGGCAACGAGCCGCTGGATCCAAAGGTCTCGTAGCGGAGGTCGGGCAACGGATGGCCTGCGGCGATCCAGGCATGGCGCGCCTCAGCCAGCATCCGCATCGGCCCGCAGAAGAGCGTCAGCGTTCCCTGCGGCAACGATTCGAACAGGTTGTAGAGGTTGAGCCGCTGGCCGTCCTGGCCCGCATACACGACAAGACGCTCGCCGAGCAGTTCAGCGAGGTCTTCGAGATATGCGGCATCTCCCACTGAGCGAATGGCATAGTGTAGGGTAAGATTGGCGCCTCGTTGGGTCAGCGCCTGGGCCGTACCGACGATCGGCGTGATGCCTATGCCTCCCGCGATCAGGCAATAATGTTTCCGGTTCCAGTCGATTGAGACGAGTGAGGCGGGCTGCGTCACATCGAGCCGCGCGCCAGGCTGGAGCGACCACATGTAGCGCGACCCGCCACGCGATTCTTCAGAACGGCGCACAGCGATCCTAAGACCACGAGGATCGGTCTCGCCCACCAGTGAATACGAGCGCGTCTCTGGATGACCGTCGATCGTCACGGCGACATCGATATGGCTGCCGACCGGATACTCGGGTGCCTCAAATTCGTCGGGCCTGATCAGGAATTCACGAATAGTTGGAGTTAGATCGCGTGTCGCGAGCAGCGTGGCCGCGGTCCACGTTTTGATGAATCGCATGACATTTCCTTGTTTTGTTGGGTCGCATTGATCGGCGCCATGGCCGGTCACAGATTGAGATGGGGCCGGTTTGCGAACCGCGGATTTTGAAAGACGAATATTGCGCACGAATGATAGCTTCGGCGGCGGCCTCGCTCCCGAGGGATGGGCTGCAGTTCGCAGGTGCGTTCGCGGCGCCGCAGGCTGGCCGTGCCGCGCCACAGTGAGCTGCGCGCCACGGCCTGCCCGACTGGGCGATCCGACATCTGCGCAGTCGATGTCCCGCTCGGCCAAGCTCTATTCCGCGGCCTCGCGCACTGGCGCTGGAGTTTCCTTCGCCACCATGCGGTCGATCAGGCGCCGCGCCCACATTGCACCGGCATCAATGTTGAGGTTGTAGAACACGCGCTCCGGGTTGTTGGCGATGGCGCGCTGCTGGGCTTCGAGAATGAGCTCGTCCTCCTGAAAAATTGCGGAGATACCTTCCCGGATCTCGGTAGTGATGCGCTGCTCAGTCAGACGATAGTTGCGCACGAAAGCCCAAAAATAGTGGCACGTTGTCTCAGTTTCTGGCGTGATGGTATTGAGCACGAAACCATTGACGCCTTGCGACCGGTCGCCTTCCGGCGCACCGGAGCCGGTAGGCGCCACGCCGACATCGATGGCTATTGTGCACGGTCTCTCGAACCGGATGATCTGCCAACGGTCGACCAGGCCAGGTTTGCCCAACTGCTTGGCCCAGAATGGCGGTGGCTCGATGCCGCGCATCCAGCGGGTCACGGTGACAGTTTTCTCGCCATGTGTGACGTCGAAAGGCGCTTCCGCGATCGCGCCATTACCAATCGACGAGCCGTGCACGAAAGTTTCGTGGGTGAGATCCATGAGATTGTCGATGACCAGGCGGTAGTCGCAGTTCAGATGGATAGTTCTGCCGTCACCGACCCAAGACGGGTCATGATTCCAGTGCATGTCGGGCACGAGCGCCGGGTCGGCGAGCGCCGGATCGCCCATCCAGAGCCAAACGAAGCGGTGGCGCTCGATGGCGGGGTAAGCGCGTACGCAAGCCGAAGGATTGATCGTCTCCTGCGATGGCATGAATGTGCAGCGACCCTGCGCGTTGAATTTCAGGCCATGGTAGCCGCAGACGACGGTGTCGCCCTCGAGCCGTCCTTTGGACAGCGGCACCAGACGGTGCCAGCAGGCGTCTTCCAGTGCTGCCACCTCGCCATCGGCCTTGCGGTACATCACCACGTGCTTGCCGCAGATCGTCCGTGCCAATAGCGCGCCTTTGATCTCGGCATCCCAGGCGACAGCGTACCAGGCATTCATTGGGAATGGTTTTGCCACTGGTCTCTCTTGTGTCGTTTACAATACGATGTGTGTACAAACACACGAGATGATGGATTTCCAAAGGCAAGACGTATCCATAGTTTGGATGCAGCGCCGAACATAAATTAATCGAGAAGATCGGTTTCCGACTGATGCTTCACCCGAGCTCCGAAGGGTGAAGCGGTTGGCCAGACGGTCGATGGCGCGTCGCCATTGATCCAGTGGTACTGTATCGACGACGGCGCTCACGCACTGTCGTCGTCAAGTTTCCAGACCGGGATTCCGAGTTTCCTCGCCTTGTCGGCGAGGTTGTCCTGGATGCCGGTGCCCGGGAAGTGCATGACCCCGATCGGGATGGTGGCGAGCATGGCGTCGTTGCGCTTGAACGGTGCGGCCTTCGCATGATTAGTCCAGTCGGGCTTGAACGCAATCTGCGGGACTTTCCGGCTGCTCGCCCATCTTGACGCGATCAGTTCAGCGCCCTTTGGCGAGCCACCGTGCAGGAGCACCATATCCGGATGCTTGGCATGGACCTGATCGAGCCGGTTCCAGATGAGAGCGACGTCATTGAAATCGAGTCCTCCGGTGAGCGCAATCTTCGGTCCAGGGGGAAGCATCACTTCGGTCTCGGCTCGACGTCTTGCGGCAAAGAAGTCTCGCGAGTCGATCATCGCGGCTGTAAGCGTGCGATGATTGACCATCGATCCGACACGGGGTCGCCATGGGGAACCGGTCTGAAGTTCGAAGCGCTCCGCAGCCTGATCCCGAAAGAGCTCCATAGCGTTGCGGCGCTCGATCAGCGTGATGCCTTCGGCTGTAAGGCGTTCCAGCTCGACTGATCGAACCTCCGAGCCGTTCTGCTCGCGCTGGCTCTTCTGCTGCGCCTGTTCATTGCCATCGAGCTTGCGTTCGATGCGGGCGACTGCTCGATGAAACAGGCTGACCGCGGACCAGAGCAGATCTTCGAGGTCGGGTTCGAGATAGGTATCGGATAGCGCCGAGACTAGGGCATCAAAGATGTCGGCGACCGCGCCTCGGACGGCGGCACTTTCGGGGGCCGGCCTTGGATCGGGTCCGCCCTCGCAGTGACGATAGCCGTACAGCTGGAGCTCCTGGATGACGTGATCAGTCGGAGATGAGGCGTGCGGCGGTTCGAAGTCGGCGGCATCCTGGTGGTCGGTCGTCATAGGGTGAGGTCCTCTGCCGGATCGGCCGCGCCCGTCGCGGCCTTCGTGGCGATCACTCCGACGGCGGGCGGGTCGGCCCAGCACCCGAAGCAACGCGGAGGGCCAGAGCGAGAGCGGAGGATGGCGAAGGGCCGGCTATTTTGTTTCGAGATGCAAAGGCGCGGTATGCGCGCCGGCGGAAAATAGCCGAATCGCAGCCGTTGCAGGGCCGAGCCGCCTGCCGTCCGATCGCCCCTAGAAGGCGCGGGTGCGACTCTATTCGGCAAGGGACCTCAACTCTTGACGATCGATTGTTGGTCTGCCCGAACGACGGTGGCCCTTAGCCCCTCTCGATGGCCGCCAAGGATAAGAAGCGTGCGACGTCCTGCGGAGCGAGTTGCCTCCATAACGCCCCCCTAAGCTCATTGACGCCCAAGCTCCTGAGATCCTCGTTGAAATCCCCAAGGCGCGGCGATAACGCAACCGCCTCGACACCGGCCGCGAGGGATCGTTCGGTCAAGGTTGCTAGCGCCAACTCGCCGGCCGGGTCGTCGTCCCGGGCTATATAGAGCCGGCGAAGCGAAGGCGGGAGCAGAAGTGCAGCGAGATGGTTGGCGGAGAGCGCTGCTGCCATCGGCAGGGTCGGCAGCACACAGCGGAGTGAAAGGATGGTCTCGATGCCCTCACCCGCCACGAGCACGTCGTCAACCCCGCCGAACCGAACCGCGTTGCCGAGAAGGTGCCCCATGGCCCGCCGCGGCGTGTCAATAGGCGCCTTGCCGAGGTTGGCGCAGTCAAAGACGTCGGGGTCGAGCCAGGTCCGATGGACGCCCGTCGTGCGGCCGCTCAGATCGGATACACGGGCAATCAATGCCGGCCAGGTCTCAAGCGCCGCTTCGTCATTGGGCCGGTAGTAGCAACGTGGATGAAAGCGTAACGCACCACCGTGATGTACGGCGCTGATGCCGCGCTTGCGCAAGTACGTCTCTGCGAGAGTCCCGGCAATAGGCCGAGACATCGCAAACAGTCGTATCGCCGCCTCCTGCGAGCCGCCCTGCACCAAACGTCGCGCAGCCCCTCGCGACTGCCGAAGCTCCGAGCGAGGCAACATCAGAAAGCGCCGCGCCTCTTCCGCGACATCGTGGAAGTCGACCAGCCCGCAACTCTCCCTGATGATGTCGAGCAAATCGCCATGCTCGCCCGTCGCCGCATCGGTCCATTTACCAGCAGCGCCTTTGTTCGATCTGTTCAATCGGACAAACATCGAGCGTCCGGGCGTATTTCGGACGTCCCCAATCAACCAATAACGGCCCTGTCGACGGCCATTTGAGAGATAGTGGCGGCAAACCGCCTCGGCATCACGCGCGAGACGCTGGGCGAGCTCGGAAGCATCGGACGGCATCACACGGCCTCCCGATCACAGACGCGCTCAATCGGGTAATGGTTCAGCACCTTGGCGGCGGCTCCAGCGCCGCCCGGGTCTATCGGCAGCCGGCGCAGCTTCCAGGAGATGATCTCGTGGAAGAGGCCGCACCCGTTGAGATGGTCCCCCATGATGTCATCGAGCCTGGACAGCTCGATGCGCTTGGCGCGCATGACGCGGCCCCGCCGAAACTGGGGGCCTTCGGCGACGACGGTTCGTCCCTCCGCGAGTGCGCCAAAGGGGGCCTCTGCACTCGGAGACGACGCATCGGTTGCGAGCGCGCTCGCCGACCATGCCGCCGAGACCCAGCGGCCGATGATGCGCTCAGGGAGCACATGAGCGAGGAAATGAGCGCGGCTCGCGGTCAATTCGTTCACAACGATCAGCGCCTTGGCGAGAAGACTGGCGCCGGCCGAGGGCTCGAGAGCGGCCGCCGTGCTAGCCACGGACGCCAGCGGGACTGGCGTCGAGAACTGCTGAAACGCGTCACTCTCTTGGGAACGGCGCGTCTGGGTTGGAAAGAGGGTCGCAATTGATGTAAGCGCCGCAAGCATGCTGGCGGGTAGCGCCGCCTTGACGTTCACCGCGCCGGCGTACTTACCCAGGAACAGGACGGTTGCTGCTTCGTAGGCCTCATAGGCCAACTTCCAGGTCCAGGCACTGCTTTCGTCCCCCGCGCCGAACGCATCTTCCATTTCGGTGCACAGGAACGCCCTGTCGACACGCTGACCGCGTTCAAGAGCGAGCAGTAGGCGATTGGCCGCGCCGAGCACGGCAGAGGCAAGATACGCGGCCAGGCGGCATGAGCCGGACGTGTTTGCGCCGGGAAAAACATCCATCATACAGATTTCTTTCGGGAGAGCGGGAAGATTCGAGCCGCGCGGCGCTCTCTTTCCTCCGCCACGGCTCCAAAACCCTCCCGGCCCGCCTTTCGCTCTTTTGCTCCCCTCCCGCAAAATGGGCCGACCGAGCGCCGGCACTCGATGTCGCGATTGCGCCGAATCGATCAGGCCATAGGCACGGCTCTCAAGGCTGGGACGCAGTAGAGGCCGCCGGCTTACAGCTCCGGTCCAGCAAGGCGCGATGGCTGCGCCGATCGCCCACGAGAGGTTCGCAGGGGCTATGCTTCCAAAAGCTGCGCCGCGCATTTGCACGGCGCAGCTTCAAACGATCTTCACGGGAGCGACGCCACTCACCCTCGCTCCCGCCGCAAAGCGGCGAGCGCAATGCGCAGAGAGCGTTCATCAACTACGATCCGACGGGCCTTGCGGGCCGCCCACGCATACACCGACAGCGGGAACTTGCCCTCGAACAGGAGATCGCGCTCGATCCTCAAGCCAAATGAAAGCTCAACAGCCTCAATTTCGCCGAGACTGAACGAACCGAGGTCGGGTTCGCCGAGATCGGCGAGACCAAAAAGTGTATCGCTGTCCTCGTCGAGCTCGGTCGCGAGCCAGGCGCCGACACCGACTGGATTGAAGAACTTCACCACCGGCACGTGGTCGAGGCCGCGACGGCGACCGTTCGCGAGCAGACGCTCGCGCAAATCTTGCGTGAGCAGGATCATGCCAACCTCCGCTCGTCTGATTGTTCGTCCTCGGACGGCCGGGTGTCTGGCAGGAAGCCGAGGATGTAGTCCGCGGCTTTGCTGGCCTGGCTCGCGGCGCGCAGGATGGCCCTGTTGTCCTCGCGCAGGACCTCGAGCCATGAGCCGATGTAGTCGGCATGGCGCACGGTTGGCACGATGCCGAGCGAGGCACATGAAAACGCAGCGCACAGTTCGGCGATCAGCTCCTCGAAAGCGTAGTTGTTGGAGCCGTATGAACCGCTGAGGTCACGATCGAGCCGCGAGGAGTGGCCCGTGGCGTGACCGAGCTCATGAAGCGCGGTGCGGTGCCAATTGATGGGCTCAAAATAAGCACCGGGCGGCGGCACCTGCACGTAGTCTTCTGATGGCACATAAAAGGCGCGGTTGCCGCCAATGCGGAAGTCGATGCCGGTCGCCTTGATCAATGCTTCAACTCTCGGCTCGATCATGGCTGGCGGCGGAGGCGGTGCTGCGGTCGCGATCTCCGCAGGCAAATCATCGCACTGACCGGTGTTGAAGACCGTAAAACGCTTCAGAAATGGGATCGCCTGCGCTTCATCACCGGTCTCGCTCGCGCGGCGCTTTTCCTCGACCGGCACAAAGCGGTCGGCATAGACCACGGTGATGCCGCGCTCGCCCTTGCGGACGTGGCCGCCAAGCGACAGTGCCTGGGGAACGTGAGCCAGCTTTGGCCTGCGAAGCCGTGCTCGATGACCGCACCCCAAAGGATCAGCACATTGATCCCGGAATAGCGGCGGCCAGTCGCAGCGTTCTTCGGCATCGCCAGCGGCGCCTTAGCCGCCGCGGTCCCCCACGGCTGAACCCAGGGCACGCGCCCGGCCTCCAGCTCGGCGATGATCTTATCGGTGATTTCGTCGTAGAGGCTCGCCCGGTCCTCGCCGGTGCGCGCCCGAAGATTTTCTCTGGACATCGCGGTTCTCCGCGACGGGCGCCGCGAGCCTCTCTCGCGACTGCGAACCCGTCACGGCGAAGCGGCGCACTCCTCTCACTCTTTGGCTCAGCTTCGATCGGTTCGAGCTGCCAGCCACGATCGTGCGCGCATTTGAATCACTGGCATGTGAAGCAACGAGAGAAGTGTATTAATGCGCGCGCAAGCAGAGCTCCTTGCCTAAGGCGAGACGTAGAAAAAGGGCAGCCGCAGGAGCGTCAGCATAGCGCCGCTCTTGGGCGGGACGCGGGACCGACTGTAGTCCTTAAGACCGGCTAACAAGGTACTCGCAGGAGGGTCAGCACCGCGCCGGCGCGGAAAGCGCCGGGACCCGGGACCGAGTGCCTCCGGCGAAGGACACATTATCGTCTTACTACGCGCGAGGGATCGAAGCCGAAGGCCGAGACGCCGCGCGGCTCGGTTCAACGAGAGCCCGGTGCGGCTGCTGCAGCACGCGCCTTAACGGCCAAGCCGCAGCTATACCTCTTCACGCGCCCCCGTCTGCGCGTCGTAGATTCTGACCCGGAGCACGGGGAAACGCTTCTTCAGCTCTACGGCCCCTGCTCTTGCGCCATCCCTGGTCGTGAACTCGGCCCTGAATCGACCATCCACTTCCAGTGCGTAGCCTGAGGTGGGGAGTTCCCGGGCAGCAGCAATCATGTTCTTCTTCTCGCATTAGCTTGGAGGAGGATTGCTTAGCGCGAGTCGGCGAAATCGCGCCAGCTCCGATCCCGCCTGTGGATGGTCGCGACCCGTCGATCTTGAGCCGCGTTCAACGATTTCGGAATCGAAAACCTGATAGAGCTCATCAGGATACAGAAGTAACGCCGACCTCCTCAAGGGATGAAATCGGTGATCCACTGTCCACCCGTTAGGTCGGATGGAGGCGAAGAGAAGTCACTCACAAGAGTGCTCAGCAATTCAATCTGCTCTGTCTAAGCTCAGACGCGCAGCTTGTTTGAAGTCCACCGGCCTTGTTGCGAATACGACATTGCGATCGAAAACCCGCGGTAAATTCAGATCGCGGCGACTGGCCTAAGTCCTGCACAGCACGAGCCCCATGAAGCGGCGCCGGCAAAGTCGGATCATTCGCCTTTGTGCAACATGGCGGCCGCCTTCTGTGTTCGTGAGGTGAGATGCGATCTAAACTTCGTTTTTGGGTAGCTGCAACAGCTGGGCTCGTTGCAAGCGGTGCCGGCCATTCGGCGGATCTCGGACCGAGAGCAAAAGCTCCGCCGGCACTATGGAGCTGGACCGGCGGATACATCGGGGGGCACTTCGGCGGGGGCTATGGCCGTACATCGTTCACTGACCCCTATGGACCGTCAATCTATGGTGACGTCGTCGACACCCCTCTGTTTGTGGCCGGAGGACAGATCGGCTACAATTGGCAGAGGGAGCGCTGGGTTTTTGGAGTCGAATTGGATGGCAGTCGCGCTGTCTCCGAGGGTACAAACACCTGTCTTGCCGCATCCGACATTGTCGTGAGCGCAAACTGCAAAGCCGGTCCAGACGTCTTCGTGACCGGGACCGGTCGGCTGGGTTATGCCTTTGGCCCGCACGGCCACACGCTCGCCTATCTCAAGGCTGGCGTTGCCTGGCAACACAATGCCGGAGATGTCGTCAATAACAACGAGTTTTCTGGCGCGCTCCCATGGAATGCCACGCATTTCGACTATGGTCGTTTCGGTGGCACAATCGGCGTGGGTGTCGAGCAAGCGCTCACGCCGGCTTGGTCTGTCAAATTCGAGTACGACTATTTGGGGTTTGATGGACCAGGTGTCGCGACGCCTCCGACCATTCAGTACCCGCCGCCACTGGTGATTCCAGCCAACGTCACTAGCCTGTCCAGCAGCTACCACATCGGGAAGGTTGGCCTGAACTACCATTTTGATACCGGCCAATGGATGCCGGAATGGTCCGAGCCGCCGCTTACCTTTGGGCTGCCGCCGAGTCCCCTCGCTCAAGAGTGGTCGCTGGAAAGCGGTACAAGGGTTTGGCTGAGTCGAGGAGCATTTCAATGGGACCATCCCATGTCCGATCCTAGCAGCCTTTTATCGAGGCTCACATACCACAAGCTGGATGGGATTTCTGGTGAGCTGTTTGAACGTATCGACAGCCCCTGGGGGGGTTTCCTGAAAGGAAATATCGGATTTGGACGTTTCAACAATGGAATCATGCACGACGAAGATTGGGGCTTGGTGGACAGGGAGGGCCTTCCGATAGCTTCTTATGAGTTGACGAGATCGGGCCAGGCAAACGGCCGTTTCACATACTACACGGCCGATGCCGGATACGATTTTTTGCGCGGCAGCACCTATAAGGTCGGCGCGTTTGTCGGCTGGAGCTATTACGGTCAGAAATCTGACTCTATAGGCTGCGTTCAGCTGGCCCTCCCCGATTATTCATGCCTGAGACCGGGTGATAAAAGAATAATCGGCAGCCAAGACACCGATTGGAATGCGCTGCGCATCGGCCTCAGCGCTGAGACCATGTTGCTCGATCGTTGGCGCCTAAGCGCGGATGTTGCTTACCTGCCGTGGACGGATTTCCAGGGGCGCGACAACCATCTTTTGCGCGATGAGACGACCTTCGATGATCAGCGCGCGAGTGGTGGCGGTGGTGTGCAGCTAGAAGGCGTCCTATCCTACTTTGTCACCAAGAATTTCAGCGTCGGCGTCGGTGCCCGCTATTGGGCGATGTGGGCTCCAAGAGGGACCGAGGACAGCCGCAACGATGGAAGCCCTATCACTCATTTCCCTATCGACGCGAAGTATAGCATGGAACGGTGGGGCACGTTCCTGCAGGCCTCCTACAAGTTTGACTGAAGGCGCTCGCTCCGGCAGGCGAAAGACCACGATACACGGGCGCCTGCCTCGGGATCGAGGATGATGGCGCCCGCTCGTCATAAGAGAGTACCGCGGCAAGCGGCAAGCACAGTTCGCCGCGTGCCGCTTTCTGCCACGGCCCCTGATCCAGGCGCATACGGATTCATTGAAGTTTTGTCTCGTAATGCCGAACAAACCCAGCAGCACGCGGTCGCGGTAGGCACGCGGGTCGTACAGACGATCGCGACCAGCACACCAAAAAACCGCATAAAGTTCGCGCAACTGCTGCCGGCCCCGATTATTATTGCGGGCCAACGCGACGCCTCGAGACTGACACCGCGTTTGGTTGATCAACAGTACCCGCTGGCAAAGGAACGGGATGCCGCATCCCAAAAATTCGCTCTCTCCCGAAACTCGGCGGACAACTGGCCCAGTTCGTCGGGCGCCTGCAAAATGCCGGCCGGATTGCGCAGCGAAGGCGCGACCTGATCATCCAGCAATCGCCGAATCTCTTCTGGATCCATAGCTAGCAGTGCCAACTGGCCGGCCACGCTTTCCGCCCGTGAAGACTCGTCCTCGGATGATGTTCAACCCAGTGATGACTTGCGGATTTCCGGAAGGCGCCTATGACCAGGTAGTCGTCATCTAGGTCAGCAGTCTTTGGATTTCCGTGTTCGGAAGTCGCGAAAGCCTCGGATGACTTTCAGTTTCAGGGCAGCGCCGCTCGATCGATGAGATTCGCGTCTTCCACAGAAGCATTACGGTTCGGGAGCCCGCCATGAGCCAATCGCGATACTCCTGCAGCGCAGTTAGCCCGGCCTCCATCCTCCTCTCAGCGGGAAACGACGTATTCGCGTGAGCGAGCGAGAGTTGTGGTCGAGTTTGACCTGCCCGAGAGATTTCGCCGATCTGCGAAGTGTCGCAGCACAATTTGTCGTGCTCGGTTCCATGCCCGGCGCGTCAGCAGCTGCCTGGACAGCCCGTCAATCCGGCTCCTGTCTTGCACAGCGGATTCATATCGTGGACGCCCGCTGTCGGCTGGAGCACTCGGCTCGCGGTACTTCCGAAGGCCTTCAACGCGTACCCCATTGGTCATGCGCAAAGAAACCTTTCAGCGTGAGCGACCAAGGACTCGTGGTCGAGCGCATCAATCGTTTCGCCCAGAGACGCGAGATCATTGCCCAATCTTCGAAGCTCTAACATAATCCACAACGTTTGCTGTTGCAGGGCGAGCAACATCAGCCCGGGCCGGCGCGTCGATCAGTTCCCGATCCTTGGCAGAGAGATGAGGATAACGGCGTTCAGAGCTGACAGGACTTCTGCGATTACAACAGCATCGGCTGAGCACGCCTCGCCCAAATGCTGCTTGAACTCCCCTGCCCGACTTGTCCCATGCGCTGCCGTTGCAGTACGGCGTCATACGCCTGCTGCCAACTTGGATCGAACGGATCGAAATTATGCGGCTCCACGGTAAGCCTCACGTCCGCAGATCACACTGAACAGGTCACCTTTAGTTGGTCAGGCTTTCGAGAAGCTGACGAGCGTCCCTGTCTGTAACGCGTCTGACGAACCTGAAAAAGTTCTACGCTCCGAGTTTTCAAAAGAGTCCCGCGCGGCTCCGTGCCGGTGCCGTCGGGCCGGACTGCCTCTTCGGCGGCGAACCAAAATCGTGCTCGAACGCGAGACGGAATCCGGCTCCTGGCCGTCTAGCGCGCGGGCGAGCTCCAGCGAGAGTCCGCTGGGAGCCAATCCATCCCTGCTGTCCGGGTCGGCCTCGGAGCAGTCCCGAAGAACGCGTACGAAGCTGAGCGGGGAACCGGTCGTCTCTCGGCAAAATGGCCAGATCGCGCTAGCGGGGATTAGCCCGCACTCGGACGCGCAGACCCGGATCGAGCCGTTCGTAGGTGATTTCGCCTTCGAGCTGCTGGGCGAGGAGCTGGACGATCCGCGACCCCAATCCGCCGGGCTCGGCTGCGCCCGAAAGCCCCGTACCGTTGTCAGTAACCGACAACTCGACTCCGTCTCCGCTCGAGAACGCGACTACGATGTGGCCCGGCGCGTCGCCGGGAAATGCATACTTCAGCGAGTTCGTGACGAGTTCGTTGGTTATGATGCCTATCGCGAGCGCGTGATTATTCGAAAGGTAGATGTCCTCCTCGCACATCACCTGGAATGCGACCGGCCCGGATGGAGCCAGGGACTGGAAGACCTTCTCCACGACGTCGTCCAAAAAATAGCGCATATTGACCGAGCGGGAGTCCTGCTTGAGCGAGAGATGATCGTAAACCTCCGCCATGACCTGCAGCCTGCGTGCAGTTGCCTCCAGCGCCGCCGCGACCTCCGGCCCGCCGTGCCTTGCCTCCAGCCGCATCATCCCGCCGAGGATTGCGAGATTGTTCTTCGTCCGGTGCGCCATCTCCTGCAGCAGCAAAGTCTTGGTTTTATCCGCCAGCATGACGCGCCTGAGCTCGGCCCGTTGCAATTCGGCGACGGTCGCCGTCCCCGCAGCCGTGATCGCGAAAAGAACGTTAGTGGCAAGATAATTGAGCCCGAAGCCAGCCGCGTAGCTGATGTAGGCTACCACGCAGACCGCCATCAAGGCAGCAAAAATGCCGGAGCCGCGATCGAAGATCAGGCCCGACAGAAAGACTCCTGGCAGCAGCAGGAAGTATCCTGGCGCTCCGGTCTGCATCTGCAGGGCCATCTGCGGCACGGCGCACACGAGCATGATGCACGCTGAGATGCAGTATCGGACCCAGCTTGGAAGCCGGTGTTCCAGCACCAGTGGATAGAGCCTGTTCATAATAAATTGCAACCGCCTGCATTGGTCCCCGTTCCAGCCGCTGATACGGCAATTCGGCCCCCTCCCCGGAGAGCGCCGAGCCATTGAAACAGGCGGCGATACGTCATCTTTTTTCGAGGAAGATTATGAGCCCGCTCTCACCTCCGGCGGTTCATTGGTCAGCGATGCCGCCCAGTCCGAGAGCTCAGAGCCGCAGCCGAGTTCAGAATCGGCCCTGAAGGAAACAAGCGGCCGTTGTGCACGGCAAGAACCGGCTCGAAGAGTTCGAGCATACCAAAAACGATGGCACGACAGGACTGAGTTGTAACCCATTCATTGAAGACGGCACGATGCTCCCCTCAATCGCGATCCGCGTCGACGTCGCTGTGGGAGCGGCGACGACAGCCAGGCGAGCCAGCATCATTTGATACGTCGGCGCCGTTCTGCCATGCATAGCGAGATTCGGGCGTTTGCTGTCGCGCGACTCGCGGTTTTCCTAGAGGTTTATGCAGCGGATTAGGGTGCTCATGACCAAGAACCACATCGAGAACCTGTCCGAGGAGGCTTGCAAGGGTACGCAGGAAAACTCCGAGCAAAGGCATCTAGCCCATAATCCCATTGTTCGGATACCGAAACGTGCTTAGCCTGCTGCAAGAACTTCATCCTGGATTGGTCCTGTCATCGGATTCATCATCGGCGACTTGTTTGCCGGATCTTCTACACTCATCCTTTTGTCTCCAACTTCCTGTATGGATTCGCCTCGCTAGCGGTCCGATAGTCATCCAGATTCCCGCCCAGAAACAGTACCTCGCGCTCCTCAGTTGGGGTATCGCCCACCCAGGCCAGGTCTGGTTCATCATCTTCAGTCCCGTCCTCAAGGATCCTGACGATCTCTTCGGGCGTCCAAGTGGCCGCCTTCGGCACCGTGTAGGTGTGCAACTCATTCGCGTTTTCCGCGATTGCTTTCGCGCCATACTCGTTGGCATTTCCGGTGAAAGGAGCAATCGTGAGGCGTCCTCGGACAGTGAGACAAAAGGCGAAAAACTGGTATCCCCCCTCATGTGCTCCGCCGCCGCGCGAGCCAGATCAAGTTGTTGCCCTCCCCAAATATTCCAGGGGGCGGCGGCGTAACGCAAAGACGCCATCGAACGCAAATGGTCCATCGCGCTCTGACGGCCCAACACACGTGGCTTGCAATGCGTGGCGTGGTTTTGAAAACGCTGCAGCTCCGCATACGACGATGCCACCACGTCATCGAAAACGCGGCTGGGATCGACACTGCCGGCTGACGTCCCGGTCGCTGCTTGCCACCGTGCTGATTGTTGCGCAGCCAGTTCGATTTCCCCTCTGAGCGCCCCAACGTTCGCACAGGTCAGCGTTGCGGCAAGCTGACCGCGCGTTCTGACAAAGGATGCGGCTGCGCACCGTTCGTTCCCCTGGATAGCCAGCGCTCTCCTATTGCCTTCGGTCACAGTCGGGGGTGATCCAGCCCCGGGTAAAGCTGATGTTCGGTGAATTGGCTGAGTCTCTCTAAGCCGCTGCTCAAAGCCTGCTTGCCCAGCGTCTTCGTGTTGCGGCTCGACGTAGTACGTGCGAGCGGCAGATGGGTTGACGTTCTTAAAATGGTCCACTCCAATCTCCTTTGACAGCCTTGTCGATACCAATCGGACGAAGTCGATCCGATTGAGCGGATCACAAAAATCGGAGACCCCGACGCGCGCACTGTCTATTGGTCGTAATGGCGGCAAGGTCGGAGCTTAGCTGCTCAGATCTGACTTGCTCTGCGGCGGCGATTGAGCAGATGACATGCTCGCGAGCTACCATCAGTGTCCACGCCCTCTTTGAGCAAATTCTCATCAACCGGGCTATCCCGCCCGTAGCGTACCGATCGGTCTTCGTCGGTATAGTCGAAAGTCACTTCCATTCCTGCTCGCCTAGAGGCGCGATCCCGTCTCGGGGCGATGAGTTTTGCCGCCGTCTCATATGTGCGAATCGCCGTTCATAACGGGTCGTGCCTGTTGTACCTGGCCGCCAGGTGATGAAAATTGCTGACGTCGAGCGATAACAGTTTCTTCTCACAGTTGGATGTTGGCAGACAGATCGTGAGCTACCTGCCATTTCTATTCAGACTGAATGGAGTTTTTTTGCCTGGCACTGCTCCAGAGCTTGAACAAACAACTCGAGCTTCTCGTTAATGCGTGGTGAGGCGTTACGGCGCGATGGAATTCGACCGCGGGCCTCTCGAGATGATTCTGGCGGGTGCCGCCATTCATTGTTGGATCGAGGCGGAGTTGATGGGGCGGACTTATTGCGCAGCAAACTTGCTTTTTTTTTGGAGGGGCCATGGTCCTGGCAGGTCTCCTCCCCGTGCGCTCAGTCGTGAAATGCAGCCGCCCATACGTAATGCTCCTGTGACAGGTACTACCCGACCGGGCGCGCCACGAATTCGTCCTCTGAGGCTGCTTTTACAATCGTGATCGCGCAATCGAGCAGGGCGTCTCTGCGGTCTGCCCGCGCGGCTTTCTCCCCGCGTCCAGTTGCGATCCGCTCAAGCTGGGCAAAGTTCATTTGCTCCGGCTCATGGCTTAGTACGTTCGGGCAACGTCTGGACCATCCAACGGATTGTATCTTCAGGTTGGTCCACCCCTGTTCGTCAGTTTGCGGTCACTTCGCAGGTCTGATTACTCGGATCCCTACGTTTCCACTCTAGGTGTGTTAGCTGTCGAGAAGCTGACGGGCATCAGCGAGACTCACGATGAGGATCCCTCACCCAGATTCAGGCATAGCTCAAATGCGGCATTCCGAACGCGGTTACTGATTTCCTTGGTGGGCCCGGCAGGACTCGAACCTGCAACCAGACCGTTATGAGCGGCCGGCTCTGACCATTGAGCTACAGGCCCGCGGCCCGTGTCCGCGCGGTGGTGCCGCTCGACTTACAGCTTGGCCGGCTCCCATGCAATGGTGGACTGGACGCATTGTTGATCAGCACTTCGCCTTTGCGCGCCGATTATCAGCCTTTCTGAAGAGCATGGTCGCCGGGCTGGATCGCGGATGTGGCGGAGCGACTCGAGCAGCCTCCATCCTCTCGCGCCGGACCGCTCGGGATTGTAGATCGTAGGCGCACGCCACCATTCGTCGTGGGCACCGGGCTCGGAGCGGAGTTTTACACACATTCCGCCGACAAATTGACCTGGCCTGCAAAACACTTGGCGCTCCCCAGTTTCGAAAACGCAAATAACTGGTCCCGGCCGAGTATGCGTTGCGTTCGCAATGGGCCACTTGCTCGGAGCTAGGCTGCCCCGAAATACAAAAACGAAATCCCGGAACTCGCGGTCAGCGGTCCGGGATTACGCCGGCATCCTGGATCTGGAGTTGGGTCAGATGCCGACGCGCATCGTAGGAGAGATGCGAACGCCACGCAAGCAGCGCGGCGCAACATCAACAGGTACTGGTGACCACATCTATTGGTTCGTCGAGCTTTAGCGGGCCGCACGCGTGCCGCCCTACGAGGCAGGTACCTGATCAACGCTCGTCTGTGCTGGGCTCGGAGGTCGGCTCCGAGCTCCGCGGCGCCGCTGCCGCAGAAGCGGGCTGCTCCTGCTTGGGCGGACGCACCACTCTCTTTGCCGGTTTTGCGCCAGCCCGCAGCAACGAAGGAGCTGTGCGTAGAGCAGGAAGCGAAGCAGTCGCCGCGGAATTCTGCAGCGATTCGATTCTTGAAGTCAGGATGGCGATCTGATCTACCATTCGCTTGAAGTTGGACTGCCCTGCTTCGATCGTGCGGCTGAGTTCGGCGAGCTCGCTGCCAATTTTCTGCTGTTCGGATTGGAGGTCCGAAAGGGCCGCCCTATCCTCCGCGGATAGACCTGACGTGGGAGCCGTTTCGCTGGCGGCCGATATGTCGAACTCTTTGCCGGGATAAACCCAGAAACAGGCAGCTGCACCGCAAAGGCCAGCGACAAGGACCAACGCTCCAACCAGCAAAGGACCACGCGTTGACGATCTTCGCAGCGCCGCGGGGAACTCAGAAACGGTCGCTTGGTCGATTGTATTCATAGTTCCTCGCTTTCAGCTCCGGTCCGGCCCTGAACAGTCGCTTCTCGTTGAGGCGAAAACAAGCGGTCGTCAAGACTTGGCTTGAGTGAAGACCACGAACAGTTTCCACGCCAGGAAAGTTGTCCCCATCGTTTCCATTCCCACGCAACCGCGGCGCCCACATTCCCGCAAGCTTCGAGTGTCTCGCCGCTTGGCATCCCAAATGCATCGCTGTGAATACGCCACGGCCCGTGTCTGCATGCGTACAACTGAGAGCCCAGATTAGTACGTTTCGTACGGAAATGACGCATCAAGAACACACTTCCTATTTGAAGCGCGTTACATCCTTGTCGCGCAGCAAACATAGTGCTGAGCCGACAGCCTGGAGCGGCTACATATCTCAGAGCATCGCGAGCAAACCGGCACGTCTCTTATTAGAACGATTTGCACACATGATTCACGATCCCGAAACGCCCCCGATGCGATGATGTTGCTCAACTGTTTATGGACGCGCATCGGCGTCGCTCAGCCGATCTCGGCAAATGGCTAAGACTCTATCTGGAGCAACGTCGCCGGGCCAAGGCACAAAAATAGTCTCCGTCGGGTGAGAGCCTTTGTTAGCCGCCCTCCATTCGATCTGAGGCCAACCGGCACAAGCCGTGAATTTACTGTTCAGAAGATGGCAGATGTGATGATCACTCTTAGAAGAGCAATTTCCAGCGACACAAAGCCATATACCGATTTCGAGTCCCTCGAGCTCGTGGCTGCCTTCTGCGGCAGCGGGCTCGCGATCTCGCTGCTCGCCGCAGCTTGTGGACTCGACTTGAGTGGTGGGCTGTTTTGAAGATGGCTTGGCGAGACCATGACGGACAGAGCGGTGCAGATTCCGATGCGACATCTCGGCACCGGACCGCTGAAACGGCCGAAACAAAAATGCGCGTACCTGCCGGTGTCAGTGAGCGTGACAGCCACTGTTTTGAGCAATATCCTCAACCTAACCAGACGACAATGACGACCAGCGACGATTTGGCGCTCTTGCGCACTCATGCCAACCGTGTCCACCGTTACCGTCGTTTGCTCAAAACACCGCTGACCGAAATGGACCGCAAATATGTCGAGGCCAGGCTCTCTGAAGAGCATCGTGCTTTCGAGGCCCTGAAAGCTGCAATTTTTCCGATGACATTTACGTTCCGGGACGCATCTTCCAGAAAGCCTCGAACTCCCCCAACTGCCTGATTCCCGTCCTCACGTTCAGAACAGCCATGGCGACAATCTCGTTTGGCTCAGCAGTCGCCTCACTGATCGGGCACGGCGGTGCACGCGAAGAGTGAATCAGGATGATGGTCGACAGCAGGTTGATATTCTCGTGCTGCCCGTCCATCCAACGACGGAGCATCTCCAAGGACCGCCGACAGGAAACGCTGCGCATGAACCCAATGGTGATTCGTTCCAAGAAGCGCCCGGCCCGCAAACAGAAAAGGCAGCGCGCCGACCTTCTCAAAATTTGGCTTAAAGTATTAGATCGCCTCGACGATCCAGCCGCACCGCGAGCTGGTGATGATCAACGCAAGCAAAGTGCAAACGGGAGGAGCGGGGCCCCGCGATAGAGAGGCCACATCCAAAGAGCTCGAGCCGATACAGGCTCCTTGCTGCCCTCATCCTTTCGATGAGGATTTGCGAGAAAGCCTTTTTCGCTCCATGTGCCCGCGCGCTGAACATCCATGGCATCCGACGAAACTCTTTCTCGGCCAGGGCTGCTGCAGAGGTGCTGCGCCCATCTTGTTCTTCGACGCGCCTGCGATCGCCAGGCGGACAACCGACAGGCTGTTGATGTCCCCGCGATCTCCCTGCAGACATGCCACCCAATCCTGGGCGTCGCCTGAGTGTGCTTGCCGTGTCACTGATAGTCTGCTTGGCAAGCAAACTCACTGACGATGAAGATGCTGCATGCCGAACCTTCACACGACGCGGCGTATGCGACGCCATCAACGGTCCAGTGCAAGGCGGAATTTTAGGTGCGCAATCCTGTGGCTGCAACGACCCGCTCGAGACCTCTCACCAGATGCTTCAGTTGCGTCGCCAACCTTTGTAGCGCTTCCCGTTCTGCTTGCTCCCAGCTGTCGGAGGCTAGTAGCTCGTCGGCGTGCGCGCGCAGTTCTTGCAGCTTTTCACAAATTTGGTTCATGGAATCCTCCGTGGCGGCCAGCAGTTTTTTTGCGATTTGGCAGCCATGGCAGGGCGTGGCCTTCGTTTTCAGGGCGACGCTCGTCCTTGGCAGTTTCGAGCCTGTCCGCGATGGCCCAGCGACGCCTTCCGCCGGCACCAGCTTCTGCATGGACGTGCTGTCGGGTCATATGTGGAGAAAAAGGCCACGCTGCCCTCGGCGACGTGCGCAGGAGCAGAGGACCCCATGTCCATTCCTCCTGTCCGATCGGGTGAAACGCGGCTTCCACGTAGTGCCAGCCCAACGCGACCATCGTAGCGATCTCGTCTTCTGATCTCGAGGCTCTGGCATGTTGCACTTCACATCGCGTCTGGCGATCGCCAGACACTCGCTAACGAATTTTTCCCTTCGGCAGCCTCTGAGGATCGAAATCGGCCGGATTGTATCTCCGTTCGACCCGCTCTGCCTCTGTCCTCACGGGCATCAAGGTGACCTGGAATAGCATGCCCGGCACTTGTTCGACCTCGCCTGAACACGTCGCGAATGTGCCCATCGCGGTCCCAGCCAGCTTTATCTCGACCTCATCGATGCCGAAGACGCTCGACTGTCCCGCCGCGTGCCTTGATGTCTTGAGCACGGCCGTAAATTTGGTGCCCTCGACTTGGTACGATCCGCTATAGCTGATCACTGTGTCGCCGCCGAAGACTTTGCCATCTTTAAGCAAAACCCTCCCCGTGCCCTGACCGAGTTCGGTTCTGAACCACGCGACATAGTGTCCGTCGGTCAGCATCGGGAACTCGCGTCACGCCCTTCGCTTTGCTTTTTTCCGTATAGCGGGATCAGTGCAGTCTTAGCTGTGATCCCCAGTTCCGTGAGGCGGTAAGAGAGTTCGCGGCCGGCGCCGCTGCTTTCGATCCAACCTTTATTCAGCAAGTTCTCGATCGTTCGGGTCACTGCCGGGAGCGCGCTAGCCTTCACCCAGCCACGGCCCCGAAGCTGCTGCATCAACTGTCGCTCATAATGCGTTGGGAGCTTCGACATTAGCCCACGATTGAAGGATTGAAGTCGAGTTTGGGAGCTACCCCATAAAAGCGCCGCTACTAAAGGCCTTAGCATGACATTTGATGGTTAATGAAAGTTGAAGTCGCGCGAGTCCGCGTGATCAGCCGTAACCTCGGCGACCTCCCGCCGACAGCCGGCGTGCTTCCAAACGACGCGACGCGCATGCAGCCTGGGCCGCGCCGAATCGCTCAAGCCCGAACGAAAGACACGGCGATACGGGCATACGCCGACCAGGATCCCGCGGCTTATAGTAAACCCACCCTTAACCCACGAGCATTAGGCTTGGCACTGTCCGGGTGGTGACCGCCCGCTCAGAAGGGAGCAAAGCAATGCCTATCGAGATGCTCACTTACGCGGAGCTTGGAGACAGATTGAAAATTTCGTCAGAGGCGGCAAGAGCTTTGGCGAAGCGACATCGATTGCCGCGATCCCGCTCGAACGATGGCAAGACGCTTGTACAGGTCGATCTTACCGAAATCAACCACACTCCTGTGGCACGCGCAGCCCAGAGCCCGGCCGGTGACCAGGTGGTCACCGCCTTAAAGGAACATATTGCGACTTTGCAGACGGACCTTTTGGAAATGAAGGCACTCGCCGGTAGTCACCGGGCGGACTTCGAGAAGGAGTGCGACCGCACTAACAAGCTCTTGGCCGAGCTGCTCAAGGCGAACGTTGAAACGCTGACAGCCAGAGAGAAAGCCGCCCAGCTCGAGGGGACACTGGTGATTTTGAGGCAGCCCTGGTGGCGAAGGTTGGCTGAAGTGTTTTATCGTATCCCGCCAGACGCCGCTCGGCCGAACTTAGCCGCTGCCGAATAGGGCGCTCCGATGCAGTGATCAGACCTGCCGCCGACGTTAAGGCGACGGCGGGCCTTCGGCGGCCTTCTCGCCTCTCGGGCGTTTCAATGTGAGACCCCGAGGTAGTCCCTCGCGCGTCGTCGCGGCTTCCAAGACGATTGCGGATCGCCAGGCAACATCAAAGCCCTTTCCCAGAGGCGCTCATGGTCGCGGTAAGGTCAAGCCTGTGCACGTCCTCGATAATATAGATGCCAGCGGGCATGTCGCTTCGCTAATGAAAAACTTCGACGTCCAGGACAGTTTGCCCTCTCGAGGGATCTTTTCGTTCTTCGAGGCTTCCGATTAATCTTTCGCTTGCCGTCAGCATCATCTACGCGGTAAGCAAAAATCCGTGTTTTTGAAGTATTGGCAACACTTCATGGTGGTTGCGAACAGTGTAATCCGGCCCAGCCGCCTCCAAACGCTGATCGGACACGAAGCCGCCGGTAATGGAAATGCTTATAAGTCCAAGGTCGCGCGCGATTTTCGTTTCGACTGGCATGTCGCCGATGATGAAGGTGGACTCCGGCCTTAAATTGTGTTGCTGCATGTACAGACGCAGCCGCTCTCCCTTGCTTGTGGACTTGTACTGAGTGGAGCGACTTTCAAAGGCAAGAACTTCGTCGAAGTACTCATCTATGCCAAGCCTCCATAGTTGAGCACGAACGGGGGCAACGATATGGTTGCTCACGATGATGGAAGCTACCGATTCTTGACGAGCGAGCTCCAGTATTCTACGCGCGCCCTCGCGCAGATCTGCTTTGTTTGCAAGCGCTTCATAGGCGTCATGAAAGATCGCACCCTCATCGCCGTCCACGAGCGCGACTTCAGCTTCCGACATTCCGAGGCTTCGGTAAAAAACAGACAGCGGAACGTCGCAATGATCTCGCAACGTATCGATATCGATCCTGGCGCGTCCGAACTGATCCAGGATGGCGTTCGTCGTTTGCAGTAGCACGTAGGCATCGTCGAGCAACGTGCCATTCCAATCAAAGACGAGAGCGGGCTTCATGAAGTGACCTCAAGCAAGACATAATTCCGAACGGCGAACACGGCTCATCAAGTCAGACAAATTCCTGTCCGCGCGTTGTTGTCCCGCTGGCGTCGGCATCTCGAATGTAAATGGTGACAAGTCGACGCCCTCGCTCCCCCGTGGCAGCAAGTTCACGAGAGCTGAAAACGGCAGGTGAGTTACAGATGATGCGTTGATCGCCGCCGCAATGTTCTTCTCGATTGTACCGAGAGTTTGCGGCTTCATGTTGTGAAACCGAAGGCATTGCTTGCGTTGTTGGGGTGGCAGTCGTTTCCATATCTGCCAGAACGCCAGCTCTTCTATCGTATCGATCTGCATACCGTAGTAGTTCGGAGCCACTATGGGCGGGGACCCGATTGCCCAATGCACAGCTTTCGCTCCGCCGGCAAGCAGCATGTCCGTGACAGCCCGGCTGGTATCACCGCGAATGAGAGCTTCGTCGGCAACCACTATTGTTCTTCCTGTGACATTGTCTGCGACCACTCGATATTTCCGAGCGATGAGAGATTTTCGCTCACTGACAGCACCCAGAAGAGTTCGGTGAGAAGACTGCGTAGCAATAATCTCCAGCCGCTCCGCCAAGATGCCGCCCTTGACCAGAGAGGCAAATAGGCCGTCGGCATATGGGCCGCCGGTACGCGGCATCGAACACACGATAATGGGACCGGAGCCGAATTGCGATGAGAGCCGACGCGCAATGACCTGACCGAGGGCGGCTCCAATATTATAACGCGTTTCGAGATGAGAACGGCCGTGGACCGATGTCTCTGGACTGCCTAGGTAGAGCGCTTCGTAAGCGCACAGCTTGCCGCCTTCCCGATCGTCGCTCAAACAATGATTAACGCACCGGCCGACTTTGCCATCAACGTATTTGATGTGACCAGGCAAGATTTGGTCTATCTTTCCCTTCAGCCCTCCAAATGCGCAGTTTTCGGATGCGAAAAGCAGGAAGCCATCATCGGTCCGCATGAATTCGAGAGGTCGCAATCCAGATCGGTTGCGAAAACCAACCAAGTTTCCTTCCCCGTCGAGCAAAAGCGCACTGATGGCTCCGTCAATGCGACTATCGATTTCTCGAAACACATCGCCGTAATCAACAGGCCGACTGTGCCGCCAGTACCTCATTTCGCATGCGTGTTCGATCAGCCTGAGCAAGAGCTCGGCATCCGTATCGCCTGACAAACCGTCGCCATGCGAAAGCAATTCTTCCCTGAGCTCGCCCGAATTGACCAAAGCTCCATCTACAGAGATTGAGAGAAAGCTCGAGGCGGCCCTATGATTCTGAATGGGCTGATTTTTGCGCTTCTCGCTCTCTCTATGCCACCGACCGTGGACATGCGCGATAGCGACATGAGGCCTAAACCCCAGGTCCGGTTCATCGTAGTCAATGGTCGACAATTGGGACGGTGACCGAGCTGATCTTGCATATCGAACACCTTTATTGTGCATGAAGCCGGCCACACCAAAACCCGCCTGTCCGCGCAGTGCGAGTTTTGGAAGCATGTGCTTGAGCCGATCCAGAACCGTTTCCTGTGAATTGCTAGAAGGCAACAAAAACGCGCCAGCGACACCCGCCATCCTATTTCGCCTTCATCACCAAACAACTTCCCGATGCCTCACGTCGCGGACGAATGTCCGTCGATTGTGGAGCGATTGGCGATTAAGCAAGGCTCGTACCAGCGCTTAAACTGGCCGGACTAGATTGCATCAGGCCGACAGATCTCGAGGCACACGGCATTCAATCGAGCTGAAATGGTCCGGGCTGTCGGAATCGCGACACGCTGTTAGAAGCCCGACCGAGTTCAGATCAACATCGAATGCAAATGATCATCATTCGGTGCGGCTGCCCTTGACTCTTGGAAGGAAGCAAAGGGCGTGAGGGTCAGGAGCGGCGCGGCGCTTCGAATGTGTCCCCCATCAAACGGCGCGTTGCCGCGCTCGCCGCAACCGAGTTCACCGGCTGCCGTCACCCGGCATGAGAGAGCCGCAGCGCCAGGTCAACTGTTACGCCCACGTGCCGCTTCGAGCAGGCCTACGCAACGCTCGGCGAGACCGAGCGCTCGGAGGATGGCCTTCAAAGCGTTTGAAGACGCGAGCGTAGTCCGTCGTCAGGCAGGGTCACCAGCATAGGATGGAAGCTAGCGGCACAGTGAATCCCGCCTTGAACCGATCCAAAACGACCATTGTTTCAATGCGCTTTATGTCTGATCCTTCATCCGCGAGGCGGCGGGTAAACTGCTCGTACTCCTCTATGTTATTTACTGTAACTAGCAAGACGACATCGGCCTTGCCGGTAACACAGAATCCACTCATCACCTCGGGCATCTTGCGAATTTCGCGCTTTAGACGATCAACGGTGTCGGCTCGAGTGCGCTCAAACGAAATGAGAACCAAGGCCGTCACGTTCCGCCCGACGGCTTTTGGAGAAATGATTGAAACGTCCGCCTCGATAACGCCTCGTGATCGAAGGCGCTTCAGTCGACGCAACACTCCAGATGCAGACAAGCCGACCCGCGCGCCGAGTTGTTCACTGGTAAGACGATTGTTGCGTTGAACGAGATCAAGAAGACGCGCATCGATTTGGTCGAGCTCCATGGCAGCACTGCGGTCCACAGGCCGCGATCCCGCCGTGGAGACAAACGAGCGGCCAAGAGGACCTGTCATTTCCAGCCTCCACACAGCGCGCGCTCTTGTGCGTTGAACGAGCCAGGACGCCTCCCCCTCATATACCTGAGATCCCCTTCTGAGAGCTTTACTCCCCTGCGATTGCAGATCACCCAGCCCAACTCGCGCAACCATCTCCACGGACTACCGACATTCAGGGGGACCTGGGCGTCGCCACGACAGTGTCATTGTGTGGCGGCGAAACTTCCTGATGCGACAAGGCATAGAATCATTTTCAGCCCCCGGGCTCTGTCAATCCGACCCTCGCCCCACAACCGAACACATGTCGCATGCCACCGAAAGCGCAGGTTCGAGGGTCAAGCTCCGGAAGCGAGGGCTTTTTGCGCATCATGAGCGGCCAACAGGATGCCGTTGACGACGCGATACGCGAACACGATTCCTGGACCGATGGTGATGCCTGCTCCGGGATAAATTCCGCGCATCGGCGAAGTCATGTCGTTGCCGCAAGCATAGAGACCCGCGATTGGTTTGCGTTCGGCGTCCAAGACCCTTCCGTATGTATCGGTTGCCAATCCGATCGCCGTGCCGAGCGTGGCCGGAACGATCGGCAACGCGATGAACGGTCCGTTCTTGATTGGTCCAAGATTAGGATTTTTCCTGCCAACGGCCGGATCGCCGAGCGTACGATTGAAGGCGGATTCACCGCGCTGGAAAAGTGGATCGCGTCCTTCGGCAGCGTGCGCGTTGTGTTCCTCAACGGTCTTTTGGAGCGCATCTGGATCTATTCCGAGTTCTTTGGCGAGCTCCGCAATTGTTCGGCCGCGCTTGATGTAGCCGAGGCGCGCATATCTTCCGACGCTCATGGTCCATGGCCAAGGCAGCAAATGTCCCATGCCCCGGAGACGGACAAAGTCCTGATCGCAAATGAAGTAGAAACGCTTGTCTGCCGGATACCCGTTTGCGAACATCGCCAGACAAATGTCATGATAGGAATTCGACTCGTTGACGAAACGGCCACCGTTCGGCCCGACCGCGATGACGCCGGGACGGCCGCGATCAAGCCATCCGTACGGGACGATTTGCGAGCTGCTGGCTGTGTTGAGGATCGAGACGGGCGTCCAGAAGCCCGCGGAGGCAACATCTTTATCGACCTCACCTCCAAGCTTCGTTGCAAGCGCAATGCCGTCGCCAGTGACGTCGGGATGAGCTAGTGTCTCGTTATGCTGGTGAGGGCCGCTAAGCTCGGTCCTTAAGCTTGCATTGTGGGCAAAGCCGCCTGTTGCGAGGATGACCCCACGCAAAGCGCGGACGCGGATTTCAGATTTTGACTGTTTGAGGATCGCTCCGGTAACGCGCCCGCCTTCCTTGATGAGATCTATGACTGGACATGCCGGCCATATTTCTGCACCGTAGTTTCGCAAGCTTTTGAGCAAGCGCGCGATCAAGGCGCTGCCTCCGCTTAACTCGGTCCCACGCCTATAACCCAAGCGATCCCGCGCATATCGGCTCAGACGACGCAGCACATGCTTCAGGGACGCGAATGATTGAAATGGATTCAAGAAGCTTCGGACCTCGCCTGACGAGATCATCATCCCGCCGAGCACAACGCGAATGGGGTCGCCGATCAGATCGAAATCGGAGCCGAGCAGCCGCCCATCGTAAGCTGCCGGGCTGAGCGCCCTGCCCTTATCGAGGCCGCCGACTTGGCTCGAGTGATAATCCGGCGTCGGGGCCAGCGTGAACTTGACTTCGGTCCCATTCTCCAGTGCGGCAAGCGCAGCTGGACCGTCCACAAGATAGGCCTCGATGAAGTCTTCCCGATAATAATCGCCGAGCTCATGCTTAAGATACGTTGTGGCCTTGGCGAGCGAATCATCGATGTTAGCGGACCGCGCCTGACGTGAACAAGGAACCCAGATCATGCCGTTTGACAGCGCCGTCGTCCCCCCAAGACGCGCCGACTTTTCGCAGACGGTGACACGCAGTCCGTTCTTTGCCGCGTAAAGTGCCGCCGACAGGCCGGCTGCGCCGCTACCAATCACGAGCACGTCCGTTTCGAAGGTCTGATCCGACCCGCGCCTCCGTGGCAAAGCCACTGTTGTTTGTTTGCTTGAGCGTATCGGCTTGCCCATTCCGGCCCCGCTTCGATGATTTGCACTTGAAATCAGTGATTTCACGGAAGCGGGACAGCTTTGAACTCCTCAGCCACCGCCTTCACTGCCCGTTCGATTGGGATTCTTTCGATGGACGAGGCGCCGACGAACCCGACGCATTGCGTCAATCGGTAGACTTCGAGCGTATCCTGCGGTTCAGCGATTGCCCCGCCATGACAAAGCAGGATGACATCGGAGCGGACGCTTCTCGCCGCGGCGTTGATGTCATTGATACGCCTGATCGCCTCTTGAATGGACTGCCCCTCCTCGTTCCCCGCGAGCCCGCCGCGGGTTGCGCCGACATGCGGGACGATGCAGTCGGCACCTACTCTCGCCATGGCTTTCGCGTCTTCTGGGCTTGCGACGTAGGCGAGCGAGAAGATGTTCTTCTTGCGGGCTGTCGCGACCATCTCGAGCTCGCGTTCGAAGCCGAGCCCGACGCGGCCGCGCCGGTCACGCCATTTTTCACCCATGGTCGAGATGGTTGGATAATTGATCACGCCGGAGAAGCCCGCATCCCAGAACTTGTCGAGAAGCGCATCAAGATCGAGCCGAAGCGGATCCCACGCTTCGACCCCGCCGATCACGGGCACAGAAGAGACGACATTGCGGATTTCTGCTGCAAGCTCGAGCGTGCGCGCGTTGGAGTCGCCGATCCGGCTCGTCGGAAGACCCATGAGGCGAGACAGCCCGGTGCTATAGATCACCAGCATATCGGCCCCTCCGAGGACGGCACACTTCGCGACCAGACCGCAGCTGCTCCCGGCCGCAAGAACCGCTTTGCGAGCTGCCACCAGGCCTGCGATTCTAGAAAGGATTTCGGCTCGCTCAAACATCCGCATCGAATGAGCCTCCTTGCCTCAATTGGTTGAGGATCCACGTCACGGCGGCCTCGGCGAATTCCGGATCGTTGATGTGGCAGTTCAGTTCACGTACCTCGATGTCCGGGCGGACGTTGTGCTTGACCGCATCGAGCCAAGCCTTGTCGGCATCAGCGTCACGGAATATCCCGCCCTCGCGGTCATAGTCCGAAACGCCTTTCGCCGGCCAAAAGACGATTGCAGGCCCCTCAGCTTGCGACAGCCGCTCGGCCGTGAGGCGGCCGATGCTCGCGTTCTCCGAAGCCGTTGTGCGCATGAGTGTCGTGTAGGGTGTATGGGAGTAGAGCTGCCGGCCACGAAATTGATCAGGCACGCTCGATGGCGGACCAAAATTAACCATATCGACCGCACCGGGCCCGACGACTTGCGGGACCAAATGCCCGGCCGCTGCCTTGAGCCGATCCGAACCGGCGCTCGCGGTACCCCCAACGATTTCGTCAGCCAGCTCGGTTGTGGTCAGATCAATCACGGCGTCGAATTCGCCGGCCGCAATAAGCTGCTCCATCTTCCGGCCGCCAGCTCCGTTGGCAGGAAAGACGATTGCATCTGCGCCGGCATCTGCAAGGCGCGCCGCGCAGTGATTCGCTGCAGGCGTCGTCACACCGAAGGCCGTGATCGCAACGGTCTTCCTTTTACGCGCATGTTGGGCCGGCGCATGCTGCATGGCCGCAATGGCACGCCCTGCATTCTCCAGCACGCGCGCCGTAAAGACGTTGATCCCAAAGAGATCGACGAGGGTCGGATAGAGCATGATATCGTTATGGACGGCCAATTCGGCGAGTAGCGCTGGCCTGGCGCTGCTCACGAGAAGCTTGGGGAAGCCATAAGGCAAATCGGATACGACGTCGGCGAAAACTGCGCTCCCCTTGCCGCCACCTATCCCGACGATCGCATTGATCGCACCTGATTGCAGGAGGCCGCCAACCTTTTTGCGCGTGCTTGCACCTATCTCTTTCAAGAGCTCGGCAGGCGAGGCAACGCGACCACCGTTGCCGCCGGTCGGTTTATCCCCGACAACCAAGCTTGATGTACCTGTGTTGATCAGGACGGTCTTGCGGCCGCACGCTTCGATGATACCCGCAAGGTAAGACGCTTCGCTGCCCTTAGTATCTAGCGTCGCGACGATGGCGACCGCGCCCGCAAGCTCGGACGGCTTACCATCCCGGACTGACCTCTGGTCGTCCGTGCAATGGTGACACACGATCTTCCTCCCGGACTACTCTAAATACCAGGCGGTCTTAGACCGGGCTGAAACCGGGTATAAGATTCCGGAACGGTGCGTTTGGGTAAAATTGGGTAGATCTGGTGAAAGGGTTTCCTAGCTGCTCCCACAGGCGTTTTTCGCAGCCTTTCAGAGGCTTCCATGCTCATCACCTCGACGTTATCTAACGTTCGGTGGAACGACCTCCCGTTCGCGATTTCTGCTTTAGGATGCTCCCTCGCCTCCGCTCAGCGACGTCAGTTCGCGCGCTGGCAGATTCCGCTAAGTTGAAACCAGCACAATACAACTTCCGCTTCACCCACCCGCGGGGGATGGCGCTGGTGCACGATGTCCTCGAGTCCGTGAGCGAGGTCATCGCCTGCGTCCGAGCGGGGCCCAGAAAAGCGCTATTCAGATACAGGGCCATGAAACGAGGCGGGGCCGGTCTCGGACTTCAGGGGACCGAATACGCAGTCCGTGCCCTGCAATGATTATCGCTCAGAACAGTCGATCCACACTACCGGACTGCTCAAAAAGCGGATCATGCTTGCCCTGATCAGATGACCTAATACTTTTCAAATCCGACCATTTTCATCTTCCAGCCGTTGACGCCTCCCTTATCGTTGCGGTGAATAAACATTCTCCGGATCGAGGTTTCAAGGCTTCTGCGCTCGATTCCAGATAGGAACGGAATGTCAAACTGGCGCGTCTGCGCGAACTTTTCAACCACGGCCTCGGTAGGATTGCAGGACGGTAGTCTTGCTGCAATCGCGTGCGTGGTATGGACATCCTCGATAAAGTAGAAACCACCAGGCTCGATGATGGGAAAGAGCTTTGCTAGAGCAAGCTGCTGGTGATAAGCGGCGTGCGAAGCATCCTCGATGATGATCCTGACGGGCGGGAGCGAGCTCGCAAGACGTTCCAGGGCTCTGGCATCGCCCATGTCAACACGCTCGAATCGGAAACGGTCCAACTTAAAGGCGCTAAAATCGGAGATGTCACAGCCGACGACCTCGGCTTTGGGAAAGAACTCCAGCCACATCTTAATAGATGGAATGTCGTATACCTTGCGAGTAAGCAGTAGGTCGGGATCGAGAGACCCGTGCCCATGCTGGAGCCCAATCTCGACCATTGTGAAAGGCTCGTGGCGGAATTCCTCGAACAGAAAAGAGTAGAAGCTGGTATAGCCATGGGCGTGGCCAACCTCATCACCCTTGTCGGTTCCGAGGGCATTTGCTCGTTTCGTCAAATTCGGGACGCTCATTCCAAGAGGACCTATTATTGCAAGACGCTGGCACAGCTTCAGACCGCGTTTCAAATTGCGTACCAAGCGGCAATTGCCGATTTCTCTTCACTATTCCGATTTAACAGCTGTCGCCGGTTCGACAGAGTGTCGTAACTCCGACAGTCAGCGTCAAAAGACGCTCCAATCCACTTCCTCGCGCATACCATTCTGAAGGCTGAAGGGCGCGAGCCACCCAAATCACATCCCTCTGGCCAGCAGAATCAACGCCAGCCGACGTGACGGTTCTTTGGCAGAGAAGTCCTTCGATGAAGTCGTCTCGGGCCGCTGCCCGTTGTCGGAGTCAGGCGGACTGGAAATTTTGACCGTGGCGGCTATCGACGAACATAGCGGCGGTATATTCGATGAGTTGCAGGCGCTCAGCATGGTCACGGCGAACGCGTTCACCGGGGCTGACGAAACTACACGCTACTCCGACAAACCCGGCCCAGCCAGCATTGTCGGGGCCGAGCCCGGTAACTGAGCACGAAGAGCGCTACAGGCGCCGCGCGCGCCTGTCCGGCACGGGAGCTAGATGCGAGGATGCCCTGGACGAAGGTGCAGCCAGCGAACAGATTGCTCCCGCATAACCAGCCTCACCGAACTCCACAGCAATTGGCATCAGCACCAGTGAGGGCGGCACTCGCTCGTGATACTGTCCGGCTCGGCCTGGCTTGCGCTCGAATTGAGGTCGCTCGACGGGACCGTCTGACCTCAAAAGCGCTTTAGTTGTTTCGATACCCAACAATATAGCGCTCCCGCCCGGCGAGCGAACATTGCACTATTTCAATTTATTATTGATATATCTCATTTTTTGTGGAAATCTGTCCAGGAGCGCCAACTCGGAGCGAGCAGCGTCTCGGATTTCACGCGGAGCATTGGCATGAGTATTGACTGGGAAGAACCGATCGCACGCATGTTGGGGCGCATGGAAGATACGGCTCGGCAAGTAGGTCGCGCCTATCCACATTGGGCAAATCCGGAGACTGGCCGTTGGACGACGACTTCAAACGGGGATTGGACCGGCGGATATTGGCTAGGGATGCTTTGGCTCGCCTCTCGCGGTAATGGCGGCGAACGCTTCAGGACTCTTGCAGAGCAGGGTTGCGCCCGTCTTGAGGCGCGGGTGAGCGCCGACACCGCGTTCAAGGCGGCGACCTTCTATTACGGGGCTGCGCTGGGATGGCTGCTCGCCGGCAGTGAGCGCGCCCGGATACTGGGCCTTGCAGCGGCGCGAGACCTCAAGCAGCGCTATAATCCGAAGCTTGGTCTGGTGCCCCTCGGCGCGAATGCCGAGGAGGGTTCGGACGTGGGAGCGACCGCAAGCAGCGTCGACAGCCTGGTCGTCTCGCTGCTGTTATTTTGGGCAGCTCGAACCGCCAACGATACAGAGATGCGTGAGGTCGCTGCCAATCATATCGACAATGTGCTGGCAGTCCATCAGCGCGAGGACGGCTCCTTCATCCAGTCGTCCTCGCTTGATCCTGCAACTGGCGAACCTATACGGCGCTACACACACAAAGGCTACAGCGCGAACAGCGTCTGGGCGAGAGCACAAGCTTGGGGGGTCGTTTGCTCGACAATCAGTTACTTCTCCGGCGGCCGTGAAGAGCGATGGCTTCAAGCCGCCATGAAGGGCGCCGACTGGTGGATCGCCCATGTGCCAGTCGATTGCGTGTCATACTGGGATTTTGATGATCCGAAAGCGCCCAGCGTCGAGCGGGACACTGCGGCCACGGCCTTCATGGCATCGGCGTTCCTAAAGTTGAGCTCGATTGCGCCGTGTGGGGGCAAGCGGCAACAATACCGCGACGCGGGCGAGCGTACCGCTTTGGCGCTTGTGGAACGCTATCTCACCCCAACCGACAAGAACGATAAACGTCGGCCTGGTATGCTGGTCGAAGGATGTTTCAATAAGCGCGAAGATTCCCGAGCTGAGGACTATGTCAGCAATGCGGAACTAATCTTTGGTAGCTATTACCTGTTCGAGGCGCTTCATTTGCTAAGTGGCAGATTGCTGCCCGCCGAGATTTAGGGCGTTTACCTATAAACCTATAAACCGGCTCGCCTGATGCGATGAAGCTTACGTCCGCTATGCTCCCAAGTCTGTGCAGCAGCGCGTATGTCGCGAAGGGCAAACAGAAGGAGACATTTGCAACACGGAAGAGTGAACCAACTGACGCGGCCTTACTGCCCTAGTTCTCTCAGGATGCGATCGCGGTGCGCGATGTGCTCGGCTTGCAGAAGGCAAAATGTTTTCAGGAGCGTGCGGGCCAACATCGAATCTTGCCCGCGATAATCTAGATCTGCGATACACAGTTCTTGCTTAGAAATACGTTCAGCGCCGCTCTTGATGTGTCGCTCGGCTTCCGCCAAATGTCGAAGCCGCATTGAGACGTCCATGCTCCCTCCCTTACAGATGCGGGCGGGAGCGCGACCAGTCTCTCAGCCACCGACGCCTACACACACATGCCGGTGATGGTCGCATCATAGTGCCAGGTGGGAACGGTTGCTAGGGTTGGTCGCCAACTAAGACGGCCTTACTTTTCGTCATCCATCGAGAGCGGTTCTTGGGTCTTACGGCCCAGGAATGTGTCTGGCACCGTTTTTTTAGAGCTTCCCGGCTATTTGCGATGCTCTCTCGCATCCGCGAGAGGTGCGGCTTGTGCTCCTCCTTTGAACTGGTTGGCAGCCGATAAATGCGGAACGGGGGTGGCATGGACATAAGCGACCGGTTTGTCGGACTGCTGGGATAAACACGAGCCGCGCCTTACTGCTCCGATTTCCGGCGCCAACTAAGCATTCTGCCAGTGCGCTCGGCCCCAGAACTAATGATTGCTCTACTATTTCTTGCGACCATTCCAGCGCGCGGCGCGTGTCCTCAAACTCCATATTCGCTCGCTCAATGCGAAGGAGTGCTGTCCGGCGTTCTTTCTTACCCGTGGTGATGTCACGGAGCATTGGGAACCGCCCAGGGCCATTCACCGCTTAATGCAAGTTGATGCCTTGCGCGCCCTCCCGAGCAACTGTCGCTCTACGTTGAATTTGGGAGTTCCTGAGTTAACATTGAACGACACCGAACCTAAGTGGTTAGACCCTTAGCCGTTTGGGAGAGTCTCATGGGGATTGAGCGCACGCGCCCGCCCAGATATTGGCGGATGAGGGCCGAGGAGTTCCGGACCAAAGCTGATAATTGCGAACATAGGCAGGCCAGGGAAGTACTGCGCAACGTGGCAAAGCAATATGACGAGCTGGCCCGTCGCTCTGAAAGAATCCGAACGGTTCAAGAGTTGCGGTCGCAACAGTCGGCGGCCCCTGCCGTGGACGAAACAGGAGAAGAAGCTGGAGCGTAAAGCTCGGTTTGCCCTTCGGCCTTCCGGAACCTTTCCTGCCCTCTGCACATGCTCATTTTCGACGGATTGATCACCGGTTGTCGTTGATGTGCGCTTCTGCCGTGAGCGCCGAACCGAGACCGAGCCAGAAGAGTTGCGCTCGGCCGGACCACAGTGATTCCAACTCCCAAGCCCGCGGCTCGAATCATGCGCTACGAACTCGCCGACTATGAATGGGCTGCGATAAGACCGTGCTGCCGAAACAAGCGCCATGGCGTTGCTCGGGTGAACGACCGACGTGTCCTCAATGGCACCTTCTGGGTCCTGCGATCAGGAGCACCGCGGCATGATCTGCCGGCCGCGTTTGGCCCATACACTCCTTGCTACAACCGCTTCGCCCGCTGGCGGCCGGCTGGTGTCTGGGGCCGCATCATGGACGCACTTGCCACCGCACATAATGCGGCTGTCCAGATGATCGACACCTCCACTGTCGGCGCCCAGCAGCATGGATGCCCGCATGACGAGAAACCAGCGCCATTCGACGGGAAGGTCCCGCTGCGGTTTGACGAGCAAAACTCATGCGGTGGTCGATAGCGATTGAGCTGGCTACTCAAAAGCTTGGCGTGTTGTACCGTAATGAGGTGGAGAGCGTCGAAATCGGCGATCGCGTTACTCTAGGCGCCGCCATGTGCCGCCCTCCCCAGGGCGGAGCGGGCCCGACACAGGCAGGCGCTCCCTCTGGAGCAGGCAGGCAGTTTGCGCTAGTCGCCCACGTAGACGCAACCTCGCTTCTTGGCGATTTGATAGACCGCCACACTCGATAGCGCGACTAACGATCCATAGATAGGAAACATCCAAGACAGGTTCTCGCGTTGCAACCAAACGAGCAAATACGGCGTGGTGCCACCGAATAGGGTAGCGCCGATCGCATAGCCGAGCGCGACGCCTGTCGTCCGCACCGTGCGCGGCATCAATGTTGTGGCTATGAAGTTGTAGAGGGCCATGTTGCAGCCCACCATAGCTCCCCCGAGCAACATAACGATGGAGTAGGTCAACAGACTCTGTTGCGAATAGAGCAGTGTCAGGAAAAACGATGGGATAAGTAGCAGGCGCATCATTATGAATGCGCGCGATGGCCGCACCCTATCTGCAAAGGCACCTATGGACGGTGAGAATACCATCCAGGAAAATCCCATCAGGGTTAGGATCCCGTACACCCAGGTGCTATTCTCTTTGAACACTCCGTTGGCGATGTTTGGCAACCCAAAATTATAGGTGTAGTTCGCAAGCTGCACGGAGCCGACCACGAGAATAGCAGCGAGAAGCGAGAGCCGCACGCGCCAGAGCGTCTTCCACACGCCGCCGGTTGTTTCCTGAATGCGCGACATCTCATCTGCGCGATGCATCGCGCGAGCGATCAAAGTTTCTGGGATGGCTTGGCGAAGAAATATAATGACCAAGCCAAGCCCGCCCCCAACCGCAAATGGCACCCGCCAAGCCCACTCGCGCATGAGCTCAGGAGCGACAGAGGCACTCACCAGAAAGGCGACGAGGCTGGCTCCGATTGACCCCGCCATGACGAATGTACCATTGATCAAGCCAAGGTACCTGCCCTCCTGACCTGGCGGTGCCAACTCGATCGCGATCGCGTTAGCGACCCCCGCCTCCGCGCCGGTAGCAAGCCCTTGCGCGAGTCGAAGAAAAACCAGCACCACAGTAGCCACTGTGCCGATGTCCTTATATGCCGGCAAAACCGAGATCAGAAAGGAGGATGACGCCATCACGGTGACCGCGATCATCATGACGCGTTTGTGGCTGATGCGGTCTGCGATCGGACCAAGCAAAGCCGCTCCTACGGGGCGCGCGACAAATCCCGCTCCGAACACTGCCAGCGCCCCTAGCAGTGAGACGATCGGATCATTCGAAGGGAAGAAGTGCGGCGATAGAAACGCCGCCATGAAGCCGTAGACCTGCCAATCATACCACTCCAGCGCGACGCCTCCGCCGAGGCCAATTGTCATTGACTTCGTTGTAAGTTGCTTTTTGGGCTGAATGAGTGCGACGGACGGTTGTGCAATACTTTGCATGTGTCTGCTTCCGCTCTGATGCAAATTGTTGGGTTACAGGGCAATCGATAGCGCGCGGCCGTCACTCATCGGCCTCACCGAGCCAGAGCAAGTCGTAGGCACGACTTTAGGCAAGCCCACGCAGATCGCGAACGGCACAGGCGAGAACGGATGCTGACCGGATCGGAGGCGGTGACTTCGCCTTTCCTCAGCGGTTCTTTCAAAGAGCGGCCCGCACATGCGAGCTCGTGTCCCATTCCCATGGTCCCTCCTGTTGCAAAGCGTCCTTCTGCGGGACGGTTAAGGTTGTTCTGCATTCAAGCAGGCCTGTAGAATCCTCTTTTCGGAACGAGACCTCCGTCGGGCCTGCTGGATCGAATACCCTTGCTCGCTTACGCGGTCGCGCGGAGGGACATCGACGCTGTGATCGTCGCGATCAAAAGGGGCTAGAAAGGTTGAATGCGAAATGTGCTGTCAGTCCGCCCCTGGCGGGCCGCAAAGGATTCCGGGACAGACCAAAGCGCTTCGGGCGCGCGCGGAGGATCGCAGAGGCCACGTCCTGATTGGAGGAATTGAGGCGGACTGCGGGTGCGGCCACCGCACCGGTGCGCGAAACGCGCAACTAGCCTTGCGTCCATTCATGTTCCTCTCCCTATCAGCCGGCATCTCTGTGCACTAGCTCGATATCGATCAGCAGATCAGCATGCCGCCGAGCCAATGTCAAGCTATCGCGCATAGCAAGTTTTGTATTGGAATATCCCAATATAGCGCGGCCGGCACGGTCGTCACACAAAGGCGGGGCGCGTCGACCTTGAATAACCCGCATAAAAGCCCCTCCAGAGCTGCAGACTCCTCCTCGATTGACCTATCTCAATTCGAATGCCAATCTGGGGCTGCCGCAATCGGCGGCGGCTTTGATCCGGAACTCTATCCCGTGCGACTAATCCAATTTGTAAGCGCCGACGGCTCGCGCCATGTTGCAGCTCTGGTGGCGGGCAAGCCGGCCCCTGCTTTGGTGAAGAACGCGACCACCGTGCGTGACTTGGCACTGGAAGCCAGCCGCTCGGGGCTGTCACTCGTCGAGTGCGTCGATGGTCACGGCTTCGGGGAGCAGGTCGACTACGACGCGATCGTCACAGAGAAGCGGCTACTGGTCCCTCTCGATCACCCGGACCCGTCCCGGTGCGTGATTGCCGTTACAGGCCTTACACATCTAGGTAGCGCTGAATCGCGAGACGCCATGCACGCGAAATTGGCGGCGAGCGATTTGTCGGATTCAATGCGGATGTTCAAGCTTGGTCTGGACGGCGGAAAGCCTTCGCCGGGATCGATCGGCGTGCAGCCGGAATGGGCCTATAAGGGCGATGGCTCCTGGGCCGTCGCCCCCGAGCAATCGCTAAGCTTGCCCTCTTATGCCGAAGACGGTGGGGATGAGGCCGAAGTTGTCGGGCTCTATGTCATCGGCGATCAGGGCGAGGTTCTCCGTGTGGGCTTCAGCCTTGGCAACGAATACTCAGATCATGTGATGGAGCAGAGGAATTACCTTTATCTCGCTCATTCAAAGCTGCGGCAATGCTCGTACGGCCCTGAGCTGCTAGTGGGCAATCTTCCGGATGAGGTCTGCGGAACGGTTCGCGTCTTGCGATCCGGCTCACCTATTTGGTCGGGGAAATTTGTCTCGGGCGAGAGCAACATGTGCCACTCGATCGCGAACCTTGAGCACCATCACTTCAAATACGCCGCCTTTCGACGTCCAGGCGACGTCCACGTCTATTTTTTCGGCGCGAGCAGCTTAAGCTTTTCGGACGGCGTCAAGCTCCGAGGTGGCGACGCTTTCGAGATCGAGTCCCCGACTTTCGGTCGGCCCCTGCGCAACGCGATCGTTGACGATGCGCCAGAGCGAATTGTCAAAGCGCGAGCATTGTAGTCGATGGCCGAAGTTTGGGATAGCGCAGATATGGTCATCTAAGATAAGCAATCGAAATGCAACAATGGCACCCTCAACTCCGCTCTGGCAATGCCCCCGTATTTCTCCGCCTGCTCGAAGCCGTCGAACGAGACATAGCGGCAGGCGTCCTCGCCGCGGGAACGAGGCTACCTACGCAGCGTGATTTAGCGGAAAAAATAGGCCTCAGTGTCGGCACTGTGATCAAGGCCTATGCGGAAGGTCAACGCCGAGGGCTGCTTGTTGGACAGGTCGGTCGAGGAACGTTCGTGGCACCGCAGCGCTCCAGCTCCGCGGCCGCCGGGAAGGTCGTCGATCTGAGCCTCAATATTCCCGGTCCATCGCTGCTGCCCAAGGTGCTTGCCGAAAGCTCATCGACGTTCCCGACGGCCGATATTTCGGACTACGTCGGCTATCTGTCCCACTCGGGCATTTCGGAACACCGGGCGCAACTGGCGAACCTGTTTCGCGAGGCAGGTTTCGAGGCCAATCCGGACAACCTCGTCATTACAAATGGCGCTCAGCATGGGATTGCGCTGACGCTCAGTTCGATCTGCCAGCCGGGAGACAAAGTCTTTGTCGAGGCGGCAACCTATCATGGCATGAAGTCGTACGCGCATTTCGCAAAGCTCGAGCTGGTGGGGCTGCCGATGGACGGGGAAGGACTGCTTCCCGGCGCCTTCGACAAGGCAGCCGCCGCGGGCACCGCGCGGGTGCTTTTCGCAATTCCGACCATACAGAGCCCCACGGCGAGGATCATGAGCGCGACGCGCCGTCGCGAGATCGTGCGAATCGCACGGAAGCGGGACATCGTGATCATCGAGGATGACGCCTACGGTTTTCTTCACCAGGCCAGCGAGCCGCTTGCCTCGCTGGCGCCGGAGAGGACCTTCTACGTAAACACCCTATCGAAGTGCCTGGCCCCAGGCCTGCGGATCGGAATGCTCGTCGTGCCCGAGCAGTATCTCACCCAGATTCATCAAGCCATGCGTGCCACATGCTGGATGGCATCGCCGATCTCGTCTTTCATTGTATCGGAGTGGATCCGGTCGGGAACGGCCGCCGGCGTGAAGCAATCTCTGGTCCAGGAGGCCAAAAAACGTGTGAAGCTCGCCTCCCAAATACTCCGGCCGTATATACGTTCGGATCATCCGGCGAGCTTTCATCTCTGGCTGGACCTGCCAAGCGAGGTTGCGCAGCAGGTGGCGGCCCGCTCCTTGCAACGGGGGGTCATCACTACCCCTCCCTCGGCTCTCTTGGTCGAACCTTCCCTCATCTCGGGGTTGAGGATCTCGATCGGCGTTCCAGAAAACATCGAAGACCTCGAATGGGCGCTCCGTCAGGTCGCAGCCGCTTTAGAGGTTGGCAATGAAGCCAACATGTCGATCATTTGAGCTGGACGGCAGAGACTGAACTGCGCGCAGCCTCCAAACTCGCGGCAAGCAGTTGCACGGACGATCGCAACTGCCCGTCGGCTCCAGATGCTAAGCGAGGCAGGCGAGCTCGTTCTGGATCGCCCTCCCTGCTCGAGCATCAGCTATCTCGGCAATGGCTCTGCGTCCATCGCGGGGCTTCAATGCAAAATTTCTCAGCTCGGCGCTTATGGTGCATATCCGCCGAACGTGTAGGCGGTCTTCACGGTGGTGTAGAACTCTGCCGCATAGCGCCCTTGCTCGCGCGGCCCATAGGACGATCCTTTGCGCCCGCCGAACGGCACGTGGTAGTCGACTCCCGCCGTCGGCAGGTTTACGATCACCATGCCGGCCTCGGCATTGCGTTTGAAATGGCTGGCATACTTTAGGCTCGTGGTGCAGATTCCGGAAGACAGCCCAAATGGCGTGTCGTTGGCGATTTCCAGCGCCTCATCATAATTGCGCGCCCGGATCACCGTTGCCACGGGCCCAAAAATTTCCTCGCGTGCTACTCGCATCCGGTTGTCTACCTCTGAAAACAGCGCTGGCGAGAGATAGAAGCCCGGCGTATCCCGTTTCAGTAGCTCACCACCTGCCACAAGCTTGGCCCCTTCGTCCTGGCCAAGGCGGATGTAGCTCAGGTCCTGCTCCAGCTGGCGCTGGTCGACGACGGGGCCGATGTGCGTGCCGTCCTTGCAGGCGTCATCCACAACCAGCGCATTCATCCGCTCCGTCATAGCGGCCAGGAAGGCGTCATGAATACCGCCTGTCACGATCAGGCGAGAGGAGGCCGTGCAACGCTGGCCGGTAGAGAAGAACGAACTGTTGACAGCGCATTCAACGGCGAGCGTCAGATCCGCGTCGTCGAGCACCACCATTGGATTTTTGCCGCCCATCTCCAACTGCATCCTCTTCATCGGATCTGCAGAGATGCAAGCCTCGGCTACTCGCCGGCCGGTAGGAACCGAGCCCGTGAAGGAGATCGCCGCCAGCTTGGCGCTGCTGAGCATTGCTTCGCCGACGACTCCGCCACTGCCCATTACGAGGTTGAACACGCCCGGCGGTAGGCCGGCACGCACGATGATATCGCACAGCGCATGTGCCGAGGCGGACACTAATTCGGCGGGCTTGAACACAACCGTGTTGCCATACGCAATTGCGGGCGCAATCTTCCAGGCGGGAATCGCGATGGGGAAGTTCCAGGGCGTGATGAGGCCGACGACGCCGACCGGCTCCCGAGTAATCTCAACGTCTACACCAGCGCGCACGGAGCCCAGCTTGTCACCGGAAAGTCTTAAGCACTCGCCAGCGAAGTAATGGAAGATTTGGCCAGCGCGAGTGACCTCGCCTACTCCTTCTGCCAGGATCTTGCCTTCCTCGCGCGAGAGAAGGCGCCCGAGTTCGTCCTTGCGGGCAAGAACTTCGTCACCCACCGACTTTAGGATGTCGTGGCGAGCTTGGATGGTGGAGCGAGACCAAGCCGGAAAGGCATCGTAAGCAGCATCGATCGCCCGCTTGGTCTGCGCAACCGAGGCTTGGGCGTACTCGCCTATGATGTCGCGTGTGTCTGACGGGTTGACGTTTGCTACTGCATTACTCGCGGAAAGCCATTCGCCCGCAATGTGATTGTTTCTCATCTTTAGCACCCGAGATTGGATGAAACTTCGCCTGGCGCGCCGAGCTCATCTTGCTCCGTGCGGCCTGGCTCCCTGCCCTTCTCGATGGCCGGGCCAGTAGTCCCAGCCTTGGTTGCGCAAGCATCTAAGATGATGCACCCAACTGCTCCGTGCTCTGGATCGACCATCCCAAGAGAGGATCTCACGAGCATTGAGATATATCAATTTGAAATTGGTGCAGTATATTATTGACGTAAAATGGGGGCTGAGATAGCGTGTTCGGGCCGGTGTAAAACGCGCCCTGCAGCTCCGCTCAACTCCAGAGAGGCCTGACGTGATCGATCAAGCAAATGCCTCCAGCAGCGCGGGCGCCCTTCGCGGGCTGGTCGTCCTGGAAGTCGGCATGGTGATGCAGGTCCCACTAGCCGGGCAGGTATTGGGAGATCTGGGCGCAGACGTCATCAAGATCGAGCGACCGCAGGGTGACATCACGCGCGGCCTTGACTTTGAGGCGGCGCGAGTTGGCGGCATGAGCGCGTATTACGCGGCCATGGGCAGGAACAAAAGAACGCTCGCTTTGGATTTGAAGAACGCCGCGGCTTTGGAGATCCTGCTGACACTGGTCGATCGCGCAGATGTATTGATGCACAACTTTCGGCCTGGCGTCATGGAGCGATTGGGTCTTGGTTATCGCGCGCTGAGCGCGCGCAATCCGCGTCTTATCTATGCTGCAGGCTTTGGCTTCGGGGAAGCTGGTCCTCTTGCGGATCGGCCAGGCCAGGACATGCTAGCGCAGGCGTTCAGCGGCTTGGCGCGGGGCGGACTTCAGAGCGAGCAGCCTCCCCAGCTCACGAACTCTCCTATCGTCGACTATGGAGCGGCCATGTCGCTCGTCCAAGGCATCCTGGCGGCCGTGATTGAGCGTCAGAAATCAGGTCTCGGCCAAATGGTATCGACGTCATTGTTCGACGTTTCACTTGCGATGCAGCTGTGCGAGATCGCAAGCGAGAGCATTTATGGCGTGAAAACGAACTGGATCCGTCAGGCGATGCTCGTCAGGACTGCTGATGGGTGGGTCGCGGTCGTGATGCTCTTTCGCGACAATCCGCTTGGCTTGCTATGCCAGGCGCTTAACCTGCCCGACATAAGCACGCGTCCAGAACTCGCCACCCGCGAAAAGCAGATCGAAAATCTGGCCACTGTCCAACGGCATTGTGAGCCCGCCTTTGCGGCTTTGGCGACCGCCGAAGTGCTTGAGCGCTTGGCGGCCGTGGATCTTCTTTGTTCACCTGTGAATGAAATTCCGGAGGCGATCAGCCATCCTCAGGCAAATCAGAACGGCATTATGTGGCAGGTTGAGGTGCCGGGGCGCGGACCGGTTCCACTCGCCGGGCTCCCAGTCCGACTCTCCCGAACACCGCCCGGTGTCCGGATTCACCCGGCGTCCATTGGCGCCGCCACCGATGAGGTTCTGTCTTCCTTCGGCCTGTCGGAGCAAGCAATCCAGGAGGCACGAAGCAGAAAGGCTTTCGGCTAGCTGCAAGAGCCTTAAGGTGTTGTCGGCTGTGTTGCCCGTGCTCGAAAGGCACCGCCTACGCCCATCCTGACGGCTCAAGGCATGGACGACGAAATGCAACAGGCAACTTTGCGTACCGCTTCAGTCTCATAGAGGGTGCTAAAGCGACGCTCTCAATGGTTCTCATCGGGGTCCCAGGCTGAGGCGAAACTTAGCTTCTTTACCCAGCTATCCGGGAGAATTTTGCATGCTGCCAAATTCCGAACTTGTACTTTCGACCTCTCCGCTCCCGCACGTCCGCCTCTTGGCCATGAATAGGCCGACCAAGCGAAACGCCCTCAACAATGAGCTTATCGCTGCGCTTTCCTCAGCCTGCCGCGATGCCGCGTCGGATGAGACCGTCCGCTGCATAGTGCTTTGTGGCAGTGACGCCTTCTTTTCTGCTGGAGCGGATATTAAGGAAATGCAGCAGCGCGGCTTCGAAGCCATCAATAATCCAGCCCGCCGCAACAACTGGCGGGACATCACGAACTGCCCGAAGCCGATTATTGCTGCCGTAGAAGGGGTATGCTTTGGAGGCGGCCACGAGCTTGCGATGCTGGCCGATATCGTCATCGCAGGCGAAGGCGCGCTCTTTGGGCAGCCCGAGATCAACATCGGAATTCTGCCCGGCGATGGCGCGACTCAACGCGTGACCCGCGTCGCGGGAAAATCTCTCGCAATGCTGATGATCCTTGGAGGCCAACCTATTTCGGCCCATACTGCCATGCAGGCGGGCTTGGTAGCCGAAGTCGTCCAAGCAGGTAAAGCGCGAGCGCGAGCCCTCGAAATCGCGGATCTGATCGCGCATAAGCCACCGCGTTCGGTAGAACTTGCCAAAGCTTCAGTTCTCGCCGCCTATCACACGACCTTGGATGCTGGCGTAGAATTTGAGCGGCAAGCGATCCGGGTTGCCTTCACCACCTCTGACCAGAAGGAGGGAATGAACGCTTTCTTTGAGAAGCGGCCGCCAAAGTACGACGGAAAGTAAGGCTCATCTCCTAACGTTTACGGCAATACTAGACAGCCGCCGCCAATGGCCCGGACGAGCCTAAGGACCCCTGCTGATCGGTGCGTCAGACGGGGATGGCGCTTGGTGGACCCCTCCTGCATGGCACGAATGGCGTTGGGGCCGAAAAGAGGCCGCTGCTGGAGTTCTCCAACAGCGGCTTAGGTTCAGGGAGAAAGCAGACGAGGCCGGTCTGCCAGCGGATAGACTTCTCGGGGCACACTTCTCGCTAGGCAGCGAAAATTCAGCGTTCGCACCCATCTAGACCGGGCTGGAGCCACGCATAAGATCGGTGAAAGATACAGATGAGTAAAATCGGGTAGAATGCGGTGAAAGCGACAGCTGTCGGCACACTTACCACGCGTCTGCCGCCCGCCGGCAAAGGAGCGTCATTGAAAATCTACGCACCATCTTTGCGCAGCCTTCCGAAAGGCTCCATGCTTGTCATGGCCACCTTGCCTATTGTCGACTGGAATGAGTCTCTGTTGCGGGACTTGCAACACGTTCCGAAGGGAACACGCGCCCACCTATACGCGGCAATCATGATGATCGACCCGTTCGCGTGCTGGGAGGACATTACCGAATCTCTGAAGAATGCCGGGATTGTCGGAGTAATAAACTTCCCACCAGCCTCTATGATTGAGCGGTCGGTGACTGGCGAGCCGGTCGATACCGGACAGGAGGTAGAACTTCAGCGCATGGAATGGTTTGCGAGTCTGGGATTCAAGACCTTGTTCGCCGTCGCCAAGGATTGCGAAATCACATCGGCAGAGCGGCGTGTTGGTTCGCATCTCCAAGGTATCGTCTATTTACCGGAAGAGACTCTTGCGCTGAAGATTTCCGACGACATGCAGCTGGTCAGGATCGGCCAACAGGGATCGTCGATACCAAAGCTCGCGCTCTTAGGCGAGACGGCTTTGAGACGGTCCGTGCGCAAAAGATGATGAAGGCCTACTCCAAGATCCTCAGTTTCTTGATCTTGTTGTAAAGTGTTTTTCTTGAAAGTCCTAAAGAACGGGCAGTCTTTCCACGGTGAAGCCTGTTTCGTTTTAATGCTTCGATGATCCATTCGCGCTCGGAGAATGCCGAACTGGGCTTGGCGGGCAAGGCCGCATTCAACAGCGGCTTAAGCACCTCGGCGACTATATGTGCGTCTTTCAGCGCTACAAGCTGGTTGACGATCTGGCGCAATTCCCTCAAGTTTCCGGACCAATGATGGCCCGCTAGCGCCAAAAACGCAGACTTTTCTATTGCCAGCGTCTGCGCGTTCGCATCCCCCTTGGCCTCAACTGTAAAATGCTGGATGAGCTGCGGAAGGTCCTCCAGCCGGTTTGGCAAAGGGGGGACTTCTATGTCCAGCCCAACAAACAACGCGAGAAGGCGGGGACACAGAACGCTTTGCAGGCCTTTTCCGCGGGCCACTGTTGCGGTTGCGATGATCCTCGCGTTTGACCTTACAATGGATACGCCATTCAACGGCGTGAAACTGCCGGTCTCCAGGTAATCGGCAAGACGCTCCTGCCCGTCCCGCGATAGCTGATCGATATGCATCAGCAAGACCGTAGTATCGCTTGCACTTTCCAGGAGCGACAGTTGACGTCTCCTGTTCTCACAGCGTTCGACGCCGAACAGGACACCGACCGTATCAGTTGCCAGGCCCGGGCGGCAATGAAACAGCGCTGGCTTCGTCTGTTTCCTCTCGCTGAAGGCATGAACAAGGCTGGCTATTCGTCGCTTCCCGGACCCCGCCTCGCCCCAAACGAGCACTGGATTGGGATTGCTTGCCAAGCGCCTTGCGGTCTCCAGGACGCGCTTCATGATTGAGGATTGCGCGATGACGCCGTGCCTGACCCCGCTCAATTGGAGTTGGCGCTCGAGGAGATCGACCTTCTCACGGAGCAAGTGAATGGTCTTGAAGCCTGAGGTGACTTCAAGGACTGACATTTCCAGTGGGACGCGATCGAGCGAAGAGCCGCCGATGAAACCCTGGACACCTGTTTCGCGGCAAATCTCAAGCAATTCGTCAGGCTTCGTGATAGGTCCGCCGCCAAGCAGGCAGATCACGCTTTTATCGATGGATTGAGCCACGCGCGCAACAGCGCTCGTGCGTGCAGCGAGTTCGGACAGGCTGATCGACGGGTCGGGACCGCTTTCGACCGCCCGGTTCAGATTGAAATTGATGCAGATGGCCTCAGCTCCCGCTTCAACCATGCGTTTCGCTTCGGATTGGGTGCGGGTATAGGCGATGGTCATCAGGCCACGTCTTGCCGCCTTCACGAGGAGTTCGATTTCCCGCTCGTAACCGAGCCCGCATTTTTCAAGGAGCGACCTCCTATAGTCATCGATGTGGATGACTGACGGGAAATTTGTGACACCTGAAAAGCCCCACCTGATGATGCGCTCGAGAAAGCGGTCGATATCGAGCTGCGGATCGAAGGCACAGGCTCCGAAAAAGACCGGCAATTTCGTGCTGGGCAGGATTTCGGTCCGGCCGAAACCGGCCACGAATTCGTTGGCGTTGCGGATTGGAAGAATTGAGGCCGGCGAAGAGCCTCCCATCGCGCGAAAGCGGCCTGCGTTAAGCGCAAGCACGAAATCTGCCCCCGCGCGTTCGGCGGCTCTCGCGGTCATGCCAGATCCGATTCCCGCACCAAGCACAAATGAGCGGGAATTACGGAAGAACTGCCTGATCCCGCCGCCCTTTACCTGGTCCGCTCGCGTGTGCATACCGGGCCAGCCTCCTCCACGGCAGGTCCGAAAACTAGCTCCAATCTGCGGGCGCGCGCAACCGTCGTAGCGCCTTTCCATTCGAGCTAAAGAGGTGGCAGTCCGCCGGCGAGACCGCAAGACGCAGCTTGCCGGATCGCTTGGACGGCTCGGGTTTGGGGGCCTTCGCCACGACAGTTTGCTTGCCAGCGTTACCATAAATGTAGGTGACGCTGCCAAGATGTTCGACGAAATCGACATCAAGCTCGATTGCGATGTCGGTCTCCTCCGCCGGGGATTGAGAGAAATCATCCGGCCGAATTCCAAGCGTGATGGGCTTGCCGACAAGACGTTGATCCGGCTGGACGGGGACAGACACTGTCGCGCCCGCCTCGAGCTTGACGTCCATGCCCCCCTCGTGGGCTGCCTCGACGTGGCCGTCCAGAAAATTCATCTTGGGCGAGCCAATGAAGCCCGCCACAAAGCGGGATGCCGGATTGTGATAAAGATCGTGCGGGCTGCCCACTTGCTCGATATTGCCGTCCTTGAGCACGACGATCTTGTCCGCCATAGTCATGGCCTCGATCTGGTCATGCGTCACATAGATCATTGTATTTCCGAGCTGCTTATGAAGCTTGGCGATCTGAACCCGCATTTGCACCCGCAATTCGGTATCCAGGTTCGACAGAGGCTCGTCGAACAAGAATACTTTGGGCTGCCGGACAATAGCGCGTCCAATTGCTACGCGCTGGCGTTGTCCGCCCGATAGCTGTCGAGGTTTGCGATCGAGCAGATGGTCAATCTGTAACAAGGACGAAGTTTCGGCGACCCTGGTATTTATCTCGGCTCTCGCCATCTTGGCCATCCGCAGCGGAAATGCGAAGTTTTCTCGCACCGTCATGTGGGGATAGAGAGCGTAGCTTTGGAATACCATACCGAGGTTACGGTCAGCCGCATCGACGTTATTGACCACTTCATTGTCGATCAGCAGTCGCCCGCCGCTGATGCGCTCCAACCCTCCAATCATCCTCAACAGCGTAGACTTGCCTGACCCTGATGGGCCCACGAAGACGACGAATTCGCCGTGATCGATGGTCAGGTCTATATTGCGCAGGATCTCGATCGTCCCATACGCCTTTTTCACGCCTTCCAGGCGAACATTGGCCATCAGCCACTCCTCTGCCGCCGTCTTCCAGCCAGCGCCGGGCCCACATCAATATCGCGTAGACTGGACACGATGAAATCGGGAGACAGCAGCGATGGATCCTCTCGCGAGGGCACACCAGTCGTGACCAGCACGGTGGGCAGGCCAGCCCGCTTCCCGGCCTGAATATCGGTCGGAATCTGATCCCCGATCATGAGTGTTGAACTGCGGGGGGTCTTGAGGCGTGCAAGCGCCGTCTCGATCATGTGCGGTTCGGGTTTGCCGACGATGAGAGGCTTGACTTGCGTTGCCAGGGCCACGGCAGTGATCATTGCTCCCGCACCCGGTTCGAACCCATTGATGGTCGGCAACAGAAGATCCGGGTTGGTGCCAATCAATACCGCGCCGTTCAAGATTGCTTCGACCGCGATCCGCAATTTCTCATGAGTGATTTCACGGTCGAGCCCCATCACCACGATCTCGGGCCTTCGATCGGTCACCTCAAGCCCGATGGACGCAACTGCGTCTACGAGAGAACGAGCACCAATCACAAAAGCACGCGTCAGGTCAGGATATGTCTTCCGTATCAGTTCGGCGGCAGTGACAGCACTCGTCACTACGTCTTCTGGCGCAATCGCAAGCCCGAACCGGTCCAGCTTGCGGACAACATCCTCTGCGGTGTGCGTGGAGTTATTTGTGACAAAGCAGAACGGTAGCCCCTCCGCCTGCCATGCCTTAAACGCCTGGATAGCGTCGGGTATCCCGGCATGACCGCGATAAACGACGCCATCGAGGTCCGAGATCACTGCCTCGATTGATGGCCAATGGAGATCGGTCGCCGGATCAGCCATTCATGAGCATCCCGCCGTTGACGTGAACGACTTGCCCGGTCATGTAGGAAGCTGCAGGACTTGCAAGAAAGACGGCCAAGCCTGCGATATCCTCCGGCACCCCTACCCTTCCGAGGGGGATGCGGCCGCTGTGGCGGGCTTCAGTCTCTTCCCGCGGACGCCCATGCATTGGCGTATCAATAATTCCCGGCGCGATCGCATTGACGTTAATCCTGAGCGGGGCGCATTCGTAGGCGAGCAGCTTGGTCAGGTCGTGGACGATGGCCTTTGAAAGACAATAATCGGCTCCGCCGGCCTGGTAGTTAAAAACGGCCCCTTGCGAGGACAGCGAGGAGCCAACGTTGACGATGCGGCCTCCTTTGCTTCCCATGAACCGCTCGATCGCCAGTTTCGAGCAGCGCCAAACAGCGATCGAGTTGACCTGGATGGTACGCTCAATCTTGTCCGAACTGCCCTCGAGCAGCGGCTGGGCGGATTTGATTCCTGCATTGTTGACAAGCACGTCGAGCCGACCAAAGCGGTTGGCAGCTTCGTCGAGGACTCTGGCGACGTCCTCTTCTCGCGCAACATCCATGGCGAACGGCAAAATCCCGTTGCCGTGGGGCAATCTCGTCAGCGTTTCCCTTAAATTGTCCAGATTCGTATCGGTCGCCAGGACGTTCGCTCCTCCTCGGCGGAAGGCGTTCGCGATGGCAGAGCCAATGCCGCCGCCTGCTCCGGTGACGAGCACGGTTCTGTCTGAAACCGAGAATTGTTCAGTCATTCCAACTCCAAGATGGTTTGGGCCTTCAGAAACTCGTCGACGTCCTGGGCGCTCGGCATGGAGTTTTGAGCGCCCCTTCGCGTCACACATAGAGCCGCCACTGCGAGCGCCTTCCTGACGGCTTCCCTCAAGGGAAGCCTCTGGGCAAGGGACGCTGCGAAAGCTCCGTTAAAGGCATCTCCTGCAGCCGTGGTATCAATCACCTTCACCGGGAACGCCCGCAGGGCAAAAGACCTGTTCGCATCGGCATAATAGGCCCCGCGAGCTCCCAGGGTGATCAGCGCCGCCCTCGGCCCGAGATCAAGAAGCCTGCCGGCTGCATGCGCGGCGCTGTCAAAATCGTTCACCGCGATTCCGGTCAGCTCAAGGGCTTCTGCCTGGTTCGGGGTGAGGAAATCAACACTTCTCCATGCTTGCGATGACAGCCCAGGCCTTACCGGCGCCGGATTGAAAATGAGCTCGAAACCCTTCTCGCCTTTCATCTCGAAAAGCCGGCTCAGCGCGGGAATCGGCATGCCCATTTCTGCGACTACGATCGCATCGCGCTCTATAAATTGAGCCGCGCTCTCGACCATCTCTGGCGTCACATTAAGATTGGCGCCAGGGTCTATGACGATCATGTTAGAGCCGTCATCCCCAACCAAGACCAGGGCCGAGCCTGAGACTTCCCCGGTCCCGATTTCGATCGCCTCCGCGCAAACGCCGGCCTCGCGCAGCGATTCTAGCAGGGACTGACCGGCCTCATCGCACCCAAGACGGGTGTAGAAAAGCGGCCGAAGCCCAAGCCGGGCTGCAGCAACGGCCTGATTGGCGCCCTTCCCTCCCGGATTGCGGGTGACAGTACCGATGAGGCTTTCGCCGGGCGTTGGAAGTCGCTCGACATTGAAGCAGAGGTCGAGGTTGGTTGTTCCGAAGAACATCAATGGCCTGGGCGTCATTTTACGGCCCCGAAGGTAAGGCCTCGTTCGAGATGACGCTGGCCTATGACAATCAGGATGACGGGAACGATCATTGTCACCACGAGCCCTGCGGCCATGACAGGGTAGAATTGCACACCGGGATTGAGCAGCTTGAGAAGAGCGACCGTGACCGGGGCCTTAGTCGAGCTGAGGATCAGACCCAGCGCGAAGTTGTGCCATGCGAGCAGGAAGATGAGCAAGGAGGCCCCGATCAGTCCAGGCTTCAACAGCGGCAGAACGACGTGGAATACGATCCGGACTGGCGTCGCGCCATCCATAGCTGCCGCTTCCTCGATATCCTTCGGGAGGTCTTCGATGTAAGAGCGGCTCAGCCAGACAATCATTGGCAGCGTCACGACCTGGTAAACCCAAATCATGCCGAAGAAAGTGTCGTACAAACCAATGGTCTGGAAGATGCTGAAGAGCGGGATCACAACCAAAAGAACCGGTGCAAAACGGAATCCCAGAATGAAGAAAGCGATATCTTCCTTTAGGGGAATGTCCCGCCTCGCCAGGACATAGCCTGCAGGCACTCCCGCAAGCAGCGAGATGACGACCGAGCCTAGCGCTATGACGACGCTATTGATGATCGGGGTCAAAAAATCGACTTTGATCGTGCCATAGCTCGTCGCTCCCGCCTGGGCGAGGTCAAACAAGACTCGAAAATTTTCCAATGTCGGCCAGAAGAGGAAGGTCGGCGGCCACGTCATCACCTGGGCCTGTTGCTTGAGCGACATCATCACGATCCAGACGAGTGGAAAAGTCAGGATCAAGGCGCTGATCGCGACGAGCAGATTGAGAATGCAATTGCTGGTGAGTGAACGCCTTGGGCGCATGGTGCCTCCTCAGATTACACGGTTGCGAACGAAGCGCCACAGCTTGACCATAGCGAAGGTCGCGACCAGAACGAGGATCCAGTTGACGACCATGAGGGCGGCACCGCGGCCAAAGGCGAGATTTTGGAAAGCCGTGACATATGCGCGCACAGAAAGCACGGCCGTGCTATTGCCCGGCCCTCCCTGCGTTGTCCCAAAAATGATGTCAAACTGGTTGAGGGATTCGATCAATCGAAATACCGCGGCAATCAAGACGTATGGCGCGATAAGCGGTAGCTCGATGTACAGGAAGGTTGCCCAGCCCTTCGCGCCGTTTACTCGCGCAGCCTCTCTCACCTCTTCGTTGATGCCTTGGAGGCCGGCGAAGATAATCAGCGCAAAGAAGGGGGTATAGGTCCATACGTCGATGAAGACCAAGGAGATCATTGCCGTGCTCGGGTCTGAGATCCATGCAAAGCGGCCGATACCCGCAAGGGACAGCAAATAGTTCATGATGCCGCTTTGCGGATCCATCATCGTCGTCCACATCAGTGCGACGCTCATGGGCGGCAGGACGAGCGGCAGTAGAATGACAGGTCGCATAAGGCGCGCAAGCAAGACCTCGGTCGCGAACAGCTTGGCAAGTGCCAGCCCGAACAAGGCTTCTATAAAAACTGCCGATCCCGCATAGACAAACGTGGCGCGAACGCTGTTCCAAAAATCCTCTGTCTTGATCAAGGCAGCATAGTTGCTCAAGCCGACGAAATGGACCAGCGGCCGACCAAACCTGAGGTCAGTGAGCGACTGAAACACGCCATAGAAAAACAGGAAGAGAAAGCCGAGCAGAATAATGATAGCGGGAGCAATTGCGGCAAGGCTCCACCAATCCAGAGCCCGCTCCTCGGCAGTTAACTCTTCAGCTTTTGACGGAGCAAGCTGGCTTACCGATGACCGCAGCGTCACGATTGCGTCAAGCCCTGGAAGGTCCATCTTATCATCTCAGGTGCTGGGGGCAGCCAGCTAAAGCTGCCCCTTTTCGCTTTACATAGACGAACGGATTTCTGAGGCGAGTTCGGTCAGCGTGGCCTTTACGTCCGCTCCGTTGACCATCTTCTGCATGGCAACCGCCCATGCGTTGATTGCCTCGGCGAATCCTACCCGCGCTGTAAAGGCAAGCTCGGCCCTGCCCTGCACGGCCTTGAACGTATCGACAAAGTTGTTGAACTCCGGCTTTGCCGCATATTCGAGCCAGGCCTGATCGGTCCATGTCGAAGCACGTGGAGAGTTGACGAGTTTGCCGGCGGTAGCGCCGTTCAGTTCCACCTGCTTTGATGTTGCCCATTGAATGAACAGCCAAGCCGCACCTTTCTTTTTCGACGCAGCGTTCATTGCGAGCGACCAGATCCAGATGTTGGATTCGAAGTTTTTACCGTTCGGAGCGTGCAGTGGAGGCGCGAAGGCGATTTTTCCTGAGGCGGGCTTACCGGCCACATCGTTCCAAAAACCGAACATATTGGAGTCGATGGCCATCGCCGTGCGTCCGGAGCTGATGCCATCGACGACCTGGTACCAGTTGTCGTTAGCAAAAGACGGAGCCGCGCACTTTTTGATCATGTCCACATAGTCTTTGTGAAACGCGATCGATTCAGGCGAATCAAGTCCGGTATCAAGCCGGCCATCCTTGAGCAGGAAATCATGCACGCCGTACGATTTTGCAATCGATATCGCTGCCGTGTGGATGCTGCTCCAAAAGCGCACGCCGCGCACACCAAGGGGTGTAATCGTCGGATCGGCAGCCTTGAGCTTTGCGCAAGCTTCGGACATCTCAGGCGGTGTTGTCGGAACCTTGATCCCGTACTTGTCCAGAATGTCCTTGCGGTAGAATAGCTGGATGTTCTCGAAGCCATGCGGGATCGCCCACACGTGCCCGCTTCCAGGCTCGATCTGCCCTTCCTTAACGTTCCAAGTCAGGGCATTACGCAATGCCGGAAAGAAATCTTTGTAATCGTAGCTAGGTGCCGTGAGTTTCGGATCGTTAAGATAGCCATCGAGCGGCTCAAGCAATTGGCCCGGCGCCAGATCCCAAGCGGGCTGAATCCCGGTACCGACAACGTCCCAACTGGGCGATTTGGTACTCAGTTGGATGGTCAGCTTATTCCAATAAGCGTCATCGGGGTACAGCTCCGGCGTGACCTTAATACCGGTCAGTCTCTCGAACTCTGGTAGTTGGGCTGCAACGGCGTCGGCATAGGGATGGATGTCGTAAGCCCAGACGATCGAGGTACCTTCGAACTGCCGCCAGTTGATATCGTCCGCTTCAGCTTGCTGGAAGGCGAAGACCGTTCCGGCAAAAAGCGTGGAGCAGAAGAGAGCGTTTCTGGCAAGTTTGACCGAGTAGCCGCGAAACACGGCGAACGTCCTTGGCATTTTCCCCTCCTCTGGGCTCTTTGGCCCGCAAACCCACGTGCCTCCTCTTCAGAGGCCGCAGATAACGAGAAGGCTAGCGCTCATTATGCGGTCCCAATTAGCTTCCAAAGGCCGACTTGGGTAAAATTGGGTAAGGCAGAAGCCTCTCGTCGTTGAGAGACAGGGAGCGCATCAACGTGGGAGGGACGGAAAGCGGGTTTGTAGAGGTCGCAGGTTGGTTCACGAGACGAGGTCGGCGCTACTGCCGGCTTTGGTAGTTGAAGCCATCCAAAGGGGCGCTTTTCTACGGCACAAGGACATCGAAGCCCCTTGTTCACTTCGTCTGGGTTTCGTGCGCAAGCCCTGACGTCCGCGCGCCTTTGGTGATCATCGCCGCCGGGCACTGTGATTGGCGAGCACTCGCCCACAGAGACTTGACCCCACCGCTTCAGCCATCTGAGGACCCCTACAGCTCTTTTAGCAGATGAGTACCACGTGGTTGCTTTGCGCCCTACGCGGCTATCTGTTGAGCGTCGAGGCCAGCTGTTTCTCGCCTTGCGCCCGCGCCCGACGCGTTCTTTGCTTTACACGTTCTTGGCGGGGTCGTTTGGTAAGGCCTTACTCGCGGAACATTCGGGAATAGCAGCCTGTTGTGTCAGGTGTGATCAGGGGGCACCAATGCTGCGGTCCGAAGGTTACGATTGGATGCTTCCGTTCTTTTCGATTGACGACTCTGCCAGAAGAGCAGCGGGCCGCTTGCTAGAAAGTGCAGGCTACGGTCCACATGAAACTGCATGCCATCACATCGATGCTTCATGTTTTCGACTGCGCCGATACGTGCACTCTGCGGAAGACAAGCCGCCGATCTTGATTGTGCCCGCCCGAATCAAGCGAGCCTACATATTCGATCTGTTGCGAAACGTGAGCGTGGTGCGGCCTCTCGGCGACGCCGGATTTGCCGTTTACCTTTACGAATGGCCAGAGGAGCTGGACAGCAAGTTAGATCTGGAAACGAGCGTAAGTTCGCTCCGTCTTGCGGCCGAGATGATTGTGGCTGAGCATCGCACCTCGCCGATCATGGTCGGTCACTCTCCTCGGTGGCACTCTCGCCGCAATCATGGCGGCTCTTGAGCCATCTGTGGTCAGAAAACTCGTCTTAATTGAGGCTCCTCTGAAATTCGGCGATCAGATGGGGGCGCTGGAGCCAATTGTGCTTTCTTCACGAGCAGTGCCGCTCGATCCTGTTCCAGGAAGTCTCCTCGATCTGGCGAGCGTTGCCGCCGCCCCGGACGAATTCGTTCTTGGACGTTATGCCGATGCTTACGCCTGTCTGCATGATCAAGAAGCGTCTGCATTCCACCTCGCCGTTATTCGCTGGAGTTTGGACGAGTTCTCCCCAAGTGGCCGGCTGATCCAAGACCTACTTCAGCTACTCTATCGTGAGGATCGATTTGCACGAAACCAACTTCACTTTCTTGGGCGATTTGCCGGATGTGACCTGCTCGCCAAGATACCCGTCGCAGCGATCGTTGATCATGGAAGCAGGGTGGTCCCATCCTCATCCGCGTTGATAGTGCTAAAAAATCCCTCGATTTTTGCCTACGACCGGGAGATTGGGGTTGCGCTTCAGCACGTAGGCCCACTCGTGGGCAGAAGACACTCTGGCCAAAGCTGATCGATTGGATGCGCGGAGCGGAGCGATGAGCACGTGCGATCCTTTGTGCTGCTAGGACCGGGAGCGCCGCAGTGAGTGTGGTGGCACTTTCGAGCGAAACCGCAAGTGTGCTGTGCCCGGCTCAGCCATTTTCCGATGCTGTTTTGCAAGGGCAGCGCCGGCATCACATTCGCCACGGCGGATTTGATCTTGTTCTTCATGCCTGTGACGACCGCCTTCCCGCGCATCATCGGATCGAATCCCGCGCGTGCCATGTCCGCGGCATCGTCCTTCTCTTCGGTGCCGATCTTGGTATCCTTATGTCCGCGCGCTTGAAGAACTCTGTGTAGGTAGGGCGGGGCATGAGGCAGGTTGCTGCGAGCCCGCTATCCCGCAATTCCTCCCGAAGCGCGAACTAAAACGAATCGAGAAATGCTTTGCTGCCATTGTAAATCGCTTCGATCAGCACCCCTCGTTCGTCGAAACCGCAGCTGGCGCTCCAGCCCAAAGCGCGACTGGTACATCTGGCGCGATCCCGCCGCGGTCACCGAGCCGCCCAACAACTGGCGTTGGCGGCAGCGCCTGGCAATATGACAGGTAGACCAGCCACTAACACTATCGTGCGTCTCCGCCCCAGCGCCATTTACGATGTCATGCGGTTCTGGCTTCGCAAGGGCGTCGACACTTTTCGGGGGGACGTCATCGGCCACCTGATCAAGGATGACCAGTTCCGCGACAGCCCGTCCAATCCGCCCTCGATTGGGGCGCCACTGCCGTTTACACGACCGCTCGACCTGAGATCCACGATGTGGTTGCCAAAATGCGACCATCCGTGTTCGAGTCGAAGCCATGTGGCTGCAAGGCGAGATCCTGCTCTCGGCCTTCGTTGATCGCGCGTGCGAAAAAAAACATCAGCTGCCCTCGACCTACCCGGCAACAAGGGCGTGATCGTCGCGCCGGCCCCGGAAGGCCAGAACTGCGGAAGCACTCATCTGCGAACCCGCCTCTGGAGCGCAAAGCGAGACCTGGCCTGTCCGATCGCACTGCATGGGCACGGCACGTTCGCGGGACGAAGAGAACGCTCCGTCAGGTTGCGGTCATTCGGTCTGTTCGAGTGCCGCCGGCATCTTTGCGACCGACATCAAGGAACGAGCCAGCTGGTTCAGAAGCAGGTCGGTGATCTCTTCCTCGGCAAGCGATTTGGATAGCAGGGCACCAACGGCGCTGTGACGAAGCTGCTGCGCCAGGTTGCGGGCGGTGGTGTAACCCGCGATCTCGTAATGCTCGACGCGCTGCGCCGCCCCGATCAGTGCGAGATCGGCCGCGGCGTCCTCCATTTCCTCGCCCTCGCCCATGACCTCCTGCCCCTCCTCGATCAACCCCCTCATGCCCTTGCAGGGCTTGGTATGCGCGGTCTCGCCGAGCAATTCGAAGCATTTGTTGATACGTTCGATCTGCTCCTCGGTTTCGGCCAGATGCCGCTCGAACGCTTCCCGCAGCTGGTCGAAGCGCGCGGCCTGCGCCATCTTCGGAAGTGCTTTGGTGAGCTGCTTCTCTGCATGCAGGAGGTCGCCAAGCTCGTGCATCAGCAACTCCGTCAATCCGGCCTCGTCGGTTGCGGGCGAGCTTTCCGTCACGATCTCCCCTGAAGCGCCCGGCTCCCCCTGAAGCGCCGGAGACTCCGTGAAAACCCAGTCGCCGCCCTCGTTCCATGGGCCGCGCGCGTCAATCTCGCCATGATCTCCGGATCCGGTGGAGTCGTTGAAGAATTGGTCCACCAGACCGGGGGTTGGCGCGATCCGACCGACAGTGAAGGCCGGCTTGGATAGACTTTCGAGAGCGAGTGAGAACGCCTTCATGTGCGTAATCTCGCGCGTCATCAGGAATTGCAAGGCGTCCTTGCTGCCCGCGTCGTCGCAGAAATTAAGCAGCCGTTCGTAAACCATCTTGGCACGCGCCTCGGCCGCGATGTTGTTGCGAAGGTCGACGTCTAGTTCACCTGTGATCTTGAGATAGTCGGCGGTCCAGGGATTGCCCTGGGAGTTGAACAGGTTGATGCCGCCGCCGCCAGTGAGCGCGATCAGCGGGTCCGCTTCGGCGGCCTGACGGTCGAATTTGCAAGGCGCCAGATGCATCCGCGCCAGGCAGCCGACGACTTCCAGATGGCTGAGCTCTTCGGTTCCGATGTCCATCAAGAGGTCCTTGCGAGCCGGATCCTCGCAATTGAGCCCCTGGATCGAGTACTGCATAGCCGCCGCGAGCTCGCCATTGGCCCCGCCGAACTGCTCAAGGAGCATGTTGCCGAAGCGAGGGTCCGGCTCATCGACGCGAACGGTGAACATCAGCTTCTTGACATGATGATACATGGGAACCTGCCTTGGGCTCGAGTGAACATAGGCGAGAACGGAGCCTCTAAAGCTTCGTTCCTATTCATGAGGCGAGGAGCGCCCTCGCGAACGCGCAGCCTCATTCGGCGTTAGTTGCGAGTGCAAAGGAAACGGCCGGGCGTCAGCCCGGCCCTCTTGAGCGCATCACGCCGCCTGGCGCTGCTCATGTTCGAGATATTGCATTGTGATCTTCTCCACATTGGAATCGATCCACGAGGCCATCCGCTCCTCTCGCCTGAGCGACTGCTCAAGCGGTATTCGGTGCCTTCGAATGCCGGCGGCGCGGCGCAGCGTCACCGGAGGCTTATGGGCTGCTCCGGCGATGCACGGCAAGGCGCAACCCTGATCGGGAAATGCGGAGCGGGAACTGTCACGACATTCACGACATCGCCAACGCGAGAGGGCAATTGTTGGACTCCGCTCGATCGGATTGCCTCGCGTACTTATCTCACCGGGCTGATCAACATGGCAGGTCGATTGAACATCCGCAAAAGGTGCTGCCGGGCAACGCCCAACGCCATACCCTCGACAGCTATCCCTCCGAAGAACGCGCGCGATATGACCGCGTCTGTATACGTTGAAATAGAGACATGTCGAGTTCAGCGCACAGCCAAAAAGGCTGCCATTCCAGCGCTGGGCCGAATGGCGTCCTCTCAATTCCGCGCGTGCATGGGGCCGTGCTGGACAAGCTGCCGTTCGGCGCTTTGATGAACGAAGGCCTGACCATTCGAAGCGGGCAGCCCCATGTCAATCGGCGATCTCGCCAACATGGCAACGGTTGCGATGAATCCGCAGGAACGCAATGCGAACAGGGGCGCCCACATCATGGCGCTTGCCGCACGCGCCGCTATTAGCGCTCTTGATCGGGCCTGGCGCGCAGCCTCAATTCGGAGAAAGGACACGCAAGACTGCAATTGCCGACTACAGCGATCGAAGCGGCTTTCCCGCAAGCCTTCGGGCCATCAAGGGCGTGAGTCCGGGATGCTCCGATATCCTAGGACATGAGAACGCCGCGGCTGCTGCGCGCGTTCAACACCGCCGAGACGACGGCATCAGTGGTCGGCGCGTAGCGGGCCTTCAGGCCCGAGAGCTGCTTTTGCCTGGCCGCCTCACCTTGGTGATTCCTTGCTTCGGTTGGAGAGTTTGGGCGTATTCCATGTCGAGCCTTCCGGTCCTCCAGCGCTGGGCAAATCCTGAAGCCGAAAGCTCGAAAGACTTCTCAGGACCTGGCTCCTCCATGCCAGGCCGATAGCTCAGCAAAATGATCCGGTCTTTGGCGTCCGTTAGCTGCCTCAGGCTCTTCCGAAGCGCTCGCATTTCTGCAAGGTATTCGAGCCGGACCAAGGTCTGGTTCGCAAACGTCAGGTCGCCCTTGCGCTCGATCGTCGCTTCCAGCGAACAGGGCCGATCGCCGTCGCGAGGATACAGATCGATGACGTACAACAGGAGATCGCCGTCCACTTGAGCATTGAGTATCGGATCGAATGGCGCGTTAATCGACAGACCCCCATCTCCGAGCAGACGGCCGCCGACTTCAACCGGGGCAAACTCCGGCAAATACCCGCAGCTCGCCAGCAGGTGATCCATTTCCAGCTTGTCCTGCACGGAATCGAAAATCACGGGCTCACCGCTCTCGATGTCCGTGGCAGCGATCGATATTCGAGGCTCTCCGCCATTCAAGCGGCCGAAATCGACGAGGCTCGAAAGCCGCTCCCTCATCGGCGCGAGATCATAGAAGCTGCGAAAACGAAACGGATCGATGTCGGGAAAGCGGGGCCGGAAGAAACCGGCGCTGCCGGCAAGTCTGGTCTCGATCGCCGCCATCCAGCCATAAAGATGTCGCCACCAATCCGTGTCCGCGCGATCGGTCGGCGGGCAACGCCAGAACGCCTTCAGGCACGCGAGCCGATCGGCTACCGGATTTCCCGCTATCAGAGCGGCGGTCACCGCACCCGCGGAAGATCCCGTGACCCAGTGCAGCGGCAGCGACTGCCGGGTGAACGCCTCATAGACTCCGGCATGATATGACGCGAGGCCAAGGCCGCCGGAGAAGGTGATTGCTATCATCTGCGGAGAGGTGCTCATGGGCGGTCGCTTGATTAGCTTGAGGCCGTGGCATTTCGACCCGGGAAAGGGGTCGTAGCGGACAAATCAGATGCCGAAGAGCGGTTCCTGTCGACTACGAATTGAACCATCTCGCGCGTGCAGGAACAGCCCCGTCACGAAATCGTTGGATGAGAACACAGGAACCAGTGACACGGCCCTGAACGAACATCACGACGCAACCCAAGCAGCGGCACTCGAGCCGACGCCGCTAGCAGGCTGCTCACCGCTGGAGCCGAAAGCAAGCAAGCCGATGGCTCGCGTCAAGTGAAGCGCGATGTCGAGTCAACAAAGAAGCTCCTGAACCTTTTCCAGCAAAACTGGGTCTCCCAGACACACCGCCCATTCCAGAAGCATCTGCCGGACGGTTGTCGCCAAAATCCCATGAAGGGCTAACCGGTCCAACACAAACGATCGATCCGCATCGGCACGCGCGGTGGTGACGTCCGAAAGAAGCCGCACGTCATACCCGCGCTCGGCTGCCTGCAGGGCGGAAATGAATATCTCCTCTTCCAACCAGCCTCCTCCGAAGAACAGAACACTGGCCTGTGCTGAAGCGAGGCCGTCGGTGAAACGCCGGTCTCGCCAAATTGACAGAACATTGACCTCGAGCTGTGTGATCAAATCCATGGCCGCTTGATCCGCCTCGATGCCCGGCGGCTGACATTTGCCAACGAGAATGGAGCTGACATTGAACATCCGCAGCCCGGCTTGCAGCAATGAGAGACCGGTCCGTGTAACTCCCGTGTGAGCCGGCATTTGGTCACGCATCCAGTTGATCAAAACCAAGCGGCTATGTCGTGGATCTGCGAGCATGGACGTACCAATCGTCTTGGCTGGACGTGCTCCGAGGCACTTGTCAGGCAGCCACGTTGACAACATCGGGGGATGCAAGCACAGGACCGTGGAGTTCGGCTTGTTTGTACATCCTGTGAAGCGTGTATTCGGACGTGTCGAGATAGCCCGCGACTGCCGCAGTGCACCCGACCTGGCGTGGAGCATCAATCCGCCTGAGGGGCCAGCCTGCTCGCCGGAGAATGCGCTCCATGCGCGTGTCGGTCACGGTGACGATGCTGTCTGCGCACGCTCCGCGTGCGGCCTCGATCATGGCGGCGAAGAGCACAAGAGTCGCGCGGTTGAGGCTACTCACGGTTGTGTCGGAGACGAGCTTCGTATCCACGCAGAAGCGCGAGCTTTCGAGAACCCTTTCATCCCGCGGCGGCGATGTCCCGCCGAGCAAAACGGGAAAGATATCGGCTAGCATCGTTGGTCCGGTCGTTGGAAGCAGACGAACCGAACCGACAGCCGTCCCGGCCTCTGATATCAGCATGAGATAGGTCGGTCCTAGAGTAAGCATGCGGCGTGGGCCGCTGGCCAACTAGATTATTCTGATTGCCAGCGCTTGAGCCATTCCGGATTTTCTTTGTACATCCGGATGAGCTCGATCAGGTTTTCGATTCCGAAGTCGGTGAACGCCTGGATGCCGTCTTCGCCGACGCCATAGACCCAGATCACACCGTCCTCGATTTCCATTTCGATGGCGATATCCCGCAACCATTCTTCGTCTTCGCCGAGGTCCTTGGCGACCTGACTGATGGTGGTGACGTGATGGACCTTGTTGACGTGCGTGGTCATGCCGCTCGAGCGGAGATCGTTGCTGTCGCTGGCTTCCAATTCCAGGGCAGCAGCTCGTCCAGCCGATGAGCCGGATGGGAGGCGATGCGGGCGAGGACGTCCGCCAGCCAGGCCTGCGGGTCGACACTGTTCATCTTGCAGGAGATGATCAAGGTATACATGGCTGCGGCACGCCGTCCGCCGCGGTCAGAGCCGCAGAACAGCCAGGATTTTCGCCCAAGAGCTATGCCTCTTAGGCCTCTCTCGGCAGCGTTGTTGGAGAGACAGATACGCCCGTCCTCGAGGAAGAAGGTGAAGCTCGGCCAGCGCTTCAGGACGTAGGTGAACGCCTTCGCCAGGTCGTGCCCGCGAGAGAGCTTGGCAAGCTGCTCCCGCATGTAGATTTGAAGATCCTCGACAATGGGCCGGCTCAGCGTCTGCCGAACCTCCAGGCGCTCTTGTGTGCTCTTGCCATTGATCGAGCGCTCGATCTCGAACAGCGCATCGATCCGGCGCACGACCTCGATCGCGATCGGCGAGATCGGGATTTCCTTTTTGCCAGCGGCCTTGCGCCGCGCATTCTCTTCGATCTCGGCCATGGCGAAGAATGGACGTCGCGCATGCGCCCAGCAAGCAGCCTCCCGGATCGGTCCGGGCTGGCGCCCAGCCAGATAGAGCTGGTTGTACCCGTCAAAGGCATCGGCCTGCAGGATGCCGGCATAACGGGCCAAATGCGCCTGAGGATGCTCGCCCTTGCGGTCGCGTGAGTAGTAGAACATGGCCGCCGGCGGACCCGCGCCACCAAAGGGTCGGTCGTCCCGGACGTAAATCCAGCACCGTCCCGTGTCGGTCTTTCCCTTGGCCAGCACCGGCACCGTCGTATCATCGGCATGAAGACGCTCGGCCGCCATGACATGGGCTTCGATGAGGCGCAGCAGAGGATCCAGTACCGTGCAGACCGATCCCACGGCGTCGGCCATGGTCGAGAGCGCGATCGGCACGCCCTCCAGGGCGTAGCGCTCGGCCTGGCGGTTCAACGGCTGATGCTGGCCGAACTTCTCGAACATGATCATGGCCAGCAGGCTCGGACCGGCCCAGCCTCGTGCGACAGCATGGAACGGCGCTGGAGCCTGGCTGATCTTCTCACAGTCGCGGCAGCTAAACTTCTCCCGCACCGTCTCGATCACTTTCCACTGGCGCGGCACGGATTCCAGCGTCCGGGTCACGTCCTCGCCGAGCTTGCGCAGGCGCTTGCTGCCGCAGCACTCGCAAGCCGTCGGTGGATCGATCACCACCCGTTCGCGTGGAAGATGCTCGGGGAAGGTCTGGCGCTCGGCGCGCTTGCGCGTAAATCCGCGCACCGTCGTCGTCTTGGCCACGGCACGTTCGGCTGCCAATTCGTCTTCAGTGGCGTTACTTTCCAGCTCTTCGAACGTCAGCGCTAACTGATCCATCAGGCGGGACGATCGCTCTGACCGTTGGCCGTAGATCTGATGCCTTAGCTTGGCGATCTGCAGCTTCTGCTGGGCGATCAGCGCCTCGTCTTCTGACGCTTTGGCGCGGGCGACCGCAAGTTCGGCCGCGATCACCAAGCCGTTCGCGCGCTCGATCGCCAGCGCCTCTTTCAAGGCGGCGACCTCATCCGGATCCCGTCGCGACCACCATCCATGCGACGCAATGAATCACAGATTGGACGCGTTGGGACTCCCTAAAATGGAAACGCTCGCAGATTTCTTCGCTCAGCCCGCGCTCTGCGGCCGCCAACTTAGTTGTGGATTTCTCCAGTCGATGCCCTCGAGCATATAGGCCATCTGCGCCGCCGAGATCGACACCGCACCGCCCGATGCCGAGGGCCAGATGAACTTGCCGCGGTCAAGACGCTTGGCATAGAGCGACATGCCTAGCCCGTCATGCCATAAAATCTTGACCAGATCGCCGCGGCGGCCCCGGAAGATGTAGAGATCACCGGCATGAGGATCGCGCTTCAAGCTCTCCTGAACCGTAAGAGCCAAGCTTTGCATGCCGCGGCGCATGTCCGTGTGACCCGTGGCGATCCAGACCCTGACGCCGCTCGGGATCGGGATCATCGCCGCCTCAATAGCTCAAGAACCCGCTGCAGCGCCTCGCTGTCTACGTCACGGTCAACCCGCACCCGACAGCCGCCAAGCTCGATCTCGATGATTCCAGCCCTTGCACGCTGCGCAGGAGGCGAACACGACGGTTGCGGCGCGCATGTCAATGCTGAAGCCGGCGTAGAAGTGATCTCCACCGGAACGAGCGCCGGAACGGTCTCGCCGCCTAAGCAGCCCTGGCGTGCCTGTCGGCGCCACGTGAACAGCAGGCTTTGAGCCATTCCATGTCGGCGGGCGACGCCGCAGACCGTCTCGCCAGGTTGCAAGGTCTCCTCAACTAGGCGGACCTTCTCGTCGTAACTCCATCGGCGCCGACGTTCAGCACCTAAGACCTTGACCTGCATTCGCTACATGACCTTAAGGCTAGACTTAAGGTCACATCCTCAGAAAGGCCGCGGAATTGCACAAGGTGGCCGCCGCCGCAGGGATACGTCCTAGAGTATCGTACAGGTCGAGCTCCAATTCTCCGGAAACGGACACTGACCAGCCGAGTCGATCCTTGAAGACACGGCGTCGCAGCTGATACATCGCCGCGAGCAACGGCAGGTAACGGCCGAATTGAGGGGCGCGAAGTGCGATGGCATACATCCTGACCTCCTGAATTGATCAGGAGGCTTCAAGACCAGAAACTCCGGCTGCGATCGCCTGACATATTTTACAGGCAGATCATCGTCAATTTGATCACGCTGGATCTATTTGGAAGAAGACGACAATACAAACAGAACGCTTGCTCACGTCTTATTCCCGAGAGATGACGATTAGGACAAAAGCCCCCGGCGCAACGCCTCGGCGATGCATTGGGCAATGGACGCTGCGCCGAGCTTGCGGCGAGCGTTTTCAAGATGAAAAACTACGGTACGTGGTGCGATCTGGACCAGCACCGCTATATCGGCAACAGTTTTTCCGTGGGCGACCCACGCAAGGCATTGGCGCTCGCGCTGCGTGAGTTCGCCTTCAGCGAGTTTATCGTTGCTTAGGCCCAGCCTGATCGTAACATTGCAATGGAAATGCAACCCGGCAGCATGCAGCAGATCCCTACACTCGCGCACTAGCCGCTCCGGGTGAACATCGCGGGCGTCGGTCGCCAGCGAAAATGCGGCCACCTGACCAAATCCGCCCTTAATTGGGACCGTGATGCCCGATCTGATCCCGAAGGTTGTCGCCTCATCGAAGAACCGGCGTTGTTCGCGGTTTCCGACCGGCGATGACATCTCGCCTCCCCAGCCAAACAGCGCCTGCTCAACACGCGCACGGAGCACCACGGGATCGAGCTGCTGATACCTAAGCTGGAAATACCGGCTGGTCCAGGACTTTGGATAGGACGAGATGAGCATCGGAGTGTCGCCGGTGATGCGCAGATAGGCAAACCGCTGTAGGCCGAGTCTCTGGGTCAGCCGCGTAGCAATGCGTTCGAATTCATCCACGTTGGCCGCGGTTTGGATCGCATCGATGAATTCCTCAAAGATGCTTTCGAACGGGCTCATTCTAGCTCCACAATCTTGAACATCATGGCCGTCCTTTCCGGATGTAGCGCTACACGGTCTTTCTATCCTCGCGCGAAGGAGGACGGCCCGCGAGCGAGCGTGCAAGCTGAGTATTCTTGGGCAGGGCTTGTCTTGGGCAACCGCAAAATGGCAATTCAGCAACAATGAAATCAGAATACGACCTACGAGGTTTATTAGCGGCGGACAAGCTTTGGCAATCGATTTTGTTGGTGCAATCAGCAAGTCTTTGATGGCGCAGAAGCCCTTAGAGCAGCGCTCAGTGGTCAATGCTTGCCGCCAATTAGAGCAGAACTTTAGCCGTTCGGCTCGCTCTCAAATCATCGCCGATCACGCGCCCATCGAGAGCCCTCTCTTGCTGATAGGCCCTGAACAGCTACTGATGCTTATGTGGATTTACGCGGATCAATATCTTGCAGCTGAGAGGATCTCTTAATCGCCACGCCGCTCTCCCCCGCTCGTCGACGAAGGCAGGCGAATGTTGAACCAAATCCAAGCGGCAAGCTGAACGACGAGGTTCGCTCCAAAGGCAGTCTGGTAGCTGATTTCAGGGTAGTGTCCCTGTTGGGGCGCCCACTGTTGCACCACCAGTCCGATGGCGGACTGCACCAGAAATGCGCAGCCGATGTGAAACAGGTTGAGAGCCCCGTTGGCACGTCCCGCCAGCTCCTTAGGGAAATACTCGGCCAAAACAGCGTAACTGAGAACAGTCGCTGTGCCCAGGGCGGCGATGACCATCCACGGAAGGGATGATGGGATAGGTACTCGCAGGACGACTGCCAATTGCGCGACAAAAGACACAAGTGCAAACAGTGACAGAAGCTTTCGCGGACCAACGCCGTAGCGCCGCAGCTTTTGGACCGCAATACCGAGGCCCATTGCGCCTACACTTGATGCGAGCGCCATCAGGAAAAGGGTGCGGATCACTCCTGACCGATCCAGACGCTCGACATCCGAGAGCCATTGCGCCGCCCACAGCCCCTGCAGCGCCCAGGCCGAGCCGATGCAAGTGGCAGACAGTGGCGCGAGGCGCCAGAACCGGGGATCCGCATAGATGGCACGAAGTCCCATTGTCGGCCGCTTCGCTTCTGCTGACGGCGAGGACCTCGGGACGACAAGAAAGATTGTGAGCGCGCATCCGACCGCAGAGATGGAGAGCAGCTGAAACAATCCACGCCAGCCGATCGACACGAGCATGTACTCCGACGGCAATGTTGCAGTCATAGCGCCAAAGGCCGCCAGCATGATCATGAGCCCATTGAGCACAGGAGCCTGTTCGGCTGGAAACCAGAGAACGACGGCTTTCAAGCCGGCGGTCAACGCAGCTGAAGCGCCGAGTCCGATCAATGCGCGGCCGAGAAGAAGGAGCATGAAATTGCTTGACGCGGCAAACAGCACAGCGCCGATTGCGGCCGCCAATAACACTAAACTCTGAACTCGCCGCGGACCGTACCGGTCCAACCAAACGCCGATTGGAATCTGCGCTGCCGCGAAGGTCAGAAAGTAGACCGATGTCAAAAGACCGAGATCATCCGCCTTCAGACCAAACTCCGAGGCGAGCGGTCCGGCTATGGTGGCACCGATCGTCCTAAACAGATAAGACAGGTAATAAGCAGCGGCGAACGGCAAGAATACCCGAACAACGAGCATCCAATTTGGCCTGTCCCCTGGCGGTCGGGCTTCTGTCCGCGGAGACGAAAACCTCAATTGCGACGGCGTGCGAACTGTCCGTTTAGATGCCAGCTCAGCACCGTGCTCATTTCGCTCTCCCTCGGAGGTCATTGGCACGGGTGATTTGGCCACCGCCCGACCACTCCGATCGGGCGCTGTCGGGTCCCGTCGCGGTGCGCGTCCGGTGGCCTTGATCGGCGGACGTTCTGAACCGCTTCTCGTCACCCGCTCAACTGTTTCGTTGATGAGAGACGTTCCCAGACGGACCCGCCTTGCAACCTGTGCAGCAAATTCATCAAAACGGGCCGCTCCTAAGGTACAGGCAGCCGCCTCGTCTGCGGCCGAAAGCGCCGGGGTGACCGCGAGAAGAAACCGAGCCTGGTGCGCGACTGCCTCGCCAACGATCTGAAGATCACAATGGAGCTGGTCGAGCTGCCGCGTGATCGCGTCCAATTGAGCACTCGCGGCGGCCTTTGCGCTAGCAGCCTCAGGGGCGAGGAAATGAGAGAGGGCCGCCTCGACGATTGCTGATTTGGAAGCACATCCATCCTGCGCTGCGCGGCTTAGCCGCGCGGCGGTTGACTCAGAAAGTGAGACTGCGACCCACGGCTTCATGCGATCGCTCCACCAGCCTGCAAGGGAGCCGCGCGTACCGCATCGTTCTGGGAGCTCGACTGCTTTCTTACGTCAGAATGCTGGCAACTCGTTCGCTCGACCATAGTGAAGAGCGCTTCCAATTGCGCGTTGAATGCAGCAGGCTCTTCAAGATTGATGGCATGGCCAGTATTGGGGCATACCCAAAGTGCGGCACCGGGAATGGTTGACTTCAGCATCAAGCCAGTTTGGAGACATGGGTTGTCTTCGTCTCCTACGGCGAGCAGCACGGGTACGTTCATCTTTGAAAATTGATCTTGAAATTCGAACAAGGAGGGCCGTAAGGCCTGACACTGAAGCAGCGTGTTGGACATGCCCTGTGCCGAGAGTTGCTTCAGTCGCTTCACAAACACGTTCCAACCCTGCGGGTCCTTCTGCATGAGCCGCCTGCGGGTGGCGTGGCTCGCCATTTTCACAGCTAAGCTAGCCATTCCTCGAGCAGTCAGTGCGCGCGCAAGGACGGAGGCGCTCCTTGCCCATTCTTCCTGATCCGATGCGGGAGATCCGGCCCCTGCCCCAGCTGCAACGATCGCACTGGCTGCTCCGTCGTTTCGCAAGCCGAACAACAACGCTGCATACGCGCCCATGCTCGATCCAACCAGGTGCGCTCGCCGGATGGAAAGCGCTGCCATGACAGCCTCGATGTCGCGCACAGCGAGCTCCCAGCCATACGCGGCGGGATCATCAGGAACGTCGCTTGGTGGATATCCGCGTGCGTTGTAGGCGATGCACCGGTAACGACCCGAAAAGTGCCGGACCTGTGCTTCCCAGCTGTGTAGGTCCGCTTCAAATTCATGAATGAAAATAATTGGATAACCTTCTCCATATTCCTCGAAATACAACCTAATTCCATCGGATATGACAAAGGGCATCGTCACCGCCTTCTCCCCCAGCGACGGCAGACATGCCGCCGATCAGGTGACGTTGTGGATCAGAAGCGGGAATAACGGAGGTGTCGATCATGCCCAGACCGGAATTCGACACCGGACAGTTCGACGTGCGCACTGTGAGCGGCAGTCCAGCCATGGCCGGCACGATGCAAGCTGGACAAAGGCGAGGCAGTTGGCGGCAAGCTTGTCGTGGTGCGTCCCGGCTAAAGAATATTGTTCAGCGGAACAGGGTGATATCGATCCATCAGTCGTGGTCACGCATCGCGCCACGCTCGAGCAAGGGCCCGAGCTCTACAAAGACTTTAGGGTCAAGGAGGATGGTTGCATCCTGGTTGTAATGCCACCTAAAGAAGGAATGATGCGCCGCCCGATCCCGACGCGGATGGGGCGCTCAGGGCCGGAGCAAGTTGGGTCGACCAGGTTGCTGGCATTGACTTTCATCAATGGGCAGATTTCTCCAGGGGCCGTCGTCTTCGGCGTGCTCGGCCGCCGCTGAGCTCAAGCCATGGACGATCCTTCCACTCGACGTGATGTGGGCGATGTTCGTCAGGTGCCGAGTGGTCTGTACCGGTCGTTTCGTAACATGTTCTATGGACAGTCCACGGTGCGTCGTCCGACCAGGCACCTACACGGTGATATGCGGCAAATAGCTTTGTGTCTGTAAGCACCGGCCGGATTTTGCAGTAAGTCGAAAGGTCCAAATTCCCAATCCTCGGCGCTTTGCCGTCCTTCCTTCGTTCGCTGCCGCAAAGAACGCGTCAGACTGATAATCGCGAATTTGCATTGCACGCAAAGCAAGCTAGCTCGAGCAGCGAACTTGAGCATGCTGGCCAACGCGCGGTTCGCTCGGTACTAAAATCCGCACGCAGATTGTAGCAGCGCCACAAGAATCCCCGCCGAGAGACACGAAATCGCACCGAGGGTCCACCGCGGTCGCGCAGTTCCCATTGCGATGCATCCAATCAGCTCTTCTATTTGTCGCATCCGAATGTCGTTAGGTTCGCATGCAGCTGTTCGAGATAAGCGATCACGGAACACGTCAGTTCCAGGCCACTCTCCGATCACATCCACCGACCTGTAGAAGTCCCTCTAGACCTCTCAGCCGCGCCAACATCATTGTGCAACGCCAATTGCACCAGTTCGTGCTGCTTTCGCGTCCTGCTGCTCGGTTCGCCCATTCCTCGCCCTTGGACCTTAGAAGGCCTCTCAACCGTTAATGATTTCCGGTGTTCACCATGCGCGGCGCGTCGGCCGGCGCGTTTGGCTAAGCACGCGGGACATCTGGAACATCTTGCACTCTCCCGCGATTGCCTCTTGTTGGAGTATCGGTCTATGCATGCCCCTGATCAAGACGTCCTTTTTCGTGCAGTGATGGACGCTCGACGCATTCTGAGTGAGTGGCCGGCTACATGCAATCCAGAGAGGACGTTGGAGCGGCTCAGCGCCGTGCTCAACAGAAACGAGCTGGTCCACACTCTTGATCGCATCAATCGCCAGCCAGTATCGCGCCTCTCTGACATGGAAACGTAACTGGAGCCTACGCCGTAACTGGAAAGCCGTTCTCCTTATCGCAAACGTTCCAGTTTGGTTTCGGACACAAGCATCCAGCAGCTCTCCGCGCTCAGCATGATCTATAAAGGCCCGCAGCGCAGACGCTGAGTTCAGGGCAGATCGCCTGCCGCTCGAGCAGGTCGCCCCATCAGCTCAGGGGCTAGTAACTGGACATCGGCTTGGATTGCGATTGGCTTAACTTGATTTGTTCTCCCCCAAAACGCTATCTCGTCTCTCCATGGGCGTTGTGGTCCACCGACACTACCCTCGCCTATCCAGTTCGGATTGGCCGGAGGCACTAGAGTGCAAGGACCGACCTTCGGTCCTTACAGGAGATGCGCCGGACGACTTCAGCGAGCAGAGACATGATCGCGAAACTACACCTCGGCTAGTCGCCGCGTCGTATGGACGGAAGAGGCCGTCTACTCGGGCGGGCGGAGTAAGCGCTTGCGTTGCGCAATCCATAAGCCATCCCAACGCCGGCTTCGGAATGGTGCCGAGAACTGAAGCCAAATCGCGAATTCAGAATAGGCCCACAGCTGCTGGGTTCTGTTTGAACCAAAGCGGCGTGGGTTGGTTTACTCACACCGGCTGATGTGCTGACTCGCAGCCGCCGGTCGTCGAGAGAATGGTCGGGCTCCCGCCGGCACGGGCACGGAAGGAGTACGACGCATTTTACCGGTCCGACCGGCTGCTGCCTGCAAGCAGTGCGATCTCGTCCTTGCAGAGAGAAGCTGACGGTTGCTCGACCTTTGGTACAAAAATGCGGTGATCTATGGACTTAACGTCGCCACTTACAAGGATGGTAACGGTGACGGGATTGGCGACTTCAAGGGACTGACCGAGCAGCTCGATCACATCGCCCAGCTCGGCGTGAACTGCTTGTGGTTACTTCCGTTCTATCCAAGCCCTGGGCTCGATCACGGTTATGATGTAACGGATTATTACAACGTAGCGCCGGCGCTTGGCACCCTAGGTGACTTCGTCGAATTCAGTCACCAGGCGAGGCTTCGGGGATTAAGGCTGATCGTCGATCTCCCAATCAATCACACTTCGGAACGACATCCGTGGTTTCAACAAGCGCGCGCGGACCCCGCATCGCCATATCGGGAGTACTACGTGTGGTCAAAGGCCGAGCCAGAAAACAGCACCGAAGGAGTTGTTTTTCCCGGCGTTCAACTGAGTGTGTGGACTTACGACCTTTGCGCGCAAGCTTGGTATTACCATCGCTTTTACCAGCATCGGCCCGATCTCAACATTGCATGCCCCGCAGTCCGGGAAGAGATCTTCAAGATTTCTGGCTTTTGGCTCGAACTCGGCGTGTCGGGATTCCGCATCGACGCCGCGCCGTTTGTCGTGGAGGAGATACGGCCCGATCGTCCAGCGACACGGCGATATGAGTTCTTTGGCGAGCTGCGCAACTTCCTGTCCTGGCGCAAAGGTGACGCCGTCCTATTGGCTGAAGCCAACGTTCCTCCCGCGGAACTTGAGTACTATTTTGGCAATGGCTCACGCATCCACCTGTTGTTCGCATTTCTGTTGAACCAATACTTGTTCCTTGCGCTTGCGCGCGAAAGTATCGAACCCTTGCAGCGGTGTTTGACCGCGCTGCCCCGGCTGCCGCAATTCGCACAATGGGCCCAATTTCTGCGCAATCACGACGAGTTGGACCTCGGACGCTTGACGCCAGACGAGCGCGAAGAAGTCTACGCTGCATTCGCTCCAGCTCGCAAAATGCAGCTCTACGGACGCGGGATCCGGCGCCGGCTTGCATCGATGCTTGGAAATGATCGCCGCCGCATTGAGCTTGCATTCAGCCTGCTTTTCAGTCTTCCCGGTACGCCGGTCATCTACTACGGTGACGAGTTGGGCATGGGTGATGACCTCGCGCTTCCCGAGCGATGGCCTGTTCGTACATGCATGCAATGGAGCGTCGACGAAAACGGCGGATTTTCCTCACGTCCAAATTGCCGGCTGCTTCATCACATGATCAATGAAGGCGAATATGGGCCGGCCAAGCTCAATGCTGCCGCGCAACGGCGCGCCCCCGAATCGCTCTTCAATTGGCTACGCCGTTTGGTCGAGATGCGTCAGTCTTGCCCAGAAATCGGTTGGGGCGATTGGACTCTCCCCGCGAGCGATTGTGCCTCGGTCCTGATTCAGCATTTTGTGTGGGAAGGCAAGTCAGTGCTCATATTGCACAACCCGTCGCAAGCTGAATGCAAGACGCACATCAATGATCTTCCGGCCGGGCGGCGACTGACGGATGTGTTCGGCAACCGCATTTATTCATCGAGGGCCGGCGCGGATGCTGCGATTGAGCTTGATGGCTATGGGTATCGCTGGTTTCGAGCCGATTAGATGGTTACAAATCCCCAGGAAGAGAGCGGTCCTTCGGGTCAACGCGGCAAGGGTTTGGGCTTGATGGCCACACCGCCGAGCGGGGATCAATGAAGATAGCTCAGATTGCGCCTCTTGCTGAGAGCGTTCCGCCGAAGCTCTATGGCGGCACCGAAAGAGTGGTCGCCTGGCTCGTCGACGAGCTCGTGGAGCTCGGACACGAGGTCACGTTGTTTGCGAGTGGTGATTCGAAGACACGAGGCACGCTGCATTCAGTTTGGCCCCGCGCGCTTCGCCTTGGTCGGCCCCGGACAGACCCAAATGCAGCTTTGGCTGCTCTGTTGGAAGCGATATCCCGCCGTGCCGACGAGTTTGAGGTGATACACGTTCACATCGATTGGCTGCATCTTCCATTGCTCAGCCGGTTAGACGTGCCCTTCTTGACGACGATGCACGGCCGGTTGGATATTCCAGGTCTGCCGGCGGTCCTTGGGGAGTTTCCGGAAGCCTGCTTCGTTTCGATCTCCGACAACCAGCGTCTTCCCCTGGCGAACGCGCACTGGTGCGGCACCGTTCATCATGGACTGCCCACTGGCCAATATTGCCCGTCGTTCAGCTCGGGAACGTACCTGGCTTTTCTTGGACGGTTGACGGCTGAGAAGGGGCCCAAAGAAGCTATTCGCATTGCCCGTGCAGCGAACATGCCACTGCGCATCGCAGCGAAAATCCCGCGAGCAGACGCCGGCTATTTCAAGGAGCACATTGAGCCCTACGTCGACGGTAAGATGGTGCAGCTGGTTGGGGAAGTAAACGACACGACGAAACAGCCGTTCCTTTCGGAAGCAGCTGCTTTGCTATTCCCGATTAGGTGGCCCGAACCGTTCGGGCTGGTGATGATCGAGGCCATGGCTTGCGGGACCCCAATCATTGCCTATCGGTCCGGGTCTGTCCCGGAGATCGTTGATGAAGGCGTGACTGGATTCGTGGTCGACAATGAAGAGGAAGCCGCCAGAGCCGTGGCAAGGGTCGCACAAATAGATCGGCACCGCGTGCGCGCGAGATTTGAAGACCGCTTCACCGCGAGACGAATGGCCCTGCAATACCTGCGTCATTACCGAGAGATCTTGAACGGTTACCAACATTTGAGAGTAGGACCTCGTTGATCTTTGTGCCCGCCTGCACTGCCGACTGCAACGGCGAGCGATCCTTATTCTGCTGCCGCAGCACCTCGCACGACAGCGGGTTCGAGTACGCCGTTCCTCCCGACCAAACCGAGCACGCCCAGCAAGTGCAATCACGCCTTTCTTTTCTGATTCCCTCTCGGCACTGCCCGCGCACCCAACGGGAGGCTGAGCGGGTGTGCGCGCAAGACCACGTCTGGACGGTCGGCCTCCTTTGCTAGCCCCTGGTGGAAAAGATTGCTTTGAGCGTCCCACGCTTTCTGGGCGGCCTTCATCGACGGTGCTGCGACGGCTTGATCGAAGAAGCCCAATGACGTCACATAGCTTTTCAGTGTTCCGGCATGGGCGTCCACGGCTGACCAGCTCACCGACGAACCACGCTAACGTTCGGATGTATCTCCCGTCTATGGCTGAACACGAACTGCGAAGCGCCGCGCCCCGCATTAGGTGCCCTATTCCAGTATCATGTTCACCCGGGGGCTTTTTGGGCCTGCGGCAGATCCCCAGGACAGGTGAACTGGCAAGCTTTTCGAACGTTGAAGAACGGTCGATCGAGCCGCTCGGCCGCGGGTTGCGAGACTCAATGCATGCGCCTTTCGATCCCGATTTCGAAGGAGTAAGGACCAGCACATGGATGCGGCGCTCGAATCGCAGGTTCAAAAGCAGAGAGCCTTTGGGTTGCGGCGTTTCCTTTCCACGCTCGGCCCAGGTCTGATCACCGGCGCATCGGACGACGACCCTTCGGGCATCGGCACGTACAGCCAGGCAGGAGCGCAGCTCGGATTTGGCGTGGGCTGGACCATGCTACTAACCTACCCCCTCATGTCGGCGATTCAAGAGATATCGGCGCGCATCGGCCGCGTCACGGGTCACGGGATTGCCGGAAATGTCTGCCGCAACTTCGCTCCGGTCTATATCTGGAGTTTGGTGCTCCTGGTGTTCGTCGCCAACACGATCAACATCGCCGCCGATCTCGGCGCCATGGGCGACTCCTTGAGGCTCATCATCGGCGGTCCAGCCACCGCCTATGTGGTGCTGTTCGGCGCGATCTCGGTACTTGCTCAAATCTTCTTCGACTACGACAGGTACGTTTTCGTCCTGAAGTGGCTGACGCTCAGCCTGTTCGCCTACGTGATCGCACTCGCGGTCGTTAAAGTGCCTTTGGCGGAAGCATTGAAGGGCGCGCTGATTCCGCGGGTGAGATTTGACGCCGCCTTCCTCACCACACTGGTGGCCATCCTTGGAACGACCATCTCGCCCTATCTTTTCATTTGGCAGTCCTCGCAGGAAGCGGAGCAGCAGCGGATCGACCCCGAGAAGACACCGCTCAAGAAAGACGGCTCAAATGCGAGCGCAGAATATCGCCGGATCCGCCTCGACTCGCTGATCGGGATGGCATTCTCCAACCTGATCGGGCTTTCGATAATCGTAACCACCGCCGCAACCCTGCACGCGCACGGCAAGACGGACATCCAGAGCTCCGCCCAAGCTGCAGAGGCGCTCAGACCGATCGCCGGACCGCTTGCGGAGCTAATCTTCGCGTTTGGCATCATCGGCACCGGGCTGCTGGCAATCCCCGTCCTTGCCGGATCGACGGCGTACGCCATTGGGGAGGGCCGGCGGTGGAGGGTAGGCCTTTCCCGGAAGCCGAAGGAAGCGATCGCGTTCTACACAGTGCTAGGTTTGTCCGCGCTTTGCGGCATTGGGCTGAACTTCACGCCGATCAATCCGATCCAGGCGCTTTACTGCAGCGCGGTAATGAACGGCGTGCTGGCGGCACCAGTCATGCTGATGCTGATGATGCTGGTGCGCCGGCCCAGGGTCATGGGAAAGCTCGTCGTGACCGGGCCGCTGTGCTGGCTGGGTTGGGCCTCGACGATCGCGATGGCTTTCTGCGTCATCGGCATGATCGCCACGATGTTCATGCACTCGGCGCCCTAGAGGCGCGTTTGCCGACGTAGCCGGCTATTCGGCTGGTGCAGCCGAGGGCTGGCGCGCGAACTCTGCTGCCGAGCGATCGCATGGCACACGCCAGACCAGCTCTGAGACGCGTGGATAATGTAGCCTCGCTGCGGGTCGATGGCGGCCAGCCCTGCGATTTATAAGTGCCCTTTGAAGTCTCCGGCAAAAGCCCAGAGCACCACTAATATCGCAACGAGTACGACAAAGATGATCACACGATGCCTGCTCCAGTTGAACCGATAGGTCATTGTTCACCTCAGTTGCGCATGCGCAGCTCCATCCAATCGAAAGCGGCGGGGCCGCCCTGTGGGACCAGGACGATATCGCACCTCATATTCAGTCTGATACGGAGTCGCGAGCGGTCTAGGTGACAGCTAATAAGCCGGCGGAATGTTCCGGGCACACGAACGATACTTTCGGCTACCCACACGTTCCATCGTATTGCGACATTTCATCTGCCCGCTACCCGGCTCGAGCCGTTCAACGCTCGCGCCTGCATGGCAGGAGATCGCCGGTTGATTGTCGAAGTCGACTTCGCGAACTCACTCCTCCGGTGACGAGCATTGGTGCGCTCTTGACGCCATAAGATCTGCTCAGCCGCCTAGACGAATATCCCGGACCGAACGAGCGCGAGCAAGTCGAGCGTCCCCTCGACAAAAATAGATGCTGAACTGAGCGCGGTGGACAGGCCAGATAGGATCTGATTTGGCCGCGCCGGCCCTCCAACGACCTTCTGCGGTGCCGCGGCTCGGTAGCCCGCAAGTGTTCGGAACACGTTTTGTCCCGGGACAACCACGCGCTCACGCGAATGATCCCCGCACTTCGGCCTGCCCTCGCGGACTAGTCAGCAGGCAAAGATTGATCCTGTCTATTGAAGCCAATCCAGGCCAACGGGAGCGCGAGGGCGCACAGAGCTGCCATCACAAGGAATCCTGCTGCGGCGTGCGAGGCGTACAGAGTGCCGGACAGGATCGTCAGCGCCGCAGTCAGGACGCCTGAGCCAAACGCGTATAGAGCTTGCGCAGTTGCAGCGACGCTTCTCGGGATCACGTTGCCCATTGTGCGCATGCAAGCGAGATGGAGCAAGGCGAATGTCAGTCCGTGCAACGGCTGTATCATTGAGAGCACGAACGCGGAGGTCGTTAGACCTTCGACGGACCAACGTACGATACCTGCCGCGGCCGCTAGACCGGCCGCACCACGAGGCCCGAACCGGTCGACTAATGCAGGGCCAACGAGGAAAAACACGAACACTTCTGCAATCACCGCCTCTGACCATAGAAAGCTGATGATTGGATTGCTAATACCCGCATCACTCCATCGGATGACAGCAAAAGCATCGTGCATTGCATGGCTGCCATAGACCAAACCCGACACCAAAATCATGCTTCGAAACGGCCGCATCCTGAGCAATGCCTTCATCTCTGGCGCCGGAAACGGCGCGTGCTGCAGCGCAGTTTCGGCCGCGGGGCCGGGCACCAACGCCGCGGCGGCGGCCGTCGCGATCAGAAGGCCTGCGTTCATCCAGATCACAGGGGAGAGATCGGCAGGGCTAATGAGCTGCCCAGCCGTCAGTGTCCCTAGAATGAAGGCCGCCGAGGCGGAGCCCCTTATCCAGCCGTACTCAAAGCGTCTCCCCCCTATCCGGGGCTTCGCCACGCTGACCGACAATGCGTCGGCAATCGAAGTCGTCGGGGCGAGAGCCGCAGCTTGTACTAAGGCGACTGGAAGCAACAACGAGAACCAATTCGCCTGCATCAATGCGACGGCTGCTGCCGCGGCCAACCCCGCACAGCTTGCAAGCACGAGACGCAAGGATCCGAGCAGATCGGCCAGGACCGCAACCAATGGTCCAGAGACCAGCCGCGTTAGCATTGCGAGCGCCAGCAAGAGCCCGATTTGCTGCGGAGGCAGAGCTCTCGTTTCGAAAAATTTGGGCCAGAAAGGAGATGAGACGCCGAACGCTGCGTACAGAGCGACGTAAAGGAGGATATAGGCGATTGGTCCAGGACTCCGCACCGGAGTGACGCCTTGAGATGGTTGGCTGCAGTTGGCCCGCAGTGCCGCATCTGTTCGCGAACTAAGCCATCGGCTTCGAAGTTGCAACCGCGGGGTGCGTACTGAAGGTCAGCCATGTCGGCCAGCGCCCGCTACGACTTCCACCTTCGCGTTCTGCCCGACGGTCGCTGCGCACCGTGTCACCGGCAACCCTGTAGTCATGCATTTGAACTCGGCACCGCCGTTCAAATCACGACGGAGAACCCGATTTCCAATGCACCTGGAACCGAGCTGACCATTCTCAATCACATGATGCAGACGGTTCTGGGCTCGTTAGCGCCGCCGTGAGCGTGGCGACTCCGGGCAACATCGGGTCAAGCTCCTCCTGCTCGAGCGTCTTGGCGCCGTCTTCGGCCAAGTACGCAGCCAACGTGGCAATGCCTGACTCAGGCGGGCACCGCGCCGGCGCCGACTTCCTTGTCGGCACCTGCCCCGAGCGCTCCGCAATTTCGACGCTCATGAGGTGGGGACGGATCGGCCGACCGACGGCGCGCTCGATCGTGCGGAAAATCCAGGTACCGTCCGGATCGATGTCCGACCAGTGGAAGATCGGCGTCGCTTCGGAGATCATTCCTGCGATCGTCCGCAGGGCCTGCTGGGTGGCGAGCGAGGGATATCCGCCGACGTACATCGTCGTTCCCAGTCGACTGGAGTCCGCCTCGGCGATGTGCCGGTTGAAGCTTGCGAAGTTTTCGATCGTCAGAACGTAGGCCGGAGGCTCCCGGAAGCGGACGCGATCTGCTTCCTTGGGAGTGATTCCGAGATACAGCGGAGAGATCTTAGATAGGTCGGCCCCGTCGAGGTCGATCTTGCCGGCGATCAGCAGCGGCGGCGGCGAAGCGCTCCAGTCCAATTGCCCGCAGCGCCTCGCGGGGCCGCGCGCCTGGCGGAAACTCTAGGATCCCGCTCAGGAGCCGGACGACTGCCCCCTCAATGCGTTCGAGCGTCTTGCTGTGACCCACCGTCCGTCGCGAGAAGGTCTTGTAGTCGACGTCGAGATGCCTGTTGTCCAAGATCGCCTGGGCGAGAACGAACGCGTGGCGCAACGTGTCGACGTCGGACGAACCGAACCCGTGCCACGTCTTCCCCCGCGCCCACACCTCGGCGATTTGAGAGGCGCTATTCTTCAGAGAGTCGTGCAGCGCCGATCCGGCTACAAGCCGCGCGGCGGCGTCCTCCGCGATGCGTGACGCGGGGGTGCGGCCGAGATAGCGGTAGAGGATGCCCGCCGAGGCCAGCCGCACGTGTGCGACTTGGTCCCGGTTTGCGCCGCGGCCCCAGCCAAGGGAGACCGCGCCGGCGCCTTCGGCTTCCCTGATCTGTTTCATAAAGGCGTCCGCCACCACTACGGACGGGAAACTGGCATAGTCCGGATGGGCGATCGGGCTTGTGGCCCCGGCCTCGAAGCGATCGAGCAGATCGTTCAGCAGCCCGTTCGCGTCCGTGAAGCGCCGGGCCATGGCTACTCGGCTGCCAGGCGGGTGGCGAGTTCATCTTCGGACATCAGGTCCGGATCGATCGCCATCAATTCGCGCTTGGCCTTCTCCTTCAGTTCCACCACGGTGGCCCTGGACTGCTCGCCGATGCGGTCCACCTCCACGATGGTGTCCATGTGCTCGAGCACGGCGACGCGCTTCTCGAACGGCGCCGCTATCACGAACTGGAGACCGAGGTTCTTGTAGAAGCTCATCATCTGCCGCTGGTTCTTGCCGTCCATCTTGGAGAAGGCCTCGTCGAACATGGCCAGGGCGAAACCAGCGGGCTTGCCGGCACGACGCTCGGCGCTGCCGTAGACGGCGGCCAGCGAAGCGCCGATTGCGACGTAGATGGGCACCTGCTGTTCGGCGCCGGACCCGGTGCCGCGCCGCTGCTCCCAGCGGGTCGAGCGGCCGGTGCCGACGTCCTCCATGTGGATCTCGAAGGTGTAGAAGTTGCGATAGTCCTCGAACTGGGTGAAGTCCTTGTCGGGGTCCTCGAGCAGCGCCTCGAGCGCAAGGATCGTATCCTTGTGCGGAAAATCGTCGGGCACGTCGCCCCGGAACAGCAGGTCGAGCGCCTCCGGAGACGTCTTGGCGATCTCGATGATCTTCAGAATGGGCTGGAATTCCACCACCTGCGTGCGGTGGAACGAATATCGCTCGTTATGGAAGGGATGTGCGTAGAGGCTACGGTTCAAGGACTGCAGCTCCCGCTCCATCTTGCCGATCCGGGCCGTGAGCGCGTTGATGAACTCACCGCGCAGCAGGGTGGACGCCTTTTCTGCCGCTTCCCGCGCCTGCCGTTCGTACTGGCGCAGCTCATTGGATTCGATATCCGAGATGAGCTGCTCCATCCAGGGCTTCACCTCCCGCAGCGGCTCGCTTTCCGCGCCTACCTGCGAGCTCATCCCGAACTGGTCGAAGTAATCGTAAAGGAGCTCGCGGACCCGTCGCTCGATCCGTGCGCGCTCGTTGTCGGACGCGTTCGCATCCTTCAGCGCCTTGTCGGCGATGGCCCTGTGTTTTTCCGCGTAGCCCTTTTGGGCTGCGGCATCGAGGCGCTCGCGGTAGACGGCCCTGCCTTTCGCGGCGGAGTAGAGCGGGACGAACTTGCGGTAGATCGACCGGGCGACCCGGAGGTTGAGCTCAGAGCCGGGCACGTTCTCGCCCTCACCGAGCCTCCTGTCCGCCGATCTGACCTCTCCGTCATGCTCGCCAAACGCCTTCTGCTGGATCCTTCTCTCGTCGAGCCTCTTGTCCTTCAGCTTCTGCTGCGCCCTCTTCTTGTCGCGAAGCCCGCCGTCCCCCGCGCCGTCGAGAGCATCGAGCCTTGCCTGCGCTTCGGCGATCTCCGTCTGCGCGGCCGCGAAGGCCGCCGCGCAAGCCTTCAGGTCGTCACGTTCCTCGCAGATGTTCCTCAGAGCGGAAAAAGCTTGCTCCGCGGCGTGGGCCTCCTTGCCCTTGTCGGTCAGGATCCGATCCAGCTCCTCGGCCTGATCCTGCAGGGACCGGAGGGCGTTCGCCTGGGCTGCCTTTCCGATCTTGTGCTGCGAGGATTCGATCCAGCGATGGGTCCTGACGAGTCCGTCGTCGTAGAGGCCGTCCTTCATGATCGCCCGGCCGGGCCTGTTGAACTGGTCGAGCGTGTCGGCGAGACGGACCGTGCCGTAGCGGCGCATGATGAACGCCATCGCGTCCGGATCCTGGCTCCGGAAAATGGAGGGAAAAGTGCCGCGTTCGGGCTTGGCCCTGAACTGCTCGAGCTTGTTCAGGCTCACCAAGGAAGCGTGGCGGAGCTCGCGGCGGCCCTCTTTGAAGATCGCCGTGGCGGCGCCGATGTCCGCTCTGTCCACGAACACGGCCTCCCGGTCGCGCCCGAGGAGCGCCTCGGCCGCTCCCACCCATTCGGGTTCGACGACTTCGATGACGTCGCAGAGCACGCGCGGGGCCATTCCCTTCTGCCGCAGCCTTCGGCAGAGCAGTTCGGTGTCGTCGCCGAGATAGGCCCGCGCCCCTCCGGAGGCGTGCTGTCGGATGCGCTCGAGCACCTCGTCGCGCCGGCCTCGGAGCCCGGAAAGCTCCGCGATGATTGCCTGACGCGTTTCGTCGATCTTCGGCAGCCATTTCGCGCCGGTGGCTGCGAAGGATTTCTCGGCCGCGGAGAGCTCGTCGGAGACGAGCGTGATTTCGGCCCCGGCCGCGGCCGCCAGGAGCCGTTCCAGCGCAGGTACGAAATCGTCGAAACCGCTCGCGCACATCGCCCGAAGCGGATGCAGGCGACGGATGCTCTCGAGACGCGCCTTGAAGTCCGCCGAAGCGCGGTGCGCCGCCTGCGCGGCCACATCGGCCGTTTGCTGCAGCGACTTTCTTCCGGTCTTGGCGTCGTGCTCGGCGATCGCCGCCGTGAGGCGTTCGATCTCCTTGTCGATGGCCTTGACGTCCTCGTCGATGAATTCGAGTTCGGCCGCTGCAGCATCCCGGCGCGCCATCTCGGTACGCCGTTTGGTCTTGAAGTCCAGGTTCGTCGCGCGCGCCGCCAGCCAGGCCGCGCGTTTGGCGATCCACTCCTCCCTGAACTTGGTCTCGAGCGCCTCTTCCAGCGCGGCGAGGACGACCCGAAGCGCCCTCAGGGCTTCGAGTCTGAGGCGCATTTTCCGGATGGTTTCGCTGATGTTGCGGTACGTCTGGATCGACTCGCGCAGCTCCTTGATGCCGATCGGACTGTCCTCGAGGATGTAGTTCCGCACGAACTGCGTGGCCGTCTGGTTGTGATCGAGCGTCATCGCATTGACGATCGATTTTTGCAGGGCGCTTGCGTTCTGCTCGCCGTAGGGCGAATGCGGCAGGAGATGGCGCATGTACTCGCGGACGTAGTCGCCGGCCCGGTCGCGGTGATTGACGAAGTTGCCTTCGCCGATGGTCGCGACGATCCGCGCCCGCACGTCTTCCCACTGCGCCGGGAACCGCAACTGCCCTCGCTGTTCGATGAAGTCCTTGGAGCTCAGGAGGGCCCCGACCGCGACGAACAGCGCCAGTACGGTCTCCCTGCTGTCTGACTTCCGCGCCTCCAGTGCCATGCCGATCGTGACCGGCGGCCGAGCGCCTTCCGTGTCTTTGAAACCGAGCGCGATGTACGTTCGCGCCTCGTCGCGCCGGCGCTGGTCCTCGCCGAGCGTGCCGAGACAGTAGTCGACGACGCTGCGCTTCGAGCCGCTGCGCGACTTTCCGCTGTCGCCGGCGACTGCGTTCAGGCGCAGGAACCGCCGGCTGCCGCCGGTGAGCACGACTTGGGCCATGTCGAGGATCGTCGATTTGCCGGACCGGTTCTCGCCCAGGACGCCGACGTGTCCCGTTACGTCGATGTCGGCAACATCGAACAGGTGCCAGTTCACCATGGTGAGGTGGCGTAGCTCCATCATGCCTCTTCTCCCGCGGACTGCGGAAAGCGGGCCTCCTCGCTGCGCACGTACCGCTCGAGCCGTTGGAGGGCGTCGCCGCCGCTGATCAGCTTGATCATCGGGCGGATCCTGACCTCGCAGTCCTGCTGCTCGTCGTCGAAGTCCCCGATCTCGACCAGGCTGCGCTGGGCGGCCTCGCGCAGGATATCGCGGAAGCGGGCGGCCGAGATCGCGCCTCCGCCCCCGTGTTGCGCCATTTCTCGATAGCGGTCGAACAGGTCGTTCAAGGTGGCGACCACGACAGCCCGGTCCTCGACCGCTCCGACGTTCACCTCTTGCTGCCAATATGCTGCCAGCACCAGCATGACGATGGTTTCGTCGAGCTTCATCCGGGGCAGCGGCACGTCCTCGTCCATGGCGACGATGCCGGCCCACTGCGCCTCCGGATCGCGATGGACGCGGTATCCGCAAGTGTCGAAAAACCCATCGACCACGTCGCGGAAACGGCCGTCCATGATCGTATTGTAGACGGTCCCGGTCCGGGGATCTCCCGCGAACACGAACTGGCGTCGCAGCAGGAAATGCAGGGCTTTGCGGAGGTCGGCCGCCTTCTCCGCGCCGAACGAGCGCTCGATGTTTTCGAATTCACTGAGCATGAGCCGCCCTCGCCTTTCGGAGTGCGCCGGATCGCTTGACCACGAAGTTCGCGCAACGAAGCCATTCGCTGTCGTGTGGCGGCGTGTCGGGGCACGGTTCGAGATCGAAGCCGGCCGCGATCTGCGCCGGAATCTCGCCGGTCAGTGCGTAGCGGCGGGCGCAATCGAAGGCGAGGAAGTCGTCCACGGTATCGATTTCCATGAAGCGGGCTTCCTTGGTCGCGAATGGCGGCACCTGGCCCTCGAGGAATCGTTTGACGTCCTCTGGGCGGGGCGCGATGCGGGCGATGTACTCGAGGCGGAGCTTCTTCCGCAGCTCGTACAGCGGGTCGGACGGGGGCCCGGCGAGCTCCCTCGCCTCGACGGGGCGGCGCGGTTGCCTGGCCGGCGCCTGATGGTGTTCCGACCAAGGCGACCGCAGCGGCTCGATGCTCCATTCGACCGTCGCCTTGTGATGCCTGCCGTCGCGCAACAGAGCATCCAGTCGTCGCACCAGGTCGCCAGCCCGGCCGACGAGTCCCTGCCCGCCCCGCTCGGCGTACTTGATCGTGTTGCGGACGCGCGCTTCGAGCTGCCTGCGGAAGGCCTCGATCCGTTCGAACATCTCGCCGATCTGTTCGAAGATGCTTTCGATTGCGAGCAGGTCGTCCGCCGCGGCCATGCGGCCATCCTCGACGTCGGCTGCCATGCTGGCCGCCGTATATTCCTCGGCAAGGACCTGCATGGTCTCGGGCGTGTAGGAAATCCTGCGCGCGAGATCGACGATGGCGTCGCGGAACCGGTAAGGATGGTTGACGGTGAGGATGGACTCGAAATCCTTCAGCAGGAGCTGGTCGACGAACTCCTCGAAGAAGGCCTCCAGCCGGGTAGCTACCGTCTTTGACTCCATGACGCTCCGTCGGATCCGCTTGAGGTCGGCCAGAATGGCGCGCAGGCTCTTGGTGAACTGGTCGGCCTGGTTGCGCGCCTCGCGGACGGCGAGCGCGGCTTCGCGCTGCTTGCGGTCGGTGATTTCGGGCGTCAGCTTTTCGACGGCCTCGAGATTGAGGCGGATCTGCACGATCAGGCCGCCGAACCTTTGGGAGAGATCCTTGTTGAGGCTCGCCAGCCGCTGGATCACCAGCAGCGGGCCCATAGCCATGTCGACGGTGACGCGGAGCCCGTATTCCTCCTCTTCGAGCCATCCCCAGGCGAGCAGCCGGGCGTAGAGCTGCCGGGCCAGACCGAGCGCCTTGTCGCCCTTCTCGGACGCGAGCGCGACGTCCGCTTTCCGGATGCGGCGGCGACCGGCCGAGATCATTTCGGGCAGGCTGCCGAAATCATCGCCTTCGCTCCACAGGGCGGGGTTGGCCCGCATGACATCGTAGATGGCGTGGACGACCTGCTGCGGGGTCGGGAATGCCGGCGCTCCGGAGAAGAACCGTTCATGGAGGTCGAGCAGACATGCCGCGTATAGGTGCTTGTGATCGCGCGAGAAGGCCAAAAACGCGTCGTCATGCAAATGGCGGAACAAGGACAATGGGCACGGCTCCTTGGGCCGACGTCATCCCGAGAAGTCTGCCCCTAAACTCATGATATGCCGGAGAATATTGTAGTTGAGAGTGGATTCGAAAGGGCGCAACTGGAGGAATAGTTCTCAGTATGTTCTAATATAGCGTTCCAAATCTGGTCCGTCGAGGCCTCGAAAGTCGCACAGCCGCCCCAAAGGGAGAGGGCGAGCGGGCTACCCTACTCCTCCTCACATGGAAGGTCTCGTCGTCAACGAACTCGCGCGCGCGGGACTTTTTCGGCTTCGCGCCACGCTCGTCGGTTCGATGGCCTATCAGACGTACAGCGGCGTCTCGGCGTGAGGCTTCCCGACGAACTCGTCACGACGGAGGATATGGACATCGCGAAATTCTACGGCATCTCGATCGACGAAAGCATGCCGGACATCGAAAGCATCTTGAAACAGCTGGATCCGACGTTCGCGACCTCGTTCTCGCCCGACGAAACGAAGCTTGTCAGCGGATTCGCCAACGCGACCGGCTTCAAGGTCGAATTCCTTACGCCGAACCGAGGAGACGAGGACTACTCCTCCAGGCTGACACCGATGCCGTCGTTAGAGCCTTCGGTGGGTGCTCAGGTGTTGCGGTTCCTGGATTTTCTGGTTCATGAACCGATCCGCTCGGTGGTTCTGCACGATGCAGGCGTACCGGTCCTTGTGCCGGCGCCGGAGCGCTACGCGGTTCACAAGCTGATCGTCGCCACCAAACGGAATGTCTTCTTTGCCGACAAAGCGAAGAAGGACATCAACCAAGCAGATGCACTCATTCAGGCGTTCGATGCCGTCAAGCGCAGCAGCGACCTGGGTTTCGCATGGATGGAAGCATGGGAACGCGGACCCAGATGGCGACGTCGCCTTGGCGTCGGCGCGCTGCGTCTTTCTGACGATGCATTCGCCATGCTCTCGAAAGGTGTTGCCGAAGCAGTCAAACTCGACGGGAAGTCGGCCGATGAGTATGGACTCGCGGGCGGCAAGGACGGCCTTCTTGCGCGCGTCTCGATAGCGAAACCGACGGCGTCGCCGCCGCCATGATGGCGGCAGCCTGGTCGCCCTGCTGCTGATCGTTGGCATCGACGGCATGGCGTTTCGCTTGATCGACATGCTGATCATGATCACGCCGATGATGACCATGATTCCGGTGGGGAGGACGCCGCTATCCGCAGGAACCGCTTTGTCGCAGGATCGCGCGAAAACCCCATCTCCACGACGAGTGGCAAATCTCGTGTAGGCCACTTGACGCGCTCGGTCCTCTTGAACTCTATCCAGAGGGCGCTCGTGCTGCGGGACGGATCTGCCTCGATCATAGCCGCGATGCGCTCGTGACTTGAGAACCAAAGCTTTCTGTATTCAAATTCTCTTCGTTCTCGTATGAGGGTGTTCATGGACAGTGAGTTTTACAGGCAGCAGGCCTCGCGAGCCCGCGATCTGGCCGCGAAGGCTGATTCGTTCACCAGGAAGCGTCTGTTGGCCCTAGCCGAAAGGTACGACGCAAAGGCAGGCGAGCCATCGCAGGCCTCGCGGGAGGGCAAGCGGCCGTTGCCGCTCCCCCGCCACTGGCCGGCATCAAACCGCGGAGTGTCAGGCGAGGCATAAGGAAGCAGGCACGACCGGACCAAGCTAGGCGGGCGCTACGGCTGCGGTCCTCCGCTCCGGTTCGTGACCGAGGCCGAGCTGGACTATCGGCGCGAACTGGCCACAGCGTTAGTGTGCCCTGGCATGCTTCTGGTTGATCTTTATCCGGCCGCTCCCCCTTCCCGCTTATGCATGTGGCTACCTGGAAGTTTCGGGAGATGATTGCTTTCGCGACCAACCGCGAGACCCCTGCAGGTCGACCTCATCGTCCATATCAACCAGGACAGAATTGCGCGTGGCATTAACCGTATCGCATCGGGCTCGGCGCTGCACACCCAGGTCATGAAGACCGACGCGCTCAGGCAGGCGCTAGGTCTTTATGGTTTCGACGTGGCTTTCGGCGGCGCGACGGGACGCTGATCATCGTCGACGACGACCTGCTTCCGCTTTAGCCGAACGAGAAACCCCAGACGGAGACGATCCGCTTCCGCACGCTGGGCTGTTATCCGCTCTCCGGCGCGATCGAGTCCGACGCGACCACGATCGAGGAGATCGTCGCGGAGATGCAGGTCGCAAAAGTCTCGGAGCGCCAGGGCCGCCTGATCGATACTGACGAAGCGGCATCCATGGAGAAAAAGAAGTGCGCGCATGCCGTGCGCCCCCCAGCAGGACAAAGACCACCTGCGCTTCATCAACGGCGGCTCGGTGGATGATGGCAAATCGAGGCTGAGGGGCACCTCTTGCACCACATCAAGACGAGCTACGAGGATCAACTGCAGGCGCTCTCGCGTGGTAATGTCCAGCACGGCACGATCGGCAACGGCATCAAGCTGGCTGCTGGTGGATGGTCTTGAGGCCGAGCGCGAAGTGGCAGGACCTGCGAGGTCGCCCCGCTTCTTCAACACGCCCGTCCTTCATGGTCGCGGAGACGCTCGGAGATGAGCAATTACCAGGAACATGGCGAGCGGCGCCTCTAACGCGCAGCTTGCGATCACCCTGATCAATGCGCGCAACGGCGTCCTGGTGGACAGATCAAGAGCCACTCCTTGATCTGCTCGCTGCTCCGCAATCCGCCACGTGCTCCTCGCCGCGAACAAAATTGACCTCTTTTGGGCCTGGACACCACCTGCGGAAGTCAGAAGCGAGAGAGTCTGATGCAAATCGTGGCCAAGCGCCTGCGGTCGCCGCTGCGCCGCTGTGAGGCCCAGATTGACGGACCATGGCACTCAGTATGCTGCGGCCAGCCGGGACTACTTAGGATGCCAAACAGACGAGTTGCGTGACTGCGGGTCCGGCGCAGTCGTGAGGCATCAACCGCAACGGCTATTATCCATACCCGATTCGCATTTTCGCGGGCACCGCAGATTGTATGTCTGCCTTGCATCCGCCAGCAATGCGCCCGAATCATAGTCGCAATTGTGGAGAGTCAGAGGCCGCGCTGGTTTCTGGCTAACCGCTCCACCGCTACTCACGGCCCCCAGCCCAGCGGTGGAGCGGGACCGGCCCTAGGCTCAGGGACTACCGTCCCGCAATTTCCGCCGGGGGTCGTACGTTTCGCGCTGTTTCTGAGTATCCCGCCCGAATGTGTCAGCGACGAACGGTGACCTCTAGCAGGCTGTTGAAAAAGGCGCTCGCCGCCGACCGGCGACCGTGATTCATTGGCTCCGATGAGATTCGGAGATGGTGCGTGCGCGGCGGCGACAATCGAACGGGCGAACTGTTCAGCTACGTCGACCTGGAGGCGCGGGTGCGGCGTAATCATCCGCTGCGAGCGATCCGGACGATTGTGAACGAAGGCCTGTCGGCGCTGGAGCGAGAGTTTGCCGCGCTCTATTCGCCAATTGGGCGGCCGTCGATCCCGCCGGAGAAGCTGCTGCGGGCGATGCTGTTGCAGGCGTTTTATTCGATCCGCTCGGAGCGGCTTCTGATGGAGCGACTGGAATACGACCTGCTGTTCCGCTGGTTCGTCGGAATCGGTGTTGACGACGCAGCCTGGGACCATTCGGTGTTCTCGAAGAACCGCGACCGGCTGCTGGAAGGCGACATCGCGGCCAAGTTCCTGGCGGCGGTGCTGGCGCAGCCCAAGGTGAAGAGGCTTCTGTCGAGCGATCACTTCTCGGTCGACGGTACGCTGATCGAGGCCTGGGCCTCGATGAAGAGCGTCAAGCCGAAGGACAGCTCCGGCGAGCCGCCAGCGCCAGGCGGCGGGCGCAATGCCGAAGCGGTCTTCCATGGCCAGAAACGCTCGAATGACACCCATGCTTCAACCACCGATCCGGACGCCAGGCTCTACCGCAAGGGCAAAGGCAAGGAGACGAAGCTGTGCTTCATCGGGCACGGGCTGATGGAGAACCGCCACGGCCTGCTGGTCGACGCCTGCCTGACGCAGGCCGGCGGGCATGCCGAACGGGTGGCCGCGCTGCACATGATCGAGCCTCGTGCCGATCGACCGACAGCGATCACGCTTGGCGCCGACAAAGCCTACGATGCAGAAGACTTCGTCAACGAACTGCGCTCGATGAACGTGACGCCGCATGTTGCACAGAACACCAGCGGCCGTAGTTCTGCGATTGACGGACGAACGACCCGGCACGGCGGCTATGCCATCAGTCAGCGCATCCGCAAGCGCATCGAGGAGGCATTCGGCTGGATCAAGACGGTCGCCGGGCAAGAGAAGACCAGCTTCCGTGGCCGTGATCGCGTCGCATGGGCCTTTACCTTCGCTGCCGCCGCCTACAATCTGGTGCGCCTGCCCAAGCTGATTGCGGAGACTGGCTGATGGCCAAGGTGCCCGGCTTCGCCAAGGCCTTTGTCGGCCGCTGGCGCATCGTCGAGATGGACGTCTGGGACAGCGAGTTCCTCGATCTTGCCGAAGAGGCGCATCTCACCTTCCAGGGCAAGTCCGATGGCGAAATCGCCTTTGGGGCTCTCAAGGGCTTCCTGGACGTGCGCTACGGCGCTCGCGACGGATCGGCCTGCGCCGAGTTCTCATGGGAAGGGCACGACGAGAATGATCCGTCCTGCGGTCGCGGATGGGCTATGATCGGCACTGCGGGCAGGCTCGTCGGCCACTTCTACATCCACAATGGCGACGATTCAGCCTTCGTTTGCGAACGCGGCTGAGTTCTTCAACAGCCTGCTAGCCTTGTAAGAGGCGCGCGCGAAACTTGCTTCAACAATTGCTGGGGCAAACGTCTAAGCGCTGAAGAATGAGATCAAGCTTGCCGAGCAACAAGCATTGCGGAAGCAAAACCGGATCGTGAGCTAGCAGTGTCGATAGCAGGAACATTTCCGAGGACTTCTTGGCATCCTCATATATGACGCTCAGTCGTTTTCAGAACGAGGTGCGTCATTGCAAGCCGAGCACGGAAGAGGATGTTAATGCTATCGAGCACTGCGGTGCATGGCGTATTTGCGTTCGCGAGCCGTCCCGCATACTTCTGAGTCGTCCAATGACGATTGGCTAGACGAAATTGATAGGCAGCGGATGGCTGCGACAACATGGACGGGTATGTTGAATGTTCTTCTTTTGTGTCGTTGGCCCAAGACATCAGGCGCGATGGCGATTGCAGAGAACGCTGCTCAGTTGCAGACCTACACCGTGCCCCGTGTTGCCAATTGGACGACAAACAAGATCATAGGCATTCTGGCGCGTGGGCAGCCCCGCGAGTGACGAGAAAACGCGAAACTGGGTTAGAGGAACGGCCCGAGGTTTTTGTTCTGGGCGGCAACCTGCGGGACTTTCGGACCGCCGGCGGGCCGAACCCGTTCAGGAGACCAGCCAAGAAGCCAGCTGGATTAAGGTGGACGGTCCACAACATGTGAAGACCCGTTTGCCGAACTCGTTGTAACTGGGCGCGCTTTCGCGCTCCGTACCAGTTCGCCTTCACGGCCTGGACGATCGATCTTCATGCCTCTGGTCCTTGTCGTGGGCCAGAGCGAAGTTCTTGCTGGATCAAGCCTAAGAGGCAAGTCAACTCCGCAGCGGACCCGGCTCGTTAGCCGACTGATCCGCCAGGGCCTGACCGCGCGACCGATGGCCCGGGTTCATCATCAAGCAATTGGCGGAGCTCATCTGGCGAGAACTGCACGAAGTCTACAGGGAAGTGCTCTGGATCCAAAAGCGCGAACGGCGCGGGCTGAGCAGTCGGCCTGGGCTGAAGCTCGGCGGGCGTGTAGTTCACGCCGTGAAGGGCGAGATTTTTCTCTGGGTCAGACACGCTTGGCAGCACGCCGTGCAGGCGCATTTCCTCAAGCTGTTCCGACGCCGACGGCTGGCCGTGCTGCCAGGCCGGAGGTGCATACAACGAGAAACTCGGACCCGGCTCGTTAACCGACGGATCTGTCAATCCTGAGCCCGCCACCAGTGGCGCGGGCTCATCATCCAGCAGTCGCCGGCGTTTCGCTGCTGGCAACATGAACTCATTTGGATAAGGTACTGTGAAGCTCGACTGAGAGTTGATCTGACCCCGGGGGGGCCGTGAATTCCCCGCTTCTTCATTGGTGCCGAGATCACGGAATCTTTGAACGCAATCCAGTGCGCGCCGCACGTAAGACCCTCGATTGTATCCCGCCTTAACGTAAGCGCTTAACTCATTGTCGCTAAGGCTGGCCATTGATAGGCCGTCATGCCCGAGACTATTAGCCAAGCTTGCGAGGTTGTTTGCGTACCGTGTACCGGACGTCGCGTCCACCTCCCCACTCGCGACAGCTGCACCAATCGTGCGCTCGATGAACCTTCGATCCGTGTCAGATAGATGCGGGTAGCACCGACACAGGTCATCGGGTAGAAACCCGCCAGCGGGAAGTGCAACATCGACCAAACGCGCTTGGCGCACCTGCTGATCAAACGTCTCGTGTCCCGCCCGACCCCGTTGCCGCTCTTCCGAGACGGTTTGCTGCGCCTGCGACCGTTGGGCAGTCGGCCTGGGCTGAAGCTCGGCGGGCGTGTAGTTCACGTCCAGAAGTGCAAGACTGTCCTCTGGGGCAGATATGCTTGGCAGCACGTGCTGCAACGGCATTTCCCCAAGCTGTTCCGACGCCGACGGCTGTCCGTGCTGCCAACCCGGAGGTGCATAGAAAGACAAACTCGGACCCGGCTCGTTAACCGACGGACCTGCGAATCCTGAGCCTGCCACCAGTGGCGCGGGTTCATCATCCAGCAACTGCCAGAGCTCATCTGGCGAGAACTGCACCAAATCTACAGCGAAGTGCTCTGACTCGAAAAGCGCCAGAGGCGCGGGCTGATCAGTCCGCCTGGGCTGAAGCTCCGCTCGAAGGACCTGCTCCAATTGCCCAAGCGCCTCTTGATCGACTGGGACTGTCAATTGGGCCGGCTCATCATCTAGCAGTCGCCAGCGTTCCGCTGCAGGCAACATGAACTCATTTGGATAAGGTACTGTGAAGCTCGACTGAGCGTTGATCTGACCCCGGGGGGGCCGTGAATTCCCCGCTTCTTCATTGGCGCCGAGATCACGGAATCTTTGAACGCAATCCAGTGCGCGCCGCACGTAAGACCCTCGATTGTATCCCGCCTTAACGTAAGCGCTTAACTCATTGTCGCTGAGGCTGGCCATTGATAGGCCGTCATGCCCGAGACTATTAGCCAAGCTTGCGAGGTTGTTTGCGTACCGTGTACCGGACGTCGCGTCCACCTCCCCACTCGCGACAGCTGCACCAATCGTGCGCTCGATGAACCTTCGATCCGTGTCAGATAGATGCGGGTAGCACCGACACAGGTCATCGGGTAGAAACCCGCCAGCGGGAAGTGCAACATCGACCAAACGCGCTTGGTGCACCTGCTGATCAAACGTCTCGTGTCCCGCCCGACTCGGTTGCCGCTCTTCCGAGACGGTGTGCTGCGCCTGCGACCATGATGATACGTTGAATGGGTCAAACTTGTCCACGCTAGCCTCGCGTCCAAAATTGGCTACCCTCCTACTCGGGCAAGCTTTCGAGAAGCTGACGAAATTCACAGCGTTGCGGTAAGGCTCCAGGTTCCGCCGGCCTCCGCACCACTTTCATCTTCTCTCGCATCATGCATTCACTTTCCCCTCAACCCTCGAGATTAGCCGGGCTGCCGCGTTATGGCTGCCGGCATCACCGACAAGCCAGATTAGAGCCTGCAGCTCATTCTCGACAAAGGCTTCGAGCATGAGGCCTCGCGCTGGCGCGGCTTGAAGAGCGTTCGATCCCGCCGCGCGCATCGTTCGAGCGGCAGTCTCACCGACCGGAGCCGGCTGCGCTCCGCGGACGCTTCTTCGCGAAGAAAGAAGCCGGGCGAGTCGTTCGCAAGGTCGGGTGCAGACTGTGTCGTGAGGTCGGCACGCCGATCAGTCTGCGCAATCGTTGCCCATAACCGTTCGGCCGGCCCGCTCCTCGGGTGAAGATCGAGGATGCAAAGTCAAGCGAGGTGCCGGTCGGGATGCTGTACGTCGTCCACCTGATGAGCTGGGCCGAGGCCATCGACGCCGATAACGGCGAGAAGCTGCGCCATCGAGTTCATCGGATCTCCTCCTGTTCGGAGCCTTCGTGCGACTGGGCGAGGAGTTGCTGCATGGAGCGTCTAGGGAAAGCGGTGCTCGCTCCCCTGTCGATTACGCGATGTGGTCGAGCTCGCGGATCGAGTGCGCGTCCGGATTGATGCTCTATCATGCAGCCGAACTCGAGCGCGGCCTGATGCCAGCGCTAGTCCAATTCAGCATCAGGTGCGACCTCTGCCTAAAGCCGCCCGAGACAAAGTTCGCGGTTTCCGCGCTTCAGATGGCTGATTATCTCGTCAGGTCATCGCGTTCAGGAGCCGGTCCCCGGACACGCCGCCTTTACCTGCCATTTCGACGCCCAGTGTACGGCCGAACGATAGCCTCGCTCGGCGATTGATACAGGCGGCCGTTCTGCGAGGACAGCTCATGAAGTGAGATCAATCTTCCAATTCGCAGGACCGCAAAACCGGATCGTCAGGGATCGCCTCCGGATTGCAGCGGGGCGGCACGAAGCCCTTGGACAAAACGGGCGTGACGAAGGGAAACGAAAGGAACTTGCGGCGGGAGCACCGAAGGACGTGCGACGGGCAGCGCTAAGGCGGATGAACAGACAAGCTAGCCATCCACCGGTCGCTCGTAATGTCGGACATGCCTTTCGCCGAAAGTATATGCCGCCGAAATCCCGCAGCGGGAACTGGAGGGCGCGATGCCTATTGGTCCGACTGGGTGTCTTGAATGGCTCGGATCGAAGAGTACGCGCTTATCGGCGATTGTGAGACCGGAGCCTTGGTCGGGCGCGACGGTTCGATCGATTGGCTCTCCGTCCCGCGATTTGATTCCGGTAGCTGCTTCGGACGACTCCTCGGCAATGAGGAGAACGGATACTGGAAACTTTGTCCGGTCGATGGAGGTGTCAGCGAGCGGCGCTACCGGCGGGGCACTTTGATCCTGGACACCATCTTTACGACTGATCGAGGTCGTGTCCGGCTCACCGATTTCATGCCTCCAAAGATAGATTTTTCAAAGGTCGTCAGGATCGTCGAGGGCCTCGAAGGCAAGGTCGAGATGAACAGCGAATTGGTGGCGCGTTTTGACTAGGGGATCAGCGTGCCATGGGTCAGTCGTACCGAAGATGGAGCGGTCAGTCTTGTCGCGGGGCCGTCCATGCTGCTGCTGAGGACCGACGCGCCTATGCGCGGCGAGTCGTCCATGAAGACCTTGGGTGCGTTTTCAGTTAGACATGGGCAGCGCCTTGCCTTCGTTCTTTCCCACCAAATTTCGTACGAGGAGCCTGCGGCTGCCGAGGACCCAAGCGCCCTATTGGATGCAACTGAGCGCTTCTGGCGCGATTGGTCCAGCCGCTGCGAAGCGGCAGGCCCGTACTCGGAGGCGGTTCTGCGGTCGCTGATAACGCTCAAGGCGCTGACGTTCGCGCCGAGCGGCGGCATTGTTGCCGCGGCGACGACCTCCCTTCCGGAGCAGATCGGCGGCCCGAGAAACTGGGACTATCGCTTCTGCTGGGTCCGCGACGCGACGCTGACCCTTTTGGCCCTCATGGGAGCGGGCTACTACGACGAGGCGCGCGCGTGGCGAGATTGGCTCGTCCGCGCAGTCGCGGGAAGTCCTAAGCAACTTCAGATCATGTACGCGGTCACGGGCGAGCGGCGGCTGACCGAATGGGAGGTGCCCTGGCTCTCGGGATATGAGAACTCCAAGCCAGTGCGCATCGGAAACGCGGCGCATACCCAGCTTCAACTCGACGTGTATGGCGAATTGATGGACGCCCTATATCAGGCGCGCCGCGGGGGGCTGCGTGAGAACAAGCGGGCGTGGTCAATCCAATGCGCCCTGCTCGATCATCTCAAAGACATCTGGACCGAACCGGACGAAGGCGTTTGGGAAGTTCGCGGAGGAGCGAAGCATTTCACCTACTCCAAAATCATGGCGTGGGTCGCCTTCGATCGTGCCATCAGGTCGGCGGCCGAGTTCGGCATGCATGGGCCGGTGCGGGACTGGGAAGCGGAGCGCGCGGCGATCCACGAAAACGTGTGTCGGCACGGCTATGACGAACGGCGGCAGACTTTTGTCCAGGCGTATGGCGAGCCGCAGCTCGATGCGAGTTTGCTGCTCATCCCGGCGGTGGGGTTCTTGCCGCCCGATAACCGGCGCGTGATCTCGACGATCAATGCGATCGAACGGGAGTTGGTCGAGGACGGCTTCGTCAGGCGATATGATACGGGCGCAACAAAGGATGGTCTGCCACCCGGGGAAGGCATGTTCCTCGCCTGCAGCTTTTGGCTGGCGGACGCGCATCATCTCGTTGGCCGTGACGCGGATGCCAAGGCGTTGTTCGAGCGGCTTCTGGCGCTTCGCAGTGACGTTGGCTTGCTCTCAGAAGAGTACGACATCACACGAGGGCGCCTGGTGGGGAATTTCCCGCAGGCTTTCTCTCACGTCGCGCTGGTCAATACCGCCCATAACCTCACGCATCGCGAGAAGCCTTCGGAGCACCGCGGCAGCAAAAAGGCGGTGCCGAGCAAAGGACAACGGGCGACGAGCTCCGTCTAGGAGGCAAGCATGGCAGAGAACTCAACCGATCGGACTGCGCCAGCCGGTCCTGGTGAACGGCCTCGACCGCTCGCCCGTTTTCCAGTCGTGCTGGAGGGGCAGCCAGCGCTTGTGACCGGCGCAAACTCGGGGATCGGTCGCGCAGTTGCCCTCGGCCTCGCCGCCTCAGGCGCCAACGTCGTCGTCAACTACATCGTGGATTCCGAGGCGGCCGAAGATGTGGCCAACCAGATCGAAGCGCTCGGCCGGAAGGCGATGACAATCAAGGCCGACGTCAGCAACGAGGAGGATGTCCGATCGATGTTTGCCAGGGCCATCGATCAATTCGGGACGCTACACATCGTGGTGAGCAACGCGGGCTTGCAACGCGATGCCCCATTCCACGAAATGAGTCTCGAACAATGGAATAAGGTCATCGGCGTCAATCTCACGGGCCAGTTCCTCTGCGCCAGGGAAGCTATACGTGAATTCAGGAGACGAGGTGTCGTGAAGGACATCTCCGTTGCGGCCGGCAAGCTGGTCTGCATGAGCTCCGTCCACCAGGAAATACCCTGGGCAGCACACGCGAACTATGCAGCGTCGAAAGGCGGCGTCATGCAGATGATGAAAAGCGTGGCCCAGGAAGTGGCTCCGCTCGCCATCCGCGTCAACGGGGTGGCACCGGGCGCTATTCGCACACCAATCAATCGGCCGGCTTGGGAAACCAAAGAGGCCTACCAAAGCCTTATGACGCTGGTCCCTTACAAGCGCATAGGAGAGCCTGACGACATCGCGCAGGCGGTCGCCTGGCTGGTTTCGGACGCTGCCGACTACGTCACAGGCGCGACCCTGTTCATCGATGGGGGCATGATGCTTTTCCCCGGTTTTGCAACTGGCGGCTAGGCATGGAGGCTTCTGTGGAGCTTTTCGCCGTGGCCGCAGTAGCCAAGCGCGCTTCCGTTCTTACACCCCTTAGGGGGAATGGCAAATTCTAAGGAAATCAGTAGGTTGACAGCTATTCAAGATGCCGTTGAGGTTGCCATCCCTCATGTTTTTTCGAGCTGTCACGCGTGTCAACGCCGGTCGGGTTGGGGGCGCACGCGCGCGAGCACAGGACCCGGCCTCGCTAATTGCCCTTGAGCGGTCGGCTTTGCCAACCTTGCTGAGCGGCCTGCTGCCCTCAACTGCACGCCTGACTGCGTCGAATTGGTCCTGCCCCTCCTTCACCGCGGCGTGCCACCGAAATACGCAGGCCGGGGGAGGATCAAACCGAAGCACTCAATCAGCAAGCACTCGATAAACTGGAAGCGCGTGTCCGGCCTCGTTCCAAGCAGGAAGCTTACCTCCCGGTCCTATGGGGAAGTTCGTGATAACGCAAATGGCGGCTGTCGCGGAGTTAGAAGCTGGCTTGATTGGTGAGCGCACCAATAAGGCGCTTGCCGCTGCCAAGGCGCGCGGAGTGAAGCTCGGCAATCCAAATGGTGCCCGCGCGCTCGTAGGCAAGCAGCACCGGCAACACAGAAGCTGTCGCGACGATCAAGCAGAAGGCCACACCGGCGCGCTATGGACCTTCATGGGATCATCGAAGGGCTTAAGCAATCTTCTTCAGCGCCTTGTTCGCATCGCCGCGACCTTGGGCCGGGCACGTATTCAGAAACGCTTGGAGGTCCTCGATGGGTATCCAGCATGGAGCCGCAGATTGCGCGACCTCTTCCCGTTGCCCCTCCCACTTCTTCCACCCGGAGCTTGCGCCATCGAGCGCTTTCACGATCTCGCGCGACCTTGTGAACGCTGTGTGGATCACGCAGGTGCCTCAGCGAAGGACTTTTTACGTAATCAAACAGGATGGAGGCGGCGTTGTGACGACCAGCGTTCACGCGGAGCCCTGGTCATTTTCATTGCAGCAGCAAGGCAAGTTGCGCGGTGCGGCGCACCTAACTCTCGACAGGCTAACTCGATCACTTTTCACCATTATGTTTACAGATGCCCAGTTTGGCGCGACGATTCGGATGTAGACTCCTCGCCCAAGCGCCGGTAGTCCGCTAAGGGCAGTACGCGCTACGGTACCGGCGCGAGACCTATGGGTGGCGTGCGGAGCTAGGAGGAGAACGCATGAGTGAGCTGATCTCCAAAACTCAATCCGCCGCGTGCTCTTCCGGAGAGCGTTTCCAGTGCAACAGCTACTTTGCGTTACATTCTTGAAGGCGCATATACAAGTAATGTGAGAATCACGAAGAGGGATTTTTTTCCACGAGGCGGCTCATGATCCCAGGAAGAATCACCTATTTTCCTGAATTCGAAATGCTAGCGGATTCAATTTTGGGAGACGAGCAAGGGCCTCGACTCATGGCAGTGCTGTTCATGAGGAAGGGGCAGCCTATCGCGGAAAAGGAGATTATTCCATCACTGGGCTGGTTCGACGTTAGGTCTGGAAGGGATATCCACTTTGTGCTCGCTGGCTGGTCCTTAAAGGATGATGTCGTGCGGGGAAGCAAGAACTGGGATTATAGTGACGCTGCGTTCGGAACAGCTGTGCACGTTTTCGAAGAGAACAGTACGTGGAGATATAGCGGCGGCACAGAGCTGCTGCTCTTCACGGCAAAGACGAAAGAAGTAAGGAAGGATACGGGTTACTCTCAACACAACTGGTCAACAGAATCATCATCGGTTGATTTCAGCAGCGCAATTACGCTTCACCTTGATCTGCTTCGTGAAAAGAAGCTCATTGATTCCCCCGAGAGGCTATTCCAGATCATCTTTAATTTCACCAAGACTTATACGGGTGACGACCCAGTGCGAGCCCTCGCTATGCAGGAAATGCGGGTGTCTTTGGCAAACGGCATCTCGAAGTCGCTAATGTCATTAATCCCAAAGGACGCTAAGGAGAAGGCCGAATACGCCGCGGAATTTGCCGTTAAAGACCTGTCTCGTGCTGCACACAAACCGATGCTACGGATTAAATCCGACAGTATGAGCGTTGGTTTGCCAATATGATTGCAGCTGTGCGCAAGGTGGGGTTGGCGGCAAACACTTGCTAATCCGACCTGACACACTGGCTCGCTACGGATAGCGCGCACGCCATTTACATGCGGGCCTCGCACACTGAATCAATCGAAAGCTCGTCGCGAACGAACTCGATTTCCGGCATGGCTAACGGGCTTTCGCACGGATCGGCTTAGCACCCGGCAATGATGAGCTTAGTCCTGCAATTCGCGCTCGTCATTTGCAGGCCGATGGCCCACGATCAGTACGGGAGGACGGTGGGCAGATTTTAAAGGGACGTTCTAACGTAAGCGCGAAGCTGAGGCCGTTCAGGCTTTGAAGTGCCAGGGCATGAGAGCATCGTGAGCGTCATGGGAGGATCGCCGTGTCCGGCCTTGACTAGCGCGGAATGCTCTGGATAGCGCAGTCAGGGTGATTGACGCTACCGTTGCGCGGTGATGGGGTGATCCCGGGTTGGAGCGGGCAACGGGGCATCAGAATGACCAGCGATTCTCAGCTGCGCGAGAAGCTTCGGAAGATCGAGGCGTTGTTCGTGGGTGCTGGAACTGCTGGTGAGCGCCTTGCGGCGGAAGCTGCGCTGCAGCGGGTGCGCGCCCGGGTCGAGGAGCTGGCGCGTCACGATCCGCCGATCGAGCAGCAATTCTCACTTCCTGACCAATGGTCGCGGCATCTGTTTCTGGCGCTTTGCCGCCGGTACGGGCTACGGCCGTTTCGTTACCACCGCCAGCGACGCAACACGGTGATGGTCCGCGCGTCGCGGGGCTTCGTCGACAAGATTCTGTTGCCGGAGTTCACCGAGCTGGAGAGGGCGCTGCAAGTCTATCTACACGAGGTGACGCTGCGCGTGATCCGCGAGGAAATCTATGACGACACCAGCGACGCGCAAGAAGTTCCAGATGCTCTGCCGTCGAACTGATCAGGCGGCGAGCTTTGTCTCCGAACCATCGCGCTCGGCCTTCCAATTCCACGGCAGCAGCGTGTGCAGCTGATTGATCTTTGTGCGTCCAGAGACGATGCGCTCAAGAACGTCGGTCAGATAGTGCCGTGGGTCGATATCTTGCAGCTTTGCCGAGTTGATGAGCGACGCGAGAATGGCCCATGTCTCGGCGCCGCCTTCGCTGCCCGCGAACAAATAGTTCTTCTTTCCAAGCCCTATCGGCTTGATGCTGCGCTCGACCGTATTGTTGTCTATTTCAATGCGTCCGTCATCGATGAAGCGCGTCAGGCCGTCCCAGTGGTTGAGGGTGTAGCGGATGGCTTTGCCCAGACCGGATTTCTTCGAGACTTCCAGCAGCCGCGCCTCGAGCCAGGGTTTGAAGTCCTCGATCAACGGCCTGGTATCGCTTTGCCGCACTGCAGCCCGATGCGCCGCCGGCAGACCGCGGATGCGATCCTCGATAGCGTAGAACATCGCGATCCGTTGCAGCGCTTCCGCGGCAATCGGCGACTTGGTCGCGACGTGAACGTCCCAGAACTTCCGCCGCGCATGCGCGAAGCAGAACGCCAGCTGCATCAGACGGCCGCCGCTCTTGATCAGGCCCTTGTAGGCGGCATAGCCATCGACCTGCAGGATGCCGTGGTAGTCCCCGAACAGCTGCTTGGCGCGGATCGCCTTGCGATCCTCGGCAAACACGTAGACCACCGCCGGCGGTGCCGGGCCGCCCCACGACCGGTCATCGATGGCGATTGCCCAGAACTGGCAGACTTTGGTCCTGCCACGGCCGGGATCGAGAACCGGCAGCGGCGTCTCATCGGCAAACAGCCGTGGATAGGACATCATCGTGTCGCGCAACAGCGCGTGAAGCGGCTTCAGCCACCAGGCAACGCGGCCCATCCACGAGGCCAGCGTCTGCCGGTCGAGCGTGATGCCTTGCGCGGCGAACATCTGTTCCTGCCGATACAGCGGCAGCTGGTAGCCGTATTTCATCACCGCGATGTGGGCCAGCAAGGCTTCCGTCACCATCCCGCCATCGATCGCCTGGGCCGGCGCGGGTGCCTGCAGCACACCCTGGCGGCATCCCCGGCAGCCGTACCGCGGACGCACAATGCGCTTGACCCGGTACTGCATCGGAATGACGTCGAAGGCTTCCTTGACGGTCTCCGCGATCTTGTGCAGCCGCTCGCCGCAGCAGGGGCAGATGTGGCTCTCGATATCGATCACGACATCGATGCGCGGCAAATGCTCCGGGAGCGTCCCCGGTTGCGTCGCGCCGGTCGCTTTCCACGGCCCTCCGCTCCGTCAGGCAGCCTGCCTCCGGTCACGTCGTCGTTGGCGGCACGAGCCACCTGTGCCGTGATGGTGAAGAGAGACAGTTGTCCGGGATCCAGTGTCTCGGAGCGGGGACCGAAGATCGTGCGCTGGTACTGGGACAGGATCATCAGAAGCTTGTCGTTCTCCTGGACTGCAGCGTCGCGTTGGGCGATCGCCGCATCACGCTCGGCCGAAAGCGTGCTGCATTCCGCCGACAACGCCGCAAGCCGTGACGACAGCGTCGTCACGGTTTGTCGAAGCAATGCTGGATCGGAAGGCAAATCACTCATGCAGAGTGGTTCTACAACAGCTCCGCATGAGTGACGAACTACTTTGATACGGATCAACCAGCTCGTGCTGGCTGATCCACAACCCGCATCGGCACACGCTTCCAGTCTGAGCCATCGAGCAGCACCGAGAGCTGAGCATGAGATAGCGGCATGACGCCTTGCTTGATCGGCGGCCAGGTGAACTGCCCCTCGATTCTCTTGTAGTAAAGGACAAGGCCGCTTCCGTCCCAGGTCAGGATCTTCACGCGATCTCGGCGCTTGGAGCGGAAGATGTAAAGTCCGCCGTCGAACGGATCGGCTCCAAACGCCTCGCTCACCAGCATCGCAAGCGAGTCCATGCCGCGACGGAAATCGACCGGCTGCGTCGCGATCCAGATCGACAACCCGGGTCGCAGCCCGATCATCGGCCAACCGTCCCGACTGCCGCCAGCACCTCGCACAGCGCCCGCCGGTCGACCCTCCCCTGACGCGGATGCGAACCGCGCCGACCTCGATCTCGATCGCCGCCTGCTCCTCGCACGACGGCAATTTGCCTCCGCAGCCGGTGATCGCGACCGGCACAAAGCCAGGTGGCACGGCTCCGTCCCCGCACGCCGCGACCTTCGCCCGCGTTGTCTGACGACGCCACAGAAACAACAGGCTTGGGCTGATGTCGTGTCGTCGTGCCACCGCGGACACGCTTGCACCCGGCGCAAAACTCTCCGCGACAATCGCCGCCTTCGCATCGGTCGACCAGCGCCGGCGCCGGCCGGTCCCGGTGATGATCTCGACACGCTGCAGTGTGTCGGAGCCGTCCTCGAGGATAGGCGTATGCCTATCCTTATCGCCATCCTTACGACTATCCTTTGACATGGTGACCTCGTGACAAATCATTCCACGAGATCTTCCTAGCCGACCAGATCAGCCCTCAGCCCGTGGTCCCTGGATGACGCTCACGGAAGGTGAGATGCGCCTCTTCGGCAAGATCGAGGAACTCGCTGTCCCAGACGTCCATCTCGACGATGCGCCAGCGGCCGACAAAGGCCTTGGCGAAGCCGGGCACCTTGGCCATCAGCCAGTCTCCGCAATCAGCTTGGGCAGCCGCACCAGATTGTAGGCGGCGGCAGCGAAGGTAAAGGCCCATGCGACGCGATCACGGCCACGGAAGCTGGTCTTCTCTTGCCCGGCGACCGTCTTGATCCAGCCGAATGCCTCCTCGATGCGCTTGCGGATGCGCTGACTGATGGCATAGCCGCCGTGCCGGGTCGTTCGTCCGTCAATCGCAGAACTACGGCCGCTGGTGTTCTGTGCAACATGCGGCGTCACGTTCATCGAGCGCAGTTCGTTGACGAAGTCTTCTGCATCGTAGGCTTTGTCGGCGCCAAGCGTGATCGCTGTCGGTCGATCGGCACGAGGCTCGATCATGTGCAGCGCGGCCACCCGTTCGGCATGCCCGCCGGCCTGCGTCAGGCAGGCGTCGACCAGCAGGCCGTGGCGGTTCTCCATCAGCCCGTGCCCGATGAAGCACAGCTTCGTCTCCTTGCCTTTGCCCTTGCGGTAGAGCCTGGCGTCCGGATCGGTGGTTGAAGCATGGGTGTCATTCGAGCGTTTCTGGCCATGGAAGTCCGCTTCGGCATTGCGCCCGCCGCCTGGCGCTGGCGGCTCGCCGGAGCTGTCCTTCGGCTTGACGCTCTTCATCGAGGCCCAGGCCTCGATCAGCGTACCGTCGACCGAGAAGTGATCGCTCGACAGAAGCCTCTTCACCTTGGGCTGCGCCAGCACCGCCGCCAGGAACTTGGCCGCGATGTCGCCTTCCAGCAGCCGGTCGCGGTTCTTCGAGAACACCGAATGGTCCCAGGCTGCGTCGTCAACGCCGATTCCGACGAACCAGCGGAACAGCAGGTCGTATTCCAGTCGCTCCATCAGAAGCCGCTCCGAGCGGATCGAATAAAACGCCTGCAACAGCATCGCCCGCAGCAGCTTCTCCGGCGGGATCGACGGCCGCCCAATTGGCGAATAGAGCGCGGCAAACTCTCGCTCCAGCGCCGACAGGCCTTCGTTCACAATCGTCCGGATCGCTCGCAGCGGATGATTACGCCGCACCCGCGCCTCCAGGACGTAGCTGAACAGTTCGCCCGTTCGATTGTCGCCGCCGCGCACGCACCATCTCCGAATCTCATCGGAGCCAATGAATCACGGTCGCCGGTCGGCGGCGAGCGCCTTTTTCAACAGCCTGCTAGGACCGGTCTTCCTCGCGGCTGATGAAGCCCTTTGGCAGCTCGGGGCGGCGACTACTCGTCATCGCACGCATTTCAACGGGCACGGCATACAGGCGGCGCCGCCGCCGCGCACGTCCTCACCTTCTATTTGGAACGGGATCCCCGCCTGCTTCCCAACTTCACCTCTCCTACAAGGTTACGTGGTGGAGGCACATCGCATGTTCGACCATGAGGAGCAATTCATCCGTCACTCATTGCCTCTCAAGAGGAAAAAGCTCAACGAGCTCGAAGTGCCGCGGTACGGTGTCACCGTGCACGATCGCCGATGGCTATAACGACTCCGAGTCGACTAGCCAAATATAAGCGTGTGGCAAGACCTGAATATCTGTAACTCCGGGTGGCTTTGTCGGATATCCCCTGAAAGCTGAACGCCGTTAAGAGCCAATCGAAAATGATCGGAGTATTGCCCGACGCGACAGCTTCATCCAGGCCCGCCTGACGAAACTCGTCGTCGATCTCATTGAGCAGCGATAGTGATCCAGCAACGCGGATCAAAGTGTCGGCGTGGTTGTGTGCTTCAAGAGGATCGATACGCGGAGCAGTCAGCTTTGCCAATTTTTCGGGGCGGTCGTAAGTTAAGCGAGCGGGGTCCTAGATCAGAGATACCAACCTCCGCTGGGCGTCACTGTCTCCATCGATGTACCCCTGCGTGGTCTGGATCGAGCGATGTCCAGCAAGCAACTGAACATCGCGCAAGGACCCACTTGCACCAGGCGACCCGCGCGGGTGATAAATGTCCTCCGCCCGAATGTGAGGAGCAGCCATCAAGATTGAGGGCGCGATATGCGCGGCTAAACCAGATGACGATGCTGCGCGCTTTCATCTTGCTGCCCCGCTCCGAAAGCACGACGGGCCGTGAAGGCTCGGATGTCCCTTGAAGCGCTGAGAGCGCCCCTCGAAGATCGGGATGGAGCGGGATGATTCGGCCATGCGCCTCGTCGAGCTATTACATATCGACCGGGGATAACGAGGCAAGCGATGAAACTATAATTGATTTCCAAGCTGATGCCGTCACTACAACACCCGAAATGCCTCTTCATGTGGGGCAGAGGATAACTTGCTCCTTGATGTGCTCGCGCACCTATCGAGCCAGCGACGATAGCTGCACTCTGGGGAGGCCATTACTGCTTTAGGTGAAGTGTCTCGTTCAACAGTTCGTCCCGCAGCCGGCCATTGAAGCCTCGATGAAGGCGTTCTGCATGGGCTTGCCCGGCGCGATGTAGTGCCATGCGATGCGGCTCTGACCGGCCCATGCCAGGATGGCGTTGCTGGTGAGTTCGCTGCCATTGTCGCTGACCACCGTCTTCGGCTTGCCGCGCTCAATCACCAGCCGACTACGTGCATTCATACTACAGCTCCTTCAGCTTCAGTTGAGGGTGCAGCCGTAGCACTGCACGACGCCGCGATAGCCCTCGAGCAGCTTGAGCCCGTGGACCGCGCCGCGCCCGGGAGCAGGAGCGCGCTTTGTCGTCGGCGTGTGGCCATGGACAACAAGAGCACCGTGCCAAAGCTTTGAAGATAAAAACGGCACACGTATCCACAATATGTCTTCTTTGGACTGAGAGTCGAGCTTCGTGATACATCAAAGGGCCATCACCTCCCCTAGTCTCACTGAGTCAGAGTGTCGCGGCCTTTGCCGAGAAGAATCATATAATTGAGAAGGCTCATCTTTTCGGCACACGGAGAGGCTGAAATGGGCCAGGCAAAATCGGGGGACGTCGCGTCGCGGTTTTCGGCGTATGTTGAGGGTCTTACGAGCGTCATCGGGCACGCGGGTCGAGCTAAACCGCTTCGCGATTACTGCACCGGTCTGATGATGCCTTGCGATCGCAAGAGTGTCGAGCCGATGGCGGCGATCACGGCTCCTGAGCGGACAGGAGCGCAACACCAGTCGTTGTTGCATTTTGTCGGTCAAGGCGACTGGTCGGACCAGCAGGTGTTGACCAAGGTCCGTGAATTAGTGCTGCCGAGCATCGCACGCCACGGACAGATCGAAGCCTGGATCATCGACGATACCGGCTTTCCTAAGAAGGGGCGGCATTCGGTCGGGGTTGCACGGCAATATTGCGGCCAACTGGGTAAGCAAGACAATTGTCAGGTCGCGGTGACCCTTTCGATTGCGAACCATCACGCGAGCCTGCCTGTGGCGTATCGCCTTTATCTACCAAAGGAGTGGGCGACCGACCGTCCGCGTCGGCGCAAAGCCGGTGTGCCCAAGGAGATCACCTTCAAAACCAAGCCGGCCATCGCGCTTGAGCAATTGCGCTGGGCCTGTGCGGCGGGCTTGCCGCGTGGCGTCGTGCTGATGGACGCCGGCTATGGCACTGATACCGATCTGCGTACGAGCATCACAGATCTCGGCTTGAACTATGTGGCCGGCATCCAGCCGCAAACGTCCGTATGGCGCCCTGGCACTGGGCCGCGGGCGCCGAAGAAGTGGTCTGGGAGCGGGCGACCTCCGAAGTTGCTGCGACGTGATGGCAAGTATCAACCGATCTCAGTTAAGAAGCTTGCGCTTGGCCTGCCAATGGATGCTTGGCGCAAGATCACGTGGCGTGAGGGGGCGGCGGAACGCTTATCCTCCCGCTTTGCCCGTGTCCGCATCCGTCCGGCCCATCGAGATTACTGGCTCGCCGAAAGCCGGCCGGAGGAATGGCTGCTGATCGAGTGGCCAGAGGGCGAGGAAGCACCCAGCAAATATTGGTTCTCGACGCTTCCGGCCAACATTGGATTCCGTCAGCTGGTCGACACCGCCAAACTGCGCTGGCGCATTGAGCGCGACTACCACGAACTCAAACAGGAGATCGGCCTTGGCCACTTCGAGGGGCGAGGCTGGCGCGGCTTCCACCATCACGCAACGCTGTGCATCGCGGCCTACGGATTCCTGGTCTCCGAGCGGGAGACGATTTCCCCCTCAGCAACAGCTTCCACCGGGCTTTTCAAAGAAATTACAATTCCCGAAACTTATCGCCCGAGGGGGGCCGCCATTGCGGCCTGAACGGCACGTTCCAAATTCGATCGCGACCGTTCGGCGAAGATTGAGCGCCGCTCTGGCGTCCACACTATCTCGATGCCCTTGTTGTATCAGGGCAGTCTCAAGTCAAAGTAGCTACCGAAATTTATGACGCAGTAAGACTAGCAGGCTGTTGAAAAAGGCGCTCGCCGCCGACCGGCGACCGTGATTCATTGGCTCCGATGAGATCTCGGAGATGGTGCGTGCGCGGCGGCGACAATCGAACGGGCGAACTGTTCAGCTACGTCGACCTGGAGGCGCGGGTGCGGCGTAATCATCCGCTGCGAGCGATCCGGACGATTGTGAACGAAGGCCTGTCGGCGCTGGAGCGAGAGTTTGCCGCGCTCTATTCGCCAATTGGGCGGCCGTCGATCCCGCCGGAGAAGCTGCTGCGGGCGATGCTGTTGCAGGCGTTTTATTCGATCCGCTCGGAGCGGCTTCTGATGGAGCGACTGGAATACGACCTGCTGTTCCGCTGGTTCGTCGGAATCGGCGTTGACGACGCAGCCTGGGACCATTCGGTGTTCTCGAAGAACCGCGACCGGCTGCTGGAAGGCGACATCGCGGCCAAGTTCCTGGCGGCGGTGCTGGCGCAGCCCAAGGTGAAGAGGCTTCTGTCGAGCGATCACTTCTCGGTCGACGGTACGCTGATCGAGGCCTGGGCCTCGATGAAGAGCGTCAAGCCGAAGGACAGCTCCGGCGAGCCGCCAGCGCCAGGCGGCGGGCGCAATGCCGAAGCGGACTTCCATGGCCAGAAACGCTCGAATGACACCCATGCTTCAACCACCGATCCGGACGCCAGGCTCTACCGCAAGGGCAAAGGCAAGGAGACGAAGCTGTGCTTCATCGGGCACGGGCTGATGGAGAACCGCCACGGCCTGCTGGTCGACGCCTGCCTGACGCAGGCCGGCGGGCATGCCGAACGGGTGGCCGCGCTGCACATGATCGAGCCTCGTGCCGATCGACCGACAGCGATCACGCTTGGCGCCGACAAAGCCTACGATGCAGAAGACTTCGTCAACGAACTGCGCTCGATGAACGTGACGCCGCATGTTGCACAGAACACCAGCGGCCGTAGTTCTGCGATTGACGGACGAACGACCCGGCACGGCGGCTATGCCATCAGTCAGCGCATCCGCAAGCGCATCGAGGAGGCATTCGGCTGGATCAAGACGGTCGCCGGGCAAGAGAAGACCAGCTTCCGTGGCCGTGATCGCGTCGCATGGGCCTTTACCTTCGCTGCCGCCGCCTACAATCTGGTGCGGCTGCCCAAGCTGATTGCGGAGACTGGCTGATGGCCAAGGTGCCCGGCTTCGCCAAGGCCTTTGTCGGCCGCTGGCGCATCGTCGAGATGGACGTCTGGGACAGCGAGTTCCTCGATCTTGCCGAAGAGGCGCATCTCACCTTCCAGGGCAAGTCCGATGGCGAAATCGCCTTTGGGGCTCTCAAGGGCTTCCTGGACGTGCGCTAGGCGCCCGCGACGGATCGGCCTGCGCCGAGTTCTCATGGGAAGGGCACGACGAGAATGATCCGTCCTGCGGTCGCGGATGGGCTATGATCGGCACTGCGGGCAGGCTCGTCGGCCACTTCTACATCCACAATGGCGACGATTCAGCCTTCGTTTGCGAACGCGGCTGAGTTCTTCAACAGCCTGCTAAAACGCAAGAAAGTCCCGCGATCAGAGAGCCGCGGGGCAGTCTGGTTTCTGCGATGTGGCGATGCATTGGTGCGCGAGCGACGCCCTCGTCAGCTTTTCGAAAGCTTGCCTGAGTAAGGTTGCTCAGGTGAAGTGTAGACGTGAGGCTGGGGTGAACCCGCACAATTTTGAGTCATTCAATGTAACAGGTCGGCCGCAGGTACAGTCCGTCTCGCAAGAGCCTCAAGCGAGCCACCCCGACCAAGGGGCCTTTGAGGAGCAATTGAACCAGGCCCGCCCAGCCGGTGCCGCGATGCCGGATCAGGGGCCGCCCGGTGGCCTCCATCCCAATGTGTCTAGCGACGGCCAGCAGTGCCCCAACGGGCTGGTGGGTGCGCTTGTCAGGAGCAACCTCCTGCCAGGCGAGGACGCCCTCATCAGCGATGGGCATGACACAGGTGAGTTGAGAGCAGCGAAGAGGCCGAGGACCCTAAACGATCCGCAAGGTGCTGCCATTGAGCACCAGCTGAGCGAGATGGCCAATTCAGGTGGAGGTGGTGGAGCAATGCCCGCAACCTCCGCGATACAGCCGGCTCAATCAACTGGGATTATTATAGGGGGGCATCACTGGGACGGACGGGCTGTTTATTCCGAGGATGCTTCCGATATCTTGAGGCTTGAGCAGGCCCTCATCAAAGGCGGGATGGCCGCCGGCGCGGCGAAGCCGCTGGTAAACGTCCTCCTTAGCTATAGCCGTTGGCTCTTCGCAAAACGCAGACCAAGCATAGTCGCTCGGATGGACAATATGTCCCTGAGCAATCCCGGTGACGTATACGAGTTCGTCGGAAAGGGTAATCCCAACAAGCTCCTTTCAGCATTAGACCGTCTCCGCACCTTTCGGTCGACAGGCGAAGTTATCGTACGCCCGAGGGGCAGTCGCGCCAGCAATCCTCACCCCCCGAAGGTGGCCCGTATCCATTCCGAAAGCGCGGCACTGATGGGACCGAGGCGCCTCGACAACGCCGTTGCGCAGCACAGGCCGTGCTCGGCGCCGCAGCCGGCTCAGTCGACGGCGATTGTGAGAGAGCACGACATTCGGCCTCTTTCTTCCGAGGATGCTCCCGTTGTCGTGGGGCTTGAGGAGGCGCTCATCAAGGCCGGGGCTAGTCGCCTCGACATCGCCGCCGCGCAGCTTAGCGCGTCCTCGGCGCTGCAGCCGGCTCAATCAAGCGGGGTCGTGACGGGGTCGGACATGCGGCCTCTTTATTCTGAGGATGCTCGCGACATCTCGGCGCTCAAGGAGGCCTTCATCAAGGCTGGGATGGAAAGAGACTCCGTCTATCAATATGTAACTCCTCTTCGTAGCTTTAGCCGTTGGCTCTTCGCAAAAAAAAAACCGAGCATTGTTGCTCGGCTCAACAGTGGGTCGCTAAACGGTGACGTGTGCGGGTTCATCGGAAAGGGTAATCCCGACGGACTCCTTAGGGCAATAGACCATTTCCGGACCTTCCGGTCGACAGGCATGACCGCCCTCCCTCGCCCCAAGCGCAATGCTCGCCAACCGAACATGGCCCCTGCCGAAAGCGCGGTACTGATGGAACCGAGGTTCATCGGCGACGCCACTGCGCAGCACAGGCCGTCGCACGAAGCTAGCAGTCGGCGAGAGGAGCTTCAGGAAGGGCAGGAGGATCAACCCGCCCCGTCGGCTTTCGTCCAAGGGCACGTCGCGTTCGATCCAGAGCAGATTCATCAGTGGGAGCTTCGGCAAGTGCTGGATCATCTGAATCATCAACCCATGCCTTCGCCAGCCACCATCCCTTCAGAGGAGCTTCAGCGGGTGGAAAGGGACTTGCAGAACGAGCTTCAGCGACGACAGGACCATCACCCTGCCCCGTCGTTCTCGGTCGATCCAGAAACACTTAGTTTCGACCTAGAGCAGTTCTCTCCAGGGGAGCTTCGCCGATTGCTTGATGATCAATCCATACCGTCGCCAGTCTCCCTCGATCCAGAGGACTCGGCTCTAGATTTAGGGCAGTCTCATCAGAACGAGGTTTGGCGAGTACTGAATGACGAACCCGCGCCGTTCGGAGTGACGTCTAACTCAGGCCCGCCAGATCAGTCGGCTTACGAGCCGGGTCCGTTGCCGGATTTATCGATGTACCTCCCCTTAGGCTTCCAGCACGGCCCCCAATGGGCGTCGGAAGACTTCATGCAAGCAATGAGCTTGCACAAGCTGCTGCCGAGCGCTTCTCAGCCGGAGACAAGTTTTCCTCTCAAGGGCGTGAACTACACCGCCACCTTAGGGCCGCCAGGCCATGAGGATCAGGTTTTTCTGCGCCCAACATGAACAGCGGATCGCCGTACGGCAAAAAGGATATAACTGAAAGCGGCGCTCAATCAGCCGCCGCCTCCCTTCCACGTTGGCTTGCTTGAAGATGTTTCGTCGCAGAGGAATGACCATCGCCCGGCGCGCGGGATCAGGGTCTCTCATCCACGATCGGGTCTTAGCATTGGCCGAAGACCAGAGTCGTCCGCGGCGCCACGGCGCTCGTCAGCTCCGCCTGCATAAAGGATGGAAGTTGGCTCTCGAAGTGGGCGCGACGACCGGCCGGCCGGGGTGTCGCCGACACGATCATCGAAAAGGACTTCTGGGTTTGCTGGACCTTAAGGCGCCTGTTCGGTCTGCCCAAAGGGGCGACGGCGCCCCTCGTCTTCAAGGGCGGCACATCGCTCACCAAGGCGTTTGGGACCATTCGTCGCTTCTCCGAGGACATCGACCTCTCGTTTGATCGCGCTGAACTCGGCTATACCGGCGACCGCGATCCCGAGAAGGAGGGGATTAGCCGGAAACAGGCGGCCCGATTGATCGACGACCTGGTCGGCGATGTCGAGCGTCACATAGTCGAGAAACTTCTCCCGGCGCTCCGCGCCGCGATCGTCGAACAGCTCGGCGAGCCGGCCAACGGAGAGTGGACGCTGGAGATCGATGCCGGCGACGCGCAGACGATCAATTTCCATTACCCGCCGGCGCTGCCCGCCACCGAATATGAGAGCATGGCCTACATCACGCCGCGCGTGAAGCTCGAACTCGGCGCGCGCGGCGACGTTATCGTCGATCTGCATGAGCGCGGCGCCTTGCGCTCGCTGCTCGAGACCGATCCAAACGTGCTGAACACCGCGATCGCGCTCGGCGAGGAATGGCTGGGCGCCGGCAGCGCCATCCTCAAATGTCTGCGCCTCGGCGTCGCCCTCCACCATGGCGCGCTGCCGACCGCCTACCGCAAGGAGGTCGAGCGTCTGCTCCGCGAGAACGTCCTCAAGGTCACCATCTCCTCGCCGACCCTGGCCCAAGGCCTCAATTTGTCGGCCACGGCCGTCGTCATGTATTCACTTCACCGCCGGCGAGCGGATCGAGATCAGCGAGTTCGAGAACGTCATCGGCCGCGCCGGACGCGCGTTGTCGACGTCGAGGGCATCGTCCTCTTTCCAATGTTCGACGACATCCCCAAGAAGCGACGGAATTGGGAAGCGCTCATCACCGATCTTGGCGCGCGCGAGATGGAAAGCGGTCTCGTGCGTTTGGTCGCGGTGTTGCTGACGCGGATGCGCGCGCGCAGCCACGCGTGCTCTCGACGGATGGCTCGCCGCTCGGCACCGTGCTAGCCGCGCTCAACCCCAGTAGAGCTGGACTCTTGCGCGCCCAGGTGGCTCAAGACCTCGGCCGGATCGACATCACCTACCTGGGGCCGGCAGACATATCCGGGCATAACGCGCTACAATTTGCCCGCTGATCGCGCCCGCACCGCCTTCTCGATATTGTCGACGAAGAGCTTGATCAAATCGGCAGTGTCCTGAACGAACATCTTGGTGAAGACCTCGCGCCATGACTCGGTAACGTATCATGGATCAATTGCTCCATGATATGACATGGAGCGTTTGCTCCATATCCTAAAAGTGAGAATGCGGGCGCACGCTGAAATAGTTGAAGCCGGGAAACGGCCGTCCCGTCTGCACGCCGACGGCAGCAGAGCGGCGCCGGCCGTGATACGAGGCGCGCTGAACTTACACCCCTGTGGAGAATATCAATGGAACGATTTTGCACATCGGGTGGATGCCTGAGAAGCAGGCGTCCAAGTAGCCCCTTCTAGGGGTGGCGATATGCCGGATCGTCCAGTAGTCAGATCGACGTTTTCCACCTGCCAGCTCGCCGTAGCGGCAAATCGTACGTCGTCCAACATGACCCCGAGGACGTGCTGTTGGTCCAGCCCGCGCATCACCAACGCACCGTCGCCGCCGTAGACATGACGTAGAACGATCTGCCGATAGATCGGAACACTGTCGCCGCGAGCATGCGGGTCGTAGCGCGTGTCAAACGTGATCGGCGATCGGACGCCGCGCATGCATATATCTTCATACGTGACCTGTTCAACGAGGCCGCCTCGACTAACGTCGCTCTTGATACGCAAACCAGACGTCGTGCCGTCCAGGGTCAAGCCACGCACCAATATGTCGCTGACGCCGGAGCTGAGCTCGCTGCCGATCGACATGCCGTGGCCCCACCCAAAGTAGTTATCGATGATCGAGATATGCCGGCTCGGACCATTGCTTCCGGCTTTAATCGCGACGTTATCATCACCGGTGCGAATGATGCTATGGGTGATCGTCACATCCTCACTGGCGCCTGGATCGATACCATCCGTGTTGCGGGCGTCGCCCGGTGTGTCGATGGTGATGCCCCAAAAAGTGGCTCCTTGAACACGGTTCATGGCCACATTGAAATTCGGGGAATTGCGCAAGGTGATACCGTGGAAGGTGATCTCCTGTGCATGATCAATCTGTATTAGGCGGGGGACATTCTGGTAGCCGCCCTCGGTTTGTGCGCGCCGCGCCAGCTGCCACCAGCTTTCAGAGCTCCCAACCATGAGCGCCCCGCCCTGACCATCGATCCTGCCCTGGCCATAGATGCCGCCCCCCCGTGTCTTGGAAAAGCTGATGAAGGGGCGGCAGCCGTCGCCTTTGCCTGCGATGCGACCGCAAGTTCCGGAGCCCTTGTCGTAGGCATTGGGCTCGGCGACGGCAAAAAGTGTAGCATCCCGCTCAATCCAGAGCGTTACGCCGGATTTCATCTCAAGGGGACCTGACAGGAACGAGCCGCCGGTCAAGTAGACCGCTGCGCCAGGGGGGCACTGAACAATGGCGGTTTGCAGCCTGCCAGTATCGTCCTTGCCGGAGGGCACCAGGCGGGCGCAAACACCGTTGGGGCGAACAGGTTCTGCCACAGTGCGACGGTCTTTCGCCTGAGCTGCCGCGCAAAACCCTATCGCGGCAAACAGGAACAGGAGGGTCCAGCAGCGCAAACGATCTGACAAGATTACCTCATGGGTGTTACTGAGCCGCGTAGGCGCAATTGACGAGCAACTCCGACCCGCATGATCTCCAATGCTCGTATAGCGAATGAAAACGTCGGCTCGGGCCGGATCTTGAACGCGAGCGCCACCAGCCTCAATGGATCGAGCATTTGTGAGCGCTTCCGTGTGTTTCCCTATTCGACGGTCACCGATTTCGCAAGATTACGCGGCTGATCGACGTCGGTGCCCATCATGACCGCGGTATGGTAGGCCAAGAGCTGCACCGGAATGGCATAGACCACGGGCGTAAAGGTCGCCGCCATGTCCGGCATGACGATGGTGACGCGCGAATCCACGGTCGCCTCGGAGGCGCCCTTGGCGTCGGTCATCAGGATGATGTTGCCGCCGCGGGCGGCAACTTCCTGCATGTTCGAGACGGTTTTCTCAAAAACGCGGTCATGCGGCGCGATCACCACGACCGGCATGGTCTCGTCGATCAGCGCAATTGGCCCGTGCTTGAGCTCACCTGCGGCATAAGCTTCGGCATGGATATAGCTGATTTCCTTCAGCTTCAGCGCGCCCTCCAGGGCCAGCGGGAACGACGTGCCGCGGCCGAGATAGAGCACGTCGCGCGATTTGGCGATATCGCGCGCCAGCTTTTCGATCTGCGGCTCGGTCGCCAGCGCCGCGGCGATAAGCCGCGGGATTTCGATCAGGCCGCGCACGAGCTTGGTCTCGTCCTCTCCCGACAATTCGCCGCGCGCCGTTCCGGCCGCCACCGCAAGCGCGGCAAGCACCATGAGTTGGCAGGTGAAGGCCTTGGTCGAAGCGACGCCGATTTCCGGACCCGCCAGCGTCGGCAGCACAGTTTCGCTCTCGCGCGCGATCGTCGAGGTCGGCACGTTGACCACCGAGACCGTGTGCAGCCCCTGCGCCTTGGCGTAGCGCAGCGCGGCCAGCGTATCGGCGGTCTCGCCCGACTGCGAAATGAAGATCGCAAGATCCCCCTTGCGCAAGGGTGCCTCGCGGTAGCGGAACTCGGAAGCGACATCGATTTCGACCGGCACGCGCGCCAGCCGCTCGAACCAGTATTTGGCGACGTAGCCGGCATAGCTCGCGGTGCCGCAGGCCGTGATCGAGATGCGGCCAACGTCGTTGAAGTCGAACGGCAGCTTGAGCGGCAGCGCGACGCGCTCGGCGGCGATATCGACATAACGGGCCAGCGTATGTCCGACCACTTCCGGCTGCTCGTGGATCTCCTTGGCCATGAAGTGACGATAATTCGCCTTGTCGACCAGGAACGACGACGCGCCCGACTTGAGCGTTTCCCGGTGGGCGACGGCGCCTTTCGAATCATAGATGACGCCCGTGTTGCGGGTCAGCACGGCCCAGTCGCCGTCTTCGAGGTAGGTGATGCTGTCGGTGAAGGGCGCGAGCGCGATCGCATCCGACCCCAGATACATTTCGCCCTCGCCATGCCCGATCGCGAGCGGCGAGCCCTTGCGCGCGCCGATCATGAGATCGTCATGGCCTTTGAACAGGAACGCCAGCGCAAACGCGCCGCGCAGACGCGGCAGCGACGCTTTCACCGCGTCCTGGGGCGAATAGCCCTTGCGCAGATAGGATTCGACGAGATGCGCGACGACCTCGGTGTCGGTCTCGGAGGAGAACGCGGCGCCGTTCTGCTCCAGTTCGGTGCGCAGCTCGCGAAAATTCTCGATGATGCCATTGTGCACGACCGCAACATTGTCGGTCGCATGTGGATGGGCGTTGCTCTCGGTCGGCTTGCCATGGGTGGCCCAGCGGGTATGGCCGATACCGGTATGGCCCGCCAGCGGCTCGGCGCGCAGCCGCTTCTCCAGATTCTTCAGCTTGCCCTCGGCGCGGCGGCGCTCGAGATGGTCACCTTCCAGCGTCGCGACGCCGGCGGAATCATAGCCGCGATATTCGAGCCGCTTGAGTGAATCGACCAGCAGCTCGGCGACCGGTGCGCGCCCCAAAATACCCATAATCCCGCACATTCGGCTCAATGTCCTCCGGTTTCAAAACAGCCAGCCTTAAAGCGCCAAGTCGTAGCGAGATTCACTGATCCATGAGAGTTCAACAGCACTCGCCGTTTCTGCAATCATCTCACCGAGCCCAGAGCCGCTCTGGCTAGCGCAAGCCCAAACGCCGCAGGAAGCAGCAGCAAGTGACCTGACTGCTTGGAGGTGAGCCGAGCATTCGGGGCCGCCCTGATGACCCCGTGTGAGCGCGAGCTATCGGAGAAACAGGCTCAGCCTGCGGTAAGGGAAGATCGCCATCGTAGCTGCAATAGGGCTGCTGAGTGGGATATCTCTCGCAAATAGCCAGCCTCCAGCGGTCGATCACATTCAATGCAGGTCAACGCATCACATCAGGTCCTGCGATTAACGACCACGAACTTCATCATTGTCGGTCAGTTCGCCATTCGTCTCGCGCGAGCGTCATCTTTCAGCAGCTGTGTCTTAGAGTTGGCTCACCACGGCGGCATCTCGCCTTGCAGCTTCATCAGTAGCGAAGCCAAGATGAGCCGTCGGATCACCGCTACTTCGTCCCGACACGTCACAATCTTCGACTCTATCTCCCGTCTCGTCAGCCCGCGCGCTTAATATCGTCTAATGATAGCTCGAACAGCCGCTGGGCGCGAACGAATTCATCCTGCCCATAAGTTTACAACGCGCCACGTAGATTGCTCTACGCAATTCACTCTCCCACATCGAGAAACTTGGGAGAACTATACAAACGTTTGCAAAATTCGCCATTTCGCTCTCGTGGCCTGTCATCGGGCAGCGTCGACCCGATCTACCCGGGCGGCGGCTGCGCCCTATTCAGCCAACAAGTCAGGGAATTTCGGAGCTCTGATAATTGCCATTCCGATTGTTTGCAGCTTCGCGAGTGATTGAGGTTATCGGGAATCTCTCGTTGTCGGAATGGCGGCGCGGTGGTTCGGCGACGGGGAAATCGTGCCCTCCGCTCGATGCTCGCCGCGCGACGCTTGCGAAATGCCGAGGGTCTCCGTCTGCGAGCTGCAAGCTCAGGAACACGAGGGTTCGCATTCGGTAAGCAGATGCAGGAAACAGCATGATAAGGCGCGACATGGTTTCTGGTACGACGGGGGCGCCGCGGACGTAACGCTGAGTTTCGGAGGAAATCGTCGAAAAAGGCCACATCTATTTCGCCTGCCGACCGCGGATCGAGAAGGCGTGACGGACATGCAACGCCTTTTCATGGTGATGAAGCCGGATGGACAGGCCAACTTCGTGTGGCGGTATTGGGACGCAAGCGGCTGCCCGAGGCACGCGACCGCGAACGCATCTGGGGTTTCATCGAGGCGGTCGAGTCCGGTCGCGCCGTCGCACCATCAACGACGAACTGTGTCGCAAAGGCAGCAACAAACCCAATAACCTGGCGATCACTATATGGCCGCTGCGCCCCCAATGTGAACTGAGACCAAAAATAGCCAAGTAGCTCTTGAGGAGGCTGGGCCAAAATCAGATCCCGGATTTAAGCAGCCAGTTGCCGCATGTCGTAGCGGCTTCTGCCAACTCTGCCTGCCGGCCTTCGCCAGTTGCCGCTAGCGCATTCCCAACAGCCATCTGCGCGTTGTCATCAGGTCGCGACTTTTCATCAGCGCTTGAAAATCCTCTTGATCTATCTCAGCGCCTTGACGGCGCGAGGCCAATTCAACCTAAGGCTGTCCAAATCGCACGTAATCTACTACGCGTGGAATAAAATTGATCCACATGCAGTGCTGGCAAGCCGTTGGATCACGTGGGAACAGCCCGCAGGAATGATCCCCCGCAAGTATCTGATATGATTGCCGTTGCCCGCGATTGCGATAATATTCTCCGCATTTCATACCGAGAATATTCCCCTCTTTGCGGCGAATAGACGCTATATTCTCCGCAAAGGATACGGAGAATGACCTATATCCACGAACTGAAGGATTGGCCCCATTTCAGATGGGATACGGCGAAGATTGCCCAAAGGCTGGCGGCTGTTCGCAACCGGCAGGGGCGCCTTACCGGTCGCATGGAAGAACTGGGCTTCAAACTAAAGACCGAAGCCAACCTCGAAGCGCTTACCGAAGAAGTGACGAAGTCGAGCGAGATCGAGGGTGAAGTTCTCAGCCGCAACCAGGTTCGTTCGTCACTCGCACGCCGCTTGGGTCTCGATATCGGCGCTCTTACGCCAGCTGAGCGCAATGTCGAAGGCATCGTCGAAATGACGGTCGACGCAACGGGCAAGTACAACTCCCCCCTCACCTCCGAACGTCTGTTTAGCTGGCATGCTGCCCTGTTTCCTACCGGTCGTAGCGGCATGACCAAAATCACCGTAGGAGCCTGGCGCACCGAAGAATCAGGACCTATGCAGGTCGTGTCCGGCGCGACAGGACGTGAGCGCGTTCATTACGAAGCACCCAAAGCGGCTCTGCTGCCCAATGAGATGAAATCTTTCATCGGCTGGTTCAACGGCACGCAGGACATCGATCCGGTGCTGAAGGCGGCCATTGCCCATTTGTGGTTTGTAACCATCCATCCTTTTGAGGATGGCAACGGCCGCATCGCGCGTGCGATTGCCGATATGGCGCTAGCGCGTTCCGAAAACAGCCCACAACGATTCTATAGCATGTCGGCTCAAATCAGGCAGGAGCACAACGCCTACTACGATATCTTGGAAGCGACGCAGAAGGGCGATCTTGAGATCACTGAGTGGGTCACTTGGTTTCTCGATTGTCTTGACCGCGCTTTTGACCGTGCCGATACAATCCTGGCATCCGTACTCAAGAAAGCCCGCTTTTGGAAGAAGCACGCGGATCAGAAATTGAACGAGCGTCAGAAAGCAATGATCGAACGTCTGTTCGAGGGTTTTGAAGGCAAGCTTAGCTCATCGAAGTGGGCCAAACTTACGAAGACCTCGCAAGACACCGCTCTGCGCGACATCGAAGATCTGGTTGCGAAGGGGATACTCGCGAAGGACGCGGCCGGCGGTCGCAGCACGAGCTATTCGTTAGTTGAGGCCTAGCAGAACACTAGGGGGCACTGGGCTGAGCCGAGAGCGGTTGGCGTCAGACTTGCCGAGTTCTCGCTGGTTCGTGGATCGCCAGCAATTCGCCGAAATGCCAAGCTGCGAATGCTGATCCCGAGGGTGTTCCCACCCCTCGGGGAGAGCCAGGTCGTGGTCACCCTAAAAGATGAGCGCGCCCAGCCGCTATACAACCATGTGCGCCGGGCCCAACCGCAGAAAGTCAGCAGGCGCCCAAACGCATTCCTTCCAGCGGTAGCATCAAGGCATCATCCCGAAAACAGCGCGTCGCTTGGGCGACCCTTTGTTCACAGCCAAGCTCACCTTCACTGCGGAGCGCTTTACGCGGTTGGTTGAGCGCCCTGTCGAATCCTTGACAGAAGTTCTAAGCAACTGGACGACGTATCGCGTGCAGCGTCGTCTTCTTGAATTCGCAGACCGGGGCGCCGTCAGACGCAATGCAGTGCGAAGCATCCCACTGAATTGGTTCGAGCTGCCGCAAGATGAGCTTGGGTTCATTCGGCAGATCTGTCGACTTGGTCTGGGCCAACCGCTTTCGCGTTGATCCATGATGGCGCGCCGTGGCGCAGCCGGGCACGGCAACTCGACGAACCTGGCGCAACGCGCTCAGTGGACGCGACTCTCTTCAAGCGAGTTCAACGCTCGTGTGGCGGCGCTCCAATTCCAATGAATTATTGATCGCTGCAAGGCGACACGGCTCTTCGAGAGGCTACAACCTGACGCAACGTGAGATGCAAGGCGTTTTTGATGCCGTCGCACGATCGCATTTCAGACGATCGCGAGCGTCACGTCCGATGCATCTGATTGCGCCTGCCGATCTTGTCCAGGTTCAATCGAAAGGGTCTGTTTCTATTGGCAACGTGAATGTAAAGACGGCGCCACGCGGCTCATTTGCGCTCGCCCACATCTCACCTCCGTGAGCCTCGATGATCGAGCGGCAGATGGCTAGCCCCATGCCCATTCCATCGGGTTTGGTCGTGTAGAACGCCTCGAACAGGTGGTCCATACTTTTTCGATCAAGCCCGGGTCCGGTATCGCGCAAGCTGACTAGAACGCCGCCTTCTCCATTTGTATCCGTGCTGATCCGCAGCTCCCGCCAGCCGTCGTCCATTCCGCGCATTGCCTCGACGGCATTGATGATCAGATTAAGGATCACTTGTTGGAGTTGCACTCGATCCGCTCGAATGAGCGGCAAGCGTTCGGCCAATTGGGTTTGCACCGAGACACTGCTCTTCACGACTTCCGCACGGGTCAGGGCTAGGACTTCAAGCACCAACTCGTTGATCGCCAATGCCTCCTTTTGTGGATCCGCCTTCTTAATAAGCCCGCGGATCCGCCCGATGACGTCGCCCGCTCGCTGTCCATCGCTAATGATCCACTCGAACGTTTGTCGGATTTCCTCCAGATTTGGGGGTTCTGCATCAAGCCAGTTTAGCCCCGCCTCCGCGTTGCTGATAACTGCGGCGATCGGTTGGTTGACTTCATGTGCGATCGAAGCCGTCAGCTGGCCCATTGTGGTAACGCGATTGGCGTGTGCAAGTTCAATCAGAGTCTCGCGATAGCGCCGCTCGCTTTCACGGGCCTCAGCTTCTGCGCGCCTACGCTCGCTCAAGTCGAGCACGAAGCTAACACCTTGGTCCTGCCGCTCGTCGAAGGCGGCCGAGCCGATTAGCACGGGCACTCGGCTGCCATCCTTGCGGACGTACTCCTTCTCGAAAGGTTGAACAGCTCCAGTCATTTGGATTTCCGCCTGCGCTCGCGCCGTGCGTTCACGCCATTCCGGCGGCGTAAGGTTCGTCCAGCGCAGTCGGCCGGCGAGGAGATCGGCTCGGCTGTACCCGACCATCTTGAGGAAGGCATGATTTGCCTCAACAATCTCGCCCTTCGCGCCGAAGATGAAGATTCCGACGATGTTAGCATCTACTAGACGTCGTATCTTCGCCTCGCGTTCCTGGACTTCCCGGTATAAACGACCGTTCTCCAGGGCGATTGCCGCTTGCGAGGCAAGCATTTTCAGCACCGAAATGCGGCTCAGGGCGAATATGCCGGGAGCTAAATTGTTCTCGAGGTAGAGGATGCCGACGAGCTTTCCCTGGGTAATGAGAGGCAGGCACAGAATGGAACGTGCCCGATGGCCGCGTACATATGGATCATCGGCAAATGAAGGCTGGGCAGAGGCATCTTCGAGAATAACGTTCTCGCGCAAGCGCATGACATAATGGAGCACCGCCTCCGGAAGCGCCGCTGCGGTTACGGGCTGCTCGTCCATCTGCACCAGGATTGCTTTTCCCGAGATCGTAGCCTCCGCTTCTATAGCGGGCCGTCCGTTCCGCAGCACAATCAGCAGACCCCGCTCGGCACCAGCCTGCTCAATTGCGGTGCGCATTAGGGTGTCGATCAGCTTTTCAAGAACGATCTCGCCAGAGATCGCTTGCGACACTTTGATCACCGTCGCAAGGTCGAGATGCTCGACGGGCGCTCCGATCCTCGTTACAGTCAGGGCACGTGCCGCTCCTTCCTCGCTGAGATCCGGATAAGTGTCGTCGAGCTGCCGTACCTTGCCATCCGCTCCCCATCGCAGATAGCTAGAGCGCGCATCGCGCAGGTAGACGAAGGCGATCTTCTCAAAACCACTTGCAGCGTAAAAGCGTGCCGCCAGCTCGCAGGCGATCGCCTCGTGATGAGGAAAGTCATTGGCCGCCGCGGTCCGGATCGAGTGTTCGTAGAGGCGCATCGCCTCTGCGTCACGATGTTCGAGGCGCGCCATTTCAGCGCCGACCAAAGCGGCGCGGTGCTCAAAGTTTTGAGGACAATGCTCCGCCCATTCCTGCAACTGCTTGCGATAGGCTCTT